>NZ_CP192026.1:0-5147513 GCF_050949235.1 Streptosporangium sp. CA-135522
GTGGATGGCATGGACCTCGGCGCGGTGTGGGCGCGGGCGCTGGAGAACTCCCTCAACGAGAGCGTTCCGTCCCAGCAGCGCGTCTGGCTCAGCATGACCCGGCCCTTCGGCCTCATGAACGACACCGTGGTGCTCGCGGCTCCTACCGATTTCGCCAGAGACGTCCTGGAGAACAAGCTTCGTCCGCTGATCAGTCACGCGCTGTCCCAGGAGTTCGGCCGCCCGATGCGGGTCGCGGTCATGGTCGACCCCAGCGCGGCGGGCTCCGAGCCCGGCGTCGCCTCTCGCCCGGAGTCTTATCCCCAGGCGCCGCCGCAGGGTTATCCCCAGGGCGGCGGGCCGCAGCAGGGTTATGCACAGCCGGTGACTTCCCAGCACCACAGCGTTTCCGGCCCGCAGCACCCCTACCAGGGCCCCGGCTCCGCGGCTCCGCCGTCCACCGAATATCCACAGCGTCAACCACAGGGACAGCCGTACTCCTACTCCTACCAGCACATGGAGGAGCCGGCCCAGCCGTACCTGCCGGCCGAGTCCTCTCCCGCTCCGCCACCGGCCGAGCAGGGCGGCGGATACGGCCGCGGCGGATACACCCCGCAGCCTCCCGCCTCACGCCCCGAGCAGGACACCTTCGAGCGGCCCGCGCCGAGCCCGGCCTCCGGCCCGGTGCACAACAGGTGGGACGGCCGCGGCGGACGCCCGCAGGGGGAGCCGGCCCGGCTGAACCCGAAGTACACCTTCGAGACCTTCGTCATCGGCTCCAGCAACCGCTTCGCCCACGCGGCCGCGGTCGCGGTGGCCGAGGCTCCGGCCAAGGCCTACAACCCGCTGTTCATCTACGGTGACTCCGGTCTGGGGAAAACCCACCTGCTGCACGCGATCGGCCACTACGCGCAGAGCCTCTACGACGGCGCCCGGGTGAGATACGTGAGCTCGGAGGAGTTCACCAACGACTTCATCAACTCCATCCGCGACCACAAGGCCGACGGCTTCCGCAGCCGCTACCGGGCGGTCGACATCCTGCTCGTGGACGACATCCAGTTCCTGGAGGGCAAGGAGCAGACCCAGGAGGAGTTCTTCCACACTTTCAACACCCTGCACAACGCCAACAAGCAGATCGTCATCTCCAGCGACCGGGCGCCCAAGCAGCTCGTCACCCTGGAGGACCGGCTGCGCAACCGGTTCGAGTGGGGGCTGATCACCGACGTGCAGCCGCCCGAACTCGAGACCCGCATCGCGATCCTGCGCAAGAAGGCGATCCAGGAGGGCCTGGCCGCGCCGCCCGAGGTGCTGGAATACATCGCCAGCCGCATCTCCACCAACATCCGCGAGCTGGAGGGTGCCCTGATCCGGGTCACCGCGTTCGCCAGCCTCAACCGGCAGTCGGTGGACCTGCAGCTCACCGAGGTCGTGCTCAAGGACCTGATCACCGAGGACGCCGGCTCCGAGATAACGGTCGCCACGATCATGGCCTCCACCGCCGCCTACTTCGGCCTGTCGATCGACGACCTGTGCGGCGGCTCACGCTCGCGTGTCCTGGTCACCGCCCGGCAGATCGCCATGTATCTGTGCCGGGAGCTCACCGACATGTCACTGCCCAAGATCGGGCAGCAGTTCGGCGGCCGCGACCACACCACGGTCATGCACGCCGACCGGAAGATCCGCTCGCTCATGGCCGAGCGTCGGTCGATCTACAACCAGGTCAACGAACTGACCACCAGGATCAAGCAGCAGTCGCGCAATGGGTGAGATTCGCCCTGGCGTGATGCACAGGCTGTGGAAAACCTTGTGGATCACCGGTGGGCACGTGCCGGACGGACGCGATCGGCGCGTTCGGCCGTGATCATCGGCGAATCGGGGGGTCACGGACGCCTTCGGCGCCTGGGGACGAATCTGGGGAGAACCTGGGGAGAACCTGGGGAGAACTCGTGGACAACCTGGGGACGCCCTGTGAAGAGAGTTTTCCCCAAGGACAAAACGGCTTCCTACCCCGTGGAGAACCTGGGGAAACCTCGTGGATAACCGGTGGACGAACACCCCAAGATCTGGGGATGGCCTGTGTGCACAGCTTGGTTCTCCCCAGCCCCACGAGTTCTCCACATGGTCCACCCACACCCCCAGTGGATGAAAAAACTATAGTTGACCTGCGGAAACGACCATCTTCCACAGTTTCCACCGCCCCTAATGCGATGACCCCTTGTATCTCTAACTAGAAACTCAAGACCCATAGAGGGGTTCCGGGGAGCGCAGGTGCGGGACAGTGAACACTCGAACCCAAGGCACCGAGCGAAGAGCGCTCGGCACACAGGAGGCAGATCCACGTGATGTTCCGGATCGAGCGAGACGTTCTCGCTGAGGCGGTCGCATGGACGGCGCGCAGCCTTCCGGCGCGTCCTTCCGTGCCGGTGCTGGCCGGCATGCGCCTCGAGGTCACGGAGAAGGGGCAGCTCAAGCTCTCCGGCTTCGACTACGAGGTGTCCGCCGAGGTGACCCTCGAACCGCAGACCGGGGAGGCGGGCGTGGTGCTCGTCTCGGGCAGGCTCCTCGCCGAGATCACCAGGGCGCTTCCCGCGCAGCCGGTGGACTTCGTCGTGGAGGGCGCCAAGGCGGTCGTCACCTGTGGCAGCGCCCGGTTCACACTTCTCACCATGCCTGTGGAGGACTACCCCTCCCTGCCGACGATGCCGCCGGCCGCCGGCCGGGTGGGCAGCGACGTGTTCGCCTCCGCCGTCGGCCAGGTCGCCGTCGCCGCCGGCAAGGACGACACCCTGCCGATGCTGACCGGCGTGCGCATGGAGATCGAGGGCGACACCGTCACCCTCGCCGCCACCGACCGCTACCGCCTCGCCGTACGAGAGCTGAAGTGGCAGCCCGGCCAGCCCGACTTCTCGGCGATCGCCATGATCCCCGGCAAGACCCTCGCCGACGCCGCCAAGGCGCTGGGAAGCACCGGCGCCGAGGTCGAGATCGCGATGAGCTCGGTCGGCGGCACCGGCGAGGGCATGATCGGTTTCTCCAGCGCAGGCCGCCGCACCACCACCCGGCTGCTCGACCCGGAGTTCCCCAAGTACCGCTCGCTGCTGCCGACCGAGTTCTCCGCCCGCGCGGACCTGTCCACGAGCGCGTTCGTCGAGGCCGTCAAGCGCGTCGCCCTGGTCGCCGAGCGCAACACCCCGGTCCGGCTGGCCTTCCGCGGCGGCGAGGTCGTCCTGGAGGCGGGCAGCGGCGACGAGGCCCAGGCGGTCGAGGTGCTTCCCGTCGACTTCGACGGTGACGACATCAACATCGCCTTCAACCACCAGTTCCTGCTGGAGGGGCTCGGCGCGATCGACTCCGACGTGGCCCGCCTGCAGATGACCACCTCCACCAAGCCCGCCATCCTCACCGGTGGAAAGCCTGTGGACGACGAGGGCGTCCCCGACTACCGCTACCTGATCATGCCCATTCGCCTGTCCAGCTGACGCCGGTCCGAGGCCGGCCCCGAACCGGCGCGAAAGCCGGCACGACCCCGGCGCGAACCGTGTCCCCGTCGCGGAGGAGGATCTCCCGCAGAGCCGGCCCGCGCCCGTGGGCCGGCGTGTGGACGCGAAGGAACACGGGGGCGTCGATGGCCACGACGATGATCAAGGCGTGTCTCAACGGGAACAGGAAGGCCGGAGCGCACCCCGCCCTTCCCCTGACCCCCCTGGAGCTCGCTGAGGAGGCCCGTGAGGCCCGTGAGGCGGGTGCGGCGGCCGTGCACATGCATCCGCGTGACGAGGCGGGCAGCGAGACGCTCAGCGCCGTCCACATCGGTGCGGCCGTGCGCGCGGTACGGCGGGCGTGTCCCGGGCTTCCCGTCGGGGTGAGCACAGGGCTGTGGATAACGGACTGGGACGCGCAGGCGCGGAGCGAGGCCGTACGCGGCTGGAGCGCGCTCGCCCCGCAGGACCGGCCGGACTTCGCGTCCGTGAACCTCTCCGAGTCCGGCTTCTCCGACCTGTGGCATGATCTTCGGCGGCTCGGCGTGGGTGTCGAGGCCGGAGTCTGGTCCACCGCCGACGCCGACGCGCTCGCGGCGACCGGCCTGGAGTGCGTGCGGGTGCTCGTCGAGATAATCGGCGGCTCGGCGGACACCGCCGTGTCGCGCGCGCACGCCGTGCTCGCCCGCCTCGACGAGCTCGCCGTGCCCGGCCCGAGGCTGCTCCACGGTGAGGGAGAACCGGCCTGGATACTTGTGGACGAGGCGGGGCAGCTGGCTCTGGCCACGCGCATCGGCCTGGAGGACGTCCTCCACGGCCCGGAGGGCGATCCCGTCGACGGAAACGCCGATCTGGTACGGCTTGCGCTGGCACGCCGGGTGTAGGTGGATGATGGAACCCTGAAGGGGGTGCTCGTATGCAGATCGGCATGGTCGGGCTGGGCAAGATGGGCGGCAACATGGCCGAGCGGCTGCGCCGCGGCGGCCACGACGTCGTCGGTTACGACCGCGATCCCGCGGTCAGTGACGTCTCGAGCCTGAAGGACCTGGTGGACCGGCTCCAGGCGCCGCGCGCGGTCTGGGTCATGGTGCCGGCGGGGGCGCCGACGCAGGCGACGATCGAAGAGCTCGGTGACCTGCTGTCGGCCGGTGACATCGTCATCGACGGCGGCAACTCGCACTATCTGGACGACCAGAAGCACGCCGCCGAGCTCGGCGCCAAGGAGATCGGCTTCGTCGACTGCGGCGTCAGCGGCGGCGTCTGGGGTCTGCAGAACGGCTACGCGCTGATGGTCGGCGGCTCCAAGCCCGACGTCGAGCGGCTGATGCCGATCTTCGGCACCCTCAGGCCCGAGGAGGGCGGCTTCGTCCACGCGGGCGAGGTCGGCGCCGGCCACTTCGCGAAGATGGTCCACAACGGCATCGAGTACGGCATGATGCAGGCCTTCGCCGAGGGCTGGGAGCTGCTGGAGGCCTCCGACGTCGTCACCGACGTGCCCGGGGCCTTCAAGAGCTGGCGGCACGGCACGGTCATCCGCTCGTGGCTGCTGGACCTGCTGGTTCGCGCGCTCGACGAGGACCCGGCCCTGGCCGAGCTCAAGGGTTACGCACAGGACTCGGGCGAGGGCCGGTGGACGGTGCAGGCGGCGGTCGACCACGCGGTGCCGCTGCCGGTCATCACCGCCGCGCTGTACGCCAGGTTCGCCTCCCGCCAGGACGACTCGCCGGCCATGAAGGTCGTCGCGGCCCTGCGCAACCAGTTCGGCGGGCACGCCGTCACCTCGAAGGAGGGCCAGATCGCCAAGGGCGCCGACGCCCCCGGCGCCGACGTCGCCCCGCCGGTGGAGGCCGACAGATAGACCGGCTAGACCGGCGCCCGTACGGCCCGCGCCCGCGCTTCCCCGCAGGGCGCGGGCCGTACGGAGAGCCCGGCCTCCGAAAGCGGCGCGGGCCGTTTTCCACAGGGCCCGTCCCCGGCGTGGGGGCCGCTCCCGGGACGGGGCGCGTGCCGCCGTGAGAGCGGGACGCACCGGCGGTGGGCGCGGCCGACTAATCTTCCTGGGGTGCATGTCGCCAACCTCTCCCTGACCGACTTCCGGTCCTACGACACCGCCGACCTCGGCCTGGAGCCCGGTGTCACGGCCTTCGTGGGACCCAACGGGCAGGGCAAGACCAACCTGGTCGAGGCGCTGGGTTACGTGGCGACGCAGTCGAGCCACCGGGTCGCCAACGACGGGCCGCTGGTGCGGCAGGGGGCGACCCGGGCGATCGTCAGGTCCGTGGTCGTGCGGGAGGACCGGCGGGCGCTGATCGAGCTGGAGATCAACCCCGGCAAGGCCAACCGGGCCAGGCTGAACCGTTCGCCGGTGTCTCGCCCCCGCGACGTCGTCGGGCTGCTGCGCACGGTCCTGTTCGCCCCCGAGGACCTGGCCATGGTCAAGGGCGACCCCTCCGAGCGGCGCCGCTACCTCGACGACCTGCTGGTGGCCAGGACCCCCCGGTTCGCCGGGGTCCGCGCCGACTACGACCGGGTGCTCAAGCAGCGCAGCGCCCTGCTGCGCACGGCGGCGCAGGCACGGCGGGGCAGCCGGAGCGGGCGACGGGCCGACAGCGACGCGGCGTTCGCCGCCGCCGGGGCCGGAGACCCGCTGAGCACCCTGGAGGTCTGGGACGCCCACCTGGCCAGGCACGGCGCTGAGCTGCTGGCGGCCCGGCTGGAGCTGGTCGAGGCGCTGCGGCCGCTGGTCGCCGCCTCCTACGCGGCCCTCGCCCCCGCCTCCGCGGCCGCCGGGCTGGAATATCGCGGCACCCTGCCCGCCGGTGAGGGGACCGATCGCGCCACCCTGGAGGAGCGGTTGCGGGCCGGTCTGCTGGAGGTGCGCGGCTCCGAGCTCGAACGCGGCGTCACCCTCGTCGGTCCGCACCGCGACGACCTGTTCCTCGGTCTCGGCGAGCTGCCCGCGCGCGGCTACGCCAGCCACGGCGAGTCGTGGTCGTTCGCGCTGGCGCTCCGGCTGGCCGCCTACGACCTGCTCAGAGCCGACGGCGGTGATCCGGTGCTGATCCTCGACGACGTCTTCGCCGAGCTGGACAACCAGCGCCGCCGCCGCCTGGCCGAGATCGTCGCCCCGGCCGAGCAGGTGCTCATCACCGCCGCGGTCGCCGACGACGTGCCCGCCGAACTGGTCGGGTCCCGGTTCGACGTCGCCGAGGGGAGCGTGACCCGTGTCCGATGAGAGACCTCCGAAGTCCGGTCCGGCGCCCGGGACGCCCCCGGCGGCCGGTGGGAGATCACCGGAGCCGGCGGCTTCGGCGTCCGGATCAGCGACGTCCGGATCTCTCGGGCCGGGATCTTCCGAAGCGGGATCGGCGAAGAGCGCGGCGGCCAAGGGAGCCGCTCTGGCGAGGGAGAAACTGGCCCAGGCCAAAGCGGACGCGGCCAGAAGGGGGCAGCTTCCCCGCCGCGAGCCCCGGCGCAGAGCGGCCGGGCCGCGCAGGGATTTCGGAGATCCCCAGCTTTTCGGCCGGGCCATAGCCGACCTGCTGGCCGACCGGGGCTGGGAGCAGCCCGTCGCCGTGGGAGGGGTGTTCGGCCGCTGGCACGAGATCGTCGGCCCCGACCTGGCCGCGCACACCACGCCGGAGACCTTCGCCGACGGCGAGGTCGTGGTGGTCGCCGACTCCACCGCCTGGGCGACCCAGGTGCGCCTGCTGGCGAGAACGCTGGTCAGGCGGCTGAACGAGGAGCTCGGGGACGGAACGGTGCAGCGGGTGAAGGTGCGCGGCCCGCAGAACGGCCCCCGTCCCAGCGGTGGTCTACGGGTCACCGGCAGCCGCGGCCCGGGCGACACCTACGGCTGATCGACCGCTCAAAAACGGATCAGCGGCCTTTCTGACGCGACGAGCCCTCTCCGCGTAGGGGGATCCTTGAGAGGATGGTCGACGCGCGACAGAGGCTTCTAGAGCCCGTCAATGCCACATCATGCGCGCTGAGCCGCTAGAATGAAACCGAATTCCGGACACGTCCGTTTGCGTGTCACCCCCGGCATGTGAGCCGACTCCCCTGGGTGAGCGCATCGGGGCATTCACGACGGTGACGGGCACGGCGGGGCTGAAATTCCCTCCCGCTGCGTGTCCGCGGCAGGAGGATTCCGCACTTGTCCTACGACGCTAGCTCAATCACCGTTCTCGAAGGGCTCGAGGCGGTCCGTAAGCGCCCGGGTATGTACATCGGCTCGACCGGAGAACGCGGTCTCCACCACCTCGTCTACGAGGTCGTGGACAACTCCGTCGATGAGGCCCTCGCCGGCCACGCCGACAGGATCGAGGTCACCCTGCTCGCCGACAACGGCGTGCGGGTCGTGGACAACGGTCGAGGCATCCCCGTCGGCATCGTCGAGGCGGAAGGCCGTCCGGCGGTCGAGGTCGTCCTCACCGTGCTGCACGCGGGCGGAAAGTTCGACAGCAAGTCCTACGCGGTCTCCGGCGGCCTGCACGGCGTGGGCGTCTCGGTGGTGAACGCCCTCTCCAGCAAGCTGGAGGTGGAGATCCGCCGTGACGGGCACCACTGGCGGCAGAGCTACGCCGAGACCCGGCCGACCCACCCCCTGGTCAAGGGGAAGCCGACCGAGGAGACCGGCACCTCGATCACGTTCTGGGCCGACGCGACGATCTTCGAGACCACGACGTGGAGCTTCGAGACGCTCTCGCGCCGCTTCCAGGAGATGGCCTTCCTCAACAAGGGCCTGACGATCTCCCTGCGGGACGAGCGGCCCGACCACGTCAACGGCGAGCCCAAAGAGGTGATTTACCACTACGAGGGCGGCCTGTCCGACTTCGTCACGCACCTCAACTCCAAGAAGGAGCCCGCCCACGTCTCGGTGATCGACTTCGAGGAGAGCGGCGAGGGGATCTCGGTCGAGATCGCCATGCAGTGGAACAACTCCTACAGCGAGTCGGTCTACACCTTCGCCAACACGATCAACACGGCCGAGGGCGGCACCCACGAGGAGGGCTTCCGGGCGGCGTTGACGTCGATCGTCAACCGCTACGCCCGCGAGCAGAAGTTCCTCAAGGAGGGCAAGGACGACAACCTGGCCGGTGAGGACATCCGCGAGGGCCTCACCGCGATCATCTCGGTGAAGCTGGCCGACCCGCAGTTCGAGGGCCAGACCAAGACCAAGCTGGGCAACACCGAGGCCAAGTCGTTCGTCCAGAAGGCCTGCAACGACCACCTGCGCGACTGGTTCGAACGCAACCCGGGCGAGGCCAAGGACATCATCAACAAGTCCCTGCAGGCCTCTCGCGCCCGTCTGGCCGCACGCCAGGCCCGTGACCTGACCAGGCGCAAGTCGCTGCTGGAGTCCGGGTCCGGCCTGCCCGGCAAGCTGGCCGACTGCCAGTGGAGCGATCCGGAGAAGTGCGAGCTGTTCATCGTCGAGGGCGACTCGGCGGGCGGCTCGGCCAAGGGCGGCCGCGACTCCAAGTTCCAGGCGATCCTGCCGATCCGAGGCAAGATCCTGAACGTGGAGAAGGCGCGCATCGACAAGGTGCTGCGAAACACCGAGGTCCAGGCGCTGATCACGGCCATGGGCACCGGCGTGCACGACGAGTTCGACATCGCCAAGCTCCGCTACCACAAGCTCATCCTGATGGCCGACGCCGACGTCGACGGCCAGCACATCAACACGCTGCTGCTGACGCTGCTGTTCCGCTTCATGCGGCCGCTGATCGAGGCCGGCCACGTCTACCTCTCCCAGCCGCCGCTCTACAAGATCAAGTGGGACCGCCGCGGCGAGGACGCCTCCTACGCCTACTCCGACCCCGAGCGCGACGCGATCATCGAGGACGGCATCGCCCGGGGCAAGCGCGACCCGCGCATGCACGACGGCATCCAGCGGTTCAAGGGTCTGGGCGAAATGAACGCCGGCCAGCTCTGGGAGACCACGATGAACCCCGAGACCCGGGTGCTGCGCCTGGTCACCCTCGACGACGCCGCCCAGGCCGACGACCTGTTCAGCGTTCTCATGGGCGAAGACGTCGAGGCGCGCCGCTCCTTCATCATCAGGAACGCGCGAGACGTCCGTTTCCTCGATGTGTAGCGGTAGCCGTACAGCCTCTTCTCCGACTCTGAAAAGGATCCATCACCCGTGACGGATGTGAACACTCCGCCCGCAGAGCGCATCGAGCCGGTCGACATCCAGTCGGAGATGCAGCGCAGCTACATGGACTACGCGATGTCCGTCATCGTGTCCCGCGCGCTGCCCGACGTCCGCGACGGACTCAAGCCGGTGCACCGCCGCGTGCTCTACGCCATGTACGACGGCGGCTACCGTCCCGACCGCGGTTACTTCAAGTGCTCCCGCGTCGTCGGCGACGTCATGGGCTCCTACCACCCGCACGGCGACTCGTCGATCTACGGCACCGTCGTACGGCTGGCCCAGCCCTGGGCGCTGCGCTACACGCTGGTCGACGGCCAGGGCAACTTCGGATCGCCGGGCAACGACATGCCGGCCGCCATGCGATACACCGAGTGCAAGCTCGCGCCGATCGCCATGGAGATGATCCGTGACATCGACAAGGACACCGTCGACTTCCAGCCCAACTACGACGGGCGTTCCCAGGAGCCGCTGGTCCTCCCGTCGCGATTCCCGAACCTGCTGGTCAACGGGTCGGCCGGAATCGCCGTCGGCATGGCCACGAACATCCCGCCGCACAACCTGCGCGAGGTGGCCGACGGTGTCAGGTGGGCCCTGCAGAACCCCGACGCCGGTGACGAGGAGCTCCTCGAGGCGCTGATCGCCCGGGTCAAGGGCCCCGACTTCCCGACCGGGGCGCTCATCGTCGGCCGCCGGGGCATCGACGACGCCTACCGGACCGGCCGCGGCTCGATCACCATGCGGGCGATCGTGGAGGTCGAGGAGGACGCCAAGGGCCGCCAGTGCCTGGTCGTCACCGAGCTTCCCTACCAGGTCAACCCGGACAACCTCGCGCTGTCGATCGCCGAGTCGGTGAAGGACGGCCGGATCACCGGCATCGCCGACGTCCGCGACGAGAGCTCCTCCCGGGTCGGCCAGCGCCTGGTGATCGTGCTCAAGCGCGACGCGGTCGCCAAGGTCGTGCTGAACAACCTCTACAAGCACACCCAGCTCCAGACCACCTTCGGCGCCAACATGCTGGCCCTGGTCGACGGCGTGCCGCGCACGCTCCGGCTCGACCAGTTCGTCCGCCACTACATCGACCACCAGATCGAGGTCGTGGTCCGCCGGACCCGCTACCTGCTGCGCAAGGCCGAGGAGCGGGCCCACATCCTGCGCGCGCTGCTCAAGGCGCTGGAGCGGATGGACGAGGTCATCGCCCTCATCCGGCGCTCGCCGTCGGCGTCCGCCGCGCAGGGCGGCCTGATGACGCTGCTGGAGATCGACGAGATCCAGGCGCAGGCCATCCTCGACATGCAGCTGCGCAAGCTGGCCGCCCTGGAGCGCCAGCAGATCACCGACGAGCACGACGCGCTGATGGTGCACATCGTCGACTACCAGGAGATCCTGGCCTCGCCCGAGCGGCAGCGGACGATCGTCTTCGACGAGCTCTCGGAGATCACCGCGAAGTACGGTGACGAGCGCAAGACGGAGATCATCGCCTATGAGGGCGACATGTCGATCGAAGACCTCCTCGCCGAGGAGGACATGGTCGTCACGATCACCCGCGGCGGTTACGCCAAGCGCACCAACACCGACCTGTACCGGGCGCAGAAGCGCGGCGGCAAGGGCGTGCGCGGCGCGCAGCTGCGGCAGGACGACATCGTCGACCACTTCTTCGTCACCACGACCCACCACTGGCTGCTGTTCTTCACCAACAAGGGCCGGGTCTACCGGGTCAAGGCCTACGAGCTGCCCGACTCCGGCCGCGACGCGCGCGGCCAGCACCTGGCGAACCTGCTGGCCATGCAGCCGGACGAGGTCGTCATGGAGGTGCTGGACCTGCGTGACTACGAGGTCGCGCCGTACCTCGTGCTGGCCACCCGCAGCGGTCTGGTGAAGAAGACGCGTCTGTCCGAATACGACTCGCCGCGTTCAGGTGGCCTGATCGCCATCAACCTGAGGGAAGATGATGAGGTGATCGCTGCCAGGCTGGTGTCTGAGGAGGACGACCTCCTCCTGGTCTCCCGCGGCGCTCAGTCCATCCGCTTCACGGCCTCCGACGAGGCCCTGCGCCCGATGGGCCGGGCGACCAGCGGCGTGATCGGCATGCGGTTCCTCGAAGGGGACGAGCTGCTGGCGATGAACCGCATCGCCGACGGCGAGGACGTGCTGATCGCGACCGAGGGCGGGTACGCCAAGCGCACTCCGGCCGATCAGTACCCGGTGCAGGGACGAGGCGGCAAGGGCGTCCTGACTGCCAAGATCGTCAGTGCTCGTGGCAAGCTGGTTGGTGCTGCCATGGTCAGTCCGGAGGACGAGGTTTTCGCGATCACGTCCGCCGGCGGGGTTATCCGGACCAGCGCAGGGGAGATTAAGCAGTCCGGTCGCCAGACCATGGGGGTACGTCTGATGAATCTCGCGGAGGGGGACAGCGTCGTGGCTCTCGCCCGCAATGCCGAGGCGTTGGACGCCGAGCAAAACGTGGAAGCGGAAGGGGAGTAGCCGGTGTCTGCTCAGGCCAGACCAGGGCCACGTTCGGCCTCCTCGTCGACACGCGATCAGGTGACAGAGAAGATGGACAAGGCCACCGAAGCGGATGCCGTCGAGGTGGTCGAGTCACCGGCTGACGGTAGCGCGCCCACGCCGGAGACCGATAAATCGGTAACCGACGAGGTCAAGGGCAGGCAGAACGTGACGGCGATCGAGGACGGCAAGCCAGGCGATTCCACGGTACGGATTCGCCCGCGTTCCACCGAGACCGACAGCTCCTCCTGGGCTCCGGGAGGCCTGTCGTCTCCCGGGCCCGAGGCGCCGGGCAAGAAGGCGGCGGACGGCTCCGCACCGAGGGCGCCACGCAAGGCTCACCTGGTGCTGCGCCGGATCGAGCCGTGGTCGGCCATGAAGTTCAGCTTCGTGGTGTCCCTGGTCTGCTTCGTCGTGCTGTTCGTCGCAGTTGCGGTGCTCTACATGGTGCTGTCCGGACTTGGGGTGTTCGACAACATCACGCAGATGGTGAACCAGCTGACGACGGCCGACGGCAAGACCACCAGCGGCCTGGACGTCGCCTCCTGGTTCGAGCCGGTCCGCATCCTCGGCTACACCGCACTGATCGGCGCGGTGAACGTGGTGCTGATCACGGCCCTGTCCACCCTCGGCTCAGTGATCTACAACATCGCCTCCGACCTGGTCGGCGGCGTGGAGGTCACCTTCAGCGAGGCCGAGTAGCCACCCGTCGCCATGTCCCCGATCCCCGGACCGGGGACATGGCGCAAGCGGGCGCCGGAACAGGGTAAGCTTTTCCCTGTTCGACCGAGCGGGTTCGCCTCCGGAAGCCGGATGCGATACCGTTCTTTCGCGTAATGCGGGGCTATAGCTCAGACGGTTAGAGCGCTTCCCTGATAAGGAAGAGGTCCCAGGTTCAAGTCCTGGTAGCCCCACACAGTTTGAGCAACTCAGAGGCCAGATCCGGAGATCACGGATCTGGCCTTTTGATCGTTTGTTAGCCGTTCGTTAGTGGGATCGTCCCTGAGCAGGTGACAGAGATCAGTCCACATCGACAGCAGGCGAACCGCTAGTGCTGTGACCGGGGAGGTTCGCCGGGTTCGGTAGGCGAGACGGGCGCGCGGTGCGGCCCGCTGCCAGGTCAGGGGTTGTGTCGGCTCCGGGCTTGTTCGATCTCGTTGATGTGGGTTTCCGTCCACTGCCGGAGCGCGGTGATGGGCTCGGCCAGGCTGCGGCCAAGGGAAGTGAGGTCGTAGTCGACCCGGGGCGGGATGGTGGGGTGGACGATGCGGGTGATGAACCCGTCGGCTTCGAGGCTGCGCAGGGTCTGGGTGAGCATCTTCTGCGAGACGCCCTCGATGCGTCGGCTCAGGTCGGTGTAGCGCATAGTGCCCGCGAGGAGGGCGTCCACGACGAGGACCGTCCACTTGCCTGC
The DNA here is from genome assembly GCF_050949235.1 of Streptosporangium sp. CA-135522. Taxonomy (NCBI): domain Bacteria; kingdom Bacillati; phylum Actinomycetota; class Actinomycetes; order Streptosporangiales; family Streptosporangiaceae; genus Streptosporangium; species Streptosporangium sp. CA-135522. Next base: position 13,535 of record NZ_CP192026.1, read on the forward strand.
GATGTGGTCAAGCACCTGGCGGGTCGGGCACTTCGCCGAGAAGGCGTCGGCCGGCAGCCCGGAGGACTCCACGAAGGTCTCCATGAAAGGAGAGTAACGCACAAATTAGTACCCTCTTCCATATGGAGAGTCACTCTCCAATAGTGAGTGTCATGACGCCTCACACCATGTCTGTCGCCAAAGCCATCCGCACCCGCCGCACCGTCCGCCACTACCACCCCGATCCGATCCCCGCAGCCGCCCTCGACACACTCCTCGCTCTCGCCATCGAGGCACCCACCAGTTGGAACCTCCAGGACCGGTCCATCGTCGTCGTCACCAGCGACGAAGGTCGTGAGGCTCTGGCCTGGGCCACCGGCGGTCAGCCCCAGCCACAGGAAGCGCCGCTCATGCTGGTCTTCGTGGCCGAGCCAATGTCCTGGCGCGACGACCACAGCGACGTTTACGACCAGGCCCGCCGCAGTGGGGCGTGGAACGAGGAGTTCGTCACGATGTTCTCCGCAGCGTCACAGGCGTTCCAGACAGATCTCGAGGAGCGTGGCCTGCTGCGGGAGTACGCGGTCAAGGACGCGATGATCGCGGCCAGTTATGTGATGCTCGCCGCCACGGAGATGGGACTTGCCACCTCGCCGATGAATGGCTGGGACGAGACCAAGGTGAAGAAGGCGATCGGCATCGGCGATCGCGACGACCTGGCAATCGCGCTGCTCATGTCCGTCGGCTATCCGGCAGAGGAACGACGCCACCCCGGTCGTCGGGCCCAGGAACGCAACGTCTTCCACGAGTCCTACAGATCGCCCAGGAATGCCACTCGTGCTGAGTAGGCATCGGCCGGGCAATGCAGTGGATCAATGCAGTGGGTGATCTCGCCGAGGGTCCTCGCGCCGGTTGGATAGGGCGATGTATCCAACCGTGTGGGGAGGCATGGTGGCAGAGCCCGTCCGAGTACGCAGACTGACCGACCAAGAGGGGCAGCAACTGCAACGGATCGTGCGCCGGGGCAGCACCAGTACGGTGCGCTACCGGTGCGCGTTGCCGTTGTCGACGAAAACCCGCACCTTCGTCGCCGACCTGCTGCGCGCCCTGCTCGTCCTGACGAAACTCGAGTCCAGCCGATGACAAACGATCTCCGAGCATGACCACCGCCGCCGAGCAGAGCGCGCACCCCCTCACCCGATCACGCCAGACCCCGACCTGCGGATTCAGGATGGAACGATCTCAGCGGGCCACCCGCTGTCCGTGAGACCTGATCAGGCGGCGAGGAAGGGCTCGACGACGGCGAGGAAATCCGTAGTGCGCTCGATCATCGTCCAGTGTCCACAGCCGCCCAGGACGTGCAGCCGCGAATCGGGCAGGAGGTCCAGCAGGGCGGCGGACGAACTCCACGGGACGACCTTGTCGTCGCGACCGTGAACCAGCAGCACCGGCTGGTCGATCGCGTTGAGCTCCGCCCCGGTCAAAGCGAGGTCGTCGACCCAGCGCTGGCGCGGCGGCGGGAACATGGCCTGCCACGAGTCGCGGACGGCCGGCCGGATGCTCGCCTCGTACCGCATCTGGACCAGGTCGTCAGTGATGAGGTCGCGGTTGTGGGCGAACAGCCCGATGACGCGGCGCGACTCCTCGATGCTGGGCTCGTAGCGCCAGACTCCGTCGAGGCCGTCGGGCAGCGGCATCGCGACCCCCATGGAGCCCATGAGGACGATGCGGCGGGGCAGGGAGGGGCGCGCAGCCGCGAGCGAGAGGGCGATCGCACCGCCCATCGAGTTGCCGATGATGTCGATCCGGTCGATGCCGAGCTCGTCGAGCAGCGCCAGCGCGTGCCGGGTCCAGGACGCGCGGCCGTACGTGCGGGCCTCACCGGTGGCCGTGCCGCCGAACCCGAGCTGGTCCGGTGCGATGACCCGCCGCGATGCCGCGAAGGCGGGGATGATCGGCCGCCAGTTCGCCAGCGCGGTCACCCCCGGGCCGGACCCGTGCAGCAACAGCAGCGGCGGCGCCGAGCTGCCGGACGCGGGTTCGCCGGTGTCGATGACCGTTGTCGCGATCCCGTCGACCTCGACGGTCCGCGCGACCGATGCCAGGTCTGTGGTCACACTCATGTGTTCACTCCTTTGTGCTAATTGGTCAGACTGGCGTCGCGGAGGAGGGCCGTGCCCGCGTCGAGATCCACCACGTCGGCGAAGACGGTGCCCATCACCCGCAGGCTCCCGCGATGCAACTCCTCGAAGTAGCCGGCGACGGCATCGGCCACGACGACGACCTCCAGGTCGCGGAAAAAGGCGTCGCGTACGGTCGACTCGACGCAGAAATCGGTTCGTACGCCCACGACGACGATTCGCCCGACTCCCCGCTCCCGGAGCAGGTCCTCCAGAGGCGTCTCGAAGAACGCGCTGAAGCGCGGCTTGGTGGTCACGATGTCATCGCCGCGCGCATCGAGGCCGGACAGCAGCTCGCTGCCCCAGGTGCCGGCACGCAGACCGGCACGTCGCAGGAACGGGCTCCGCTCGCCCAGAAGCCCCACCTGGTCGTCGTCGGACCACTCCATGCGCACCCAGACAATCGGGCGCCCACCGGCGCGCGCCGCCGCCACCAGGGTGTTGACGCCGTCGACCAGCTCGGGCAGACGGTCGACCGTGAGGCCCGCGCGCGCGAAGACACCGTCGGGGTGGCAGTAGTCGTTCTGCATGTCGATGACGATCAACGCCACCCCGGTCGCTGGATCGGTCATCCGACGAGCCTCCTTGCCACCGGCCGGACATCGATCGGCAGCAGCTTCAGCACGTTGCCGCCCAGGATCGCCTCCGCGTCGCCCGGCGGCATGCCCAGCTCCGAGATCGTCTCAAGCGGCACCTCATCGGCGAGGTCGAACGGCATGTCGGTGCCGAGAAGCACGTGACCGGCGGTGACATCCTCGATCAGCCGGGACAGCGCCCTGTTGTCGAAGACGGCCGTGTCGTAGTACAGACCGGCGAGGTAGGCCGCCGGAAGCTCGGGCGTGGTACGCGCCGCCGGCTTGCGCCGCCACCCCAGGTTCAGCCGGCCGCCCACGCCGTGGACGCAACCGCCGCCGTGCGCCAGGCACAGGACCAGATCATGCCGGTCCAGGACACCACCCAGGATCAGTCGTGCGGTGGCCAGCGCGGTCTCCACCGGGTACCCGAGTAACTGCACCAGGTAGTACGACGCGAGCCGCTCGGCCGCCGACGCCCGGCTGGGGTGCAGCAGCGTGAAGCACCGGCGTGCCGACAGCTCCTCCCAGAGCTCCTCGTTCACCGGATCGTCGAGCTCGGCCCCGCCGCCGAAGGAGCCGACGGCCGCCCCGGCGAAGCCGAGCTGATCCAGGCAGCGCGCCAGTTCCCGTGCGGCGTCCGGGTGCCCGACCGGCACCGTGGCCAGGCCGAACAGGCGGTCGGGTGCGCCTGCCACGAACTGGGCGAGCGTGTCGTTCACCCGGCGTGTCACGTCGATGACCAGGTCGGGGTCCTCGCACATCGACCCGACCACGAACGGGGGCGCCGAGACGAGTTGCGCGTCGACCCCCGTCGCGTCCATGGCGGCCAGCCGGGATGCCACGTCGTACTGCTCTCGGGGCACGGGGATGCGGGACCACCCGGCCAGGCCGCTGAGCTGGGGGTCGAGGGCGATGGCGTGCTCGGCCAGCGACGACAGGTCGGCGCGGCCCTCTCGTGCCAGGTGCCGCAGCAGCGGCATGGGCATGGCATGCGCATGGACGTCGATCACCGGGGTGCGCGCTCGCGTCTCCCCGTCTTCGACGCCGATGCGCCAGGACGGCTCAACCACTCCGGTTCCCCATGTACTGCTCGTACTCGTCTCCGAGTAGTGATCGGATGAGCGCCATCGCCGGTGCGGACGTGCCGGCCTTCTCACCGGTGCCGAACAGCAGACGGGCGAGCTGGCTGAGCAGGTACGGGTGCAGCCCCAACTCGTACAGCCGGCGGAAGTCACGGGTGCGGATCGCCTCCCGCTCCTCCTCGGTGAGCGGGTACTCGGCCAGCACCGTCGCCTCGGATGCCTCGAAGCGGGTCCGCAGCTCGTCATTCCACTTCAGGTCTTGCACGAGATCGTTGGTCCGCAGTTGCGGCCGGAAGTGCTCCAGCGCCATCACTTCACCTCTGTCTTGTCGCTGGGCCGGGTCATGTCCCAGTGCACCGCGCCGACGCCGCAGCGCCACTCATCGAAGGCGACGTAGCCCAGCGACGTGCACGGCCGCTCGCCGATGGCCCCCATGACCACGATCCAGGACAGCAGCTCGGAGGTTCCGCCGGAACCGGCCTGCTCCATCCGGTCGAAGGTCGCCTCGGCCAGGACCTTCTCATGGTCGCCGGCCTCCAGCATGTTCATCCACCAGTGATCGAACTTCTCGTCGATCTCCAGGTAGCGGGGGCCGCCCGGCTCGTGGCTGAGTCCGCCCGACCCGAACAGACCGACTCGTAGATCACCCGGCAATCCCGTGCGGATCGCCTCACCGAGCGCCACGCCGAAGGCATAACACGCTCGCTCATCCGGTACGGGCGGAATGGTGCAGTTCTGCAGGACGGGAACGAGTCGTACTCCCGTCTCCGCCAGCCCCGTCTTGGTGACCGGCACTGAGATGTTGTCGTCGAAGCGCAGATTCTCCCGCGTGCCGGCGACGTTCACGCTCGTCGCGCCGCGCAGCCGGTCGAAGAGTGCGGAGGCGACATCGGGGGCACCGGGGATGTCGTAGTCGGGGACTCGCAACCACGGCTTGAACCATTCGTCCGGCCCGCGGTGGCGATCGGCGAGGCCGAAGGTGAAGTCGACGCCGGCACCGACCCGGTGGTTGGCGACGTGGTCGTTCCCGACGATCACGAGCACGTCGATCGCGGACGCCACGATGGCCTCCCGGATCGCGGTGTACGCCTGGTTCACGACACGCCGATCGTCCTCCGGCGCCATGTCGAACCATCCGGTCAGCCCCGGCGCGTGGCTGGCGGCGACGGCGAGAGATATCTCGGCCATGTTCCTCTCCGATCAGTTGTCCGCGGCCACGGCATCGGCCATGGCCTTGGCGTGGTGGTCGTAATAGCGCCATTCGTCGTAGGACGGGTGCGGGCTGCCGTGGTAGGCCAGGGGCGTCACCTTCGGCGCGTGCTCCTCGCCCCTGCGCCATTCCGCCAGTTCGCGCGCGGACAGGTTCGCCGGGGCCAGGTGCTCCTGCTCGTCCCAGTTGACGAGCTCGGGGAAGTACCGCCCGACCAGTGCCGTCTCGGTCTCTCCGCCGTGCGTCCTCAGCCCTCCGCGCCACCGTTCCGGCGGATCGTACAGCCGCCACATCGGCTCGTCACCGGTCTGCTCCAGGCGCGCGAGCGACGATCCGTCGTCGAGCCACTGGACGCCGGTGTGACCGTCGGCGTTCTTGCTCCGCACGACATCGGCCACCATCTGCTTGTGCCGGATGTCGCCCTGGTGGTTGACGAGGAAGACGCGGGTGAAGCCGGTGCCGAGGATGGTGTCGAGGATGTCGGACAGCAGCCCTTCCGCGATCTCGCGGCGCACCCGGAACGATCCTGGGAAGGCGCCCGTGACGAAGTTGATCCCCCAGTAGTACGGGGGCGCGATGAGGCTCTCCACACCACGTTCGGCGAGTCGCCGCCGGGTGAGCTTGCACAGCAGATACGAGCCGTACACGTCGGTGCCGAGCGGCAGGTGCGGACCGTGCGCCTCGATGACGCCCAGCGGCAGGAGCACCGGCGGTCTGCGCAGTGCGGCGGCCTCGAGCTCCTGCCCGGTCATCTCGGCCATGGTGTCCTCGAAGATCGAATAAGACATCGTGGTCACTCCGCCTTTTCCTCGACCGTCTGCCAGGACGTGCCGTCGAAGTGCTGGACGACCTGTCCGTGCACCGGGGGCGCGGTGGCGTCGGTGGCGTCGAGCGTGACGCCCGGCATGAGGACATCGACGGCCGGGGCGTGGGCCAGCGTGCGGACCGCGTCCATCAGGGCCTGCCGGGTCGGCGCCTTGGTCTGCTCCAGCGTGGCCACCAGCGTCTCGGCCTCGCCGTAGGAGATCTCGCCGTTCACCAGGTTGCCGAACGCCTTGGGATACTCCTTGATGCTCTCCAGGTACCCCTTGACGCCGGGGTCGTCCTGCCACTGCGGGTCGTCCGCGGCCTTGACGAAGGACGCGGTGTACAGGTCGTCGAGGCCGGTCAGCTTGCCCAGCTTGAGGATTCCACTGATGTCGGCGGTGTTGTTCACCATGTAGATCTCCGGCGACCAGCCGAGCGTGCCTGCGTGCTTGATGCCGCTGATCATGAGCGGTGGGATCACCACGCCCATGTACAGCACGTCGGCTTTGGTGCTCGCCAGGGCGGAGATCTGGCTGTCCACGGTCGAGTCGGTGCGGCCGTACGTGGCGATCTTCACGATCTCGACTTCGGAGCCCTTGATGCCGGCCTGCAGGCCCGTCAGATAGCCCTGCCCGAGATCATCGTTCTGTCTGAGCACGGCGACCGTCATCGGCTTGTTCCGCGCCGCCAGGTACTTGCCGTACGTCTCTCCTTCGGAGACGGGCGTCGGCCCCCACCCGACCGTCCACGGGTTCTTCGCGCGGTCGCTGAACTTCTCCGAGCCCGAGTGCACGTACAGGTGCGGGACCTTGTCGGCGTTCGCACGCGGCATGATCGCCAGGTTGGGCCCGGTGCCGAGCGGCTGGAACACCGCGAACACCGCGTCCTGGTGAACCAGGCGCTGGTAGTTCTGCACGCTCTTGGCGGGATCGTAGGCGTCGTCGTAGTACACGTACTTGATGGTGCGGGTCTTGCCGTCGCCCATCTTGACCCCGCCCTGCGCGTTGACGTGGGCGAAGTACGCCTGCGAAGCCGCCAATGTGGCCTCGCCCGCGCTCGCCAGCGGCCCGGACAGTGGCTGACTCGTGCCGATTGTGATGGTCGTGTCAGTGATGCCGGGATCGCTGGAGATGGTCGGCCCGGCCGTACCGGCGTCGCGACCGCAGGCCGCGAGCATGAGTAACCCTGCCGCGCCGACGGTCAGCGCCAGGTTTCGCGTGAACAGTGCCAACGAGATCACTCCGGAGGTGGAAGGAACCTTCGTACGCCAAGCCCGGAGGCCTTCGTCTCGTCGGGTTCGGGGGGATGGGAGCGTGAGCACATCGAGCATTGTAAAGATGCTTTCGATGTATTGAATATATCTTTTGAGGAGGGGCGCGGCAAGGTCTGCGATCAGGCGATCACGCGTTGCTCAGCAGGCGCCGCGGGGATCGATTCCACTGGACGGCGCGCCACGATCAGCCTGGACCAGGCGGCCCGCAGCGCTCCGCTGATCCCACCCGGCACCATGAGCAGCACGATCAGCAGAGCGACGCCGAAGAACAGCGCGGAGCGCCCAGGCGTGGCCCGATCCGTGATGTTCGGGACAAGAATGTAGAAGGCCGCTCCGATCACGCAGCCGAGCGGACTGCGCACGCCCCCGACGACGAGGGCGACGAGCATCGATATCGACAACGTGAGCGCCAGGGAGTCGACGCCGATGTAGCGGACCGCGATGAGGTACAGCCAACCCGCGACTCCCCCGTACGCCGAGGCGATCGCGAAGGCGAGGATCTTGTAGCGCTGTACGGGTATTCCCACCGACGAGGCGGCGATCTCACTGGTCCGGATCAGCGTCAGGGCCCGGCCCACCCGGCCGGCCAGCAGATTGCGCGCCAGCAGGAACATCGCGGCCCCGATGGCGAGCACGAGCAGGTACTGCCACTGGTCATCGGCCAATCCGCTCCAGCTCGGCGCCGAGATCGTGCTCACCGCCAGCCCGATGGCGCCTCCGGTCAGTCCTTCCAGCCGGATGGCGAGCGGGACGGCGACGACGGGTAGGGCCAGCGTGATCACCCCGAAGGCGAATCCCCGCAGCCGCACGGCCGGAATGGCCACGATCACCCCGGCCACCGCGCACAGGATCGATGCGAGCAGGAAGCCGCCCACGACCGGCCAGCCGTGGGCGAAGCCGTAGGCGCCCACGTAGGCGCCGATGCCGAAGAACGCACTCTGCCCCAGAGTCACCTGACCCGCGTACCCGGTCAGCACGTCGATCCCGCGGATCGCCACGGCCAGCGCGATCACCAGCGTGAGCTGGAGGTTGGTGTAAGGCGAGGCGTTGAAGGGGATCGCGACGGCGGCGACGGCGACGGCGACGCCCGCGGCCCATCTGGTCGCCCGCCGATCGGCGAGGCTCCCCCGCCACGAGGGCCGGACGGCATTCGTCAAGCGGGTCATACCCGCATCACTTCCCTTCGCCCGAACAGGCCCTGCGGCCGGATCAGGAGTACGACCGCCATGATCACAAGCGGGACCGCGATCTGCAGGTCGGTTCCCACCAGAGGGATGTAGGTGCCGGCCAGGTTCTGCGCGATGCCGAGCGTCCAAGCGGCGACGATGGCGCCGATCGGGCTGTCGAGTCCTCCGAGGATCGCCGCCGCCACCGCGTAGGTCAGGACGTTGTCGAGCATGCCGGGCTGCAGCGAGATCTTCGGCGCGATCAGCACGCCGCCCAGACCGCCGACCGCCCCCGCCAGCGCCCAGCCCGTCATCAGCAGCACACCGATCGGCAGCCCGGATAACGCGCTCGACTGCGGATTGTCGGCGACGGCCCGCAGCGCCAGCCCCAGCCGCGTGCCCCGGAACAGGGCCTGCATGACGAGGATGACCGCGATCAACACGCCCACGATGCCGATGTCCTGCAAGGTGAAGTGGATCGCGCCGACACTGAGGTCGCGTTCCGGAAACAGCGAGGGGATCGTCTTCAGGTCCGCGCCCCAAAGCCAGATCACCACACCGTTGAACGTGGTCAGGAGGCCGACGGTGACGATGATCGTGGTGAGGTGGTCGCGCCCCTCGAAGCGGCGGATCAGCAATCGCTCGACACCGGCCCCGATGAGGATCGCGATGAGGATCGCCAGGACGACGGCCGGCACGATCGGAACGTCCGCCTGTGTCATCGCCCAGGCCAGATAGGTCGACAGCACGGCCATCTGCCCCTGGGCGAAGTTGATCATTCCCGTGGATCGATAGACCAGCACGAGAGCCAGTGCTAACGCACCGTAGATCGAACCAGTGGTCATCCCATCGATGACCTGCTGAAGTGCGTGCATCGGAAGGTACCTCACGTTCCGAGGTAGGCGCGGCGCACGTCGTCGCGGCCGGCGATCTCCGCCGCCGGCCCCGCTACCACGACGCGCCCGAATTCGAGCACGGACGCCCGATCGGCCAGGCCGAGGGCGAGGTTCGCGTTCTGCTCGACGACCAGCATGGACACGCCCCACTCGGCCCGGAAGCCGAGCAGCGCGTCGAAGACCCGGCGAGTGATCACGGGCGCGAGGCCGAGCGACGGCTCGTCGAGGACCAGCAACTTCGGACGGCTCATCAGAGCTCGGCAGATGGCCAGCATCTGCTGCTCGCCGCCAGACATGGTGCCGGCTGCCGCCTTGACGCGCTTGGTCAGCGCCGGGAACATGGCCAGGCACCGGTCGAGGTCGCCGCGTACCGCTGAGCGATCGCGCCGGAGCAGCGCGCCGACCATCATGTTGTCCCGGACGCTGAGGTTGGTCAGCGAACCGCGCCCCTGAGGGACGTGCGCCACCCCGAGGCGGGCGATCCGCTCGGTGCTCAGGCCTGTGATGTCGAGGCCGTCGAAGACGATCTCGCCCCGGCGGTGGATCATGCCGCACAGCGCCCGCAGCGTGGTCGTCTTGCCCGCGCCGTTCGCGCCGAGGAGCGCTGTCGTGCCACCCGTCTCGACCGTCAGCTCCACGCCGTGCAGCACTTCGGCCGCGCCGTATCCGGCGCGCAGGTCGCGGATCTCCAGCAGCGCCATCACGCGGCTCCCAGGTACGCCTCGACGACTGCCGGATCGAGCTGCACCTGTGCGGCGGTGCCCTCGGCGACCTTGACGCCCTCCACCAAAGCGACCACCTTGTCGGTGATCGCGGAGATCATGCCCATGTGATGCTCGACGAGGAGAACTGAGATGCCGTGGTCGTCCCGAATCCGGCGGATCACCGTGGCGAGGGCCATGACCTCCTCGTGCGTCAGACCGGAGGCGAGCTCGTCCAGCAACAGCAGCGTCGGCCCGGTGAGCAGCGCCCGCGCCAGCTCGACGCGCTTCTGCTCGCCGTAAGACAGCTCACCGGCTCTGAGGTTCGCCTGATGCCCGATCTCCAGATAGTCGAGCAGGTCCCGGGCGGCCCGGGTGGTCCGCCGCTCGTCCCGGATGGCCCACGGCAACCGCAGCGCGTACGACAGCGGACCCGAGCGGATGCCGCCGTGGCCGCCCACCAGGACGTTCTCCATGACGGTGGACGAGGGATCCAGGATCGGATGCTGGAAGGTGCGGGCCACACCATGGCGGGGCAGTTCGTGTGGCTTGCACCGGGTCACGTCCGTTCCCGCGACGCGGATCCACCCGGACGTCGCCGGATAGTAGCCGCAGACGCAGTTGAACAGGGACGTCTTTCCCGCGCCGTTCGGTCCGACCAGGCCGACGATCATGCGAGATTCGACGACCATGTCCACGGAGGTGAGCGCCCGGACTCCGCCGAGCAGTAGCGACAACTGGATGATCTCAAGGGTGGGCGGTGGGTCTCCGGACGGTGGATCGGGCTGAGGCACGCGATACCCATCTCTCTTCACAGGCGGCACTCGAAGGCGACACCTCCAATAGATCCATCGAATGTATCCTTTGAAAGAGGCGGCAACAAGGGACCAAAGCCCAATTTCGGTCATTTGGGGAGATTCGCCGATACTCCGCGTTGCCCTACGGCAGCACGGAGCCGACCCATGAGCCTGGCAAGCCGAGCCGCGGCGGCAGACCGACGTCGAGCGCCTCTCCGAGGGCGAGGTCCGGCTGCGGGCCGGGACTTGTACGCCGCACTGGACCGGCTTCAGCCCGCGGGCTGATCAGGGAGGACCGGGAGGAGATCGTCGGCGGGCGGTTGCGGCGCTGTTACCGGCTGACCGACGCGGGGCGCTGGGCGCGGTGCCGGTTTGCGGTGAAGCGCCTGGCCCACCTGCCGCTGCCACGTCTGTATGGTGATCGTCTGCTGCGGCTCATGGACGAGATCGATGGCGCATGTCCGGAACACCGAAAATTACATTTCGGGCTATCGCGACGACCCAGGTGGAGGGTCCACGCACGCACGCCGAGAACGGAGTCCCCTGGCCGGAAACGAGTGGATCAGCGGCTGGTCAGCCGCACGTGCCGCTCCCCGGCCCGCCGCGCGGCCTCGACGTCTCCGGCGCAGACCGCTTCCACGATGGCCATGTGCGTCTCCCTGGCCTCGGCGCCGCCGAAGTCGCCGTCGGGTACGACCGTGTTCACCTGGCTCTCGATGAAGTCGAGCAGGCTGAGGTAGAGGTGCCGGAGCACGAGGTTGGGGGTCACCTCGGCGAGTCTGCGATGCAAGGCCCAGTTGGCCGCGAGGTAGGTGTTCGGATCGTCCAGGCTGCGGAGCAGCTTCTGCAGCAGAGCGTTGAGCTCCGCGATGTCGCTGTCCGTACGATGCCGCGCGGCCTCCACCACGACCAATGGGTCAAGGTGGTCCCGCACGGCGAGGCAGTCGGCTACGGTGATCGGCTCGCTGTGCAGTTCCAGAACCTTGTGGCCGAGGCGCACGAACGCGGCCGGCTCACTGACGAAGATCCCACCTCCGTTGCCAGGCCGGGTCTCGACCAGCCCACGGGCCTCCAGCATGCGGACCGTCTCGCTCACTGTGGCGGCGGCGACCCCATATTTGACCCGCAGGTCCGCGCGCGTTCCCAGCCGGTCACCTTGCACCCACTCGCCGGACAGGATCCGGCCCTCGATCTCACGAACCAGCACCTCGGCCCGCGACACCTTGGGGGGCAGCGAAACGGCATCCGTCACGTGAACAATCCCCGATCTCTCGCGAACGACCCTCGGACCGGCCGACGGCCGGTGGTCCGCTGGCAAGCACACGCCAGCCACTCCCTCATTGAGTATACTGGATATCCTCAATCAAATCGATGATCTTCCACCCATCGCGCGTCCCTGAACCAGCGATGCGGTCGGCGGCCAGACGTGGCGCAGGCCGGGAAGCTCGCTACGGCGTCCAACCGCGCCCAGCCCAAGAAGAACTTCGCCGCGTGTCGACGGCCATGCCTGCCCCGAGCCACCGTCCGTCGATCCGGCCACGATGATCGCAGACGCGGCGGCGTTCAGTGCGGAATCACCCAGCCCGGCGCCCAGGTCCCGGCGGCGGCGTGGCCGGCCGCTGTGGCGGCGAGGTGGGCGCGGAGGGCGGCCAGCGCTGGGTGAGGGTTGTCGCGGCGCCACAGGAGCGAGTGCGGGTAGACGGGCGTCGGGTCGATCACCGGGATGCGGCGCAGGCCGTGGTCGGCGGGCCAGACCAGGCGGGTCTGCTCGCCCATGAAAGTGGCCAGGGCCGGGGTGTCGGCAATGGTGTCGAGGAGCGCGTCGGAGCCGAAGTTGGGGCCGGTCGCCTCGATGGTGAGGCCGAACTCGGCGACGAGATCGTCGTAGTAGGCGGCCCACTCGGTACCGGGGACGATGCCGGGCATCCAGATCCGGTGCCCGGCGAGCTGAGCGACGGTCACCGACCGGGCGCCGGCCAGCGCGTGGGCGGGCCCGGTGAGGAGCTGGAGCGCCTCGTCGAGCACCCGGACGGACTCGATGTCCTCGGGAAGGGGCCGGCCGGGTACGGCGACGGCGCGGAAGGACGCGTCGATCGCACCGGACCGAATGGCGGCGACGGCCGTCTCGACATCGAACAGCATCACCACGTCGAGCTCGATCTCGGGGTGCGCGCGGTGGAAGCCGCGCATCAGGCCCGAGGCCGCGCTGCGTGAGGCGATCACATCGACGCGCAGCGGACGGCTGCCGGGGAGCACGGACGCGACTGCGCGCTCGGCGACGCGCAGCAGCTCGCGCGCGTGGGGCAGGAACGCCTGCCCGTCGATGGTGAGCCGGGCCCCGCGCGCAGTGCGGGTGAACAGCCGCACGGCGAGGTCCTTCTCCAGCCCGGCGATGCGCTTGGAGACGGCCTGCTGGGTGATCGACAGATCTGAGGCGGCGTCCTGGAACTGGCCGGTGTCTACGACGGCGACGAACGTGCGCACAGCATCGAGATCCACACCAAACGACCTTAGTGTACAACTCACAGTTGTTCACCTTCGGCCAGCCGGTTGTTTGACATGCCTACTAGCTACGCATTTTGATCTCTCAAATCAACGAATGGTTGTTTCCTGGAGATGGCGGGGTGCGCGTTGGGAAGGTCGCTGGGGCGGCAGTTCAGGTGGTTCTGGGCCGCATACGCGGTCAGCACGTTCGGCACACGGCTCGCGTTCGACGCGTTCGCCCTGATCGCGATTCTCGCTCTGGACGCGGGGCCTACCGAGGTGTCGGTTCTGGCCGCCGCGGGGCTCGCGGTCGGGGCGGTGGTCGCGGTGCCGCTCGGGCCGTGGGTGGAGTTCCGGCGCAAACGGCCGGTGATGATCGCGATGGACCTGATCCGGTTCGCGGCGCTGATGAGCGTTCCCGCCGCCTACGTGCTCGGCTGGCTGAGCTTCGCTCAGCTCCTGGTCGTGGCGGTCGTCGTCGGCGCGGCCGACATCGCCTTCACCGCTGCGAGCGGAGCATGTCTGAAGGCGCTCGTCCGGTCCGAGGACCTGCTCGTTGCGAACGGGCGGTTCGAGGCCACGACCTGGACCGCCACCGCGCTCGGGCCGCCGCTCGGTACCGCCGCGATCGGGCTGGTGGGCCCGGTGACGAGCATGGCGGCCAACGCGGTCAGCTTCCTCCTCTCGGCCGCGGGGATCCGCGCCATCGGCGGGCGGGAGCCACGTCCCGCGCGAACCGCCACACCGCCCCGGCCTGGAGCCGGCGACCTGCTGGAGGGATGGCGGTACATCCTCGCCAGTCCGGCGCTGCGCCCGTTGTTCTTCAACACCGTCCTGGTCAGCGGCCTGATCATGGCAGCCTCACCGTTGCTCGCCGTCCTCATGCTCGGCGATCTCGGGTTCGCACCCTGGCAGTACGGCCTCGCCTTCGGCGTCCCCTGCATCGGCGGCCTCATCGGCTCGCGACTGGCCCGCCCGCTCCTCGCACGGTTCGGACAGCACAAGGTCATGCTCACCGCCGGGACGCTGCGCGCGTGCTGGTCACTCGGATTGGCCTTCATCAGCCCGGGCCCCACCGGGCTCTTCCTCGTCATCGCCGTCGAACTCGGGCTGATCACCTGCATGGGCGTGTTCAACCCGGTATTCGCCACCTACCGGCTCGAACGGCTCCCGCCGGACCGGGTCGCCCGCACGCTGGCTGCCTGGTCGATCACCAGTAAAGCCACCATCGCGGCCATGACCGGCGTGTGGGGCCTGCTGGCCGGCCTCACCAGTCCCCGCACCGCGATCGCGATCGCCGGTCTCCTCCTCCTGGCGACCTCGCTCCTCCTCCCTCGACACGACCGCACGCCCCAACTCAAGAACGCCGACCAGGCGCCACCGGAAAGGCAAGCACTCGCATGAGCACCGCCTCCGCGCTCGACCCCGCACACACCGCCCTGCTCGTCATGGACTATCAGCCCGCGATCCTCGCGCTGCTACCTGAAAGCGACGGTGAAGCCCTGCTGGGACGCATGGAAAAGGTAATCGCCGACGTTCGCGCCAAGGGCGGCACCGTCGCCTATGTCCGAGTCGGCTTCACCGAGGCCGACTGGGCTGCGATCCCGCTCACCAACAGGTCTTTCGCACCGATCGCCCAGTACCGTCTCATGCACCACGCAGACCTTGACACCGCTATCCACGAACGTCTCGCTCCCCAGGACGGAGACATCGTCGTGCGTAAGATCCGTTACGGAGGCCTGTCCACCACCGACCTCGATCAGCGGCTGCGCGAACACGGCATCACCACTCTGATCATCGCGGGCATCAGTACCAGCGGCGTCGTCCTGTCCACCGTCCTCGACGCGGCCGACCGCGACTACCAGCTCTACGTCCTGGCCGACGGCGTCGCCGACCCCGACCCCGAAGCGCACGACGTCCTGCTCCATCAGGTCTTTCCCTCACGGGCCCATATCCTCGAAACCGCCGAGTTGCACGCCCTCCTCGACCAGGGCCCACGCGCATAGGATCACGCTGGCCGCGTCCCCGTTCATCAGGGGCCGGCGAATGTCAGGTGCGCGGGGCGACCAAGCCCGACTCGTAGGCGTGGATGACGGCCTGGGTGTGGTCGCGCAGGCCCAGTTTGGCCAGCAGCCGGGCCACGTGGGTCTTTACGGTGTGCTCGGTGACCACGAGATCGGCCGCGATCTCGGCGTTGGACAGCCCCCTGGCCACCAGCCGCAGCACCTCCGTCTCGCGTGGCGTCAGCGGGCTGCCCGCGGGGGCGGGCCGTCGCTGCCGGGCGAACTCGGCGATCAGCCGCCCGGTCACCTTCGGGGCGAGCAGTGCGTCGCCGCGTGCCACCGTCCGCACCGCGTCGGCAAGGTCGTTCGCCCGGACGTCCTTGAGCAGGAACCCGCTCGCCCCCGCGGAGAGCGCGTCGTACACGTAGTCGTCCAGATCGAACGTGGTGATCATGATGACCCTGGTGGTCTCCGTCTCCAGGATCCGGCGGGCCGCCTCGATGCCGTCCATCTCCGGCATCCGGATGTCCAGCAGGGCGACGTCCGGACGGGTCTCCCGGGCCAGCCGTACGGCCCGCGCGCCGTCGGGGGCGGTGCCCACGACGGTGAGGTCGGGCTGCGCCCCGAGCACCGCGGCGAACCCCCGCAGCACGATCGGCTGGTCGTCGGCGACCATCACCCGGATCCGGTCGTCGGGGGAGGTCATTCCAGGGGGAGGCCCGCCTGGATGAGGAAGCCGCCGGCGGGGCCGGGGCCGGCCTCGAACCAGCCGCCCAGGGCCAGGGCGCGCTCGCGCATGCCGACCAGGCCGTGCCCGTCGGAGGGGGCTCCGGAGGGGCCGGGGCCGTCGTCGGTGATCCGCAGTACCAGCAGGGAAGGACGGTAGGCGAGCTCGATCGAGACACGAGCACCCGGCGCGTGGACGCGGGCATTCGTCAGCGCCTCCTGAACGATCCGGTAGGCCGAGACGTCCACGGCCTGCGGCATAGGCACCTGCTCGCCGATCACATCCAGGTCCACCTGGCCGTTGTGCTGCTCGATGAGCTCGTGGAGCCGCGCCAGCCCCGGTTGCGGCGCGGTCTCCGCCACGGCCGGGATGTCGGCGCGGAGCACGCCGAGCAGGAGTCGCATCTCGGTGAGCGTGGTGCGGGCACTCACCGCGATCTCGACGAACTCCTGCCGGGCGCAGTCGTCGACCTTGGGAAGCGTGTAGGGGGCGGTCTCGGCCTGGACGGCGATCATCGAGATCGAGTGTGCCACGATGTCGTGCATCTCCCGCGCGATCCTGTTCCTCTCCGCCATCGCCGCTTGCTTCTTGAGGGTTTCCAGGTTGTCCGCGCGCGCCGTTTCGATCTCCGTACGGCTCCGGCGCAGGTCCGCGCCCAAGGTGCTCAAAGCGATCACGGCGAGGGCGATGAACAGCAGACCCTCGCCGTCGTATCGGCCCAGGGTCCGATCGAAGAGGATGGCGAAGGCCGCGGCGACGGCCGCCGTGAGCCACGCCCCCTTGCGGCTGAGCTGACGGAGGACCGTGTAGAAGGAGAGCATGCCCGAGGCGATCACGGCAAGCGGGAGGTCGGGCAGATCCAGGAAGATCAGTGAGCCGGCGCTGAGCACCGTCGCGCCGACACCGACCAAAGTCAGGACGACGGCGAGCCATGGCTGATGGCGGCGGACCGCTTGTGGCGCGGTAGCCATCGGGGCCGCCAGCAAGACGACGAGGTCCGACCCACCGTGCAGTGGCGACCACCTTCCGAACCGAAGATCTCCAGCAACGCGACGACACAGAGCGCTGCGCCGATGGTCACGTCCGCGAGCGGTGACTCGATGAAACGGAGCAGGGAAACCGGTTTGAACCGGTGGTTGACGTTCACGGGAGAAGCTTTCTCGACCGATGGACCGGTGTCGTCACTCCTGGGAGCGATCTCGGGCCTGCCCTGGCTCGTGTGGCAGAGGCCGGGGAATGGCATGTTGTCGGACCA
This sequence comes from Streptosporangium sp. CA-135522, assembly GCF_050949235.1. Lineage (NCBI taxonomy): Bacteria > Bacillati > Actinomycetota > Actinomycetes > Streptosporangiales > Streptosporangiaceae > Streptosporangium > Streptosporangium sp. CA-135522. The sequence continues at coordinate 30,667 of NZ_CP192026.1, forward strand.
GACGATCTGCGCCCGAAGCACACACGATCCGTGAGGCGCCCGCGCGCCGCCGACGACACCTTTCCAACTCCTCCTACTACGACGCTGGGTTGTGCGGCTCGGCGCTGTGGTCGGCGGATCGGCCGGCGGCCGCGCGTAACGCCTCGGTGACGTCGGGGTAGATGGCGAAGGCATCGCGCAGGCCGGTCAGGGCCAGCAGCCGAACCAGCATGCCGGTGATCCCCGCGAGCATCAGCCGGGCACCACGTTCCCGGCTACGACGCAAGGTCGCGATCAGCACGGCCAGGCCGGTGGAGTCACAGAAGGTCACCTCACTCAGGTCCATGATGAGGACGGCGACGTCGGGCAGCGCCCAGATACGTTCCAGCTGCGCGCGCAGGATCGGCGTCGAGGCCAGGTCGAGTTCTCCGGCAGGGCGCACGATGATCGCGTCGTCGTGCAGACCGGCCGAGACGGCGAAAGCCGGATCACGATCGGTGGCGGAAGTCATGCTCGGCTCCTTGCGCCTGCGGGAGTCAGGGCAGGCAGGCGTCTCCTGCCACGAATACGGCCTTTCTAACGGCTGCCCGCAAAGGGCGTGGTCAGCGGCATCTGCGGCCGGAGCGGTGAAGGCGGTCACGGGGCCCGAGAAGCGCAGGGTCCCGTGACCGCAGACCATGCCCGCACGACTTCGTGGTGGCGTACGGCACGGTCATCGCGCAGACGTGTCGGGTGTAGCCGGTCGGCCGGTGATGAGCGCCTCGCCGATGCCGGCATCGTAGGTAGCGTGGTAGCCGGCCTGGATCACCACGCTCATCGCGGCCAGGTGGACCGCCGTGCGGATACCGCGGTACCGGCCGGCCATGTTCGAGATCGAGGCGTCGGCGAAGAAGGTCGGGTTCCAGGCCAGCGCCACGCCCCGGCCGGGGTCGTAGCGAACCTGCATGTCATAGGGCACAGTGCAGGACGAAGAGGCGGTATTGAACCCGGCGCGGTCCAGCAGGGCGCATATCTTCATCACAAGGTCGCCACTATCAGGGCCGTCGGGGTCACGGACGTCCACGGCCCTCACCTTAATCAAACTCCGGCCCCGCCATGCCGAGCTTCGCGGCCCCTTCGGGGTCCTTCGGATTGCGCCGGCCGTCTCCGCTCCCGCACGTGGTGCACCGGGTCGCCGTCGGGGGCGGGGGAGGAACGGGCCAGGAATCCGCCGGGTGACCCCTGGCAGGCGTGGCGACGCCGTCCCTCCAGATCCCACGCCGCCACGCCTGGTCTATCGGGCTTGTCCGGACAGCAGCGCCGCCCAGATCACCCCCAGCCTCACTGATCGAGTGGGGGGTTCGGGGTGGACATAGACGGTCTCCGTAGTGGCCGGAGACCCAGCTGTCAACGATGTCTGCCAGTTTTAGACCAGCAGGATCCAGGGTCTCAGGTGTCCAGTCCTCAGTCTCAGGTGTCCAGTCCTCAAGGGGAACGCCCGGAGGCTCGGCGCCGAATGGTCCGGCTCACCGACCTTGATCAATTAAGGCTTTTCGGATAGCTTGCCGTGACGTAAAGCGACTTGTAAGTGTCCGAAATCAGGAGGTCGTCAATGAAGCTGTCCAAGTTAGCCTTGGCCGGGATGCTCGCCGCGGCGTCGGTCGCCGGATCGATGACCGCTGCCGCGCCAGCGTCCGCCGCGTCGTACGGCGGCGAGTGCGGGGCGGGCTACGCAGTGGTGAACTCGGCGGCGGTCGGCGGCGACGCCACCATGTTCCTCACGTACAACAACGGGTGGAACTGTTTGGTGGTAGTCCGTAACACCCAGGGCAGCGCTACGTTCATGGGGGCATATCTCAAAAAGTCCTCCGTGGAGAGCTTTACCAAGGACGAGGGATACTTCACCCGCTACGCCGGGCCTGTGTATGTCCTCGCGACCGACTCATGCGTGGACTGGAGGGGACGCGTCGACAGCACCGTCGCCTCCAAGTACGGGACGAACTGCGGCTGAGTCCGTCGCCGGTGACCATTGCCCGGCCGGCCGGGACCGGCCTCCAGACCGCATGCCCGGTCGGCGGACAACGTAGGGCCGTGCGGTGACGCGCAGCGACGCCACCTTGATCCAGTCTGAGAGCCATTCGGCAACGGTCCAGCGCTGCCGCCTTTCGGACGTTCCGCTGCCATGCTCACGCTTCAACTGGCGGACCGCCTTGACGATAGAGCGGCTGTAACACTCGGGGGGCACCCGCCAGGCGTTGCCCCCCAAGTGCTACAACCCGCTCTTCCGGGCGAAGCACGGTCCTGGAAGGGCGGGCGAAGCGCCTCTTTGGGTGAGTGACAAACTGCGTGACAACGGCCGAAGACGATCCCGGAGTTGGACTCTCCCCTCGGGGCAGACCCCAAGCTAGAGGGTATGGACGGAGACCTGCTGCCGATCGGGCAGTTCGCCCGGATCAGTCGCCTCAGCATCAAGCAGTTGCGTCGTTACGACGAGCTGGGGCTGCTGGTGCCGGCCCATGTGGACGAGCAGACCGGCTACCGCTACTACCGTTTCGCGCAGGCGCGCGAAGCTCTGTCGATCGGGTTGTTGCGCTCTCTGGACGTGCCGCTGGCGGTCATCGATCAAGTGCTGTCGGGCACGACGGGCGCTCTGGAGAGGGTGCATGACGATCTGGAGGCGGAGCTGGCCCGGCGGCGGCGTACGCTACGGGCACTGGAGCGGGTGATGGCCGAGGGACTCCCGCGGACGCAGGTCAGTCTCGTCACCGAACCGGCGCGCAGAGTCGCGGTGGTCAGAGACAGCGCGATGGGCCCCGAGAATATCGGCCGGGTCACGTCGGCGGCCATCGCCCGGTTGATGTCCAGCACGTCCGGCCTCCATGACAGTCAGCTGATCGGGCTGTTCCCGGTCGACCTGACCGAGCCGATGCCGATCACGATCGCCCTGGTCACCAGCGAGCCGGTGCCGGGGACCGAGCCGGACGTACTCCCGGGCGGTGACTTCGCCTGCGCCACCCACGTCGGCCCCTACGACCAGATCTCGCTCACCGGTCACGCCCTGCTGGGTTGGTGCGCCGAGCACCGCCACCAAATCCGCGGTCCGCTCCGCGAGGTGTACGTGTCCGATCCCGCCACTACTGCACCCGAACAGCTCGTCACCCACCTATTGATCCCTTTGGAGGAGCAGTCATGACCCCGCAGCTGATCGACCATGGCCCTGTCACCTGCCTGAACGTCACCGGGCGCGGCGCGCCCGGCGGACCCGAGCACGTCTCGGCGATCCAGGCCCTCTATACCGTCGCCGCCGTGATGAACGTCCAGGCAGGGCCGTTGGAGGGCCGCTGGTGGGTGGAGGACGAGCGGCCGTACCTGGAGGTATCGCGCGACGAGTGGCGCTGGCATCTGCTGCTGCCGCTGCCCGACCTGCCGGAGCCCGGAACGGCCGACGCCGCCAGGGAGACCGCGCGCGTCTCCGGTGCGGCGGTCGACCGGGTGCAGGTCGTGACCTTCACCGAGGGACGGTGCGTGGAACTGATCCACGAAGGTCCCTACAGCGAAGAGCACGTGTCGCTGAAGGTGATGGACGACTTCATGACCGAACACGGACTTGTACACAATGGCCTGCATCACGAGGTGTATCTGTCGGCCTTCGACGACCCTGCCCCGCGCACCCTTCTCAGGCAGCCGGTAGCTTCCTCTGCGGGGCAGGAGCTCTCAGGTAGCCGGTAGCCCCTTCTGCGGGGCCGGAGCACTGAGGACTTCAATCGGTCGCGTGCCACGATGCTCTTCTCCAGCCGTTCGACCACGTCGAAGAGCAGCGCTGCCGTCTCGTCGTTCATACCGCGACTCCCGCTCTCGAACGTCCATCGCCCGCCATCGAACCACCGCCTGGAGCGGTACGTGATGAAGGCATGAGGCATCGGGTTCTGGCCGTTCTCCTGCTCATCGCCGCCACCCTCGCGATCACTCCCGGTACGGCGTGCGCCTGCTCGTGCGCCCAGCTTGGGCCGAAAGCTCAGGTGGAGGAGTCGGCCGCCGTCTTCACCGGGACGGTGACGGCCGCCCGCCGGGTCGAGGGCGACCCTCTCGGCCCCAGGCCACCGATCGTCTACACCTTCCGCGCCGACCAGGTCTACAAGGGGAGGGCGGACGCCGAATTCCAGGTGGCCACCAACTCGGACGAGGACTCCTGCGGATACCGCTTCGACGTCGGGACCCGGTATCTGGTGTTCGCCTCCGCCGGGGAGTCCGGCCTGTTCGCCACCGATCCGGGCGTCTCCCTGCACACCTCACTGTGCGCCGGAAACCGGATGATCCGTTCGGGCGACGGGCCTCTGCGGCTGACGGACGGCATCCCCGACGCCACGCCACTGACCGCCGGACTGCTCACCGCTCTCGGCCCGGCCGCCCGTCCGACGGCGACCGCCGTTCCCCCTTCCCCTTCGCTTTCACCTGCCGCGTCGCGGGGCGGAGCGGGATCGCTCTGGTTCTATGCGGGTGTGGTGGCGGCGGCCGCCGGTCTCGCCTCGGCGGGCTGGTGGCTTTTCCGGCGGCGCGGCAGGTCGTGATCAGGTGACATGTCCGTGGCTCTCGCCCTTCGGGAACCACACGACCGAGGTCAAGCGATGTGAGCGAAGACCGGGCGGTCGAGGATCTTCTCCAGGGCGCGGAGACGGAACGGGAGACGATCCGTTCTGGGGCACGGTCCGGCCGGCGGGCTGATCAACACCATCCGCCGGGTCGGCGGCGCCATCGGGCTCACCGTCCTCACCGCCGTCTCCATCGGCGGCGGGTAGGGCGGAGACAGGCGGTGACACTCTGCGAGACGGGCGCGATGGGATCGGGCGGGAACAGGGCGCGGCCGGCCTGGCAACAACAGGTGTCCTGATCCAGAGCCGAGAGGCCACAGAATGAGCGAGCCGAGCCGGGCAGAGGTCGATGACGCCTCTTTCATCGAACGGTCCCGGTGCGATCCCGAGGTATTCGCCGAAGTCTTCCGTCGCCACGCCCCGGACATCACGCGCTACGTCACGCGCAGGCTGGGAGATGACGCCGCCGACGACGTGGTGGCCGAGACCTTCCTGGCGGCGTTCCGGCAGCGCGACGGCTATGACCTGTCACGCCGGAACGCGCGGCCGTGGCTGTACGGGATCGCGACCAACCTGATGCGCCGGCACCTGCGGACCGAGGTGCGGCAGCTACGTCTCGTGGAACGCACCGGCGTCGACCCGGTGACGGCATCGTTCACCGAGCGCAGCGACGAGCGGCTCAGCGCCGAGGCCTCCCGCCGGAGCCTGGCGGGTGCGCTGGCAGCGCTGCCCAAGGGGCATCGCGACGCTTTGCTGCTGGTGGCATGGGGCGGACTCAGCTACTCGGAGACCGCTGAGGCGCTGGGCGTACGCCTGGGAACCGTGCAGTCACGCGTCAACCGGGCCCGAAAGAAACTCCGCAAAGAACTCGGCGGGATCAATCCCATGGCCACCGTTAGCGAGGAATCCCTATGAACGAGATGACCCGGCTGGAGCGGTTCCGCTCGGAGATCCCGCAGTCCGACCCGGCCCGCCTGCGCGCACAGGAGGACCGGCTGCTGGCCGCCATCGCCGCTTCAGCGCCCATAGGCGTTGAACGCGCCGTGGGGCGCCGGCGCTTCACACCTCGTATGCGGCTCGGTCTCGCGGTGGGACTGGCCGCCGCGGTGGCGGCCGGGGGCATGACGGTCGCCGTCGGCTCGGAGGCGGGTGATCCCCCGGTCATCCACACGATGCCCGTGGCGGCGGCCGAAGTCCTCAAGCGGGCCGCAGAGAACGTGGACAGGACCCCGGAACTGCACCCCAAGCCCGGACAGTTCCTCGTCTTCGAATCACAGACGATGAACCCCTCCTACGGCGAAGGACGCGACGGACGCCCCGAGCGTTACCTGTCCCGGTCGAAGCGCAAGGTCTGGCTGCCGGTGAAGGGGGACTCGACGGGTGGGGTCATCGAGGCCGAGGAACTGGCGCCCAAGCCGTTCCCCGGCTGGCCCATCCCGCCCGAGGCCCGCGAGACCGTCGGCCGCAGCGGCCCGGAAAAGCTCGCCGACTTCGACCAGCGTGCCGAGTTCCTGCGTAACGACTACGCCTACGTGAGCCGGCTGCCCACCGATCCGGCGAAAATGTACGAACACCTCTACACCCGGCTCGGACACGATCCCCAGGCCGATACCGAGGCCTGGGCGCGTGTCAACGGTCTCCTCTCGGAGGCGTACCTGCCCGCGGCGCAACGCGCCGCGCTGTTCCGCGCGGCGGCGGCCATCCCCGGCGTCGTCTCCGTCGATCATGCCGTGGACGCCGCGGGCCGTACGGGCATCGCCGCGGCGAGGATCGACCCGGTGCTCGGTGAGCGGCACGAGTACATCTTCGACCGCGAGACCTACATGTACCTCGGTGAACGGAGCGTCGTCACCGACGCCGACCGGGCCGAGGCGCCGGTGGGGACCGTGCTGACCTCCTCGGCGCAGCTCAAGGTCTCGGTCGCCGATCACGCCCCCGCGGTGAACGGCCGCTGACCTACGCGGTTCCAGCCCCGGTCCCGGACGCTGGTGATCTCGGTGGCGGCGTGCGGGCTGTCCCCATGGTGGGGACGACGGCCCGCCCGCCGCCGCGATCCGCCGATGGACCACTTCCCCGCAGCTCAGGCGGGTCCTGACGCCCCTGCATGCCCGATCGGGAGGATCGGGTATGCAGGGGCGTCAAGGCAGACGGTGATGTAGGGCGTTACCTGGCTTCGAGGTTGCCGGTCATGCGTTCGAGGACGCTGACGGCCGTCCGGTACTCCTGGAGGGAGATGCCGCGCGTCGACAGGTCGCGGAAGGCGGCGACGCGTTCGGCGACCTCGGTGAGGCGGGCTCTGCCGTCGTCGGTCAGGGTGAGCAGGGTCGGCTCGGGGCGGGAAGCCCAGCCGTCGGCGAGCACGGTGTCGATGGCGGCGGTCAGGGTGGGCGTGTCGGCGTTGGCCGCGAGGACGGTCAGGACGTCGGCGTCGGCGGCCCGCGGGTTGTCCTCGACGACGTTGAGGACCTGCCAGGCGATCCGGGTGAGGCCGAACTCGTCCAGGATGGAGTTCATGTGGTCGGTGAGGGCCTTGTCGGTGCGGTTGAGCCAGTAACCGATGGGCTTGGTGGTGTGCATGATGTCTCCTGAGGCGTTCAGTGGTGCTGAGGCTGCGCGTTGCGCGGCATGAGCCGGACGAGGGCGCAGCAGACAAGGGTGAGGACGGCGACGACCGCCAGGCTCTGCTCCGTACCGTGGGAGGAGTGGAAGTAGACGGTGGTGATGGCCGCGGCGCCGATGCTGTTGGCCAGCTGCTGGACCGCGGAGAGCGAACCGCTGGCGCTGCCGGACTCCTTGGGGTCGATGTCGCCGAGGGTGACCCCGTAGACGGTGCCGAAGCAGGTGCCGAGGCCGAGGCCGCAGACGAACACCGGGGCGATGAGCGCCCAGGCGGGCAGGGCGGCGCCCTGGGTGTGCACCAGGACGAGCAGCGAGACCGTACCGGCCAGGACCAGGGCCAGGCCGATCAGGACGAGGGTGCGTCCAAGGCGGGCGAGAAGGTTGTGCGCGGCGATCGAGGCGACGATGATGCCGGCCGCGAGGGGCGCGAGGCCCAGGGACGCCTGGCCCGGTGTGCGGTGCAGGACGTCCTGCAGGAAGAGGGACAGGACGAACAGCAGCCCTGAGACCGCGGCGTAGAAGACGAGCCCGAGGATCAGGCCGGAGGTGAAGCCGCGGTTCTTCAGCACCGAGGGCTCGATGAGCGGGCTGGCGGCGTTGCGCTGGCGCAGGCAGAAGAGGCCGAAGAAGACGGTGCCCACGGCCAGGGCCAGGATCGGAACGGCCGTCCAGCCGTGGCTGGAGCCGTCGATCAGCCCGTAGAGCAGGCCGAGCATCGTGGCGGCGAGGAGACCGGAGCCGAGGCCGTCGACGGTGACCGTACGGTCGCCCGCGTCGCGGGGCAGGATCCGGGCGGCCAGGCCGATCGCGAGGCCGCCGAGCACGATGTTGATCAGGAACATGGGGCGCCAGCCGAGGCCGAACAGGTCGGCCTGGATGAGGAACCCGGCCAGGACCGGACCGCCGATCGCGGACAGGCCCAGGGCGGGGACGAACACGCCGAACGCCTTGCCGATCTCGTCGCGTGGGAACACCGCGCCGAGGATGCCGAACCCCTGGGGGATCAGCAGGGCGCCGAAGGCTCCCTGGAGCAGCCGGAAGACGACGACGGACGCGGGGCCTGTGGCCAGTCCGCAGCCGATGGACATGATCGTGAATCCGGTGATCCCGGCCAGGAACAGGCGGCGGCGGCCGTACTTGTCGCCGAGTCGTCCGCCGACCACCAGCAGGACGCCCATGGCCAGGGCGTAGCTCGCGCCGAGCCATTGGACGAGGGCGTCCCCGCCGCGCAGGTCGGCGGCGATGGTCGGGGCGGCGATGTTGGTGATCGTCGCGTCCAGCAGGTCGAGGATCGCGGCGAACAGGACGACGGCGAGGACGGCCCACCGGCGACGGTCGGAGGTCTGGGGTCCGGCGGAGGCCAGAGTGGTGGTCATGGGATTGCCTAAGGGGGAGGAGACGGGCCGCAGGCCCGTCGGATCAGCGTTGGGTGAAGGCCGCGGCGTTTTCGCGGGCCCACTGCTCGAAGCTGCGGGCGGGCGTGCCGAGGAGGGTCTCGGTGGTGTCGGCGATGGCGGCGGGGCCGGCGGACGCGGCGGCCCACAGGTCGAGCAGTGAGCCGACCATCGGAGCGGGCATGTGGCGGCTCATCTGCTGCTCGGCCTCGGCGCGGGTGATCTTCTCGACGGGGATGTCACGGCCGAGGACGCCGGACAGGACGGCGAGCTGCTCGCGGAAGGTGAGCGACCGCGCGCCGGTGAGGGTGACCTCGCGGCCGGTCAGCGTGTCGCCGGTGAGAGCCTCGACGGCGATGTCGGCGATGTCGTCGGGGTGGATGGGCGCGATGTCGGCGTCGGGGTAGGCGAGCTGGATCGGCAGGTTCTGGCCGATGAAGTAGGCCCAGCCGAGCGCGTTGCTGGCGAAGGCGTCCGGCCGCAGGAACGTGCAGGTGAGCTCGGAGCCGGCCAGCGCGCGCTCGACACGGAGGCTGTGGCCGGCGAGCGGGTCGCTCTCGGCGCCGGGGGCCAGGACCGAGGAGGACGACAACAGGACGACGTGTTCGACGCCGGCGGCCTCGGCGACCTTGATCAGGTCGTGGATGCCGTCCGGTTCGGGATAGAGGAACACCTGGCGGACACCCCGCAGCGCGGCTTCGAAGGTCTCGGGCCGGGCGAGGCCCAGCTCGGCGACCTCGACGCCGGCCGGGACGGTCAGCTCGGCGGGGTTGGCGCTGGCGGCGCGGACGCTGTGGCCGGCGGCGTGCAGGCGGTTGACGATCGCCTGGCCGACCTTGCCGCGGGCGCCGGTGACGAGGATGGTCATGGTGGACTCCGTTCGTTGGCGAGTGCACATGTATGATGACATGCATACGTTTTCAGATCAACACATGTCTTCGGAATGCAACGATTGTAAGATGGAGCCCATGACGACGAAGGAGTTCAGAACGGCCGATGAGCTGCTCGACGCGGTCGGACCGGCGTTCGGGAAACTACGCCGCTCCTCCCTGCTGGAGGTGGAGAATCCCATCCCCGCCAAGGACCTGAGCCGCACCCTGGTCCTCAACATCGTCCTGGAGGCCGAGCGCGACGGCGGGCGCGAGGTGACCGTCGGCGCGGTCGCCGACCACCTCGGGGTGGACCCCTCGGTGGCCAGCCGCATGGTCAGCGACTGCATCTCCGCCGGCTACCTGATCCGTGCCGCCTCCCAGCTGGACGGCCGCCGCACGGTCCTGCATCTCAGTCCCGGCGGCGCCGACCTGATGGCCCGTTTCCGCCGCCACCAGCGCGCGACCTACGAGCAGATCACCGTCGACTGGTCCGAGCGGGACCGTCTGGAGTTCGCCCGCCTCATGCTCAAGTACGTCGACTCCCAGGACGGCCTGCGTCATCGGGCCACGCCCAAAGAAAAGGCCCCGGGTTCCTGAGCATGACGCTCCCGCCGTGTGGGCCGGCGAGCCCGCCGGCCACGCGTCAGCCGTCGTGATCAGCGCTCCGCACCCCCTCGCGGCCTGACCGGTCGGAGCGGCCGGAGCGGGGTCAGTCCATGAGGAGCGTGGCGGCGACGGACCTGGCCCGGTGGGCCGCGTCGGGAGTGCGTTCTCGCAGGGCGGTCACCAGGGCCCCGTCGATCAGCAGGGCGAGCTTGCCGGCCAGATCCCGGTGCGCCGCGTGGCCCGCCTCGGCCAGGAGTCGGTCCAGGTAGGCGATGACCCGGCGCTTGTGCTCGGCGGCGGCCTGGAAGGCCGGGCTGCCGGGGTCGGCCGTTTCGGCCATGGTGTTGATGAAGGCGCACCCCCGGAAGTCCGCGCGGGCGAAGCGCTGGGCCAGGGCGTCGAACACCGCCAGTGGCCGCTCCCGCGGTATCGGTGCGGCCGCGGTCACCGATTCGTCCAGCCAGGCGCGCCAGCGGGCGTCGCGGTCGGTGATGACGGCCACGACCAGCTCGTCCTTGCTCTTGAAGTGCCGGTAGAAGGACGCCCGGCCGACGCCGGACTCCTGCAGGATCCGTTCGATGCCGGTGGCGTGGATGCCTTCGGCGTAGAAGAGCTCTTCGGCCGTCTGGAGCAGACGCTCACGCGCTTTGGTCGCCATACACATCGATGGTACCGGACGGTACCAAAGTTGCTGGTGAGGGAATACGGAACCGAGTAGTACCGTTTCGACAGACGGTACCGAATGGTACCGAATGGCCGAGGAGGACACCATGGCAACCCTGCAGGTACGGCGACCGGCACTGACCGTCAGCGAGCGAACGGTGGCCACCACTGTCGTCAGGGCGCTGGTCCGCAACGGCGCGGTCGTCCGCGCCGTGCTGCTGGCCGTCGCCGCGCTGACCTTGCTCGCGGCTCACCTGCCCATGATGATTCCCGTCGCGGTGACCCTGTACGTGGTGGCCAACGCGGCGGCCCTGACCACCGCCACCGTCAAGGCGGAGCGGAACAGGGCTCGCGCCGCCGGTCGCTGATCCCCGGGCTGTGCCGTGGTCGCGCGTCGGAGTCAACTGTTTTCGCGCCCTGCCTCTTTTCCTTGCATGTCATTCTTCGTAAATCGCCATTGAGACGTTTTTCCGTATATATACGGATATTGGTACGGATGTTCAGCGTTCAGTCATCGCTCTAGCGTCACGGCACAGACCGGTTCGCATTCGCCGCTCATCGCGGGAGATGAAGGCTCCTTTCGGAGCGGACACGCGCGGGATGCGAACCGGGCGCGGTCGGCGGCCTGGAAAATCCTCACCGTGGTCGCGGAGCGAAGAGCAAGCAGAGCGAAGAGCAAGCAGAGCGAAGAGCAAGCAGAGCGAAGAGCAAGGAGCGCAATGAAGCGACGTCCCTCTTTCCCTCCCTAATCGCCCTCTCCCTCTCCGGCCGCCCCTCCCGACGGCGGTCGTGATCGAAACAGCGGATCGGCCGCGAGCGGCCGGTCGCCGTTAACCCACTTTCGTCCCGGCTGAAAAAGGCTCTGTCGAGCAGGTGGCCGAGGGCGCTCCCACCATGGGAACCATTTCCGCCGGACGGAAAAGCCGCCTTTGTCGACCCATTTGCCGAGCCGCCCGGTGTGATTCCGCCATGCATTTCTTCCGTCACCCCCCAACTCCCGTTGTGCCCGCCGGGCGACCCTCGGCCGGACGCGGCGTGGAGACCACGAAAGGAACACATGTGAGACGCAGAGCTGTACTCGCGGCGGCCGTAGGCCTGGCCGTCGTGACCGCGGTGGCGCCTGCCTCACCCGCGATCGCGAAGCCTCCTCCCGGGAGCGCGGGTTACGACAAATCCCCCACAGACCCGTCCGCGCTCGTCGCGGCCGCGGCCGACCAGGCCGTTGCGAGCGGTCTGGACAAGCTGCAGAAGGGCTCGGACGAGACGTACCGGCGTACCGCTGTCGCCGCGGGCGCGGGCGGCATGTACTACGTCGCCTACGAGCGCACCTACAAGGGGCTGCCCGTGGTGGGCGGTGACGCGGTCGTGGTCACCGACTCCGCCGGAAACGTGCGCGACACCGCGGCGGCGTCCGGCGCCACCCGGAACGTGCCGACCTCGCCGACGGTGACCGCCGACGACGCCCGCGCGAAGGCGAAGACCCGGCTGTCGCGGGCCGACGACAGCGCGGACCCGCGCCTGGTGGTCCTGGCCTGGGGAGGCAAGTCGCGTCTCGCCTGGGAGGCGCTGGTCTCCGGCATCTCCGACGGCAAGCCGAGCAAGCAGCACGTGTTCGTCGACGCGCGCACCGGGAAGATCGTCGACTCCTACGACGAGGTGCGGGCGGGCACCGGGAACGGCTACTACTACGGCCAGGTCACCATCAGCACGAGCGGCTCCGGCAGCTCGTACTCGATGACCGACACGACCCGTAACGGCATCCGCTGCGGTGGGCAGAACGGCTCCGCCTACACCGGCACCGACGACGCATGGGGAAACGGCTCCGGGACGAACCTGGAGACCGCGTGTGTGGACGCGCTGTACTCGGTCCAGAAGGAATGGGACATGCTGCGCGACTGGCTCGGTCGCAACGGCATCAACGGCAACGGCGGCGGCTTCCCGGCCAAGGTCGGGCTCAACGACGTCAACGCCTACTGGGACGGTAGCACCACCAACTTCGGCCACTCGCAGGACAACCAGCGCCAGGCCACGAACATCGACGTGGTGGGCCACGAGTTCGGCCACGCCGTCTTCCAGACCACGCCCGGCGGCGCCGGCTCCGGCAACGAGAACGGCGGCATGAACGAAGCCGTCGGCGACGTCTTCGGCGCCCTCACCGAGGCCTACGCCAACAACCCCAACGACCCGCCGGACTACGAGGTCGGCGAGGAGGTGGACCTCGTCGGCGACGGCCCGATCCGGTACATGTACGAGCCGTCCCGAGTGGGCGACCCCAACTGCTGGTCCACCTCGATCCCGAGCACCGAGGTGCACGCCGCGGCCGGCCCGTTCAACCACTGGTTCTACCTGCTGGCCGAGGGCTCCTCGCCGGGCGGCGGCAAGCCGAACAGCCCGATCTGCAGCGGCGGCCCCTCCTCGGTGACCGGCATCGGCATCCAGAAGGCCGGCAAGATCTTCATGGGCGCGCTGCAGCGTAAGACCTCGACCTGGAAGTACGCCAACGCCAGGTCGGCGTCACTGGCGGCGGCCGTGGAGCTGTACGGCGCGAGCAGCCCCGAGTGCGCCACCACCAAGGCGGCCTGGAACGCGGTCAGCGTCCCGGTGCAGTCCGGCGAGCCGACCTGCGCCGCGACGGGCAACGACTTCTCCGTGTCGCTGAACCCCGCCGCCGGCTCGGTACAGCCCGGCCAGCAGACCACCTCGACCGTCGGAACGCAGACCACCTCGGGCAGCGCGCAGACGGTCAACCTCACCGCTTCCGGCCTGCCGGCGGGCGCCACCGCGAGCTTCAACCCGGCGTCGGTGACCTCGGGCGGTTCCTCCACCCTGACCATCAGCACCGCCGGGTCGACGCCGGCCGGGACGTACACCGTCACGGTCACCGGCACCGGCACGTCCGGCACGCACACGGCGGCCTACAGCCTGACGGTCAGCACCGGCCCCACACCGACCGACCCGCCGGACATCAGCCTCGCCAACGTCAAGGCCCACCTTCAGCAACTGCAGACCATCGCCACCGCCAACGGCGGCACCCGCAGGTCCACGGGCCCCGGCTACACCGCGTCGGTGTCCTACATCGAGCAGAAGCTCACCGCCGCCGGCTACACCGTGGTACGGCAACCCTGCACCTCGGGCTGCACCAGCGGGGCCGGACCGAACCTGATCGCCGACTGGCCGGGCGGTGACGCCAACCAGGTCGTCATGGCCGGCGCCCATCTCGACAGCGTCTCGGCCGGTCCGGGCATCAACGACAACGGCTCGGGCTCGTCGGCGCTGCTGGAGGTCGCGCTGACCCTGGCGTCGAAGAACCCGACGATGGCCAAGCACGTGCGGTTCGGCTGGTGGACCGACGAGGAGCAGGGCCTCAACGGTTCCCGGTTCTACGTCAACTCGCTCAGCTCCACCGAGCGAAGCAAGATCACGGTCTACCACAACTACGACATGGTGGGCTCGCCCAACGGCGGCTACTTCATCAACAACATCACCACCGAAGCGGCCAGGCACCTCAAGGCCTTCTACGACGGCCTGAACCTCCAGCCCGAGGAGAACACCGAGGGCGCCAACCGGTCCGACGACGCGTCGTTCCGCAACGCGGGCGTCGCCACCTCCGGCGTCGCGGCCGGCGCCAGTGCGACCAAGACCTCCGCGCAAGCCGCCAAGTGGGGCGGTACGGCGAGCCGTGCGTACGACTCCTGCTACCACCAGTCGTGCGACACCAGCAGCAACATCAACGACACCATCATCGACCGGGCCTCCGACGCCTCGGCGTACGCGATCTGGAAGCTCGCGGTCGGCACCAGCACCAGCCGGGACTTCTCCATCTCCACGAACCCCTCGTCGGGGACGGTCCAGGCCGGTCAGGCGGCGACCTCCACGGTCGCCACCGCCACCACGGCGGGCACCGCGCAGACGGTCGCCCTGTCGGCGTCGGGTCTGCCCAGCGGCGCCACGGCCGGATTCAACCCGGCGTCGGTGACCTCGGGCGGCTCCTCCACGCTGACCATCGCCACCACGGCCACGACGCCCGCCGGCACCTACCAGGTGACGATCACCGGCACCGGCGAGACCACCACCCACACCTCGGTGTACGCGTTGACCGTGCAGGGCACCTCGGGCAACCGCACGTTCCGCAACGACACCGACTACGCCATCGACGACCTCGAAACCATCGAGAGCCCGATCACCTCCACCGCGACCGGTACGGCGAACTCGCCCGTCAAGCTGACCGTCACGATCGATCACACCTGCGCCGAGGACCTTGAGATCTGGCTCCGCGGCCCGAGCGGGAAGTGGTACCTCCTCGACTCCAGCGGCGGTTCCACCTGCACGTCGTACGGCACCCGGACCTACACGGTTCCCGTCACCCAGCAGGCGGCCGGGCAGTGGCTGCTGGAAGTAACCGACAACTACTTCATCGACACCGGCCACCTCGACTGGTGGAGCATCACCGTCTGAGCACGAGTCGGGCCCCGTCCCTGAGGGACAGGCCCAGACGCTGGACACCCCCGGGACCGCCCGACAGCGGTCCCGGGGGTTCGTCGTTGTCCCCGATAAATATGCGTGTCACGAAATATTGCGTGTCACGCATATTTCTGTAGAGTGGTCTCATGGGGTTGAGGGAGCGTAAGAAGGAAGAGCTGCGGGTCGCGCTCAGCTGGGCGGCGATCCGGCTGACCGTCGAGCGAGGCTTCGACAACGTCAAGGTGGAGGACATCGCCGCCGAGGCGGGCGTCTCGCCCCGCACGTTCAACAACTACTTCTCAAGCAAGGCGGAGGCGATCGCCGCGCGGCAGTACGAGCGGGCCGCCCAGATCGCGCAGGAGCTGCGTGCCAGGCCGGACGACGAGCCACTGTGGGAAGCCATCGGCCACGCCGTCAGGGCCCGCTTCGCCCTCGGCATGACCGAAGACGAGGCGCCTTCCGAAGAGGGCTGGAGCACCGGGATCAAGCTGATGCTGCGGCACCCGGCGATCCAAGGGGAGCTCCTGCGGGCCGGCCGGGCCGCGCAGGAGGAACTGGCCGCCGCCGTGGCCGAGCGAACCGGCACCGATCTCGACCGTGATCTCTACCCGCACCTGGTCGCCGGGTCGGTCAACGCCGCCTTGCTGGCGGTGACGGATCTGCTGCTGCGCGCCGACTCGCGGCCCTCGGTCGCCGACCTGCTGCGCGACGCCTTCCACCAGGTCACCGCGGGACTCCCCACACCCTGACCCGACAAGAGAGATCAACCGGCCGCGCGCCGGTCGATCCGTCATGCCGTCAAACACCCGAACAGAAGAGATCAACCGGCCGCGCGCCGGTCGATCCGTCATGCCCTCAAACACCCGAGGAAAGGTGTCATGGTCACAGACGTCGTCATCTCCGGAGCAGGCCCGAACGGTCTGATGCTGGCCTGCGAGCTCAGCCTGGCCGGAGCACACCCGCTGGTCGTGGAACGGCTCCCCGAGCGCACCCTGGAGAACCGGGCCAACGGACTGGTCGGCCAGGTGGTGCGGATGCTCGACCGGCGCGGCCTGTACGAGCGGCTCACCGGAACCACGGACCCGCCCGCGCCGACTCCCGGTTTCGTGTTCGGCGCGATGCCGCTGAACCTGAGCGCGCTCGAGAACAACCCGCTCCACACCCTGCTGGTCCCACAGCGCAGGGTCGAGCAGATGCTGGAGGAGCGGGCGATCGAGCTCGGCGTGGAGATCCGCCGGGGCCAGGAGGTCACCGGCTTCACCCAGCACGAGGACCGCGTCGCCATCGAGGTCTCCGGTACGGCCGGGCCGTACCGGATCGAAGCCCGCTACCTGGTCGGCGCGGACGGCGGGCACAGCATCACGCGCAAGATCGCCCAGATCGCCTTCCCCGGGGTGACCGTCGACCACACGATCTCGCGCACCGCCCACGCCAAGGTGCCCGCCGAGCTCGTCGACCCGGCCGACGGCGGGCTGAACGTCCCCGGATACGGCCCGATCCCGCCGTTGCTGCATCACCGCACCGAGCACGGCATGTTCGTTTACGCGCCACTGCCCTCCAGCCCATGGCCGCTGATCGCGACCACCGAATGGGGCCAGGAGGACGCCGAAGGGCCGCTGACCATCCCTGAGCTGCGAGCCAGCATCCGCCGGGTGCTCGGCGCCGACATCGAGCTCGGCCCGCCCGAGGGGGAAGGGCCGCACCTGCGGCGCAAACTCACCGGCGGCAACACCCGGCTGGCCGAGCGCTTCCGCGACCGGCGCGTGCTCCTGGTCGGGGACGCCGCTCACGTGCACTCCGCGATCGGCGGCCCCGGGCTCAACCTCGGCCTGCAGGACGCGGTCAACCTCGGCTGGAAGCTGGCCGCGGTCATCAGCGGCCGGGCCGAGGAGAGCCTGCTGGACACCTACGAGACCGAGCGCCGCCCGGTCGCCGAGCGAGTGATCATGTCCACACGAGCCCAGGCCGCCCTCATCGCCCCCGGCAGCGAGGTCACCGGGCTGCGCGCGCTCTTCGCCGAACTACTCGCCGACCCGGGTAACCTCCGGCGCATCGCCGATCTCATGTCGGGCAACGACATCGGCTACGCCGCAGGAGACCATCCGCTGGTGGGCCGATGGGCACCCGATCTGATCCTCGACGACGGAGTACGGCTGGCCGAGCTGACCAGGGATGCCAGGCCCCTGCTGATCGACTTTACCGGCGGGCACTGGGGGCGCCCCCAGACGAAGGGGCGCTCCGCCGTACCGTGCACGGCCCTGCTGGTGCGGCCAGACGGGTACGTGGCCTGGGCGACCGACGTGCCACAGCCGGATGAGAAGTCACGCGCATCGCTTGAGGCCGCCCTCGCCCGATGGTCACTGACGTTCACCGTTGCCCAACCCTGACCGCACGATGCGCTCCGACGGCGTGGGCGGGGCGACCTGGCCCTGTAACACGTCGCGGCGCCGGCCCGCTCAGCGCAGCTCGCCATCGGGGCCGCCGTCACCTGGTGAGTTCGCGACCGGTGGTCAGACAGGCGGGGCGATCTCGGTCCGAGACCGTATGCCGAGCTTGCGCAGCACGGTGGCGACGTGGGTTTCGACGGTGCGCGTCGACAGGAACAGCACGTCGGCGATCTCCCGATTGGTCCGGCCGAGTGCGACGAGCCGGGCCACCTCTCTCTCCCGCTGTGACAGCGCGCCGGAGCCGCCCTTGCGGCCACGTGGCAGCTGCACCTCCACCCCGATGTCGCGTAGCGTGCGCCGGCAGCGAGCGGCGTCGTGAGTGGCGCCGAGTGAGGCGAATCGCTCCGCCAGTTCGGCGAAGGCCGAGGCGACGGTGCGGTCGCCGAGGGCGAGTCCGGCCCGAGCCTCGCCCTCGTGCGCCCGCGCCGCCGCGTAGGGCTGGGGCAGTGCGGCGTAGGCCTCACGGGCGCGGGCGAAGAAGCCGGCGGCATCGCCGTGCCGCCGGTCCGTGGCGGCCAGCGCGCCCCGGGCGGCGTCGAGAGCGGCGTGCGCTGCGGGCGCGAGCCGATCCGCGATTCCGTCGGCGAATTCGGCCACCAGCTCGGCCGCCTCGTCCACACGCCCGGCCTGGGCGATCGCGGTGACAGCGGCCGGGACCAGGTGGGCGCCCCAGACCCACACGCCCTTGCGGCGTAGCCGGGCGACCGACCGCTCGGCCTCGGCGACCGCGCTCTCCGAAGCGCCACGGGCGAGATGCAGCTCGATCATCCCGCCCGCGGCGGCTGCCACGATCGGCAGGAAGCGGTCGTCCGGCGCGTCCAGCCCCGCGTCGTGGAGATGTCTGGCCGCCTCTTCCCACTCACCGGTGGCCAGCGCGAGCAGGCCCAGCACCAGCCAGAGATCCACCGCGACCAGTGATGTCTCCGTGGCCGGTTCCGCCAGCGCGGCCGCCCGGGCGCGCAGCCCGTCCCACCGCCCGGTCAGCCACTCCCTGCGGATCGTCGAGACCTTGATGAGATAGGCCGGGTACAGGGCGCCGGTCTCGGCCGCCAGCCGCCGGCCCTCCCGGGCGAACTTCTCGGCCGTGGCGTAGTCGCCCAGCGTGGTCGCCGCGTCATGAAGGTTGCAATACGCTCGGGCGGCTTCTCGCCGGACCGCCGCGGACGGGTCGGCGACCGGCAGCGTGGCGGCGACGGCGAACGCCTCAGGGGAACCGATCGTCATCTCCAGCGAGGCCCGGTTGGCCAGGACCGCCGCCGCCAGTTCCGGGCTGTCGGCGGTCGCGACGAGCGCCTCGGCGCGGACCATCCACTCCTCGTGCGTCGCCAGCGGCTCGGTGCTCCACCCGGGCATCGCGAGGCTGGCCAGGCCGCGGGCGGCCAACCTCGGCCGGTCGTGCAGCTCGGCGACGGCGGCCATGATCTCGGAGCGTCCTGCGGCGTTGTCACCCGCCTGGTTGCACAGGACCATGCCGAGGTTGAGCCGCGCCTCGCCGCGTACGCCGCGGGAGAGGAAGTCCTCCCTCAACAGGTGACGCAGCAGCCGCACCACCCGCTGGTGCGACAGCCCCAGCAGCCCGATCGCCGCCAGACGGCTCAGCAGCAGCACCAGCGGGCCCCGGTCCGGCGCCGGCAGGTCGGGGTCGGCGAGCATGTTCTCCAGCACCTCGACCGCCAGCGCGGTGTCGCCGAGCGCGGCGGCGTGGTTGGCCGCCGCCGTGCCGTGGCGCAGCCAGGCGTCCATGTCCCCCGCCTGCCGGGCGTGGAAGGCGAGCTGGACCAGCGGCGGGGGATCCGTCGCCGTGAGCGCGGTCATCGCGTGCTCGTGCGCCAGCCGCCGGTCCGGGCCGGGGATCGCGTCGTACACGGCCTGCTGGGCCAGGGCGTGGCGGAAGCCGTACCGGCCGCCGGGGTGTTCGTGGAGCACACCGGCGCGCAGCGCCTCGCCCAGCCCGGCGGAGTTCCCGCCGACCGCGGTGATCAACCGCTCGCTCATGGGAAGCCGTAGCACCGCCGCCGCCTGCACGGCGTTCACCGCCGCCGCGGACAGCCCGGCCATCTGCTCGGCCATGGCCTCGCGCAGCAGCAGCGGGACCCCGACGCGGTCCAGCGCGTCGGGCCCCTCCCCGTCGGGCAAGGAGCGGATCACCTCCTCCACCACGAACGGGATGCCCGCCGTGCGTTCGTGCAGCCGCGTGACGAACGTGGGCGACAGGCCGGACCGGTTCAACAGCGCGTCGGCCAGACTTCGCACGCCCGGCACGTCCAGCGGCGTCAGCGGTATCACCACGCTGGTCGTCCCCGGCGGGTGCCGGTAGGCGTGGCCCAACGGCAACCCGGCCGTGCCCCGATCCTCCCGCCGATACGTCGCCACCGTCGTCAGTCCCTCGGGCGGCTGGTCGGTCAGGAAGCGCAGCAGATCCCGGGTCCCGTCATCGGCCCAGTGCAGGTCCTCGATCACGAGCACGGCCGGCCCGACGGCCGCCAGCAGGGCGCGTATCGCGCGGAACACGCGGTGCCGCTCGGCCCGCGGGTCGTCCAGCGGCTCCGGCGACGGTGGCAGCGCGCAGGCCAGCTCGGGAAGGTAGCCGCGGAGCGCGCCGGTGACCGGATTGAGCGCCTCGGTGGCCGGCAGCCGCCCCGCGATCTCCCGCAACGCCTCGAACACCGGCCCGTACGGAAAGGGTTCGCGGATCTGATGGCAGTAGCCGAGAAGGACGGACCTGTCGCCGGATGCGAGACGGCCGAGCGCGGCGCGGACGAGCCGGGTCTTCCCTATGCCCGCCTCTCCCTCCACCAGCGCCACCGCCGGTGGGTGAGTCATCGCGTCGATCAGAACCTGTAGCTCCACGGCGCGTCCGACCAGTACAGGCGAGACCACGCTGCTCATCGGCGGCTCCGAAGGGTTCGGGTTGCGGGACCCCCCACGGACAGTTATTCACCTCCCTCCGTCCAAGGTCAACCTGTGGGCATAACAGGTTTGTAGTAGTTCTGTGTCAAGTTGCGCGTGCTGGACCCGTGCGTGCCGGGCCCGTGCGCTCAGGAAACCGTCGTCCGGGAGCGGAGGAGGCCCGGCGGCGCCGAGTGGCGGAGCGCGAGCGCACCCCGTTCGCTCAAGGGGTGGAGATCGCTCAGCGGTGGAGGCCGCTCAGGGGGCGGAAGCGAAGACCAGGGAGACGTTGTGGCCGCCGAAACCGAACGAGTTGGTCAGCGCCGCCGTCAGCCGGTCGTGCCGCGGCCGGCCGGTGACGACGTCGAGCTTGACCTCCGGGTCGAGGTCGTCCAGGTTGCGGGTGGCGGGGATGATCCCGTCGCGGATCGCGAGGATCGTGGAGATCGCCCCCATCGCTCCGGCGGCGCCGCACAGGTGGCCGGTCATCGACTTGGTCGCGGTGACCGCCGGGTGCGTCCCGATCGCCTCGGCGATCGAGTGAGCCTCGGCCAGGTCCCCGACCGGGGTGGAGGTGGCGTGGGCGTGCACGTGCCCGACGTCGAGCGCGTCCAGGCCCGCCGAAGCCAGCGCCATCCGGATGGCGCGTACCTGCCCGCCGGAGTGGGCCGCGGTGATGTGGTGGGCGTCGGACGTGATGCCCGCGCCGGCCAGCGTCGCATGCACACGGGCGCCGCGGGCCGCGGCGAAATCAGCGCGTTCCAGGACCACCAGGGCGGCTCCCTCGCCGATGACGAACCCGTCCCGTCCCGCGTCGAAGGGCCGGGAGGCTTCCTGAGGTGCGTCGTTGCGGGTGGACAGCGCCCTGGCCTGAGCGAAGCCGGCGATGGTGAGAGAGTGGACGCAGGCCTCGGAGCCACCCGCGACGACGACGTCGGCGCGGCCGAGACGGATGAGATCCAGGCCCATCGCGATCGCCTCCGCCCCGGAGGCGCAGGCGCTCACCGGGGTGTGGGCGCCGCCGCGGGCGCCGAGTTCGATGCTGACCAGGGCGGCGGGCCCGTTGGGCATCAGCATGGGCACGGTGTACGGCGAGATCCGCCGTGCCCCGGAGGCTTCCAGGATGTCGTTCTGGGCGAGAGTGCTCAGCACCCCGCCGACTCCGGTGCCGATGACCACCGCCAGGCGTTCGGGCTCCGTCTCGGGAGTTCCGGCGTCGGCCCACGCCTCGCGCGCGGCGATCAGGGCGATCTGCTGGCAGCGGTCCAGCCGCCGGGCCTTCGCCCGATCGAGCACCTCGGTGGGCTCCACCCGCAACCGGCCCGCGATCCGCACCGGCAGGCCGGCCGCCCACTCCTCCTCGATGACGCCGATCCCGGATCGTCCCTCCAGCAGGGCGTCCCACGTCGAGACCACGTCACCACCCAGCGGTGTGGTGGCGCCCAACCCCGTCACGACCACGTCGGATCCGACAACCATCATCCGATGCCTGCCTTTCGTCGTGGAGACGACGTCTCCCCCGAGAACGCCGCAGCGAGAAGCCGCGGCCCGGTTCCACGCTGCCAGGGCCGCGGCCGGTTCGCAGGGGTCGTGGGCGACGAAGACAGCAGGTGGAAATTTGTCGGGAATCTCCATGATCCAGGTCGGTGGACCGGGCGCCGTCCCGCCACGGGACATCCGGTCACCACCGGTACGGCGCGCGTGGGAGGCGCGCCGTACCGGGCCGGTCTCACCAGTTGGCGGGCAGTCCCGCGACGGTGGGGGGCAGCGGGTGCTCCGGCGGATGGATGACGTAGACGACGCCGCCGCTGCTGGAGCTGCGCAGCCAGACGTTCTCGAAGTCGGCCCGCGGGTAGACCCGGCGCACGGCGTCGTCGCTCGGCGAGGCGGGGTCGTTGGCGATGACGTCGCCGGTGGCGGTGAAACCGACCACCACCATGATGTGGCCGTCGGTGCCGTAGCCCGCGCCGGGCAGTTCGCCCTTCTTGAACGACTGGGAGGTGATCACCGGGATGCCGGCCGCGATCAGGCGTTCCATCTCGGTCAGCGAGCGCAGCCGGGTGATGAACCCCTCCATGCCGTAGCGGCCGGCGTAGGCGGTGTTGAACGGCCAGTTGCCGGCGCCCTGGTAGGCGTGGTCGTAGGTGTACCGGGCGGCGTAGTCCACCTCGGGGTCGGGGTCGGACGGGTCGACCCAGGAGGTGTCCTGCGCGCTGGGCCACCTGCCCCAGTAGCCCAGGACCATCGTGGTCGAGGTCGGGCTGCACCACGCCTGGCCGCCGCCGTCCCACTCGGGGTAGTGGCCCTGGTGGATGCTCTGGGAACGGCGGGGCACGTTCAGCTCGACTCCCCAGGCCGTGCCGCCGGGGCTGACCGGCACGGTTTTGCGTTCGGGCACGGCCGAGGCCATCGCCCCCAGCGTCCGCACGCTCGGCGTCACGGTGGAACCGGGCGTGCGGTGCAGCGTGACGCGCAACTGATAGGCGGTGATCGGCTTGCCCGCCGCGGCGACGAAGGTGTCGACGGAGACGGTGCCGTCGGCGTCGGCCTGACCCGGCACCGAGGTGCGGCGGATGTCGGCCTCACCGTAGGCCCAGCGGCCCAGGACGTACCACTTGGTCGTCCCGGCCGCGTGACGGCCGCGCACCTCGATCTGCACCCAGCTTCCCGGCGGGGTGTCGGCGGTCCAGGAGGCGACCAGTTCGGTGGCGGCGAAGCCGATCGGCCGTTCCGGACCGGTCCAGCGGGCGTACTCCCAGCTCCTGGTGCCGAGCGCGTCGGTGTAGGAGGTCGTCCCGGCAGGGGAGGCGAACGTCAGGGCGTCGCCGGTCGTCACGCCTTCGGCGGTGCCCGCGGTGAAGGCGGCCCGCTGGTAGGCGATGTTCACCGGGCCGGGCGGGGGCTTGGCGTCGGCAGTGGCGGAACCCGCCGTGGCGGGCGCGGTGAAGGTCGTGGTCAGCAGGACTGCGGAGAGGAACACGGTTAGCGCGCGCATGGGCTCACCTTGCCTGGAGGGCTCTCTACGCCGCAGACGGTAGATGTCCTGCCCGGCTCGCGCATCGGGCACTTTACGTATTACGCCCGATGCCCTTCGAAAATCCCGATTCGGTCGGTGCCGCTCGTGCGGCGCGGCCCGTTTCCAGAGTTTCGTCCCTATCGACGATCGAGGCCTTCTCGGTCCGCCCGGCCGTCCGCACCCGGCCTGAAATTCCGCCGTCGCCCGCGGACACGTAGGAATCGAAACCTGAAAACGGGCGGAAGGCCTGAAGAGGATGACACGCGGATGAACAAGGCGACCGGTTCCGGTTCGGGGCCCTATACCGGCGAACGTATGAGCAGATTCTCGGTTACGCCGTGCGGCGGTGTCCTCTCCCGAGGACGCGGCCGACATCGTGGCGGAGACCTAACAACGACGGTGTGATCATCCTGCACGTCACACCGGGCCCGGAGGCGACCCCCGCCCGGATTCTGACCCGTTCCGGCCGGACCGAGTTGACTTGAAGTCGACTTCAAGTTTCAGGATGGGGGCAACCGAGGAGGAAATCATGATTCTGGTCATCGGAGCGACCGGCAACGTCGGCCGCCATGTGGTGCCCCTGCTGCTGGAGTCCGGCGCCGCGGTGCGAGCCCTGGTCCGCGACCCCGGCAACGCCCGGCTGCCGGAAGGCGTCGAGGCGGTACGCGGCGACCTGACCCGGCCGGAGACGGTGGAGGCGGCCCTGGACGGGGTCGAATCGGTGTTCCTGGTCTGGCCCGGGTTCGCGGCCGAACAGGCCGCGCCGGTCGTGAAGCTGATCGCCGGGCACGCGCGCCGCGTCGTCTACCTGTCGGCGATGGCCGCGGCGGACATGTTCCACGGCGAGGTGGAGCGGCTGATCAGGGAGTCCGGGCTGGAGTGGACGTTCCTGCGGCCCGGCGGGTTCGCGGTCAACACGCTGATGTGGGCCGGGCAGATCCGCGAGGGCGTGGTGCGCTGGCCGTACGCGCTGGCCGGCAGATCGCTCATCCACGAGCGGGACATCGCGGCGGTCGCCGCGCTCGCGCTGACCGGCGACGGGCACGCCGGGAAGGCCTACGACCTCACCGGGCCGTCGGTGGTGACCCAGGCCGAGCAGGTCCGCATCATCGGCGAGGCGATCGGCCGCCCGGCACGCTACGAGGAACTGCCCAGGGAGGCCGCGCGAGAGCAGCTGCTCGCCGCCTGGGGCGAGGCCACGTTCGTCGACAGCGCTCTCGACTACTGGGCGAGCATCGTGGCCGAGCCGGAGCCGGTCACCCGCACGGTCGAGGAGCTGACCGGCGTCCCGGCCCGCACCTTCCATCAGTGGGCGGCCGACCACGCCGACGACTTCCGCTGAGGACGGCCCCCGCCGCGCCGTGATCGGCACCGTCCTCGCCCATCACGCTTCGCCTCGCCCATCACGCTTCGCCTCGTCCGTCACGCCGTCACGCCGTCACGCCGTCACGTTCCGCCTCGTCCGTCACGCCGTCGTGCTCCGCCTCGTCCATCACGCCCCGTGCGCGGGCTCCCGCTTTCCCACGCACGGGGCGTGGAGAGAGGATGGGACCGTGAAAGTGGTGGTCCTGGCCGACACCCACGCGCCGAGGCGGTGGAAGTCCTGCCCCCCACGGGTGGCCGAGCATCTGCGCGGCGCGGACCTGATCCTGCACGCCGGCGACGTCTGCGTCGCCGGCGTACTCGACGAGCTGGCCGCCTACGCCCCGGTCCACGTCGTCAAGGGCAACAACGACGGGCCCGACATAGCCGCGCCCGAGACGCTCGAACTCGACCTCGACGGGCTGCGGCTGGCGATGATCCACGACAGCGGCGCGGCACAGGGCAGGCTCGCCAGGATGCGCCGCCGATTCCCCTCGGCCGACCTGGTGGTCTTCGGCCACTCCCACATCCCGCTCGACGAGAGCGACGGCACACTGCGCATCTTCAACCCCGGCTCGCCGACCGACCGGCGCCGTCAACCCCACGGCACCCTGGGCCTGCTGCGGATCGAGGACGGCGCGCTCGTCGAGGCCGCGATCGTCCCGGTCACCTGACGACCGCCGTTCGCTTCCGAGTCCTCTCTTCGTCCCGACGGGTTTCCCGCGCTGCCTCGACGGGTCTTCTCTTTGTCCGGACGGGTCTCTCGCGCTGCCTCGACGGGTCTTCTCTTTGTCCCGACGGTCTCTCGCGCAGCCCCGACAGGTCTCCGCGCAGCCGGCAGTGGATCGGGGTTTCCAGGGACGATCGCCTCGCGGTCGTACGGCGATCGCGGTCCTCGAATATTGATGCGACATCGCCGGTGCAGAACGGCAAAATGAAGCTCTTGGCCGTTCCGTAAGGGAGCCAGCAGGTGAACAGCTACCGCCGCGATCTCGACATGCTTCGGGATCGGCGCTTCGCGCTGCTGCTCACCGCCCGGACCATCTCGGTTCTGGGCAGTTCGTTCGCACCAGTGGCCATCGCCTTCGGCGTCCTGGCGCTGCCGGGGGCGACGGCGGCCACGCTGTCGGCGGTCCTCACCGCGGAGGCGCTGCCGATGGTGGCGTTCATGCTCGTGGGCGGTGTGATCGCGGACCGGCTGCCCCGGCACCGGGTGATGATGGCCGGGGAGACGCTCAACGCGGTGGCGTTCGCCTGCTTCGCCGCGATGCTGCTCACCGGATGGACTCCGCTTCCCGCCATGGTGACGGCGGCGGCGCTCAGCGGAGTCTCGATGGCGGTCCTCTTCCCCGCGCTGACCGGCATCATCCCCGACGTCGTCCCCGCCGACCGGCTGCAGACCGCCAACGCCCTGCTGGGGCTGGGCGCCAACGTCTCACGCGTCGCCGGGACGGTCCTGAGCGGAGCCGCGGTGGTCCTGCTCGGCGGCGGCTGGGCGCTGGCCGTCAGCGCCCTCATGTTCGTCGTGGCCGCCGTGCTCGTCGCGGCGTTGCGTCTCACCCCGGCCGAGCGCTCCGCGGCCGGAAGCCACTCGGTTCTCGCCGACCTGCGCGACGGCTGGCGCGAGTTCATCTCCCGGCAGTGGCTGTGGGTGGTGGTCGCGCAGTTCTCGGTGCTGGTGATGGCCGTGCAGGCCGCGCACGGCGTGCTCGGGCCGCTGGTCGCCAAGGAGAGCTTGGGCGGGGCACCGGCCTGGTCGGCGGTGCTGGCGGGCGAGGCGGTCGGCATGATCTGCGGCGTGTTCGTCGCGCTAGGGCTGCGGCCGCGCCGTCCCATCCTGGTCGGCACGCTTCTCACCATCCCCACCGCGCTGCCCTACCTGCTGCTCGGCCTGGGCAGCCCGCTGTGGACGATCGTCGCCGGGGCGGTCGTGATGGGCGTCTGCTTCGACCTCTTCGGCGTGCTGTGGAACACCACGATGCAGCGGGAGATCCCGGCCGAATCCCTGTCGCGGGTCAGTTCCTACGACGCCCTCGGGTCCCTGATGTTCGGCCCGGTCGGCCTGCTGCTGGCGGGGCCGCTGGCGATCCTGACCGGCCCGCGGCCCGCCCTGGTCGGATGCGCGGTGCTCGTCACCCTGTCCTCACTGGCCGCGCTGCTGTCCCCGGGGGTGCGAGGCCTGCGGGCCCCGGAGCCCGCGGCCGAGGAGGAGGCCGTGGCGCGCTGAGCGACGGCTCATCCGGCGGTGCTCGTTCGGACGGTGCTCGTCCGGACAGGGCTCGTCCGGACAGGGGTTCTACAGCAGGTAACGCAGCCACAGGTACGGCGTGGCGATCGCCACGGTGACGAAGGTGACGACGAGGCCGTACTTGGTGAACTCCCAAAAGCCGATCGGGGTGCGGTTACGCGCGGCGATGCCGATGACGACCACGTTGGCCGCGGCGCCGACGGCGGTGGCGTTGCCGCCGAGATCGGCGCCGAGGGCCAGCGCCCACCACAGGACCTGGGCGTGGTCGTTGCCGCCGTTCGCCTGTACCAACTCGGCGACGATGGGGCTCATGGTCGCCACATAGGGGATGTTGTCCACGATCGCCGAGATGCCGGCCGACATCCACAGCAGGCCCAGGGTGGCCAGTCCGAGCCGCCCCTCGGTCACGCTCACCGCCGCCCGGGAGATCTGCTCGATGACGCCGGTCTCGACCAGGGCGCCGACCATGACGAACAGACCGGCGAAGAAGACCAGGGTGGGCCACTCCACCTCGCGGATCGCCTCCTCGGTGGTGACCTTGGTGGCGGCCACCAGCACGCCGGCGCCGAGGATCGCCACGACCGAGGGCTCGTAGTGCAGGATCGGGTGGAGCACGAACGCGGCCATGACGAGGACGAGCACGGCCAGGCTCTGCCACAGCAGTCTCCGGTCGGCGATCGCCTCCCGCTCGTCGAGCTGCATGATCTCCGCCGCCCGGTCCTCGTCGTAGCGGAAGGACTTCCTGAACAGGATCCGGCACAGCCCGACGAACGCCACCATCAGCACGACGACCAACGGCGCGAGGTGGACGAGGAAGTCGTTGAAACTCAGGCCGCCCCGGCTGGCGATGATGATGTTGGGCGGATCACCGATCAGAGTGGCGGTGCCGCCGATGTTGGAGGCCATCGCCTCGGCGATCAGGAAGGGCGCGACCGGCAGCGCGAGCCGTTCGCACACCAGGAACGTCACCGGCGCGACCAGCAGCACGGTGGTGACGTTGTCCAGCAACGCGGAGGCGGACGCGGTGATCACGACCAGCAGGACCATCAGCCGGTACGGTCGCCCCCCGGCCCGTTTGGCCGCCCAGATCGCCAGATACTCGAAGACGCCGGTCTGCTTGAGCACGCCAACGATGATCATCATTCCGAGCAGCAGGAAGATGACGTTCCAGTCGATGCCGGTGCGTTCGGAGAAGAACGCGGAGCCGGCGTCGGTGGCGTGGATCAGCAGCATGATCCCGGCCCCGCCCAGCGCCGCGGCGACCCGGTGGACGCGCTCGGTCGCGATCAGCGCGTACGCGCCGAGGAACACCGCGACCGACAGCCATGCCAGAGCCGTCACGAGACGAGAGCCCGCTCGAGCAGCGCCTGCAGCGTGACCGCTCCCAGCAGGCGCCCGCCGTCCACGACCGCCACGAGCGGGCTGTGGGTGCGCGCCATGAGCGCGGCGATCTCCAGCACGGTGGCGTCCGGATCGGTGATCGGCAGCTCCCTCGGGTTGGCGGGCAGGCACTCGCGGACCGTCCGCCCGGCCAGCGACCGCAGGAAGGCGTCGGCGTGCGCTTCGTCCACCACCCGGGCCAGGGCGGGATCATCCTGGCAGTAGGTCGGCACGGCCAGGCGGAGCACCTGGGTGCCGGGCAGGATGCTGGACGGCGAGCCGTCGGCGTCGACCACGATCAGGCCGGGCAGGCCCTGGTCGGCCAGCAGCCGGGCGGCGTCCATCGCCGGTGAGTCGAGGGAGACGGTCGGGAAGTCGATGACCAGATCACGGGCACGCATGACACCTCGGCACTTTCGGGAACGCCTGCAGAAGTGCCGACCAGACTTCCCGGCTCACCCGTACGCCAACCTACCAACGACCGTGCCGCCGTGAGAAGGATGTCCCGTTCCTCGCAACCTCACGGCGGCCGTCCCGATCCGACCAGCCGACCAGCCGATCAGGTGTCCAGCCGATCAGCGATCAGGCGTTCAACAGGCCCGGTGGCCTCAGCGGGCCCGCTCAGTAGGCGAGGGCACGGTCGGTGTAACGCTTGATCATGAAGGGCGTCTTGAACTTCGGGAAGGCGACCGTCTTCACGTCGCCGTCAGAGGTGTAGCGCTCGTCGCCGTTGGTCTTCAGCCAGTCGAGCCAGGCGGTGGAGCAGAACTTCGCGCAGTCGCCGGTCTTGTCCATCGAACGGATGCGCGGGATGCCGAGCGGATCGAACTTCTTGCTGAACGGCGACAGCGCCGGGGTGTATCCGGCGAGGAAGACCCCGCCGTAGTCGTAGGAGACGCCACCCGAGGCGCCCTTGAGGCCCCACTCCTTCTGGTTCGGCTGGTTGCCGTACGGCAGGGCCAGCGTGACCGGGCCACTGTTGATCAGCTTGGTGATGAGCTCATGGCCCGCGACGACCTCGGCGTTCACCTGCTGCTGGGGTTTGCCGCGCAGGCTCTTGTGGTCGCGGGTGTGGTTGCCGATGTCGAACCCCTTGTCCCGCAGCCACATCAGCATCTGGGCCTGCTCTTCCGGGGTCGCCTTCCCGAACATGTCGCGTGTCACGTAGAACGTGGCCACCGGGCGGAACCCCGGATGGCGCTGGGCGACCTCCTGGAGGATGGCGACGGCGGTCTGCGGCTTGGGCGCGCCCATCCCGTCCAGGTCGAACTGCGAGGGAGACGAATCGTCGAAGGTGAGGACGACCGGATGCCGTCCGGCGGGGATGTCGATGTGCCCGGTGACGTACTCGGCCGCGGTGATGGGGACGTAGTCCTCCTGGGCCAGCCGTTCCAGCTCCGTGCGGAACTGCTGGGGGGTGCGGTCGTCCTGGGTGGACGGCTTGTCCACCACCCGGTGGTACATGAGAACGGGAATCTGGCCCAGTTCGTTGGCGTGGACCTTCGCGGCCGCCGCCAGCTTGGTCTTGAGGAGGGCCGCCTGCCCGGCCGCGGCCGCCGACGCCTTGGCGGCGACCCCCGCGTCTTTCTTGTCCTGCGGTTCTTCACCCTGCCACGGCATGCATCCGGCGAGTACGGCGCCCGCCGCCGCGACCACCACGCCGACCCGGCTCACCCTAAGAAGGCCCATCGAATCCCCCCAGCGCACAGACGATAAGCTCCTCATCCCCCGCTGACCTGTGGGTTGATCTCCGGCGCAGGCAAAGGTTCGTATCTGACCGGTGGGAGCCGTACGGCGATGGCGGGAGGGTCTCAGCCTTTGAGGGCAGAGCGGTGCAGAAGGGTCATGCCCGGGACGCGCAGCATGCCGAAACGCTCGTAGTAGGGCTGGAGCGGCGCCTCGCAAAGGAGATCGACGGAGTAGAGATGTTCGGTGTCGGCGAGAACCCGCCGCATCAGCTCGGACCCGATCCCCCGGCCCTGGTATTCGGGGAGGACCTCCAGCCAGGGGACGAACGCGGTCAGAACGCCGTCACTGATCATGTTGACGAACCCGACGACGCGGTTCGTCTCCTCGTCGACGGCGACGACCGCTCGGTAACTTCCCCGCAGGACGGCCAGATGCTGCTCGGGCGAGGCGGGAGTCGGCCAGCCGACGAAGAAGCCCGTGAGGCGATCGGCGTCGATCGTGTCGACGGCGTCGGTGTAACGGATCATGGCGGCTCCTTGCGTCGATCATTCGAGGTGCCGGTGAGGATATCGACGGAGTCCGGCCGAGACGATCGATATATCGGCCGTGCACCGGCCGGGACGATCCGTGCGCGCCTGCCGTACAGGTGTCCTCCCGTACGCGTCCTGTACGCGCCTGCCGTACAGGTGTCCTCCGATACGCGCGTCCCATATGCGCGGCAGACGGCCCGCGCGCGTCCGTCAGGGCCTGGCCTGAGGCCTCCGGCGAGAGCTACAGAAGCCTCTGGTGAGAGCTACAGGATGGGAGTGGGGTGCAGGCGCATCCGCAGGCGGACGCGTGACTCCCCTTCGCTCTGCTCGATGCTGAACTCGTCGCACAACTGGCTCATCAGCCACAGGCCGAAGCCGCGCACCGTGCCCGTGGGACGCTCCGGCGGGATGTCCCGGGGAGCCAGATTACCGGCGGCGTCGACGACGTCCACGGTGATGCAGGTGTCGTTGTGCCAGATGCTCAGCGTGCCCTTGCCGCCGCCGTGCTCCAGGACGTTGATGACGGCCTCGTTGGCGGCGAGGAGCAGATCGTCCAGACGCTCGCCCTTCATACCGGCCTGAGCGGCATGCTGAAGGAGACGTTGCCGCAGGCCGGTGAGATCGTCGTCGATCGGCCAGTGCTGACCGTGGTCGCCGGTCACGACACCCCCTTGACGTCGCCTTGTCTGGCAGTCACCGGGAGGCGAGCCGACTCGCTCCAGAATCAGGGCGTTGCTGACGAGTTACATGATGCTAAACACCTGCCCGGTCATTGCCAACTTACGACCGTGCGGGCGAACGGAATATCCGTCGAGGTGTCCGCAACAGGTGCGCGCACCGGCCGGCGCCCGAGCCCGACGCGCAGACGGGAGACATGCTAACCCCGTCCGTACGGGATTTCAGGACGGCGACGGGTGCGATCGCAGGGCCTCGACGGCCTCGCCCACGGTGGGCTGGATGTCGAAGGCATGGATGAGCCCGGTCAGATGGAAGAGCCTTTCCAGGCGGGGCTGCAATCCGGCCAGGGCGATGTCGCGGCCGCGGTCGTGGACGAGCTTGCGGATGTTCAGGAAGATCTGGATTCCGGTGGAGTCGCAGAAGGCCAGATCGCTCAGGTCGATGACGAGGTCGCGCGACTCGCGGCCGATGGCTTCCTGAAGATCGTGATGGAGCCGCTCGGCGTTGGTGTAGTCGAGCTCACCGGCCAGGGCCAGCAGCGACACGTCTTGCGGAGTGGCGTCGGACACAGCGGTGACATGGACGGCGGTGCTCACAGGGGAACCTCTGCAGACGGTCGAGGGGCGAAAGAGGGCGGCACGGCGGTGTCATCGCGAGAATCCGACGGGCGCCGACCAGCTCGCGATGGTCAGCTGGAACGGCGCCGCTGCGATCGTCCTCAGTTTACTTATCCGACATAATTTCGTTGGATCCCTTTTCCGAGGCGTACGCGGAGCGGATCGCCGCCGTTGCACCAGGTGGTGCCGTGCCTGGGCTCGCGTGCGGGGCCTTCCTCGGCCGACACGCCGGGAGACGTCACGACACGCCGTCGAACCGTCGACCGGTCCTGCCCGCGCATGTAGCGGACCTGTCGGGAATGTATGCCGTTCGAGATCAGCTGATCGATGCGCCGCCGTCCGGCGGCCAGATGAAGGAGGCTCCATGCAGGTCGATGTGAAGCTCTCGCCCGGCGGCGACCACTTCGAGGCGGAGGCCGACGGCAAGTACGCGGGGCGGCTGGAACTCGTCCGCCGCCATGGCGTCATCATCTACACCCACACCGAGGTCGATCCGGAGTTCGAAGGCAAGGGAGTGGGCGGCGCGCTCGTCCGCACTGCGCTGGACGCGGCCCGTGCCGAGGACGTGAAGATCGTGCCAAGCTGCTCGTTCGTGAAGGCCTGGCTCGAGCGTCATACCGACTACGCCGACCTCGTCCGGAACGGCTGATCGTCTCCGCCCGCGTTCCCTTACAACCGGAGTTCGAGGCCGACGGGCAGGAGGGACCTGCCGCCGACAACGGATGGAAGGATGGGGAAATGCTGCATCACGTTGAGCTCTGGGTGCCCGACCTCGATCGAGCGGTGAAGTCCTGGGGATGGCTGTTGGAGGAGATGGGATACCAGACCTTCCAGGAGTGGAAGAACGGCCGGAGCTGGGCGCTGGACGGTGTGTACGTCGTCGTCGAGCAGTCGCCCGCCCTGACCGCCTCCTCTCACGATCGATGCCGACCGGGTCTGAATCATCTGGCGTTCCGGGTGATCGGGACAGAGCGGGTGGATGCGCTGGTCGCGGCGGCGGCGGAGCACGGATGGTCGTTGATGTTCGCCGATCGGCATCCCCACGCGGGCGGAACCGACCAATACGCGGGTTATCTTGAGAACGAGGACGGCTTCGAGGTCGAACTCGTCGCGGATCGCGTTCAGCCGGATGCGAGCCGTACAGCACCATGATTAAAATCACCTGGTTGGCCGGGATTTGCCACGTTGGCTTACCGTCCAAACCAGATCATGGCCCGATCCCTTGCTAGGCTGCAGGGAACCGTTGGAACCGGGCGTTGTCTCACCCCGGCAGGTGAGACCGTCAAGAAGTGGGGTCACACCGTGAAGAAGCTGCTCGTTCTGGCGCTGGTCGCGCTTGGGGGACTGCTGGTCTGGCGCAAGGTGCAGGCGGATCGCGCCGAGCTGGACCTGTGGACTGAGGCCACCGGCAGCGAGAACTGAACAACGCGGCTACCGATTCGGGTGCTTTCATGGTCCTTGCCCATGGTGGGGGAGTAACAACCATCAAGCTCGCCTGTCTGGATCTGGCAGGCACCACGATCGGTGATATCGCCATGGTCGAACGGGCGTTCGCCGAGGCGATCGCCACGCAGGGCATCGTGCCCGGGACCGGTGCGTACGCACGTGCCATGGTGCACGTGCACCGGTCCCGGGGCTGCCCGACGATCGAGGTCTTCCGGGGCATCTTCCCCGACAACGAGGCCCAGGCCCAGGCGGCCAACCTGACCTTCGAGCGTTCCTACGAGGGCGCCATCGGACGCGCGGGCCTGACCCCGCCGCCCGGCACCGTCGAGGCACTGGAGAAGCTCCGTGCCGCCGACGTCAAGATCTGTCTCACCACCGGCTTCAGCCGGACCACGCTCAGCCGGGTGCTGACCGCCCTGAGCTGGTCTGACAAGGTCGACCTGGCGCTGTGCCCGGAAGACGCCGGACGTGGCAGGCCCATGCCCGACATGGTCCTGGCCGCGGTTCTGCGACTCGGCATCGAAGACGTCCGTCAGGTCGCCGTGGTCGGTGACTCCGAGAGCGACATGCTCTCCGGCCGCCGCTCCGGCGCGTCGGTCGTCGCGGGCGTCCTGACCGGGGTGCACAGCAAGGAACGCCTTCTCAAGGGCGGCGCCACGCACATCCTGGACTCCCTCGCCGACCTCCCCAGGCTGGTGCTCGGCGGTGACCGGCTGGAGTCGCCGGTAGGCGCCTCCGCCCTCTGAAGCGGGCCCGAAGCACCGAAAGGTTCTGAAGGTCCGTCCTGAAGGCACCGAAGGTTCTAAGGTCCGTCCTGAAGGTCCTGAAGGTTAGTGTGTCCGGCGGCCCGGTCGATCCTCCGCGTGCCGTCGGGCCGCCGACCAGTCATCTCCGATCCCGAGGCGGCGACCCGGCCACCCCGGGATCTGGCGGATCCGGCCGCTGCGAGACTCAGCGCTCGCAGACCAGGCCGTCTCCGTCGCGATCCTGGTACCAGGCGTATTCGGGGTCCACCCCGCGCCGGTAGGGCCCGTAGCCTGCGGCATTCGCCTCACCGCAGGTTCGGAAACGCGGGTCGTTGCCACCGTTTCCCGTGTCGCTCGGCGTGGGGGTGGGTTTCGGTGGGTTCGGAGCCTTGGTCGGCGTCGGGGCGGGGGTCGGCTTCGGTGGGTTCGGAGCCTTGGTCGGTGTTGGCGTCGGTGCCGGGGTGGCCATGCCACCGCATCTCCCGGACCAGACCCGTAGCCGTTCCCTGATCGCTTTTCCCTGCTCCTTCTTGAGTTCTTCGGTGAAACGGTCGTTCGGTCTCATCGATTTCCATTTGGCATAGCCGTACCGAATGAGGTCGTTATTCACGAAAACCCCTCCGGAATTCCAGATATAGAGAAGTTCGAGGCCGTTTCCGTCTTGCGGCTTCCTGTCGGCCAGCGTGTACGCCGTGGAGCCGACCGGCAGCAGCTTGGCCGTCCGCGCGGTGGCCTCCTTCCCCCAACATTCCTTCCCGCCCGGCGCATTCACCTCCAGCACCCGGACCTTCATCTCCTTGCGCCCGAGGAGAACAAGCAGGGTGTCGCCATCTATGACTTTCTTCACCTTGACCCGGGCCGCCCCCTCCGGCATCGCCTGTCGAGCGTCGGCCGGAAACGCGAAGCCCGTGGCGGCGAATGCGACCACGGCGGCAAAAGTGATCGTCGTGACGCTTCTTCTCATATGGCGCTCTCCTGATGCCTGAGGGGATCGGACCGTCAAGCTAACAGAATTTGGACCGTTTTAAGATAAAATTGAAAACCTTAAAAGAAATGCCCTGAATGGCGGTAACGGTCGGAGCGTAAGCGGAGGGCCGGCCCGTCCATGCGGTGCCCAGGCCGCCGTGAGCGCGGGCGCGAGCGAGCGGGCCAAGTAGCGCGGAGGCGAGTCCTGTTGCTACGGTGTACGACTGAAGCAAGTCGTATGCGGGCATGTGCTTGGGTCGGCGACTTGAATCTCGGGGCCTTAGCTCAGTTGGCAGAGCGCCTGCTTTGCAAGCAGGATGTCAGGAGTTCGAATCTCCTAGGCTCCACCCCGCGCTGTTCTTGAGATGGCCTGATCATGTGTCACGAGTGCTCGTCTGATCGTGTGGATCGGGCGGGCTCTCCTCGTTTCCGGGCTCGTAACCGTGCTCGTCGGGCGGTTGGGGACAGCTCGGCGCATTGCTGCCGTGCGGCCTCCTCGGCCTGCTTCATCCTTGCCAGCAGCGCCGCCACCATCTCCTCCTTCGCAGCACTCATGGAACCGGTGTCATCACTAAATGCGTATATGTAATTCCATGTTGTAGTCGGCAATGGCATCGCTGACCCCAAGACTGCAAGATCCTTTACTGGGCCCCGCAGAGTCAGTGGAAAGCCATGGGCGCGCATGGCCTGGCCGGTTCCGCCGCGTCTCTGGAATGATCTCGACGATCTGTTCCCGCCGAGCGAAAGGGCCCTGCTTGAACACCGGACAGCCGCCGACCGCCGACCTGCGCGAGTACTACCGGCGACTGATGAACAGCGCGCAGTGGCTCGACGTGGGCATGTGCTGGACGGCGGTGGTCCCCGACGATGGACGAGCGCTCCCCCTGGACCAGGTCGCCGCCCGGCTCGCCGGGAACACGCCGTACCGGCTGCACGAACCGGCGCCGCACGCGGGAAGCGGTCATCCTTTCCTCGGGAAACGATCTCCTCAACCCCTCTTGCACCCCAGGCAAGCCCTATTTGTGAAGACCCGGAAGGGGCATCTTGCGGGATGCCCCTTCTCTCCGAGAGGCGGCCATGTAGTCACGGACCTACCTGTACGACCTTCTGGTCTCGACGATCTTCACCGAGGGACTCGATGAGGACGACCTTTGGATGCTGGGATTCAACGCCCTGTGGATCAAGGGCGCGGACCTCGACACCCTCGCCCCGGCCTTCCACCTGGACCTCGCCACCCGCACCCCCTGCTACCTGAGCGAGATCCTCGACCACCACCTCGACGACGGCTCTCGCTGGGTGGCCGAGGTCAACGGCTGGATCGGCATCGTGCCGGCGCTCTTCGACGATGACGCGTCTCTGCTGTCCGTCACCCAGGGTGGCCGTCAGGCCCTCAGCTTCAGCATGAACATCCACGGCAGGGAATACTTCAAGTACGCCCGCGACGGGCGCATGATCGTCTCCTTCGAGCCAAACTGGCCTGATCGGAGGTTCGGCGATGATCCACATGCGCTCGACCACCTGATGGAGGGGCTGCGCTTCCAGATCGCCGATGACGACGTCGACCCCGTGGAGGCGGACGAGAGCGTCAGCTCCGCCTTGGCGCTGATCGGACGGATCACCGAAACCGACATCGCCACCGATTGGTTCCAGGCGCGGCACTCGCGCATCAGCGATCCCTCCTGGCACCCACCCGGGCCTTGAATGCAGGGCCGGCCGGGAAAGGATCGTCTTCATCCTGGGAAGCGATCAACGATTCCCTGACTCGTCCGCAGGTCAGGGCCACTCGTGAACACCCCCTGTCGGCCAGGCCGGTGGTGGCGTTCAGCAGCGGGGCGGGCGTCAGCGGGCAGGTCAGAGCGCCGTCCAGGAGCAGTGCGGGTTCGGGCGGCCAACGACAGGGTGGCGCTGTAGCCGAAGGTGGGTGGGCCGTCTCCGGCGCTGTAGTGCCAGCCCGCGTTGATCTCGATCGAGGCCAGACCTTTGCCGGTGCGCGGTGGCTTGGCCCAGGTGGGGACGGCGGTGGTGTCGATACCGACGTCGCCGCCGTAGTGCTTGAGGTAGCCGCGGCCTTGGCGCGGCGGACGGAAATGAGGACAAGGCGGGTCACGATGCCCTGCAGGAGGTCGCGCTTGCGCCGGTGTTCGGGGTTGTCGTCGTCCCAGGCGGCGGCCACCACCGTGTCGATGCGGGCGGCCAGCAGCTCCACGATCCGGTTGGAGCGCAGCCGCCGCGCCGACAGCAGGGGCAGACCGTCGCCGGGACGGTGCCGCTGACCGCCCCGGCCGGCACCCTGAGGGCGAATTAGGTCAGCAGCCCGGACACCCCTCGCCCAGCAGCACATCGTCTCCGGCGAGGTCTATTGTGAGCGGACGTTCGAAGCGCAAGGGATCTCCACGTGAGCATCCGCCCTCGAACCGCCCGATCGGCCGTGGCCGGTCATGTGTCGGGGAAGCCCCTCCAGCGCCGTACGGCGAATCGGGAGCCGTCTCTTTCGACCTCCACCGCTCCCGCGCCGCCGAAATGCGCCGGGATCACGAGCGCCTTGTGGTCGGCGGCCCATGCGAGGGTCGACGCGCGCGTGCGGGCCGCCCCCGCCGGGTCGTGGCAGAAGCAGCTCGACACCTCGGGCGCCAGGACCTGCACGGGTGAATGCAGGAGATCTCCCGCGAAGACCGCCCTGTCGCCGTCCGATTCGAGCGTCAGCACGCCGTGACCGGGAGTGTGGCCGGGCGCGAGGGTGAGCCGCAGGTTCTCGTCGATGGTGTACGAGTCGTCCCAAATCTGGGCCTGTCCCGACTGGAGGATGGGGGCGATCGATTGCTCGTAAACGGCGGCGCTGCGGCCGGGCTCCTCGGTGAGCGTACGCGGGTCGAAGAAGTCGAGGTCGGGACGCGAGAACAGGTAGCGGGCGTGGGGGAACGCCGGGACCAACGCTCCGTTGCCGTCCGGTGAGGTGTTGCCTCCGACGTGGTCGGCGTGCAGGTGGGTGCAGATGACGAGATCGACGTCCGCCGGCGCCACCCCGGCGGCGATGAGCGAGGCCGTCAGCGGGACGCCGCCCGGTTGGACGGTCCCGGCGGCAAGGCCGGTGTCTATGACGATGGTGCGGCCCGCGCTGCGCAGCAGCCAGGTCTGCACCTTCACCCGTACCCGGTCCGCATCCTCATCCCAGTGGCGAGGGACGAGCCAGGTCCGGTTCGCCTGCCACAGGTCCGGATCGGTGCCCGGGAAGAACTCAGCGGGCGGCAACGGCCCGTTGCCGAAGTGCGGGATCCGGGTCACCGAGACCCGGCCCAGCTCGATCGTGTGCATATGCTGATCCTCGGGCACCTCGCCGAAGGCCGGAAGAAGGCACATTCATGTCCACTGACGAGTCGGCCTCGCCCGTCGTCACGACGGCTGCCTACGAGGCGTGCCCGGTGACGGGTGTGCTGCGCACCATCGGCGACAAATGGAGCCTGGCCATCCTGCGCCTGCTCGCCGAACGCGGCCACGGCTTCAACGAACTGGACCGATCGATCGAGGGCATCAGCCGCCGGATGCTGACCCGAACGCTGCGGTCCCTGGAAGAGGCCGGATACGTCCGCCGCACGCCGTACGGCCCGGTCCCGGCGCGCGTGGAGTACACGCTGACCGTGCGGGGCCGTTCCCTGCGCGAGCAGCTTCGCGCGCTCGGCCGATGGGCGGTGGTCCACGACGCCGGGTCCACTCCCGGGGCCTGAAGCGCGTCACCTGCGTCCGGCGAAGGTGCGCAGAGCGGTGCCGCGCTTCGCGGAGCCTGGGCGAACAGCCGACGTCTGGTTGTTTCGTAAGCGACTACCTATGAAACACCGCCCGTGACCGGCCGCGTCCAGGGCGGACACTGCTTCATGAGTCGATGCGAACGGATAGTCGCATGAAACACTCCTATGAAACGATCTCGGGGTGCGCGACGTCCGGCACACCCGCTGGGAGTGCCAGGACTGAGCCAGCTCTGAAGCCGAGGCGCTACACCGCGAGCGCTAGCTGTCGGCCGAGCGTCTCTACGTCAGGAGCAAGGCTGACCAGCAAATGGTTTGACCAAGCCCGCCCTTATGCAAGAGTCCGCACGCCCGGCGCCGCACACTGACCTCGCTCCCAGTGCTCCGCGCCTGGGAAACGATCAACCGTTCTCCGGGAAGCGATCTCCCAGCCCCTCTCAACCGGCCGGCTCACACCCACTCGTGGACACCCCGCAAGGGGTTGTTCTTGAGATGGCCTGAAGGAAGTTGACGAGATCCCGTCCGATCACCTCGATCGGACGGGATCTCGTTGTTTCCCGGCCGATGTGGCCGTCGGCGGGCGCGTCCGAGCACGTGTGGCGACCGTGGTGAAGGGTGCTGACGGTGTGCGGCCACTGCGGGCGCATCACGGACGAGGTTGTCCCGTAGCTCGTAGAACTTGAAGTGGCGCTCCCCGCCTCGGGGCCTACCTGGTGGTAGGTCTCGGGCAATCGCCAAATCACTCCGAGCAAGGAGACGGGGACCGGGAGGATCATGCGGAGATCAACTCGTACCCCCACCCCGCTGGACGTGACCTGGCACGCTAACCCCTGGATGCTCGGGCTGGGAAACGATCACGAGCACCTTGGGAAGCGATCTTTCCGCAAATGCCATCGTCACTGCTCAGCCATACTCGTGAACGCCCCACCCCACGTCAGAGGCCATCTCCCATGATCAGGGAGTGGCCTTTCGCATCCGCCCAGCAGTGGAATACAGCAACGACTCAGATGGGCCGGCCGTACGCGAGCCCATCAGGTCCAGAACCGGACTCTGTACAGCTCCACCCGGGCGATCGCCTGCGGGAAGCCGACCTCTTGTTCAGTCTGAAGGATCTTGGTGCTCACCCGTGCCGACCAGGTCGTATCGCGCTGCCCTAGGTCGAACTCCACATCGGGTGAATGACCGGCGTACTCCCAACCTGTGACGCAGACCAGTCCGGACTTCAACAGAAGTTGCCCGGTCCACAACTCTTCCCAGGCGTCCACCGGTGGAGACTCGTTCCACAGCTCGAACCGGACATGAGCTACGTGGTCGGTGTACCTCGCCCGGATGACGAACCCGCCGTCGCCTGCGGCGATCTGATCATCTGGTGGTTCGATGTCCCCTTCAGCCGCCGATCCCGCCAACCGGCCGTCGGCGACCTCGGCCATGATGAAGAGTCCGGAGTCGGGACTCACCTCGCCTGTGACCGCGCGGAGGTGGCTGCTCATGGCTTCCGCCTTTCTTGTGGATGCCCTCGTCAGGAGTGGTCGTTCGGTTACGTGCTCGGTTCTGATGAGAGAGCGCCTTGATCTCCACTGGTGAATCCTGAGTCCGACGATCACAAGGAGCACGAGGATGAGGATCAACTGCACCTGATCCAGGCCAAACACGCGTTGATCGTAGTGAGGGGGTATGACACGGGCAGATCCAGCCCGTGATGGCGGCTTATCGCATGTCAAAGGCCACTTCCCGTGATCGAGAAGCGGCCTTTTTCGTGTAGCGACGGCTACGAACCGAGCTGCTTGCCCAGCCGTTTGAGCGCCTTGCGGGTCTCCTCCGACGAGACCTCGCTGTAGATGTTCATCGTGACCGAGATCTGGCTGTGCCGGAGGATCTGCATCGCCACGCGCGGGTGGACGTCGAGCGCGACGAGCAGAGACGCGCAGGTCTTGCGGGTCGCGTGCACGTGGACCTTGCGGACCTTCGCCTTGTCGCACGCGTTGGCGAAGCTGCGCCGGAAGTCGGACGGTTCGACCGGTCTCCCGCTCGCGGTGGTGAAGACGAGCCCGGTCTCCTGCCATGACTCCCCGCGGCTTCACGGGCCTCGTCGCATGCCCGTCGACGGGCACGGAGCGCCG
Organism: Streptosporangium sp. CA-135522; assembly: GCF_050949235.1. Classification (NCBI taxonomy): domain Bacteria; kingdom Bacillati; phylum Actinomycetota; class Actinomycetes; order Streptosporangiales; family Streptosporangiaceae; genus Streptosporangium; species Streptosporangium sp. CA-135522. Next base: position 71,703 of record NZ_CP192026.1, read on the forward strand.
CCGTCACGATCTCCGGAAACGGCAGCGTGGCGTCCGAGGCGTCTGTCTTGGCCTGCCGGTGGAGCAGTTGGCCGGCGACCCGCTGGAGCTGCCAGCCGATGGTCATCTCGGCGTTGCCGAGGTCGACATCCTCCCAGCGGAGCCCGAGCGCTTCTCCCAGGCGTAGACCACCAGCACCAGCACCAGCACCAGCACCAGGACCAGGACCAGGACCAGGACCAGGACCAGGACGTAGGCCGGGCACATGGGGTCCTCACGTGTCCGGGCGGACTCCAGGAAGGCACGCGCCTCGTCGACGGATCAGGGCTTGACCTTGCGCTTTCGAGGGACCGACATCTTCACGTTCGCCGCGACGTCGCGGGTGAGGATCTCCTCCCGTACGGCGTTGCTCAGTGCGGCACGCAAGGTCATGTAGGCATCGTGGACGGTCCACTCGGACGCCGTCTGCTTGCAGCACTTCCCCACCGCGCGGCACTGCCGACGCCTCTTCGGATCGCTGTGCTTCTCAGGCCGGGCCGCGTCCTTTCCCTGGCTACCTATTTCTCACTCCTCGCCTTGGGGGCGGTGTTCCAGAGCCGTGTGAGGAACAGGGTGAGCGTGTCCGTGACGGAGTGGCCGAGCTCACTCGGATGGTCGAGTGCCCAGGTGTCGAGGGCGTCGAAGACACCGATGGTCGCTACGGTGATCAGTTCGGCGTTCGGGTACGGGTCGATCAGGTTGATGTGCAGGCCGTTCGCGACGAGCCTGTGGATCCAGGAGCCGCCGTCGCCGCCGGGATGAGGCCGCCCGGCAAGCACCGCCCGGTCATCGGGGTGGTCGCGCAGGTGCGCCATGAGCCGTGTGGTGCCTGCCGTCACCTGCTCCCACAGTTCATCCTCGGTTGCCACGTCGATCCAGGGACCGAGCGCGGTGAACATTCGGTCGGCCGCGTCGGCGACTACGGCGCCGAAGAGGTCGTCCTTGCCGTCGAAGTAGTGGTAGGCGGAGGTCTTGGAGATGCCGGCTTCGGCGATGATCTGGTTGAACGACGCGGCGTTCTTGCCGTCGCGGGCGAAGTGGGCGCGGGCGACGGCGAGGATGGCGGCTCGTGTGCCGACCGGCAGTCGGCCGAAGCGGGGCAGCGGCATGGGTTTCCTAGAGGCTGTGCGTGAGCGGAGCGGCTGGTTGCCGAGTGGCAAGCGTGCGATTGGCGCGGGCTGTCATGATCCAGTGTGCCGCCCACAACGGGAGGGCGATTGCTCCGCCGACATACCCGGCCATCCCCGGAAAGAGCGACAGGATCTGGAACGCGCACCAGCCGTATCCGAGTGCCGCCCACCGCCGGATGAACCCGCTCGTCACCTGCTCGTCAGCGGCCAGCGAAGTGGAGACGGCGCGCACGATGAAGAAATCTTCGGTGAAGTTGTAGGGGATCGCGAACATCCACCAGACCGATGTGGGCGACGCGGTCCTGGCATCGGGCCGCACGAGCGTCATCGTCCGCTGGAGGGCTCGGCAGTACAGCGCAACGAGCCCGAAGAAAACGGCAACGGCGATCAGTCCGCCGGGCATTCCCCGCGCTTCGATCTCGCCCAGGATGCCGCGCCCCCACTCTGGTGCCCAGAGCGGATAGCTGAGGAGGATCGAAACCAGGATGGTGCCCACAGTCTTGACGATGGCTCTCATATCTGAAGTGTACTGATAGTACACACCAATGGTTCACCTGCGATCGGGAATGGGGGTCCCGGTAGTAACCGGGGTGGTGGAACTCAGCGGTGGCTCGGTCCGGCTGCCGTCGGGCGCGACCCGGATGGTCCCCCTCAAGCCGCCCTCGGCCCCGCCAGGTCGCCCTGGCCCGGGAGATGTACGACTCCGGCGACTACACCGTCCAGCAGATCGCCGACGAGTTCGGCGTTACCCGCCCCACCATCTATCGCCACCTCGCCAAGGCCTGATGTCACACAGGTCCGCGCCCGAGCCGCAACGCTGTTGATCTTGTATTGCGGCTTTTGTGCTTACCTTGGCTGAACCCCGAATACGGCGAAACGGGCCGCGTCCGGCCGGACCTGCACGTCACGCTCGGTGTGCTAGATGTTGCTGGCCATGACGTTGTCGTCGGTGGTGGTCACGGCTGAACTTCGTCAATCCGGCGTGAGCGGTCGGATCTTGTCGCCAGTCGCTGACCGGAAGGCGATATTGCTGTGACCAGCGGGAGAACCTCGGATTGGCCAGAGACGGTCGGGCGCTTCGGAGCGGTCGGCGCCGTCGTCGCTGGCCTGTCCGGTTGTTGCGTCGGCCTAGTCGTGGGCCTCTTGGCCTATCCGCCCCACCGCTTGGTTTGCGGCGTTTGAACTAGGTGCGCCGAGCACGGCTGTTGGCGCGATCGTGGGGGGCAATCGCTGGTGCGATCACCGCGTATTCGCGGGGCCCTCACCCTTAACCCGCGAATTCCACGCGGCATTTCCGGATGTATCCCGAATCCGGATGCATCCCGAAACATTGGTGATGCTCGGTACAGTCGTGCGGCCTGCGAACAGCGGTGCTGCAGCGGATATCGGCTAGAGGCGTGTCGCGGTGCGGACGAGGTCGGCGACGGCTTTGGATCTGCTGTGTGGCGGCCAGGCGATGACGGTCGTGACGGCCGGTGCGTCCGGCACCGGCACGATGGCGTGGTCGTCGCGTAGCTGGTCTCGGAGCGACTCGGGTACGACGGCGCAGGCCAGTCCGAGCGCGATCAGTTGGAACAGTTGGGTATGGTCGCGCACCTGCGGGCCGGGGCCGTCCGGATGGCCGCCATCCCGTCCAGGCCAGCGCGGCAGGGGCAGGTCCGTCTGGGTGTTGACCTCGACTAACGACAGATACGCCCGGTTGGCGAGGGGATGACCCTTGGGCAGGACCACGACCTGCTGTTCGGTGTGCAGATCCTCTGTGTCGAATCCGGCTGTCGTGTCGTAAGGCCGGTGGAGCAGAGCAACATCGGCACGCCCGGTGCGCAGCAGGCTTTCCGGCTCGCCCGGCCCGCACAGCATCACCTCGACGGCCACGGCGCCCGGTTCAGCGGCGTAGGCGTCCAGAAGCTTCGACAACAGTTCCCTGGACGCTCCGGCCTTGGCGGCCAGGACCACACCCGGCTGGTCGCCCGCGGCGCGGCGGGTGCGGCGCTCGGCGGCTTCGACCGCGTCGAGCGCGAGCCGGGCCTCCCGCAGCAGCACCGACCCGGCCTCGGTTAAGGCGACGGCGCGAGCGGTGCGGTGCAGCAGAACGACTCCGAGCCGCCGTTCCAGCTGCTGGATCGCCCGCGACAGTGGTGGTTGCGCCATCGCGAGCCGTTGTGCCGCCCGCCCGAAGTGCAACTCCTCGGCTACGGCGACGAAGTATCGCAACTCCCGCGTCTCCACCAGCTCATCGTATTCGGCGCTGACCACGACCAATACCCGTGCGGTATCGCCGCCCACCCGACCGGTCTTGGACGCCCCACCCGAGTCCGCAACATGATCGACGGCATGAGTGAACGGACGATCGCGCTGGTGACCGGCGCGAACAAGGGAATCGGATACGAGATCGCCGCAGGCCTGGGCGCCCTTGGCTGGCGAATCGGTGTGGGCGCGAGGGATCAACAACGCCGCGACACCGCGGTCGAGAAGCTGCGCGCGGCCGGGACCGATGCGTTCGGCGTGCCGCTCGACGTCACCGACGACGAAAGTGTCGCCGCCGCGGCCGAGCTGATCGCCGGCCATGCCGGAGGGCTCGACGTCCTGGTCAACAATGCCGCGATCACCGGCGGTATGCCACAGACACCGAGCACGGTCGAGCCCGCGACCGTGCGAGCTGTCGTGGAAACCAACGTGATCGGCGTCATCCGGGTCACCAACGCGATGCTGTCGATGCTGCGCAACTCGGCATCACCGCGGATCGTCAACATGTCCAGCAGCGTCGGCTCGCTCGCTCTGCAAACCACCCCCGGCATCGACATGGGCCCGGTTCCCGCCGCCTACTTGGCATCGAAGACCTTCCTCAACGCCCTCACCATCCAATACGTCAAGGAACTGAGCGACACCAACATCCTGATCAACTCCGGCTGCCCCGGCTTCACCGCCACCGACCTCAACGGCTTCCAAGGCGTCCGCACACCACAACAGGGCGCGGCCATCGCGATTCACCTCGCAACCCTGCCCGACGACGGACCGACCGGCGGATTCTTCGACGACGCCGGAACGGTGCCCTGGTAACAGCCACACCAGCACGAACCATTCCCGTTCTCGACGTCAGCCGCGCATCGCGCGCCACAGGAGAAGCAAGACAATGACAAAGGCGGTCAGATACGACGAGTTCGGTGGAATCGAGGTGTTGCGGGTCGACGAGGTCGACCGGCCAGTGCCTGAGAGCGGGCAGGTCCTCGTGCGGGTCAAGGCCGCAGGCGTCAACCCCGGCGAGGCGGCCATACGCACCGGCGCGATGGCCGACATCTTTCCCTCGACCTTTCCGTCCGGGCAGGGCAGCGACCTCGCCGGAGTTGTCGCCGAGGTCGGCGCCGGAGTCGACCGATTCGTGGTCGGCGATGAGGTGATCGGGTTCTCCGAGCGGCGGGCAGCACAGGCCGAGCTGGTCCTGGTCGACGTCGACAACCTCACACCCAAGCCGGACAGCATCTCATGGGAGGTAGCGGGCGGCCTGTACGTCGCCGGAGTGACTGCGTGGGGGGCAGTGCATTCCGTACAACTCGACAGCGGGGAGACCGTCGTCATCTCCGCAGCAGCCGGAGGAGTCGGCTCGCTCGCCGTTCAGCTCGCGCGCGGTGCCGGAGCCACGGTCATCGGCCTGGCGAGCGAGCACAACCATGAGTGGCTGCAAACACACGGTGTGATCCCGGTCGCATACGGTGACGGCGTCGCCGATCGGATCAAGGCCGCCGCACCGAGCGGTATCGATGCCTTCATCGACACCTACGGCGGCGGGTACGTCGAACTGGCCCTTGCCCTCGGCGTCGCAGTCGAACGGATCGACACCATCGCCGACTTCGCGGCAGCCGCGAGGTACGGAGTCAAGACCGAACCCGGAACCAACGCCAGACCTGGCGCCGAGGTACTCGCCGAACTGGCCGCCCTGATCGCCGACGGACACCTCGAAGTCCCGATCGCCAACGTCTACCCGCTGACGCAGGTCCGCCAGGCCTACACCGAACTCGAACGCCGACACACCCACGGCAAGATCGTGCTCAGACCCTGACCGGCACCATGCAACGCAGCGCGCTCAAGGCTCTGCTCAACCGCAGGATGCTCCCGATCTCAACCCGGTGGAAGGCATCTGGTCGCTGATGAACCGCGGTGGGTTGGCCAACCTCGCCGCCGTGGGCCTGGAGCACCTGGTGCGCATGATCAAACGCGAGTTGAAGAAGATCCAGTACCGGCCGCATCTGATTGACGGTTGCCTGGCCGGGACCGGCCTGGTCCTCAAGCTGTCGTAACTTCACGAATTAAAGATCAGTGACAGCGACGGTGACAGCGACGTCGGCCACCGGTGGCGCATCGCGGCAGCCGTACAACGCCATCTGACCTTGGGCGGAGCCCAGCCAACAGGATGATTGCTCCGCCTGGCTCGAAAAGCGGACGGTCATGCTGCCGCGGGGCTTCCGTTCCTCGGGCCCGGCGGCCCTGCGGTACGGGTCCCCTTGCCATCGGACGACGGGGCGGGCCGCCGGCCCGGGGGCTGTGTACAGCAGCGAAGTACAGCAACGCCACCGGCCGAGGCTGCCATCAGCTCTTCGCCTTCCGCCAGGCGCCCTACTGCGCTGAACGGGTCGAGGACGGTGCCGCCGGGGCGGCAGCCGGCGGCTATCGCCCGTAGCGGGATGTCGATCGGGAAGACCGCGAAGTGCGCCGCCCGCAGCGGCCGCGGCCGCGATGTCGGGTTTGCGCTAGCGGAGGCGATGAGCATACGGGAACGGCGCTCCAGCACGGACCCAATGGCCCCGCTGCTCCGCAGCCGCCGCGCGCCAGTCCGGCTGTGACGTGTCGTCAGGTCAGATGGATCCGCACAGCCTCTTGAACTCGGCGATGTCTGTGTTGATATCCGTGATCACCTGGTTGGGATCGCCGCTGGTCATGCCGGTCAAGCGGAAGTTCAGTTCCTGGAATTCGGCGGCCAGCCGACTGATCGTCGCCCCCACCACTCCTTGCGCGTCGAGGACTGTGCTCATCAGGTCGAGGTATGTCTGGTGAGCCGCGGCGGCCTGGCTGCTGCGGGTGGTCCCGGCGTTCTGGCGGTATGCGGTCAGCGCCGTCGCCGTCTCGTCGCAGCCGCCGGGCCGGACCGCTGACAGCAGTGGGGAGGGAACCGGGACCACTCGCGTGGGGCTTGGTGGTGGCTGGGGCGTGCTGGACTCAGGCGACGGACTCGGGGTCGGCGGTGCGGGCCGGGTGGTGACCGGATCTGGTGACGATGACTGCGAGGCCGGGGTGGGCTGAGTCTGCGGAGGCGGGGCCGGCGGCATCAGGTAGGCGACCAGCGCGACCACGGTGGCAACCGCACCCGCCAGAGCACTCACTGCCGCCCAGTTCAGGCGTAAGCCTGCCCCTCCGCCCGCCGCCGGCGGCTGCGCTGAGCCGTTATCCGTCATGCCCTCATCGTGGCCGAGCCGCCGAACTCGGTCCAGAATGCCTCCTGCTGATCTTCCTGAACAGAACTCGCAGCGATGATCATTCGTCTCGGTGATCTGATCCCGTGCCGGCTCAGCTTCGGTGATCTGATCCCGTGCCGGCTCAGCTGAGGTTGTCGCCCGAGGTGGTGTCTCGGGCCATACGCACGTTTGGCAGTTTTCCCTGCCAGAGCTCGCGCTCGCCGGTGGCCTTGAATCCGTAGTGTTGGTAGAAGCGGATCGCGCGCTCGTTGTAGTCGGTGACCCACAGGCGCATAGGTGTGTTCCCCGCCCAGGTGAGGAACTCATCCATCAATCGGCCTCCGAGGCCTCGGCCCTGGGCTTCCTCCAGCAGGTACATCGGCCCGAGGGTGACCACCTCGTCCCGGCGACCGCAGAGGAAGCCGACGATCTCCGTCCCGGAGCGGACGACACGGAAGAACAGCAGATCCGGCTGCTGCCTCGCCGTCTCGATGAACTCCCGCCACTGGGCGATTCCCTCGTCTGTGGCAGAAGAGCCACGGTGCTCACGGATCCAGTTCTCATCGATCCCCGCGTCCTCGCAGGGATACGTCTGCAGCCAGGCCCTCAACTGCAGCGGGCCCAGAGACACGGCGTCGTCGGCACGGGGAGCTTCGATCACGTGGTTCATGGGGACCATCCTCGACTATGCCCCCCGAGCGTCTCACGCGATTTTTTGCGATCTCGTCGCCGCAGGTCACACTCCGGACTCCGGAGCAGACCCTTTGAGACGGAACAGATCACTATGTGATCTTTCCGGCCTCCGGATCGATTCGCTCGTCATCAAGCGGCGGCACGCCGAGCCGCCGTACCCGGTCCTCTGCCGCCCGCAGCTCGGGCGTACGGCCTGGGAGCCGGTCCCGGCCGACGGTGACCCGGGCCGTAGCCGCACCGCGCACCCGCCGCACCCGACCCGCTCTCCGACCCTGGTATCGCGCCGCCCCTCATAATCTCCCGCCGCTCTGGTTTCACACGTCAAAGTCATCCGGCAAACTGACCGGCATGGCAACCGCCCCCCAATCCCTGGAAATGCGAACGCTCGCTGCGAGGCGTCATCGTTTTGCGGCCTTCATTATCGACAACCTGATCTTTTATATAGCGATCTCGCCGATCCGTCTGCTGCTTGCCGAAGGTTCCGAGGTGTCCGAAGAATCGGTCCTCATCAGTTATCTCAATCCGTACGCGGGGAATCCCGATTGGCCGATCGAAATCGCGGTCACCGTGCTGTTCGCTGTCTATTTCTGGCTGCAACACGCGCTGTGGGGCCAGACACTCGGCAAGCGACTCTATCGCTTGAAGGTGGTGTCCAGCACAACTGGAGAACCACCGAGCCCAAGACGCGCGGGGGTTCGTGCTCTTGTCTACCCTGTCCTGGCGTCAACGCCGTACTCCGGGATGCTGATCAATCTGATCGATACGCTGTGGATATTCGTCGGCTCGAAACGCCAATGCCTGCATGACGTGATTTCCGGAACCGTCGTTGTCGACCATGGCGACCCCGGCAAGAAAGGAATCGGAGGACCTGGCTTTCTGTTCGGCTTAGGCGTCGTCATCACCCTCTTCGCCGCCCTCGCGTTCATCTCCGTGTCGGTGACGCGGTAGTCGGCTATTGCCGCGTCAGACAACGTTCGCCTCGTTATGACGTGTCGTCCGGTTGCTACGCCCGGCGGCCTACCCCCGACCACCCGGAGCCCGGCACCTGTTCGCCGCCTACAACCTGGGCAAGGATCAGCTCTACGGGCGATCAAGCGGATCAAGCACCGCTCCAGGTCCCTGGGGTTCTGCCGCTACCTGCGCTCACTGCATCCGGCTGACGTGCGCATCGCGATCATCTGCGACAACCGTTCCCCGCACCTGACCACGAAGCGCTGCCGCGGTGTCGCGGGCTGGGCCGAGGGCGAACAACATGGAGGCGGCACCAGCCGGCCGATGGCGCGCCTTGCTCCTTGCTCAGCAACGTTCCGCGCGGTCCGAAGCCGGCCGAGGAGTAGGAGGACACCGGCTGCACGTCCGCGATGCGCTCCTCCGCACGCGGGGCAGCCCGGCGAGGCAGTGCTTCGCCGGGCTGCCGTTGTTCGTCGAGGCTGGTCGCCGAGGTGGCTAGCCGCCGGAGCCGCCGTTGCAATACTGCTGGTCCCACCGTGCGGTCCTGTAGTCGTAGCAGTAGTAGCAGCCGTCGTCTCTCCACTTGCACAGGTTGGGATTGGAGATAGGGGTGCCGTGATGAGCCGACTTGCAGACGCCTGACCCGGAGGCCTGCGCGGTGCCGGTGACGGTGCCGGTGACGAGGAGCGTGGACGCCGCCAGCGTGACGGCGAAGAGCAAACGCTTGAGCATCAGAGATCACTCCCTGAGGTGAGGACCGAACCCCGGTTGACGGGGATGACGAGCGTCGATTCTGGGTCCCGGGATATGCCGATGCGGCGCTGAACATCACTCACACTAATCGTGTCACCAGACGAAATCTCCCAGCCAGGGGCAAAAATCATTTCCGGCGCATCATTACATAAATGTAATTATCTACATTCGCCAGAGATATACGGCACTGCGCCTCGGACGGTCGCTGCGAGCCTTCAAGCTGCAGATTCGTACCTTCGAGGGAAGTCTGGGCGGCACTTCCCGGGGCGCTTCAATGTGGTGCAACGGGGACGGAAAATGACAGGCAAGGAAATCGGCGACATCGTTGGCGGAATCCTGGGAGGGGAGACGCGAGAATCGCATTCGGAGATCTTGAAATCCCGTACGGCGTCGCATCGAATCCATGTCCGCCGCCCTCCTCGTTCGCCAGGGTGCCGGATCGCCGGGAATCGAGCCGGACGGCCTGCGCCCGGCCCGTATCGCCCGCCGTGGCCTCACTGCCAGATAACACCAGAACTGCCAAGTAACGCCAAAACCATTAAATAACACTAAATAACAAGATTTATCGCGTGACCTTGCCGGAACCCGCCGGCAAGCGTTGTTGAGAGGCGCTCGTCAGGGTGTAGCTACGGGTGACCGCGATGAGGTCGCCGTCTTCTCTGGTGGCCGCGACCAGGCCGGGAGGCCGGGGAAGGAAGCCCGGCACCGTGGAGAGTCCGTCGGTTTCGGCGATCGCGGTGACGCGGATCCGATCCGCCTGCGCGACTCGCACGGTGATCTGGACTCCCTGGGTGGGGATGCCGCGGAAGCGGATCTCAGTCGGCCAGGTGCCGGCTCGCGTGCCGGTGACGGGGACGCTCACCGAGCCGAACCGGCCGACGGCCGCGGTGGCCCGGGTGATCGGCCGGTCGAGCCGCAGCGTCACCGAACGGGCGCCCTTTCCCGCGATCACGTGCAGCTTGAGCGTGTGCCCGTTGTGCGCCAGCACGGTGGCTCGTGGGCCGTCGGCTGCGATGGCGGGTGCGCGGCCGGTCCACAGTGTGCCTCGCGCGTACCCCGAAGGTAGCGCTGCCGCGTCGCGGCCGGAGACGTACCGCCTGGTCCATTCGGCGGGGTCGGGATCGGCGCTGACCCAGTGGGCGGTGTGGGTGTCGGCGTCCATGACGTACGCCAGGTGGGTGCGTTGCGGCTGGTCCGCGTCGAACCCGTCCGTGAGCAGCCCCACCCCTACCAGGCTCAGCGCGAGGACGGCGGCCGTCAGGGGCACGGCGACGATGGCGCCGCGTCTCGGCCCGGTGCCGGTGCCGAGGTGGGTGCCGAGGTCGGGGTCGGAATCGGTGCCGGGGTCGGGGGTGGGGTCGGGCAGGAACAGTTCCACGATCGGCAGCAGCGTCAGCCCGAACAGTGCCAGCACCAGCGCGCTCACCCCGCCGAGGGCCAGCCCCATCCCGTCGAAGGCGTTCCCGGCCAGCGAGGGCAGCACCATCGCGGCCGTGATCGGACCGAGCATCGCCACGGCCACCCGTGCCCAGGCGGGCGTGGGAAGCAGGAGTGCCGCCAGCGCGCCGAGCGCGCACATCAGCGCCGGCAGGGTGAACAGGAAGGCTGCTCCGGGGGCGAACCGGGCGCACAGCACGCCCAGCCCGGCCAGCCAGGTCAGCGCGCCGACCGACAGCGCCGCCGGGCCGAGCCTGCGGCGCAGCGGCAGATACCAGCCGAGCACCGCCAGTGCGGACAGGGTCGCGACCGCCGCCTGGAACGGCTGCGGGCGGTGCAGGAGCCCGCCCATCGTGTCGTAAGCGGGTCGCCAGGCCACCAGCAGTTCCCACAGCCCCTGAGCCATGGCGGCCGACGCGATCAGCGGCATGGCGGCCGAGGCCGTCGCCACCATCAGCCGGGGAAGGCTGAGCAGCCGTCTGACGCGGCCGAACAGCGCCAGCCCCGCCACCGCGAGGACGGCCAGCACCGCAAGCGGCCAGACGGCCAGGTCCGGGTAGGTGACCATGGTTCCGAGGGCGCGGAAGTAGGTGACGTCATGGTCGGAGGTCAGCGTCCGAAGGTCCGTGTTCCCCAGGGAGCGAGCCAGCGCCAGCATGTTCGTGCCGTGGTGCTGCAGGCTGCCACGATCGAGGTTGGCGATGGAGTCTCCGGCGGTGTGATAGAGCGAGGAGCGCTCGATGTAGGCGAAGTTCATGCCGGTGAACCCGGCCTTGGTCAGCGGGGTGAAGTCGGTGTTGTTGGGCAGCAGCCGATACAGCTCCACCATGGAGGAGTCGCCGCGCGGAGCCGGGACGGCGTTGACGAACGTCTCGACCAGCCGGGCGTTGTCCCTGGAGGTCTCGAACATCAGCGAGGGGCCGCTCACCCCCCGGGCCTCCCAGTTCAGCAGCACACCGCCCTTACGGCCCAGCGGATGCTCCCGCACGAACGCCTCGGCGCCGAGCACGCCGTCCTCCTCGCCGTCCGACATCAGCAGCACGATGTCGTTACGCGGGCCGGCACCCGCGTGCAGCGCCCGGACGGTCTCGACCATCGCGGCCACCGCCGCGCCGTCGTCGGAGGCGCCCGGACCCATGGCCGCGGAGTCGTAGTGGGCGGCGATGAGCACCGTGCCGGTCGAATCGGTTCCGGGGAGCCGGCTCACGATGTTGTCGACCTGACCGAAGGTCGCCAGCCCTGCCGCCGGGCGCGCTCCGACAGACCGCTGGACCTGGACCTGAAGGCCTGCGGCGCGAAGCTGCCCGGCCAGGTAGTCCCTGGCACGGTCGCTCGCCGGGCTGCCGACGGGCCGCGGTTCGGCGGCGAACTCCTTCAGGTGGGCCACGGCTCGCTCGGCGCTGAACTCCCCGCTGGGCGCTGTGGCCGGCAGGGGCTGCATCGTGCTGTCGGCCATCGCGGACAGCATGATCACCGTGGCCAGCATGACGAGGGCCGCCAGGCCGGCCAGTACCCGTCTCCGGACGTCGAACATCTTTCCGATCATGGTCGGTGACAGTAGGTCCGGCCGCCAGGCCCGCGGAATGGGGCCGATCTCCGGGGATGGCTGAGGTTTTCCGCAGGTGTGGTTTTCCGCATCCTGAAACGGCCATGCGCCTCATGTCGGCCATATCCTGACCATTCATATCTTCTATGGCATGACAGATTGGCTGGTCGGACTGATGGAAAGCCTCGGGGCGCCGGGGGCAGGACTTGCGATCGCGCTGGAGAATCTCTTCCCGCCCCTCCCGAGCGAGGTGATCTTGCCGCTGGCCGGTTTCACCGCCGCCCGAGGCGAGATCGACCTGTTGGACGTGCTGCTGTGGACCACGGCGGGTTCGGTGGTGGGCGCGCTGGCGCTGTACTGGGTGGGCGCGCTGCTCGGCCGCGAGCGCACGCTGGCCCTGGCCGCCCGGATTCCGCTGCTGAAGGTCTCCGACATCGACAAGACCGAGGCGTGGTTCCTCCGGCACGGCCGCAAGACGGTGCTCTTCGGCAGGATGATCCCGATCTTCCGCAGTCTGATCTCGATTCCGGCAGGGGTGGAGCGCATGCCACTCGGCGTCTTCACGCTGCTGACCACGGTCGGCAGCTTCATCTGGAACGCGATCTTCGTGCTGGCCGGTCATGTCCTGGGCGAGAACTGGTCGCTGGTCGAAACCTACGTCGGCGTGGGCACCAACGTGGTGATCGCCCTGGTGCTACTGGTCGTGCTCGTCTTCGTGGGCGTCAGGCTGAGCGAACGGCGCAAGGGGCGGCATGCGGCTCGCGGCTAAGAGCCTGCGGCTGCTGTGGGCGGTGATCCTCGGGACGGTCACCGCCCTGCTCGACCTCGTCTTCGTCCTGACGACGCTGCCGTTCGCCGGTCAGCCGCGAGTGCTGGGGGCGGCCCGGCGGCTGGCCGTACTCGAAGCCCGCCGCCTGCGCCTCGATCCCGCCGCCCTGGGACTCCACGCGGATCGCACCGACAGGCAGGAACTGCGCTACCTGGCGACCAGGGCGCCGGTGGGCGTGCTCGGCGGCCTGGTGGTCGCCCTGCTCGGCATCGGCATCGGCGTGGCCGTCGTCCTGACGTGGTCCTGGGGAAGGGGTCTGCCGGTCGACGGCATGCTGCCCAGCCTTCCACTGCTCGCCTACGCCTGCCTGGCAGGTCTCGTCCTGCTGTTTCTGAACCTGTCGGGCCTGGTGGGGGTGCACGCGCTGGAGCAGCGGCTGGCCGTACGGATGCTCGGCCCCGACCCCACCGAGGCGCTCCAGCGGCGGATCACCGAGTTGACCGAGAGCCGAGCAGGGGTGCTGGCAGCGGTCGACTCCGAGCGGCGCCGGATCGAGCGGGACCTGCACGACGGGCTGCAGCAGCGGCTGGTGGCGCTGTCCATGCTGGTCGGACGCGCCCGCAGAGGGCGGCCGGAACTGCTCGCGCAGGTGCACGAGCAGGCGCAGCAGGCGCTGGTCGAGCTGCGTGAGGTGGCCTGGCGGGTCTACCCGTCGGGGCTGGACTCCCTTGGACTCGCCGATGCGCTGGCCGGGGTGGCCGAGCGTGCAGGCGTCCCGGTCAAGGTCGTCTGCGACCTGTCCGCACGGCTGCCTGCGACGGTGGAGACGGCGGCGTACTTCGTGGTCAGCGAGGCGGTGACCAACGCGGCCAAACACTCCCGCGCCACCGCGGTCACCGTCGAGGTTCGCGAACGCGACACAATGGTCATCGTGTGCATACAGGACGACGGCGTTGGCGGGGCCGACGCGGCGAGCGGCGGATTGTCAGGGCTGGCGCGGCGGGTGGCCGCGCTGGACGGCCGCTTCACGGTGACCAGCCCGCTCGGTGGGCCGACCACGATCGTGGCGGAGCTGGCGTGCGGGTGATCCTGGCCGAGGACTCCACCCTGCTGCGCGAGGGACTGGTACGGCTGCTGGCCGAGGAGGGCCACGAGGTCCTCGCCGCCGTGGGCGACGCCGACGCGCTGGTCGTGGCGGTGGCCGAGCAGGAGCCCGACGTGGTGGTGGTCGACGTGCGGATGCCGCCCACGCACACCGACGAGGGGCTGCGCGCGGCCCTGGAGATCAGGCGAAGCCGGCCGGCCGTCAAGGTGCTGGTGCTATCGCAGTATGTGGAGAAGAAGTACGCCACCGAGCTGATGAGCGCCAGCGTCGAGGGCGTCGGCTACCTGCTCAAGGACCGGGTGGCCCAGGTGGGCGACTTCCTGGACGCACTGGAGCGGGTGGGGGCCGGGGGTGCGGCCTTCGACCCGGAGGTGGTGCGGCAACTGCTCGCGCGCACCAGCCACGCCGACCCCCTCGCCCAGCTGACCGGGCGCGAGCGGGAAGTGCTGGAGCTGATGGCTCAGGGCCTGACCAACGCCTCGATCGCGCAGTCGCTGCACGTGTCACAGAGCGCGGTGGAAAAGCACGTCAATGCCCTGTTCGACAAGCTGGCGCTGTTGCACACCACCGGTTACAGCCGCCGAGTCCTGGCGGTGCTGCGCTACCTCGGCTCTTGAGCCAGGGCCTTCGCCGCATCTTCCACTCAGGACTTCGTCTCGACGGAGAACCTCGTGCATACGCCAGGCCTGCGAAGAGGCCGACCTGCGGTCGATCCCCTCGCCCGGCCGGTGATCGTAGGCGATCACCGGCCGGGCGAGGGAATCACCGGCCGGGCGAAGGACTACCCAGCCGTATCGCAGAACCTGATCATGCTGTGGATGCTCACGCCACCAGGCACTGCTCGGCCAGCTCGGTCAGCGTCACGGTACACAGGCCACCGCGCTCGGCCTTCACATCGGTCACCTCGAGCTGCGTGCCGGGAGCGAGGATGAACTCCTCCTCGCCGGTGAACGCGGAGAAACCGCGAATGCCCACAGCCCGCGCGGGAAGCACCTCGAAGAGCGTCCGCTTGCCGCGGCGGCCGAGGAACGACTGGGCCACGCTGAGCTTCGACGTACACGAGGACACGCCCCACCACGTCACGGTTCGGCCGAGCGGGTACTGCGCCCGCAGGTCCAGCGACACCCCGCGCCACAGCGGCTCCTTGCGGGCGGGCAGACGCGACACGGCCGAGAACAAGAGTCGTAGATACGGAAGGTACGGGACGATCTGAGTGCGGTCCGGGTTGCGCAGGGTGGCGTTGATCTGCCGGTAGAACGCCGACTCGCAGGTGTAGAGGTAGAGGGCTGCGACCTCGGCGGCGGACAGGCCGTCGGCTGCGCCGTCCACCTGCTTCTCGCCGAACCGGCGTGACTGCTCCACATGCCAGTCGAGACCCGACAGGAGCTTGGCCACCGGGGCGATGGCCTCACGGAAGTCCATGAGCGGGGTGTCGAACACGCCGGTGATCGCGGGAAGTACCAGTCCCTCGTCTTTGACGCTGGCGAGCCGTTCGAGGTAGAGCTTGTGCAACTCCATCGTGGAGGCGATGAACGCCCCCATGCGGTCGGCCGTGTCCGCGTCCGCCCCGCCGGCTTGTGCCGTGAGCTTGTTCCACCCCTTGCCGGGCAGCCAGTCGATCTCGTCGGCTCCAAGCGCCTTGAGCGCCGTGTTCACCGCGGCGAAGTGGTTCCCGTCGCAGAAGATATCGCCCTGTGCCGCGGGGTTGGGGTGGTCAATGTGCTGGACTTCCACCTCGGGGTACTTCTTCTGGAGCCGGAGTACGACCTCTTTCAGGCTGCGAGCGTGAACCCCCCACCACGCGAACACCACGCCCCGGTCCTTCTCGTCGGCGTTCTGCTTGGCTTTCAGGATCTCCTCGACGAGCCTTTCGACGACCGGCCGCCAGAACGCGGCGTGCCGGTCGGTGCCCATCGCCCCATCGCCGCTGGCGGTGAGTGCCGCGTTCAGCAACAACACGCCCTGTGTGAGCATCGCCTGGAACCACTCCGGCGGCTGCACGGTGTCCTGCTTCTTCAACAGCGCGCGGATGTCGGCGATCGGCGTCTTCTTGGGGATGCCGTGCTTCCACATCGCCGCCGCCTTGATGATGCAGCGAATGGTGATGACCTTGCCGAACTGGCTGTCGGCCCAGTCGTGGAAGGTGTTGTCGAACATGGCGATGCCGGTGGCGCTCTCGGCCCGCGGGTACGGATTCTGGCCGAAGACGACGACCTTCCACTTGTGTGGCGGGTTGGGTTTGAGCGCCTGGAAGGTCAGTTCCCGGACGGGCACGACGCCCGGGCCGCGGGCCGGGCCGATGAACGTGGCCGCGGCCGGTTGCGCCTCGATGACCGGCTTCAAGAGTGGCAGCCACGGCTCGCCGCCGTCCTTGAAGAGTTCGGCGAGGGCCAGCGGGTCATTCGGGTCGGGCGAGGCGGGGGCGTTGGTGTCGCGCATCGTGGGCTCCTGGATTGGCGAGCCGTGCAGGTGACGGCACAGGTGATCGAGGTGGGGGAATTGTGCCGCTTGAAGATCCCGGATGCGATATCGGAGGTCCAGAAGGCCCGTCCGTCCGCGAGCGCGGAGACCGTTCCCACATCTCCAGCCAAGATCCCGTTTGTCGGTGTGGAGCGATATCTTCGCAGGCGTCGGAAACACCCCTTCCCGTGACCGGAGTGAGCCATGACCGTCGAGCGCGTGAAGCCGCCGCTCAAGGTAGTACTGGCGGACATCAACGCGGAGGTGGTGCAGACGTGGCGGGCGGCGTTCGCCGACACCCCCGAGATCGAGATCTGCAAGGGGTCGATCCTCGACCAGCACGTCGATGCCTGGGTCAGTCCGACGAACTCCCGTGGGCGGATGGACGGCGGGGTTGATGCGGCCATCAAGCGACACCTCGGGGCGGGAATCCAACTGCGCGTCCAGCGGGCGATCCGCGATCAGTTCGGGGGGTCGCTGCCGGTGGGAAGTGCCGTGTGCGTACCGTCCGGGGCGATCAACCCGAAGTTCCTGATCTCGACGCCGACGATGGTGCAGTCGGTGCAGGACGTGAGCGAGACGCTGAACGTGGCTCTGGCGTGCGCCGCCGCGTTCCAGGCCATCCACATGCAGAACGAGAAGGAGCCGGGCAGCATCGAGTCGGTGGCGCTGGTCGGCATGGGCGCGGCGACCGGCCAGGTGCCGCCGAGGGTGTGCGCCAACCTGATGTGGACCGGCTACACCCTGTTCAACGACTACCACTTCCGGGACTACGACGACCTGCGGAAGACGATCCGCGAGCAACTCGACGACATCGAGAGCCACTCCGAGGAAGAGAGGGTGCGGATCAAGCCGCCCGGCTCCCGCGGTTGACGAAGTGAACGTGACGCGTCAAGACGACCGGTCGGCGTGGGCCGGCCGGGCGGGACTCCGATTCCGCGGAGCGGGTTGACCTCTCTTCCACACTGTTGTCCACGGCCATCGCCTGCTTCTCCTTCGATCTTGACTCGCAATCACGAAGGATCACGCGATGGCCGTCCTCATTTCACGGCGCCACGCCATCTAGCTGGGAAAACTCGTACACCACGTCCGTGGACGCAACCCAAGAAGCCCGGTGACCGGGTCATGCTGGAATCTCCTCTCCCTGGGCTGATCTTCGCTCGCCCAGGCGATCAGAGCCTCATGGTGTGCCAACTCCGCTGCTGGTCGATCAGTGTCCGGTGAGGATCCGCCGAGGTGGTACGGCAGGCGCGGTGTGCCTCGTCACAGAAGCGGTGTGCCCGTCAAGGAAGCGGTGTGCCCGTCACGGAAATGGCGGAACCAGGGGATCCACCCCCATAATGTAACAGCGCTGTTGTTTTTTCGAGGAAGGGAGAACCAGGACATGGCCGAGTCCCATCCGCCGATCGAGCCCTATGACCACGGGATGCTCGACACCGGCGACGGCAACCTCGTCTACTGGGAGGTCTGCGGCAATCCGGAGGGAAAGCCCGCGCTCGTCGTGCACGGTGGACCGGGATCAGGGTGCACCCCCGGTCAACGGCGCACCTTCGATCCGAAGCTCTACCGGGTGGTGCTGTTCGACCAGCGCAACTGCGGGCGCAGCAAGCCGCACGCCAGCGACCCGGCCGCCGACATGAGCCTCAACACCACCGAGCACCTGCTGTCCGACATGGAACGGCTGCGCGAGCACCTGGGTATCGACCGCTGGCTGCTGTACGGCGGCTCCTGGGGCTCCACGCTGATCCTGGCCTACGCCGAGCGCCACCCGGAGCGGGTGACCGAGATGGTCATCCCCGCCGTCACCACGACCAGACGCTCGGAGATCGACTGGCTCTACCGGGGTGTCGGCCGGTTCTTCCCCGAGCAGTGGGAGCGCTTTCGCGACGGCGTCCCGGAGGCCGAACGCGGCGGCGACCTGGTCGCGGCCTACGCGCGCCTGATGGAACACCCCGACCCGGAGGTGCGGTCCAAGGCTGCCATCGACTGGACGACCTGGGAGGACGTGGTGGTCTCCATGGAGCCGAACGGCAAGCCGAACCCCTACAGCGACCGGCCGTCGGACGACCTGGTGGCGTTCGTGCGGATCTGCGCGCACTACTTCGCACACGGCGCATGGCTGGAAGAGGGCATCCTGCTGCGCGAGGCGGGAAAGCTGGCCGGCATTCCAGGCGTCCTGATCCACGGCCGCCTCGATCTCAGTGGCCCGGCCGACACCGCCTGGGAGCTGGCCCGCGCCTGGCCCGACGCCGAGCTGATCATCGTCGAGGACTCGGGGCACACCGGCAGCAACGAGATGCGCGATCAGATCCTCGGCGCGATCGACCGATTCGCCCGCCGGTAGCCGACAGGGTCAGGCCGGCTGCTGGCGGAACTCATGGCTGCTGACGGAACTCCCGGCTGCTGGCGGAACCCAGTGGAGGGCGGCCGTTCCCGGTGGCCGCGACGGTCCGGCCCGGGTGACCGCTCGGGACGGACCGATCCGGCCGGCCCGTCTCGGACGCCGGAGAACATGTAGTCGGCGGCGATACGGCCGTTCTCGTCGAGGACGAGGACGAGGACGAGGACCTCCGGACCCCCGCCTACCGCCTCGCCGCCGGCGATGGGCACCGTTCGGCGATCGAGGTTCGCGTCCCGGGCTCAGAAGAGGGTCAGCGGCTCGGTCGGCACGGGTTCGGGCAGCGGCTCGATCTCGGGCAGCCGGGCCCGCACCTCGTCGTGGAAACGACGGGCGAGCATCGGCGCATCGGCGTTGTCAGGGGTGTGGATGAACACGGTCGGCGAGCGGCCTTCGCGCAGCCACTCGGTGACCGTGCCGATCCATCGCTGCCAACCTTCGATCGTGTGCGCGGTGGCGTCCCGGCCGAGATAACGAACGATCGGATGAGCGGTGAGAGCGGACGACCGGCGTGGCAGACGTGGTTTCTTCGTCCACGCGTCTCGCTCGGCGTCGCTGGTCGGAGGGCTCCGGAAGAGAGCGGTCGTATCGAACGGGATCCACTCGGCATCAACGCCGGAGAGAACCTTTTCGAGAAGCCGTTCGGATCGCTCGTCCTCGAAGAACGCGCGATGGCGGACCTCGACGGCGTATCCGTACGAGCGAGGGAGCCGGCGAAGGAAGCCCGCCAGGGTGCCGAGATCGGTCGGACCGAACGATCCCGGCAGCTGGATCCAGAGGGCGTGAGCTCGCGGCCCAAGTGGCTCGATCGCCTCCAGGAACGATCGGAGGTCCTCGTCGATGCCGCTGAGACGGCGCTCGTGCGTGATCGACTTGGGCAGTTTGGCCACGAAGCGGAAAGTGGGAGCGGTCTGCCGAGCCCACGACTCCACCGTGCTTCTCGCCGGTGTCGCGTAGAACGTCGTGTTGCCCTCCACCGCGTTGCACCAGGTGGCATAGGACCGCAGGCGCTCCCCGGGAGGGAGTGGATGAGGCAGGAAACGCCCCTGCCACGACGTGTGGGTCCACATCGCGCATCCAACATGAAGCCGCATGGCCTCAACGCTATCCAAGGAACGGCTTCCCACGGGACGCGGAGGACCTGGTCGCCCCCACCCCGCTTCGGTGATCGGAGACAGGCGTTCCGGCAGGCACTGACGGTCGATCCCCACACCCGCGAGCCCTCCCGGGAGGAGAGGTTCGCCATCGGGGCCGCGTTCTACCGCGCCGGTTGGACGGGCGACATCTCCGGACGGGATGTCCGGGCGCGCGGACGTCCCATCGATTTCGTACGGCTCCATCGATTTCGTACGGCTCGCGGAGCATAGTGGCGTCCACTCCGGCGCGTCTGTAGGGCGTAACCACACAGTGGAGGTGATCGTGGACGCCGCAGAAGAGCGACGGTTCCGCGAGTTCGTCTCGGCGCGGTCCCCCGCGCTGATGCGCCTGGCCTACCTGCTGACCGGTGGCGACCAGCACGCGGCGGAGGACCTGCTGCAGTCCGCGCTCGCCAGGACGGTCACCAGATGGCACAGCGTGGACGCGCCCGAGGCGTACGTCCGCCAGGCGATGTACCGCCAGCAGGTCTCCTGGTGGCGGCGGCGCCGGGAGGCCGTCATCGAGCAGCCGCCCGACCGGGCCGTGGCCGACGGCACGCACGGGGTCGACCTGCAGATCGTCATGCGCCATGCGCTGGCCAGGCTGACGGCCAGGCAGCGGGCCGTGCTGATCCTGCGCTACTACGAGGACCTGCCGGAGGCCGAGGTGGCCGGCATGCTCGGCTGCTCGGTCGGCACGGTCCGCAGCACCGCCCACCGGTCCCTGGTCAGGCTGCGCGACCTCGCGCCCGAGCTGCGGGAGCCGTACACGATCTCCGGGGAGGCCACGGCATGACCATCGACGAGACCGTCAGGCGAACTCTGCACGACTGGTCCGGCGAGGCGCGGGTCCCCGCCGATCTGGCCTCGAAGGCGCTGGGGAGGCGCCGGCGTTCCAGGGTCAAGGCGTTCGCGGTGGTCGCGGGGGCGACCGCGGCCGTCGTGGCGGGTGCGCTCACGGTCCCCAGCCTGGTCCCCGGCCTGGTCCAGGGACGGCAGGGGAACGACGACCGGCCCGCCATCGTCGTCCTGACCGGATCGAACCCGTCCACGGAGACCGCGGGCGACCCGGAGTCCGCGCCGCCGAAGACCCTGGTGGCGGCGGGCGGTACGGCCGCCTACGCCTACTACGTCTGGGACAGGGAGAAGATCTCCGCCGAGCGAGAGGTGACGAAGCGGACCTGGTACCTCTACGACAAGGCCGGCCGGTCCTACCTGCGCACCCCATGGGCGTGGCTGGACGTGGCGCCGGGCGGCGAGACCGTCGCGGTGCTGGAGGGGATTCCGGCGCGCCGGGTCGGGGTGATCGCCGGGCGCGGGGGCGAGGCCCAGTGGATCGACCTGGACCGACCGGCGGCGGCGGTGCGGTGGTCCCCCGACGCGAGGAAGCTGCTGGTCACCCACTACGAGGGAAACCCCGACGAGGTCGTCACGGAGCAGATGGGCGAGACGGCGGAGGCGAACCGGACCGGTTACAGCGTCGTCGACCTGGACAGCGGGCGGATCGAGTTCCATTCACTGGAGCCGGATGACAACAACCGGTTCGGCGGCCGGCTGGACTTCTCCTGGAGCACGGACGGCAGCCTGGTCTGGGAGCACAACAGCACCCCGCCCGGCACCAAGAAGTTCTACGCCCCGGACGGCACCCCGCGGCAGGGCCCGCCCGGGGCGGCCGACACCTACCAGGAGGCCGGGGTGTCGCCCGGCGGGCGGTGGATCCCGGAGCAGAACCGGGACCGGAGCGCCGTCGTCGACCTGAAGGACACGCGCACCGGTGAGGTGACCGCGCTCAAGCCGGTCGGCGGGCACTGGATCGAGCAGCTCGTGTCCTGGGCGGACGACGACCGCGTGATCGCCTGGGCGTGCGAGCTCAAGGGGACCGGCAACTGCGCCGTCAGCGAGTTCCGCAACCGGCTGCTCCTGGTCGACGTGAACGGGGGCGAGGCCGTGCCGCTCACCGGCTACCGCGGCAACAGCCAGAAGCCCGGCTCGTGGGAGCCGCTCTTCACCCGCCGCTGAGCGACCACGCGAGCCGTACGAGATCCCGGTCTTGTACGGCTCGCGCCATATCTTTATAGTGCAAAATGCAATAAGGCATTGCGCACTTCCTGGGTGGTGACGGTGAGAGGTCCCGATCTGGTCGGGTTGACCGTGCTCGCGCTGCTGTCGATCAAGCCGAGTCATCCCTACGAGCTGCACCGCCTCATCCTCGACACGCACAAGGACTACGTGACCGGGCTGCCTCGCAGCCTCTACCACGCGGTCGGCCGCCTGGCCGGGGACGAACTGATCGTGCCGGTGGAGACGAGCAGGGAGGGCCGCCGTCCCGAGCGCACGGTCTACGAGCTCACCGGTGAGGGACGGGCGGAGCTGGCGACCCGGTTGCGGCGGCTGTTGAGCGAGCCGGGGGCGGACACGCGAGGGTTCCTCGCCGCGGTCTCGCTGATCGGCTGCCTGCCGGTGCCCGAGGCCGAGCGGGCGCTGCTGACCCGAGCGGCCGCGCTGGAGAGCGCGGTCTTCGCCTGCGACGCGCACATGAAGAGCCTGGAGGAGAGCGGGCTTCCCCGCCTGCTCCTGCTGGAGCTGGAGTGCGAACGCGCGCTGCGCGACGCCGAGCTCGGCTGGGTGCGCAGCGTCCTGGACCGGCTCGGATCGGGGGAGTTCACCTGGACGAGCGACCTCAACGCCAACCTGCTGGGAGAGCCGGATGAAGAAGACCCTGCTGTTTGAGGCCGCCGGTGTGATCGCGACGCCGATCGAGCGGGTGGAGCGGCTGGTGCTCACGGTGCGCCCCGGCCCGATCGGACCCGACAACGCCTGGCTGATCTCCCCGATCGGCGGCGTGATCGAAGGCGGTCCCGAGCGGTTCACCCTGCGGTTGGAGGGTTACGCGATGGCCGTCGAGGTGGCCGGCCGGACCTTCGCGACCCAGGGCGGATGGTGGTACCGGGGGGAGTACACCCTCGATCCGCACCCCGAAGGAACCCTTCTCACCCATCGCGTCTTGAACGTCGCGAGCTCCGGCCGCTGGGCCGTCCCCCTGGCCAACCGGCTCTTCCTCGGCTTCCGCGCGAGGACGCGCGACGGGTTCGCAACGGGAGTCGAACGGATCGGCAGGGAGCTGGACTGCCCGGTGCGCCTGCTCTGAGCGTGCCGGGCGCCCTCTCGTGGGCGGACCGGACGTCCGCACGGGCGAAGGCGCAAAAGGCAGGGCGGTGTCCCGTGCGGCCCGGTTCGTGCGGCCCGGCTTGTGCGGTCTCGTACGGCCCGGCTTGTGCGGTCTCGTACGGCCCGGTTCGTGCGGTCTCGTGCGGCCCGGCTTGTGCGGTCTCGCGCGGCCCGGTTCGTGCGGTACGGCACCGCTCCGGCGGCTCCGGGCAGTGAAAAACCTCTCGCCGCCCAGTCGCACGGCCTCGTATGCTCCGGATCATGCTGTTCGAATGGCGCGCGCTGACGAAGAACGACGTGGGCACGTGGGCGAAGCTGCTCGCCGACGTCGAGAGGGCGGACCGCGTCGGGGAGAACTACGGGGCCGACGACCTCGCCGACGACCTCGACAACCCGCTGCTCGACCTGGCCGAGGGCACCCTGGCCGCCTGGGACGGCGACAGGATGGTGGCCTTCGGTCTCACCGCCTGCCGCCCCGCCGCCGACCCGGTCCACCAGATGAACCTGTGGGGCGCGGTGCATCCGGACTACCGTCGTCGCGGCCTCGGCGGCCACCTGCTCGACTGGGCGATCCGGAACACGCCGGTGCTGCACGGACGCCGTTTCCCCGGTCGGCCCCTCGAACTCCTGATGAGCGTGTTCGAGGGGAACGAAGGCGCCACCGCGCTGGTCGCCCGTGCGGGGATGACCCCCGTCCGGTGGTTCTACGGCATGAGCCACGACCTGGGATCGGAGATCCCGGCGATCCCGGCCACCACCCCCGCGACCGGCCTGCCCGGCGGGCTGAGGATCGTCCCCTACCGCGAGGACATGGAGGAGGCCGCCCGCCAGGTGCGCAACCTCTCCTTCGCCGACCACTGGGGCAGCGTGCCGCACACCCCGGAGAGCTGGAAGAGCAGCATCGTCGGTGTGCAGGCGTTCCGTCCAGAAGGATCGTTCCTCGCCCAGGAGGAATCGGGGAAGATCGTGGCGGTGCTGCTCACCCACTATTTCGAGGCGGACACCGAGGTCACCGGGGTCCGCGAGGCGTGGGTCCAGATCATCGGCACCCTGCGCGAATGGCGGGGGCGGGGCGTGGCCGGCGCACTGCTGGCCCACGCCCTCACCGAATTCCGCGCGCAGGGCTACGGGAAGGCAGGGCTGGGCGTGGACGCCGCCAACCCGACCGGGGCCCTGGGCCTGTACACCCGCGCCGGATTCAAGGTCGAGCACCGTACGGCGACCTACATGCTCCCGCTGGGCTGAGGCGGATCGCACCGCGGAGGTCCCGGTTCCCGCGCCTCACCGCGCGGGAAGGCGGGCACGTAGCCGCGCTCCTCTGCCCTCCCCGACGACGTCCAGGGTGCCGCCGTGCCGGACCGCGATGTCCCGGGCGATGGCGAGCCCGAGCCCGGATCCGCCCGCGTCCCGGTCGCGTGCCTCGTCCAGCCGGGTGAACCGGTCGAAGACCGCCTCACGGTGCTCGACCGGGATTCCTGGCCCGTCGTCGCACACGTCCAGCACGGCGTCGTCTCCGTCCCGGGTCAGCCGGACGGTGACCGCGGAGTCCGCGTGCCGTACCGCGTTGTCCACCAGATTGGCCACCAGGCGGCGCAGTTCCTCGGCCGAGCCGCTGACCACCACGTCGGTGGCCACCTCCAGCCCGACCCGGACCTCCGGCCGGGGCCGGGACCGGGTCGCCTCCTCGGCCGCGACCTGGCCGAGGTCCACCTCTCCGGGGCAGGCCGGCTCACCGGCGTCCAGGCGGGCCATCAGCAGCAGATCGGAGGTGAGCGTCTGGATCCGGTCCACGTCCGTCAGGGCCTCGGCCACCAACGGCTCGGGCGGTGCGAGCTCCAGGCGGGTGCGCAGGACGGCCAGCGGGCTGCGCAACTCGTGGGCGGCGTCGGCGACGAAGCGCTTGTGCCGATCGACGGCGAGTTCCAGGCGGTCGAGCGTGCGGTTCATGGTCTCGGCGAGACGGGCGATCTCGTCGCGGGACCGTGGCACCGGGACCCGGCGATGCAGGTCGTTGGCCGTGATGTCAGCCATCTCGGCGCGGATGGCGGAGACCGGCGCGAGCGTCCGGCCGACCGCCAGCCAGGTCAGGGCCGCGACCAGCGCCAGCAGCGCGGGGATACCGGGAAGCAGTAGCCCCTGCAGGGTCCGCAGCGCCGCCCTGGTCGGCTCCAGGGAAGCCCTGGCCTGCACGACCACCACGCCCTGGCTGGTCTCGACGGGCATGGTGGCCACGGTGAACAAGCCCGCGGGCGCCCACCGCTTGGCGGATACGGCGCTCTCCCCGTCGGCTGCCCGACGGGCGGTCGTCCTCGGTCCCAAGGCCGGTCGGGGAGTGTTCGTGACGGCGGGCCGGGTGCCGGTCGTCCGCGTGAAAGGCTCCCAGACGGTGATCGCCGGGGAGAGACCCGGCCCGGAACCGGCAGTCTGGGCCGGTTGAGCCGGTTGAGCCGGTTGAGCCATGGCCTGCCATTTTTCGGCGGGCAGGTCGCCCTTCTCGATGATCTGAATGTCCGGGTCGAGTGTCTCGGCGTCGAGCCGGCCGGTGGCGACGGACGGGCTGACGGAGATCAGTTCGGCGGTGACGTCGGCGCGCCGGGCCGCCTCGGCCGACGCGCTCTCCACGAGGCTGCCCTTGAGCACGCCGACGAGTACCGCCGCGGCGACGCCCAGCGCGACGGCGACGATGGCGGTGGCCGCGAGCGTCGCCCGGACCCGGACGGACAGGCCCCAGATCGGCATGCTCTGGACCGGCATGCTCTGGACCGGCATGCTCTGGAGCGGCGGACGAGGCACCTCAGGCCTCCAGCCGGTATCCGGCGCCGCGTACGGTCACCAGGGACGACCGGCCGAAAGGAGAGTCGATCTTGCGGCGCAGCGCGCTGATGTAGACCTCGACGATGTTCGGGTCACCGTCGTAGGCGAAGTCCCACGCCTGGGCGAGCAGCTCGCTTTTGGAGACCACTTCACCCGGCCTGCGGGCCAGGCCGTGCAGCACGGCGAACTCCTTAGGGGTCAGCGGGATCTCCACCTCCCCCCGGCGGCAGCGGAGCCCGGCCGGGTCGACGGTCAGGTCGCCCACCGTGATGGAGACCGGCCTGGCCCCGCCGCCCCGGCGCACCAGCGCGCGCAGCCTGGCCAGCAGCACCACGTAGGAGAACGGCTTGGACAGGAAGTCGTCGGCGCCGGTGTCCAGGGCCTCGGCCTCGTCGTGCACCCCGTCCTTGGCGGTGAGCATCAGGATCGGCGTCCAGTTCTCCGCCTCGCGGAGCCTGGCGCAGACGGTGTAGCCGTTCAAGCGGGGCAGCATGACGTCGAGCACGATCACGTCGTAGGCGTTCTCGCTCGCCATCCACAGCCCGTCGCGCCCGTCGTGGGCGACGTCCACGGCGAACCCCTCACCGGCCAGCCCGCCCTTCAGTAGATCGGCCAGGCGTTTTTCGTCCTCAACCAGCAGCACGCGCATGCCGCCCAGCGTGCCGCACCCGACCTAAAGCCAACCTGAAGACGGGTTCGGCCGCGTTCAGCCTGGGTTCAGGTGGCGTACGGGACGGTGTGGCCGTCATATCCGATCAACCGAGGAGAGCAAGAATGCGTATCCGTTTCCTCGCCGCGGCCGTGGTCACCGCCGGCGCCATGATGGCGACCCTGACCGGTGCGGCCAACGCCTCCGACACTCCTGCTCCCGTTCCCGCTCCCTCCGACAGGACGGCCGTCACCGTCGTGTGTCAGGGTGTCGCCGACCAGGACACGGTCACGGTGCGCAGGCTCACCGAGGCCGAGATCAAGGACCTCCAGGCCAAGGGCGGGATGTGGGAGAAGGCCAAGGGCGGGGTGTGGGAGAAGAGCAACGAAAGCACCGAACCGACGCCCACTGAGCCCGGTACACCTAGTACGTCCAGTGTGCCCGCCGTCCCGGCGCCCTCGCTCGACCCCTCGAAGCGGGCCGAAGCCGGGGAGGTGCGGGTCTTCTCGCTCCGCGAGGGCGAGGCA
The DNA here is from genome assembly GCF_050949235.1 of Streptosporangium sp. CA-135522. NCBI lineage: Bacteria > Bacillati > Actinomycetota > Actinomycetes > Streptosporangiales > Streptosporangiaceae > Streptosporangium > Streptosporangium sp. CA-135522. The sequence goes on from NZ_CP192026.1 coordinate 98,704, forward strand.
CGCCTGGAGAAGGGGCTGTCCGACGACGTCCGGGTGACCGAGGCCGTGCCCGCCACGCCTACCGTTCCGGCATCCCCGCTCGACGCTTCGAAGCCCGCCGGGGAGGTCCGCGTCTTCTCGTCCCGTGACGGTGAGGTCCACCTGGAGAAGGGGCTGTCCGACGACGTCCGGATGGCCGAGGCCGTGCCCGCCACGGCCGTGCCGGGCACGCCGCTCGACGTCATCGCCTGCCCGCTGGCGGATATGAAGGCCGAGGCCCAGAGGTCCGAGGAAGCCCAGAAGTCCGAAGAGGCTCAGGGGCCTGAAGAGGCGCAGAGGTCCGAAGAGGCCGGGAAGTAAGTCCCCGCGGCGCGAGCCGTACCGGACGGGGACCGGTGCGGCCCGCGGGCTCCGGCTCCGGAACGGACGCGCGGGCGTCGGGTCTCCGGGGAAGGCGCGGGTTCAGGCGTCGGGGAAGGACGGGTGCGGGCCCAGGGCCCAGTACTCGTAGAGGCCGTAGCCGACGTGGCCGTCGTACTCGAACCGGCCGACCGCGTCGACCAGGCCCCACATGCGGGCGGCGTCCTGCGGCAGGGTGTGGGTGACACCCTGGACCACCGGGCCGGGACCCTGATACATGCCGTGCTTCCAGTCCGGTTCCAGGCCATATCCGGTGCCCACCATCAGGTGCACCGGGAGAATCGGAGTGCAGCGCAGGTCGAAGGGTTTGCCTCCCGGCGGGCAGAAGGAGATCGTCGCCTCTCGGACGTCCCGGGTGCCCGCCACGTATTCGGGGCGGTACTCGGGACGTCCGAGATATTCCTCCTCGCCCTCCCGCGGAGACCCGAACCCCCACACCCGAACCGCCTCTTCCAGCACCCGGCGGCCTTTCTCGTCCTCCTGGACGATGCACAGGATGGCGTGGTCGTCGAACTGGACGGGTGCGTAGAGCCAGTAGAAGGTGCCGGCGTTGCGCGCCTGGATCCCGGGCGGCTCCGGCTCGCCGACCGGGCGGATGCCCCAGGAACGGTCGCGGGTGCCCTGCCAGCGGTCGGGGGTGACCTCGACGCGCTCGTCGCCGATCATGATGTGCCCGGTCCACCGGCCGGTCTGGGCCAGCCGGGAGGAGTCGAACATGACCCGCTCCTGCCAGCGCACGAAGTGCCGAGGCTCCAAAGTGGCCGGAATCGTCGCGTCCCAGGTCAGATCGTAGGACAGGCCGTGCTCGTTGGGTTCGAGCACGATCCGCAGCCGCCTGAGTCCCTCGATCACCTCGACGCGGAACGGGCCGATCCGGGTGTTCATCCGGTCGTCGCCGAGCTCTCGGGAGGCTCGGACGACCCGGTGCAGGTTTCGGTGACGTACGCAGGCGAAGGCGTCGGTGACGCCGAGGTTGGGATACTGGCCGACTCCGACGATCAGCATCAGCTCGTCGGAACCGGCGTGGCAGTTGAAGTAGTAGCGGTCGTAGAAGTTACGGTCCGAGGTCGCGACATGCCGCATCACGTCGGGTGACTGGTGGACGGGATAGTCGTCGAGCGGCGACAGCGTCATCGGTGCTCCTTCAGTCCTGAGGAACACGATCTAACAAGCGCTTGGTAGGAGAGTCAATACATGGGGGTACGGCCCGCACCATCCGGGTGCGGGCCGTACCCCCATGGATCATGACAACTTCTTGGAGACCTGGTTCGCCGTGGCGTCGGCCTTGTCACCGGCCTGCTCCGCCATGGTGCCGGCTTCCTCTGCCGTGGCGCCGGCCTTCGACCTGACGCTGTGGGCCATTTCGGCTGCCTTGTCCGTCGCGGCGTGTGTCTTCTGCCCCACCCAGCTGGACGCGTCGGACATGTTGTCCTTCATCGCCTCGGTCCACTGGCTGGTGCTCTTGCGGTACATCGCGAAGCCGATGGCTCCGACCGCCAGGCCGGTGAACAGCAGGACCACCGGCCATCTGCGAGACTTCGCCACCGGTGTGGGATCGATCCTGCTGGCCGCCTGCGACAAGATCGCACTGACCTTCGGCGCGATCTGCTCTTCGAGGGAGTGCGCCGCGGCGTCCAATCTCGGCGCCGCCCACCCCCTGGCCACGAAGACCTTCGCATTGGCCGTGTCACGGGCATGGGTGGCCATTCCGCTGGCCGTGTCACGGGCATGCCCGGCCATCGGGCCTACTCGATCGGCAGCGCGTGCGACCTGGGCCTTCACCTGGCCCAGCCGCGTGTTCGGTACCACGATCTCGATGTGGCGCTTTCCAAATTGTGCTAGAGGCACGTCAACCTCCCCAGTCGTCGGGGCCCCGTTGCCTCCCCTGCCCGCTCGAACGCGGCTCAATCATGACCGGTCATGGGAGGATGCTTAGATGGACCGGCTACGGCCGCAATCATCGAAACATCACAAGAACTGCATGTTGCACAGGCTTTAGCCAACACCAGAAGGGGGCAATCCGATCGTGGCTGAGAAGTTGATCGCGAACCTGAAGACCAACCGCGGCACCGTGAAGATCCAGCTCTTCCCGGACCACGCGCCCAAGACCGTGCGCAACTTCGTCGAGCTGGCCGAGGGCACCCGCGAGTGGGTGAACCCGCAGACCGGAGAGAAGACCACCGCCAAGCTCTACGACGGAACGGTCTTCCACCGGGTCATCGACGGCTTCATGCTCCAGGGCGGCGACCCGCTCGGTCAGGGCACCGGTGGCCCGGGCTACAAGTTCGACGACGAGATCCACCCCGACCTCTACTTCAACCGTCCCTACCTGCTCGCCATGGCCAACGCCGGCATCCAGTTCGGCCGCGGCACCAACGGCTCGCAGTTCTTCATCACCGTCGTGCCCACGCCGCACCTGAACGGCAAGCACTCCATCTTCGGTGAGGTCGTCGAGGGCCATGACGTCGTCGACGCCATCGCCAAGACCGACACCGACGCTCGGGACCGTCCCAAGGACCCCGTCGTCCTGGAGTCGGTCACCATCGACCGCGTCCAGGGCTGACAGTCCGAAAACGGCGGCCTCCGCGCGGAGGCCGCCGTTTCGACGTGTACGGATGCTCGGGATCATGAATAGGCTGGCAGTCTGTGGATAACAGCACGGTCGAAGGGGCCAGCGACACGCCATGACCACCCAGCCACCCAGCGAGTCTGACACCGCCGCGGTTCCCACGTGTTACCGTCATCCGGGCCGTGAGACCTACGTGCGCTGCCAGCGCTGCGAACGATCCATCTGTCCCGACTGCATGCGCGACGCCTCGGTCGGCTTCCAGTGCCCCGAGTGCGTGGCCCAGGGCAACAAGACGGTACGGCAGGCGCGATCCGCCTTCGGCGGCCTGGCGGTCACCACGCCCCGGGTCACCTGGGCGCTGCTGGCCGTCAACGTCCTGGCCTACGTCGTGGAGACCCTGGGCGCCAACTGGGTGCTGGGCACCTTCCAGATGAACTCCCTCGACGTCGCCTACCGCGGCGAGTGGTGGCGCCTGATCACCGGCGCCTTCCTGCACATGCCGCTGAGCGTGGGCTCCTTCGCGCTCAGCCACATCCTGTTCAACATGTGGGCCCTCTACGTCATCGGCCCCCAACTGGAGCGCGGCCTCGGCTCTGCCCGGTTCCTGGCGCTCTACCTGCTCTCCGCGCTCGGCGGGTCCGTCGCGGTCTACCTGTTCGGCATCGCCGCCGTGGGCGCCTCAGGAGCGATCTACGGCATGTTCGGCGCGCTGTTCGTGGTCGCCAAGAAGCTCGGTTACGACGCCCGCAGCGTGCTGTTGCTGATCGGCGTCAACACGGTGCTCACCTTCGTGTTTCCCGGCATCAGCTGGCAGGGGCACCTGGGCGGCCTGGTCGTCGGCGCCCTGGTGGGCGGGATTTTCGCCTATGCCCCGCCGAAGAGCCGCAACATGGTCCAGTGGGGAGGCTGCGCGGTGCTGCTGGTGATTCTCATCGCGCTGGTCACGCTGCTGCCGCCGTACGCCGTCCTGTCCCAGTTCGGCATCTCCGGCTGATCCACACCCTGATGCTTCCCCAGGGTGTGGATAAATTCTGTGGAAAAAACTAACGCCAGCGAGTGGACAACACCACACCGAAGATGATGAAAACGAACCCGATCAGCAGATTCCAGTTGGTCAGGGCACCGATGAGCGGGGCGGTGGGCGCCACGTAGTAGACGGCGATCCACAGGATCCCGATGATCCAGGAGGCCACCATGACCGGCGCCAGCCAGCGCGGGCTCATCTTGACCTGCTGGGTTGTCTGCGGCGGGGTGTAGACCGCCTTCTTGCGAGCCTTGGACTTGGGCACTGGGGTTCTCCTGCGTCAACCCTGCGCGATCCGGATCGTGCGCAGGCTATGTCGGCTAGCGTAATCGCTGGTGGGCGAAGACCCGAGTAAGAATAGTCGGCGCACACGGGACATGGCGATCCCAGAAGGGATCATCACCGTGCAAACCTTGGATCAACGACCTGCTCCGTGCCGGTTCGGGATGATCCGCCGTCACTAGCCTGAGCTCATGAGAGCCGCTCTGAGAGCTTTCGGGGAGCTGGGTGTCACCGCCGGAGTGGTCGTCCTGCTCTTCTGCGCTTACCTCCTCTGGGGAACCGGCGCCTACACCGTTCAGCAGCAGACGGCGCTGCGCAAGCAGCTCCTCAAGGAGTTCAGGAAGAAGGAGCCCGCCAAGCTCGGCCCCGTCCGGCTGGGCGGGGCGATGGCGCTGCTCAGGATCCCGAAGTTCGGACGCGACTATCGCTATGCCGTCGTGGAGGGAGTGGGGGCGGAGCAACTGCGGATGGGGCCCGGGCACTACCCTGGATCTGCAATGCCAGGAAAAGCAGGAAATTTCGTGCTTTCTGGGCATCGGACCACCTACGCCGCCCCTTTCAACCGGATCGGCGAGCTCCGCCGGGGCGACGACATCGTGGTCGACGCCCGTGAGGCCCGCTACACCTACCACGTCACCGGCACCCGCGTCGTCGATCCCACCGAGGTCGACGTCATCGCCCCGGTTCCCGGCAAGCCGGGCCGCAAGCCCACCGACGCCCTCATCACCCTGTCCACCTGCCATCCGGAGTATTCCGCCGCCCAGCGGCTCATCGTCTTCGGCGAGCTGGACAGCACCGAGGACCGTCGCGGATGAGCAGATGAGGAGTCTCGTGTACGGCTGGATCTGGCGGCTGCTCCCCGGCGGCCTAGCGACCAAGGTCTTTCTCGCGGTGGTGCTGGCCGGGCTGGCGGCGGCCGTACTCTGGTACGTCGTGTTCCCCTGGCTCGAACCCCGCGTTCCCTTCGATCACACCACGGTCGGCTGATGACCCGCATTCTCGTCGTGGACAACCACGACAGCTTCGTCCACACCATCGTCCAATACCTTCGCGAGCTCGGCGCCACCTGTGACGTGCGCCCGCGCGACCACGTCGTGGTCGAGGACGCGGCCGGCTTCGACGGGGTTCTGATCAGCCCGGGTCCCGGCACCCCCGAGGACGCCGGGGTGAGCGTCCCGCTCGTCGGCTACTGCGAGGCCCGCGGCCTTCCCCTGCTCGGCGTCTGCCTCGGCCACCAGGTCATCGCGATCGCCCACGGCGCCACCGTGACGCGGGCTCCGGAGCTGATGCACGGCCGTACCAGCGCGATCTCACACGACGGCCGCGGTGTCTTCGCCGGACTGCCGTCGCCGGTGACCATGACGCGCTACCACTCGCTGGCGGTCGTCGCCGAGACCGTCCCGGAGGTTCTCGAGATCACCTCCTCCACCGACGACGGCCTGGTCATGGGCCTGCGCCACCGCACCGCACCCGTCGAAGGCGTGCAGTTCCATCCCGAATCGGTGATCTCCGAGCACGGCCACCGGCTGCTCGGAAATTGGCTCGCGGGAATCGTGTAACACCGCGACCGCCTTGAACGACTAACCAGTGAGAGCCCTTCCGCCATCGCCCCCGAGTGGCGGAAGGGCTCTTCCATGTTCCGGCGGCCCGTTCCCCGACCTCGCGACGACCCGGCTCTCCCGGAGATACGGCCCGGCTCTCCCCGAGGCCCGGGAAGCCCCCGGGAAGCCCCCGGGAAAGCCCGGAAAGCTCCCGGGAAGCCCCTGGGAACGGGAAAGCCCGGGAAGCCCCCGGGAAGCTCCCGGGAAAAGGGAACGACCCCCGCCGGATGGCGGGGGCCGTCCTCATGAAGCGGTGATCAGCCGCCGCCCAGATCGTCGCTGGGCGCCTCGGTGATGAACGGGTCCTCGGTCTCCGTCTCGTCCGGCTGCGGCTGGTCGGTGATGTTCGGGTCCTGGGTGGGGACCGGATCCTCGGTCGGCTGCGGGGCCTGCCCGCTGGAGACGACCAGGGTGATCGTGGTGTTCGGCTGGAGCTTGGCGTCAGCCCCCGGGGACTGGTTGATCACGGTGCCCTTCGGCTGGTCGCTCTCGTTCTCGACCACCTTGACCTTGAAACCCATCTGCCTGAGCGTCCGCTGCGCGTCGCCGAGCGTCAGGCCGATCACGCTCGGCAGAACGACGGCATCCTTGGGGACGTAGATCCGGACCGTGAAGCCCTTGGGGGCCTTCTTCCCGGCGGCGGGCTCGCTCTTGAGCACCTTGTCCTGCGGGCCGCTGGAGGCGATGGTCTGCACGGCCACCTGGAATTCCGCACCCTCCAGGGCGGCCTTGGCCTCGTCCGTGGTCATGTTGACCACGTTGGGCACCGTCACCTTCTCCTCACCCTTGGAGACGGTGAGCGTGACTTCGCTGTTCTTCTCGACCTCGGTGCCGGCCGCCGGGTCGGTCTCGATGACCGTGTCCTTCTCCGCCTCCGGGTCGAACTTCTCGACCGTCTTGACCTTCAGGCCGAGCCCCTCCAGCGACTTGGTCGCCGCGCCCACGGTCAGCGAGGTCAGCGAGGGGACCTTGACCGTGCCCTTCTGGGCGGTGTCGCCGGGGGAGCTGAGGAACATGTATCCGACCCCGATGAAGGCGCCGATCACCAGGAGGGGGATCAGAATCCACGCGGCGGTCTTGACGGCGGTGTTGCCGTTGTTCTGCTGCCGGCGACGACCGCGCTCACCGCGTCCGCCGCCCTCCTCCGTGCCGTACTCGTAGGCGGGGACGGCGGTGGTGCGCTGGGTGGCCGGTCCGCCGGCGCCGGGGGCCGCCATGGTCCTGGTGGCCGAGCCGTAGTTGTTGGCCAGCGCCATCGTCTGGGCGTCCATCGGGATGCCCGACATGGCCCGCTGGATGTCGGCCCGCATCTCCCCGGCGCTCTGGTAGCGCTGTGCCGGGTCCTTGGCCATCGCCTTGAGCACGATGGCGTCGGCCCACTTGGGGATCTCCGGGTCGATCTGCGACGGCGGGATCGGGTCCTCGCGCACGTGCTGGTAGGCGATCGCGACGGGGGAGTCTCCGGTGAACGGCGGCTGCCCGGTCAGCAGCTCGTACAGCACGCAGCCGGTGGAGTAGATGTCGCTGCGGGCGTCCACCCGCTCGCCCCTGGCCTGCTCCGGCGACAGATACTGCGCGGTGCCGATGACCTGGGCGGTCTGCGTCATGGTCGCGGCCGAGTCGGCCATCGCGCGGGCGATGCCGAAGTCCATCACCTTGACGTCACCGTTGTTGGTGATCATGATGTTCGCCGGCTTGATGTCCCGGTGGACGATGCCGCCGCGGTGGCTGTAGTCCAGTGCCCGCAGGATCCCGTCGACCAGCTCGGCCGCCCGCTCGGGCAGCAGCCGCCGGTCGGCCCGCAGCAGGTCGCGCAGCGTGCGGCCGTCGACGAACTCCATCACGATGTACGGCACCGGCGCGCCGCCCGCCACGTCCTCGCCGGTGTCGTAGACCGCGACGATGGACGGGTGGTTCAGCGACGCGGCGGACTGCGCCTCCCGGCGGAAGCGGGCCTGGAAGATGTGGTCTCTCGCCAGATCCGCGCGGAGGGTCTTGATGGCGACGATCCGATCCAGCCGGATGTCTCGGGCGCGATATACCTCGGCCATGCCGCCACGCCCGACGACGCCGTCAAGCTCGTAGCGATCGCCGAGGCGTCGAGGCTGAGTCATTTCCTGCACTGTCCCTTACCGTTCATCTTGGGTGCCGGCGAGCTCTTGAGCCACCGGTGTCCATCATCGGCCCGTTGCCGCATCACGTCTCCCCTTTCGGCGGCTCTGTGTCGCCGGAGCTGGGATTGGCGCTTGGTGTGAGACTTGGTGTCGCCGTCGGGGGGGTAGGCGTCGGGGTCGAAGCAGTCGGGCTGGGGCTGGGTGGTGGCGACTTCGTCGGCCGGGGGCTGGGTGTGGCCGATGTGCTTACCGTAGCCGAAGGCGTGGGGGAAGGGCGGAGCGGCTTCGCCGGTGGAACCGGCGATCTGCTCGTCACCGGCCTGCTTTTGGTCGTCCGGACCGTCGGCGTCCTGGTGGCCGAACTCGACGGCACGACCGGCTTCTCCGGCTCACCGTCGCCGCCGTGGCCCAGCATGTCCTGGGCCAGCAGCGTGCCCAGCCCGACGGCGGCCGCGCACCCCGCCGCGGCCGCGACGATCACCGTTCTGCGGCGCAGGCCGCGCCGAGGCGGCGCGGCCTGCGCCGGACGCACCGGAACGGGACCGAACCCCGTCCCCGCGACAGGACCGGAGTCCGTGCCCGGACCTGTGCCCGGACCCGCGTCCGGCGCCTGGGGCGTGGTCAGGGCGGGGGCGACCTCCCGGGGCCATTCGCCCGCGGGCTCCACCCGCCATCCCGCCGGGTCGGTGAGCATGGCCAGGTCGGCGGCGCCCGTGGTGGAGAGCGACTCGCGCAGCGCGTATGCCCGTTCGGCCAGTGCCTCCGCCCCGGCCGGACGCCGGCCGGGGTCCTTCGACAGGCACGCCATGACCAGCTCGCGCACCGCCGGCGGCACGCTTTCGGGCAGCGGCGGCGGCGTCTCGCCCAGGTGCATGAGCGCGATCGCCACCTGCGTGTCGGCGACGAACGGCGGACGGCCCGCCAGGCACTCGTAGGCGACCACGCCGAGCGAGTAGACGTCGGTCGCGAAGGTCAGCGGATCTCCGGAGGCCTGCTCGGGGCTGAGGTACTGGGCGGTGCCGAGCACGGTGCCCGTCTGGGTCATCGGCGAGGCCTCCAGCGCCCGGGCGATGCCGAAGTCCGTGATTTTGATCACACCGGTCTCGGTGACCAGAAGGTTGCCCGGTTTGATGTCCCGGTGGATGATCCCCGAGGCGTGCGCGGCCCGCAGGGCCCTGGCGGTCTGGTAGACCACATCGAGGGTGACCTCGGCGCTCAGCCTGCCGTCGCGCGACAGGATGCCGGCCAGGGACTCGCCGGGGACCAGCTCCATCACCAGGTAGGCGACGTCGTCGGCCTCGCCGTAGTCGAAGACCTGGGCGATGCCGGGGTCGGCCAGTCCCGCCGCGATTCTGGCCTCCCGCCGGAAGCGCTCGCGGAAGGCCGGGTCGGCCGCCACGTGCCGGCGCAGCAGCTTCACCGCCACCTCACGGCCGAGCAGCTCGTCCCTGGCCCGCCAGACCTCGCCCATGCCGCCCGTCGCGATCCGCCCCAGCGGGCGGTATCGGCCTCCGAGCAACGCGGTCATCTACCCAGCACCGCTTCCAGCACGCTCTTGGCGATGGGCGCCGCGGTGTGGCCGCCGGAGGCGTCGTCACCGGCGCTGCCCGACTCGACGATGAGCGCGAGGGCGACCTTGGGGTCCTCGGCGGGGGCGAAGGAGATGAACCATGCGTGCGCCGGCTTGCCCGGGGCGGTCTCCGCGGTGCCGGTCTTGCCGGCGACGGTCACGCCGGGGATCTGCGCGGCGTTGGCCGTGCCCTTGCTGACGACGTTGACCATCATCTCGCGCAGCTTGGCCGCGTTGTCCTCGCTCATCGCGGTGGACAGCTCCTGCGGGCTGGCGCTGTCGATCTCGCCGCCCTCGGCGTCCGCGATCTTGTTCACCAGGTACGGCTTCATGACCACGCCGTTGTTGGCGATGCCGGCGGCGATCATGGCCATCTGCAGCGGGGTCATCTGGTTGCTGCGCTGGCCGATGGCGGTCTGGGCGAGCGCGGCCTTGTCCACGTCGGGGCCGATCCCGCTGCCCGCGACCCCCATCGGGATCTCCAGCGGGTCGCCGCCGATGCCGAACTTCTTGGCCTGGTCGCTGAGGGCGTCGTAGCCGAGTTCCATGGCGATCTTGGCGAACGGCGTGTTGCAGGACTTCTCCAGCGCGTACGACAGCGTCACCCGTCCGGCGCCGCACGCCGCGCCGCCGTAGTTGGGCAGGCTGGCGGTGGTGTTGGGAAGCTGGAGCCGCTGCGGGGCGTCCACCTCGGTCTGCGGGCCGACGGTGTCGTCGCTCTCCAGGTAGGCGGCCAGGGTGACCACCTTGAACGTCGAGCCCGGCGGGTAGGTGCGCTCGATCGCCCGGTCCAGCAGCGGCTGGTCCTCGTCCTTGGCCAGCTTGTTGTAGGCCTTGTTGACCGTGGCCTTGTCCGGCTTGGACAGCAGGTTGGGGTCGTAGGTGGGGATCGAGACCATGGCGAGGATCGCCCCGGTCTTCGGCTCGATCGCGACCAGCGCGCCCTTCCTGCCGCTGGCGCCCAGTGCCTTGTAGGCCGCCTCCTGCGCCTTGGGGTTGATCGTCAGATCGACGTTGGCGCCCTTGGTCTTCTTGGCGGTGAACAGGTCGATGCTGCGCCGGATCAGCAGGTCGGCGCTCGTCCCGTTGAGCAGGTCGTTCTCGGCACCCTCCATGTCGCGTACGCTCTCCGGCGCGAAGAAGCCGGTGACGGGCGCGTAGACCTTGCCCTCGGGATAGCGCCGCTGGAAGCGGAACTTGTTGCCGCCGGTGTCCACGGACTCGGCGAGCACCCTGTCGCCCGCGGTGATCCGGCCGCGCTCGACCTCGTAGCGGTTGTAGAAGTTGCGGACGTTGCGCGAGTCGGCGCTCAGGTCCTCCGCCTTCACGGCCTGCAGGTAGTTCACGTTGATCATGAGCAGGCCGAACATGAGCAGACAGGCCAGGGCGGCGCGCTTGAGGGGGCCGTTCATCGCTGGAACACCTGCGTCATTCCTTCGTCCTGGATGGCCTGGGGCGGCGGCTTCCTGGCCGCGTCCGACATGCGTACCAACAATGCGATGAGGATCCAGTTGGCCAGCAGCGCCGAGCCGCCCTGTGACATGAACGGGGTGACCAGGCCGGTCAGCGGGATCAGGTTGGTGACGCCGCCGACGATGATGAAGACCTGCCAGGCCAGGATGAACGACAGCCCGCCCGCCAGCAGCTTGGAGAACGGGTCGCGGGCCGCGATGGAGGTGCGCAGGCCGCGCTCCACCAGCAGGGCGTAGACCATCAGCAGGGCCATCAGCCCGGTCAGGCCGAGCTCCTCGCCGGTGGCGGCGAAGATGAAGTCCGAGAAGGCCAGCGGGATCAGATCGGGGTGGCCCTGGCCGAGTCCGGCGCCGAGCACGCCGCCCTGACCCATGCCGAACAGGCCCTGCATGAGCTGGAAGCTGCCGCCGAGCTCACGGTCGTAGAGCTCCTTGTTCGCCGGGTCGAGGAAGACCTCGAAACGGGCGTGCACGTGGTCGAAGACCATCCCGGCGAGGATCGCGCCGCCGACGAAGAGCAGGATGCCGATCAGCACCCAGGAGGTGCGCTGGGTGGCGATGTAGAGCATCGCGATGAACGTGCCGAAGATCAGCAGGGAGGAGCCGAGGTCCTTCTGCAGGATCAGCACGCCGAGGCTGAAACCCCAGACGATGAGGATCGGGCCGAGGTCGCGGGCGCGGGGCAGGTCGATGAACAGCAGCCGCCGGCCGGCCAGGGCCAGCACGTCGCGCTTGGCGACCAGGTAGCCAGCGAAGAAGACGACCAGGGCGAGCTTGGTGAACTCGGCGGGCTGGAGGGTGAAGCCGCCGATCTTGATCCAGATGCGGGCGCCGTTGATCTCCTTGCCGATGAACGGCAGCATCGGCGCGATGAGCAGGGCGAGGCCGACCGCGCCGGCGGTGTAGGTCAGACGCTGCAGCGCGCGGTGGTCGCGCAGCACGATCAGCGTCGCGGAGAACATGACGACCCCGATGGCGGTCCACAGCAGCTGGGTGCTGGCCGAGGCCCCGCCCATGCCGGCCGCCTCAAGGCGGTAGATGACCACCAGGCCGAGACCGTTGACCAGCGTCACCAGGGGCAGGATCAGCGGGTCGGCCCAGGGCGCGAACTTGGCGAGCACGAAGTAGGCGGCCAGCATGAGGCCGCCCAGGCCGAGGCCGTAGGTGAGCATGCCGGCGGGGATCTGCTTGTCGATCGCCAGTCCCACGTTGGCGTAGGCGAACATCACGATCACGACCGCGAAGGCGAGCATCGCCAACTGGGCCAGCCGCCGCTTGGCGGGCAGGAGGACGGGCTCGACGCTTGGGGTGCTCATGTGTCTACTGTGACCTTGTGGGTTCCGGGGTTGCGGTGCCGCTCGGCTGGGAGGTCTGCTTGCCCTTCCCGTCGGACTTGGTCTCGGGTCTGGGCGTGGGCTTCGGCGTCGCCTTCACACCGGACGTCTTGAGCTCCTGGATCTTCTTCAGGCCCTCGTCGACGCTGGTGACGGGGATGCCGTCGCGGACCTGGCCCTGCTGGAAGGCGTTGAGAACCTTGATCGACTCAGTGGTGCTCCGGGCGACGTCGAAGAGCTCGATGGGGCCGATGTTGGTCTTCACGCCCTGGAAAACCACGATCTCATCCCCTTTCGCCCCCACGAAGTATTGATCATCGAGCCACTGGCTGCCGAAGTACCAGCCTAGGCCGCCTCCGACCAGGACGACGCCGCCCACCGAGGCCACAAGCGGCCACAGCCGACGGCGTTTGGCCGGCCGCCTCGTGGCCCTGACGACCGGCTCCTCCGGATCGTCGTCCGCGATGACCGGCTGCGGCATGGTGATCGCGCTGGCGCGGCCGGCCGGGGTGTCCGGCGGCTGATGCGCCCGCGGCCGGCTGGACCCCGCGGCGCCCACCACGGCGGCGTCGGCGGGCAGGGGCAGGCCCTCGTCCACCTCCAGGACGTCGGCGAGCACGCAGGTGATGTTGTCGGGACCGCCGCCCCGGTTGGCCAGGTCGATGAGCGTGCGGACCACCGTCTCGGGGTCTTCGATCGTGGAGAGCGTGTGGTGCAGCGTCTCCGCGCTCACCACCCCCGACAGCCCGTCCGAGCAGAGCAGGTAACGGTCGCCGACCTGCGCCTCGCGCAGGGACAGGTCGGGGTCGACCTCGCCGCTGCCATCGAGCGCGCGCAGCAGGATCGAGCGCTGCGGGTGGGTGGCGGCCTCCTCCAGGGTGATCCGGCCGTCGTCCACGAGCGACTGCACCAGGGTGTGGTCGTGCGTGATCTGGTAGAGCTCCCCGGCGCGCAGCAGGTAGGCGCGGGAGTCGCCGACGTGGACCAGGGCGACCCTCGTGCCGGACCACAGCATGGCGGTCAGGGTGGTGCCCATGCCCTTGAGGCTCGGATCGCGCCCCACCATCTCGTGCAGTCTGCGGTTGGCGTCTCGCACCGCCGCCTCGATGGCGCTGAGCAGGTCACCGCCCTGCGGGTCCTCGTCGAGGGAGGACATCGCGGCGATGGCGACCGAACTGGCCACCTCGCCGTGTGCGTGGCCGCCCATGCCGTCGGCGACGGCGAGCAGGCGAGCGCTGGCGTAGGCCGAGTCCTCGTTGCCTTCGCGGAGGAGACCGACGTCCGAGCGGGCGGCGTAACGGAGTGCGATGGTCATTTGCGCAATTCGATGACGGTCTTACCGATGCGGATCGGAACACCGAGCGGCACCGGAGTCGGACGGGTGACTTTGGAGCGGTCGAGATATGTGCCGTTGGTCGAACCGAGATCTTCCACGATCCACTGACCGTCCTGGGAGAAGAGCCGGGCGTGCAGGCTGGAAGCGTAGTCGTCGGTCACCACCAGCGTGGCGTCACTCGCTCGGCCGATGGTGATGGGCGTCTCCGACAGGGTGATGGTGGTGCCTTGCAGGGGACCGCCGGTGACGACCATCTGTCGTGGCTCCCCCTTCCTGGACTTGGCCGCGGGCTTGGCCGGCTTGGGAGCCTTGCGCGCGGGGGCGGCGGTGGCCGTACGTGATCCGAACAAGTCCGTCCGGATCACGCCGACAGCGGCAATCACGAAGAACCACAGCACCGCGAGGAACGCGAGCCGGATCAGCAGCAGCGTGAGCTCGGACATGGACCGTCTGTTTACCTTTAATCGCGCCGGAAAACCAGAGTCGTGCGCCCCAGTGTCACGCGAGTGCCGTTCTGGAGCTCGACCCGGCGAACCGGCTGGCCGTTGACGAAGGTGCCGTTGGTGGAGCCGAGATCGACGAGCACGACCTGGGGACCCTCCACGCGCAGCTCGGCGTGGTGCCGGGACACACCCGGGTCGACCAGCCGCAGATCACAGTCTGTGCCCCTGCCGAGCAGGGTCACCGGGGTGGTCAGGTCGTAGGAACGCTGTCCCTGCGGGTCGTCCTGAGTGGAGACCAGCAGGCGGGGACGGCCGCCGAAGGCGTGCGGCTTGGCCGCCGGCACATCGCTCACCGGCTGGCGGATCTCGTCCTGCTCGACCGTCGCGCCGCGGATCACGCCCGAGCGGATCCGGAAGAGGCCGACCGCCAGGTCGTCCGCCGTCTCGAAGCGCACCCGGACGGGTCCCACGAAGGAGTAGCCCTGCTCCTTGGCGTACTCCCTGGCGAGGTTGGCCAGCTCGTGGCCGATGCTGTCCGCGTAGACCTCCAGGCGTTCGCTGTCGGTCGTGGACAGCTCGACCACGAAGTCGTTCGGCACGAGCGTGCGCCCTTGTGCGACGATCGCCGCACGCTCGTCCATCTCACGCTGAACCGCGCTGGCAACCTCGACCGGCTGAAGGTCAGATTTGAACGCCCGCGCAAAGGCTCCCTCAACCAAGCCTTCGAGCCTCCGCTCGAAGCGCTGAAGGACTCCCACCGGGTACCTCCCTTCCTCCGTCTACCTAGGTCACGGCCGCTTGGGGCTTGTTCCTCGCTCTCTCGCACCCAGCTGTTCCGCTCCGCGTCTAGGAGGATCGTATCCGGGTTCGTGGGTACCGGCTGATCCGTGCTAATGTTTCCACCGCACCCAAAAGGGCGGGTGGCGGAACGGCAGACGCGCACGGTTCAGGTCCGTGTGTCCGAAAGGACGTGAGGGTTCAAATCCCTCCTCGCCCACTCGAATTCACCGATGCAATCGGTAGATCCACAGCGATAAGAGAGCCCTGGTTCCCCGGAACCGGGGCTTCTTGTGTTTTTGCGGGATTCTTTACGGCTTCCTGGCACGCGGAGATGTCTACCCGCGCCGGCTTGCAGATCACTTTCGGGCTACTTGCGGCGTATTACGCTCAGGGCTGACAAATCTATGGGTATGCCGCCCCGCTCCGTTCTACGGTCCCCCGCGGCGCGTACGGCGTGCGTCACCGGCCGACGACCGGGAAGAGACGACCGGACAAAGACGATCGGACAGAGCCGGGCGGGAAGAGACGACCGGACAAAGACGATCGGACAGAGCTGGGCGGGAAGAGATGGCCGGACGAGAAGAGACGGATCGGCCCGAGCCGGAAAGGGGCGGGTCCGGTGACCCGGACCCGCCCCTCCCTTACGCCTCTCGCTAGCGCGTGGCCAGGATCCGCACGTCCAGCAGCTCGCCGAGCAGGTCGGTGAGGCTCACCATGCCGGCCACCTCGTCGCCGCCGTCCGTGACCAGGCCCACATGGGCGTGGGCGTCCTGGAGAACGGACACGGCCTCGGGAATCGTCGTGCTCTTGTCCAGCCTGGGCACCGGGCGGGCGAGTTCCGCCGGGCTCGCCTCGGGCCGGATCAGGACGTCCCTGACGTGCAGCACGCCCAGGACGTCGCCAGGCCTGCCCGAGTTGACCAGCAGGCGCAGGTGCCCGCTGTCGGCGGACGTCCGGCGCACCTGGTCCTCGGTGGCGTCCCCGCTCACGCAGGTCGCCTCCCCGATGGGCAGCATCAGGCGCTCGACCGGCTGCTGGTGAACCCGTAGGGCCCGGGTGAGTAGGTCGTGCTCGTCCCGGTCGAGCAGGCCCATCCGGCCGGACTCGCCGACCAGCATGGCGAGCTGGACCGGGGTCCTGGTGGTGGCCAGCTCGTCCCTGGCGTGCACGCCGAACAGCCGCAGCACCCCGTTGGTCAGGGCGTTGAGGGAGGCCAGCACCGGCCGCACCACCCGGGTGAAGCCGCGGAACGGCAGGGCCAGGCCCATCGCCGCGGTCTCCGGGTGGGTCAACGCCCACGACTTGGGAGCCATCTCTCCCACCACCATGTGGAGGAAGGTGATCAGCGCCAGGGCGATCATCAGGGAGATGGGCACCCGGAGCGGCTCGGGCAGGCCGATCGCCGCGAAGACCGGCTCCAGCAGATGTTCGATCGCCGGTTCGGTGACCATGCCGAGGCCGAGCGAGCACAGCGTGATGCCGAGCTGGGCCCCGGCCAGCATCAGGGAGAGCTCCCTGCCGCCGCGTACGGCGGCGCGCGCGGCGATCCGGGTCAACCGGCCGCCCTTGCCCGCGAGCTCCTCCAGGCGGTGCCTGCGGGCCGAGATGACGGCGAACTCGGCGGCGACGAAGAAGGCGTTGCCGATCAGCAGGGCCACGCCGAGGAGCAGGGCTCCGATGATGCTCATCGTCCGTCCACCGTGCTTCGCTCGATCATGGATGTCCCGTCACCGTGTTCGGCCGTTCGCGGCCCGGCCATCGCGGGCTCGCCGTCCTCCCCGGCGTCCTGCGCCGGGGCAGGGGCCAGCCGTACCCACTCGGGGACCCGGCGGTGCACCGACAGCACGGTGAGCGCCGCGTTGGCGTCGGCCCCGTCGTCGTTGGCGAACAGGTCGGTCTCCCGGGTCAGCGTGACGGTGACCCGGTCGCCGGGTTCGGCCATCCGTCCGAGGGTGGCGAGCACCAGGCCGGCGATGGTGTCGTAGCCGTCGCTCTCGGGGAGCGCCAGCTTGGTCGCCCGCTCGACCTCGTCGAGCCGGAGCGTGCCCGGCAGGTCCCAGGTGCCGTCGTCGTTGGCGACGACTCCGGCGGGCTCGGGATCGTTCTCGTCGACCAGTTCGCCGACGAGCTCCTCGGCCAGATCCTCGACCGTGACCACGCCGGCGAGCCCGCCGTACTCGTCGATGACGCAGGCCAGGTCGTCGTGGGCGGCACGCATGCGCTCCAGCACGACCGGCAGCGGCAACGAGTCGGGCACGAGCAGCGCGGAGCGGGTGATCTTCTCCAGCGGGCCGTCGGTCAGGCCGGACCTCAGCAGTTCCCGTACGCCGGTGACGCCGACCACGTCCTCGCCGTTCTCCTTGCACAGCACCGGATAACGGGAGTGGCCGTGCTCACGGACGGCGTCGAGCAGGTCGGAGATCGGGCGTTCGGCCCGCAGCAGCACCACGCGCGGGCGCGGCACCATGACGTCCTCGGCGGTGCGGTCGCCGAACTCCAGCGCCCGCTCCAGCAGCTCCGACAGCCGCGGGGGAAGGTCGCCGGAGGTGGCCGACTCGGAGATGATGCGGGACAGCTCTTCGGGGCTGGCGCCGTGCTCGATCTCCTCCACGGGCTCCACTCCCACCCGGCGCAACAGGCCGGTGGCGGCGGAGTCGAACAGCCGGATGACGGGCCCGGCGATCTTGAGGTAGACGATGGTCGAGCCGGCGAGGAACTTCGCCACCGGCTCGGGACGGGCGATGCCCAGGTTCTTGGGGGCGAGCTCGCCGAGCACCATCTGGATGACGGTGGCGACCGCGACGGCCAGCGCCACCGCGACGCCGGGTACCGCCGCCGCGGGCAGGCCCGCGGCCTCCAGCCAGGGGCGCATCACGGTGGCGATGGCGGGCTCGGAGATGAAGCCGACCAGCAGGGCGGTGACGGTGATGCCGAGCTGGGCGCCCGACAGCATGAACGACAGGCGTCCCGTCACCTCCAACGCTCGCCTGGCCGCCGCGTCGCCCGCGTCGGCCTGCTCGCGCAGCACGCCGCGGTCGGCGGCCACGAAGGCGAACTCCTGGGCGACGAAATAGCCGGTGGCGAGAGTGAGGAGCAGTACGGCCAGCAGACCGAGAGCCGTGTTCACCGGGCGGCTCTCCCGGTCGAGTCAGCGGCAGTTCCCGTGCATGTGCACGGGCAGGTACTCCATGAGTCCGGAGTGGACACGATCATCCTTTCGAGCAGAGGTCGTCCCCTACCGTAACGATCCGTGTGGTGATCGATGTTTCCAGTTTGACCGACGATTGCATCGTTGGCCGCCACGTACCCTTCTGCGTACTTTTACACGGGGAAACCTTGGGGAGGCGTCTGCGCGCGACGGGGTGACGACGTAGCGTCGATAATGACGGTCTCAACGCGGTTTCAAGAAGTGGCGGGGATACGACGTGGGTGACTGGCCGGAAGACGACGATCGCACCCGCGCGCTGCGATCGCCCCAGCCCACGCCGCCCCGGGCGGCCGGACGGCCCGCCGGTCCGGGGCAGGAACGGGGCCGACCGGCAGGGACCGGCGGGGAGGAGCCGCCGGGTGACACGCGACCGCGGACGACCTCGCGGGTCTACGGCAAGGCCAGGGAGGGCTCCAGCCCGGTCAGGCCCCTGCCGGGGCCGGCCGCCTCCCCCGCCGGACCTCCCGGCGAGGCCGCCGGAGGGTCCTCCGGCGGGAATGGCACGAGCCGGACGCCGGGCATGACCTGGCGTCCGAAGCGGCCGGGCAAGCTGATCGCGCGGATCCTCATCGGGCTGCTCGCCGTGCTGTTGGTGCTGGCCGTCGGCGGATACTTCATGATCAACTCCCGGCTCACGCGGATCGAGGCACTCACCGACTACGGCGGCCGCCCCGCGGACACCCCCGGCACCAACTGGCTGCTGGTCGGCTCCGACAGCCGCGCCGGCCTGACCAAGGCCCAGCGCAAGAAGCTCGCCACCGGCAACTCCATCGGCCGCCGGACCGACACGATGATGCTGCTGCACATCCCCGACGGCGGCGACCGCCCGACCCTGGTCAGCCTCCCCCGCGACTCCTACGTGCCGATCGACGGCCACGGCAGCGACAAGCTCAACGCCGCCTACGCCTACCAGAACGGCGGTCCCAAGCTGCTGGCCAAGACCGTCGAGAAGGTCACCGGGATCCGGCTCGACCACTACATGGAGATCGGCTTCGGCGGCTTCGTGGGGATAGTGGACGCCATCGGCGGCGTCGAGATCAACGTCAAGCAGGCCATCAAGGACCCCAAGGCCGGGATCGACCTCAAGAAGGGCCTGCAGACGATGGACGGCGGCACGGCCCTCGGCTACGTCCGCACCCGGGCCACCGGCGCCATACCCGACTTCGAGCGGACCCAGCGCCAGCGCCAGTTCTTCTCCGCGGTGGTGAAGAAGGCGTCGAGTCCCGGAGTGCTGATCAACCCCTTCCGCTCCGTCCCGCTCGCCCTGAGCGCGGCCGACTCCGTGGCCGTCGGCGAGGAGACCGGCGCGTTCAACCTGCTCTCCCTCGGCCTGGCCATGGGCGACAACCCGGTGACCACGGTCGTCCCCGTCGGCTCCCTGCCGACCATCAACGGCCAGGCCGTCGTCAAGTGGGACCAGGCCAAGGCCCTGCGCATGTTCCGGGCCCTGGCCGAGGATAAGCCGGTTCCCAAGGACGTCCTCGGCAAGTGACGCCCCGGCCGGGCGGCTCAGGCGCCCTCGGCGCCCGAGCCGGTGCATGTGAATGTGCCGGTGCATGTGCCGGTGCCCTGGGGTGACGGCGGTGAATGTGCCGGTGCCCCGGGGCGACGGCTCGGATGACGGTGGTGCATGTGCCGGTGCCCGAGCCGGTGCCCTGGGGTGACGGCTCAGGTGGCGGCGGCGCTGCTGGCGGCGACGGTTGCGGCGATCACCGAGGCCATGATGGCGCCGTTGATGGCGGCGACGGTCTTGGCGACCGCCTCGGCGGCCCATTCGCCCTCGGTGATCTCCTTGATGCGCTCCTTGCTCGTACCGGGGAACACCTTGCGGTCGATCTTCACCGCGTGCAGGATCGCGATCAGCACGGCCGACCGCTCGTCGGGGGAGGCTCCGGACAGCACGCTCTGGACGTGTTCGCGGATGCCCTGCTCCACGCGTGGATCACGCTCGGGATAGCGGGTGCTGGGAAAGATTCCGAGGACCTTCCGGGACTCCTCGCTCAACACACCCTGCTCGGCCAGCCGGGACAGCAGGCGCTTGCGGAGCTTGGTGGAGTGGAGCTTGTAGACCCACCAGTCAGGCTTGTGCTCCCTGGACTCCGCGGCGATCCGCGCCAGCGTCGCGTCCAGCTCCTCTTCCCCGAGCGGTGTGGGGTCCACAACGGTGACCTTCTTGCCGACCAGATCGATCCGGCCGGCGACGGCGAGCTCCGCCAGAAGGGCGCCGCCGAGCGCGGCGTCGAGCTCCGAGGAGCTGATCAGTTGCTTGCCTTCGGTCTCTTCGTAGGCGAGCAGGAGGACTTCTTCGGCGATGGTCGTCATCTGCCGACCCTACTTCGTGGGCGTCACCCGGGCGCCGGCGTTGAGACGCCTTCGGCGCTGCGACAATGCTCGGTTTATGAGCATCTCAGCGGAACTCCATCTCATCGGCCGCCCGCTCCTCCAGGCGCAGCTCGCCCACCCCACGGTGGCGGGGATCGCGCGGGGGGATCTGCCGGAGCCGGTGTTCCGGTCCTGGCTTGAGCAGGACTACCTGTTCCTTCTGGACTACGTGCGGGTGTTCTCCCGGCTCGCCTGGCAGGCACCCGACGGGCACCTGGGTGATCTGGTGGACCTGGCCCATGCCACCTTCCACGAGGAGCTGGACCTGCACCGGTCCCTGTCGGCCGAGTTCGCCGCTGATCTCGCCGGCGCGAAGAAGGGGCCGGCCTGCGTGGCCTACACCTCGTTCCTGCTCGACTCCGCGGCCGGCTACGCCGACGGCCTGGCCGCGCTCTATCCGTGCATGTGGGGCTATTCCACCCTCGGTCGCATCCTCGCCGAGAACCCTCCGGCCGAGCCCCGCTACCGTGCCTGGGTCGACACCTACGCGCATCCCGGCTTCGCCGAACTGACCGGGCGCATCGCCGTGATGATCGACGAGGCCGTCCCCGACCTCGACAGGGCCGTGGAGCTGTTCACCGAGGGGATGTCCCACGAGCTCGCCTTCTGGGACGTGCCCTGAGCCGGCCTTTCGGAGCTTGCCCGGATTTTTCCCGGAACGTGCACGCATATGTTGGTGAAGTTGGGGCGGTCCAGCCGCTTTACCCCCCATCCGATGGCGGAGTTGAAAGAATGGTGCCATGAGTGTTCCTGAGGTCCAGGTGCAGGACGTGCCGGAGGGCGCGTTCCTGCTCGACGTACGAGAGAGCGACGAGTGGCAGGCCGGGCACGCGCCCACGGCCGTTCACATCCCGCTCGGCGAGCTGCAGGCCCGGGTGGAAGAAGTGCCCAAGGACACGCCCGTCTACGTCGTCTGCCGCGTCGGCGGTCGTTCCGCGCACGCCGCCGCCTGGCTCGGCCACATCGGCCGGGACGCGATCAACGTCGGCGGTGGCATGCAGTCCTGGGAGTTCGCCGGCCGTCCGATGGTCAGCGAAAGCAGCCAGGATCCGTTCGTCGCCTGACGTGCCCCTCGCGCGGCAAGGGTCTGCCCCTTGCGCAGAAGGGAAGAAATGACATAATTCGGGGCGAATTATCTATCGCGGGAGCTCGGGCGGGACCGGGCTGAGAGGGCGGAACCACGCAGAGGGCCATGTGAGCTCTCCGACGCGCCGCCGACCGCATGAACCTGTCCGGGTAATGCCGGCGTAGGGAGCTTTTCATGACGTCCCACGTCATCGATGTCAAGCATGCCGAGGCCCCCCTCACCCTTGACCAGGCTCCGCCGAAGACCCTCGGCGCGCTCGACCAGGGCGCGTTCTGGGCGAACCTGGGCGTCAGCCTGCTCGGATTCTCCTTCGCGCTCTTCCTGATCAACCCGCTCCTCGACGACAATCCGCTCACCTTCACCGCGGCGCTGACCGCCTCCGTGGTCGGCAGCCTCATCGGCACCGCCATGGTCGGCCTCGCCGCGGTCCCGGGCGCGCAGACCGGCCAGCCCGCGATGGTGCTGCTGCGCGGGCTGTTCGGCGCGAGACTCTCGGCCGTCCCGACCGTGCTCAACATCATCCAGATGATCGGCTGGGGCGCGTTCGAGCTGTGGGTCGTCGCGATGGGCGCGCAGGCGATCTTCGGGACGTCCGTCCCCTACGCGGTCTGGGCGATCGCCGCCGGTGTCCTGACGACGGCGCTGACCATCTATCCCCTGGGCGCGATCCGGCTGATCCGGCGGTTCGTCACGGCGGGAGTGGTCATCTCGGTGATCTGGTTCGCGGTGGTCTTCATCCGCGAGACCCCCGCCCAGACCGGCGGCTCCTGGGACGCCTTCGCCTCGGCCGTCGACTTCGTGATCGCCCTGTCGGTGTCGTGGGTGCCGGTCGCGGCGGACTACGCCAGGCACTCGCGCTCCAGCCGCGCGGCCTTCACCGGCGTCGTCGGCGGCTACACCGTCGCCCAGGTCGCCTGCCTGGCCGTCGGTGTCTACGCGGTGGCGCTCGCGGGTCACGGCGCGGTGCTGGAGCAGCCGACCACGGTGTTCGCCCCGTTCGTGGCGGCCCCGCTCGGCGCGCTGTTCTTCGGCGTCCTCGTGCTGCGCGAGACCGACCAGTCCTTCGCGAACGTCTACTCCACCGCGATGTCGCTGCAGAACCTGATGCCGCGGGTGGACCGCCGGATCTTCTCCGTGGTCATCGGCGTGCTGACCACGGGCATGGCCCTGGTCGTCGACGTCAACTCCTACGGGGCGTTCCTCGGCATCATCGGCGCGGTGTTCGTGCCGATGCTCGGCGTGTTCGCGGTCGACTACTTCCTGCTCGGACACGGCAAGGAGTGGGACACCTCCGAGAACGCGCCCTCCCGCTGGCTCATGGTGGTCCCGTGGCTGCTCGGCTTCGCCACCTGGTGGCTGCTCGCGGCCCCCTCGACGGTGTCGTGGTGGGCGGCGATCTGGAACGGTGCGAGGAAGGCCATCGGCTTCACCCCGCAGCCGTGGATGAGCGCGGCCATCGGCGCGTTCCTCGTCTCCGGCCTGATCACCCTCGGTCTCGGCGCGCTCCGCCGCCGTCGGTGAACGCTCCGCCGGCCGGGCGGTTCACGCCCCGCCGGCCGGGTGGTTCCTGTTGGCTCTCTCGACGCGCAGCAGCCGCTCCTTGGCGATCGCGCCTCCCGCGTAACCGCCGAGGACGGCCTCGCTCTCGACCACCCGGTGACAGGGCACGATCACGCAGACCGGGTTGCTGCCCAGGGCGTTGCCGACCGCGCGCAGCGCCCGCGGCCTGCCGATCCGTTCGGCGATCTCCCGGTAGGTGGTCGCCGTGCCGTACGGCACCGCGGTCATCATCTGCAGCACGGTCCTGGCGAACGGGGTCGCCAGCCGAAGGTCGGCCGTGGTGGCGAAGGTGCGCAGCCGGCCGGAGAAATAGGCGTCCAGCTCCCGGCGGACCGGGTCGAGCCGCCGGGCGTCGGGCCCGATGAACGAGCCGACCTCCCTGCTGACGCGCTCGAAGATGACGTTCTCGTCCTCGTAGCTGCACGCCACCACACCCCGGTTGGTCACCGCCAGGGTGAGACGTCCCACCGGGCCGTCCAGGGTGCCGAACGCGATGTCGGGATGAGTCTTCCCTATGTAGTCGGGCGAGGTCACCCGTAGCAATGCGTCGATGTCACCGGATGACATGGCCCCACCCTTTCGTATCCAGGTGTGTGGTGTCCGCAGCGTATCGGACGGATCACCCCAACGAGTGTCAGCACATGCGGACGAAAGTGCCAAGATCAGGCCGGTTAACGCGGCACTATGGGTGTGTGGGTGACAACAGGGCCGGCGGTGACGACGGCATCGGCCGTGCGGTCGTCGCCGGCGCGCCCAACGCGATCGTCGCTCTCGACCGGGATCAGGCGGTGCTGACGTGGAATCCCGCCGCCGAGCGCCTGTTCGGGTGGTCGGCCGAGGAGATGCTCGGGCGCCGCGCCCCGGTGATCCCCGAAGAGTTGACGGCCGAGCACAACGCGGTCCTGGAGCGGGTGCGCACCGGAGGCCAGGTCTCGCTGCGGACCAAGCGGTTCCGCCGGGACGGCAGCCTGCTCGACGTGCGGGTGGACACGAGCGCGCTGCGGTCCGAGGCGGGGGCGCTGCTCGGCTACGTCAGCGTCTACCACCTGGCCCAGGACGACGAGACCGCCCAGGACCGGGTCGCTCGCCGGGCGCAGCTCGTCCGCAGGCTCACCGACGTGGTCGCCGACATCAACGCCGAGCGGGAGCTGCCCGCCGTGCTCGACCGGATCGCGGCCAGCCTCACCGAGCTGACGGGGGCCGACGCGGGCGGGTTCGTGCTCATCGAGAGCGACCGCGTCCGTCTGGTGGCCAGCCACCGGCTTCCCGGCTCGCTTCGCGACTCCACCGCCGACCTGCGCACGAGCCTGGTCGGCAAGCTCCTGCGCACCGGCAGGACCGTGATGCTGGAGACCGGGAACCAGGCTCGGCTGGACGAGCTGATCTGGTCGCAGTTGCCCGGCCTGCACACCATCGCGCTCGGCGTCGCGGCGGTGGGCGGCAGGCCGTACGGCGCGCTGTACGCCCTGTTCGCCAAGCGCAAGGCCGGCCACGTGGAGCTGGAGCTGCTCGAACTGCTCGCCGGGCACGCCGGGATCGCCGTCGGCAACGCCATGGCCTACCAGGAGGCCGTACGGCAGCGCGCCCACGAACGGGCCGTGTTCGACGCCAGCGCCGACGGCATCGCGGTCCTCGACAACCTGGGCCGGGTCATCCAGTGGAACCCGGCCGCCTGCGAGCTGACGGGCTTCCACGCGGCCGAGGTGATCGGCGGGCCGCCGCCGTTCCAGCTGCCCGAGCCCGGTGACAAGCTCACCCTCCAGCTTCCCTCGGGCACCTGGCTGGACGTGCTCTGCGCGGAGATCGTGGAGACGGGCGAGATCGTGGTGGACTTCCGCGACATCACCCGGGCCAAGGAGCTGGAGGAGGCCAAGGACCTCTTCCTCGCCACCACCAGCCATGAGCTGCGCACCCCGATCACGGTGGTCCGCGGCTTCGCCGGCACGCTCGACTCGCGCTGGGACAACATGACCGACGCCGAGCGCCGCGCCGCCGTGCACACCATCGCCGAGCGGGCTCGCTCCCTCGGTCAGCTCATGGACCACCTGCTGCTGGGCTCCCGCGCGGGGGCGGGCGAGCTGACGCTCCGGATCGAGGGCTTCGACCTCGGGGAGCTGCTGCGGGCCGCCACGCTGGGCCTGCCGGTCCTGTCGGACCTGCACCGGGTCGAGGTGAGCGTCCCCGACCGCTTGCCGCCGGTCTCCGGTGACGCGCTCGCCACCGACATCATGCTCGGCCAGCTTCTGGAGAACGCGTTCAAGTACTCACCGGACGGCGGCCTCATCAGGGTCGAGGCCTGGGTGGCCGGCGACCGGGTGGTGGTGGTCGTGGACGACGAGGGCGTGGGCATCCCTCCGGCCAGTAGGGAGCGCGTCTTCGAACGCTTCGTCCAGGGAGACAGCGGCGACCGCCGCCGGTTCGGCGGAGTCGGTCTGGGCCTCTACATCGTGCGCAGCCTGGCCCACGCCCAGGGCGCCGAGGTGTCGGCGCACCCGCGGCCGGGCGGCGGCACCCGCATGCGACTGGCCCTGCGCATTGCCGACACGCCAGGCGCCCTTACCTAAGTGACACGCCGAAGCGGTAAGGACCCGGTAACGGATGAGCTGATCTATTGTCGAATGTGCACAAGCTGTAATTGACGCTCGGTTTCTAAGACCATCTAACGGGGCATTTCGGTCGTACTGGGGTGTGTTCCTCAGGGGGAACAGGGATACGGGGAGGTGAGTGCGTCGAGCGTCGTGTTGTTGCCGTATGCACCGTCCAGCGTCGCTGTCGCACGTCAACGCCTCTGCTCTGACCTGCAGGAATTGGGGGTCTACGAGACCGCGATCGATGACGCGGTCCTCGTGGTGAGCGAGCTGCTGAGCAACGCGCTCCGGCACGCACATCCTTTACCGTCCGGTCAGATCAGGGTGGCGTGGCGCTGGGCTGACGGACACGTCGAGGTAGCGGTGAGTGACGGAGGGGCCGCCACGGAGCCGCGAGCAGGACGGCCCACGCTCTCTTCTCTGGGGGGCAGGGGCCTCGGTATCGTCGAGTATCTGGCCGCCAGATGGGGGGTCAGGCACGACGGAGAGATCACCACGGTGTGGGCGGTGGTCACAACCGTCGACACCGTGAGTAACGGTAATGGTCAGGTTTCCATCCCCGAACCCGCTCTGCGGGAGTGCGGATAGATCCTGTCCCGCTTCATCCTCGGTGAAGCGGGACAAGGTCTTGATCAGGCGGCGGCGGGCGCCGCGCGGTACAGCACCGCCTTCTCCGCGGCCGTCCACGCCGTGGTGACCAGCAGGTAGAGACCCGCCGCGAGCGGCAGTACGGCCGCGGCCAGCAACGTCGCGAACGGCAGCAGTGGCAGCAGCCGGCGGAGCATCTCCGGCTGGGTCTGCTCGTCCATCGTGCGGCGCATCCGCAGCGATGTGATCGACGCCACGGCGAACAGCAGCAGGAACAGTCCCGCGAAGACCAGGGTCGGTCCGCTGAGCAGCCCGAACCCGGCCACCGTGCTGGCGAAGTGCTGCCCCAGCGGCACTCCGAACAGCCCGTGGGTGAGCAGGGCGTTCGCGTGACCGGCGATCTCCGAAGAGGCGAAGACCCGGTAGGTCACCATGAAGAACGGCATCTGGACGAGGCCCGGCAGACAGCCGGCCAGCGGGGAGGCCTTCTCCCGCGCGTACAGCGCGGCCAGCTCACGGCGGAGCCGCTCGGGGTCGCGGCCGTGCCGCTTCCTCAGCTCCTGGAGCCGCGGCGCCAGCCGCGCCCTGACGCGCTCTCCTCTGGCCTGCATGACGCTGAGCGGCAGCAGCAGGAGCCGGACGCCGAGGGTGAACAGGATGATCGCCGGTGCGACGGAGCCCAGCGGCTGGGCGATCGCGGTGATGAGAGCGGCGGTGAACTCGATGACGGAGTCGAACATGGGAGCCCTTCTGACCGAATGGGAATCAGCTCAGAAGGCGCCCGCGATCCGGCGGACGTGCCGGAAGCGTGGCTCTACGCGGGCGCCGGGCCCGCCGAAGGCGCTCTGGGGCGTGACCGCCCGGCGGCGTCAGGGTCGCGTTGCCGGACGAAGAGGACCCGCCTGGCCCGCTCCCGCCGCGACAGCGCCGAACGCTCACCCGTCTGCGCGGTGACCGGCAGCGCGCGCAGCGCCCAGGCGAGCAGGAGCACGCCCAGCCCGACCACGGCGGTCGCCGTCACGGCGCCGCCCCCGCCGTCGAACATCCAGACGGCCAGCGTCTGGAGGGCGAGCAGCAGGCTCACTTGGTGAACTTGCTCACGGCCGTGACGGCGGCGACGACCACGAAGGCGATCAGCGCCAGCACGATCAGGAACTTGAAGAGCCCGAACAGCGCGGGCAGCACGAGCCCGAACACGACGTAGAGCGCGAGAATGACGCCCAGGACTGCCATGACGGTACGACTCATGATCCCACCGTACGACCCGGAGCCGGTCCGAGGGGAGCCGGAACCATAACGATCCAGTGCTTACGGAGTGGTGACAGGCTTAGGCGCCGGCCGCGCCCGGGCCTACCGTGGAGACCATGAGCGCGCGGATTCTGGTGGTCGACGACGACCCGACGGTGGCCGAGGTCGTGGCCCGCTACCTGGAACGCGACGGCCACCTGGTCGAATGCGTGACCGACGGCGCCGAGGCGCTCCGGCGTGCGCTGTCCAACCCGCCCGATCTACTGGTGCTCGACCTGATGCTGCCGAAGATGGACGGGCTCCAGGTCTGCAAGAAGCTCAGGGAGCGCTGGCCGGTACCGGTGATCATGCTGACCGCGCTGGGCGAGGAGATCGACCGGGTCGTGGGTCTGGAGACCGGAGCCGACGACTACGTCACCAAACCGTTCAGCCCCCGGGAGCTGGCCCTGCGCGTCCAGTCCGTGCTGCGGCGGGCGCGCGGCGCCACGGTGCCGGCCGGAACCGGCGTGCTCAGGGACGGCGCCCTGGTGGTCGACGTCGGCGCCCACGAGGTACGGCTCGGCGAGGACCAGATCATGCTGACCGCCCGCGAGTTCGACCTCCTGGCCCATCTCATGCGCAACCCCCGCCAGGCCTTCAGCCGCTCCGCCCTGCTCGACCAGGTCTGGGGATGGTCCTTCGGCGATTCCTCGACGGTGACCGTCCACGTCCGCCGCCTTCGCGAGAAGATCGAGCCGGACCCGACCACCCCCCGGCGCATCGTCACGGTATGGGGCGTCGGCTACCGCTACGAGCCCTTGGCGCAGCCGTCATGATCCCCGAGATCCTGCTGATCGTCGCGGTCACCGCGGGACTCGGCCTGCTGGTCGCGCTGGCCGGACTGGGCGTGATGCGGCTGCTGCGGGAGCGGTCGATCGGGGTGATGCTCGCGGTGGTCGCCGTGGTGACCGTCCTGGCCACGGTGGGGGGCGTGGTCGCCATCACGCTGAAAATGATCATCGAGGGCACGCCCAGGGACATCGTGCTCAGCGTGGTCGCGGTCGGTGGGCTGGTCGGCCTGGGGGTCGCTACGGTGCTGGCCCGCCGGGTCGTGGCGGCCAGCCGCAGGCTGGTCGCCGCAGTGCACGCCGTACCGCCCTCGGGAGAGTTCGAGCCGCCCCGCGGACTGCCCGCCGAGCTCGACACCATCGCCAGGACCCTGGACGAGGCCTACGAGCGCCTGCGCCTGGGGCATGAGCGCGAACGCGCCCTGGAGAGCGCCCGCCGGGAGCTGGTCGCCTGGGTCAGCCATGACCTGCGCACCCCGCTGGCCGGTATGCGGGCCATGGCCGAGGCCCTGGAGGACGGCGTGGTCTCCGACCCGGAGACCGTGAGCCGGTATCACACGCAGATCCGCCTGGAGGTGGAACGGCTGTCGGGAATGGTCGGCGACCTGTTCGAGCTGTCCAGGATCCATGCGGGGGCGCTGCGGCTGTCCCGCCGGCGGGTCGGTCTCGGCGACCTGGTCGCCGACGCCCTGGCCGGGGCGGAGCCGCTGGCCCGGGCCAAGGGAGTACGGCTGGCGGGTCAGGCCGAACAGACGATCCCGGTCCAGGCCGACGCCGGGGAGCTGTCGCGGGCCCTGCGCAACCTGGTGGTCAACGCCATCAGGCACACCCCGGCCGACGGCACGGTCCGGGTGCGCGCGCTGGTGGAGGACGGGGTGGCCTGCCTGCAGGTCGCCGACTGCTGCGGCGGCATCCCGGCGGACGACCTGCCCCGCGTGTTCGATGTCGCCTTCCGCGGAGAGGCGGCCCGGACCCCCAGCGCGGACGGCGCGGGAGCCGGGCTCGGCCTGGCGATCGCCCGGGGCATCGTCGAGGCACACGAGGGAGCCATCGGCGTGGTCAACGCCGGGCCCGGCTGCCGCTTCGAGATCCGTCTCCCGCTGTCCATCTGAAGCCCGGCACGGGGGCGGCCCTCCCACGACGGTGGGCCCCGCCGGTCCGCCGGATCGGGGAAGCCCCGCCGGGCACGGTCAGACGGTCATGTCTCCCACGGCCCGGCGAGGGGTCGTCAGAACCGGGACCTCGCCCGCCGTCCGGACGGGAGCCTCGGGGCGGACGGGGACGACGAGGGTCACTTGGGCGTCGTCCTCGTTCTCGCCGTCGTCGGGCTCGACGTGCTGGCAGGAAGTCGGGGTCCTGGGGCTGCCGAAGGACTCGGCCATGGCCCGGAAGGTCGGGCACGGCCAGCGCCACATGCAGCTGCGGCAGCGCAGGATGGGATGCGCCGCGTCGCTGGTGATGCCGCCCGCGTCGCGGGGCTGGTGCAGGTCGAGAAGCCTGACTCCGAGGGCGGCGAAGCCGAGTAACTCCTCGCGCGCCCCCTCGAGGAAGTCGAGGTCCTCACTGGCCAGGCGGGTTCTGATCGGTACGTATCCCTCGCGGTTCACCAGACTGCGCAAAGAATTGGCCGCATCGTGCCACGACGTGGCCTTCTCGGTGCGGGTGATCATGGACTCCAGGTGCTCCCGGAGTCGCTGCCGTTGGGGATCCTCAGGAAGGTCGGTGTTCATCGCTGCGTTCGAGCCCGTTTCTACTCAACGGCCGCCACTGACGTAGCGCAGGGACGGTCGGGAGATTCCGGGTCTCCCCCCTTTCCGGCTAAGCCGGTGTTGCACAGTGTCAAGTTTCGCGCACTCACGGTTTCCGTGGGGCCGAAACGGGGGACAAAGGGCTGACGACTCGGGTTCGGCGAGAGAACGTGACCAGCGGCCTTCGCGCCGCTAGTGTGCCCGCTGTGGAGCTAAAAGTCTCAACTCGATCTCATGCCGGGCACACCGTCATGACCATTGTCGGCGAAATCGACCTATATACCGCTCCTGGTCTCCAGTCCGAGTTCACTCGGCTGCTCCAGGAGAGCCCGACCACCTATGTGGTCATCGACATGTCAAAGGTGGAGTTCTGCGACTCCACGGGCATGAACGTGCTGCTTTCGGCGCTCAAGCGACTGAAGGAACGCGGCGGCACACTGGAGCTGGCGGCACCGCGGCCCGCCGTTCGCAAGATCCTCCAGGTGACCGGCCTCGACTCGGTGTTCACCGTGCACGATGCGGTGCCCGGGAAGCTGCTGACGGCCGAACCCAAGGGATGACCGGCACAGCGGTGATCATTCCGGCCAAGGACGAGGCCGACCGGATCGGCGCCACCGTGGCCGCGGCGCTGGCGCTGTCCGGTGTGGACCTCGTCGTGGTCGTGGACGACGGATCGAAGGACCAGACGGGCCGGGTGGCCAAGGCCGCCGGGGCCCGCGTCGTACGGCACAGCCGCAACCGGGGCAAGGCCGCCGCGATGGAGAGCGGTGCCGAGGCGGTGCGCCTGCTCGACGGCGAGGAGCCTCGGCACCTGCTGTTCCTCGACGCCGATCTGGGGGAGAGCGCGCACACGGCCGCGCCCCTGATCAAGCCGGTCATGGCGGGTGAGGCGGACATGACCATCGCCGTGTTCGTCACCCGCGTGAAGCTGGGCGGCCACGGATTCGTGGTGAAACTCGCCCGTGAGGGCATCGAGCGCGCCACCGGATGGACGCCCACCCAGCCGCTCAACGGGCAACGCTGCCTGACCAGGGCCGCGTTCGAGGCCGCCCGGCCCCTGGCGCACGGCTTCGGCGTGGAGACCGCCATGACGATCGATCTGCTCCGCCGGGGATTTCGCGTGCGAGAGGTCGAGGTGGAGATGAGCCACCGGGCCACCGGCACCGACTGGAAGGCCCAGCTCCACCGGGCCAGGCAGTTCCGCGACGTCGCCCGCGCCCTGCTGGCCCGCAGGTAGGCGCGTTCCCGCCCCGCCGGGTGGGCTCGTTCGTGTGATGCCGCTCCGGGCACCGCGCCGGATGTGCTGGAATTTGCGGGTGACTCGGGTTCCGTCGGTTGTCGATGAGAGACGGGTTCCCGCGCCCGGCGTGCCGCGGGGGCTCGACGCCGCCGCGTTCGCGGCCGTCGGCCTGTCGGTCGCGCTGACGATCGTGATCGGGCTGCTGGGCCCCTCTGCCATGGTGCCAGCGCTGCCCGGCCCGTCCTGGCAGCCGCCATACTCGCTGGACCTGCGTCCCGACGGCCATCTGGTGATCGCCATGGCCGCGGCCGCGCTCCTGCTCGGCGGGCTCGGGCTCGCCGCGGCGCTGCGGTCACGGTGGCGGCCCGATCCGCGGTGGCTGCTCGCGGCCGGCTGCGCGGCGGCGGCGCTCCTGGCCTTCCTGCCGCCGTCGGGCTCGGCCGACCACCTGAACTACGCCGCCTACGGCCGGCTGGTCACGCTCGGCCATGACCCCTACGCCGTCACTCCCGCCGCGCTGCCCGGCGATCCCGTCACCGGGGCGGTGGAGGAGTGGGCCGGCGTGACCAGCGTCTACGGCCCGGTGGCGACCGCCGTACAGGCGCTGGCGAGTTTCGCCGGCGGCGACTCGGTCAGGCTGACGGTCTTCGTGATGGCGGCCTTCAACGCGACGGCGTTCGTCGTGACCGCGCTGCTGCTGCACCGGTTCACCCGAGGAGAGGCGGACCTGCAACGGCGGGCGGCGCTGCTGTGGGCGGCCAACCCGTTGATGATCTACCACCTGGCCGCCGGGATGCACGTGGACACCCTGGCCGTGGCCTGCATGATCGCGGCGCTCATGGCCCGCGGGGCCGGGTCCGGACTGCTGCTCGGCGTGGGGATCGGGGTCAAGCTCAACGCCGGGCTGGTCGCGCTCGGTCCGGCATGGGAGCTGCGCCGCTCGCCCGGCAGGCTCGCCGTCGTGGCCGGCACCGCGACGGCCACCGTGCTGGTCGTCTACGGCGTCGCCGGCTCGCACGTCTTCGACCAGGTCAGCGCGGCCAGCAGGAAGGTCTCGCTCGGCACGCCCTGGCAGCTGGTCAAGGTCGGGCTCCAGACGATGTTCGGGCCCGGCGCCTACACGGCCTGGATCCAGATCGGCTCCCTGCTCCTGCTGGCCGCGCTCGCCTGGATGATTCTGCGGGCGGCGCCCCGGCACACGGCCGCGGCGGTCGCCGCGGTGATGGTGGTCGCCTGGCTGTTCGCCGCGCCGTACGCGCTGCCCTGGTACGACGGGCTGGCCTTCGCGCTGCTGGCCATGGCCTCCTGGCCGGCGCTGGAGAGCTTCATGGTGGCCAGGGTGGCGATCCTCTCCCTGGGATACCTCCCGGCCAGGGAGGCGTTGCGCCCGGAGGACCTGCTCTGGCTGAAGACCGTCGTCAGAGAGCGGGCGGTGCCGTGGTCCCTGCTGGCGCTGACGCTCGCTCTGGCGTGGTGGGCGGCGACAGCTGGAGCGCGCGCACGCAGGCGGCCAGCGTCAGCGGCACCGCGACGGTGAGCGCCATCGCCGGGATGGCGATGCCCGAATCGTTCATCAGGAATCCGATCAGCGCGCAGGCCAGCGCGCCGATCAGGCCGGCGCGCAACGCCGGCGCGAGCAGGTAGGCCCGGCCCAGCGCGGAGGCGCCCCACCGGGACGGCCGGTCCAGCACCAGGAAGAGGAACGCCAGCGCCACCAGCGACAGCAGGGTCAGCGACCAGTTGCCGACCGTGACCCCGACCATCGCGCCGAGCTTGCGGCCGATCACGGTCCAGGCCTCGCCGTCCAGCACCTGCTGGACGAAGGCGCCCAGGTGGGTGCGCTGTGCGGCGGGCTTGAGCCAGTCGGCCACCGCGATCACCCCGATCAGCAGGGCGCCCGCCAGGCCGACCAGCCCCAGTTTGACCGGGGAGACCCGGTTGCCGGACAGCAGGATGACGAAGACGGCCACCCCGACCAGGAACGCCGGGACCCCGCCGAAGTCGGCGCCCCAGGCCGGCCAGCCGTCGGCGAACACCGCGAACAGGCCGTAGGCCGTGCAGAGCATCAGCGCGAGCGTGCGCCGTCCCCGGGAGATCAGCCACTGGGCGATCCCGGCCAGGGCCAGGATCGTCCCGGCGGAGTAGACGGCGAAGGCGATGTTGCTGAAGCCGTAGAAGCGTCCGCCGGTGACGGGTTCGTAGCCGGTGACCGCGTTCACCTGGAGCCTGGAGCCGGTCATCACGTCGATCAGCAGGGCCACCGAGGTGATCCCGGCGACCACGGTCAGCGGGCCGAGGACGTGCGAGCGCCATGGCCCGGCGAAGGCGACCGCGGCGATCGCGCAGGCGATGCCGAAGATGGTCACGATCACCCAGGCCATCGGGGCGGGCAGGCTCCACCAGGGCACGAGCTGGGCCAGGAAGGTCGCGACGGCGATCGCGCCGCTGGCCACGGCGACCACCCGGGTGGCCGTCAGCGCCCGCGAGCCGCCCCAGCCCCGCCGGATCGCGACCGCGGCCAGCAGGTAGAACAGGATCTGTACGGTGACGAACACCGTGAAGAACGGTCCTCGCACATCGCGCAGCACCTGACTGGCCAGGTCCTCGTCGGCGAGGTTTCGCACCGTGCCGGCGGCCGGCTCCCCGCTCGGCCCCGCGCTCCGCCAGGCATGGCCCACGACGCCGTTCGGGGAGGTCAGGCCGAGCAGTTCGATCACGGTGGAGGTCAGGTCGGTGTTGGTGACCAGCCCGTCCTGGCGGGTGGAGGCGGCGGTCAGGTAACCGCGCGGATAGGGGGCGCTCTCGGGCGAGGGGCCGTCGGCGACGGCCACGTGCAGGTGGGGCGCGGGCGAGGTGTCGGCCAGGCCGCCGAGCAGGACCGTGGTCTGCGCCGGGAGCCGGTCGAGGACCGCGCCCACCTGGCGGTCGGCGTCCGCCACCGCGGCCTGCCTGGCCCGCTCGCTCATCGAGGCCCGATCACCGCCCGCGTCGGGGCCCGCCCCGATCCAGGCCCGCGCGAGGTCGGCGACCTCCACCACGACCAGCCGGTACGGTGCCAGGTCGCCGAGGTCGTCGATGCTCGCCGCATACTTACTTACATTTCCGGATTTGTCCGCGGCGGCGAGTACCGCTCCCGGTCCGACCGCGGCCACCTTCCCGCCCGCGTCCACCACGAGCTGCCCGAGCTGCCCGAGCACCGGCCGGTAGGAGGTCTCGGTGGCGTTGTAGGTCACCAGCCCGGACCAGTCCGGCACGCTCGCCCCGCCGTCCGGTCCCTGCCGCGGCGGCGCCGGCAGGGCGCAGCCGGTTCCGGGGGCGCCCGCCCGCTGTCCCGCCGAGACGGTCAGCCAGCCCGCGACCGGGCAGGTGATGCCCCGATCGGGCAGCGGCACCGCCCGGGTGGACATCGACGCGGACCCACCCCGCTCCACCAGCTTCCACAGGCTCGGCGTCCGTGCCCGGTCCAGGTCGCTCCACTGCAGCCCCGGCACCCCCATCACCACGACCCTGGCGGGGAGCGTCCGGGTCGAGGCGGCGGCCGTACCGGCCCCGGACAGGGCCAGGAGCACGGAGGCCAGGAGCACGGAGGCCAGGAGGGCGCGGGCCGTGGCGCGGCGCGCGCCCGGTCGCCGGCGTGAGCCGAACGCGGTGAACATGACGAAAGCGGTGAACGCACTGAACACGGCGAAAGCGGTGGATGCGGGCCCGGTGAGCCCGGCGGGCGTGGGTGCGAGCCGTGCCGGGAGGGACGTGTGCCGGACCTCGGGCTGTCCGAAGGCGCCGGACGGGCCGGGGAATCCGGCGAGCCATGGCCTGCCCTCGTCTGCTGAGCCCATCCGGTTCTCCCGTATTCCCATGCGTTGGCGGCCGTTTTCTCTCAGGCCCACGGTAACCTGCCTGGTCGTGATGACTGGCGAGGCGACCACGATCAAGCGGCCACCGTGGATGTGGCTGCTCGCGCTGCTGCTCATCGCGGTGGCGGTGTCCCCGCTGGTGATCGAGTGGCTGGGCAACGTCGACGACCAACGCCTGGTCGACCTGGATGTGTACCGTACCGGCGGCCAGGCGATCCTGGAGGGGCGGCCGGTCTACGACTTCGTGACGCCCGCGCCGCAGCTCCTGCCGTTCACCTATCCGCCGATCGCGGCGATGCTGGCCACGCCGCTGGCGATGATGTCCTGGCCCGCCGCGCAGTGGGTGTGGACGGCCCTCGTCTTCGTGACGCTGGGGGTCGCCGTCGCCCACGGCTTCCGTGCCCTGCTGGGCCGTACCTCGCCGGAGCGGATCGCGCCGGGCCGGAGCGCAGCGGCGCCGGCCGCGGATCCGGTCGCGGATCCGGTCGCGGATCCGGCTGTGGACGACGCGACGGCGGATCCGGCTGTGGACGCGGCCGTGGCGGGCCGTGGCGTCCTGGAGCGGGCGGGCGCTCTCGGCCTCCCCGTGGTGTTCGCCGTGCTGACGATCGCCTGCGCCTACCTGATGCCGATCAGGGACCAGGTTCGCTTCGGCCAGGTGGACATCCTGCTCGTCGCGCTCTGCCTGGCCGACTGCCTGGCCCGCCGTCCCGTGTGGCCCCGCGGCATGCTGATCGGCCTGGCCGTCGCGGTCAAGCTCACCCCCGGCGTCTTCCTGATCTACCTGCTCGTCACCGGCTTCGGCCCGGGCGCCCGGCGGGAACAGCGCAGGACCTTCTTCATGGCCGCCTTCACCGCGGCGCTGCTGACCCTGCTGCCCTTCCTGGTGATCCCGGCCGACGCGTCCGACTTCTGGTTCCACGCGCTGCTCGACCCGGAACGGCTCGGCGCCAACGCGGCGACCACCAACCAGTCGGTCCGCGGCATGCTCATCCGCCTCTACCTGCCCGACTGGGCGACGAGCCTGCTCTGGCTGGCGTTGGTCGCGGCGATCGCCTGGTACGGCTTCCGCCACGCGCGCAGGGCGATGTTCGACGGGCACGCGGTGACCGCGGTCGCGCTGGTCGGCCTGATGGCCGTCCTGCTGTCGCCGGTGGCCTGGATCCACCACCTGGCCTGGGTGGTCGTGGTGCTCGGCGCGCTGGCCGGTGACGGGCGCGACCCCGTGCGGGTCCGGGTGGCCGCCGGCGTCTGGCTCTACTACGTGGTGCCGGTCCCCTGGTGGGGAGTGTCGATCAAGGCGGCGGAGATCCCGTTGCTCAGCCCGGTGCTGGGCAAGATCGTTCAGAACGGGTTCGGGCTGGGCGCGCTGGTCCTGGTCTGGCTGCTCGGGACATGGCTGCCGAGACGACGGGAGATTTTCCGGACACTTCCCTGACCCGGACATTACCCTGAGTGCCGTGATGATTACCGAATGGACGGTCGTGGGAGTGGTGGCCGGGGTCGCCGGCGTCGCGATCGCCGGCGTGGTGATCGGTTGCCTGGCGCTACGGCGGTCCCGCGGCGCGTTGAGGGACTGCGAGCGGATGCTGGCCAGGCAGGCCGTCGAGGGCGCCGGAAGCGCAGGGGATCTCAGGGCGATCAGGGACGTGGCGGTGTTCCGCTACGACGCGCTGGAGGAGATGACCGGACAGCTGTCCTTCTCGGTCGCGCTGATGAACGGGCTGGGTGACGGGATCGTCCTGACCTCGATCAACGGCCGTTCGGAGACCCGCACCTATGCGCGGTCACTGCGTGGCGGCAAGGGCCGCCAGCCCCTGTCTCCCGAGGAGGAGCAGGCGGTGCGTGCCGCCCGGCTGGGTCTGGGCCCCGAGGTGGAGGCGCACTTCGGCAGGAGATGAGCGGCTCGAGCGCAGGCGGCTTGGCCGGATGTAGCGTTTTACGAGTGGTTTTGGACAGACGCCGGATAGCCTGTTGGCATGCCCAAACTCGCCTACCTGGGACCGGAGGGCACCTTCACCGAAGAGGCCCTGCGCATCCTGGCACCGCAAGCCGAGCGCCTGCCGCGCGCGAACGTCGGCGCGGCCCTGGACGCCGTCCGGCGGGGTGAGGCCGACGGCGCCGTCGTCCCCCTGGAGAACTCGCTCGAAGGCGCCATCACCACGACCCTTGACGAGCTCGCCTCGGGCGAGCCGCTGCTCATCGTCGGTGAGCTGCTGCTGCCCGTCGAGTTCTCGCTCCTGGCACGGCCGGGCACCGCGCTCGCCCGGGTCAAGCGGGTCTTCACCCACCCGGCGGCCATCACCCAGTGCCGCAGCTTCGTCGCCCGCGAACTGCCCGACGCCGTGGTGGTCGCGGCCCCGTCGACCGCGGCGGCGGCCCAGGAAGTCGCGCTTCCCGGCTCGCCGTACGACGCCGCCATCGCCGCGCGCATCGCGGGAGAGCACTACGGCCTGGTCGAGCTGGCCGCCGGGGTCGGCGACCGCTCCGACACCGTGACCCGGTTCGTCCGGGTGTCTCGTCCCGGCGCGCTGCCCGAGCCCACCGGTTCCGACCGCACCTCCCTGGTCGCCTTCCTCACCGACGACCACCCGGGTGCGCTGCTGGAGATGCTCACCGAGTTCTCCGTGCGCGGCGTCAACCTGACCCGCATCGAATCCCGGCCCACCGGTGACGGCATCGGCCGCTATTTCTTCCACTTCGACCTCGAAGGTCATGTGGCCGACGCCAGGGTCGGCGAGGCGATCTCCGGCCTGCACCGGATCTGCGCCGACGTCCGCTTCCTCGGCAGCTACCCGCGCGCCGACGGCCTGTCGCCGCAGATCAAGCGCGGTACGGCCGACGGCGACTTCGCCGAGGCCATGGACTGGCTCTCCAGGATCCGCACCGGCCAGGTCTGATCGGTGAGTCTGATCCGGCGGGTCTGATCGGCGGGTCTGATCGGTGCTCGCGATCAGGGCCTTCGGTCGGGGCGCGAGCTCAAGCTTCGCATCGGTAGCCTTGATCTGTGATTGACCTGCGTACCCTTCGTGAGGATCCCGACCGGCTACGGGCGTCGCAGCGTGCCCGCGGTGAGGACGACTCCGTCGTCGACACGCTGCTCGACCTCGACGAGCGCCGGCGCGGTGCGCTGAGCCGCTTCGAGACGCTGCGCGCCGAGCAGAAGAGCATCGGCAAGTCGGTGTCGCGTGCCTCCGGAGAGGAGAAGACCGCCCTCCTCGATCGGGCCAAGGACCTCGCGGCGCAGGTGAAGTCCGCCGAGGCCGAGGCGGAGAAGCTGGCCGGGGAGCTCGACGGCCTGCTCTACACGGTGCCCAACTTCGTGGAGGAGGGGGTTCCGGCCGGCGGCGAGGACGACTTCGTGCTGATCGAGGAGGTCGGCGAGAGGCCGGTCTTCGACTTCGAGCCCAAAGACCACCTGGAGCTCGGCGAGCTGCTCGGCGCGATCGACATGGAGCGCGGTGCGAAGGTCTCCGGCTCGCGGTTCTTCTTCCTGAGGGGCGTCGGCGCGCGGCTCCAGCTCGGTCTGCTCAACATGGCCATGCAGCAGGCGATCGAGGCGGGCTTCATCCCGATGATCCCGCCGGTGCTGGTCAAACCGGAGTCGATGAAGGGCACCGGCTTCCTCGGCGAGCACGCCGGCGAGGTCTACCACCTGCCCGAGGACGACCTGTTCCTGGTCGGGACGAGCGAGGTGCCGCTGGCGGCCTACCACGCCGACGAGATCCTGGACGGCGGCTCGCTGCCGTACCGCTACGCCGGATGGTCGACGTGCTTTCGCCGCGAGGCCGGTTCGTACGGCAAGGACACCCGGGGCATCATCCGGGTCCACCAGTTCGACAAGGTGGAGATGTTCTCCTACGCCCGTCCGGAGGACGCGCACGAAGAGCACCTGCGCCTGCTCAACTGGGAGAAGGAGATGCTCGCCAAGGTCGAGCTGCCCTATCGGGTGATCGACATCGCGGGCGGTGACCTGGGCTCCTCGGCGGCGCGCAAGTTCGACTGCGAGGCGTGGCTGCCGACCCAGGGCCGGTACCGCGAGGTCACCTCGACCTCCAACTGCACCGACTTCCAGGCCCGGCGTCTGGCCGTGCGCTACCGCGACGCCGGCGGCAAGCCCCAGCACGTGGCGACGCTGAACGGCACCCTGGCCACCACCCGCTGGATCGCCGCCATCCTGGAGAACCACCAGCAGGCCGACGGCTCGGTCGTGATTCCCAAGGCCCTGCGTCCCTATGTCGGCCTCGACGTCCTCGAACCCGTCAGGTAGACCACGGACCTTCGGGCGGGAGGTCTTCGATCCGTCAGGTGGACCACGGACCTTCGGGCGGGAGGTCTTCGATCCGTCAGGTGGACCGGCCTGGTAGACCGGTTCCTTTCACGAAGGCCCCCGCCCACTTCAGCTCAAGAGGTCGTTGCGACACCCCCGTGTTCAGGGAGTTGCAGTGGACTTCGAGATCCGAAAGGACCGGAGGCCGCAGGGGCGCAAGAAGCTCCTGAAGGAGCGTGAGCTCTACCTTGCTCTCGTGGATCAAGGTATGGGGAACGCGTAGGCACGCCAGATCGTGGGCGGTCGGGTGCAGGCGCCGGCCCCGCGGGCGGCCGTGGGCCAGGGCGACGTTCGCCGCCGTGGCCCGACCCCTGCCGGTTCGAACGGCGTGGCCTCCGTGGTCGGGCCTGCCGTGCCGGCTGACCGTCACTCCACGAGATAGCGCTGGAGGGTGGGGCCGAGCCAGTCCACGATCTCGTCCCTGGACATCGCGACGACGGGCGGCAGGCGGAGCACGTAGCGGCACAGGGCCATGCCGAGGATCTGCGTGGCGACGAGCCCCGCGCGGACAGGGACCTGGGACGGGGTACCGCACAGGCGGGCGATCAGCGGGCCGAGCTGCGCGGCGAAGATGTCGCGCATGCGTTCGGCGACGGCCTCGTTGGTGACACCGGTGCGCAGCAGGATCATCATGCCCTCGTCATCCTCCCAGCGGTCGAGGAAGTGGGCGGCGAGCACCTGCCCCACGGTCTCGCGAGGGATCTCCGTGAAATCCGGAAATTTCAGATCAAAGTCGGCGGCGGCGGCGAAGAGCTTCTCCTTGTTGCCGAAGTAGCGCATGACCATGGCCGGGTCGATGGCCGCGTCCGAGGCGATGGCCCGGATGGTGGCCCGCTGGTATCCGTCCGCGGCGAAGCGCTCGCGCGCCGCCACCAGGATCGTCGCCTTGGTCTCCTCAGAAGTTCTCCTCATGTCAACAAGTGTAGGCCAACGGCCGTTGACATGGCCATCGCGAAGGCGCATAGTTGTGCCAACAGACGTTGACCAACAAGTGTTGACATCACCTCGCGGAGGTCGAGATGCTCCCCGAAACCACCGACGTTCTCGTCATCGGCGCAGGCCCGACCGGCCTCACCGTCGCCCTCTCGCTCGCCGGTCAGGGGTTCGACGTGACCGTCGTCGACAGCGAGGAGGCCGGCGACAACACCTCGCGGGCCGCCGTCGTCCACGCCAGGACGCTCGAAGTCCTGGAAGGAATCGGAGTCTCCGGGCGGCTGGCCGCCCTGGGCATCCACGCCCCCCAATTCACGATCAAGGACCGTGACAGGGTCCTCGTGCCGGTCCGCTTCGACGGGCTGCCGACGCGCTACCCCTACACGCTGATGATCTCCCAGGCGGTGACCGAGCGGGTCCTGCTGGAGCGCCTGGTCGAGCTGGGCGGCCGTGTCGCCAGGCCGTACACGCTGGAGAGCCTCACCCAGGACGGCGAGGGCGTCACCGCGGTCTTCACCGGCGGCGACACCGTCACCGCGAAGTACGCGGTCGGCGCGGACGGCATGCACAGCACGGTCCGCGAGCAGGCCGGTATCGGCTTCACCGGCGGACGGTACGCCGAGTCGTTCAGCCTCGCCGACGTGCGCCTCACCGGCGGTGTGCCCGCCGACGAGGTCCTCCTCTTCTTCTCACCCGCCGGGCTGGTCGTCGTCGCCCCGCTGCCCGACGGTGGCCACCGGATCGTGGCCACCGTGGACGAGGCGCCGGCCGAACCCGATGTGGCCTTCGTCCAGGCGCTGCTGGACAGCCGGGGACCCGAGCGGGACCGGGCCGTGGTGC
The DNA here is from genome assembly GCF_050949235.1 of Streptosporangium sp. CA-135522. Taxonomy (NCBI): domain Bacteria; kingdom Bacillati; phylum Actinomycetota; class Actinomycetes; order Streptosporangiales; family Streptosporangiaceae; genus Streptosporangium; species Streptosporangium sp. CA-135522. Next base: position 140,061 of record NZ_CP192026.1, read on the forward strand.
ACGAGGTCGTCTGGGGATCGCGCTTCCGGGTCCATCACCGGGTGGCCGACACCTACCGCGCCGGGCGGGTCGTGCTGGCGGGTGACGCCGCGCACGTTCACAGCCCCGCAGGGGGCCAGGGAATGAACACCGGCATCCAGGACGCCACCGCCCTGGGTGAGGCCCTCCTGGTGGCTCTCAAGGGCGATGAGGGCGCTCTGGACGCCTACGCGGCCGCCCGCCGCCCCGTCGCGGAGGAGGTCGTCGCCTTCGCCGGACGGCTCACCCGGCTGGCGACCATGAACAACAGGCGCCTGCGCCCCATCCGGAACCTGGTCCTGCGGGTCCTGGCGCGCAACCCGGTCTTCCGCCGCCGTCTCGCCTGGCGGCTCTCGGGCCTGGTCTACCGGTGAGGCGTGCGCACGGAGATCTGCCCGGAAAACGAAAAAGGCGGGGTTCGCGTTAAGCGAACCCCGCCTTCCTCGCTACCAGAGGTCTATGCGTCAGACGGCGCGGACCTGCGAGGCCTGCGGGCCCTTCTGGCCCTGCGTGATCTCGAATTCGACACGCTGGCCGTCTTCGAGACTACGGTAGCCATTGCCCTGGATCTCGGAGAAGTGCACGAACACATCCGGTGCACCGCCGTCCGGTGCGATGAAGCCGAAGCCCTTTTCAGCGTTGAACCACTTGACGGTTCCCTGAGCCATTAAAGCTCTCCCTCAGGATTTGAAACTTTGGGATTCACACCTCGTGAACCCCATGTGTCGTACAGCAAGCCCCGGGGTGGTTCAGTCAAACTGGTTTTCACAACGGGATTCAGCTAATACAACGCCATCACATCTAACACTATCTGGCGCACTCGTGTTCCCGCCATGAGGAAGATTCCTCGGAGATGGATCCCGGGGCCGACACCTCAGGGATCACAGTGCAGACTGGAACCTGTTATGGGAAGCCCCCGGCTCGTCGCCACCGACCTCGACGGCACCGCCCTGCGCTCGGACGGAACCGTCTCCCCTCGCACCGCCGCCGCCTTCGCCCTGGTGGAGAACGCCGGAGCCACGCTGGTCTTCGTGACCGGCAGGCCACCACGCTGGATGCACACGGTCGCGGGTGCCGTGCGTCACCGAGGACTGGCCATATGCGCCAACGGCGCCCTTGTCTACGATCTGCACACCGAGCAGATCGTCAAATCACACCTCATCACCTCAGACGTGCTTGAAGAGGTCGTGAGACGGCTCCGCGAAAAGGTTCCCGAACTGGCCTTCTCGGTGGAATACGAGGGTGGGTTCGCCCACGAGTCGGACTTCCGTCTCGGCCGCTGGGACGGCAAGGCGGTCGCCGGGCTTCGCGTCGGGACGGCCACGCTGACCTCACGGCCGTGTGCCAAGCTGCTGGCCCTGCATCCCCGGATGGATCCCGACGCCCTCCATGAGACGGTCTGCGAGCTGGTCGGCGACCTCGTCACCCCCACCCACTCCAGCGGTCGCGCCCTGATCGAGATGAGCGCCCACGGGGTGACGAAGGCCTCGGCGCTGGCCGTCCTCGCCGATCGGCAGGAGATCAAGCCGGCCGAGGCGATCGCGTTCGGAGACATGCCCAACGACCTGCCGATGCTGCGATGGGCGGGCACCTCCTACGCCGTCGCCAACGCCCATGCCGAAGTGCTGGCCGCGGTCGATCACGTGACCGCGGCCAACAACGACGACGGGGTCGCCCGAGTCCTCGAAGACCTCTACAGGTAGGGACACCTCTGCAGGTAGGGACCTCTACAGGTAGGGACCCGAGCTGCTCTGGTGGCCCTCCTGTGGGAGGGAGATGCCGCTGGGCAGTGCCTTGCGCATGTTCTCCAGCTGGGCGCGAGCCGCCATCTGCTGGGCGAAAAGCGTGGTCTGTATCCCGTGGAACAGCCCTTCGAGCCAGCCGACCAACTGCGCGTGAGCGACCCGCAGCTCAGCCTCGCTCGGCGGGGCGCCGTTGTCGTTCTCGGTGAACGGCAGCGACAGACGCTCCAACTCCTCGACCAGCTCCGGGGCCAGGCCGTCTTCGAGCTCCTTGATGGAGCTCTGATGGATCTCCTTGAGCCGCTTGCGGCTGGCCTCGTCCAGCGGGGCGGCCCGGACCTCCTCGAGGAGCTGGCGGATCATGCTGCCGATCCGCATCACCTTGGCGGGCTGCTCGACCAGCTCGGTGATCGACCGTCCCTCGCCGTCCTCCTCGGCCTGGACCCCCTGAGGACCCATGACCACTATGTGCGGAGTGCTCTCCTCAGCGTTCATGCCTTCAACTTACTAGCAGGATTTTGCCCACGTGCTCGCCGGACTCCAGGATCTTGTGCGCCTCCGCGGCGTCGCTCATCGGCACCCGGGCATGGATCACCGGCCGGATCGCACCGGCGTCCACCAGGGGCCAGACGTTGTCCACGACACCCCGCACGACGATGCCCTTCTCGTCGACCGGCCGCGCGCGTAGCGTGGTGCCGTGCACGGAGGCCCGTTTGGCGAGGAGCGCGCCCAGGTCCAGCTCACCCTTCGAACCACCCTGCATTCCGATCACCACCAGCCGTCCGCCGGTCTTGAGGGCCTTCACGTTCCCCGGCAGATATCTGCCGCCGACGATGTCGAGGATCACATCGGCCCGGACCTTCTCCGCGAAGTCCTCCTCGCGGTAGTTGACCCCTTCGTCCGCGCCGAGTTCCAGGCACCGGGCGACCTTCTCGGCCGACCCCGCGGTGACGACCACGCGCGAGCCGAACGCCTTGGCCAGCTGTACGGCGAGCGTGCCGATCCCACTGGCGCCGCCGTGGACGAGAAGGGTCTCGCCCTTCCTCAGGCGCGCGGTCATGAACACGTTGGACCAGACCGTGCACGCCACCTCGGGCAGGGCCGCCGCCTCGACCAGGTCGACACCGTCGGGCACGCGCATGACCTGCTGCCAGGGCACCGCCACCTTCTCCGCGTAACCGCCCCCGGCCAGCAAGGCGCACACCTGGTCGCCCGGTTTGAAGTCCTCGACATCGGAGCCCACCTCGATGACCACCCCGGAGCATTCCAGCCCCGGGTACGGCGAGGCGCCCGGAGGCGGGTCGTACCGGCCCGTCCTCTGCATCACGTCGGCCCGGTTGACCGCCGAGGCGGCCACATCGATGAGCACGTCGCCCGGGCCGGGCCGGGGGTCGGGCACCTCTCGCCAGGTCAGCACTTCCGGTCCACCAGGTTTATCGATCACGATGGCGCGCATGTGACCAAGCTAACGGGTGACCCCAACTTGGTGGTTGCCTGCGTTGATGAGAACACAGGGCGTTAACCTGCTATGTGTTTGCTGCCCTTTTATGCCCATCCCGAGGGGGAACACGGTGGCGAGGCACGATCGTGAGGAATCTCTCGAGGAACAGCTCGCCTGGCTCGACGCCATCAAGGAGCAGGAGGAGGAGGCGCCCCCCATCCCGGTGAAGAGCGCCATGGTGGATGAAGCCATCATCTCGCCCTATCCGAAGGACCCTTGGAGTTCGGTGCCGGTCGAGCCCGACGCCGGATCGTCGCCGCTGTTCCGCACGGCCGTCGACTCGACTTACAACTCCGCGGGCGCTCCCGTGACCATGCCGGACCCACCGGTCGAGGACGCCGACGCGGCCGACTGGATCGATGCGGCCGACACGGTGGGCGCCTTCACCCTGCCTTCCGTCAAGTCGCCTGCCGCCCAGGACAACGACGGGTTCCTGGCTCCTTTGAAGCCGCTGCCCCGCCAGGAGCAGGACGACAGCGGCGACCACGGCACAGGCGAGTTCGCCGAGCCCGAGGCTCGCGCCCCGTTCGCGGAGTCCGGGACTCGCGCCCCGTTCGCGGAGCCTGGGCAAGAGTCGTCGCGCGGCATGTTCGAGCAGCCCCGCCGTCCGGAGGCGCCGGCGGAGCCCTTCACCTCCGCTCCCGTCGAGCCCGCCGGCCCCACCCTCGAACCGTTCAAGCCGCCGGCCCCGAAATCCGAACCGTTCAAGCCGCCGGCCCCGAAATCCGAAGCGTTCAGCTTCGGTGCCCCGGACTCCGACCATGACCGGTTCACGCTCCCGAGTGCCGGCTCGGACCTCGACGGCTTCGCCTTCGGCGGCGTCGGGCGGGAAGGCGACCGGTCCGCATCGGGCGGCACCGAGTGGGAGGACGACCGGTCCGCATCGGGCGCATCGGACGGCGCCGAACAGGACAGCGAACAGCCTGTTTTCAAAGCCGCCGAGCCATTGGCGGCCGAGTCGTTCACCGCCGAGTCGTTCACCGCGGCCGAGTCGCTTCGGCCGGCTCCTGAGCGCTCCGAACCCGAGCCCAAGGTCGCCGAACCATTCCGGGTACCCGAATCCTTCGGCGCCGATCATCCGGAGCCGGCCGCTCCGCCGGAGCGCGTCCCAGGCTCGTTCGGTTCGGACTCTCCCGGCCTGTCGAGCCCCTCCCAAGGCTGGGACGCGGCTTTCACCTCGGACCGGGACAAGCCTTTCGGATCCGAAGGGAAGACGGGCTTCGGACCGGAGCGGGATAAGCCTTTCTCGGAGCGGAAGACGGCTTTCGACGCCGACCGGAAAGCGGCCTTCACTTCCGAGCGGGAGACGCCTTTCTCTGCGCGAGAGACGGCTTTCGGGCCAGACCGGGATACGGCATTCATCTCCGACCAGGACAATCCTTTCGCGCCGGATCGGGACAAGCCTCGGACTTCCGGCCGGGATGCCGATTCCGTCTCGGACGAGAAGACGGCTTTTGGGCCCGACCGGAACGCCGGCTTCGCTCCGGATCGGGACAGGTCCCCGGCTCCCAGCCGGAACACCGGCTTCGCCCCCGACCAGGAGACGCCTTTCACTCCCGGCCGGGACACGGCCGAGCCGGTGCGAGAGCCGTACCAGGCACGTCGCCGGCAGTCGGCCCCGCCGCCCGCCTTCAGCACCCCGTCCCGGCAGCAGGCGCCGGGCACTCCCCGGCCGTCAGCTGACAGCCTGGATCCCGAGTCGCTGCTAAGAGGCCGTCGCAACGGGCCCGCCGGTGGCTGGCGCAAGCTGATCTACAAGGCGTCCGCGGGTCTGATCAAGCCCGGTGAGTCCCCGGAGGTTCGCCGGCGCCGGGAACTGGTGGCCCGCGCCCGCACTCCCGTCGCCACGGGCCATCATCGGGTCGCCGTGCTCAGCCTGAAAGGCGGCGTCGGGAAGACCACCACCACGGTCGGCCTCGGCGCCACTCTCGCGCAGATCCGCGGTGACAGGGTCATCGCGGTCGATGCCAACCCCGACCGGGGCACCCTGTCGGACAAGCTCGAGCTCGAAACCTCCGCCACCGTCCGTGACCTGCTCAACGAGCGTCAGCAGATCAAGCGCTATGTCGACATCCGGGCCTTCACCTCGCAGGCTCCGTCTCGCCTGGAGATCCTTGCCTCCGACCGTGACCCGTCGGTGTCGGAGGCGTTCAGCGCGTCCGACTACCAGTCGGTGGCCCAGGTCCTGGAGAACTTCTACTCGATCTGCATCACCGACTGCGGCACCGGCCTGCTCCACTCGGCGATGTCCGGCGTCCTCGGTATGGCCGACCAGCTCGTCCTGGTCAGCTCCCCATCCGTGGACGGTGCCCGCGCCGCCTCGGCGACCCTGGACTGGCTGGAGGCCCATCACTACGAAGAGCTGGTCCGCTCCGCCACGGTGGTGTTGTGCAGCGTCCGTCCCCGTTCGAAGTCCACCGTTGACCTCGACCGTCTGGAAGCCCACTTCGCGGCTCGCTGCCGCGCCGTGATCCGCGTTCCCTACGACCCCCATCTCGAAGAGGGCGCCGAGATCGATCTGGAAAGGCTGCAGCCCACCACCAGGGAGTCCTACCTCCGGCTGGCGGCCTCGGTGGGCGACGGCTTCGCCGGCACGCAGGGGTGAATCCGGTACGGCGGGCACCCGGCTCCACGCGGAGAAGGGGGCCCGCCGAGTCCGGTGCACGCTTGGGGCGGTGAGAGGCTAAGGTGCAATCTGACACGTTCTTCGGAGCGTGTCGCCAGGAGAGCTCGCCTAGTGGACGATGGCGGCGGTCTTGAAAACCGCTAGGGGCTTTGCGGCTCCTCGTGGGTTCGAATCCCACGCTCTCCGCCAGGCTTGCGAAACGGCGTCTGACCAGGGATTTTCCTTCGGTAGGGCGCCGTTGGCCGTTTCCGGGGTGCGCAGCCGTACGCCACTGTGAGTGGTTCTCGGCCGGTGTTCGCGGAATATATGCGGGATGGATCTTGAGGTGTTTCTCCAGGTCGCGCCCGCAAAAAAGAAGGGGCCCCGCGATGAACGGGACCCCTTGAACGTACCTGTGATCATGCTGCGAGTGCGTCGTCTATCCGCTGGTTGGCGATCTCAGCGCCTCCATCGATGCACTTGGCATAGACCCGGAGCAGCACGTCCACTCCGTGCCCTGCCCGCTCGGCCACATCGGGAGCGGCAACACCCGCGTTGAGCCAGAGGGACACTGCCGCGTGCCGCGTGCCGCAGGTCGTACGGCCGGGCCGCCAGAGGTGAGATCTGCTGTTCGGGAGTCAGGGCGAAGGTCCGAGCCGCCTTCCACGCCTCGCAGTAGGTCCCGATGGAGATCACGCCACCGCGCGAGCCACGGCACAGCCGGCCGTCCTCGTGGACGCCGAACTCCTCGATGTGCTCGCGCAGGATGGCCACCAGCTCAGGCGGGACCGGAACGGGACGGCCCTCGCCCTCTGCCCGGTGCTTCAGGCCCCGATCGTCGTGAGCCGCCCCGCTGTCGGTCCACTTCTTGTTCGTCTGTGGCTTGGACTTGGCCAGGATGAGCCGTCCCCAGCCGGTCGCCGGGAGGTGACAGTCCTGCTTGCGGAGCCCGAGCGCCTCGGCCGGGCGCAGGCCGCCGAAGTACGGACAGGCGAAGAAGCCCCGCAGGTGCCGGCCACGGTCGAGACGGCCCACGTAGGTCACCGCGGCGAGCAACTCGCGGGCCTGGGGCGGATGGCGGTCCACGACCTACCGGACCTTTGGAGGCTTCCACGCCTTCACCTTGTCGATCGGGTTGGAGGGCAGTTCCTCTAGGTCCACGGCGTACTGCAGGGCGTTGTAGAAGACCGACCGCTTACGGGCGATGGTCGTGGCAGCGGCCGCCCCGCCGTCGAGTCGGAGCGTCAGCGCGTACAGGCTGAGCCCTACGTTTCGGACCTTGGACAGGGCGTGCACAGGCAAGGAATGGCACTCAAGGCGGCGGCGCGGCGCGCCGCCGCACGGCCCGCCGCCCGCCTGCCGTCCGGGCATGCGGCCTGGGGGCCGGTCCCGGCCGGCGCGGGACTCAGGGCCGTCGCCGTACTCGCGCCGCGCCGTACCCACGCCTTCCGCTGGCCTTTGGCCGCGCCGCACAGACGGAGCCCGACGATCACCTCATCGTGGCCAAGGTCCGTTGTGGTCGGGGGCGATCGAAGATCCAGGGTTCGTGCCTCACCCCGGCTCACCGGGAAACATGGCCGATCACCGTTGGATCGTGCGGGCTGAAAGGCCGGAGCCTACGGCGGCGCGGCATTCGGCCACGGCCTAGGTCGAACGCCGATGCCATCTTTGTCTCGGGCTGTGCGTTGGGCGATGTCAGCCGTAGCGGTTGAAGAGCTCCTGCAGATAGTCCTCCAACCGGGAGATGAGCAGCGTGGAAGTCAGATCGGTGCGTCCGAGTTCGCGCCAGGGGCCGGCGACCTTTTCGGCATCCGGTGCGAAGGCCAAGGCGTCCAACATCCGCCAGTACAGATGGGCGGCGGGATCGGCGGTCAGCCGGCCACCTGCGGCGACGTATCGATCGGCAAAGAGCATCCCGGCAGGGGCGCCGTGGAGCAGTGCCAATGCCGTGGAGCAGTGGGCCACGTCCAGGTCGGCCGGCCCCCAGGAGGTCTCCACCCAGTCGACGATGCCGCTGATTCGTAGGTCGTCGCCGTCTCCGGTGAAGAGCACGTTGCCGGGGTGGAAATCCCGATGCAGGAAGCAGGCGCGGTAGTCCGGGGGATCGTGGCGGATGACGTCCACGGCGCGATGCCACAGCTCGGGTTGGCCGGTGTCCTGGGGCATACGCACACGCTCGGGTGAGGTCCACGCTTGGTAGGAGCGCGGGCGGGTCTGCTCGGTCACCTGCACCTGGTGGATGAGCACCAGGTGCCGAGCCAGGAGGTCGGTGCGCTGTTCGGCTCCGTCCTCATCGACCCGCACGCTGCCGGGGAGCAGGGACATCAGCAAGGAGGGGTGGTCGCAGTGCTGCGCGGTCGCGTCGACGGCGTGGAGCGTGGCCGCCGGCACATCCGTACCGCTGAGCAGGGTCAGGATGTCCGCCTCGCGAGTGAGCAGCCCTTCGGCATGCTGCTGGAAGAACGGCTTGACGAAGGACCGCAAGACGAGCGAGTGTCCGCCGCTCGGCCCGATGATGCGTAGACGCCGCATCTCCGACGTCCACCCGCCACGCAATCGCTCGACATGCTCAACTCGGTCCCCCTCGGGCAGGCCCTTCTCTACCCAGGTACGCGTGGCGTTCCAGCTCTGACCCTCGATGTCTACTTCGATCAGATCCGTATCCCTGTTCCCACTCACGCGGGCAGCGTATCGATCAACAACCGTGACTAGAACCCACAACTGCAAGCCGAGGCCACGACGGGAGTCGTACGGCCAGCGCAGCGGCATGCCGCATCTGAACCGCCGAGCCGCAGTAAAACCATCGGCACTTCATTCTGGGAGCCAAGTTGGGAGCCAACAGGCTGTACGACCTCGGACTGAGCTGTACTGATCTGAACAGCCGGATCGTCGACGACCTGCACGGTGAACCGGCTTGAACGCCCGTGGAGATCGTTTGGGGATCTACGGATCAGGAGGCGAGGCCGTGCAGCTCGATCCAGGAGCGCAGCCTACGGAGAATCTCGCGCAGGTGAGCGTCGTCGGCGAGTCCAGGAGGCGCCCATGGTTCGGTTCTTAGTTCGCTCTCGGCATCGAGTTCGACCCAGAGTTCCTCGAACGAGTCCCTGATGCTCAGCTCACGAGGATCGGCGGCCTCGAACAGGCCGCGGAGATCTTCGGCCAACTTGAGCAGCGGGATCGTACCTGAGTCGTAAAGGTCGAGGTACGCGGTCATTCGGCCGATGAGGGCGTGTTGGTAGTCCTCCATGGCATCACCTTCTCGATCTCCCGGTCCATTATGTCGACAGTCGGTCAGCGTGGGATATACACGGGATGATCTTCGTTGCGTGAGTACGAGGAGAGTGCTTCCGCCCTGGTCAGAGACCCTTTCGTTGCTTAGAACGCCGCCCTCTTGAAAACCGCTAGTGGCTTTGCGGCTCCTCGTGGATTCGAATCCCACGCTCTCCACCGAGCCCGCAAAACGGCACCTGAGCAGGGGATTCCCCGGACCGGGCGCCGTTGGCCGTTTCCGGGGTGCGCAGCCGTACGCCACTGTGAGTGGTTCTTGGCCGGTGTTCGCGGAATATACGCGGGATGGATCTTGAGACGGTTCCCCAGGTCACCCCGCGCGGCACTGCCCGAGATCCCGCTCCACGCCATCCGGCCACCCCAAAGGCCTGCCGGGCGGCCTGGCACTCGTCGTCGGGTTGAAAGCGAAGCTTGGGTGGATGATCGACTCGGCTTCAGCGGGTCAGGGGTGTTCTGCCGTTTCGGAGACCGTACTGGAACCTCCTCGGTGAGGCGTCGACCGCGTTCGGGGCCGTCACGTCCCATGCGGAGTGGACGTGGATCAGAGGGGCCTGGTGAGGGGAAGGCCGGTGAGAAGGTGCTCGCGGAGGGCGGGTCCGCGGATGCCGATCTCGGGGAGGTCGTCGGGGCAGGCGGCACCGGTGATCAGTAGCTCGGGGGCCAGGAGGCTGTTGAGCGGGGCATCGGGTGTGGGGTCGAGGAGGCCGCCGATGGGGGCGGTGGAGAGGTCGAGGTAGGCGGGAGCGAGGGTTCTGCCGTGCAGGGTCCCGGCGACCAGATCGGGGCAGAACTCGTTCCAGAAGATCGCCACGGTGGTGTGTAGATCACCGTGGATCATCACCAGCTTTTCGGTCATGTCGCCCACGAAGGTCTCCACCGTCACATGACCGAGCACGATCAGCTTCGTGTCGCCCGCCAGGTAGATGTTCTTCGCCCGCAGGTTCCCCAGGACGATCAGTGCGGCGGCGCCGTCGTCCACGTCGGTGATGTTGCCGTCGACGGTCAGGTCGCCGTCCACGACGTACCCGGTGGCCCCGTCGGGCGTGCCCTCACGCCATGGAGTCCGCTCGTGCTCGTCAAGGGGGAGTTCCCCGGTCACCGAGGCAGGACCGGGCACCAGGATGTACTCCTCCTCGTACAGGTTCTGATACGTCCCCTTCGGTAGCCCCCGCCGCTCGAACAGGTCGGTCGCATCGCCCCACGCAAGGTAGCTGTTTCGCATGCGCGCGACCGTAGCATTCACCCCCGACGCATCTCCGGCGGATCGCCACCGCAGGCGCCCACCACAAATGCCCACCGCAGACGCCCGCTCTGAGGCTTCAGCGGGAACCACATGCCATCCCGTGTTTGCACGATCAGGCGTTCCCGTTTTCCTCGTGTGCTCGTCAGAAGAGCGATGACGGGAAACGTCACCTCGGATACGGGACCCGGCGCGGCGCGTGGCCGCGAGCCGGGGCGCGGGAGAAAAGGGCCCGCCACGAATACGGCGGATCAACGGCTCGCAACGCTAGGCCGGCGGCTCGCAACGCTAGGGCAACGGGTCGATCGCGATGTGCTGGTCGTACTGGACGAGTTCCCTGCCTCGATCCGTCAAGATGGGCCATTTCGTGTTTCGGGCACACCAGACGACGTGTCCCGCGGTGATGTCACGTGACCCGTCGAGGATCTCGGCGATCTCCCCGACCTTTCCCTGGGTGAAGTCGTCGATCTTCACGCCCGGTGTCGTGACGAGCTCGAACAACTCCACCTGGGTGGACATCGGAGAGATGGACAGGACGGCCGCCAGGCCGGTTGCCGGAATGCATATCCCGCCGCCGCGGAAAAGGCACATGGCGGCGATACTTCGTGAATATTCGGTCTTCGCCACTGCGATATCGATCAGCGCACTGACGTCGAGCACTCGACCGGGAAGCATGTATCAGGCCCTCCGGACCCAGCGGATGCCGATCTGGCCCCATTCCATCTCGGACAGCTGATCGACGCCGAGGGCGTCGGCCGCCATGTCGAGATCTTCGCGGTGCAGGTTCCAGCGCTGCATCAACGTGATGACATGGGGCTTGTTGCCGATCTCACGCTGGACGGCGGCATGGATCACGTCGGCGATCCTGCTGCCCGTCAACCGCGCCTTACGAGAAAGCGCCTCAAAGTCCGCTTTATCCAGCTCTACGGTAATGGAGGTATCGGAGGCCGATGTATCGATCGCCCTGTTTCCCTCCCTGGGCTGGAGATGCGCCAGCCACAGCGGCACGGAATCCGGCTCCCGCGCGGCGGCATCCTGATCGCTCGATTTCGGTGCGTCCGGACCTGCGCCGTTTCGCCAGGCCGGCAGAGGGTGGGCCATACCTCTGACAGTAGCCGCGGATCGCGGCGCGGGCATTACCTTTCGGTGACTTCGGCGATCAGCTGATATTCCGGCCAGAGGCGTCGAGAACGATATGCCGGTGAGAAACGAAGCTGAATCGGCCCGTGCCTTTTCGACGCCGGCTCTCCATCGGGCTCCACGCCGATCCCTTCCCGCTCATCCCGATGGATCGGTGGCGGGGTCGGAGGGAGCGCCGGTGAAGGTGGACGGATCGGTGGCGGGGTGGGATGGGGCGCCGGTGGAGCTGGACGGATCGGTGGCGGGGTGGGATGGGGCGCCGGTGGAGGTGGACGGATCGGTGGCGGGGTCGGAGGGAGCGCCGGTGGAGGTGGACGGATCGGTGGCGGACGGGGTCGGGGCGGGGGTCACGGCGCCGCAAGTTCCCGCGGCCTGCCGCTCCCGGGCCAGCTGGTCGACGCCCTTGGTCCGATATTCCTGCAGTTCCTCCGACGGCGGCACGTGCCGCCACGAGCCGCTCTCCAGGAAGAAGTCGAAGTCGGTCGTGTCGCCGCCCCGAGTCGCCTGGACCCTGGCGTCGTCACCGGTGACCGTAACGGTGGTGATGGTGAACCGGACGTCCGCCACCGGCTGCGGGCACAGCTGAAACAGTCGGGCGTACTCCTCGCGCGGGATCGCGGTCTGCGCCTGCGTGCTCCACATATCCCAGAACTCACCGTAGGATCCGCCGGAATAGGAGTCGAGCCCCACCTGTGCGGCCTGCCGCACCGCGGTCTCGGAATGTCCGGAATCTCGGGGTGCGGAAAGGGCCTTCGGCGTGACGGCCGGGTTGAGCACCGCGATCACGGAGATGGCCGCCCCGATGAGAACGCCGACGACCATGATCACTATGACGGCCACTCCCCGGCCCGTCTCGCCTCGTGGCGGCCGGCCGTACTGCGGCGGATAGCCCACGTGAGGCCTCCGGAAGCCGACGGGAACGGATGAACGTGATCGTAACGTTCACCGCCCACGGCGGGCCATGCCGGCCGTGGACCCGACCTGCCCGGTGTCGATCGCCGGGGTGGCGGTCACCGACGGCGCCGACGACATCTCGGTCCACACTCCGACGTTCCGCATGCGTTCCGCATGATCGGCCTGACGTCCAGCTCTGCCGCGATAGCGGTGTGCGCCCTTCCGGTCGGGATCTGGCGCGTGGCCGCGTCCCGGCTCGGGTCTCGCAAGGAGATGTCTCGCAAGAAGATCATCGGATTGGTCGAGCGATCGGGAAGGCGGCTTGTCCCGGTGGTGTTCGCGGTGGTCGGGGTGGCCATCGTGAGGGGGTCGACCTTTAGGCAAAGATGGGCGATTCGCCCGAATCTGCGACACCCCAAATGGGGATTTACTTCGCATGAGCGAACATTTTAGGTTCTACCGGCACCGGTGGTTCAAAGTGTGGATCGCCATGGCGGCGCTGTCGGCCGCACTCATCGCCATGACGGAGGCCGTGGGCAACCGCGCCGTCATGCCGGCGGCCTTCTTCTACGGCGCCGCCGCCGGACCGGTCGGACTCCTGGTCGCCATCCACGACCGGACCGGGATCGGCGCCAGCGTCCCGGGCGTCACGCTGGTGGGGATGTTCCTGTTCGGAGGGGGCGTGGCCCTCCTGCTCGGTGGATACTTCAACGCGCTGTTCATCCCCGACAAGCACGGCCCCTCGATCCTGCAGGTCGGGTGGATCGAGGAATCGGCGAAGTTCGTTCCCCTCCTCCTGGTGGCGCTCACCGGCCGCTACCTGACCAAGGCCGCCGGGGTGGCGCTGGGCCTGTCCTGCGCGACCGGATTCGCGATCATGGAATCGATGTCCTACGCGTGGAAGAGCGTCGACGCCACCGGTGCCGTCAACGCGGGCATGGTGCTGTTCATGCGAGGCCTGGCCACTCCGTTCAGCCACCTCGTCTGGACCGGTCTGATCTGCGCGGTCGCCTTCGAGGCCTGGCAGGCCAGGGGAAGGATCGCGATCACCTTCTCCGTCGCCGGCGTCTTCGTGGTGGCTGCCGTGCTGCACTCGCTCAACGACGGCCTGCTCACGCTCGACATCCCCGGCCCCGCTCGCCTGCTCTTCCTCGTCGTCGCGGCGGAGAGCTACTGGTTGTTCCACCGGGCCACCCGCGACCTGATCCCGGCGCGGCCGCCGTACCCGGCGCCGTCCCGCGCCTGACCTGCCTCCTGACCTCGAACCGCCGGGCCGGTCGAACCGCCGGGCCGGTCGAACCGCCGGGCCGGTCGAACCGCCGGGCCGGTCGAACCGCCGGGCCGCGTCTTACTCGTACGGCTCCTGCGGGGTGTCGACCTTCGTGATGTCGGTGCCGGCCAGCTCCGGATAGACGACCCCGTTGGGCATCGTGCCGAACTTCTGCGGGATCCAGGTCCCGGTCACCTCGACCCAGGTGTCCGGGGGCGGTGCCTGGATCCCCCTGACCGCGACCTTCAGCGGGAACGCGTCCGCGGCGCAGCAGGCGATCTGCATGCGGGTGACGTACCAGCGGCCCTTCTTCTTCGAAGGGACGACGAAGCCGGTCAGCCTGACCTCGCGGCCGGTGAGCGATCTGCTGTCATCGTCCCAGGCCCGGCCGATGAACTCGCCGACCGGCATGTCCACCGGGCCGGCGCCGCCGTCCAGGGGGGTGAAGGCGCTGAGTGCCCGGTCGCGCGGCGGTGGCGTCTCGGAACGGGCGGCGGCGAACGAGCCCAGGGCGGGCGGCGCGATCAGGAAGATCGCGAACACCGGCAGGCACATCAGCCAGGCGACCCGGGGGCCACCGTGTGGATGCCCGTGCCCGGCCGCGTGGTTTTCGCGGTGCCCATGCTCGGGGACGTGGTTTTCGGGGCGATCCTGCTCATGATCCGGATTCCACCTCTGCTCGCGGTCCAGGTTCTGCCCGTGCTCATGATCCGGGTTCCGCCCCGGCGGGCGGTCGTGCGCCTGTCCAGAGGCTTCCCTCCCCGCCCGGAAGGCCTGGACCAGGCCGGCGGCGCCGAGGATCAGCAGCACCGTACCGGCGCCGATCAGAAACGGCCGGAAACCGGGCTTCACATAGTTCAGATAGGTCGCGGAGAACGCCGAGATCCGCAGCACGGCCATGCCGAGCAACGTCAGGATCAGGTTCTGGGTCACCCGGCTCACAGCACAGCCCATCCGAAGAGGGTGCTCACCAGGATGGCGAGCACGAAGGTCAGCGGGACGAACCTGACCGTGAACGCCCGGCCGAACGTGCCGGCCTGCAGCGCGATGAGCTTCAGATCGACCATCGGCCCGACCACCAGGAAGGCGAGCTTCGCGGTCGGTGAGAACGCGGTCATCGAGGCCGCCACGAACGCGTCCGCCTCCGAGCAGATCGAAAGCAGCACCGCCATCAGGGCCATGACCACGACCGACAGCCACGGAACCCCGGCCAGCGCGGTCAGCCACTCGCGGGGGACCGTGACGTTGAGCGTGGCGGCGGCCAGGCCGCCGACGATGAGAAACCCGCCCGCGTGCAGCAGGTCGTGCCGCATCACCTCACCGAAGCGCGACCACTTGGGGCCGTCCCCATGCGGGCGGGAGGGGATCGACAGCCACTCGCCGCGGCCGAACCGCAGCCAGAGCCAGCCGGCGAGCACCGCCACGGCCAGCGACGCCCCGAACCGGGACACGACCATCATCGGCTGTCCGGGAAAGGCGACGGCGGTCGCGACGAGCACGACCGGGTTGATCGCGGGCGAGGCGAGCAGGAAGGCCAGTGCGGCGGCCGGGGTCACTCCCCGGGCCATCAGTCCCGACGCCACCGGGACGGACGCGCACTCACAGCCGGGCAGCACCGCCCCGGCGATGCCCGCGACGGGTACGGCGGCGGCCGGATGCCCGGGCAGTGCCCTGGTCCAGAACGACGCCGGGACGAACGCGGTGATCGCGGCCGACAGGGCCACACCGAAGACCAGGAACGGCAGCGCCTGCACGCAGATCGCCACGAAGATCGTGGCCCAGGTCTGGAGGGCCGGCGCCGTCAGGTGGGGCGCGAGTGCGAACCGCCCCGCGACCAGCAGGACGACGACGAGGGCGAAGCCCCACGGCAGGGAGCGACGGGAAGAGGCGCGGCGTCCCCAGGAGTCGGGAGGGATCGTCTCGTCCTCATCGGCCTGGAAGCCCCGCGGCTCGGCTCGAAGCTGGGACATGCCCCACATCGTGGCAGATTCCCGCGATGTTCCACGTGGAACATTTACAACTGGGACAGTAGCCAACGGGGTCCGACGACCAGGGCGCCCAGGGCCGTGACCCGCTCGCGCAGACCTCGGTCGGCGGTGACCACCAGGACGCGTTCCCAGGAGGGGACGTCCCGTACGGCCTGCACGATGGCGTCGTCGCCGCTCCCCGGGGCGGCGACGACGCGGACGCCGGGCAGCGGTGAGACATCCCGGGCGGCTCCCTCGACGACCATGACGAAGCGGGGGAAGCACCGGTCCAGGGCCGGGAGGCCGTCGGGCAGGCCGCGAAGGCCGCCTTCGGCGAGGGCGTTCACCTCGGCGAGCAGCTTGGCGGCGGCTCCGGCGCGGTCCTTCCACCAC
This sequence comes from Streptosporangium sp. CA-135522, assembly GCF_050949235.1. NCBI lineage: Bacteria > Bacillati > Actinomycetota > Actinomycetes > Streptosporangiales > Streptosporangiaceae > Streptosporangium > Streptosporangium sp. CA-135522. The sequence goes on from NZ_CP192026.1 coordinate 156,119, forward strand.
CCGTGCTCGGCGCGGGCGCCCACGATGTTGGCGACGTCGAGGACGATCATCAGCGGGCCGAGCGCGTGTCTGATCGCGGGCCAGGTCTCGGCGAAGCCGGGGTGCAGGTTCTTGGCGGCGACCTGCTCGGGAGTGAGCCAGCGCAGATCGACGCTCTCGCTGTTGGCAGGGGCCGCTTCCAGCAGACCGGAAGCCTCGGCGATCACGGTTGCGAAGGACCAGCCGCCGTGGTCGTCGAGGTAGACGCCCTGGACCCGAAGGCCGTCACCGGTCAGGGCCGCCTCCTCCCCGGCCTCGCGCAGCGCGCCGGCGATGGCGTCCTCGTGGCTGTCGAGGGCCCCGCCGGGTAGCCCCCAGGTGCCGCCGTGGTGACTCCACACGGCACGCTCCTGGGCCAGGATGCGAGGTGTCCCGGTGCTGTCGTGGTGAACGGCGAGCAGGCCGGACGCGCCGTACACGCCCCAGTGCCGATGCCCGCGATCACAGTAGGCCCATCCGTCGCCGTCCTTGGCCGCCATGGATCCAATGATGCACCAAGGGATAGCGGTCCCTTGGGGGCAGGGGATAGCGGTCCTTTGGGGCAGGCCGTACCGCTGAAAATGGATATGTCGTCATTCGCTACGATCCTTCGGCTATGGACAGCTCACTCTCTCCCCTCCGGCTGCCCTGGGACACGCTCCGTCTCGCGGCGCGGTTCTTCCTCCCGCTGGCGTTCTTCCACACGCTCGGCCTCCTCGCCCACGACGGGTCGATCTTCCTCGCCGTCTGGGTGGCCGAGCCCACGGGATGGCGGGCCTACGCGGGATTCGGCATTCTCAGTTTCGCGCTGCTGGCCACGCTCATGGCCTACATCGCGATGCTCAACACCCTTGGCCGCCAGCTCAGCAGGGTGGACGCGGCCGTGCTCACGCTGGACGAGCGGGAACGCCGGCTGGTGGACGCGCTCGCGCACACCCTGCTGCCCTTCCTGATCTTCTACAGCGCCTGGGAGCTGTTCCTCGACGACCTCAAGAGCTTCCAGCGGCTCTCCAACGAGCTCCACCCCATATGGCAGACGGACTTCCTGGCCGAGGCCGACCTGGTCAGCAACCTGTTCGACATCAACGTGCTGATCGTCGTGGTCACCCTGGCGGTCTTCCTGGTCAAGGTCGTGGTCGAGCGGCTCTACGAGTCCCGGCAGATCAAGGTGCTCGGGCTGGCGACCAGCGGCCTGGAATGCCTGTGGATGTTCTTCGGCATCATCTCGATCGGCAACTGGATCGGGGTGGCCAAGGACTGGCTGACCACGCGGGTGGTGTGGAAGGGGGCGACGGGCCTGTTCGACGTGGCCGGGATCGTCCCCCAGCCGCTCAAGGACGCCTGGGGAGTGCTCTCGCCGTACGTGCCGGACCTGAAGGACGGTCTGGTCGCGCCGCTGCTCTGGCTGGCGATCACCGCGGTGGTCTACAGCTCCGACATGACCCGGGACGTGAAGGTCATCGAGGGCACCCGGGTCGAGAAGCGGGTCTCCGGCCTGTGGAAGATGCTGCCGGCGCAGGTCCAGAACACGGTGGAGTTCCTGTCTCGCGGACTCCGCGACAAGTACACCCCGATCATCAACGGCCTGCGGTTCGTGCTTCGTGCCGGGCCGCTGTTCTACCTGAGCTTCAGCCTGATCTACGTCACGCTGGAGGCGCTGAGCAAGGTCGCCTTCATCGGGGTGACCCACCTCGTCGGGCCGCACGAGATCATCTGGTGGCAGATGTGGGAGAGCGCCGCCCACCTGCCGATCGACGTGGTCCACGAGGTGCTCAGGGTCTGCCTGCTGGCCGCCGGGTTCGACCTGGCGCTGCGCAGGGTGGCCGCCAGGATGACGGCCGAGGCGGCCGGGGTGAACGAGGCGGCCGGGGCTAGCGGGCCATCCGCACCACCCCGGGACGCCGTGGCATCCTGACCTCGACCTGGAGGCCGGCGATCGCGTCCTGCGGGACGATGAACGCCTTCTGCACCGTCCGTTCCCGGCCCACGGCCAGGGGTTCCGGCTTGAGATCCCCTCCGGCGCTCTTGCAGCCGTCCTTGTTCGGGCCCGGCGCGACGCCGGTCCGGAACGACGGAGACCAGATCCGGCCCGACCGGTCGGCCACCTGGACGGAGCAGTCACCGGAGGGCTCGTCGGTGAACCATCGGCTCGCGGCCGGAGTCAGCGGCTTCACCGAGAACACCACGACCACGACCCTGGTCCTGGGCGGCAGCGGCCGGGTCGGCGAAGCACCCGGCTTCCCCGAGGTGATGTCCTTCAGCCGCCATTCCATGTCGTACAGGCGCGCGGGCCGGTCGAGTCCGGCGGTCACCGCCGGACCGCCCTCACCGCTCTGGTCGTCGTACTTCTCCTTCCACGGCAGGGTCTGCGCGGCCGTGGTGGCCGCCAGCGCGACGACCAGGCCGACGCCGTAGGCGAGATTGCGCAGCACCGCGTTCAAACCTCCCGCACCGCCCCCAGCACGACGGACGCCTCGGGCTCCGTTCCGGGCAGGTTCAGAGGGACCTCCGCCGCCGCGCCGAGCAGGCGCAACCCCTCCTGCAGCTGGGTGTGCACCTTGAGTACGGCGCCGGGCAGCTTGGCGGCCGGGACCTCGAACAGCATCGCCCCGTAGGCGGGGATCCCCGGCTGCAGGGCCGCGGTGTCGAGGGCGCCGAGGACGGGGGTGGCGGCGTAGACGTCCCCGTCGGCGGTCGCGATCTCGGAACCCCTCAGGCTGACCTCCTTGCGGGTGGCCGAAGCGGTCGCCCAGACGACCACCCAGGTCCCGGCGGTGCTTCGCGGCCTGCCTTCGGCACCGAAGGAATCCTTGATCTTGATGGACTTCGCGAGCCCGACCCGGTCCACCCGGATCTGGAAATCGACGGTGTCGATCTCCTCGCGGATCCCGCCGGTGGAGGCGATCGGCTCGTACTGCCGGTCCGCGCTCGGGGACAGCCGGTTCACCACGACGATCGCGGCCAGCAGGAGCACCCCGGCGAGCAGGCTCAGGATCCGGCGCGTCATCCGGCCCGGCCCAGGTCCGCCGAGTAGGCCGCCAGGACCTCCCCGTCCATCCACGACGACAGCGTCGACTGGAACCCGGCTCCATAGGCGGAGTCGGTGAAGGTCATCGTGATGTGCTCGGGATCGGGGTATCTCTCGGGCACCCTGTAGGCGATCAACACCTTCTCCGGGAGGTCGGGGTGGAGCTGGTCGCGGTCGTCGCCGCCGTCACGGACGACGAACTGCGTGTGCCGGTCCTTGAAACGGTGGAGGGCGCCGCCGGGAGAGGTGGTGATCTCCAACTGTTCGGCCAGGGCCTCCGTCGTCGCCGTGTCGTGGCCGAGGTTCGTCACATCCAGTTCGATCACCAGGAAACGGCCGGGCTGGGGATCACCGAACTTCGGCGCCGGGTCGGCGGTCACGTACGACACCTTCCGCGGCGTGATCCCGAACCGCTCACCGGTGACGGTCTGGCCGAACCTCCGCTGCGGGATCGGCTCCTCGGCCGTCTCCAGCCCGCCCGCGGGCCAGGCGAGCGCTAGCACCGTGGCCAGCACGAAGAGCACGGCCGTCAACACGATCCACAGCCGTCGAGATGCCCCCGGTGACTCGGTCGCGGCCGGGGCGGGGTCCGGAGAAGTCACGGCGGGGATCATATCGGGCATCCAGGCCATGTCATCGGTAAGGAGTCACCTTGGCCGTCTGGCGGACGATCGCGGACACCCGCGAGAAGCGCGGGTTCGCTCCCGGGAGGGCGGAACGCCTCGGCTCTCAGCCGCCGCCCTTGCTGAAGTGCTGGTAGTCCTTGATCCCCGACCAGTAGCCGCCCCACTCCCAGCCGAGCCTCTCGAAGAGCCGGACCACTCGGTCGCCGGGGTTGATCACGCCGGGGGCGTGCACCGGGCGCTTGGCGAACTTGCGGGCGTTCTTGTGCGCCACCGAGCCGTCCGAGGACAGGTAGGGGTTCTCCAGGGGGTTGATGTCGACGGCTCTGCCGTACGCGTGCTGTGACCAGCTGCTCGACCCGGTCGCCGGACGGCAGTTGAAGGCGGAGGTGTTGTCGGCGTCGATCGAGTCGAAGTCGTCGCCCTTGTAGACGTCGACGAGCTGCATCTTGCGGATCGGCCAACGCCAGCCGTACAGGCGCTTGAAGGCTGTGACGATGTCGTCGGCCGCGTTCTTGTGCACCACCAGCTCGCCGGTGTGCGGCCTGCCGTCGAAGCCCCAGTAGGTCATCGTGACCAGCCGCAGTTCGCCGACCGGGACCGGGCAGCCGGGCCGCCAGGAGTAGCGGAGCCGGTCGCGGGCCACCCCGGTCACCTTGGCGGAGAACTTCGGCGGGCCGGTGGGGGACGGGCTCGCGGTGGTCGGCTCGGCGGAGGGAGCCGGCGCCGCGGGCGTCGACGCGGGCGGAGTCGGCTGGGCCGTCTGCGTGGGCTGGGCCGCCTGCGCGGGCTGCGAGGTGGCGGTCGTACCGCACGCGGCCGCCACGAGACAACCGGCGACCACCGCCATGGTCACCTTGACGCGCACCACCGGCGGAGAGCTGCTCATCTGTCGCCACCCCCACGATCGACAAAGGACAAGCCTCCATCGTATTTGACCGGCTACCTGAAGTGAGAGGAGGCGCCGACGCGAGCGGTGTTCGATCACTCCTCGATCTCGTACGGCTTTCGCCCCGATTCAACCCCATCGGTGGGCGCGCCGGCATTCTTTAGCTGAGCTTTCTTCGAAAACTCTCGCGCCTGTGTTCGAAGTCGCGCTACAGTCTGCGACATTGGATCGAACACGGGTTCGGACACGGGCTCGGACGGTGTCTTCCCAGGTGAGGAGTGTGTCATGGCGATGCTCGCGACGCGGCCGACCGCACACGCCCCCGCCCCGCGGACACCCGTCCGGCGTCATGCGACACGCCGTAGCGCTTTCTACGGAAATCTACGCCGGCCGCTATATCCCGTCATAAAGTCCGAGAGCGTGGACCCCGTGCGCAATCCCTACGCCCCCGGTGCGGGGCAGCGTCCCCCAGAGCTCGCCGGGCGCGACCGTGAACTTCAGCAGTTCGAAATCGTCCTGGAGCGGGTGGCGCGTGGCCGCCCGGAGCGCAGCATGGTCGTCACCGGCCTGCGCGGCGTCGGCAAGACCGTCCTCCTCAACACCTTCAAATCCATGGCCATGCAGCGATTGTGGGGAACGGGCAAGATCGAGGCCCGTCCCGACCAGTCGATCCGGCGCCCGGTGGCCGCCGCCCTGCACCTGGCGATCCGCGAGCTGGCCCCCCGGCACCGGGCACCCGAGCGCATCGAGGAGTTCCTCGGTGTGCTCAAGGCGTTCGCGATGCGCGACCCGGCCGCGGCCAAGGGCACCTCGCACTGGTCGCCCGGGATCGACGTGCCCGCCGGCCGGGGCCGGGCCGACTCCGGTGACCTGGAGATCGATCTCACCGAGCTGTTCGTCGACGCGGCAGGGGTGGCCACCGACCTCGGCGTCGGCATCGCCCTGTTCATCGACGAGATGCAGGACGTGCAGACCCCCGACGTCTCGGCGCTCTGCGCGGCCTGCCACGAGCTCTCGCAGAGCGGCGGCCCGCTGATCGTGGTCGGCGCCGGTCTGCCTCACCTGCCCAGCGTCCTGTCGGCCAGTAAAAGCTACTCCGAGCGCCTTTTCCGCTACGCCAGGATCGACCGCCTCGACCGCGAGGCCGCCGATCTCGCACTCATCGCCCCGGCCGAGAGCGAGGGCGTGGAGTTCACCCAGGAGGCGCTCGACGCGCTCTACGAGGCCGCCGACGGCTATCCCTACTTCGTCCAGGCCTACGGCAAGGTCGCCTGGGACATCGCGCTGCGCAGCCCGATCACCGTCGACGACATCAAGGTCTCCGCGCCGGAGGCCGAGGAGGAGTTGGCGGTCGGCTTCTTCGGCAGCCGTTACGAGCGGGCCACACCCGCCGAGCGCGACTACATGCACGCCATGGCCTCCATCGGTGATGAGCCCGTGGCCACCGCCGACGTGGCCGAGGGGCTTGGGCGTAAGCCGTCCAGCCTCTCTCCGGCCCGAGACAGCCTCATCAAGAAGGGTCTGATCTACAGCGCCGAGCGCGGGCTGATCGCGTTCACCGTCCCGCACTTCGGAAAGTTTCTACGTTCTCAGCCCGTGTGAACACATGTTCGATACAATGAGAAGGCCTCCTGGGCCTCCTAGACCTCTATATGGCTCTCTAGTGGGGAAGCTAGAGAGCCATATAGAGATGAATGCTGCGGCCTAGGAAAATCTAGGGCCGTCTAGTGAATCGCCGATACGGGGATAGATTCCGGCAGAGGCCCGATCTCGATCGGCCGCCCGTCGACGCCTACCATCGCCACCCGCACCGCCGGATGCCGCCCGCTCAGATAGACCGCGAAGACCACGTCGGCGGGGTCGCCCGCATGGCTGCGCCCCGGGTAGACGAAGAACCGCCAGCAGAGCTCCCGCCAGCTGTCGACCGGATCGGTGCTCGACAAGAGCTTCACGTGTGACCGCCAGGCCGCGCTCGCCCGCAGGCGGGCGAGCGCGGTCGCCGGATCCAACGGACGCTGTTCGCAGGGGGCGCGATGGCGGAGCCGGGAGGCCGCCTCCTCGATCTCCGGGGAGAGCGCGGCGAGCACCAGCAGCCCGCCGGCGACGGCCGGCACCTGGGACCACGTGAGAGTGGTCAGCGTCACCCAGCCGGGGACCGGCGGGGTCCAGACCGTTCCCAAGGCCATGGCGGTCAAGACCGCGGTGCGCCCCAGTGAGCGCAGCCCCACCGGGATCGCGCTCACCTCGCCGAAGCAGCCGCAACCCACGTCCGGGCGGCGGCGGCGCAGCTCCCACAGTACGTAGGTCGACACCGCGAAGAAGGCCGCGGCGCCCCATCGGAACAGGGAAAGGCCGGTCGACATCAAGCCGACCAGCAAGAACACCTCTCCGGCGGCACAGCCGAGCAGAGCGGGCCCGCGCCAGCGCTCGGCCACCAGCACCGCCGGCCCCAGCCTGCTCAGCCCGCCCGGTTCGGACTCGTTCATGACCGTCCGCACCTTGGCGAGTGCGCCCGCGACCAGCAGCGCGCCCAGCACCGGTATCTGCGCGGCGGAGATCGTCGCCCACATTCCTGTCACCCCAATCCGACCCTGGCGTTGAAACAGCCCTTGGTCAGGTCGCCGCCGAGCTCCACGAAGGCGGTCGCCGACAACTCCACGATCCGGCCCCGCGAAGAGGTGCCGCACTCCAGGCACCGGTCGCAGAACCGGCCGGCCAGGCAACCGCAGGCCACGATCGGCAGGACCGAGGTGCGTCCGGCGCACACGTTACGCACGTTGAGCATCGATCCCAGCGCGAGATAGGGCAGGCCGGTGCAGGACACCCCGGCGTCCTGGCAATCGGCGTCGGAGCGCTCCAGCATGGGGTAGGCCGCCCCCCGCTCGTCGCAGTCGAAGGAGTCCGACCAGGTGGCGGTGCCCGAGATCCGCGACTGCACGCTGCTGTAACCGGGCGGCGGCGAAGGCACGGCCGTCCACCGGTAGGGCGGTTGAGAGGTCGCCGGCAGCCGGGCCTGAGCCACGCCGTCCTCGCGAACCCCGATGGCGTCGAACAGGTAACCGGGCTCGAACTGCGGGTGCCGGACCCGTAGCCGTCCGGAGGAACGGTAGGGGATGACGATCGTGCGCCGTCCCCGGTGCGGCCCGCAGTACAGCTCCACGGTTCGATCCCTGGAGCCGGAGCCGACTGACTGGATCACTCCGGTGATACGAGTGATGTCCGCCCAGATCCGGTCCACCACCCGGCCGGACCGCAGCGCCCTGATGATCACATGGGCGCCCGGTGGCAGGTCGGCCGGGGCGACGGCCTCACCGCGCCAGGCCGTCGCCCACGGCGCGATGACGAGCCGTTCCTCGTGCCCCTCGGGGGTGTCGATGATGATCAGATGTGGGCTGACGTCCAGGATCTCGCCGGTGACCGACTGGAGGAGCTCGCCGTCGTCGGAGGCCGCCCCGGGCTCTTCGAGGGTGCGGCCAAGCGCGGCCGCCGCCAGAACGCGGCGGCGATCAACGCTGCGGTGCAGCATCGTCACTCCTCATGTTTCGCCGAGATTTCCCTGTTAGCGTCACACGGTCGCGGGAGTCGCGCCGTTCGCTTGCGTCAATAACTCGGGCAGGTGTCCGACGTCGTAGCAAAATTCCCATCCCCGGTACAACGCGTTGCCCCCCATCTTCGGGTAAACCCGTATCTGTCCCCCCTGAGGGGGTGATGGAGGACCCGGCCTGTTTTTGCCGTTGACGGGATGAAATATAGGTTCCGGTTCAGCCGAATTATGGGCTGCGGCTGCGATTCTGGCCACGAGACGCACCCTGACCACAGGCTGGTGATCGTGGTGACCGGCGGGACACACGAGGAGTTCCGCGAGTACGTCGTTACTCGCGGTCCTGTACTGCTACGCGTCGCCCACCAGCTCACCGGTCATCCCAACGACGCCGAGGACCTGCTCCAGGCGGCGCTGATCAAGACCTACCTCGCCTGGGACCGTATCCAGGACCGCGCGGCTCTGGACGCCTACGTACGCCGGGCGATGGTCAACATCAACATCTCCTGGTGGCGGCGGCGCAAGCTGGAGGAGTATCCCTCGGAGGAGCTTCCGGAGCCGGTTTTCCCGGGCGGCCACGGCTATCTGCCCGAGGAGGTGGAGCAGGCCCTTGAGCGGCTGCCCACCCGCATGCGGGCCGCGGTCATGCTGCGCTACTACGAGGACATGACCGAACCGGAGATCGCCAAAGCCCTGGGGATCAGCGTCGGCACGGTGAAGAGCACGGTCTCGCGGGCGATGGCCAAGCTCCGCGGTGACCTCACGATTCCGGAGCAGCGTCAGCTGGAGCCGCAGACCTAGCCGTCAGCCGTCAGCCGTCAGCCGTCAGCTGTGCCTGCCGGGCGGGCGGGCGATGGACAACGGTCCTGCCGGGCGGGCGTTGGACAACGGTCGAAAGAGGCCTGCCGTCATTCGGGTGGTGGGAGCTCGGCCCCTGCCGTGGCGCACGGCCGTACGGCGTCGCGGATGATCCTCAGCGTGTCCAGGAAGGCGCTGAGCTGTTCGGGGGTGAGCAGGCCGGTGAGCCAGGTCTCGATGTCGGCCAGGTGCTGGGGAAGCACGGCGTTGAGGCGGTCGGTGCCCGCCTCGGTGATGGCCGCGTAGGAGGCCCGGCGATCGGTGGCGCACGCCTGCCGCGCGACCAGTCCTTCGCGCTCCAGCCGATCCACGACCCGGGTCACCCCGCTGGTGGACAGGCTGGTCTGCGCGGCCAGATCGCTCATGCGCAGACGTTGTCCGGGCGAGCGTGCCAGCCGGATCAAGGTTTCGAAGTCGATGTCCGACAGCTTCACCGCCGAGAAGGACACATGCATCTTCGCCGCCAGGCCGGTGTAGGCCTCGACCAGCAGACCTACCGCCGTCAGCCGGGAGTCGTCAAGGGAGATCACTTCTACACTGTATCCGACGATAGTTGACGAGTGGAATATTCCTCATGTAGAAATATGTTGTCGCAATCATCCGCATGGCAAGTACATCTATCGGGAGTAGACATGAGCACTCGGACCTGGGAAGACCTTCGGATCCCCACCCCCGGAACCTTCGCCCTCGACGTCGCCCACACCCAGGTCGGTTTCATGGCCAAGCACATGATGGTGAGCAAGGTCCGCGGCGGCTTCAGTGACTTCTCCGGCACGGTCACCATCGCCGAGAACCCCCTGGACTCCTCCGCCGAGGTCACGATCAAGACGGAGAGCATCAGCACCGGCGGCGCCGACCGCGACGGTCACCTGCGCAGCGAGGACTTCCTCGCGGTGGAGAAGTTCCCCGAGATCACCTTCCGCACCACCCGCGTGGTCGGCTACTCCGGCGGCGAGTTCACCGTCCTGGGCGACCTCACCATCCGCGACGTCACCAAGCAGGTCGAGCTCACCGTCGAGTACGGCGGCGCCGGCACCAACCCGTGGGGCCGGGAGGTCTGGGGCTTCTCCATCACGACCGAGATCGACCGCGAGGACTTCGGCCTGACCTGGAACCAGGCCCTGGAGACCGGTGGCGTCCTGGTCGGCAAGAAGGTCAAGATCGAGATCGAGGGCGAAGCCAACCCCGTCTGATCTCCGTGATCTACTCGGGCTCCTTCCGTCCGGGTTTCCTCCGGGTGGAGAGGGAGCCCCTTCAGGCCCGGGTGAAGGGGGAGCCCCTGCGGGTCCGCCCACCGAGATTTCCTGTCTCGTGTTGCGAGAATCCCCAAGATCCCCAGCCCGCTCAGCTGGGAGATCTTGACTTTGTCCACAAGCTCGACCCAAGTTATCCACAGTTAGTGGATAACTTGGGTGCCCCGTTCTCGGCGACGCGATCATCAATCGCTTTGCCGCCTTGGCGGATGGCCGGTACTCTGTGCTGAGCCACACGGCAACCAGGAGGCTTCGCCTAGTCAGGTCTATGGCGCCGCACTGCTAATGCGGTTTGGGTTCATCGCCCATCCGGGGTTCAAATCCCCGAGCCTCCGCAGTTCAGAGGCCCTCTCCCGAGTTTCGGGAGAGGGCCTTTCTGATCTCTGGAAGCGTCATAGTTGCATCTCTAGTTGCAACGCTCAGGGTTTTCCCCAGAGTGCCGCGGCCAGTTGCTCCCCTGCCTCGCGCATAAGAGGTGTGGACACATGTGTGTACCTCTCCGTCGTGGTCACCCTCGTGTGACCGAGGACCTCCTGAACGACGCGGATGTTCACCCCCTGCTCGATGAGGAGCGTCGCGGCCGTGTGGCGAGCGTCATGCACCCGGACGTCTCGCACACCGGCCTGCTTGAGAATCGTTTTCCACACCTTCCAGTCCTCGGTGCGCTCGATCGGGCCGCCGTGCCGGGTGGCGAACACGAGGTCGTGATCCTCCCAGCGATCCCCCACCTTGAGGCGGTTCGCGGCCTGGAGCTTGCGGTGAGCCTTGAGCAGCGCGAGGAGTTCGGGCGGGCATTGAAGGGTGAGCTTGCTCTTGCCCTTGCGCTGCCGGAAGACGACGCCCCCACCCATACGTTTCGGGCACTTGTCGGCGTGGCTCGTACAGTCCTTGAGGCAGGTCCTCTTGAAGCAGGTGTGCCCCTGCTTCTTGCAGTCCTCCTTGCAGCCGGGGCTATGCCCGTGATCCCTGCACTTCTTCTTGCAGGGCCAGCGATGCCACCTCTCACCGCACTTATGAGGATCGGCGCAGCCGTGCCGCCACTCCGTGCGCTGGATCTGGAACCACGTCCTGATCACTCCGGTCTCCAAGTCGACGTACTGCCAGCGGAGCCCAAGCGCCTCGCCCTGGCGGATGCCGAGTGCGAGAGCGACCGACCAGCGCGCGCCGTTCCGCCGGGTGCCGGCCACGTCGAGGATGCTGCGGGCTTCCTCGCGGCTCAGCGGTTCGATCTCGGTGGGCGCGGCCGAGGGAGCGTCGACGAGGGTCGCGACGTTTCGCGTGAGCTTGTTGCGGCGCACAGCGATGGTCAGCGCCCGGGACAGGATGCGGTGAACCTTGAGGACGGTGCTCGTCGAGAGGTCTTTCTCAAGCATCACGGTGTAGGCGGTGTCGAGATGCTCGGGAGCGAGCCGGTTGAGCCGATGCCGGCCGAGCAGGGGAATGATCCAGTGACGGGTCTTGGACCGGTAGTCCGTCAGAGTGCGCGGCGCCATCTTGCCCGAGGCCACCAGCCGCACACAGATCACGTCGAGGTATTCGGTCATCCACTCGGCGACGGTGGGCGTACGGCCCGGCTTGGTGACCTGTCCGGACTCCCGGTTGTTCTCCAGATCGCTGACTTTGCGAGTCACCTCGGCCTCGGTCTTGGCCATCCGGTGACGACGATCGGGGGAGCCGTCCGGCTTGATCCCCATGGTGACCCAGCCGTGCCAGTAGCCGTCGTTGCCGAAGTAGATCGAGGATCGGCCGTCCGGCTTCTTCGCCATCACGCCGCCTCTTCCTGCGTCAGGCCCGCCTTGGTCTCCAGGGCACGGGCGAACTCATGGAGCGCCCACCGAGGGACCAGGCGGTATCCCTCGTCTTTGATCGACTTGAGTTCGCCGGTCTTGATCAGCCGGAAGACGGCGGTACGGCTCATGCCGAGCAGGGTCGCCGCGTCCTTCGGACGGTAGAACAGGGGTTCCATGTCAGGCCGCCTCTCCGATTGCCGAAAGATCTGGGACGGGTCGTCCGTCTGCTATGGCTTCGAATTCGAGCAGGCGTATTCGGGTGCGGTGCCGGTTGGCGACGCCGCGCAGCAGGCGTTTGGCCAGTGGGGTTCGGGTGGGGTCGGAAGTGGAGACCGGCCGCCACACGTAGCGGTGCGGGTCGGTGGTCTCGTCGGGCAGGCCGAGCATGTCGAGCACCCAGGCCCGGCGGTCTTGTTTGTGTTCGCGGAGGGTCTTGTTGGACCACTTGCGGGAGACCAGGACCCGGCGTCCGGCGTAGCCGAGATGGTCGGCCTTGTGCGCCTTGGACCGGCAGCGGCCGGGAAGCATGCCGGGCTTGGCGCCCTTGGGCTGCACGCCGTAGCGCAGCCAGTTCGGGCAGGTGGGCGAGCAGGGTTCGTAGCGCAGCGCCTCGACCATCCGAGCGGCGTGGTCACGGCGGGCGTGGTCGTCGGCGTCGGCGGGGTCGAGGGGGTCTCCGAGGCTCTTGGTGAGGTACTTGGTCAGGTAGCCGATGCGCTTGTGGGCGTCCGGGGAACCCGCCACGATGCCCTGTACGTCGACTTGGGCGCCGAAGCGGAGCACGTGCAGGGGTTCGGCGTCGTCGTCGGCGTCGAGCTGGTCGAGGGCTTGGTCCCAGGTGGGCAGCAGCTCGCCCGTGGCCGGGTCGAGGTAGTCGCCGGCCTGCCCGTCTGGGTACGGCTCGGCGCGGTCGGCCCGTTCGGTCCACACCGGCAGGTGGTCGCCTTCGAAGCGGACCTCGTCCACCTGGGGCCACCACACCTGGTGGTAGGTGGCGGCGGCGATCTGCTTGATCTCCGCACGGGGCAGGGTCCCGCGGATGGCCATGTGCAGGTGCGGGGCCAGCCGTTTTTGTGGTTCGACGGTGGCGAAGTATTGGACGTCGTAGCCGGCCACCCGGCGGAGGTTCTGCACGAAGCGGTCGACGAGCTTGGAGAAGTGCAGGGCGTCGCGGGCGGCGCGGGCGTAGTCGTAGGTGGCCGGGTCGACCGGCACGCCGTGGCCGGAGCGGATTTTGCCGTAGGAGGGCAGGGTGAGGGTGACGAACAGCGACGGCCGATACACCCTGCCGTCGGGCGCGACGAAGGTCCGCCCCAAGGTGGTGTCCTGCCGTGTCCGCTTGGGCAGGTCCGGGGCGTCCTGCCGACGGCGGGTGGAACGGGAGCGCTTGGCGGTGGCCCGGCCGCCCAGGACGGTCCCGCGCATCCCGGCGGCGTTGATCTCCGCATCAATGCCCGCGATCGCCTCGTCCCAGTCGGCGGTGTCCTCCCCCGTCTGTTCGGCTTCGTCGCGTTTGGCCTGCACGTCGGCGCGGAACTCGATCAGCCATCGCTGATCCTCGGTGGAGGGATGTGGTTCGGCGACGGGCTCGGCCTCCAGGTGCCAGCCCTCCCGGCATTGCGCCATCCGGAGTTGTTTGTTGCGTTTGGCGCACGGCGGGCACTTGGCCTCTTGGGTGGTGCCGCAGGGGATGTCGAGTGGTTCGGTTGTGCCGGTGTGGGTGTCCAGGCGGCGCATCTCGATGGGGCGGATGCAGACCCCGTTGAGTTTGGCGACCTCGACGGCGACGTCCAGGGCCAGGGGCAGGGTGTCGCGGACCAGGCGGGGAAGGGTGCGGTCGGCCCCGTTCGGCGGAGTGGCGGTCGAAGGAATGGGCGGGTGGGCGGTGTCGGTCACCTGGCCTCCTTCCGGGTGGGCACGTCGGCGCACAGCCGGTAGGCGTCGCCGTAGGGGACCTTGCGCAGGCGGGCGGTGTTCAGGTCGACGATCACGACCACTTCGGCGAGGTCGGCGCCGTCGACGGTCCGCATGCGGCGAAACGGCAGGGTGTCGATCTCGTCGGCGGTGCCATGGATGATGATCCTCATCAGGCCACCTCTCCGATCCGTGGCAGCGGCACGGGCAGGGGCAGGGTGTCGGCGGCGAACGCGGCGACCATCGCGCGGATGTCGGCGTCGCAGATGTAGCCGGCGCGGGCCCGCATCGGTTCGGGTGAGGTCTCCAGCCGGGTGTAGGCGATGCCCGCGCCGAGCTGCGGGTCCGGGGAGATCAGGTCGGCCAGCGCGCCCCGGTCCCGGGCGCCGTCGCCGTCGCCGAGGACCATGTCCACCTGCTCGGACTCGTCCAACCGGAGTGCGATCTTGTCGGGGAACAGGTTGCGGATGCTCAGCACGTCCTTGCGCGGGTCTTGGAGTGCGGCCAGCACGCCGACGCCGACCGCTCGCCCCTGTGTGGTGAGGGTGGCCAGGGCGGCGCAGATGCGCAGTTTGAGGCCCTTGTCGGATTGGTAGGCGGTCAGGAACGCCACCTCGTCGACCACCACCAGGACGAACGGGTCCTCCACGGTCGGTGTGTGGTTGCGCTGGACTCCGGCGAAGCGGCCCGCCCGCTCCTGCATCACCTTCACCGCGGCTTCCAGCAGGTCGGCGCAGGCGGCCGGGTCGGCGGCGTAGTGGTCGAACAGGTTCCGGCCGAAGGACAGCTCCATGAGTTTCGGGTCCAGCGCCCAGATCTGCACCAGTCCGGCCTGGACGGCGGGCAACAGGCCCCGGATGGTCGACCAGATGATCGAGCCCTTGCCCGCCCCGGTGGCCCCGGCGACCAGGACGTGAGTGCCGTGCACCTTGAGCCGCCAGGGGGTGCCGTCCTCCCGCGTGCCGATCTCCACCGGCCCCACCGACGACGTCTCCGGGATGGGGAGGGCGGGCAGCGGGGTGGCCAGCGGGTCCCGCCGGGGAAAGGCCAGCAGCAACCGGCCCGACCGGGCGACCGTGACCCGGCACGAGGTCGCGCCGAAGCCATGGGCGAGGTTGTCGATGCGGTCGGACCAGTCGGTGACCGCTTGGCCTTTGAGCATCTTCACCGTGACCAGGTCCGCCCACGAGGTGCAGGAGACGCCGAGCAGACCAGGCAGGTAGTCGCGGCCGTGGACCTTCCGGCTGAGGCCGGAGACGATCATCACCGATTGCCAGTGCCGCCGGTAGACCCACACCAGTCGCCACCAGGCCAGCAGCCGCCAGCCCACCCAGCGCAGGAACGAGGGACGGTCGACCAGGCCCCAGGCGGTGAGGCCGAGCAGGACCAGGGCGAGCAGGGCGGCGCTCCATTGCCAGCCGTAGAGGGTCCAGATCACGCCGGGGACGGTGACGGCGGTCGAGGCGATCGGGTGCCGCCAGAGGAGCCGGACGAGTCCGGCCAGTAGCCGCCAGGCGAAGATGACGAGGGTGACGATGGCCGGGGTGCGGACCACGGCCGGGCGGAACACCACGGCGGTGTCAGGGGTGGTGGAGACGAGGTGCTGCGCCTCGTCGCCAGGCAGTTTTTTGAACATTAGGCTGAGCTCTCTTCCTTGAATTCGCGTGAGAGGGAGAACCGAGGGGCCGCCGGGAGCTGCAACTTCCAGCGGCCCCGCTTCGTGTCAGGCCGTGACCTCGTCCAGGCCCGGCAGAGCAACCGCCGCCTGTTCGGTGTGCAGGCGCTCGCACTCGTCCCGGTAGCGTGCGGCGGCGTCGGCGATCTCCCGGGCCAGGTCCACATCGGCGGCGGTGACCGGTCCGCCGCCGGTGGTGGAGATCGACAACTGGCCTTCAGCACTGCCGAAGTACAGATAGGGCCGGATGCCGTGGACGTTCATCGCGAGGACCGACAGGTCGGCGGTGTGGAAGGAGACACCGAGCCGGGTGTTTCCTTCGTGGATGGACGCGGTGATGTAGGTGTAGGGCTGGTAGCTGTCGCGGGTGCTCACGCTGCGATCTCCTTGCTGGTCGTGGTGTCCTTGGCTGTGGTGGTGGTCTGTCGGGTCGGGGCGGTGGCCGTACGGGGTGCGCGCATCGCCTGCGCCCGGATGGACCAGGCCAGGCGGCCGGTGTTCTGGCCGACGTAGGCGGTGACGGTCATGGCGTCGAACTCGACCGGGGTGAACGGCGAGCCCGGCAGCGGTGCCGGGGGAACCGGCTGCACCGCCGACAGGATCTTGACGGCGATGGTCTTCTGTGCGGCCTTCACGGTGGGGTCGGCGTCCATGACCGCGATCTGCCACACCGGCTCTCCGGTGGTCTTGTCGCGGGCCTGGACGAAACGGCCGTTGGTGGAGGCGTCGAAGTCCTTGACCGGCTCGATCTCGCCGACGACGTAGCAGCCGTGCGGGAAGACCTGGTCGAAGCCGATCGCGATGGGGCCTTGGATAGCCATGGTTTGTTCTCCTGTCGTTCTGTCGCTAACTCGTACTGTCAAGTTAGATGGTATCCAGGAAACGAACACTCGACAATACGAGTTTCCGAGAGTCGCTGTGACTTAGGTCACATCACAGCGTGTAGGCGTCTTCCAGCTCATGCAGCGCGCCCGGAAGCGCGATGTCGACGACCAGCACCGGGCGGCCCGAGACGTCGAAGACCCGCGCCAGTACACCCAGCACCGCGGCCGACTTGCCCACTCCCAGCACCTTGACCTCGTCGGGCAGGGGATGACGGGCGGCCAGCCGTTCCACGACGTGATCCAGCCGCAGCCCTCTAGCCCCTTGGAGGTGCTGACGGACGCTCACCGTCAACGGCGTCGGACGGCCGAGGTCGGTTCCTTCGGCCAACTCGATCGGGCACCAGAAGGTGACCAGCTCACACGGTTCGTCGGCCTCGCTGAGCAGAACGCGGCGCATCATCACCGGCGTTCCCTCAGGGAGGGTCAACATCGCCGCGACATTGCCCGGCGCCGGCCGCGCTCCCGCCTCGATGACCGTTCCGCCCTCGCTGGCCTCCACCCGGTCGAGTACGGCCCGGCCCGGCCGAGAGGACTCACCCTCGGAGCCGGGCGGCGGGGTCTTCACATAGGAGCCCTTGCCGTGCTCGCGGTCGATGATCCCGCGAAGCTGCAACACCTGAAGCGCCCGGACGACGGTGGGGCGGCTGACCGCGAACTCGCGAACGAGCTGGGTCTCAGACGGCAACTGCGAGCCGGGAGGGTAGGTGCCGTCCGCGATCTTGCGCCGGATCGCGGTGACGATCTGCGCATACTTCGGAGGAGCGTACTCATCATCAGATACGGACATGACAACAACCCAACTACTCGACTTATCGTCAGCATAGACGCGGATGCTCGACTTGCATAGCTGATCAAAACGCGGGAGGGAAGAGTGTGGCGGTGCGGGCCCCTTGAGACCCCCTCCATCCATTCGGCCTCATCGACCGCGCCGCCACACTCGTTCTACCGGGCCAACCCGGACAGCAGCCGCGTCCAGATCGCCCGAGCCTCAGTAATCGACCACCGATGGGTCTCATGAACCTGCTGATCGCCTTTGAGCTGGACGATGCGCCGGATAAACGCCCGACCGCCGCCCTCGCACAGCTCGTACACCGGAGTCCGGCAGACGCAGGTCCACTCCCGCACCCGCACCCGCTCAAAGGTCTGATAGGAGTGCCGCCAGACCAGCCGCACATGATCGCGCTGCGCCATGCCCAGATGCGGACTCAGGCACTCCTCGGGCGGCGGAAGCACAGCGCCCCTTAGGCGTCCGACTCGGGCGACGAACCCGCCCTGCGGAGATCTCCGTAGCGGAACGCGACCCGGCGAGCGGCACGGGTCGGGTCCACTGCCGGATGCCATGCGTAGACGAAGCGCCTACGCCGATCGTCCCAACCGGTACGCCACCAGAACCGGTCCCCGTCACACCACACGACGAGCCCCACCCAGATCGACACCAGCGCCAGGCCGTACCCGTTGTGCACGTCGGCGGAGATCCCGCCACGCCGAAGTTCGGCCTGCAACGACTCGGCCGTCTCCAGCGGCGAGATGCCTCCCGCCGTGAAGGCCGCACTCACGACGGTCGTCCCTGCGAAATCTCCTGTGTGCGAGATCCCTGACATGTGGAGCAGTCGTCACGCGCACGGAGAGAAGGAGCAGCCTCACCAGGCCCGGCGACCAGGCCACGCCGGGGACTGACGTACTTCCACCCCCGTCCCTCACAGGACACACAGGTCGGCCATAAGGCTTCGCCCCTTCGAATCCGCCGATTCCTACAGCACCAGAGCCAGCCCCTCCAGACGTCTGCTCGTCTATAGGAGTTTGGGTGCAACTCCTTTATGACTCCTCTAGAGGAGTTCGTCAAGCGCTATCGGGCGGGAAGTTCGTACGAGAGCACGTAGGCATCGCTGGACATCACCGTGTCGCACACCTCCACGGCGCGACCATCGGTGGCGTAAGCCGTACGGATCAGGTGAAACACCGGAACGCCTGGCGCGAGCTTGAGCGCCCGTACCTCGTCGCGGAGCGGCATCCGGGAACGGATCTCTTCCTCGAAGTGATCCAGCCGGTAGCCCAACTCCTCCAGCCGGGCATAGATCCCACCCGGGCCACTGTCCGGCTGCGCGATCTGCGTGTCCCGGGCGATCTCTGCCGGGATGTACGACACGGCCGTCTCCACCGGCTGACCGTTAATCAGGTACCGACGCGACCGGGCGATCACATGATCTTCCGAGGTGATCCCGAGCCGTTCGGCCACGTCCACCGCCGGCCGCTCTTCGGTGATCTTGATGGAGTCGACGGTCGGTTTCCCGCCTGCTCCCTCGGTCTCCGCGATAAATGCGGCCTTGCCCTGCTCCCGATGCCGACGGGCGAACCGGTCCGAAGCCAGCCGGCGGACCGGAGGATGAGAGCGGACGAAGACGCCACGCCCGTGCTCGGCGACGGTCAGGCCTTCACCCTGGAGGACCTGAAGCGCGTTGCGGATGGTCATCCGCGCGACGCCGTAATGTTGCATGAGCTGAGCTTCTGAGGGCACCTTGTCACCTTCGGCGAGAGTGCCCTGTTCGATCGCATGCCTGATGTGATCGGCGATCTGCCGGAAGACGGCCCGGTCGCTGGTCGGGTCCAGATCCGGAAACGGCAGCTCGGCCACGACCACTCCTCAACTCGTACATACATGTACCGCAGTTCGAGAATAGCGATCAGCAGCCCCGGAGGACATCCGATGGATCACCACAACACGCAGCACTCCGTCAGCGTGGCAGGCGTGATCATCGACGATCAGGGCCGCGCACTCCTCACCCAGCGCCGCGACAACGGCCACTGGGAAGCACCTGGCGGAATCCTGGAACGCGACGAGGACATCACCGCCGGCCTTCTCCGCGAGATCCACGAAGAGACCGGTCTACATGTCGAGCCCGTCACTCTGACCGGCGTCTACAAGAACATGACCCGCGGTATCGTCGCCCTGGTCTTCCGCTGCAAGGTCATCGGCGGCCACCTCACTGAGACCGACGAGACCCGCGCCTTCCGCTGGGTCACCGCGGATGAGGTCCAAGAACTCGCATCCGAGGCATTCGCCATCCGCGTCCTCGACGCCATGCACCACGACCAGGCACCGGCCATCCGCCACCACGACGGCACTCGCCTACTTGGGGCGTCGCAGCCTCACGAGTGACATTGCCGAATTGTTCTTATGGGTATCAAGGCGGCGGCGCGGCGCGCCGCCGCACGGCCCGCCGCCCGCCCGCCGTCCGGGCATGCGGCCTGGGGGCCGGTCCCGGACGGCGCGGGACTCAGGGCCGCGCGCCGCACCCCGCGCCCGCCATACACAACCAACCCGCCGCACCGGGGCCGCACCGCCGCCCAGTCGCGAGAACTTCGACCACCGGTCCTGATCTCTTCCGGGCTCTTCGAGTGCTTTCGCCTTCGCGCCGACCGCTCAGCTCTTCTACTGTCAGTGGTAATGGGTGAGCGTTTTGCACCCCTCCGCACAGAGCGATCAAGAGGTGGCTATGTCGGTGTGAAGTAGCAGTGGATGTTCACGAGTTTCAGCAACACTCTGCGATCTTCGCTCTGGCGGAATGTTGGCGAGAAGCGACAGCACGGAGGACAGACCAAGTACGCCTGAAAGGGGCAGCGGTGCGCTGAGCCACTGATCAGAGCGGCTTGCATGTCGGGACAGGTCGAAAGGGGCGTCCGAAGCCGTCTCCATGGCTCCGGACGTCCCTTCTTCGGGTTGGGCCTGGTCAGAGGGTGCTGGCTTGCTGTGTTGCCGCGCCCTGAAGTGAGGTCAACGGACGTCGAACGAGTGAATCTGGTAGGGATCTGTGTCACAGGCATACAGCACGGCGTGGATGGGCACGGCGGTGGTAGCTGGGCTCAGGCACAGGTTTTGGGCCACGTTGCGCAGCCGGTATCGATGGGGCTTGGCGGAATCGATCATGGTGAAGATCTGCTCCTCCCACCGGGGATCGCACGGACGCTGCTGGATGGCCTCCCCGCCGCCGCCTATTAGGGTGACGCACATGTCGCTGTGAAGATTGCGCATCATGAAGGTGTCCTTGGTGACCGGATCAATGGCCCACTTCTGAGCCAAGTCGTTGGTGTCGGTCTGGTACTGGAGCCCAGCACCGCCGACCACCGAGTTGCCGGAGACGCCCAGGACGGCGCCGCTCTTCCAGTCGCGGATCTTGGTGCCGCTCAACGGCCCCGTCGCGTGGGCGGTGCCCATCCCGAGGACGGTCGCACTGAGCGCTACGGCGACCATGGCGCAGGCAGATCGAATGCGCATGAAGGACTCTCCGTTCCAATCTAATCACAGCATGTGATCAATCAGATACGGACTGTACTTCAGTCGGGGAGTCCCCCCATCAACGCCACGACGGAGTGACTCGACTCGCCCGAACAGAACGGGCCGCTGCCCCTTTCAGGCGTACTTGGTCTATCCCCAGCACCGAGCGCAGCCGACCCGTGTCCGCCCAGTTCCCGGTGCGTACGGGGCCGCTGTCAAAACTCGGCGACAAGGACAGGCGGCGAGCGCTGTTAGCTCCCGCCTACAGCCGCTGTCAGTTCTCACCGAGAGAACCAAAGAGGAGAAGCACAGTGAGTGTATTCGCGTGGATCGTGCTGGTGGTGCTCATCGGGGCGGGCGCAATCTGGATTCGAGACATCGTGAAGTCCAAAGGCCGGCCCCGCCGCACACGGATATCCTCACGACCAAGCCTCTGGACCGGTGCTCATCTCGATCAAGCCAATGGCAGCGTCGAGGGGGTCATGCTCCTGGACCAGGAAGCCCGGCAGGCTCACGAACGTGAGGCTGAGAAACTGGCGGACTAACCCCCTGATCCCCGAGCGACGGCGGCAACACGGCACCGAGTCAATACCGCCCTGACGATCGCCATGCGGTGGCTGATCTCCGTACAGGGTTGGGGGCGATCGACGGTCCAGGGCTTCGTTCCTCAGCCCCGGCCCACCGGGCAACAGAGCTAACGGGGAGAGCAGCTCCCGTTGCATTTCCCGTTGCAATACAGGGGGGTCAGGGCCGTTCAGGAGAGACCGCTTGCGCCCGCTGGCCTGCATTGAACCGCCCGGAACAGCATGAGGGCGATCTTTTAATCCGCAGGATCACGATTGGGGAGTCCAGGCTGCCGATCATGAGCAGATGCTTGGCGAGCCTCTGGTCTAGTTGCAGTCTTAGTTGCAATCCAACGCCGTACGGTCCCGTTCCAGGTGGACCATCGAGCTCTGTTGGTCCAGGTGGAACTGATCGGGACGGGCAGGATCAGAGCTGCTAATGCGGTTTGGGTTCATCGCCCATCCGGAGTTCAAATCCCCAATCCTCCGCAGGTCAGAGGCCCTCTCCCAGAACCTTGGGAGAGGGCCTTTTTTGACCTTCAAGGGCGTCATGGTCGCAATCCTCGTTGCGACGCTCAGGGTTTTCCCCAGAGTGCCGAGGCCGGCCGCTCCCTGACGTCGCGCATAAGAGGTGTGGACACGTGGGTGTACCTCTCCGTCGTGGTCACCCTCGTGTGACCGAGGACCTCCTGAACGACGCGGATGTTCACCCCCTGCTCGATGAGGAGCGTCGCGGCCGTGTGGCGAGCGTCATGCACCCGGACGTCTCGCACACCGGCCTGCTTGAGAATCGTTTTCCACACCTTCCAGTCCTCGGTGCGCTCGATCGGGCCGCCGTGCCGGGTGGCGAACACGAGGTCGTGATCCTCCCAGCGATCCCCCACCTTGAGGCGGTTCGCGGCCTGGAGCTTGCGGTGAGCCTTGAGCAGCGCGAGGAGTTCGGGCGGGCATTGAAGGGTGAGCTTGCTCTTGCCCTTGCGCTGCCGGAAGACGACGCCCCCACCCATACGTTTCGGGCACTTGTCGGCGTGGCTCGTACAGTCCTTGAGGCAGGTCCTCTTGAAGCAGGTGTGCCCCTGCTTCTTGCAGTCCTCCTTGCAGCCGGGGCTATGCCCGTGATCCCTGCACTTCTTCTTGCAGGGCCAGCGATGCCACCTCTCACCGCACTTATGAGGATCGGCGCAGCCGTGCCGCCACTCCGTGCGCTGGATCTGGAACCACGTCCTGATCACTCCGGTCTCCAAGTCGACGTACTGCCAGCGGAGCCCAAGCGCCTCGCCCTGACGGATGCCGAAGGCCAGGACCACCGACCAGCGCGTCCCGTTCCGCATGTTAAAGATGCGAAGGCCTTCACCCGACAGGAAGTCGTCACCCCGCGACGCGGCGGCATGGGCACGGGGGTGAACCATGCCGCCGCGCCGCGTTCAGAGGCGTGGTCACGGTGTTCCGCCTGATGGCCGGAAGGTCATGTGCGTCCATCAGACCGCCACCTCGCCGAGACCTGAGCACTCGAAGCACCTCACCCGGACCGGCTTCACGACCTGGCCGTCGATGCAGAACTCCACGTCCGCGCGGCTCCTTCGAATCCATCGCCGGCCACGACCGCAGCAGGCCTCACCGCCCTCATTCGTCGGCTCACCCTCGGCAATCATGGGTCAAGGGTGTTCACCTGGGCTTGCTCAACCCATCCCGAGCCGGAATCCTCCGGCTGAATAGGCGATATCCCTTGGCGGGATAATCCGCAGCGGCAAGCGTTGGATATCCGATATCCAGGGTGCCATAAGGGGATAAGTCATATGAGGGCAGAATCGACTGGATCAGTCGTTGTCCTGCCGGAACCATGGCAACGCCCTGAAACGCAGGCGACCCTCCAAAACCGGAATATCGGTCAAATCTTCCGATTGATTCGCCGATGTGTCGGTTTCAGTCAGACCTGTGTCGGCGTCGCGGTGAATCTCGGCCAGGGCAAGGTCAGCTCACGGCCATAAGGCGGTGGCGCCCTCCGTGATTTCAGCTTCATTCTGGCGCGGAGCGCGACAGAAGGCGCGAATCATCTTGTATCAGTCATGGCGGCCACCGATGCCAGCGTTCCAGGGGACAGTGGGGACAAAAGGGAGGCAAATTTACTTTCGATGTCGAGCAATAGCGCCTCCGTGATGCGGATAGGTGGGCCGCCGGCGGGCACTCGACCGTAGACGGCGGGTACCGCGACCGTAGTAAAAGCCGTATTTGCGACGAGTCGCGACGATACAGAAAGAGGCCTTAATGGTAGCGCAAATGGGGCGAAAGAAGTCCGTACGAGATGAGTCTCTGTCCGCTGGAACCCTGTACCACACCTCGATGAACGATTCGGGGGCCTGGGAGGTGTGGACCCCGAACTTCAATGACGCTCCCAAGATGACCTCGGTGTTCGCGGTCAATGGAGTCTCCGGCAACACCGAGCTGTTCGGCATCGGAGCCGACCAAACCCTGTACCAGACCGCCATGAACAAATCGGGGTACTGGGGCGAGTGGACCCCGAATTTCAATGACGCTCCCAAGATGACCTCGGTGTTCGCGATCTATGGCGTCTCCGGAAACACCGAGCTGTTCGGCATCGGAGTCGACCGAAACCTGTACCACACCTATATGGATGATTCGGGGTCGTGGTATGAGTGGACCCCTAAATTCCTCGGCGGGTGCCAAATGGCCTCGGTGTTCGCGATGAACGCCAACACCGGCAACACCGAGCTGTTCGGCATCGGGACCGACAACACCCTGTACCACACTTTCTTGGAGCCTTCGGGGCGCTGGAACCCGTGGGACCCGTACTTCAATAGCGCCCCTCCGATGACCTCGGTGTTCGCGGTGATCTCCATCGCCGGCGGCATACAGACACTCGGCTCCGAGGTGTTGGGCATCGGGACCGATGGAACCTTGTACGGCTGCGATGGCAGTGATGAGGAGGGGTACTGGAGCGAATGGACCCCGAACTTCAACGGCGCTGCCAAGATGGCCTCGGTGTTCGCGATGGACGCCGACGTCGCCGGCAACAGCGTGGTGTTCGGCATCGGGACCGACAACACTCTGTACCGCACCTCCTATTTGGGGGGCACGGACTGGGACACGTGGGAACCGAACTTCGATGGCGCCCCCAAGACGGCCTCGGTGTTCGCGGTCAATGGCGTCGCCGGCAACACCGAACTGTTCGGCATCGGGACCGACGACACCCTGTACCACAACTGGATGAACAATTCGGGAGGCTGGAACACGTGGCACCCGAACTTCAATGGTGCCCCCAAGATGACCTCGGTGTTCGCGGTCAATGGCGTCTCCGGCAACACCGAACTGTTCGGCATCGGGACGACCTGATCGCCGTGACGGACCGGCGGCCCCAAAGGCGCGATTTGCTCTGCATACTCCATGAAATCTGCATGCTCCATGAAAAGGGTCGAGCACCCTCCTTGGCGGAGCGTCCCTCGTGAGCTGGCTCCCAGCAAAAAACAGCCTTCGGCGGGGACCTCGGACTCCGGGATGATCGCAAAGACAACCGTCGATCAGTGACGGAGGGGAGCCTGATCATCCCGCCCGCCATCGACTCGGAACAAGCCGAGCGGGCAGGCCCACGGATACCAGATCGTTCGTCCATTGGGGCGCTCCATCTGGTACCCGTGGGCCCCGTCCCGCTTCCCCTGCGGGCGGGTCGACGGCAGACGGGATGAGCAGACGGGCGAGGTGTGCGCGTCCGCGCAGGTGATGAGCCGATCCGGGTTGCAGTTCGGGTAGATGTGCTGACGTCGTGCCATTCGTGTACCAGTACGGCCGGGGAGGGGAACAAGGGGGAACCATGGGGCCCACGGAGAAAATCGCACACACCCTGACCTGGAGCGCAGCAGTTCAGCGGGGTGCATGCCGAAGTCTTCCAAACCGGCGACGAGGCGTCAGGCCCTGACTGCTCTCGCGGCCTGGTTCGTGAAACGCCAGACTTGCCCATGCGTATCGACGGAAGACCCGCCGCGGTCCAGGTCTGGTCGGGCATGGCGCTCGGACCGGGTACGGTCATCGGTCAGCCGGCGTCCGGAACATAGGTCAGGTTGAGCACGCCGGTCTTGAATGTTTCGGACTTGACCAGCTTCAGCGGGTGGGTCGGAGTGTCCTCGAACAGCCGCCGGCCATGGCCGACGGCGATCGGGTGGACGAGCAGGTTCAGCTCGTCCAGCAGGCCGTTGGCCAGAAGCCACCGCACGGTCGTCGCGGAGCCGGACATCTGGATGTCACCGTCGGTCTGCTTCTTGAGCTCGCGCAGCCTGGCCGCGACGTCACCGGAGATGACGATGGTGTTGTTCCAGTCCGCCTTCGCCAGG
The DNA here is from genome assembly GCF_050949235.1 of Streptosporangium sp. CA-135522. Lineage (NCBI taxonomy): Bacteria > Bacillati > Actinomycetota > Actinomycetes > Streptosporangiales > Streptosporangiaceae > Streptosporangium > Streptosporangium sp. CA-135522. Next base: position 181,771 of record NZ_CP192026.1, read on the forward strand.
GTGTTCGACACGACATACTTGCGGACGTTGTTGAGGGACATGGCGGCGTCTTGGTCGTTGTCTGTCGTCGGCCAGTACGCGGACCACTCCTCATACAGCTTGCGACCCATCAGGAACGCCGCCGCGCTCTGCATGCCCGCCTCGACCATGGCGCCCATCTCGTCGTTCCAGTACGGGAAGTGCCACTGATCCGGTGACTCGATCACGCCATCCACGGAGATGAAGAAGTTCGAGATGATCTTAGGCATTGCTCTGCTCCTTTGTCGCTGAGGTTGCTAGGAATGGTCCACAGCCACGAGGTGAGCAAGTTGACGACGATCTCGCGCACGAGGACGACCTTCCCGTTGCCGGGCCGGCGCTCTCCGTCGTGTTCCAGGGCGGTGCCTGGCTCGAGCCGGGCCCGATGGCTGCGACTGGAGGTTAGGTGAGAGCAAGCGCTCAGGTCTTGTACAGAAGCGACAGCGGCTCCGATGGATTCCGATCGCTCAACTGCGTGGCGGTCCGCCCGATATAACGGGTCAGTGACCGTGCCAGGTGTGGTTGGTCGAAGTATCCGAGCCGGTGGATCACGTCGTGGATTGGCACGCCCTCCTGGATCAGGACAGCAGCTTGCCGGGCACGATCAATCTGCCGGATGGCGCCGCGGGTGAGTCCGGTCGCCGCCACGAAGCGCCGCTGGACGGTGCGTTCGGACACTTCCGGCGCCGCGCCACCAAGCACCGCGGCCACGATCGGGTCACAGACCACAACACCCTCACGCACCATCCGCCGTACGAACACCTCGGCATTGCCGTAGTCGGGAAGGCGCCAGGCGGAGCCCTTCAGCCAGAACGATCTGCGCGTGGCATCGGGAATCTCTGCAGAACCGCCGACGAGCCTGTTGATCGGAAGGTGCGGCATCGACGTGCCGAGGGAGAAGCTGATCCCGAAGAACGTGGCGTCTTCGGGAACGGGAGCCGGACTCGCCTTCAACTCCGGCCCCTGAACAGCCACATTGACCTGACCGCGGTGCTCCCAGAAGACCAGGTCCCAATGCGCTGTCGCAATCGATGTCATCCGGTCGACGTCATCGCTGCTGCTCCGCCACACCCGCTCGATGTACGGCGAATCAGACGATCGACTTTCGACCTCCAAGCCCATCCGCGTCATTCCCCCCATCGCTCCATCGAGCTTATTGGCGTCCTGTTGCGGGATATACACGGGATGATCTTCTGCGCCCAGTGACATCAGGCACGCGAAGGCACATCGTTCTTCTCCCGTGATCGCGAGTTCCTCGCAATTCCCAAGCTGACAGCTCTGTCGCGCCGCTCGTTGCGCGATCATCCGGCGGTGAGCCGGCCGGCACCGGCTCTTCGTCCGCGAGCTGTGTCCCGCCGAGACGACCCGCTGGTCGAGCGACCGCATCGCCCGACGCGGCCGGTGTGCGGCGCGTTGCCGAGTCCGGCGCCGGGGTGCCGAGCAGCGGGTGAGTGCCGGGGTGCCGAGCAGCGGGTGAGTGCCGGGGTGCCGGCTCACGCTTCCGCCGCGCGGCCACAGCCGGCTCAGCCCGAAGACGCGGCCAGTTCCTCGTCGGCTTCCTTCGACACCGGTACGGCTGCCCCTGCCGTGCGGCGCTCGCCGCGCGGACGCAGCCCGAACCAGATGAAGACCACGCTGACGAGCGTCACGGCCACATCCACGCTCAGTGCGAAGCGGATGCCGGTCAGCTCCACGCTCTGCGTCGCGGCGACCGAGCTCAGGATCGGGATGCCGACGGTGATGGCCACCTGCTGGGTCATCGAGGTCAGGCCCGTGGCCAGGCCCTGCTCCTCGTTCGCCAGACCCGAGGTCCCGGTCACCGTGTAGGCCACGATGGAGGTTACGTGTCCGAAGAACCCGATGAACAGCGCGGGGAGCAGGACCGCGAGCGCCATCCGGTCGGCGCCGAGGAACACCAGTGGGAGGGTCGCCAGCCCCTGTACGGCCAGGCCCACGGTCAGGACCTTGCGGCTGCCGAAGCGCCCGATGGAGCGTCCGGCGATCACCCCGGCGGCCACGGCCGCCAGGCCCGGGACACCGAAGATCAGGCCGGTGATCAGAGGGGAGAAGCCCAGGACATTCTGGAGGTAGAGCGTTATCAGGAAGATCATGGCAGTCTCCATGGTGAAGACCACGAACCCCGCGTAGTTACCCCACTTCACCGTGGGCCGCTTGAGGATGCGCACCGGGGCGAGCGGCGCGGGCGAGCGCAGCTCGATCATCCAGAACGCGGCCAGCAGCAGCACGCCGACGACGGCCGAGGGGATGTTCTTCTCGATGACCGCGTAGATCACGGCCAGCAGGCCGCCGGTCCCGGTCACCGCTCCGGGCAGATCCAGCTTCACCCGGTCGGGCACGCTGCTCTCCTTGATCAGGGAGGGGGTGACCAGCAGGATGACCACGGCGACCGGGACGTTGATGAAGAACGCGGCTCGCCAGCTCAGCAGGCTGACGAGGGCGCCGCCGACCAGCGCGCCGACGGTGAAACCGCCGGAGAGCAGCGCGCCGTTGAGGCCGAGAACGCGGTCGCGTATCGCGCCTTCCGTGAAAGTGCTGGTGAGCAGTGACAACGACGCGGGGGTCGCCATCGCGGTGGCGAAGCCCTGCAGCACGCGGGCGGTCAGGAGCATCTCAGGGGTGGTTGCGAAGCCGCCGAGCAACGACGCCCCGGTCAGCAGGACCACACCGGACAGGAACAGCCTGCGGCGGCCGAACAGGTCCGCCATCCGGCCGAACAGAAGGGTGAAGCCGGCTGCGGGCAGCGCGTACGCAGAGGTGACCCAGGGGAGCCCGGCCAACCCCAGCCCGACGCCCGCGCCGACATTCGGCAGCGCGACGTTCAGGATCGAGAAGTCGACGGACAACATGAACCCGGCACCGAGCAGGACGAGCAGGATCAACCGCTGCCTGCCGCTGATATGTGGAGGCGCGGTTGTGTCGGTGGTCATGAGACGGTTGCCTTCCTCAAGAACCCGGTATCGAAGAACCCGGTATCGTCAACGATCAGTAGGCCGTCCGGCTGGTCGAGCCGCTCGGCAACGTATTCCTGCAGGTCATCGCGGATCTCGTTCGGATCCCATGCACACCGGGACAGCAGTCGCCGCAGCTTGTGCGGCGTGGCATGGCCGGCGTGCCCGGAGATCTACCGGCTGTTCTTCCCGCCGGACGGGCCGAGTTTTCCGCCGGCTGTTCTTCTGCCGGACGGGCCGAGTTTCCTGTCGGCGGGCCGAGCGGCCCGCGCATGGTCTCGCATCCGCCGCCGCGGGTGGATGCATCCGAACCGCGCACCCACCCGCGGCGGCGGCGACTCCAGTTCCCTGGCTCGCGGCCCCGCTTCGGCATCTGTTCTCATGCCGGGCTCAACGGATCCCGATCGGGTGAGTCACGAACCCGTGCCCTGACGGGCCGTCAGCCCATTACGTTCAAAACAGCTTCCCTGATCAGGGAAAAGCGTCCTGAACAGGGAAAATGGAAAACTGCGACGGGGGCGCTAGTGCGAATCCCGATCCGCCGCCTCAGCGACGCGCTTGATGTTCGCCAGTCGCCTATCCCAGTCGGTCGCGAGCGCGGCCATCCACCGCGCCGTCGCGTCCAGTGCCGCGGGCCGTACCGCGTATCGCACCTCGCGTCCGACCCGCCTGCCGGAGACCAGCCCGGCGGTGTCCAAGACGGTGAGGTGCTTGACCACCGCCTGCCGCGAGACGGGAAGTCGTTCGGCGAGCGTCGTCGCGGTGGCCTCGCCCTGTGCGGCGAGCAGATCAAGCAGCCGGCGTCGCGTCGGGTCGGCCAGCGCGACGAGGACGCTGTCGACCGCCTCGACGGCGCCGCGACGTTCGTCCGTCACACGGGTGACTGTTCGGCGCGCGCCTTGAACGCGTCGAGCACCTGGGACCAGCCACCGGTGTTGTCCTTCACCGCCTGGCGGCGCAGCTCTTCGGACCCGGCCAGTGTCGCGAACCCGCTCTCGACGACGCGGAGCCGCGTCTTGTCGCCCTCGGGAGTCAACGTGAACTCCACGAGAGTGCTGTTGTCCTCGCGCAGCTCTTCTCCGGGGAACGCGCTGGCCCAGCGGTACGCCACGTACGTCGGCGGCTCGACCTTCTCCACGCGCACCGGGAAGTCACCGTACTCGGCGTTTTTCGCCACCATCGACTCGCCTTCTTCGGCTACGGTGCCGGACAGGCCCGCATTGTCGGCCACCCAGAACCCGGGTTCGATCACCAGTGACCAGACCCGCTCCAGAGACGCCGCGATCAGGGTTTCGCGTTCGATTCGTTCCTCGCTCATGAGGAGACTCCTTCATCGTCACCATCGGATGCAACTCTAGAGTTGCATATTGACTCTCTATGCGCAACCCAAGGGTTGCGCTCCGATCGGACGTCGTCTCCTCCGACCGCATGTCTTCAAATGAGCGCCGAACCGGCGGTGACTTCCCACGTGCCCCTCAACGTACGGCGAGAGCCGTACGGTGTGATCCGGATCGGAATGGGGGCGGTCGTGAGCGGTGCGGTGGCGGCGGACTACGCCTGGCTTGAGGAGGAGTCCACCGACGGCGGCGGTGAGATCGGCCTATGTCTCACCTTCGTTCGCGCGTTACCTCCCGATGAGGTCTTTCGCAGGATCGGAGCGGTCCCGGGAGGCGCCGGCGAGTCCGTCGTCGCGGCCTATGCCGCTCGGGGCGGGACCGTCCTTGAGTACGGCTGGGCGGGGATGCTCCATCACGAACTGGGCTCACTGGCCACCGGTACGGCGGTGGCCACGGTGTTCTTCGATATCAAGCATGACGACTTCACCTATGTCGTCGACGGCCGGTGGATCAGCTCATTCAGCCCGTACGCCTACTCCCTCCGGGAAGGCGTTGTTCCCGATCCGCTCCTGGCCGATGTGCGCGAGTTGGGCTCGATCGCGATGAGTTCACCGACGAGCCCGTCACCAGTGCTCTCACCCTGGCCGAACGTGCTACCGGGGTGCACCTGTCTCGCGTTGACCATGTCAGGCCGTCACTGGTCGGTTCGTTCGATTCGCGGTTTCCGTAGAGGTTCCTTATGGACGACGACGTGTCCGGATGGACGACGAATGGACGACGACGTGTCCGGATGGACGACGACGTGTCCGGGACGGCATCGCGAGACCGGCGAGCAGTAGAAGCTCCCTTACCGGAGTAATTTCCCTTCTCTAAATTCATATCGCTTTATATTCATGACTCGCTCACATCATCGCTGATGGAGCGAGATATGAGAGCGAACCGGATGACGAAGAGGATGAACGAAGAGGATGATGGTGATGAACTGGCTTGACCCGGCTGGTATTGAAACCGGGCGTCTGCACCTTCGTGAGTTCACCGGGCGGGATCTGCCCGCGTTGGAGCGCACCTGGTCGGACCCGGAGATTCGCCGGCACCTGGGTGGCCCCGTCGACGCCCAGACCTTGGAGGTTCGACGGGCGGAGCCGGCCGGGCGAGGCACGTTCGTCGTGACACTGGCCGACGACGGCACCGTCGTCGGTTTCTGCTACCTGGGGCGGCACCATACCGGCGGCATCGAGCTGTCCTACGACTTCCTTCCCGAGCACTGGGGACACGGGTACGCCCACGAAGCGTGTGGTCCCGTGCTGGAGTGGGGATTCGCCAACGTTCCGGACACCGGACGGATCGTCGCGGTGACCCAGGAGGTCAACACCAGGTCCAGGCGGCTGCTGGACCGGTTGGGCATGGTCGAGGTGGACCGGTTCATCGAATATGGGGAGCCACAGGTCATGTACGAGATCCGCAAGGATCGGCGCTGACTCCGACCTTCGGCGTTCCACCGACACATGAGTCACCGGTCACCCGTGTCAAACGCGGTGCCCGGTCGAGACTCGGCGGATGCCGTGCTCGGCCGATCGCGAGCACGGCGTCCGCGGCTGTCGCGTCAACTCCCGGTAAGACTCAGTTCGGCGGGGTCAGATTGACGAAGGCGGTGCAGTTCCCCGGCCACGCCGGGTTCCCCGGTGTCCCCGGAGTGGGCTGGACGGTGCATCTCGTGTGCGCGATCTCGCCGATCGCGCTCCGCACCGTGATGTGGATGTCGTTGCCCATGCTCGCCATGGACATGGCGATCACGCCGCCGGGATAGTTCGCCAGCGGTGAGATGTCGACCCAGCGGGGGGTCGTCCGCAGGTCCCGGATCAACGTCGCCCCGTCACCCCTGACGGCTCCGATGAACGTCAGACTGCCCTGGAACGCCGTGGCGATGCTCGCGCTGGAGCCTTGCGGACCTCGCGGTCCCGGCGCTCCCTGCAGTCCCTGCGGACCTTGGGGGCCCTGCGAGACTTGGGGGCTCGTCGGGGTCTGCGGGCTCAATGGGGTCTGCGGGCTCGTCGGGGTCTGCGGGGTCCGGGGGCCGCGCGGGCATTTGGCCGGCCTGGGATACCTGTTCTTACAGCCCGTCCCCGCGCGAGTCACCGCTTTTTCGGAAATAATACTGAAATGGTCGATCAGCACGGTTACGTCGCCATGGGAGATCGAACGTGGCCGGGCGGCATCGGATTTCCCTGCGGCGGCGTTGACGGGGGTCTGGTGCGATCCCGCCAGAAACGCGCTGATAACTGTCGTCGCGACGATCCAGGCCTGGACCCGCTTGCCGGGCCGCAGGTCCGGAACCCTCCTGTTGCCGTTAGAAGTCATTTCATTCCATATCGTTGATGACGCCGACTGTTCGGGCTCACGAGAAACCGCCGTGGCGGTGACAGTCGGGAGATACCCAGTGATCGGTTCGGCGGCACATCGATACGGTTAACGAAGATTAAATGGGTGTAGCAGTGACGGGAAAGTGCGGGGGTCATTCCATTTCGACGCCTTGCTTTCCCGGTCGAATTACATCTTCGGTCATAATCGTCGAATTAAACGGAATTAATTTGCGATGAGGGTGCTTGGTGGGGATTCGGTGGGTAGCGGACACCGGTCCGGCGGCCGAGGCGGCGTCGCCCAGCTCGTAGGAGGCCACCAGAGTCCGCTCACCGATCTCCTTGGCCAGGGTCTCGAGTCGAATCCTGGGATCCGCCCAGACCCGGCGCCCACGGCCGAGGGGCCCTCCCAAAGAGCCGAGGACCCTTCCGCAGAACGGAGGAGGCCCCACAGAACGGAAGGGAGAGCCCCCGGCCGTCACGGATGGACATGATCATGGACGGACGGACATGGTCACAGGCGGATGGACGTGGTCACGGACGGACGTGGTTCCGAACGAATGGACGTGGTCACGGACGGACGGACATGGTCACAGATAGACGCGGGGGTCGGCCAGGAGCGGGCGCGACAGCCGTACGGTGATGAACTCGTTGTCGTCGGGCCGGCCCGGCGTGCGGCCGGAGGAGAAGGGGAAGTTGTTGTCGTCCAGCAGGCCCAGGGTCCGATCGTCGAGGATCACGATGTCCTCGATGGTCTGGAACGGGAAGCGGAAGGTCTCCCCCAACCCGCCCAGACCGCGCGGGTTGGCCAGGTCGAGCAGGTCGGCGACCAGGGTCTTGCGCAGCTCCCGGTCCCGGGTGTCGATCAGGTAGACACGCTTGGTCCTGGCCGCGTCCCCCTGCAGGTTGTCGCGCTCGATGACCAGGAACCGGTGCCGGTCGATCGCGGTCATGTCACCGATCGAGTTGTCGGGGCTGTCGAGCCGGTAGGTCCAGCGCTTGCCGGTGTAGGCCCGCTTACGCAGGTCGAACTCGTGCATCCGCAGCGCCCCGGCCGGGTCGCCGGTCACGGTGCCCTCCAGCAGCGGGTACAGCGTGCGGCCGTCGACCGAGCGGGCCATGCCCTCGAAGCCCTTGCTCCGCCCCAGGTTGGGCTGGCCGTCGCCGAGGAACGGGTTCTCCGGGGCCTGCACGCCGGGCAGCGCGACGGGGGTCTCCAGCAGCTCGCCGGAGGCCGAGAAGTGCAACAGGAACGGGCCGAACTCGTCACCGATCCAGTAGGTTCCGTCGAAGGCGCGCACGATCGACTCCACGTCGAAGTCCGCGCCGGTCAACCTCCGGTCGGACCGGACCAGCGGCCAGGTCACGTGGCCGTCGGGGTCGCTCAGGTCGAACCCGCCCAGCACCTCGACCGTGCTCCGCCGGAAGTCGGGCCTGATCCGGTGCACCCGCAGCAGGAAGTCGGAGCTGTTGGCCTTGGCGCCGTAGCCGTTGTCGGACAGCACGTCGAAGGTGCCGTCGTGTCGTCGCACGACGCCGCTGAAGCCCTGCACCGGCTGCCCGCCGAACGGCGGGGTCACCCCGTTGATCGGGGCCGTGCCCAGCTGGCCCCCCGACGGCTTGCTGCCGGGCACGAACGTCTGGGCGGGCAGGGAGGCGAACCCGGTCAGCGTGGCGCGCTCGAAGCCGGGCTGCCAGGGGTCGGCCACCGCGGGCGAGGCCATCGCCAGTGCCAGTACGGCCGCGCCGAAGGTGATCGTCATGCGTCGTCTCATGGCGGCACGCTAGGCAATTCACGTGAACGGCCGGTGTTGCGCCGCGGGCCGTACGGAGACGCGGGCCGTACGGAGAAGAGCCGCGGAGGCGCGGGGAGAGGGCCCGCAGGAGGATGAGCGGAGAGAAAGCCCAGGAAGATCGCGGGGAGAACCCGTGGAGAGCTCGGGCGACAAGGCATGTCGGCGGCCGGGGCGAGAAAGGCGATGCAACAGAACGGACGCCTCGCACGTCCCTGGAGTCGTGGAGTTCACCGATTTCGTCGCCGCGCGGGGAAGCGCGCTCTACCGGTACGGCTACGTCCTCACCGGTAACGCCGAAGACGCGGCCGACCTGACCCAGGAGGCGCTGATGCGCCTGGGAGACGCGTGGCCCAGGATCCGGAAAAGAGATGACCCGGAAGGGTACGTCCGTACGACCATGGCGCGCCTGCACATCAGTCTCTGGCGACGGCTGCGCAGGGAACGGCTGGTCGAGGCGGTCCCCGAGGCGATCTACACCGATGATCGCCTCGACGGCGACGTCGGCCTGTGGAAAGAGCTGGAGGGCCTGCCGCCCAAACAGCGGGCCGTGCTGGTTCTGCGCTACTACGAGGACCTATCGGACCGGGAGATCGCCGAACTCCTCGGCATCTCCCGCGGGACGGTGCGCAGCCAGGCGGCCCGCGCGCTGGACAAGCTCAGAATCCGGGTGGCCGCTTTAGAGACGGGGCGAGTGTGATGGACGACAGGAACGAGGCGGAACTGATCCGTACGCTGGCCGGCGCGGCCGACGCCGCGCCGGAGCCTGCGGGCGATCTCCTCACGATGATCCACCGGCGGCGTGGCCGGCGCACGCGCAGACGGGTGCAGTCGGCGCTCGCGGTCGCCGGCGTGATCGCGGTGATCGGCGGCGGTACGGCGGTGGCCAGGGGAGCCTTCTCCAGCGGGGGCGGAGAAGGACGAATCCTCACCGACGCCACGGTCGCTGCCACGGCGTCCGCCGGGCCGGCTGATGCCGCGAAGTCCCGCAAGGGCGCGATACGGCCCGCGGCCGAGGTGTGGCCCGCGGCGGTGACCAAGATCTCGGCCAAGGCCGCGGACGGCTGGAAATACCGGCCGGTGACCGGGCTGAGCGCCACCGAGCTGCTGCTGGCCGCCGAATCCTCCTTCGAGAAGGCCGGACGGCTGGAGGCCTACGACACCACGGCCGGCAAGAGCACCGTGCTCGCCGACATGCCCACCCCGGATGGGGTCAAAGGCTACTTCGTGCAGGACATCGAGGTGGGAGCCGAGTACATCGCGTGGTGGGGTGAGACTCCCAACAACTCCGACGCGTGGGCCGACTTCTGGGCGGCGCCGCGCGCCGGCGGTACGGCGAAGCAGGTCGGACAGGTCACCGGCGACCTCTCCAAGGTGGAGCGGATCGGCGTCACCGCGGACTCCGTCGTCTGGTCGGTGGCCGGCGGGGGGATCTACCGCATGCCTCTGACCGGCGGGTCTCCGGAGAAGATCGAAGGAACCGACGGGCTTCACCTGCTGTCCTGGCCCTGGGCGGCCGACGTCGCCCAGGGAGGAGAGGGCCAGGACTGGGAGAAGAACCAGACCAAGGCGGTCAACCTGGAGACGGGGCAGACGGTCGAGGTGAACGTTCCGGACGGGGTCCGGGGTCTCCGTTGTGGCCCGGTCTGGTGTTTCGGGAAGGAGAAGGGCCAGGACATAACCGTGGTGCAGCGGGTGGACGGTTCGGACCGCAAGACCCTGCCGCCGGGCCTGAGCTACATGGGCGGGGAGCAGCGCATCCTCGCCCGCGGGTTCGGGCTCCTCAGTGTTTCGGAGGTCGTGGGCCGGGACGCGGCGGGCGAGGACGTGCAGGTGCCCTTGGCGGCGGTGTACGACCCGACCACCGGCACGATGGCCGGAATCGGCAAACGTGACCGGTCAGGTGGGGGAGGTTACGGAATCGGCACCTCCTCCTCACCCACCTCGATCCTCTACTGGGACGAGGGGCAGAGGCAGGTGGGGGAGTGCGAGACGGTCGACGCCGGCGCGGTTCCCCGGCCGTCTGGAGAACCCGTTCCCACAGGGAAGATCAAGTCGTGCACGGGGGTCTCGAAGGGCGGAGGTAAGGAGTTGACGGTCGTGAACCTTCTCGCCGTCCCCTCGACCGAATAAAGTTCCATGTATGAGGATCTTCAACGATGTCAGGCAGCTCAGGGCGGCCGCCGGCGAGCATCTCGGCCACACCGAATGGCGGCAGGTCACCCAGGAGCAGGTCGACCTGTTCGCCGACGCGACCGACGACCACCAGTGGATCCACGTGGACGTCGACAAGGCCAAGGAGGGCCCGTTCGGGGGGACCATCGCCCACGGCTACCTGAGCCTGTCGCTGCTGCCGTCGTTCATGACGGAGCTGGTGCGGGTGGACGGTCTTGCCATGGGGATCAACTACGGGCTCAACAAGGTACGTTTTCCCGCGCCTGTCCCGGTCGGCGCGCGGATCCGGGCCGGGGCCGAGCTGGTCGACGTGAAGGGAACCCCCTCGGGCTACCTGTCGAACATGCGCCTGACCGTCGAGGTGGAGGGACAGAAGAAACCGGCCTGTGTCGCGGAGACCCTCTCGCTCTACGTTCCAGCGGAGTCCTGAGATCAGGTCGCCGTGGAGCCGAGCCCTACGTCTCCGACGACAGCTCCTGAGCAAGGATCGCGGCCTGGACGCGGCTGCGAAGGCCCAGCTTGTTCAGCAACCTGCTGACATGGGTCTTCGTGGTCGCCTCCGCCATGTCGAGCTCGGCGGAGATCTCGGCGTTCGACAGACCGCGCCCGATGCACGCCAGCACCTCGCGCTCGCGCGGGGTCAGGCCGTCGATCGCATGCGGCCTGCGCTCCGGGACGGACGCCCCGAAAGCCGAGATCAATCGCCGGGTGACCGACGGCGAGATGATCCCGTCCCCCCGGGCCACCACCCGCAGCGCGTCCACCAACGCCGCGGCGTCGGTGTTCTTGAGCAGGAATCCGGCTGCCCCGGCCCGCAACGCCCCGAAGATGTACTCGTCGATGTCGAACGTGGTCAGGACCAGGACGTCGGCGATCCCGCTCAGCTCGCGCGTCGCGGAGATCCCGTCCAACCTCGGCATCCGGATGTCCATCAACACCACATCGGGTCGCAGCTCAAGAGCCATGGCGACAGCCTGATGCCCGTCCGTCGCCTGACCGACGACCTCGATGTCCCCCTGGCCTTCGAGGATGAGGACGATCCCGGCGCGGACCGCGGCGTGATCGTCGGCGACGAGGACTCGGATGGTCATGAGATCTCCCCGGTGGGCAGTTCGGCGCGGACACGCCAGCCGTCGTCGTGCGGCCCGGCATCGAAGACACCGTCGACGAGGGCGGTCCGCTCCCGCATGCCGATGATCCCGGCCCCGGCGCCGGGCAGCCCCAGCCCAGGGGCGTCGATCGGGTTGTCCACGGTCAGCGTGACCAGCCCGGGCCGGTAGCCGATCACCAGGTCGGCGACCTTGCCGCCGTGCTTGAGCGCGTTGGTCAGCGACTCCTGGACGATCCGGTATCCGGCGAGATCCACCGAGGCTGGCAGCTCGCGGGCGTCACCGTCCACGCGGAGCCGTACCTCAAGTCCCGCCTCCCGGGCCCGCTCGGCGAGCTCTCCCGCCTCGGCCACTCGCCGGCGGGTGGCCTCGGCCTCCTCGCCGTCCTGCCGCAGCAGCCCGATCATGGCACGCATCTCGGCCATGCCCTGGACACTGTTCTCCCGGATGGATTCCAGCACGTCCCGTACGGTCTGCGCGTTCAGATCTCTGCGGGACAGCACGGCCGTGGACTGGATGGCGATCGCGCTGAAGTGATTGGCGATCATGTCGTGCAGTTCCCTGGCCATCCGGGCCCGCTCGGAGTCGACCGCCGCCCGCCGGTCCAGCTCCGCCAGCCGCGCGACCTGCTCGGCCCTGGACCGTTCGAGCTCGGCCCGGTCCAGGGATTGCTTGATGATCATCGCCGTGAGGACCGGGGTGATCCCGACCAGACCGAGCTGGACGACGACCGCCGACAGGACACCCAGGTCGCGTAGGACGAACCCGGCGGCCACCCCGCCGACGACGGCGAAGACCGAGGTGATGCCGAGCATCCACCTGCCCAGCCGGGCCGGGCCGTACCGGACGGCTGCGTAGAGGTTGTCGGTGAAGATCAGAATCGTGCCCATGGACGGGCCCAGGAGGCCGTCCCCGACGGCGGCGACGACGCCCAGCGCGAGGGAGGCCATCGGCGAGCTCCGCCGTACCGCGACACCCAGACAGGTGACCAGCAGCGGCCCGACGAGCAGGTAGGCGGGGATCGCCCGGTGCACGTAGCCGTGCGTGGCCAGCAGGACGAGACCGCCGGCGAAACACGCCACCGCCCACAGCACGTCCCGTCTCATGCCCTCCATCCCACCATCCTGGAAGGAACGGCGGCTCCGGCCATGGGCCGGTTCACCGTACACACAAGGTTGTAGGCCGGTTCATCAGCGGTGACGATGCGCCACCGGGCACCGGGCGGTGATCCTCGAACCATGATTCTGGCGATTATCATCGGCTGCGAGATCGGGTTCTGGGTCCTTCTCGGACTCGGTCTCGCCTTGCGTTACCTGTGGGGCATGCGACGGCTCAGCACGGCTCTGCTGATCTCGGTGCCGCTGCTCGACGTGGTCCTGCTGGTCGCCTCCGTCATCGACATGCGCGGGGGAGCTCAGGCGGACTGGCGTCACGGCCTGGCCGCCGCCTACATCGCCTACTCGATCGTCTTCGGCCACCGGACCATCAAATGGGCCGACGCCATGTTCGCCCACCGCTTCGCCGGCGGCCCCCGGCCCGGCAAGCCTCCGGCGGGCGGCATGGCCAGGGCACGCCACGAATGGGGCATCTGGCTCCGGATCGTCCTCGCGTACGGCATCGCCTGCGCTCTGCTGTTCGGCCTGATCCGGTTCGTCGACGATCCCTCCCGCACCACTGCCCTGACCGCCTTCATGGGCAGCCTGCTCAAGATCCCCCTGATCGCCGCGATCTGGCCGGTGAGCTACACCCTGTTCCCGAAGAAGGCGGTGAAGCCGCGGACGATGTGAGGCTTCCTCTGCGGGCGGGTCCTAGACGGCGGGTTCCGTCCCAGACGGCGGGTTCCAGGGGGTTCCGTCCCAGACGGCGGGTTCCAGGGGGGCAGACGGCGGGTTCTAGGGGGACGGGTTTCAGGCGGAGGGACCCAGGGGACGGGTTCCAGACGGGCGAGGTCACCAGCAAAGTGCATGATGTTCCGGCGGGAGCCACCCGGTCCAGCACCGGAAAATCCAAGATCGGACAGCCCGTCGGAGGCGGATCGGTTAAGTGGTTCGAGGCATGGCTCAAGACCCGCTATGATTACTTACGCAGCGAGCGGCCGTAGCTCAATGGATAGAGCATCTGACTACGGATCAGAAGGTTAGGGGTTCGAGTCCTCTCGGCCGCGCAGCAGGTCAAAGGCCCTTCGGGATCATCCCGGAGGGCCTTTGTCATGTCCGTACAGCAGCGAAATACAACAGCAACCGCCTCTCACAGACGTTCTTGCGGAAACCGAGCAGCCGCTTTGCGGCGGGGCGCTCGCCGGCCGCCAGGGCGACGCACTGGGGCCGCCGTTGCTCGGCGAGGTCGCCCGTCTCCACCGGGTCGGTGGCTTCTGCTCGCTCGCCGTCCGGTCCCGGTGCATGCCGGGTCCCCATCACGTGTTCTCCCTCCTGCGGCTGGGGTTGGGAAACCAAGGCAACCTTCGCGGCGTGCTGTGCGTGTATGGGGTCATGATTTCGAAGGGCGCTCAGTGACGCCGTATACGGACGGGTTCACGGAGTTCGTGGCCACCCGCAGTACAAGCCTGTTGCGCACGGCGTACCTGACCTGCGGTTCGCTTGGGGAAGCCGAAGATTTGCTGCAGACCGCGCTGGAGCGGGCGTGTCTGCATTGGGACAGGCTGTGCCGTGGCGGCGACCCCGAGCCCTACATCCGGCGGATCATCGTCAATCTGGCGATCAGCCGGGCGCGGCGTCTGGCAATCGTGCGATTGATTCCGACGCACACCCCTCCCGAATTGCTCGCCGCGCGGGAGGACATCGAGTTACGGCATGTCGTCATGGACGCGTTACGGGCGTTGCCGCCCCGTCAGCGGGCTGTGGTGGTGCTCAGGTTCTGGGATGACATGACTGAGGTCCAGACCGCGAAGATGCTCGGCTGCTCCGTCGGCACAGTTAAGAGCCAGACGTCCAAGGCGCTGAAACGCCTGCGGGCGCTGCTGGGTGAGGAGGTGGCGAACAGTGCGCGGTATTGAGGAACGACTACGCCAGGGAATGATCGACGCGACCCGGCCAGTGCTGGGGGCGCCGGAGCTGGCCGTACGGGTGACGGCCCGAGTGGCGCTGCGCAGAAGGCGGCGCAGACTGGCGGCGAGTGCCGCCGCGGCCGCCGCCGCCGTTCTGGTGGCGATCGGTGTCGTGTCGCCGTACATCGTCACCCGGCCTGACCCGGTCGCCGCCTCCCCGGAACTGGATGGCGTGCGGATCGGCTACATCCCGGAGGGGCTGGGTGCCCCGCAACGCCTGCGGGCGCAGGAGAAAGACGTCAAAGGAGAGATCCGGCTGCGCGGTGAGGCGCTGAGATGGCAGGCCGGCAGCGATTTCGTCCAGGTTTCGGCCTACCGCACGGACGGCGGCATGCGCGACGCGATGGACATCATGGCCATGAATGTTGTCGACTCACCGGTCGAGCCGCGATCCATCGACGATCCGGTGTTGTCCGGCGACGGCACCAGCGCCATGTGGGTCGCTGACCACCGCCTTGTACTGAAAGTCACGGTCTCGGCGGCTCTGAAGGGAGAGCGCGACCGAATCGCCGGTGGGCTGCGAGTGGCCGGCTGGAGTCCCGCCTTCGCTGGACTCCGCGTCACGTACATGCCGGCCGGCATGTGGGTCTCGGGAACGATCGGCGCGAATCTCGACGCGCTGACCCGGCTCTGGCAAGGTGAGTCCGGCCAGCGCGTCTCCATCGAGGTCGTATACGGCCGGGCCGTGGCGACACTGGAGAAGTTGCGTGCCGCCGGACCGCCGCAGGAGGTTCTGACCGATGTGCGTCCGGCCTCGGTACACGGCCAGCCGGCCTACGCGGGAGCCACCGGACAGGCAGGCCGGGTGTTGCTGTGGCTGGTCAAGCCGGGAATCGGCGTGCGGGTCCGGGGGGACCACCTGCCGGAGGGGGACCTGGTACGGATCGCCGAGGGCATCCAGTCGCCTCCCGAAGGCCAGGGCGAGTCCGTCGACGGCATCGCGATCTCCCTCGTTGGTCCAGATCTGCGGCCGGGTCCTGTGGAGACCGCCATGACAGCACGCTGGCGTTCCACCACCCGGCGATGGATCGGCTCGGACGGCGAAGACACTGTCACTGTCTCCATCCAGCGTGGCGCGGCGGTTCCGAGCGCCACCTGGTGGAGCAGCGTGTCCAGAGGTGAGCCGAAGCCGGCAACCATCGCCGGCGTGCACGGGAACCTGCTCGACATGGGGGCCTCCACACCCAGCCGGAAGTTCACCTGGACTCCAGAGTCCGGCCTGGCCATCGTGGTCACTGCCCCCGCAGATGATCTACGGCGAATCGTGAGAGGTATCGCGGCGCCATGACGCTGGAACCCGTGCCAGCTCCAAAGACGCGCCCGCCCGCCGGACCGCTCAAAGGCCCTGGATCGGGGTCAGATCGAGGCGCTGCTGACCCGCCAGAGCCTGCCCCTGCGGGAACGAGCCCTGTTTCGGCTGCTGTATGAGTCGGCGGCCCGGGCGGAGGAGGCTTCGGCCCTCGATGTCGACGACCTCGACGTGCGCAACCAGCGCGCCAAGGTATGGCGCAAGGGCGGCGCGGTCGACGTCATCGTCTGGCGCACCCCCACCGCCCGGCGTCAGAGGTGATCCACGCGATGGAAATCTTGCAGAACGAGCGATGCTGAGGGTTGGCCGCTGGCTGTCACGGCGGTTGGTTGCTGTACAGCAACCGATACAGCAACACCGCCTCACTTGATCACGCGGCACCTGCCTGTATCTGCCGCCAGAGCAGGAGGAAATGGAGTTGACCCGGTTTGATGGACACCTGATTTCTGAGGAACCCTGGTTCCCGGAAGAAGGAGTCCACTGTGCCGAACAACTATCCGCCGGAGTTTCGCCGGCAGATGGTGGAGCTGGTGCGCGCGGGACGGTCGCCGGAGGAGCTCGCCAAGGAATTCGAGCCCTCCGCGCAGTCGATCCGTGTCTGGGTGCGCCAGGCCGACCTGGATGACGGCCGCCGCCAAGACGGGCTGACCAGCGCCGAAAAAGACGAGCTGGCCCGGCTGCGTCGTGAGGTCAAGCTGCTGCGCGAGGAGAAGGAGATCTTGCGTAAGGCCGCGGTTTTCTTCGCGCGGGAGACGGATCGGCCGAGATGAGATTCCGGCTGATTCATGCGGAGAAAGACCACCACGGCGTCTCCCTGCTGGCCCGGGTGCTGGGTGTGTCGCGCCAGGGCTACTACGCCTGGGCCGGGCGCGGCCCGTCGGCTCGCGCCCGTCGCGATGCGGAGCTGACCGAGAAGATCCACGCTCACTATCAGGCCTCCGATGAGATTTACGGAGCGCCGCGCATCCACGCCGACCTGCGCCAGATCGACGGGGACAACGTGGGCCGCAAGCGGGTGGCCCGGCTGATGCGCGCGGCCGGGCTGGCCGGAGTGTCTCGGCGTCGGGGCTGTCGCACGACGATTACGGATAGGAAGGCGGCTGCCGCCTCAGACCTGGTGAGGCGGACGTTCGAAGCCGACGAGCCGAACCGGATCTGGACCGCCGATATCACGTATGTGCCGACGTGGCAGGGCTTCCTTTACCTCGCGGTCGTCTTGGATGTCTTCTCCCGCAGGATCGTTGGTTGGGCGATGGCCGAGCACATGCGCACCGAACTGGTCACCGATGCCCTGGCGATGGCGGTTGGTCAGCGCCGCCCTGACGCCGGGGTGATCCATCACAGCGACAAGGGCGGTCAATATACGTCGATTGCGTTCGGCCAGCGGTGTGCGCAGGCCGGCGTGCGCCCCTCCACCGGCCGCACCGGCACGTGCTTTGATAACGCGATCACCGAGAGCTTCTTCGCCTCGCTGGAGTGCGAGCTGATCGACCGGCGGACTTTCCACACCAGGTCAGAGGCCGGGCGCGCGGTGTTCGCCTACATCGAGGGCTTCTACAATCCACGCCGCCGTCACTCCGCTAACGGCCAGCTCAGCCCGGCCGAATATGAGCGACGCCAAGCCCTCAAGCCCATTCAAGAAGACGACTATGCTGCCGCGTAGCCGAAAGCCCTGATGTGTCTACCGAACCGGGGCAACTCCAGAAACGCCGTCTACGAGGCGCCTGCCCTTCCCTAAGGATCAGAAGGTTAGGGGTTCGAGTCCTCTCGGCCGCGCAGATGCAAGAAGGCCCCTGAGCAGGGATTATCCGCTCAGGGGCCTTCTTCTTTTTTGGTCGTCCGGGGTTTTTGCTAACACCTTTGCTAACAGGCTTGGCTCCCATCATCCTTCAAGGGCGATCAACACGACTGGTTCGAGCAGGCCCCCAGCCGCGACCGCGACCGCGCCGGGAAGCCACATCGGCGCATGCTCCTTGCCTCGCGACAGCAGCAGGACACCCCGGTCATACGGCTTCTGCACCCCCGCCTGAACGATATGAACGACTACGGCGGGCAACATCGCCAGGGGAGTGTAGGCGGCGGGGCTCACTCCGTTCAGGATCATGGCCAAGACCAGGGCCAGTCCGACAAGCCCCGTGCAGGCGATGAACGCTCTGCCCTTCATAGGTACACCGAGGCGAGTGGCGTTGATCAGCGCGATGGCGGTGACGGCGATACACCCGCCGAAGAGGGCCACGTATCCCTGTGACTGGAGCCGCCACGGCCGGGCGCGTTCAGTGATCATCGGTGGCTGAGACGGTGAATCTGTGGGCATCGCAGGAACAGCCTCCAAGTTTTGATCTTGGAATTCTTCCCCATCCGGGAATCGTTCTGCCAGATGCCGATACGTGGTGACATACCAGTAGACCCGCTGGGCGAAATGCCGTCACGGGCCTACTGGGTCGTGCTTGGCTCCAGCCCTTCCTACTCTCCGATGGCCTTGGCGAAGACGTCGACCGCAGAGGCTTCTGCCGCTCGGATCACGTGGGCATAGACGCGGAGCGTGATGGACGGGTCGGCATGGCCGAGTCGGGCGGCGACGACGTGGACGGGAACGCCTGCCAGGAGGAGCGTCGTGGCGTGGATGTGGCGCAGGTCGTGGAGCCGGGCGTGCGGGAGTGACTTCTTGGGCTTCGGTCCCTTCGCCGGATTGTTGTAGCGGCGGATCATGGTCGCGGTGAGCGAGCTGATCGTGTCGGGATGGATCGGCTCACCCCAGCCGGTCGTGAATACGTGGTCATCGGTTCTGCGCCACT
This sequence comes from Streptosporangium sp. CA-135522, assembly GCF_050949235.1. Classification (NCBI taxonomy): domain Bacteria; kingdom Bacillati; phylum Actinomycetota; class Actinomycetes; order Streptosporangiales; family Streptosporangiaceae; genus Streptosporangium; species Streptosporangium sp. CA-135522. Next base: position 200,697 of record NZ_CP192026.1, read on the forward strand.
CCTGTCCGGCTACCAGCTTGTCGGCATCGATGTCGTGATCCGGTTCGCTTGCTCCCACTGGATCATGGCAAACAGTGCGCCGAACACCGCCACGACCGTGCATGTGATCGCGAGTACTACACGCCGTGCGCCCATCTCGCCACCATCGCTCATAGCAAACCCAAGCATCACGGACTTACTGGAACAGTGACTGGTTGCGTCCCATGACATGGTGTACGGCAGCTGCATACAGCGACACCGCCTTACATGATCACGTGTCATCAGCCCGTAACTGCTGGCTGAGAGCAGTGAAAGTTGACGACAACGCTGACGACAACGTCGGCGCCCATAGGCACACGGCAGCAACCGTGCACAGCCTTTTGACCTCACACCGGGTCAGCCGAGTAGGGCAGTCGGTCCGCCTGAAAAGCGGACGGTCGTGTCGGCTTTCTGCTTCCGCCGGCCGGGCAAGACCAGTCTCCATGGACCGGGTTGATACCTCACCGTAAGATGCCCCGATGATCAACGCTGATGACCTCACATGGGAGATGGCCTTCTCTCGTGTGGACCGGGTGATCGACGAGTTCTGCACCAAGCTCGGCGGCCGGCCGACCTGGTTGGAGGAGCCGCAGTGGCCGCTCTGCGCACGGCACGAGCGTCCAATGGGGTTCATCGGACAGTTCAGACTCCCCGGTAGGTCGATCCGGATGGCCTACCTCTTCATGGACGACGAATCCGAGGAGTCCTGGCGGCCGGAGGGGGGCGAAAACGCGCTCATCATGCAGCCTGGCCGGATCCCACCATTCATCGAGACGGTTGATGCCGCCGATGGTGAAAGCCTCGTCGAAGAGCTGTTCGTCGATTTGGAAGAGGTTGAGCAGGTGGAGCCGCCTTGCTGGGGATCCCGCCTATTGGGCGTTCCCGGCTGGCTGCAGGACGAGGAGTACCCGGCCGGTGGTCCGTGGAGCTTCTTCTTTCAACTCCGCTCCTCCCAGCGGGACATGTACCAGTTGATGTTCGGTGACGGCGGCATGGGCTACGGCTTCCTCAGTGCCGACGAGCAAGAGGGCCGCTTCCTGTGGCAGTGCTAGCCATCGTCGACATCAGCGGAGAACGAGGCGGCCGGCCTAGCCGCGGTCCTGATACGAACACGTCGTCACGGTTGCGCCCCGGGCTGGATGGCGAGCGCTGGCCGAGAGGCCGTGCCGTATCTCATGGGGACTGTTGTACAGCAGTGCCGTACAGCAACACCGCCTTACACGATCACGCGCTGCCAGCCCGTATCTACCCCCTGATCAGGGCGAGATGCCTCTGACGAGGCGTCTGCCATTCCCTACGGATCAGAAGATCAGGGGTTGTCGTCTCGGCCGCGCCATACGAAGAAGCCCGGACCGTCAGTCGATGGCCTGGGCTTCTTCGTGTTTCGGATCAGTCGCCGGCGTCCGGCTTCCGTCTGTTGACTCTGGTTGGTTGTGCCGTTTGCGTGCCGAAGATCAGCCAAGGAGAGGGCACCCTCTGAGGCCGGCAACCTAGCTCTTGCTGTGCATGAGGCAGTCACCGCTGCCGAGCCGGCTCATGAAGATTTACGGCGCGTCGGGTACCGGAGTAGGTACTTCACTCCTCGGCAGCCAGGTTCAGGAGAGAGCGCTGTTTGGGGAATCCTTCCAGTCGCCCTGCTTCGCTGTCTCGTCGGCGGAAGGGACAGGGATGTCGGTTTTGGCGCCCCAGCCGGTAAGGCGAGCGTCAATGACATGGAAATCCCGGATACTGGTGCCGTTGGCGATCAATTCGGTCCAAGAGGTCTGGACCCTGCGTACCAGCTGATCCTTGCCGAGCCAGAGCCGCCACGAGAGCTTGACCTTTGCATTTCTCCCGGTGGGTGGCTTGCTGCCGTACTGGTCGCGGAACGCGGGAGACGCCTTGTAGAGCTGGGCGTAGGTGATCGTCCCCTGGTGGATCGTGGTGCGGGTGCTGTCGTAGACGCCTCCCGGGCGTTTGGCCTCGGTTGTGGCCAGTACTGCCTGCAACGCGGCCGGATCACCGATATCGATCCCACCGGCGGTCAGGAAGGGACGGGTCTTCTTGTCCTCGTAGAACAGGACCCAGGTTTTCCCCTCGGGAGCGGGACAGATCCAGCCCTGGCAGTACGTCCGGCCCTTGAACGTGAGGAACCGCACGGGAGGTTGGGGGTCATCGGATCCGGCGACGTGTCTGACATCGGCGGCCGTCACCGTGCCCTTGCCGAACTCGGTGCGGGTCTTGCGCCGAGAACTGTGCTTCTCTCCGTCCCTCCCCCAGGTGGTGACCTCCGACATGGACACGCCTCGGTTCTCGACGAGCTGACGCCTGAGCGCGTCGACCGGGCTGATCGGGCCTGTCTGAGCGCCCGCAGCGGTACTGAGTCCAGTGACCGCGATGGACGTGGCCACCGCGACGGCCAGTGGGGCAATCCATCGCTTCATCCGAGTGGTCCTCTCTCGATGCCCCCCGCGCCGGGAAGACGCTGTTGATCTTCCCGTCCCGAGGTCTCTTTTCGATCACCGGATCTTTGGGGGGTAAGCCGGCCGGCTCGGCGGACGGCAATGAGGTGGCTATCGCTCACGTGCCGTCACGGGGTAGACCACCAGCTCGGCAGATCTTGCTAACGCCGTTGCTAACGACGGCCCTGGACACCGGTGTACGTCTCTGGAAGGTGATCAAGCCGAAACAGTCGCTGAGCAGGTGCTTCTGATGGTGGTGGACGCCGGTGGACGATCTCGAACTGGCTACGGATCAGAAGGTTAGGGGTTCGAGTCCTCTCGGCCGCGCAGCAGGTCAAAGGCCCTCCGGGATCATCCCGGAGGGCCTTTGTCATGTCCGTACAGCAGCGAAATACAGCACCGGGCTCTACCGACCTCTGACGGTGTGCCGGAGATGGTTCCTGACAGGTCGCTGACCGGCCCCTGTTCCGTCTCACCCGTCTGCGAAGATCCTGAACTCCGCGTACCTGAAGTGACGGAGTCTCACGAAATGAGCGATGAGCGGTCCGCGGGCGCCGACATGTACCGCTACTACCGGCGTCTTCTCAAGGACCACTGGCTGGGGGTGGCCATCTGCTGGACTGTCGTCGTCCCCAACGACGGTGAACCACTCACGCTCACCGAGATCGGGGAACGAGTGAGCGGCGGCGCGAGCCATGAGATTCGCGAGGCGGCACGCTTCGAGGACGACTACTCCGATGATGCCGCCTTGGCGATGTCGGTGGGTCACTCCGGCCCGGTGGCCGCGTTGTTCGAGTACAACGTTGTTCGAGTACAACGATTTCCGCGGTGTGCATCCCTCGGTGCTTTCACGTCTCAGCACCGATGCCCGGGCCTACAGCGTCTACTGGAACGTGAACGCCAACAACCGCGTCGCCTTCGCCGCCGATGGAGAGTTGCTCCTGACGGTCGATGCCATGTACCCGGAGGCGTGGGCGCACGAGCCGAATCTGGCGCGCTGGCCCGAACTGGCGATCATGGCGCCGCACTTCAAATGGAAGAACGGGAAGAGTTGGAGGGCGACGGCGCTGGCGACGGTCGAGCTGACCACGGGGGCCAGGCTGAGTCTGGAGTGGCTTGAACAGGAGCACCCGTATCTCACTTCCCAGGGACCCATGGCGGACTGAGCGGATGCCGGCAATCAAGTGGGGTGACAGGCGCGGAAGAGGCCATCGGAGTCCTTGAGAGCCTTCTTGCCGACTGCGGTCGTCGTCAGCCGTTGAGGCTCGCATTCAATCAGAGCGACTCCACGAAATCGGGGGGACATCAGAGTCTCCACCGAACCCGGGGCGATTCACTCCACCTCTTGCCGGGACCGCTCACAGTTCCTATAGTCACATCCATGACTATTAATAATCATGAGTATCACTAGCCGATGGCTCTGCGACATGCGGTGCTGGCGACGCTGCTGGACGGTGAGTGCAGCGGCTACCAGCTGACCAAGATCTTCGATGTGGGCGTCTCCAACTTCTGGTACGCCGCTCCTCAGCAGCTCTACGCCGAGCTGGCCAAATTGGAGTCCGCCGGGATGGTGGCCGGCCGCGAGGTGGTCCAGCAGGGACGTCCCAACAAGCGGCTGTTCACCGTGACACAGGCCGGACTGGACGAACTGGCCGCCTTCGCCGCGGCCCCGGCCAAGCCCCTGCTCATCCGCGACGACTTGATCGTGAAGGTCCACGCGGCCGACCTGCTCGACCCCGAACTCCTGATCGCCCAGCTGCTCGAGCGGGCCGAGGAGGCCGCGGCCAAGCTCGAGCTGTTCGACAAGATGCTGGTGCGCCTGCGCGGCGTCTTGGACGAGGAGACGTTCCTGCGCCGGGGAGAACGCGTCGGTCCCTACCTCACCTGTCTGGGCGGGCGACGGCTGGAGCGGGAGATGCGCGAGTGGTGCCTGCAGACCGCCCGGACTCTGGGCGAGCGAGCCGCCAACACCCAGGAGAAGCGAGCCGCCAACACCCAGGAGAAAGGGATGCTGCCATGACCACCTACCAGCGGTACGTCGCGCTCGGCGACAGCCAGACCGAGGGCATCGGGGACGGCGACGACGTGCGCGGGCACCGCGGTTTCGCCGACCGGCTCGCCGAGCACCTGGCCCGCGCCAACCCCGACCTGCTCTATGCCAACCTCGCCGTGCGCGGCCGCCGGGCCGCGCAGGTCCGCGACGAACAGCTGCAGGCCGCCCTCGCGCTGCGCCCCGACGTGGCCACTGTCGTGGCGGGCATGAACGACCTCATCCGGCCCGGCTTCGACGCCGCGCAGGTCACCGCCGTGCTGGAGGAGATGTTCGCTGCCCTGACCGCCGCCGGGACGCGGGTGGTCACCGTGACCTACCCCGACATCGGCCAGATCGCGCCGGCGGCCCGCAGGCTGCTGCCCCGGGTGCTCGACTTCAACGAGCGCATCCGCCAGGCCGCCACCCGCCAGGGCGTCACCCTGGTCGACACCTACCCGCACGCGTTCGCCACCGACGCCCGGGTATGGAGCGCCGACCGGCTGCACGCCAGTCCCACCGGGCACGCCAGGATCGCCGCCGCCCTGGCGCATGCGCTCGGCCTGCCGGGCAGCGACGACACCTGGACGGCCGCGCTGCCTCCGCGCCCCGCGCCGCCCGCCTGGCGGGCGGCGGCCACCGAACTGCGCTGGCTGGTCGGGTTCGCCGGACCGTGGATCGGCCGCCGCCTGCGCGGCCGATCCACGGGCGACGGCCGTACGGCCAAGCGCCCGCTGCTCGCTCCGATGGGCGCGCTGACCGATACCTCCCCGAGCGGGCGTTGGTAGGGCGCATTCTCTTCGGCTGGCCGCCGGGTTGGGGTGGTCTTGTCACATTCGTGCGTCGCACGGGGTCGAGGTAGTGAAGGGCTCAAGACAACCGGCCCTGAACGGCATCTGTTTGATTAGGAGTGTTTCTGATGTCCACCGCCTATGTCATCGTCACCGTCCTGGCCGCGGCCTGGGTGGGCTTTTCGGCTCTGTCGGTCTTCATCGGCGCCAAGTGGGTCGTGGATCCGCTGGCCGAGTACGGCGTGCCCCGCTCGTGGTGGCCATGGCTCGGTACGGCCAAGGCCGCGGGCGCGATAGGTCTCGTGGCCGGGCTGTTCCTGCCGGTCATCGGGGTGCTGGCCGGCATCGGCCTGGTGGCGTACTTCACCGGCGCCGTCATCACCGTGATCCGGGCGCGCTCCTACAAGAGCATCGTCTTTCCGCTGCTGTACATGGGTCCGGTCATCGCCGCCATGACGCTGGGGTACGCCCTCTGATCCCACTCGAGGAACAGCAGAACCTCCAGATCGAAAAACGAAAGGAATCCATGCCGAGCTCAGACCTCATCGACCTGCCGGGTCCATGGGGGCGGGTGCTCAGCGGCACCCGATTACACCACCCTCAGTTGATGCGATCGATGGCCGTGATCCCGTCACGCGCGATCTCTTCGTCGTCCGGCTCAGAAACGCGACGACAGCGCCGGCCGACGGGAACCCGTGCGTGAACCGCGTCAGCCAAGAGAGCGGATCAGCCGGTGAGCAATCGACATGACCTCGACCATGCTCTCCCGGCCGTTCCGGCCCGAGCCGACGCGTACAACTGTGCGCCGAACGTCGATCCGATCCACCACTGGGTCACCATCAGGTACCGCACCGCCCGGGGATGCTTCTACAGCCGCTACCCCATCGACCCCGAGACAGGAAAGGTCACCGGGACCGCGGCGAGGACGATCCCACACCCCTCGCCCCTCGAACCTGGGACACCTTCCAAGCTGCGGGCGTTCGGCGCCATCTCTGGTGGCGTCATCTCCTGGATCGACCTCGACAACTTCTCCGCGACCTGGCGCTGACGACCACGCCACTCGCCCCGCCGTACCGAAAGTGACAAACATGCCCCTCCCTCAACCGGGCCGCCCCTTCCTCAACCGGCAACCGGGCCGCCCCTTCCTCAACCGGGCCGCCGCTCACTCCTGACCGTGGCCATCACCCTGTCGGCCTCAGCCGCCGGCACCCTGCTTCTCGCCGCTGCGGCCGACGCGGCCCGCAGCACCGGCGGATTCAGCGTCGTGTACGGCTGGCAACCCCTCAGCCTGCGACCCGGCGTCCGGGCTTTCGCCGCCGACGTGCCGGAGGCACGCGTCGTCAGAATCGCCGGGACGGACTTCCTGCAGATGCGGGGCGGCGCCTGGTGTAGCTTCTCCGGCGACGCCGCCCTGGGCTCGCTGCCCGCCGGGCCGGCCGTACGGAAGCTGACCCGCGGAGTCTGCCCATGCAACAACCTCAACGGCGTCAACGCCTGCCGGGTGGAGGCGGACCCCCGCGGTCCGGTCACCGTCCTGGGAGCCACGCCGGCCAGCAAGATCACCTGGGTGCAGCTGGACAACTTCTCCTCCGTCATGTCCTGACACCCACGGTCCCTCGTGACGCGATGTGCCGCCACAGCGCGCCCGGCACCCTGCCGTACCCAACGCCGAGCCCCTGTCCAGGGCACGCCGCTCTCCAGCGCCTCGCCTAGCGGGGGCGTGCCGTAGACCCCCACAGTCCTTCTCTCGCTCCACCAAGCCATCAGATGTGTTCCACCGTCAGAGAGGTGTTCCCATGAAGACAGTGCTTTCCCTCGCCACCGCGAGCCTCGCCCTGTTCGCCCCCTTGACGACGATCCATGCAGCCCACGCTGATCCGCTCATTCAGGAAGCGTTCGCCGGCCGGGCCGCCGACTTCTACCGCAACTACGCCGAACTGGCCGCGCACGAGGTCGAGGGCCGGGATTACCTGCGCGTGCGGCGCTTCCCCAGGGGCGCCAAGGTGGCGCACATCGCCATCCACGGTGGCGCGATCGAGTCGCCGACCACCCAGCTCGCCGACCACGCAGCGGGCACGCGCCACGCCTTCTACTCCTTCGTCGGCATCAAGTCCGACGGCAACAGCAAGCTCCACATCACCTCAACCCGTTTCGATGAACCCCGCGCGCTCAAGCTGGTGAGCGCGGTCGACTACACCGTTTCCTGGCATGCCACCGGTGGCAGCGAGGTGACAACCTACGTGGGCGGCCGCGACACCAAGCTCATCGCGAAGGTCTCCGCGGCACTGCGCCAGGCCGGCTTCACCGTCGCGACCACGGTCCCCGACAAGATCAGCGGCGACCACCGCAACAACATCGCCAACCGGAACCGGCGAGGCATGGGCGTGCAACTTGAAATCAGCAAGGGCCAGCGCATGCTGTTCTTCGCAGGCGGCAAGCTGGCCCGAGCCTGGGTGGAGAACCCGGCCAACCGCACCAAGGACTTCTACAAGTACGTGGAGGCCGTCAACCGCGCGCTCCGCTGATCTCGCCTCCGCCGATCCACCCGTACGGATTCCTTCTGGTTTCCGGCTTCACTCGGGATGCGAGCCACGCCACCGCGATCCAAGCCGCCCGCTGAACCGCCCACCGAGGAGGAAGAAGTGCCTGAAGTCGTGTCGCTCGGCCGGAGTGCCGAGGCCACCGTCGCGCTGAACATCACCCATCAGCCGTAGTGGACCGAGGAGTACCGGGACACCTCGGGCCGGCACCCGGCCGGAGGCCAGTCGATCGCGCCGGACGCCGACGTGTGGGCCGACGTCACCGCGTTCGTCGCGCTGCGCGGCCTGACGCCCGGCGAGAAGATCGGGTTCACCCGGCACCTGGCCGACGGCTCCCTGGTGGACTACGCCTGGCCGACCGGGCGCCTCATGACCGTTCACGCCGACGCCGACGGCCGGGTGGAAGCGAGCATCAACGGTCACTTCAAGTTGTCGGCGACCGATCGCGGGCGGGTGACGATCCGCCACACCTGGGCGAACACGGTCACGCTGGAGACCGCTTCGGCCTTCAAGGACATCCTGCACCGCTACGCCTGATCCTCGAAGGAGGGGGCATGTCCAACGTGCTCATCAGCGTAGCGCGCACCGTCGCGTCCAAGCTCGTCGGCGGTCTGATCGGCGCTGGGGCCGCGGTCGGCGTCGTCGTCCCCGCCGACCTGTCCGAGCAGACCACGGTGGTGGTCTCCGGTGCTGTGTTCTTCGTGATCCAAGTCGTCTACTACGTCGTGGCCCGGTGGGCGGAGCGCCGGTATCCGTGGCTCGGACGGCTTCTGCTGTGGTCGAAGAAGCAGCCGGTCTACCAGGAGGCGCGGACGGCCCGGGTGGTCGAGGCGGCGCAACCTTTGTCGTAGGCCAGCAGGCCGAACAACGCAGCCCCGATTCTCTTCGGAGAGAATCGAGGCTGCTTTCGTCATGTCGACAGATGTGCTGTGACTTGGTGTGCGGTCCTACGGTGCGGGAATTTCGCGCACCAGGCGGGAGGTCCAGGGGCACCAGACGAGGCCGGGCAGGAACGCGCCGCCTGCCTCGTCCAAGTGGTCCTCGACGTAGGGGATCGTGGCGTCGCACACCTCGATGAAGTTGTCGAAGAAGTCGATCGTGTCGGGGTTGTAGTGGTAGCTCCAGCGCGGGTTGTAGGGGGCGGGACGCTTGACGATCCTGCCGACGACGTGGGGCCTGTCGGTGGCGGCGCCGCTGAGCAGGTCCCTGGCGTGCTGGATCTTGGCCGGGTCGGTGAGCTGGAGAACGGCCCTTTCCCGGGTGATGTCGGTGAACTCGAAGTAGGCCGCCGAGTCGGTGGCGGTGTGTTGGGGGGCGTCGGTCTGTTGGGCCTGAGCAGGGGTGGTCAGGGCGAGCATCGCAACCGCTGCGAGGGTGGCGACCTTGGGGATGGTATGTCGCATGGATGTCTCCGGTGCCTGGGGCCGCGTCCACGGCCGTTCGTTGCACACTGTAAACAGTCGGTCACTTTAAGTGTCTACTGTCTCTGTCGTCACACAGAGCTATCCCTGGTTGCTTCTCGGGTGGAGGACGCCTTGCTGGATGCCGGTTCCTGTCGCAGAGCAGGCTCCAGCCGATCTACCAGGATGCGCGAACGGTTCATGTCGCCGAGGTGGGTGCGGTTCCTGCCGCAACCTCAACCGATCGCACAGCACGGTCCCCGCCTTCTTCGGAGGAGCGGGAGCGCTTTCGTCTTGTACACCTTGTAATCGGCCGCAACGTATGTGCGTTCTGGTCCCCCGCAAACGGCCGATGTCAGGCAAGGGGACTGGCGGCCTTCGGTGTGGGTTGTCACCGGGAGAAGTACGTGATCCGCCTCGCCTTATGGCGCGCTGTCGGCGCCAAGCATCAAGGTTGCGTCCACGGAGGTGGTGTACAGCAATACCGCCTTACACGATCACACTCCACCAGCCCGTATCCACCACCTGACCAGGCCGGGACGCCGCTGACGAGGAGTCTGCCCTTCCCTACGGATCGGAAGGTCAGGGGTTCGAGTCCTCTCGACCGCGCCACGGCTCAAGGGCCACTTCCGATCACCGGAGGTGGCCCTTTGCTATCCGTGCAGCATGTTGTCCCGTGATCGCTCATTGCTCCCGGTTGCCGGCGACGTCGGAGGCAGCGAGTGCGGGCAACTGCTCCTGTCGCGGGTCTGGGGTGGATGGTGTCTGTCTCCGTTTGCCGCAGATGATCTAGGCTGGGCGCCTCCATCCATGATGAAGCGGCGGCATTCTTGCTCCCATTACCGCAAATTCCCCCGCGCTGGGGGATACCCCTGTTGACCCTGGCGGCTCTGGCGGCCCCTGCATTACGTACCGTCTGGTGGTACTTCCCAGAAGGGCCAACTTACACGGCGGAAGGATTTGCCTGCCCCCTCAGCGCTGAGCCGTACGTCTTTCAGGATGTCGGCTGGCTGATAGAGATCAGCTGGCGGACCATTTCCGCGGAGTTGAACGGCTGGCCTACCGCCGTAATGGCGCTTGGCCTAAGTGTGGTTCTCGCCCTTGGTGGGAGGTGGGGCACGATCGCCGGCTGGGTGACGGCGGCACTGTTCGTGGTGATCGCCGTGCTGTTCACGATCCCCTTCGCCATCGAGATCGTCACCGATGACTGCCGGGACACGCTCCGTTTCGGGGGGTGGAAAATCATCGAGGCCGGGCCGGCCATGCATTATTTGGCCGGCGCGGTGCTGGTCATATTCTTGTCGCTGCTTCGGCGTGATGAAACGACCGCTATGCCCCGGTGAGGAGGACGCTGCGTCCGATTGAATGGGGCTTATGACTGCCCATGATGTGGCCCGGCTGTTGCCCGATGTTCCGGCGCTTGGCGACCTGTGCCGGTCAATGGCGGTCCTGAGTCCGGACTGGGAGGGCGGCTACCACTTCTTCGACGCGGGCTGGGGTCCGGCGGAGAAGACGGCTTCGATGCGGAACGGCTCGGGAGACGAATACTCCATCGTCTTCTCCGATGCAGGCGTGTACATTCGCGGCTTCGATCACGAGGCGATGATGAGCCCATATGGGAACGACGGGCCGTGGCCGGGAGTGCTCGACTCGGTCCCCGATGTCTTCCGCCATTATGTGGAAGAGACTGAGTCCTGCGACGAGGACGGTATGCCGATCGTGACCGCCTGCCTATGGCGTGAAGCGCGTGATGAGCATTGACAGGTAGGTGATATCGAGTACCCGGACGGAGAGAGCGACCCCGATGGAGCGGTGCACCTGTTCGCGCTGCTCGTCGATCCGTCTCCAGAGGCGTTCCAGCGGTTCGCCGAGGATTACGTGGCTGGCACTGCCGAGTCGACCGAACGGAGATCAAGGCGGCGGTGCGCCGCGCCGCGAGGCGCTGCGGCTTCGGGCGGCGGAGATATCATTCGGAGGAATTCAGCCGCCGCGGGTGGCCCACCTGCCGGGCGTGACGCGCAAATTTGCCTGTGAGTGGCATCGGGCCTGGCTGAAGGGCGGTAAAGCCGCGCCGGTCTCCAAGGATGCTGCCGGGACCTGCTGCAAGCTCACCACCGAATGACTTCATGATTTCGTCGCCCAATCTGAGGCGAGTGGTGAGGACGGCATGGGCATTGCGGGCGCCGGCGGTGTCGGCCCCGACGTGCTCGGTCAGTGCGATGGGCGACCACCTCGCGGCCCCGCGCAAGGCCGGACTGATCTCCGGTACCCGGACCGGCGGAAGCGTCCTGTACGCCCGTGGGGCGATGGGCTACTCCCTGGCATCCGGCGGTTGAGGCTGTCCCAAATCTCAAAAAGGTGAGCTCCATCCCTTCCGAAATCACCAAGATCATACAGAATGTTGACGCAACCTTTTCCTAGCCAGGGAGACAAGATGACTACCGTAAGTCAGATTCGTAGCCGAGCCTTGAGAGCAGCGGGCTTCATGGCCGTGGCCGCGGCAATGGTCGTGTCGGTGGGCGCCGTTGGCACACCGGGTGCCGCCGCGGACACGGGTCAAGCCTCTCTCGCCGCCACGATGAGGCCCATCCAGGGCTTCCAGACACTCGACCAGTGTGTGCAGATGGGCACCGCGATGCTCATCCAGAACAAGATCAGTGATTGGGACTGCCTCTGGGACAGCCCGTACTGGATGCTCTGGGGCGAGTAAGTAACACCTGATCGCCAGACCGCGATCACTCGGCGGCCCGCACGCTGCCCATTGAGGGCTTCGGCCGTCAGACCGTGTATGAAGAAACGGTCGAGCGGGATGTGGATGACCACAGCCGGGCGGGGACCGTAGCGGTCATTGGCAGAGGGGATAACGACCCGAGCAGGAACAGCGTGAACGGCAGGTCAGCGCTGGGAAAGCGCCATCTACCTGGCCGCCGACCGGCGATGCCGTCCGCTGTCTTTTGTCCTCGCCCCGGGCCAGGCCGGCGACAGCCCGCAGTTGCGCGCCGTCCTGGCCCGCGTCAAGATCCGCCTGCCCGTCGGGCGTCCGCGCATCCGGCCGGGCGCGATGGCCGCCGACAAGGCCTACTCCTCCGGCGGCAACCGCGCCTATCTGCGCCGACGCCGCATCAAGGCCGTCATCCCGGAGAAGGCCGACCGGGCGGCCAACCGCACAAAGCACGGCCCTCGCGGCGGCCGCCCGATCAGCCATGATCCAGATCTCTACAACCAGCGCAACTCCGCGGAGCGCTGCATCAACCGGATCAAGAGTGGCGCGGGCCGGCCTTCCGCTTCGACAAGACTCCCGACAGCCACCTCGCCGGCCTGCATCTACGCGGAGCCATGTTGTGGATCCGAAGCCTTCAACTCGTGTTGGCCGTGGTCTTGGCGGTCGCGGGGATCGGCTGGGAAGTGAGCACCCGGCTGCGCTTCCCGGCCGACGAGGCGGCGGCGCGCAAGCCGCCCAAGCCGTCGCTGGTCACCGCCGAAGTCGAGCGGCGCAAGCTGGTCAGTACCGTCGCGGTCAGCGGCGCACTGGAGTACGGCTCGCCGTACCCGGTGTCGCTGGCCGGGGTGGTGGGCGGCGGCGACACCACCCAGCGGGCCACCCGTGCCCCCCGGACGGGCGCGATCGCCGAGGGCGCGGTGGTGATGGAGGTGAACGGGCGCCCGGTGTTCGTCTTCTCCGGCAAGGTGCCGATGCACCGCAGCCTCGTCCCCGGCGTCAGGGGGGCCGATGTCGAGCAACTACAGAAGGCACTGCGCAGGCTCGGCTACCGCTCAACGCACTTCGGTAGATGCGGTGTGCTTTCCTGCCCCTCCTGCTGCTCGTCTTGCCCGGCAGGCCGATCCGGATGGCCTGCGGCGGTGCAGGCCGGTCGCCGGCATGGGCGATGACGGACGGCCGGCCTGCGTGCGAGCCGGATCACCGGGACGCACGCTGGCCGGAAGTGCTCGACTACGTCGGAAGTGCTCGACTACATGGAGGATCTGGCGGTCACTCCCGCACTGAGCGGGTGTCCCGATCGGTGAGACCCGTGGCCTCCTGGTCGAAGGTGATCACGATGTACCTGCCGTTGGCGTAGCTGATCACAGGCCGCTGGAGCATGTCACCCACCCTGCGGGCGACCCTCTGGAACAACTCCACCATCTCCGGTGTGTCGGCGGTCACCCTGAACTGTCCGTTGGCGACGAGCTGCCGGGCGACGAAGGGAGTGAAGTTCGCCTCGGCCCGGATCTTCTCCTCCGCGTCGAGAGGGGTGCGCCGGGGCGCCGGCTGCGTGCCGAGAGGGTGGGCCATTGCTGATCTCCTCGTGATCGCCGACTTTCAGGATGCCATCCGCGCCGCTCCTCTGGGCCGATAGCGAGCTGATCGACAAGGGGTTTCCGATCAGCGATGGGCCGGGGTTCGTGCGCTGCGGGGCTCACCGCCGAGTTGACGGAGACCGGCAGGCTCCGGCCTACCGGTCCGGTAGCGCAGCCGGCCGTTTACCGGGTGGTGCGAGAAGCCCTGGCCACCGCGCTCAAGAGGCGGACGCGCATCCGATGTTCCGGAGCGGCGCAACCCTGAGTCGTCATTATCGAGCCTCTCCCAGTTCGATCGGCACGCCCACCAGCGAGCCGTACTCGGTCCATGAACCGTCGTAGTTCTTCACACCCGTCTGACCGAGGATCTCGTGCAGCACGAACCACGTGTGCGCCGAGCGCTCGCCGATCCGGCAGTAGGCGATGGTGTCCTTGCCGAAGTCGACGCCCTCGGCCTCGTACAGCGCCTTCAAATCCGCGTCGGACTTGAAGGTGCCGTCGTCGTTGGCCGCCTTGGACCACGGGATGTTACGGGCGGTCGGCACGTGGCCGCCGCGCTGGGCCGCCTCCTGCGGGACGTGCGCGGGAGCCAGCAGCTTGCCGGTGAACTCGTCGGGCGAGCGCACGTCGACCAGGTTGAGCTTGCCGATCGCGGCCAGCACGTCGTCGCGGAAGGCGCGCAGCGAGTGGTCCTGCTCGGCGGCCCGGTAGCTCGTCGACTCCCGCGCGGGCACGTCCTTGACCAGTTCGCGGGAGTCGAGCTCCCACTTCTTCCGGCCGCCGTCCAGGAGCTTGACGTTGTGGTGGCCGTAGAGCTTGAAGTACCAGTAGGCGTAGGCGGCGAACCAGTTGTTGTTGCCGCCGTAGAGGACCACGGTGTCGTCGTTGCCGATGCCACGGGAGGAAAGAAGCGTCTGGAAGCCCTCGCGGTCCACGAAGTCACGGCGGACCGGGTCCTGGAGGTCCTGCTTCCAGTCGATCTTCACGGCGCCACGGATGTGGCCTCTGTCGTAGGCACTGGTGTCCTCGTCGACCTCGACGAGGACGATGCCGTCGGCGTCGAGGTTGGCCTCGACCCAGTCAGCGTCCACCAGGACGGCGGAGCGGCTCATGAATCCTCCCGTAGGGGTAAACGATCGAGGTGGTGAACGGCCGGGCTAGTCGCCGGCCAATGCCAGGCTTGCACGTCCATCACCCTCATAGCGGTAACGAAGACGGATGTCGTCGCCGGGGACGACCTCGATCTCGGATTCCAGGGCCCAGCAGGCGGTGAACCAGTGGCTCAGCTCGTCCCCGTCCCAGGGGGCGGTCGACATCGACACGCCGGGAGACATCTGCGCTTCGAAATAGAGCACGGCTCCTGACACGGTCCCGTGCCGGGAGGCGGTGAGGGTGACCTCACCTTCGAACACCCGGGCGTCCTGTCGAAGGTCGATCCTGCTCAGCGTCTGCGGGAGCGACATCCGCCGCCACTGCTGGACGGTCTCCGGTCTCTCGTAGAATCCCGCGACTCGCCCTCGGTCGGCGTCCAGCATGGGGGAGAAGTCGATGCCGTAGCGGCTCTGCCATCGCTTGATCTGCTGGGGAAGGATGCGCTGCTGACCTACGGCCTTCTCGGGCATGTCCACGAGGTAGAGATAGGTTTCGAACGACGAGGGGATGAGCCGGGCGTCCGGAGCGAGCAGCCTCTTCCGGGCGTCCTGGACCGACTCCCAGATGACCATGTCCAGGGCGTCATTGCCGACGATGTCGGTTGTCAGAACGGTGGCGGGTTCGGGCAGCTCGGTCGTGCTGGACCAGCCTTTGACGAAGCTGATGCGGTCCGCCACGCCGTTGGCCTTGGCTATCTCTGCGGCGAGGTCACCGCTTCTCGCCGGTTCCACCGCGTAGACATGTCTGGCGCCGGCCTTGGCGGCGGCGACGGCGAGGATCCCCGAGCCGGTGCCGAGATCGAGCACGACATCGTCAGGAGTCACCACCTCGTTGATCGCTCGGATGAAGGTCGCCTTCCTGACCGGATCTTCCAGGATGCGGATGTTCAGGTGGGCCAGCCCGTACCCTCCGGTCGGGAACATCAGGTCGGTGAAGCCCGTCGGCGATTCCTCGGTGAGGATGCCCGCGCTCACCAGCATGCTCAGTGTCGTCAGCGCCTCCTCCATCGCGCGCCGGCTCTTGAGCCGTGGCCCGAGGCGTTGCAGGCATTCGGCGATGGAGGTGGGAGCGTAGAAAGCGTCGAGCAGCGCAAGCGTGTGCTGACCGAACTCCCACACGCGTCGATCGTGGTGGATCCGGACCAGATTGGCGCTCTCCAACTCCATGAAGAGCTCGGGGACGCGCTGTAGTGAGGTGTCGGCCTTCAACATGACTCGGCTCCTTGTTCGGATGGTGTTCTGCCACGATTGGCCAGCGCCTGCGCGACCGCCGTGACCAGCGGGCGCCGGAAATCCCCGAAGGATCCGGACTCCGCCTCACCGGTCGCGAAGGCGACGCCGTTGCCAGGCTCCACGACCTGGTAGCCGTCGTCGCGTAGCCGTGCGACGTTCCTTCTGACAGAGGGCTTGTCCCACATGGCCTCGCTCATGGCCGGCACGAGGACGACCGGGCAGGAGGCCGCCAGGAGGATCGAGGTCAGCAGGTCGTCGGCGATGCCGTTGGCCACCTTCCCGAGAAAGTTCGCGGTGGCGGGGAGGACGGCGATGACCTCGGCCCAGTTGGCCATTGTCACGTGTGAGTCTCTGCCGGGAGGCAGGTCGTCCCAGCCGGAGAACGTCTCGCAAGCCGCGACCGCTCTGAGCGACTCCTCGGTGACGAACCGCCGGGCCATCGTGGTCAGCACCACGCGGACGTCGGCTACGCCCAGTTTCAGGCTGAGCCAGGCAAGGAGGTGCGGGACGGTCAGGGACGAAACCGATCCACAGACACCGAGCAGAAGCCTCAACTGTCTCGGCTCCGAGGGATCCGAGGGAAAGGTCATGAGCTCGCCACCTCGTGAAGGACCAGCCACTGTTTTTCCACCTTCGGCAGCACTTCACGCAAGGTGTCGTCCGGCCCGAGGGCCCACGTCGCCTGCGCGTAGTGATCGATCACTCTCCGGGCCGTGAGCACGCTCAGCCATTCACCCTCGGCGGCGTTCAGCGAGCGGCCCAGCGAGGTCTGGTACCGGGTGAGGAACGTCCCGATGCGGAGATGGAGCGTCTGGGGCGCGACTCCCGTCAGAGCGGCCGCCTCAAGAACCTCTCCCATGAGATACGCGACGTCGCTCAGCGGATCGCCGATGCCCGCCTCACGCCATCCGAGGATCGCCACCGGCGAGGTGGGGGCGCATACTCCCGTGGAGAATCTGCCATGGACGACGGCGGTGTTCCGGGGTGGTGTTCCGGGCCATCGCGCCTTTTCCGTCATCAGGGGCGTCAGGTGCGATGGCAGCCGGTCCCTGGCTCGCCGTACGCCGGCCGCGGCTTCGCCGTCCGATGCGAGCCAAGCACTCCCGGCGCTCCGGCTCGGGAGGACGCCCACGAGATCGTCTGCGGGGAGCCGGTGCAGAGCCCCCAGAAAACGGGCCAGGCCGCCGAGGACTCCGTGCCACCAGCCGTCCTCCCCGGTGAA
Source organism: Streptosporangium sp. CA-135522 (assembly GCF_050949235.1). NCBI lineage: Bacteria > Bacillati > Actinomycetota > Actinomycetes > Streptosporangiales > Streptosporangiaceae > Streptosporangium > Streptosporangium sp. CA-135522. Next base: position 217,821 of record NZ_CP192026.1, read on the forward strand.
CGCGGCGTCGAAGATCCGGTCGCACAGCAGCGCGGGGGTGGGTACGGCGTTCCACGTCGCAAGGACATGATTCTGGACGCGGAGGGGCACGGCGACCGCGCCGGTCTTCGGCATGACGCGGAAAACATCGGCGAGGCGGGCATTGTCCAGATATATTCCGCTGGATCTCTGCAAGTGCTCGATCCATCGATATCCATGCGCCGTTCGCATGCAGATCCTGTTCACAAAAGGGCCGCGCATGGATCGCACCACGCTTTTGTCGGTGATGTCCAGCGAGGTTTCGACCTGGGAGTTCGATGAGGCGTCCGGATCGCGATCAACTCCTGATGGCACCGCGCCTCGCTCCTGCCGCATTTAACATGCCGCCAGGCTAAATGTACGGCGACGACGTGATCAAGCGACATGTCGTGGAAAGTGTTGCATATGCGACTGGCTGGAATTAGTGCCTGTTGTGGGCTCTGTCACGCCAAATTAATCTGGCTCCGAGTTCGTCCGCCGAAAGAGGAGGGCAGCAATGCCAGAAGCGCCAGTCGACGAAGCTCTCATCGCAGAGCTCATGGATCGGGTCAAGGAGGACGATTTCCAGGACATCGACCTGGGATCGATCGACGTCTCGTTCTCCGAGCTTGCTGGAATCAGCGCCGAGGAGCTGCAGCAGTTCCTTGAGGAGAAGGTCGGGGTCTCTCCCGACGAGAGCATCCAAGGCACCTTCACCGGTGTACTCGTCACACCCGCGACGCACTGCTGAATCGAGTGCGACGGTTGAACACTCGATGAGATATTCGCCAGAAGATTTACTGCGTGCCCGGACGCTGGGATTCCTGATCCCGCGTCCGGGCACGCGCCCCTCCCCGCGTATGGAAGACGAGGAACTGGTCTCCAGCGAATCGGTCGGCCGGATCCTTCGCGCCGTGGGACATCGTGTTCACGAAGTGATCTCCGTGACGCGGTGCATCTCCCGGCGACGCGTGGTCCTGGTGCGGCTGGTGGACGACTCCTTCGTTCTTCTCAAATGGCCGGATGAGGACATCGACGTCGAGAACAACTACGAAACCACCATGCTCGGCCTGCTCGACGAGGTGGCGCTTCCTCCCGAGATCAGGGCGGCCATCCCGCGCATCCTGGCGGTGGACCCGCAGACACGCGTAGTCGTCGTCGACGCGATTCCCCCGTGTCCCAGCCTGCACGATCTGCTCGGGAACGAAAGGCCGGTCCCGGAGCCCTACCTGCGAGCACTGGCCCGGATCCTTGCGTCTTTGCACGGTGTCGAGGTGCGGGGGATCAGGGACGGGCACCATGACCGGACGCTGGGGCCTCCGGTGCCGCGGGACACGCTCGTGAGCACAAGGGAGTACGCCAACGGCTGCGGCCTGGACTTCGACGACTACCTGCGGTCCATGCAGGAGCTGGAGCCGAGGTTCCGGGAACTTCATGACCGGTGGACTCCGAACAGCCTGATCCACTTCGACCTGGGTGGCGACAACGTCCTCTTTCCGGTGGCGCCGTCGGCCGGCGCCTTGCCGGTCAGGCTCATCGACTGGGAGCTGGCGGGATTCGGCGACCCGATGTACGACGTCGGTTTCCTGGTCGGCCAGCTCTTTCTCGGCGAGATGCGACGCGTACGGTTCGACGTCGGGGCCACCGACTGGGTGTCACGGATACAGGCCAACGCGCACGATTTCATGAGCGCTTACTCGAAGGCCAGGTCCGTGTCCGAAGAGGATGTGCGCCGGCTGGTGCAGTACGCCGGTATAGCGCTGCTCGTCCATTCCACCGTCAGGCTCCAGCAAATAGGGGCGCTGGGCAGGATCGGACATCTCTGCCTGCATTTCGGTAAGCGCTTCGTCCAGCATCCCGACATCGTGTCCATGCTGCTCTCGGATGGGCGCCGGAGAAAGGGGTGGGTCGGCTGAACGGCTACGAAAAGATCTTCTGGCGGATCGCGGAAGAAATCGAGATCCTGGACTCCGCCACTTTCCGCCACCCGGAGCTCGGAACCCTGCAACCGCCCCGGGACCTGGACGTCGATCCGGAGCGTCCGGTCCTGGCGTACCTGCACCGCGTGCTCTATCTCACCTACTACGCCGGAGACCACTTCGCCGCGGAGCTCTTCCTCCGCGGTGGCCGCCGCGCGGCGTCCCTGCAGGGGCACGAGGACTTCGACCTGGTCAACCGCATCCGGGCGGCCGGCGTGGGGCAGGGGCATCTGAGGCACGGATGGGTCGTCCAAGAGAAACGGGACGACGACTACCTCGTCACCAAGGACCGCCTGACCCTGCGGGTCTCGCGGGAGGAGCTGTTCGCCGACGGACCGCCGGCCGAGGGCAGGACGGTGGCACTACGCCTGCCGCCCGACAGGCCCTATCTGCTGCTGGGCTGGTACACGATCTTCGGTGATCACGGCGTGCTGGACGGGGAGGACGGCGGGCTCGTCCGCCTCTACCTCACGCTGGCCGACGCCGAGGCGGCACCCGAGCTGGTCGGCTCCACCACCCGGGCGCTGAACGCGTTGAAGGTCCCGTTCCAGCTCAAAGTCGTCAACCACCCGGAGGCGTTCAAGCGCCGGGACGCTTTTGTGATCTACATCAGCGCCGGAGCATGGGAACGCCATCGAGCGGTGCTGGAGGCGATCCACCGCAGCAGGGCGGACCGGTTCAGGGACGACCATCCCTGCTTCGCGCTCAGATTGGCGCCGGGCTTCTCCTTCGCGCAGGAGCCCGAGGTCAAGGGCCGGCGTACGAGCTTCGGCCTGCACCGGTGCCAGCTCGTGGCCGAAGGTCTCGTGCGTGCCCACGAAGAAGGGGCCGACTCGCCGCGCGAACGTTTCCTGGCGATCGAGAGCAGGTACCGCGAGGAAGGCCTCGACATCCGCCACCCCTACCTGAACGCGCCGGCGGGATGGACGTCATCCGGCCTCGCCGGCGCATAGGACGATTCAGAGGAGGAACCATGCACCTTCGGCGACATGTTCCGAAAATCAACGGGACGGGCGCTCACCGCGAGGTGAGTTCGGAAGCCACGTGGGAGCGCGTGCGACCGCACCTTCGGCGAGCCGGCATCACGCGAGTGGCGGACATCACGTGGCTGGACCGCATAGGGATACCGGTCTACAACGCCATCTCTCCGCGCTCGCATGACGTGATATCGGTCTACAACGGGAAGGGCGCCCGGCCGATCGACGCCATGACGTCGGCGGTCATGGAGGGGATCGAGCGGTTCTCCGCCTGGCTGCCGGTCCGTCCCGCGGTCATCGCCTCCTACGAGGAGCTCCTCTCCCAGGGGCGGACGGTGCTCAACCCGCGGGACTACAACCTGGAACTCTCCCGCCACTACCGGGATGACGCGCCCATCTCCTGGGTGGAAGGCTTCGACCTCCTCAACGAGGAACCGATCCTTGTGGCACAGGACTGCGCCGTCTACAACATCAAGATGCATGAGCCGCCCACCTACGAGATCTCCACCACCAACGGCCTGGCATCGGGGAACAGCCTGGAGGAGGCCCTCTGCCACGCGCTTTGCGAAGTGATCGAACGGGACTCGATCACCATCGCCGAGCTGCTGAGCAGCCAGCTGTCCCAGGTGCTGGAGAAGGGCCTGCACGTCGCACGTCAGCCGGTGGCGGTCGCGGAGCGGCTCAAGGAGCTGCATCCCCATATCGATCTGGAGAGCCTGCCGCAGCGCGCGCAGGCCCTCGTCCAGCAGGTCCGTACGGCCGGCATCGAGATGCGGGTGATCAACATCACCACCGACATCGGCGTCCCCAGTTTCATGGCGGCGACCGCCGAAGACCTGGGACCGACCGTTTCGAAGGGGCACGGTGGGTTCGGGACGCATCCCGACGCGGAGGTCGCGCTGCTGAGGGCCATCTCAGAATGCGCGCAGGGAAGGGCCGTGGACATCCAGGCGATGCGGGAGGACATCAGCCTCCCGGGTGAGGACGTCCCGAAGAACCAGTACCACGTGCGGAGATCTTCGACCCTGGACAAGGGAGGGTGGGCCTGGCGGCCGGTCGGCAGGCTCACCCGGATGTCCGACGTCCCCTCCCGGCAGAGCGACGACATCGTCGCGGACATCCGGTTCATGTTGGACCGGCTTCGTTCCCGCGGGATCCATCGCGCGGTGGTGGTGGACCTCTCACCGCCGGGCATTCCGGTGAACGTGGTTCGCGTGGTCGTACCGCACCTGGAGTCCTGGGGGGTCGACTACAGCAAGCTCGGGCCTCGAGGCGCGCAGGCGTGGACGCGGGCGCTGACGGACCTGGCGGCGAGAAAACGTGAGTCCGAGATTCCGGCCTGATGTGAGGAGCCATCCTGTGACAGCCGTGGTGTTCGCCGGCCCCAGCCTCGACCGGGAGTCGGTGCCGCATCGGCAGGACATCGAGATCCTGCCGCCGATCCAGCGAGGTGACATCGACGCGCTCATCGCCCGCGACGAGCCTCCCACCGTGATCGGCATCGTCGACGGCCGCTTCATGCAGAGCCTCTCGATCTCCCCGAAGGAGGTGTTGAAAGCCGTCGATCGAGGAATCAAGGTGTTCGGCTCGTCGAGCATGGGCGCGCTCCGGGCCGTGGAGTGCGCGCCGTACGGCATGGAGGGCGTCGGAAAGATCTTCGGCGAATACCTGTCGGGGCGTATTGACGCCGACGACGAAGTAGCCATGGTTTATTCGGACGAGGACTTCCAGCCGATCTCCGAGCCTTTGGTCAACATGAGGTTCGCCATCGCCGCGGGGCTGTCCGCCGGGGCGTTCGAAGAGCGCACGGGGGAGTTTTTCCTGCGGACGGCCAAGCGCCTCTATTTCCCCGAGCGGACGGTCGCCCGGGTGCTCCGGCTGCTCACCGGGGAGATCGCCGACGCGGAACACCGCCGCGTCGAGGAGTTCTTCGCCGCCTCCGCGCCCGACACCAAACGCGACGACGCGACCGAGCTGATGTCCAGGGTCGTGGCCTGCCTGCCCCCGGCCGGGCCGGCGACCCCGCAGGAGGGGCCCGCGGCATGACAGGTTCGCATCGTGAGGAACTCTCACGGCTCCACGCGGAAGGGTTCTGTTTCCCGGTGGACCTCCTCGGCCGGGAGGAGGCCGCGGAGATCCTCGCAGACGTGCGCCGATACGAGGAGATCGCCACCAGGGTCGGTGGGGTCCTCGGCCATCACTGGACGTACCCGAAAAGCCATCTGGTCGCCGGGTGGGCCGATCGCCTGGTGCACGACGGCCGCGTTCTGACCGTCGCGGAGAACATACTGGGGCCCGACCTGCTCGTCTGGGCGACGAACCTGTTCTTCAGGAAGGCGGGGAGCCCGGGAGAACTCGCCTGGCACCAGGATGCTCCGTACTTCGGCTGGGAGGGTTTCCAGGGCAAGGCCGTGCGCATGTGGATAGCGCTGACCGACACCGACCGGGACAACGGCACGATGCGCTACGCCCCGGGAACGCACGACGGCGGCATCATGCCGCACCGTTACCGGGGGTCCGGTGTCTCCGCCCTCCTGCGCGGCGAGGAGGTCGAATTCGACGTGGACGACGAGACCGCCGTCGACGTCACGCTGACCGCAGGTCAATGCTCGCTGCATTTCCCCACGACGATTCACAGCTCCGGCCCCAGCGTGAGCCTGACGGATCGGGTATGTTTCGCCATCGATTTCATCCATCCGGGGGTGCGGCCCCTGGCCGGTCCGGACAGCGCCCTCCTGGTGCGAGGCGCGGACGGTTTCGGCCACTACGACCTCGAACCCCGGCTCGGCGAGGAGTTCGGTTCGGCGGCGATCAAGGCTTTTTCCCGAGCGACGAAAATCCGGCACGACCGGCTGATGAATGTCATGCGCGCCGGTCACATGACCGGCACCGCCACGGGGTAGGCGGGTGACACGCCGTGGCCTTTCCCCGGACACCCTGGGCGGCCGAGCCCGTGAACGGACTCGAAACGCCGGCCTCCTGGAATCTCACCTCCTGGTTCCCCCCGGTGGTGGACCAGGGGAACATTCCTCTGTGCACGGCCGCCGTCGCCGCCGGCATCGCCGGCTACTATGCGCGCCGGAGCGGGGAAGACGATTTCGTCGCCTCCGTTCTCTTCAACTACCGCACATCCCGCCTGATGACCGGGGAAAGGGACAGGGCCGGATCCAATCTGTTCCGGAGCTTCGAAGCCTGGGACACGTACGGTATGGTCGGAGAGGAAGAATGGCCGTTTACGGCAGGCCGGGAGAACGCGGATCCACCGCATTCATGTTTCGTCCGGGCGGCGGCCCGTAAGGGAATAACCTATGGCCGGGTAATGAGAGGGACAGGTGATCCCGTCGATCACCTTCGCGTACTGAGGCAGTACATTCTCAGCGGAATTCCGGTGGCCGTCGACATGCCACTCCATCCCGTTCAGCTTTCCTCGTTCCGGAGTCACGTCCTCCCCCTCCCGCCGGTCGGCGCGGTGACATTCGGACGGCATGTGGTAATCATCGCCGGATACGACGATGATCGGACATGCGGTGGGGGAGAGGCGACCGGCGCGTTTCTGGTGCGCAACAGCTGGGGATTCGGGTGGGCCGCGCGGGGCTACGGGTGGCTGCCGTACTCCTATATCGAAAACCGCCTGATCAGGGAGGCCTGGATCGTGTTCGAGAAGAAATGGAAGGAGTAGGCCCTTGAGCCCCGGAGGCAAGCCCTTCGCGAGAAGGATCGCCTCAGTGGGGCGATGGCTGATTCCCGCCGTCATCGTGCTCGAATTGGCGCTTCTGGCGACCGGCGTCATCGATCTCGGTACCGGTGTTCAGATCGTGCTGGTCATCGAGTCGCTGCTCTTCGTGCTCGTACTCGTGCAGGCGAGAGCGGCATGGTCCACCTACCGTGACGCGCGCGCGGACGGTGACGACGAGGTCGGCGCGGCCACAACCGCCCTGGACGCGGTCCTCCCCGCGCCGGCCGCCGCCGTCTTCAAGCAGGACCTGCTCCTGTGGCGTGCGCTCTACCTGGCGGTTCGCCGTAAGAAGGACGCCGGTGCGGACGAGGCCGCCATCGCCTATGGCAAGGACGTCCGGCTGACCATGTGGCTGGTCCTCATCGCCGACGGTGTGCTGCTCGTGGTCGTCCATGCCGCACTGCCCTGGCCCACGGCCCGGACGGTCATGCTGGTCCTGGGCGTCCTCGGGGTGCTCTGGCTGGCCGGTTTCGTGGCCACGCTCTACGTCTACCCCCACTGCGTCAGCCCTCGAAGGCTCCGTCTGCGCTTCGCCTCGTTCTATGACATCTCCATACCGACCTCCCTCATCAGATCCGCGCGAATCGAGAAGAAGAGCAGGGGGATGCGCAGGTCGGCAGAGGTGGTCGGCGACGACCTCGTGATGGAGGTCTCCAGCTCCACGAACGTGGTCGTCGAGCTCGGCGCGACGCACAGCGTGAAGCTGCGCAAGGCCGAGCACCCGATCACGAGGATTCACTGGTACGCGGACGAACCTGCTGAAGCGGTCGAACTCGTCCGCAGCTTCATCGGGAAACCGAATGACTCGGCGTCCATGGGCGTCTGACAGAGGAGGACCACACATGGCGCGCATCGTCCTCGCCACCGCCCTGCGACCGGCGGCGGCTCACGCGAAAGAGATCCGGGTCTCCGCGGGCACGCTGGAGGAGGTCCTCTCGGAAGTCGGATCGATCCATCCCCAGCTCTACGAGCGAATCATGGACTCGGCCGGTGTCAGAAGGTTCGTGAACATCTACCTCAATGACGAGGACGTCAGGTCGACCGGTGGCCTGGCGACAGAGGTGGGGGAAGACGACGTTCTGATGGTCATCCCCGCCGTCGCCGGAGGATCGACCGAGGACGGGGACCTCCACCGCGAGTCCTGAGAGTTTCGCCGCGGTCTCCGGTCCGCCGGCGTGATCGACCCGTTTCGTCGGTGGACCACTCGCGGTCATGATGAGCGCGACCCGTCCGGCCCGACCGGTCCGAGCAGCGGGCCCGGTGCGGAGATCTCGTTGCCCCCGGCGGCGATTCGGCGTGATGCTAGTGGATGCCGGACGGGCAGGGCATGACGGTTCGGGAAAGTCCGTTCGTCATATGCCTCGTATACCAGCATGCGAGCTGTCCGGCGGTCAACGGGCAGTCACCCTGAACCCACCACTTCAGTGTGGCCAGGGAAGTCTCGACGGTGATTCGGGTCCTGAGGTCGATGACGGCGTCGTTGATTCCGGGCAGGGCCAACGAGGAGGAGGGGCTGCTGTACATCCGGTGAATCAATTCGGTCCAGTGCGCATTGAGCCACTGCTCGAACCAGGTGCTTCTCCTGTGTACCAGAAGCGCATGGTAAAGGCTCCTGTACGCGGCGAAGTGCTCCAGCACCTCGACGAGGGCCGCCACGAATCGACAGGGAGCGACCGGATGGCCTGTGGCTGCGAGAAGCGAACTCAGGCCATTCCGGGTGCCGTCCGCGTGGAGGGTCTCGATCATGTGGAACTTGTCGCGGTAGTGCCGGTAGAAGGTGGAGCGGTGGACGTCGGCCAGCTTCGTGATGTCCGACACGGTGATCACGTCGAATCCCGTGGACGAGCTGAGTTGTTCGAGCGCCACGTGAAGAGCTCTCAAGGAGCGGTTGGTCCGGCGGTCGCGGGAGTGTCGAATCTCGACATTTGATCGATTTTGGTCCAATGTCACCTTTTGGCCTTCCGTTTATCGAGGACGTTGCTCGGAAAGAGTGGCGGCATGGGGAGCGGATCCGGCCGTCTTGCCGCCCGGATGCGAACTGTCGCCGGTATGGCTCGTATCGCCCTCGGATACCGCGATATTCCGACGGCCTCAATCGGTATCCAAGGGCGCGACTTCCCGCCTCGAAGCGCTTTCCGCCACGTCCCCATTCAAGGGGATTGAGGCGTGCATTTATAAGGGTTTCGAACAGTGCCGAACAGTTCCGAACGGCGAGCTCGTCATGTCGTCGGCGATGTCGTCGGCGTCGGACGGACCGCCACGTTTCCGCCGGAGAGGATGGCCACCACGGGCCCGGCCGGCAGAGTGCCGGTTCCATCTGTCAGGGTCGCCGTAGTCGATCACCTGAGGGCCGTCGGGGCCGAGTAGCACACCCGCGGCCACCTAACCCGGATCGACCCGGAACGGTTCAGGCCCGTGGTTGACGGTGCGTCGTCGCCGGCGAGAAAACCGGTTTCCCGCCCATGCTGGATTCAGTACATTCGTCATGAAACGCGCCGCCATGACACTGTGGCGCGCACCTTACGAGTGAGGGGAGACGGCTGTGCGCTATCGCACCGCTGTGGTCATTCCCCGGTCACGGTATGAGGTGATTCTGGTGTCTTCGTTGGTACCCGGTGTCGGCTGCGCGGCCGGCATCGGACGTCCGTGACGAACGCCTGACGTTATCTGTCCGGTTTTGAAGTAACCGGCTGGATATGTCGCGATGCGGTTATTCCGCCTCAGGTCTTCCGCCTCAGGTCTTCTGCGGCCTGACCTCAGGCCGTCTCGCCCGGCGATTGCGCTGTCCTGTTTGGATTGTTCTAAGGGCTATGGGCATGCGTACCAACCTGCACCGTCATCTCCCCGATCCGTTGACCGGCGTCCGTAATCTGGGCATCCTCGCCCATGTCGATGCCGGTAAGACCACCATCACCGAACGGATTCTGTATGTCACCGGCGCCACCCACAAGCGCGGCGAAGTGCATGACGGGACGACCGTCACCGACTTCGATTCCCAGGAACGTGATCGCGGGATCACCATCTTCGCGGCGGCGGTGAGCTGCGTCTGGGACGGCCACCGGATCAACCTGATCGACACCCCGGGTCACGTCGACTTCTCCGACGAGGTGGAACGCTCGCTGCGGGTGCTCGATGGCGCGATCGCCGTGTTCGACGCTGTCGCGGGGGTCGAACCGCAGAGCGAGTCGGTGTGGCGGCAGGCCGACCAGTACGGGGTGCCGCGGATCGCCTTCGTCAACAAGCTGGACCGCGCGGGCGCCGATCTCGACACGGCGGTCGATTCGATCCGCGAGCGGTTGCAGGTGACCCCGCTGGTGGCCCAGTTGCCGATCGGGCGGGAGGACGGGTTCACCGGGGTGGTGGATCTGCTGCGTATGCGGTCGCTGGTCTGGGCTGACGGCCACGAGACCTTCGAAGAAGGCCCCGTGCCGGACGCTCTGCGGGAAGAGGCGCACCGGCGCCGTCGGCTACTCGAGGAGGCGGTGGCCGAACTGCACCCGGTCGCACTGGAGGAGTTCTGCACGGAGTCAGTGATTTCCGCACGGACACTTGCCGCCGCACTGCGCGATCTGACCCGTACGGGTGAGGGCGTGGTGGTGTTGTGCGGGTCGGCCTACCGCGACCGCGGCATCGAGTCGCTGCTGGACGCGGTCGTGGCCTACCTGCCCTCGCCCCTGGACGTGCCGGCGGTGCGCGGTACCCGGGACGGCGCGGTGCAGGAGCGGGTCGCCGACCCGGCGGCGCCGTTCGCCTCGCTGGTCTTCAAGGTGAATTCGACCGCCACCGGGCGGCTGACCTACCTGCGTGTGTACTCGGGGACGATCCAGAAGGGAGATGCGGTGTTGGACGCCGGCGCGCGGCGCACCGAGCGGATCGGCCGGATCCTGCGGGTGCAGGCCGACCGGCACACGGAGGTGGACCGGGCGGTGGCGGGGGACATCGTCGCGGTGGTCGGGCTGAAGGCGGCCCGCGCCGGGACGACCCTGTGCGCACCCGCGGCGCCGTTGGTCCTCGAACCGCCGGCTATGGCCGATCCGGTGGTTTCCGTGGCGGTCGAGGCCCGCAGAAGCACCGATACCGATCGGCTGGCGTCGGCGTTGGCGCGGCTGGTCGAGGAGGATCCCTCACTGGTGGTTCGAACCGACCCCGAGACCGGCCAGACGGTGCTGTCGGGAATGGGCGAACTGCATCTGGAGGTCGCGCTGGAGAGGGTTCGTCGCGCTCGCGGGCTTGACGTCGGCGTCGGCCGACCGCAGGTGGCCTACCGGGAGACGGTCGTCCGCGGGGTGTCCGGGCTGTTGTACCGACATGTCAAGCAGGACGGAGGCGCCGGCCAGTTCGCCCACGTCGTCCTTGATGTGGAAGCGCTGGAGATCGCCCCGGACGCCGCCCGTGACGACGGCGGCGGCAGCGCGGCGGGCTTCGTGTTCCGCTCGACCGTCGTCGGTGGACGGGTGCCGAGGGAGTACGTCCGGGCGGTGGACGCCGGTTGCCGGGACGCCCTGGCCGAGGGTCCCCTCGCCGGTCACCCGGTGACCGGCCTGCGAGTCACGCTGACCGATGGAGCCACCCATCCCAGGGACTCCTCGGAGATGGCGTTCCGGACGGCCGGTCGGCTCGCGCTGCGGGAGGCGTTGCGCGCCAGCGTGATGGCATTGCTGGAACCGATGGTCGAGGTCACGGTCACCGTACCCGACGACGCCGTCGGTGGGGTGCTGGGCGACCTGGCGGCACGACGGGGCCGGGTTTCGGGCTCGACCGCACGGGCGGGCACGATGGTGATCACCGCGACCGTGCCGCTGGCCGAGTCGTTCGGCTACGCGACCCGGCTGCGTGGCCGAACCCAGGGCCGGGGAACCTTCACCACCCGGGCCGCCGGCTACGCCCCGGTGCCGAGTGCCGTGTCCGACGGGATACCGCCTCGGTAGAACCTGACGACGGCTCCGCGCGTGTGGGCGGGGCCGTCGTCTCGTTTCCCCTGTCTCCCGCCTGGCTCGATCGGAGCCGGACGGATCTCCCGCCTGGCTCGATCGGAGCCGGACGGATCTCCCGCCTGGCTCGATCGGAGTCGGACGGATCTCCCGCCTGGCTCGATCGGAGTCGGACGGATATTTACTGTTAGTAAAGTTTCCTTTATATTTGGGCTCACCCCCCAGCAAAGGAAGCACGACATGCGCAAATTGATCACAGTCTTAGCGGCGACGATCATCGCGGTCGCGTCCGTGGTGTTCGTCGCCTCGCCCGCCCTGGCGCACGGTTACATCACTTCCCCTCCCAGCAGGCAGGCCCTCTGCGCACAGGGGAGGGTCGCCAACTGCGGGCAGATCATCTGGGAGCCGGCCAGCGTCGAGGGCCCCAAGGGGCAGCGGAACTGCAGCGGTGGCGACGCCCGCTGGGCCCCGCTCGACGATGACGGCAAGGCCTGGCCGGTCACCAACGTCGGGGACTCGGTCACCTTCAACTGGCGGATCGAGGCTCGTCACGCCACCAGCACGTGGGAGTACTTCGTCGGCGGCACCCGCATCGCGGTGTTCGACGACCGCGGTAAGGTGCCGGGTTCCACGGTCTCGCACGTGGTCGACCTGGGAGGCCGGACCGGCCGCCTCAAGGTGCTCGCCATCTGGAACATCGCCGACACCGCGATGGCCTTCTACAACTGCGTCGACGTCAAGGTCGGCGGTGGCTCCGACCCGTCGCCGAGCCCCACGCCCACCCCGACCCCCACCGTTTCGCCCACCCCGACGCCCACGCCCACCGTTTCGCCCACCCAGGGACCTGCCGGCCCCTGGACCGCCGGCACCGCCTACGCGGCCGGCGCTCAGGCGGTCTACAACGGTGTCACCTACCAATGCCTCCAGCAGCACACCGCACTGCCCGGCTGGGAGCCGCCCAACGTCCCGGCCCTCTGGCGGCGCCAGTGAGCCGGTGACGTCCGGCGGCGGCGAGAACCGGCGACGCTGAGAAGGCGACGCTGAGAGGGCGACGCTGAGAGGGCGACGCTGAGAGGGCGACGCTGAGAGGGCGACGCTGAGAGGGCGACGCTGAGAGGGCGACGCTGAGAGGGCGACGCTGAGAACCGGTGCTTCTTCCCGAAGGAGCGCCGGTTCCCGTTCGGGCGGCGATCGGGCTACCCCGAACCTCCCACGATCGCCTTGGAGACGAGCCGCCCGTGGACGAAGCACAACCGGTAGGCGTCGTCCGAGGCCGTTCTCGTGTTGTAGTAGACGCATTCCTCGCCCCTGGGCGCGGGCGGGGCGCCGTCCGGCAGGCCGTCCCTGGTGAACGCGGGTAGCCGAGAGCGCACGTCGTCGCGCGTGTCGCCTACCGTCAGCCGCTCGTACCGGTCCCGATCCAGGACCGAGAAGGAGGATCTGGCGAAGCTGATGGGGATCATGAGCAGGAGGATCCCGGCCAGTACCGCCAGAGGGACCATGACGGCCTGTATCAGCCGACGGCGCACCTGTCGCCGGGCACGAGCCAGTTCCACGGCGGAGGCGGTGGGCCGGACGGCACCGGGCGGACGTGGGATCACGCCGCCGGCGACCGGCAGCTCGGCGACGACCTCGAAGCCGCCCTCGGGGGTCGAACCGGTGCGCAGCGTGCCGCCCGCGAGACGTACGCGCTCGTCGAGTCCCACCAGCCCGGAGCCGCCCGAGGCCACGCCCGGCAGCGGGGCCGCCGTGGTCGGGTCGTTGACCACACGGAGACCGAGGATCGCCTCATCCCGTACGAGCCGGACATGCACGGCCGCGCCGGGTGCGTGTTTGGCGGCGTTGGTCAGGGCTTCCTGGAGCACGCGGCGGACGGCGAGGCCGACCATGGGCGGTAGGTCCTCCGTGTCGCCCAGACGTTCCAGCGTGATCGTGATTCCGGAGTCTCGCACGCGTTCGACCAGAGTCTCGACGTTCTCCGTGGACGGGACCCTGGGCGGCCGCTCGTCGTCCGCGCGCAGCACGCCGATGATCTCCCGGAGTCGTTCGGTCGCGGCCCCGGCGGCCTCTCGCAGCTCGCCGACGGCCGCCTGCTGCCGGGCGTCCAGCCCGGGGTCGAGCTCCAGGGCGCTGGCTCGTACCGCGATCAACGTCAGGTCGTGGCCGAGCGAATCGTGCATGTCTCCCGCGATGCGCGCCCGTTCCCGGATACGGGCGCGATCGGCGGAGGCCCGCTGCTCGCGCTCCAACCGGTCGGCGAGCCGCCAGCCCGTGGCGACCAGCTCGGCGTACTGGCGGCGGTAGCGACCCAGCAACCACGGCAGGCCCACGGCGAACAGCAGCGTCAGCAGCTGCGTGGGCCAGCCCCAAAGATCACGCAGGACGAGCACGCACAGCGGCAGCCCGGCGGCGGCGACGGCCGCGAAGAACCACAGCGCCGGACGGACGGTCGTCATCCGGTGCCCGGCCAGATAGCCGAAGAGCACCAGCGCCGTCCAGTACAGAGGGGTCAACATCTGCGGGTCCAGAGTCAGACTCAGCGCCACCGGTACGGCCAGCGCCACCAGCGGCCATCTCCGGCTCAGCGCCACCGCGACCCCCAGCAGCGGGACGCCCACGGCCGCCGTCACCACATCCTGCCCATGCGGGGAGAAGGCCGCTGTGATCGGTGGCGCGCACACCACCAGCCACAGCCCGAGGTCGAAAAGCCGGGAGAGCCGGCCGGACACGCTGCGCATGACTTCAGGATCGCCGATGCCCGCGTACCGGCGACTCTGACGAAAGTAGGGATTCCTCCTCGGATACGAGGCCCGCCTCGTATGCGAGGATCGCGGCCTGCACCCGGTTCTTGAGGCCGAGGCGGGTGAGGATCTGGCTGACGTACCCCTTGACCGTGCCTTCGACGACATGCAGGTGCCGGGCGATCTCGGCGTTGGACAGGCCGGACCCGACCAGGGCGAGGACCTCGCGCTCGCGGTCGGTCAGCTCTTCCGCGCGGGCGCGGGCGGCGGCCTGCTTGCTGAACTGCCGGGCACCGAGGTGGGTGATGACCCGCCGTGCGATGGCGGGGGAGAGATACGCGCCGCCTCCGGCGACGGCCTGGACGCCGGCGATCAGTTCGCGTGGGTTGCCGGACTTGAGGAGGAAGCCGGCCGCGCCGGAGCCGAGCGCGCTCGCGACGTACTCGTCCTCGGAGAAGGTCGTGAGCATCACGACGGCGGTCTCGGGGAGGACCCGGCGCAGTTCGGCCGCCGCCTGGAGCCCGTCGAGCCGCGGCATCCGGATGTCGAGCAGACAGACGTCCGGGCGGTGTCTCAGCGCGAGGTCGATGGCCTGGTGCCCGTCGGCCGCCTCCGCGACGACCTCGATGTCATCGGCCGCGCCGAGGATGGCGCGTACGCCGGCCCGCATCATCGCCTCGTCGTCCGCCAGCAGCACTCGGATCATCGGCCCCGCCTTCGCCGTTCGCGGAGGCGGCACCCGGAAGCCGGATACCGCCCGGTCAAGCAGGCACGCTACCCCAAGGGGGATGGCGCGGCCGAGGTCGGCGCCGGCCCGCCCGCGGGGGCGGGGACGCCCGAGCGGCGGGTCAGGACGATGTGGACGAGCCGGGAGACGACGACGGCGGCGGCGGCCAGTGCGCCGGTGCCGGTCCAGACGTACAGCGCGAGCCAGACGTAGGTGATCTGGTCCAGCGTGCCCACCCGGTGCGT
This sequence comes from Streptosporangium sp. CA-135522, assembly GCF_050949235.1. Taxonomy (NCBI): domain Bacteria; kingdom Bacillati; phylum Actinomycetota; class Actinomycetes; order Streptosporangiales; family Streptosporangiaceae; genus Streptosporangium; species Streptosporangium sp. CA-135522. The sequence goes on from NZ_CP192026.1 coordinate 233,154, forward strand.
CAGGAGGCCGAACAGGCCGGCGAGACCGGCGAAGAGCGCGATCGGCAGAGCGTAGGGGGCCAGCCGTACGATCAGGCGCCACACGGCGCGGCCCGCGCGGCGGCGGGCCCAGCCGCGGGCACGGAAGACCCCGACGAGGCCGAGCCCGAGGTTGAGCAGGGTCAGACCGGCCAGCCAGGGGTCCGCGGTCGCGGTGAAGGGTACGGCTTCGGCGTCGGGGCGGCCCTCGATGAGGTCGATCAGCCCGTCGGTGATGATGGCCGCGTCGTCACCGGAGACCATCCCGGTGTTGGTGACGACGGCGATGCCGTACCCGCTCGCGGGCAGGAGGGTCTGCACGGAGTTGTGGGTGAGCAGCCAGCCGGTGTGCAGGAGCCGGGGCGCTCCTGCGGCGGTCTTCCCGCTCACCCATCCCATGCCGTAGTCGCTGCCGCCCACGCCGGAGGCGGTCTGGGCGGTCTTGATCGTCTCCTTGGGGAAGACGTGGCCGGCGCCGCTCTGCGTGATCAGCCACTTGGCCATGTCGTCGGCGGTGCTGACGACGCCGTAGGAGCCGTTGACGAACCACTTCGGATGGGCGCGCTCGACGACCTGGCCGTAGGCGCGGATGTACCCCTCACCCGCGCCGGGCAGGTCCATGGTGGTGTTCACCGTCCTGGTGGACGTCATGCCGAGCGGACCGAACACGGTGGCGGCCATGAAGTCGGCGAACGGCACCCCGGCCACCACCTCGGCCAGCCGTGCCGCCAGGGCGTAGTTGGGGTTGTGGTACATCATCTTGACGCCCGGCTCGGTGCTGAGCGGGGCGGTCCGCAGCATCGCGACGGCGTCCTTGAGGGTGTCCGGAGCGGGAAGCGTCAGCTCGGGGAAGGTCTGGTCGCTCATCCCCGAGGTCTGCTGGAGCAACTCCCGCACGGTGATCTTCCCGGCGCGGGGATCGGCCATGGTGAACTCGGGCAGGTACTTCCGGACGGGAGCATCCAGGCTGATCTTGCCTTGGTCGGCGAGGCGCAGCACCGCCAGAGCCGTGAACGACTTGGAGACCGAGGCGAGCGGCATCGGCGTTTCCTTCGTGATCTCCTCGCCGCCGGCCGTGTGGCCGTAACCCGCGGTGCGCACCACCCGGTCGCCCTTGGTGATCGCGACCAGGGCGCCGGGTAGCCGGGTCCGCTCGATGTAGGCGCGCATGTAGTGGTCGATCGCGGTCGCGCTCGGCTCACCGGCCTTCGGCGCTTCGGTCAAGGCGTCTGCCGCCGTCGTCCCCGTGGCGAGCAACACGCCGGCCAGGCCGGCGATCGCCGCGACCTTCCGTATCTTCATCGACTTTCCTCCGAGATCTCCATCTACAGGAGACGAACGGTAGAAGTCGGTGGAGGCGCCGCACAGCGCACGATCGGACGGACCTCACCTGACTTTCGTCAGGTCCCGGATCGGGCTGCATCGGCGTACGGTTGCGCAACAGGTAGCGGTAGAGGCGTTCCTGTTCGGCGGTCAGCCCCAGACCGGCCAGGCTCATCACCCCGTGTCGTAGCTGGGACGCTCAGCGGGCGGGGTCGCGGTTGTAGAGCCTCCTGGCCCACAGGTAACCGACCAGGGTGATGCCGATGCTCCAGCAGATGGAGACGGTCGCGTGGTTGCCCATCGGGGTGCCGAGCAGCAGGGAGCGCATGGTTTCGATGAGCGGGGTGAACGGCTGGTGCTCGGCGAACCAGCGCAGCGGGCCGGGCATGGAGGCGGTGGGGACGAAACCGCTGCCGAACAGCGGCAGGAGCATCAGCGGCATGGGGACGTTGCTGGCGATCTCGACGGTGGGCGAGACCAGGCCGAGCGCGGCCGACAGCCAGGTGAGGCCGAGGACGAACAGGGTCAGGACGCCGAGCGCCGCGAGCCACTGGAGGGGGCCGGTGGTCGAGCGGAATCCGAGCAGTACGGCGACGCCGGTGACGACCGCGACGCCGAGCAGGGTCTGGATCATGCTGCCGAGCACGTGACCGGTCGGGACGGAGGCGCGGGAGATGGCCATCGTGCGGAAGCGGGCGACGATGCCCTCGGTCATGTCGGTGGCGACGGTCACCGCGGTGGCGGTGGCACCCGAGGCGATCGTCATCAGGATGATGCCGGGAGTGATGTAGGCGAGGTAGTCGGCGCGGCCGCCGGCCTGGCCGAGCCCGGCGCCGAGGGCGCCGCCGAAGACGTAGACGAACAGCAGCAGGAAGACGATCGGCATGCCGATGATCATGAGGGTGAGGGTGGGGTAGCGGAGCATGTGCCGCAGGTTGCGGCGCAGCATCGTGGCCGAGTCGCTGAGCGCGTTCATCGGGCGGGTTCTCTTTCCTGGGTGAGTGCGAGGAAGACGTCGTCGAGGTCGGGGGTGTGGACGGTCAGCTCGTCGACGGTGATCGACGCGCTGTCGAGCCAGTCGAGCAGGGCACGCAGCGATCTGACGCCGCCGTCGCTGGGCACGTGCAGGGTGAGCGTCTCCTCGTCGTGGGAGGTCGGGCGCAGCGCCTGGGCCGCGGTCGCGAAGCCGCGCGGGTCGGCCAGGCGCAGGCGGACGTGCCCGCCGGGGATCAGGCGCTTGAGTTCCTCCGCGGTGCCCTGGGCGACGAAGTTGCCGTGGTTGAGCACGGCGATCCGGTCGGCGAGTTGGTCGGCTTCCTCCAGGTACTGGGTGGTGAGGAAGATCGTGACGCCGTCGTCGGCGACCAGGCCGCGGATGATCTGCCACATGGTGCGGCGGCTGCGCGGGTCCAGGCCGGTGGTGGGCTCGTCGAGGAAGATGACGCGGGGGTCGCCGACGAGGGTCATGGCCAGGTCGAGGCGGCGTCGCATGCCTCCGGAGTAGGTCGCGGTGGGTTTGCGTGCGGCTTCGGTCAGGTCGAACTGCTCGAGCAGTTCCCGCGCTCGCCTGCGGCCGCCGGATCGGCCCAGATGGTGCAGGTCGGCCATCAGGCGGAGGTTCTCCTCGCCGGTGAGCAGGCCGTCCACCGCGGAGTACTGGCCGGTGACGCCGATCGCGGCGCGCACTGCCTGGGCGTCTTCGGTCAGGTGGTGGCCGGCGATCCAGACGTCGCCGGCGTCGGCGGAGATGAGCGTGGACAGGATCTTCACCATGGTGGTCTTGCCCGCCCCGTTGGGGCCGAGCAGGGAGAAGATGGTGCCTGCCGTGATGTCCAGGTCGACGCCGTCGAGGATGAGGTGCTCGCCGTACGCCTTGCGCAGGCCGGTGGCGGAGATCGCGAGGTCAGTCATGATCGGGGTCCTTGGGGGTCGGGTACGGACTCGGGGCGGCGCCTTCCCGGGCCGCCCCGAGCCCTACGGCGTGGTGGCGGTTATCGGGACGTGGTCGGGCAGAACTCGGCGGTGAGCGGGCCTGAGACCATGTCGATTCCCTTCAGGGGTTGTTCGAAGGGAGTTCAGCGGGTGGCCGGCTGGCGGGGCTCGGCCTCGACGGCGGCCCGCGCGGTGGCGCGCTTGGCCGCGAGGATCGTCCAGGTGGCGGTGAGCGCGGTGATCAGCGCCACCGCGGCGGAGGCGGCGAGGGTGGCCGTGTCCGGGTGGATCAGGGACTGGCCGCGCCAGGCCTGCCAGGTCACGACCGCGACCAGCCCGGTGTAGCCGAGGGCGGCGCTGCCGACCAGGCGGGCGCGGACCTTTTCGGCGCGCAGCCAGGCGTGCTTGGCGGCCAGGGCGGCCAGCACCGCGGTGAGCAGGAGCAGCACCTGGATGCCGTGCAGGGCGAAGAAGTGCGCTACCCGGAAGTCGCCGCCGGTCACGCTCCAGCCGGTGAGGGGCATGCCGTGGCCGTCGGGGTCGCCAATGCCGTGGCCCTGGTACATCGGCACCTGGTGGCCGTTGGCGTCGGTCACCGTGCGGGGGTGGATCTCGGCGACCAGCCAGTAGACCGGCACCAGCATGCCGAAGACGGCCAATCCCAGCCCGGCGCGGATCGCTCGGTTCAACGAGGCCCCGCCGGTGCGCTGGATCAGCACGACGATCGCCAGGATCAGTTGCGTGATGAGAATGATCATCACGCCGAAGGTGAGGATGGGGACCAGGGCCAGGGTGATCGGGTCGGTCTGCTCGGCGTTGAAGTGGCTGAAGGTGCCGCGCGCCGCCTGCACGGTGATGGCGCCGACCTCGACGGTCGCGGCCAGTGCGAAGACGGTGCCGATCCACCGGCCCAGCCGCTTTCCCTTGCGTAGTTTGGTCAGCAGCCACGCCAGTGTGCCCGCGTAGAGGGCGAAGGCGAAGCCGAACTTGAGCGGCTTGACCCACACCGACTCACCCAGCAGCGTCCGGCCGTCCACCACGAGCCCGACACCGGCGGCCAGCACGAGGCCCAGCATGAGGAGCGCGCAGACCATCAGTGGCCGGTGCCAGGTGCGCAAGGGGGTGAGGAAGGAAGTCATGAGGGGGCTCCGATCACGGCGACAAGCAGCCCTCGTTCGGGCGGCTCCGATCATGTCGCTTGTTTGCGAATAGCTAAAAGCTAACTTGCTTTCATAGATTCGTCAATCTAGAAAGCTATGAAAACCGTAAATTCGCAGGTCGAAGCCATCGAATCTTGCAATGATGGTGAGAGTGAATGCAAATTTGGCCTCGACTCGTTTGCAATGGAATGTCTGCGAACGCAATACTGACCACACCGAAAGACATGACACGGAGGTAAGACCGATGCCCGGAGGCAGGCTGACCCACCAGGACCGGCGGAAGATCGCCGAGGGATTGACCGAAGGACTCACCTACACCGAGATCGCCGGGGGTCTGGAGCGACCGATCTCGACCGTCACCCGGGAGGTGGCCCGCAATGGCGGCCCCGGGGGCTACCGGGCCGACCGGGCACAGCAGGCGGCCGAAGGCCGTGCGCGCCGCCGTAAGCCGACCCCGGCCCAGGTCTCGCCTACCGCGGTCGACGCGCACGGGCGCGACCCCGAGGCGGTTCACGAGCTGGAGGAGCAGTTCACCGCGATGATGGTCGGCACGGGTCTGCCGCGGATGACGGCCCGGGTGCTCACCTGCCTGTACGTCACCGACAACGGCAGCCTGACCGCCGCCGAGCTCGTCCGGCGCCTCCAGGTCAGCCCCGCCTCCATCTCCAAGGCCGTCGGCGAACTCGAACAGCAGGAGCTCATCCGGCGCGAACGTGACCCCCGCCGGCGGCGCGACCGGTATGTCATCGACGCCGACGCCTGGTTCCGCGGCTGGATGGCCAGCGCCCGCCAGAACACCATGCTGGCCGACTTCGCCCGTCAAGGCGCCCAGGTCCTCGGCGCAACCACACCCGCCGGTACCCGGATGCAGGACATCGGCCACTTCTTCGAGCACGTCGGTCAGACCATGATCCAGGCGGCCGAGGAGTGGCGGCAGGCCCATGCCGCGAAGCACACCGCGCACGGCTAGCACCGCGCACGGCTAGCACCGCGCAGAAGTTGCTCTCCTCGGAAACCACCGGTTGTGACGGCCGTCGGAACCGGTCACCTCTTCGACGTTCGCTCAGGTCGCCTCTCGCGAAAGTCCCCTCAGAACCGGTTCGAGCCTTTGTCCGGCGAGGCGGTAGGGCTGGGTACCGGCTTCGATGATGCCGCCGCCGGAGGCGAGCCGGTCGACGACGGCGGCGCGGAGGCGGAGGTCGGTGAAGGCCTTGGGCCAGCTGTTGATCTTGGCATTTCCAGGTGTCAGCGAGGGGTGGCCGCTGTCGGGGCGAAGGGCGCGCCATGGCCGGGGACGATGAGGTCGGCGATGGCCAGCACACGCTCCCGGCTGGACCGAAGGATCTGGCGGTCGATAGTGACCGGGTCGTCGGCCGGGCCGTCGGCGCGCCACCACAGGTCGCCCGCGAAGGCCACGACCCCCTCGGTGGTACCGGCCAGGAGAGTGATGTCCTCGGCGCTGTGGCCAGGGGTGGCGATCAATCTGAGCGACGGAGAGAACTCGTAGCCCTCGGCGTCCCGGTCCGTCCACTCATGGCCCCGGTAGATCGCCTTGTGGTCGTGGATCCGCGCTTGGCCGAACAGGCCGACGTTGAGGATGTTGTCGGGGTGGTGGTGGCTGAGCACCACGTCGGTGATGTCATCTGTCTTGAGACCGAGATCGGCGAGCGCGTCGGTGATCACCGACTGGCTCGCGACCATGCCGGGGTCCACCACGATTCTGAGGTCGCCCTCGGTGACGTAGGACACGGTCGCGGCCACGCCGGGTCCCGTGGAGGTCGTGTAGCCGGTGGCGAGGATATGGAAGGCGGCCGAACGGCCGCTGGGTGCGTCGGTCATGGAAACGGGTGCGTCGGTCATGGAAAGCAGTCTGACGACGACGCGACTCCCCGAACAGTGGTCACAATACCCATTATGGTGGGTTTTGTGCCAAAGTTTCGATCGGTCGCCGCCTATGCCCCGCAGGGGGTCGCCGCGCTGGGGCTGGGCATCGTGAACGAGATCTTCCGCCGCCCCGGCTTCGACTTCGCCATCTGCGCCGAGCGGCCCGGCGCGCTGCGCACCGACCTCGGCCTGCCCCTGCCGGTCGAGCACGGCCTGGACCGGCTCGCCGGCGCCGATCTGGTCCTGGCTCTGCCAGGGGTGGAGTTTCGCACCGACCCGCCGCAGGCCGTCCTTGCCGCTTTGCGCGCCGCGTACGGCAGGGGAGCGATCATCGCCGCCCACTGCGTCGGCACGTTCCTGCCGGCCGCCGCCGGGTTGCTCGACGGCCTGGAGGCGGCCACCCACTGGCGCTTCGCCGCCGACCTCGCCGCCCGCCACCCAGCCGTGCGGGTCCGTCCCGAGTCCCTCTACGTCGACCAGGACCGCATCGTCACCGGCGCGGGCGCCGTGGCGGGTATCGATCTCTGCCTCTACCTGATCCGTCGCGAGCACGGCGCCACGCGAGCCAACGCGATCGCCCGCGACCTGGTGACCACGCCCTACCGCAGTGGTGGTCAACTGCAGTACCTGCCCGCACCCGTCCCAGACGACGGCGACGACGAGCGTCTCTCCGAGGTGATCGCCTGGGCCAGGGCCGGCCTGGACCGCCGGATCTCCGTCGACGATCTCGCCGCCCGCGCCCTGATGAGCCGCCGCTCCTTCGCCCGCCGTTTCAAGGCCGCCACCGGCACGACCCCGCACGCCTGGCTGCTCGCCCAGCGCCTGAACCTCGCCGAAGAGCTCCTGGAGACCACCGATCTACCCGTCGAGAACATCGCCCATCACGTCGGCTACCGCAGCGCCGCCGTGTTCCGGGAGCAGTTCGCGCTCCGCCGCGGCGTGCCGCCCCGCGACTACCGCAGATCCTTCAGACAGCGCTGAAACCTGGAAACGGCCAGGCCACCGCCTACGAACCTAGGCGTACCAGTCTCCGGCGATCTCCTGGATCGCCTTGCCGCCCCGGGGGACGAACGCGCCGACGGTGAGGACCTGCGTGATCGACTGCGGACGGTTGAGCAGGCTGAAGACGTAGAACGAGCCGCCGTCTTCGGTGCGGAAGCCGTAGGAGGCGGTGAACGTCCCGAAACCCATGTACATGCCCTTGGAGACGCTGGCGTAGGCGCGGCGACTGTAGTTGTCTCCGGCCAGCCGGTAGCCGGACCTTCCCGCCTTCTTGTTCGTGGAGTAGTTCCAGAAGGTCATGTACTCCAGGGCGATGGCCGTGCCGTTCACCCGTGACGCGGCGGTGACGTATCCCTCGGCGTCCAGGCGCGGTGCGGGCATCCGGTGGCCGTAGTGCAGCGGGGTCTTCGCGGCCAGCTTGAAGGATTCGCCCTCCGGCCGCCAGAAGGCCAGGACGTGTGACCGGTCCTGCCCCTTGTAGGTCGCCTGGAGGATGAACCACTCCCCGCCGGGCGGCTGCTGGCGGGGCACGTAGTACGTCTGCCTGCCGGTCAACCGGATCGGCCTGCGGGCCTTGTCCTTCTCGCCGTCCTCCACGTGGCCCTGATCGATGACCACCTCGTGCCGGGTGCCGTCCCAGAACAGCTCGTCCCTCTTGGACGAGTCATCCCACCAGTCGCGATCCTTGATCGTTCTGTTGTGCTCGGCCACCCAGGAGGCCGCGGCCTTCTTGGCGTCGGAGACGGTGAGCCGGACACGCTCGGCCGGCGGGGAGGGCGAGGGCGTCGGTATGGACGCCGAGGCGGACGGGGCGGGGGAGATCGGCCCGGGCGGGGCGGTCGGCTGGGCGAAGGGGCCGGGAACGAGGCCGCAACCGGTGAGGCTTGCCGCCAGGGCGGCGATGAGCGGCACCTTTCGCATGGTGTCTATCCCTTTCGCCGTATTGCCACAAATGTCAGTCAAAGACCGTACTGGACATCCTGGCGGGCATCGTCTCAATCCGAAGGCGGGTCCTCGATCGCGGTCGTCCGCGCGAAGCGACTCGTCGGCGCGGTCGAGCAGCGCGCGGCGTTCGGGGATGAGCTCGACCTGTTGAGGATCATTGAGCGCCGAACGCGCCGGGGGCTTCGGCCAGGCTGCGGTATGGCCGATGCCCCCGGCGCGTCGTTCATGGTCGGGTCCCCTCGGTGATCCAGCGGGCGAAGAGGTCGACGTGCTCGGCGGGCCAGGCGCCGTCGCAGGGCATGGTGCCCTGGCGGAGCCGGTCCAGGATGGCATCGGCGTGCCGGGTGACGTCCTCGTGCGACCACAGGTCGAAGACGAAGCTCATCGACTTGCGGTCCATCTCGCGGAACAGCGGCTTGACGTGCTCGGCGAAACCGACCGGCTCGTCCGATGCGGGGATCTGCACCTGCGGCTTTTCCTCGGGAGTGGCGAGGGCGGAGACGCGGGAGCCGGGCTTGGCCTCGCACACCCACCACCACTGCGGCACCGGCATGTTCGATGGCGGTGTCGCGCCGGGCTGGGAGTTCTCCACCGCGATTCGGGAACCCCACTCGATGTAGCCGGCGAACGCGGCGCGGAACTCGGGGTCGGTGGGCAGTCCGGCGTCGTCGGCGGCCCGTCCGATGAGCTGCGCCCATCGGGCTCGCCACTGCTCGCTCAGCGTCTTGCCGGCGTGCTCGGCGACCATGTGGTTGTAGCCGCCGTACTGCTCGGTGTAGAGCTTGGGGCCGCCGAAGGTCTCGGTGAGCCAGGCGGCGACGCGCTGGGGATGGTCCGGTGACATCCGGGCGAACAGCGGTGCGAGCAGGTCGTCCTGCGGGACGTACTTCTCGTAGAAGATCTGCGTCATCCGCGTCAGCGCGGGCAGCCCGCCGGCCCATTCGAAGAGCGACGGCTCGTCGGAGGGCGGCGGGTCGGCGAAGCCGACGTAGTAGTGCATGCCGCTGCAGAACGGCTTGTTGCGGGAATGGCCGCACCGGCACAGGCTGTAGTGCTCCCTGGGCACGTCGCCGTCGAGCGGGATGCCGCCGGTGACCCGGTACGGGCCGTCCTTGGACACCTCGATCGCGGGTTCGCGTTCCGGGTCGGGGGCCTTCTTGCCGTCGACCGCATATCCGAGGGCGCCGGACGGGCAGGCTCGCACGGCACGGATGATCTCGTCGGCCCGGCCGCCGCTGGGCGCCACGAAGGGTTCCTTGTCCACTCGGAACACGGTGGACAGCCGGTCGGTGCACATGCCCGAGTGGGCGCACACGCCGCGGTTGTCCAGCACGGTGACCTGCACGCCCTCGTAGGAGTCCTGCTGGTCGGGCACCCGGGCGGGGTCCTTGGCGCCGCTGAATCCGACGCGGGCGTGGCTGCCGTCGCACAACGGTTTCGTCGTGGACTGGCCGCATCGGCACAGGGCCATCTGGGGGAACGTCGAGACGGTCTCCCCCAGCCAGTTGATGATCTTCGAGGGGTTGGTGACGAGGTACGGGCCGTCGACCGCGACGTCGATCCGCGTTTCGAGGCCGGACTGGATTTCCGCCAGCTCCGCGATCCGGGCGGCCAGGGAGTCGGCGTCCTCGGCGAAGAGGCAGGCCAGGTGCTGCAACGCGGCGGTCGCCTCGATCAAGCCCTCCGGAGCGCCGGGCTGGACACGCAGCCGGGTCGCGTCCTTGGCCAGCTCCCACAGGCGGTCCGCGGGCGAGCCGGTCTCGATGATCTCCGGCTCCGGCTCGGCGAGGGCTTCGGCGACGGCCGCGGTCAGCGGCCGGATCACCGTTTCGGCCAGCGGCTCGCCGGGCGCCAGGTCGCGGTCGAGCAGCCGTGCCCGTGTCAGGAGCTCGGCCATGCCGATCGTCACGCTCATCGACGTGCTCCGAACCGGACGGTGTAGTGCTTCATCTCCTGGATCTGTGCGAAGAAGGGCTTGACCGCGGTGAAGAACTCACCGAACCGGGCGCTGCGGCGAAAGCCCTGCTCGTGTCCTTCCACCGAGTCCCATTCGATCCTGACGGTGTAGTGCTCGGGCTCCTCGACGCCCTGGGCGATCTCATAGGCCAGGCAATGCGGGTCTTCGTCCAGGACGCCCGACGCGGCCTTGTACGCCTGTTCGAAGTCGGCCGAGCGTTCGGCGGGGACGGTGTATCTGATGTATTCGACGACCACGGTGAACCTCTTCAGTAAAGTTGGAGGTAGACGAGCTTTCATTACATTGCAGCATTGTAATGGAATTTGAAGGTGAGATCATGATGCAAAGGACCGGGCGGGCGCGGGATGCCTCGATCGACGACCGCATCCTGGCCGTCGCCCGACGGCACCTGTCGGTCTACGGGTACGCGCGGATGTCGCTGGCCGCGGTCGCACAGGAAGCGGGCACCACCCGTCCGGCTCTGTACCGCAGGTGGCCGGGCAAGGCCGAGCTCGCCGCCGCGGCGGTGGCCACGCTGGAGGAGCAGGGGCAGGGCGTGCCCACCGGCGATCCGTTCGCCGACCTGGTCGCCGAGCTCGCCGATTTCCAGCGAGGGGTCTCCACGCCGGGCAGGATGTCGCTGGTCGGCACCATGCTGCAGGACACCACCACCCCCGACGTGCTCGCCCGCTACCGTGCGCGCGTGATCGATCCCCGGCGTCGACGCCTGCGCGCCATCCTCGACACGGCCGTGCGGATGGGGCTCATCGACGCCGACGCCGACCTGGAGATCGCCGTCACCCTGTGCACGGGCAGCTGGTACGCCCGCGCCCTCGCCAAGGACCAGCCGCCGGAGCGGTGGCCGCGGCGCACCGCCTTACTGGTGTGGCGAGCCGTCGGCGGCCGGCACCCGGGCGGCGCCGAAGGCGAGCCGGCCGCGGACTGAATCCGCCCGGCGACGGCACCCGCGATGGACACGCGCCGCGTCGATCTGCCAGTATTTCGGACATGATCATAGGAAAGGACGACGCCACCTCCATCCGGTGAGCGTTCTCGTGCAGCGGGAAGCTGCCGAAATTCGTGAAGAATGGCTGGGCCGGGCGTTGTCGACGCTGCCCGCCGACCGTCCGGCCGCAGAGGCCGCCATCTCCGAGCTGTATCGCCTGATCGGGCTTGATCCACCGCGGTTCCACTGGGCCTCCTCGCCTGTCGCGGCCCTGACGACCGTCCCGCCGGGGGTGCGTCTGCGGCCTTCGGAGGCCGTCGACCGCATGTCCGAATGGCCGCTGCCACCCCGGTTCTCCTCGTTGATGAGGCAGCTGTGCCGCGAACTCGACGCCCGGGTCAGATGGGTTCATCAGCCGATGGACCGGCTGATCCGCCAGAAGGTCCGCGGCTCGCTCTCGCGATCCGTCAACGACTCGCTTCTCGTCTCGGTCCAGACGGCGCATGACTCGTCCTACCGCCTGAGGAACGACTGGTACGGGACGCTGAGCGTCTCCTGGCTCGCCCACTACGACGCCCTCCGCCGGGCGGCCGGCGTGGTCTTCACTCCCGAGCAGACCCGCCGGCTCGATCTGTGGACGACGGCGGCCCGATCGTGCGGCTGGTGGTGGCCTCGTGAGGACGTGTGCGTCATCGCCGAGCGGCCCATCGCCATGCGCACGGAGGTGTGGGGCGACGACGGCGAAGTGCGACTGCACCGTGCGGACGGCCCCGCGGTGCGTTACGCGGACGGGTGGGAGGTGCACTCCTGGCACGGGACGCGGGTGCCCTCCTGGGTGATCACGGACCCGAGCGTCCAGCGGATCGCGCGGGAGACCAACGTCGAGGTCAGGCGATGCGCGATCGAGCACGTGGGCTGGACGTCCTACATCGAACAGGCCGGGCTGCGGCTGGTCGCCTCCGCGCCCGACCCCGGCAATCCCGGCTCGGAACTGCGGCTTTTCGACATGCGGCAGGAGACCAGGGTGCTCGTCGCGGTCAACGGGTCCGTCGAACGCGACGGGCGCCGCCGCCGATACGGGCTGACCGTGCCGGGCTTCCTCGACGACCCGATCGCCGCCGCCGGCTGGACCTACGGGTTGTCCGCCGCGCAGTACTCCCTTCTCGTCCGCCGAACCTGAGGTGACTCACATGACCGTTACTCTCGCTTCACTGTCCCGGCAGACCGGGCTCGCCGTGCTCGACCACCTCGAACGGTCGGTGAGCGTCCCCGTCGTCGACGGGCTCCAGGCCCAGGGCGACCTCATCGTCATCCCGCTGCCCGTCATCGCGTCGTCCGTGAGCCCCCGGCCCGACGCCGGCTGGACGGACGTGCCCCCCGAGGGCGTCGAACTGCTCCGCGGCGCGGCCGGGGGCAACCCGCACACGCTCGTCGCCGACCCGGCCACCTGCCGGTGGACGACCGACGTGTCGGACTCCGACGGGCTGGCGATCGGCGTCTTCGTGACCTCGGCCGTCGTCTACCTGCTGCATCCCGAGCACGGAGCCACGGGCTGCACGCCGGGTGCCTACGCCGTCCGGCGGCAGCGCGAGCACGAAGGCCGCAGGGCGCGCCTCGTGGCCGACTGATTCCGGCATGCCCGCCGGGGCTTCTCCGAAGCCCCGGCGGCCCTGACCGAATTCGACAAGGCGCCCGCCCTTCCCCGAGATCAGAGGATCAGCGGAAGGTCGTCCGCTTCGACGGAGGTCAGGGCGGAGCCGTGGCCGTCAGAGCACCCCGGTCAGATGACTGATTCCTCGTTTTCGGCGGCTTCCTAGTGTGGCGGAGGTCGGAATCACTCTTGTCTCGGTGGAGGAAGCCATGCCGTTCCATGTCCTGGTCATCGGCGGTGGCATCGGCGGGCTCACGTTCGCCCAGGGTCTGCGCAAGTCGGGTGTCAGCGTCGCGCTCTACGAGCGTGACCGTGCCAAGGGCGACAGGTTGCAGGGCTACCGCATCCACATCACGCCCAAGGGCTGCCGAGCCCTGCACGACTGCCTGCCGCCCGAGCTGTACGACCGGTTCGTCGCCACGTCGGGCAAGCCCAACACCACGCTCGGCTTCTACGACGACCGGCTGCGCGAGCTGCTGGTCATAGGCGACGAGAACGCCCCCGAGCACTACATCGACAGCTTCAAGTCCGTCAGCCGCATCTCGTTGCGCGAGGTCCTGCTGTCCGGTCTCGACGACGTCGTCAACTACGGCAAGACGTTCACCAGGTATGAGCAGCTGCCGGGCGGGCGGGTGCGTGCGCATTTCGAGGACGGCACACACGCCGACGGTGACCTGCTCGTGGCCGCGGACGGCGTCGGCTCCCGGGTGCGCAAGCAGCTCCTGCCGCATGCGGAACGGCAGGACACCGGCGCCCTGTCGGTGTCGGCCAAGGTGCCGCTCGACGACGAGACACGTAGCCTGCTGCCACCGCAGCTGTTCGCCGGCTCCGGCTTCCTGTTCGGGCCACAGGGCAAGACGGTGTTCCTGGCCGCGCACGAGTTCCGCTCCCGAAGCTCGGTCGCCCGCAAGCCGGAAGCCGGCCTGCTCATGGACAACGCCGCCGACTACATCATGTGGAACATCGTCACCACATGGGAGCGGCTCGGCGACAGGGACAAGCTGGAGCGCATGGACGGCGCCGAGCTGCAGCAGGTCGCTTTCGAGGCGACCGAGGGCTGGACCCCGCAGTTGCGCAAGCTGATCGCGCGCAGCGACCTCGACAGCATCTCGATCTTCCCGCTGAAGACCTCGACCCCGGTCAAGGGCTGGGAGACCGGCAACGTCACGCTCATCGGCGACGCGATCCACAACATGCCCCCGACCGCGGGCGTGGGCGCGAACACCGCGATCCTCGACGCGCAGCTGTTGTCCCGCAACCTCATCGAGTACGCCGGGGGCAGGATGTCCCTGGCGGAAGCCGTCGGCGGCTCCCGGAGGGGACGGTACCCGTGCGCATCGCGGGTGGGGCTGCGCCGGTGAGCTTCCGCTGCCCGTCCGGTGTCCCCGTACGGCTCACCGTCATCGGCGGCGGAACCGGCCTCGTCTTCGGTGACCAGAGCTTCGACATGGTCGGCCGCCAGGCGATGCTGGTCGGTCCCGGCTACGAGGAGAGTGCCGGCCGCTACGACATCCTGGTCACCGGCGGCGCGGACGCTCTTACCGTGGAGGGGTGGTAGCGGTCCCGGGGGCGACTTTCCCGGCAGCGCGGCGACCTCGGTGCCTGTGCGCCGACGTCGCCGTGGCGGAGCCGCCGAGACGAGGCCGCGGCGAACCCGGCGCGTGCCGGGCCGTCGTGGCGCCGGCCGACCGGGCCACCCAGAGCGCGACGGCGATGTACAGCAGCTGTTCCGGGATCCTGAACCACAGGGGCGTCGCCTCGTCGCCGTTGAACCGCACGTCGGTGACCGCGGCGTAGACGTTGGCCGGCAGCAGCAGCGCGAAGAGCGCCGCAAGGCAGATCCCGGCGGCCCGGCGGGTGGCGGACAGGACCAGCCCCGCGGCGCCGAGCAGCTCCAGAACCCCGCTCACGTAGACCATGACATCGGGATACGGCACGAATGACGGCACCATGCGCGCCAGATCGGCGTGGTTGGGCATGACCGTGACACTCGCGGGGACGAAATGCGCGCTGGCGGTGACGACGAGCATGACCGCCATCGCGTGTGCCGCGCCGGCCGTCCAGGTGGCGAACCGGCCTGCGCCGAGCGCGCCCAGCAGGCGGAAGCCCAGCAGGGCGACCGTGAGAACGATGACGATGTCGAACATGACTTCCCACCAATGGATAGTCTCGCTATCTAAGTACTAGATAGCGAGACTATCCAGTCGATGGGCGAAGAGCAAGGCCCGGTTCTCCCACCGGAGCGACCGCCTCGTGGCGACGGAGACGGTCATCGGGACTCCTGACGGGGGAGGCGGGTCACGGTCACTTTCCGATCCCGTCGGCGAGGCCCTTGACGATGTAGCGCTGGCCGAAGAAGAACAGCAGTACCACCGGAAGGGCCGCGATCACCATGCCGGCGAAGACGACGGGGAACTCGGTGCCGTGCTTGCTCATCAGGCTCGTCAGGCCCACCGGGAGGGGCTGCACGCCGCTGCCGCTGGTGAAGACCATCGCGAAGAGGTATTCGTTCCAGGCGAAGAGGACGTGCAGCAGGACCGTCGAGGTGATGATCGGCTTGCACATGGGCAGGATGATCCGCCAGAAGGCCGTCCAGCGGCCGGCGCCGTCCACGTCGGCTGCCTCGTCGACCTCGCGCGGAAGATCGAGCATGTAGGCGCGGAGGAGGAAGGTGGTGAAGGGGACGCGGAAGGCGGTGTAGAGGATGAGCAGCGCCCAGAAGCTGTTGTACAGCCCCATCGCCTGGAACATCTTCACCAGGGGGACGAGCGCCACGGTGGGGGCGAGCATGAGCCCGCCGAGGATCACCGAGGTGATCACCTTGTTGAACGGGATGTTCACGCGGGTCAGGCCGTAGGCCGCCCAGGCGCTGACGAACACGGTGGCGACCGTCGACGTCACCGTGACGAGCACGCTGGTGGTGAGGTAGTCGCTCACCCCGCGGTTCCACGCCTTGCGGTAGTTGTCGAAGCTCCAGTCGACGGGGAGGGCGAAGGGGTCGCCGAAGAGCTCGGCGTTGGTCTTGAACCCGTTGAGCACCATCCACAGCAGCGGATAGAGCACGACCACCGCGAGCCCGAGGAGGAAGACCCACATGAACACGCGTGCGATCACACCGAGAAAGCTCAGGCGACTCACCATTCCACCCTTCTCCTGCGGGTGACCCACAGCTGCGCCAGGGCGATGCCGAGCGTGATCACGAAGAGCACTGTCGCGATCGCGGCGGCGTAGCCGAAGTTGTTGCGTACGAACCCGCTGCGATACAGCCAGGTCCCCAGCACCTGGGTCGAGTTGTCGGGCCCGCCGCTGGTCATCACCATGACCTCGTTGAACACCTGGAACGAGCCCGAGATGGTGACCATCGTCATGAGGCTGGTCATCTCGCGCACCAGGGGGACCGTCACGTGGACGAAGCGGCGGATCGGTCCGGTGCCGTCGATGGCCGCCGCGCCGTAGATCTCCGAGGGGATGCGCTGGATCGCGACGGCGAACAGCAGGGTGGAGTATCCGAAACCCTGCCACTGGCTCATCGCGATGATCGCGTCCATCGCGGTGCTCTCCTGGCCCAGCCACGACTGGCCGAACCGCCCGAGCCCGACCGCGTCGAGCGCGTGGTTGAGCAGGCCCAGGTTGGGCTCGTAGATGAAGTAGAAGAGCAGACCGGCGACGGTCAGCGAGATCGCCGAGGGGATGAAGTAGATCGCCCGGAGGCTGCGCCGCCACCGCTCGCTGCGGATGCTCTCGATGAGCGCGGCGAGCAGGAGCGCGCCGAACACCTGGAACGCGATCGAGATCACCGCGTACAGCAGGTTGTTGCCGAACGACGACCAGAAGATCGGGTCGTCGAGGAGCTTGCGGTAGTTGTCGAACCCGACGTACTCCTGGCTTCCGCTGTAGATGTCCCACTTGAGGGTGCTGAACCCGAAGTTCTGCACGAGCGGGAGGTAGACGAACACCCCGACCAGCACGAGGGCGGGGACGACCCACGCGAGCCCGAGTGCCCTTTGGAAGATGGTGCGCACCGGCATGCTCTCCTTCGGCCGTGCGGGCTACTTGGCCGACGCCGAGGCCCGGCGCACGCTTTCGAGCACCTTCTCGGGGGTCGTGCCGCCGCTGACGACGGCCTCCCCACCGGCCAGCCACGCGTCGGCGACCTCGGGCACCGTCACGGTGTCCAGCCAGATCGCCAGCTGGGAGGCGTGGTTGACCGCCTCGATGCCCTCGAACACCGCCTTGCTCGACGTCTCGGGCGTGACGGCGCCGACGACCGTGCTGGGCTGGCCGTACGGCGGGGCGGAGAGCTTCTTGGCGTTGCCGAGGCCGGTGGCGAACTTCATGAAGTCGATGGCCAGTGCCGCGCGCGGCGACTTGGCGTTGACGAGGTATCCCTCGGGCGCCCCCTCGATGACCTTGGGGTCGCCTCCGGCGCCCTCGGGGACCGGCAGCGGGAAGATGCCGAAGTCGTCGGGCTTGAGCCCGCGCCCGGTGGTCGCGTTGTCGAACTCCAGGACCTCCTGGTAGTACATCGCGGCCTTGCCGCTGGCGAACGCCTCCTGCGCCGAGGTGTACAGCACGCCGTTGGTGCCGCTGCCGGTGTCGGTGCACTTGTCGACGAGGGTCTTGAACTGCTTGAGCGCGGTGACGTAGCCGGGGTGGTCGAGTGTGGCCGTCGCGGGGCGGAAGTCGGCCTGGAGGGTGGCGTTCGGCACGGTGTAGGCGAACAGCTGCTGCAGGTAGTGCAGGGCGGGCCAGCCGTCCTTGTTGCCGAAGGCGACGGGCTCGTATCCCGCCTTGCGCAACGCGGGGCAGCTGCTGACGAGCTCCTCGAAGGTGGTGGGCACCTTGATCCCGGCCTTGTCGAACGCGGCCTTGTTGTAGCCCATGAACTTGCCGTTGTTGTAGAGGGGGATCCCGTAGTAGTGGCCGTCGTAGGCGAAGGCGGAAAGTGACGCCTTGCTGAAGGTCCGTCCCCACGGGGTGTCGGGGCCGATCACCTTGGTGAGGTCGGCCGCGCGGCCACCGCGCACGAAGTTCTCCGCCCAGTTGCCGGTCCAGGTGAAGTAGATGTCCGGAAGGGCGTCCGAGGCGGTCAGGGTCTTGGTCTTGTCCTTGATGCTCTGATCGGTCTCCTGGATGAGCTCGATCTTCACCTCGGGGTGCGTCCGCCTGTACTCGGCGGCGAGGTTCTCGAAGTAGGAGCTGAGGGGATCGCCGGCGAACTTGGTGAGGATGCTCAGCGTGCCGGAGAACTCCGGCTTGGCGGCGATGTCGGATGCGGGGGCGTTCGCCGGCCCGCCGGAGCAGCCGGCGAGGGTGAGCACCGAGGTCCCGGCGACTACCGCGAACGTCGTCAGTGCGCGAGGGCGCATGGGCTTCCTTTCTCTCGGGGTCTCTCGGGGAGACTCGGGGTCTCCCGGGGGAGGGGACCGCCGGTGCGGTGGCACCTCAGATCCGCCGTGGGGTGTCCCTGACAGGAACCGCTTGGTGTGGGCTGACTGTACAGATGAACTGATACCGGTACCAGGCCTGAAACCAAGATCTTATTTTTTGTGACCTTATGTGACGTTCCTCGAAGGTCAACTAGCAGGCCAAGCCAGGAAATGTCCTTGTTGACGAGTGGGGTGTTGACGTCGCTCGTCTGTTGTGTCAGCGTGATCCCCGCGTGATACCGGTATCAGGCCGCAGGGCGGCGCCGGCCGCAAGCATTCCCGAAAGGACGCGAAGATGCTCGGATTCAACGAGCCGGAATTCCTCTCGCAGATAGCGAGCGCGGTGGCATTGCGCCCCCAGATCGAAGAGCTCGTCGATCGCCTCGTGGACGAGGGGTTCGACAACATCCTCCTCATCGGCGCCGGTGGCACCTACGCCCAGATGTGGCCGTATGAGCACCTCGCCCGGCGTGGCTCCACCCTCGACGTGCGCGCCGTGATCGCGGCGGAACTGATCGTCTCGGGCGACGCGACCCTCGGCGAGCGCTCGGTGGCGATCTTCACCTCGGTCTCGGGCACGACCGACGACAGCATCCGCGCCATCGAGTACTGCAGGTCCAAGGGCGCCTACACGATCGGCTTCACCGGCTACCCCGAGTCGCCCATCGCCCAGAGCGTCGACGTCGCCCTCATCACGGAGCCGAAGACCTGGCCCTTCGACATGCAGCTGCTGCTCTTCATGGGCCGGTTGCTCTCGCGCAGGGGCGAGTTCGACGGCTACGAGAAGTTCGCCGACGAGTTCGCCGACCTCCCGCGGATCCTCGTCGAGGTGGCGAAGCAGGCCGAGCCCGCGGCGTCCGCCTTCGCCGAGGCCCACAAGGACACCGACTACCACTTCCTCATCGGCGGCGGGAACCTGTGGGGATTCACCTACCTGTACTCCATGTGCATCCTTGAGGAGATGCAGTGGCTGCGCACCACCAGGGTGCACAGCGCCGAGTTCTTCCACGGGTCCCTCGAACTCATCGAGGAGGACACGAGCGTGATCATCTTCCAGGGTGAGGACGAGACGCGCCCTCTCACCGACCGCGCCGAATCCTTCGCCAAGCGCATCTCGAAGGACGTCACCGTCTTCGACACCCGCGACTACCCGATGGTGGGGATCAGCCCGGAGTTCCGCGGCCTCCTCGCGCCGATCGTGCTCGACACCGTGATGGGCCGCGTCAGCAAGCACCTCGAACGAGTGCGCGACCACTCGCTCGACCTGCGCCGCTACTACCGCGTCATGGACTACTGAGCACCACCGCGTCACGGACCGCTGAGCCCTGCCCCCGCCCAGGGGATCCCCCGGGCGGGGCGCCCCACGTGCGGCCTTCGGCGACCGCGTTCCCGCACGTGCCACAACCGACCGTCCGCGTACGCCGGCGCCACCGCGGCGCCCGCGCACCCTCCCGGGCCCCTCTTCGGTGGCGTACGGGGTCCGCGCACAGGAGAAACCTATGAGAGTCCTCGGCTTCGGCGACAACATCGTCGACCGATTCGTCGACCGCGGCATCGACTACCCGGGCGGCAACAGCGTGAACGTCGCCGTCTACGTCCGCCGTCTCGGCCTCGAAGCCGTCTACCTCGGGGTCTTCGGCGACGACGATCTCGGCCGCTTCCTGGTCGAGTCGATCGTCGCCCAGGGAGTCGCCGTCGACCGCTGCGTCGTACGGGCCGGCGAGACCGGCGTCTCCACCCTGCGCGTCGACGACGGCGACCGCGTCTTCCTCGGCTGGAACGGCGGCGGAGTCACGGTACGAGAGCCGCTCGTGCTCGACGACGGGCTGCTCGAATACGTTTCGTCCTTCGACCTGGTGCATTCGAGCGTCTACTCCGGCAGCGAGAGCGAGCTGCCGAAGCTGGCCGGGCTCGGCACGCTGGTGAGCTTCGACCTCTCCAGCGAGGAGGAGTTCCGTACCCCTTCCTACCTCGACCGCGTCTGCCCGCACGCCGATCTGGTGTTGCTGTCATGCTCCCACCTGGACGAGGCCGCCACCCGCGAGCTCCTGGCCGAGACCGTACGGCGGGGCGCGCGGCTCGCGCTCGCCACCCGCGGTGTGGCCGGAGCGATCGCGTACGACGGCCACGTCACCGTCACGGCTCCGGCGCGCCGTGTGGAGGACCCGCGTGAGATCATCGACACGATGGGCTGTGGTGACGCCTTCCTCGCCGGGTTCGCGGTCTCGTTGCTGCGCGACGGCTGGTCGGCGGACACGCCGCCACGGCGTCAGATGATCGAGCACGCCCTGCGCGAAGGCGCGGAGACGGCCTACGGGCAATGTCTCGTCGAAGGCGCGTTCGGCTGTGGCCGGCCCACCGGACGACCGGTCGTGGCTAGCATGTTGCGAGCCTCCGAATCCGAGAAATGAGGGACGCCATCCATGCCAGCTGACCGGGGGCAGGCGGCGGGAGCGCCGACGATCTCCGAGGTGGCCGCCGAGGCCGGTGTCGGTCGTGCGACCGCGGCCCGCACGCTCGGTGGGTATGGGTATGTCAGTCCGGAATTGCGGGAGCGGGTGCTCGCGGCGGCCGAGAAGCTCGGCTACCGCGCGAACGCGCTGGCACGCAGCATGTCGACGGGTGTGAGCCACACCCTCGGGGTGATCGTCGCCGACATCGGCAACCCCTTCTTCGCCGGCGTGGTGCGCGGGATCTCCGACACCTCCCGTGCCCGGGGCTTCGACACGATCGTGCTGAGCACCTACGAGAACCTCGAAGAGGAGGTCGCGGCGACGAACGTGCTCATCGACAAGCGCGTCGACGGCGTCATCATCGCCTCGGCCGCGGTCGGCCGCGGTGAGGTCGCGCACATCAGGGCGGCGATGGACCGGGGCATCCCCGTGGTGCTCGTCGACCGCGCGGTCGCGTCGCTCGACCTCGACGCGGTCGTCATCGACAACCGCGAGGCGGCCCGGGAGGCGGTCGAGACGCTCATCGCGGCAGGGCATCGCCGCATCGGGTTCGTGTGGGGGCCGCCGGCGGCGCAGCAGCCCGCGACCCGGCGCGGTCTGCTGGCCGAGGCGTCCCGCAACCTGTGGACCGACGGAGAGCGCCTGCGCGGATACCTCGACGCGCTCGACGACGCGCGCATCCCCTTCGACCCCGAGCTGGTGATGGTCGGGCGCAAGACCGAGGAGCGGGTGACCGGGGAGGTCGCCCGCATGCTCGCCCTCCCCGACCGGATAACCGCGGTGTTCTGCACCGAGACGGACGCGGTGACGGGAGCCCTGCGCGCCCTGCGGGCGGCGGGGCTCTCCTGCCCGCGCGACATCGCGCTGATCGGTTTCGACGACAGCTCGTGGGCCGCGGTCATGGAGCCGCCCCTGACGATGATCGAGCAGCCCGTGCACCAGCTCGGCGCGAAGGCGGCGGAGGTGCTTCTGGACACCCTTGAGGGTGCCGAGCCCCGCCGCGAGAGGCACACCCTCCGCTCACGCCTCATCGTGCGCTCCTCGGTCGCCCCGCCGCCCGGCCCCGGAGCGTCGTAACGCCGGGGCCGGGCGAGGGCCGTCAGACCGGGTAGCCGTCAGGCCGGGTAGTAGGTCGGCTTCTGGAAGGTGCCGTCGCCGTTGCCCAGGTGCAGGGAGATGGTGCCGGAACCGGTGTTGCCCATGACGGCGTCGATCTTCCCGTCACCGTTGAAGTCTTCGAGGAGCGGGGTGGACAGCGGGACGAGCCCGGAGAAGTAGGTGCGGGAGGGCTTGAAGGTGCCGTTGCCGGCGCCGAGCAGGATCGAGAAGCTGCCGGTGCCACCGCTGGCGACGGCCATGTCGAGCTCCTGGTCGCCGTTGATGTCGGCGAGGTCGAAGCACTGGGGGAGAAGGCCCGTGGGGTAGCTCTTGGCGCTGCCGAAGGTGCCGGAGCCGGTGTTGAGCCTGATGGAGACGGTGCTGGTGGCCAGGTTGGAGAACAGGACGTCGGGCTTGCCGTCGCGGTTGACGTCGGTCGCGTCGCCGTACCAGGCGGTGAAGCCGCCCTCGCCGGTGGTCTCCGGGGGCGAGAAGGTGCCGTCGCCCCGGCCGCGGAAGATCTGGGTGGTGCTGTTGACGTAGTTGCCGCGGAGCAGGTCGAGATGGCCGTCCCCGTCGAAGTCCGCGGTGTCGGCCGACCCGGTGCCGACGCCCAGGTCGGTGAACAGCGGGACGGCCCTGGCGAAGGTGCCGTCGCCCTTGCCGAGAAGGACGGACATCGTCGGCTCCTGGTTGGAGGTGGCCAGGTCGACGTTGCCGTCCTCGTTGAAGTCGCCGACGGCCATCGCGCCGGGGCCGATGCCGGTCGGGTAGTTGACCGAGTTGAGGAAGGTGCCGTCGCCGCGTCCGATCAGGATGGAGACGTTGTGCGTGGTCAGGTTGGTGACGGCGAGGTCGAGGTCACCGTCGTTGTTGAAGTCCTCGATGCCGACGTAGTCCGCCTGACCGCCGGTGAGGTAGCGGACGGCGGGCTGGAAGCCGCCCCCGGCCTTGCCGAGGAAGACCGACACCGAGGCGCCAAGGAGGAAGTTGCTGATCGCGACGTCCGGGTGACCGTCCTTGTTGAGGTCGGCGACCTCGGGGACGGCGGGGCCGGCCAGGATGGAGGGGATGAGGTCGGCGGAGGCGGGAGTGCTGACCGCGAATGCGGAGGCGCTCGCCATTGCGAGGCAGGCGACCGCGGCTACGACGAACTTGGAAGAGGGCATCCGTCCTACCTAAGTTTTCATGCGGAATCAGGCAGGATGGGAGTCTATTAAGGACAGACCATAAATGGTGAAAATTTAACTACCGAATAATCATCTGTACTAATCATCTGCTTCCGCACAGTAATCAGGGGAGGTCGCCTCGGTCCGGGAGCGGCGGGGCGACGGGTGGCCTCGCGATCACTGGCGTTCCCGGCGCAGCCCGCGCAGGAAGCGCCACAACGCGGAGCGGGGAGGCTCTTCGCCCGTGGGAGCCGCGGAGGGCGGCCGGGGCCGGGATCCGGCCGCGAACCCGAACGCGGCCTCGCTCGGCGGGAGGTAGGTCTGGGCCAGCTCGTACTGGACAGGCAGGGAGCTCAGCGAGCGGATGAACGGTGACGGCCGCCACGGCAGCCGGTCGGCCGGAAGCGCGAGTCGCAGGTTGGTGAACCGCTCGAACAGCCGGCTCACCGCGATGGTGGTGATACGGGTGGCCAGCCGCTGTCCCAGGCAGCGATGCGGTCCCGCGCCCCATGCCAGGTGGGCACGGGTGCTGCGCATGGCGTGACGGTCGAGCGCGCCCCGGAACAGCGGATCGGTGTGGGCGCCGGCCACCGACAGCATGACGGGGTCGCCCGCGGCGACGGTGAAGCGGCCCATGCGCACCTCCGCCGTCGGGAAGCGGAAGGTGAGGTTGGCCAGCGGCGGGTTGACCAGCGCGACGCGGTTCACCGTCTCCTCGATGGTCCCCGCGGACAGGCTCGCCCGCACATCGGGGTTGATCAGCACCTCGACGATGGTGTTGCAGATCAGGCTCGTGGTGAACTCGCCCGTGAGCACCGGCAGCACCATGAGCTCGCGGGCCACCTCGTCGAGGGTGAAGTGCGGATCGGCCGCCAGCATGTACGAGGTGAAGTCGTCGCCGGGGTTCTTCATCTTGTCGCGCGCCAGGTCGGTCACCGAGGCGAACATCCGCTGCGCCGCCGCCGCCGACTCCGGACCGGCGTCCACCATCCGCCAGACGTCCATGAGCAGCTCGTCGCCCTGCGCCGTCTCGAAGCCGAAGAGACGGTTGATGACCATCAGCGGGAGCGGCCGCGCGTACTGCGCGGACAGGTCCGCCCACCCGGTACGGGCGGTGCCCTCCGACAGTACGGTGATGAGGTCGTCGGCGTATTTCCTGGCCGCGTTCTCCAGGCTCTGGGCCTGCGGGAGCGTGTGATCCTGGAACGGCGCCAGCGCCGACGTCCACGCGTTGCGTATCCGCTCCAGCGACGCTCCGTCCTGGAACGCCAGATTGTCGATCTCGAAGACGGGGGAGATCGGCCAGTCCGCCGGCAGCCGGCCCTCGGCCCTGGCCCGCCAGTTGTCCAGGCGTTTGCTCCAGATGTTGCCCTCGTTCTGCAGGACCCGCAGCACCTCGGTGTATCCGAGGACCAACCAGACCGGCACGCCGAGAAGGTCGACGGGCGCGACCGGCCCGTACTTGGCGCGCAGGCGTTCGTGGACGAGAGCCGGATTCGAGTCGTAGTCCCTGGTGAGCAGGGGTTCCACGGGCATGGAGGACAGCGGTCCAGGAGGCGGTGCGGCCCACGCGTCGGGCATCAAGGGGATGCGCTGCCTTTCTCGTTCCGAAGTCCCGCCGGTGTGGCACGGCCGCTTCCGCGAGCGGCTGCGTCCCGGCGTGGACGTGGAAGAAAAAACTGGGTGTTTTTCATCACTATATGGGGGTCAAAAGGGGAACGTTCTGGATACATCGCCGCGGTCGCGCGATGGAGGGCGACGAGATCGCGTGTTTCCGTCCGCCTGCGGCACGGGCACGACCGTGCTCCGGGCGGCCGAGGACGCGGCCCTGCCGATGTCCGGGAACCGATGGCCATCGCCTAAAGTCGGGCGAATGGCCCCGACTCCCTCCCGGCTGGCCTGGCTGGACGCCCTGCGGGGGCCTGCCGCGCTGGCCGTCGCGCTGCACCATTCCGCCTGGACATTCCTGCCGGGCGTCTGGGCCGAAGTGGATCGCAGAATCGACGTCGGCACCTGGGGCGTCTTCGTGTTCTTCCTGGTCAGCGGCTACATCATTCCCGCCTCCTTGGAGCGGCGCGGTGACCTGCGAGCCTTCTGGATCGGCCGGGCCTTCCGCCTCCTCCCCCTGCTGGGCGTCGCGCTCGGCCTGGCGCTCCTGCTCGCCCACGGCGGCGCGTTCGCCCTCCATCCGGGCCTGGGTCTGCGTCCCCTTCCCCTCGTCGCGCTGGGGAACGTGACGATGCTGCAGGAACTGCTCGGTGTGCCCGCCGTCATCAACGTGATGTGGACGCTCTCCTACGAGATGGCGTTCTACCTGCTGGCTGTCGGGCTGTTCACCGTACGGCAGGCACACCGGTCGGCCGCGACCGCGATCGCTCTGGCGCTGCTGGCCGTACTTCTCGGGTTCGTGATGCCGGGCGCGGTCATCGGCGGGCGTGCCGACCTGGTCGCCGGGCTCCTCGGCGCCGCGGTCGTCGTGGTCGTCGTCGTGTCGGCGTGGGCGAGCGGCGGGACACGCAAGGCCGCCGCGGTGGCGGGCGGCGTCCTCGGCCTGGCGCTGGTGATCCTGGGCAGCCGGATCGGCGCGTGGCAGGGCCTGATCATCCTGGCCATGATGTTCGCCGGCACGGCCGTGTACCGCGCCGAGCAGGGGACGATCCGGTGGCGCACCGCCATCGCCGCCGTGCTGACGGTCCTGGCCTGCGGGATTTTCGCCAAGGACGACCCCGGCTGGGCGCCGGCGATCCTGTCGGCCGCCGGCTTCTTCGCGGCCGCGTTCGTGCTGCGGCACAGGCCGTTCCCCCGCTGGCTCGCCCATCTCGGAGTGATCAGCTTCTCCCTCTACCTCCTGCACCCGCTCCTGCTGCGGGTGAGCCCGAACCTTCCGGTGTTCTTCCTCGTCCTGGTGTCGCTCGGCTACCTGACCCACCGCCTGATCGAAGCCCCCGCCCAGCGCCTCGGCAGGCGACTGGTCCGGCGCGCCGCGAGGCGACCCGCCGTCGCCGCCGCTGCCCAGGCGCCGTCTCATGGACCTCGCGAGGCCTGAGCGAACCGCGCCCCCGGGGGCTCGCAGCGACCCGCAGGAAAAACCTAATGCATCCAGGATTAAGCCTTGCAATACTAGTTTCCTCTTGATGGAAGTGCCGCATGGCTTATTCAGACGCGGCGGCGGAGCACATGACGGATGTGGTCACGAACCTGGCGGGCACCGCCGGTTCCGGACGTGTCCCGGTGCCCGCGTCGGTGTGGAGGCGAAACATGAATCCGATCGGTGAGAAGGAGATACGCGCGTCCTTCGTCAACTGCTCCAAGGGCGAGGCGCGCAGGCTCAACCTGCCCAGGGGACTGCCCGAGCTCCCCTGGGAGGATCTCGATTTCCTGGGCTGGCGCGACCCGGGCGCGCCGGACCGCGGCTACGTGGTCGCCGAGCGGAACGGCGACCTCGCCGGCGTCACGCTGCGTCTCGCGCAGGAGGTGCGCAGGAGCTTCACCAAGAGCACCGTCTGCTCTCTGTGCATCACCCCCCACAGCGGCACCGGCGTCGCCCTGTTCACCGCGCCCAGAGTGGGTGCCGCGGGTCGCCAGGGCAATACGGTCGGCACTTATATATGCGCCGACCTAGCCTGCTCCCTCTACGTGCGCGGCAGGAAACAGACCGACTTCGGCACGCAGTTCGAGACGCTCACCGTGCCGGAGCGGGTCGCCCGCACCGTCGTCAATCTGGAGGCGTTCCTGGACAAGGTCTTCGAGGACAACGTGAGTCCCATGGACGTCTGAGCCTCCGGGCCGTTGTCTCCGCCTGTCTCCGCCTGCCTTCGCCCGTCTCCGCCGCGGGTGCGGCGGGCCGGCGTCGTCGTGGCGGGCCGCCGCGTCCGGCCCTCGTAGGCGTCGCCGTTTCCGGAACGGCGACGTGCCCGCCGGCGATCCCCTAATCGACGACGGTGAGGACGATCTTTCCGCTGGTGCGGCCGCCCTCGCCGATCTCGTGCGCCTTGGCCGCCTGATCGAGCGGCAGGACCGTGTCGATCGTGGCACGCAGCCGTCCCGCCTCGACGAGGGCCGTGATCTCCTTCAACCCCGCGTGGTCGGGCTCGACGATCGTGAACCCGGCCCGCAGGCCGAGCTCACGCGCCTTGGCCGCCAGATGCGCCTCGGCCGGTGAGGCCAGCGACACGACGATGCCACCGGGGCGCAGGGTCCGCAGCGAGCGCGGCCCGTAGTCGCCCCCGATGGTGTCGATCACGATGTCGACGTCGCCGACCGCCGAGGCGAAGTCCACCAGGGTGTAGTCGATGACCTCGTCGGCGCCGAGACCGCGCACGAAGTCGTGCTTGGCCGTGCGGGCGGTGCCGATGACGTACGCGCCGCGGGCCTTGGCGATCTGGACGGCGAGGTGGCCGACGCCGCCCGCCGCGGCGTGGATCAGCACGCGCCGGCCGGGACGCACGTCGGCCGCGTCCACCAGCGACTGCCACGCGGTGAGCGCCGCCAACGGGAGCGCGGCGGCCTCCACATGGGAGAGCCCGGCCGGCTTGCGGGCGAGGTGCCGGGCCGGGGAGGTCACGTACTCCGCGTACGTGCCCGCCGGTTGCGGCAGGCGCGGCATGCCGTACACCTCGTCACCGGGCTTGAAGACGCTCACGCCGAGCCCGACGGCCTCGACCACGCCGGACACGTCCCACCCCAGCCTGACCGGCGAGTCGCCCAGCAGTCCCCCGGTGGACCGGTGCCACCAGTCGGTCGGGTTGACTCCGGCCGCGTGGACCCGGACGAGCACCTCCGAGGTCCCGGGCTCCGGCCGGTCCACCTCGACCATCTTCAACACCTCGGGTCCTCCGAGCGAGTCCTGACCGATAGCGCGCATAGTCCTGCTCCCTTGCTCTCGTGTGGTCGCCTGGCGGCGTACGTACGACATTGCCGGAACCGGCCGACGCCTCACGAGTGGCCAGATGGACAATATGTGAAAGGATCTGGCCATGCATCGAGTCGTCGTACTGGCCCTTGAGGGTGTCTATCCGTTCGAGCTGAGCATCCCGGTCCGGATCTTCGGCACCGTGGCCGGAAAGGACGGCGAGCCGCTCTACGAGGTGATCACCTGTAGCCTCGACGGCGGTCCGGTCAGGACGGACGCCGACTTCACCGTCACCGTGGAGCACGGAGTCGAGGTCTTCGAGACGGCGGACACCCTGGTGATCCCCCCGTTCGTCTGCGGCCCCACGGAAGACAGGAACTGGCTGCCCGAGCCGCTGGCCGAGGCGTTCCCCCGCCTCCGGCCAGGCGCCCGCATCGTGTCGCTCTGCACCGCCTCCTACGTCCTCGCGGCAGCGGGCCTGCTCGACGGACGCCCGGCCACCACGCACTGGAACGACGCCGACCACTTCCAGCGGACGTTCCCGAAGGTCAAGGTCGATCCGGACGTGCTGTTCGTCGACGACGGCGATGTGCTCACCGCGGCGGGAGTCGCCGCCGGCGTCGATCTGTGCCTGCACCTCGTGCGCCGCGACCACGGCACCGAGATCGCCAACTGGGTGGCTCGCCGCTGCGTCGTACCGCCGTGGCGCGAGGGCGGCCAGGCACAGTTCATCGAACGCCCGGTGCCCGAGCCGTCGGCGGCCACCACGTCCGCGACCCGGGTGTGGGCACTCGAACAGCTCCACCGGCCGCTCTCGCTGGCCGAGCTGGCCGGGCACGCGCGGATGAGCGTCCGCACGTTCTCCCGGCGCTTCCGCGACGAGGTGGGGATGACCCCCGGCCAGTGGCTGGTCCAGCAACGCGTCCAGCACGCGCGCCGCCTGCTGGAGACCACCGACCTGCCGGTGGACCGCGTCGCCGGCGAGGCGGGCTTCGGGACCGCCGCCTCCCTGCGCCAGCACCTGGTCACCACGATCGGGGTGTCGCCCACGACCTACCGCCACACCTTCCGCGCCAACGACCGCGCGCCGGCCGGCTACGCGATGGCGGGCGCCGGCGGTGTGGCGAGCGGCGCCTCCGCCGGCGCCGCGATCGACGACACCCTGAACGCCGAAGTCATCTGAGGCCTTCGCCGTCGATGAACGCGGCGATCCCCTCCGGAGGGATTCCCGGCGTCATCCGAGGACGGGGAAGTCGGCGCGGAACACATCGCGCGGGTCGCGAGCTCGCTTGAGCTCGCGCAGCCGGGTGAGGGTCCGCTCGGGGAAGGCCGTCGCGGCACTGTCGCCGGGAGCCAGGAAGCCGTACGGCTTGCGTCCGCTGACGTATTCGTCCAGCTCGGCGACGAGCTCCTTCTGCTCGGCGGACACGGCCCGCAGGATTCCCGCCGCCAGGTCGTCCAGCCCGGTCAGCAGCTCCACTCGGGACAGCGAGGGACCCGAGGCGCCGGGTCCGGCGGTGATGTCGCCCAGGTCGGACACCGCGACCACGCCGCGGCGGTCGGTGATCGCGCCGTCGATCTCGTCGAGGCGGCTCAGCAGCGCCCGGCCCTCCTCGGCGTCGCCCAGGTAGGCGGCGTCCAGCACCACCACGGGGGGCGCCTGGGGGAACCGCAGCCGGCTGACCCAGATCGACAGCTCGGGCGGCGCCTGCGCGGTGAGCTCCAGGAACGCCTCGAACACCTCGGGCGTGCACTCGTTCGGCCACATCATCCGCCCGCCGTACACGGTGGGCGCGGGGTACAGGTCGAACTCGACGGCGGTCACCAGCGCGAAGTCACCACCACCGCCCCGCAGCGCCCAGAACGGCTCCGGGTCGGAGCCGGGGCTCACCCGGGCCCGGGCGCCGTCGGCGTCGACGATGTCGAAGGCCCGGACACTGTCGGCGGCTCAGCCGTACTTTCGGCTGAACCAGCTCAGCCCGCCACCCAGGGTGTAGCCGGTCACGCTGACCGCGGGGCTGCTGCCCGCCAGCCCGGTCAGGCCGTGCGCTCCGGCCACGGACTGCACCTGACCCCACTTCACGCCCGCGCCCACGCGGGCCACCCGCTCCTCGGAGCGACCTCCACACTGTCCAGCCGTCCGGTGCGCAGCAGGATCGCCCCGTCGATGTATCCGGAGGCGCCATGCCCGCTCGGCTGGGCGGCCACCGCCAGGCCCGCCCGCCGGGCGTGCCGCACCAGAGCGGACACGTCCTCGACGTCCTCGGCCTCCACCACGGCCGCCACGGACTGCTCGACCGCCAGGTTCCACGGCTTGGCGGCCTGGTCGAACCCGTCCTCGCCGGGAAGCAGCACCCGGCCCCTGACCACGCTTCGCAGGCCGTCGTTCGTCATGTCACTTCTCCTCAATGATGAATCACGTGCTTGTTCGGGGTGCGCCCCCTTCCGCGCCGGCCGATGCCGCCGGCGGCCGTGAGGACGGCCGGTTCGTCACCAGATCAGGGGGCGTCGCCGGGGCAGGGGCCGTCGTCCCGGCGAAACGCACCGGTCGGACCGTCGGCGTCCAGGGGCGCGAGCCGTACGCCGGCACCCGGGCGGTGGTCACGGCGGCAACCCTACGAGGCGATTGGACCTATGTGCAGATCCAATATCGGGCCACCGGATTGGGCTGCTTCGGAGGGGCGCCCAGGTCGGTCCGAGCGGGTGGGACGGTACGGCGTGGCATCCGGGGCAGGAGTGATCACCCCGTGATAATCCACGCGTGAATGGATATTCCAGGCGATCATTCCTCCGGCTCGGCGGTGTCACCGCGGCCGGAGCGCTGATCCCGGCACCCACCACGCACCCGCCGGCCCCGACACCCACCACGCACCCGCCGGCCCCGGTGCCCACCACGCACCCGCCGGCCCCGGTGCCCACCACGCACCCGCCGGCCCCGGTGCCCACCACGCACCCGCCGGCCCCGGTGCCCGCCGCACGCATGGGGGACGACTCCTTCGCCCTGCTGCGCCGCCGATGGCGGGAGGTGACGGCTGGTTCGGGGTTCGACGCGGCGGCCGAGCCGTACCGGACCCGGCTGGCGCGGCTGGGGACGACGGCGGCCGGACACCGCGACACCATGGCGCCGACCGGCACTTCGCTCTGGCCCGACCTGGCGTTCCCCTCCTTCACCGGCACCCCGGCGCGGCTGCAGACGATGGCCCGCGCGTACGCCCTGCCGGGGACCGGCCTGACCGGCGACGCGAACCTGGCCGAAGCCGTCGCCGCCGGCATCGACCACTACCGTCGGCAGGTGTACGCCGCAGGCGCGGACCCGGTCGGCAACTGGTGGAACTGGTGGATCGGCACCCCCAAGAAGCTCCTCGACGCGGCCGTGCTGATCGGTTCACACCTGACGGACCGGCAGAGCGGAGCGCTACGGGACGCGGTGGACCACTTTCTGCCCGAGTGCCGTCTGGACGACTACAGCGGCACCAGCACCGGGGCCAACCGGGTGGACATGTGCGTGGTGATGCTGCTGCGCGCCATCCTCGGCTCCGATCCGCGGAAGGCCGCGCTGGCCGTCGCGGCGCTCTCCCCGGTCTTCCCCTACGTCCGCGACGGCGACGGGCTCTACCGGGACGGCTCGTTCATCCAGCACACCCACGTCCCCTACCAGGGTGGGTACGGAGCGGTGATGCTGTCCGGATCGGCGGTGCTGTTCGCGGTGCTGCGCGGCTCGCCGTGGGAGATCACCGACCCGAACAGGCAGATCGTCTTCGACGCCGTCGAGAGGTCGTTCGCGCCGGTCGTCCACGACGGATTCTGCATGGACCTCGTCAGCGGCCGCGGGATCGACAGGCAACCGTACGGTGACCACCGGAGAGGGCGCGCGATCGCCTCCTCGGTCTTGCTCCTGGGGGAGGCCGCCTCCCCCGCCGAGCGGGTCCGCTGGCAGGGCATGATCAAAGGTTGGGCACGGCGCAACACCGTCGAGCCCATGCTCAAGGCGGCCGAGAGCGGCGATCTGGGATTTCACGCCCGCCTCGCCGCGATCCTGGACGACGACGCGATCCCCGCGGCCGACGAACCCGTCGGACATCGGCTGTCGGCGATGAGCGCCCGCGCCGTCCACCGCAGACCGGGCTGGTGTGCGGGACTCAGCATGGCCTCCCACCGGATCGGCCACTACGAGCACGGCAACGGCGAGAACGTGCGAGGCTGGCACACCGGTTCGGGGATGCTCTACTGGTGGGGCGAGGGCCACGGCGACCAGTATTCCGACTCCTTCTGGCCCACCGTCGACCCTTACCGCCTGCCGGGCACGACCGTCTCCACCCGGCGGCTGGCCGACGGCGCCGGCGCGGAATGGGGCGACACCTGCCCGCCGGGTCGCTGGGTGGGCGGCGCCACCGATGGTACGTACGCGACGGTCGGCCAGCACCTGAACGGATTCGAGAGCACGATGGAGGCTTTCAAGTCGTGGTTCTTCCTCGACGACGCGGTGGTCTGCCTGGGTGCCGGGATCACCGGCGACGATGGTGTGCCGGTCGAGACCATCGTGGACAACCGCAGGACCGGCGCGTTTCTCACCGTGGACGACAGGGCGGGCTGGGCGCACCTGGAGGGCCACGGCGGCTATGTCGTGCCCTGCGCCCGCCTGCACACGCTGCGCGAGGAGCGTACCGGCGCCGGCCCGGTGACCCGGAGCTATGCGACCCTCTGGCTCGACCACGGTGTCGACCCCGCCTCGGCGAGCTACGTCTACCTGCTTCTGCCGGGTGCGAGCCTGGCGCAGACCCGGGCCCGCGCCGCCGACCCCGGCTGGGCGCGCGTGCTGGCCAACACCGCCCGCCGGCAGGGTGTCGGGGTCCCGTCGCTCGGGATCACCGCCGTCAACTTCTGGAACGACGGGGTCGCCGGCGCCCTGGCCGCCTCCGCCCCGTGCGCGGTCCTCGTCAGGGAGCGGGGTGACGGCACGGCCACGCTGACCGTGTCGGACCCCCGGTGCGACCTGAGCGAGCTGACCGTGATCTGGGACCGGCCGGTGGCCGAGGTGCTCCAGGCGCATCCGCTCCTGGAGAGCGCCACGACCGGCGCGAAGCTCACACTCGCCTTCGGACGGCTGTCCGACCGGGGCGGCGGCTCGCAGACGGTCACCGTACGGCTCGGCTAGCCGTCGAGCCCGGGGAACGGGACCCGGTCACGCGCGTTCCTTGGCGATGCGCTCCTGCGCCTCCTCCCAGCCGACGGGCAGCTGTCCGGCGGGCGCGTCCCAGAAGACGAACGTGGACGCGCGCATCACGGCGCGCTTGCGTCGCATGGCCGACTTGTGCGGCTCCGTGCGGGCGTAGGAGTGGATGGCCGCCTGGTCCTTCCACGCAGACAGCGTCCAGAACGTGCGCTTGAACAGCTCGGCCTTCAACGAGACGCCGACCGCGCCCGGCGACTTGAGCGCCTGACGCCACAGCACGAACGAGGTCAGCAGGAAGCCGGGCACCTGCCGCAGCGAACGCACCTCCAGGCGGGAGGCCATGATGACCACGGGGGCATCGGTTTCGGGGGTGCCGGTGGTGATCCAGGGGATGGTGGGCATGTCGGGTGTCCTTTCAGATGACGGCGACGGCGGCGACGACGAAGACGATCTGCAGCAGGATGCGGGGGATCAGCCGGGTGACGGGGCGCCCGTTGAGGGTGAGGCGACGGCGGGCGGCCGAGACGTTGGCCGGGAACATCGCGAGCATGAGCAACGCGAGCGCGCCCGCCGCCAGGGACGCGGTCGGCGGCAGCAGCAGTCCGGCGGCGCCCGCCAGTTCGAGCACGCCGGTGAGCGTGACCAGCAGGTCGGGCCGGGGAAGCTGCGGCGGCACCATCGCGATCATGTCGTTGCGCAGCTGTGCGGGCGCGAAGTGGGACACACCGGTCAGCACGAACATCAGCGCCAGTCCGCCGCGCAACGCGGGCTGCCAGCCGTCCAGTGCCTCCACTCCGGCCACGCCCAGCAGCCGCAGGGCGGCGAACCCGCCGATCAGGGCGAAAAGAGGGATCATGTCAGACTCCAAATCTTGTCAGTGGCAAGTTAGTGTTGCACCTAAACTAGACACTGACAAGTTCTATTCCCAGGGAGGCGAGTGCCATCAGTTACCATCACGGCAATCTGCGCAGGGTCGTCCTCGACGCCGCCGTCGAGGCGATCGGCGAAACGGGCGCGGCCACGTGGAGCCTGCGCGAGCTGGCGCGGCGTGCCGGGGTGTCCCACGCGGCGCCCGCGCACCACTTCGGCGACAAGAGCGGGTTGCTGACGGCGGTCGCGGCGGAGGGCTACACGCTGTTCGCCGACGCGCTGGCGGCGGCCGACGACGACCTGACGGAGATGGGGGTGGCGTATGTACGCTTCGCCGTCGAACGGCGGGGGTACTTCGAGGTGATGTTCAGGCCAGAGCTGTATCACGCCGACGATCCCGAGGTGAGCGCCGCGCGGGAGCGCGCCGGCACGGTGCTGGCCAGGGGCGCCGCGACCGTGCCCGTCGACGCGTCGCGGGCCAGGGACGTCCGGATCGCCGCCTGGTCGCTCGCACACGGGTTCGCCAGCCTGTGGCTGAGTGGCGCGCTGCCCGCCGACCTGGGCGACGATCCGGCGGCGGTGGCCCGTCCCGTCCTACGCATCCTCGCCGGGTGACGCCGCTTGCTCACCGGGTGGCGCGCTTGCTCGCCGGGCGCCGCTTACTTACTGAATGACGCCGCTGGGCGACCCAGACGTCGCGCCGGTGGTCGTGAGTCGTGGGCCGTTCCGGTCGAGTCCCGGTTTCGCGCCCGCCCGGCCCGGGCGGGCGCGAAAGGCTCACTTACGGCCGCTGCTGACCGCGTTGTACTGCAGGTCCTGCACGGAGAAGCTGCGCTTGACCTCCCACGGCGACGAGACCGTCACCG
This sequence comes from Streptosporangium sp. CA-135522, assembly GCF_050949235.1. Classification (NCBI taxonomy): domain Bacteria; kingdom Bacillati; phylum Actinomycetota; class Actinomycetes; order Streptosporangiales; family Streptosporangiaceae; genus Streptosporangium; species Streptosporangium sp. CA-135522. The sequence goes on from NZ_CP192026.1 coordinate 267,882, forward strand.
CGCCCACGGACGCCTTGTTCAGCCCGTACGCCAAGGGGAAGAGCTGCGCCTGGACACCGGCCTTGGCGTCGTAGCTCTGCTCCTTGCCGCCCACGGTCGCCTTCACCGTGGCCGCCTTGGTGAGGAACGACAGCACCTCGACCTTGTCGCGGGGCGTGGAGGTGCCCCCGCGCGGGTTCATGAACTTGGTCTGCGAACCCGACGTCGGCCTGGCCGCGACGAACTGCGAGCGGTGCGTCAGGTAGAGCGTGTCACGCACGATCGCCGGAGCCTTGCCGGTCTTCAGCCAGGTCAGGTAGTAGGACGAGATGTCCAGGTACGCCGAGTCGTTGTGCACCGAGGGGACGAACTGGGTGCCCTCGGAGAAGTCGTTCCACGTGGTGAGCTGGATCCAGTCGGCGTCACCCGAGATGGACTTCTCCCACGTCGTGCGCAGGTTCTCGGTGTTGTTGGCCTCGTCGTAGATGCTCTGGTTGGGCCGCTCGTCCTGGATCGAGACCGGCTGCATCCAGATCTTGTTAAGGCCGTGCGCCTTGGAGATGTTGGATTCGATGCCGCTCTGCTGAGCCGGGCTGCGGTTGCCCCAGTTGGAGAAGCCGTAGCTGATCGGCGCGAAGGCCGAGGCGTTGGACGAGAAGTTCAGGAAGACCGGGACCAGCGCGACGTTGATGCCGTGGGAGCTCTTCATGATGTTCATGAAGTTCTTCCACCAGGCGGCGCTCTGCTGCTCGGCCTTGAACGGAGAGATCACCAGACGGTTGTCGCCCAGACGGTAGACCGACTTGGACGCGGCCAGACCGGCCATGGCCGAGGCGAGCGTGCCGGCGTCGGTGTTCAGCGCGGTCATGTCCGGCATCAGCACGATCTTGAATCCGGGGTCGACCGACTCGGCGGCCTTGATCAAGGTCTTGAGCCGGTCCCAGTGGGCGCTGGTGAGGGAGAGCACGTCCACGGTGAAGCCGTCCAGCCCGGCCTTGGCCGCGATCTGCACCTCCTTCTTCATGTCGGCCAGCTGCCAGTCGCCGGACAGCACGTCCCGGGGGAAGGGACGGTCACGCAGCAGACCGCCGTACGCCGCGTGCTTGCCGCTCTCGCCGATGGGGTTCAGGTAGTTCTTGGCGTAGTAGTCGTCGCCCCCGGCCCTGTTGTTCAGCGAGACCGGGTACGGCGTGAAGTAGTGCGCGAACACCTTGTGGGAGGACGCGCGCAGTGCCGAGGTCGACGGCAGGTCGAACGGCAGCGGGCCGGCCGAGACCGGCGGGACCGTCGGGACCGCCTTGCCGTACGCCACCGTGAGCTTGGGCCCCTCGCCGCTGGTGGCCTGCGAGGAGTGCAGCACGCTCTGGACGTTCGAGGGAGAGGTGACGGCGAAGGAATAGTCGCCGTTACCGGTGAAGGCGGAAGAGACATCCAGCTTGGCCGTCTGCCCGCTGACCAGGCCCTTGGTGGTGGCCAGCACCGCGCCGGTGGTCGGCTGGTTGTTCCAGTTCATGGTGGATTCGGACCATGTTCCGGTGACCGGACGCACCTCGAGGACGGTGTCGGTCGTCCTGGCCGACTGCAGCTCCAGCGTCAGCTTGACGTTGGAGGCGTCGTCGGGCAGGTCCTTGAGGGTGAAACGGATATAGGAGCGGCGCTCGGTGTTGGTCGCGCCATCGGACGTGGCCGCGTTGGCCGAGAGCCAGGTGTGGCTGCCGTGCGGCTTGGTGGGGCCGGCCTGACTGACATAGGTGTCTTCGGCCGCTTCGACGGTCACCGTCTGGTCGGCAAGGGCGGTCGCGGCTGCGGGATTCACGGCCACCAGGTCGGTAACGGCTGTCAGGGTTGCTACTAACAGCGCCATCGCGCCTAAGCGAGGTCGCATGACGTCCTCCAGTTGCGACATGTCACGACATGTCATCTCGATGAAACGCGATCATCATAGGTAACGAAGATCACTTTTCGCCCCACTTTGCGCGTTTGAAGGACACGAACGGCGGCTCACTCCCACGGGCGTGTGGGGTGAGCCGGGTCCGGCACGAGATGCGAAGGCATGGAGCGGCTCACCGCTACAGGTGTGGCGCGGCGTTCACCTGGACGGCTACAGGGGGGTGCGGCGTTCACCTGGACGGCGAAGCGGTTCTCGTCGGACAGACTCGGGCCGGTGGGCCGGCCGGATCTATCGGAGCTCGTTCCGGGCCACCCACTTGGTGATCGCCGAGGTGATGGCCTCGGGCTGGTCTTCCGGCGCGTGATGACCGGCCGGACCGCAGTGCTCGATCTCCAGACCGGCGATGTTCGCCGCGCACCAGTCGGCCACGTCCGGCGTGATGAGCAGGGTCGGCGAGGAGTCGAAGGTGAGCAGCAGCTTGGGGACGTCGTCGCTGTGTGCGAGCCAGTCGCCGTAGCGGGCGACGCGTTCGGCAACGTCGGCGGGTTCGCCATCGAGCGGCAGCGAGCGTGCCCACTCCAGCAGCGGGCGGCGGCTGTCACGGGTGGGATACGGCGCCAGGTACGGCGCCATCTCCTCCTCGCTCAGGGGCGTCCGCACGCCTCCGGTGAAGGCGGTCTCCACCAGGAAGTTGCGATCGAGCACCAGCGACTCGCCCTGCGGGGACCGGATCATCTCGGCGCGGGAACGCGGGCCCTCGCCCAGCTCGTCCCAGGCCATCGGCCGGACGATGGTCTCCAGGAAGGCCACACCGCGGACCCTGCCCGGGTGGCGGGCCGCCCAGTCGAAGGCCAGGGCCCCGCCCCAGTCATGGCCGATGAGCACGACCTGGTCCAGGCCGAGCGCGTCGAACCAGGCATCGAGGTAGCGGGCGTGATCGGCGAACCGGTAGCCGATGTCGGGCTTGCCGGAACGGCCCATGCCGATCAGGTCGGGGGCCAGCACGCGGCCGGGCTCGCCGATCCCGGGCAGCACATCGCGCCACAGATGCGAGGAGGCCGGGTTGCCGTGGAGGAAGACGAGCGGGGCGCCGTGGCCGGTCTCCTCGTAGTAGATGGTCGAATCGAGCACGTCGACGATGGGCATCAGGATCACCTGAACAATCTGTTAGTGCTTCTAATGTTTGTGCCACGAATGAATTTATATCGTTAGGTGGACTAACGCAAGTGACTAGAATCGACGACATGAGCACCGAAGCCACCGGCATGACGCATCTCGGCGATGACCAGGCCACACCCGTCCGGTTGCGGAAGCTGCCGAGCCGGCTGCTGTCCGTGGCGGCGGCGCAGGCCGACCGGCTGGTGAGCACCGGGCTGGCCGGTGTGGACGCGCGCAAATGGCACTACGCCGTCCTCGTCGCCCTGCAGGAGTCCGGCCCGGCCAGCCAGTCGACGTTGAGCCGCCGCACCGGCATCTACCGCAGCGACCTGGTCGCCGTCATCAACGAGCTCGCCGATCGCGGCATGGTCCAGCGCGCGCCGGATCCGGCCGACCGCCGCCGCAACGTCATCACCATGACGCCGCAGGGCCGCGACCACCTGAGCCGGCTCGACACCCTCCTGGCGTCCTTCCAGGACGACCTGCTCGCCCCGCTGACCGAACCGGAGCGTGAGCAGCTGATCGGATTTCTGGAGCGGCTGGTCGGCCACCACGCACGGGCGACACCGCGTCCCGCCGCCGACCGGTGAACACGAGGTCCGTCCGGCAGGACCGGTAGCGAGGGTTTCATTCGAGCCGATGATCGACTATTGCCCGGACGCCATTCGAAGATCGCGAGTGGGCACCTCGGGAACGGTCGTCAGAGCGAGAAGCCTTGCCGGCCGAGACGCCCAACGGCCACCCACGGCGAGTGGGCGGGGAGGGTCCTGAAGCGCCGGTCCCGGTGCCCTCTCGGGCGCGGGCGTCCGAGCCGCCTGCCGGGCACCACCGGCCCGCGCATACCATTCAGCGATGGAGGTTCTGGAGCCGGAGGAGTGGCAGGCCCGGGCGGAGGCCCACCGGCGACGGGTCGAGGCGTGGGCGGCCCCGCACCTGGCGCGCAAGGCGCGGGGCGAGGCCCATCCCGTCGAGGATTTCCTGTTCACCTACTACGGGCACCGGCCGGCGCGGCTGCGGCAGTGGCATCCGGGCGCCGGGGTGGTCCTGAAGGGGGCACACGACTTCGGCCGCGACTACCTCGACACCCCCGAGGGAGCCACACTCAACACCGCGGCGCTGATGGACAAGCGCGGATCCACCGTCGAGTGGATCGCGCGGCTGCTGGCCGCCACCGCGTCACGGCCGGCGTATCTGGGCTGCTTCGGCCTGCACGAGTGGGCGATGGTCTACAAGACCGTGGAAGTACGGCACGGCGCCTGGCCGCTGCGGCTCAGCGGAGAGGAGATCGCGGAGGTCGTGGAGCAGCGCGGCGTACGATGCGGCCATTTCGACGCGTTCCGCTTCTTCACCCCCGAGGCGCGTCCGCTCAACGCGCTGCAGCCGACACGGCAGCGACAGCAGGAACTGGAGCAGCCGGGCTGCCTGCACGCCAACATGGACCTGTACAAGTGGGCGTACAAACTCTCGCCGCTGGTCAGCGGTGAGCTGGTCGCCGACTGCTTCATGCTGGCCCGTGACATCCGCGCCGTGGACATGCGGGCCAGCCCGTACGACCTGAGCTCGCTCGGCCACCGGGCGATCCGGATCGAGACGCCCGAGGGACGGGCCGAGTACGCCGCCGAGCAGCGAGGGTTCGCCGAGCGGGCACGACCGCAACGGCAACGCCTGCTCGACGCCTGCGAACGACTGCTCGCCGGCACCCGCCGCCCCTGACCCATGAAGCCCGAGGACCCACGGAGCCCGAGAACCCATGGAACCCGAGGCCTGTGCGCAGACCGACCGGCGCCGACCTACCGGCCCGGAAACAACCAGTGGAGGCCCGGCTGTCGCCTGACCTCCACCATTTGCAAAAGATATGTGTCCGAGGGGGGACTTGAACCGTTCGCCCATCTCCTGAGCAGCACCGACGCTCCGTGGCTGGACCTCTCATGTCCGGAATAGGCGCGCGGAGAGGGGGCGGTGCCCACACCCACCTCAACGAGATTGGGTCCTACCTCGCAGCACACGCCCATGCCGGGGAAGCCCAGCAACCGCCAGTTCAAGATCCTCAACAGGCGGTCTCAACTGCGCTCAGGGCAGCGGTGGTAAGGGGGCAAGAGCTCGGTGATCGCAGCACCGAACCCCTACCTGCATCCCAGCAACCTGATCAGCCCGGAAGCCAGGCCGTACGCCACCCCTCGACACCAGAAATTGCCGGGGAGGTGGTTCCGGTCGAAGGGGCTTGGGTCGAGTGCACTCAGCGCGATCAGTACGGGGACCGGATCATTCTGGGCTTTGCGGTGGCTGTGCTGCTGGCGGTCGCCGGTGCGGCTGCCTACGTCTCGTATCACCACTTCTATGGTCTGGCGATCGCTCTGGGTGAGCGGCACGACATGGCCATTCTGTATCCGGCGATGTCTGACGGTGTGATCGTCATGGCGTCGCTGGTGATGGTCTATTGCTCGCGTCGTCGGCTACGTGTGCCGGTGCTGGCGTGGGTGGCGCTTGCATTGGGCGGGGCGGTGACGCTGGCGGCGAACGTGGCGCACGGCTGGTCCGGCGGACTTGGGTCGCGCCTGGTCAGCGCTCTGGCACCGCTGGCCTTCGCGGGCGCGTACGAACTGCTCATGTGGATCGTCCGGAACACCCGGCAACCGTCCATCGAGACGCCGGCCAAAGACCACGTGTGCCAGCCCGCCCAGACTCTCGTCGAGGTGGAACGCGTGATGCCGGTGCTGCCCACCGACCGGTACGAGGCGGCGCGGCTCACCTATATCGAGAGCCTCAATGAGGGCAATCAGCGGGTCGGCCGACGCCCGCTGATGAGTCGGTGGGGACTGGAACAGCGTGAGGCCGAGGAGATCATCGCCGAGGTGGAGAAGGAGCGGGCCCACGCCATCGTCGAGGTGGCCGATTCAGAGAGCGTCGTGCCGCCGCCGGGAGGCCTCCGTTCGACCGGCACGAGCGAGGCCTGTGGTGCATAGTAAAGGACATCGCTAACGGGGTGGTCGGGTCGTCCTCCAATCGCCCAGTTCGATCATCGGGCGGTCTCCCATTCTGCAACGATCAAGTTTCTGGGCCGCGATAAATCATTTATCGCGGCCCAGGATTGACACCAAGACCAGTTTGGGTTCCGCGAAGCATGGGTGCGTGCAGCCGAACTCCGCTTGCGACTAGAGGATTCGTACCTCTGAAGCAACGGCAATCATTCGTGTGGATACGTCACCGACAAGCTGCAGATCCTCCTCCTCAATGGAGGAGGTGACGCTAGGTAGCAGTTCAGCTTTGGACAAAAGCAATCTGGTATGTGAGGTGGTGGGGCGCTAGGGATTCGAATCCTGAACCTACGGATTAAAACGCCAGCAAGTACGTGAGAGCCCTGACAGGGCTTCTGCTAGGCGCAGGGTATGGTCTGTCTGGACATCAGGAGGCAGTTCTGCCACGGTGATGGCCGTGTCGCCGAGCCGACGCTCCAGGTGGCGATGAGCACGTTCCGGGACTGGTCGATGGCGTACAGGGTCATACTGCCGTGCCCCTTTGTGTTTGATTGTCGCCCTGGTTCTGCTCAGCGGGCTCGGTTGGCGCTCGACGGACGATGCGAGCATGTTCCCCTTGGTAGGTGCTCCCGAGCCTGGTGACGGTTCCGAGAGTTGGCCCCGGCCCGTCGGTCATTTTACTCACCCAGTTCTGGGGCAGCAGTACCCGCTCCCCTACTTCCAGTTTGGGCTGCCCTGCCCATCGGTAGGCGTAACGGCCCACCTCGACGAGTTGGTCACCGCCGATTTCGTAGACACGGGTCGCCTCGTCCAGGAGCTGCTCTAATTCCTCGATGCGACGCTTGAGCCACTCAACCTGACTTGACGAAACTTTCTGAGCCGATTCGGAAGCTCGCTTATAGCCGTCGTTCCAGCCTCGCTTGTAAGCCTCGGCTAGTTCGCGCTCGTGGGGTTTGAGGTGAATACCGCATGCGAGATCGGATCCATAGATCCGTGCCTTGCATGGAGCGCCAGATCGAGTTGGGCGCCCACATGTCCGGATTTCAGGTGGAGCGTTCATAGCGAAATTCTCCTGTCTGCGAGCCCAACAGTACCTGAGGCATATGGTGTACAGGGTCTCGGCCAAGTGTGGCCGAGGAGATCGGCAGGGGAACTCGCTCGACGTCCGGCGCCATTGCTACATGTCGACATCGACCTCTGGTGGAGTTTCCTCGTCCTCAGCATCTTCTGAGAGCTCCACAGGCATGACATATTGAGCGAGCTGTTTGGCGACCATCAGTGGCCAAGGGAGTGATACCGAATATCCGTAGTGAGGAGTTGCCCAGCGCAGGTCGTGTGCTAGAGCTGCCCAATCCTCGGCCGCATCTCCGGGCTGTATAGCAGCGACGGTGTATTCGAGCGCGCGGGAGTTCCAGACCATAGCTCTGGTGTGATGGTTGAGCAGTTCCTCTTTCTTCCATCGTCCGACAACCTTTGAAGCGGTCTTGACTGCCCTGACTGCACTGACGGGCTTTTCGCCGGTGCTAAAGAATGTGCGATCGTCGGCGATCCAATAGGAGGGGGCGTGACCGGCTTCTTTGCTATTGACGGCATAGGAATCGGGCACTTCGTCTCGATCGGTGGTCCGCACGCGAACGTGCCGTAGGCCGGGATAGCGAGTGATGTCTTGAGGATTCTGTCCGAACTTGAGCTTATCCATTCCCATGTCTGGGTTTGTGAGGTGCGGCCAGCCCCATCGCAGGTTTTGAGCGCACGTCAACAGCAGTAGAGATGGGTACTGGCGGGCGACACTTCGCAGGACCCGTTCAAAGAAGCGGGTGATTTCCTCAGGAGTTCGCTTCTGATCAGTCAGCATGTGGTGTCGGCTGATTTCATGCTGGGCTCGATGCAACGGCGTCCATGTGACCATGGGGGCGCAGGCTTGGATTTTTCGCCCGGTCGGATCTATCAGGACGGCGACGGGAATCTGGCGCGTGATTCCCTCCCAGCCATTCTGATTCTGACGTATAAGCCAGAAAGCCAAATAGGCTGGCGCCTCGTTGATTTTGGTTCTGTCGAGTCGCACTGGAAAGTCAGAGCTGCGGACGCCGAGCTGCCGCAGCAAGTCATACCAGCTATTGGCCATCTTCTCTAGGTCGCTACCGGAGCCCGATGTACCTTGTTCATCCTCAAGGGGGTCCGGCCCTTGTGTCGCGGTCACGCATTGAGCTAGGCGACCCGTACGAGACAGGCCGACTTTGATCGCGAACTTAGGGTCGGCTGCACGTTGCTTACCCGAGTAGGCCTTCTTGCCCTTGATCTCGACTAGAGAGATGGTGGGAACCTCAGAGCCGCCGAGTGAGGTTTCGATCGTATCGATGCGACTGCTCACTGCGGCTTGCATCCGCTCCTTGTTACCAGTAATGCTCTCGTCGCCGACAAGTGCGCCGCCCCACGAACCTACTGGGCGAACGGTGGCGAGAACAGTCAGTTCGTCTGTGTTGATCGTTTCGGGTTTACCTGTAAGATGGTTGGTTTCCTCAGGTAGCTCAATTCCGAGCAGATTCGAAAGGGATGTGCGCGCGTCGTTCTTGGTGTGCTGGGTGTCGTAGAAAATATCAATACCGATGGTCCTGCCCACGGTATCCGCAATCGCAGCTCTAAGCTGCGCGTCGGATGCCGCACTGTACTTGGCCGCCTTAAAGGCCTTGGCATCGAGGATGACGGTGTTGCCCTTCGGGAGAGGCTCGACCGGGGTCAGGTGATCTGAAAGGGTGCGGGTTACCCAGTTGACCAGCGGTACTTTGTCTGCCAACGATGCGCCGGGCGCTACGGGATGTTCAAAGGAGTACATGCCGTTTCGGTAGACCAACGCTGCCGCATCTGTGGCTGACAGGAAGTCGGCCGGCGCCTTCTTAAGCTGTTCAGGGTCGGCTAGTCGGTCATCGAGTCCGAGTTCGCGGAGGATCCTTCCGATGTTGCCGCCAGACCATCGGGCTGAGTACTCGAATCCCTCGTCGGTGTCGGGCGCTGGCTTCCTCCATGGCTCGATGGCAGCGGTGAGGAAACTCCGGGAGTGGACGAGACCGGGGAGCCATGGCAGAGCGGGCAGGAGGTAGACACTATGGCCGCGATTGAAGCTGAGTTTGGCGTCCTTGTGTGCCCACCGGCGTGTTCCTATGGACAGGTGAACCACGGGTTCGTTCCCGAACGGTCGACTCTGCGCGGTGATATTGATGAGGAAGGACATCGGCCGGCTCGGCATGTGGTGTGGTGGCCAATTCATCACGCTGGCACCTAACGGTGACGGACAGCGCCGGAACTCGGAGACCGCCTGAACAACTTCCGGGACCTCATCAACGTGAGGATCCGCTTTGGGGTTCTTGGGCTGCAGGTGTTGATGGCTGATATTCGGTGCGCTCAGATCCGCTGCTAGAACATGCGGGAGCAGCCGGTGGATCTGGTCAAAGCGAACTTCATCGTCTCCGGTTTCCCAGGTGAGCGTGGAGAAGTCAATGTCCAGCGGTTCCCAGGAGAGATCGGAATGGTTGATCTTGTCGAGGATCGCCCTAACCTTCGCCGCATCAGAAGAGCTGGCCCGCACCCAGGTTGCGATGATGGCGAACAGAGACTCTGTGTTGACTTCGATGTCGCTGTAGATCCAGGGTGAGTGCTCACCGATGGTGGCGCTTTTTGCGACTGTGATGACATCGGGCACCAGCGCGGCAATGACGTCATTGAGCAGCCGGATGGGAACTGAGCGGATTTCTTTCCCGTCCCTGCGCTGCCTGGACAACGTAGTGAGGGGCTTCTTCCAGGTCTCAGGAAAGCGCAGAAGATACATGCGGCGCTGCCACGGCGTGTCGGTTCGCAGCCGGAATGCAGCGAGCTGGAGGTGTGGATACCTGGGAGCCATTGATCACAGTCCTTCAAGCTGGGCCAGGGCCTCGTACAAGCAACCGTAGAGCACTTCGACGAGGTAGGTGTCTGGGTCGGTGCTGCCGGGCTCGAAGTAAGGGGAAAGAACATCACGGAGCCCGACGAGCAGGCTTAGTGAGCCATCATCGGTACTGTTTTCTGAGCGCCTAGCGGCACCTGGCGCAAAGGCGGCATCGCAGAAGTACACCTCGGCCGGCACGCCGCCGCGGACTAGTCGACCGATCACTTGCCAGATGGTCACCAGTTGCGTCCACGCCAGTGCTTCGCGCTCTCGCACGGGGAGGCTGCTGTAGGCGAGTTTGAGGCTGAGCAACCATCGCCACTGACGGTGACCGGCAGAGCGGAACGCGCTGGCGCACCTTCCCAATGCTGATCGGTCGGGCTCTTCGACAGCGGGAAAGCGGTTATGGATCTGATGAGTGGCCCAGCGGTTGGCCCGTTGGATGACGTAGCTCAGGTCGTCGGGCCTGGGATGCGGACGCACCAAGAAGTAGGCCGCACCGATCGCAGCTTGGCTGTCGTCGTTGAGGATGTTGTGCCCTCGTTCGACTGCCAGCAACGGGGCGATCAGGATCCATGCTGACGTGCGCGCGAGGGTGTGTACTTCGCTGCGGCGCAAGCTGTTAATGCCATCCCAGGATTCGGTGAACTCTTCGTCGTCGGCGACTAGGTGAAGGACGGAATCTTGCCAGCTTTTGCGGAGGGTCACCAGGTGCTGGGCGACAAGACGAGCCTCGGCGTAGCTGCCCACCAAGAGCAGCAACCGCTGCCGGTTGGGAGGTAGGGAATCTCTGTGCTGCTCGAGAATGCTCTTCCCGGCACCCGGATTGGCGAGTTCCGCAACCATTTGTCGCAGTGCGATTTCGCGCGCCTCGCCGAACTTACCGGAGACTTTTATAGGCGCACTGTGATCGCCTGCGAATAGTGGAAAGAACTCGAAGCGGCTGCCACGTACGGCGTCCAGCTCCTTAGTTGGCGGCGTCAGGATCGCGGTAACCGGAATATCGATGTGGTAGCGGGCAGATGTACCTGCCCAGCTTGTGCCTGAGAGTAGTAGCACGTTTGGGCCACGATCGGAGTCGGTGGAGAACAGATCATGCAGGTGCAGCAGAACCCATCGTCCAATTCCACTGCAACGAAAAAATCGCAGCCGCCCCATCTTGGCGCGTCCTTGGCGGCGATCGACGTCGTCGCCGAGGTATTGAAATCCGAGGACATTGCCCATGGGAGAGTCTGGGACAACTGGTTGATAATCACGAGGCGCACGGTGAAACAGGGCGGAGCTGGTTCCTTCCAAGCCGAGCTCAATCTCGATGGCCCGGAACATATCCATTGCGTGGTCGAGCGACTTAGCTAGCACGGCTACGGCAAGCGTGAATTCCAGGCGAACAGCTTGGCGTTCGAGGTTATCTATGCTGATGCTCAGGCCCTGCTCGTGGAGTTCTTTGGCCATACTCTCTAGCCAATCCATCACGCGACGCAGTCGAATGGATTCGTTTGCGTCACGGAGAATCTGAGCGGTAAGGATGACCATCTTCTGAGTCAGGGGATCATCTGAGGTCGCGGCCCCCAAGGGATCGTCGATCACCTTGTCGAACGCTCGACGAAGCCGCAGGTAAACCGGGCTATCCTGCCAACCCTCCACCGGGCGGTGGCTGTTGCTTTGAACTGGACCAAATCCAGCCCAGGACTGGGAGAGTTGCTGGGACAGGGTCCACTCGGTGAAATAGGCCTTGTCCAGCCACCGCCGAGACAGCGCAGGCTGAGGCCGGACGCTATCGCGGGACAACGCCGAGTAAAGGATGTCGACGGCGATGTTGGCATTGTCCAAGTTGACCAGCCACTGCCGGACCAGTAGCTCATGCATAGGCTCACGGCCCGCCTGGCGGATGGTCTTCTTGGTGCGGTCGATTACCTCGTCCAGCCAGGCGTCGTAGTCCTCACCGATAAGTTGTTGCTCAGGGCTGAACACGGAGTCCAGTTGGGCTTGGACCTGGTCGGCCTCGTCGACGATGATTAAGTCGCTACGGCGCCAGGCCAATTCGAGGTAGCGAAGGTGCTCGTCGTTCAGCTGCCGTGGCACGGGTGTGTGGATCAGGCTGGCGGTCGTGGCGACCCACACCTGTGCATCGACAAGATCGCGGGAGGGCCGATGGCGCTGACAACCGTGCCACGCTGGGCAAGATCTCGGCCTTTGAGCGCCGTCAGTGCTTTCTTCGGGCAGAAGCCCTTGACATGGTGCGTGCCGGATCTCCCACGGCTCCGGCGAATGGTCTCGCAGCCCCTCCAAGGAACACGCCGTGCTGGTCAGATCGAACATGCGATTCGTGGCCGGAGAGATACGGCCGTCGCGGGGGTTGGTCAGCCGGTGCAGTCGTGTCAGGTGCTGTACACGGTTTGATTGCCCCAACACAGGTGCTGCACGCACACCGAGAGCTTGTAGATGCACCGTCTTGCGGAGCACCGAGGTGACGTTGTCGGCGAGCACGCAGACGCGCTTGCCGCGCAGGTGGCACCACAGGATGAGGACTTCGACAAGAGTGCTTTTGCCGGCGCCGACCATGCCGATCATGTGAATGATGCCGACAATGGTGAGGATCTTGGATTCAGCAAATGTGTTGTCGGCCTGCCGGATTTCAAGGGTTACTCGTTCGAGGCGCTCGGCCCAGTTCGAACGCGATTCTTGTGGCCAGCCGTTTAGTTCCTCCTGGGTGTCGCCCCACCGTGCGGCATCCTTGAGATCAGTCCATACGATCTCGATCGGTTCACGGTCGGTGCGCGGTATTACGTCGTGTCCGCGAACGGCGGGCTGTGTTGGGAACCAGTCTGGGATCGTGACGCTGGTTCCGGCTCGTGCTTGGTTGAAGTACCGTCCGGGCTCAGCCACTGTGCTGGTGCCGGTTGCGTCTGCCGGGGGGCGGCTGAGCACCTCGTCGTAGTAGTCAAAGCGATCTGGAAGGACCGAAGGGGTCCGGCGCTGGGCAGTCTTCAGCGACTTGTCCAACTCGTACCCGCGGAGTGTCTCGGGGAAATCCCTATAGCTCTCCAGCCCAGTAAGCCAGTCATCACGGTCTTTGAACCACAAGACGAGGTGCCGTGCGACTCCGATCATCAGGTTGTGTTCGGCAGGCGCCGATTCTTGACTGGCTAGCAGAAATGGATAGCCGCCCAGCAGCGCCCACGCGTCCGCGATGGAATGCTGAGGGGCGACACGCTCAGCCAGGTACAGTACAAGTTCAATATCGACCAGTCGCGCTGCGTTTCGTGAGACCTCGGGCTCGTCCCATTCCCGGTCCAGCGTCCTTCCGAGATCGGCTTTCCACGCCCTACTATCCCTCACAGTTTCGCCTCCGAGCTTCCCGGATCACGCGGTCGATGTAGGTCTTTTCGCTTACCACCTCGACACGAGACTGGCTCTTCAGCCAGGTGCAGTGGTTGCGCAACGTTCGCAGATACTCCGCGCGGCCGATGGTCTGTTCCTTTGCGATCACGATGAAACCGCGGTCGGCGTTCTGCGGAACGACGAAGGGGCGTTCGGTAAGGCGCCAAGCCAAGCGGACCGGATTGGTCCACGACTTCACGTCCGCCGCCCACGGCACCTCTGCGGGGAGCACGTCACAGGCATCGAAGTCAGGCCACAACTGCACTGTCAGCCCCGCACGCGTCAACGCGTCGGCGATCCGGAGCTCAGATCGGCCAGGACCGGAAATGAAAGTCCGAAGCTCTCGGCTCAACCAGACGACGCCTTCTGACCTCGGCAGTCGAGTTTTGATCGTTGATGGAGCTGGACAGTCCCATTCGTGGCAGCGCCGGATGCCGTAGTCGTCTACCGTCCAAAGGTGTCCGCAGCCGCCACACACCAAAGCTTCACCGTCGATCAGCGCTTCGGCTGGAGCCGGGCGATAGGCGACACGAAGCTGCTGGGCGACCAAAGCAAACTCAGGCTTCGCCATCGTCACCACTAGATCACGTTCGGACATTGCTGGCCGCTCAACGAGCAATCTCCGGAACCATACATAGGCGTCTGGGTTGTTCTGTGCCTTGCACACGTCCAGGACGCCGTGGATGAGCATGCGTTCCCGGATTTCCCCTTCAACATCGCCACTGATCACTGCCCACTCGAGGCATGCCTTGCTCGGCTTGCCGTTTACGAGCAGCGCCTCGTCGCCGTTCATGCCTTCTACGGACGGATGAAATGGCCACTGGAAAAAGGGGCGATGTGACCATTCCGCTAAGTCCATTACGCTGCGCGGGGTTTCGGCGCCAACCGCCATCGCCATGGCGCTCAATCGATCTAGCCCGCGCTGTAAGGCCACGGGGTAGGGCACTGGGAACGCCCCTCGCCGTTCCAGCCCTCGCGACAACGTGACCAATCCGCTGGCGATCATGCCAACGACTACCGCATCCCACTCTGAAGGCCATGGAAGCGGGCCAGCGGTCATTGCTGTCCCTGCGTCCGAAGATGTCTCCTGCGTCATGCGCGGCACCTTAGCCTGTACCACTGACAAAAGCAGGTGCATCACCAAGAACTCATTTCGGCCACTCTTAGGCTAGTAGGCGAACTGTCCTTAATTATTAAGAACAGGCGTGTTTGGCCCCTGCGTGGCGCTTTTGTCGACTTATGGGGGTGACAAGGAGAACTCGATCATCAAGGTGTTCCGCGTCGATCTGCTTGCAGGCATCGGCCTTCTCGCTAGAGGGTGTCTGAAAAGTCGTTAGGTTGGTGCTCGGGTGAGCCGATGGAGCAGGGTGAAGCCCATAGCCAGGTAGATGGTGTTTTCCGAGGTGGCCGGCAGGTAGTCGCTACATTCATCCGAGGGTGCGCTACCGGGCTGATTCACCAAAGCGCTAAGGGTGAATGTCTTGAAAGGGTAGCATTTGCCGGATTTGAAAGGTGAGAATGTTTATGGACGTCGGTGATGTCTGGGGGTTCAGGGATCAACCGAAGGCCGTCGGGGGGCGGGTGTACCAGGTGGAGGTGGTCCGGGACGATGGGCCGCGAAAACATGGCGATCTGCATGTACGTTTCCTCGATGGCGAGGAAGCCGGGCTGCAGGAGTGGGTGGCGCGTAGTCAACTGGTCGCTCCGTGGGCTGACGTCGGGGCGTTCCTTGATGACGATCGCCGGTGGGCGGCGGCGATTGAACGCTCACGTGAGGTTCGAGGTAGCGCGGAATTCGAGGTGGCCAAGCTGCTCTTCGGTCATGTTCGGCCGAAGAACAGGATTCGTCTCCGGCATGCTGTCGCGGATGCCGGAGTGATGGAGATCGCCGATCTCGACGGGGTGGCGTCGTGGCTTGATCTCGACCCTCAGGAACTGCGTAAGGAGCCGCTGGCCTTTGAGGACAGATTCGGAACCTATGTCGCTTCGTGGCCGACGACTCGTCAGGTGGCCATGCGAGTGGCCCAGATTCTGGGTGGAGACATCCTGAAGGCCATGGCGAAGCAGGAAGAAGCACTGAAGACACAACGCCGGAACGAGTCCTGGTACGGACATGAGAAGACCGACCGCGAACTGGAGCGGTTGGAGACCGTCGTCGGCACGCTCTATGAGTGGTGCGGTAAGGAAGTCATCGACCGTTATGACGAGCTCAAGGCCTTACGGGCCGAGGTCGAACGTCTGGGTGAGCTGGTCCAGCGCGCAGTGTCGGAGTTGAGAGCTCGCAAATGTCACGCTATCGCCGCCACCATTGAGGCTGACCTCGGCGTCCATGTGACCAGCTTTCGCGGTAGGCATCGCTGACCTGTGTTCGCTGTTCGGATTGAGGTCGGTAATACTCCTTTTGGGGGCCATGGGGACTCCAGTCCCCGAGGTAAGGGCGTAGGTCATCTGGGGCTGGGTCCTTGTCGAAGCCCGCGTGGGCGAGACGGGATGGACCGCGGAGTGGATCCAGGCGGTCGGCGATCGCGTGTCCCCACTCGATCCAGGAGCGCAGGAGTTCGGCTTCCCCTGGCTCCTGCCAGCCAGCCGCGGCTTGGTCGAGAGCGGCGCAGAACTCGCGGATTACGCTGGCCGCCCCCCAGGCATCCAAGGCATTGGCGAATGTCGTGTTGCGGTAGTCATCAACTGCGCGGCTCCGGGCCTGCACCATCGCGGCCTCCCAGCGCGCCCGCTTCGCGGCTTCTTCTCGTTCTTGTTCGGCGAGCCACTCCTCGTATTCCTGTCTCCGAGCGAGGGCAGCCTTTTCCGCCGCCCCGGCGCGATGCTCGATCTCCTTGACGACCTCGCGTACTTTGCTTTCCACCAGCGAGCGCGAACTATCCGTCCACTGGTCGCGTCGGCTATGTGGCGACTGGGGTAACTCCAGGCGAAGGCGTCCCGTTGGTACGGATTCGTATTGCACGGGGACTCGCTGCCAGGCATAAGGTCTTCGGCGTTTTTCCTCGGGATCTGGCTCGCGGACCACCTGGTCCTGTTCCTCTTTGACGGCAACCGGGTACTGCCCCGTACCGGCCTGTATGTACAGTCCGCGAGCTTTGCGTTTCTTGGACATCGCAAGTTTGTGGCCGCGTCGGCGGGCTTCTTCTGCAAGGGACTTGACCAGGTCGATGGCCCGGGGCATGAGTGCTTCGGAGACGGCCAGTACCTCGGGATGATCCCGAAGCAGCTTGACCAGCGCGTCGGCATCGGTGACCTTGTCGCGTGCACTGAGGCGGATGCGGTTCCAGTCCGTCTCGTCCGGATGCGCATCGTCGAAGAGCCGGATGATCAGATCGCCGCCATTTCGGCCGGTGTGCCGTAGATGGAAACCTGCGGGTACCAGGTTGTGTTGTTTGGCCGCGTGCATCGCCCGCCGGTAGGACGCGCGTGTCTCCTGGTCAGGGTTCTGGATCTCGAGGGTTCCCCCATTGTGTTGTAGGCGTTCGATCAACTCCTTGGCCAGGCCGAGGGGGCTTTGACCGGCGTCGCGTGTTCTGGAGGCGCCTGGTGTACGGGCAACGATGGCACTGCTCACTATGCCTGGAGTTGGCCGGTCCGGGTGATGGTCATGCTCCAGATAGAAGCGGCCAGCCTCAGTGATCTCGGCCTGCCAGAATCCGTCCTTTCGCGGCGTGGTGACCAAGCCGCGGTCACGAAGCGCGTACACCGTTCTAGCCAGCTCCGGCATCTTTGCGCTGACCGGCTCCTGGCTCTTCCCGATCCGCTGCAACACCGTCAACTGACGATCATTTAACCTGTCCCATCGCTGCACGTCACCAGATCACACCGCAATGTCACCGCAGGCAAGTGGTTTCAGGATTTGCGTCGCTTCGGCGAGCTTGTCGACCTTCTTGGCGTGGAGCATGCAGGGGGACTTGAACTGTTCGCCTATCCCCTGAGCAGGGTCGATGCCCATGGTTGGACGTCTCATGCCCGGAATGAGCGCGCAAGGCGGCGACTCCCGGACTCAACTCGATAGAATCGGGTTTAACAGCGCGGCACACGCTTATGCCGGCGAACCCCAGCAGCCGCCAGTTCGAGATCTTCAACAGGCGGTTTCCGCTGCGCCTGGGGCAGGAGCAGCAAGGCGGGCGGGGCGGTGACGCTGGCGGCGAACGTGGCGCACGGCTGGTCCGGCGGACTGGGGTCGCGCCTGGTCAGCGTTCTGGCACCGCTGGCCTTCGCGGGCGCGTACGAACTGCTCATGTGGATCGTCCGGAACACCCGACAACCATCCATCGAGACGCCGGCCAAAGACCACGTGTGCCAGCCCGTTGAGACTCTCGTTGAGGTGGAACGCGTGGTGCCGCTGCTGCCCACCGACCGGTACGAGGCGGCGCGTGCAACCGAACACCGCTTGTGGCTAGAGCCGTACGTCCACAGTAACGGCAACCATTCGTGTGGATGCGTCACCGACGAGTTAGAGATCCTCCTCCTCAATGGAGAAGGTGACGCCAGGCAGCAGTTTCGCTTTGGACAAGAGCGAACTGGTATCCCTCGTCCGGGCCGTCACGGTGATCTCCAACCCGAGCATCTGGAGATCGACAGTCGTCCTTGCCGGGTCGACGAGAGAGGCGAGTTCGCGGATGAGCCCCCACACGGCTTCGCGTTTCGCATCGTTGGTAAGCGACGACAGCGGCATCCTGACTTTCGTCACCTCGTAGGTCGTCGCTTCAGTCTCTGCCTGCGATGAAGGGACAGGATTTGCACCTGCGTATCCGCCGGTCAACTTGCTCACGCCCTGACTCGACCCACCACCGCGTCCAGATACTGGAATGGGGAACGTGGATGAAGGTTGGGGCGACAGCACCGGACGTGGGCGGAGCAATTGCTGCATCGATGCGGGCTGAATTTGGCTGGGGCTGGCGGGGCGAATCTCATTGCCGTCGCTGTCGGTCAGCATCCATTCGGTGCTGGTAGCCAGGCCGAACAGAGCTTGGCGCAGGTCATCAACGGTGGCAACCAGCGGCCAGGTGGGATCACTGTAGGGGAGTGCGAAAAGCTCAATAGGGGTGAGGTCGCGTCCAAAAGTTCCGCCGGCGATCAGTTGGCTGACGTACTCGGGCGCTAGTGCTCCAGCCGCGACGGCACGGCGGACCGCGACAAGGTCATTCCACACCTCCTGCCCCACCAGGGCGCTCCTACCATCGGGCATCGTCTTGTACTGCACCGTCAGACCGTCGGCGGTGCGCAGAAGGTAGGCGTAGTGCTGATAGGCCCACTTAACATCAGCGTCGAGCTTGGTCCGGGCCTCGTCTCTGCGTGCGCACGCCTCGGGGTACTCTTCTGCGGCTGGATCGAGTTGGGCGACAACAGTCTCCCAAGCGATTAGGTCCCGGGCTCGATCGCGTGCTCGGGTGCGACGCTGTGTGTTCACCATGGCGGCCACCATGGAGGCTGCATAGGTGGCGCTAAGCCCGGCCGTGACGCCGAAGGCGATGTCGAGGTCGATACGGGTATCGGCATCGCGGCCGTTGAGCAGGCTCCACCGGCGTGGGTCGAGCACAACAAGACGGTTCTCTTGGCCGTCGATCCCCGAGAAGCACCCAGCAGCGGAGACGTCGCCCCCAATGGACCGCTCAGCGAAATGCAACCTGCTGAATGCTCCCTTGCTGGCTAATCGCTGAGCACGCTTCCATACACGATCCAGCGCCAGATCGTTGCTAACCATGGCTGTGGCGTTGGCGTGGTACATGTTCAGCGTCTGCTTGATGGAGAGGTAGAACCGTTCTGGCCCTTTGCCCTGGGCCGGGCGTGCCCGTTCCAAGGCGCCAAGGCCGCCCTGAACAGGGCTGGCGGTGAGAGCGTTGAAGACTTCTTCAGCGGCCACGTACTGCACGTCCGGGCCAGCGATGGCGGCTATCAGTTCGGGCTTGGTTGCCCCTCGGGCGGCCTGGGCCCGAGGAACCAGGCTGTATGCGAAGCACGCGGTCGCCATCCGTATGGCGGGTGCTGGTTGGCCGACCAACACGCCGTTGGTAGCGAGAGCGGTATCCAAGGTGAAGGCTGTGCCGCCTCCTCCACCAGAGCGAACGATGTCAGTATTGGCAACCGCGCGAAAGCCCTGGATAGCGCGGCTGCTGCCAGCCAGCACACCAGAAGACAACAGCGCCTCCAAGGCGTCGGTGTGCAGAGGAATGTCTCCAGGGCCGATCAACTCGGGTGCCCACCGTCCCGCTTCGCGCTCGGTCGCCCAGTGCAGAACCGTGCGAGCAAAGATATCGACGGTGGAGCGGACCCGCTGGAAGGCTTGGACGACCGACCATTCCTTGGCGACCAGCTCGAAGAGGTCAGGGTGGAAAGGGTAGGTCTCGACGATCCGGTCGGGGAGGCTGGTGAGCGTACGGGCGGAACCGAGCTTGCCGTAGACCTCTTTGGACCACGTCTCGTCAGCGGCGGCAAGGTAGGCGGCGGCGGTACTCCGGGCGACCTCGTCGCCTTTGCCGCTGGCGAACAGACGACGGCGGATGATCTGTGCGAAGTCGGCAGGCTCGGTGACCGTGACGGTCTCGCCGTTACGCCGCAGCCGGGCCGTCACGTACTCGCGCATCTCTTCGGCAGCCGGGTGGTAGCCGGCTTGGTCCTCGTCACTGCGAATGACCACCACGATTAGTGCGACGTGAGGCTGATCATCGACAGCGTCGGCAAGAGCGTTGAGAAAGGCTTGTTCCCCGGGCAGGCCATCGATGGCGTCCTGGTCGGACAACATCATCGCGTAGTCCATGAGCTCGTCGATAACGACCAGCACAGGGCGGTCGATTTCAGAGAAGGCGGCCTGAAGAGTTGCCTTGTTGGCACCGAGAGCGACGTAGTGCTGCCAGCGGCCCATGCGGTCGGAGTGCCTGTCGAATAGCAGCCACAGGAATCGCCCGAACAGGTCAGTGGCCGGTCCGAATCGAGGATCGGTTTTCCCGGGGGACATTGAGTCACCGATGAGCATGATCGGGACGACCGCGCTGAGATCCAGCTCATGCCCACCAGCGGTTGCTTCGGCCGCTACAGCATGCCCAAGGTCGGTGGCGAGGAACGACTCGGAACTGTTGATCAGATGCCAGATACCGACAAGTGCATGGCTTTTTCCTCCGCCCATGCCCTGGTCAAGATGAAAGCAGGCCTTGGCCTCAACACCTTGTACACCGAGTCGGCGGGCAACCCGGCCTAGAAAGCCCACCAGCAAGGGGGTGGGCTGTGTGATGTCGGTGTAGTAAGTGCATTTGGCATAGGGGACCGGAACAGTTTGGTAGACGGCCTTTGCCAGGCTCATCTGCAGTTCACCTACCGAGCCATCGGTGCGGCGGACTTCGTCGCGCAGTTTGAGGACGTCGACCCAATGAGCGTCGTGAGCGGGTCCGGTCACGAGGTCTCCTCGAACAAGCTGAGGGGGGTAGGCGCTACGCGTGTGGTGCCGCTGATGGCGGAGGTGGCTTGGATGGCCGCGCGGTTACGCTTCACCGCTGCCAAGGCGACTCTGACCGGGTCAGAGGCAGGCAGTTTGGTGGCCAGCCAGTCGACTAGCGCCCAGATTTGTGCATCGGTTGGGGGGCGCTCCGCAGCTGTGAGGCATGCGGCGGCGGCATCGGTTCCCTCGGCCCATCTCGCCGCGAGTCCACGAACAACCTCATAAGTGCTGGAAGCGGGGGTGAGCTCTCCGGGGTCGTCATGGCGAAGCCGATATCCTGCCTTGGTCTCGGTGAGGATGGGGCCGCGTAGATCCTCTATCCGCAACGCATCGGATTGGGCGAAGAAGCGAGCTTCTCCCTTAGGGACGTCCATGCGGCCATGAACTTCATGCCAGAAAATCGCCAGACGAGTGTGCGGGTCGAAGATCTCAAGCGGCGATTCGTCTAGCCGCAGGGCGACTGCATCACGGACGGCACGGCGGGCCAAGGTCATATAGTGCTCCAGAGATACACCAGTCCCGTCTGGCGTGATGACCTTGCTGTAGCGGCCAACTATTTGAAGGGCCGCTCCATAGGAGGCCATGAGTTGGTCATCGAGAGCTAGTCCATCGTCATCCCAGCTGCGGCAGCGCGTTTTCACCTGAGAGATCACCTCAGCGTCAACCTGTGCTGCAATACCAATGGGACGGTTGGGTGGAGCGACTCGCGCACCGATGGAAACAGTCACGGAAATAGTTGCGACACCCGTGACAGCCGTCTCGGTGCGTGAGGGCCAGGAGGAGGTGACCACGAAACCGGCATCTGTCAGAGCGGCCAGCAGTCGTTTCCAGGCTTCGGGGTCAGAGTGACCGAAGATGACGGTCATGTGTCCGTTAGCCTTGAGTACACGCCGGGCTTCAGTAAAGGAGCGGGCCAGCATCGACTCGTAGAATTCCTTTGTGCGATGGTCACCCCGCCCCTTGGCGCCGCGCCCTTTGACGATGATCTCTTCGGCTTTGTCCTGGAGCCCGTCCTTGCCATCGAGAGACCCATCGAAGAGATCCGGAACGGCTTCCCGCAAGGCACGTTTGAACCAGACGTAGGACAAGTCCGAGGAGTCCGCGTACGCGATCATGTCGTAGTAAGGGGGGTCTGTCACGATCGCATCGACTGTGGCGTCGCGGAACGGCAGGGCCACTGCGGAGGCGCGGCGCAGGCGCGCGGGCGGTGTCATGAACTGATTTTCAAGAAGCACTTTACGGAGCGCGTTCACCAGGCTGGAGGACACCGAGCGCCAAGTTCCCGGTCCTGCACCTGGTCCTGCTTCGATGTAGTCGAAGGCGTGGGTGATGGTGCTCTGGTTGGTGAAGACGTCGCCCGAGTAGACACGGTTCTGTTCTGAGCCATCAGATTTCCCGCGGCTTTCCTTGCGTGAGCCGCGGGTTGCCCGCCGTAGTTGCCGGGCAACGTTGGACGCTGCGTATGAGCACAGCGCTGCGGCGTAGTCGTGGCTGACCACCTCGCATAACTCACGGTGCAACTCGGCGATGACCTTCGCGGTGGTGGAGAACAGCACCGCTTGCCGTGAGTGCATCAGCGATCCGTAGGTGAGATACCCGTACTGTCGGGCATCGACGCCGGCGGTCTTGGGGATTTTCTCGTTCGGGAAAACCTCCAGCTCCTGGAACAGAGAGGTAGGCGTCAGTTCTGCAGCTAGCGCGGCGGCCTCAACCTCCGCGGGAAACGGGGCTCGGAATACCTTTCGGTTGGTGTCGGGATCTACCTCAGCCACAGCCACCATCGCGTCGGTGTACTGGCCTGCAAACCCTTTCGCCTTGATCACATCCAGGTTGTGAACGTGACCACAGTTGGGGTACGGGCAGCGTGCGGACTTACCGCGCTTGCCTGCTGGGGCGGCAAAAGTCGGTTGCTGTTGTGGAAGGCCGGCGTTGACACGCGGGTGCCATTCTTTCTCGCCGACGATCAGTTCCAAGGCTTGACCGGCGTCGCTGGTGCGGGCGTAGGGATGCCGCAGGACCATTGAGCTGATGAGCGGGAAGCGACGGCTGCAGCCATCGCATGGGATGGTTACGGCCCACAGGTAAGCCCACGGGAGCAGACCGTCGAGCACAGGGTTACCCGGATAGATCGGCCACACAAGATCAGCGACACGGTTTCCAACCTCAGCCAGGATGGTCCGCACATCACTGAGCAGACGTGGCTCTCCGACCAGGCCATCGAGCCCCAGTTGTGCCTCTGCCGCTTGCTCTCGCCGCTTACTGTTCGCTGCGGTGGGTTCTGCTTCCTCTTCCGGGATGTTCGCTGGGAGTGTGTATGGCAGCGGCGGCTCAGCGGACCAATCGCGCAGGGGGTAGTCGGCGAGCAAACGTCCGGCGAGGGTCGCGATCGGAGAGAGGTCAGTACCGACAGCTGTGGCCCCGGCGCGGGTTGCTTCCAGCGAGATGATTCCCCGGCCGGAAAAGATATCGAGCACGACGGGCGGCCTGGCCCCGTACTGTTCGGAGATGCGGTTGCGTAGGCGTAGCATCGCTGCCTTTTCACCCTTAAGGACAGCTGTTTGGATGTCGGTGCGGTTCTCCGGGGTGTCGGGTAGGAGTGAGCACAACACGGCGGCACGGGCCTGCGCGATAGGCCGGGAGGCGAACCAGGTGAACAGCGCCTTCTCGCTGAGACCCGATCCGGCGGGAGTGCCAACTGCTTCGTCCACTTCAGGGCAGGGAAACCAGGTGTCGATCAGGCGAACAGGTGTTACAGCCTGATCGGCTAAGCCACCGGTGCTGCTCCTCCCGGCGGTGACGGTCGGGGAGGTGCTCATGCCTGGGCTCCGATCAGTCGCTTGAGCTCGGAAAGGGGGATCTGGAAGCGTTCGATACGTCGCGGGCCACCAAGCACGGCGGCAGGATCTTGTTGGCGGAGCCGGACAGTTGGTGTAGTGGCGCATGAGTCCACGACATAAAGCCAGTACTCGCTGCCGCGCTGCTGAGCCTGGGCCCATTCGTTCTGCTCCAGCCACACCGCGCGCAGCGGTCCTTGCACTCCCTTGACCTCGACCAGGCGTTGCTCGCGGGTAGTGCGATGCCGCGCGTATAGGTCATAACCGAGACCGGCGGTCTGCCGGTCGTCGACCTCGTAGCCGCGTCGTTCCAGTTCGGAGACGACTACAGAGATCGCGACCTTCTCGGCGTCTGGGTCATAGCCCAGTTGATCCACGCGGGCGCCGCCAGTGACCGCGACCCAGCCGACCAGTCGCACGGCGCTGCTGTTGACCTGGGCGATGTCCTTTAGTACGGCCAAGCGCTGGTCCTTGGCAACCGTGAATTGCCTCAGCAACTGGGTGCGGTCGAGGAGTGGTCGGTCGGCGATGGATTCCTCGAACCGGTATTGCGTAGCGTCCAGTTGCTGCTTGGCGGCTTTGATCCACGCTTGACGCTCGGTGACCAAGGCAGCAACCTGGGTGCGTAATTCGCTCTTGGCCGCTTCAGTGGCATCGTGGCGGGTAGCTGGCGACAACGAGGTGAGCCCTGCCGGTGGTGGGCCATTCGGATCCGGACTGCGCAGGGTGAGAAGCGACTCCCACGCCACGGGTAGGGCTTGACCAGCCGAGCAGCGGATGAGCAGCGGGGCCTTACGGGTGGCGCGAGTGGCACCGTCATGGAGTTGGATGTCAGCGTCGAACAGGGCCAGCACATACGAAGTGAGTGCAGCGCTGTCGACGAGGGCTGCGCCGCGGACCAGGTCTTCCTCTCCTGTGGAGAGTGCGTGCGCGATGAGTTGCTGAAAGGGATCCTCGGTCGGCCCCAGGACGATAACGTCGTCCAGCCCAGCCGCGCCATCATTGATTGCCTGGCGCACCGAGGCGCCGTCAGCGGCGATGTACGCGTGGCTGCCGCCGCTAAGCGACTCGGGAAGCTTCCCCTTGTCGGCAACGGTGAGCAGGCGGATTCCCTTTGCCGGGCCTGGCCCGATGTTCCAACTGCAGCTGCGGGCAAGCTGGTCGACCATCGCATCGACGATGACCGGATTGATCGCCTCCAGCCGGTCAGCGGCGAAACGCTCCAACGCGTCGCCAACCTTGGCTGGCGTGCTCAGCGAGCGTTCATCTGCGACCAGGACGCGAGCGGTCTCGATGAGCGCGGCGGCTTCGGGGATGGTGACATGCCGCCCGCTCTGGGCGTCGACCATCGCCTTCCCCCAGTCGAAGCCAGCGCTGAAAGAAGTGGCGTCCAGTAGGTCGTACAGCTTCCCCTCTAGCGCTTCGGCTGCGCTTTCGAGGTTATTCAACATGACCTCTTGGACGCGGCCCTCGCGGGTGTGCGGGGCGACCAGGTGGTAGACGTGGACCGGGTTGCGTTGGCCGACCCGGTGCAGGCGCCCCATCCGCTGTTCGAGGCGCACCATCGACCAGGGCAGGTCCCAATCGACCATGACGTGAGCCGATTGCAGGTCGATGCCTTCCCCGCCCGCGTCCGTGGACACCAGGACTTGGAATTGTCCGGCAAGGAACCGCTCCTGGAGTGAGTCCCGGCTGCGGTGGTCGACGGCACCTTCCAGGATGTCGGCGCTGAAGTCCGCCGCAGTAAATCGTGCGAGTAACCATCGGGCGGTGTCCGCGAACTCGGTGAAGACCAGCAGTTGTCCGTGCTTGTGGCGGATGTTGTGCTGGTCGAGCAGCGTTAGGAGTGCCTGCCATTTGGCCGGAGAGGCTGCCACTTCGGCCTGGCGCAGCGTCTCCAGGACGGTGGCGACACGAGAAAGTTCAGCGCTCTTGTCGCGTGTTCTGGAGGTGACGAGAGCGCTTTCTGCGCGTGCCCAGGTGTCGTCGTCGTCGGCAGCTGCTCCTAAGCCGTCAGCTGTGAGGAGATCATCGGGTACTACGACGGTACTGCGTTCGTGCGCGGCCCCCTTAAGGGCGGCTTCGCGGCGACGAATCGTCTGCGTGACGGCGTACAAGCTGGATGCCGCCCGCTTGCCGTAGATGGAGCGGGCCAGGGTGGCGTTGTCGGCGTAGAAGGCGTCGACGTAGTCCATTACGGCGTCGTAGGCCGCTTCCTCGTACGGGTTGAGACGGACGGGGATCGTCTTGGAGAAGCGGCGGGGGAAGAGCTGGTTGCCGTCGTGGTCGACCAGATCCTCTTTCATCCGTCGTAGAAAAGAAAGCTTGCTAGGTACTAGCGCGATGTCGTAGTCGCTCTGGCGCGGCTCCCACGGGTACAGCGTCGGATCCAGCAAATTCATCAGGCCGCGAAAATAGTGCTCCTTGCCGCGGTGAGGGGTGGCGGTGAGCAGCAGCAGGTGATGAGTCCTCGCCGCCGCCTCGCGTGCTGCAGCAAGGAGTTGGCTGGTGGGGGTCAGACGGTGCGCCTCGTCAAAGATGATCAAGGACCAGGAGGCGCGGTGCCCAGCCACCTTGCGGCGCACGTCTGGGTTATGAGTGAACAGGTCGACTGAGATCAGCCAAGTGTCGTAGCGGGGGTCGAGATCCGCAGGGTCGGCGGCGATCTCGGTGGTGATTCGACGAGCCTCCACGCCGAACAGTCGCTGCAGGTCTCGCTCCCATTTGATAACCAGGTGCGCCGGCACGATGATCAATGATCGGCCCTGTATGAGTCCTTGCCGTCGCCCCTCGGTGAGATACATCCCCGCCATGATCGTTTTTCCGGTCCCGGGCTCATCGGCCAACAGGAACCGCAGGCGGGGCTGGCTAAGCATGTGCCCGTGGACGGCTTCGTCCTGGTGAGCGTACGGGCGCAGTGGACGGGTGGCCAGGACGGCTGATCGGATACGCGGGAGCGCGTGCTGCATCCATCGTCCCCATAAGGCCGTCAGCGCGCGTTCGGGATGGCCGCCGCGGTCATTAGTGGGGATAAGTCCCTTGACTAATTGCTGTTCAGATAATAAGAGGCGTCGCGGCTGGCCCTCGGCGTCGATGACGAAGAGTTCGATCGAACCGTCTCCGGCCCAGTCGGCATCCCTTACCGTCACCAGCGCGCCGTCAACGCGTACTTGTCGCCCTCTCGCGGGCAGTTCACTCGTCATTGCTTCCTTGTGCAAGCCTGCGAGTGCAGCACAAACAGGGGCCGCAGCATAGTCCGTACGGCCACCCATGAGATCGGCCAAGGCTCCCGGTCCGGACGCATGCTTCCACCTATAAAACGAGAAGATGAAAGGCAAAAATAAATCCATCCAAAGGTGTCGATCAATACAGGAGCGGCAGTCAGAGATCGAATTGTTGCATTCCCGAGCAGACGCGTATCGGCAGGGAAGGCAAAATACGTGAAATGTCCCGAATGTCAACCTTGGACTTCCCCTTCTAGCGTGGAGACCTGACCTAAGGAGAAGGTTGGGTCGTGGGAGAGACCAGACGCAGGTTCGATCCGGAGTTCCGCGCGGGCGCGGTGCGTATCGTGTGGGAGACAGGTAAGTCGATTGCGCAGGTCGCCAAGGATCTGGGCATCAATGCGGGCACGATGGCCAACTGGGTGCAGATGGACCGGCTGGCCCGCGAGTAGGACACCAACGGTGGTGAGCTGGCCGAGTTCGAGCGGGAGGAACTCGCCCGGCTGCGCCGGCAGCGGGCCGAATGGGCCAAGGAACGCGCCGAGCTGGAGATGGAGCGCGATGACGCCCCTATGGTTGTCAAGCAGCGATGGTCGAGGTTGATGCTGGTGACAGGGCTGCAAGGATGATCGGGAAGACCTCGCGGGCGACGTAGCGCTTAAGGCAGCGGATGATCTCTTTCTTTGATTTGCCTTCGGTGGTGCGGCGTTCGGCGTAGTCGCGGGTGCGCTGGTCACGGCTCAGCCGGGCGAGAACGATGAGGTAGAGCGCGCTGTTGGCGCGTCGATCGCCGCGGTTGAGTCGGTGGCGGGTGGTCTTGCCGGAGGAGGCCTCGATCGGGTTGACCCCGCGCAGAGCGGCGAAGGCGGCCTCGCTGGCCAGCCGGTCAGGATTGTCGCCCGCAGTGATCAACAGTGTTGCGGCGGTGTCCGGGCCGATCCCGTGGCGCTCCAGCAGTCGCGGAGCGCAATCGGCGATGATGACGGTCATACGCTGCTGATGGGCGCGGATCTCCTCGGTCAGCGCCAGAACACGACGAGCCAGAGTGCGCAGCACGGCGGTGGCGGCGGTATGGATGTCGTGCATCCCGGCTTCGGGCAGTTCCGCGCAGCGGCGCATCAGCGCGACCGGGCCGAGCCTGGTCAGGGATTCGTGCAGACACGGGTCGGCGTGCACCAAAACGGCCCGCAGCTGGTTGATGGCCTGCATGCGGGCCTTGACGGCTGATTCCTTGGCGACTTTGACCATGCGCAGCATCTCCACGGCCCCGTCGCCGGACTTGGCCACGGCTGTGGTCCGTCCGGACAGGACCGCGCGAGCGGCACTTTCCGCATCGAGAGCGTCGGTCTTGCCACGCTGGCGACGGGTGGCGCGGTCGGGCCGGTTGACCTCGATTACGTGATCGTCTCCACGCTTTCACAGAGCTTGGTCATGGTCCTCGACCAAGGTCGACGAGGTCGTATGGATCACGATGGCAGGCGGGGCATCGCGCCAGCATCGCGATCAGTAAAGCCTGGAGGCGGGACACGACCTGGTACAGGTTCAGACCGTGTCCGTTCCTTTTGGGTTGAGACGCTGTTCCAGGCAGAACAGATGCGCTGCCGAGACCAGGGCGACATGGTGGTGAAACCCGGCATAGGTCCGGCCTTCGTAGTCGCCCAGCCCCAGTGCCTGTTCCATCTCGCGGTAATCGGTCTCGACGCACCAACGGCCGGTCGCGTGTCGGACGAGGGCAGCCAGCGGACTGTCGGAGGGCAGGTCGGTGATCCAGGCGCGAAACGGTTCAGCGTCGTGCTTGCGCCGCCATCGGACCAGCAGCGTGCGTTCGGGCAGAAGGCGCTGCCCGGTGGAGGCGATGTGGCCTCGTTCGATGATTCCGGCGATATGGACGGGGATCGCGGCGAACCACCCGCAGCGAGCAGGATGATCCGGCGTCTTCGCGCGATAGACGAACCGGCGGGCCCTGCCCTGGTTGACGCGGGCCAGCTCACTGGCCCCGATGGCCGGCCGCCGCTTGGCCCAGGCGGTGACCGGCACTCCTGTGACCGGCAGGACCGTCGTGTCACCGTTGACCGCCACCAGCCAGCGGATCCCGCGTTCGGTGAGCCCGTTGCGGAACGCGACGTTGGTGCCGTAGTCGCTGTCGGCGACGACCACGGGCGGCCTCAGCCCCCATTCGGCGACCTCGTCCAGGAGCTCCAGCGCTATCTGCTGTTTGGTCCGGTGCGTGAGCGAGGGCGGGATCCCTGTCTTCGTGCGACGTTCAGGATCGTCGGCCCATACCTGCGGGATGAACAACCGCCAGTGCAGCGGGGTGGAACCGGTTTCGGACACCGCATGGACCGAGACCGCGACCTGGCACAGGTGCTGCTCGCGTTCCCCGCAGTGCTGCACGATCGCTCCGGCGGTGCCGTGGCCGTAACGAACGAACGAACGGATGATCGTCGATCAGCCATGCCGCCGGATCGATCACCGAGACCGCACGCGCGGCGATGCGCCGCATCACTTCGGTGTATTCCCAGGTGGACTGAGCGACGAAGTGGCCGAGGTTCTGCCGGGGCAGACCCAACCGGACGGCCATCGGCTCCACCGACTTTCGCTTTCCGTCGAGCATCAGCCCGCGCAGGTACTGCTGGCCGTAGTCGCGTTGGCCTCGGTAGGCGAGGTAGGTGAAGATGTCAGCGGCGAACTCCGCAAGGTCCTCGTTCAGAGCCTCAACAGCTTGTCGGTCCATGACACCACGGTCACTCCGCTGGGCAAGATCGTTCAACTACACCGCTGAACAGGTCGAGGACCACGACCAAGCTCTGTTTCAGGGGATTGACATAGGTCGGCTCAGGCCGCTCCGCGTAGCTCGGCAAGCAGGGCACGCAAGCTGTCCTCGCCGTGACGGACTGCGGCAGTGAGGGCATCCAGGTGGGCTGCTGGGAGGTGCCCGGCGCCGAACCCCGAGGCGGTGAGCACGCCGGAGACTTCCTGTTCCTGCTGCGGGGTCATGCGGGAGCGCATCCCGTGGTGCCCCATGACCTCTCGGGCAGCGTAGGCGTCCGTGCAGGCCAGGCCGACGACAGTGGACCGCAGGTCGAAGTCATATGCCGTGGGTCGGTCGGCGGTCAGGTCGAGCATGGTCAGGGCGAGCCGAGTCCGGAACGCTGCGGTCATCGGGTCGGGATCGGTGATCAGCGCGAGAGTTTCCCGCCCCGTATGGTCCAGTTCGTCCTGTGGTGTTGGCGTGGTCGGAGGACGGCAGTAGACGCGCAGGATGGCGGCGACGGCGTTCTCCCAGGGCTCTGTGGGAACGCTGGAGTCGATCATGGTGGTGGCCTGCCGCGGGAGGCCCTGTTCCATCAGCGACATGATCGTGAGCTGGCGGCCGTCGAGAAGCCGCTGACCGACGCCGCGGTGCGCGGCCATGGATTCGGCTGCCTCGGTCCAACGGCCGACGCTCGCGAGGGCTCTGGCGCCGTCGATCAGCAGGGCGACCCACAGCTCCGTACAGATCGTGCGGTGGTCTGCGACGGTCCGGATCAACGGCGACAGGTCGACGGCGTGATCGCGGATGACGGTGGCGCCGCGCTGCTCGGCGGCCCGGTACAACTGCTGCAGCACCGCGAAGGCAGCGCTACCTTCACCTTCACGGATCAGGAGCCGGGCGATGTTCACCAGCGGCATCAGCGACATCACGGCGATGTCCTGGTCCAGGCTCTCGGCTTCGGCGAAGACCTTGTGCTGCCGCCAGCACAGTTCGGCTGCCAGGTCGGGCATGCCGCTGTCGGAGGCGATGAGCGCGGAGAAGTTGAGGACACCGCAGGCGCGGGCCACCCGCTTGGAGTGGTCCGCGCCGGGTGTTTCGGCGGTCAGCGCGGTGAGCTCTGCAATGCGCTTGTCCAGTGGAAGCCCGGGGGGTTTGGGTCGGCAGACCAGCGGGATACGGGTGGCGATCGCAGGGCTCATCACGCTGCTCTCCTTCTACGGCCAGTCGATGACGAGTCGGCTGTTGGTCTTGTCGATGACGAAGCGTGAGTCAGCGGCCTTCAGTAGGTCGCGGTTGGCGGCCGTGGCCATGCGGAAGCCGGGGGCCGGGGCGTCGTTGCCGTAGTCGCGGTCCCATTCCTGGATCGCGGCGGCGACCTGCTCGGCGAGGTCGGCGGCGCGCGGGCCGTGACCGATGACGCCGATCTCCCAGAACCGGCCCACGGTGTCTTCACCCTCGCGGACGGTCAGATAGGCCAGGCTGTCGCCGTCGAGCGCCGCCATCGAACCCCACCCGAAATGCGGGGTGAACCCGGGCCGCCGGCCAGGTACCCGAGACAAGCCGTTGGGCAGGACGCACGCCAGCCACAGATAGACCCACTCCCAGGCTGAACCCTGCCGGAACTTCACGCCCGTGTAGACCTGGTGGGAGGGCTCGTCCAGGACGGTCCGCATCGCCTCCCGGTCCACGAGCTGCTCACCGTAGATTTCCAGCCGGACATTGCCCTCCCCGGCCATGGGGACCACCGTACGGACGTCATCACACACGCCCTTACGCAGCGGGACGAACGTGGCCATCTCGCAGGAGACGGTCTTCCAGGTCTCGCCATCGCCGTCGCGCTCGAAGGCGAAGGAGCGGGAGATACTGCCGCGGATCCGCATCGGGATGACGAGACGGCCGTCCGGGGCCAGTTGATTCAGGACGGGGAGGGGGATGTCACCGGCGCCCACGGTGAACTGGATCCGATCGAACGGGGCATGCTCGGGCAGACCGGCCGCGCCATCGGCCAGCAGCGCGGTCACGTTCGACGCGCCAGCAGCGGCCAGATGCTTCGCGGCGGTGTTGACGAGGTCAGTGTCGACGTCCACCGTCCACACGCGGCCGCCGGGGGCGACGAGCCGCCCGAGGAGAGCGGCGTTGTAGCCGGTAGCCGCCCCGGCCTCCAGGACATTGTGGCCGGGCTCTGCGCCCAGTTGCTCCAGTTGGGTGGCGACGATCGACGGCGCGGAGATGCAGGAGATCATCTCGCCGTCCCGGTCGTTCTTCACCGACACGGCGTCATCGACGTAGGCGGCGACGACCTCGACTTCGGGGATGAACCGGTGGCGTTCGACGTCCCGGAAGGCGTCGATGATCTCAGGGGTGCGCAGGTGGCCGGAGCCGGTGAGCTTGTCCACCATGGTGTTGCGCAGCTCGGCGGGGTCGGTCGTAGTGATGGTGCTCTCCATCCTCTTGAAAATAAGGGTTACAGGTGTGGACTGACTGCTAGACACGGTGGCTGGGTTGCCGTCGCCGAAGGCGACGTTCCAGCCCAACCAGGCCGCGGCAGCCTGCTCGGCCACGGGTGTGGCCGCGCGGTTGAAAGCGAAGATCGCATGGTGGGCGAGGACCGCGCGCAGCCCCCGCCGGAGTTGCCCATTGGTCGCGAGCTGGGCCAGGCGGCGGCCGGCGTCCTCGAACGCGGCGACGCGGTCAGGCCAGCCGGGTTCGGTAGTGTCCCGCTTGGCGGCGTCGGCGTGTACGAGGCGCCGCATGGCAGTGATCGCAGACGCCTGGTAGGCCGCCTGCGGTGGGTCGATTGCCGGGCGGAGGTTGCCGAATGTCGCCCACACGTCGCTGATCTCGAACGGGTCGAGGCCCGCCGCGCGGTTCATGGTGGAGAGCAGCAGGATGCACCGCTCGCGGGCGTACGGGCTGCCGGTCTCGGCCAAGGCCGCGGGGCTGTCGGCGCACCATACCTCGTGGGCGATGGCCATACCCTGCTCGCCGCCGAAGGTTTCGATCTCCGGTTCGTAGATGCCGCCAACCCAACCGGCCGCGACCTCGTCGGCGACAAGCTGATCAAGCAGGTCGGCAGCGGGCCTCTCGGTGCGCAGCCGGAGATTGCCTTCCTTGCGCAGGAAGTGGAAACGCCAGCCGGACAGCGCGGCCGCGAGTGCGGTCGCAGCCTTCGGGGTCGCTCCGGCATCGCCGGGAAAGTGGATGGTGGCGTGCCACCACTTCGGTTCGTCGGGCAGCGGTAGGTTCTCGTCGTTCCAGTCCATGTCCTCGGTTCGCTCCTGCTCGGTTGTGGTGGCGGGTCAGTTGATCAACAGGGCGCGGGTCCAGCCGGTCACGTTGGAGCCCTTCAGCGCCATAACCGCCCCGGCTCGGCCTTCCATGAACCCGGGCTTGGACAGTGCGGGGATCCCTGCTTCCAACCTCTGGCGGGTCTGCCGGATGGGCTCGGCGAACCGGTCGGGGGTACGGCTGTCGGAGGCGAGGGCGGTCGTGACGGTCAGCAGCCCGGCCCAGCCGTGGCAGAGGGACGCATCGGTGACCCGGCTCAGGCGGGCCGGGTCGGTGAGGGCGGCGATGGCGAGTTCTTCGGCCTTCTGCCTACGGGTGTCGTCGCCGAGCGCGCAGGCTGCCAGTTGCAGCGTGCGGGCGATACCAAGGTCCCCGTAGCACCAGGAGGGGCGCAGGGGCGGCGCCTGCAACGCCTCAGCGGCGAGCGGGTCCAGGGTGATCCAGTAGAAGGAGCCGAACTTCTCCAGCCAGGCAGTGAACGTCTTGATGGCGCCTATCTGGCCTTCTACCAGGACGCCGCGGCGGGCGGCGAGAGATAGCAGCGCCAACGGGCCAGCGATGCCGTGAGCTACCCCGTTGTTCGCGTGGCCACCGGTGATCTCCTCATGCGTGGGGCTGTCTGGCGACCACCACCCGGGCAGGACCTGGGCATCGGCTTCGGCCGGGACTGCCAGCGTCACCAGGTAGGCCAGCACCTCCTGCAGCAGCGGCGGCGAGCCTGCTCGGGCAAGCAGCACCACCCCCAGCCCGGTGAGCCCCCGGATGAGATCGAACTCTGCCAGTGTCGGGAGCGGGGTCGCCTTTCGTCGGCAGCGGGCCGCGGTGAGCCGGGCGGCCACGACCCGGTCGACGGCCGTCTGAACGGTCTGGTCGGCGCGCCCGGCACGGCCAAGCACGAACTCCAGGGCCGGGGCGCCGTGGAACAGAGAAGCGTTGGAGCCGGTGCTGACGCCGCCGGCGACCGCCTCGGCCAGCAGAGGCCGGGCTGCGGCAAGGCTGCCGCGCTCGATGTGCATCAACGCTATCCCCAGCGCGCCCTCGGCCAGGGCCTGCGTCGTGGGCGGGCTCATCGGCCCGCCCTTACCGCGACGACGATGCTGTGGGCCCGCCCGCCGATCCATCCATCCACGTCCGGCGGCGGCGCCTCGTAGAGCACTGCGATAGGGGAGCCGCACAGGTGCGTACGGAGCACGTCCAGGTCCATCTCCCCGGTGAGGTCCAGCAGCAGGCGCTGATCGTCCATGGCCAGGAGCACACGGTCAGGCACACCCGCCCGGCCGCGCCAGGCGTGCAGCTGCGCGGCCCACTCCTCCAGGGATGCCGCACGGCCAGGCAGGGCGCGGGCCCGAAGCTGCCAGCGGGCGGCAACGACGATGCTGCGCCGATAGTGCAGCCCCGGCGTGAACGGCAGCGTCCACGCCGCACCCCAGTCGAACCAGGTCACCTGCGGAGTCGCGGCACGGCTGATCTCGGCCAGGAACCGGGCCAGCGGCGGGGTGAAGTTGTTCCACATGAAGTTGAGCGCGGTCGGCGCGAGCAGCTCCAGGCGCTCCCCGGTGGCGGCCACCGCGAGGTAGAGGTGGCTACCGCGCAGACCCACGACCAGATCAGAGGGGACGAACACCGTGGCGTCGCTGCCCCGGTGCTCTCCGACGCTGACCAGCTTCGGCAGGACTTGCGGGGTGCGCGTGAGTAGGTCGGCCTCAACGCGGGAGGGATGGAACGACAACTGAGCCAGTTCCGCCACAGGGTCAACCGTGGGAAGGGCCACTTGCCCGGCGGCCTGCGGGAACAGGTGCCGGAATCGTCCAGTCATCGTTCCTGCCGCCCTGGAGACGGTGTGAACGCGGACGCGGAAGTCGCCTCGGTCGAGCGCCGGAAGCGAACGGGCTTGGACCTGTGCGCACACCTCGAAGTGCGGAGCCAGGGCGGTGGGTTCGCCTGCGGCCGCCTCCAGCTCCTCGATGAGCGGCTCGGACAGGGGCACCGTCCGGTGACGTTCGATGGCGGCGTTCCCTGCGAGATCCAACAGCAGCCGGTCGCGCCGCGACATCGGTCGTGGCGGCTCGGACACCGAGCCGAACCCGTCAGGCAGGCCCAACCCGTTGTCCGGGTCAACGAGCTGCTCCAGGCCGACCTCGGCGTCTTCGCCCCATCGGGCGGCGAACTGCTCGGTGTAGCGCCGCCACGCCCGGGTGCCGGTTGGATTGGCCGCGAGCCTGGCCAGCACGGTTGCCACGGTTTCCATCTCGACCGCGACTGTCTCGGGTAGTCGAACCTTGGCGTCCAGCCGTAGGTCCACGCACGCCTCCCGATCGCGGGCGTCCAAGGCGACGGCATGCAGGACGGCTGCCGGGTCAACGATCGTGGCGGGGGCACGCAGCGCCGACAGCAGCAGCCGAAGCCGCAGCAGCTCCGCGAGAAACGCCGCCTGGCGGTCTCCTTCCACCTGCGGGAACTCTGCGGCGAGTTTGCCCGCGAGCGCCGCATACCGGATGGGTGACTTGGCCGCCTGGAGAACGAGCGTCAGCGCAGGTGTCAGCGCGAGGGAGAACTCCGACGCGCCCTCGGACGGCACGAAGACGCGGCCGCCGCGCACGTACACCAGATTGTTGACGCACACCTCGACGGCCGCCATCGACACGCCGCCGGCTTCCTGGGCGCTGATCACCTTGTCCAGCGCCCGGGGGTCGGCTCGGGTAACGATCTCGTGCTCATCCCCGACAAGCACGGCGGATGTCTCGCCGAAGTCGACCAGGCAGACGCCGGCGAACAGGCCGAATGGCGTGGACCGGTGCTCATACCTGATGGCGTACCGGGCGACCGCGAGTGCGGCGCGACGCGCCCGGCGAGCGTTCGACAACCGCCCGTCCAGAACTGCCTCCACCTGGCGGGCCAGGTCCAGGCTGGCACTGGAGACCGCGCGCCGGAACGTGTCATCGGCCCAGATCGCGCCGAGCCAGGAACGCCACTGCTCGGGGGACGCGGCGGGCCCCGGCCACTGCGGCAGGGCGGGGGCGGAAAGGTTCACCGCCGCGCGCAGCATCCCGGCGTCCGTGCACCGGTACAAGGTCCGCCGCGACCGAGTCATCACTCACGCTCCGTTCTGGGGAAAAGGGGGGCGCGGGCCCGTACGGACCCGCGCCCCGCGGACTACGAGGTCGTGCAGGCGCTCGGGCAGGAGGTTCCGCAGTTGTCGCCGGTGCTGCACATCAGCACCGTGTCGGCCGCCGGGGTGTTCTCGATGAACTCGATGTTGAGGGCGAACGGGTCGAACGTCTCTCCCGTGTCGACCGTGGCCGTCTCCTCCGGGGTTAGAGTGCTCATGTCTCTACTCCTTGTCCTGTTTCGGGTTCCTGACGTGGGGGGTCCACGCCAGCCGGGCAGGGGCATAGTCAGCCCGCTTCCGCCTGGTTCACGTACGGGTCGGCCTCGTACCATTCGCCGCGGCTGGTGTGGTCAAGGTGGTGCTTGCGCACCAGGGCGGCGTACATCTGGATGACGTCGCGGTAGGCCCGGCCTCGGCTGGTTTGCTCGTGCCCGCGCCTGTCGGCGGGACGGAGCACGAAGAACTCGCCGCCCTCCGACGCCAGTTCGTACCGGCCGCAGCACGAGGTGTGTCTGACCCGGAGGATGGCGCCGTGTGACGTGTACGGCTCCCACTCGGGGGTGGGGCCCTCCTGCTTGACCGCCTGCGGCTGGCGGGTTCTCGTCATCCTCGTCTGCTCTCTCCACGGGGCGTTCGGCCCGCTGGGGGAGGAAGGCGGACAACCTTGCACTCCTCGACAGGGTGCCCGCCTTCTCCCGCCTGGCCGACCCCTTGGCGAGCCTGCGCGCTCGCCACGTGGGAAGGGTCCGGCCAGGGTTTGGAGCCCGCCGCCCACGACGGCCTCCCGGGGCACATCGTGGGCGGCGAGTCGTAGACGGCGCGGGGCAGCATGAGTGCTAGATAGGGGCATGGGCCCGCGCCGGAGTACGTGGACGGCCGCACGTTGTGAGCCTGCTCGGCTGTCCACGCCAAGACGAGGAGGAGCAACACGGCCACCCGGCGACCGCCAGGAACGCGTCACTGTACGTGAACACGATGCGCTCCCGCCTGGTGTGGTCTGGGGCCCCGAGGTCTTCCGGGCCGGCGGGGTGCTGCCAGGTCCGGTGATCGTCTTGGGGCCGCCTCTGGCAGATCCTCACGGCCACCCGGAACGGGTGTAGTGGGTGGCCGGTCCGCGGTCATGGCGCGCGGGGAGGCCCGCCAGAGATCAAGTTCAGCTTCCTGCATGCGCTGCCACAGCTCGGTGGCGCTGCGCCCCATGACGGTGCGACATAGCCGCGGGTCGGAGCACTCCCACGCCTGCAGGACCCGCCAGTACGGGCGCCACAGGACAAGCCAGCGGGGCGCCCGCGCCTGTATCAGTTTGGCGACCTCGACGGCGCCGGGGTCATACCGGGGCTGCATCGAGCACTTCACGAAGGTGGACGGGGAGGCGACAGCCCGCGCGATAGCCGCTGCGCTCTCTTGGACGACCTCGGTTACCCCAGGAATCGCCCCCTTCAGCTTGCCGGCGGCTGCACGGTCGGCCTCGAAGCCGTCCTTTTCGGAGCCTGCGAGCGCGGCGTACGTGCGCTCTACCGCTGGCACGTCCGGGTTGAATTCGCTGCCGGGCGGTGGTGCGACGAAGGTGTCAATCATCATGGGGTCCTTGGCGAGTTGGTTCGAGCTGGCCATGGGGAACGGCGCGGGCCAGAGTCACGACCGGTCGGCCGGCGGAAGAGCCAGTGGTACGGAGGGCTCCCCGCACGACCAGCAGCCGCGCCCCAATCGCGTTCAGCTGTTCCCGCCGCCGAGTCGCGATGGGCTTCTCGCCCAGGTGGTGCGTAGTGGGCAGAACCACCCCGTAGGCGCCGGACATGAGAAGGACGTCCAGCAGGCCGGCGAAGGCCGGGTCGTCCGGCGATGCGGCCCCTCGATCGGTGAAGATGCCGCAGAGCTGCAGTTCGTGCTGCTCGCAGTATTGGGCGAGGGCTACCGTCAGGGCGGCGTGCCGCTCGGGCGTCGAACGATGCAGCCGCAGGTACCCGTAGACGATCGGGCCGTCCACATCGTGTTGTTCGGTGAGTGTCCACAAGGTAGCCGTCCTTACCGTGGTCGGGGCTTACGGCCCGCTCTTTGAGCATGGCCAGCCCTGACCCCGCTGGGTACGACCCGCTGTCGCACTTGCGTTGCACTTCCGTAGGCCCTCGGTACCTCTACGTGCTTCCATGGCCGTGGAAGGGAGCAGCGACGTGACGACCGTGCATGAGTGGACCGGTCTCGAAGCGCGTGCACTTCGCCGAGCCCTGCGGATGAGCGTGCGGGTGTTCGCGCAGCACCTCGGCGTGGCTCCCCGCACCGTGGCGAAGTGGGACCAGCTCGGTACCACTACTCGGCCACGTCCGGACACCCAAGCCATCCTGGACACCGCGCTCGCCCGCGCGAATTCGGCGACTCACCTGCGGTTCGAGACGCTGCTCTTGGAACTCGGCCAGGACGTGGACCAAGGGCTGAGAGTCACCCGGATGGGACCACGGGCCTGGGACTACGAGACCTGGACAGACGACCTTGACCGGGCTGTGGTCGCTCTCAGCCGCCAGAGCTTCAGTTACGCCACCGACCTGCTGAACCGATGGCTCACCCGCTACGACCCGCACGCCTTGGACGACAAGGGTCTTTACCTGTTCGCACGATCGACGACGCTGTTCGGCGACCTCCAGCGCGACCAAGGAGCAGTCGCCGGCCCATTGTCCGCTCGCCGCTCCTACCTCAACGCCCGATCGATCTACGGGCAGCTCGACATCCCCCGTCGTATCGCGCAGCTCGACCTTTCGTTGGCGGTGGTCGCCGAGATGGGGGGCCGGTTGGACGAGGCCGCCAAGGAATATGAGGCGCTGGCGGTGGACGACCGGCTCTCACCACGCGATAGGGCGCGAGCCCGGCTGTGGGTGGGGACCGCCCTGAGCAAGAACGACAAAAACGACTACGCCGCCCGCCTGATGACGACTGCCATCCGCGAGTTCGAGAACCTCGGTGAACCCGAGGACTGGTCCGTCGCGCACCAGAAACTCGCTCTGGCCCACCGTGGCGCAGGGAACCTCTCGGAGGCGCTACGCCTGATCGACCTCGCCCGCGCTACTGCAGTCACCGATGCGCCGATGCAGCGGGTCCGGCTGGAGACGGCTTACGGGCACGTCCTGCTTTCGGATCGGGCCACCGTGGATGA
This sequence comes from Streptosporangium sp. CA-135522, assembly GCF_050949235.1. Classification (NCBI taxonomy): domain Bacteria; kingdom Bacillati; phylum Actinomycetota; class Actinomycetes; order Streptosporangiales; family Streptosporangiaceae; genus Streptosporangium; species Streptosporangium sp. CA-135522. The sequence continues at coordinate 306,978 of NZ_CP192026.1, forward strand.
TGGGGTGGTGATCCTCGACCGTGCCGCGCGCGAGGCCGCGCAGCACGGGCTCGCGCACCAACTGCGCAGCATCGAGGGCATCCAGCGGACCATCCAGGGGGAGATCCGCCTCCCTCTGCCACGGCGACCAGGGAGCAATCGAGTGAGCGTCAAGCAGCAGGTCATCACCGACGAGCAGTGGCAGCACGCCTACACCATTTGGGACTACCACCAGATGCACCACGACCTGAGCCGGTGTGACGTGGCCATCGGTCTGGGCAGCCACGACCTGGGGGTGGCACGCGCGGCGGTCGACCTGCACCGCGCCGGTTGGTTCCCGCTGCTCGTCTTTTCCGGTGCCACTAGCCCCACCACCGCGGCCCGCTTCCCCCGAGGCGAGGCCGTTCACTACCGCGAGCACGCGCTCGACCTCGGCATGTCCGACGAGGCGATTCTGCTGGAGTCGAACGCCACCAATACCGGCCAGAACATCGCACTGTCCCGCCAGGTGCTGGCCGATGCGGGTATTCAGCCCGGTTCGGTGCTCCTGATCTCCAAGCCGTACATGGAGCGTCGGGCCTACGCCACGGCACGAAAGGTATGGCCCGAGGTCGAGGTGGTGTGCGCCTCCGAGCCGCTTGAGCTGGATGACTACGTCAGCTCGATCGGTGATCCGAAGTTGGTCATCGACATGCTCGTCGGCGACCTCCAGCGCGTGATCGAGTACCCCAAGCTTGGCTACGCCATCGAGCAGCCCGTCCCAGGAGAGGTCCATGACGCCTACCAGGCTCTTCTCCGCGCCGGATTCGACAGCAGGCTCCTTACGCCCTGACCTGCCGTACGGTGAGGTGTGCGCCATCCACCAGCCCAACCTCTTCCCCCGACTGGTGACGCTGGCCAAGCTGTTCGCCGCCGACTATTGGATCGTCCTGGACGACGTGCAGTTCGCACGCAGGGACTACCAGCACCGCGCGCGCCTCGCCTCGCTCGACGGCTCGTGGCAGCCGCAGTGGCTCTCCATTTCCACCCATCTGCCACACGGCCGCTCCACCTCCATCCGCGGAGCGCGTCTGGCCGATCCCGCCCGATGCCGGCGCCGTGTCGCTCAGCTCCTCGCCGATCACTACCGGCACAGTGCCTACTGGCCGTCGTTCAAGAGGCGGCTCGAACCCGTACTCGCCGCGTTCGAGAGCACGGATCGACTGGCGGACGTGACGGAGCTGTCCACGCGCCTGCTGCTGGAGGAGGTCGGGTGGCGAGGGCAGATCCTGCACAGCAGCGATCTGCTCGCACCCGGTGAACGCTCGCAGCGCCTGGCCGACCTGGCCTGGCTGACAGGCGCCGCGACCTACCTGTGCGGGACCGGGGGCATGCGATACCTGGACCCGGCCGCCTTCCGGGTCCACTCGATCGAGGTCCTCCCGTTCCAGGCCCGCAGATCGGGCATATGGGCATCCGGCCGAGAGGTGAGCGCGGTACACGCCCTGATGCTCGTCGGGTCGGGCGCTCTGGGGCGGGAACTGAAGGCTTTGCGCGGACGAGTTCTTGAGGACGATCCCCGATCTGGTGCCTAGCCCTGCTGGGCTTTGGAGATCGGTTCGCACTCCTCGCTATGCCGGGCTCATGGCACTCCGGTTCCTCGGTAAGGATCCCGACAGCCCCCAGGTTGCCATCCACTCCGCGAACAACCCGTCGCACAAGTTATGCTGGTAGGGGCGAACAATCCCGAACGCGGTGATCCTTCCCGAAATTTCGGGATCAGCTTGTCAGAGGCGACTTGCGCACGGCTTGGAGCCTGCCGGTTCACTCCTCCGGTGACAGGCCGTATCGCAGGATGTGCTTGTAGGTCACCTCGTCCTTCTCTTTCAGCAGATGAAAGAACTGAGGTCTTGCATCTACCACGCCTGCCAAGATGAGCAGACGCCAAGCGTCGAGCGCTTCGCTCTCCCTGCCCTGCTCGTAGAGGGTGCGGGCGAGCAATAAAGCGGCGGCCGCATCCCCCGCCTGAGCACGAACACTCATCTCCTGGGTCCGTTTTTGGCTGTACAGCAATCCTGCCAATTCACGGGAACAGTCGTCGTCGCCGGCATCGGCCCGCTCACGCAATTCACGCTCACGCCCCTGCTCTGCCAGCAGTTCGGCCAATCTGGCGCGAGCGAACCCGTCACCTTCTCTGACGCGATCCCGTAGCTCCCGTTCCCTGCCTTGTGCCGCCAACCGACGGGCCAGCGCATCTCTGGAGAATTCATCACCGGCATCGGCCCGCTGCCTGAGTTCCTCCTCATGGCCTTGAGCGGCCAATAACTGGGCCAAGTCATAAGCTGCCGCGCTGTCGGGCTCGTCGGCTATCGGGCGTAGCAGCGTTATTGCCTCGGCTTCGCGGCCTCGTTCGGCGAGTAGCTCGGCAAGGCGGTAGGCGGCTCCCTCGCCAAGGGAATGGTCGAGGAGCTTCAGGGACTCGCTCGCCTCGTCCAATCGCCCTGCGTCCATAAGCTTTTCGATTTTCAACCGAGCCGCATATTTGCCCGCCCACTCGTCTCCGGCCTCCGCACGTTCCCGCAACTCGTTGAGTTGTCCCCGCTCGAACAACAAACGGTTGAGTTCCTGTGATTCATATGTTCCGCTGGCATCACCACGGGCACGCAACTCGTCGAATCGGCATTGCTTTCTCAAAAGTGCCGCCAGATGGTATCTGGAGCCCTCATCACCCTCATCCGCACGCTCTTTCAGAGCCTGTTCCCGACCGGCGAGCGACAGCCAGAACCCCGCCTCAAAAGCGGTATTTTTATTGTCATGCTTTGGATCGAGCCAGAAATCGGCGATCTCCTGCAGCCGCCCTTGGCCGACTAGCATTAGTCCAAGATGGGCTGATCCCGCTTGTCCGCCAGAACGGAGCAGTGGATCGGCGTATCGAAAGAGAACCCGATTACTGGCAGCCTCACCAACGCGTGCCCGGTCGGATGGATCGCTGAGGTATTCAACGAGAGCCTGCCAGCATTTGGCAGGCACCTCAACCAAACGGCGCTCGCGTGTAGCGCGTTGTTGCAAGTAATCAGCCACCACATAACCTGTGGTCTGGCCCATCCTGTCAGGATCGGCCACCGGAGCCAACGCCGCGGCGGCACCGCGCAATTCGGCCGTGGCGTAGGCGAGGGCAGTCTCGAACCAGTTCGCTGGTGCGATCGCGCGCTGGCGAGCGTCGCAGTAACCCGGTGCTGCGGCTCGTAGCATGTCGGCGGACAGCGGGGACTGCACACCGAGTCGTGCGGCATCGACAGCGGCGTTGAGTACCGCCGCCGCGTAGGGATCGGCGCTTTTCCAGTGATCGATCAACTGTGGTGCGGCGGCAATGACCTGGGTGAGACCGTAATCCTGCGAATTGAGGGCCAGGGCAACGCGCGCGTCATCGTGGGCCACCTCTTCCGCCCGTTGCCGCTCGCCGGCAGCGAGAGCTTGGTCTAGGTGGATGACATAGGCCAGCCCGAGAAGCTCCCGCTCTGTGGCATTAATGTCTGGCTGCCCCAGTTTCGGCCTGATCGTGTACGTGGTGTATCGGTCGGGCCAGAGGGTTGCGACCAGCAGTGCTCCTCTGTCCATCAGAGCACGCGCGATTGCGGCGGTAAAGCCGTCAGAGCCGCCGAGAAAACGCTGAAGTTCATCCAGCCACACCACCAACCTGGCTGGCGGCTGATGCGCGACTTGGCGAATCTGCTCCGCGTCGGCCGGGTGCAGGAGCCACCACTGAGGCAACAGTTCGCGGATCGCCTCGTAGGCGCAGCGGGTCTTGCCGACCGATGACCAGCCGACCAGCACGATCATGCCGCCTCGTCCTTCGATGGCTTGGGCGATGCGGGCTCGGATGCCCTTCGGGTCGAGGTCGGTGTCCCGAGTGAAGTAGGCGGGGAGGTCGCCAGTTGCTCCCGGTGCGTCGATCGCCGCGTGGACGCCCAGCCTTCGGGGGTCGGCATCCGCGACTCGTACAAGACCGGCTGTTCCTGGAAGGTTCGCGCTCGTCGCCCTTTCCCGGGCAGACAGCCAGGCCGCGTGCTGTTCGCGGGGCACGCCGCAGGCCCGGAGGAACAATTCCAGGGTTTCGACCGTGGAACGGCCCGAGTTGAGCATGTCGCTGAGGGTGCTGCCGGGCAGCCTTTCCGGTGCGGCGGCCCGGTCGAGGTCTTTGTAGGTGCGGCCCGCACGCAGCGTCTTAAGCGCCTCGGCGAGTTCCGGGAGAGTGTGCACCCCGGCCGGATCCGGCTGCTGTTGCATAACGCGATGCTCCGATGCTGGCCAGGTTGGCGGCTGTGGCCGAACTTCGGCGGACTTGGCCGATCCTTCCGGAATCCGCATGTCGACGCGGGGGCTTATCCGGGTTCGTTCGCATCTGCTGCCGGAGTTCACGCCCGCCGCTGCCATTGACCCCACCGACGAAGAAAGGATACGAGATGCACGATCTCACCGAGTGGGTTCCGCTGGCGGCGGCGCTGGTCAATCTGGTTACGGCGGCGATTCAGGGGTTCACCGCGAGCCGTCGCCACGATGACGGGCGGCCCGATGTGAGCTAGGGCCGGAAGTCCAGGATGATGGTCGCCGCCGGGGCCGCGAAGTCGTCGCCGGTGCTCAGGTCTTCGAGGATCGAATAGGCGGTCTCGTCGCCGGGGAGCAGGGCGAGGGCGATCCGGTAGCGCACGCCCCGGTTCTTCTCCACCGTCAGTCGCGCCCACAACGCGCCAGGTGGCGCGCCGAAAGCGGCGGCGGCGCGGACCCGGAGGTCGGCGTCGTCGAGGGTGCGGTCGAACTCCTCCGTGTAGGGCCTGTTTCTTGGATCAGGTGCGGAGCCAGATGACCAACGCTGTGACGGTCACCCTGCCGAGGAAGATGTAGCCGCATTTTTTCGTAGCGGGTGGCAACGGCCCGGAACTGTTTGAGTCGGTTGATCGCCCGCTCGACCACGTTGCGGCCCGCGTATTGGGCGGGGCGGAAGTTGGTCGGGCGGCCGCCGGACGAGCCGCGACGGCGGCGATGGCCCTTCTGATCATCGGGTTCGGGGATCGTGTTCCGGATCTTGCGGGATCGAAGATAGGAGCGTTTAGCCCGGGAGCTGTAAGCCTTATCGGCGGCCAGATTGAGCGGTTGGGTCCGGAGCTGACCCCCCGCGCAGTCGCGGTACACGGATGCGCAGAAGCACAGCGGCCAGTTGCGGGCTGTCGCCTGCCTGACCCTGGCGTGAGCAGAAACGACAAAGGATGGCAGCGCCCATCGGCCGCCAGGTGACCCCGGGCCCCGGCGTGTTGACCAAAGCTTGACCCCAGGCCGACCTGATCTAGGAGGAGTGGGACTCGTGAGCCCGCTTTGGGGATGTTCTCTGGCTGTCAGATGGATCCGACATGATGTCGGTCCGCTTAGCGATCTTCGCCCGGCACGCGGACGCACCAATGAGTACCCGCCGAGCAACCACGGTCAGCCTCGCCTCGCCGTTCGAGGCCCCAAATCGGGACATATCACTAGTCAAATTGGAACAAATCTGATGGGGCGCCAGGGATTCGAACCCTGAACCTATGGATTAAAAGGACGAAGGAGCGTTCGTCGGCTCCGGGCATGAAGGCGGAGTGGGCGCCAAAGATCATCCACATGTCTTTTGTACGCCAGGATCCTGGGCTCTGGCTCACTCTTGATGATCGCTGAGAGTGAGCCAGAAATCAACAACTTGTCGTTCAGTGCCAGTCGCACATCGACCTGCTACCGAAGTACCTTAATGTAAGATCTTTTAGAAACCATTAATTCAACTGTTGTGCGCGGAAAAACTGTCAGTGCTCCGCGCGGAATTAATGTCAGCGACAACCCAGATGGTGTTCAGCCGAGGGAAGGGGCGACGTCGAATCTGTTGAACAAGTCGGAGAAGAACTGCTCGAGCAGGGGACGGGCCTGGGCCGGGTCGTCGAGTTCGTCGGTGCCGAAGCGGAAGACCTCGTATCCACTGAGCTTGAGGTCTCGATCCCCCTTCATGCCAGCGGCGTACTTGGCGCTATCGGGCCGTCCATTGGTTGAGTAGTGCTGGCGTCCGTCGACCTCCAGGACGACGCGTTGGCCACGAGGCAGGAGAAGCAGGAAGTCCATGCGGAATCGGAGCAATGCTTCGCGTCCACGGGCACGGACGGTCTTGGGGTCCCAGTGCAGCCACACCTCGGGCAGGAGGGCGGGCAGCCCCGGAACGTTCGGAGCGTGGAGTTCGTGGTAGATCGTGAACAGGTTCCGCTGGGCCGTGGAGTTCTTCGGTAGGCAAGAACCGAGTCGGGCGTACAAGGAGTCCTTGGCGTCCTTATCCGTGGGCAGGTTCTGGGTTTCCTTCCACCAGGACTGCAGATCGCTCCAACGGATACCTTCGGCGGTAATGAGCCGGTCGTAGATGAGGACGGCATCGGGGTTGAGAACTTCGATGTCGTTATCGACAGCGTCCAGGAAACGGATGTCGGGCTTAGCAGTCGTGGCGAAGATCAGGTTCTTGGGTCGTCGGGAGCGCGCGGACTGGGTAGAGACGAGGCTGAAGACGGGGTAGCCGCCCTCGAATCTGGTCTGACGAAGTTCGACTCCTGCGCCATGCAGGTGCGGGTTGATGACCTCGACCACGCGCCGTTGCGCCAGCTCGTCGGGAAGGACCTCTGCGCTGGTCATTCCTTCCAGGAACAGGATGAAGCGCCTGTTGTCCGCGTCGAACGCGTGGAGGCGCTCGAACAAATCCTCAGCGGTCCAATCGCCGGGATTACGAAAAACGTGTCGGTCGATCTGAGCGCTCAGCGTTGCGCTGCTGGTGAGGAGCCAGTCAAATGGGCCGTTGTCCAAGACCCACAAGCGCGCCAGGAGGACCTTGAAGCGGCCGGAGTACGGAACGAACTCCGCAAGATCGAGGTCTCGGGCAATGTCCCTCCGGGTTCTTGCGGGGATGTCCAGGGTGCTGCCGCCCGCCCATAGGACATCCTGAATCGCGTTGCGGGTTGCCGCAGGGACTTGCAGGTGCTGCAGGACGCGCTCGGCCACCATGGGAAGGTCGGTATCGGCGAGGTCGGCGAGGCCTTGGCTGACCCGCTCGTGCTTCGAGCCCCCGTCCGGCACTGGCATCCCCAGCTGCTCGCCGAGCGGACCGAGCTCGCGATGGGTGTAGGACGTGAGGGTGCCTACAACGCTGGCGAGGAGATCGCGTAGCGCCTTCAGATCCGGTCCGCGCGCCATCCTGTGATTCTGGCAGAAACCGCGACAGGCCTGCACGAAGGTGTTCCTCTTCATCAGCCTTCGGTGTAGTCGATGCGCCGCCCGGTGCCCGCTGTCCGTTTCGCTCGACGCCGTGCGGCCACCTGCAGGTTGGCAGGGCGCCTCCGAATGATCGGTTCTGAGCTGTTCAACTTCACCGTGCCACTTCGGTGGACCGGCACCCGCCGATCCGTCCGTTCAGGTCGTACGACGTGTTGCGCGTCGGAAGGATGACAGTGGTCGGCGTCAAGTTTTGTCAGTAGCTCACCGTAGTTCTCCCGCTCGGCATTCTTTATCCATGGAGACCACGCCGCCGGCCCACAGCAAGGGCCGCGAGATAACGCACAAGGTCATTGAGATGGCCGTCAACCTCGTGCCGATGGCAGGCAGCACGATCGCTGTGGCGCTGATGGCAGGCCTCAATCACAAGGTCAACCAGCGGCGCGAGCGCTGGCTAACCGAACTCGCCGAAGCGGTGGAGGAACTGCGCCAGCGATTCGAGGAATTCGAGCCGGACGCGCTCGTCGAGAACGATGCCTTCGTCGACGCGATCATGACCGCCACCCAGACCGCGTTCCGCACCTCGCAGCAGGAGAAGATCGCGATTCTTCGGAACGCGGTGCTCAATTCCGCCATGCCGGGCGCTCCAGAGCCGGACATTCAGCAGCTGTACTTGGAGCTCATCGACAGGCTGACCCCCACCCACCTGCGGTTGTTGATGCTCCTGAACGACCCGCCGGGCTGGTTCGATCAGCATTCCGAACTCACGCGTCCCCGATTTGCCTTGTCGTCCACGCGAACCCAGCTGATCACGGCGGCATTGCCGGAGTTAGGAGCGAAGGGACAGATGGTCATTGAGCGGTTCTACGCGGCACTGACTGACGGCGGCCTGGTCAACGGAGCCCTCCAGGGGATGATGAGTGCCGACGGGGCCTGGCAGGCGGTGACAACGGATCACGGCAAGGCTTTTCTCGCGTTCGTGCGCGACCCGCGGTAAAGCCCGTTGTGGTGGATGTAGCGATCGCGCCACTTCGGCTGTTGAGCCACCAGGACCGTCACACCTCGGCGAAATCGCGGGCTGGACCGGCTGGACCCCAAGTGCTGACCCAGCCGCCTCGCCCCCGGCCGTAGCGCGGCCGGGGCGTGGCCAGGCCAGTGGAGCCGGTCAGGTGCTCAGCGCCTCGTCGATCATGGCGCGGACGACGGCATCGAGCGTGCGCCTTTCAAGCCCTTGCAGGCTGTCGACTCTTTGAAGTGCTTCGTCGTCGCTCAGTGCGGTGGCCCATGCGGTGAGGGCTGGCCGTGCGGTATGCCATGGGGATGCGCGCGCAGGACGTCGGGGATCGCCTGGCGCGCGATCTCGGCGCGCAGCCACCTGTCGAGGCGGTCCGCGGCAGGAGCGGGGCTGGCTGCGTCGAGCGCGGTGCGGAAGTCGGCGTAGCCGACGGTGATGTCGAGGTGGGGCGGCAGCGGGCTGACGTCGGTGGTACCTGCGATCAGCATCGGTAGGGCGATTCGGCGAACCCAGGATTCAAGGTCGCGCAATTCGTGGATCAGGATGTGCCAGGTCTGGGTGTGGGGGCGCTGGATCGAGACCTTTGGCCACAGGTTGACCTCGACGACGCCGCCGACCGGCAGCCTGGCCAGGACGTCGCCGACCTGAATCGGACGGCCCGGTGGTGTCGTCACCTGGATGTCATCGGATGGCCGGTCAGGGGTCACGGCGCCGATAAGAGTGGCGGCGATTGACGGGGTGCGGTGCTTGGAGTGGTTGGTGTGCTCGACCAGAACCTTCAGCGGGTGGGCTTGGAAGTCTCTGCGCTGAAACGGTTGCAGGTCGGTGATCCGCCGATACAGATCTGTCCCAGGATGCAGCACGCCCACGTCACGACGCGCTCCCTTCGTCGCCCACTCCCGGAGCTTGTCGGCGGACAATACGCAGGGCATCTCCACCCCGCGGGCTTGCCCGCTGGTCAGAGGAACACTGACCCGATGCTCTATCTCGGCATAAAGGACGTGTTCAAGAGTCGACCGCAGCTGGTTGAGCGCATCGGAGGCCAGCCGCACCATGGCTTGCGGGAGGGGCGCTACGCCGGTCACTGTCATGGCGACGAGGTTCCCGGTGACCCTGTCGTCCAGGGTCATGGTGCCTCGCTGGGTGTGCTCGAGAGCGATGCGGCCAGCGCGTTCGATCAGGTTATCGGCATGCGCGAGGCTGTAGGCGGCGTGTTGCTGGTGACTGGGGAGCCAGGCGTAGCGGTCCACGGCGAGAGCGTAGCCGTAACGCGGCAATGATCGTGATCTCATATTTCATGAGCCATGTGCCGCTGTCCGATCTGATCAACGCATTCATCGACGCTGGGCTGAGTATCGATCGGCTCGCCGAGCCACGCGAGCACCCCATCCGATCAGTGCTGGCGGTAAGGGTGTTCCACCGGAATTGACATGATCGCCCTCATCGACCAGACCAGTCGGGCCGCAGGCCGGGGAACCGGCCCCTCATCGCAGGAGCGAGGTGATCAGCGGGCGGTAGCTGCTCACTGACAATAGCCAGGCGTATTGTGCATGGGCTTTTTGCCAGTGATCAGCAGAACCTGGCTGGGCGAGCGAGCTCTGGCGATCGGCTACCTACCGGCCGCCTCGACCATCGAATGGCCGATGCCGTGACCGGCATCGAGACGGCCCGAGCAAACGACATGGCCGCGTTCTCCCAGCGCCTGCAAGCTAGCGGACTGTCGCGCTGGGAGCTGGCCGACTTCCTCGGCATCCACCCCCACGAGCTCGACCGGACCGAGCTCAATGACCTGCGCGAGCGCCCCGTCAAAGTCGTCATCGAACTTGCCCGCCGCCTGGACATGCACCCGGCCGACCTCATCAACGAACTCGACGCGGTCTTGGTCAACCCGCGCACCATCGCATCCGACCCGCTCGCCCCTATCGGCCCACCGCCACCTGAGCCGGGCATGGCCGCCGATGCGATGACCTTGCTGTCGGCGCTGGCCCGCGCCCCCTACCCGCTCACCGCCGCCGAACTGGCTCGCACCCTCAGCCTCGGCTTGGCCCGCATGCACGCCGCTCTCGACCACATCGCCGCTCACCCCGAACTCGGCGGGCCGATGGCGCTGCGCCGCATCCCGCCGCAGACCTACACCCTGACCCCGCGCGTGGACATCCTCAACGCCCACCAGCAGAGCATGATCGCCTACCCCCGGTTCCCGCACAGCATCCTGGCCGTGGAACAGACCGACGTACTGTATGCCGCGCTCGCGTTCGGCCCCCTGCCCGCCTCGCCTACCGCGACGAGCATCCTTACGCCGAGGAATGTCTCCGCCAGGCCGGCCTCATCATCCGCGGGCCGCACGGCGAAGTCCGCGTCAACGACGATGTGCTGTTCAGCCTCGGATACGCCGCACACGACACCAGCGAGTACGAGGACGCATGGTGGGTGGTCGACCCCCCACCGGCTCACCCAGACGAAGACACTCCGCCGCCGACGTCACGTCATCGCCGCGCGATGCGACGCCACGACAACGAAACGAGCGGCTCGGAAGCGCAGGACGACTACTACGGCGAGCACCCCCGGCCGCCCGGCCGTCCAAGGCGATCGTTGAGCGCGGCGAGGATGTCAGCAGGACCGTTCCTTTGTCTCCGGCCGCCTTGGACTGCGAACAAAACCGCAGACCAACCACCGCAAGAGCTTCGTTCTGCCACCCTAGATGCCGGTACAAGTAGCAGGATCGAGGGCAGAACATGTCTTTGGGCACATCACCCCCAGACGGAGCAGACGAGGTGCGCCATGCCCTCAAAGACCCTGAGCGTAGCTGGTCCAGCCCTGCTACCCTCACCGTGTGCGCGGCTGCGGCCGAACTGCACGGATGGTTGGGCGATTCACGCGCCTACGATCCGGGTAACCACAAGATCGCGCTGCGATCAGCCATCGATGACTTCACTCGTTCAACCAAATCTGCGCTGCCCGCGAAAGTCCAGGATGCGATACGGGCAGAGCTCAGGGCACTACAGCCTGAGCTGAGATCGCTGCACTCGGACCCGGCCATGAGCCGAACATCGGCTCTGTCAGCGCTGAATGTGCTCATCGAGCGTCTCAAGAGTTCCGATGTGCTCCAAGCGGCGTGGTTCGATCTATGGGCGAAATGCAGACGCCTCGACTCGTCCGCTGAGGCGATCGCCATTCGACGTGATCTCTTCTTCGAGCTCGTCCGTCTCGCCGAGCACGATCTGGAACATCTTCTCCATGACGTCGACGGGCTTCTCAGCAACGACGCGCGTACGGTCCAGCGTGTCCGCGTCGACTTGGGCGACGTCGTCACATCCGACGCCCTCGACGAGGCGCCGCAGGTGTGGGAGACAACCGATCTGAGCGCCGACGAGCGACGCGACCTTGTCAGCCGCTATCTCAGTCTGCCCGTCGCCTCCCGCCAGCACGTCCTGTGGCTGGCGTATGAACGAGCCGCTCTTCACTCGTGTACAGCCGTCACGGTCGGGAACATGGCCTTCTTCGACAGCCAGATCATCCCGAGCGAACCACAGGCGATTATCGCCAAACTGTCCCAGTACGGTGAGCAGTGGACTGAGTCCGATGGGTTGATGGCCGCTGAGATGCCGCGTGGCCAAGGCATCGTGCTGGTTCGCGTCTTTCTGCCTGCCGACACCTACGCCAACCCCGTGCGTGCTGCTCGCGACCAGGTCGAGGCGCTGGTCACACTTGGTAAGTTCCACGCGGACGCCGACCAGAGCCGAGTCTGGCATCTGCTCGCGGGCGCGCAGCACCAATCGCCCACTCATGTGCGCTTCCAGCGCATCACGCCCAGCAGCGGCTTTCCGGACAGGCAGCGCAGTCGTGACCAGCAAGCTCGCGTCTTCAAGGAGATGACGGCTTGGGCCACGAACCACAGCAAGATCCCGATCACGGAAGTTCAGCTGGCTGAAGCTATTGAACTGCTGGGCTGGTGGCGTGATGCCCTCAGTCAACCGGCCCTCGGCCGTGTGACGGCGAACGTGCGCGTGATCGAAGTCGCGGCATCAAGGGCGTCGACGCCGAAAGTCGTGCCGTGGGCAGAGCACCTGACCATGTACATGAAGCCAGCGTGGCTGGTGTATCAGACCCGCAGCGAGCTTGCTTCCACGATCTATGACGCGGTCGGAGCTGATATGTCGCAGCTGCCGACAACGATGTGGAAGCAACTCCAGGACATCGCAGACAAGACGGTGCACTACGACGGCCTCGACCGGGTCGAACTGGTGCCAAACTCGACCCGTCAAGCCGTCACAGAGCTGCTGGCTCTTTTCCCTCATCACCACCAGACGAGCCGACGGCTAAGCTCTCTTCACCAGCGGCTGGATGACCCGGCCGCCTTCCACAAATGGCATCGCGAGCTTGAGGCCCAGTGGGAGCGCCTGATCGACCGGCTCGTACGAGTGCGCAACGCCGTGACCCACGGTGGACCGGCGGCGAACAGTGCGATTGAAAGTGTCGCCCACTTCAGCGGCTGTCTCGCCGCATGGGAGATCGAGACACTCCTGGAGGCTGCCTTGACCGGCGACGGCCTGCCTGCTGCTCACCAAAAATTCCTGGCCAAGCAGTCGAATCTCCTGGACACCTGGATGAAGGCTCAACACCCGGGCGATCATCTCTACCTGTAGAAGCGTGCAACCGCTCAGACTCGGCCACCGCCTCCACCGCCTCCACAGCCTCACTGACCGACCAGGCCCGTGACCTCGATCGGCCCGTAACCATCACCGAACCCCTGACCCGGCATGTGTGGCACTGCGCGGTGTGCACCGCCTGCTGTCGTGCCAAGGTCCGATACGGGCTACGCCGTACGGCAGCGCTGCTGCCCGTCGATGACGACCGGCGCCACTGACAACAAATCCGCGTGACCCGCTGACAACGATCCCGCGCGTAACACCACGACCACCTGAGCCGATAGCGGGCACCCCCGGCCGCCCAAGGTGATCGGCAGCCAGTTACTGACATCAAATCTACGCGCAACAACCTTCAAGCAAGATCTTTCAGAAACCACTATTTCAACGCTTCTATCACCATCTCTAGTTACGATCTACCTAATATCAACACAATCTGTCATAATTCCTTACAAGATCAATTCAAGACTTAGACCGAAGGTATCTGCGATACATCTTGGGCTGCTCCCGCCATCAGCGGCCCTGCCATCGTCGCTACCGCCACCGTCTGGACGGGGGTCGCATGGCCTGGGTGAATGTGCTCGGTCCCTGCATGGAGCAGGTGGATTATCGACTACGGGAGGGCGCCGGTTGTGGCGTGCCGCATGCGGGCGAGCGCGGTCACGACCCCAGTGAAGAACTGGACGGGCAGCTGAGCTACCGGCTGGGCGGTGAGCGCGGGCTGGTGTGGATCGGTGCGGGTCTGCATGAGGTGGGCATCGTCCCGGGCACTGCGCTGACGGCCGACCAGCACGGCATGGCGCGGGCGTTGATGAACGGTGAGGACCCGATTACCGGCGAGCTGCTGATGAAGGCCAAGCATGTCGTCGATCCACGCGGCAAGCTGCCTGCGGCGCCGCTTGGGGAGGCGCTGGAGGCTACCGCAGCCAAGCGCGGTACCACTGTGGAGGGCCTGTTGGTCGCCCGCCCGGCGATGGTCAAGCGGGCGGCTCAGATGGCACGTGGTATCGCTCGGCAGGGCGAGGCACACCTGGTGCGCATTGATGATCTGGAACAGTTGGCCTTCGCCGCCGGTGTCGACCTGGCAGAGGTGTACGAGCGAGAGGAATTGGCGCACGCGCGTAAGTGGCGCGACGCACGGGTTCGCATCGGCAACCGCGGCTATGACCTGACTCTTGACGTGACCAAGAGCGTGTCGGTGCTGATCGGGCTGGCCGACCCCAGCTTCGCGGCGGCACTGGAAGATGTCGCCGCTGAAGCGGTGTTCGAGACGGTCGCGGCGGTTGAGCAGTGGGTGGGCTACGGTCAGCGAGGTCACCAGGGAAACGGCCGGCTGGCTGAGCAGATGGGCACGAGCGGGTTACTCGGCTGGGTGATGACGCACCGAACCGCGCGTCCGGTGGGGTCGTCGGCGCCGGATCCGCACTGGCATGCGCATGTGGTGATCGTGAACGCGGCGCGCGGGTTGGATGGGAAATGGTCGGCGGTCGCGTCCGGAGGACGGGACTTGTACCGGCACGCGCACGCCGCCGACGCCTTCTTCAAGGCGCGAGTGCGCCGAGTAGCGATTGAGCGCTACGGCATCGCCTGGATCCGGAATCCGGAGACCGGAGAGTGGGAGATCGCAGCCGTCCCAGCCGCGGTGCGGACGTTGTTCTCTAAGCGTGACGGCCAGGTGAAGCAGATACTGACCAAACTCGGCTTCGCCGCTGGAGAGGCCTCTCGGCGGGCCAAGAAGGTGGCCTCGGCCGAAAGCCGCCAGCACAGAACCGACCCCGGGCAAGCCGAGTTGCGCGCCGACTGGCACAACCAGCTCGAAGCGGTCGGCGTGGACCCGGTCGCGCTGGTCGCAGCCTGCCGTAGTGGCGCACCGTTGCCCGTGCGGCCTTCTCCGGCGGAGATCGCGGCGTGGATCTGGCGGCCAGAGGGCGGGTTGACCGCGCATCGCAAGGAGGTGTCCCGGGCCGCTGTGCTGGCTGCGGTCCTGGACGCGCTTCCTGGCGGGGTGACGGATCTGGCCGAGGCCGAGACGCTGGCCGATGAGGTGCTGACGCTGGCTCCAGCGGTGCGGCTGAGTGATGCCGGGGCGCGTCATATGGCCAACTCCGCTCGCTACACCAGCACCGACATCCTTGCCGCCGAACAGGCCCTGCTGGCCATCGTGCGCCGCCGCTACAACGGCGGCGTGGCCGTGCTGGACGCTGATGCTGTCTGCCTGGCCCTGGACACCTTCCAGGTCGGCCACCAGATGGCCTTCACCGGCGAGCAACGAGCTGTGCTGGAACGCGTCCTGCGCGCCGGACACGGGGTGGAGGCGATCATCGGCGTGCCCGGCGCGGGTAAGACCACGTTGATGGCCGCCGCCCGCGCCGCCTACGAGAGTCGGGGCCTGGTGGTCCGGGGCGCGACCACTGCGGCGGTCGCCGCCGCCACCCTGCGCGCCGAATCCGGCATCGGCACTGACACGATCGCCACCTGGCTGCTGCGCATCCAGCGCGGGCGGGGGTTGGCCGGGGTAGACGCGCTGGTGGTCGACGAAGCCGCCATGGTCGATGACCGCCAGTTGGCCACTCTCCTGGACGACGCTGAGCGGCACGGCACCAAGGTGGTGCTCCTCGGGGACCCCAAGCAACTGCGCGCGATCGGCGTGGGCGGCGGATTCGCTGCCATCCACCGCCAGGTCGACGGGCTGGTGCTGCGGCAGAACCGCCGCCAGTGCGACCCTCTCGAACGCCAAGCCCTGAAGTTGTTTCGAGCCGGCCAACACCGCCAAGCCCTGCACACCTGGGCCTCAGGCGGCCACGTACACGCCGAGGCAGGAGCCGACGACACGATGGCCCGGTTGATCGCCGACTGGGCCGGTGTCCGGCAACCGTACCGGGCGTCGAAGGGCCGGGCGTGCATGACGAACTGGCCGACCTGCTGGTGCTGGCAGGAACGAACGAGGCTGCCAACCGGCTCAACCTGGCCGCCCGAGCGATCCGCCGCGAACTGGGCGAGCTCTCCGGCCCTGAACGCCTCTACCACCTGGCTGGCGGCTCAAGCATCGCCCTGGCCGTCGGGGATCACGTACGGGTACGCAAGAACGACTACCGCACCCGCCGCGGCGAAGGCCCAGTGGACGTTCTCAATGGCTACCGCGGCCATGTCACCGCCATCGACAGCAGACGGGGCGTACAGGTCGAATGGCGTCGGGCTGGGCTGGATGGAGCCGCAGTGGTACGTGAATGGGTCAGCCCTGCCTACATCGCGGCTGGTGGTCTGTCGTACGGCACCGTGATGACCGTGGCCTCCGCCCAGGGCCTGAGCGGTCGAAACACATTCGTCTACGGTTTGGGCCTGGACCCGAACAGCGCGTACACGGCCCTGAGCCGCGATCGGCACAGTGCCCATCTGTACCTACCTCTTGAGCTCCTGGAAAGCGACGCCGACCGGCTCCGCCAAGGCCCAACCCGCGGCCCGGCCGATGAACTGCAGCGCGCCCTGGCCGCCTACGCCACGGCCCTCTACGGCGACCGCGCCGACCAACTCTTGACTCCCGAACCCGAACCCATCGCCCACCAGACACGCCTCATCCCGCCTGTCCAAGCAGACGCGTCTCCATATGCCGAGTTCGAGCGCGCCCAAGCCGAGGTGCAGGCCGCCGATCGCGCAGCTCGCATCACCGTGCAGCGCGCCCGCGTTCTGCAGTCCTTGACCAACTCCCCCTACGGTGTCGGGCTGGCCAACGACGCCGAGCTGAATCACCGCATGAACCGACTCGGGAGACAACTCGACACGGCGGTTGCCGAGGCCAGAGCCGCCGAACAGATCGCTCAGCGCCTGGCCGCTGAGGGCGGAGGCCCACAAGAACGGTGCCTGCTGGCCGAGCGCGCCGACATCGAGGAGCAGATCAGCCGGATTGAGACGGCCGAGGCCGCCGCCCTCCAGCTCCAGCAGGCACGCCAGGCGGTCACCGAGGGCCGCCAGCGCCTGACTGAGCTGCGCCGACAAGAGCATGCCGTCAAGGACGATCTGGCCAGCCTGCGCCCGTGGCAGCGAGGCCGTCGCCGAGACCTGACGGCCGAGCTTATCGACTTGCACGAAAGTGAGGAGCGCGTAACCCAGCACCTCGCGCCGATCCGTGCCCATGGCCCGGTCTTGGAAGAGTCCGCTCGCCAGACCGCCGCACAGGCCCCGCCGGTTGGCTCCTGGCCGCACTTGCGCCGCCGCCACGCCGAACTGTCGCACTCCTTCGACATCAGCCTGCAGGCTGCCCGAGACAGCGACGTCGACATTGTCAAGAGGCGCACTCAAGGGCTTCACCAAGCTCATAAGGCCGCTCAGCACGAACTCAGTACGATCCAACGCGAGATCATCCGCCGCGCCGACCTGCCACCTGACCAGCGCGACCTCGAACGAGCCGTCCGAGCCGAACAAGCCGCAGCAAAGCGACCGGATGCTCAGCCGCCCCACAACCGCATCGACCAGCGTGGCCCCTCCCAGGCATACCAGCCACCGACCAATCGCAGTCGCAGCGATCTTCGTCGTGGGTCTGGCTTCAGTATGTGAGCACGGAAGCGTAGGCGCTGCCCGGCGCGGGAGAGCGTCACTGCCTTTCGCGAGCTCTGGAAGAAGACACTGGCAGGCGGAACCGTCAAAAACGATCTTATTCAACGGCGGGTGAGAATCGCGGTCGCCCGAGTCTTCCTCGCAGGCCGATGATGGCCGTCGCGGAGCCGCACCTCCAGGTAGTCGTCCCTCGCTCCGCTCGGGCCGCTCCACCTGGACCTGTGGCTTCGCGACGGCCGATTCGGCTGCCAAGGAAGAGCCCGGAGCCCCGAGAGGGAGGAACCTCGAAGGTGCGTGGCATTGCACGCGCGATGTTCTGAAGGGATGGAGCTCGAAGGGACGCGTGGAGGGGGTCAGCGGCCTTCGAGGTCTTTCACGCGAGACTCCAGACCTTCTATGCGTTCGGCCAGCCGGCGCACCTCGGTCATCACCTGCTGAAGTTCGGAGGACGGCTCATTCCGGTCAGGAGCCTTGACCACGTATGTGCCGCGCGTCGATTGCGTGCTGATCAGGCCATCGTGCGCGAGTTCGTTCAAGGCTCGACGAACCGTCTCGACGGCCACGCCGTAGCGCTGGGCCAACTGCCGCCGCGCCGGAAGCCGCTCGCCGAGCTTGAGTCGACCTGCCGCCACCTCTTGACGCAGGTCGTCTGCAATCTGCAGGTAGGCAGGCTTAGGATCGCTGAAATCAGGCACGGACACAACACCAAGGCTAAGTCCTTCAGCTGTACTAGGAAAGCACAGTTGAGCTATACCCAGATTGAACTAGTACAGTACTGTCTACTTAGACCAATATGATCGCCAGACAAGGAGGAAAGGTGAGAGCGATCGCCATGGGCTGATGGCTCCGGCCTGGTGTGATGTCGGCCGTGCTTTGGATCACTAGCCGGATGGATGCGCGCGCACGGCAAACCAGCGGTGCGGTGTGAAGGTGATGAGAACGGTAGGAAGATCACGAGGCGCTGAAGCGCGAGGTGAATCTTCTGACTGCTTTGAGTCAAGACCAGCAAAGTGATTTGTGTCATCATGGCAGATACGTCTGCTACGTACGTGATTCCTGGAACACAAGGGGGTGAGGCGTCTGGGGGATCACCAGCAGTTGGGAAGCGGACAACTGCGCATGTCGGCGTAGCTGAACAGCTCCCGCCGAATCATGAAGTTGGTCCTCTGCAAGTTCACTACAGGAGGACCCGGCGCCCGCATTGCTTGCAGGCCGGCTGGCGCCGGGCCTCCCGCCAGACCCACTCGAAAGGAGTAGGTCATGTTCAGCATCCCATCCATCGCAAGCACAGACACCTTAGGGGTGCCTCACTGGCTCATGCGTCGGCTGCTGACTCTCGTCACCACTCTGACGGGACGCAGGCATCTTGACAAGATCTCAGCGATCGGAGTCAACGTCGATGGCTGACGCCGTCTGGCTGTCGTCAGATGGCCCCAATGGTGACGACTACACCAGCGAGGTCGCCGCAGCCGTATCCGAGGCCGTCCGCGTCCTCAATCACGCCACGCTCTCCCATGTCGGCGTCACCTATCCCTCCACCGTGTACGACGTCCTCGGCCGTATCGGCATTTCGACAGCTGGGCTTGACCAACTGCTGAGGCAACTCGGCGAGGCGTTGCGGCGCATGCAGGGATCCGGACAACTGGGTGACGACCATGGCGACCCCGGCGAGCGTCTTGACAAGGCTCTGTCAGAACTTACGGTGGCCCGGAAGGCAGCCCGTGACCTCGCGCTGCGAATCGACCGTGCCTTCAACACCACGGCCGGTCTGCATCTGACGTACAGAGGCAGGCACTAGATGAAACGGGAAGGGCTGTATTTCGACGACCGATTCCCGACTCGGAGGCAGGTAGCAGGCCTGTCGGACGCCGCATTTCGTATACATTTCACAGCAATCTTCTGGTGTGCCCACAACCTGACCGACGGTGCGGTACTCCAGGAAGACCTGATCGACGTGTGTCCGCGAGTGCGAAAGCCGCTGCGCTTCATCACCGAACTCGTGTCCCGGGGTACCTGGCATCTGCCTGGCGAAGAGTGTCCCTCCGATCTCTGCCCGGCGCCTGTGGCGAAGAGGTGGGTGATCCACGACTTCTTCGCATTCGTGCCCGCTAAGGAGCGGGTAGAGGCAGAACGGAAGGCCAACGCCGAGCGGCAGAAAAGGTGGCGAGACAGGCGACGCAACCGGACTGAGCCACACGCCGTCGACGGTGGCGTTAGTAACGCCGAACGTAACGCGTTACTAACGCCACGCAGTTCCGTCCAGTCCCCGAAGGGGACTAGGACGGAAGAAGATGCAGACAATCAGTCGTCTTCTCGTCGTAACGCGCGTGCCTGGGCGAACGACGACGACTCCATCGATCGCGGTATCGTCCAGCTCCTGGCTGAGTTGACCGGCCGCGAGATCCGCCTCCTCGATGCGGCCGCGATCCGCCACACGATCCTCGATGGCCGGTCCGTCAAGCACCGCAGTCGCTACGTGGCCAAGGCAATCGAGAAAGACCCCGACAAGTTTCTGCCTGCGGTCAAGGGCGTCGAGCCCAGTTCGTCGATGAGGATCGCCCCAGATTGGTGCGGTCACTGCGACGAGCGCACCCGGCAGATGGAACTTCGCGACAACACCGTGGCGCGCTGTCCGGCGTGCCACCCACTCGTAGCTAAGAGACCTGCGTCATGACCAGATGCCGAGGTGCCGACCGCAACGTGCGGATCTACGCCAAGGTACGGCGGCAAAACGGCCCCGACTCCAGTACCGCCAAGCACGTCGCCGGGGCCGCACCCCTACTCGCCAGCAACGAACGCATAGGAGCGCCTCTCATCATGACTGCATCCATCACTCGTAAACAGCCGACTCCGCACATCGTCTTACCAAGTGGACCGCCCCACCTGACGCCCAGCGCCGCCACGGAACTGCTCGCCATCCTGCTGGAGGCTCACCAAGCCATGCTGGTCAACCACCCCAACGCCGCATAGGACCCATGAACACCATCCGCTTCGCCTTCTACGGCCGGGTCTCCACCGAGGACAAGCAGGATCCCCAGTCCTCGCGAGGCTGGCAGATCACCCGCTCCCGCGCGCTCATCGAGTCGCGCGGGGGCATGATCGTCACCGAGTTCTTCGACGTCGACAAGTCCCGCTCGATCCCCTGGCAGCGCCGCCCGCACGCGGCGGCGCTGCTCGCCGAATTACGCAACCCCGACCGCGGCTTCGACGCGGTGGTGATCGGTGAGCCGCAACGAGCCTTCTACGGCAACCAGTACGGCCTGACCTTTCCCGTCTTCGAGCACTTCAGGGTTCCGCTCTGGGTGCCCGAGGTGGGCGGCCCGATCGACCCGAACAACGAGGCTCATGACCTGGTCATGAGTGTGTTCGGCGGTATGAGCAAAGGCGAGCGCAACCGCATCAAGATCCGCGTGCGCAGCGCCATGTCAGCCCAAGCCCAGATGGAAGGCCGCTTTCTGGGGGGTCGGCCGCCTTATGGCTACCGGCTGGCCGACGCGGGCCCACACCCCAACCCGGCCAAGGCGGCCGACGGCAAGCGTGCTCACCGGCTGGAGCTTGATCCCGTCGCCGTGCCCGTGGTGGAAGAGATCTTCGCGGTCTTCCTCGATGGCTACGGCCTGTTCGCCATTGCCGAGAGACTGACCCGCAACGGGATTCCCAGCCCATCAGCTCACGACCCGGGCCGGAACCGTCACCGCTCCGGCATCGCCTGGTCCAAGAGCGCGGTGCGCGCCATCTTGACCAATCCCCGCTACACCGGCCACCAGGTGTGGAACCGTCAGCGTAAAGACGAGGTCCTCATCGATGTGGACGACGTCGGCCTGGGCCACACCACGAAGCTCAGGTGGAACTCCAAGCAGGACTGGGTCTGGTCGAAGACAGTCGTTCACCCGCCGATCGTGTCCACGGAGGACTTCGACGCCGTGCAGATGACGCTGACGGGGCGAGGCGATCGCCACACCGACAAGACCCGCAAGCGCACCCCCAAGCCGTACCAGCTCCGGGGGCTGCTGTACTGCGGTGTCTGCGACCGCAGAATGCAGGGCCAATGGGTCAACGACGCGGCCTACTACCGCTGCCGCTTCCCCGAGGAGTACGCCTTGGCCAACCACCTCATGCATCCCCGCAACGTCTACCTACGAGAGGACCGCGTAGTCCCGCGACTGGACCGCTGGCTCGGCCGGCTGTTCGCGCCCCACAACGTTGACCAGACTCTCGACGTTCTAGCGGCCGCACAGGACGTGACACCGCCCGAGGCCCAAGCACTCGCTGTGGTACGCCGCCAGATCACCGAGTGCGACCGCAAGCTCGCCCAGCATCGGGCTGCCCTTGAGGCGGGCGCCGACCCGGCGCTCGTTGCTGGATGGATTCAGGAAGAGCTTGTCCGCAAGACCGCGGCCGAGCAACGTCTCGGCCGCGCGCACGTACTGCCTCAGAGGCGGCTGGGGCGTGATGAGCTGGCGGAGATCACGCACAGGCTTGGAGACATGGTGCGAGTTTTCTCGAATGCTGACCCGATCCGGAAGGCCAAGATCTACACGAACATCGGACTGCGGCTGATCTACCACCCGTCAAAACAGAAAGTCCTGGTCACGTCTGCACGTGACCAGGACCCCATAGGCCACCGGTTTGTGTCCGAGGGGGGACTTGAACCCCCATGCCCCGCAAAGGGCACTAGCACCTCAAGCTAGCGCGTCTGCCTATTCCGCCACCCGGACTTGGTGCCTGCACGCGGGACCGTCATCCCTCGTCGGCGGAATCAGGTTAGCAAACTCTTGAGCTTGCGTCATATCGGTATGCGAGCAGGCCCCGAGGGGATGCCCGCAAACCCCTGCGGCGGCGGGCAGGATGGGAGGCGCAGGCCGTACAAACCGAAGGAGTCGACATGACCGCGCTCAATGGTGAGGACGAGGTCGCGGAGCTGTGCCGTGACCTGATTCGGATCGACTCGACGAATGCGGGTGACAACTCTGGCCCCGGTGAGCGGGCCGCCGCCGAGTATGTGGCAGGGAAGCTGGCCGAGGTCGGTCTTGAGCCGCAGATCCTCGAGTCGGACAGCCGCCGGGCGAACGTGATCGCCCGCATCGCCGGGGAGGACTCCTCCCGCGACGCGCTGCTGCTGCACGGGCATCTCGACGTGGTCCCCTTCGACGCCGGTGACTGGACCCACCACCCGCTCAGCGGGGAGGTCGCAGACGGGTGTGTCTGGGGGCGCGGCGCGGTCGACATGAAGAACATGGACGCGATGATCCTCGCGGTCGTGCGGCAGCGGCTCAGCGAAGGCCGCCGGCCGCCGCGGGACGTGGTGCTGGCGTTCACCGCCGACGAGGAGGCGGGCGGCGCGTACGGCGCGCAGTGGCTGGCCGCCGAGCACAAGGATCTGTTCGACGGGTGCGCCGAGGCGATCGGCGAGGTCGGCGGGTTCAGCGTCTCGATCGACGAGGCCCGCAGGCTCTATCTCATCGAGGCGGCCGAGAAGGGCATCGCCTGGATGCGGCTGACCGCCACCGGCCGGGCCGGGCACGGCTCCATGCTCAACGGCGAGAACGCCATCACCGAGCTGGCCGAGGCGGTCGGCCGGATCGGGCGCTACGAGTGGCCGGTACGGCTCACGCAGACGGTCAGGACCTTCCTCACCGAAACCTCCCGGGCGCTGGAGCTCGAACTCGACCTGGACGACGCCGAGGCGACCGTGGCCAGGCTCGGGCCGCTGGCCCGGATGATCGGCGCCACGCTGCGCAACACCGCCAACCCCACCATGCTGGAGGGCGGCTACAAGGCCAACGTGATCCCGCAGACCGCCGTCGCGCACGTGGACGGCCGTTTCCTGCCCGGTTACGAGGACGAGTTCTTCCAGACCCTCGACGAGCTGCTCGGCCCCAACGTGACCAGGGAGTTCGTCTATCACGACATCGCCCTTGAGACCGGGTTCGACGGTCCGCTGGTGCGGGCGATGGCCGACGCGCTCCTGGCCGAGGACCCGGGCGCGCTCGCTGTGCCGTACACCCTGTCGGGCGGCACGGACCTGAAGGCGTTCAGCCGGCTGGGCATGCGTGGCTTCGGGTTCGCGCCGTTGAGGCTTCCCGCGGATTTGGATTTCTCGGGGATGTTCCATGGGGTGGACGAGCGAGTGCCGGTGGATTCGCTCCGGTTCGGTGTTCGGGTGCTTGACCGCTTCCTGGACGGTTGCTGACGTGTTCCCCGGAAAACCGTTGCGCTGACCCCGCGTAGTGCTAACGTAACTCTCCGTTGAGGGATCGGGTTGTGCGAAAACGAACCCGACCGGGAGCTTTGGGGAGGTCACGTGGCGCGCATGCCGCATGGGCAGTGGAGGGCGACGTCGCCCGCTGCTCGGCGCGTGCCCGTGGCCGTTTCCGCTGACGACGCGATCTTCGCCCGGGCTGACCGGATGGCGCGGTTCGCGGCCGGCACCTGGCAGATCGTCAGGCGAGTCTTCGCGATCGGCGGCCTGCTGGCCGCCGGATGGCTGCTCGCGGTCGTCTTCGGGCTCCTTGCCGCCGCTCCGGCGGCCGCGGACACCACCGCGGCGACGGGAGTGGCCCGCTCCGACGCCCCCGACTCAGCCGCTTCCGGATCGGCTCTCCAGGCCGAGGACTTCCCCACGGACAGCGGCGGGCTATCGGCGACAGGAAACGCCGAAGCCATGGCCGGGCGAGGTGTAGACGGGCTCACCAGCCAGTCGAAGCCGTTGTCCCCGGCACCCGCCACCGTTGACCACAGTTCTGGCGCCGACGGATTGGTGCCCCAGACCGGTGGTGGATCCGGCCTCTCCGGGCCGTGCATGGGGGACGTCGCGCGGTTCGTCTACGACCCGCGGCTGATGGCGCAGCGCGCCCCGCTGGCGTGCGTGCTTCCCCCCGTCGTCCGCACAGCGGCGGACGACCCTTCCTTCTCTCCTGACTGACTCCGTCTCGTAGACCGGCCCTCGTTTCTCCAGTCGAGCCCGCCGGTCGCGGAGCGTGCCTTTAGTCCCCATCTCCAAGGGGAGCCGCTCCGTTCATGACGGTGAGCAACTTCCATCCCTCGTGACGGCCGTCGGGCTTCCGCTGTGCGGGCCTCCGTCGAGATCTCGCATGCCTCCGCACGTCGAGCACGAGATGTCAGGTATCCCCCCAAGAACCGCAAGGAGCATCAATCATGCGTACGTGGGTTAAGGGCACGACTCCCGCCGCACTGCTCGCCCTGGGTGTCATGACCCTCGGCAGCGGCACGGCTTTCGCGGACACCTCCGGCGACCACTCGATCGGCGGTGGCAACCAGGTCAACGTCCCGATCACCCTGCCGATCGACATCAGCGGCAACTCCGCCGCCGTGGCCGGTGAGTCGGACGCGGCCTCCACGGGGGGCGCCTCCGTCGAGAACGCCGGTGGCGGCACCATCCCCGGTGAGACCTCCGGCAGGGGCAGCGTCCTGGGCGGTAACCAGGTCAACGCGCCGATCGCCGCTCCCATCAACGCCTGCGGCAACGCGGTCGCGATCTTCGGCGGCTCCGAGGCGGGCTGCAAGGGCGGCGCGGCCGTCAAGAACACCGGTAAGGCCGGCGGCGGCGGCAACCGTACGAACGGCGACCACAGCGTCCTGGGCGGTAACCAGGTCAACGTACCGATCACCGCTCCCATCAACGCCTGCGGCAACGCGGTCGCGATCTTCGGCGACGCCGTCGCGGGCTGCAAGGGCGGCGCGGCCGTCAAGAACACCGGTAAGGGCGCGACCGGCGGCAACAGGACCTCGGGCAGGTCGTCCGTGCTCGGCGGTAACCAGGTCAACGCGCCGATCACCGCTCCCATCAACATCTGCGGCAACGCCGTCGCCGTCCTCGGCAAGGCCTTCGCCGGGTGCAAGGGCGGCGCCGAGGTGACCGACCACGGCAGGTCCGGCAAGCCGGGGCGCCCCGGTAAGCCCGGCTACCCGGGCGGGCACGGCGGCTGGCGTCCCGGCTCGAACGGCAACGACACCGACGGCCGCTTCGGCGCCGGCAGCGGCAACCAGGTGATCGCGCCGATCAGCCTGCCCGTCAACGTCTGTGGCAACGCGGTCGGCAACGCCTCGGCCGGCTGCAAGGGCGGCATCTCCCTCGACCGGGCCGAGGCAGGCCGGGGCGCGGGCGGCAACACCACTTCGGGTCGTTCCGGGGTGCTGGCCGGTAACCAGGTGGTGGCGCCGATCACTGCTCCGATCAACGTCTGCGGCAACGCCGTCGCGCTCGCCGGTAAGGCCTTCGCCGGTTGCAGGGGTGGTGTCTCGGTCAAGAACGGCGGCCGGGGCGCGGGCGGCAACACCACTTCGGGTCGTTCCGGGGTGCTGGCCGGTAACCAGGTGGTGGCGCCGATCACCGCTCCGATCAACGTCTGCGGCAACGCCGTCGCCGTCCTGGGCGACGCCGCGGCAGGATGCCTGGGAGGCTCCCGCGTCGGCGGGCCTGGCGGGCACGGTGGGCAGCACGGCTACGGCCACTGGACCCGGATGGCCGGCAACCGGAACGGCGGTGGCCTGGTTCCCGCCCTCCCCGTCGTCCCGGCTCTCAGCGGTGTCGGGAGCGACAAGGTGGGCCAGGCGCATGGCTCCGGCCTGCCGCGGCTTCCCCTGGTCGACGAGGTCCAGGGCATGGCCGGCCTGCCCGAGCTCCCGGTCGTGCCCGGCGCCCGGACGACCGCTCAGGACGCGCGGCGCACGAGCGGCTCGCCGCTCGCCCCGGTGACCGGGCTGGTCTCCTCCACCCCGATCGGCGGCGCGCTGCCCGTCGGCGACCTCGGCCTGATGAGCGCCGCTCAGCCGGCCGGGGTGACCGGAATGAACTCCGGTTCGCTGTTCGCCCTGCTGTTCGGCGCGATGGCCGCCGCCTCGGCCGCGCTCTTCGCGACCACCCGCCGCATCCGTTTCGGCAAGAAGTAAGACAGCAGTAACCCTTCAGCCATGTCCCCTCGAATCCATCGAGGGAGACGCACAGACGCTTCGCCGGTGGCGAGGGAAGCCGCGGCCTCCGAGCCGTGTCCTCCCTCGCCCGGTGGGGCAGAGAAGCTTTGCCCGTTCCGGGGGCGCGGCCCGGGACGGGCAAAGCCATGTCCGGGGCCCGAAAGCCGTGCTCAACATCACATCGTCCTGGTCACACGTATGATCTTGCGACGCAATCGGACGTCCCGGCGGCCGTCGGGATACAGTCTCAGGCGGTCGAGTTCCCAGTCGCCGTATTCTGCGTGTTCGGTGAGAATCTGCCGGGCGGTGTCTCTGGAGGTGCCACGCGGAAGATGGAGAACCAAGTAGGAGTAGTCGAGCACAGCGATTAGTCTCCGAGGGTGGGCTGGGGGACGTCGGCACTCATAGGGCTTTATTGTGCGTCCTTGCGGCTTTCCTTGGAGTGTGCCCGATCCAGATCGGGTAACCCGAGAGGGAAGAAAACGGGGAACCAATGCGAACAGCGAGGTAGGAAGCAGCGTGCCAGCCAAGAACGGCAACGCCGGCGGAACCCGCCTGGTGATCGTCGAGTCGCCTTCCAAGGCGAAGACCATCGCTGGGTACCTCGGCCGCGGCTACGTCGTGGAGTCCAGCATCGGGCATATTCGCGACCTCCCCGAGAAGGCCGACGACATCCCGGAGAAGTACAAGGGTGAGACCTGGGCCCGCCTGGGTGTCAACGTCGACAGCGAGTTCGAGCCGCTCTACGTGGTCAACCACGACAAGAAGGCACAGGTGAGCAAGCTCAAGCAGCTGCTCAAGGATGCCGATGAGCTCTATCTCGCCACCGACGAGGACCGGGAGGGGGAGGCGATCGCCTGGCACCTCCGCGAGGTGCTCAACCCCAAGGTGCCGGTCCACCGTATGGTGTTCCACGAGATCACCCCAAGGGCGATCCAGGAGGCGGTGGCCAACCCGCGTGCCCTGAACCTGCGGTTGGTCGACGCCCAGGAGACCCGGCGCATCCTCGACCGCCTCTACGGCTACGAGGTCAGCCCGGTCCTGTGGAAGAAGGTCAAGCCTCGCCTGTCCGCCGGTCGCGTGCAGTCCGTGGCGACCCGGCTGGTGGTGGAGCGCGAGCGCGAGCGCCTGGCGTTCACCAGCGCGAGCTACTGGGACCTGCAGGCGCTGTTCGACACCGGCCGGGACGAGATCCCGCACGAGTTCAGCGCCACGCTGATCGGTGTGGACGGCAAGCGCGTCGCCCAGGGGCGTGACTTCGCGAGCAACGGCACGCTCAAGGGCGCCGACGTGGTCCACCTGGACGAGCAGGCCGCGCGGGCGCTGGCCGGGCGGCTGAGCGGCACGGCCTACAAGGTCAACTCGGTCGAGCGCAAGCCGTACACCCGCAAGCCGTACGCGCCGTTCCGGACGACCACGCTGCAGCAGGAGGCCAGCCGGAAGCTGGGCTTCTCCGCGAAGTCGACCATGCAGGTCGCCCAGCGCCTCTACGAGAACGGCTTCATCACCTACATGCGAACCGACAGCATCACGCTGTCGGAGACCGCCATCGCCGCCGCGCGCAGCCAGGCCATCAAGCTGTACGGCGCCGCGTACGTGCCCGACAAGCCGCGTGTCTACGCCAGCAAGGTGAAGAACGCGCAGGAGGCGCACGAGGCGATCCGCCCCTCGGGCGAGGAGTTCCGCACGCCGGGCGAGACCGGGCTGAGCGGCGACATGTTCCGGCTGTACGAGCTGATCTGGCAGCGGACCGTCGCCTCCCAGATGAAGGACGCGGTCGGCGAGTCGGTCACCGTCAAGGTGGGCGGCGCCTCCAGCTCCGGCGAGCGCGTCGAGTTCGGCGCCACCGGCCGGACGATCACCTTCCACGGCTTCCTCAAGGCCTACGTCGAGGGCGCGGACGACCCGTCCACCGACCGCGACGACTCCGAGAAGCGGCTGCCCAACCTGGACGAGGGCGACCGCCTCACCGCGGCCCAGCTCAACGTGCTGGCGCACGCCACCAAGCCGCCCGCGCGCTACACCGAGGCCTCGCTCATCAAGGAGCTGGAGGACCGGGAGATCGGCCGTCCCTCGACCTACGCGTCGATCATCGGAACGATCCTGGACCGCGGCTACGTGTTCAAGAAGGGCACGGCCCTGGTGCCGTCCTTCCTGGCGTTCGCGGTGGTCAACCTGCTGGAGCAGCACTTCGGCCACCTCGTCGACTACGACTTCACCGCCGACATGGAGAAGGTCCTCGACGACATCGCCAACGACCGCGCCGAGCGGGTGCCCGAGCTACGCCGTTTCTACTACGGCGAGGAGGGCGACGAGGGCCTGAAGGAGCTGGTGACCGACCTTGGCGAGATCGACGCCAAGGAGATCAGCTCCTTCCCGATCCGGGGCACCGACATCATGATCCGGGTGGGGCGTTACGGCCCGTACCTGGATCGTGAGGGCGCCCGGGTGAACGTTCCCGAGGACCTGGCGCCGGACGAGCTCACCGCCGAGATGGCCGAGGAGCTGTTCTCCCGCCCGACGGGCGACCGCGAGCTGGGCAAGGACCCGGTCACCGGTCACCTGATCGTGGCCAAGGACGGCCGTTACGGCCCCTACGTGACCGAGATCCTCCCCGAGGAGCCGCCGGCCGAGGGGAAGAAGAAGACCAAGAAGGCCGACGCGCCGAAGCCGCGCACGGGTTCGCTGCTGAAGTCGATGTCCCTGGACACCATCACCCTGGACGACGCGCTGAGGCTGCTGTCGCTGCCCAGGAAGATCGGGGAGATCGACGGCCAGGAGGTCACGGCGCAGAACGGCAAGTTCGGGCCCTACGTGAAGAAGGGCACCGACTCGCGCTCGCTGGCGTCCGAGGAGGAGATGTTCACGGTCACCCTGGAGCAGGCCACGGAGCTGTTCGCCCAGCCCAAGGCCCGGGGCAGGCGCGCCGCCGCGGCGCCTCCGCTGCGCGAGCTCGGCGAGGACCCCGTGTCCAAGAAGCCGATCGTGGTGAAGGAGGGCCGCTTCGGGCCCTACGTGACCGACGGCGAGACCAACGCCTCCCTGCGCAAGGGCGACGAGGTCGAGCAGATCACCACCGAACGCGCCGCCGAGCTCCTCGCCGACCGCCGCGCCCGCGGCCCGGCGCCCAAGCGCCCCACCCGCGCCAAGGCGAAGGCCAAGGCCTGACGGCCGTGCCAAGGTGAAGGCCAAGGCCTGACGGCCGTGCCAAGGTGAAGGCCAAGGCCTGACGGCCGTGCCAAGGTGAAGGCCAAGGCCTGACGGCCGTGCCAAGGTGAAGGCCAAGGCCTGACGGGTCGGGGAACGCATTCGCCGTCCCGGGCGTTCTTTGGAACGCGCCGGGTACGGCGGGCGGGCTTGGCGTGGGAGAGAGTGAGCGGTGACGGTCGTGGGCTTCGTGTCACTGGTCGTGGGCGTGGTGGCGCTGGTCCATTACTACCTCTGGCGCCGCCTGGTCCGGGCCACCACGGCCGAGGGGCGGACCCGCCGGGCGCTGACCTGGGTCATGGCCGGTCTGGGGGTGCTCGCCCCGCTGACGCTCATCGCCTCCCGGAGCCACTGGGGTCACGTCCTGGCCTGGCCGGGGTTCTTCTGGATCGCGGTGATGTTCTACCTGGTCGTGTTCCTGGTGCTGCTGGAGATTCCCCGCGCCCTGGCCCTGCTGGCCCTGCGCCGTTCCGATCGCCGTCGCGCCGCCACTCGCCTGGCCCGGCGTACGGCCGACCGGCGCGAGACCGGCGATCCCCGGGTCGCTCCGGTCTCCGAGCCCGCCCTGACGGCCACCCCTGCGGCCGGGGACGCGGTCTTCGGGGACGCCGTCCCCGGGAGCGTGGCGTCTGAGGGCGCCGCCTCCGACAGCGCCGCCTCCGGGCACACCATCGCTTCCGAACACGCCGCCGTCTCCGGGCATGTCGTGGTCTCCGAGCACGCCGCCGTCTCCGGCGGCACTGCTTCCGGAGACGCTCCCGCCCGGGCCGCGAGCGGATCGGCGGACATCGGCCGCCGGCTTTTCATCGCCCGTACGGCCGCCGCCGTCGCAGGGGCGGGAGCACTGGTCACCGTCGGATCCGGAGTCAGGACCGCCCTCGGTGACCCGGTGATCGAGCGGGTCCCGGTCACGCTGCCCCGGCTGGACCCGCGCCTGAGCGGCCTGCGTTTCGCCGTGGTCAGCGACATCCACCTCGGCCCGCTCACCGGCCCGGCGCACACCGAGCGCATCGTCCGCCTGGTCAACTCGCTCCAGGCCGACGTGGTCGCCATCGTCGGCGACCTGGTCGACGGTACGGTGGCCGAGCTCGGCCCGCTGGCCAGGCCGCTGCGGAGTCTCGAATCCCGCTACGGCGCCTACTTCGTCACCGGCAACCACGAGTACTACACCGCCAACGGCCCCGACGAGTGGATCGAGGAGCTCCGCCACCTCGGCGTCCGCCCGCTCCGGAACGAGCGCGTCGAGATCGCCCACGCGGGGGCCGTACTGGACCTCGCGGGAGTCGACGACGTCACCGGCGGCACCGCCGACCACGAGCGGGCGCTCGGTGGCCGGGATCGTTCCCGCTCCGCGGTCCTCCTCGCCCACCAGCCGGTCCAGGCTTTCCGGGCGGCCGAGTACGGCGTCGACCTTCAGCTGTCCGGTCACACCCACGGTGGTCAGATGGTTCCCTTCAATCTGATCGTCCCGCTGCAGCAGCCGGTCGTCTCCGGTCTCGGCGAGGTGGACGGCACCCAGGTCTACGTCACCCGGGGCGCGGGCTTCTGGGGACCGCCCGTCCGGGTCGGCGCCCCACCCGAGATCACCCTTCTGGAGCTTCGCGGCTAGAAGCTCGCGACCCGGTCACAGACTCCGGAAACAGGGCGCCGAGGCCTTCTTTTCACGGATGCTCCCTGCGGGGAACGGGCGGGACGTATTACCCTCATGCGACGAGCAGCCGGGCATATCCGCCCGGCGCATGTTTTCCCCAGCCCAGCGAGCACCTGGATACGCTGACATTATGACCACCCCTGGCCGGAACACCGCGCGCCGCAAGCCCCCCCATGTGCTGGCCAATGCCCCGTTCCGCAAGTTGTGGACGGCCATGTCGGTGTGCAGCCTCGGAGACTGGCTGAACATCATCGCGCTGACCGCGCTCGCCGGAAACCTCACCAGCGGATCGGGTTACAAGAC
Source organism: Streptosporangium sp. CA-135522 (assembly GCF_050949235.1). Taxonomy (NCBI): domain Bacteria; kingdom Bacillati; phylum Actinomycetota; class Actinomycetes; order Streptosporangiales; family Streptosporangiaceae; genus Streptosporangium; species Streptosporangium sp. CA-135522. The sequence goes on from NZ_CP192026.1 coordinate 338,506, forward strand.
CCAGAGCCTGGCCATCGGCGGCGTCTTCGTCGCGAAGATGCTTCCGGCCATCCTGCTGGGCCCCCTCGCGGGCGCGTTCGCCGACCGGTTCGACCGCCGGCTGACGATGTTCTTCTGCGACCTGCTGCGTTTCGCGCTGGTCCTGTCGATCCCGCTGATCGGCAGCTACCAGTGGGTGATCATCGCCACGTTCCTGGTCGAGTGCGTCAACCTCTTCTGGGTCCCGGCCAAGGACGCCACGGTGCCCAACCTGGTGCCCAAGGAGCGGCTGGAGGAGGCCAACCAGCTCAACCTGCTGGTCACGTACGGCACCGCCCCGGTGGCCGCGCTGCTGTTCGCGGTGCTGTCGATCGCCGACGACGCCCTGAGTAACTTCATCCCGTTCCTCGCCACCCGCGACACCTACCTGGCGCTGTTCATCAACGCTCTCGCGTACCTGGTGTCGGCCGCCATCATCTTCACGCTCAAGGACATCTCGACGACCAGCGCGACGACCACCGCGATCTCCACCCCCTCCGTGTTGCGGCAGATCGTCGAGGGCTGGCGCTTCGTCGGCGCGAACCGGCTGATCCGTGGCCTGGTCATCGGCATGCTCGGCGCGTTCGCCGCCGGCGGCGCGGTGGTCGGCGTGGCCAAGATCTACGTGGGGGCGCTGGGAGGCGGCGACGCGGCCTACGGCGTGGTGTTCGGGGCGGTCTTCGTCGGCATGGCCTTCGGCATGTTCTTCGGGCCCAGGCTGATGCGGGAGTTGTCGCGGCGCCGGCTGTTCGGGTTGTCGATCATCCTGGCCGGGCTGGTGCTCGCCGCGATCGCGCTCGTCCACAACCTGGTGATCGTCGTCATGCTCACCGTGGTGCTCGGGGCGTGCGCCGGGATCGCCTGGATCATCGGCTATACCATGATCGGGCTGGAGGTGGAAGACAGCCTGCGCGGCCGTACGTTCTCCTTCCTGCAGTCGCTCGCCCGGGTCACCTTGCTGCTGGTGGTCGCTGTCGCGCCGACGCTGGCCGGCCTGTTCGGCAAGAACGAGATCAAGGTCCGCGGGGAGACGGTCTACCAGTTCGACGGATCGAACCTGGTGCTGCTGGTCGGCGGGCTGCTCGCGATGATCGTCGGCTTCCTCGCGCTGCGGCACATGGACGACCGCAGGGGCGTCTCGATCGTCGCCGACCTGATCGCGGCGGTGCGCGGCGAGCGATTCGCGCCCGAGGAGCCCGAGCAGCCGCGTGGGATGTTCATCGCGTTCGAGGGCGGCGAGGGGTCGGGTAAGACCACCCAGTCCAGGCTGCTCGCGATCTGGCTGCGGGACCAGGGCTTCGACGTCGTGCAGACTCGGGAGCCCGGCTCGACCAAGGTGGGCATGCGGCTGCGCGCGATCCTGCTGGACGCGGTGCACCAGGGGCTGTCGGCGCGTTCGGAGGCGCTGCTGTACGCGGCCGACCGGGCCGAGCACGTGGAGAAGGTCATCCGCCCGGCGCTCTACCGGGGATCGATGGTGATCTCCGACCGCTATGTGGATTCCTCGCTCGCCTACCAGGGCGCCGGCCGGGCCCTGGAACCGGCCGACGTGGCAAAGATCAACGACTGGGCCACCGGCGCGCTCGTGCCCGACCTGACCGTGCTCATCGACACCCCGCCGTCGGTCGGCCTGACCCGGCTGGGCGGGGCGGCCGACCGGATCGAGTCCGAGCCGCTGGAGTTCCACGAGCGGGTGCGCCGCGAGTTCCGTTCGCTGGCCGCCGCCGCCCCGGAGCGCTACCTGGTCGTCGACGGGACCCTCACCCAGGAGCAGATCTCCCTGCTCATCCATGACCGGGTCCGCGAGGTGCTGCCCGACCCGGTGCCGCAGGAGTCGGAGGACGCCACCGGGACCATCCCCGTCATCCGCGACTGACACCGGCGGTAGGTTGAGGGCGTGGGAGTCTTCGATGACCTTGTGGGGCAGGAACGGGCGGCCGTAACGCTCCGCCGGGCCGCGGCGGCCGGCGCCGAGCTCCTGGCCGGCGGGCGCGGGGCCGGGATGACCCACTCGTGGCTGTTCACCGGACCGCCCGGTTCCGGCAGGGAGGAGGCCGCGCGGGCGTTCGCCGCCGCGCTGTTCTGCCCGGACCAGGGGTGCGGTCACTGCGACATGTGCCATCAGGTGGCGATCGGCTCCCATCCCGACCTGGAGATCGTCCGGCCGCAGGGACTCTCCTACGGCATCAAGGACACCCGCCAGCTCATCCTCCGTGCGGCCGGGGCACCGACCCTGGGCCGCTGGCGCATCGTGCTGTTCGAAGACGCCGACCGCGCCACCGAGGGGGCCTCCAACGCGCTGCTCAAGGCGATCGAGGAGCCGCCGCCGAGGACCGTCTGGCTGCTCTGCGCGCCCTCCCCGGACGACATGATGATCACCATCAGGTCCCGCTGCCGTCTGGTCACGCTGGTCACGCCACCCGCCGCCGCGGTCGCCCACGTGCTGGCCACCCGGGAGAACGTGCCCCTGGCGATGGCGGAGTTCGCCGCCAGGGCCGCCCAGGGGCACATCGAACGGGCCCGCAGGCTGGCGCTGGACGAGGAAGCGCGCAAGCGCCGCGACGCGGTGCTGTCCATCCCCCGGGCGCTCACCGGGGTGGGAGAGTGCGTGACGGCCGCCGAGCGGCTGGTGAAGACCGCCGAGGAGGAGGCCGCCGCGGTCACCTCGGTGCTGAACGAGTCGGAGATCTCCGAGCTGCGCAAGATCTACGGCGAGGGGTCCTCCGGCAAGGGCCTCAACAGAGGCCTCATCCGGGGCGGGGCCGGGGCGCTGAAGGATCTGGAGGACCGGCAGAAGTCCCGGGCCACCCGTACCAAGCGCGACGTCATCGACGCGGCGCTGCTCGACCTGGTGGCGTTCTACCGCGATGTGCTGGCCATGCAGTTCGGCGCGCCGGTGGAGCTGGCCAACGAGGACCGCCGGGCCGATCTGGAAGGCCTGGCCCGCTCCTCCACCCCGGAGGACACCCTGCTCAGGATCGACGCGATCATGCGCTGTCGTGAGCGGCTGGCCGCCAACGTCAACCCGCAGATGGCCGTCGAGGCGATGACTCTCTCGCTGCGGCAGCCCCGGCTCTGATCCGGCCGGTGTCCGCGAGCAACCGGGAGACGGTTTCCGCGTCTCCTGATCATGCAGGCCGAAACAATGGACCTAGGGAGACCGGAGCCCGCTGAGACGATCAGCGGGCTCTACGCCGAGCACGCGCTCGGGCTGACCCGGCTGGCCCTGGTCATGATCGGGGATCGTGAGTCCGCCGAAGACGTGGTGCAGGAGGCCTTCCTCGGCCTTCACCGCCGCTTCGGCCGGCTGAGGGACCCGGACAAAGCACTCGTCTACCTGCGTAGTGCCGTGCTGAACAACGCGCGCAGCGTGCTGCGGCGCAGACGGCTGCCCTCGTGGTTCGCCGGGACCTACGCGCCGCCCGTCTGGTCGGCCGAGTCCGAGGTGATGCTCGGTGACGAGCGCCGGGCCGTAATGGAGGCCCTCCAGCGGTTGCCGGGGCGCCGCCGCGAGGTGCTGCTGCTGCGCTTCTACGCCGAACTGTCGGAGGAGGAGACCGCCCAGGCGATGGGGGTCAGCCGCGGCACCGTCAAATCCACCACCCATCGGGCGCTGGAAGCGCTCGGCCGTCTGCTGGAGGAGCATCGGTGAACGAGACCGTCGAACGACTGCGGGACGCGGCCGGAGCCGTCGGAGAGACCGTTCGTGACGTCCCCGCCTTCCGGCCGCGGGCACGCCGTACGAGAAGGCCGTGGGTCGTGCCGTTGGTGGCCGCGGCCGCGGTGACCGGAGTGATCGCCGGAGGAGTCGTGGCCGTCCGGGGAGGTGAGGGGGAGAGCGTCGCCGGGCCGGCGACGGCGCAGGCGGCCCCGGAGTATTTCGCCATGACCGGTGGTGACGGGATCACCTTTCACCGGTCGGACACCGGCCGGACGACCGGCGCTCTTCCCGGGCGGGATCCGGGCAGGCGCTTCTCGCTGGTGGACTCCGCGCGGGGCGCGTTCTACACCACGGTCACGCTGGGCGCCTGCGAGACGCTGTTCCTGCGGGTGACGCTCGGCCGGGCGGGGGAGGTCGTACGGACCGACACGCTGCCGGTCACCGTGCCGGACGGCACCACGCCCACGTCGCTCGCGGCCAGCGCGGACGGCACCACGCTGGCCTACGGCCTGCGGACGTGCCGGCCCTCGGCCTCTGTCACCGGGCGGCTCGGGGTGACCGACCTGACCACCGGGAAGAGCCGGACGTTCGTCTCCGCCTCCAACAGCGATGTCACGAACGTGTCGATCACCGCGGACGGCCGGACGGTCGCCTTCCAGCGCGGTCCAGCGCTGCCCGACCCGGACGAGACCTCTACGGTCACGGCCACCCGCTTCCCCGACCCGGTGCCTTCGGCCGCGCCGCCCTCTGGTCCCGAGGTCTTCCCGACCGTGCCGCTTCCCGATTCGGTGCCTCCTTCGGCCGCGCCGCCTTCTGATTCCGAGGTCTTCCCGACCGTGCCGTTTCCCGATTCGGTGCCTCGTTCGGCCGCGCCGCCGTCCGACCCCGAGGCCCTGCCGACCACGCCGGATTCTCGGACGACTCCCGCGGATCCGAAACCGGTGAAGCCGCCGACGCCCACGCGGACCGTGATGGTCACGCCGACGCCGGGCCTCCCGGACCGGACGGCAGCCGTTCCCCCGGGCAGAACAGAGCCCACCGTCTCCGCGGCTCCCACGGGGCCTGTCACCGTCTCCGCGATTCCCACGGAGCCTGCCACGGTCTCCGCGGCTCCCACGGAGCCTGCCACCCCGAGTCCGTCGGAGACCGCGACGGTCACGCCGACGCCGGACCTGTCTGTGCCCACGAGCCTCGTCTCCACGTCCGTGCCGGAGCCGGCTCGCGAGGCCGGGCCCGGTTCGCCCGAGGTGTGGGTGCTCGACATCCAGGCGGCCGGTGAGGATCTGGACGGCGCGAGGAAGGTCGAGCTCAAGATCGCTGCGGGCACGCCCGCGGGGCTGCACGGGGTGCGGATCGGCGCGGACGGCCGGTCGTTCGTCGCCGCGCCGGGCCGGATCATCGAGGAGAACGCCGGCGAGCGGATCACGACCGTGGCGGGGGCCACCACGATCGCGCTGTTCGACGCCGGAGACGGCCGGCAGACGGGCGTGCTCTACCGGGACGACCGGGGCGATCTGCGGCTCGTCGACGGGGACGCCTCCGGCGAGCACCTCATCGTCCAGCGAGGGTCGGAGTTCGGAGCGGTCGCCTCGGGCCGGTACCGGGCGCTCACCGGCTTCACAGCGCCGGGAGGCCCGGGGAATTCGGAAATCGGCTGGTGAGAAGTGAGGGCCGTTGTCACCAAGCGGCCCTCATCCACCTTTTTCCCTGCGAACGGAACCATTCCCCGCTAACGCCACTCAAAGGATCAGTGCGGATCGTTGGAATTCACAGCGAATTTCTACGCATTCGTTACCAAACAACCTAAACAGTGTCCTGCTCTACGGGGATGAGCAGCGAAGACCGGGGGACTCTTGGTGAGTATCGGAATGCGTCACGGGGTGATGGCGCCGGGGGCCAGGCGAGCTGTCACCAGTCGCGTGAACTGCGATGACATGTTGGAGGTCGAGTGGCCGGAGCCGGTCGACGGGGAGATCGTCCTGCGGCACGTGGAGACCGGAGAGGAGCGCGCGGGTGTCGACCTCGCCGGACTGCGTCCCGGCATCTGGATGGCATCGCACCGGGGCGAGCCCCTCGCCACCGACGACCCGGGGTTCTCGCTGGATGAGCTGCTCGTCTACGCCGAGACGCCCCGCGATCGGGAGATCCGGGCATACCGGACACCGATCGGCACCCTCGCCCTGACTGTCCGTGAGGTCGCGCCGTACGTCGAGGTGACCGCCGTCGTCTCCGACGACGGCGCGATCGAGGTCGAGGGTCTGATCGCGTACGGCGAGGCGATCGAGGGGACTGCCAGGCTCGTGGCCGTGGCCAGGAAGGGGCCGAAGCCGGTCAGCGGGCCGGGGCTTTTCAAGGGACGGCGCTTCGAAGGGTTCCTCCAGATCGCGCCGATGGCCGAGACCCAGGTGCGGCGGCGGGTCTTCTGGGATCTGCACGTGGAGGTCGCCGGGGTACGGCTGCCGCTGGCGGCCCGCCTCGACGACATCACCGACAAGAAGACCCGGGTGCGCTTTCCCGCCCAGCACGTGGGGCAGGTGAGAGTGCGGCCGTACTACACCGACACCGACAGCCTCGCCATCGCGCTCACGGTCGAGGAGGAGGGTTCGTGAAGATCTCTTTCCTGATCCTCAACGCCTACGGCATGGGCGGCACGATCCGGGCCACCTTCGACCTCGCCACCGAGCTGGCCGAACGGTACGACGTCGAGGTGATCAGCGTCTTCCAGCACGTCGACCAGCCCTTCCTGCCCCTGGGATCCAAGGTCCGGCTGCGTTCGCTGGTGGACCTGAGGGAGGGGGCCAGGGTCCGCTGGCCGTACACGAGGAGGGCGGAGCGGCTGAGCAAGCAGGAGAGCGCGCTGATCCACCCCGAGGAGCGCGCCTACGCCTCCTTCACCGCGTGGAGCGACGACGTGCTCAAGCGCGAGCTGCAGCGGCTGCGCACCGACGTGCTGGTCACCACCCGGGCCGGACTGAACATCATGGCCGCCCGATTCGCTCGCAGACGAGTCGTCACGATCGCCCAGGAGCACCTGCACTTCGAGGCCCACCAGCCCGGCATCTTCGAGGAGATCCGGCAGTGGTACCCGAAGCTGGACGCGATCGTCACCCTCACCGAGGCCGACGAGCAGGACTATCGGGACATGCTCGACCGGGCGCCGACGCGGGTGTTCACCATCGGCAACGGGCTGGCCGGAGGGCCGCGTCCCCGCTCCAGGCAGGACAACAGGATCGTGCTGGCCGCCGGCCGGTTGGTGCCGGTCAAGGGCTACGACCGGCTGCTGAAGGCCTTCGCCCAGGTGGTCCGGGAGCGCCCGGACTGGAAGCTGCGGATCTACGGCGAGGGCCGGGTAGGCGACAAGCTGGTCAAACTGGCCGTCAAACTGCGGCTGCACAACAACGTGACGTTCATGGGACCCACCGGCGACATCGAGGGCGAACTCGCCAAGGCCTCGATCCACGCGGTCAGCTCCCGGTTCGAGGGCTTCGGCATGACCATCATCGAGGCGTTCGCGTGTGGAGTTCCGGTGGTCAGCTTCGACTGCCCCCGAGGGCCCCGCGAGATCATCACTCCCGGTCATGACGGGCTGCTGATCCCGCCCGACGACGTGGACGCCCTGGCCCAGGGGCTGCTCAAGATGATCGACGACGAGGAGGGGCGCCGCCGGATGGCCGGCAACGCCCTTGAGACGGCGAGGAGCTACGACATCTCCATGATCGCGAACCGATGGGAGAAGTCCTTCGCCGAACTGGTGCGCTGAGGCCGGCCCGGACCATCCGGCGAGTCGACGTCATGGCGGACGAGGGTCACCGTCATGGTGGACGATGAGCGGCGCCGATGGTCCGGGCGTGTCGCGCACCGGTCCGGGCGGGCGGGCTCGACCGGTGACACAGCCCGGTGGGCCGGGCCGATGGAGAGAACCGGTGGGCCGGGCCGAGCAGCAGACGGCCCGGCCCGGCGTCTCTGTGATGTGACCGTGTCATTCTCCGGGACGACCCCGGACCCCGAGATCGAACTGCTCTCCCACGGGGAGCCCCTGGCCAGAGACCGCATCGGTGCCGGAGACCCTGTCGACGTCGCGGAGCTGTTCGCCGAGCATCATCTCGGGCTGGTGCGGCTGGCCCTGCTCATGGTGGGCGACCAGGCCACCGCCGAGGACGTCGTGCAGGAGGCGTTCGCCCGCACCCACGCGGGACGGCGCCGCCTGCGCGACCCTGGGCGCGCGCTGACCTACATCCGCTCGGCGGTGCTCAACGGCGCCCGCTCCGTGCTGCGCCGCCGCGCGGTGGCGTTCCGGTGGGCCGTGCCGTACGAGCCGCCCGTCTGGTCGGCCGAGCACGCGGCACTGCTCGGCGAGGAGCGCCGCGAGGTGCTGGTGGCGCTGCGCGGGCTGCCCAGGCGGCAGCGGGAGGCGCTGACGCTGCGCTACTACTTCGATCTGTCCGACCTGGAGATCGCCGAGACCATGGGGATCGGTGCCAGCACGGCCCGGTCGACGATCGCGCGCGGGCTGGCCGCTCTCGCCCGAGTGCTGGGGGACCAATCATGACCGCCACGGAGAACCGCCTGCGCGAGGCCCTGTCCGCCGCCGCAGGGATCGCCGTCGAGATCCGCCCGCTGACCGCCCCGGCCCGCCGCGGGCCTCGGCCTTCTCCCCGGATCGTGGCCGTCGCCCTGGCCGTCGCCGCGATCGCCTTCGGAGTCGTACGGCTCACCGCTCCCTCCCCGGAACTACAGGGGGAGAGCATCGTCGCCATGTCCGTGAGCGCTGTGGAGCCGTCCGGGAGACCCCGGGTCTCGGTTTTCTTCTGCAAGCACGGTGACCCCTGGCCGAGTTGCGCGGGCGAGGGGATCACCGAGACCGAGCGGGAGAACCTCCGGCGGGCGCTGCAGGCACGACCCGAAGTGGAGAGCCTCACCTTCGAGGACCGGCAGCAGGCCTGGGAGGACTTTCAGCGGCAGTACAAGGACGACGACCCCGAGCTTGCACGGGCCATAGTCCCTGAGGACCTGCCGGAGTCGTTCCGGGTCCGGATCAAGCCGGATGCGGACCCCGCGGCCGTGGCCCGGGCCGCGAGCGAGCTGCCCGGTGTCTCCACCAGCGTCGACCAGGCCTGCGCCCTCGACCGCAGCTCTCCATGGGGGTACATCGTGAATTTTCTGGGGCTGGGCGAACAGTGCTTCTTCAAGGGCAAGGGACGGTGAGTCCTCGCGAGCAAAGAGTGGTGACCCGTGCCGGCTGAAAGGCAGTCAAAGGGGTATGGCTCACCTCCTCGCGTGCGCCCACCGCGCCGAAGGCCCACAGAACGATCTCGGCGCGTAGGGTGGCGTGGTGGGCGCTTAGCCGTACCCCCAGCAGCTTTGGAGCCACATGAGCATGATCATGGCCGTGAGCTTCACCCGCTACGGCAGGCTGTACTACCTCGATCCGGGGGAGCACAGTCCCAAGGTCGGAGACAAGGTGCTCGTGCCCACCGACGCCGGGCCGGAGGTGGCCGAGTGCGTGTGGGCGCCGCAGTGGAGCAGTGAGGAGATCGGCGGCCTTCCGGTGTGCGCGGGCATCGCGGATGAGGAGCACCTGGCGCGCGACGAGGGCAACAAACGGCGGCGCGCCGAGGTGCGGAGCGTCTCCAAACGCCTGATCAAACGGCACGAGCTGCCCATGAAGGTCGTCGGCGTCGACTACATCGACTCCGACAACGTCTACGCCGTCTACTTCTCGGCCCCCCAGCGCGTCGACTTCCGCGCCCTCGTCCGCGATTTGGCCCGCAACCTGCGCGCCCGGGTGGAGCTGCGCCAGATCGGCCCCCGCGACGAGGCCCGCCTCCAGGGCGGCATCGGTCCCTGCGGGCGCGACCTGTGCTGCGCGACCTTCCTCAAGGACTTCGAGCCGGTCTCCGTGCGGATGGCCAAGGACCAGGACCTGCCGGTCAACCCGCTGCGCATCGCGGGGGCGTGCGGGCGGCTGATGTGCTGCCTCAAATACGAGCACCCGCTCTACGTCAAAGCCAACGGCACGATGCCCCGCGTCGGCCTGAAGGTGGACACCCCCGAGGGGCCCGGAACCGTGGTGGGGCGCAACGTCCCCTCGGACTCGGTGACGGTCCGGCTCGACGAGGGCGGCCGGCGCTGCGCCTGCCCCTCCGCCTCGGTGTGCTCGCCGCGCAGGCAGCACGACGCGATGTACGGCGAGGCGGACGCCGAGGGCGCCCCGCAGGAGTGAGCCGGGACCGGGTTCACCCGTCGCGGACGGACGCCCGGTGAGCATCCGCGATCACCCTTCCTCGCGGCCCTTCAGGAGATCTTCCGGTGGTCGCCGGGTCGCCGGGTCGCCGGGTTTACGGTGCCGGCCGGTCGCCGGGTCTACGGTGCCGGCGGCCGCTCGGGCGGGGTGGTGAGCTGATCGATCAGCGTCGTCAGGCACCGCTCGTGGTGGTCACCGGGAAGCCTGCCCGCGCAGGTGAGCGTCACCAGACCGTGAAGGGCGCTCCAGGCGACTTCCGCGAAGACACCGCAGTCACGGCCGTCGGCGAACGTGGACATCGTCTCGTGGAACTGGCGGAAGGCGGCCTGGAGCGGGGCGGGTGTGTCGGGGCGGCCGAACGGCAGATCGACGGCGAGGGTGAACATGGCGACGTACAGCGCGGGGTGCGCGCGGCCGAAGTCGGCGTAGGCCCTGGCGAGGGCGACGAGTTCCTGCCGTGGGGTGTCCGCCGTCGCGCGTGCCTGGCTCAGCTCGGCGGCGAGTTCGTCGAAGCCTTCGAGGGCCGCGGCCGCCACGATGGCGTTCTTGCCCGCGAAGTGGCTGTAGAGGACGGGCTGGCTGTATTCGATCCGTTCGGCGAGGCGACGCGTCGTCACCGCGTCCCATCCTTCGGTCTCGGCCAGCTCGCGGGCGGTCGTGATGATCAGCTGATGGCGCCGCGCCCGCTCACGCTCTCGGCGCTTCTGCGTCTGTAGGGACATTCCCTGATGCTAGCATCGCTAGACAATCAAGCAGCACTATTGCTAGTGTCGCTTGTATAGCTAGCAATGCTCGTTAACGGCCTTCGCGGCCAAGGGGGACAGTCATGTCTTTGATCTCCGTTGCCTATGTGCTCTCCGCGCTGATCGGCGTCGGCATCATCTTCGTCGGCCTGCGGTTCATGTTCGCGCCGGTGGCGAGCGCGGAGGGTTTCGGCGTCGCCGCACCGGCGGAGGGCGGATCGGGCGCCTACTTCGCCGTCAAGGGCATTCGTGACATCGCCTCAGGACTGATCATCTTCGCCCTGCTGGCGCTGGGGCAGCACGACGCCCTGGGCTGGATGATGCTGGCGGCGACCGTCATTCCCGTCGGGGACGCGGTCATCGTGCTGAAGTGGAGAGGCCCGCGGAGTCTCGCGTACGGCATGCACGGGGCGACGGCCGCCGTCATGGCGGCGATCGCCGCCTGCCTCCTGCTTGCCTGAGGGCCGCTTGTCCCCTCTTAGGCGAAGGCGCCGGAGGTGAGGCCGTGGCCGTACGGAAAAAGATAACAACGGTGTCGTTTCGTGATCCGATCCGTCCGAGTCGGTGGAAGCCGGTGAAACGATTGATTCGTCCCGCCTGAGGTCTTTGCGGCGTGGACGTAGGATGCCCCCGGTATGCGACCGCCCGCCGCTCCTTTCCGAAAGGCATAGCGTGAGATTTCGCCGTACGGCTGCCGCCCTCGCGGCGCTGGCTCTCACCGCCTCAGCCTGCACCGACGCCGATGTCAGCCGACCGGAAACCGCGCTCGACTGGAAGAGCTGTGGCGATGGGTTCGAGTGCGCGAAGCTGGGGGTCCCCCTCGATCACGACAAGCCCGACGGCGAGCGGATCCAGATCGGCGTGATCCGGCTTCCCGCCTCGGGTGACCGGATCGGCTCGATCCTCGTGAATCCGGGTGGCCCGGGCGGTTCGGGGATCGAATACGCGCGCAGCGCCCGCTCGGTGCTGAGCGAGGCCGTCCGAACCCGTTTCGACGTGGTGGGATTCGACCCACGCGGGGTCGGTGAATCCTCGCCCGTCCGATGCCTGTCGCCGAGCGATCTGGACGCCTACATCGGTCTCGACGGCTCGCCCGACTCACCCGCCGAGGTCATCGCGTTGGAAGAGGGTTCGCATCGGTTCGCCGCCGGGTGCCAGGCCCGTTCGGCAAAGCTCCTGCCCCACGTCGGCACCGCCGACGCGGCACGGGACATGGACCTGCTGCGCGCCGCGCTGGGAGACGAAGGCCTCACCTACCTCGGCAAGTCCTACGGCACGCAACTCGGCGCGGTCTACGCCGACCTCTTCCCCGGTCGTGTGCGCGCCCTCGTCCTGGACGGCGCGGTGGATCCCTCCCTCTCCCCGCTGGAGCTGAACGCCGCCCAGGCCCACGGCTTCGAGGTCGCCCTCGACGCGTTCCTCGAAGACTGCTTCGCCGCCCAGGACTGCCCCTTCGACGGTTCGGTGAAGGCGGCCCGAGAGAAGATCACGGCACTGCTCCAGCGGGCCGACCGGGAACCCCTGGCCAATAACACCGGTGACGGCCGGCAGGTCGACGAGGCCCTGACCACCCTCGGGCTGCTCACCCCGCTCTACGACCGGCAGGCGTGGCCGGTCCTGCGCCAGGCGCTCAGCGGAGCGTTGAAGGGTGACGGGACCACGCTCCTGCGCATGGCCGACGTGCTGATCGACCGCCACGACGACGGCACCTACTCCAACCAGACCGAGGCCAACATGGCCGTCAACTGCATCGACGGCCGTTTCCCCCGCGCCTCCTCCGCCTTCGCCGAGGCGGCTCGCAAGGCCGCGACCGACGCGCCGCTGTTCGGTACCTCCGTCATGTGGTCGTCGCTGCCCTGCGCCTACTGGCCGGTCAAGGGAGAGCCGCAGGAAAAGATCGACGCGCCTGGCGCCGCCCCCATCATGGTCGTCGGCACCGAACGTGACCCGGCCACGCCGTACGAATGGGCCGAAGCCCTGGCCGACCAGCTCTCCTCGGGTGTTCTCGTCGGCTTCGACGGCGACGGCCACACGGCCTACCTGACCGGTTCCACATGCGTCGACCATCTGGTCGACGACTATCTGATCAACCTCGCCGTTCCCAAGGACGGAACCCACTGTCCCAAGATCGGTTGATTCGGGGGCGCGGAGACCACCCGGAAGCCTGTAGACTGCCGTAGGCCATGTGGAACACGCATGGCACGCCGCCTTAGCTCAGTCGGCCAGAGCACTTCACTCGTAATGAAGGGGTCTGGGGTTCGATTCCCCAAGGCGGCTCCAGCTCAGAGGCCCTCACCGGGTTCCGGTGGGGGCCTCTGCGTGTCTATCTACGTGACTACGGCTCCCCGCAATCTTGTTGGACTGTTGAGCGGCAGTGGGGGATGACTCTTCGGGCTAGTCCGCTGATCTTTCTGTTAGGACTTCAAAGAGCCGTATCCGATGAACTATGATCCGTTCGGCCGATGCGGCAGGCCCGAAAGGCCGATGGCGGGGGCTGGCGAGCTGGGGACGATCTAGATCATGAAATGGACACCCCTCATCACGGGCTTGGCGCTGATCGCGGTAGCGGTCCCCGCGGCACCTGCCGCTGCGATTGGCCAAGCGACCCAAGTAGCAAGTGTGACCAGTACAGACACGATCGACTGGCGAGCCTGCGGGAAGGAACCCGGGGCCGAGTGCGGCACCCTCGCCGTGCCGGTGGACTGGGCGAAGCCGGACGGGCCTCAGATCTCGCTGAACATGACGCGACGCAAGGCCACCGGACAACGGATCGGGATGCTGTTCTACAACCCGGGCGGACCAGGGACGGGCGCGGCCGATCTGGTGAGGGATTGGGCGCCGTACTACTTCTCCAAGGAGTTGCGCGAGCGGTTCGACATTGTCGGGATCGATCCGCGCGGGGTCGGTGGCAGCGAGCAGATCCAATGCGGGAAGGCGGTGCATGATCCGGCTGTCACGCAGTTCCCTGGGACGCGGTGGGAGTATGACCACCTCGTCGCGCACAACCGGGCCGTGGGCGTGAGTTGCGGGCCGTTGATCCGTCATATGGACACCGGGAGTGTGGCGCGAGACTTCGACGCGGTGCGGGCCGCGCTGGGCGAAGAGCAGATCAGCTACCTGGGACGGTCCTACGGGAGCATGCTGGGGACCGAGTACGCGTGGCGGTTCCCCGACCGGGTACGGGCGATGGCTCTGGATGGGATCGTCGATCACGGGATGAGCTCACGCCAGATGGTGCGGGATGCCGCGGCGGCGGTGGAGGACGGGTTCAGCAGGTTCGACGGGTGGTGCGAGCGGACGAAGGAATGTGAGCTGCACGGTCGGTCCGTACCGCGGGTGTGGGATGCGCTGGTGCGCAAGGCGGAGGAGACGCCGATCCCGGTGACCGGCGGGCGTCCGCTGACGGCGGACGAACTGCGCTACGTCGCGTACGCGATGCTCACGATGGCCCCCGACTTCAACGGCGGTCTGGCCCGGGGCATCGTTCAGGCGGAGCAGGGCGATGCGGTGGTCTTCGGGCAGATGCGGGCTGAGGCGCTGGACAACCCTGCGACGACCTCGGCCTACCGGGCGGTCCTCTGCCAGGACATCAACCCTGAAATCAACGGATTCTCGCAGCTCAGGGCCTGGGCTCGGGACGTCACGCGGAGGGCTCCGCACATGCGCGGGACATCGGAGTTCTGGGACATGACGACCGGATGTCTGGGATGGCCCGTCCAGCCGTCCAATCCGCAGCGGCCGGTGCACATCACCCAGGCGCCGCCCGTTCTGCTGGTCGGGAACACGCATGATCCCGCAACGCCGCTCGTCTGGGCCAAGAGCCTGGCCAGGGGCATCAAGGGGTCACAGGTGCTGACCTATGACGGCGATGGGCACACCTCATACCTGCGTAACGCCTGCGCGACCGGGAGCATCGACCGTTACCTGATCTCCGGGACGCTCCCCGTGCCCGGCACGGTCTGCCGCTGAACCCGGTGAGGGCTCCGCTATTCAGTCGCAGCGTCCAACCTGCGGGTAGCCGGTACCCTGGTGGCGGCCGATGAGAGCGGCCCGCCGCAGTGGACGCTGAACAGCTTGACCGCCGCCGCCCGCGTGGCAGACATCGACGTCCACCGCTCTCAGGTGCGCCGGATCCTGGTCACCGAACATGTGCGCTGGCGGCGCACCCGCTCGTGGACCACCTCCACCGAGCCGATGACTTCGCCCCAAAAGGGCCGAAGTCATCGGCTTCTCCACCCATCCGCCGCCCGGCACCACGGTGATCTGTGCCGACGAGTTGAGGCCGGTGACCTCGCGCACCTTCCCGCCTGCCCCGGGCTGGTCGCCCGGCGGGCACCGCATCAAAGCGCCGCTGACCTACTTCCGTGGTACCGACAAGACCTGGGTGTACGGCGGCTTGCGTATCCGCGATGGGGTCGAGTTCACTTTCTGTGCGCCCTCGCGTGACAGTGACGGTTGGATCCAGTTGCTTCAGCGGATCGCCGCGGCCAACCGGCGCGGGCTGATCGTCGTCACTGACAACCTGTCCAGCCATTTCAGCCGGCGGGTCCGCCAGTGGCTGCCGCGTCATCCACGGATCCGTCAGGTGTTCTCCCGGTCAAGGCGTGCTGGTTGAACCTGGCCGAGGGCTGGTGGCGGCTGCTGCGCAAGGCGGCGTTCGCCGGGCAGACCTTCGCCGACGCCACCGAGATCGCCTACGCGGTCGCCCTCGCCGCCGCGCAGCTCAACGCCCTCGCCCAGCCTTGGGTCTGGGGGCGGCCACCACCTCAACCCCGGGTCCTGCGCCGCACGTTCGTCTACCGGCTATGAGGAACGAAGCACTAGGAGCACGGGGCGGACTATGTCGTTACAGACGTGCTCCAGGCGATGGAGGAGATCCTTCTTGCGGACCGATGATCTGTCCAGAGGTCAAGGCGGGGAGAGCCGCGATCTTGCTAACGCGGATGCTAACGACAGGTCTGGACGGACCTGGACGACCATGGACCGAGGGACCCTGTAGAGTCCGCCTCACCAGGCCGAGAAGACAGCGGTGGACGGTCCTGGACGGTCGTGATCTAACTCGTAATGAAGGGGTCTGGGGTTCGATTCCCCAAGGCGGCTCCAGCTCAGAGGCCCTCTCGGATGATCCGGGAGGGCCTCTTGCATGCCGTACAGCAGTGAAATACAGCAACGGGGTCAGCCGTGAGGGGAGCTCGTGGGCGAGTGGTACGCAGTCCGATGGGGTGCTTGGTCGGTACGGGTCCCTTGCTCGCCGGCTCATGGAGTTTGAGCCACTTGTCGTGGGTTTCCTCGCGGGTCTTGCCATAGGCCCACTTACGGGTCTTCTTGCCCTGTGGGGTGACGACCCAGCGACTGGGCCTACGGCTGCCAGCTGGTGGATGAGGGCTTCGCTCAACTACCCGGCCTGGCCTCGCCGCCCCGAATCTTCATCCCGATAGTGCTCACCGACACCGGCGCGAAACTGTCGAAATCGCTGATCCGCGATGGGAAGATCCCACCACCGCCCGGCACCCATCCCTGGATGCTGGACGTCACCGCCTGAGAAGGCGACATCGACTCCTATGTCGATGCCATGGTCTGGCTGGTCGGCAAGATGATCGCCGACCCCAAGCGCTTCTACCGCAGCTACACCACACAGGAACTGGGCCGGATCATGACCGCAGGCTCCGCCGCGACCACAGGTGTGCGCGCCCGCGAGATGAACCTCTACCGCCGAGGAAATGCTCGACACCAAGGGCCCCGCCAACGTCAACCCCGACAGCCCCCGCGAGCAGCAACTGGCCAACATCCGCCGCATCTACGGCTCCGAGAAGGAAGCCCTCGGCGTCCTGGCCATCGAGATCGAACTCCTCGAGCCACCTACCAGTCGCTGACACAGCCGACCGCGTGTGTCCGGACCTGTGCGACGGAACGGGAACGTACGCCAATCCTGTACTCCGCCCCGCGCTCTACCGCTGTAGTTGACCTGTGAGAACGGGCTTAGCGTACGTTTTCGTTCCGCTGCGCTTCGACCCCCGCTCCCGCCCGATCCTCCGACCAGACGGGATCGCGTCGAACCCATTCGGCTGTCTTGTGAACAACCCTAGACAGGGATGGGGCCGAATTAGGAGAAGAACTCGGCCAGCACTGGAGCGATGGCCGCTGGTTGGACGTCGTGGGTCTGTCCGGGGAGCACTGTGTGGCGGGCTTGGGGAAGTGCCTGGGTGAGCGCCTTGGCGGCTTGGGTCATCCACGGGGTCGTGCCGCCATCGAGGACGAGTGTCGGCATGGTGAGCTCGGGCAGTCCCGCAGGCATCGAAAAGTCGCCGGTGATAATCGAGTCATAGACCAGGGTGTGCGCGATGCGTTCCATGCCGGGCCACATGGGCAGATCGTGCATGGGAGTGACGAACTCGGCGGGCATGCCGACGGCGTCGATCATGAAGGAGTCGAGCATCTCGCCGCGGCGGCCCTCGGCCAGGAGCTTCTCCAGGTTCTGCCGGTAGTCGGCGCGGACCGGCGGCCGGCTGCCCTCGAGGATGAACGGTGCTTCCCAGAGGGCGAGTCGGCCGATGTCGGCGCCCCATGCGGCGGCCTGCAGGGCGAGGACGGCGCCGCCGGACGAGCCGTAGACCCCGGCGTTCCCGCCCGCCGCCGTGATGAGCGCCTGTAGGTCCTCGTACTCGCGCTCGGGTGCGTAGGGCGCGGTGTCGCCGCTGTCGCCGCGGCCGCGCCGGTCATAGTTGAAGACGGTGAAGTCCTTGGCGAGGAGTTCGGCGATCCCAGCCAGGGCCCAGCGGTCGGTCGGCCCTGCGGCCATCATGATGACCGCGGGGCCGCTGCCGGAGCGGTCGTAGGCGATCTCGGTGCCGTCCTTGGAGATGACGGTCTGCAGGCTCATGTTCGATTTCCTTAGGGTTGAGTGAAGTGGATTACTCGGCACGGTCGTATGTCAGAGCACGCCTGTGGCGCGGGCGTCCTGGGTCAGCTTCCGGTGCTCGCTTCCACAGCTCGTGCCTGACGCAGCCAGTCGGTGAACAGGCCGGCGTCGATGTCGGCGAGGGAGCGGAGCTTGATCCCGGCCATCTCCCGGGCGCCGGCATCAAGTCGGCCGGAGGGGTCGGACAGCATTTGGCCCTTCCAGAAGCCGAAGGTCACGTAGGAGGGGTAGGCCTTGACGTAACAGACCGGGGATTTGCCGGGTTTTTCTCCCGCGCTCCACACCGGGTGTCCCTGGTAGAGGGCACCGGTTCCCGGGAGGGCCGCCTCGATGATCGGCAGGAGTTCGTCGGTGATCCGCTGCTGAGGCTCGGGCAGGGCGTTGAGGTAGTCCTGCACGGAGTCGAACTTGGCCATAGGTATCAGTCCTTTCCCTGAGAGGTCGTGCGTCTCAGGGGCCATGGGGGACACACCGTCATAGAGGTCGCCTGGGGCGGCTACTGTCCCACCGGTGGCTCAGTGATCAGCTGGATGGCCGTCACGCTGAGCCATACCAGGCCCAGGGCGGCGCCTGCGGTGAAGGCCATGACGGTGGCGGAGGAGCCCGCGAAACCGGCGAGGACGCCTACGGGCACGAGGCGGGAGAGTACGGCCCAGCCGCGCCGCCCCTGGGCGGCGAAGTGGCGGGCCAGGACGACGAAGGCGGTGCACAGGGCCAGGAAGCCGATCGCGGCGCTGAGCAGGTGGACAGCGCCGGTCGTGCTGAGTGCGGCGGCCGGGCCTGCGGGGGCGCCGGCGGGGAATCCCGCGCCGGGATCGGCGTTGAACATCGCGTTGGCCAGGAACGAGATGCCGAACACGGCGACCAGACGCGGGGCCCAGGTGCCGCCGGGCCTGCCGTGCAGGGTGCGCCGGATGCCGATGGCGCCGACGATGGCCAGCGCCCCGGTGAGCAGGAAACTGGTCATCTGGATCCAGCCCAGGTCGCCGAGGCTGAGCTGGCTGATGGCATTGCGCGTGAAGTCGAAGCCGTCACGGGTCAGCCCCTGGATCAGTCCCGCGCCAAGGAACAGCGGCCCTGCTGCGATGCCGCCGACCAGCAGGAGCCGAGCAGTTGGACGCGTCGCGGGTGGGGGACGAGTGCCGGTGATCGTGTGGGTCACGGGAGCGCCTTCCTCGTTCAGGCCTGTCGCTCCTGCGAGCAAGCCTGCTGCGCCAATCGCCGTAAATCATGCGATAGGTGCTTCATGGATATGTCGGGCATAAAGCCGTCAGGCGGGCTGGTAGGTCAGGTCCAGCACGCCGGTGGTGAAGGTGGCGGCGCGGGCGAGCTTGAGGGGCACCTGGCCGAGGCCTTCGGGGAAGAGCCGTTGCCCGGTGCCCAGCACGATCGGATGCACCAGCAGCCGTAGTTCGTCGATGAGCCCGGCTTGCAGCAGGCCGCGAATCAGGCTGATGCTGCCGGAGATGGTGATGTTTCCGCCCGGCTGCTGCTTGAGTTGCCTGAGCGCGGCGGCGATGTCACCGTCGATGACGGTCGAGTTGTGCCAGTCGGCCTTGTCCAGGGTGGTGGAGACGACCAGCTTGCTCATGCTGTTGATCTGGTCGGCCAGCTCGCCGCTCTGGTGCGGCCAGACCGCGGCGAAGGACTCGTAGGTCGCCCGCCCCAATAGCAGGATGTCCGCCTCGGCATGTATCTCTCCGATCGCTGCGGTCAGCTCCTCGTTCAGGTACGGGAAGTGCCACGTCTCTGGCGCCTCCACCACACCGTCCAGCGACATGAACAGTCCAGCCACGATCTTGCGGGTAGCGATCATATGAGCACTCCTCATCGGGATCCCCGTCCCAGGCTCTGGCTGGTCACCGGGGAGATGTCTCTACGATCCTGCTCCGAAGCGGGGTGGATCAACGCACGATCGCACTGCGATCGTTTAGTTGAGCTCAATGAAGGAGAGGCGGTCCTGGAGCGACATGAGGTCCCGGTGTTCCTGGCGCTCGCGGAGCAGCTTCATTTCAGGCGTACGGCGGAGCACGTGGGGATCACCACCGGGCGCATCAGCCAGACCACCGAGAAGTTGGAACGACTATCGGCGCACCACTGTTCGAACGCACCAGCCGCCAAGTCCGCCGAACACCCGGCAACTGGCCGACGACCTGACCCGCTGGTCGCCGGCGTGGAGGATGCGGTACGCCGGGCCGTCGACGCCGGACGCGGGATCACCGGCGACCCGCACGTCGGTTCCCTGGGCGCCATCAATGGCACCGGGGTCTTCTCCCAGAAGCTGTCATGCGGGGTAACCACCTGGGGCACCGCCGGTTATCTCCAAGGCTCCTACACCTACGTCATGGGCAGCCGCGACGGTAAGCACTCGGTCGCCATCAACGTCAACGGCGACTGGAACAACGCGATCGGCAACGTCATCGGCGTCATCGAGGCCAGGTTCTGCCCGCCTGCCAAGTAAACCGCACACGCCCATGCCACGCCCGGCAGCCGGCTGGGCGCGGCATGGGCGGTGCCATGGCGATCGCGGTAGCCGGCCGATGGCCCGATCCGTGTCGTGGGTGTCCGGGTCGTCACCGTCCCGAACGCCGGTCACAACATCATGCTCGACAACCCGCTGGCGTTCTCTGAACACCTGGCCTGGCTGTCGCCTCCGTCAGGCTCGTCCGCTCCGGCCCGCAGGTGGGTGGATCTCGCGGATGATCTGGATGAACGTGCGAACGCGGTCGTTCTCCTCGCCTGCCCGCCACAACAGCCCGTACTCGATGGGCGGGGCGTCGCTGAAAGGCACGAAGGCCACACCTGGCCTGGTGTAGTAGCGGACGCCGCGGGCGGCGACGACCGAGACGCCCTTGCCGACGCTGATGTGGGAGAACACTTCCTGCCAGTAGGTGATGGGGGGTCCGTGTGGAATGGCCCGGCCCGATGGGGTCAGGCGCGGGTAATGGTAGTCCAGCCAGTAGCCGGGGATGTTCCCTGTCATCGGCAGCAGGACGGTGTCGGCGAGGTCCTCCAGCGAGACCGTCTCCCGCCCGGCGAAGGGATGGCCGGCGGGCACCATGAGCGCGCGGGGTTCGGAGAAGATGACAGGGCCGAGGGCGATGTCGGGCTCGTCGATGGGAAACTCGGTGAGCTGGAGGTCGAGCTTGCCGCTGCGGAGCGGCCCGAGCGGGTCGCCCAGCGGCACCTCCTGGATGTGAACCTCGCAGTCGGGGTGACGGACTCGGAAGAGGTCGGCTGCCTGGACGACGAGATCGCCCGACCACCCAGCGGAGAAGCCGACGCCCAGCGTGCCGGTGATGCCGCGGGCGGCGGTGACGGCCTGCTCGAGCCCGGCGCCGATCTGCTCGTAGGCCGGGAGCAGGGTGTCGCGCAGCTGCTGTCCCAGAGCGGTGAGCCGTACCTCGCGGCTGGTGCGTTCGAACAGCAACGCGCCGACCTGGCGCTCTAGTTTTTTGATGGTCTGGCTGATCCGGCCGGTGGTCACGTGCAGGCGTTCGGCGGTGCGCCCGAAGTGCAGCTCCTCGGCCAGGGTGAGGAAGGCCTCCAGTTCAAGCCGTTCGAGCACAAGCCCCTCCGTTGAGCCCAATTAAAGGTGCGTTTCATTATGTCCCGTTGTTCAGACTTGCGTGTTGTTGCAGACTGAAGGGATGAGCAAGATCGTCGCGGTGGTTCGTATCTCCATGGACGGGGTCCTGGAGGAGTTCACGCCGTTCTGGGACGAAGAGGAGGACAAGTTCCAGCGCGGTCAGTTGTTCGCCAGCCGGGCGCTGCTGCTGGGGCGCAAGACCTACGACGCCATGTCGAAGGTGTGGCGGGCGATGACGCATGAGGACGACTTCGCCGCCCGGATGAACTCGATTCCCAAGTACGTGGCTTCCACGACCTTGAGCGACGCGGGCTGGAGCAGCGTCGTGATCAAAGGCGACGTCGCCGAACAGGTTGCCAAGCTCAAGCGGGAGCCCGGCAGGGACCTGCTGGTGTACGGCAGCGCAGCCCTGGTCAACCACCTGATCGAGCACGGCCTCCTGGACGAGCTCAAGCTGCTGCTGCGCCCCGTTGTGGTGGGCGCGGGCCGACAGCTGTTCCCGAGCGGCGTGGCCATCACGACCTGGGCGCTCGCCGGAACCACCGTCTTCAGCTCCGGCGCCGTCGTCCTGGACTACCGCCCGGTCGGCTTCGGGGGATAAACACGACCGTGGCGCCCGCGCTAGCTCAGCGGGAGTCACGATCCTGCGCGTCTACCACCCATTCGACTCCAGGTCGCAGGCTTGCCGGAGCCAGGCCGTGAACAGGTCGGTGTCGATGTCGGCCGGGGACCGCAGCTTGATCCCGGCCATCTGCCGGGCGTCGGCATCAAGTCGGCCGGAGGGATCGGACAGGAAGGCCTGGATCGCCGGACGGCTTGCTCACCGGAAGGCGGCGGCGTTGCGCGCGGCCCACTCGCCGAAGGGGCGCGGGGCGCGGCCCAGAATCCGCTCGACGTCTGGACTGACGCGCTGCTCCTCGGGGGTGGGCTCGCCGAGGATGGCCAGCGTCCCCTCGACCACGGGCAGCGGCATGAACTGCGCCATCTGCTCGTGGGCCTCCTGCCGGGTCTGCTCGACGAAGCGCACCGGCTCGCCCAGCGCCTGGCCGATCGCCGCCGCCCGCTCGCGCGGGCTGGTCGCCGCAGGCCCGGTCAGGACATAGGTGGCGCCGTCGTGCCCGGCTTCACGCAGGACGGCGGCGCCGGCGGCGGCCACGTCGTCGGGGTCGATGAACGGCAGGCCCATGTCGCCGAAGGATGCGGCAGCGGTGCGATGCAGGCGGACCGGTTCGGCCCACGCGTAGGCGTTGGAGGCCATACCGCCCGAGCGCAGGATCGTCCAGCCCAGCCCCGACTCTCGCACGGCCTCCTCGAACATCCCGGCGTGCCGGTAGGCCTGCGGCCGGGTCCCGGCTCCCTGGCTGGACAGCAGGACGATCTTGCGGACGCCCGCGGCCTTGGCCGCCCCCACCAGCCCTTGCGGGTCCTCTCCGGCGACCAGGAGGAACAGCGCGTCCGCTCTCTCCAGCGCCGGGCGCAGGCTCTCGACGTCACTCAGGTCGGCGGCGACGGCGCGCACGCTTTCCGGGACGTCGGCCTGCGTGATGTGGCGAGCCACCGCGGTGACCTGCTCGCCCGTCCCGGCCAGCAGCCGCACCAGGGTCCGGCCGACGTTTCCCGTGGCACCCGTAACAACGATCATGATGAGCTCCCTCAATTTGAGTTAGTTGACTGACTGAGAGAAACGTTAACACACTCTGGCGCCTATAGTTAGTTGGGTGACTGACTCACAGCGAGTGCAAGCCGCCGGAGCCAAGCGCAGGCGCCTGATGGCAGCCGCCGCCCAGGTAGTTCACCGGCAGGGAGTCGAGCGCACCACCATCGCCGACATAGCGCGTGCCGCCGATGTCCCGGTGGGCAACGTGTACTACTACTTCAAGACCAAGGACGAGCTGGTCGCGGCCGCGCTCGCCGAGCACGAACGCCGGCTGGAGCTCATCACCGGCGAGCTGAACCGCCTGCCGGACCCGCGTGACCGACTCAAGCATCTGGTGGAGGACTGGATCTCTCAGCGCGATGTGGCCGTGCTTTACGGCTGCCCGACGGGGACGCTCGCCGCCGAGCTGGACAAGCGTGAGCAGGGTGGGCTGGATGTCGCGGCGGGCAACCTCATCCGGCTGCTGCTGGACTGGGCGGCACGCCAGTTCCGCGAGCTGGGGCAGCCCGATCCCGACGCGCTCGCGGTGACCCTGGTGGGCGCGTATCAGGGCATGTCGCTGCTGGCCAACGCGCTGCGGGACCCGGAGATCATGACACGCGAGGGAGCCCGGCTCGTCGCCTGGCTGAACTCTCTGTGAGCACCTCGCGCTCGCCGGCGCAGTAGGGGATCACGATGATGGCGCGATTGCGCGGCGACAGCCGCCTCAACGGCGCGCAGCTCGGCGTCGAGCCCGGGCCGCCTCACGGGTTCATCCAAGAGACCCGACGCCATCACAGGCAGCAACCGGTCAACCAGACTGCTCAGCCCGATCCACTGCGTGATTTTGTCCGATCGTTTTCCGGCCCGACTTCTCCCCGAGGACCGTTTCCGCTCATTGAGCACTGTTTTCGGACGTGCGAGGGCCGCCGCGTGCGGGGCGCGGCCTGTCGGCGGGCTCGGGGCGGGTGGAGCGGGTGACCGGCGGGTCGTCGTGACGCGGAGCGGTGACCGGCTGGCGCACCTACGTGCAGCTCACACGACAAGGGCGGCAGACGTTCCAGAGGATCGTCGCGGTCGCACACATGCCGACGAAGCATCCGCGCCGGATAGCAGAGGTTGGGCCCGCAGTCTGGCTTCGATGGCGGTGAGACGGGCCGGGCCCTGCATCGAGGTGTGGGCACCTTGAGTGCCGGACATGGAGATCCGAAGACCACCAGCGAGATCACCCGGTGACAGACGATCATCATGTCCGGAATCTCGCCCGCACCGGCACGAGCACACCCCGATCACTCACACCGGTCCCGGCGACCTGCGATTTCAAGATGAGATGCCATCGATGATCCACTCAGTCACGGGTTTCCGCCTGCCGATTGTCCGGTGCGCCCGGAACGGCATGCCCCATCGGGAAAGCCAGCTGGTGCAGGGTATAGCCCGCGGCCTTCTTGAAGAGGTACTCGGCGCGCTCGTAGGAAAGCCGTCCCCGTCCCGTGTCTGGGCACAGGTCGGCGGGCTTGGGCATGCGGGCCGGGGCAGGTCTCCGTTCGGCCAGGAACAGGGGCCCGCGAGCCCGGCCCGCCACCAGTTCGGACAGCAGGGCGGCCGTGCCGTACCCCCAGGAGATCCAGACCGGTCCGGCCCCGGTGGTGACGCGGCCGCGGCGGGCGGTCAGGTCGAGGTCCTCGATGTTAAGCGACAGGGCCGCCCTCGCGGACGTTCCCGACTCGTGCAGGAGCCGCCACAGCGTCCGCTCGCGCAGGGACGGGTGCCGCCACAGGGCCTCCAAGTCCGACCCGTGGACGGCGGGGCGTCGTTCGCGGCTTTCCGGCTTCCTGTCCAGCTCGGCCGACAGGTCCTCGATGGCGGCCCAGAACGAGAATGAGCGTACGGCGGCGCGGTGCCGGTTCCAGGTCTTGGGGGCCGCCGTCCCCCACGCTACGGCGAAGACCCTGGCCACCTTCCCGGTGGTCACGTCGGCCAGCGGGGTGCCGGGGCCGAGGTCCAGGCGCAGGCGGCGCAGGGTTTGGCCGTAGGAGCGGACCGTCTCGGCGTCCAGGTCGCCGCGGGCCAGGAAGCCCTCTGCGGCCTCACCCAACGTGATGCCGTCCTCCCTGGAGCGTGCCTGGGCCGCCCCAGTGGCGGCGCGTTTGAGGAGAAACGTGCGTTCCGCGGCGTTGCGGGTGAGCACGGCTGCGCGTTCGAAGTCCTTGGCGGCCTCGTCGTGCCGGCCGAGTCTGGCCAGCAGGTCGCCGCGCACCACCGACAGCAAGTGGTAATCCTTGAGGGCCCGGTCCACGGCCACCGTCTCGACGAGGTCCAGCCCTGCCTGGGGCCCGCGGGCCATGCCGAGGGCCACGGCCCGGTTGAGCTGGATCACCGGGGACGGCGTCAGCCGTCCCAGCGTCTCGTAGAGCGTCGCAATCTGCGCCCAGTTCGTGTCCTCCGCGGTCCTCGCCTGCGCGTGGGAGACGGCGATCGCGGCCTGCAGCACGTAGGGACCGAGTGGGCCACCTGCCTCCCTGGCCCGCAACATCGCCGCGAAGCCGCGGGTGATCAGGAGCCGGTCCCAGAGGCCGCGGTCCTGCTCGTGCAGTTGGATGGGCTCACCAGAAGGCCCGGTGCGCGCGGTCGCGCGTGACGCCTGGATCTCCATCAAAGCGACCAGGCCGTGCACCTCGGCTTCGTGAGGTGCCAGCTCGGCCAGCAGCCTGCCCAGGCGCAGCGCCTCCAAGGCGAGTGACGGGCGCATCAGGTCGTCGCCGGAGGTCGCCGAGTAGCCCTCGTTGAAGATCAGGTAGATGACATCGAGTACGGACGTCAGCCGGCCGGCGAGCTGCGGTCCCGGCGGCAGTTCGAACGGGATCTGCTCCTCGGCGAGGGTGCGCTTGGCCTTGGCGATGCGCTGGGAGACGACCTGCTCCGGCACCAGGAACGCCCGCGCGATCTCCAGGGCGCCCAGGCCGCCGAGCAGCCGGAGTGTCAGCGCGACCCGCTCCTCGGCGGGCAGCACGGGATGGCAGGAGATGAACATCAGACGCAGTACGTCGTCGTCGAGTTCGGGATCCTGGTGCTCCAGCGTGCGGGCGACCTCCTCGTGCTTGCGCACCATTCGCTCGTTGCGGCGAATGTGGTCGATCGCGCGACGTTTGGCCGCCGTCATGAGCCATGCGCCGGGGTTGTCCGGGACGCCCTGCTCGGGCCACTGCTCCAGCGCGGCCACCAGCGCGTCCTGGGCGAGCTCCTCGGCCAGGCCGACGTCGCGGACCATCCTGGTCAGGCCCGCGATGATCCGCGCGGACTCGAGCTTCCAGACCGCGTCGACCGCCCCGTGGGCGTCCCGTGCGGCACTCATCAGTAGATCTGCTGGATCCGGCCCTCACCATCGCCGATGATCTTGAAGAATCGGCGGGACACCTCCAGCGCCTCCTCCTTGGACCCCACCTCGATCAGCGCGAACCCGCCCGCCATCTCCTTGGCCTCGGCGAAGGGTCCGTCGGTCACCGTGAGCTCGCCGCCGACGGACGTGAGCACGGTGCCTCCCAGCTCCATCCCGCCGACGGCCAGCAGCGACACGGCCTGGGTCAGCTCCTGGATGAACTTGCCCATCTCGATCTGGAGCGTCTCGTCCGACTTCTGCTCGCCCACGCCCGTCAAGAGAAATCGCATGCCGTACTCCTTTTGAGCAACCTTAGCTTCCTGCGTTCCCTGTCATATCGCTTGGACGACGCGTAGGCAAAACCACAAAGGGAACCGGGAATATGACCACCACCACTCGCAGCTCCGCCTCCACCCGCGGCTCCGCCTCCACCCGCACGCTGCTCACCGCCGCGGCGGCCGCCATGCCCGTCTGGACTGTCGTCGCCCTGACGCAGGCGTTCACCCGCGAGGGCTTCGACCTGGTCCGCCACCCCTTCAGTCAGCTCGCCACAGGCTCGCTCGGGTGGATCCAGATCACCAACTTCTTGATCGTCGGCTCGTTGCTCATCACCGGTTCCTTCGGGTTCCGCAAGGCCCTGTACGGCGAGCCCGGCGGCACCTGGGTGCCACGCCTGACGTTGGTCGGCGGCACCGGAATGATCGGAGCGGGCGTCTTCGTCATGGATCCCGGCGACGGTTTCCCCGTGGGCACGCCGGCCGGGCCGCCGGCGGCGATGAGCTGGCACAGCATCCTGCACATGGTGGCAGGTTCGGTGACGTTCATCGCTTTCGCCGCGGCCTGCTTCGTCCTCGGCCGGTACTTCACCCGTACCGGCGACCGCGGCATGGCCGTCGTCTCCCGCCTGGCCGGTGTGGCCGTGATCGTGGGTGACGGCTGGGCGATCACCGGCGGGCCCGCCGGCTCGGTGACGCTCGCCACGGGGGTCATGATCGCAATGGGCTGGCTCTCCCTTGCCGCGGCCTGCTTCCGCAAGTCCGCTTGAATCACACCACTTCGTCCCTGAGGAGAAACCATGAGGAAGATCGTTGCCGGGCTGTTCGTCTCGATGGACGGAGTCGTGGAGTCGCCCGAGAAGTGGCACTTCCCCTACATGAACGAGGAGATGGGTGCAGCGGTCATGGCGATCCAGGCCGAGGCGGACACGCTCCTGCTGGGCCGGGCCACCTACGAGTCCTTCGCCGCGGTCTGGCCCCACCGGAGCGGCGAGATGGCCGACCGGCTGAACAACATCCGCAAGCTGGTCGTCTCCACCACCTTGCAGACGGCGGAGTGGAAAAACTCCACCTTGATCAGCGAAAACGTGATCGACGAGCTGAGGAGGATGAAGGGGTGGCCCGGCAAGAACATCAGCATCACCGGCAGCATCGCGCTGACCAGGACGCTGCTGGGTGCGGGCCTCATCGACGAGCTCCACCTGATGGTCCACCCGATCGTGCTCGGCACCGGGACCCGGCTGTTCGACGAGAGCACCGGCCACCTGCCGTTCAAGCTGGTCGATTCGACCATCTTCACATCCGGTGTCCTGAACCTCCACTACCAATCCGCCTAGCAAGCCAGAGATGACCAAGCCCGCCGCCCTCGGCCGCCCCCTGTACGAGAAACTGCAGACCATCGTCGACGCCGCAACCTCCCAACCGGGTGCGGTCCGGCGGGTACCCGTTCTGGAACCTCAGCCGGTTCCGGGTCTGACGGAGAACGGCCTCATCCGCGCCTTCGCCCAGGTCGTCCGCGACCTCGGCGTCCTGTGATCCTGGACCTGCGGCTCGACTGCCCATGACCACGCCGCCTGCCTGGCCGGAAGGCGAGCTGAGGAGTAAGGCCATGTAGAGGCCCTTCTGTCTGATGGACACGACGTCATGGTCGCCGAGCCGGTGCCGCAGCTTGTCGCCAGCTTGATCGGTCAGGCCAGCACAGAGGAGAAGCTGTCCAGCGCCACCCAGGTGATCTTGCTGGCGGTGGTGCCACCTAGCACCGTGAGCTGCCCCTTCGTGTCGGCCTCTACTCGGCAGACGATCAGCCCGTTGAAGTTGTTGCGCGAACACAGTCCCCTGGTCAGCTTCGTTACGGCAATCCCGGTGGGCAGCGTCCCGAGCACGGCGTCGGTGGTGAAAGAGACGCTCGCGCCACCGCGCAGCTGCAGGAAGCTCGTGCCCGCGACGCGTACCGTACGTGCCTGAGGCGCGTCGCCGGGGAACGGCGTGACGCCCGCGCGCAGGGTGAGCGGTTTCCACCCGACGACAACCTCCACGCCCCCACCGGCTGAAGCGACCGAAGTGGCTGAAGCCGGAGCGGCCAAGATGGCCGAGGAGGAAGCGAGGGCGACGGGCAGGGTGGTCAGCAGCGCGCGGCGGCTGGGCGGGTTCATGAGATTCTCCGGAGGGTTCAGGCCCAGGGGGCCGAGAAGCAGTCGAGGTCGATCCATGTCACCCGGCTGCCCGCGCTTGCGCCGTACGCCCACAGCTCGCCGGCCGCGTTCGCCTCCACCTGGCAGGCGCCCATACCGTAGGCCATGTTGCGCGGGACCGCGGCGCGCACCGGGTGGCTGGGTGTCAGCCAGGGCGGCAGCGTCCCGATCAGGCCGTCTGCGGCCAGGTCGCAGCCGAGAGAACCACGCAGCTGCAGCTGGGTGCTGCCGCCGAGGCTGACCAGTCGTGCCCGCGGCAGCCGTTGGTCGGCGTGCGGGGTGATGCCGTCCGCAAGGGTGATCGCGCTCCAGCCGGCCACGACCTTCACACCCTGCACGGGCGGGTCGGACGTGTACAGGCACACGCTGGCCTCCCGGCCGCGCTCCGCGTCACCGTTGAATCCGAACAGGAGCTGCACTCGCTCACCGACGGATTCCAGGGCCAACCCCTCTGGCTCGCGCAGAGGCAGCCCGGGCAGCGCGGTGATGCGGGTGACGCGGGGCGCGGTTCCGGGGTCGGACCAGGAGACGATCGAGATGTGGGTGTTGCTGGTCTCGTAGGAGGCCGAAGGGTTGCCGGTGTAGAGGTAGAGCAGGTCGCCGAGGGTGGCGAAGCCCTGGAAGGTGTCGGCGATCGCCGCCGGGTGCGCGATCGTGGCGGCCGGGGTGGTGGCGGCCTTGCCGGTGGCCGGATCGATGGCGTAGCGGGCGTAGAAGTGGCCGGCGGTGGTGCGGTAGCGGATGGTCAGCCAGTTGCCGACCGGGTCCACGGTCGGCGCGCAGACCAGCGTGCCGGGCACCGGGCTGAAGGGTGCCAGCAGCACGCTCGCGCTCATGTCGATGCTCTGGCCGGGCAGGAAGGGGAAGCGGGTGACCCTGGTGCCGAACCCCTTGCGCACCGGCCCGGCCTCCGACCACAGGTGGGTGCGACCACCCAAGTGCTGGGCACCGATCTGGTAGCCGTGTCCGAAGCCGTCCAGGTGCATCCAGTCCTGCACCAGCCCGGTACGGCGGTGCACCCGGTTGACGCACAGATTGCCCTCAACCGGCGCCACGTCGGGGTCGCGAAGCTGGATGACGAACAGGTCGTGAGTGACCGGATCGACGGCCAGCGACTGCATGGCGGGTCCGTGGTGCAGCCGGGTGCCCGCCAGCACGCGTCCCCAGGGGCCGGATAAGTCGAACATGGCCGAGATCGTACATGTGAATGATCATGCATGGGGCAAGTCGCGGCGGGCGATCAGGGGTTCCCGGACAGGGCCCATCGGTGAGCGGGCTGCCCACGCTGCCGACGGCCTACCAGGGATGGCTCGACCGCATGGGTCCCGTTTCTCGCGTTCATCGGAGCATGCGTCTTGGTGGCCATGGCTCCAGGGGTGAGCACCGCCGTCATCCTGCGCTAGTTGTACTCGGTCATGACGTTGGTGACAGGCGGCTGATCGGTGGAAGACCGTCGAGTGCGCTGTGACGTCGTCGGGTGTCGTAGTAGTCCATCAATGGTCGCGGTGCCTCGGCGCGTTCGGCGTTGCCGGTGACGACCTGCCGGTAGGCCCACTCGGTTTACAGGGTCCGGTTGAAGTATTCGGCCCTCGATACACGATCGGGCACGCAGCCGTACCTCGGGGCGTTCGAACTGGTAGGCCACCAGCGCGAACGCGGCATCCAGACCAGCCTGCAGACGGGCAGCACTGAGGTGTTCCACTCCGGCGAACGCGGCCACCGCATGATCTTCGGATCCATCAGACCTGAATGATCACAGCGGTGGTCGTCCTATGTCCTGTGGGGCTATGGCCCGGTAGGACATAGGACTGCGCCGAAATGCCGTCGACATGGCTGTTACCGGCCGCCTATGGTGCAGACCATGACAGATAGCCCCAGCATGGGTCAGTGCGACTGCGGTGCAATTGCTGGCCCGCTGGGCGTGTGCGTGGACTACTACCACGCGATCCTGGCTGAAGAGCAGGCCGACCCTCAGATGTACAGGTGGCACGCGCCTGTGGTCTGCGCGTATCTCCTGCAGCATCCTTCCAGAGCCCATGAGAAGTACCTTGACGGTCAGTTCCGCCAGCTGCAGCTTTATGTGGACAAGGGCCTTGACGCGCTGCTTCGCGTGGCAGCTCATCAGGTGGCGCGGAACAAGCACGGGGTACGGTCGAGCTACGACATGGCGCCATTCGCGGCGTACGCGCCGCTCCCGCCGGGCGGATCTCCCGGGCACTTCCGCGCCACGTTCTGCGGGTTGCCGTTCAGGGACGGCAGCTTCGTGTCTGATGGGCACCTGGCATACGGACGCCACATCGAAATCATTGCCCAAGCGACTGTGGAGTCCTGGAGATCCGCCCAGACCTGATGCTCGACCCCGACCCCGACCCCGACCCCGACCCCGACCGCGACTACCGACTCCGCTGTCAGGTCCGGCTCTACCCCGCATGGTGTCGGTACATGACGCCGGCCATGCTCGCGCCGGCCTTCCTCGCCGTCACCCGATCCGCTCTCCTCGAAGATCCCACCTCACTCCAGCGTTCAGGAGCTCGTCTGAGCGCGTGCTCGCAGGGCGTGCTCTAGAGGAGGCCCACCGCCCACGACACAGTGATCAACTCGTCGCAATCTCCGCCAACGAGATCCGCCGCCTCTTCCTACTCCTGACCCCGGCAACCATCAACGAGCACCACACCCTGCACTGGTCGCGATGGCGACGATCGATAAGTGCGGCTGGAGTAATAGGTAGGGAGTTGACCGGCGAAAACCCCGAGCTTACGAACAACAAGATCCACCGCTGCGTCACGGCTTCGCCTCCCTGTTTCGCGCGACGCGCGAAAGATCGAGGCTAGGAAATGCGCTTCACGTAAGTGGAAATGAACTCCCAAAGGATATTCCGGTCCGAATACAGGCTCGCGTTTTTGTCATGCCAGATGCCCGTGTAGCCTCGTTGAAGGTCGAACGCCTCTGTCTTCGGCTTGAGGCCGAGCTCGACGATCTTGTTGGGGAACGGGCCGAACAGCCCAGGCTTTCCAGCCAGATCCGCTTCGTTCCAACGCGGACCCAGGGTGGGGCCGAGGGCCGCTATTGTCTCCTGTCTGGTGGCATCCAAGAGTGGTCGGTCGTTTATGACCGACATGTCTCTCTTATAGAGGACGTTGTAAGCCAGTTGGACAAACTCATCGAGACTGGTCTTCGCCCAAACTTCGCCGATCCTCGTACGCCGCGAATCCGATGCGCCATGGCTGCTGTCCTTACCATCGGTTGTGCTCATCGAACGGCCCTTGGCGATGTCGAACTCGCGGCCGAACTGGCCAACCCGTTTCTGCAAGAAGAAGGGATTCTTTCTGTCCTCAGCGAACTTTGCGAGCGCGAAGGCGGAGACCGCAGGGGCGGTGATCGTGAGAATCCCCAAGGCCCACTTGACATCATGCCACTGCTTGGCCGGACTCTGCTTCCAGTCTCTGCCCTTCAGGCTCGCATAGCTTGGGGCAGGCCAGGTTCGGGAGGCGAGTGCCGCACCGGTGCTGAGAACGGCCATGCCGAATCCCATCTCGGCGGCGTGCTTCCAATTCCAGCCGGCACCGCTGGCCCATCCCGCGGTCGCCAGCACGGTTGTGCTCACCGTCCCGCCGGCCAGGATCCGGGAGAATGCCCGCTCCCATGTGGCCGACTCCATGGCCTCGGCCAGGCCGGTGAGCGCGGGTCCGCCTCGGCGCAGGATCGCGGGCAGCGCGGCGTGCGCACCGGCCATCAACCCGCCGGCGAGCGCTCCGTGAGATGCATCCCGAACCAGCTTCGCCGCATCGATGTCGCCGGTGGTGAACAACTGATTGATCGCGCTCAGTCCGCCGGAGAACATCGCACCCAGCGCGGCCTGCCGGATGATCAGCAAGATGATCCGCAGTGCCAGGCCCTCCGCTCGGAGAAGCTTTTTCACCACAACGTCGAGGAGCGGGCCGAGCCGGGGGGCCAGTAGCTTTGCGAGGAGCATCAGTGTCAGCACGAACACCGCGGATGCCACGAATCGCCATCTGGCCTTGACGATCGCGTCATAGGCGACCTGGCCGCAGTAGGCGAGATGCTCGCACCGCCGCTGCAGGTCCGCCAACTGCCCCTTCTCGCCGTGCACCACCCGCGCGGCCCGTCCGAACGCGGCCGTGGTCGGCCCGAACCCGGCTCCGGTCGCACGTCCGGCCTGCCCGGCGATCTGCTCCTGAACGTCGCCGACCACGCGTCCCAGCGCCGTCGCGGCATCGCGCAGCCGCGTCACACCGTCGAGATCGGCATCCGGCCACGCGGAGCCGAATCCTACGGACTCGAGGAACCAGATCGCCTGGCTCACGAAGTCAGGTGGTGGCGTGGTCGTCGGCAGGCCGCTCGGGCCCAGCTTAGGCTTGTACTCCTCCGGATCCTTCAGCCATTTCGGGCACGGCTGCGCGTACGGGACCCCGGTGTTCGCCGCCTCGGCTGTGGCATACCTGTCCCCGGTGACGACCAACCCGGCCGCCATCCCGCGTAGCAGGTTCACCGCCACGACCAGGTCTTTCAGCAGGTCGTCACGTAGTCGGGCGAACCCCGGCACGCCTGCCTCGGGGTGGCCCTCGAACAGTGCCCGGCCCAGGTCGTCCTGACCGAAGGGCCGCTCATCCATCGCCCGGCAGAACGCGTCCACGCCCTGGGCCAGATCGTCAGCGGCCTCTCGGACGCCTTTCCCCGCACTGACCCAGATCCCCGGGTTGAACTGCAGTGTCCCTACAGGGGACAGATCGTTGATGGCGATGTCTCTTCAACCCCATAATTCACAGCAAACGCTTGTGCAACTCTAACGAATCAGCTACCTCGGCGGAATGCGTGGCCGCCCTTAGAGATCTTGACACAAAGATCAGCGGATGAGGCATCGCAGCAGATGATGGCTGCGGCGGGGGTCATGAACGCTTCGTGGATGTCGTCGCGGGCTCCCAGCGGATTCGCAGGCGACGGAACCAGCGCAGCAGCGCGATCGTTCGTCCACGACCCAGCGGTGGATACCTACTCTGGAGCCGTGCGGGGCGCCGCGGCGGGCGATGTGCGGATTGATGCCGGTGCGCCAGACCAGACGGCGGCACTTGTCATGATCGTAGCCGCGGTCGGCGTATGGGCATGCGGGCCGCTTGCGGGGCCGTCCGCGGCGGCCGCGCATCGAGGGAATCGCCTTGATCAGCGATTGCCGCCGGTCAGGGACAGCGCGAGCGCGATGCCGTCACCGTCGGTGATGGCGTGGTGTTTCGAGCCCGTTCGCGGAGTTCTGTGCGGCCATCGGCGCGCACCCTGAGGCCTTTTCATCCTGAGTAACGGCCCTCTTTCCTAAGTAACGGCCCTCTTTGACGAGCTGCGGTACGAGGATCGCCTGCACGAGCGCGGTCGCGCGATGCGGACAGCAGCGCAGCCTGGTCAGCACCTTCTAGGACTTCAAGGTCGCGACGGCACGCTCACCGATGGCCCGGATACGGGCATGAGAGCGGGTGACGTCCCTCTGGGCGCGCGACAACCAGGGACGATGGCGATGCCGCTTGAACGGCGTCCGAATCGTGCCGCCCACGCCTTGGTAACCCTTGTCCGCGAAGGTCTTCACACCGGCGCTGGTCAGGGCGTCGATCAGGCCAACCGTCCGGGACGCGGTCACGTCGTGCACGGCGCCCGGCAGCGCCGGTGAGACCCACACCAGCCGACCTGCGGGATCGGCCAGCAGTTTTGGACGTTCATCCCGCGCTGTTTGTGTTTCCCGCTGTAGTACGGCCGTTCGTCGGCGACGCGATCGATGGGGATGAGGGTGCCGTCCAGGATGGTGTAGGCCGGCCGGAGCGCGCGCTTGACGGCGGCGTGCGCCGTCGGCCGGCGCGACCAACAGGTCGACGCTTTCGCGGACGTAGCGCCAGGCCGTGGTGGTGCCGATGGCGAATCCGGCGGCCCGGCGGGCGTAGGTGCCGCCGTTACGCAGAGGGGCCAGGACCAGCAACGCCTGCCGGGCCGGGTCTAATCTCCGCCGCCGCCGCCGCCGCCGCCGCCGCCGCCACCGCCGCCGCCGCCACCGCCGCCACCGGCGGTCGGCACGCTGCGTGCGGATCAGCTCGGTCAGGCGTGCCAGGGTGCGGTTGTACAGCGGAATCGAGGCACGGTAAGACAGCAACGAGGCTCCCGGCCGGGGCATCGGATCTTGGTCGACTGCTGTCTTATCGGGAGCCTCCCCTCATCCGCCACCGCTCTACGCTGTCCAAGGGCGGTGACTCACTCGACCTCGCCAACGCGCGCCGCGCACTATCGATGCAACAGTGGACGGGGTAACCGGCTTCGCGCACGCAAGCCGCTCACTTCGCGACACCGGCAAGCATCTGATCTGGTGAAACGCGAGCATGTCTGTTTTTAGCCATGATCATTGGTCGACCCGCGCCACAGTCTCCCTTTTTCTCCCCCGCGCCTGCCCGTACCCCTCTGCTTCTGCCCTCCGGGCTTAGCGGAGCAGGGCGCTGGTCAGGCGGCCAAACGGATCATACGCTCCGGTCGTGGCGGACATCGGCTACTTCGAGGCTTGGCAGATGTGGCTGGACGGCAGGTCCACCTTGGGAAACGAGATGTTCGGTCTGCCGATGATCTGGTGGGGCAGGGCGGGGAAGATCGCGGCCTTCGTCAGCGGCATGACCATCCTGCTCGACATCGCGGGTGCTGAGCGTCTCGCGTCGTTCGCGGACCGGCTACACGCCCTCATTCAGGCTCTCTGGAGCCGCGCGCTGGTCTACTCGTTTTCGGTCGGTGCGTTTGTCCTGGCGTTCAGCTGGGTCGCCATATGGGATATTGCATGGAGCATCGACATTCCCGTCCCGGCTGGTGTCCCCGGCTTGGACGTGCTCATCGGCCTTCTCAAGGTTGCCGTCGTCGTCACGCTGCTCTGTCTGGCTCCGCTGGCCGTGGCGGGAACCGTGCTCCTCATCGACAAGGTGTGCACAAAGCTACCTGCGATCTTCATGCATCCTCGCGCCGTTCACATCCGCATCGTGGCGGCCGTACTCCTGATCGCCGGCTTCCATTTCGATCTACTTGCCTCATAACTCGTCCCATAAGAGCCTCATCGGCCCGACCGAGGGGAGAAAGCATGCCGCCTCGCGGCAGCGCCCGAACCGCCCGCGCGGGATCGTGCGCCGGACCTGCGCGACGCCGTACGTGCCGCGGTGGAGGTGATGGACTGGCTCACCGACTCCGACCAGGCGATGAAGGCGCTCGCGCTGCGGCAGGCCGAGGAGATCGAGAAGGTCATCGACCGAGCCGAGGAACTGGCCAAACTACGCCGGGAGCCGGTCGGCGACGAGGGCGCGCTACGACGGCTGCGGGCGCTGGAGTCGATGTGCGAGGTCATCAGGATCGTCGGCCGGCCCGGCCCGCAGTTCCAAGGCGTGCTGCGTGACCTCGGAGGCACTCCGGCGGTCCGCAAGGCGATGAAGGGTGACCCGCAAGGCGATGAAGGGTGACAAGCCGATCGGAGGCAGGCTCGCTCAGCTACGCGCCGATGCTGCCGGGGAGCGTGACTCCTAGGATCTGGACGCCTCCGCTGGTGACCGGCCCGCCGGGGCCGTGTGGGTGCTGTGGCTGCTGTGATGACTGTGTTTCGACCCTATCTCGGAGTCCACACCGCTGAATATCTCCAGTAGGACCTGGCCGAGTGCCGTGCCGTCGAGCGAATCGATCGACATGGGATCGAGTTCCGAAAGTTCGAGTTCGATGCCATCCGCTTCCACATCTGCAAGATCATGCTTTTTGGAGTTGCCCCGGTTCGGTAGACACATCAGGGCTTTCGGCTACGCGGCAGCATAGTCGTCTTCTTGAATGGGCTTGAGGGCTTGGCGTCGCTCATATTCGGCCGGGCTGAGCTGGCCGTTAGCGGAGTGACGGCGGCGTGGATTGTAGAAGCCCTCGATGTAGGCGAACACCGCGCGCTCGGCCTCTGACCTGGTGTGGAAAGTCCGCCGGTCGATCAGCTCGCACTCCAGCGAGGCGAAGAAGCTCTCGGTGATCGCGTTATCAAAGCACGTGCCGGTGCGGCCGGTGGAGGGGCGCACGCCGGCCTGCGCACACCGCTGGCCGAACGCAATCGACGTATATTGACCGCCCTTGTCGCTGTGATGGATCACCCCGGCGTCAGGGCGGCGCTGACCAACCGCCATCGCCAGGGCATCGGTGACCAGTTCGGTGCGCATGTGCTCGGCCATCGCCCAACCAACGATCCTGCGGGAGAAGACATCCAAGACGACCGCGAGGTAAAGGAAGCCCTGCCACGTCGGCACATACGTGATATCGGCGGTCCAGATCCGGTTCGGCTCGTCGGCTTCGAACGTCCGCCTCACCAGGTCTGAGGCGGCAGCCGCCTTCCTATCCGTAATCGTCGTGCGACAGCCCCGACGCCGAGACACTCCGGCCAGCCCGGCCGCGCGCATCAGCCGGGCCACCCGCTTGCGGCCCACGTTGTCCCCGTCGATCTGGCGCAGGTCGGCGTGGATGCGCGGCGCTCCGTAAATCTCATCGGAGGCCTGATAGTGAGCGTGGATCTTCTCGGTCAGCTCCGCATCGCGACGGGCGCGAGCCGACGGGCCGCGCCCGGCCCAGGCGTAGTAGCCCTGGCGCGACACACCCAGCACCCGGGCCAGCAGGGAGACGCCGTGGTGGTCTTTCTCCGCATGAATCAGCCGGAATCTCATCTCGGCCGATCCGTCTCCCGCGCGAAGAAAACCGCGGCCTTACGCAAGATCTCCTTCTCCTCGCGCAGCAGCTTGACCTCACGACGCAGCCGGGCCAGCTCGTCTTTTTCGGCGCTGGTCAGCCCGTCTTGGCGGCGGCCGTCATCCAGGTCGGCCTGGCGCACCCAGACACGGATCGACTGCGCGGAGGGCTCGAATTCCTTGGCGAGCTCCTCCGGCGACCGTCCCGCGCGCACCAGCTCCACCATCTGCCGGCGAAACTCCGGCGGATAGTTGTTCGGCACAGTGGACTCCTTCTTCCGGGAACCAGGGTTCCTCAGAAATCAGGTGTCCACCAAACCGGGTCAACTCCATTTCGGCACCCATGCCTCCAGCCGCTCGTCCCCACACTTGCCGCCTCGACCATGGTTTCTTTTTGTCCATGCACCGGCAACGCCGCCCCACTCGCAATGGCGGCACGGTGACGTTCTCTCCGTGAAATGATCTCCGCAAGGTGGTCTGATGTGCCTGCTCATGATGGGTGGGCTTCGCCGGCGAAGTGGCCCCGGGGTTTGGCGGCTCGTGACACGTCGGTCAACGGCACCCCTTTTCACAGCACTCGCTTGGCTCCGGGCAACGACCGCGTCAGATAGGCCAGCCCCCAGCACGCCGGCAAGGCGATGGCCAGGACTATGGCGAACTTGACGATCGCGAGCGTGTGCAGCCCGCGCAATGCGTAGGCGAGGCCCACCAGCACCAGCGGGTGGATGATGTAGACGGTGAACGCGTGGTCGGACAGGAACCTGCCGCGCGGCCCCTGCCGGTTGAACCGTTCCCTGAAAAGGACCGTGAGCCCGACGATGAGGCTGACCGCGAAGGTGGATTCCCAGGCGGCCTCCAGCGCCGTCCGTAACGGCCCCGCGGTCATCCAGGACAGTGGCATGAGCACTGCCGTCACCGTGCCGGCCACGGCGAGCCCGATCCGTCCCGCTCTGGGAGACAGGCTCTCGTACCAGCCGCGCCTGGACGCGACGAGGCCGACCACGAACATGCTCACGTACTGCGGCAGAAAGTGCGGGGAGGGCAGCCCGAGCACCGGGATGTAGGAGCCGACCGGCACCGGGATCCGCCACAGGAACGTGGCCACCGACAAGCCGAGTGCGAACAGCACGATCGAGCGCGCCTGCGGCACCGTCACGCGAGCCTCGGCCCGCCCATACCAGCGCCGCC
Source organism: Streptosporangium sp. CA-135522 (assembly GCF_050949235.1). Classification (NCBI taxonomy): domain Bacteria; kingdom Bacillati; phylum Actinomycetota; class Actinomycetes; order Streptosporangiales; family Streptosporangiaceae; genus Streptosporangium; species Streptosporangium sp. CA-135522. The sequence continues at coordinate 377,073 of NZ_CP192026.1, forward strand.
AGAACGCGTAGAACACGGTGAAGACGAGCAGCACTTCCACGAACCACATGGGTCCCGGGTCCCACGAGCCGATGTAGAACATCCAGTACGGCAGGTCGTGCTCCTCCTCGACGTAGATCCCCAGGGTGACCAGGGGGCGCAGCAGGAGGAGGAAGGCGAGCAGCGGGATGCCGAGCCGCACCAGTCGGTCGCGGACGAAACCTCGGCCGCCCTTGCGGTCGTAGGAGCCAGGGGTGAAGAAACCGGAGATGAGGAAGAAGAACCCCATGAAGAACGACTGGTTGAACGTGACCAGGACGTCGAGGATGACCCCGGATCCGTCCTGCGCGGGCTCGGTATAGAACCAGAGCGGGATGTTCCCGTACGTGACCGCCACGTGATGGGCGATGACCAGTACGGTCAGCGTGACCCGCAGGTTGTCCACCCCGAAGAGCCTGGTCGTGGTCCTCGGCTCGGTCTTCATTTCGTGCAAGCCCTTCCAATGGATCGGTGAGTTCGCCGACGTGCGTGTCCAGATCATGGCCAGGGGTGTTCACCCGGTAGGTGGATGTGTCGTCGGTGGTCGGGGAGTGGGTTGAGGACGCGGCCCAGGTGGCGCGACAGCGGGGCGGCCGGGCCCCACCGGCCTCTACCCGGCCGGGTCGTGATGGGAGGTGCTGCTGAGCCGGCGACCAGGATGTTGATCATGATGGGCTGGTCACGGGACGAATCGCGGCGTTGTATCCAGGGATGGGTGTGTTCCGGAGAGTATCCAGGGATGGGCGTGTTCCGGAGATAGGCGCCACCCTAGGCCCGCCCGTCTCTGGCCCATCGCGCGACGGTCCGCGCCGCAGTGTCAAGAGCCGTCCGGCCCGGGTCCGGCGAGCCTTCGTGATGGCCCGAGGCGTGGTCCGCGGCGTGAGCCGTACCGGTGGGGCGGGCCGCGAGCCGCAGGGCGCGGTCGAGGGGTGAGGAGGTCTCGGGGGCGAAGGGCGTTCCGGTGGTCAGGGCGCGGAGTCCGAGCGTGATCGCCTCGCCGAGGAGGCCGACGCCGATGGACAGGGTGATCGGCCGCGCCTGTTCCGGGACGCCCGCGGCCACGGCGAGCAGGCCGAGCCCCATGTTGCTCACCGCGGACACCACCCAGACCAGCAGGGTCCAGACCGTGTAGCGCTGCCAGAGGTGACCGCGCTTGGTGAACAGCCGCGGGGTAAGGCCTCGCAACGCGCCGAAGAGCAGGCCCGCGAGGGAGGCCACCGCGATCCAGACGATGTCGCGGCCGCTCGGATGCGCGTCCTTGGCCAGGCCGAAGACGCCGATGCCGATGAGGATGACGGGCGGCGTGAACAGGTCGCGGGCGTTGAGAGGCTCCCCGATGAACCGCTTGACGACCACGCCGACCACCAGCACGGCCACGACGGCCGTCAGCAACATTCCGTTCATAACACCCTCCTCATTAACACCCTCCGTTGGTAGCGCGGGCATGCTAAAAAAAATGTAGCACGAGCATGCTATAAAAGTGGGATGCCGAAGATCGTGGATCCGCAGGAGCGGCGCCGGGCCGTCGTCGAGGCGGTTTTCCGGGTGGTGGAGCGCGACGGCCTGGAGCAGGCGTCGCTACGCAACGTCGCCGCCGAGGCAGGGCTGGCCATCGGCTCGGTGCGGCACTACTTCACCACGCACTCCGAGCTGATGGTCTTCGCGATGAGGGCGATGAGCGAACGCGTTACGGGCCGGCTGGTCGCGCACGCCGACCGCCTGCTGAACGCAGACGCGCCCCTTACGCCGCACGAGCGGTGGGAGACGGCCGTGTGCATGCTCGCCGAGGTGCTACCCCTGGACGGCGAGCGCCGGCGCGAGGCGGTGGTGTGGCTGGCCTTCGTCACCGCCGCCCGCACCCGCCCCGAGCTGCGTCCCCACGCCGACGAGCTCTACGACGGGCTACTCGCGCTGACCACCCGCGTTCTGGAAGGCGCCCGCCGCGCCGGTCGCCTGCGCTTGGACGCTGACATCACCCTGGAGGCCCGCAGCCTGTGCGCGTTGCTCGACGGCATGTCCCTGCAGGCCGTGCTTCACCCCGGTCGCCTGGATCCCGAGACGATGCTCTCTGTGCTACGTCGCCACCTCGCCGCCCTGGTCGCAGGGGAACGGTGAGCCTGGTCGGGCGCTCGCCTCAACGGTGCCGGTGGCCGGTGCGCTCGTAGGACTTCCAGGTTTGTCGAGCTCTGCTCATGGTCGCGTCCACGGGTGGGGGTACGAGTTTTCGCCGGTGATGGGCGTGGCATCGTGATCGGACAGGGCGCAGAGGCGTTCTCCCTCCTCCGGGACAGCGAACTTGATCTCTTCCGGGATGGCGGCCTTGATTCCGATGCTTACCTGACGGCCCTCTTCGACACCGGACCGGAACGACAGCGGAGGCTTGATCGGTGATCCAGCTCGACGGGCTGTGCCGACAACGCCGGAAGACCCCATCCCGTACGGTCCCATCGCGATCATTAACGTCCCGTACGGTCCCCATCGCGATCATTAACGGCGAAGCTCGTGTAATACGGCTCGCGCTGCTCTTCGCGTTTGCTGGGTTCGCGAAGAGCAGCGCGGTCGTGCGGTCGCCGTCAGTTGGGAAGAGACTCAGCCTGTGTAGTCGGTGGTGTGGCCGTCGTTACCGGTCGGCCACAGATACTTGCCGTTGTCGGCCGTCGAATAGGCGCGGTTGCCGTCCCCCGCACGGGCTTGGATGAGATTGCCGCGCCAGGTGGAGCCGCGGGCCGACCCGCCCCAGAGGTTGCCGTACAGGAAACCGTACAACTGCTCGAGTTCGGTCGAGAAGATGTTACCGGTGACGGTGATGTTGGTGGCGTTGTTGGCGACGCCGATGCTCAGGGCATAACCCCAGCCGGAGACGTAGTTGTCCGTGAACGAGATGTGATCGTAGACACCGTCGCCCTGCAGGGCCAGGGCGTTGGTGTTGCCCAATGAGGCCAGGGTGTTGTGGCGGACGACCATGGGGCCGCCGTTGCCTTCGCTCTGCGGGCCGATGCCGTCGTGGTGATAGACGTCATGGGACGTGTCGGCCATGTCATGGATGTAGTTGTTCGTCCAGGTCGACGGGCGTCCGGGGAAGCCCGTCACCATCTGCATGCCCGCGTTGCCCCAGATGTCGTTGTGGTCCATGACGACGACGGCTTCCTTCATCGTCGTCGCATACTGCCAGGACTTGTTGAACGGCGTGCCGGGCTTGGAATGGGACGACGAGACGGTGCCGTCGTTGCCGGGAGGCCTCGAGTAGGAGTTGGGCTTGAACGTCGAATACAGGAACTTGATTTTGTTGTCCGAATAGATCTGGACGAGGTTGTCGTCGGGATTGGTGCCCTCGAACGAGCAGCCGACGAACGTGAGATTGTCGCCGTAGATGTATACCTTCAGAGCCAGGAAGCGTTTGAAGGAGATGACGCTGTTATTCGGGAACCTGAGTGTCAACGGTTTGCTGGCACTCATATTCGAAGCATAGTTGGTGAGTTTCCCAGGGTATGCCTTCAAACCCAGACCGCCGGCATTGGCCGGAGTTTTGGCATAACCGGTGTTCGAGAAGTCCGGCCAATATCCGGATCCGTCGTTGGGCCGTGCCTTGAGGGCCGAGACGCTGTCGGCCGGCGCGCGCTCATGGGATTCGGCGCTGGCGGCGACGCCGGAGGTGAGGGCGGACGCGATGAACACCAGAGCGGCAGCTGCGGGGATGCAACTCCGGATGATCTTGCGGCCGGCTGAAAAACGGCGGCGTTTATACAGGGCTCTGCCAAGTGATGTCTTGATGTTGTTCTCCAGTGTCGTCGATATATAATCGAATGACGTCGGGCCGGCGAGATCGCCTGGTTGCTATTTCAACCGAAACCCCGTGTGATTCGGGAGAGATCACACGTGGGACGGGACCTTATCAATCTTCATCGGGGTCGTCAATATTCGTGTTCAGCGATTAGGTAATCACGTATGGTAATTAGAGGGACACGAAAGTCGGGCGGCATGTGGTAAGGCTCGCGGCTTTTTGTGATGAATTCCGGATGCCCCGCCGGATCGTGTGCTACTCTCGTGATTTTTTCGGTCGCCCGGCACGGTTCGGGTGAGGGTCGATTCGCGCCATGGCCAACCGCGCCATGGTCAACGTGGTGGCCTGGCGGTCGCACCGGGCAGGTCCGCGCAGAGCGAGTGGCCGCATCCTGGCGCCGCGTGGCCGGCCTTCCCTCTTCTTGCCTTCGTCTCCGGCTCTTCTTGCCTTCGTCTCCGGCGTCGGGCCGCTGTGCCTCCTGGTGGACGGGCCGTGGATGCTCCTCGACCCGGAAGGCCGGGTTCTTCACGACCGCCGGCCGGCCGCCGCGGTGCGCGACCGGGTGAAGAGTGCTCAGCCTCGGACGTGACCGGCCGGCATCGGCATGATCTTGCCAACGCGGATGCCGTCAGCAGGTCTGGGCGGCCCTGGACGACCATGGACCGAGGAACCCTGTAGCCCCCCGCCCGAGAAGGACCGTAAGACGGTGATGGACGGTCGTGTTCCAACTCGTAATGAAGAGGTCTGGGGTTCGACTCCCCAAGGTGGCACCGGGCCGGAGGCCCTCATCGGAGGTGATGTCGAGTGGTTCCGTATGTGCACACCTCAACGTGAAGTCCCTGAGCCTGCACCGGGCAGGGTCGGGGACTTTCGTAAGAGCCCAAGCCATGTTCAGGCGGCGTATCCCAGCGAGGGCGGCGGCCACCGGTACGAGGTGGAGCAGGGGCCGGGGAGACGGCCGGTCTGCGATGGTAGGGAAACCTGTACCATCCGATCCCTGAGCGGTCGCGGAGGCGGCCCGGAGATCGCCGTTCCGGGCCGCGCGCGTTCAGCCGGTTACCTGGTCAGGACCATCAGCGTGAAAAAGCCCGTGTACGTGCAGTAGTACGACAGGTACGTCCCATTCCGTCGCAGTTCCGCGCCCTTCGCATTGCACGTCGCCTCTGACGAGTAATCGCCGTACTTGATCCATGTGGACATGACGGCGACCGAGGTGCTCGGCGTGCGGGGGGCGGTGGCCGCGGCGCTGGCAGGCGTCGCCAATGCGGCTCCCGACGCTGCCAGGGCAACCGCCGCGAACGACGTCGCGGCCAATCTGGTGAGCTTGGTGGACATGAGACACCCCTTCAAGATGGGGGGATCGGTCCCGGCGGAGCTGCGGGTCACCTTCGCCGGGACCATGATCATAATCACATCGGCGGCGAAGAGGGAGGGCTTGATCATCGTTGTTTCATCGGGCTTGGGCGGACGGCAGCCGGTGCCGTGCTCTGGCGGAAAGCGCCTCGTGCTCTAGCGGAAATCGTCCGCGTGCTCCTGCGCCCACGAGCGGAACGTCCGCGCCGGCCGCCCGAGAAGCTGCTCCACGGTGTCGGTCACCCGCTCGGGCGAGTGCACGAACGTCGCCCACGCCTTCAATGTGGTCAGGCGGGGATCGAGACGCCGAGGCCGCCGCGGGTCTGCGCGCCGTAGCGCTCCTTCTCCTTGGCGATGTCGAGGGGCTTGATGCCGCTGCGTCCCCGCAGCACCTCCTCGGTGAGCAGGTCGGCCGGAACCAGCCAGGAGACCTCGAACTCCAGGCCGTCGGGGTCCTTGGCGTACAGGGCCTTGGTGGTGGAGTGGTCCGAGGCACCGACCAGCGCGTCCATCTCGCCGAGCTTGATCGCGATCCGCTCCAGTTCGTCCAGGGTGTCCACTTCCCATGCCAGGTGGTAGAGCCCGACGGTGGAGCGTCCGGCACCGGAGGGGCCGGCCTGGGAGCCGAGCTCGAACAGCCCGAGGTCGTGGTCGTTGCTGGAGCCGGAGGCCTGCAGGAACGCGGCTCCCTGCATGCCCATGACGACCCTGAAGCCGAGGGCCTCTTCGTAGAAGGCCACGCTGCGCGCGACGTCGCGCACGAACAGGACCGCGTGGTTGAGCCGTTGGACCGGCATGATTCCTCCCGTAAAACTTGAACTCTCAAGTACGCTACCTTCCGATGCTTGAGAGTTCAAGTAAACTGAGGACGTGACGCGATGGCTGGACGATGACGAGCAGCACACCTGGCGCGCGTTCCTGGCGGCCTCGCAGCTCGTCCAGGAAGAGCTGGACCGGCAGCTGCAGCGGGACTCCGGCATGCCGCACGCCTACTACGCGGTGCTGGTGAGACTGTCGGAGGTGCCGGGGCGGGCGCTGCGGATGAGCGAGCTCGCGGCGGAGGTCAACTCCTCGCAGAGCCGTCTTTCCCACGCGGTGGCCCGGCTGGAGGAACGCGGCTGGGTCCGGCGCGAGCCGTGCGCCTCCGACAAGCGCGTGAGCTGGGCGGTGCTCACCGACGAGGGATTCTCGGTGCTCGCCGCGGCCGCCCCCGGCCACGTCGAGGCGGTACGGCGGAGCCTGTTCGACCGGCTCGACCCCGAGCAGATCCGTCAGCTCGCCGGGATCTGCGCGGCCGTGCTGGGAAAGGCGGCGCGCTGACGGAGGCGGACGCTCGTGTTCGTCGTGCGACGGTACGGAACGCTCGTGTTCGTCGTGCGACGGTACGGAACGCTCGTGTCCGTCGTGCGACGTACGGAGGCGGACGCTCATGTCCGTCGTGCGACGGAGATGATCTCCGGGCTCGCGCCGGTCGGCGGCCGCCGGTCCCGGCCGGGTCGCTCTGTCACGCCCGGCACGCCGGGGGGCCTCCCGCCGACCGTCGGCTCCCGGCCGTACCGTTGCCCCGACCATTCGACGAAAGCAGGGGGATGCGCACATGACGGAGGCTTCTCTGATGCGGACGAACACCGAGCACGAGGCGAACCGCGTGCTCTTCAGGATCGTCCACGAGGTCGCGGTGGGCTACGCCGGAGCGGACGTCGCCCAGGTGGTCGCCGTGCTCCGGCGGCGGCTGGTCGACGTCCCGGGCCTTGACGACCATGGGTTCCTGCGGATCGCCGAGGAGATCAGCGTCGGCCGCGACCCGTCCGGGCTGTAGCCGAGGCGTACGGCGCGGCCGTCGGCCCCGCTCCGGCGGGGCCGACGCCCCGGGTCGGCGCGGGCGGCCGTCCGGGAGGTGGCCGCCCGGGTCGGCGTGGGCGGCGGCCGTCCGGGAGGTGGCCGTCCGGGTCGGCGTGGGCGGCGGCCGTCCGGGAAGCGCCTGCCCGGGTCAGCGCGGGCCGGCGGCCGTCCGGGAGGTGGCCACGTGGGTCCAGGGGTCGGCGACGATCCGGTGGATGACCTGCCCGGCGGCGCCCAGGGTGGCGGCGTCGCCGCCGAGCCGGGAGACCGTGAGCTCGGGGACGGCGCGGCGCATCCGGGCCAGCCGGGCGTTCATCGTCTCGTGGGCCGGGCCGTGGATCCATGGGAACAGCGGGGCGAAGATGCCGCCCAGTACGACCGTCGCGGGGTCCATCAGATGGATCGCGGAGGTGAGCGCGACGCCGAGCGCGTGCCCGGCGCGCTCGCAGGCCTCCAGCGCGCTCGCCTCGCCCGCCCGCAGGCGCTCCACGAGCTCGGGCACCCCGCCCAGGCCGGCTGCGCGCAGCAGGGCCTCCTGCCCGGCGTACTGCTCCAGGCAGCCCCGGCCCCCGCAACGGCAGGGAGGACCGTCGGGAGAGACGATCACGTGTCCGAGCTCCCCGGCGAGGCCGCGGGCACCGCGGAACAGGGCGCCGCCGACCACCAGGCCGGCGCCGATGCCGATCTCTCCTGACACGTGGAGGAAGTCGTCCGTGCCGGAGCCGAACCACAGCTCGCCCAGCGCCGCGAGATTGGCCTCGTTCTCCACGGTCACGGGGAAGTCCAGCAGGTCGCCCACGCGGACGTCGTGCCAGCCGAGGTTCGGGGCGGTGTGGAGCAGCCCGTCGTCCACGGGGCCGGGGACGGCGAGGGCGGCCCCGGCGATGGTGAGACCTTGTGCACGGGCTTCATCCACAGCTCTGTGGGCAAGTTCTTGCAGGTGAGACAGTGTTTCCACAGGAGATGCGGCCTGGTTGTCCACAGCCTGTGCACAGCGCAGCCGTACCGAGAGGGTGAGATCGACGACGCAGACCGACAGGTAGTCGACGTTGATCTCCAGGCCGAGCGCCGCCACCCGGTGCCCGCTAAGGCCGACCGCCGTGCCCGGCCGTCCCCGCTCGCCGTCCCGCAGCGCGCCCGACTCGGTGACCATGCCCGCCTCGAGCAGGTCGCCGACCATCTTGGACACCGTGGTCTTGGTCAGGCCGGTGATCTCGGCCAGCGCCGCGCGTGTGATCGGGCCGCTCCGGCGCACCTCGGCCAGGACCACGCCGAGGTTGCGGGCACGCATCGAGTCATGGCGTACGGCCTGCGTCATGAAACACCCACCTCTTGACGATCCCACCACCTCGTCCCATATTAAGTCCATAAAGTGGATTAAATCGGAGGACCACACATGAGCGACTACACCCCAAAGCCCGAAGACCGCTTCACCTTCGGCCTGTGGACCGTCGGCTGGCAGGCCCGTGACCAGTTCGGAGACGCGAGCCGGGCCCCGCTCGATCCGGTGGAGAGCGTCCACCGGCTCGCCGAGCTCGGTGCGTACGGCGTCACCTTCCACGACGACGACCTGCTGGCCGTCGAGCCGGACCGGGACAAGGCGATCGAGCGTTTCAAGAAGGCCCTGGCCGAGACCGGGCTGAAGGTCCCGATGGCCACCACGAACCTGTTCACCCACCCGGTCTTCAAGGACGGCGGGTTCACCAGCAACGACCGCGACGTGCGGCGCCACGCCCTGCGCAAGGTGATGCGCAACGTCGACCTGGCCGCCGAGCTCGGCGCGACCACCTACGTCTGCTGGGGTGGCCGCGAGGGCGCCGAGTCCGGGGCCGCCAAGGACATCAGGGCCGCGCTCAGCCGTTACAAGGAGAGCATGGACCTGCTGACCTCCTATGTGATCGACCGGGGCTACGACATCAGGTTCGCCATCGAGCCCAAGCCGAACGAGCCGCGCGGCGACATCCTCCTGCCGACCGTCGGCCACGCGCTGGCGTTCATCAACGAGCTGGAGCACTCCGAACGGGTCGGGCTCAACCCCGAGGTCGGCCATGAGGAGATGGCCGGGCTCAACTTCGCGCACGGCATCGCGCAGGCGCTCTGGCACGGCAAGCTCTTCCACATCGATCTCAACGGCCAGCACGGCCCCCGGTTCGACCAGGACCTGGTCTTCGGTCACGGTGACGTGAAGAACGCCTTCTTCCTGGTGGACCTGCTGGAGAACGCCGGGTACGACGGTCCCCGGCACTTCGACTACAAGCCGCTGCGCACCGAGGACGCCGAGGACGTCTGGGTCTCGGCCGCGGCCAACATGCGCACCTACCTGATCCTCAGGGAGAAGGCGAAGGCCTACCGCGCCGACCCCGAGGTCGCCGAGGCGCTCGCCGCGAGCCGGGTGGCCGAGCTGTCGGAGCCCACGCTGGCCCCGGGCGAGACGCTGGAGGACCTGCACCGCGACGACTTCGACCTCGACCGGGCCGCCGCGCGCGGCTTCCACTTCTCCCGCCTGAACCAGCTCGCCCTGGAGCACCTGCTGGGGGTCCGCGGATGACCCTCGTGGCCGGGGTCGACTCCTCGACCCAGAGCTGCAAGGTGGTGATCAGGGACGCCGAGACGGGCGCCCTGGTGCGGCAGGGGCGCGCGGCCCATCCGGACGGGACCGAGGTCGATCCGGAGGCCTGGTGGACGGCGCTCCAGGAGGCGGTCGCGCGGGCGGGCGGCTTGGACGGCGTCGCGGCGATGAGCGTCGGCGCCCAGCAGCACGGCATGGTCTGCCTGGACGAGTCCGGCGCCGTCGTGCGCGACGCGCTGCTGTGGAACGACACCCGCTCGGCCGGGGCCGCCCGGGACCTCGTCGCGGAGCTGGGCGGGCCGGCGGAGTGGGCCGAGGCGGTCGGCAGCGTGCCGGTCGCCTCGTTCACGGTGACCAAGCTGCGCTGGCTGGCCGAGCACGAGCCCGGCAACGCCCGCCGTACGGCGCGGGTGTGCCTGCCGCACGACTGGCTCACCTGGCGGCTGGGCGGGGAGTTCGTCACCGACCGGGGCGACGCGTCCGGGACCGGATACTGGTCGCCCGCGACCGGCTCCTACCGGACCGATCTCCTCCGGACGGCCTTCGGCGCCGTTCCCGAGTTGCCGCGTGTGCTGGGCCCCCGCGACCCGGCGGGCGAACTGCGCGTCCTGAGCGGCGCTCAGGGGCCGGTACGGCTGGCGCCCGGGACCGGGGACAACATGGCCGCGGCCCTCGGGGTCGGGGCCGAGCCCGGGGACGTGGTGGTGTCGATCGGGACATCGGGGACCGCCTTCGCGGTCGCCGCCGGCCCGAGCGCCGATCCCAGCGGTGCGGTGGCCGGCTTCGCCGACGCCACCGGGCGGTTCCTGCCGCTGGTGTGCACGCTCAACGCGGCCCGGGTGCTCGACGCCGCCGCCCGGCTGCTCGGGGTCGATCTCGACCGGCTCGGACGGCTCGCCCTGGAGGCCCCCGCGGGGGCGGGCGGCCTGGTCTGCGTGCCGTACCTGGAGGGGGAGCGGACCCCGAACCTGCCCGACGCCACCGGATCGCTGCACGGCCTGACCCTGGCCACCTCCACCCCGGCCCACCTGGCCAGGGCCGCCGTGGAGGGCCTGCTCTGCCACATGGCCGACGCCTTCGACGCCCTGGGACTGGACCCGGCCCGGGTGCTGCTCATCGGGGGCGGCGCCCGGTCGGAGGCCGTACGGCGGATCGCCCCGGCGGTCTTCGGGCGACCGGTGCTCGTCCCCGAGCCGGGCGAGTACGTCGCGGACGGCGCGGCGCGGCAGGCCGCGTGGCTGCTCAGCGGCGACGACGAGCCCCCGGCCTGGAAGGCGGGCGGGACCGGACGCTTCGAGGCGGAGGCCACGCCGGCCGTCAGGACCCGCTACGCCGAAGCCCGCGGCTGACGGCCGTCGGGGTCCGCTACGCCGAAGCCCGCGGCCGACCCCGGCTCCCGCCCCCGCCGTGGCGCCCTCTCAGGGATGGGTCAGGGTCGTGTCAGGGGCGTCGCCGGATACGTGGACGGGGCACTGCGGGACAGTCTTGACGCATGCTCGCGTTGAAGAGGCTCTATCCCCTGGTCTCCTGCGCCGGGATCGTGATGGCCGTCGTGGCCACGGTCATCGGTCAGATCGACGCGGATCCGTACCTGGACCCGCTCAACCTGACGATCAGCGAGTACGCCGTATTGGACCGCGGGGGAGCCACCGAGTTCGCGATGGCGTCCCTGGGGGTCGCGTCCTTCGCGCTGGTCGCGGGGCTGCGGGCGGCCAGGGCGCCGGTAGGGGCGGCGGCGCGGCGGCTGATGCTCGCCTGGAGCGCGGCGCTGGTCGTCATCGCGATCGTGCCGACCACCGCCCCGGGGCTGGCGCTGGACCTGAACGCCGAGGTGCACCGCTACGTGTCGATCGCCGCGTTCGTCGTCATGCCCCTGGCGGGCGCGCTGATGGTGGCCCGGCTCGGCCAGGACGAGCGGTGGCGACCGGTGGCCAGGCCGGTCGAGTGGCTGGCGCTGGCGGGCGGGTTCGGACTGCTGGCGATCACCTACGTGGCGCTTCCCGGCGACCGGGTGCTGATCGGCCTCGTCGAGCGGGTTCTGCTGGGCACCGAGGTCGCGTTGGTCGGCGTGCTGGCCGTACGGCTGGCGCAGCTGACCTGGGTGCGCGAGGGGTCCCGCGCCTCACGTGCCGCTCTCGGCTGACTTGTCACTTCTCTTGACTCTTTCATGACATGTCACAAATAGGATACGAATAACGGGACTAGTCAGTGCTATCCTCGTCGGCGATCTAGAGATCGTCCGGAGGTCTCCGCCACCGGCGCTCCGAGACCGAACCGTAGAGGTGACATGGCATCGAGCAGGTCCATCCGGTTCAAGATCTCGGTACTGGTGGCCATCCCGCTGACCTCGCTGGTCGCCCTGTGGGGCTTCGCGGCCACGGTCACCGTCGGTGACTCGATGAGCCTGCTCAACGCCGACGCGCTCTACGACGCGGTCGGCAAGCCCGCCACCGACCTGGTCACCTCCGTCGAGCGCGAGCATCTCCTGTCGGCGGAGTATCTGGCCACCCGCGTGGCCGCCGACCGCGCCACCCTGACCGGCCAGCGCGCCGTGACCGACCAGGCCCGCGCCCGCCTGCGCGAGGGGGCGGGCTCCGACTCGGCCCGCTCGATCATGACGGCAGAGGTGAGGGCCGCCGTCGACGAGCTGACGGCGCGCGCGAGCGCGCTCGACACGGTCCGGGCCAAGATCGACGACGGCCGGATCGGGCCGGTCGTGCTCGCCCGTGAGTTCGGCCTGGTGCCCGACGCGATGCAGCGGATGTTCGCCAGCACGAGCGTCAGCGACGACCAGGTGCTCAGCCGGCAGTCACGCGGCATCATCATGATCGGCTACTCCAAGGACTTCCTCAGCCGGGAGCGGGCGCTCGCCGCCGGCGCGCTGGCGGCCGGGCGCCCCCTGTCGGCCGGTGAGCTGCGGCTGTTCGGCCAGATGTCCACCAAGCGGGCCTTCCTCCTGGAGCAGGGGCTGGCGGAGCTGGACCCGGTGCTGCGCGCGCCGTTCGCCGAGCTGGCGGCCTCGCCGCTGACGGCCAGGTTCACCGGTCTGGAGGGCCGCCTGCTGGACGGCGCCAGGGTGCCGGCCACCGACTGGCGAGCCGTCAGCGACGATCTGGAGACCTCCTACCAGAGATCCCTGACGACCGCCGGTCTCTCGCTCGTCGACCAGGCGACCCCGTCGGCCCTGGCGACCTTCGCCAGGGCCGGGATCGCCGGTGTGCTGGGGCTCGCCGCGGTCCTGGCGTCGCTGCTGGTCTCCTACCGGGTGGGGCGCGGGCTCACCCGGGAGCTGGCCGCGGTGCGCAACGCCGCCACCGACCTGGCCGAGATACGGCTGCCGCGGGTCATGGAGAAGCTGCGCAGGGGCGAGCCGGTGGACGTGGCGGTCGAGGCGCCCCCGCTGGAATCGCTGGGCAGCACGGCCGAGGTCCACGACGTCGCCGCCGCCTTCGACAGCGTCCAGCACCGCGCGGTGGACTCCGCCGTGGAGCAGGCCAGGCTGCGCGAGGGCGCCGCCCAGTCCTTCCGCAACCTCGCCCGGCGCAGCCAGTCCCTGCTGCAGCGCCAGCTCAAGCTGCTCGACGGGATGCAGAAGCAGGCCGAGGACCCCGAGGCGCTGGAGAGCCTGTTCCGGCTCGACCACCTCACCACCCGCATGCGCCGCCACGCCGAGGGCCTGGTGATCCTCTCCGGCGGGGCCGCGGGCCGCAAGTGGCGCTCGTCGGTGCTGATGGAGGACGTGCTGCGCGGCGCCGCCGCCCAGGTCGAGGACTACGCCCGGGTGCGGATCTACCCGATGCCCGGCACCACCCTGGTCGGCGGTGCGGTGGCGGACATGATGCATCTGTTCGCCGAGGTCATCGAGAACGCCACGATCTTCTCCCCGCCCGGAGGCGAGGTTTCGGTGCGGGGCGAGCTCGTGGGCCGGGGGTTCACGATCGAGATCGAGGACAGGGGACTCGGCATGACCGCGGACAAGCGTGCCGCGATCAACGAGCGGCTGGCCAGCCCGCCGGAGTTCGACCCCGCCGAGACCGAGCGGCTCGGTTTCGCGGTGGTCGGGCTGCTGGCCGCGCGCTACGGGGTCGGGGTGACGCTGCGGACCTCGCCGTACGGCGGGACCGGCGTGGTCATCCTGCTGCCGGAGTCGCTGTTGGGCGACCCGGAGCCGATGGAGCCGCAGGGGCCGGCGCTGCTGGAGCCGGCCGAGTCCGCCGAGCCCGTGCGCGTCGTCAAGCCCGTGGAGCTGGTCAAGGCCGTCGAGCCCGTGGTGCCGGTCCCGGCCGGGCTGTGGAAGGCGCCGCAGCGGCGCGGCAACGGCGGGCTGCCCCGCCGGGTGCGCCAGGCGAACATCTCGCCGCAGCTGCGACAGGAGCCCGTCTCGGTCGCCGAGCCGGAGGAGCGATCGCCCGAGGAGGCGCGGGCGCTGCTGAGCTCGCTGCAGGCGGGGTGGCGCCGCGGACGGTCGGAGGGGGAGGACAACGGTGAGGACGGCGGTATGGAGCAGTGAACGGGGTTCGAAAGCCGGAGGCACGGCCGCGAAGGCGGATCCGTTGAACCGACGAGGGCCCAGAACGAGCGTGACCACCACAGGGGAAGGGGCTTAATCACGTGCCGGGTGAGCTGTATTGGCTTCTGGATGACTTCGTCACGAGCGTGGCGGACGTCTCACACGCGCTGATCCTGTCCAACGACGGGCTGATGGTGGCCTCGTCCCGGGGGCTGAGCAAGGAGGACGCCGACCATCTGTCCGCGGTGGCCTCCGGCTTCCAGAGCCTGGCCAAGGGGACCAGCCTGCAGTTCGGCGGCGGGGCCGTACGCCAGACGATGGTGGAGATGGACTCCGCGTTCCTCTTCGTCACCTCGGCCGGCCAGGGAAGCTGCCTGTCGGTCATGACCACGGGTGCCGCCGACGTGGGCCTGATCGCCTACGAGATGGCCCGCCTGGTCACCCGGGTCGGCCAGCATCTCGCCACCGGCCCCCGGGTGGCCGGCCAATGAGCGACGACATCGAGTGGGTCGATGAGGAGGCGGGGCCGGTCGTCCGTCCCTACGCGCTGACCGGCGGGCGGACCAGCACGTCCTCCGCCGCGTTCGATCTGCTGTCGATGGTGGTGGCCACGGGGTCGGCGGTCTCCGCCAGATCGCACCTGGGCTCGGAGCACCGGCGGCTGCTCGGCCTGATGAGGCGGACGCGGCCGATCGTGGAGATCGCCTCGGACGTCGGGCTGCCGATCGGGGTGATCAAGGTTCTGCTGGGGGATCTGCTGGATCAGGGCCTGATCCTGGTGCGGTCGCCGCTGCCGGCGGCCACGCCGCCCGCGGAGAGCCTGCTGCAGGAAGTGATCAGCGGCCTCCGGGCATTGTGACCCCCGGAGGCCGTGACAGGCCGGTGGTTCGCGACGGGAATCGCGGACTACCGGGTCCGGTCAGCGCTGGCTCGCCGTCAGCACCTTGAGGGAGTGCTCCACGAGCGTCACCAGCACGGTCTTGGCCGAGGCGCGGCGCCGTACGTCGCACAGCAGCACCGGCACGTCCGGGTCCAGGTCGAGAGCGATCCGCACGTCATCGGCCTCGTAGCGGTCCGCGCCGTCGAAGCAGTTGACCGCCACGATGAACGGCGTCCCGCGCTGCTCGAAGTAGTCGATCGAGGGGAAGCAGTCGGTCAGCCGCCGGGTGTCGGCCAGCACGACCGCGCCCAGCGCGCCGTAGGACAGCTCGTCCCACATGAACCAGAACCGCTCCTGACCGGGGGTGCCGAACAGGTACACGACCAGGCCCTCCCGGATCGTGATGCGGCCGAAGTCCATCGCGACCGTGGTGGTGGTCTTGCCCTCCACGCCCTCGACGTCGTCGATGCCGATGCCGCGATCGGAGAGCACCTCCTCGGTGCGCAGCGGACGGATCTCGCTGATCGCGCCGACGAGCGTGGTCTTGCCCACCCCGAAGCCGCCCGCGATGAGAATCTTGAGCGCGACGGGTTCGTCAGAGGGCCCGAAGTCCATTGATCACTTCCTTGAGAATGCGCTCGCTCGCCGAAGCGCGCCCGATCGAGATGAGCTGGTGGTCCTGCAGGTCACCGAGGAGCACGCGGACCACGCCGAGCGGCAGGTCGAGCTCCGAGGCGACGTCGGCGACCGACGTCGCGGTGGTGACCAGGGAGAGGATGCGTTCCTGTTCCGGTCCCGGGGTGAACCCGCCGGTCGCGACGGCGCCGGTCGCGGTGACCATCGCGACCAGGTCCAGCGCGTCACCGGAGGACCGGGTACGGCCTCCGATGAGCGCGTAGGGCCGGACGACCGGTCCGGCCTCCTCGTCCATCCACTGCGTCATCCGATCCCCGCGCCTTCGGCTGGGGGACCGAACGATCCGTGCACCGCGTCCATGCCCTGCTCGCTCACGACAGGCCTTGGCGCGGAAGGGTGGAGATGTGCTGGCCGACCCGCTTGACCAGCATCGCCATTTCGTAGGCGATGTGGCCGACGTCGGCGTCGGAGCTGCTCAGCACGGCCAGGCAGGTGCCCTGCCCGGCGGCCGTGACGAACAGGAACGCCGATTCCATCTCCACGATCGTCTGACGTACCTCACCGCCGCCGAAATGGCGGCCGGCTCCGCGCGCCAGGCTCTGGAACCCGGCCGCGACCGCGGACAGGTGCTCGGCGTCCTCTCGGCTGAGGCCTTTGGAGAAGCCGACGGCGAGCCCGTCGGTGGACAGGATCACCGCTTGGCGTACCGCGCCCACCCTGGTGGTCAGGTCGTCGAGGAGCCAGTTCAGCTCGCCGGTGTTAGTTACTTTTCCGGTCATTTGTCCCCCTTGTCGCCTGTCGTCTGGTGTGCGAAGTCGTTTCCCTGCTCCTCGCGCCCACGCCGCGCACCCGCCTGGAAGGCGGAGAACAGGGCGCGGACCTCGTCCGGGGAGCGTTCGGAGCGCTCGGGGGGCTCCGGTGCCCGTTCCGGCTCGACAGGCGCCGGGGGCTCTTGCCGGAGCTGTGGGGCCAGGTTGGCCTGCCGTACCCGCCGGGGCAGGTTCCCCGGCCCGGTGGTCTCGCTAGCGGGCTCGCCGGCCGTTCCGCGGGCGGATCCACCGGCCGGCTCGTGCCCGCCCTCACGGGCGCTGTCGCGGGCGGTCTCACGGGCGGTCTCGTGGACGCTGCCATGGGCGCTCTCGCGGCCCGGAAGGTCGGCCACCACGGCCAGGGTCGGGGCGGCGAGAGGCGGCGCGGGGGAGCTCGTGGCCGGAGGGGCCGTCCTCGTCCGGCGGGGCAGCCCGGAGTCGGCCCGGGGCGGCTGCTGCTCCGGGCGCGCAGGGGTCAGGGCGGCGGGCCCGGCGGGCTTGAAGAGGTCCGTCGGCCGCTCGTCGATCCGCTCGGCGGTCAGGGCGAGCGGGGAGGGGGTCTCGGCGAGCACCGTGCGGGGGATGAGCACGATGGCCGTGGTGCCGCCGAAGGGCGAGCCGCGCAGCAGGACCTGGACGCCGTGCCTGGCGGCGAGCTGGCCCACCACGAACAGGCCGAGCCGGTCGCTGTCGGCGAGATCGAACTCCGGCGGGCTGGCCAGCCGCTCGTTGATCGCCGCGTACTCCATGGAGCTCAGGCCCAGGCCCCGGTCCTCCACCTCGACGGCGAACCCGTTGGCCACCACGTCGCCGCGCACGGTCACCGTGGTCTGCGGCGGCGAGTAGATCGTGGCGTTCTCGATGAGTTCGGCTATCAGGTGGGTGATGTCGGCGACCGCGGCCCCGTCGAGCGAGGCGTCGGGCATCGGCGGCACGTTGACCCGCTTGTAGTCCTCGACCTCGGCGATGGCGGCCCTGACGATGTCGACCACGGCCACCGGCCTGCGCCAGGCTCGGCCGGGCGCGGCGCCGGACAGGATGATCAGGCTCTCCGCGTGCCGCCGCATGCGGGTGGTCAGGTGGTCGAGCCGGAACAGGTCCTCAAGGCCGTCGGGGTCGTTCGCCCGGCGCTGCATGCTGTCCAGCAGGGTGAGCTGCCGGTGGAGCAGTCCCTGGTTGCGCCGGGCCAGATTCACGAAGACCTGGCTGACCCCGCGGCGCAGGTTGGCCTGGCCGACGGCGGCCTCCACGGCGGTGTGCTGCACCGAACTGAAGGCCTGGGCCACGTCGTGGACCTCGACCGAGCCGCCCGCGCTGATCGGCGGCGCCTCGGTCTGCACGTCCACCTCCTCGCCGCGCCGCAGCCGTTCCACGACGCCGGGGAGCCGGACGTCCGCCAGGTCCAGCGCCGCCGAGCGGAGCCCGGCCAGCTCGCCGGCCAGGCGGCGGCCGAAGCGGACCGAGATGATGATCGACGTGATCACCGCGATCAGGCCGATCCCGCCGGCGACCGCGATCCGGACCATGATGCCGGTGGCCACCGACTGGGCCCGGTTGGCCAGCTCGTGGGAGGCGGCCAGGTTGATCTGGTCGAGCCAGGTCACGATTCCGTTGGTGGTCGACTTCCAGGTGCCCGCCTGAAGGGGCAACCGGCCGCCGTCCGCTCCCGCGATGGTTCTCTCCAGCGCGGTGAACTTCTCGAAGGCCGCGGAGTCGAAGGTGTCCCGGTACGGCTTGCCCAGCTCGTCGTCGAGGGCCGACAGGCCGCGCGTGTGCAGGAAGCGCCGGGTGGAGGCGTACTCGGCGAAGGCGTCGCGCTCCTCCAGGGACATCCGGCCGTCGATCAGCGCCCCGCTGATCAGCGCGTTCTCCCTGGCGAGCATCTCGCGGGCGTTGCCCATCGACTGCATGGCCGTGGCCTGCCGGAAGATCGACAGGTCGGGGACCGCGCTCATCTGGTCGTACAGCAGGAAGGCCGAGTCCAGGATCTGGTTGTAGTTCGACAGCACCTCCAGCCGGGCGCTGCGGCCGCTGTCGATGCCGGCGCGGATGGCCGGCAGCCGGTCGAGCTGATGGAGCAGCGTCTCCAGCGAGGCGCGCAGCTCCGGGCCCTGGGAGTCGCCGTCGCTGAGGGCGGCGGCGCGGAACTTCTCGACCGCCCGGTCGGTGCGGCCGCGCTGCTCGCCGATCCCGCTGGTGAGGACCCGGGAGGTGATCGCCACCGAGGACTGCGCCCGCTCGGCCTGGAGCTGGAGTCCCAAGTCGGTGGAGGTGATGCCGACGCTCTGGTAGAGGTTGTTCGCCCGTAGCAGGGCGGCTCCGTCGCCGACGGTCAGATTCAGGACGAAACCCCACAGCGCGCTCAGTGACAGCAGGGGTAAGAGCAGCAGCAAGAAGATCTTGAACCGAATCGACCGGTTTCCAGAGCCCATGCCCACTCGTCCCAACTTCTGAGTGTGTGGAGGCTCGCGCTGCTTTGGGATTAATACGCCTCCGGAAGATCGCACAGGAGACTAGCACCGATAAGGTTTTCGCGCAGTGGAGGATCTGATGATTAGTGTGATTACCGGGGCCAGTGCCGGAATCGGCGAGGCCGCGGCGGTGGGGCTAGCCGGGCGCGGGCGGCAGGTCGTGCTGGTCGGTCGTGACCCCGCCAGGACCGCTCGGGCGGCCGATCGGGTCAAGGCCGTCTCCGGGATGGCCCCGGAGACGTTCACCTGCGACTACACCTCGCTCGACGATGTCCGCAGGCTGGGCGCGCAGCTGCTCTCCCGCTACCCGCGGATCGACGTTCTGATCAACAACGCGGGCGTCATGACCACCGAACGGACGCTCACCCGCGACGGTCACGAGACGATGATTCAGGTGAATCATCTCGCTCCGTTTCTTCTGACGAACATGTTGCTGGAGCGGCTCACCGGCCGGGTGATCACCACTTCGTCCCGTGCCGGCAAGACCGGGCGCCTGGATCCGGCCGACCTGAACCGGGAGCGGCGCCGGTGGAGCGGCTGGCTGCAGTACGGCGACTCCAAGCAGGCCAACGCGCTGTTCACCGTGGAGCTGGCCCGGCGGCTCGAAGGGACGGGGGTGAGCGCCACCTGCTTCCACCCGGGTGTGATCAAGACGGAGTTCGCCCCGAGGACGTTCATGATGTGGATGGTGAAGAACATCCCCGGCATGGGCCAGACCGCCGAGCAGGGGGCGAGCACCATGATCCACCTCGCCACCCATCCGGACGGCGCCGCCCATCCGGGCCGCTACTTCGCCAAGAGCGCCCTCGCGGACGCCCCTCGGGGCATGACCGACCCCCGCCTGGCCCGGGTCCTCTGGGAGGCCAGCGCCGCGGCCGTCGCCCTCCGCGCCGACGCGTAGGCGCGGGCGGGCTCAGGCCGGGCGCGGTTCCACGTGCTCAGACGGCGGGCGGGGCGCGGTTCCTCGTGCCCGGACGGGACGGGACGGGCGGGCTCAGGCCGGGCGGGCCGCGTGCCCGGACGGAACGGACAGGTGAGGGGCGAACGGCGTGGGCGGTCCGCCGCGGTCCGGGGGAAGTTCCCCGGACGGCCATCGGTCGTTCGCCGGACGTTGGGCGGGGCTCGTTAGCGTCCCTGGGCTGTGAGTGTCGCCACCCCGCTCCGGGTGTCCTTCCGCCCCTCGGCCGACCGGGACCCGTTCTTCGACAACGCCAAATTCCTGGCGATCGTCCTGGTCGTCTCCGGCCACCTCGTCGAGGGCCTGCGGGACGTGCCGCTGGCGCACGCGGCCTACTTCTACGTGTACCTGTTCCACATGCCGCTGTTCATCGTGCTCAGCGGCTACCTTTCGCGGAACTTCACCTTCTCCTCGGGCAAGGCGCGCAAACTCATCAGCACGCTCGCCGTGCCGTACGTGATCTTCGAGCTGGTCTACGCGCTGCCCCGCCTGATCCTGTACGGCAAGCTGGACGTCAGCCTGCTCGACCCGTACTACCTGACCTGGTTTCTGATGTCGCTGTTCCTGTGGCGGCTGTCCACCCCGGTCTGGCAGCAGCTCAGGTGGCCGCTGGTGGTCGCCGTCGCGCTGTCGCTGCTGTCGGGGACGAGCCGGCTGCCCGACGAGCTGTCGATGAACCGCACGCTCGGGCTGCTGCCCTTCTACGTGCTCGGGCTCATGCTCCGGCCGGAGCACTTCGTGTGGCTCAGGCGGCGATGGGTGCGCGTCGCCGGGGCGGTCACGCTGGCCGCCGGGGCGCTCGTGGCGCTGGCCGTGCACGCCGAGGTGAAGACCGAGTGGATCCGCTGGCGGCACGCCAACGACGCGATCGGGGTGGACGACCTCACCGGCAGCCTGATCAGGCTGGCCCTGCTGGCCGCGGGCGCGCTGCTGGTGGCGGCGTTCCTGGCGGTCACGCCGTCCCGGCGCACGTGGTACTCGGGGCTGGGCACGGCGACCATGTACGCCTACCTGCTCCACGGCCTGGTCGTGAAGATCGTCGAACGGTTCTACGGCGACTGGGCCGCCACCCTGCCGGGTGTGGTGGTCGTCGCGCTCTTCGGGGCCGGGCTCGCCGCGCTGCTGTGCACCGAGCCGGTGCGGCGGGTGACCCGCTGGGCGGTCGAGCCCAGGATGAGCTGGGCCTTCACCCGCTTGCGGAAGCCCGCCTGAAGAGGTGACGCGCCCACAGCAGCGCGATCACCGAGATCAGGACGAGGCCGCCCCAGTCGAGCACGGTGCTCAGGTGGACCTGCGTTTCGGTGACGTCGGGGATCTGCCCGACCCTGAGCGCGCTGAACTGCCACGGCCGGCCGGTCAGCACCAGCGTGAGCGCGACCGCGATGCCGTACATGGAGTTCCAGAGCGCGTGCAGCAGCGACACGCCCAGGTAGGTCAGGACCACGCCGCGGGTGATCCGCCAGCGGCCGTCGTGGCCGGCCGCGAACAGGACGCCGCCGGTGATGGCGGTCCACAGGCCGTGACCGACCGGAGCCAGGACGCCGCGCAGGATCTCGGTCTCCACGAGCTGCCGCAGTGACGATCCCTCCCCGCTGAACAGCGCGTTGAAGGCGTAGCCCGCGCTCTCGAACGCCGCGAAGCCGAAGCCGACCGCCGCGCCGAGCACCAGGCCGTCGAAGGTGGTGCGCCGGCGCATCTTCCTGGCCACGAAGGCGAGCGCCAGCAGCTTGACGCCCTCCTCGATCAGGCCGACGCCGACGTAGATCAAGACGGAGGGCTTCAGGAGGTAGGCCTCCAGGATCGAGGCGCCCAGCACGCCCAGCACGCCGCCCACGAGGAAGGTCGTGAACAGCAGCTCGACCGTGACGTAGCGACCGCGACCCTTCTCATAGGCCCACACGACGAACGTCACCGGGACCAGGAAGCTGCCGAGCAGGATCACGGCCGGGACCAGGTTGGTGTTCTGGGTCCAGACCGTGACGACGACCGTGGCCGCCCACAGGGTCAGGCCCGCCAGGAAGATCTGCAGCCATGGGCGGGGTCCGGTGCGCCCCTCGCTCGCCGTGCGGTGACCGTTCACGCCTGCAGCTCCTCGCTCGTCGTGCGGTGGCCGTTCACGCCTGCAGCTCCTCGACCGCGCGGTAGGCGGCCGTGATGGCCGCGTCGGCGTAGGCGGCCGGCACGGAGTCGGAGTTGGCGATCGCGATCCGGCCGGCCCGCCGGCGGGCCAGGGCCGCGGGGAACGGGCCCCGGGGGTAGAAGTCGAGGTCCCACGGGGTGGCGTACTCGGGCGCGTAGCCGTGCCCCCACCGGTTGACCGTGATCGCCTGGATGTCGCGGCCCGGGTCGAAGCCGCCCGGGCCGAGCAGGCGGGTGAGCTGGTCGCGGATGCTGTATTCCAGGTAGTCGTAGGGGGTCTTCATCAGCCGGTAGCGCCCGGTGATGGAGCCGCTGGCCGGGGACATGCCCGGCGCGGCGGGGGTGGAGATCATGTGCACGTTGATCGGCTGGTCCGGGGTCCTCGGGCGCCGGTAGTCCCCGATGCTCACCGGGTAGTCGAGCTCGGCCACGCACCAGTAGGCGCCGGTGAAGCGGGTGCGGCTGACGCCGATCCGCCGCCATGCCTCCCAGCCGCGGAGCTGGACCGTCGAGTACAGCAGCGGCACCTTGACCGCCTTGCGCAGCGCGTCTTTCTGGGCGGGCGGCAGGTCGCCGACGAGGTAGGGGATCACCATGTTCCAGCAGGCCATGATCACGTTGGCGGTCCGGACGGTCCTGACCCGCTCCCCGTCGAAGTAACCCACCGTGGCGCTGGTGGCCGTTGCGGGGTCGCCGTCGTTGGCGGCCGAGACCACCGGGCTGGACAGGCGGATGCGAACCTGGTTGCGGGGCAGGTCGAGCCGGTCGTAGTCGAACGTCGCGGTGCTGACGTCGTCCATGCCGGTCGCCGTGGTGAAGCCCGGAATCATCCGGCCGATCATCATTCGGACGATCGCCTGGTTGCCTTCGGGGAAGTGGTAGATGTACGGGTCGTCCGCGCCCCAGCCCTTGATCATGCTCGGCGAGTTGTACCTGGACGGCCTGGAGCGGTCGAGCCCCAGGCCCTGGAACCCGGCGTAGTTGTGATCGTCCGCGCTGCCCCAGGCGTCGATCGCGCCGAAGGCGTCGGAGCCGTAGCCCCACTCGTCGTTCGGCATGGTCTGGACGAACCGCAGCACGTCCGGGTGGACCTTGCAGACGTCCTTGAGGAAGTCCGAGTAGGTCAGCCCGGCCAGGCGTTCTTTCTTCTGGCCGTCGGACAGGCCGGGGAACCAGTCGGGCGGGTTCCCGTAGAGCAGGAGCAGGTCCTTTTTGGCCTGCTCGGCGATGGGCAGCTCGGCGATCCACCGGGGAGCCTTCTTCCCCGGGGGGAGGACGACCAGTTTCTCCCGGGTGAAGCTCTCCCGGTCGCAGAAGACGCTGTCGTGCATCTTGAGGTCCGGGTAGAGCCGCCGGTCGAAGTACTTCTCGAACTTACGGACCTTCACCCCGATCTTGTCGAGCAGGTCCTTGCCCTCCGGGGTCCACACCGAGGGCGCTTCGATCGACTGCGATCCGCCGTAACCGATCAGCGGTCCCCTCCGGCCCTCCGGGTGGAACTCGTTGCGCCGGGCGTGCCCGCCGACCTCGTCGTGGTTCTCCAGGATCAGTATCCGGGCGTCCGGGGCGCGCTCCAGCCACCTGTGGGCCGCGCTGACACCACTGATCCCCCCGCCGACGACGACCAGGTCGTAGGACTCGCCGGTGGGTTCGGGGGTGCCCGCGTATTTCCAGAACCGATCGTCCCGGAGGGCGTGGGCCACGCTGAGCGCCTGAGGGGTGTTGCCCTGCAGCCCGGTGAGCACGGGCGGGTAGCTGATCTCGGGCGGCACCTTCAGGCCCTTGGTGCCGATGGCGTCCTGCCAGTCGGAGTCCGCGCATCCGGCCAGGGAGCCGAGCGCCGTCACCCCGGCGGCCACGGCCACGCCGTCGAGGAAGTCACGGCGGGAGATGGGCCGGTCCATGCCCAGCTCCCGGGCCCTGCGCGGGGTGATCTCCGGGGAATCGGTCATGGGGCGATCATCACGAGCAGGAGGAAAGGACATGGCCGCCACACGGCGTTTCCGGCAAACTTTTGCCCGCCGTATTGGAACGCTATTCGTGATATCCGAAGAATGGACGCCGCGGTATGCCGCCGGCGGTCCGGCAATACTTATAACCTGCCATAACGGCTAGTGAAATCAGACATATCAGGGTAGCGTCCGCGTTCGGGGTTCAGTGGTCGATGACGGTGCGAGGAGCCTCGTGTGGTGGGTAAGCAGGGCAGGGTCACCGGCAGGATCGGTCCCGGCCTGGTCGGGGAGGTGATGGTGGCGGTCCGCGGGGGCGTCGAGGCGTTCTACGCATACGCCACGCTCCCCGACGAGGAGATCCTCACCGGCTCGATCGTCGTCGTGGTCGACTACTTCCCGCCGCGGACGGTCTATGTCGCCCGCGCGCTCGTCTGACCCCTTCCCTGTCCTTCTCCCTCCACCGCGGAGACTGCGATGCCTACGGAGTATCTCGTCATCGGGGGCGCCGCTCTTGTCGCGCTCCTCGTCCTCATCATGCTGTTCAAGGCCGTCTGGCGGGTGGCGGAGCCCAACGAAGCGCTGATCATCTCCGGCCTCGGCGCGCGCGGCAGGACCGAGCTCACCGACAGCCTCGGATTCAAGATCATCACTGGTAAGGGCACCTCCGTGCTCCCCGGCTTCCAGACCGCTCGCCGCCTGCGCCTGGACAGCCGCGCGGCCAACCTCCAGGTCTCCTGCGTCACCCAGCAGGGCATCCCGGTGGTGGTGAAGGGCGTGGTGATCTACAAGGTGGGCGACGACCTGCACTCCATCGCCAACGCCGCCCGCCGCTTCCTCGACCAGCAGGACTCGATGAACGGCGCCATCCACGAGCTGTTCACCGGCCACCTGCGTTCGATCATCGGCAACCTGACCGTCGAGGACCTCATCCTCAACCGCGAACGGCTGACCGGCGAGACCCGCGCCTCGGCCGCCGACGAAATGATCAAGCTCGGGCTGATCGTCGACTCCCTGCAGATCCAGGAGATCGAGGACGAGACCGGCTACATCACCAACCTCGGCAAGCCGCACGCCGCCAAGATCGCCGCCTCTGCCCGCATCGCCGAGGCGCAGCGCGACCAGGAGGCCACCGAGGCCGAGCAGATCGCCGCCGCCAACAAGGCCGCCGCCTGGCGCGACGCCCAGATCAAGCAGGCCGCCTACCAGGCCGAGATCGACGAGGCCCAGGCCCGGTCCCGCCAGGCCGGCCCTCTCTCGGAGGCCTCGGCCCGCCAGGAGGTCGTGGTCCAGGAGACCCGCGCCGCCGAACTGGAGGCGGCGCTGGCCGAGCAGCGGCTTCAGGCCCAGGTCCGCAAGCCCGCCGACGCCAGGGCCTACGAGACCGTCACCCTCTCTCAGGCCGAGCGTGACGCCCGCATCGCCCAAGCCGAGGCGGAGGCCCGCGAGACCGAGCTCCGCGCCGCCGCGCAGGCCTCCCAGGTCAAGCAGGCCGCCGCGGCCGAAGCGGAGTCGGTACGGCTGCGCGGCATCGCGGCTGCCGAGGCGACGAAGGCCACCGGTCTCGGCGAGGCGGAGGCGGCCAAGGCCCGCGGCCTGGCCGCCGCCGAAGCGGCCAGGGCCCAGGGGCTCGCGGCGGCGGAGGCGGCCAAGGCGAAGGGTCTGGCCGAGGCCGAGGCGATCCGTGCCCGCTCCGAGGCCCTCGCCGAGAACCAGGAGGCGGTCATCGCCCAGCAGCTCGCCGAGAACTGGCCCCAGATCGTCGAGGCGGGCGCCAGGGCGTTCGGCAACGTCGACCACATGGTCGTCCTCAACGGCGCCCAGGGCATCGAGGAGATGCTCGCCAAGGCCCTCACGCTCGGCGGCACCGGCCTCGGTCTCGCCCGTTCCCTGCTGAACGGCGCCACCCCCGGTGCCACCGCCGGCACCACCCCTGGCACCACCGCCGGCACCACCGCCGGCACCGCCTCCGGCGGGGCCGGTCCCGAGACCAACGGCAAGGCCGTGGACCCGGCCCCCTGAGACCGTCGGCCCGGCTCCCGACGCCCGCCGACCGTGTTCGGAACAGTCTCTACGGCCACTCTTCAGCGCAGGTTATTGCATGTCCGATATATGAGATCGGAGTTACATTCAAGATCGCTGGGTGACATGATCACTTTGTCGGCACGGGCTCCTGACCAGCCCGTCGAGGTCTTCACCTTCGTTTTCTGGAGAACCCCAGCACATGAAGATCCGCAGTGCCATCGCCTCGGCGATGGCAGGTCTCACTCTGATCGGCGGTGCCGCGCTGGCCGCGGCGGTCCCCGCCGAAGCCGCGACGGCCACCACGATCGATGTCGGCTACACCGTCCGTGAGGGCGGCTACTGGAAGGGATCCGGAAGCTACTCCAACGGCTCCGGGCAGTACGCCCGGGCCTGTGTAGAAATCTGGGTCGACAGGCTGGCCCTGCCCGACAGCAAGCTCAGCGGCGCGTGCCGGACCACGTCCGTGGGCAGCGCGCAGTCGTGGAGCGCGCCGTCGGTGCCGATCAAGTTCTGGCCCGGCGACGAGATCTTCACCCGGGTCCAGGCGTTCGACGCCTACAACAACGTCGTCGCCACCAAGATCTCCAACAGGATCCCGGCCACCTGACGAGGACTCCCCGGCGCCGGTACGGCCGGCCCCGGTGGCGCCGGGGCTCACGGTCTCGGGCATGGGCGGCTGGAACCCGCCCATGCCCGAGATCGGGTTCGCGACCTCGTCGTGAACCCGCACCGCGATTCCTGTGAACAATTCCTTAACGAAGGATATCCGTTCCGGCCGTTCCATGATCCGGCACCTCGTTCCGGTGCCGGCGGGGCCGTCCGGACCGCGGACGTCCTCGTCTTCATTCTTGGAGATCCACCGCATATGAAGATCCGCAGCGCAATCGCCACGGGTGGCCTGAGCCTCGCTCTGATCGGAGGTGTGCCGTTGACCACGGCGACCCCCGCCGCCGCGCTGGCCACCCAGATCGACGTCGGCTACACCATCCTTCAGGGCGGCTACTGGAAGGGATCCGGAAGCTACTCCAACGGCTCCGGGCAGTACGCCCGGGTCTGCGTCTCCCTCTGGAAGACCTGGGAGGGGCCCGACAGCCAGCTCAGCATCTCCTGCCGGGTCGCCTCCCAGGGAACCTCGCAGGCGTTCAGCGCGCCGTCGGTGAAGTGCACGCCTCTCGTCCCGCACGTCTTCATCTCCACCAGGGTCCAGGCGTTCGACGCCAACAACAGCGTCGTCGCCACGAAGACGTCCAACCAGATCGGCGCGGGTAGCTGCTGACCCGGATTCGCCGACCCGGATCCGCCGGTTCCGGGCCTCACCGGAACCGGCGGACCGCCGGGGCACGCGCCCACCGCACGCCACAGGGCGAAACGGTCAGGACAGGAGGGGTGCCCCCTCACGTGCCCGGCGGTCACCGCGCCACAGGAAGACGGCGATCGCCGCGAGAATCAGCAGGCCGAGGGGCGCGTAGATCTTGACGAACAACTGCGGCCAGAAGCTCGCCTGGACCCCGGGGTCCCCCTCCACGAACATCCGCAACATCCAGTAGGACGGTGCGAGCAGGATCAGGGACAGCGCCGTGAAGCCGAGTCTCTCGTACGGTGACCACGTGCCGCGCCGGGTGCGCCCGGCCCAGAACACCAGGAGCGGGACGCACCACACCCAGTGGGCCGGCCAGGTGGTGGGGGAGACGAGCAGGCCGGTGACGGCGCAGGCGACGATCCCGGCGTGTTCGTTACCGCTTCTGACGGCCCGGCCCGCCACCGCCAGCCCGCCGATTCCCACCACGGCGCTGATCGCCAGCAGGAGCCACGGGGAGTGCGCCTCGGGAGCGGGCAGCCGCAGGAGCATGCTGCGGATCGACATGTTGTAGGGGTTCGCGCTTTCGGAGACTCCGCGCGAGGCGTCCAGGAATGTTCCGCTCCAATATGTCCGGGAGGCCCCGGGCATCAGCAGGAATCCGATCGCGACGGTCGCGGCGAAGCTCACGGCGGCCACGGCGGCGGCGCGGAAGCGGCGGGTCGCCAGGAAATAGAGGATGACGATGAGGGGGATCAGCTTTATCCCCGCGGCGACGCCGACGCCGATACCGCGCAGCCTTCCGCGGTCGTGGAGCAGGTCGTCCAGGATGACGATCATGAGGATGAGGTTGACCTGCCCGAGCGAGAGGTTGCTCAGTATCGGGGACAGCGGAAGCGCCGCCACCGTCACCGCGAGAGTCAGGGTGGCCCTGCGGCCACGGGGGCCGACGCCCACGGCGCCCAGCAGCATCCAGACCACGCCCTCCAGGGCGAGCACGGAGAGCAGCGTCCACAGCGCGTAGGCGGCGTTCGCCTTCAGCAGTCCGAGAGGGGTGAACAGCACCGCCGCGAACGGCGGATACAGAAACAGCAGGAACTGGTTGTAGGCGGCGTCGTACGGTGATCCTCCGTGGAGCACGGTCGTCCCGGCTCCGTGGAAGACCCCGAAGTCCACTCCCCAGAACGTCGTGCCGTGCAGGGCGAACGCCACGGCTGCGGCGACGACCGCCAGCAGGACCCCCACAGCCGCCTGCCGGGTGAGCGCGGTCTCGCGGGCCGGCGCGGGGGCCGTTCCCGCTCGGGTGGCGGTCATGCCGAGGGTCTCGTGTCTTCCGCGGCCGGTGCGGTGGCACCGTGTCCCCCACGGTGTCTCCCGCGGTGTCCCCCGCGAGCCGGGCCGTCGCGATGCGCTCCGGGGAGCGGACGGCCGGTCCGTTCCAGGGCGGTGGCTGTGTCGTGTCCGGCCATTCGATGGCCTCCTTGGTGCCGTCCGGCGTTCTCGCGGGTTTCTCGCCTTCCCGCGGATCGTCGGCCGCCTTCCGGGAGACGATTCGTCACGGGCGAGTGATGCCCTCATGGTGAGCCTCCCGGAAACGCCCCACACCTTCCTGGTTGCTCATTCAGTCAGACGTCGCCGCCGCGCCTTCCGGGAAAACGGATGGGCGTGGCCGGCGCTGGAGCGGCCGGGCGGGCGGCCTGGCGCAGGGCCAGGTGCCCGGCGGTGCCGGCGGCGGACGCGACCAGGAGCGTGGCGAGCTCGAGGGGCCGGGCAGGCCGGTGGACCGCCGCGCGGAGCAGGGACAGCGCGCCGACGGCGGGCACGGAGTAGAGGCCGAACACCAGGGGGCCCGGGAGGTGCTCCGGCGCGGGCGAGCCGCCCTCTCCGGTGAAGGCGCTCAGCCAGCCGGCCCTGGTGTTCAACCGCGTGATCAGACCCGCCGCGGCCAGACCGGCCGCGGGCGGCGGGCACCAGGTCCGCAGGAGCGCGTACACGCCCAGCGCGCCCGCCGCGGGCAGCGCGCCGGCGACGCCGAACGCCAGCGCCCGGCGCAGCCCGGCCCGGCTCCGCGCGGCGAGCACCGCGTCGGGGTGGGTCGGCCGGGGCATGGGCCGCGACGGCAGCCCCGCCACCCTCGCCCCGCCGGTGGCCTTCGCCAGCGCGATCCGGAGCAGGCCTCGCAGGTTCACCGCGGCCGTGCCGGCGAGCCCGACCCGGCTGTCGACGTCCTCCACCCAGTCCACCGGCACCTCGTGCACCCGCAGGCCGTTGTGCTCGGCGAGCAGCAGCAGCTCGGTGTCGAAGAACCAGGAATCGTCCTTGACGTGTCGCAACAGCGGGCGGATCACACTGGTCCTGGCCGCCTTGAAGCCGCACTGCGCGTCGCGGAACCGTACGCCGTGGGTCAGCCGGAGCAGCGCGTTGTAGCCGCGGGAGATCAGCTCCCGTTTGGCGCCGCGGACGTTGCGGGCCCCGGGGGCCAGCCGCGAGCCGATCGCGATGTCGGAGTGACCGCTGGCCAGGGAGGTCACCAGCGGCAACAGCGCGTCCAGGCCGGTGGACAGGTCGACGTCCATGTACGCCACGATGTCGGCGCGGCTGTCCGACCACGCGGTGCGCAGTGCGTGTCCCTTGCCCTTGCGGTCCAGGCACAGCACCCGCACGTGCGATCGCCGCCGGGCGATGGCCCTGGCGACCACGCGGGTGCCGTCGGTGCTCGCGTTGTCGACGATGGTGATCGTCCACTGGAACGGAAACCACAGGCCGAGGTAGTCGTGCAGGACGGCGATGCAGCCCGGCAGCGCCCGTTCCTCGTTGAACACGGGGATCACGATGTCCACGCTCACCGAGGAGATCGCCGACATCGCGGGTGCGGCGGGAACCGTTCGCCGGTTCCGGTGTCGTCTCGGCACCACACGCAGTGCCGGCGCGGGAGCGTGCATCGCTCCTCCTTGAAGAGATACCCCAAGGATGCGGCCGTGGATTCGGCGGAGCTACTTCGACCGTGCCCACTGCCGCGCCCGGCCGCCCGGCGCGGCGCCGTCACCGTGCCCACCGCCACGGCCCGCCCGGCGCGGCTCGGCACCGTCACCGTGCCCACTGCCGCGCCCGGCCGCCCGGTGCGGCGCCGTCCCCGCGCTCACCGCCACGGCCCGCCCGGCGCGGTTCGGCGGCGCTACCGCGCGTTGTAGCGCTCCCGCCGGACCGTCGCCTTCCGTCCCTTGATGGTGCTTCCCCTCAGGCCTTCGATCACCTCGTCGGCGGCGGAGGCGGGGACCTCCACGAGCGAGAAGCGATCGGAGATCTCGATCGCCCCGATCTCACGCCCGCTGAGGCGCGACTCACCCGCGATCGCGCCGACCAGGTCCTGCGGCCGGATCCCGGCGCTGCGCCCGGCCCCGATGAACAGGCGAGTCATCCCGCCCGTCGGTGTGGAGCCGCGCCGCTGGTCGCGTCCGCCGCTCTCACGTCCGCCGCTCTCGCGACGGCCGCGCCGGTCCGGCCCGGCCGCCAGGGAGACCTCGGGAATCTCCTCCTCGTCGGCCGCCGCCCCGCTGGCCTCGTGCGCCAGCTTCACCGCGGCGAGCGCCACCTCCATCACGTCGAACTCGTCGGTGAGCGTCTCGACCACGACGCGGAAGCGCTCCAGGTCGTCTTCCAGGAGGATCTCGTGCAGCGAGGCGCGCGTCAGCTCCAACTGCCGGGCGCGCAGGTCGGCGACGGTCGGCACCTTCTCGACGATGATCCGGCGCTTGGTCACCCGCTCGATGGTCTTGAGCATCCGGTGTTCCCGCGGCTCCGCCAAGGTGATGGCCACGCCCTCGCGGCCGGCCCGGCCGACCCGGCCGACCCGGTGCACGTAGGACTCCGGCGCGGAGGGGACGTCGTAGTTCACCACGTGGGTGAGCTGCTCGATGTCGAGCCCGCGCGCGGCCACGTCGGTCGCGACGAGCAGGTCGGCCGTCCCGCTGCGCAGCCGTCCCATCACACGGTCGCGCTGCTCCTGGCCCATCCCGCCGTGCAGCGCCTCGGCGCGGTAGCCGCGTCCGTTCAGCGTCTCGGTGAGCTGGTCGACCTCGTCGCGGGTGCGGCAGAAGACGATCGCGGCCGTCGGCGCCTCCACGTCCAGGATGCGCCCGAGCGCCGCGGGCTTGTGGGCGCGCGGGACCACGTAGGCGGTCTGCCGGACGAGCGGGGTCTCACCCGGGGCCGCCGTCTCGCGGCCGATCTCGATCCGGACCGGGTCGGTCAGGTGGCGGCGAGCCATCCCGTTGATGCGCGGCGGCATCGTCGCCGAGAAGAGCACCGTCTGGCGGTCGTCGGGCGTCTCCTGGAAGATCGCCTCGATGTCCTCGGCGAAGCCCATGTCGAGCATCTCGTCCGCCTCGTCCAGGATGACCATCTTGAGGTCGTCCAGCCGGAGCGTCCCACGGCCGATGTGGTCGAGTGCCCGGCCGGGCGTCGCGACCACGACGTCGACCCCCTGCTGCAGCGCCCGCAGCTGCCGGCCGATCGGCTGCCCGCCGTAGATGGGCAGGATGCGCGCGCCCAGGTCGCGGCCGTAGTGGTGGAAGGCCTCCGAGACCTGGACCGCCAGCTCGCGGGTGGGCACGAGCACCAGCGCCATCGGCTCGGCCCGCTCACCGTCCGTGTTCATCCGCTGCAGCACCGGGAGCGCGAACGCGGCGGTCTTGCCCGTTCCCGTCGCCGCCTGCCCGAGCAGGTCGCGTCCCTCCATCAGGGGCGGGATCGCCTCGCGCTGGATCGGGGTGGGCTCCTCGTAGCCGAGGCCGGACAGCGCGCGCAGGAGCTCGGGCCGCAGCGCCAGGTCGGCGAAGCCGCTCGTGTCGTCGGTCGTGTTCAGGGTCATGGTCGGGCTCCTCGTTCCGGGACGGACGCGCACGGGACTCGCGCCGGCCACACGTTCCACCCCTGCGGCATGTTCCATCCTTGTGGCGGCCCCGGCCCGCCGGTTCCGCCGGCGGGCGCGACGCGCCTGTCCGGCGCGGCGGCCGTGGCGACCAACCGGCTGCGAGTGCCGTCGGGACGGCCGACCGACTTTACCGGTGCGGGACCGGGTGCTGCGACCCGGGCGGCGATGGGCAAGGCAAGGTGCTTATTTCATGACATGCCCCACCAGGGACCGAACGAACAGTTCGATCGGGCAGACCGCTCGTGACCCGTCCGCGGGTGCCCGTCACCCTCCCCGCCGGTCCGTGCTCCGCCGTCGGCGGCCGGCCGGCGTTCGTCCGGCGCGTCCGCCCTCCCGTCCGGTACGGCCTGCCTGTTCGGTACGGCCTGCCACCAGGTGCCGCACCGCCACACCCACTCCAGCGGCCCGTACCGGAAGCGGCCCAGCCACCACGCGCTGAAGGCGGCCTGCACGACGACGATCGCGGCGGTCAGCGCGAAGACCGTGCCGTAGGACTCGGACTCCACCAGGCCCAGCGGCCCCATGACGAGCAGCACGACCGGTGTGGCGAGCACGTAGTTGGTCAGGGCCATCCGGCCGAGCGGCGCCAGGAGCCGACCGGCGGCCGCCCCGGCCCGGGTGCGCAGCCACAGCAGGAAGCCGCCGAGCGCGAGCCCGCGCAGCGCGTCCAGGGCCTGGATGCGCTGCGCCGGGGAGGGAGGCGAGGCCGGTGAGGACGGTGAGGGCACTGCGACAGCCTGCCAACCGCCCTACGCTCGGCACCTCCACCTTTCGGCTGATCTGTCCCGCCGACCGGTCCCGCGCCGGGCGCGGCCGCTCAGATCATCACGTGGGCGTCGGGGTGGCCGACGAAGGAGAACTGGGCATTGCGGGTGAGCTTGATGTCGTCGGCCTGCCAGGTGTGCATCTCCGCGTCGCCGCTGCGCCAGTAGACGAAGTTGAACCGGTCGGCGGAGTAGATCTTGACGCGATCCTCCTTCAGCCTCCGGACCAGATGGGTGTCCTCGCCCCGGGTGATGTCCGCGAAGCCGTAGTGGCGGAACATGTCGGCCTTGCCGAGGAAGGTGCCGCCCTGGACCAGCCAGCTGTAGCGGTGCTCCAGGCCCGGCAGGCGGAGCATCGTGGTGTTGCTGCCCTCGAAATAGGCGTAGTGGGCGCCCTTGCCGACGAGCTCGGCGTCGGAATAGTCGAAGGCGCGGACCAGGTCCGACAGGTAGTGCTCGCCGTAGAGGTTGTCGTCGTCCATCTTGGCGATCAGCTCGCCCTCGGCGGCGGCGATGCCCAGGTTCATGCAGGCGCCCAGGGACAGCGACGGGTCGGCGGGCAGCACCACGACGTCGGTGATCCCCGCCATGCGGGCCTTGTCGGCGACGACGACCGGGTCGATGTCCAGGCCGTGCAGGACCATCACGAGCTGGACCGGCCGGTGGATCTGCTTGGCCACCGAGGAGATGGCGTGCTCGATCTGGGCGGCGCGGTTGGTGGGCAGCACCACCGAGACGGATCGCGACCGCGGTGCGACGGGCCTGCCGAGGAAGGAGAGGATCTGGTCCACGCGGTGGGTGAACAGGTGCTTGTCGAAGACCTCGCGCATGGCCAGGTGACCCTGGCGGGCGCGCAGCTCGGGGCTGTTGATCAGGTGCAGGACCTGGTTGTAGGACTCCAGCTCGTCGCGGGCGATGGGGATCAGCGAGCCGAAGGTCTCCTGGATGGCCCGGGACCAGCCGGAGACGACCGAGGTCGAGCAGGCCGACAGCTCGAAGACCCGGCGGGCGCACATGGTCGGCGAGTCGAGCACCGAGTTCACGTTGAGGAAGACCTTGTACATCTTGTACGCGGCCAGCATCCGGTCGTAGGGGAGCTCGCCCACGATGTGCGGGACGTACTCCTCGGGCCAGGCGTACTTCTCGTCGACCGTGCCGTTGCGGGCGAAGATGTGCAGGCCGAGCTCGCGGATCGGGGCGAGGACGGTCTCCATCTGCTCGCGGCGCTCGGGGTGCTTGTCCCGGAAGTACATGCCCGCGAAGACCACGTCGTGCAGGCGGCCCCGCCGCTCCTGGATCGGGTTGTGCACCCGGGGCTGGGCCGCGAACTGCAGCACGTCGACCCGGTCGTGGCCCAGCACCTCGCGATACTTGGGGACCATGTCGCCGTCGCACGTGAAGACATAGTCGAACAGCTTGGCCGTGTCGATGAAGAAGTCGAAGTTCGGCGGGTCCTCCTTGTTCCAGAAGACCGTCGGGATCCCCTCTTCGCGGCACCAGTCGATCAGGGCGCGCAACTCCGGCTTGGGAGCGTTGGAGCCGGTCATCTGGTAGCGCCAGCGGCCCTGGTTGCCGTGCCAGGCCGACTCCACGAACAGCAGCTCGGGGCGCCGCTCGGCGAAGATCTCCGGCCAGTCGCGGAGCCCGAACTCGATCTGGTCCCACTCGTACTTGAACGCCATCCGGGAGAAGTCGTCCAGGATGACCGCGACCTTCATGTCCGGCCGGTTGATCGGCCCGGCCGGCCACTTCATCTGCGGCACGTCCACGACGGGCCCCTGGTGGTCGAGCTCCTCGATCACCTCCGACACCGGCCGGGGCGCGTCGGGCCCCTTGCGGGGCCGCAGCGCCATGCGCAGCTTGCCCGGCAGCCGCACGACTCCCGACCCCTTGGCGCCCGTGATGGCCTCGGCCACCCGGTAGGGTCGCTGGACCTTGGTGGACTCCAGCTTCCACTGCGCGTAGTCGGCGCGGGCCTCGGCTATGGCCAGCCGCCGCTCCAGGTCCCGGACCCGCTCCTCGAAGCGCTCGACGACCTTGCGCTCCTCGGGCAGCCAGTTGATCGGTCCGAGGCGCCGGAATTTCGGCTCTTCGGGGGTCTGCTCACTCATGGGGGAGGAACTCATGGGGATCGCCTTTATCCGGGGTCGTGCCAGCGTACGGCTTCGGTCGTGACGAAATGGCCGTTTTACAGGGATTTGGGCGGTACGGCTTGCGCCGCGGGGGAGAGGTTGCCGCCCCTGAGCCAGGTCTCGATCACCCGGGCGATCCGGGGACCGGCCTTGCCGTCCCAGAGCGGGGGCAGCTCGCCCGAGGGCGTCGTCGCGCCGTCGGCCAGGGCTCGATCGGCGGCGGCGGGCAGCAGCGCCGGGGTGACCAGGCGGTTGGTGCCGTGGGTGACGGTGATCGGCCGCTCGGTGTTGGGCCGGACGGTCAGGCAGGGCACGCCGAGCATGGTCGTCTCCTCCTGCACGCCTCCGGAGTCGGTGACGACCAGGGACGCGCCGCGGACCAGGGAGAGGAAGTCCACATAGCCCAGCGGATCGATGATGAGGAGGTTGTCGCCGCTCACCAGGCCGGCCTCGGCCAGACGGGCCCGGCCGCGCGGGTGCAGCGGCACCGCGATGGGCAGCCGCTCGCTCACCGCGAGGACGGCGTCCACCAGTTCCTTGGCGGAGGCGGGGTCGTCCACGTTGCCGGGGCGGTGCAGGGTGGCCACGCCGTACCGCTCCGGGAGCCCGAGCCGGGAACGGACCGGGGCCGGGTCGAGGCGGTCCAGCGCCGAGAACAGGCTGTCGATCATCGGATTGCCGACGAGGTGGACGCGCGCCGGGTCCACTCCCTCGTTGGCGAGGTGGGACAGCGCGTCCGGCGAGGTGGCGAAGAGGATGTCGGACAGGGCGTCGGTGACGACCCGGTTGACCTCCTCGGGCATCTCCCGGTCGAAGGAGCGCAGGCCCGCCTCGACGTGCGCGGTCGGGACGTGGAGCTTGGCGCAGACGAGGATCGCGGCCAGCGTCGAGTTCACGTCGCCGTAGACGACGACCAGCGCCGGCCGGTGCGCCAGGACGACGTCCTCCAGACCGGTCAGCAGGGCCGCGGTCTGGCGCGCGTGCGAGCCGGACCCGACGCCCAGGTTGGCGATCGGCTCGGGCAGCCCGAGGTCGGCGAAGAACACATCCGACATCAGCGCGTCGTAGTGCTGGCCGGTGTGGACGATGCCCTGCCGCACCCCGAGATCGGCGAGGCCACGCACCACCGGAGCGGCCTTCACGAAGTTGGGCCGTGCGCCGAGCACGTGCAGGACGAGGGGTCCTTCGGGGTCCGGGGTCGTCCCCAACGGGGCGTTGTCCCTCATTGACCTCGCCTTTCATGCGGGAGTGTGGCAAACGTTGCCTATGGTACGGTCACGGCGTGGTATCCGATGCCAGCAGACCAGACTCCCCCAAGATCTCCGCGAAGTCGGCACGTGCCAGTCTGCGCGGGCTCGTCAAGGGGTTCGTCCAGCACCCTGTGATCGTCTCCCGGGTCGTGGTGACCAAGGTCAAGTCCGACCCCGTGCGTGTGGCGCAGGCGGCCGCGGAGACCCTTCCGCCGAAGCTCCGCCCCGTCGTGGGACGGTTCGCCTGGCCCGCCGCGCGCCAGGCCAGGTTCATGGTCCGCAGACTCGGTATGCGCGTGCTCAAGGGCCCGTGGAACGGGGCCAAGGAGCACTTCGACGCCGGCCGGATGACCGAGGCCGTCGCGGTGCTCCAGCCGTACATCAAATACCCCTTCATCAAGCGCCGGGCCATCTACTACGCCGGTGAGCTGGCGTCCATCCAGCCGAACCCGATCCCGCCCAAGTCCAAGGTGATCGTGGGCGAGCGGGTCGAGGGCCGGGTGCTGCACTGCGTCACCAACGCCCTGCCGTACACGCAGGCCGGATACACCGTGCGCACGCACCGGATCGTCACCGCGCAGAAGGCGGCCGGGCTCGACCCGCACGTCGTGACCAGCTGGGGCTGGCCGATGATGCAGGGCCACGTCGACGCCACTCCGTACGAGGAGATCGACGCGATCCCCTACCATCGGCTGCTGCCGAGCGGCGAGGTGCCGTTCGAGAGCCACGGCCGCATGATCCGGGGCGCCGGCGAGGTGACCGAGCTGGTCAGGACCCTCCGGCCGCAGATCCTGCACGCCGCGACCGACCACCGCAACGGTTCGGTGGCGTTGGCGGTGCGGGAGCGGACCGGCACGCCGATGGTCTACGAGGTCCGTGGCTTCCTGGAGGAGACCTGGGCCTCCCGCGACCCCAAGCGCGTCGGCAGCCAGCGACACGTGCTCCAGCGCGACCGCGAGGCGTTCATCATGCGCTCGGCCGACGCCGTGGTCACCCTCGCGGAGACGATGGCCACCGAGATCGTCGAGCGGGGCGTGCCGAGGGAGAAGATCTTCCTGGCGCCCAACGCCGTGGACGACTCGCTGCTGACCGCCGAATACGACGGGGCGGCGTTCCGCTCGGCCTACGGCATCGAGCCCGGTGAGATCGTCATGGGTTCGGTGTCGAGCATCGTGGCCTACGAGGGGTTCGCGACCATGATCAGCGCCGCCGCACTCCTGCGGGACCAGGGCGCGCCGGTCAGGCTGCTGCTCGTCGGCGACGGCGCGGAGCGCCCGGCGCTGCTGGAGCAGGTCGAGGAGCTGGGACTCTCGGACATCGCGATCCTGCCGGGCAGGGTCGGACCCGACGAGGCGCTGCAGGCCCAGTCGGCCATCGACATCTTCGTCTGCCCCCGCGAGGACCTGCGGGTCTGCCGACTCGTCACGCCGCTGAAACCCGTCGAGGCGATGGCCCTCGGCAAGCCGGTCGTGCTGAGCGACCTGCCCGCCCTGTCGGAGCTCGTCGGCTCCGACGGCGCCGGGCTCCTGGTGCCCGCCGGTGACCCGCAGGCCCTGGCCGAGGCGCTCGCCGGGCTGCGCGACGACCCGGAGCGACGGGCCGCGATGGGCGAGGCCGGGCGGGCGGAGGTGGCCGCGAAGCGCACATGGAGCCGCATCGCGGAGACTTATCGTGACATTTACCGATCACTTGCTGGTTGATGGTCCGGCGCCGGTGATAGGGAACCCAGCCGTTTGTGATGCGTTCAATCGCATTAGGCGTGGCTTGCGCGGAGTTGAGATAGCCTTTGCCACCATGAAGTGTTGTTTCCGGCTTTCCAGGGTCACCCCGTGAGCGAGCGTAGCCAGCCGTCCAGCGGGCACAGCGCCGTCGCGAACGCGGCCGAGGAAGGAGGTCGCGTGAGCGCCTATGACCTGGCCGTGATCGGTCTTGGGTATGTCGGCATGCCACTGGCCAAGGAGGCCGCGGCGGCAGGGCTGCGGGTCGTCGGCTTCGAGGTCGACCCCCGCAAGGTGGAGGCCCTCAACGCGGGGCGCTCCTACATCGACGACCTGACCGACGCCGACCTCGAGCACATGCTGGCGAGCGGCTTCAGCGCCACTCTCGACGAGTCCGTGCTGGCCGCCAGCCGCACCATCGTCATCTGCGTGCCGACCCCGCTGGACGAGGACCACCGTCCCGACCTGTCCGCGGTGGAGGGTGCCACCGGCACCGTCGCGCGCAACCTGTCCGCCGGCACGCTCGTGGTCCTGGAGTCCACGACCTGGCCGGGCACCACCGACGAAGTCGCCCGCCCGATCCTGGAGGCCTCCGGCCTCGTCGCGGGCACCGACTTCCACCTCGCCTTCTCGCCCGAGCGCATCGACCCGGGCAACTCCAAGTACGGCATGCGTAACACCCCCAAGGTCGTCGGCGGCTACACGGCCGCCTGCAAGGACCGGGCGGTCGGGTTCTACTCCCAGTTCGTCGAGCAGGTCGTGCCGGTCAGCGGCACCCGCGAGGCCGAGATGGCCAAGCTCCTGGAGAACACCTACCGGCACGTCAACATCGCCCTCGTCAACGAGATGGCGATCTTCTGCGACGAGCTCGGGGTCGACCTCTGGGAGGCCATCGAGGCGGCGGCCACCAAGCCGTTCGGCTTCCAGAAGTTCCTGCCCGGTCCGGGCGTCGGCGGCCACTGCATCCCGGTGGACCCGTCCTACCTGTCCTACACGGTGCGCAAGCTGGGCTACCCGTTCCGGTTCGTGGAGCTGGCGCAGGAGATCAACGAGCGGATGCCGTCCTACGTGGTGGCCCGCGTCCAGCGACTGCTCAACCGGCACAAGAAGGCCGTCAACGGCGCCAAGGTGCTACTGCTCGGCGTCACCTACAAGCCCGACATCGCCGACGAGCGCGAGACACCGGCCCTGCCGGTCGCGCGGGCGCTGCTGGAGCTCGGCGCGGAGCTGGTCTTCGCCGATCCCTACGTCAAGCAATGGCAGGTGGACGGCACTTCGGTGCCGCGTGAGGAGGACCTCGCCAGGGCGGTCGCCGAAGCGGACGTGACGTTGCTGCTGCAGCAGCACGCCGCCTTCGACCTGTCGATCGTCGAGGACCACGGCAGGCTCGTGCTCGACACCCGAGGCGTGCTCGCCGAGGGTGAACGCGTCGAGCGGCTCTAGCGACGAAGGGCTGCGCGCAGTGCACGTGCTCGTCATGACGGTGGTGCATCACCCCGAGGACGCCCGGATCCTGCACCGGCAGATCCGCGCGCTCGTCGATGCCGGTCATGAGGTCACGTATGCCGCGCCGTACACCGCGCGGGGCGTCATGGCCCGGTCGTGGGTGAACGGCGTCGACCTCCCCCGGGCGGCCGAACGCAAACGGCTGTCGGCCGTGCGCGCCGCCCGCAAGGTGTTCAAGCGCATGCGCGACCAGGTCGACCTGGTGGTCGTCCACGACCCCGAGCTGCTGCTCGCGGTCGTGGGCGTGCGCAACCGGCCCCCGGTGGTCTGGGACGTGCACGAGGACACTCCGGCGACCCTGTCGCTGAAGCCCTGGCTGCCCGCGTTCCTGCGCCCGCCGGTGCGGTTCCTGGCCCGCATGCTCGAAGGCGCGGCCGAACGCCGCCTGCACCTGCTCCTCGCCGAGACCGCCTACGCCGGCCGCTTCCGCCGGACCCATCTGGTGGTCCCGAACGAGACCTGGGTCCCCGACGACGTGACCCCGCCGGGAGACGACCGCGTCGTCTACCTCGGCTGGCTGTCGGAGGCGCGCGGGGTGCGCGACGCCATCGAGGTGGCCCGGCTGCTCCAGCCGGACCGGGTGGTGGTGGAGCTGATCGGCTACGCCGACCCGCAGTCACGCCCGATACTGAACGAGGCGGTGGCCGAGGGCGTGCTGGAGTGGCGCGACTTCATGCCGAACGACGAGGCGCTCAAGCGGCTCGACGGCGCGCTGGCCGGGCTCTCGCTGCTGCACGACGAGCCCAACTACCGGCACTCCATGCCCACGAAGATCGTGGAGTACATGGCCCACGGGATTCCGGTGATCACCACTCCTTCGCCGCGCGCGGTGGAGCTGGTCGAGCGCTACAACAGCGGCATGGTCGTGCCCTGGGAGGATCCCAAGGCCGTGGCGCAGGCCGTGCTCTTCCTGCGGGACGACGTCCGGGAGCGGCATGCCCAGGGCTCCCGGGGGTATGCGGCGGCCCGTGCGAACCATCACTGGCCCAACTCGGCCCGCCGCTTCGTGTCCCAGCTGGAGGCGTGGGCAGGCGTCAAGAGCTGATTTCTTGTATGGCGATGCTGCTTATGTCCGCCTGATCACAAGAACGGTAGTGTCCTGAACGTGCGCTGGCTCACCGCTTTCCTTGGCGTGGCGATCCTCGCGGTGGTGGCGGCGATCGTGCTCGTCCTGCCCAAGGGCGAGGAAACCCCGGCGGGCGACCGGCCAACGGCGGCCCCGTCGCCCTCCACCACCTCCTCGGCGGCGTTGACTCCTGAGGCCAGCGCGTTCACCGACCCCTGTGGAACGTTCGACACCGACATGTCCGCGCCCTATGCGGTGACGGGCTACTGGCTCATCCCCACCACCGACCACTGCACCTGGCGGCGGCAGTTCCGGGCCATCCACGAGGTGGGCGGCGACACCGTGATCCGGATCGGCTGGGGCCTGCAGGCCCGCAAGATCGACGGTGACGGCCGGATCCTGGACAACCAGGGCGAGTCGGTCGACCCCCGCTACGAGCCGTGCGAGGAGGACGGGCTGTCGTGCGTGGCGGCGGCGGAGAAGGACCTCAAGGCGGCGAACCCGGGCAACCGGGTCAGCTGGACGTTCGTCTACCGGACCGATGAGGCGTTCGGCCCCGGCCTGTTCCGCTGCCCCGAGTTCGAGCGGAAGATCACGGTCGGCACGACCGCCTTCTACCGGCTCGTCGCCACCGAGGACGGCACCGACGACCCGAGCTGCGCCAACATCAGGAACAAGGGTCGCGGCTACCACGTGATCCTGATCGCCGCCGCGGAGAAGGACAGTCTCACCGAACTGCTGGACCTCGGCGACCAGTTCGGTGTCAAGGTCTTCCCCGCCCTACCGCTGGCCCCGCGTGACCCGGCGCAGAAGACCAGGGCCGCCAGGCAGGGCACGAACACCCTCATCACGCTCACCCGACGCGTCCTGCAGGACTACGGGGCCCGGTTCCAGAACCGGGCCTCGCTCGGCGGCTTCTACCAGCCTTTCGAGCTCCAGATGCGGGAGATGCGCTACACGGGATCGGACGACCCGGAGACGGCCAAGCTCGACCACCCGACCCTGAGGGTCTACGCCTCCCAGCACGAGATCGTCGAGCAGGAGATGCCGGGCAAGCCGATCCTCGTCAGCCCCTACCTCGACGCGCGCAAGCGGCTGCCGATCAGCGCCACCCCCAAGCAGGTGGCGGCGGGCTTCGAGGCCCTGGCCAGGACCGGGGTCGGCATCATCGCGCCGCAGGACAGCCGGGGCACCGGCAAGGTCGGGCTGTTCTGGCCGGACGAGCGTGACGACCAGGTGGACGATCGGCTGCGCCCGGTCGTGGGGGAGGCGACCAACGACACCGCCTATCACGGCTCGACCCGCGACTACTACCGGGAGATGGCCGCGGCGCGGGCCAGGATGGTCGAGCGGGGCTACAACGTGCAGCTGTGGGCCAACGTGGAGGCGTTCGAGCCGTCCCAGGGGGAGTTCTGCGAGACCAGGACGGGCACCCGGGGACGCACCGACAAAAAGCGGCTCGACACGGCCGTGACCCAGGTCGGCCGATACGTCTCCAAGGTCGTCTCCTACATGTGGAGCGACTTCTTCACCTGCGGCTCGCCGTCCCTGGCCGAGGAGATCGCGCGTGACCACGACCGGCCGATCCCGGTGGACGCCGTCCGTAAGGAACGTGACATCCAGGACGGCGTGGAGATCCGGGGATACGACATCCCGATGGGCTCGAAGGTGACGCTCACCTGGGACGGCCAGGACTCTCCCCGGATCGTCGAGGTGGCCGGGGTGGACCTGACGGAACCGCCGCCCGACCTGCCCGTCGGGATGGGGACGGCGTGGATCCCGTTCGACTGGACACAGGTGCCCGCAGACGCGTGGGTGAGGATCGAGGTCGCCGCCCCGGACGGGCGGGCCGCCGCCGAACCGCTGCACGTCCGCATAAACGCCTGACCGGTGTAACGTGCCTGGCATGGTTCCGCGCATTCCCGTCAGCGTGGATCTGGTCGTCCTCACGGTGCGCTGCCAGGCGCTGAGCGCGCTCGTCTGGCGGCGGAACAAACCCCCCTACGAGGGACGCTGGGCCCTGTCAGGCGGCTTCATCCAGCTCGACGAAGACCTGCCCGCCGCCGCGGCCCGGATCCTCGCCGAACGGGCCGGCCTGCCCGGCGCCCCGGTTCACCTGGAACAGCTCCAGACCTACGGCTACCCCGACCGCGACCCGCGCCAGCGCGTGCTGAGCGTCGCCTACCTCGGCCTCGCCCCCGACCTGCCGGCCTCGACCGAGGCCCACATGAGCTGGCAGCCGGTCTCCTCGCTGCGGGAGATGGCCTTCGACCACCGGCGCATCATGGTCGACGGGATCGAACGCGCCCGGGGCAAGCTCGAATACACCCCGCTGGGCGCGGCCTTCTGCCCCCCGGAGTTCACCGTCGCCGACCTGCGCCGGGTCTACGAGATCGTCTGGGGCCGCCCCCTGGACCCGCGCAACTTCCACCGCAAGGTCACCAAGGCCGAGGGATTCCTGGTGCCCACCGGCCGGACCACCACCCGTGACGGCGGCCGCCCCGCCAAGCTCTACCGCCGGGGCCCGGCCGTGCTGCTGCACCCCCCGATGCTCCGCTCGCTCAAGGAGTAGACGGGGCTCAAAGGTCGTCGATCTCCGCCAGGTCGATGTCGAGGTCGAAGGGGAGGGTGAGCTTCAGCCGGTCGTGGTGGATCCCGCTGGGAACGTAGGCCTTGGTGGCCGGGTCCAGCTCGTAGACGTAGACCGTCGGGCGGCCGTCCTTCTCCTCGATCCGCCAGAAGTGGGGGATGCCCGCCGCCGCGTAGAGCTCGGGCTTGCGCTCCCGGTCGCGGATCTCGGACTCGGCGGAGACCACCTCGACGGCCAGGACGACGTCGGCCGGTTGGTAGGTGGTCTGCCTCGGCCCCAGGTCGCCGTCGGCGCGGACCACGACGAGGTCGGGCTCGGGGCGCTGACGCCTGCCGAGGGTCACGGTCATCTCCCTGCGCACCCGCAGCTCCTTCGGAGCGGCGCCGCGCAGCCTGTTCTCCAGGAGGGACATGGTGAGTGAGTGGAAGCGGGTCTGGGGGCTCACGAAGACGAGAGTGCCATCGATCAGCTCGGTGTGCGGGGGGATCCCCCGCAGCCGGTCGAGGTCGTCGGCGGTGAAACCTTCCGATGACGGGATGATCCAGGCGGGAACGGCCTCCGGCTCGGACGGCTCCCTCCCGGTCGTCTCCGCGCCGGGCTGCTCGGTCTCGGTCAGCGGTGCGATGCTCATGTCGTCCTTCCGGTCGGGCACGCCTCTCACCTCCAGTCTTCCAGGATGATGCCCCATCCGCCCGCTCCTCATAAAGTAAGGCCATGCCTCGTTTCCGCGCGATTCTGGACACA
The DNA here is from genome assembly GCF_050949235.1 of Streptosporangium sp. CA-135522. Classification (NCBI taxonomy): domain Bacteria; kingdom Bacillati; phylum Actinomycetota; class Actinomycetes; order Streptosporangiales; family Streptosporangiaceae; genus Streptosporangium; species Streptosporangium sp. CA-135522. The sequence goes on from NZ_CP192026.1 coordinate 421,013, forward strand.
ATGCCCCCCTACAAGGCGGGCAAGGCCGTGGTGTCAGCCGACGGCCGGTCCTACAAGCTGTCCTCGAACGAATCCCCCTACGAGCCGCTGCCCTCGGTGGTCGAGGCGATCTCGAAGGCCGCGACCGAGATCCACCGGTACCCCGACCCCGCGGCGACAGGCCTGACCAACGCCCTCGCCGAACGGTACGGCGTGCCGCCCGAGCACATCGCGCTCGGCGCGGGTTCGGTGACGGTGGCCCAGCAGCTCTTCGAGACCGTGAGCGAGCCGGGCGCCGAGGTGATCTACGCCTGGCGGTCGTTCGAGGCCTACCCGCTGCTGGCCGACCTGGCGGGGGCGACCTCGGTCCGGGTCCCGCTTCTGGACGAGACGCACCATCTGGACGCCATGGCCGAGGCGATCACCCCGCAGACCCGCATGATCTTCGTCTGCAACCCGAACAACCCCACCGGCACGGTCGTCCACGCGGCCGAGCTTGAGGCCTTCCTCAACCGGGTCCCGGAGAATGTGCTCGTCGTCCTCGACGAGGCCTACCGGGAGTACGTCCGGGACGCCGACGTCACCGACGGGCTCACCGTCTACCGCGACCGGCCCAACGTGGCCGTGCTGCGGACCTTCTCCAAGGCGTACGGCCTGGCCGGGCTCCGGGTCGGCTACCTCATCGCGAACGAGCCGGTGGCGACCGCCGTCCGTAAGACGATCGTGCCCTTCGCGGTCAACCACCTGGCCCAGGCCGCCGCCGTCGCGTCGCTGGCCGCCGAGGACGAGCTGCTGGAGCGGGTGGACACCGTGGTCAAGGAGCGCACCCGGGTCCGCGAGACCCTGGTCTCCCAGGGCTGGGAGGTGCCCGTCACCGAGGCCAACTTCGTCTGGCTCCGGCTGGGCGAGCGCACGACGGAGTTCGCCGAGGCCTGCGCGGTCGAGGGCGTCGCGGTGCGTCCCTTCGCCGGAGAGGGCGCCCGGATCTCCATCGGCGCCCCCGAGGCCAACGACACCTTCCTCGCCGCCGCCGCGGCCTTCAAGGGCGCCTGAGGCCGCTTTTGCGGGCCTTCCCGGCCCCGCCCGCCACCGGCAGGCGGAGGCCGGGCCTCGCGGATCGATCAGACGATGTCCCACATCGTTGCCACCGCTGAAGCTGGACTTGCGCCATTCGGCCCCGGTCAAGAGCCGTCAGCGAACGCTACGTACGTCGATGACGATCACCGTGATGTTGCCGGGGCCGCCATGGTCGATGGCCAACCTGATGAGGTGATCGGCTGCTTCTTCTGGATCCTTCGACGAACGCAGAGCGTCTTGAATGAGTTCATCGGAAACGGCTGAGCTGAGTCCGTCCGAGCACAGTAGAAACCGGTCACCGGAGTGGAGTTCACGAGAGGTGAGGTCAGGGGAACGGCCGTCAGCCCGACCGTCGAGGAAACGGGAGATGCGTTCGGGAAGATTCGGCACACCGCTGGCGTCGGCCACCAGGTTCCCGTAGGTGTGGTCTTCGGTGATCTGGGCGATCTTTGATACCCCGCTGACATCCGACGTCCCGCACACGGCCGTATCCGCGCGAACATCCGCAGTTCCGGTGAGGCGGGAGCCGCTCCACCGACGCGCCACCCGCCCGTGTCGTACGGCACGCTCCAGATCTTTCTTTCCCACCGTAGAAGGCGGACCTGCCCGACGTTGCGACCGTCGGGACAGGTCCTCAACCGGATTCTGGAGGTCCGATCCATGGGAGATGGTAGATCCACACCACCCAAACCGGCCATCTCGGACTGCATTCCGGCTGGCGGCTGATCATCAGCGACCGGGGCCGTTTCTGGGCCTTCCGCCGCGAGCCGTTCCCCCACGACGCGGTGGAGGCCGGAGCCAAACCCGACCTGGACGCCGACACCTTTGACGAGGTGCGGACCAAGATCGCCCGGCAGGAAGAGATCGCCGGGCGGGTGGTCGCGTGATCGGGCAGCCCCGCATGTCCGGACGGCACCGGGCGGGCCTGACCCCCGCCGCTACCCGTCCCGCCCCACCGGGAGCGCGCGATGACCGACCCCGACCCCGGCGTCCTCGAAGGGACGCTCATCCGACGAGAGCACCGCCGGCTCGCCGTACTGCACCAGACCTACCCCGGCTGGCACATCACCCATGACGCGCTCCTCAACCGCTGGACGGCCATCCGACGGGCCCCGCTGACCCAGCGGGAACAGACGGCGGGCGTCAAGTACATGATCACCCAGCTTTCGCCCGAGACGCTCGGCTCCGCGTTGGCCGACCAGGTCGAGCTGGCACACACCTACCGGCGAACCTGGCCATGAGCTGGCGCGACGGTACGGACGCCCCCGTGCCGCGCCGTCGCGCCGTCCCCTCCCGCGAGCGGTGGTGCGAGCCGTCCGGGACCGTTCGCGGGGCCAGGCGCGACCACACGCCCTCTCCCAACCAGACAGGTGCGCGATCGCCACGGCGGTGCCCTTGTCAGGGGTGGCGAGGGCACCGCCCACCGTCCAACCACCCACCGGTAGGAGCCTCGCGCTCAACTCCGTGATCTTCACGCTGTTCCTGTACGGCTACGGCCTGCTCGCCTGGACCGGTGAGGTCAGGACCGAAGGGCGGGGCGGATCAATACACATGGACGAGTAAGTCCGAAGTCTTTCGAGCGAGATGGTCCACCGCTGGGTCACAGGTCGGTCGGGAAGCCGCGCATCGTGAACGCATTGCGGAGTTATCAACCGGGGCTCGCAGGATTGGTGTCACAAGAGAGCACCAGTTAGGGAGTGTCTTCATGTCCACCACCGCCGCCATCGTCACCGTCCTGGGCGCCCTCTGGGTGGGTTTCTCGGCCTTCTCCCTCCTTCGCCGCGCCGAGTGGGTCGTGAAGCCGCTGATGGACTACGGCGTCCCCCGCTCGTGGTGGACCTGGCTCGGCGCGGCCAAGGCCGCGGGGTCCGCAGGCCTGCTGGTCGGCCTGTTCGTGCCGGTCGTCGGCGTCCTGGCCGGGATCGGCCTGGTGCTGTACTTCGCCGGAGCCGTCGTCACCGTGCTCCGGGCGCGCTCGTACTCGACCGTCGTCTTCCCCCTGCTGTACATGGGCCCGGTGATCGCCGCCTTGGTGCTGGGATACATCGCCTGACAGCAGCACGGATCACAGTCCCACGGCTGTCGTATCGCGCCGAGCCGGTCAGCCAATGACTTGGTCCGCCGAAGGAGCCGCCATCCGGGTCGCTCAGCGTGTGCTGGCGATGGCCGCCGCGATCTGGCACAACAACGCAACCAGCGCCCCGATCACCCGGTCATTGATCGCCTATGACCACTGACCGGAGATGATCGGACTCACTCGTCCTAGGCGGGGGCGAGTTCCTTCTCCTCCTCCGTCGCCTTCTTGCGGCGCTCGGTGGAGACCACCAGGGCCACGCCGATGACGATCACCAGGCCCGCCGCGAGCATCGAGGAGGTGACCGGCTCGCTCAGGACGAGCGCGCCGAGGGCGACCGCCACCACCGGGTTGACGTAGGCGTAGGTGGAGACGAGGGAGATCGGGGCGTTGCCCAGCAGCCACACGTAGGCGGTGAAGGCGACCAGGGAGCCCATCACGATCAGGTAGGCCAGCCCGGCCCAGGACCGTCCGGAGATGGCTCCGAGGTCGAGATGCTCACCCATGACCGTGCCGGTCAGTACCATTCCGATCCCGCCCGCGGCCATCTCGATCGCGCTCGCGGCGAAGGGGTCGGCGGGCATCGGGATCCGGGCGGACAGGAACGAGCCGACCGACCACGACATGGACGCCAGCAGGATGATCGTGATCCCGGTGCCGTCCGACGCGCTGCCTCCGCCGGTCAACGACAGCACCGCCACTCCACCGAACCCGATGAGCACCCCGGCCAGCGTCAACAGCTGGGGCCGGTCCCTGGCGACGATCCTCAGGATCACCAGCCAGAGCGGGACCGAGGCGACCAGCAGCGCCGCCAGCCCGCTGGAGATGTGCTGTTCGGCCACCGCGACGAGGCCGTTGCCGGCGTTCAGCAGCAGCAGTCCGACCAGGGCCGCGCCGCCCAGCTCCCGCCATCCCATCCGGAAGGCCTGCCGTCCCCGGAGCAGGAACACCGCGGCGCCCAGGATCAGTGCGGCCGTGGTGAAGCGCATGGCTCCGCTGAACAGCGGCGGGATCGTCTCGATGACGATCCTGATCGCCAGGTAGGTGGACCCCCACACTACGTAGACGATCGCCAGCGCTCCCCAGATGAGCAGCGATTTGCGGCTGTCAGCAGTGTTTTGACCCATAGGTCATGACGATATCTCCCGCGACCGACAAAAGGCCCGCGGGGTTCACCACGTGAGACGCGCCGCCGGCGGCCGTGATCGGGGAGCTCCCGCCGCGTGGAGCGAGGCGGGAGCTCCCCGATCACGGAAGTGGCCGGGCGGTTCTCAGCGGCTGCCGAGCTTCTCCACGATCAGGCGGTAGAGCTGGCGGGGACGGCCCGGCTGCGGGGTGCGGTTCGGCGGAAGCGGCCACGCGAGTCCCTCGTCGACCAACGTGCGCAGCAGCCGCCGTGCCGTGCGCGGGGTGACGCCGAGCATCTTGCCCGCGCCCTCCGCGTCCACCACCGTGTCTCCGCCCTCCAGCTTGGCCGCCAGCCGAGCCAGCACCTCCACGCCCTTCGGCTTCAGCGACCCGCCGCCCTGCGGAGGCATCCTGGGCGCGGGGACCAATGCCCGGCCCTCGCGGTCCACCGCGAAGCCCTGGGCCTGCTTGCCGGCCTGCGTGCGCGCCAGCGCCGCCCGCGCGTGGGACTCGGCGTCATGAGCGGTGCGGCCCATGCCGACTCCCACCTCCACCGCCAGGCCGAGCTCGTCACGCACCCGCGCCGCGAACGGCAGCACCCGGAAGCCCTCGGTGGCGGTGGCCACCGAACCGCGGGTCGCGGTGACCATGTAACTGTGGTCGTCGATGGAGGTCACCGACGCGTTGATCCGGTTCGCCTCCTGCACCAGCAGCCGGTGCAGGGACAGCCGGAGCTCGTCGCGCCAGTAACGCGGCGCGGCCCGGCGGACCGGCTCGCGAAGCGTCGGCACCTCCACCAGGACGACGGTGAGCTGTGACTCCTCCAGCCGGTGGTGCGCACCGAGTAGGGCGGCGGTGTGCAGCGCCGTACGGACCGCCGCGGAGGTCGGCCGGATCCTGACCACCGGGATCCCGGCCGACTGCAGGCGGTCGGCCACGGCGGGCAGACAGGTCAGCGCTCCGCTGGTGTTGCCCTGGCGGGCCAGACGCTCGTGGAAGGCCGCGATCGTGCCGGTGGCGCCCGGCTCGTCGCGGCTGTGCACGTCCCCGACAGGCAGGCTCAGATCGGTGTAGGCCTCCTCGACGTCGGTCCGGCTCAGCACGTCGACGCTGACCCTGCGCGGATCGATCCGCTCGTCCAGCGCCGCCCTGGCCAGCGCGGCGATCAGGGCGGCGCCGCCGAGCTGGACGTACGTCGCAGGCATCGTCAGCACCCCGGAGCGCCGTGCCAGGTCATAGGGGACCGGGCTGGCGAACAGGCAGGCGTCCACACCCGCCCCCAGACGGGTGACCTTGTCGGCGGCTTCCTGCTCGTCCCGGTAGGCAGCGGCTACCAGGCGGCACGGCAGGGGAGCCGCCGCATGTCCCATTAACATCACTCGCTCGACGAGGTCATGGGGGCCCACCACACCGATAGTGAGGTCCGGTGTCATGGCACCCGGGCGTGACACTCGTGGAGTTTCTTCGGCCCGCTCGACCAATGTTCGTCCCATCCTGCTGTCCGTTTGTTTTCGGCTCTCTTTTGGAACGATCGCTTGCGGGGGCCGTAATGTCACGCCCGATTTGCCGTCAATTCCGGGAGGAACCCCCCGGCTAAACCCCTAACTTCAACTGTTTACACAGGTCAGAGCGGTTTTTGAGAGACTGAAACCCGCTGATTATGAGGATGAAATCTCTCGGCGCACATCTGCGCCGAGGGCCTGCATGCGCTCGGCCAGATATGAGTGGCCGCGGTCGATGAGATAACCCGATTCGATCAGGGTCTCACCTTCGGCGGCGAGACCGGCAAGAACCAGGGCGATTCCGGAACGGAGGTCATGTGCGGTCACCTTGGTACCGGTCAACGGTGTCGCGCCGCGGACGACGGCGCTGTTTTCTTTGACCTCGATGTCGGCGCCCATCTTGTTCAACTCGGAGGCCAGTGCGAATCGGCCGTCGAAGATGCGCTCGTGGATGTAGCTGGCACCGTCGGCGAGGCAGGCGACCGTCATGATCGGCGACTGCAGGTCGGTGGCGAAGCCGGGATAGGTGTCGGTGATCACGTTGATCGGGCGCAGCGGGCGGTCCCGGCGCACGTGGAGCACCGCGCCGTGGTCGGCGAACTCCACCCCCATCTGCTCCAGCTTGTAGCGGACCACGCCGAGGTGGTCCAGGTCGGCGCCGACCAGGTTGACCTCGCCGCCGGTGATGGCCGCGGCCATGGCGAACACGCCCGCGTCGAGGCGGTCGGGCATCACGGTGTGCTCGACGGCCTGGAGCTCCTCCACGCCCTCCACGGTGATGAACCCGGTGCCGCCGCCGCTGATCCTCGCGCCCATCCGGGTCAGCATCTCGATCACGTCGAGGACCTCGGGCTCCAGCGCCGCGTTCTCGATCACGGTGGTGCCGCGTCCCAGGGCGGCCGCCATGATCAGGTTCTCGGTGCCGGTGTGCGAGGGGGTGTCCAGGTACAGCGTGGCGCCGGTGAAACCGGCCGTCTTGACGTGGATGACGGAGTCGCCCTCGTCCACGATCGCGCCCAGGCGCTTGTAGCCCAGGTAGTGGAAGTCGAGGTTGCGGCTGCCCAGGTTGCAGCCGCCCACGCCCTCGATGATCGCTTCACCGAGGCGGTGCAGCAGCGCGGGTACGAACAGCACCGAGCCGCGGAAGCGGCGGGCGATCTCCGCGGGCAGCACCGGGCTGCTCAGCGAGGAGGCGTCGATCACCAGCGTGCGCTCGGCCTCGTGGAGCTCGACCTTGGCACCGATGGCCTCGGCCAGCTCGACCGCGCGGCGCACGTCCTCGATGATCGGAACGTTGCGCAGCACCGTACGGCCCTTGGCCGCCAGGAGCGCCGCACCGATCATGGGCAGCACGGCGTTCTTGGCACCCTGGATGAAGGCGGTTCCACGAAGTGGGTTGCCACCGCGCACGCGGTAACGGACCATGCGTCATGCTCCTTGGAGAGGGAAGATCGGGGATGGGGTGATTCGCGAACGAGCGGCGCCAGCCGGGGGTTATCGGCCAACAGTAGCCGCTGGACGCCCGTGGCCCGGCCACTTCGGGCGGTGACTACCCCACCGGCCACTGATCACTCGGCCGCTCACGAATCCGCCCCTTATGGTCGCGCATCCGCCCGGCGGCCCGGCGGGAAGGGGCCGGTGCGAGAGGCCGGTGCGAAGAGGACGGAGACGAGGACCGGGGAAGCGGGGCGGTGGGAAACGGCGGCCCGGCGGGACGGCCCGTCCTCGGAGAAGGGACGGCCTCGGGCAGAGATGGCCGGCCGGTCACGCGGCCCGCGTTCCCCTGATCGCCGGGGTGAGCGGGGAGGCGGCCGACAGGAGGTTGTCGGCCCGCTGGTCGACGAAGCGGGTGACGACCTGCTGGCCGTACCCGAACGCCATGGCCCAGACCAGGATGGCCGGCTGGGAGCCGAGCCCCGCGAAGCCCGGGACGAAGCCGGAGTTGAGGATCAGCAGGCCCAGCACCGAGGTGGCCACCCCGGCCGGGGCCTTGAGCAGGTTCTGGACCACCGCCAGCGAGTAGCGCGTGGACAGCTCCGAGCGGGTGGACAGCGAGGCGGCCGTCGCCAGCGCCGCGCCCAGCATCCCGATCAGGGCGACGAGGGGGACGTCGCCGTGGCTGGGCTTACGGGCACCGGTCGGGCAGATCTGGGCGGGCATCAGCCCCTGTGACTGGATCACCGCCCGGTTGCCGCACATCGGGATGACGTCCGGCCAGATCGCACCGATGGCCACCACGCCCAGCACGATCAGGCTCAGCATGGCCACTCCGCCGAGCAGCAGGTTGCGGAAGCTGCGGACCCGCCCGGTCTCCATCGCCTGCGCGGTGTAGGCGGCCCGTAGCACCGACTGCATCAGCGGCCTGTCGTCCTCGCCCAGATCTCCGACGGCGAGCCTGGCCTGCAGGTGGACCAGCCGGGGATCGTCGCCGGGCAGGTAGGCCCGGCCGATCGCCACCACCTCGGGGGCCCGGCCGCACAGCTCCGCCGTCGGCAGCACGCCGTACAGCATCACGGTCGCGCTGTTGACGTTGGACCAGGCCCCCTCGATGGCCTGGCCGGTCAGCCAGCGCCGCAGGCCGTGCCTGCCGCGCGCGTAGGACTCCGCGCGGGCCAGATGCGTGCCGATGCCCTCGCCCACCGACACCAGCTGGCCCGCCTCGTCGCGCATGGTCAGGGCGCGCTCGGCGTCGGCGCGGATCTCCTCGCTGCGCGTGGCCACGTAGACCCGCCAGGTGCCCGGCCAACGCAGCACGCCGGTGTCGCCGATCCGTTCCGGGGACGCTGACTGGTCGAGCGACATCGTGCCTCCGTGGGGGCGGGGCGGCCGGGGACGGACAGAGACTTCCCCCGGCTTATCGCGGCATGCCGATCAAGCGCTACGTCCTGCGATGTCGGTGCGGTGGTGCGAGCCGCGCATCCGGATGCGGCCGACCGCCTCGTAGGCCACCGCGCGTGCCGCGGCCACGTCGGGGCCGGTGCCGACCACGCTGAGCACCCGCCCGCCGCTGGAGACGATCCGGTCACCGTCGAAGGCGGTGCCGGCGTGCAGCACGTAGGCGTTCTCGACGGTGTCGGAGAGCCCTTCGATGACGTCGCCCTTGACGGGGTCGGCCGGGTAGTTCTCGGCCGCGACCACCACGGTCACCGCGGCGCCGTCGCGGTAGGACAGCGGCCCGAACTCGCCCAGCGTCCCGTTGGCGCAGGCCAGCAGCAGTCCCGCGAGCGGCGTCTCCAACCGGTCCAGCACGACCTGGGTCTCCGGGTCGCCGAACCGGGCGTTGAACTCGATGACCTTCGGCCCCTTCGCCGTGAGGGCCAGCCCCACGAAGAGCACCCCGGTGTACGGCGTGCCGCGCCTGGCCAGCTCGGTCACGGTCGGGATGACGGTCTCGGCCATCACCCGGTCGGAGAGGTCGCCGGGGGCCCAGGGCAGCGGTGTGTAGGCGCCCATGCCGCCGGTGTTGGGGCCCTCGTCCCCGTCGTAGGCGCGCTTGTGGTCCTGGGCGGGCTGCAGCGGCACCGCCGTGGACCCGTCGCACAGGGCGAACAGCGACACCTCGGGGCCGTCGAGGAACTCCTCGATGACGACCCGCTCGCACGCCGCGGCGTGCCTGAGGGCCTCGTCCCGGTCACCGGTGACCACCACGCCCTTGCCGGCCGCCAGGCCGTCGTCCTTGACCACGTACGGCGTGCCGAACTCGTCCAGTGCGGCGGCGGCCTCCTCGGGGGTGACGCACGTGCGCGACCGTGCGGTCGGCACGCCCGCCGCGACCATGACGTCCTTGGCGAAGGCCTTGGAGCCCTCGATCCGGGCGGCCTCGCGGGAGGGCCCGAAGCACGGGATGCCCGCCTCCCTGACCGCGTCCGCGACCCCGGCGACCAGTGGCGCCTCGGGGCCGACGACGACCAGGTCGGCGCCGAGCTCGGTGGCCAGCCCGGTGACCGCCGCGGGGTCGGTCGGGATCACCGGATGCAGGGTCGCGACCTGGGCGATGCCGGCGTTGCCGGGAGCACAGTGGACCTCGGTGACCTGAGGGTCTGCCGTCAGCGACCGGCACAGGGCATGCTCACGCCCGCCGGATCCAATCACAAGAACGCGCACGTGCGAGAGCCTATCGGCCCCGGACTCGCCGCTCGTCCACAGGTTGTGGACAACGATCCGCGCTCGCGACCCGCACGACCGACCCGCACGATCGGGACGCGCGACTGACCCGCACGACCGACCCGCGCGACCGACCCGCACGATCGGGACGCGATGGCGGGCGGTGGGCGGCCGAGCGGTGGGCGTCGGGCGGTGGGCGGCGAAGGCGCAACGACCCTCGTCCCGCGCGGGTCGCGCCGATGCGGTGAACGATGCCGTGAAACCCCGCACGAATTTCGGCAGATTATGGATGATCGCTTGTCGGGGCCGGGAGTAGGCTTGGAGAGCGTCCCCGGTTTTGTGCTAGGTTTGGGCGGCTTTGCCTGTCTCTTGCTGATTGGAGGTGGTTGGGAAATGTCCTCTGGTGATCCCAGCAGTACGTACACGCGCACACTCTCTCGGTGCGCACTCTCGACCACTCCGGATCAGTGTCCGGCCGGCCTTCGCGCGCATTCCCGTTCGAACTGAGGTGACATCGCGTCGCGCGCGGATGATGCCAGGTCGGGCGGGAAAGGCTTGCCATGCGTTCCTCGCTCCTTTTTCCCCGCATCAAGCACGCACGGGCCGTTCGTGCTCCGCACGCTCCCGCCGTCCCGGTCCGTGACCGGGTGAACGGCGTCTGCGTCCCGCCGAGCGACTCGCTCGTCGAGTACGCCGCCTACATCGGCGGCAAGAAGATCGACGCACTGGGCATCCCGGACGCCCTGGAGCTCGTCCGCGCGCACAACGCGGCCGAGGAGAAGGGCAACGCCTTCGTCTGGGTCGGCCTGCATGAACCCGACGCCCCCGAGGTCGAGTGGCTGGCGGAGGTCTTCGCCCTGCACCCGCTCGCCGTCGAGGACGCCGTCAAGGCTCATCAGCGCCCCAAGGTCGAGCGCTACGACGACTCGCTGTTCGTGGTCCTCAAGACCGTCGCCTATCTCGACCACGACATGCTGACCGCCACCAGCGAGATCATCGGCACCGGCGAGATCATGGTGTTCGTCGGGCCCGACTTCGTGGTGACCGTACGGCACGGCAAGCACTGCCCGCTGTCGGAGGTGCGCGAGCGCCTGGAGGACAAGCCCAAGCTCCTCAACCGTGGCCCGACCGGCGTGCTGCACGCGATCGCCGACCACGTCGTGGACCGATACCTCAACGTGGCCGACCTCATGCAGGTCGAGCTGGAAGACGTGGAGGCCATGGTCTTCGCCGACGTCAGCGCTCGCGACATCGGCCGGATCTACAACCTCAAGCGCGAGATGATCGAGATGAAGCGGTCGGTCACCCCGCTTCAGTCGCCGCTGTCGACGCTGGCCCAGCGCCGGATGATCCCCTCGGAGATGCGCGAATACTTCCGCGACGTCGTCGACCACCTGGCCCGGGTCTGCGAGCAGGTCGAATCGTCCAACGAACTGTGCAACTCGATCCTGCAAGCGGCGCTCGCCCGCTCCAACGCGCTCGCCAACGAGGACATGCGGAAGATCTCCGCGTGGGTCGCCATAATGGCCGTTCCCACGATGATCGCCGGGATCTACGGCATGAACTTCGAGCACATGCCCGAGATCAAGTCCGTCTTCGGCTACCCGATCGTGATCGGCGTGATGGTGATCGCCTGCACGCTGCTCTACCGGGGCTTCCGCCGCAACGGCTGGATGTGACCCCTAGGGCGTGTTTTAGAGCGCTGTCGCGTTGATCGCGCCACGCCGGGATGATCTCGGTGTGGCGCGTGGGGATCTCACCGATGAACAGTGGGCTGTGTTGAACTTCTGCCACCGGTATCGACGGCGGGGCGGCCAGCAGCCTCACGACGGCGCTGGACTTTCCCGTAGGGCTGTCACAGCGCGGACCTATGCTCGTCGCCATGTCGATATCCGCCACCCCCGCATCCCTGTCCTATGCCGACGCCGACGCCCGTCTGAGCGGCGCGTTGTCCGCCGCGTTCGAGAGTGAAGGAGAGTCGTCCGACTATGACAGCGTGCTGTTCTTCGACGGCGATCTCGCGGTCGACGGGGACTTCCTGGACACCGTCAATGCCCTGCGAAGCGGGGACGACGAGGACGATGTCGAGCTGATCGTGATCACCGGCAATCTGACGGTCAACGGCCCGATCGCGCTCTATGAGGACCAGCCCGGACTCTACGTCGGCGGTCGCACCGAGGCCGAGACCCTGGAGGCCGGCGACTGCGAGATCTACATCCACGACGGCGCCTTCACGCACCTCGTCTACGGCTATTACAACCACGGCTGGCTACGGACCGGGACCGTCGAGACCCCTTGGGTGATCGACTTCGAACACGCCATGGACGTGCACGCCGTCGGCGGGCGCTGGGTGGACAACTTCGGCGACGCCAAGGACGCCGACTACGCCAAGCCGGGCATCGTCGAGGCGTTCGTGCCCGAGGTCGTCGACGCGGAGGACCGCTGTCTGGACGTCGATGCGTTCCTGGACCGGCTGCGGGCCGGGCTGCCGGTCCTGCGGCCCGGAGCCCGGACGGCGGCCGAGTCGGTCGAAGCCGACGTGTCCCGGTCCCGGGCCGACCGGGTGGAGCACCTCGACCTGACCGACCGCAACCTCAAGGAGTTTCCCGCCGAGGTGCTCCAGATGCCGTGGCTTCGTACCCTGATCCTGGATGGCAACCCGATCGGCGAGCTGCCCGAGGCGCTCGGGACGCTCACCCGGCTGGAGCACCTGTCGGTGCGCAACTGCGAGCTGACCGCCCTGCCGGAATCGATCGGCGACCTGGCCGCGCTCCGGGTGCTGTGCGTCGCCAGCAACCGGGACACGGACCTGGACACGGTCGGGTTCACCCTGCCGGCCGCCATCGGCCGGCTCACCGCCCTGGAGGAACTCGACATCTCCTACCTGTCCGTCTCCGTCGACACGGAGTCGGGGTCGGAGTGGAACCTGCCGGAGGTGACGCGGTTCGTCCTGCCGGACGCCTTCGGCGACCTGGTCGCGCTGCGCAAGCTGGTCGCCGACGGGACCGACGTCGTGTTCCCCGACTCCGCACACGGGCTGGCCGCCGTCGAGGAGGTGTCCATAACCGGCGGGAGCCACTACTTCCTGCGGACCTTCCCCGAGGCCGTCACCACCTTCCCGAACCTGCGCCGGCTCGACCTGAGCGGCAACTACTTCGACACCGTCCCCGACAGCCTGCTGCGGTTGACCCGCCTCGAAGAGCTCGACCTCGGCGACAGCCTCGGTCTGCTGCGCGACCCGCTGCCCGACCTCGGCCGCCTGCCCGCGCTGCGGGTCCTCGGCTTCGGCGGACACAGCCGCCGCGCTAGCACGCCCCTGCCGTCGCACGATTTCCTGCGGGAGCTGTTCGCCATGGAGCTGCCCGGACTGGAGGAGCTCCGGATCAGCCGGTGGCAGCGGAACACCAAGCGCCTCAAGCTCAAGCCCGAGCACTTCGCCGGGATCGGGACGTTTCGTCGGCTGCGGATCGTCGACCTGAGGTTCAATCAGCTCAGCGACCTGCCGGCGGATTTCGACACGCTCCCCGATCTGGCGGTGGCCAACTTGTACGGCAACCTGTTCCCAGGGGCGGTCCGCGACCGGATCACCGCCGCACACCCGACCGCCCAGATCGACTTCGAGTAGGCGTTCGAGGTCGGCGTGGCCGGCATGACAGCGGAGCCGGTCGCCGGGGATCACAGCCACTCACCAATCGCCGCGATCTGTACGGTGGCCAAGTAGCGGACGGCGAGCTTGTCGTATCGGGTGGCCACGGCCCGGTACCGCTTGAGCCGGTTGATCCCGCACTCCACGGCGTGCCGCAGCTTGTAGTCCTCCCGGTCGAATACCGGCGGTCGACCGCCGGCGCTGCTGCGGTTTCCGCCCGGCAATCTGGTCGCGGCGCTCCGGGATCGTGGCCCGGATGCCCCGACGTCGCAGGTAGACGCGGTTGGCCTTCGAGCAGTACGCCTTGTCGGCCCGCACCCGATCCGGGCGGAAGCGGGGACGGCCAGCACCCAGGCGGGGCACCCGAATCGCCTCCAACACGGGCACGAACTGTGGACTGTCGCCGCGCTGCCCAGCGGTGACGACCAGGGACAACAGGCGCTGTCCGTGTTCACAGGCCAGATGAATCTTGCTGGTCAGGCCGCCGCGGGAGCGACCCAGGGCGTGGTCGGCCGGTTCGATGTCCACCCCGCCCGGCGGCTCCTTCTGGGCTGCGCCGTCGCGGCGGGCGCCGGCGGCGTGCTGATGGGCCCGGCTGATCGTGGAGTCCACCGACACGTCCCAGATAATCCGCCCGGCAGCATCGGCCCTGGTCTGCAGCTTGATGAGCAGCATGGCCCACACGCCCTCGCGCTGCCAGCGCCGGAACAGTGAGTACACCGTCTGCCATGGACCGTACTCCTCGGGCAGGTCACGCCAGGGCACACCGGTCCGCACGCGATGCCGAACCCCGTCGATCAGCCTGCGCTGGAACAACGCCGGTCGGCCCGTTGCCGCCACCGGTAACAACGGCTCCAGCACCGCCCACTGCGCATCACTTAAGTCCCCACGCGCCACGCCGAGATCATCCCGGTGCAGCGCGATCAACGCGACAGGGTTCTAAGACACGCCCTAGGCGCCCGGACGGCGCATGGGGGTGACGGGCGCGGGCAGGGGCATGCCCCGCTCGGCCCACAGGGCACGCATCCGGTCGGGATAGTCGGTGACCAGCCCGGCCACTCCGAGATCGAGCAGTTCGGCGGCCCGGCCGGGCTCGTTGACGGTCCAGGGGACCACCGGCAGCTCGACCTTCTCCGCGCGGCGCGCGAACTCCGCGTCCACCAGCACGTGCTCGGGAGACACGGTGGTGCCCCCGGCCGCCACGGCGGCGGCCGGGACGTCGCCGTCGAAGTCGTCGAGCCGCAGGCCGTTGAGCCAGACGGCGTCCATGGTGGCGCGCTCGATCAGGGCGTATCGCCGGGTGACGGGCGCCAGGGAGCGTGCGATCTCCAGGATCCGCCAGTCGAAGCTGAGGATCGCCGCCCCGTCGAGCCGGTGGTGCCGGTCGAGCTCGGCCACCACCGCCTCGGTGAACTCGCGGGGGTCGGCGCTGAGCTCCGGCCTCGTCGGATCGGACTTCAGCTCCACGTGCAGCCGCACGCCGTCGGCGCCGTAGGCGTCCACCAGCCCCAGCACGGCGCCGAGCGTCGGCATCCGGGTGTCCGGCACCGGCACCTGGGTCCGGACGAAACGGTCCTCGGGATGGCGCGGCAGCCGTACGCCGCAGTCGAGGGTGCGCAGCTGCGCCCAGGTGAGCCGGCCGATGGGCCTGCCCACGTAGGGGAAGAGCGGGTCGCCGTGGCGGGCCGGCCGGGTGTCGGCGCTGGTCACCGCCGACACCGTGAGGTCGTGGGTGAGCACCAGCCGCCGGTCGGCCGTCATCGCGACGTCGAGCTCCAGCGCGTCGACGCCCAGTTCGAGGGCGTGAGCGAACCCGGGCAGCGTGTTCTCCGGGCGGAGCCCCCGGGCTCCGCGGTGACCATGAATCTCGACATGCACACAGGGACCCTACCGACCTCGTGCGCCGATCTCTCGATATGGCTCACGCCTGGCGGTCGCCAGGCGCGAACCTTACCCGCAGGAGAACTAGATCATCGAGTGGATCTGGAGCGTCTGGGTACGGCCGGGCCCGACGCCGATGGCGGAGATCCGGGCGCCGCTCATCTGCTCCAGGGCCCTGACGTAGGCCTGCGCGTTGGCGGGCAGGTCGTCGAAGGACTTGGCGCCGGAGATGTCCTCCTGCCAGCCGGGGAACTCCTCATACACCGGCTTGGCGTGGTGGAAGTCGGTCTGGGTCATCGGGATCTCGTCGTAGCGGACGCCGTCCACCTCGTAGGCGACGCAGACCGGGATCGTCTCCAGGCCGGACAGCACGTCCAGCTTGGTGAGGAAGAAGTCGGTGACGCCGTTGATCCGGCTGGCGTAGCGGGCGATCACCGCGTCGAACCAGCCGCAGCGGCGGTTACGGCCGGTGGTCACGCCGTACTCGCCGCCGGTGGTGCGCAGCCACTCGCCCATCTCGTCCTCGAGCTCGGTCGGGAACGGGCCGGAGCCGACGCGGGTGGTGTAGGCCTTGAGGATGCCGATCACCCGGGTGAGCCGCGTCGGCGGGATGCCGGAACCGGCGCAGGCGCCGCCGCTCGTCGGGGAGGAGGAGGTGACGAACGGGTAGGTGCCGTGGTCGATGTCGAGCAGGTTGCCCTGGCCGCCCTCCAGCAGCACGACCTTGTCCTCGTCGAGGGCCTTGTTCAGGATCAGCGTGGTGTCGGCGATGTGCGGCTTGAGGCGCTCGGCGTAGCCGAGATACTCCTCCAGCACCTTGTCGGCGTCGATCGCCCGACGGTTGTAGATCTTGGTGAGGATCTGGTTCTTCTCGCCGAGGGCGACCTCGATCTTCTTCTGCAGGATGCCCGGGTCGAGCAGGTCCTGGACCCGCACGCCCATCCGGTAGATCTTGTCGCCGTAGGCGGGGCCGATGCCCCGGCCGGTGGTGCCGATCCTGGCCTTGCCGAGATAGCGCTCGGTGACCTTGTCGAGTGCCTTGTGGTGAGGCATGATCAGGTGCGCGTTGGCCGAGATGAGCAGCCGCTCGGAGGAGACCCCGCGAGCCTGGAGGCCGTCGATCTCGCTCAGCAGCACGCCCGGATCGATGACGACACCGTTGCCGATCACCGGGATGACGTTCGGGGAGAGCACTCCCGTCGGCAGTAGGTGCAACGCGTACTTCTGGTCGCCGATGACGACCGTGTGACCCGCGTTGTTTCCGCCCTGGTATCTGACGACGTAATCAACCTTGTCGCCGAGCAGGTCGGTCGCCTTACCCTTGCCCTCATCGCCCCACTGGGCGCCCACGAGAACGACAGCCGGCATCGCTAATCTCCCACCACAAAAACGAAAACCCCTGACGCAATCGCGACAGGGGCTCTTGCGAGGAGAGAATACCCGACCGGGTCACATATGGGGGATCTCCCACCCTCCGATGGGAGATCCCGGGGGCTCAGCGGCCGATCAGCTCCTTGGCGGCCTCTGAACTGGAGTCCTTCAGGAACTGGAAGCAGCGTTCGGCCTCGTCCTTCTCGCCGATGGCCTGGGCGGCGCGAGCCAGCGCGTGCAGACAGCGCAGGAAACCGCGGTTGGGCTCATGCTCCCAGGGGATCGGGCCGTGCCCCTTCCAGCCCGCCCGGCGCAGCTGGTCGAGGCCACGGTGATAGCCGGTGCGGGCGAAGGCGTACGACGTCACGGCGTGCCCGGCGGCGAAGTATTCGTCCGCGAGCGCGCCCCAGGCGGCGGGGAAGGAGGGGAAGCGCGCGGCGACGTCCGACGCTTGCGCGCCGGACTCCAGCGCCTCCCGGGCCTCGGGCAGGTCCGGCAGCCGAGTGGGCGGCGGGCCGGCGAGAAGGTTCTCGTGCGATTCCATAACGACAGTCCTACCCGTTGGACCGGGGTCAGGCCAAGATCGGCCCCCGAAGACTTGTCCCGGAGGCCGATGTTTCGCGCCGCGTGGACCGGGCGGTGGCCTGCCTGAGCCGTTTCGTTCCGTTCAGGCCGGGTGGTGGCTGGCCTGAGCTGTTTCGTTCTGTTCGGGCCGGGTGGTGGCCGGCTTGAGCTGTTTCGTTCTGTTCAAGCCGGGCGGCCGGCCTGAGCCGTCGCGTGCCGCCCGGTCCTGGCGCCAACGGACTCAGGAGAGCTTGGTGCCGGCGGACTTCAGGTGCCGGCACGCCTCGACGATGCGAGCCGCCATCGAGGTCTCGGCGGCCTTGCCGTACGAGCGGGGGTCGTAGGCCTTCTTGTTGCCGACGTCGCCGTCCACCTTGAGCACGCCGTCGTAATTCTTGAACATGTGGTCGGCGATCGGGCGGGTGAAGGCGTACTGCGTGTCGGTGTCGATGTTCATCTTGACCACGCCGTAGGAGATGGCCTCGTGGATCTCCTCCAGCAGCGAGCCGGAGCCGCCGTGGAAGACCAGGTCGAAGGGCTTGTCCTTGCCGTACTTGGCGCCCACGGCGTCCTGGATCTCCTTCAGCACCCCCGGGCGGAGCTTGACGTGGCCCGGCTTGTAGACGCCGTGCACGTTTCCGAAGGTCGCGGCGAGCAGATAGCGGCCCCGCTCGCTCAGGCCGAGGGCCTCGGCGGTGGCGAGGGCGTCCTCGGCCGTGGTGTAGAGCTTCTCGTTCATCTCGCCGACGACGCCGTCCTCCTCGCCGCCGACCACCCCGATCTCCACCTCCAGGATGATCTTCGCGCGGGCGGTCTTCTCCAGGAGCTCCTGGGCGATCTCCAGGTTCTCCTCCAGCGGTACGGCGGAGCCGTCCCACATGTGCGACTGGAACAGCGGGTCCTGGCCGCGCGCCACCCGCTCCAGGGAGATGTCGACCAGCGGGCGCACGAAGCCGTCCAGCTTGTCCTTGGGGCAGTGGTCGGTGTGCAGGGCGACCGTCACGGGGTATTTCGCCGCCACGACGCGGGCGTACTCCGCCAGGGCCGTCGCGCCGGTCACCATGTCCTTGACGGTGGCGCCGGACAGGAACTCGGCCCCGCCGGTCGACACCTGGATGATGCCGTCGCTCTCCGCCTCGGCGAAGCCTCTGAGCGCGGCGTTGAGGGTCTGGGACGAGGTCACATTGATCGCCGGATAGGCGAACTCGTTCGCCTTGGCCCGGTCGAGCATCTCGGCGTAGACCTCTGGGGTCGCGATAGGCATCGGTGTCATCTCCCTCGAGACGGCTGTGAACAGCTGGCGCGGGACTTCTGGAGGCACAGCCCGTTGGCCAGTATTCCGGGTTCCTTCCCACCCGGATAGCTCCGTCACCACTTCTGCCTGTGCCAACTCTCGATCTGGGGTCTCCATCGCCGGTAGGCTTCACCGCGATGGACCTCCTGCACAATCTCCTGGACCCCAAGTGGTGGCTGGGCCTGCTCGGCCCCTTCGCCACCATCGGCGTCCTCGGGATCATCTTCGCCGAGACCGGACTGCTGCTCGGCTTCTTCCTGCCGGGCGACTCGCTGCTGGTCGCGGCGGGCGTCTTCAGCACCCCCGAGGCGGCCGCCGCCATCGAGGGCCTCAAGCCGCTGTCGCTGCCGTTGCTGCTGGTCCTGGCCCCGATCTGCGCCATCGCCGGCGCCCAGCTGGGCCATCACCTCGGCGCCACCTACGGCCGCCGGATGTTCGACCGGCCCAACTCCAGGCTCTTCAAGCAGGAATACGTCTACAAGGCCGAGCACTACTTCCAGAAGTTCGGTCCCGCCAAGGCCGTGGTGCTGGCCCGGTTCATCCCCATCGTCCGCACGTTCCTCAACCCGGTCGCGGGCATGCTCGGGATGGACCGCAAACGGTTCTTCCTGTGGAACTGCGTCGGCGGCATCATCTGGACCGACGGCATGCTGCTGTTCGGCCGCCTGGTCGGGTCCGCGGTGCCCGACATCGACAAATACATCCTGCCCGGCGCTCTGGTGATCGCCCTGCTGTCGGTCATCCCGATCATCCGGGAGATCATCAAGGGCCGCAAGGAAGGCGCCCCCGGCGTCCCGCTTCCGCAGGGCAAGCACCACCGTGGCGAACCCAGCGGCGACAGCCGGCGCTGACCGATCCCGCGATCGGGCGTGAGACTTCCTCACAGCCGCTACCCTCCACTGTGTGGGACGCCACAGGTCTGATCCGATGGGCATCGCCCGCCTCGCGCTCGTGGGCTTGGCGGTGCTGGCGCTCGTCGCCCTGATCGTGGCCGGCGCCCTGTCACTGGCCGGGGTGCTCAGCTCCGATACGGAGCCCGCCGCGCGGCCCGCCACGTCGTCCACGCCGACCGCCGCCGCTCCCTCCGCGACTCCCGAGCAGGTGCCCACGGTCCGCGTCCAGTGCCTGCAGGAGCACTGCCCCAAGGTCTTCCTCAAGGTGACCGCGGGCGACGTGCTGCTCGACCGGGAGATGGACAAGGACGAGCAGGTCCAGTCCTTCGACGCGAAGGTCGACGTGGTGCTGGCCGACTCGGCCGCCGTCCGCGTCGAGGTGAACGGCGCCGTCCGCTCCCCGGGCAAGGCCGGGGAGCGCCAGGAGTTCACAGCCTCCCGCGAGTGACCCTTTCCGCGGTGCGCTCTTTCGGCGGTGCGCTCTTTCCGCGGTGCGTCCCTTTCAGGCCAGGCCGAGGTCCTGCAGGCTGTAGGCGGTCCGGTACGGCAGGCCCGCTTCGGCGATCGCCGAGGCCGCGCCCCGGTCCACGACCGTGGCCACGGCCACGACCTCGGCGCCGGCCTCGCGCAGCGCCTCCACGGCGGTCAGCGGGGACCCGCCGGTCGTGGAGGTGTCCTCCACCGCCAGCACCCGCCGGCCCACCACGTCGGGCCCCTCGATCCTGCGCTGCATCCCGTGCGCCTTCTGCGCCTTGCGGACCACGAACGCGTCGAGCGTCCGGCCCCGCGCCGCCGCCGCGTGCAGCATGGCGGTCGCCACCGGGTCGGCGCCCAGGGTGAGCCCGCCGACCGCGTCGTAGTCGAGGTCCTCGGTGAGGTCCAGCATGACCCGGCCCACCAGCGGCGCCGCCCGCCCGTCGAGGGTCACCCGGCGCAGGTCCACGTAGAAGTCGGCCTCCTTGCCGGAGGACAGCACGACCTTGCCGTGCACGACGCCCTTGTCCTTGATCTCCGCCAGGAGACTCTCACGATCGCTCATGGCAACAAGGTTAGGGCGGTTTCGACAGCGCCCGGATCGCGCCCCCGCCCGGGCGGCGCCGCCGCGGACCTTTCCGGAGGAGACCGGCCGGAGGCAAAGGCGTGATCCCGGTTTAGTCATGCCGTGAAGTGCGGAATTAGCCGGCAGGCGACCCCGGGTAATCGTGAGGTAACAATGAGTGCCAAAACCTCTCAAGGTGATGCTGAACTGCTGACCGAGACGCGGCTCGGGAACGCGACGGCCTACGGCGTGCTGTACGAACGGCACGCGTTCGCGGCCCGCGTTCTCGCCCACCGGCTCGTCCGGAGTCCCGCCGAGGCCGAAGAGGTCCTGGCGAAGACGTTCACCGGGATCCTCGACCTCGTCAGGCGGGGTGGCGGCCCGAGGGAGGCCTTCCGGCCCTACCTGCTCACCGCGCTCCGCCGTACGGTCCACGACCGGGCGTGCGGGGAGAGCGGGCGGGCGTTCGAGCCGGGAGCGCCCTTCGCGGACCCGGCGCTGAACGGGCTGGAACGCTCGCCGGTGGCCCGGGCCTTCCTGTCGCTGCCCGAGCGCTGGCAGCTCGTCCTGTGGCACACCGCCGTCGAGAGGTCCAGGGCCGCCGAGGTCGCCCTCCTGCTGGGAGTGACTGCCAACGGGGTGGCCGCGCTGGCCTACATGGCCAGGGAGGGCTGGCGTGAGGCCTACCTGCGGGCGCACCTCGCCGGAGCTCCCCGGCAGGGATGCCGGCCGATGCTGCGCAGGATGGTCGCCTACGTGCGGGGCGCCCTGGCCAGGCGGGAGAGCCGGGACCTGGACGAGCACATGGACGGCTGCGACGACTGCCACGAGGTGTTCCTGGAGCTCGCCGACGTCAACCAGGGGCTGCGCGTCATCGTCGGCCCGCTCGTCGCCGGCACCGCGCTCGCCGGATACCTCGCGGCGCTGGACAGGGCGAGCGCCGCGGACGCGAGGGGGCCGCTCGGCTGGTGGCGCCGGGCGCCGATGTCCCATCGGCGGGCCGTCGCGGGGGGCGCGGCGGCCGGCGCGGCCGCCCTGGCGGCGACTCTCGTACTGGTCTCGGCCCAGGGGCTCCGGGCCGCGCCCGCGGCGTCGGTCCCCGCTCCTGCGCCGATCGCCGCCGCCCCGGCACCCGCTTCCGGGCCGGAGGGTCTGCCGTCCCCGTCGGGAAGACCGGGGAAGGCGAAGTCGGGAAGACCGGGGAAGGCGAAAAGGCCGTCGCCGAGCCGGCCGGGAGCGGCCGCGTCTCCTCCCGGCCGGGAGGCGGGCCCCGTCGGCGGGCGGACGGACGCCGGCGGCGGGGGAACGGGTCCCGCGCCGCGCCTGGTCGCCGGGATCGACGCCCTCGGCGCGCTGGTCCGCTCCGAGGCGGGCATCGTGGCGGTACGGCTGCGCAACGCCGGCCGGCGCGAGAGCGGAGAACTCGTCGCCGATGTCGGCCTGCCGGACGGGGTGACGGTGCTCGCGGCGGCGCGCCGGGGACGGGCGGTCGCCGTGGTCAAGCCGGTCGGCACGGTAGACGGCTGGACCTGCCGGGCCGGCGCCTCGGGCGCGAGATGCCTGCGGGGGCCGCTGCCCGCAGGCCGGATCACCGCGATCTTCCTGCGGGTCGTGGTCTCGCCGTCGGCGGCCGAGGGCTCGGCGCCCTCGGTCCGGGTATCCTCCGCCGGGGTCGCGGTGACGGCCAGGTCACGGACCGGGGTACGGGCCGTGGGAGCCCCGGCCCGGTTCGCCGCCGACGGCCGGGTGGTCACCGCCGCGGTCGGGAACACCCTGCTGGACTGCGCTCCCGCCGACTCCGCGTGCAAGGCCGCCCGGACCGGGAAGAACGGCCGCCGCGACAACGACATGTGGGAGATGAGCCCCGCCGACCGGGATCGGGATCCGTCGACGAGGAGTTCGAGCGCGGCCCGGCTGGACCTGCCGGAGACGAGCAAGCTGGTCTGGGCCGGGCTCTACTGGTCGGCGAGCGCGCCCGCCGACGGGCGGATCAGGTTCAAGGCGCCGGGACAGGCGCGGTACGCGCCGGTGCGGGCCGAGCGGGTGACGGAACGGCGGCTGCCCGCCGGCGCGGGCTACCAGGCGTTCGCCGACGTGACACGGCTGATGGGCGAGCTCCGCGGGACCTACTGGGCCGCCGACGCCTCGCTCGCGCCCGGCGTCTCGCGGCACGCCGGATGGAGCCTGGTGGTCATCGCGGCCGACTCCGGCCAGCCGTACGGCAGGGCCGTCGTCGTCGACACCGCCACGGTGGTGGACCGGCGGCACGGGCCGGCGCGGATCCCCCTGGACGGGCTGGCGCCCGCCGCCGCGCCCGCGCGGGTGGACCTGATCACCTGGGAGGGCGACGCCGGCGTGCGGGGGGACCGGGTGACGCTGGGCGGGCGCCCGCTCCGGCCTGACGGCGGCGACCGGGACGCCGGCAATCCGTTCGACGGGTCCGCCACGGGCGCGCTGGAGACGGGCACGACCTTCGGCACGGACGTGGACCGATTCCGGGCGCCCCTCGGCCGCGATCCGGTCCTCAGCGTGAGCACCGACCGCGATGTGCTGTTCTTCGGCGCCGCGGTGGTGCGGGTCCAAAGGCCCGAGTGACAAAAGAGGAGCCGAATGGAACGGGCCAACAAAGGTTGGTAAAAGTACGGCCGACGGGCGCGCTTTCAAGAACCGGACGAACTGGTACGGTCTGCGTGAACACTCCGGCCTATGGTCAGGCACAGGTCGAATCGTCGGGATTCACCCTCGGGCGATCAGTTGCTTGATTACCCTGAGGAAGGGCCGTCTGTCTGGTCTCTCAGAGGGCTTTCAGGCTTGTCTGAGCCGAAAGGGCGGGCCACGTAGGAAGGGCGGTGTCGCGTGGATCGCTGCGCGCTGTTCGTGGACGCTGGCTACCTGCTGGCCGACGGCGCGATGGCCGTGCATGGGACCCGCCATCGCGAAGCAGTCTCCTGGGACTACCCGGGCCTGCTCACCTTGCTCAGCAACCTGTCCAAGGAGCGCACCGGGCTGCCGCTGCTGCGCTGCTACTGGTACGAGGCGAGCGTCGAGGGCCGCCGCACCGCCGAGCACGACGCGCTGGCCGACATCCCCGGCCTCAAGCTGCGGCTGTCGCGCATCCGCCCCGGCCGCCGCGAGGGCGTGGACGCCCAGGTCCATCGCGATCTGATGACGCTGGCCCGCAACAACGCGGTCTGCGACGCGGTGGTGGTCAGCGGCGACGAGGATCTGGCGCAGGTCGTCTGCGACGCCCAGGATCTCGGCATCCGCGTCACCGTGGTGCACATCAGCGCCGACGGCAGCTGGGCGGTGTCCCGTTCGCTCCGCCAGGAATGCGATGATCTGATCGAGATCGGCGGCAGCCACCTGAGGCCGTACGTCAACCTGGCCGCCTCGGACGCACCGGCACCGGTCAACGGCCACCAGCCGAGCGGCAACGGCCAGGCCACTGTTCCGCACGTCAACGGTGTCCAGGCCGCCGCCTCCGCGGGTCAGGCTCCCCGGCCCGCTCCCGCCCCCTCCCAGCCGGCGCTGCCGACCTATCCGAGCTACACCCACGAGCCCCCGTCGGCTCCGCCGCCCCAGCCTCCGCAACCGGCTCCGGCCGCGCAGCCCCAACCCCTGGCGGCACC
This sequence comes from Streptosporangium sp. CA-135522, assembly GCF_050949235.1. NCBI lineage: Bacteria > Bacillati > Actinomycetota > Actinomycetes > Streptosporangiales > Streptosporangiaceae > Streptosporangium > Streptosporangium sp. CA-135522. The sequence continues at coordinate 445,194 of NZ_CP192026.1, forward strand.
CAACGGCCCGACGGGCCCGATGCCGACCGCACAGCAGTACACCTCGGGCAACACCGGCGGCATGCCCGGCTACCAGCCCGGCCAGCTCGGCGTCTACACCGGCCCGCAGCCGACTCCCATGCCGATCCAGAACACGGCCGGCAGCAGCACGACCACCCTCTCCGACGCGGTGAAGGCCGCCCACAAGGAGGGCCACGACTTCGGCGAGTCCGTCGCCAAGGACGCTCCCGCCCTGTGGCTGGAGGCCGTGCTCGCCCGCAAGCCCCGCATGCCCTCCGACCTGGAGGCCCGCCTTCTCCAGGGCTCCTCCCTGCCGATCGACTTCCTGCTGCACGACGAGGTCCGCCACGCCCTCCGCCGTGGCTTCTGGGACGCCCTGGAGCGCGCCCGCCGCTGAGACCCGTCCCGGAGCGTTCCGCCCCGGCCCGGATCGTCGTGCCGCCGATCCTGTTCGAGACTCGGAGCCCGAGGAGCGGGTCCAAGGCGTGTCCCGTGATCATGTGACGGGGTCGCGGAGCCAGATGCGGATCGAGGCGACGTCGATGGACCCGGTAACCACTTTCAACCATCGCGCCGGCGTGGAATCCTTCTGCGAGAAGGAGGACGCGTGACAGCGACACGAGTACTGGTGCTCGGCCTCGATCCCGCCAAGATCCAGGGCTGGGACCCCGAGCCTGTCCAGGCGGCGATAGCACGCGGTCAGGCCCGCTTCGAAGATTATGGCGTCGAGGCCGACTGGTGCCTGGTGGCAGTCGAGGAGAACCCTGAAGGAGCGATCGAGGAGGCGCTGACCCGCAAAGACTACGTCTGCGTGGTGATCGGGGGCGGTATCCGCACGCACGAGCCGTTGCTCGAACTCTTCGAGAAGGTGGTCAACCTGGTCCGCCGGCACGCGCCCGACGCAGCCATCGCCTTCAACAGCAGCCCCGAGAGCTGCGCCGACGCAGCTCTGCGATGGCTGCCCTAGCACATGTCGCGTGACCCCATCACATGATCGCGGGACACGCCCTTGCCGGTGTCCGACAAATGATCACGGTGGTGCGGTTGGATGATCGTTCGTGGTGCGACGAGGTGAGCTGACCGACAAGGCCTGGCAACGGATCGAGCCCCTCCTATCCGCGACGGACGGCAGGGGACGTCCCTGGCGTGATCACCGCGAGGTCATCAACGGGATCTTGTGGCGGTTGCGGACCGGATCGCCCTGGCGCGACATCCCCTTCGACAAGCTCGCCGGCCGCTATCTCGCAGGCGTCACCCTGGCATCCGTCATGCTCTGGCTCCGCCACTTTGAATTGTCAGACAGGCCTTAGGCCCAGACGGGCTCTCCACGGTGCGTCGTCGTCGACAGCACCTGGCAGCCCATGCGGCGGGCCGCGTCGAACAGTGTCACGCGAGCCCGCTCCTCGTCTTCGGGCGGGAAGGCGACCCGGATCCGGTGACCGTAGGCCGTCTCGTAGGTCAGCAGCCAGCCGAGGTCCGTGGCGGCGAAGTGGTCCTGCCGGTCGCCGTCCTCGTCGTCGTAACCGCCCCGGTCCGCCGTGGGCGCGAGCGCGTCGCGCAGGATCCGCAACCGCTCATGGTAGGGCGACTCGCCCTCGGACAGCTCGATGTAGACGTGTTCGCGCTCGCGAAACGGCTCGAACCACGGCGACGCCTCGACCTCGTCGGGCAGTATCGGCGTGGTGATCCGCCCGCTCAGCCAGCCGTGCAGGAACTCCACCGCGCCGACGTCGTGCGCGTCGTAGGCGATGTTGCGCGGGTTCCAGACCACGACGCGCCAACCGTCCGGTTCTCCCTCGGTCAGCCAGCAGAGCGAGTCACCGTTGTCGGTACCGGCCCACTCCAGCAGCCCGCCGGGTTCCGGGTAGAACGGGTGAGGGCATTCGTCGGGATACTTCTCACGGAAGGACCGCTCTCTGTCCAGCAGTCGCTGAGCGCGCTGGACCAGCAGGTCGTGAGTGCCGAACGGAGTCAGCGGCGTGACGAAGTCGACGAACTGGCCAAGGCCGTATCGCTCGATGAGCGTCTTGAAATCAGCGGGCAGCTCAAGCCCGAGGGCGGCCTCGACCGCACTCCAGTCGCCTCGCGCGTCGACCGGTTCCACGGGCGGCGGTACGAGGCGGATCAATTCGTCGATCATCGTCATGGCCCGCGAGTGTAGCGAGCCGGCGTGGCCGAAGATCCGCCTTGACCGCCGTCCGGCCCGGTCACGACGCCCGAGGATCGCGGGAGGGGATATCGATCCCTGTTCATCCGGTTCCGCGCCTGATCCGCGAGCCAGGCCTAGATCCGGCGGTTCCGCGCCTGATCCGTGAGCCAGGCCTAGATCCGGCGGGCCCGCTCCAGGTAGCCGACCAGGGCCGCCATGCGCTCGGCCGGCCAGGGAAGCCGGGCGCCGAGTTCGGCGCCGTCGTCCCGCCACATCCGCCGGGCGGCCGCCGCCGTCTCCCGCCCCGGCTCAGCCGGAGGATGGAAACGGGCACCCAGCGCGTCCCACCGGGCCACCAGGCCGGCCACTCGCGGGTCGTCCACCGGCGTGCCGGCCGCCACGTGCGCCAGCAGCTCCTCCACCAGCGCGGCCCACTCGCGCTTGGCCGCCTCGACGGCCTCGGGGCCGAGCTCGGCCCGGCGCTCGGCCAGCCGGTCGCGCTGCTCCGGGGTGAAATGGGTCTCGTACACGGAGATCAACTCCAAGGTCGCCATGAACTGGTCCGGATCGGGCATCTGGCGGGCGTCGATCCGCTGGAGCAGCCCGCCGATCCGCTCGCGCAGCTCCCCGATACGTACGGCCTGCTCCTCCAGGCCGCGCAGCTGGGCCGCCAGCAGGTCGCGCAGCGCGGCCAGGTCGTCGTCTTGGCCGGTCAGCACGCTGGCCAGCACGCCGGCGATCGCCTCCAGCGACAGCCCGAGCGCGCGCAGCGCCCGGATCCGGTAGAGCCGCCGCAGGTCCCGCCCGGTGTAGCGACGGTGTCCTGACACCGTCCGCTCCTGCGGCACGAGCAGCCCGATCCGGTCGTAGTGGTGCAGGGCTCGCACGGTCATCCCGCTCGCCCGGGCCAGTTCGCCGATGCTCCACCGGCGACCGCCGTCCGTCTCGATCACGTGCCTCACGCTAGAACCTGCCGCCGCGTCAGGTTCAAGTGGTCCCGGACGCCCTTGGAGGACCGCTCGGGTCGCCCCGCTCCGCCGCCACAGCCGGGGCCAGGTTCGGTGGAGATCTTCCCTTCATTGGGTCCGCGCCGGTTCTTTGGCGGGTCCCCGCAGGTCAACGTCTTGCCAAGCATTGGATCCGGTGCACGTGTCCGCGTGCCCCCGGTCCCGTCGTCAGGCAACTCTGCCCTCCAGCGCCAGCGCCGCCCTTTCCGCGGCCTGGCAGATGGAGGCAATCCGTTGCCGGACGAGAGGAAGTCGATGATGAGGCACATCCGACGGATGTGTTACCCGGTCGCCGCGCTGGCGATGCTGACCGGACCGCTGACCCTGCTCAGCGCGAACCAGGCCGACGCCGCGCGGATCGATCCGGGTCGGGCGGCCCTGCGTGCCGCACCCGACCCGGCGTCCTGCCCCGGACGGGTGGCATTGGTCAACGGCAGCTTCGAGCGGCCGGCCGTCGTCGGCGGCGCGGTCGGTTTCTTCCCCGACGCCTCGCAGAACGGCGTGCCAGGCTGGCTGACGACGGCCACCGACCACCAGATCGAGCTCTGGACCGGTCCGCCCAACCCGACCAACGCCGTGCCCGCCGCGGGCAGGCAGTTCGCCGAGCTGAACGCCAACCAGGTCTCGACCCTCTACCAGGACCACCCGACCACCCCGGGGGCGAAGCTGTACTGGCGGCTGTCCCACCGTGGCCGTCTGGGCGTCGACACGATGAGCCTGGACATCGGTGCCCCCGGGGCGCCGGTGCGGCAGCAGGTGGTCTCCGACGGCGCCGGAAGCTGGGGCTCCTACACCGGCACCTACACGGTGCCCGACGGGCAGACGATCACCAGGTTCTCCTTCCACTCCATCTCGGCGGCCGGCGGCAACCCGGGCATCGGCAACTTCCTGGACGACGTCTTCTTCGGCACCGCGCCCTGCGTCGTCGTCACCAAGGACGCGATCCCCGTCGGTCCCGTCGACGTCGGGGACGTGGTCACCTACCGGCTGATCGCCCGGAATGAGGGGGGCGCCGCGGCGGAGAACGTCCGGCTCACCGACGCCATCCCGGCCGGGACCTCCTACGTGCCCGGCTCGCTTCGCGTGGTGAGCGGCCCCAACACCGGGATCAAGACCGACCAGCCTGGCGACGACCAGGGCGGCTTCGACCCCGTGACGGGGAAGGTCTCCTTCTCGCTGGGCGACGGCGCGACCGGCGCGACGCTGGGCCGGCTGCCCAACACCGCCGAACTGCCCGGCGGGACCACGGTGGAGTTCCAGGTCAGGGTCGACCGGGCCGCCGCGGGCAAGCAGATCACCAACCAGGGCGCCGTCGACTACGAGAACCGGCTCGGCTCCACCCCGGAGCCGCTGACCTCGACCTCCGGTGACGTCGTCACCAGGGTCAACCCCGCCGTCGACCTGAGCCTGGTCAAGTCCGCCGACCTGACCAGGGCCACCGTCGGCCAGACCGTCACCTACCGCATCGCCGTCCGCAACGCGGGCCCCAACGACGCCACCGGGGTCACCGTCAAGGACGTGCTGCCGGCCGGCCTCTCCCTCGTCTCGGCGACGTCTTCGGCCGGCGCCTACGACCCGGGGACCGGGGTGTGGACGGTGGGCGCGCTCGCCAAGGGCAGCACGGCCACGCTGACGATCCACGCCAAGGCCATCGCCGCCGGAACAAAGATCAACACCGCCACCGTCGGCGGCGACCAGAAGGACCTCGACCCGACGAACGACACCGACACCGTCAGGGTCTGCGTCGACCCCGCCCCGGTCTGCGCGGACTGTGACCCCACCCGATGCGCATCCTGCTCGCCACGGCCGAAGGGGTGATCCCCGGGACGGCCGACGCGGAGCCGTGCTGTCGCGGCGGCCGTCCGGGCTTCTGAAGCCTGACTTCTAACTCCTGAGCCTGTCCCGACCGCCTGCGACGGCACGGTGCCTGCCGTCGCGCAAGCGCGGCCGGGACAGGCTCCAGGATGTGGTGGCCGGGTCGAAATCGGTGGGGGCTTTTCTTGTTTCCCCGACTCACGACCCGCACCGGAAGAGCTCTGGCCCTGCTCCTGATGCGGGCGACTACTCCTTTGACGCGTTGTCGCGTTCCTCGGGAAGGGTGACGAAACTGCCCATATGAGGAACGGTGTAGAGCAGTCCCTCTTCTCTGAGCTGCCGCACGACCTTGCGGGCGGTCTCCCTGGCCACGCCGAACTCCTGAACGAGCTGAAGCTCGGAGACCAGATACTTCGGCGGGTACGTGCCGGAGACGATGCGCTCGCGTATCACGTCGGCGATCTGCCGCCACTTGGGCCGATCCGGCTCGAACTCGATCATGCTGACAACGATAGAAATCGCTGGTCAGGGACCTTTATTCGCCTACGTCTATCCATGTCTATAGACAAGGATAGTCATTGAGTTTTAGAGTGAGGGCATGGCATCGGTGGGCAGCAGGTGAAGTCGTTCCGGGGCGGGCTTCCCCGTGCCGTCCTGAAGTGCAGTGATCGTGAAGGGTGCTGTGCGACACGGTCGGTGTGCTGCTCATCGATGTCCACATTGATTGGTGACGTGCGGACGGAGCGCAGGGAGCGGGTCGTGAACGCCTTGAACCGTATGGGGGAGCGGCATCACGGCATCCACGTGGCTCCCTTGCAGAAGGAGCACGAGCTGGTGGCCTGGCGGACGGCTATTCCGCGCGCGGACCGGATACGGATCCGTGAGCACACCTGCGACTGCCGCACGATCAGCTACGAGCTGTGCCAGGGAGGCGGACTGATGTTCGTCCGCCGGACGTACAGGTCCGGCGGTGTGGTCGTGCACGAGAGCGACTGGCTGCGGACGGGGGAGGCGGAGCCGTTGTGGCGGCTGCTTCTCCTCGGTCAGGCGCGGTGATCGGCTTGTACGGCGTCGGCCTCGGCGCGGGTGCGCCTCAGATCGGCCGGGTCCGGGCCATGCTCTCGGAAACCTCGCGTCTGGTGTGGCCGAGCTCGGTCTCAAGCTGGTCGATCACGCTGGCGACGACGTCCTTGATTCGTGCGGCTGTTCCGGCCTCATTCCCGGAGCAAAGGCGTCAGACGACGGCGAGCGCCTTGGTGATGTTCCACTCGGCCAGGTCCAGCATCCACTGCCGATTCGGGAAGTCGGTGTCCGCGATCCGCAGCGGGCCCTCGATCAGGGACAGCACCTGGGCGTACCGGTAGAGCTCCAACCTGTGGGGGTCGAGATCGACCGGACGCAGCACCGGGTATGCGTCGCCGAAGCGCATCTGCAGCCAGGCGTGCTCCCACTCGACGTCGAAGTACGCCAGGCCCTCGAAATCAATCATGACGGGTTCGCCGGCAGGAGTGACGAGCACGTGGTCCGGTCCGAGTTCGCCGTGTACCAGCCCGTACGTCTCGCGTGCCGTCACCACGCCACGAAGGTGACGCACATGTCCCGCGATCCGGTCATGTGCGTCCGCCAGCCGGGCGTCGCGGGTCGCCGCGGCGTCGAGGTGGCCGAGCGCCCGGTCCACGATGATGTCCTCGGTGCGTCGGGTCTGGGGCGCCTTGCCGCGGGTGATGGCGGCGAGCTTGCCGTACTTCGGGCCGAGCGTGGTGTGCATGCGGCGCAAGGCGTCACCGAGCGTGGACAACGGCATGGCAGCCGCGGCCGGGTCGTGTTCCATCAACTCTTCGAGCTTCACCGCGCCGACGTCCTCGACCAGTGCGACGTCGGCCTCGAGATAGCGGCCGTCGCGGTCGAGCATCAGCAGCCGTGGGGTCCGCACGCCTGCGGCGGCGAGGGCCGCGTGGTTGGTGGCGAACAGTTCCGCGCCCGACGCGTCGGTGAACGGGTCGTCCGGGACGGTCGGCGACGGCGGCCAGTAGTTCTCGCCGGTCGCCCATACGTAGAGGATCGCGGTCGTCTCGTCGTCCAGACGGAGCCGGTAGACGCCCTTCTTGCTGCCGCCGGTCAATCGGTCCAGCGCGGCGAGCCGCCGGCCACCGCCGAACTGTTCCGCTACCAAGTCGCGCACATCGTCCGGCTGCAAGAACGCCCGTGTCATGATCGCCTTTCGTCAGGTCGACCGACCATGCTGCCTGAGTCAGCGGTACCTCGCAATCGAGTCAGCGGCGGGTGGGCCGCCATGCGTCCACGCAGCCGACGTGCCCGGCGGACGGCGTCTGCCGTCCTGATTACCGCGTCACCGACACCATCTGATCGGCCGATGCCGTCCACCCCCGAGCAAACCCAGCGCAGAGTAGCCACTGTCACACAAAGCTACTTCGGGGCTCAGGACACATTCGGGAGAACACCCTCGACAGGAGTGTGATTACGGCGAGGCGGAGGCTTTCGCGGTGAATTTCCAGCCGCCGGCCTGCGGCAGGCCGGCGGTCGTCACGGCGGCGAGCGGAAGCAGCACGCCCCGGCCCCGGCTGCCGGTCAGCCCGTCGATGACCGGTTCGGTCAGCCAGACGACCGCCACCGGCGGCGCCGAGGGCACGGCGCCGAGGGCACGGCGCCGGCCGGCTTCATTCCGGCCGGCGCCACGTGTCGCATGGTGATCGTTCAGTGGGGGTGTCGATCAGCGCCAGGGAGTGCAGCCCGTACGGCCGCCGGCGATGCAGCACGTCCGGAACACGATGTAGCCGACGTCCTTCCACTCCTGCCAGCACGTGTCGGCGGCCGCGGAGGTCGTGGGAAGCAGTTTGTCGAGAATGCGGTCGCCCAGTTTGCCGAGGGAACGGATCATGAGATCTCCTCTGTGGAGCCGTGCGGTGTGATCGACACCGGTTGTTCGTAAGCGATGAGCACTTCGCCCGCCGCCGTCTTGCGACGCCGGAGTGGGTGATCATCGCTCTTTCGCGCCTGCAACGTAAGCCAGATCAAGATCAAGAAATAATGGGAGAGATCGCCGTGTCGGATGGGCGCGTTTCAACAGTTTGTGATCTTGACATTGGTTCGTGGATCACTAACGGGCTGGTCCCGGCGCCTGCGCGGCCGGCTTTGGACAGGTCCCAACATTCCTGACCGTGGAAACAGATTCCAATATTCCTGATGGCGGAAAGCTCTCTGGGTGGCGGCCCGGCTTCGGCCCCGACCTCGGCGCGGCGCTCCCACATCGGTTCGCGATCGATCGGCGATTCCCCGTGCCGGAGGCGGTTCCTGCAGAGATCCCCGATAAGCGGACCAGATCACCGTGGTATCACAGGCCGATCCGGCCGTGGTGGGCCGACGGCGGCGGGCCGGAGCGTCCCGCCGGCGCCGCCGCCCCGCGAACCCCGGGAAACACGAACCCCGGGAAACACGAACCCCGGGAAACGCGAACCCCGGGAAAATGGCGCCGCCCCCGGAAACCGGAAGGGCGCGTCCCGCCGGTCAGGTGAGCGCGTCGAAGCCGGCCCGGAGGTGGCTGAGGCGGTGGGAGAGGTCGGCCAAGGGGCCCGCGAGGCTGGGGTCGTTGGCCTTGCGCGCCAGCTCGCTGACCCGGGTCAGCTCGTCCTCGACCGCGGTCAGCCGCCTGGACAGCTCGGGGAGCACGGCTCCCTGGTCCGCCGCGTCGCCCGGGGGCAGCTCGGTGGTGAGGCGCTCGCGGAGCATGGAGGCCTGCTCCGCCAGGCGGCGGTTCATGTTGTAGAGCTCGACGAACACCGCGACCTTGGCCCGCAGCACCCAGGGGTCGAACGGCTTGGTGAGGTAGTCGACGGCTCCGGCGGCGTAGCTGCGGAAGGCGTAGTCGGGCGCGCTGTCGACCACGGTCAGGAAGATGATCGGAATGTTGCGCGTGCGTTCCCGGCGTTTGATGTGGGAGGCGGTCTCGAAGCCGTCCATGCCGGGCATGCGCACGTCCAGCAGGATCAGCGCGAACTCGGTGTTGAGCAGGGCCTTGAGGGCCTCCTCGCCCGACCTGGCTCGCACGGGCACCAGATCGAGCGAGCTGAGGATGGCCTCGAGCGCGATCAGGTTCTCCTCCCGGTCGTCCACAAGGAGGATCTTGGCTCGGTCCGGCATCTCACGCCCTTTCGTCTGTGGCAACGGCTGGCTTGCCCCGGGTGAGCCAGCCGCGCAGACGTTCCAGCAACCGGTCGACGTCTACGGGCTTGGGCACGTAGTCGGAGGCGCCGGAAGCGATGCTCTTCTCCCTGTCGCCCTGCATGACCTTAGCGGTAAGCGCGATGATCGGCAGATCGGCGAACTGGGGCATCCGGCGGATCGCGGACGTGGTGGCCCAGCCGTCCATCTCGGGCATCATGATGTCCATCAGGACCAGCGCGACGTCCTCGTTGCGTTCGAGCTGCTCGATGCCCTCGCGGCCGTTCTCGGCGTAGACCACCGTCGAGCCGTACCGCTCCAGCACGCTGGTCAGCGCGAACACGTTGCGGATGTCGTCGTCCACGATCAGGATCTTGGCCCCGGCGAGGGGGTCGTCACCGCCCTTCCACGTCTTGCCGTCGCCCTGCGGGAAGTCCTCCTGCGGGAAGTGCGAGGCCGGAAGGTCCTCCGACATCGCTATCTCCGGCAGGTCGTCCGGCTCCTCCAGCACCCCGACGAGGGTCTGGCCGCGTGAGGAGGAGTTGGGGGCGGCCGCCCCGCCGTCGCGCGAGGCGAGCGGCCCGCCGTAGGAGGGCGGCAGGTAGAGGGTGAAGGTGCTTCCCTGGCCGACCTCGCTGACCACGTGGATCTCACCGCCGAGCAGGCGGGCGATCTCGCGGCAGATGGACAGGCCCAGGCCCGTCCCGCCGTACTTGCGGCTGGTGGTGCCGTCGGCCTGGCGGAACGCCTCGAAGATGACCTCCAGCTTGTCGGCGGCTATGCCGATGCCGGTGTCCACCACCTCGAAGGCCAGGATGCCGTCGGCGCCGCGCAGGGTGTCGTCCACGAAGGCCACGGCGCGCTGGGCGTGGATCACGCGCAGCCGTACCTCGCCCCTGGGCGTGAACTTGATCGCGTTGGAGAGCAGGTTGCGCAGCACCTGCTGCAGGCGCTGCTCGTCGGTGCGCAGCTCCTGCGGGATCGACGGGTCCACCTCGACCGCGAACGACAGTCCCTTGTCCTGGGCCAGCGGCGCGAAGGTGGCCTCGAAGTAGTCGACGAGCTTGGGCAGGGAGATCTGCTGGGGATGGATGTCCATCCGCCCGGCCTCGACCTTGGACAGGTCCAGGATGTCGTTGATCAGCTGGAGCAGGGCGGAGCCGGCGCCGTGGATGGTCCTGGCGAACTCCACCTGCTGGACGGTGAGGTTGCCCTCGGCGTTCTCGGTGAGCAGCTTGGCCAGCACCAGCAGGCTGTTGAGCGGGGTGCGCAGCTCGTGGGACATGTTGGCCAGGAACTCGGACTTGTAGCGGGAGGAGACCGCGAGCTGCTCGGCGCGCTCCTCCAACGTACGGCGGGCCTGCTCGATCTGGAAGTTCTGGATCTCGATGGCCCGGTTCTGCTTGGCCAGCAGCGCGGCCTTGTCCTCCAGCTCGGCGTTGGAGCGGCGCAGCTCCTCCTGCTGGCGCTGCAGCTCGTCGGAGCGCTCCTGTAGCTCGGTGGTGAGGCGCTGCGACTCGGTCAGCAGGTCCTGGGTCCGGGAGTTGGCGATGATCGTGTTCATCGTGACGCCGATGGTCTCGACGAGCTGGGTCATGAAGTCGTGGTGGACCTCGCCGAACTGGCTGAACGACGCCAGCTCCACGACGCCCAGAACCTGGGTCTCGAACAGGATCGGCAGCACGACGATCTGGGCCGGGGCGGAGGAGCTGAGGCCGGTGTCCACGGTGAGGTAGTGCGAGGGCACCCTCTCCAGGACGATCCGCTTGCCCTCCAGGGCGGCCTGTCCGACGATCCCCTCGCCGACCGCGAAGCGCTGGCGGATCGTCGAGCCGGGGCGCGCGCCGTATCCGGCGATCAGGTAGAGGTCGTGGTCGCCGACGGGCTCGGCCAGGTAGAAGGCGCCGTAGTGGGCGGAGACCAGCGGGGTCAGCTCGCTCATGATCAGCTTGGCGACCTCCATCAGGTCGCGGTGGCCCTGCATGAGCCGGGAGATCCGCGCCAGATTGGACTTCAGCCAGTCCTGTTCCTGGTTGGCGGTGGTGGTGTCGCGCAGCACCGACACCATCGTGTTGATGTTGTCCTTGAGCTCGCCGATCTCGCCCCCGGCGTCGACGGTGATCGAGCGGGTCAGGTCGCCGCGGGCGACGGCGGTGGTGACCTCGGCGATCGCGCGGACCTGGGTGGTGAGGCGGCCCGCCAGCTCGTTGACGTTCTCGGTGAGCCGCTTCCAGATGCCCTCGGCGCCCTCTACCCGGGCCTGGCCGCCGAGCTGGCCCTCCGAACCGACCTCGCGGGCGACGCGGGTGACCTCGGAGGCGAAGGAGGACAGCTGGTCGACCATCGTGTTGATGGTGGTCTTCAGCGCGAGGATCTCGCCCTGGGCGTTCACGTCGATCTTGCGGGTCAGGTTGCCGGTGGCCACCGCGGTGGTGACCTCGGCGATGTTGCGCACCTGGTAGGTCAGGTTGTTGGCCATGGAGTTGACGTTGTCGGTGAGGTCCTTCCAGACGCCGGAGACGCCGCGGACGCGGGCCTGGCCGCCGAGCTGGCCCTCGGTGCCGACCTCGCGCGCGACGCGGGTGACCTCGTCGGCGAACATCGACAGCTGGTCCACCATCGTGTTCAGGGTGTCCTTGAGCTGGAGGATCTCGCCCTGCGCGTCCGCGGTGATCTTCTTGGACAGGTTGCCCTGCGCCACCGCGGTGGACACCGCTGCGATCTGACGCACCTGGGTGGTCAGGTTGTTGGCCATGACGTTGACGTTGTCGGTGAGGTCCTTCCAGGTGCCGGAGACGCCGCGCACCTGGGCCTGGCCGCCGAGCTGCCCCTCCGAACCGACCTCGCGGGCGACCCGGCTCACCTCGGAGGCGAAGGAGGACAGCTGGTCGACCATCGTGTTGATGGTGGTCTTCAGCGCGAGGATCTCGCCCTGGGCGTCCACGTCGATCTTGCGAGTCAGGTCGCCGGTGGCCACCGCGGTGGTGACCTCGGCGATGTTGCGCACCTGGTAGGTCAGGTTGTTGGCCATGGAGTTGACGTTGTCGGTGAGGTCCTTCCAGACCCCCGACACGCCGCGGACGCGGGCCTGGCCGCCGAGCTGGCCCTCGGTGCCGACCTCGCGCGCGACGCGGGTGACCTCGTCGGCGAACATCGACAGCTGGTCCACCATCGTGTTCAGGGTGTCCTTGAGCTGGAGGATCTCGCCCTGCGCGTCCGCGGTGATCTTCTTGGACAGGTCGCCCTGCGCCACCGCCGTGGACACCGCCGCGATGGCGCGTACCTGGGTGGTCAGGTTGCTCGCCATGACGTTGACGTTGTCGGTGAGGTCCTTCCAGACCCCCGACACGCCGCGCACCTGGGCCTGGCCGCCGAGCTGGCCCTCGGTGCCGACCTCGCGCGCCACGCGGGTGACCTCCTCGGCGAAGGCCGACAGCTGGTCCACCATCGTGTTGACGGTGTTCTTCAGCTCGAACATCTCGCCGACCGCGTCGACGGTGACCTTGCGGCTCAGGTCGCCCCTGGCGACCGCGGTGGTGACCAGCGCGATGTCGCGCACCTGCGCCGAGACGCGGCTGGACATGGTGTTGACGGCCTCGGTGAGGTCACGCCAGCTTCCCGACATGCCGCGCACGTTCGCCCGGCCGCCGAGGCGGCCCTCGGTGCCCACCTCGCGCGCCACGCGCGTCACCTCGGAGGTGAACAGGGAGAGCTGGTCGACCATGCCGTTGATCGCCTTGCCGAGGCGGCGCACCTCGCCCCGTGCCCTGCGATCGAGGTCTATCCGGCGGGACAGGTCTCCCTTGGCCACCGCGTCGATCACATCCGCCGCACCGCTGACCGGTCCGACCAGGGCGTCGATCAGCGAGTTGACCGAGTCGACGCTCTCCGCCCAGGAGCCCACGCCCGGACCCGCGGTGAGGCGTTCGCCGAACCGGCCCTCCTTGATCACCTCGCGGCGGACCCGGTGGAGCTCGTTGGCCAGGTGCTCGCGACGGTCGGCGACCTCGTTGAGCAGCAGGCGAATCTCACTCAGGATGCCCGGCGGGGCATGCGGCACCCGGCGGCGGAAGTCGCCGTCGCGCCAGGTGATGAGTGTCTGAAGAATCGGCTTCAGATCCGATTCGCTGTAACGTCGCTCCTCGACGTCGGGCACGGTATTGGCCGTGGTCATGAGACCTCCTTGACTCCCGGGGGCGCAGCCGCGAGTCATCCCAGTCTGTCACGGTGCGCAACTCGGAGTCCCGCCTTCGATTTACACCATGACGCCGTCAAGTGTGGTAGGCACGGAACAGTGACCAATGCTCCCCGAGCCGTCCTGGCCGCCACGTTCGCTCCAGGAGACACGGCCGTTCCTGCTGCCAGGCGGTTCACCCGAGAGGTGATGACCGCCTGGGCCGCCGCGTCCGTGCTCACCGCGGCCGAGCGGCTGGCGGAGGAGTTCACCGTGGGGATGACCGAGGTGCCGTTCGAGGTGGTCTGGAGCCACCTCGACGACGGTGTGCAGATACAGGTGCGCCGCAAGGGCGCCTCCGGGGAGATCCCCGACCCGCCCGGCGTGCCGGTCGACGAGTGGGGCGTCACCTTCACCGGCGAGCATCGCATCCACTGGGCGCGCCTGCCGCTGCCCGGATCGGCCGAGCGGACGGCCGCGGAGTGGTCCACCGAGGAGCCGAGCCGGGGACCGATCTGGATGGGCTTCCTCGCCGACGCCAGCGACCTGCTGGCCGGCACCCTCGACCCGGACATGGTCCCGGCGATCATCTCGCAGATCGTCGTGCCCCGGCTGGCCACCTGGTGCGCCGTCTACACCTGGAGCGATGGCGGGGTGGGCGGCCCGCAGCGTCCGGCCTACCTCTGGCACACCGACGAGCGGCGCATCGACGGGCTGCGCGAGGAGCTCGCCACGGTCCACGTCCCGCAGTCCGGCGGCTCCATCCAGCTCGGCGACTCGCATATGCTCGTCATCCCGCTTCTCGCCCGGGGGCGGGCGCTGGGGGCGATGTGCCTGGGACGGCCTGACCGCTTCGCCGAGGACGTCTTCCAGTACGCCGAGGACATCGGCCGCCGCGCGGCCCTGGCCATGGACAACGCCCGTCTCTACGCCACTCAGGCGGCGGCCAACCGGGCGTTGCAGCGCAGCCTGCTGCCGCCCAACGAGCCGGGTGAGATCCCGGGACTCGACCCCGCCGTGGTCTACGAACCCGCCGGGGAGACCAACGAGGTCGGTGGCGACTTCTACGACCTGTTCGCGGCGGGGGACGGCTCCTGGCGGTTCGCGGTCGGCGACGTCTGCGGCACCGGACCCGAAGCCGCCGCGGTCACCGGCCTGGCCCGCCACACCCTGCGCCTGCTCGCCAGGGAGGGGTACGGCGTGGCGGCCGTCCTCGACCGGCTCAACCAGGCGATCCTGGACGAGGGCGACCGGGCCCGCTTCCTGACCCTGCTGCACGGGGAGATCAAGCCCGTGTCGAACGGGCTGGACGTGTGGATGGTCTCCGCAGGTCATCCCGAGGCGCTGCGGCTGCGGCCCACCGGGGTCGTGGAGACGGTGGTGACCTCCCAGTCGTTGCTGGGCGTCTTCCCCGAGGCGAGCTTCAAGGCCGAGCTCGTCCATCTCGACCCGGGCGACGTCCTGCTCGCGGTGACCGACGGGGTGACCGAGCGTCGCCAGGACGGCCGGCTGCTCGACGACGACGGGGGCCTGGCCAAGCTGTTCGCCGAGTGCGTGGGCCTGTCGGCGGGGGCGGTCGCCGAGCGGATCCGCCGGGCCGTACAGGACTTCGCCCCCGAGCCGAGCGCGGACGACATGGCGATCGTGGTCCTGCGCGCCCGGTGATCCGGGTTCGGCGCGGATGACGATCGCCGGTCCACGCCAGGTGGCCCGGTCCCGCGCGGCCGGTCGCGGGCGTTCCCGGGCCTCCCGTGAGGGGCCGCGTGTCAGGAGCGGCGCGGCCGGGCGCGTGTGGCGGCCGGGCGTGTACGGCGGGCGGGCGCGTACGGCGGGCGGGTGTCGCTAGGCGTCCGTTCTCACGTGCTTGCGCGCGAACTCGAACTGGGCCGACATCTGCGCGATGCGCTCGGAGACGACCAGCGAGCCGTGGCCCGCGTCGTAGCGGTAGACGGTGTGCTCGTGACCGCGCGCGGCGAGCCGGGCCACGTAGGTCTCGATCTGCCCGATGGGGCAGCGCGGGTCGTTCTCCCCGGCCAGGATCATCACCGGCGCCTCGACCTGGTCGACGTAGGTGATCGGCGAGCAGATCGCGTAGCGTTCCGGCTGCTCGCCGGGCGAGCCGCCGAGGAGCGCGCGGTGGTAGGCCCGCAGCGCCTCGGTCTCCTCCTCGTAGGTGGCCAGATGGTCGGCGATGGGCACCGTGGCGATGCCCGCCGCCCACATCTTGGGCTGGGTGCCCAGGCCGAGCAGGGTGAGGTAGCCGCCCCAGGAGGCGCCGGACAGCACGAGCCGGTCGGGGTCGGCGATGCCGCGCTCGACCATGACCTCCCTGACGGCGGCCACGTCGGCCAGCTCGATGTGCCCGACCTCCCCGGTCAGGGCGTCCCGCCAGGCCGAGCCGTAACCGGTGGAGCCGCGGTAGTTGACCCGGACGACCGCGAAGCCGAGATCCACCCACGCCGCCACCTGCGGCACGAAGGAATCGTCGTCCTGCGAGGTCGGCCCGCCGTGCAGCAGGAAGACCGTCGGGAACGGTCCCAGACCGCGTTCCGGGCGCGACACCAGGGCGTGGATGCGCCCGCCGGGGCCCTCCACGTCCACGTCCTCGACCGGGACGGACGGCGGCGAGGTCGAACCGCTGTGGTTGAGCACCACGTGACCGTTGCTGGAGCGGATCACCGGCGGGTGGGCGCCGCTGGACCAGGAGTATTCGACCGAGCCGTCGGGGCGGGGCGTGGCGGCGTCGATCACGCCGTGCTGGGTCTCGATCGGGAAGAGCCTGCCGCCCGGCAGGTCGTAGCGGTGCAGGTGGGTACGGCCGCGGTTGGCCCGGACGACGAGCAGCGAGCGGCCGTCGGCGTACCAGTCCGCGGTGATCTCGCCGGAGTCGCGCAGCCAGATCTCTCGCTGCTCGTCGCTCTCCGGGTCCCAGACCAGCGGCTCGCGGCGTCCCCTGCGCTCGTGCAGGGCCAGCAGCCGGCGGTCGCCCGGGACGGGCGCGAACCGCAGGCCCAGGACGCCTTTGCCGGGGCCGTCGTGCAGGTCGCCGACGGTGTCGCCGTTCTGCCGGAGCACGCGCAGCGCGGGGTGCCGGGAGTTGCCGTGCTCGCTGTGGCTGATCGCGATCAGCGAGCCGTCCAGGGACATGGCGGCCACGGAGGCGGCCTCGGTGTGCTCGTAGATCATCTGGGCCGGTTGGCCGGGCCGTACGACATAGACCCTGAAGCCGTCATCCGGGCGGGCGACGCCGATCGCGGCCTCGCCCGTCGCCGACAGCGCGATCCCCGCCGGGCAGCCGGCTTCGAGCTCTACCGGCTCGTCGGGGCCGCCGGTGAACGGCTGACGCATCCAGTGGCCCCACTCGTCGCCGTCGGTGTCGGAGAACCACCAGATCCACTGGCCGGTGGGGTCGATCGCGCCGTGCGCGGTGCCCTTGGGGCGGGCGGTCGCCTGACGCGTGGATCCCGTCGTCCGGTCCCATGCGTAGATCTCCCAGGCGCCGGAGGCGTTGCTGCGGTAGACGGCCCGGGCGGGAGCCTGACGTGCCCACACGGGCAGTGTCACGCGCGGCGCTCGGAACCTGGCCTGCCAGCGCTCCTCCGCCTTCATATGGGGCTTCCCTCCGTCAAGGCATTCGCTTCACGCGTCCAGGCGCGGGCTCGCCGGATTGCCGTCCAGTATGTCGCCTCCGCCCCGGATTTGCTTGGGTAATGTGTGGGAATTTCGGGCTAAATGCCACTTCAGTAACATGCGTCCCGAAGGCAGCTGTCAAGCGCTTCACTTGATCAGAACCGGGAATGAAAGATAGACATACGGAAAGAAGCAGCTACATTGCTTTTTTCAGGCAGTTCAGTGATTTTTCTCCGCATAACTTCTGGATCGGTGTGCCAGGCGCTCGGTCCCATCCCCACCACGGCCTCGATCGCCTCGTGTCCCAGCGTCATCCCGAACTCGTGAACGGTCCGGCCGGCCTCGACGAAGTGATCACTCAGGCTCTCCGCCACCCGCCGTTCCTTCGACTCGTCCACCGACAGCAGCCCGAGTCGCTCCACCAGCGGTTCGAGGTGCCGCGAGGTGGGCGTGACCACGATCAACGTGCCGTCCCGCCCGAGCACGCGGGCGAACTCCGCCCCGTTGCGGGGGGCGAACACGTTGAGGAGCACATCCACCGTGCCGTCGCCGACGGGCAACGGCCGCCACACGTCGGCCACGACCGCCCCCAGCCGGGGGTGCGCCCGCGCGGCCCGCCTGACGGCGTGCTTGGACACGTCCAGCGCGATCCCGACGGCGTCCGGGAGCCGGTCGAGTGCCCGTGCGAGGTAATGTCCCGTCCCCGCGCCCGCGTCCGCGACCACCTTCGCGTCGGTACGGCACGCGTCGGCGACGGCTTCCGAGAGCGGACCGAAATAGCCCGCCCCGAGGAACGCCTCCCTGGCGGCCACCATGGCCGTGCTGTCGGCCGTACCGGGTGCCTGGGATCCGATCAGAAGACTGACATATCCCTGTTTGGCGATGTCGAAGGAATGGCCCTGCGGGCAGCGCAGGACCCGATCACCGAGGTCGAACCCGTCTGCGCAGACCGGGCAGGTGAGGTATTCGACGACATCAGCCAGCATCCCCTCATCATCCCGCCTTCCGGGTGCGGCGGAATCTCTCCGGGTGCGGCCGGACCGCCGCCCGCGCCGCGTCCGCTCGGACCCCGCCCGTCGCGTCTGCCCGGACCCCGCCCGTCGCGTCCGCCCGGACCCCGCCCGGACCCCGACGGGACCCCGACCGGGGCGCAGGGCACGGGGTGACCAGCGGGCCGCAAGAGCGCTCCAAGTGACACCGACTACTTGTTGGAGGCATGAGGAAGAGATCTGTCATCGGCGGGCTGTCGGCGTTCGTGCTCGCGGCGGCCCTGTCCACGGCCCTGCCCGCGGCGGCGGAGGCCGCCGCGACCGTCAGGCATCACTGGGGACCGGTACGGTCGGCCACCGGACACTCCGGTCACGCGGTGGCGGATGTATGGATCACGGACTTCAGCGCCGAGACGTTCACCGTGTCCGGCACGCTGCGCGACCGTGACTCCCACCCTGGCCACTGCGCCTATATCCGCGCGAGGTTCCACTACACCGGTGGCGGCACGGGCTGGGCTCGGCCGCGCTCGACCTGCCGTGCGGGCGAGGCCTTCGAACTGTCCTCGGACGGTGAGATCACCCGGGTGGACGTGCGGGTCTGCGTCCTGGATCGTGGCACGCGCACGGCCTCCCACTGCCACGTCGACGCCATCCGGGCCGAGACCATCGCCGACTGGCCCCGCTAGGCCGGTGACGACCGGGCGGTCGGATGATCAGGTGGTCAGCTGGATCTGCTGGAGGAAGGCGGCGTTGGAGGGGGTCTCCCGCAGCCTGTCGGTGAGGAGTTCCAGGGCCTGCTGCTTCTCCAGGCCGCCCAGGGTGCGGCGCAGGCGCCAGGTGAGCTGTCGCTCCTGCGGATCGAGGAGGATCTCCTCACGCCGGGTGCCGGAGGCGTCGAGGTCGACGGCGGGGTAGAGGCGCTTGTCGGCGAGAGCGCGGCTGAGGCGCAGCTCCATGTTGCCGGTGCCCTTGAACTCCTCGAAGAGGTTGTCGTCCATCCGGGAGCCGGTCTCGACGAGCACCGTGGCGAGGATCGTCAGCGAGCCGCCGTCGCGCAGGTTGCGCGCGGCGCCGAAGAACCGGCGCGGGGGGAGCAGGGCCGCGGCGTCGAGGCCGCCGGCGAGGGTGCGCCCGCCGCCGGGGGCGAGGTTGTTGTAGGCGCGGCCGAGACGGGTCAGGGAGTCGAGCAGGACCACGACGTCGTGACCGTTCTCGGCCAGGCGCTTGGCGCGTTCGACGGCGAGCTCGGCCAGGGCGGTGTGGTCGCGGTCGGGACGGTCGAACGTGGACGCGGCGACCTCGCCGTGGATGGACTCGCGCATCTCGGTGACCTCCTCGGGGCGCTCGCCGACGAGCACGACCATGAGGTGGCAGTCCGGATGGTTGCGCGTGATCGCGGCCGCCAGGTCCTGCAGGACCATGGTCTTGCCGGCCTTGGGCGGGGCGACGATCAGGCCGCGCTGGCCCTTGCCGATCGGCGCGAACAGATCGACGACCCGGGTGGTCATCGACTCGGTCTCCAGGCGGAGCCGCTCGTGCGGGTGGACCGGCGTCATGTCCGCGAAGTCGGGCCGCCGCCGCCAGTCGGCGGCGCCGTTCACGCTCTGAACCTCCTCCAGCCTCTCGTACGGCCTGCGCGCGGTGGCGGTGACGTGGTCGCCCGGACGCAGGCCGTACTGCCGGATCTGGGCGTGGGGCACGCGCACGTCGTCGGGGCCGGGGAGATAACCGCGGGTGCGGATGTAGCCGGTCTTGTCACGGACGTCGAGCAGGCCGGCCACGGTCTCGACGGGGGTGTCGTTGTCACGCTCGACGTAGGCGTCGCTGTCGCGGGGGCGCGGAGGACGGGGGGTGCGCGAACGCTTTCTGGTGGTTTCTGTGGTCATGGTTTCGGTGGTCATGAGTGACCTTTCACGCGGGAAAGGTCATGACTGACCTTTCGCGGAGGAAGAACCGCATGCCGGGGAAGGCGCGGTGAGAAAAAAGAGGAACGGGGGCGGATCGTCGCACGCGGCCTAGCCAGCAGTGCGTCACGCCCGGTATCACAGTAGCACTGTCAATCCACACTTAACAGGAGACCGGATGCCGCATCACCCCATAACGGTCGCGGGCGTCGAAGTGTTCCCGCTGTGTGACGCCGTGGGACCGATGGGTGACTCGATCCGGCGTCCGTTGCCGGAGATGTTCCCCGGCGGCTGCCACGGAGAGTCCGACGAGTGGATCTTGCACTTCCACTGCTACCTGCTGCGTGACGCGGTGGGCAGGGTCGTGCTGGTGGACACCGGGATCGGTCCGGAGGACTCACCGGCGGCGAGCTGGGCGCCGGTCCCCGGGGTGCTCGGCGCCGAGCTCGCGCGAGTGGGGGTGAGCCCCGAGGAGGTGGACGCGGTGGTCATCACACACCTGCACAGCGACCACGCGAGCGGAACCGTGATCGGCGGCGTGCCCGTCTTCGCCAACGCCCGGCACGTCTTCCAGCGGGCCGAGATCGACACGGCCGCCGAGGAGATCCTCGACCACGTCGTCCGGCCGCTGGGCGAGCGGGTGCAGGTGGTGGACGGCCAGGCGGACGTGCTGCCGGGCATCCGGGTGATCCACACGCCGGGGCACACCCTCGGCCACCAGGTCGTCCAGGTGGGCGATCTGGTGCTGTCCGGAGACGTGGTGCTGCACCCGACGCAGCTGGCCGACCCCAAGGTGACCTATCTCTACGACGCCGACCCCGAGCTCGCCGCCGCGACGCGGGTGGAGCTGCTGGAGCGGGTCAGAGCCGAAGGGGGAATGATCGCCACCGCCCACTTCGCCGAGCCCTTCACCGTGATTCGCTGACCGCGTCGCGATTCGCCGACCGCACCGTGATTCGCTGGCCGCGTCGTGATTTGTCCATCGCACGGTGATCGGTCGGCTGTGTCGTGATCGGCCGGCCGCGCCGTCAGGTAACGGTCTGGGCGGCCAGCAGCAGGCGCCGGGTCTTGCCCCGGTAGCGGAGGACCTGAACCGCGCCCAGCGCCCAGATCGGGTACTGCACGGCGAAGGCCCAGCGGAAGGCGTCCAGGCCGGTCTCCCCGACCAGGTCGAGTATGACGCCGACCAGAGCGATCACCGACACGGACGCGACGAAGCCTCCGCCGTTCACGATGCCGGAGGCCGCGCCGATCCGCCCGGCCGGGTTGAAGGTCCTGGCGTAGTCGAATCCGATCATCGATCCCGGTCCGTTGGCCGCGAGCACCACCACGAGCAGGACGAGCAGCCAGAGCGGCGCCCGGCCGGGCCAGGCCAGCACGGCGGTCCACGCCCCGGTGGTGGTGCCGATCACGATGAGCACCATCCGGGAGCGGTGGAACGGGAACCGCCCGGCGAGATGGCCGAGCAGCGGCCCGCACGCCATGCCGCACAATGTCAACGTCGACAGCAGCACGCCGGCCGTGGAGGGGGCCAGACCCTGTCCCTGAACCAGGAAGGGATAGCCCCACAGCAGCAGGAACGCCGCGGCCGAGCATTGGGTGGCGGCATGGGTCCACATGCCCAGCCGGGTGCCGGGCTCGGCCCAGGCGGCCTTGAGACCGGGAGGTTCGCCCGTGCGCTCCGGGCGTGAGTCGCGCAGCACGGTCAGCAGCAGGAACGCCGACAGCACGCCCAGTCCGGCGGCGGCCAGGAAGGTGGGCGTCCAGCCGTAGGCGTGGAGGGAGTGGATCAGGGGCACCGCCGAGGCGATCGCGCCGAGCTGCCCGATCAGGCTGGTGAGCTGGACCATCACCGGATTGCGGTGGGCGGGGAAGTGGAGGTTGACCAGCCGGATCACGCTGATGAAGGTCATCGCGTCGCCGCAGCCGATCAGCGCCCGGCCCGCGACGCCGGACAGCAGCCCGCCGGACAGCGCGAAGACGAGTTCGCCGCAGGCCATCACGGTGGCTCCGACGACCAGCATTCGCTTGGAGCCGAGCCGGTCGACCAGGACGCCGACGGGCACCTGCATGGCCGCGTAGACCAGCAGTTGCAGCATGGCGAGGGTGGCGAGCCCGGACGAGCCGACGCCGAGCCGCGCGGCGGCCTCGATGCCGGAGACGCCGAGGGACTGGCGGTGGAAGATCGCGACGGCATAGGCCAGCACACCGGCGGCCCAGAACATCACTGCCGTGGACCGTGGTGTCATGGGCTGAATATTACTTTTAGGCATTTTGGAAGATGCGCCGGGGCGTCAGAGCCGCTAGGGAGCGGCGAGGCTCACGTGCGATCCCCCGTCGAGAGGGACCGGCCGCCGTACGCTCTCCCCCCGTGCGGGCGGGGCTCTCGCCGGTGCTCAGCGACGCGGGTAGCGGATGAGCAGGCTGGCGTGGACGTCCTGGGCGCCGATCGCGGAATAGGTGTGCGGGACGTCCGAACGCCAGGTGAGGTGTTCGCCCGGTCCGGCCCGCAGGGGCGCGTCCCGCGGGCCGGCGACCAGCACCCCGGCGAAGACCGTGAGGTGCTCGGTGACGCCCTCGTGGTGGGCCGGGGAGACCTGCGTGGACCCCGCCGGGATCACCAGCCGGTAGAGCTCGTAGGTGACGGACTCGTCCTCGAAGACCTGGAGCAGCACGCCCTCGACGGCGGTGCCACGGATGACGGGATCGGCGCCCAGGGCCAGCGCCAGGGGCACGCCGAGCCCGGCGGTGACCGCCCACAACGTCTCCAGGGTGGGGTTGCGGGTGCCGTTCTCCAGTCCGGAGAGGGTGGCCTTGCCGACGCCCGCGCGCCGGGCGAGTTCGGACAGGGAGATGCCGCGCTCTTCACGCAATCTGCGTATTCGCTGGCCTACGTCTGGTGCGTCGGCCTCCTGGGCGGTACGAGAGCTTTGTGCGCCGGGCTTCATGTGGATATGGTGCAACATGCTCGGTCGTTCCGTTTACGGAACGACCGGCGCCACGCCGGAACGCGGTGTCAGGTGGAGGCAGCCGGGGACCCGGACAGCCGGACAGGTGGACAGGTGGTTCGGGCGGAGGGCCGGAAGCGCTCGGGTTCGGACAGGTGGCTCGGGCGGAGAGTTCGGGGGATCGCGGATCGCGCGCAAGCGCGGCGGGAGGAGGGGACGGCGAAGATGACACGCCTTCTACAGCCCATGCTGGCGGGAGTGGTGACCGCGCTGGTCGGCTTCGCCAGCTCCTTCGCCGTGGTCCTGGCCGGGCTGCGGGCGGTGGGCGCCGACCAGCGGCAGGCGGCGTCCGGCCTGCTCGCGCTCTGCCTGGCCAACGGCGTGGTGGCGATCTGGCTGGGTCTGCGACGACGCATGCCGATCACCGTCGCCTGGTCCACGCCCGGCGCGGCGCTGCTGGTCGCGACCGGCGCCGTGCAGGGCGGGTTCCCCGTCGCGGTCGGCGCGTTCGTGGTCTCCGGCCTGCTCATCACCGCCGCGGGACTCTTCCCCCCGCTGGGACGCTGGATCGCGGCCATCCCCACCCCGATCGCCGGCGCCATGCTCGCGGGGGTTCTGCTCAACCTGTGCGTCGCGCCGGTCCGTGCCCTCGGCGAGGTGCCGCTGATGGCCGGCCCCGTGGTGCTCGTCTGGGCGCTGCTGAGCCGCTTCGCCCGTCAGTGGGCGATCCCGGGAGCCCTGCTGGCCGCCGTCGTCGCCATCGCGCTGACCGGGCCCGGCCTCGGCTCGGTGGACGTGCGCCCGGTGGTCGAGCTGACCGTGCCGTCCTGGAGCGCCACGGCGATGATCAGCATCGCGCTCCCGCTTTTCCTGGTGACGATGGCTTCCCAGAACGTGCCGGGCATGGCGGTCCTCGCCGGGTACGGCTACCGCCCCCCGCTGCGCGGCATCCTCCTCGGCACCGGCCTGGCCAGCACCCTCGGCGCGCCCCTGGGCGGACACGCGGTGAACCTGGCGGCCATCACCGCGGCGCTGGCCGCCGGCCCGGACGCCGACCCGGACCCGGGCCGCCGGTGGATCGCCTCGGTCACCGCCGGGGCTTCGATGATCGTCCTCGGGGTCGGTTCCGGCCTGGCCACCGCGTTGGTACTGCTCTCCCCGCCGGTGCTCATCGAGGCCGTCGCGGGCCTCGCCCTGATCGGTGCGCTCGCCTCGGCCATCGCCGCAGCGGTGGCCGAGCCGCGGGGCAGGGAGGCGGCCGTGGTGACGTTCGTGGTCACCGCGTCCGGGCTCACGCTGCTCGGGGTGGGGGCGGCGTTCTGGGGGTTGGCCGCCGGTGGCCTCATGACACTCCTGCAGCGCGGCAGCGCCCCGCGATCCTCTTCCGGGCGGGAGCGACCCTCTTCCGAACCGGATGAATCGGAACGGGTGGAGGAGCCGGCGAGCGGCCCGGAGGAGCTCAGCCGGCGGTGAGCGTCACGCCCCGCGATCGGAGGATCCGCGGGACCGGAAGGTCCGTGGGATTGAAGACTTCCGGAAAAGCCTGTCGCCGGTACGGCATGCCGTACCGGCGACAGAAGGCGACAGGAGCGGAGGGGAGCCGATTACCGGTCGTCTCCCGGACGCCCGTGGCGACCGGCGACGAGCTGGTCGGTGCTGTGCTGGCGAGGCACTTCGACCCGCGGGTGAGGGGCCGTCGTCTCGCCGCGGTCGTCGACGCCGTCGCGGTCCCGGTCGATCCGGGGACGTGCCGTCGTCTGGACGCGGTCGTCGACGCCGTCGCGGTCCCGGTCCACCACCGGAGCGGCGGTCGCCGAAGTCTCCGGGGTCTCCTCAAGCTTGCGCTCCAGCTCTCGCTTCTCCTCCTCCAGGCGGGCGACGCGGTCACGCGCCTCCATCCGGGACGCGCGGAGCTTGCGCCGGTGCACGGCGGAGCGGCGCATACCGCTGAACATCACCGTCAGGCCGAGCAGGAACAGCGCCCCGGTGACGGCGCCGGCGAAGAAGAACTCCAGTTGGGAGAGCTGGACCGTCTGGTCGAAAACCGTGAACGACGCGGGGGTGGTGGCTGTGGCGGCCTCGTCCCAGGAGACCGCGACCACGGCCGCGCCCGCGAGTAGGATCAAGAGGAGTCCCAGCACTATCATGTGACCTCATCTCGGGCTGCGTCTGTTTGTGGTAGAGGTGCTGCTGCCCCGCGAGGACAGGATTATTCGCCCGGCGTCGGCGGTTACCAGGAAACGTGACGGACATCGACGTTGTGGTCATCGGGGCGGGGCAGGCGGGACTGTCCAGCGCCCACTTCCTGAGCAGGACCGGATTCGACTTCGTGGTCCTCGACCGCTCACCCCGCCCCGGTGGCGCGTGGCAGTTTCGGTGGCCGTCCCTGACCCTCGGCGCCGCGCACCGCGTGCACGACCTTCCCGGTCTGCCGATGGGCGCCGCCGACACGACCCGACCGTCCTCGGAGGTCGTCTCCGAATACTTCGCCGCCTACGAGCGGGCCGAAGGTCTGCCGGTGCGCCGCCCGGTCGAGGTGCGGGCGGTGCGCGAGGGCACGGGAGGGCGGCTGCTGGTGGAGAGCTCGGCCGGCGACTGGTCGCCCCGCGCGCTGATCAACGCCACCGGCACCTGGGATCGGCCGTTCTGGCCGCGCTACCCGGGTCAGGAGAGGTTCCTCGGACGGCAGCTCCACACCGCGGACTACGTCACCCGCGAGGAGTTCGTCGGAAAGCACGTCGTGGTGGTCGGCGCGGGGGCCTCGGCCATCCAGCTCCTGACCGAGATCGCCGAGGTCACCACGACCACCTGGGTGACCCGCCGTCCCCCCGTCTTCCGGGAGGGCCCGTTCGATGAGGAGGCGGGCCGCGCGGCCGTCGCCCTGGTCGACGCCCGCGTCCGCGCCGGCCTTCCGCCGGGCAGCGTGGTCGGGGCCACCGGCTACCCGCTGACGCCGCAGGTCCGGGCGGCCCTGGCGGCCGGGGTCCTGGATCGCCTGCCGATGTTCGACCGGATCGTTCCCGGCGGGATGGTCTGGGACGATGCGGACACCGGGCCGGGCCGTCTGGTCGAGGCGGACGTGATCCTGTGGGCCACCGGGTTCCGGCCGGTCGTCAACCACCTGGCCCCGCTGCGCCTGCGCGAGCCGGGCGGCGGCATCCGGGTCGAGGACACCCGGGCGGTCCTGGATCCCCGCGTCCATCTGGTCGGTTACGGCCCTTCGGCCAGCACCATCGGCGCCGCCCGCGCGGGCCGTACCGCCGTCCGGCACATCCGCCGGCTCCTCGGCGCGCCCGTGGCCGCCTGACGGGCCGAACGGAGATGCCGGCCCTCGACCCCGCCGGTTAGGGTTGACCGGCATGGAGCGTACTCGCCTTTACCGCAACGGCGTTCTGGAGGCCGAGGGGTTTCCCATCGACGACGTCTCCGATCACATCGAGGATCCGTCGGCCGTGGTGTGGTTCGACCTGTGCGCGCCCTCACCGGAGGACCTGGGGAAGATCAGCGAGGAGCTCGGCCTGCACCGGCTGGCAGTCGAGGACGCCCTCCACAGCAACCAGCGCCCCAAACTCGACACCTACGACAGCCACCTGTTCATCACCGTCTACGGCGCCAAGCTGGTGAACAGCCGTCTCGACCTCATCGAGGTCTCGATCTTCGTCGTGAAGAACGCCCTGGTGACCGTCAGGGAGAGCCCCGAATTCGAGATCGACGAGGTGCTCAGGCGCTGGGACGCCAACGGCGAGATGTCCAGGTACGGCGTGCCGTACCTGCTGCACGGCCTGCTCGACCACGTGGTGGACGGATACTTCGAGGTGCTGCAGACGATGGACGACCGGATCGAGAAGCTGGAGGACGACCTCTTCGAGGACGAGTCCGGCGACCGGGCGTACATCCAGCGCCAGACCTATGAGATGCGCAAGAAGCTGGTGCGGTTCCGGCGGCTGGCGGTGCCGATGCGCGAGGTCGTGGGCAGCCTGCTGCGCAGGGGCGTGGAGATGCTGGACCCCGCGATGACCCCCTACTACCAGGACCTCTACGACCACGCGCTGCGCACCGCCGAGTGGACCGACTCCCTGCGGGAGCTGGTGGGCAACGTCCGGGAGGCCCACATCAACCAGCAGGGGTTCAGGCTCAACGACATCATGAAGAAGATCACGAGCTGGGCCGCCATCATCGCGGTGCCCACGATGATCACCGGCTACTACGGCCAGAACGTGCCCTATCCCGGCTTCGGTCACCCGCTCGGTTTCTGGACCTCCACCATCGCCATCCTCGTGGCCTCCTCCATCCTCTATCTGATCTTCAAGAAGAGGGGCTGGCTCTAGCGTCGGGCCCCTCCGGCGGCCGGCGAGGAGGGGCCGGCCGCCTCAGCCGCCGATGCTGTCGCGGATGACGAGCTCGCCGGGAAGCAGGAGCCCGGCCTGGGGGGCCGCACCGGTGTCGATGATCTGGAGCAGCCGGCTGACGAGGGCGTCGGCGATGCGGCGCAGCGGCAGCCGCACCGTGGTCAGGGCGGGTTGCAGGAACGCGGTGACGGGCAGGTCGTTGAAACCGGTGACGGCCAGGTCGGCGCCCACGGTCAGGCCCTCCTGGCGGGCGGCCATGTAGGCGCCCATGGCCAGCCAGTCTCCGTCGGCGACCACCGCGGAGGGCCGGTTACCCCGGAGCAGTCGCCGTACGGCCTCGGTGATCTCGGCGGGATCGTCGCTGGGGGCGGTGATTTCCAGGGCGGCGGAGGTGCTGAGGCCGAACCGGCGCACCCCCGCGCGGAAACCCTCCAGGCGGTCGTCCATCCAGGGCAGCCCGGCGGCCTGCCCGAGAAACGCGATCCTGCGGTGTCCGCGGGCGGCCAGCAGGCCGACCAGGTCGATCATCGCCTGGACCGTGTCGACGTCCACCCAAGACTGGGGCCGGCCGGGGTCGATCTTGCCGAACGCGGCGAAGGGAAAACCCCGCTCCGACAGATGGATCACCCGGGGGTCGTCGTGGAGCACATCGGCGATCATGAAACCGTCCGCGGTGCGCGCGGCGATCACCTCTTCGATCGCCTGCGCCTGGTCCTGGCCCGGACGGGGCCGCACCAGCAGGATCCGGTAGCCGACCTCGCCCGCCGCCGCGACGAGGGCCTCCAGGAAGCCGCCCATCAGCGGGTTGGGGTTGGCCGGATCGTCCTCCGTCGTGGTGTAGGCGATGATCCGCCGGGTGCCCGAGCGGAGGCTGCGCGCCGACTGGTCGGGCCGGTAGCCCATCTCCTCGATGAGCGCGGTGACCTTCTCCAGGGTCTCGGGCTTCAGCCGGAAGGGGGCGTTGAGCGCGTTGGAGACGGTCTGCCGGGACACACCGGCCGCGCGCGCGACATCCTCGATGGTCACTCCGCGCTCGCGCGACCGGCGTGTTTCCACCTACTCCTCCTCGGCGTCGCGGTGAAGTCTCAGCAGACCGCCCATCGGCACGGGCACCAGGGCCGTCCCGGCGTCCAGGCGCGGCGTCTCGGACGAGATCAGCGTCCCCCGGCAGTCGTACACGCTCGCCCGCACCCGCCCGGCGACCCGGCCGAGGAGGACCACGTTCTGATCGGGGTCGGCGTTGGCCACCAGAAGCTCCCGCCAGCCGGAGGCGGGAACCTCCACCGGCACGGGCGCGTAACGGGCGATGACCATGATCTGCTCATCGTAGGCCCGGACGAGCGGGTATCCGTGCTCGGGCCGGATGGGGTCGAGTACACCGAGCTGGAGGGTGGCCAGGTGCCGCCGGAAGATCCCCAGCCAGAACTCGATCACGGCCCGCTGCTCGGCGGTCTGCGCCGACAGGTCCACCGAGATCTGGGGCACCGAGAACAGCGCGTTGATCAGGTGCACGGCGACCTGCTCGGCGGGCTCGGTGGGGTGCCACAGGATCATGTCGGAGTGCACGGCGATCGGCCCGGCCAGCAGCCGCAGGTCCACCGTGCGCTGCCGGTTCTCCTGCGGGGAGAGCGGGCAGTCCACGGCGCGGATCATGTTGGCGTAGGGCCACAACCCCGGGCTCACGTACGGCTGCCGGTGCTCGATCAGGACGTCCGGCCTGGTACGGCGCAGCCGCGCGTCCAGCTCGTGCAGCAGCCGCCGGACGCCCTCGGAGACCTCGTCGCAGTCCATCCCGTCGGCGGGGGCGGGCGGCTCCGGCACCGTGAAGCGGTCCACGAAGTCGATCTTCAGTCCGTCCATGTCCCAGGCCTCGACCGCCTGGGAGAGGCGGTCGAGGATGTGGGCGCGCACGTCCGGGTAACGGGGGTCGAGCACCCCCGCCTCCATGTGGTCGAGGAAGCGCAGCAGCTTTCCGGAGAAGCGCTCGAAGGCCGCGTTCTGCCTGCCGACGAACGGGATGGCGTACCAGAGCATGTAGGCCATGCCCAGCTCGCGCACCCGCTTCACATGCGCCGACATGTCGGGGAATGCCACTTCGTTCGCTTCCCAGTCACCGCAGTGGGCGTAGCCCCGGTCCCGGTCCGCCGTCTGCCAGCCGTCGTCCACGATGATCGTCTCGCAACCCAGCTCGCGGGCGAGCCGCGCCTGGAGCTCCACCGACTTCTCGCTGACCTCCTGGTGCATGCTGTACCAGGTCGAGTAGGCGGGCATCCGCGCCGCGGCCGGGGTCACCGGCAGGTGGCGCCCCTCGGCCCACCAGGCCGCCACGTCGGTCAGCGCCCGGGAGAACGGCCGGTCGGACAGATCCAGCCGGAGCCGGAGCGTCTCGCCCTCGTGCTCGACGGTGAACAGGAACTCCCCGGTCTCCTCGATGGCGCCGTTGCCGAAACGGACCTCGCTGACGGACTCGGCGGCGGCGACGGTGCACACGTTGGCGTCGGCCGTGCCGACCAGGCAGACCACCGGGGCGCCGGCGGTCAGGGAGGAGGTCTTCGGCGCGTTCCAGATGGGCGGCACCCATCGGTGGGCGCCGCTGTCGGGGGTCCAGAACGCGGTGACCGACACGCAGGGGATGCGCCACTGCGCCAGGATCGTCGCCCGGGACTCCGCGCGCGCCTCGACCAGCCAGACCCCGTCGGAGATCGGTGCGATCGTGACGTCGTCCGCCCCGGTCACCTCGATGGTGACGTCCCCGGCCTGGACGCTGTTCGCGCCCGCGAGAGCGTGGGGCTGCCACAACACCATGTCTATCCCTTCGTCGCCCCGGCCAGCAGGCCGGAGATGAACTGTCGCTGGAGAACGAGAAAGAGGATCATCATGGGCAGCGAGGAGATCGCGGTCCCCATCATGACCTGGCCGTAGTCGGTTTTGGCCACGCTCTGCAGGCTGGCCAGGGCGACCGGCAACGTGTACATCTCGGGGGTGCGCAGCGCGATCAGCGGCCACAGGAAGTCGTTCCACGCCCCGAGGAAGAGGAAGACGGCCAGCGCCGCCAGCGCCGGGCGCATGACCGGGACCACGACGCGCCAGAGCACCCGAAGCTCGCCCGCGCCGTCCACCCGCGCCGCGTCGAGCAGCTCGTCGGGCACCGCCAGCAGCGACTGGCGCATCAGGAAGATGCCGAACGGCACGGAGAGGTTCGGCAGGATCAGCGACGAATAGCTGTCGATCAGGCCGAGGTCGTTCATCATCTCGAAGATCGGAATGATCGTCACACCGCTGGGGATCACCAGCGTGGACAGCAGCAGGACGAAGAACACGTTCTTGCCGCGGAAGTCGAACTTGGCGAACGCGTACCCGGCCAGCAGCGACACCACGATCGCGATCACGGACTGGACGGCCGCGACGAGCACCGTGTTGCCGAGCACCCGCCCCAGGCCGATCGAGCTCTCCAGCGTCGCCAGGTTGTCCAGCAGGTGACCGCCCGGATAGAACTTCGGCGGCCAGGAGAAGATGTCGGAGTTGGAGTGGGTGGCGGCGATCGCCAGCCAGTAGAACGGGCCGACACAGAGCGCGAACACCGCGGCCAGCGCGAAGGTCAGCGGCCAGCCCTTGATCCTGCTCATTTCTTACCTCCCCGCAGCCTCATCTGGACGATGCCGAACCCGGCGACGATCAACGCGAGCGCGTAGGCGATCGCCGCGGCGTAGCCGAAGTCGAAGTAGCGGAAGCCGTTCTGGTAGAGGTAGAGCGAGATCGTGAGGGTGGCGTTGTCCGGGCCTCCGCCGGTGAGCACGAACGGCTCGTCGAAGAGCTGCAGCGTGCCGATGGTGGACAGCACGACCGTCAGCAGCAGGATCGGCCGCAGCTGCGGGATCGTGATGGACGCGAAGCGGCGCAGTGTCCCGGCGCCGTCGACCATCGCCGCCTCGTAGAGCTCCTTCTGGATGCTCTGCAGCCCGGCGAGATAGATCACCGCGTTGTAGCCGGTGTAGTGCCAGGTCAGCGCGAGGATGATGGAGACACGCGCCCAGAAGGGGCTGCCCAGCCAGTCGATCTGCTCGATGCCGACCAGGTCGAGCACCCAGTTGAGCAGTCCGGATTCCTTGTTGAGGATCACCGAGAACATCACGCCGTAGGCGACCAGGCCGGTCAGTGACGGCATGAAGACGCCGAGCCGCCACACGCTGCGCAGCCGTACGAAGGACGAGTTGAGCCCGAGTGCCAGCAGCAGCGCCAGGAACAGCATCAGCGGGACCTGGACGATCAGGATCTGCGCGGTGTTCCACAGCGCGGTCCAGAACAGCGGGTCGCTCACCAGCCGGACGTAGTTGTCCAGGCCCACGAAGGTCCGGGCCGCGCCCGCACCCGTCGTCAGGCTGATGTACAGCGCCGCGAGGATCGGGTAGGCCTTGAAGGCCAGGAACCCGGTGAGGGCGGGGAGGATCAGGACGTACGGGATGTTGCGCCTGGTGATCAGCGTGCGCCGGGCGGGGAGGCCGCTCGCGTGAGCGGCCTCCCGGGTCGCGGTGAGTGTCATTCCGCGAGCTTCCTGCCGGTCTGCTGGGTGAGCTGCTGGGCGGCCTCGGTCAGCGCCGCGGCCGGATCGGCGCCCTTGAGCAGGACCTTCGTCTGCGCGTCATTGGCGATCTTCAGTGCCCGCGCGTAGTCACCCGAGTAGTAGGTGGCGTCGGCGCCCTCGGTGAGGGAGTCCACGAAGGTCTTGAGCGCGGGCTGCCCGCCGAAATAGTCGGACGGGGAGGAGAACATCGGGTCGGCGTAGGCGGCGGTGAGCGCGGGGAAGACGCCGCCCTCCTTGAAGACCTTGTTGATGGTCTCGGGCTTGGTCAGCGCGTATTCGACGAACTTGTACGCTTCGGCCTGGTGCGGGCTGGTGCCGGAGACCGACAGGTAGGTGGAGTTGACGATCGCGGTCCGCTTGCCGCCCGCGGTGACCGCGGGCGGCTGCATGACCCGCCACAGGCCCTTCTGGTCGGGGAAGCCCTCGTTCATGTAGCCCACCGCCCATGCCGCCCACGGCAGCACCGCCATCTTCCCGCTGTTGATCAACTGCTTCTTGGTGCCCGTGCCGGAGGTGTCGGCGATCACCCCGGCGTCGTTCATCCGCTTGATGATCGACATGGCCTGTACGGCGGCCGGCGAGTTGAGCGTGACGTCGCCCTGCAGGTTGAAGTAGAACGCGCCCTGCTGCTGGAGCAGCGACTGGTAGAAGTCCATGTCGCTCTCGGTGGTGGCCGGCTTGTTGATGCCGATCAGGTAGGCCCCGGTCTTCTCCTTGATCTTCTTTCCGGCCTCGATGGCGTCGTCCCAGGTCTTGATCGACTCGGGGTCGACTCCGGCCTTCTCGAACAGGTCGGAGCGGTAGAAGAAACCGATCGGGTTGACCTCCCAGGGAAGTGCGTAGACGCCGCCGTCCTTGCCGGTGACCGTCGGCCACAGCCCCTTGGCGAAGGCGTCCTTGTACTTGTCGGCGCCGAGCTTGCGCAGGTCGGCCAGGCCGCCGGGGAACTTGTCCATGTAGCCGGGCAGGTAGTCGACGCCGATGTGCATCACGTCGGCCAGCCCCTTGCCGCCCGAGGCCATGCCGACGGTAATTTTGTCCCAGATCGCCGGGTTGCCGATGTCCTGGACGTCGACCTTGACGTTCGGGTTGGCCTTCTCGAAGTCCTTGGCGACCGCGGCGAGCCCGGCGGAGGCGGGCTTCCAGGTCCAGACGGTGATCTTCGTGGGGCCGGACGCCTTCTCTTCGGCGCCGCCGCCTCCACAGGCGGCGGCGCCGAGGACGATGGTGCCCGCTACCGCGAGCCGCAACAGGGCGCGGCGGTTGGTGATGGGGTTGATCATTTTCTGTTCCTTTCAAGGTGGAACGCCGCCCCCGACGGCGGTGAAAAGGGGAGCCGGCGAATCCGTCCCTCGATGGGGGATGCCGGAGGCGGAGAGTCCGGGGTCGACCCGGTCAGGGTCTGCTCACCGCACGCAGGCCGGCGGCGAGGCGCCGAACCGCCTCGTCCGAGGTGGTGGCGTGCGGAGAGACGCGGATCCACCCGTTGCGGGTGGTGGTCACCAGGCCCGCCGCGGACAGAGCCCGGTGGACGTCGAGCGGGTCGCGCCCGGGCAGCCGGAAACAGCCGATGCCACCGCGTTCGGCGGCGGGCAGGTCGTCCAGCAGCACCTGTGCCCCGGCGCCGCGGGCGGTGTCGAGCAGGATGCCCAGGGTCTCCGTGACCCGGTCGCCGATCCGGGTGATGCCCGCGGTCAGGACCAGGTCGATCGCGGCACGCAGCGCGGCGACGGCGGGGTAGTCGGGGTTGGTCAGCGTGTGGGCGATCGCCCCGCGCAGCGGCGGCCGGGGATGGGCGGCGTCTCCGTCGGCGAACGGATCCTCGACCCCCGACCAGCCGCCGAGGCCCGGCAGGAGCCTGTCGGCGACCCGGTCCCGGACGAGCAGTATCGCCGCGCCCCAGCCCGCCCGCAGCCATTTCTGCCCGCCGCAGACGAGCACGTCGGCGGCCTCGACCTCCAGCGGCACCGCGCCGATTCCCTGGATCGCGTCCACGATCAGCAGGCGGTCGGGGCCGAGCGCCTCCTTCAGCGCACCCAGCGGGGCGCGGTATCCGGTCAGCGCGTCGACGGCGCTGATCGTGAGGGCTCCCACGGAGCCGTCGAGGTGCTCGGCGACGATCTCCGGGGTGACGCGGAGGGAGTCGATCCAGCGCACCTGTGTGCCGTCGCGCTCCGCGCGGCGCAGCCAGGGGTAGACGTTGGCGGGGAACTCGCCGCGGGGGACGAGGACTGTGCTCTGGGCGGGCAGCGCGGCGGCGGCGGCGAAGAGGCCGTGGCTGGTGGAGGAGACGAAGGCCACCTCGTGCTCGGCTGCCCGCAGCAACTCCGCGGCGCGGGAACGCGCGTCGGCGGCGACGCTTTCGAACCAGGCCAGAGCCGCCGACGAGTCCCCCCTGCTCAGCCGGGCGGCGTCGATGAGCGTCGTCGCGACCTCATGGGAGGTCGGACCGATCCTGGCGAAGTCGAGGTAGCCCGCGGGCTCACCGAACTGGGTCAGGTAGTCGTCCCAAGTAAGTTGAACGTTCATATTCAATGGGGGAAACACCTCGGGAGGCTTTCGCGGAGTGAGGGGCGGCGCGGTGTCGGAGCAACTGGGAAGCCGTGGAGGGCAGGATGTCTGGTCGAGACTTTTCGGATGCCCGATATGACGGCAAAATTTTGTTTGAACGTTCATATCACGCCACATGGAGGACTTGGCAAGATGTGGACGGGGGAAGTTTTCATAACGGGGCTCCAGATGTGACATGTCACATCTGTTCTCTTGATCGCTCGTCGTCGCCCGGCATCAGCCCTTTCCCGCCCGTGAGGCGTTCGTCCGTGGGGCGCTACGAAGATCCATCCCAATGGTCCGTGTCAACGGCGTCGTTACGGGAATCGGTCATGTTTCGGTCTGCGATCCTTTACGGAGGCACGGGTGGGCAGTCGGGGTGTGATGGCCGTCGTCCTGGGGGCCGCGGTGATGTTCGGGCTGGCGACTCAAGGGGACGACCGGGCGAGGGCCTCCGCCTCGGCGGCCAAGGCGAGGGTCGCCCCGCTCGACAACCCGCGGGGCACGCGCCCCGGTCTGGCCCCCCTCAGATCGGGGCGCGACAGGGTCGTGGCGATCCGGCTCATCAAGAAGCTGCGGGTCAGGAGGATGGGGCCGAAAAGGGGATACACGCGAGCCCGCTTCGGCGACAACTGGGCCGATACGGCCAAGGGCGTGCCGTACGCGCGCAACGGCTGTGGCACCCGAAACGACCTGCTCGCCCGAGACGGCGAGTACGTGAAATACCGACGGGGGTCGCGCTGCGTCGTCGTCTCGATGAAGCTGCGCGACCCCTACACCGGCAGGACGATCCGGTGGCGCAAGCAGCGGCCGGGCGAGGTGCAGGTCGACCACGTGATTCCGCTGTCCTACGAGTGGCGGATGGGCGCCTCCCGCTGGCCGATGGCCAAGCGGCTGCGGATCGCCAACGACCCGCTCAACCTGATCCCCGTGTACGGCGACGCCAACCAGGCCAAGGGCGGCTCGGGACCGGCCTCATGGCTTCCGCCGGTACGCCGGGTGCGCTGCGCCTATGTCGTGCGTTTCGCCCAGGTCGCGGTGAAATACGCCCTGCCGGTCACCCGGGCCGACAAGGCCATCATGCTCGCCCAGTGCCGCTAGGCCACGGGTCCCCACGAGCCGCGCCCGCCGCGATCCCGGTGCCTGCCACGTTTCCCGTGCCCGCCGCGTTCTCGGTGTCCGCCGTATCCCTTGTGTCCCCGTGTCTGCCGCGTCCTCCCGCTCCCCGGGTCCTCCGCGCACGGCGTCCTCCCGCTCTCCGCGTTCTCCCGCTCCCCGGGTCCTCCGTGTACGGCGTCCTCCGCGCACGGCGGAGCGGTGTCCGTCAGAGGCGCCGGAGCAGCGCCTGCTTGGCGGTGATGAACTCCTCCTCGGTGAGCACGCCGTCACGGCGAAGCTCGCCCAGTTCACGCAGGCGGCGCAGGAGCGCGTCCGGGTCACCATCGCCCGAGGGGGCGGGCGCCGCCGGCGCGGCGGCTTCGAGGGCGGGCGGCTGCGAGGCGTCCGAGGGGTGCGGCAGCCGGGCGACGAGGGCGGCGACGAACAACGCGGCCATCCGGGTCTCCTTCTCCCAGCCCCACAGCACCAGGCAGTACGGGTCGTGCTTGGGAGCCAGCTTGTGCGCCGAGCCTCTGACGTGGAAGCGAAGGTGCCCGTTCTCCAGTCCGGCGGACGGGGTCCAGTCCACGCCGGTCAGGTCCCGCAGCGCGAACAGCTGGGGTCCTGCGGACTTCTTGACGCTCTCGACCGACCAGTTCCACTCGACGCGGATCGACTCGCCGTCGAACGTCGCGGTGCCGTCGCCCCCCGGCAACGTCACCGGCAGCTGGGGGCCGGGCAGCAGGTAGCGGTCGCTGGGGCCGTCGGGCACCTGCTCGATCACCAGGGCGTTGCGCACCTCGTCGACGAAGTATTCGGCGACGCCCGTACGGTCGGCGTCGATGACCAGCTGGTAGGGGTCGGCGGTGTCGGCGATCCGCCCGCGCGTCGCGCGGGTGAACGGGTCCGCGCCCTCCCGCAGCCGCAGTCGCAGCCGACCGCCCTTCTTGCCGGGCTCGTAGGCGATGCCGCCCACGGCCGCCAGCGGAACGGCCACCTCGCCCAGCAGCTGCCGCAGCTTGTGCACCCCCCGATCGTGGCCGGGCACGATCCGCAGGATCTCGCCGTCGAACGTCCACGTCCCGTCTCGAACCATGACCTCCGCCATATCGGGATCTTATGGCGATCGTCGCCGATGTACGGGCCCGCCTGACATGCGACTCTGCTCGGGCTCGGGTTCCGGTCGTGCCGGAAGGTCTTCTATCCTTCGAAGTCCACCCGCGACCGGCAGGCGGAGGAACCCCCGTGACCTTTTCGGCCCTGAACCTCGATGAGCTGACCGCTCAGCGTGACCGCGCCCTGCGCGACTACGACGCCCTGGTCCGGCGAGGACTCTCCCTCGACCTCACCCGGGGCAAACCGTCGGGGCGGCAGCTCGACCTGTCCTCCGCCCTGCTGACCCTGCCCGACGGTCACACCGCCGCCGCCGGGACCGACTGCCGCAACTACGGCGGGCTGCAGGGCCTGGCGGAGATCCGGGCGCTGTTCAGCGGCCTGCTGCAGGTGCCCGCCGGCCAGCTGGTCGCGGCGGGCAACTCCAGCCTCTCGCTGATGCACGACTCCATCGTGCACGCCCTCCTGAGCAAGCTGCCGGGCGCCGGGCGCCGCTGGGTGGAGGAGCCGCGGATCGCGTTCCTGTGCCCGGTTCCCGGATACGACCGTCATTTCGCCCTGTGCGAGCGGTTCGGCATCGAGCTCATCGCCGTGCCGATGAACGACGAGGGCCCCGACATGGATGTCGTGGAG
The DNA here is from genome assembly GCF_050949235.1 of Streptosporangium sp. CA-135522. Lineage (NCBI taxonomy): Bacteria > Bacillati > Actinomycetota > Actinomycetes > Streptosporangiales > Streptosporangiaceae > Streptosporangium > Streptosporangium sp. CA-135522. The sequence goes on from NZ_CP192026.1 coordinate 482,314, forward strand.
CGGCTCGTGAGCGAAGGCCCCCAGGTCAAGGGCATCTGGTGTGTGCCCAAATACAGCAACCCCAGCGGTGTCTCCTACAGTGACGAGACGGTGCGGCGCCTGGCGGCCATGCCCGCGGCGGCGCCGGACTTCCGGATCTTCTGGGACAACGCCTACGCCGTGCACCACCTCACGGACACGCCGGTGGAGATCGCCGACCTGCTGGCGCTCTGCGCCGAACACGGCAACCCCGACCGCGCCTTCGTCTTCGGCTCCACCTCGAAGATCACTTTCAGCGGTGGCGGCGTCGCCTTCTTCGGCTCGTCTCCGGCCAACGTGGCCTGGCTCCTGGGGCACATGGGCAAGGGGACCATCGGCCCCGACAAGATCAACCAGCTTCGCCACGTGGAGTTCCTCCGTGACGAGGACGGCCTGCTGGAGCACATGCGGCGGCATCGCGAGCTGATCCGGCCGAAGTTCGACGCGGTGGACCTGATCCTCGCCAAGGAGCTGGGCGGCACCGGCCTGGCGTCCTGGTCCAATCCGCCGGGCGGTTACTTCATCGCCCTCGACGTGCTTGAGGGCTGCGCGCGCCAGGTCGTGAGCCGGGCGGCCGAGGCGGGCATCGCGCTGACGCCCGCGGGCGCCACCCACCCGTACGGGAACGACCCCCGCGACAGCACCATCCGCATCGCGCCCACCTACCCGGAGCTGGACGAGCTTGAACTCGCCATCGCCGGTCTGGCCGTCTGCGTGCGTCTCGTCGGGACCGAGAAGCTGCTGGCGCAGGCCGAGTAGAGGACGGGCGGGTAGAGGACATCGGGCCACGTCGCGGGCGAGAACAGCGCGATGTGGCCCAACCGATTTGGTGGCTTTTGGACCTTATGGGAAAGTGGCGCGCTCCTTAGAGTGTGATCTACACAGCAGGGTGTGGTCCACACAGCGCTCACGGCGGGCGAGGAGAGCGGGACGCGGCGGTCGGCGTCCACATCACCCGGCTCATCGGTGATGACCAGGGAGCCCCATGTTCAGCAGGATCATCCCCTCCTCGGGACCGCCGCGGGTTCTCGCCCTGGCGCAGTTGACCAACGCCTTCGGCGACGGCGCCTACTACGTGTGCTCGGCGCTCTACTTCACCCGGATCGTGGGGCTCTCCCCGACCCAGGTCGGCTTCGGACTGACCCTCGGCTGGGCCCTCGGGTTCGTGGCGGGGGTCCCGCTCGGGCACCTCGCCGACCGGCGGGGAGCCCGGGGCACGGCGGCGTTGCTGGCCGTGGCGACCGGCACGGCTGTCGGCTCGTTCCTGTTCGTCCGGTCCTTCGCCCTGTTCGTCCTGGCCGCCTGCCTCTACACCTGCTGCCAGTGCGGTCTCGGGGCCGCCCGGCAGGCGCTGCTCGCCGGGCTGGTGGACAAGGCGAAGCGGACCGAGATCCGGGCCTACCTGCAGGCGACGGTGAACGCCGGCCTGGCGGTCGGCGCGGCCATCGGCGGCCTGGCGCTGCACTTCGACACCCGGCAGGCGTATCTGGCGGTCTTCGCGATGGACGCCCTGAGCTTCCTGGCCTCGGCCCTGGTGCTGCTCCGGCTTCCCGTCGTGCCGCCCTCGCCGCCCGCTCCCGCCGGAGAGCCCGCGCTGGCGGTGCTCCGGGACAGGCCGTACGCGCTGATCTCCCTCCTCAACATGATCATGCTGCTCTACATGCCGCTCCTGAGCCTGGTGATCCCGCTGTGGATCGTGCAGCGGACCGCGGCGCCGAGCTGGACGGTGTCGGCGCTGCTGGTGCTCAACACGCTGAGCGTCGTGCTCTTCCAGGTGCGGGTGGCCCGGCGGGTGACCGGCCTGGGCACCGCCTCGCGGGCCGTACGGCATGCCGGCCTGGTGATGCTCGCCTCGTGCGCGGTGTTCGCGCTGTCGGCGGCCGGGTCCACGGCGTGGGTGACCGGAGCCGTCCTGCTCGTGGCGGCCTGCCTGCAGGTGCTGGGCGAGATGATGCAGGCCTCGGGCGCCTGGGAGATCGGGTTCGCCCTGGCCCCGGCGGACAAGCAGGGGCAGTACCAGGGCTTCTTCGGCGCCGGTACGGCGGTCGCGAGGATGCTCGGCCCCCTGCTGCTCACCGCGTTGATCGTCACCTGGGGTCCGCCGGGCTGGTTCCTGCTGGGCGGGCTGTTCCTGCTGGCGGGCTTCGCGATGGGGCCGGCCGTACGCTGGGCCGAGCGGACCCGGGCGGCGGCCCCGGCGACCGGCGTTCTTCGGCAGGTGCCCTCTCCCTGACCGCCGGGGCCGGACGTCCTTCGTGGTCGGCGCCTTTCAGAGGCCATGCCTTTGAGGGGCCGGTGATCTTCAAGGATGGAGTGCGAGGCCCTTGAGCACCTTGTCGACGGCGGTGCGCGGCCCGTACACCGCGATGCCGACCAGCCGGAGTTCGTCACCGGGCACGGCGCGCACCGCAGCCCGGTTGTCGTCGTCGTTGTCGGTCTTGAACAGTTCCTCGGTGTAGAGCGCCACGTCCAGCCCGCGTGCCAGCGCGCGGGAGTGGGCGGCGGACAGGCCCGCGGCGTCGGCCGCGTAGACGAGGACAGGCTGGCGGAACATCGCCAGGTAACGGTTGTCCGATCCGTCGGCGTACGGCTCGCCCATCACCTGCGGCCCGCCGCCCGCCACCCCGCTCGCCAGGAACGCGGTGACGTTGAGCTTCTGCCAGGCGGCGAGGTCCGCACGCACCACGATGCCGATCTTCGTGTCGAAACGCATGGACCCAGCATGGCCACGCCGGTCCCGCCGGTCTTGAACGCTCGTGCGGTGAGCACAATATGCCCATGGCACGTGACTGGTCCCGCTACTGGAGGTCGCCCCAGCGGCGGCTGGAGGCGATGCACGCCCACTTCGAGCGGCATGTCTACCACCGGCACAGCCACGAGACCTATTCCTTCGGCGTCACCGACGACGGGGCGCAGGCGTTCACCTGCCGGGGTTCCGGCCACACGAGCACGGCCGGAATGGTGATGGCGTTCAACCCGGACGAGCCGCACGACGGCCAGGCGGCGGACGCGCTCGGGTTCACCTATCGGATCGTCCACATCGGACCGGAGCTCGTCACCGACGCGCTGACCCAGTCCGCGGGACGCCCCGCCGGGTTGCCGCTGTTCGCCGATCCGGTCGTCCACGACCCGGAGCTCGCCGCCGGGCTGCGCCGCCTGCAGGCCGCTCTTCTCGGTGGGGCGCCCGCGCTGCTGAGCGACGAGCTGCTCGACGCCGTCGTCCTGGCCATGGTGCGCCGCGCGGCCGTCCGCGGCCCAGGACGGCGCAGCACCGGCCGCTCCCCGGGAGCCGCCGTCGCCGGACGGGTGGCCGAGCTGCTCCGGGACGACTACCGAACAGATCTCACCGCCGACGCGCTGGCCACGGCCGCCGGCTCCAGCCGCTTCGCCGTCTACCGCGCCTTCCGGGCGACGTACGGCATGGCGCCGAGCGACTACCAGCGCCAGGTCCGCCTGCACGCCGCCCGCAAGCTCCTGGCGGCAGGCACGTCGATCACCACTGTCGCCGCGGAGACCGGGTTCGCCGATCAGAGCCATCTGACCCGCTGGTTCGTCCGCTCCTACGGGATCACACCGGGCACTTATCGCCGTGCTTCGGGCTGAACCGCCGAGCGTGTCGGGCGAACCGGCGACAACGCGGCCGAGAGAGCCCGTAATACGCCTCTGACCTGCGGTAGGTGCCTTACCGAGAGTCGGGCGACGGGTGTGTTTCATGTCTTGACAGGCCGGTTGCATTCGGGTAATCCGGGAGCTGTGGACCCGATTCGTCGCGGATCCGCCGTGCCGTCAGCCGGAGAGCCCGAGGCGACAGGCCTCCTCTCCGGACGGGCGGAGTGGAGGTGCCTATGGCGACCTACGAATATGTCTGCCCGGACTGCGGTCGGTTCGACGTTCACCTGCCGATAGGAACCGCACCGGCGTCTCGTGACTGCCTCACGTGCGGGCGCGACGCCCATCGCGCCTTCTCTCCGCCCAACATTTACCGGACGCATCCGGCGCTGTCCGGCGCGTTCGATCGCGAGGAGCGGAGCCGGGAGGCGCCCGAGGTGGTCTCCGGCGTTCCCCACCGGCGGTCTCCGCGGCCGCCGCATCCGGCGCTGGCGCACCTGCCCCGGCCGTGAACGGCAGAACACGACACAACACGTTTACACCTACACATCCACTGCATGTCCGGTTCGGCGATGCCTGGGCCCGGCGAAGGCCGGCGTACAGACGCCTACCCGGCTGACATGGTCACGGGCACGGTCGTGTCGCCGCATGGCGTGGATCACGGTGCCCACCTGAATCCCTGTCACAGGCACTAGGGGGTGTCACGGATGGGAGTAGTCGGACTGCTCTACGTCGGCGCGGTGCTCTTCATCAATGGGCTGATGCTCCTGGGCAGGGTCGACCCGCGGTCCGCGGGCATCCTGAACCTCTTCGTCGGAGCGCTCCAGGTCATCACGCCCATCGTGCTGATCATCACCGCTGGTAACAGGGCCGATGCGATCCTCGGCGCTTCGGGGATCTTCCTTTTCGGATTCACCTATCTGTATGTGGGGGTCGGGCTGCTCGGAACCTTCGACACCACCGGGGTCGGTTACTTCTCGCTGTTCGTGGCCGTCATGGCGCTGGGGTACTCGTTCGCGAACTTCCGGGTCCTGCGGGACCGGCCCTTCTCCGTCATCTGGCTCTACTGGGCGTTCCTGTGGTTCCTGTTCTTCCTGCTGCTGGGGTTGAAGCACGCCAACCTGACCACCTACACGGGTTGGGTGACGGCGATCGAGGGATGGGTCACGGCGGCCATCCCGTCGTTCCTCCTCCTCACCGGCTACTGGCAGCGCTGGAACCAGAACATCGTCGCCACGGTCCTGCTCGTTTTCGGCGTGGTGGTGTTCGCGGCCCTGTGGCCGCTGACGAGGAAGCGCGGGGCGCTTTCCAGCCGGGCGGGACCCGCCGGCGGGGAGACGATCCCCGCCCACTAGACCCGCCCGCCGGCCGTTCCCGAGGGTCCGGCCGCGAGCCCGTCCGGGAGGAGGTGATGTGACCCGTCGATGCACCACCGGCGCGCATCCGCTTCGAAAGAGCGCGCATCTGATTCAAGAGGAGGGCTCGTCATGCCAGAAGTCGTGTTCAGCGTGGACCAGGCAAGGTCGATGCGTGATCAGAAAGTACCGGGTCACAACCGATGGCACCCGGACATACCGGTGGCCGCCACGGTGCGCCCCGGGGACGAGTTCCGCGTCGAGTGCCGTGAGTGGACCGACGCCCAACTGCACAACGACGACTCGGCCAACGACGTGCGGGACGTCGACCTCACCCACGCCCACATGCTGAGCGGTCCCATCGGGGTCGAGGGGGCGGAGCCGGGAGATCTCCTGGTGGTCGACATCCTCGATCTCGGCCCGGTGCCCCAGCAGGTCGGCGGCGCGCCAGGCCAGGGATGGGGCTACACCGGCGTGTTCGCCAAGGTGAACGGCGGTGGCTTCCTGACGGACTACTTCCCGGACGCCTACAAGGCGATCTGGGACTTCCACGGCATCTACGCCACATCCCGTCACCTGCCCGGCGTCCGGTACGCCGGGATCACCCACCCCGGCCTGTTCGGCACGGCGCCGTCGGCGGAGCTGCTCGCGAGCTGGAACCAGCGGGAGCAGGCTCTCATCGACACCGACCCGAACCGGGTTCCGCCGCTGGGCCTGCCGCCGCTGCGCGACAACGCCCTCGCCGGAACCGCGACCGGCGAGGTGGCCGAGCGGGTCGCCGCCGAGGGCGCCCGCACCGTTCCCGCCCGGGAGAACGGCGGCAACCACGACATCAAGAACTTCACCCGCGGGGCCCGGGTCTTCTACCCCGTCCATGTGAAGGACGCCAAGCTCTCGGGAGGGGACCTGCACTTCAGCCAGGGCGACGGTGAGATCACCTTCTGCGGGGCGATCGAGATGGGGGGCTTCATCGACTTCCGCGTCGACCTCATCAAGGGGGGCATGGAGAAGTACGGCGTCAGCACCAACCCGATCTTCATGCCGGGCAACGTCGAGCCGCGTTACTCGGAGTTCATGTCGTTCATCGGCGTCTCGGTCGACCACGACACGAACACGAACTACTACCTCGACGCGACGGTCGCCTACCGACGTGCCTGTCTCAACGCCGTCGAATATCTCAAGAAGTGGGGTTACACCGGCGAGCAGGCCTACCTGCTCCTCGGTTCGGCGCCCATCGAGGGTCGGATCAGCGGCATCGTCGACATCCCCAACGCCTGCTGCTCCCTCTACCTGCCCACGGAGATCTTCGACTTCGACGTGCGCCCGAACCCGGAGGGACCCGTCAAGAAGGACAGGGGGCAATGTGCCGTGACGTCCTGACCGGTGGGACGTGACCGGATGAGATTCACAGGCCTGCCCCGTCACGGGGCAGGCCTTTCGGCTGTTCAGGCTCCGGACGAGGAATTGACCTCAAGCATTGTTGAGGTTTTATGGTTCTCCCGTATCGCCCTCTCATCGGAGGCGACGGCGGCCCGCGAGGGATTTCTGTCGGTGCCCTATGGGATCGTCGTAAACCACCCCGGACCCTGGAGACAGCGCGATGGACATGAAAGCGACCGCGTGGACGTCGCTCTACCAGGCGATGAACGCGCAGGAGGAGCGGCGGCCGTTCTCCATGGCCACGTTGCGGCGCATCGGCGGGTTCGCGCGGCCCCGCCGCCGGGCGCTGATGTGGTTCCTGCCGCTGAGCGTCGTGACGGCGGCCCTGGCGGTGGCGACCCCCGTGCTCGCCGGCCGGGTCGTCGACGCGATCGTCAACGGCGAGGCGGCGGACGTCGTCGTGGTCCTCGCCGTGCTCATCGCCGTCATCGCCGTGGCCGAGGCCGGGCTCGGGCTGCTGACACGGTGGCTGTCGGCGAGCATCGGCGAGGGCCTGATCCTCGACCTGCGCACCGCGGTCTTCGACCACGTGCAGCGCATGCCGATCGCCTTCTTCACCCGCACCCGCACCGGCGCGCTGGTCAGCAGGCTGAACAACGACGTCATCGGCGCGCAGCGGGCGTTCAGCGACACCCTCTCCGGCGTCGTCGGCAACCTCGTGACACTGGTGCTCACGCTCGCCGTGATGATCGGGACCTCCTGGCAGATCACCCTGCTCGCGCTGGTGCTGCTGCCGGTGTTCGTGCTGCCCGCGCGGCGGATGGGCACCCGGCTGGCGCGGCTCAGACGCGAGTCGGCCGACCACAACGCCGCGATGAGCACGCAGATGACCGAGCGGTTCTCCGCGCCCGGGGCGACGCTCGTGAAGCTCTTCGGCCGGCCCGCCGACGAGTCGGCCGAGTTCGCCGCGCGGGCCCGGAGGGTGCGCGACATCGGGGTGCGCACGGCGATGGTGCAGTCGGTGTTCGTCACCGCGCTGATGCTGGTCTCGGCGCTGGCCCTGGCCGTCGTCTACGGCCTCGGCGGGTTCTACGCGCTGCGCGGGCGGCTGGAGCCGGGTGCCGTCGTCGCGATGGCGCTGCTGCTCACCCGCCTCTACGCGCCGTTGACCGCCCTGGCCGGCGCGCGGGTGGAGGTGATGAGCGCGCTGGTGAGCTTCGAGCGGGTCTTCGAGGTGCTGGACCTCAAGCCCCTGATCAGCGAGCGGCCGGACGCCCGGAGAGTGCCCGAGGGGCCGGTGTCGGTGGAGTTCGACGGGGTGCGCTTCGGCTACCCGTCGGCGGACAAGGTGTCTCTCGCCTCCCTGGAGGAGGTCACGACCCTCGACACGCGCGGCGGCGTCGAGGTGCTGCACGAAGTTTCGTTCCGCGCCGAGCCGGGGCAGATGGTGGCGCTGGTGGGGTCCTCGGGGGCGGGGAAGTCGACGATCGCGCAGCTGGTGCCGCGCCTCTACGACGCCGAGGAGGGCACGGTGCGCCTGTCCGGTGTCGACGTCCGCGACCTGTCGGCCGAGTCGATCCGCGAGACGCTCGGGATGGTGACGCAGGACGGGCACCTGTTCCACGAGTCGATCCGGGCGAACCTGCTGCTGGCCCAGCCGGGGGCGCCGGAGGAGGAGCTGTGGGAGGTGCTGCGCCGCGCCCGGCTCGCCGACCTCATCGCGGCGCTGCCCGACGGGCTCGACACCGTCGTCGGTGAGCGCGGATACCGCCTCTCCGGCGGAGAGCGTCAGCGGTTGACGATCGCGCGGCTGCTGCTGGCTCGCCCGAGGGTGGTGATCCTCGACGAGGCCACCGCGCACCTCGACTCCACCTCGGAGGCGGCGGTGCAGGAGGCGCTGGGCGAGGCGCTGGCCGGGCGGACCTCGGTGGTGATCGCGCACCGGCTCTCCACCGTCCGGGCCGCCGACCTCATCCTCGTGGTCGAGGACGGACGGATCGTGGAGCGCGGCACGCACGCCGACCTGCTCGCCGCGGGCGGTCGTTACGAGGAGCTGTACCGCACGCAGTTCGACCAGCAGCCGGTCATCGAGGCGGTGCACTGACCGGGCCGCCTCCGACCGGGGCGGCGGGCAGGCGTCGATCATCGATGGCCAGCCGGGCCTCGGCTCGGGCCCATGCCTCCTCCTCGCCGCGAGGGTGGTAGGTGTCGAGTCGTTCGCTGCGCCGTACCGACGCGCGGATGTCGGAGACCAGACCCTGGGCGCGCGCCTGGACCAGGGCGTTGCCCAGGGCGGCGGCCTCCACGGGGCCGGCGACCACCGGCAGGCCGGTCGCGTCGGCGGTCATCTGGCACAACAGCCCGTTACGGGCGCCGCCGCCCACCACGTGCACGACCTCCACGTCCTGGCCGCTGAGCCGTACGGCGTCGCGGATCGTGCGGCGGTAGGCGAGGGCGAGGCTCTCCAGCACGCATCGCACGGTCTCGGCCCGGCCGGCCGGGGGCCGCTGGCCGGTGCACCGGCAGAACGCGGCGATCCGCGCGGGCATGTCGCCGGGCGGCAGGAAGGCCGGGTCGTCGGGGTCGATCACCGCGCGGAACGGCGGGGCATGCGCGGCGGCGGCGAGCAGCCCGGCCAGGTCGGCGTCGCCCCAGGCGCGCACGCATTCCTGCAGGATCCACAGGCCCATCACGTTGCGCAGGTAGCGGATGGTGCCGTCCAGGCCGCCTTCGTTGGAGAAGTTGGCCAGACGGCTCTCCTCGGTCAGGACGGGCCGGGGGAGCTCCAGCCCGACGAGCGACCAGGTGCCGGAGGAGACGTAGGCGAAGCGGCCGGTGCCGGCGGGCACCGCAGCGACCGCCGAGGCGGTGTCGTGCGAGGCCACCGTGATGACCGGGGTCGAGCAGGGCAGCCCGGTCTCGGCGGCGACCTCGGCGCGGAGCGTGCCGGACGCCGATCCCGGCTGCCGCAGCGGCGGGAGGATCGCGGCCGGCAGGCCCAGCCGGCCGGTCAGCTCCCAGGACCAGTCGCCGGTCCGCACGTCGTACAGCCCGGTGGTGGAGGCATTGGTGGTCTCCGCGCCGACGGAGCCGGTCAGCCAGTGGGTCAGCAGGTCCGGGATCATCAACAGCGTTCTGGCGCGGTCGAGGCCCTGTTCGGCGAGCAGCTGGTAGAGCGTGTTGAACGGCAGGAACTGCACGCCGCCGACCCGGTAGAGCGCGTCGGCGCCCAGCTCGGCGGTCACCCGCTCCATGATCCCGGCGGTTCGCTCGTCGCGGTGGTGCACCGGGTTGCCGATGAGCCGTCCGTCGCCGTCGAGCAGACCGTAGTCGACCGCCCAGGAGTCGATGCCGATGGAGTCGACGGGCCCGGCCGCACGCAGCCCGTCGAGCACCCCCCGGTACAGGGCGAGGACGTCCCAGTGCAGGGTCCCCCCGATCCGGACCGGGCGGTTGGCGAACCGGTGCACCTCGGTGAAGCTCATCCGTTCGCCGTCGATCCTCGCGGTCATCACCCGCCCGCTGGAGGCGCCCAGATCCACCGCCGCGTGAACGCTCATTCGTCACTCACCCCTCGTCGTCGGGCGGTCGCCACCGGCCCGCGCCCGGATCGTGAGGGGCACGCGCTCCGGCCGGTCGAGCACGTTCGAGACCGTGCCGGGAGGATCCGCGCGAGCCGGTCGGTCTCCTCGACGCCGACCTCGCCCGCCTACGGTTCCCTTGGCTCGGCATAGATTAAAACGTGTTAGCCATAATGGGCAAGACTCTGCTCGAATCGGGGCTCGGCGCGGTGCCGTTCCTCTCGGCGAGAGTGCCGTAACTCTTTGGAAACAGCCTCTTCACGACCCATTGACAAGTCTTGATTCCCGGAATTAGTGTCCCGGGCAATCTTCTAAAACGTTTTTAACGTGGAAGGGTGTGGCGCGGTCGGCACGGGCACGGCGTGCGCCCGGTTCGCGCACGCCGTGCCCGCGGCGAGGAGACTTTCATGAGCGACGTCAAGGCCGCGCTGCGGGCGCAGGCCATCGAGACCCCCTCCTGGGCGTACGGCAACAGCGGCACCCGGTTCAAGGTGTTCGCCCAGCGGGGCGTGCCGCGCGACCCCTACGAGAAGCTGGCCGACGCGGCGCAGGTGCACGCCTTCACCGGGATCGCGCCGACGGTGGCGCTGCACATCCCGTGGGACAGGGTGGACGACTACGCCGACCTGGCCCGGCACGCGTCCGAGCTGGGCGTGCGGATCGGCGCGGTCAACTCCAACGTCTTCCAGGACGACGACTACCGGCTGGGCAGCGTCACCAACCCCGATCCGGCGGTGCGGCGCAAGGCACTGGACCACCTGCTGGCCTGTGTGGACGTCATGGACGCCACCGGGTCCGGCACGCTCAAGCTGTGGTTCTCCGACGGCACCAACTATCCGGGCCAGGACGACATCCGCTCCCGGCAGGACCGGCTGGCCGAGGCGCTGACGGCCGTCTACGAACGGCTGGGCGCGGGACAACGGTTCCTGCTGGAGTACAAGCTGTTCGAGCCCGCCTTCTACACGACCGACGTGCCCGACTGGGGCACCGCCTACGCGCACTGCCTGCGGCTGGGCGACCGGGCGCAGGTGGTGGTGGACACCGGGCACCACGCGCCGGGCACCAACATCGAGTTCATCGTCGCCTTCCTGCTCCGCGCGGGCAAGCTCGGCGGCTTCGATTTCAACTCCCGCTTCTACGCCGACGACGACCTGATGGTGGGCGCGGCCGACCCGTTCCAGCTCTTCCGGATCATGTATGAGGTGATCCGCGGCGGCGCCCTCTCCGACCGGCACGCCGAACCGGAGCGAGGGGTGGCGTTCATGCTCGACCAGTGCCACAACATCGAGCCGAAGATTCCCGGCCAGATCCGCTCGGTGATGAACATCCAGGAGGCCACGGCCAAGGCACTGCGGGTCGACGGGGACGCGCTGGCGAAGGCCCAGGCCGAGGGCGATGTGCTGGCCGCCAACGCCGTGCTGATGGACGCCTACGACACCGACGTCCGGCCGCTGCTCGCCGAGCTGCGTCAGGAGATGGGCCTCGACCCGGACCCGATGGCGGCCTACGCCCGCTCCGGCTACTTCGAGAAGATCGTCGCCGAGCGTGCCGGCGGCGTCCAGGCGGGCTGGGGCGCCTGATGCCGGTGCCGCGTCCCGCCGTATTTCCGCGTCCCGCCTGCTTCCCGTGGCCCGACTGATTCCGCTTCCGCCGTATTTCCGTGTCCCGCTCGATTCCCGCCTCCTGCCTCCTGCCTCCCGCCTCCTGCCTCCCGAGTCGCCGGAGCCCTCATCGCCGGGCTCTCATCTCGGGGCCCGGTACCGCCGGAACTCCGGGTGGCGAGGCGGGGACCGGAACACCGTGAGATCACTGTTGACTTCCTGGGGGATGTTTCATGTCTTCGCCGGTTGAGAAACTGCTGCGGCGCTCGCACGCGCTCGGTTCCGACCCGCGCAACACCAACTTCGCGGGCGGCAACGCCTCGGCCAAGGGCCTGGCCATCGATCCGGTGACCGGTTCCGAGGTGGAGCTGCTGTGGGTCAAGGGCTCCGGCGGGGATCTCGGCACGCTGGCCGAGGACGGCCTGGCCGTACTGCGGCTGGACCGGCTGCGGGCACTCACCGCGGTGTATCCGGGGGTGGAGCGCGAGGACGAGATGGTCGCCGCGTTCGATTTCTGCGCCTTCGGCAGGGGAGGCGCCGCGCCGTCCATCGACACCGCCATGCACGGCCTGGTCGAGGCGGCGCACGTGGACCACCTGCACCCGGACGCGGGCATCGCGATCGCCACCGCCGCCGACGGCAGGAAGTTGACGGCGCGGATCTTCGGGGACCGGGTGGTCTGGGTGCCGTGGCGCAGGCCCGGCTTCCAGCTCGGCATGGACATCGCCGCGATCAAGGACGCCAACCCGCGGGCCGTCGGCTGCATCCTCGGCGGTCACGGCGTCACCACCTGGGGCGACACCTCCGCCGAATGCGAGGCCAACTCGCTGGACGTCATCCGCACCGCCGAGGCCTACCTCGCCGAGCACGGCAGGCCCGAACCGTTCGGCCCGATGATTCACGAGCCGCTGGCGCGGGCGGCGCGGCGAGAACGGGCGGCGGCGCTGTTCCCCCTCCTGCGGGGACTGGCGAGCACCGACCTGCCGCAGGTCGGCCACTACACCGACACCGCCGTGGTCCTGGACTTCCTGTCCCGTGAGCGCCACCCCGAGCTGGCCGCGCTCGGCACCTCCTGTCCGGACCACTTCCTGCGCACCAAGGTCGCCCCGCTCGTGCTCGACCTGCCCGGCGACGCGCCCCTCGCGGAGGTGACCGTACGGCTCGCGCAACTGCACGCCGCCTACCGCGAGGACTACGCGGCCTACTACCACCGCCACGCCACGGCGGACTCGCCGCCGATGCGCGGCGCCGACCCGGCCATCGTGCTGGTCCCCGGCGTGGGCATGTTCTCCTTCGGCAGGGACAAGCAGACCGCCCGGGTGGCGGGCGAGTTCTACGTCAACGCGATCAACGTGATGCGCGGCGCCGAGGCGGTGTCGTCCTACGCGCCGATCGAGGAGGCGGAGAAGTTTCGCATCGAGTACTGGGAGCTGGAGGAGGCCAAACTCCGCCGGATGCCTTCCGCCAGGCCTCTGGCCGCCCGGGTCGCGTTGGTGACCGGCGGCGGATCGGGCATCGGCGCCGCCACCGCCCGGCGGCTCGCGGCCGAGGGCGCCTGCGTGGTCGTCGCCGACCGTGACATCGCCGCCGCGGAGAAGGTCGCCGCCGAGCTCGATGGCGGAGCCCACCGGCCCGGGGACGTCGCGACCGCCGTACAGGTGGACGTCACCGAGGAGGAGCAGGTCGTCGCGGCCGTCCGGCAGGCGGTGCTGGCCTTCGGCGGTGTCGATCTGATCGTCAACAACGCCGGGCTGTCACTGTCGCGATCCCTGCTGGAGACCAGCGTCGCCGACTGGGACCTGCAGCACGACGTGATGGCCCGCGGTTCGTTCCTGGTCTCCAGGGAGAGCGCGCGCGTGATGATCGACCAGGGCATGGGCGGCGACATCGTCTACATCACCTCCAAGAACGCGGTCTTCGCCGGTCCTGACAACCTCGCCTACGGCGCGGCCAAGGCCGACCAGGCCCACCAGGTCCGGCTGCTCGCCGCCGAGCTGGGCGGGCACGGCATCCGGGTCAACGGTGTCAACCCCGACGGCGTGGTCCGTGGATCGGGGATCTTCGCCTCCGGGTGGGGCGCCAACCGGGCGGCGGTCTACGGCGTGCCGGAGGACGAGCTCGGCGAGTTCTACGCCCGGCGGACTCTGCTCAAGCGCGAGGTGCTGCCCGAGCACATCGCCGCGGCCGTCTTCGCGCTCACGGGCGGACAGCTGTCGCTCACCACCGGCCTGCACATTCCCGTTGACGCCGGGGTCGCCGCCGCCTTCCTGCGGTGACCCCGGCGTCGGTAGCCATCGAGGGCCCCGTAGGGGCTGTCCACGCGGAGATCGCTTCTGGCGGGGGTCGGTCTGGGCCGCCACCTGCGCACGCGGTTCACGCCACCGGTGACATCGCACGCCCGGGCGTCTACGGTAGAAGGCGAGATCTTGCCGGATGGCATGGGCGGCGACGGCGTTGACGACGCGGTCGGCCGCCGGCGCGCCGGCACGTGATCCCGAGATCGTGGCAGCTGAGCCCGGCCAGCACGGCACCCTCCCGCTGCGACCCGGCACACCCTCCTGACCAGGAGAAACGCGCTCTCCGTGGCGGTGGCAGTTTCCTGCACCGCGGGCTCCGCGGCGTATCGTCGCAGGTCGGGGTGGTTCGGGACGCCTCTCTCCGGGCAGAGGACGCATTCCTGTCCAGCGTGTGCCTGACAGGAAGTGGTCATCGGCGGGCAACTTGCTGACTTTGATTTCCCTGGTTCCCGGGCTGTGCATAGCGCAAAGTTGTTTGTGCGAGGACAAATACACGGCCCCAGGGAAAAGGGATTGAAAATGACGAACTCCGCCACCGCCCCGGTCCGCTCCACCGCCGCCAGGATTTCCACCGCTTTCGTCTCCAGCGTGATCGCCTGCGCCGTCGCCGTCGGCGGCTACACCGCCTTCTCCTCCGCCGGCGACCAGGCCCACGTCGCCGCCCTCACGGCGACCACCGGTACCACCTGGGACTCCACCACCGGCACCACCTGGGACTCCACGGACGGCACCACGTGGGACTCCACCGACGGGACCACCTGGGACTCCACCGCCACGACCGCCGGTACCACCTGGGACTGAACGGGGCACTCGGCGAAATGAGCCCCTCAATTGATGCGATAAATCCTTTTGAAACCATAGAAAATTGTAAGAAAAAGGAGGACGACAGGGCGATCATATTTCCGGAAATGACGTAAAGACATCAGACATGGAAGATTGAAGACGTCGTCCTCCGGCCCGACCGGATGAGGACACGACCGGCGCAAGGATCCGCGCCACGACGACCGCGGCTCTCGACACCGCCGCCACCCGTGCTCGACACCCACGGCACTCCGACACGGCAGATCTGCCCACTCACTCCGCGCCATCGCGAGGCGCACCTGCACACTTCGCGCCACCGCGAGGCGCACCCGCACACGACGCTTCCACCGGCCTGCGCCGCCGTGGAACGGAAAGGAACCGACCCGACTACCCGAACCGACCCGACCAGTCCGACCCGACCACCTGAACCGACCCGCCCAGTTCGACCCGACCACCTGAACCGACCCGACTACCTGGACCGAACCGACCCGACCACCCGGACCAATACGACCCGACCATCCGATCACCCGACCCGTCCCGAACCAACAGCCCAGTCCACCCTGTCCATTTCCCACCATCAGACCTGACGGCCGTCCGGAAGGACGGGCAGGCCCTACCTGCCGACCATGACATCGGCCCGTTTTCTCGTGATCCACGCCGGATTCCCCGGTGACCCATGCCGGACTACTCGAAGCCATCACGCGTTGAAGCCCGCGTGCCCGGCCGGTAGAGCGCGACGCATGTCCATCCCGGACCGCGCACACGATGACAAGGAGAATTCCATGACCAAGGTGACGTCGAGCAACAGCAGCAGCACCCCCACCATGAGCAAGGTCCTTTCCAAGGACGGCACGGCCATCGCCTATGACCGGGTGGGCCGGGGGCCGGCGCTGATTTTGGTGGGTGGGGCGTTCAGTTACCGGGCGTTTCCGGGGCTGGTGGAGCTGACGGAGCTGTTGTCGCAGCATTTCACGGTGTTCAACTATGACCGGCGGGGGCGGGGTGACAGCGGCGACAGCGCGTCGTACGCGGTGGAGCGGGAGATCGAGGACATCGAGGCGTTGATTCGGGAGGCCGGGGGGTCGGCGTCGGTGTGGGGGTTGTCGTCGGGGGCGGTGCTGGCGTTGAAGGCGGCGGCGCATGGGCTTCCCATCGGCAGGTTGGCGTTGTACGAGCCGCCGTTCATGGTGGGGGAGCAGGGGCATCGGCCGCCGGCGGATCATCGGGAGCGGTTGGAGGAGTTGGTGGCGGCGGGTCGGCGGGGGGAGGCGGCGAAGTACTTCATGAGCAAGGTGTTCGGGGTGCCGGGGGTGTTCGTGGCGGTGATGCGGTTGCTGCCGATGTGGTCGCGGTTGAAGGCGGTGGCCAACACGTTGCCGTATGACGCGGCGGTGATGGGGGATTACTCGTTGCCGGTGGAGCAGATGGCGTCGGTGGCGGTGCCGACGTTGGTGATCGCGGGGGAGAAGAGTCCGGTGGTGTTGCGGCAGGCGGCGCGGGAGGTGGCGGGGGTGGTGCCGAACGCGCGGCATCGTGCGCTGGAGGGGCAGAACCACAACGTGTCGATGAAGGCCCTGGCCCCCGTGCTGGTGGACTACTTCAAGCCCTGATGAGAGGAGCACCGCGACGCTCGGCACGGCATCCGGCCGGGAACCTCGTCCCCGAGGTTCCCGGCCGGATCGGCGTATGCCCGGTCGGCATTCCCTGAAAACGGTCGTCGGCCGTGACATTCGACCCGGGTCGTGGCCGGTCGTCATCATCCGAGCCGCCACGGCATTCCTGCCGGCCGTACGAAGCCGGCACGAGGCGGTCCGTCCGGCGACCTTCCGGTTCCGTCGGCGGCGGGGGTGAGCTACTTGAACAGCCCGTAGCCGCCCGAGCCGACGTAGATCGCGTCGGCGACGGCGAGGGGGAACGCGACGCTCACCGACCAGTGACCTGGTCGAGGGCGGCAGAGAGCTGCTTGAGCGCCTCGATGATCTGCTTCAGGCCGTCGAGGCCGAGTTCGTCCACCACCCGGTTCGCCAGTGCCTCCAGGTCGGGGTCGATCCGTTCTACCGCAGCCACGCCCTTCGCGGTGGGCCGCAGTAGCTTGGCTCTGCGATGGGCGGGATTGGGCTCGTACCCGGCCAGGCCTTGATCCACCAGCAGATCGGCGACCCGCTGCACACCCTGCCTGGTGAGCCCGCGTAGCCGAGCGATCTCGGCCACGGACATGGGGTGGTCGAGGACCGCGCTCAGCACCTGCCACCAGGCGACGGTCATCCCCACCGGCTTGGCGAGCATGTCGCCGACACCGAGGAACTGCCCGTTGAGGCGGTAGACGGTGAGCGCGGCCTCCGACAGCAGATCTCCTGTCTCACTCATGGGCTCGATGGTGCCATCAGTGCTTCGAAAGCCGAGGCGTCGCTGTGCGCGAACAGCCGATACCAGGCGTCCAGCACCTCCGGGGTGTACAGATCCAGCTTGGCGAAAATCTCGCGGGCGAAGTCGACCGGTGCGGTGGGCGTGCTCGTGATGAGGTCTCCGTCGGTCACGGCAAGCGCTTCGACGTAGTGCTCCGTGCCGCCGTACCCCTGCTGCATCTGCAGGTACGGCAGCGCGGCGCTGGTGTGGCCACGAGTGTCGAAAACCCCTTCGCGAGCCAGTCCGGCCGTCGCGCCGCAGATGGCCGCGACCGGCACGCCCGCTTTCAGCAGCTCGCGAGCCTTGCGGGCGAAGGGGGCGAGCTCGTCACCTTCGTCCCAGAGTGCGGCACCGGGCAGGATGAGCATCGCCGCATCCTTGATCGAGTCGATCGAGATGTCAGGGGTGACGCGCAGGCCGCCCATGGTGGTGATCGGTTCGGTCGTGAGGCCGACGGTGACGAGCTCATAGCGGCCAGGCTCCCTGTGGTACTGGCCGTTCCTGATGTGGGCGGTGGCGTGCCCGGTCTCCCAGTCCGCCATGGTCTCGTATACCGCGTGGTAGATCTTGTTCATGACAGTATATTGTCATAACGACAACATGTTGTCAAAGCCATAGAGCCTCCGCCGGAGGTCGCCGTGAGGGCGTGTTCATGCGCGGGGCACCGGCCGTACCGCTCGACGAGCTTTGGTGCTCCGCTATAGTCGATTCCTGATATCAGGAGGCGACTATGGCGCGCAGCGCGGACAATCCTTTGGCCCTCACCGTGATGGGCCTGCTGATAGAGCGGCCCATGCACCCCTACGAGATGGCCGCCGTGCTCCGCGAGCGCGGCAAGGACGCCAGCGTGCGGATCAACCGGGGATCGCTCTACGACGTGGTGGCCGCTATGGAGGGAGAAGGGTGGATCACGGTCCACTCTCGTGTCCAGGAGGGGAACAGACCGGCCCGTACGGTGTACGCGCTGACCGGTGCCGGTCGGGACGCCTTCGTCCGGCGGCTCGACGAGCAGATCCGTAACCCCCGGCGTGAGTACCCGCTCTTCCTCACCGCCGTCGCCTACCTCGGCGCCCTGGGGGCCGGCGGGGCGGAGGCGGCGCTGCTCGAACGGGCCGATCGGCTCCGTGCCGTCATCGCCGACGACCAGCGGGCCCTTGCCGAGGCGCTGGCATCCGGGCAGGTGCCGCGCCTGTTCGTCATCGAGGCCGAATACGCGTTGCACATGACGCGCGGCGAACTCGACTGGGTGACGGGCACCGTCGAGCAGATCAGGGCCGGAACCCTCGTATGGCCCGGCGACCACGAGACCGGCACTACACCGTGATCCACCAGACCGGCACGACACCGTGACCATCGAAGGGACTCCAGCATGACCTCGTCCAGCGAAACCCCTGACGGCTTCGTCTTCGGGATCTATCCCGGTGGAATGATCGGCGATGACGTCGGCGGCCTCACCCAGGGCCCCGCCGACGACCCGCGCCGGATCATCGAAGCTCTCTCCCTGCTGCAGCCCGACGGCCGACCCTTCCTGGTGCGCGGCTACGTCGGCTTCGCCGACCCCGGCGACGCCTCCGCGCCCGCCCCGGACCGGGTCGAGCAGTACACCGGCGACGGGCGTGTCCTCGACCTCGTCGCCCAGTACCAGTCGCGAAGCGGCGACGTCGCCGGATACACCGACTTCGTCCGTGACCTGGTCCGCCGCCACGGGGCCCACACCGCGACCCTGCAGGTGACCGAGGAGCCGAACCTGCCGACCTACGACGGACGCCATCCTCGGGTGAGCGAGGCCCTCATCGAGGGTGTCGTCGCGGCCAAGGACGAAGCACGCCGCCAGGGCATGGACCATCTCAAGGTCGGGTTCAACACCACGCCGTTGTTCGGCCCCGCCGCCGGTTTCATCGCCTCGATCACCGGCGCCGGCGGGCGGCGGTTCCTAGACGCCCTCGACTACATCGGCCTGGACTTCTTCCCCGACGTCTTCCAGCCCATCCCCGTCGAGCAGCTCCACGACGCCGTCATCGGCCTGCTCGACCACCACCGCACCCAGTGCCTGACCCCCGCGGGCATCGACGAGGCCACTCCCCTGCACATCACCGAGAACGGCTGGCCCACCGGACCGGGGCGTACGCCGGACCACCAGGCCCACGTGCTCGAAACGATCGTCCAGGCGATCGCGGCCTGCCGTACCAGGCTCAACGTCAGCGGTTACACCCACTTCTCCCTACGTGACGCCGACAGCGCCGTCCCCGACATATTCCACCAGTTCGGCCTCCTCACCGACGACTACACCCCCAAGCCCGCCTTCACCACCTACCGCAAGCTCATCGAGCAGATCGGCGGATAAGGCCCCGACGCACGTTCCCGACCTCTTCTCTCCTTCTCTCCCGTCCGCGGAAGCGGGTGACCACGGTCGACCGGGCGACGCGGCGCATCGACTGAGACTTTCGCGGACGGGAGTGTCGGGCGTCCGGGCGGCCGGTGTCTCCTCAATCCATCTGTTCGGGCGCGAAATAGTCGCGCAGCAGGGCGATCTTCCCGTCGCGGAGACGGAAGATCTGTACCAGCGACATGCGCGTGGTCCCGCCGCTTCCGTCGAGGGCGGTGTCGATCTCGGCGATGAACACGTCGGGGTCGGCGGTGGCGTGCAGCACGTACCGGGACTCGGCCACGTTCACCTTGCGGTCGGTGTCGGTCGATCGTTCGTAGTACGCGGCTATCGCCCGGTGGATCTCCGTGCGTCCCTCCAGCCGCCGCGGGAAGGCGTGATCGGCCGGGACGAGCGGCGCCTCTAAGACGCCGTCGACGGTGAACATCTCGGCCAGCGCGGCGGCGTCGCGGGTCATCCCGGCCCAGACATAACGTTCGAAGATCTCTTGCGCGGTCGCGGGCATGGTGAACTCCTTCGCTCGGGAGCGTAGAAAGCTACATCACCCGACCACCGCAGGCCAGGCTTGGCCGGTCCCATCCCTTGAGATGACCGTCCGGCGCCGGGGCGCGCACATGTCCGCGGACGATCCGAGATCCAGTGAGCCGACCGGTCCGCGTACGGCGCCACCCGATGCGCCGATCTCGCCGCCGCGCAGCGGCTGGCGGTGAACGGGGCCACCATGGCCTGGCGGCTCTCCGGGACCGGATTCGCCTATGCGCCCGGCCAGGGCGGACTGGTGACCGGCCGTCTGACGTGCCACCTGTTCGTCACCGTGGCGACGCCGGGCACGGTGACGTTCAGCGACGGCTTTCTCGCCGACCGGATGGGCTGGCGAGAGATCACCGCGACGCCCTCGTCGTCGGGGCCATCGTGACCGTCACCCACACTCTGGGCGTCCAGGTGGCGCTGCTGGAACGGGCGCGGTCCGAGCGGAGCGAGGGCGCTGTGCGCTCGCGGCGCGGGTTGGTGGGGCTGGGGCTGGCCCTGCGGGGCCTGACGGGAGCCGCCTGAGGAAGGTTCGCGGCCGGCACGAGACGCCGCGGCCCGGCGTCAGAGAGCGGCGTCACCTGTCCCTTGCGCCAGGAGACGACCCCGGCCCTCACAAGGGCAGCGCGGCGAAGCGGTGCCGAGCCTTCCGCACCAGGGCCTCGGCACTCATCCGGGACTCCCAGCCACGGGTGTCGCTGCTCTTGTCCGGTTCGAGGTCCTTGTAGACCTCGAAGAAGTGGCCGATCTCGTTGAGCACGTGCGATGCGACATCGCCGATGTCCTGGACGTGGGCGAACCGGGGATCGTCGTCGGGGACGCACAACACCTTGGCGTCGGGGCCTTGCTGGTCGTGCATCCAGAAGACCGCGACCGGGCGCACGCTGATCACGCAGCCCGGGAAGGTCGGTGCCTGACCCAGCACCAGCACGTCCAACGGTTCGTCGTCCTCGGCGAGGGTGCCGGGTATGAAGCCGTAGTCGTAGGGGTAGGCGGTCGCGGTGAACAGCAGCCGGTCCAGCCGGATCCGCTGCTTGTCCTGGTCCATCTCATACTTGTTGCGCGAACCCCGTGGCGTCTCCACCATGATGTCGAAGCGCATCTCATCCCCCTCCGGCCGACGCGTGGAGCCTGCGGGCTCTCACTGTCCTGCTGGTTCGAGAAGCGAGACCCGCCGGCCGTACGGCGAGGCGGTCACGAGCGGACGACCACGGCGAGGTCCACCGCCGAGCGGACGTCGCCGCTTCTTCGATGGTAGGCCGGTCGGGCGTTCGACTCACAAGCCCGCCCCGAGCCGCAAAGGAGCGGGAAGCATCCCTCCTGCGTGGCCGAAGTGTCGCGTGGCCGAAGTGTCGTGTGGCTGAGGTGCCGAGAGGTCGAGGTGCCGGGCCGGGCTCCGGCCCGCGGCGCGACCGGAGCCCGGACGACATGGTCGGCGGTCGAAGGCGTGACCGGCGTTTCCCGGCCATCGACAAGTTTTGAAGACCGCATGACACCCTGGTTCACGCTGGCTTTCGCCGTCCCCTTCTAACGTGTAGCGATGACGCCCTTCCAGCGGTATCTCGCAGAAGAGGTCGCGCTCGACCACGTCGACGGGCTCATCCCACGTCGTGAGGCGTTGCGCCGCCTGACCCTCCTGGGACTGGCCCTGCCCGCCGCCACCGCTCTGCTCGCGGCCTGCGGAGCCGACCGGGAGAGCGCCGCGACCTCCACCGGCACACCCGCGACCTCCACCGGAACTCCGTCGGCCTCCGCCTCTCCGGTCGGCCCGTCGCCCCTGGCCACCGAGGCCGTCACCTTCCCGGGCCCCGAAAAGGGGATCACCCTCCAGGGCGCCTGGGCGGCGGCTGCGGACCCGCGGGGCGCGGTGCTGGTCATCCACGAGAACCGCGGGCTCAACGACCACATCCGGTCGGTGGCCGGACGCCTGGCGGCCGACGGCTACTCCTCGCTCGCCCTCGACCTGCTGTCCAGAGAGGGCGGAACCGCCTCTTTCGGTGATCCGGCGCGGGTCACCGCGGCCCTGGGCGGCATCTCGGGGGAGCGCTTCGCCGCGGACATGAAGGCCGCCCTGGACGAGTTGCAGCGGCGCGCTCCCGGTAAGAAGCTCGGCGCCGTCGGCTTCTGCTTCGGCGGCGGCATGGTCTGGCTGCTGTTCTCCTCGGACGAGCTGCGCCTGTCAGCGGCCGTCCCGTTCTACGGTCCGCTTCCGGAGAACGCCGACTTCTCCGGCTCCACGGCCGCCGTCCTGGCGATCTACGCCGGGCGGGACGACCGGGTCAACGCCACCCGTGACCGGGCGAAGGCCGCCCTGGAAAGAGCGGGCCTGACGTACGAGATCGTCACCTTCCCCGGCGTCGATCACGCCTTCTTCAACGATACCGGCCAGCGTTACGACCCCGGCGCCGCCGCCCAGGCCTACCGGCGCACCCTCGACTGGTTCGGCCGCCATCTGGCCTAGCCGAGCCGCCACCTGGCCTAGCCGAGCCGCCATCTGGCCTGGCCGAGGAGTTTCGGGCCGTCCTTCACGCGGAGGGTTCGAAGGTGTCGAGGTCGGGTTCCTGGCCGCCGACGGTGGTGACGATCTCGGCGGCCAGGTCGCGGACTTTGAGGTTGCGGTTTTGCGAGGCGCGGCTGAGCAGGGCGAACGCGTTAGCGGCGGAACAGCGCTGCTGGGCCATGATGATGCCGATGGCCTGGTCGATGACGCTGCGCGAGGCCAGGGTGTTGCGCAGGTCGGTGTTCACCCGGGACTGGTCGGTGATGCGCAGGGCCAGGGCGACGGTGCCGGCGGCGTTGCTGGCGAAGGCGCGCATCCGCGTCTGGGCGTCGTCGTCGAAGGCGTCGGGGTGGGTGTTGTAGAGGTTGTAGCCGCCCACGATGCCGGCCGACCCCATCAACGGCAGCGGCAGCGACAGGCAGCTGCGCACCCCGTGGGCGAAGGCCTCGGTGCAGAAGGCGCGCCAGCGCGGCTCGGCGGAGGTGTCGGTGATGTAGTGGATGCCGCCGCCGGACAGGGTGTCCAGGCACGGGCCCTCGCCGGTGCGGTACTGGATCCGGTCGACGGCCAGGGTGAGGTCGTCGCTGCTGGCGATGGTCGCCGCCTTGGAGTCGCGGGCGACGGTGATGCCGCACATGCTGCCCTCGGGCAGCGCCTTGACGGTCAGCGCGGTCAGCTCGTGCAGGAAGGTCTCGAAGGTGTCGGTGGACAGCAGCAGCCCCAGCAGCCCGTCCGGCCAGGCGGGATCGGAGGTGGTGAACGGCGAGGTCACGAGCGGATCGCCTGTGATTTCTGGGGGTGCGCCCCACCGGCCACCGGCGACGAGACGTCTGGACGACGGGTGCGAAGTGCCCCCGGCGACCCTTCCAGCATCGCACGGCCGGAAAGGTGGCTAAGACCGCGCCGGTGGGTATAGGTAAGGGTAGGTCCAGAGACGTGGCCGCCTTTTCGCCACGCCCGCGGAGGTGAGCGCCTCGTGTTCTCGATCGGATCTCTCCTTACCCGCTCCCGCAGCGCCCGTCCGACCGCCGACGGCCCGGACCGGCCCGTCGGGAGCCTTCGATGAACCTTTCGGTACACGTGTCCGGCGTGCGGCAGGACACGGCCGTGGTCGCCGTCGACGGCGAGCTCGACGTCAGCACCGCGGCCCTGTTGGAGGCGGTGCTGCTGCCGCTGCCCGGCCAGGGCGTCCGCCATCTGATCGTGGCCGCCGACCGTCTGCGCTTCTGCGACGTGTGCGGATTCCGGGTGCTGGCCGGCATGCACACCATCCTGGTCGCCATCGGCGGAGCCCTGGTCCTCGCCGAACCCACGCCTGTGCTGCGGCGGCTGACAGACCTGATGCAGCGGCCGCCGACAAGTCTGTCCGATTCCCCGATCCGGGTGTACGCCACCGTCGTCCAAGCCCTGCGCGAGGAGGCCGGCCGGCCGTTGTCCTCCGTGGCCGCCCTCGGACCTCCCTGACCTGCGAGCCTCGTCCCGACCGCCGGCGGCCCCGCCACAACGACAGGAGCCGGTCACGACCCGGTGAACCGCCTCGTCTCGAAGGCCTGTCCACGCGTTCCGCCCGCGGACGTCGTCTCCGCCTCCATGCGAGAGGAGTCCGCATGACCAAGCTGTCGATCACCGTCACCGATCACCGCGCCTGCTCGGTGATCACGCTGACCGGTGAGCTCGACCGGTTTTCCGTCGGCCGTCTTCGCCGGGTGATCGACCGGATGATCGGCCAGGGCCGTGCTCGCATCGTCGCTGACGTCGCCGACCTGACCTTCTGTGACTCGGCCGGCGTGTGGGCCCTGCTGGAAGGCCACCACCGCGCGGCCATGGCGGGCGGTTGGCTGCGACTGGCCTACGCCCACGGAACCCTGAAACGGATTCTTCAGGTGAGCAGATCGGCCGGAATCTGCCTCGCCGACATCGACCTCATGGTGGTCATGGACCGGTAGCCACCCGGGTGCATCGACATCGGCCCTCCGGAGGAGGATTCACCTGCGCCACCCGGGCTTCTCCCCGGGCCCCACCCGGGCCTCGCCCGATGGATCCCCGAGCCTCGCCGGACAAAGCTGGATCCCGCGCCTTTCCGGGTGGATCCAGCTTTGTCCGGCGTGTTCCACCACTCGCCGCCCTGCCTTCCCGCGGTGCGCCCTGGTGATTCCGTCGTGCCGATACCGGCCGCGTTCCGCCGCGGCCGGCCGGTGAACCCGTCGGGTGCTGCGCTGAATCGTCTTCACCGGGGTAGGGGCGAAGGGTGCGAACGACACAGGTCCCGCGGGTCACCAAGCCGGTGATGTACCACCGGTGGTCGCATATGACCTTCATCCACTGGCGCTACCCCTCCGCGCTGGTCCAGTCGCTGCTCCCCGGCGGGCTCACGGTGGAGGAGTTCGACGGCTCCGCCTGGGTCGGCCTGACGCCCTTCCTGATGACGGACGTACGCGTGCCCGGCATGCCGGTGTTGCCGTGGCTGTCGCGGTTTCCCGAGACGAACGTGCGCACGTACGTACGGGACGCGCGGGGGCGCAGCGGCCTGTGGTTCCTGTCGCTGGACGCCGGGCGCCTTGCCGCTGTTCTCGGTGCCCGGGCCGGCTACCGGCTGCCTTACCACTGGTCCGACATGTCCGTGCGGGCCGAGAGCGGCCGGCACGCCTACCGCTGCCGGCGCCGCTGGCCAGGACCTGCCGGCGCCCGATGCGACGTCGGCGTGGAGCTGGGCGCACCGCTGGCCGACTCCGAGCGGGATGAGCTGACGGATTTCCTCACCGAACGCTATCGGCTGTTCACCGTCATCGGGGGCAGGCCGGCCCACGCCGAGGTCGAGCATCGGCCGTGGCCGCTGCAGCGCGCCCGGCTGACCCACCTCGATCAGGGGCTCGTCCAGGCGGGAGGTCTCTGCGCTCCGGACCACGATCCGATCGTGCACGCCTCTGCGGGGGTGCGAGTGCGGGTGGGGATGTGGAACTGGAGCCGGCCGTAGGGCCAGGAGGGTCCGGTGGCGTGGACGGCGCACTCGGCGTGTGGCAGGGGAGAGGCTGAGCGAGCACGTCCAAGAGGTCGACCGGTGCCGTCTCACGACAGGTCCTGCCCGAGTTCCGCGAGGCGGCTCAGGGCGGGCGGCGCGTTGGCGATCGCCTGCCGCTGTTCGGCGCTCCCTGGGCGAACGTGCGAGATGTCTGGTTCGTGATGAGGTCATGCCGGGCTGGTGATCCTGTCTCTGGTCGGCGCGTTCGCCGATCAGCAGGGTTGTACTCAGTCGATGCGAAGGAGTCATCATGGGTGCCCTGCTTCAGCGCCGGGAATTTCGGAAGGCCGCGTTCTCGTGGCACGGCCCGCTCAGTTACTGTGCGGCGGCCATGGCGGTGCTGACCGTCGTCAGCGCGGTGGGGCTCGTGGTCGACGAGCGAACGCTGCTGGGCCAGGGAGTGTGGCTCAAGCCGTTCAAATTCGCGATGTCCTTCGGGTTGTACGCGATCACGCTGGCCTGGATGATCGGGCAGACCGAGCGGTGGCGGCGGACGCTGTGGTGGCTGGGCACCGTGACCGTGGGCGGGTTCGTCATACCGGAGATCTCGGTCATCACCTTCCAGGCGGCACGCGGCGTCCACAGCCACTACAACTTCTCCACCGGGCTGGACGAGACCATGTTCATGGTCATGGGCGGCGCCGCATACCTGGGCTGGTTGCTGACGTTCGGGATCGGGATCTTCCTGGTGGCGCAGCGCCGGGTGGACCGGGCGATGGCGTGGGCGATTCCGCTCGGGCTGGTCATCTCGCTCGCCGGCATGTCCGTCGGCTACCTGATGACCGCTCCGACCCCGGGCCAGGCGCAGGGACTGGCGAGCGGGCTGGAGCTGGCCACGATCGGCGCGCACAGTGTGGGCGGGCCCGACGGCGGCGCCGCCATGCCGGTCACCGGCTGGGAAACGGGCTCGGGCGACCTGCGGGTGGCGCACTTCGTCGGCCTGCACGCCCTTCAGGTGCTGCCGCTGGTCGCGATCGGTCTGCGCCTGCTCTCTCGCCGCTTCCCCGTCCTCGCGGGTACCGCCACCCGCACGGCCCTGGTGATCGTCGCCGCGTTCGGCTACGCGGGGCTCACCGCGCTGGTGCTGTGGCAGGCACAGCGCGGACAGGCCCTCGTCCACCCCGACGCGCTGACGCTCCAGGCCGCGGCCGGTCTCGCCGGGCTGGTGTCGGCAGGTGCGGCCGTGATCCTGGCCGTCTCCGCCCGGCGGGTTCCCGCCGCCCCGTCCAGGGCGTTCGCCGGATCGCCCGCCCCCGCCGGTTCTCGCTGAGCCGGTGAAGAGCCGGTGAAGACCGGTCCCCGTCTCCGGGCGGCGAGAAGCCGCCTTCTAGGCTGCACGGGTGCAAAAGCGGGCAAAACTGATCGTTGTCGTGGTGTTCGCGGCTTTCGCAAGTGTCTACGTGGTGGCCGGGTCTCCCCTGGCATTGGCCGTGTTCGGGGCGCAGGTCGCCTTCGTCAGGTGGCGTTCGCGGTGGCTGGTCGCACTCCAGGCCGTCCTGGCGTACGGGTCGGTGCTGTTGTTCGATTCCTCCGTCGGCGTCCTCGGCTTCGTCGGCGGGTCACTGCTGCTGACCCCGTTGTGGCCGCTCGCCCTGGTGGTGATGGCGAGTGCCGCCCTGCTCGGCCCCGTCGACTCGGTGATCAGCATGGTGTTGATCTCTTTGATCGTCTACGGCCTGACCAGGATGATCGACCGGATCGATGAGGTGAACGCGGCCAGGCTGTCGCTGGCGATGACGGCGGCGGCCGAGGAACGGTTGCGCATCGCCGCCGAACTGAGCGCGGGCCTGGGCGGAGCGCTCACCACGATCGCCGCCGGCGCGCGGGTGGGGACCCCCGACGTGGAGACGGCGCGCCGCTCGCTGGCCGATGCCCGGGCCGCGGCGGCGGACTATCGGGCCATGTCCCTGGCTCCCGAGATATCCACCGCCAAGGCGATGCTGACCGCCGCGGACGTCGCCGTGGACGTGCGCGTGGGCCACGCGGAACCGCTCGGCCCGGCGGGCGCGCTCCTGGCGGCGGTGCTTCGCGAGGTCGTGACGGAGATCGTGCGGCGGCGCACGGCCACCACCTGCCTCATCGAGACCTTCACGGAGGGGGCCACCGTACGGCTGCGCGTCTCCAACGACGGTGCGCGAACCGCGGGCGACGAGAGCCTCGGCGACCTGCCGGCCCAGGTCGAGGCGGCGGGAGGCACACTCACCGTCGAGCTCACCGGTGATGCCGTGATGACCGTGGCGGCCACGCTGCCCACCACGCACCCACCCGTCCCGCCCGCCCGCGACAGCATGCTGTCGATGGCGTTGCTGGCGACCATGCTGGTGGGGTTCTCGGTCAAGGCGCTGCTGCTGGCCGGCTCGCTGTGGCCGGCCGCGCTGCTGGCCGTCATCGTCTTCATGCAGCTTCGATCGGTCGAGGGGCGTCACCCGGTGGCGCTGTCGATCATGGCGGTGCTGACGTTCGCGCCGATCCCCGTGTTCGGACAGGCCTGGCTGGGAGTGGCGGGGTTCCTGGCGGGGCCGATCCTGCTGGCCTTCTCGTGGGCGGTGGCCGTGCCGCTGGTGGCGGTGGTGGTGGCGGTCGTCGCGATCGCCGCCGTGCTGCTCGGCCTGCCGGTCCCGCTGACCGTGAACTACGCCATCAGCACGGTGGTGAGCGGCCTGGTCGTGTACGGGCTCCTCACCCTGGCCCGGCTGGCCAGGGAACTGCACGAGTCGAGGGACGGCCCGGCACGCGCGGCCATAGTCGAGGAACGGCTGCGTGCCGCTCGCGACCTGCACGACCTCCTCGGGCACACCCTGGCGGCGATCCTGCTCAAATGCGAGCTCGCCCGTCGGCTCGACCCCGAGCGGGCGCGCAAGGAGCTCGACGACGTCCTGACGATGACCGAGCGGGCGATGGCGGACCTGCGGACGGTGTCGGGCGAGCACGGGGAGCTGTCACTGACCGCGGAGGCGGAGTCGGCCCGCTCGCTACTGGCGGCGACGGGCATCGAGGTCGTGCTCGACCTGGACCGCTCCACTCTCGGCAGGGAGGTGGACACCACGCTCGGCATCGTGCTCAGGGAGGCCGTCACCAACATCCTGCGGCACAGCTCGGCCCGCCGGTGCACGATCACGACGTCCGTACAGGACGGTACCGTACGGCTGAGCGTCCGAAACGACGGAGTGCGCTCCCCGCAGGGGCGCCGGGACTCGGCCGGAATCGGCAATCTCACCACCCGGCTGGCGGCGCTCGACGGACGGCTGGCCGTCTCCCGGCAGGACGACTGGTTCGAGCTGATCGCCACGGTTCCGACGCTCGCCTGGGTTCCCGCCTAGGTGCAGCCCGCACCGGACGCGACACGCACGCGACACATGCGACATGCACGGTATCGGCGCGGCCACGGATGTCGAGCTCGGCGACGATCGTGACGCGGGTCGCCTGTCCATTATGTCCGGATCATGATGAAGTCATGACGGGGTCGTGATCAGCTCTCTGGTGACGGAAAGCGCAGATCACAATGCTTGAGCCCATGACAGAAGCAGTGCGGTTGGACGCGGTGAGCAAGGTGTACGGCAGGGGCCAGAGCGCGGTGGCGGCCCTGCGTGAGGTGTCGGTCGGCATCCCCCGGGGAACCTTCACCGCCGTCATGGGCCCCTCGGGCTCGGGCAAGAGCACGTTCCTGCATTGCGCGGCCGGTCTCGATCTCCCCAGCTCGGGAGCGGTACGGCTGGGCGGCACCGACCTGACGGGCATGGATGAGAACGCGCTGACCGAGCTCCGGCGCAGCCGCGTCGGCTTCGTCTTCCAGGCTTTCAACCTGGTCTCCGCACTGACCGTGACCGAGAACATCACGTTGCCGCTCATGCTGGCCGGCGCCCGGGTCGACCGGGCCTGGCTGGACGAGATCGTGCACAGGATGGGGCTCGGTGGACGTGCCGATCACCGTCCGGCCCAGCTCTCCGGCGGCCAGCAGCAACGTGTGGCGCTCGCCAGGGCACTGGTGACCAGGCCGGAGGTGGTGTTCGGTGACGAGCCGACCGGCGCGCTGGACACCATGACCGCTCGCGACGTGCTCACCCTGCTGCGGGAGGTGGTCTCCGCGCTGGGCCAGACCGTGGTGATGGTCACCCACGACCCGGTGGCCGCCGCGTACGCCGACACCGTGCTGTTCCTGGCCGACGGCCGGATCGTGGACGCGATGACGGCTCCGACCGCCGACAAGGTGGCCGAGCGCATGACCAGGCTGGGGGCGTGGAAGTGATGATCTCCTTCGTGTTGAGCACGCTCAGGCATCGCAAGGCCGGATTCGCCGGCGCGTTCGTGGCCCTGCTGTGCGCTGCCGCGCTGGTGACGGCGTGCGGGATGCTGCTGGAGACGGGCCTGCGAGGCGGCGTGTCACCTGAGCGGTACGCCGGCGCCCCGGTGATCGTGGCGGGCGACCAGTACGTCAGGCAGACCAAGGACAGCGGCAAGGAGAAGGCCAAGCCCCTGTCCGAGCGCAGGTGGATCCCCGCCTCCGTCGCGGCGCAGATCGAGCGTCTGCCCGCCGTCACGAAGGTGGTCACCGAGGTGACCTTCCCCTACGCCGGGTTCACCGCCCACGGCTGGGAGTCCGCCGCGCTCACCCCCTTCACGATCGCGAAGGGGCGCGCCCCCAGAGCCGCCGACGAAGTGGTCGTGGACGCTCGCCACTCCGGTCAAGCGGTCCCCGGCTACCGTGTGGTCGGAGTGACCGAGCAGGCTCTGCCCAGCCAGGACACGATCTTCTTCACCACCGGCGAGGCCCGCCGCCTGGCTGGACACACCGGACTGGTGACGGCGATCGGCGTCTTCCCCCAGGTCGACGTTACCATCCGGGGCGCGGTCGCGTACACCGGCGACGAGCGCGGCGCGGTCGAGTTTCCCGAGGCGGAGGACGCCAGGGTCAAGCTCATCAGCTTGGGCGGCGCGCTCGGCGGCACCTCGCTGCTGGTGGCGATCCTGGTCGTGGTGGGCACGTTCGCCCTGTCCATGCAGCAGCGCCGGCGTGAGATCGCCATGCTGCGCGCCGTCGGCGCGACGCCGCGGCAGACCAGGAAGCTCATCGGCGGCGAGGCTCTGCTCATCAGCGTGGTCGCCGGGCTGCTCGGCTCCGGTGCCGGGATCCTGCTGGGGTTCTGGCTGCGGACCAGGTTCGTCGCGCTGGGGGCCATGCCGGGCAACCTGGAGCTGATCGTCAGCCCGTTCCCCTCGATCGTCGCGGTAGTGACCACTCTGGTGGCCGCTTGGGTGGCGGCGCGCGTCTCCGCCCGCCGTATCACCAGGATCAGGCCGGTGGAGGCGCTGGGCGAGACGGCGATGCCCGAGGCCGGGCTCCCGCGGACACGTCTGATCGCCGGCCTGCTCGCCCTCGCCGGCGGCGTGGCGCTGACGATCCTGCTGTCCTTCCTGTCCGTCGAGGCGGCCTCCAGCCCCGTCACCATGCTGACCGCGCTGGTGTGGACGACCGCGGTCGCCCTGCTGGCGCCGCTGATCGCCCGGGCGGCGACGGCGCTGCCGCTGCGGGCGCCCGGCGTCGCCGGCCACCTCGCGAAGAAGAACCTGCGCGCCGGCAGCGGGCGGCTGGCCTCGATGATCACACCGTTGAGCTTGATGATGGCGATGACGTGCACGATCCTGTTCGTGCAGACCACCATGGGACACGCCGCCCAAGGCGAGGTGAGCGCCGGGGTCAAGGCCGACTACGTGCTCGGCCCGGGCGCGTCCGCGGCCGCGGCGCGCGCGGTGCCCGGGGTACGCGCCGCCACCGAGGTGCTGCGTACCTCGGTCAGGATCGACCTTGAGAAATACGCCGTCCAGGCCGTCACACCGGACGGTCTGAACCAGACGATGGACCTGGGCGTGGTGGCGGGCTCGCTGGACGGGTTCGGCGACACGTCGGCGGCGGTCAGCCGTACCGCCGCCGACCGCCTCGACGTCGGCCTGGGCGGCCAGATCCGGCTGGTGCTCGGCGACGGCCAACCCGCCGTGGTGCGGGTCGCCGCGATCTACGCCCGCGGCCTCGGCTTCGGTGACCTGATCCTCTCCCACCGGCTGGTCTCCGGCCATGTCGACGACCCCCGGGGCTCCGTCCTGGTCTCTGGCGGGGACCGCGAAGCGCTGAAGCGGGCGCTACCCGCCGTGAACGTGCTCGACCAGGTCGAGGCGGCGGAGACGGGCACTCCCAACGCGGCGGTCACCTACGTCGCGATGGGCCTGATCATCGCCTTCTGCGCGATCGCCGTGGTCAACACGCTGGCCATGTCCACCTTGGCCAGATCCCGGGAGCTCGCCCTGCTGCGCGTGGTGGGTACCACGCGGCGGCAGGCGGCGCGGATGCTGCGCACGGAGACGCTGACGGCGACGGCCGTCGCGGTGGCCATCGGAACGGTGATCTCGCTGGTGACGTTGGCGGCCTTCAGCGTGGGGATGACGGGATCGGTGCTGCCGTACGTGCCGCCGTACACCTACCTCGCGGTGGTCGCCGCCGTGACGGCCCTGGCGCTGGTGGCCACAGCGGTCCCGGCCAGGTTCACGCTGAGGGTCCGCCCGACCGACGCGCTCGGCGCCCGCGAGTAACGGGTCGTCCTCGGTGGCCGGCCGACTTCGCCGGGCACGGCGGGTCGGCTGTCCACCGGTACCCACGGCGGTGGAGCGGCGCGATGGCGGCCATCCGGAGCTCTGGCCGGATGGCCGCCACCCGGAGCTCCGGCGCGGCCACCCGGAGCTCTGACGGGTGATCAGGGGAGGGCGAGGAGGCCAGGGGGCGGAGGTCAGGGGGCGATCATCTCGCGGATTCGGTCCACGTCGCCGCGTTCGGCCAGCGGCAGGGGCGCACCGACCGACTCCCTGAGCACGGCCGCCTCCTCAAGCAGCCGGGCCGCCTCCTCGAAAGACCCCTCCAGCGCCGCCACCTCCGCCAGCCCCTCCTGCGCCAGCGCCACCGAGCGCGGATCGCCGACCTCGCGAGCGGCGGCCAGCCCCTCCAGGTGCAGCGCCCGAGCGGCACCCACTTCGCCCCGCCCCGAGGCGATGAACCCCAGTTCGGCCAGGATCAACGTCACCCCGTAGAACGGCACCCCGAACTCCGTCTCAAGCCGCCGATTCCACGCCAGCGACTCAAGGAACAGCTCCTCCGCCCGATCGAGGTCACCTGATCGACGGGCCACCAGTCCGAGCCCCACCCTGGCGAACTCCTCGGCGAAACGATTCGCCTGCTCGCTCGCCAGCCGCAACCCCTGCTCGTGGAACTCCACAGAACGCTCTAAATCACCAGTCAGCAGCGCGACCCTTCCCAAACTGGACAACCGGTAGGACGCGTCCGTCCACAACCGTAGATCCTCCGCGATCCGCAACCCCTGCCGATGCAGCCGTCCAGCGCGCGCGTGATCGCCGGTGACCTCCGCCAGGTACCCGAGCATGTCCGACGCCTGCAGTTGCCCCCACCGATCCCCGAGCTCACCGAAGATCGCCATGCTCTCGGCGCCGCTCCGCGAAGCCAGCGCGAAGTCGCCCTGGAACATCGCCTGCTTGGTACGGCCGGCCAGCGCCGCCGCCTCGCCCCATCGATCATCCAGCGCCCTGAACCGCGCCAACGCCTCGTCCAGCAGCCCCGCCGCCGTGCTCACGTCCCCGAAGTGCAGACAGGCGTGTGCGAGGAACCAGCGCGACCTCGCGTCGGGAAACTCCTTCACCTCGGTACGGCCGGCACCCGCCAACATCGCGAACCCGGCACCCCAGGCCGTCCCCTTGGTGTGCCGATACCCCTCCTGATGCCTGCCCCGCAGGTACCAGTACCAGGTGAGCGCCTCGACCAGTCGCGTGGACCCTCCCGAGTCCAGCACCGCCCGAAGGTTGAGCACCTCCTCGTCGAGCCGCCCCAGCCAATGCCGCTGGGCGCTGCCGTACAGGTGAGGCGCGGCCCGCACGGCGAGCTCGGTGTAGTAGGCGTCCCTGAGCCCGATCACCGGATCGTCCCGGTCGAGCCGCTCCAGGCAGTAGGCCGCCACGCTCTCCAGCAGCCGGTATCTGGGCGCGCCCGTCACCATCGACCTGTTCACCAGCTGGTCGAGCAGGTCGAGATCGACCCCGACCGCCTCGGCTCCCTCCAGCGTGCACCCGCCCGGATGGACGGCCAGCGCCAGCATCGCGGCCCGCTGCGGCTCGGTGAGCTGCTCCCAGCTCCAGTCGATCACCGCCCGTAGCGTCTGCTGCCTGGCGGGCCGGCCCCGCCCCGAGCTCCCCAGCAGCCGGAACCGGTCGTCGAGCCGTTCGGCCACCCCCCGCACGCCCAGCGCCCGCACCCGGGCCGCCGCCAGCTCCAACGCCAGCGGCAACCCATCCAAACGCCGACAGATCATCTCAACCCACCGCGCGTTCTCGGCCTCCGACGACGCGTCCGGCGACAAGCCCGAGCGGGCCGCGAACATCGCGACCGCGCTCGCCTGGTCGAGTGGCGGCACCACGAAGAGCGCCTCTCCCCGCAGAGCCAGCGACTCCTGGCTGGTGGTGATCACCCGTACCCCCGGAGCCGTCCGCAGCAGCAGCTCCACCAACGAGGCGACCTCGTCGACCAGGTGCTCGCAGTTGTCGAGCACCAGCAGCAGCCGCCGCCGCCGCAACGCCTCGGCCAGACGATTCGCCAGATCCGCCACGGGGACCTGAGGCGGAGAGGAAGTCTCGTCCCGAACACCCAGCTCGGCGGCCACCAGCTCGGCCACCTGCCCGGTGGCTCCCGCCAGCTCCACCAGCCACACACCGTCGGGAAACTCGAACGAAGAAGCGGCGGCCAGCGCCAGCCGGGTTTTGCCCACCCCTCCCGGACCGGTCAACGTGACCAGCCGGGAGGAATCCACCAGCGCCCGAACCTCCGCCACCGCCTCCTGCCTGCCCACGAGCGAGGTGACCTGCGCGGGGAGGTTCGTCGAAGGCGACACGGGCGCGGGCGCCAGCGCCGGGTCCTGCACCAGGATCGCCTGGTGGAGCGCGACCAGCTCGGGACCGGGATCGAGACCCAGCTCGTCGGCCAGTTGGGCGCGCAGCTCGGCGTACCCGGCCAGCGCCTCGCCCTGCCGGCCGGACCGGTACAGCGCGCGCAGATGAGCCGCCCGCAATCGCTCCCGAAGGGGATGCGCCGCCACCAGCTCTCCCAGCTCGTCGGCCAGGCGGCTGTGCTCGCCGAGTGCCAGCCGTACCTCCGCCTGTTCTTCGAGCGTCGTCAAGCGCTGTTCGTCGAGACGGGAGGCGGCGGCGTGGGCGAAGGAGTCGCGGAAGTCGGCGTACGCGGGGCCGCGCCACAGTGCCAGCGCGTCGGACAGCAGGTCGGCCTTCGCCCGCAGGTCCTCGCTCGCCAGCGCGTCGGTGATCAACCCGGCGAACTGGATGGCGTCCACCGAGTCGCTGACCAAGGAGTATCCGGTCGGCTGGTAGGTCACCAACTCCCGATCGCCCAGCGCGCGACGCAGCTGGGAGACCTTGGTCTGCAGCGTGTTGGAGGGGTTGCCCGGCAGCTCCTCGCCCCACAGGTCGTCCAGGAGCCGGTCGGCCGACACCGCTCGCCCCTCGTGCATCAGCAGGTCGGCGAGCAGCGCGCGGACCTTCAGCTCGGGAACGCGTATGGGCGTCCCATCGGCAGCCCACACCGAGAGCGGACCGAGAACTCCGAATCGCATCAGGCCAGGCTAGCCCCAGCCGACTCCCAGCCGATCGTGCGTGGCCACCTGCACAACCGTCGCCGAGGGCATCGAGCAGGATCCCCAGGCCTTCCTGGACATGACGCGCGGCGCCGACCTCGGCAAGATGCTGGTCAGACTCTGATGACGGCCTCATCGACGGCATCTCCCGCTTCTGCGGCACCGAGGACGTCACCGTTCGTATCGTCTACGGAGTCAGACGGCTGAGGCGATCCTCACCCGTCGGAGTCCTGCTCGTGGAGGACGCCGCCGGACCTCCGCGAGGCGACGCGCTGGGACGTGACTCCCCTGTCGCCGGCGAGGTCTGGGAGCAAGACGGTGAGCTGTGGGACCGGGTGGTGTGCCTGGCCTGCGGCACGAGCAACCCCCACCGCGTCAGGCACGCCCCTGGGACGACGGGCGGCCGAGCTGGTCGAGAACCAGGTCCGGGAGGACCGGGTCGACGTCGTCGCTTCACCCCCGGCCGGAAGGCAGGAGCACTACGGACGAAGCCGGTAGCGGAACCGTTGGCCGGGCGTGGCTCAGCAGCGGCGCCCGTCGATC
This sequence comes from Streptosporangium sp. CA-135522, assembly GCF_050949235.1. NCBI lineage: Bacteria > Bacillati > Actinomycetota > Actinomycetes > Streptosporangiales > Streptosporangiaceae > Streptosporangium > Streptosporangium sp. CA-135522. Next base: position 518,033 of record NZ_CP192026.1, read on the forward strand.
TTCTTGATCCAGGCCGAGCAGTTTCCACAGGTCTTGCGGGACTGCCACTTGGACGCCTCGTAGTTCCAGGTCTCGGCGTGGAAGTACAGCGTGCCGAGCGGGATCTGGTTCTTCCTGGTGAAGCCGCGCGCGATGAGGTACTGGTTCATGGCGTCGACCTCGGCGCATGCCTCCACCGGCCATGCCTCCGCCTGCCCGACGTCGGCGAGCAGTTCCCGCATCACCGGGTGCTGCTGGTCGGCGCGCGTGTAGGCGCCGCTGGTGCCGATCCAGTAGTCGTCGGAGGCCGTGTCGGACAGTCCGGCGACCACGGTGCCGTAGGCGGAGCCCATGACGGCAGGGGTGTTGCGTAACTTGATGGCCTCGCTCCTGGCGCGGTCGATCCGTAGAGCGTGTGTCTTGCGGGCTTCTTCGACGGCCTTGAGCCGGTCGGCCTCGACCTTCTTGGCCGCGTAGTAGGCCCAGGCGCCCTCGGTGCTCTTCTCTCGTACCCAGGTGATGAACGCCTTGCGCGCCTCGCTCTCGGTGGTGCCGCCGAGCAGGGAGCTCTCCAGGGAGGCCATCCTGCGCCGTAGCGCCTCCAGAGCGTCCGCGAAGGCCCCGCTGGACTGGTCGGTCTTGATCGCTTCCTGCAGGAACATGCGGGCCTTCTGTGCCCAGCCCTTGAGATCGGTGTGGGGAACCAGGTCCTCATCTGCCGGCAGGGAGGCGAACGTCTGCTCCATCGCGGTGCCTTTCGGTGTGGATGGCTGTGAGATGGTCACAGCCTCCACCCCGGCGATCCGGAACCGATTGCAGAGCGCTTTACGGGGCCGGGGTGTCGCCAAGGCGGGGCCGGGGTGTCGCCAAGGCTCGCGTCACCAGGCCTACGCGATCGCGTCGCCCCCCGGTCGGCAGAATCATCCGCCCTTGCCGTCACGTTCGCGTGCCGGGCGGAGTCGAGCCAGTGACGGACTGAAACACCCGGCCGGACCGGTCCGATCCGGAACCCGCCCGATGAGGAGCCTCTCTGATGTCCACCGCCTATGTCATCGCCGCCATGGCACTGGGCTTCGCCACCTGAACACCGCCGCGACCTACGGCCCGTCCTTCCTCGCCCTTTCGCCCGTTTGCTCTGGGTGTGACCGGGACCCGGCTGAAGAGCCGGCCGGCCAGGTCGACGCCCACGACCGCGCCGCCGTCGTCGCGGGTGAAGAAGCCGCGCTGCCCCTTTCTAAAACTGACAGGGGCGGTGAAGGTCCAGGATCGTACGACTGTTCAGGCCTCGTTCAGGCCGCCTGGCGCAGGGCCGGGCTCGATCTCCCTCGCACCACCTGGGAACAATGGAGCTGGGGAGCCAGCAGGCGAGTACCACTGGACCTGAACCGGTTACAGCCCGGCGACCTGCTGTTCAGCAAGGGTCTCGGTCATATGGGAATGTATGCGGGTGGCGGCAAGATGGTGTACGCCCCACCGACCGGTGACATCGTCAAGGTCGTCGACCTCGATGACTACTGGTGGGGGCGCCTCCTCGGCGCCGTCCGGCCTTGATGAGGGTGGACCTTCAGTGTCCTCCATGCCCGTGGCCGACGAAGGACCCGGACGGCTTGCCGGGCGGCACCAGTCCGAGCGCGACCGCTGCCGCGACTGCCGCGATGACCGCGCACGAGGTGAGCGCGGCAGTGAAACCGCCGATGTCGGCGGTGCCGGGCACGAGACTTGCGGAAGCCACCGTGGAGACGACGGCGATCCCGATTGACCCGCCGAGTTCGTGGAAGGTGTTGATGACGCCGGAGGCCACACCTGCCTCGGAGTGGGGAACGTTGGCCATGGTCGTGGTGGTGGCGGTGACGAACGCCGGGCCGATACCGACAGCGGCGACGATGAAGCCGGGCAGGAGGGTGGTGTAGGCGCTGCTCCCGGGGGAGATCCGGGTCATCAGGGCCACGCCGGCAGCGGTGAGCAGGAACGCGGTCACGGCGACGGGCCGGCCGCCGACCTTCCCGATGAGGTGGCCGCCCAGGTGCGCGCCGATGGTGATGGCGATCGCGACCGGCAGGAACAGCAGGCCGGTCTGCAGCGCGCCGAACCCGAGCACCTGCTGGAGGTACAGCGAACTGAGGAAGAACAGCGCGAGCATCAGGCCCGTCGCGATCAGCATCACGAACGCGCCCGAGATCACCGGACGGCGGGCGAGCGTCTCGGCTCGCATCAGGGGCGCCTTGACGCTGCGCTCGACCATCACGAAGACCACGTAGAGAATCGCCGCCCCTCCCAGGGAGAGAAGGGTTTCGGCCACATTCCAACCGGCGTCACCGGCGTTGACCAGGCCGTAGATCAGCAGAGCGGTCGCGGCGGTGACGATGAGCGCACCGGGCACGTCCAGCCGTCGGCGCTCCGGCCGCGGACCATCGGCATGTACGACCCGGGGAAGGATGAGGAGGACCAGCAGCCCGATGGGCACGTTGACGAAGAACACCCACTCCCAGCCCGGACCGGCGGTGAGAACGCCGCCGAACAACACGCCCACGGCGGCTCCCGTCCCACCGATCGCCGCCCATACGCCCAGGGCGCGGTTGCGCCGGGGGCCGTGGAAGGTGGTCGTGATGATCGCCATAGCCGATGGCGACAGCAGGGCGGCGCCCACTCCCTGCACGGCGCGCCCCGCGATGAGGACGATGCCGTCCGGAGCCAGGCCGCAGGCCAGTGAGGCGAGCGTGAACAGGCCGAGCCCCGCCAGCAGCGTGCGCCGCGCCCCGAACGCGTCGGCGAGCCGTCCGCCGAGCACCATCAGGCCGCCGAAGCACAGCGTGTACGTCGTCACCACCCAGGTGAGCGCCTCACGGTCGAGGGCGAGGTCGCCGCCGATGCTCGGCAGGGCGACCTGGACGACGGTGATGTCGACGACCAGCATGAACTGCGCCAAGCAGAGCAGGACGAGTGCCGTCCATCCTCGGGAATCGGGTGCTGCCTGGGTGTCGGGCCGCGCGACGTGCACGGGATGACCATGACTCATGACGTGACCTCCTGATGATGGGCGGCTTGATACCCGGCCCCATAAATCGAACACCTATGTTCGGGTTAGTCTAACCATGCTGGGGTACGGTATGTCGAACATGGAATGCGATCGAGGTGCGGGGAAGGCATCGCCTACTCTTCCGTCATGGCCACCACGCACAAGGAAGCAGACGCTGGAGCACCGGCGCGCGACCCCCGCCCCGGATCCTCCGCACGCGGCCGGCGCCGGGCCGACGCCGAACGGAGCATCGCGACCATCATCGACGCCGCGGTGACGGCCTTCAGCGAGAACCCTGAGGTCAGCATGGTGGACATCGCGCGTGTGGCCGGGGTCGGCAGGGTCACCCTCTACAGCCACTTCTCCTCCCGGGAGGAGCTCGTGGACGCGGTCATGGCGCACGCCGTCCGGGAAGCCAACGCCGTACTCGACGGAGAGACATCAGAGGAGGCGACCGCACGGCGGGCACTGGGCAGCCTGATCCGCTCGTCCTGGCAGGTTCTCAGCCGGTATGGCCGCCTGCAGGAGGCCGCCCTGCGTGTGCTGGGCCCCGAGCGCATGCGCGAACATCACGACGAGCCACTGATCCGGGTCCGAAACATGATCGACAGGGGGCGTCGGGAGGGGACGATCCGCGACGACCTGCCCGAGGGCTGGCTCGTCTCCGTCTTCTACAGCCTGCTGCACACGGCCGCGGCGGAGGTCGACTCCGGCCGCCTACGGCCGGAGGCCGCCCCCGAGGTGCTGGAGGCGACGCTCCTGTCCGCCATCGGGGCATAGCCCGCCGACGGCGTGTCTCCATGCTCTGGCTTCTCTTCGGCAATGCGTGCTTGGCCGGTGAGTCCGCAGGGGACGAGGGCATCTCGGAGCCGCAGCCTCAAGAACCATCCTGATCAGCCAGGAATTCGGCCAGGAATCTTGTCACTTCCTGCTCGCTCCGGCGAGGAGGGCGAAGAGCGCGGACATTCGGCCGATGATCGCACTGGCATGCCGCATGCGCGTCGACGATCACCTCTACCGTTCTTGTCTGCGGACGGGTGTGTCTTCATGGCAGATCCCGCTAAGGTCTCGCCGTCGTTCCCGGTGAGAGCTCCTTCCCGTCTCATCCCTCCCTCACCCCCTTGCTCTTCTGCCCTGGCAAACGCGAGGAGCATTCAGAGCGATTATTACTATTAATCATAGTAATAATCGAAATCACCGGCACGGCGGTACGGCCAATGCCACAGCAGGTCGGCCTGTTGCTGGGCACAAAGACACGATGACATGGGCCCCATCCAGCGGATCGCGAGACCATGGATCAGAGCCGATCGAGCAGCTTCCGCATCTGCTCGATCTCCATCTGCTGCGTGATCTCGATGGTCTCGGCGAGTTTCCTTGCTGCGGGATTCACTCCCTGCTTCTGTTCCATCTGGGCCATCTCGACCGCGCCCTTGTGGTGATCGGTCATCATCTGCAGGAACATGCGGTCGAACTCCGTGCCCTTGGCCGCCTCAAGCTTCTTCATGTCCTCGTCGGTCATCATTCCGGGCATGTGGCCCTCCATCCCCGGGGAGGGCATCGGGGACATGTCGTGCTCCTCACCTCCAGAGGGCATTGCAGGCCTGCCCCACTCCGACAGCCAACCTGTCATGGTGGCGATCTCTGGCTCCTGAGCGGCCTTGATCTTGGCGGCCAGGCTCTTGACCTGCGGGCTCTTGGCGCGCGTCTCGGCGAGCTCGGCCATCTCCACGGCCTGTTTGTGGTGCTCGATCATCATTTGCGCGAACATGCGATCCGCGTCGTTGACGGGCGCATTCGGCTGCTGGCCCGGGGAGGTGGTTGCAGCGCTGGGCGTGTCGACGAGTCCGGCCATGGCGCCTTTGTCACCCCCACAGGCGGTGAGTAGTGCGAGCGTGCCGATTCCCGCCGTGACGGTCAACGCGAGCCTGCGGCTGACGGATCGGCCGATGAACATGGGTGTCGCTCCTTTTCCGGATCCTCGAATCCCGTCATGCCTTGCCGGGGCTGGTCGCGGGCTTCCCGCGTGTGCGCTCGGCCCGCATAAGGAGAGTCGAAAGCCGCGCCAGACGTAGCGCGTATGTGCCCGGGAGACGACCTGGCCATACGGGGTGACCTGCAGGTTTTGACAGGATCGGCGAAAGATTGACGTTTTGACCGGAAAGTGCCGCAATAGGTAATCAGGGCCGGAGTCGCGGTTGGCACCGCCAGTCAGACCACCGGGGTCGAACCCTGATGGCCATGCCTGGGCGAAACGTCATGCGAATGACTCGCATAGCGACGGATCTACGATGAACGATAGGAGCGTTTCGGCTCCGGCGCCCTCCTACCGTGAAGGAGGCCGGCCTGTGACGGATCACCTGCGCGCTCGTCACAGCGAGGGCAAAGAGCGCGGCACCGCGATCCTGGATGTCAGCGGACTGCAGTGGGCCTCGGAACAGAACGTCGTGGCGGCCCGGCTCGGCCGTCGTCCCGGAGTGCTGGAGGTGGAGGTCAACCCGGTCGCCCAGACGGCGACCGTGGTGTTCGACCCGGCCCGCACCTCGCTGGCCGAATTGCGCATCTGGGTGATCGAGTGCGGCTACCACTGCGCCGGCCAGTCGGTGCCCTCCCATATCTGCGATCCGATGGCCGAGCCGGACCCGCCGGCAGCCGGCTATGGCGAACACCGCACAGTCACCCGAGAACGGGGGCAGGTTGATATCGCCGTGCTGCCGGAGCACCACCGGCCCGGCCGGCAAACGCCCGTCGGGCATGCTGACCACGACGTTCACATCGGGCTTGCGGCGATGGACCATGCGGAGCACGCGCCCCGTGGTGGGACAGAGGCACCGCCTTCCCCGCACGAGATGACGGGCCACGGCGGGCACGCCGGGATGTCGATGGCCGCGATGGTGGCCGACATGCGCAACCGCTTCCTGGTGGCGCTGCTGTTCTCCGTCCCGATCGTGATGTGGTCGCCGATCGGAACCGAGGTGCTCGGCTTGGACCTGCCGGTCCCGTTCGGGTTGCGCCGGGATGTGTGGACGCTGCTGCTCAGCCTGCCGGTGATCTTCTACTCGTGCCGGATCTTCTTCACGGGGGCGGTGCGGGCGCTGCGCGCGGGCACGCTGGACATGATGGTGCTGGTCGCGGTGGCGGTCGGCGCGGGCTGGCTGTACTCGGTGGTCGTGACCTTCACCGGCGGCGGCGAGGTGTTCTACGAGGCCGCCACCGTGCTGGCCGCCTTCGTGCTGCTGGGGCACTGGTTCGAGATGCGCGCCCGGGGCGGCGCCAACGACGCCGTCCGCACCCTGCTCGACCTGGCTCCGCCCAGGGCGGTGGTCATCCGCGGTGGCGAGCCGGTCGAGGTGCCCACCGCCGAGGTCGCCGCCGGCGAGCTGCTGCTGGTGCGCCCCGGGGCGAAGATCCCGGTCGACGGGGTCGTCGAGGACGGCGAGAGCGAGGTGGACGAGTCCATGGTCACCGGTGAGAGCCTGCCGGTGCACAAGCAGCCGGCATCCGCCGTCATCGGCGCGACGATCAACCGCAACGGCACGCTGCGCGTGCGGGCCACCAAGATCGGAGCCGACACCGCCCTGGCGCAGATCGTCAAGCTCGTCCAGCAGGCCCAGAACTCCAAAGCCCCCGGGCAACGGCTGGCCGACCGGGCGGCCTTCTGGCTGGTGCTCGTCGCGCTGATCGGCGGCGGCCTCACCTTCGCCGCCTGGTTCCTGCTGGCCGGCGCGCCGTTCGGTGTGGCGATCCTGTTCGCCATCACCGTCGTGGTCATCACCTGCCCCGACGCGCTCGGCCTGGCGACCCCGACAGCGATCATGGTCGGCACCGGGCTCGGCGCCAAGCGCGGCGTGTTGTTCAAGAACGCGGTCGCGCTGGAGACCTCCGCCCGCGTCCAGGTCGTGGTGATGGACAAGACCGGCACCCTGACCAGGGGCGAGCCGGAGGTCACCGACGTCATCGCCGAAGGGATCGCCGACGACGAGTTGCTGCGGCTGGTGGCCGCGGTCGAGCGGGAGTCCGAACACCCGCTGGCCGAGGCGATCGTCCGCCACGCCGACGCCCACGGCCTGGAACCGTTGCGCGCCGGGCGGTTCGAGAACGTGCCCGGCCACGGCGCCGTCGCCGACGTGGCCGGGCATCGGGTGGCGGTGGGCAACCGCCGCCTGCTGGAGCGCGACGGTGTGGAACTCGGCGGGCTGGCGGCGCAACGGGACGAGGTGGCCGCCGGTGGCCGCACCGCGGTCATGGTCGCGGTCGACGGCGTCGCGGCCGGGGTGATCGGCCTCGCGGACGCGCCCCGGCAGACCTCCGCGGCGGCGGTGGCCGTCCTGCACGAGCTCGGCGTCGAAGTGGTCATGCTCACCGGCGACAACGCCGCCACCGCGCGGCGGATCGCGCGGCGGCTGGGCATCGACACGGTCGTCGCCGAGGTGCTGCCCGGCGACAAAGCGGCCAGGATAGCCGCACTGCAGGCCGGGGGCCGCAAGGTCGCCATGGTCGGCGACGGCGTCAACGACGCCCCCGCCCTCGCCCAGGCCGACCTGGGTATCGCCATCGGCGCCGGCACGGACGTGGCCATCGAGACCGCCGACGTCGTGCTCATGCGCTCCGACCCGCTGGACGTGCCCGCCGCGCTGCGCATCGGCCGCGGCACCCTGCGCAAGATGCGCCAGAACCTCGGCTGGGCGATCGGCTACAACACCGTCGCCCTGCCCATCGCCGCGGGCTTGTTCGAGCCCGCCTTCGGCCTCGTGCTGCGCCCGGAGATCGCCGCGCTGTCGATGTCGGGCTCCAGCGTCATCGTCGCCGTCAACGCCCTGACCCTCAAGAGGCTTCACCTGCCCGCCCCCACCGAGTCGCCACCGGGCGAGAGCACCCGGACGTGATCGGCACCCGGAAGATTCCGCCGAGTCACGCCTGGGTGGTGTTCGATGTCGAGGACATAGAACGCTTCCAAAGCCCACGATTCAACTATTCATCGTAGGACCTTGGTCCCCTGTGATCGGGACCAAAGAGACGTCCCCCTCCGATGCCGAGGGTGCACTGTGGTTCACAAAGGGGGTCTCCGTTCGGGAGTGCCCACCCGATCTGAGCAGGAGGACCGGGATGAGCCTTGCCCGCCGCATCGCGGACCTGTTTCGAATCAAGGCGCACAAAGTACTGGACAGCGCGGAAGATCCCCGCGAGGTGCTCGACTACTCCTACTCCAGGCAGCTGGAGCTGCTGAACAAGGTCCGCCGCGGTGTGGCGGACGTGGCCACCAGCCGTAAGCGCGTGGAGCTACAACTGAACCAGCTGCAGGAATCCGCGGCCAAGCTCCAGGGGCAGGCGCAGCAGGCGCTGTCCTCGGGCAAGGAGGAGATCGCCCGGGAGGCGTTGACCCGTCGCGTGGCCGTCCTGTCCCAAGCGGAGGACCTCAAGGGCCAGCACACCTCGCTCCGCGCCGAGGAGGACCGGCTCACCCTCGCGAGCCAGCGCTTGCAGGCCAAGACGGAGGCGTTCCGCACCCATAAAGAGGTGATCAAGGCCACCTATACCGCGGCCGAGGCCCAGACCCGGATCCGTGAATCCGTCACCGGCCTCTCCGAGGAGATGGGCGATGTCGGGCTGGCCGTCCAACGAGCGGAAGACAAGACCGCTCAGCTGCAGGCCCGCGCGGGCGCCTTGGACGAGCTGCTCGCCTCCGGCGCCCTGGAGGACGCCACACTGCCCGCGGGACACGATGACCTCCAAGCTCAACTGGACGGGATCACCGCAGGTGGCGACATCGATGAACAACTGGCCCAGATGAAGCGGCAGCTGCACGCCGCACCTGCCCCTCCGGCCCTGTCCACCGAATCCACCGGCGACGAACGACGCGGACAGGAGGGCACATCATGATCGTGCGCATTCTCGGCGAAGGGCAGTTCGACATCGCCGACCGATACCTGGATGAACTCAACGCGCTCGACGACCGGCTGCAGGCCGCCGTCGAGACCGGTGACGCCGAGACGTTCGCCGCCACCCTCCAGGCTTTGCTGGAGGCCGTCCGCCGTCTCGGCACGGCGCTTCCGGCCGATGTCCTGGCCGCCTCGCAACTGGTCCTGCCCGATGAGGACACCACCCTGGAACAGGTGCGCTCGCTTCTCGCCGAGGAGGGCCTCATCCCCGGCTGACCGGGACCGCGCATCAGGGATGCGTGGCGTGAACATCGCACAGGCCATCGTGCCGCGGCGGCTCAGCCGCGTGATCTTGATGCTGGACGCCGCCGTCCTCATTCTCGCCGCGCTTTCGTTGGCCGCGAATGCCGACGAGCCCGATGAAAGTGATGAGTCCCATGATCTGGTGCTGCAGGCGATCTCGTTCGTCCTCAACACCCCCGAGAACCGGGAGGCGATCGCCGAGCGGATCGAGGACGCCCTTGAAGCGCCCGATAAGTCAGGAACGGACCTCGCCAAGGTTGAGGCGGCGGGGCAGGCTCTAAGAGCTGTTCAGAGTTCGGATCATGTGGTTGAGGTGAGGAGTTTCAGCCACATGACCGAGCCTCGGAGGTAGAGTCCGGCCTCGTAGCCTTCCGGGGCTTTGTCGTCGCGGATAGCCGGATCGCGCCAGGTCTTGATCTTCTGGAAACAGCGTTCGACGGTGTTGCGCTGCCGGTAGCGCTCCGGATCGAAGACGACAGGCCGCCCGCCTGCTGAACCTTTCTTCTTCCGGAGCCCTGGCGGGTGCGCTGCTGGCAGTCATCGCCTATCGGACAGTGCGCCCTTCGTCGCAACGCGGAGGATCACCGTCTCACCACCCACGCCGAGCGCGAAAGCCGGTGCCCGCCCGATTGCCACTGCTGGCCGGCGACTCCCGCATCAGCTCTGCGGTGTGGGTCTCCTTCGACGACACCGTCTCGTAGATGTACGCCTTGCCGACGAACTGGCGCTTCAGGAGGCCCTTGGTGTGGAGCTTGTTTATCACGGTCATCACCGTCGTGTAGGCGATCTCCCGGTCGATGTGGAGGTCCTCGACCACGTCGCGCACCGAGGCCGGACGGTTGTACGACCATATGCGTTCCATGATCGCGGACTCGAGTTCACCCAGGCGGCGCATCCGTCAACGCTAACGAGGATCGTGGATGCGGAGCTAGAGAGCTTCACCGGCGACAACCCGGCGCTTGAGGCGGATCAGCTCCTTGGGGGCGTTGACGGCCACCGCGCCCACCAGGAGACCATTCCGAGCGAAACCGACCGCGAAGCTGTCCTCCTCCACCGAGCCCGCGAGCACCCTGGCCTCGTCGGCCAGGTGCGGGAGACCCGCCGTCTGGATCCGGGCTCCGTGCATGTGTGTGGCGTACGAGGGCAGGTCCGCGTACGGCTTCGCGTTCTCCGGTCCGGCCAGCAGGTTGAGAGCGGCCACCGCGCCCTGGTCGTTGGCCGTCGCCCAATGCTCGACCCGGACCAGCGAGTCACCGTACAGGCCGTGCGGCCAACGGGCCACGTCCCCGGCTGCCACGACGTCGGTGCTTCCCTTGGCGTACAAGGTCGGCTCGCAGACCACGCCGTCCTCGACGGTCAAGCCGCTGCCCGCGAGCCATTCGGTGTTGGGCACGACGCCCATGCCTGCGATCACGAGATCGGCGGGGACGGTCACGCCGTTGCTCAGCCGTACTCCTTCCACTCGCGTCTCACCTTCGAAGCCGATCGCCCGGACCCCGGACACCAGTTCCACGCCGTTGCGACGGTGATGAGCGGCAAGCCAGAGCGCGGTGTCGGATCCCACGGTGGCGAGCATGGGATGGGGAGCACTGTCGATCAGAGTCACCTGGTGGCCGAGTGACCGGGCGGTGGAGGCCACCTCACCGCCGATGAAGCCGCCGCCGATCACAACGACCTGCCGCGGTCCTCCCTCCAGCTCGGCACGGAGAGCCAGAGAGTCCTCGATGGTACGCAGGGTGTGCACGCCTGCAGGATGCTCAGCCAGCCGCTTCGGCCGTGCGCCGGTTGCGATGACAAGCCCGTCGTAGCCGATCTCCGAGCCGTCGTCGAGCGTGACGATCTTGTCGGCTGTGTTGAGGGCGGCAGCCCGGCGCCCTCGCAGCCAGTGGTCGCCAAGTTCCTCGGCTCCTGGCAGCGTGACGTCGTCGTCGCCCTGCAGGACGCTCTTGGACAGCGGAGGGCGATTGTAAGGCAAATGGGTCTCCGCGCCGATCAGCGTGACCTCGCCGTCGAATTCTTCGCGTCGAAGAGCCTGCACCGCTCGCAGCCCGGCCAGCGACGCACCAACCACAGTGATTCGGTTCATGGGGCGAACATACCCTGTAGGGGTATATATATGGATGTGATGTGGATCACGTGTACATGAGAAGGAGATCAACATATGGTGCACAAGGCGATACCTATGGGGGGTATCCTCACAAGGAGGACGAAATGAGCACCGCTACCTACAAGGTCACGGGCATGACGTGCAACGGCTGCGCCACCAAGGTGAAGAACCAGGTCAGTACGGTCGCGGGCGTCAGTAGCGTGGACGTCGAGCTCGCCACTGGTCACGTCACCGTGACCGCGGAAAGCCCCATCGACAACGCCGTCATCATGGACACCATCGAGGAGACGGGATACGAGGTAGTTCTGGTTTGATCGGCCGGCGTCGGGCGCGGCACGTCTCGGGCCCGACGCCCGGCTATCAATGTGGATGGTGACGGCCGGTGGGAAGCTGGCCGAGAAAGGGCGCTCGCGCCTGTTGCGCGGACTCCTGCTCATCATGCTCGCACTCGGCGTATGCGGCATGTACACGCTGGGACATCTTCTACGCCGGCAACCTGCAAGATGAGCAGGCCCTGCGCTGGAAGCTGTTGATCACACCCGAAGCCACACCGGTCTCGCCGCGGGGAACGCTGGCCCGATGCCGAAGGCGGCGATGACAGAGTCGGCGGCAGGGTGGCGTAGGCGTTCGAATCCGGCGAGATGCGGGTCATCGGCGCGACCCCGACGGCGGTGAGCACGAAGGCGCCCATGGCCACCGGCCTGCCGCCGATAGCCGTCCAAACACCCAGCGCGCGGTTGCGCCTCTCGCCTCGAACGTGGCGGTGATGATGGCGAGCGCGGCCGGGGAAAGGAGCGCGGCGCCAACGCCCTGCCCGCGATCAGCCGCGCACTGGTCGAGGCCAGACCGCACAGCAATGAAGCCGCGGTGAAGACGGCCAGTCCGGCGAGCAGCGTCCGCCGAGCGCCGAGGGTGTCGGCCAACCGGCCGCCCAGCACCATGAGTCCGCCGAAGCGCAGCGTGTAGGCAGTGACGACCCAGGTGAGGGCTTCTCGGTCGAGTTCCAGTCCGCTGCCGATCGCAGGTGGTGCGACCTGCGCCACGGTGATGTCGATGATCAACATGAACTGCGCCAAGCACAGCAGGACCAGTACAGCCCAGCCTCGGTTCTTCATGCATCCGCCAATAATCCGAACACTCGCGTTCGGATTATGCATACCCATAGGGGGTTCCGGAATACCCCTTAGGGGTATAGCGTTAGCGGCAGATGAGGAGGACACAATGAGACGCCTTCAAGCACTTGACCCATCGGAAGCCCCCGACAAGTCCCGCGAGATCCTGAGCGACATCGTCGCCAGGCGCGGCGGGGTGGGCGACATGGTGGCCACGATGGCCCACTCGCCCGCACTACTTCAGGGCTACCTGGACTTCTCCCGCGCGATCAAGCGAGTGAAGATCCCCCGCCCGCTGAGCGAAAAGATCTCGCTCGCAGTGCAGGAGTGGATCGGTTGCGCCATGTGCTTGTCGGCGCACACCAAGGCGGCGCGAGCAGCAGGGCTCAGCGAAGGGGACATCGAGCTGGCCCGCCAGGGCACCTCGACCGACGCACGCGAGGCCGCCTTGATCGCCGTGGCCGTGCGGGTGCTGGCCGAGCCTTCGTCCCTCTCTGACGAGGACGTGGCCGAGCTGCGAGCTCATGGCTGGAGCGACCGGGTGATCGCGGAGATCGTCGGCCTGGTGTCGCTGAACCTGTTGACCGGCGCCTTCAACCTGTTGATCGGACTCGAGCCCGATGAATGACAAAGCGGCTCACCTGCGGCGACTGCGCCGGGTAGAGGGGCAGGTGCGAGGCCTGCAGCGGATGGTCGACGAAGACAAGTACTGCATCGACGTCCTGACCCAGGTCTCGGCGGCCACCAGCGCCCTGCAGTCCTTTTCCCTGGTCCTCCTGGAAGAGCACATGGCCCACTGCGTCGTGGAGGCGACGCGGAAGAGCGGCGCCGAGGCGGACATCAAGATCAAGGAAGCGGCCGACGCGATCGCGCGCCTGGTCCGTTCATAAGAGTCACAAGACGAGAGGTGATTGTCATGGCTACCGCCACCTACACCGTTAAGGGCATGACCTGCGGACACTGCGTCAGCTCCGTCAAGGAGGAGGTCGGCGAGGTCGCCGGCGTGACCGAGGTCGAAGTCGACCTGGCCACCGGGCTGCTGACCGTGACGAGTGAAAGCCCGGTCGACGCAGCGCAGATCAGCGCCGCGGTCGAAGAGGCCGGATACGAAGTGGTGAACCCATGAACACCGCAGCGAAGCTCGGCGCCTACGTGGCAGGCCTCGCCGTGATCTTCGGCGGAACGCTCGGGCTCGGCAACGTCGTCGGACCGCTGGGCGGGGAGCCGGCAAAGCCGGGCCATGACAGCGGCGGCCACGCCGCGGCGACTTCGGCTCCGCAAGCCACCGCAGGCCACGGAGAGCACACCGCTCCTGCGCAACAGGTCGAGAACGATACCCCTGGAGGGCTCCAAGTGTCCGAGAACGGCTATACCCTCACCCCGCTCACCGCGACGATCAAGCCGGGCGAGCCGACAGACTTCCAGTTCACCGTGACCGGCCCTGACGGCAAGGCGGTCACCGACTACCAGGTCCAGCACGACAAGAAGCTCCACTTCATCGTCGTCTCGCGTGACCTGGGCACCTTTCAGCATCTCCACCCGGTCGAGGCCGGTGGCGGCGTCTGGTCGGTCAAGCTGACGCTGCCCGAGGCGGGGGCCTACCGGGCCTTCGCCGACTTCGCGCCGACCGGCGGTCAGGCCCTGACGCTCGGCGGCGACCTGCTCGTTGCGGGCGACTACACGCCCAAGGCGCTGCCCGCGGCCAGCCGTACGTCCGAGGTCGACGGCTACACCGTCACCCTCGACGGCGAGCTGCTCCCCGGCCAGGCGAGCAAGCTCACCCTCAAGGTCAGCAAGGACGGCAAGCCGGTCACCGACCTGCAGCCCTACCTCGGCGCCTACGGGCACCTGGTGGCCCTGCGCGGCAGCGACCTGGTCTACCTCCACGTACACCCCGACGGCGAGCCCGGCGACGGCAAGACCCGGCCCGGCCCGGAGATCGTCTTCTACGCCGAAGTGCCCAGCCGCGGCGACTACCGGCTCTTCCTCGATTTCCAGCATGAGGGCAAGGTCCGGACCGCCGACTTCACCCTCGGCGCCGGGCAGGACACCACCGTGAAGCCGAGTGCGAAGCCCACGCCCAGCTCCACCGAGCACGGCGACGACCACAAGCACTGATAGCAGGACGCACAGAAAGGAGCGGTGATGTCTCCGCTTACCGATGACCAGCGCCAAGGCGCCATCGAGCTATCCATTGGTGGCATGACCTGCGCGTCCTGCGCCAACCGGATCGAGCGCAAGCTGAACAAGCTGGACGGCGTCACCGCGACGGTCAACTACGCCACCGAGAAGGCGAAGGTGACCTTTCCCGAGGGCATTGACCCGCAGCGGTTGATCGCCACAGTGGAGTCGGCCGGCTACACCGCGGCTCTCCCCGCCCCGCCGAAGGCGGAGTCGGGCCAGGAGGTCCAGGAGCCGGAGGACGAGCTCCGTCCGCTGCGCAACCGCCTGATCACGAGCCTGGTACTGAGCGTTCCGGTGATCGCGATGGCAATGATCCCACCGCTGCAGTTCACCAACTGGCAGTGGTTGTCGTTGACGCTGGCCGCTCCGGTGGTGGTCTATGCGGGCTGGCCCTTCCACAAGGCCGCCTGGACCAACCTGCGGCATGGCGCGGCGACCATGGACACTCTGGTGTCCCTGGGCACGCTAGCCGCGCTCGGCTGGTCGTTGTGGGCTTTGTTCTTCGGTACGGCAGGCGTACCGAGTATGACGCACCCGTTCGAGTTCACGATTGCCCGCAGTGACGGCTCCGGCAACATCTATCTCGAGGCCGCCGCCGGTGTGACCGCGTTCATCTTGGCCGGACGCTACTTCGAGGCGCGATCCAAGCGCCGCGCGGGAGCAGCATTGCGCGCCCTGCTCGAACTGGGCGCCAAGGAGGTCGAGCTCGTCGACGGCCGGCGGATTCCCACCGACCAGCTCAACGTCGGCGACCTCTTCCTGGTCCGTCCGGGCGAGAAGATCGCCACCGACGGCGTGATCGAAGAGGGCATCTCCGCCATCGACGCCTCCATGCTGACCGGCGAGTCGGTCCCGGTGGAGGTACGGCAGGGCGACTCCGTCACCGGCGCCACCGTCAACGCGGGCGGGAGGCTGATCGTCAAGGCCACTCGCATCGGCTCCGACACCCAGCTGGCCCAGATGGCCAAGCTGGTGGAGGAGGCCCAGACCGGCAAGGCCCAGGTCCAGCGGCTGGCCGACCGCATCTCGGGCATCTTCGTCCCGATCGTGATCGCTCTGGCGCTCGGCACCCTCGGCTTCTGGCTCGGTGCCGGGTCCGGCGCGGCGGCCGCCTTCACGGCCGCGGTGGCCGTGCTGATCATCGCCTGCCCCTGTGCGCTCGGCCTGGCCACACCGACCGCGCTGCTGGTCGGCACCGGCCGGGGTGCTCAGATGGGCATCCTGATCAAGGGCCCGGAAGTGCTGGAGTCCACCCGCAAGATCGACACGATCGTCCTCGACAAGACCGGCACCGTGACCGAGGGCAAGATGACCCTCACCGACGTGCACCTGGCCGAGGGTGAGGACCGCGACGAGGTCCTCAAGCTCGCCGGAGCCCTGGAGCACGCCTCCGAGCACCCGATCGCCCAGGCGATCGCCCGCGCCGCGCAGTCCACCGCCACGGTGGAGGACTTCGCCAACGTCGAGGGCCTCGGCGTCCAGGGCATCGTGGACGGCCACGCCGTCCTGGTCGGCCGGCCCAAGCTGCTGGCCGAGTGGTCGCAGCACCTGCCCGTCGAACTGGAGCGCGCCTTCCAGGAGGCTCAGGCCGCCGGCCGTACGGCGGTCGCCGTCGGCTGGGACGGTAAGGCCCGGGCCATCCTCGTGGTGGCCGACGTGGTGAAGCCGACCAGCAAGGAGGCCATCCGGCAACTGCGGGCGCTCGGCCTCACCCCGGTGCTGCTCACCGGCGACAACGAGGCGGTCGCCAAGACCGTCGCGGCCGAGGTCGGCATCGACGAGGTGATCGCCGAGGTCCTGCCCAAGGACAAGGTGGACGTCGTCAAGAAGCTCCAGGCCGAGGGTAAGACAGTGGCGATGGTGGGTGACGGCGTCAACGATGCCGCCGCGCTCGCCCAGGCCGACCTGGGCCTGGCGATGGGCACGGGGACGGACGCGGCGATCGAGGCCTCGGACCTCACCCTGGTCCGCGGCGACCTTCGAGTGGCCGCTGACGCGATCCGGCTCTCCCGCCGGACGCTGGGCACCATCAAGGGCAACCTGTTCTGGGCCTTCGCCTACAACGTGGCCGCCCTGCCGCTCGCGGCGCTGGGCCTGCTCAACCCGATGATCGCGGGAGCGGCGATGGCCTTCTCCAGCGTCTTCGTGGTCACCAACAGCCTGCGCCTGCGCAGCTTCAAGTAACAAGACGCCGGTGGTCCGGGAATCCCGGGCCACCGGACACCAGATTGCTCGAGAGGAGGGACGAACATGGTCGCGGTGTGGCTGCGCTGGACGATCCCCTGCTTCTCCACGGCTACCGAGTCCATCCCGCCGGGCGGCTGCTCAAGGACAACGGGCTCAACCTGGTCACCCGGATCATGGGGCTTCTGGCTGCGGCCATAGCCGTGGAGCTCGTCGCCGGGGCGGTCCTGCACTGGGTCTGAGGCGATACAGCAGCCCAACGCCGGAGGCCACGGGGCCTCCGGCGTAACCCGGCCCGCCGCCACCTTGTCTTACCCCTGGGGGGTATGTTACGTTCCTTGCATCTCAGATACCCCTCCTAGGTATCAGGCGAAAGGAGAACGTCGTGTCTACCGTTAATCCGCGTCGGTGGTGGGCGCTCGTCGTGCTTGCCGCCGCGCAGTTCATGGTGATCATGGATACGTCCATCATCGGAGTGGCCCTGCCGGATATGCAGCGCGAGCTGGGCTTCACCGACAGCAGCCTGCAGTGGGTGTTCAACGCCTACGTCGTCGCCTTCGGCGGCTTGCTCCTCTTGGGCGGCAAGCTCTCCGACCTGGTCGGCGCCCGCAAGATCTTCACCACCGGCTGGGTCGTCCTGACCGCCGGCTCGGTCATCGCCGCAGCAGCAGGCACCGCGTGGGTGGAGATCCTGGGGCGCGCCGTCCAGGGCGTCGGCGGAGCCCTCATCGCCCCCGCCGCGATGACGCTGTTGATGATGTTGTTCGGGCACAACCCGCGTGAGCTGGGCAAGGCCATGTCCCTGTACGGCGCCGCCGCACCCGCGGGCGGTACGGCAGGCGTCTTCCTCGGCGGCGTGATCACCGAGTACCTGAGCTGGCCCTGGGTGTTCATCGTCTACATCCCGATCGGCCTGGCCACGCTGGCCGCCATTCCTGCGCTGCTGCCCAAGACCGAGGGCAAGCGCGGGTCGGTCGACTGGCTCGGCGCAATCGCTGTGACCGCGGGCGTCGCCCTCGCCGTCTACGCGATCGTCACCGCCGACTGGCTCGCCGGAGTCGGCGCTGTCGTTCTCCTGGTTGCCTTCCTGCTCATCCAGCGTTCGGTCCGCGAGCCCCTCATGCCGCTCGCCATCTGGAAGACCCCTGGCCTGACCGCTGCCAACCTGGCCATGGCACTCCTGGGCGCCGCGTGGATCCCGATGTGGTATTTCCTCAACCTCTACCTGCAGAAGACCCTCGGTTACGGCTCCTTCGCGAGCGGCGCGGCGCTGCTGCCCATGACCGTCGCCGTCATGATCTTCATGGTCGGCATCACCGCCAGGTTGCTCGGTCGCTTCGGCGCGAAGCCGCTCATCGTGCTGGGCCTGGGCGTCCTCGCTGTGGGAATCGCCGGTCTGAGCTTGGCCAGCGCGAACGGATCGTTCGTCACCGATGTGCTGCCCGCGAGCTTGATCGCGGCGGTAGGCATGTCGCTGGCCTACATCCCCGCGATGATGTCAGCCATGTCCGGCGTGCGGCCGGAAGAAGCAGGCCTGGCCTCCGGCATCGTGAACACCACGTACAACGTGGGCTCCGCGCTCGGCCTGGCCGTGATGACGGCCATCGCCACCGGCCAGGGCTCCACCAACGCAGCCTTCGTCGGCGCGGCAGTGGTCGCGGCGATCGGCGTGGTCGCCACGGTGTCGTTCATGAGGCGGCCCAAGGCTGTCGCGCAGGAGGCGCAGCAGCCGGCAGCCCTTGCGTGAAAAGAACCCACTCTCAGATACCCCAGGGACGTACGGTGGTGAGATAGGAAGAGGGAGTGGACATGGCTGGATACAGCGACACCAAACAAGACCATCTCCGGCGTTTGCGCCGGATCGAGGGTCAGATCCGCGGTCTGCAGCGCATGGTCGACGACGACAAGTACTGCATCGACATCCTGACCCAGGTGTCCGCGGCCACCAGCGCGCTCCAGTCGTTCGCCCTCTCCCTCCTGGAGGAGCACCTGGCTCACTGCGTGGCCGAGGCCACCAGAAACGGCGGCCCCGAGGCCCAGGAGAAGGTCAAGGAGGCCTCGGACGCCATCGCAAGACTTGTCCGTTCCTGATTCTTCAAAGTAAATCGAGAGAGTGCCGCCGCCTACGCCGTCGAGGGCGCACTGAGCCTGATCCGCCCCTTCGGTCTGTACACCGCCAACCCCGTGGCGCAGAGCAGGAACACGAGAGCCAGAACGTGGGAGTGCGGGCGGCGTAGGGTTCCCACTGGTCGCGGTACCGGATGGCGACCTCATGTTCCTCGCTACGGGCCAGTCGCGCGTACACGAGCACCAGGATCGGGAACATGATCAACGTGGGGATGGTCGGCCACTGCAGGAGGAACCCGATCATGATCAGTATGAAGCCGTCGTACTGCGGGTGCCGGACCCACGCGTACGGGCCGGTGGCCGCCAGGCGGTCGTGCTGAGCGGCGTCGCGCAGCACCCTCCAGGCCGCGGAGATGAGCCAGAATCCGCCGCCGATCGCCAAATAGCCGGCCAGGTGGAACGGGCTCAGGTGCGGATCGCCCGTCCAGCCGATCAGTTCGTTCCACAGGTGCCCGCCGGCGCGGATGTCCCTCAGCAGCAGATGGAGATCGAGCAGATGCAGAAGCTCCTCGACCGGCTCTAGATCACGTGACAGCCGACGGCGTCAGGCATGGCTCATGTCTGACTCCGTCGGCTTTTCAGCACTTTGAGGGCGCCCTCGGGCCGCGTTCGCCTAGAGGAGGGCTCATGCTCGGCAAGTGGCAGGCCTTGGGGCGACATTAGGGCAATTGGCCCGATGTGCCCCATGGATACCCAGATCGGCTTAGGTGGCGCGATAGCGCAGAATTGTTCGCGGCCACCGCCGTCCGTCACTCCAGGAGCTGCAGACCGTGACCCATCCCTCCACTGACCTCATCACCATGCTGGAGACCCTCGCGAGCTACGGGGAGCGCTATCGGCTGGAAGTCGGCCTGGATTCGGAGGAGGGCTGGATCCCCGCAGACAGGTTGCTGGACCCCGCATCGACGGAGTTGGCTCAGGTTCTCGAGGCCGAGCGCGTGGGCAGCGGCCAGGTGTCCGCACACGCGGTCGCTCTCACGGTCATGGCGGTCTACGCCGGCACCGTGACCGCTTCCGCGCTGCTGGCCTGGGCGTTGTACGGCGTGGTATTGGATGTCCGGCCGGAGAACGTGGCGCTCCGACTCAGTGATCATCACGGGTTCGAGGCCGTCGCGCTGCGCAGGCCGCAGCTGGCCGATGTCTCGGGCATGACCGCCGGCGAACGGCTGGGGCTGCTCGTGAACCAGGTACTCGACGATCACCTGTTTCCTCTCGCCGACGCGCTGCGCGTGCGCAGCCGGGCAGGCAGGCGCCAGCTCAACGGCGGTATCGCCCAGGGATGCGCCGCGGCCTTCGGGGCCGCGAGCAGGATCCCGGACGCCGACGTCGACGCGCTGCAGCGCGCGCATGAGGAGTTCCTCGCGGCCTGCCCTCAGGAGCTGGGCAGGCTCGGCGAGACGGTCCGGCTCGCCGAGGGGGGCCGGGAAGGACTGTTCTATCTGCGCCGGACGTGCTGCCTGTTCTACACCGCGGATCACGGCGAGAAATGCGCCAGCTGCTGTCTCGACAGCGTGGAGGACCGCGTGGCCAACTACCGTCGGATCCTCACAGGTGGTGCCGTCCCGCACTGATCCGGCTGCACGGTTCACAACGCCTTACCCGCAGGTCGACCGGCCCGCATTCAGAAAGCCGACATGAGTCCCGGGGAGACGGCCGCATCTTGTTCCCGATTCAACTCGAAGCGGACCGGTAGATGGTCGAGAACGTGCGCCCTCCGTCTGGCGACTCCATGACTGTCCCGTCCTCCATGGCCGCGAGGAGACGCTGCCGGCTGACGACGGTGAAGGCAGAGGCCTGGCCAGGCAGGCGGCCAGATGCCCGCCAAGTCTCGCCGCCGTCCTTGCTGGCTTGCACCTGGCCGTCGGCGTCGAGCCCGATCAGCTCGTCTTTGCTCGGAGAGTCCACGTGGGAGAGGAACGGGGCGCCGGCGATCACGGTGAAATTCATGCCGCCGTCAGAGCTGACCTGGAGGCCGTCCGGTGTGGTCGCGTACACGCGATTCGGCTCCTCCTTGTGACCAGCCAGGTCGATCACCTCTACCTTCGCTCCCGGCACCCAGGTCTGCCCTTCGTCGGCACTGCGCCGTACCTGTCCTTTCTGACTGTCATAGGCGTAGAGGTCCGCTCCCGCCGGTTGGATCGAATGGAAGTCGGCGGTGCCCGCCTCCGACACCGAGGTCCAGGTGACGCCGGCGTCCGTCGTGCGGATCAGGCCCAGGTGTGGAGAGCCACCAGACGGAACGTCCGCTGCCGCCGGGTGCCCGCTGGCGAGGAAGGTCTTCGGACCGATCACGGTGAAGCCCATGTGGTCCTGAATACGGTCGGCGACGCGCCGGGCCGTGCCCGCGGCCCCAACCTGGAACAGTCCGTAGTGCCCCGCGATGTAGACCGTGCCGTCGGAGGAATCGATACCAAGGCCGTGGACGTGACCGATTCCGGGATCGGCTGGACCGGCCGCCTCCTCAGACGGCCCCTCGGTGCACGCCGTACCGAAAAAAGCCAGAAGTGCCAGGACGGCGCCGGTGCGCAGGCGGAGATGTTGATCGATGGAGGCCACACCAGCAGCCTATCCTTGGCTACTACTTACTATCGTAGACAACTCGGCGGCTAGAAGATCGAGATGCCATGACAGCGGTGGGCCAGGAACGAGCCCAGACCGGGAATCGCGGCCACGACCACGGGGCCGGCGAGGAGGAGGGCCACGGCGGCGAGCCCTGCGATACGTTCCCGGCACCCGAGGGGAACGGCCGGGCTGAGCATGCGCTTGACACGGGTGAGAGCGGTCTCGCCGCCGGCCCCCAGCAAGAACGAAGCTCGGCCGGTGGCCGGCTGTACCAGGGCAGCGGCGATATGGATACAGGGATGGCGGCGAGCCGCGACGTCGGCGAGGAGCTCGATCAGCCGCGCGATCGAGCTCCTCGCCCGGGCGAACAGCGGAAGGCGGGAAAAGGCCCGGGGGAAGGCTTCGGCGACGGCCGCGTCATCGGAGAGCATGTCCGCGCACGCCTGGAAGAACTCGGTCGGCCTGTGTCCGATCACGTTAGCGGGGATCGCGGCGGCGAGTGCCGACAGGACCGCGGAGGCGGCCGCGGAGATGCAGGCGGCCAACCACACGGAGATCGCCAGACGAGGAGCGCGCTCGGCCCACTCACCCCGGCTCAGTAGCCGGGAAACACGGCCGTGGCGATCACGGCGTACGACATCAGGACGGCGGCGGCCGTCATGCGCGGCTCCGGGGCGGACACACCTTGAGCGCGGCATCGAGCGCCGCGGCCTCCTGCGGGGTCAGCCGTTCCAGGAAGTGAACGAGCGTGGCCGCCTGGTTACCGCTGGAGGCCAGCGTGTTGCGCATCAGCTCAGCGGTGTAGGCCTCTTTCGTGGCGACCGCCTCGTAGATGTAGGCGCGTCCGACCTGCTTGCGGCGGAGCAGGCCCTTGGTGTGCAGCTTGTCCATCACTGTCATGACGGTGGTGTAAGCGATGTCTCGCTCGAGGCGCAGGTCTTCGAGCACGTTTCTCACCGAGGCGGGCCGGTGATACGACCACAGACGATCCATGATCGCCTACTCCAGGTCTCCCAGACCACGCATCGTGCGAGACTCCCCTCTACCTGCGATCATTCAATGCTACTGGCCGTCGTAGACGCCCGGCCATGCGTCATTCCCGCCGCCGACCTGTGAGCTGCCGAGTCGGCGACATGGTGATCACCGATACCCTCTCGACTCCCACACCGATCGCCCGTAGTAGAGTCGCGTCTCCCGGAATTCCCTTTTGGGGTGAAGTGATCTATCCGTGCGGTCTCGATGCTTTTGAGCCTTCCGACCGAAAAGTCATTGCAAGATACCCCCCGTACGTATATGGTCGCCGGGCGAGATGACGTATGAGTCAGGAGATTGGGATGTCGGAAGCCGCCCACCACATGGATCACGCCGGGCACGAGGGGCACCACGGCCACGATGCACACGCGCACATGGGGCACTCTCACGCTGGTCACACGGGGAAGGTGACGTGGCGGACGGCCGCGTCGGCGACCCTGCACTGCCTGACCGGGTGCGCCATCGGCGAGGTACTCGGCATGGTGATCGGCACGGCGCTGGATTTGGCAAACGGGCCCACCATCGTCCTGGCCATCGTTCTGGCGTTCTTCTTCGGCTACGCGCTCACCATCATGGGGCTGCGCAGGGCCGGTCTGGGCTGGCGTGAGCTCGTACGGCTGGCGCTCGCCGCGGACACCGTGTCGATCATCGTCATGGAGATCGCCGACAACGGCGTGATGATGGTGCTCCCCGGCGCCATGAACGCCAGCCTCGCCTCCGGTCTGTTCTGGGGCGCTCTGGCGCTCTCCCTGCTGGTGGCCTTCCTGGTCACCACCCCGATCAACAAGTGGATCATCGGCAGGGGCAAGGGGCACGCGGTGGTCCACGCCTACCACCACTGACGACGAAGGCCCCCGTGGACCGGACCGATCGCCGGGTGCGCCGCACCCGGCGAGCCGTACAGGACGCCCTGCTGGACCTGGTCACCGGAGTCCATCGGATCGACGACGTCGTACGACTGCTGCCCGCTCCCGGGCACACCCCCGGCCATCTCGTCGTAGAGATCAGCGACGGCGGCCGGACCGCGGTGATCGGAGGCGACCTGATTCATCATCCCCTGCAGCTGAGCCGCCCGGACATCTCCTCATCGCTGTGCGACGACCCCGGCCAGGCGGCGGTTTCCCGCCACCGCGTGCTCAACGACCTCGCCGACCGTGAAGGCGTCTTCCTGGCCACGCATCTCACCCGCACGGGAACGGTCCGCAGGAAGGGCGCTGGCTTCACGCTCCTCGGTTCGCCCTGACCGGCCCACTCAGCAGGCCGTGCCTCATTGATGAGCAGGGGTCGGCAGTTCAGCAGGGCGGCTGGATCCTGCGCAACGCCATCGTGTGGCACAAGCCCAACACGATGCCGCAGCCTGCCCTGGACCGGCTTTCCACCCGCTACGAGCTCATCTTCCTGCTCGTCAAGCAGCGCTACTACTGGGTTCGACCTGGACGCCATTCGCGAGCCGTACACCGCAGATCGGCCCCTCTCACGCCGGTCCCGCCGAGGCGGCATGAAACCGAACGCCATCCAGGCGCCCTGGCCGCCCGACGGCAAGTACGGCCAGGCGGCAGCGTCCGGCAGACAGTACGGCACCGCGCCGCAGCCCATCGGCCAGGAACACGACACCCCATCGGCCAGGAACACGACACCGCCCACCCCGGCGGTCACAACCCCGGCGACGTCTGGGCGATCTCCACCCGCCCCTACAAGGGCGTCCACTACGCCCCGTTCCCCATCGGCATCCCCCACGGGCCATTGCCGCCGGTTGCCGGCCCGGCGGCACCGTCCTCGACCCGTTCTCCGGAACGGCAACGACCGCTCTTGCCGCCCGGCAACTCGAACGGCAGTTCACCGGCATCGAACTCTGCGAGCCATTCGCGAAACTCGCCATCGCCCGGATCCGAGAGGTGGAGATTACTGACGGGGCCCAGCCATGAAGGATTTAACTCACCGCGATCTTCAGGATCTCCCGCCCACCCTCAGCTTGATGGCTGCAGCTCGCGTGCTTGGCATCGGCAGAACCAAGGCGTACGAACTCGCCCGAGCTGACGAGTTCCCTGTTCGGATCGTCCGGATCGGAGATCTGTACCGAGTCTCGACATCGGATCTGATCCGACTGCTTATGCCCCAATCCGCTGAGGACGAGACCCTCGGCGATGAACGTCGCCGCTGCTGATGCTCTTCTAGTGCCCGGAAACTATCTTTCCGGGCACTAGATATGCCGATGTACGGGCATTAAATGAAGGGCGCGGGTTCACGAAGTCGGGTAGGAGATGCGCAAATGCTCCTCCGTTGACTGGTATGGCTCATTGATCATCGATAGTAGATCGACGTCGGATCCTTCGGTCATCGGCAAGTCCCGCAAACCCGCATGACTTTCGGGCTCATGACCTGCGGAGCCGACCGGGAGAGCGCCGCGACTCTCATCGCCGCACCATCGGCTTCCGTCTCTCCCGTCGTCCGTCACTCCTGGCCACCGAGGCGATCATCCTCTAGGTCCCTGGGGCGAGATCAGTCTCAGGGCATCTGGGAGCGACCCCGGATCCGTGGGCATGGTACTGGTCCTCAACGAAAACCGCGGGCTCAATGACCGTATCGAGTCGATGGCTGGACGTTGAGGTCGATGGCGTGACTGTAGATCCGGTGGACCTGGCAGCCGTGCGGACCTGGTCACGCAGACGACGGTAGAACCGACCCGCGCGATTCTTGCTGTGGGCATGCGAGACGTCTCCAATGTCTGAATTAGATGATTGGTTACGAAAGCAAATTTCGACCCGGCGACATGTAGGTGTATGCCAAAATTGTCGGAGAAAGCGCCATAGCGCGGAGTGGGTCCCACAAGGACCCAACAACGTGCGTGGACGGAGCACGTGGGGATGACGGCTCCAGCCAGCGCGGTCACCAAACATCATCATGCGGATTATCCGATGTTCTGTGAATCAACCACTGGCCCTATGTGCTGTGCGTTGGCAACCAGCGCACCGCACTCCATCCCCCGTGAAAGAGAAATGAGCATGACCCCTTTGAAGGCCCTGCTTGTCATCGTGGCCGTCCTTATCGGGATCATCATCGCCCAGATGGCTGGCTTCCTGGCCAGAGCTGGTGGAGCAGAGCTTCCTGCCGCCATCAGCAAAGGTGGTGTGGCGTTCGCCGGAACGGTGACTCTCGCCCTACTGATCATGGCGAGCTTGGGTCTGTTCTAAAGCTCGCAGTGCCCATGACCTGGCCCACGGGTCGGCGGTCGGGCCGGGGAAACGGACTGACCGCAGGTCGGCACCGCGCTCCGGCCCGACCCGACAACCGTGATACTCCTCAGGCAGGGGGCTGAGGGGGAGTCGATCGAGCTGAGTGACCTTCAAGGTGTCGCCGCCGCGCAGCATTCGCAACACGATGTCGGGTTAGGGGCGGGAGGCCTTCACGCCGGTGGCGCAGTCGATGTGGATGTTGGCGCGTTCGGTTGAGCTGGAAGCTTCAGGTGGGTTTCCGTGACTCGTAGCCCTTACGCGGTCCAGAGCGAAGACCGAGGACTTGTGAGCGAGTGTTCAACCTGTTTGTGATGAGGGTCGCACAGTGTCGGCTTAGGACTGTAAGGGTCGTCCAGGCCCGTTCACTGCCGCGGTCCAACTGCGGTCCACAAGCAAAAGGCCTGATCATCATTTCTGATGACCAGGCCCTTGACCTCGGGAAATGGAGTCGGGGTGACAGGATTTGAACCTGCGACCTCTTCGTCCCGAACGAAGCGCGCTACCAAGCTGCGCCACACCCCGGTGCACGTCGGTCTTGCTCGTGCTTGGGAAAGTCTAGCGGACTTCGCGGGTGCTTGCGTCGCTTCGGCGGCGGGGGACGAGCGTGAGGAGGCTGGCCTCGGGGAAGCAGGCGAAACGGACCGGGGAATAGGGGCTGGTGCCGAGGCCGGCGGAGACGTGGAGGTAGGCGGAGTCGTGGCGGCTCAGGCCCTTGACGCGGGCCCGGTCGATGCCGCAGTTGGTGACCAGAGCGCCGTAGAACGGGATGCAGAGCTGACCGCCGTGGGTGTGGCCGGCGAGCAGCAGCTGGTAGCCGTCGGCGGCGAAGCGGGTCATGTTGCGTGGCTCGGGGGAGTGCATCACGCCCAGGCGGAGATCCGCCTCCGCCGGGGCCGGGCCGGCGATCAGGTCGTAGCGGTCCCGGTTGATGTGGGAGTCGTGGATGCCGCCCACGGCCACGTCGAGGTCGCCGACCTTGATGCGGGCGGTGGTGTTGTTCATGTCCAGCCAGCCCTCGACGGCCATGCCTGCGCCCAGCTCCTCCCAGGGGAGCGAGGGGATCGTCTGGCGGTGGTCCCCCTTGGAGGTGCGCCAGAGGTAGCGCGCGGGGTTCTTGGGGCGCGGGGCGTAGAGGTCGTTGGAGCCGTAGACGAACAGGCCCGGACGTGACAGCAGGGGCTCCAGGGCGTGCAGGAGCGGGCCGACCGCGTCTGGGTGGGCGATGGTGTCACCGGTGTTGACCACCAGATCGGGCTTGAGGTCGCCCAGCGAGCGGACCCAGTTGATGAGCATCCGCCTGCCGGGGGTGAGGTGCAGGTCGGACAGGTGCAGGATGCGCACCGGACGCTGGCCGGGCTTCAGCACGGGCACGTCGAAGCGCCGCAGGCGGAACGCGTTGCGCTCGACGACCGAGGCGTAGGCGAGGCCGGCCATGCCGACACCGAGCAGGGACAGGGGCACCGCGGCTGCTTTCCTCACCTTCTCATCATGCCTGACATCGGGCTCCCTGAAGGAAACTTGGGATACGGCGGAGCTGGTGAGACGGCAAGATGGACCGCATGAGCGCATTGAAGGACAAGCTGAAGGCCGATCTCACGGCTTCCATGAAGAGCCGGGACGAGATCCGTACCCGCACGATCCGCATGGCACTGGCGGCCGTGAACGTCGAGGAGGTCGCGGGGAAGACGGCGCGTGAGCTCTCCGACGACGAGATCATCAAGGTGCTGACCAAGGAGGCCAAGAAGCGCCGCGAGGCGGCCGAGGCGTTCAGCGGCGCCGGTCGCACGGAGCAGGCGCAGGCCGAGGTGGACGAGCAGGCCGTGCTGGAGGAGTATCTCCCGGCCCAGCTCTCCGACGAGGAGCTCGGCAGGCTCGTGGACGAGGCCGTCGCGGAGAGCGGCGCGGCCGGGCCGCAGGCGATGGGGCAGGTCATGAAGGTCCTGACCCCCAAGGTCGCCGGGCGGGCCGAGGGCGGCCGGGTGGCTCAGGCCGTGCGCGCCCGCCTGACGGCCTGAGAAAGGGCGCAGGCCGTGCGCGCCGGCTGACGACCGGAGAAGGGTTCAGGCCCGTGCGCGCCCGCCTGACGCGGCCTGAGAGGGGCTTCACGCCCGCCTGACGCGGCCTGGGAAGGGCTCCACGCCCGCCTGACGGGCTTCTCGCGCCCATACGGCAAGAGCCCTCCCTGATGTCTCAGGGAGGGCTCCGGCGTCTCTGGAGGAGTTCTACGGGACGATCGGGACGTTGGCGTCGCCGCCGTCGCCCGAGAACCCGTCGCCGTCGTCGGAGAGTCCGCGGTCGCCGTCGTAGGGGAAGCCGCCGTTGCCGTCACCGTTGTTCACGACGAAGCCGTTGTCGCCCGGGCTGTCGCCGTCCGTCCTGCCCGGCTTCTTGGCCGGCGGCGGGGGCGCGCAGGCACCCGAGCAGCCGCCGAAGCGGCTCATGTTCACCGGCGTGAAGGGAGTCGGCTCGACCCCCTTCAGCGCGGCGGGCATGGAGTTGCGCCAGATCTGGCCGGAGATCGTGGCGCCGTAGATGTAGCTGTAGTAGCGCCCGCCGATGGTCACGCCGACCAGGTCGTGCTTGAAGGCGCCGCGCGGGTCGCCGAGGCTGACCGCGGAGGCGAGGTCAGGGGTGAAGCCGGCGAACCAGGCGGCGGTGTAGCCGTCGGTGGTGCCGGTCTTGCCCGCCGCCGGGCGGTCGATGCCGCCGTACTCGCTCATCGTGCCCTTGGTGAACACCCCGGACATGATGTGGGTGGCCGCGTCGGCGACCTCCTCGTCCAGGACCTGGCTGCACTTCGGCTTGTACGGAGTGGCCTTGCCGTTGCGGTCGCGGACCTCGGTGATGGCCATGGGCTTGCAGTAGGTGCCGCGGGCGGCGATCGTCGCGTAGGCGGCGGAGACCGTCACCGGGTCCATCTCGTTGACGCCGAGCGTGAAGGTCTCGACCTCCTGCAGCTTGCCCCCGTCGGCCCGCTTGATGCCCAGCTTCTTGGCCATCTTGACCACGTTGCAGAGGCCGACCCGCTCCTCCAGCTTCAGGAAGAAGGTGTTGACCGAGCCGAGCGTGCCGGTCGTCAGGGACTTGAAGCCGCCGCCGCCCTCGCTGGAGTTGTGGACGTCGTGGTCGGGGGCGCCGCGCGTGTTGCCCTCGCAGTCGCGGAACGAGCTGTAGCTGGGAGCGGTGTAGACCGATCCGGTGGTGTTGCCGTCGTTGAGCTTCATGCCCTGGTCCAGGGCGGTGAGCAGGGTGAAGGGCTTGAACGTGGAGCCGGCCTGGAAGCCCGCGCCGCCGCCGTGCAGGCCGTCGGCGGCGAAGTTGATCATGGTCTCGTTCTTCTTCTTGGCCCCACCGAACGTCCGGCTGGTCGCCATCGCCTTGATGGCGCCGGTGCCGGGCACGACCATCGCCTGCGCCGCGACCGGCTTGTCGCTGGTCCTCACGAACTTCCGGATGGCCCTCTCCGAGGCATCCTGCATCTTCGGGTCGAGCGTCGTCTTGATCGTCAGGCCGCCGCGCTGCAGCAGTCTCACGCGCGCGTCGAGGGTCTTGCCGAACTCGGAGTTGTTGCGGATCTCCTCGCGGACGTAGACGCAGAAGTAGGGGTATTGGCTCGTCTCGCAGCCGCCGGGGGCCGGGACGTCCTTGTAGCCGAGCTTCTTGGTCTTCGCCTCTGCGGCCTCCGGCTTGGTGATCTTGCCGAGCTCGGCCATCCGGTCCAGGACGATGTTGCGCCGCTCCAGCAGCAGCTTCTGCTTGGCCCTGCCCCCGTTGGGGTCGGTGCCGTTCGGGTCCTGCACGGCCCCGGCCAGGGTGGCCGCCTGCCACAGGTTCAGCTTGTCGGCCGGCTTGCCGAAGAACCGCTTGGAGGCGGCCTGGATGCCGTAGCCGCCGGCGCCGAAGTAGGCGATGTTGAGGTAGCGCTCCAGGATCTCGTCCTTGGTGTACTTCTCCTCGACGGCCATCGCGTAGCGCAGCTCGTTCAGCTTGCGGGAGAGGGTCGGCGCGATCGCGGCGGCCTTCTCCTCCGGGGTCTCGGCGCTGTTGTACAGCACCTGCTTGACGTACTGCTGGGTGATGGACGAGCCGCCCTGGGTGCCCGAGCCGCTCGTCGCGTTCCGCACCGCCGCGCGGAAGGTGCCCTCAAGGTCGATCGCCCCGTGCTGGTAGAACCGGAAGTCCTCGATCGAGACGATCGCGGTCTTCATGACGTCGGCGACCTGGTCGAGCGTCACCGACTCGCGATTCTCGAAATAGAACTGGGCGAACTGCTTGCCGTTCGCGTCCAGCAGGGTGGTCTTCTCCGGAAGCGGGGGCTCCTTGAGCTCCTCGGGGAGCAGGTGCAGCTCCTCCGTGGTGGAGTTCACGGTCAACCCCGCGCCGCCCACCGCCGGAAGCGCGATGGCAGCGACCAATACGCCGGCGGCCGTGGCCGCTGCGAGCAGCCGTACCACGTTGCCGGCCGCCGATTTCCGATCTTTGCCTTGAGCTTGCACGTGTCCAAGGGTACGTCGGACGGATGACCCAAACGGTAACGGAACACTATTTCGACACGCGTCGCGCACGTACCGGGTCAGGTGACTAGTCATTCCCGGCCAGATGGCCGTGGATGACCATGCGAGAAATTGGTCCCGCCGGGGTCTGTCGGCCTGAACGTCTGGTTGCGTACGTTCTCCTTCTGCGGCAATTGAATACGGAGGCTCGACGCCCGCGCCCGTCGGCCCCAAGTCACGACTGACCACCTAAGGGGAGTGGGGTCGAATGTGGATCACGGATTGGACCTCCCGTGCGGCCTGTAAGGGTGCGGATCCTGACGCGCTGTTCGTTCAGGGCGCTGCCCAGAACCGAGCAAAGCTGATCTGCCGAGGATGCCCGGTCCGGACCGAGTGCCTCGCCGATGCGCTGGACAATCGCATCGAGTTCGGGGTGTGGGGCGGGATGACCGAGCGCGAACGCCGGGCGCTGCTGCGCCGGCGACCGGACGTCGACTCCTGGCGGGACCTGCTGGAGCTGGCCAAAGAAGAGTACGAGCGAACGAACGAGCTGATCGCGGGCTGAGTTCGCGCCGATTCCGTACGGCTGGCGCCGGGGCGCCAGCCGTACATTGGCGTGTCCGGGGCGGGCGCCGCTCAGGCGCCCTGCCTCAGGCCCTCCGATCCGAGCCCCGTCCGCGCGGCCAGCAGCTCGCCGATCCGGCGCAGTCCCTCCAGGTCGTGCACGTCCTCCGACATCGCGGGGACCTGTGCCACGGGCACCGTGGGATGGGCGGAGACGAAGTGCTCCTGTTCGCGGTGCTCGCGGGCGGCCAGTTGCATCCGGCCGGCGTGCAGCCGCAGCACGGCTGCGGTCAGCTCGTGCTCGCCCCGTGATTCCAGGTCCTCGGCCGCCGCGGTGCTGCGCGCCGCCGACAGCACGGCGGCCGGTGCGCGGTGCACCCGGTTGACCACGAGCCCGGCCAGGGGCATGCGCTCCTCTGCCAGCCTCTCCACGAAGTACGACGCCTCACGCATGGCGTCGCGTTCGGGCGCGGCCACGACGACGAACGCGGTTCCGGGGGCCTGCAGCAGCTTGTAGGTCTGCTCAGCGCGAACCCGGAACCCGCCGAAGACGGCGTCGAGCGCGGAGACGAACGTCTGCAGGTCCTTGAGCACCTGCGCGCCCAGCAGCTTGGTCATGGCGCCGGCGACGAGGCCGAACCCCGCGTTGAGCAGTTTGAACGCGCTGCGCCCGCCCGCCTTGGCGGGAGCCATCAGCAGCCGGATCAACCGGCCGTCGAGGAAGCGGCCGAGCCGTTCCGGAGCGTCGAGGAAGTCCAGCGCGGAGCGGGACGGCGGGGTGTCCACGATGATCAGGTCCCAGTCGCCCGACCGGCGCAGCTGGCCGAGCTTCTCCATCGCCATGTACTCCTGCGTGCCGGAGAAGCTGGACGACAGGGACTGGTAGAAGGGGTTCGTCAGGATCTGGCGGGCGCGCTCGGGGTCGGCGTGCGCCTCGATGATCTCGTCGAAGGTCCGCTTCATGTCGAGCATCATCGCGTGCAGCCGGCCCTCGCCCTGCACACCCGCGACCAGCCGGGGAGTGTTGTCCAGCTCGGTGAGGCCCATCGACTGCGCCAGCCGCCGGGCCGGGTCCACGGTGAGCACCACGGCCGAACGGCCGCGCTCGGCCGCGCGCAGCCCCAGCGCGGCCGCGGTGGTGGTCTTGCCGACGCCGCCGGAACCGCAGCAGACGATGATCCGGGTGCCCGGGTCGTCGATGATCGCGTCGAGGTCGAGGACCGGGACGGTCCGCTGCCTGCCGGCCCGCTCGCTCATGCCGCTCCCTGGGTGTGGATCGATTCCGCCAGTTCGTACAGCCCGGCCAGGTCCACGCCGTCGGCCAGCAGCGGCAGCTCGTAGCGAGGGCGTCCGGACTCGGCCAGCGACAGCCTCTCACGGCGTTCCAGCTCCGTACGGCGGGCGTGCTCGGCGATCTCCTCGGCGAGGGCCTCTGCCACGACGGCGGCGTCGGAGCTGCCGTCCGCGAGCCCGGCCGCCTTGAGGCCCAGCGCCAGTTCGGCCGGGTCGAAACTGTCCTTGCCGGCGTCGTCGAGGACGGACGCGGGCAGCAGCGACTCCCTGACCATGTTCGTGAAGATCCCGCCGGGCGGCAGGCCGGCCGCGCGAAGCTCACCGAGCCCGTCCATGGTCTCCTGGACCGGCATCTCCTCCAGGACCGTGACGAAGTGCACCGCGGTCTCGGGGGAGGCCACGACGCCGTTCACCAGGTCGGCGTGGTTCTTGATCGGTCCCACCCTGGCCAGGCCGGCGACCTCGTTGGTGACGTTGAGGAAGCGGGTGATCCGGCCGGTGGGCGGCGCGTCGAGCACGACCGCGTCGTAGACCCGCCTGCCGTCCTTGCCCTTGCGGCGGACGGCCTCGCTCGTCTTGCCGGTGACCAGGACGTCGCGGAAGCCGGGGGCGATGGTGGTGGCGAAGTCGACGATGCCCATCTTCGTCAGGGCCTTGCCCGCCCGGCGCATGCCGTAGAACATCTCAAGGTAGTCGAGCATGGCCTCTTCGGGGTCGATGGCCAGCGCGTAGACGTCTCCGCCGCCGGGCGCGACGGCGATCTTCCTCTCCTCGTACGGCAGTGGCGGCAGGTCGAAGACCTGCGCGATCCCCTGTCGGCCTTCGACCTCCACCAGCAGGACCTTGCGGCCGTCCGCGGCGAGGGCGAGGGCGAGGGCGGCGGCCACCGTGGTCTTCCCAGTGCCGCCCTTGCCGGTGACGACGTGGAGGCGTACGCCGTCCCAATCGGTGTCGCGAGCTCTCACGTTTCGAAGGCTACCCAACGGCCACCTGACGATTCGCCGGGACCGTCCACTGGTGGGACTCCAGATGCGGATTGTCATAGTGATCCTGCCCACTCGTGCCATTCGCGTCCGCTCGGAGGCGTTCGCGTTCGCTCGGCGTTCGCTCGGAGGTATTCGCGTCCACGCGGAGGCCGCGACCGGCTTCCCGCGTGCCGGAAGGCCGGTAGGGAACCGCCGGCCGGAGCCGTCTCGCTAATGTGTCCCACATGACGAAATGGGAGTACTCGACGGTGCCACTGCTGGTCCACGCGACCAAGCAGATTCTCGATAACTGGGGCCAGGACGGCTGGGAGCTCGTCCAGGTCGTGCCGGGGCCGAACCCCGAGCAGCTGGTCGCCTACCTGAAGCGGCCGAAGCAGTGACGGCGCAGGAGAGGCTGGCGGAGCTCGGCCTGACGCTGCCCGAGGTGGTGACGCCGCTGGCGTCCTACGTCCCGGCTGTCCGCTCGGGTGACTACGTCTACACCTCGGGCCAGCTGCCGGTGGTGGACGGTAAGCTCGCGGCGACCGGCAAGGTCGGCGCCGAGGTCAGCCCCGAGGAGGCCCGCGAGCTCGCCCGGACCTGCGCGCTCAACGCCCTCGCCGCGGTCGCCTCGGTGGCCGGGGGCCTGTCGAACATCGTCCGGATCGTCAAGGTCGTCGGCTTCGTGGCCAGCGACCCCGCCTTCAGCGGCCAGCCGCAGGTCGTCAACGGCGCCAGCGAGCTGCTCACCGAGGTTCTGGGAGAGGCGGGCAAGCACGCCCGCAGCGCGGTCGGCGTGGCCGTCCTCCCGCTGGACGCGCCGGTCGAGGTCGAGCTGATCGCCGAGGTTCGCTGACGATTGTCGGCCGCGGGAGCCGTGCCACATGATGGATCCTGAAACCGAGTGTTGTTCGGGTGGAGGGTCGGTATGGGTGGGGTTCCGCTTCCTGGCGAGTTCGGCGAGCGCGCGCGTGACATCCTGGCCGGGCGGGTGAAACCCGTCCCGGCCAGGGACGCCGCCACAGTGGTCATCCTCCGCGAGGGCGTCGAGGTCTACTTGTTGCGGCGCAAGGCG
Source organism: Streptosporangium sp. CA-135522 (assembly GCF_050949235.1). Lineage (NCBI taxonomy): Bacteria > Bacillati > Actinomycetota > Actinomycetes > Streptosporangiales > Streptosporangiaceae > Streptosporangium > Streptosporangium sp. CA-135522. The sequence goes on from NZ_CP192026.1 coordinate 552,138, forward strand.
AGCATGGCCTTCGCCGCGGGGGCCTACGTCTTCCCGGGCGGTTCGGTGGATCCCCGTGACACCGACCACGCGATCGCCTGGGCCGGGCCCTCGCCCGCCGAGTGGGGGGCGATCTTCCGCGCGGACGACAGCACCGCGCGCGGCCTGGTCTGCGCCGCGGTGCGGGAGACGTTCGAGGAGTCGGGCGTGCTGCTGGCCGGGCCGTCCGCGGAGTCCGTCGTGGCCGACACCACCGGCGACGACTGGGAGGCCGACCGGCTCGCTCTGATCGACCGGAGTCTGTCGTTCGCCGACTTCCTGGACGCGCGCGGCCTGGTCCTGCGCTCCGACCTGTTGCGCCCCTGGACCCACTGGATCACCCCCGAGATCGAGCACCGGCGATTCGACACCCGCTTCTTCGTCGCCGCCCTCCCGCCGGGCCAGCGCACCCGCGACGTCGGCGGCGAGGCCGACCAGGTCGCCTGGGTACGGCCCGCCGACGCGGTCGACCGGGCCAGGAACGGCCAGATCTTCCTGATGCCCCCCACCTACCGCACGCTCGGCGAGCTGCGCGACTACACCACCGTGGCCGACGTGCTCGCGGCCGAGCGTGAGATCGTCACCTTCATGCCGGAGATCGCCGAGGTGGACGGGGAGATGCGCATCGTGCTCGACGACGACTACGAAAGGTTCGGCACCGCATGAGCGGGCTGCGGATCCCCCTCGATGGGCCCGATGGGTCGGGCACGACCCACGCGTTCGGCCTCCTCGCCCCGAACCCGTCCCCGATGACCCTGGACGGCACCAACACGTGGGTGATCGGCCGCGGGGAGGAGATGCTGGTCGTCGATCCGGGACCGGACGACGAGTCCCACCTGCAACGGGTCGCCGCCCATCTCCACGGGCGCAGGGTGACGACGATCCTGCTCACCCACGGGCACCACGATCACAGCGGCGGCGCCGGGCGGTTCGCCGAGCTGGTCGGCGCGCCGGTCAGGGCCCTGGATCCGGGGCACCGGCTCGGCGACGAGGGCCTCGCCGAGGGCGACGTGCTCACCGTGGACGGGCTGGAGCTCCACGTGGTGGGCACGCCGGGCCACTCGTTCGACTCGCTGTGCTTCTGGCTGCCGGAGGACCGGGCGATGCTGACCGGCGACACCGTGCTCGGCCGGGGCACCACCGTCATCGCCCCCGACGGCGACCTCGCCGACTATCTACGATCCCTCGACCGGCTTCGCGCGAGGGCCGAGCAGGTCGGTGCCGAGGCGCTGCTGCCCGGTCACGGCCCGGTGCTGCCCGACCCGATCGGCGCGCTGGACGGCTACATCGCCCACCGCAGGCGGCGGCTGGACCAGATCCGGGACGCGCGCGGGCGGGGCGCGAAGACTCCGGGGCAGATCGTCGAGATCGTCTACGCGGATGTCGACAGGTCGCTCTGGCCGGCCGCCGAGATGTCGGTCCGGGCCCAGCTCGCCTATCTCGACGGCTAGCGCGAGCGGTCGTGCAATGGCTCCAGATCCGTCTCGACGGTCAGTGCGAGCGGTCGTGCAGTGGCTTCAGGTCCGTCGCGACGACTAGCGCGAGCGGTTGTGCAGTCGCTCCAGGTCCATGATGACCACGGCCTTGGCCTCGATGCGCAGCCAGCCGCGCTGGGCGAAGTCGGCCAGGGCCTTGTTCACGGTCTCGCGCGAGGCGCCGACCAGCTGGGCCAGCTCCTCCTGGGTGAGGTCGTGGTGGACCCGGACGCCGTCGTCGATCCGCTGGCCGAAGCGCTCGGCCAGGTCGAGCAGGGCCTTGGCGACCCGGCCGGGGACGTCGGTGAAGACCAGGTCGGCCAGCACGTCGTTGGTACGGCGCAGCCGCTGGGCCAGGGCGCGCAGCAGGTGCAGGGCGACCTCGGGACGACCGGTCAGCCAGGGGCGGAGGTCGTCGTGGCCCAACCCGGCCAGGCGCACGTCGGTCAATGCGGTGGCCGACGCCGTACGGGGACGGGGGTCGAACAGCGACAGCTCGCCGAACATCTCGCCCGGGCCGAGCACACTGAGCAGGTTCTCCCGGCCGTCGGGAGCGGTCCTGGAAAGCTTGATCTTGCCTTCGAGCACCACGTATAGGCGGTCCCCGGTCTCGTTCTCGCTGAACAGGGTCTGTCCCTTGGACAGTTCCACCTCCGAGACGCTCGTGCGCAGCGCGGCGGCGCCCTCGCGGTCGAGCGCCGAGAACAGAGGGGCCCTGCCCAGCACGTCGTCGGTGTTCACAGTGCCTCCTGTTTCACGGCTCACGCAGTCATTGTGACCTATCCCACCGAGCGACTCTCAAGGGGCCCATGCGCGTAGGCTGTCCGGGTGCCCCGCAACGTCAGTCGTGCTGGTGAATCCCAGCTTGCCCTGGTTCGTCGCGCTCGGCGAATGGATCGCATTCTGGCGGAAACCTACCCAGAAGCGCACTGCGAACTCGACTTCCGCACCCCGTTGGAGCTGCTGGTCGCGACGATCTTGTCTGCGCAGTGTACGGACAAAAGGGTCAACATGGTTACCCCGACACTGTTTGCGAAATACCAGTCGGCGGAGGATTACGCGAGCGCCGACCGGGCCGAGCTGGAAGACGTCATCCGCTCCACCGGCTTCTTCCGGGCCAAGGCCAACAGCATCATGGGCATGGCCCAGGTGCTGTGCGACCGCTATGGCGGCGAGGTCCCCGGAAAGCTCAAGGACCTGGTCACACTGCCGGGCGTCGGCCGCAAGACCGCCAACGTGGTGCTCGGCAATGCCTTCGGGGTTCCCGGCATCACGGTCGACACCCACTTCCAACGGCTCACCCACCGCTTCGGCTGGACCGAGGAGACCGACCCGGTCAAGATCGAGCATGTCGTCGCGGGACTCATTCCGAAACGCGACTGGACGATGATGTCCCACCGCATGATCTGGCACGGCCGCCGCATCTGCCACGCCCGCCGGCCCGCCTGCGGCGTGTGCCCGCTGGCCGCGCTGTGCCCTTCGTACGGCATCGGCCCCGTCGACTCGGTCCAGGCCGCCAAACTGGTACGCCCCGGCCCCTTCTCGTGACCCGCTTCTTCCCGTGACCGGCCCCTTCTCGTGATCGGCCGTGCGATTTTCGGAATCGGCCGCGCGACCGGGAAGCAACGGGAGGGGGCGCCGTGTTGCAGAGACCGGAGGTGTGCCCGTGGAAGTGCCCGGATGGTTGGAGACGCTGGCCGAGCGGGTCGCGGGGACGCCGGTGCCCCTGCCGTTGCGCCCGCCGAAGTCGGGCGGCCGTCCGGCCGCGGTGCTGTTGCTGTTCGGTGAGGGCCCGCTCGGCCCCGACGTGCTGCTGATCCAGCGCAGCTCGCGCGGGCGCCGTCACGCGGGACAGCCCGCCTTTCCCGGCGGCGGGGTGGATCCCGAGGACGGCGGACCGATCGCCGCGGCGCTGCGCGAGGCCCGGGAGGAGACCGGCCTCGACCCGGCCGGCGTCCAGGTGGTCGGCACGATGCCCGAGCTCTACGTCTGGCGCAGCGACAACCGGGTCACCCCGGTGCTGGGCTGGTGGCACACGCCCTGCGTGGTGCACGCGGCCTCGCCCGACGAGGTGGAGGCGGTGGAGCGCGTCCCGATCTCCGAGCTCGTCGATCCGGCCAACCGGCTCAGGCTGCGCCACCCGAGCGGCTACTCCGGCCCCGCGTTCCGGGTGCGCGGGCTGCTGGTGTGGGGCTTCACCGCGGGAGTGCTCGACGGGGTGCTCTCTGACGCGGGCTTCGAGCTTCCCTGGGACCGGTCACGGATCGAAGACCTGCCGCCGGACGTGCTCAACCTCGCCTCCCGTTGACAGCGCAAGCCCGAGGCGGGCCCAGTCGGCCACGTCCTCGTCGGGGTCCTCGGTCAGCCGCTGCAGGGCCGCCAGGCCCATCGGGTCGGGCGGGCTGCCCATGATGTTGGGCAGCGCGTAGGCGGCGCCGTACCTCACCCTGGGGTCGGCGTGCTCGCCCAGAGCGATCACCGAGGGCAGCGCGCGGCGGTCCCTGAGGTGGCCGAAGGCGATCAGCACCGAGTAGAGCACCATGCGGTCGTCCTCGCTGGCGGCCAGGAAGCGCAGCACCGGCAGGCTCCGGTCGACGAAGCCGAGCCCGCCCAGGATGTCGACCCCGAGCATCCGCTCGGCGGCGGCCTCGCTCGCGCACAGCCGCCGGGCCGCGGTGAAGGTCTCCAGATCACCCCGCGCGTGCAGCACGGTGACCGCCTGCCAGCGGATCGTGCCGTCGTGGTCCTGGTCCCGCAGCGCGGTCTCGATGAGAGACTCCACGGCCGCCGACCCCCCGATCGTTGCCATATGGCCACGATAACCGCAGGCGCCTACCAGAAGGGGTGCACGCGCGGGCCGGTGGCTGGATACCGTTAAGGGGTGAGCGGTGATCTCCTGGACCTCATCCTGATCGCCCTGATGGTGGCCTTCGCCGTGTCGGGATACCGTCAAGGGTTCATCATCGGCGCCCTGAGCTTCGTGGGGTTCGTCGGTGGTGCCCTGCTGGGCATGTTCATCGCCCCGCCGATCGCCGGCGCCCTGGTCGACGGTGACACCGAGCGGGCGCTGCTGGCCATCGTCATCGTCTTCCTCGCCGCGACGATCGGGCAGTTCGCGTCCTCGACCATCGGGGCGGTGGTCCGCAGCCATGTCACCTGGGAGCCCGCGAAGGTGGTCGACGCGGTCGGCGGCACCTTCGCCAGCGCGTTCTCGGTGCTGATCGTGGCCTGGCTGATCGGTTCCCTGATCACCTTCTCGCAGTTCACGCTGCTCAGCGAGCAGGTGCACAAATCCCTGCTGATCAGCACCGTCGACCAGGCGATACCGCAGGTCGCCAAGGACATGCAGAAGCCGATCAAGACCTTCATCGACACCTCCGGCTTCCCCAAGGTGTTCGACGGCATAGGAGGCAACCAGTTCACCGAGGTGCCGCCGCCCGACCAGAGCGTGCCCAAGGGCGCGCAGCTCACCCGGGCTCGCCGGGGCATCGTCAAGGTGCAGGGCGTCGCCTCCAGCTGCCGCAGGCACATCGAGGGCACCGGGTTCGTCTACTCGCAGAACAAGATCATGACGAACGCGCACGTGGTCGCCGGGGTCGACCAGGACCTCGAGGTCACCGACTACCTCAACAACACCCACGCGGCCAAGGTCGTGCTCTACAACCCCGACAGGGACATCGCGATCCTCTACGTCCCCGACCTGAACATGCCGATCCTGCGTTTCGACGGCACCGCGGAGAAGGGCGACGACGCCATCGTCGCGGGATTCCCGCACGGTCACGGCTTCACCATGAACGCGGCCCGCATCCGACGGCAGCAGCAGGCCAAGGGCGCCGACATCTACGAGCGCAAGAACGTCATCCGCAAGGTCTACTCGATCCGCGGCCTGGTCCGGCAGGGCAACTCCGGCGGCCCGCTGCTGACCCCGGACGGCAGGGTCTACGGAGTCGTCTTCGCGGCCGCCCTCGACCAGCAGGAGACCGGTTTCGTGCTGACCGCCGCCGAGGTGGCGCCGGACGCCGAAGACGGCTCCAAGCTGTTCAACCCGGTGGGCACCCAGGACTGCGACCGGAGCAACTAGGCTCCGCGGCAGGCAGCAGGTCCGAGGGCCCGTGACCGCCGAGGACTAGAGCAGGTCCCTGATCGCGGCGATGGCCGCCGCGGCGTCCGGGGCCTCCGCGCCGCCCAGCCCCCGGGCGGTCAGGGCGATCTTCTCGTACGGCTCGCCGTACCGGCCGATCCTGTCGGCGCCCCGCGCGAACAGTGCCGCCGCCCCCCGCCGGTTGCCCCGCTGAAGATGGGTGAGGCCGACGCAGATCTGCGCCAACCCCTGCCAGAGCTCGCGCTCCTGCCCGGGGCTGGTCTTCCACCGGCCTTCGAGCACCTCGTGGGCGTGGAACGGCCGGTTCTCGCCGAGCAGCCGGCGCGCCTCGGCCAGGGCCTCCTCCGCGCTCGGCGCGTAGTCGTCCGGAACGCGCTCCACGCCTTGTGCTCCGTGGGGCAGCGGACGTCCGAACGCGTCCCGGGGACGCTGGTTGCGGGGCCTTCCGTCCGGGTCCCGGTCTCTGGCGGTCATCGCTCACGCGGCCTTTCGTCCGGGTGTGGGCCCGCCGCGGTCATCGGTCGGGTTCCGAGTCGGACAGCCAGCCGATGAGCTCGGCGTCGAACTCCTCCGGGCGCTCCTCGTGCGGGAAGTGACCCGCGCCCTCGATCAGCCGCCATCGGTAGGGGGCCGTCACGTAGCGCCCCGAGCCCTGGGCGGTGCGGGGCAGGGCGTGCCTGTCCAGCGCGCCGTGCAGTTGCAGCGTGGGCGCGTCGATCTCGCCCCGCATGGTCCTGGCGTAGCGCAGGCCGTCGGGGCGGAGCTGGGAGCGGGCGAACCAGCGGTGATACTCCACCGCGCAGTGGGAGACGGTGGGAATGCGGAAGACCTCGCGATAGGTCCTCGCCACCTCCTCCTCCGGCCAGCTCGGCCCGGACCACTCATCCAGCAGCCGCCCCACCATCGCGCCCTCGTTGGCGGTCAGGCGGTGCTCGGGCAGGAACGGCAGCTGGAATCCCAGGGCGTAGGCGCTCGCCCTGAGCTGGCCGAACGGATCGGAGAGCAGCGCGGAGCGGAGCCTGAGCGGATGGGGCGCCGAAACCGGGACCAGCCGCAGGACCGCCTTGGGGTCCAGCACGGACATGGTCCAGGCCAGCAGCCCGCCCCAGTCGTGGCCGACGACGATCGCGCCGGTCTCGCCCAGCGCCCGGATCAGCCCCGCCGCGTCGCCGGCCAGGGTGGGCAGGTCATAGCCGCGCGGCGGCTTGTCGCTGGCACCGTAGCCCCGCAGGTCGACGGCGACGGCGCGGTAGCCCGCCGCGGGCAGCGAGACGAGCTGGTTGCGCCAGCTCCACCAGAACTGCGGGAATCCATGCAGCAGCAGCACCAACGGGCCCTCACCGGCCTCCACGATGTGGAAGCGGGTGCCGCCGGCGTGCACGGAACGGTGGGTCCACGGGCCTTCGACCCTGGCCAGGGACTCGTCGGGACGGCTCACCGGCCCGGGCTCACCGGCGCGCGATGCGAGCCGACCTGACCCGCGGTGGGCGGGGCGGGCGAGACGGCGACGCCGGACTCGCCCTCGCCGCTCTTGAGGGTCTTGAGCGAGCGCAACGTCCGCTTCATCCCGGTCAGGCCCTTGAGCCGCCGGGTGGCGAAGAAGACCAGCAGGCCGGCCACGATCAGGTAGAACACCGTGACGATGGTGAAGGCCAGCCAGGTCGACAGGCCGAGCGCGACCAGGCCGTAGGCGATGGCGAAGGAGGCCAGGATCAGGCACAGGTGCGCGATGAACGCGGCGGCCCCGAAGAGCCCCGCGGCCACGCCGACCCGTTTGGCGTCGAACCGCAGTTCGGTCTTGGCCAGCTCGATCTCGGCGCGGACCAGGGTGGAGATCTGGTCGCTGGCCGCGGCGACCAGCGCGCCCAGCGATTCCTCCTGCTGTGGTTCCGTGGATGGATTCAGTGTCATGAGCGATCTCCTATCAAGCGCCGGTATCAGACATCATCCTGCGCGTTGAGGTGGTTGCGCACGCGCACCCGGAGCAGGATCGCCGCGAGGACCGAGGCCATGAGGCTCGCCACGAGCACCCCGGTGGTCACCGCGTTCACCCGTTCCGGATCATCGCCGTAGGCCAGGCTGCCGATGAGCAGGGAAACGGTGAACCCGATCCCTGCCAGTATCGAGACAGCGGCCATGTCCCGCCAGTGCAGTTCCTCCGACAGTTTCGCCAAGCCGAGCCGTACGGCCAGCCACGCCCCGCCGAAGACGCCCAGGAACTTACCGACGACCAGCCCGGCGATAACGCCGAGGACCACGCGGTCGGTGAGCATCGCGCCGAGGCTCTCCGCGCTGAGCACGACCCCTGCGGACACGAACGCGAACACGGGCACCGCGAAGCCCGCCGACACCGGGCGGATGTAGTGGTCGGCCAGTTCGGCGGGGGATCTGTCCTCGTCCGGGCCGCTGCGTACACGGGTCATCAAGCCCAGAGCTACCCCGGCGACGGTCGCGTGAACGCCACTGATCTCGACGAGATACCAGGCGAGGAGGGCGAGCGGCAGATAGAGCCAGAGGCCGCGCACGTGCCGGGCCTGCAGCAGGCCGTACAGGGCGATGACCGCCACCGCGCCCAGCAGGGCCAGGAGGTTCAGGTGCCGGGTGAAGAAGGCGGCGATCACGGTGATCGCGCCGAGATCGTCCACCACGGCGCTGGTCAGCAGGAACGCGCGCAACGCGGCGGGCATCGCGCTGGCGGTCACGGCCAGTACGGCCAGCGCGAAGGCGATGTCGGTGGCCGTGGGGACGGCCCAGCCGCGGCCCGCGTCCGGTGCGCCCCAGCTCACCGTGAGGTAGACCAGAGCGGGAACGACCATGCCCGCGATCGAGGCGAGGATGGGCAGCGCGGCCTTGCGGAGGTTGGCGAGCTCGCCGTGCACGAACTCCTCCTTGACCTCGACTCCCGCGACGAAGAAGAAGATCGTGAGCAGGCCGTTCTGGACCCATTCGACGAGTTCGAGGTCGAGGTGGAGGAAGGCCGGGCCGAACGTCGCGGTGCGGAGCGTCTCGTAGGAGTCATGCGAGACGTTGGCCCAGACCAGCGCGGCGACCGTGGCCAGCAGCATGATGACGCCGCCGACGGTCTCGGTGCGGAGCGCCTCGGCGAGTTGGCGGGCGTATCGGACGGTCGGCCGCAAGGGCCAGAGTTCGACGGCGTGACGCATGGGACCTCCGGGAATGCGGCGAGGGCGGTTCCCTCGCCGGCCGACCAGACTTCCCGGCACACCTGGTTAAACCCTATCGAAGTATCTCAAACGGGACTCTGGGTGGGTGCGGCTTCTCCCGCGGGCGGGGTGCCTGTGTGAAACGCGCGGACAGGCGGGCGGGACGTAAGGGCGGGGGTGCCTGTGTGAAACGCGCGGACAGGCGGGCGGGGGTGCCCGTGCGAAGGGCGCGGACCCCGTGACGGGGATCCGCGCCCTCAGCGCCTTCCGGCGCTCGGTCGTCTGCTCAGTCGTCGCTCTTGGCGCTGGGCAGCTTCTCGGAGATGAGGTTCATCACCGTGCTGTCGGCCAGCGTGGTGACGTCGCCGACGCTGCGGTTCTCCGCCACGTCGCGCAGGAGACGCCGCATGATCTTGCCGGAGCGGGTCTTCGGCAGCTCGGGGACGACCAGGATCTGGCGCGGCTTGGCGATCGGGCCCAGGGTCTTGGCCACGTGGCTGCGGAGCTCGGTGGCGATGTCGTCGCTCTCCTCGGCGCTGCCGCGCAGGATCACGAACGCCACGATCGCCTGGCCGGTCACCGGGTCGGTCGCGCCGACCACGGCCGCCTCGGCGACCTTCGGGTGGGAGACCAGCGCGGACTCCACCTCGGTGGTGGAGATGTTGTGGCCGGAGACGAGCATGACGTCGTCCACGCGGCCGAGCAGCCACAGGTCGCCGTCCTCGTCCTTCTTGGCACCGTCGCCGGCGAAGTACATTCCCTCGAAGCGGGACCAGTAGGTGTCGATGTAGCGCTGGTCGTCGCCCCAGATCGTGCGGAGCATGGACGGCCACGGCTCGTTCAGCACCAGGAAGCCGCCACCGCCGTTGCCGACGGGGTTGGCCTGGTCGTCGACCACGTCGGCGCTGATGCCGGGCAGCGGGCGCATGGCCGCGCCGGGCTTGCCCGCGGTGACGCCGGGCAGCGGGCTGATCATGATGCCGCCGGTCTCGGTCTGCCACCAGGTGTCCACGACCGGGCAGCGGTCGCCGCCGATGTGCTCGCGGTACCAGACGTAGGCCTCGGGGTTGATCGGCTCGCCGACGCTGCCCAGGATGCGCAGGGACGACATGTCGTACTTGGCGGGGATGTCGTCGCCCCACTTCATGAAGGTGCGGATCGCCGTCGGGGCGGTGTAGAGGATCGTGACCTTGTACTTCTGCACGATCTCCCAGAACCGGCCCCGGTGCGGGGTGTCCGGGGTGCCCTCGTAGATGACGCTGGTCGCGCCGTTGGCCAGCGGGCCGTACACGATGTAGGAGTGGCCGGTCACCCAGCCGATGTCGGCGGTGCACCAGTAGACGTCGGTGTCCGGCTTGAGGTCGAACACCGCGTGGTGGGTGTAGGCGACCTGGGTCAGGTAGCCGCCGGTGGTGTGCAGGATGCCCTTAGGCCTACCGGTCGTGCCGCTGGTGTACAGGATGTAGAGGGGGTCCTCGGCGTCGTTCGGGCGCGCCTCGTGGACGTCCGGCTGCCGATCCACCAGGTCGTGCCACCAGACGTCCTTGTCCGTCCAGCCCACCTCCTGGCCGGTCCTCCGCACGACCAGGACGCGCTCGATGCCGGGGCATTCCTCGACCGCCTCGTCCACGGTCGGCTTGAGCGCGCTGGGCGCGCCCCGGCGGTAGCCGCCGTCGGCGGTGACCACGATCTTGGCGTCGGCGTCCTGGATCCTTCCGCTGAGCGCGCTGGAGGAGAAACCGCCGAACACCACCGAGTGGATCGCGCCGATGCGGGCACAGGCCAGCATCGTGATCGGCAGCTCGGGGATCATCGGCATGTAGATGGCGACGCGGTCGCCCTTGCCGACACCCAGCTCCTGCAGCGCGTTGGTCGCCTTTGCGACCTCGCGCTGCAGGTCGGAATAGGTGAGGGTACGGCTGTCGCCCTCGGGCTCGCCCTCCCAGTGGTAGGCGATCTTGTCACCGCGGCCCGCCTCGACGTGGCGGTCGACGCAGTTGTAGGCGATGTTGAGCTCTCCGCCGACGAACCACTTGGCGAAGGGCGGGTTCCACTCAAGGGTGGTGTCCCAGCGCTTGGACCAGGCCAGCCGGTCGGCCTGCTTCTCCCAGAACGCCAGGCGGTCCTGCTCTGCCTCGTCGTAGGCGTCGGCGGTCACGTTCGCGGCCGCGGCCAGGTCGGCTGGAGGTGCGAACCGCCGGGTCTCGTGCAGCAGGTTCGACAAGGTCTCCTGGGTCTCACGCGACTCGGAACCAGGGGTCTCCGGGGCCACTGCGCACTCCTTACGTACTGCTAGGCGAACTGGTCGTGTCCCACTTCACCAGGCCAGAGGTACCTGCCACAAGAGGTCTAGACAGGTCTGTACCAACCGGTGGCAGCGGGGCATGTGGTTCACAACCACCATGACGCCGTGTAACAACTGCGGCGGAACCGTTGTGTTTTCGACACCATAAGAATGTATAAAGCGTTATTTCACGCTCTTTAACGCGTTCCAAGCCTTTTATCAGGGCAGTGCGGTGGACGGCGGTATGTGTTCGCCGAACGGCCCGTCGCGCGTTTCGGTGAAACGCCCGCCGATGTGTCCGGCGAGCGGGGCCGGGACCGCCCGGTGAGGTGTCCGGTGGCGCGGTCGGGGTCTTGTTAACCGGCCGGTAGGGTCGGGGAGCGTGAGCGACCCATTGGCTGTCATCGCCGAACTGCCCGGAGTGTCCGAGGCGGTCACCGACGCGCGCAAGGCTGTGGACCGGCTCTACGGGCATCGCGTGCTGCGGCGCAAGAGTCCGGAGGTGTCGGCCAGGTCGGCCCTGCGCGGTGCGCGGGCTTCCGCCGCCCTGGAGGGGGTGGACGTTCCGTTGGAGGCCATCCCGCAGGTCACCGACCCCGTCGTTCAGGGCGCGCTGCGCGTGTCGGCCGAGCTGGGACGGCTCGGCCCGACCTGGCGCACGGCCCCGCGCCAGGTGCTGGCCAGGCTGCACACCCTCGCCGCCGCGGGCCTCACCGACGACCTCGGCCGGCCCCGGGACACCGTCGAGGCGCCCGACCTTCTGGGGCTGGGCGCCGCGCCGGGGCCGGAGGAGACGGTCGTCCGGGTGGACGGGCTGGTCGAGCTGGTGACGCGGACCTCCAAGGCGTCCGCCGTGGTCCTCGCCGCCATCGTGCACGCGGAGCTGGCGGTGCTTCGGCCGTTCGGATCGGCTGACGGGGTGGTCGCGCGGGCGGCGGAGCGGCTGACGCTGGTGGAGTTCGGTCTCGATCCGAAGTCGCTGGCGGCCGTCGAGTTGGGGCACCTCGAACTCGGGCCGGCCTATGCCGAGGGCCTGAAGGCCTACCTGAGCGGGACTCCCGACGGGGTCGCCACCTGGGTGCGGCACTGTGCCTCGGCGGTGACCCTCGGTGTCAGGGAGGCCACGGCGATCTGTGAGGCCATGCAGCGGGGCTGATCGCGGGCACTCCCACCTCCACGGCGAACGGCGCCCCCGATGTGGGGACGCCGTCTTCCGTGGCAAACGGCGCCCCTGGTATGGGACGCCGTCGCCGGCACGTCCAGCCGGGTTACCAAGCGTGCACCAGTAGATCCTCGGGATGGGACAAGCCCGTCCCGACGGTGCCTCCCGCGGCTCGGCGGCACGTGGGTGCCCGGCGGCCGTGCCCGGACATGTGGTCCGTGTCACCTTTCTATGCCGGATCCTGAGAGATGGGAACCCCTGAGACCAAGACCTTTACAGATCGGGGGACATTCGTGGATAAAACGCCCGGTACCCCGGAGGGGTAGATGGAGGGCGACGGCTCGGGTGGAAGGTATGTTCGATCACTCTCTGTGATCAAAATAGGTCATTTGGGACTTATGTCATTGAATGGCGCGCCGCGACACAACCGTTACTCCGAAAAACCATCAAAAACAGGGATTACTCCTCGACGAAACTTGAGTTGATCGGGCAGCATGAGGTGGTATCTCCCCTTACTGGAGTGACTGTGCACGGGTGGCTCTTCGATCCCTTGCCGTGCTCCGGTGAACCGTTGAAGGCTTTCTTCTGAAACGGGACCGGCTCTACCCCCCCAGAGCCGGACCGGTCGGCGACCCCCGCTACCCCCCAGCGGGGGTCGCCGCTTTTCCGGGGACACCGCTTTCCTGGGGACACCAGCCGACTCGAAGGTGCCGCTTTCCCTGGGTCGCCAACAGTCCGGGGCCGCCGCTTCCCCTGGAACACCAGCCGGCCCGGGGCCGCCGCTTCCCCTGGGCCGCCAGTCGGCCCGGGATCGCCGCTTTTCCGGGGACACCGCTTTCCTGGGGACACCAGCCGACTCGAAGGTGCCGCTTTCCCTGGGTCGCCAACAGTCCGGGGCCGCCGCTTCCCCTGGAACACCAGCCGGCCCGGGGCCGCCGCTTCCCCTGGGCCGCCAGTCGGCCCGGGATCGCCGCTTTTCCGGGGTCGCCGCGCCGCGGTTCGGCGGGCTGCCCGTCTCCTCGCATGGGATCCACTGTGGACAGGCGATTGCGGGCGGTGGAGGTGCGGAGTCTCGTCCACAGGTGACGTCGGCCTCGTCGAGGTTGTCCACAGAGCGGCGTTCGGTAACTCGGCCAAGGCGAACTCCCCCGGAGAGTAGGTCCTCCGCACTTCAGGGAGGCACCCTTGGACCGCCCTCTGGTCATCACCGAAGATCATGACCTGCTCGACGATCTGCTCCGCGTCGCCGCCGCCGCCGGAGCCGAGCTTGACGTCGCGCATGTTCCCGCACACGCCCGGCCCCACTGGAACCGCGCTCCACTGGTCGTGGTCGGCAGTGACATGGCCGACGCCCTGGCCGCGACCGGGCCACCGCCCCGGCACCGGGTCATCCTGGTCACCCGCACTCCCGAAGATCCGGACACCTGGCGAAAATGCGTCACGGTCGGCGCACAGGCCGTGCTGGAGCTGCCCTCTGCTGAGCGACAGCTGGTCGACGAGTTCGCCGATGTCGTGGAGCCGGCGGCCAGAGCGGGGATCGTGGTGTGCGTCGCGGGTGGGCGTGGGGGAGCGGGGGCCAGCGTCCTGTCCACCTCGCTGGCGCTGAGTGCTTCCCGGCGGCGCCTGCGCACCCTGCTCATCGACGCCGATCCGCTCGGTGGAGGCCTGGACCTGCTTCTCGGCCAGGAGGAAGCCGATGGGGCTCGCTGGTCCGACCTGGTCGCCCGTGAGGGCAGGGTCAGCTTCACCGCGCTTCAGGCCGCGCTGCCCACCTTCGCCGAGTTGACCCTGCTCTCCTTCCACCGTGGTGAGGTCGAGCCCATCCCGGCCGAGGCGATGCGTTCGGTCCTCGAAGCCGGTCGAAGGGGCTTCGACCTGGTGGTCGTCGATCTGCCCCGCCACCCCGACCAGGCTGCCGCGGAGGCGCTGAGCAGGGCCGCCGTCACCTTGCTGGTCGTCACCGCCGACGTGCGCGGCGTGCTCGCGGCGGCCCAGGTGCTGGCCGGGCTGCGCAAGCACACCGGCGATGTGCGGGCCGTCGTGCGTGGCGGTGTCCTGGACGACGAGGTAGTGACGACCTCACTCCGCATGCCGTATGCGGGTAGCCTTCCCGATCAGCCCCGTCTCAGTGCCGCCCTCAACCGTGGCGACGTCCCCCCGATCGGCCGCCGGACCTCCCTCGGCCGGTTCTGCGCCTCGTTCCTCCACTCGATGCTCGGCGCAGAGACATGAAACAGCCCGACATCGCGACATCGGTCTCCCCCGAGCTGGTCGAAGCGGTCCGGGTACGGCTGGCGCGGGCCGGGGTCGAGCCCAGCGCCGCACACGTCGCGGTCGCGCTCCGGGCTGAACGGGCGGTGCTCGGCGACGCGGAGATCCTGGCGGTGGCCCGTGTGCTGTGCGCCGATCTGATCGGCGCGGGCCCGCTGGAGCCGCTGCTCGCCGAGCCCGAAGTCACCGACGTTCTGGTGAACGGCCCGCGCGAGGTGTGGGTCGACGACGGCCGTGGTCTGCGCCGGACCTCGGTGGTGTTCCCCGGAGAGGACGCCGTCCGGCGGCTCGCCCAGCGCCTCGCCGCCGCCGCCGGCAGGCGTCTCGACGATGCTTCCCCTTACGTCGACGCTCGCCTGGCAGGAGGAGTCCGGCTGCACGCGGTCCTGCCGCCCGTGGCGGCCGGCGGCACCTGTCTGTCCCTGCGGCTTCCGCCTCGCCGCACCTTCACCCTTCCCGACCTGGTCGAAGCCGGCACGATCAGATCCGACGCCGTCCCCGTGCTCACCGCGGTGATCGAGTCCCGGCTCGCCTTCCTCGTCACCGGCGGCACGGGCACGGGAAAGACGACTCTGCTGTCGGCCCTGCTGTCCCTGGCGGACCCCGGTGACCGGCTGCTTCTGGTCGAGGACTCGGCGGAGCTGAGACCGCTGCACCCTCACGTCGTGCGCCTGGAGTCGCGTCCGGCCAATCTTGAGGGAGCCGGTGGTGTCTGTCTACGTGACCTCGTCCGCCAGGCTCTGCGCATGCGCCCGGACCGTCTCGTCGTCGGTGAAGTCCGGGGCGCCGAGGTCGTCGATCTTCTCGCCGCCCTGAACACCGGGCATGAGGGCGGCTGTGGCACCCTCCATGCCAACACCGCGGCCGATGTGCCGCCCCGTCTGGAAGCGCTGGGATGCGCGGCCGGCCTCAGCCGTGAGGCGGTGCACAGCCAAATCGCCGCCGCGCTGGACGTCGTCATCCATCTGGTCCGCGATCACGCCGATGGCCGCCGCCGGGTGGCCGAGATCTGCATGATGACCCGCCGCCCCTCGGGCCTGGTCGATGCCGAGGCCGCCCTCGCGTTCTCCTCGGACGGTCGAGTGACCACCGGCCCGGGTTTTCCCGCTCTCGCGGCTCGAGCGTCCGGACTCACCGCCTCATCCGGCCCGACGCGCAGACCATACGATCCCGGGCGGCTCGACCGTCACCGCGAGCGGACGCACGACCCCGCCATGACACCCCGGCCACCCGAGGGCCGTGTCCCGGACGTCCATGGGACACCGTCATGACGATGATGGCCGTTCTCCTTGCCGCCCTGGCCGCGTGGCTGTGGACCGGGCCCGATCCTGAAACGGCGCGCCTGTGGTGGATACGGCGACGTTCCCAGGGCGAATCGCGTTCGCTTCGCACGAGATTCATCGGCCGCTCACGGCCGTCCAGGCGAACGGCTGCCTGGCGGGCCGCGTCGATCGAGCTGTGCCAGGGGCTCGCGGCCGAGCTGGCCGCCGGCCGAACGGCCGGTGAGGCACTGGCCAGAGCCGTGTCGGCCGCCGAATTTCCCGATCCGGTCGCACTGCGGCCGTTGATCGCCGCCGCGAGAGACGGCGGCGATGTCCCGGCGGCGCTGCTGGCTGCGGCACCCGAGCAGGGGGGCGAGGCCTTCCGCGGGCTGGCCGCCTGTTGGCAGGCGAGTGTGACCGTCGGGGCAGCCCTGTCGGTCCTGGTCGATCGCGTGACCGGTTCTCTCAGAGAGGCGCAGGCCCACCGCCAGGACGTCACCGCCCAGCTGGCCGGCCCCCGCGCCACCGCCCGCCTGCTGGCAGGGCTCCCCGTGCTCGGCCTCCTGATGGCGATGGGCCTGGGCATGCGCCCTTTGCATTTCCTGCTCGGCAGCCCGGCGGGTCTGGTCTGCCTGGTGGTCGGTCTCGGGCTCGACGGCTGCGGCCTGTGGTGGACTCATCGGCTGATCACTCATGCCCAACAGGCCTGACCCTCTCCGGCCGGCAACGCACTCTCCAGCTCGTGAGACGTCGGAGGCTGTCGCGCCCGGGCCGCTCTCCGTTCAACGGCGTCAGGTCAGCTGCGGCTGCCTGCCGGCTCTGGAGAACGGTGTCGATACGACACCCCGGTTCCCGGTGGATTCGGGTGCGGCTCGTTGTCCCGGTTCGTGGCCGGGCGAATGTGAGGAGCGAAACTAGTGATCATCTTGCTTGCCGGTGCCCTCGCCGGGGTCGTCGGGTGGCTGTGGGTTTCACCCGATGATCCCGCCGAGCGCCTCCATCGAGTTTGGCGGAAGCGCTCGGCGGGGCCGGCTGAAGCATCGTCCGGGGCCCGGATGTCCTCCTTCTCCCCACATACGGGAGCGGTCCGCGATTCGACTGGAAGCCGGCGGCCGAGCCGGGGAGAGACGGCACTTTCCATCGCCATCGGGCTGATGGTGTTTCTCCTCGTCGGTGGAGTGCCGGGAGTCGTGGCCGGGGTGGCGGGTTCGGTGGTCGCGTTGGTGCTCGTCCGAAGACGGGAGCCGGCCCGGCTTCGCCGGGAACGCGATCGGGTGATGGCCGATCTACCGCTGGCGGCCGATCTCATGGTCGCCTGCCTGCGTGCCGGGCAGCCCATCACCGGGGCCATCGATGTCACCGTTGAGGCTCTCGGCGGTCCGCTCGGTGACCGGCTGGCCTGGGTGAGCGGGCAGTTGAGGTTGGGTGCCGCGCCGGAGCGTGCCTGGCAGGTCCTTGCGGCCGAACGCGCGCTGGCTCCGCTGGCCCGCACGATGAGCCGGGCCGCCGTCAGCGGAGCCCCGGTGGCGGACGTTCTCGCCAGGTTGTCCGACGACTCGCGCCACGCCGCCCGCGCCGCGTCGGCGGCCGCTGCTCGACGGGTCGGGGTTCAGGCGGTCGCCCCGCTGGGCCTCTGCTTCCTGCCGGCCTTCGTCTTCCTCGGCATCGTTCCCGTTGTGGCCGGTCTCGCCGGTGACGTGCTGCTTCCTTAGTTATCCACAGGTTTCTACTGACTGCCCCAATTTTGTCCACAGGTGGAGGTAGGGCCTGTGGACAGGCGGGAAGGGTCGCCGGTGATGGAGGATCTTTTTTGAGGAGTCGAGCATCGGCTCCTCCCTGCCTGGCGGCCATCTCGGCCGGCGGGCATGCTGTCCGATGTGCAGATTGTCTAGCTTGACCATCGGCTTAAATCTGTTGTGGCCATGGTAGACATCCTGAGCCTATGCGGCTAGTCTTTGTCTTGTCGCAGTGAAGATCAATGCGGCATGGCGACGATGACCTGCCGTGGAAGTTCGACGGCACGCTCGGGCTCGGCGGGGCCAGGACAGTGAAAGGGCTCCGGCGGGGCGACCGGCCGACAGGCGGCCATCGAGCCGCGATGGAAGAATCGCAAGTCTTCGTATAAGAGGAAGGGGAGGTTCAGGCGCCATCAGGATCGCCCGTGGCGGATGCGGCATTGCCGGACGGGTGACACAGCTCCACGAAATGGAAGGTGGTCTCCGGTTGCGAATATGCGCTCCAGTGCCCTGCCCATACGAGGAGGTTTGTGCTAAATCGAAAAGCCGACGTGATAGTCGGTAGATGGTGTTGAAACTCTCTGGGCCCCGGTGCTTATATGCACCGGGGCCCTTGTCCGCGTTCCCGGAAGGTGTGATGGGTTCAGTTCCTTCGGCTTCGGCCGACAAGTTCGCCGACGATGACTATCCGGCTTACTCGATGGGTCGCGCCGCGGAGATTCTCGGCGTCACCCCCGCGTTTCTGCGCAGTCTCGGGACCGCGAAGTTGATCGAGCCACAGCGGTCGAGTGGCGGCCATCGCCGTTACTCCCGCTACCAGCTCCGCCTCGCCGCTCGGGCGCGCGAACTGGTCGACCAGGGAACCGGCCTGGAATCTGCTTGCCGCATCATCATTTTGGAAGATCAACTGGCGGAGGCTCTACGGCTCAACGCCGAGCTGGCCAAACGGGACGAGCCGGCGTAACCGCGGCTACCCGAGTCTTTCCGGTGACCACGCTTCATCGTTGTCCACAGGCGGTGAGGCGAATTCCACAGAATGCCGTTCGCGTCCACGCGGCTGCGTGTCCGTAGGGAAATCTGGTGCAACAGATGCCGGGCGTTGGACCCGGCCGGATTTCCGGGAGGAAACGATGGCTCGATCGACCGCTGACGGCGCCCTGCGTGACCGATCACGGTGGCTGCGCGCCCGATGGGCGCTGCTGACAACCGGCGCGGGTCGCGATCGGGGCATGTCCACCGCTGAATACGCGGTCGGCACAATCGCCGCCTGTGCTTTCGCCGCGCTCCTTTTCAAGGTGGTGACGAGCCCAGAGGTCCAGCAAATGATCTCAGGCTTGATCAACCGGGCGTTGACCGTGGCCGGGTGACTGCCGACGGGCGAAGAGTCTCCTCCCACCGGTCCCATCGGTCCTACCGGTCGAGGGGGTCGGTGACCGCGGAGACCGCGATGGTTCTGCCGGGTGTCGTGGTGGTGCTGGCCGCCGCACTGTGGGCGGTGTCGGCGGTCGGGGCGCAACTGGAGTGCGTGGACGCGGCTCGGGCCGGGGCTCGGGCCGCGTCGCGGGGTGAGCCGCTGCAGCAGGTGCGAGACGGTGTTCTGGCAGCTGCTCCGGCCGGCGCGCACGTCGTGGTGACCCGAAGTGCGGAGATGACCCGGGTGGAGGTGTCGGCGAGCGTCAGACCTCGATGGGGCGCTTCGCTTCCGAGCGTCACCGTTGGCGCGACCGCGTTCTCCGCCACCGAGCCGGGGGTGGAACGGTGAGCCGAGCTGGAGACGTCGGCCTCAAGAGTGGGAAGCGGGGAGCCTGTGAGCAGAGAGCGGGGAGGGTCCGAGGCCGGGGAGCCGAGAAAGCCTGGGGTCAGAGAGCCGAGAAAGCCCGGGGGGAGAAGGCCGGGAGGGGTCGGGGGGAGAAGGCCGGGAGGGGTCGGGGCCGGAGAGTCGAGAGAAAGAGACCGAGGATCGGCGACGATCTGGGCGGTCGGGCTCATTGCCTTGATCTTTGCGGTGGCCACGGCGGTCATGTTCGCCGGCGCGGCCAGGGTGGCCCGTCATCGGGTCCAGGCTGCCGCCGATCTGAGCGCACTCGCCGCCGCGCGGCTGGCGTTCGCCGCTCCAGATCGCGGATGCGCCGAGGCCTCCTCGCTGGCCGAATCCAATGGAGCCAGGATCATGCGATGCGTCGTCGGCGCTGACGGAATCGCCGACGTCCAGGCGGTGGTGCGGCTTTCGCTGCCCGTCGTCGGCGACCGGGCGATCACGGCCGACGCACGTGCCGGTCCCGTTCACATCGCCGGCCCCATCGGTTGAGAAGTTCAGCGTTGAGAAGCTCGGTGCTGAGAAGTTCGGTGTTGAGAAGTTCGGCGTTGAGAAGCCGGTGAGGACAAGTGAGGACTCCGGGAAAAGAGGGATTCGACAAGGCTACCGAGTCATTGAGAGGCAAGGTCGCAATCGAATCACGACTTCTTAGACGGCATGTCCAAAAATCGGAAATCTCACGTAAGGTTCCGCTTACCCATGGTCCATGCTGTCTCGTTCCCAGCCATGGGAAGGGGAGGTCGCGAGTTCCAGGGCTGCACGGCGCTGCCGAGCCGCCCGTTCTGATCGCGACGGCAGGTTCGGCGGGCCGGGCCGATGCGAGTCGGCCTGGAGGACTGGCGCGTCCGGTCGCCGTGCGACCACTCGCACCGCGAGTGGCCGAGCGGCGTGCGGATCTCGACGAAGGGAAACGTCGTGACGACGGTTCGCAGGCTGATCGCCGTGGCGGTCATCGCACCGATCGTGTCCGTGTCGGTAGTGCTGGCAGCCCCGGGCCCGGCGCAGGCCGTGGCGCGGTTGGACGTCCCCTCGCGAGTCACTTCCAACCAGGCGGTGACACTTTCCGGCACCGTCGATCCGCTTTTCGACGCCGTCCTTTTCGTCAATGGCCGGCAGGTGGCGAAAGGGGATCGAAAGGTCTCCTACTCGTGGGATCCTCGCGATCGCCCCAACGGAAGTTATGAGATCAGGCTTGAGCAGAAAGGCAAGATCCTCGGCGGAGAATGGCATCAAACCAGTGAAACCCTGACGCAGGCCGTTCCTCCGGCACCGCCGAGCGGAGTGGCCGCCAGATTGCAAGGCGACCACGCCGTGGTGACCTGGAACAAGGGGGCAGAGCCCGACCTGCAGGGCTACGAGATTTCCACGAGCCAGACCGGCAAGGTCGGTTCGGTGCAGGTGGGCAGCGCCTGTTCCGGCGGTTCGTGCAGGGCGACCCTGTCGGTTCCCGCGAAGGCGGCCGGCCAGCGGATCGGGTTCATGGTGCAGGCGCTGCGCAGCAACGGGAATGGCGGCACCCTCTCCTCGGGAGAATCGGCCGTCGTCTCGATCAGAGTCCCCGCCCCGGGGGTCCCGCAGAACGACCAGAGCACCGACACCCAGAAAGGCGCCGAGACGCGCGACAGCGCGGATCAGCAGAAAACCGGCAAAAACCCGACAAGCGACCAGCAGGGCCGAAAGAGCGGCGGCAAGAAGGCCGACAAGAGGCAGAGTGGGATTCAGGACCTGCCGCGGCTGCCTGCCAGGAAGCCCACGACGGCCCCGACACGGTCGCCGAAGTCGGCGGTCGTGCCCGCGAGGAGGCCCGGTCTCTCGGAAACGGTCAGAGACAAGGGCAGAGACTCGGAGACGGTCAGAGACAAGGGCGGAGACAGGGGCAAGGACAAAGGGGCGAACAAGGTCGCACGGCCGCCTGCCAAGCGAAACGACAAGGGGATTGACACCAAGGGGAGAGCCGAGGCCGAACCGGAGTCGGCTGCTGACTCCATGAGCACCGGGACGGACACCATGCCGGCGACGAAGACCGACATCATGGCGCGATCTTCGGAGTCTCCGGTCGGCGGGATCAGCCAGTACGGCATCTTCATCGCAGGTGCCCTCATCCTGCTGTTGCTCGGTGCACATGGCGGTGCCTGGTTCCGCCGCAAACTGCTGGCCGCGCACACCAGTGGTGGCCAAGCGGTGGCGACGGACTTCGACCCCAGCGATGACGACACGCCCAAGATCGCTTCCAAGATGGCCGGAAACATCAGGACATCCGCTTCCGGGTCATTTGCTCCTGCGACGGCCGCTCCGGCGACGGCTGCTTCCACGGCATCCGCCGTCCGGCGGCCCGCGGTCATTCTCGCCGTGGTCAAGACTCGTGACTTCCAGCAGGGTTCGGCGCACTCGGCTTCCGTGCGGCCTTCCTCGGTGCGGCGGGTTTCCACTCACTCTCCGGTACAGCCGCTTTCCGCCCCTCACGCCTCGGCCCTCGCTCGGGAAGCCTCGCCCGACCGGGTTCCCGAGCGGCCGGACACATGCCCCGAAGCCGAATCGGGAGCTTCCGGATCCGGAGTCCGCGGACCCGCGGTCATATCCCGGTCTGAGCCCTCTCTTCAGGCATTGCCCGTGGCAGCGCCGATTCCCGAGGTGAGGGCGGTCGCTCCGATCGCAGTCCGGATCGGTGACCGGTGGGACGACTACCTCCCTCCCGCGCCCCGATCCATGGAAGACAGCGGTTTCTGGGAGCGCCCGCAGCCGGGAGCTACCGACTTCTGGGCCGCAGACGAAGAGGATCCCTCTTACCCCGGCGGCCGTCGCGACGGTGGTGACTGACCGGCCGCCTCCACGATGAAGGCGTGGGCAACCAAGATCGGAGCTTCTCAGTGGTGTCCGGGTTCCTGGGGTCGGGGCTTCTCGGCAGTGCCCGTGCTACCGGGGTCGGGGTTTCTCCGTGGTGCCCGTGCTACCGGGATCGGAGCTTCTCCGCAGTGCCCGGGTTCCTGGGGTCGGGGCTTCTCAGTGGTGTCCGGTTCCCGAGGGCCGTCAGGGCTCCGGAGCGTCGAGAGAGAGCAGGACGGCGAGGAGCCGGAGGGCTCCCGCCTTGTCCAGGGGCTCGTTGCCGTTGCCGCACTTGGGCGACTGGATGCACGAAGGGCAGCCGCGTTCGCACTCGCAGGAGGCGATGGCCTCGCGGGTGGCTGTGAGCCAGTCGAGAGCACGGGCGTAGCCGCGTTCGGCGAAGCCCGCGCCCCCCTCGTGACCGTCGTAGACGAAGACGGTGAGCAGCCCGGTGTCGGGATGGAGCTCGGTGGAGACACCGCCGATGTCCCAGCGGTCGCAGGTCGCGAAGAGCGGCAGCAGGCCGATGGAGGCGTGCTCCGCCGCGTGCGCGGCTCCGCCGAGATCGAGGCCCTCCTCGGCCAGGGAGACGATCACGGAAGCGGGCAGCGTCCACCACACCGCGCGGGTGCGCAGCGTGCGCGGGGGCAGGTCGAGGGTCTCGTCGCCGAGGAGCTCGCCGCTCTGGGCGCGGCGCTTGAGGTAGGAGACGACCTGGCGGGTGACCTCCACGGAGCCGAAATGGAGCTCTCCCGGACCGAGTGGGTGCGAGCGGAGAGATTCCAGGACGGAGATGTCGGTGACGTCCCGCGCGAAGGTCGTGTAGTCGGGGGTTCCGGCCTCGACGAGCGCGACCTCCGCCTCCAGGTCGAGCTCGATGACCAGATACGTCTCACCCTGATGGACGTAGACGGCTCCGGTGTGCACGCTCGTGTGGGCCGACGGCTCGTCCACGGTGCCGAGCAGCCGGCCGGTCGACGCCTCCACCACCTGGACCGGCGCACCGCCCGCGCCCCGGATGTCGGCGAGGTCGGTGGCCCGTTCCCGCCTGGTCCAGAACCAGCCCGTGGCGCGTTCCCTGAGCAGGCCTTCTCCCGTCAGACTCGCGAGCACCTCCTTGGTGGTCGGGCCGAAGATCTCCAGCTCATCCCGGGTGAGCGGAATCTCCGCGGCGGCGGCGCACAGGTGCGGGCCGAGCACGTAGGGGTTGTCGGGATCGAGCACGATCGCCTCGACGGGTCGGCCGAACAGCGCCTCGGGGTGGTGGACCAGATAGGTGTCCAGCGGGTCGTCCCGGGCGATCAGCACTGCCAGGGCGTCCTGTCCCGCTCGTCCCGCCCGTCCGGCCTGCTGCCAGAGCGAGGCGCGGGTCCCCGGCCATCCCGCGATGAGCACGGCGTCCAGTCCCGACACGTCGACGCCGAGTTCCAGGGCATTGGTCGTCGCCAGCCCGAGCAGGTCACCCGATCGGAACGCCTTCTCCAGTCCGCGCCGGTCCTCGGCCAGATATCCGGCCCGGTAGGCCGCCACCCTGTCCGGCAGGTCTCCGGGCGCCCCCACCTCGACCACGAGGTCCTGGAGTTTCGCCCGGGTGGTGAGCGCCACGGACTCGGCGGCGCGGCGAGAGCGGACGAAGGCCAGGGTACGGACGTCGGCGATCACCAGGTCCGCGAGGAGGTCGGCGCTCTCGGCGGTGGCGGGGCGGCGAAGGGGGGCGCCGCCCTCGCCGCGCAGATCGGTCAGGGGAGGTTCCCACAGGGCGAAGGTGGTCGCCCCCCGAGGCGAGGCGTCCGTGGTCACCTCGGCCGTCCGCAGGCCCGTCAGGCGTGCGGCGAAGGCCCCGGGCTCGCTGGCCGTGGCCGAGGAGAGCAGGAAGGCCGGGCGGGAGCCGTACCGCGTGCAGATCCGGCGCAGGCGGCGCAGGATCTGCGCCACGTGGGAGCCGAAGACGCCCCGGTAGCCGTGGCATTCGTCCACCACGACCATCCGCAGCCGCCGCCAGAAGGACGACCACTGGGCGTGCCGGGGCAGCAGGGTGCGGTGAAGCATGTCCGGGTTCGTCAGCACATAGTTGGCGTGCCGGCGGACCCAGTCGCGCTCTTCGAAGGAGGTGTCGCCGTCGAAGGTCGCCGCGCGCAGCTCGGAGACGCCGAGTTCGTCGAGGGCGCGGAGCTGGTCGGCGGCCAGCGCCTTGGTAGGGGTGAGGTAAAGGATCGTGCCGCCTTCGATCACCGAGGAGAGGGCGGGTACCAGGTAGGAGAGGGATTTGCCCGAGGCGGTCCCTGTGGCAATGATCACGTTTTGACCACGATGAACCAGTTCAGCTGCCTCGACCTGATGAGGCCATAGGCCCGAAATGCCGTGGTTCGCCCAGCGCGTAACCAGGCTCTCGGGAACCCAGTCCGGCCAGCGGGCCTGACCGGCCTGACGTGCGGGAACGTGCTCCACGTGGGTCACGCGGTCACGACGTGCGGGAACGCCGAGCAGGTAAGTGAGCGCGGAACCCGCTCGGAGCGAGGAGGATGAGGGCGGAGTCACTGGTTTCCAGTCTGGCATCTGTGGGCAGAGTCGCCGGGAATCGTGATTTCGTATAGACACTGAGCGTACGCATGGTTGAATGCCGCGCGTCGGGGCTTGTCGTCTGGGGGCCACCCGGTCCCAGGAGTCACGCCTGAATAGGTACTTTTCGCAGGCAAGGCGCTGGAGGATCTGTGGATCTGAAGTTGGACCACCATTCCGAGGACCGTCTCACCATCGTCGAGGTCGAGGGTGAGATCGATGTCTACACCGCGCCCAGATTGCGTGAGCTCCTGATCGACCTGGTCAACAAGGGGAACTTCCATCTTCTGGTCAACATGGAGAAGGTGGACTTCCTTGACTCAACGGGCCTTGGTGTCCTGGTCGGCGGGCTCAAGCGAGTTCGGGCGCACGACGGCTCTCTGGAGCTGGTCTGCACCCAGGAGCGCATCCTGAAGATCTTCCGGATCACCGGGCTGACCAAGGTCTTCGGGATCTACGCCTCGGTGGAAGAGGCCAAGGAAGCCCACGGTCGAGACAAGTAGTCGTGGCTACCGTCGAGCTGACGTTCAGCGCTCTCCCCGCGCACGTGCGCACGGCACGCCTGGTCGCCACGGCGATCGCCAGGCGCACCGGCGTTGAGGAGTCATTGCTGGACGAGGTACGGCTCGCCGTCGGTGAGGCATGCTCCCGGGCTGTTGAGGCACACCGCCTTCACTGCCCGGGAGAGCCGATCCGCATCGAGCTGCGTGATGATCTGGGGCGGTTCGAGGTGATCGTCACCGACTCCGCCCCCAGTGACGAGCTTGAGCAGGAACGCGAGCTGTTACGGTTCGACGATCCGCTCGGGCAGCTTCCCGACACTCTGATGACCGGATTCGGCATTGCGGTCATCGTGGGACTGGCTGATGACGTCCAGGTCTACCCGAGCCCCAAGGGCATGCGCATTCGCATGAGCTGGCCCGCGGCGACCAACGGCCTGTCTCCGGCCTGACAGCGGAGCTTCGGTAGCCGGGCGCGTCCATCGGACGCGCCCGGCTACTCGTATGGAGCCCTCATTTTCGGTCAAAACATAATTTTGATATGTCCAGACCGAAACAGGGGGGAAATAGGGGTTTGGAATTTGATGCGACAGGCGAAATGACCCTATAAGCAGGCTGGTCGACAGCGATTACTGGGCGCGCCATTAATTGGCCGCGCGCAGAGGCTTCATATCCGCGTCGTAGCTGCGTAGACTCCCGGCACCGGCCAAGGTTTGTCCTTCGGATCGACCCGTAAACGGGCTCAATTCCGTGGGAAGTCTGCGGACGCAACCGGAAGCGGCACTGCCAACACCCGGAGTGCGCCGCTCCGTCTGCCGACCACCCACCGCGGCGTGCTCCGGGCAGGACGTGTTCCCGTCTTGCCGAGGAGAGTCGATGTCTGAGCTCCATCTAGCCGTTGCCGAAGAGCCAGCGGTGTCCCTGAGCGGTTCCCATTTCAACATCGTGATAGTGGTGGCCGTCGTGGCCCTGCTCGCACTCGCCGTCGCCGGCGTCCTCGTGCGGGAGGTGCTCGCCGCGGGTCAAGGCACCGAGCGCATGCAGAACATCGCGCGCGCCGTACAGCAAGGAGCCTCCGCGTATTTGGCGCGGCAGTTCCGGACGCTCGCGGTGTTCGTCATCCTGATCCCTTTCCTGCTCTATCTCCTCCCCGCCGAATCGACCGGTGTGGCCATCGGCCGATCGGTTTTCTTCGTGGTCGGCGCGGTTTTCTCCGCGCTGACCGGCTTCATCGGCATGTGGCTGGCGGTCCGTGGAAACGTCCGCGTCGCCGCGGCGGCGCGTGAGTCCGGCGAGAAGGTCGCGATGCGGATCGCCTTCCGCACCGGTGGCGTGGCCGGCATGATCACCGTGGGTCTCGGCCTGCTCGGCGCCGCCATCGTGGTGATCACCTACGGCGGCGACGCCCCGGCCGTGCTGGAGGGCTTCGGCTTCGGCGCCGCGCTGCTCGCCATGTTCATGCGCGTCGGCGGCGGCATCTTCACCAAGGCCGCCGACGTCGGCGCCGACCTGGTCGGCAAGGTCGAGCAGGGCATTCCCGAGGACGACCCGCGCAACGCCGCGACCATCGCCGACAACGTGGGCGACAACGTCGGTGACTGCGCGGGCATGGCCGCCGACCTGTTCGAGTCCTACGCGGTCATGCTCGTCGCCAGCCTGATCCTCGGCAAGGTCGCCTTCGGCACCGAGGGCCTGGTGTTCCCGCTGATCGTGCCGATGATCGGCGTGATCACCGCGATCATCGGCATCTTCACCACCTCACCGCGAAGCGGCGACCGCTCCGGCATGGCCGCGATCAACCGCGGTTTCTTCATCTCCGCCGTGATCTCGGCGATCCTCGTCGCCGGGGCCGCCTTCCTCTACCTGCCCAGCAGCTTCGCCGACCTGACCGGGGTGAGCCCGGAGATCGCCGCGATCACCACCGACCCGCGCCTGATCGCCATCGGGGCGGTGCTCATCGGCCTGGTGCTGGCCAGTGCCATCCAGATCCTCACCGGCTACTTCACCGAGACGAACCGTCGCCCGGTGAAGGACATCGGGGAGAGCGCCCGCACCGGCCCCGCCACCGTCATCCTGTCGGGCATCAGCGTCGGCCTGGAGTCGGCGGTCTACTCGGCGCTGATCATTGGCGCCGCCGTCTACGGGGCGTTCCTGCTGGGCTTCGGCAACGTCACCATCGC
This sequence comes from Streptosporangium sp. CA-135522, assembly GCF_050949235.1. Taxonomy (NCBI): domain Bacteria; kingdom Bacillati; phylum Actinomycetota; class Actinomycetes; order Streptosporangiales; family Streptosporangiaceae; genus Streptosporangium; species Streptosporangium sp. CA-135522. Next base: position 579,490 of record NZ_CP192026.1, read on the forward strand.
CCTGTTCGCCGTGGCCCTGGCGGGCACCGGGCTGCTGACCACGGTCGGGGTGATCGTGTCGATGGACACCTTCGGCCCGGTCTCCGACAACGCGCAGGGCATCGCCGAGATGTCGGGGGACGTCGACGGGGAGGGTGCCCAGGCGCTCACGTCTCTGGACGCGGTGGGCAACACCACCAAGGCCATCACCAAGGGCATCGCGATCGCGACGGCGGTGCTCGCCGCGACGGCGCTGTTCGGCGCGTTCCGGACGGCGATCGAGACCCAGCTCGCCAAGGCGACCCAGGGGGTCAAGGACGTGCTGGGCTCCTTCAGCGCGTTCAGCCTCAGCGTCGACTCCCCGAACGTGCTGGTCGGTCTGATCATCGGCGCGGCGGTGGTGTTCATGTTCTCCGGTCTGGCCATCATGGCGGTCGGCCGGGCCGCCGGGCGGGTGGTCTTCGAGGTGCGCGAGCAGTTCCGCACCAAGCCGGGGATCATGGCCGGCACGGAGCTGCCCGACTACGGCAGGGTCGTGGACATCTGCACCCGCGACTCGCTGCGTGAGCTGGCCACGCCCGGCCTGCTCGCCGTGCTCACGCCGATCGCCGTCGGCTTCGCCCTGGGCTATGCGCCGCTGGGCGCGTTCCTGGCCGGCGCCATCGCCTGCGGCACGCTGATGGCGGTGTTCCTGGCCAACTCCGGCGGCGCCTGGGACAACGCCAAGAAGCTGGTCGAGGACGGCCACCACGGAGGCAAGGGCTCGCAGGCCCACGAGGCCACCATCATCGGTGACACCGTCGGCGACCCGTTCAAGGACACCGCGGGCCCGGCGATCAACCCGCTGCTCAAGGTGATGAACCTGGTGGCGTTGCTGATCGCTCCTGCCGTGGTGACCTACGCCGACAATGTGGCACTGCGGATCGGCGTCACCGTGGTCGCGGCGGGCATCGTCGTCGGCGCGGTGGTCGTCTCCAAGCGGCGGTCGGCGAGCATCGCCCCGACCGAGGAGAACAACGTCAAGCGCGAGCGCGAGCCGATTTCGAGCTGAGCGAGGTCATCCGGAAGAGGTGAGCGAGGTCATCCGGAAGGGGTGAACGAGATCACCTGGAAGGGGTGAACGAGGTCGTCCGGAAGGGGTGTGCGATGCCGCGCACCCCTTCCGCATGAGCGGGGCCCTTCGATGGGAAACTGGCGGTATGGAACAGCAGCCCTCCGGAGGCAAGACGCTCGTATTGATCCTGCTGGCGATGGTCGCGGTGTTCGCGGTGATCGTGGGGCTCGCCATGTGGGCGGCGAGGTGACGACCCGCACGCTGGTCGTGCTGCGGCACGCCAAGGCGGCGCACATCCCCGGTCTGGCCGATCGCGAGCGTCCTCTCACCGCGCGCGGCGAGCGCGACGCCCGCAAGGCCGGCCAGACGCTCACCGACCTGGACCTCCGCCCCGACCTGGTGCTCTGCTCGCCGTCGATGCGGACCAGGCAGACCGCCACCCTGGCGCTGCCCGACGCGGACATCACCTTCGAGCCGGCCATCTACGAGGCCTACGCCGACGAGCTCCTGACGCTGATCCGGCGCAGCGATCCCGAGGTCCGCACGCTGGCGCTGGTCGGGCACAACCCGGGTGTCCACGAGCTGGTCATGCAGCTCACCACGCGAGACGGCGACACCGGGTTCCCGCCCGGCGCGTTCGCCGTCATCGAGGCCAAGGGTGAATGGTCCGGGCTCGACGCGGGCCGTGGCATCGCCCGCTGGCGTCCCAAGGAGCACTGAGTCCGAGGAGCACTGAGTCCGAGGAGCACTGAGTCCGAGGAGCACTGAGTCCGAGGAGCACTGAGTCCGAGGAGCACTGAGCACCCGAAGACCGCGGGGACATATCCGGGGTCGAGAAACGTAGGAACGGCCGTTGGCGCTGAGAAGGATCATGGCGTTGAGCTGCGGTTGAGGTGAAGGTGATCTGGGGTTCAACGGTGAATCACGTGGCGGAAACAGGTGATCTACACGGTTGGCGCTCAGGCCCGTGGAGTCCTTGACCGATGAGAAGGTCGCCGCGTACTCGACGTTCACCGAGTTGCCGTCATCGACGGATCTGGAGACGTTCTGATCAGGCTCCGGCGGGGGCGATCCATTCGACGAGTTGGACCACCACGCCGTTGGGATCGGTGAGCTGGAGCAGTCGCTCGCCCCAGGGTTCGGTGCGCAGTGGCATGGTGATGTTGGCGCCCTCACCGCGTAGGCGTTCCTCCTCGGCGTTGATGCCGGTCACGGTGAAGGCCACGATGAGGTCCGCCAGGCGCTGGTCGTGCAGGCCTTCGGGCAGCACTTCGGTGCTGCGCCGCAGCAGGACGATGTCGGGCGCCGCGTCGTCCCGGGTCAGGGAGACGAACCCCTCGGCGGCCATCACCTCCCGAAAGCCCAGGTGGGAGGTGAGGAACAGGCTGGAGGCGGCCACGTCGTCGACGGTGAGCGACACGGTGGAGGCGATGATGTTCACAGTTATCTCCCGTGATGGGCCAGCTCGTGGTCCGGGAGTCCGGATATCGAGATCTTGCCGGCGATCCCCAGCGGTTCGCGGGCGGGGCCCGGCATGGTCTCGGGGTGGTCGGCCAGGACGGCCGCCGCGAGGTCGCCCTCGAAGGCGAAGAAGTCGAACCACCCCTCGGGGCCGGCGATGAAGCCGTCGATGTAGTAAACGGGCTTGCGCACGAGGTCAAGCATCCGTTCGATCTGCTGCGCGGATCAACGACGAATCCTGCAACAATCCTTAATCCTGTGGTTAAGGGGGCGTGCATGGAGATGCGGGACATAGAGATCTTTCTGACCCTGGCCGAGGAGCTGCACTTCGGGTGCACGGCCGAGCGGCTGCATGTGTCCCCGGCGCGGGTCAGTCAGGCGATCAGGAAGCAGGAGCGGCTGATCGGCGGTGCGCTGTTCGAACGCTCCAGTCGCAGCGTCCGGCTGACGCCGGTCGGGGAGAAGCTGCTGGAGGATCTCCGGCCCGCCTACGAGCAGATCCAGGCAGGGCTGAAGAGGGCGACCGACGCCAGTCGCGGCGTCAGCGGCACGCTGCGCATCGGCTTCGTCAGCGCCGCCGCGGGCCAGCTGCTGGTCCAGGCCGCGGCCCGGTTCAACATGCGCCATCCAGACTGTGAGGTGCAGATCCGCGAGGCCCAGATCAGCGTGGCCGTCCAGTGGCTGCGGATCGGTGAGGTCGACCTCCTGGTCGCCGCTTTCCCCCTCCGCGACCCGGACCTGGTCATGGGGCCGGTGCTGATGACCGAGCCGCGGCTGCTGGCCGTGTCGGCCGGGCATCCCTTCGCCCGCTGTACCTCGGTGTCCCTGGAAGACCTGGCGCGGGACAAGGTGATCCAGGCGGCGGGTGCGATCCCCGACTCCTGGCGCGAGGACCGAACGCCCAGGCAAACCCCCTCGGGCCGGCCCATCGAGCCCGGCCCGTCGGCCGATACCTTCCAGGAGATCCTGGCTCTCGTCAGCGCGGGGCAGGGAGTCTTCCCCGTGGGGGAGCAGGCCCGGCTCTACTACGCGCGCCCCGACATCGTGTACGTCCCGTTCAACGACGCCAAGCCTCTGAAATGGGGTCTGATCTGGCGCGCCAAGGGCGTCACCGCGCGAATGCGTGCCTTCGTCGAGGCCGCGGGCTGACTCGCTGCCAGGTACGGCGCGGCACAGGGCATGCGGGTCGCTGTAGCCGGCGCGGGCGGCGATCGGTGGTGCTCGGCCTCGAATGAGCTGGGGAGCTCCCATCAGAAGCCGGATGCACGGCTCCTTTCATCCGATAGGCGACAGGCTATCGACCATCGCAGGATCTGGTGTCGTTCCTGGCACCCGTCTCGGCATCGTCAACCTTCAAGATCCTTCTTGGCGGCAACGGCTGTTCCCGCGTTTCTCAACCCCGATATCCGGCGCCAGGGGCGCGACGCGCATTAAACCCCTGGAAGGCGGGGAGCATTATGCACCCGGAAGACGGGCGGAGCGGTTCCACCTCCCCGTCCTGACGACCTCGGAGGGTGGCATGCGGAGGATCGCCGAGGCGCTGCGTGGCGACTTCGTGATCTCCGGCCGCCCGGCCTGGGGATACGGCCTGCTGTGCGCGCTGGGCATCTGCCTGCCGCTGCTGCTGGGGGTCAGGCTCGGCCATGTCCCCCAGGGCGCCGCGATGGCTCTGGGAGGCTATCTCACCGCCTTCGGGGACGCCCCGGGCCTGCCGTACGGGGAGCGCGCCCGCAAGCTGCTCGTCGCCGCGCTCATGGTCACGCTCGGATCGGGTCTCGGCGCGTTGATCCAGCCTCATCCCTGGCCGGCCGCCGTGGTGGTGGGTCTGGTCGCCATGGCGGGCGGTTACTGGCCGGTGATCAGTGTCTCGTCGGTGCTCGCCGTGGCTCTGACGTATTTCGCCCCGTCGGACATGAGCGTGCCGGTCCACATGGGGATCACCGCGGCCGGTGGCCTGCTGATGACGTCGTTCCTGGTCGTGCTATGGCCGGTGCGCCGGCTGCAACCGTTGCGTGCGGCCTTCGAGGAGGCCGGTACGGCACTCGCCGACCTGTTGGAGGCCGCGGGCCGGGCCCCGCTGTCCGACGAGAGCTGGGAGGCGCTGCGCCGCCGCGGGGTCACCGCGCGGGACGAGGCGGCCAGGGCCTTCTCCCTCTACCGGGTCTCCGAGGAGGACGACCGCGCCCTGGAGCGGCTGCTGGCCACACTGACCCGTGTCTTCCACGAGACCGTCGCGTTGCGCGTGCTGCGGGCGGCGGCCGTACGGGAGGACATGGGCGTGGAGTGGGCCGGGGAGCTGGATGCGGCGACCGGGGCGCTGGCCGGCGCGTTGCGGGAGGCCGTGACGCTCGGCGGCCCGGTGGCGTTGCCCGAGGCGCTGGCCGCCATGGGGCGCTTCGCCGACCGGGTCGAGGAGATCCGCCGGACCGCTCACACGGGTGGCGCGCCGCTGCCCGCGGCGGCGCTCCTCGGGCAGGTCCGCCGATGCCTGGACCGGATCGGGATGGCCGTGCGGTCGGTGGCGCAGCAGGCGGTCGAGGGGGTCGAGGTCGGGCCGCGCCTGCCCAGGTTCGGCCGGTTGCGCAAGCCCGTGTTCTCGACCGGTCGTCATCCGGTACGGCTGGGCCTGGCGGTGACCCTCGCCATGGCGCTGATGCTGGTGACCCACGAGCACTACGCGAAGTGGTTCGTGGTGACGGTGATCGTCAGCCTTCGTCCGGCCTACCGCGACACGGTGGAGCGGGTGGCGCTGCGCACGATCGGCACGGCGGTGGGCGCGGCGGCCGCGGCGGTGGTGCTGGCGGTCGCGCCCGGCCATCTCTACCTGCTGCTGTTCATCGCGGTCTGCGCGGTGCCGGGGTTCGCGCTGCGAGGGGCCAGCTACGGTTACTGGACGGTCTTCGCCACGCCGCTGTCGCTGATGCTGTCGGACTTCTCCGTGCCCCTCGGCTGGGGCGCGGCGGCCGTCCGGATGGCTCTCACGATCGCGGGCGGGGCGCTTGCGCTGCTCTTCGCCAGGCTGCTGTGGCCTCGGGGGCAGCGGGTGGAGCTGACCCGCAGGATGGCCGACATGCTCGAAGAGCACGCGGCGCTGGTCCGGTCGCTGATCGACCAGGACCCCGACGAGGTGCGCGCCAGGGTCTCCGCCGCGGCGAATGCGGCCGACCGGTTCTCCGGTTCGCTGGATCGGTTGGACAAGGAACCCGGGGGCGGCGCGCCGCGGCGGCTCAGGGACGCCGTGACGGCCGCTCAGCGGCTGCGGGACAACGCGTTGGCACTGTTCGCCGTGCCACCGCCCAGCGAGGAGTCCGGACCCACGGCGACGGTCCTCGACATGGTCGCCGACCGGCTGGAGAACGTCGCCGAAGCGATCAGGACGGAGCGTCCGGAGGCGCCGGCCGACGACCTGGACGGTGTCCTGGACGAGCTGGGCGCGCATGTGGACGTGCTGGCCGCGCGCCGGCTGGATGAGGTGGCCGAGGGCGCGGCCGACCGGATGACCGGGGTGCGCCGCGGGATCATGCACGCCGCCGCGGCGCGACCGACCTTGAAGGGGCTCAGCGCGGAGGCCGTTCGGTTGGCCTCGCTCACCGCTCCACGACGGTGACGCCGTCTTCGGCGTCGGCGGCCTCGACCTCGGCGCGCGGGATGCCGAGCAGGTAGAGGATGGAATCGAGGTAGGGCACGTTGACCGCGGTGTCGGCGGCCTGGCGGACCACCGGCTTGGCGTTGAACGCGATGCCCAGGCCGGCCGCCGCGATCATGTCCAGGTCGTTGGCGCCGTCGCCGATGGCCACGGTCTGGGTGATCGGGATGCCCGCCTCGCGGGCGAAACGCTCCAGCGCCCGCGCCTTGCCAGGACGGTCGACGATGTCGCCGACGACCCGCCCGGTGAGCACGCCGTCCACGACCTCCAGGGTGTTGGCCGCGGAGTAGTCGATGCCGAGATCGGCGACGAGGGCGTCGGTGAGCTGGGTGAATCCGCCGCTGACGATCGCGAACCGGTAGTCGAGGCGCTTGAGCGTCCGTACCAGCGTGCGGGCGCCGGGGGTGAGCACCAGCTCCTTGCGGACCTTTTCGAACGTCTCTTCGGGCAGGCCCTCCAGCAGCGCGACCCGGCGGCGCAGCGACTCGGCGAAGTCGAGCTCACCGCGCATCGCCTCCTCGGTGACCCGGGCGACCTCTTGCAGACAGCCCGCGTGCGCCGCCAGCAGCTCGATCACCTCGGCCTGGATGAGCGTGGAGTCGACGTCCATCACGATGAGCCGCTTGGCCCTGCGGTGCAGGCCGGTGCGCTGCACGGCCACGTCCACCTGCTGGGCGTACGCCTCGGCGGCGAGCTCGGCCCGCAGGGCGTCGGGGTCGGCGCCGGAGACGGCCAGCTCGATGCAGGTCACCGGATAGTTGGACAGCCGCTCGATCCGGTCGATGTTGGCGCCGGCCGCGGCGATCCGGCCCGCGATGCCGGCCATCGCGGAGGGCTGCAGGGGCGAGCCGAGCACGGTGACGTGCAGCCGGCCACGCCGTCGCTTCTCCTGCGGGTCGGAGCCGGTTGACAGCTCCACCTGCAACCCCATGTCCTCGGCGGCCCGCTCAACGGCGGTCCACAGGGCGCCTATGGTGCTGCCCGTCCCGGTGGGGGTGTCGCCGGCGTAGGCGACGAGGACGCCCAGGGTGAGCCGGCCGCGGATGACGACCTGCTCGACGTCGGCGACGACGACGGGGAAACCGGCCAAGACGGAGAAGAGCCTCGAGGTGACGCCCGGTCGGTCAGGGCCGGTCAACGTGATCAGAAGCGTGCGCTGGTTCATCGATATCTAAGCTACTTGGCCCTGGAAACGAGCGTGAATGCGGTTCATCATCCGGACGCCTGAAGTTCGCGGTCCCCTTCCGTCCCACGTCACCTGCGGCTGTCTTCATGAAGCCATGACGACCACCTCCACGGAGCACCGCGTCGCTCGTTACACGGTCGGGCTGGCCACCACCGCCGCCGAGATGCGTGAGGCCCAGCGCCTGCGCCATCAGGTGTTCGCCGAGGAGATGGGCGCCCGGCTGAACACTCCCATCACCGGCCTGGACGTCGATCCGCTCGACGCCTACTGTGATCATCTGCTGGTACGGCGCGGCGACACGGGCGAGGTCGTCGGCACCTACCGGCTGCTCACCCCCCGCAACGCCGATCGGTTCCACTCCGATTCCGAGTTCGACCTCGGCGCGCTGGCCGGCATCCGGCCGGACATGGTCGAGGCGGGCCGGGCCTGCGTGCACGCCGATCATCGGCGCGGCGCGGTGGTCGGGCTGATGTGGGCGGGGATCGCGCGTTACATGCTCGCCGGAGGGTACGGCTGGCTGGCCGGGTGCTGCTCGGTGCCGGTGGCCGATGCCGCCGGGGTCATGGACCGGCTGCCGCTCTCGCCCTCGCAGTACCGCGTCACCCCGCACCGCCCCTGGCACGGCGGTCCGAGCCCCGAGCGGGTCGAGGTGCCCGCCCTGCTGCGGGGCTACATCCGGCTGGGCGCGTGGGTCTGTGGCCCGCCCGCTCACGACCTCGACTTCGGCACGGCCGACTTCTTCGTCCTGCTGTCGATGGCCAATCTGGATCCCCGCTACCTGCGACACTTCCTGGGAGCTTCCGCATGAATCCGTGGCTCCCCGTGGCGCCGTGCATGCCCGCCACCTGCCTCACGCCCGTCGAGGGCACGGTGTCCCCGCCGCGCAGGGTTCTGCGGGTGGCGGCCGCCACGCTGGTGGTTCTCGTCGGGACGGTGCTCGCGCTCGTCGCCCGCGGGTTCGACGTGACCGGGCGGATCCGGCTGGCGAGCGCCTGGTCCCGGCTGGTGCTACGAGTCCTCGGCGTCCGGGTCGAGGTGCGGCAGGGTTTCGCCTTCCTGGCCGGTTCGGCCGCCGGGCCGCGTGCCGTCCCCGCCTCCGAGGCGGCTCCGCTGATCGTGGCCAACCACGTGTCGTGGCTGGACCCGCTGGTCATGGCCGCTGTGCTGCCGTCGCGCCCGCTGGCCAAGCAGGAGGTGCTGAGCTGGCCGGTGATCGGCGCGCTGGCGATGGGTGCCGGTGCGCTGTTCATCGACAGGCAGCGGTTGTCCGCGCTGCCCGGGGCGGTCGGCCGGGTGGCGGAGTCTCTCGGCGAGGGCCACCCGGTGACGGCCTTCCCCGAGGGCACCACCTGGTGCGGCAGGGAGATGGGCGCCTTCCGGCCGGCGGTGTTCCAGGCGGCGCTGGACGCCGGGGCCCCGGTGCGGCCGGTGGCGATCAGATACCTGGGTCCGGACGGCGTCCCTGCCGCCGTGGCCGCCTACGTCGGCGACGACACCCTGTCGGCCTCGATCCGCCGGGTGGCCGCGGCTCGGCGGCTGACCGTGGAGGTGACGCTGCTGCCCGCGGTCCAGGCCCGCGATCGCAGGTCCCTGGCCTGGGCGGCGGAGTCGTCGATCGCGTCCGTGGTGGTCGCCCCGTCCGTCCACAGCGCCAGGATCGCGGCCTGAAAGCGGGCGCTCCCGTCACCGCGGTCCGATAGCGGGCGCTTGCGTCGGTACGGCCTGAAGACGGGCGTTCCCGTCACCGCGGCCCGAGGTAGGCGATGACGGCCGCCACCCGGCGGTGGGTGTCGGGGCTGTTCTCCAGCGCCAGCTTCATGAAGATCGAGTTCACGTGTTTCTCGATGGCGGAGACCGACAGGTGCAGGGCACGGGCGATGCCTCCGTTGGACAGGCCGTGAGCCATCTCCCGCAGCACGTCCAGCTCCCTGGGCGTCAGCTCGGCGGGCGGCGGGGCGTCGCTCACCCCGCGCTTGGCCAGCAGGCCTTCCACGACCTTGGGGTCGATCACCGATCCGCCCGCGGCCACCGACCGGATCGCGCCGAGCAGTTCGTCGATGTCCCCGACCCGGTCCTTGAGCAGGTACGCCCGGCCTTCGGTGCCGTCCCGGAACAGGTCCAGCGCGAACAGCGCGTCGGAGAACTGGGAGAGCACCACGACTCCGATGTCCCGCGAGGACTCCCGGATCCGATGGGCGGCGTCGATCCCCTCCATGCCCGCGCGCACGATGCCGGCCGAGCCGGGCATCCTGATGTCGGTCACCACCACGTCGGGCCGCAGCCGCCGGGCGGCGTCGAGCAGCTCGTCGGCGCTGCCCACGGCCGCCACCACGTCGATCTCCCCGGAGGCCTCCAGGAGGCGGCGGGTGCCCTCTCGTACCAGGTAGTGGTCCTCGGCCAGGACGATCCTCAGCTCAGCCATGGGCCGTGCGGTGCTCGGAAGCGGTCATGGGGAAATCCTGCCGGGTCGGGGGCGCCGGCGCATATGAGGTTGTCCGCATCTCCCGCGTTCCGCTCCCGTCTCTCGCTCTCGTGTCCGGCGAGCCATGCCCGGCGAGCCCGTGTCCGGCGAACCTGCGTCCGGCGAGCCCGTGTCCGGTGAACCATGCCCCAGGAACGCGGGAAGCCTCCGCCCCTGGCGGGGTGGAGGCTTTCACGAGGTGCGACAGGACCTAGCGCGTGATCTTGGTCTTGACCTTCTTCACGAAGTACCAGCGCTTGAAGCCCATGCGCTCGAACTCGTCACGGCTGAGGTTCTCCGCGCCGGTCGGCAGGTCGACGGTGTCGACGCCGAGGACGGCGGTGGCGGTGCGCTTGGAGCTCTTGTCGAGCTTCACCACGATCCTGATGGCCGCCTTGTCGTCGACCTTCAGGGCGTCGGGGTACCAGCACCAGAAGCCGTCTTTGTAGGAGTCGCACTCGGCGTCCTTGGGGCCGTAGGCCTGGATGATCCTGGAGCCCTTGGGCAGCACGCCGCCGATGAAGAACGAGTCTGCCAGGTGGGGGCCCTTGTTGGTGGCCTGGATGGTGTAGGAGATCTTTCCGCCGGTCCGGACCTTGCTCGGAGCCAAGACGCGGATGTCGAACGAGGAGTAGGGGTCGTCGGCCTTCTTGACGGCCGCGGCGGGAGCCTTGGTGGGAGCGGCCGAGGCCGGCGTGGCGAGCAGCATCGTGCCCGCGAGCGGAGCGACCAGGGCAAGAGCGGCGATCTTGGAGATCGGGTGGCGCATCAAACGTCTCCCAGCTGAGGGTACGGAGGCGCTGCGACCGCCCCCGTCGAAGTCCGCAGCGTTTTATCACAAATATTAGGTAAAGTAAAAATCTACCTTTTCAAGTGATTTATCATGAAGACGTTGTGCGCCGGCCGTATGGAATGGCGTGAATCCCACCGCGGGCGACTCGCTTCGTGCAGCCGCCCGCGGGCGCCCGGAACCCGGATGCGAGCCGTGTCCCGGACCGTTGCGGGTCACCGGAGGATCCTGGTCTTCACCCGCACGTACTTCAGGTCGGTGCCGGTGTCGATGCCGCGGATGTTCAGGGTGTCGAGACCGCCCGCGGGCACGTCGATCGACGCCGAGGCGAACTCGGCCGTCGCGGTGCCCCGCGCGCTGTCCCTGAGCCACACCTTGACCTTGATCGTGGCCGACCTGCCCGGCTTCAGGGTGTCGAGCAGGCAGCCCGCCTCGCGCCCGTCGACCTCGCAGTAGGAGCCCGAGGGGGCCGGTGATCCGGACCTTGCGCGCCTGCTTGGGAACGTAACCTCCGACGTAGGCGATGTCGGTGGCCCAGTCGCCGACGTTCCTGGTCTTGAGCGTGTAGGTGATCGTGTCGCCGGCGTAGGCCCGGCGCGGATAGTAGGCGGTCAGTTTCAGCGGTGACAGTGCCGGTGCCAGGCGGGCCGCGGCGGACGCGGCCGTGGCGGCGTCGGCGTTGGTGTCGGCGTTGGCGGTGGCAGGGGTGAGCAGCATGCCTCCCGCCAGGGCGATGGCGGCGAAGGCGGTCAGGTGCCGGCGCATTTCTTACTCCAGTCGGAATTCGGTGTTCCCCCGTCGATTGCCGTCCCAGCATGGGACGACCGACTTGGAAACCCCTTGTGCCTGACTGGCTACCGGATGATCAGATGGGTGTCGCCGAATTCGTGCCAGAGGTAGCTCTCCCCGAGCGCCGCCGCGTAGGACCGCGAGAGCAGTTCGGACCCGGCGATCGCGGCCAGCATCAGCAGATGGCTGGAGCGCGGCTCGTGCAGGCCGGTGATCAGGCCGCTCACCGCCCGTACCCCGGCCGCGGGGGTCACGATGTGGGAGGTCCAGCCTTGCGCGGCCCGCACGTGGCCGTCGGCCAGGGCGGCCGTCTCCAGCGCCCGCACCACGGTCGTGCCCACCGCGATCACCCGGCCTCCGGACCGGAGGGTGGACTCGACCTGTCGCGCGGTGGTCTCGGGCACCTCGAAGCGCTCCGGGTAGGGGGGCTCGTCTTTTTCCGGTGAGGCCACCCCGGTGTGCAGAGTGATCGGCGCGAGGCCGATCCCGTACGAGACCAGCCGGGTCACCAGCCCGGCGGTGAACGGCCGCCCGGCGCTGGGCATCTCCGCGCTGCCGGGCCGAACCCCGAAGACGGTCTGGTAGTCGGCCAGCGGCCAGTCCCGATCCACGTACGAATAGCGGATCGGCACGCCGTACCGGCGCAGATAGGAAGGGACGTCTTGGTCCAGCCGGGCCCGCCACAGGCGCGGCGTCTCCCGCTCCAGCAGACGCAGCGTGGCCCCGCCCGGCAGGGGCAGCCACTCTCCGGCCGCGCCGCCCCCGTAGGGCTCGTCGGCCGTGTCCGTGCTCACGGCCGCGCGACCTGCGGACGCGCGCCGCTTGCGCGGGTCCCGGTCGGCGCCCGCGCTCCCGGGGTCGGTCCGTCCTCCCGTACGGCGGCGCAGCTCCACCAGCCAGCTCCCGTCTTCGCGCTCGGTGGAGAAGTGCACCGCCAGCCGGTCGAGCCGGACCGCGGCCGGAAGGGTGGCGGAGTTGTTGACCACCAGGAGGTCGCCGGGGCGGAGCAGGCCGGGCAGGTCGGCGAACGTGTGGTGGCCGATCTCCCCGGTGTCGCCGCGCGAGACCAGCAGCCGTACCCCGTCGCGGGCCAGTCCTCGCGCCTCCGGTGGCTCGTTCGCCTCCAGCTCGTGCGGGAGCACGAAGCCGGACGCCATGGCGTCCGTCACGAGCCCGCTCATGAGTGGCTCACCCGGCCGCTCGCCGGACGTTCCCCGATCAGCCGCCGCAGGGTGGGCACGACCGTCTCCGGCTCCGGGGCCGCCGCCGCGTCCCCGGCGCCGACCGCGTCGGCCAGCATCGCCGTGTTCATCTCGCCCGGGTCGACCCACCAGACCGCGATCTCCGTTTCCTCGACGGCCAGCACGTTGGACAGCTGCTCCAAGGCGGCCTTGGTCGCGCCGTAACCGCCCCAGCCCTCGTAGGCCTGTACCGCCGCGTCGGAGGAGATGTTGACGATCGCTCCCCGCCGCTCCCTGAGTCCGGGCAGGAGCAGCTGGACCAGCGCCAGCGGGGCCAGCACGTTGGACCTGAACAGATCCTCAAGGGTGTCGAGCGGGTAGCCGGCCAGGCGCGGGAGCGGGACCGCGCCCAGCCCGGAGGCGTTGTTGACCAGCAGGTCCAGGCCGCCGTGGTCCTGTACGGCGTGCGCCAACCGATCCCGGTGGGCCGGGTCGGCGACGTCCCCGGGGAGGGCGACGGCGCCGAGTTCACCGGCGACGGACTCAAGCGCGTCCGCGCCTCGCGCGGTGAGGATGAGCCGCCAGCCGTCGGAGGCCAGGGAACGGGCCAGTGCCAGGCCGAGTCCTCGGGAGGCACCGGTGATGAGTGCGGTCTTCGTCATGTCCTCGACGGTAGGAACCGGACATCTCATGCGCATCGGCCGTAGGGCCGGTCCCCCCATGGGCTGATGGACCTAGGACCCACGGCGTAACGCGGCCGGTCGGTCACGGCGCCTAAAGTCTTTCCGTGAACGAAGACCAGGACGCGGCCCCGTATGGGGCGGGCTCCGCCGAGGGCCGGGACGCGGTCCTGTACGCGGTCAGCTCCGCCGTTCTCGCGGTGACCCGGCACCTGTCCGTCCGAGAGGTGCTCCAGGTCATCGTGCGGTCGGCGAGGCAGCTGCTGGACGCCCGCTACGCCGCGCTCGGCGTGCCCGACGACGAGGGGGCGTTCGCCGAGTTCGTCGCCGAGGGCATCTCGGAGGAGGAATGGGACGCGATCGGGCCCATGCCCCGCCAGCACGGCATGCTCGGCGCGATGCTGCGCGAGGGGACGCCGGTCCGGCTGCCCGACATCCGCAGGGACGCGAGGTTCGAATACTGGCCGCGCGCCCATCCGGTGCTCAAGGACTTCCTCGGGGTGCCGATCCGCGACGGCGACCAGGTGCTCGGCATCATCTTCCTGTCCAACAAGCAGATCCCCGGCGGTTTCACCGAGGCCGACCAGCGGCTGCTGACCATGTTCGCCGCGCATGCCGCGATCGCGCTCACCAACGCCCGCCTCTACGAGCGCGGCCGGGAGCTGGCGCTGGCGGAGGAGCGCACCCGGATGGCCCGCGAGCTGCACGACGCGGTGACCCAGAAGCTGTTCTCGCTGCGGCTCACCGCCCAGGCGGCGGCCTCGCTGGTGACCCGTGACCCCGCCAGGGCGCTGGGGGAGCTGGAGCGGGTGGAGCGGCTCGCGGGGGAGGCGCTGGCCGAGCTCCGCGCGGTGATCGTCGAGCTCCGTCCGGCCGAGCTCGACCGCCATGGCCTGGCCGAGACGCTCCGCAAGCACGTGCGTCTGCTGGACCGGCTGCATCCGGCGTCGTTCACGTTCGAGGAGACCCCGGTCCGCGCACTTGAACCGGCGACGGAGGTGGCCGTCCTGAGGGTGGCTCAGGAGGCGCTGCACAACGCCTCCCGGCACTCGGCGGCGCAGGCCGTCGCCGTACGGCTGGGCTGTGAGGCAGACCGTGTGATCCTGGAGGTGCGTGACGACGGGGCCGGGTTCGACGTGGTCGCCGCCGCGGGGCGGGGGCTGGGCATCGCGTCGATGGAGGACAGGGCGCAGGCCCTGGGAGGGAGCGTGCGTGTGACGTCGGAGCCCGGCCGCGGGACCCTGGTGCGGATGGAGGTGCCCGCGTGATCCGCGTGCTGATCGCCGATGATCATCCGATCGTCCGGCAGGGCCTGCGCACCTTCCTGGACCTGCAGGACGACCTCGACGTGGTGGGGGAGGCGGCCGACGGCGCCGAGGCGGTCGCCCTGGTCGCCTCCCTCGACCCCGACGTGCTGCTGCTCGACCTGAAGATGCCGGTTCTCGACGGTCTCGGCACGCTGATCCGGCTGGGGGAGCACGGGCTGGCGCCGCGCGTGCTGGTGCTGACCTCGGTCAGCGATCGGGAGGACGTCGCCCCCGCGATGCGGGCAGGCGCTTCCGGGTTCCTCTACAAGGACGTCGATCCCGCCGCGCTCGTCCAGGCCATCCGCGCCGTCCACGGAGGCCAGGTGCTGCTGGCCCCCGAGGCCGCCGAGGCCATGCTGTCCGCTCCGGCCTCCACGCCCGCGGTCGCCAGGCATGCGGTGCCGTTGACCGACCGGGAGCGCGAGGTTCTCACGCTGATCGCCTCGGGCCGGTCCAACCGCGAGATCGCCCGGGAGCTGGCGGTGGCGGAGAAGACCGTGAAGACCCATGTCTCCAACGTGCTGATGAAGCTGGGCGTGCAGGACAGGACCCAGGCCGCCCTCTACGCGGTACGGCACGGCCTGGCCTGATCGCGTGATCCCGGCGGTTCATGACGGCCCTGGCGTGCCGGCCGTTTCGAGGCCCGCCGGCTCGGCCCCGGATGGCGCGGCCTCATGCGTCGACACTCGGCTCACAACAGTTGTGCCTGTACGAAACCGGCCAGAAGGACGGTGAAGCCGCCGATCTCGCCGACGATCAGCGAGACCATGAACGCGGATGTGCCGCGCACGGGGTGGCGGAGCTGGTTGTCGGTGTCACGACGCCGGCCGTGGTGGACGTAGGTCGCGATCGCGGCCACGAAGAACAGGATCACGACACCGGCCGCCACCAGATTCACCGATGCCGACCAGCCGCTGAGCTCGACGAACACCGCGAGCAGCAACGTCGCGAACGAGTAGAGCAAGGCGGCTCGATGCGCCATGTCCACGTAGGGGTGAGCCACGTGTTCCACCGAGACGGTCATCTGCCGGTACTTCCATACGCCCAGCACCAACGCCGACAGGAAGATCAGCCCTGCCGCCAGCAGGACCACCGTGGTGTCCGTGCTCAGCACCGCTGCGCCACCTCTACCCATGATCGGGCACCTCTCGATAAACTGAACACATATGTTCAGTTTATGGTGAAGGCTGCCGGATCACACGTCAAGCAACCCGTTCACGCACTCCGTGAGGCTGTCACGAGAGCCGGTTGCCGCACCGAGGCCGGGGGCCGGGTGACTCATGCGATCGGTTCCGGGGGATGGTCCGCCGGGGACGGCCGATCCGGTCCGAGCTCGGGAGCTTCGGGCCGGTAGGGCGGAACCTCGGCGTGTCCGGGGGTGTGGGTGAGTGCGCTGAGGACGGTGGCCTCCAGGACCCGTCCCGCGTCGGCGGTCTCCAGACGTCCGGCATCGACCTCGACGGCGGCGGCGTGCAGCAGGCTGTAGACGGCCGTGACCAGCCAGTGGCGGGGGAGGTCGCCGCGGAAGACGCCCTCCTCCTGGCCGCGGGTGATCAGCAGCTCGGCGCGGCGCATCGGCTTGTCGTGCCGGTCGCGGAGCCAGTCGGGGTCCAGGTGGCGGGTCGCCGCCGCCGAGAGGCTGCCGAATCGGTCGAGCGTGCGCCATGAGCTCCGGATCAGTCGCGCCATGGCCTGGTCGGCGGGGTCGTCGCTGCCGATGGCGTCGGCGAGCGCGACGTCGGCCTCGGCGATCGCGCGCACCACGACGGCCTTCAGCAGCACCTCCCTGGAGGGGAAGTGCGCGTACAGGGTGACGCGGCCGACTCCGGTGGTGCGGGCGATGTCGGCCATGGTGACGTCGGGGTTCGCGCGGAAGCAGAGCTGGGCGGCCTCGACGATCGCCGCCATGTTCCGCTCGGCGTCCGCCCGCCGTCGTGGCGAGCCCTCCGTGGAATCCGTACGGCCCCGCCGACCGCTGGTTGGCGTCATGGGCCCAGCGTACGACCGATCTTGCGGGGCCGGATCTGCGTGTCTTGGAGATACCCCTCCCCGGTATTTTCATTAAATCGTACACCGATGTTCGACTTAGCGTCTCGTGGCGGCGGACCGCTCCGGGACGGCGAGAAGAGAACCCTCCGATGAGCCATACCGCGCATGACCCGACACACGCGCTTCCCCGAGCCGAGCCGAGCCGCCGTCGCAGCCGCGCCGCCGGTGGACGCTCGCCCTGATCGGGGTGGCTCAGTTCATGCTGATCCTCGATGTGACCGTGGTGAACATCCCCGTTCACCCTCCCGGCCGCCAGTCGCCGCCAGGCCCGGCCACGCATCGACGTGCCGGGCGCGCCGCTGGTCACCGCCGCCACCGCCTCGCTCATCTACGGCCTGGTCGAAGCCGGTGACACGGGCCGGCCGGTGGCCGCCACCCTGGTGCCGCTCGCGCTCGCCGTCATCCTGTTCCGCCGTCCTCGCCCTCTGGCTCGTACCTGCGGGCAGGCCGCAGGGAATCGGTGGCCCGCATGCCCACTGACGCCGCGGGGACGTCTCACGCCTCCCGGCGTCGCTCCGAGATCGGCAGGAGGTCGACGTCCGGCGCCTCGACGAACCATCGGCTAGACGAGCTCGGTGATGGCGTGGTGGGCGGCCACGCGCGCCCGCCGTACCGCTCGGTCGAGCTCGCGCAGGGCGTTACCGCGGATGGTGATCTGGCCGGAGGTGAGTCCCCGGTCGTCGGCGACCCGGAGCACCGCGGCGAGCCGGGCGGCGAGGGCGGCGACCCGGTGGGCGCGGGCGGGGTAGCCGGGGGCCAGACCGTCGTCGACGGTCTTCACCCGCCGGTGCCCCTGAGCCGGGCCTTCCACGCCGAGCAGAGCGTCGGTGGCCGCGTGCATCGCGAGGGTCAGGGCGTGCTCGGCCTCGGCGAGGGAGGGGATGTCCGGGGCGTTGACGCTGGCCTCCAGCACGCTCCAGCGCACCCCGGCGTACGATGACCCGCGGCGGTCCCGCACGGGGACCAGGCCGAGGCACCTGCTGGGGAGCACGGCTATCGCCGCCTGTCCGGCCTCGATGG
Organism: Streptosporangium sp. CA-135522; assembly: GCF_050949235.1. Lineage (NCBI taxonomy): Bacteria > Bacillati > Actinomycetota > Actinomycetes > Streptosporangiales > Streptosporangiaceae > Streptosporangium > Streptosporangium sp. CA-135522. The sequence continues at coordinate 597,093 of NZ_CP192026.1, forward strand.
CCGCGGAATTGAAGGGGGGCGGTCCGGTGAGTCCGAGTGGGTCGCCCGCGACGGGAAGGGCCAGGCGCAGGGATCTCATACCCTCGACCCGGAGGTCGGCGAGGAAGCCGCGGAGGGGGACGTCGCCGGTTTCTCCGGCGACGAGTTGGGGACCGGCCTGCCGTTCCACGCGGTCGGCGGCCTCGTCGAGGCCGACCTGTCCGGCGAGCCAGGCGTTGCCCCAGCAGACGAAGGTGGCCGAGATCGGTGAATCAGGGTGCACCGATCCACGATATGCGCTTGTCCTGCAATAGGTTTTGTTCGAGCGATTCTCAAGGAGGCGTGAGGGATGGGCGGTCAGGTGCTTCGGCTACAGGACGTCACCGTCCGCAGGGACGGGGCGGCCCTGCTGCGGGACATCGACTGGACCGTTCACGAGGACGAGCGATGGGTCGTCATCGGTCCCAACGGCGCGGGGAAGACGACGCTGCTGCAGGTCGTCGGGGCGATGTTGTTCCCCACCGAGGGCATCGTGGAGATCCTGGGCGAGCGGCTCGGCCAAAGTGACGTGTTCGATCTACGACCCCGCATCGGGCTCGCCAGCGCCGCGCTGGCCGAGAAGGTGCCTCCGGAGGAGAAGGTCATCGATCTGGTGCTCACCGCCTCCTACGCGATCCTCGGCCGGTGGACGGAGGAGTACGACTCCAACGACGTCACCCGTGCCGTCGAGTTGATCGACCAGCTCGGCTGCGCCCATCTGATCCGCCGCCGGTTCAACACGCTGTCCGAGGGCGAGCGCAAGCGGGTGCAGATCGCCCGTGCGCTCATGCCGGACCCCGAGTTGCTGCTGCTGGACGAGCCCGCCGCGGGGCTGGACCTCGGTGGCCGGGAGGACCTGGTCCGCCGGCTGGCGACGTTCGCGCACGACCCCAAGGCGCCGACGATGGTGCTGGTCACCCACCACGTGGAGGAGGTGCCCAGCGGATTCACCCACGCGCTGCTGCTGCGGCACGGCTCGGTGGTCGCCCAGGGGCCGATCGACCATGTGATGACCGCCGAGAACCTGTCGCGGACCTTCGGCGTCCCGCTCAACCTGGAGCGCGGGCTCGACGGCCGCTGGTACGCCCGGGCGCATCATTTCTGAGACCTGATAAGTCGTTCAAGGGTTGACAACGGGAAAACGAAATATCATTTCCGGGCGGGAGATCCACTTGACTCGACCGTCCGGGGTGACCTATGGAATCGCTTATCGCCGCACTTGTCGTGATGGCCGGCGCGGGTTTCTCGCTTTTCCGGGCGGTCCACATCGTTCCTCAGGCCACCGCGGGGATCGTGGAACGGCTCGGCCGCTACCACCGGACGCTCAAGCCCGGGCTGAACCTGGTGGTCCCGTACATCGACCGGATCAGGCAGACGATCGACCTGCGTGAGCAGGTCGTCTCGTTTCCACCACAGCCGGTGGCCACCTCCGACAACCTCGTCGTCTCCATCGACACGGTCGTCTACTTCCAGATCGCCGATCCCCGGGCCGCGACCTACGAGATCGCCGACTTCCTGACGGGGATGGAGCAGCTCACCGTGACCACGCTGCGCACCGTGGTCGGCGGCGTCGAGCTGGAGCGCGCGCTGACCTCGCGCGAGGAGATCAACGCCGGGTTGCGCGGGGCGCTCGGCGACGTCGCCCGGGAGTGGGGCGTCCGGGTCAACCGGGTGGAGCTCAAGTCGATCGACCCGCCCGCGTCCATCCAGGACTCGATGGAGCGGCAGATGCGCGCCGACCGCGACAAGCGGGCCGCCGTTCTCGCCGCCGAGGGGCACAAGCAGGCGGCCATCCTCACCGCTGAGGGGCACAAGCACGCCGAGGTGCTCAAGGCGCGGGGCGAGGCGGAGGCCGTGGTGCTCAGGGCGCAGGCCGACGCCGAGGCGCAGGCGATGCGCGCCAAAGGGGAGGCCGACGCGATCGGCATGGTCTTCCGCGCGATCCACGAGGGCAGGCCGGACCAGCGGCTTCTCGCCTACCAATACCTCCGGACGCTCCCGGAGATCGCCAAGGGCGACGCCAACAAGGTGTGGATCGTGCCGTCGGAGATGGGCGGGGCGCTGGAGAGCCTCGGAGGCCTGTTCGGAGCCAAGGACACCCCCGCCGCCGACTGAGCGGTGACCTTCCTCCTAGCATCCGGTGAGTGCCGTGCACCGTTCATGGGCGCGAGCCGTACGAGTGAGGAGGGCGTCATGACGCCGTGGGAGGCCGCCGCGATCTTCGCGGCCGGAGTCGGAGCCGGGGGCATCAACGCCGTCGTCGGTTCGGGATCGCTGATCACGTTCCCGACGATGGTGGCCGTGGGGCTGCCGCCGATCGTCGCAAACGTCTCCAACAACATCGGTCTGGTGCCCGGGTCGCTGACCGGCGCGCTCGGCTATCGCGCCGAGCTCAAAGGACAGCGTGAGCGGCTGATCAGGCTGGGCGTCGCCTCGATCCTCGGCTCCCTCATCGGCGGCGTGCTGCTGCTCTTCCTCCCCTCCCGCACCTTCAACGTGGTCGTGCCGGTCCTGATCGCTCTGGCGTGCGTTCTCGTGGTGATCCAGCCGCGGCTCAACAGCTGGTTGAGCGCCCGCAGGGAGGATCCCCATCCGCACGGCGGGCCGTGGCTGTGGATCGGGGTGTTCGCCGCCGGGATCTACGGAGGCTATTTCGGCGCGGCCCAGGGAGTGTTGCTCATCGGGCTGCTCGGCAGCTTCCTCGACGATGACCTGCAGCGCGTCAACGCCGCCAAGAACGTGCTCTCGCTGCTGGTCAACGCCACCGCCGCGGTCCTTTTCACGGTGGTCGCGGAGGTGGACTGGCGAGCGGTGGCGCTGGTCGCCCTGGGTGCCACGATCGGCGGTTTCCTGGGTGCGAAGGTCGGCAGAAAGCTGCCGGCCCCCATTCTGCGCGGTTTCATCGTTTGCATCGGTATTCTGGCGATAATCAAACTGGTGTACGGATAAACTGATCAGTTTTTGGGTATGAAACGGATATGAAGGGCGACAAGGTAGAGATCGTCATCGACGCGGGCGACAGTTCGCGTACCTACGAAGTCGTTGCCACCAAGGCGGGCCGCCGGGTCGAGGTGGCCAACCGCCGTGGTGGCGTGGTCGAGGTGAGCGAGGTCACCCGTAGCGGTACGGCCGTGCGCACCGCCCGGTTCATGTCCAGCCGGATCCTTGCCCTGGTCGAGCACCCGGCCGACGGCAAGCCGGACTGAGGTCTTCCGGGCGGACGGGCCGGACGTCGGCTCTGTGCCGGGCCCTGCGTCAGCCCGGTGTCGGCCGCGTGCCGGACCCGCCGCCGGACCTGTCGCCGGGTCCGGTGACGGCAGGGGGTGACGGCGGAGCAGTGAATCATCCGGGCATCGTAAAGCACGATTTGATAAATCGCGATAATTCAGCGGAGAAGTCTCGCGGCGTGACCGTGCCGGGGGTAATCATGGGCATGTGTCGCGACCCCGCCCCGTGCGTGCCATTCGCATATTCGCCGCGCTGCTGACATCCTTGTCCCTTTCCCTTGCCGCCTGTTCCGCCGACCCTGCCGGGCAGAGCTCCGGTGCCGGAGACCCGGGTGTTTCCGGGCATTCCAAAAACGGGGATTACGGAAAAATCGGAAAGTCGGGAAACAATAACGGTAACGGCGGCACCGGCCTGAACGGGAAAGGGAAGGAAGAGGAGCCCGTCATCAAGGTGGCGGGCCCCACCCTTTCCGGAGACTTCCCCGCCATTCTCGGTGAGTTCTCACCGTCGGGTCCGTTCCCCAGCGTCCAGTGCATATTCATGTACAACGACAAGACGGACGCGGAAGTGAAAGTGGTGGGGGTGTCCGTGTCGCAGCGGCCGGCCACGCCGCAGGTCTTCACCATCGCGGGCGCCGGCACCCGATGCGGCGAGCCCTCCTACACGCTGAGCCGCACGTGTGCGGGCTCCTCCCTGCCGCGGATCAACGTGGACGAGTTCCGGCCGCTCTGGGAGGGCCCCCTTCACGAAGGCATATGCGTCGTCGCGGTCCGGGTACGCAGCCGGCCCGCGGTCGACGCGCACGGCACACTGGTGCTGACCCTGCAGACGGAGTGCCGCGATCCCGAACCCGCGGACGGTCCCTGCGCCGGGTTGACGGACAAGGATCCCCGGCCCTCAGCGGACCGGCCCGTCCCGGTCCGCTGGACCGACTCCTCCTGGATCCTGCGCGCGTGCGCCGCCCCGAGCGGCGGAACACCCGAGGAGGAGTGCACGCCGCTCGACGGGAACCCTGACGAGAACTCCGGCGGCGAACCGTCCGCGAGCCCGGAGCCGCCCCCGACCGCCGACGCCTCCCCGACCGCCGACGTCTCCCAGAGCGCCGGCACGTCGTCGGAGCCGTCCGCCCCGGACGGCTCGTGACGGAGGAGGAAGCCGGCCAGGGGCGGCAACTGGAGAACAGGCTGGTCGCCGTCGCGGGCGTCCTCGCGCCGACGACGGTGATCGGCGGGTTGCTCCTCTACTTCGGGTACGTCGCCACCTACGCGCGCTTCCTGTATTTCGGCGTGGAATTCGAGGTGGTCGACCTCGCCCCCCAGGACCTGGTGCTGCTCGGGGTGGAGGCGTTGTACGTCCCGCTGGGGCTGATCATCCTCGTGGTGCTCGCCGGGGTGCTGCTCTACCTGCTGGCCTGGCCCGCCTACGGTGACCGCGTCGGCAGGAGGGCGCGGGTGGTGGTCACGGTCGCCGCCGTCGCCGTCGGCGTCGCCCTCACGATCCGCGGCATCATGGGCGTGGTGGTGCCGGAGATCGCGGCGACGGAACGGCCCATCGCCCTGACGCCGCTCAGCATGGCCGTGGGCGTCCTGCTGCTCACGGCGGGACAGCGGCTCCTGCTGCGCGCGCTGGGCCGTGCGCCGCATCGAGCGGAGCGTGCGGCCCTGCTGCTGGCGGCAGGGGTGGTGGTGCTCTCGCTGATCTGGGCGACCAACAGCTTCGCCCATGCCACCGGGCGGGGGCAGGCGGTGACCCAGTTGGAGAGACTGCCGCAGCGGCCCGAGGTGATCCTGGACACCAAGGAGGCACTGGAGATCGTCGTCCCCGGCGTCCGGGAACACCGGCTGAAGAAGGGGAAGGCGTTCCGGTACCGCTATCGAGGGCTGCGTCTCCTGGCGGAGTCGAACGGACGGCTCTTCCTCGTGCCCGCGACCTGGGCCGAGCACCACGGCACGCTGGTCGTTCCGCTCGACTCCGCGGTCCGGGTCCAGTTCGTCCCGCCGCCCCCGCCATGACCGCGCCGACCCCGCCCGGCGTCACCGCTCGCCGTACCGGGGCACGACCTGCCCGGCGTCACCGCTCGCCGTACCGGGCACCAGGACCCGCCCGGCGTCACCGCTCGCCGTACCGGTGCCCCGGAGGACACCGAACACGGTGAGGGAATGCGATCGCCGTGCTAGGTCAGGGCGGGGCGGACCTGCAGTACCCCGTCGCGGCGCACCCGGGTCTCGAAGGACGGCTGCGGGGCCGTGGCGGGGCCGTGCGCGACCGTTCCGTCCGACAGCCGGAAGGTGCTCCCGTGCCATGGGCACACCACGCAGGCGGTGCCCTCCTCGGAGATCAGGCGTCCCTGGTGCAGCGGTCCGGCCAGGTGGGAGCAGTTGTCGGCGAGCACGGTGACGCCGTCGCCCACCCGCAGCACGAACAGGTCGATGTAGCCGAGTCGCCGGGTCACCGGGCGTCCGTCGGGCAGGTCGCTGATCTCGCACAGATCGTGCCAGCCCAGCGGGACCAGGTGGCCGACGGACTCGGCGTGATTGGCCCCGGCCGCCTGCCGGTAGGCCAGGTGTCCACCGAGGTAGCCTCCCAGGCTCGCGGCGCCCAGCCCGGCGAACGACAACAGCCGGCCACGCCGTTCGTCTCCGGCGAACCGCAGGGCCAGCGAGCCGGTGTAGAGGCCCAAAGCGGTCAGATTGGCGATCGCATGCACGAACCCGACCCGTTGCTGTTCCCGGTGGAGCACCGACCAGTCGGTGATGCCCGCCGCCGCGGCGGGCGCCGCGGTGGCGATCCCGCTGGCGAGCAGTGCCCGTATCGCCCGCGGATCGGAGCGGATCACGTCGAGCACCGCTGCGGCCGCCCAGAAGCCCACGCTGGCGTTGGCGAGCGGCGGATGAAGGGGTTTACCGAGGGGCACCCCGTGCAGCAGGTCACGTAGCCGTCCCGGCCCTATCCGCCGGCGCACGGCCTTGGCCACCGCCTGGATCGGCCGGTCCATCCTGGTCGACCGCTCGACCCGGTCGGTGAGGTCGACCGGACCCACCAGACGCCTGAAAGTCTGACGTCCTGTTTTCACTGTTTCCTTCACTCTCGCCCCCCTTTCAACCCATAGGGACCTACCCGGGAATGAGGTTATGCACGCGCCAGATGCCCCCGGCTGACGGAGAGCTCGATGATCTCGGTGGCATAGGCGCCCAGGGTCACCGAGCCCTCCTCGATGATCCTCACCTTCTCCAGCACCTGCTCGGCCGTCACCTTGTAGAGCGACCAGGTGCCGCCCTCGTTGTGGTGGTTGGCCATGATCGGCGCGATCCTGTCGAGGGCCTTGGCGAACCTGGCCTCGGGGGTCTTGCGCTCCTCGAACTCGTCCCACAGCGCGCGCAGCCGCTTCGCCTGGTCGTCGGGGAGCAACCCGAAGATCCGGTCGGCGGCCTTGCGCTCGATGCCGAGCTGGGCCTCGACGGCGCGGGCGTCGTAGATGAACGTGTCTCCGGCGTCGATCTCGACGATGTCGTGGACGAGCAGCATCGCGACGACCTTGTCCAGGTCGGTGCCCGCGGGGGCGTGCTCGGCCAAGACCATCGCCAGCATGCCCACGTACCACGAATGCTCGGCGTCGTTCTCCCGCCGCGACCCGTCCATCAGGGTGTTGCGGCGGACGACGCGTCTGAGCTTGTCGATCTCCATGGCGAAGGTGAGCTGAGCGTGCAGGCGGTCCTGTTCTGGAGGGGTGGTCACCCGCGCAAGCCTAATGCGAGCCGATCCCCCTTTTCCGAACGATCATGGGATCATGCGGGGCTGACCGTTACCGGAACCCCGTTGAACACGGCGTTTCCGGATGGGATGTCGATCACCGACTCGTCCGTCAGCATGTTCGCGTTGACTCCCGCGTGCTCGGCCGCGACCGCCTGCGCGGTCCCGGCGTGTCCCCACCCGTGGGGCAGGCTCACCACTCCGGGCATGATCGAATCGGTGGGTTCCAGCGGCACGACGAGCTGCCCGCCGGCCGAGCGCACGAGCGCGTGCCCGCCGAGCCCGAGCCTGGCCACGTCGGCCGGGTTGATCTGCAGCGTGCACCGGTTGCTTCCACCGACCAGCGGTCCCACGTTGTGCAGCCAGCTGTTGTTGGAGCGCAGGTGGCGCCGTCCGATCAGCACGATCTCCGCGGGCCGTACGGCCAGCCGCTCCCGCAGCCGCGCGAGGTCGGCGACCAGCTGCCGCGGAGCCAGCTCCACCCGTCCCGAGGCCGTGCGCAGCACCTCCGCCAGCCGCGGCCGCAGCGCGCCCAGGTCGATGCCGTGCGGGTTGGCCAGGAGCTCGGCCAGGGACAGACCGTAGGGGCCGAGTCTGAGCATGGCGTCCAGCCGCCGCTCGGCCCCGGTGGACCCCTCCAGCGAGGCGCGCAGCTCGGCCGCCTCCCGGCCCTCGACCGGCGAGCCGGGTGTCTCGACGGCCTTGCGCAGCATCTGGTCGATGATCGACTCGTCGAGGGCGGCCGGATCGGCGTCCGCCCCCCGCCCCGAGGCGATCATCGTCAGCCGCGCCAGGATCTCGGCCTCCGACGGCCGTCCCGGCTCCAGCGGCAGGACCGGCGGGGAGAACCTGGCGTAGTCGCGCACCGCGAAGGACAGCAGCGAGAAATCGTAGTGCGGCGTCTGCAGCACGCGCGGCGGCGGCAGGATGACGTGCGCGTGCCTGGTGGTCTCGTTCAGGTACGGGTCCACGCAGACCATGAACTCCAGGCCGCCGAAGGCCCGGTCCAGCCGGTGACCGCCCGGCGCCGACAGCACCGGGTTGCCCGCCACCGTGACCAGCGCCCTGACCTGTCCCTCGCCCGGGGTCTCGATCTCGTCGACGAGAGTGGCCACCGGCAGCTCGCCGTTCGCCTCCGGCAGCGCGCGGACGCGGCTGTGCCAGCGTCCCGTGGTGTACGGCCTGCTCCTGCGGCCGGTCTCCACGGCGGGCTTGGCGAACATGACGCCTCCGGGCCGGTCGAGGTTGCCGGTCAGGACGTTGACCACGTCGACCAGCCACTGCGCGACGGTGCCGAACTCTGCGGTGCAGGTGCCGATGCGGGCGTAGACGGCGGCCGTGGGAGCCGCGGCCAGCTCGCGCGCCAGCCGCGCGATCTCCCCGGCGGGCACCCCGCACATCGGCGCCACCGTCTCCGGCGCGAACTCCTTCGCCAGCCGCCGGACCTCCTCCAGGCCCTCGACCTCGACGCAGACCGCGGTGAGGCTCTCTGCGAAGAGGGTGTGGACGATGCCGAGCAGCAGATAGGCGTCGGTGCCGGGCCGTACGAACAGGTGCTCGTCGGCCAGGGCGGCCGTCCTGGTGCGGCGCGGATCGACGACGACGAGCTTGCCGCCGCGCCTGCGCAGCGCCTTGAGCCGACCGGGGAAGTCGGGGGCGGTGCACAGCGAGCCGTTGGACTCCAGCGGGTTGGCGCCGAGCATCAGCAGGTGGTCGGTGCGGTCCAGGTCGGGCACCGGGATGGCCAGCGGGTCGCCGAACATCAGGCCGCAGGAGACGTGTTTCGGCATCTGGTCGGCGGTGCTGGCGGAGAAGACGTTGCGGGTGCCGAGCGCGCGGATCAGCGCCGGGCCGTACAGGGCGCCGGCCATGGAGTGGGCGTTCGGGTTGCCGAGGTAGACGGCCAGGGACTGGCGGCCGTGGGCGTCGACGACACTCCCGAGGCCCCGTTCGACCACCCGGAAGGCCTCCTCCCAGGTGACCTCACGCCACTGGTCGCCGGTGCGGACCAGCGGGACGCGCAGCCGGTCGGGATCCTCGTCGAGGCGGCCCAGGCTCGCGCCCTTGGGGCAGACGAACCCCTTGGAGAAGGGGTCGTCCGGATCACCTTTGACCGATGTGACGCGTTCGGTGTCGTCGAGCGTGAGCCGCAGGCCGCAGACGGCCTCGCAGAGGGGGCAGGTCCGGTGCGCGGTTCTCATCGGCACTCCTGGGTTCGACGAATGAACCCATCATGGCCCGGCTCAAGGACGAGGGGAAGGCGCTCGGAGGGCCTCGCGCGGTCGGTCGTCCTCCACGCGGCACACGCCATGCCCATAACGTGAACGATTGAAATGATTGAGTCATCCAAGTTTGGAGGAATCGGGTCTTCGACGGCCAAGTTGTGCCACATACCACTGATCAGATGGCATCCTCAGATACCGATGGACATGTATATCCCGCGCCGCCTCGGTATGGCCGCCGCCGCCGCCGCCCTTTCCGCTCTGCTCCTGGTGGCCTGCTCGGCGGCCGAATCCTCGACGCCGAAGACGACGCCGGACGTCGCCGAGAAGCCGACCACGCCGGACGAGGCCATGCCCACCCCCGAGCGCGAGCCGTACACGATCTCCTTCGGAGGCGACGTGCACTTCGAGGGGGTGCTGCGATCCCGGTTGGACGCCAACCCGCGGACCGCGCTCGGCCCCATCGCCAAGGTACTCAGCCGTTCCGACCTCGCGATGGTCAACCTGGAGACCGCGATCACCACCGGCGGCACCCCGGCGCCGGGCAAGCAGTTCACCTTCCGGGCTCCCGCCTCCGCGCTGACCGCGCTGAAGGCGGCCGGGGTGGACGTCGCGTCCATGGCCAACAACCACGGCATGGACTACATGCAGAGCGGGCTGACCGACTCCCTGGCCGCGATCAAGCGCTCGAAGTTCCCGATCGTGGGTGTGGGCAGGAACGAGGCCGAGGCCTACCGGCCGTGGCGGACGACCGTGAACGGCAACCGTGTCGCCGTCATCGGCGCCACCCAGGTGCTCGACTCCGAGTTCATCCAGGCGTGGACGGCGAGCGGTGACAAAGGCGGCCTGGCCTCGGCCAAGAACGAGGCGCGGCTGATCCAGGAGGTGCGCAGGGCGCGTAAGAACTCCGACACGGTCATCGTCCACCTGCACTGGGGCACCGAGCTGCAGAAGTGCCCGAACGAGGCCCAGCGCGACCTGGCCCCCAAGCTGGTCGCGGCCGGAGCCGACGTCGTGGTGGGCGGCCACGCGCACATCCTGCTCGGCGGCGGCTACCTGAAGAACAGCTACGTCAACTACGGCATGGGCAACTTCGCCTTCTACAACTCGGGCCCGGAGACCGGCAGGACCGGCGTGCTCACCCTGACGATCGACGGCCGCAAGGTGCTCAAGGAGCAGTGGACCCCGGCCACGATCCAGGGCGGGGTGCCCATCCCGCTCAACGGCGCCGGCCGGCAGCAGGCCGTCGCCGGCTGGAAGGCGCTGCGCGGCTGCACCGGCCTGTCCGTCAAACCCGCTACCGGCCTCGGCTGAGCCCGCCACCGGCCTGTCCGCCGAACCCCCCACCGGCCTCGGCCGAGTCCGCCGCAGCCCTCGGCCCAGCCCGCCGGTCTCGGCCGCGGGCCCGGCTGGGGGAGCCCTGTCTCGCCGGGTTACTGTTTGGACAATCCGTCCAGTAGGAGGCCGCGATGCGATGGGTCGAGTCCGGTGACGTACGGCTGGCGCTGTTCGAGGAGGGCGATCCAGCCGCTCCCACGGTGCTGCTGATGCACGGCTACCCCGACACGCACCGCGTCTGGGACGAGGTCGCCGGCCTGCTGAAGGACCGTTTCCACGTGGTCCGCTACGACGTCCGGGGGGCCGGGAGCTCCAGCGCTCCGCGCGACCACGCCGGCTACGCCTACGACCGTCTGGCCGCCGACCTGGCGGCCGTCCTCGACGCCGTGGGCAAGCCGGCCGTGCACCTCGTGGGCCACGACTGGGGCTCCATCCAGGGATGGGAGCTGGCCGGCAGGCCGGGAATCAAGGAGCGGATCGCCTCCTTCACCTCCTTCGGCGGTCCCGGCCTGGAGCAGGCCGCCCACTTCATGAGACACGGCAGGCGCAGCGAGGTCGCCGGGCAGCTCCTGCGCTCCTGGTACATAGGGGCGTTCCAGGCCCCGGTGGTCCCCGAGCTGGCCTGGCGCACCGTGATGCCCCGCATCCTGGAGCGGACCATGCGGCTCTCCGAGGGGATCACCCCGCGTCCCGGCCACCCGGCGGACACCCTCGTCGAGGACGCGGTGAACGGCCTCGGCCTGTACCGGACGAACATGTTCGCCACGGGTCGCCCCCCTCGCGCCGAGCCCGTCGTCGAGACGCCGGTCCAGCTCATCGAGAGCACCGGGGACGTCTTCGTCTCGCCCGCGCTCCTGGCCTCCCTGCACCGGTGGGTGCCGCGGATGTGGCACCGGCGGATCGCCGCCGGGCACTGGGCGCAGCGCAGCCATCCGGAGGTCATCGCCAGGATGATCGCCGAGTTCGCCGGGCACATCGAGGGCGCGCCGCCCTCCAGGGAGCTGCGCCGGGCCCGGGTGGGGGAGCGCCGGCCGTACGAGGACCGGCTGGTGGTGATCACCGGGGCGGGCAGCGGGATCGGACGGGCCACCGCGCGGGCCTTCGCCTCGCACGGGGCCGAGGTGATCTGCTCCGACATCGACCTCGCCGCCGCCCGGCGCACCGCCGACGCCATCTCCAAGACCTGGCGTACGGCACACGCCTACCGGGTGGACGTCGCGGACGCCGCGGAGATGGAGCGCTTCGCCGAGCGCGTCCGGGGCGAGCACGGCGTGCCCGACATCGTGGTCAACAACGCCGGCATCGCGGTCGCCGGCCGATTCCTGGACCACTCGGCCGACGACTGGCGGCGGACCCTGGACGTGAACCTCTGGGGCGTCATCCACGGCTGCCGCCTGTTCGCCGCCCAGATGGCCGAGCGCGGCGAGGGCGGCCACATCGTGAACATCGCCTCGCTGGCCGCGTTCGTCCCCAGCAGGACGCTGCCCGCCTACTCGACGTCGAAGGCGGCGGTGAAGATGCTCAGCGACTGCCTGCGCGCGGATCTCGCGGGTCAGGGGATCGGGGTCACCGCGATCTGCCCCGGCTTCGTCTCCACGGCGATCGCGGACAACGCGACCTACGTGGGCGGCGGCGACGCGCCGGTGGACCGCGCGGCCCTGGCCGCCGGTGCGGACCGGGCGCTGGCCCGGCGCGGATATCCACCGGAGCGGGTGGCCGCGCACATCCTCCGGGCGGTGCACCACGACCGGCCGCTCGTCGCCGTGAACGCCGAGGGGAAGATCGGTTACGCGCTCTCGCGGATCTCTCCGGCGGCCCTGCGCCGCCTGGCCAGGCTCTCCGGGACCGGAGAAATCTCGCGATTGCTGGATAGGGACTGACCCGAAGGGGGTCGGGCGGGCAAGATGGTGGGGTGTCCCCCCTGCCTGTCGAAGAGCCCGGCGAGGCCTCGCTGCGGCGTCAGCCCACCCAGCGACGGAGCGCGCGGCGTGTCGAGAGGATGCTCGACGCGTGCGCCGACCTCCTGGACGAGGTCGGTTACGACGCGATGTCCACCACCCGCATCGCCGAGCGCGCCGGTGTCGCGATCGGCTCGGTCTACCAGTTCTTCCCCGACAAACGGGCCATCGTCCAGGCGGTGACCCGGCGCCACGTGGAGCGCTTCGTCTCCCGCGTCGGGCGGCGTTTCCTGTGGGAGGACTACGCCGGCTGGTGGGACGCGGTCGACGCGATCATCGACGAATACGTGGAGATGCACCGGACCGTCCCCGGTTTCCGCTCCCTGCACTTCGGTGACGTGGTCGATCTCAACCTGCTCGACGGGGTGTCCGACAACAACACGGTGATCGCCGGCCGGCTGCGCGGGCTCCTTCTCCAGGAGTACGGCCTGACCGACAGCGAGGAGCTCGACCTGGCCATCCTCGTGGCGGTCGAGGCCGGAGACGCGGTGCTCAAGCTGGCCTTCCGGCGCGATCCTTGCGGGGCCCCGGAGATCGTGGCCGAGGCCAAGCGCCTGGTGCGGGGCTACCTGAACCGTCAGTTCGCCGGCGCCTCGGTCTGACCGGGGCCGGGGCGGCCGGCCTCCTGCCCGGAGCCGTAACCGGAGTCGGAGCCGGAGCCGTCGGGATCGGAGTCGAACCCGGGGTCGGAGCCGTCGGGGCCGGAGTCGAACCCGGGGCCGGAGCCGGAGTCGCCGGGGCTCCGGCCGGGCGGGGAGTAACCATCGGCCTGCTCGGAAGCGGGTCGGCCGGCGCTCCGCCCGGGAGAGTAGCCGGTTGCCCGATCAGAGCCGGGGCGGCCGGTTCCCCGATCGGCCGTGGTTCCCCGATCGGCCGTGGCGCCGTCGGTCCTCGCGGGGATCTTCCGCAGCGACCCGGACGGCAGCGGCTCCTCCTCGACGGCGTCCTGCTCGGAGATGATGATCCGCTCCCGGTGGTCCCGCCGCCCGTTCCCGTTCTCGCTCCCGTTTCCGCGCTCGTCTTCGGCCAGGGCCGGCCGGTCTCCGATCCTCCCGCCGTCCGGTTCCGCAGGTTCAGCCGGTTCGGCCGCTTGAAGTTCGGCGGGCAGGGGCTCGATCCGCAGGCCCTCGGCCGGTTCGGGTTCGGCCGGGAGCGCCTCCCGCGGCAGGGCCTCGACCGGCACGGGGATGAGGGCGGGGGGTGCGTGCGGCTTCCCGCGTTTCGTCGGGGACAGCGGCAGGATCGCGCAGGGCATCGCCGGGACGGCGATCGTCTGGAGCCGGGGCTGCTCGGCCGCCGCGAGCAGCCGCTCCTCGTGGAGACGGCTCTCCAGGGAGAGGAGATCGCGGTAGGCCCGCTGGACGGCGTCCATCTTGGCGGACAGATATCCAGCCGACCCGGGAACGAGCACGGAGAGACCTACCAGGAACGTCAGCGTGAAGGTGGTCTGCTTGGACATACCCATCGCAGCTCCTTCGAACAGCAGCGTCCCGATAGCAGGAGTCGCCTGCCATATCCCCGTTTTCCTGCGGAAACACGCGCACCGTAGGCAATCGTTTACGTGGGGTTGCACAAGGAATACCTGCCGTTGTGCGGACGAAGTCGAGCGCCGCTCGGTACTCTCGCGATGTGGCGCATGTGACACATGAGCAACTTGATCGGTTGCTTGAGCAGGCACTCCTGGACGACGACCACGAAGACCTCGCCCGGCGGCTGGAAACGCTGGTGAAGGTATACGTGTCCGGTGATATCTCACGGGCGGCGATTCTCGTGCTCGCCGCGGAGGAGTGGCGGCAGGCCGGACAGCCCGCCCGCGCTCTCGACTGTTTCCAGCGGGCGGTGGACGACGGCGGCGAGGTGAGCGTCGATCCCCGGGCGGGGATCGCCGACACCCTCTTCGAGCTCGAACAGCCGGACGAGGGGCGGGAGGTGATCCAGGCGATCCGGGCCGACGGCGGGGTGAGCCCGGCCACCGCGCTCACGGTCGCCGAAACCCTGGTCGCCTACGGAGAGCTGCGGGAGGCCCACTACTGGGCCACCGAGGGAGCGCAGACAGCGGTGCAGGGCAGCTGGGAGTACACCGCGCTGCTACGCACCCGCTACCGGATCCGGGTGGACCTGGGCCTGCCGGAGGACGAGCTCGACGCCCTGCTCGACGCGTCCCACTGACACGTGAGTCACGTTGGGCGGGGACGCCGGCCCTGAGCCGTGCCCGGCCGGGAGGCGGATCGGAAGAGGGCCGCGCCTCACGGGCGTGACCCTCTTCGTGTACGGCGGCCGCGGGACCTATTCGATCCCGAGGGCCGGCAGCACCCCGTCCAGTGCCGGGAGCTCGGAGGTCCCCTCCGCGACTTCCGACGTGACCTTCGAGGTGACCTTCGACGGGGCGATGTCGGCCGGGCCGGTCTCCGGCAGGGCCGGGACCTTCGGCTCGATCGCGGCCGGCAGGTCCTCCGTCACGGCCTTCACCGAGGCCGGGTGCGGTAGCCGGAGCGGCAGGGCCGCGCCGTCGGACAGCGCGCCCGCCGAATCGGTGAAGGCGGGAACCGAGGGCACCGTCGAGACCGGGAGCCTGGTGAGCTCGGCGCCCGGGGTGCCCGGCAGGCCGGGCAGGTCCGGTGCGGAGGCCAGGGTCCCGGCCGGGGAGTGGCCGGAGAAGCCCGGCATCCCGGAGGGCAGGGCGGGCAGTCCGGCGCCCGCCGCGACGCCGGCCGTGTCGGCGAAGCTGACCACCGCCGAGGCCCGGGAGAGGCCCGGCAGGCCGGCGATCCGCGCGAGCCGGTCCACGGTCGCCGCCGCCTCACCGCCGGGCGCCGTCATCCTGCCGACGGCCGTGCCCCCTCTGACGCCGCCGGTCTCCTCGCAGACGGCCGCCACGGATCCCGGCGTCTGCAACACCTCGACCACGTCCTGCCCGTGGCAGGACATGCCGCCGGCCGACGCCGGAGCGGTCACCACCCAGCTCACGCCGGCCGTGAGCGCCGCCACCGCGAGGATCCCCCGGATGTTCCGTGATGCGTTGGACATTCACATCCTCCTGTTGCTTTCGGTAGTACGACGACTGCCGAAGGTAACAGCGGGGAATTGACAAGGGGCGGGCTTAGCCCAATGGTGGTCAAGCCCTTACCCGGGCCCCGGCCGGTTCGGCCGGGGCGGTCAGGCGGCCGGGGCGGTCAGGCCCGCACCGGGCCGATCTCCAGGACGTCGTTCGCCTTGTCGAGGTCGACCAGCACCTCGTCGCCGTCCTGCACCTCGCCGGAGAGCACCTCCTTGGCCAGCCGGTCGCCGATCGACGACTGGACCAGGCGGCGCAGCGGGCGTGCGCCGTACAACGGGTCGTAGCCCGTCAGGGCCAGCCAGTCGCGTGCCGCCGGGGTCACGGTCAGCGTGAGCCGCCGGTCGGCCAGCCGCCTGGCCAGATGCGCCACCTGCAGGTCCACGATCCTGGACAGCTCCTCCACGCCGAGCGCGTCGAACAGGATCACGTCGTCGAGCCGGTTGAGGAACTCCGGCTTGAAAGCGCTCCTGACCGCGTTCATCACGGCCGTCTGCTGGGCTTCCTTGTCCAGCGTGGGGTCCACGAGGAACTGCGAGCCGAGGTTGGAGGTGAGGACCAGGATCACGTTGCGGAAATCGACGGTCCTGCCCTGTCCGTCGGTCAGCCGCCCGTCGTCGAGCACCTGGAGCAGGACGTCGAAGACCTCTGGGTGGGCCTTCTCGACCTCGTCCAGCAGCACCACGGTGTACGGCCTGCGCCGTACGGCCTCGGTGAGCTGACCGCCCTCCTCGTAGCCGACGTAGCCGGGCGGGGCGCCCACGAGGCGCGCCACGCTGTGCTTCTCGCCGTACTCGCTCATGTCGATGCGGACCATCGCCCGCTCGTCGTCGAACAGGAAATCGGCAAGCGACTTGGCCAGCTCGGTCTTGCCGACGCCGGTGGGGCCGAGGAACAGGAAGCTGCCGGTCGGCCGGTCGGGGTCGGAGATGCCCGCGCGTGCCCGCCGTACGGCGTCGGAGACCGCCTGGACGGCCTGCTTCTGGCCGATCAGCCGGGCGCCGAGCTCCTCTTCCATGCGCAGCAGCTTGGCGGTCTCCCCTTCGAGCAGGCGTCCGGCGGGGATGCCGGTCCACGAGGAGATGACCTGGGCGATGTCGTCCGAGCCGACCTCCTCCTTGACCATGGGATCGTCGGGCTGGGCGGCCGCGCTGGCCTCGGCGAGCTCGGCCTCCAGCTTGGGAGCCTCGGCGTACATCAGTCGCGAGGCGGCCTCGAAGTCGCCGTCGCGCTGTGCCCGCTCCGCGGCGCCGCGCACCTCGTCGAGTTTCTTCTTCAGGTCGCCGACCCGGTTGAGCCCGGCCTTCTCCCGCTCCCAGCGTCCGACCAGGGCGTTGAGCTCCTCCTGCCGGTCGGCGAGCTCCTTGCGGAGCCGCTCCAGGCGCTGGAGGCTGCCCTCGTCGGTCTCCTTGGCGAGCGCGAGCTCCTCCATCTTCATCCGGTCCACGTTCCGCTGGAGCTGGTCGATCTCCACCGGACGGGAGTCGATCTCCATCCGCAGCCGGGAGGCGGCCTCGTCGACGAGGTCGATCGCCTTGTCCGGCAGGAAGCGGGAGGTGATGTAGCGGTCGGAGAGGGCGGCGGCGGCGACCAGGGCGCTGTCGGCGATCTGGACCTGGTGGTGCGCCTCGTAGCGGCCCTTGAGGCCGCGCAGGATCGCGATGGTGTCCTCGACCGTGGGCTCGCCCACGTAGACCTGCTGGAAGCGCCGCTCCAGCGCGGGATCCTTCTCGATGCGCTCGCGGTATTCGTCCAGCGTCGTCGCGCCGATCATCCGCAGCTCGCCCCGGGCCAGCATGGGCTTGAGCATGTTGCCCGCGTCCATCGCGCCCTCGGCGGCGCCCGCGCCGACCATGGTGTGCAGCTCGTCGATGAAGGTGACGATCTGGCCGTTGCTCTGCTTGATCTCGCTGAGCACGGCCTTGAGGCGCTCCTCGAACTCGCCGCGGTATTTCGCGCCGGCGACCATCGCGCCCAGGTCCAGCGCCACCAGGCGCTTGTCGCGCAGGCTGGAGGGGACGTCGCCGGCGACGATCCGCTGGGCCAGGCCCTCGACCACGGCGGTCTTGCCGACGCCGGGCTCGCCGATGAGCACCGGGTTGTTCTTGGTCCGCCGGCTGAGCACCTGGACGACCCTGCGGATCTCCGAGTCACGGCCGATCACCGGGTCGAGCTTGCCCGCCCTGGCCTGCTCGGTCAGGTCGACGCCGTACTTCTCCAGCGCCTGGTAGGTGTCCTCCGGCGTCTCGCTGGTCACCCGGGCGTGCCCGCGCACCTTCTCGAAGGCGTCGAGCAGGGCGTTGGGGGTGGCGCCGGCGGCCTTGAGCAGCGCGGCGATCGGGCCGCCGTCCGCGGCGAGCCCGACCAGCAGGTGCTCGGTGGAGACGTACTGGTCTTCGAGCTGGTTGGCCCGCTGCGCCGCGGTGTTCAGCACGGTGAGCAGCTGCCGGGAGCTCGACGGGGCGCTGACCGTGGCGCCCTGCGCCTTCGGCAGGGTCGCGAGCTGCTTTTCGGCCTCGGTGCGCAGCTGCTTCCAGTCGGCGCCGACGGCCTCCAGCAGGGGTACGGCGGTGCCGCCGGTCTGGCCGAGCAGCGAGGTGAACAGGTGTGCCGGGGCGACCTCCGGGTTGCCCTCGGCGGCGGCGCGCCTGATGGCGGAGGAGACCGCCTCCTGGCTCTTCTGGGTGAGCTTGTAGTCCATGCTTGTCTGCCTCACTCCGTTCGGCGGCTGGGGCGCCGGTAACCGGCGCCTTCACTGGCCGCGGGGCCGCCCTTCCCCCGCGCTCCGTGGGTGAAGGCCACCGGCGCGCCCCCGCGTGTCGGTTGCGACGCTCCGCGTCGCGGCTCGCCCCCTGCCTCGTGGAGTCAGGCGGGTGGCAGTTGGTACTGGATCAGCGCGCGGATCATGGCCATCTCCGCGCGCAGGCGGTGGTTCTCGTCACGCAGGCGAAGGGCCTCGGTCTCCAGCGCCAGGATTCGTTTGATGCCCGCGAGGTTGATGCCCTCCTCCTGGGAGAGCCGCTGGACCTCGCGGAGCATCACGATGTCACGGGTGGAGTACAGGCGCCCGCGCCCCGACGTGCGGCCTGGACTGACCAGGCCGAGACGGTCGTACTGTCGCAGGGTCTGCGGGTGGAGGCCCGAGAGCTGGGCCGCCACCGAGATCACGTATACGGGGGTGTCGTCCGACAGATCGAAGTAGTTGGCTTCCATGGCTACTCGCTTCTGGCCTGTTGGATGAGGTCGGCCCGGGGGTCACCGCCCGCCGTGGCGTCGCGGAACTCCTCGAGGGCGCCCCGTGCCTTGTCCTCCAGGTGCTGGGGCACCAGCACCTCGACCGTGGCGAGCAGGTCGCCCTTGGTGCCGTCCTTGCGGGGCACCCCCCTGCCCCGCACCCGGAAGGTGCGGCCGTTCGGAGTGCCTTCGGGGATGCGCAGCGTGACCGGCAGGCCCTTCAGGATCGGCACCTTGATCTCGGCGCCGAGCGCGGCCTCGGCGAAGGTGACCGGCACGGTGATCGTCAGGTTCTCGCCGGTGCGGCCGAAGACCGGGTGCGGCTTCACGTGGATCTGAACGTAGAGGTCACCGGCCGGGCCGCCGTTCTCGCCGGGCGCCCCCTTGCCCTTGAGCTTGATGCGCTGGCCGTCGCCGACCCCGGCCGGGATGCGCGCCTGGATCGTGCGGGTGCTCTTGCCCCGACCGCTTCCCTCGCACACCGGGCACGGGTCGTCCACCAGCAGGCCGCGGCCCTTGCAGTCGCGGCACGGCTCGGAGAAGGCGAAGTTGCCCAGGTTGCGACTGGCCGCGCCGGTGCCCTCGCAGGTCGGGCAGACCCGCGGGGTGGTCCCGGCCTTGGCGCCGGTGCCGCCGCATCCCGTGCACGCCGCGGAGCTGGTGAGGCGCAGCGAGACGGTGGCGCCGTCCACGGCCTCGCCGAACGAGAGCGTGACCTCCGACTCGATGTCCTGGCCGCGCCGCGCCCTGGTGGTCGTGCCGCCGGTACGGCCGGCGGCACCGCCCCGGTTGAACAGGCCCCCGAAGATGTCGCCGATGCGCTCGCCGGCGCCGCCCTGCTGCTGCTGGCCGGTGCCGCCGAACAGGTCGCCCAGGTCGAAGGGGAACCCGCCCCCGCGGGCGGCCCCCCCACCTCCCGCGTAACCGCCGAGTCCGGATCCGAACAGCGTCCGCGCCTCGTCGTACTCCTTGCGGCGCTTGGTGTCGGACAGGATGTCGTAGGCCTCGGAGACGTCCTTGAACTTCGCCTCGGTCTCCGTGCTGCCCTGATTGGCGTCCGGGTGATACTGCCTGGCCAGCTTCCGGTACGCCTTCTTGATCTCTTCGGCGGTGGCGGTCTTGGGCACACCAAGGACGGCGTAGTAGTCCTTCTCCAGGTAGTCCTTGGTGCTCATCTTCCGTTCCTTCGCAGATATGGGAGTATCAGTTGTCGGTTGACGTGGGCTCTTCGGGCTCGGCGACCGCGACCCGCGCCGGGCGGAGCACCCGCTCGCCGATCCGATAGCCGGACTGCAGGATCTCCACGCACGTCGGCTCGGTGACGTCCGGGGAGTAGCTGTGCAGGAGCGCCTCGTGCACCGTCGGGTCGAAGGGCTCGCCCTTGGTGCCGAAGGTGCTCAGCCCCAGTTTCCCGGTGGCCGCCTCCAGTGACTCGCTCACCTTGGCGAAGCCGCCGGTGAGCTCCCCGTGGTCACGGGCCCGGCCGATGTCGTCGAGGACCGGAAGCAGCTCGGCCAGCACGCCGGCCACCGCCTGCTCCTTGACCACGGTCCGGTCCCGCTCCACCCGCTTGCGGTAGTTGGCGTACTCCGCCTGGAGACGCTGCAGGTCCGCGGTGCGCTCGGCGAGCTGGGTGGCCAGCTCGACCGAGGCGAGGTCGGCGGCCGGAGCGGCCTTGTCGACCTGCTCCTTGACCGCCTCGCGCACCTCGCCCGTCTCCGGGTCGATCTTGCGGTTGTCGCGGATCACCGGCTCCTCTCCGGAACCGTTCTCACGCGTGTTCACGCTCGCGCTCCCCTCGGCTTTCCCGCCGTCACTTCTTGCCGTCTTCGCGCTTCGGCTCGTCGTCCACGATCTCGGCGTCGACCACGTTGTCGTCGGACTCCTGCCCGGCCGCGTTCTCGGCACCGGGGGCGCCGGCGGCGGTCTCGGAGGCCTGCGACTGGGCGTAGATCGCCGAACCCATCTTCTGGCTGACGGTCGCGAGCTTCTCGGCGGCGGTGCGGATCTCCGCCGAGTCGGTGCCCTCGAGCGTCTTCTTGAGCTCGGCGAGGGACTCGTTGACCTCGGTCTTGATGTCGTCCGGGACCTTCTCGGCGTTCTCGCCGAGGAACTTCTCGGTCTGGTAGACGAGCGAGTCGGCGTTGTTGCGCGTCTCGGCGTCCTCGCGGCGCTTCTTGTCCTCTTCGGCGTAGGACTCGGCCTCGCGCATCATGCGCTCGATGTCGTCCTTCGGCAGCGCGGAGCCGCCGGTGATCGTCATCGTCTGCTCCTTGCCGGTGCCGAGGTCCTTGGCGGAGACGTTGACGATGCCGTTGGCGTCGATGTCGAAGGTGACCTCGATCTGCGGGATGCCGCGCGGCGCCGGGGCGATGCCGGTCAGCTCGAAGGTGGCCAGCTTCTTGTTGTAGGCCGCGATCTCACGCTCGCCCTGGTAGACCTGGATCTGCACCGACGGCTGGTTGTCCTCGGCCGTGGTGAAGACCTCCGAGCGCTTGGTCGGGATCGTGGTGTTGCGCTCAATGATCTTGGTGAAGATGCCGCCCTTGGTCTCGATGCCCAGCGACAGCGGGGTCACGTCGAGCAGCAGGACGTCCTTGACCTCGCCCTTGAGCACGCCGGCCTGGAGGGCGGCGCCGATGGCCACGACCTCGTCCGGGTTGACGCCCTTGTTGGGCTCCTTGCCGCCGGTCAGCTCCTTGACGAGCTCGGCGACCGCGGGCATGCGGGTCGAGCCGCCGACGAGCACCACGTGGGCGATGTCGGAGACCTTGATCCCGGCGTCCTTGACGACCTGGTTGAACGGGCCCTTGCACCGCTCGAGCAGGTCGGCGGTGATCCGCTGGAACTCGGCGCGGGTGAGCTTCTCCTCCAGGTGGAGGGGGCCCTCGGCCGAGGCGGTGATGTAGGGCAGGTTGATGGAGGTCTCCGACTGGCTGGAGAGCTCGATCTTGGCCTTCTCCGCCGCCTCGCGCAGGCGCTGGAGGGCCATCTTGTCCTTGGTCAGGTCGACGCCGTGGGCGTTCTTGAACCGGGTGGCGAGCTCGTCGACGACGCGCTGGTCCCAGTCGTCACCACCGAGGTGGTTGTCGCCGCTGGTGGCCTTGACCTCGACGAAGCCGTGACCGTCCTCCTGGCCGACGTCGAGCAGGGACACGTCGAAGGTGCCGCCGCCGAGGTCGAAGACGAGGATGGTCTCGTCCTTCTCCTTGTCCAGGCCGTAGGCGAGCGCCGCGGCGGTGGGCTCGTTGATGATGCGCAGCACGTTGAGGCCGGCGATGGTGCCGGCTTCCTGGGTCGCCTGGCGCTGGGCGTCGTTGAAGTACGCCGGGACGGTGATCACCGCGTCGGTGATCTTCTCGCCCAGGTAGGCCTCGGCGTCCTGCTTGAGCTTCTGCAGGACGAAGGCGCTGATCTGCTGCGGGGAGAACTTCTTGCCGTCGATCTCGACGGACCAGTTGGTGCCCATCTCGCGCTTGACCGAGCGGATCGTGCGGTCCACGTTGGTGACGGCCTGCCGCTTGGCGACCTCACCGACGAGAACCTCGCCGTTCTTGGCGAAGGCGACCACGGACGGCGTGGTCCGCGAGCCCTGCGCGTTGGCGATGACGGTGGGCTCACCGCCCTCGAGGATCGAGACGACGGAGTTGGTCGTCCCCAGGTCGATACCTACCGCACGTGCCATGAGTACGTCCTTGTGGTCAAAGTTGAGTCGGTCAGACTCATAGTGGAACCTCGTGCGAGGTTTGTCAAACGACTTGAGTCTATGCCGCTCAACCCTGTGCGGCGTGAAAGCATTCCCGCCCTTCGGGAAACAGCAGGCGTTCCCTGTCTCCCAACGAAGGAGCACGCGTGATCGCTCCCCCTGATCCCGGTCCGAGGACCGGGACGTGATCGGCTCTTCCGATCTCGGCTCTTCCGGTCTCGATCTCGGGCGCGAGACCGGAGAGTGGTCGCCGCGCGACGACTTCGACCGGGTCTTCGACGCCCACGTCGCCGAGATCCACCGCTACGTCGCCCGCCGCCTGGACACCGACGCCGCCGACGACATCGCATCCGAGACCTTCCTGGTCGCCTTCCGCGACCGCGACCGCTTCGACGCCGCGCGGGGCGGCGTCCGGCCCTGGCTGTACGGCATAGCCACCAACCTCCTCGCCAAACACCGGCGGAGCGAGGTGCGCCGCTGGAAGGCGCTCAGCCGTACCGAGGCGGCAGGTCAGGTGGACGGCCACGAGAACGCCGTGACCGCCAGGGTCGCCGCCGGGCAGGTGACCGGCCGGCTCGCGGGGGCGCTGGCCGCCCTGGCCAAGCGCGACCGCGACGTCGTCCTGCTCGTCGCGCTCGGCGGCCTCGCCCACGCCGAGGTGGCCGCCGCGCTCGGCATCCCCTACGGGACCGTGGCGTCCCGGCTCAACCGAGCCCGCCGGCAGCTCCGCAAGGCGCTCGGCGAGGTCAACCCGCTGAAGGAGGACCACGATGGATGAGATCACCCTGCTGGCGTCCTCGCTGCCGGACGCCCCGCCGCCGTCCCCCGAGGTGGTCGCCCGCGCCCGCGACCGCCTGACTGCCCCCGAGTCCCGGCGCTCTCCACACGGACGCCGGCACTGGACGTGGGCCGTCGCCACCGCCGCGGCGACGGCGGCCGTGGCTGTCGCCGTCACGGCCGGCGTCGGAGCAGGAGGCGGTCCCGCCACAAGGGTGGCGACGTCTCCGAGCGGGAAGCAGGCGTTGTACGACCTCGCCGCCGCCGCGGAGCGCGTCCCCGAGGGGAGCGGCGCCTACTGGTACAGGAAGCTGGTCGACGGTCATCTCGAACGTCCGCTGGTCAAAGGCTCCAAGTCTTACCTGATCTACGCCACCACCGAGAGGTCTTCATGGCATCCCCGCAAGGCGGGGGAGACGACTCTCAGGCAGACCCGGACCCAGGGCCGTCCCGCCCGGCCGCAGGACGAGAGCAGGTGGCGTGCGGCGGGTTCCCCCACGCAGTGGCGGTACACCGAGGGGTGCCTCCCCGAGGAGAAGAAGTGCGAGCCGGCCAAGGTCACCGCGGCGCCCGCGGACTGCCGATACGCCTGGAAGGCCGACCCTGCGGCGATCCGGAACGGCAGGTGGGACGGCCCCCTGACTCCCGGGGACCTGGACTCGATCCCCACGGATCCGGAGGGGCTGCGGCGGTTCCTCCGCCCTCTCCACGACCAGCGGAGACAGGCCAACCTCACCGAGGAGCAGGTCGAGGGGACCTATGCGACGGCGGGGAACTGGCTGCTGCAGTTTCCCGCCAGCCCGAAGCTCCAGGCCGGAGTGCTGCGGATGCTCGCCGAGCTGCCCGGAACCGAGGTCCTGGGGGAGGTGACCGACCCGCTCGGCCGTACCGGGCTCGGGGTCAGGGTCAACACGACGGGCAGGTCGCTGAGCTCGCGGGTGGGTGACGAGGGGGTGCACATGGACTGGCAGCTCGTCTTGGACCGGCGGACGGGCCGGGTGCTCGCCCTGCAGCACACCGCCCTTGAGGGCCTTCCCGACATGGCGAAGGGCACCGTGGTGGGCTACACGCTCTTCCTCGAGCAGGACTGGACCGACCAGCGGCCCGAGCCCCTGAAGGGGTGCCGCAAGGTCCCCTTCCTTCCCTGACCCTCCGGCGCGACTCCCGACTGGACGCGGGAGTCGCGCCGGCCCTCAGGGCCTGGCGCCGTCGACGACCTTGCGGTCGCCGAGGGGGACCTTGAGCTTGACGGTCGTCACTTTCTGGACGGCGACGGCGATGCAGGCGACGTCGCGGGCCTTGCTGCTCGGGCCCTCCCAGAGGGTGACGGTCACCCGCTTGGGGGTCTCCCGCACGGTGACCCGGTCGAGCACGGTGCAGGGCTCCACCCCGGACCACCAGGTGATCCGCAGGCTCCGGCCGTCCTTGGACGGCTTCGCCGAGAGCCACCGCACCCTGCGCGGGTGGTCGGTGTGACCCTTGGGCGTCGTCGGCTCGGGGCCGTGCGTGGGCTCGACCCGGGGAGGCACCGTGTGGCTCACCGGCTGGGAGGGGCCGCGGGCGGCGGAGGAGCCGGCTCCGGTGGTCGCGGCGCTGTGTTCGGCGCCGCAGCCCAGGACCAGCAGCAGGCTTCCGGCCAGAAGAGAGGTCGCGATCATACGCATACCCCTGCAACGGATCGGAACCCGGAGAGGTTCAGCGCATCGGCGAGACCGCGGGTCGAGGGAGGATCTGCCGCCGTGCCGCCTTGCTTGCCCGCCGTGCTTCGATCGCGTCGTCGAACTCGCCTCGCTCCGCACGCGCAGAGAGCCTTTCCAGCGCTTCGATCCGCTTGACCCGGGCCACATGCTCCCGCAGGGCCGCGTTCACGGTGTCCTTCTTCGTCGAGGTGCCCAGCATCCTCATGGCTTCGGCGAGGGCCTCGTCATCGATGTCGATCCGAGTGACGGCCATGTCAACCCTCCGATGTCGACAACCCTTGAATGTGCTGCACACAGCCACCATGCATGACCTCGGACGCTCGCGGGAGCCGATCCCCTAGGCTGGTCAACCACTTCTTCTCACGCAAGGTGCGCCGACATGATCGCGATTCTGGGAACCGGCAAGATGGGCGAGGCGCTGCTGTCCGGGCTGCTCCGGGCCGGCTTCAAACCGGGCGACGTGCTGGTCACCGCGCGGCGCGCGGAGCGGGCCGAGGCCCTGCGGGAGCGCTACGGCGTGCAGGTGGTCTCCAACGCCGAGGCCGCCAAGAGCGCCGACACCATCATCCTCGCGGTCAAGCCGCAGGACATGGGGTCCCTGCTGACCGAGATCGCGGCGCACGTCCCGGCCGACCGGTTGGTGATCTCGGCCGCGGCGGGCATCACGACGTCGTTCGTGGAGTCGCGGCTCGGCGCGGACATCCCGGTGGTCCGGGTCATGTCCAACACGCCGGTCCTGGTGGACGAGGCGATGAGCGTGATCTCGGCGGGCGCCCACGCCGCCGAGGAGCACCTCAGGCGGACCGAGGACCTGCTCAGGCCGGTCGGCAAGGTGCTGCGCATCCCCGAGTCGCAGCAGGACGCCGCCACCGCGTTGTCCGGCAGCGGCCCCGCCTACTTCTTCTATCTCGTCGAGGCCATGGTCGACGCGGGCATCCTGCTGGGCATGCCGCGCGCCGCCGCCCTCGACATGGTCACCCAGTCGATCGTCGGGGCGGCCATCATGCTGCGCGACTCCGGGGAGCACCCGGTGATCCTCCGCGAGGCCGTCACCTCCCCGGGCGGCACGACCATCGCGGCCATCGCCGAGCTGGAGCGGCACAGCGTCCGAGCCGCCTTCCTGGCCGCGATCGAGGCCGCCAGGGACCGCAGCCGCCAGCTCGCCGGCGGCTGACGGCTCACGGCCTGCTCCTGGTGCCGGCCGTGCGGGGGCTGCGCCGGGCGGTCCCGGCCTGATGGTCCGGTACGGCATGCCGTACCGGGACGAAGGGCGCGGAGTTACCGCAATAAGTGCTGATATTTCGCTCAGATGAAAACCGTTCTGTCCTCTGTCGCAACTGTGTAAACCCGCTTCCGCGCCCGTGCGGTAACGTCGGCCGGGGCGGGGAAGATCGATCAGCGAGCGCGCCGTGCCGCGCAACGTCGCGATCGAGTGACGCGCAACGTCGCGATCGAACAGGGAGGGCGCATGAGCCGGTCCGTACGGGTCGTCTGGGACGACGCGCTCACCTCCTACGACTTCGGGGCCGGGCACCCGCTCGCGCCCGTGCGGATCGAGCTGACGATGGCGCTGTCCAAGGAGCTCGGGGTGCTCGACGCGGTCGAGGTGACCGGCTGCGCCCCCGCCACCGACGACGAGCTGGCTCTGGTCCACAGTCGCGACTACATCGAGGCCGTCAAGCGGGTCTCCGCGACCGGGCGGCCCGATCCGGCTCATGGGCTCGGCACCGAGGACAACCCCGCCTTCGCCGGGGTGCACGAGGCCTCCGCCCTGATCACCGGTGCGAGCCTGGCCGCGGCCCGCGCGGTCTGGACGGGCGAGGCCGAGCACGCGGTGAACGTCGCGGGGGGCCTGCACCACGCGATGGCCGCCACAGCGAGCGGGTTCTGCGTCTACAACGACCCGGCGGCGGCGATCGGCTGGCTGCTGGCGCAGGGGGCCTCCCGCGTCGCCTACGTCGATGTGGACGTCCATCACGGGGACGGCGTCCAGGCGCTGTTCTACGACGACCCGCGGGTGCTGACCATCAGCCTGCACGAGAGCCCCCGCACGCTCTTCCCGGGCACCGGTTTCCCCGAGGAGCGCGGCGCGGAGGGCACGGCGGTCAACGTGGCGCTGCCCGCCGGTTGCGGCGACAGCGGCTGGTTGCGGGCCTTCCACGCGGTGGTCCCGCCGCTTCTGCGGGAGTTCGCCCCGGAGATCCTCGTCACCCAGCACGGCTGTGACAGCCACGCGCTGGACCCGCTGGCCCACATGATGCTCAGCCTCGACGCCCAGCGCGCCGCCTACGCCGCGCTGCACGAGCTGGCCCACGAGACCGCGGGCGGCCGGTGGGTCGTGACCGGCGGCGGGGGATACGAGCTGGTGCAGGTGGTGCCCCGGGCGTGGACCCACCTGATCGCCGAGGTCTCCGGGCACCCGCTCGACCCTGCCACCGTCACCCCCCAGGCGTGGCGCCGGCTGGTCAGGGAGCGGACCGGGCAGACGCCGCCGCTGACGCTGACCGATGGCAGGAGCCCGGAATTTAGTGATTTCTCCGCTGGTTATGACCCAGCGGACCCGATCGACCGGGCCATCATGGCGACCAGGAAAGCCGTGTTCCCCTTCCACGGTCTGGACCCCCTGCCGTGACCGCGAGGATCGCGCCGGCGAGCCGGATCGGGGCGCGAGGAGCGCGAGAGGGGCGAACGGATGAGTGACGAGGGAGATCACAGCTTGGCAGCGCCGCAGCTGCGACGCGCAGCGTCGCCGTTGACACGAGACGACCTTCGTGAGCATCTGATCCGCACCCGCATCGCCGGTGACGTGGCGACCAGCCGGGAGAACAACCTCGACCACTACAGGTCGCTGGGCAACCGGGACCCGCACTACATGTTCGGCCTGGTCCCGGAAGGCCGCTGGTCCTATCACGACGTGCTGGAGCTGATGGCCAAGTCCGCCGGGGTGGTGGCCGACCCGGAGCACCGCGAGGGTCAGGACACCATCGATCCGGACCGCACGATCGACGCCGTCGAGGCGATGGGCGACACGATCGCCGCGGTGCTGCGGACCGGCGGCGCCCGGATCCTCTTCGCCACCGGTCACCCCACCGGCCTGCTCACCGTCCACATGGCCCTGGCCCGGCTGGCCAGGGAGTGCGACGCGACCCTGATGGGGCCGGCCGAGGGCTGGTCCTACTGGAGCACCGGACTCGGCCGCAAGCGTGAGATCCGTTACATGGACGACGTCGCCATGCTGGCCGACCGGGGCGCCTTCGTGCACACCCATGACCCGGCCCCGATGCGGGCCATGCTCGCAGAGCTCGGCGACGACCGCCCGGACCTGGTGGTCGCCGACCACGGCTGGGCCGGCGCGGCGGGTGAGGCGGGAATCCTCACGGTCGGATTCGCCGACAGCAACGACCCGGCTCTCTTCGTCGGCGAGGCGGAAGGCAAGATCGCGGTGACCGTCCCGCTTGATGACAACGTGCTACCCAGACATTACGATCCGCTGACGAACCACTTGGTCGAGAGGGTCGTGCGAGCCCTCTGAGGCGAGGGTTGCGCAAATCGGGCCATACCTATACGGGCTTTTCGCGCCTGCATTCCATCGCGCTCGCCGACCGTTTGCCAACTTTTTGAGGATTGTGGGCGACTCTAATAAGAGACAGTTGGTCCGTTCCAAGATCGAGGCGAAGGGTGCGGTCCTGCTGCTGGCCAGCGAGTTTCTTGATTTCGCTGACGTGGGACTGCGAAGGCTGAGAAAGTAGGGGGTTTGCGCGCTCGGAGTCCCGACTTACGCTGACGGCAGTACACGTGCGTGAGCAATGGCACCAGTGGGGATAACCCGGAAACACGTGCGGAAGAGGCGTCCGATGGGTGCAGGCGAAAGACCTCTCAGCGAGGTGAAGTTCCTGACGGTGGCCGAAGTGGCCACGGTCATGAGGGTGTCCAAGATGACTGTGTACCGACTCGTGCATTCGGGCGAGCTGCCGGCCATCCGGGTCGGTCGATCCTTCCGGGTGCCGGAGCAGGCGGTGCACGACTATCTCAGGGACGCCTACATCGAGGCGGGTTGAAGCGAGCGAGCCCGAGGTGACGAGTGGAGTGACCGGTGACAGACGCACCGGTCACGAGGTCGGCGCGGCGGGCGACCAGCGGGCCCGGGTGTCCCGGTCGGACCGGGACGGCGGGTCCAGGCTTCAGTGAGGTAGCGGCGTGGTCGTCACGTCGTGAGTTCCAAGTGCCCGGGATCCCCCCAGGGGGAGATCTACCGTGGATCGCCGGTAGTCTGTTGAGCCGGTGTGTTGTTCGCACACCGGTTTGACAATCTCGGCTACCAGCTACCTGGGGGTCCCGTGGGCTCTGTGATCAAGAAGCGCCGTAAGCGCATGGCGAAGAAGAAGCACCGCAAGCTTCTGAAGAAGACCCGTATTCAGCGGCGTAACAAGAAGTAGTAACGCGGATCTGCGAGGCGCCGATGACCCACACCGTGCTTGTCACCGGGGTCTCGCGCCACATCGGCGCCCGAGTGGCGAGCGTTCTCGCTGCCGACCCGGACATCGACCGGGTCATCGGAGTAGACACGGTGCCGCCGCCCTCGCTCTCACGTGATGGCGGCGTACCTCTCGGCCGGACGGAGTTCGTCCGCGTCGATCTGCGCAGCCCCGACATCGCCCAGGTGATCGCGGCCGCCGACATCGACACGGTGATCCACATGAGCCTGGTGAGCGCTCCTCCCCGGAGCGGTGGCCGGATGCTCATGAAGGAGCACAACGTCATCGGCACCATGCAACTGCTCGGTGCCTGTCAGCGGTCCGCGACGGTCCGCCGTGTCGTCGTGCGCTCCACCACCGCGGTGTACGGCTCGTCCCCGAACGACCCCGCGGTCTTCACCGAGGACGCCGAGCCGGGAGAACCGCCGACCCACGGTTACGCCAAGGACGCCTCGGAGGTCGAGGGCTACATCCGTGGCTTCGCCAGGCGGCGAGGCGACGTGACCGTTTCGACGCTCAGGTTCGCCAACTTCATGGGGCCCGGCGTCGATTCGCCGCTGACCCGTTACTTCACCCAGCCCGTCCTGCCGACCGTGTTCGGGTTCGACCCCCGACTGCAGTTCGTCCACGAGGACGACGCGGTCGAGGTCCTCAGGCGGATGGCGATGGAGGATCATCCCGGCACGTTCAACGTGGCCGGAGACGGCGTGCTCCTGCTGTCGCAGTGCGCCCGGAGGGCGGGCCTGCTCTCGCTGCCCGTGCCCTCTCCCGCGTTCCGTCTCCTGGGGGACCTCGCCCGCGGCGCGGGGCTGGTCGACTTCTCCCCGGAGCAGCTGCGTCTGATGTGTCACGGCCGCGCGGTGGACACCACCCGGCTGACCGCCGCCCTCGGCTGGAGGCCCAAGTTCTCGACCGCCGCCGCCTTCGAGGATTTCGTCCGCGCCCGGGACCTGTCCGGCGGCCTCCCCTCGGCCATGATCGACCTGCTGTCCCACGTGGTGACGAGCCGGCATTCCCCCACTTCCTGACGGACCGGTCGAGGCCCGGCGGTTCGCGGCCCCGCCTGACGGCTGGAGGATCATCGTCGCGCCGTCGCGTCCCCGGGGCGATCGGACGGCGCCGGTCCGGCCGTCGCCGGCCGGGGCACCTTCACCCGATCACAACGAAAGACAAAGACCATAATGTAGAACCGTTCCGCATTTTTCCTTCTCGCCCTGAAGGACGGGGCCTTGACGCTGTAGGTGCCTGGTGACCGACATAGCAGGTGAGCCCGCGGAGGCGGACGACGCCCAGGTGATTCCCATCACCCGGGCCCGCTCCTCGCACGAGTCCCCGTCCGTGCCGGATGAGCCCTCGTCCGTGCCGCACGACTCCCCGGCCGGCGGGCACGGCTTCCCGCCCGGGGGCGAGGGGCCGGCGTCATCCCGGGGCGACCGGGACGATGACCGGGGCGACCGGGACGATGACCGGGGCGACCGGGACGATGAGCAGGGCGACCTGGACGACGACCGGGGCCTGGCCGAGCTGCTGGCCTTCCTGCGCCGCCGCGTCGCGGGGGAGTACGAGGTCGACGAGTTCGGCTTCGACTCCGAGCTGACCGACAAGGTGCTGCTGGAGCTGATCCGCCCGCTGTACCGGCACTGGTTCCGCGTCGAGACCGTCGGCATGCACAACGTTCCGGGCGACTCCGGGGCCCTCGTGGTGGCCAACCATTCGGGCACCCTCCCGCTGGACGGGCTCATGCTCCAGGTGGCGCTGCACGATGACCACCCCGAGCGCCGGGCGGTCCGTCTCCTCGGCGCCGACCTGGTCTATCAGCTTCCGCTGCTCGGCCACCTGTCCCGCAAGACCGGTCACACCCTGGCCTGCCGCGACGACGCCGACCGCCTGCTGCGCAAGGGCGAGCTCGTCGGCGTCTTCCCCGAGGGCTTCAAAGGCGTGGGCAAGCCGTTCTCCGAGCGCTACAAGCTGCAGCGTTTCGGCCGAGGGGGCTTCGTCGCCTCGGCCATCCGCGCCGGCGTGCCGATCGTCCCCTGCTCGATCGTGGGGGCGGAGGAGATCTATCCCAAGATCGGTGACCTGCGTTTCCTGGCCAGGGCCCTGGGCCTGCCGTACCTGCCGATCACCCCGCTGTTTCCCTGGTTCGGGCTCCTCGGCCTGGTGCCGCTGCCGTCCAAGTGGATGATCGGGTTCGGCGAGCCCATCCGCACCGACCAGTTCGATCCCGCGGAGGCGGACGACCCCATGCTGGTCTTCAACCTCACCGACCAGGTGCGCGAGGTGATCCAGCAGCAGCTGAACGAGCTCCGCCTCCGGCGCGGCCACGCCTTCCCGCCCTTCTTCTGACGGCTTTCCGACCGCTGCCCGCCGCGTTGTCCGCGGCGACGGGTTACGCCGATTTTTATTAGGCGGTGCGTCTAACAACGGGTGGATCCGGTAGGTATGGTGTGCTCAGCATCGACCCCCCGAGCGCGGGAGCATCCATGGGCGCACGCCGTACCGCCGTAAAAGCCGCCGTCACGGGGCTCGCCGTGGGAGCGGCCCTGGGTGTCGTCTCACGGCGGCGCGGGGCGCGGGCGCGGACGGTGCTCGGCGGGCATCGTGGGAGGTCGGTCACCGTCGTCACCGACGACGGGGTACGGCTCGCGGTGGACGTCGAGGAGGCCGAGTCGCCGGAGTTCGCCGTGGTCCTGCCGCACGGCTGGGTGATGAACCGGCACTGCTGGCACTTCCAGCGGGAGGCGCTGGCGGGCCGGGCCACCCTGGTCTTCTACGACCAGCGCGGGCACGGGGAGTCCTCCGCCGGGTCCCTCGGCGCGTGCACGATCGACCGGCTCGGCGACGACCTGGCCGCGGTGATCGAGAAGGCCGTTCCCGAAGGGTTGCCCGTGGTGCTCGCCGGTCACTCGATGGGCGGCATGACGGTCATGGCGTTCGCCGGGCGCCACCCCGACGTCTTCACCGCGAGAGTGGCCGGGGTGGCGCTGCTGAGCACCTCGTCCGGTCAGCTGAGCGGCAGCACGTTCGGGCTTCCCGGACCGATCGGGCGGCTCGTTCCCCGTGTCACGCCTTTGGTGTTCGATCGCATGCTGACCCGCGCCACGGTCATCGACCGCAGCGCGGCCCTCAAGTCACGCACGAATCTGCCCGTGACCCGTTACATCGCCTTCGGCCCGCGTGCCTCGCGCGAACACGTGCGTTTCGTCAACGACATGGCCGCGGCCACTCCGACCGAGGTGACGGTCGGCTTCTTCCGCGACTTCCTCGTCCACGACAAGGCCGCCGCGCTGGCCGCGCTCGGCTCGGTGGAGACGCTTGTCATGGTCGGCGGCCGTGACCGGCTCACCCCGCCGGTCCACAGCCGCCGCATCGCGGCGGCCATCCCCGGCGCCCGGCTGATCGTGGTCCCGGAGGCCGGTCACATGATCGGCCTCGAACGCCCGGAGGTCGTCAACGAAGCGCTGATCGGCCTGCTCGACAGGGTCGCCCGCCGTACGGGGGCTCACCCGCGACGATAGCGCTCACCTGGTGCGGTAGACGCGGCGCAGGGCGACGGCGGCCGCCACGCCGCCGGCGACGGCGCCGATGCCCGCGGCGACGGGCAGCGCGATCATGGTGGCCTTACGGCCGGTGCGGAAGTCCTTGATCTCCCACTTGCTCTCCCGGGCGAAGTCGCGCAGCTCGCTGTCGGGATTGATCGCGACGGCGCGGCCCACGAGGGACAGCAGCGGCAGGTCGTTGGCCGAGTCGCTGTAGGCGGAGCAGCGGGACAGGTCGAGGCCCTCCCGGCGGGCCAGCGCCCGGACCGCCTCCGCCTTGGCGGGGCCGTGGAGCAGGTCGCCGACCAGGCGGCCGGTGTAGACGCCGTCGACGGTCTCGGAGACGGTGCCGAGCGCACCGGTCAGGCCGAGGCGCTGGGCGATCACCCGGGCGAGCTCCACCGGGGTCGCGGTGACCAGCCAGACGCGCTGGCCGGCGTCCAGGTGGCTCTGGGCCAGGGCGCGGGTGCCGGGCCAGACCCGGTCGGCCATGGCCTCGTCGAAGATCTCCTCGCCGAGACGGATGATGTCCTCCACCTTGCTGCCCGCCACGAACGCCAGCGCCGTCTCGCGGGCCTGGGCGATGTGCTCGGGGTTCTCGTCGCCGCGGACCCGGAACACCGCCTGGCCGAGCGCGAACTTGAGCAGGTCCTTGGTGGTGAACAGGCCGCGCGAGGCCAGGCCCCGGGCGAAGTGGTAGATGGAGGCTCCGCGCATCATCGTGTTGTCGACGTCGAAGAAAGCGGCCGCGGTCGGATCGGGGTCGGCCATCGGCATCGCGACGGCCGCCGCGGCCGCCACCTCTCCGGCGATCTCCGGTTCGTCCCGCTGTCGTATCAGCCGCCTCATAGCACCTCAGCTTAACCGGCACAGGCGGGTGTGATTGGTGCGCGTCGCACCGGCGGGCGATGACGTCCCGGCGGGAAGAACGCTCATTCGGGCGGTTCCAGCCCCTCGATGTAGTTGAGATAGCCGTGGGCCCGGCGCTGCTCCTCCACATCCATTTTGGGAAGCATTCCTTCGATCTGGTTGCGTTGTTTCTGGACGAAGCGTTTGAGCTTGCGCGTGCTCTTCACCTCGTCCTTGGCGTCGTGGCGCCGCACCTGGGTGAGGGAGGTGACCGCCGAGCGCGTGGTGTCCTCCATCGCCTGGAGGGTCTCCTTGATCAGGCGGTTCTCGCGCTGGGTGGCGCCGAGGAGCTCCTCCACCTCACGGGCGCGGGTCTCGGCGTAGTCGAAGGAGCGGTCCGCCCGTTCGGCGTCGTCGGCGCTCAGGTGGAACAGCGTGCTCTCGGCGGCGCGCTTGAGCGGGTAAAGCGTGTCCCCGGGCATCGACCTGTATGTCGCCAGTCCCGCCAGGGCCATCGTGGCCGCCAGGCTCAGGCTCAGCAGCTGGGGCGACAGGCGTGGCCTGGACCGCAGCGGGGCGGCCCGCCCGACGGGAAGGCCGTCCGGCCCGGCGGCGCCCGTGAGGGCGTCCTGCTCGGCGGCGCTGACGAGGCGCTCGCGCAGCTCCGTGCGGAACTCGGGGCACGGCCCGCCTCCCATCCGGGCGCCGAGCACCGACACGCGGTTCCGGGTACGCGCTTGCGATCTTCGCGAGATTCCGGGCAGCCACTTACCCATGAACGCTCCCTGCCGCCCCCAGAACACGATCCATCGATGTCACTTGCCTAACGACGGCTCGGCGCGCCGGGTTACGCGGTAGGCGGCCATCGACATCGGAGCCGGGGTCAGCCGAGGTCGGAGGGGAGGGCGCGGGCGAGGGAACGGATCGCCCGAAACTGCAGCGCCTTGATCGCCCCGCTCTTTTTGCCCATGATGAGCGCGGTCTCCGCCAGCGACATGCCGTGCAGGAACCGCAGGACCACGCACTCCTGCTGCTCGGGGCCGAGATCGCGGACGGCGCTGAGCACCCGGTCGTTGATCATCGCGGTGACGACGGCGTTCTCCGGGATGTGCGGGCCGTCGAGCGGGGTGTCGATCACCTCGGCCGTCGAGACCTCCAGGCGGTATCTACCGGATTTGAAGTGATCGGTGATCAGGTTCCGGGCGATGGTCACCAGCCATGCGCCGAAATCGCGTCCTTGCCAGGTGAAGTCGGCGATCCGGCGAAGCGCCCGGAGAAAGGTCTCGCTCGTGAGGTCCTCGGCCAGCGGATGGGATCCGACCCGGAAGTAGACGTAGCGGTAGACAAGGTCGAGATAACGGTCGTAGAGCGTGCCAAATGCATCCGCGTCCCCCGTTTTGGCACGCAGAACGAGCCTCCGGAGATCCTCCGAGGCGTCCTCGCGTCCAGCGAGCTCATTTCTGTGGACCGGCTGGGCCACCGCGGAAGCGGTACGGAGAGGCCCGGCGAATGGCCACGTGTCTGGCATCCGTTATCCCGGTGGGGGAGGGGGTGCGGCGTGCCCGATCACTCTAGAAATCAACCGGCAATTCCACAATCTACTTCGTAACGTCGTGACTAGCAGTAATCGCCCGATACGGTGTGGGGCCGGTCGTTTCAATCGGACCGATGGGTCGACTACCAGTTCGGCTACCGGTTGGGGGCTAATGTCCGGCAGCATTGGAGCCACCATGGAAGTCCTCGTCGCTGTCATCGCGTTTGCCGGTGCGTTGCTCGCAGCCATCGCCACCGTCGCCCTCGTCGGCCGGCTCCGTAGCGAGCCCAAGGGCTGGCTGATCGCCTGGAGTATCACGACGGCGGCACTGTGCGTGTCACTCGGAGTGATCGCAACCGGTCATTTAGTGGGGTTTGGGTCGGCCACGTTCCGGATTTATCAGCTGGCCGGATCAATGTTGGCCCCGCTGTGGCTGGCCATCGGGGTCATCCAGCTCCTGGCCCGCAAGTCCGGCGCGAGGTTCGCCGCCTGGCTGCTGGGCACCGCGTTCACCGTCATCGCCTCAGTGATCATGATGGTCGACCCGATCCTGCAGGCCACGGCGTTCACCAAGGTCCTGCCGCCAGGCGGCCTGCACTGGGGGCTGCCGCCGACCTATCTGCTTCGAGCCGTCCACGTGGCCGTCGTGCTCGTCCTGCTGGGCGGCGTCGCGATCGCGGTCATGCGCTGGCGCGGGGGTGACGACTACGACGCCGACAACATGCACGCGCTCCTGGCGCTCGGCCCGACCGGCCTGGCCCTGCTGGGAGCCGTGAGCTTCACGGTGCCCGGGGTCTTCACCGTGCTGCTGCTGTGCGTCACCGCCGCCGCCGTCTGGTACGCCGTGCTCCGCCCGCTGGCGCCCTACGAGGACGAGGACGAGGACGAGCCGGAGGACGGCGGGCAGGAGCGCCGGCCGACCGGCCGGCGCGCGGCCTCTTCGCCCCCCCGGGACGTACAGGTGGCGGGCCGCCGTGCCCTGCCGGAGGAGTCCCCGCGCCGCTCCGGTCTCGGCGACCTGGTGGCCGAATACCGCGCGGGCGAGCAGGACGTCGACTACGCCGCGCGCATGCGGCAGCAGGCCCCCGGCCAGGACGAGGCGTTCGGCGGTCCCGCCACCGGCACCTTCATGGCCGGCGAGTACGGCATGCCGGCCCCCGGTCAGCCCGCCGGCGGCGGCGAGTACACCCGGCAACCTCCGGTGACCGGCCAGTTCGGCATGCCGGCCGGCAATCAGGCGACCGGCGAGTACGACATCCCGGTCAACGAGTACGGCAGGCCCCCCGGACAGGCCGCCGGCAGGCCGTCCGGGCCCAGCACCGGCGAGTTCGTCATGCCCGACGCGGCTTATGGCGCTCATCCCGGCGGCAGTCTCCAGCCCATGCCCGCCGACCAGGCGTTCGGCACCTCGCCCGGATACGACCAGGCGTTCGGCGCCCCGCCCGGGTACGACCAGGCCGCCGGCGCGTCCGCGGCCTACGGTCGTGACCCCGGCCCCGGCGGTGTCCCGGGTCACGGCCAGGTGCCGGACCGGGGCCTCGGCGGTGCCTCCGGTCACGGTCAGGGGCCCGACCGGGGGTTCGGCGCTCCGCCCGCCGCGGGATATCCGGGCGGGGCCGAGCAGCCGGGCGGCTCTTCCCGTCCCTCACCCAGCACCTTCGGCATGCTGACCGTCCTCACCCTGATCGACGGCACCGGCGAGAGGTTCGACCGGCTGGCCGAGGAGACGGTCGAGGCCGTGCGCCGCTCCGAGCCCGACACGCTCATCTACGCGTGTCACTCGGTGAAGTCGGCTCCGCTCCAGCGCATCGTCTACGAGATCTATCGCGATGAGGTCGCCTACGCCGACCACCAGCGCCAGCCGCACGTGGAGCGGTTCGTCAGCGAGCGGCAGAACATGGTGCTCGCCACCAACGTGATCGAGCTCACCGTGAACGCCGCGAAGGTGATGCCGCTTCCGGCGGTCTTCAGGCTGTGAGCGCGGCGCGCAGGCGGGTTTCGTCGACGCGCCAGAAGTCGTGCTGGACGCCGTCGATGAGGGTGACCGGGATCATCTCCCAATATGCGGCCTGGTCCTCCTCGGAGACGGTGATGTCGCGCTCCTCCCAGGGAACGCCCAATTCCGTGGCGACCCGGTCGATCACCGCCCGCGCGTCGTCGCAGAGGTGACAGCCGGGCTTGCCGAGCAGCGTGATGCGGTGGTCCTGCGGTGCCATGTCCGCCACGGTAGCCGAGTCCCGGGCTCCCGCAGGCAGCCCCTTTCCGCAATAAGGGAGAAACACCTCTGTAGCAGGGCGGGTTACGCTTCTTCTACCAGGGTGGGTGATCCTTCCACAGGTAGGGAGTAACGAGGCAGGGCACCCGCCGCCGGTTTCCGGCCGGTCCCGTCGGCCCCCACTTTGTGCATCGGTTCACAAAGGGACTAACCTGAAAGACAGTGGCCTCACCTCGTCATCCGTCGCGTCCGGGCCGCGCCGGCCGCCTGTCCCCCTGGAGCTCCGGCACGTGATCCGCCGTCTGTCCCAAGCTCGTGAACGTGGCATCCCCGAGGCGACCGTCGCCCGGCTGCCGCTCTATCTGCGCGCGCTGAACGGCATGGCCGAGCGAGGCCTGGCGACCGTGAGCTCGGAGGACCTGGCCGTAGCCGCCGGGGTCAACTCGGCCAAGCTTCGCAAGGACCTCTCCCACCTGGGTTCCTACGGCACCCGTGGGGTCGGATATGACGTCGAATATCTCATCTACCAGATCTCCCGCGAGCTGGGCCTGACCCAGGACTGGGCCGTTGCCATCGTCGGAGTGGGTAACCTCGGTCGTGCACTGGCCAATTACGGCGGGTTCGTCTCCCGAGGATTCCGGGTCGCCGCCCTGCTCGACGCCGACCCCGAGGTGGTGGGCGACCATATCGCGGGATTGAATGTGGAGCACATCGACGAGCTGGAAGCCGTGATCAAGCGGCGGGGAGTGTCGATCGTGGTGCTCGCGACGCCGGCGGCGGCGGCCCAGCAGGTGGCCGACCGGGTCATCGCCGCGGGGGTCACCAGCATCCTGAACTTCGCCCCCGTCGTACTTGCCGTGCCTGAAGACGTCGATATCCGTAAAGTCGACCTATCGATTGAATTGCAGATCCTTGCGTTTCATGAGCAACGCAAAACGGATCGGATGACTGGGGGGCCCGCGATGGCCGAGGAGTGGCCCGAGGCGGTGGACTTGTGAGCGAGCGCGACGAGCAAGCCCGAGGACGCCGCGTTTCTCGAAAGGACGAGGGAGACCGGGCCCGTCCACGTCCACGGAGAGTCGAGGACGGCAGATGAGCGTCCTCGTCGTCGGCCTCAGCCACCGGACGGCTCCGGTGGCCCTGCTGGAGCGGGTGTCCGTCTCCGGTGACGCGCTGGCCAAGCTGCTGCACGCCGTCCAGCAGGACGCCTGCGTCTCCGAGGCCATGGTCGTCTCGACCTGCAACCGGGTCGAGATCTACGCCGAGGTGGACCGCTTCCACGCCGCGGTGACCGCGATCTCCGAGCTGCTCGGCATCCATTCGGGCGTCCCGATGGAGCAGTTGTCGAACCACCTCTACGTGCATTACGAGGACCGGGCCGTCGAGCACCTGTTCTCGGTCGGTTCCGGCCTCGACTCGATGGTCCTGGGCGAGGGGCAGATCCTCGGCCAGGTCCGCTCGGCCCTCAAGCTCGCGCAGGAGGAGGGCACGCTCGGTCCGACGCTCAACGAGCTCGTCCAGCAGGCCCTGCGGGTGGGCAAGCGCTCCCACGCCGAGACCGGCATCGACCGGGCCGGCGCCTCCCTCGTGGGCGTGGGCCTCACCCTCGCCGAGCGCGTCCTCGGCCCGATCCAGGGCAGGCGCGCCCTGGTGGTCGGCGCCGGCTCGATGAGCGCCCTGTCGGCCGCGACCCTGCAGCGGGCGGGCGTCACCGACATCGTGGTGGTCAACCGGACCCATGAGCGCGCCGTACGGCTGGCCCAGCAGGTGGACGGCCGGGCCGCCGAGTTCGGCGACCTGGCGCGCGAGCTGGCCCAGGCCGACCTGGTCATCTCGTGCACCGGCGCCACCGACGTGGTCATCACCGCCGACATGGTGACGGCCAGGGAGATGTTCTTCCTGGACCTCGCGCTGCCCCACGACGTGGACCCCGCCGTACGGCAGCTGCCCGGCGTCACCCTCGTCGACCTGGAGTCGATGCAGGACGGCGCGGCCGACGCCGACACCGACGACGGCGGGCGTGCCGAAGCGGTCACCGCCGTGCGCGCGATCGTCGCCGACGAGGTGGCGGCCTACCTGTCGGCCGAGCGCGCCGCACGGGTCACCCCGACCGTGGTCGCCCTGCGGAGCAAGGCGGCCAACGTGGTCGAGGCGGAGCTCGGACGGCTCGTCGCCCGGGTTCCGGAGCTCGACGGGCGGGTCCGGGACGAGGTCACGCAGACAATCAGGCGCGTGGTCGACAAATTGCTCCATGAGCCCACCGTGCGTGTCAAACAGCTCGCGGAGTCCCCGGCAGGCGATCATTATGCGGAGGCGCTGCGTGAGCTGTTCGACCTGGACCCGAAGGTCCCCCGCGCGGTGAGAAGCATCGAAAGGACCGACGCGGAGACCGGCAAGAAGGAGGTGGGCAGGTGAGCGGCGTTCTCCCTCCACTCAGGCTGGGCACCAGGCGCAGCCTCATGGCGACGACCCAGTCGGGTCTGGTCGCCGCCCGGCTCACCGAGCTGACCGGCCGGGCCGTCGAGCTCGTCGGCGTCACGACCTTCGGCGACGTGACCAAGGCCAGCCTCACCCAGCTCGGCG
Organism: Streptosporangium sp. CA-135522; assembly: GCF_050949235.1. NCBI lineage: Bacteria > Bacillati > Actinomycetota > Actinomycetes > Streptosporangiales > Streptosporangiaceae > Streptosporangium > Streptosporangium sp. CA-135522. The sequence goes on from NZ_CP192026.1 coordinate 637,274, forward strand.
GCACCGGCGTCTTCGTCAGCGCGCTGCGTGACAAGCTGATCGAGGGTGAGATCGACTTCGCGGTTCACTCGCTGAAAGACCTCCCCACCACGCAGGACCCGCGCGTGGTCATCGCGGCGATCCCGCCGCGCGACGACCCCAGGGACGCCCTGGTGAGCGCCGCGAAGCTGGCCGACCTGCCGTCCGGGGCGAAGGTCGGCACCGGCTCTCCCCGCAGGATCGCCCAGCTCAGGGTGCTCCGTCCCGACCTCGACTACGTCCCGATCCGCGGCAACGCCGACACCCGGATCGGCAAGGTCACCTCCGGCGAGCTGCAGGGCGTCGTGCTCGCCGCCGCCGGACTCGGACGGCTGGGCCGCGAGGCCGAGATCTCCCAGATCTTCGAGGTCGAGGAGATGCTCCCGGCCCCCGGTCAGGGCGCGCTCGCGGTGGAGTGCCGGGCCGACCGGACCGACCTCATCGAGTTCCTGAGCGTGCTCGACGACGCCCGGACCCGGGCCGCGGTGACCGCCGAGCGCGCGGTGCTCAACGCCCTGGAGGCGGGGTGCGCGGCTCCGGTGGGTGCGTATTCGGCCGATGACGGGCAAAATCTAATTCTGACCGCCGCTGTCGTCGCCGTCGACGGCAAGCGGGCGGTGCGCAAGTCCACCGCCGGGACCCTTTCGGCGCCCATGGATCTCGGACGCGACCTCGCGGCCGAGATGATCGCTGAAGGGGCAGGCACGTTGATAGGGGAGCAAGCACATTGAGCTCCGGAAGTACCACCTTCGAGCGCCCGGCCGGGTTCGTCGCCTTCGTGGGCGCGGGCCCCGGTGACGAGGGCCTGCTCACGCTCCGTGGCGCCGACCTGCTCTCAAAGGCCGATGTCGTCGTGCTCGACCGGGAGGCGTACGGCGCCTTGCTCCGCCACTGCCGGGAGAACGTCGAGGTCATCGACGCGGCCGAGGAGGACGCGGTCTCGCTGAGGGCGGTCACGGCGGCCAAGGGTGGATGCGGCGTCGTGCGGCTCTGCGCCGGCGACCCGATGTTCTTCTCCTCGATCACCGAGGAGGTCGCGGCCTGCGCCAAGGCGGAGGTGGAGTTCGAGATCGTGCCGGGCGTGCCCCCGGCGACGGCGGTGCTCACCTACGCGGGCATCCCCGCGGCGGTGTCGGTGCCGGAGTTCCGGGTCGTGGACGCGACCCAGGTCGACGACTGGAGCGTCCACGCGGCGGGCGCCGGCACCCTGGTGATCTACAACGGCGTCTCCGGGGCCGTCGCGATCGGCAAGGCGCTGATCGCCGCGGGCCGCCCGGACTCGACACCGGTCGCGATCAGCAGCGCGGGCACCACCACCGAGCAGTACACCGTGGTGACCACGCTCGGCCGGATCGGCCCCGACCTCAAGCACGCCGGGATGACCGAGCCCGCGCTGATCGTGGTCGGCGAGGCCGTCGGCATGCGCGATCGGCTGTCGTGGTTCGAGACCAAGCCGCTGTTCGGCTGGCGGGTGCTCGTGCCCAGGACCAAGGAGCAGTCGGCCAAGCTGGTCGAGCAACTGCGCTCCTACGGCGCGGTGCCGGAGGAGGTCCCCACGATCTCCGTCGAGCCGCCGCGCACGCCGCAGCAGATGGATCGGGCGATCAAGGGCCTGGTCACCGGCCGCTACGAATGGGTGGCGTTCACCAGCGCGAACGCGGTCAAGGCGGTGCGCGAGAAGTTCGAGGAGTACGGTCTGGACGCTCGCGCGTTCGCCGGCCTCAAGGTCGCGGCCGTGGGCGAGGCCACCGCGCGGGCGCTGGTGCAGTTCGGCGTCAAGCCGGACCTGATGCCGTCCGGCGAGCAGTCGTCGGAGGGCCTGCTGGCCGAGTGGCCGCCCTACGACTCGATGCTCGACCCGATCAACCGGGTGCTGCTGCCCCGAGCCGACATCGCGACCGAGACGCTGGTCGCCGGGCTGACCGAGCTCGGCTGGGAGTGCGACGACGTGACCGCCTACCGGACCGTCCGCGCGGCGCCGCCGCCCGCGCCCACCCGGGAGGCCATCAAGGGCGGCGGTTTCGACGCGGTGCTGTTCACCTCGTCGAGCACCGTGCGCAACCTGGTGGGCATCGCGGGCAAGCCGCACAACGTCACGGTCATCGCCGTCATCGGCCCGCAGACCGCCAAAACGGCCGAGGAGTTCGGTCTCCGCGTCGACGTTATGGCCGACAAACCGTCGGCTTCGGCCCTCGCGTCCGCGCTGGCCGAGTATGGTGCCAAGCAGCGGCAGGCCGCGCTCGCGGCCGGAGACGTTCCTCGCCGGCCCTCCCAGACCCGTCGAGGAGCCCGGCGCCGCGCCAAGTAATCTGGAACCGTCGCGAACGCTCGCGCCCGAGGACCTCGTGGCGGTTCCCGCGAGTTCAGCCAGCCATGTCCTGACACGGCCCCCGGTTCCTGATCCCCTATGGCCGGGGGAGAGGGAGAGACGATGACCGCCCAGTTCCCCGTCGCGCGTCCACGCAGGCTTCGCCGTACGGCGACGATGCGCCGGATGGTCGCCGGCACCCGGCTGCACCCGGCGGAGTTCGTGCTGCCGATGTTCGTCAAGGAGGGCATCGACGAGCCGAACCCGATCGGCTCGATGCCCGGGGTGTTCCAGCACACCCGCGACTCGCTGCGCAAGGCCGCCCACGAGGCGGCCGAGGCGGGGGTCGGCGCGCTGATCCTGTTCGGTGTCCCCGCGGTGAAGGACGCGCGCGGGTCCGCCGCCGACGACCCGGACGGGATCGTCCAGCGGGCCGTCGCCGACCTGGTCTCCGACGTGGGCGACAGCATGGTCGTGATGACCGACACCTGCCTGGACGAGTTCACCGACCACGGGCACTGCGGCATCCTGACGCCCGGCGGCGAGGTCGACAACGACGCCACCCTGGAGCGCTACGCGGCCGCCGCGGTGTCCCAGGCCCGCGCGGGGTCGCAGGTCATCGCGCCCAGCGGCATGATGGACGGCCAGGTCGCCGCGATCCGCGCGGCGCTGGACGCCGACGGCTTCGAGCAGATCCCGATCCTGGCCTACTCGGTGAAGTACGCCTCGGCGTTCTACGGGCCGTTCCGGGAGGCCGCCGAGTGCGCGCCGCAGTTCGGCGACCGCAACGCCTACCAGCAGGACGCGGCCGGATCGGCCGGCGAGGCGCTGCGCGAGGTGCGGCTGGACCTCGACGAGGGCGCCGACGCCGTGATGGTCAAGCCCGCGATGGCCTATCTCGACATCCTGCGCCAGGTGCGTGACGCGGTGGACGTGCCGGTGGCCGCCTACCAGGTCAGCGGGGAGTACGCCATGATCGAGGCCGCGGCGGCGAACGGGTGGATCGACCGGGATCGAGTGATCATGGAGTCACTGATCGCGATTCGCCGGGCCGGGGCCGACATGATCCTCACCTACTGGGCGACCGAGGTGGCCAAGAAGCTCCGGTGAGACCAGCGGCACATACCGAGAACTGGGGGTTTGCCGCTTGCTCGTGTGGTCTGTGCGTTAGAGTGCGAATACCGGTGCGGATGTGTCCGAGGTGGCGTGGCCCCTGACCGTCTGAGTTCCCTTGCTGATCAGAGTGTGGATACGTCATCGCATCCGGGGGGCACCCGGGATGGGCGGACGACGGAGGACACAATGGTGGGGGTACCACGAACTCGTCGTAGCAGGCGACGAGCTCATCCGAAGCAGACGATCGGTTCCGTGCTGGAGTACGCGGCCCTGGGCTGGGCGAGCTGTCCCGGCGCGCGCCCGCTGCACAGCGGCGCCCGCGCGTGCTCCTGCGACCGCGTCGGCTGTCCCGACCCGGGCGCGCACCCGCTCTCGCGGGCCTGGCAGATGCAGGCCACGACCGACCCCGCGCTGCTCGGCCACTGGTGGCAGTCCGACCCGGAGGCGAACGTCATCCTCCCCACGGGCCGCGTCTTCGACGTCTTCGACGTACCGGCCGCCGCCGGACTGACCGCCCTCGCGGGCATGGACTCCGCCGGCTCCGCAACGGGCCCGGTCGCCGCCAACGGTGACCGGGTCCTTTTCTATGTGGCCACCCGCAACGTCGCCGAGGACGAGGACGAATGGTGGTCCTGCCCTCTCGACTTCGGCCCGGCGACCATCGACGAGATGCCCGGCCTGCGCTGGCACTGCCGCGACAGCTACGTCCTTGCCCCGCCCTCGACGCTGCCGTCCGGTAAGGCCGCCTCGTGGCTGCGTCCCCCGGACGGCCGCCCGCTGCCCGACCCGCTGCGCGTCCTCGACCTGCTGGCCGACGTCTGCGACTAGGGCCCGTTCCGTGGGCTCCGCCCGCCGAGGTTGTCCGCGACGCCCTACCCGACGACGTCCATCGTGACCGCCGGTCGCTCGTCGCCGGCAGGTGTCTCTGACAGCCTGCGAGCCAGCACGGAGTCCCAGGCCGCGACGCCCCAGACGACCAGGGTGGCCAGGACGGCGAGCGCGAGCGGCGGCATCAGCGAGGGCATGAGCGCCACGAGCGCCCCGGCCGCCCCCAGCACCCCGATCGCGACGATCCTGTTGACCGGCATGTAGCCGAACACGGCCCGCTTGAACAGCGCGTGCCCGGTCAGGAAGAGCGCGGGCCCGCCCAGCACGGTCAGCGCGGTGCCGAGCGAGGTCCCCCCGGAGGGGTGCGCGATCGCCAGTTCGTCGCCCACCGCGGTGACGATGATGCCGGCGACCATGGGGATGTGCATGAAGGTGTAGGCCGATCTGCCGAGCCGTCCCGAATCGTCGGACTCGGCGATCGCCTCCGCCGCGGCCTCGGCGGTGCGGTCGAAGTAGACCCACCACATCGCCACGCTGCCGAGGAAGGCCACCACGAACGCGGCGACCGTGGCCGCCGTCAGGTGGTCGTTCTCGGCCAGAGTCAGCCCGGTGACCAGAACCGACTCGCCCAACGCGATGATCACGAAGAGCTCGCAGCGCTCGGCCATGTGGGCGCCGTCGATCGACCAGTCGACGATCGTCGCCCTGCCGAGGAACGGCGTGCGGTAGCCGTGCCAGGGCGCGAGATACTCCACCAGCAGCGCCACGACCCACAGCGCCACCTGGGCCGTTCCCCCCAGTAAGGCGCCCGTGATCCACAGCACACTGCTCAGGACGTGCCACACCAGGATGAGCTTGAAGGTGTGGCCGATCGGGTGGGCCCGTGCCGCGATCGAGACCACGATCGTCCGCCCGACCTGGATGGCCACGTAGGCGCCTGCGAACCACAGCGCCCGCGCGCCGAACGCCTGCGGTAGCGCCGCAGCCATGACGAGGCCGGCCAGCATCAACCCGGTCAGCGTCAGCCGCAGCACCGGATGGTCGGGGTCGCAGTAGTTGGTGGTCCACGCGGTGTACATCCACGCCCACCACACGGCCAGCGTGAGCAGCAGAGTCTGCGCGGCCCCGGCCGCATCGAGGTGGGCGAGGAGGAGGTGCGACAGCTGCGTGATCGCGAAAACGTAGACGAGGTCGAAGAACAGCTCGACAGGGGCGACCTTGGCGCTCTCCTGTCGTGATCGGAGAATCTGGACTGCCACTTGCTCTCCCCTGGAACACGATGTCGTCCACCTCGACGACCGCCGCGCCCGTGAAGGAGAGCCCTCCCCGACTTTTATGGAGATCGTCTGTGTCGGTCGGCCATCATCGTAGGTGACATACGCCGCTTTTGAGACAGAGCCCAGGGCGCGGTGGCGGTCCGCTGCCGAAGTTCGAGGCATCGCGGGTGGGTGATCGTGTGTGGTCGTGTCCCCCGGGCCGCCCGCTGCCCGACCCGCTGCGCGTCCTCGACCTGCTGGCCGACGTCTACGACCAGCCCGTCAGGAGAACGCCGCCATGATGATCTTGAGTGTCCTCGGCTTCACGCTCTCGGACTTGGCGTCCACCGAGTTGTAGGAGTAGACGACCGTGCGGGGCGACTCGCCCGTGCCCGCTGGGTTGCGCAGCCCGCCGATGCCGGTGAGATAGCCGTACCGGCCGCCGGTCTTGCCCCACAGGACGCCCACGCCGGGCAGCTCCAGCCGGGTCAGCCCCATGCTGTAGATCGCGTCCTTCTTCGCGTCGCCGTACATCCTGACCTCCTTGGGCGGCACGGTGAACATCTGCTCCAGCTGGGGCGCCGGGACCACGTCGCCCCGGAACAGCGCCCTGGTGAAGCGGTCGAGGTCGGCGGTCGTGGACACGAGGTTGCCGGCCGCCCATTCCATCGAGTGGCCCCAGACGGTCACGTCGATCGTCTTGCCGTCCAGCACCTGGTAGCCGTGGGTGTGCGGGCCGTGGATGGACGGGTCGTCGGTGGGCAGGGAGGTGTCGCGCAGCCCCAGCGGGCGCAGGATACGGTCGCGCACCTGCCGCTCGTAGCTCGACCCGGTGACCTTCTCGATCAGCATCCCCGCGACGGTGTAGTTGATGTCGAGGTAGTGCTGCGCGGTGCCCGGCTCGAACTCCATGTCATCCTGTACGGCCAGCGCCACGATCCGCTCCGGTGTCCAGTGCTCGAAGCGGCGCTTGTAGATCCAGGTGAACCCGTCGGCCGTCTCCTCGGCGGGGAGTCCCTTGGACCGGTCCGCCGGGGGCAGACCGCTGGTGTGGTTGAGCAGCTGGCCGACCGTGACCGGCCGGTAGCCGTCGGGCAGCAGGCCGGGCAGGTAGTGCTGGACGGTCTGGTCGAGGTCCAGCTTGCCTTCGGCGACGAGCTGGAGCACCACGGCGGCTGTGAAGGCCTTCGTCACGCTTCCCGCCCGGAAGCGGGCGTTGGCCGGCACCGGCCGCTTGGAGCGCAGGTCCCGCACGCCGGACACGCCCTGCCAGCTTCCCCCGGAGCCGCCCACCCGGACCTGGGCGGCGGTCCCCTCGGCGTCGGGGAGCCCCGCGATCGCCCGGCTCAGCGCGTCCGGGTTCACCGGCGGCAGGGCCTGCCGCGCGGCGGCGGACGTGCCGGCGTGGGCGGCCGGGCTCGTGCGGGCCGTCTGGGCCGTCTGTGCGATGGCCGGGGCGGCCGTCCCCACGGTGATCGCGGCGAGAGCGAGCCCGGCCAGTACGGTGCGGCGAATCCTCATGTCATCCTCCAGATCGGTTCTTTCTGCCGGGACCAATCCTGGAGATCGCGGGCCCGGCGGGGATCGCCGGTGAGAGCGGTCCTGGAGCTCCCCCGCGAGAGGGAGCCGCCTCGGGCGCGGGAGTGAGTGCCGGCCGTACCGGAGCTCGGCGGTCCCGCGAGGATTCCGGGGGCCCCGGGTGTTTCCCGCGATGAACCGGCGTTTCCGGTTGGCCGGCCACCGGTGCCGACGGGGGCTGTCGCCGCCGTGACTACCCTGGAGGGCGTGAGCCGTACTGAGAACTCCGAGGACCTGTTCGCCCGCGCACGTGAGATCGTCCCGGGAGGTGTCAACTCCCCGGTCCGCGCCTTCGGGGCCGTCGGCGGCACGCCCCGCTTCATGGCCTCCGGCCAGGGCCCCTACATCACCGACGTGGACGGCAACCGCTACGTCGACCTGGTCTGCTCGTGGGGGCCGATGATCCTCGGCCACCGGCACCCGGCCGTGGTGCAGGCCCTGGAGGAGGCGCTGCGCGACGGCACCTCCTTCGGTACGGCGACGCCCGGCGAGGTCGAGCTCGCCGAGGAGATCGTCGAGCGGGTGGCTCCGGTGGAGAAGGTCCGCCTGGTCAGCTCCGGTACCGAGGCCACGATGTCCGCGGTGCGGCTGGCGCGCGGTTTCACCGGCCGGTCCAAGGTCGTCAAGTTCGCCGGCTGCTACCACGGTCACGTCGACGCCCTGCTCGCCGCGGCCGGCTCCGGCCTGGTCACCTTCGGCCTGCCCGACACCCCCGGTGTGACCGGCGCCTCGGCCGCCGACACCGTGGTGCTGCCCTACAACTCGGTCGAGGCCGTGACCGAGGCCTTCCAGGCCTTCGGCGCCGAGATCGCGTGTGTGATCACCGAGGCCTGCCCGGCCAACATGGGCGTGGTCCCGCCGCTGGACGGCTTCAACGCCAAGCTGCGCGAGCTGTGCACCGCGCACGGTGCCCTGCTGATCGTCGACGAGGTGCTCACCGGCTTCCGGGTGTCGGAGGCCGGCTGGTACGGGCTGGACCCGGTGGACGCCGACCTGATGACCTTCGGCAAGGTCATGGGCGGTGGCCTGCCCGCCGCCGCGTTCGGCGGCCGGGCCGACGTGATGGCCCACCTCGCCCCCGAGGGCCCGGTCTACCAGGCCGGCACCCTGTCCGGTAACCCGCTGGCCTGCGCCGCGGGGCTGGCCACCCTGCGCGCCTGCGACGACGAGGTCTACGACCGGGTCGACGCCTCGGCCCTGATCATCGGCCGCGCCGCCGCCGACGCCCTGGCCGCCGCCGGGGTGCCGCACCGCCTGCAGCGGGCCGGCAGCCTGTTCTCCGTCTTCTTCACCGACGAGCAGGTCACCGACTTCGCCGGAGCCCAGCGGCAGAACACCGCCGCCTACCGGGCGTTCTTCCACGCCATGCTCGACCAGGGCGTCTACCTGCCCCCGTCGGCCTACGAGGCCTGGTTCCTGTCGGCCGCCCACGACGACGAGGCCCTGTCCCGCATCGCCGAGGCCCTCCCGCTCGCCGCCAAGGCCGCCGCCCAGGCCTCCTAGGGGTTTCGCGGATCGCCGGTCTCGCCCGCCCGGCCGGCGATCCCCTCCAGCAGGCAGGCGAGACCGAACTCGAACTGCTCTTCGAAGGTGTGGTCCTCGGCTTCGATGATCCGGCGGGCGAACTGGGGGTAGACGCCGCTCTCGACGACCTTGCGGATGTAGGGAGCGACGCCGGCGCGCCACTGTTCCTCGGTCATCCCGGTACGGCGCTGCGTCTGCTGTTCGGCCAGCTCCCGCGCGACGGCGCCGAAGACGTAGTCGGCGAGGAGGGCGATGATGTCGGAGGCCAGGGTGATGTCGGAGGTCAGGCCGCCGGCCGCGGTGAGCGCGACGTCCATCTGGCGCAGGGAGTTGGGGCCGAGAACCGGGCGGGTCACCATGACGGAGCCCCGCCAGGGATGGCGCAGGAGCGCGGCCCGCCGCCTGCGGGCGATCCCTCTCATGTCGGTGCGCCAGTCGCCGGACGGCGGCTCCGGCACGTCTTCGCCTTCCGTCGCGTCGACCATCAGGTCCAGTAGCTCGTCGCGGCCGGTCACGTAGCGGTAGAGCGAGGTGGTGCCGGACCCGAGGTCGGTCGCGACGCGCCGCATCGACAGGGCGTCCAGTCCCTCGGCATCGGCGATGCCGATCGCCGTCTCGACGATTCGCTCGACGCTCAGCCCCCGCCGGGGCGCGTACGGCTGCCGGTTCCACACCAGCTCGGGAACTGATTTCTCTTCACCCATGGCACATATCGTACCTATGTGGGTACAGTGTTCCCAGAAATGGGTACAGTGTTCCCGAATTATGGAGGAGAAATCGTGACCGAAGTCCTGATCGCCGGAGGCGGCACGGTCGGCCTGAGCGCCGCGGTGTTCCTGGCGCACCACGGGGTCCGGGTGCACCTGGTCGAGCGCCAGGACGGGCCGCAGGTCCACCCCCGCGCCACGGGCGTGGGCATGCGGACCGTGGAGCTGCTCCGCGAGGTCGGCCTGGACCGCGCCGTGGACGAGGTGGCCATCGACATGACGGCCGGCAGCCTCGGGAAGATCACCGCCGAGACGCTGGCCGCGGCCGCGCTGCCCTCGCTCCCCGAGGGGCCGACCCGCGCCCAGACGATGGCGGCGATGACCTACACCCCGAACATGCTCCGCGGCACCTGCCCGCAGAACCGGCTGGACTCGGTCCTGCTGCCCGCGGCCCGCGAGCGCGGCGCGATCGTGGAGTACGGTGCCGAGCTCGTCTCCTTCGAGCAGGACGCCGACGGGGTCACCGCGGTGCTCTCCGACGGCAGGACGATCCGTGCGGGCTACCTGGTGGCCGCCGACGGCGTCCGCAGCCGGGTGCGCTCCGCGCTCGGCATCGCCGCCTCGGGCCCCGGAAACCTGGGGGAGCCCATGACGAACACCCTGTTCCACGCCGACCTGAGCGAGCTGACCGGCGGCCGCGGCTTCATCTCCTGCAACACCACCCACCCGCGGGCGCAGGGGATGCTGATGACCATCGACGGCGCGAAGGAGTGGGCCTTTCTCACCGGCGGCGACCGCGAGCCCACCCCCGAGATGATCCGCACCGCCCTCGGCGCCCCGGACCTGGAGATCGAGATCCTGAGCACGCTGCGCTGGCGGATGAGGGGCTTGGTCGCCGACCGCTTCGCAGACGGGCGGGTGTTCCTGGTCGGCGACGCCGCGCACGTCGTGCCGCCGCTGGGAGCCTTCGGCATGAACACCGGCATCGCCGACGCCCACAACCTGGCCTGGAAGCTGGCGCTGGTCCTGCGCGGCGAGGCCGGACCCGCGCTGCTGGACACCTACGAGGCCGAGCGCCGTCCGGTGGCGCTGCTGACCCTGGAGCAGGCCGTCCTACGGCTGGCCGACCCGAGCCTGCACTGGGAGCACGGCCCCGCCCAGGTGGAGGCCCGTGCCAGAGCCGGCGTCATCAACGCCCCGGTCGTCAACCTCGGCTACCGCTACTCCTCGGCCGCGGTGATCGACCCCCGGCCCGAGCTCCCCTCCACCGAGGACGTCGCCCTCGACCTCGACGGCTCCCCGGGCTCCCGCGTCCCCCACGTCTGGATCTCCGAGGGCGTCTCGACGCTCGACCTGATCGCCTCCCGCTTCACCGTCCTGACCACCCCCGAAGGCGCGGCCTGGCTCGACGCCGCCGCCCGCCTGGACCTGGCCGCCCACATCGTCGATCTGCCGGAGATCCCCCGGGGAGGGGCGCTCCTGGTCCGCCCCGACGGCTTCGTCGCCTGGCGGGCGGAGGCCGGTGCCACCGACCGGCTCGAACCCGTCCTCGCCCGCCTGCTGGGCCGTACCGGCGAGGACGTCCTCTAGTCGCGGTTTCGGCCGACGCCTTCAGGCGCGGGCCGTCCGCTCGGGGATCTCGTCGGCGATCGCGATCCTGGCCGCCTTCGCGCCGGCAGGAGCCGCGGCGTCCCGACCATCGGGACGTGCCCGTGCGGGAACGGTCCCTGACGGCACGTCGGAGTCGGCTGCCGGGAGCATGCTGCCCAGCCGCCGCAGGCAGGCGCGCCGTTGCGCGACCGACAGCCCCGCGACCGCCGCCCCGAGCACGCGCCAGCCCGCCGGTCCGGCGGTCATCACCGCGCCGATCAGCAACGGGCGCACTCGACATCAAGAGATCCGGAGGCGGCTTGCCCCATATTGATCTCGACGTCAAGATGCTTGATGTCGACAGGCTGCGGCCGTACCCGGCGGGCATGCCGCTGCCGGCGGGGGTGGAGGGTTTCACACCGTGGCCGGCTCGCCCTTGCGGCCGCGCCCGAACGGCCGTGCGGCGCCTGCCGCCGGTGGCGCCGGATCGTGGGCGCGAGGCGACGGCCGGACAGGACGAGATCGAGCGGATCGTCAACGCGACCCGGTTCGCCGGCCGTGTCGACTAGTGCGGTGACCGGGAGGGTTCACCGGGTCGCTGCTCGCGGCGGTGGGGCCTAAGCGGGTTGGATGTGAGTCGTCAGATCCAGCTCGGCGCGGGGAGGCGTAGTGGCAGAGCCCGTCAGGGTCCGAAGACTCACCGACCAAGAAGGACAGAAACTCCAGCAGATCGTGCGCCGGGGCAGCGCCAGCTCCGTGCGTTACCGGCGGGCGATGATGCTGCTTGCCTCGGCCGGCGGCAACACCGTCCCGGTCATCGCCCGCCTGGTCGCCGCAGACGAGGACACCGTGCGCGATGTGATTCACCACTTCAACGAGGTCGGCCTGGCCTGCTTGGACCCTGGATGGGCGGGAGGCCGTCCCCGCCTGCTCAGCCCTGACGATGAGAACTTCGTCGTGGCGACGGCCACCACCCGCCCGATGAAACTCGGTCAGCCCTTCACCCGCTGGTCGATCCGCAAACTCCTCGCCTACCTGCGCACAGCACCCGGCGGATGATCGGGATCGGCCGGGAGGCGCTGCGCTGCCTGCCGGCCCGCCGCGGCGTCACCTTCCAGCGCACCACGACCTGGAAGGAGTCCACCGATCCGGACTACGACGCCAAGCTGAACCGGATCGAGCACGTCCTGGAACATTTCCCGGCCGGGTGTTGGCCTTTGATGAGTTCGGGCCGCTGGGCATCCGTCCCACGGCTGGTTCGGGCTGGGCCCGCCGTGGGCGGCCGGACCGGCTGCCGGCCACCTACCGGCGCACCCACGGCGTGCGCTACTTCCACGGCTGCTACTCCATCGGTGACGACACCTTGTGGGGGATCAACCGGCGCCGCAAGGGCATCGATCCCCCCTGGGCCGCGCTGAGTCGATCCGCGCCGCCCGCCCGGACGCCGCCCCGATCTACGTCATCCTGGACAACCTCTCGGCGCACAAGAACTGGCGCATCCGCACCTGGGCCAGGCGGCACAAGGTCGAGTTGTGCTTCACCCCGACCTACGCCTCCTGGGCCAACCCGATCGAGGCGCACTTCGGGCCGCTGCGGCAGTTCACCATCGCAGGCTCTGATCATCCCAACCACGTCGTGCAGACCCGGGCGCTGCACGCCTATCTGCGCTGGCGCAACGCCAACGCCCGCCACCCCGACGTCCTGGCCGCCCAGCGTCGTGAACGTGCCCGGATCCGCAGTGAAAAGGGCATCCGCTTCGGCGGACGCCCCCTCCCACTCGCTGCGTGATCACTCAACCCGGTGAACGTATGTGATCACCGCACTAGTGGTCTCGGGATGGCTCTGAGGTGGCGTTGATGACAGCGTCCACGACCATGTCGGCGTAGGTGGAGTCGATCGGCTGACCGGTGATCAGCAGCCGGTACCACAGCGGCGCGACGAGCATGTCCTCCATCAGGTAAGGGTCGAGGCCGGCCATTTGGCCGTGCTCCTGCGCGGCGCGGATCCGCTCGCGGTTGCGTTCCGACAGGGGGATGTGGACCTGCGTGTGGAGGATGGCGGCGAGATCGGGGTCGTGCTGGGCCGAGCCGACCACGCCGGCGAGGATGCCACGCAGCTCCTCCTCGGTGAAGATCGTGGTGACGGTGTGGATCCAGGTGCGGATGTCGGTCGCGAGGTCGCCGGTGTCGGGGATCGTGAAGTACGGCTCGCCCAGCCGCTCGGTCACCGCCTCCAGGATCAGCATGCCCTTCGAGGGCCACCAGCGATACAGCGTCGGCTTGCCTACCCGGGCGCGGGTGGCGATCGCCTCCATGGTCACCGCGGCGTAGGACTGCTCGGCGCACAGGTCGAGGGCAGCCTGGAGGATCACCGCTCGTGAGCGCGCGCTTGCGCCGGCCTTTCCAGTCACCCGCCGAACCTACCACGTAGAACGTGACGTTGCGTTCTTGACAGTCGAGGTCGCGGACTGCGTTAATACAGCAGCCGAACGTTACGTTACGTTTCCAAGGGCGGGAGCCCGGTTCCCGCACCCGCCTTGGGGCGTCGGCTCCCGCGGCAAACGACCATGGAGCAAGCGTGAACATCCTCATCTCCGGCGCCAGCGTCGCCGGCCCCGCCCTGGCCTACTGGCTGCGCCGTTACGGCTTCACCCCGACCGTCGTGGAACGCGCCCCCGCCCTGCGCACCGGCGGCCACGCCGTGGACTTCCGCGGCCGAGCCCACCTGTCCGTGCTGGACGAGATGGGCGTGCTGGGGGAGGTCATGCGGCAGCAGACGGGCATGGGCGCCATGTCCTACGTCAACGCCGCGGGCAAGAAGCTCAGCAACATGTCCGCCGACCTGTTCGCCGGAGACGTGGAGATCCTGCGCAGCGACCTGTCGCGCATCCTCTACGCGGCCACCGACGTCGAATACCTGTTCAACGACACCATCACCAGCATGACCCAAGACGAGTCCGGCGTGCAGGTCACCTTCCAGACGGCCCCGGCCCGCCGCTTCGACCTGGTCATCGGGGCCGACGGGCTGCACTCCACCGTCCGCGCGCTCGCCTTCGGCCCCGAAAGCGCCTACGTCCGCCACCTCGGCGTGCACTGCGCGGTCTTCCCCATCGCCAACTACCTCGACCTTGACCACACCGGGCTCACCTACCGCCCGCCGGGCAAGATGGTCGCCGTCTACAGCGCCCGCCACAACACCGAGGCCAGAGCCATGTTCCTGTTCGGCACGCCCCCGCTGGCCTACGACCGGCACGACACCATGCAGCAAAAGAAGATCCTGGCCCAGGCCTTCGACGGCGTCGGCTGGGAAGCCCAGCGGCTGCTGTCGGCCATGTGGGACGCTCCGGACTTCTACTTCGACTCCGTCGCCCAGGTCCGCATGGATTCCTGGTCCAATGGCAGGATCGCCCTGCTCGGAGACGCCGCCTACTCACCTTGCCTGCTGTCGGGCATGGGTTCGGGCCTGGCCGTGGTCGGCGCGTACGTCCTGGCCGGCGAGCTGGCGGCAGCGGGCGGCGACCACCGCGTGGGCTTCGCCCGCTACGAGGAAGCCATGCGCGGCTACGTCGACGGCGCCCAGAAGTCCGGCGAAGGCGTCAGCAAGATGATCGTCCCCCAGGGCCGGTTGCTGACCGCCTTCCTCAACCAGTACATGCGCCTGATGCCTTACCTGCCCGGCAAGCAGATGGCCGCCAACTCCTCCCGCCGCACCGCCGAGGCCATCACCTTGAAGCAGTACGCCCTGCAATCAGCCCTGCTCGGCTGACCTTCGGGGACGTTCTCCGCGACGCCGAGCCACCGCCGGAATCCTGCTGGCCCTCCTCGGCGCCTGAGCCGTTCACGGCTGGCACCTAGTGCGGTGATCACATACGTTCACCGGGTTGAGTGATCACGCAGCGAGTGGGAGGGGGCGTCCGCCGAAGCGGATGCCCTTTTCACTGCGGATCCGGGCACGTTCACGACGCTGGGCGGCCAGGACGTCGGGGTGGCGGGCGTTGGCGTTGCGCCAGCGCAGATAGGCGTGCAGCGCCCGGGTCTGCACGACGTGGTTGGGATGATCAGAGCCTGCGATGGTGAACTGCCGCAGCGGCCCGAAGTGCGCCTCGATCGGGTTGGCCCAGGAGGCGTAGGTCGGGGTGAAGCACAACTCGACCTTGTGCCGCCTGGCCCAGGTGCGGATGCGCCAGTTCTTGTGCGCCGAGAGGTTGTCCAGGATGACGTAGATCGGGGCGGCGTCCGGGCGGGCGGCGCGGATCGACTCAGCGCGGCCCAGGGGGGATCGATGCCCTTGCGGCGCCGGTTGATCCCCCACAAGGTGTCGTCACCGATGGAGTAGCAGCCGTGGAAGTAGCGCACGCCGTGGGTGCGCCGGTAGGTGGCCGGCAGCCGGTCCGGCCGCCCACGGCGGGCCCAGCCCGAACCAGCCGTGGGACGGATGCCCAGCGGCCCGAACTCATCAAAGGCCAACACCCGGCCGGGAAATGTTCCAGGACGTGCTCGATCCGGTTCAGCTTGGCGTCGTAGTCCGGATCGGTGGACTCCTTCCAGGTCGTGGTGCGCTGGAAGGTGACGCCGCGGCGGGCCGGCAGGCAGCGCAGCGCCTCCCGGCCGATCCCGATCATCCGCCGGGTGCTGTGCGCAGGTAGGCGAGGAGTTTGCGGATCGACCAGCGGGTGAAGGGCTGACCGAGTTTCATCGGGCGGGTGGTGGCCGTCGCCACGACGAAGTTCTCATCGTCAGGGCTGAGCAGGCGGGGACGGCCTCCCGCCCATCCAGGGTCCAAGCAGGCCAGGCCGACCTCGTTGAAGTGGTGAATCACATCGCGCACGGTGTCCTCGTCTGCGGCGACCAGGCGGGCGATGACCGGGACGGTGTTGCCGCCGGCCGAGGCAAGCAGCATCATCGCCCGCCGGTAACGCACGGAGCTGGCGCTGCCCCGGCGCACGATCTGCTGGAGTTTCTGTCCTTCTTGGTCGGTGAGTCTTCGGACCCTGACGGGCTCTGCCACTACGCCTCCCCGCGCCGAGCTGGATCTGACGACTCACATCCAACCCGCTTAGGCCCCACCGCCGCGAGCAGCGACCCGGTGAACCCTCCCGGTCACCGCACTAGCGGGGCAGCCTGTCCAGATCGATGTCGATGGCGAAGGGGACCGGGACGGTCAGCCGTCCGTGATGGATGCCGGTGAGGCCGTAGGCGCCGGTGGCGGGGTCGAGCTCGTAGACGTAGACGACGGGGCTGCCGTCGTTGTTCTCGACCCGCCAGAAGTGCGCGATCCCGGCCTCGGCGTAGCGCAACGGCTTGGTCTTGCGGTCGCGGTCCTCGGACTCGGGGGAGACGACCTCGACGACGAGGCGGACCTCGGCGGGGGTGTAGAACGTCCGCTCGTCGTCGTCGGCGGCCTCCGCGTCGACGACGACGACGTCGGGACAGGGGCGCATCCGATGGCCGAGCTTGACGTCCATCTGATCAACCGCCGACAGGCGCTCCGGCGTCTGGCTGTCGAGAGCCTCGGTGAGCCGGCGGATCATGCGCTGGTGGAAGCGCTTCTGGGGGGACATGAAGACGAGAGCTCCATCGATGAGTTCGACGTGCTTGAAGAAGTCGGGCTCGCCGTTCGGTCCCTCTGCCGGAAGGTGATCGAGATCGTCGGCGGTCCATCCCCATGGGGGAGGGGAAGGCCAGTAGTCGAGTGCGCTACTCACGTCGGTCACCGTAACATCGTCCCCGTCACCCGGTGTGTTCATTCAGATCATCTCCGTTGTCTTGCGTTCATTCTCTCCCGCTTTCGCCGTCGAGGGCAGAAGGGGCGCATTGTGCACGGCTGACGCGTTCTACCGGCCGGCCCCGCTCCTGAGATAGGCGAGCACGGCCAGGACCCTGCGGTGCGTGTCCTCGGTAGGAGGGAGGTCGAGCTTGGCGAGGATGCCGCCGACGTGCTTGCCCACGGTCGTCTCGGAGACGACGAGCCGTTTGGCGATGGCGGCGTTGGAGTGCCCCTCGGCGATGAGGGAGAGGACCTCGTGCTCGCGAGGGGAGAGCCGGGACAACGGGTCGTGATGCCGGCGCAGAAGCTGGCGGACGACGTAGGGGTCGATCACGGTCCCGCCGTCGACCACCTGGCGCAGTGTGGTGACGAACTCCTGGACGTCGACCACCCTGTTCTTGAGGAGGTAGCCGATCCGGTTGCCGTCACCGGTGTCGAGCAGGTCGGAGGCGTAACTCAGCTCCACGTACTGGCTGAGGGCGACTATCGCGAGGCCGGGGCGGGCGCGGCGCAGTTGCACCGCGGCGCGCAGCCCCTCGTCGGTGAATCCCGGCGGCATCCGGATGTCGGTCACCACCAGATCCGGGGCTTGCTCGGCGACGGCGGCCCTGAGGGCGTCGGCGTCGCCGACCGCGGCCACGACCTCGAACCCGAATCTGTCGAGCAGGCCGCTGAGACCTTCGCGCAGCAGCACTCCGTCCTCGGCGAGAACTACTCGGATGGGAGGTCGTTCTGGCTGCACGGAAGCTCCACACGTAGGAGAGTCGGCCCTCCGACCGGGCTTGACAGCAACATTCTGCCGTTCATCACGGCCACCCTGTCCGCTAGGCCGATGAGGCCGGTGCCGCCGTCAGGAGTCGCCCCGCCGTTCCCGTTGTCGCTTATCTCGACGGTCAGGACGTCGCCCCGCCAGCGCGCGGTCACGTCGGCCTCCGTCGCGCCGCTGTGCTTGGTGATGTTGTTCAGCGCCTCGGCGACCACGAAGTACGCCGTGCCCTCGATATGGCTCGGCAGCCGTCCGGGCAGGTCGGTGCTGACCCTTATCGGGAACGGGGTCTGATCGGTGATCTCGCCCAGCGCCGCCGGCAGTCCCAGGTCGGTCAGGACCCGGGGGTGGATGCCGCGGATGAGCTCCTGTAACTCGACCATGAGCTGCTTGGCCTGCTCGTGCGCGCCGGCCACGCTCTGGTTCGCGGGCGAGTCGGGCGGCAGATCCAGCCGGGCCAGGCCGAGTTGCAACGTCAGAGCGATCAACCGCTGCTGGGCGCCGTCGTGCAGATCGCGCTCGATCCGCCGGCGTTCGGCCTCGAAGGCGTCCACCAGCCGGGCGCGTGAGCGCGACACTTCGACCAGGTGGGCGCGCAGATCTTCGCTGGATCCGGGTTGGAGCATCGTCCGCGCGACGGCGCCCTGCGCGCCGGCGAGCACCGCCAGCAGGTACGGGAGGGTGGGGAGCGACGCGAGACCGATGAGCGCGTACGGCAGTGCGTCATCAGCGGTGATCTGGCCGAACCCGAGCGCCACCGTGTCGCCGCGCGTCAGCAGCGGACTCGCGATGAACACGCCGATCAGCAGCAGGAGCAGCGTGACTGCCAGGTACATCGCCGGTATCACGGTGACGAGCAGGCAGGCGTAGCCCAGCTCGCGCCAGGTGGTCGCCTCGGTATAGCGGGTACGCAGCCATGCCCACGGCCCCGGGGCCGGTGGCCGGCGATGCCCGGACGCGACCGGCCGGGAATCCACCAGGCGCAGGCGCAGACGCTCCAGCTCTGCCAGCGGCAGAGCGATCAGCGGCCCGAACCCCATGATCAGCAAGGCGCCGAGCGCGATGAGGAACACCAATGTGCCGAGCGGCGGCCGGTCGCCCGGCACGGTCGTCCGCAGCAGCGCGAAGGTCCAGGGCAGGCTGAGCAAGGCCAGCGGCACCGCCGCCATGAGCATGGGCGCCGCCGACGTCAGCAGGTAGCCCAGGGATCGCCACGGCCAGCCGGTGACCAGGAACCGGCGCCGGACGACCGATTCGAATGGAGTTCGTGGATTCCGGGGGAGCATGCGCCAGGTTAACCCGCTCGTGTGCCCACCCGGCCGGCCCTAACCGGCATGGTGGGCCTGGCCCCACCTCTGATTGGGGGCTGGTGATGATGTCGCCCGCCGGGCCGCGTGATTTTCTGAACCCGGGCAAATGTCGTGATCATTGGTTCAGGAAAAGGTGACGGGTTCATGTCCTTGCACAGGAAAGGGCTGCTGGTATTTCTGCTCATTTCCTTCGGGGTGGCCTGGGGGTGGCTGTTCTGCGCCCATCTGCTCCTGGGACTTTCGGTGGTCAACCCGCTGGTGCAGCTTCCCGCCGGGTTCGCTCCCGCCGGCGCGGCGGTGATCGTACGCCGCTGGGTGACGAAAGAGGGATTCGGCGACGCGGGACTCGCTCTCCGCCTGAGGAGCGGGTGGTCCTACTACCTCGTGGCCTGGCTTGGACCGCTGGTGCTGGTGGCCGCGACGGCCGGGCTGGCGGCGGCGCTGGGAGTGTGGAGTCCGGACCTCTCCCCGCTCGGCGATCTCGTCCCCGGCCTCCCGGGATGGGCGTCGCTTGCCCTGTTGATGGGAGTGGTCCTCGTGCTCGTCCCCGTCTACTGGGGTGAGGAGTTCGGGTGGACCGGTTACCTGCGGCTCCGCCTGTTCACCGATCGCCCGCTGCCGTCGGTCGCCGCGACGGGGATCATCTGGGCCGTCTGGCACTATCCTCTCGCTTTTCTTGGATACATCAATTTCAGCAACGTCGCTCTCGGGTTGCTGGTCTGGACGATTTCCCTTCTGTTTCAGGAGACCATTCTCGCCTGGCTTCGTTTTCGCAGCGGCAGCATCTGGACGGCGAGTCTGGCTCATTCCGGAAACAACATGGTCTTCTTTCTGCTCACGGGGTTGCTGCTGGGCGGGCAGTTCGACGAAACGGCCCTCACGGTGCTCACCGCGGTACCTCTGGCCGTCGCCGCCGCCTGGATCGTCATCAGCCGGCAGCTCGTGCCGGCTCGGCGTTCCTCTCCGGGAGATGCCCGCCGAGACCCGGCCCGGGATCCCGCTCCGGCCCACCGCGGCAGGTAGGGCTAGGCACACCTCGGAGTTGGTGGCCAGGGCTGAAGACCCGGGACGGTTTCGGCGATGGGATCGACTCCATGACGGTGACAGGTGGAATCGGGCGATCGTGGGCTGCCGGCACTTCCCGGGCCGCGGTGGAGTTGCGCGAGGTGACCAGGGAGTACGGGGCAGGGGACGGACGGGTGCTGGCGCTCAGGGGGGTCAGCGTCGGCTTCCCCGCCGCTTCGTGGACCGCGGTGATGGGGCCGTCCGGTTCGGGGAAGTCCACCCTGCTGCACTGCGCGGCCGGTCTGGAGAAGGTGAACGGAGGGCAGGTCCTCCTGGCCGGACAGGACATCACGCGAGCCCCGGACAGCGTGCTCACCGCGATGCGGCGGCGCACCGTCGGCTTCGTCTTCCAGAGCTTCAACCTGATCGGCTCTCTGACCGCGGAGCAGAACGTCGCCCTGCCGCTGAAGCTGGCCGGCGTGAAGGTGTCCGGCGAAGAGGTACGCGCGGTGCTGGCCGGCGTCGGACTGGAAGACCGCCTCCGGCACCGGCCGCGGGAGCTGTCCGGCGGCCAGCAACAGCGGGTCGCGATCGCTCGGGCGATGATCACCCGGCCCGCCGTGCTCTTCGCCGACGAGCCGACCGGGGCACTGGACTCGACCTCGGCCCGTACGGTGCTCAGGCTGCTGCGGGGCATGGTCGGCTCGGTGGGCCAGAGCATCATCATGGTCACTCACGATCCGGTCGCGGCGGCCCACGCCGACGCGGTGGTGTTCCTGTCCGACGGCCGGATCGTCGATCGCCTGACGCGTCCGTCCGCGCGTGAGGTGGCCGAACGGCTCGCGCGACTGGAGGGCTGAGTCGTGCTGCGGTTGTCGATGAGCACGTTCTCCGAGCGCTGGCAGCTCTTCGTCGGCGGGATCCTGTCCGTGGCGATGGGGGTCGCCCTGGTGCAGTCCTCGCTGCTGGCGCTGGTCGCCACCGGGAAGCCGAAGATCCCGCCGGGTGTGTCCAAGCAGGCCGAGGAGAGCATCCGGGAGGGATACGTCGGGGCCGCGACGGTGCTGGGCATGACGGCGATGCTGTCGTGGTTCCTCGCGGTCTTCGTCGTCGCCTCCACTTTCTCCTTCACCGTGGCGCAACGGCGTAAGGATCTGGCGCTGCTGCGGCTGGTCGGCGGCAGCCGCGGCCAACTGGTCCGGCTGCTGCTGTCGGAGTCGCTGCTGCTGGGCCTGATCGGCACCGGGGCCGGTACGGTGCTCGGCCTGCCGGCGGCGTGGGTGCAGTCCCGCCTGCTGATCGCGCTCGGCTTCCTGCCCGACGGATTCTCCGTCGGCTGGCAGAGCTGGATTCTCCTGGTCTCCGTTGCCGTCGGCGTCGGGGTGGCACTGCTCGGGGCGCTCACGGCCTCCTGGCGGGCGGCGAAGGTAGGTCCGCTGGAAGCCCTGAGGGAAACCGGCGCCGCCGCGCGGGTGATGACCTTCTTCAGGTGGTGCTTCGGCCTGTCCTCCCTGGCACTGTCCGTCTGGATGGTGATGGTCGCGCGGTCGGCCGACCTGCTGGGCGCACTCGTCGTGGCGATGACCGTCTCGATGACCGGCGCGGTCGCGCTGAGCCAGTTGAGCCCGCTGGTGGTCCCGCTCGTCGGCAGGCTGTTCGGGCTCGTGCTGCGGGCGAGCACACTCGGTGAGATCGCACAGGCGAACCTGCGTGACGGGGTGCGCCGCAGCGCGTCCACCGCGGCACCGCTGATCGTGCTCGTCGCCATGCTGCTGGGCCTGTCCGGCACGCTGGGATCGCTGGGACGGCTCATCGGGGAGGATCTCAAGCGCATCGTCGCGGGCGATCTGGTCGTGGACTCGACCGGATCGAACGCGGAACGGATCACGGCGGTGCCGGGGGTCGCGGTCGCCTCGGTACGGGTCACGGTGCCGATGGCCGTGACCGCCACGCACCATGACGAGGGAAGAGCACTGCGGAGGACCCATTACTCGGGGGTCGTCGCGGTGGACGCGGCGGCCTACCGGCGGACGTACCGGCCGGCTCCGCGATTCGGCACGCTGGACAGGCTCCACGGCCGGACCATCGCGGTCGGCCCAGGAATGGCCGGCGAGGGCTTGAGACTCGGCTCCACGGTGTCGGCGCGCATCGGTGCGCGGAAACTGAGGCTGCGGATCGTCGCCATGCTGCCGGCGACACTGGAGAACTACGCCGACAGCTTCCTGGTGCCCCGCGAGTTGATCCCCGCCGAACTGGTGGCGGGCGCGCCGGCCCAAACCGTCGTCCAGGTCGTACCCGGCGCCGACCCCGCGGCGGTCGCCGAGCGAATCGGCGCGGCCGGCATCGGCGGGGTGAGCACCGTGTCCGAGTGGGCCGACGCCAGGTCCGCCGCCGAGTGGCGAGGCAACATGGGGATTTTGGCCGTGCTCATGGGACTGGCCGCCCTCTACACGCTGGTAGCCGTGATCAACGCGGTGGTGATCGCCGGTACCGAGCGGAAAGCGGAGTTCGCGAACGCCCGGATGACCGGCTTGAGCAGGGCGCAGGTCGTACGGATGGCGCTGATCGAGTCGTGGGCGGTGGCTCTGATCGGCGTGCTCCTCGGCTGCGCGGTGGCGGCGGGCGCACTGGCCGGAATCGGCTCCAGCACCGTGCGAGCCGTCGGGAGACCGGTCGTCGACATTCCATGGGAGCTGCTCGGGATCTTGGTCGTTGGGGCGTTCGTGGTAACCGGCGCGACGAGCGTATGGACCACGCTGTCGGCGACCAGGTCACGGCCGGTGACGCTGATCAGCGGTAAGGAGTGATCCGGGGCACTGTCCTGCTCTCCCGTTCCACCGTCGAGGGTGGGGTGTGTCCGTCCGCGTGGACTCGGGGCTTGAGCGGCGACCGATCGGCCAGTGGCGATGGTGGGCAGGCCCGGACTCTCTCCTTGTAAACAATTTGTTTGCTTTAGTTTGTTGACAACAAATAGTTTGATGGTTCATCCTGGACGCATGTCTTTCGAGCCCGATCGGTCGTCCGACCCCTTCACCCCTCCTGACGCAGGCCAGGTGCGCGCGCATCGCGTGTACGCCTCGCTCATGCGCATCGCCGAGCGGCACGCGGCCACCGAGGCGCAGCGCTCCCGACAGGTCCATCCCGACGTCCTCGGCCCGCACGAGGCCATCAGGCTCGTGTCGTTCCTCGCGGGAGGCGGCGCGGTGCGGGAGGAGGGCGAGCCGGAGGTGGACAACGCCGACATCACCGCCGCCCTGACCCTCATGCCGCTGGCGCGCGCGGAGATGGACCAGCTGGAGGCCGGGCTCCTGTTGATGGCCAGGGGACGCGGCCTCACCTGGCAGGAGATCGCCTTCGGCCTCGGCCTCGGCACCTCCCAGGCCGCCAGGCAGCGTTACGAGCGGCTGGCGGGCCGGGTGGCCACCGAAACGGATCGGTAGCACTGAACCGGACATCCCCGGGACATCCGTAGGAAGGACCGGTCGCAGACGGTCACAGCGGCCGGTCGTGTCCCGCAAAACTGAAATCCACTGGTACACGCTCACACTTGACCGCCTGCGAGCGGCGGCGCTCAGCCCGGAGGAATCGAAGTCGCTCATCGCGCGAGCGGCCGAGCGGTTCTCCTGAGATCCATCCGTTCACACGAAGAAAGCGCAGGAGAGCCCCGATGGACTCTCCCCTCATCACCTGGCGCAAGAGCAGCCGCAGCGGCAACGGTGCCGACTGCGTCGAGGTCGCGCGGGTAGGCGACCACTACCTCGTCCGTGACTCCAAGAACCCCGACGGTCCCCGGCTCCGTTTCACCCCGGGTGAATGGCGGGCCTTCGTCGGCGGCGTCAAGGACGGCGAGTTCGACGGCCCGAGCTGATCGGCTCCCCGTGCTGGTCGACACTCGGGACGGCCGTACGGGCCGGGTGCCGAGGTCAGGGCAGTGACGGCGTGGGCCTGCGGGCGACGGTTCTCGGATAGCGGGCGGTGAACAGGGCCGGTACGGCGAAGCCCGCGATCTGGACGGCGACGGACGCGATCTGGTTGTCCGGGGCCGTGAGGGCCAGGACGACGAGCGTCACGGCGGTGAGGGTGAAGGCGCTCGCCCACACCGCCGTGATGACCCGGTTGACCCGCAGGAACAGCGGGTTCTCCCAGACCTCGCGCGGTGTCACCCGGCGGGCGAGGCCCAGGGTGAACGGCCTGCGGACGGCCAGCGACCCCCATGCGGTGACGGCCAGCCAGCCCAGGGACAGCGCGGTGGCGTACTCCTCCAGTAGCGCGTTCGGGACGGCCAGGGTGACCAGGGCCAGCACCCCGAAGAAGACCAGGCCGCTGAGCTCGATCACCAGCTCGTCCCAGCCCGCGCCCTGCCGGAGGCTGAGCGCGATCAGCACCGCGGCCAGGACGAGGCCCGTCAGCGCGCCGTGACGGACGTCGATCCCGTTGACGATCGCGAACGCGATCCAAGGCACGAAGCTGCGGATGTATGACAATTGACTCCCCTTCCCCACCGTGACACGTGGGGGAAGGGGACTCCACTTCAGGCGGGCCAAAGGCCCGGCAAGTTCTGGCGTATTCGAGGGGTCGTCCCGCCGCCGGACGGCTGCTTCCGTCCACACCCGCCCACCCGTCATCCCGGGGCGGCGAAGCCGGAGCCGTCGCCGGGGGACGCGTTCCGCGATCGGCCGGGTGGGCGTCAGTGCGGCAGCTCGATCTGGTACCGGATGAAGCCGCGATTCTCGGCCATCTTGTCGTACAGGCGTCGCGCCGTGTCGTTCGATTCGTGGGTGTTCCAGTAGACGCGGTGGCAGCCGCGGGCCCGAGCCCAGTCGGTCACGGCCGCGATCAGCGCGCGGGCCGCGCCCCTGCCGCGTGCGGCCGGATCGGTGAACAGGTCCTGCAGATAGCAGATGTCGGAGTCGGGGGCCGACGTGCTGGCGTGGACGAGGAAGTGGGTGATGCCGACGAGCTCGCCGTCCAGCGTCGCCCCGAGGGCGTGCAGGCGCGTGTCCGCCTGGAACTCCCGCCACGCCCTGTCGTACATCTCCGCCGGCTCGACTCGCTGGTAGAAGTCGATGTACGCGCGGAACAGGCCCTCCCATGCATCCCTGTCGGATGGAAGGAGCCTGCGGACGTCGATCATGTGGTCTCTCCCTGGATCGCGCGGGCCGAGGGTCCGCGCGGCCGGCCCGGTCCGTTTCCCGGCGTGACAGGGGAGTGTCCCGCCGATCGGCCGCGACGAGTTC
Source organism: Streptosporangium sp. CA-135522 (assembly GCF_050949235.1). NCBI lineage: Bacteria > Bacillati > Actinomycetota > Actinomycetes > Streptosporangiales > Streptosporangiaceae > Streptosporangium > Streptosporangium sp. CA-135522. The sequence continues at coordinate 662,283 of NZ_CP192026.1, forward strand.
AGGCGTCACAGCCTAAGGACGAGTGGCCTGTCGTCATACGGCCACTTTCCAGTGAAAGCGAGTGACCACTTCCGGCCGGCGTCGTCTCGCCACCCGGCCTGGCGGGGGTGGACGCGGCCAGGCCGGGCGGCTTCGTGGGCCGTGCCGTCACGGCCTGTTCAGCCGCGCAGGTCGGCGAAGGCCTTGGCCAGCTTCGCCCGCTCGGCCAGGGCGACCGAGGCGGGGCGGCCCGCGGAGATGCCGCCGTCGACCGCCAGGTCGTGGCCGTTGACGAAGGCCGAGCCGTCGCCGGCCAGCCACAGGGCGGCCTGGGCGACGTCGTCGGGGGTGCCGGCCCGGTGGATCGGCTGGTAGATCTCCAGGGCGGCGGTGAAGGCCGACTCCATGGCGGCGGCGGTGCGGTCGGCCTCCGCCGCGTCCATCCCGGCGCCCTTGGCGAAGATACCGGTCAGGATCGGGCCGGGTGAGATGCTGTTGACCCTGATGCCGTGCTCGCCCAGCTCGACGGCTGCGCCCCGGGTGAGCTGGATGACCGCGGCCTTGGCCGCGGAGTAGCCCAGGCCGGCCCAGCCCCCAAGGCGCGCGGTGGTGCTGGCGATGTTGATGATGCTGCCCGACTCCTGGCCGAGCATCACCCGGGAGGCGTACTTCATCCCGGTCAGCACCCCGCCCAGGTGCACGGCGAAGGTCTGCTCGAAGCGGGCGAGGTCGGCGTCGGCGACGCTGCCGCCCGCCCCCGGGTCGCCCGCGTTGTTGACCAGCACGTCCAGCCGGCCGTACCGCTCGACGGCGTGGGCGATCAGGGCCTCCACATCCGCCTCGACGGACACGTCGGTGCGGACGAAGGTGCCGCCGAACTCCGCGGCCAGCTTCTCGCCCTCCTCCGTCCGGCGTCCGGCGATCACGACCCGGGCGCCCTCCGCCGCGAACAGCGTGGCCGTGCGGGCTCCGATGCCGCTGGTGCCGCCGGTGACGACCGCGACCTTGCCGTCCAGAACTCCCATGACGCTGCTCCCTCGTTGGTAGATAGACCGAGCGATCTACTCGCTTGAAGCCATAATAGATGAACCGGTTGATCTACTGTCAAGTGCGAGCGAGAATTGGTCTCATGACTACCGAGACGAAGGCCGCGGCCAAGCCCGGACCCCGCGAGCGGTTGCTCGACGCGGCCCGGAAGCTCACCTACACCCAGGGCGTCGGCGTGGGCGTCGACGCGATCCTGAAGCAGGCCGATGTGGCCCGCCGTTCGCTTTACCAGCACTTCGGCGGCAAGGACGGCCTGCTGGTGGAGGTGATCCGGGTGGCTGCGGCCGAGGATGAGGAGCGCTACCGGGTCGCGATCGAGGCCGGCGGCACCGACCCGCGCGCGCGGATCATGAGCGTCTTCGACGTCCTGACCCGGATCGTGTCCTCGCCGGACTTCCGGGGCTGCCGTTACATCGCGGCCGACCTCGCGCTCACCGACCCGGATCATCCGGTCCACGCCGAGACCCATGCCTACCGGCAGTGGCTCCATGAGATCCTGCGCGCCGAGCTTGAGGGGCTTCCGCATCCCCACCCGGACCGCGCGGCGGACGAGCTGCTGTTCATCGTCGAGGGTGCCCTCATCTCCGGCGCCACCCGGCCGGAGGTGGACTCCGGTCGCATCGCCCGCCGGCTGGCCGAGCGCGTCCTGGACGCCGGGTGAGACGTCGGCGAGACGCCGGGTGAGGAATCGGGTGAGACATCGAGGAGACGCCGGGTGAGACATCGGGGAGACGCCGGGTGGGACGAGGTGTCCGGTGGCGAGACCGGTCCGGGCCCCGCCTGTGCCGTCCCGGGCGGGACCGCGGCGAACCTCACGGCTCCCGGGTAGCGAACCTCACCGCTTCCGGGCGGCGAACCTCACCGCTTCCGGGCGGCGAACCTCACCGCTCCCGGGCGGCGGCCCGGAGTGTCACGGGCTCGCCGTCGTTCCGGCCGTCGTGGGGTGTGCCGGGGAGGCGGCCGGTACGGCACGGGCCGCGCCGCGCGGGCGGGTGCTGGCGTACAGGACGCCGAAGATGATGAGTACGGCGGCGGCGAGCTTCGTGGCGGAGATCGGCTCGCCGGTGAACAGGGCGGCCGAGGACATGCCGAAGACGGGGACGAGCAGGCTGTAGGGGGCGACCACCGAGGCGTCGTAGCGCCTCAGCAGGAAACCCCACACGCCGAAGCCGCCCAGGGTGGAGACCAGGGCGACGTAGAGGACCGACAGGGTGCCCTCCGTCGAGAACTCCAGCCGGGGAACCCCCTCCACCAGCAGGGAAAGACCCAGCATGGGCACGGCCGCCACCGCGCTCAGCCAGACCATGAAGCGCAACGAGTCCGGGGGTGCGGCCTTCCTGACCGCGATGTTGCCCGCGCCCCAGCCCGCCGCGGCACCGACGACCAGGACGAACGCGCCGACCGGGCCGCCGTTGCCGAGGTCCAGGGCGATCAGGGCCAGCCCCGCGAACGCGACGGCCATCCCGGCGATCCGGCGGGTGGTGATCCGTTCCTTGAGCAGGACCACGGCGAGGATCACGGTGAAGACCGCCTGGACCTGCACGACGAGCGAGGTGAGACCGGCGGGCATGCCCGCCCGCATGCCCAGCAGGAGCAGGCCGTACTGGGTGACGCCGAGAGTGGCTCCGGCGATCAGCACCCACCGCCACGGCACGCGCGGGCCGCCGACGAACAATACGGCGGGGAATGCGGCCAGGCCGAAGCGCAGAGCCACGTAGAGCAGTGGCGGAAAGTGTCGCAGGCCCGCTTCCATGACGACGAAGTTGAAACCCCAGACGGCGGCGAGGCCGATGGCCAGGAAGAGATGCCGTGTTCTCATCTCTCCATCCTTGTTTGTGGCGATAATTCAGCACAAGCGAGACTTTCTTACCTTGGCCATTTAGAATCGCTTACATGTTGGATCTCAACCGTCTCAAGGCCCTGCACGCCGTTTCCGTCTACGGATCGGTCGGCGCGGCGGCCGACGCGCTCATGGTGACCGCGTCGGCGGTGTCGCAGCAGCTGGCCAAGCTGGAGCGGGAGACCGGCGCGACGCTGCTGGAGCGCAACGGGCGCGGGGTGCGGCTGACCGACGCGGCCGGGCTGCTCGCCGACCACGCCGAGCGCATCCTCGCGCTGGTGGAGACCGCCGAAGCCGACTTCGAGGCGTTGCGCGGGGAGGTCGTGGGACGGCTGAGCATCGCGGCCTTCCCCACTGCGGCCCGGGGGCTGATGCCCGCGGCGCTGACCTACCTGCACGAGCGCCACCCCGACCTCCGGCTTGAGATGTTCGAGCGGGAGCCCGAGCGGCAGGTCCGCGAGGTGGCCAGGGGAGAGCTCGACCTCGCGGTGATCCAGGACTGGATGAACCGGCCGCTGGCCATTCCCGAGGGGCTGTCACGGGCCACCCTCTTCGACGACGTCGCCGACGCGATCCTGCCCGCCGGCCACCCGATGGCCGGCAGGCCCGAGATCGAGCTGGCCGAGCTGGCGGGGGAACGATGGATCAGCTCCTCGCCCGGCACGATCTGCCACGACTGGCTGGTCCACACGCTGCGAGCGGCCGAACTGGAGCCCGACATCACCTGCCGGGCGGACGAATACCCCACCCAGCTCGCCCTCGTGGCCGCCGGGCAGGGATGCGCCATCATCCCCCGCCTCGGCCGTGACTTCGTTCCCGAGGGGGTCCGGGTGGTCCCGATCCGGCCGCGCCCGATCCGCAAGATCTACGCGATCTGGCGCAGCGACGCGGCCCGCCGCCCGGCGATCCGCGCCGCCGTCGACGCGCTCAGGGCGGTCTCCGCCGACCACCGCTGATGCCCGAACGCGCTGACGCCCGAACACGCGGGTGTCCGAACACGCGGGTGTCCGAACACGCGAGTGCCGTCCCGACAGGGCCTCTTCGACCGGGTGCTCCTGATCAGGCCTCCCTGATCAGGCCTGCCTGAGCGGGTCTTTGACCGGGGCGTCGGGCGGGGTTTCTCACCGGGGCGGCCGGGCCGGGCGCAGGGGGATGAGGACGCTCCAGCCGTATGCGGGCACGAGCGTCGGATCGCCGGGGCTCCCCGCGGGCTCGGAAGTCTCGGCGACCCCGAGGTCGCCGAGGTCGAGCGGGAACCGGTACGGATGGTCGTGGATGTTCAGCAGCACGACGACGCAGTCCTCGCCGTCGCCGGTGTGCGATCGCAACGCGATCGCCCGGCTGGACAGGTGCTCGACCGTGGTGCGGGCCCTGACCAGCCAGGGGTGCCGGCGGCGCAGGCCGATGAGCCGCTGGTGCAGCCGGTAGACGGGCCGGCCGGTCGGCGCCAGGTCGTCCGGACCGTCGGGCGACTCGGGCCGGATCGCGTCGTCACCGCCCGCCCGCTCCTCCTTGACCCCCTCCATGGCCTGCTCGTCGCCGTAGTAGACGCTCGGCGTGCCGCCCACGGTGAACAGCACGGCCAAGGCGTGGCCGAGATGCCGCCGGTCGGTGAGCCGGCTGGCGATCCTGGTCACGTCGTGGTTGCCGACGAAGGTCAGGGGCACGAGAGAATCGAGGATCTCGTTGTGCCGGTTGAGCGTCCAGGCCAGCTCGAAGAGGTTGCCGTCGTTGAGCGAGCTCCAGATCGCCTTCCACAGCTCGTACTGGGTGATCGAGTCCAACCCGCCGCGGGACGCGTAGCCGGCGTAGTCGCCGTGGATCACCTCCCCGACGAACCAGGCGTCGGGATGCCGGCGCCGTACCTCTGACAGCGCCCGCCGCCAGAAGCCGGGCGGGACCGCGTAGGCAGCGTCCAGTCGCCAGCCGGCCGCCCCCCGGTCGAGCCAGTGGTTCATCACGTTGACGACGTGGTCGAGCACGGCGGGCTCGTCGTGGTTCAGGGCGACCAGATGCCGGTGGCCCTCGAAGACGTCGTAGCCGACCGTCCCGTCCGGCTGGGGCCGATGCCGGAACCAGCGGGCGGCCGGGGAGTCCGGACCGTCGGCCAGTGCTCGCGCGAAGGCGGGAAAGGCGCGGCCGACGTGGTTGAACACCCCGTCCAGCGCGATGCGCAGTCCGCGCCGCCCGGCGGCGGCCACCAGGTGGTCGAAGTCGGCGTCATCGCCGAGGCGCGGGTCGATCCGGAAGTGGTCCACGGTGTCGTATCCGTGCGTCTCGGCGGCGAAGATCGGTCCGAGCTGGACTCCCGAGCAGCCCAGCTCGACCGTGTAGTCCAGCCACCCTTCCAACCGGCGCAGCCGGTGCCGGATCGGCGTACCCTCGGGCGGCGCCTCCGCGGGCGCGCCGGTGAAACCGAGCGGATACACCTGCCACCAGATCGCGTAATCGGTCCACGATGCCACGGGCACTCCTGTCATGGTCGTTCTCCCTGGAACTCACGGTCTGTTCTCGTCGGAGGACTCCTGCCCCGCCGGGACGCGGGGCGGCGGGTTCAGCCGGGGATGGAGCCAGGGCAGGTAACCGGCGCAGAGGGCGATGACGCACCCGACGACGGTGTCCCCCATCCGGTAGGCGATCGTGGTGGGCGACACGGCGTCGCCGGCGCCCAGCAGCAGCAGCACCAGTGGCGTCATCACCATCGCGTACATCATGTGGTTGCGGTTTTTCAACGTCGGCCGCAGCGCGGCCAGCGTGGCCACGACCGGCACCAGCAGCCAGGGTGGCAGGACCCACAGCAGCACCGCGGAGCCCGCCATCACGCCCGCGGCGGTTCCGGCGGCCCGCTGGACGAGCCGGGTCAGGGCCTCACCGAGATCGCGCCGCACCACGATCACCACCGTGACGGCGATCCAGTAGGCCTTGGAGTGGTGCCAGAGGACCCCGATCACCTCGGCGAGCGCCAGGCACAGGGTGAGCCGCAGCGTGTACCGCCACCCGCGCAGGGTGCGCAGCGACGCCCGCCAGTGGCGTAACAGGGCCCGCGGCGGCGGCGAGGGCGTGCTCTCCCCGCCGACGGGCATACGCCCGCGCCGGGTGGCGAGGGCGCGTGTCGTGAGCGCGGCGAGCAGCGTGACGGCTGCGGCCCCGCCGGCTCCCAGGCCGAAGACCACGCCCACCGCGACCGGGTCGGCGACCGGTCCCAGGCCGGTGGTGATGACGACGAACGTGATGAACCGGGTGCTGTACTCGGCGGAGGACCGGCTGAAACCGCCGAGCGCCGCCGCCAGAGCGGCGATCACCACGACCGCGGCCGCCGTCACCCACCCGTGGCCCGTGACGGCGGCGCCGGTGAACCCGGCGACGGCGGCGGTCGCAACCGCGCCGGCCAGGCGCGCGACTCCGATGCCTGGCTGGCCCGGGCGATGACACGGGCACTGTCTCCGGCGGAGCGCCGGATGCTGCGTCTGGCCGCGGACCTCATCGACCAGGTTCTCGACGACGACGGCGGCGGGGACGACCCAGTGCCTGGAGACGACTCCGCGTCCGGGGACGACCCAGCGCCTAGGGAGAAGCCCGCGCCCGGGGAGGACGTCAGCTGAGGGCGATCGTCACCACGCCGCCGACGATGACGGCGGCGGCCAGCAGTCGCCGGCGCAGGTCGCCCTCGGCCAGCAGCCTGCCGCCGAGCACCACCGCGACGAGCACGCCGATCTCCCGCACCGGGGCGACCACACTGACCGGCGAGAACGTGAACGCGATGAGCACCAGAAGGTAGGAGAGCGGCACCAGCACCGCCGCGCCCAGCACGCGCGTGCGGTGCTCCCGCCAGACGGGCAGGAGCAGGTCCCGGCGGCGGGCGGTCAGCGCCGACGGGGTGAGCGCGAGGGCCCGGCAGAACTCGCCGCCGTAGCTGAGCAGGATCGGCGCGACCGCGAAGGCGCTCACCACCTGCTTGTCCCAGACGGTGTAGCCGGCGATGAACAGCCCGGTGGCCAGTCCGAACCCGATTCCGGCCAGATCCGCGCGGCTGGGCCTGCGGGCCGCACCGAGCAGCAGGACTCCCGTCCCGACCAGCAGGATGCCGGTGATCCCCACCGGGCCGGGGTGTTCGCCCAGGAAGAGGATGGCGACCAGGCTGGCCAGCAGCGGCCCGGTGCCGCGTGCGATCGGGTAGACCATCGACAGGTCGCCGTGGCGGTAGCCGCGCTGAAGCAGCAGGAAGTAGCCCAGGTGCAGCGCGGTGCTCGCGACGATCACCCCGGCGCCGGTCCAGGACAGGCGGGCGCCGGTGAGGATCAGATAACCGAGCGCGGGCGGGCTCCAGAGCACCGTGGACGCGACGGCCACCAGCCAGATGAAGACGATCCCGTCGGCTTTGGCCGCCTGCTTGCTCAGCAGGTTCCAGCTCGCGTGGGCCACGGCCGAGGACAAGACGAGGACCAACGCGAACGGGCTCAAAAGCGACCCTTTAGGAGTGAAAGCCGAAGATGACCGTTACGACCCTAATCCCGTCCCCAGGGCATGACCAGAACCACTCGTCTATCCGCGCTATCGGCCCCTACTAATCGGTAGGCTGGCGTAACCATGGCTGAGACCACCGTCGTCCACCTCCTGCGCCACGGTGAGGTGCACAACCCCGCTAACGTCCTGTACGGCAGGCTGCCCGGATACCACCTCTCGGAGACCGGCCGGCAGATGGCCGAGACGGTCGCCAAGGCGATCGCCGGACGTGACGTCGTCGCCCTGTTCTCCTCCCCGCTGGAGCGGGCTCAGGAGACCGCGGCCCCGCTCGCCGCGACCTTCGGCCTGGAGGTCACGCTCGACGACCGGCTCATCGAGGCGGACAACATCTTCCAGGGCGTCTCGGTCGGCAACGGCGACAAGCTCTTTCGCAATCCGCGCCACTATCGCCACCTGTGGAACCCGCTCCGTCCCTCCTGGGGCGAGCCCTATATCGAGGTGGTCCGGCGGATGAAGGGCGCGATCGACACCGCCCGCGACGCGGCGCGCGGCCACGAGGCGGTGATGGTCAGTCACCAGCTCCCGATCTGGATCATGCGGCTCGCGGCCGAGGGCAGGCGGCTGCCGCACGACCCCCGCCGCAGGCAGTGCGGCCTGGCCAGCCTCACCAGTTTCTCCTTCGAGGGAGGCCGGCTGATCAGCGTGGGTTACAGCGAACCCGCAGGTGGGCTCGTCAAGCGCCCCACTGTGCCAGGCGCGTGACCTCGCCGGTAGAGTGACTGCTCTACCGGTTGTAGTACAGGGAGACCCTGCCTCTGATGCGCGCACAATCCTTCGTCGCCGCCGTGCTGCTCCTGACCGTGGCCGGGTGCGCCGGTAACCAGGGGACGCAACCGCAGACCGGGGACACCCGTTTCGTGGCCGGCGACGGGAAGATCACCATGTTCGAGGCCGCCGACCGCAAGCCCGCCCCGGCGGTGCAGGGGGAGACCCTCGACGGGAGTTCGGCCACACTCGCCGCGCACAGGGGCAAGGTCGTGGTGATGAACTTCTGGGCCTCCTGGTGCGCTCCCTGCCGGGCCGAGGCACCGGTGCTCAAGGACATCGCGGCCAAGACCAAGGCCGGCGGCGTGGAGTTCCTCGGCGTCGACTTCAAGGACCGCAAGGCCGACGCGCTCGCCTTCGAGCGCGTCCAGCAGTCCGGTTACCCGAGCATCTTCGACCAGCCGGGCAAGGTCGCGCTCTCCTTCCAGGGCACGGTCCCCCCGGCGGCCGTCCCCTCCACCCTGATCATCGACCGCCAGGGCCGGATCGCCGCCCGCGCGCTCGGCGCGGTCAAATACAACGACCTTCTCGCCGTGGTCACCAAGGTCGGCGATGAGAGGTAACCCGAAGCGGCGGTGGACTCACGATGAGCGCTGATCTGGCGAGCACGGTGGCGAGCGGCTCGCTCGTCCTCGCGTTGCCGATCGCGGTGGCGGCCGGTCTGGTCTCCTTCCTCTCCCCGTGTGTCCTGCCCCTGGTCCCCGGCTACCTGTCGTATGTGACCGGGATGAGCGCCGACCCCAGACGGGGGCGCATGGTCGCGGGCATCGCGCTGTTCGTCCTCGGCTTCGCCGCGGTGTTCGTGGCGGGCGGGGCGCTCTTCGGCGGGCTGGGCAGAGCACTGCTCGGCAACGCCGACATCATCACCCGGGTGCTGGGCGCGCTCACCATCGTGCTGGGCCTGGCCTTCATGGGGGTCATCCCGGGTCTGCAGCGCGACTTCCGCATCCACCGCCTTCCGGCCGCGGGGCTCGCCGGGGCGCCGCTGCTCGGCGTGGTGTTCGGCCTCGGCTGGACCCCCTGCATCGGCCCGACCCTCGGCGTCGTGCTCACGCTCGGCCTCACCGAGGGCAGCGCCGGACGCGGCGCGTTGCTCGCCTTCGCCTACGCCCTCGGTCTGGGCCTGCCGTTCCTGGCGGCCGGGCTGGCCTACCGCAAGGCCCTGCACACCTTCAAGGCGATCCGCCGCCACTCGCCGCTGATCACCCGTGTGGGCGGGGCCATGCTGGTGACGGTCGGCCTGCTGCTCGTCACCGGGCTCTGGGGAGAGCTCATCGTGACGATGCAGGGATGGGTCGGCGGATTCGAGCCGGTGATCTGATGAAGGAAACCGAGCGGGTCGCCGGAGGGCGAGCGGTGCGCGAAACCAGTCCCGAGCCGACGAGCAGCCGAGCGAGTGCGAGCGTGAACACGACTCTGACCGAGAACAGGCCCGAGGCGCGGCCCGCCCAGCTCGGCCCCGTGGGGTGGGCGCGCTGGTTCTGGCGCACGCTCACGTCGATGAAGACCGCGCTGATCCTGCTGTTCCTGTTCGCCCTCGCCTCGATCCCGGGGTCGATCTGGCCGCAGCGCGGCGTCTCCGACGCCAAGGTCGCCCAATACTTCACCGACAGCCCGCGTGCGGCCGAGTGGCTGGACCGGTTCTGGCTGTTCGACGTGTTCAAGGCGCCGTGGTTCGCCGCGATCTACCTGCTGCTGTTCCTCTCGCTGATCGGCTGCGTGCTCCCGCGCACCACGGCTCACCTGCGCGAGCTGCGCAGGAAGCCGCCCGCGCCGCCGCGCAACCTGGTCCGGCTGCCCCAGTACGCCTCCTTCGACGGTGATCTGACCGTCGAGGAGGCGGCGGCGCGTCTGCGCGCCAAGCGCTTCCGGGTGACCACGGGCCCCGGCTGGGTCGCGGGGGAGAAGGGCTATCTGCGCGAGACCGGCAACCTGCTGTTCCACGTCGCGCTGCTCGGGCTGCTGGTCGCGGTCGGGGTGGGCGCGCTGTACGGCTACCGCGGCAACGTGCTGGTCGTGGAGGGGGACGGGTTCGCCAACACGGTCGCGGCCTACGACCGCTACATGCCCGGCCAGCAGGTGAACGCCGAGTCGCTGGAGCCGTTCTCCTTCACCCTCGACGACTTCCAGGCCAGCTACATCGCCCGGGGCGAGCGGCAGGGCCAGCCCCTGGACTTCGCGGCGAAGCTCAAGGTCGCCGACGCCCCCGGGGCGCCCGAGCGCGACTACGTCCTCAAGGTCAACGAGCCGCTGACCGTCAGGGGCACGCTGACCTACCTGATCGACCACGGGTACGCGCCCACCTTCAAGATCACGGATGGCAAGGGGCAGGTCGCCTTCGACGGCCCGGTGCCGTGCCTGGTCGTCCAGCCGGCCAACTTCACCTCCGAATGCGTGATCAAGGTGCCGGACGCCCAGCCGCAACAGCTGGGCCTCCTGGTGGCCTTCCGTCCGACGACCGTGCCGATGGACGGCGACTGGGTGTCGGTCTTCCCCGGCGCGGCCAACCCCACGGCCCAGGTGTACGGCGCGTTCGCCGGTGACCTGGGCATGAAGAACGGCCGCCCCCAGTCGGTCTACGAGCTCGATCCGACGAGCCTGAAGAAGATGAAGCCGCTGGTCATGAAGGCCGATCCGCTGGCCGTGGGCAAGAAGCTCGACCTGCCGGGCGGCGCGGGCTCGATCGAGTTCACCGGCGTCAAGGAGTGGATCGCCCTCCAGATCGCCTACGACCCGGGCCGGGTGCCCGCGTTCGTGGCCTCCGCCCTGGCCGTCGCCGGCCTGGTGCTCTCCCTGACCGTCCGCCGCCGCAGGGTGTGGGTGCGCGTGAAGGACGCCCCGACGGGCACGCTCTCGGCGGGAGATCCGGCGGGAGACCCAGTGGGAGATCCGGCGGAGGGCTCATCGGAGGGCGAGGCGCCGGGCGGCTCCGCGAACCAGACGACACGACACCGCAAACACGTCGAGGTGGGCGGTCTGACGCGCACCGAAGGCAGCGATTTCAGCGAGGAGTTCGCCGAGATCGTCTCCGCTTTGAATCCAGGAGTGAAGGATGCCCGCTGAGGTCGACGCCGGCCTCGCCACGTTGAGCGATCAGCTCATCTTGGCGACGGTGCTGCTCTACGTCTTCGCAATGATCGGTTACGCCCTCGACCTGGGCTTCGGCCGGGCGAAGGCCAAGGCCGGGGTGCAGGCGGAACCCGCGCTCGTCGCGGTCGGCGGTGGCGCGGCCACCGCCCCGCCGGACTCCCCGCCCGCTTCCGGGCAGGAGGCGGGCCCCGTCGAGAAGGCGCCTTCCGCCTGGACGGTGTGGGCCGGTCCGGTCGCGGTCGGGCTGACCTGGCTCGGCTGGGCCACCCATCTGGCGTCCGTCCTCACCCGGGGGCTGGCCGTGGGCCGGTGGCCGTGGGGCAACATGTACGAGTTCGTGGTCGCGATGTGCCTGGCGGCGGTGAGCGCGTTCCTGTTCATGAACATCCGCTACGGGACCCGTTTCCTCGGCGCGTTCGTCACGGTGGCCGCGGCCCTCGGGCTCGGCTTCGCCGTACGGTATCTGCACGTGCAGGCCGGTCCGGTGGTGCCCGCGCTCAACTCCTACTGGGTCGCGATCCACGTGACGGCGGCGATCATCGCCAGCGGCCTGTTCATCATGGCCGGGGTCTCCGGCATCCTCTACCTGGTCAGGAAGGACACCGCCGTCCGCCTGCCGTCCCTGGCGGACCTGGACCGGGTCGCGCACCGGGCCATCGTCATCGGCTTCCCGATCTGGACCTTCGCCGTCATCGCCGGCGCCCTCTGGGCCGACCAGGCCTGGGGCCGCTACTGGGGCTGGGACCCCAAGGAGATCTGGGCCTTCATCACCTGGATCGCCTACGCCGCCTACCTGCACGCCCGGGCCACCGCGGGCTTCAAGGGCAAGGCCGCCATGATCGTGCAGCTCATCGCCTTCGGCTGCCTGATGTTCAATCTCGTCGGGGTGAACATCTTCCTCGGCGGTCTGCACTCCTACGCCGAGGTTCCGGGCTGATCGAGGCTCCGCGCGCCGGATAGGGCGAACCCCGGCGCGCTCCTTCCCGTCCCGCTCCTTCCCGTCCCGCTCCTTCCCGCTCCTTCCTGCTCCGCCGTCTCCCGTGCCGCGCTCGGCTAGTCCTCGTCGCGCAGCCGGCGGTCGAGGTCCTTGAGGAAGTCGGGATCGTCGTCGGGGCCTTTCGGCGCCTGGGGGCGCACCGGCCTGTCCTTGGGCAGGAGCGTGCGGGGCGCGTGGGGGCCGACGGGGCGGCCGAGCAGTAACCAGAACAGGCCGCCGACGGGCGGCAGCAGCACGATGATGATCACCCACAGGAGTTTGGGCAGGTTTCTGGCTTCCTCGTCCGGCGTGGTGATGGCGTCGAACAAGCAGTAGAGCCAGAAGGCGAGCAGTGCCAGACCGACAAGCAGGGGCATGCCCGAACTGTAAGCCATCCGGCGCCGAGGTGTGGCAACGCTTCCGTTCCGGGTGACTGGCGAAGATCTGCGTCGTACGGTGGGACCTGTTGCCACTTCCCCTGGGGGTGTGATGGCGAATTCGGCGGACAAAGGCCGTCATCGACGACGCTGGTGGCAGCGGGGCCCATCGCAGCGTACTGACAGTGCCGTCAGGGAGACACCGCGTGAGATCCCTCCCCCGATCGAGCGGCGGGCGGGGACCGTGACGGCCCCGGTGGTGGACCGCCCGCAGTACACCTGGCGGGACTTCGAGCTGGAGGACGAGCGCCCCAGAGCCCGCCCCAATGCTCCGGACCTGCCCGACCTGGGTGACGGCCTGCGGCACTGTGGCAGCCTTGAGCGCATCCTGCACCGTCAGTGGGATTCCTGGCAGGGGCCGCCGTCCCCCGAGGTCGTGCGGGCGGTGGAGAGCCTCGCCAGGCTGCCGGACCGGCTGAAGGACAAGCTGGCCGACGGCCTGCAGGGCATATACGTCGGCGAGGGCGGGGTCCCCGACCTGGACGACATGGGCTACCTGCGCGGTGCTCCGCTGCCCTCGGGCCGGGCCACCTGGGACATCTGCGCCGGAGCCTACGGCGACCGGAAGATCGTGGTGGGGGACCGGCCCTCGCCCACTCCCGACGTGATGATGCACGAGGTCGGCCATGCTCTGGACGACGTGGACGCGCCCCACGGGGACTGGGTCTCGGACTCGCCGGAGTTCGCCGCCCTCTACGAGCGGTGCGTCCCCGTGCTGACCTCGGGCTTCCACCGCCAGGCGGGGGAGCTGGGTCGCAGGGAGTTCTTCGCCGACGCCTTCGCCGCCATCGCCTCCCGGCAGCGCCCCGCCCTGGTGGACATGCTGGGCGGCGACACGCGGATGGCGCTCAATGTCATGTTGTTCTTCAACCGGCGTTACGGAATCTAGGTGATCTGGGATGTACGTCATCCGGCTCGCTGACGGGACTTTGCGAGTGCCGCAGAGCCTGTCCAGCGATGACGGGCGTCTGATCGGTGACGCGTACGTGGAGCTCTCGCCGGGGGATCCGGACTACGACCGCTGGCTGCCCGAGGCGCTCACCGAGGAGGAGTCGGCACGGCGGCGGCTGCGCTGGCTTGAGGACAACGACGAGCTGGAGCGGGAGTTCCTGGCCTTCAAGGCCGAGCAGGACAGCTAGCGCCAGGGAGTGGCGGCCGGTCACGGGGAGGCTGCCCGATTCTTGCGGGGCGGTGCGCGGAGTCGTACGACTCCACGGTGACCCTGCGGCTTCCGGGTAAGGCGCGCAGGATCACCGATGGTGTGACGTCATAAGTCGTCAGACGCGCGGGGACTCGCCTGCCGGCCGTTCGGCCGTCAGTACGTCCTCTCCACGCAGAAGGGCGTGCACTTCCGATTCACGGAACCGCCGGTGCCCTCCGGGGGTACGGATGCTGCTGATACGGCCTGCCGCGGCCCAGCGTGTAACCGTCTTTGGGTCGACCCGGAAGAGGGCGGCAACCTCTCCGGGCGTCAGCAGACGCTCGCTGCTACTCTCCACAATCTCTCCCCCTCGCATCCCGCTTCCTGCCAGCGGGCGGACAGGTAACCAGTGTGCCGAGCGAAGCCTGATTTATCCGTGCTTTTCATCAAAGATCACGGGTTGTTATCGACTGACTGCCCGATTGTTATATGATAGAGCCTCTTTGAGACTCTCGTGGTTGTTTCTTTACGAAACACATCTGTTGGGCAGACTAGCAGCGCTCGTGCCTGATGCGAAGAGCGTCCGCTCCGTCTTCATGGTCGTGCTCAGGCGGACACAGTGACGTAACCTCGACGCTGTGCATCCTGTCTTCGTTTACACCGCGTCCCGGATAGGTCTGCTGCTTGTGACCACCGGTGTGCTCTATCTCCTCGGCCTGCGTCAGCCATTGATCCTTCTGGTCGCCGCATTCCTGGTCAGTGGTGTGGCCAGTTACGTCCTGCTGTCCAAGCAGCGCGACGCGGTGAGTGCGCGAATCGCCAAGAATCGGGAGTGATCACGGCAAGGGGAACATGCCGACTCGGGCATGGTACTCGTGGCCGAGCCGCGTTGTGTCGCTACCAACCAGTAGCCCGCCGCGGTGGGCCAGGAATGCCTTGACGCCGATTCCGCGAGCCCTCGTCGGATTCCACTTCAGCGCCTTCCCGGTCCGCGGGTGGATCGCCCCGATGCCCGGCCGTTCCACCGCGCCCGGCCCCGCCGAGTCGCGGCCGAAGGGGTTGTCCAGCCAGCGCTGGTGGCCGCCCACGTAGACGGCCGCCCCGGTGACCGCCACCGAGTAGAGGGAGTCGCCGCCGGTGTGGTTCACCCACGTCGGGCTCACCTCGCCCCGGGCGTAGGTCTCGAAGCGCGCGGCGGTGTCGCACATCTTCCCGGTCACGGTGCTCCCGGCCTCCGAAGGCCCGCCGGTCGTGACGACCGCGAAATAGCTGCCGTCGGGCGCGAAGTCCAGGCCCCTGACATAGCTCGGGAAGACCTCCAGGCAGTCGGCGGCGTAGGCGTCGGTCCGCCAGTCGGCGACCTTCGCGGGCAGGGCGCCGACGTCGATCAGACCGAGTTGGGGACGCGGCAACCCGTCGAGGGTGGTGAAGTCGCCGTCGACCGCCAGCCGGTCCCGGCCCAGCGACAGCGCCTGCACCTTGACCCGGCCACCCCGGGACATGCCCGGCTGGATCGCGAAGCCCGGGTCCACCGCGCCGGTGGCGGCGTCCAGCCGGGCGAGGGCCGTACGAAAGGCGCGGCCCACCCCGATGAAGTCGCCGCCCACGTAGAGCTGCGAGCCACGCCGGGCCAGGCTGGTGACCACGCCTCCGTGGACCGGGGCGTCGAAGCCGGTCACCGGCGAGCCGTCCGACAGGCGCAGCAGGGCCAGGCCCCGGGTCCGCGCGTCGCCGGCGGCCGCGAACTCGCCGCCGGCGTAGACGGTGTCGCCGGTGCCCGCGGCCAGCGCGTTGACCGGGCGGTCGAGGCGTGGTTCGAAGCCGGGCACGACCCGCCCGGTGGCCAGGTCGTAGGCGAAGATGTTGGCGCGGCTGAGGACCGTCTCGCTCCCGGCGTCGCGCACCCGGCTGAACGAGCCGCCGACCACCACCGTGCCGCCCACCAGGGTGATGGCGTTGACGATCCCGTCGAGCACGTGCGGGGTGGTGTTCACCGGGTCGGCCGAGACGACCCTGCTGTGCTTCGTGGTGCCGGCGGCGGCGACTCCGGTAGGGACCAGCATCAAGGCCGCGGCCAGTACGGAAGTGGTTCTGGCAAACATTCGGCAATTTCTAGCAGACTCTTGGTAATCAAGCGGCTACTTTCCGTGGATTGTCCGAGCAGCCCTAGGCTTGTCCTCATGACGCGCGCTTCGCTGGACAAGCAACCGCATGAGGTCGCCGCGATGTTCGATCGCACGGCCCGGCGATACGACCTGGTCAACGACGTTATCTCTCTCGGGCAGGTCCGGCTGTGGCGCAAGGCGGCCGCGGCGGCCGTCGACGCGGGTCCCGGGGAGCTCGTCCTCGACCTCGGGGCCGGCACCGGCACCTCCACCGACGCCTTCACCACGCTGGGCGCCAGGGCGATCGCCTCGGACTTCTCGCTGGGCATGCTGCGCACGGGCGTGCGGCGGCGCGGTGGCTCCGGCCTGTCGGGCGGCGGTGTGCGGGGCGTCACCTTCGTCGCCGGTGACGCGCTGCGGCTGCCCTTCGCCGACGAGGTCTTCGACGCGGTGACGATCTCGACCGCGCTGCGCAACGTCCACGACACCGATCAGGCGCTGCGCGAGATGCTCCGGGTCGCCAAGCCGGGAGCGCGCCTGGTGATCCTCGAGTTCTCCCACCCGACGAACAAGTCGTTCGACCTGATCTACTCCCAGTACCTCATGAGGCTGATGCCGCAGGCCGCCAAGTTGGTCGGTTCCAACGACGACTCCTACGAGTATCTGGCGGAGTCGATCAGGGAGTGGCCCGACCAGGCCGCCCTGGCGAAGGTCATTCAGGGGGCGGGCTGGGAACGGGTCGCCTGGCGCAACCTCACCCTCGGCATCGTGGCGCTTCATCGTGCATATAAGCCCGCATAGAAGATTCGCAGGCGATAGCCGTACCCGACTGACACTTCGCCCCTCAAAGGGGTTAGACTTCGGGCCGACAAGTTTGTGAAGACCTTCACAAAGGAACGAAGGGCCCCTCACCCCGAGGCCGTTGAAGCTTGTAGGACAGGACAGGTCCCGTGACCGTGCCAGCCGCCGTACAGCGGAATGTCGCTGAGGCTGACGCCGACGTCATCGTCGTCGGCGCCGGGCCCGCCGGTTCGACAACCGCTTTCCATCTCGCACAGGCCGGGCTCGACGTCCTGTTGCTGGAGAAGACCACATTCCCCCGTGAGAAGGTCTGCGGCGACGGGCTGACGCCCCGAGCGGTCAAGCAGCTCATCGCCATGGGGATCGACATCGACGCTCCCGGCTGGGTCAGGAACAAGGGCCTGCGCGTGGTCGGTGGCGGGATGCGCTTCGAGCTCGACTGGCCCGAACTGTCCAGCTACCCCGACTTCGGCCTGGTCCGCACCCGGCAGGACTTCGACGAGATCCTGGCGGGCAACGCGGTGCGCGGCGGGGTCCGCCTGCTGCAGGGGGTCAACGTCACCGCGCCGATCCTCGACGACCGCAGCGGCCACATCGTGGGCGTGGTCGCCAAGAAGGACGGCGAGGAGGTCTCCTACCGCTCCCGCCTGGTGGTCGCCGCCGACGGCAACTCCACCCGGATCTCCCTGGCGATGGGGCTGCACAAGCGCGAGGACCGCCCGATGGGCGTCGCCGTGCGGACCTACTTCGAGAGCCCGCGCCACGACGACGACTATCTGGAGACCTGGCTGGAGCTGTGGGACGGCGACACGCTGCTGCCCGGCTACGGCTGGATCTTCGGCGTCGGCGACGGCACGTCCAACGTGGGCCTGGGACTGCTCAACACCTCCGAGTCCTTCAAGGGCATGGACTACCGCGACCTGCTCAAGCGCTGGGTCAAGGGCATGCCCCCGGAGTGGGGCTACGTCGAGGAGAACATGACCACCCCCATCAGGGGGGCGGCGCTGCCGATGGCCTTCAACCGCCAGCCGCACTACACGCGAGGGCTGGTGCTGGTCGGCGACGCGGGCGGCATGATCAACCCGTTCAACGGCGAGGGCATCGCCTACGCCATGGAGACCGGTCAGATCGCGGCCGAGACCATCGTCCAGGCGCTGGCCAGGGCGACCTCCGCCCAGCGCGAGCGCGTGCTGCGCGCCTATCCGCAGACGCTGAAGGACGCCTACGGCGGCTACTTCACCCTGGGCCGGGGCTTCGTGGAGCTCATCGGCCACCGCGGGGTGATGGACTTCTTCACCCGTCACGCGCTGCCGCACCCCCACCTGATGCGCTTCGCGCTCAAACTCCTTGCTAATCTCACGGACCGGCGAGGCGATGCGTCAGATCGCATCATCAACGCTCTGTCGAAGGTCGCGCCACCGGCATGACCGCATCGGACGCCTTCGCACGTGGAACCAGAGCGATGACCCCCCTGCATAAACTTGCAAAACAAAACAACATGATGAGCTGCGCGCCGGCGCGCGTGGAGATGGGAGAGGAGGCGTAGCGATGGAGCTGTATGCACCCATCCTGGTGCTCGCCGTTCTCGCGGCGGGATTTGCGG
Source organism: Streptosporangium sp. CA-135522 (assembly GCF_050949235.1). Classification (NCBI taxonomy): domain Bacteria; kingdom Bacillati; phylum Actinomycetota; class Actinomycetes; order Streptosporangiales; family Streptosporangiaceae; genus Streptosporangium; species Streptosporangium sp. CA-135522. The sequence continues at coordinate 680,591 of NZ_CP192026.1, forward strand.
TCTTCTCAGTGACGATCGCACCCTTCACCGGTCCCAGGCGTTGGAACCGCGCGAAGCTCGACGCCTATGAATGCGGTATCGAGCCGACGCCCCAGCCGGTCGGTGGCGGTCGCTTCCCGCTGAAGTACATGATCACCGCGATGCTCTTCATCGTGTTCGACATCGAGATCATCTTCCTCTACCCGTGGGCGGTCGCGTTCGACCAGCTCGGCATGTTCGGGTTGGTCGAGATGGTGTTGTTCATCGTCACCGTGCTCGTGGCCTACGCGTACGTGTGGCGCCGCAAGGGTCTGGACTGGGACTAGATATGGGTCTTGAAGAGAAACTTCCGAGCGGGTTCATGCTCAGCACGGTCGAGCAGGTCGCCGGCTGGGCGCGCAAGAACTCCGTGTGGCCGGCGACCTTCGGTCTGGCCTGCTGCGCCATCGAGCTGATGTCCACCGGTGGTCCCAAGCACGACCTGGCGCGCTTCGGCATGGAGCGCGCCTCGGCGTCTCCGCGCCAGGCCGATCTGATGATCGTGGCGGGCCGGCTGTCCCAGAAGATGGCCCCGGTGCTGCGCCAGATCTACGACCAGATGGCCGAGCCCAAGTGGGTCATCGCCATGGGCGTCTGCGCCTCCAGCGGCGGCATGTTCAACAACTACGCCATCGTGCAGGGCGTGGACCACGTCGTCCCCGTCGACATCTACCTGCCCGGCTGCCCGCCGCGGCCCGAGATGCTCATCGACGCGATCGTGAAGCTGCACGACAAGATCCAGAACATGAAGTTCGGCGCGCACCGCGCCAAGCAGATCGACGAGCTCGAACTGCAGGCGCTGCGGACGCTCCCGCTGATCGACCAGGGAACCGCCAAATGAGCTGGAGCGAATCCGACGCAGCGAACGAGGAGCGGTGAGGGACCGATGAGCTGGAGCGAATCCGACGCAGTGAGCGCAGCGGTCCGCGAGGTACGAGTGGCCCGCGCAGCGAACGAGGAGCGGTGAGGGACCGATGAGCACGGACAATCTCCCCGACGTCCCCGAGGAGCCGATCGCCCACCTGGGCATGTTCGGCGCCAAGGGCACCGGTGACACCTCCGGTTACGGTCGCCTGGTCGTACGGCGCCAGGCTCAGCTGTCGACTCCCCGCCCCTACGGCGGCTATTTCGACACCGTCGCCGACGAACTGGAGCGCGCGCTGGGCGGCGACCTCGGCGACGCGATCGAGCGCGTGGTCGTCGACCGCGGCGAGCTGACCTTCCACGTCAAGCGCGAGCGCCTGCTGGAGGTCGCCAGGATCCTGCGCGACGACCCGGCCCTGCGCTTCGAGCTGTCGCTCGGCGTCTCCGGCGTGCACTACCCCCACCTCGAAGGGGAGGAGCTGCGCGCGGTGATCCACCTGTGCTCGATCACGCACAACCGGCGCCTGCGCCTTGAGGTGTCCTGCCCCGACGCCGACCCGCACATCCCCTCCACGGTCTCGGTCTACCCGACCCACGACTGGCACGAGCGGGAGACGTGGGACTTCTTCGGGATCGTCTTCGACGGTCACCCGGCGCTGACCCGCATCATGATGCCCGACGACTGGGACGGTCACCCCCAGCGCAAGGACTACCCGCTGGGCGGCATTCCGGTCGAGTACCGCGGTGCCCAGGTCCCCGCGCCGGACCAGAGGAGGTCTTACAAGTGAGTGCTTCCTACGAGGAGGCGACCGAGGGCAAGGTCTACACCGTCTCCGGCAACGACTGGACGGAACTGGTCGAGACCCTCACCGGCCAGCAGGACGAGCAGCTCGTCATCAACATGGGCCCGCAGCACCCGTCCACGCACGGCGTGCTCCGCCTGGTCCTGAACCTGGACGGCGAGACGGTCACCGAGGCCCGCACGGTCATCGGCTACCTGCACACCGGCATCGAGAAGAACATCGAGTTCCGGACGTGGACCCAGGGGACCACCTTCGTCACCCGGATGGACTACCTGGCGCCGATCTTCAACGAGACGGCCTACTGCCTGGGCGTCGAGAAGCTGCTGGGCATCACCGACCGCATCCCCGAGCGGGCCCAGGCCATCCGCGTGATGATGATGGAGCTCACCCGCATCTCCTCTCACATGGTGGCCATCGGCACCTTCGGGATGGAGCTGGGCGCGACCACGCCGTTCCTCTTCGGGTCCCGCGAGCGCGAGATGGTGCTCGACGTGATGGAGTACATCACCGGCCTGCGGATGAACATGGCCTACATCCGGCCCGGCGGCGTCTCCGTCGATCTCCCGGCCGGCGCCGTGGACAAGGTCGGCGAGCTGCTCAAGGTCATGCCGGGGCGCATCAAGGACATGCGCAAGATGCTCGACGCGAACCCGGTCTACCTGGCCCGCACCAAGGACGTCGCCTACCTCGACCTCACCGGCTGCATGGCGCTGGGCGTCACCGGCCCGATGCTGCGGGCCGCGGGCCTGCCCTGGGACCTGCGTAAGTCGCAGCCCTACTGCGGCTACGAGACCTACGAGTTCGACGTCCCGACCGAGAAGACCGCCGACGTCTACGGCCGCTACCTGGTGCGCGTGGCCGAGATGGAGGAGTCGCTCAAGATCATTGAGCAGGCTCTGGACCGCCTGTCCGGCCCGCTCAAGGGCGACCGCGTCATGGTGGACGACAAGAAGATCGGCTGGCCCGCGCAGCTCGCGCTCGGCCCCGACGGTCTGGGCAACTCGCCCGACCACATCGCGCACATCATGAGCGGTTCGATGGAAGCGCTGATCCACCACTTCAAGCTGGTGACCGAGGGCTTCCGGGTCCCGGCCGGGCAGGCCTACGCCTCGGTCGAGTCGCCCCGCGGCGAACTCGGCGCCCACGTGGTCAGCGACGGCGGCACCCGGCCCTACCGCGTGCACTTCCGCGACCCGTCGTTCACGAACCTGCAGGCCATGCCCGCGACGTGTGAGGGCGGCATGGTCGCCGACGTCATCTCGGCAGTGGCTTCGATCGACCCCGTCATGGGAGGTGTGGACCGTTGAGCGGCGAGCCGACGAGTGAGCGGAGTGGTCGGCCGAGGAACGAGGCCGCCCGCGTAGCGAATGAGGAGGGGAGCGCGACCATGGGCATCGGGTACACACCGGAAGTCCGCGAGCGTCTGGAACGGGACGCCAAGGAGATCATCGGCCGCTATCCCAAGCCCCGGTCGGCCCTGCTGCCCCTGCTGCACCTGGTGCAGTCGGAGGACGGCTACGTCTCCGACGACGGCCAGGAGTTCTGCGCCGAGATGCTCGGCCTGAGCAAGGCCGAGGTCGTGGGCGTGTCCACCTTCTACACGATGTACAAGCGCAAGCCGATGGGCGACTACCACGTCGGGGTGTGCATCAACACGCTGTGCGCGGTCATGGGCGGCGACCAGATCTGGGACGAGCTGTCCGAGCACGTCGGCGTCGGTCACGACGAGACGACCCCGGACGGGAAGGTCTCGCTCGAGCGGCTGGAGTGCAACGCCGCCTGCGACTTCGCCCCGGTGATGATGGTCAACTGGGAGTTCTTCGACAACCAGACCCCCGCCTCGGCCAAGCAGCTCGTCGACGACCTGAGGGACGGCAAGGAGATCTCGCCGACCCGCGGCCCCAAGAAGCTGTGCTCCTTCAAGGAGGCCTCGCGGGTGCTGTCCGGGCTGCCCGACGGCCTGGCCGGTGACGGTCCCTCGGCGAGCGGCCCCTCCCTGGAGGGCCTCAAGATCGCCAAGGCCAACGGATGGAAGGCCCCCGAGGCACCATGACGACTCTCACCCCGGTCCTCACCGCGAACTGGGACCAGCCCAACTCCTTCACCCTGGAGGGCTACGGCGACTACTCGGCGGCCAAGAAGGCGCTGAGCATGGACCCCGACGCCGTCATCCAGGCCGTCAAGGACTCCGGCCTGCGCGGCCGTGGCGGCGCGGGCTTCCCCACCGGCATGAAATGGGGCTTCATCCCCCAGGGCGACGGCAAGCCGCACTATTTGGTGGTCAACGCCGACGAGTCCGAGCCGGGCACCTGCAAGGACATCCCGCTGATGATGGCCAACCCGCACTCGCTGGTCGAGGGCGTCATCATCACCTCCTACGCCATCCGCGCCAACCACGCCTTCATCTACGTGCGCGGCGAGGTGCTGCACGTCATCCGCCGCCTGCAGGCGGCCGTGGCCGAGGCCTACGACAAGGGCCTGCTCGGCAAGGACCTCTTCGGCTCCGGCTTCGACCTGGAGCTCGTGGTCCACAGCGGAGCGGGCGCCTACATCTGCGGGGAGGAGACGGCGCTGCTGGACTCCCTGGAGGGCTATCGCGGCCAACCTCGGCTCAAGCCCCCCTTCCCGGCGGTGGCGGGCCTGTACGCCTCGCCGACTGTCGTGAACAACGTGGAGTCGGTGGCGAGTGTTCCCTCGATCATCTCCAACGGCGCCGAATGGTTCGCGGGGATGGGCACCGAGAAGTCCAAGGGCTTCGGCATCTTCTCGCTGAGCGGCCACGTCACCCGCCCCGGCCAGTACGAGGCCCCGCTCGGCATCACGCTGCGCGAGCTGCTCGACATGGCGGGCGGCATCCGCGCGGGCCACCAGATCAAGTTCTGGACCCCCGGCGGGTCGAGCACGCCGATCTTCACCGACGAGCACCTCGACGTCCCGCTCGACTTCGAGTCGGTCGGCGCCAAGGGCTCCATGCTCGGCACCCGGGCCCTGCAGATCTTCGACGAGACCACCTGCGTGGTCCGCGCCGTGCTGCGGTGGACCGAGTTCTACGCGCACGAGTCCTGCGGCAAGTGCACTCCCTGCCGGGAGGGCACCTACTGGCTCAAGCAGGTGCTCAAGCGGCTGGAGAAGGGTCAGGGTACCGAGGAGGACCTGACCACGATCACCGACATCGCCGACAACATCCTGGGCCGCTCCTTCTGCGCCCTGGGCGACGGTGCCACCAGCCCCATCCACTCGTCGGTGAAGTACTTCCGCGACGAGTACCTCAAGCACTTCGAGATCGGCGGCTGCCCGTTCGATCACGCTCCGTCCACGGTGTGGGGGACCAAGTGAGCGAGCGGAGCGAGGCAACCAGCAAGCACAGCACCGTTTCGGTCATGGGGCCGACGGAGGAGGCGCCATGACCGTCGAAGCGACGACCCCGGCCCAGGCGCCGGTAGACCTGGTGACCGTCACGATCGACGGTTTCCAGGTGAGCGTCCCGAAGGGCACGATGATCATCCGGGCCGCCGAGCTGCTCGGGATCCAGATCCCGCGGTTCTGCGACCACCCGCTCCTGGAGCCGGCGGCCAACTGCCGCCAGTGTCTGGTGGACATCCCTGACGCCGGCAACGGCCGTGGCTTCCCGAAGCCGCAGCCCTCCTGCGCCATCGAGGTCGCGCCGGGCATGGTCATCCAGACCCAGCTCACCTCCCCGGTCGCGGAGAAGGCCCAGCGCGGCGTCATGGAGCTGCTGCTGCTCAACCACCCGCTGGACTGCCCGGTCTGCGACAAGGGCGGCGAGTGCCCGCTGCAGAACCAGGCCATGTCCAACGGCCAGGGCGAGAGCCGCTTCCAGGAGAAGAAGCGCACCTTCGACAAGCCGGTCGCGCTCTCCACCGAGGTGCTGCTCGACCGCGAGCGCTGCGTCCAGTGCGCCCGCTGCATCCGCTTCTCCGATGAGATCGCCGGTGACCCGCTCATCGACTTCTTCGAGCGCGGGGCCAAGGAGCAGGTCGGTGCGGCCGACGGCCGGCCGTTCGAGTCCTACTTCTCGGGCAACACCGTCCAGATCTGCCCGGTGGGCGCGCTGACCGGCGCCGCCTACCGGTTCCAGGCCCGCCCGTTCGACCTGGTCTCCACGCCCAGCGCGTGCGAGCACTGCGCCAGCGGCTGCTCGCTGCGCACCGACCACCGCCGGGGCAAGGTCACCCGCCGGCTCGCCGGGGACGACCCGGAGGTCAACGAGGAGTGGAACTGCGACAAGGGCCGCTGGGCCTTCACCTACGCGACCCAGCCCGACCGGCTGAAGACCCCCCTCGTCCGTGACGAGGAGGGCCACCTGGTGCCGGCCTCCTGGCCCGAGGCGCTCGCCGCCGCGGCCAAGGGCCTGGCCGCGGCCCGCGGCAGGGCCGGTGTGCTGGTCGGCGGACGCGTCACCGTCGAAGAGGCCTACGGCTACGCCAAGTTCGCCCGGATCGCGCTCGGCACCAACGACGTCGACTTCCGGTCCCGGCCCCACTCGGCGGAGGAGGCGCGGTTCCTCGCGCACGCCGTCGCCGGCAAGGGCATCGAGATCCGTTACAGCGACCTGGAGAAGGCTCCGGCCGTGCTCCTGGTGGGCTTCGAGCCCGAGGACGAGTCGCCGATCGTCTTCCTGCGCCTGCGCAAGGCGTGGCGGAAGAAGGGCCTGAAGGTCTTCTCGATCGCGCCGTTCGCCGGTGAGGCGCTGGCCAAGATGGGCGGCACGCTGGTGAGCGCGCTGCCCGGCGCCGAGGCCGCGGCCGTCGAGGACCTGATCTCCGGCGTCTCGCCGATCTCCGACGCGGTCAAGCAGCCGGGTGCGATCATCCTCGCCGGCGAGCGGCTCGCCACCTCGCCGGGCGCGCTGTCGGCCCTGGTACGGCTGGCCGACTCCAGCGGCGCCCGCCTGGCCTGGGTTCCGCGCCGCGCCGGTGAGCGCGGTGCCGTCGAGGCCGGCGCGCTGCCGAACCTGCTGCCGATCGGCCGCCCGGCCGACGACGAGACCGCCCGCGCCGAGGTGGCCAGGGCATGGAACGTCGCCTCGCTCCCGGAGGTCCCGGGCCGCGACACCTCCGCCATCCTGGCGGCGGCGCTGAACGAGGAGCTCGACGCCCTCGTGGTCGCCGGTGTCGACCCCTACGACCTGGCCGACCCCGAGGCCGCCCTGGCGGCTCTGGAGAACACCCCGTTCATCGTGAGCCTGGAGCAGCGCGCCAGCGCGGTCACCGACCGCGCCGACGTGGTGCTGCCGGTCGCCACGGTGTCGGAGAAGGCCGGCACGTTCGTCAACTGGGAGGGGCGCGGCCGTACCTTCGAGGAGGCGCTCCCGGTCCCCGGGATCATGAGCGACCTGCGGGCCGTCTCCGCGATCGCCGACCACATGGACGTCCACCTCGGCCTGCCGGACCCCGCCGCCGCCCGCCGTGAGCTCGGCGCCATCGGCGCCTGGCGCGGCTCGCGGGCCTCTGCCCCGAGCGTCGCCGCCCGGACGGCCACCGCCCCGAAGGCGGGGGAGGCCGTCCTGGCCACCTGGCACCTGCTGCTCGACGACGGCCGCCTGCAGGACGGCGAGCCGTACCTCGCGGGCACCGCCCGGACGGGCGAGGCGCTGGTGTCGGCGGCCACCGCGGCCGAGTCCGGCGTCGCCGACGGCGACAAGATCATCGTCACCACCGAGCAGGGCTCGCTGAGCCTGCCGGTGCGGATCGCCGACCTGCCCGACAGGGTGGTGTGGCTGCCGTCGAACTCGGCCGGCCGCTCGGTGACCCGTGACCTGCGCGCCACGGCCGGTGACATCGTCAAGATCGGAAGTGCCTCATGAGGACTCTTCTAGCCGCGGCCGATCCGACCCTCGCCGACTTCGGCAAGGACCCGCTCTGGATCAGCATCATCAAGGCCGTCGTCATCTTCATCGTCCTGATGCTGGGCGTGCTCTTCGGCGTGTGGTTCGAGCGCAAGCTGATCTCCCGCATGCAGAACCGCTACGGCCCCAACCGGGCCGGGAAGTTCGGCCTGCTGCAGTCGGTGGCCGACGGCCTGAAGATGGGTCTGAAGGAAGACCTGATGCCGCGGACCGTGGACAAGGTGATCTACTTCATCGCCCCGGTCGTCCTCGCGGTCCCCGCCTTCCTGGCCTTCTCGGTCATCCCGATGGGGCCGATGGTGTCGATGTTCGGCGTCAAGACGCCGCTGCAGCTGACCGACCTGCCGGTCGCGGTGCTGCTGGTGCTGGCGATGGCCTCGATCAGCGTGTACGGCATCGTGCTCGCCGGCTGGGGGTCGCGCTCGCCGTACACGATCCTGGGCGGGTTGCGGGCCAGCGCGCAGGTGGTCTCCTACGAGATCGCGATGGGCCTGTCGTTCGTGGGCGTGTTCCTGTTCGCGGGGACGCTGTCCACCTCGGAGATCGTCAGCGCGCAGGCCTCCGGCGGCACCCTCTCCCTCGGCGGCCTCAACATCCCGATGCCCTCGTGGTACATGATCCTGCTGATCCCGTCCTTCCTGATCTACGCGATCACGATGCTGGGCGAGACCAACCGGGTGCCCTTCGACCTGCCCGAGGGCGAGGGCGAGCTGGTCGGCGGCTTCCAGACCGAATACTCCAACTCGCTGAAGTTCGCGGTCATCATGCTGGCCGAGTACGTCAACGTCTTCGTCGTCTCGGCCGTGTCGATCACCCTTTTCATGGGCGGCTGGCGGGCTCCGTTCCCGATCTCCCTGTGGGACGGGGCGAACGCCGGCTGGTGGCCGCTGCTGTGGTTCTTCCTCAAGATGGTGCTGGTCTTCTCCTTCTTCATCTGGTGCCGCGCCTCGCTGCCGCGAGTCCGCTACGACCAGCTCATGGCACTCGGCTGGAAGATCCTCATCCCGATCAACCTCGGTTGGATCCTGCTGGTGGCCACCGTCAGGGCCCTGCAGATGGACGGTGTGAACCGGTCGCTCGTGCTGATCCTGGCCGCGATCGTGCTCATCGGATGCGTCGCCGTGTGGTGGCGATTCGACAGCGTGCTGCAGAGGCGCAAGGAGGAGAAGGCCGCTCAGGTCCAGGCCGAGTTCGACCAGCTCGAAGCCGAGCCGACCGCGGGTGGCTTCCCCGTGCCGCCGCTCGACCTGCCGCACTACCACGGGGTAGAGCGCAAGGAGGTTCCCAGTGGGAGCAACTGATTGGCTGAACCCCATCAAGGGGTTCGGCGTGACCTTCCACACGATGTTCAAGAAGGTCGAGACGGTCAACTACCCCGAGGAGAAGCGGCCCACGGCTCCGCGCTTCCACGGCCGGCACCAGCTCAACCGCTGGCCCGACGGCCTGGAGAAGTGCGTCGGCTGTGAGCTCTGCGCCTGGGCCTGCCCGGCCGACGCGATCTTCGTCGAGGGTGCGGACAACACCGACGAGGAGCGGTTCTCGCCGGGCGAGCGCTACGGGCGCACCTACCAGATCAACTATCTGCGGTGCATCCTGTGCGGCCTGTGCATCGAGGCCTGCCCGACTCGCGCGCTGACCATGACCAACGAGTACGAACTCGCCGACTCCAGCCGCGAGAGCCTCATCTACACCAAGGAGATGCTGCTCGCGCCGCTCGGCCCCGGTATGGAGGCCCCGCCCCACGCCATGCGCCTCGGCGAGACCGAAGAGGACTACTACCGGCTGGGACGTAACAATGGGTGAGACCATCACGTTCTGGGTGCTGGCGGTCGTCTCGGTGTCGGCCGCCCTCGGACTCGTCTTCAGCCGCAAGGCGGTCTACTCGGCCCTCATGCTGGGCGTCGTCATGCTGTCCCTCGCGGTGCTCTACGCCGTCCAAGAGGCCCCCTTCCTCGCCGCGGTGCAGATCATCGTCTACACCGGCGCGGTCATGATGCTGTTCCTGTTCGTGCTGATGCTCGTCGGCGTGGACTCCGCCGACTCGCTGGTCGAGACGATCAAGGGGCAGCGCTTCTGGGCGGCCGTCGCGGGCCTGGGCTTCGCCGCCCTGCTCGCCCTGGGGATCGGCAACACGGTGCTCGCCCCCGCCAAGGGCATCGGCGGCGCCATCCAGGAGGCGGGCGGCAACGTCCCCGCCCTGGCCCGGCTCATCTTCACCAGGCACGTCTTCGCCTTCGAGGTCACCTCGGCGCTGCTGATCACCGCCGCGCTCGGCGCGATGGTCCTGGCCCACCGCGAGCGGATCCGGCCCAAGGCCACCCAGCGCGACCTGTCCCGCGCCCGGTTCACCGGCCCGCAGCCGTCGCCGCTGCCCGGTCCGGGCACCTACGCGCTGCACAACGCCATCGACATGCCGGCCCTGCTGCCCGACGGTTCGGTCTCGCCCAAGTCGATCAACCGAGTGCTCGCCCGGCACGACGAGGACGACGGCGTCAGGCCGACCGACCCGGCGAAGGCCGCGCTCATCAAGCAGGTCATCGCGCAGGACGTCGTCGCGAAGGAAGACGACGTCGCCGGCGAAGCGGCTCATCAGGAGGACGCCAAGTGACCACTCACTACCTGGTGCTCTCGGCGCTGCTGTTCGCGATCGGTGGCATCGGCGTGCTGACGCGGCGCAACGCGATCGTGGTGTTCATGTGCGTGGAGCTCATGCTCAACGCCTGCAACCTCGCGTTCGTCACCTTCGCCCGGCAGCACGGCAACCTGGACGGCCAGCTCATCGCGTTCTTCGTGATGGTGGTGGCCGCGGCCGAGGTCGTGATCGGCCTTGCCATCATCGTGATGATCTTCCGAACCCGCAGGTCGGCGTCGGTGGACGACGCCAACCTGCTGAAGTACTAAGAGGTGGCCGGTGCAATCTCCTGTTGAGATCGTCCAGCACTCCGGTGGAGTGATCGGGGTCTCCTGGCTGATGATCGCGCTGCCGCTGCTCGGTGCCGCGATCCTGCTGCTCGGCGGACGCCGTACCGACCGCTGGGGCCACCTCCTCGGTGTCGCCATGTCGCTGGCCGCCTTCGTGGTGGCCGTCGTCTCCTTCGTCGAGCTGCTGGGCCTGCCCGAGTCGGAGCGCCGCCGGGCGATCGAGCTGTACCAGTTCATCCCCGGCATCGCCGACATGGGGCTGCTGATCGACCCGTTGTCGATCAGCTTCGCCCTGCTGATCACCGGTGTGGGTTCGCTGATCCACATCTACTCGATCGGCTACATGTCGCACGACACCGACCGGCGCCGGTTCTTCGCCTACCTGAACCTGTTCGTCGCGGCGATGCTCCTGCTGGTGCTGTCCGACAACTACGTCGGCCTGTTCATCGGCTGGGAGGGCGTCGGTCTGGCGTCCTACCTGCTGATCGGGTTCTGGCAGTTCAAGCCCTCGGCGGCGACCGCCGCCAAGAAGGCCTTCATCGTCAACCGCGTCGGCGACTTCGGCCTGCTGATCGCGATCTTCACGATCTGGTCCACGTTCGGCTCGGTCACCTTCGGCAAGGTCTTCCCGCTCGCGGGTGAGGCCTCCGACGGCACGATGACCGCGATCGGCCTGCTGCTGCTCCTGGGCGCCTGCGGCAAGTCGGCCCAGCTCCCGCTGCAGTCGTGGCTGCTGGACGCCATGGAGGGCCCGACCCCGGTCTCGGCCCTCATCCACGCCGCGACCATGGTCACCGCCGGCGTCTACCTGGTCGTCCGCTCCGGCGCGTTCTTCGAGGCCGCCCCCACCGCGCAGCTGGTCGTGACGATCGTCGGCGTGGCCACGCTGCTGGCCGGTGCGATCATCGGTTGCGCCAAGGACGACATCAAGAAGGGCCTGGCCGGCTCGACTATGTCGCAGATCGGCTACATGATGCTCGGCGCGGGCCTCGGTCCGGTGGGCTACGCCTTCGCCATCGCGCACCTGATCACGCACGGCTTCTTCAAGGCCAACATGTTCCTCGGCGCCGGCTCGGTCATGCACGCCATGAACGAAGAGGTCGACATGCGCCGCTACGGCGGGCTGTTCTCGGTGATGAAGGTCACCGCGATCACCTTCCTCATCGGCTACCTGGCGATCATCGGCTTCCCGCTGCTGTCCGGTTACTTCACCAAGGACGGCATCATCGAGACGGCCATGGAGCACAACGAGATCCTGGGCTGGCTCGCGGTCCTGGGCGCCGGCATCACCGGCTTCTACATGTCGCGGATGGTCTTCATGACCTTCTTCGGCAAGAAGCGCTGGGCCGACGACGCCCACCCGCACGAGTCGCCCGCGGTGATGACGGTCCCGCTGATCATCCTGTCGATCGGCTCGATCGTCCTGGGTGCCTTCCTGATCCTGGGCAACCGGCTCATGCTCTTCCTCGCCCCGGCCGTCGGCCGTCCCGAGGAGCTGCCGCAGTTCCACGCCTTCAGCGCCCCGGGTCTGGCCACGCTCGCGCTGGTGGCGGTCGGCGCCGCCTTCGCCTGGTTCCGCTACGGCGCGGCCGAGGTGCCCGTGGTCGCCCCGCGCGGCTCGTTCCTCACCACGTTCGCCCGTCGTGACCTGTACGGCGACGCCCTGAACGAGACGCTGTTCATGCGCCCCGGTCAGTGGCTGGCCCGGATCGCGGTCTTCGTCGACAACCGTGGCATCGACGGCCTGGTCAACGGCCTGGCCGCGATGATCGGCGGCACCTCCGGGCGGCTGCGCCGCGTCCAGACCGGCTACGTACGGTCCTATGCGTTGTCCATTCTCTTCGGTGCCGCCGTGGTCGTTGGCGCGCTGCTCTACGTAGGGAACATGTGATGCCCTGGCTCTCGATCCTGATGGCCGTGCCCGTGCTGGGCGCGGTCGGGGTCTCCCTCACCAAGAGCGACAAGCTCGCCAAGCAACTGGCCCTCGGGGTCTCGCTGGTCGTGCTGGCGCTGACCGGTGTCGTGGCGGCCCAGTTCAACCCCTCCTCGGGGACGCGCTTCCAGTTCGCCGAGGTCTATGACTGGATTCCCCGCTTCGGCGTGCACTACGGCGTCGGCGTGGACGGCATCGCCCTGGTGCTGATCGCGCTGTCGGCGGTGCTCGTGCCGATCGTGATCCTGGCCTCCTGGCACGACGCCGACGGAACCGGGGCCGCGGCCCCGCCCAAGCGGTCGGTGAAGACCTACTTCGCGCTGCTGCTGGTGCTGGAAGCGATGATGATCGGCGTCTTCGCGGCGACCGACGTCTTCCTCTTCTATGTCTTCTTCGAAGCCATGCTGATCCCGATGTACTTCATGATCGGGTCGTACGGCGGCGCCCAGCGGTCCTACGCGGCCGTGAAGTTCCTGCTCTACTCGCTGTTCGGCGGACTGCTCATGCTGGTCGCGGTGATCGCGCTCTACGTGATCGCCGCCAAGGGCACGTTCATGTTCCCCGAGCTGGTCGGGGTCATCAAGGACCCGAACACGCAGAAGTGGCTGTTCCTCGGCTTCTTCGTCGCGTTCGCGGTCAAGGCGCCGCTGTGGCCGTTCCACACCTGGCTGCCCGACGCGGCCGCCCAGGCCCCGGCCGGCGCCGCGGTGCTGCTGGTCGGCGTGCTCGACAAGGTCGGCACCTACGGCATGCTCCGCTTCTGCCTGGAGCTGTTCCCGGACGCGGCGAAGTTCTTCACGCCGCTGGTGATCGTGCTGTCGGTCGTGGGCATCGTCTACGGCGCGATCGTGGCGATCGGCCAGACCGACATCAAGCGCCTGATCGCCTACACCTCGATCTCGCACTTCGGTTTCATCGCGCTGGGCGTCTTCGCGATGACCGCGCACGGAGGCGCCGGCGCCACCCTCTACATGGTCAACCACGGCTTCTCGACCGGCGCGCTGTTCCTGATCGCCGGATTCCTGATCTACCGCCGGGGTTCCAGCCAGATCGCCGACTACGGCGGCGTGCAGAAGGTCGCCCCGGTGCTCGCCGGAACCTTCCTGATCGCCGGCCTGTCCGGCCTGTCCCTGCCGGGCCTGTCCTCGTTCGTCAGCGAGTTCATGGTCCTGCTGGGCACCTACGAGCGCTACATGGTCCCGGCGATCATCGCCACCAGCGGTGTCGTCCTGGCGGCCATCTACATCCTGTGGATGTACCAGCGGACGATGAACGGCCCGACGGCCGAGTCGGTCAAGGGCTTCACCGACCTGAACGCCCGGGAGCGCTGGGTGGTGGCCCCGCTGATCGCGGTGATCATCGCCCTCGGCTTCTTCCCGAAGCCGGTGCTCGACGTGATCAACCCCGCGGTGGACCAGACACTGTCCAACGTCCACGTGGACAAGTTCACCCCAGCCGTCGCTGACAAGAAGGGGGCCGGGCAGTGAACGGCACCATCCAAGCTCCGACGATCGAATACGCGCTGCTGTCCCCGATGCTGATCGTGTTCGGCGCGGCGATCATCGGCGTGCTGGTCGAGGCGTTCGCGCCCCGATACCTGCGCAAGTCGATTCACGTGCCGCTCACGCTGCTGGCCCTGGTCGGCGGGTTCGTCACCACCATCCTGACGGCCGCCAACGGCCTGCCGGAGAAGGCCGCGGCGATGGGCGCGGTCGCGGTGGACGGGCCGTCCCTGTTCATCTGGGGCATCATCCTCATCCTGGCCTTCGTCAGCGTGCTGCTGATCAACGACGACGAGCAGTTCGTCGCGCAGGCGGCGGCCGTACCGGGAAGCGCCGACGAGGAGGAGGCGGTCCGCAGCGGGTTCGCCCAGACCGAGGTCTACCCGCTGCTGCTCTTCGCGGTCGGCGGCATGCTGCTCTTCCCCGCCTCCAACGACCTGCTGGTCATGTTCGTGGCCCTCGAGGTCATGTCCCTGCCGCTGTACCTGCTGTGCGGCCTGGCCCGCCGTCGCCGCCTGCTCTCGCAGGAGGCCTCGGTCAAGTACTTCCTGCTCGGCGCGTTCTCCTCGGCCTTCTTCCTGTACGGCATGGCCCTGGTCTACGGCTACGCCGGCTCGATCGACCTCAAGGCCATCGCCGGCTCGCTCAGCACGGTCGCCGGCCAGGACACGCTGCTGTTCATCGGCACCGCGATGCTCGGCGTCGGCCTGCTGTTCAAGATCGGCGCTGCGCCGTTCCAGGCATGGAAGCCCGACGTCTACCAGGGCGCGCCCACCGCGGTCACCGCCCTGATGGCCTCCACCGTGCTGGTGGCGGCCTTCGGCGCCGTGCTGCGGGTCTTCTGGGTCGCCCTTGGCGGCCTGGAGTGGAACTGGCAGCCGGTCATGTGGGGCGTGGCGATCCTGACCATGATCGTCGGTGCGGTCCTGGCCATCACCCAGACCGACATCAAGCGCATGCTCGCCTACTCCTCGGTCGCGCACGCGGGCTTCCTGCTCACCGGCGTGATCGCGATCGGTACCTTCGCGCAGAACACGCAGGCCCTGTCGGCCATCCTGTTCTACCTGGCCGCCTACGGCTTCACCACGGTCGGCGCCTTCGCGGTGGTCACCATGGTCCGCGACGCGGGCGGCGAGGCCGGGCACCTGTCCCGGTGGGCCGGCCTCGGCAAGCGCTCCCCGGTGCTGGCGGGCATCTTCGCCTTCTTCCTGCTGGCCTTCGCGGGCATCCCGCTCACCAGTGGTTTCTTCGGGAAGTACGCCGTGTTCGCGGCGGCGATCTCCGGCGGCGCACTGCCGCTGGTCATCGTGGGTGTGGTGAGCTCGGCGATCGCCGCGTTCTTCTACGTCCGCGTGATCGTGCTGATGTTCTTCAGCGAGCCGGCCGCCGACGGCCCGACCATCGCCGCGCCCACCGTGGGCACCTCGGCTGTGGTGGCCCTGGCGGCAGCGGCTACCGTAGTGCTGGGGATTTTCCCGCAGCCGGTGCTCGACCTCGCGGACCAGGCTGCGTCCGCGCTGTTCATTCGTTAGAGGAGTAAGGCTTCATGGCTGCGCCACCGGTTGTTGATCTGCCGTTCGTCGACGAGCGGTTGGCGCAGGACCTCGCGGCAGGGCTGGCCGAGGTCGAGAAGCTGCTGCGAACCTCGGTGGAGAGCGAGGACGCCTTCGTCACGGAGGCGTCCAAGCACCTCATCGAGGCGGGGGGCAAGCGGTTTCGGGCGATGCTCGTGCTGCTCGCCGCCCAGTTCGGCTCGCCGGAGGCGCCCGAGGTGGTGTCCGGGGCCGTGGTCATCGAACTGACCCATCTGGCGACGCTCTACCACGACGACGTCATGGACGAGGCTCCGGTACGCAGGGGCTCCCCGTCGGCCAACGCCCGCTGGGACAACACCGTGGCCATCCTGACCGGCGACTACCTGTTCGCCCAGGCTTCGGAGATCCTCGCCGACCTCGGCCCCGACGTCATCCGGATCCAGGCCCAGACGTTCTCCCGCCTGGTCCGCGGTCAGATCCGCGAGACCATCGGTCCCCGTTCCGGCGAGGATCCGGTGGCCCACTACATCGACGTCCTGGCCGACAAGACCGGCTCCCTCATCGCCACCTCCGGCCGGTTCGGCGCCCTGCTGAGCGGCGCCTCGCCCGAGATCGTCGAGCGCCTGACCCGGGCCTGCGAGGCGATCGGGGTGGGCTGGCAGCTCGGCGACGACCTGCTCGACGTCGCCTCCGAGTCGGTCGAGTCCGGCAAGACACCCGGCACCGACCTGCGCGAGGGCATCCGGACCCTGCCCGTGCTGTACGTCCTGGCCTCGGACGAGCCGCAGGACGCCCGCCTGCGCGAGTTGCTGGCCGGCCCGGTGGCCGAGGAGGACGTCGAGGAGACCCTGCGTCTGCTGCGCGCGAACCCGGCCATGGCCCGAGCCCGCGCGGAGCTGGCCGCCTGGGTCGACCGGGCTCGCGAGGACCTCTCCGCACTGCCGGACATCCCCGCCCGCGCCGCCTACCTCGCCCTGTGCGACTACGTCGTCGAGCGCTCCGGCTGACGACCTTCTCCCGCCCCCGGCGGTCCTTGACGGTCCGGGAGGGGCCGTGGGTCGTAGGGGGCGTACCGGCCGACGGTGTCCGGATGCTCACCGCCATCGCCCTCGCGCACGGATGTTCTACAGGTGCCGGCAAATGTTGCATGTGCATGTAGACTCTCGTCAACTCTGATCGAAGGCGGAGGCTCGGCGATGTCCTGGAACAGGTTCGTGGTGCTGCACAGCCGGGTGGAAGCCGAGCTGGCCAAGGCGCTGCAGCGGGGACACGGGCTCGGGCTGTCGGAGTATCGCGCGCTGGGACGACTCGCCGCGACCTCCGCCAGGGAGCTGCGGATGCAGGAGCTGGCCGAGGCCGTGGGGCTGAACCAGAGCTCGGTGACCCGCCTGGTCGCCCGCCTGGAGGAGGCGGGGCTGACCCGTCGCAGCCTGTGCCCGAACGACCGCCGCGGCGTCTACTCGGTGATCACCGATGAGGGGCTGGCGCGCCTGGCCGAGGCGACGCCCACCTACGAGCGGTCCCTGGCCGCCGCGCTGGAGAAGGCGGGCGCCGACCCCGATCTGACGTCCCTGGTCGCGGCGGTGCGCGGCTCGGACTGAGCGGCCCGTCGCCGTCCCGGTCCGTCGCCGTCCCGGTCCGTCGGTGAGACCGCTGTCAGCGGCGACGCGCGCGTGGTGCGTCAATCCTTTGGGGGCGCCT
The DNA here is from genome assembly GCF_050949235.1 of Streptosporangium sp. CA-135522. Lineage (NCBI taxonomy): Bacteria > Bacillati > Actinomycetota > Actinomycetes > Streptosporangiales > Streptosporangiaceae > Streptosporangium > Streptosporangium sp. CA-135522. The sequence goes on from NZ_CP192026.1 coordinate 697,738, forward strand.
CTGTTCAGGGCGTCCGTGTCGAGGGTGCCTCTGTTCAGGGTGTCCGTGTCGAGGGCGCCTCTGTCAAGGGCGTCTGTGTCGTCCGCCTCGCGGAAGAGACCTGTCGCCATTGCTCGGCCGCCTGGACCATGTGGCGACCGGCGTGTTCGAAGAACCGGCTGATGTCCTGCAGTCGGGTGTCGGCGGGTGTGGTTGCGCCGAGGGATTCGGCTCCCTGGCGGGCGATGTCGGCCGGCATGGTGTTCTGCGGGCGCTGGCCGGCCGGCCTCGGAACCAGACGTCCGCGTCGATGACGTATCGGTCGCGCCGCCGCGCGCGGCCCTCGGTCGCCTGGTGCGCCCGGTCGGCCTGGTGGCCGTCGGCTCCGCCGTTGCGGAGCACCTCCCGCCTGATGGTCGAGATCGGCCGGTCCAGGCGCCTGGTGATCTCGGTGTAGGTGAGCCCTTCGGCCAGTCCGCCGGCGATGTGCCGGCGGTCCTGGTGGATCAGTCTGCTCCCGGCATCGGTGTTCGCCTCCTGCCGTCCCCGGTCCGCTCGGCGTGTCTGCCGGTCAGACGGACAGTATTGCGTTCGCGAACATTTCATTGCAAGAAGCGATGGCCGCATCTTGCATTCGATCACAAGGTCATTGCAAAACATGACGAGATTGACCTAGATAAACCAAGAAACGGTTGGCAGTCACGTTGACAGTTTCATAAATGCAAACTAGCTTTTACTTCGTACTGAAGGAGCGCTACCGCGAGTGAGACAGTCGGTTTCACGCTGACGTCCCTCACCTGAGAGGAATTGACATGACCACGTCCTTCTCCGCCAAGGCGGGACTGCTCCTCGCCGCAGTGACGATGGTGGGGGCCACCGTGGCGGCCCCCGCGGCGTCCGCGGCGTCCGCGGCCCCCGCGGCCCCCGCGGCAGCCACACAGCCCGCCTCCGGCCACGCCGAAGTGCAACGCGCTCTCGACAACGCCGTGGCCGGCAGCGGCGCTCCCGGCATGGTCGCCGAGGTCCGTGACCGCCGCGGCAGATGGTTCGGCTCGGCGGGCGTGTCCGACACCACGACCGGCCGCAAGCGGCAGCAGCACGAGCGGTTCCGCATCGGCAGCACCACCAAGGCCTTCACCGCCACCGTGGTCATGCAACTGGTCGCGGAGCGGAAGCTGAAGCTCGACGACACCGTGGAGAAGTGGCTGCCCGGCCTCGTTCAGGGCAACGGCTACGACGGCCACAAGATCACCATCCGCATGTTGCTCAACCACAGCAGCGGGATCTTCAACTACGGCAACGACGAGGAGTTCTTCGCCAAGGGCGTAGGTGAGGCCTGGTACGAGCACCGCTACGACTCCTACACCCCGCAGCAGTTGGTGAAGATCGGCCTGGCCAACGCCGCCGGGCCCTACTTCGATCCGGGCAAGGGCTTCGGCTACTCCAACACCAACTACTACCTGGCCGCCTTGATCATCGAAAAGGCGACGGGAAAGACCTACGGCCAGCAGCTGCACCAGCGCATCATCGGCCCGCTCGGCTTGACCGGAACCTACCTGCCGGGAAGTGAGGCGAAGATCCGCGGCGCCCACCCCCGGCACTACTCCACCCTGTTCTCCCAGGACCCCAACCCCAAGATCCACGACGCGACCGAGATGAACCAGTCCTTCTCCTGGGCGGCCGGCGGTATCGTCTCGACCACCGGTGACCTCCAGCGCTTCTTCGGCGCGCTGCTGGGTGGACGCCTGCTGCCGCCCGCCCAGCAGCACCAGATGTTCGACGACCCCGTCGACACCAGCGTGAACGGCAAGGCCCACCCGTGGATCCCCGCCACCCGCTACGGCCTCGGCGTCTTCACCCAGGAGCTGTCGTGCGGCGTCACGGTCTGGGGCAACGGAGGCGCGACCTATGGTTCATGGGTGTACGCCATGGGGTCGCGTGACGGCAAGCACCTGCTCACCAGCCAGGTCAACGGCGACTGGAGCGGACTGGGCGTCCTCACCAACGTGCTCGACGCCGAGTTCTGCCCGACCACGTCCCGATAAGCCGTACCGGGCCGCAAACCCTGTCCGCCGTCGAACCCCTCCAGCCGCCACCGCCACCGCCACCGCGGTGACGGTGGCCACCGACATGACCGAGGGAATCCCGCTCGCCAGGCCATGCGTCGGAAGACCTCGGTGGCACCGGGATTTCCCCGCGCCGTTCGATCGGCGCGGTACCGGTACGCCGTTAAAGTAGAGATTCATACAGCTAAATCCAGAAAAGCAGGATTTTCCTCCATAGACCGGTCGGCGGAGAAGCTGTTTTGATCGAGTCATGGCAGTCAGTCCGACTCTTCAGCGAACCGTCGTCCCCGCCCGCGAAGGGCGTGCCGTCCTCGTGTCATCCGGGCAGCGCGTGCGCGTGGTGGACCTGGAAGGCGGCCAGGTGGGCGACGTGTTCGTGTTCGCCCGCGACGACCTTTCCGAACACCACAGCGCCTCGCACACCCGGGCCCAGATCGATCGCCTCTTCCCGAAGGTGGGGGAGCAGTTCTTCACCAACCGGCGCCGTCCCGTCCTGACGCTGGTCGAGGACACCTCCGTCGGACGGCACGACATGCTCATCGCCGCGTGTGACCCGGAGCGGTACGCCTCACTCGGCGTCGCCGGATGGCACGCCTCGTGCGCGGACAATCTCCGCCTGGCGCTGGCCCCCTTCACCCCGGCCCCCCCGGTCGTGCCCCAGCCCATCAACATCTTCATGCGCATCCCCGTCGATGAGCACGACGACCTCAGCTGGCTGCCCGCCGCCACCGGCGCGGGCGACAGCATCACCTTCCGGGCGGAGATGGACTGCGTCGTCGTCGTCTCCTCCTGCCCGCAGGACATCGCCGTGATCAACGGCGGAGTGCCCACCTCGCTGGCGATCGACGTCCTCGAAGCCGAAGACCCGGCCCCTCAGGGGGCGACCCACCGATCCGGAAAGCAGTCTCTGTCATGAACCGTTCGCACACTCCCGACTCCTACGCCCATCCGGCGCTCGCACCCTTCCATCTGGGCGGCTTGCAGCTCGCCAACCGCCTCGCCGTGGCACCCATGACCCGGGTATCGGCCACGCCGAACGGCATTCCGACGCCCGAGATGGCCGACTACTACGCCGGATTCGCACACGGTGGGTTCGGCCTGGTCATCACCGAAGGCACCTACACCGACACCGTTTTCAGCCAGGGCTATCTCAACCAGCCGGGTCTGGTGTCCGAGGCGCACGTGGAAGGGTGGCGGGCCGTCACCGGCGCGGTGCACGCGGCGGGCGCCAGGATGGTCGCCCAGCTCATGCACGCCGGAGCCCTGACGCAGGGAAGCCACTACCGGTCGAACACCGCCGGCCCGTCGGCGATCCGGCCGCGCGGAGTGCAGATGCCCGAGTACGGCGGCAGGGGCCCGTGGCCCGTCCCGAAGGAGATGACGCAGGAGGACATCGCCGAAGCCGTGGCGGGCTTCGTCGCGGCCGCGAAGAACGCGCAGGCGGCCGGGTTCGACGGCGTGGAGATCCACGGCGCCAACGGATACCTGCTCGACCAGTTCCTCACCGACTACACCAACCGGCGCACCGACGGGTACGGGGGTTCCGTGGCGGGCCGGGTCCGCCTGACCGCCGAGGTGACCACCGCGGTGAGGGCCGCCGTCGGACCGGATTTCTGCGTGGGCGTCCGCCTGTCGCAGACCAAGGTGAACGACTTCGAGTACCGCTGGCCCGGCGGGGCCGAGGAGGCGAAGCTGATCTTCGCGCGGCTGGCCGAGGCCGGGGCCACCTACCTCCACGTGGCCAGTGAGGGACGCGACTGGGTCGAGACCGCGCGCCTCGACGGCGGGCAGACCATCACCGCGCTGGCCCGCGAGGTCAGCGGCCTGCCGGTGATCGCCAACGGCAACATGCACCACACCGGCCAGGGCGCCCGCGTCATCGCCGAAGGCCACGCCGACCTGCTCTCGATCGCCCGCGGAGCGCTGGCCAACCCCGACCTTCCGAAGCGGCTGGCCGCCGGCACCGACCTGGAGGCCTTCGACCACGCGATGCTCCACCCCATGGTCCACCTGCGCAACGCCCGGCAGTGGGCCGAGTCCCGCCGGACGGCGGAGTCGACCGTGGCGGCGTCCGCCTGACAGGCGGTACGGTCGATCGCCGTGTTCACCGTTCACGGCATACGGCACGGCCGGCCGTCACGCTCACCGTCCTGAGGAGAACCGCCCATGACCGACACCTGGCGCGGCCGAGCCGCCGCCGTCGCCACACTGACGTTCGACGTCGACGCCGAGACGCCGATCCTCGCCCATGGCAGGCGCTACGCGCGGCACGCCATGACGATGTCCCACCAGGCGTACGGCCCGGAGGTGGGCGTCCCACGGCTGCTCGACATGCTGGACGAGCTCGGGGTGCCGGCGACGTTCTTCGTCCCCGGATGGGTGGCCGAGCAACGGCCCGGCCTGGCGGCGGGCATCGTCGAGCGCGGCCACGAGGTGGCTCACCACTCCTACAGCCACCGCGCTCCGACCTCGATGAGCAAAGGGGAGGAGCGGGCCGACTTCGAACGGGCCCTGGAGGTCTTCGCCCGCCAGGGGGTGGAGATCTCCGGGCACCGGGCGGCGATGTGGGAGGCCACCTGGTTCACGGCCGAACTCGTCGCCGAGCACGGCCTGCTGTACGACTCCTCCCTCATGGCGGATGACCGGCCCTACCGGCTCTCCACCCGCTCCGGGGAGCTCGTCGAGCTTCCCGTGCACTGGTCGCTCGACGACTGGGAGCAGTACGCGTTCCTCCCCCAGCCGCACATCGGCTGGATGATCGAGGAACCGGAGAAGGTGGAACGCATGTGGCGCGGAGAGCTCGACGCGATGCGCCACTACGGCTGCCTGTTCAACCTCACCAGCCATCCGTTCCTGTCCGGGCGGCCGGCTCGTGCGATGGCCCTGCGCCGGCTGGTCGAGTACGCCCTGGAGTGCGGAGACGTCGAGTTCCTCCGCTGCCGGGACCTGGCGGTGCGAGCGGGGCAGGACGCCGCGCTCAGCCCGCGCGAGACGCGCCCCCTCTCGGTCGACGCGAACGTCTATCCGATCGAATAGCTCGTCTCGAACAGCCCGTCCCCGGAGACGGTCGATCACATCCCGCGGTCGGCCTGCAGCGCCAGGAAGAGATCGACTCTGCCCTCTGTCGTGCCGACGTCCCGCCCGGTCAGTTCGGTGACGCGGGCCAGCCTGTTGCGCAGGGTGTTGACGTGGATGTACAGGGCGGTGGCCGTCGCCGCCCAGTGGCCATGGTGGTCGAGGAACGCCCGCAGGGTCGCCTCCAACTGGCCGCCGTGGCCGCGGTCGTGGGCGCGCAGCGGGTCGAGGACGCCGGCGGCGAGCCGCCGCAGCGCGTCGTCGTCCTGCGTCCCGAGCAGCAGGCGGTAGGTGCCGAGTTCGGCGAAGCGGGCGACGCCCCGGCCCGCGGCGCGGCGGAGCACCCGGCACGCCTCCCGGGACTCCGTCAGCGGAGGGCGCAGCATCGCCCACCCGCTCGCGATGCCACCGAGGCCGGCGACGACCCGGCGCCCGTCGAACCGGCGAGACAGCGAGGCCGTCAGCCGCTCCGCCATCTCCGGCAGCTTGGTCTCGGAGTGCCGCCACGGATACACGGCGACCACGTCCTGACTGCCGCCGGCCACGACGACCTGCATGGCATCGGCGGTGAAGAACTCGACGACGGCCTCGGCCAGGCCAGGCAGCGTCGCGACCTCGTCACCGGCGAAGGCCAGAGCCGACACCGCCAGCGGGCCTGACGGGTCGATGCCGAACGCCTCCAGGCGCGCCGGCACCTCGGCCGCGCGCGAACTGCCGGACAGGATCATTTCCAGGAGCTCGGTGGCGAAGCGCATCTCGATCGCCTGCACCGCCTGCCGCCTGGCCACCTCCAGGCTGAGGAAATGGGCGGCCTGGGCGAGCGCGTCGTGCTCGGTCCTGCTCAGCGCGCGCGCCGGAAGCAGGCACACCAGGCCCGCGTCGGCCTCACCGAGCGCCCCGACGAGGAACAGCGTCGCCGTACCGGCCTCACCGAGGTTCAGCTCCAGCGGCGGCGGCCGGCGCGCCAGTCCCTCCGCGACGACCTGTGACCCGTCCTCGCCCAGCTCGGCCCCCGCGGTCGCCAGCAGCCGTCCCATGCGATCGACGACGACGAGCGGCAGATCGTGGTCGCGTCTGAGCACGCGGAGCACGCCCGAGGCCCCCGCCCCCTGCGAGATCGCGTCCGCCAGCGCGTTTCCCCGTCGCACCATGGTCACCAGCGCCTGCTGCCGCTGCTCGGCCACCGCCGCGGCGGCGGCCCGCGACACGGCGGTGAAGGGCACGTCGACCGACAGCTCCGCCAGCGGCATCCCGGCCTGCCGGCAGGCGTGGACGAGCTCGGCCGGTGTGGCGGGCATCGCCTCGCGTAGTCCGAAGACGATGCCCACGGCTCCGGCGCGGACGACGTTCGCGACGAACTCCGCGGCCGACTCCGTCTCCAGCCACAGGCCGTTGGTGAGCACGAGCTCTCTGTCGCGTACATATGGTGAGGGATCGGGCAGCTCGGTGTTGTGAACCCACAGGGCCTCGGCGTCGAGCGCCTCGCCGTCCCCCTCGACGAGCACGTGCAGCTCCAGCGAGCTGTCGGCTGAGAGGGACCTCAAGGTGAACATGATGTCAGAATATCCAATGCCCCAAGGAATTCACTAGAGCTTCATCCATAGGCCTTTCCGGTGCGGCGATGCTTGAGTGAGGTGGATCACAGGCTCAACGCCTCGACTCCACCGGAGATCACGATGCAGGACATTCAACCGAATCCCGCCGGAACGGCGGACACGGCATTCGACGCCCACGGAATCGCCCCCGTCCCCGCCGCATCCCGGGACTCCACCCCTTGGGAACAGTTCTGGATCTGGGCGGGCGCCAACATCGCGCCCATCAACTGGGTACTCGGCGCCCTCGGCGTCACGCTGGGGCTGAGCCTCGTGGAGACCCTGCTCGTCATCTTCCTGGGCAACCTCGTCGGCTGCGCCGTCTTCGGCCTGTTCAACGTGATGGGACACCGTACCGGCGTCAACCAGATGCTGCTCGCCCGGGCGGCCTTCGGGCGCCGGGGCGCCGCGGTGCCCGGCGTGATCCAGGGACTGCTCGCCATGGGCTGGGTCGGCGTCAACACCTGGGTGGTGCTGGACCTGGTGCTCGCGGTCCTCACCCGGATGGGGGTGCAGGGAGGCATGGGGCTGAAATACCTCGTGGCGGGTGCCATCATGGCGCTCCAACTCGGCCTGGCCGTCTACGGATTCCGCGCCATCCGCACCTTCGAAAAATACACGGTGCCGGTGACCGTGGTGGTCATGCTGGTCATGACCGTGGTCGCGCTCGCCCACGCGGACGTGGACTGGACGCGTGCGAGCGCGACCGGTCCCGGAGACAAGATCACAGCCGTCACCCAGCTGCTCACCGCGATCGGCATCGGCTGGGGAGTGTCCTGGCTGCCGTACTCGGCGGACTACAGCAGGTTCGTACGCCCGCGGTCGTCGGGCAGGTCGGTTTTCTGGGCCACCGCCCTCGGGACGTACGTCCCGACCGTGTGGCTGGCCGCGCTGGGAGCCGCGCTGGCCAGCGCCGGCGACAGCGGAGACCCGTCGGGCCTGGTGATCCAGGCGTTCGGCGCGCTGGCGCTGCCGGTGCTGCTCCTGCTCATGCACGGGCCCGTGGCCACCAACATCCTCAATCTCTACTCGTGCTCGCTGGCCGCCCTGACCGTCGGCATCGGCGTCGCCCGGTGGAAGCTCACCCTGATCGCCGGCGTCATCGCCTCCGTCGTGCTCGTCGTCTTCATCCAGGCAGGCAGCTTCGCCCACGCGTTCGACAACTGGATGGCCTCCATCCTCGTGTGGATCAGCCCCTGGGGAGGGATCATGCTCATCGACTTCTTCGTCAAACACCGGGGCGCGCCCGACGTCGCCGCCCTCTACGACGACACCGCGACCTCCCCCTACGGACGTGTCAACACCCGCGCGCTGGTCAGCCTCGCCCTGGGCGTACTCGCCGGATGGTCCTGGCAGTTCGGGCTCGTACCCGCCATGCAAGGCCCGATCGCCCGCCTGCTCGGCAACACCGACTTCTCCTGGCTCTCCGGTGGTCTGGTCGCCGGCGGCCTGTACTACCTGCTCTGCTGCCGGAGCCCGCGCCCTGTGACCGCCGTGCCGTTCCGCGCGACCGAGGAAGTGGTGGACGCGGGCTCGGTGTAGCCGCGCAGGACACACCGTGCGGCGGCGACCCCGGGTCGCCGCCGCGACCGGTCATCCCGCTCCCAGCAGGGCGATGACGGAGAGGGTGACCAGGGACAGGAAGCTGGAGACCAGGATGGCGTCGCGGGGCAGATCGGTGGGACGCCCGTACTCGGCGGCGTAGACGTAGGTGTTCTGCGCCGTGGGAAGCCCGGCGAACAGCACGGCCGCGAAGAGCGCGTGACCGTCGAGATGGAAGAGGAAGCGGCCGGCCAGGAACGCCACCAACGGCTGGGCCAGCAGCTTGAGCGCCACCACCGGGCCGGCTCCACGCCAGGCGACGGCCGAGCCGTACAGGGACATGCCCAGCGAGAAGAGCGCCAGCGGCACCGCGGCGCCACCGAGGATCTCCAGCGGGCGCATCACCGGCTCGGGCAGCTGCCAGCCGAGGGCGGACGCGCCCAGGCCGAGGACCGAGGCCGCCACGATCGGCGTCCGCAGCGGGGCCAGAATGGACGAGCGCTCGGCGCCGAGGCCAAGGAAGATCAGTGGAGAGACCACCAGGACCTGGAAGACCAGGACCGACACCACGAACGTCGCGTCGTGCAGGACGTACAGGCCGATGGGAATGCCAAGGTTGCCGGAGTTGACGTAGGCGGCCGACATCGCGCCGATCACCCGATCGGGCAGTTTGCCGCCGAGCAGCGCGAGTGCCGACAGGCCGACGACGAAGGTGCTGACCGCGAAGGCGAGCAGCGGGCGCGGCTGGATCTGGCTGAGCGGGGTACGGCTGAGCGTGGTGAACAGCACGGCGGGCATCGCCATGGTGAACGCGAACTCCGTGAGCGCCCGCCGGAGCTGCTCGCTCGCCGGCCTGAGACGGGCGGTCAGCCAGCCGAGGGCGCCGATGAGCCAGATCGGGGTGAACGCCGCGATGACTGCCTGCACCAGGCACACCGTAGCCGGGCCCGGTCATCGCCCCCGCACCACCCCGGTCCGCCCGCCGTGCGCCCGTGAACAGCACGCGGTTCGTTCGCCGTGCGCCCGTGAACAGCGCAAGTCCGCCCGCCGCGTCCGTGAACAGCGCACGGCCTGGCGGCCGGCCTGCGCTACTACGCCCTGGAATCGGCCATCCGCGCGCTCGCCGCCTCCACCACGGTACGGCGAGCCTCGCGGGCGGCACGGAGACTGTCCCAGGTGAACAGGGACAGGGCCAGCCACACGATGGCGAACCCGACCCAACGGCTGGGCGGCATGACCTCGTGGACGACGAACACGCCGACGAGGAACTGCAGCACCGGGGCGATGTACTGGAGCAGGCCGATCGTGGTGAGCGGCACCCGGATCGCGGCGGAGGTGAAGCAGAGCAGCGGAACCGCCGTGATCACGCCACCTCCCGCCAGCAGGAGGGTGTGTCCCGTTCCCAGGCTCCCGAAGGTGCCGCCTCCCTGGCCCTGCAGGTAGACCAGATAACCGAGGGCGGGCAGCAGGAGCACCAGCGTCTCGATGGTCATGCTCTCCGCGGCGCCGACCTGCGCGATCTTCTTGACCAGGCCGTAGGTGCCGAAGCTGACGGCCAGGACCAGCGCGATCCACGGCAGCCGGCCGTAGTCGAGAGTGAGGACGACGACGGCCAGGGTGCCCAGCCCGACCGCGCCCCACTGCCACGGCCGCAGGCGCTCCTTGAGGAGGAAGACGCCGAAAAGCACGCTGACCAGAGGGTTGATGAAGTATCCGAGCGCGCTCTCGACCACGTGCCCGGTGTTGACGGCGTAGATGTAGACGCCCCAGTTGACCGTGATGATCGCGGCGGCCAGGGCGAGGAGTCCGACCTTCCGGGGAGTGCGAAGAAGCTCTCGGACCCAGGACCAGTGGCGCCGCACCGCCAGGATGGCGACGACGGCGACGAGGGACCACGCGACGCGGTGGGCCAGGATCTCCAGGGCGCCGGAGGGCTTCAGGAGCGGCCAGTACAGCGGGAACAGACCCCACATGGTGTAAGCAGCGATCCCGTACAGGACTCCGCGGCGCGATTCAGGCATGTCACCTATTTTGTCTGCTTATGAAATTTAATACAAATTAGTAATACTTGTCCAATCGTTAAGAGTCTCTTACGGGAACACCGGGACGCCCCCGGCGGTTGCCTCTGTCAGAAGGTTCAGAAGGAGGTTCGCAATGGGCTGGCTGTTCGGCAAGGACAAGACTTCCATGGTGTCCCCGGAGAACGCGCTTCCGGGTCGCGCCACCCGCATGGCGGTGCCCGCACGGCATGCGGTCCTCGACGCTCCGCTGGCTCCGCCGTACCCGGAGGGCACCGAGATCGCCGATTTCGGCCTCGGCTGTTTCTGGGGAGCCGAGCGCAAGTTCTGGCAGACCCCGGGAGTGGTGTCCACCTCGGTCGGCTACGCCGGCGGCTACACCGAGAACCCGACCTACGAAGAGGTCTGCACCGGCCAGACCGGCCACACCGAGGTCGTCCGCGTGGTCTTCGACCCGTCCCGGGTTTCCTACGAGGAACTGCTGCGCGTCTTCTGGGAGGCTCACAACCCCACCCAGGGCATGCGCCAGGGCAACGATGTCGGCACGCAGTACCGCTCGGCGATCTACTTCCACTCGCCCGGGCAGGAGAAGTCCGCGCTGACCTCGCGTGACGCCTACCAAAAGGTGCTCGCCGAATCCGGCTACGGCCAGATCACCACCGAGATCGCCCCGGCGAGGGACTATTTCCTCGCCGAGGAATATCACCAGCAGTATCTTTTCAAGAATCCGGGCGGCTACTGCGGCATCGGTGGCACCGACGTCAAGCTAGGTGACCCATCTGAGTGGGGCGCCTGCCAGACGGGCCTGGTCCCGACCGAGGAGTAACGCCGACTTCACTGGTACAGCTCGCCCCCGCCTCCTGAGGGTGAGTCGTACCCGTTCGTGTGGCTTCGCCGTTGCTCCTTCATCGAGCTGGGAACTGATTCAGGGCGACTTTCTAAGGGCTGCTGCACGATTCATGGCTGTTCTTCGTACTGAGAGTCGTTTGGCCGCTCGGTTTGGCCTGCTTGCTGAGGGGCGGTCGTGTGACGCTCCTTCCCGGTTCACCAACTTCAGAATGTGTTCTGACTTACGATGGCAGGGTGAGCACCAGCAACGCCGACGCCGTCACCTTCTCGGACCTGTCGAGAAACCCTCGAGCCGTCGCCGAACGCGCCGCGCGCCTGGGTCGAGTACGCGTCACCCACCGCGATGCCCCGGACTTCTACCTGACCGCCGCCGACCGTGAGGATCAGCGCGGGCAGACACTGGCTACGGCATCTCGTCTGTTCCTCGCCCTCATCAAGCACGATCCGACCGCCCGCGCGCTGGTCATCGCCATGCCCGAGGTCTTCCCCTGGGTTCGTCACCTCACCTCCGCCGAACTGCGTGCCTTCACCCTCGAACTGGTGGAGGCGCTCTCTGACGCCGCGGAACTCGATGTCGATGTCACCACGCAGGAAGTCATCGCAGGCTGGCGGGCGACCGCTCGGATCAAGGCCGACCCCGCGCACTACGTCCAGGCTCGTAAGGCCACAAGTGGCGACTTCGGGCCGGTAGAGGTTTCGGCGTGAGTCCGAAGCGTGGTGACCGGGTCACGGTCCCGCCTTCGGATGGCGAATGGGATATCCGGTTCGGTACCGGTGATGCGGTCAAGGGCTGGGAGGAGTTGTGCCGTCACGCCCTGGGCAACACGCGCCGATGTTTCGAGGCACTGCGCGCCGATCCACGCTCACGGGCGGATCACGAGCGTCAACATCGCCTACGCGGTGACCTCGCGACTCATCGTCATAACGGCCAGGGCCTGGAGCAATGGGAGTTCGAGGTCACCAGTGGCGGACGCGTCCGCTATGCCATCGATGACGCCACTCGCACTGTCTGGATCGTCTATGCCTCGCCCCGCCACCCGAAAGACACCGACGGCTGAAACCGGAGACGGGAACCCAACCATGCGATCTCTCATCCAGACCACGGCGGCTTCCCGAACTCCGGCGGCCACTGCGGGATCGGCGGCACCGGTGTCTCCTGCCCCGTGGGCATCGTGTCGGCAGGTGAGTAGCTCAGTCCCTTGGGTGGAATCTGACCTCGTCAGCGTAGAGGGCCAGGCCTTGAAGTCGAGGTCGAGCCCTCTGCGGAGTTGTCGGAGGGCTCAAGTACGTTCCAATGCCTGCACGAGATCAGCAGCCAGCAGAGACGTTGCCAAAGCAACCGTCTCGGGCTCGCCAATTCCCTCTTCCGCGCGTCCGGCCATCATTGAGCCGAGCGCGTCCGGTCCTGCCGCGAACAGCGCCGCCAGATGTTCGACCGCCTGCTCGGTGACCTCGCTGCTGATGGGGTCACGAGCTAGGAGCCTGAACGTGGTGGCCAGTTCAGCGGTGTTGACGTCGATAAGGATGCGGTACGTGTCGTGTGCGTCCTTGTCATTCAGCCGGTGGGGGGCCGAAACCCGTTCGGCGATCTTGTGGAGCTTGGCAACCAGCAAGGCTGCGGGCCCGGCGACTCTGACTCGATATACGCGGGCATCGGCCGGGTCAAGGGCGGCCACGTCCATGACCGTGTTGTCGATGACAGCGGCTTCGAGACCTCGAGCGCGCCGGGTGGCACGGCGATCATGCGGTGGGATGCGGGCTCCCCGCGTGTTCCTCGTACCTGCTCCTGCAAGAGCCTCGGGCACCATCAGATCGACGGGAATGCCCGCGGGGTTCAGCCACGCTCCGGGTTGTCCGCCAATGGGGTCACGGTAGAACCCCGCGCGGCCCATAGATTGCTCCAGAAGCGGATCGTCCTCCAGGACCCTCGGGTCGAGTGCGAGATCGCTGTCCTTCGTCGTCTCGGCGAGTGCGACAGGACTTCCCGCGGTGTGCAGGTAGACGGCCTGTGCTCCGATCACGATCACAGCGTCACGATGGGCATCCAACGCGGCCAATGCATCGAGAAGCGCGGACCGAGATCGGACGAGGATGTCGCTACTACTTACGCCAGAAGGATTCATGTCGCGCCATCCATTCAATGAGTTCTTCGGCTTCAGAGGGGCTGCGTCCAGGGCCTGTCATCAAATCGACGGCGACTTGGGGTGGTGCTGCGATCGTGAGACCGGAAGTGTCGGTAAGGGTACGGGTGAAGACGACGTCGCTTTCCGGCTCGGCCAACATCACATTCGCTCCGGCGTCAGCAGGGCGAAGATCCCAGAGTTGGGCGGTGTGCTCAGCGTCCGTCGTGTAGATCATGGCGGAGCGGGCTGGAGCATAGGGGGCCCAGTTGGCTGCGGCCAAGGTCCCGGTTATGGCGTACTGGGCGGGATTATCAGCCGCCCGCCGCATGAAGTTAGGTAGGCCTCTCGGTGCTATCCACCGTGTGACGCGACTGTTTCGTACGAACCCGTAGTCCTCGCTCCAACGCCTCAGCAGCGCGACCCAGTCGGGAACTATGACTGCACCCGAGCTGGTCCGTGTTGCCAGGTTCTCGCTCTCGAGAAACTCGATCACCCGGTAGGTCGACCCAGTAGATACGTCAGCGACGCTGATCAGCTCACGGATCGCCCACGATCTTTCGTGGTCCAACAGCGCACGCACGATCTTCGCCGCGGGAGCGCCCTTCAACGTTCCGCGCGGTCTTCCAGGACCGCGCCACGGATCATGGTCGGCCCCTCGATCTGCAACGTATAGACCGGGCTGAGAGACGTTCAGGGTGATGTTCCCTGTCGCGTCTATGTAGGACAGGCCAGCTTCCGAGAGCCGCTTACGCACGGGCGGCGACAGGTATCGGGAGACGACAACCCCACGGCTGCCCGGATGCTCGTCCGCCGCGTCATTCAACTGCTGGAGCAGCGTAGCGGTGTCACGTCTCTCCACCACGCGCTTGGCTTCTACGACTAGCACGACCGAGGTTCCGTCCGGTGCTGTCACCTTCCAGAGAGCGTCGAAGCGAGCATCGGGCAGTCCGCGGCTCAGTGGTTGGACGTCCCACCCGGCCGGCAGCCGGTCACCTAGCACAGCCATTCCGGCTCGCAGAACTTCAACCTCGTTCTGAGGCTGTGGCCTCGCCTCCATTGGTGCTCTCCAGTCCCTCGGCGTTCGGGAAAAATCCTAACTCCGTTGAAGGCGGAAGGCTGGGATTTCCCGAACAACCAGCGGAGGCGGTTGTCGGCGTGGCGCCTCTGAAGCCCGGTTTCCTGCGTGGGCGAGTTGTTGCCGGAAGAAGAGTGCTACCACCAGCAGTACCTTTTCAAGAATCCGGGCGGCTACTGCGGCATCGGTGGCACCGACGTCGAGCTAGGTGACCCATCTGAGTGGGGCGCCTGCCAGACGGGCCTGGCTCCCACCGAGGAGTAGGCGGCAGATCTCGCCCCTACGGCTCACGCTTATCTTCCGGGCGAAAGCCGTATGTGCCCGATCGGTCTTGTCGGTGTGCTCCTGCCGGTGGTGGATGGTTGTCATCATTGTGTTGGGGCGAAAGCGAGGTGTGACAGAGGTGCGGCTCATAGCATCGATGCTATGAGCTGGGGTACCGTGGAGCTGGAACCAGAAGTTCGCAAGTGGCTTGAAGACCTGCCTTCGGCGCTGTTCGCAAGGGTGGCCTTTTATGTCGATCTCCTTGCGGCAGAGGGGCCTCTGCTGGGGGAGCCCTACACCAAGCAGCTGGACGGCAAGCTGCGCGAGCTCCGGTTCCATCTCGACGAGTTCGCGATGCGCCTCACGTACTGGATCGCGCCCGGTCGCCGGATCGTGCTCCTGACCGTGTTCCACAAGACGCGGGTACGCGACGATCGGGAGATCGATCGGGCTCGGCGGGCCATGCGTCGCTGCATCGAGTTGGCGCACACCGTTGACGAGGAAGAAGAAGCGGTATGAGCGAACAGGGAAGCTGGCGAGAGCTCAGGGATCGCCGGATGGCCGAGCCGGGTGCAGCCGAGGCGTATGAGGCTGCGCGTATTGCCTACGAGCTGGGCAGAACGGTTCGGACGATGCGCGAGGGGCGGGGATGGAGCCAGAACGACCTGGCCCGGGAGGCCGGCATGACCCAGTCCGCGGTGGCTCGCTTCGAGGCAGGCGGGACCATCCCCACATTGCCGGTTCTGGAACGTCTGGCGCGCGCCCTGGACGCGGATGTCGAGGTTCGTCTGACACCGAAGGCTCCAGCCGCTTGAGGGCTGCCCGAGACACCCCAGATCTTGTGTCGGGGCTCGTCTGGCCACTGCGACATCGGCGGCACCGACGTCGAGCTAGGTGACCCATCTGAGTGGGGCGCCTGCCAGACAGGTCTGGTCACGACCGAGGAGTAGCACTCCTGGCTTTCCCAATACAGCTCACGATCATCTTCCGAGCGTGAGCTGTATCGCTGCCAGGCGTGGTCAAGCTGCTCATCTTCGTCCCGGACGGAACAACCGTCCTGATGTCGTCTTGCACCCCTTCATTACGAGTCAACGGCAGGGCCCAGGTCGGAGGGCTCACGCCCTGGTCAGACGGTAGATGCGGTTCGGTGGGATGTGATCACGTAAGACGGTGTTGCTGTACGGCACTGCTGTACAGCGCTCCTCCGCAAGCTGCGGCGTGGTCCCTCGATCAGCGCTCGCTGTGCAGGTTCTCCATCGCCTGGAGCACGTCCGTGACGACGTGGTCCGCCTCGTGCTCCTGATCCGGCCATGTCCCTCGGTCCAGACCGTACGGAGGCCGGCGGCCCGTCCCCCGCCGATGTCCTTGACGAGGTGGTCACCGACCATCCACCCCCTACCGGTCAAGGCCATGCCACACCGTCGGGCTGCGATCTCGAACAGGCCGACATCCGGCTTGCGGACGCCTTCAGTACCAGAAAGCGCGTAGGCGTCAACGGCCTCGGCCGGTCCCGTCCGCTGAATCTTCCCGAGTTGGTCGTCCGCCGTCCCGTTGGTGACGATGGCCACCTTCCATCCGCCCGCGCCGAGCCGCGCCAGCCCGTCCATCACCTCAGGACGACAGCGGACGAACAGCAACGCCAGCACACCCCGGAACCGGCCTCCACTCGGCGGACACCTCGAGGCGTACCTGCGGCGCGGGTATCCGGTCACCAGCGGAGCGGCACCACCAGCCTGCCGGCCGAACCCCACCACCAGCCTGCCGGTCCGGAGTGACGGCCACCGCGCCAAGCAGCAACGGGAATACGCGGTCCGCTCGGCTCCGTCCTAGCTGATCAGACAGATCTCACAGCTCGGGAAGTCCCACGGCCCATCACAACCCCATGAGGACAACGGTGAGTTCGCCGTCCCGCGGGGGTGCGTGGTCGTGGCCATCGTCGGCCGATGACACTCAGCCCTGCGTGGAGATGCAGAATGGGTGGCCGGCGGGGTCCAGCAAGACCCTCCGCTGCTCGGGATGTGGTTGGGCCGGGGGCTCCACAGCGCCCAGGGCCAGCATCCGTGCCTGAGCTGCCTCCAGATCGTCGACGCCCAGTTCCATGTGTGCCTGCTTCCCCTGGGAAGGGTCCGGCCAGGTCGGACGCCGGTAGTCGGCAACCCGGATGAAACCCAGTCCCGGTGAACCCTCTCGGCCGAGCAGGACGAAGTCGTCGCTGGAGTAGACGACGGGCAGGCCAAGAGCCTCGCCGTAGAAACGGGCCAGCTCGACGGGGTCCGGGCAGTCGAAGTCGACGGACAGCAAACGGATCGCCGGTGTGGTTGTGGTTCCAGTACTCATGGGAGAGACATTAGGACGAGACCAGGACAGATCCGGTCCTGGTCATGAGGAACACTGCAGGATGTGATCAGCACTTCCGCCCGCCTGCTGCGACTGGTCTCGCTGCTGTCCACACGGCCGACCTGGACCTGCCGCGAGCTGGCCGAGCGGATGGCGGTCACCGGACGCACGGTGCGGCGGGACGTTGCCCGGCTGCGGGAACTCGGCTACTGCATCGAGTCCGACCCCGGGCCCTGGGGCGGTTACCGCCTCGGCGGCGGTACCCGGGTGCCGCCGCTGATCCTCGACGACGAGGAGGCGCTCGCCGTGGCCGTCGCACTACGCGAGGCCGCGCTCAGCGGCGTCCTCGGCAGCGACCAGGCAGCAGTATCGGCGCTGCTGAAACTGCGGCAGGTCCTGCCGCCTCGGATCGCGGACCGGCTGGGTGAGATGGACGCCACCTTCGTGCACACTCCCAGGCCAGAGGGGCGTCAGATCTCCCCCGGTGGGCTGCTGGAACTGGCCGCCGCCTGTCGCCGTGGTGAGCGCACCCGTCTGTCGTACCGCGACCATGCAGGCAAGGCCAGTGTCCGGGATGTCGACCCCTACCGCCTGGTACACACGGGCCTCCGCTGGTATTTCGTCGCCCGGGACGTGGCCCGGGACCAGTGGCGGACGTTCCGGGCCGATCGGGTAGTGCAAGTACAGCCGACCGGACAGCCGGTCGAACTCGTCGACCCGCCCGACCCGGTCCTCCTCGTCTCCCGAGGCATCGCGAGCGTCGTGTACCCCCTCTATGGGAGAGTCCGGCTCCCGCACCCCATGGACCAGGCCCTGCGGCTGGTTCCACCGACGATCGGCACCCATCACCCGGACGGGCCCGATGCCACCATCGTCGAAATCGGCGCCAACGACGCCGACCAGCTCGCCCAGTACCTCCTCGGCCTGGGTACCCCACTACGGGTCCTCTCCCCGGACGACGCCCGGGAGGCTCTGCTGCGCCGTACCCGGGAACTGTTCGAGGACAACGGGGGCGGCCGGTCCTCGCGGTAGGCGTTGCGCCGAAATATGAGGTCTGAGCCTCAACCGGTGTCACCGCACTCGCCAGAAATGAACCGGCCGAACTGCAGGACCTTCACCCGTTTGTCGAACACGATCCGGTCACCGACCCGCCGACAGTGGCGCCCCGGAGGACGGCCCAGGTCGTAGGTCAGCAGCGGCGACGTGCGCGACATGCGGGCCAACTGTGCGCGCGCCTTCTCCAACCGCGCATCGATCGGAGCACGGGCGGCCATCCACTCCTTACGGCTGATCTCCCGCGCCGCCCACGCCTGGGCCAACTCCTCCAACTGCTCCTCATCCGCCCGCACCTCCTCGGCCAGGCCGTCATCGTCTCCTGTCCGGTCGGCCTGACGTCCAGCGACGGGAGCCAGCGGCTCGCCGTACTCATCGTGGGAGTGAGACGGAGGCGCTGACCAGAAGCCTCACTCCCGACGAACGCCAGATGACCGCTGTCCTGGATCTCCGACGAACGACGCCGATCCCCAACACAGCGGGGGACCCCGGCAGGGTGGCCGGGGTCCCCCGCTATCCAAGATCAATCTAAGCGCCGACGGCTGTACCGAGGTTCCCCAAGGCCGTTATCCGAACCGGCCGGGGCGCCTCAGACGGCTTCGCCTGCCCGCAAGGCCTCCTGAGGCCGGATGTTGTGGTTGCGGGCGAACAGGTTGCCGGGGTCGTACTGGCGCTTGACCGCCGCGAGCCGCCGGTAGGTCTCCGCCGGATAGATCGCGGCGACATCCTCCTCGGTGGCAGAATCGAGGAAGTTCGCGTAGGCGCCGTTGACGTGAGGTGCGAGTCTCCCCCAGAGCGCTTCCAGTGCCGGACGAGCGGCCTCGACGACCGGCTTCGGACCCGCGGTGGCGGTCACGAACATCAACTCCGCTCGGCGATGCGCGTAGGCGGTGGCAGCGTCGGGGACGCGGGAGACCGCACCGCCGACGCTGCGAACGGCGATGAACGGCGACCGCTCCAAGGCCCCGACCCCGGCAAGGATCCGAAGGACCTCGCCCACCGATTCCTCATCGACGAATGCGCTTCGGGTGACGAACCGGATGCCGGGCGGTGGGGTCATGCCGTCCACGAGCGTGTCCGCATAGGGTTTCAGCGCGATATCGTCGTCGATCACCGTGCCGAGCCGGCGGATCGGGTCGATCGCCTGCGCCGCGCGCTGCGGGTCATCGCCGTCAAAGGCGACGTAGATCTCGATCGGCGCTTCGGGCCCGCCGGCGAAGGCCGCGATGGAGGTGAGCTCTTCGGCGGCGGTGCGGAGGTGGTCGGCCCACCCCGGGAGCACGGTGGCCGCCTCCGATGCCGGGAAGGCGATCTTGCCGTGGAAGACGTCTGTCGTCGGGTGCGCCAGGAACTCGAAGGCGGTCACGATCCCGAAACTGCCGCCGCCACCGCGAATCGCCCAGAACAGCTCCGGGTTCTCCTTCGCGCTCGCCTGCACGAGCTCTCCGCTGGCGGTGACCACCTCCGCGGCGACCACGCTGTCCAGGGCCAGGCCGTACTTCCTGACCTTCCAGCCGATGCCGCCGGTCAACGTCAGCCCACCGACACCGACGCCCTTGGTGTCGCCCGAGGAGATCGCCAGGCCATGCGGGGCCAGGGCGGCCGCGACCTGGCCCCAGGTGGCGCCGCCGCCGATCCGCACGAGGTGGCGTTCCTTGTCGATGATCTCCACGTTCGCGAGCGTGCCGAGGTCGATCACGACGCCGTCGTCGTTGGTGCCGAAGCCCGCAAAGCCGTGGCCGCCGCCTCGTACGGACAGCGAAAGCCCCGCGTGGGTGGCGAATCCGATGCCCGCTTGCACGTCCCCGACGCTTTTGGGCCGCAGTACATAGGCCGGGTCACCCGAAGCCAGTACCGAGCGAGCGGCCGATTCGTAGTCCGCTCCGCCCGGTTCGATGATGTCGCCGCCGAAGTCGCGGCGAAGGGTTTCAAGCGCTGAGCTCATGATGTTCCTTCCACACAGGAGAATCCTCGTTGTCCGAACCGGCCGGGCTGGTAGTCGCCGGCGGGCTGCCGGACGATGACGTCCAGGCGGTCGGATGCCGGTGGTGTTCGTCCGGCTGCCGTCAGGAGCTGGTGAGGATCACGAGCCGCTGGGTCGCTCGGGTCATCGCGACGTAGCGGTCGACCGCTCCTTCGATGCCCTCGCCGAACGCCTCGGGATCGATCAGGACGACCAGGTCGAACTCGAGCCCCTTGGCCAGCTCCGGGGTCAGTGACCGCACACGAGACCTCGCCCGGAACGTGGGATCGCCGATGACGCAGGCGATCCCGTCGGCATGCGCGGCGAGCCAGGTGTCGAGGATCGAGTCCAGATCCGCAACGGGTCCGTGGACGACGGGGACGTCGCCGCTGCGGATGGAGGTCGGCACGTTGGCGTCCGGGAGTACGGCCCGGATGACCGGCTCGGCCTCTGCCATGATCTCTTCCGGCGTCCGGTAGTTGACGCTCAGGCCGGCCAGGGTGATCCGCTCCAGCCCGACCCGCTCCAGCCGTTGCTGCCAGGACTCGGTGAAGCCGTGCCGGGCCTGGGCGCGGTCGCCGACGATGGTGAAGCTCCGCGACGGGCAGCGCAGCAGCAGCATCTGCCACTGCGCGTCGGTCAACTCCTGCGCCTCGTCCACGACGATGTGCGCGAACGGGCCGGCGAGCAGGTCCGGGTCGGTGCCGGGCAGCGTGCTCTCATCGACCAGGGCATCTTGCAGGTCCTGTCCGCGTAGCATCGTCACCAGACCTTCGCCGTCGTCATCGGCTTGGAGCAGGTTGTCGACGACCTGCGCCATCCGCTCGCGTTGGGCGGCGACGGAGGCGTCATGGCGGCGCTTGCGCCGTGCCGCCTGCGGGTCGCCGAGCCGTTGGCGTGCCGCGTCCAGCAGCGGCAGGTCCGACACCGTCCAGGCCTGGGCGTTTTCGCGCCGCAGAGCCCGAACCTCCTCGGGGCTGAGCCAGGGAGCGCACATCCGCAGGTAGGCGGGCACCGACCACAGATCTGCCACGAGGTCGGCCGCGTCGATCAGTGGCCACGCCTTGTTGAAGGTGGTGAGCAGTTCCCGGTCCTGCAGCAGCGCCCTGCGCAGCAGGTCGGCCGAGACCTCCTCGTCGTCGTGCTTGTCGATCAGGATCGTCAGCAGCTCTTGCCAGATCTGCTCGCGCGCATCGTTGTGCGCGGTGCCGGGGTCGGGTGCGTGGAAGGCCTCGGCCCAGTCCTCGGCGCTCAGCCAGATGTCGGACCAGGGGGTGGCGATCGTCATCCCGGTGGTGGGTGGGTTCTCGTAGAACCTGACGGCCGGCTCGATCGCCTCCACCAGCTTCGCCGATGCCTTCAAGGCGGCCACCTGCGGGTCGGTCTCGATCGTCGCTGTGGCGCCTTCGGCGACGAGGTCGCGCAGGGTGCAGGTCTGCACGCCCTCCTCGCCGAGGCTGGGCAGCACGTCGGCGACATAGGCCAGGTAGGGCTGGTGCGGGCCGACGAACAGCACGCCGCCCCGGTGGTGGTCCAGGCGCGGGTCGGAGTAGAGCAGGTAGGCGGAGCGGTGCAGGGCGACGACGGTCTTGCCGGTGCCCGGGCCGCCGTCGACGACCAGAGCGCCGCGAGATCCCGCGCGGATGATGGCGTCCTGGTCGGCCTGGATGGTGGCGAGCACGTCGCGCATCCGGGGCGAGCGGCTGCCGCCCAGGCTGGCGATGAAGGCGGACTGGTCGTCGAGCGCGGCGTGTCCTTCGAATCCGTCGGCGGTGAACACCTCGTCCCAGTAGTCGCTGATGCGGCCGCGGGTCCAGCGGTATCTGCGGCGGCTGGCCAGCCCCATGGGGTTGGCGTGGGTGGCGCCGAAGAACGGTTCGGCCGCCGGGGAGCGCCAGTCGAGCAGCAGCCGGCGGCCCGCGCTGTCGGTGAGGCCGAGTCGTCCGATGTAGAGGGGTTCGGGGTGGTCTGTGCTGATGATGTGTCCCAGGCACAGGTCCAGGCCGAAGCGGCGCAGGGCGCGCAGCCGCGTGGTCAGCCGGTGGATTTCCAGGTCTCGGTCCATCGCTTGGCGGCCGATGCCGCCGGGCGCCTTGCGGGCGGTATCGAGGCGGTCGGACAGTTCGGTGATCGATTGTTCGAGGCTGTCGGCGATGGCCGTGAAGTGTTGCTCGTCGCCGGCGATCAGTGTCGGGTCGGCTTTGGGGGAGAGGTGGTCGGGAAGGTCGAACGCGCTGGTGGTCAGGGGGTTCATGGCATCGGCTCCGATCTGAGGTCGCTTGCGACCGTTGCGCGTGGCAAGGCGTCTGGACCGGTGTGACGAATCTGGTGGTCATGGCGATCAACGCTCTGCCTGGCGTGGACCTCGTAACCGTTGCCGGTTCAGGCCGCCGGGGGTTCGCGGGTTCTCGGCTTCGGGGTCCTGGCCCGGCTTCGGGGTCCTGGCCCGGCTTCGGGGTCCTGGCCCGTGTTCGGGGTCCTGGCCCGGCTTCGGGGTCCTGGCTCGACGATCCCGCGTGGTTCACGCCGACACGGGCGGCCTTTCCCGGCTGACCGCGCTGACCGTATCGAGCAGCAGCGTCGCGGCCACCGTCGCCCCGTCGGTGTGGATCGTGCCGGCCACGGCCCTCGCTCGCGCGCGGGTCTCGGGGGTCAGGGCCGTCTTGAGCGCGGCTGACAGGGACTCGGTGGTCGGAGTCGGACCGTCGTGTGCCGCGCCGATGCCCAGCTCGGCCACCCGGCCGGCCCAGTACGGCTGGTCCGCCATCTGGGGTACCACCACCTGCGGCGCGCCGGCCCGGGCGGCCGTCGTCGTGGTGCCCGCGCCGCCGTGGTGTACGACGGCGGCCACCCGGCCGAACAGTGCCTGCTGGTTGACCTCGCCGACGACGAAGCAGTCGTCCTGGTCGCCGGTAAGAACCAGGTCGGCCCAGCCGCGAGAGAGGAGTACGCGGCGGCCCTGCACGCGGACCGCCTCGATGGCCACCCGGGCGACGTCCTGCGAGTCGCGCATGGGCATGCTGCCGAAGCCCACGTACACCGGTGGTGTGCCGGCGTCCAGGAACGCCTCCAAACCGGCCGGGAGCGGGCGCTCGTCCGACCGGATCCACGCGCCGGTCTGCACCACGTCGAGGTCCGCCGGCTGCAGCCACGGGCCCAGGATCGGGTCCGCAGCCAGCCACGGGCGGTCGGTGAAGACGTGGTCACGGACGTTGTCCACCGGGGGCAGGCCGATCGATGCCCGGTGGGTGTTGATCGCCTCGCCGAACAGCGCGTTCATGTTCTCGGTGTTCAGGTCCCACAGCACCCGGTTGTCGGTCACCCCCGGTGGGAGCGGCCGGGTCCACGCGAGCGGTGGGTGGTGCGGCGACGGCAGGTAGGTCGGGAAATAGGCCACGAACACGTAGGGGATGCCCAGCTTCTCGGCCACCGACCGCGCGGCGGCCGCGGCCGGGATCAAGCCGGTCGCCACCACCGCGTCACATCCCTCGGCCACCGCGGCGACCGATTCGTACGTCGCGGCGACCATCTGGGCCGCGCGCTGGGGCATGCTCGCCGCCGGCAGCGGCTTTGTCCCGGTCACCGCCCCGGTCGTCATCTCGCGCACCGACTGGCCGAGCGGCACCAGCGGAAGGCCGAAACCGTCCAGCAGCTCCGCGAAGTCCGGCGGCGCGCACATCTGCACCTCCGCGCCCAGTGCCCGCAACCGCACTGCGAGTCCCACCATCGGTTCGACGTCCCCGCGCGACCCATACGTCAACAACAACACACGCACTTAGCTAATCTCCATTTCCGTAGGTTTCGGCCTCGGTGGACGATTCTGCGGCACGCCCCGGGTCTTGTGGCAAGCCCCCCAGTGCGCTATACGTTAAGAGTGGAAAGGAGTGGGTACCCCCTTTCCACTCACCGTCCGCTGTGGACGGACAACCTCCCAGCGCCGCGGCGGACCCGGCCGACAAGCGGCCGGTCACCTGCCGGCAGGAGGCCCGCCCGAACCGGGCCCGGCAACTGCGTACGATCCGCTCGGTCCGGCCCGGCGGCTCGACCTTCGGTTTCCGGCAGTGTGACAGCATCGCCGCGCGCAGGCACTCATCGGTGAGCACCATCGGGCAGACGCGGCCGACTTGTTCCCGACGAGCTTCCAATCGTCATCCGGCGACGATCAGCTCTTCCGGCTCCCACTCGCGACGTATCTCCGTGGCCCCTTTCTCCTGGTGAGGGTCCCCGAGAACGAGCCACGCGATCAGACCCCGAGCGGACGCCACGGCACGGTACGCCCCACTCGTAATGATTACGAAGTGCGCCCGCGATCTATCACAGAGCCACTTCGGGGCTCGGGCCACGTTCGGGAGAACACCCACGTCCCAGCCTCCTCTTTTACGTGGGGCCGGGCTATGGTGCGGCGCTCCAGCGGTCCAGGCTCGTGTAGGCGGGTTGCCATTGGTGCCGGTACGCCTGGTATGCCGGTTCGGGTAGGGAGGCCAGCATCGTGGTGATGGTCTGACCGCTCGCACCGTCCAGGAGCCAGGGCAGGAGCCGGTGCGCCTCGGAGCCCATCTGCCGGCCGTGAACCTCTCCGAAGCGCGCCCATTGTTCCTGGGACACGACCGCATGGATCAGCGGCAGGGCTTTGTCCTCCTCATGCGTGAGGTGTCCGGTGAGGCCGGTGACCAAGGAGTCGGTGAGGTCGCCGAGCCTGTCCAGCCCGAATTCGGGATCGGTCAGTGCCAAGTCGATCACCTCGACGACCTGGGCGATGGCGGCGTGCTCGGCTTCCAACGCCTCCAGGAGCGTCAGGTCCTCTGGCCGGTTCGCCAGGGCCTGACGCAATGCGGGCCACAGCACCTGATCCTCGGCGGTGTGGTGGACGTGCAGGGACTTCTTGAGCAGGTCCCAGCCGACGGCGGTGCACAGGGTGCTCCGGGGGTCGCCGTCGAAGCGGGCGGTGACCCTGGCAAGATGCTCCGCTTCCCGCCGCAGGGCGTTGTGCATGGCGTGCATCATCGTCATGTCGAGCGTGTCACTCACGGCATTCTCCTTCAACCGAACCGGTTCATCCCCAGCGATGGCTCACCGGCGGCGCCGATGCCCCGCACTCGACAACGCCCTCATGGTCGTCCGCCGCCCGGCGACCAACCGGCCATGTGTCGGCCAGACCTGCCGGCCCGCGGAACGGCGTCGGCACCGTCTCGGGAAACTCGGCCAGGATGGCCGCCGTGACGTCGTCCGCGACGGGGAAGAAGAAGTCGAGCCGCCCCTCGGGACCGGCGATGAACCCGGCGATGGTCGAGCCGATGAAAGAAATAGGTGAGTGTCCGCATCCAGGTCTCCCGTGGTGGTGATGGTGGTGCCGGTCCAGCATCGGGCGAGACCACGACCGGGAACAACGCCGGATTCCGCATGGCCTCGATAACATGCGGCTTATGTCGCAGAGTGGGGCAAAATGGAGCTAAGGGACATTGAGATCTTCCTGACCCTGGCCGAGGAGCTCCACTTCGGCCGGACCGCCGCCCGGCTGCACGTGTCGCAAGCGCGCGTCAGCCAGGCGATCAGCCAGCAGGAACGCCGTATCGGCAGCGCGTTGTTCGACCGCTCCAACCGCCGCCAGATCCGCTTGACCCCCGTCGGCCGACAGCTACGCGATGATCTGCGACCGGTCTACGCCGGCCTGCGCGACAGCCTCGAACGCGCCCGGCTGGCCTCGCGCGGCAAGACCGCATACCTGCGCGTCGGCATGATGCCCTTCAACGTCCACGATCTGCATCCCTACTGGGAGACCTTCCGCTCCCGTCACCCGCAATGGGAGCTGCAGCTGCGCCGCTCCTCCTTCGTCGATCCGTTCGCCAGGCTCCGCGGCGGCGACATGGACGTCCTGATCGCATGGCTGCCGGTGGAAGAGCCCGATCTGACCGTGGGACCGGTCCTGTTCACCGATCCCCGGGTGCTCGCCGTCTCCACCGGCCACGAGCTGGCCGGACGGTCGTCGGTTCCGCTGGAAGCCTTCGCCGACTTCCCGCATGTCGTGGTCCCGCGCATGCCGGACTACTGGGAGGACAGCTACCTGCCCTTCCACACCCCCCAAGGCCGGACGATCGAGCGCATCGATCCCGTGACCAGCGCCGACGAGCTGATCAATCTCGTCGGCACCGGCGAGATCATCCATAATTTTCCCGCCCACGTGACCAGGTATTGGTCCATGCCCCACATCCAGTGGCTGCCCATCGGAGACATGCGGCCCCTGGTGTATGCCCTGATATGGCGCGCCGAAGCAGAAAACGACCTCATCCGCGCCCTCGCCCAAACCGTACGCGACCTCGGCGCCCTCACCTTCACGCCAACCGCCCTACAGCCCACGCCCTGACCGGAGGACGGTCGACGGATGGCCCGAGACCGAATCCGGGCGTGGTCGTCATCGTCTCCGGCCTGGTGCCGTACCCGCTTGGCCGGCTCGGGGGAGTCCAATGCGGTCGGCACCATGTCCCGCACGTGCTCATCGGTGCGGGCGACGTTGGCGGCCACTCCCACCGCGGGCCGCGGTGCCCGGCAGGTTCGGGCACACATAACGCGGCACACCGTTCGGGCACTCGTAACGCGGCACACCGTTCGGGCGCTCGTAACGCGGCACACCGGAGCGCGGGCGGCCGTTCATCCGCCGATCGCGCCTGCCGAATCGGTGTCCGCGGGTTCACGGCCGCCAGCGGGACGTAAAAGACGGTCAACCGAAATGCGAGCAGATGTGGGGGTGCCTTATGCGGTGTCCTGACCATATTTATCCCTCGTTGTTCGTAGTCTGGGCTTCTCTGTGCTAGACGACGGAGGAACCGGCATGGAGATCAAGCCACAGGCAGTTGTCATCCCCAAGGAGACCGACCACCTCGAGCAGGGGAAGTACGGCCCTGTCTTCCCGAGGACCCCGGCGTGTTACGGGTTCACCATCATCGCGAAGGTGAAGCCCGGCAGGGCTGATGCGATGCGCGACTACGGTTACACGCTGGCCAAGGCGCTGGAAGGCGACCCGTATCTTCTCGCGCCGCTCAAGTTGCACTATCTGCGCTGGGTGCTCTTCGACGAGGACACACGTTTCATGTACCAGGGCATCTTCGACACCGACTTCGACAAATACACCGAAGACGCCATCATGCTGTTCAGCAGGGCAGGAGTGAGCACGGCTTTCGAGAATCTCGAAGGATTCCCCGAAGACTGGAAAACCAACCCCGAGGCGTTCATCCGGTTCGTTCGTGAGCATCATTGCCCGAGCTTCATCGAGTACGGAGAGTATCCGTACGTCACCGCCGACGAGATCAAAAAGGCTCTGCAGATCAAGAGCGCCCTGTCGGAGATGCTCGACCAGCTGCAGTGACATCGGCCCGCCGCCCACGCGCCCTGTTGTAGATCGGAGAGGGATGAACGAGTACAGGACCGCGCGCACGTACAACCAGAACCATGTACCGCGCGAATACACCCCCGGTCGGCGACGGCTGAGCATCTATGTCGCATGGAGTTATCCGGCAGAGGCCGGCAGGAACCCGGCTGAGCTGGACAATCGCTTCTCCACGATGACCGAGGTGCGCCGCGTGACGTGGCCGGCCTACGAGGACCCGAAATGGTCCGACCCATTGCGGTTCCAGCAGGGCATCGCGGGCGGGCTGGAACTGTTCTTCTGGGGCTGGCTGCCCTTCCAGCAGTTCGTCCAGGAGACCACCGGGCACCCCGTGCCCGTCTATCAGCGCATCGACCAGGCCGGTTTCCACACTCCGCTGGACGAGCGAGTGCTGGCCGACACCGACACCCTGTTCGTGTGGGGACTGGACCACATGATCACCGGGCAGGACGCCACACCCGACGAGATCGAGGCGGTGCGCGAGTTCCTCACCCGCGAAGGAACCTGCCTGGCCCTCGGACCTCATCACGATGTCGGCGCATCGGATGACATGGCGGTGCGTGATATGGAATATCGCCATCACGGCGACGCACTGGTGCCCCGCCAGCAACGCTTCGGCAGGTACACCCGATCGTTGATGGCAGGTCTGGGGGTGCCCGTCGAGAACCGTTACGGGCTCCGTCCCGCGGTGGCGGAAAGGAAGAAGAGCGTCCCTCTGTCCATCGCCAGGGATCTGGACACCAAGGGGTGGCTGGAAGGCGTGTCCAGCTTCAACTTCCACATGCACCTCCCCCACTACGCCGTGATCACCGACGACCCGAACGCCGTCCACGTGCTGGGCAGACAGCCGATCGACCTGTCCAGGCCACATCCCTTCACCGAGGCCGGCAACACCGAGTTCAACATGTTCCTGTGGATGCCGCCCAGCGGTGACCGGGCCGGTGACGTGATCATGGCCGACACCACGATCTTCAGCTCGCTGTTCGGTGTTGACGAAGGGTTGCGCACCTTCTGGAACAACATCGTCTCAGCGAAATAGCGCTGTAAGGAGGCGAGTTCGAGGTGAGCGAGCAAACCCACATGAAGCTCGAACTCGACGACATCCAGCGCGGGGTTCTCAGCTCCAGGCCGACCCCGTACGCGGCGACGTACATCCTGTTCCGCATCGACGACCGCGCGCACGGGCGGGAGCTGATGCGGCGCGCGAGCGCGGTGGTGACCTCGGCCGCCGAATCGATGAGCCCCCTGGGCGAGACGTGGGTGAGCGTCGCGGTCACCTATCACGGACTCAGGGCACTGGGAGTGCCGCAGGAGTCGCTGGACACGTTCTCCTGGGAGTTCCGGCAGGGGATGGCCGCACGGGCGAAAGCACTGGGCGACACCGGAGACAGCGGGCCCGAGAACTGGGAACCTCCGCTGGGCACGCCCGCTGTCCATGTGGTGCTCACCGCACTCGCGCCTGACCGCGCACGGCTGGAAGCGGCCATCGAGCATGCCCGCCCGGCGTATCACCGGCTCCCTGGTGTGACCGCGATCTGGCGGCAGGACTGCTACGCGCTGCCCACGGAGACCGAACCCTTCGGCTACCGTGACGGCATCAGCCATCCGGTCGTCGAGGGCAGTGGCATCGAGGGATCCAACAAGCTGGAGACGCCGCTCAAGGCCGGGGAGTTCGTGCTCGGCTACCGCGACGAGATGGGCGGTGTCCAGACCCCGCAGCCCGAGGTGCTGGGCCGCAACGGCACCTACGTGGCCTTCCGCAAACTCCACCAGCGTGTCGCCATGTTCCGGCGGTACCTGAAGGACAACGCCACCGATCCCGAGGACGAGGAACTGCTGGCAGCGAAGATCATGGGACGCTGGCGCAGCGGCGCGCCACTGGCGCTCAGTTCGCCGCACGACGACCCCGACCTCGGCGCCGACCGGAGCCGCAACAACAGCTTCCTCTACGAGGAGGACGATCCGACGGGATTCACGACTCCCGGCGGTTGCCATATCCGCCGGGCCAATCCCCGCGACGCGTCGGTGGCGGGAGTGCCGAGACTGCACCGAATGATCAGACGCGGCACCGCGTACGGCCCGCTGCTGCCCGAGGGAGTCCTGGAAGACGACGGGGCCGACCGCGGACTGATGTTCGCGTTCGTCGGAGCGCACCTCGGGCGGCAGTTCGAGTTCGTCCAGTCCCAATGGGTGAACGATGGCGTCTTCTTCGGCGCGGACGACGCGAAAGACCCCGTGGTGGGATCCAACGACGGCACCGGCGACTTCATCGTCCCCCGGCGACCGGTGCGGCGGCGACTGCCATCGCTGCCGCGGTTCGTCGTCACGCGTGGCGGCGAGTACTGCTTCATGCCCGGACTGAGCGCCCTGCGTTGGCTCGGTGATCTCGAAGGGTGAAGTACGGCGACGCGCTCTGCGCCGGCTCGGCGGCCTCGAAGGGTGAAGTACGGCGACGCGCTCTGCGCCGGCTCGGCGGCCTCGAAGGGTGAAGTACGGCGACGCGCTCTGCGCCGGCTCGGCGGCCTCGAAGGGTGAAGTACGGCGACGCGCTCTGCGCCGGCTCGGCGATCTCGAAGGGTGAAGTACCGCGACAGGCACCGGCCAGATCTATGCGGTTGCTTCCATCACCCTGTCGCCCTTCATGTCGCCGTCGACGACGAACGGCTCGCCTTGTCCGTCGCGGCAGGCATGACCCACATGACCCGATCGGCGTTGGCGCGGTTCGAAGCGGGTGTGGTGGACCGGACCAGGTGCGGACGGCGCAGAGGAGCCGGTTGTTGCCGCGTTGTGCACCGCTGCTTATGAGAGCGTTGTGCACCGCTGCTTATGAGAGCGTTGTGCACCGCTGCTTATGGGACGAGAATGCCGATGCCGTCTCCGAGCAGCTTCAATCCGAGCACGCCGAACAGGACCGCCATGATGGCGGTGTTGTGCCGGGCGGCCCAGCTTCGCCAGCCGCTGAGCGTGGCCTTGGCCCGTTCTCCCGTGAACAGGAAGACCGCCAGCGGGGCCAGGAGTCCCAACGACGCGATGATCACGAACAGTGCCAGCGTCGCGATCTTTTGCCCTGCGGGAAGCGCGGTCGCGCTGATCGAGGCGCCTGCGGCGATGGTCAGCGGAGCGTTCTTGAGATTGGCGGCCGACAGCACCACCCCGAGCCCGAGAACCTTGGCCGGGGAGAAGCGGTCGATCGCGGCCATCCATTTCGGCAGTTCCGCCTCCGCACCGGAGGGAGGCCGCCTGTGCCACTGTCGCGCGCCGAGCAGGACAAGCACCACGCCCAGCCCGAGTTTGAGGCCGCCCACCCAGGCGGCCGGCTTCGACGGGGTCGAACCGGGGGCGGACCCGCCGATCGCCAGCATCACCGCGCCGAGCACGAATAGCCCGACGACCCATCCCAGGGTGAACAGCAGTCCGTTGAGACGCCCGCTCGGCGTACCGAGGATGATGATGATGGCGATGATCGGGAGCGGGCTGATCGCGACCGCGGCCGCCAGCCCCAGCACATCGCCGAGAGCCGAACCCATGGCGTCCTCCAACGACGATCGGAGACGATCTCGCTGACCGGGCGCTCGGGATCGGACTCGCGCGCTCGAAGCCGTCGCGCGGGTGACCAAGGCGCCCGGGAGCCCTCCCAACCACATCATCGCATCTGCGGTGTGGCATGCGTCGGCGCAGGCGTGGGCGACGATCGGGCAAGCGCCGGCCGGTTCATCGCGATACCGGTGGGACCGGCGCCTCATGCCCGGCCGGTCCGGCCTCCGGTGACGCGTAGACCTGCGCAATCGGCTGAATCTCGGCCCAGGATCGCCCGGCTCGCCCGGTGCCGGTCGTGGGCCGGAGTCGTTTTCCACGACCGTGGTCGAAGGCGGTCAGCCGCGTGGCCGGGTGCGGCCGGATCAGGCGCGGACGGCGCAGAGGAGGCGGTTGTTGCCGCGTTGCCACAGGGGACCGATCTCGGTGAAGCCGGCGTCGCGGAGGGCGTTGACATGTTCGGAGAGCAGGGGGGACTCCGCGCCGTGGTGGCCGGCGCCCGCGGTGGTGCGTGCGGAGTGGAGGTCGGCGAAGGCGGGATCGGCGGCGACCGCGTCCCACCACTGGCGCCATTCTTCGGGGCGCCGGCCGGCGAACCTGCGCTCGGTCTCCCGGTCGTGCACGGCGCGTTCGAGACGGGCGATGGTCGGCGTGGTGTCGTCGGTCTCCATGTGGTCTCCGTTGAGCAGGAGTCCGCCCGGACGCAACGCGGTCGCCAGTTCCGCGTACATCTTCGAGAGATCCGGTCCGGAGATCCAGTGCAACGCGGTGGTGCTCATCGCGACGTCGGCCGGCCGGTCCAGGCCCAGGGAGTCGGTCCATCCGGGTGTGCGCAGGTCAAGGGAGGCGAACGTGAGATGGGGGTAGGCGGCCCGGCCGAGGCCGAGCAGCAGTGGGTCCGCGTCGATCGAGATCACCGTCGCCCCGGGCAGCCGCTCCAGAAGCCGGGCGGACAGTGAGCCCGGTCCGCAGCCGAGGTCGAGGACCAGGGGATCGGGACGGCCCATCGCTTCGACGGCGTCGATCAACGCGGTGAAGCGCTCCTCCCGGTCAGGAAGGTAGCCCTCCTGCTGGCGGTCCCAGCGTGCGATCCATTCGAGTGCGGCATCGGGGGTGAGCACAATCATCTCCTGTGACTGTCGTTTAAGCTTGTGGCAGTCACAAACTAAAACACGAGGATGTAACTGGTCAAGTGGATTTCAACAGTCACGCCGATGCGATCGTCCGAGTGGCGATGGGCTTGGTCAACGAACTGACCCCCGGAGAGCGGCGAGGCCGTCCCTTCCTGCCGCCGCGCGATCTCGCCGCCGCCGCCACCAGCGGCCTGCGGACCGGCTATCCGAGTCACCGAGAGATCACCGATGGGGAGGCCGGTGAGCTCGCCGAGATCGCGGCGCGGCTGCGCGTGGTCTTCGACGCCGTCACAACGGGAGACATCGACGCGGCGGCCCTGCAGGTCAACGGTCTTCTCGAAGAGACCCGCGCCCGGCCACTGCTCGAACGGCACGACGGGGAACCGTGGCATCTGCACTTCCATGGCCCTGGCGGCACCATGGCCGGCGACTGGGCGGCGAGCTGCGCCACCGGGCTGGCGATCGTGCTGGGAAGCGAGTTCCACGACCGTCTCGGCGTGTGTACGGCGCCGCACTGTGACCGGGTGTACGTGGACGTGTCCCGCAACGGCACCCGCCGGTTCTGCGGCACCGCGTGCCAGAATCGCGTCAAGACCGCGGCCTTCCGCGCCAGGGGCAAAGTCCCGTGAGGACGCGCTTGTGACGGCTGCCGATCGCCGACATAGATCACCGGGAGGCCTGACAGGCCGAATACGAGGCCGACCGTTTCCGCGGCCATGTGGCCACCGCGGACACCGCGGTCTAGGCGGCGCCAACGTCAAGCCAGGTGCCCCGCCGGGGCGGGGCACCTGCCAGACGGGCCTGGTGGCCATGGCGGAGCAGTCTTCCGGATCTTGTTGTACGGCTCACGTTCGTCTTCCGAGCGTGAGCCGTACCGCTGCGGGCTCGTGGTGGCTTCGTTGACCTTCCGCTTTTCAAACCAGGCGGGGCATTCACCGTGATCGGGCATCGGACGCCATGGTCGAGCGGCGGTGGACGGTGTTCGGTGTGCGCCTCTGTGCGGGGACGTCAAGGAGTCCGTGGGGCGACCGGATTAGTAGTCAGGGTGCCCAGGCCGTGTCAGCGCTTGGCGGCGTCCAGCGCGGCGCGGATCGTCGCAGCGTCGGTCGGCACTCCCGGTGACTCCCAGAAATTCTCGTTGTCGCCGGCGTAGGGGGAGCCGTACGCAGGGGTCCCCGGCTGGAAGCGCCACCCCTCCGCCAGCGGTCCCGCGTCGACGGCGTCGTATCCGATCGTGTCGAGGAACGCGGTCACCGCGTCCTTCGCGCCGGCGTCGTCACCGGCGATCGCCAGAGCGCTGCGGTCCGCCGCGCCGGCGGGCCGGGCCAGCGCCCGCAGGTGCTCGAAGTAGACGTGGTTGAAGACCTTGACGACCTTTGACGCCGACAGGTGCCTTTGCAGCAGCTCGCTCGACGTGGCCGACGCGTCGTCCAGCTCGGGGAACCGCCCGTCCCGCTCGGAGTAGTAGTTGTTGGTGTCGAGGACCGTCTTGCCGGTGAGCGGCTCCACCGGAATCTCGCGGTAGGCCCGCAGCGGGATGCTGACGACCACCAGGTCCCCGGCCGCCGCGGCCTCTGCCGGGGTCGCCGCGCGGGCTCTCGGGCCGAGCTCGTCGACCAGATCCTTCAACGTCTCCGGACCTCGCGAGTTGCTCAGCACGACGTCATGGCCGACCGCGACGGAGAGTCGAGCGACGGTGCCGCCGATGTTCCCGCTGCCGATGAGTGCGATTGTCGTCATAGGCGCCACAACCCCCGCTGCGGGCCGGACATTCCTCGTCGGCCGGTTCTCCAGCGGCCCGCCGGCCCTTGGTCGCTCCCTGGAGGTTCGGATAACGCCACGTGCCCCTGAGAATTACGGCCTGAAGTGAAGCGCTACCGCCAGCAGCATTCGTTCAAGGTCTCCAACGGCTACCGCGGCATCGGAGGCACCGCCGTCAAGCCAGGTGACCCGTCCGGGTGGGGCGCCTGCCAGACAGGCCTGGTCCCGGCAGAGGAGTGACTCCACAGCGCTCTGCCGTACGGCCCACGCTCGACTTCCGGGCGTGGGCCGTCGCCGGTCGGAGTCGAACGCACTGGTCCGGTGCAGATGCGCTGGTAGATCGGTGCTTTCCAGATCGGCTGGCGTAGACTCCGGCTATGACCGCTGCTCCTGAAGAGTACGAGGACATGCATCGGCTGGTTGATCGGCTGACGCCGGACCAGCTTCATGAGGTGCGCGCGCATACCCTGCGTCTCGTCCACTCCGGTGAGGGCGAGCCGGACCAGGAGTGGCCGCCTGCCTGGTTCGGGTCGGTGACCACCGAGCAGGACGACCTCGCCGAATGCGCTGAGGAGATCTTGCACCGGGGGTATGGTCGCGAAGTGTGATCGTCGTTGACACCGGCCCGATTGTTGCCGCTGCCATCCGAAATGACCGTAAACACGATGTCTATGTCGAGGTGTCAACCAGTTCCGCAGACGACGGCGGGAACTCCTCGTTCCGGCTTTCGTAGCCGGCGAGGTTTCCTACATGCTCGGCAAGGTCGGCGGAGCCAAGGTGGAGGCCGGATTTCTGCGCTCGCTGAACTCCGGAGTCTTTCACCTGGTCGATCTCATCGACGATGATCTCGACCGCGTCGCCGACCTGGTAGAGCGTTATTCAGATCTTCCGCTCGGATCGGCTGACGCCTCGGTGGCCGCCGTCGCCGAGCGTCTTCGAATCACCGAGGTGTTCACCCTGGACACCAGGGACTTCTCGGTGGTCCGGCCCGCACACGTCGCCGCCTTCACGCTGGTGCCTGGCTGATCTCCTTACGCCACCGACTACATCGCGTTGGCGGGCACCAACGTCAAGCCAGGTGACCCGTCCGGGTGGGGTCCCGGCGTCCACGAGGACGGTTTCGGGCTTCTGCCATGGGCCATGTCTCCACGCCGCGAGGGAAGGCTCGCTCAAACCGCGATGACGACCTTCCCCGGGGCGTGCCCCTCCTCCAGATATCCGATGGCCGCCGGGATCTCCTCGAACGGGTAGCGCCGGTCGATGACCGGTGTGATCTTCCCGGCCTCGATGAGCTCGGTCAGCGTCAACAGGTTCCGTTTGTTCTCCGTGCATCGGACCGCGTCCGCCATGGCCGCCCTCTGGGAGACGAACGGCGACATCGCGAGTACCGAGAACACGTGACCGACAGGCTGCAGCCAACGGCCGGCCGGTCCGCCGACGACGACGTGGGTCCCCCCGGGGGTCAACGCCCGTCGGCACGCCCATGCCGGGCGGCTTCCCGCGATGTCCAGCAGGAGGTCGTAGCGCCGTCCGTTCCGCGTGAAGTCCTCCTGGGTGTAGTCGACGACCTCCTTCGCGCCGATCGATCGGACCAGGTCGACGTTACGCGTGCTGCAGACGCCGGTGACCTCCGCGCCGAACGCCCGGGCGATCTGTACGGCGAACGTGCCCACACCTCCCGAAGCCCCGTTGACGAGGACCTTCTGCCCCGGCTGGATCCGTCCCTCGTCGCGCAGACCCAGCAGGGCGGTGTTGGCCGCCATCGGCACCGCCGCCGCCTGTTCGAACGACAGGCTCTTCGGCTTCGGCGCCAGCTCGTCTTCCCGGACGCACACGTACTCGGCGAAGCCGCCCTGCTTGAGCACCGCGAACACCTCGTCGCCGGGGCGGAACCCCGTCACGTTCCTGCCGACCGCCTCGACCTGCCCCGCCATGTCGGCGCCCAGGATTTCGAGCTTCGGGTCACGCAGCCCGAGGCCG
This sequence comes from Streptosporangium sp. CA-135522, assembly GCF_050949235.1. Lineage (NCBI taxonomy): Bacteria > Bacillati > Actinomycetota > Actinomycetes > Streptosporangiales > Streptosporangiaceae > Streptosporangium > Streptosporangium sp. CA-135522. The sequence continues at coordinate 733,463 of NZ_CP192026.1, forward strand.
CCGCCCATCAGGCGCGCGATGTACGGCTCGCCTCGCATGTTGTGCCAGTCATACGGGTTGACGGAGGTGGCCCGCACCCGGACCAGCACCTCGTCCTCACCGGGCACGGGTATGTCGACGTCGGTGAGGTCCAGGACGTCGGGGGAGCCGTACGAGCGTAGGATGAACGCCTTCATCACATCCTCCTTCCACTGAGGAGCAATGTAGAAGCTCTGCAAGAAGGGCTCATCGGCCGAAAGTACGCCTGATTGGGTGGACGATCGGCCGGTTAGGATCGGGCCGTTCTATCGATGATCCGCGCCGCCCCGGTTGTCACGATCGGGGTATGACCGACGAGAGCACGACGGGACGCCTCCCGTCCCCGAGGTCGCCGCGGAGCGGCCGGCCTGCAGACGACCGGAACAGAGCGGGGACTTCCCCCGCGGCCTCCTCCATGAGGGCGGGGTGGTTCGTGCCCGCCGCGCTGATCCTGCTCAGCGCCGTTCCCGTGATCGCGGGTGCCGTGCGCCTCAACGAGCTGATCGCCGGCGCGGCGGTCACGCCGGAGAACGCGCGGTTCTTCGCGGTGCCCACGCCCGTGGTGACGCACATTTTCTGCGTCGGCGTGTACAGCGTTCTGGGGGCCTTCCAGTTCGCCTCCGGGTTCCGCCGCCGGAGGCCCGGCTGGCATCGCGCCGCCGGGCGGCTGCTGATCCCGTGCGGACTCGTCGCGGCGCTCACGGGTCTTTGGATGACCCTGTTCTATCCCCGCCCCGCCGGTGACGGCGATCTCCTCACCGGCTTCCGGCTCGTGTTCGGCACGGCCATGGTCGTGTCCATCCTCCTCGGCCTCGCCGCGATCCGGCGACGGGATGTCACCGGGCACCGCGCCTGGATGATCCGCGGTTACGCGATCGCTCTGGGCGCGGGTACGCAGGTGCTGACCCATCTGTCCTGGTTCCTGTTCTTCGGCGCGCCCGGCGAGTTCGCCAGAGCCCTGCTCATGGGCGCCGGGTGGATGATCAACCTCGCGGTGGCCGAGTGGCTCATCCGTAGGCGGCCGGTCCGTTCACCCCGTACCCTCACCGGCCACGCCGATGACCACCGGCGGTCACCGGGGGTCATGGCGCGGGAGGGACGCCGTACCCGGCTCAGTTCCTGACACGGTCGGTCTCGTAGGCCCACATCGCGATCTCGACGCGGTTGCGGGCGCCCAGCTTGGCCATCAGGCTGGCGATGTGGGACTTCACCGTGCTGAGAGAGATGTGAAGCTCGCCGGCGATCTCGCTGTTGGTCCGCCCACGTGCCACGGTGACCAGGATCTGTTCCTCGCGCTCTGTGAGCGCCTCGACGGGTTGCACCGGCGGTGAGGCGGGCCCGGCGTGGGCGAAGGCGCCGAGCAGTCGCGCCGTGACACTCGGGGCGATGAGCGCGTCGCCGTGGGCGGCGGCGCGGACGGCCTGGGAGAGCAGGGCGGTGCCGGCGTTCTTGAGCAGGAAACCCCGGGCACCGGCTCTCAGGGCGGCGTAGACGTACTCGTCGAGGTCGAAAGTGGTGATGACGACGACGGCGAGGGGGTCTTCGACGCCCGGTCCGGCGAGGGAGCGGGTGGCTTGGATGCCGTCGACGCCGGGCATGCGAATGTCGAACAGACAAACGTCGGGGCGGAGACGCCGCGCGAGTTCGACCGCTCGCCGCCCGTCGGCGGCCTGGCCGACGACCTCGATGTCCGGCTGGGCGTCGAGGATCATCACGAGCCCGGTGCGGACGATCTCCTGGTCGTCGGCGATGAGCACCCGGATGTTCACGTGGCCGCCCCCGTCCGAGGCAGCACGGTGGTCACGGTCCAGCCTCGGCCGGGGTCGGGCCCGGCCACGCAGGTGCCGCCGAGCAGGTCGGCCCGTTCGGCCATGCCGATGAGCCCGTATCCCGGCGACGTGGCCGGGCGTATAGAACCGATGTCGCCGTCGTCGCTCACCCGCAGGCGCACCGACGTGTCGTCGGCGGCGACGCGAACCTCGATGCGGGTGGCGTGACGCGCGTGTCGCCTGGCGTTGGTGACCGACTCCTGAGCGATGCGGTAGATCGCGGCCCCGACCGATGGGGGGATGCCGTCGAGGTCGCCGGAGATCTCCACGTCGACGGATGGACCGACGCGGGGACGGTCGGCGAGTTCCCGGAGGTCGGTGATGCGCCGGCCGGGTGTCAGCTCCACCGGTTGACCCCGGCGAAGGACGCGGACCATGACGTTCATCTCGGAGAGGGCTCGCGCCGCCTCGGCTTCGATCACCTGGAGCGCCTCGATCGCGGCGTCGGGCCGCGACGCCGATGTCGCCAGGCCGGCCTGGGCGCGGATCGCCATGGCCGAGACGTGATGCGCGACGGTGTCGTGCAGGTCGCGGGCCAGCTGTTCACGTTCGAGCAGCTTGACCTGATCGAGCTCGCGCGTCCTCGCCCTGGACCGGTAGCGGAACGTCCCGCCGAGGGTGACGGCCGAGAACATGACGGCGAACGCGCCGATCGTGTCGGGGAGGGCGAGACGGCCGGAGGCGATGGGAACGGCGACTCCGGCGATCATGATCGCCAGTCCGATCACGACCTCGCGTCCGGACCCCCATCGGAACAGCGCGTACATCACGATCAGCAGAAACGCCATCGTGTTCGTCTCCGCGGACTCGCCGCCGGTGAGCAGCTGGGCCAGGCTCGTGCTGACGAAGACGATCGCGACCATCAGCAGCGGCCTGGTCCGGCGCCACAGCAACGTGGGCACCAGCCCGATGGTGAGGATCATCGAGAGGGCTCGCCAGGGGAGATCCGGCCGCACTGTCCCTTCGAGCACCGCGAGCGCCACGAGCACGGCTACGAGCACCCAGTCTCGCCACATCCGTTGCGGAGGGTCGGGGGGACGGGGCTCGTGCCATACGGAGCGAAGAAAACCCTCCACGCAGTCATGGTACGAGAGTCCATGCTGGCCGTCGATCTGTGGACGGAGTTCCGCTCGGGGTCGCGTTAGCCCGTGGTCGCCGTTCACGGGTTGGAACTGTGCACGGCGAGAGCCATTCGGCGCTGGGTTACTGCGATATCGGCGGCACCAGCGTCAAGCCAGGTGCCCCATCGGACCGGAGCGCCTGCCGGCCGAGGGCGGCTCCGTCATGTGCGACTCGGAGGTGGACTCGACGAAGTCCGGCTCGCGAACGCACCCGGCTTCGGCGGACAGCGCGTCGTGGTCATGGTGTGCCTCGACGGCTGGTCCTTCCCGGCAGGGTGTGAACGCGTGGCGGCTGACTCGACAGCTCGGTGATCTATCGCAGGGAGGTAGTTCGTCCCACGAATTTTAGGGTGTATGAATGTTACTCTGAGCGCGTGGGAAAGCGTGATGAGGGACAGATCGGAGCGGTGGCCGCGCTGGTGCGGTCCACGTTCCTGGTGAACGCCGTGTACGCCGAGTCCGCCCGGGAGTACGGCCTCACCTCCCAGCAGGGGCAGTTGCTGTGCGTGCTGATGGCACAGCCGTACGGCATGAGCGAGCTGGGCGCGATGCTGGGGCTGGCCAAGTCGAGCCTCACCGGCCTGGTGGACCGTACCGAGCGCAACGGCCTGGTCCAGCGCACACCGGATCCGCAGGACTCGCGTGCGGTGCGGATCGCGCTCACCAGGAAGGGGGGCAGGCTCGCGGAGGAGTTCTATGTCGAGACCTGCCGGCGGATCGAGAACCTGACGACGGGACTCGCCGACGCCGACCGCGACACGCTCGCCCGCCTGCTCGGCCGCGTCGTGCTGGACAACAAGGTCCCCGTGGTCTTCCTGGAGCCCGGCGATGGGGCGGACCGGGAACACGAGCGTTAAAAGCGCCCTGGGATTGCAGTTCGTGCTACGAATTAATATGGTTCGTAGCACGAACTCAACCTCTTCGGATGATCGGGGTGCACATTATGAATCGTACAGTGGTGGTCATCGGCGGCGGCTACGGAGGGTCGGCACTCGCCAAGGCGCTGACCGCCGAGGCCGAGGTCGTCCTCATCGATCCCCGGGACGCGTTCGTCAACACGGCGGGCTCGCTGCGGGCGCTGACCCGGCCCGACTGGGCCGGCAACATGTTCTTCCCCTACGACGAGTGGCTCACGCGGGGCACGGTGATCCGCGACCGTGTGGTGTCCGTGGATCCCGGCGGCGTCACCCTGGCCTCAGGCGAGCGGGTCGAGGCCGGCTACCTGGTCCTGGCCACGGGTTCCGGCTACGCCTACCCGGCCAAGCCCACCGCCGACTCCACCGAGCGGATCCTGGACGACCTCCGCCTGACCCACAAGGAGCTGGCCGGTGCCGAGCGGGTGCTGGTCCTGGGCGCGGGGCCGGTCGGCCTGGAGCTGGCGGGGGAGATCAAGGAGGTCTGGCCGCACAAGCACGTGACCGTCGTCGACCCGGCCGAGCGGCTGCTGCCCGCCTTCGAGCCGGAGCTGCGCCATGACCTGCACCGTCAGCTCGACGAGCTGGACATTCGCCTGCGGCTGGGCGCCGATCTGACCGCGCCGCCGACCACCGAGCCCGGCCAGGCCGGGACCTTCACCGTCACCACCACCGGCGGGGAGGAGATCACCGCCGACATCTGGTTCCGCGCCTACGGCGTGCGCGTCAACAGCGACTACCTCGCCGACGGCCGGCTCACCACCCGCACGCCGCAGGGGCGGGTCCCGGTCACCGAGACGCTCAACGTCCGCGGGTACGACCATGTCTACGCGATCGGCGACATCACCGACATCCCCGAGGCCAAGATGGCCGGGTACGCGATGCAGCACGCCGAGGTGGTGGCGCGCAACATCATCGCCCAACTGCACGGCGAGCTGCCCACGGCCGCCTACCGGCCCCTGCCCCACCCGATGATCCTGCTTCCGCTCGGATCGAGTGGCGGCGTCGGCCAGCTGCCCACCCCCGACGGCCCGGCCGTCGTCCCGGTCGAGACGGTCGTCCGGTACAAGGGGGCCGACCTGTTCACCGGCCGCTTCACCGAACAGTTCGGCTCCGCCTGAAGAGCCACACGTGAGATACACCCATCAGGGAAAGTGCTCTACTTCGGCTCGTCCGGCTTCGCCGGCCGGCACATCGCCCAGGCCCAGGAGGCCGCACGCTCGCGGTACTTCCTCGCTCTGATCAGCGAACAGTCGATCTGCAACCTGATGAGCCGCTGGGTCGAGCCGGAGGTGTTGCTCCCGCCGCCCGCGCCGAACGGGGCCAACCCCGCGCCTGGGGCGTACGCCTGGTGATCAGTGAATTCGAAAGGAAAGGCAGAACCATGTCTGGACACGACGTCGTCTTCGGCTTCGGCGCGCATACCGGTATCGACGAAGTGTCGGAGCTGCTGCGCATGGCGCAACAGGCCGACCGCGACGGGCTCGACATCTTCTCGCTGTCGGACCATCCCTACCTCGGCGAACGGCTGGACGCCTACGCCTCCCTCGGCTTCATCCTCGGACGTACGCAGCACATCGCCGGCCTCGCCAACGTCACCAACCTGCCGACCCGGCCCGCTCCCATGCTGGCCCGGACCGCGACGTCGCTGTCGGCGCTGTCCGGCGGCCGCGTCGTGCTCGGCATGGGCGCCGGCGGGCTGTGGGACCGGATCGCCGACATGGGCGTGCCGCGGCTGTCACCGGCCGATGCGGTGGACGCCTTCGAGGAGGCGATCACCCTGATCAAGAAGCTGTCGGGCGGCGGCCCGCCGGTCACCCACCAGGGCCGCCACTACCAGGTGCACCAGATCGAGCCGGCTCCCGTGGCCGCGCCCCCGGTGTGGACCGGATCGAACGGCGCGAAATCCCTGGCCGCCACCGGCCGGGTGGCCGACGGCTGGATCCCCGGCCACGCGGCGGACTGGCGCAGCGAGCGCTATCGGACCTCGCGGCCGATCATCGACGAAGCGGCGGCGGCCGCGGGCCGCGATCCGCGCGAGATCCGCACGATCTACAACTTCCCCGGCCGCATCACCGACCGGCCACTGCCCACCACCCGTGACCGCGAGGGCCGCTGGGTCGGCGGCTCCGTCGGCCAGTGGGTCGAGGAACTGACCGAGGCCGTGCTGGAGCACGACGCGTCGGGCTTCATCCTCTTCTCAGCCGGTCATGGTGCTTCTGACCTCGTCACCCTCGGCCGCTGGGCCAGGGAGATCGTCCCGGCCGTACGCGAGGCGATCGCGAGGGAAAATGGCTGAGGTCGGTCTCTCGTCACTCCGCTCCTGGGCATCCTGATCACCGGTGACATGCGGTCCATGCCCGCCGGGCGAAGAACCGGGGAACTTCCGGCAGCACGAGATCGCCAAGTTTCCGGGAGGCAAGCGCGACCGCGACAAGTACCTTCAGGCGATGCGTCGGGCCGACAATGACGAGTTCGGCCCATTGGGTGAACTCATCGCACGCAGCGTGACGACAAATCTGTACCGCTTCGTCATGCCGGCGGTGGCCGGCCCGGTCAAACTCGTCCCTCTACCCGCTCTCGCGACGCGTGACGTCACCGAAGATGCGCTCCGGGTTGCTGCCGCACGGGGTCGACTTCGTGCGGTCAAGGGGGACGACGGCATGTGGCGTAGCAGCAAGAAGTGGGTGAACGAATACCTCAAGTCGAGGCATCGCAGGTCGTGATGTGTCTGCCGTGGATGAAATATGAATCGACGTGCCATGCGGTGTCACCGCGGCGCGGTTACCTGACGCCGTTGGCGCGCGGCTACCTGACGCCGTCGAGGAAGCCAAGCACACGTTCGGTCAACAGTGTGGTGGCGTGCTCGTCGTATGAAAGCAGGCTGCCGTCGGCGAACAGGTGCTGATCGCCGGGGTAGAGGAACAGTTCGGCGTCCGTGGTCGTCTGGACGAGAGTGCGGGCTGCTTCGAGGTCGCCCTCCTCGACGAAGAACTCGTCGGTGTCCATACCGTGGATCTGGACCGGGACTCCCGGGGGCCACGCGTCGCCGAACTCGGAGGTCGGGACGCAGGCGTGGAACAACAGCGCGCCCTTCGCGCCGGCTCGTGACTGGGCCAACATCTGCGCAGGCAGGACGCCGAGTGAGAATCCGGCATAGACGAGGTCGCCGGGCAGCCCTTCGGCGGCGACTCGTCCGCGCTCGATGATCGAGTCGAATCCGGCCTCCTGGGCATAGGCGACGCCCTGTTCGAGGGTGTCGAAGACCCGACCCTCGTACAGGTCCGGGACATGGACGGTGTGACCGGCCCGCTCGATTCTCTCGGCGAACTCGCGGACGCCGGACGTCAGTCCGTGCGCGTGATGGAACAACAGCATCTCGGCCATATGGCTCCCCTCCCTTCGCGGTGCCCGGGCTTCCCTCTGCGATGCCCGGGCGGCTCCGCCGAGACGAGTATGGCCTGAGTCCCCGACATCCTCCGTGGAGACCTCGGTGCCGGACATGCCGCGCTGTCGCCTCCCGCCGGAGAACCGGTCACCTCCTCTGTGCGGGGAAGATGACCTTCGGCGGCCCGCCGTCGAGGCTCAGCCCAGGTAGCGCCGGAATCAGTTTTTAAGATGAATTCTCGACTAGTTCGATCGAAAAATAGGAAACGCCTTAGAATTCATCGCGGAGAGAATTTTTGCCGGTACGGCTGACCACAGGCTGACCCCAGGAGGCAGAGGATGTTGGAAGTGATCGGTGCGGGTTTCCCGCGCACAGGCACCACCTCGCTCAAAGCGGCCCTGGACCGGCTGGGGTTCGGCCCCTGCCATCACATGTTCGAAGTGCTCTCGCGGCCCGGGCAGGCCGAGCGATGGCTTCCCGTCCTGTCCGACGGCCCGACCGACTGGGAGCAGGTGCTCGACGGCTACCGCTCAGCGGTGGACTGGCCGGCCGGCTACTTCTGGCGGGAGCTGACGGAGGCCTATCCGGATGCCAAGGTCATCCTCACCGTGCGCGACGCACACCGCTGGTATGCGAGCTTCCGGACGCTGATGTCCGGGCCTCGGGCCATCCTGGAGGCGACGGACGAGGTGCCCCCGATGATGGAGCCGATGATGCGCTTTCGGCCCGTGATGGACATGATGGGGCGCTCCACCTTCGGCGACACGTGGCGGTTCGGAGAGAACCTGCCGGACGAGGAGCACGCCGTCGAGGCGTTCCGGCGACACGTCGCGACCGTCCAGGAGAGCCTGCCCGCGGATCGGCTGCTGGTCTTCGAGGCGAGCCAGGGCTGGGATCCGCTGTGCGACTTCCTCGGTGTCGAGCGCCCGGAGGGTGAGGCCTTCCCCCATCTCAACGACAGCGAGTGGCTGCGGCGCAATTTCGAGAGATCCATGCGGGGCGACCACATGATCTCGCCCTTTGACGCGGCCCCTTAGATCCACTGATACACGGATCGATCCACGGCCTTCCCGGGTGGCTTCTCGGGAAGGCCGTCCGAGGCCCTTCCCGCGCGTGACAGAGAGGGGTAGCGCCAGGTATACCCCTGATTCTCGCCTCAGCGCCCATGTGCTCGCGAGCCGCCACCGATTCAATGATCCACATGACGCTCACCGACATCCCGCAGGTTTCCTCGTCCGACCGTGTGACGCTCCCCGTCCCCTGGGTCGAGGGCGTCGGCCTGGTCCTCGGGCCGTTGCTGCTCCTGGCGGGCGTGCTGGCGCGGATCGAGGAGACCGACTTCTTTCCCGGCCAGCTGGCGGCCTATGCCGCGCAGCCAGGGCAGATGGTCCTTTCCTACAGCCTCTTCGCCGCGGGATGCGTGCTCCTGTGGCCCGCGGTGACCTCTCTGTCCCGCAGGATCGGTGTCTCCCACCCCGGCTGGGCCAGGTGGGGGGTCACGCTGGTGGTTCTCGGCCTGTTCGGCCGCGTCTTCCACGCGGGGGCCGGCCACCTGGCCTTCCAGATGGTGGACGCTCTCGGTCTGGAGGCGGCGCAGAAGGCCGTCAGCGGCACCTATGGCGCTTTCCACGTCTTCAAGGTGGTCAACGTCTTCATCATGACCGGCTGGATCGTGCTCGCGCTCGGCGCCTTCCGCGCCAGGGCCCTCGGCGCCGGCGCGGCCGGTGTCGCGCGCTGCCTGGCGCTCGCCCTCGCGGCGGGACTGCCGCTCGGCGTGCTCAAGGGCAGCAGCGACCCGATCTCGCTGGCGGCCGTCCTCGGCCTGGCTGTCGCCCTGGTGCCGCTCGGTGTCACGGTCCTGAAGGAGAGTCCTCTCCCCAGGTGGTGGGCCGTCGTCCTGACCGTCGCCCTGATTCCGGTCGCCTTCTTCCTCGGCGTCTCCGGCTGACGACTTCGCAGACCTCGCCGTCCGCGCTTCGCGCGCGGGCTCGGGCGTTCTCCCGGTCCGTCCCTAAAGCCCCGATGCCCTCGATGATCCTGTGCGCCTCGGTCTCCGTCCGCGCGCCCGGTCACGGGGTTCGAGGGCCGCGGTAGGTCAGCGTCTGGCTGTAGACGATGCTGGTCGTGGTGCTGCCGAAGCCGGACAGCTCGCCGACGAGCCGTTCCAGATGCGGCATGGACGTCGCGGTCACCTTCAGCGTGTAACAGTCGTCACCGGTGGTGCGCAGGCACTCCAGGATCTCCGAGCGTTCCTCCAGCAGCCGGTGCAGCGGCTCGTGCCGGTTGCCGGGATATTTCAGGCGGACTACGGCGAGCACCGCGAAACCGACCTTCGCCAGGTCCACCTCGGCCCGATAACCGGTGATGACTCCTTCGGTCTCCAGCCGTCTGACCCGCTCGGTCACCGCCGAGGCGCTCAGGCTCACCCGGCGACCCAGCTCGGTGAGCGGGATGCGGCCGTCGTGCTGCAGCTCGGCCAGGATGGACCAGTCGATCTGATCGAGAATCACGGTCATTCGCCGAATATACCGGCAGATACCCTGCCAAAGTCGCTATATGCCGGGAGAAAGCTCTTCAGTGACTTCGAAGGCAGTGGATAGCCTGAAGCGGTGCGAATAGGCGTGAATGTCCCGAACTTCGGTCCCGGCACCGACCCCGACATGCTGCGGCAGTGGGCGCAGACGGTGGAGGGCCTCGGCTTCGATCTGCTCATGGTCTCCGACCATGTCGCGGTGACGCCCGACGTCGCCGAGCAGTATCCGGCGCCGTTCTACGAGCCCTTCACCACCCTGGCCTGGTTGGCCGGCGTCACCCATCGGATCCAGCTTGGCACCACGGTACTCATCGTCCCGTATCGTCACCCCCTGCTCATGGCCCGCATGGCCGCCAATCTCAACCGGCTCAGCGGAGGGCGGCTGGTTCTGGGCGTGGGCGTCGGCTGGGCGCGGCAGGAGTTCGCCGCCCTGGGAGTGCCGTTCGAAAGGCGCGGCGCGCTGACCGATGAATACCTGCGCGCGATGCGCGCCGCCTGGGACGACGAGCAGGACTACCGCGCCGGGCACATCCCGATCTGGGTCGGCGGCAGCAGCGACGCCGCCCTGCGCCGGGCCGTACGCCTGGGCGAGGCGTGGCATCCGCTGCGCCTGACCCCGTCGCGGCTGCGCGAGGTACTGGAGCGGATGAAGGGCTTCGCGCACGAGCAGCGGCGGCCGATGCCGGCCCTGGCACCCCGCATCGCCCTACGGCTCACCGACACGCCGATCACCGATCCCGGACGCCTCGCGGGCGAGGGCACGGCCGACCAGATCCATGACGATCTGCAGGAACTGCGCGCGCTCGGCGCCGAGACCGTCGTGCTCGACCCGTTCAACGGCGATCCGGCCGAGACCCGCCGCCCGCAGCCGGCCTGGCAGGCACTGGCGACCGTCGCGGCCCGGGAGAATCTGATCGCCGACCACACCTCGAAGGAGCAACAGTGACACACGATGACGAGAAACTCCTGCGCCGGGCCATCGAACTGGCCGCTACGGCGCGCGCCGGCGGCAACCCGCCGTTCGGCTCGTTGCTGGCCGGTCCGGACGGCACCGTCCTGGTCGAAGAGCACAACACCTCTCTCACCGACCGTGACATCACCGCCCATCCGGAGCTGAAGCTGGCCCGGTGGGCGGCCCGCGAGCTCGATCCCGCCGCCGCGGCCGCCACCACCATGTACACCAGCTGCCAGCCCTGCGGCATGTGCGCCGGCGCCATCGCGCGCTCAGGCCTGGGCCGCGTCGTCTACGCCCTGTCCGGCGACCAGCTCGCCACCCTCAAACCGCCCGGCGGCGGTTTCTCCGACGCCCCCGCCGAAGGCCCCGCCCTCTTCGACGAGGCGCGCATACCGGTGGAGGGCTACTACCACTGACATCGACCCCGGGTGGCGGCTCATGCGGGCCGCCCCACGCGCCCGCGAAGGACGCGGGAGTCGGCGTCGGCACGCTCTGCCGTCATCTACCGACCCGCGAGGCGGTGCGCCGCGTTGACGCGCGGCCGGCGGACGCGGGCGGGATGTCAGACCTGCCGTACGACGTGCAGCAGGTATTCCTTGCGGTCGAGCGGATTGTGGTCCGTCCGCGGCCGGGCCGGAATCGTGCCGGAGACCGCTTGGTAGCGGTCGAAGGCGCATTCCGCCACGCCCTCGCCACGTGTCAGGGCCGGTAGCCGCTGCTGCAGTTCGTGCACCCGGCCGGCGGGGGACGACGACCGTTTCCAACGTCGGCGGGGCGAAATGGCGACGCTCTACGGCCTTCGTTCGCGGTACGCCGAGCGTGTCGCCGATCCGGACGTCGTCGAGCCCCCAGAGCCTGCCGATCTGCCCTGCGGCGATCGACGCGCGCCTGACGTCCGAGCCGCGATCGAAAACGCTGATCGCGGTGGCCTTCCCCTCGGTCCCCCGTTGTCCCCGTTACCGTCCCGACCGAACCGCGGCCGGTCTCGCACGCGTACCGTTCCCGAGAACATGCGAACGTAGGCGACCTTCTCCCCGGACGCGCCCCGCTCGACATGGACGGGCGGAAGGCCGAACTGCGGGAAGAGGGCGGCGACGCCGCCGCCGATCCCGCCGGCGCCGTAGATGATGACGTTCTTGTTCAGGAGAAGTCGTGTCATGCCGGCTGTGACGATGCTCCCGGCATGAACTCATCGGTGGGACGGTATTCTCCCGGATTCTCCCGGTCGGGTTCCACGCCGATCCTCCGGCCGGGGTTTCGGCTGTTCTCCCCACGGATCGTTCCGGTTCCCGGGATGTGCCGTCGGGGTGACCTCGGCCCCTGTCATCGAGGTCACCCCGACGGGAGCGAGGTGGTTCGTGCGGTGGAGCGGCCGAGCAGGGCGAGGACCTGGTCGAAGCGGGTGCCGCCCTCGGGGGCGGCCAGGCTCGGCTGGAACGCGGCACCCGGCAGGCGACGCTGCTCGCCGTCCGGGACCATCTGGGCGATCGGCCAGGCGACCTCGACGAGCTCCGGGTCCGCCGTGAACTCGACGCCGAGCGCCTGGGCGACGTCCCAGGCGTGCACGAGGTAGTCGATGAAGTGAAAGGCGATGGCTTGTGCCGCGGGGAACGCCGGGCTCCGGTCGGACCCGGACTGCGCGAGCTCGGGCAGGGTGAACGCGCGCTCCAGCACGCCGTCTTCCGCGAACGCCGCCAGCACGTGTTCGGCGGCCTCGGCGTAGACCGAGACGGCGTCGTCGCCGAGCGGCTGGACCCGCCACACCGCCAGGTCGTCCCCTGCTCCGCGCGCCGCGGCGGCGAAGCCACGGTGCTGGACGGTCATGTGGGCGAGCAGATCGGCCAACGTCCAATCGGCGCACGGCGTCGGCCTGCGGAGATCATCGGCCGTCGCCCTGGCGACCACTTCCACGCTCGCGCGCACCGCGCGCCGGTCCAGGTCTCGAATGTCCATGATGGCTCCTTAAATAGTAAGCGCTAGCATATTATCTACGGAGGTTTATCATCGGTCAATCCGTATAGTGTGATGTCGTGTACGACCGTCCCGACCTGGCCGCGATGATCAGCCCGCTGAGCCGGGCGCTGATCGACGCCGAGATGCCTGTGCTGCACGAGCATGGCCTGTCGATGTGGGCCTACGTGGTCCTGCTCGCGCTGGACGAGCGGCCGCTGCGGACCCAGGCCGCGCTCGCGGAGTCCATCGGCGCGGACAAGACCCGCATCATCGGATATCTCGACGACCTGCAGCGGAAGGGTCTCATCGAGCGGACTCCCGACCCCGCCGACCGGCGCGCCCGGGTCCTGTCGTTGACCGCCGAAGGCCGCCGCGTTCGCGACTCCGCGCAGGCGGGCATCCGGCGTAAGGAGGAGCGCCTGCTGGCGCGCATCCCGGCCGAGGACCGGCGCGGGTTCCTGCGCGCCCTGCAGGCGCTCGCCGCCCTGCCCCCCGAGGAGATCACCGGCGCCTGAGTGCGGGGGCGGTGATCCCGGCCGTCGTCACCTGGGTGCGGGGACGGCGATCCCGCCGCCGCCCGAGTGCGGGGACGGCCGTCCCGGCCGCCGCCGGTGACGCCTACCTTCCGCCGGCTCGGCTCCCCGCCACGGTCATCGGGTCAGGTGCCGGTATCCGGGGTGAACGCCCGGGGTGAGGCCCTGCTGGACGGCGATGGCCTCGAGCAGCTCGGTGAGCTGCGCGCGCTGGGCGTCGTCGAGCGCGGCGCAGATCTCGTCCTCGTGCGCGGAGGCGAGATCACGCATTCCGGCCATCACGCGCGTGCCCTCGTCGGTGAGGTGCAGCGCGTAGTTGCGGCGGTCCTGCGGGTTCCGCCGTCGCTCGATGAGCCCCTTTCGCTCCAGGCCGTCGACCAGCGCGACGACCCGGCTCGGCACGACTCCCAGCTCCTCGGCCAGGGACTGCTGGCTGCGCCCCGGCCGGGTGGCGATCATCCGGAGGAGCCCGGTGTCGGAGGGGACCACCCCGAGGCCGCCGATCCGTTCGGCGAACCGCGCCGCGGCGTGCGCGCCCACCTGGGAGAGCAGGAACGCCGTGCCCCTCGGCTGGGACCGCGGCGCCGATCCGTCGTCGTGGCCGGTCTGCGGCTGCGTGGTCATGCAGTGATAGTACTGGCAGGAAATAGTTCTGTGCTATAAATGGTTCACATTAGAGAACGGAGATGGACGTGCTCGATGGCGTAAGTGAGGACTGGCCGCGCTATCCGGCCCTGGCCGGCAAGGTCGCGCTGGTGACCGGCGGCTCACGTGGAATCGGCGCGGCGACCTGCCGCGCCCTGGCGGCCAACGGGGTCGCAGTCGCGGTGAACGGCCGCGACCGGGCGGCGATCGACGCGGTCGTCGCGCGGATCACGGCGGACGGCGGCACGGCGGTGGCGGCGCCCGGCGACGTCACCGACGAGGCCGCGGTGCGGAACATGCGCGACACGGTCGAGCGCGCGCTGGGACCGGTGGAGATCCTCGCGGCGTTCGCGGGCGGCCAGGGTGCGCCGACGCCCACCGTCCAGCTCGGAGCCGAGCGGTGGCTCGCGGTCATCGAGTCCGAGCTGACCTCGGTCTACCTGACGGTGACCGCGTTCCTGCCCGCCATGCTCGAGCGGGGCGAAGGGACGATCATCACCATGTCCTCCACGGCGGGCCGCCGGCCGAGCGGTGCGAACGCCGCGTACGCCGCGGCGAAGGCCGGCGTGGTGATGTTCACCAAGCACCTGGCGAACGAGGTCGGCGAGCAGGGCGTCCGCGTCAACTGCCTGGCTCCTTCCGCCGTGCTCAACGAGAAGATGCAGCGGTTCATGTCCGCCGGGCAACTGGACGAACTGGCCGCGACCTACCCTCTCGGCCGCATCGGGCAGCCCAGCGACGTCGCCCAGGCCGTGCTGTATCTCGCCTCGGACGCGTCATCCTGGATCACCGGGGTCACCCTCGACCTGACCGGCGGGCGGGTGATCGTGTGACGACCGTCGAGCGCGCCCCGCGACAGGCACAGTCCGGGCCGCCGCTGGGGATCCTCGCCGTCGTGTTCACGGTGCTGTTCCTCGCCGGGATCGTGGTCAGCACGGTCATGGCGGGCGGCGAGACCTTCCCCTCGCCGTTCGGCTCCTCGGCCGAGATCCTGGCCTACTTCCACGATCACCAAAACGCCGTGCAGGTGAGCGGGTTCCTGCAGTTCGCCGCCTCGGTTCCGATGGCGATCTACGCGGCCACCGCCTCGGCCCGCCTGCACAGTCTCGGCGTCCGCGCGCCCGGTGCCACCATCGCCCTGGTCGGCGGCGCGCTGGCCGCCGCCATGCTGGCCCTGTCCGCGATGTTCAGCTGGGTGCTGTCACGCCCGGAGGTGCTCGCCGAGTCCGCCGTGGTCCGAGCTTTGCAGGACCTCGCCTTCGCCACCGGAGGCACCGGGCACGTCGTCTTCCTCGGGCTGCTCGTGGCGGGCATCGCCGTACCGGGACTGCTGGCCGGTCTGCTGCCGCGCCCGCTCGCGTTCGCCGGCCTGGCCATCGCCCTGGTGGCCGAACTGTCCACGCTCACCCTGCTGGTCTCCGACGCGGCCATCTCGCTGCCCATAGCCCGCTTCACCGCCCTGGCCTGGCTCGTCACCGCGGGGTTCCTGCTGCCCCGCACCCGAGCCAACAAGAGCGGTTCCCGCACGAAGGACACGGACGCATGAACACCGCATTGATCGAACGACTCGTACGGTTCCAGCACCCCGAGAAGGTCCTGGGCTATCTCGGAGGGCTCGACGACGATCGTCTGGCCGTCCTGTTCGGGCTGGACACGGCCGCCTACCGGCAGGTGCGCCGATCCCACGAAGAACAGGCCCGCGGCGCGGCGGCGGAACTGCTCGACGACCCCGGGTTCGCGGAAAAGGTCGACCGGCTGCCCTTCGCCCCCGGCCAGCGTGTCGTGGCCGTCGGCGAGAGCACCACCGACGACCTCCTGTCGTGGTTCGAGATCCTGCGTCACATCCTCGATCTCCGTCGTCCCGCCGACGGCATCGTCCTGGTCAACACGGCGATCTCCGGGCAGACGACCACCCAGGCCCTGGCCGCGCTGCCGGGGCTCTCCTTCCATCGCCCGGACTGGGTGCTGTGCATGCTCGGCGGCAACGACGCCCAGCGTCTGGGATCGGCCGGCGAGCCGACCCTGGTCAGCCTCGACGAGACCGAACGCAACCTGCGCACCCTGCACGATCTCGCCGTACGGCGTACCGCGGCGCGATGGGCGTGGATCACCCCGACTCCGCTGAACGAGGCGCGCGTCGCGGCCTACCCGCACTTCCAGCGAGCCGGGATCACCTGGGTCAACCGTGATATCGAGGCCATCAGGAAGATCCTGAACGCGCAACCGGACCTCACGGTCGACAGCCACCCCGCCATCTCCGGGCCGAACGCGGAGCACTTCCACCTCGACGACGGCCTGCACCTCTCCCTGGCCGGCCAGCAGGCCCTGGCCGCCGCCCTGGTCGACGCGCTGGCCGGCACCCGCGCGGACCGGCCGTGAAACTGCTCGTCTTCGGCCCCACCGGCGGCACCGGCGCCGCGCTCCTGGCCCAGGCGCTCGACGCCGGTCACGACGTCACCGTCGTCGCCCGCACCCCGGACCGGATTCCCGCGGGTGGCCGCGCCCGGCCGACCGTCATCACCGGGGATGCGCTGGAGCCGCGAACGTGGCAGGCCGCCGTCGAAGGCCACGACGCGGTCCTGTCCTGCCTGGGCAGCAGGGACCGCAAGCATCCCACCACCGTCTACTCCCGGGGAACGGCCAACATCATCGACGCCATGCGCCACGCCGGGGTGCGCCGCCTGGTGTGCCTGTCGTCGGCCGGTCTCGACATTCCTCCCGGGATCCCGCTGCCCCAGCGGCTCGTCACCAGATTCCTCATCCAGCGTCTCTACCGCCACGGCTACGCCGACATGACCGCCATGGAAGGCATCGTCAGGGACAGCGCCGTCGACTGGACGATCATCCGCCCTCCGATGCTCACCGACGGGCCGCTCACCGGAAGCTACCGGGTGGCGATGGATCGGCACCTGCAGAACCCGAAGACCGTCTCGCGGGCGGACCTCGCCCACTGCATGCTTAACCGCATCGAGGACCGTGACACCTGGTGCAGGACGGTCGAGATCTCCTCGTGAAGCGGCCTCGGCCGATCACGGGCGAGCGGGGGCGCGTCCGTGGCATGGCTGTGGATCCAGCCGGCGGTTCGCGGTCGGTGGCGAACGGCGGGCCGTGGGTCTCCCCGATGGAGAGGCCCACGGCCCGCGGGTGGAGCGCCTGATCGGCGGACGGAGTGGGGATCGCCGCCGATCAGGCGGGTTCGATGCCTCAGGGCCTCAGCTGCCTCAACCGCTTCGGCTGCCTCAAACGCCTCAAGGGCTTCAGTGCTTCAGGGATAGGAGACGACCTTGGACGGGATCGTCGCCGTCCCGGAGGCGGGAGCGCCCGTGTCGTTGATCACGTGGTTGACCCGGCCGTTGCCGCCGAGGGACACCGTGAGCAGGCTGTGGAACCTGACGCCCGGCTTCACCGGCGTCTCGAACGCGTGGTCCACCTCGATCGTCGGGTCGACGTTGAAGTAGACGTAGCTGCCCAGGCCCCAGCCCTCGTGAGTGGTGACCGCGTCGCCGACCTTGTAGGCGGCCCATCCCTTGGTGGCGCCGTTCATATAGGCCGCCTGGTTGGGCGGGTCGTACGCCTTCTCGTTCTGGAAGAAGATCGTCCGACCGCGCTCGCCGTACCACTCCACGTCGTACTTGCGGTAGTGCTCGACGAACAGGCCGGTGGCGAGCACGTCGTCACCGTTGACCACCAGGCCGGTCTCGGCGGTGTTGACGTTCCAGCCGATGCCCGCGCCATGGTCGCCGCGCCACAGCCAGGTGTGGTCGATGATCACGTCGTCGCTGTTGACCACGACGCTGGTGGTGGCGTTGCCGGCGAAGGCGCCGCCGATCCGGACGAACACGTCCTGCAGCGTGGTCGGGTTGGCGGCGTGGTCGGCGCTCGACCCCTGCGGGCCGACCTCCACGAGCACGTCGGACTTCTGGGTGCCCGCGTCGATCAGGAACCCGGCGAGCCGCACGCCGTCCACGTCGGCCACCTTGATCGCGCTGACCCCGTTGCCCGGGATCAGCGTGGCCAGGCCGAGCCCCAGCACCACCGTGTTCGGCCGGGTGATGTCGATCGGCCGGTCGACGGTGTAGACGCCCGGGGTGAGGAGCAGGTTCAGGCCCTGGCCGAGCGCGGTGTTGATGGTCGCGGCCGAGTCGCCCGGCTTGGCGACGTAGAACTGGGACAGGGGCAGCGAACTGCCGGGGGTGGAACCGTTCGCCCAGCTCACACCGCGTGCGCCGGTCCGCTTGGACGGCACGGACACCCGGTAGCCGCCGTTGCCGTCCACGTAGAGATACGGCTTCTCACGACTGATCGGCGTGGTGTTCAGCGTGGTGTAGGGCGGCTCGGGGAAGGAGCCGGCGGGGGCGCCCTCCACCCCGGAGAACACCATGTTCCACACGCCGTTGACCCAGCCGCCGACAGAGCTGTCACGGGTGTACCACTGCTGCTGCGAGTACGGTCCGACGGCGCCGTCGATCTTGCTGTCGGCGATGTAGCCACCGCTGGCCCAGCCGTATCCGGTCGGCGCCAGGTTCAGCGCGCCCTTGACGTGCATCCGCCGGAACGGCGCGGCCTGGGAGACCGCCCACCGGTTGCTGCCGCCGGTCGGCTGGATCGACAGGTTCTCCGCCGACCGCCAGAAGTTCTGGGCCGCGTTGCCGTTGAACCATCCCGCGTCGACGGTCACGCCGCCGTTGATGGTGACGTCGTCCGGTGACTGCCCCAGGCCGGCGATCGAGGTGTAGAAGCCGATGTCGGCGTTCACGTTGTAGGAGCCCGGCTTGAACAGGAAGGCGTGACGCCCGGTGCCGAACTGCGCGGACTCCTGCTGCTTGAAGACCGCGTCCAGCCGGCTCTGGATCGCGGCGCTGGACATGGACGGGTCGAAGACGTGGACGTTCGGGCCCAGGTCCCCGCCGCCGGGCACCTGCGGGCCGTCGGATCTGACGTGCACGGCGAGCTCCCACAGCGAGTAGCCGTAACCGGTGGCCCGCGTGACGCCGAGCATCCGGACGTACCGGCCGCTGCCGGTGACGTCCCAGGCGTCGATGCCGCCGTCACCGCCGGTGACGGTCTTCAGGTCCGTCCACGTGGTCCCGTTCTCGGACGACTGGATCCTGTATCCGCTGCCGTAGGCGGCCTCCCAGTTCAACACGACCTTGCTGATGCTCGCCGAGGCCCCCAGGTCCACCTGAAGCCACTGGGAATCGGTGCTCGCGCTGGACCAGCGGGTGCCGGTGTCGCCGTCGACGGCCAGGGCCGGGCCGGTGCCGCCGTTCTCGGTCGATGAGGCCGTCGTGGTCTTGCCCTGTGACAACAGGCTGTCCGCGAAGGCCGGGCTCGACGGTACGGCCATCAGAGCCGCCAGGACCGCCGAAGCGGTCCATGAAGCGGCAGGACGGGATAGACCTCTCATGCTTGTCTCCACAGGGGATCCGGGGGGTGGAAGGTCTAACAGCGGGTAAGGCGTGATTTGTGACTCACAGTAAATAAACGTCTTATTTTGATACTTGATTTAACTTCTTTGAAATATGGGCGTCAAGAGTGGAAGTCCAGATTCATTCCGGGTTCACGCGGTGCACGATCTTTCCGGCGATGCGTCCCGTCTCGTCCGGCCTCGCGGCCTGCTCGCGGAGCCCCGGCAATGAGCGGCAAGGCCGTGTTCACCTGCGACCGGTGGCCCGGTAGGCCCGGTAGCGGGCCCCGAGCGGGCCGGGTGCGGCCGTTTGGCTATCGTCCGATGCATGAGCACTCACTATGACCTCGTCGTCCTCGGTGCGGGCCCCGGCGGCTACGTGGCCGCGATCCGGGCCGCCCAGCTGGGCCTGCGCACCGCCGTCGTCGAGGAGCGTTACTGGGGTGGCGTCTGCCTCAACGTGGGATGCATCCCCTCCAAGGCGCTGCTGCGCAACGCCGAACTCGCCCACCTGTTCACCCACGAGGCCAAGACGTACGGCATCCGCGTCGACGGTCAGGTCACCTTCGACTACGGCGAGGCCTTCAAGCGCAGCCGCAAGGTCGCCGACGGGCGGGTCAAGGGGGTGCACTACCTGATGAAGAAGAACGGCATCACCGAATACGACGGCCGCGGCACCTTCGTCGACGCCAACACGCTTCAGGTGACCGGCTCCGACGGCGGCGCGCAGACGGTCACGTTCGACCACTGCATCGTCGCGACGGGAGCGACCACGAAGCTGCTGCCGGGGACGTCGGTGACCGAGCGGGTCGTGACGTACGAGGAGCAGATCCTGAGCGACAGCCTCCCCGGCAGCATCGTCATCGCGGGGGCGGGCGCGATCGGGGTCGAGTTCGCCTATGTGCTGCACAACTACGGGGTCAAGGTGACGATCGTGGAGTTCCTCGATCGCATCGTCCCCCTGGAGGACGAGGAGGTCTCGGCGGAGCTCGCGCGGCGCTACAAGCGGCTCGGCATCGAGGTGCTGACCTCGACCCGCGTGGAGTCCATCGACGAATCCGGCGACAAGGTGCGGGTGACGGTCTCGCGCGAGGGGCGGCAGGAGGTGCTCGAAACCGACAAGGTGCTGCAGGCGATCGGTTTCCAGCCCCGCGTCACCGGTTACGGGCTGGAGAACACGGGCGTCAAGCTGACCGACCGCGGCGCCGTCGACGTCGACGGCCTGTGCCGTACGAGCGTGCCGCACATCTTCGCCATCGGCGACGTGACCGCCAAGCTGATGCTCGCGCACGCCGCCGAGGCGATGGGGATCATCGCGGCGGAGACCATCGCGGAGGCGGAGACGATGGAGCTCGACTACGTGATGATCCCGCGGGCGACGTACTGCCAGCCCCAGATCGCCAGTTTCGGATTCACCGAGGCGCAGGCCCACGAACAGGGCTTCGACGTCAAGGTGGCGAAGTTCCCGTTCACCGCCAACGGCAAGGCACACGGGCTGGGCGACGTCACCGGATTCGTCAAGATCCTCAGCGACGGCGAGCACGGGGAGCTGATCGGCGCCCATCTGATCGGGCCGGAGGTCACCGAGCTGCTGCCCGAGCTGACGTTGGCCCAGCAGTGGGACCTGACGGTCCACGAGGTGGCACGCAACGTGCATGCCCACCCCACCCTCGGTGAGGCGGTCAAGGAGGCGATCCACGGGCTGGCGGGCCACATGATCAACATGTGAGACCGGGCGGCGGCCGGGCCGGCCGGAAAGGAAGAGGCGGGCGGCCGGCCGTCCCCGGTACGCGCCGCGGCGCGTACCGGGGACGGGATGTTCAATGCATGCATACGGCTATGTCGCTTTAAATTACTTTTGTAATGTAAAAAACTTATATCACGCCGTATAGATGTATATGTTCTTCCTTGTCTGTGCGATGGCTAAAGTCGGGCGATGGACATCATGGCTCGCAACAACGTCAAGGTCGCCGGCCGGCGGGGCGGGGTTCCCATGGTCTTCGCCCATGGGTTCGGCTGTGACCAGAGCATGTGGCGCTATGTGGCCCCCGCCTTCGAGGACGATTACGAGACCGTCCTGTTCGACTATGTCGGAGCCGGGCAGTCGGAGATGTCCGCCTACTCCGCCGAGCGCTACGCCTCGCTCGACGGCTACGCCCAGGACGTCCTCGACGTCTGCGAGGAGCTGGACCTCACCGGAGCCGTCTTCGTCGGGCACTCGGTCAGCGCGATGGTGGGCGTGCTCGCGGCCATCCGCGCCCCCCACCGGATCGGCACGCTGGTCATGGTGTCGCCCTCACCCCGCTACATCGACGACGGGGACTACGTGGGCGGGTTCAGCGACGCCGACATCGAGGAGCTCGTCGATTCGCTCGACAGCAACTACCTCGGATGGTCGAGCCGGATGGCGCCGGTGGTCATGGGCAACCCGGACCGCCCGGAGCTGGGAGAGGAGCTGACCAACAGCTTCTGCCGTACCGACCCCGAGATCGCCAAGCGGTTCGCCAGGGCGACGTTCCTGTCCGACAACCGCGAGGATCTCCCGAAGGTCCGCATCCCCTCGCTGATCCTGCAGTGCTCCAGCGACGCGCTCGCTCCGCCGCAGGTGGGGGCCTACGTCCACCGGGCGGTCGCGGGCAGCGTGCTGACGCTGATGCGCGCGACCGGGCACTGCCCCAACCTCAGCGCCCCGGAGGAGACCATCACCGCGATCAAGGCCTTCCTGTCCGCGGGTGATCCGTGACCGCTCGTGATGACGAACGGGCGTCCGGGAACGCCGCCGGGGACCTGGAGGATCTGTACGAGGACGCCCCCTGCGGCCTCCTCTCCACCGGGAGCGACGGCACGATCATCAGGGTCAACCGCACGATGCTCGACCTGACGGGATATCGCAGGCAGGACCTGATCGGCCGGGTCCGGATCCACGACCTGCTGGCGGTCGGCGACCGCATCTTCTACGAGACGCATTTCGCCCCGCTGCTGGCGTTGCAGGCACAGGTCAGGGAGATCGCGGTCGAGCTGCGGTGCGCGGACGGGCAGCGGGTCCCGGTCCTGCTCAACGCGGTGCGCAAGGAGCGGACCCCCACCCGGACGGAGCAGATCTGGATCGGTGTGGTCGAGGCCAGCGACCGCCGGGAGTACGAACGCGAGCTCCTGCACGCGCGGCAGCGGGCGGAACGATCGGAAAGACAGGCGTTCGAGCTTTCCCGGACCCTGCAGCGGAGCTTCATCCCCCCGGCGCTGCCCCGCGTCCCCGGGATGGACGTCGCGGGGCTGTACCGGCCGGCCGGGCGGGGGGACAAGGTCGGCGGCGATTTCTACGACATGTACGAGATCATTGACGGCTGGGCGCTCACCCTTGGGGACGTGTGCGGCAAGGGGGTGGAGGCGGCCGTCGTCACCAGCCTGGCCCGCTATACCCTGCGGGCCGCGCCCATCCGGCAGAGCCGTCCTTCGGAGATCCTGGCGGCCCTCAACGAGATGCTGCTGGCCGAGCGCACGGACCGGTTTCTGACGGCCGTCTACGCACAGGTCCACCGGGACGCCCGGGAGCGGTTCCGCCTCACCCTGTCCCTGGGCGGGCACCCGCCCGCCGTACACGTCTCCCGGCGTGGGATCACCATGATCGGCCGCCCCGGAACCGTGCTGGGCGTCCTGGACGCCGTGGAACTCCACGACGTCACCGTCGAGCTCGCGCCCGGGGACGTCGTCGTCTTCTACACCGACGGCGTCGTCGAGGGGCGCGGCTCCGGGGGGTTCTTCGGCGAGGAGAGGATGCGGGAGACGCTCGCCGCCTCGCGGGACGAGGGCGCGGCGGCCATCGCCGAGAACCTGATGGGCGAGGTGATGGCGTTCCAGTCAGGCCTGCCCAGCGATGACATCGCCATCGTGGTGCTGAAGATCCCGTAGCCTCCGGAGGAGGCCTCAACCGAAGGTCCGGCGTCTTTCCCCGGAAACGGCCGCCGCGGCGGGCACCACGCTCAGGAGTCGCCGTCCCGTCTGGCCGGTCCGTTGTCCCGTCGGGCCGGAGTCCGCCGATCGGCCTCGTCGGCGATCTGATCCTCCACGATCGCGCACCAGCGATGCCACTGCGCCAGATCGAGGTGCTCGTCGATGTCCCCCACACCCGCTCTCGCCATGAGCTCATGATTGTCGGCCGCGCTCTCATGCGCGTTGACCAGCGCGTGATGGCCGTGATTGGCGAGCGCCTCGCTGACCGCCAGGTTCACAGCTATCTCGCCCATCGTTTTGGGGCGGCCCAGAGTTTCGTCCCCGAAGCCGTCTCGGCGGAAGTCGTGCCTCTGCGAATCGTCACTCATACGTGCTGAGTGCCCATCCATCCCCGGAACTATCTGGGACTCCCGATCGGATGCGGACGATCATGCGAACGGCGTCCGGACGGGAGCCGGCCCGCCGGAGGAGGGTGGGCCCTACACGCCGGGCTCCGCCGCGCGATCCGTCCCCCGGCCGAGGTAGGTGAGGGGGCCGGGATCGGGAACCGGGATCTCGTGGAAACCGAGACGGTCGTAGAAGGCTCGGGCGGGGGTGTTGGCGGTGACCATGCCCAGGTGCACCGTCCCCACCCCCTTGCGGTGCAGCGCGTCGAGGAAGGCGTTCATCAGCGCCCGGCCGTGGCCCTTGCGCTGGTGCTCCGGGAGCAGGTCGATATGGAGGTGCGCCGGGTAGGCGGCCAGTTCCGGCAGGAGCATGCGCTCCGGGCGGTACATCAGATCGATCATCACCTCGCTCGGAGTCGTGGCCGGACCGTCGAGGGCCGGAAAACGCTCTCTCATCGACGGCAGCCACGAGGAGCGGAAGGCCTCGACGAAGGCGGCGGTGTCGGCCGTGCCGAGGACGTAGCCGACCGCCCGCTCCCCGTCGTCGAGGACAAAGGTCAGGTCCGGCTCCAGAAAGGCGTATGGAGCTGCGAAAATGCTGGGCATCAGGTCGAGGTCGGGGTAGAGGTGCCGGGAGTCGCCACCGTCGTGCGCGGTTCGCACGCAGATGTCGTAGAGCGCGGTGCGGTCATCGGAGCGGTAGGGCCGAACAGTCGTCATGGAGGCAATGATGTCCTTCGTGGGAGCGCTCTCACAAGATCTGGGGTGGTTTTCTGAACCCGCGGCCGGGCACGGCCGGTCTTCCCGGACCACCGGCCGCGGCAATAGCCTGCACTGCATGACCGAGGTGGAACTGCGGAGCTGGCGGCCCGACGACGTGCCGGTCCTGCTCGGCGCGTTCGGCTCCCCGGACATGGCGCAGCAGGCGGCCCGGCCGATCGACACGCCCCGGGCGGCACTGGAATGGATCGGGCTGTGGGGGTTCCGCGACGACGCGCAGGCGTTCGCCGTGGTGGCGAACGGCCAGGTCGTGGGGAACGTGGCGGTGAGCAACATCGACGCGCACGCCACCGGCTGGGTGTCCTACTGGACCGTGCCGCACGCCAGAGGGCGCGGAGTGGCCGTGGCCGCGGCCCGGAGGCTGGCGGACTGGGCGTTCCGGGAGCGGGGGCTGTTCCGGCTGGAGCTGGGCCACCGGCTCGACAATCCCGCCTCCTGCGCGGTGGCGACCAGAGCGGGCTTCCTGGCCGAGGGGGTCGAGCGGGCCAAGTTGAGCTACGAGGGCGTGCGATACGACGTGGAGCGACACGCTCGCCTGGCCACCGACTGAGCCGTCGCCGATCGAGCCGTCACAGGCGGTGGGCAGGGCCGCCGACCGGCGTGACGACTCAGAGCGCCTTGAGACCGGCGAGCACGTCGCGAAGCACGCTTTCCTGGGGGAGTGCGAGGTTGCTGCCCGGGAGCCGCACCGTGATCAGGCCGGACTCGCGCAGGTCGCCGAGGAGCACCCTGAGCACGCCGATCGGCATTCCGGTCTCCGAGGCCAGCTCGGCGACCGACGCCGGCATACGGCAGGCCCTCATGATCCGCGCGTGCTCGGGCGGCAGGTCCGGCGGTGGGGTCCTGGTCGCCACCAAGACGGCGATCAGGTCGAACCGGGCCCCGGCGGCGCGGGTGCGGCCACGGGTGAGGGTGTAGGGGCGGACTATGGGCCCGGCGTCCTGGTCGAGCCAGCGTTCCGTCATTCCGCCCCACTTTCCTGCTCCGCGCGGCGCCATCCATCGCGGAACGACGTCATCACACTGCTCGGGGTCGATCCGATCACCTCGGCCGGTACGGCCCGCCGCTCGGGCACGGCCTGCCGTACCCGCTTGGGAAGACCGCTGTCGGTGGAGGTCCACTCGACCTCGGCCGAGCGGGCGGTCGCGGGCTCGGGCGCGTCGGCCACCAGCTCGCCCGGAAGGAGCACGATCGCCGTGGTGCCGCCGAAGGGGGACGGACGCAGCGAGACACGGATGCCGTGCCGGGCGGCGAGCTGCGTCACGACGAACAGGCCGAGCCGGTCGCTGTCGGCCAGGTCGAACTCCGGAGGGCCGGCCAGCCGCTCGTTGAGCTGGGCCATCTCCGCCGGGGTGATGCCGAGTCCGCGATCCTCCACCTCGATGACGTAGCCCCTGGCCACCATCTCGCCACGGACGTTCACCGTGGTGTGCGGGGGCGAGAAGATGGCGGCGTTCTCCACCAGCTCGGCCACGAGGTGGATCACGTCGGTCACGACCGTGCCCACCATGGAGGGGCCCTGCGGCACGTTCACCATCACGCGCTGGTAGTCCTCGACCTCCTCCACGGCCGCACGGACCACGTCGTAGATCGTGACCGGCACCCGCCAGCCGCGGCCGGGGACCGCGCCGGACAGGATGATCAGGCCCTCGGAGTGGCGGCGCATACGGGTGGTCAGATGGTCGAGGCCGAACAGGTCGTCGAGGGTCTCCGGGTCGCTGGCGCGCCGCTCCATCGTCTCCAGCATGGCGAGCTGCCGGTGCAGGAGTGACTGGCTGCGCCTGGCCAGGTTCACGAAGACCTTGTTGACGCTCTTGCGCATCTGGGCCTGGCCGGCGGCGGCCTCGACGGCGGTCCGCTGGACGGAGGAGAACGCCCGGCCGACGTCGACGATCTCGGTGGTGGTGCCGTGGTTGAGCTCTTGCGCCTCGGAGCAGACGTCCTCCCCCCGGCGGAGCCGTTCGACCACGTCCGGCAGCCGCTTGTTGGCCAGGTCGAGTGCCGCCTGCCGCAGGCCGACGAGCTCGGCGCCGATCCGGCGGCCGAACCGGATCGAGACGAAGATGGACACCGTGACCGCGACCAGGCCGAGGCCGCCCGCGATGCCGATCTGAATCAGGATGCCGGTGGCGAGGGACCCCGATCGCCGGGTGATGCCCTCGCTGACGTCTCCACCGAGCTCGTCGAAGGTGTCGGAGAGCTTCGCCGCCACCGCCGCCCAGGAGGGGTCCGGCTTGTTCGCCGCGGTGACGGCCTTCTCGATCCGCTCGAACGAGACGTAGGTCGCCGAGCCCTGCAGGTTCCGGTAGAGCCCCTGGAACTCCTCGTCGAACTGGCTGACCCCCATGGTGTAGAGCAGCCTGCGGCCGGTGACCAGATCGCCGAATCTGGTGCGCTCTGCGGGGCTCATACCGCCCTCGGCCACGGCGCCGGCGATCAGCGCGGCCTGCTGGCTGAGCATCTCGCGGCTGCGTCCTACCAGGACGACGGTGCGGGTCTGATCGTTCAGGCCGACGTCAGAGGAGATCCGGATCTTGTCGTACACGGCGAAGGCCGCCCCGACGATCGCGGTGTAGGCGTCGAGGGTCTGCAACTGGTCGGTCGCGCGGGTGTCCACCCCGCTGCGGATGTCGGTGAGCCGTTCCATCGCGGTCAGCAGCTGGACCAGACGGTTCCAAACGGCCGGATCCGTGCTTTCCTGGAGTGAGGGGACCAGCCGTTCCAGCTCCGCCCGGGCGGTGTTCGTCCGGATCCGCTGGGCGTCGAGCTCGGCCCGCGAGCTCGTGGCGCCGCCCAGGACGGACAGGGACAGCAGCCGCTCGTGCTGAAGGGCGGTGGTCACCGTCCGGGTGGGGAGAATGCCGCGCTCGTAGCCCTCGCTGGCCCGCAACAGCGCCCGGCCACTCTGGAAGGTGAGAGTCGCCGCAAACGCCCAAATCGCCACAAGGGAGACGATCGGCACAAGTAGGAGGGTGAAAATCTTGAACCTGATCGAATGTTTGCGGCCGACCATAATACCTCGCACTACGGATATGTGCGTTTAACAGTGGCGAAACCCTAGCAACGTAGGTCATCGGCGGCCAGAGATGCGGGTGATTCATATCAAGAAAGGATTTTTAGCTTTCGCGGGACTGCGAACCAACACCTGCCCTAGTACGTCTTTGTTATAGGAGGGGGAGGAGACCATGGTGGGGATCGCGGAGCTGATCGGCCCGGAGGTGGACCGCGCGACACCGGCCGCGCTGGTCCGAGGCGGTGAGCTGGAGAGATCGGGTGCGGTGCAACTGGTCAGGTTCAGTCCGTCACTGGTAACGGCGGAGGTGGACGACGGGGCCGCGCGCGTGGAGTTCCGGGCCGTCGACGGGGCGATGCGCTGGTACTGCACCTGTGCGGAGGGCCGGGACGGGGTCTTCTGCGCGCACTGCGTGGCGACGGCTCAGTCGGTCAGGAGAAGGACCGAAAGGAAGGCCTCGCCGGGGGCGTCGTCGGCGACGGCCTCGGCCAGCACGGTGCGGATCGCCTCGTAGGCCGGGCGGTCGCCGGTCCGCAGCGCCGATGCCCGCTGCCAGAACAGCAGGTGCTCGCCCGCCGGCAGCCACGCCAGGTCGGTCAGACAGTCGTAGAGCGCGTCGAGGTTGTGTCCGAAATAGTCGGGGAACGACAGGGCCTCGGCGATCGCGTCCACGGCCTCGGCGGAGGTGGTGACCGCCGAGCCGTCGATCCGGTGGGTGGCGGCGGTGTGCCGCCTGGCACCGAACACCGCCGGCGATCCCTCTTCGAACGTTCCCCTGGGCAACCCGGTCACCTTCGCACGTCGACGGTGACGAAGGACCGGTAGTGGTCGCCGGTGTAGTAGAGCTCGCCGGCGCCGTCGCCGCTGACCAGCCGCCGGGCGCCCCGGTCGGACCTTCGCGGGGTCGGCACGGTGTATTCGTGATAGTAGCCGCGCGCCCTGATCGGAAGGACGCGCTCCCGGTTCTGGAAGACCACGCCGTCGCGCGGGTAGGGGAAGGGCCCACCGTCGCGGATCAGCCGCCAGGTGGTGGCGGCCTCGGGAGGCAGCGCGGACAGCGCCCTGACGGGCAGGGCGCCGCGCGCGTCGGGACGGGGTGTGACGGCCGGCCTGGCCGAGGTCGTGGACCGGCCGCCCGATCCGGCGGACGCCGTGGGCCGGACGTCCGAGCCGATGCCCGAGCCGGTGCCCGGCCGGGCGGACGACCCGGCGGGCGAGCATCCACTCAGCAGCGTCACCGCCGCCAGCGTCATCGCCGCCAGGGTCGCGGCCACTCCCTGAGACTTCACCCGGTCAAAGTTACCCGCGGGCGCCCCCGGAAACCGCGGGGGACGCGCTGCCGTACCGCGAGCACTTGACCAGATTGTCTAGTTGTCAGACAATTTAGCCATGAAGCTCGCCATTGTCGGAGCCGCCGTGCTCTGGGGCACCGCAGGCACCGCCGGACTGCTCGTCGCCGGCGTCGATCCGGTCTCCCTCGCCGCGGCCCGTCTGGTGGTCGGCGGTCTCGTGCTCGCGGTCGCCGCGGCGCCGGCTCTCCGATCCCTGCCGCGCAAGGGCCTGCTGGTGCCGGCCGCGGTGGCCGTGGCCGCCTACCAGCTGTGTTTCTTCGCCGCGGTCAGCCGGACCGGGGTGGCCATCGGCACCGTGGTCGCCATCGGCAGCGGCCCGGTCTTCACCGGCCTGCTGTCCTGGCTGCTCGATCGGGTCCCGCCCACCCGGCGCTGGGCAGGGGCGACCGCGGTGGCGATCGCGGGCTGTGCCGTGCTCACCGGCGGTGGAGGCGAGGCACGGGTGGACGGGATACTGCTCGCCCTCCTCGGCGGCCTGCTCTACGCGTTCTACGCGGTGACGGCGGCCCGGGTGATCGGCGCGGGAGCCCCCTCCGGCGCGGTGATGGGCGCCATGTTCGGCGGGGCCGGGATCGTGATGCTCCCCGTCCTTCTGTGGACGGGCACCGCCTGGCTCGCCGAGCCGCGCGGCCTGCTCACCGCCCTCTATCTCGGATGCGTCGCCACCGCGCTGGCCTACGTCCTGTACGGCAGGGGCCTGCGCACCACTCCCGTGGCGACCGCCGCCACCCTCGCCCTCACCGAGCCCGCGGTCGCCGCACTGCTCGGCGTGGTGGTGCTCGGCGAACAGCTCACGCCCACCGCGATCACGGGGCTGCTGCTGCTCGGGGTGAGCCTGGCCGTGGTGGCCCTTCCCGAACGGCGCTCCGGCCGCCGGGTGGAGAGCGCGGCAATAGAGTCGTCGATGTGACCATTCCGCTCCGTCCCGTCTCCGCCGTCAACGCCCTCGCCGACGCCCTGCGCCGCCGGGTGCTCTCCGGCGAGATCGCCCCGGGCACCACGCTGCCGGAACAGGAGCTCTCCACCCTGTACGGCGTGGCACGGCCGACCGTGCGGGAGGCGCTGGCCGTGCTCGTGCACGAAGGCCTGCTCAGGCGCGAACGGCACCGCAGCGCCCAGGTGGCCGAGGTGACGCTGGCCGATCTGGACGACCTCATGTTCGTCCGGCGCCCGCTGGAGGACCTCATGGCCACCGCTCTGGCCGGGCGGCGGGTCGAGGAGGCCGACGGGGCACTGACCCGGATGGCCGAGTTGCCCGGCGACGCCTCCTGGTCGGAGGTGGTGGCCGAGCACATGGCGCTGCACCAGGCGCTGATCGTGGCGGTGGGCAGCCCCAGGCTGGAGCGGCTCTACGCCGCGCTGGCCACCGAGACCCGCCTCGGCCTGGTACGGCTGCGCACCGTCTACGCCGACCGGGACATGCTGGTCGCCGAGCATCGGGACCTGCTCGACGCGATCGGCCAGGGGCCGGTGGAGACCGCGAGGCGGGCCGTCGCCGCCCACCTGGACCACGGCTGGGGTGCGAGCTAGCGATCCCCTGGACCACGGCTGGGTGCGAGCCGGCGATCCGCTGGACCACGGCTGGGGTGCGAGCCGGCGATCCGCGGCGGGCCGCCGGCGGGCCGCCGGCGGCCGGGCCACGGGCCACTGATGGGCCGGGCAAGCCACAGACGGGCCGTCGATGGGCCGTCGGCGGAACGGGCCGGCCGCGGTCGCACCGTGTCACCGGATGGGCCGCAAGACGGTCGCGTGGTGGCGGTCCGTGGTCATGGCCCGGACCGGTCGTCCGACTTGGACGTTTCTATTGCACCGGGCACCCTGAAGTCGTCACAATCGCGGCCATGCACGGCAATTCAGTGCCGGACTCCTACGTCTATGTCACCGAAGAAGGCGTGGCCCGTCACTATGCGGACGGCAGCGTCGACGCCCTCGCGTGGGAGGACGTCGTCGAGGTGCGGGTAGGGGGTGACCCGGAATCAGACATCCTGTACATACTTCTGGATCGGGACGGTCAGGGGTGCGTGGTGCCGAAGTCGGCCACCGACACCGCCTTCCTGACCCGCCTCCGCTATCTCCCGGACTTCGACCTCGACCGGCTCGGTGAGGCGGTGCACGCCGCCCGTGACGACTACGTCGTCGTCTGGCGCAGCCCCGAGCCGCCTTCCGCCTTTCCGGATTTCGAATACGACTGATCACCGGCCGCTGCTCACCGGCCGCCGCGCGGCGAGCGAGGGGCGGACCTCGTCGAATCCGGTGGGAAAACCTACATGTTTGGACCGTTCCGTCAAGATGTTCTGTCTGCCCGACTTCGGCCAGTAGTGGACAGTGGGACGCTATTCCGCTGCCAGATCTTGATCACTAGGATTTCTACGGGTATCCACGCTCCTGATGCATTAGGGAAACCTGTCAACCATTGAAACGCGTTGAGCGTCCCGTTATCTGTTAACGCTGGGGCGTCAGGGTGGGGTGGTATGAGGGTGGGGACAGAGGAGCCCGCTATTGCGCTCCTCAACGGTTCGGTACGCACCGCTCCGAGCATCTGGACACGTTCCTATGCGCGGATCCTGCTCGCAGGAGATCTCGCGTGTGCGGTGATCGCCTGTGAGTCGGTCCTGGGCGTCCGGCTCTGGTTCGGCGCGTTCATTCCGGGAACGGAGGCGCTGCTGGGGCTCGGTCTCGCCCTGGCGTGGCCGTTCTCGCTGGCGGTGGGAGGCGCTTACCGCAAGCGCGCCCACGGAGAGGGGACAGAGGAGTTCCGGGCGGTCTTCGACGGCGGGGTCGGTCTGACGGCCGCCGTCGCGATCGGGGCGTACGCCACGCAGACGACGATCGCCCGTAGTTTCGTCATGGCGATGTTTCCGCTCGCCCTCGTTCTCACGGTCATCTTCCGCTACCGGATGCGCAAGCGGCTTCACCGGCGTCGATCCGTCGGCGAATACATGCGCCAGGTGGTCGCCGTCGGGCATCGGGAGTCGGTGCTCGATCTGGTGATGCAGCTGCGAAGGCAGCCGCATCACGGGATGACGGTGGTCGCCGCGTGCCTGCCGGCCGGTCACGAGGCCATCGACGTCGACGGGGTCCCGGTGCTCGGCGGCTTCACCGACGTGGCCGACGTGGTCGCCGAGGTCAATGCCGACGCCGTCGCCATCCTGGCCTGCCCGGAGCTGGACGGCGCCGCGCTGCGCCGGCTCGCCTGGGGTCTGGAGGACGCCCGCACCGACCTGTTCGTGGCGCCGGCGCTCATGGACGTGGCCGGTCCGCGCATCAGCATCCGCCCGGTGGCCGGCATGCCGCTGCTCCACGTCGAGCATCCCGAGTTCGACGGTGCCAAACATCTCGCCAAGAGCCTCTTCGACCGGGTCGGAGCGGGGCTGGTCCTGCTGGCGCTGTCCGTTCCCATGCTGGTCATCACCGTGCTGATCCGCGCGACCAGCCCGGGTCCTGCACTGTTTCGCCAGGTCAGGGTGGGTAAAGGCGGCCGGGAGTTCAAGGTCGTGAAGTTCCGTACCATGGTCAACGACGCGGAACGGCTCAAACTCGAACTCCAGCGGCACAACGAGTCCGACGGCGTGCTGTTCAAGATGCGGAACGATCCAAGGATCACGCGCGTGGGCGCCTTCCTCCGCCGTTACTCCCTCGACGAGTTGCCGCAGCTCCTCAACGTGCTCCACGGGGAGATGTCGCTCGTCGGGCCGCGGCCACCGCTGCCCGAGGAGGTCAAGCAGTACGGCGAGGACGTGCGCCGTCGCCTGGTCGTCAAGCCCGGCATGACCGGCCTGTGGCAGGTGAGCGGCCGCTCCGACCTGACCTGGGAGGAGTCGGTCCGCCTGGACCTGCGCTACGTCGAGAACTGGTCGCTCTTCCTGGACCTGCAGATCCTCTGGAAAACCTGGAGCGCCGTCACCCGCGGAGAAGGGGCCTACTAGCAGTGAAAGCACTCGTGCTCGCAGGGGGATCGGGCACCCGGCTCCGGCCAATCACCCACACCTCCGCCAAGCAGCTCGTCCCGGTGGCCAACAAGCCCGTGCTCTTCTACGGGCTCGAAGCCATCGCCGCCGCCGGGATCAGGGAGATCGGAATCGTGGTGGGCGACACGCAGGCCGAGATCGAGGCGGCCGTCGGCGACGGCTCCGCGCTCGGCCTGCAGGTGACCTACCTGCGCCAGCAGGCTCCGCTCGGGCTGGCCCACGCGGTGCTGATCGCCCGCGACTACCTGGGCGACGACGACTTCGTCATGTATCTCGGCGACAACTTCATCGTCGGCGGCATCAGCGGCATCGTCGACCGGTTCGTTCATGACCGGCCGTCCGCCCAGATCATGCTGACCCGGGTCGGCGACCCCCGGCAGTTCGGCGTCGCGGAGCTCGACGCCTCCGGACGCGTGGTCGGGCTGGAGGAGAAGCCCGCCGAGCCCAAGAGCGACCTCGCGCTCGTCGGCGTCTACCTGTTCACCCCCGCGATCCACGAGGCGGTGGCCGAGCTCAAGCCGTCGTGGCGGGGTGAGCTGGAGATCACCGACGCGATCCAGTGGCTGATCCAGCAGGGGCACGAGGTCGAGTCCACCGTCATATCCGGCTACTGGAAGGACACCGGAAACGTCACCGACATGCTTGAGGTCAACCGGCTGGTCCTGGAGTCCCTGGACGCCCGCGTCGACGGCCTGGTCGACGACGTCAGCGAGCTGATCGGCCGGGTGGTCGTCGAGCCGGGGGCCGTGGTCGAGCGCTCCCGCATCGTCGGCCCTGCCGTCATCGGCGCCGGAGCCCGGGTCCTGGACAGCTACGTCGGTCCCTTCACCTCCATCGCGGCCGACTGCGTGATCAGGGAGAGCGAGATCGAATACTCGATCGTGTTACCCAGATCCTCGATCTCCGGGGTGTCCCGGATCGAGGCCTCGCTCATCGGTCACGACGTCGAGGTCACCCCCGCCCCCACCACCCCCAGAGCCCACCGCCTCGTGCTGGGCGATCACAGCAAGGTTCAGATCAGCTCATGAAGATCCTGGTCGTCGGTGGGGCCGGTTTCATCGGCTCCCACTACGTCCGCATGCTCAGCGCGGACGGTGTCGCCGTGACCGTTCTCGACAAGCTCACCTACGCCGGTAACCCGGCGAACCTGGAGGGGGCCGCCCACGACTTCGTGCACGGCGACATCTGCGACGCCGGGCTCCTGGCCGACGTGGTGCCCGGCCACGACGTCGTCGTCAACTTCGCGGCAGAGTCCCACGTGGACCGGTCCATCGACGGCGCCGGGGAGTTCGTGCGGACCAACGTGCTCGGCACGCAGACCCTGATGCAGGCCTGCCTCGACGCGGGCACCCCGCGCGTCGTGCAGGTGTCCACCGACGAGGTCTACGGATCCATCGACGTCGGCTCCTGGAAGGAGGACGCACCGGTACGGCCGCGCTCGCCGTACTCCGCGGCCAAGGCGGGCGGTGACATGATCGCTCTCGCCTACGCGGTCACCCACGGCCTGCCGGTCTCCATCACGCGCTGCGGCAACAACTACGGGCCCAACCAGTATCCGGAGAAGGTGATCCCGCTCTTCATCACCAACCTCCTGCGGGGGCGCAAGGTCCCGCTCTACGGCGACGGCGGCAACGTCAGGGACTGGATCCACGTCGACGACCACTGCGCGGGCATCCGCCTCGTCGCAGAGCGCGGCGAGCCCGGCGAGGTCTACCACATCGCCGGTACGGCGGAGCTGACCAACGTCGAGCTCACCACCCGCCTGCTGGAGGCCTGCGGCGCCGGCTGGGACATGGTCGAGCACGTCGAGGACCGCAAGGGGCACGACCGCCGCTACTCCCTGGACGACTCCCGGCTGCGGGCGCTCGGTTACCGGCCGGGCATCCCGTTCGACCAGGGCCTGGCGGACACCGTCCGCTGGTACGCCGACAACCCCGGCTGGTGGCAGGCCGCCGCGGACCACGACGAGGCGCTCGTGGCCACCGGCGCCGGGCGAAGGGGCGAGGAGACCGCATGACCCGGTGGTTGGTCACCGGCGCCTCCGGCATGCTCGCGACCGAGCTGTCGGGCCGCCTGAAGGCCGCGGGAGAGGCCGTCCTGGCGCTTCGCAGAGACGAGCTCGACCTGCGGGACGCGTCCGCCGTACAGCATCTGGTGTCGGCGTGCCGACCGGACGTCGTGGTGAACTGCGCGGCGTGGACGGCGGTGGACGACGCCGAGACGCGCGAGGCGGAGGCGCTCACCGTCAACGGGCACGGAACCCGGGCGCTGGCCGAGGCGTGCGAGCGCCTGGGCGCGCGGATGATCCAGCCCTCCACCGACTACGTCTTCGACGGGACCGCGCTGGACCCCTACCACGAGGACGCGCGGCCCTGCCCGGTCAACGCCTACGGGCGCACCAAGCTGGCCGGCGAGCGCGCCGTGCTGGAGGTGCTGCCCGAGACCGGCTACGTCGTGCGGACCGCCTGGCTGTACGGCGCGGCCGGAAAGAACTTCGTCCGCACGATAGCCGGCCTGGAGCGGACCAGGCCGGTCCTGGACGTCGTCGACGACCAGCTCGGCCAGCCCACCTGGGCCGGTGACCTGGCCGGCTGGATCGTCGAGCTGGGGCGCGCCGCACCCCCGCCGGGGATCTACCACGCCACCAACTCCGGCCAGACGAGCTGGTACGGCCTCGCGAGGGAGGTCTTCGAGCTGGTCGGCGCGGACCCGGACCGGATCAACCCGGTCTCCGCCAAGGAGTTCGCGCGCCCCGCGCCGCGGCCGGCCTACAGCGTGCTGGGACACGACCGCTGGAGCGGGGCGGGACTGCCGCCGATGCGGGACTGGCGAGAGGCGCTGCGGGAATCCGATGTGCTCGTCAACGACTAGGGGCGCGGTCGCGACCGGCCGCGGCGAGGTGGTCGTAGTGGGCCAGGCAGGCGCCGTGGTCCGGCAGCAGCCCCGCGTCCAGGGCCTCCTTGAGGGTGGGGGCGGCGGCGTCCTTGTCCGACAGGAGCGGCTCCACGTC
Source organism: Streptosporangium sp. CA-135522 (assembly GCF_050949235.1). NCBI lineage: Bacteria > Bacillati > Actinomycetota > Actinomycetes > Streptosporangiales > Streptosporangiaceae > Streptosporangium > Streptosporangium sp. CA-135522. The sequence goes on from NZ_CP192026.1 coordinate 769,219, forward strand.
GGCGGGCCAGTCGATCCCGACCGCCGGGTCGAGAGGGTGGATCCCGTGCTCGTGCCCGGGGGCGTAGGGCTGGGAGCACAGGTAGACGACCGTGGCCTGCTCGCTGAGCGCCATGAACGCGTGGCCGATCCCCTCGGCGACGTAGAGACCGCGCCGGGACTCGTCGTCCAGGCGCACGGCCTCCCACCGGCCGAAGGTGGGCGAGCCGACACGGATGTCCACGACGACGTCGAGGACGGCCCCGGAGACGCACGTGACGTACTTGGCCTGGCCGGGCGGCACGTCGGCGAAATGGACGCCCCGCAGCACGCCTCGGCTGGACACCGAGCAGTTGACCTGGGCGAGATCCAGCCGATGCCCGACGGATCGTTCCAGGTCGGCGGAGCGGTAGCTCTCCAGGAACGCACCCCGGGGGTCGGCGTGGATGCGCGGCGTATGACACCAGGTTCCGTCGATGCTGAGGGGTTCCATGGGCCGAAGCATGTCATAGCGGACCGGTGTGACACCGCCGAAAGATCGGGCGAGAACCCAGGGTTCGCGCCCGCTGAAGTGACCTTGAAACAGATCGGTCGAGCCGCGTTCCGCGGCGAGGGAGCGTATTGATGACAACCTGCCGGCTATGCGGCTCGACGAGCCTGGCCAGCGTCGTCGACCTCGGGGCGACACCCCCCTGCGAGCGGTTCCTCACCGCCGAGCAGCTTGACGAGCCCGAGGTCACCTACCCGCTGCACCTGAGGGTGTGCACGGGCTGTTGGCTGGCGCAGATCCCGCCGCTGATCACGCCGGAGGACACCTTCACCGAGTACGCCTACTTCTCCTCCTACTCGACCTCCTGGGTGGAGCACGCGCGGGAGTTCGTCGGCGGGGCGGTCGAGCGGCTGGGCCTGGACGAGGGTTCGTTCGTGGTGGAGGTGGCCAGCAACGACGGATACCTGCTGCAGCACGTGGTCGGCCGGGGCATCCGGTGCCTGGGCGTCGAGCCGTCGAAGAACGTCGGCCAGGCGGCCAGGGACCGGGGGGTGCCGACCGTCACGGCGTTCCTCGGCCCGGAGACCGGTGCCGCGGTGCGCGAGGAGCACGGGCCCGCCGACCTCGTGGTGGCCAACAACGTCTACGCCCACATCCCCGACGTCGTCGGGTTCACCGAGGGTCTGCGGGCGCTGGTGGCCGACGACGGATGGGTCTCCATCGAGGTCCAGCACCTGCTCACCCTGATGGAGCACAACCAGTACGACACGATCTACCACGAGCACTTCCAGTACTACACGGTCGCCTCGGCGCAGCGCGCCCTGGCCGCCGGCGGGTTGTCGCTCGTGGACGTGGAGCTGCTGCCCACCCACGGAGGCTCGATCCGCCTGTGGGCGCGGCCGCAGGAGGCGGCCGGCGAGCCGGGTGAGCGGGTGAGCCAGGTGCTCGCCGCGGAGAAGGCCGCGGGCCTGCACGAGCTCGCCGGATACACCGAGTTCGCCGCCCGGGTGGCCCGGGTGCGGCGGGAACTGCTGAAATTCCTCGTAGAGGCGGCGGAGCAGGGCAAGACCGTGGTGGGCTACGGCGCGCCGGGCAAGGGCAACACGCTGCTCAACCACTGCGGGGTGCGGGCCGACCTGCTCCAGTACACGGTGGACCGCAACCCCTACAAGCACGGCCGATTCACTCCGGGCACGCGGATCCCGATCCTGCCGCCCGAGCGGATCGCCGAGGACCGGCCCGACTACGTGCTGGTCCTGCCGTGGAACCTCCGCGAGGAGCTCACCGGCCAGCTGTCCTTCGTGCACGCCTGGGGAGGCCGGCTGGTCTTCCCCATCCCCGGCTTGGAGATCGTCGAGGTGAACCCGTGAAGGTCGTCCTCTTCTGCGGCGGGTACGGAACCCGGATGCGCACCGGCACCCCCGGTGACGCGCCCAAGCCCATGCAGCTCGTGGGTCCCCGGCCGCTCATCTGGCATGTGATGCGCTACTACGCGCACTTCGGGCACACCGAATTCATCCTGTGCCTGGGGTACGGGGCGCATCACATCAAGGACTTCTTCCTGAACTACCAGGAGACCACCTCCAACGACTTCGTCCTGCGCGGCGGGAAGGTCGAGCTGCTGTCCACCGACATCTCCGAGTGGTCGATCTCGTTCGTGCAGACCGGGATCGAGTCGCCGATCGGCGAGCGGCTGCGCCGGGTCCGCGACCACCTGGACGGCGAGGAGATGTTCCTGGCCAACTACGCCGACGTGCTCACCGACGCGCCGCTGCCGGAGATCATCGACCGCTTCGCCGCGTCCGACGCGGGCGCCTCCATGATGGTCGTGCCGCCGTCGGACACCTTCCACTGCGTCGAGCTGGGCGAGAGCGGGCTGGTCGGCGGGATCACGCCGGTCAGCGAGATGCCACTCTGGGTCAACGGCGGATATTTCGTGCTTCGCCAGGAGGTCTTCGACCACATCCCGCCGGGCGGCGACCTCGTCGCGGACGGCTGCGCCGAGCTCGCCAAACGCGGCCGGATGCTCGCCTACCCCCACCGGGGCTACTGGCGGCCGACCGACACGGTCAAGGAGCGGGTCGCCCTCGACGAGGCCTACTCGCGCGGCGACCGGCCATGGGCGCTGTGGGAGCGCGAATCGGCGGTGCGGACCGCATGATCGGATTCCGGCCGGCCGCAACGACCGTGAACGCCGCGGCGGGCGGGGTGGGGAGCATCGCGCTGCTCGCCGCCCACTGCGACGACATCGCCATCGGCGCGGGTGGCAGCCTGCTGACGGCCTGCTCGGCCCGCCCAGGCGTACGGGTGGACGCGCTGGTGCTCTCCGGCGGCGGCACCGAACGGGAGGACGAGGAGCACGCGGCGTTGTCCGCCTTCTGCCCCGGCGCCGACCTCCGGCTGACCGTGCTGAAGCTGCCCGACGGACGGCTGCCCGCGCACTGGGACGAGGCGAAGGGCGCCGTGGAGGAACTGCGCGCGCGCACCGACCCGGACCTGCTGTTCGCCCCGCACCCCGGGGACGCCCACCAGGACCACCGCGGCCTGGCCCGGCTGGTGCCCACGGCCTTCCGCGACCACCAGGTGCTCGGCTACGAGATCGTCAAGTGGGACGGCGACCTCGGACGGCCGTCGGTCTACCAGCCGCTCACGCCCGAAGTGGCGGAGGCGAAGGTGACCCTGCTCCAACGGCACTACCCCTCACAACAAGGACGTCCCTGGTACGACCGCGAGGCGTTCCTCGGGCTGGCCCGCATCCGCGGAATCGAGTGTCACGCTCGCTACGCGGAGGCGTTCCACGTCAACAAGATGACCATCGATCTGGCTGGAGGATGAACCGGATGCGCGTGCTGCTGACCGGGCACCAGGGCTACCTGGGAAGTGTGATGGCCCCGGCGCTCGCCGAGGCGGGCCACGAGGTGATCGGCCTGGACTCGGGGCTGTTCGCCGACTGCGTCCTGGGACCCGTGCCCGACGATCCCCGCGGCCACTCGGTCGACCTGCGGGACGTCACCGCCGGTGAGCTTGCGGGGGTGGACGCCGTGGTGCACCTGGCCGCGCTGTCCAACGACCCGCTGGGTTCGCTGACGCCCCAGCTGACCTACGACATCAACCACCACGCCTCGGTGCACCTGGCCCGGCTGGCCCGTGAGGCGGGCGTGCGCCGGTTCCTGTACGCCTCCACCTGCTCGGTCTACGGCGCCTCGGGCGGCGACGACCTGGTCGACGAGGACGCGCCGCTGCGTCCGGTGACCCCCTACGCCGAGTCCAAGGTCCGCGTCGAGGACGACCTGGTCAAGCTGGCCGACGACGACTTCACCCCGGTGTTCATGCGCAACGCCACCGCGTTCGGGTTCTCGCCCCGGCTGCGCGCCGACATCGTGCTGAACAACCTCGTGGGACACGCGCTGCTGTCGAACGAGGTGCGGGTGCTGTCCGACGGCACCCCGTGGCGGCCGCTGGTGCACGCCCGCGACATCGCGGACGCCTTCGTCCTGGCCCTGGCCGCCCCCCGGGAGGCCGTACACGCCAGGGCGTTCAACGTGGGCACCGAGCGGAACAACGTGACCGTGGCGGAGATCGCCGCCGAGGTCGTCGAGGCGGTGCCCGGCTCCGAGCTGGTGATCACCGGCGAGGCGGGGGCGGATCCGCGCTCCTACCGGGTGGATTTCTCGCGCGTTCGCGCGGCGCTGCCCGGCTACCAGGCACGCTGGACGGTCAAGGAGGGCGCGGTCGAGCTGGTCGACGCCTACAAGCGGTTCGGCCTGACCGAGCACGATTTCCAGCACCGTTTCACCAGGCTCGCGCGATTGTCGGCCCGGCGCGCCGAGGGCACCGTCGACGACGCGCTGCGCCCGCACGAGGCGGCCGCCGGTGACGATTGAGACCGTGGGGCGTGAGATGCACGCCCTGGTCGAGCGGCTCTACCCGCTGTGCCGGAGCATCACCGGCGACGGGGTGCGCCGCACGCTGGAGATCGTCGGGGAGTCCGTCCCGCTGCGCATCCACGAGGTGCCGACGGGGACCGAGGTCCTCGACTGGACGGTCCCCAGGGAGTGGAACATCCGCGACGCCTACATCAAGGACGCCTCGGGCGCCCGGGTGGTCGACTTCGCGCGGTCCAACCTGCACGTGGTCGGCTACAGCGTTCCGGTGTCGGCCACCATGTCCCTGCGGGAGCTGCGCGGACATCTGCACACGCTGCCCGAGCAACCCGACCTGATCCCGTACCGGACCAGCTACTACGCGGAGACCTGGGGGTTCTGCCTGTCGGAGAACACCCTGGCGGGCCTGCCGGACGGCGACTACGAGGTCATGATCGACTCGACGCTGGCCGACGGCCACCTGACCTACGGCGAGCACGTGGTGCCGGGCCAGGTCTCCGACGAGGTGATCGTCTCCTGCCACGTGTGCCACCCCTCGCTGGCCAACGACAACCTGGCGGGCATCGTCGTGGCGACCGAGCTCGCGCGGCGGCTGGCCGAGGCCCGCCCCTGGTACACCTACCGCTTCCTGTTCATGCCGGGCACGATCGGCGCGATCACCTGGCTGGCGCGTAACCAGGAGCGCGTCGGGAGGGTCAAGCACGGGCTCGTGCTCGCCTGCGCCGGAGACAGTGGCGCGCTGACCTACAAGCGCAGCAGGCGCGGGGACGCGGAGATCGACCGGGCGGTGCGGCACGTCCTGCGGACCTCGGGGCGGCCCCACGAGATCGTGGACTTCTCCCCGTACGGCTACGACGAGCGGCAGTTCTGCTCGCCCGGGTTCAACCTGCCGGTCGGCTCCCTGACCCGCACACCGTACGCCGGCTACCCGGAATACCACACCTCGGCCGACAATCCGGACTTCGTTTCGCTCGAGGCGATGACGGACACCCTGGAGGCCTGCTGGGAGGTCACCCGGGTGCTGGAGCGCAACCGTCACTACGTCAACCTCAGCCCGTACGGCGAGCCGCAACTCGGCAGGCGGGGCCTGTACGGGTCGCTGGGCGGTCGCAGTGATACCAAACAGGCACAGATGGCGATGTTGTGGGTGCTGAATCTCTCCGACGGAGAGCACAGCCTGCTCGACATCGCGGAACGGTCCGACCTGCCCTTCGCCGCCGTGGCGGATGCGGCACAGGCCCTGCGTGGTGCAGGACTGGTCAAGGAGCAACAGAGATGACGCGGGTCCAGACCATCGTGAATCCGGAGGTGCTCAACCTTCGGGTCGGCGAGACGGTGGAGGTGCTCAGCGAGGCCGAGATCCTGGCCACGCTCGACGAGAAGGGCGAACTGGAGGATCTGCCCTTCATGCCGGAGATGCTGGCCTTCTGCGGGCAGCGCCTCACCGTGCACAAGGTGGCGCACAAGCTGTGCGACACGATCAGCCGCACCGGCATGCGGCGGATGGAGCGCGCCGTCCACCTGACCGGGTCGCGTTGCGGCGGCCAGGCGCACGGCGGCTGCCAGACGGCCTGCCTGATCTACTGGAAGGAAGCCTGGCTCAAGCGGGTGGAGCCCGGCGATCCTCCGGCGCCCACCTCGCCCGGCCCCGGCACCGAGGCCGGCGGCGCACTCGACTCCGTGACGCCCGGCGGCGCGGGAGGCCTCGCGGCCGGCCGCCGCCTCCTGCCGATCGTCGAGGCCTCCGCGAGGAAGGAACCCGGCCCGGACGGGGAGGAACGCTTCTCCTGCCAGGCCACCGAGTTGCTGCGGGCCGCGCCCACCTGCCTGCCGCTGAAGGACCTGCGGCAGTACGTCACGGATGTGCGCACCGGCAACGCGGGCCCCTTCTTCACGTTGCGCGCCTTCCTCGTCGGCCTTTTCAACCGCTTCCAGGACCGCAGCGGACGGATGCTGCCAAGCTGGCTGCGCATCAAGGGAGGCCTCCGGTGGGGGTTCGTCAAGGGACGGCTCGTCGGTGCGACGCCGAGTGTCGTCCTCGACCTCCAGCCGGGAGAGCTCGTCCGGATCAAGTCCAAGGAGGAGATCGTCGCGACCCTCAACCAGGACCTGCTCAATCGCGGGATGGGGTTCGAGGAGGAGATGTCGCGTTACTGCGGGCAGACGGCGCGGGTGCTCTCGCGGGTCGATCGATGCATCGATGAGAAGACCGGCCGGATGCTCCAGATGAAGAACCCGTGCATCGTCCTGGAGGGCATCGTGTGCGCGGGCGCCTACACCGTCAGCTGTCCCCGGGAGTTCATCCCGTTCTGGCGGGAGATCTGGCTGGAGCGGATCGAGGAGCCCGCCTGACCGAATCGGGGCGCTGAGGCGGCGGTCGCGGTTCGGCAGGTGGCTGTGAAAGGTAAGAGATGGAAGACAGACAGGGTGCGGAGCCGGTCGCGGCGCACGCGGAGCCCGAAGGGCCGGACGCGGCCACCTCCCAGGTGGGGGAGATCGGCCGCCAGGCCGGTCGCGGGCTGCGCTGGAGCGTGCTCGGCAACCTGGTCATGAGGGTGGGCTCGTTCGCCATGAGCCTGGTCCTCGCCCGCCTGCTGGTGCCGGAGGACTTCGGCGTCTACGCCATCGCAATGGCGGCCAGCCAGTTCGTCATCCACATCAACGACGCCGGCATCATCGCGGCCACCGTGCAGTGGCGGGGCAAGCTGGAGGACATGGCGCCCACGGCGACGGTCGTGGCCATCGCCTCCAGCACCGCCCTGTACGCGGTGTTCTGGGTCATCGCCCCCTACTTCGCCCAGGCCTCCGGAAGCGAGGACGCCACCTGGGTGATCCGGGTGCTCAGCGCCACCAACGTCGTCTACGGCCTGACCGCGGTGCGCAGCGCGGCGTTGCTGCGCAGGTTCGAGCAGGACAAGCTGACCAAGGCGAACCTGGTGGGCTTCCTGGTGAACGCACCGGTGTCCATCCTGCTGGCCGCCGACGGCGCCGGGGCCTTCAGCTTCGCCTGGGGGCAGCTCTGCGGCGCCGCGGTCACCGGGGTGCTGGTGGTCGCCTACGCCGGGGTGCGGATCAAGCTCGGCATGAACCGGGCGGTCGCCAGGAAGCTGCTGGTGTTCGGGCTGCCGCTGTGCCTCAGCCTCGGCATCGAGGGGGTGTTGCTGAACGCCGACTACGTCATCGTCGGCGACGTGCTCGGCATCACCCTGCTCGGCTTCTACCTGCTGGCCTTCAACATCTCCAGCTGGGTGCCGGGCCTCATCGGCACCGCCGTACGCTACGTCGCCCTGCCCAGCTTCTCCCGGCTCGCCGAGGAGAACGAGGAGTCGCTGTCGCTGGGCGTGCGGCGCGCGGTGCCGCTGCTGGTCTCCATCGTGCTGCCGGTCGCCATCGTGCTGGGCACGCTCGCCCCCGCGGTGGTGGTGTTCCTGTACGGCGAGCGCTGGGCGCCCGCCGCCGAGGTGCTGAGCTTCCTGGCGATCCTGATGGTGGTGCGGATGCTGACCGCCCTGGCGTTCGACATCCTGGCCGCGATGGGCGCCACCAAGGCCACCGTCTGGCTCAACCTCGGCTGGGCGGTGGTGCTGGTGCCCGCGCTGATGGTCGGCGCACGCGTGGACGGCATCCAGGGAGCGGCGATCGGGCACGCTGCGGTCGCCGTCCTCGTCGCGCTGCCGCTGGCGACGCTGGCCCTGCACCGGGCGGGAGTGGCACTCGCCCCGATCGCCTCCGCACTGGTGCGCCCGCTGCTGGGCGGCGTGGTCGCGGCGGTCGTCATGACGGCGCTGGCCCAGCTCATCCACGGCGTCGCGCTGGTCCAACTGTGCGTGGCGGGCGGCACGGGACTGCTCACCTTCATCCTCATCGTCGTGCCGCAGGCCGCGCTCAAGCAGCTGGGCGGCAGGGTGAGCGACCTGATCCCCGCACGCTCCCGCTGATTCGAGAAGGAAATCGGATGGTTGATTCCAACACGCTGGTGTCCGTCGGACTGCCGGTGCGCAACGGCGCCGCGAGGCTGGAGGGCGTGGTCGAATCGGTGCTGGCCCAGGACCACCGGAACATCGAGCTGGTGATCTGCGACAACGCCTCCACCGACGACACCGAGGAGCTCTGCCGGGAGCTGGCGCGATCCGACGGCCGGATCGCCTACCACCGGCAGCCGCAGAACGTGGGGCTGCTCAACAACTTCATCCACGCCGGACGGGTCGCCCGGGGGGCGTTCTTCCGCTGGGTCGGCGACGACGACTGGCTGGCGCCCGACTGCGTCTCCCGCTCGCTGCGCGCCTTCGCCCAGGACGAGCGGCTCATCCTGGTCACCACGCAGGTGTCCTACACCGATCCCGACGGCACCACCCAGACCGGCGTCTACGAGGGGACGGGGCTGCTGTCCGACGACCCGGCCGACCGGTTCGCCGAGATGCTGCGCATGCTCAACGAGAGCCACCTGCTGATCGATCCCCTGTACGGCCTGATGCGCCGCGATCGCGTCGTGGACATCCCGCGGCGCAACATGCTCCGCGAGGACGAGGTGTTCGCCGCGAAGCTGGCACTGGCCGGTCCGTGGGGCCACGTGCCCGAGGTGCTCGCCCATCGCCACTGGAAGCACGAGCGCATCGGGGTGATCGGACGCCGCCTCGGGGTGCCCGCCTGGCAGTCGCACTTCTCGATGACCCTGCAGTACATGGAGTTGCTGAACCTGGTGCGGGAGTCGGGTCTCGACGAGCGGCAGCGCCGTCGCGCGCGTGCCGCCGTGCACCGGATGTACGCCCGCCGCCAGCAGCGGACCGTGTCCCATCGCAGCCGCAAACTCGGGCGGATGGCGACCGAGCTCGTCCTGAAGGGCCGGCTTCCCCAGCGGTCCGCGGCCGGGCGCTGATCGGCGGCCGGAGTCACGAGAGGCCGGCCGGGTCCCCGAACCCGAGGCACCAAGCACCAAGTACCAAGCACGGACCGAGAAGACGAACCGCGAGTCACAGGATGCGGCCGGCGGGCCATGGCCGGCGGGTCGCGGACGGCGAACAAGGAGAGACGTCAGGATGACCACTGTCTTTTCCAACAGCGTGGTGGACGACGACACCCGGCGCGGCCTGCTCTACGAGGGGAAGGTGTTCACCTACTCCGCGACGCCGGCCTCCAAGGAGCTCGTCGGCCTCGCCCATGAGCTGATCACCGAGGCGTTCGGCGGTCGTGATCCGGAGACCGCCCAGTTCGACATGCCGGTCGAGGAGTTCGCGGCCCTGCTCGCCGAGCTCAAGCCGAGGTTCATCCATCACCCCCGGTGCAAGGAGCTGCTGCCGGCCGTACTGGAGGATCTCGGCTGCTCGCTCGACCGGACCTACTTCGACGTTCCGCGGCTGCGCACCTCCACCTCCAACGACTACCTCACCTCCGGCATCTCCTACGCCTTCCACCCGCATCGCGACTGCTGGTACTCCGCGCCGTTCAACCAGCTCAACTGGTGGATCCCGATCTACCCGGTGGTTCCGGAGAACGTGATGGCCTTCCACCCGAAGTATTTCGACCACCCGGTCCGCAACGGCAGCGCCCGTTACGACTACGCCGAGTGGAACCAGACCAGCCGGCTCACCGCGGCCCAGCACGTGCGCAGCGACACCAGGCAGCAGCCCCGGCCGGAGGAGCAGGTCGAGCTCGATCCGCAGGTCCGGGTGGTGCCCGAGCCCGGCGGGGTGATGCTGTTCTCCGGCGCGCAGCTGCACTCGACGGTCCCCAACACCTCGGGCAGGACCCGCTTCAGCATCGACTTCCGCACCGTGAACATCGACGACGTGCGCGCGCGCCGGGGCGCGGCGAACGTGGACGCGGCGTGCACGGGCACCACCCTGCGCGACTTCGTGCGCTGTACCGACCTGGACCCGATGCCGGAGGAGCTGGCGCTGGAGTACGAGGCGGAGGCTCGGGCCCGGGTGAGCTGACGGTCTCGTCCGTGTCGTCCGGCGTGGTTCGTGTCGCCCAACGTCGCCCAACGTTGCCCAGCTTCGTCCGTGCCGTCCGTGCCGTTCTGTCGTCCGTGTCGCCGGCGCCTACGGCGCGGGGCGCACGGCCGCGCGCATCCGCGCCAGCCTGGCCCGGACCGCCGCGCGCAGTGCGGACCGGCTGCGGTGACGCTGGAACGGGAGCTCGAAGACGGCGGCGAACGCCCGGGCCGTCAGCAGGCTCACCGGTGCGGCGATCGCCAGGACGGTCAGGAACGACGGAAGGCCGGTCGGCAGGTGCGGAGCGACGACCATCTGGAACAGCACCACGACGATCGGGGCATGGATCAGGTAGAGCGTGTAGGAGAAGGAGCCCAGGGTCCGGATCGGCCGCAGGTCGAGCAGCCGGACCAGGGGCGCCGGCCGGCCCGTCACCACCCCCGCCAGCAGCAGGCCGACGGCGGGGCCGAGCGCGATGTCGATCCAGAAGTAGTGTTCCACCGTCCAGACGGAGCCCCGTATCACGATCACCGCGAACACCGGGACCGCGGCGAGCAGCGCCAGCCAGTGCCAGGGCAGCCGCCGTGCGCGCTCGCCCGCGCCGATGACGCCCGCGGCGACCACGCCCACCGCGAACAGCACGGCGAACTGGGGAGTCAGCCGCATCAGCATGTCGACGAGGTGCACGCTGGGCGCCAGCACCCCGATCGCCGCCACGACCACGGTGACGGCCACCAGCATCACGATCGCGCCGGCCCGGCGCAGGACCAGCAGCAGCAGAGGGAAGGCGAGGTAGAGCTGGGCCTCCACGGCGATGGACCAGAAGGCCCCGTTGGGGCTGGGCGCGCCGAAGAGGTCCTGCAGCAACAGGCCGTAGACCAGCACCGACTTGGCCGTGGGGGCGCCCTCTCCCGGCTGGGAGACCAGGGTCCAGGCGATCACCAGACTGAACGCCAGGGCGGCCCAGTAGGGAGGGAGGATGCGCCAGGCGCGACGCCGGGCGAAGCGGCGCGCACCACCCAGCCGCCAGCCCGACCGGGCGGGGGAGACGGCCAGCGAGAAGCCCGACAGCACGATGAACACGACCACCGCGAAGTGCCCGTAGAGAAGCCAGCCGAGCCAGCCCGGACCGGTGCTGGCCGGGTAACCGGGAAAGGACAGCAGCCAGCAGTGATGCACCATGACGAACAGGGCCGCCACGCCGCGGATCCCGTCCAGCCCCACGAGCCTGCCGCGCTCGACGGGAATCGGAGGGGCGGTGCTGGTCAAGTCGCCTGCGGTGCCCTCTTCGGAGGACTCCATCCGATCAACCCCCGTCTCGGGCCGGTATGGGCCCTGGCATCTGCCCCTTTTTGGCCTATCGACGGGACTATCGTTGTATGGTCACCAGACGTAACATCCCATGAGGGGATGCCGACCGGTTTGGTGTCCTGCCGGTCCGATGTAACGGGAAGTCCGTACTTCTCGATTGGTAATCGTATTGCCTCGGGGGTTGGCAGTGCCCCGGCACAAATAGGGGGCGGAGATATATGGACTTCTGGAAAGCCATTTTCGGCCTCGTCAAACGGAGACTCATCGGCCCTCCGCTCCTGGTGCTCTCGCTCGTCGCCGCGGCCCTGGTCTTCTTCCTGATCCCCACCTACTACGTGTCGACCGCGTCCATGGTGCTGACCTCTCCGGCCACCGGTGGAACGCTCTCGACCGACCCGACCAGGCCGATCGGACTGACCAACCCGCTGCTGCAGTTCAGCGACGGCCTCCGCGTCACGGCCGGGATCCTCATCCTGTCCATGAACACTCCGGAGGTCGCGGCCGAGCTGGGCGTGGTGAAGGACGGTCCCACCCAGATCACGATCAACGACGGCCGTACCAACCCCGACCTGCTGGGCATCAGCACCAACGGCCCGTTCGTCTACGTGGAGGTCGAGAGCAGGTCCGCCGCCGCGGCCCAGGACGTGGTGCTGAAGGCCAAACAGCGCATCCGCAAGGAGCTGACCAGCCGCCAGATGGCGCTCAGGGCCCCGCGCTCCACCTTCATCACGGTCGTCGACGTGGTGCCCTCGTCCACCCCCGAGGCCAAGATCTCCGGAAAGCTGACGGCCGCGGTCGGTGCGATGCTCGCCATGCTCTTCGTCGGCTTCGGCGTCGCGTACGGCGTGACGCAGATCCGGGAAGGCCGGCGGGCCGCCCGTCGCGTTCCCGCGAACGGCGTGAGCGACCTGGGGGGCACGGGCGGTGCGGACGAGCAGAGGCGTCCGGATCGCGACGGCGAGCTCCAACGCCCGGATGACGGCGGCGGGTTGGGGCGCTCGGACTGGAGCGGCGGGTTCAGGCCGGGGGATCACAGTGACGACTCGGACGTCGACGACCCTCCGATGACCGTCTACCCTGCGCCGGTGCCGTACGAATCTCAGGAAGGACCGTTCCAAGACGACTCCGTGCAGCTCGTCGTCGTGGTGGACGAGGACGAGGAGCCGTTCGCACACCGCGGTGAGCAGGGCGGGGACACGGTCGTGTTCATGCGCACCGGCGGCCGGGACGAGCACGAGAAGTAAAGCCGGGCACGGTGCGGATACTGTGGATCACTTGTCGTCATCAGCGGTCGTATCGGGTGTCTCACCACGACGCGTCTTCCGCCGTGACCACGGTTCCGCGCCGAGTAACACCCCGCCCGGGCCCGGGCGATCACCAATGGCAGGCTTCGGTCGGGCTGACCGCTGCCCGGTTCGGGGAGGATGCGCATGGACTTCTGGGGGACGGTCCTCGTCCTGTTGCGGCGCTGGTACATCGTCATGCCGACGTTCGCCCTGTCCGTCGCCGCCGCCGCGGGCGTCTACTCGACGATTCCCACCACCTACATCTCCAGCGCGGTCCTCATCCTGACCACCCCGACCACCGGCGGGAGCCTGCCGAGCAACCCGGACATCCCCAACGGCCTGACCAACCCCATGCTCAACTTCGACCGCGGGCTCAACGTCTCCGCCTCCATCCTCATCACCGTGATGGGGACGCCTGACATGGCGGTGGAGCTCGGCGCGGTCGCGGGCGGCGACACCTCCTTCAAGGTCACCAACGGCAGTGACAACCCGGAGGCGCTGGCCACGGGCCCCTTCCTGTTCATCGAGGGCGAGAGCCCGACGGCCGACGGGGCGCGCGACATCGTGACGAAGGTCATCGCCCGTGCCAAGCGGGAGCTGTTCCAGCGCCAGCAGGCCGTCAGAGCGCCCCGGGCGACCTACATCACCACCTTCGAGGCGGTGCCGCCGACCACCCCGGAGGCACAGCGCGGCAAGAAGTTGCGCGCCGTCGCCGCCGCGGTGGGCCTCGGCGCCGTGGCCAGCCTGTGCGCCGCGTTCATGGCCGAGAGTTTCGCCCGGGCACGCAGGGCCAGACGCCGCGCCGACGCCCTGGAGCGTGCCGACGCCCTCGACCGCGCCGACGCCGGGGAGGCGAAGAAGGCCTCGCCGGCCCCGGCCGCGCTCAACGGCCGTCTCCCGGCCGACGGCCCGGCGGTGAGGCGCTGATGACGACCGCGGCGACCCGAGCCCCCTCTCCGGGCGGCCCGGGTGGTGAGGCGCCGACGACGAACACGACGACCGATCCCGCACTCCCGGTCCGGCAGCGCGCCGACGGCGCGACCCTGGTCTGTTTCTTCGTCGCGGCCTTGATGATCATTCCTGCCCGCCTGGTCTTCCGGGCGCTGCCGCTGTCGATCACCCCGGCCAACCTGGTCGCCCTCATCGCCACCCTCTGCTGGCTGTGCGCGCATTTCACCCTCACGCTGGGGATGGCGAAGGGGCGTACGCCGGTGCGCACCGCGTTGTTCGTCTTCGTGACCGCGATGGTGGCCACCTTCGGATACGCCACCTACGGCTATCTTCCCGCCGACGAGCTCAAACTGGCCGACCACGCCCTGATCCTGCTGGTGGCCGCCGCCGGACTCGCGCTCATGGTGTGCGACGGGGTCCGCGGCACCGAGCGCCTGGACTTCGTGCTCAAGACCGTCGTGGTGACGGGCGCGATCATCGCGGTGGTCGGAGCCTGCCAGTTCCTGCTGGACCTCGACCTCACCCGTTACCTGGCGCTTCCGGGTCTCCGCTACACCTCCGAGGACGGTTTCGTCGGCGCGAGATCCGACCTTCGCCGGGTCGCCGCGACCACCGGCCATCCCATCGAGTTCGGCGTCGTGTGCGCGATGCTCCTTCCGATCGCGGTGCACTACGGGTTCCAGGCCCGTGAGCGTGGCGAGCCGGCCCTGCGATGGTGGGTGTGCTCTGGGCTGATCGGGATGGGCCTGATGTTCTCGGTCTCCCGGTCGGCGGTGCTCAGCCTGGCGGGTGTCGCCTTCGTGATGTTCCTCGGCTGGCCCAACAGGCGGCGGGTTCAGGCCCTGCTCGTCACGATCGGGTTTCTGGTCCTGATGAGGCTCATGTCCCCGGGACTCATCAGCGCCTTCTACAACCTGTTCGCCAACGCCGGCACCGATGACAGCGTCCGTTACCGCACGCACGACTACGAGGTCGCCGCCTACGAGATCGCCAAACACCTGTGGTTGGGGCGTGGAGCCGGCACCTGGTACGCCCCCAAGCATCAGGTCTTCGACAACCAGTATCTTCTGTCGGCGGTGGAGACCGGCCTGATCGGCATCGCGACCGTCGTCGCGCTGTTCGTCTGCGGAATCTACGCGGGGCTGCGGGCTCGTTATCTCAGCACCGACTCCGGCACCCGCGACCTCGGCCTCACCCTGGCCGCCTGCCTGGTGGTCCCGCTGATCGGAGCGGCGACCTTCGACCTGCTGTCCTTCGCCACCGTCACGGGACTGTCGTTCCTGCTGGTCGGCGCCACCGGGTCGCTGCTGCGCAGCGCGGTCGAGACGGCCGGGCAGTCCCGCGAGTCCGGCGCCCCCTGGCGGGTTCGCGTCGGCACCGCCAAGGTCCTGCTCCGCAGACCGGGCCGGACGGGGGACTGACGCCCCGCCCGGCCCGGCTGCTCGGTTCGTACGGCCGGCTCGCTCAGCCCTTGCAGGGCAGCGGACCGACGGTCGAGGTGACGCGGTAGCCGCCGTCGATCGTCACCAGGGAGTTGTCGGCCCAGTCGATCTTGGCGCAGTCGGCCTCGACCGGTCCGTAGACCCAGGATTTGTCGACCAGTCTGTTGCCGCGCATGACCAGATTCCCTCGGCCGTTCCTCAGCTGGATGCTGTAGGTGCCGCCCATGACGAGGTTGTTGGTGATGACGGCGTCCACGATCTGCTTGTCGACCAGGAAGATCGGCGCGGTGATGTCCGTGGCGTCCCGCTGGTCGACGGTGTTGTGGTTGAAGGTCAGGCCCCTGCCGGTGTTGTAGGTCTGGATGCCGTCGGAGTGGTCCTGAGGGTTGGAGCACAGGTGGACATAGGAGTCTTCGATGACGATGTCGTCGCCGGAGGCCCGGAACCCGTCACCGTGGTTGCGGATGTGCACCCGCCGGGCGGTGTATTTGTCCTGTCCGATGCCGGGCAGGGTCTGGCAGCCCTTCGCGGGTCCGACGGTCGAGTCGGTGATGGTGAAGCGGAAGGTGTCGGGACCGTCGGCGTTGATGACCCGTCCGTCGATCTCGCTGTTCCTGATGACCACGTTGTCGGCGTGGACGAGCAGGTCACCGGTGATGTGCACGCCGTCCAGCACGGCCCCGGGCGTGGTGACCCGATAGGCGGCGCCGTCCTCGTTGAGAGCCTTCATGGACAGCTTGGTGCCGGGCGGCACGCCGGTGCAGGCCGGCGTCGGGTAGCCCGCGCAGCCGCCGCCACCCGGGTCGGGGGACAGCGTCGGCCTCGGGGAGAAGGTCGGCTTCGGCGTCGCGGTCCTGGTGGGGCTCGGGGTGGGCTCGCCGGTCCTGGTGGGGGCGGGAGTCGGGGTGGCGGACCTGCTGGGCGTGGGAGCCGGGGTGGCGGTCCTGGTGGGACGGGGCGTGGGGGTGGCGCTCGGGTCGTGGGTCGGGCGGGTGGTTTTGGTGGTGCTCGGGGTCGGGGTCGGGGTCGGGTCGTGGGTCGGGCGGGTGGTCCCGGTGGCGCTCGGGCTGCCGGTCGGGCTGCCGGTCGGGATCGGGCCGGTCGTCTGGTCCGAGGTGGGAGTGGCGCTCGGGCTGCTCGTCAGGCTCGGGTCGGCGCTCGGGCCGGCCGTCTGGCTGGGGCCGGCCGTCTGGCTCGGGTCCGGTGTCTCGTCCGGACCGGGGGCGGGAGTCGCCGACGGTGACCGCGACGGCTCGGGCGAGCGCGTGGGCCTGGGCGCCGGGTGGCGGTTACGCCAGCGGAAGATCACGTCCACCCAGTAGTTGTATCCCTTGGGGTTCGACCGGCTCGGGTAGGCGCTCTTGCCGTACCCGAACACGCCCGCGTCGCGGGACGTCGTGGTCAGCGGGCCGGATCGGACGGGGTCGAAGCCCTTGCTCCCCACGTAGTTGCCGTCCGCGCTGTGGTAGGAGACCGTGTAGAGCTGCTCGGCCCGTAGCTGCACCGGCGAGGCGAAGCGGGCCTCCTGCCAGCCCGAGGCGCTCTCTCCGGCGAACGTGACACTCGCCAGCCGTTTCCCGCCGGCGGTCCACAGGCTTCCGGTGTGCTTGCCCTTGTCGCCGCGGGCCTTGTAGAAGCGGACTCCCGTCACCCAGCCACTCTGCGCGGCGGTGAAGCGCATGCCCAGCTCGACGGGTGTGCGGTCGGCACGCGACCGGGCTTTCACCGCGGTGCTCGGCGACCAGAAGCTCGCCTCCTGAGGCTTCTGCGGCTCGGCGGTGGAGGGTGCGGGCCGCTCGGCGGCGGCCTGTTTCACGGTGACGTCACCGCGGGTGACGAACCAGACAACGGGTACGGATACCGCCACGAGGGCCACGATCAGGACCGCTATCAGCCCCGGTCGTGGTCGCCGGCGGCCGGGTAATCCGCCTTCGCTATTTCCACCCCGGCGTGGGGGGTGTGCACTGGTCATTTCTCTGACCTCCGCGCCGATTTGCGGTCGGCTCGACAATGTGTCCGTTTGGTCCTCGCGCAGAGGCCATTGTTGCGGGTGAGGTCACAGAGATGCATCAGTTTCGCGAGTATTGCCCAGAAGAGTTATGAAATACCGATTGCCGGAGTATCCGATGCCGGAGGTCCCGGGTTCGTTGGAACGTGCCGCCTGATGCGCCGAAACGGGCCGATGCCCGGTGGCGGTCACCCCACGCAGGCCAGAGGGCCGACGGTCGAGGTGACCCGATAGCGATCGTCGATGGTCACCAGCGAGTTGTCCGCCCAGTCGATCGCCTTGCACTCCGAATCGACCGGCCCGTAAACCCAGGATTTATCGACCAGTTTGTTGCCGCGCATGATCAGCTTTCCCCGGCCGTTTCTCAACTGGATGCTGTAGGTGCCTCCCATGATCAGATTATTGGTGATGACGGCGTCCACGATCTGCTCGTCGACCAGGAAGATCGGCGCGGTGATGTCCTTGGCGTGACGCTGGTCGACGGTGTTGTGGTCGAAGACCAGGCCCCTGCCGGTGTTGTAGGTCTGGATGCCGTCGGAGTGGTCGCCCGGGTTGGAACACAGATCGACGTAGGAGTCCTGGATGACGACGTCGTCGCCGGAGGCCCGGAACCCGTCGCCGTGCCCGCGGATGTGCACCCGCCGGGCGGTGTATTTGTCCTGCCCGATACCGGGCAGGGTCTGGCAGCCCTTCGCGGGCCCGATGGTCGAGTCGGTGATGGTGAACCGGAAGCTCCGGGGACCGTCGGCGTTGATGACGAGCCCGTCGATCCGGCTGTTCCTGACCGTGACGTTCGGGGCGTGGATCAGCAGATCGCCGGGGATGTGCACGCCGTCCAGCACGGTGCCGGGAGTCTTGACCCGGTAGGCGGCGTTGTCCTCGTTGAGGGCCAGCGTGGTCAGCCGGACGCCGGGTGGCACGCCGGTGCAGGCCGGGGTCGGATAGCCGAGGCAGCGGACGGCGGCACCGGTGGGCGCGCCGGGGGTGCCGGTGGGTTTGCCCGCCGGGCTCTTGGCCGAAGAAGAGGTGCACCCCGTCAGGAACGTCACGATGACCGTCGAGGTGACGGCGAGCAGACTGACCCATCGCATTGTCGTTCACTCCATCGTGTTCGGACCACAGAGCCGATCTCGCAATTGTGCCCATGATCCGGCTGAAAGATCGCGCTCACTGATCGCCGACACGGGAAGCAGCCAGTGAATCAGCAGTTCGGGGTCGTCGTATCGGACGGAAAGGTCCTCGGCCGGGTCGTGCTCGCGGTCGATGCGGTAACAGACGTCGGTCTGCTCGGTCAGGGCCTGGAAGCCGTGCAGCAGGCCCGGGGGCACGTAAAGGGTGACGAACGCCTCGTCGTCGAGCAGCACCGAGGTCTGCTCGCCGAAGGTGGGGGAGTCGGGGCGGGCGTCGACCAGCACGTCGTGCACCGCCCCACGCGCGCAACGCACCAGCTTGGCCTCACCCCGGCCGGAACGGCCGTGCATCCCTCGGACCGTCCCCTGCCGTGAACGGGACTGGCTGTCCTGTACGAAGGCCGTGAAGTCCAGCCCGGCCTCCTCGGCGACGGCCCTGTCGAAGGTCCGGGTGAACAGCCCCCGGTCGTCACGGTGTGGCGTCGGTATGAACAACAGCACCCCGTCGATTTTGGTTCGTTCTACTCTCATCTGGTCATCCTTTTCAGAGGCGATAGGGAGGCGTTGCGGTGAACGGCGCTGCGGATGAGGACGTTCTGCCGGCCCCCGGGCCATCCGGTGAACGGTGGCCGGTCGTCAGCGTCGTCGTGCCCGCGCACAACGAGGAAGCCGTCATCGCGAGCGGACTGAGCCTGTTGCTCGCCGGAACGGCGCCGGGCGAGTTCGACGTGGTGGTGGTGGCCAACGCGTGCTCCGACCGTACGGCGGAGGTCGCCAGGCAGGTGGGCGTGCGCGTCGTGGAGACGGCGGTGCCGGGCAAGGCCAACGCGTTGCGGCTCGGCGACGAGGCCTGCCTGACCTTTCCCCGCGTGTACCTGGACGCCGACGTCGAGCTGGGTGCGGAGTCGGTGCGCGCGCTCGTCGCCGCCGCCGGCCGGCCCGGCGTGCTCGCCTGCGCCCCGGTCCCGGCACTGGACATGGACGGGGTCGGCTGGGTCGCCCGGCGCATGCACAAGGTGCACGACCAGCTGATCGCGCCGTTGCGCGCGCTGGCCGGGGTCGGGGTCTACGTCCTGACCGAGCGAGGGCACGCCAGGGTCTTCCCGCTGCCGGACGTGCTCTCCGACGACGGCTGGGTGCACGGCGGCTTCGCGCCTCACGAGCGGGTGGTGGTGTCCGAGGCCCGGTCGCTGGTGCGCCCGGCGAGGACCGTCTCGGCACACCTGAACCGCCGGGTGAGAGTGCGTCTGGGCAACCGGCAGCTCGCCGAGCTGGGCCGGTCGGCACCCGAGGGGCGTCTGCGGCTGGGTTCCCTGGGCGCTCTCGTGGCGGCGCGGAAGGTGAGTCCGTTCGACGCGGGCTGTTATCTCACCGTCCTGCTCATGGACCGGGCGTTGACCCGGCTGCGCTCCTCTCGCGGCGGCCGGGTCCAGTGGGGCACGGACGCCGGCAGCCGCTCCCGGACCGGGAAGTAGCACGCGCGGGGGTTCTGCGAGGTCAGGCACCGGCCCGCTCGGTGATCGCGTACACCCGGACCGTGCCGAACGGGCCGTCCTGCGCAGGCCTGCGTCTGCGCGCCACCGTGCGGACGTGGTGGAAGCGGCCGGTGCCCAGCAGGAACGCCTCCTCGACCGGGTTGAAATAGATCACCGTGACCGGGCGCGGGTTCCGGTCCACGGTCGCGATCAACTTCTCGATCACGGTCGCGAAGGTCTCACCCCGGAAGGGATTGTTGAGGAACACCACGCTGACGTCGTCGGGGATGTCGTAGTCGAGCACGTCCGACCGGACGAGGTCGACCTCCTTGCAGCGCAGGCGCAGGCGGGTGCCCGCGAGGTTCTCCCGCGCGATGCCGTTGAGCTGCTCGGACAGCTCGACGCCGATCACCTTCCGGAACGGGTACTGGGACGCCGCCTCCAGCACCATGCGGCCCATGCCGGAACCGAGGTCGATGAACACGTCGTGCTCGCCGACGTCGCGCCGGGGCAGCGTGCGCCGCAGGGTCCGCCAGTTCGCCGCCGAATAGTAGACCCGATCGTGCCGGGCCAACCCGAACTCCTCAAGGCTCACGACCTCCGAGGTCCGCACTCCGTACCGGCGCTCGAACAACAGCTGGCCGGTGGTGCGGCGCAGCCATTTGTAGGACCGCCGCAGTCCTTCCACCATCCCGGCCGCGGCCGCAGCCCCCGTGTCGGCGCAGCTTTCCAGCAGGGAGGAGATCTCCGTGGCGGTGACGCTCTCGATGAGCACGCTCATGGCCGTTCCTTTCTGGTTCTGGCTCGGGTGCCGGCGGTGACTCCGACGTCAGGAACAGGCGGCCTCGTAGGCGGCCAGAAGCGCGATCCTGGATCGCTCCCACGACAGCGGGCCGGTGACACGGGCCTTGCCGATCTCACCCATCCGGCGGCGTTCCTGCGGATCGTCGAGCAGCCGGGCGATCAGCTTGGCGAACTCCGACTCGTCGTTGGCCGGGGCGTACACCGCGGCGTCCCCGGCCGAGACCCTCGCCTCCCGGAGGTCGAAGGAGACGATCGGGCGGGACATCGCCATGTACTCCATGATCTTGTTCATGGTGGACACGTCGTTGAGCGGGTTGAGCGGGTCCGGCGCCAGGCAGACGTCCGCCGCCGACAGGTAGCGCAGCAGGTCGTCGTCCGGGATCCGGCCGGTGAACTCGACGGAGTCCGACAGGCCCAGCTCGCGGGAGAGGTCGATCATGTCCTCGAAGGTGTCACCGGCGCCGACGAACACCGCGTGCCAGTCCGTACGGCCCAGGTCGTCGCGGAGCTTGGCCAGCGACCGCAGCGCGTAGTCCACGCCGTCCTGCGGGCCCATCACACCCAGGTAGCACAGCAGGTGCGGCTTCCCGCGCTTGATCGACTCCTCCGGCGGGACCTGGTGGAACCGCTCGACCGCCGGCGCGCTGCGCACCACGAACACCTTCCCGGGCTCCTTGCCGCCCCTGGTGATCGCGACCTCGCGGTAGCTCTCGTTGGTCGCGATGACCACGTCGGCCGCCTGGTAGGTGAGCCGTTCCAGGCGGCACACGGCGCGGTAGAGGAAGTCCTTGCCACGGTCGAAGCGCGACAGGTAGAGCTCGGGCACCAGGTCGTGCTGGTCGAACACGAACCGCGCGCCACGTCGCTTGAGCATCTTCGCCACGAGGAACAGCAGGTCCGGCGGGTTGCAGGCGTGCACGACGTCCACCGGTCCGACCCGGCGGGCGAGCCGGAAGGTGTGCCACAGCGCCAAGCCGTACTCCTGCAGATAGCCGAGCGGACCGCCGGTCGCCGCACGCAGCGGATAGCGGTGGATCTTCACCCCGTCCAGCTCGACGTACGGCTCGCTGTCGCGCTTGGTGCCCCGGGGACAGATGACGTGCACGTCCCAGCCGGCGTCGCGCAGCGTGGTGCTCTCCTGCCAGACACGCCGGTCGAACGGCACGGAAAGGTTCTCGACGAGGATGAGTGCTTTACCAGCCAAGGCCCACGTATCCAGGATGTGCCCGGCGCGCTTCGGCGTCGGGAAGGCGGACGAGATCGATGATCGTGCGGTCTCCCGCGCCGTCGAGCGCGCTCAGCACGGCCGGGTCCTTACAACCAATGACGCACACGTCGGCGTGTGAGAGCACGTCCTCGGCAGAATTGCTCAGCAGATCCCCCAAATGCGGCAGCCTGCTTTCGATGTAATCCCGGTTGGCCCCCATCAGGCGGGACAGCGAGACGTTGGCGTCGTAGATGCGTAGGTCGTATCCCTTGCCGAGAAGGCGCTCGGCCAGCTCCACCAGCGGGCTCTCCCGCAGGTCGTCGGTACCCGGCTTGAACGACAGCCCGAACAACCCGATCCGGCGGCTGCCGGCCGCCGTCACCAGTTCGAAGGCGCGGCGCAGGTGGTCCTCGTTGGACGGCAGGACGTGGGACAGCAACGGCACCGAGACGTCGGCTCGCCGGGCCGCGTAGACCAGGCCCCGGAGGTCCTTGGGCAGGCACGAACCGCCGAAGGCGAAACCAGGCCGCAGGTAGGCCGGACTGATGTTGAGCTTGCGGTCGGCGAGGAAGACGTCCATGACCCGGTGCGAGTCCAGTCCGAGCGCCTGGCAGATCGCCCCGATCTCGTTGGCGAAGCTGATCTTCAAACCGTGGAAGGCGTTGTCGGCGTACTTGGTCATCTCGGCGACCGCCACGGGGACCCGGAAGACCTCGCCCGGAAGTCCCTCGTACAGCGCGGCGACCGCGTCACCGCTCTCGGCGTCCACCTCGCCGATGACGGTCTTGGGCGGCTCGAAGAAGTCGCGCACGCTCGTGCCCTCGCGCAGGAACTCCGGATTGACCGCCACCCCGAAGCCGGTTCCGGCCCGCAGCCCCGATGCCCGTTCGAGGATCGGGATGAGCAGGTCGGTGCAGGTGCCGGGGAGCATGGTGCTGCGGAAGACGATCGTGTGCCGCTCGCTCTTGCCCGCCAGCTCCTGGCCGATCTGCTCGGCCACCCGCTCCAGGTAGGCGGTGGAAAGGCTCCCGTTGGGAGCGGACGGCGTGCCCACGCAGATCAGAGAGATCTCGGTCCCGTTGATCGCCTCGGCGACGTCGGTGGTGGCCCGCAGCGCACCACTGCGCACGACCTCGGCGGTCAGCTCGCCGATCCGCTCCTCGACGACCGGCGCCTGGCCCCGGGTGATCAGGTCGATCTTCGTGGGATTGACGTCGACGCCGATGACCTCGTGCCCGCTGGCCGCCAGACACGCCGCCGAGACACAACCGACATAGCCGAGCCCGAACACACTGATTCTCATTGTGCGCTGCCTCCATCGCATCGCTTGCCGGCTGTCGCGGGGCAGGAGGCGTTCTCCAAGCCTCGCCCGATTCGCCCGTTACTCGGATGGTTTATTTGGATCGTTACGATTTCGAGAAGTGCTCGCCCGGGAAGCCGGGCGCGATCATCGTGGGAACGTCCGGAGTTTGCGTGCGATGTGCCGTAGGCCGGGACCGAGCGCGGATGATTTCGCCGCCGTGACCATCGAGTCGCGTGCCCGCCGCAATGTCTGCCGAGCCGAACTTCGGGTCACGATCCCCTGGCACACCTGTGTCTCGCCGGTCTTGGCGCGTCGTTTGTACTCGTCGTCGCCCCGTCCGAGATCGATGCGCGAGATGCCGAGGGCGGGAGCGGCGCAGACGAGCTCGCGCAGCAGCATCCACCCGGGGGCGAGCCCGGCGAAGGCCGGGTCGTAGACCGGAAACCACCAGTGCAGCACGTTCTCCGAACGTATTCCGAAGTGCGCCGCGACCAGGTGAGGGCCGGCGTGCAACGTGGACAGCACACCCCCGAACGAGGAGTCCCGGGTGTGCAGCAGCCGGGTCATCAGGTCGTGGCGATCCGGCTCGGCGAAGTAGTCCCGGGCGCCGGTGGCGGCGTACTGCGCGCGCTTGAGCTCCACCACCCGGCGCAGGATCTCCGGGTCGGCCGCGTCGGCGACGAACCGCACGGCGCCGTGAGCCCGTTCGGCCTTGGCGGCGCGGCGACGGGCCTGCCCCATGTTGTCCTTGCCGCTGCGCGAGACCCGGCCCAGATAGCCTTCCAGGCCGCCGGAGACGTCCAGGAAGGGCGACGGCCGCCGGGACTCCACCCACGGCTCGAAATCCGCGCAGCTCTCCAGCAGATGGTCGAACGCGAACCCGCGCACCCCGTCGGCGAGCAGCGCCAGCGGGGGGAAGGAGGAGCCGGCGGCGAGTACGGGCCCCTGGAAGTCGGCCGCAGGCCATCCCGCGGGCCTGATCAGCGATCGCTCACGGTGGTGGGGCAGCAGGGCGCAGACCTCGCCCGCGCGGTCCCGGCCCACGGCGACCCGCACCTCACGGCCGCTGGCGTGCACGGCCGCGGCGAAGCCGGGATGGAAGTAGGGGCTGTCCAGCAGGGGGTTGGCCGCCCGCAGCAGGTGCCAGGCCTCCAGTTCCTGCGCGGTGAGCGCGTCGAACCCGACCGTCCGCACCGTCTGCGCTGTCCGCACCGTCTGCGCTGCCTGCGCTGCCTGCGCTGCCTGTGCTGCCTGTGCTGTCCGCGCCACCCGGGCTGCGTCCGCTGCGTCCGCTGCGTTCGCCGTGCTCGCCGTGCCCGCTGTGTCTGCCACGGGTGTGGCCCTTGCCGTCGCGAGCCCGGCGGGCTCGGATCCGTCCGGCTCGCCGGATGCTTCGCTCTCGGACATGGTCATTGTCGTTCCCCTCGTCGGCGGTCGGGTCAGTCCGCGAGCTTCTGGAGCCGGCGCGACGGCCTGAGCAGCGCCACGACCGACGCCTTCGACGTACGGCGTCCCGCGAGCGCGCGCAGTCCCTCGCCGAGGACGACCGCGAGATAGTAGACCGACGAGGCGGGTGTGCTCCGCCGCCGGCGGAACAGCTTCACCTTGTTGACGATGAGCAGCGCGGCGAGGGTGGGGTTGATCCCCGAGTCGCCGCCGATGTGCTCGACCACCGATGCCGGTTCGTACCAGAGTGTCCAGCCCCGGTCAGCGGCACGCAGCGCGAATTCGGTCTCTTCGCTGTAGAGCAGGAAGGATTCGTCCCACGGGCCGATCTCCCTGATGACGTCGGTGGAGACGAGCATGGCCGCGCCGGTCGCCCAGGCCGCGACACCGGGCCGCTCGTACTCCCGGGGGTCGGTGACCAGTTCGCCGAGAGTGCCGATCCGGCCGGCCAGGTTTCCGCCGATCACCGCCTCCACCAGGGCCCTGCGTACGGTGGGCATCCTCCGTAGAGAGGGCTGCAGGCTGCCGTCCGGATTGACCAGGCGCGGTACGGCGATGCCGCACCCCGGCTGCCGCAGGACGCCGGCGAGCGAGGCGAGCGCGCCCGGCCGCAGCCTGCAGTCAGGATTGATCACGAACACCGCGTCGAGCTCCCGGATGTCCACCGTCTTGATGCCCGCGTTGACCGCCGCGGCGTAACCGGCGTTCCGGCCGAGCTGGACCGTACGAATGGGGAGCTCGACCGCCTTCTCCGCGATCCCCAGCGAGTCGTCCCTGGAGGCGTTGTCGGCTACGACGACATGGGCGAGATCCACGCCCTGGGCGCCCTCGGCGAGGGAACCCAGACAGCCTTCGAGTACCTCCGCGCTGTTGTATGTGACGATCACTACGGCGATCCGGGGGGTACCAGGTGTCATATATGCGTCATCGTCAGGCTCGGGGGTGTCGTTACCACGTTCCAAATCCCGAGAAATCACCACGGCTCACCGGCGAGCACGCCGGCTCCGAATCCCGGGAGATCACCAACGGTCCACCGGCGAGCACGCCGGCTCCGAATCCCGGGAGATCACCGGGCGCGTCGGCGAGCACACCGGCTCAGCCCCTGGCGCGCTTGAAGGCCCGCGCGGCGACCCGGCGGGCGCGAAGCGGCAGCGGAGGCGTTCCGTCGATGACCCGCGGAGCCCACGTGGCGTCGATGTCGTGGCGCAGGCTGTTACGCGGCTGCAGCCACGAACCCGGCCGGGCGCGTCCTCCGTCACTGGTGTAGGCACAGGTCACCGCCGCTCGCCTCAGCCTGCCGAGCACGTGTCTGTCGTAGGACCCGAACGGGATGGCCACCCTCGACACCGGCCGTCCGGTGAGCTCGGTGAGAAGCCGGTTGGCGCCGGCGATCTCCTCACCCGCCTGGTCGTCGTCCAGCCGCCGCCAGTCGCGGTGCGCCCAGCCGTGCGAACCCACCTGCATGCCCGCCGCCACCAGCTCTCGGACCCCGTCCGCGTCCAGCCTGCCCGGCCGGCCGAGAAGCCCGGCCAACACGAAGAACTCCGCGGTCAGGCCGCGTTCGAGCAGCCGCGGCAGGGCGATCTCCACATCCGAGGCGTTGCCGTCGTCGAAGGTGATGCGGACATCCTGGCGGCCAATCGCCGCGTCGAGAACCTGCTCGAACTGCTCGACGCTGACCCAGGTCGTGTCCTCGCCCGGGTCGAGCTCACGGCTGGTCGGGCCGATGCCGTGCACCGTGAGGTTGACGACCGTATCCACCCGTGTCCTCGTTTCTGGTCCGGCGCCCCGCTCGGAGGAAGGGCGCCGAACGGTGTTCCGCTTCCCGTGGATATCGGCTCCCGCGACGTTCCGTTACGCCGGGGCGCCGCGGGACACCGGCTCCTGCGGCGTTCCGTCTCGCCAAGGCGTCTCGCCAAGACGTCCCGGCGTGACGTCACGCCGAGGCGTCGCGCCGCAGGCGGTCGGCGTACCAGGCCGCCGTCAGCCGGAGGCCCTCATCCAGCCCGGTGACGGGACGCCAACCGAGCACCTCGGCGGCCGGGGCGATGTCGGCGATCCGGGCGCTGTCCAGCGGGCGGTCGGAGATCGCGCCGTACCGGGGGCGCAGCGAGCTGCCGACGATCCGGCCCAGCAGCTCCACGGTGTCCCGGATGGACGTCCGGGTGCCCGTGCCGATGTCGAGGCTCTGACCGGCGGCCTCGGGGACCCGTCCCGCGGCGACGAGGGCGTCGACCACGTCGTCGACGTAGACCCAGTCCAGCTGGCGGGTTCCACTGCTCAGGCGGGGTTCCTCGCCGCGCAGCAGCGAGAGCGTCACGTAGGGGACCAGCTTCCTGGTGTCCTGCTGGCCCGGCCCGTAGACCATCCCGATGCGCAGGGTGGTCACCGGGATGTCCCAGAGGTGATGGAACATCCGTGCGTAGCCGCTTGCGGCCCATTTGGCGACGGCGTAGGGCGAGGACGGCGCCGCCTCTCCCTCGCCCGGCCGGGGCTCCTCCAACGACCCGGCGAGCACCACCCGGGTGCCCGGGCTGTCGGCGACCGCCGTCAGGAGGTTGACCACACTGGCCAGGTTGCTCTCCAGCATCGGCCGGACCAGCCGCGGGTCTCTGGCGCCGGCGACCTCGCTGGCCAGATGGAACACGACAGCCGGACGGGTGGAGCGGACCAGGTTCTCGATCGCGTCCGCGTCGCTGACGTCGGCCACGTGCCAGGTCTCGCCCCGGCCGGTCTTCTCCCGGGGCTTGCGGCTGACCGCGTGGACCTGGGCTCCGAGCGAGCCCAGACGTCGCACCAGATGGGCTCCGATGAACCCGGTGGCGCCTGTCACCAGTACGCGCATGCCGTACCAGCCGGGACCTTCCTGTTCGGGGGCATGGATGTCGCCGGGCGCGGGGACGGTGAGCATGGGCGTTCTCCTCGTGTGTCTAACGAGTCATGTCGGACGCTCTCGCTGGCAGACCTGGCCGGTAGGCCCATGCATTTCATACCTTGTCCCGCGTGGCGGGACGGGCAATATCGATTTTACGGCGGAAAACCGATGAGGGCCGCTCACCTGAACGGCCCTCATCGTCGTCTTGCCCTTCGACCGGCGCTGTCAGTCGCCCTGTCAGCCGGCGCTGTCAGTCGGCGCTGGGTCGATGCTGTCAGCCGATGCGCCAGGTGTCCCCGGCGAGCAGCAGGTCGTCGAGGTCGCCCCGGCCGCCCTCGGCGGTGGCGTCCTCCAACTGCCTGGCCATCAGCTCGTCATAGGACGGGCGCTCCACGTTGCGGAACACGCCGATCGGGACGTGCTCGAAGGCGGGCTCGTCGAGGCGCGACAGAGCGAAGGCCAGTGACGGGTCGGCGCGGTGGGCGTCGTGGACGAGGATCTCCTCCTCGCTCACCTCCGAGCGCGCGACGACCTCGATGCCGCCGTCGGCCGACCGTCGTACCGCCTTGGAGGCCGAGACGATCGGCTGACCGTGCTCCAGGCGCAGCGTGATGTCGTCACGCTGCTCCGGGTCCTTCAGCTGGTCGAAGGCACCGTCGTTGAAGATGTTGCAGTTCTGGTAGATCTCCACCAGAGAGGTGCCCCGGTGCTCGGCGGCCTCGCGCAGCACCGACTGCAGGTGCTTGCGGTCGGAGTCGATGGTCCGGGCCACGAAGGAGGCCTCGGCGCCGATCGCCAGCGAGATCGGGTTGAACGGCTTGTCCAGCGAGCCCATCGGGGTGGACTTCGTGATCTTGCCGATCTCCGAGGTGGGAGAGTATTGGCCCTTGGTCAGGCCGTAGATCCTGTTGTTGAACAGCAGGATGTTCAGGTTGACGTTGCGGCGCAGCGCGTGGATCAGGTGGTTGCCGCCGATGGACAGCGCGTCGCCGTCACCGGTGATCACCCACACCGACAGGTCGGGGCGCGAGGCGGCCAGGCCGGTCGCGATCGCCGGGGCACGGCCGTGGATCGAGTGGAACCCGTAGGTGTTCATGTAGTACGGGAACCGGGACGAGCAGCCGATGCCCGAGACGAACACCATGTTCTCGCGCTTGAGGCCGAGCTCGGGAACGAAGGACTGGACGGCGGCCAGGATCGCGTAGTCACCGCACCCGGGGCACCAGCGGACCTCCTGGTCGGACTTGAAGTCCTTCATCCCCAGCTTGACATCGGACTTCGGGACCAGGGACAGGCCCCTGCCGTTGGCAATCTCACTCACTGTCGATCACGTCCTGAATCACGCCGGCCAGCTCCTCGGCCTTGAACGGAAGCCCGCGCACACGGTTGTAGCTGATGATGTCGACCAGGAAACGGGCGCGGAGCAGCAGCGCGAGCTGGCCGAGGTTGATCTCGGGGAGCAACACCTTGTCGTAGGCCCGCAGGACCTCGCCGGTGTTGGCCGGAAGCGGGTTGAGGTGGCGCAGGTGAGCCTGGGCGACCTTGCCGCCGGACTTCCTGATCCGCCGTACGGCCGCCGCGATCGGGCCGTAGGTGGAGCCCCAGCCGATGACCAGGACGCGGGCGTCGCCGTCCGGGTCGTCGACCTCCAGCGGCGGAATGTCGTGGGCGATCCCGTCGATCTTCGCCTGGCGGAGGCGGACCATCCGGTCGTGGTTGTTGGGGTCGTAGGAGATGTTGCCGGCGCCGTCGGCCTTCTCGATGCCGCCGATCCGGTGCTCCAGGCCCGCGGTGCCGGGGATGGCCCATGGCCGGGCCAGGGTCTCGGTGTCGCGCTTGAACGGCAGGAAGGTCACGCCGTCGTCGCCGTTGGGCCCGGAGGCGAACTCGATGGAGATGTCCGGCAGCTCGGCCGCGCTGGGCACCTTCCACGGCTCGGAGCCGTTGGCGAGGTAGCCGTCGGACAGCAGCATGACCGGTGTGCGGTATTTCACCGCGAGGCGGGCCGCCTCGATGGCCGCGTCGAAGCAGTCGGACGGGGTGGACGGCGCCACGATCGGCAGCGGGGACTCGCCGTTGCGGCCGTACATGGCCATCAGCAGGTCGGTCTGCTCGGTCTTGGTGGGCATGCCGGTGCTCGGCCCCGCACGCTGCACGTCGACCACGATCAGCGGCAGCTCGGTGGTCACCGCGAGGCCGACGGTCTCGGCCTTCAGCGCCACACCGGGCCCGGAGGTCGTGGTGACGCCGAGCGCCCCGCCGAAGGCGGCGCCCAGCGCCGCGCCGACGCCGGCGATCTCGTCCTCGGCCTGGAAGGTGCGGATGCCGAACCGCTTGTGCCTGGACAGCTCGTGCAGGATGTCGCTGGCCGGGGTGATGGGGTAGGACCCGAGGAACAGCGGCAGCTTCGACTGCACGGAGGCGGCGATCAGGCCGTAGGCGAGCGCCTGGTTGCCGGAGATGTTGCGGTAGACGCCGGGGGCCAGCGGGGCCGGCTTGACCTCGTAGGAGACCGAGAAGGACTCGGTGGTCTCACCGTAGTTCCAGCCCGCCTGGAAGGCCGCGATGTTGGCCTTGGCGATGTCGGGCTTCTTGGCGAACTTGTTCTCCAGGAACTTGATCGTCGCCTCGGTCGGCCGGTGGTAGAGCCAGCTCAGCAGCCCGAGGGCGAACATGTTCTTGGAGCGCTCGGCGTCCTTCTTGGACAGCTCGAAGCCCTCCAGCGCCTTGACGGTCAGCGAGGTCAGCGGCACCGGGTGGACGCGCCACTCGGCGAGCGAGTCGTCCTCCAGGGGGCTGCCGTCGTAGCCCACCTTCTGCAGGTTGCGCTTGGTGAACTCGTCGGTGTTGGCGATGATGTCGGCGCCCCGCGGCAGGTCGCCGAGGTTGGCCTTCAGGGCGGCGGGGTTCATCGCGACCAGCACGTTGGGGGCGTCACCCGGCGTGAGGATGTCGTGGTCGGCGAAGTGGAGCTGGAAGCTCGACACACCCGGCAGGGTTCCTGCGGGTGCGCGGATCTCGGCCGGGAAGTTGGGAAGAGTCGACAGGTCGTTGCCGAACTCCGCGGTTCCCGCGGTGAATCGATCACCGGTCAGCTGCATGCCGTCACCGGAGTCTCCGGCGAACCGGATGATCACGCGGTCGAGTTGCTGAACCTGCTTGGTCACAGCTCGGTCCTCCTCGACGCGGCAGGGCGCCGTTGCTGGTTGCGCGTTCTTATTTCCATGCTAGATCCCTCGGAGTGACGCGTAATCTTTCGCGTTGCTAGATTCCTCGAAGTCACGCGTGATCTCCCGCGATCCCTTCGGCATCTTTCGCGCTCCACTCGGCGGAGGAAGGTGACGTGTGTCGCACATCTTCGGCAGCCGCCGGGGGCCTGGGCGCCGGAGCCACGGGCGCGGCAGGGTGGCGCGGCCCGTGTGGGGTCACGGTCGCGGACGGTTGGCCCGACACAGCCCGGCAGCGAGCCGGCACAGATCCACGTGCAGGCGGCCGAAGAGGACAGTTGACGTCACGATGCCTAACTATATGTCTCACCGGGAAGCCGGCCTCATCGCCTCCGGCTATGTGGTCATAGCCGCAGGTTATGGCATTGTCTGCTTCTCGAGCGCACGCGTGACGATACCGGACTCGCCCGTGCTGGCGCCGGAGGCGGCTGAGTCGTAGGCCCGGCCCGGCTGCATGCCGCCCGGGCCGTACAGCTCGGGGACCGTGACAAAGGTGTAGCCCTTCTTCGCCAGTCGCCGCAAGATCTCGGGAGTGGCGTCGACGGTCGAGCCGTTGATGTCGTGCAGGAGGACGATCGCTCCCGGCTTGGCCTGGGAGACGGCCCGGTCGGCGATGGCACGGGGGTTGGGATCGTTGCGGTCCTCGGTGTCGACGCTCCACCGGACCACCGACAGGCCCAGCCTGCGCGCCACGGATGCGACCTGGAGGTTGCTCGCGCCGTACGGCGGGCGCACCAGCGTCGGAACCTGCCAGATCGCCTGGGTGATCGCGTACTGGCCGAGGTTGATCTGGTCGGCGATCCTGCTGCCGGGCAGGGCGGTCAGGTCACGGTGGGACCAGGTGTGGTTGGCGACGAGGTGGCCCTCCTGCCGCATCCGCCGCAGCAGATCGGGGCGGACGGAGGCGTTGGAGCCGACACAGAAGAAAGTCGCCCTGGCGTCCTTCTCGCGCAGGACGTCCAGCAGCCGCCCGGTGTTCGGACCGGGCCCGTCGTCGTAGGTCAGCGCGATGCACTTGGCGCGCGCGCAGTCCACGCTGCCGGCCCTGGAGCTGCGCGCCGGCGGCTTGGCCCTGCTCGCCGCCTGGATGGACTCGTCCGATCCCATCGGCGGCGTCTGCGACCGCACCATGGCCGCCCGCCGCGCGCGCATCCCGGTCGCCGACAGCAGCGGCTCCGCGTCGAAGGCCGGTACGGCCACCGCCACGCGGCCGAGGGAGCCTCCCCCCACCTGGTAGTCGTCGAACTCCGCGACGAGATCGCCGTGAGGGTTGAAGCCGATGGAGTCGAACAGCTTCGGGTCAGGCCTGACCGCGTGCGGATCCACCTGCGGTCCGCGGTCGGCCAGTTTATCGCCGACGAGCCCGGCCAGCTCTGCCAGCGCGGCGTCGTCTCTGATCAGGGCGCTGGAGTCCAGGGCGCGCCGGTCCGTCCGGTCGTACCAGACGGTGGTGCGGGCCTCGGACCATCCACTCCCGGTGGACTCGCCGATGCGCAGCCGCACGCCGTACACCTCGTCGGACGCGGCCGTGAGCTGCCAGTCCACGTTGAACTCCGAGCGGAGGGTGCTGTTCATGGAGGCGTCCCGGGTGAAACGGTCGAGCTGGCCGACGACCGTCCGGCGGAGCTTCTCGGTGAGGTAGGGGGCGTCGTCGAACGCGGGGTAGGTCACGTGCTCGCGGCGATCGTCGGAGTCGCCTCTGCTCACGTTGCGGATGTCGAGCCCGTGGACCCACGCCGGGTCCACATAGTTGATCATCGTCGGCTCGGAGGGGAGGGGGCGCTCCATGGTGGGGGAGAGAGCGGCCGTGCCGCATCCGGTTATGGTTGCGGCGACTAGCGCGATTCCTCCGAAGAACCGCAATTTGGGCATGAGTGTCACGGTAGATGGTGAATTGGGCTTTTTGCTGCCCTTTGGGGTTAATCGGGAGAAGGTTTTGATCCCTCAAGGTTTGGTGTTCCCACCGGGTGACGAGCGTGGCGGATACTGCTATAGGTGAGTGGTGAGGCCCCGTTCGGCAGGGCTCTCGGGGAGGATCCATGGGCGGGTATTTCGGCTCCTACGCGGTGGTCCTCGCGCTGTTCGCGATCGGCGTGCTGATCGTCGTGGGGGCGCTGTCGGTCAACCGGCTGCTCCGCCCGCACCGCCCGACTCCCGAGAAGCTGCTCACCTACGAATGCGGCGTCGACCCGGTCGGCGGGGACTGGGCCCAGTCTCAGGTCCGCTACTACGTCTTCACCTACCTCTACGTGGTGTTCGCGGTCGACGCGGTCTTCCTCTTCCCCTGGGCGACCGTCTTCTCCGCCCCCGGCTTCGGGATGACCACACTGGTGGAGATGTTCGTCTTCCTGGGCTTCATCGCGCTGGGGATTCTCTACGCCTGGCGCAAACGCGTGCTCACCTGGACCTGACATCGGCGGGGCCGGGCGAGCCAGACCGTCGACACTGAAGGAGAATGAGTGTCATGGCGGACCTTCCGATGCCCACGGTGGGGCCGGCCTCCCGGCTGGCGCCCAAGCCCATGCGCTTCATCCTCAACTGGGGACGGCGCTACTCGTTGTGGGCGTTCAACTTCGGCCTGGCCTGCTGCGCGATCGAGTTCATCGCGACCTCGATGAGCCGGCACGACTTCATCAGGTTCGGGGTCATCCCCTTCGCCAACGGCCCGCGGCAGGCAGATCTGATGATCGTCTCGGGTACGGTGACCGACAAGATGGCCCCCGCGGTCAAGCGGCTGTACGAACAGATGCCCGACCCCAAATACGTGATCTCCTTCGGTGCCTGCTCCAACTCCGGCGGCCCCTACTGGGACTCCTACTGCGTGACCAAGGGCGTCGATCAGATCATCCCGGTCGACGTCTACGTCCCCGGCTGCCCGCCCCGGCCAGAGGCGCTGCTGCACGGCATCATGATGCTCCAGGAGAAGATCGCCGCCGAGAACCTGGGTGACCGCTACGTTCTCTCCCGTGAGGAGCCGAGCACATGAGCGACGGTGAGGCGACGACGGGGCCGGACGCCCTCCGCGAACGGTACGGCCCGCGCGCCCAGGTGTCGGAGTCGTTCGGCGAGATCACGGTGGACGTCCAGGCCGATGACTGGATCGACCTGCTGGAGTCCGCCCGATCCGAGGGCTACGAGTTCTTCGACTGGCTGACCGCGGTGGACGACCCGCCGGACGGGTTCTCGATCGTCGCCCACGTCTTCGACCCCGTTTCGCACGCGCGCCTGCTGCTGCGAACCCGGATTCCGCGCGCCGACCCCCGGCTGCCCAGCGCGGTCGGCGTCTTCCGGGGCGCCGACTGGCACGAGCGCGAGACCTTCGAGATGTTCGGTGTGATCTTCGACGGGCATCCGAACCTGATCCCGCTGCTGCTGCCCGACGGCTTCGAGGGCTTCCCGCTGCGCAAGGACTTCGTGCTGGCCGCCCGGGTCGCCAAGGCCTGGCCGGGCGCCAAGGAGCCCGGCGAGTCCGACCACGGCTCGCCGAGCCGCCGCAAGACCCTCCCGCCGGGCGTGCCCGCCGACTGGGGGCGTGATGGCTGAGGTGTTCGACGCCGCCGTCCGGCTCGTCGGGATCGTCGTCGTCTTCCTCGTGCTGCCGCTGGTGGCCGGGCAGACCGAGCACAAGGTCATGGCGCACATGCAGGCGCGCCTGGGCCCGATGTACGCCGGGGGCTTCCACGGCTGGGCCCAGCTCATCGCGGACGGGATCAAGTTCGTCCAGAAGGAGGACGTGATCCCGGCCGCCGCCGACCGCCGCGTCTTCGCCCTGGCACCGGGGGTGGCGCTGATCCCCTACCTTGTGGTGATGGCCGTCATCCCGGTCGGTCCGGGCCTGGTCGGAGTGGACCTGGACGCCGGCCTGTTCTTCGTCCTGGCCGTGATGGGGGTCGGCGTCCTCGGCTCGATCATGGCCGGGTGGTCGTCGGGGAACAAATACTCGGTCCTGGGCGGGATACGCTCGGCGGCCCAGCTCATGTCCTACGAGCTGCCGCTGGTCCTGGCGGCCTCCAGCGTCGCGATGGCTGCGGGCACGCTGTCCCTGCCGGGCATCGTGGAGTCCTGGCAGTGGTGGTGGCTGCCCTGGCAGGCGATCGGCGGTGTGATCTTCTTCGTGGCGGGGCTCGCCGAGCTGCGCCGGCCGCCGTTCGACATGCCGATCGCGGACTCGGAGATCATCATGGGTCCGCTGACCGAATACGCCGGGATCAGGTTCGCGCTGTTCATGCTGGCCGAATACGCCGGGATCATCGTCGTCTCCGCGCTGACCAGCGTGCTGTTCCTGGGCGGCTGGCACGGACCTTTCCTGCCCGGACCGGTGTGGATGCTCATCAAGGTCTTCGCCCTGGTCTTCGTGGTGATCTGGGTCCGGGTGAGCTTCCCCCGGCTCCGCGAGGACCAGTTGCAGAAGCTCGCCTGGGTCGGTCTGGTGCCGCTGGCGCTGGTCCAGCTCGCCCTGACGGGAGTCGTCAAAGTTCTCGCGGGATGACGCGGGACGATCTCGTCGCCGTCGTGATCTCCGGACGGGCGTGGCGGAGTGATCTACGGATGGGCGTGGCGGATCGCCGGCGCGCGCCGCTTCGCCGTACAAGATGGACCGGCGCTTCGCCTCGCCGTGGAAGACGGGCCCGTGTTCGAAGCGTGCCCTCCGGACACGTTCGAAGCGTGCGCGCCGGGCAAGGAGGAACACCCGTATGTGACATCACAGGCCAAGGACGGAACGCATGACTCTCGCGCTCGCCGTGGAGAATGACGACCTGGTCGTCGAGGTGCCGGAGCATCCGCCGGCACGGCTGCCGCTCGTCGGCCGGGACCGGGCGAGCACGCTGCTCTTGTTCGGCTACCCGGGCCGGGGCAGGACGAGATACGGCCTGGCGGTGCTGGACGAGTCCGGCCTGGTGATGATGGAAGCGCCCGGCTCCCGCTCGCGCCGCGAGGTGGAGGAGTTCGCCCGGGAGAACGGCCTGGGATTCGAGCTGCGGCGCTTCGCCACGGGGGAGGAGGCGCGCATCGCGCTCGCTCGCAGGTCGCCGGGGTGGCACGTGGTGACCTGGGGTCGTCCGGCCGCGCCGCTGCCGCGGCTGCGCGTGCCGGGGGTGCGAAGCCTGCGGCCGCCCATGGGCTCGCCGAAGATCTGGTGGCGTGAACAGCTGCTCTACGCGCTCATGTGGCTGGTGCTCGCCTACGGCGTGGCCTTCGCGACGCTGGTGGTCCTCAACATGACGCATCCCGGCCGCGACGTCACCAGGGGCATGAGCCTGCTCGGGGTCGTGGCTCTGGTCCTGGCCGTGGTGACCGCCGTCGCGGCCCTCGTCGTCGTCGGGATCGGCCGTCGCCGGCGCCGAACCCGTGACCGGGCGACCGACGGTCGCGTGCTCCGGCGGCACGGCGCGCCGCGCTGCCGCCTGGTGGCCGTCCACGGCCGGCTGCTGCTGGAGACCGAGCGCAGGACACGCGAGATCGACGTCTCCGGTCTGCTGCTCTACTCGGCGGGGCCCGGCGTGGGCGGGATGATCGCCGGAGACGGGCTGTTCCACCTGCCGGGGCAGTGGGACCCCGAGGAGGCGGAGCGCTTCGCCGTACGCAACGGGCTGGACCTGCGGACTCGCGAGCTGAGCCGCGAGGAGTATCTCGCCCTGACGGCCCAGGTCCGGGACGCGGTGCCCTAGCCGG
The DNA here is from genome assembly GCF_050949235.1 of Streptosporangium sp. CA-135522. Classification (NCBI taxonomy): domain Bacteria; kingdom Bacillati; phylum Actinomycetota; class Actinomycetes; order Streptosporangiales; family Streptosporangiaceae; genus Streptosporangium; species Streptosporangium sp. CA-135522. The sequence continues at coordinate 805,642 of NZ_CP192026.1, forward strand.
TGCCCTGCGGAGCTCGTCCGAGCGATACACGAGCGATACCCGAGCCACGGCAGGAGGCCGACGCCGGCGCGGCAGGAGCGGGTCGAAGGAATTCCGAGAAAAGTCGAGAAAAGTCGTCGACGGATGTCGAGGACCAGGCGACGGCTCCGACTCCCGGATGACAGCGCGCCCCGAGGGCGCGGGAGATCCGCAGAGACAGGGCGCCATCATGGGCAAGCTCATCCACTTCGTGCACCAGTCCCTCGACGGTTTCATCGAGGGTCCCGACGGCGAGTTCGACTGGCCGCTGATGGGTCCGGAGCTGTCGGCCTACTCGCAGGAGCTGACCGGCGACGACAAGGTGTTCCTGTACGGACGCGTGGTGTGGGACATGATGTCGAGTTTCTGGCCGCGAGCCGAGCAGTATTCGACGCACGAGCACGACCTGGCCTTCGCCCCGGTCTGGCGTGAGGCGTCCAAGATCGTGGTCTCGCGCACGCTGGAGAAGGCCGACTGGAACACCCGGGTGATCGGCGGGAACGTCGTCGAGGAGCTGACCGCGCTGAAGGAGTCCGGTGCCACGCTGCTGTTGTTCGGCGGATCGGAGCTGGCCGCCCACCTCACCGAGCACGGCGTGATCGACGAGTACCGGATCTTCGTCCATCCGGTGGTCCTGGGCGGAGGCAAGCCGACCTTCCAGCAGCAGCGCCACCGGGTAGGTCTCGAACTCGTCGAGTCACGGACGTTCGACTCCCAGGTCGTGCTGCTACGACACCGGCGTGCCGCCGCCCAGGCGTGATCCCCGGTCGGCGCGCGGATCCTCGACCGCGCCGGTGGGCATCGTGCTCAGGGCCGGCGGGGAAGGGAAACGGCCTAGTTCACGATCCGCAGCATGATGTCGGCGGCCGTGGGCCGGTTTTCGGGCTGCTTGTCCAGGCAGGCGGCGGCCAGCGGACGCAGTGACCGGGGCAGGGGAGACAGATCGGGATGGTGGTTGATCACCCGGTTGAGGATGGCGGGGATGGTGTCCTCGCCGAAGGCCACGCGGCCGGAGGCAGCGAAGATCATGGTGGCCGCCCAGCTGAACACGTCGGACTCCGGGCCTATGGAACCCCCGGCGAGCTGCTCGGGGGACATGTAGGCCGGAGTGCCCATGATGTTGCCCGACGTCGCGGTGACCTGGTCGAGAGCGCGGGCGATGCCGAAGTCGATCACTCGTGGGCCGTCGGCGCCGATCAGCACGTTGGCCGGCTTGAAATCGCGGTGCACCACCCCGGCCCGGTGGATCGCGGCCAGCGCGCCCGCCGTGGCCAGGGCCAGCCGGGTCAGCCCGTCTTCGTTGCGCGGGCCCTGGTCGCGAACCAGCTGCTCAAGGGAGACGCCGTCCACGTACTCGCTGACGACATAGGCCTGGTCGTCGTTGATGTTGACGTCCAGCACCCGGGCGGTGGAGAACGTCGCCACCCTGCGCGTCGCCTCCACCTCCCGCAGGAACCGGTCCCGCACCACCTGGTTGCCGTTGAAGTGCTCGTGCAGAACCTTGATCGCGACCTTCTGTCCCTGCGGGGTGAGCGCGAGGTGGACCGTTCCCTGGCCGCCCCTGCCCAGGCTGCCGATCAGCCGGTACGGCCCCAGCCAGCCCTCGGGGGACCGGGCGCCGCCCTGGGGCCGGCCGTGGTGAGCCTGGTCGTGGGCCCGGCCGGGTCCGGTCGTGTCGTGTCGTACCTGGTCGGGCCGGTTCGGGTCGTGAAGGGTCGGGTTGTAGCGCGGCCGGCCGTGGTGGGGTTGCGGTTGGGTGTGGTGGGTCTGCGGCCGGTGCGCGACCGTCTGCCGCTGCGAGGGCACGGTGGGGACGGTGGCCGGGTACGGCGCCGACGGACCCGGTCCCGACCCCGGACCCGGTCGGGGGATCTGGTTCGGGGCGGGAGCGTGGTTCGGATGGGGAAGCGGGCTCGGGTGGGGAAGCGGGCTCGGGTGGGGGGCGGGGTGCCGGTAGGGGGCGGGTGTGGAGAACGGGGACCGCGGTGGGTGCTGCCGGAACACCGCCCCTCTGATGATCAGGGCGTGGCCCAGGCCGCCGAGCCAGTTGCCGAACAGCCCGATCATCAGTGCGGTGTCCAGCCAGACCGGGATCAGGTCGGAGTCTCCGTAGACGACCGCACCGACGACGAACACCCCGATGCCGAGGCCGTAGAGGACCGTGACGAGGGTCAGGGTGGTGCTCCGCAGGCGGTAGGCGGCGTGACCCATGATGAACGGCGTGCCGAATCCGCAGGTGAACAGAGGCACCAGTGCCCACACCACGCTCCACCCCGTGTTGGAGCGCGGAGGCGGCTGCGGATGCCAGGCAGGGCCGTACTGGTGCGACATGTCGCGAACAATACGTATTTCTGAGGATCCTTGCAGTCCTCTTCCATATCGGTTCCGCAGACGGATGCGGTTATCGAACACACAGTCTGTGGATAACTATTGTGGATAACCGGAGGGGCGGGGATCCCTCTATGCCGGACCACCGCATTCCCGAGCTCACTCCCATGCGCCATGATGTTGAGTTGTGGCACGGATACCAGGAGTGGGATTGGCGAAGGGGCTGTCCGTCACCCTTCGCCACATGCTGAGCAGATCGGTGACCCGGCAATATCCCGAAGTTCGGCCGGACCTGCCTCCCCGGAGCCGGGGGGTGATCGCTCTGGTCGAGGAGAACTGCACGGTGTGCATGCTCTGCGCCCGCGAGTGCCCCGACTGGTGCATCTACATCGACTCCCACAAGGAGACCCTCCCCGCCCCCGAAGGCGGCCGTCCCCGTGCCCGCAACGTGCTCGACCGCTTCGCGATCGACTTCTCCCTGTGCATGTACTGCGGGATATGCATCGAGGTCTGCCCGTTCGACGCGTTGTTCTGGTCTCCGGAGTTCGAGTACGCCGAGGGCGACATCCGTAATCTCGTCCACGAGAAGGACAAGCTCGCCGCCTGGGTCCAGACCGTCCCCCCGCCTCCGGCGCACGAGCCCAACGCCGACCCCCCGAAGGAACTGGCCGCCGCTTCCCGTCCCACCCGCCCCGGTCCGGCGGGTCCCGGCGTTCCCCGCGCCGCCGCCTCCGTCCCTCGCTCCTCCGATACCGGCGCGCCTGGCGTCGGCTCCTCCGGTACCGACACGCCCGGTCCGACCGGTCCCGCCGACATGGCCGGTTCATCCGGTACGGCCAGCATGGCAAGCACGATCGGCACGGCTGACACGACCGGTACGGCTGACACGGCCGGTACGGCCGGCACGACCGGCACGGCTGGTTCATCCGCCACGGCCGCCGGCGCGCCCGAGCCCGCCGGCCCGATTCCCGGCTCCCCGGGAGCCGACCGGGGTTCGTCCCTCAGACCGGGTGACACCGCACCGGATGGCACGGTGGGCAGGTCCGCGGCGGGAGGTGAGACCGGTACAGCGGGCAATCCCGACATGGTGGACGGACCCGGCGCCACGCGTGCCCCCGAAACCATGAGCGGGCCAGAGGCCACGCGCACCTCCGGCACCGCGAGCAAGCCGGACGTCACCGGCCGGCCCGGTGCGGCGGGCGAGTCCGGAGTCGCGGGCGGGCCCGATGCGGCGGGGGCGCCGTCCGGCCGGAGGCCGCCGCGGCCCGCGCGGACGGCTTCGGCGGGACACGCCAACGTCCGGGCCATCCGGCCGCCGGGAGCCCTACCGAAGAAGGACGACTCGTCCACAGGTAAGCCGGCTGCCGAGAAGTTGTCCACAGGCGAGGGTGGCGTGCCCCCGGCGGTGGGAAAACCAGAGCAGGATTCTTCCACGGACCCGACCGGAGAGCCTGAGGAGGAGATGTGACCGAAGTGCCGTCCTATCTGTCGCCGACCGGGCAGGAAATCGTCTTCCTGCTGCTGGGCGCGGTGGCCGTCGGGTCGGCGCTGCTGGTGGTCACCACCAAACAGCTCGTCCACGCCGCCCTCTGGCTGGTTGTCTGCTTCGGCGCACTCGCCGGGGGTTATCTGGTCCTGACGGCCGAGTTCGTCGCCTGGGTGCAGATCCTGATCTATGTCGGTGCGATCGTGGCCCTCCTCCTGTTCGGCATCATGCTCACTCGCGCTCCGATCGGCAGAACCGCCGACCTCGACAGCCGCAACCGACCGGCCGCCGCGATCGTGGCGGTCGCCACAGCCGTCGTGCTGGTCACCGTGGTGATCGACGGCTTCCGTACGGCCTACGCGCCGCTGGAGCCTGGCAGAGGTTCGGCCAAGGACCTCGGCTCCAGCATCTTTCGTAACTGGGTGCTTCCGTTCGAGGCGCTCTCGGTTCTCCTGCTGGCCGCTCTGATCGGCGCCATCGTCCTGTCCCGCACCGACATCCGGGGGAGGGACTGACGTTGCACGTCGTCTATCCGGCCGTCGTGGCGGCGCTGCTCTTCTCGATCGGCGTGTACGGCGTGCTCGCCCGCCGCAACACGATCCTCGTCCTCATGTCCGTCGAGCTCATGCTCAACGCGGTCAATCTCAACCTGGTGGCCTTCGACGTGTGGTTGCGCGACCGGTTGCACGGTGGCCAGGTGCTCACGTTGTTCGTCATCGTGATCGCCGCCGCGGAGGTCGGTCTCGGCCTCGCGATCATCCTCGCGCTCTACCGCAATCGCAATACCGTAGACCTCGACCGTCTCCGAGCCCTGGCCGAACCCGCCGGCACCCACGCCGACGCCCACGCCCACGCCCACGCCGACGTCGCCACCGGCCGGGCCGAGAGCCGGAACCCGGCCCAGGCCCAGGACCCGACCCAGGACTCGACCCAGGACTCGACAAGGGGCCCGACCGGCTCCCGCACCGACGTCACCGGCTCGGGCCAGGCCGTCTCCGAAACCGTCACGCGGTCGGGGGACACGACATGATCACCGTCGCCGCACTCGCCATCCTGCTGCCGTTCGCCGCGGCGATCGTCGGGCTTCTGGGGTCCCGATTCCCCCGGGGCCTGCGCGGTGGAACCGCCGACGCGGTCGCCAACCGCAGGGCCGCCTGGATCGCGGTCGTGCCCACCGCGATCTCCACGGCGCTCGCCCTCTGGCTGGCCTACGCCGACCGGACCGGCGCGAGCGCGGGGCGGGGCGGGCCGTTCGCCGCCCCCGCCGAATCCGTCGGGCCCACCGGTTCGCCCGGGCCCACCGGTTCGCCCGGGCCCACCGGTTCGCCCGGGGTCGCCGGCGTCACCGGAACGCTCGACGTCATCGACACGGGTTCGGTGCCGATCTCGGTCGGACTGCTCGTCGACGGCCTCGCCGCCTCCATCGCGGTGCTGGTCACCGTGGTCGCGCTGGCCGTGCAGATCTACTCGGTCGGATATCTGCGCGACGACCGGCGTTACCCCTCCTACAGCGCGTTCATCAGCCTGTTCACCAGTGCCATGCTCCTGGTCGTCTACGCGGCCGACCTCATCGTCCTCTACGTGGGCTGGGAGATCATGGGGCTGTGCTCCTACCTGCTGATCGGGCACTGGTGGGAGGATCGGGCCAACTCGCGGGCGGCGGTCAAAGCGTTCCTGGTCACCCGGCTCGGCGACGTCGGCTTTCTGTTCGGCCTCTTCGTTCTCGGTACGGCGGCCGGCAGCTTCAGGATCGCCGAGGTCGTCGCCAAGGTGCCGGAGATGTCCGCCGGCACGATCGTCGCCGCGACCATGCTGCTGCTCGCCGGAGTCGCCGGCAAGAGCGCCCAGGTGCCGCTGCACGTCTGGCTCCCCGACGCGATGGCCGGTCCGACTCCGATCAGTGCCCTCATCCACGCCGCCACCATGGTCGCGGCCGGGATCTTCATCGTCGCCCGTCTCTACCCGGTCTTCCTCGGTTCCGGCCCGACCCTCGACGTGCTGGCGGTCCTCGCCGCGCTCGGCATGCTCGGCGCCGCTCTGGCCGCCTTGGCCCAGGACGACCTCAAACGCGTCCTCGCCTACTCCACGATCAGCCAGCTCGCCTACATGGCCGGTGCCCTGGCCGCAGGGTCCGAGAACGCGGCGATCTTCCATCTCGTCACCCACGGTGCCTTCAAGGCCCTGCTCTTCCTCTGCGCCGGCGCGGTGATCCACGCCGTCGGCTCCAACCTGATGAGCGCGATGGGAGGGCTTCGAAGGGAGCTGCCCGTCACCTTCGTGACGATGACGATCGGCTTCGCCGCACTGATCGGACTGCCCCCGGCCAGTGGGTTCTTCAGCAAGGACGAGGTGCTGGTGGCCATGGAGCGCGCGCTGTCCGCAGGGTCGCTCACCGACGCGGCGGCCCTGCTGTTGTACGGCTGCGCTCTGGCCACGGTCGCGGTGACCGGCGCCTATGCCACCCGTGCCTGGCTGCGGACCTTCTTCGGCGAGCGACCCGCTCTCGCCCTCCCCGAGCCGGCGCCGGGCATCGCGCACGTTGTCGATGTTCACGAGGCGCCGGCCACCATGCGCTGGCCGATCGTCGTTCTCGCCGTCCCCGCCCTGCTCCTGGGCTTGGCCGGAGTGGGCGGCGTCCACTGGGGCACGGCCGCCCTCAGCGTCGTGGTGGCACTGCTGGGCGCCGGTGTGGTTTACGCGATGTGGCGCAGCGACCCTGCGGGAGATCCAGCCCGCGTGCTCGGCCCCTTCCGCGTCCCGTGCGAGCGGGCCTTCTACGTCGATGCCCTCTACGCCACGCTGTTCGTCCGGCCCGTGCTCGGACTCGCCCGCCTGGTCGCCCGCGCCGACAATCGTGTGGTCGACGGCGCGGTGCGTGGCTCGGGCCGGGCGACCGTGGGGCTGGCGGGATTGGCGCGCCTGGCCCAGAACGGTAACGCCCAGCTCTACGTCACCGGCCTGCTCGCCGGCGTCCTCCTCATCGCGGTCGGGGCGGTGATCTTCGGATGAGATTCCCGTCGTTCTCCCCGGCCATCGTCGCGGCGCGGCCGTCGATCCGTCCGGCGGCGGTGGTGCGCCGATGAGTGCCGTTCTGCTCGCGTTTCCCGGATGCGCCGTCCTCGGCGCGTCGACCAGGCGCGTCGGCCGGTTCACGACCTCGACGACGGGTGAGAGGACCGGACCATGAGCTGGGTGCTGATCGCGCTCCTCGGAGTGCCGCTGGCGGGAGCCGCCGCGCTGCTCGCACCGGCCGGAGCGGACACCGCAGCCGCAGGGCGGCTGCTCCGGCTGCACGGCCTGGCCGTTTCCGGGGTCACGTTCGCGCTGTCGGTGGTGCTGGCCGCCGCGTTCGACTACGCAGACGCCGCCCGGATGCAGTTTTCGACGGACCTGGCCTGGGTTCCGGGGCTGGATCTCAGATTTCACGTCGGGATGGACGGGATCTCACTGCCGCTGGTCCTGCTGACCACGTTGCTGACCTTCCTCTGCTTCGTCTACCTGTGCTGGGGGCGTGCCGACCGGCCGGGGCAGCTGCTGCGGCCCGAACCGGGCGGCAACCGGCCCCGGGCTCTGGTGTTCACGCTGCTCATCCTCGAAATGGGCATGATCGGCACGTTCCTCGCGCTCGACCTGCTGCTGTTCTTCGTGTTCTTCGAGGTCGTTCTCATCCCGATGTACTTCATGATCGCTGTCTGGGGCGGACGTGCCCGGCGGGCGGCAGCGATCAAGTTCATCCTCTACACCCTGCTCGGATCCGTCGTGCTTCTGCTCGGTCTGCTCCTCGTCTGGGCGCAGACCGGCACCCTTGACATGGTCGTCCTCGCCCGAGCCAGGGGAACGGGGATGTCCCACGCGGTGCAGGTGCTCGCCTTCGTCGCCGTCGGCATCGGCCTGGCGGTCAAGACCCCCATGTGGCCGCTGCACACCTGGTTGCCCGATGCCCACACCGAGGCGCCCACCGTCGGGTCGGTGCTCCTGGCGGGTGTTCTGCTCAAGATGGGCACCTATGGCTTCGCCCGTATCGCCATCCCGATCCTGCCCGGCGGCGCCGCGGTCATGGCGCCCTGGCTGGGCGCCTTCGCGGTGATCGGCATCATCTACGGCTCCCTCGCCTGCCTGGCCCAGCGCGACCTCAAGCGGATGATCGCCTATTCCTCCATCGGTCACATGGGCTTCGTCCTGCTGGGCTTCGCGACGCTCACCCCGGTCGGCGTCAACGGCGCCCTGTTCGGCAACATCGCCCACGGTCTGATCACCGCGCTGCTGTTCTTCGTCGCCGGAGCGATCAAGGAGCGCTACGGCACCGCCGACATGCCCTCGCTCGGCGGCGGCATGCTGTCGCGCCTGCCGCACCTCGGTTCCCTGCTCACCTTCGCCTGCGTCGCCTCCCTCGGGTTGCCCGGCCTGGCGGGCTTTTGGGGAGAGCTGTTGGCTCTCTTCGGCGCCTTCGAACCCGCCGCGGGACTGTCCCGTCCGCTCTACCTGCTCTTCATGGCCCTGGGAGGTCTCGGCACCGTCCTGACCGCCGCCTACTTCCTGGTCATGCTCTCCCGCGTCACCCATGGCCGGCCCACCGAAACCGTTCACGCTCCGGTGCTCGCCGCGGTGGGCGGGGCGGGAGGCGACCGACCGAAGGTCGCGTTGCGCGTCGGGATCGCGGGCGTGCGAGACGTGTCCGGTTACGAGCTGGCCGCCTGGGTGCCCCTGATCGCGCTGATCCTGCTGCTCGGTCTCTGGCCGAAGACGCTTCTTCTCGTCACCGGCCCGGTGGTTCGGACCCTCCTGGGGGCACCGTGATCCAGTCGATCGACTACTACGCGGTCGCGCCGCTGCTGGTTCTCGCCTTCACCGCCGGGCTCGTCCTGCTTCTCGACGCCTTCCTGCCCCACAGACCGTACGCGCGTCCCCTGCTGGGCGCGGTCACCCTGGCCGGAGTGCTGGGAGCCCTGGGGGCGGTGGTCGCGCAGGCCACGCGGGGCGGCGGTCCGATGCGGACCTTCTGCGTGCCCGCCGGGCTCTCCGGCCCCACCAGGGCCGGCATCAGCGCTTTCGACCCCAAGATTCTCGAATCAGGAGATGCGGGTCAGTTCTGGTCAGGGCGGGGGATGCCGGTCAACGCCACTTCGGCACCGTGCTCGTTCGTGGTCGACGACTTCACGCTGATCTTCGCGGGGCTCGCGCTGGCTGCCGGAGTCATCGTGGTGCTGCTGTCGATGGCGGAGCTCTCCTCCGGCGACGTCCCCGTCGGCGAGTGGTATTTCCTGCTGCTCTGCACGCTGGTCGGCGCGGCCGCCCTGCCCGCCTCCCGGGATCTGGTCATGCTCGTGGTCGCGCTGGAGCTGGTCTCGCTGCCGGTCTTCGCGCTCACGGCCCTCAAACGCTACGACGGCCGGAGTTCGGAGGCGGCGGTCAAGCTCTTCCTGGTCTCCGTGGTCTCCACGGCCGTGATGCTCTTCGGCGTCTCCCTGCTGTACGGCATGACCGGAACGGTCTACCTCGACCGGCTGGCCCAGGTCCTGCGGGAGCCCGTCACGGGAGCTGCGGCCGGCTCGGAGCAGGCCGCCCCCGCCGCCGGGGCGGCTTCGGACGCCTACACCTCCACACTCCAGATCGCCCACGACCTGCCACCGGTGCTCACCGTGGCCGTGGTCCTGGTGCTCGCCGGATTCGCCTTCAAGGTCGCGGCGGTCCCGTTCCACGCGTGGGCGGGCGACGTCTACCAGGGGGCTCCGGTCCCGGTGGCGGCCCTGCTCTCGGTGATCTCCAAGGCCGCCGGATTCGCCGGTCTGATCCTCATCCTGGTCGCCGCCCTGCGTGGCCAGGCCGCGGTCTGGGCGCCTCTGGTGGCGATCATCGCCGCGCTGACCATGACCGTCGGCAACCTCCTGGCTCTGCGCCAGCACCATGCCGTGCGCCTGCTCGCCTGGTCCTCGGTCGCTCAGTCGGGTTACATCCTCGCGCCCCTGGGAGTCCGCGACGACGAGGCCATGGGCGCCTCGATCGCCTATCTCGTGTTCTACGCGGCGATGAACCTCGGGGCGTTCGCGGTGGTCATGCTGGTGTCCCGGCGCGGTGCCCGCAGCGAGGTCGACGACTATCGCGGCCTGGCGTTCCGCAACCCGGCGGCCGGCCTGGCCCTGGCCTTCTTCCTGATCTGCCTGGCCGGACTGCCACCGGGGCTGGCCGGGCTGTTCGCCAAGATCGTGGTCTTCCGCGGGATCGTCGACGGTGGCGGAGCCTGGCTGGCCGTGGTGATGGCCGTCAATACGGTCATCGGGCTCTACTACTACGTCGCCTGGGTCATGCGGATCTTCACTCCGATTCCGGTGACCGAGGGCGCTGAGGCTCCCGCGGCCGGCGATAGCCGTACCGAATGGGTGCCGGTGGCCGTGGCGATCGTGCTGGCAGGCATCGTCGCCGTGGTGTTCTCGGCCGCCCCGCAGGTGGTGCTCGACCTTCTGCCGGAGACCTTCATCGCTTCGGGCTGAACACGCTCGGGAACGTTCGACCTGGCCGAAGACGTTGGCACTGGTGAATCGGCATCAACCGAGAGGGGGGTGTAGTGCACCACAACGGTCTGCGTACCGCGGTCCTTCTCGGCGCACTGTCCGCGGTGATCATCGCGGTGGGGGCGTGGCTGGGAGGCGGCGCCGGCGTGCAGATCGCAGTTCTGGTCGCGCTGGTGACCAACGGTGTCGCCTATTTCTTCTCCGACCGGATCGCCCTGTCCGCGATGCGTGCCCGACCGGTGAGCGAGGTCGAGCAGCCGACCCTCTACCGGATCGTGCGTGAGCTCTCCACCGAAGCGCGCCAGCCCATGCCCCGGCTGTACGTCTCGCCGACCATGCAGCCCAACGCCTTCGCGACCGGCCGCAATCCACGCAACGCCGCGGTCTGCGTGACCTACGGCATCACTCAGATCCTCAACGAGCACGAGTTGCGCGGGGTCATCGGACACGAGTTGTCCCATGTCTACAACCGCGACATCCTGGTCTCCTCGGTGGCGGGCGCGCTCGCCACGATGATCACCTACCTCGGTTACGTCGGCCTGTTCTTCGGCGGCGGGGACGACGACGAGGGCCCCGGTTTCCTCGGAGCCCTGCTCATGATGGTGCTCGGCCCGGTCGCCGCGGGAATGATCCAGATGGCCATCTCCCGATCCCGGGAGTATCAGGCGGACGAGTCCGGAGCCCGGCTGACCGGTGATCCGTTGTCTCTCGCCTCGGCGCTGAGGAAGATCGAGATGGGTGCCCGGCAGTTGCCGCTCCCCGAGAACGGCCGCATCGCCTCCGCCTCCCACCTCATGATCGCCAATCCTTTCCGCGGCGCCGGGCTCGGCCGGATGTTCTCCACCCATCCGTCCACCGCCGAGCGCATCGCCCGGCTGGAGCGAATGGCCGGCTACCGTCGTTGACCCGGCTCAGGGGCTGAGGCCGGCGACGATCGGATTGTGGACGGAGCCGGGCACGGTGAAGGTGTCCACGAGCTGGACGAGCCCCGAGCCCCGATCCACCCGGTACCAGGTGTAGACGATGTCGACCTTTTTCCTGATCGTCTGGGAGGCGACCATCTGCAGGTCGAGGTGGTCGGCGCCATCCCATCGGAGCCGGGTGGGGATCTTCTCGGTGGGAAGCGCGATCAGCTGCCCGCTGCCGGGCCGGCCCGCCGCCACGTTCCACAGGCCGATGGCGGATTCGTCGTCGGTGAAGTGGGCGACGGTCGTGCCGTCCGGGCTGAGCGCACCCCCCACGGGGACGCGCCCCTTCTCGGCCAGGGTGGCCGTCGTGTAGATCCCCGCTCTGAACTCGTCGTCGACGGCGAGCATCAGCTTGCCGTCGGAGCTGAAGCTCCACGGCCGCAGGCCCGGCGGTACCGTCGAGCTCTTCCCGCTGCGCGCGTTGAGGATCCTGTCGTCCCGCCCGCTGCCCATGACCACGTAACGCCCGGCAGGGGCGAGGTCGATCCGGGTGGAGCGCAGCTCGCGCGACCACCGCACCCCGGGGACCTCGCTCACCTTTCCCGTGGACATGTCCCGGATGACGAGCGCCCCGCCTTCTCGCCGGAAATAGGCGACATATTCCCCGTCAGGGGACAGGGCCAGCGGTGCCCGCCGCCTGTCCGTTTTTCCCGCGAACACCCGGGCGTCGGTGAGCTTGATCACCTGACCGTCCCACGTCCAGAGCGTCCAGGGAGCGCAGACGCACCCGGCCAGCCCGGCGTAACGGACCGAAGATCCGGTGGCCGTGTCGTCCGCCTTCGACGACACCCCCGCACCCAGCGCCACGACGATCGCACCGGCGAGAACGGCCGGTCGGCGGAACAATCTCATCGTGAGCCCCCTGAACTCATCGGCAGGGGGACCATTGCCTACGGTCACTGTACGCGCCGGAGAAGGCATTGCGCCGGTACGACCAGGAGTGTCACCGGAGCCCGGATTGGGCGGCATTTCCGAGCCGGCCGGGTCACCGGTGACTTTCAGGTGTACGCCTCGTGATTCCATCCCGCAGGAGCTCCGGTCGGTGTCCGGCGACCTTGAGAAGGACCCTTCGCGGAGATTCCAGACCCGGCGGCGTCTCCCGTGAACGGGTACGCGGTCCGCGTCAGCGACTGCCGATGGGCGCGCACGAACTCACGGAAGCCGTTACGCGGTCCGCGTCAGCGACTGCCGATGGGCGCACACGAACTCACGGAAGCCGTCATGGCGATCCGATCCGGCCTCCTCTCGTCCGTCACCAGCGGGTGAGGAGGCCTGCGAGGTCGGAACCCTCAGGAATGCTGGGTGACCGGATCGGTCTCTTCCGGAGAGAGCCCGGGGATGCCGTCGATGCTCTCGCGGTTGTTCTTGGCACGGTAGGTGCGCTTCTGCTGCACGTCCTTGCGACCCGCCCACTCGTCCAGCAGGGTCCGGTCCTCGTCGAAGGACATGAACGGCACCGAGAAGCCGCAGGAGTCGGAGATGCGGTCGCAGTCGACGACGATGATCGACCGGACGCCGGGGTGCGGGCCGAAGTGCTTGATCAGCTCGGGGAAGTCAGGGCCGTCCGGCACGACCACCCTGCCGGCGCCGTACAGGCGGAGAATGTTGGGAGATCCGGAGAAGGCGCAGAACATGATCGTGATGCGGCCGTTCTGGCGGAGGTGGGAGATGGTCTCCACGCCGCTGCCGTCCAGGTCGAGGTAAGCGACCGTGGTGTCGTCGAGTACGGCGAAGGTGTCGGCGTATCCCTTGGGGGAGACGTTGACGTGCCCGCCCTGCTCCGGGGCGGTCGCGACGAAGTAGACCGGCTGCGCCTCGATGAACTCGCGCAGCCGGCCGCTGATCCTGTCATGAATTTTCCCCATAAAGGGAAGATAAACGGTCGCTACTCGCCGGGCAGCCACCAGGTCCACGGGTCGGCCCTGACCGTGAAGGAGTCCAGCTTGCGGGTGGCTCCCGTCTCGGCGTTCACCGTCCGCTTCACCGCCGACACGACGGTGCCCTCGTCGTTGCCGCTGGTGTTCCACAGCGTCAGGGTGCCGGCGCTGTCCCAGTAGAGACGCTGCGCGCTCTCGTTCTTGGGCATGCCGAGCGGGACCGCGTCGGAGACGGTGTCCGAGGACAGGTCGTAGGTGCGCAGGCGAGGCTTGCTCGACGCGCCGGTGACGATCAGCGCGACGGTGGTCCCGTCGTCGGCCAGCGCGACCGGCGAGTTGTTGGACACGATCTGCGGGACGACCTGGCGCGAGGTCTCGTGGCCGTCGATGTCGAAGACCGCGAACTCGGTGATGTTGTCATCGGTGAACCGACCGGTCAGCAGATGCCGCCCGTCGGGACTGAAGCTCATCACGTTGTTCTTCGCCGGCAGCTTGGCCACTTTGCCGGTCTTCAGGTCGGCGACCAGGGTCGGCAACTTCTCGGCGTCGTCGAAGTAGTCGACCACGACGATCGAGCCGTCGGGGGAGATCATCGGGTCCACGCCGCTCTGGTCGAGCCCCTTGGGCAGATCGGCCGCCTTGCCGGGGAGCGGACGGACCTGCCCGCGGTTCACATCGCGGATGACGAGCTTGTCACCCCTGATGTAGCTCACGAACCGGCCGTCACCGCTGATCGCGAACATGGTGGTGGAGCTCTTGTCCACCTTGCCGCCGGCCTGCTTCGGGTTCACCCGCGCGTCGGTCAGCTTGATGGTCCTGCCGCTGCGCATGGTCAGCTTCCAACCGCCGCAAGGAGACTTGGGCTCCTTCTTTCCGCAGCTCTTGATCCAGGAGTACCGGACGGAGTCGGTGGATGCGGCTCCCGTCTTCGCATCCGCCGGAGTCATGATCATGGTTGCGGCCGCTGCCGCGACCGCCAGTGCGGCCAATCCGCGCGAGGGTTTCATCGACGTTCCTTTCGTCACCTGGATAGATGCGGCTCAGGTGCGAAAGGTTGTGTCACGGATCAGCCACGTTCCCGCTGTGTCGCCCCTGCCGGCCTACCGGCCATCCGCTCGGGCGGGTGAACCGGACGGGCGAGACGTCAGGCGCGTTGGCCGCCGAGAGTGATCACCGGACGAGCGAGGTGTCAGGCGCGTTGGCCGCCGAGGGTGATCACCGGGCGGCGGCTCGCACCAGATCACCTTCAGGCCTGTGAACTGCTCAAAAAGCTTCGGCGTTGACAACCTAGTCAGTGCTAAGTAACGCTGACCTAGCGAAAACTAGGTAATAGGAGGATGGGTGCCCAGACCAAGCAAGAGCGTCCTCATCACCGGTGCGTCAGGCGGGATAGGACGCGAAACCGTGCAGCGCCTCAGCGGCCTCGGTTGGCAGGTGTTCGCCGGCATGCGCTTCCCGCAGGCAGGACGCACCCTGTTCCATGGGCTCGACGGGGTGGTGCCGGTGGAGCTGGATGTCAGCCGGGAAGCCTCGCTTCACCAGGCCCACGAGCAGGTCGCCCATCACCTGGCCGAGCATGGCCTGGACGGCTTGATCAACAACGCCGGCCTCGGTGTCGACGGCCCCGTGGAACTCGTGCCGACGGCGGCGTCACGCCGCCAGTTCAAGGTCAACGTGATCGGCAAGATCGCTATCACCCAGGTCTTCCTGCCCCTCATCCGAGCCGCCCAGGGGTGTGTGATCAACATCGGCGGCGCAGCCGTTCGCTACGGCGTCGGCCTGGAAACGCGATACGGGCTGCCCATCCTGCTACGCCTGCCCGAACGGCTTCGCGACCGGTCCTGATGTCCACCTTCGGCCTCAGCCCCAAGGCGTTCCCCACCAGCAAAGCGTGATCGGTCCTCCGGCGAGAACAGAACAGCAAGGGAAAGCAATGGATCTTCATCTTCGTGGCAAGCGCGTGCTCATCACCGGTGGATCGAAGGGCATCGGGGCCGCGGTCGCCGAAGTCCTGGCCGAGGAGGGCTGCGACCTTCACCTGGCCGCCCGCAGCAAAGACGCATTGGAGGAGCTCGCCCTCCGGCTGGGCGGGCAGTACGGCGTCGACGTCCACATCCACCCCGTCGACCTGAGCCGATCCCACGACATCGCCACCCTCGTCGAGACTCTGCCCGACCTCGACATCCTGATCAACAACGCCGGCGACATCCCGGCCGGTTCGCTCCAAACGGTGGACGAGCGCACCTGGCGGGAAAGCTGGGAGCTGAAGGTGTTCGGCTACATCAACCTCACCCGGCACATCTACGCCCGGATGAAGGCCCGCGGCCATGGCGTGATCATCAATGACATCGGCGCCGCGGGTGAGCGGGTCGACGCCGGATACATCGCCGGCAGCACCGCCAACGCCGCCCTCATGGCCTTCACCCGCGCCCTGGGCGGAGCCAGCCTGCGCGACGGCATCCGTGTCGTCGGCGTCAACCCTGGTCCGGTCGCCACCGAGAGGATCACCAAACTCATCCAGACCAGCGACCGCTTCCGCGAGATGGCCGCCCGATTCCCTCACGGCCGCGCCGCTCATCCGCGCGAGATCGCCGACATGATGGCCTTCCTCGCCTCCGACCGCTCCGCCTACACCAGCGGCGTCATCGTCACCATCGACGGTGGTCTGTCCGCCGGCACCACCTGAGCTCCTGCCTTGGCGCATACCCAACCCCGCCTCGGCGCCCATCTCCGGTGACGGCGGGACCTCTCCTCAGGGTGACGCCCGGCCGTACATCGATGGATCGCTTTTTCGCGGATCGATGCGCTCGCATCGTTCACCAATGACAAATCGAATCGAGGAGACGGCATCCATGACCGGCAAACACGGTGCCATGACGCGTGAGGAACGCTATGAGCAAGGTCTGAAGGTGATGCGGCAGATCGACGGCCAAGCCGGAGAAAAGATCATCAAGTCCCTCCGCGACATCTCACCCGAGCTCGAACATCAGGCGGTCGCCTGGGCTTTCGGTGACATGTACGCCCGCCCCACCCTGCCGCCCCGTGATCGGCAACTACTGACGCTCGGCATGCTCACCGCGCTGGGCGGCTGCGAGGCCGAATTGGAGATGCACGTCAACGCTGCTCTTACCGTGGGTCTGAGCCCCGAGGAGATCGTGGAGGCATTGCTGCACTCGGCCGTCTACTGCGGTATGCCCAGGGCGCTCAACGCCACTTTCGTCGCGAAGAAGGTCCTCGCCGAACAAGGCCTGTTGCCGATCAGCGCCGACGACTGACCTCCCCCTCATGGGCGGAGTCGCTGTCCGCCCATCGAGCCACCTGGGCTCACGGCCGGGCCTGTGGCTGGACACCGATGACTCGTGCGGCGGAAATCAGCGGCGGGAATCACGAAAGGAGATGACCGACCCGCACGTCTCCGGTGTCGCTCGGCGACCTTGCCGTTCACCGGGGTGCGAGCGCTCACCGGGGTGCGAGCGGTCGGCGAGTGCGAGCGTTCACCGGGGTGCGAGCGGTCGGCGTCATATCGCCGGCATCGAGGCTTCCGAGAGCTTCTGGAAGCCGAAGGCGCGGCGTGTCCACGGTCACCGTGTAGATGCTCGCCGCACACATGTCGCCGCACATGCGAAGGAGCGGCCCGAGGCACAGGACAAGGCTCCCCCTGGTGGACGGTGTCCTTGGCCGTGTGCCCCGGATATGCCTTCCGAGCTGATCAATTCCTGAACGCGCAGTTCAGAGCCGTGAGTGCCCGTCTGCTAGCGGTAGTTCGTGAATTGAAGGGCGATTTCCAGGTCTTTGCCCTTGAGAAGGGCGATGACCTCCTGCAGCTCGTCCCTCTTCTTGGAGCTCACCCGCAGCTCCTCACCCTGGACCTGGGCCTTGACCCCCTTGGGCCCCTCATCCCGGATGATCTTCGAGATCTTCCTGGCGTGCTCCTGGTCGATGCCCTCCTTGAGGGTGACCAGGAGGCGGTATTCCTTGCCGGACAGCTTGGGCTCATCCGCGTCGAGAATCTTGAGCGAGAGCCCTCGCTTGATCAGCTTGTCCTTGAACACGTCAAGGACGGCGTTGGCGCGCTCCTCGCTGTTGGCCTTGATCTCGACAGCCTTCTGGCCGCCCGACCAGGCGATGGTCGCGCCGGTGCCCTTGAAGTCGAATCGGTGCCCGACCTCCTTGACCGTCTGGTTCAGCGCGTTGTCGGCCTCCTGATGGTCGATCTTGCTGACGATGTCAAAACTGCTGTCGGCCATGCGTCGACTATCCTTTCTAGCTCTCATGCCGACCCTAGCGCTTCACCTATCGGCTCATGATGAACGTGACCGTCAACACCTGGACGATGGTGTCGAAGGAAGCCGGAAGATCGAGAAGCTTCCGCGGATCGGTGCCGGCCCGCGTATCGCCGCACGCCGCGAGGTGACGCGTGCCCTCCTCGCCGGAGACCGCCGTGGCTCACCCCAGGCGCCGACCGTCACCAGGACCCCGCGGCAAGCCGTCGACACCCGTGTGCCAGCCTCGCGATGCCGGAACAAACAAGACTCATAGGTCACGAAAGTCCTGGTACGGCAGGCTATCGATGGGCAGTCTCCGTCGATGTCACGTCACGCCCGGAAGTCCGCTATTCTTCTTCCTGTCGCCGCCTCGAGCGGATGACGCGGCAGGTTGCCCGAGTGGTCAAAGGGAGCGGTCTGTAAAACCGTCGGCTCAGCCTACGCAGGTTCAAGTCCTGCACCTGCCACACCAGCAGAAACAGCCCCCTCACCAGCGGAAACGCGGTGCGGGGGCTGTTCTCGTATGTCCGGCTGTCTACGGCTGTCAACGGTGCTCTACGGCTGGCTGTTCCCAATGCGTTCCCACGGGATCAGCCCTTGGTGGCCTCCGAAATCCGGCGCATGGCCTCACCGTCCTGGCCGTGGATGCACTTGGCGTAGACCCGCAGCAGGACGTCCACGCTGTGTCCAGCCCACTCGGCGACCTGGGGTGCCGGCACCCCGGCGTTGAGCCACGTGGACACGGCCGCGTGGCGTAGCGCGTACGGGACATCCATCAGCGGCGACAGGGCTTCTTCGGCGGTGAACGCCTTTGCTCTCGCCTCATGGAAAACCTTCAGGTAAGCGCGATCGGTCATTAATCCACCACGTGGGCCGATAAAGACGCGCCGGTCCGGGCCGGTGCCGAACTCGTTAAGGTGCGCTCGAAGTAGCGCCACCAGCTCAGGATGGATCGGCACTCGCCGGGTGTCTCCTTCGGCGCGGTGTTTGAGCCCGCGGCGCTCTCGCGGCCGACCGCTGTTGGTCCACCGACTTCCGGCCCGTGGTTCCGCGTTGGTAAGCCGCATCTCCCCCCACCCTTCTTCGGGAAGGCTGTGAAGGTGTTCCCGGCGCAGATCTACTACCTCTTCGGGGCGCAGAGCTGCGTAATACATGCACCCAAAGAACGCTTTCATGCGTTTTCCTCGCTGGCTGTTGGCTTCAACCTCGGCGAGAAATCTCCTTGCTTGGCTGATATTGACGACGGTGCGCGGGTCCACCGTGGTTAGTGTCCGAGGCTTGGTCCATTTCACGGCTTTGAGCGGGTTGGCCGTGAGTACACCGATTTCCTGACCGAACTCCATCGCGCTGTTGAGCGTCATGCGCTTACGGTTGGCGGTGTTCGCGGCAGCGGGCTTGCCGCTCAGTGTCTTGCTGATCCTGTCGAGAATTCCTCGGGCCAGCGCAGTTCCCGCGCCCTGCTCGCTGAAGGTGGACATGGGCAGGGTGTTCTCGTCGAGCCAGCGAACGACTTTTTCCAGTTCCGGCGGCGGTCCTCCGCCCTCGCGAATGCGGGTGCTGTAGGCCCAGCGGAGCGCGGCGCGTCGTATATCGCGAGAAGGAACCCCGATCTCGGTGCTTAGTGCTGCCTCGGTCGCGTCAACCAGCGCTTCGGCGATCCCGCGTCGATGGTTCGGCGAGGCATACGGCCATTTCGCGTCCACGAAGGCCAGCGTGAAGCTGTACCAGCTCAATACGGCCTCCTCCCGTTTCCACGAGATCGGGCGCCCTGTGATCGTGCTGAATGCCTCACCGCGGCGGGCAGCGGTCATCAGTTCTGACCGGAAGGCATCCGCCTGTGCGGCGTTGGCGTAGGGCTCTTTCCAGGACTTTCCTGCAACCTTCCACAGGACCCGGTAGGAGGTAACCGTGCCTTCGCCATTCCTTCGTTTCTCGGTCTTGTGGATGCGGACGTCGTAGGTGATGTCCTTCATCAGGATGCGTCCTCCATGCGGGACAGCCAGCGTTCGTAGTCGGAGAGGTAAACGCGCAAGTCGCTGTTGGGCAGCTTGGAGCATTGGGGGGCGCACCCCTTTTGCCGCCAGTCGTAGAAGGTTGAGCGGTTGATGCGCAGATCGTCGCAGATGTATTCGATGGTGAGTTTCTCTTCGTCCCAATTAACTCTGGCGGTGGGAGTCTCTTCCAGGGCAAAAAGCCATTTGTGGTAGGCGCTTCGCCGGACACGCAGGCTGCCGTTAAGCAATTTCAGGCACTGGGGGGCACGACCTTTGCTTCGCCAGTCGTAGAAGGTGCTGCGTGCGATCTTGAGATCTTTGCAGATTTGGTCAACGGTGATTGTTTTGACGTCGGCTTTTGTCACGGCGCGCGTGTCCTTCCGGGTACCAGGTGCGATCACTTACTCGGATGGCATTCGGGGTGGGTGAGGGCTCCGGCGGCGGTGAGTGCGGGGTCCATGGGGCGGTCGCAGTGGGGGCACAGGAGGTGGTCGCCAGATATTGGCTGTAATCCAGCGTCCACAGCGTCCACAGCGTCCACAACCGGGTGTTTGGGCAGCTCAGATGCCTTTGATCTTGTGGACACTGGCGGACCCGTAGTGTCCACATCAGCGTCCACAGCGTCCACAAGGCGGCCTTGTGGACGCTGAGTGGACGCTGTGTGGACGCTGGCGTTGCCCTCAGCGTCCACAAGGTTCCGCAGGTCAGACGGCGTTGTGGACGCTACGGACGCTGTGGACGCTGTTTTGCAGCCAATATCTGAAGGAGCCTTCAGGGAGATCAGCCGATGCCTGTAGTGATCCGCTGATCGAGCGGTGTCGTCGAACATGACCCCGACCGACCGCAGGATGGGTGCGAGGCGCTTGAGCTGCCCCGAGGCGCGGGTAGCGTCTTTGGGCCATTTGGGGTGGTAGCCGTCCGGCGGCGGAACCTGCTCCAAGAGCTGCCCCGCGGTTCCGCTCCACTGCCCGTGCTGCTGGATGAAGGCCACCACGGCGCTACCGAAGGGGTCACCTTCCAGGGCGTCTGCGGCAACGTTGTTGGCGGAGGCGATGTAGGTCTCCAGGGTGCTCCAGCCCTGGACGGCATCGACGGCGGCCAGGACGCAGGCGAAGTCGGCCATGCGGGGCATCCGGTCCAGGTGGATGCTGGGCAAGCGGTTCAGGACTTTGGCGAGCAGGTCGAGTAGGGCGGCGAGGATGGCGGGTCGGTCGGCCTCGAAGCGCTGGTCGAGTTCTTGTTCGGTGCGGCGCTGGTCTTCGCTGATGAGTTGCAGGTCGAGCATGAAGATGCGCTCGGCGAGGTCTCCGGCGAGGGCGCCGGCGTCGATGGTGGTCATGGCCAGGACGCGGCGGAAGGACAGGACGACGACGTCGTCGTCGGTGTAGAGGGCGCGGTCGATGATGCCGTCGCCGGTGACGGCCTTGCACAGGGTGTCCGACAGCCACGGCGCGATGGTCGAGACGTTGTCCAGGCACAGGGCCCAGGAGTTGAACGCCTGGGTGGCCCAGGTTTTGACGTCGCGGGGCTGAGAGCGCTTGGTTGCCGCAGAGGGGTCTACCAGGTTGATGACCATTTGAGCGGTCTTGGATTTGCCGGTGCCCTGCTCGCCTTTGAAGGTGAGCACCGGGTGCGGGATGTGTGGCACCCAGGCGGCGACCAGCCAGGCGGCGAGTTGGTGGAAGGTGGGGTCGTCCATGTTGACCAGGCCGCGGAGCATGGCCAGGCCATCACCGTCGCTGTGTGCGGGTTCGGGCATCGGGGACATCGCCCCGGAGCGGCGAAACAGCACCGGCGAGCGGCTGTGGACGCTCCAGCCGTCGGCGGTGACGATGACGCAGCGGCCGTCGGCGGTGCCCAGATCGAGCACGATCTGGTCGGGTCCGCCGGCCACACGAAGATGGACCGGGACAGGGTCGGTGGCCATGGCCATGCCTTCCAGCACGGCCATGGCGTCGGTGAGCGCGGAACTGGAGGGGACCTGCCCGCCGCTTGCGTCGGTGAACTGGCGGGCCAGTTGAGCGCGCAGGCCAGCCTTTCCCCGTAGCGGCAAGGCGATGTTGGGGCCGCGCCGGCGTACGCCGTAGGGGCGGCCGTCCTCGCTCATGACCAGGTCGTAGCCCGCGCGAGCCAGGGCGACGAGCTGGGAGGCTTGGGATGGGCCCTTTTCCTTGTCGCTCATGGTCGAACCCCTTTCGCGGTGCGGTGGGCTGAGGCGATGGTGCGGCGGGCGGGCAGTTCGGGATGGCCGCGGCTGACGGCGGCCTGAAGCAGCGCGGCCATGGCGGTTTCAGGGTCGATGTGGTCGCTTTCGAATGCGCGGCAGGAGGCCCAGAACAGGCGGTTGTTGAGGTCGTCGGGGCCGCAGTCCAAGACAACGCGCACCAGCCCTTCCAGCCGGCCCGCGCCCCCCGGATGGGTGTTGGCGGGGCTGGTGCAGGTCGGGGCGTGCTGGGTGGTCAGCAGGGCCAGCAGCCAGGCGGGGGCGGTGGCGATGCGGTCGGGGTGGCTGCCGGGAGCGAAGACGTAGCGCCCGCGGCGGGTGATGGAGCCGGGGCCGACCAGGTAGCCGCCGCTGTCGCGGATGTCGATGCCGGGGGCGAGCTTGCTGACGGAGTTGCCGATGCGCAGGTGGGGCGGGGCGGTCATCCACAGGTGCAGCCCCCCGGATGGGGTGAGCACGGTTGCGGTGTCCGGTACGGTGTGGCCCTGCTTACCGGCAAGGGCGTTGAGGGCGGCGGGTCCGTCCAGGCCGTTCTTACGGTCCAGGTCGATGCCGATCAGGTGGTGTGGGGCCCAGCCGCAGGCGATGCCGTACCCGGCCGCCCACGGCGCGGCGGCGAACATCTCCCGGATACGGCCAGGATCGACGCTGGCGTCATGTACGCCGTGCCCCAGGTTGCCGCAGCCGCCGGTGCAGCGGACCGTGTCGCCGGGGTGCGCGGTGGCGATGGCGGGAAGCTTGGTGCGGCTGAGAGGGAAGACCGCCATACCCCAGGTAGCGGCGGTCAGCGCGCGAGCACGGGCGGCCATCCACGCCGGGGCCGGCGGCCGGTGGCGCGACATGGTGTGTGCGGGCATGGTGAAGGTCCTTTTGCTCTCGTGGTTGATCAGATGGTGGGCGGGGCGGCTGGCGTGCCGGTGGCGTGACCGGCCGCCCCGCGGCGTGATCAGAACGGCGGTTCGTCGGCGGAGGATGCGCCGCTGGCGGCGGTGCGCTGGACCGCGGTGGGGCGGGCGAGAGCCCAGCGCAGGCTCGGGCCGACGTCGTCGATCTCCAGGCCGTAGCCGGTGCGCTGGATGCCGTCGGCGTCGGTCCAGTCGAACTGGCGCAGCACGCCGGTGGCGATGACGCGCTGACCTTTGGCGAGGGACCCTGCGATGTGCTGGGCCAGGTGGCGCCAGGCGGTGCAGCGCAGGAACAGCGGGTCGCCGTCGCGCCAGGTGCCGCTGCTCTGCTCATAGAAGCGGGGGTTGGAGGCGATGGTGAACCGAGCCATCGCGACCCCGTCCTTCGTCTGGCTGATCTCGGGGTCGGCGGTGAGGTTGCCGATGATGGTCAAGGTCGTCTGTCCGGTGGGCATGGCGAAGCACTCCTTACACAGGTGGTGGCCAGAGGCCGGGGGATGCACAAGAGCCTCGGCGCCGCTGGCGGCCGAGGCTCTTGTGCGTTGACTTCGATATGGGCAGGCCCCGCTCTCTGAGCTGAGGGCGGGGCCGGTGTTGTCCTGGGAGGCGGCTACGGCTGGATGACGGGGGTAGCGGTCGCCCTGGCGTTGCTCAGGGCCCCAGCACCTCTGTGAG
The DNA here is from genome assembly GCF_050949235.1 of Streptosporangium sp. CA-135522. Taxonomy (NCBI): domain Bacteria; kingdom Bacillati; phylum Actinomycetota; class Actinomycetes; order Streptosporangiales; family Streptosporangiaceae; genus Streptosporangium; species Streptosporangium sp. CA-135522. The sequence continues at coordinate 828,891 of NZ_CP192026.1, forward strand.
CTCAATGAGGCTGTTCAACTTGCCGAGGGGCAGTGGCTGGCCAGGCTGCGCGGGCACCATGGCGATGCCGTAAGTAAACCAACCGCCGTCGCGGAAGTGATCCACAGCGAAGGAGCGGGCGCGCGGCTCGTTGGCCAGCGCCTCCTCAGGGGTGTCGTACGGACCAAGCAGAGCCGCCGCCCTACCTCGATAACGCGCGGTGACATAGAAGCCTTCGGTCATCATGTGGACTCCCGGTTGAGCAGGTGGTCCTGGCTGGTGATGGGCGGCCAGGGCGCTTTGTCCGTTGTCTGGCTGATCTCGGGGTCGGCGGTCGCCCTGGCGTCGCTCGAGGACGGCTGCTTGCTCGTTGGTGATGATCATTGCGGTAGCGCCTTTCTCGTGGTCTCGTGTGTTGGCGATGGGGTGGGTTCGGTGAGGTGGCCCCAGTGGGTGCCGAGGATCTCGGCGTCGGCCTCGATGGGCACGCCGCGGAAGGTGGTGGTCATGGCCTGGGCCAGCAGGTGCCGGGTGGCCTCGGCGTGGTGCTCGGGGACCTGCACGATGAGTTCGTCGTGGACGAACAGCCACAGCCGATCGTGCAGGCCCTGGGCCGTGACCAGTTCGTATACCGCGGCTACCAGCAGGTCGCGCGAGGTGGATTGAATGGCGTAGTTGCTGTTGGCGTACGGCCGGTCGGGGTCGGCGGGGATGCGCCGGCCAGAGCCGGTGATCACCACGGAGGCTTGGGCGATGTCCTGGCCGAAGCTGATGACGCGGGGGTAGGTGCGGCGCCAGCGTTCGATCACGCCGCGGGCGGTGGCCACCGACACCCCGGTCTGAGCGGCCAGCGCGCGGGCACCGCCGCCGTAGATGGTGCCGAACGTGGCCCGCTTGCTGACGGTGCGCTGCTCTTTGGTGAAGCTCTTGCCGTACATGAGTTCGGCGGTGGCGTCGTGGATGTCCACCCCGGAGGCGATGACCTGCATCAAGGTCGGGTCACGCGACAGCGCGGCGGCCACGCGGACTTCAACTTGGGAGAAGTCGCAGGACACGAGCACATTGCCGGGATCAGCGCGGAAGCAGTGCCGTAGCCGCGGGTCGTGCTTCTTCAGGGTTTGCAGCGCGGGTGCAGTGATGGACATGCGGCCGGTGCGGGCCCGCAGGGTGTTGATGGAGGGGTGGACACGGCCGTCTGCGTCCGCGGCGGCCAGGAAGGACCGCAGGTTGGCGATGGTGTTGGAGGTGGCCGCCATCGCCCGCCGCGCCGCGAGCAGCTCGACGGCTCCCGGCGCCAGGTGCGCTCGCCCGGCTTGGACGTCGGCGTCCAACTGCGCCAGGGTGTCAGCGGTGACCTGCGGCCGGCCGGTCGGCGTGCGCGGCAGCACGACACCGGTGACCTGCTCGGCCAGCCAGGCGGCGAACTTCGGGGAACCGCCCGACGTCCCCAGCCGCTCACGAATGAGGGCGTCGGCGGCGTGGTGTTCGGCCTCGGTCTCCGCCAGCAGCGCGGCGGTGTAAGGGCGATCCAGCAACAAGCCCCGGAGGGTGATCCCGGCGGACTGGGCCGCCAGCCAGTGCTCCATCCTCACCAGGTGGGAGAAGGCGCCGCACTTGGCCAGCAGGATCGGCAGCAGCCGCCGGGCGTAGATGGCGTCCAGCCCGGCATACACCACGTATGCCTCATCGGTGGCGGGGATGTTGTTCCAGCCCCAGGTCATGGCCCCGCCGCCGGCGCGGTGGCCGCGCGGCGCCAACTGCCGGGCTCGCTCGTGCAGCGCTTGTTCGGCCTGGGTGAGGCCGTTGTCCAGGTAGCGGCGGGTGAGGTCTTTGAGGCCGTGGCCGGCGCGCTCGTCAGGGTTGATGAGTTTGCTCAGCAGGTGGGTGTCGGCCACCCGTTGCCCCAGTGCGATCCCGAACGCCGACCAGCATGCGAGTACGTCGTAGGTGGTGTGGGTGACGAAGCGCCGGCCGGGGTCGCGCAGCACCTGCTCGATCGCCTCTCGCTGCCGCGGCAGGGTCGGGTCGAGGACCCAGGCGGCGGTGGGGGTGCCGAGTTGCAGGAGGCGCATTCCGGCGTCGGGGCCGAAGTGTCCGGGGCCGCCCGACACGATCGCCCGGCCTTCCACATCCAGCCCCAGCACCAGGTCGGAGGCGACGAACGCCGCGAACGCGGCGGGGTCGAAGTCGGCGTCGTCGGCCGGGGCGTGGATGGTCATGGTGTGGCCCGCGTGGGTGCGGGTGTAAACAGTCAAGGGGACACCTCCTTAGGCGGCCAGGTCACGTCCTGGCAGGGATGGCGTGTCAGCGGTGGCCGGGGCGTCGCAGGGCGGGCACTGCCACAGCAACGGCACCGTGGCCAAGCTCATCGGCCGGCCGCAGCGCGGACAGGTCAACGCCCGCGGCGCGGGTAGGAACGCGGCCAGCCACCCGTAGGCGTCACCGGCCAAAGCATCCGATGCCCGCGCGGGGTCCGCCCCCAGGTAGGGGGCGGAGATGGCCTCCGCGGGGGTGACGGCCTGTTCGGTGAACAGGCCGTCTTGGACCGCGGTCACGTCGCCCGCCGGGTGCGTCTGTTCAGCAGGGAGGCCGGGTACCAGTCCCACCAATCACTGATCTCGTCACGCAGGTGGCAGAAGTACTCGTCACCGCGGACCTTCTCGATCACGCCGTAGGCGATCGGGTCGTAGTGGACGTACACCTGATCGCCGATCGCGAATTCGCTCATGCCGCACGCTCCCCGGTGAGCGCCGCAGTCGCGCCGGCTCCGAGCAGCAGCCCGTAGGCGTGGTGAGCCTGTTGGGGGACGGCACCGTTGCCGATGACCTTCAACTGCTCCTTGCGGGGCAGGCCGAGGGCGGTGACGTGACCTGCGGCAAGGCCCATCATCCATTCGGCGAAGGCCGGGCTCAGGCGGCGGTTGCCGCGGGTGCCGGGTTCGGTCGGGCAGGGGGCCGCCCGCCCGGTGACGGCTTCCCAGCGGCGGATCGCGGGGCCGAAGTCGGTGCCGTCGGCGGCGATCCACCGCTCATCCAGGCGGACGGCCTGGCCGGGCAGGTAGTACCGGCCGCCACTGTCGCGCTGGTTCGGCTCGCCGTGCGGGCCGTCCGACGCCTTCGGGGTGGGCAGCAGGTTGACCACCACCTCGTTCAACGGCCGGCTGTTGCTGCCCAGCAGGTTGGAGGCTCCGGACTTCCAGTCCCGGGCCGCCGGGGTGGGCAGCAGGCTCAGTCGTCCTTCGGGGCCGGGAGCGTGATCACCGCGGTGCGCAGGTTCATCCCGCCGCGCCGCTTGGGTGAGGTCCCAGGGCCGCCAGTGCCGTCCGAGGTGGTCGGGGTCGGCATCAGCGGGATGGGCGAGGCAGAACCACCGGTCCCGCGGGTGCGGCGCCCCGACGTCGGGGTCACCAGCTCGTAGACATGTCCACCGCGCGTCATACCCGAGCGCGGCCAGGTCGGCGGCGACGACGTCCAACCCCCGAGAGCGGATCGCCGCCACGTTCTCCAGGAACACGAGACGCGGTCGAAGGACGCCCACAGCCGCAGCGACGTCCTTCCAGATCCTCGACCACTGGCCACCGATTCCATCCCTTCGTCCGGCGTTGGAGATGTTGCGGCACGGGAACCCGGCGGCCACGACGGTCGGCCGGTACAGCTCCCGCACGGTGTGCCAGTCGGCACAGGTGATGTCCCCCAGGTTCGACACTCCGGGGTGGTGGGCGGCGAACACGGCCGCCGCGAACGGGTCGTTCTCGGCGAACGCGACGACCTGGCCGCCGAGCCCCGCGGCGATGGCGATCTCCAGGCCGCCGAAGCCGGCGCACAGCGCGAGAACCCGGTGGCCGCTCACACCCCTACGGGTGTCGTCGGTGGCGGTGAGCACGTCCATCACGCCCCCCCGTCGAACCAGTAGGCGCGCTGCCAGTCGGGGACGCCGTACGTCTGGCCGAGCAGCGCGATCCGCTCGGTGATGTCGTCGGCCAGGTTGATCGTCCGGCCGCCCCACGTGCGGGTCACCCGCGCCAGGTGATCGCGGCACACCCGCTGCACACGGGGTGCCTTGGCAACCGCCGGGTTGGCACACCTCCGGTAGCCGCAGAGACGCTCGTCGCCGTACAGGCCGTAGGAGACGCCGTCGAGGTAGCCCACGTAGCAGATGCGGCACTCGTGCGGGTAGAGGCATTGCGGCATGTCGCAGGCGCGGCACACCGTGCGCTGGTGGTCTCCGTCCGGCCCACCGCTGTTGCAGAAGCGGCAGACTCCAGGGCGGCGATCGTGCAGCCCGCGCCCCCAACGACCGCGGTCGAGGTCGCCGCTCGGGTCGAGGGGCTGGACAAGTTCGGCGATGGTGGCGGTGACGTCCCGCGGGGCCACGTCCTCGCGCTGGGCGATTTGGCTGCCGGTCAGCGTGAGAAGGGTGACAGTGCCGGGACGTCGAGGGCTGTGAGGCCGTTCGACGCGGTAGCCGAGCCGAACGGCCTGCGCCATGCTCTGCTGGATGCTGGCCTCGGCGTCCAGCGCCGTGGCCAGAGCCGGGCCACGTGGCCCGGCTGCGGCTTGTATGGCGGGTACGGTCATGATGGAGTCGCCTCCTGATCTGGAGATCGGTGGGTGCGGGCGCGTCCGGCGTGGGCCTTCTTGGCGGGAGTGACCACGCTGGTACGCGCCCGTCTGGGATTCAGTGCCGAGCGGACTTCACATCAGCGGATGTTGAGCAGGCGGGCGCCTGCGCGGATCTTGCGTCCGCTGCCGTGGCAGTCGGGGCAGTAGCCGAAGGAGTGCGCGAACACCCAGCTACGCCGTTCTCCGGTGCCCTTGCAGCGGCGGCAGTCGGTGAAGGGGTGGCGCTTGAGGTTGAGCCGGTAGGCGATCACGGCGGTGAGCGCGAGCACGACTACGGCGGTTGAGTAGATCGCGAGGGTGGTCAGCGCGGTCAGAATGGACATGGGGAACTCCCGGACATGGGTGTTGAAGACACGAAGGGGAGGCGGAGCCAGGCGGCGGAACTGGACGCCTTGAAAGCGGAACTCCGCCCCGTCGTCGAGGCGGAACTTCGGCCGGAACTCTGGGCGGAACCCCTGGCTCCGAGAGCGGAATTCAGAGGCGGAACCGAGGGGCGTGGTCGGCGCTTAGTTGACTGCGCGGAGAACGACCTCTGAGGCGGAGACGTCGGGCGCCCCTGCTTCTTCTTCCAGCAGTTGTTCAAGGAGCTGGCGACCGTATCGGTCGGACACATTCAGGGCACGTCCGAGTTCGGTGCCGGTGATGCCGGGCCGGTCGATGCGCAGGATGCGGGCCCTGTCCTTGGTGCTCAGATCGGTGCGCGTGGTCTTCTTCGCAGGCGTTGCGGCGGTCTTGGCCCTGGTCTTGGGCTTGGCGTCTGCGGTGAGTTCGAGCCGGACGCGGGCCTCGGTCTCGACTTCGGCACGACGGACTCGCCGCTGCGTGTCGCTCTCGGCGTCTCGGCGGATCTGGGTTTCGGCCTGCGCCATACGGTCGGCGAGCTGCTTGTTCAACTCGACCTCGCGTGCAGCCAACGCGGTCTCCATCTCGCGCCGGGATGCCTGGAGTTCGGTCCCGAGTTCCGCCTGTACTTCCGCGCGGACGGCATCACGTTCCGCCTCGCGGGTGCGGGCGGCTTCCGTCTCCAGTTCCGCCCGGAGGGCTTGTACTTCCGCCTCCAGTTCCGCTCGAAGTTCCGCCTCGACGAGGGGGCGGAGTTCCGCCTTCATGACGGCCAGTTCCGCCTCCTGCTGTTCCCAGACGATGGCCTCGCGGGCGGTGGTGGCGGCCTTGGTGATGAAGTGCAGGGCCAGCAGTGCGGAGGCGTCCAGCACGAGGGGGATCGACCACTCGGCGCCGTAGCCGCCGCCGTAGGGGCGCATGACGGCGGCTTGGGAGGCGATGGAGGTCAGCATGCTGACCGCGAACAGTGCCAGGATCGCCGCACGGAACCACTTGGCCGCCATGGGGCTGACCAGGCCGTGGGAGAGCAGCGCGGCGAACACCGCGGGAACCAGGGCGAAGATGATGCCCAGCACCGGGTGCCCGGTGCCGACCTCGGGTGCGGTCTTGCCGGCGGCTTTCGCGGCGGCCACGGTCTCAGGGCCGGTGAGTGACAGGGCGTGCCAGAGGTTGAGGATCACCGAGACGGTGGTGCCCATGATCAGAATGGTCCACCATAGGGCCGTCCCATGTCCGGCCTGCGTGTCGGGGGGTGCAGCGGTTTTCTGGGTGGCCACGGCCATCCCTCCTTTCGGGTGCGATGCGGGTGGGTGTGCGGGGCAGCGCTCAGCACGGGGCATTCAGCGGGTGGGGGCGTACAGGCCGTGCTCCACGCGGGTGGCCGCGGCGCTCTTCACGAGCCCGCCGAGTGTGGTGCGGACGGAGCCGAGGGAGACCGGCTTGCCGCCGTCGTCGTTGACGGCGGCAAGCACGTCTTCGGCGGTCATCGGGGCGTCGGCCTCGGCCAGGACGGTCCGAACGCGGTCCTCCAGGCGGATCTTCTTCGGGGCGCCCCCGCCGCTTTCGCCGGTCCCTGCCGCGCCCGTCCCCTGGCCCGCGCCTTTCTGCTGTTGGGCTTGACGGAACTGCTCGCACAGCGCCGCCATGGCGGCAGGGTCGTGGCGGAGCATGTAGGCGACGCCGGCGGCCTCGTGGGAGACCTCCTCCAGGCGGCGGGGCTCGTCGTTCCCGTACAGGGCCAGGATTTCTGGGTCCTTGCCGGGCAGGGGGGCGATGGAGCCGAGCCGTAGGTGCCGCATCATCGCGGTCGGGCGCGGGCCGGACAACAGGTAGCCCATGCCTTGTGTGCCTGGGGCATCGTCCTCGTCGTCGTTGGGTTCGGGGTCGAACTGGCTGCGCAGCTCGCGCGGGGCGAGCGTCTTGGGGATGGGCATGAGCTGTTCCCCGGCCGGCAGCAGGCCGTCGGCGACCAACTGGCGCATCATGGACGACGACCAGCGCAGCAGGGTCACTTCGCCTTCCTTGAGCATGGCTCTGAGCGTGTCGCTTCCGCCGAGTTCTTCCAGGTGGGACGCCTGGGCGGATAGGCCGATGCTGACGCCTACGGAGCGGCCGGTGCGTCCCAGCTCCTTGATCAGGTAGGTCGCCAGGTCCCGATAGGGTGCCCCTCGCTCAAGCAGGCGGTTCGCCTCGTCGATGCGGACGTGCAGCAATGGGTCCGCGCCGAGTGCGAAGCTGTTGCGGCCGGCCGCGCTGTAGCGGCGCATGCGGGCTTGGGCGACGGCCACCGCCGCCATCAGCATCAAGATTGCTTCTTCTTGGCTGCGGGCGTACCAGTCGACGTTGCCCTCGGCCTCGGGGACCGACTGTCCCAGCTTGAGATCGGCGAGCCAGGTACATATTTTGTTGATCTTCTCGGCGATCAGCTCGATTTGCAGGGCGCGAGACTTGCCGGCGCCGGTGGTTCCGAACAGCAAGAACCGCTGCGCCGAGCCGGTCGAGGGGTCGTAGAGCCGTTTCTTGACCGGTCTGCCGTTGTGGTAGAGCCCGGTGACGATCCGGCCGTGCCGGTCCATGACCAGGTCTTCGCGGGTCACGGCCCGCACCTGCGCCAACGGGTTGGAGGGGTAGACCGTGACCAGCGCGCGCCGTAGGCCGTCCGTCTCGACGGCCACACGGGTCGGGTCGTTGATGTTCAGTGCCGAGCACAGCGCGGCCAGGTCGTAGCTGATCACCTTGCCCTGCGGCACTTCCAGGGTCAGTTCGACCACGTCGCCGGGCGAGGCGATGACCGCGCTCACGTGTCCTCCTCCGTGGGGGGCGTCGGGGTGGTCGTGTAGTCGGCACCTGGGCGGCCAACCCGGACGCCGGTCAGTACGGCGCCGGACATGGCCGCCGGGGCGATGTGCTTGGCCCAGATGGTGGCCAGGTCGTCGTCGGGCCGGCCGATCGTCAGACGTCGCACGCCCGCGCCGCGGCCGGGTACCGAGGTGATCGTGATCTCGTCTTCGGGGATGTCCATGAGGGCCGACAGGTGCCGGATGGAGACGTCAGGAACGGGGCAGCCGGGGGCGGCGGAGCGGATCACGGCCCGCATGGACATCTCACCGGTTCGCTGGACGTCGTCCAGCACGGTGGCGGGGGCCGCGCCGCCGTCGATGGCGACGTGCTCGGCCCACCACTGGGCGGCGGGGTGGTCGTAGGCCGCTTCCTGCGCCGGGGCCAGGTCGGTTGAGGGCGCGGGGGCCGGCGGGCAGACCATGCGGCGGGCGACGCCGGCCGGGCGCAGCACCCATGTCCCCGCTGTCCAGACGGTCAGGGCCAGAGCCTCACCCCAGTGGATGCCTGGCACGACCTGCTCGGCGACCAGAAGGGCGGCCAGGCTGGTGCCGGGCATCAGGTAGAGCACGCTTGCGGTGGCCCGCTGGTGACCCTGCGGCTTCCACAACCGCAAGGTCACCAAGCCCCCCAGGGTGAGGGCAGCGTCCGCCAGCAGGGCCGCGCCGGTCAGCTCGCCGGTGAACAGGCCCGCCGCCGCCGCGGTGGCCCCGGCCAGGGTCGCCATGCGCCCTGTCGCGCTACGTACGACGGCCAGGCGGCGACGCGCCTTGACCAGCGCGGGCCACTGCGGAAGCTCCACATCCACCGGCGCCAGCGGTGGCGGGATCACGGGCCTGGTCACGATCGTTCCTCCTTCGGTCCAGGTGGTCAGCGGTTGGAGTAGAACTCGGCGTCAGCCATGGCGACGGGCATCGCGTTGGCGGCGGCGGCGACCGATCCGTAGTCGGCCTCGTGGGCGGCGGCGGTCTGCTCGAACGATGTCGCCAGGTCTTCGGTGGCCTCGGCCATCGCTTCGGCGTCGGCCAGGACCGCCCGCATGATGGTCGCCGCGCCGTGGTGCTCGCCCACGGTGTCGGGATCGACGCTCAAGCGGCCCATCTGGTCGGCCAGGCGGTCAACGGAGGCCGAGCAGCCCTCGACGTAGCGGTACGTCTCGCGCACCTGCTCACTCAGCCCGCGCAGCCGCAGGCCGGCCGCGGTGAGCTGGACGAGCAGGATGCCGTACCGGACGACCCGTGAGATGACGCCGCCGCTGTCCGCGACCACCTCGCCGGTGCTGTGTGCGCTGTTCAGCTCGTGCATGGGATTTCTCCTACTCGTCGTGGTACTGGCGCTCGGCCGGGCGGGTGTGGCCGGCGTCGCGGACGGCATCGGCCAGCCCCTTGTGGCGGGCGGCGGCGTTGGTCCCGGCGACGGAGACGGCCTCAGCGGCAGCGGGCAGGTTGGCGGCGATCGCCTCGGCGCGGGCCTTGACCGTCTGGGTCTTGTCCATGATCAGCGCCATCATGCCGAGCAGGACACCCGGCACCTTCAGGTCGCTGATCTCGGCGTACAGAGCCTCCAACCGAGTCATCAACTGCTCACAGCCATCCGCCGTCGCACGTGCGTCGGCGACCCCGTCGGTGATCTCCTCGGCCATGTCGGCGTCGGCCTCGATCACGTCGTAGATGGTCAGGTCAGCATCCGCGTACTGGGTCGTTCTCACGGGCATGCTCACGATCGGTGCTCCTTGCTGATCCGCTGCTGACGCCGATGACGAGGCCGAACGTGCGGCCGGCGGCACGGCGGGGCCTGCGGTCAGCGCCGCTTGTCCCACGGTGATCGCCGACGCCTCAGGGCGAGGCCAGGGCCGGTCATCGACCCGCTCGACGGTCACCCGCACCGTCCGGTCAGCCCACGGCGGTGGCCGCATCCATTCCGACCACGGCGGCGGCTCCGTACGGGTCCAGGACTCCCGGCCACGCGCACCGCGTGCGTCCGTCGCACCTGGCGAGCCGGTCGAGCTGGACGCCGTCGCCTTGCGGCGGGTCCGCCAGCGCTTCACCCACCCCGGCGTACTCCTCCAGGACCACGTGCCGAACCGGGACTTGCGTGAGCGCTTGGCGCTCTGCTTGCCCTTCCCGCGGGTGAAGCCTCGCTTGCCCGCGCCCGGCCTGCGCGTGCTCGACTTGCTTGTGCCGGGTGGGGTGCGGGTCCAGCGCTTGCGGCCGGGCGTGAGTGCCTTGTCCCCACCGGGGCCGGGCTTGCTCGCGCGCGGGGCTTTCCACCGCAGCGTGCGGCGCGGCTGCCTGATCTGCTTACCCGCAGCGTTCGTGTTCTTGCCGTTCTTGCGCTTGCGGTCGTTCGTGCGGTCCTTGCTGTCTTTGCCGCTCGGGCGTCGTTTGCGCGTCTGGACGCACGGCGCGTCCCCGAGTCCGCCGCTCGTGGCCTTCCCGCGCTTGCGCCGTTTGGGCCCATACCCGGCTCGATCGTGGGCCCTCCGGCCGCCGCGCGTTGACCTGGGGGCCTTGTAACCGTCCTTGCCGCCGCGCTTGTGCGCGTCGCCGCCGTAAGGGCTCTTGGGGCCCTTTGGCCGCTTGGGGTCCTTCGTGCGGTGGCTGCCGCCACCCGGGTGCCCCGAGCCGCCACCGCGCCGGCGCGAGCCGCCGCCCTCGTGGCGCGAGCCCGTCAGGAGCCCGCCGCCGCCCTTCGACCCGCCCCGGCCGCCACCGTGACCACTGCTGGGGCCGCCGCTGCGGTGACCGGTGCCCCCCGCTTTGGCCTGTGCCCGGTCGGCGTGCGCGCGAGCCTGGTCCGCGAGCGCCTGGCGGTGTCGAGCCCGGTGCCACATACCCTGTGCGGCGGCCACGCCCAGGGCCGTCATCAACGCCATGGCGAGCTGGACCGTATCCCGACCGTTGGGGTTATCGGGGTCTTGCAGCAGTGGCAGGGTGAATGCCCCCTCTTCGTCGCCGGGTTCGGGCTCGGGCTCGGGCTCGGGCGTGCCCGGCACGGTCAGGTGCAGGGGAGGTCCCATCGGTGAGACCGCCGGCAGGCGGGGCAAGGCTCCGCTTGGAGAAGGCTCCCCACCGACAGGGTCAGCCTCGAAGTCGGGCCTGGGACCCGGCCGGTCGGGGGCGTCGAAGGAGCCCGGCAGGACTACGCGGGGGAAGGGGAGGACCGCGCCGCCGTCATCGCTGTCGTCGTCGCTCACATTTGCCTCCTTTCTGGAAGGTTGAATCTCGATATGGCCGGGTAGACTCGCGCGCGTCGCGCGTACGCGCGTCGCGCCTTGGGCCCCCGAGAAGCCCAGGTTCGGCGCATGAACATGAAGATGAACATCACGCCCTGTGACGCATGGCTTCAGCGCGTTCCTGCTGCGCCGCCCATGACGCGAGCAACTCGGCCAGCTCGTGCATCGCCCGCGGGTTGTTGCCGGTGCGCTGCGCCCGGCGGGCAGCGGCCTTGGCCCGGTCGAAGCACACCCTGGCAAGGTCGGCGTCGGTCGAGACGGCCTGGACCCGCTCGTTCCAGAACCGCGTCAAGTTCTGCAAGCGCCGCATCACCTCGGGAGGCATCCCGGTCGTCGTGCCGCTCATGCCGACCGCTCCCCGCGGATCATGTCCATGAAGCTGCCGTCAGACGACACCGGCCGGGGCCTGGCAGACCTGGCCCGATCGGCGAAGTCCGTGCCGCGTGCGAGTTCGGGAGCCTGCTTGGCCTGTGCGTCGGCCTGGCGAGCGGCGGGGATCTCGTGGCGGCCACGCCGGTAACGGGCCTCCAACTGGAACGTCAGCGTGGCCGCCTTCTCCAGGAGTTCCTGGATCTCACCGAACGGGCCAGCTATGCGGCGGTGCCGCCACCACGCTTCGAAGCTGGAGTAGCCCTCCGGCGGGTTGGCCTTCCACATGGCCTCGGCATCCCGCCGGATGCGGGACAGCCACTCGGCTTGATCCGACAAACTCCGCCGCAGTTGAGAGGTGAACGCATCCACCATCTCCGGGCGGTCCAGCATGTCCCCGGACCACTCCGGCCCGGATGAAGTTCTGCTCATCAAAGAACTCCTTTCGCGAGGGCGCCCGCCACCTCGAACGTGCAGTCGGACAGGTCAGCGGACGAGAACCGCCGGCGGGGCTGCTGGTCGTGGATCGTGCTGGTCAAATCCCGCACCGCGGCGGCCAGTTCGATAGCACCGGTCAGCACCTGCATCGCCGCGGCGAGGTCGGCCACGACGGTGAGGTAGGTCGCGGTGCCCATCACCAGATCACCGACTCGGCGTCGGTCAGCTCGTCAGCGGCTTCGGTGAGCAGGTCGTCAAGGATGTCGGCGGCTGCGGCGCGGCGGGCCATCATGTCGTTCCAGCTTTCGCCGGGCAGGATCGGTTTGCTGAGGTCGGGGTGCATGTGCGTCAGCACGTAGGCCAGGGGGCGAACGTCGATGTCCCGGGAGGATGCCGCCTCGGTTTTCGCGAGCGATGCGCAGGAGGCGGCGGGGTGGCGGGGCGTCATGGGAGTACCTCTCTGAACTGGTGGATGCGAGGGGTTGGTGGGGGTGGTCGGAGTGCCCCGGCAGGGAGTCGAACCCTGCCTGCGACCATCGGGGCAGTAGATCGGGGGCTCTTTGCGGGAGGTATGGGTTGCTCCCGTTGCAGGCAGAGCCCTGCCCTCCGGCTGCCAAGGTGCCGGGAACCTCGGCCCCCTCTGTCCGGGGCCCCTTGACGTGCATGTGGCTTACTTGCTGTACAGGTTCTAAGAGACATAGAACATGTACAGTTCCAAGGAGTCAAGGCTTGCGGGTTGGCTTCTTTGAGATTCCGCCGTGCCGGACCTTGATCCCTGCAACTGACTCCAGGGAACCGCAGGGCAGGGGGTTCGGGGCAGCGTGATCGCGGAGGTGCTCAGTTGCTCAGGGGGTGATTTTCGGGGGTGATTTATCTCCTGAGCTGGACGAACAAGATCTATTGATTCTGGCGAAGAAGTGGCCGAAGAGCCTTGACGCGAGTCATCCTGGCCTTAACCGCATGATCGGAGGTGAGGATGTCCCGGATGCCTAACCTCGTGCTGGCCGAAGCCATGCGCCGGGCTGACTGTTCAAACAAAGGGCTTGCGTCGAGGGTCCAGCTCGTCGCGCAGGAAGAGGGCGTGACGCTCAGGTGTACTCACGTGGACGTCAAGCGCTGGCTTGAGGGAGTCCAGCCGCGGCCTACGACGGCGAAGTTCATAGTGGAAGCGCTGAGTCGCAAAGTCGGTGTGGGGTTCTCCCTAGAGGACATCGGCATGGGCGGGGTGCTCACGCCGACGACCCTGGAGCGGGGGCTTGAATACGCCGATGCCGTGCCTGAGGTCGGCCCCAGGCTGCTTGGGCTCACCCGCAGGGATTTGGTGGACGATCCGCTTGCTGTAGAGGCTGTTGTGGTGCCCTCTGCGTGGACGCAGCCGCTTTTGACGTGGTTGCTGTCGAGACCCGAACCACTGTCGGCGGGGAGTGGCACACAGGTCAATGTGGGAGAGTCCGATGTCTGGGCCGTTCGCATGACCACCCAGCTCTTTATGAAGCTGGACTTCCAGTTCGGCGGGGGGCATGCTCGCGCGGCACTGGCGCAGTACTACGTTCGCGATGTCAGTCCGCTCCTGGATGGGAAGTTCACCGAATCCGTTGGACGGGAGCTGTTCTCTGCCGCTGCTGAAGTTGCTCAGCTTCTTGGCTGGACGGCCTACGACCTGGGACGTCACGGTCTTGCTCAGCGCTACATGATCCAAGCGCTACGCCTCGCCCAGGCTGCGGGTGATCGCATGCTCGGGGGGCGGCTACTCGGCAACATGAGCCACCAAGCGAATTATCTGGGGAACTTCCAGCAGGCGATACAGCTTGCCAGGGCTGCGCAGGAGGGCTCGAAGGGGGTCGCGAGCGGTACCACCATGGCGAGCTTTCTTGCCATGGAGGCGAGAGCCCATGCAGGGAACGGCGACGATGCGGCGTGCTCTCGTGTACTTCGCGAGGCAGAAAAGCTCTTCGAGAGCCGGAACGTTGCCCACGATCCTGAGTGGATCAGCTATTTCGATGATGCTGAACTAGCGGGAGAGGGCGCGCACTGTTTTCGGGATTTACGGAAACCGCTTATCGCGCAAGAATTCGTCGGGCGATGCCTCGAACTCACTGATCCTGTTTACGCTCGCACCCTCGCGTTCATTCGTCTGGTACAGGCGGCTACATACGTCCACCAAGGGGAGCCGTGCCAAGCCGCTGTCCTGGCGACCGAAGCTGTTGAGCTTGCTGGCTCTCTCAAGTCGATGCGCTATCTCCGATACGTCTCCGATCTCTGTGTAGATTTGAAGGGGTATCGCGGAAACCGCGAAGTCGAGAGTTTCCGGGAACTGGTGGCCGGCAAGTACCCGTCGATTGCCTAGAACGGCGTCCACGAGCGTGGTGCTTCATCGTCACGGAGCGAGGAAAAGCGCTTTCTGAATTCCTGGGCAACCTTTTTATTCTCATTGACGTTCTGCATGAGCCAAGTGGTCATCTTTAGTTCGTTGATCGCGCGAAGTATAGGGAAACCTTCCCAGGAAATGACATCGAACCCATAGGTGTCAGCGAAGTTCTTATATTCTTCGGCGGTGTGCCAACCGATGAGGCGTTCTGTCGCGGTGACGGCCAAATCCGTTTCCGGCGGACCGAAGGCGAACCGCTCGAAGTCGATGAGTAAGACCGTTCCGTCGAGAGTGACGATCAGGTTCTGCTGATGAGCATCCCCATGCACCGCGCACGGAGTCAGCGGGTAGCGAAGGTCCTCAGACTTCTTGCGCAGTTCGATGAGACGGGCTGTAAGAAATTCATGATCCTGGTCCGAGAGCGCCTCTGTCTTCGCGATGCGCTCGGAAACCCGACCGAAGATGTCGAACTCAGGCAGAGGCAGCCCTGGAGGAACCGGGAGATGGTGGAGCCGCCGGAGAATCCGAGCAAGGTCTTTCACGCTCGCTTTATCGCCTTTATTGTCAATCAGGCGCCAGAAGGTGACCGGCCTACCTTGAATCACCAATGGTTGTTCATAGTCAGCAGGCTCTGCCGCTGGTAGATCTGATTCGCGTAGCCATTCGGCAACGGCCACTTCCTTCCTCGCATCGGGGAGGACTTCGGTACTACGAGCGATTCTGACGATTACCTTCTCTGTTGCGAGTTGAAATATGGCATTTTCACCTAAGCGGAGGAGTGCTGCTTCTTCTGCGTGGAGTCCGATTTTTTGGCATGCGGCATCAAGGGTTTTGCGCGCCTCGGAGGCAGTGAAGTGTGAGGGAGTTGTCTGCGACTCGTTCAATGGAGCCCGCCTGTTCTTTGAGCACTTCACGGACTATCGCTTATTGATGGGAGTAGGTGACGATTCGTCCAACCCCTCTCCTGCTCTCTATGATTCCCTCTGCTTCTAGTAGGGCTATGGCACGTCTTACAGTAACTCGTGCTACGCCGTACTGCTCAGCAAGCGCGGACTCTCCGGGAATGCGCGATTCTCTCGGGAAGTCTCCCGTAAGAATCGCTTTTCGAATGAACTCCGCAACTTCGTCAGTTCGAGTCAACGCGCCCTGCGCGTCGCCCACGAACCAGCCCTTACCATGAACCGCTGTGATCCGCCCTTCGGCGGCCAGCATCTGGAGCGCCTGACGCGCGGTCCCCTTGGACACTCCGTGCTGCTCCGCCAGCGCCATCTCTTGGGGGAGTTGACTGCCCTGTGAGAGCGTGCCACTGACGATGTCCTGGCGCAGGGCTGCGGCTACGACCTCGTACCGTGTCGAGGGGGGACCGGGTTCACCGGGCACCTCACCGACGACACGTCGACCTTTGCCCATCTCGCTTACTACCAGGCCCAGAAGCTCCAGCTCGGCAACCGCCTGTCGTACGGTGCCCCGAGCGACACCGTACGTCCGCACAAGGGCGGCGTCGGAATCCAGCATGCCGCCCGGTGGTGGGTCGCCGGCCTGAATCCGGGTGCGGAGGTCATTCGCGATTCGGATGTAAGTGGGCTGCTCGTTACTCTGACTCATCGCGCTCCCTCGCCGAGGAACATTGCCCTCAGGCTACGACGGTAAGCGCTGGTGTCGGGCGCGGCGCGGACGGGTCGGCTCCTGAGACCCGTGTAGGCGGCTGGAAGTGTTCGCACCGGCGCTTGCCGGTGTGTGCAAGTCCCTCCGAACAGTTGAGTCGGTGCGACAAAAACAGAGGCGCTGAGCGCTCCATAGACGGACGAACTGACACGTCCTTATGGGAATGCATACCAGCGGAGTTGGTCTTGTTAGAGAGCCTCTCAGCGCCTCGACGGTGGTACATGGCTAGCGCTAGACACGATCGCCCCCAGTAGCCTGGCCGTTCATTCCCAGTGCGTTCCCGACAAGGCGTACGAACCTGCATATGCGCAGGTCAGACTTTTCTCGCGGTGGGTCTGTAAAACCGTCGGCTCAGCCTACGCAGGTTCAAGTCCTGCACCTGCCACCAGGGATTTTCCCAGCTCAGAGCCCCGCGAGGGGCTCTTTTGCTTTTCCAGGACATGCAGCCGTATGCCGCCCTGAGCGGTCCCATGTCGGTGGTCGCGCAATATACGCGCAATGATCTTGAGGTCGTTTTCCCAGGTCGCGCCGGGCTTTCGGAGTGGCTCGCGAGGGAGAATCGGCCATACAACGTCGAAGGGTCCCGGGGGTGTCCGGGACCCTGGTCGTGCGAAGTGAGTCTCATACGGTCAGCGCGTCGCTGATCCGCTGATTGGCGATCTCTTTGTGCCCGTCGATGCACTTGGCGTAGACCCGTAGGAGCACGTCCACGCCGTGCCCCGCCCGTTCGGCCACGTCGGGAGCCGAGACGCCCGCGTTGAGCCAGAGGGAGACCGCCGCGTGCCTCAGGTCGTACGGCCTGCGGGCGAGGGGGGAGGCGACCTGGGCAGGGGTGAGGGCGAGGACCCGCGCGTCCTGCCAGACCTCGGTGTAGGCCGTCGAGGCGATCACGCCACCGCGCTCACTACGGAAGATGCGGCCGTCCCCGCCGGTGCCGTACTCGGCGATGTGCCGCCGCAGGATCTTCACCAGTTCGGGCGGGATCGGCACCGGCCGTACGTCTGCACGCCCGCGGTGCTTGAGGCCCCGTTCCTCGTGAGCGTCCCCGCTGTCGGTCCACTGCGTGTTGACCTCCGGTCGGGAGACGTCGACCGTCAGCCGTCCCCAGCCCTTAAGAGGCAGGTGGCAGTCCTGGAGTCGCAGGCCGACCGCTTCCGCCGGGCGCAGCGCCGCGTAGTACATGCAGGCGAACAGCGCCATGAGCCGCCGGCCCCGGCCGCGCCCGCCCACGTAGGTGACCATGGTCAGGAGTTCCTGAGCCTGCCGTGGATTGACCGCCACGCGCGGGTCGACGGTTTCAGTGGTCTTGGGAGGCTTCCATCTGACCTTGTGCAGTGGGTTGGCGTCCAGCTCTTCCAACTCCACCGCGTACTCCAGCACGGCATGGAGAACCGCCCGCTTACGGGCGATCGTGTTCGGGGCCGCGGCCTTGCCGTCGAGACGGAGGGCGAGCGCGTCGAGTGCCAGTCGTACGATCTTGGTCTCTCCCAGGTCGGCCAGGTCCAGCGAAGCGTTTTCAAGCCACCGGATCGCCTGTGCCATCTCATGAGGAGCGTCGGGCCTCTTACCGGCGGGGAGGAGCGCGTACTTGCGGAGTGCGGTGCGCAGAGTCTCGGCGTCGGGACGGCTTGGCCGATCCTTGGTCAGCGCGGGGAGCACCGTCGAGAGCGCGTCGGACATGCTGTCCCGGCTCTTGGCTGCCGCGTGAGGCCACTTCATGTCGATGTAGGCCCGCACGAACTCGAAAACCGTGCGGGCACTCTTGGCCTGGAGCATGGAGAGCGGGAGCCCGGTCTCCATGTCGAACGCCTCACCCCGTTTGGCCGCCTGCCGCAGGTCCGACAGGAAGCTCTCGGAGAGAGCCTTGGTCCGCAGGGTCTTGGACTTCTGGCGACCGCCGACCTTCCAGCGGATCACGTAGGACGGCGTTTTGCTCGTCTCGTTCCGGCGGATCTCCCAGAACTTCACGTCGTAGGAGGTGTTCACGCCGCCTCCCGGAGAGTCTCAAGCCAGGTGGTGAACTCGCTGCGCCAGATGCGGATTTCACCGTTCGGGAGCTTGAGACCTTGGGGAGCGTGACCGATCTCCCGCCAGCGGTAGAAGGTGCGCCGGGACACGCCGCCGAGTTCGTCGAGGATCTCCGGAACGGTCATGAGCTGGTCGCGGTTCTTGCTCACGCCGCCTCCCGTAACTCGACTGCCGAATGGTCTTGTCCGGTGGCTCTGGCTTCCAGGGCCAGCAGGGTCGCTCGCCAGCGTTGGCGTTCGGCGACCATGCGCAGTAGCCGCAGGGCGAGGGAGGGGATGTTGTCGTCGCCGGCCGGGACAGGCTTCCAGACGTAGCGGTGCGGGTCGGGGACCTCGTCGGCCAGGCCGAGTGCTTCCATGACCCAGGTGCGGCGGTCGCGCTTGTGCTCGGTCAGGGTCTTGTTGGACCATTTGCGCGAGACCAGGACGCGGCGGCCTGCGTAGCCGAGGTGCTCGGGCTTGTGCGCCTTGCCCCGGCACCGGCCCGGGGTCATGTCCGCCTTGGCGTTCTTGGGCTGCACGCCGTAGCGCAGCCAGTTCGGGCAGGCCGCAGAGCACGGTTCGTAGCGCAGCGCCTCGACCATCCGGGCCGCGTGATCCCGGCGTGCGGGGTCGTCGGCGTCGAGGGTGTCGCCGAGGCTCTTGGTCAGGTACTTGCTCAGGTAGCGGATGCACTGGTCGGCGTCCGGGGTGCCGGCGAGGACGCCTTGGACGTCGATTTGGGGGCCGAAGCGGATCACGTGCAGCGGTTCGGCCTCGTCGTCGGCGTCGAGCCGGTCGAGTGCCTGGTGCCAGGTCGGCAGGAGTTCACCGGTGGATGGGTCGAGGTAGTCGCCGTCTTGGCCGTCCGGGTGGGGGGTGCCGTCTTCCCGCTGGGGGCGCTCGGTCCATACGGGCAGATGGTCGCCGTCGAACTTCACCTCATCGACGGGCGGCCACCACACCTGGTGATAGGTCGCGGCGGCGATCGCCTTGATCTCCGCGCGTGGCATGGTGCCCCGTACGGCCATGTGCAGGTGTGGTGCGAGTCGTTTCTGTGGTTCGACGGAGGAGAAGTACTGCACGTCATAGCCCGCCACCCGGCGGAGGTTCTGCACGAAGCGGTCGACGAGCTTGGAGAAGTGCAGCGCGTCCCGAGCCGCCCGCGGGTAGTCGTAGGCGTCCGGATCGACCGGCACGCCTTGGCCGGCGCGGACACGGCCGTAGGAGGGCAAGGTCAGGGTGATGAACAGCGACGGCCGGTAGGCGGCCCCGTCCGAACCGGTGAAGGTCCGCCCGAGCGTGGTGTTCTGCCGCACCCTCCTGGGCAGATCGGGGGCGTCCTGGCGACGCCTCGTCGAGCGGTTGCGCTTGGCGGCGGTACGGCCGAGCAGGTTGCCCCGCATCCCGGCCGCGTTGATCTCCTCGTCCAACCCGGCGAGCATCGCGTCCAGATCGGTGGTGTCCTCGCCGGCCTTGTCGGCGGCATCGCGCTGAGCCTGCATGTCCGCGCGAAACTCCACCAGCCAGCGCTGTTCCTCATTCGGCTCATCCGGCGTGGTGGAGGGTTCGGCCTCCAGGTGCCAGCCTTCCCGGCACTGGGCCATGCGCAGGTAGCGGTTGCGCTTGGCGCACGGCGGGCACTTGGCCTCCATCGTGGTCCCGCACGGGACGTTGACGTCCTCGGTGGTGCCGGTGTGGGTGTCCAACCGCCGCAGGACCACCGGGTGGATGCACACGCCGTTGTGCTTGGCGATCTCGACCGCGACGTCCAGCGCCACCGGCATGGCCTGCCGTTCGGCGTGGGAGAGGCCGCGATTGTTCGGGTCAGTCACGCTCGCTCCCCTCCACTTCGGACAACTCGGCGGACAGTCGGACGACGGTCCCGTAGGGATCGGCGTTGACCTTGATGTCGAACAGCTCGAAGGCCAGGACGGGCTGAGGGTGACGCAGCCCCAGGACGGCCAGGAAGGGCCGCTCGCACACGCGGGTGATCTCCTCGTCGGTGCCGTAGAAGCAGACCCTCATGCCGCCACCTCCCCGGCCATCGCGCGGATGTCGGCGTCGGAGACGTAGGCCGCGCGGACCCGGACCGGATCGGGTGAGCACTCCAGCCGCACGTAACCGATGCCTGCGCCCTGGGTTGGGATCGGGGAGATGTGATCGGCCAGCGCGCCGCGATCCCGGGCGCCGTCGCCGAGGACCATGTCCACCTGTTCGGACTCGTCGAGACGGAGGGCGATCTTGTCGGGGAACAGGTTGCGGATGTTCATGACCTCCTTGCGCGGGTCCTGCAACGCGGCCAGCACACCCACGCCGACCGCCCGTCCCTGCGTGGTCAAGGTCGCGAGCGCGGCGGAGATGCGGAGCTTGAGGCCCTTGTCGGACTGGTAGGCGGTCAGGAACGCCACCTCGTCGACCACCACCAGGACGAACGGGTCCTCGACGGTGGGTGTGTGGTTGCGCTGGAGTCCGGCGAACCGGTCGGCCCTCTCCTGCATCACTGCCACGGCCGCTTCCAGCAGATCGGCGCAGTCGGCCGGGCTGGCGGCGTAGCGGTCGCCGAACAGGGTCCGGCCGAAGGACAGCTCCATCCGCTTGGGATCCAGCGCCCACACCTGGACCAGGCCCGCCCGTACAGCGGGTAGCAGGCCGCGGATCGCCGACCAGATGACCGATCCTTTGCCCGCCCCGGTGGCCCCGGCGACGAGAACGTGGGTGCCGTGCACCTTCAGTAGCCACGGCCTGCCGTCCTCGCAGGTGCCGACTTCCACCGGCCCCACCGACGCCTCCTCGGGGATCGGTACGGCCGCAAGCGGGGTGGCGAGGGGGTCATGTCGGGGGAAGACGATCAGCAGCCGGCCGGAGCGCGCGACGGAGACGCGGCAGGAGCGCGCGCCGAACCCGTGCGCCAGGTGTTCGATCCGGTCGGACCAGTCCTTGGGAGCCTGGCCGGTGAGGATCTTCACCGTGACCAGGTCGGCCCAGGAGGTGCAGGAGACGCCGACGAGGCGGGGCAGGTAGTCCCGGCCGCGTAAGTGCCGGCCGAGGCCGGAGATGACCATGACCGAGTGCCAGTGCCGCCGGTAGACCCACACCAGCCGCCACCAGGCCAGCAGATGCCAGCCGATCCAGGCGTTGAACGAGGCCCGGTCGAAGAACGCCCAGGGCAGGAGAACCGAGACGGGGACCGTGGCCACGACCAGGGCGAGGCGCCAGCCGTACAACCAGGCCAGCGCGCACGGCATGGCGACGACGGCCGAGGCGATCGGGTGGCGCCACAGCAGGCGTACGGCGCCGGCCAGCAGCCGCCAGGCGAAGATAATCAGGGTCACCATCGCCGGGGTGCGGACCACGGCCGGGCGGAAGACGACGGCGGTATCGGGGGTGGTGGAGACGAGATGTTGTGCCTCGTCGCCAGGCAGTTTTTTGAACATTAGGCTGAGCTCTCTTCCTTGAATTCGCGTGAGAGGGAGAACCGGGGGCCGCCGGAAGTTGCACCTTCTGGCGGCCCCGCTTACGTGTCAGGCCGCGTCCTCGTCGAGGCCGGGAAGCATCGGAGTCGCCGCCTGCGCGGCGTGAAGCTGTTCGCAGTCGGCCAGGTAGCGCGCGGCGGCATCGGCGATCTTTCGGGCGAGGGTCACGTCCCGTTCGGTGACCGGCCCCGAGCCGGTGGTGGTGATCGTCACATTGGCCTCAGTGGTGGACAGGCTCAGAAACGGCCGCTCCCGCTGAGCACCCAGCGCCGTGACCAGCACCTCTGGGGTGTTGAAGGAGATACTGAGCCGGGTGCCGTCCTCATCGAGCGATACCGAGGCGATGGTGTAGGGCAGGTGCTCGCTCACGCCGCCGCCTCCTTGGCGACCGCAGCGCTCTGCTTGGCGGGAGTGGCAACGGTGCGGGGAGCGCGCATGGCCCGTGCTCGGATGGACCAGGCCAGGCGGCCGGTGTTCTGGCCGACATAGGGAGTGACGGTCATGTGGTCGAACTCGACCGGTGTGAACGGCAGGCCGGGTAGCGGGGCAGGGGGAACCGGCTGGACGGAGGACAGGATCTTGACGGCGACGGTCTTCTGGCCGGCCTTGACGGTGGGGTCGGCGTCCATGACGGCGACCTGCCAGATGAGTTCGCCGGTGGTCTTGTCCTTGGCGTAGACGGTCCGGCCGTTGGATGAGGCGTCGAAGTCCTTGACCTGTTCGACCTCGCCGACGATGTAGCAGCCGTGCGGGAAGACCTGGTCGAAGCCGATTGGGATGGGGCCTTGGATGGCCATGATGGTGTTCCTTTCACTTTGGACAGCCCGACATTCGGTTGTCCACTTGTCCGACTGAGTTGAGAGTAGCTTCTCCAACTCGTCCGCACAAGTGATTGAGCGTGGCGGACGGAAGAAGGCTTAGCTCACCCGGTAGACAATCTCGGGCAGATCAGGTGCAACGGAAATCGAAGCCGTCGCCGGTGCTGTCGTAGAGCTCCACGATCGCCACCCCGCGGTCAAAGTACGCCGAGCGCTTCGCTGGCTGAGCCATCCACACGGTGATGGCCGCCTGACCTCCTTCGATCCCTGCGATGTTCACCCCGGCGTAGTAATCGGTGAGCTCGCGTCCGGTGAGCTGGGTACTTAGCGTGAATCGGGCACGGTAGTCGCAGTGGTTGCCGTTGCTGCGAAGCGCGATGGACCCGTCAGGGGCGCTGTAGTCCAGCAACTCGGTCCGGTGGGAGAGGGTGGCGCTCGAACCGATCGACCATGTCCGCCAGCTTGCCATCGTTGACCCACATGGAGATCTTGACGAGGAGGAACAGGCCGATCACCGGTATGAGTACCGCCGCAAGGCACCCCAACCGCCCGGCTCTCGACGACCGCTTCTCGGGTAAGGGTTCATCCTGCACGGGAGTAACGGTCTGCATGGCACCACCCGAAGTCGGCCTATGTCACGGGATAGACATCCTGCAGCTCATGAAGATCACCTGGCAAGGCCACCTCCATAACCATGACCACGGCCCCCGCCGCGTTGTGAGCGGTGGCCAGCACCCCGAGGACGGGCTTGGAACTGCCGAGCAACTCGGCCTCGTCCTTTCGGGGACTGCGCGCCGTCAGCCGTTCGGTGATGTGGTCGAACCGTAGGTGCTTGACCGCCTGGAGGTGCTGACGGACTCCGTGCCGCAGCGGTTCGGGCTTGTCCAGGTCGGTGCCGAGCGCGATCTCCAACGGGAACCACAAGGCCTCCACCGCGGACAGCCGGCCACCCTGCTGGGCCGTCCGCCGACGGACGATCACCGGGGTCCGCTCGTCAACGCCGAGGAGACGGGCGATGTGACGGGGAGCCGGAAGGCGCTGCACATCGGTGACGCTCTCGGGGTGCTCCGCCTGTTCGGCCACCGCCAGGCCGGGCCGGACGCGATCCGGTGCGCTCTCCGGGCGACCCTTCACGAACGAGCCACGACCGTGCTCACGCTCGATCCAGCCCTGCATGGCCAAGGTCTGCAGCGCCCGCACCACGGTGGTACGGCCCACGCCGAACTCCCGGACAAGCTGCGTCTCGGACGGCAGCATGGCACCCGGAGCGTATTCGCCGGCCTCGATCCGTTGCTGAATCGCTGTCATCACCTGGGCATACTTCGGCGGAGCGAAGTCCATGCTCATGTCAACCGCCCGATCACTCTTCCACTTGTCTGCATAAGCACAGTACCGGCTGAGCATAGGCTTGTCAGGACCTCCGCCAGCGGGAAGAACGGCTATCTCACCATTCCGGACAACAGAGCCGTCCACACGGTGCGGGCTTCCCGGTGAGACCATGCGTCGCTTTGCGCGATGACCGTTTTCTTCTTATCGCTGACCGTCCGCCGGATGAAGGCCAAGCCGCCCGCCTGACAGAATTCATAAGACGTCATCCGGTGCTCGTGACAGGTCCATTCCACCACGCGAATTCGCTCGAATCGGCGCGGATCGCTCCATGACAGAGTCCGGTGCCCGTCCTGCGCCGGCGGAAGGTGGAAAGCCGGGCAGGGTGTCACCCACGCGGCCGTCTGCTCCCTCAAGATGCGATCCGCTCGAAGCGCACCGATCCCGCCGGATCCACCGTCGCCCGGAAGATCACCCGCCGCGACCAGTCGTCCGGGACGGTGCCGAAATCGTAGACCCGATGCGTGATCCGTCCCCAGGCCGTCCCGGGCGACTCCATCCGGCGCAGTTCCGTGCGCAGCGTGTCCATCGCCGTGGCCTGTCCCGAGCTGATCCCGCACGGCCCGAGCTCATCGGTCCCGTCGGAGGTGACGAACACCTCCCACTCGAACATCTCGACGAGCTGCTCCATGCCGCCGCAGTAAAGGCAGTCTTCCCGTGCGGACAGTTCCATGTGCAGGCCCATGGCCGCCACGCATCCACGACGGGTAACGATCTTCCAGCCGCGCCCATCACATTCCGCGCACTTAACTGGTGTTGTCATGCCGGAAAGAATGTCCCGGCGAATTTTCCTTCCCTATCCCACGCAGGTATACCGCCGAGAATATAGAGTCTCGATCTACAGCGATGCATCACCTCAGGCACTGATGACCGGAGGACGGAATGCACGGGAATGCTTTCGATCCGATCGAAATACCGATTTGGGTCTGGGATCGTGACGAAAGCAGAGAAATCCTCAAAAACCGTGACGTAGCCGGTCTCTTCAAGCTCGCTGTCAAGCACAACGGTGCGAGCCAGACCCGTCTCAGCGCGGCGACTGGAATAGCCCAAGGCCATGTGAGTCTGATCATCCGAGGACAACGCCAGGTCACCGACCTGGAGGTCTACGAGCGCATCGCCACCGGTCTCGGACTACCCGACCACGCCCGCATGCTCTTCGGCCTGGCCCCCGTGGACATCGCGTCCCCCACCGGGGACCACGGCGACAACCACCAGGAGCAGGCCGACGAGCTGATGGCCCGGATCGAGGCCGCCGCCGCTGTCGACTCCACCATGGTCATGATCCTCACCACCGACACCAACAACCTGCGTCTCCTGGACCGCCAACTCGGCGGGCTCGCCATCGCCGACAAGATGCGCGCCCAGATCGCCCAAGTAGAACGCGCTCACCGGCACGCCGTACGGCCCGGCATCCGCGCCCAACTCGCCCACGTCCTCGCCGAGACCTCATCACTCGCCGGCTGGCAGGCCATCGACACCGGCGCCCTGAACGACGCGTGGAACCACTACGAGCACGCCAAAGCCGCCGCCCGCGAAGCCGACGATCCCGCGGTGCTCGCCTACGTGTCCGCCGAACAGGCCTACGTCCTGGTGGAACTCGGACGGCCGGCCGAAGCCACCGAGCTTCTCCAATACATCCACACCACCCACCGCGACCGCATTCCCGACCGGCTACGGACATGGCTGTCGGCAGCCGAGGCCGAAGCCGCCGCGATCCTTGGCGACGAGACCACCTGCCGCATGGCGCTCGACCAGGCCGCCACACTCCTGCCGGACGGGGCCGCCGACGCGAGCATGCCGTATCTCTCCCTGGACGCTCACCACCTGGCCCGCTGGCGCGGCAACTGCCTGGTGCGCTTCGGCGACCCTGGCACCGTCGAAGATCTTCGCTCAGCGCTGGCCGGGATGGACGGCACCTACAACCGCGCCGAATCCGGGGTGCGCTGCGACCTGGGCCACGCCCTCCTCGCCAGAGGAGAAGCCGATGCGGCCCAACCCCACATCCAACGCGCCCAGCAACTCGCGACCATGACCGGCTCCCGCCGTCAGCGCAAGCGCATCGAGGAACTCGCCCGAGCGGTTACCCGCTCACTCCGTTGAGCCGCTCCCGCGCCGCATAAAGACCGATCAACGTCCCCGACGTCCAGATGTCACCGCGGGCGATCATCTCTGGAATCTCCGACATCGGCACCCACTCGATGAGATCGGCCTCGATCTCCCCGGTCGGCTTGCTCACCAGCTCTGCACCTCGCACGAGGAACAGGTTGTGCTCGGAGTCGACCATGCCGGCCATCGGCTGATAGGTGATCAGGTGCTCGATCTCCTTGGGCCGATACCCCGTCTCTTCCTCTACTTCACGAGCGGCCGTCGTCATGGCATCCTCGCCCGCGTCGATCAGCCCGCCGGGCAACTCCCACCCCCATCGGTCAGCGAGGAAGCGGTGTCGCCACATCAGGAGCACCCGGTTTTGGTCATCGACCACTACAGCGATAGCCGCTCGATCCAGATGCACCACGTGATGCTCGAACCGCTCCCCATCCGGGATCGCGACGTCAACCAGGCCCAGCCGAATCCACCGGTTGTCATAGATCAGCCGCTCGCCATGGACGATCCAGCGCGTCTGCTCCTCATTGGTAGCCACACAGCGAAGCTACAGCCCAACATCTCCGACGTACACGGGCATCAGCACAAAGCCGCCACGTCCTCAGAGATGTCGAGTGGCACCACATAGGGCTCGAGAAGCGTCAGCTATGCGTGGCCAGTGTCGAGAGTCCTAAGCAGAGTGAGCGGCACCGAGCCGGGGTCAAGCTCGGCTGGCAAGTCATCCAGATCGTGCCCATAGCCCGGAGGCACATCAGCCTCTGCCAGCGATAGCAATTGCACCGCCAAGCCCCGCAGGCCCGCTGGGTCACCCTCGATCGTCACGTAACCATCGCTGACCAGAACCTGAAGGAAGTAGTTGTCCGGCCAGAGACGGGGTAATCCACCGTCTGCGGAGTACTTCGGCACCTCAAGCATGACCTTCTTCGTTTCTACCTCGTCCACGCCCACACAATGCCGGACTTCACCGGCTGACCGTGCCCCGCTCGCCTGCACGGTTACGGACCGTTGCGTGAGACGACCCGCCGAGCATCAAGCATCTCCAGGAGAGGACGGCATAACGGCCGAGGCCAATTGCCGAATTGTTCTTGTAGGCATCAAGCGGCGCCGCGCCGCGCCGCCGTACCCGGCCCTCTGCCGCACGCCGACCGGGCGTGCGGCGTGGGCGCCGGTCCCGGTCGGCGGCGACCCGGGCCGTAGCCGCACCGCGAGCCCGCCACGACCGATGCACTCGCCGACCCCAGCGACGCGCCGCCGCCCATCGCCTCCCCGTCCGGATGCCCCGGATCGACGCCAGGCGCGCTCACGTCATAGGTAACTACCAGAGATCGTCGAGGTCACCGATCCTCTCCCGGAGCACACGAGCGTCCTTCTTGGGCAGGACGTGAACCACGGCATCCAAGAGCGCACGAAGCTCGACGGGATCAGGACAGCACAGCATCTCCCCACAGGATTGCACCGGATCGAAAAGCCGGTGCCATGGATCCCGTAAGAACAGCGTCCAAGCGCGTAACGCCTCTTCCGCCGCGCCAGGCCAGTAGCGCTCGTACTCCAGACGAGCGACTGCGATACGCCCCCGGTACGACAGGCCCGGGATTGCCGAAACTCCCGTGGCAGTTCTCTGCGAACGCCATGGACCATCAGTGCGGATCTGAGCCGGACGCCTACGCGCCATGACCCTTTCGTGTGATCGACATAGCATTATCCTGCCACAGGCTGAACTTCAGGCAAGATCTCCTTGAGCGGTGCCACCCTCACGATCGCCTGGCGGTGGCTGATCTACGTGCAGGGTCGGGGGCGATCGACGGGCCGGGGTCTCGTTCCTCGACCCCGGCCCACCGAGCATCAGAGCGACGAAGGTGCAGACGTTCCCCATGTCCCTCGCGTGCCCGTTGCGTGCCCGTCAGGAGGGTGATCAAGGGGGAATCACGGGGACTCACGGCCACTCGACCCGCTCCCCCGCAGGTCAGCCTCTTTCCCGCTCAGCGGCAGGCGCGATAGAGACTTCCTAAACTGATAGTGCCTTGGCTGTACTAAGCGAGAAAGCTGGGGGTTATTCCGGGTCGGAAATCACGAGTCCGGTCCCGGCGATGAACCCGTCCAGCAGGTCGGGCCAGTACTGCATGGGTTTGAGTCGGTTCTTGATCAGGATGGTGAGCTGATCCATCGACGCTCCGCATTGGCTCTGCCCGCCTACGCTCCCGACCTCAACCCGGCTGAAGGCGTTTGGTCCAACCTGCGCACCAAGGTCCTCAACTTCGCCATCGGCGGCATCGATCGTCCAGAAGTCGGCCACGGCGCTCGTCGGATAAGGGCGGGCTCAGAAATCACGGAACAGGCGGATAGCTGAAATGAGCGCCCCTGGGCCCAGGAAGAATCCCAGAAAAAACAGAGCAGACATGAAGTCGATCGCCGAAAACGCTTGATTCGCCAGATATGGCGAGAGGATCTGAGCCGTCAGATATGCCGTTGCCACCAGGTGGGCGAGGAGGACTGTCCTTTTGAACCATTTTCCCGGCCATGGGGCGGCGGCCCAGGCGATCGACACGATTAGAACGCCTACCCATGCGAAAACTCCAGCTCCCACGCCACTCCCTCCTCGGCTATGCAAAGACAAATGAACGACTGAGCGCCAGAAGGTCATCCTTCTGGCGCTCACCTCTATGAATCAGCTAGAAGGTGGAATGCAGAAGTTGCCAGCTGCAGGATCCGCTGGACCAGTAGCCGGGGGTATGACTCCCCAAGGGTTCCCTCCGCGCTGTGCCAGCGTAGCGCACGCTCCCCATGGAGTGATCGCGACGGTGGGGGACGGAATTCGGCTGAAGCCGACGAAATCACCCTTCAGCACCGGGGAGGAGCTTCCCGAGTAACTACCGCCCTGAGTTATTGCCTGCCCATTGTGATAGAGGTACTGGTCGGGC
This sequence comes from Streptosporangium sp. CA-135522, assembly GCF_050949235.1. Taxonomy (NCBI): domain Bacteria; kingdom Bacillati; phylum Actinomycetota; class Actinomycetes; order Streptosporangiales; family Streptosporangiaceae; genus Streptosporangium; species Streptosporangium sp. CA-135522. The sequence goes on from NZ_CP192026.1 coordinate 857,454, forward strand.
ATGAGGCTGGAGTTGAGAATCGGAAGGGGATAGCCGTTGTTGGGGATCTGTCGAAGTGATCCGTCCCCGCATAGGAGAAATTCCAGTTGCTGCCAGATGGGTGGGGCGTTGTAGAAGATCGAGCCGGTATTACCCGACTTGAAGAAGGCGTTGTATATTTCGTCCGCGACCCTGGACACTGCCTGGGGAACCTTGGGGTTCAGGGGGTTTCCGTTGTTGTCGGCCTCTAAGGCGTCGTAGTGGATTCGGGTGCGCCAGGCTTCGACTCTCCCCGGGACGTCGGTTCCGAGCATCGGGCCGTATCCGATGATGCCGCCTGAGGCGTAGCGAACCTTGATGCAGCTGCTGTCGCCACTGGTCGTCTTCCCCTGCTCGTCCGCCAAGGTCGATGCGCCCTTGTCGATCCATGCCCGGCCCGGGAGGATGCCGTCGCTGTTGGGGTTTGTCGCGGTAAGTCGGCCGTCGTGATGGTTCAGGTTGGCGATCCGGTAGCTCAGATCGGGGGCCGTATATCCGTACCCCTGTTCCAGAGCCGACAGCGAGTCCAGGACGAAGTGGGGAAGGGTGGTGTTGCCTGTCCGGTGCTCGAAGTTGACGTCTTCGCTTCCATTAATGATCTTACCGGCGCCGTCGGCGATGAAGGAGACCTTCACGAAAGACTTGATCTTGTGACTCGTGTCGTCGGTATCGAACCTCGCCGGCTTGGTGGGGCTGGTCGGTCGATCGGTATAGGGATTGGCAAAGTGAACCCAGTTGGCGATTCCCTTCCCCGGTTGGTGGTTGACCGGGTCGGTACCCGCTTCGATCACTTCCTGCCGCCAGCGCTGCATGGCCTCCTTCACCGGTGACATTACGCATGAGGCGGCCGGGCCGTTCTGGCGGGTGGGAAGAGCGATGACGCTTCCGGTCACGTTCAACGCCCAGTCGTAAAGAGCCTGCCGGCTCTTGAGCGGAGTGTTCATGATCCATGTTGAGACCGGATCCGCATCAATGTCCTGGTTCTCATCGAATAGGGCGACGGCCTCCACCGTGTGCTCGACGTAATTTCCCTGTATGGGTTGGAAGGCTATGGCGTCCCAGGCCACGGTCTCCTTCCCCGTCCCGCTCTCCATGACGGTGCTCAGCTGCACCTTAGGAGTGCCGTTGAACAGGAAGCCACCCAGTGAGGTCCACCGGTTGCCTGTGCCGTCCAGGTTTATTATTCGGCTCTTCGTTCCCTTCGCCGTTTCAATCTCGTATTTCGCTTCTTTGGCTGACGCGTAGTGGTCTGGAATGTGCACGAACACTTTGGCGGCGCCGTTGATCTGCTGGCCTAGCGTCCATGTTCCCGTCACCTTGAAGGCCGTCTCGCTGCTCTTGCGGGCATAGGCGAACCACTGATGGCCGCCGAAACCATTGCCGAGCTGGTGGAAGTCGGCCTTGGACACCTCTTTCCCTGCCGAGTTCTTGTCGAACGTGAAGGTCAGGCTTCCGGAGTTCGTCCATCCGCTGTTGTCGCAGCCGCCGCGGATCGCGGGAGCCGTGCGGGGGACGTCGTCGATTATCAGGGAACCCGCAGGCAACCCCGGGGTTAGGCACGGAGTCCAGTAGTCGGTCGGCTCCGCTCGTTCCGTAGAGGCCCAGGTGGCGTCGTACCGAATCGCTCCTTCGTTCCCACACGTGGACGGGCAGTCAGTCTTCCAAACTTTGGGCAGATGCCACCAGCACTTGAAATCGCTTCTCGTGCACGTGCCGGCGGTGCTTCCCGGAGGGGTGCCGGTCGCAGGATTACAGTTGTTGTGATTGTCGCCGCCACCGCTCGGCGCGACGCAGAAGGCGTTCAGGTCGACCACGAACGACGTGCTGCTCTGACCCGGCAGAACCGTGGGCACCACTTGTGTGCGATAGGTGGCGCTGTTCCACCAGGAGGGGTTGTATCCGGCCTGCTCCTGCCACTTACCCTGACTGCTGTCGTAGTAGCTTTTCGTGATGGGCCATGCCGCCCAACCGAGAACTTTCTCCTGGTACGGCCAGTACTGTGGTGTCGCCGCATCCGCGTAGGAGTTGCCGTCCAGGAACGGGTGCCGGCCGGGACGCCAGACCGAACTGGAGGGGTTGTTGGTCCATCCCAGCCCCCACGCTCCGCCGTTCGCCGCCGCCTGCGACTTGGGGTGCCAGCCGGAGTTGTAGGCCCAGAGGGCGAAGTACCAGTTCTCGAGCTTGGAGGGGTCGCCGTTGTTGGCCAACATAGTGCCGTTGGTGTCACTGCGGATCTGGTTCCACTTCTGGCTCAGCGTCCGAAGGCCCGCCGCGATGTTCGTCACGTAGTCGACGGCGACCGCTTTCTGCACGTTGGCCGGCCAGGCGGTCTCCCCGGGGCGTTCGGAGCCTGCTTTCCTCATTCCGTCGGTCTGCTGCGATATCCCGTATCCACAGTCGGCCGAGGAGAAGTCGATGTCCCAGTCGTTGGACGGATCGTTGTCGTACAGGTTGAGACCGTAGTAGTTGCCGATGAGGGGGTTGCCGGTCTCTCCTTCGAGGGTGCTTCGCTGAGCCTGCCAGAGGTTCGACTCCTGAGCCAGGATGCCGAGCATGATGTTCGTGGGGACGCGTCCGCCGCCTTGGAGGCTTTCGGCGGGGAACATCGCTTGAGGGGACCAGTTGGGAAGCCCCGACCCCTTCCAGTTCACTGGCCTGCTCAACGTCAGCCGCTGGAAGACCAACTGGTCCACCGCCCACTCCACCTGCCGCCAGTGCGGCTGGTAGACCTGGATGTTGGGGTTGTTACGTGGGATCGCGCAGGTGTACCCCTCGTCCACGGTGTCACCCGCGGCGGCGAGGCCGGCTGCCTTCTGCCCGCGAGACCTAGCGGCCGCCAGGCGCGGGTTCACCGTGGTCCCAGTGTCGGCCTTAGGCGTTACCTGGGCATTCGGCATCACCTCGAAGGTGTAGGTCGACTTCGTTCCGGGGACCGTGGCGACCACGTCGACGGCCTCCACGCCGGCTACCCCGCTGCTGCCGTTGATCGCGGTGTCCTTGGGATTCCCGAGAGGCCCTTCCCGCAGGCTGTGGCGGGCGGCGCTGGTGACGACGAGTTCGCCTTTGGAGGAGACCTGACCGGTGGCTGGGGCGGTCAGGACAGTCACCGTGCCGGGAAGGTTTTGGACCTGCTCCGCTTTTCCGAGAAGGAAGACCTTGCCCCCGCTCCCTGCATGGATCGAAAGCTCGCCGAGAGCGCCCGTGGCCAAGGTCCGAGTCTTACCGCCCTGGTAATAACGGACGGTCGTACGCCCGGCTACCGCTTCGGCGAAGGCTATCCCGCCTTGATCGTCTACCCGGATGTCGAAGGGAACGGAGGCAGTGCCGACCAAGGATTTCACCTTCCCCGTCATGGAGATGGAGACGAGGGAGGCACCTCTGGCCGCTACATACCCCTCCTTGTAGGGAACCGCTGAGGTGATCTGCCCCCGGATCACTACGGGGTCGGCGGATTTGCCCGTGCCGGTCTCTACCCTGAGCAGCCGGCTGGTGGGGTGCTGCTCATCTGCGCCCTGGGTGAGCGCGACGGTGTCGCCGTCACCGCAGCCCGGATTGAAGTACGCCAGGCTGGCCTGGTCCTTGAGCTTGGTAACCGCGCCGGTCTTGATGTCGATGACCGCCGCGAAGGCCCCCCTCGCGAAGAGCGCGGACCTGTTGGTGAAATAACGGGGAGCGTACACGGCCATCACGCGGTCTCCCGACCCGGTCAAGCAGGCGTTTCCGATCCACTGATCGGTGTCCATGCCCGGCTCGCTGAGCGTGGTAACTGTTTGCCATTGATAGCCGGTGCTTCTCTCTGCGGCTAGCACGTGGAAACCGGTGGAGTCGCCCGACGTGGCGAGGGCGACATCCTTCGACGCTCGCCATCCCTCTGACAAGACACGATCTCGCTGCTCGGGGGGCACGTAAGAGAGGGCGGGCGACGGTTCGGGAGGTGACTGCGATGTCACTTCCGTCTTATTTTTGTCTCCTATCGGCTCGGCCCTCGCACCGCCTGTAGGCGATGCCAGCACCCCGGACAGGAGCGTTCCGACGGCGACCGAACTAAGGACGAGTTTTTTGAGTACGGGACGCGGCACTAAGCACCACCAGGGTTAGGGTCGTGAACCGAAAAGAAGATGATCTGGTCGAAGAGGGTGTTGCACCACAATCGAGCCAGGAAGCCTTCTCGATTCGCAAGAACAGAAAGATGAAGGCGAGCCGGTGATCTGTTCCAGAGAAGGGGAAAGACATCTATACGATGGCCCGCCGTCGTCGGGCACGGTCGATTCATGAGAAGGCACCTGTTCGAACTTTGTGCGCAACTGAGAGAGGATAGGATTGAGATGTCCCCAGGAGGGATGGGCGCTGGGCGAGTAGAGTGATGGTTTTCGACGGTCTTGTGGGCGTAGTGGCAGGCGACTGCTGACTCACCCAAATCCCACTGCGACCTCGGCGAACGTCTCACCTTTGTGCAAATAGGCCAGGACAAAGAGAGACTGCTTGTCAGGGATGAGCTGGCGCCAAGGGGAATCGATCTTTGATCAGCGCTGACGCAGGACGTCGGTCAGGTAAATAGAAGTCCGAGGTGATAACAGCAGCCCGGCGCGGTAAAATCGCACACGTCCCTTGGCGCGATGGTTTACCTGGGTCGCAACCACTTCATTAGAGATTCCTTGTTTTAAACAAGATGGTTCATCGTGGCTAGCATGCATCCCGCAAGATAAGACCGGAATGGCTCAATATATTTGAATAAAACTTCAGGCCCGGCATTTTTCCGAACCGAGCCTGAAATATTATAATAATCTAGTCTTGAATGTTGATCGATTTAATCTTTTGGATTGTATCTAAAGCGCTCAGCTGTTTGTATTTTAGGATCCCTGAGCGTTATTAACCATCGCACTGAGCTGCTTCTTGGAGATGGCAAGCTCGTCCTTGTGCTGATTGATTAGCTGATTTTGATATGCGACCTCTACTGCCACCTGAATATTCAGGAGATTGGTACGGGCGCGGCATTGAGCGTCCGTGGTTGCGATGGTGTTCTCCTCGGCACTGCTGGGGGCAGCCCAACGAGGATCATTTCGAGCCTGGTTTGGGCCGGTGTAGTTAAACCCTGCCGCTTTCATACAGGCAACCCACTCTTGTGTAGCCTTCACAACGCGGCTGTCTCTAGAGGCCAGACCGCCAGCCTTAAACGCCAAGTCGCTGGCGTCTTCGCGCACTGGAGTAGCGTTCTTCGGCATGATCGCAGCGCGGGCTTCACCCTCACAACCACCGGCGGGTACCGGCTGGCCGTTGTAAGTTTGGGTCGTGCCGGTGAATACTCCCGTCGCAGCTTGCTGCTGCTCCAGCGTTGCTGGGGTTGTGCGCCGTAGGTGGCCTGAGTCGGTATTGTTGATCTGCAGAGCGTCGTAACCAGAGTGTTTTGCCTGTTCAATGTCTAAAAACACACTCAGTGGTGATTGGCGAGGCGGAAGTCGGCGGGAACCGACGATACCTTCCAATCCGAAGCGGCTCATACATGCTTGCTCTAAACGCTCCCATGCCTGGTTGCGTGTGTTGATCTGATCAGCCGACAAGCGGAACTGATCCAGAGGCAGCTTCAAGTCCGCCGCCCTACGAATGACAGGAATGGCTCCGATCGCGGGCTCGTCTACCTTGGTTGCGGACTCATCCGGATCGGCTGTTGATGGTGGCGCCGAAACATCCGGTTGGGGAACGGAGGGTGAGGTGAGTGGCTGGGGAAGGGCAGGGAGCGACGGAGTAGGGGTTACGGAGGGTTGGAAGTACCCTGCGGCGATAGCGCTCATCGCCGGCACTGTCGCATAAATACCGATGCTAGCTGCTGCTACACCTATGACGACGGGAAGTTTGCTGCGCATGGACTACTTTCCATTTATCGGCGTATTGAATAACGTTTGAAGAATGAAGGGGGTGGTCGCCTGGTTAGACTCCGGGGCCGAGCGGCTCAAAGAGCTGGGCCGCGGTGCCGTTACATCCCCACACCCATAGCTGGCGGCCAAACGTCCACTCGCTGTTTGGGTTGTCGATGCACATTCCTGCACTGACGACTGGCCGCATGGCCTGACAATAAGTGCCGGTTGTATGGCATTGATTGTATTCGGGGGCATACCACGTTAAGTACCAGCGCTGATTGTTCTGAGCTAGGTAGTTGTGAACGTAGACTGGCGCGCCACTGCTTGTTCCCGACGCGCCATGGCCAGTCAGAACGTAATAGTCCGATGGATAGCTGTTATTGGCATAAGCGTAATAAACGACCGCATTATCAGTATCTCGAACCCAGCCCGACCACATCTGTGAAGCGGTGTATGGATTGCTATCTCTCTGCCATAGAACAACGGGATTGCCGTTCACGTTTCTGGCTCTATAGTTATCCATCACGCCGGCACCGATGGAGATGTTGCGATATCGGGCTGTCCCGATAGGACTCCACTGATCGGCGTACGCTATCTGGGTTATGCTGACAAGGATTGCGAACATGGTCAACACCGCAATAAAGCGCGCGCGGTAAGAACGGTGGGCTATATGACGCATGTGAACCTTTCTCCGAAGTGGACATAAAGACGTTCTAATACACGATAATATCAATCACCGACAGTCTCTATTCGATAGCCTTACGTGTTCCATGTTCGTCACGTATTGGAACAAAGTGATCTTAAGCATCAAGTGGCCCGTTGTGCAATACGGTAATCGTTAAACACTTATGGTAAACCCCTCCTTGCGCAGAGTAACAATTTTAGTTAACCGGAGAGATGTATTCACAAAACAAGCAGTTGGATAGCTTTTGTGTGAAGGCCGAAAATGTTTTTCGGTCAACCGTGAGCGGCGCTCGCTATAAAAGGAATGTTCTGCACTCCAGCCTTACTTAGTGATCTCTGAGGCATTGCCGCTGGTAGTGGCATCGTCTAGCTCGGCTCTGATGGCATAACCGCCACGTGGACCACCGGCGAACATGGTGCTCATCGAGCGGTGGCCGGGTCGGCGACGCGAACAGGCGGCGGATCTCGTTGACAGGGATGATCATCGATCGGACACCGGCCTTCTTGCCCATACCTGAATGCTCTGCCTGTTTGTCCTGGTCAACCACATCGTCTTCGTCCAACAGCGCGGCTCGAGTGACGGCAAGGAAGGCCGGCGCCGGCATGCCAACGTCATGTACCGGTACCAGGCCGGATAGAGCCGGACCTGGTAGTGGTCGAAGGCCGCCTCGTTCTTACTGGTCTGGAAGCACTACTCGATCGTCCAGCGGGCGCCGGACAGCCACCAGACGGGCAAGCGGTACCGGGGCTGGGGTGTGGCACAGGTGGAAGGCCAACTCGGTCGGCCTGCTGATGGAGCGGTGGATCGGCAGTGGGTGCGCGGGGGGCGGTGGTAGCGATCAGTACCCAGTCGTAGCGCCGCTCTCCTTTAGCGCCGTTGCTGCACGACAGGCGGTGCCAGGCCGTCCTACCGAGCTTGGTAGCGATGACATCGACGCAGACCTTGCCCGTGCCGGTGGTGATCTGATGGTCACAGGCCACGGTCAGCACGTAGCCGATCTGCTGGTTTTCCAGGAAACGGCGTAGTGGCCAGTTGTCGCCGTAGGCCTTCATCGGCCGTCACCCAGCCGAACGGGATCCCGGCGGCGATCGCCCGGTTGATCATCGCCTGCAGCAGTTGCGGTTCGGTGGCGAAACCCACCTCCTCGGGGATCTTCGCTGTGGCGCACCGGCCGGCGTTGGCGATCCCGGAGGTGCGGGGCAGGTAGAGCTCCCGGTTCAGCAGAGCGTGCCCGCGGGGTACGGCGTAGCCGAGGAACACCCCAATCTGACAGTTGGTGATCTTCCCGGTGGTGCCGGTGTACTGCCTCTGGACCCCGGCTGAACACATGCTTTTCTTCTCAAAGCCGGTGTCGTCGCCAACCAGCACGCCATCGGCGGCACCAGATGGTTGATCACATGGTCGCGGACCCCGTCAACGTCTCAGCGGGCGACCGACATTAGCCGTTGCATGCCGTCCGGCGTCGCTTCCCCAGCATGCTCGACCAACAACCAGCCGGTCGTGCGTTGAAGTACGGATAGCAGCCCCTGGAGGCAGGCGCGGGCACGCAGCCGTACTTCCCGCCCCTTGAAGCGGCTCGCCGCCTGGGCGAAGGTGCCGTCCAGTCCGGCCTGCAGACGAGCGGCGCTGAGGTGTTCTAGTTTGGCCAACGCAGCCACCGCATGATCTTCAGATCCATCACACTTGAATGATCACAGCGGTGGCCGTTCATTGTAGTTGTGGCCCTATCCCCACAGATTCGCATGCGCACAATCGCCCAACCTCGCGATCTACGGCTGGAGTACTAGGCCATCATCTGCTGGCGCCGCTCCAATTGCTGATTGCATCCTGTTAGGAGTTCTTAGGAGCGACCTGAAACATGATCGGGATGGTGCTCTTAAGAATGGTCCCCGGAAAAGGAGATTGACCGATCACGATCCAATCCGCCGGGACCTTCACGTCCTGGCCATTCACCGGCTGGAAAGTTGCGTCGAATCCGAGATCAGTGATAGTAGTTCTTGCAGTCTCCGCATCTTGATTCCAGAGTTTAGGCATTTTAGGCAAAGCGGCAGAAGAAGGGGTGGTCGATTCTGGAATTACTTCTGCCGACGAAGCAGCCACAGGATACGATACGGCAGGATTTTGGTCAGGGAGGACCAGCGCTAAGGTAGCGACAGCAGCGGCCCCAAAGGCGATGATGCACACAAGGGTCAGAGGTACAGTCAGAGATCGGCGCATAGACGATACTTACCATGATTTCACTCTTCGCGAAAGCATGTATTGATTACGGTATACATCGACATCATGAGTTATACGCAGGGCGGAGGGTTGTCCGCCGAGCGAAGAGCCTTCCATGAAAGGCTGTGTCTGTAGGCGGCCGAAATATCGCCCGAGATGAATCGAGCACGGTCATCGCCTGGGACCTGCAGATCGATCCTGAGCAGGACGAGCGCGATGAGCACGAGGATCTCCTTGAGCACACCCTTGTCGAGAGACTGCCAGGCGATGTTGACGCCGAGGACATTGACATCACAGTGGTGGGCTCGGCAAGGCACAAGATCAGACCGCGGCCGCCACGCCCCAACCTTCAAGGCGCCGCCGCCAGCTCGGCGGTCTTTGCCGCGGCCTCCTGCTCACGACGGGTCTTGGCCCGGCGGACGCGGGTCATGATGCCTCGACTACCTCCGCCTACTGAGGTTGAACTCGTGGTGTCGTGTGTGGTTATGCCAGCGTGAGGGTCAGTCCGGTTCCTGCGAGGCAGCCATCGATGAGGTCGCTGCGGTATTGAAGGGTGCGCAGTCCTTGTCGGACGGTGCGGATCAGGTGCTCCGGGCCGGTGAAGGCGACGTTGGCCAGGAAGCAGCGCCGTAGCAGCGACCAGATGCCCTCGACCGGATTCAGATCGGGGGCGTAGGTGGGCAGCTGGATGACGGTCAGCCAGTCCTGGGCGGCGATGAAGGCACGCATCCCACCGGTCAGATGGGTGTTGAGATTGTCCCGGACGAGCACGATCGGGCCGCCGAGCCGGCGGTGTGCGGCGATCAGCAGGTCGCGGTAGTCGCTCCAGGCGAAGGATTTGCGCCCGTCGGGGCGGGTGTCTGGGCGGGGCCGGTAGATCAGGCGGGAGCGGTGCCCGGGTTTGTAGCAGGCCAGAGCGGCGATTGAGATCCGGCGCCGGGACCGGCCCCGCACGGTGATGACGGGGGTCTGGCCGCGCGGGCTCCAGGTGCGTGCGATCGGCGGCGTCATCGACAGACCGGTCTCGTCTTCGAAGACGATCCAGGCGCCGAGCGCCGCCGCGGATCTTCCACCTTCGGCCAGGTTTCCTTCACCCGCCCGGTCACCGCCGCCTGGTCGCGCTCCAGGGCGCGCCGGGCCGGGATCTGGCAGGAGTAGCCGTTGCGGATCAGCAGCTTGCGCACCCCTTGGAGGGTGTAGGTCAGGTGGAAGCGCCGGCCGATCAGGGTCGTGATGCGAGACAGGGTCCAGCGCTGATCGGGCCGGCCGTGCCGGACGGGTCCCTTGAGCAGTTCTTGTTCCAGCGCGGCGAGCTGCTGTTCGCCGAGTCGGGGCAGGGAGGCCGGCCCGTGTGAGTGCGGTGTGCCGGCCCCGCCGCTCTGCCGGTCCTTTCTCCAGCGCTGGATGGACCGGACGCTGATCCGCAGGTCCCGGGCGATGACCGTGCTGGATTTATCGCGGGCGAACCGCTCGGCCGCCTGCAGCCGTAGTCGTTCGCGGAACGCTCTTCGCTCGGTGGAAAGTCCTCCGCCTTGTGCGTACCTCATGATGTGGGTCTACCCGGCAATCAACACACGTCAGGAGCTACGACACCACGAGTTCAGCCTCAGTAATGTGCCACCTCCACCTACTGACGAAGAAAGTTGGGCGTCATAGGTTGCCCGGAGTGCTTGTCTGCATTGTTTTCCCAGGTGACAGCCTGAGAGCATGAGGTACTCAGACAGGATCGGGGGCTGTCTGGCCGGCATGAGACGCTGCGGCTCCGGGCAGGAGACACGGTTGCGTCCACGTACGGGGTGTACGGCAACGGGATATAGCAACGCTGCCTTACACGATCACACGTCACCGGCTCGTATCCACCGCTCGAACAGGGTCGGTCATGACGTGCAATATGCGCGCAATGATCATGGCGGCGAGAGCGGCGGGGAGGCATAACGCCGCAGGTCAGAAGCCAGGCCATCCTGGGAACGGGAATGGTCTGTAAAATCGTCGGCTCAGCCTACGCAGGTTCAAGTCCTGCACCTGCCACATCAGTAGAAAGAGGCCCCTCACCAGTGGAAACGCGGTGCGAGGCCTTCTTCGTTCTTCACCCATGAGTCCCCGTGATCCCCCGCCGTTTCCCGTGAGATCTGGCACGCCTGTGGCACGGGATCAAGGCTGCTGACACTCTCCCCGCTCGCTACGAGGGATGCTTGCCGCCTCAGTGGGCCGGGACTGAGAAACGAAGTCCCGGACCGTCGATCGCCCCCGACCCTGAGTAGAGACCAGCCACCGCATGACGATCTTCAGGGCGGTATTGATTCGGTGCCAGGCTGTCGCCGTCGCTTGGGGATCAGAGGTTTAGTCAGCCGGTTTTTTTAGCTTCACGTTCGCGAGCGTGCCGAGCTGCTTGGTCCAGGAGCATCACTCCCTGAGCGTTGCCATGGGTTTGTTCGAGGTAATAACCAGTCAAGAGGCTTGGTCGTGAGGACACCCGTGTTCGGCGGGGCCGGCCCTTGGACTTCACGATGTCTCGAATCCAGATCGCTCCCGCCCCGATGAGCACCACCAGCACGATCCACGCGAATGCACTCACCGTGCTTCTCCTCTTGATCGTTCTGCGCGGAGGGACGTAAAACGCTCACCCGTTACCGTTGACAGTAAAAGAACTGAGCGGCCGTCGCGAAGGCGAAGCACCCGGAGAGCCTGGAAGAGGTTGGGGCCGGTGGTCGAAGCTCTCGCCATTGGGCGGCGGTAACGGCCGGCCGCCATCAACTTTGGGACCGGGCCCAACGAACCGTCGATCCAGTGCGAGGTGCAGAACACCGCGGCTCTGACGACCTACACCCTCACCGTCGCTTCCGTGGACGGCCAGCCAACCGATTCCGTACAGGTAACCCCAAGTCCACAGCCGACTCATACGGCCACGGCAACCGCAGGCGTTCAATTACCCGATTCCGTACCGGCGACTTCGAGCCCGCAGCCGACCCATGCGGAGGGGAAAGGCAAGATAGTCAAGACGCCATCAGGGGAGCCGCGACCGGAGGCGGCGGTGAGTCCGGCCCCGATGGGCGAATGCTCGTATTGACCGCCTTCCTTCTTGCCCTCGCTGCCGCCATCGGACTCCTGCTACGCCGTCGTAGCCCCCCAGGGGATGACCGCTCAGCGTTCGCCTGTGGCCGACCGCACACTGCAGATAGATCTCTCTCATCGATCCCGTAGACCCGGTGCTCCGTGAGCATCTCAGCCTTTGCCCGCAGCATCGAGCCATCCTGGTAGGTACGGGAAGGCATGCAGCATGCGTGCGATGATCAAGATCATCGCTGCTGTGGAGAGAAGCTCTTCCGCAGGTCAGAGACCATGAACTGCCGAGAACAGTCACGACTGTAAAATCATCGGCTCAGCCTACGCTGACATCCGATCTGCCTGAGGTGTCAAGCGACAACCATCAGAGTCTTGCCGGGCGGGCAGGTCAGAGGTTGGCCGTGACGGTCTCGTTGGTCCCAGACGACGTCCTGAAGCGGCCCGCTTATCGATCGCTGGACGGAGACGTAGCGGCTCGGGGCGGCACTCCGTTGCGCAGTGACCAGCCGCCGTCACTGACAATGGTCTGCCCGGTGATCCACGAGGTCTCATCGCTGACCAGCCACCGCACGAGCCCGGCGGCCTCCTCCGGTGCGCCCCACCGGCCCTGCGGATGCCGGGCGGCCAGCCTCTCCATGTCCTCGGGAGAAGCGTATCCCGTGTCAACGGGGCCCGGATTGATGCAGTTGACGGTGATGCCGCGGGCGGTCAATGGGGCGGCGAGGCTGATCGTCATCTGCTGTATGGCCCCCTTGGTGACGCTGTAGGGCAACTCGGTGGGCATCGGCTCCAGATGCTGGCCGGAGGTGAAGGTGACGATCCGCCCGCCGTCCAGATCGCGCTGGGCGGCGAACTCCTGCACCAGAAGCAGAGTCGCCCGGACGTTGACCGCCCAGCACAGGTCGAGCTCGTCGGCGGTCAGCTCACCTATCCCGGCTTCTGCGCTGCGGGCATGGTTGGCGACCAGGACATCCACCCGGCCGAACCGCTCGCGGGCGGCGGCGATGATCCTGCCGGGCGCCGCTGGATCGGCCAGGTCGATCGCCAGGTGCTCTATGCGCCCGGCGCCTTCGGGCAGTTCCTCCCGCAGCGCCGCGATGACCCCCTCCGCCCCGAGCGGATCGGCGCCCCAGGCTTGGTGGGCGTCGTGCGGCGACCACGAGCAGGCGAAGACGTTCATCGGCACCGCGGCCAGCCGGCGCGCGATCGCGTAACCGATGCCGATGCGGCGGCTCACGCCCGTGACGATCGCGGTCTTCAACGGAACAGGGGGCATCAAGGTTCTCGTCTTTCACTTCAGACAGCATGAGCGGCCCATCGTCTCACCGATGATCACGAGCACGTCCTTGAAGAGCAACGGACCAGCCCTTAGCAGCGCTTCGCTGGCGGCCCCGCCATGAAAGTGATCGGAGAGAGTCCTGATGCTGGTCAGCCATCCGAAGAAGACCCGCCAGGCGGTTGCCGTGGGCACCCCGAATCCGGCCCCGAGCTCGCTGAACGTCTCGCCCTTGCGCAGGTAAAAAAGCACCACCGATGTCTGCTGCCTCGGGTTCGGCAGCAGGCATGTCCAGGGGATGAGAACGGATCAGGGGCGTCTCCGGCAACTCATGGCCGCCATGACCTGTGGAAGACGACCCATGACCTGTGGAAGACGACCGACCTGCTCCTACTGCCGCGCACCGCGGCGATGATGACATGTCGGACCGCATTACTCGGTGGTAGGAGATGGTGTGGGCGACAGCGACGGCCCGACGTAAATCTCATTGAGAACTGTCGGCAGCAGGGCATTCGCCGTAGTCCTGCCCTCGGGTGACAGGGTCAAGTTCGTCCATATCACGAGCGTCACGTTGTTATCTGCGTCGTAACCGATGAACGAGTTGAAGCCCGGAAGTTCACCGCCGTGGTAGTACATCGAGGCGTTCGGCCCGAAACGTTGATAGGCGATGCCGTAGCCGTATTGCTTCCCACCGGATGTGCTCGGGTCCTCGGGTTGCAGGTTGTGGAGCCATTGTTGCTGGTATTCGGCGTTCAGGACCTTGCCGGAAACCAGTGCTCGGATCCACGTGGCCAGGTCGTCCGCCGTGGAGATGGCGCCACCGGCAGCGGTGGCGTAGGAGGGGTTCTGGTCGGTGTAGTCGACGGGCTGGAGGGTTCCGTTCCGTGCGGCGGTCCGCATGTCGGCGGGGTACTGCTTGTCGACCAGCGCGTAGGAGGATCCGCCGTACATGTAGCCATGCGAGTAGCGATCCGAGATGGAGTTGTCGTCGGCGGCGGGAAGCGAAGTCTGCCGCAGCCCGAGCGGGCCGAACAGTCGGTCCTGGAACTGCTGGGCCAATGGGCGCCCACCGGCCTTCTCGGCTATCAGACCCAGCAATGCGTAGTTGGTGTTGTTGTAGTCGTAGGACGTGCCGGGCGGGAACCGCGGCGGGTGCCGGAACGCGATGGCCAGTACCTCCTGCGGCGTCCAGACCTTCGTCGGGTCGGCATCCAGAGCCGCCGCCAACTCGGGCGCATCCGTATAGTTGTAAAGCCCGCTCCGCATCTTCAGCAGCTCTGCGATGGCGATGTTCTTGCCGTTGGGCACGTCTGGGACGTATTTGGACACCGGGTCGTTGAACCGGAGCTTGCCGTCCTGGGCGAGCAGCACGATCAGCGCCGACGTCATGGTCTTGGTGTTCGAGGCGACCCGGACATGAGTGTCCGCATCCGGCGGCGTCTGCGTGCCCAGCTTTGTGGTGCCGACCCTCGCTTCGAATTTCCCCTGCGGGGTGCGTAGCAGGACCACCGCCCCGGGGACCAGTAGCTTCTTGGCGGCGGCGTCCACGACGGCCTGAAATGCGGTGGGATCGATGGGCTTCAGCGCCGGTCGGCTCGGTGCGGAGCGGGTTACGGTGGGCGTGCCGGGCTGTGATGAACGGGTCGGCCCAATCGACGTGTCCCAGAGTGCCGTGGTCGTCGGCCCAGAAGCGAATGAGCAACTCGCGATCAAGAGGGCGACGCAAGGCGCGAGTCCCGCGATGCGGGTGGGGCGCGCTTTGCGGGAACGACGTCCTCCGTGGCGCGTGTTCAGTCCATTCTTCGCCGGGGGAATCCTCATCGTCGGCATCACAGCCTTTACCCCAGGAGCCGAGTACCGCGCTAATGAGCGGTACCAGGTGAATCGACCATTTCAGTATCCCCGTGGCCTCGCGGATCAGGTTCATCGGGGGTCGTTGCCAGGCGTGGGGTCGGCCCGGCTCGATCGCTTCAAGGGCGTCGCGACCCGCCAGGACAAGCTCGTCGCCCGCCGTCGCCCGCTGTCGCTCAGCTGTGCCAACGCCTGCCTGCTGCTCTGGCTCAGATGAGATCCACGACACGGATCCAGGGGGAGGGCTTGAACCCCTTGGCGATGAGCCGTACGGCAAGCGTCACCTCCCAGGCGAACACCGGCACCGCCGCGATCGACCCCCACACGGAGACTTGCTCGTAGAGCCCGAACATCACCGCGGTCGCCGAAACGAAGATCATCATGCCTCCGACGAGCCCCAGTACGGCGATGAACCGTGGCGCCAGTGCGGACCTGTCCATCAAGTACGCCAGCAACAACGTGTTCGCCCCCAAGGCGTAGTTGGGCCCGAACAGAAACGTCCACTCATGGATCGCCACCAGGGATTTGCCGACGGCGACGAGAGAGACCGCGTCCGCGTTCGCGGCTCCCGCCAAGTCCTGCCTCAACGTCACGACCGAAAGGACGCTGATGATGCCGACGACGATGACGGCGGCCTCAAGAAGGCGGCCGCAGACGTAACCGAGGGCGACTCCTTCGTTCTGCCTCCTGAGGATGGGAAACAATGTCACCCCGGTGCCGATGACGGCAATCGCGAGGATCACCTCGGAGAGCGCCCCCAAGAACACGCGAGTGTCGGCGCCGGAGCCGATGATGTAGTCGGGGCTGTTCAGCACCGGGTCGTATAGGGCCAGTCCTGCGATTGCGGCGACCTCGGTGACGATGAAGAACACGCCCGCGACTGTCGCGATCTTTCTGGTTGGGTTCACCCGGACTTCTTTCGTTGATGGGTCGACGGTGGGTGACGACGACGGGCGACGGCCGGCCCGATGGCTTCGGCCGCACTCGTGCGGCGCTCTACAAGCACGTGGCCAACAAGGAAGAACTCCTGGACGGCATGGTCGATGTCGTCGTCGGTGAGATCGATCCGCCGGTCCATGGCGCCGACTGGAAGGGTGCGGTCCGGCAGAGGATCCTCTCGGCTCGGCGAGTGCTGCTACGTCACCTCTGGATGCCTCGGGCGATCGAGGCGCGAAGCAACCCGACGCCGGCCGTACTGGAGTACATGGACTCGATGATCGGAATGTTCCGGGCCGGTGGCTTCTCCGTCGATCTCACCCACCACGTGATGCACGCCATGGGCAGCCGCATGTTGGGGTTCACCCAGGAGTTGTTCGACGATTCACAAGCCTCCGACCTGGACGTGCAAGCGGACGTGCTCCGCGAGCTGGCGGGGAGATACCCCCATATCGCGGAGATGGCGACGGCGGCGGCCCACGACGAGGAGTCGATCGTGGGTCGGGGTTGCGATGATCAGTTCGAGTTCGAGTTCGCGCTGGATCTCCTCCTGGACGGATTCGAAAGGCTCCGGCAGCAGGGGTGGACGTCCACCGGTCGATCCCGGCGGGACGGCGGCACGACGCCTGGCGGTGGCTGACGCCGGGCCGGCCGCTCCGTCCCCGATGAAGGGCCACCGCGACGGTTGTCCGCCGTGAGCGGGTGAACCGTGCCAGCTCAAGATCATTCAAGGTTCCGGGGTCGGTGAATGTGATCACATCCGTCCGTCCTCGCCAAATTAGTAATCGATACCGTACCGTTTATTAAATGACGGACACCGTACTCATCGCGGGCGCCGGCCCTACCGGCCTGGCCCTGGCCATCCATCTGGCGCTGCACGCCATCCCCGTTCGAGTCATCGACGCGGCCGCCGGCCCCGCCACCACCTCGCGAGCGCTCGGCCTGCAACCACGAGGCGTCGAGGTGCTGGAACGGATCGGCGCCCTCGGCACCCTGCCGGAACGGTCGCAGCGCTCGCTCAACATGTCCTACAACGAGGGATCCCGCACCGTGCTGCGGTTCCATATCGGCCAGGCAACCGCGGACCAGCCGAAACAGGCACTGCTGATCTCGCAGGCCGAGGTCGAGAAGACCATGCGGCAACGGTTGCGCGAACTGGGCGGCGACGTCGAGTGGCGTACCCGGTTGGTCGGAGCGCGGCAGGACGGTACCCGGCAGGACGGAGCGCGGCAGGACGGAGCACGGCAGGACGGTAGGGGTGTCACCGTTACCGTCCAGACGGACGACGGCACCGAACAGCAGATCGAGACCGACTGGCTGGTCGGCTGTGACGGCGCGCACAGCACGGTTCGCAAGCTCGCCGGGATCGCCTTTCCGGGGCGCAAGCTCATCGAACGCCTGCTGATGGTCGATGTGCGGGCCCAGTGGCCCTACGACAAGAACGGCAGCACGACCTGGATGGACGCCGGTCACATGCTGTCGGTGACCGCGCTGCCGGACGACACCTGGCGGGTATTCTCCGAACCACCGGCAGACCTGCCGAACCGGCTGTCCGAACGCGAGATCACCGATCGGGTGTTGAAGGAGTTCTCCCGCCGCAGCGGCGTCAGCCTCGACACGGTCACCGAAGTCCACTGGGCCTCGGAGTTCCGGATCCACCGCCGTCTCGCCGACGCCTATCGCCGCGGCCGGATCCTGCTGGCGGGCGACGCCGCGCACATCCAGAGCCCCACCGGCGGGCAGGGACAGAACACCGGACTGGGCGACGCGGAAAACCTCGCCTGGAAGCTGGTGCTGGTGGCTCACGGCCGCGCCGACCGGCGACTCCTCGACACCTACGAAGGCGAGCGGCGCCCGCTGGCCCGCAACGTCCTGAGGGCCACCAGCACCGCGGTGGACATCATGTTGCCCGACACACAGTGGAAACGCCTGGTCCGCGACAAGGTGGTCCTGCCGGTCCTCCGCCTGCCCGCCGTACGGCGCCGGCTGTGGCTGGCCGCATCCCAGCTCGGCATCGGCTACCGGGGCGGACCGTTGGCCCCCACCTCGCACCGGTGGACGCCGGGCCTGCGGCCGGGTGACCGAATGCCGGACATCAGGTGCCGCCGCCCCGACGGGGGCGAGATCACGCTCCACGCCGCGATATCGGGACGCTGGGTGGTGCTCGCCGGCGACCGCCGCGACGCCGCCCGGCATGCCGAGGTCGCCGCGGCGCGTTTGGGCGCCGACCTGGTCGTCGCGCTCACGCCGGTGGAGACGGATTCACCTGACGTGACGGTGATCCGTCCCGACGGGCACATCGGTTGGCGCGGCCGTCCGGCACCGGACAAACTGGCGACATGGCTGAACCAGGTGCTGTGGCCGGCGTAGAGCGCGGCCGCCCACGTGACCCCGGCAACGACGCTTCCATCCTGGAGGCGGCCTTGGACCTGCTGATAGAGCGCGGCGCCGGGGGCACCAGCATCGAAGCGGTCGCCCAGCGTGCCGGCGTGGCGAAACTGACCGTCTACCGGCGCTGGCGATCCAAGGAGGACCTCCTGGCGGCCGCGCTGGAACACGCTCGCAACCCCGACATGGACGCGCCCGTTGTCGCGCAGTCGATCGACGAACTGGTCACTTTCATCGCCGGCCTCCTCAGCCGGCCCCGGTTCCGCGCGCTGATGGCGCGGGTCGTAGGCGCCTCGGTGGACTACCCGAAACTGGTGGCCGCCTATACCGAGCGATACCTGCGACCACGGTTGGACGCCATGGCGGAGGTCGCGCGGCAGGCCATCGACGCCGGCCGCTTCCCGCCGGACACCGAACCAAGCGCCGTCCAGGACATCCTGTCCAGCCCGATCGGATTCGTCCTTCTGCAGCATGAGGAAGAAGTGACCGCGGCGCAGATCGAGCGCCGGTTGCGGATCCTGCTGCACCACATCGGATACCGGCCTTGATCCCTGTGACGGCCGGGCTCCCGTGAGCCGTTGCCCCGGCATGCTGTTCCGACGTGTGAAATCTTCCGTGAGCCGTTGCCCCGGCATGTTGTTCCAACATGTGAAATCGGGTACTGCTCGGCGGCAGGGCAGGCGAGAATCGCCGTCATGGTAGATGTGTCACTGTACGCCGCTTTCCTCGTCGCCGCTCTCGCGCTCTGCGTCACTCCGGGACCCGACATGATGTTCATCGTGGCCATGGGTGGACGCGGTGGGCCCGCCACGGGGGTGATGGCCGCGCTGGGAGTGGCTTCCGGGGCGCTGGTGCACGCCCTCGCGGCGATGTTCGGGATGTCGGCGCTCTTCACCAATCTGCCGGTGCTCTATCACGTGCTGCGCTGGGGTGGCGCGGCCTATCTCCTCTACCTCGCGATCAGGGCCTTCCGCGACCGTTCCGCTCCCGCCGCCGGAGACGGCGGGGCGACGCCAGGAAACCCGGGCCCGGGACGGCTGCGGGCTTTCCGGCAGGGAATGGTCACCAACCTGCTCAACCCCAAGGTGATCCTGTTCAACATCGCGTTCCTGCCGCAGTTCGTGAACCCCGGCCTCGGGCACATGGTGGTGCAGTTCCTGATTCTCGGTCTCACGCTGGTGCTGATCGGCCTCGCCGTCGATGCCTCGGTCGGTCTGCTCTCCGGCCGGCTCTCGTTGATGCTCCAGCGCAGCCGTCGGGTGGCACGTGGACTCAACGTCTTCAGCGGGGCGGTCTTCACAGGGTTGGCCGTTCGGCTGGTCACCGCGCAGGACTAGCGGCAGGGGTGGACGGATGACGGGCCTCTCCTCGGTCGGGTACGCCTGATCCGCGTCGCTGACCCGGCGATGGCGGCGGGCGCGAATCCGCTCGCGCCGGACCGCCAAGGTGGAGATCATGCCTCCATGATCTCCACCTCCCTGGGGCGCGCCCGTGAGATGTGGGCGGGCCTGGCTCGTGTACCCGTCGCCTTTCCCCTGGACGGGGTGAACGTTGTCGTCTCTCCGGAGTCGTGGCTGTGTCCGCCGAAATGGGCCGGGGTCGTCGTCCTGGGGGGAGCCGCGATCGCAACGGTGCCGGATGGCAGCCTGGTCGAGCCGCTGCGCGACGCGCTGCGCACGCGGGTCGCCGAATCGGCCGTCGACCTCGATCGCCTACGGGCGAGGCTGGACGTGGTCGACCTGTTGGGACCGGCGACCTTGGCCTATCTGGACGCCGGGGATTTCCGGATGGCGCACGAGGCCGGCACGGTCGACAGGCTACCGGTCGACCATCCCGCCGTCCGTGCGCTCGTGGTGTCCGCCGGAGAGGCGGACGCGGATGAGAGCGGTCTGGAGGAGGTCACCTCGGAGGTCTTCGCCGTTCGTGACGGTGAGGAGGTGATCGCCGCCGCCGGTTACCGTTCCTGGCCCGCTTCGGTGGCGCATCTGTCCGTCCTGACGGCTCCGCGGCATCGCGGCCATGGTCTCGCGCGAAGGGCGGCCTCAGCCGCGGTCGAGGACGCGCTGGAAGACCGGCTGCTGCCGCAGTGGAGGGCTCGCCCGGAGCCGTCGCGACGTGTCGCCCGAGCGCTCGGCTTCGGCGAGCTGGGAGTGCAGTTCAGCGTCCGGCTCGGGCCGGTGAGCGACGCGGGCGACGAGCGGACCTTGGAGTGAAGCCCGTGTGGGCGGTGGGGCCGTCGAGCGTCTCGGCGGCCGGCCCGTTCGACGCCCGGTTCGGCGGGCCGTACGGCCTTACCGGTTGAGCGCCTCCCACAGGGTGGCGAACTCCTGCGCGGTCAGCGGATTCAACCCGAAGTCGTCCGGATAGATCGGCCCCTCGGCCAGGAAGCCGTGCTCGTCTTCGATGTGGCTCCACGAATACCGGCGGGCGAGGCCGTCCGATCCGAGTTCGGCGTGCCTGACGGGCCAATACTCTCCGCCGTCGTCGATGACGGTCTCGAACAGCCACACGTGGCCGTCGTCGTCCACCCCGTGCCAGTACCAGTGCGGTCTGTCACTCTCATCAAGCGCCCGAATCGTCTCCTTGCGTCGGTCCTGCAGCATCGTGCTCCTCAATGTCGATCACATGGCAATTGAGGGCGCGTCGCTGCCGCCCCTTGCCATGCTGCGCGTTCTCGGTCCGCTTCAGGTGGAGATTAATGGTCCTTCACGGCGCCCGAACGCCCCTCCGACAACGCGCGGCATGGCGGAGGGGCGCCCTTCGGTCGTCTCCCCTCCGCCATGCCGGTCTCCGGCCGCGTCACCGACCGGGGCACGGTCACTTCGGCATGAGCACCGTGTCGACGATGTAGACGGTGGCGTTGCCGGTGGGCACGTTGCCGCACACGACCTTGGCGTCGTTGACGGTGTAGTCCTCGCCCGTGCCCTTGACGGTCAGCCTGCCGCCCTGGAGCGTCTCCAGCGAGGCGCCACCGAGGTCCGCCGGGGTCTTCTTCCCGGAGACCACGTGATAGGTCAGGATCTTGGTCAGCGTGGCCTTGTCGGCCAGGACCTTGTCGAGGGTCGCCTTGGGGATCTTGGCGAACGCGTCGTTGGTGGGCGCGAACACTGTGATGTCCTTGGCGGAGTTGAGCGTGTCCACCAGGCCGGCCTTCTTGACCGCGGTGACCAGGGTGGACAGGACCGGGTTGTTGGACGCCGCGGTGGCGACCGGGTCGTCGGCCATGCCGGTGAAGCTGCCCTCGCCCGAGGCGGGCACGGCCGAGCAGGCGGCGCCGAACGGGCCGCCGGCCGTGGCCGGCCCTGTGGCGGCCTGAGTGGCGGCCCAAGTGGCGGCCGTCTCGGCGGGAGACGAGGCCGGAGCGGTGGCGCGGTTCGCCGCGCCGTCGCTCGCCTCGGTGTCGTTCCCGCAGGCGGCGGTGAGGGCCAGGATCGCGAGGGCGGTCGCGGTGAACACCTTGCTCTTCATGGTCGTTCTCCTTCAGGGTGGTGGAATTTCACGGGTGGGGAGGATCGGTCACTCGACGGTGACCACGACCGAGTGCCATCCGGTCGCCCCGTCGGGGAACGGCGTCACTCGGGACGACTGCTGGGTGTGGCCCGCCGCGTCGGTCGCGCGGGCCTCCAGGGTGTGGCTGCCCGGGGTGGCCTGCCAGGTCCAGACCCACTGCCGCCAGGTGTCGGGGCTCGGAACGGTGGCCAGCGTGGCCTCGTGCCAGGGGCCGCCGTCCACTCGGACCTCGACGCCCGCGACGCCACGGTGCTGTGCCCAGGCGACTCCGGCTACCTGTACGGCTCCCGCCCGAAGTCGCTTGAACGGAGCCGGGACGTCGATGCGGGACATGGTCTTGACCGGGCCGTCCGTGGCCCAGCCACGTTCGGTCCAGTAGGCCCGCGCCTCGGCGTAGCGAGTCAGGTCGAGATCGACGACCCACTTGGTCGCCGACACGTAGCCGTAGAGTCCGGGCACCACGAGCCGGGCGGGGAAACCGTGTTCCGCCGTCAGCGGGCGGCCGTTCATCCCGACGGCCAGCATGGCTTCCCTGCCGTCCATGACGACGTCCACGGGGGTCCCGCCGGTCCAGCCGTCCGCCGAACGGCTCAGCAACTGGTCGGCGTCCGCCGGGATGCCCGCCTCTCGCAGGAGCGTGGCCAGCGGCACGCCCAGCCAACGGGCGTTTCCGGTGTACGGCCCGCCTACCTCGTTGGAGACGCAGGTCAGGGTGATGTCGCGTTCGATCAGCCCGCGCTTGAGCACGTCGGCCATGGTCAGCTCGATCGTGCGCGTGCCGTGGACGCGAAGTGTCCAGCCGTCCAGGGCGGGTCGGGGCACCGCCAGTGCGGTGTCGACCCGGTAGAAGTCCGGGGTGGGGGTGACGAACGGGCTCAGGCCGGAAATCCGGAGATCGGCCCCGGCGGGCAGCGGGCGGGCCGGGTCGGCGGGCGGGGGAAGGGCCGGTGCGGTGGCCGGTGCGCGGGAGGCCAGCAGGCGGCCGGCCGCGATCGCCGCGACGGATCCCGCCCCGGTCAGGAGGAAGGTCCTGCGGCCGCTCGCGGGCGGAGTCGGCCGGGTGAGGGCGAGCAGGGTGCAGGCTCCCACGGCGGCCGCGGCCAGGGACGCGACCACGTCGAGTGGCGCCGCCGCCGGCCGGGTCGCCGCCGCGGCGGCGCCGAGGAGCCCCAGTCCCGCCACTCCGGCCGCCGCCGGGATCCGCCGGCCGGTCCCGGCGAGGATCCCGAGGATGAAGGCGAGACACAGCAGAAGGGCGATGATCGTGCCGATCAGGACGGGCTTGTCGGCGGTCCCGAAGGTGCCGACCGCGAACTCCTTCACGGAGGTGGGGGCCAGGTCGATGACCATGCCGCCCACGACCACGACGGGGGAGGACCGGGGCTGCAGCGCCCCCGCGACCAGCTCCGCGCCACCGAGCGCGGCCAGTGCGGACAGCAGTCCGGCCCCGCCCGCTCTCACCACGCGTCTCATGTTCGCCACGGAAGGTATTCGGAGACCTCGGGCCCGCGGCTCGGCCGGAATCCGCCCTCGATTCGAAAGCCGTCCGGCGGGTGATCTTCACCTCGTTGCTGGACAGCCCGGACAATCCGGGCTGCCGGACGGCTGAAAACCCTCCCCTCGACCCTGTCGGCATGCGAGAACGGTGGAAACAGAGGGGGAGGCGTGCGAAAGATCATCATTGTCGCGGCGATCGCCGTGCTCGCACCGGGAATCGTGGCCGCCGGGTCAGGAACGGCCGCGACTGGGACCAGGACCGAGACCAAGACCGGAACCGGGACCAGGACCGAGACCAAGACCGGAACCGGGACCAGGACCGAGACCAAGACCGGAACCGGGACCAGGACCGAGACCAAGACCGGAACCGGAATCAGGACCGGAACCGGAACTGAGGCCGGAATCGGGATCAAGACCGGGACCGGGGACGGTGGCCCGGTCCGGGAGTCGGTCTACGTGTTCAACCTCTACGGGGCCGAGGAGGGGCGGGCCGATCAGCGGCCGGCGAACCTGGTCGCCTCGGAGTTCAGCTCGCTGCGGGAGCTGAACTGGAGCACTTGGGGGCCCGAGAAGGCGGTCGGCAGGGGCAGGTTGAGCGGGACCTGGTGCCTGCCGGGCTGTCTGGCCGAGCCGTACACCGCGACGATCACCCTCGGTGCCGTGCGGAAGGTGAGAGGAAAGAAGTACTTCACCCGGTTCGGCATCGACGGCGACTTTCCCAAGCCGGAAGAGCCCGCCGACACGTTGGTCGGGACGCTGCCCACGCCGTGAGCACGACGTCCGTGGGGCGGGGGCGCGGGCGTGTCGATGACGGGGGTGCGGTGATCCGGGTGGTCCTTGATTGATTTCGCATCGTGCTCCCGAGCCGTGTATGGTTACACCTGTCCGCAGCGCGAAAGCGAAGCAGACAGGCCCCTTTAGCTCAGTCGGCAGAGCGTCTCCATGGTAAGGAGAAGGTCTACGGTTCGATTCCGTAAAGGGGCTCGACAGATCAAAAGCCCTGGCCATTCGGTTGGGGCTTTTGGCTTGGGTAGGCTGTAACGGTCACCCGAAAACTCTCAAGGTTCCCGACGCGTGAACGGGCATACTGGGGAAACTCAGAAGCGATGCCCCTGACCTGCACAAGTACGCAGGCACTCTACGCGTCGGGTATCCTTGCGAGGGTCGATCGATTTCGTCGGCCAAGGCGGAGTAGCTCAGCCAGGCAGAGCAAACGGCTCATAATCGTTGTGTCGCCGGTTCAAGTCCGGCCTCCGCTACTACCCTTCCGGGTCCCCTCCTCAAGAGGGGACTGGGCTGGGTTGTCCACTGTCCCGAACGTAGAAAGGCACTCCCAAGTGGCTGCCACCGACGTTAGGCCGAAGATCACGCTGGCCTGCCAGGAGTGCAAGCACCGCAACTACATCACGCGGAAGAACCGGCGCAATGACCCGGATCGGCTTGAGCTGAAGAAGTACTGCCCCAACTGCAAGGTGCACAGGGCGCACCGCGAGACTCGCTAAGTCTCTGCGAAGCCTCCCGGATCTCCGCGGGAGATGGCTACTTCAGTAGCACTCACATACTGAACGCAGACCGGCGTCCTCATGGAGGGCGCCGGTTTGTCGTGTCTGCACAGCTTTCCCGCCCGGGTGTTGACCATGCTCGACAGCCGATGCCGGACGTGGCCCGGGCTACGGTTTTCTGGTGGCCGGCCCTGGGGAAGTACGCCCTGGAATCTTGTTCTGTTACTGTCGGCCTCACCAGCTCGGTATCCGCAAAGGAGCACGATGGCTCTGAACCGTGATTTCGTCGGGCGGGCGTCCGCGCCTTCCGCGCCCTACGAGGTCAGCCGCGTGAAGATCAGAGAATTCGCGACGGCGATCGGCGACAACAACCCGATCTACCGGGACCGGGAGGCCGCCCAGGCCGCCGGTCACCCGGACGTGATCGCGCCGCCCACCTTCCCCATCGTGTTCAGCCTGGCCGGTGGGTCGATCCTGGCCGACCCCGAACTCGGCCTGAACTTCGCCATGGTGGTCCACGGCGAGCAGCGCTTCGAATACCGGCGTCCGATCCACGCCGGTGACGAGCTGGTCAGCGTCTCCACGGTGACCGACATCCGCAGCGTCGGCCGCAACGAGCTGATCACCGTCAAGAGCGACGTCAGCACCGTCGACGGCGAGCCCGTCTGCACGACCTACAACACCATCGTCGAGCGTGGAGGGGCGGCCTGAGATGGCGGCGACTGTCAGATACGACGAGGTCGAGACGGGCCAGCAGATCCCGCCCGTCGACTACCCGGTTCGCCGCGCCAACCTGGTGATGTACGCCGGCGCCTCGGGCGACTTCAACCCCATCCATTGGAACGAGCGCTTCGCCAAGACCGTCGGCCTGCCCGACGTCATCGCGCACGGCATGTTCACCATGGCCCAGGGAAGCCGGTTCGTCACCGATTGGGCCGGTGACCCCGGCGCGGTCGTGGACTACGGCGTGCGGTTCTCCTCCATGGTGGTCGTCCCCGACGACGACCAGGGGGCTGTCATCACGGTGAGCGGCGTCGTCGAGGAGAAACTCGAGGACAAGCGCGTGGTGATCGCGCTGACCGCCAAGTCCGGCGACTCCCGGGTGCTCTCCAAGGCGCGCGCGGTGGTCCAGCTCACCTAGCGGGGCCCCCGGTGGCCTGGTTCCCGGCAGCTCCGGGCGGTGGTTCGGCTCGTCCGACGGGCTCGTGCGCCGGGGGGGCTGATTCTTCCCCCGGTCCGTGGGTAGCGTCCGGAGATGAGCGAAGTACCACCTCACGTGACGGGGCTCGCCGAGCAGCGGGCCAAGGCGCGGACAAACCGTGACTACGCCGGAGCCGATGCGCTCCGTGACGAGATCGAAGCCGAAGGCTGGCTCGTCCGCGACGCCGGCGACGGGTTCGAGCTCATCCCCAAGCCCCCCTTCGAGGTGTGGCCCACGGTGAGCTCCGTCCCCGTGCCGGGCGCGGGCGGCCGGGGCGGCTCCCCGGAATCCGACACAGAGCCCGGCTCGGAGGCCGGGGCGGGCTCCGAGCCCGCCGGCCGTGACGCCACCGCCATGGACACCGGCAGGGTCGCCGAGGTCGCCGATCCGCCGGCCCGGCCCGAGCGGCTCGGCCACCTGGACGCCGAGCGGGTCGCCGAGACCGAGGCGGCGCCGAAACAGAAGCCCGAGGGCTCCGAGCTCGTCGGCCGCTCGGACGAGAACGAGGGCGACCCCGAGCGGATGGTCTCCTCCCAGCTGCTGTGGGACGGGAGCCTGTCGGTGTCACGGCTCGACGAGGCGCTCAGCCCGGTCGAACACGAGGAGCCGGCCGCGCCGCTGACCGTGACGGTCGGACTCGTGGTCGACGGCTGGCCCGACGACCTGCGTAAGTGCGTCCGCGCCCTGGTCGCCCGGACCGAGGCGAAGATCATCGGTCTGGACCTGGGAAACGTCGACGGCGCCGGCGCCGTCCTGGAGGAGTTGGCCGAGGAGTTCCCCCGGCGGGTGGAGGCCTGGCACGTGGCCGAGACCCCGCACTGGAGGGGAGGCTCGGCGGGGTGGGGCGAGAGCCGTACCAAACTGCTCAAGCTCGACACCTCCGATGTGCACGTCGTCATGGAGACCTCCACGATCCTGGACGGCGACGCGATCACCCCGCTGGTCAGGGCGCTGACCGACGACGTGGCGGCGGCGGGCTGGCGGGGCGTGAACCCGGGGGCGGACGGTCACGAGTGGCACGATGCGGAGCCCGGCGAGGTCCGTGGGCTGCTCGGACACCTGTTCGCGGTCAGGCGCGACGCGGCGCTCGCGGCGGGCGCCTTTCCCGAGGGCGCCCGCTACTACCGCAACGCCGACCTGGAGTTCTCCCTCACCCTTCCGGGCACCCTCGTCGCCCTCGGCGGGGACCTGCCGGTCCATCAGGAGCGGCACCGTGGTTACCACGACGTCGATCCCGGCTACCGCGAAAGGGAGTCGCGTAGAACCTATGAGCGCGTGCTGAGGCTGCTGCGCGACACGTAGGCCGCTCCATGACACGTAGGCTGGTCGCGGATTTCGGCGGCTGGTGGGGAAGCGCATGACTGAGCGGGTTGCAGGGGTACGGCTGGCGCCGTACACGACGTTGGGGCTGGGCGGTCCGGCCAGGGCGTTCGTGGCGGCGGGGTCGGCGGAGGAGATCGTCGAGCTGGTGGCGGCGGCGGACCGGGCGGGCGAGCCGGTGCTCGTCCTCGGTGGCGGCAGCAACCTGGTGGTCTCGGACGAGGGCTTCGACGGGCTGGTCGTGCGCGTCGCGTCGCGCGGGATCAAGGTCGACGGAGACCGGATCACCGTGCAGGCGGGGGAGGACTGGGACGCGCTGGTGGCCCGGACGGTGGCGGACGGGCGCTCGGGGATCGAGTGCCTGTCCGGGATTCCGGGGCTGGTCGGCTCCACGCCGATCCAGAACGTCGGGGCCTACGGGCAGGACGTGTCGCAGACGATCACCGGTGTGCGGGTGTACGACCGCAAGGGTGGGCAGGTCCGCGATCTGCCCGCGCGGGAGTGCGGGTTCGCCTACCGGCACAGCGTGTTCAAGGAGGAGCTGGGGCGCCACGTCGTGCTGGCGGTCACCTACGAGCTGGCCGAGGACGGGATGTCCGGCCCGATCGCCTACAAGGAGCTGGCCGGCCGGCTGGGCGTCGCTCTCGGCGAGCGGGTGCCGCTGGCCGAGGCCCGCGCGGCGGTGCTGGAGCTGCGCCGGGGCAAGGGGATGGTGCTCGATCCTCGCGACCCCGACTCCCGTAGCGCGGGGTCGTTCTTCACCAACCCGCTCCTCACCGCCCGGGAGGCGGCGGAGCTGGAGTTGCGCGCCCCCGGGTTCCCGCGCTGGGACATGCCGGACGGCTCGGTCAAGGTCCCGGCGGCCTGGTTGATCGAGAACGCCGGGTTCCCCAAGGGCTACCGGCGCGGCCCGGCACGCATCTCCACCAAGCACACCCTTGCCATGACAAATCCGGAATTGTCGGCAACGACCGCCGACCTTCTCGACCTGGCCCGTGAGGTCCGGGACGGCGTGCGCGAGAAGTTCGGCGTCATCCTCGTCAACGAGCCCGTGATGGTCGGCGCCCACCTCTGAGCCGGGCGAGGCTCGTCGTCCCCCGGGCGTCGGGACACCCGTCCGGCCGGGACACCCGTCCGGCCGGGACACCCGCCCGGACATCCGCCCGGCCCGGACATCCGCCCCGCCCGGACATCCGCCCGGCCCGGACATCCGCCCGGCCCGGACATCCGCCCGGCCCGGACATCCGCCCGGCCGGGACATCCGGCCCGGACACCCGCTCGGCCGGGACATCCGGCCGGGTCACCGGCCCGGCCCGGGTCACCGCGTGCTGCCGGATCGCTGCTCGGACTCGACCCCGGGTACGGCTGTCGCGGCACGCAGGCGAGCGCTCTTCCTCATCAGGACCGCGGTCCGGGCCAGCACCATGGCCAGCGCCATGAAGACGAAGGCGTTGGAGTAGACGTCCGGCCCGCTGAGCTTGTAATCGATGCTGAAACGTACGATCTCCTCGCCGAACCAGTGCTCGGAACCGTAGGCGAAGACGACTCGCGCGCTGGAGAGGACGATCCAGACGAGTGCGTACCCGAGGCCGCCGACGGTGTAGATCTCGCCGGAGGCGTCCCGGTGGGCGGGGAGCAGGGCCCCCGCGATCAGGCCGCAGATCACGCCTGTCCCGATGCCGGCGAGCTGGAAGGAGGGGGCGTTTCCGTCCATGGGCAGGGAGTGAACGAAGATCGCGACGATGACGGCGACCGCGATCAGGGATCGCAGCATCCGCATGGTGGTGACGCGGCGCCGACCGAGGTCGGTCGCCAGGATGATGACCAGAATCGTTCCGCTGGCGATGAGCGCGGTCAAAAACGGGCTCATTCGACATCTGCCCTTTCTCTTCTCACCGGATCTCTTGTTCACCGGAGTTCACTTCACCGCCGGGAACGCTACGGACGTCACCCGTTCCGGCGCGACGACCGGACGGTGGGGCCGCTCTGTCCACCGACCGGTGGACAGGCGAATGGGCCGATCATGATCGGTGACCCGTGGCGGGCGTCCCATCGTCGTCTCGGATCGGCGCGATCGCGCGGGGAGTGATAGGACTTGTGCGGTGCATGTCCACATTTGGGCGGATGCGGCCGAGCCGACCGCGAACGATGTCCCCGAGGCGAGAATCCGCTGGCTCGGCCTGTGGGACGGCTATTTCGCGATCTGTTACTTCGTCACCACGGCGCTGCTGTTCACCTCCGGTGGCCAGCAGGCGCATCGGGCGATCGCGATCGGCGCGCTGACCCTGGTCGTCCCCTGGTATGCCGGCTTGGGCCGGGGGCTCGTGGCCGACCGCCCCGCCGGCCGCAAGAACATCGTTTTCTCGGCCGGCCTGTTCCTGCTGTTCGCCCTCGCCGCCGTGTTCGACCTGATGGGCTCCTTCGCGCTGTTCGCCGTGGTCCCCATGCTCATGATGAGCCTGCCCACCTCGTGGGCCATCGCGCTCGTCCTGCCGGCCAACCTCCTGCCGGTCACGGTGATGTGGCTCCAGGGCGGAAGCGCGTTCGCGGTCGCCGGAGGTGTCGTTCTGCCGACGTCGCTGCTCGGCATCGCGCTGTCGGTCCTTATCGGGCTGTGGATCGGCAGGACGGTACGGCAGAGCCGGGAACGCGCCGAGTTGATCGGCGAGCTGCGGCGAAACCGGGAGCGCGTCGCCCAGCTGTCTCGCGAAGCCGGGATCTCCGCCGAGCGCGAGCGGCTGTCCCGGGAGATCCATGACACTCTGGCGCAGGGCCTGACCAGCATCATCAGCCTGGTGCAGGCCGCCGAGTCCCAGCTGGACGAGGCTCCGGGCCTCGCGCGCTCCCATCTCGGGCTGGCCGGGCGGGTGGCCCAGGATAGCTTGGCCGAGGTCCGTGACTTCGTCGCCGCGCTGGCACCGCCCGCGCTGCGGGAGAGCTCGTTGGCGCAGGCCGTGCGGCGGCAGGCGGACGGCCTGGCCGCCCAGGTCGGACTGGACGTCCGATGCTCGGTCGAGGGCGTCGAGAGACCCCTGCCGATGGTGGCCGGCGTCGTGCTGCTGCGGTCCGCGCAGGAGGCGATCGCCAATGTGCGCAAGCACGCCGTAAAGGCGCGGAGGGTGGATGTGGTCCTGGCGTATGACGACGGTGCCGTCCGCCTCGTCGTCAGGGACGACGGCGAGGGGTTCGCCGTACACCCGGACCGGCAGGGGTTCGGGCTGCGCGGTATGCGGTCCCGCGCGGCGGAGATCGGTGGCGCGGCGACGGTCAGCAGCCATCCTGGAGAGGGCACCACCGTCACGGTGACGGTGCCCGCGGAGTCGGCGTCCGGGGAGGCAACCGATGGGTGAGGAGAAGGCGATCGAGGTGCTGCTGGCCGACGATCACCCGGTGGTGAGAGAAGGGCTGCGCGCGATGCTGGAGTCCGCGGACGGCATCACCGTCGTCGGGCAGGCCGGTTCCGGCGAGGAGGCGGTGGCGTTGGCCATCGCCCTCAAACCGGACATCGTGCTGTTGGACCTGCGGATGGGCGAGATGGACGGGGTGAGCGCCACGGGGCACGTCCTGCGGCGTTCACCTCAGAGCAAAGTGGTCATCGTCACCACCTACGAGAGCGACTCCGACATCCTGCGCGCCGTGGAGGCCGGCGCGGCCGGATACCTCCTCAAGGGAAGCTCCCGAGTGGAGCTGATCAACGCCGTCCGGACCGCCGCACGTGGCGACACCGTCCTCACACCCTCACTGGCCACCAAGCTGTTCCGGGCGCGGGGGATGGAACGGCAGCCGCTGTCCGGCCGGGAGCGCGAGGTGCTGCGTCTGGTCAGCCAGGGCATGACCAACGCCGAGATCAGCAGGGAACTGTTCGTCGGCGAGGCCACGGTCAAGACGCACCTGCTACGGGCGTTCAAGAAACTGAACGTCTCCGACCGCACCGCGGCCGTGATCACAGCGTTGGAACGCGGGCTGCTGCCCTGACGACCCGCGGCTCCTCCGGCGGCCCGCCGCGGTCGCGCCGGCTCGCCGGCGGTCACCTGTACGGCGGGCGGCCCGGCGGGCCCCAACGGGTCAGATCTCCTTGAGGAACCCGGCGTCGACGGCGAAGTCCGCGCCGGTCGTGCTCGCCGAACGCGGCGAGGCGAGCAGGGCGATCACGTCGGCGATCTCCTGCGGCTCGACGAGGCGCCCGGTCGACAGTTTCATCATCTCCGGTGCGACGCTGTCCATCACGCTGTCCCGGTCGGTGCCCGCCTGGGCGGCGATGATGTCGGCCGCGCCGCCCTCCTCGGTCCACCAGGCCGTCCGCACGGGCCCCGGAGAGACCGTGTTCACCCGGATCCCCTGCGGGGCGAACTCCTCCGACAGCGCCTTGGTCAGGTTGTTCAGACCTGCCTTGGCGGCGTTGTAGTCGACGTTCATGGGGGCGGGCAGCCGGGCGCTCCCCGAGGAGACGTTGACGATCGAACCGCCGCCCCGCTGGAGCATCGGCGGGATGGCGGCACGGATGGCACGCACGATCGAGAACAGGTTGAACTCGAACATCACCCGCCAGTCGTCGTCGGTGGGGGCCAGGAACGAAAAGCGCGGCAGGGCCACACCGGGCGGCGGGCCGCCGGCGTTGTTCACCAGGATGTCGAGTCCGCCGAACTCCTCCACGGCCCGCGCCACGATCTGAGCGGGCGCCTCGGGGTCCATCAGGTCGGCCGAGACGTGGATCAGGCCGGCGCCGCCGAGCTCATCGAGCTCCGGAGTGCTTTTACGCGAGGCGGCCACGACGCGGACTCCCTCGTCGAGCAGAGTGCGCGTGACGGCGAGCCCGATGCCCTTGGAAGCACCGGTGACGACCGCGACGCGGCCGGAAAGCTGCAGATCCATGGATGTCCTTCTCGTAGTTGCCGTCGAGCCCCGCTTGATCGGCGGGGATCTTCACGGCTCAAACGTATGCCCAGCGTGCGACCCGGACCTGGCGGAATTCGGACCAGCAGATTCAGCTGAATTCGGACCTGTAATTCGTCGTGCCCGCCCCGGTACATCGGCGGCCGAAATGCGCCAGCGCCATGAGCCGTCGATGGCCAAGGTGGGGCGTCGCCGGTACGGGCCGGCGATCACACGCTGGAGATCCCCCACATGCCGACCATCACGCCGCCCGCCTCCCCGCCGTGCCCTCCCGAGTCGCGTGGAGCGCCGGAGCCGTACGCCTCATCGCCGCGACCCGCCGGCTCGCGCGAGGCGCCGGGCAGGGATCGGAGTGGCCGGTGGGCTCTGCCGGTGGTTCTGGTCGCGGTCTTCATGACCACGCTCGACTTCTTCATCGTCACCGTGGCGATCCCCGCCACCCGGCGGGATCTGCAGGCCGGCACGGCTGCGATGCAGCTCGTGATCGCCGGGTACGGGCTGGCCTACGCGGCCGGGCTGATCCTGGCCGGACGGCTGGGCGACCTGTACGGGCCCCGGCGCGTCTTCACCGCCGGCCTGGCGCTGTTCACCCTGGCCTCGGCGGTCTGCGGAACGGCGCCCACCGCGAGCGTGCTGGTCGCCGCCCGGATCGGCCAGGGTCTGGCCGCGGCGCTGCTGGCGCCGCAGGTGCTGGCCTTGCTGGCGGCGCTGTATCCCGGCGCCGGCCGGGCCCGCGCGTTCGGCTGGTACGGCACCACGGTCGGCCTGGCCGGGGTGAGCGGCCAGCTGATCGGTGGTCTGCTGGTCGCCGCCGACCCGGCCGGGCTGGGCTGGCGCACCTGCTTCCTGGTCAACCTGCCGCTCGGGCTGGTCGCGCTGGCGTCGGTCCCGCTCCTGCTGCCCGAAGTGGGCGGCCCCGGGGAGAAGCGTCCGGGCCGGCGAGGGCTGGACGGGGTCGGGGCGCTGCTGCTGGCCGCCGGGCTGCTCGCGCTGGCCGTACCGCTGAGCGTGGGCCGTGAGCAGGGCTGGCCGGCCTGGACGTGGCCCGCTCTGGCGGCCGCCGTACCGTTGCTGGCCGGGTTCGTCGGCAGGCAGCACCGGCGGACCGCGGCCGGCCGGGCCCCGCTGCTTGACCTGACGATCTTCCGGGAACCGGGATTCGCGCTGGGGCTGGTCGCGGTGCTGGCGCTGTTCGCCGGCTCGGCCGGGTTGTCGTTCGTGCTGACGCTCTACTTGCAGGACGGCCGGGGGCTGGCGGCGGCCGCCGCCGGTGGGCTGGTCACCGCGCTCAACGCGGGGTTCCTGGCCGGCTCGGCGGTCACCGGGCGGCTGGCCGGCCGGTTGGGCTGGCGGCTGCCGTTCGCCGGCGGCCTGGCTCTGGCCGCCGGACTGGCCCTGATGCACCACGCCGCCGCCGGTCCGGTCGAGCGCCTGGCGGCCGGCCTGGCTGTGGCCGGGATGGGGATGGGGTGGGTGATGTCGCCGCTGATCGCGTCGGTGCTGGCCGGGGTCCGTGGCCGCCACGCCGGCCTGGCGGCCGGGGTGCTCGGCACCGTTCAGGAGATGGCGGGCGTGTTCGGCGTCACGGCCGTCGGCGCCATCTTCTTCGCGGCTCTCGACGGCGGGGCCGCGACCGGGGCGGGCCGGCCGGGCCTGGCGGACTGGACGGGCGCCCTGCGGAGCGGCCTCGCCCTGCTGATCGTCTTCGCTCTCGCCATCCCGGTTCTGGTCAGGCTGCACTCCCGGGTGGGCTCCAGGCGTCACCGCCGGTGATGAGACGCCCGGAAGTCGTCGAAGGCCCCGCTCGGGGAATCAGCGAGTGCTCGCGGCTGTTAAAGTCGAGTGGAAACACCCGAGGGGGAGTAGTCCCAATCGCGTGATCGACATACTGGCGCCTCCGGGCGCCCGGTCGCGCGGGCCTGGAATCCATCCGATCCAGGCGGACGAGACCTTCGGCCTGGCAGGCATACACCGATGCTGCCGGGCCGAAGCGTGCCCGGCTCCCCGGGCGTCACCTTCCGGCCCGGTCGCGCGTGCGGAAGGGCAATCTCGTTGGAAGCGTTCTGGATCAGTCTCGCCGTGATCTTCGTCGCCGAGCTCGGCGACAAGAGCCAGCTCATGGCGATGACGTTCGCGACCCGGTTCAAGCCGTGGCCGGTCCTGGCCGGCATCACCCTGGCCACCGCGGTCGTCCACCTGGTCAGCGTCGGCCTGGGCCGGCTGGCCGGTGACCTGATCCCCACCACGGCGATCACGATCGTCGCGGGCCTGGCGTTCCTCGGCTTCGCCGTGTGGACGCTGCGCGGGGACGAGCTGACCGACGAGGAGTCGCAGAAGGCGCAGCGCACCACCCGTTCGGCGATCATCGCCGTGACCGTCGCCTTCTTCCTCGCCGAACTCGGCGACAAGACCATGCTCGCCACCATCACGCTGGCCACCCAGCACGGCTGGTTCGGCACCTGGCTCGGCTCCACGGTCGGCATGGTCGCCGCTGACGCGCTGGCCATCGCGGTCGGCCGGATGCTCGGCAAGCACCTGCCCGAGAAGATCATCCGGTACGGCGCCGCCGCCGCGTTCGCGATCTTCGGCGTCGTCCTGCTGGTCGAGCCCCTGCTGACCTGATCTGGCGACCCGCGCCGGACCGGCCCCGGCCCATCGGGTTCGCTCACGAGGCCTGGCCCCCGCCGTCTCACGGGCCGGCTCCGAACGAGGCGAGCAGGTGCCGCAAGGCCGCGGTGAGCGGCCGGTCGCGGACGGCGAGCGAGGTGACGAGGGCCGGTTCGGCGAGCGGCCGGTACGTCACGCGCAGCGCGGGCGGCAGTCCCGAGACCTCGTAGAAGACCGTCCAGGAGGGAACGCCCGACCCGATCTCGGCGAGGGTCTCCTGCAGGCTGGTGAACGGCGGTCCCTGCGGCGGCTCGATCCCGGCTTCGCGGCAGGAATCGGTGATCAGATCGTGGAAGGGCGGGTTCTTCTCCCTCGGAGCCAGCCGGAGGGGCAGGCGCGCGAGCTGTTCCAGGTGCAGCAGGGGCTCGGCCGCCAGCGGGTGGGCCGCGGGCAGGGCCACGTACAGCGGGTCGGTCCAGACGGGGATCAGCCGCAGATCCGGAGCCGAGGTCAGGGCCCGAGCGAGCGCGGCGTCCAGTTCGCCCGAGCGTACGGCCGCCAGCCGGTCGGCCAGCGGGGCGTCCTTGAGCCGCACCTGCAGGCGGGGCGCGATGGCGGCCAACTCGGCCAGGGTGCGGTAGAGCCGATCTCCCGGGCCGTGGATCGTGCCCAGGCGCAGGATGCCGTCCGTGCCCGCCATGATCTCGGCCGCGACCTGCCGGGTGCGGTGCGCCGCGGCGATCACGGCTCTGGCCTCGGGCAGCAGGCGCTCGCCCTCGGCCGACAGATGGACGTGCCGGGTCGAGCGGTCGAAGAGCGTCAGCCCGAGCTCGCGCTCCAGCCTGCGGATCTGCTGGCTCACCGCGGACTGCACGATGTTCAGGCGTTCGGCGGCCCGGCCGAATCCGCCCTCCTCCGCGACGGCGAGGAAGTATTCCATCTGCCGGAGCTCCACGCTCCCCCCATTCATCTCGATTCGAGATTTCTGCAGGTGACAACTGCTTCTGGTTCGCGGGATGTTCCCACGCTCGAATGGAGGCGAGCATTTGAAAGGAGTGGGCATGCCCATGAGCGATTCGAATATGAGCCGTGCCCTGGTCGTCGGCGCGCAGACCGCCGAGGCGGTGGAACTGTCGGCGGGCAGCGCGTTCCGGCTGCTGGCCGACGCCAGCGACACCTGGGGCGCGCTCGGCGCCAACCGGCTCACGATGAGCAGCGGCGCCGACGGAGCCGGTCCGCACTACCACACGCTGTCCTCGGAGGCGTTCTACGTGCTCGGCGGGGCCATGGAGTTCCTCCTCGGCGACCGGCTGACCACGGTGGCCGAGGGGGACTTCATAGTGGTGCCGCCGAGGGTGCCACACGCGTTCGGCGCCGCCGCGGGTTCGACCGCCGAGGTGCTGGTGGTCATGACACCCGGCGTCGAGCGGTTCGGCTACTTCCGGCATCTCGGGCGCGTCGCCCGCGGCCAGGAGAGCAGGGACAGCCTGTCGGCCGTTCAGGAACGCTACGACGTCCACTTCGTGAGCAGCGCGGCCTGGCAGGCCGCACGGACCTCCGTCACCCGATGAAAGAAGCACCGTCCATGTCTTCCCCCTCCGCCCTCGGACAGCCGCCCGCCGTGGCCGTCGATCCAGCCCCGATCGGGCCGTTCTCGACCGCGGTACGGCTCGGCGCCCTGTTCGGCCCCGCGGTGTTCGGCGTCACCGCGGCGGGCGTCGCGCTGCCCAAAGTCGCGGCCGCACTGCACGCCGGGCCCGTCGCGGTGGCCTGGGTCCTCACCGCGCACGCTCTCGCGCTCGGTATCGGCACCGCGGTCTTCGGGCGGCTGGCCGACTCCTGGGGTGTGCGCGTCTCTCTGACCGTCGGCTCGCTGGTACTGGCGGCCGGCGCCCTGTGCTGCTTGGCCGCCCCGAACCTGGGCGTGCTGATCGCCGGTCGCCTGGTCCTCGCGGCCGGGTCGGGGGCGATGACCTCCGGCTGCCTGGCCCTGCTCGCCACCGTTGATCCGGCCAGGCGTGCCAGGGTGCTGGCCACCTACGGCGGTGTCATGGCGCTGTTCGCGGCCGGCGCCACGTTGATCGGCGGTGTGGCGACGACCTGGCTGTCGTGGCGGGTCACCCTGGTGCTGCCGGCGCTGTCATTGCCGGCTGTGCCGTTCTGCCTGGGCCTGGTCACCAGGCCGGGATCGCGCAGGCCGGTGGACGTGGTCGGCGCGGCCCTGCTCGCCACCGCGGCGGCCTCGTTGCTGCTGCTGATCCAGGCGCCGGCGCTGGGCCTGCCGGGTACGGTCGCGGCGGTGATCGCGGCCGTGCTGGCGCTGTCCTCGGCGGGCCTGGTCTGGCAGGTCCTGCGCAGAGGGGACGGCTTCGTGCCGCGCCCGGTGGTGGGCGACGCGGGGTTCTGGATCGCGGCGGCCATCGGCGTCGGCGTCTACGGTGGACTGTTCGCCGCGATGTACGCGGTGCCCCAGATCCTGGCCAGGACCCACGGCTGGAGCGTGCTCACGGTCGGCGCCGCGCTGCTGCCGGGCGCCGTGGTGGGCGCCGTGCTGTCCCGCATGGCGGGCGGGTTCGGCGCCCGCACCGGCCGGTGGCTGCTGGCCGGCGCCGCGACGGTGACGGGTGTCATCGTCGCCGTGGCGGGGACCGTGGGCGGCGGAGCGTGGCTCCTGGTCGCCGGTACCTCGCTGGCGCTGGCCTCCTTCGCCCTCACCCAGGTGGTGCTCACGGGGGAGATGTCGGCCCGGCTGCCGCTGCCGCTGCGCGGCGCGGGCATGGGCCTGCTCAACCTCGCCTTCTTCGTCGGTGGCGGCGTCGGCTCCGCCGTGGCCGGTGCGCTGGCCCCGTCGATGGGCCTGTCCCGGGTGCTCGTCGTGGTGGCGTGCTTCCCGCTGGCCGCCGCGGTGCTCGCGCTGACACCGGTGCGCGCCCCGAAGAGCGGACCGGAGCGCTGACCGGCCTGTTCGAGGACCCCGTGAAGGTCTGAGGCGCTGACCGGAGTGGTCGAGGGCCCCGTGAAGGTCTGAGGCGCTGACCGGCCTGTTCGAGGGTGCCGCGAACGTCTGAGGCGTGGACAGGCATGGGCAGGCGTGGACAGGCGTGGCCGTGTGGCACCGTACATGCCCGATCGCGATCTTTGGTCGTGCGGCGCCGCGCATGCCCGACCGCGACCTTGAGGAGACGCGACCTTAAGGAGGTGGGAAGTCGACCGTAAGAGCCCCCCGGCATCGTGGATCTCGTCGAAACCGACCACGAACCCTGTGAGGGCAGAACGATGACGACCGCCGAGTACGAGATCACCCGCACCTTCGACGCTCCCCGCGAGCTGGTCTACGAGGCCTGGACCGAGCCCGAGCGCTTCTCGCACTGGTTCGGCCCGCGCATCTTCGCCACCCCCGCCGACCGGATCGTTCTCGACGCCAGGCCCGGTGGGATCTGGCGGGCCACGATGGTCGGCGAGGAGGGCTTCGAGATGACGCTCGACGGCGTCTACCGCGAGGTCGCCGCGCCCGGGCGGCTGGTGTTCACCATGGGCGACCCCGACAACCCCGGAGACGGCCCCGCCTCGGTCGTCACGCTCACGCTGGAGGAGGGGGACGGCACGACGGTCATGCGCTTCCACCAGTACGGCGTCAACACCGACCAGGAGCACGCCGAGCAGGCCGGGGCGGGCTGGAGCGAGTTCTTCGACCGGATGGCGGAGCACCTGGCGGGCAGCTAGCCCGCGTCGTCGAGGGTCAGCTCACCGCCGCGCGCGTAGGCGGCGGTGAAAGCGTCCTCGTCCAGCTGGGACCTGACCCGGCGGGTGATCCGGTCGAGCTCGGCCTGCTCGGAGTCGCTGGGCGGCGTCTGATGCGCCGCCCTGGCCGAGGCCGCCAGCCCCAGCAGTTCGGCGGCCTTCTCACCGGGCGAGACGGCGGCCAGCCCCTCGACGGTGAGCACCGCCGTCCTGGGATCGCCGATCTTCCTGGCTGCGACGAGCGATTCCAGGAAGAGCGCGCGGGCGGTGTCGAGATCGCCGCGCAGCTCGCTGACGAAACCCAGCTCCACCAGCACGTCGGGCAGGAACACCACCGGCTCACCATCGCGGGGGACGCCTTCGAGCAGGTGGTTGAGGTGATTTTCCGCCAGTTCCAGCAGCCCGGCGCGTCGGGCTGCGAAGCCGTACCCCATCTCGGCGAAGATCTGCCCCTCGCGGTAGCCCTGGCCGGTGGCCAGTCGCAGGGCCCGCCCGCAGAAGTCCATGGCCCGGTCGTAGTCGGCCTGGCTCATGGCGATCCAGCCGAGCCAGGACATCCGTCGTACGGCGTCCGGCCACAGCCCGAGCTCCTCGGCCGCGCTCAGGTCCGCGGCGAACAGCCTGGCGGCGCCGGCGTAGTCGCGCCGTGTCTCGGCCAGCCCGCCGAGCCACTCACCCGCCTGCAACCGCCCCCAGCGGTCGCCCAGCTCGGCGAACAGCCGGGCGCTCTCGCCGCCGTCGCGTTCTATCGTGAAATGGTCACGTCGGGTGAAGGCGTCACGGGCCTGCCTGCTCAGTGCCGCCGCGACGCCCCAGTGGTCGCCGATCTCGTGGAATGTGGCCAGCGCGCTGCCCACCAAATCCTGCGCGGCCCGCTGGTCGGTCAGTCCGAGCCCGATGAACCACTGTGCCCTGGCCAGATCGCCCCGATCCTCGATGCGCAACGCGTCCGTCCAGTCCACCTCCTCGCCCAGCAGTAGCGCGAACCCCGCCTCCCACGCCCGCGCCCGTTGCCACCGCGCGCCACGCGCCTGCCCGGCCAGCGCCTTGGCCAGCGCTCGTCTGCCCTCGCTCAGCCTCCCGCGCAGGAACCAGTACCAGGCCAGCGCGTTCACCAGCCGCAACGCGTCGTCTGCGGGAGCGGCGTCGAGTGCGGTGCGCAGGTTCGCGGCCTCGGCGTCCAGCCGCCGCATCCATCGTGCCTGCTCGCCGCCCCGCAGGTACGGCTCGGCCTGTACGGCCAGCGTCACGAAATACCGGACATGCCCCTGCCGTACCCGGGACGTCTCCCCCACATCGTCCAGCCGCCGCAGGCAGTAGGCGGCCACCGACTCCAGCAGGCGATACCGCACCCCCGAAGGCCCGTCCACGACCGTCACCAGCGACCTGTCCACCAGCCTGGCCAGCAGGTCGAGCACGTCCAGCCCGGGCTCGGCGCACACCGCCTCCGCCGCCTCCATGGTGCAGCCGTCGGCGTGCACGGCCAGCCGCCGCAGCACGATCCGCTCTTCGTCGGTGAGCAGGGTCCAGCTCCAGTCGATCATCGCCATGAGCGTCTGCTGCCGTTCGGGCGCGCCCCGCTGCCACCCGGCCAGCACCCGGAAACGGTCGTCCAGCCTGGCCACCAGCTCGTGGACGCCGAGGGCGCGCACCCGGGTCGCCGCCAGCTCCAACGCCAGCGGCAGGCCGTCCAGCCTGCGACACAGCTGCGCGACGGCCTCGGCGTTGTCCGCCTCCAGCGTGAACCCCCGGGCGGAGGCGGTGGCCCGCGCCACGAACAGCCGGACCGCGTCGGACTCGGCCACCTCGCTGAGCCCCGACCCGGCGGGCACCTCCAGCGCGGGCACGCTCCACAACGCCTCGCCGGCCACGGCCAGCGGCTCCCTGCTGGTGGCCAGGATCCGCAGGCCCGGCGCGGCGCGCAAGAGCAACTCGGCCAGCTTGGCCGCCTGGTCCACCACGTGCTCGCAGTTGTCCAGGACCAGCAGCATGTCCTTGGCCGACAGCGCGGCCGACAGCCGGTCGAGCGAGCCGAGGGCGTCGGCGCCGTCCCTGATGTCCATCGCCACGAGCACGGCCTCGGCCAGCGACGGCGTGTGCCTGTCGTAGGCGGCCAGCTCCACCAGCCACGCGCCGTCGGCGAACGTCCCGGCCAGCCTGCGCGCGGTCTCCAACGCGAGGCTGGTCTTGCCCACGCCGCCGGAACCGGTGAGCGTGACGAGCCGGCCCGTCTCCAGCAGCGCGCGCACGTCGGCCACCGCCTCCTCGCGCCCGATCAGCTCGCCGACGGCCGCGGGCAGGTTGCTCGAGGGGCGCCGCTCGGGCCCGCTGAGCGCGGGGTCCTGGCGCAGGATCCGCTCATACAGCGCGGCCAGCTCGGGGGAGGGGTCCAGCCCGAGCTCCTCGGCGAGCCGCTCGCGCAGCTCGCCGTAGCCGGCCAGCGCCTCACTCTGCCGCCCGGCCCGATACAGGGCCTTCATGTGCACGGCGCGCAGCCGCTCGCGCAACGGGTGCTCACCGACGAGCTCGGACACCTCGACGGGCTCGCCCGCCGCCAGCCGTGCCTCGGCGAGCTCTTCCACCGCCCCCAGCCGAGCCTCTTCCAGCCGGGCCGCCACCGGACGGACGAACTCGAAGTCCGCGAAATCCGCGAAAGCCGCGCCCCGCCACAGTTCCAGCGCCTCCCGCAGCCGGGATTCGCCCAGCAGCCTGGTGAAACGCAGGGCATCGACCGCGTCGGGATCCACCTGCAGCTGGTAGCCCGGCGCCCGGGAGACGATCAGGTTCTTGCCGCCGGGCTCGGCCTGCTCCAGCGCGCGGCGCAACTGCGAGACCCGCACCTGGAGCGCGGCCGTCGCGTTGCCCGGCAGGTCGTCACCCCACAGGTCGTCCACCAGCCGGTCGGTGGAGACCACCCTGCCCTCGTGGGCCAGCAGGTCGGCGAGCAACGCGCGCACCTTCAGACCGGGGATCGGGACGCTCTGCCCCGCATCGGTCCATACCGTCAGCGGTCCCAACACCCCAAAGCGCATATCACCGACCTTAAGTCCACCGAAAGAAGACCTGAACCGCCCCGCGACATGGTGAGGCCATGACAAGAAACCGGCTCGGACTCGGCGTCCTCGCCTCCATCGCCCTGCTGCTGTCCATCGACGTCAGCGTCCTCTACCTCGCGCTGCCGCGACTGAGCACCTCGCTCGGCGCCTCCGCGCCGCAACAACTGTGGATCATGGACATCTACTCGTTCATGCTCGCCGGGTTTCTGGTGACCATGGGCACGCTGGGCGACCGGATCGGCAGGCGCAGGCTCCTGCTCGTCGGCGCCGCCGCGTTCGGCGTGCTGTCGGTGGTGGCCGCCTTCTCCACCAGCGCGGAGATGCTGATCGTGGCCAGGGCGCTGCTCGGCGTCGCGGGCGCCACACTGATGCCGTCCTCGATGGCGTTGATCCGCACCATGTTCGGCGATCCCAAGCAGGTGGGGGCGGCCATCGGGATCTGGTTCGGTTGCTTCATGGTCGGCATGGCCATCGGCCCGTTGGTCGGCGGGCTGCTGCTGGAGCACTTCTGGTGGGGTTCGGCGTTCCTGCTGGGCGTGCCGTTCATGGTGGTCGTGCTGGTGGCGGGTCCCGTGCTGCTGCCCGAGTACCGCGACCCGTCGGCCGGACGGCTGGACCCGACCAGCGTCGCACTGTCCCTGGGCACGATCCTGCCGGTCATCTACGGGCTCAAGGAGGTCGCCAGGAACGGCTGGCACCCGCTGCCCCTCGCCGCCGTTGTCGTCGGCCTGGCCGTGGGCGTGGCCTTCGTCCGCCGTCAGGGCCGACTCGCCGACCCGCTGCTCGACCTGCGGTTGTTCGCCGACAGGGTCTTCACCGCGACGCTGGCGATCCTGTTGCTCGGCGGCATCGTGATGGCGGGCACCACGCTGATGTCCACGACGTATCTGCAGTCGGTCTCCGGGCTGTCCCCGCTCGCCGCAGGCCTGTGGCTGCTGCCGCAGAACCTGGTGATGATCGTGGCCCTGTCGGCGGGTCCCGCGCTGGCCCGTCGGGTCGCTCCCGCCTACGTGATGGCCGCCGGACTCGTGATCGCCGCCGTCGGCCTGGTCCTGCACACCCAGGTGCCCTCGGCCGATGGGATCGCGCCGCTGGTGGCCGGGCTGGTGCTGGCTTCGGCGGGAATCGCGCTGCCCATGGGGCTCGGCAACGGCATCGTCATGACCGCCGCGCCGGTGGAGAAGGCGGGATCGGCCGCTTCGCTGTCGGAGACCAGCGGTGAGTTCGGCGTCGCCATGGGCATCGCCGCGCTGGGCAGCCTCGGCACCGCCGTCTTCCGCGGGGCGCTCCCGCCGGGCGTCGACGCCGACTCCGTCGCCGCCGCGGTCGCCGCGGCCGTGGACCTCGACGCGGTCCGTGCGGCCTTCACCGACGGCCTGCACGCGGTCGCCGCGGTCGGCGCGCTGATCTTCCTGGCCCTGGCGGTCGTCACGCTCGTGGTCCTGCGGCCGACCGGGACAAGCGGTCCCGTATCTCTCGCACACCGGGGAGAGCACGCCGGCGAGGGTGTGCCGGAGTGTCCGTGAAGGCATTCACGCGAATGTGTGGTGAAGGCATCTCGGGGAACACGGCCGGCCGCCCGTCTCAGACGGACTGCCACAGGAAGCGGCCTTCCTGTTCGTCGCCGCTGATGAACCCGTAGCCCACACCACCGTCACCGAAGTCCAGAGGGCTGTACTCCTCGCTGAACGAGTCCAGCTGGAAGAGGAACGACCAGGGGCCACCCGGTGGATACTCCTCATCCCGCAGCCAGGCCGGTGATCCATACATCCTGGACTCAAAGCCGTCCAGGTCACCGGGACCGGCGGGTTCCAGGTCGATCAGCGCCCCGCCGCCCGTCGACGGTACCCAAAGAGGAACCATCGTCGTGATGAACGACGGAACCCGGCCGGGCTGGATGATCAACGCGTTCTTGCCCGCCTCGGGCTCCCAGGTCTCCTCGCAGTCGCCGCACATGAACAGGTAGGCCATGCGAAGCTCATCCCCCGGCAGCCGGAACTGCCCGACGAACGCCATCGGGTTGTCCCATCTGGCGCAGAGCGGCCACTGCGCATCCCCGACCCAGTCGGGACCGCCGCCGATCCTGGTCACGAACTGGTCCACAGGACCGGCGGCGTCCCTGAAGAACATGACATATGAGGGATCGTTGTTCATGATCACGCGGGCACCCTGACGGCCACCGGTGACATATCCGGAGCACGTCCCCGGTCCGGCCGAGGGGAAGGTCAGGGCCAGTACGGCTGCGCGCGGCCGGCGGCGGCGGCGATGGCCGCGCCGTCGAGTTCGGTGAACGTCAGCGGCACCTCGTAGAGGGGCCATTCGACCGCGAACTCGAACGGCTCGGGCGGTGGCAGGGGCCACAGCCACAGGCTCCAACTGCTGGAGACGAAACGGTCGTCTCCCG
Source organism: Streptosporangium sp. CA-135522 (assembly GCF_050949235.1). NCBI lineage: Bacteria > Bacillati > Actinomycetota > Actinomycetes > Streptosporangiales > Streptosporangiaceae > Streptosporangium > Streptosporangium sp. CA-135522. Next base: position 901,474 of record NZ_CP192026.1, read on the forward strand.
ATCCGCCGCCTCCGCCGTTCCGCCTGAGGATCGGGCCCTCCGGACGCGGCGGTGGCCACTCGTCGAAGTCCGCTCTGTCGTCCACGGTCGTCGCCTTGGACCCGTCGGGGAAGCGGACGACTTCATCTCCGGGGGATTGCCCGGCGCGGGACCTGTGATGATGTCCGAACATCAGCTCGTGCCGGTCCCACCAGGTGCTCTTGTCCACTCCATCGCCGCGAGAGGCCATCTGCTCGGCGACAGTAGCGTCTGCCGCCAGCAGCGACAGGCCGGCGAACTATCCCACAATCGCGCGCGAACGCGATTTCGTCATGGTTGAGCCGCTTCGCGTGGCGGTGCACTGGCGGCCTGGCGTCGGCCCGCGAGGTGGACGGTGATCCCAAAGACGGCCAGGGCTGCACACACCACGACGATCGCCTGCGTGACGCCGGTACTGGATGACTCCGCCAACCACGACCACATCGCTTTAAAGAGGACGCCCATCAGTGCAACAGGGAGGAAAACAGGAGCGAGCAGCACGATGCTCCTGCGCCCCAGTGGGGATCGTGCGGCCATCCCGCAGGCGATCGCCGTCAGACCGAGCGGAACCAACTCCCACAACAGCTGTGCCGCTCCCGTGGCTGGCCACAGCCGTATGACTGTGGTGGCCCCCAGAACGACGGCGAACCAGATCAGGATTCTGCGCCGGCCGACCAGTTGCACTCCGCGCCGTGGATGGGCGGTTCCCGTTAGCAGCACGGCCACGGTCGCGTACGAAAGTAGGAGCAGCCCAAGAGGGAGAAGCTGACTGGAACTCCAGGTGTACGAACTCGGGATGATCATGTCCGAGCCGAGCCAGATGGTCCATGTCCAAGCCAGGCCGGCCGGGATCCGCCTGTAATCATGCCAGGCGAGCACTGTGACCACGACGTAGACCAGTAGCCCGAGTGTCTGCTCGACGACGGTGCCCGTCGATAGCACCCCTGGCTCCGGTCCTCGCTGGATATACCTCCCAATGTCTCGGACAGCCTCGGGGAACTGCTGGATCAGCAGTACCAGCGGTCCGAGGGCGGCGGCGACGCGGGCCGCATCGCGCCACCACATCAGAGACTGCGGACTGATGGGCCGGCGTAAGCGAATGGCGGCCGCTCCACTGATCAGGTCGGCCACGTCTTGCGGATGCGGGTGGCGGCGGCCGGGTTTCGCCGCCGCCATGAGCACGCCGAGCATCTCCTCCTCGTGCCTGGCTCGGTGATCGCGAGGGTAGAGGCGGAGAAGCCGGCGATAGTGGCGTTCCAGGTCGCTCACGCGGTCCCTCCGACCTGGTGGGTACGCAGCCGGGTGACCGCCGTTCGGGCGTTGCGCTGCAGCCGCGCCGCCTCCGCGGCCAGGCGTCGGCCGCCTTCCTCGGTGAGCCGGTAGTAGCGGCGAAGCCGCCCGTCGACAATCTCCTCCCGGTCTTCGGCGATCAACCCTTCGGCCTGCAGCCGGTCCAGGGCGGCGTACAGGGTGCCGGCCCTCAGCCGGATCTCACCGTGGGAGATGCGCTCGACGTCGGTGATGATGCCGTAGCCATGCTGGGTCTCGTGTGCCAGGGAGGTCAGGATGAGGAACGAAGGCTCCTGCAGGGAACGTAACTTAGACACAGGATCTTTATATACCGACAGTCGGTATATCGGAAGGGTGTAGAAGCTGACTCTAATGCCCTCGGCGAAGCCGTGTAGCAGCGTCATCGGGGTTCGGGAACCCCGCAAAGGTGGACAGCGTTTAACGGATCATGACGAGCGATGGGAAGTCGACCGGTCGATTCCAGCGTCTGCCTGAGCGGCCGGAGCCGGGGACCTGGGTGCCGGGCAGGGATGAGGAACCGTTGCCGCAGGCGATCGCCGAGCCTGGGGATCCAGGCGACGCGACCCTGCAGTGGGTGGCGCCCGAACTGTATGCGGCACAGCAGATCAGCGATGCGATCATCCGGCGTCGCTCCCGCGACTGACCGCAGGGTTCAGTTGCCTTCGGATCGCTCATGGTGTGTCTGGGCTTGGGCGGCGGTCTCGTTCATGTCGAGGTCATCGATGACGGTTCGGCCACCAGCGTGCCCTTCGTCCGTGCCGCCGACGCCGACAGTGACGGCGGACGTGGCCTGCTCCTGGTCGGCCTCATCGCCACCGGCCGGGGTGCCTGCCGCGACGCGGCGGGCAACGTCGTCTGGTTCGCCTGCCCGTCACCGCCCCCGGACCTGATCCGGTCAATGATGTGGCAGGTCAGCCGATCAGGGCGAGACGGTGGGCGGCCGCGGCGGCCTCGCCCCGGGTGGAGACCCCGAGCTTGCCCAGGATGTTGGAGACGTGGACGCTTACGGTCTTGGCCGAGATGAACAGCTCGGCGGCGATGTCGCGGTTCGACCGCCCCTGGGCGACCAGCCGGAGCACCTCCTGCTCGCGCGGGGTCAGCAGAGGGTCGGCGTTCGGGGCCGCCTCCTGCGTCAGTGCCACCCCGACCCTGCGGGCCAGCGACTCGATCTCGGTGATCAGAGGGGGGACCTCCAGCGCGACGGCGAGCGGGTAGGCCGTGCGCAGCCGTACGGCCACGCCCTCGCGGTCGCCCGTGCCGGCCGCCGCCCGCGCCGCGAACAGCAGCGACTTGGCGCGCTGGAAGGGGCGGCCCAGCCGCTCCCACGCGGTGGCCGCGGCATCGTGGTCGCGGCCGAGGCCGAGGCGGTAGGCCTCCGCCACCGGGCTGTCCACCGACATCGCGGCCCCGGCCTCCTCGATCTGGGCCCGCAGCGTCGCCGCTCGCTGGGGGGCGATCGTCTCGGCGGCCTCGCAGACCGCCGAAAGCAGGGCGAGCATCCGCCAGCCCAGCATGGGCTTGCTCATGATCCGCGCGGTACGGACGACCTCCTCGCCCACCCCCAGCGCGGTCAGCGGCTCGCCGCTCAGCAGGTGCAGGCCCATTTTGAGCCGCGCGTTGGTCGTCAGCTCCTGGGTGAACTCCTCCTGGATGCTGAAGGCCTCCACCTCGTTCAGGACGGATCTGACCACGTCCGTCTCGCCGCGCGCGACCGCCGCGTCCGCGCGAACCCGGCGCAGGTGGTGCCGGGTTCGCAGGGTCGGTTCCATGGTGAGCGCCTGCTCGACGACCTCGGCCGCCTCGGCGAACCGGCCCAGCGCCTCCAGCGCCTCCGCGCGGTTGTTGGCCATGAACGTGCCCGAGATGCGGTAGCGGCCGTACTTCCTGGCCAGCCGCTCGCCTTCGAGCGCCAGCTCGATCGCCTCGGCCGAGCGGCCCATGTTGTTGAGCGCGTCGACGTTGTTGGCGATGGCGCGCAGCACGATGCGGCCGGAGCCGACGCGCTCGCCGATCGCCTGGGCGGTGGAGTTGAGGGTGATGGTGGTGTCGAGGTCTCCGGCGATCGAGCAGCCCACGGAGAGGTTGAGCAGCAGGTCGGCCTCAAGATACTCGTCGCCGTGCCGGCGGGCGATCTCCAAGGCCTCCTCGGTGAGGGCGGTTCCCTCGGCCACCTCGCCGCTGAACATCAGAAAGGAGCCCAGCTTGGACAGCACGGAGGCGCGCTCCGGCTCCGGTCCGGGGACGAGCCGTTCGGCGTAGCGCAGGTCGTCGAGGGCCCCGGGCTTGCGCTTGGACATCTTGAACTGCGCCCGGCGGACGACGAGCTCGGCCACCCGCCCGGGTTCGGTCCGCTCGTCGAGCTCGTCCAGGGCGGCCTTGACGAACCTGGTGCCCCGCTCGATCTCGCCGCAGGCGTGCGCCGCCTCCGAGGCCTGCTCCAGGACCGTGGTGTGGTCCACACCGATCCGTTCCGCGGCGTCGGGGACCTTGCTCCACAGGGTGAGCACCCGTTCCAGCAACTGGAGCTTCTCGTTGTAGGCGAAGGTCTTGGCGGCCTTGCCCGCGGCCTCCCAGGCGGAGATGAGGGCCCAGAGGTCGTCGCGGGCGGAGTACCAGTGGTGGGCGATCTCGATGGCGGCCCGGCCGGGCGGGACCAGCGTGCGGTCTCTGCCGATCTCCTCGGCGAAGCGGGCGTGCATCCGCACGTGCTCGCCGGGCAGGAGCTCCTCGTGTACGGCCTCGCGGATCAGCGAGTGCCGGAAGACGTAGGCGCGTCCGTCGGCGACCTGCAGCACGTTGGCCGCGACGGCGGGCCGCAGCGCGTCCTCCAGATCCACGTCGGACAGGCCGCTGACCGCGGCGAGCAGCGCGTGGCCCACCCGGATCCCGCCGGCGGCGGCGATGCGCAGCATCCGCTGGGTCTCGTCGGGGAGCTGTTCGACGGAGCCGATGATCAGGTCGTGCAGGGAGTCGGGGAAGGAGTAGTCGCCGCCGGACTCGACCAGCGCCTCGACGAAGAGGGGGATGCCCTCGCTGCGCTGGAAGATCTTGCCGACCCTGGCGAACTCGGGGACCGTGCCGAGGATGCCGGCCATCTGGGCGGCCACCTCGTCCCGGGTGAGCCGGGGCAGGTCCAGCCGGAGGACCCCGTCCACCCGGTTGAGCTCGGCGAGCACCGGCCGGAGCGGGTGCTGGCGGTGCAGGTCGTCGGAGCGGTAGGTGAGGATCATCAGCACCGGCGCGGAGCGCAGGTTCCGGCTGAGGAAGGCGATCAGGTCGCGGCTGGAGCGGTCGGCCCAGTGGATGTCCTCGATGACCAGGATCACCGGGCGGCGCTCGGCCAGGCGTTCCAGCAGGTTGAGGATCTGTTCGAAGAGCCGCGCGCGGGCGGTGTCGCTCTCCACGTCGCCGCTGGGTTCGCCGAACTCCGGCAGTAGCCGGGCCAGGTCACGTGCCGCGCCGTCGGGCAGCAGGGCCGCGACCTCTTCGGCGCCGTACTCGCGGACGAGCTGGCGGATCGCCGCGGTGAACGGCGCGTAGGCGAGACCTTCGGTGGACAGTTCCACGCAGCCGCCGATGAGGACGTGCGCGCCCTCCCGGGCGGCCTGCTCGGAGAAGCATCCGATCAGCCGGGTCTTGCCGACCCCCGCCTCGCCGCCGAGCAGGACGGCCGCGGCCGCGTTGCCGCGTGCCTGCTCGAAGGCCTCGGTCAGGCCTGCGAGCTCCGCCTCCCGTCCTACGAAGACGGGGCTTACCGCCCGACCCATCATGTCGTCCAGCATGTCATGCCTTATGCGTAGCTATCGCCCTATTTATCGTTCAGCGAAAGGGGTGCGGAGGCCGGAGAGAAAGGGCTACGGAGCCTGAGAGGCCCGGCCGGACGGGAGGAGACGGCCGGGCTCTCGTGACAGGGTCATGCCGCGCTGAACTTGCCGAAGAGGCTCCGGCGGAGGCCGCCCTCGGAGCGCTCCTTCTTGGCCGCCTCCACCTGACGGACGCGGCGGTGGTCGGCCGCCTCCGTGCGGAGCTCGGCGGTGCGGCTGATGATCATCTGGTAGTGAAGCTCGGGACCCATTTCGGGTTCCTCCTTGAGTGGTGCGGTTTCCTTACACACTCAAGGTTCGTCCTAAGGTGCCTACCCCCACATCGGACAGATGCCTTATCTACCGGCACTCCACGATCCCGGACTACCTAGGCCGTGCCGGCCGGCCGCCTTACCGCTCGTTTCGGGACGACCGGTCGCGACGCCCGGCCCTCGTTTCCGCCCCGTTCCGCCGCGGTGTTCCGCCTCTTCGGGCCGTGGCGCCCGCCCCCGTCGCTGAACTCGGCGAATGTTGACGAAAACGAGTGACGGGACTGGGCAGCGTCCAGTTTGGAAGTAATCACACCAGTCGGCATTCTGGAGAGGTGTCAACTATGACTACTTCGCTCGCCGACGTGGCCGCGTCCAACGTCACGCTGCGGGCTTTCCTGCACGGCCTGCCCGGTGTCGACCGTGTGGGCGCCGACCAGCGGGCTGCGACGCTCGGCACCCGATCCATCAAGACGACGGCCAAGGCAGAGGCCATCGACCTCGCGATACGTATGGTGGACCTGACGACCCTTGAGGGCGCCGACACGCCGGGCAAGGTCCGCGCGATGTGCGCCAAGGCGGTCCGTCCCGACCCGAGCGACCCGACCGTGCCCAAGGTGGCCGCGGTCTGCGTCTACCCCGATCTGGTGGCCCAGGCCGTCGACGCGCTCGGCGGCTCCGGTGTGAAGGTGGCCAGCGTCGCGACGGCCTTCCCCAGCGGGCGTTCCTCCCTGGATGTCAAGGTCGCCGACACCGCGTTCGCGGTGGCGGCCGGAGCCGACGAGATCGACATGGTGATCGATCGGGGCGCGTTCCTCGCGGGCGACTACACGAAGGTCTTCGAGGAGATCGCCGCGATCAAGGCCGCCTGCGGCGACGCGCACCTGAAGGTGATCCTGGAGACCGGCGAACTGTCGACCTACGACAACGTACGGCGTGCCTCCTGGCTGGCCATGCTGGCCGGGGGCGACTTCATCAAGACCTCCACGGGCAAGGTGCAGCCCGCCGCGACCCTCCCGGTGACGCTGGTCATGCTGGAGGCGGTCCGTGACTTCCTCGCGGCGACCGGACGCAAGGTCGGCGTGAAGCCCGCGGGCGGCATCAGGACCACCAAGGACGCCATCAAGATGCTCGTCCTGGTCAACGAGACCGTCGGCGAGGGCTGGCTGACCCCCGACTGGTTCCGCCTCGGCGCCTCCACCCTGCTCAACGACCTGCTGATGCAGCGTCAGAAGATGGCCACCGGCCGGTACGCGGGTCCCGACTACTTCACCTTGGACTGATCGATGTTCGAATACGCACCGGCCCCCGAGTCCCGCGACGTCGTCGACATCAAGCCGTCCTACGGCCTGTTCATCGGCGGCGAGTTCGCCGACGGGACGGCCACGTCCCTCAAAACGATCAATCCCGCGTCCGAGGAGGTCCTGGCCGAGGTGGCCGTCGCCTCCGAAGAGGACGTGGACCGGGCCGTCCGGGCCGCGCGCGAGGCGTTCGGCACCTGGTCGGCGATGCCCGGCTCCGAGCGGGCGAAATACCTCTTCCGGATCGCCCGCATCATCCAGGAGCGTTCACGCGAGCTGGCCGTGCTGGAGACCCTGGACAACGGAAAGCCGATCCGCGAGTCCCGTGACGTGGACCTGCCGCTGGTCGCGGCGCACTTCTTCTACTACGCGGGCTGGGCCGACAAGCTCGACCACGCCGGATACGGCGCGAACCCCCGGCCGCTCGGCGTCGCCGGCCAGGTCATCCCGTGGAACTTCCCGCTGCTCATGCTCGCCTGGAAGATCGCTCCCGCGCTGGCCACCGGCAACACGGTCGTTCTCAAGCCGGCCGAGACCACCCCGCTGACCGCCCTGCTGTTCGCGGAGATCTGCCGGCAGGCCGACCTGCCGCCCGGTGTGGTCAACATCGTGACCGGCGCGGGCGAGACCGGCGCGGCCCTGGTCAACCACCCGGACGTGAACAAGGTCGCCTTCACCGGCTCCACCGAGGTCGGCCGCCTGATCGCCCGCTCCGTCGCGGGAACGGGCAAGAAGGTCACCCTGGAGCTCGGCGGCAAGGCCGCCAACATCGTGTTCGACGACGCCGCGCTCGACCAGGCCGTCGAGGGCATCGTCAACGGGATCTTCTTCAACCAGGGGCACGTCTGCTGCGCGGGCTCCCGGCTGCTGGTCCAGGAGTCGATCGCGACGGAGCTGCTCGACGCGCTGAAGCGCCGGCTCGGCACGCTCCGTCTGGGCGACCCGCTGGACAAGAACACCGACATCGGGGCGATCAACTCCGCCGCCCAGCTGGCCAAGATCCGCGAGCTGTCCGACCTCGGTGAGCAGGAGGGCGCCGAACGCTGGTCCCCGGTGTGCTCGCTGCCCGACCGGGGTTTCTGGTTCCCGCCGACCATCTTCACCGGCGTCGCCCAGTCGCACCGGATCGCCCGCGAGGAGGTCTTCGGCCCGGTCCTGTCGGTGCTGACCTTCCGCACCCCGGCCGAAGCGGTGGAGAAGGCGAACAACACCCCGTTCGGCCTGTCGGCGGGTGTGTGGACCGAGAAGGGGTCACGCATCCTATGGATGGCCGACAAGCTCCGCGCGGGCGTCGTCTGGGCCAACACCTTCAACAAGTTCGACCCCACCTCCCCGTTCGGCGGCTACAAGGAGTCCGGATACGGCAGAGAGGGCGGACGCCACGGGTTGGAGGCGTATCTCGATGTGTGACCATCGCAGGACCAAGCGCCGCGTTCGCCGCGCCCAGAGCACCCGGGGCCATGACTTCGCCCGTGCCGGTCGTCCGGTGCTGCGGGGCTGGTTCGCCCACCGGTGCGGGGTGAGCCGCTGTGGCCAGATCTTCGTGCCGGCACGGCTGGCGCAGCAGGAGAGCACGTGGAGAGGGCGGGGAGATGAGTAAGGCGGAGCGGCCGAGTGGTCGCGAGCCCGTACGGCTGGCCGTACGCAAGACCTACAAGCTGTACATCGGCGGGGCGTTCCCGCGTTCGGAGAGCGGAAGGTCCTATGTCGTGACCTCCTCCAAGGGCGACTTCCTGGCCAACGCGTCCAAGGCGTCCCGCAAGGACGCCCGCGACGCGGTCTCCGCCGCGCGCAAGGCCTTCGGAGGCTGGTCCGCCGCGACGCCGTACAACCGGGGACAGATCCTCTACCGGATCGCCGAGATGCTGGAGAGCCGCCGGGCGCAGTTCGTCGCCGAGCTGACCGAGGCCGGAACCGCGAAGGCCGGAGCCGTCGTGGACGCGGCCGTCGACCGGTTGGTCTGGTACGCCGGCTGGGCCGACAAGATCGCAGCGGTGGCCGGGTCCGCCAACCCGGTCGCCGGGCCGTACTTCAACATCTCCTCGCCGGAGCCGACCGGCGTGGTCGCGGTGGTGGCCCCGGACGAGCCCCTGCTCGGGCTCGTCTCGGTGATCGCCCCGGTGATCGTCACGGGCAACACCTGTGTGGTGATCGCCAGTGAGCGGGCCCCGCTGCCCTCCATCACCCTGGCCGAGGTGCTCGCCACCTCCGACCTGCCCGGCGGCGTGGTCAACATCCTCACCGGATCGGTCAAGGAGATCGCTCCCTGGCTGGCCGCGCACATGGACGTCAACGCCGTCGACCTCACCGGCGTCGCCGACCCCGACCTGGCGATCGCATGCGAAGAGGCGGCCGCGGAGAACCTCAAGCGCGTCCTGCGCCCCGCGGTGACCGACTGGTCGGCCGACCCCGGCACCCGGCGGCTGACGGCCTTCCTGGAGACCAAGACCGTCTGGCATCCCACCGGCGTCTGACCCGTCCCACGGGTTCCGGGAGAGGGCGACCCGCCATCCCGGAACCCCCGGTGGCCGCCGACCGGGCCGGTGAGCGGAGTCAGTGAGCGGAGTCGGCCGATCGAGCTGGTGAACAGGGCCGGCCGACCGGGCCGGTGAGCGGAGTCGGTGAGCGGAGCCGGTCGACCAAGCCGGTGAGCGGAGTCGGTGAGCAGGGCCGTCAGTCGAGTGGGGCGTGGCGGAGCCAGGGGTGAGCGTTCTCCAGCTGGGCCGCCAGAGCCAGGAGCTGGGACTCGCCGCCCGGAGCGGCGACGAGCTGGACGCCGATGGGCATCCCGGTGGAATGCCAGCCGTACGGGACGGTCATGGCGGGCCAGCCGGCCATGTTCCAGACCCCGGTGGCGGGGGCGTAGGTGACGTTGGTGCGCACGTTGGCCAGCAGCCCGCGGCGTCCCCAGCGCCCTGCGGGTGGGGGAACGGCGGCCAGCGTCGGGGTGATGAGCACGTCGGCGTTGCCGAGCCACTGGTCGGCTCCGTAGGCGCGCCAGCGGTCACGGCCGGCCGCGCCGTCCATCCCGATCCTGGCCAGCAGCCGTCCCGCCCTCGCGAGCGATCTGGTGCGGCGCTCCAGCCTGCGCGGGTCGAGCCCCGCGACGTCCTCTCCGGCGCACGCGAGCCAGGCGGTGATCGTGGCGGAGCCGAGCCAGCCGGGCATCCGCGCGTCGTGCTCGACCACGGTGTGCCCCGCGGCGCCGAGCATGTCGGCCGCCTCGATCACCGCTTTCTGGAACTCGGCGTCCACCGCCAGCCCCGGCGGCAGCGGCGTCGGGGCCACCGCGATCCGCAGCGTCAGCGGCTCCGCCGGGGTGAGGCCGCCGGGGTAGTCGTCGATGGCGCTGCCGATTTCGAGGGACTCGCTCTCATCGGGCGTCGCCAGGGACATGTCACCGGCCATCACCGCCAGTGCCAGGGCGAGGTCGGCCACGGTCGTGGCCATCGGGCCGTTCTCCGACATCCCGTGCCAGTCGTTCACGGGCGCCGGGACCACCTCCTGGCCCGGCTTGATCGAGACGAGCCCGCAGCAGGCGGCCGGGATGCGCAGCGAGCCGAGCCCGTCGGTGCCGTGGGCCAGCGGGACCATCCCGGCGGACACCGCCGCCGCGCTGCCGCTCGACGATCCGCCGGGGGTACGTTTGAGGTCCCAGGGATTGCGGGTCACCCCGTAGACGCTGTCGGAGAATCCCGCCAGGGACAGCTCCGGCACGTTGGTGATCCCCACGACCACCGCGCCCGCCGCCCTGAGCTTGGCCACCACCGGGTGGTCCTCGGCCGCGGCGGTGTTCGGCGTGGCCGCCGACCCGTTGCGCGTCGCCTCGCCCCGGATCGGGACGTTGTCCTTGATCGCGACCGGGACCCCGGCGAGCGGCAGTGTGGCCAGGTCGTCCCGTTCCTGTACGGCTCGCGCCTCGGCGAGCGCCCGCTCGGCCCGGACCTTGCGGAACGCCCCGATGCGCCCGTCGTACTTGGCGATCATCTGGAGGTGGTCCTCGACGACCTCCGGCGCGGTGGTCTTCCCCCGTCGCACGGCCTCCGCGATCTCCACTGCGGACTTTCCCACCCACGACATGAACCGAGTGTGGTCCGGCGAATGCGCCAGCGGAAGCTTCTCATGTCTCAATCAGGTGACTTGTCCGGCTCACCGGCGTTATCCCGCTCTGTATCGTCTCCCTGAGCCTTCTCCCGCTCGGCCCGTCTGACGTCGCGGCCCGCCCCCCGCAGAGCCAGGCGCAGGGCGTATTCGAGCTGGGCGTTGATGCTGCGCAGGTCGTCGGCCGCCCACTTGGCGATCGCCTCGTAGACGGCCGGATCGAGCCTGAGCAGGATCTTCTTGCGCTCAGCCATACAGACTGCCGGTGTTGACCACCGGCTGCGTCGCCCGGTCGCCGCACAGGACGACCAGGAGGTTGGACACCATCTGCGCCTTGCGCTCCTCGTCGAGCTCCACGACGCCCTCCTCGGCCAGCCTCGTCAGCGCGAGCTGGACCATGCCCACCGCGCCCGCGACGATCTGGGTGCGTGCCGCGACGACCTGGGTGGCCTGCTGGCGCACCAACATGGCCTGGGCGATCTCCGGCGCGTAGGCGAGGTGGGTGATCCGGGCCTCCAGCACCTCCACCCCGGCCAGGCGGGTGCGGTCGCTCAGTTCCGCGGTGAGCTCGGCGGCCACCTCGGCGCCGTCGCGCAGGCTGGTGCGCCCCTCTTCGTGGGCGTCGTAGGGGTGGCTGGTGGCCAGGTGCCGGACGGCGGCCTCGGACTGGATCGCCACGTACTCCTCGTAGTCGTCGACGGAGAAGGCGGCCGTGGCGGTGTCGATCACCTTGTAGACGACGACAGCCGCGATCTCCACGGGGTTGCCGTCGGCGTCGTTCACCTTGAGCTTCGCCGTCTCGAAGTTGCGCACCCGGAGTGTGATCCGCCGCTTGGTGGTGAACGGTAGCACCCACAGCAGGCCCGCGTCGCTCACCGAGCCGACGTAACGGCCGAGGAACTGCACGACCTTCGCCTCGTTCGGGTTGACCACCACGAACCCGGTGGCCGTCACGACCGTGATCAATCCCCACACGGCCGCGGCGGCGACCAGGAATGGTGTGCCACCCGCCGCTGCGGCCGCGGCCATGACGATCCCGAGGGCCAGGAGCCCGACCAGGACGGCGAATCCGTTCATCCGGAAGGCACGACGTTCCATGAAATCCGCCTCTGCTATCGAAGTGATATCACTACGATAGCTCATCGCGGGTGGCGGCGAGCAATACGATTCGGAGGCATGAACGAAGATTCGCTGGCGGTGGGACAGCGGTCGCTGGGAGACCCCTCGATCACCTATCCGCTCTGGCCCCCGATGACCCGCGGCTGCCCGGAGACGAGCACTCCCGAGATCGCGTACCCGGTCGAGGTCGACTATGCCTACGACAAGGTCCCGGCCGGGCTGTTCGACCAGGAGATCGGCCCTGACCTGGGCCGTTGGGCCCCGTTGCTACCGCCGCTGCACGCGCCCACGCTGGGCGAGGGAGGCACCCCGCTGATCGAGGTCGAGGGAGTCTTCCTGAAGGACGAGTCCCGTAATCCGACCTGGAGCCACAAGGACCGGCTCAACCGCTGCACGGTCAGCGGGGCGCTCGGCGCGGGAGCCCCGGGAGTCGTCGCGGCCTCCTCCGGCAACCACGGCGCCTCGGCCGCCGCCTACGCCGCCCGCGCGGGGCTGCCCTGCATCATCCTCGCCTCGGCGGACTCCCCGCCCGCGATCCGCGACTTCATCCGCTCCTACGGTGCCGTCGTGCTGCCGGTCCCGGCGGGGGAGCGCTGGCCGCTGATGCGCAGGATCGCGGACGAGCTGGGCTTCCACCCGGTCAGCAACCTGAGCGTCACCCACACCGGGCACGGCTTCGGCCCCGAGGGCTACAAGACGATCGCCTACGAGCTCCACCGCCAGGTCGGCGTGCCCGCCGTCGTCTTCGTCCCGACGGGGTACGGCGAGCTGATCTACGGGGTGTGGAAGGGCTTCGCCGAGCTCCACCGCCTCGGCGTCACCTCCGCCACCCCCCGCATGTTCTCCTGCGAACCGGTCGCCGGCGGCCCGCTCGCCCGCGCGCTGGCCACCGGCCGGCCCGCCGTGTCGGTAGAGGTCCGCAAGAGCCTGGCCTACGCCATCGACTGCCCGGTCAACGGTTACCGCGGCGTCGTCGCGGTCCGCGACAGCGGCGGCGGGGCCGTACTGCTCACCGACGAGGAGATGGCCACCGCCCAGCGCGACCTCGCCCACCGGGGCCTGTGGCACGAGCTCTCCAGCGCCGCCGCGCTGGCCGGGTATCGCAAGCTCGGCGAGCGTTTCGACGGCCCGGTGGTGTGCGTCTCCACCTCCAGCGGCTTCAAGGACCTGGGCGTCGGCGCCACCCCGACGGTCCCGCTCGACCCGTCCTGGCCCGCCGTCCGCGAGGTGCTCAGAGCCCACGGCATGTGACCTGCCGCCTTTCCTCCTCCTTCGCGTACACCGGGGTGCGGACCAGCCGGTGGTGGGCCGCGTGGACACTGTCCGGTGTGGCCTGTCGATCATGCCGTGACTGAGCGTCTTAGCCGGCGGACATCGCCAACCGCGTGCTCAAGGCTCCCCGCGCAGGCCTGCGGCGGAACCAGGGACTACGACCGATGATGCCGATACATCAAACCGGGAAGTGGTGGCTCAGTCGTCGTGGGCGATGTGCATGAGCTGCCGCCACAGCAGCACCACGAACACCGCGGAGCCGGCGAAGGCGAACCAGAACGGCGCCGCGACACCGAAGCGGGTGGCCAGCACACCGCCGATCAACGAGCCGACCACCAGACCGGCGTAGACGCAGATGGTGTTGACGCTGCCCACCCGGCCCTGCAGCTCGCGCGGGACCGCGCGCTGGCGGACGGTGACCGAGGTCGTGCCCCAGATGAACGCGTGCGCGCCGAAGAGCAGGAAGATGCCCCCGGCGACCCACGGCGAATGGGTCAGGGCCAGGCCCAGGTGGGTGAGCGTTTCGATGATGAGCCCGATCCGCATCAGGGCGCCGAGGCTCACCCTGCGGGTGATGGCCCCGTACAGGCCGGTGCCGACCAGGCCGCCGATCCCGCCGATGGCGGTCATCAGGCCGAAGCCGATGCCGCCGAGGCCGAGCTGTTCCCGGGTGTAGAGGACGAGAACCGACCAGGCCGCGCCGAACGTGAAGTTGAAGATCAGGATCGTGAGCGCCAGCGTGCGGATCGCCGCGTGCCGGATGGTCCAGCTGAACCCGGCGATGAGTTCTCGTACGGTGTCGGGCTCGGGGTCGGCGCCCTGTCGGCCGTGCGGTGGCAACGTGAGCCGGGAGACCAGGACGATCCCCGCCACCACCAGGAGCAGCTGGCCCGCGAACGGCCAGGTGAAGCCCAGGCCGAACAGCGCCGCGCCGATCGGCGGCCCGGCGAGCTGATTGAGCGTGATGAATCCCGTGCCCAGGCGGGCGTTGGCGATGACGAGATCGTCCTTGCCGACCATCATGGGCGTCAGCGTGGCCGTCGCGTTGTCGGCGAACACCTCGGCGATGGACCGGAGCGTGAGCGCCACCAGCGCCGTCACCACGGTCACCGTGCCGGTCACCATGAGCGCGACGAGCGTCGCGAGCACCAGGGCCCGCACCGCGTTCGCGACGAGCACGATCCTGCGCCGGTCGTGCCGATCCGACAGCACGCCCGCATACAGGCCGAACAGCAGCGGCGGCGCCCAGCCCACCAGGGCCGACAGCGAGATCATCAGTGGATCGCGGGTCAACGTCGCGATCAGCAGCGGGCCTGCGGCGGCCGCGACCCCGTCACCGAGATTCGTCAGCCAGCTCGACGCCAGCAACCATCGGAATCCTGTCCCCAGCCGGGCGGGCAGGACCCTCTCCACCACTGTGATCACGAGCGCAAAATCATATATTTTGGGGGGATTTGCGGCAACACGTTTTCGCGTCTACGCGCTATGCCGGAGCGGCTGTTTCATAGGCCCCCGCCGGTGAAACAGCCCGGTATCTCAGCGGCGGGGGTTGGCGCGGCGGGTGGCGACGGCGGACAGGGGGTCCTCGGGCCAGGGGTGTTTGGGATAGCGGCCCCGGAGCTCGGCGCGGACCGAGCGGTAGCCTTCCCCCCGCCAGAAGGAGGCCAGGTCGGCGGTGACGGCCGCCGGCCGTCCCGCGGGGGAGAGCAGGTGGATCACCAGCGACACCCCGGCCACGCGCGGCGCCTCGTCCCAGCCGAACAGCTCCTGCAGCTTGGCAGCGAGGACCGGCTGGTCGCCCGAGTAGTCGACTCTGATCCGTGACCCGCTCGGCACCTCGATCCGCTCGGGGGCCGTGTCCTCCAGACGCACGCTCCACGGGACCAATCGGTGCAGTGCCGAGGCCACGTCCAGCCGTTCCAGGTCGGACCGGCGGCGGGCACGTGACAGCTCGGGCTCCAGCCACCGGTCGGCCGCGTCGATCAGGGCGGCGTCGTCCGTCGCGGGCCACGGGGCACCGAGAGTCCGGTGGCAGAAGGCCAGGCGCTCCCGCAGCGCGACGGCCTCGGGCGTCCAGCGCAGGATCGCCAGGCCCTCGGTGCGCAGCCCGTCCAGTACGGCGGGCCGGACGTCGGCGTCGCGGAGCGGGACCGAGGACAGCTCGATGGCGCCGAGGCGTTCCACCCGGCGGGCCGAGACGTCACCACGCCGCTCGCCGGGCGGGATCTGCCACACCACCTCCTCGCCGGAGCGGTGCAGGGGCGCGGCGGCGAGCCTGGCGATCTCCTCGTCGATCACGACGGCCTGCCTGATCCGGGCCGCGGCCGATCCCGCGGGCCGATCCGCCACCGCGACGGCCAGCCATTGCGCGCTCGCCAGCCGTGAGCCCTGGGGCAGGTCCGCCGCCGTTCCCGACGCCATCAGATAGGAGCCGCCCCGCCGCCTGGCCACCCGCTCGGGGTAGGCCAGCGCCACGACCAGCCCGGCCACGGCGTCGTCGCCCACTGCCGACGCCGTACCGTGCCCGGCCGGGGAAGCGTCCGAGCTCGCCTGGGACAGGCGCCGGACCTCCCGGCGCCAGCGCGCGGAGAAACCGTCGTCGCCCCGCCGGGCGGAACGCCAGAACGCGACCAGATCGTCGCCCGCGTCCCGAGGGAGCTGCTCCGACAGCAGCGCCACCACCTCGGCGGCCCGGGGGCCGACGTCGATCAGAGCCCTGGCCAGGCGGGGATGGACCCCGGCGGCGGCCATCCGGCGTCCCCGGGCGGTGACCCGGTCGTCGAGGGCGCCCAGGGCGTGCAGGATCCGCCGCGCTGCGTCCATCGCCGCGGCCGGTGGCGGGTCGAGCAGGGCCAGGCCGGTGGCGGCGGGATCGCCCCAGCAGGCGGCCTGGAGGGCGAAGCCGGTCAGGTCGGCGAGGGCGATCTCGGGCTGGGCGTGGTCGGGGAGCCGGTCGTGCTCGGCCGACGACCAGCACCGATACACCACGCCGGGGGCCTCACGCCCGGCCCGGCCGGCGCGCTGGGTGGCGGAGGCCTTGGAGGCGCGGACGGTGGTGAGCGAGCCCAGGCCGCGGGCGTGGTCGGTGCGGGGCTCGCGGGCGAGACCCGAGTCGACCACGATCCGGACGCCGGGGACGGTCAGGCTGGACTCGGCGACGGAGGTGGCGAGCACGACCCGCCGGTCGCCGCCGGGCGAGAGCACGGCGTCCTGCACGCGTGCCGGGGCCTGACCGTGAACCTGAAGGATCTCGACGTCGACGTCGAGGTCCCGGAGCGTCGCCGCCACCCTGCCGATCTCCCCGACGCCCGGCAGGAAGCACAGCACGTCCCCTTCGTGCTCCCGCAGCGCGCGCCGTACGACGTCGGCGACGTGGGACAGGAACGCGGGATCCACCCGCAGACCCCGCGGAGGCGTCACCGTCCGGGGCGGCGGCGCCCAGACGGTCGTGACCGGGTGCATGGCACCGCTGGCGTGCACGATCGGCGCCGCCCGCGTCGCGTCCTCATGGGGTACGGCCGTCGCCGGGCCGTCCGAGCCTTCCGGGCCTTCAGGGCCGCCCAAGCCGTCCGGGCCGTCCGGGCCGTTCGGGCGGTCCGGGGCGTCCGGGCGGTCCGGGGCGTCCGGGGCGTCGGAGCCGAGCAGCCGGGCCCAGGGGGCGGCGTCGGCGGTGGCGGAGGTGGCCACCAGCCGCAGGTCGGGGCGGAGGGTGGCGCGGACGTCGAGGAGGAAGGCCAGCGCGGTGTCGGCGTCCAGGTGGCGTTCGTGGCACTCGTCGATCAGCACCGTGTCCACGCCGTCGAGCTCGGGGTCGCGCTGGAGCCGTTGCAGGAGCACTCCGGTGGTGACGACCTCGACGACCGTCTTCGCGCCGGCCCTGCGCTCGCCGCGGACCGAGAAGCCGACCTCCGCGCCCACCTCCGACTCCAGCAGCCACGCCATCCGCCGCGCCGCCGCCCGCGCCGCCATCCGGCGGGGCTCGGCCACGATCACCCGCCTGGGGGGCGAGCCGTCGAGGAGCCCGGCCAGCGCGAGCGGGACGAGGGTGGTCTTGCCTGTGCCGGGAGGCGCGGTGAGCACGGCGACGCCGCGCTCGTTCAGGGCCGCGAGCAGCTCGGGCAGAACGTGGCGGACGGGAAGGCCGGACCAGTCGGAACGCACCCGGCCAGTCTCCCCGAGACCGGAGGGGTCCCGGTAACAGTGGGGCGGAATCCAACGAACCCGCACCTGGCCTGCGGTGACGTGGTGGTGCGCGAGAAGGGCCGTCCGCAACGTTTCTCAGAACCATCCGGTTCGAGGATTTGTGCGAGAACGGGTTGTGAGAAGGGTTCGACGGCTGCGGCCACCCCGTGAGGCGTGTCGGCGATCTTCTCTCGGAATCGGTCGTTCATGACGATCGCAACATGCTTAAGACGTGGCTTCTCTGGTCTGGGATCTGTCCCGCCGCTGGGCCCGAGAAGTACATCAGGGCTTGTTCAGGTAGGTGAGGACGGCGAGGACGCGGCGGTTGTTGTTGTCGTCATCGGTGATGCCGAGTTTGCCGAAAATGGAGGTGGTGTACTTGCTGATGGCGCTTTCGCTGAGGAAGAGTCGCTGGCTGATGGCCTGATTGGACAATCCTTCGGCCATGAGGCCGAGCACGGAGTGTTCCCGTTCGGTGAGCTGTCCGAGCCGTCGGTTGGAGGATCCGCTGGACAGCAGTTTGGCGATGACGGCCGGGTCCATGGCGGTCCCGCCACCGGCGACGCGTTCCAGCGCATCGATGAACTGGTCGGCGTCGAACACGCTGTCTTTGAGGAAATAGCCGATGCCACCGGAGCCGTCGGCCAGGAGCTCGCGCGCGTACAGCTGTTCGACGTGCTGAGAAAGGATCAAGATCGGCAGTCCGGGAACCTCGCCGCGGGCGGCAAGAGCAGCCTGCAGGCCCTCGTCCGACTGGGTCGGCGGCATGCGGACGTCGACGATGGCGACATCCGGCCGCCACCTCAGCAGCGCGTCGAGCGTCTCGGGTCCGGTGGTCGCCGTCGCGACCACCTGGTGCCCGTACGCCTCGATGAGGCGGACCATCCCGTCGCGCAGGAGGTAGAGGTCTTCGGCTACAACGATTCGCATGGCACCACCATTCTCACGCGGGTCGGACCGCCCGCCGGGCTGGTGATCTCCACGGTGCCGTCGAAGGCCGCCAGGCGGCGGCGTAGCCCGTCGAGTCCGCCGCCGGCGTTCACGCCGGCCCCACCCCGGCCGTTGTCTTCGACATCGACGATGACGGCGGTGTCGTCCCGGGCGATGGAGATCCGCGCCCGGGACGCGTGGGCGTGCTTGGCCGCGTTGGTCAGCAGTTCGGCGATTCCGAAGTACAGGGCGGACTCGATCGGCGGGTCCAGACGCAGCTGAACGTCGGCGTCCACCGTCGCTTCGAGCGGGCTGTCCAAGCCGAGAGCGCGGACGGCGTCGACGAGCCCTCGCTCGTTCAGCACCGGCGGGCTGATCCCCTTGACCAGGTCACGCAGCTCGGTCAGTGACGTGGCCGCGCCGACGCGCGCCTCCCGCATCAGCGCCCTGGCCTGGTCAGGGTTGGTTTCCATCAGCTTCTCCGCGGTCGCCAACGACAGCCCGAGCGCGACCAGGCGTGCTTGCGCTCCGTCGTGCAGGTCCCTTTCGATCCGGCGGATCTCGGCGGCCTGTGCGACCGTTGTGTCCGCGCGCTGGGCCGTCAGCTCATCCACCCTGTCGGCCATCGTCATCGCAGGCGACGCGCGCAGGAAGCGGACGGCTACCGGCTCGACGGCCCGCCACGCGTACGGGGCGCCGGCGATCGCCACGACCAGGCCGAGCACCCCGGCAAGGCGTGCGGAGAGCGCCGGCTGGGACAACCCGAGGACCGCCGCCGCGGCTCCGGCCGGCGGGACAGCCGCGATCACGCCCACGGTGACGGGCGCGATCCCTGTGAACCGCAGATCACGCCACGTGGCGGGATCGCTCCACCAGATCCGCATCTTCTGATCTTGGCGAGCGTCCCGATCGGTGCGCTCGTAGGAGTATCCGTTCCACCAGTACCCGGTTGACATCCGTGTCACCGGCCCGGCCTGCCGGTATCCGGCGGGAATGACGGTGCCCGTCCACTTCGCGACGAGGGAGCGGACCATCCGGCACACCGGGCGGGACAGGGCGAGCGTGCCGATACACGCCCACAAGAGCGGCACTATCCCCGACCACGGGTCTCCGCCCCACCACCAGATCCACAGCACCACGGCAGCGGCCCACACGGCCGGCACCAGCATGGCGACGACCACCACGACGCACGCTCGCACGAACCCCACGCAGGCGCTCGCCACCCAGGACACCGGCTGTCTCATGATTCTCCTTCTTACTTCATGACCCGACCGTGGGCCTCCGCGGGTCCCGCGCTACGCCGAACCGGCCGGAAACGGTGTGGTGAGTCCACTGTGCAGCGCACGGAGCCCGATTCCCGTCAGATTAGGCCTTAAGTAGGTCCAGACCCACCCAACCGTGCGTCCAGGCCCATACCGCCCCACCTGCGCACTCCCTAACTTCGAGTCCATACCGGACAACACGAAGGAAGGTGGAGACATGGAAACCCCCAACCGCACCACGACCGAGGCCGGCCACGTCAACCACCCGCATACCCGACAGGCCTTCGGCAGGGTGAAGAAATTCGTCGCGGCCTACGGCGCGCTCAGCGTCGCAGTCCTCATCGTGGTCGTCATCCTCTCGGTCAGGGGCCGCGAGGTGACCGCGTTCATGTGGGGCCGAACCGCGCGCCGCATTCCCCACGTCACGCTGACCCCGTCAGTCCTGCCGACCGGGTGACCAACGCCGGCGGGAGCGGTGTTCGCGGGGCCCGCTAAGGGGAGGCCGGGGCGGCCGTTCGCGGGGTTTCCTGCGACGAGGCGTCGGAGGCCGTTCGTGGCGGGGCCGATGTGAGGGCGGCGTCGAGTCGTGGCGGGGCCGAGGCGAGGACGGCGTCGAGCAGGCCGGGGAAGCGGCTGTCGAGCTCGTCGCGGCGAAGGCTGAGGTATTTGATACGGCCTTCCTGGCGGGTGCTGGTGATGCCCGCCTCGCGCAGGACCCGGTAGTGGTGCGACATGGTCGACTTGTGCACCCCCAGCGAGGCGCCCGTCTGCACGCAGGGATGCTCTCCTCCGCCGGAGATCCGGACGAGGACCTCCAGGCGGACGGGATCGGCCAGGGCACGCAGGACGTCGGCGAGCCGGAAGTCCTCCATGGCGGGTTGCGGCAACCGGTTCATCTTCCTCACCTTGCCTTCGGCCAAATGGTTTGACAATGATCAAACTATAGGACAGTTTGAAGGACATCAAACCATTTCGGAGGTTTCGTGAATCCTCGGCTGTACCCCCTCGCCCTGGGCACGTTCGCCATCGGCACGGGCACCTTCGTCACCGCCGGTCTCGTGCTCCCCATCTCCCGCTCCCTCGCCGTCTCCCCGGCCGCCGCCGGTCAGCTCGTGACCGTGTTCGCCGTGTCCTACGCGCTGCTGTCGCCGATCCTGGCCGCGCTCACCTCGAAGATGGCGCGGCGGCATGTGCTCCTCGCGGCCATGGGGGTGTTCGTCGTGGGCAACGCGCTGACCGCGCTGGCTTCCAGCTTCGCCCTCGTTCTCCTCACCCGCGTGCTGGCCGCGGCGGGTGCGGCACTGTTCACCCCGACCGCCTCGGCGGTCGCCACCGCCCTGGCCCCGCCCGAACGGCGGGGACGCGCGCTGGCGCTGGTGATGGGCGGGCTGACCGTCGCCACCGCGCTGGGCGTGCCGATCGGCACCTGGCTGGGCACCGCGCTGAGCTGGCGCGCCACCCTGTGGCTGGTCGCGGCGCTTGGCGTGCTCGCCCTTGCGGGAGTGGCCGCCGCCGTCCCCGAGGTCCGGCTCGGGGTCCCCGCGAGCCTGCGCGACCGGCTCGCCCCGCTCGCCGACCGGGGAGTGCTCGCCATCCTGGCGACCCAGGCGCTCACCTTCGCCGCGGCCTTCACGCTCTACACCTACCTGGGCTCCATGCTGGACATCCCCCTCCCGGCCGTCCTGTGGGCCTGGGGCCTGGGCGGGATCATCGGCAACCTCTTCGGTGGCCGCCTCACCGACGCCTACGGCCCCCGGCTGATGGTCTTCCTCGGCATCGCGGGCATCACCGTCTCCGTGGCCCTGGTTCCGGTGGCCACCGCCAGCCTTCCCGTCGCCCTCGTCTGGGCCTTCCTCTGGGGTGCGCTCGGCTGGCTGATAGCCCCCGCCCAGCAGCACCGGATGGTCACCTCGGTCGCGGGCAACGTCTCGGTGGGGCTCGGGCTGCTGGCCGCCACCCAGTACGTGGGCGTCTTCCTGGCCGCCCTGGCCGGCGGCCTGGCCTTGGACCGGTACGGCAGGGCGGGAATCGCCGTCCTGGCGACCGCCTTCGGTCTTGTCGCGCTGCTGTTCACCCTGACGACCTACCGCAGGCCGCCCGCGGCGCCACAGGTCGCGCAGCCCGTGCCCGTCTCCAACGGCCGCCATTGACCGGAACCGTGCTCGCCCTGGTCGGCCAGGTCTCTAAGGGCAGGCGGGCGTGGCCGGCACCCGGAAATTGGACCACCGGATCAGCACACAACTGGACCTTTCCATGATGGGGCCGCACGGTAGATTCTTGGCCGGGGTTTGATGGTCGCGGCGGCGGACCGGCTCGCCGACGTCGAAGACGCGGGACGTCGAAGACGCGAGACGCACAGGCCGGGGTCATCCGGCCGTCCTCGCCCCATCCCGCACCACTCCCGGAAGGAGCCCCCGAGATGATCGTGATCGCCCATCTCAGCGACATCCACATCGACAGTGAGCCGCGCAGCGTCGAGCGCACCCGGGCCGTCATGGACTACCTGGAGGGCCTTCCCTACGACCTGGACGCCGTCCTGGTCACGGGGGACATCGCCGACCATGGGCTGCCGGCCGAGTACGAACAGGCCCGTCAGTTGCTGACCTCACGGCACCCGGTGCTGATCTGTCCGGGCAACCATGACAAGCGCGCCGCGTTCCGGAGCTCCCTGCTGCTGCAGCCGGAATCGGCGGCGCCGGTCAACCAGGTGCACCGGGCCGCCGGATTCGTCATCGCGCTGTGCGACTCATCGGTGCCGGGAAAGGACGAGGGTCTTCTCGAGAAGGAGACGCTGGCCTGGCTGGAGGACGTGCTCGCCCAGACCCCGGACGAGGTGCCCGTTCTGGTCGCCTTCCACCATCCGCCGGCCCTGTTGCACAGCGCCTACATCGACAGCCTCCGCCAGTTCGGCGAACAGGGACTCGCCGAGCTGGCGGACCGCCACCCCCAGATCGCCGCCTTCCTGTGCGGGCACGCCCACACTCCGGCGGCGACCACCTTCGCCGGGCGGCCCCTGCTGGTCGCACCCGGGGTCGTCTCCACGCTCCGGCTCCCCTGGGAGCCCCGCGCGCACCCGCAGGACCACGTCCACCTCGACCTGCCGCCCGCGCTCGCCTTCCACGTCCTGGACGACGAGGGACGGCTGACGACTCATTACCGCTCTGTCATCGTCTGATCCCGCGAGGGCTGTTTCCGCCGGTACGGCCGGCGCCGGGAAGGGCCCGGCGGCCGGCCGGGTGCCCTCAGGTCACGGGGCGCTCGGACCCCGGACCCATGGGACGTTCGGACCTCGGACCCGGGCCGTGCGGCGGCCTCAGGCCGTGGGGGACAGGACGTCGAAGCTCACCAGGGCGATGATGAGGATGCCGAGGATGATCCGGTAGATCACGAACCCGGTGAAGCGGTGGGTGCTGATGTATTTCAGGAACCACGCCACCGCGGCGTAGCCGACGGCGAACGAGATCACGGTGGCCAGGATCGTGGGGCCCCAGTCGGGGGCGCTGCCGTCACCGATCTTGAACAGCTCCAGGAGGCCCGCGCCCAGCACGGCCGGGATGGCCAGCAGGAAGGAGTATTTCGCGGCCTCCTCCCTGCGGTAGTCGAGCAGCAGGCCCGCGCTGACCGTGCCGCCGGAGCGGGAGACGCCCGGGATGAGGGCCAGGGACTGGGCGAAGCCGTAGATCAGGGCGTGCGTGAAGCTGAGGTGCTTGTCCAGGGTGAGCCTGTTGCGGGCGGTGCGGTCGGCGAGCCAGAGGATGAGACCGAAGACGATCAGCGTGGTGCCGATCAGTCGCAGGTCGCGGAAGACGGTCTCGATGCTGTCCTTGAACAGCAGGCCGAGCACGACGATCGGCAGGGTGCCGGCGATGATGTACCAGCCCATCCGGGCGGCGTGGTGCTTGCGCAGGTCAGGTGTCCACAACGCGCGGACCCAGGTTGAGATGATCTCCCAGATCTCCTTGCGGAAGTAGATGACCACCGCGGCCTCGGTGCCGATCTGGATCACCGCGGTGAACGCGGCTCCCGGATCCTGCCACCCGAACAAGGCCGAAACGACCCTAATGTGGGCACTGGAGGAGATCGGCAGAAATTCCGTCAATCCCTGAACGAGTCCGAGGACCACCGCTTCGAACCAGCCGATCAACTTGGGTACCTTCCGTCCCAGTGCGTGCGTAACCTACGCGAGGCTAGCGGAGCGTGGGACTTTCCGTGACTCGGTCATTGGTTTGAGATGACTGTGAACCGGACGGCCGATCCCGGCGGCAACCAGCGATCCCGGCGGCAACCAGATCGAAGGCCGTCGCCTCAGCGAGATCAACAGGAAGTCCGCCTTCACCGTCAAGGCGGGATCGGAGTCCTCGCTCCGGGGCTACGTCCACGAAGGGGACTGATCATCCGGGCGCGGCTCCCGCTCCCATCCGTGGAGCGGGAGCCGCGCCCGCGCCTACTTGGTGATCTTGACGTCGTCGATCGCGGCCTCGACGAGGGAGGCGGTGGAGGCGTCGGCGGCCTCGACGAGGATGCGGACGCTCTGGCCGGCGAAGGCGGAGACGTCGGCCTCGGCGGTGGCCCAGGCGCCGTTGCGGTTGGTGGCCGCGCCGAGCTGCTGGAAGACCTGGGTGGTGGTGGAGCCGACGACCTTCACGCGCAGGTAGTCGGCGCTGGAGGCGTTGGAGCCGTGGGCGAGGTACCAGGAGAAGCCGAGCTTGAGCGGGCCGCCCGACGGCAGGGTGATGGCCGGGGACTGGATGGTGGTGGTGCCGCCGTCGATGTCGTGGTCGCCGGCGGAGGTGCCGGCCAGGCGGCCGGTGACCAGGTCGTTGCTGCCGCTGACGGGGGTGGCGAGCTGCTTGGCGCCGCTGGAGGTGGTGGCCTGGGGGACGCCGCGTTCCCATTGGCCGAGGGTGGCGGTGTCGGTGCCGGCGGGGTTGGCGGTCCAGCCGGTCGCCGTCTCGAAGGTGTCCTGCCAGACGACCGTGGGCGGGACCGCCGTGGCGGTCGTCCATACCGCGTAGGCGATCGCGTCGGCGTTGCGGTTCAACGCGGTGTCGTTGATGTTCGCCGAGGTGTCGCACGCCCGGTGGTAGCAGGAGTCGAACGCCTGCCCCGCCGTGCCGCCCCAGAGGGTGGCCTGGGCGCTGGACTTGATGCCCTCGGCGCCGGTGAACGTGCCGCCCGCCGGGATGCCGACGTTGATGAACGGCCCGTAGTCGGAGCGGCCGTCGAAGTCGGTGCCCCGGGTGGGCACGCCGATCGAGGTGAAGTAGGCCTGGAGCGTCGCCTCCAGCTGGGCGGAGCCGGCCGGGCCGGGACCCGAGCCGACGCCGTCGGAGTTGTCGCCGTCGTAGACGAAGTAGCCGGCGTTGGGCGAGCCGACCATGTCGAAGTTCAGATAGCCCTTGATCTTGGACCGTTCGGCGGCGGGGAGGTTGGTGACGTAGTACTGCGAGCCGCGCAGCCCCAGCTCCTCGGCACCCCACCAGGCGAAGCGCAGATGCTTGGTGGGCGTCAGGGCCTGCCGGGAGACCTCCAGCGCGGTCTCCAGGATGGCGGCGCTGCCGGAGCCGTTGTCGTTGATGCCCGGCCCGGCGGTCACGCTGTCGAGATGGCCGCCGACCATGAGGATGTCGTTGGGGTCACCGCCCGGCCAGTCGGCGATGACGTTGTAGCCCGTCGCGCTGTTGTAGGTGAACGTCTGCAGGGTGGTGGTGAACCCGGCGCCGTCGAGCAGGCCCTTGACGTAGTTCGCCGAGGCGAGGTTGCCCGGCCGGCCGTGGGCGCGGTTGCCGCCGTTGGCGGTGGCGATGGACTGCAGCTGCGCCAGGTGTGCCTTCACGTTGGCCAGCGAGATGTCCGGTGGGACGGCCGCCGACGCGGCCGGCGTGGTGAGCGCCAGGGGGATGGCCAGGATCGCCGCCATCCCGATGGTCCACAGGTTGCGCATCATGCTCCTCGGGTTGGGAGGTTGCGTGGGTCCCCCGAGCGGCGCGCACCTGGCGGGTGCGCGCCGTACAGCGTGGTGGTGCGCTTGGGCGGTGGCCTTCGGATCTGCCGCCTGCGGCGGCCGTCAGTGAGATCCGCGGGACACGGGTCAGCGGGCCGCGTTCTCCGGCGCCCGCTCGGCGGCCGTGGCGGACTTCGCCAGGGCGGCGGCGTCACGGTCGGGAATGGTGGACAGGTCGTAGGCGTAGAACGCGACGGCGTAGCCGATCGCCCTGGAATTGCGGTCGAGCGCCGCGTCGTTGATGTTGGTGATGGTGTCGCAGGCCGCGTGGTAGCAGGGGTCGTAGGGGGCGCCCGCCGTACCGCCGAACGCGGCGGCCTCCTCGGCGGTCTTGATGCCCTCGGCACCGGTGAAGATCCCGCCGGCCGGGATGCCCGCCGCGATGAACGCGCCGTAGTCGGAGCGGCCGTCGAAGTCGGTGCCCCGGAAGCCCAGGCCGCGCTTGCCGTAGAACCTCTCCAGCAGCTTCTCGATTTCGGCCGATCCGGCCGGGCCCGCTCCGGAACCCTCGGCGTCGGAGTCGTCGCCGTCGTAGAGGAAGGTGACGTCGTTCGGCGAGGCGATCATGTCGAAGTTCAGGTAGAGCCGAATCCTGTCCCGTTCGGCCTGGGACAGCCCGGCGACGTACTGGTCGGAGCCGAGCAGGCCCAGCTCCTCGGCGCCCCAGAAGGCGAACCGCACCTTGTGCCTGGTGGGCAGGTGGGCCAGCTTCAGCGCGGTCTCCAGGATGGCGGCGCTGCCGGAGCCGTTGTCGTTGATGCCGGGGCCTTCGGTGACGCTGTCCAGGTGGGCGCCGGCCATCACGACCTCGTCCCTGTCGCCCCAGGGGGAGTCGGCGATGAGGTTCCTGGTCTTACCGACCGTGGTCTTCGCGTCGACCTTCAGGTGGACGGTCGTTCCAGGGGTGTCCGCCAGGTCGAGGCCGACGGCGGTGGAGGCGAATACGACCGGGAAGCCGAAGCGCCACTCCCTGATGTCGAACTGGAACGGGTCGGTGCGGCCCGGCTGTCCCTCGTTGAAGAAGATCACACCGGCCGCGCCGGCCGCCTTGGCGTTGGTGGCCTTGTCGACGAACGGGCAGGTGCCCCGCTGGATGAGCGCGATCCGGCCGGGTACGAACCCGGCGAAGTCGGCGGCCTCGCAGCCCGCGGTGGAGGTGTTGGGGTTCGGCGGTGTCGGGATGACCGCGTCGACCACCTGGATCTGCGCGGTGACGTCCCCGGCGCTCGAGGAGACGACCGTGACGAAGTCGGCGGGGTTGGCGTAGGCCTTGGCCTCCGGCGTGACCTGCTCCAGGACCGAGGGGGAGAACTCCTCCCAGTTGACGGGGTATTCCACGTCGGTGGTGGAGACCCGGTAGCCGGCCCGCCGCAGCTTGTCCTTCACGTAGGCGAGGGACGCGTCGTATCCGGGCGTGCCCGCGGCGCGGGTACCGCCGTTGGCGGTGGCGATCTCCTGGAGCCTGTCGAGGTGCTTCTTCACGTTCTTGCCCTTGACCTGGGAGGAAAGGGCATTGGCCAGGACGTCGGATAGACCGGTCCCGGCCGTGGTGGTCGGGGTCGCGCTCGCGGGCGGGGTGAAGGCGAGCGGGAGGGCGGCGGCCGTGACCAGGGTGGCGGTCCGGAACAGATTGCGTCGTAGGCGCAGGCGCATAACGCTCCTTGGGGGGGTGGAACTTGGGGGTCCCATGCGTGCTAAGGCGGAACGTACCGTGATCAAGCAGCCTCGCCTAGGCCCATGACTTGGAGGTGCACGAATAGTTATCCGGGTCATCTGGTCATCCGGGCCGTCCGGCCCTGGGATCGACCCTGACAGGGTTTTCTCAGGGACGGCCGGGGAACGTGGGTGTCTTCGTCCTTCGTTTGGACAGGTGAAGAACAACGATCCGGGGAGACAACGTGCACCGTTCGAGAAACCACAAGATAATCGCCGGCGTGTGCGGCGGGATCGCCGAGAGCCTCGGCTGGTCGCCCACTCTCGTCCGGGTGCTGTGGCTGCTGCTCTCGCTCATCCCGGGACCGCTGTGGGTGGTCTACGTGCTCATGTGGATCCTCGTCCCCAAGGCGCCCGCGGTCCGCTACTGAAAATAAGCTGGGGGCATGAGGCAACGCCCCCTGTCACTCGTCCAGGACGACCTGGTCGACTATGAGAAGGCCATGGAGCGGATGACCGACCTGGTCGGTCAGCGTCAGCGCGACGAGCGCCCCGACACACTCTGGCTCCTCAGCCACCCGCAGGTCTACACCATCGGTCGGCGCACGTCCGAGCAGCACCTGCCCGACCCTTCCCACGGCATCCCGGTCGTGAGCACGGGTCGCGGCGGGCAGCTCACCTACCACGGCCCGGGCCAACTGGTCGGATACCTGATCGTCAAGCTCGGCGAGGACGAGGGGATCGTCGACTACGTCCGCGAGGTCGAGCTCCGGCTGGTCCGGGCGCTCGGCGCGCTGGGCGTCCCCGCCGAGCGCCGTGACACCCCGCCCGGCTCGGAGCTGCTCACGGGCGTGTGGACGATCGAGACGGGCCGGAAGATCGTCTCGATCGGCATGCGGCAGAGCCGGGGCGTGACCAGCCACGGGTTCGCCCTCAACGTGGACGGCGACCTGGCCCCGTGGGGCTGGGCGGTGGCCTGCGGCATGCCGGAGGTCGACATGACCTCGCTGGGCCGGGAGACCTCCACCACCGGAGTCATGGACCGGGTCCGGACCGCGGTGGCGGAGGCCTTCGAGGCGAGCTGATCCAGGGGCGGGAGATCAGAGGGCCGGCTGGTCCTCGTCGACCGTACGGCGCGGCCCGGTGAACCAGTGCCGGGCCGACAGCGCCCACCACAGGCCCACCCCGAGGACCATCAGCCCGACCACGATCGGCGCGTAGTTGACCGCTGTCCAGGTGAACGTCTCGTCTCCCGGGGTGGCCGGGTCGTCCTTGTTGAACGGCACGCCCGCCGGGGCCAGCGGCATGATGAAGTAGATCGAGACCACCACGATCTCGATCACCGCGATCCAGCACATGACCTTGTACTTCGCCCCCAGCGTCCACGGGCCGGGCTGGAAGCGGTTCCCCATCCTCAGCCGGAGCCAGATCGGGATGGCGAAGGCGAGGTAGAGGCCGATGACCGCGACCGAGACCACCGCGTAGAACGCCAGCGGGGTGCCGGTCGGAGCCTTGTAGAGGGCGGGCAGGGTCAGCACGAGCGCCGCGACGCAGCCGAACACGATCGCGTTGACCGGGGTCCGGTTCTTGTCCACCTTCGACCAGAGCCGCCAGCCGGGGATGCCGCCGTCCCGCGAGAACGCGTACGTCATCCGGGACATCGAGGTCACGCAGCTCATCCCGCAGAAGAACTGCCCGAGCGTGGAGATACCGAAGATCACCGTGGCCAGGACCGGGGTGAGCGACGAGGTGAAGATGGCTCCCACGAAGCCGAATTCCTTGTTCACCGCGTCCACGTCGGTGGCCGCGAACAGGAACGCCAGCAGCAGCACCCAGCCGCCGATCGCCGAGTAGAAGATCGACTGCCAGAGCCCGCGGGCCGCCGCGGTGGAGGCGCCGTGGGTCTCCTCGGAAACGTGCGCGCAGGCGTCGAAGCCGGTGATCGTGTACTGGGTCAGCAGGAAGCCGAGCGGCAGCACGTAGAACCAGAACGACGTGTCGGAGAAGCCGGAGTTGTTGAAGCGCTCGGTGAACACGAACGACAGCGACTGGTGCCGGTCCGGGCCGAAGGCCAGGATCATCACCACCACGGCCGCCCCGAACACGTGCCACCAGACCGAGACGTTCTGCAGCACGGAGATCAGCCGGTGGCTGAAGATGTTGATCAGCGCGTGCAGCACGAGGATGATCGTGAACAGGATGAAGGTGTTGCCCAGGGAGACCTCGAAGCCCTCGACGAACCGGTTGGCCGTGATGTTCATGAACGTCGCGCAGCCGTAGTCCACCGAGGCGGTGACCGCGATCAGCCCGATGAGGTTGAACCAGCCGGTGAACCAGCCGTGGATCGGCCTGCCCAGCTTGGCGGCCCACCAGTAGATCCCGCCGGCGGTCGGATAGGCCGACACCAGCTCGGACATGCACAGGCCGATGATCAGAATGAAGATCGAGATCAGCGGCCAGCCCCAGGCGATGGCGATCGGGCCGCCGTTGTTCCAGGCCTGCCCGAAGGTGGTGAAGCAGCCGGCCAGGATGGAGATGATGGAGAAGGAGATGGCGAAGTTGGAGAAGCCGCTCCAGCTGCGAGAGAGCTCCTGCTTGTAGCCCAGCTCGGCGAGCCGTTTGGCGTCTGCGTCCGTGGTTGGCACTGGCTTGGTCATTCAAGCCTCCTTGCGTCTTACATGGGGGGTCTTACCCGCGAGGCTGGGGAGTCACCCCGGGGTGGGGAATCCGGGGCGCCCGGTGTGCGCCCGCCCCGGACGTCGTCGACGAGCCGCCCGAACCCCGATCCGTCCAGGTCCCGTACGGCTCGCGCGAATTTGTCGGCCGCCTCCGCGTCGTAGTCGAAGTCGGCCGCCGCCGCCTGTTCCCCCAGCAGCCCGTGGTGCACGGCGAACCAGAGGGACCAGGTCAGGTTGGACATGATCAGGTTGAGCCGGACCCTGGAGATCAGCCGCGGATCGCTCTCGCCGAAGTAGGCGCGGGTCAGCCGGCCGGTCAGGTCGGGGTCGTAATCCGCCTCGGCGGCGATGTCGCCCAGTTCGAAGGCCGGATCGTTGTTCCCGGAGAGCTGGTAGTCCACGATCCTGATCTCCATGCCGCACCGGATGAGGTTGGCCGGCAACAGGTCGTTGTGGCAGGGCACCGAGGGCAGCGGGTCGGCGGCCAGCGCCCGTTCGATCTCCGCCGCGGCCGGCAACCGGTCCTCGAAGCCGTCGGGTGTACGCAGTTCGTGGGTATGGCAGATGGCGAGGAATTCGTCGAGTTTGCGGAAGATGGAGAAGTCGTTGACGAACCGGGGCCCGGAGTGCAGGCGGCGGCAGGCGGCCGCGATCGAGCCGGGGAGCGTCCGCACGTCGTGCGCGCTCAGGGTGAGGCCGTCGAGATACTCCAGCAGCAGGGCACCGGGCATCCGGTGCAGGACCCGCGGGCCGACTCCGGTCTCGGCCGCGCGCAGCGTGTTGGCGATCTCCTGGTCGAGGGGGATGCCGAGCCCGGCCTCCGCGACCCTCGGATCGAGCACCCGCAGCAGCCATCGCTGTCCGTCGGCTGCGTCCAGCCGGGCGATCCGGTGGCTGAACCCACCCTTGATCGGTGTCTCGGTAACGGGCTGTCCGGCCCATTTCCGGACGTCCGCGAGAGCATCTGGCATGCCGCACTCCTTTGGCCTACCTTCAGACCATTGATCCGATTATGCGAGTGAGTTGTTACAGAGGGGTTGCCGACCTTGGAACTTCCCAACTCCGCACGGGCCGTCGTGATCGGCGGCGGGGTGGCCGGATGCAGCGTGGCCTACCATCTGGCGAGGCTCGGCTGGAGCGAGGTGATCCTGGTCGAGCAGCACGAGCTGACCGAGGGGACCACCTGGCACTCGGCCGGATTCGTGGGCCAGCTCCGCTCGACCGTCACCCAGACCAAGATGATCATGTATTCGGCCGGTCTCTATCCCGAGCTGGCCGAGCTGACCGGAATGGACCCCGGCTGGCACGGGGTGGGCGGCCTTCGCCTGGCGACCACGCCCGAGCGGGTGGAGGAGTCGCTGCGGCTGGCGGGAGCCGGGGAGACCTACGGCCTGGGCCTGTCGGTGCTCTCCGGGGCCGAGGCGAAGGAGATGCTGCCGCTGCTCGACGCGCGTGACGTGCGGGCCGCGCTCTGGCTGCCGGGAGACGGCTGGCTCGACCCGGCGCTGCTGGCCAAAGCGCTGGCGGCCGGGGCGGAGAAGCTGGGTGTGCGGATCTTCACCGGTGTCCGGGTGACGGGACTCGACGTGGTGGGCGGCGAGGTCTCCGGTGTCCGTCTCGCGTCGGTCGCGAAGGCCTCCGAGGGCGGCGAGGGCGCGCAAGAGTGGTCGGTCCAGGCCGACACCGTGGTCATCGCGGCGGGCGCGGCCAGCGGGTGGGTCGGGCGGCTGGCCGGGGTGGACATCCCCGTTGTTCCGATCAAGCACCAGTATGTCGTCACCGAGCCTTTCGACGTTCCCTCCTCTATGCCCACGGTCCGGGACCCGGACAACATCGTCTACTTCAGGGAAGAGCGCGGGGGCATCCTGGTCGGGGGATACATCCGGACCCCGGAGATCTGGGACGCGGCGCACCCGCTGGCGGAGCCTCGGACACTATTCGCTGCCGATATGCCGAAATTTCAGGAATCGTGGGAGTCGGCGGTGCGGAGGGTTCCCGCGCTGGGCCGTACCGGGATCGTGAAGGTCGTCCACGGACCCGAGGCCTTCACCCCGGACGGCGAGTTCCTGCTCGGCGAGACCGCGGTCCGCGGTCTGTGGGCGGCGGCCGGGTTCTGCGTCCACGGGTTGGCCGCCGCGGGCGGCGTGGGCAAGGTCATGGCCGAGTGGATCGTGGACGGCTCGCCCGAATACGACGTGTTCGGCATGGACCTGCGCCGCTTCGGTGGCCATGCCCGGTCCGCGTCGTGGGCGCGGGCCAAGGCGCTCGACTCCTACTCGAAGTACTACGACATCGTCTACCCGGGTGAGGAGCGCACCGCCGCCCGTCCGCTGCGCCGCTCTCCGGCGTGGGTACGGCACGCGGAGCTGGGCGCGGCGTTCGGCGAGAAGGCGGGCTGGGAGCGGGTCAACTGGTTCGAGTCCAACGCGGGCCCATCGCCCCGGACGCGGGAGACACCGGCAGGAGAGACGTCGGCACCGGAGGCGTCGGCACAGGGGACGCAGGCACTGGAGACGCCGGCACCGGAGTCGCCGATACGGGAGTCGCCGATACGGGAGTCGCCGGCGCAGGGGACGCAGGCACTGGAGACGCCGGCACCGGAGTCGCCGATACGGGAGTCGCCGATACGGGAGTCGCCGGCGCAGGGGACGCAGGCGCTGGAGACGCCGATACGGGAGTCGCCGACATGGGAGTCGCCGGCGCAGGGGGCGTCGGCGCGGGAGGTGCGCCCGGCCGGATGGGCCGGCCGCGTCTGGTCGCCGGCGATCCGGCAGGAGTGTCTGGCCACGCGGGACGCGGCCGGGCTGTTCGACCAGACCTCATTCTCAAAGCTTGAAATATCTGGACATCAGGCTCTGGTGAGGTTGCAGCGCGTGTGCGCCGGGCAGCTCGACCGGCCCCCCGGCTCGATCGTCTACACCCAGCTCCTGAACGAGCGCGGCGGCATCGAGGCCGACCTCACCGTCACCCGCCTGGCCGAGGACCGCTTCCGCCTCGTCACCGGCACCGCCTTCGGTGTCCACGACGCGGCCTGGCTGCGCGGCCACGACCTCGACGTCCGGGACGTCACCTCGGCCCACGCCTGCTACTGCCTGTGGGGTCCGCGCGCGCTGGACATCCTCGGCAGGCTGTCCGACGACGACCTGACCTTCGGCTACATGAAGGCCAGGGAGATCAGCGTCGGGAACGTCCCGGTGCTGGCCCAGCGGGTGACGTTCGTGGGCGAGTTCGGCTGGGAGCTGTACTGCCCGTCGGAATACGGCCTGACGCTGTGGGACGCGCTCATGGAGGCGGGCACGCCGTACGGCATGCGCCCGGCCGGCTACCGGGCGATCGACTCGATGCGCCTGGAGAAGGGCTACCGGGTCTGGGGCCTGGACATCACCCCGGAGACCACCCCCGCCGAGGCGGGCCTCGGCTTCGCGGTGGCTCGGGACAAGGACTTCCTCGGCCGGTCCGCGCTGGAAGCGGTCCCGGGGCGGCGCCTGGTCTGTCTCGTCCTCGACGACCCCCGTCAGGTCTGCCTCGGGGGGGAGCCGGTCCGGGTGGGCGGCGAGCCGGCCTCCCGGGTGACCAGCGGCGGGTACGGCCATCGCGTGGAGCGCTCGATCGCTTACGCCTACCTGCCGGCCGAGACCGTCCCCGGTGACCGGGTCGAGGTCGGCGTCACCGGCGTCTGGGTGGGTGCCGTCGTCACCGCCGAACCCCTCTACGACCCGGCCGCGGAGCGGATCAGAGGCCTGCCGGCCTGATCGTCCCGCGGGAGGCGTGCGCTCCCGGGGCTTCTCCCCGCGGCGCGCGCCTTCCGCCGGGCGACCGCGCCCGCCGAGAACTGGATCCGAGAATCCTGGCCGCGTGTGCTAGATTTTGGCCACACGGCCAAAAAATGAGACATGCGACCAGAAATCATGATCGCTCACCGAGGTGATCCACCGGGCGCGGGCCGTGAGGACGGGAGAGTGGTGATGGAGATCGGCGAGACAGGTGTCGGCGGTCAGGCGGCCCGATATCCGGAGTCCGGAGCGTGGGGCGCCGCGGCCGGCGGGGACCTCAGGCTCCGCCCGCCCCGGCATCCGGTGGACGGCAGGGCGATCGGGTGGTGGACGAGCCAGGCGGCCGTGATCGTGGCGCCCCCGGTCCTGGTGCTGGTCCTGCTCGCTCTCCTGATCCCGCCCGCCCGGTTCTGGCTGCTGCTGCCGGCGCTGGTCATCGCGCTGCCGGGGATCGTCTACGCGCTGGTGATGCCACGTGTGCGTTTCCGGGTGCACCGCTGGGAGATCACCGATGAGGCGGTCTACGCCTCCTCCGGATGGATCTGGCAGAAGTGGCGGGTCGCGCCGATGTCGCGGATCCAGACCGTCGACACGGTCCGGGGCCCGATCCAGCAGATCTTCGGCCTGGCCGGGGTGACCGTCACCACCGCCTCGGCGGCGGGCGCGATAAAGATCAATGGGCTGGATCACGCCCTCGCCGTCACCCTCGTCGAGCGGCTCACCGCGCGGACCCAGGACACCCCCGGTGATGCCACGTGAACCGCGATGAGACGACCACCGGCCGAAGGCGCCGCGCAGGAGAGCCCGGCGGAGTTCCCGCCGATGCCGCAGGACACCCGTGGGCGACTGCCCGCGAACACGGTGAGCACGGCGAACAGGGGAAACACGGCGCGGAGTGGATGCGTCTCGATCCGCGGATGCCGTGGCTGAGCCTGGGCTGGGTGGCCGGGCCGCTGGCACCCCTGGCGATCACCGCCCTGGTCGCCCGCGACCGGCTGAATCTGCAGACCGCCATCACTCTCGGCTCGATCCTCGTCGCCTTCGCCGTGATCAGCGTGATCGGCCTGCTCCGTTACGCCACCACCCGCTACCGGGTCACCGGCGAACGCGTCGAGTTGCGCTCGGGCCTGCTCTTCCGCAGGCATCGGTCGGTCCCGCGTGACCGGGTGCGCAGCGTCGACCTGACGGCCAATCCGCTCCACCGGATCTTCGGCCTGACCACGGTCAAAGTCGGCACCGGCCAGAACGACGCTGAGAAGGGATTCGCCCTCGACGGGGTCTCCCGGGCCGACGCTCTGCGCCTCAGGCAGAGCCTGCTCGGTCGTGCGGCCCCCGCCGACTCCGCCATCGCGGAGCTGCGCCCGGCCTGGATCGGCTACGCGTTGCTGAGCAGTTGGTCGCTGCCGCTCGGTCTGGCCCCGTTCGGCCTGTTCTTCCGCGTGCTGGACATGTTCGGCATCAACCCCGCGGAGGTCGGTTTCCTCGGCGACCTGTGGGCCGTCACCATGACGCACCCGATCGCGGTCGCCGCCGTCTCCGCCGGTGTCGTCCTGGTGATCGGCCTATCCTGCACGCTCCTGCTCTACATCGAGTCCTGGTGGAGGTTCCGCCTGACCCGCGAGCCCGATCGCACCCTGCTCGTCCGGCGCGGCCTGCTGACCACCCGGTCCCTGTCGCTGGAGGAGCGGCGGCTGCGCGGGGTCGAGGTGGCCGAGCCGCTGCCGCTGCGCTGGGGCGGGGGCGCCAGGCTGAACGCCGTGGCCACCGGGCTCGCCGAGGACGACTCGACGGCCCTGCTGCCTCCGTCCCCCCGCGCCGAGGTCCACCGCAGCGCCGCCGCGGTGCTCGCCGAGGCCGTCTCACCGACCCTCATGACGCTCAGGCCCCACCCCCGGGCAGCGTTGCGCCGCAGAATCGTCCACGCGCTCTGGCCGCCGCTGGTCCTCGTGGCGCTGTTTGCCGGGCTCGCCGCGTGGCTGAGCCGTATCCCGGATCTGCTCTGGCCGGTCGGCCCGGTCCTGCTGCTCACCGGGTTGTCCGCCGGGCTGCTCCTGGCCCGCGACGCCTACCGCAACCTGGGCCACGGTCTCCACGGTGGCTACCTCGTCACCCGGTACGGCACGGCCCGGCGCAGGACCGTGGTGCTCCGCCGTAGCGCGATCATCGGCTGGACCGTCAGCCGTTCGCCCTTCCAGCGGAGAGCGGGCCTGCTCACGCTCGCGGCCACCACGGCGGCTGGAAAGAAGGCCTACAAGGTCAGGGACGTCTCCGTCCCGCAGGGGCTGGCGTTCGCCGAGGAATCGGTGCCCGGGCTGCTGGCACCCTTCGTGCACCGGAGTCACGGGGGTCAGGACCGGGCGGGATGGAGCTCGCCGAGGTGAACACGCCGGTGGGCCTGCTCGCCGAGCTGAACACCACCGGTGGGCCTGCTCGCCGAGGCGTTCCACGGACGTTCCCCGCGTCGGACGCGGGCCGACGATCCTGCCCAGCCATCACCGCGTGACGCGGAAGTCATCGCAGACGTTGTTCGTTTCCTAGCCGGTCGTCGTTTTCGTACCCCCCGATTACCCTCCGCGGTCGTCGGGCGCGCACGATGGTAGACCAGGCACAAGGAGAAACCGTGACGTCCATGACCACTACCGGGCCGTCGGACGGCGGCGGCGAGGTCGAGCTCGCCATCGGCGGCATGACATGCGCCTCCTGCGCGGCCCGGATCGAACGCAAGCTGAACAGGCTCGACGGCGTGACCGCGGCGGTCAACTACGCCACCGAGAAGGCCAAGGTCTCCTACCCCCGGGACGTCAGCCCCGCGGACCTGGTCGCCGAGGTGCGCAAGGCCGGCTACACCGCCCGGCTGCCCGCCGCCGGGCCGGCGAGGGAGGAGGGGCGCGAGCGTGACGGGCTCGCCACGCTCCGGCGGCGCCTGGCCGTCTCGACCGCCCTGTCCGTGCCGGTCGTCGCGCTGGCGATGGTTCCGGCGCTGCAGTTCGACGGCTGGCAGTGGCTCTCCCTCTGCCTCGCCGCACCGGTCGTGGTCTACGGCGGCCGGCCCTTCCATGAGGCCGCCTGGACCAACCTGCGGCACGGCACCGCGACCATGGACACTCTGGTCTCGCTGGGCACCCTCGCCGCCTTCGGCTGGTCGCTGTGGACGCTCCTGTTCGGTACGGCGGGCATGCCCGGCATGCGGCACGACCTCGTGTTCCCCCTGACGCCCGGTGACGGGATGGGCAACGTCTACTTCGAGGCCGCGGCGGGGGTCACCACCTTCATCCTGGCCGGACGCTATTTCGAGGCTCGCTCCAAGCGCAGGGCGGGCGCCGCGCTGCGGGCGCTGCTGTCGATGGGCGCCAAGGAGGTCACACTGGCCTCCGGGCGGCTCGTCCCGATCGACGAGCTCGCAGCCGGTGACCTGTTCCTGGTGAGGCCCGGCGAGAAGATCGCCACTGACGGCGTGGTCGAGGAGGGCTCCTCGGCCGTGGACGTCTCCATGCTGACGGGCGAATCCGTCCCGGTGGAGGTGCGCCCCGGGGACACCGTGGCCGGCGCGACGGTGAACACCTCCGGGCGGCTGCTGGTCAGGGCGACCCGGATCGGCTCCGACACGCAGCTCGCGCAGATGGCCAGGCTGGTGGAGGACGCGCAGAACGGCAAGGCGCAGGTGCAGCGGCTGGCCGACCGCATCTCCGGAGTGTTCGTGCCGGTCGTGATCGTCCTGTCCCTGTCCACCCTCGGGCTCTGGCTCGGCACCGGCAACGGCGCCACGACCGCCTTCACCGCGGCCGTCGCCGTGCTGATCATCGCCTGTCCCTGCGCCCTGGGCCTGGCCACGCCCACGGCGCTGATGGTCGGCACCGGCCGGGGCGCCCAGCTCGGCATCCTCATCAAGGGGCCCGAGGTGCTGGAGTCGACCCGCGAGGCGGACACCGTCGTGCTGGACAAGACCGGCACCGTGACCTCGGGGAAGATGACTCTCAAAGACGTCTTCACCGCCGAGGGCGAGGACCCGCGGGAGGTCCTGCGCCTGGCGGGAGCGCTGGAGTCGGCCTCCGAGCATCCGATCGCCCGGGCGATCGCCCGGGCCGCGGGCTCCACCGCCGGTGTCGAGGACTTCGCGAACGTGGAAGGCCTCGGCGTCCAGGGCGTCGTGGACGGGCACGCCGTCCTCGTGGGACGGCCGAGCCTGCTGGAGCGGTGGTCCCAGCGCCTGCCGGACGGGCTGGAACGGGAGCTGGGCCGGGCCCGTGCCCGTGGGGAGAGCGTCGTCGCGGTCGGCTGGGACGGTCGGGCCCGGGCGGTGCTGACCGTCGCCGACGCGGTCAAACCGACCTCCGCCGAGGCGGTCGCCGCCCTGCGCCGGCTGGGGCTGCGTCCGATCCTGCTGACCGGCGACGGCGAGGCGGTGGCCCGTGCCGTCGCCGACGCCGTGGGCATCCGGGACGTCGTCGCCGACGTGCTGCCCGCCGGCAAGGTGGAGGTGATCAGACGGCTCCAGGCCGAAGGCCGCACCGTCGCCATGGTCGGCGACGGCGTCAACGACGCCGCCGCGCTGGCCCAGGCCGATCTCGGCATGGCGATGGGCACCGGCACCGACGTCGCGATCGAGGCCTCCGACCTCACCCTCGTCCGGGGTGACCTCCTGGTCGCCGCCGACGCGATCCGTCTGTCCCGCCGCACGCTGGGCACCATCAAGGGCAACCTGTTCTGGGCCTTCGCCTACAACGTGGCGGCGATCCCCCTGGCCGCCCTCGGGCTGCTCACCCCGATGATCGCCGGAGCCGCCATGGCCTTCTCCTCGGTCTTCGTGGTCACCAACAGCCTGCGACTGCGCCGGTTCCGGTGATCCAGAACGCAAAAACCCGGGTCCTACGGTGGATCGAGTTTCATCGCCTTGAATATGCTACTTCTGGTGGCATGAGCGGTGGAACCAAGAAGTTCAGCGTCACAATTCCCGAGGAATTGGCGGCAACCGTGCAGGCGCGGATCGGCGGTGCCAGCTTTTCCGCGTACGTCTCCAAGGCGCTGGCCCGGCAGGTGGAGCGCGACAATCTCCGCGAACTCATCGCCGCCGCCGAGTCCCGGCACGGTCCGGCGGACCGCGCCGGGGTGGAGGCCAAGCGTGCCCTGTTGCGGACCGAACCCGAGGCGCGGGGTGGCGATCACCCATCGGCCGCATGATGCCGGGATCACTCGTCCTGGACTGCGAGGGCCTGTCGAAGGCGATCCTCCAGACGCCCGAGCTGACCGACTGGCTGGTGGCGGCGGAGGAGGAGGACGTTCGCGTCGTCGTCAGCGCCGCCACTCTCGTCGAGGTGTCCTACCCCCGGCTCAACCGGGCTCGCTACGACTGGACCCTCTCCCGGCTGAGTGTCGAACCCGTCAGCCGGGAGATCGCCCGTGACGCGGCCCGGCTGCTCGCCGCGGTCGGGTTGCACGGTCACAAATACGCCGTCGCCGCCATGGTGTGCGCCACCGCGCTCCGCCTTCCCGGGCCGGTGACCGTCCTCACCTCCGACGTCGAGGACATCACGGTCATCGGCCAGAATCGCCTGCGCGCTGTGAAGATCTAGCTACAGAAGTTACCTTCAGGCAGGCTTTCGGCAAGGCCCAACTTCAACGCAGCCTGACGAGCCCCGATGTTCAGCAGATGAACAAAAGGGCTTTGACATGCCCAAACGTGATGCGGTGTGCCATGCGATGACATTCGTCGATGGCTTCTCCGGCGATGCCGGGTGATTCCTCCCCCACCCTCGACCGCCTGACGTGCTCGTGTCCCTTGGCGTACGTCGTCTCCGCCGATGCGCGCTGTGGGGGCAACGATGCATCGCGCGCGTGGGGACGCGCCAGAACGGAGCCGACCTCAGCCAGGTCACGAGACCGGCAGTCGCCGAGAACGGGGGAGGAACGGGGCCAGGAGTTCCCGGATGACTCCTGGCAGACGTGGCGACGTGCGTCCCTCCAGATCCCACGCCGCCACGCCCGTCTATGGGCTACGACGCCCGCTGCGACGGGGCGCGCATCCAGACCTGGCCTTCCATCCGTGTCTCGGCCTCCAGATTGCGCGCCAGCTCGGTCAGGATCGCTCCGCAGCGGACATCGGACAGGCCGTGCGCACTTCCGTGAGCCGAGACCGCCACGCGCCGCACGGCGTACCAGCCGCCCCCGACCGCAGCGGTCAGATTTCGCGCTGTGTGCGCGTAGCGCTGGCATGACCTGGTCTTCTCTCCTGGCAGCGAATGCTACGGGTGGCGTTGCTCGGTGATGTCCAGTCCGGTTCCGTCGTCCACCCGATGGGCCTAGAGGGCGGCGAGGCAGGTGGCGGTCCGGTGCACGGCAATGCCGGGGGCCGGCGGCGCTCCCGTGCGGTTCACCCAGCAGAAGTCCACTCCGGCGGCCTGGGCGCAGCCGCCGTCGCTCACCGGGGAGTCGCCGACCATGAGCGCCTGGCCGGCTTTGGCCCTCAGCAGGTTCAGGGTGTGATGGAGCAGCGCGCCGTCGGGCTTGCGCAGCCCCACCTCGGGCGCGATCACCACGTGCTCGAAGAACCCGCCGATGCGGGTGCGGCGGAGCTTGGCCCGCTGGACATGGGCGATGCCGTCGGTCACCAAGGCCAGCCTGAAGCGCCGGGACAACCGCCGCAGGGCGGCCCTGGCCTCCGGGAACAGGGTCACGTTCCGGCCGAGCGCGTCCTCGAACGCGGTCGCGACGGCGGGGCGGGCGCCCATCCTGGCCCAGCGTTCCAGCCGCAGCTCGGCCAGGGTGATCCGATGCTCCCGGTAGGCCGCCCAGAGCGGCTCGTTGGCGGCGTGGAAGGCCGTCAGGAACTCCGCGCGACCCATCCGGAAGAAGCGGTGGTGGACCTCATGAAGCGCGCCTCGCTCCGTTCGGGCGTAGTCGACCACGGTCCCGTCCAAATCCACGAGCAGGACCTCGTACCGATGTTCCCTCGCCGAGCCCATCGCGCTCCGACAGCCGGAGGATCTCCCCGACCGTCGCCGCATCCGCGGCGTAGAAGTGCGGAACGTCGACGAAGACCCTCATTGACCCACAACCCACCCCGAGGTCGCCGGCGACCTCGCTCTGGATACTACGCAGTGGCACGTAGTTCAGGTAGGAGGTGAACACGTTCTGCGAGCGGAAGGCGGCGGTCATCGCCAGCCGCCCGTCGCGGAGCCGGAAGGCCAGGCTGGTCAGGCAGGGCACCGCGTCGGGAGACTCGCCCGGGGCGGTGAGGGAGATCCAGCCACTCTTGGTGTACGGCTTGGCGCGCAGCACGTCGGCGACCCAGTTGAGCTGGTCGACGCCGAGGAACTGGCGGAGCCGGCCGCCGTAGCTGTACTTGAAGGGCGGGACGACCGCGCACTCGCTGAACTTGCTGGCGTACAGCGGGATCTTCCCCGAGTCGCCGAAGGACTCCAGGATCGGATCGTCCCAGCCGAGGCCGGCGATCTCGAAAAGCACCGCCTGAGCTTCGATGATCGGGCCCCGGTCGTCCTCCGCGGGCCTGCCGGTGTTGTTTACGTGTCGCATCAGCCAGATCCACGTCTCCCCACAAGACGTGAATCTGAGGAGGTCGGGCATTCAGGTCTCCACATTGGGGAAATGGAATGGGTTGTGTGGGAGTCTGCGCTGTCGGGAGACGTTGGCGCGGACGTAGTAGACGAAGTAATGGAGCAGGGCGAGCAGCCCGATGACCACCAGGAGCAGAGCCGCGTTGGGATCGGTCCCGACCAGCCCGAGCACGCCGACCGCCACGTAGGAGCTGTTGACCAGGGCCAGCATCATCACGTTGACCCCCGGCCAGGCGAGCGGAGCGTAGGTCTCGGGATAGCGGGGGTCGACCGGCAGGTTGGGGGTCCAGCCGAGGGCCGAGAAGTGGTCCTTGAGCTGGACCACGTAGAGCAGGCGGAAGTTGTTGAGCGCACGCGCGGTCCGCATGTGCGCGTTCACCGCCTCGATCAGTCGCAGGAACGGCAGGAGGTTCAGCACCCCGAACGCGGCGACCATCGCGAACAGGTACCACGGCACGCCGCCCCACGAGGTCAACGCCACCGGGTCGAGCACCTTCGCGCTCACCAGCGCGATGGCCGCGGCGAACGGGGCCGCGAGCAGGCTCATCGAGAGCCTGGTCATCTTGAGCCGTTCGTCTTTGGCCGCGAGGTAGACGTGGTAGGTCCCGCCGAAATCCACGGCTACGAGTTGGAGGAAGTCCTTCGACTCCACGGGCAGGTCGTCGAGCTTCTCGGGCAGCGACTCCGCGGTCATGCGCGGCAACATCTTCCGCATCGGAACCCACTCTCGGGGGGTTAGCGGACTTTCGCGGTAAGAAGATTTTGACGCACATGTCAGCCCTGTGTGCGCGATTCACCGCATCTTCCACAACTTCTCCGGACGCACCGGCGTCTAAGGGGTGACGTCGGCGGGAGCGGGGGGTTCTCTCCATGGGATTGACGGCGCTCGCTCCGGGAGACCCGGCGAAACTGGGCCGATACTGGCTGGCCGGGCGGCTGGGCGTGGGCGGCCAGGGAATCGTCTACGAGGCGTACGACGACGAGGGTCACCGGGTAGCGATCAAGGCGCTGCACGGGGACGTCACGTCCGATCCGGGGCTGCGGGCGCGGTTCGTCAAGGAGGCGCAGGCGGCGCGGCGGGTGGCGTCGTTCTGTACGGCCCGGGTCCTCGCGGCGGACTTCGACGCGCCGAGGCCGTACATCGTCAGCGAGTTCGTCGCCGGGCCGAACCTGCGGGAGGCGGTCCGCGAGGCCGGGCCGTACACCGGGGAGACCCTGCACCGGCTCGCCGTCGCGCTGGCCACCGCGCTGACCGCGATCCACCAGGCGGGGGTGGTCCACCGCGACGTCAAGCCGGAGAACGTGCTGCTCGGCCCGGACGGGCCCCGGATGATCGATTTCGGTGTGGCCAGGACCGAGGAGATGTCGCTGACCCCGACGGGGATCGTCGCCGGGACGCCGACGTTCATGGCGCCGGAGGTGTTCGTCGGGCAGCGGGCCGGGACTCCGGCGGACGTGTTCGCCTGGGGCGGGGTGTCGCTGTTCGCGGCCACCGGCGAGGACCCGTTCAAGGCCGAGAGCCTGGGCGGCGTGATGCACCGGGTCCTCACCGTCGATCCCGACCTCGGAGACGTCGCCGAGCCGCTGCGCTCGCTGATGGCCGCCGCGCTGGCCAAGGACGCCGCCGACCGTCCGACCGCGCGCGAACTGCTGATGGATCTGCTCGGTGGCACGGCCGTACGGGAGGCCGTCCTGCCCGGGACCGTCCTGCCCGGGGCGAGTACGGACGGCGACCCCGGACCGGAGGTGACGACGGCAGGGGAGGAGACGGACGAGGACCTCGCGGCGGGCGCGCGGGCCGGCGGCCGGCTGCCGCCGCCCGGGCCCGGCGCCCCCGCGCTCGGGCTGATCGCCGAGGAGGCTTTCGCCGGGCTGTCGCCCGCCGCGCAGGCCGACGCTCCCGGGGTGCTGCTGCGCATGGTCGGTGACGACTCCGTCCACGGCGTCGAGTG
Source organism: Streptosporangium sp. CA-135522 (assembly GCF_050949235.1). NCBI lineage: Bacteria > Bacillati > Actinomycetota > Actinomycetes > Streptosporangiales > Streptosporangiaceae > Streptosporangium > Streptosporangium sp. CA-135522. The sequence continues at coordinate 944,673 of NZ_CP192026.1, forward strand.
CCGTCCGGAGGACGAGCCGGTGATCGCCCGCTTCGCCGACGCCGGACTCCTGGTCAGGCGGGGCACCACGGCCGTCCCTGCCGGTGCCGCCCTGCCGAGGGCCTGGCCTCGGATGCGCGAGTGGCTTGAGGCCGAACGCGACGGGTTGCCGGTGCACCGGAGACTGGCCGAGGCGGCCAGGTCCTGGGAGGAGCGCGGGCGGGCCCCGGCGGACCTGTACCGGGGGGCCGCGCTGCGAGAAGCGCTGCACTGGGCCGCGACCGAGCGGCGCTATCTCGGCGTCGACCACCGGGAACGGCGCTTCCTCGACGCCGCCTCGGCGGTGGAGCGGCGCCGTCTGCGCGGGAGGCGGCTGGCCACCGCGGCGATGGCCGTGCTGCTCGTCTTCTCGCTGGGCGTGACCGTGATCGCCCTGCGGCAGCAGCAGGTTCTCGCCGGACAGGCCGAGGATCTGGAGCGGCAGCGCGACGAGTCGGCCGCCAGGGCGGTCGCCGCCCGCGCCGACGGCCTGCGCGACTCCGACCCCCGCACGGCCATGCGGCTCAGCGTGGCCGCCTGGCGGATCGCCCAGGTGCCGGAGGCGCGCTCCGCGCTGCAGGCGGCCCTGGCCCAGGCGAAGGTCGACGTGTTCACCGATCCCGACGCCACCTCCGGCGCCTCCTACGTTCTGACCCCCGACGCGCGGACGCTGGTGCGGGCCGGCGGTGGCGAGGTGCGGATGTACGACGTGGTCACCCACCGGCCGGTCCGGTCATTCGGGGGAACGGGAAAGCACGCCATCGTGACCGCGGCGAGCCCCGACGGCTCGACCGTCGAGGTCGGCGGCAGACTCTGGGACAGCGCCACGGGCAGAGCCGTCGGCCCGGCGATCCCCGAGGGGGCGACGGCGGAGCTGGAGTCACCGCGGCGGCTCGTCTCGGTCATCGGCCCTGACCGGCTGGTGATGCGCCCGCTGGACGGGGGAGAGCCGCTGGTCTCGTCCGTCGGGTTCGAGCCGGAGGCGACCGTGTCGCCGGACGGCCGGTGGGCGGCAGTGGCCGAGCGTCAGGGCGAGGTCGAGGTGTGGAACCTGACCGCCGGGAAACGGGCGTTCACCCGCAGGACCGACGGCCCGGTGACCTCCCGAGGAGAAAGGGAGGCGCCGCGGATCGCGTTCAGCCCGGACGGCGCGACGCTCGCGGTCGGCGGTGACACCTCGATCGTGCTGCTGGACCCGGCCCGCGGGAAGCAGCGGGGCGAGCCGTTCGCGAGCGTCGGCGACGGCTCGCTCAGGTTCAGCCCGGACGGCCGCTTCCTCGCCGAGCAGGCGGAGGAGGCCCTCTACCTCTGGAAGGTGGCCGACCGCACCATCTCCGCGCGGTTTCCCGTGACGACCATGGGGAAGGCGCGCTTCACCGCCGACGGCCGCACGCTTCGCTACCCGACCGAGCACGGCTCGGTCGTCTCGATCGACATCAGCGCCGTCACCCACACCGACACCCTGAACGTGCCGAGGGAACGCAGCGGCTGGGAGAGCGCGGTCTTCGCGCCCGGAGGCCGGGTGCTCGCCTACGCCAACCTGGGAGTGGTCCGGCTCTGGGACCCCACCCGTCTGGCCCCGATCGGCGGCCCGCTGGCCGTCGACGCGGGTTCGGCCGGGGCGTTCAGCCCGGACGGCCGGACGCTCGCCATTCCCCGCCGGGACGGCTCGGCGGTGACCCTGTGGGATGTGGCCACCCGCCGGGGCCTCGCCACCCTGGACACCGGGACCGAGCCGATCGCGACCCTCGCCTTCAGCCCGGACGGCCGGACGCTCGTGGCCGGCGTGGGGAACGGGAAGGTCCGAACCTGGGACGTGCGCACGGGCGGGACCACCGGGACGGCGGGCCTGGTGCCCGCCGGGAGCCGGGCCTTCCGCCCGGACGTACGGGCCACCGCCTTCACCCCCGACGGCCGCGTCCTGGCGCTGAGCCTCGACGACCAGCGGGTCCTGCTGTGGGACGCCGGGCGTGGCACGCGGCTGGGCGCGCTGGGCGTCCAAGGAGCCCAGCGGATCCTGCGGTTCTCACCTGACGGGCGGCTGCTCGTCACGGTGGGAGACGACGTGCGCCTGTGGGACGTGGCCGCCCAGCGGGAGATCGGGGTCCTTCCGGTCGGCGCCAACGTCCTGGATCTCGCTTTCGGCCCGGACGGCCGGACCCTCAACGCGGTGGCCCCCGACGGCTCGGTCGGCCGCCTGCCGGTGGATCCCTCCCTGCTCGCCGAGTCGGTCTGCGCTCGGGCCGGCTCGGGCCTGCCGGAGCGGGAGTGGCGGCACCTGATCCCCGGCGTGCCCTACCGCGAGACCTGCACCTGATCCCCGGCGTGCCCTGCCGCGAGACCCGGGGGTGAGGTGAAGGCGGGATGCCGTACGTCCGATGTGCAACTCCTCGGCGAGGGTCAGGAAGATCTCAATGTCCCTTAGCTTCGTTCTGCCCCGCTCTGCGTCATAAGCCGCATGTTATCGAGGCCATGCGGAATCCGGCGTTGTTCCCGGTCGTGGTCTCGCTCGATGCTGGACCGGCACCACCATCACCACCACGGGGGACCTGGATGCGGACACTCGCCTATTTCGTCGGCTCGACCATCGCCGGGTTCATCGCCGGTCCCGAGAGGCGGCTCGATTCCTTCTTCCCTGTCGAGGACGACGTAACGGCGGCCATCCTGGCCGAGTTTCCCGGGACGGCGCCGACGCGGTTCCGCGGGCCGGCAGGTCTGGCCGACACACCCAACGAGGCTCCCCACTCGGGTCGGCGTCAGCAGGGGCGAAGTAGCCGTGAGTGATCGGCTCGATCATCTGGCGGAGAGCTCGGACCGCAGCGTGGCTGTTCATCGGCCCTGTGGGGATCCCGGTAGTGATCGCGGAGAATCCAACGGATATCGCGACCAGCGTCGACCTGGAGCATCCGGGCAAGGTCGGCGGCATCCTCGGCCCGGCCCGCCGCGTCTACCGACCGGCACACCAGTCCCTCGGTGACCTCACATCAGAGCGGGTCAGAGGTAGGTTCGTTGGATTTTTCCGCGATTGCTACCGGGACCCCCATCTGTCGACATGCGCGGAGCTCGGCGCCCCGGCACACTCCGCTGCGCAGCATGCATTCACTCGAAATCCATTGCAACGCAAGCCTGATCACCCATTGCATTTAGCATCACAATCATTGCAATGCTCGCTAATTTGCCTAGAAGGATCAGGCAAAATAGATCATCATTGCATGTTGACGAATTTATAAACGCAATGTAGTTTTGCAGTCGTTCAGGGATTACCGAACATCTGCGGCGCCGGTGGCACCACAGAGGGAGTCCCCATGACCGAGCTCCAGCTCGCCGAGGCCATAGGCGTCACGCCGGGACGGGTCCCGCGGAGCGAACACTGTAGATAAGGAGATTCATGATGGGAAACAACAACAGCGGGTTCTCCGAGACGGGGCTGCGCAGGCTGCGCGAGGTGCTGGCGGGGTATGTCGAGTCGGGGAAGATCCCCGGGCTGGTCGCCCTTGTGAGCCGAGGTGGACAGACGCACGTCGAGGCGCTCGGGACGATGCGGCATGAGGGCGGGGCGCCGATGCGCCGGGACACGCTCTTCCGGATGGCCTCCACCTCCAAGCCGGTGGCGATGGCGGCGGCGATGGTTTTGCTGGATGAGTGCCGGCTGCGTATGGATGACCTGGTCCAGGAGTGGCTGCCGGAGCTGGCTGAGCGGCGGGTGCTGCGGCAGGTAGACGGTCCGCTGGAGGACACCGTGCCGGCGCGGCGGCCGATCACCGTACGCGACCTGCTGACCTCCACCTTCGGGCTCGGCATGGATCTGACGGCGCTGGGCACTCCGATCATGAACGCGGTTTTCGAGCGGGAGCTCACCGGCCATGGGGAGACGCCGGAGCCGGATGAGTGGATGCGCCGCCTGGGCGAGCTGCCGCTGATGTACCAGCCCGGAGCGCAGTGGCAGTACCACATCAGCCACGACGTGCTCGGCGTGCTGGTGGCCCGGGTATCCGGCCAGTCGTTTGAGACGTTCCTGCGCGAACGCGTCCTGGAACCGCTGGGCATGAAGGACACCTCCTTCCACGTGCCCGCCGACCAGATCGACCGGCTGCCGCCGAGCTACGCCCCCGACCCGCAGAGCGGCGAGTTCGTGGTGTGGGACGAGTCCGTCGGCGGGCGGGTCAGCCAGGCTCCGGCCTTCGCCTCCGGCGGCGGTGGGCTGGTCTCTACCGTCGATGACTACCACGCCTACTTCCAGATGCTGCTCAACGGCGGCATGCACGGCAGCGAGCGGATTCTGTCGCGGGCCGCGGTGGAGCTGATGACCACTGACCGGCTCACGCCCGAACAGGCGGCCGCCCGCAACGACCTGGCCAGGAACAGCGTCCAGGTGTCCTTCGGCCAGGGCCAGCAGGGCGGCTGGGGCCTCGGGATGGCGGTGCGCACCTACCGCGGCGACTACGCCCCGCTCGGCCAGTTCGGTTGGGACGGCGGAACCGGCACCACGGCGTACGCCGACCCGGCCAACCAGCTCACCGGCGTCCTGCTCACCCAGGTCGGACTGTCCGTCCCGGACCCGGCGCGGCTGATCCACGACTTCTGGACCACTCTCTACCAGGCCATCGACAACTGACCCCACGGCCGTTCTCCCATCGAAATCTTCCTGAACCAGACCTCAAGGAGCACATCACCATGTCCGTCACCCTTTCCGACCAGGACAAGAGCACCCTGCGTACCGCTGCGTACGGCGCCGTCTCGTTGATGGCCGCCGCCGGCGCCGCGGGCAAGCCCGGAGCCCACCGGATCGCCACCGACGGCAGCATCGCTCTGAACTCCGCCACCGGCCTGGTCGGACGCGTGCTGGCCGAGAAGAGCAGGGACATCATCCTGGACGGCAAGTCCGTCGCGGACCTGGCCGACACCGTGCTGCCGATGCTGACCGCGGCCATGGGCCTGCTCAAGCAGGATCCGGCCGAGGCCGAGAACTTCCGCAGCACCGTCATCGTCGCCATCGAAACAGGCGCCCAGATCCACAAGGGCGAGCCCAGCCCTGTCCTGGCCGAGATGACCCGCAAGATCACCGCAGCCCTCGACGCCGCCTGACCTGCCCAGCCGCGCCGTGTCATGAGGTTCTCTCCGGACCCTCGTGACACGGCCGCATGCGCTGTGACCAAATCTGCTCCGCTGTGCCGGGCGGGTGCAGCCTCGATGACTTCACCGTCTACAAGGGATATCCATGTCCGACTCCCCACGGCGAGGGTTCCTCGCCACGATCGCAATCGCGACCGCGCTCGTGGTCGCCAACGCTCCCGCCGCCTCCGCGACGGCGGAGCCGAAGATCGACGTCTCCGGCGGGGTCACCCAGCCCGTCTTCTCCTATGCCGACGCCGTCCGCGAGCACGTCCGGGTGCAGTCGCCGGTCGACAGCGACGGCGACGGCAAGAAGGACCTGGTCCGGGTGGACATCATCCGGCCGAAGGAGAGCGACTCCGGGCTCAAGGTCCCGGTGATCATGCATCAGAGCCCGTATTTCGACCAGCCCGGCGCCGGCTTCGAGGTGGAGCACAAGACGTACGACGCGCAGGGGAACCTGACGAAGTTCCCGCTGTTCTACGACAACTACTTCGTGCCGCGCGGGTACGCGTACGTGTCCGTCGACATGATCGGCACGAGGTTGTCCGACGGCTGCCCGACCACCGGCGGCCCCTCCGATGTGCTGGGAGGCAAGGCGGTCATCGACTGGCTGAACGGCCGGGCGAACGCCTACGACGACAACGGCGCCCCGGTCAAAGCCACCTGGAGCACCGGCCGTACCGGGATGATCGGCCACTCCTATGAGGGAGGACTGGCCATCGGCGTGGCCGGCACCGGGGTGCAAGGGCTGGAGACGATCGTGCCGCTCGCGGGCCCCAGCAGCTGGTACGACATGTGGCGCGCCAACGGCACCCTGACCGACTTCACGGGCGGCCAGGAGTACATGGCCAAGTGGATCGATGAGGACCCGGACGCCAAATGCGCGGCGGCGCACCAGCGCATGACCGAGGGCTCCGACGACGCCACCGGCAACTACAACGCCTACTGGCACGACCTCGACTACCGGACCGGACCGATCTCGAACGTGCGTAACGTCCGCGCCAGCGTCTTCTCGGTGATGGGGATGCAGGACCGCAACGTGATGGGCAACCAGTTCTCCGAGTGGTGGGCCAAGCTGCCCCGCGGGGTGCAGCGCAAGGCGTGGGTGACCCAGTACGGGCACCTCGACCCGTTCTGGGCCCGCCGCGAGGTATGGGTCAACACCCTGCACCAGTGGTTCGACCACGAACTGATGGGCGTGGACAACGACATCATGCGCCGGCCGCGCGCCGACGTGCAGCTCGGCCCGGACCGCTGGATCACCCAGGCCGACTGGCCGGCACGCACGCGGACGACGACCCTGCGGCCGCGGCAGGACGGCTCGCTGGGCCGTACCCCGTCGACCGGGACCGGCGGCTACCTCGACACCGCCCAGAGCGAGAACGCCGTGGCCGACAACCCGGGCACCGTCAACTCCGACCGGCTGGCCTTCCTGACGGCGCCGCTGAAGAGCGCGACACGGCTGTCGGGTACCCCGTCGGTGAGCCTGCGCCTCAAGCTGGACAAGCCGACCGCCAACCTGGGCGTCCTGCTCGTCGACTACGGCACCGACACCCGCATCAACTACAGCGAGATCGGCGCGAATCCGGACCGCGCGTACGGCTTCAAGTTCCTCGACGCCAAGGACTGCATCGGCCAGGGCGCGGCCGACGACGACGGCTGCTACCGCAAGGCCGTCGACAACACGATGACCTCCGGCTTTCACGTGGTCACCCGCGGAATCATGGACGCGCAGAACCGCATGTCACTGAGCCGCCAGACGCCGCTGCGGCCGGGCAGGCCGTACCAGCTCACCTGGAAGATGCTGCCGCAGGACTACGAGTTCAAGGCCGGACACCGGCTGGGCTTGGTGCTGACCGGCACCAACGCCGACCTCGGCAACGCCGAAACCGGCACCGGGACCAAGGTCACCGTCGACCTGGCCGGCACCTCGGTGTCGCTGCCGCTGGTCGCCGGTCAAGTAACAACAAAATCGATGTTCGCCTACGGTCGCGGCCGGCGTGGTCGCGACCGCGCGCATGACGTCCCGGGCGTCATCTGCCGGCACCCGCCGACACAAGCCGGACACGAAATGCCGCTGGAAGGCGAAGAACACGATCGCGGTGGTGGGGATCGCACCAGGATCGAGCCCACAGGGCACCGACTCAGCGTCGGCCCCGAAGCTGCGACACAGAAGTTCAGTAGTCATACAGCGCTGCGTTATCGCAGTCACAGAGCGCTGCGTTATCGCGGGTCAGCGGTATATCCCTGGGAAACTCCTTGATCACTACTGGAAACCTTACTAGCGAGATCGTTCTCATCGATAACGGCTGTCCGCCGGCTCCTCACCCCCGGGACCTGCACCTGATCCCCGGCGAGCCCTGCCGCGAGCCCTGCGGCCGGGAACGTCCCATGCGCATGTGGTGGGTGGGCTGAGCGGCGGCGGCATGCTGCGTAGGCTCGTGGTGTGGATGAGAGCCAGGAATACACCAGGTACCGCCAGGATTCGGCGGTGCTCGCCGAGATCGGACGTTTCCTCGATCCCCAGGTCGCGCGTCTCACCGTCCGGCTGTCCAGGGACCTGGCACGGGCCGCGGTCGCCGCGTGGGACCGTGACGAGGAGGGGGAGGTGGGCCAGGAGACCGCGGAGCAGGCCCGGGTCCGGGATCGCGCGGCGTCCCTTGCGCTGATCGGCCTCGCCGTGTCGGACCGCGGCGTCGCCTCGGGCGAAGAGGTCGTCGTGGAACTTGACGTGACGGAGGTCGCGGCCGCCCTGCTGGCCGCCTACGACGAGGACGTCATCCCGCTGGAATCCCCCTGACCTTCCCGGCCCACCCGATCTGGTGACCCCCTGATCTGGTGATCCCCTGATCTCGCGGTCCTTGTGCCCGTGATCCCCTGCGCCCGTGATCTCGTGTGATCGCCTCCCGCGTCCGTGACCGCGCCGGCCCCTCTGCCGCGACCGGGGGCGCCGGACGCACGCAATAAACTGGCACCGGGTGTCGCAGCGAGAGCGAGGTGAGTTCACGGTGCGGAAGTCAGGGATCATGCCAACGCTCGATCCGGTGGATGTCGGCGAGCATGTGTGCTGGATCGTGGACCCGGCCCAGGGATACATGGCCGCCACCTCGACGTTCCTGGCCGATGGAGAGCTCTTCGGTGACAAGGTGGTCATCGTCGGGTCGCTGAGGGAGCCCTCCCCGTCCGTGAGTCCTCCGCGGGACGCGGTGGTCGTCGATCCGCGGCTGATCCGCGGCACAGGTCCCACCCTCGACATGGGCTCGATGCTGGGCCTGGTGCGACGCGAGGCGGACCGGGCCGGACGCCAGGGTTACCGCGCCCTTCGCGTGTTGGCCGTGATGGACCAGCTCGTGCCGCCGGACGCGGGCGCGGACATGCTGATCGACCACGAGCTGCGCATGGACGAGTTCGTGGCCGACCGCGCGGCCATCATGGTCTGCGCCTACGGTCGTGACCGCTTCGGCGCCGCCACGCTGGACCATGTCGCGTGTGTTCATCCCAACGAGCTGGGCAGCAGGTGGACGGGGCCGTCGTTCCGGATGTTCAACTCGGGGCCGGGTAGCTGGAGTGTGTGCGGGGTGGTCGACGCCGACGGCGCCGCGGCGTTCAGCGCCGCACTGACCGCCGCCGCGGTGCTCTCTCCCGCGCTGCGGCTCCGTTTCGACGAGCTGGAGCTGATGGACGCCGCGGGTATGCGCGCTCTCGCGGAGGTCGCCGCCCGTGCCCCGGTTCGCAGCATCACGGTCGAGGGCGCGAACCCCACGGTGCGCTCGTGCTGGGAGATGCTCGGCTACGGCAGCTACGAGGCACCCGTGGAGCTGACGCCATGACCACCGAAGTCACCGGTGTGGACCGGACAGAGGGCCTCCGCCACGAGCTCTACTCCTACTCGGGGGAGGCGCAGTTCCTCGACGGGGCCCTGTCCTTCATCGACGACGCCCTCGCCGCAGACGAGGTCGTCCTGGTGTCCGTGCCCGAGAGCAAAGAGCAGATCCTGCGCGCCGAGCTGGCCGGCTCCGACCCCCGCGTGGTGTTCATGGACGCCTCCGAACTGGGCCGCAATCCCGCCCGGCTGATCCCCGCCTGGCAGCGGTGGATCAGCGAGCGCACCGGACAGGGCCGCCCGGTGCGCGGCATCGGCGAGACCGACTGGAGCGGGCGCGGCGCGGCGGAGATCGCCGAGCTGCGCTACCACGAGTGGCTGCTGAATCTCGCCTTCACCGGCTCGCCGGCCTGGTGGCTGCTGTGCCCCTACGACACTGACGCGATCGACCCGGAGACGATGCGGACGATCAGCGAGTGCCACCCGTTCGTCCTGGAAAGTGGGGTCCACCGGCCGTACCCGGACTACGTTCAGGCACCCTTCCTGTGGGACGACCTGGATCCGGTCGGCGAACCGTTCGAGGAGTTCCTCTACGGCAAGGGAGACCTCGCGGCCGTCCGGGACAGGGTGTCCGCCTTCGCCATGCCGTACGGCCTGCGGGGCGAGCGGCGGCGGGAGACGCTCGTCGCGGTCACCGAGGTGGCCGGCAACAGCATCGTCCACGGTGGTGGGCGCGGAACCCTTCGCACCTGGGTCCAGCAGGGCACGCTCATCTGCGAGTTCCATGACGACGGGGTGATGGCCGACCCCATGGTCGGCCGCAGGATGCCGAGCTTCCGGCCGCTGAGCGGCCGGGGCATGTGGCTGGTCCACCAATTGTGCGATCTGGTCCAGATCCGGTCCGCCCAGGAGACCGGCACGACCGTCCGCCTGCACATCACCCTTCCACCGGCCTGACTTCCGCCGCTCGCGTCACTCGTCCAGCAGGGCCTCCTCCACGGAGGCGGACATGGTGAAGTAGCGCAGCAGGCCGGTGGTGGTCAGCATGTGACGCAGGGTGCGGCCCACCCCGGCCAGCACCAGGCGGGTTCCGGTCTCCTGGCTCCGGCGCAGGGTCCACAGCAGTTCGGCGAGCCCGGTGGAGTCACAGAAGGTGAGCCCGGCCAGGTCGAGGATGAGCTGCGGTGCGGGGCCGCTGTCCCACACGTGGGCGAGCTCGCGCCGGAACACGGGCGCGTAGTCGTAGTCGAGCTCGCCGATCGCGTGGATGACGACGGCGGTTCCGAGCGAGCCGAACGAGATGAGGAGCGCGGCCGCGCCTTCGGTTGACATGGAAACTCCTTAGACCCGCAGTTCACAGGGCGGGCGTTCCCTCCGTCCTACCAGGTATGCGGGCCGGATGAATTCGGTGGCCGGTAATTCGGGGCGGATCGACATACTTGCTGCACCTTCCGGGAAGACGACGGGCGCCGCCGGGAAGTGGACCTCCCGGCGGCGCCCTGATCGTCGGCCGTCCTGTGGCTTTCCTATGGGTTGGTGGTGATGGTGAAGGTGGAGGTGGTGTTACGCACGTTGACGGCGTTGTCGCTCAGCTTCAGGTCGTTGAACGTCACCGAACCGACCGCCGGTCCCTGACCGGGCTCCGGCAGCTCGTTGGCCCACAGGCCGAACCCGGACCTGGCGTCATAGGCGTCCCCGCTCTTCTGGGCGCCCGTGATCGAGATGTTCGTGAAGATCGTGTCCTTGACCGGGAACTGCGGCCGGCCCCCGACGTAGTTCGTCTGGAACATGATGCCGCTGTAGGTCGGGTCCACGATGTCCACGTCGCTGACGCGGATGCCCTGGAACACCTTCGAGGCGGAGAAGACCCAGATCGCCGGGAAGGTCTGCGCGCCCCAGAAGTGCCCGCCGGCTCGGACGATCGAGATGTTCTCGAACCGCGTCGGCGGATCGGCGCCGAAACCGTTCATCGGGTAGCCGAAGTCGAGCGAGCTGATCGTGATGCCGGAGTAGGTCAGCGTGTCCGCGATGTAGATGTTCCTGAAGGTGTTGGCGTACCCGCCGTAGACCGCGATGCCCGCGGCACGCCAGGGCAGGATCGCCGTCAGGTTCTCGTAGACGTTGTTCTTCTCGTCGGCCCCGCCCGCGTCGATGGCCGAGAACAGCGCGAAGCTGTCGTCGCCCGTCGAACGGGCCTCGTTGTTGCTGACGAGGTTGTCGGTGCTGCCGTTGGTCATGTTGACGCCGTCGGCGAACGTGTCACGGATCCGGGAATTCTTGATCGTGATGTTGTCGGTGTTCGCGCCCCAGTAGAGGCAGACGGTGTGCTCGTTCCAGATGTTGTCGATCACGATGTTCGCGACGTTGGAGAAGTCGAACACCTTGCCCGGGCCGTCGATGCGTGAGGTGTAGTTGCCGAAGTAGGCGAAGTTCGCGAACGTCGAGCCATTGGCCGACGCTTCGGCGCGGAACCCGACGTCGGTGTTGTCCTGGGTCGAGGGGGCGCGGAACCGGGTGTACCACGGGCCGGCGCCGATCACCCTGACCGCCTTGCCGTACACCTGGAACTTGCTCGCCGTCTGGTAGGTGCCCGGCGGCAGGTAGACGCCGACGAGGGCGCCCGTGGTGTCCATGCGGACCCTGTCGAGCGCGTTCTGCACGTCCTGGTGCGTGAAGCCCGCGGGCACCGCGTACCTGGCGGGGTCGGGGTTGGCGATGGGCGACGCCTGCTCGGTGTTGATGAAGTCGATCGCGTACGTGGTCGTGTTGGCGGGGTCCTTCTGCAGCCGGATCTTGCTGCCCGCCGGGACGGTGGTCCCGAGCATGAGGTTGGCCTCGTCGTAGACGTGACGCGGTCCGCCCGCTCCCGGGGAGTTGCCGGGGCCGGCCTCGTTCCCGTACAGCCAGGCGTATTTGGAGGTCAGGTCGATGGGCTTGAGGAAGGTGCCGTTGACGTAGACGTTGAGCGTCGCGTCGATCCCACCGCCACCGGCCGCGTCCGGGATGGAGAACCGGGTGACGAGGGTGTTCGTGCTTGCCTTGGTGGTGAACTCGACGTAGCTGCCCGTCGAGTTCAGCGTCACGGCCCTGCGGCCGGACGCCTCGCCCGCCAGGTCGCCGATGGTGCGGTTCGGGCCGATCACGGCCGCCCCGCCGCCGACGACGGCGTCCTCCGCCTCGTACATGTCGTAGGGCATGTTGGCGCCGCGCCCGACGAAGAACGGCCGGGTGTCGGTGTTGTTGGCTCGCTTGACCGGCAGCTCGTTGGCGTCGTCGGCCAGCACCGTCTTGACGGTGTACTTGCCGTTGGCCGCCGTCCAGGTGCCCAGGTTGACCGGGCTCGTCGTGGCGCCGGGGGCGATCGCGCCGGTGTGGGAGCCGGTCAGCGTCCTGACCACGGTTCCCGAATCGTTGGCGATCGTCAGCGTGATGCCGTGGGCGCCGCTCGCGGACGCCACGGTGCCCTGGTTCCTGATCGCGACCGAGAAGGTGACGACGTTGCCGTTCGCCGGGTTGCTCGGGGTCCAGCTGGTCGTGGCGACCAGGTCGGAGCTGTCGACGGGCTTGACGACCAGGGGCGACGGGTTGGTGTAGGCGTTGTTCGACTCGTTCAGCTCGACGACGCCGCCGGCCTCGTCGACCTTGGCGTTCAGCGGGTAGGAGCCCGCGTCACGGGGCCCGATGCCGGCCGAGACGGTGGTGGAGGCTCCGGCGGCCAGCGCGCCGACCGCGGCTGTGCCGACCTTGGTGGTGCCCAGGTAGAAGGTGACGTTCGTCGCGCCGGAGGGCGCCGTCCCGGCGTTCCTGACCGTGGCCGACAGCGTGACGGAGTCGGTCTCGACCGGCGCCGCGGGAGCCGACGACATGGCCGTGATCACCAGATCCGGGTTGGCGGAGGGGGTGCCGACGACCTGGAACTCGGCGACCTGTCCGGCGGGCGCGCCGGAGTTTGTAGTGATCTTGAGCTGCACGTCGGCGACCTTGGCGGTGACCGGGATCGTCACGGTGTTGCCGGAGGCGGGGTTGAAGGTGTAGACCGCCGCCGAGGACAGGCTGGTGAAGGAGGAGGAGTTCTGCTCGCGCCCGAGGACCTGGATGGTCTGCGTGCGGGTTCCCCACGCGCTGTCGGGGTTCAGTTTCAGAACGACCGATCTGACGTCGGCGTTCGCGCCCAGCTGGACGGTGAGCGTGCTGGGATAGCCGCCCCCGCCGCCTTCCCAGTAGGTCGTCACGTTGTTGTCGTTGGCGTTGGTCGCCACGAAGGTGAAGACCGAGGACGACGCGGTGATCGGCTGGCCGACGGCCAGGTTGGAACCGCCGCCGTCGCCGGTGGCGTGGCCGTACACCTCGAACTCCGACAGCTGGCCGGCCGGCCAGCTGTCGGAGTTCGAGGTGATGTTCAACCGCACGTATCGAGTGCCGGTGGCGGTGACCGGGATCGTCACCGTGTTGCCGGTGGCCGGGTCGAAGCTGTAGCCCGCGGACGCGACGACGGTGGAGAAGGTCGTGCCGTTCGTGCTCGTCTGCACGGTCAGGGTCTGGGTCCGGGTGGCCCAGTCCGCCGCCGGTGGCAGCTTCAGGACGAGCTTGTTGACGTCGGCCGCGGCGCCGAGATCCACCTGGACCCATTGGGGGAAGGTGTTGTTGGCGCTCTCCCAGTAGGTGGCCTGGTTGCCGTCGTTGACGTTGCCGGCCGTGTAGGGGGCGTTGGCGCTGCTCGCCGAGGCCGTCTTGCCCGCCGCCAGGTTGGGGTCGGCCACCGCCGAAGCGGGGGAGGGCGGCCCGAACAGAGCGAGCAGGCTGGTCGCGAGCACCGCCGCGACCAGCCGTAACAACGTCACGTACTTGCTTGTCATCGCGTTCCTCTATCTGTTGTCTGGAACGACAGGTGCGGCGAGGAGCCACGGCCCCGCCGTGCGGCGCATTCGGCTGCCGGTGGGTACGGCCGTGCTCACGAGAGGTGGATCCCGGATTCCCGGAATCCACCGGGTGGGCCTGTCACGGCGCCGGTCATGCCGGTCAGCGGGGACACGGGAAACGAACGCGGGGATCGTGGTCGTCGGGCGGCGACCGAACGCGCAATGCCGAAGCCGACATCACCGGAGCCTCTCCGTGGGGGAGCGGAGCGGAGGCAGAGGACAGAGAGCGCCCCTGCGGGAAGTTGCGAAGAACAGAGAGAAAGTGACATTGGTTTGCAAGAATCTTGCATTGCGCTGGCCAAATATTAACTACGCGCTACAGCCGCGTCAACGGTTGGAAAAGATCGGTGTTGCGTCATCTCACAAAAGGACGGTCTGACCTGTGCGCGAACCTCCGGTGGATCTCGCGTTCGTCGCCGCGGGTCCGGAGGGGCCGCAGATCCGGAGAGGGTGGAGGGGGCCGGAGGGCGCCGGGAGGCGCGCGGCGGGCCCGTCCGGAGAGGCGGGCGGCGGCCGGCCGATGACGCTATTCCCATTAAAACGGTCAATGGGGATAATTTGCTGCAGCGCCATTGCTGTCTAATTATGCTGCTTCTTCGTCGGAAAGCCGTAAGATTAGGGTGACCGCGGTATGAGTTTGTTTTTAACGCAATCCGTGAATGATCGTGGTCATGAATCGTGAAATGAACGGTGCTCGACGTTCCGGAGCACGCGGGGCCGCCTACGGCCTGGCGCTTGTCCTGGTGGGCGGGCTGTGTTCGGCCGCTCCGGCCTCGGCCGGAACCGTCGTCCCGCACTCCCCGCCCGTCCCGTCCGCACCCGCCGCCTTCAAGCTGGGATCGCCGAAGAGCTCGACCTATTCCGTTCAACGCGGCGGCAGGTTCCAGGCGCAGTTCGTCGTCGAATTGAGGGTCTACAGCCAGGGCGACGAAGCGGTGACCATCACCGGAATCGGTCGAAGCGGGCAAGGGCTGAAGCTGGTCTCTCGCGAGGCGCGTGACCCTTACGTCCTCCAACCCGGACGAAACGTTGATTTTTCCCTCAGGTACGAGGTCACCAGCTGCAAGGCCGTCCAGAAGGGAGACTGGCCCGTACCGGTCCGTATGCAGTCGGACGAGGGGGAGAAAATCATCTACCTTCCCCTGCAACTGTCCGGCAAGGGGGCCACCGCGTCGTGGCAGGCCGCCCTCGCGGCCCAAGCGTGCGAAGCCTCATAGCTCGGAGGCCTCATGGCTCGGAGGCCTTATGGCTCGGAGGCCTTATGGCTCAGAAGCCTTACGGCTCGGGCGTGGGCCGGCTCGGGTGTGGGAGGACTCCCGGCCCGGCCGCGCGAGGCCTCATGACAGACGAATCGGCCTGATCGGAGACCGGCGTTCGGTACGGTCTCCGATCAGGCCGACGGGGTCGATGTCGGCGTCAGGGGGCGCCGGCATCACAAAGGGGCCGGTATCAGAGGTGTCGAGGTCAGAGGTGTCGAAGTCGGAGCTGTCGAGGTCGGGGCGCTGAGGTCAGGGAGCGCAGCCGGCGAGTTCGGGCCGCTGCGGCGTGCCGTTCGAGGGGCCGAAGAAGAGGTTGGCGCAGTCGCTGGTGAAGGTCGGGTTCTCTTCGGGGACGAAGTGGGCGGAGTCGGGTGCCACCACCGCGCGGACGTCGTCGGCGACCTTGCCGAACGAGTCGGCGACCCCGGTTCCGAACGAATACTGCCCGCCGATGCCCAGCACCGGTATGGTCAGCCGCTTCGACGCGTTGGCCTTGTTGTTCTCCGCGTCCGCGGCGAACGCCCGGTAGTACCCGTATCCCGCGGTGCGCCTGGCCGGGTCGGCGTAGGCCCGGTAGTACGACTCACGGTTGATCGCCTCGGGATGGTGGCTGAAGTTGAACATCATGCCGAGATACGTGCTGACGTCGTCGTTGTCCATGATCTTCTCAGGGATCGGCGCGGGAGACGAGTTGAACCGGAAGTGCCAGCTGATTCCGTAGAGTTCCTCGAGACCGAAGCCGGCCAGCGGCGTCTCCACCGCGGCGAGGCGGGTCACCTCGGTGGGGAAGTCACGCGCGTAGGCATAGCCGACCAGGGCGCCGAGGTCGTGGCCGAGGATCTTCACCTGCGTGAAGCCGAGCCGGTTGACGGCCTGGCGGATCCGCCGCGCGGTGGTGACCTTGTCGTAGCCGCCGGTCGGGATGGAGGACTCGCCCAGCCCGGGCAGGTCGATCGCGATCACGGTGTGCTGGCGGGCGAGCTCGGACATGACGGGATTCCATATCAGCGAGGTCTGCGGCCAGCCGTGCAGGAGCACGAGGGCCGGCCCGGAACCGCCGCGGACGTAGTGGAGGGTGCCGCCGTCCACGGCCACCCTTCCGTGGGTGAAGGTGACGGTGGAGCTCGCCGCGCTCTTCGAGGGCTTATGGGGAGCCGCGCTGGCGCCGGCGCTGGCGGTCGTGGTGAAAAGGGCCACGGCCAGGGCGACGGACGCGCCGACGACGGCCCGTCCCAGTGTCATGAAGTGCGGCCTTGCTTTCGATGCTCGTACGGTTGTTTCCTCTACCGGCATATCCAGTTCCTTTCCATGGACCAAAGAACCACGGGACGGTCCAGTTTTGGCGGTATGAGCCCACTTCCGCGGTGCGCCGGATCACCGGCCGGCGCGCACGGCCATTACCAGATCTGCGGATGGCGGTAGCGGAGGCGACGGATCGTCTTGTGTCGATGTGGTCGAATGAAGCCTGCCCGACCGGAGAGACCGCCGTCTTCTTCGATCGTGCTTTTTTCCCGGTCTCTCCGACTTATCACGTTGCCCGAAAAGTAGGTTGATGGCCTTTTGATGCCGCATGACTGATCTGAAACGTCATGACCACATTGTGGATTTAACTGCATGAACGCTTGAAATATGGACGGAACGGTGTGAGTCGATGGTTCGGTCGCGAAGCTCACCTTCCGGCAGGTCCATGAGGATCATGTCGTGCCATTCGCCGTCGCGGCCCCGCCGTCGTGAGGCGTCTCGATTCCGGAGGGCACGTTCCCGTAGGGGTTTCGTGCGCGCTCCTCACAACGGGCGACGACCTGGGCCGGGGGCTCCGGAGGGTCGTCGCCGAATCGGCACATGTCCTCGGGGTCGCCATTCCATCGCCACAGCGCTTCCGCGTCATATGGAATTATCGGGTGGAACCATATGATATTTCCGGCCAGCAAGGACCATTCCATTTGACGCAGTGACGATTTCGGCCGCATCGCCAGATGGATCGCTGGAAAAGCGACCGGTCATCGAGGAACGCGGGAACGGTGGCCGTAACCGGGCACCACCTGGCGGGAGGCGGTGGTCCGGAGCCGGCCGAGGGAGCGGCGACCACATGCATCTCGACGACGCGGGCGCGCAGGCGATGGCGGATGCGGTGGACCTCGACTCCCTCAAGCTCTGACGGCGGCCTCCCCGAGCTCTGACGAATGCCCTCGTGTGCCGCGCGGTGGCACACGAGGGCACTCGCGAGCCGCCCGATGTATCGTGTCGGCACACACGAAATCGCGGTCCCGGTCGGTAGCCCGGGCGCCCGCCGGCCAACCGGCCGACGGTTCTGTATCCGCCCTCTCCAGGGATGTCCGGTGTGTCGGAAAGCGGCTTCGCCAAGCCGCCGGTCGGCATACCTGTGGGAGGGCACTGTGGTTTCGCTGTCGGTGTATTTCGAGGACCCCTTCTGGGTCGGCGTGCTGGAGATCGTCCAGGACGGCGAGCTCCGCGCGGTCCGGTTCGTCCTGGGCGCCGAACCCACGGACGCGGAGCTGTACGAATTCCTGATGAGGCACGGCGTCGCCCTGCTGGAGCGCGCCGAAGGGGCCCCCGCCGTGCCGGCGGACACGCGCCGGGGGCCACGGGCCAACCCGAAACGCGCGGCCAAGCTCGCCGCCCGCGCGGCCGGGCGGGTCTCCCTGCGCAGCACGGCCTCCCAGGAGGCGATGCGCGTGGAACTGGAGAGCCGCAAGCAGGAGGCGGCGGCCGACCGCAAGGCGCGCGAGCGGGCGCAGGCGGAGCACCGGCGTGAGGTGGCGCGCAGGAAGCGCGTCGAACGCCGCCGCGACAGGTGACCTCTCCCGATGATGTTCGTCATGTACGCCAGGGGACATCGGCATCTACCTGTGCCGCGGTCTCCCGGAGGAGCCTGGCTCCGATGACGATCGATTCGAGGAGGGAGACATCGTGGGCGTGCCCGATGGTCTGCTGGAGCGGTACGTGACGGTCTGGAACGAACCCGACGCCTCCGCGCGCCGGGACGCGGTGGCCCGGCTGTGGACCCCCGACGGGCTTCACTCACCCGGACCAGGAGATTTCAGGGACTCGATGCCCTGGACGCCCGGGTGACCGAGGCACACGAGCAGTTCGTGCGAGGGGCGGGGATGCGATTCACCTCGGGAGAGGACCTGGTGACCCATCACGAGGTGGCGAAGTTCACCTGGCGGATGGTGCAGGACGGGGACGACGACGTTCTGGCCGTGGGCCTCGACGTCGTGCTGCTGGACCCGGACGGGCGTATCCTCGTCGACTACCAGTTCAACGAGCCGCCGGCGGTGTCGGCCCAGCTCGACCGGTTCGCCGAGCACTACCTCGCGGTCATGCGGGCACCGGGCTCTCTCGCGACGGCGCGGTGGGCCGGACCCGCCCCGGGCGTGAGATCGGCAGGGCGGACCGGCGGGGCGCGAGGTTCACAGCCATCCGGCGTTCCTCGCGATGCGGATGGTGTCGATGCGGTTGCGCCCGCCCACCTTGCTGATGGCGTTCGACAGGTAGTTGCGCACGGTCGCCGACGACAGCGACAGGAGAGCGGCGATCTCCTCGGTCGGGATGCCGCTCTCCGCCGCGCGCAGCACGTCGGCCTCCCGCGGGGTGAGCGGGCTGCTGCCGGTCTCCAGCGCAGCGGAGATCAGCTCGGGGTCGATGACCCGCTGGCCCGCCGCCACCCTGCGCACACCGTCGGCGAGGGCCTGCGCCGGAGCGTCCTTGACGATGAACCCCCGCACGTGGACCTTCAGCGCGCGCAGTAGGTGGCCGGGCTGGCTGAGGCCGGTGAGTACGAGCGTGCGGCATTCGGGAAGCCGCTCGTGGAGCCGCTGGGCGGCTGTGAGGCCGTCGAGCCCCGGCAGGTCGATGTCCAAGATGGCCACATCAGGCCGGGTGCGCAGGGCGGCCTCCACTACCTCGTCGCCGCGCTCCAGCTCGGCGACCACCTCCATGCCCTCCTCAAGGGAGAGCAGGGCGACCAGCGCGCCGCGGATCAGGTGCATGTCCTCGGCGATGAGTATCCGGATCATGCGGGCTCCCGCGGAATCTCGACGAGCAATCTGAACCGGTCACCCGCGATGGGGCCCGCCGACACCGCGCCGGACAGCGCCGCGGCCCGCTCCGCGAGCCCTTTCAGGCCGCTGCCCGTGCCCATCGGCCCCCGTGTCCCGTCGTTGACGATCTCCAGGCGGGTGCCCGTCGCGGTGATCGAGCAGGTGCGGGCCTCGCTGTGGCGCAGCACGTTGGCCACTCCCTCCCGGGCCGCCCAGGCGAGTACGGCCTCGGCCGCGGGCGCGGGTGGCGGCGGGTCCAGCGTGACCCGCGTCTCGACGCCCGCCGCGCGCAGCAGCACTTTCGCGCCCTGGAGCTCGGTGTCCAGGGAGACGGCGTGCGCGTCGCGCGTGACGGCACGGATGTCGCGAAGCGTACGGCGGGCCACCTCGGCCAGGCTCTCGATCTCCGCCCGGGCGGCGGCCGGGTCGGCGACGAGCAGCCGGGCGGCCAGGTCGCCCTTGAGCGAGATCGCCGACAGGCTCTGCCCGAGCAGGTCGTGCAGGTCACGGGAGAGGCGCAGACGCTCACCGCCGACCGCGGCCTTGGCCGGATCGCCGCGGGTGGCGTGCAGCTCATCCACCACCCGGACCAGCAGGGCTGAGCCCGTCAGCGACGCGGTCGCCCCCACGAACGACAGCGACCAGGCGAGGAAGGTGTAGACGATCGCCACCGCGTGCCCCGCCGGGTCGCTGGCCGTGACGACGGCCGCCAGGACCGAGGTGAACAGGGCCGGGACGGCGGCGATCACCACCGCGCGTCCCCGCAGCAGCATCGTCAGGGAGGCGACGAGGCAGTATTGCAGGGATGCCCAGTTCAAATGGAGCCAGACGAGCGGCAGGCTCACCAGAACGGTCAGCGCCAGCAGCGTCCACGGCCAGCCGCGGGGACGTTCGCCCTGGGCGGCGGCGAAGCTGTGCCGCAGTTGGATCGTGCCGATCGCCGCAATCCCCAGCGCCGTCGGCAGCGGGTCGCCCGAAGGTCCCGACAGACCGGTGATCGTATAGGCGAAGGAGGGGACCAGGAACGGGATGTGGACGGCGATCAGGAACCAGCGGGCCCGCCGAGGTGTCCATCGTTCGAGGTTCATGCGGGATCGCATTCGAGGTGCAGTTCCCCGTCGCTGGTGATCGTGATGGTGCACCGCCGTACCGTGTCGTCGCGCAGCAGCCTGGAGAGGGCCGACCGCAGCGCGGGCCTCAGCGATTCGGGCGGCTCATCCGGGGGCAGGACGAGTCTGACCTCGATGCCCGCCTCGGCCAGCAGGGTCAGGGCGGTGTCCAGTTCTTCCCTGAGTGGAGTCCGCTGGTAGCCCCTGATCATCCGCCGGGCTTCGGCGAGTGTGCGTCGTGAGGCGCCGACCAGGTCACGCAGCTGCACCTCGGCCGCCGGCGCGTCCTGCGCGCGGACCAGCTCACCTGCCCGGCCGGCCGCGGTCACGAGGGATTCGAGCGCCGTGCCCACCGTCCTGCCCAGCTCGTCGTCGATCCGCAGGCGTTCCATGACGACCGCCTCCTCCGCCATCTTCAGCCGGGCCGCGTGGAGCCGGCGGATCGCGGTCAGCAGCTGCAGGGTCAGGAAGACGGGCAGCGCCCGCGTCGTCGCGGCGAAGGTCAAAAAGGTGGCGGTGGCCGGCGTGGCGCCCAGCGCCAGGGCCAGCGGCACCGAGACGGCCACCACCGCGGCGAACGCGGCGTAGCACCACGGGGGACGCAGGATGAGCAGCGCCGACAGGCTGAGCGAGAAGAAGCCGCCCAAGGAGTCCATGCCGATCAGCGGCACGGAGCCGATGATCACCACGGCCATCGTGGCGAGGCTCCAGCCGGCGTGGGGCGGGCGTGTCCCGCGCACGCTGTGGAGCACGTGCCGCAGGTGCAGCGGGAGATAACACACGGTGACCGCGATGGCACTCGGTGCGTGGCCGGGGCCGGGGCCGAAGGGCACGGCGAGCTGGCGCACCAGGTCCAGCAGGGGCATCGAGACGTTGTAGACGATGATGCCCGCCGTGCTGAGCCGGATGAGCCGGCCGGAACGACGTTTCAGCCTGCCCCCCACCTGTGACCGCGCTGCGATTGGCCATCGTAGAGCGTTCCACTGAGGTGGTGCCAGAGACATGGACATCTTTGAGAGTCTTGTCCGGTGAAGGTGGCTGATGCCAGATTCAAATGTCATCGGCCGCCGACCACATTTTCCTCTGCCGCCCGGGCGGGCCGTACGGTGACACTGCGGAGCATGACCACTGTCAGCGCTCCACCGGTCGCGAGCCCCGCGCCCCCGGCACCACACCGAGCCACCCTGCCGATCATCCTGTCCGGCGTCTTCATGTCCTCCCTGGACTTCTTCATCGTCAACGTCGCGATCCCCTCGATGGAGCGAGACCTCACCGCCGGCGCCGCGGCGATCCAGTGGATCGTCGCCGGGTACGGCATCGCCTCCGGCATCGCCCTGATCACCGCGGGCCGGCTGGGCGACCTGTACGGCCGGCGGCGACTCTTCATCATCGGCATGGCCCTGTTCACGCTGGCCTCGGCGGTGTGCGGGCTGGCGCCCGACGCCGGGGTGCTGGTGGCGGCCAGGGTGGTGCAGGGGCTGGCGGCCGCGTTGATGTCCCCGCAGGTGCTGGCGATCCTGCGCTCGTCCTACGCCGGCGCCGCCCAGGCCCGCGCCTTCAGCACCTACGCGCTGACGATGGGGCTCGCCGCGGTGTTCGGCCAGCTCGTGGGCGGCGTGCTCATCCAGGCCGACCTGTTCGGCCTGGGGTGGCGCGCCTGCTTCCTGATCAATATCCCGATCGGGGCCGTGGCGCTGGCACTGGCGCCCCGGCTGGTGCCCGAGTCGCGCGGGCCGGGAACGTCCCGGCTGGACACCGGCGGCGTCATCCTGCTCACCCTCGCGCTGGTCGCCCTGGTGCTCCCGCTGGTCCAGGGCCGTGAGCAGGGCTGGCCGCTGTGGATCTGGCCGTCCTTCGCCATCTCGGCGGCGCTGTTCGGCACATTCGCCGCCCACCAGCGGCGGCGCGGCGTGAGCGCGCTGGTCGACCTGGAGCTGTTCCGGGAGCGGGCCTTCACCGCCGGGCTGCTCGCCCAGCTGGCCTTCTGGATGGGCCAGGCCTCGTTCTTCCTGGTGTTCGCGCTCTACGTCCAGCGTGGTCGCGGCCTCGACGCGCTGCAAGCCGGGTTGATCTTCATGGCGATCGGCGCCGGCTACCTGGCCACCTCGCTCACCGCGCACCACCTCGCTCGACGGCTGGGCCGCCAGGTCATCGCGCTGGGCGCGCTGATCATGGCCGTGGGACTCGGCCTGCTGCTGGCGACCGCGGCGTCCATCGGCACGAGCGGGCACATGGGCTGGCTGATCCCGGCCCTCATCGTGGACGGCGCGGGGATGGGCATGGCGGTCGCGCCGCTGGCGACCACCGTGCTGGCCCGGGTGACCCCGGCGCACGCGGGGGCCGCCTCCGGTGTGCTGTCCACCGCGCAGCAGATCGGCAACTCCCTCGGCGTCGCGCTCATCGGCATCGTCTTCTACGCCGCGGCGGAGAGCGCCGGCTTCCTTGGTGCCTTCGAACGGAGCCTGCCGTACCTGATCGGTGTCGAACTCCTCCTCGCCCTTCTCGTCCAGCTGCTGCCGCGCAGGAGCCACCAGTAAGGAACCGGAGAAAACCAGACAGAGCACGCCCGGCTCAGGGCCCTCTTCCTGAGCCGGGCCTTGTGCCGCGGGGTCGGTCGGGAGCCTTGAGACGGACCGGCCTCGCGCGACGGCCTCACTGCCGTCGCCTCTCCGGGAGCCGGCGCCCGCGCGTCCTCCACATGGGGGCCGCGAGCGCCGCTCCGGTCGCGAGGACGGCGATGACGACGGCCATGGGAAGGGCGGTGTGCGTGCCGAAGGCGCCGACCAGCGGAGCGGCGAGTCCGCCGATGACGAACTGGGCCAGGCCGAGCAGCGCCGAGGCGGTGCCGGCCCGCTCCGGCGGCTGCCCGGACAGGGCCAGGGCCGCGCCGTTGGGCATGGTCAGCCCGATCCCGGCCACGACCAGGAACAGTCCCGCGAGAAGGGCGGGGAGCCCGGCCCGGGTGAGGACGGCGGCGAGCAGGATGAGCGCACCCGCCAGGGAGATGGCGAGTCCCGCGGCCAGGAGCGTGGTGGCCGGCGACCGTGCGGACAGTCGGCCGCTCACCTGCCCGGCGACGACGATCCCGACCCCGTTGAGAGCGAAGATCAAGCTGAAGGCCTGGGGCGAGAGGCCGTAGACGTCCTGGACGACGAAGGGCGAGCCGGAGATGTAGGCGAACATCGCGGCGAACGCGAGCCCGCCCGACAGGGCGTATCCGGTGAACGCGCGGTCGCCGATCAGGTCCCGGAAGGCGCGCAGCGTCGTGCGGAATCCGCCGGTCTGCCGCCGGTCCCGTTCGAGGGTCTCCGGCAGCGCCGTCAGGACGGCGATGACCAGCGCCATCCCCAGGATCGTGATCAGCACGAACACGCCCCGCCAGGAGGTGACGCGCAGAACCTCACCGCCGACGAGGGGCGCCAGGATGGGGGCGACCCCGCTGATCTGCATGAGCAGGGTGAAGAGCCGGACGGCGGCGACCCCTTCGCAGCGATCGCGGACGATCGCCCTGGCGATCACGATCGCCGCGCCGCCGGCCGCGCCCTGCACCAGCCGCAGCGCGACCAGCGTCTGCACCGTCGGGGCGATGACGCACAGCGCGGAGGACGCCGCGTACACCGTCCCGCCGGCCAGGAGCGGGCGCCGCCGCCCGACCGCGTCGCTCAGCGGTCCGGCCAGGACCTGGCCGAGCGCCAGCCCGATCAGGCACGCGGTCAGGGTGAGCTGGACCAGCGAGGGCCCGGCGGCCAGATCCCGGGTCAGGGCCGGCAGCGCCGGCAGATACATGTCGATCGACAGCGGGCCGAGTGCGGTCAGCGCGCCGAGGATCAGTGCCAGGCCGGCACGTTCGGAGCCCATGATGATCGGTGATCCCATCCTGTGTTCACGCGGGGGTCTGCGGACTCCGAACGCGGTGCCGGTCAGTAGGCGGTGGTGAAACGCTCGCGGATGAAGGAACCGTTCTCCAGGGCGTCGACGATCGCGCTGGCGTAGTCGCCGATGGAGATGCGGCTCTCCCCGTTCGCGTCGGTGATGGGGGTGTCGCCGGCCTCGGCCCGGTAGACGCCCGTCTTCTCGCCCGCGACCAGGTGCACCGGCGGCGGGCTGACGTAGGACCACTCGACCGGGGTCTCCGCGGCGCGGAAGATCTCCAGGGCCTCGGTCTGGTCGCGGGCGGTCTCGAGATACTGCGGCGGGAAGTTCGGGGAGTCCACGAAGCGCTGTCCGGGGGCGTACTCCAGGCTTCCGCCGCCGCCGACGAACACCAGGCGGTTCACCCCGGCGAGCGGGAGCGCCTCCAGCAGCGCCAGGGCGCCCCGGGGCACGAGCCGGTCCGAGCCCTTGATCCCGGCCACCACGGCGTCGTGTCCCGCGACCGCCTCCTTGACCGAGGCGGGGTCGGCGACGTCCATGGTGTCCCTGCCCAGCGCGGTGATCTGGTGGCCTCGGGCCGCGGCCTCCCGGGCGACGGCGCCGGCGAGGTTTCCGCTGGCACCGATGACTGCGATCTTCATGGGCGTGTCCTTCCGCAGGTCGTCGACGAAGTCGGCGATGAGGGGAGCGATCTCGGTGAGGTTCTCCTCGAGAGCGAAATGGCCGGTCTCGAAGAGGTGGAGCTTCGCCTCCGGCAGGTCCCGGAGGTAGGCGCGGGCGCCGGCCTCCAGGAAGAAGGCGTCGTTGCGGCCCCACACGACGAGGGTGGGCGGCCGGTGGTCGCGCAGCCACCGCTGCCACTCGGGGTAGAGGGCGACGTTGGAGTGGTAGTCGAGGGCCAGGTCGACCTGGGCCTCCTTGCGGCCGGGAAGGTCCAGGAAGTGCTGGTCGAGGATCCAGCCTTCGGGGGCGACGAGCTCGACGTCGGTGGTGCCGCCCTCGTACTGCCCGCGGGTGACCGGCAGTTCGAGGATCTGCCTGACGTTGGCCTCGGCCCCCTCGACGCCGGGACGGTTGGCGATCATGCCCCGGGCGATGTCCGACAGGCCCTCGTCGTAGGCGTTGGCGTTCTGGACGATCAGACCGGCGACCCACTCGGGATGCCTGGTGGCCAGCCGCATGCCGACGGGGCCGCCGAAGTCGAAGGTGTACATCACGAACCTGTCCAGCCCCAACGTCGTCACGAAGCCCTCGGTGACGTCGGCCAGCCGGTCGAAGGAGTAGGTGAAGTCCTCCGGGGCCTCGGTGAGCCCGAATCCGGGGTAGTCGGGGGCGATCAGCCGGTACCGGTCACCGAGGGCGTCCATCAGCCGCCGGAACTGGTACGACGCCGAGGGGAAGCCGTGCAGGAGAAGCAGGGCGGGTGCGTCGGCCGGACCGGTCTCCCGGTAGAAGACTCGAACTCCGTCGACGTCCACGAACCGGTGCGTCACACGAGGGGTGCTCATTTCACATGCCTCCAAGCCGTGATGATGCATTAGTTATAGCGGGCAAGGATCTAATGGGTCAATAGGTGGTTTTGGCGTTAGTCATACGGCTCGGCCGGAGGGTCGCCGGCGTCGGTCCCGGTCAACGCCCCGATGTGCGGGGATGGGCCCGCCGGGGGCGTCGTCTCGATCCAGGACATCCCTCTCGATGTCCGCCGCTCGCATCTCCCGTCTAATGCGAACTGCTTTGCGTTAATCTGGATGATGACAGGAGGAGGGCGCTTAATGCAAGGTGATTCCCATTTGGGGTCGAAGCGGCGACCGGGTGGCCGTACGGCGCGCAACCGCGCCGCCGTACTGGACGCCGCGCTGGCCGAGCTGGTCGAGCACGGCTACGCCGAGACGAGCATGGAGAAGATCGCGACGCGGGCGGGAGTGGCGACCTCCACCGTCTACCGGCGGTGGACCAACCTCGAAGGCGTGATCCAGGACCTGGCGTCCCAGTTCGCCGACGACGTGGGCGTGCCCCCCAGCGGGGAGTTCTTCCCCGATTCCGGAGATCTTGAGACCGACCTGCGGGCACTGGCCGAGGTCATCGTGACCCTCTACGAGCACGTGGCCCAGCGCATCTGGCTCGACGCCATGGTCGCGGCCGCGGTCCGCGACCCGGCCGCTCGCGAAACCCTCTCCGGGGTCCTGGCGATCCGGATACGGGAGACCTCCGTCCTGGTCATGCGGGCCGTCAAGCGTGGAGAGGTGCCCGCCGACACCGATCCCGAAGAGGTGATCCGGATGGTGGGCGCCCCGTTCTACTACCGCATGCTCGTCACCGGGGAGCCGATCGACTTCGCCCTCGCCGCCCGGGTGGCCGCGATGGTCGCGCACGCGGCCCGCGCCGGGGTCTTCGTCCCCTAGGTTCGCCCGCCGGGGCGGGCCGGGTCGAGGCGGGTCGAGGCGGGGCGGGGCGAGGCGGGCCGGGGAACCCACCGGCTACCGGGCCGGGGCGAGGCGGGCCGGGGAACCCATCGGCTGCCGGGCCGGGCCGGGGCGGGGAACCCGCCGGATGCGCGCCGCCGTATAGTCGGTGGCTTGTGGAGGAGTTCGAGGTCCATCGCGGTCACCTCTGGGGTGTCGCGTACCGGATCCTCGGCACCGTCACCGACGCCGACGACGCGATGCAGGAGGCCTGGCTGCGCTGGCGGCAGGCCGACCGGGAGAAAGTCGACGACGCCCGCGCCTACCTGACCACGGTGGTGAGCAGGCTCTGCTACGACGCGATGACCTCGGCTCGCTCCAGAAGGGAGTCCTACGTCGGCCAGTGGCTGCCGGAGCCCGTGGTGGACGAGCTCGGCCCGGAAGACCGGGTCACCATGGACGAATCGGTCGGCCTCGCCCTCCTCGCCGTCCTGGAACGGCTCACTCCGGCCGAGCGCACGTCGTTCGTCCTGCACGACGTCTTCGCGCTGCCGTTCGACGAGATCGCGGGCATCATCGGGCGCAGCGCCGACGCGGTCAGGCAGCTGGCGTCGCGGGCCCGCCGACGCGTTCAGCAGTACGCCCCGCGCCGCGCGCCCGACCGTGCGGCGCACCTGAAGGTGGTCGAGGCGTTCGCCGCGGCGGCCTCCGCCGGCGACCTGCCCGCCCTGGTCGCCGTGCTCGACCCCGACGTGGTGTGGCGGGCGGACGGCGGCGGCGTGGTCGCCGCGGCGCGCGTGCCCGTCCTCGGCGCCGACCGGGTCGCCAGGCTCGTCCTGGGCCTGGTCGAGCGCTGGTACGACGGCATGTCCACCCGGTTCCACGAGGTCAACGGCGCGCCAGGAGTGCTGGTGCTCGACGGGAGGGGGACCGTGGACAGCGTGCTCGCCTTCACGGTCGCCGACGGCCGGATCACCGAGGTCGACCTGGTGCGCAACCCGGAAAAGCTCCGTCACCTGGCCATGTGACGCACGTCACCGTCACATCGCGACCCGCGGCGCCGTCTCCCCTGCGGACCTTGGAAGGAGACGGGCATGAACATCGTGGTCATCGGAGCCGGGTACGCGGGGATGACGGCGGCGCTGAGGCTGGACCGTCGGCACCGGATCACCCTGGTAACCGCGGACGAGCACTTCACGCAGCGGATCCGGCTGCACGAGCTCGCGGCGGGCAGGCCGAGCGTGACCGTGCCGCTGGCGGAGCTGACCCGCGGCACCGGCATCGTCACCGTCACCGCCCGGGTGAGCGGCCTCGACCCGGAGGCGAAGCTGGTGCGGACGGCCGACGGGCGGAAGATCCCCTATGACACGCTGGTGTACGCCCTCGGCAGCCGCACCGACGTGAGCACTCCCGGCGTGACCGAGCACGCCTACACCGCGGAGACGGCCGCCGAACTGCGGGCACGCCTGGACTCCCGAGGCGGGGACCTGGTCGTCGTGGGCGGCGGGCTGACCGGCGTAGAGCTGGCCGCCGAGCTCGCCGAGGCCTATCCCGCCTGGCGGGTCGGCCTGGTGACCGAGACCGAGCCGGGCGCGGGACTCTCGGCCAGGGGCCGAGACCACGTCGCCGGGACCATGGCACGGCTCGGCGTCAGCGGTCACCCCGGCGCCCGGGTCACGGCTGTGGAGCCGGATCGGCTGCGCACCACCCGGGGGGACATCCCGGCCGACGTCGTCGTCTGGGCGGGGGCGTTCACCGTACCGGCCCTGGCCGCCGAGGCGGGTCTGGCCGTCGACGAGCGAGGCCGGGCACGCGTCGACGGGACACTCCGGTCGGTGTCGCACCCCGACGTGTACGTCGTCGGCGACGCGGCGGCGGTCGAGATCCCCGGCGCGGGGGTGTCGCGCATGTCGTGCGCCGTCGGGATGCCGATCGCCGCCCACGCCGCCGACGTCGTCAACGCCAGGGCCGCGGGCCGTACGGCCAGGCCGTTCCGCTTCCGGTATCTCATCCAGTGCGTCAGCCTCGGCCGCCGCGACGGGGTGATCCAGCTGGTCCGGCGAGACGACTCACCGCTGGATCTGATCCTCGCCGGGCGGACCGCCGCCTGGGTCAAGGAGCAGGTCTGCCGTTTCACCCTCGGATCCCTGCGCGTGGAGCGCCGGCGCCCGGGCACCTACCTGTGGCCGAAGGGCCCGGCCCCCGCGGACGCTCGTGCACGCGGGGGAGACGAACCGCCTGCCCCGCCACTCGTTCCGGAGGCGACGCGGCGGAGCGGCGACCGGTGACCTCCATCCGCCTCGCCGTAGGCGCCTGATCGTGCCACCGGTGCCCGGCGTGGTGGCGCCGGGCACCGGTGGAAGGGAGTTCCCTTCGATCCGGCTGTCGGACTCGGCTGCTACGGTCCGCCCATGACTCGACAAGTTCCCTTCACCGGCGACGAGAAGCAGAGCCTGCACATCAGCCTGGACCGGCACCGCGACGTGGTGGTGTGGAAGCTCGACGGCCTCGACGACGAGCAGCTGCGCCGGCCGATGACCCCGTCGGGGACGAGCCTGCTGGGCCTGGTGAAGCATCTGGCGAGCGTCGAATACGGCTGGTTCTGCGAGACCTTCGGACGCGAGACCGAGCCGCTTCCCTTCGACGACGAGGACGAGAACGCGGACATGCGCGTGGAGCCGCACGAGACCACCGCCGACATCATGGAGTTCTACGGCCGGGCCCGGGCCGCGGCCGACCGGGTGATCGACGAGCTCGACGTCGACGACGTGGGCAAGGCCTGGTTCGGCGACGCGGTGTCGATGCGCTGGGTGCTCATTCACATGATCGAGGAGACCGCCCGGCACGCCGGCCACATGGACATCGTGCGAGAGCTCATCGACGGGGCGACCGGAGCCTACCCCCGGAGCTGACCTCGCGTCGGCGGTCTCCTCAGGCCGTGGCCGGTTCAGGAGCGGCCACGGGCTCGGGGGCGGCCGTACGGCGGGCGATCGCCGGGGCCAGGGCTCCGATTCCTAGAGCGGCGGCGACGCCTGCGACGGCGCTGAACCACCAGACCGCGGCGGGACCGACGGTGACGTAGACGCTGGTGCCCAGAGCCAGGGCGACGAACCGGGCGACGCCCCAGGTCCACTGGTAGCTGCCCTGGTAGCGGCCACGGGCGTCCGCGGGAGCGAGGCTCGCGATGATCGCGCCGGGGATGCCGCCGACCATCGCCTCGCCGATCGATCAGAGCACGACGGTGCCACCGTAGGACCAGGCGTCGTGCGCCACCCCGGTCAGCGCGATGCCCACCGAGGCGATCACGCTGGCGCCCACGTAGACCGGGATCTGCGGGAGCCGGGACAGGAGGTTCGTGGCGACCGGTTGCAACGCCACCACCAGGACCGCGTTGAGCGTGGCCATCAGGCCGAGGGTGGTGGTGGGCAGGCCATGGTCGCGGATCGCCAGCGGCAGGCAGACCTCGGTGAACGAGTAGATCACCAGGCCGACGCCGAGGAGCGGGAGCAGCGCCCGCATCAGCGGATCCCGCAACACCACCCCGTAGCCCGCCCCGCTCTCGCTTCCGGAACCGGTGGCGCTCTCGCTCCCGGAACCGGTGGCCCGGGTGGCGTCGCCGCGTCCACCGGGCAGCAGCGCGACCACGATGAGCGCGTACGCCAGCGAGGACGCCGCATCCATCGCGAACAGCAGCCAGTAGCCGTGCGTGGCCAGGAACCCGCCGAGGATCCCGGCCACGGCGGTGCCGATGTTGACCGCCCAGTGGTACAACGAGAAGGCGGAACGCCGCTGCCCGGCCGTGACCGTGTCGGCCAGCAGCGCGCCGGCGGCCGGGCCGACCATGGAGCCCGCCGCGCTGAGGAGCACGGCCGCGAGCGCCAGCGTGACCACGTTCGGGGCGGCGAACAGCAGGCCCTGGGCGAGCGCCGTGCCGACCAGTCCGGCCAGCATCGTGGGGCGCCGGCCCACCCGGTCGGCGAGCAGGCCGCCGGCCACCGGGCCGATCAGGTTGCCCGCGCCCAACGCGCCCAGAACGTACGGGGCCTGCTCGGTGGGGACGCCACGCGAGCCGAGATAGAAGACGAGGAAGGGCGTGACGACGTAACCGAGCCGGTTCACCACGGTTCCCGCGAAGACGATCCAGGCGGTGCGCGGCAACCCGCTGAAGGTTGAGAGCATGGTGAGAATCCTGGGATCCCCATAAACTCGACACCACTGATTAAGCTCTCGCTGAATCCACGGAGTCGCCATGCTGTCCGAACTGGCCTTCTCAGCGGATGACCTGGCCCTGACCCGGTTCGCGGTCTCGCCGATGTGGGAGGTCATCACCAGCTTCCGGCTGCTGGCGGCGGGCTCGGCACATCCGGTGCACCGCACCTGGGTCGGCCAGGTGCGGCCACGGGTGGTCGCCGCCGGGCTCGACTCGGGCTGGCTGGCCGAGCTCATCCCACTCGGCGGCTATATCCCCGACTTCCTCACCCCGCCCCCCTACGAGCCGACCCCCACCCTCGACACCGAACTCGCCGCCATCCGCGCCACCCCGGCCGATCGGGTGCTGGCCGACCTCGACATGCTGCGCCGTACCGGACCTCGCTGCCAGGCCCTGCGCGCAGACCCGGAAAGCCGGCTGGCCCGGATCTCGGAGGAGATCGAGGCCTACTGGGAGCTGGCACTCGCCCCCTACTGGGCGAAGATCCGCGTGGTGCTGGACGCGGACGTCTTCTATCGTGCCCGGCAGGTGGCCGAGCACGGCGTGGGCCGCCTTTTCAACGACCTGCATTCCACGTTGAGCTGGGACGACAACACCCTCCGGATGGTCCGCAGGCACTGTGGCATCTCCCGAGAGAACGCCGGGCCGGGGTTGCTGCTGGTCCCCTCCGCCTTCGCCGTGCACACGCTCACCTGGGCGCGTCCGCCACAACCGCCCCAGCTCGCCTACCCTGCCCGGGGCGCCGGCACGCTGTGGGAGCATCGCCCGGTGACGCGCACCGACGCGATCGCCGGGGTCCTCGGCCGCTCCCGGACCATCCTGCTGGCCGAGCTGGCGGCTCCTGCCTCCACGACCGACCTCGCCCACCGCACAGGCATCTCCGCGGCCGGGGTCTCCCAGCACCTCACCGCCCTGCGCGATGCGGGCATGGTCAGCGCCCACCGCGCCGGACGCTCGGTCCTCTACGCCCGAACGGCCGTCGCCGAATCCCTTCTCGCCGCGAACGCCTGACGCCGACGGCGATCCGATCCATGAGCTCACCGAGCCGGTCCCATGGCGAGTGCGCGTGCGAGGTCGGCGCGTAGCCGTAGGGCGTCGGTGAAGAGCACGGCCTCAATCCCGGCGGCACTGGCCGCGGTGACATTCTCTTGTCCGCCATCGACGAACAGCACGTCGCCCGGCCGCGCGCCGAGTCGTTCGCACACCTCCAGGAATGCCCGCGGGTCGGGTTTGGCCCGTTGCAGATCGGCACTGAAGAACCGGCGCCGGAACAGGCGGGCCCAGGACTGGCCGTCGATCAGCCGGGCCAGCTCCACAGGGGCGTTCGACAGCAGCGCGAGCTTGACGCTCCTGCCGGCAAGCTCTTTCAGGAGCGTCATGGTGTCCGGGTTCAAGTACGTCCAGGCCCTGAGGTCAAGGGCGGCCAGGACCTCCAGGAGATCCGCATCGGCGCTCCTGCCCAACCGCGCGCACACATCGCCCCAGAAGCGGGACGCGTCCACCGCGCCGAGGTCGTAGGCTCGCCGAGCCTTCCAGTACGCGGGCCAGAACCGTTCCGGTGCGACCTCAACGGTCTGCGGCAGCAAAGCGCCCGCATGTTCGGGTGGCGGAAAGCTGAGAACCCCGGCGTAGTCGAAGACGACCCATCTCACAAGCACTCCACAGTTGACCTGGCGGCGAGGTCTTCCAGCCGGCGGCGATCGCGACAACGGTCTTGATCCTGGAATCCGGAGCCCCGGTGGAGGCGGAGCCTGTGCGCCACACGGCATCTCCCGACCTCTCCGTGTGCCGGAGGCTTCACGTTCGGCCCCGGCAGCGATCGACCAATTGACTTTCTAACATGTACCACGTTTGAATGAACATAGCGAAAGTGCATGCGTGCTCACGGCTGCCCGGCCGATCCCACCGACCAGCTCGAAACCCTGCTGATGACCGCTGACCGCTGTCCCTGAACTACGTGAACAGATACGCCGACGGTCACGCCATGCTCCGCCGGAGGACTGCCCACGGCTACGGCCTGGAGCCGGCCTCGACGACCCCACCGCGGCTCCGCACAGCCCGGTCCGACGCTGCCGTAGCTCGCCTGACATCGGAGCGATGAGCGGGACCGGTCGTATGGGACAGTCTGGGTCACTGTCATCTACACGGTTTCGGAGCGGGAGCTATGGCGGCAGAGTTTCAGCTCGGCGATCACATCCTGGTACAGGACGGCAGGACCCTTGAGATCTTCCACCGGGGCCTGTCCGAGAGCACCCGCTATCACGTGGCGTTTCTGGGGGTGGACGTCCAGCCGCACGGCGACGGGTTCAAGGTTCGGCTCGGCGCCAGGCAGGGGAACGACCAGGTCACCGGTGGGGTGAGACTGAAGATGGACCAAGAGGAGTTCGCACGTTTTCGTGACTTCATCGCCTTGGCCATCGAGGCACGCGATCGGTGAGCAGCCTGAACGAGTCCACTTCGCACTGAACCTGTCCGGGATTGACGAAGGTTTTGATCCGCGTTGATCGCGGGGCAGAAGCTCCGTGATGCCTGCCGAGGCGGAAGCTCCGTGGTGCTTGTCAGGGCAGCAGCAGAGCTCGACAGTCCCTCGGCTGGGCCCGAACCCGTCGGCGGCGGGTGGTGCCGCTGGAGGCGTTGTCACACCCCTTACATGCCTTACCCGCCGCCGATGACCGTGGTCACGACCTTGTGGGGGTTCCGGCCTCTGGAGGCGTGTCTTCCCGGCGGACTCGCGCAACGCGGTGGCCCGGTTGTCGAAATTCGCCTGTTGACGGGCGGCACGGCATTTCGTACGTTCCGCGTGGGCCGTCTCCTGGGCGCCCCGAATCGGAAGGGGCTTCGATGACCACCGAGCTGGATCCGAACGGGACTTGGCCGGACATCGTGCCGGGACCACTTGCCACGCCGTCGCCGGAGTTCGCCCGCAGACACGAGTCAGGGCCGCTGGAGCCGGCGACCATGCCCAGCGGCGACCGCGTCCCGGTGGCCGTCAGGTACGAGGACGTCCGTGCTCTGCTGGCCTCGCCCACCTCCAGCCGCAACCTGCGACTGCCGGGGTTGCCGCGGTTGGTGAGCGGCATCGGCATCGACGACGACCCGGACGCGCTGATCAATCAGGACCCTCCGGAGCACACCCGCTACCGACGGATCATGCACGGCACCTTCACCCCGCGCCAGATCGAACGGTGGCGTCCCCGTATCGCGAAGATCGCCCAAGAACTCCTCGACGGTCTGGGCGACGACTTCGATTTGGTCCAGGGATACGCGCTGCAGCTACCAGGTCATGTCATCTGCGAGATGCTCGGCGTGCCGATGGACCACTACGAGCGGTTCGTCCGGTGGACGGACATGTTTCTGACCACCTCCACGGCCACCGAGCAGGCGCGCTACGAGAGCTACACCGACTTCATGGCCTATGCCGCCGAGTTGGTCGCCCAGCATCGCGCGGAGCCCGGCGGGGACCTCATCGACCTGCTCATCCAGGCGAGGGACGAGGACGACCGGCTGTCGGAGGGCGAGCTGGTCAACACCGTGTTCTCTCTCATCACGGCCGGTCACGAGACGACGGCCTCGATGATCGCCCGCGGTGTCTTCCGGCTGCTTCTGCACCCCGGCCAGTGGGCCGAGTTGGTCACGGACCCGGCCCTGACGACCACCGCCGTCGAGGAGATCCTGCGCTTTGACGGGCCGCCGGCCAGCGCCTTCATGCGTCGGATGACGAAGGACACCGACCTTCCCAGCGGCTCGCTGAGTGCGGGGACGGTCGTCATGCCGAACCTGAACGCGGCCAACCATGACCCGCAGGCTTTTCCCGAGCCCGGCCGGTTCGACATCCACCGCTTCGGCGATCACCCTCCCAACCCGCATGTGGCATTCGGTTACGGCCCGCACAGGTGCCTGGCCGCCAGCCTCGCCAGGGTCGAGCTCACCGAGGCGATCAAAGCCTTGGTCACCCAGCGACCCGCCCTCCGCCTGACCGCCTCGCCCGAGTCGGTGACCTGGACCGATGGCCTGGTCTTCCGTCCGGTCGCCATGCACGTCACCGTGGGTGAACGACGTGCATGACGGTGACCGCAGGCGCCGATGGTCGATTTCGTCTATGTTTCCGTCTCGCTCGGAGGTTGATTCTGCTCGGGCTGAAGTGCGGGCTCGTCGGCGGTCACGGAGAACAGCAGCCACTCGACGCCGGGCACAGTGAAGTGAGCACGAACCGTCTTGGCGGCGATTCCTTCGAAGTCAAGGCGATCACCCGACATGTGGCATCTGACGGACCAGGGACCGGCGATCCTCTGAGCGGCGAGCGGGGCACGGAAAACGGCCTCTCGGGGTTCCTGCGCGACGAGTGGAGGGGCCATCTGTACCTCGGCCGACTCGGGCATCTTCCCGTAGCTTGAACACGGCATCACCGTGGCACGACCAGAAGGTCCGGCGCACCCGCGCGCACCCCGCCTCATCCGTGACCTGAGCCTATGAAATGAAGCGGGTGGAGAGAGTCGAACTCGCACTGTCAGCTTGGGAAGTCTCCTGCTCGTTTGGCCAGGCCGAACTGGACCGCCGGCGTGGAGGTGCTCGCGCGGTGTGCTTCCCCGTGGTGCGGGCTCAGAGTTTGTATAGCTTGTTGAATGGTGTCGTGATTCGTTCCTGCCGCGATCCGAAATCGACGACCACGGCGACCTCGTCTTCTACACCGATGACGACGCCAAGGCCGTACCGATCATGGGTTACCTGGTCGTTCACGCTGAACTGCTCGGCAGGCGGAGCCGGGGGCGGGGGCTTGAAGGGACTTGTGGACAGGTGACGGCGGGACGCGCCGCTAGCTGGCTTCATCCTCCCCAGTATGTGCTGCCTGTAGGAACGCTCGCAACGGAGGAGCGACAAGCTCCGCCCAAAATGATCAAAGCTCGGACGAGGATTTGTCCCCTAGCCTGGGCCTTCATGGCTGGAGCGGGTGACGGGAATCGAGCCCGCGCTGTCGGCTGGGGATCATCTACTGATCTTGCCGTCCTGAGCTGGGAAAACAGGTGTGCAGGTAGGGGCGGGTCGAGTGACCGTGAGTGACCGCGGTTCCCGCCTGTTCTGGCACGCGATCAAGGTGGTCATCATGTCCGGATACCAGGGTCCTCGGCCGGCGTGACATGTCACAGTGCCTGGTGCTCGGCTGAGGGAAGTCGCCGAGCACCAGTCAGTGGGGAGCCTTGAGGAGATCACCAGGATCGCTCACGTTGGGGATTGGACGGTTGCCGAGTGCGAAGGCCGCCGGGGGAACCGGCCTGAGTTCGCCGAGTCCCCTGTGGGGGCGGTACCGGCTTGATGGTTGCGCATTGACAGAACACCCGGTTTGTGTGACCTTGGGGCCAGCGCTGAGATCCGTCCTTGCGCCGATCTCCGCATGGGAGAACGACGTATCACAGATTTCAGCGACAAATGCCGTTCCTTGAGAGGCGGTTTGTCGTGCCCGCTGTTCTGGTTGGTCTCATTGCGGTGACTCCGTGGCTCGTGGGTGTCTTCACCTGCTGTTTGCTCGGAACATATGCCGTAGCCGTTTTGACGGCTCTTCTCCATTCCGATCCGAAACGTCGAGCTGATGCGAGGGCGGTTCTTGATCGGCATGCCCTCACGGTGCTGCATCGGAGAAAGAACTGATGGGTGCGCCCTGGCGGGGGCATGGCCGGGGATCCCGACAAAGCCGTCTCAGCGGTCCTCTTGAGGCGTTCTGGAATCTTGTCGGCCGACTTCACTTAACCGATTAGCTCAGGATACTTGTAGCAAGTGTTCGGTGGCCGGTCACATGGCGTTCGTGAAACCTTTCAGAAAGGGCTTTGCGACGGTAGCGCCGGTGTAGGACGCGGTCCAGGTCTCCGGCCCGGTGGACGGGTCGGTGAGGGATTTACATTCGATATCGAACGCGGCCGTACCTTGCTCTACCGCGGCGCCGTGGCCGTCCGTCTCATAGGCGGTACGGCGGGCGCTCTCGGCCTCTTCCCGCTCGCCCAGGTCATGGTGGACGCACCCGAGCAATGCGGCCGGCCTGTGATGATCGGACCCGCCGTGCGTGCCGTGGTGAGGTCGTGCGTGGCGCCGGGCAGGGCAGGCGAGGTTCGCGCCGGCCGACCGGCGGGACCGGCCGGCACCTGGACGTTCATGCCGTGGCGTCTGTGCTTGCCCGAGTAGTACGGCTGCTGGTCGGCCAGGCGGTCGAGGGGAATCAGTGTGCCGTCGAGGACGGCGTAGGCCGGCAGGCTCGCGCGTAAGACGGCGGCTTTCTCATCTGATGGTCTGCACCATCAGGTTGATAAGTCTCATTAAAGCCGTTTGCTCCGATTTTCAGCGAACTGACAACGCTTTTATGGCCGTTAATAACTCTCCGGGCCGCCGACCCGAATTTCGAGCACGACAAAAAATAGTCAGCGATATTGTAAGTCCGGCCGCAGCGGCACACACTCGGTGACAAGCAGGCCCGCCCCAGATTTTGGAGCCACAATGGACCGAGCTGTAACCGGAATTCACGAGCGTAGAAAATCGATGATCCGGCGCCTCACATCCGCCGTCATCACGGTGCTCGCCGTGGCATTCCTCTGTGTGCCGCCCGCCACCGCCCTCGCGCTGCCGACGCCGAAGGACCTGACGGCCTTCCTCGACCTCGAATGCTTCAAGACCAACCCGTACCAGCCGCCGACCACCACGCTCTCACTGCGGCACATCAACCCTGCACTCAGCACCCTGCCGATCGAGACCGTCACCCTCGGCCAGCGTGAGCAGCTGTGCGTCCCGGTCGCCAAGAACACCCAGATGCCGCCGTCGCCCGCGCTCGATTTCATCAAGTACATCGACCTGGCCTGCTACAAGATCTCCGGCACCACGGTGACCACGGGTCTCGTGCTCAGCCACCTCAACCCGCTGTTCCAGACCCTGCCGCGCACGCAGATCTCCATGAACACCCCGCAGCAGCTGTGCGTGCCGGTCATCAAGAACAACATGGCCCCGCCCACCGAGGTGCTGTCGCTCGTCAGCCACATCGACCTCAAGTGCTATGGCATCACCCCCAACAACCCGCTGAACCAGCAGCTGTCTCTGCGCCAGCTCAACCCCGTCCTGACCCCGATAATCCCCACGCACGGCGCGCAGGTCCTCTACGCCCGCCGGCTGTGCGTTCCGGTGCAGAAGGCCGGCGACAACATCCCGAGCGCAGTGTTCAGCATCGTCCGGTGGATCGACCTGGAGAAGTTCGACCTCGTCACCCCGGCCCTGCCCACGGTTTCGCTGACCCTGCGGCACATCAACCCCGTCCTCGCAGGACTCCCGATCGAGCAGGCCACCCTCACAGGCGCCAGCCAGCTGGCCCTGCCGGTCGCTAAGAACGGCAACTTCCCCCCGGGCTGATCCCCTGCCCCGGAGCCCTTCCACCCGTGCGGACGGAAGGGCTCCGCCATTTCCGTCCGACCGTTGGCGGCCCCCATGTCCGGAGAAGCGGCTGCCATGCCTGGCGAAGCGGCTGCCGTCAGGGCATTTGATCTCAGCCGGCTGTTGTTTCACCGGAAGCTTCTTCTCGGCTGACCCACCCCTGATGACCTGCGCCATCGGGTTGGAATCGTAAGGACGACCTGCTTGCCTCGTTCGGCTAACCAACCGGCCAGGAGATCGACCTGTTCCGCTTGGTCGTCTCCTACGGAGATGGTGAACCGAACCCCCATCGCTCTGCCGATCCGGTCAAGCATCTCCAGCGTCGGGACTCCACCGCCCAGCTCAATACACGACAGAGCCGGCTGGGAGATCCCTGCTCGCCTGGCGACCTCGGCCTGAGTCAGGTTCCGCGCCACACGAACCTCACGAAGCCTGTCTCCCAGATCCATGTCCCGGACGGCTCGCGTGTACTCGGGACGCGCTTCGGCCTCAGCGGTACGGCTACGCCGCGAACAGCTTGGGCTGACTCAGGCCGAACTCGCCGAGCGCACAGGGTTGAAGCAGCCCGCGGTGGCGCGGTTCGAGGCGGGTGGGACGATGCCGACGATTCCGGTGCTGGAGAGGCTTGCGGAGGCGTTGGAGATGCGGCTCAGTGTCCAGTTCCAGCCGTTGCGCGAGACTAGCTGATCTGTTGAAGAGGTGCCGAAGCCATCGGGTACGCAACGGGCATGGATGGTTGTTGAGGCTCTGGTAAAGATCAAGGCCCGGGCTGCGATCAGACCCGTGATCTGGTCTTTGAAGTGGAGCGGATGACGGGAATCGAACCCACGCTGTCAGCTTGGGAGTTGCACCGATCACGCTCCCTGGAGCAGGGCATTGCTGGTCGCAGATGTTGTCGGCGAGGTCGTGAGTGACCGTGGCTGACCGCTCCTCACCCTGATTAATGGCCCGACGATCAGCCGGTCACCCGGGGCTGTCGTGCATCGTCGATTCCGCGCGGAAGATCTCCCTTGCCGGGGCTCATGCAGTAGGCGACACTGCACCGTGCACTCAGAAGAGCAAGCCAAACAGGTGGTCGACGAGTTGAGGGGCCATATCTACACTGCATCGCGCGACGGCACCCTCGACGCCGAACCCGTCCTCGAGCTGGCCTCCTCGCTGGATGAGTGGGGCGTGAGCACTCCGGCGACGCGGGAACTCCTCGGACGCCCCGCTGCTCATCTGACCACGGCCGACCTGACCCGCCTGGGCGAGAGCCTTCTCGGCGACACCAACTTCGAGCCGGCCTTCGCCCTTGAACCCAGTCTGTGGGCGACGTTGAAGCACGCGCTAGAGGTCGTGGAGCGCGACGTTCGCAGCGGAGGAATCAACGGTGCGCTCCGCTTGGTCACTCACGACTGGGACGGTAGCCGCCATGCTTGGGTGGAGTTCCAGGGTAGCTACCACGGCAACGGCATCCCGCCCATCGTGGGAAACGACGCTCAGGGGGCGCTCGCGGAGGTCGCTGATGCCGTCCAAGAAACGATCATGGAGCTGATCTGGAAAGTCTGGCCTGTCTGCGCCACGCATGATCGTGGCCTGCGCGCCGAACTGGAACATGTGGAGTTGCCCCGGTTCGGTAGACACATCAGGGCTTTCGGCTACGCGGCAGCATAGTCGTCTTCTTGAATGGGCTTGAGGGCTTGGCGTCGCTCATATTCGGCCGGGCTGAGCTGGCCGTTAGCGGAGTGACGGCGGCGTGGATTGTAGAAGCCCTCGATGTAGGCGAACACCGCGCGCCCGGCCTCTGACCTGGTGTGGAAAGTCCGCCGGTCGATCAGCTCGCACTCCAGCGAGGCGAAGAAGCTCTCGGTGATCGCGTTATCAAAGCACGTGCCGGTGCGGCCGGTGGAGGGGCGCACGCCGGCCTGCGCACACCGCTGGCCGAACGCAATCGACGTATATTGACCGCCCTTGTCGCTGTGATGGATCACCCCGGCGTCAGGGCAGCGCTGACCAACCGCCATCGCCAGGGCATCGGTGACCAGTTCGGTGCGCATGTGCTCGGCCATCGCCCAACCAACGATCCTGCGGGAGAAGACATCCAAGACGACCGCGAGGTAAAGGAAGCCCTGCCACGTCGGCACATACGTGATATCGGCGGTCCAGATCCGGTTCGGCTCGTCGGCTTCGAACGTCCGCCTCACCAGGTCTGAGGCGGCAGCCGCCTTCCTATCCGTAATCGTCGTGCGACAGCCCCGACGCCGAGACACTCCGGCCAGCCCGGCCGCGCGCATCAGCCGGGCCACCCGCTTGCGGCCCACGTTGTCCCCGTCGATCTGGCGCAGGTCGGCGTGGATGCGCGGCGCTCCGTAAATCTCATCGGAGGCCTGATAGTGAGCGTGGATCTTCTCGGTCAGCTCCGCATCGCGACGGGCGCGAGCCGACGGGCCGCGCCCGGCCCAGGCGTAGTAGCCCTGGCGCGACACACCCAGCACCCGGGCCAGCAGGGAGACGCCGTGGTGGTCTTTCTCCGCATGAATCAGCCGGAATCTCATCTCGGCCGATCCGTCTCCCGCGCGAAGAAAACCGCGGCCTTACGCAAGATCTCCTTCTCCTCGCGCAGCAGCTTGACCTCACGACGCAGCCGGGCCAGCTCGTCTTTTTCGGCGCTGGTCAGCCCGTCTTGGCGGCGGCCGTCATCCAGGTCGGCCTGGCGCACCCAGACACGGATCGACTGCGCGGAGGGCTCGAATTCCTTGGCGAGCTCCTCCGGCGACCGTCCCGCGCGCACCAGCTCCACCATCTGCCGGCGAAACTCCGGCGGATAGTTGTTCGGCACAGTGGACTCCTTCTTCCGGGAACCAGGGTTCCTCAGAAATCAGGTGTCCACCAAACCGGGTCAACTCCACATGGGATCGCCGTTTGGCGGTGCACCGGCGATGGAACGCACACCGTCGCGCCGGTCGGTGAACTGCCTTGATCGCGCCGGCCATGCATGGAGATGTGCGCGGGAGTACGGACAGACGACCACTACCCGGCTCGTCGATCGCCCCAGGCCATCTACGAAGGCAAGCCCACACGGGGCGATCGTAGGGCTGTACTCGTGCGGCGGCGTGGCGCTGGGGTCGGCGAGTTCGCTCGGGTCGGCGGGTGGCCGGCATCCCGCAGACCATCGTCCCGGCGCTCGGGAGCACATCGCCGCCTACGTCCAGGACGAGCCCGGCGCGCTCATGTTCCCCGACGCGAAGGGCGGCCCCTCCGGGGCAGCGGCTTCAACACCCGCACGCGCTGGGTGGACGTCGTCAAGGAGATGGGTATCCCCGGTCTCCACTTCCACGATCTTCGGCACACGGGCAACACGTTCGCCGCCGAGTCCGGCGCGGGGCTCAAGGAGCTCATGGCCCGGATGGGGCACGACGAGGTCAGAGCTGCCATGATCTACCAGCGCGCCGTAGGCGGTGCGGACAAGGCGATCACCGATGCGATTGACCAGCATGTCGGCGAGCGGTCGAATGACCGAGAGGACCGAACAGGCTGACCGTGAGTACGGTCGGCGCTTTTATCCAGGTCAAGCATGGAGCCGGAATGACGAAGCCCCATAAGCCCGGTCCCGCCGGGTGCCTTGCTCTCGCCTACTCCGGCCTTGTGCTGGCCCTGGGTGTTTACTCGATCGTGGTTCTGTTGACAGTCCAGGATCCGATCCTGCTGTCCGGGGTGGCGCTCATGTACCTCACGTTCCCCCTCGGCTGGTTGGTCTGGCAGGCATGGGACCTGCTGCCGATCGAGCTGACGAATCCGATCGTGCTCATCCTGCTCCTCATGGGTGCGGGTTGGCTCCAGGCATGGGCGGTCTCGCGCCTCGTGCGGCGGCTGGCTCGCCGGGGTAGAAAGTCCGCCTGATCGCACGCTAATCGCACGGAAGATCGAACAGCGCCAGAAATGATCAGGCCCCGCTCCGGAAGCTCTCTGACCTGGGCCCTCGAGCGTGGAGCGGGTGACGGGAATCGAACCCGCACTGTCAGCCCGGGAAGTGCATGGATCATGGCTGGTAGGGACGCTGGCCTGAGCGCGGGGCCGGTCGTGAGTGACCCTGGTTGCCCCCTCGTCACCCTGGTCGATGGCCCGCTGATGGCCCGGCGACCAACTCGCGGCCTGGTCTTACCAGTACAGCGTCCACATCTTGCCCCTTGACCGTCTCGTCCGCCTCGGTCTACCTGCGGGAGAATCGGACTGGGGTCAGCTGTCCGGCTGGAGCACTTGGTTGCTTTGCGTGGCAAGTTGCGCGAGCTGCGTTTCCACCTTGAACGAGAGGCGGTGCGCGTCAGCTACTGGGCCGCACCGGGCAGGCGGATCATCCTTTTGACGGTGTTCCGTAAGCAGCGGATGCGTGAGACTGCCGAGGTCGAGCGTGCGTGGCGGGTCATGCGGCGATGTATCGCTGGGGCTCACACGGCAGATGAGGAGTGAGCGGAATGGGCGAACGCAAGAGGTGGGCCGACAAGCGGGAAGAAATCATGAGTCGTCCCGGCGCGGGGGCCGCGTACGAAGCGGCGCGGATCCGTTTCGAGCTTGGTGAAGCGGTACGGCTACGCCGCGAACAGCTTGGGCTGACTCATGAATCGCCCCGGGTTCGGTGGAGACTCTGATGTGTCCCGAGTTTTGTGGAGCCGCGTTCCTGGATCCGCTGAAGACCGGTCGTACCGTGCGGCGGCCATCGGTCGCCCCACCCCCGCCAAGCCTGCCGCATCCGTAGGTCGACGATCCCCTGAGCCGTGTGTCAGGGGTGAGCCGGGGGCTTCTCTGGGAGATCACCGATTCGCTCGGCGCACCTCCGGTCAGAGGATTGCCCCATGCAAAGCGTTTCGGGCAGATCCCCCCACCGTAGGCCGACTGTCGGCACGTTCATTCTTCCCGGAGCGCCGCTGGCGATGAGTCTCTACGGCGTCATC
The DNA here is from genome assembly GCF_050949235.1 of Streptosporangium sp. CA-135522. Lineage (NCBI taxonomy): Bacteria > Bacillati > Actinomycetota > Actinomycetes > Streptosporangiales > Streptosporangiaceae > Streptosporangium > Streptosporangium sp. CA-135522. Next base: position 987,797 of record NZ_CP192026.1, read on the forward strand.
CGGCTCCTGAGCGACCAGTACGGGCCCGGCATCGCCTGGTCCACCGGGCATGCGTTGCTCCTGCTCGGCGCGCTCGGGTTCATCCCGGTCTTCCTCTTCCTCGGCACGTTCGCCTCCGGTTCCGGCCGCGCCAGCCGGATCAACGCCGCCGTCGGCGCGGTGCTGGGTGTTCTCGGCTCGGTCTCCGTGGCGGTCCAGGCGGCGATCGACCTGTATGCGGCCGCGGTCTCCGGCACGCAGACGGAGATGGTGCAGTGGCAGCTCCAGTTCCAGAGCCAGCCGCTGGTGATGCCCCTGATCTACAGCGTCGTCCCGATGTGCCTTTACCTCGGCCTGATCTACCTGGCCGGCGTACTCGCCTTCGCCCGCCCGCGACCGGTCCCGGTCTGGATTCCGATCACGCTCGTACTGGGAGTCGTGGCCATGTTGCTGGGCCTGGATTTCATATCGCTCGGCACGTTGCTGCTCGCCGTCGCCCTGGCTCCGCTGGCGAGGTTCTACAAGGCTGACCGGATCTCGCATGGCGGTGGGGTACGGCAGGCTGCGGAGCGCAGCGTGCGGCTCCCGTAGCGAGATGTAATGACCTGCGAGACCATCGAGCCCGGAGTGCTTCCTTCTGACTCCATGATCTGAATTCTCGCTTGGGCATACGAGAGCGAACATGGGCGAAGTGCCAAGTGGCATCGAGTCGTTGTCCGTCCGTGGCCGTCTTCCACAACGATTGTTCTTACTGAGCTTGTAGGCGCGATGTCGTCGGGGCTGACGACGGCTCCGCGCTGACCTGCTGTTCCGCTTCAGGAGTCCAAAGGTTTCCGCCGCCGGCTGCTGCGCGCTACTGGCTCCTCTGGGTCAGCGCTGGGTGGTCCGAACACCCTGACTAGTCTGGCGGCCATGTTCATACTCGAACTCACCTATATCGCCCCTGCCGAACGTGTCGATATCGTCTTGGCGGATCACGTCGCGTGGCTAGAGAAGCAGTACGAGGCTGGAGTTTTCATCGCCTCAGGCCGCAAGGTTCCGCGCGACGGTGGAGTGATCGTCGCTGTCGGCGAGGACCGCGCGGCCATCGAGGCCCTCGTGGCGACCGACCCCTTCACCGTTGAGAAGGTGGCAAACTACCGAATCATCGAGTTCCTCGCCACCAAGACAGCTCCGTCCCTGTCCTCCTATCGCCAGCAGCCCCTGCCGATCTGACCGGGTCCGGACCGGCGGTCAGGGGCGGCGGAGGCTCGGCGCCGGACCGGCAGTAGGCGGTGGAACTGGATCGTCTTCCTGTCCTTGAGGGAATCGTCGTCGGCATGTTGGGGGCCTTGGGGGACCGGCCGCAGCCTGGAGCCGGACACCACGCCCTTGGTGTGCCGTAATCCCATCCTGAAGGCTGAGCGCCTACCGACTGCCCGGCTACGCCCCCGATCCCAACCCGGTCGAGGGCATCTGGTCACTGCTTTGCCGTGGTCCCTTGGCTAACGTGGCTTTCAGTGATCCCGACCACTTGGCCCGCGTCCTTAGAGGCCCTAACGCAATGAACGTTGGAGACGTCGCCGGCAGATAGGAGTTTCAATAGGTTTGCCGCCGGCCTGCCCGGTCGGATAGGAAGCTTGCATGCTAAAGGGCAGTAAGGTCGGGCTCAGGGCCCGGCACGAGGGTGACATCCCGATCCTGCAGGCCGAGCTCTACGACGACGTGGTCACCCACTCGCGGGCCCAAGGCCAGCCGTGGCGGCCGATCACGCCTGGCTCGAAGGACTCGCAGCTCGTGGTGGACGACAAGGAGCAGGGGCACGTCCCGTTCTCCGTGGTGGAGCTGGACGGCGGCACGCTGGTCGGCACCGCGACGCTGTGGGGCATCGACAACCACAACCGGTCCGCGCACATCGGGCTGGGGCTACTGCCGTCCTCCCGCGGCAAGGGCTACGGCACCGACGTGGTCGCGGTGCTGTGCCACTACGGGTTCGTCGTGCGCGGCCTGCAGCGACTGCAGATCGAGACGCTGTCGGACAACGCCGCGATGCTGCGCTCCGCCGAGCGCAACGGCTTTGTCCGCGAGGGCGTGCTGCGCTCCTCGGCCTGGGTGATGGGCGAGTTCCTGGACGAGGTGCTGCTCGGGCTCCTCGTCCAGGACTGGAAGCCGGACTCGAAGGGCTAGGCTGCCGCCCGACGGTCAAGGGCGGGCCGCGGAGCCGACATGGACGGCCGAGGGTCAGGACGGCTCATTTCGTTAGGAGCTCTAAGCCGGAAGCGCCGCCGGACGACCTGCGAACCAGACGCGCCTTCACACCTTCTCGTGCTGGCTCGTCGGATTGATCTGGCTTGTCGTGCGGACATAGCGGTTACTGGCCAGCACGCTCACGAGCGAGAGCGCGGCGAGCGCGACGAGCCAGAACGCCGGCGCGAGGGGCGTGCCGAGGGTTGCGAGCAGCCAGGTGACGGCGACCGGTGTGAGGCCGCCGAAGAGGACGGCACCCACGTTGTAACTGAGGGACAGGCCGGTTCCCCTGGCCGTGGTCGGAAAGAGCTCGGCCATGCGGGCGGCGAGGGGCCCGGTGTACCAGGGTTTGATCAGCCCCATCAGCGTCATGACGATGGCCATCGTGGCAAAACTCGGCGCGGCTTGGAGGAGCAGGAACAGCGGGATGCCGGAGATGGCGATGCCCACCGCCGCGATGATGAGCATCTTGGTCCGGCCGATGACGTCGGAGACGTGGCCGGCGAGCGGAGCGATCAGCACCATGATGGAGCCGGTGATGATGACAGTGGTGAAGCTGGCCGACGCGGGCAGATCGTATTGCCGGATGGCGTACGTCGGCATGTAGGTGATCAGATAGGAGTAGGCGGTGGACACTGCGAGAATCCCGATGCAGAGCGCCATCCTGGTCTTGTGTGAGCGGAGTGTCTGTGCCACGGGCTGCTTGAGCTGGTGAGCCTGGCGCGCCTGGCTGAACTCCGGTGTCTCGCTGAGGTTCTTGCGGATGTAATAGCCGACAGGGCCGAGCAGCAGACCGACCGCGAAGGGAACTCGCCAGCCCCACGCCTCGAACTGCGCGTCAGTCAGGGTGCTGCTGGTGATCGCGAGCAGCAGGGTGGCCAGAACTGTGGCGAACGCCTGGCTGGCGCCCTGCCAACTGGCCATGAAGCCGCGCCGGTCGGCGTTCTGCTCGACGAGATAGCCCGTGGCGCTGCCGAACTCTCCACCCGCGGAGAAGCCTTGCAGCAGCATCGCGAGCACCATGGCGATCGGCGCGGCGATACCGATCGTGTCGTAGCTGGGCAGGAACGTGATGATCAGTGTGGCGAGCACCATGATGCGGATGGAGACCATCAGCGCGGGCATCCGGCCCGCACGGTCGGCGTAGGCGCCGAGCACGAGCGCGCCGACCGGGCGGATGACATAGGCCAGTGCGACGGTGCCGAATGCCAGGAGCAGTGAGCTTTTCTCATCCCGGCTGGGAAAGAATTGTTCCGCGATGGTGCTGCCGGCCAGGGTGTACGCAGTGAAGCTGAGCCATTCCAAAGCGTTCCCGACCGATGCTGCGGCCACGGGCCGCCACCTGCCGGTCATATTGCACCACCGATGCTGCGCAGGACCGCGGCCGCGGTCACGATGCCGTCATGGAATCGGGCGAGTTCGAAGTTCTCGTTGGGAGCGTGGTTGCGTTCGTCGACGTTGGCCAGCGGAATGCCATAGCAGGGTAGTCCGAGCCCCTCGGTGATGCCCGCGATCGGCAGGCTGCCTCCCATCGCGGGCGCGAACAGCGCTGACTTGTCCGCCGTGGCGCTCACCCCATCGAGCACCGCCTGCGCGTAGGGCGCGTCCGGCAAGGTACGCGAGGGCTCCATCATGGCTTTGAAGACGACCTCGGCATGCGGAAGCCGGGCCGTCACGTGCTTGCGCACCGCATCGACGACCGTGGCGGTCCGTTGGCCGCAGGCGAGCCGCATGTCACAACGGGCGATCGCGATCGACGGGATCACCGACCGGTGCTCCTGATTGTCCAGGCACGTGAGCGAGTTGATGGTGAAGGTGGGCAATGCCAACCGCTCGTTGACCCCGGCATCGCCGTACGCGTCCATGCGGTCGAGCCCGACTCCGGCGAGTAGCTCCTGTGGGGCCACGGGCAGCGCGTCGAGTGCCGCACGCTCGGCCGTGGTCAACTCCGTGGTGCCGGCGTCGTAGCCCTCGACGAGGATGCGCCCATCGGGTGCCCGCATCGTCGACAGCAGCCACACCAGCTCCCACGCCGGGTTGGCCGCGACGTTGCCCCAGTTCCCCGAGTGCAAGGCGGTATCCGCGCCACGGACCGTGATCTCGAAACTCACCGCACCGCGCACGCCGAGCAACACCGTCGGCTCGTAGCTGTCGTGAACCGGCCCGTCGCTCCACACCGCGACGTCCGCGTCGAGGTCCGTACGCATCCCTGCGAGCGTGGCCGCGAGGTGCGGACTGCCGATTTCCTCCTCACCGTCGAGCAGCACCGTCACCGAGCAGGGCAGCCCCTCCTTGCTCGCGCGCAGCGCGCGCACGGCGAGCAACTGTGCGAAATGCTGCCCCTTGTTGTCGCCTGTGCCGCGCCCATACATCCGGCCGTCACGGATCGCGGCCTCGAACGGCGGGCTGTCCCACTGCTCGAGCGGGCCAGGTGGCTGCACGTCGTAGTGCCCGTAGATCACTACGTGCGGGCTGCCCTCGGGACCCGGCGCGTGACCAGCCACCAGCGGCCACCCGCCGGTCTCGACGATTCGCGGCGTGAGACCACTTGCGGCCAGCAATCTCTTGGCGTGCTCGGTTGCCTCCGGCATGCCCTCCCCGGTGGCACTGACGCTCGGCACCTCGATCCAGTCGGCCAGCTCCTGTTCGTGTCGCGCCCGGTTACGTGCCACGTAGTCCTTGATGTCCTCGATCGACATGCCACCGCCCCTTGCGATTGCCTCCATAAAGTGAAATCGATCCCAATAATCGACATCGGTTATACTGCTGTCAATGGCTGAACCAACGCTGTCGATGGCTGAACCGGAACCGCGTCGGCGGGCGACCCCGCAAGACCTGCGCGCCCTGACACACCCGCTGAGCTGGCGGATTCTGCGCCTCTGCCTAGAGAGACCACAGACCAACCAGCAGCTCGCACAGCGGCTCGGCGTCTCGCCGGCCACGCTGCTGCGCCGAGTGCGATCCCTCACCGACGCCGGCTTCCTCACCGTCGAGCCACCCCGTCAGGGCGAACACGGAGCATGGGAACGCCCGTACCGCGCCACCGGTGCGACCTGGCGTCTCGATCTCGGTACGGACGCGGATCAACTGACCGCTCAGATCGACCTGGCCATCGTCGATGCCCACCGTGCTGAACTCGTCGAGAGCGGCCCGACCCCCAGCCGGCACACCCGACGCGCGATCCTGCACCTCGACGCCGCGACCCGCGCGGAACTCGACCAGCGGATCGACGCCCTCCTCGGCGAATTCGAGAACCGATCCACGCCGGATGGCACGCCGATATCCGTCCTGTGGAACGCGATCGAGCAGCGAAACACGCCGTAGGGCGGGCGCACCGGCCGAACCCCTCGACTGGGGTTTGGGGCGGAGCCCCAATCAGACGCTGTCTGAGGTCATCGGCGCGAAGCACCTCAACGTGAAGGCGATGCAGTTGGGCCGGGATGTGGGGGACCGCGCCCCCGCATGGACGCAGTCTGATTCCCTAAGGCGCGTAGCGCCCTATGGGAGAAGGCCATGCCGTTGAGCTGGACGAGTATGGGGTGGAGCGGTTGACGGGAATCGAACCCGCGCTGTCAGCTTGGGAAGTGTATGGATCACGATTCGTAGGGCGGCTGGCCTGGGCTTCGGGCCGGTCGTGAGTGACCGCGGTTGACCCCTCGTCACCCTGCCTAATGGCACGACGATCAGCCCATGACCTGGCCTTACCTGCGCGGCGCGCATACCCCGCCCGGCTGATCGTCCCGCCTGCCTCGGCCCACCCGAAGGGCAGCGGGCCGGGGACGGAGGCGCAAGCCCGTCTTCGTGTGTACGTTCACCGGCCGCCGTTCCTCGGTCATCGGTTGCCCTGCGGTCACAGACGGGCTTGTGCCGGAGGAGCCGGTCTGCTGGGCTCTGCCTGGGTCGTGGCAGGCGGGGTGATCAGGCTCCACCTCAGCCATCTACGGTCTTCGGCAGTGCATGGGCGATCATCCCGGAGCCGAAGACCCCCGCCGGGGGCATATCTTTCGTACGATCGAAGAATGAGTGATCAAGAAGCTGGGGGAGTTTCAGCGACCAAGCGAGTTGTTTCTGTCAGTGCGGTTCTGATTGGAGACCTACTCCTTCTATTGATGGCGGGATGGGTTAAAAGCAGTGTTCACCTCCGGGGGGAGCTCTGTGATGGGGCCAGCGTGTGGTGTGACGGGCGAGGAGACCCGACTCCCACCGAATGGCTGGCGGAAATGAATTTCCGTTCCGCTGCCGCTTACACGTTATCGGCGGCCGTGGCCTTGATTCTGTTGGTGGTTGCTGCTGTGGCGTGGAGGCGTCGCCGAAGGGACATCGCGTTGGTGCAGGTCTTTCCGCTCCTGCTGGTTGCCGCGTTCGTCATCACCTGGACGCCGTACACACCTGTGTGACATTAGACGAGGCCGAAGCGGCCGGGATATCCGAAAGGCATCGACAAAGCCAGGGTCTGGCTGCGAAGCTCTTGCCCCGAGTGGCGGCGTGGCCTCGTGCGGCGGGTCGGATGGGTACGGCGGGCGCTGGGTGCGGCGCGCGGCCCTGAGTCCCGCCGCCGTCCGGGACCGGCGCCCACGCCGCACGCTCGGGCGGCGTTCGGGCGGCGGGCCGTGCGGCGGCGCGGAGACTCCAGCACCTCGTGCGATCCGAAATTTTTGTCATCGAGGCGGGAGTCAGCTCACTCTCCTGCGTTAGGGAGATCGCTACCAAACTCCCGCGCGGCGGCCTTGTTCCAGGCCGGAGCTTCGTCGTCAACGGGGATTGGCCTACTAAGCGTAACTCCGAGAAGATCCTGAAATAGCTGCTTGCGATCTTCTATCGTAAGCTGAAATTCCCGGCTCACACTCAAATATGTCCCGGCTATCCGTTCCCATAAATGGATTTCTCCATCCCTGAAATCAGGGTGATCTCGCTGGAAGTCGGAAATCATCTCTTCCCACTCTTGTGGGAAGACCTCCATTAGAGCTTGCTGCATGAGTTTGATCCGCCATAGTTGATGTTGAGTTAGAGGCTCTCGCAAGAATGGCCATCCTTCAAGGTTCCCTATGGGAACTGCCATCTTCTCTGCGGATCTCTCTGCAGCATGCTTCCGCGCCAGTTCTCTGTAGCGCCCAGGCGCTACGACTTCCATAATTTCAAGGGCAACATGGAGTGGCGTTTTATCGTTGGCAACGAGAGCTATTTTGTCTGCCAAACGTGGACTGTATTTCAGAACCTCATCCCGGGTAATGTTGTACCAGACCGGCAGTATCCTCTTTGGATTTCCCGACTCCAAGGCAACCAAACTTCTGAATTCATATTCTGCCCACGGCTTACGAATGAAGTTAGGGCTGATCACTACAACGCCGTATTTGGATTCCAAAAGACCTTTATCGATGGAGGCCGATAGACTATCCCCGATGGTCAGAGTAAACTCGTCATACCATATAGATAAACTTAAATTCCTAAACGCATCAGCGAGAGGGCGAACGAGGCTATCCTTGTCTTCCCAAGCGTGCGATATGAAAAGATCACGCTTTGCCATAAAATCTCCCTACACCAGGTCGTCTATCTCTATCGAAGAAGTATTCGATGCATGCTAGTCAAGCAGGTCTGATCTTCTTAGGCTGAGAGCTTGCCTCGCGATGACATAGCGCTCATGGAACTCTTCAGCCAAAACTTCGCGCCGATAGCGCTGGCGGAGGATACGGTCGAGATCTCCGGCGCGATGGACAAGGTCGGTGAGTGAGCGGCGATCGATGTCGAATGCAGCCATTCCCCGCTCTACGGCAGCATCGAGATCTCCGCGTCGGGCGTGGACGATGCCGAGGTCGATGTGGGCATCGGCTACGCGCATGGGGGCGTTGGAGGTGCCGTCCGGGCGGGTGTGCATCTGGATGGTCTCCAGCGCGTGTTCCTCGGCCCGGTCGTTGTCCTCAAGCCAGGTGTAGGCGGTAGCGGCGTAGAAGACCCACTTGGCGTGGTCGAACACGAAGTGGTGATCTGGGTTGGTGGGAAGCGGAAGCTTGCCCAGGATGTCGGCTCCACGGGTGAGGGCCTTGTCGGCTTCGCGGCGGTCGCCGATGCGGGCCAAGCCGCGGGCCTCTTGCAGGGGGAGTTGCACCATGGCGCTGGATTGGCCGGCGGAGGCCTGGCCCATGCGGGCTGAGGTGACCACGTCTTCGTAGCGGCCTTCGACCAGGGCGAACCACGCCGACATCTCATAGGCCCAGCCCATGAGTTCGCCATGCCCTACCTGTCGGCCCATTTCATAGGCGGCACGGCGGGCAGTCTCGGCCTCCTCGCGCTCTCCCAGGTCGTAGTGAACGCACCCAAGCAACGCGGTCAGCCATCCTGTGATGACCAACAGTTCTCGATGTTGATCGAGAGTGATCCGCCCGCCGAGTAGGCCGTTGACCTGGGCGAGGCGCTTCTGCGTCCGGTCGCGCAACGTGGCGGCCGAAACAACGGGGTAGGCACGGCAGAGCAGATCGACGGCCTCGGCGAGAGCTTCGAGCGTTCCGGTCCCGACGTCGGATGCCTGAAGTTGCTGGGCGAGTTCCATCGTCCCGTACAGGTCGGCCTCGGCCCGGAGCGCATCCATGGGAGGCATCACGGTGGCCTCGATCAGGCGGCTCTGACCACGCCGGTTCTGGCGGAAACCCAAGGCTTCGGGCTGCAAGCCGGTCAACTGGGTGAGGGCGAGCCGGTAGGAGGTATGCGGCCAGGAGACCTCACCGGCCTCCCACCGCCTGATCCGCTCCTCATCGCAATTCAGACGTTCGGCGATACCGGCCGGAGTGGCGTTAATTCGGTCGGCCATATCAGCGCGAGTGAGCTGGTGCTCATTACGCCACGCTCGGAGTTGGACATTCGGGATGTCGTCTGGCATCTCGGGTCTTCCTCGCGGCGGGGGGCTCAAGAGGGGGAAAGAAGGGGGGTTTTTCGGGGGTCCTGCCATTCGTGAATTGCCGGTGGACTTGCCATCAAGCAGCCACGGTACGTCAACCCGCCTTTCGCCACAGGGAGCGCGGATCAAATTCGAGGAGATGGCGACGGTGACCCGGCCAGACGAGTCCAGCGAGAAAACACTCTGCCCCGCCTGTCGGGGACGTGGGACCAAGCTGCGCAGCTCACGCCGTGCCCTTCTCGTCGGCGAGAGCAGCGATGATCCCGAGACACACGGAGAACAGGAATGTCTCGACTGCCTCGCAAGCGGCCGGGCCGAAGGGAACGCCAGATGAATCCGATCATGCGAACCGTTGCGGCCCACCTATACGAACAACAGCAGCAGAGTGAGGCCCTTCTCCTCACCCTCCTGCATGACGCGCTCCTGCCGCTCGGCGTCCGGGCTGAGCTGCGCGACAACGACACCGCGCTGATGGTCCATCGTCCACAGGTGGGACTGCCGGTGTGGGTGTTCGTCGGCTACGGTGGCGCCTTCTACTCCTGGCAGTCCGCCGAGAAGCGCCATCCGGTGAGCGACGTGCCGGGTGCGGCCCGGGTCCTGGCCGACTACGTCGGTCACTGAGACGGGCGCGGCGGGGAGGGTCCCCCGGTCAGGAGGGGTCCGGGGAGCGTCACCCCTGCCCCGTCGCGCCTTTCCTCTCCCGGCAGGCAGAGATGCTGATGCATGCGCCCACCCCCGGCGTGCGTCCTTTCCCCCGCTCTCTGCCTGCCGGGACTCTTGTCTTCTCCGATCTCCTGTCCCGACTCACGTGACAGGGTCGGCGTCTCCCGGCTCACCGTGGTCGCCGCCCTGCGCGTGCTACGCGATGAAGGCTGGATCGAGTCCCAGCAGGGCAAGGGCCGGTTCGTGCGCGGCCGCCCGGCGATGGCCTCGGCGAAACAGCCCCGTCCCGGACAGGCCTACCTGATCGCTCCGGAGACCACGTCGGCCGGTGAGGTTGTCGAAGCGGCAGCCGTAGCCGCATCCAACCGCATCGCCGCCCTGCTCAACCTCGCCCCGAAGATCAAGGTGTTCCTGCGCCGGCGACTCATCAGCCGCGACGGTGAACCCACCGAGATCGTCTCGGTGTGGGTGCCGCTGGCGCTGTCCGAGGGCGCCGACCTGACCAGCGCAGACCCGCTCCCGCAGGGCCTTCGCGACCACCTCCAGTCCCGTAAGGGTGTGCGGTTCGACCACGTCGTGGAACAGATCACCGCACGCATGCCCGCCACCGACGAGGCCAAGCAACTCGGCATGCCGAAGAACACACTGCTCCTGGCGGTCTATGGGGCGGTCCCGGACGCTTCCGGAACTGCCTTGGCCGTGGTGGAAGTGCTTCTCCCGGCAGACCGCCACGAGCGGGAAAACGCCTATCCCACTGCTTGAGTGTCTCTCATACTTCCGCTCCTCACACGCCAGGGCAGCCCGGCTCCCCATGGGGCGATTCCGCGCTGCTCCAGCTCCTCGAATCAGCGATCACGCTGAGAAACGGGCAGGCGGCTGCCGTACCAAGGACAGAAAGCGATGTCGATGGTCGAGGTTCCGCCGTCGTGGATGATCAGGCCGTACTCCTGGAACCTGGTGTCGAACCTTACGAGGATGTCCGGGCACTCAAACGGATCTTCATGATGGTCGCAGCGCCACGTCACCTAACGGGTCATCGACTCACAGCAGTGCTTGGCCATAAGGCAAGGTTCTCGCAGATGAGAGCTAATGGCACGGGAAGATCGAAGAGTCCAGAAAACAATCAAGGCCCGGGTCCGGAAACCATCCCTGACCTGGGCCTTTGGAGTGGAGCGGGTGACGGGAATCGAACCCGCGCTGTCAGCTTGGGAAGCTGATGTTCTGCCATTGAACTACACCCGCAGCGGTCTGCCGCGTCCACCACTGTAGCGGAAAGTTGCGCCGCTCTGGCCGTCCGCGGGGCGGAGTTTCTCGGTCTGCCCGGTGGCGTCGCGTTGGTAGGTTGCCTCACGTGCTGCTTTCCGATCGTGACATCGCCGCCGAGATCGAGTCCGGCAGGGTCAGACTCGACCCCTTCCAGCCGGAGATGATCCAACCCTCCAGCGTCGACGTGCGTCTGGACCGTTACTTCAGGGTCTTCGAGAACCACCGGTACCCCCACATCGACCCGGCGATCGAGCAGTCCGACCTCACGCGGCTGGTCGAGCCCGACGGCGACGAGCCGTTCATCCTGCATCCCGGGGAGTTCGTGCTGGCCAGCACTTACGAGGTCATCAGCCTTCCGGACGACATCGCCTCGCGGCTGGAGGGGAAGAGCTCGCTGGGGAGGCTCGGCCTGCTCACCCACTCCACCGCCGGCTTCATCGACCCCGGTTTCAGCGGGCATGTGACGCTGGAGCTCTCCAATGTCGCGACGCTGCCGATCAAGCTCTGGCCCGGCATGAAGATCGGCCAGCTGTGCATGTTCCGGCTCAGCTCGCCTGCCGAGCATCCGTACGGCTCGCAAAAGTACGGCTCGCGATACCAGGGGCAGCGGGGACCGACGCCGAGCCGTTCCTATCTGAACTTTCACCGCACTCAGATCTGAGAGGCCGGCCTTCGCGCGGGCGGGTCGCGTTGAGAGGCTTGTGGAGCCTCGGAAGGGATGGGGCGGGACCGCAAGTCGCCGCGGCGGTCGATGAGGCTCACAGGCCGTTGTGGTGCCCGGTGAGAGGCTCCGGCCCTGTTGTGGCCGCCGGGGCCTCTGGGGCGCCGGGGCGGAGGTGTAAGGCCCACCGTGACGGAAATCACCGTGGTGGTCCACATGTGGAGGGGTTCCCGGCGACGGCGGTGCGGAAAGCCGTCGTTACGGCCTGAGGCGGGCTCTGAAGTCCGGTGAGGGCGGGTGCCTGGAGGCCTCTTCGTCCTATGCCGGGGGTGGGGCCCATACGTGACCAGTTCCGGCATAAAATGACCAAAACCAGCAAAACGGTCATCGGAAAGATGCCGCCAAGGCTCCCTCAAGCCGAGTGTCGCCAGGTATACGCCGGGTAGCGACAACTGGAAGAGTAGGCGTCTAGCGGGTGAAGTTCGTATTTCCGCTGGTAACCCGTACCCTTCTCTGCGGACCATCCCCGCACATCTGGAGAACGACGTGCGCCTGCGTCTCACGCCTAGTGAGGACAGCTACTACGACTTGTTCGCCGACTCGGCGAACAACCTCGTCACAGCGTCCCGTCTGTTGGTAGAGATCATCAGCGACGGATCGGACAGGGAAGCCCTGGCCGACAAGATGCGCGCTTGCGAGCACACCGGTGACGAACGCACTCACGCGATCATGAACCGGCTCAACGAGAGCTTCATCACGCCCTTCGACCGCGAGGACATCTACCGTCTCGCCTCGAACCTGGACGACGTGATGGACTACATGGAGGCCGCCGCAGACCTCATCGTCCTGTATCAGATCGACCACCTGCCCAAGGAGGTCGTCCGTCAGGTCGAGGTTCTGGAGCGTGCCGCCGAGCTGACCGCCGAGGCCATGCCCCGGCTGCGCTCGATGAGGAACCTGAACGAGTTCTGGATCGAGATCAACCGGTTGGAGAACCAGGCCGACCAGGTTTATCGCCGCCTTCTCGCCAAGCTCTTCGGCGGGGAGTACGACGCGTTGACCGTCCTCAAGATGAAGGAGGTCATCGATCAGCTGGAGATGGCCGCCGACGCCTTCGAGCACGTGGCCAACACGATCGAGTCGATCGCGGTCAAGGAAAGCTAAGTGGACCTCACGCTCGTACTCGTCATCGGCGTGGTGGTCGTGGCGTTGGCGTTCGACTACACCAACGGCTTCCACGACGCCGCCAATGCGATCGCGACCTCGGTCTCGACGCGTGCGCTGACGCCGAGGGCCGCCCTGTTCATGGCCGCGGCGATGAACTTCCTGGGCGCGCATCTCGGCACGCAGGTGGCGGCGACCGTCGGTAAGGGCATCATCGACGCCCCGAAAGGCTCCCACGGTCTGGTGATCGTGGTGTCCGGCCTGATCGGTGCGATCACCTGGAACCTCGTCACCTGGTACTTCGGCCTTCCCTCCTCCAGCAGCCATGCGCTGATCGGTGGTCTGGTCGGTTCGGCGCTGGCCTCGTCGAGCGTCGTCCACTGGGGCGGCGTGGTGGACAAGGTCGTCATCCCGATGATCCTGTCCCCGGTGATCGGCTTCACCTTGGCCGCGATCATCATGATCGCGATCCTATGGGGTTTCCGCCATTCCCAGCCCGGGAAGACCAACCGGGGTTTCCGCCACGCGCAGACGGTTTCGGCCGCAGCCATGGCGCTCGGTCACGGCCTGCAGGACGCGCAGAAGACCATGGGAGTGATCTTCCTGGCGCTCGTGGTCGGGGGGTTCAAGAACGACGGAGACCCGATCCCGCAGTGGGTGATCCTCTCCGCCGCGACGGCCATCTCCCTCGGCACCTACGCGGGCGGCTGGCGGATCATGCGGACACTCGGCCGCCGGATCATCGCGCTCACCCCTCCGCAGGGGTTCGCCGCGGAGGCCGCCGCGGCGACGGTCCTCTACACCGCGGCCATCGGCTTCGGTGCCCCCATCTCCACCACGCACACGATCACCAGCGCGATCATGGGCGTGGGCGCCACCAAGCGCCTGTCGGCCGTGCGCTGGGGCGTCGCGGGCAACATCGTGACCGCCTGGGTTCTCACGATCCCGGCGGCCGCGCTCGTCGCCGCGCTGACCTACTACGGACTCCACTGGATGGTCGAGTAGTCACTCCGGAACGGCGAGAGCACCGCGCCACCGCGAACAGCGGAACGCCGGTCGGGACCTCCCGGCCGGCGTTCCGCCGTCTTCGGCCAGCACAACGGCGAGAGCACCGCGAGGACGTCGCCTCCGCCCCGGCGAGGACATCGTCTTCGCCCGGCGAGGCCGTCACCTTCGCCCGGCGAGGACATCGTTCCCGCCCCGGCGGAAACATCGTCCCCGTCCTCCGGTGCGAGCGTCATCTCCGCCGGGCGAATCTCATTTCCGGTACATGACGTCGACGTCCCACCGGGTGAATCCCAGCTTCTCGTAGAGGTGGATCGCCGGGGTGTTGCTCTCGTCCACATACAGCATGACCTGGGCGAGGCCGCGTGACCTCAGGTGGGACAGACCCGCCAGGGTGAGTGACTTGCCCAGCCCGCCTCCCTGCTCCGCGGGGTCCACGCCGACCACGTAGACCTCGCCGATCGGCTCGTGCGCGTGACCGCCGTCGCCGTGCACCTTGGTCCAGTGAAAACCCACCAGCCGCCCGCCGTCCGCGGCGGCCTCACTCACGACTCCGCCGCTCGTGACGCCGCCGTCCGCCCCGTCGCTCCCGGTCGGCCGTTCCGCCAGGAAGAAGCCCGCCGGGTCGAACCACGGCTCCTGCTCGCGTCGTTTCAGATCCTCCAGCGTCCACGATCCCTGCTCGGGGTGGTGGGCGAAGGCCTTGGCATTGAGCGCCACCCAGCCCTCCTGGTCGGAGGTCCCCGGCCGGAACGTGCGCAGCCGTACTCCGTCGGGCAGTTCGAAGCCGGGGATCGCCGCGAACAGCGAGCGGCGCATCTGCCACAGCGATCTGATCTTGGCGAATCCCGTCGACAGGGCGAGGGCCTCCGCCCCGGGATGCCCGCCGTGCGCCCACAGCCGCAGCCGTCCTCCCGTCCGTTCCAGTACGGCCTGCAGCAGGCGGTGCCCGTGGCCACGGCCGCGGAAGGCGGGATGGACCACCAACTCCCCGCTGGGCCCCTCGACCGGGTCGGTCGGGTCCACGTGCGCGTAGCCGGCCAGGTCGTCCCCGACGTACAGCAGCACGGCTCCCGCCCGCTCGTCGCCGCCGTAGCGCAGGTGCAGCATCACATGTTCGTTGAGCGGTCTGACTCCGTCGGCCTCGGTGGCGGCTTCGACCACCGTGAGGACGGCGGCCACCTCTCGCTCGTCAAGTCGTCCTCGATGTTCCACACGCGCGTCCATGTTCTGGACTCTAAGCCGGACCGCACGTCATCGGATCACCGGGTGCTGGCAAAAACCGCCATCTTCTCGTCAGGTGAATCGTTACCTCTCGGACATTCCCTGCATAGATCGCCGCCCTAATGTCGTGGTTCATGATGTCTCGTTCCTTCCAACGGTTGGCCTTGGCCGGCGCGCTCGCCGGGGCCGGGCTCCTGCTCGCGACAGGACCGGCCGAGGCGGGCAACAAGCCCCCCAAGACGGTGCCGGTCCGCCTGCTCGCCCTCAACGACTTCCACGGCAACCTGGAGCCGCCGACCGGTTCGTCCGGCCGCATGGTCGACGAGAACGGCGCCACGGTGGAGGCGGGCGGCGCCGCCTACATCGCCACGCACCTCAAGCAGCTGTCGGACAAGAACACGCTGAAAGTCGCCCAGGGCGACCTCATCGGCGCCACGCCGCTGATCTCCGCGGCCTACCACGACGAGCCGTCGGTCGAGTTCCTCGGCAAGGTCGGCGTCACCGCCTCGGCCGTGGGCAACCACGAGTTCGACGAGGGCTACTCCGAGCTCAGGCGCATCATGCGCGGAGGCTGCCACCCGGTGGACGGCTGCTCGCCCGCCGGTGAGTGGAAGGGCGCGGACTACACCTACCTCGGCGCCAACGTGATCTTCAAGCGGCCGAACGCCTCCGCCGAGAAGGACGCGCTCACCGCGTTCGGCGGCCAGGACACCGCCTCGCTGCGCGCGCTGCTGAAGGACTACGGCATCCCCGCGCTGCCCCCGGTCACCGTCCGCTGGATGAACGGCGTGCCGGTCGGCTTCATCGGCCTGGTCACCCAGAGCACCCCGAACATCGTCACCTCCGAGGGCATCAAGGACCTGGAGTTCATCGACGAGGTGAAGGCGGCCAACGTCGCCTCCAGGCTGCTCAAGCTGGTCGGCGTCAAGGCTCAGGTCGTGCTGGTGCACGAGGGCGACCAGGTCACCGCGGGCCAGTCGCCCGACGCCTGCAGCGCCCAGCCGGGCGCGGGCAACCGGATCGCCACCCAGGTGGACGCCGAGGTCGACATGATCCTCAGCGGTCACTCCCACCAGGCCTACCTGTGCACGGTGACCGACCCTCAGGGCGGCAAGCGCCTGTACAGCCAGGGCGGTTCGTTCGGCCGGGTGATCACCAAGGTCGACTTCCAGGTCGACGTCAGGACCCGCGACGTCGTGCGCTCCTCGGTCGTGGCCGACAACCAGGTCGTGACCCGGACCGTCACCCCGGACCCGGAGATCGCCGAGTTCGTCAAGACCTGGAAGGACCGCGTCGCGCCGGTGGCCAACAAGCCGATCGGCAGGATCACCGCGGATGTCACCAACACCGCGTCCGCGTCCGGCGAGTCCTCCCTGGGCAACCTCATCGCCGACGGCCAGCTCGCCGCCGCCAGGACCGGCGGCAACGCGCAGATCGCCCTGATGAACCCGGGCGGTGTCCGCGCGAGCCTGGCCTACGCGGGCTCGGCCGCCGGTGAGGGCGACGGCGTGGTGACCTACGGCGAGGCCTTCACCGTGCAGCCGTTCAACAACCTCCTGCAGGCGGTCACGCTCACCGGCGCCCAGCTCAAGACCGTGCTGGAGCAGCAGTTCACCGGCGGACCCAACGCCCAGCCCTTCACCAAGATCCTGCAGCCGTCGTCGAACCTCACCTACACCTACAGCACCGGCGCGCCGTGGGGCTCGAAGGTCTCCAACCTGAAGATCGACGGTGTCGGCGTGACCGACTCCCAGACCATCCGGGTCGCCGCCAACAACTTCCTCGTCGGCGGCGGTGACGCCTTCCTGGCGTTCAAGGACGGCGCGGACCTGTGGAGCGGCCCGCTCGACATCGACGCCTTCGCCGCCTACTTCGCGGCGAACCCGTCGATCACGCCTCCGGTTCCCGACCACATCACCGTCACCCCCTGACCCGACCCCGCCCAGCCGGAACCGGTCCTCGACCGGCTCGAAACGACAAGGCCCACCGGACGCATCCGGTGGGCCTTGCCCATGAACTCGGTTTGTACGGCCCGGCGTGACCCGCCGGGGGGCCGGCAGGGTCAGTGGCGGGCGGGCTCGCGCTCCTCGGCGGCCTCGTTGCCGCGCTCGGGGACGAAGCGGTAGCCGACGTTGCGCACGGTGCCGATCAGCGATTCGTACTCCGCGCCGAGCTTGGCGCGCAGTCGCCGGACGTGGACGTCCACGGTCCGGGTGCCGCCGAAGTAGTCGTAGCCCCAGACCTCCTGCAGAAGCTGGGCGCGGGTGAAGACCCGGCCGGGGTGCTGCGCCAGGTATTTCAGGAGCTCGAACTCCTTGAAGGTCAGGTCCAGTGCGCGGCCGCGGAGCCGGGCGGTGTAGGTGGCCTCGTCGATCGACAGGTCGCCGCTGCGGATCTCGTCGGGGACCTCTTCTGCGGCCGACAGGTTCAGCCGGCCCACGGCCAGCCGGAGCCTCGCCTCGACCTCGGCGGGGCCCGAGCTGTCGAGGATCACGTCGTCGGCGCCCCACTCGGCGGTCATTGCGGCCAGGCCGCCTTCGGTGACGATCACCAGGAGGGGGCAGGCGACGCCCGTGGTGCGCAGCAGCCGGCACAGGCTCTTCGCGTGGACGAGCTCGCGGCGTGCGTCGATCAGGATGGCGTCGGCCGGTGGCGCGTCGATCAGCGCGGATGCCTCCGCGGGCGCGACCCGGACCGAGTGCAGCAGCAGCCCCAACGCCGGGAGCACCTCGGTCGAGGGCTCAAGGGCGTTGGTGAGCAGCAGGAGATTGCTCACTATGCTCCCTTCCCGCGTCATGCCGGCGATAGCCGTACAAACACGTAAGGACCCGGGGGCTACGTCGCCCAGGTCCCGTAGTAGGTGAGGATAGCCCACGAGGCTGAAGCGTCCAGCGAGCGTCCACCTGGTGAACACCTGTTTCCCTCGTGGATTCACCGTAATGGCGTGGTAACCGTACGTGTGCGGGAAGGGGTTGATCTACAGATGGCAAGGGGCACGATCCGCTACTGGGCGGTGGCGAAGGATGCGGCAGGCGTCGCCGAGGAGGCTTTCGAGGCGGCGACGCTGGCCGAGCTCATAACGAAGATCACAGTGGGCCGTGACGAGCTGGCCCGTGTGGCGCGACGGTCGTCCTTCCTGGTGAACGGGGACCCGGTGGGGCGGCGGGCTCATGACGCGATAGCCCTCGCCGACGGGGCGACGGTCGAGGTGCTTCCCCCCTTCGCGGGGGGCTGACCGGTCCCTCGGAGGAGCAGCCTTTCCGGGGAGCGGCATCTCAGGGGAGCGGCATCCCAAGGGGAGCGGCATCTCAGGGGAGCGGCATCCCAAGGGGAGCGGCCTCTCGGGGAGCGGCATCTCAGGGGGAGCGGCTCTTCTCCGCGGGGCCGGCCGCCGTGAGCGGCGAGCCGGTGAAGCCGGTGAAGCCGGTGAAAGGGCGGCGGGAAACGCCCGATCCCGGGTAAGCGATGATTGGCGTGACGTTTTACACAATATTGCCGGGGGATGTGCTGCGATGGCACGCTGGCCGAATTCAAAAAACGAACAGGGGACCGGATGCGCAAGCTGGCCGCTTTTCTGATTCTGCTGCTCGTTCTCCTGGCGGTTCTGGACAGGGTCGCGGTCACCGGAGTGCAGCGGGAGATCGCCACGCGGGCCACCGCCAAATACGACCTCGACACCCCGCCCGAGGTGAAGATTCTCGGCATCCCCTTCCTGACCCAGGCGATCGCCGGGCGCTATGACGAGGTCAAGGTCGCCGCGGGCCCGATGAGCCTGGCCGGCGTCCGGCTGTCCAGCGTGGACTTCACCCTTTACGGGGTCACCGCGCCGCTGGACCAGCTGGTGCTCCATGCCGATCAGGTGAACATCCGCGCCGAGCGCGTGGCGGGCGTCGTGGTGGTTCCCCTGGAGACGCTGAACCAGCGGGCCCCGCGCGGGATCAAGGTCGAGGCCGACGGTGACGGCGAGGGTCTCAACGTCAACGGCGAGATCACCGTGCTGGGCCGGAAGGTGCCGGTGAAGGCCAAGATGAAGATCGGGCTGGACGACGGCGCGCTGCGGTTCGTCCCCGAGCAGGTCACGCTGGGCGGCGGTATCCCGGTGCCGCAGCCGGAGCGGTTCCTCTCCTACCGGGTTCCGATCAAGGACCTGCCGTTCGACCTCAAGGTGACCGGCGTGAAGACCGTGCCGGGAGGCGTCCAGGTCACCGGTGAGGCGTCTGACGTCCCTCTTCACGACTGAAGCCGTCCCATGTCCGAACCGATCCGCCCCGCCGTACGTCATGAGGATGTGAGTCAAGCCGGAACCGCCGACGAGCAGCTCGTCAGAGCCCTCTTCGACGAGCACGGCGGGCCACTCTACGGCTACGTTCTGCGGCTGACGGGTGACCCGGGGAGAGCGGAGGACGTCGTGCAGGAGACGCTGTTGCGGGCCTGGCGGCATCCTGACGTTCTCAGCGGGCGCCCCATCCGCGCGTGGCTGTTCACGGTGGCCCGCAACCTCGTCGTCGACCAGCACCGGGCGCGCAAGTCGCGTCCCCCGGAGACCGGGGACGAGGCCCTCTCCGTGCTGCCCGCTGACGACGAGCTCGAACGGGCCGTGGAGTCCTGGGCGGTCGCCGAGGCGCTGGCCACGTTGCGGCCCGAGCACCGCGAGGTGCTCGCCGAGGTCTACTACCAGGGGAAGTCGGTCAAAGAGGCCGCGGAGGCACTCGGCATCCCGGCGGGAACGGTGAAGTCGCGCACGTATTACGCCCTTCGGGCGCTCAAGCTGGCGCTGGAGGAGCGGGGGCTCGCGCCATGATGATGACGACATGTGACGAGGTCCGGATCTCCCTCGGCGCATACGCGCTCGGGGCGCTGGAGCCCGAGGAGTGCGTGTTCGTCGAGGCGCATCTCGCCGAGTGCGACGCCTGCCGGGCGGAGTTCGAGGAGCTGTCCGGGGTGGCCGCGTTCCTCGGCCGGGTCTCCGAGGCGGACGTGGCCCAGGTGTCCAGCCCGCCCCAGGCGGTGCTGGACCGGCTGCTCAGCGCCAGGGTCAAGCGGCGCCGGATGACCCGGGCGCT
This sequence comes from Streptosporangium sp. CA-135522, assembly GCF_050949235.1. Taxonomy (NCBI): domain Bacteria; kingdom Bacillati; phylum Actinomycetota; class Actinomycetes; order Streptosporangiales; family Streptosporangiaceae; genus Streptosporangium; species Streptosporangium sp. CA-135522. The sequence goes on from NZ_CP192026.1 coordinate 1,007,937, forward strand.
GCTCTCGCTGGCCGCCTCGGTCCTGCTGATCGGGCTCGGCGGGACCCTGTGGTCGACCACCCAGTCCACCCCGCCCGCCCAGGAGGCCACGACGGCCGCCGCCCCCCAGTCGAGCGCGGCGGACGACAGCGGCGGCGCCTTCCTGAAGGAGAAGGCCGTCCCCTCCGCGGGACCCGACTCCGAGGCCAGGCTCCTGCGTGAGAGCGCCGGCGAGCGGACGGCCGAGGGCGGCGACGCCCCCGTCCACGCCACGGTGACCGCGATACCGGGGGAGAAGGCGACCACGGTCAAGGTCATGCTCACCGGGGTCGCCAAGGGCACCCGCTGCCGGCTGGAGGTGGTCGGCGTCGACGGGAGCCGGGAGACGGCCGGGAACTGGATCGTCGACAGGGCCGCCTACGACAAGTCGGGCGCCTTCAACGGCACCACCACGCTCCCCCCGGGAAGCATCGCGAAGGCGGAGATCATGACCGCCCGAGGCCGGATGCTGGCCAGCGTCGACTTTCCCTGAGCTCCGCCCTCCTTCCGAGTTTCCCTGAGCTCCGCCCTCCTTCCGAGCGACGCGAGGGCGGCGCGGGGGTGGGGACGGGACGGGGACGGGACGGGGACGGGACGGGGAATGGCGTGACGCGGACACGTGTTGTCGTGCTCTGTGACCGGACTGACGGTGGTGCTCGTCACGCTCGCCGTGGCCACGCTGGTGGGCGTGGTGATGCGCCGGCGCGGCGGTGTGCCGCGCGAGGTGGGAGGCGACGTGGAGCGGCTGACATCCGGCGATCTTGAGGCCGCGCTGGGGGAGCGGGCCACACTCGTCCAGTTCTCCAGCGCCTTCTGCCAGCCCTGCCGGGCCACCCGCCGGGTCCTCGCCGAGGTGACGGAGATGGTGCCGGGAGTGGCGCACGTGGAGATCGACGCGGAGTCCCGCCTCGATCTGGTCCGGTCGCTGAACATCATGCGCACTCCGACCGTGCTGGTCCTCGACGCGTCAGGACGGGTTGTGAAACGCGCCTCCGGGCAGCCACGGAAGGTTGACGTGATCGGAGCCCTGGGCTCGGTCGTCGAGGAATGAGCGGCGCACCTTACCGCCGGTTGAGCAATCTTGTCTCAGGAATTGGACAGGGATGTGACAGATCCCGGAACGTCGGGGTAGTGTCATCGGCATGAACCCCACGACAGAGCTGCTGACGAAGCGGCGCGCGGTTGATTTCTGCCGCGTGACCACCGCGCTCTGTCGCGTTTCCTAAAGGGCGATCTCAAGCGGCCTTCGAGCCGCACCGATCTGCACAACCCTTCAGGAGCATCAAGCGATGCAGGCTGATCCCCGGGCTCTCCGCTTCGCGGCGGCCGTGACGACCATCGTTCTTGCGCTCGTCCTGGTCACAGGCAGCGCGTGGCTGCTGGCCGCGCAGGCAGCGGTGTTCGCTCTGAGCATCTTCCGGGCCTCGCCGTACGGGATGATTTTCAAAGGGATAGTGAAGAGCCCTCCCAAGGAGCTGGAGGAGGCCGCCCCGCCGCGCTTCGCGCAGGGGGTCGGACTCGTCTTCGCTCTGGTGGGCTTGATCGGATACATCACGCAGATCACGCCGTTGGCCCTCGGCGCCACCGCTGCGGCTCTCTTCGCCGCCTTCCTCAACGCAGCTTTCGGCTTCTGCCTCGGCTGCGAGATGTTTCTCATCATTCGCCGTTTACTGCCCGCCGCAAGATAATCCCGGAGGATTCATGAGCCGCTCCGCCGTCCTGGTGGACGCTGACTGGGTCGAGGCCAACCTCGACGCCGACGGCATCGTCCTCGTCGAGGTCGACGAGGACACCAGTGCCTACGACAAGGGCCACATCCGTGGCGCCGTGAAGATCGACTGGAAGCAGGACCTCCAGGACCCGGTCCGCCGTGACTTCGTGGACCGCGAGGGCTTCCAGACGCTTCTTTCCTCCCGTGGCATCGGCAACGACGACACCGTGGTCCTCTACGGCGGCAACAACAACTGGTTCGCCGCCTACGCCTACTGGTACTTCAAGCTCTACGGCCACCACAACGTCAAGCTCCTGGACGGCGGCCGGAAGAAGTGGGAGCTCGACTCCCGCGAACTGGTCAAGGACGTGCCCGCGCGGGAGTCGACGAGCTACCGGGCCGCCGAGCAGGACCACTCGCTGCGCGCCTTCCGCGACGACGTGCTGGCCGCGATCGGCAAGCTCAACCTGGTCGACGTGCGCTCGCCCGACGAGTTCACCGGCAAGCTGCTGGCTCCCGCGCACGTCCCGCAGGAGGCGGCCCAGCGCGGCGGCCACGTGCCGACCGCCCGTAACATCCCGTGGTCCAAGGCGGCCAACGACGACGGCACCTTCAAGTCCGACGCGGATTTGAAGGCGCTGTACGAGGCCGAGGGCGTCGACTTCGGCAAGGACACCATCGCCTACTGCCGGATCGGCGAGCGCTCGGCGCACACGTGGTTCGTGCTGCACGAGATCCTCGGTCAGACGGGTGTGAAGAACTACGACGGTTCATGGACCGAGTACGGCTCGCTGGTGGGCGTGCCGATCGAACTGGGAGAGGCTCGATAATGACGACTCAGGGTTGCGCTGCTCCGGAACAGACGATCGCTCTTCCGGCCGGGATCGACCTGTCGACCCAGGCCGTCATCCAGGGGGTGGTGTCCGGCGCGGGCACTGCTTACGCCCGCCTGCTGGACCACTCCGGCGAGTTCACCGGTGAGGTGGTGGTGTCGGAGGAGGGCATCTTCCGCTTCTTCGCCGCTCCGGGTGACTGGACCGTCCGCATCATCGCGGGTGGCGGCGTCACCAAGGACGTTCAGGCCCAGGCCCGCCTGGGTGAGGTCACCCAGCTCGCCGTGGCTGTCTGACCCCGTCTCACGGCCGAGGGCCGGCACCCCGTTCGCGGGGCGCCGGCCCTCGGTCGTTCCGCACCCGCACCCGCACCTCGTTCGCGGGCGGGCGCGACGAGGACGACTCGGTGGTCAGAGGGATCTGGAACGGAATCCGGCGTTGACCACGTTCGGGTGGACGTGTTGGGCGGCAGGAGGTCGAGCGGCGGGAGAACGTCGGTGACCGCGACACCACATGTCAGCAGCACGGTGCGACCAGTCCGGTGACCGCATGGGTCCTGAGGGTGCCGCTTCGGACTCTCCTTCATGGCGACGGGCCAGGGCGCGGGTAGCCGGACGGCTGTCACCCGGTCCGATCGGGGGATCGAACCGGGTGACGTTGACCATGGCGAGGTGTTTACGCAGCCGCGGGAGGCCGCCCGCCCGGCCGCACAGGACGTCTACCGCGGTTCCTCAGCGTGTTGAGCGTCCTCCGAACGGTCATCCCGCCCAGCAGGAGGGTCCCGGCCAGGAGGATCGCCGCCTCGGTGAGCTGGAATCGCCAGAACCGATCGGCGGGGTGAACGTAGACCACATACCGGTAGCCCTTGTCCAGCAGGCAGCTCTCGAAGGCCTCTTGCTGTCGGGCGCTGTTGCCGCGCGGGCATACCGCCGGCGGCGGCTCGGCCGTCTCCCGGCCGGCCGGATCGAGCCAGGCCCGGTCCACGAGCCTCGCGTCCTTCTCGATCACGGACGCGTAGTCCGAGGTCACCACGCGGGAAGGTGCGGCGTAGTGATCGCTCAGGCTGAACAGCCCGAACGTGACGAGTGAGACGGTCGCGACCACGACCGCCATCGCGGGCAGCGTCCTGCGCAGCAGCGCCCCGGCCGCCGTGCCCAGCGCGAAGGCGAACAACCACCAGGCCGCGGGCATGAGACCGACCATGTTGAAGACGCCGACGTTGCTGAAGACGTCTTGCCTGCCGAAGATCGGCCGCCACGAACTGACCATGGCCGACAGCGCGAGCCCGCCCATGACGACGGCGGCCGAGAGCAGGCCGAGCTTGACCGCCAGCCACTTTCTGATCGGCACGGACTGCGTCCAGGCCAGTTGGTGGGTGCCGCGCTCGTATTCCCCGCCCAGCAAAGGCGCTCCCCAGAACGCGCCGATCAGGGCGGGCGCCACGATGGGCAGCCATCCGAAAACGGTGTAGACCTTCTCGTAACGTTCGTTGAGCGCGGCTTGCAGGTCGCCCTGGGGCAGGGTGGCCTGGTCGGCGCGGAAGGTGCCGGCCTCCATGCCGGAGATGAGGAACATCAGGCCAAGCGCGATTAGCAGCCCGATGGTGATCAGCAGTTGGGGGCGGTGCCGGCGCCAGGTGAGCCAGATCATCTCGGCGCCTCCGCAAGCCTGGGGAGGGCGGCCGATTCGGGGCTGCGCAGGTAAGCCATGACGAACTCCTCCAGCCCCGCCTTCCGCGCCGACCAGCGGGGGTCGAGCACGCCCGCGTCCTTCACCAGCAACGTGACCTGCCTGTCGGTACGGCTGGCGGCGACCACCTGCCCGGGCATGGCGAGGCCGGGCGGCCCGGACAGCATCAGATGCCGTTCCAGCAGCGCATCGACGTCTCCGCTGACCTGCACGCGTCCGCCGTTGAGCACGATCAGCCAGTCACAGGTCTCCTGCAGATCGGAGATCACGTGGGAAGAGATCAGCACTGTCAGTTCGCGCTCGGCGGCCTCGGCCATCAGCGCCCGCATTACGTCATGCCGGGCCAGGGGGTCGAGATTGGCCAGCGGCTCGTCAAGGATGAGCACCGACGGCCGTCGCGCCAGCGCCAGCGTGAGCGCGACCTGCGCCTGCTGCCCGCCCGACAGCTTGCGCGCCTTCCTGTCCAGCGGGATGCCAAGCTCCCGTAGCCGGGATCGCGCGGCCGCGTCGTCCCAGACCGGGTTGGTCTTACGTCCGAACGTGAGCAGGTCAGCCACGGTGAACCCGTGATAGAGCGGCCTGTCCTGCGCCATGAACGCGACGTCTCCGGCCGTTCTGACGGCGCCCCCGGCGGGTGCGAGCAGGCCGGCCAGCACATGCATCAACGTGGTCTTGCCGGCGCCGTTGGGCCCCACGAGCGCGGCGACCCGCCCTCGCGGGATGGCGAACGAGCAATCGCGCAGGGCGCGGACGCTGAGCCCCGTCGTCTCCAGCGCGTTCACGCGACCGCCTCCATGAGCACCGAGTCGAACAGGGCCTTCATGTCGTCCTCATCCAGTCCGGCCTGCCGACATTCGCGCACCCAGGCGACCAGGCCGCCGCGCAACCGGGCATGCTCGGCGAACGTGGCCCCGCCGATGACCCGCTGTACGAACGTGCCCATGCCGGGGCGTGCCATGACCAGGCCCTCCCGCTCCAGCTCGCGGTAGGCCTTGAGCACCGTGTTGGGGTTGATCGCGAGCTTGTCGACCACTTCGCGGGCCGTCGGGAGCTGGTCGCCGGGCTTGATCACACCGAGCCGCATGGCGGCCTTGACCTGATGGACGAGCTGCAGATAGGTCGACACCCCCGATCCCCGGTCGAGATGGAACTCGATCACCGTTTCAAACCACCCTTTCACTACTTCAATAGTGAAAGGGTACATCAACTTCGAGCCCTCCTTCGCTTCCCGATGAACGTCTGGGGCCTGGACTGGTGAGCGCCTCTTCGAGCAGTTCATCGGGAAGCGGTGTTCAACCACGGTGCGGGCGGTGGCGACAACAGAGCCGGAGGGTCGCCGGATGACTCTTGTCATCCGGCAAGGTGACGATCAAGCACCGGCGCCGGTGAACTTTCGCGGCGGGGCATGGCGATCTCTCGGTGGTCGGCCTCTTGGTGGTCAGCAGCAGCCGGGGCTCGCGCTGACGGTGACCGGCCGGGTTCGATCGGCGGTCTCCTCGGTGCTCTGGCCGGTTGCCTGCCCGCAGGCGCAGGGCGCCTGCTGGTTCTCGGGATCGGTGGCGGACTTGCCGAGGACATCGGCGTCGGCCTTGACGACATAGACCTCCCAGGGCTCGGCGCCGGGGCCGTGGACCCAGACCTTGTCCTGCAGGGCGTAGCAGCAAGAGGTGTCGTTCTCCTCGAAGGTGGCGAGGCCGGCCTGAGCCTGCGAGAGCTGGCCGCCTACGTCCCGACGCAGATCAGCGGGGCGATCGGCGGCGCAGTGCTGGCCAACGCCATGTTCGCCCGGCCGCTGGTCGCTTGGTCCACCCACGACCGCTTCGCAGGGCATCTGTGGATCGGCGAAGTCGTGGCGACCGCCACGCTCGTGCTGCTGATCTTCGGCCTCGCTCGTGTCGGACGCACGCAGCCGGCACCGGCCGCGGTGGCATGCTGGATCGGCGCGGCCTACTGGTTCACCTCCTCCACCTCCTTCGCCAACCCCGCCGTCACCATCGGCCGGGCGTTCACCGACACCTTCGCAGGTATCGCCCCGGCCTCGGCGCTCCCGTTCATCGCCGCCCAACTCCTCGGCGGCGCCGCCGGTCTGGGCCTGGTCCATGTCATCTTCGGCCCGCTCGCTCCTACACTGGCCCGCGAGATCTTCGATGCGGCCGTCCCCGCGACCGCTGCCGCTGTCACCTTCGCCGAGCAAGGAGGTTCCCGCCCGTGAGCACCACCGTCCCCTCCGTGCTGTTCGTCTGCGTCCACAACGCCGGCCGCTCGCAGATGGCCGCCGCGTTCCTCACCCACCTGACACAAGGACGCCTCCAGGTCCGCTCAGCCGGTTCGGCTCCCGCCGACACGGTCAACCCGGCGGTGGTGGCGGCGATGAACGAGGTGGGCATCGACATCTCCGCCGAGATCCCCAAGGTGCTCACCGCGCAGGCGGTCCAGTCCTCCGATGTGGTCATCACGATGGGCTGCGGAGACACCTGTCCGATCTTCCCCGGCAAGCGCTACCTGGACTGGCAGCTGGACGACCCCGCAGGGCAAGGCATCGACGCCGTCCGCCCGATCCGTGAGGAGATCGAGTCCCGCGTCCGCGCCCTGATCGCCGAACTCATCGCCCCCGAGACGACCGTCACCGGGCCGGAATGAGCATGCGCATCCAGGCCATGACCCCCGAGCACTCCGCCCAGGTGCTGGCTGTATACCGGCTCGGCATCGACGAAGGACAGGCCACCTTCGAGACCACCGCCCCGACCTGGCAGCACTTCGACGCAGCCAAGCTCCCCGCACACCGGTATGTCGCCCTCGACGACACCGGCCGGGTCCTCGGCTGGGTCGCCGCCTGCGCGGTCTCCGACGGCTGCGCCTATGCCGGCGTCGTCGAGCACTCGGTCTACGTCCATCCTGACGCGCGCGGGCACGGCGTCGGCTCGGCCCTGTTGCAGGCGCTCATCGCCTCCACCGAAGCCGCGGGAATCTGGACGATCCAGTCCGGGATCTTCCCCGAGAACGCAGCCAGCCTCGCTCTGCACGCCCGCGCCGGATTCCGGGTGATCGGCACTCGCGAGCGCATCGGCCGCCACCACGGCGTCTGGCGCGACGTTGTGCTGATCGAACGCCGCAGCCCGACTGTGTCCTGAGCACTCGTCATCGCTCAACGCATCCGGCCGGCCGGTCCAGCCTTCGCCTTACCACTGATTTCTACGCTCAGCCTCCCGGAGGCAGGTCGGAAACGCTCAGCCCCCGGAAGCAGGTCGGAAACGCTCAGCCCCCCGGAGGCAGGTCAGGAAGGGATCTGCCGCAGCACCCGGTAGATGGTGCCGCGGCAGACCTCCAGCGCTCGGGCGACCTCGGCCACGGTGACGCCCTGGGCTGCATACCGGATCCGCGCCGGCCGGATCTGCTCCGCCGGCAGCGTGGCGGCCTGCCGCCCACCCCGCCACGCACCCGGGCGGCCCGACGGCTTACCGGGCGATCCGCTCGCCAACCCAAGATCACATCCGGGCTATGTCGGAACCGGAACGCACGCCGACGCCCTCAGACCGGCCCCGTTCGGCACCTACGTTGACCTCCCCGGGCCGGCCCTGTTCGGCACCTACGTTGACCTCCCCAGACCGGCTTGACGCACGAAACGGTTCCGTTGCGGGTCCACCCCCGAGGCGACGCGGCCCTCGACGCGGTGCAGGGTGTGGGTGTAGTCGGGCTCGGGGGACATGGCCACGGCCAGCCGGAGGTGGGGCAGAGCCTCGGCGTGGCGGTTGGACCGCTCAAGGGTCCTGCCGAGCAGGAACCTGGCGTAGTGGTCGCCGGGTGCGCGCTCGAGCAGGGACTCCAGGGTCTCCCTCGCCCGGCCGAGCTGGGCCGAGCCGAAATAGGCCCGGGCGGCCAGCAGCCGGACGGACGGATCGTCGCCGTGGCCGGCCATCAGCGGCTCCAGGGTCTCCAGAGCGCCGAGGGGGTCCCGGAGGTCCAGCAGCGACTCGGCCTGGCGTAGAAGCCTGACCTCGTCGGGGAGGTCACGCCCGGGGGCGGCCCGCCGTACCAGGTCTTCCAGGATCGCCGGCGGCTGCGCGCCCGCGACCGCCGCCTCGCCCACGACGAAGGTCGGCGAGGTGGCCACGCCGATGGCCTTGCCGCGCAGGATCTGGGAACGGACCTCGCGTGTTCCCTCTCCGGCGTCCAGCGCCCCGGCCATGCCGTCCAGCCCGGCCTCGGCGGCGAGCGCCGCCAGGGTGGCCCGGTCGCCGATGTCGGAGCCGTCGACGAAGTGGGCCTGCAGGATCCGCTCCACGACCGCGTTCTGCAGCGCCGAGCCGCCTCGCTCGTAGGCGAGGGCGATCACCCGGTGGGCGTCGAACGTGTTCGGCCGCAAGACGCCGCCCCAGCGCGGGCCGAGCCCCTCCTCGGCCGCGTCGGCCGCGGCGCGGGCACGGTTCTCCTGCGGGGCCAGGTCGGGGTGGCAGGCGCGCAGGGCGCCGTCGGCGATCGGGTCGCGCAGAGCCTTCTCCAATGACTCGGCCTGCGCCGGAGCCATCGGGTCGATCTGGAAGGGACGCCAGACGATCTCCACGTCCTCGCCGAACTCCGCCTTCTCCAGGCGGCGCTTGCCGATGTGGGCCCAGCCGCAGACCATGTCGGCCCAGACTTCGATGCGCTTCATGACCAGTGCAACAAACGACACCCGTCGTTTATTCGACACCTGTCGTTTAGTCTTGATCTCATGACCGAAGACGATCCACGTGTCCGCCGGACCCGTGCCCGCCTACGTGCCGCCGTCCTGGAGCTGGCCGCCGAGCGCGACCCCGACTCGATCACGGTGGCCGAGATCGCCCAGCGGGCCGAGGTCAACCGGGCCACGGTCTACGTCCACTACCGCGACCGCGACGACCTGGTGCTGGACGCGATGGAGGCGGCCGTCGGCGAGCTGGCCGCCCAGGCCGCGCGCTGCCCCTACCGAGAGGCCGGGCCGGTCCCGGCGGCGCTGGTGGCGCTGTTCGAGCACGTCGGTGCCCGGGCTCCGCTCTACCGGCGGATGCTCGGGCCGTACGGCAGCGCCCGCTTCTGCGCCCGTCTGCGCGAAGCGCTGGTCGCGGAGCTGCACGGCCCGTTCGCGGCGGGCTCCCGGCCTCCGGGCCATGACGACGTGCCGCCGGAGATCCACGCCCACTACCTGGGGGGCGCGCTCATCGGGGTCGTCACCTGCTGGCTGGAGGAGGACCCGCCCCGTCCCGCCGGGGAGATCGCGACGTTCGCGTGGAGCCTGATCCGCTGAGCTCCGCTGAGCCTTCCGGGAGAGTCGCGGTGTTCATGCGGGGCAGGCCCGGTGATCCCGGTGAGGCTCGGTGATTCCGATGGGGCTCGGCGGCGCCGGTGAGGTGCGGTGAGATGCGGCGACATCGATGGGGCTCGGCGGTGGCGGCCGGTCTGGTCCGGCGGCGGCCGGCGACGACAGCCGGCGAGGATCGGGCATCTCGGTGTGGCGGGTGACGTTGGATCGCTACGATTCATCGGGTGTCCGGAACGTCTGTTATGCCCTCGCCCTCGCCCTCGTCGCAAGCCGCCGGCAGGACGCCGGCCACGCTCACGGCCTACTCCCTGCCCGTGCACGTGTTCAGGATCCTCGGCGCCTGCGCTGTCTCGCTGGTGCTGTGGTTCTCGGCGGGACGGGCGGTCCGCTCCACCCTGATGTGGGTGGGCACCGAGATCTCCCACGGTGACTACCAGCAGGCACGGTTCGTCCTCACGATGCTGGTCTTCACACTGATCGTGATGAACGAACTCGTCGTCATGGTCGGCATGCTCCACGCGGTGCGCGGCGCGCTACGGGAGATCCGGGCACGGCGCGCGGACGGCGAGGCCGACGAGAGCATGTTCGGCGCGCTCAACCGGGCCACGCTGGTCTTCGCCACGATCTACATGGCCTGGAGTTTCCACCGGGAGGACGCCCGCCAGTTCACCACGCTCGACCTCCTGAAGCACGCCGACGACGACCTCAAGGGAGCCCTCGCCGGGGTGCCGGTTCAGGGGGGCAACGGGCTGGTCGGGCTGGACGTGCGGCTCTCCCTGGGGATCGCCGTGGTCGCCTACCTGCTGAAGTCGTTGTTCGGCTGGTGGCACACCAACGGCAAGGTCAAGGGCAGTGGCCTGCTCACCACGTTCTTCGAGCTGGCCTTCGCCTTCTACAGCGTCAACGCGATGTTCACCCTCACCGGCGCACGGTCCGACTGGCTGTCGAGCCGGAACGTCACGACCACGGTGAGCGGCTGGATCGAGCAGATCGAGAACGCCATCCCGGGGTGGAAGGAGTTCTGGGCGTGGTTCGGCGAGATCTGGCCGTACATCGTGGACGGGCTGATCGTGCCGCTGACCTGGCTCACGGTCGCCTCGCTCGTCTACGGGGCATTCGCCGAGGACACCCGGGCTGTCGTGCGGGGGACCCGGCTGGACGCCGTGGCAGACCGGATGGAGCAGGCCCACTCCCTGACCCGCAATACCATGACACGGGCCACGACCGGATTCCAGGAGCGCTGGATCCCGCCCGCGAACGCCTTCCGGCTCGCCGCCCGCGGCGGCGCCGCGCTGTTCGGCATGTTCTGCCTGTGCTACGTCGCGCTTCGGGTGGGAGCCGACTACGCCGACCGCGGGGTGCGGACGTTGATCGGCAGCGAGGAACCCTACCTCTGGTTGATCACCGGCCCATCCTTGGACTTCGTCAGGGACCTGATCGTGGCGATGCTGACGACCTGCCTGCTGGCGGCCACGTTCGACATCGCGGCCACCCGCAGCCGTGCGGCGGGGGAGACGCTCACCGCCTGAACAGCAGCACCTGGTCCTGCGGCTCGGTCTTCTCCGTTCCGACCCGTTTGAACAAGTCCTCCACCGACTCCTCTTCCAACGGCACCCGGATCGTGCTGGGCAGGACCTCGACCTCGACCTCGCCGGCGATCTTCTTGGGTACCAGGCTGATCACGTCGTAATCGTAGCCGGTGCCGATCTTGTGGTCCTTGACCTCCACGGGAAGACCTGTGTTGACGATCTGGGCCTGCCAGGTGCGGCCGTCGGGGTGCTTGACCTTGATCGTGGGCTCTCCCCGCCGGAGCACGCCCTCGGCGTTCAGGGACGTCCTGGTCACCGTGATCTTCAGCCACTCCTGTTCGGCCTTGATCGGACGCGCGCCGGGAAGACTGTCCGCCTGCTCGACCCTGACCTTCCAGGACACGTTCATGAGCGTCCCGGCGCCTCCGGCGGCGACGGTGTGGACCTGGTAGGCCGGATTGCCGGTCCGGTAGAAGAGATATCCGTCCCAGGTGGGAATGCCCATGGCCAGCACCACGGCGAGGATCGCGCCGCTGACGCGCAGTGCCGTACGGCGCCGCGGTGATCGAGCGGGGCCGGAGGCCGCGGCGGCCTGTTCGGGCGCCCCCGCCTCGGGTGCCCCCGGAGCCCCGGTCCTGATTCCGGTCCCGGTCCCGGTCCCGGCTGCGGCCCCGGCTGCGGCTGCGGCTGCGGCTTCTGCGACGGCGAGAGGGGAAGCGGGGGCGACCGGTCCGGCGGGCGAGGCCGAAAGGGGACCGGGCGGCGGGGTTCCCGGAACGGCGGGGAACGGCTGGGTCGAGGTGCCCGCGGGCTCGCTCACAGGCTTTGGCGCGGGCGGCCAGACCTGCTCGTCGGAGAAGACGCGCGGGGGGCCGGGCATCCAATGGGCGTCGGCCGGAGGCCGCGGTATCGCAGCTCCGCGGGAACGGCTCCGGGGAGCCTCTGGGCGACGCCGGGCAGCGGTCGGCGGCCCCTCGGGCGCGGGGTGACCGAGGGCCGGAGGGCGGCCGCCGGGTGCGGGCGAGGGGGCGGTGTGGCCGCCGGGTGCGGGTGAGGGGGCGGCATGGGTGCCGGAACCCGCGTGACGGCCCTCGGGGACCGTGGGATGGCCCTCGGCGGTGGGCCATCGGGTCTCGGAAGCGGACCGGTGGGCCTCGGCGGAGGCATGGGCGCCGGGTACGGGCGGTGGGGTGGGCCAGGCCCCGGTGGCGGACCAAGAAGCACCACGGTAGGACTCCTGTGTCGCCGCGGCGGGGAGACGGTCTTCCCCGGCCGGCCCGAGCCACGGCTCTCGCGCCGGCGGCCCGTTCTGCGGCTCCCATGTCGATGGCCTGTTCTGCGGCTCCCGTGCCGATGGTCCGCTCTGCGGCTCCCAGGTCGGAGCCGGAGGCCTGCTTGCCGGGCTCTCCGCGGGAGGGCGGTTCTCCTGGGGGGTGAACCAGTCGAGGCCGTCCTCGTTCTCCGGACGCGGCGTGTCCGTCACTTCTTGCTCGCCAACGGATAGACGTCCTTCGCGTTCGAGATCAGGCGCTGTGCGGCGGCCTCGTCGAGGCCCAGGTCGACTTCCACCTCGGGCAGGAGCGCCTCCCCGATGAACCCGTTCTTCAGGGTGAGCACGATTCTGGAGCCGGGCAGGGCGGCCACCGGAACCTCGAACACCGCCACGCTCTCGGCCCACCAGCCCGTCTGGATGAAGGGGTTGGTGATGGTCAGGGAGGCTTCGACCTTGTCGGTGGCCGTGTAGCGCCTGCCGTCCTCGGTCAGCAGCACGGGAGGGGCGAACTTCTGCGGCGTCCGGTCGGCGGTCGCCGCCACCTCGGCGATCAGGAAGACGCCGGAGGTGGTGGCCTTCCCCACCTGGCCGCTCAGGTCCGTGGTCTGGACTGCTTTGGCGGCGTGCACGGCCTTCACCCGTGCGGAGAACCGGGAGGCGGAGACCTCGTCCCCCACCCCGCCGGTCCAGGTCAGGTGCGCCGAACGCTCCTGCCGGTCCAGGCCGAGCGTCTGCAGGCCCACCGCCGCGGCCGCCAGCGCCGCGCCGGCGGCCAGGACGCCCGCCCGCCGCCAGCGGCTCGGCGGCGCCGAAGCGCGGCCGGTGGCCGTCTCGGACCGGGCCGATGTCACCGGGCTCGTCACCGGGCTCGTCACAGGGCTCCTCCCTGCTTGACGGGGAGGGTGACCTGCGCGACCACCTTGGGCGGGGCGTCGGTCCCGTCGCCGTCCCTCACCAGGTTCCAGTCGGGGGCGAGGGCGAACCCCTCCGACAGCTCGAAGGTGCCGACGTCGAACTGGACCTTCTTCGGCGGACGCTGTCCCGGCGCGAGCTGGTATCTGAGCACGACGGTGGACGTCATCCCCGGCTGCAGCTGCCTGCTCGGCACGCCTTCGTCCGGGACGGTGACGGTCGGGCCGGATTCGCTCTTGATCTCCGGGGTCATCTTCAGCAGCGACTTCGCGAAGGAGAAACCGGGCGTCTTCCCCTGGGTCGGAGCCCCCACGACGGTGGTCTCGTCTCCCTTGTTCGTCACCTTCAGCACGACCTCGAGGAAGTGCTTGGTCGCTCCGCCGTACCGGTCCGTCTGGAGGGCCGTGCGTGACTCCACGAACGTGGTCATGAACTCGCCCTGGTCCAGGTTCGAACCCGGACCGAGCTGCTTGGGAGGTTCTTCGGGGTGTTCGCCGAGGCCCCCGAAGGCCGCGGTGATCCCCAGCCCGGCGGCCATGACCAGGGCGGCGACCGGCACCGCGACCGGGCGTCGGCCTCTGGTCTCGCCGTCGGGGGAGGACGTCATGACAAAGGATGGTAATAGCTGGCCTGCGCCTCATCAGCATCATTGACCCCTTAAGCGACGTTGAACATGGGGAAAATGCAGCAGATTGGCGGGAACGCTGCCCGAATAGGAGGTCCAACTCTTACGCTGTCACCGAGGCGGCGAGAGCCCTATGGCGGAGGTTCCGTGGCGGACGTGCATCCCGAGCATGCGCAGCTCCAGGCGGACCGGATCTACCTGGGCTGGCAATATGCTCTGCTGCACCCTGATCCGGGTCCGGCTCCCAAGCGCCCCTCCCCCGCCGAGGACCCGGCCGACCAGGTCGACCCCGAGTGGGTGCGCAGGGAGCGGCTCAACGAAGACCTGCTGAACCGGCCGGTGAAGATCTTCCGGGTGTTCATGGCCGCGCTCGCCGTGCTGATCCTCCTTCTCGGTGTCACCGAGCTGCTGAGCTGGTCGTTCGCCGCCGTGGGGCTGATCGCCGCCGGCGGGGTGGCCGGCCTGTGCACATACGCGATCCACCAGGGCGACCGGGCGGTCCGCCACCGGATCCGGGAGCGGCAGGCGGTCGGCGACCGGCAGCGGGAGGAGCGCGACAGGCATCTCTTCCACGCCCAGGAGGAGCACGCCGCCCGCTACCGGGAGTGGGCGGAGAAGAAGGAGCGCCACGACCGCCAGCTCACCTGGTACGCGGTGGCCGTGCCGGACGAGATCGACCGGATCGACGTGGCCGGGGGCACGCTGCCCGGCTGGTCGGCGCTGATCACCCTGCTCGGCGCGACCCGCCTCTACAGCGGAGGTCACCTGACCGTGCTCGACCTGTCCGAGGGCGCGATCGCCAAGGACCTGATCGAGCTGGCGGGCAGGGGCGGCGACGATCCGCTGGTCTGGGTGCTGCCGGTGGACCTTCCCAAACTCGACCTGGGCGCGACGCTGGGCCCCGAGGCCTTCGCCGACGTGCTCGCCCACGTGGTGAGCGTCAGCGAGGAGCACCGCACGACCAGGGACCTGTCGTTCGACAACGCGATCCTGGAACGGGTCCTGGAGGTCCTCGGCGAGAACGCCACGATCAACCAGGTCACCGCCGCCCTGCGGGCCCTGGCCCAGGTCGGTGACCCGCGCGACGACCTCAGGTTCGGCCTGATCACCGCGATCCAGCTGGAGCGGATCGGCACGCTGTTCGGCCGGGGCGTCAGCGACCGGGTGGTGATCGAGCGGGCCTGGGCGCTGGAGTCGCAGCTGCGCAAGCTGGAGACCCTCGGCTCCGAGGCGGTACGGCTGCCGCCCGCGCGCCTGCGGGTGGTGTCGATGGACCGGCAGGCGGGCGTGTTCGGCAACCGGGTCCTCGGCACCTACGTGGCCACCGCGCTCACCCACATCCTGCGCCAGTCGCCCGCCTCCGAGCGCCCCTGGTACCACACGATCATCGTCGCGGGCGCGGACAAGCTCCGCGGCGACGTGCTCGACCGGCTGATGGACGCCTGCGAGACCTCCAGGACCGGGCTGGTGCTCACCTACCGGTCGCTAACCCCGACCGTGCGGGAACGGCTCGGCCGGGGGCACGCGGCGGTGACGTTCATGCGGCTGGGCAACGCCGAGGACGCCCGGATCGCCAGCGAGCACGTCGGCACCGAGCACCGCCTGGAGCTCGCCCAGCTCACCGAGACGATCAGCGCCGCCGGCGCCGGGCTGGACGGGGGCTACGTCTCCACCGTCGGCCAGGCCGAGGAGGGCGAGGACGAGCGGGACGTGAGCCGTACGGACCTCAAGGAGGACATCACCGAGTCCACCGAGTGGGGGCGGCGCGCGACCAAGGCGATGGGCGACACCGAGCGGGTGCTGCACCGGTCGCGGGAGTTCCTCGTCGAGCCCCACCAGCTCCAGCAGCTCCCCACCACCTCGGTGATCGTCACCGACGCCACGGCGCAGGGCCGCCGGGTCCGCCTCGCCGACGCCAACCCGGCGATACTGACCTTCCCCAAGACGACTCTCGGGGAGTTCGACGAGATCAGGGACGCCGCCCTGGAGCGCGCCGGGCAGCAGGAGGTCCGCGAGCCGAGCGCCTTCGAGGACGCGCCGCCGAACCTCGGGCCGCCGCCACCCCGGCTGGACTGGCGCAGACGCCAATGAAGCGTCCGTTTGTGGTAATGGCCTCGCCAATGCGGGGGTGCGATCCCCTCGGAAGGTTCGACCTTGGTTGTTGGGGTGACCTGCCCCCGGGGCCCCGCCGGTCCGTACGGCGGAGCGATCCGTGAAGCGTCAACCCCCCGGCATCGAGCCGGGACCCCCGGGTGGAGACCAAATGCAGCCAAGCGTGTCCCGTCCTCCGACCGCCCTGACCGGTCCCTGGTACCGGATCCAGGCGATCACCGCGCCTTCACGCAGCTCGTCGGCCGAATGGGATTTCGTCACCGTCCTGCCCGCCGTGCTCTCCGCGGCCCAGCGCAACCGGCCCTTCGTGGCCGGCTGGCTCTCCCGGGGCTCCGGTGCCCCGCTGGAGCTCATCACCAACGCCGGGCCGCTGACTCCGCCCCGCCCGCCCCGCCGGGCCGCCGCCGAGAGCGAGCCGGCCCCCGCCGGTCCCGAACCGCTGCTGTTCCCCAGCGGCGCCCGAGGCGTGCGGATCGGCGACGAGTGGCTCCGCGACCTGTCCGACCTCGCCTGGACCACCTGTCCGGGGCGCCAGGCTCCGCCGCTCGGCGGCCGCCGCGAGCCGGACGCCGACGAGATCAGGCGGCCCACGCTCTTCGAGTCCACCCTGGTCACGCTCATGTCCCGGCCGTTCGCCTGGCTGGTCGTGGCCGAGCCGACCGACCTGCTGGACGCCGAGGTGGCGCACCTGCGCACCCAGCTCAACGTGTTGAGGCAGTACGGCGACGCCTCCGAGCGCTCACGCTACGACGCCGAGCGGGCCGAGCGGCGCATGCAGGAGCTGGACGCCTTCCGCGAGGCCGGATTGTGGAGCGTGCGCGTGCTGGCCGGCGCCGCCGGGCCCGAGGAACTGCGCCAGATCGCCCCCGTGCTGGTCGGCTCGGCCGAGATGAGCCACCACCCCTACCGCCTGCGCAGCGCGCTGTCCGGCCCGGTGTACGGCTTCGCCGACGCCCTCTCGGTGACCCTGCAGGATCCCGCCGACGGCACCGCGGCCCCTTTCGCGGCCACCGCCGGGGCGCTCGCCGCGCTGGCCGGGCTGCCCCGCCGGGAGGTGCCGGGGGTGCGGGTGCTCGACGCGGGATTCTTCGACGTGACCAGCGAGGCGGACGCCACGCCCGGCGCCCTGACCATCGATCTCGGGTCGATCCTGGACGGGCAGGACAGGGCGGTCGGCTCGTTCAAGGTGCCGCTCGCCACCCTGAACCGGCACGCGTTCATCACCGGGGCCACCGGCTCGGGCAAGTCCCAGACCGTCAGGCACCTGCTGGAGCAGCTCACCGGCGCCGGCATCCCCTGGCTGGCCATCGAGCCGGCCAAGTCCGAGTACGCCGCGATGGGCGGCCGGGTCGAGCATCTCGCCCCGGTGACCGTGATCAACCCGTCGGCCCCGGACAACGTGCCCTTCAGCGTCAATCCGCTCGCCCCGGAGCCCGGCTATCCGGTCCAGGCCCACATCGACATGGTGCGGGCGCTGTTCATGGCGGCCTTCGACGCCGAGGAGCCGTTCCCGCAGATCATGTCGCTCGCCCTGCAGCGGGTCTACGAGGCCAACGGCTGGGACGTGGTCACCGGCTGGGCGGCGCCCGGCGCGGCCGTGCGGCCCGCCGTACCGACCCTTGAGCAGTTGCAACAGCACGCGATGGACGTGATCAACGAGATCGGCTACGGCAGGGAGGTCCAGGCCGACGTCGAGGGCTTCATCTCGCTGCGGCTGCGGTCGCTGCGGGTCGGCTCGGCGGGCCGGTTCTTCGAGGGCGGGCACCCCGCCGACATCGGCGACCTGCTCCAGCGCAACGTGGTGTTCGCGATCGAGGACGTGGCCAACGACGAGGACAAGGCGTTCCTGATGGGCACGCTGATCATCCGGATCGTGGAGCACCTGCGGATGCGGGCCAGGAAGGAGCGCGGCAGCGGGCTCCGGCACGTCATCGTGATCGAGGAGGCGCACCGGCTGCTGCGCGACCGCGGCGCCGGCCGGGCCAGCACGCACGCGGTCGAGCTCCTGGCGGGCATGCTCGCGGAGATCCGCGCGTACGGCGAGGGCATCGTGGTGGCCGAGCAGATTCCCACCAAGCTGGTCTCCGACGTCGTGAAGAACACCGCGCTGAAGGTCGTGCACCGACTCCCGGCCGAGGACGACCGGCAGCTGGTCGGGGCCGCGATGAACCTGAGCGAGGAGCAGTCCCGGCAGGTCGTCTCGCTCCAGCCGGGCGTCGCGGCGGTTTTCGCCGACGGCATGGACCGGCCGCTGCGGGTGCAGGTGCCGCTGGGAGAGGACCGTGAGCGGTTGGTCCCCGGCCACATGCCGCCGATCTGCGGTCGCCGTTCGGCGGCCTGCGGCCAGGAGTGCAGGACCGGCCGGGCGTGCACGCTCGTCGAGCTCCGCGAGGCCGACCTGCTCGCCGACGCGCCCGAATGGGCCTGGCTGCGCATCTGGACCGACACCCTGGTGCTGGCCTTCTGCACCAACCGGCCGGTCCCGGGAGTGCCCCGGCTGCTGGCCGACCTCTGGGCCGAGCTGCCGCTGCGGCGGCGCGAATGCCTGCTGGCCACGGCGGTGGAACGCGGCGTGGGCCGCCGGGCCTGGTCGCTGCGGACCGTCAGCGACCCGGTGAAGCTGACCGAGCAGGTCGCCACGACCGCGACCCGGCTGCTGGGACCCGACCGCGAGGTCGGCGAGCGGCCCGGCCCCGCCTGGGTCATCCCGCAGGTCCGCTGGCTGCACGAGGTGGATCGGCTGTTCCCGTACGGCCAGCCCGCGCCCAGCCCGCGCGGGCCCGCACCGGTCATGGAGTACGCGCTGTTCAACCGCCCGCCGGCCGGCGCCGAGCTGCTCGGGCACCGGGCCAGGGCGCTGCGCCACCACCCGCTCTCCATGGAGGTGGACCGCAACCGCGCGCTGGCCTGGCGGGTGATCCTCGGCGACGACGAGCACGAGGGCGTCGACCGGGACATCCTCACGGTGACGATCGGCATCGACCCGGCCGAGCGGCTCCGGCACGTGGCCCAGATGATGGGGGCCGGGTGGATGGAGAGTGTGCTGTCGTGGCCGCGCCGGTTCGTGCTGCCGTTCGACGCCACGTCGGCGGAGCCCGCCGAACTCGCCTTCAGTGAGTAGTGACATCATCACTGTGTGGAGCGATTTGTCGTGATCGTGCTGGCCGCCGCGCTGGTGGCCCTACTCGTGGTGTATCTCGTCAGGGGACCCACCCCGTCGTCCGGGCCGCGGCCGAGCCCGGCTCCGGCGCCGACGACGGCGGCCCCGGCGCCGCCCGGGGCGCTCCGGGAGCCCGGCCCGCCGGCGAACGCCGACCGGATGAGGGTCCTGCGGGTCTACGACGGCGACACGATGACGGTCGTCCCGACCGGCGGCGGAGAGGGGCGGCCCGTACGGCTGATCGGCATCGACACCCCGGAGCTGCGCCCCGCCCAGTGCTACGCCAAGCAGGCGGCGCAAGCGCTGCGGCGGCTCGCACGGCCCGGTTCCACGGTCACGCTCGCACCCGACAGGACCAAGAAGGACCGCTACGGACGCTGGCTCCGCTACGTCTGGAACGACAGGGGCGTCTTCGTCAACGGCGCCCTGGCCCGTGAGGGCGCGGCGTACGCCCTGGCCGTCAAGCCCGACGTCACCTACCAGGACCTGTTCGCGGTCCTGGTGCGACAGGCCCGCGCCGAGCGCCGGGGACTGTGGGGAGCCTGCCCGAATCCCCGGCCGCCGGTGCACGGGACGCGTTCCTCGTGAGCCGGTGCGCGGCGTCGCCGAACGGGCCCAGCGCCCGAGCACGGCTAGGATCTGCGGCATGAGCGATTCGGCGAACCAGGACCGGCTGCGATCCGGCGAACCAGGGCCGGCCGCCGGGTCGTCCCGCGACAGGTCGCTAGGCGAGGAGACGGCATGACTCAGCTTCCGCTGCGGGCGCAGCTCGCGAGTGCTCTCGGCCGCACGGCCGCGACCCTCTCCAGGGCGACCGGCCGTGGCGACGGATCGGTGATCGGCGGCCGGGTCGGCCTGGCGCTGGAGCCCGACCTGCTGCGCAAGCTCGCGCAGGACCGCAAGCTGGCGCTGGTGAGCGCGACCAACGGCAAGACCACCACGACCCGCCTGATCACCTCCGCGCTGCAGGACCTCGGCGACGTCGCCACCAACGCCTTCGGGGCCAACATGCCCGCCGGACACGTCTCGGCGCTGTCGTCGGCCAAGCACGCCCCCTACGGCGTCCTGGAGGTCGACGAGAAATACCTGCCCGAGGTGATCAACACCACCGGCGCCGGCGTGATCGTCCTGATGAACCTCAGCCGCGACCAGATGGACCGGGCCGGTGAGATCTGGCTGCTGGCACAGAAGTGGCGCCGGGCGCTCGCCGGCAAGAACACCCACGTGATCGCCAACGCCGACGACCCGCTGGTGACCTGGGGCGCCTCCACGGCGACCAGGGTCACCTGGGTGTCGGCCGGGCAGCCGTGGAAGGAAGACTCCTGGTGCTGCCCCGAGTGCGGCGGCCCGCTGGACCGCAAGGGCATGGAATACACCCCGCCCGGCGGTCACGTCTCGGGCATGGTCACCTCCCGCACCGCCGAGAACGACTGGGCGTGCCGCGAGTGCACCTTCCGGCGCCCGGAGCCGTCCTGGATCCTCGACGACGACGCGGTGATCGACCCGCGCGGGCAGCGCTGGGTGCTGGACATCCAGCTCCCCGGCCGGGCCAACCGGGCCAACGCGGTGATCGCGCTGGCCACCGCCGAGGTGTTCGGCCTGCCGATCCAGCGGGCGCTGCCGCGTCTGCGCGAGGTCACCTCCGTCGCCGGCCGCTACACCACCGTGCAGCGTGACGGGCGGCACGCCCGGCTGCTGCTCGCCAAGAACCCGGCAGGCTGGCTGGAGGCGTTCGACGTGCTCGACCGCTCGCTGCCGGTGATCCTGTCGGTGAACGCCCAGGGGCCCGACGGCCGCGACACCTCCTGGCTGTGGGACGTCGACTACCGCGTCCTGCGCGGCAGGCCGGTCTACGTCGCCGGGGAACGGCGGCTCGACCTCGCGCTCCGGCTGGACGTGGCAGGGGTGCCCTTCCAGCTGGCCGACTCCTTCGAGCAGGCGCTCGCCGCGCAGCCACCGGGCAAGGTCGACGTGATCGCCAACTACACCGCCTTCCAGCAGATTCGATCGGAGTTCGGTCGTGCAGTCTGACAGCGTCCTGCGACTCGTCTGGATCTATCCGGACCTGTTGAGCACCTACGGAGACCAGGGCAACGTCCTGGTCCTGGAGCAGCGCGCCCAGCGTCGCGGCATTCCGGTCGAGACCGTTCACGTGCGCTCGGCCGACCCGGTGCCCGAGGGCGGTGACATCTACCTGATCGGCGGCGGCGAGGACCGCCCGCAGATCCTGGCCGCCGAGCGGCTGCGCCGGGACGGCGGCCTGCACCGGGCCGTCGCACGCGGCGCCTGCCTGCTGGCCGTCTGCGCGGGTTACCAGATCATGGGCACCACGTTCGGCGGCGAGGAGGGGCAGCCGGTCAACGGCATCGGGCTGATCGACATCTCCAGCGGCCGCGGCGCGGGCCGCGCGGTCGGCGAGCTGGCCGGCGAGGCGGACCCGGCGCTCGGCATCCCGACGCTGACCGGCTTCGAGAACCACATGGGCGTCACCCGGCTGGGTCCCGGCGTCCGGCCGCTGGCCCGCACGACGGTCGGCACCGGCAACGGCGACGGCACCGAGGGCTGCTACATCGGCAAGATCGTCGGCACCTATCTGCACGGCCCGGCACTCGCCCGCAACCCCGGCCTCGCCGACCTCCTGCTGGGCTGGGCGGTGGGCGCCCAGCTCCCGCCGATCGACGACACCTGGTTCGAGCGGCTGCGCCAGGAGCGGCTGGCGGCGGTGCTGCCCCACTGACCGGGCGGCTGCTGCGGCCACCCGATGGCCGCAGGGCCGCCGTGAGGCGAGCGGGGCCGTGCCCCGTCCCGCCGGGGAGCCGTGCCCGTCCTACCGGGGAGCGGACGCGGCCGTGCCCGGTCCCGCCGTGAGGCGAGCGGGGGACATGGCTATGTAGCCGGGACACGGCCGTGCCCGGTCCCGCCGTGAGGCGAGCAGGGGACATGGCCGTGTAGCCGGGACACGGCCGTGCGCCTCACGTTTCGCCGGCGGACGGGTGCACGGGCCTCTCGTCAGTAGACGAGTGCCTGGACCTCCTCGCCGAGGACCTCCTCGACGAAGGTCGAGGCACCCGCGATGCGCACGCCCTCGATCACGTCGTCGACCGTGATGTCGCGCCGGGCCGCGCACTGGGTGCACAGCGTCACCCGGCCCGCCGCGAGCACCGCGTCGAGCAGGTCGCCGAGCTGGGCGGCGTGCGGCAGCGTGAACTCCTTCGCCCGCCCGGGCAGAGCGAACCATGCTGACTCTCCGGTCAGCCACAGCGAGACGTGAACCCCGCTTGCCAACGCCGCCGCGGCCACCGTGAACGCCTGGTTGCAGCGCTCGGGTGCGTCCTCGCCGGCGGTCACCTTGATCACCAGTGATCGTGCCATGCCTGAAGCCTATGCGGGCCGGTGTCCCGGGCGCGAGCCGTGCCGGGGCGCCTCTAGGCTCGGATCCATGGACGTTCCCGAACTGCATCCCGACCTTGAGCCGATCGCCTTCCTCGTGGGCCGGTGGGAAGGTGCGGGAGTGGGTGGATACCCGACGATCGAAAGCTTCAACTTCGGCCAGGAAATCGTCTTCGGCCACAACGGCAAGCCCTTCCTGAGCTACACCAGCCGCACCTGGCTCCTCGACGAGGCGGGCGACAAGGTCCGCCCGCTGGGCACCGAGACCGGCTTCTGGCGTCAGCTGCCCGACCGCCAGCTGGAGGTGTGCCTGTCGCATCCGACCGGCATCGTGGAGATCTACGTCGGTGAGGTGGTCTTCAACAAGATCGAGCTCCGCACCGACGTGGTCGCGCGCACCGCCACCGCCAAGGAGTACACCGCAGGCCACCGCCTCTACGGTCTGGTCAACGGCAACCTGATGTGGGCCTACGACATGACGGCCGAAGGGCAGCCGCTCCAGTCGCACATCTCCGCAGAGCTCAAGAAGGTGGGCGACTACGTGCCCGAGGTGAACTAGCTACCATCTGGGGCATGAAATCCCCTTTCACTCCCGAAGTAGTCGATGCCATCAAGCGTCACATGAATGACGACCATGGTGATGACGCGCTGCTGATCTGCAAGGGCCTCGGCGGACAGCCCGAGGCCACCAGCGCGACGACGACGGGGGTGGACGCGGAGGCGATCGAGTTCGCGGCGGTGGTCGGCGGCCGCGACGTCACGGTCCGGGTCCCGTGGAGCACCACGCTGACCGAGCGCGCCCAGGTCCGCATGGAAGTGGTCCGCCTCTACCGGGACGCTTGCGCCGCGCTGGGCGTTCCCGCCCGTGGCGAGCACTGAGCGGCCTCGGCGGGAAGACGGGCCCGGCGGAAAGCGGGAGACGGGTCCGGTGGGAAAGCGGGCCCGGCGGAAAGCGGGAGACGTGCCCGGCGGGAAAGAAGGCGGGAGGCGGGCCCGGCGGGAAAGTGGGAGGCGGGCTCGGAGGGCTCGGAGAGAAGACGGGCCCGGAGGGGGCCGAACGGGAATGGGGCCGGGGAAACCCGGAAGCCCCGACCCGGAAAAGGGAAGAACCCCGGGCCTGCTCCCCCTGCCGTGCAGGGGGGCCAGATGGACCAAAGGCGGGGTGATGGCCCGCCCTCTGGCAGCCCGGGGTTCCGGTGATTGTCATGGATTCGCCGAACGTCGCCAGACGCCCGGACAGAGTCCGGAGTCGCGGCGTCCTAGCGGACAGCCACCTCGCTAGCCCAACTATGATCAACCATTGTTCGGACCACCTCCTTTCGGCGTGATCCGTACGTTATGCGACAGATTTCAGTCCTGCAAATGAATATTCGCAGGGTGAAATCCCGCAGGTAGGAGGGCTTTCCCGGAGAAAGGCCGCAGGTCCCGCGAGGTCGGCCTCCGCGGGAGAGCTCCATCGCGCCCGGATGCTCTTAGACTCTGGACATGACCGAGACGTCGTGGCATGAGCAACTGCGGGCGCGCGGTTATCGCGTCACTCCGCAACGCCAGCTGGTGCTTGAGGCGATCAAGGCCGCGGAACACGCCACTCCCGAGGAGATCTGCGCCCGGGTGCGCGAGACCGCCCGCGGGGTGAACATCTCGACCGTCTACCGAACCCTCGAACTGCTCGAAGAGCTCGGCATGGTCACCCACACCCATCTCGGCCACGGCGCCCCCACCTACCACCTGGCCGCAGACTCCGACCACGTGCATCTGGTCTGCCACGAGTGCGGGAAGATCAACGAGGTCCGCCCGGAGCTGGTGCGGGACTTCGCCGCCAAGCTCGACGAGGAGTTCGGCTTCGCCGTCGACGTGCACCATCTGACGGTCTTCGGCCGCTGCCGTGAGTGCCGCTGAGGCCTCGTAGGCTTGGGGCCATGCGAAGCCCTCTGCTGGACACTCCCGGCGCGGTCGCGGCCGAGACGCCCGACTCCGACGTGGCCGGGCACTACGGCGACCCCTTCGCCGAACAGCGCGCGTTCCTCGCCGGCGAGGCGATGGTCGACCGGAGCAACCACGAGGTCGTCCGGATCTCCGGCCCCGACAGGTTGAGCTGGCTCAACAGCCTGAGCTCACAGAAGCTCGACGACCTGAAACCCGGTCAGGCCACCCAGACGCTGCTCCTGGACGCCCAGGGCCGGGTGGAACACCATCTCACGCTCGTCGACGACGGCGAGGCCGTGTGGGCTCACGTGGAGCCGGGCACGTCCGCCGAGCTCGTCGCGTTCCTCGACAAGATGCGGTTCATGCTCCGGGTCGAGGTCGCCGACGTGACGGACGACTACGCGGTGGTCTCCGTGGCCGACGCCGCGAACCTCACCCCGCCCGCCGGGGCCGTGCTCGTCGGAGACGACGTGCTGCTCCCGCGCGACCTGCTCGCCGATCGGCTCGGCGGCCTGAAGCTCGCCGGGCTCTGGGCCTATGAGGCCCTGCGGATCGAGGACCACCGCCCCCGGCTGGGCTTCGAGACCGACCACAAGACGATCCCGCACGAGGTGGGCTGGATCGGTCCGGCTCTCCACCTGAGCAAGGGCTGCTACAAGGGGCAGGAGACCGTGGCCCGGGTGCACAATCTCGGCCACCCCCCGCGCCGCCTGGTCTTCCTGCACCTGGACGGCAGCGTGGACACCCTGCCGAAGCACGGAGCCCCGGTGGTCCACGACGAGACGGAGGTCGGCTTCGTCGGCAGTTCCGCCCGGCACCACGAGCTCGGCCCGATCGCGCTCGCCGTGGTCAAGCGGACCGTGCCGGTGGACGCCACCCTGCAGGCCGAGGGCGTGGCGGCGACCCAGGAGGTCATCGTGCCGCCGGACGCCGGGCGCAACGTCACCATCGATCCCGCGCTGCGCCGCCGCATCCGCTGAGGTCACCATTCAACCTGCGCCGCTTGACCTGCGCCGCTTGACCTGCGCCGCTTGACCTGCGCTGCGCGCAGCGTCCGCTGAGGTCACCGTCGTCTCCGCGTTGCGGCGCATCCGCCGAGGTCGCCGCCCCTCGCCGCCGTGCCGGACCGCGTACGGCGGCGTGGGGCGGGGCGGCGCGGGCCGGACCGGCTCAGATCTCCAGGATCAGCGTGATCGGGCCGTCGTTGGTCAGGCCGACCTTCATGTCGGCGCCGAACACCCCCGTCTCCACGTGGGCTCCCAGCCCGCGCAGCTCGGCGCAGACGGCTTCCACCAGCGGTTCGGCGACCGGTCCGGGCGCCGCGGCCTGCCAGGTGGGGCGGCGGCCCTTGCGCGCGTCGCCGTACAGGGTGAACTGGCTGACCACGAGCAGCGGCGCGCCGACGTCGGAGCAGGACTTCTCGCCCGACAGGATTCGCAGGCCCCAGAGCTTGGCGGCGAGTTTGGCGGCCTCCGCCGGGGTGTCGGTGTGGGTCACCCCGACCAGCACCAGCAGCCCGGGCTCGTCGATCGCCCCGACCGTCTCGCCGTCCACCGTCACCGAAGCGGAACTCACCCGCTGAACAACCGCACGCATGCCCCCCATCATCTCGTGATTCCCGGGCTCCCTAGAATCCTGGCGAAAGGAGACAAAGGTGTCTGCTGAGTCGTTGGTTGTCGAGGTCGTCCGCTCGGGGTTCGTGGAGTCCACCCACCGGGCACGGATGCTGGCCGTGGGGGCCGACGGTTCCCCGGTGAAGGTGCACGGCGCGGTGGACGCCCTGGTCTCCCCCCGTTCGTCGATGAAGCCGCTGCAGGCGCTCGGCATGGCGCGTGCCGGGCTCGCCCTGGAGGGGGAGCTGCTGGCACTGTCGTGCGCCAGCCACGCGGGGGAGCCGTTCCACGTCGAGGGGGCCCGGAAGATCCTTTCCGCCGCGGGGCTGGACGAGGAGGCGCTGCGCTGCCCCGAAGACCTGCCCGAGGACGTCGCCTCGCGCGATGAGGTGCTGCGCTCGGGCGGCGCACGGGCCAGGATCTACATGAACTGCTCGGGCAAGCACTCGGCGATGCTCGCCACCTGCGTGGTCAACGACTGGCCGCTGGAGACCTACCTCGATCCGGCGCATCCGTTGCAGAAGGTCATCCGAGACACGGTCGAGGATCTGACCGGTGAGCGCGTCGCCGCCACGGGCGTGGACGGCTGCGGTGCCCCGCTGTTCTTCGTGTCGATGGTGGGCGTGACCCGGGCGTTCCGCTCCTTCGTCCTGGCCGGGCCTGGCACCCCGGAGCGCCGCGTCGCCGACGCCTTCCGCGCCCACCCCGAGTGGACGTCCGGTACGAAGCGGCCCGAGGCCCGGCTGATGCGCGCGATTCCGGGACTGATGGTCAAGGCGGGCGCCGAGGCGTTCGACGCCTTCGCCTTCGCCGACGGCCGCGCCGGAACCGTCAAGATCGAGGACGGCGGCCAGCGGGCTCGCGTCCCGGTCACCGTCGCCGCCCTGCGCGCCCTCGGGTTCGAGGACGCCGGGCTCGACGAGCTCGCGACCGGCGCGCTGCTCGGCGGCGGCCGCCCGGTCGGCGAGATCCGCCTGAGGCGGCGGACCACCTGACCGCTCGGCGGCCGGTCGGTGAGATCTGTCCGCGACGGACCATCTCACTGACCGTCTGACCGTCCGGCGGCCGGTCGGTGAGATGGTCCGTCTGCGGCGGGAGACCTGACTGTCCGGCGGCCGGTCGGCCGCCGCATGAGAGCGGTCAGCGGGCTCCGGCGGCCCGGAGGAGGCCGGCGACCTCGTTCTGGCTCTTGGCGACGGCATGCCCGAGCGGGGTGACGCCGTCGCGGTCGGCGAGGTTCACGTCGGCGCCGGCCGCCACGAGCAGGCGGACGATCTCCTGGTACGGGGCGCCGCCGTCGCCGAGGATGACCGCCTCCAGCAGGCCCGTCCAGCCGAGGTCGTTGACGTGGTCGACCTCGATGCCGGTCTTCAGGACCTCGCGGACGTAGTCCACGTGCCCGCGCTCGCAGGCCGGGATGAGGGAGACGCCGCCGTAGCGGTTGCGCGCCGTCAGGTCGGGGCCGGCGGGCAGAAGGGCCCTGAGCATCGCCACGCTGCCGGTGACGCCGGTGACCAGCCAGGGAGTGTCACGCCTGAAGTCCGGCGCGTCCGGGTTCGCGCCGGCCGCGACCAGCGCTTCGGCCACCTCCACGTGGTCGGCCGCCGAGGCGAGCAGCAGGGCCGTACGGCGTTGCCCGTCGCGGGCCTCGACGTCCGCCCCGGCCCGGAGCGCGTCCCGGACCGCGACGGCGTCCCCGCGCGCGGCGCCGGCCAGCAGTCGTTCGTTGAGCATGCTCGATCCTTTCATCCCGCGGTCCGTGGCCGGCCGCCAGGCGGGGTCAGTTCAGCCGAGCTGCCCGGCGACCGCCTTGAGACCGGCCTGGGCGATGGCCTCGTCGATGTCGCCGCCGGGCGCGCCGCCGACGCCGACGCCCGCGATGGGGGCGCCGCCGGAGGTGACGGGGACGCCGCCGCCGAGGAAGAGGGTGCCCGGGATGTCGGCGATGGTCGGGCCGTCACCGGATACGCCCTTGGCCAGCTCGCTGGTCGCCTTGCCGAAGGAGACCGCGGTGAAGGCCTTGCGCCTGGCCGACTCCTCGGTCTGCGGGCCCGCGCCGTCTCCCTTCAGCACCAGCCGGGTGGCGCCGGAGCGGTCGACGATCACGACGGTGACGCGCTGCCCCTGCTTGGCGGCCTCCTTCCGCACGGCATCGGCGATCTTCAGCGCGGCGTCGGCGGACAGCGCGCCGGTCTGCACGACGGCCGGCGGAGTGCTCACGGCCGTGGTTCGGGCGGGGGCGGCCTGGGCGGCGGCGATGCCGGTGGCACCGGTCAAGATGGCCAGCCCCGTGAGGGAGCCGGCGATCGCGCGGGTGCGGGTGGACAGAGCGGCCATGTGTTTCTCCAGTTCGGCACGGTCGGATCGGGTACGTCCAAGACTGCCCGCGGCATCGTCGCGGGCCATCGGGAGCACGGCCGACTCCCGGACACCGGGTGGTCGAGGCGGAGGTCAACCGATCGGTTGATGCGCCGCCCCCGCGGCGGCGTCATCCTCGGCGGGGGATAACGTCGGAGACGACCGGACGGGGGCGGTGATGAGGGAGCGCGTCTGGCTCGACTGGGCCATGCATCTGGGGTTCTACCTGCTGCTCGCGGCCTCCGCCTCGCGGCTGGTCTCCAGGCACGGCATGGACGCGCAGACCGTCGCCTCGCTGGCCGTCTGCGGCCTGCTCGCCCTGGTGTACGCCGCCGGCGTCGTCTTGTGGGGCGATCCCGGCCGGGCGCATCTCGTCTGGCTGGGGACGGTGGTCGCGGTCTGGCTGGTGCTGGTGGTCCTCGCGCCGTCGTTCAGCTGGTGCGCGGTCCCGCTGCTGTTCCTGTGCCTGCGGTCGCTGAGCTCACGCAGCTTCGTGCTGGCCACCGCGGCGCTCACGCTCGTCGTGATCGCCGCCCAACTCAAGATCGCCCGAGAGGTCGATCCCAGCCTGATCCTCGCGCCGGTCGGTGTCGCCACCATGACCGCGGTGATCTTCTGGGAGCTCCAGCGTGAGAGCGCAGCCCGGCAGCGACTCATCGACGATCTGATCAGCACGCGGGACACGCTGGCGGAGTCGCGGCACCGCACCGGCGTCCTGGAGGAGCGCGAACGGCTGGCCAGGGAGATCCACGACACCCTCGCCCAAGGCCTGACCAGCATGGGCATCCTGCTCCAGGCCGCCGACCGGATGTGGGCGTCCGATCCGGATCTGGCCCACGCCCATGTACGGCGCGCCGCCCTGGCCACGGCGGAGAACCTGGACGAGGCCCGGCGGTTCGTCCGGGACCTGAGGCCGCCCGATCTGGAGGGCGTCGCGCTGCCCGAAGCCCTGTCCCGGCTGTGCGAGCGGGCCGGCCACGACACCGGGCTGGAGGTGCGCTTCCGGCACGAGGGCGAGCGGCGCCCGCTGGCGCCGGACGTCCAGGCGGCACTGCTGCGGGTGGCCCAGGGAGCGCTGGCCAACGTCCGCGACCATTCGGGTGCGGCAAAGGCCATGGTGACGCTGTCCTACCTGGACGACGAGGTCACGCTGGACGTGTTCGACGACGGAGCCGGATTCGCCGAGCCCGCTCCGGCACCCGGCCGGGGATACGGGCTGCGCGCGATGCGCGACCGGCTGGCGGAGGTGAACGGCTCCCTGGTCGTCGAGAGCGCTCCGGGTGAGGGGACGGCCGTCGCGGCCACGGTCCCCGCGGGGCCGCCCCCGGCGAAGCCGTATCTCCCGGGGAGGGCGCGAACAGGAGGCGGGGACGCCGCGACAGGCGGGACGGAAGAGCGATGAGGCTGTTTCTGGTGGACGATCACCCGGTGGTCCGGGCCGGGCTGGTGGCGCTGCTCGGCGGCGAGCCGGATATGGAGATCGTCGGCGAGGCGGTGGGCGGGGAAGAGGCGGTGCGGGGCATCGCGTCGCGCGAGCCGGACGTGGTGCTCATGGACCTGCAACTCGGTGACGGCATCGACGGGGTGGAGGCCACTCGGCGGGTCCGTGCGCTGCCCGCGCCACCGCAGGTCCTGGTGCTGACGACCTACGAGACCGACGCCGACATCGTGCGGGCCATCGACGCCGGAGCGACCGGTTACCTGCTCAAGGCCTGCCCGCCGGAGGAGCTGTTCCAGGGCATCCGGGCCGCGGCCAAGGGCGAGACCGTACTGTCGCCGAGGGTGGCGACCCGGATGATGAGGCGGATGCGCGATCCCGGCCCCGCGCTGAGCGCGCGCGAGGTCGAGATCCTGGAGCTGCTCGCCAGCGGCGCCGGCAACCGCGAGATCGCCCGACGGCTCTTCATCACCGAGGCGACGGTCAAAACGCACCTGGTGCACGTCTACGGCAAGCTGGGCGTCGACACGCGCACCGCCGCCGTCACCGCCGCCGTCGAGCGAGGCCTCATCCGGCTCACTTGAGCGGGATGGCGGGGCCGAGGGTCCACGGAAAGTCCGGAATCTGTAAAGATGACCCGCACTGTTCGCTCGTTCCTCCCGGAGGTCCGGTGACCGTCACCGACCCGCACGACACGACTTCGGTCCCCCCAGGCATGTCCCACGAGCGTGTGGGCATGTTCGCCGACGCCGTCTTCGCCATCGCCATGACCCTGCTCGTCATCGAGATCCCCAGACCCGAGGGGGGCGAGGGCGGCGGCGAGGACCGGATGGCGATGGCCGCGGAGCTGTGGAGATTCCTCGGGCACAACTCCGGGTCCTTCCTGGCGTTCATCATCGCCTTCCTGATGCTGTGGGCCACCTGGCGACAGCATCACACGCTCCTCGACCAGATCGGCCGGGTGACCCACGGGATGGTGTTCCTGCACATCCCGCTGCTGGTCCTCGTGGTCCTGCTGCCGTATCCGACGGCGCTCATCGGGGAGTCCTCGGAGAACCCGCTGTCGATCTGCCTGTTCGCCGGGACGGAGGCCGCCCTGCTGCTGTGCCAGGCCGCGCTGCTGTTCGTCGTGGTCCGCAGCGGCGTGCTGAACGCCGGCGTGGACGTCACGAGGATCAGGGTCCAGGCGGTCACCCTTACCGCGATCGGCCTGTTCTGGGCGCTCACCGCGGGCCTGACCTGGAAGTTCGACGGGATGGCCCTCGCCTGGATGCTGACCCCGGTGGTCGCCGTCGTGACCGTCAGGATCACGCGGCGGATTATTTCCGCGTAGGCGCGTCCCCGGAGCCTCGCAGCGGATCTCCGGAACGGGGTGAGGCCCGCCGACGGGATTCCTCCCGCGGCGGGCCTCACCTCTTCACAGTAGGCTCTGGAGAGGCCTTCGCAGAAGCTTCGGAGAGACCTTCACAGGGAGCTCTAGAGGGGGTCCAGCCCACATAAGCCCGAAACCCGCAGTCGCAGTAAATGCGGGTATCTGATGATGCGTGCGAGCGGTGTTCGAGCAGGTTGCATACCGCCGTTCCGCAGTAAACGGCACATTTACCGAGGAACGGGCAACGTCACGATTTGGGTGAAGGTGAGCCCAGGATCCAGCCCTGATCAGGCGCAATGCTATTCAAGATCATCTCGATGTGGGTTTTGGGCTTATGTGGGCTGGACCCCTCCGTACGGGCACGCATGACCTACACGGGGTGCCGTAGAGAACGGGGTGCCGTAGAGAAACGCGTCACCAGCCCCAAATGGGCGAGGAGGCACAGGTCGGCGGCTTGCATCTGAGTCATGGCAGCCCCTGTGTAAACACGCCGGATCATCGGGGTTTGCGGCTGATCGCAGCTCGCGGGTAGGTCAGGCCGAGGTGCGCGGCTGGCGGGTTGTTGAGGTGGTCACCCCACGGGACGCGCCAGCTGCAAGATCGCCATTCTCAAACACCCACATAGGGCGGCAGACGCCCCCAGCGCCACGGCGGCCCTCGGCGGTCGACATAGTGATCACTGTGTGTTATTAGTCAACTACATACCATCTCTTACTGGGGAGCCATGCAACCTGCTTCACCATCGGCCGACCAGCCCGCGGGAAGGAGGGTCAGGGCAGCGGGGTGGCTGCCTCGACCCGGTTGAGGTGCACGATCACGTCGAAGGCCGCTCCCAGGGCCAGCGGCCGGTTGAACTGCTCGGGCACGTACGTGGCCGGGATGGTGAAGGTCGGACGGGCGGTGTCCAGCCACGCTCGGGTGGACGGAGTACGGCCGGCGCGGCGCAGGTCCACGTAGTAGTCGCGGTAGCGTACCCGGTCCAGGACGGCCTCGCTGCTGTCCGGGACAGGGGCGCCGGTGTCGAAGACTGCGACCTGGCCGGTCTTGGGGTCGATTGCGCGGAAGCGGCCGCTGTGGATGGTGGTGCCGATCGCCACATAGGAGGTGCCGGCCAGGGAGCGCAGGACGGCCCCCTGGGTGACCGGGTAATGGTCGGGCCAGGCCGAGACGTAGCCGATATG
This sequence comes from Streptosporangium sp. CA-135522, assembly GCF_050949235.1. Lineage (NCBI taxonomy): Bacteria > Bacillati > Actinomycetota > Actinomycetes > Streptosporangiales > Streptosporangiaceae > Streptosporangium > Streptosporangium sp. CA-135522. Next base: position 1,040,355 of record NZ_CP192026.1, read on the forward strand.
CCCGTTGTGCGCGGCCGCCACGGTCTTGCTGCCGGTGTGGCGCTGCCACCACACGGTGTTGGCGGCCATGGCCTGGTCACGGTGACGGTGCAGGGCCGACCCGTCCAGGGCGTACATGGTGGTCATCTGGACGATGACGCGGCCCTCCTGCAGGACCCGCGGGCTCACCTTGCCGCTGTCGTCCAGCAGGCGGTAGGCGGCCTGAGCGTCGCCGGCCAGGGCGGCGCGCTGCTCGGCCGGCAGTGCGGCCAGGGCGTTCATCCGTTCCTCCACACCGGCCGGCAGGGCGAGCAGGCCCGCGTAACGGCGACGCAGTTCGGGCTCCAGCGACGGCTCGTGCTTCTCGGCCCAGCCGAGAATGCGCCGGTACTGCTCGGGGTGGACGTCGCCGATGTCGAATCCCATCACGCGCAGCTTGCGTGAGGCGGTGCGGTTGTAGTCGCGCATCCACTCATACAGGTCCATCCACTCCTGGGTCTTCCACGAGCCGTAGGACTGCTGGAACTCCTCGGCCATGATCGTGCGCAGGTCGCCCTTGCCGGTGCGCACGTACGCGTCCAGGCGGACGCCGGCCGACCAGGTCGCCTCCAGCGCCAGCGTGGTGAAGCCCTGGGTCTGCACCAGATGCCGGAACATCCGGTGCCGCAGCGTGAACAGCTCCTTCGAGCCGTGCGTGACCTCGCCGATCCCCACGATGGTGGCGCCCTTGGTCATCGCCGACAACGCCCGCAGGTCGCGGGACGGGCCGCCCGGGACGGTGCTGCGCAGTTCCTGGGCGTGGCGCTCCAGGTTCGCCACCACCCGCTCTTGGCCGGCGGCGACGGCCGCCGTGGCAACGCCGGCGGGGGCGGGAGCAGGGGTGGCGAATGCCGGAGCACTCACGCTCGCGAGACAGGCCGCCAGCGCCAGGGTGACCGGCACGGTACGACGCAGAGTGTTGCTCGCCAAGACAGATCCTTACGTTGGGTGTCGAATGAAGCAATCACCAACGTAGGGATGGGCGCAGGCGGTTTCGATCCCGCCCGCTGGCCGGTCGATGGTGGTGCTGGCTACCGCACGCCGCCCGCGGCCCAGCTCACAAGGCCGTTTCCCCGAGGCTGTTCCCCAGAGGCCGGGTATCAGAGGCCGGCTTCAGGCGCCGAGGTAGCGCAGCACGGCGGCGACTCTGCGGTCCACGCGGTCGCTGGGAGCCAGGCCGAGCTTGGCGAAGATGTTGCGGATGTGCTTGTGCACCGCTCCCTCGGTGATCACCATCTTGTCGGCGATGGCCAGGTTGCCCAGTCCTTCGGCCATCAGCGCGAGCACCTCGCGTTCGCGCGGGGTGAACTCCTCCAGGGGATCGCGGCGGCGGGTGAACAGCTGGGCCACCACGTCCGGGTCGATGGCGGTGCCGCCGCCGGCGACCCGGTTCAGCGCCTCAAGGAACTGCTCTACCTTGCCGACCCGCTCCTTGAGCAGATAGCCGACCCCGTGCGTGCCGTCGGCCAGCAGGTCGGTCGCGAACGCCTGCTCGACATGCGCCGACAGCACCAGCACCCCCAGGCCCGGCTGCAGGCGCTTGGCCGCCACGGCCGCCCGGATGCCCTCGTCGGTGTGGGTGGGCGGCATGCGCACATCCACCACCGCCACATCGGGCCGGTGCTCTTCGACCGCGGCCAGAAACCCCTCGGGGTCGCTCGCGGCCGCGGCCACCTCGATGCCCTCCCCGCTCAGCAGCAGCACCAGGCCCTCGCGCAGCAGCGCGTCATCCTCAGCGATCACGACTCGCACGGCAGTTCCACCTCGATCACAGTCGGCCCCCCATCGGGGCTGGTCAGGGTCATCGTTCCGTCATGGGCCTCGACGCGGCGGCGGACCCCGGCCAGCCCGGTGCCCGCGCCATCGCGGGCGCCGCCCTTGCCATCGTCACGCACCTGGACGCGCAGTAACGGGCCTACACGTTCGACGACGACCTCCACGTGCTGGGCGCCGCTGTGCTTGCCCACGTTGGTCAGCGCCTCGGCCACGGTGAAGTAGGCGGCGCTCTCCACCGACAACGGCACCACGGCGAGCTCACCCACCCGCACCCGACAGGGCACCGAGCATCCGGCGGCCAGCGCGTCCAGCGCGCCGGCCAGCCCCTTGTCCTCCAGGATCGGCGGCAAGATCGCGCGCACCACGCCGCGCAGCTCCGCCAGCGCCTGCTCGGCCGCGCTCCTGGCACGTTCCAGTGCGTGCGCGGCCCGAGCGGGATCGCGCTGCAGAGCACGCTCGGCCGCGGCCACCGTGACCACGACCGCGTTCAGCCGGTTCTGCGCGCCGTCGTGCAGGGCCCGCTCGATCCGGCGCAGCTCGACGGCATGCGCGCGCAGCGCCCCCGCGCGGGTCACGGTTAGCTGCGCGATGCGCTGCGACAAGTCGATCGAGGCGTGCGGCACCAGCAGTTTCCTGGCGGGCAGCGCCTGCAGGCGCGCCAGCACAGGGAAAAGACGGACCAGGGCGACCAAGACGGCCAGGCCGATCACCGAGGTGGCGATCGCGCCCGGCCAGGTGGTGACCGGGAAGCCGAAGTTGGTGAGCTGATCCTCGCGCGGCAGCAACTGCCAGTAGAGCGGGTAAGTGAGTTCCCGCAGCACCGCCACCGGCATGAGCACCCCGAGCAGGCCGCAGGCCGGGCCCACCACGGCGTAGACGGCCAGCCAGCCCAGGTCGCGCAAGGTCGCCGGGTCGGCACGGGCCGCCCGCATCCTGGCCGCCCAGCCTCGGGGCAGCTGCTCGGCAGGCAGCCGGTACGGGCTGACGATCTCGACACCCGCGCCGGCCAGGCGCCTGCGTTCCCACTCGGCCGCGCCCCTGGTCATCCCGATCATCGCCGGCGCCAGCGCCAGCCCGACCCCGACCAGGCTCAACGCGGCCACCACCAGCCAGCACAGCGCGACGACGACGGCCATGAACGCGGTGCCCAGCCCTCCGGCCAGCCGTTCCAGACCTTCAAGGATTCCCCGCATCACTAGGGTCATAGTAGGTGAAAGGGGACACGGCTTGCTCCAGCCCGCTATACCACGGCCAGCTAGCGTGCGGGATTTTCGCAGATCGGGCTCGTTTCTAGGATTCTGGCCATGACCGACCCCTACCGCATCCCCAGCCCTGACTCCGACCCTGCCACCCCCCGGCCCACCACCTCCCGGCCCGCTGCGAGCAAGCCCGCGCTGAGCAAAGGCGCTCTCGCGCTGCGCGCCCTGCTCTGGCTCGTCCTGATGGCCAGCGCGGTCGTCAACATGATCGCGAACGGCATCGGCGCCTGGCCGCTCGGCCTGGTCGCGGGCGGCGTCGCCGTCGCGTGCATCGCCGTCCTCATCGTGCACCATGTGAGCAGGCGCAAGACATGAACCACATCGTCCCCCTCACCGGCGTCACCAAGAAGGAAGCCCCATTGCTCGGATAGCTGTCACCGAAGGGAAGGGGCATTCCCGCAGGGCTATGTCTGCTTGTGGACCCTGGACGCCCCCATCCCCCCAACCACGCCAAACGTGACGAAGGTAGCCAAGATGGGCACGGGCCGCTACTGCGTCCAGGTCCATCCCGACATCGACGCCGTCCGATCCGCGCCGATCGCGACCCTGTACTTCGGCACCGACTGGGGCAGCGAGATCTACGCCGCCGCCCCGCACCGTGTGCAAGGACCACCCCAACTCGGTCTACGTCGTGACCGGCAAGATTCGGCCTGTACGCCACCGACGTGCTGCGCCTGCGTCCCGACGACTTCGACCCCGACCTACCCCAGATCGACTTCACCGACATGGCGCAGGCTGCCTAGAAGGTGTAGGCGTTCGTGGCCGGTCACGGGGTGCTGGCGGCTTGGGGAGTGGCGACGTCGGCGGGCCTGTTCGACGGCTTCGAGGTAGGTCTGCGCCCCTCACGCCTGACGCGGTGAGCTCCACCTGGAGGACGGCCTGCACCGGGCCTTGCGCTCGGCTCTGCACCAGCACTCGGTCCTGCACGCCGGAGTCCTCGAACAACCGGAGCAATAGCGCGTCACCTGGTCAGACGTTCGGCCTGAGTACGCCCCACCTCGCTGGTGCGGCGCAGGTAGTCGACGATCACCGCCAGATCGCGGTCGGTGAAGCTCTCCAGCGTCTGGCGGAACGCCGCGGCCGGCTCGGCCCAGGCTTTACCGATCCGAGTGTTCGCGTCGGGGGTCAGCGCGACCAGCGTGCGCCTGCGGTCCTTCTCGTCGGCCTGCCGGACCACCAGGCCGGCTTTCTCCAGGCGGTCGACCAGCCGGGTGGCCGAGCCGTGTGTCAGGCCGGTGAGCGTGGCGATCGCGCCGGTGGTCACCGGGCTGGGTTCCAGGTCGAGCAGGGCGATGCACTGCAGGTCGGTGGGGTGTATGCCCAGGCTGTCAGCCATCGTCTGGTTGAACAGCGCATACGCCGCGTAGTGTCGCTGGCTCTCGGTGACGAGTTGGTCGAGCAGATCCGCCCGGGTTGACATCGCACCCCTCCATATCCCACATTATGTGCGTGGCGCAAAGATTGTGTCACGCACTCTTCTGTCGTATCAACGTTAGGACATCCTTGCCATGACCATCCTTGTCACCGGAGGCCGGGGCGCCGTCGCCGGGAACCTCGTGCCGCTCCTGCGCCAGCGGGGACTGCCGGTCCGCGTCGGCTCCAGCGCGCCCGAAGGCGCCGACACCGTCCGATGCGACCTCACCGACCCCAACACCTTCCCCGCCGCCCTGGACGGCATCGCCTCGGTCTTCCTGTACGCCGAGCCCTCCCACATCGACGCCTTCGTCACCGAAGCCGTCAGCGCGGGTGTGCGGCACATCGTGCTCTTGTCCTCGGCCGCGGTGTTCTTCGACAGAGCCGACGACAGCCCGCTGGCCAAGTCTCACCTGGACGTGGAGCGGGCACTGATCGGCTCGCCGATCCAGGCCACGCTGCTGCGCCCGGGTACGTTCGCCGGCAACGCGCTGGCCTGGGCCTGGACCGTCAAGTCCGGCGAGCCGATCAGCCTGCCCTTCCCCGGCGCGCACTGCGACCCGATCCACGAGGCCGACATGGCCGGGTGCGCCGCCGCGGTACTCGCCGACCCGACACTGGGCGGCCGGCCGTACACGCTCACGGGACCGCAGTCGCTGACCTTCGCCGAGCAGATCGACGTCCTGGGGCGGGCGATCGGGCGGGAGATCGGTATCAAGCCGGTCTCCCGCCAGGAGTGGAAGGCGGCAATGGCCGACCACGTCCGCGGCGACTTCGCCGACGCCCTGCTCGACTGGTGGCAGTCATGCGACGGCGTACCGGCCACGCTCACCGCCACCGTCGAGGAACTGACCGGCCGCCCCGCCCGGACGTTTGACGCCTGGGCCCGCGAGCATGCCGGCAAGTTCACGCACTGACGGCCGTACAGCGCAGCAGCGGCAGCAGCGGCAGCAGCCTGGGCAGGATAAGCAGTGCGATCCGACTGGTCGCCACGGCGACCACGGCGCCGACGAGGATGTCCCAGCCCATCGCTCAGCGCCCGCTGTCGCCGGGCGCGAGCAGGCTGGTGAGCTCGGCGATTGGTCCACGCCGGGATCACCGGCGCCTCATGGCCGCGCTCGCGGCACCACCCCAGCCAGGACGGCACCGACGCGCGGCGGGCATTCCAGTGTTGACCGCAGCGGTGCCCCACAGCACTTCCAGAGCCTCGCCGACCTCATCGTCGGAGACGGAGGCCAGCGGCCGATCCTCACCGAGCCGCATCGCGGTCTTACCCACCCCGATCCCGTAGGTGCGGATCGTGTTCGCGTTGCCGAGCGAGTCGAGGAAGACGTCGGCTGCGGTCCGACGGTGAGCACTTTCCCGACCGGCAGGTGCACGACAGTGGGCACCGCTCCCCCCTTGCCGCAGATAACAGGGCCGCTTCGCGTCGCGGACGGCTATGTCACCGCAGGTGACGAATCCTGCTGCCACGGATAATAGGACATTATCCGTGGCAGCACCCGACCTCGACCAGCGCCAAAGCCGGCCGCTTCCAACCTGTCACCAAGATCATCCCAATGTGGGTTTTGGGCTTATGCGGGCTGACCCCCTAGAGAGAGCGGAACTGGCGGGTGGAGGAGATCGCCCCCGAAGTCGTCATGGTGAACGTCCGCATCGAGTCGGCGAACTTGGACAGGTCCCACTCGGCCGGACCGTGGTACCAGTACAGGTTGTCGGCCTGCTGGCCGTTGCCGGTGACCGAGGAGACCACCCGGGCCCAGCGCTCGACGCTGTCGAAGATCACGGCGTAGGGCAGGTAGCGGGAGAACAGCTCCACCCGCTGGGCCGGGGGGATGTCGCCGCCGATGTCGCCGGAGGACAGATACTCCCGGAAGCCCAGGGTGTGGGCGAGGGCTCCGGCGCCCTTGGAGGTCTTGGCCGGCATGTACTGGCCGCCGACGGCCATGGCGGCACCGGCGATGATCAGGGCCAGGCCGAGCAGGCCGTACGTGGTGAACCAGGCCAGCGCGACGGTGGCGATGATCCCGGCGACGACGAGCAGCACGCCGAAGGTCGTCCAGCGGGTGCGGACCGTGTCGGGGCGCCGTGCGAACCAGCCCTGCGTGACCACGTCGCGGTAGAGCGCGTCGCGGACCTTGCCGAGGTTGGCCGCGAACGAGCCCTGGAGATGGGAGAGCAGGACCGCGTCGCGGCCGTCGAAGATGGCCTCGTAGAGCGCCTGCTCGTACGACAGCAGCGAGGCGGTCGGGGCGCCGGGCAGCCGCACCAGCATCCAGTCGGGCGAGTCGTAGGCCTGGCGGGGCTGCTCGTCGATCCGGATGTACCCCCGGACGGCCAGGTCCACGATGGTGGCCGTCACATCGACCACGTCGGCCTGTTCGTCCATGAGCGTGCCGATCTGGCCCGGGCGCACCCCGTCCGGCGGGGCGAAATGGCCGTTCTCCACCGCGTTGAGCGAGCCCGACTCGTGGCCGACCACGCGGGCGTCGCGCCCCCGCGTCCAGTAGAGCAGGCCGAGGCCGCCGAGCATCAGGACCAGCAGGCCGGCCAGGGCGCCGCCGGTGACGGTGTTCAGGGTGAAGGCGTTGGACAGCTCGAAGCGGCGCTCCAGGATCGGGCCGCCCTTGGTGGCCCCCGCCGGATAGCCGATGACCACGGTGAGCACCTCGCCGGCGCCGAGATCCTGCTGCTCGAACTCAGCGGTGGTCCCGGTGTGGTCCGGCGACGCGGTGGTGCAGCCGATCGCGGAGGTCAGCACGCCCGCGAAGCAGGACAGGTTCTGCAGCTGGGCCGGGCCTGTCACGGTGACCTTGGCCTCGGTGACCGGGACCGACCAGGCGCCCACGGCGTACCAGCGCAGCTCCTGGACGTCGGCCAGGGGGGTCACCGCGCCCTTGACGTCGTACTCCAGCGTCGCGGTGCCCGAGCCCCCCGTCAGGGTGATCGAGTCGCCGCTCAGCCTGCCGTCGCCCTTGAGGTTGGCGATCTGGTAGAGGCGGTCGCTGCCGTCGTCGTAGCGAGTGCGGTCGACGAGCTTGCGCGTCGGCGTTCCGCCTTCGAAGGCGACGGTCTCCTTGACGTGAAGCACGCCGTCCTGTCGCAGTTCGAGCGTGACCGTGTCCTTGGTCACCTTGCCCGCCTGGGTGGACGTCGTGCCCGCCGTACCGGCTGCGAAGGCCGGGGAAGCGCTCAGTGCCAGTACGAGGGTGGCAACCGCGGCCACGCTTCCGGCCGCTCGATGCAATGCAGATCCCGCCATGGCTCGGGAGCCTACCGAGAACCGCCGACCCCTGAATGCCACCCCCCATCCCTATTTTTCGGTCAATAGACAGACATGGGGATATATCCGCTAGATTGCCGCCCGGAGATCCACTCACTGGAGAAGGCGGTCGCATGCGCCCACGCGGATCGAGTCCTCTGGCCTTTGGTGTCTTCGGTGTTCTCGCCCTGACCTTCACCGCGGTCGTGGTGATCGCCGGCCTGGCCGGTGGCGACGAAGCCGAGGTTCCGGCCACCCCGGGAACCGGTCCTGTGGCGACCCAAAACGGCCGGCCGCCGGCGTCCGAGGAGGCGGAGGTCAGGCCGCCGACTTTCAGGCCGCCGCCCAAGCTGAATCTCGGCTCACTGGGCGAGTCGGAGATCACACTGGCCGCCCGGCAGAGCATGAGCGTCGACCTGCGTCGCATGCTCCGCTCCGACACCACCGCCCGGCTCAAGCGCAACCCGCTGTACGGCACCGGCACGATGCGCCCGACCGCCTGCCGGGCTCCCTGGCCCTCGACCCGGCCCGGCGACATGCTCAACTACCTCAACGCCGTCACCGGATGCCTGGACCGCGCGTGGGCCGGGAAGTTCTCCCAGGCCGGGGCGGTCTTCACGGCGCCGCGCCGAGTCTACTGGTCCCGCCCGGGCCGCGGCCCCTGCGGCACCTACCCCACCTCGGGCGCCGCCGCCTACTACTGCCCCAGCAACCAGGGCATGTACATCGGGCTGACCCACCTCATCCAGGAGAGCAACCGGATCGACCCGGCCCGCAACCACGTCCCCTACCTGTCCGTGCTCTCCCACGAGTACGGGCACCACGTGCAGACCATGGCGGGGATCGGCGGAGCCTGGTGGTGGGAGGTCGCCGACAAGTCCAAGGCCGCCCAGGACGCCCACTCCCGGCGCAACGAGCTCCAGGCGCAGTGCCTGTCCGGGATCTTCGTCCGTACCGTCCGGACCTCGCTCGGCGTCAGCGGCCCTCTCTGGAGCGAGGAACTGCGGATGTCGTACGACCGCGGCGACGACCAGAACGGCCTGGGCCGGCGCGACCACGGCAACGGCGACCACTTCGCCGGATGGCTCTACCAGGGCTGGAAGTACGCGAGGATCGGTTACTGCAACACCTGGATCGTCCCCGCCTCACAGGTCAGCTGACCCGCACGGTCGCCTGCGGGGAGGCCTCCGGGCCCTCGGAGGGTCCGGATCATCGACGGCTGCGGCCTGATCGGCGCGGACGGCACCTGTGCCTGGTCGACCACCGAGACGCTCGCGGCACAGGTGGGAGGTGTGCCGGCGGTCAGCGCCGGCGTCGTCACCGATAGCACCGGTGGCCCGGCGAGGAGCGACCAGTTCTTTCACAAGAGCCGCAGGCGGGAGATCAGGCTCACCGCGGAACTCCGCCTTTCGGATGCTTGCAGGTGAAAACGGCGGGGGTCGAAACGGATTAACAAGCACCCATTTCACCGGTACCGGTCTTTCGGTGTTCGCCGCGTTCTTCGTGCGTCTGCTTCCAATTACTCCCCTGGCCGCGCCAGTGTTTCCTTCACCGTGTGATCGAGCGACTGCGATAAGTTATGGATCATTGTTCGGAGGCCTTCCGATGACGTGCTGCATGTGCACACTTTTTGCGGCGAGATCGGCGTGGGCGGGTAAGGGAAATGGCGGGACGGTGAAGTGTCAGTTGTGATGGCGCGGACCACGCCGCTGAAATGGCCTCCACCGAGCCGCATAATCATGCCGGCGGTGTCCGCGGCGCCTTTCCTCGTCGCCGCGCCGGTGCGGTGTCCCTGGCCGGCGGTCGCGGCGTTCCTCGGGCTCCGCTGTGGGCGGTTTCCGGCACGGTCGCGCTGGTCTCGCTCGTCGCCACCCGGTCGAAGGCCGCGCTGTTCGGCGACACGCCGTCGAATCTGACGGTCAGCACGCCGTTCTGGGTCCGCCTGGGGACGCCGCTCGGGACTCGGCATCTCGAAACGGCAGGCGTGGCGGCTCATCGGACATCGCCGCACACGACACACGGCACATGACGGGAGAGACCATGGACGACAACCTTCTGCAGATCCGGCGGGGTGACAGGTTCGCCTTCGGCCGCAACTGGAACGCCTTCGTCGACCTCGTCGACGAGGGTCGCATCGAAAGCGCGGCCGACTCGCTGCGGATGGCCCTCGGCGCCGAGGACCTCGCCGGGCGCACCTTCCTCGACGTGGGCTGTGGCAGCGGCCTGTTCTCCCTCGCCGCGCACCGCATGGGAGCCCGCGTGCACTCCTTCGACTTCGACCCCGAGGCGGTGGAGTCCGCCCTGCGGCTGCGCCGCGTCTTCGCCCCCGACGCCACCTGGACGATCGAGCAGGGGTCGATCCTGGACGGTGACTACCTCGCGCGGCTGGGGACCTTCGATCTTGTTTACGCCTGGGGTGTCCTGCACCACACCGGCGCCATGTGGAGGGCCTTCGACGCCGCCGTCGAGCTCGTCGCCCCCGGCGGACTGCTGTTCGTCGCGCTCTACAACGACCAGGGACGGCAGAGCCGGATCTGGACGGCCGTGAAGCGGCGCTACAACCGGTCGGGACCGGCGGTCCGTGGCGCCCTGATCGCCGGCAGCTCGGCTTACATCTACCGGGCCTGGCCCCTGCTCGAAATCGGACGGCTGCTCACCGGCAGGCCCCGTACCGCGGTCACCCGGGCGCGAGGCATGTCGCGCTGGCACGACATGATCGACTGGGTGGGCGGTCATCCCTTCGAGGTCTCCAAGCCCGAGCAGGTCATCGCCCGCGCCCACGCGCACGATCTCGGTCTCCTGCATCTCAAGACGTGCGGGGGCGGCCTCGGCTGCAACGAGTACGTGCTCCGGCGGCCGGGCGGATCAGCCGACCCGGACAAGCCCGCGGAGTCGGTGGACGATCTCTCGCACCTCGGCGCCGCCCGGGCTCAGCCGGCGCAGGGGCACTCTCGCTGAGCGTGCGAACCAGCCCACCTGGGTCGCGGCGAGCGCCGTGTAGGCGATCGTGGACGCCAGCGCGCATCCGGTGACGCCCATCCGGGGGATCAGCAGGATGTTCAGGGTGAGGTTCACCAGCAATGCCGCGCCGTACATCAGCGAGATGAGAACCGGCAGGTTGAGGCGGAGCAGATAGGCCGCGGCAGGGCGGGCCGCCGCGGCGGCCGCCACGCCCGGTGCGAGCACCAGCATCGGGGTGACGCATCCCGTGAAGGCCGGGCCGGCGGCGGCGGTCACCAGAAACGGGCCCGCCGCATAGAGCAGGACGATCGACGAGGCGGCGAGGACCGCGGTAATCCGGATCGTCCGTGCCGTGTAGGCCACGGACGTCTCCCTGCTCGACTCCATCTGCCGGGGCAGCGCGATCTGGGCCACCGCGTCGGTCATGGCCCGCAGGAGCTCGGCCGGCGTCACCGCCATGGAGTAGATTCCCACCGCCGTCGGTGTGCTCATGGCGTTCAGGATCAGGATGTCGAGCCGAAGCAGCAGGAAGTGGCAGACGGAGCCCGGGTGGTAGCGCAGGCCACACGACAGCGTGTGACGGACCGACCTCGGGTCGCGCGGGCGGCATACGGGCAAGGACGGCAGCAGCAGCAGGAGGTTCACGGCGGCGGAGACGGTCCATATGATCACTACCCACTCGACGGTGAGGCGTCCGAGGAGGCCGAGAGACGCCAGCGCGGAGCACTGCAGGGCCGCTCCCGCCAGCGAGCCCCGGTTGACGACCCCGGTGCGGGCACGCAGGACGTGCACGTTGTTGACGTAGACGATCGCCATCATGACGGGCACCGCGGCCAGTCCCCAGATCAGCGAGGACCGACCCGCCGTGGGCGCCACCCCTACCCCGCACAGGAGCACGGCGGCGAACGCGGTCCCCGCGGCCGCCGCGCCTACGGCGAGGCCCAGCCACAGGGCGTTCGCCGTGACCGCCGGTCGGCTGCTCTCCTCCCCCCACAGGGTCGTCTGCGACTTCTCCACCGACAGGTTCCCCAAGGCCGTCGCCGTCGCCGCGATGGTGACGATCACCCAATAAGCGCCGCGATCGCCCGGCCCCAGGGCGCGGGCCACGATCACGCTGGTGAGACTTCCGGCCACGACGAGGGTCAGGCGGGTCAGGAGCAGATGGACCAGGCGCGTGACGGCGGTATCGCGGCGGCGCCCGGTCGTGGCCGGGGGGAGCGGCGGGGCGGTCACGTGGGCCGCAGTTGTGGACGGCCGTCCGCGGCCGGCCGCGCCGGCAGGTGGGTCCGATGCCAGAGCTCGAACTGCATCAGGGTCCAGATACGGTTGGAGTGATCTCGACCGTTGGCGTGCTGGGAGAGAAGGCGGGCGACGGCCCGCGGATCGAAGATCCCCCGGTCGCGGGCGGTGGCGTCGGTGAGCAGGTCATGAGCCAGGGGGCGCAGCCCCGTCCTGAGCCAGGAGGCCAGCGGCACCCCGAACCCCATCTTCGGGCGCTCCAGCAGGTGCGCGGGCAGCCAGCCCGCCAGGGCGTGCTTGAGGAGGTACTTCGTCGTTCCGCCGTGGATCTTCAGCTCGCCGGGCAGGCCCGCGGCCCACTCCATCAGGACATGGTCCAGGAAGGGCGAGCGCGCCTCCAGCGAGCAGGCCATCGTGCTGATGTCGGCCTTCACCAGCAGGTCACCGGGCAGATAGGTGTTGACGTCGACGTCCATGATCCGGGTGAGGTCGCAGCCGGCGGACGACTCCTCGAAGGCCCGCTCGACGATGGCCCCGCTGCGGACGCCCGCCGCCCGGCCGCGCTGCCACGGGGTGTAGATCTCCCACTTCTGCTCCTCGGTGAAGTAGGACATCAGGCGCGTGTACCTGTCGACCGCGGACAGTCCGGCCAGCTCCATGCCCCACCCCACCCGGCGAAGCAGCGACCCCTGGCGCGAGAGGCCCCGAAGGCTCCTGCCCGCCGAGCCCAGGAGGGGTGACGCTCCGGACGGCGCCCGCAGTCGGGAGGCTCGCTGCAACATCGCGTAGCGGCGGTAGCCGCCGAAGGACTCGTCCCCGCCGTCCCCGTTGAGCGCGACCGTCACCTCCTGGCTGCTCATCCTGGCCACCAGGAAGGTGGGGATGGCCGAGGAGTCGGCGAACGGCTCGTCGAAGTGCCAGGCCAGGGCGGGCAGCACGTCCAGCGGGGAGGCGGACAGGACCATCTCCGAGTGGTCGGTGCCGTAAAGGGCGGCCACCTGCCTGGCGGGCTCCCGCTCGTCGAAGTCGGCCTCTTCGAAGCCGACGCAGAACGTGCGGACCGGATGCGGGGACTGCCGCGCCATCGCCGCCACGACCGCGGAGGAGTCGATCCCCCCCGACAGGAAGGCGCCGATCGGACGCTCACCTATCATCCGCAGCCGGGTGGCCTCCAGCAGCAGCTCGCGCAGCCGCTCGGCCTCCTCCTCCACGGCGGCGGCCGGACGGGGGGTGGCGTCCAGCCGCCAGTAGCGGTCGACGCGCACGCGGCCGTCCTGCCATACCAGGGTCGAGCCCGGCGGGAGCTTGCCGATGCCTTCGAAGATCGACCAGGGAGCCGGTACGTACTGGAAGGTCAGGTAGTGGTGGAGGGCGACCGGGTCGATCTCGCCGCACCAGCGCGGGTCGCGGATCAGCGCCTTCAGCTCGGAGGCGAAACGCAGCGTGCCGGACCGGATCCCCCAGTAGAGCGGCTTCTTGCCCACCCGGTCACGGGCCAGCAGCAGCCTGCGCCTGCGCCCGTCCCACAACGCGAAGGCGAACATGCCGCGCAGACGATGCACGAAGGCGTCCCCGTACTCCTCGTACAGGTGGACCAGGCACTCGGAGTCGCCGGCCGCGGCCAGGCGGTGCCCGCCGGCCAGCAGTTCGGCGCGCAGTTCGGCGAAGTTGTAGATCTCGCCGTTGAACACCGCGACGATCACGCCGTCCTCGCTGTAGACGGGCTGGTCGCCGCCGGCGACGTCGACGACGGCCAGGCGGCGCATCCCGAGCACGGCCGAAGGCTCCACGTGCAGGCCGCTCCCGTCGGGACCGCGGTGCACGATGGTCTCGCACATGGCGCGGACCGTCTCCGGGTCGACTCCGTCCGAGCAGACGGCGCCCGCTATCCCGCACATCGCTCCTCCAGAAGACGCCGGTACAGGACCAGATGCCGGTCGATCATGGAGTTCACGCCGAGATTGTCCAGCGCCCAGGCGCGCGCGGTGACGCCGAGGGACGCGCCCAGGTGAGGATCGTGCAACACGCGTTCCAGGGCGTCGGCCAGCGCCCGGGAGTCCGCCGGGGGAACCAGCAGGCCGCGCCCGTCCAGCAGCTCGCAGGTCCCGCCCACCGCGGTGGCGACGATCGGCTTGCCCGCCGCCATCGCTTCCATGATCGCATTGCTCATCCCCTCGTAGAGTGAGGCGAGCACCACCACCGACGCCCGGTTCATCAGGGCCTCGATGTCCCTGCGCAGACCCAGAAGGCGTAGGTCCACGCCCAGAGCCGCCGCCTGCCGTAGCAGGGCGTCATGCTCGGGTCCCTCGCCCGCGAGCACCAGCGTGCACGGCGTGCCCCGGGCGGCCAGCAGCGCGACGGCCTCGACGAGGAAACGATGTCCCTTGTGCTCCTTCAGATTGGCCACGCAGCACACGACCGGCAGATTCGTGACGATTCGAGCCGGCGTGCCGGTCAGGAAGGCCGACTCGGGCAGGCCGTTGTAGATCACGCTGAGTTTGCCCGGGACGATGCCCTCCACCGTTCTGGCGTCCTCGGCCACGGCCGCGGCGTTGGCCACCACGTGCCGTGTCAGCCGGGTGGCGACGTGTTCCAACGCGTAGACCCAGCGCCGGGCCTTCTTGAAGTTGCTCAGGCTGCGTCGCCCCGCCACCACGACCGGCACCCGGGCGAGCCAGGCGATCGGCGCGCCGATCACATAACCGTGGTACAGGAAGGCGTGCAGCACGTCCGGCCTGAGCAGCCGTATCCACCTGACGAGACGCGTCACCGCGAGCAGATTGCGGGGAAGGGCCATGGGGCCCGTCGACATCCCGGTGAATCCGGCGTTGCGCACGGGAACGCCCGCGAGTTCGAGCGCGTCACGGTAAGGCCCGTCCGAGTGCAACGTCACCACGTCGACCGCCACACCGCTGCGGACCAGGCCCGTAGCCAGGAGGAAAATCTGCTTTTCGGTGCCGCCGACTCTCAGCTGTCCGATCAGCAGCATGACACGGCGTGGTCCGCCGGGCGGCGCTTTCATGGACGAACTCATCCTGTGGCTACTCTTCACTTTCGTGATCTTACTTTGAGTGATCATCGCTGGTGTGTGGAGAACCGCCATGACCGGCCAGCGTGTCGCGGAAAGGAATGACGAATACGTTTACGCCGCATGTGTCATCAGCGAAACGACCTCTCGGCCGGGAAAGCGCCGATTCTCCGTTGAATCATCATGAGGCGGGACCGGCCTGTTCGCCCTGACGATCGGACGATGTGCCGGCGGACGAAGCCGTGCCATGGACCGATACGGCGACGTCGTCAAAGAGCCGGTCCTCGACGGTCTTTCGCCTTTTTCGGAGATTTCCCGGGTCGTGCGGCGGCGAGTTCACCGGACCATGAGAATCGATCCTCCGGAGAAGTCGTTCGGCGGTCCCGGCGGATCGACGCGCCGCCTCCGGTCACCTACCGGCACCTCGCCCACGCACTCGACATTCCCCTCGGCGCCCATCCCCTCGATTGCCCCCTTTCGTGTACACCGGTGATGCGGATCTCCGTTCCCTGCCACAGGAGAACTCCCCGATCCGCGGGCCGGCCGCCCCCGCCTGGGTAGAATGCGGACTTGCTCAAGACGATCCCGTCGGGCGGCGACGCCAGGACCACCTCCTCGAAGGAGCGCGGGTTCTGGTCGGCGAGTTCGAGACGCCGCGTTCGCCCGTAGAGGTCGGTACCCATGTCGGCAGCCTGGAGCCCCCCGAGGTGGCATGCACGGGCCTGTGCGTAGACGACCCCGAGCATTCCTGATCGCCATTCTTATGGGGATTTGCTGTCTTATTTCGGGATGTACTGGGACGGTCGGTGGAATCGCTCCGACAGCCGGCGCCCCGGCGGCTCATCCCGACCCGGCCACGCCGGCGCGCCGTACCGCGGCCCCGCTGGTCATGATCGTCGGAGACAGCTTCACCGTCGGGTCGGGCCCGGTGGAGCGGTGGGACACCTACGCCGCGCAGGCGGCGCGCGAGCTGGGCTGGCAGCTCGTCACCGCGGGGGCGGCCGGGACCGGCTTCGTCAATCCCGGCCCGGTGAACCGGACCTTCCACAGGTCCTTCGGCGAGGAGCTCTCCTGGCGGCCGGAGCCCGACCTGCTGATCGTCTCCGGCGGGCACAACGACCGCCGTACCAGGCCCGCCAGGATCCACCGGGCCGCCAAGCGCCTGCTGGAGCTGGTCCGCATCCGCTGGCCGCGCACCAGGATCGTGGTGATCGGCCCCATCTGGATGGTGAAAGCCCCCCGGTGGGCCTACGGCGTGAGAGACGCCGTCGCGATGGCCGCCGACGAGGAGGAGGCGACCTTCCTCGACCCGCTCGGCGAGCGCTGGAGCCGCAGCCTGATCCTGCCCGACGGCGTCCACCCCACCCTCGCCGGGCACGTACGGCTCGCGCACTGGCTGGTCGCTGCGCTGCGCGAGCGCGGGTTCGGGCCGGCGTCGCGGTGACCCTCCCGGTCCTTCCCGTGAGTTGAGGCCGGTCCGTCCCGGCCTCAACTCGATCTCAGCTCCCGCTCAGATCGCCTGCGCCATAGTGGTTCCAGAGCGAGAGGAGAGATCGATGACGATCGGGAACGACCTGCGGAACGCGGTCAGGGGACGGGTGCTGGTCTCAGGTGAAGAGGGCTTCGAGCAGGCCAGGCGGCCGTGGAACCTCGCCGTGGAGCAGCCCGTCATGGCCGTCGTCGAGGCCGAGGACGCCGACGACGTGGCCGCGCTGGCCGGCTTCGCCCACCTGGCGGGACTGACCGTGGCAGCCCAGCCGAGCGGCCACGGCGCCACCGGCGACGTCGAGGGCGTGATCCTGCTGCGCACCGGGCGACTCGACGAGGTGGACGTCCGGCCCGACCAGAGGGTCGCCCGCGTCGGCGCCGGCGTGAAATGGGGCGAGGTACTGGCCGCCGCGAGCCCGCACGGGCTGACCGGACTGGCGGGCAGCTCGCCGGCGCCCAGCGTGGTCGGCTACACCCTCGGCGGCGGCCTGAGCTGGTTCGGCCGTAAGTACGGCTTCGCCGCCGACAGTGTCCGCGCCTTCGACGTCGTCGACGCCGAAGGCGTCCGGAGCCGGGTGAGCGCCGACTCCGACGCCGAACTGTTCTGGGCGTTGCGCGGTGGCGGTGGCGACTACGCGCTGGTGACCGCCGTCGAGTTCGACCTGTACCCCGCACCCCACCTGTACGGCGGGCGCGTCATGTGGCCGGTCGAGCGGGCCCCGGAGGTGCTGGCCGCGTTCCGGGAGATCACCGCCGAGGCGCCTGAGGAGCTCACCGCCTGGTTCGACCTGCTGAAGTTTCCCGCGATCCCGGCTCTTCCCGAGTTTCTGCGGGGGCTGGCCGCGGTGACGGTGGACGTCACGTTCCTTGGCGAGGGCGGGGAGGCACAGGCACTGCTGCGCCGTCTCGACAAGATCGACGGAGCCATCATGGACACCCGCGGGCCCCTGCCGGTGTCCGAGTTGGGGAGCATCTGCGCCGAGCCGACCGATCCGGGGCCCAGTACGTTCCGTGGAGAGCTGTTGACCAGCCTGGATGACGCGGTGGCCGCGGCGCTGCTGTCCGAGCCCATCGACCCGCTGGTCAGCGTGCAGGTGCGCCACCTGGGCGGAGCGCTGGCCCGTCCCGCGGCGGACGGCGGCGCCTGCGGGCACCTCGACGAGCCCTATCTCCTCGGCATGGTCGGCTCCCTGGCCGTCCCGGAGCTCGCGCCCGCCCTCAAGGAGCGCCAGGACGCCATCGCCGGCCTGCTCGTGTCGCACACCAGCGGGCGCAAGCCGTACAACTACCTCGGCGGTGGGGAGAAGGCGACCGCGGCCTTCCCCGGTGACGTCCTGGCCCGGCTCCGCGACGTCAAGCGCGCCCGTGACCCGCGTGGCGTGTTCCGGAGCAACTATCCGGTCCTGGACTGACCGCCAGGAGGGGGCCGGAGAGGGCCGGAACGGGATCCGGTGCCGGGGAGGTTCCTCGCGACCTCCGGATCCCTTGGACTCCGGCCCCCGGGAGCGGTTCGATCCTCAGATCGTGACGCCGAGCTTGCCCAGGGTGCCGGCCTGGAAGTCCGCGATGGCCTGGGTCGCCTGGGCCAGCCGGTAGCTCTGGGCGAGCGGGACCCGCAGGCGACCGGCGGCCACATCGGTGGCGAGCCGGAGGAGGGTGGCCGGGTTCGGGTCCGCCATGACCGCGGTGGCCTTGACGTCGTGTTCGGCGAGCCCGTCCGGGGTGTGGTGCAGGGTCGAGGCGAACCGGCCGCCCTGGGCGAGCAGCCCGGCCACGGTCGCGCCGTCACCGGCGAAGTGCAGCGCCGCGTGTACGCCGTCGGGGGCGATGGCACGCACCCGCGTCACCAACTCGGTGTGGTCGACGGCGTGCGCCGCGCCGAGTCCGGTGACGAACTCGGCCTCCGCACCGGGCCTGGCGGTCGCGATGACGGTGGCTCCGCGGGCCGCGGCGAGCTGGATCGCGTACGCGCCGACACCGCCGGTGGCACCCGAGATGAGAACGGTCTCTCCCGCGGAGGGCGCGACCGCGTCGACCGCGTCGAGCGCGGCGGTGCCGGCCAGGCCGAGGGCCCCGGCCCGGGCGTGGTCGAGCCCTTCGGGGATGCGGGCGATGCCGTACTCCGCACCGACGGCGACGTACTCGGCGAAGCCGCCCTGGCCGAGAGTGGGCCGCATCACGACACCGAACACATCGTCGCCCACGGCCACGCTGGTCACGCCGTCACCGACGGCGGAGACCACTCCGGCGAAGTCCTTGCCGACCACGACGGGAAACTCGTACTCGTAGACCCCCTTGAGGTATCCGCCGATCACGCCCAGATCGAAGCCGTTGACCGACGAGGCCCGCACCTGGACCAGTACCTCGCCCGGTCCCGGCTCGGGGACCGGGAGCTCGGCGACCGCGGGAGCCGCACCGAACTCGTTGAACGCCACTGCACGCATATCCGGTACTTCCTTCTCGATGTTCGGTGGCACTTCTCGGTGCCGGCCGACGCCTGTGCCGGCCTGACCGGCGAGGCCCCGATCAGCGGCGAGAACCGGTCGAGCCGGTCTGCGGGATCTCCAGCTCGGTGGTCTTCGGCCCGGGACCGGGCCTGGACGGCGGAGCATTGAGATCGAAGCTCATCGAAGCCGCACTTTTTGTGCGTTGGTTATTTCTTGTGTGCGCCACCGAGTCTGATCGACAATGCCGTCATGACGGAAGAAGGCACTTTGCCCCGCGTAACGCACACCGATGTGCGCGGGCCGTTCGGCGTTACCAGCCCGACCTGTCAGCTCCGCGACGTGCTGGACCGGGTCGGCGACAAGTGGAGCGTGCTGGTCATGGCCCTGCTCGGCACCGGACCCAAGCGCTACTCCGAGCTGCAACGGTCCGTCGAGGGGATCTCCCAGCGGATGCTGACGCTGACCCTGCGCAGCCTGGAGCGTGACGGCCTCGTCACACGCACGGTGACCCCCACCTCGCCACCCCGGGTGGACTACGAGCTCACGCCGGTCGGCCAGACGCTCTCCGTCGAGGTCAGCTCCCTCATCGAATGGGCGGAGCGGCACCGCGAATACGTGGCCCGATCCCGGACCCGCTACGACCGGACCTGATCCTCTCGCCCTCCGGGTTCGCCCGTGCTGTCAGCGCGCGCGAGACCACCACGCCCGGCGGACGGCAGGTCTGGCACGGACACCAGGGCCGGCAGGGCGAGCGCCGCCGGGGATCTCTTCATGGGGGTTCCTCTCGCAGGTGGTGCTCGGGGCGTGGCAGCAGGTCAGGGGTGCCGCCACGTCCCGAGGTCTCGGGGGAGGGTCCGTCCGCCCGGCGAGCGCCGGACGGACGGCCCGCCGGTCAGGACGGGCCGGTCAGGTGGATCGGCCACGACGGACCGGTCAGGACGGGCCGGTCAGGGCGGGCCGGCCACGACGGACCGGTCAGGTGAGCCGGTCAGGGCGGGCCGGTCAGGGGAAGAGCCGCCCGTACTCGGCCAGGGCGACGGCCACGTCGACCTGGGCCCAGAACCGGTGGTAGGTGAAGGACGGCGCGGGGCCGGTGCCCTTCAGATAGGCGTCGACCTTCGGCCAGTCCGGGTCGTTCTTGTAGAAGGACCGGATCGACATGAAGGTGGAGCTGGAATCGATCACGTCGCCGTTGGGCATCTTGCCGGTCCAGCCGGCCGGGACGTAGACCGGATCGTTGAGGCGGCTGTAGTCGGCCTTGGTCTCGGGCACCGAGACGCCCCTGGCGTCCTGGTCGTTCTTCCAGATGCCGTCCAGCAGGCCCTTGGCGATGCTCTTGGCCTTGGCGTCGCCCGACTTGGCCGCGTAGTACGACAGCACCTTGGCGTAGGAGCCGGCCACGCCCACGTCGGAGGTGTGGTCCCGGATGGTGACGTGCAGCCCGGCGTTGGCCCCCGGGCTGCTCGCGTTCCAGGTGTCGGGCCGGCCGGTCCACACCAGGGTCGAGGGGATCTGGAAGGTCCCGTCGGCGTTGACCGTGGTGTTGTCGGTGGCCCACTTGACCCACTTGTCCAGCACCAGCTTGGCGTCGGCGTTGCCGGTCGTGTAGTACAGCTCGGCGACCCGCTCCATCGACCAGGCCTGGAAGCCGAACCACTGGTTCGACGGCGGGTCGTGGTAGACCGGCTGCCAGTCGTAGGCCATGCCGTAGAAGGTGGGCAGCGTGGACGGCGGAGCCGCGTAGTGCCCCTGCCAGCTGTTGGTGGCGCCACCCGCGATCGCGCCTTCGGACGACTGCAGCCAGCGGTAGAACTCCAGCTGCCGCTTCAGGCTGGTGCTCCAGTCCTGTACGGCGGTCGCCCCCTTGGGCTTGAGGGCGTCCACGTTGGACAGCGCCCAGGCCGCCATCGGGTTCTGGTAGCCGGAGTGGTTGTGGCTGGAGCCGATCCGCCAGGCCCAGCCCGCAGAGGTGTCGTTGGCGCCGCCCCAGGCGTAGTACCAGCTCAGCAGGTAGGCCGAGCTGTCCTTGCCGGTGCCGGCCGCGCACGAGGTGCTGGTGCAGCCCTGCTTCTTGAAGTACTTGTCGTACATCGCGTAGCGCAGGTAGTCGCCCATCTTCGCGGCCTTGGTGACCGAGGCGGCGACCTGCGACTCCTTGCCCTGCTCCTTGGCCCAGGTGTGCGCCCAGTAGGCGGCCTGGACGGCGCGGGCGTCGGAGTCGGGGGCGTTGGTGTACTTCCACTGCTTGGCGTAGCTGCTGTCGCCGGTGAACAGGTCCAGGTAGCCGTTCTTGCCGCCGTGCTTGAAGGTGTCGCAGGACGGCTGAGGAATGGTCTCGAAGACCGACTCCTCCGGGCCTCGCTGGTAGGTGTTGATGTAGGCGGGTTTGGTGGTGCCGTCGCCGCAGCGGCCGAAGCCGTAGGTGTTGTCCACGTCGAGCAGCCAGTGCATGCCGTACACGTCGCCGGTGCCGTAGGCGCTCTTCAGCTCGCCCGCGATCGGGTCGGCGCCGACCGAGACGCCGCCGTCCAGCTTGGACGGGTACTGCTTGATGTCGTCCCACTCACCGGCGTAGATGGCGGGCTTGGACGGGTTGTAGAAGGAGTTGGTCGGCTGGTCGGCGGTGGTCGGGATGATGTATTTCTCCATCGAGGCCCAGGCGTCGTTGAACTTGCTCCAGTCGCCGGTCACCTTGCCGTAGGCCGCCTCCAGCCACAGGTAGTAGCTGTAGGCCTCGGAGGTGGTCTCGTGCCCGTGGTCCGGAGCCTCGACCATGAAGGTCTCCACCGAGTGGTAGGGCACGCCCTGCGGCGAGAAGTAGCCGTTCGCCGGGTCCTTGAGCTTGTTGTACATCGTGGTGAAGCGCTTGATGTACTCGTTGTCGCCGCCGGTGGCGTCGTCGTCCACCTCGGTGGCGACCGCCTTGTCCGAGGTGTGGCCGGTGGCGGTGGAGGTGAACTCGGCGCTGTCGGAGGTCTTGTCGGCGTCCTCGGCGGCGGCGACCCTGACCGTCTGGGCGGTGTTCCAGTCGGCCGGGGTGAAGGTCAGCGATCCGCCGGACGAGACGGTCAGGTCGGTGTCGCCGCTCGTCCTGGCGGTCGTCACGGTGACGTTCGCGGCCGGGGCCTTGGAGAGCCTGACCGACAGGTCCGCGCCGCCGCCCTCGGGTACGGCGAGCGTGGCGGGGGTGAGGAGCACCGCGGGGGCGGTGTCGGCCCGCACGCTGATCCCGACCGGGGAGGAGGTCGTGCTCGCGCCCTTGTCGTCGGTCGCCTTCGCGATCAGCGAGTAGTCTCCGGCGGGTACGGCCGCCCAGCTGTAGGAGTACGGCGCGCTGGTGTCGGTGCTCAGCAGCGTGTCGCCGTTGAAGAACTCGACCTTGGCGACCGTGCCGTCGCCGTCGGCGGCGTCGGCGGTGATGTCCACCGCGGCGGGCGCGGTGAAGACGGCCCCCGCGGTGGGTTTGGTGAGCCTCGCGGTGGGGGGCTGGTTGTCCGGGGTGGTCCCGCCGCAGGTGGTGCCGTTGATCGTGAAGGCGGTCGGCTTGGGGTTGCTTCCCGACCAGCTTCCGTTGAAGCCGATGCCGGTCGAGGCCCCGGTGGCCAGGTCGCCGTTCCAGTCCAGATTCTTGGCGGTGACGGCCTGGCCGCTCTGCGACCAGGTGGCGCTCCAGCCCTGGGTGACCTTCTGCGAGGCGTCGGGGAAGGTGAACCCGAGCGTCCAGCCGTTCAGCGGGTCGCCCAGGTTCTTGATCGACACGTTGGCGGTGAAGCCGCCCTGCCAGTCGTTGGTCGAGTAGGTCACGTCGCAGGAGACGGCCGCGAGGGCGGGCGAGGCCGCCAGCGCGGTGGTCGTCCCGGCCGCCAGGCTGAGCAGCGCCAACGCGGCGACTCGGCTACGGAAGCGTGGGAGCGCTCCCGTTCTGCTGGGGAATCGAGGCATCGAAAGGGTCCTCCAGAGGTGTTCCGGCACGAATCCGCTGGTGAAGGTCTCGTGTCGGACAGGGCAGGAGAGAAAAGGAGTGGGAGCGCTCCCAAATAGGATTCTGGGGATGGGCCCCGGGATGTCAATGGCGCGTGCTCGGGGTTGCGCCCGCGTTTCACACGGCACGCCGCCGGGCTGCTGCGATCCGCCGGGGCGAATTCCGGTTCCGTGAAACTTTCAGGTCCCCGCGCCTCCGTGGCCGACGCCGTCCGTCTCGTGCGCCGCCGTCCTGCGCGCCGGCGGCCGGGCGGTCGAGGCGCGGACCACCAGCCGCGGCGTGAACACATGATCCACATGCGGTGCGTGGTAGCCCTGCAGGCGCTGCCACATCGCCGTGGCCACGGCGGAGGCCATCTGCTCGATCGGCTGCTGCACGGTCGTCAGCGGCGGGTCGCCGTGCGCGGCCAGATAGGAGTCGTCATATCCGACGACCGACACGTCCTCGGGCACGCGGAGCCCCGCTTCGCGCACTCCCGCGACCGCGCCCAGCGCCATCAGGTCGCTTCCCGCGATCACCGCCGTGGCCCCCGCGGCCAGCAGCCGGCGAGCCGCCGCGTGCCCGCCGGTGAGCGAGTAGTCCGATTCGATGTGGAGGGCGTCGACCACCGAGCCGAACGACCTGCGCATCTCGCGGCGGTAGCCCATCAGCCGATTCTGCGAGGGCCGGAGGTAACCCTGCCCGCCGGCCAGCCCGATCCGCACGTGCCCCAGCTCTCTCAGGTGCGCCACCGCCATCGCCGCCCCCGCGGTCTACGGGCTGGTGGCGCTGGGCGGCCGGCGGTCGTGGTGGCTGTTCGCCGCGATGCTCGCGGGCACGGTCGCGGTCAACGTGATCTACCTGGGCGGCCGGCGGGTTCCGGCGAAGTATCTCGCGCCGGGGGTGATCCTGCTGCTCGTCTACCAGGTGTACCTCGTCCTCTACACCGGCTACGCCGCGTTCACGAACTACGGCGACGGGCACAACGGCACCAAGCAGGACGCCGTGGCGGCGATCCTGGCCGCGAGCGAGACCCGGGTCCCCGGGTCCGCCGCCCGGCCGATCAGGGTGGTCGAGCGCGGCGGGGAGCTCGGCTTCCTGGTGGACGGGCCGGGCGGCGCCCGAGTCGGCTCCGCCGTACGGCCGCTGGAACCCGTCGCGGCCGCGGGTGGCGATGTCGCGGGGTCCGGCGGGTGGCGGACGCTGCCCTACGGCGAGATCGTCGCGAGGCAGGCCGAGGTCACCGCGGTGCGCGTGCCCGTTCCCGGTGAGGGAAGCCTGCGCACGTCCGACGCGGTGACCGCCGCGCTGTACCGCTCGACGCTCCGCTACGACGAACGCGCCGACACCGTCACCGACCCGCGCACCGGCGTGACCTACCGCGACGACGGTCACGGCCGGTTCGCGGCGCCGGGCGGCGCGGTGCTCAGCCCGGGATGGAAGGTGTTCGTCGGGTTCGAGAACTTCCTTACCGTCCTGACGGATCCGGGCATCAGGGCGCCGTTCCTCGGCGTCCTCGTCTGGACCTTCGCCTTCGCCGCGCTCTCCGTCGGCCTGACCTTCGCCATCGGGCTCGGCCTGGCCCTGGTGCTGGGCCGCCCGGAGCTGCGGGGGCTGCGGGCCTATCGATCGTTGCTGGTCCTGCCTTACGCCTTCCCCGCCTTCATGGCCGCCATCCTCTGGCAGGGCCTGCTCAATCCCGACCACGGCTTCGTCAACGCGGTACTGCTCGGCGGCGGCCACATGCCCTGGCTCACCGACCCCTGGCTGGCCAAGCTCAGCGTGCTGGCCGTCAACATCTGGATCGGCTTCCCGTACATGTTCCTCATCTGCACCGGCGCGCTGCAGGCCATCCCGCCCGCGCTCACCGAGGCCGCGCAGATCGACGGCGCGAGCCCGTGGCGGGTGCTGCGCGAGATCAAGCTGCCGATGCTGCTGGCCTCGACCGCGCCGGTGCTGGTCGCGACCTTCGCGTTCAACTTCAACAACTTCAACGTGATCTACATGCTCACCGGCGGCGGGCCCAGGGACGCCCGGTCGCCCGTCGACGTCGGCTCGACCGACCTGCTCATCTCGCTGGTCTACAAGCTGGCCTTCGGCGGCAGCGCCCGGAACTACGGGCTGGCGTGCGCGGTCTCCATCCTCATCTTCGCCGTCATCGCGGCGATCTCGCTCGCCGGGTTCCGCAGGGCGCGCGGGCTGGAGGCGAGCTGAGATGGGCCGCTGGTTCCTCAAATACGGCTGGCGTCACCTCGTCGGAGCCGCCGCCGTCGTCGTGGCGCTGTTCCCGCTGGTGTTCGTGGCCGCCGCCTCGGTCAACCCGAGCGGCACGCTGACCGGGTCCGACGACCTGTTCGCCGACCCGACGGCGGATCACTACCGGACCCTCTTCACCGACCCGCTGCATCCGTTCGGAAGCTGGTTCGCCAATTCGATGGCCGTCGGCGTGACCACGGCGGCAGGGTCGGTCTTCCTCGGCGCCTGCGCGGCCTACGCCTTCTCCCGTTTCCGGTTCAGGGGCCGCAGGGCCGGACTGCTCGGACTCGTGTTCGTCCAGCTCTTCCCGCAGCTCCTCGCCTATGTGGCGATCTTCCTGCTGCTGTCGGAGCTCAAGGAGGTCTTCCCCGCGATCGGCCTCGGCAGCAGGCTCGGCCTGGTCATGGTCTACCTGGGTGGCGCACTCGGTGTGAACACCTACCTGATGAAGGGCTTCTTCGACACGGTTCCGAAGGAACTGGACGAGTCCGCGCAGATCGACGGGGCCTCGCACGCCCAGGTCTTCTTCCGCGTGCTGCTGCCGCTGGTCGCGCCGATCCTCGTCGTCGTCGCGCTGTTCTCGTTCGTGGCGACGCTCAACGACTTCGTCATCGCCGGACTGGTACTGACCGATCCCGACCAGCAGACGCTCGCGGTCGGCCTGTACCAGCTCGTCTCCTACAAGCTCGGCCAGAACTGGGGGGTGTTCGCCGCCGGCGCGCTGATCGGCGCGCTGCCTGTGCTCGTGCTCTTCCAGTTCCTGCAACGTTTCATCGTCGGCGGGCTGACCAGCGGGGCGGTCAAGAGCTGACCGCCGAGAGCCGCCGGGAAACCGGAGCCCGGGCGGGAGCCCTCATCCCGGTCGCGCCGCGATCACCGTCGCCCGGGGGCCTCGCCCGCCGTCAGCACTTCGTCTCCGCCGCGGGCAGGACGCGATCGGTGAAATAGCGGTCGATGTGGTCGCGGGCGCACGTGTTGAAGCCGTAGAGCGTGTGGCCGGGCCCCTCGTGGCGGACGACGGCGCTTCCCGGCACCTGCTTGAGCACCCGCCGGACGGCGTCGGACTCTCCCCAGGCGCCGGCGCCGAGCATCGGCGGCAGCCCCTTCGGAAGCGGGGCCGGTGGGTTGGTGACCTTGACCGGCCAGCCGACGCAGCCGAGCGTCCCGGTGGCCGGCGTATTGGCACTGCCCGCGCCGGGCGCCGCCCTGCGCAGCCGGGCGATCGTCGACTCCAGCTCGGCGCGCCCGGCGGGGCGGGGCCAGTCGAGGCATTCGGTGACGCCTGTCGCCTGGTCGGGATAGCGGAGGCCGCGCTCGGGAACGAAACCGGAGGCGTCCCCGCCGGCGGCCTCGCGGATGTCCCGCGCCAGCTTCGGCCATGCCTCCTCGCCCTGCCTGGCCCGGCCGACCGCGAAGGACTGCAGGTCGTGGACGTCGTAGGCGATGCCGGCCCGCTTGGCCGGGATCGGCGCGCGCTCGGCCTTGGCGATCAGCCTGCGCCACTTGGCGGGTACGTCCCGGCAGGTGCCCGCGGCGCACCAGTCGAAGAAGCGGTCCAGGGCCTCCTCGTTGCTCCTGGCCGTCTCCTCCAGCTCGCCGGCCCAGTCGGCGGTGCTGTGGTTCCACGTGCCGTCGAGCACCATCGTGCGCACCTGGCCGGGGAAGAGGCGGGCGTAGTCCTGCCCGTAGAACCCGGCGTAGGAGGCGCCGTAGAAATTGAGCTTCGCACCGCCGAGCGCCTTCCTGATCGCCTCCATGTCCCTGGCGTTGTCGGCCGAGCTCATGTTGGCGAAGAACTCGGGGTCCCTGCCACGGCAGGCTTCGGCGTAGCCGCGGTTGGTGTCGGACAGCCGCCCGAAGTCCGCGTCGTCGGCGGGGAACTCGGGCAGCGGGACGCGTGTCCAGGTGCACGGCAGGCCCGTGCCGAGGCCGCCGAACTGCTCACCGTAACCCCGCGTGTCCCAGGTGACGATGTCCATGCGCCCACGGAGCTTGTCCCACCAGTGCGTGGACTGCGTGATGGCGATCCCGGGTCCGCCCGGGCCACCGTAGGCGATCAGGACGGAGCCCTCGGAGGGGCCGGTCGCCTTGAGACGGCCCAGCTTGAGCGTGATCTCGTGGCCGTCGGCCCGCTGCCAGTCGACCGGGACGCGCAGGTCGGCGCATTCCATCCCGACCTTGTCGCCCGGGCAGGGGTTCCATGCGAGGGCGTCGGCCTGCTGAGCCTGCGCGCCCGACGCCAGCAGGGTCAGGGCGATGGCGATTGGTTTCAACATGTCGATCACGATGTCCGAGCGGCCATCCCGCCCGCGTCGGACCGCGGTCTGATTCCGGATAGGCGGATCAGACCGGGGGATGTCATCCCCCGGTGCGCCCGGCCGGCGACCTCGGGGGCGTCGTCGCCGAGTTCGTCGCCGGCCTTGTCGAAGCGTTCGGCGTACAGCTTGGCCTCGCGGCGGGCGGCCTGCCGGTCGGGGCGGCGGGACGTCCCGGTGAGACGACGAGGGCCTCCTGAGCGCCGGTGATGGACGTCGCGATCCACACCGAACGCGATCCACGAACGTGATCCACACCGGAACCAGAAGGCCCTCACCCGGTCCGAGGACCGGCTCAACACGTGTCGCCCGTCACGACGTCCCGAGACGGAACACTGGGGGGAGACGTCCCGAGAGGGGACACTAGGAGCAGGTGACGCCGGTGGGCTGCCCCTGCGGGCCGTTGGCGGTGAAGCCGATGGCGACCGACTGCCCGGCGGGGAGGTTCTTCGCCCAGTCGGGCCCCTTCGCCGTCCAGGTGGTCCCGCTGGTCGTCACGGTGGCGTTCCAGGCGCTGGCGAGCGTCACGCCCGACGGCATCGACCAGGTGGCCGTCCAGTCGTCGAGCGCCGAGCCGCCGGTGTTCTTGATCGTCAGTTCGCCCTGGAAGCCGCCCTGCCAGGAGTTGACGGTCTTGTACGACGAGGTGCACGAGGCCGGGCCGGGTGTGGGGGTCGGGGTGGGGTCGGGGGTCGGGTTGCCGCCCCCGCCGCCGACCGGCGGGATCAGGTAGGGCTGGAGAATGTCCTGCTTGTCCTGGTTGATCGTGGTCCAGTCGTCCTTGGCGATGCCGCCGGTGTCACCGGAGTTGGGGTTCCACGACCAGTAGGTGAACGACATGCCGTTCACCCCCGTGCCGGTGTACTTCATCAGCTCCTGGAGCCAGACCTTGTCCACGGCCGCCTGGAGCGTGGTGCCGAACTCGCCCATCATGATCGGAGCGATGTTCTGCTTGTAGAGGTAGCCCCAGTATCTGTCCCAGATCGCCGGCATGTTCGCCGGGTAGTCCGGCGCGTCGAACCACGCCTGGTGGTAGACCGAGGTGGCGTACTCGTGGGGGGAGTAGACCAGCCGGTTGGCCACGCTGAGCCGTACGGGAAACTGACCCGCCCTGGACAGGTTGCCGCCCCACCAGCCGCAGTCTTCGTCGTTGCTCGGGTCGTTGTCCCAGACGTTCGACAGGCCGCCGCTCGGGCAGCTCACACCCTCGACGAAGATCAGCCAGTTGGGGTTGACCGACAGCACCGCGTTGCCCGCCCGCTCGGCGGCCAGTCGCCAGTCACGCGCGGTGTCGCCGCAGCCCCAGCAGGCGCCGGTGGCGGCCGGGTTGGTGCCCTCGGCGTGCGGCTCGTTGTGCAGGTCGGCGCCGATGACGGTGGTGTTGCCGGCGTAGCGCTGGGCCAGCGCCTTCCAGTCATTGATCCACTTGCTCTCCGGCGTCGCGCCGACGTACCACAGGGCCGACTGCCCGGCGGAGGTCGGGCGGTGGCGGTCCAGGATGATCCGCATGCCCTTGCTTCCGGCGTAGTCGATGACCTTGTCGAGGATCTGCAGCGGGGTGTTGCCGACCAGGTCGGGGTTGACGTAGTCGTTGACGCCGGTGGCGACCGCGCCCGGTTTGAGCGCGTCGTTGGAGAACGGCACGCGCAGGGCGTTGTAGCCGAGCGAGGCCATCTTGTCGATCTGGCCCTTCCACGGGTTGCTCGACCACAGCCCGTGGAAGGTCCTGTTGTCGGTCTCCATGCCGAACCAGTTGATGCCGGTCAGCCGGACGGTCGCCCCCGCACTGTCGACGATCTTGTTGCCGGAGGTGTGCAGGTAGCCGGTGCCGGTTCCGGCCGCCGCACCCGCGGGGGAGGAGCCGAGCGCGACGGCCAGCGCGGAGGTGGTCACCAGCGCCGCGAGCGCCGCCGACCACCTGCGAACACGCAGGATTTTCATGGAGGATGCCCTTCGAGGACGGGATCTGCTCGCGGGAGGGGCCCCGCGATCGAAAGGTGCGGCCGGTCGCGTTCGTCATGCTTCGGCGCTCGCGGGGCGCCCGTCAACCATGTGCCGGAGCGTTCCCCGCCTCCGGGGGTGACAGGCGCCCTCTAGCTCGGTCTTGTACGGCGTGCGCCCTTCGCGTTTCGTGAAAGTTTCATCGGGCGCACCACCCGATCTCCGGTCATGTGGCGGGCAGGAGCCGGACGTCGTGGGTCTCGGCGCCGGCTGCGGCGAACGCCAGCAGCCGGGCGCCCTCGTCGGTCAGCGCGTCGGCGCTCTCCGGGCTCAGGCGGGCGAAGGGCCGGACGGTCAGGGTGGCGGCGCCCCGGTGCTTGGTGATCTTCCATGTCCCGCCGGTGAACCCGTCGACGAGCACGATGCCGGGCACGGGGCCGTGTTTGGGAAAGACCCACGGTTCGCGGCAGGCATCGGTCATGACACGGCTCCGGTCGGCGTGGGAGAGCAGGAGGTTGTCGAAGTCGTAGAGGAAACGCGGCGGCGCGGGGGTGTCGGGATCGGGCCGGGGAGCGTCCGGCAGGTCGAACAGCTCCTGTCCCTGCTCGCCGGTGAACGTCAGGAGTCGCGGCCGGAGGCGGTCGACCACCTCGCGCAGCCGGGTCAGGCCGGACCAGGTCTGCATGTCCTTGACCGTGGCCGGCCCGAACGCGGCCAGATAGCGCAGCGCCATCTTCTCCGGAGAGGGAGCGGTGTCCAGGGATCGGCCGAGCCAGTGCTCGGCGGTGACGTGACGGGGCTGCCCGCTGACACCCCAGAGGCCGCGGGGCGGTACCTGCACCAGCGGCGCCAGGTTGCGCACCGCGTAGGCCATGGACGCCGCCGCCCGGTCGGGCCACCGCCGCCGCAGCAGCGCGCCCAGCTCACCGGGGGTGCACGGCTGTTCCTCCAGCAGTGCCCGGCCGGCGGTTACGAGTTCGTCGGTGTCCATGCCCTCGATGGGTTTTCTGTGGGTGTGGTTGGTGAACAGGTCGCGGTCCAGGACGGGCTGGACGACGGGACGCAGTGCCAGGCAGTCATCGGCGGTGACCAGGTGGATCGTCGAGCGCATGAGCGCGGTCCGCACCAGGCGGCGGCCGGTGAGCAGGTCGGCGGCGTGCTCGGGCCGGAAGCCGTTCAGCCGCGTCCACAGGCCGACGTACCAGGTGTGCGGGGTCTGCGCCTGCAGGCCAACCAGATGCTCGACGGCGTCGGTCACCGGCATGTCGGAGCGGCGCAGCAGCAGCTGCCGCTCCAGGGTGGCGCGGCCGAGTGCGCGCCTGCCGATTGTCGCCATGACTCTCCTTCGGTCGTACGGCCGCCGCCCGGGTCTGCCTGGCGGCGGCCGTACGGGCGGGTTCGTTCTTGTTCTGTGATCACCACGGTAGAAGCTCAATAGGAATAATCGATTCCTAATTGGCTGGCATGATGTGGTCATGCTGGAGACCTCGGCGCGGCTGCTGCGCCTGCTTTCCCTGCTGCAGACCCCGCGTGAGTGGCCCGGTTCCGAGCTGGCCGCGCGCCTGGGCGTCAGTGGCCGGACGGTGCGCAACGACGTGGAACGGCTGCGCGAGCTCGGCTATCCCGTCACCGCCACCCGCGGCTCGATCGGGGGTTACCGTCTGGGGGCGGGGGCGGCGATGCCTCCGCTGCTGCTGGACGACGAGGAGACCGTCGCGGTCACCGTGGGCCTGCGCACCGCGGCCGGCGGCAGCATCACCGGGATCGAGGAGGCCTCTCTGCGGGCCCTGGCCAAGCTGGAGCAGGTGCTGCCCTCCCGGCTGCGCCGCCGCATCGCCGCCTTGCAGGCCTCCACGGTCCTGGTCCCCGCAGACGTCGCGAGCCCCACCGTCGACGCGGACGTGCTGAGCGTGCTGGCCGGGGCCTGCCGGGACGGTGAGCGGCTGCGCATGGACTACCGCGACCACAACGGCGTGGCCGGTCCGCGCGTCGTCGAACCGCACCGGCTGGTCAACTGGGGACGCCGCTGGTATCTGGTGGCCTGGGACGCCGATCGGCGGGACTGGCGGACCTTCCGCGCCGATCGGATCGCCCCCCGCACCCCGACCGGCCCCCGCTTCACCCCGCGTGAGCTTCCCGGCGGCGACGCCGCGGCCTACGTCTCGCGGCGGGTCTCCGCCGCCGCCTGGCGTCACCGGGCCCGGGTGACCGTGCACGCGCCCGCCGAGGAGATCGCGATGCGGATCACCCCCGCGATCGGGACGGTGGAGGTCGTCGACGAACGGACCTGTGTCCTGAACACGGGCGCCGACACCGTCGACACCCTCGCCGTCTACCTGGGCCTGCTGGGCGCCGACTTCACCGTGGACGACCCGCCCGAGCTCGTCGCGCACCTGCGCGAGCTGTCGGAGCGCTACCGCCGTGCCACGGGGTGAGTCATCCGCTCCTCCTCGCCGGTCGCCGAGGACGGGGGAGAAACGGGTCAGGAGTTCCCGGACGACTCCTGGCAGGCCGGACGGCGCGGGTCCCTCCAGGTCCCACAGGTCGACCAGGTCGCCTACGTCCCCGGCGTGCCCAAGCAGGCGACCGTGGTCACCTCGACGGGCACCCCGCAGACCTGGACGCTGAAGAACTCCGGGGGCGCCACCATCGCCACCTGCACCCTCGGCTGATCCGCGGCATCCCGCTCATCCGTGAGAGCGTCGGCCGCCGATGGCTCCGGCGGCCGACGCTCTCACGTCGTCCGGAGGCTCACCCGGCGAGCGCCACCGCCACGAGCCCGAGCTGTGTCTCCAGCGCCCGGCGGAGCTCGTCGGACAGGGCGCCCTCCCGGTGCCGATCGGCGATCTTCCCCCGGACCGGGGCGAGGTCGCGCGAGCAGCAGACGCTGCCGGCCAGCACCTGCCGCAGGTCCAGTGCCACGTCGGGCCGGATCCCGCCCCTGTCCTGGTCCTCGGCGAGCAGCGTGTTGAAGCCCCGCACGCTCTGGCCGAGGGTGGGCGCCGACGACCGGGCCACCTTCGCCACGGGTGGCGTCCGTGGCGCGTTCTCCGTCCGGACGACCCGCGGATCGGGCAGGTCACGGCCGGTCTGGCGGGTCGCGTCGGGTCGGGGGCGTGTGGCGGGCACGGTGGACGGGGCGGGGGCGGTGGGCACGGTGGAGACGGCGGGGGTGGAGGCCGGCGCGGCGCCGAAGGTGGGACCCGGCCGTCCCGGAACGGTGCCGAAGGTGGGATCCGGCCGTCCCGGGACGGGGCCGAGGGGGGCGACGGGGTCCGGCCGGGGCGCGGCGGTACGGACAGCGGTGCCGAGAGCCGTGGTGGAGTCCGGCCACCGGTCCGGGGCGATGGTGATCTGGCTCCACGCCAGCACCCCGACGACCAGCGCCGTGGCCGCCGCGACGACCGTCCAGCGCATCACCAGGGTGCCCGCGGCGGTCCGGGCCCCGGACAGCGCCTCCGCGAGACCGTCGGCCACCTCCTGCGCCTTCGGCCGTCCCTCCGGCTCGTGCGACAGGCAGCTGCGGCAGAGCGCGGCGAACCCGGGAGGCAGCCCCGGGACGGAAGGGGCAGGTGGCGGCCCCGCCCGCCGGACGTGCTCGATCTCCTCCCAGGTCCGCTCCGGGTACGGCGGGTCGCCGGTGAGCATCTCGAACAGCAGCACGCCGAGCGCGTAGACGTCGTTCGCCGGGTCGGCGGCCGTGCCGGTCAGCCGCTCGGGCGCCACGTAGGGGGGAGTGCCGTAGTCGCAGGCGCGGTCGTCGTCGTCCTCCCCGATGAACGCCGCGATGCCGAAGTCGAGCAGCTTGGCGCCGGTCGCGGTCAGCAGCACGTTCTCGGCGGTGACGTCCCGGTGGACGATGCCCCGCTGGTGGGCGGCGGCCAGCACGTTGGCCAGCCGGGCGGCGATCGACGCCGCCTCCGCCCAGGGCAGCGGACCCTCGGAGATCCGGTCGGACAGCGGGCGCCCTTCGAGCAGGCGCATGACCACGTAGGCGGCGAGGCGGCCCCGCGAGGTCACCGCCTCGCCGTAGTCGTAGACCTCGATCGCGTCGGGGTGGATGAGCCGCGCGGTGGCGCGGGCCTCACGGCGGATGAGCTCGCGGCCCCCGCGGTCGCCGCCGATCTCGCCGTCCAGCAGCTTGACCGCGACCGGCCGCTGCAGGGACTGGTCGAAGGCCCGCCAGATGACGCTCATGCCGCCTCGCGCGATCGGCTCCAGCAGCAGGTATCTGCGGGTGAGCACGTCTCCCGCGTGCAGGCCGCCGGGTTCAGGCGGATTCACGGACCACCAGCTCGGTGGGGAGCATCGGGTTGCCCTTGGAGGCGTCGGGCGAGGACATCGACAGCAGCAGGAGCCGGGTGGTGAGCGCGGCGAACTCCTCGACCGGCTGGCGGACGGTGGTGAGCGTGGGTGAGGTCCGCCGCGCGATGGGGGCGTCGTCGAAGCCGATCACGGCCACGTCCTCAGGCACCCGCCGGCCGGTGCGGCGCAGGGTCTGGACGGCCGCCGCGGCCATCACGTCGGAGGCGGCGAACACGGCGTCGACGTGCGGCATCCGGCGCAGCAGCCACTGCGTGCCGTGCACCCCCGAGGAGTGGGTGAAGTCGCCGTAGGCAACCGGCACGCCGGTCATCCCGGCCAGGGCGAGCGTCTGCAGGAACCCGTCGAGCCGGTCCCGCGCCGCGGGCAGTCCCGGAGGCCCGGCGATGACGCCGATCGACCGCCGGCCGCCGAGCAGGAGATGTTCGGCCGCCTGCCGGCCGCCGTCGCGGTTGTCCATGTCGACGTGGGGCAGGTCGATGCCGTCCGGCGGGCGGCCCGCGCTCCGCACCGGGATGCCGGACGCGGCCAGGGTCACCACGAGCGGATGCCGGTCCCGCGCGCCGATCAGCAGCACGCCGTCGACTCCTCCGGCGACGAGCGGGGGCGTGGCGATGGTGGAGGTGGCCGCGGTGGCCGTCATCACCGTGAGCGGCACGCCGTGGTTGGTGAGCACCTCCTCCGCCGCGGTGATCATCCTCGCGTAGAAGGGCTCGGTGAACAGCCGGTGCGCGGGCTCGCAGACCACGACGGCCACGATCTGGTCGGACCGGCGTCCGGCTCCGCCCCGGGGTGCGCGGTGCCGTACATAGCCGAGGCGCGAGATCGCGTCGTGCACCTGCCTGCGGGTCGACGTGCTGACCCGCACCGAACCGGTGAGAACCCGGGAGGCGGTGGCGGGGGAGACCCCTGCCTCTGCCGCGACCTGGGCAAGGGTGGGCTGATCAGACATAACTTCCTCCACACCAAGATTCCGCACAGGTGGGAGCGCTCCCAGCGAACGTAGCATTGTTTCGGAAGTGTCAACAGACGTTTCCGAAAAATCACTACATGTAAGTCAAGGTCATCTGACAGCCCAGTCAGGTGCGAGCACCGACATCATGATCGCGTCGTGCCATTCGCCCTCCCAGC
Organism: Streptosporangium sp. CA-135522; assembly: GCF_050949235.1. Taxonomy (NCBI): domain Bacteria; kingdom Bacillati; phylum Actinomycetota; class Actinomycetes; order Streptosporangiales; family Streptosporangiaceae; genus Streptosporangium; species Streptosporangium sp. CA-135522. The sequence continues at coordinate 1,075,173 of NZ_CP192026.1, forward strand.
GCAGCGCGTCGCGGCGCACGCCCTCCTCCACGAACCCCACCTTGCGGTAGACGTGGGCGGCCCGATCGTTGAAGTCGAACACCTCCAGGCTGACCCGGTGCAGCTCGGTGGTGGCGAAGGCGTGGTCGAGGACCAGGCGGATCGCCTCGGCGCCGTAGCCCCGGCCGAACGCGCGCGCACCGACCAGGGCGATGCGGAGGTTGCAGGAGAGGTTGTGCGCGTCGAGATCGTTGAGCACGACCTCGCCGACGTAGTCGTCGTCCTCGGTGGTGCAGATCGCCAGGTCCAGCCGGTCGTCGTGCTCACCGCGCGAGCCGTACCAGATCTCGGCCGCCCCGCGGTCGATCACGCCGTGGGAGCCGGTCAGACGGGTGACCTCGGGGTCGTTGACGAGCTCCCAGAGGCCTTCGACGTGCTCGGGGCCGACGGGGCGCAGCGTCACGCGCTCTCCGGACAGGACGGGCTTGTTCGCGAACATCACGGGGAGTGTCTAGCCGCTCCCGCCCCGCGCGGACAAGCCGTTTTCGCTCACCAGGGGCCGTAGGGGCCCTGGTTGCCGCCCTTGCCGATCTCGCTGACGGCCGGCTTCACGTCCGCCAGGTAGATTCCGGCGGCGATGACGGAGGCGATGGCGAAAAGGTTGAGCTGGCCGTAGCCGATCCCGAAGTAGCCGACGGCCGAGGCGAACGAGAACAGCGTCGCCAGCCCCAGAATGATCAACCAGAGTTTCTTGGTCTGCTTGCCGGTGACCGCGAACGCCCGCGCCGGAGTTCGTACGGCGTGCACGAGCGCCCAGACCGACATGACGAACGCGCCGATGGCCAGGATCCAGAAGATCAGGTCCAGAACGCCGTGGATCTGGGGCATCGTCTCTCCAAAACGCTCGCCTCACTGGTGCCTGTCAGCCTAACGCCGAAATCCCCCTGCGCGTCGCTTCCGGAGCCGTATGCCCTCACCGCTCCGAACGATCTTCGGGACTTCGTCGCGGGCCGCTGCGATCATGTCCATATGGCAGAGAACGTTATGGATTCCGGTAGGAGACCGAGCAGGCAGGAGATCTCCGACGCCGTCGGCGATACGGGGTGGCGCTACGTCATGGGCGCCCTGCGCACGTCGGTGCCCGTGGCGTCGCTGGCGCGGGCGGCCGACGTCGCCGCGCGTGCGGCGGTCGTCGCGGGAGACGACGGCGACGGAAGCCTATGGATGGACGTCCGCCGCGATCGGGTGGTCCTCACGCTGCAGTCGCGGGCCGCCGCCCGCGTGACACCGCTGGAGATCGAGCTCGCCCACCGCCTCTCCACGGCCGTCGGCGAGCTCGGACTGCGCACCGACGCCGAGGTCGGCGGCGAGGGGACGCGGTCGGTCCAGATCCTGGAGATCGCGATCGACGCCCTCGACATCGCCGCGATCCGCCCGTTCTGGAAGGCGGTGCTGGGCTACGAGGACGAGGCCGGCGCGGCGGGCGCGGAGGACCCGCTCGTCGATCCCGTCGGCCAGGGGCCTGCGATCTGGTTCCAGCAGATGGACGCGCCGCGGCCGCAGCGCAACCGGATCCACCTGGACGTCTCGGTTCCGCACGACGAGGCGCCCCACCGCATCGAGGCGGCGCTGGCCGCCGGCGGGGCGCTGGCGTACGACGGCGAGGCGCCCGCCTTCTGGGTGCTGGCGGACGCGGAGGGCAACGAGGCGTGCGTGACGACCTGGCAGGGCAGGGACTGACGCGGCGGGGCGGGGGCTGACGCGGGCGCGCCGGGCCCTCGTGGTGAGGACCCGGCGCGCGCGGGTGTCAGGCCTTCGGGTGAAGCCTTTCGGGTGAAGGACTTCGAGGTGCCTTCGGCGGGAAGGTCTCAGGCCTTCGGGGTGCGGGTGTTCTTCCTGGTGGCCTGGATGGCGACCGCGGGCTCGGCCGCCTCGGAGACCTCTTCCAGCTCAAGGGCGGCCTCGCCGCTGGCCTTGGAGACGACCTTGCGGCCGCGGTTGGCGAACTCCTCGTAGAGCTCGATGGCCTTGCCGGTGAACTGGTCGGCGTAGCTGCGGGCCTTCTCGGGGAAGTCCTTGGCGTAGCCCTCGGCCTTGCCGCTGAAGTCCTTGGCGTAGACCTCGGCCTTGCCGGCGAACTCCCGGGCCTTCTCGGGAAGGTCCTTGGCGGCCTCGCGGATCTCCTCGCGGCGGCCCTGCAGCTTCTGGATCTGCTCCGGGAGCTCGCGCAGCTTCTCGACGGCGAAGTCACCGGCCCCGGCGACGGCGTAGAACGGCTTGGACTCGGCGAGCTTCTTGACTTCGGTGGCGAGAGTCATGGGTTAACCTTCCTTGGTTTCCGGTGTGACGTTGCCGTTGTCCGAGGAGGCCGCGAAGGGCTTCAGCGCGGCGAGATAATCCTCGGGCAGCGGCGCCTCGTCGTTCGGCGAGGAGGTGGCGTCGCCCCCGTGGGGCTCCGGTGCGGGATGCGTTTTCTGGGAGGTCTGCGCGTCCTCGTCCGGGGCCCCGGCTCGGTTCTCCTTGCGAAACGACTCGTAGATGTCGATCAGCACCTGGCGCTGGCGCTCGGTGATGAGGTGGTCGGCCCTGATCGCGGTCAGCACATCGCTGTCCGGCTCGCGCTCCTCGATGAGGCCGGCCTGGACGTAAAGCGCCTGTGAGGAGATGTGCAGACCCTTGGCGATCTGGTTGAGGATCTCCGCACTGGGCTTGCGCAACCCTCGCTCGATCTGGCTGAGGTAGGGGTTGGAGACCCCCGCCGCGGTGGCGAGCTGGCGCAGGGAGATCTTCGCCTGCGTGCGCTGCTCGCGGATGTACTCGCCGATCGAGCCGACCTTGGGTAGTGCCATGTCTTCAGTCTGCCCGACACTGCTTGCAATTGCAAACGGAACGACTAACAGTTGCAAGCGATGGTCGCGCTCAGTGCGGTATCAGCCACAGCAGCGGTGCCGAGCTGGTCAGGGTGATGGAGAAGGCGACGATGCTGTAGCGGATCCGGCGGGGCAGGCTCGGGCCCGGAGTGACCAGGCGCTCGACCCGGGCCATCACCGCCGAGCAGGAGCCGGTCGCGCCCAGCGCCCCGTTCGGGGTCGGTACGGCGCCCGCCGTACCGAAGCGGAGCAGGGCGGTGGCCAGGCGGCGGGGTGAGCAGTAACGGCGGGCGACGTCGTCGGCGGCCATCTCCACCAGCAGGCTGACCTCGTTCTGCACGTCGGCGACGATCCGCGACCAGGGCAGCGCCCGGCGCAGCGCGGCGAAGGGGAGCAGCACCAGGTCGTGGCGCTCGCGCACGTGGGCGGCCTCGTGGGCGAGCACCGCCGTCAGCTCGGCGGGGGAGAGCAGCTTCAGGGTGCCCGCGCTGACGACGACCTGGGAGCGGAGGCCGGGCACGCAGTAAGCGGTGGCGCCGGGGTGGTCCACCACCCGCACGCCGGGGACCTCGGGGTCCTCGCGGGCGATGAGGGCGAGCAGGACGCGGTGCCGGTGGCGGGCGCGGAACGTCTGCACGCCCGCGCTCAGGAGCACCACGACGAGAACGGCGAGGGCGGTCAGCCCGGCGATGAGGGCCAGGATCCGCGGCAGGTCGTACGGCCGGGGCGGCCCGTATCCGTCGCTGAACGCGGAGGCGGCGAAGGCGGCCAGGCCGTGCAGCACGCCCTGGCCGTAGGGCTCCAGGGCGTAGGCGAGGAGCGCGCCGGTTCCGGCCAGACCCCAGGTGACGCCGAGTGCCTGCCACAGGACGATGGCCACATGCGGAGCGCGGTACGTCCACCGCGCCCGGGTGAACCGCCAGGCTCCGACCGCGCAGACCAGGGCGAGTGTCGCCAGGACTGCCGCGGTTATCACTCGTCCTCCAGCTCCGTCAGGGCTCTGCGCAGGATCTCCGCCTCGTTTCCGGAGACGGCCTGGGCGAATCGGGTAAGTGCGGCTGACCGGTCCCCGGTCAGATCGAGTGCTTCAAGCATAAGCTCCGCGATGTATGAGTCGCGGCTTTCTGCGGGTTCGTACCGCCATGCGCGCCCGTCGCGGGTGCGGACCAGGAATCCCTTTCGGGTCAAGCGGTCGAGCACGGTCATCACGGTCGTGGGCGCGAGGTCCCGGTCGGCGATCAGACGCCCGACCTCGCGCGCCGTCACCGCGGATGGCTGTGCCCAGATGATGTCCATGATGCTGCGTTCCAGCTCGCCGAGACCCTTCACGAATACAAGCCTAACTCCCGCACCACGAGGGGTAGTACTACGGGTTGTCGAGGATGCTGTCACCCCCGCGTGAGCCGGGTTTTCCGGGTATGCACACCCCATGGAGATAACACTGGTCCAGGGAGACATCACCGCGCAGGACGTCGACGCCGTGGTGAACGCGGCGAACTCCTCACTGCTGGGCGGCGGAGGCGTGGACGGGGCCGTTCACCGCCGCGGCGGCCCGGAGATCCTCCAGGAGTGCCGGGCCCTGCGGGCGTCGCGCTACGGCAAGGGCCTGCCCACCGGGCAGGCGGTCGCCACCACCGCGGGCAGGCTTCCCGCCCGCTGGGTGATCCACACCGTCGGCCCGGTCCACTCGACGTCCGAGGACCGCTCGGAACTGCTCGCGTCGTGCTACCGCGAGTCGCTGCGGGTCGCCGACGAGCTGGGGGCCACGACCGTGGCCTTTCCCGCGATCTCCACCGGGGTCTACGGCTGGCCGATGGACGACGGCGCCCGCATCGCGCTGTCGACCGTGCGCCGCACGCCCACCGGCGTCGCCGAGGTCAGGTTCGTGCTGTTCGACGCCGCGGCCTACGCCGTCTTCGACAGGGCGCTGGATTAGAGGGCCTTCGTCATGTAGATCTCGTCGCGGTCGTCGCCGGAGGCGACCCGGATGGCCCGGGGGACGCGACCGGCCTCGGTGTATCCCAGCCCCGCGTAGAAGCGCTCGGTGCCGGTGCCGCCGCGGACGGTCAGGTGCAGCGCCTCGACGCCCAGGGCGCGGGCGGCGTCGTCGGCGGCGCGCATGAGCCGGGACCCGTGGCCGCCGCCCTGGTGCTTGGGGTGGACCATCACGCGCAGCACCCAGCGCCAGTGGGCGCGCAGCGGGGATCCGGCGTCGCCCAGAATGAGCCAGCAGGCCACCCGGCCCTCGGCGTCGAAGCCGACCAGCAGGTGGTCGGGATCGCCGCAGCGGGCGAAGGCGGCCTCGGCCGTCGGCCGGATGTCGTCGGCGGTCACCGGGGGAAGGAAGCCGACGGACCCGCCCGCGTTGCTCACGTCGGTCCAGCAGTCGACGAGTTCCTCGACCAGGTCGGGGGTGAGATCGGGATCCGTCACGAAGCGCAGCTCGGCCATGGATCAACCCTAGTCAGACATACCGACACTATTAGGGCTAACCGGAATTGGGGGAGACCGCCGCCCACGGCAGCGTGAGCTCGCCGAGCCTCCAGCGGGACGGGCCGCCGAGCGGCGGGCGCCGCGCCACCGGCCAGGTGCCGGAGAGGGTCCGCACGGCGGCGATCCAGCGCTGGCGGGCGCCGTAGGCGCCCAGCGGGGCGTTGACCGCCCAGGCGTGGTCGAAGTCCCGCAGTAGGGCGTGGACGGGCTCGCCGGGGACGTTGCGGTGGATCAGCGTCTTGGGAAGGCGTTCAGCGAGGTCGGAGGGGCGGTCGAAGGCGTCGAAACGGGCCGAGAGCGTCAGCGTCCGGGGGCCGGAGCCGTCGAGCCCGACCCAGACCGCGCGATGCCCCACCTCCGAGCAGGTGCCCTCGACGATCACCCCGCCCGGGGCGATCCTCTCCCGGAGCATCGCCCAGTAGTCCCACGCCTCGGCCTCGCCGTACTGCCTGAGCACGTTGAACGCCCGCACCAGCAGGGGCGGCCGGCTCACCGGCAGCTCGAAGCCGCCCAGCGCGAACGACAGCCCCGGGCGTTCGTACGGCCTGGCCGCCGCCACCCTGGCCGGATCGATCTCGATGCCGACGACCTCGACCGAGGGGCAGACCTTCCGCAGCCGCACGAACAGCTCCAGGGTCGTGGTGTGCGAGGCCCCGTAGCCGAGGTCGACCACCAGGGGGCGCTCCGCCGACCGCAGGCGGGGGCCGTGGACCGCGGTGATCCAGCGGTCGGCCCGCCGCAGCCGGTTGTGGCCCGTCGTCCCCCGGGTGATCTCTCCGATCGGCTTGCGCACGATCATGCCTGCCGCGCTCAGACGCGGTGGACCTTGTGCTGGGCGGCCTGGGCGCGGGGACGGATGACCAGGCGGTCGATGTTCACGTGGGCGGGACGGGTGACGCACCAGGCGATGGCGTCGGCCACGTCGTCGGCCGAGAGCGGGTCCGGGACGCCCTGGTAGACGCGTCCGGCGGCGGCGGAGTCGCCGCGGAAGCGGTTGAGGGCGAACTCCTCGGTCTGGACCATGCCGGGGGCGACCTCGACGATCCGGACCGGCTCGCCGCACAGCTCCAGCCGGAGCACCTCGGTCATCGAGCTCTGGGCGTGCTTGGCCGCGTTGTAGCCGCCACCGCCCTCGTAGGACACCAGCCCGGCGACGGAGGTCAGCATCACCAGCACGCCGTCGCCCGACTCGACGAGGCGGGGCAGCAGCGCCTTGGTGACGCGCAGCGAGCCGAGCACGTTGATGTCGTACATCTTCTGCCAGTCGGCCACCTCCCCGCTCGCCACCGGCTCCAGGCCGACCGCGCCGCCGGCGTTGTTGACCAGCACGTCGCAGCGCTCCAGCGAGGCGGCGAGCTCGTCGACCGACTCCTGGGAGGTCACGTCCAGGGTCACCGCGCGGATCCCCGGCACCTCGGCGGCCAGCTTGTCCAGCCGGTCCCGGCGCCGGGCGGCGGCCACCACGTCGAACCCCTCGGCGGCGAGGCGGCGTGCCGTCGCCTCGCCGATCCCGCTGCTGGCACCGGTCACCACTGCTGTCCTGTTCATGGCCCCCAATCCTGCCAGGACGGCGCACCGTCGATTCCGCCGCGTCCACATGACGGGAATGTTGCGGACTAATGGGTGGTTATAGCCCCTTCGGAGGTGGTGTCGGTGAGGCGACGGCGGGTCGGCCGAGTCGCGACGATCAGCATGCACACGTCCCCCCTGGACCAGCCGGGGACAGGCGACGCGGGCGGCATGAACGTCTACATCGTGGAAGTGGCCAAGCGCCTGGCCCAGCTCGGAGTGGAAGTCGAGATCTTCACCCGGCAGACATCACGTGACCTGCCACCTGTCGTGGAGATCACCCCGGGCGTCTCGGTTCGTCACGTCACCGCGGGGCCGTACGAGGAGCTCGACAAGGGCGACCTGCCCGGCCAGCTGTGCGGCTTCCTGTCGGGAGTGCTGCGCACCGAGGCCATGTACGACCCGGGCCGCTACGACGTGATCCACTCCCACTACTGGCTCTCCGGCCAGGTGGGCTGGCTGGCCAAGGAGCGCTGGGGCGTGCCGCTGGTGCACACCATGCACACCATGGCCAAGGTGAAGAACCTCCTGCTCGCCGAGGACGACAAGCCCGAGCCGACCGCCCGTGTGCTGGGCGAGGAGCAGGTCGTCCAGGTGGCCGACCGGCTGGTGGCCAACACGCCGACCGAGGCGCAGGAGCTCGTCGAGCTGTACGGCGCCGCTCCCGACCGCGTCGAGGTCGTCAACCCCGGGGTCAACCTCACCGTCTTCCAGCCCGCGTCCAAGGGCGCGGCCCGTCACCGGCTCGCGCTGCCGCAGGACGCCCACGTGCTGCTGTTCGTGGGCCGCGTGCAGCCCCTCAAGGGTCCCGACGTGCTGCTGCGCGCCGCCGCCCGGATGCTCATCGACGACCCCTCGCTCCGGTCGAGACTCGCCGTCGTGTGCGTCGGCGGACCCAGCGGCAACGGCCGGGCCCGGCCTTCCTACCTCACCGACCTGGCCGCCTCGCTGGGCATCTCGGACGTGGTCAGGATCGTCCCTCCGGCGCCCCAGCATGAGCTGGCCGACTGGTACCGCGCGGCCGACGTGACGGTGGTCCCCTCGCACAACGAGTCGTTCGGCCTGGTCGCCCTGGAGTCCCAGGCCTGCGGCACGCCGGTCGCCGCGGCCTCGGTGGGCGGTCTGCGCACCGCCGTACGCGACGGTGTCTCCGGGCTGCTCGTCGAGGGGCACGACCCCGCCGACTGGGCGCGGGTGCTCAGCCGTTTCGTGACGCAGCCGACCTGGCGGGACGCGCTCTCGACGGGAGCGGTGACCCAGGCCGCGGCCTTCGGCTGGTCGGCCACCGCGGCCCGGCTCGCGGACGTCTACGTGGGGGCGATGGCGAACCTGCACCGTTTTCCGGTCGCGCTCAGCTCGTAGGCGGAGATCGCGCCCAGCTCGTAGGCTGGGCGTATGCGTGAAGTGATCGAGGCGGCGCTGAAAGGCGCGGAGGTCTCCTACGAGGAGCCCCGGCCGGGGGCCTTCCTGGCGAAGCTCCCCGGCCAGCACAAGCTCGCGACCATGACGTGGCTGATCGTGGGGGACCGGGCCCTGCACGTGGAGGCGTTCTTCTGCCGCCAGCCCGACGAGAACCACGCCGAGTTCTACCGCTGGCTGCTCACCAAGAACGGCTCCACGTACGGCGTGCACTTCGCCCTCGACCCCATCGGCGATGTCTACCTCGTCGGCAGGGTCCCGCTGGCGGCGGTCTCGGAGGAGGAGATCGACCGGCTGCTCGGCTGCGTGCTGACCTACTCGGACGAGGGCTTCGACCGCGCGCTGGAGCTGGGCTTCGCCTCCTCGATCCGGCGGGAGTGGGAGTGGCGCGCCAAGCGCGGCGAGTCGCTCGCCAACCTCCAGGCGTTCGCGCGGTTCGCCGACCCCGAGCGCTGAACGGAGCCGGTCCCGAGCGCTGAACGGAGCCGGTCCCGGGCGGTGGGCGAGCCCATCCCGGGTGGTGGGCGAGCCGGTCCCGGGTGGTGGGTGAGCCGACCTTGAGCGGTGGACGGGGCGGGCCGGGCGGGCCCCGGGCGCTGGACGGGACGCCCACTAAGCTTGTCCGCATGGCGACTTTGGTGCTGCTGCGGCATGGTGAGAGCGAGTGGAACGCTAAGGGTCTGTTCACCGGATGGGTGGACGCGGGGCTCTCGGCCAAGGGCGAGGAGGAGGCGCGGCGCGGCGGGCAGCTGCTGCTCGACGCCGGAGTGCGGCCCGACGTGGTCCACACCTCGGTGCTGACCCGGGCGATCCAGACCGCCAACCTCGCGCTGGGCGCCGCCGACCTGCTCTGGCTGCCCGTCACCCGGTCCTGGCGGCTCAACGAGCGCCACTACGGCGCCCTTCAGGGCAAGGACAAGGCGCAGACGCGCGCCGAGTTCGGTGACGAGCAGTTCATGCTCTGGCGCCGCTCCTACGACACCCCGCCGCCTCCGATCGCCGACGACGACGAGTTCTCCCAGCTCGGTGACGCGCGCTACGCGACGCTGCCCAACGAGCTGGTGCCGAGGACCGAGTGCCTCAAGGACGTCGTCGAGCGCATGCTTCCCTACTGGTACGACCGCATCGTGCCGGACCTGTCGGCGGGCCGGACCGTCCTGGTCGTCGCGCACGGCAACTCGCTGCGGGCACTGGTCAAGCACCTGGACGGGATCGGCGACGAGGAGATCGCCGGGCTCAACATCCCCACCGGCATCCCGCTCCGCTACGAGCTGGACGACGACTTCCGCCCGGTCACGAAGGGCGGCCTCTACCTCGACCCGGAGGCGGCCAAGGCCGCCATCGAGGCCGTGGCCAACCAGGGCAAGTAGGCCCCGTCAGGGCAGGGTGAGTAGGTCCCGTCCGGGCAGGGCGAGTCGGTCACCGCCCGGGTGCGGTGCACAAGGACAGCGGTGCACAAGGACAGCGGTGCACAAGGACGGGAGACAGACGGGAAACAGGGGAGGGTCCGCCGGTCAGGCGGACCCTCCCCTGTGGGCTTCGGGGGTTTCGCGGCGCTCGGCGGCCCTCGGCGGGCCCCGGTCTCACAGGATGTCGACGTCCTGCGTCCGGGAGCCGGTCACCAGATAGACCACGTCCTGGGCGACGCGGACCGCATGGTCGGCGTAGCGCTCGTAGTAGCGGCCGATCAGTGTCACGTCGATGGCCGGCTCGACGCCGTACTTCCAGTCGTCGGCCATCAGGATCTTGAACAGCCTGCGGTGCAGCTTGTCCATCGCGTCGTCGTCGGCTTCCAGCTCCAGCGCCGACTCCACGTCGCGCGAGGCGATGCAGCTGCCCGTCTTGGTGATCAGGCGTTCGGCGATCTGGCCCATCTCCAGGATGGTGGAGCGGATCTCCGCCGGGATCGCCGACTCGGGGTGGCGCAGCCGGGCGACCTTGGCCACGTGCTCGGCCAGGTCGCCCATCCGCTCCAGGTCGGTGCCCATTCGCAGGGCGACGATGATCGTCCGGAGGTCCACGGCCACCGGTTGCTGCGTGGCCATCAGGTCGAAGATCGACGCTTCGATCTCCGCGAAGATCCGGTCGACCTCCTCGTCCTGGGAGATGACGCTCTCCGCGAGCTGGAGGTCGGAGTCGAGTAGGGCTGTGGTGGCCCGGGAGATCGCCGACCTCACCAGGCGGGTCATCTCGACCAACCGGCCAGTGAGGGCATCGAGTTCTTCGTGGTAGGCGTCGCGCATGAGCCTCAACGTACGCGCGCGACAGTGAACGAACCTCGACCGTAAAGTGAACTTTGTGGGAAAGACGATGGTCATGCCCTGATCAGCGGCCGTAATGGGGAAACCCGCGCCTACCATCGAGTCCGTGAAGCCGACAGGAGGACCACGTGAGTGAGCTGATGGCGAGCCTGGCCGCGCTGGCCGGTTTCGTCGTGGGAGCGCTGGCCGTGATGGTCGTCCGCCAGAACATGGGACAGCGACGGATGACGACGCCGGTGGACGACGTCGAGCCCGGTGCGCTGCCCCAGGGTGTCGCCTCGGTGCTGGCCGTGCTGCCGTCCTCGGCGGTCGTGCTCGACAAGGAGGACCGGGTGCTGCGGGCCAGTTCGGCCGCGCGGGCGTTCGGTCTGGTCAGGGGAGACCACCTGATGGCGGCCGAGCTGCTCGCGCTGGCCAGACAGGTGCGCAGGGACGGCGAGATCCGCGAGAGCGAGATCGAGGTGGCCGGGCACAAGTTCGGCCAGGAGTCGACCAACTTCGCCGTCAGGGTCGCCCCCCTGGGGTCCCACGGTCAGGTGCTCGTGCTCGCCGAGGACCAGACCGAGCACCGCCGTGTCGAGGCCGTGCGCCGCGACTTCGTCGCCAACGTGAGCCACGAGCTCAAGACGCCGGTGGGCGCGCTCTCGCTGCTGGCGGAGACCATCCAGGACGCCGCGGACGACCCCGAGGCGGTCACCCGCTTCGCCGGGCGCATGCAGCACGAGGCGGCCCGCCTGACCTACCTGGTCCAGGACCTCATCACGCTCTCCCGGATCCAGGGAGCCGAGCCCATTCCCACCCCGGGGCCGGTCCCGATCGACGAGGCGGTGCACGAGGCCATCGACCGATGCAACACCACCGCGGCGGCCAAGGACATCACGCTCGTGGCCGGTGGCGCGGAGGGCCTGCAGGTCTGGGGCGACGATGAGCTCCTCGTCACCGCGCTGCGCAATCTCATCGACAACGCGGTCGCCTACAGCCCCGAGCACACGCGGGTCGTGGTCAGCGCGCGCGCTGCCGGCGCCCACACCGAGTCCGTCGAGATAAGCGTGAGCGACCAGGGGATCGGCATCCCCGAGAGTGCCCAGGAGCGGATCTTCGAGCGCTTCTTCCGCGTCGACGCCGCCCGCTCGCGCGCGACCGGTGGCACCGGCCTCGGCCTGGCCATCGTCAAGCACGTCGCCGTCGCCCACAACGGCGCGGTGACGGTGTGGAGCAAGGAAGGCTCCGGCTCCACCTTCACTCTCCGCCTGCCCGCCTTCGGCGGCATGGCGGTAGCCGTACCCGGTACCCCCACCATCCCCTTGGAGGCCGCGCAGTGACTCGCGTGCTTGTAGTCGAGGACGAAGAGTCGTTCTCCGACGCCCTGTCATACATGCTGCGCAAGGAGGGCTTCGAGGTCGCGGTCGCGGCCACCGGCCCCGAGGCGTTGGACACCTTCGACCGCAACGGCGCGGACCTGGTGCTGCTCGACCTGATGCTGCCCGGCCTGCCCGGCACCGAGGTCTGCCGCTCCCTCCGCCAGCGCTCCAACGTTCCCGTGATCATGCTCACCGCCAAGGACAGCGAGATCGACAAGGTCGTCGGGCTGGAGCTCGGCGCGGACGACTACGTGACCAAGCCCTTCTCGTCGAGGGAGCTGGTGGCCCGGATCAGGGCGGTGCTTCGCCGCCAGGGCGACGTGGAGGAGCTGGAATCGGCGGTGCTGGCCGCCGGGCCGGTCCGGATGGACGTCGACCGGCACATCGTCGCGGTCCGCGGCCAGCAGGTGCAGCTTCCCCTGAAGGAGTTCGAGCTGCTGGAGGTCCTGCTGCGCAACGCCGGCCGGGTGCTCACCCGCGGCCAGCTCATCGACCGCGTCTGGGGCGCCGACTACGTGGGCGACACCAAGACCTTGGACGTGCACGTCAAGCGGCTGCGGGCCAAGGTGGAGTCCGATCCCTCCAGCCCGCGCTGCATCCTCACCGTCCGCGGGCTGGGCTACAAGTTCGACCCCGCCGAAGACTGAGGGCCGAAGACTGGGAGAGGCCTCAGGGGCGCCTCTCCGGACGCGAAAAGGGGGTGTACGGCCCGGCGGGCCGTACACCCCCTTTCGTGCTTCTCGCGCTTCTCGCGTTTTCCTAGTGGTCGCCGGTGGCGTCCTCCGCGGTGGCCGAAGGAGTGGCGGAAGGCGTGGTCGAAGGCGTGGGCGCGGGGGTCTCCGCCGGGGCCGCGCCGGTGTTCGGGGCCTGCGGGAGCTGGCCGAACTCACGGCTGCGGGTGATGACCGGGATCGTGAGGGGGACGAGGCCCGCGTTGGCGAACTGCAGCTGCACCGGGATGCTCTCACCGCCTCGCAGAGGCTTCTTGAGCCCCTCGATCACGATCGTGGGCGTGGGCTTGCCGACGCTCACCCGCTTCTCGACGGGCAGATCGACCGCCGTGGTGACCTTCGCTGCGCCCAGGGCCGGGTCGATGCCGACGCCGACGAGCCGGTCAGGACTCTGGTTGGTGTTCACCACGGACAGATAGAGCGGCGTCGCCCCGCCTTCCGACAGCGTCGCGCCGGAGTCGGGGCCCAGGAAGAACGCCTGGGAGATGTCGATCCCGTTGACCTTGGCGGTGAGCGCCTCGGTCGGAGAATAGGGCTGGTTGGTATTCGCGTCGGATCCGGCGCCACAGCCGGCCAGGAGCGGGGCGGCTGCGAGGAACGCGGCGGCGGCGATCGCCCAGTGACGGCGGTTGCGGGTCACGGTGCGGGTTCTCCTTGTCACACAAGAGGTAGGGCAAGAGCCAACCCTATCCGTGAGCTTTGCCGGGTTTTCCCGCGCCCCGCCCGCTCATCAGGAGGCGTGGAGTGCAGGTCATGGGCGCTTTTCTCCCCCTTGATTCATACAGTCGAGCTCTTGTCAAGCCCTTAAATGCCGCTTTGACCTGCAGTTATGGTGATTTCACTGTTCCGGGAGGCTGTGGATACGTGGTACTCTTGAGTACAGCGGAAGGGGTACTTGTCACATGACTTTCCAGGTCGGCGACACTGTCGTCTACCCCCACCACGGGGCTGCTCGGATCGAGGCAATCACGACCCGAACCATCAAAGGTGAGGAAAGGACCTACCTGGTTCTCAAGGTCGACAAGGGCGACCTTACCGTCCAGGTGCCGGCTGACAACGCCGAACTCGTGGGTGTTCGCGATGTCGTCGGTCAAGAGGGCCTTGAGCGCGTTTTCGACGTGCTTCGCATGCCTCACACCGAAGAGCCCACGAACTGGTCCCGCCGCTACAAGGCCAACCTGGAGAAGCTGGCGTCCGGTGACGTCAACAAGGTGGCCGAGGTCGTTCGCGACCTGTGGCGACGAGACAAGGAGCGCGGACTCTCCGCAGGAGAGAAGCGAATGCTGGCCAAGGCCCGGCAGATCCTGGTCAGCGAGCTCGCGCTCGCCGAGAAGACCAACGAGGACAAGGCCGAAGCCCTGCTCGACGAGGTTCTCAACTCCTGAACACGACATTTCCACGGGTGGGCGTCGGAGTCGACGTCCACCCGTTCGCATCCGGGCGTGAGTTGCGTCTCGCCGGCCTGCACTGGCCGGGCGAGACGGGCCTCGCCGGACACTCCGACGGCGATGCCGCCGCTCACGCCGCCTGCGACGCGCTGTTGTCGGCGGCCGGCCTCGGCGACCTCGGCGGCCTGTTCGGCACCTCCGACCCTCGATGGGCGGGAGCCTCAGGCGCCGCCCTGCTGGAGGAGACCGCCCGTAAGGTGCGCGCCGCCGGCTTCGAGATCGGCAACGTGGCCGTCCAGGTGATCGGGAACCGCCCGAAGATGGCGCCTCGGCGTGCCGAGGCCGAGAAGGTCCTCAGCGCGGCCGTGGGCGCGCCCGTGAGCGTCAGCGCCACCACGACCGACGGTCTGGGGCTCACCGGGCGTGGCGAGGGCGTGGCGGCCATCGCGACCGCCATCGTGGTGAACCTCGACCGGGTTTCAGACGTCTCCTAACACGAACGCGAAAGCGTTCCGGCGGGTGGTGCGGAATGCCCGCCGATTCATTAAGGCGGTGGCCCGTTTACTGGCGCGGTGGCGGGCCACCCCTTTATCAGCGAATAATCTGCGAATGCCCTGGGTAACCCCCTATTGACCATGTCTCGTCACCGGGGGGAGCAAGGCATGATTGGAGCGATTGTCTCCGCGATCGTCATCGGGGCCGTCATCGGAGCATTGGCGCGTCTCATCATTCCCGGGCGGCAGAACCTCTCGATAGGTCTGACGCTCATCGTCGGCATCGTCGCCGCGCTGGTCGGCACGCTCATCGCGCATCTGCTCGGAATCGCCGACACTCGGGGAATCGACTGGTGGGAGCACATCCTCCAGCTCGCACTGGCCGTGCTCGGCGTGCTGCTGGTAGTCCAGATGCGCATGGGAAAGGCGCGCTGAACCAAGATTTTGCCACTTCCAGGAATATCCCTGACGTAGGGGGTAGCCACCTCCCTGTGAGAGTGAAGGTCACCTCACTGGGAGGTTGATGATATGACCATCGCATCCATTCTCGGGGCCATCGTCATCGGTGCCGTCATCGGCGCCATCGGTCGTCTCCTGCTTCCCGGTAGGCAGGCGATCGGATGGGTGCTGACCATCGTCGTCGGCATCGTCGCCGCCCTCATCGGCACCGCGATCGCCCAGGTTCTCGGCGTCGCGACCACCAATGGCATCGACTGGATCGAGCTTGTGATGCAGGTCGTCCTGGCCGTCGTCGGTGTCGGTCTGGTCGCCGGCCTCAAGCGGTCCAGGGTCTAGAGAGCAGGGTCTAGACAGCGGGGTGAACCACTCCGACGGCCTCACCGAGGCTCAACCGGACGCCCTCCGGTCCGGAGGCGGACGCGGTGACGCGCACGACGTCCCCGTCTCGCAGGAAGACCCGCTCGGTTCCGTCCGGCACACCGAGCGGGTCCCGGCCGTTCCAGGTCAGTTCGAGGAACGTGCCGAACTGGCTTCTGGCCGGTCCTGACACGGGCCCGGAGGTGAGTAGATCGCCGGTCCGCAGCGGGGCGCCGCTCACCGAGCTGTGAGCGAATAGCTGCGGGCCGGTCCAATACTGGGTGGAGAACGGCGGCCGGGACACGACCCGGCCGTTCAGCTCCATCCGCAAGGTGATGTTCAGGCCCCACGGCCGCGTCGTCTTCAGGTAAGGCAGCGGCGGCGGGTCCTGGACGGGCGGCTCCACCCGAGCCGGTTCCAAGGCCGCGAGCGGAAGCACCCACGGCGAGACCGAGGTCGCGAACTGACCGAGGAACGGGCCGAGCGGAGTGCTCTCCCAGGCGGCGATGTCATGAGCTCGCCAGGTGCAGGCCAGCACCACCCCGAAGACGTGGTCCTCGAAATCGTCCGTGCCCGGCCCGTACGGCGGTGCGGACGGAACGCCGACCACGTAGCCGATCTCGGCGGACAGATCCAGCCGAGCGGACGGCCCGAAGACCGGGTCAGCTCCTTCCAGGCCCCGGAGCTGGCCCGACGGCCGAACGATCGGCGTGCCGGACACCACCACGCTCGACGCCCTGCCGTACTGGCCGACCGGCATCTGCGGCCAGTTGCGCGGGAGAGGATCGGACGGCGGGCGGAACATCCGGCCCACGTTGGTCGCGTGTTCGATCGACGCCTGGAACCGGACCAGGTCGGCCACGCCGAACGGCAGATGCATCAGCGCCTCGGTCATCGGCACGAGCGCGGGCAGCACGGCGGGACGCTGCGAGGCGTCGCCGAGCAACCCGAGCAGCCGCTCCCTGACCTCGTGCCAGACCCGGGGTCCGGCGGACAGGAAGGCGTTGAGGGTCCCCGAGGCGAACCAGCGGCCCGGTAGCACCCCTCTGGCCGCCAGCACGCCCAGGTCGAGCACCTGGTCGCCGATCGCGACCCCGACACGTGGGAACTCGCCGCGACGGGAAAAGATCCCATAGGGGAGATTTTGCAGAGGAAAGCCGCTGTTGTCCGCGGCGTGTACCCAACACGTTGTCACGCCCGCTTGGTTCCCCGGATCACGTCAGGGGGTGGTGCGGGCCCGGTCAAGCTTTCGCCGGGCGTTCCCGCCGTGAAGGCCTCACCCTTCGGGGCTGTGGAGGCCCCGCCTTCGGGACGGGAGGGGGTCAATCCTCCGGAGGCACGGGTGTGCTGCGCATACGGCCCGAGGGCGGGGCGGCGGTCTCGTGGGTCCCGGGCCGATCGGTCGCGTCGGTCGCGGCAGAGTGCTCGGCGGGATCCTCGGCAGGGTCCTCGGCGGAATCTTCGACAGGATCCTTGGTGGAGCCCTTGGCCGGGTCCTTGGCAGGGTCCTTGGCGGAGCCCTTGGCAGGGCGCCGGACGGGTTCCTGGGCGGCCGGCTCGGCTTGGGGCGAGGCGTCCTGAGCCGTGGTGCCTTCGGTGTCCCCTGTGTCCTCGGTGTGCGGCGGGGAGACGGTGAGGTCCTCGGCGGACGACTCGGACTGAGCCGCGCGCTCCTCAGCGTGTGGTTCGGCCCCGGCGGCGCCCTCGGCAGCGTCCCCGGCGTCCTCGGTGCCTCGGATGTCTCCGGTGTGCGGTTCGACCTCGGCGGTGCTCCCGGCGTCCTCGGTGTCTCGGATGTCTCCGGTGTGTGGTTCGGCCCCGGCGCCCCTGGCGTCCCCGGCGTGCGGCTCGGACCGCGAGACCGTCCTCGCCGTGCGCTCCTGGCGATCGGCCGCCTCGGCGCCGTGCGCCGGGTCGGGCGACGCCTCCCCGGCCATCACGCGGATCGGCTGGGTGTCGGCGTCGCGGTCACCGACCTCCGTTTCCCGCTCCTGCCGTACGGCTGCGCGGGGCGGATGGACGAGCAGGTCTCCCCGCTGGGGCCGGACCAGGTCGCCCCAGCGCAGGGGCTTGTCCGCCGCTCTGACCGGCTCCGGCTCCGGCTCCGGCTCGGCCGTCGGTCCGGGCACCGGTTCCGGCGCCGGTTCCGGTGCCGATTCGGCGGCCGGCAGCGAGTCCGCGGGAGGCTCGGGGAGATCGTCGATCTCGGGCGTCTCCGGGGCGGGGGTGGGGCCGACCACCGGCACGCCGGGTGGGAGGTCGTGATGCGGAGCGGACTCCAGGGGAGGGGCGGCCTGCGGGTCGAGCACGACCTCGGCCGCAGGGTGCTGGACGGCATGGGCGGTGTGGGCCGCATGGGCGGTGTGGACGGGGTGAGCGGCTTGGGCCGGCCGGGCCGGATATTCGGCCGTCGGAAGGTCGGCGTCCGGGAACGGCACGATGTCGCGGTCGTGGTCCGCCGTCGCAGCGTCGACGGCGGCCCGCCGGGCGGCGGCATGCTTGATCATCAGGAGCCAGAGCCACAGGGCCAGGGCCAGGGTCACCCATGGGGCGACGGCCACCACGACGGCCGCCCGCCGTACGTCCACCTCGATCCGCAGGGCCGTGACCACCTCGGCGGCGGCCGCGGCGACGAGCAGCAGGGTCAGGATCACCCCCGCCTGCAGGCGGACCGGCCGGCGTCCGCCCCGCAGCAGCAGGATGCCGATCATCGCGATGGCGAGCAGCGCGTCGAAGGCCGCGGGGTAGAGGTAGGCGAGACTCCGATCGGCCTCGCCGATGACGGCGAGGGCGCGCAGGTCGTCGAAAGAGAGCACGCACGCGGCCGCGGTGAGCGCGGCCACGCCGACTCCGGCGACGGCGATCCCGGTACGGCGCAGGGCGACGGCGACCCGGCTCGGCCGGGCGGGCGGGGGCGGGGTCGAGGACGGGCGGGAGATCGGGTCTGCCGCCGCGGGGGATTTGACGTCCATGGCGTCTCGAGCCTACAGAATCGACACCGGACGTGATCGATGGAGTGAAACAGGATTGGAGATCGACATGGCAGAACTGTCCGCCGGCGTGCGCGCGCTGTTCGACGGCGCGAACTTCGCCACGGTGACGAGCCTGAACGCCGACGGCAGCCCGCAGGCCAGCGTGGTCTGGGCGAAAACCGACGGGGACGACATCGTCTTCTCCACGGTCAAGGGGCGGCGCAAGGACCTCAACTTCGCGCATGACCCGCGGACGACCATCGTGGTCGTCGACCACGCCAACCCCTACCGTTACGCGGAAGTGCGGGGGAAGGTCACGGTGACCGAGGACCCGACCGGGGCGCTCATCGACGAGCTGTCGCACAAGTACACGGGCAAGTCGTGGGTGGAGGCGCACCCGGGGGCGGAGCGGCTCATCGTGCGCATCGTCCCCGAGCGGGTTTACCTGCGGGGCTGACTTTCCGGCCAGTGGACGGCCCATGCCGTCCACTGGCGGGCATCGATGGCCAATCCACCGTTAATGGCTACAAAAGACATCACTGGGCAACTTCAACGTCTCGTAACCCGGCTTGTGAGGTGAGGTAAGGCGTTAGCCTTTCCTTCGTGAGCCTGCACCTATACGACACCAGCGTACGTACGGTCCGCGAGTTCGTTCCGGTCGAATCCGGCCGGGCGTCGATCTACCTGTGTGGTGCCACCGTGCAGGCTCCCCCGCATATCGGGCATATCCGCTCCGGCGTCAACTTCGACGTGCTGCGCCGCTGGATGATCCGCTCGGGCTATGAGGTGACCTTCTGCCGGAACGTCACCGACATCGACGACAAGATCATCCGAGTCGCGGCGGCCGAGGGCGTGCCCTGGTTCGTCGTCGCCGAGCGCAACCAGCGCGCCTTCACCTGGGCCTACGAGGTGCTCGGCTGCCTGCCGCCCACCGTCGAGCCGCGGGCGACCGGCCACGTGCCCGAGATGATCGAGCTGATGGAGCGGCTGATCGCGGCCGGTCACGCCTACGCCTCCGGTGGCGACGTCTACTTCGATGTCATGTCCTACGCCGACCGGTACGGCTCGCTGTCCAATCAGAGGCTCGACAACATGCGGGCCGCCGGCGACACCGACACCGACTCGTGCAAGCGGGATCCGCGCGACTTCGCGCTGTGGAAGGGCGAGAAGCCCGGCGAGCCGACCTGGCCGACCCCGTGGGGCCGCGGCCGTCCCGGCTGGCACCTGGAGTGCTCCGCCATGGCGACGAAATACCTCGGACCGACCTTCGACATCCACGGCGGCGGTGTCGACCTGATCTTCCCGCACCACGAGAACGAGCTGACCCAGTCGCAGGCGGCCGGTGACGGCTTCGCCCGTTACTGGATGCACAACGGCATGCTCAAGATCGGCGCGGAGAAGATGAGCAAGTCGCTCGGCAACTCCCTGCTGATTCCCGAGGTGACGAAGAAGGTCCGCCCGGTCGAGCTCCGCTACTACCTGGCGGCGCCGCACTACCGCTCGTCGATCGACTACTCCGAGGAGGCGCTGGTCGAGGCCGCCGCCGCCTACCAGCGCATCGAGGGCTTCGTCACCCGGGCAGCCGAGGTCATCCACGACGTGGACGCGCACGCGCCGCTGCCCCAGGCCTTCGCGGACGCGCTCGACGACGACCTGGGCACCCCGCAGGCGCTCGCCGTGGTGCACGAGGTGGTCCGCGAGGGCAACGTCGCCCTGGCGCAGGGCAACAAGGAGCAGGTCGCCAGATTGCTGGCCGAGACGCAGAACATGCTCGACGTGCTCGGGTTGGACCCGCGCTCGGAGCAGTGGCGTGCCTCGGGCGGCGACGCGGGCCTGCGCTCGACCGTGGACGCGCTGGTCGGCGTGGCCCTGGAGCAGCGTCAGGCGGCCCGGGGGCGCAAGGACTTCGCGGCGGCCGACAGCATCCGCGACCAGCTCGCCGAAGCCGGGATCCTTGTGGAGGACACCCCCCAAGGTCCTCGTTGGGAACTGTCGCGGTAAAAGCAGGCCGTACTCTAGACAGCATGGCTGGTGGGGGTAAGGGGTCCGGGCGACCCGCGAAGAAGAAGAGTCCGACCAAGGGCACGGGCGGCAACGTCCGCCGTGGCCTGGAGGGCAGGGGGGCGACCCCGCCGGCGCACATGCGGCACTGGCACAAGGACAAGGCGCGCACCGAGCGGATCGAGCGCGAGGAGAGGGGCGGCCGGCCCTCCTCCCCGCGCACCCCGGTCCGGGCCAGGCGCAGCGAGGACGCCCCGGAATACATCGGCGGCCGCAACCCCGTTCTTGAGGCGCTGCGGGCCGGCGTGCCCGCCAGCACGCTCTACGTCGCCCTGCGCATCGACAACGACGAGCGGGTCAAGGAGTCGGTCCGGATCGCCGCCGACCGCGGCATCGCGATGCTGGAGGTCGGCAGGGAGAAGCTGGACCGCCTCACCGAGGGTGCGATCCACCAGGGCATGGCCCTGCAGATCCCGGCCTACGAATACGCCCACCCGGAGGACCTGGTCGCCATCGCCCAGGACGCCGCCGAGGTGCCGCTGATCGTGGCCCTCGACGGTGTCACCGATCCACGCAACCTCGGCGCCATCGCCCGCTCGGCCACCGCCTTCGGCGCCCACGGGCTCCTCATCCCCTCCCGCCGTTCGGCCGGGGTGACGGGAGGCGCCTGGAAGACCTCCGCGGGCACCCTGGCCAGCATGACGGTCGCCCGCGCGGCCAACCTGACCGGCACCCTGCGCGAATACCGGGAGGCCGGTCTGTTCGTGATCGGCCTGGACGGCGAGGGCACCATCGACATCGGTGACGCCAACCTGCTCGACGGCCCGCTGGTCGTCGTCGTGGGGTCGGAGGGCAAGGGCCTGTCCCGCCTGGTCCGGGAGTCCTGCGACCTGGTCGTCCGCATTCCCATGAACGCCGCGGCCGAGTCCCTCAACGCGGGCGTCGCCGCGGGCGTCGCCCTCTACGAGGTGGCCCGCCACCGCCGTCGCTAGGCCTGTCACGCGGATCCTCGCCACGGCGGGGATCCGCAGGGCCCGCCAAGGTCTGTCCGACTCATTCCTCCGGCTCGGTGACGTCCGGGGCGTGAGCCGACTACACTCGTCAGGCGACCATGCCGACGTAGCTCAATCGGCAGAGCAACAGTCTTGTAAACTGTAGGTCAGGGGTTCGATTCCCCTCGTCGGCTCGTAGACAGAAGGCCAGGTCATCCACCATTCGGAGACCTGGCCTTCTGCTGTTCGGCGGAACTTCATAATCTTCCGTGCCCGTTGCGTGCCCGTCAGGAGGGTCATCCAAGGGGACTCACGGGGACTCAAGACCGCCTCTGACCTGGAACGCGGCAGCTCAGAGGGTTGCGTGCCGAGCTCTTCCAAACTGTAGGTCAGGGGTTCGATTCCCCTCGTCGGCTCGTGCTACGAAGGCCCAGGTCAGAGGCATGGCTCCTTGACCTGGGCCTCACTGTTCCCGAGGCTGCGAAGAGCCGCGTGCCACTAACGTCTTCGATCTTCGTTCCCCGTGCCATCGTGATCGCCACCCAGGCCGCAACAAGGCGATTCCCCCGGTGCGCGGTCGCCGCGGACGGCCCCGCAAGCGGCCCGCCTGCCTGTACGCCGACCGCGGCCACGACCATGACAACGCGGTCACGACCCTGACAAGTAGCGTCGCCTGGTCTGGCGCGTCGGCATCAAGCCGCACGGTGGCGGCGCCGGGGTCACGGCGACCCTGTGGGGGGCGGCGGTCCGGTCGGCGGCAGGCACTCGCGCAGGCCCGCGATCAGCTCGTGCAGCGCGTGGTCGAAGGCGTGCTCCGGCGGTGTCGCGTAGCCGATGACCACGCCGAGCGGTGCGTCCTCCGGCCGGTCGTAGAACATGGACAGCGCGTCGACGGCGATGCCCCGGCCGGTCAGGTGGGCCAGCAGCTCCGCCTCCGCCATGCCGGTGCCCGGCAGGTGGAGGACGGCGTGCAGCCCCGCGGCGATCCCCGACAGTCGCGCGTGCGGCAGTCGCCGTTCGACGGCCGCGCCGAGCCGGTC
Source organism: Streptosporangium sp. CA-135522 (assembly GCF_050949235.1). NCBI lineage: Bacteria > Bacillati > Actinomycetota > Actinomycetes > Streptosporangiales > Streptosporangiaceae > Streptosporangium > Streptosporangium sp. CA-135522. Next base: position 1,097,559 of record NZ_CP192026.1, read on the forward strand.
CCGACGCCGCCGGTACCGGACGCGGCAGCGGCGCAGATGTCGATCGAGCTCGCCGGTCCTGATGAGGTGCGCCAGCGCGAGTTGGTCGATGACGCCGACGTACGCCTCGTCCCAGTGCATCGAGCGCCGCACCAGGGGAAGCAGGTCGTCCGGTACGGCGATCCAGGCGATGCGCAGGCCGGGGGCGACCATCTTGCTGGCCGTGCCCGCGTACACGACCCGGTCGGGAGCGAGCCCTTGCAGGGCGCCGACCGGCTGCCGGTCGTAGCGGAACTCCCCGTCGTAGTCGTCCTCGATCACGAAGCCGCCGGTGCGCCTGGTCCAGGCCAGCAGCTGCGCGCGCCGGGCGGGGCCGAGCGTGACGCCGAGGGGGTACTGGTGCGCGGGGGTGACGGCGACGGCCGCCTCATCGGCCAGCCCGGCCACCGCCAGGCCCTCCCCGTCGACGGGGATGTGACGGACCTCCAGCCCGTGCTGGGCGGCGAGGCGGGGATAGTCGGGCTCGGAGGGGTCCTCGACGGCGATCGATGCCGCGCCGCTGTCGGCGAGCGCCCGGAAGACGAGCCGCAGCGCGTGCGCGTACCCCGCGCACACGATGATGTGGTCGGGTGTGGTCACCACACCTCTGGCCCGGCCGAGATACTCCGCGAGCACCTGTCTGAGCTCGGCGCTGCCGGTCGGGTCACCGTAGCCGAAGGCGGTGTTGGGCGCGCTCTGCAGGACGTGGCGGGTCGCGGCCAGCCACTCACGCCTGGGGAAGGTCGACAGGTCCGGCAGGCCCGAGCGCAGGTCGACCCCGTGCACCGGCGGCAGGGTGGTGCGCGGGGGCGGCATGCTCGTCCGGCGGGGCGCGGCGGGGTGGTCGGCCACCCATACTCCCGATCGGGGGCGCGAGGTGAGATAGCCCTCGGCGACCAGTTGGTCGTAGGCCTGGGTGACGGTGCCGCGGGCCACGTTCAGGTCGCCGGCCAGGGCGCGCGAGGACGGCAGCGGCGTGCCGGGCGCGAGCCGGCCCTCGCGCACCGCGTCGCGCAGCGCGTGCTCGAGGCCCGCCCGCAGGCCGTGCGAGGGAGCGAGCCGCAGATGGAGGTCCAGCCCCAGTCTGGACCACTGACTCTCCATGGAACTGGACTATATCTCTGAGCCAGATTCTTCCTAGGTTGGTGGTCATGAGACACATCGCCATGGCCATCGGCCTCACGATCGGTACGCTCGGCCCCGCTCCGTTCGAACCCGAGCGGCCTGCGCGGACGAGCCCACGGTGGCGGTGGTCGCGCGGTCCCGACAGCGGCCTTCGGCCAGCGCGTCGGCCAGCACACGGGCGATCAGGAGCCGTTCCCCGGCTGCCGGTCGTGGGCAGTTGAGGGACGGCGTGGGTGCTTGGACACCCCGCCCCGCGCTGCCTGCGCCGGCGAGTGAGCGCGGCGAGCAGGAGCGGGTGCTCGATGAGGTTCTCCCCGCCCTCACGTTCGGACGTCTCGGTGAAATCGGGTGCGGTGACGCTCTCGGCAGCCCGGGCCGTATCGTCTTTCACGTTTGGCATCATGATCGCCACTTGCGCGCCCATAGGAGGTCCCGTGCTCCGCTCCAAGTTGTCAGGCCTGTCGCTGATGCTCGTCACAGCGATCGCGGCAGTCGCCCTGCCCGGCGGTCAGCACTCCGCCGTGGCCGCGAGCGCCGCGGCGCCGAATACGGTGCGGGTGGACCTGTCTCGCAGCTTGGGAGACTTCCCCTTCCCCCCTGGACGCCAGTTGAGCGCCATCCCGAAGAGCTGGAGGTACGGCACGGCGACCGACGCCGCTCTCGACAGGATCGGGCTCGACCAGAGCAGGGTGTGGCTGAAGTTCACCGACGCGTACGACGTCACCACCAGGACGCCCAGATATGACAGGTCGTACGACTATCTGACGGCCCATGCGTCCCGCTCGCGCGCCCTGCTCGTCAACTGGCAGTCCAACTACGACCCTCTTGTCACCGGGGGCGCGTTCACCGAGGCCGAACTGTTCACGGCCCAGCGCGACATGATGGCCGACTACAAGAGGCGCTTTCCCTCCATCGAATGGCTGGAGTCGGAGAACGAGACGCCGAGCATCGCCGACTACTACCCGATGTACAGGTTCACCTACCGGGTGGTGAACGCGGTCAACGCGATGGGGCTACCAGGGCCGAAAATCAAGATCGGCGGTCCGACCACCGACATCTTCACTGTGCGGCGGATCGGCCAGTTCCTCGACCTGTACGCCGCCGACCAGGATCCGCACAAGCGACTGGACTTCATCTCCTACCACCAGTACCTGATCGACACCTCAGGTGACCCGACAAAGTGGACGGCTTTGAAGGAGAACCCGGCGATCGTCTCCACCGAGCGGGCCCAGCTGAACGCGATGCTCTCACAGCGTGGACTCGCCACCCTTCCCGCGCTGGTCAGCGAGACAGGCGTCTTTCCCAAGGACAGGGAGTCCTCTCTGGGACTGTCGGCCGATCTCCACATCCAGGCGGCCGCCCTGGCCTCGTTGCACTACTACTACCTGAACCAGTCGGGGGTCACACCGTTCCACTGGACGATCGACCATCCGGAGAACGACAGGAAGGACCTGTTCGAGGACACCGCCACCGGAGTCGCCCGGCCGTACTACAACACGGTGCTGATGCAGTCGATGCTGCCGAGGACCAGATACGCGGCGACCTCCGACGCGCTCAGCCCGCAGGGTATCGGCGTGTACGGCCTTGCGGCCGCGGAGCCCGGCAAGGTGTCGGTGATGACGTGGAACTACCAGTGGACGCACCAGGCCGCGTACCAGTCCAAGACCGTCCTGACGAACTTTCCCAGTGCGTTCAGGACGTCCAACGTGCTCGTGACCCGCTACAAGATCGGTAGCGAGTCCGACACCGGCACGCTCGATCCGGTGGAGCAGTTCGTCATCGGTCCGCGCGCGGACGGCGGCTACACGAGCCAGACCCTGGAACTGCAGCCCAACGAACTGCGACTGCTCGTGCTCACCCCGACGACGAAGCCTGTCGGGTGGCGTCCCTCCTGATCAGTGTGATCCGCGGCCGCCGATCAATCCGCAGGTGCGAGCCGCGTCATCAAGGTCCGGCCGCTGCGCGGAGGGGCATGAGAGCTCTCCTCGGCGATGGAGGCCCCAACGGGACTCCGCGACATGGACATCCGGGAGGCGAGTCGAGCCTTCGTCATGACAAGCGACCAGGAGAACCGCGATGACGGCCGTGAGCCGCTACCCGACCGAGTGCTGGCTCACGCCGAGCGCCGAAGTCCGCCCGTCACCGATCGAAGGACTCGGGCTCTTCGCCACCGCGGAGATCAGCCGGGGAGACGTCGTCATGCGACTCGGGGGGCGAGTCATCGACGATGCGACCCTGGCCGGCCTGACGCCTCCCTACAGCAGCCTGACCGTCGAAGACGGCGTCCACCTGCTCATCGATCCCGCTCATCCGGTGCGCTACGGCAACCACTCCTGCGATCCCAACCTCTGGCATGACGACTCCACCACCGTCGTCGCGCGCAGGCCCGTCATGCCCGGCGAGGAACTGTCGCTGGACTACGCCACCCACAGCGGAGTGGAGACGTGGACCATGTCGTGTCGATGCCCGAGCGCCCTCTGCCGCGGCACGGTCACCGGTGCCGACTGGCGGCTGGCCCGGCTTCAAAGTGCCTATGGCGACCACTGGGTGACGCCGCTGTCGCGTCGCATCGGCCCCCGACGGGGTTGAGCGACTCGGAAGAGGACCTCACGTTTCGCGGACCCCTGCCCAGAACGCGTGGAGAGGCCGTCCGGTCGCCGGGCGGTCAACCGGCTCCGGACGGGCTCTCATGTCGCGAAAGTGCCTTCGCGGCGGATCGTCTGCCAGCGCAGGCGCACCCCGAGTACGGCGGTCGCCACCGACTGGATCACCACCAGGTACATCAACTGCCGGTAGACGAACTGCTGCAACGGCAGAACCCACAGCACCAAGGCCCGCTCGCGGTCCAGCCGGAGCGCGTACCAGCCGCTGAAGGCCTGAACCAATACGAATCCCGCCCAGACCGCGACCACGGGCAGCGGGTCTCCCACCATCACGCTGTAGACGGCCATGATGTCCACGACCGGGGCGAGCAGCGGCAGCACCACCTGGAAGAGCGTCAGGTAGCCCAGGCAGCGACGGCCGAAGGGGCCGGGCTCCGCGATCGCGCGGCGATGCTTCCACATCGCCTGTAGCGTGCCGTAACACCATCGGTAGCGCTGACGCCACAGCTGACCGAGCGAGGTCGGCGCCTCGGTCCAGGCCAGGGCGTTCTCCTCGTAGACCACCCGCCAGCCGCCCCGGCACATCGCCATGGTCAGGTCGGTGTCCTCGGCCAGGGTGTCGATGCTGACGCCACCGATCTCCTGCAGCGCCGAACGCCGGAAGGCCCCGATCGCCCCCGGCACGGTGGGCATGCAGCCCAGCAGGTCGAATGCGCGGCGGTCGAGGTTGAAGCCGATGACGTATTCGATGTGCTGCCAGCGGCCGATCATGCCACGCCGGTTGCCGACCTTGGTGTTACCGCTGACCGCGCCCACGGCCGGGTCGGCGAGCGGCCGGACCAGGTGTCCGATGGTGGCGGACTCGAAGACGGTGTCGCCGTCCACCATGACCAGGATGTCGTGTGAGGCGTGTGCGATGCCGGTGTTGAGGGCCGCCGGCTTGCCGCCGTTCTCCTGGCGGATCACCCGCACCCCGGGCAGGTCGAGGGAAGCGGCGATGGCGGCGGTGCCGTCGGAGGAGCCGTCGTCCACGACGATCACCTCCAGCACGCCGGGGTAGTCGGTGTTCACCAGCGAACGGATGGTGGCCTCGATCCCCGCCTCCTCGTTGTAGGCGGGGACGATCACGGTGACGGCGGGCGGCGCGGGCCATGCCGGGGCACGTCCGGCACGCCTTTTACCGCCCCGCGCTCGCCGGGCGTGCACCCAGGCCAGGATCAGGAAGAACAGCAGTCGCAGCAGGGTGAGCACGCCGGCGGCGGCCAGGACCCACGTCATCGCCGTGGTGAAGGCGGCCGCTCCACGTTGGGCGAGACTCAGCCCGGTGCCGACGAAACGGTCCATGCCTCCGGCCGGGGTATGAGCCGAGGGCATGCCGAGTGCGGAGGTGAGCGTCGTGGTCCGGTACCTCTGCCCGGCGAGTCGTGTGAGCAGCCGGTCCACCGCGACGACGGTCTGACCCCGATCCCCTCCAGAGTCATGCATCATGATCACCGCACCTCTGCCCCGGCGGGGAAGCGCGGCGCGGACGATCTGCTCGGCGCCGGGTCTGGCCCAGTCCTTGGTGTCCAGGTCGGTGAGCGCGACGAGGTATCCCTGCCCGCCCATGGTGCGCAGCGTCCGCAACTGGGGGCCGGTGACGGCCGCCGGTGAGGAGGAGTACGGCGGGCGCACGAGGCGGGTGTGCACTCCGGCCGCGCCGGCCAGCGCCTTCTGGGTCAGTGACAGCTCCAGTCGCAGTCTCCACTGCGGCACGGCGGTGAGATCGGCGTGGACGTAGGTGTGGTTGCCGATCTCGTGGCCTTCGGCGATGATCCGCCGGGTCAGCTCGGGGTTCTCGGCGATTCGGGCGCCGACCGTGAAGAACGTCGCCTTGGCGCCGTGCTTGGCGAGCACGTCGAGCAACCGGGGCGTCCAGCGAGGGTCGGGGCCGTCGTCGAAGGTGAGCGCGACGGTGTGGGGCAGGAGGCGGGCGCTGTCCGGCTTGTCACCGGTGAGGTTCAGGACCGGCCCGCCGCGCCGTACCTGGTCGAGTTCCGCGGAAGGCCGGTCGGTCGGCGGCGGGGTGGCGCGCGTCTCTCCCGCCGCGTTGGTGGCGTATCCGTTGAGCAGCAGCGCCCCGGCCATCAGCACGACGCCGACCGCGACCAGGAACCAGTGCCCGCGCGGGTCGGCCTGACGCCGGCGTCGTCGGGTGCCGGGGCGCTTCCCGCCGCCCGCGGACCGTTCGGGGGGAGGCTGGGAAAGGGGAGGCGCCAGATCGGTGAGGGTCGCGGTGACGGAGGTGTCGGGTCTCGTCGCTCCCGCCGGGTCCGGCGGCGGCCACACCCGGGTGGCCGAGGTTTCCGGCGACGTCATTTCTTCTGTCCCGGGATCTTGTTCGGATCGCGGCCGGGCGGCGTCTTGGCCTGGCCCGGCGGCTGCGTCTGTTCGAAAGTCGGCTCGGGCGACCGCTCCGGTGCCGTCGGCTCCGGCCTCGGCGGCGCGGACGAGGGGGAGGCCTCGGCGGGCGGGACCGGCTCGTCCGAACGCGCCGGCAGGGGTGCCACCCGATGCCGGGGGGACGCGGTGGGCCGAGGTGTACGGCGGGCCGGCGTCGTCGGGCGCGTCAGGGCCGGAGCCGCGGTGGCCTCTGGGGTCGGTACGGGCGTTGCAGATCGTGTGGGGTCGGCCGTGGTGATGGGGGACGGCCGGGTAGGGCCGTCTCCGGGCCAGCCGACCACCGACAGCGGGGTACCGGTGAACAGCCCACCGATCATGGTCGCCGCCGACGCGAGCACCAACGTGCCGCCGACGATTCCGGTGATCTTCAGAAGGCGCCTGCGGCGGCCGGTCTGATCGACGAACACCGCGGTACCGGTGGGATGTTGCCTGTCACTCACAGGCGGGAATCGTAGTGACAGATGATTACGTATGGGAAAGCCGATCACATCTGTGGCAGATCTGACCGCGGGTCTCCGGATGAACCATGGCCTCGCCCTGGCGCCCTCCAGCCCATCCGTGATCTCCTGTCCCCGGCTCCGATCGGCGTCCGCCGCGCAGCCCGCCAGTTCGCCGAGATGCCCGGAGCCGCCGCGTGAGCCGTACCGGCAAGGTCCTCTACGTGATCGTGTGCGGAGCGAGCCCCGCCGCCGAGGCCGGCCGGCTCGCCGCGATGGCCCAGGGCGAGGGCTGGACCGTCCAGATCGTCGCCACCCCGCCGGCGTTGGACTTCATCGACGTCGAAGAGCTGGAAAGGCGGACCGGCCGCCCCGTTCGCAGCCGGTACCGCAGACCGGACGAGCCCAAGCCGCCGCGGGCCGACGCGGTCATCGTCGCTCCCGCGACCTACAACACCGTCAACAAGTTCGCCCAGGGCATCGCCGACACCTACGCCCTGGGTGTTCTGTCCGAGGCCCCGGGTCTCGGTGTCCCCGTCGTGGTGGTGCCGTTCGTGAACAGCGCGCTCGCCGCCCGGGCCCCGTTCCGGCACAGCGTCGAACGCCTGCGGGCCGAAGGCGTGCGCGTCCTTCTGGGCCCCGGGGAGTTCGAGCCTCCCGCTCCCAGCTCCGGAGCCGATGACTTCGGCGACTATCCATGGGAACTCGCCCTGGCCGAGGTGAACCGGCTCGCCGGTTTCCCGGGATAGGCCGTCCGCCGTGGTGGCCGCCGACCGGCCGCCACGTCCCTGTCCCTGTCCCTGTCCCGGCCCAGCCCGGCTATGTGGCCGGCGAAGGTCGCCACCGCCGGCAGCCCCACCGTTGCGGCACCGGCCGCGACGCCCCGGGACCGTACAGCGATCCTGTCCTCATCCGGCACCGCGGCCTCCCTTCCCGCGGTCAGGATGACTTCACCGCCAGCCGCGGGCTCGGCGTCCGTCAACCGTTGATCGGGCTCGCCGCCAGTCCCGTTCGCGATGGCCGAGCGGGCAGGACCGGCTCCCCGATGTCCGCAACCGGCTATCCGATGCCCAGAATCAGCATCGCCACCGACAGCGCCAGCGCGCCGGATCCGCCGATCACCCCGGCGATCACGGCGCCCCGGCGATCGGCCAGGCCACGCAGGTGAACGCGCGCGGCCACCAGGAACAGCAGGCCGCCCGCCATGAACCACGGGCCCCACAGGTAGGTGTACCAGCGGATCACCGGCAGAAGTTCCTGAGGGAGCTCGGTGTCGCCGGCCTGCAGGAGCAGTCCCTGCACTACGAACAGGCCGCCGTGCCACAGCAGCAGCACCCCGGCGCCCCAGGCGGCGAACTGCAGGAGCCGGCTCATGCCCACGCCCCAGCGGCGTACCAGGGCGAGCCCCACCGCTCCTCCGACGACCTTGAGCACGCCGGTGACCCACAGGACCACGAGGAACCAGGTGACCCGGTCCTGCGCCAGCTTCACCAGGGGCGGGGCGAGCGTCGTGGTGGCGCCGGCCGTTCCGCCGAGTGCCCAGTAGAAGCTCGGCAGGGCGAACAGGAACCCCCACGCCGCCGCGCCGTATCCCGCCCACACCGCCCGGCGTGTCCGCGGGGCCGTCTCGCTCACCTGTGAAGCCGTCATGCTTCGACGATCCCGTCACCGCCCGCCCGGCGCCTCCCACGGCGGAGCGACCTCCCTCCCTCGCAAGGGGGAGGATCGGGAAAGGTTTGCCGAGCGCCGACTAACCCAAATATATGCACCTAGAGTAGTTAGATGATCTCTGTGGGTATTGGTGGAGGGTGCGCCGTCCGGCGCGTGTTTCCTGACGCGAAAGGCACAGTCACCATGACCGACCAGATCGTTCAGCCGGTGGAGATCGAGCTTCCCGCAGACGAGTCCGCGGACGCGGTGGGCTCCTACCGGATTTACTGGTACGGCAAGGGCATGAAGAAGACGCGGCCCGAGGCCATCAGGTTCATCGCCAACGAGGGAGCGGGCCGTCAGCTGGCCGACGTGCCCTCCGACACCTGGCGTACGAGCCTGGCGACCTACATCGACGGGCCGACCTGGATCGGCTCGTGGAAGGGCGACAACTACAACGGCGCCAACGTCGTCCTGCACCCCAACGGCTCGATCGGCACCGTCGAGGACGGCGAGCAGGAGCTCCCGTTCTTCATCAGCTACATCGGATAGCGCCCGGTAGCCACATCGGATAGCGCCCGGTCCGCCCGGACTCTCCGGTCGGAGGCCGGGCGTGGCGCCATGAGCCCCGCACTCTCTCCGTCCTCCGTCGAAGCCCTTGGTCGGGGCCCTTGGTCGAAGCGGGGGGAGAGTGCGGGCGGTGGTCGTGCGCGAACGTCACGCGGGGTCCAGGCGGGCCACCAGATGGTAGGAGAATCCCTTGCCTGAAGGGGAGGTGACGTCGATGCGCCGGGGCTGTTCGTCCGTGACGGTCACCGGGACGCGCAACAACAGGTCGTCGCCGATGTGGTCGTCCTCCCACACCTCGATCGTGAACGTCGCGCCGGGATGGACCGTCAGGTGGACGTACGGCCCCGCGGAGCGTTGGGTGGAGCCGGCGGAACACGCCGCGGCGTCGCTCGTCCACACCCAGCAGGTCCTGACCTTGGTGTCGGCCTCGTCGCCGTTGGTGGGCCATGCGTAGTAGTGCTCGCCGGGAGCCTTGACCTCGACGCGGATCTCGTCCTCGCCGCTCTCCTCGAGATCGTCGGCCTGAAGCGAGCCGAACACGAGCTTGAGGGGCGCCGGGTCGGCCGCGGCCGTCGCGGCGGCGTGGGCGGGTGGCGTGAAAGCCGTGGCCAGCGTCAGCGCCGCGGTGACGGCGGCGATCCTGGACGGGATGGTGCCCATGCGGTCCTCCGGTCAGGAGTAGAAGGGTTCCAGGCGGAAATTGAGCACGTAGTGGTGGCCGTTCATGTCGGCGTCCTCGTGGAAGTACTGGTTCTCGCTGATCGGCTGGGGCCAGAGCGGCACGTTGAGCAGCGCGTCGTCTCCCGAGATGTCGTCCTCGTAGAGGGTGATCATCATCAGCGTGCCGTTGGCCGGGTAGATGGGCTGGTAGGCGTAGTAGTAGCCCCGGCTGTTGGTGCCCGGGGGGCAGCCGTTCCCGCTGATGTAGACGCAGTCGTCGCGGGCCACCGACAGGTCGTGGCTGTTCGTCGGGAAGATGTTGCGATTCTTGCCCCCGTGCTGGGTGTTGACGTAGATCTCGTCGTGCCCGCTCTCCTCCAGGTCGTAGGCGATGAAGCTCTCCAGGACGATCTTGACCATCGGGGCCGGTTCGGCGTGTGCGACGCCTCCGGTGAGCAACGACCCCACGATGAGCGCGACGCATGACGACGTCCGCGCGAATAGGCGATGCATGCTTCTCCTGCCAGCTGTGAACGGCGACGGCATTCGCCGGAGAGCATGACCGGAGTGTCTTGTCGATCTCTTGGAACCCACTTGTGGTGAGGAGGTGGCCGTATTGCGAAAAATTCCAGCCAGAAGTCCGTTTCTCTCGGTGGCCTTCCGGCCCGGCGTCCGCGCATGTGGACCGGCCACGCCGAGCTCGGCGAGTTCGGCGTGGCCCGGTTCGCGCTCTACCTGATGTACGAGCGCAAGGAGTCCGCCCTCAAGGGGTAGAGGGGTCCACGGTGCTCAGCCCGTCGGCTGAGCCGGCTCGGCCTGCTCGCTGCGGAAGACCTCGTTGAGGAGCCTGTCCACCACCTTCGGGAACTCCTTTCCCAGGGACCTTGCGGCGTCGTCCACATAGGTCACCGAGGCGGTCGGCGTCCTCTTGCCGTGGGGCGTGCTGTACAGCGGTGGTGTTCAGAGGCTGCGGGCGGTGATGTCGCCGTAGGCGGTGGTCGCGTGGATGGTCAGGGCGGCGGCGGCGCCGTCGGTGTTGTTGAGCGCGTTGTGGATGCGGCCGTAGGAGGTGCCGGCGTCCAGGGAGGCGGAGACGCCGCGGGCGGCGCCGATCGCGATCTGACCGGCCTCGGTGCGCAGCACGACCGTGCCGCGTACGGCCTCGGTGATGCGGAGGTCGCCCTTTTGGGTGTTGATCTGTGCGGGGCCGCCCAGGCGGCCGACCGTGATGTCGCCGGCCTGGAGGGTCAGGTGGGCGCTTTCGGTCTCGTCGAGCTTGATCGAGCCGTGTGCGCCGTCGAGGGTGACGTCGCCGAGTCGTCCGACGCCGCGGAATTCGGCGCTGGCCGCTTTTGCCTCGATGTGGGAGCCGGCGGGCAGCTGGATGGTCACCTCGATGGATCCGGAGGGGCCGAGGAGCTGGTTTTTGGGCTGGGGGGTGTGGATGCGCAGGATGCCGTCGGTGTAGGTGACGGTGGTCTGTTCGGCGGTCTGGACGTCGCGGCTCTTGGCGGTGTTGGCGGGCAGGATCTCGACCGTGGTGTCGGTTCGGTCGGCGGCGATGAGTCGGATGTGTCCGGCGGGGATGTCGAGGATGGCGGTCACCGGGGTGGGGGTGTCGAACTTCTGCATGGTGTGCTCCTGTGGTTCGTTGTTTCTGATGATGGAAAAGCTACGTTGCACTCAAGGTTTTGGCAACGTGTTCGTTGCATGTAATCGCCATTTTTGCTGGTGGGAGCCGAGAAATCGTTGCACTGGTATTGAATTCAATGCAACAATTCCCGCTCTGTTCGTTGCAATGAATCGGGGATGAACGCTAGGGTGGAGATACCACGGACCATGAAGGAGACCGCGATGCCGGGAGGCAGGCTCACCCAGCAGGACCGTCAGCAGATCGCGTTGGGGCTGGCCGACGGCCTCGCCTACGCCGAGATCGCCAGGCGGGCCGCGGCTCGTGGTGCAGCGGGACGGTGATGTCGGCGCCCTCCGCGCGCGGCCGCGCTGGCCACGTTCAACCCGAAGGGGTGGCGCGGGCGCGGGCGGGCCGCGGCGTTCAGCGGAGCACGACGCAGCCGCGCGCGCTCAGGCGGCGCAGGACCTCCGGGGTGCCGTCGAGCTTGTTCCAGCGCAGGTCGAGCTTCTCCAGAGCGGGCAGTTCGGCGAGGGTATCGGGGATCTCGCGGAGCCGGTTGTTGCGCAGGTCCAGGTGGGTGAGGCTGCTCAGCCCGGCGAGGGAGCCCGGCAGGGAGGCGATCGCGTTGTTCCTGAGGTCGAGCTGCCTGAGCCGGGACAGCCTCCCGATCGAGGCGGGCAGGCCGGTGAGGGCGTTGTTCATCAGGTGGAGCTCACGCAGGTCGCCGAGCCGGCCGACGGTCTCGGGGATCTCGCGGAGCCGGTTGCCGTAGAGCCGGAGCTCGCGCAGGGCGGCGAGGTCGCCGATGGCGTCGGGCAGGACGGTGAGACGGTTGTCGGTCAGGTTCAGGTAGGTGAGCCGGGTGAGCCGGCCCAGGGACGAGGGCACCGAGGTGAAGCGGTTGTCGCTCAGGTAGAGGTAGTCGGTGAGGTTGTGCAGGTCGCCGATCGCCTCGGGAATACCGGTCAGGGCGTTGTGACCCAGGTCCAGCATGTGCAGCCCGGTCAGCTCGCCGATCGACTTCGGGATCTCGGTGATCGAGTTCTCCGCGAGATTCAGGGAGCGCAGGCCGGTCAGCCGCCACAGGGACTCCGGTACGGAGGTCAGGGCATTGCCACCGACGGCCAGGTGCCGCAGGCCGCGGAGCCGCCCGATGTCCTCGGGTAGTTCGCCGATCGCGTTGCCGTACAGGAAGAGCGTCCGCAGCTCCGGCAGGTCCAGGACGCTCTCGGGGAAGCGGGTCAGCGCGTTGCCGTCAAGGTGGAGGGCGCGCAGGGCGCTGAGGCCTCGCAGGTCCGGAAGGTCACGCAGCCGGTTGCCGTCCAGCAGGAGCTCCTCCAGCCCTGGCAGCCGTCCGATCCATGACGGCAGATCGGTCAGCTCGTTCCACGCCAGGTCGATCCGGCGGAGCAGGTTCGGGTCGCCTGAGGAGGGCGGGAACTCGGTGAGCCCGGCGCCGGGGGCGTTCAACTCGTGTGGCACGGTTCTCCTCGTTCGCCGATGTGACACGGACCGTCACGACGTGGACCGTCACCGTGCGAGCTTCGTGACGTGAGCCGTCACGACGTGGACCGCCATGGCATGGGCCTTCGCGACGTGGGTCGCACCTTACCGAAGGCCTCCCCGGCGGAGCACATCTGCGGCCTGGGAATCCTTTTCGGAGAGTTGACAGAGTTGGCGTGGGAATCCCTGTGGCATAGGCGATCCTCGCCGAGGCTTTCCTGACCGAAGGGGCAAGCCGTACGAACCGGTTGGTTTTCGCCGGGCGAAGAGGCATCGGTGTGCAGGTAGGGCCACCAAGACGCTCGATCCGCCGCGCGGCAACGGCTCTTCGTCACATACTGAAGCGCCATGTAAGCCAGGAGTGACCGACGAGGGGCGCGGCGGTGACGGGGACGATCCTTCAGCGAGCCCGCATGGGAGACGGCGGCGATGCTGCGAGGAAACGCGCGGAGGACGGCGGCGACGCCGTGGAAGAACGCGCGGGAGGCCGCGAGGCCGCCGAACACGCGGACGGGCCCGACGCGCCGAAGACGTCCGAGATATCCCGGACATCCGAGATAGACGTCAGCGTGATCGTGCCCGTGCACAACTGCCGCCCCTACCTGGACAGGTGCCTGACCTCGTTGCTGATCCAGCGGGTCAGCAGGGAGATCGTCGTCGTGGACGACGGTTCCACCGACGGCAGCGCCGAACTGCTCGGCCTCTACGCCTCCTGCCACCGTGGCGTCATCCGGGTCATCCGGCAGGAGCACTCCGGCGGTGCGGGCCGTCCCCGCAACGTCGGCGTCGCGCACGCGCGCGGCAGATACGTCTTCTTCTGCGACGCCGACGACTATCTGGGCCCCGAGGCGCTGGAGCGGATGCTCGCGATGGCCGACCGCAACGGCTCCGACATCGTCCTCGGGAAGATCGTCGGGCACGACCGCAGGGCGCCGGTCTCGATGTTCCGCCAGAGCGCCGAGCGGGCGCCGCTGGGGGAGAGCTCGGTCTACAACAGCCTGAGCTGCTTCAAGCTGTTCCGCCGGGAGATGCTGCGGCGGCATGCCATCCGTTTCGACGAGACGCTGCTGGTGGGGGAGGACGTGGTCTTCACCGCCCACGCCTACTGCCACGCCCGCGTGATCTCGGTGGTCGCCGACTACGACTGCTACCACCTGGTCGCCCGGTCCGACGGCAGCAGCATCATGCAACAGGACGGCAGCCGCGACCCGGTCTCCTGGCTGCGCATGATCAGGCGGCCGATCGAGCTGATCGTCGCTCACGTGCGTCCCGGCGCGCTCCGCGACCACCTCCTGCGCCGTCACTTCCGGCTGGACGCCTTCGGCAGCCTCGGCAGGCCCTTCCTGGAGGCGGGCGAGGTCCAGCGCAAGGAGCTCGTCGCCGAGGTGGCCGACATGTGCGACCGGTGGCTGACCGACGGCGTCCGCGCCCGCCTTCCCGCCATCGATCGGAGCCGGATCGCCGCGCTGCAGGACATCGACCGCCTGGTACGGCTGGCGCACATCGAGTCGGCCGTGATCCGCCGGGAGCTCATCGAGCTCCGCTGGGACGAGCGGGACAGGCTGGTCGTCTCCGGCCGGGTCGCGCTGAGCGCGCTGGGGCAGGGTGACCGCCCGGAGCTGGTCGGCGGCGGGCTCGCCCTGGTGCTGCGGCTTCGGCCCGGCGGCGCGGCGCCGTCCGCCGACGTCGTGGTCCCGGTGACCGGAGACTGCGACGGGTTCACCGGCCTCGTCGACGTCGCGGGACTGCCCTCGGGCGTCTGGGACGTCCACGTGACCGTGGAGTGCGAGGGGATCGTCCGGCTCGCGAGGCTCGGCGCGGACCGGGATGGGCCGATCTCCCAGCCGGTGCCCCGCATGATCGACGGCGTCGTCGCCCTGCCGTACTTCACCCGGCCGCACGGCAACCTCAGCCTCGACGTCGGCGGCCACGTGGTGAGCGTGCCCGCCAGCGTGCGGCTGACGCGGACGCGCTGGGCGCTCGGACACCGGCTGGTGCTCGACGGGGAGGTCACCGTCGGCGCGGGCGCACCGGAGGGGCACGTCGTACGGCGCCTGGTGTGGCGCGAACGGTGGTCGGGACGGGAGCGGCACGAGCCGGTCGAGGGCCGGACGGGAGGCGCGTTCGCCGCCCGGCAGGCGGTGGGCCGGTTGGGGCCGGGCACCTGGGACGCCTACCTTGAGCTGGACCTCGGGGGTCCACCCGCGCGCTTCCGGATCGAGGTGGGGGCGGAGGCGATCGTGTCGCCGCGCACCTGGTGGCGGGGGTTGGCCCGGCGGAGCGTGCGGCCGTACGCCACGGCGGGGAAGGGACGGCTCAGCGCGGTGGTCCGCACCTTCACCCCGGGAGCCTTCATCAGGCGAATTCTGCGTTAATGCCAATTTCTTGCAACTACAAGCCTATGGCCTAAAGTAAGAGGCGATTCCGCACCTCGGAGGCTTGTCGTGCACGTACCCGATGGCTTTTTCAACGCAGCCGTGTCCCTTTCGGCCGGGGTCGTCGCGGCCGCCGGCGTCGCGGTCTGCCTCCGTGGCGCTCGCCGCGAACTCGACGACCGGACCGCCCCCATGGCGGGCCTGGTCGCCGCCTTCATCTTCGCCGTCCAGATGCTCAACTTCCCGGTCGCCGCGGGTACCAGCGGCCATCTTCTCGGCGGCACGCTCGCCGCGATCCTCGTCGGGCCGTACACGGCCGTGTTGTGCATGGCCGTGGTCCTGCTCGTGCAGGGCTTCTTCTTCGCCGACGGCGGCCTGACCGCGCTGGGCGTCAACATCACGCTCATGGGCATCGTCGCCGTCGTGGTCGGCTGGACCGTCTTCCGCCTGGTCACCGGCAGCGTGCGAAGCAGGCCCGCCGTCGTCGCGGCCTCCTTCGCCGCCGCGCTGATCTCGGTGCCCGCCGCGGCGCTGGCCTTCGCCCTGCTGTTCTGGATCGGGGGCACCGCGCCCATCGACGTCGGCACGGTCGCCGCCGCCATGGGCGGCGTGCACGTGCTGATCGGCATCGGCGAGGGGCTGATCA
This sequence comes from Streptosporangium sp. CA-135522, assembly GCF_050949235.1. Taxonomy (NCBI): domain Bacteria; kingdom Bacillati; phylum Actinomycetota; class Actinomycetes; order Streptosporangiales; family Streptosporangiaceae; genus Streptosporangium; species Streptosporangium sp. CA-135522. Next base: position 1,113,221 of record NZ_CP192026.1, read on the forward strand.
CCGCGGTCACCGTCAGCACCGTGCTGGCGATCCGGCCCGACCTGGTGTACGGCGCGCGAGGGCTGGCCGCCCCGCTGGTCCTGCGCGGCGCCGACGGCGACGCGGTGGTGACCCGGGAGCCGGCGGCTGCGGCCGTCCCCAGGCGCCCGGGCTGGTTCCTGCCGGCCGGCATCGTGGTGGCGGCGCTGCTGGCGGGGATCGTCAGCTTCTACGCCTCCTCCTCGCCCGACGGCCTGGAGCGGGTCGCCCAGGACAAGGGTTTCATCGGCCAGGCCACCGACCACCCCCTGGCGGAGCAGCCGCTCGCCGACTACGGCGACGCGGGCGGCATCCCGGTCGGCGTGGCCGGCCTGATCGGCGTCGGGGCGACCCTCGCGGTCGGCGGCGGCCTGTTCTTCGCGGTGCGCCGCCGCGGCAGGGACGAGGTCACCGGGCTGGAGAGCGGACGCGAAGAGGTCTCGGCCTAGTGGGCGCCGGTCACCACCACCGGCTCTACCGGCAGGGCGACACGCTCGTCCACCGGCTGCCGCCCCAGTGCAAGCTGGCGGCGGTGGCAGGCTTCGCCCTGGTGGTGGTGGCCACCCCGCGCGAGTGGCTGTGGGCCTTCGGTCTCTACGCCCTGCTCCTGGCCGCCGTGGCGTGGACCGCGCGGATCCCGCCGTCCTTCCTGCTGCGGCGGATGGCGGTCGAGCTCCCGTTCGTGGTGTTCGCGGTGGCGCTGCCGTTCATCGGCATCGGCGAGCGGGTGTCCTTCCTGGGCCTGTCGTTCAGCGTCGCGGGCCTGTGGGCCGCATGGAACATCCTGGCCAAGGCCACCCTGGGCGTGGTCGCGAGCGTCATGCTGGCGGCGACCACCGAGCCGCGCCTGATGCTGCTGGGCGCGCAAAGGCTCAAGCTGCCGCCGATGCTGGTGCAGATCGCCATGTTCATGCTCCGCTACATGGACGTGATCGTGGACGAGATGCGCCGGATGCGGGTGGCCAGGGAGTCGCGGGGATTCGTGGCGAGGGACGTCCGGCACATCCCGGTGGTGGCCAGGTCGGCGGGCGCGTTGTTCATCCGGTCCTACGAGCGCGGCGAGCGGGTGCACCTGGCGATGCTCAGCCGCGGCTACAGCGGCTCGATGCCGATCATCCAGGACCTGTCCGCCTCGTCGCGCCAGTGGCTCACCGCCGGTATGTTGCCGGGCGCGGCGCTCGTTGTGCTGCTCGGAACCTGGGGGTTGGCATGACACCGTCTCTTGAGGTGCGCCGTCTGGCGTACGCCTATCCGGACGGCACACAGGCGCTGTTCGGCGTGGACTTCGAGATCGGGCGCGGCGAGCGGGTCGCCCTGCTCGGTCCGAACGGCGCGGGCAAGACGACGCTGGTGATGCATCTCAACGGCATCCTGACCGCCGGGCACGGCACGGTGACGGTGGCCGGGCTGCCGGTGGCGAAAGACTCCCTCAAGGAGATCCGCAGGCGGGTCGGCCTCGTCTTCCAGGACCCCGACGACCAGCTCTTCATGCCGACCGTCAGGGAGGACGTGGCCTTCGGACCGGCCAACCTCGGGATCGGCGGCGAGGAACTGCAGCGCCGGGTCAAGGACGCGCTCGACCGCGTCGGCATGATGGAGGCGATCGACCGGCCACCGCACCATCTGTCCTTCGGCCAGCGCCGGCGGGTGGCGGTGGCGACCGTGCTGGCCATGGAGCCGGAGATCCTGGTGCTGGACGAGCCGTCGTCGAACCTGGACCCGGCCTCCCGCCGGGAACTCGCCGAGATCCTGCGGGACCTCGACGTGACCGTGCTGATGGTCACCCACGACCTGCCCTACGCCCTGGAACTGTGCGACCGCGCGCTCATCCTCTCCGGGGGCGTGATCGCCGCCGACGGGCCGACCCGCGACGTCCTCGCCGACGCCGAACTGCTCGCCGCGCACCGGCTGGAGCTGCCGTACGGCTTCGCGCCGCGGTGACCGGCGGTCGCGGAACCGGGCCGCGCGCGTGGGACGGGGAGTCGCGCGAGACCCCGCGCACGGTGACCAGCGGTCTGACCGGCGGCGATGCGTGGCGATACGCGGTGCTCACGGCGCCGTCCTCCGATGTGGGCGAAGGATCGTCGTCGCATGACCTCGCATACGGTGATGGCGAAGTAAAGTGGGTCTGCCTCAGGGGCGCGAGGAGGACTGATGAAGCTACGGCTGGCTCGCCGCGCCGTCGGTGACGCTGTGGTGGTCGCCGTCGAGGGCGAACTCGACCTTTTCACCGCTCCGTTCCTGCGGGACGAGGTCCGTGACGCCATCAAGCTCGACAGCGCCAGGCTGGTCCTCGACCTCACCGCGCTGTCGTTCATGGACTCCAGCGGCCTGTCGGTGCTGATCGAGGCGTGGCGGCTGGCCACGGGAGAGGGCGGCGGCGTCTGCCTGGCCGCGCCCCAGGGGCCGGTGGCCCGGATCCTGCGCACGACGGGGCTCGATCGGCGGATCAAGGTCTACCCCGACGTCGGCAGCGCCGTTGGAGAGATTTAGCCCACCCCGAGTAGAACTTCATTCGGTATCCACGTTAAAGTCCGCTCATGGACCTGAACGGAGCAGCAGCAATCATCTCGGGCGGTGCCAGCGGCCTCGGTGAGGCCACGGCCCGCGAGCTCGCCGCACACGGCGTCACCGTGATCATCGCCGACCTCAACGAGGAGCGCGGTAAGTCCCTCGCCGACGAGCTCGGCGGGGTCTTCGTCAAGACCGACGTCTCGGACGAGGAACAGGTACAGGCGGCCGTGGACGCGGCCGTGGCGACCGGCAGACCGCTGCGCGTCGTGGTGAACAGCGCGGGCATCGGCTGGGCCACCCGGACGGTGAACCGCGACGGCTCGCCGCACGACCTGGCCTCCTACCGCAAGGTCATCGAGGTCAACCTGATCGGCACCTTCAACCTCATGCGCATCGGCGCCGCGGCCGTGGCCAAGACCGAGCCGGTCGACGCCGACGGGCAGCGCGGCGTGGTCATCAACACCGCCTCCGTGGCGGCGCTGGAGGGCCAGACCGGCCAGGTGGCCTACTCGGCGTCCAAGGGCGGCATCGTCGGCATGACCGTCCCGGCCGCGCGTGACCTGGCCGCCGTCGGCATCCGCGTCAACACGATCTGCCCTGGCATCATCGACACCCCCATCTACGGCTTCTCGGCCAACGCCGACGAGTTCAAGGCCAAGCTCGTGGCGCCGGTGGTCTTCCCCAAGCGCATGGGGCAGCCCGCGGAGTTCGCGCACCTGGTGCGCTCGCTGATCGAGAACGACTACATGAACGCCGAGACCATCCGTTTCGACGGCGGCATCCGCTTCCAGCCCAAGTAGGAGTCACCGGTGTCTGACGAGGTTCTGGTCGACGTCGACGGCGGTGTCGCCGTCATCACGATCAACCGCCCCCAGGCCAGGAACGCCGTCAACGGCGCGGTCGCCCGGGGCATCGCCGCGGCGCTGGACGAGTTGGAGGAGCGAAAGGACGTCTCCGCCTACGTCCTCACCGGGGCGGGTGGCACCTTCTGCGCGGGGATGGACCTGAAGGGTTTCCTGACCGGCGACTTCCCGGTCGTCGAGGGCCGGGGCTTCGGCGGCATCGTCGAGGCGCCGCCGAAGAAGCCGATCGTCGCCGCGATCGAGGGTTACGCCCTGGCCGGCGGCTTCGAGCTGGCGCTGGCCTGTGACATCGTCGTCGCCTCCGAGGAGGCCAGGTTCGGGCTGCCCGAGCCCAGGCGGGGCCTGGTCGCGGGGGCGGGCGGGGTGATGCGGCTGCCGCAGCGCATCCCGTACCACGTCGCGATGGAGATCGCCCTGACCGGCGACCACTTCCCGGCCTCCCGGCTGTACGAGGTGGGCCTGGTCAACCACGTCACGCCCGCGGGTGAGGCGCTGGCCAAGGCGCTCGAACTGGCGAAGAAGATCGCGGCGAACGCCCCGCTGGCGCTCGCCGCGACCAAGCGTGTGATCGTGGAGTCCGCCGACTGGAGCAGGGACGAGATGTTCGCCAGGCAGGGCGAGATCATCAATCCGGTTTTCGGGTCCAAGGACGCGATGGAGGGCGCGGCGGCCTTCGCCGAGAAGCGCGCCCCGCAGTGGAAGGGCGAGTAGCCCTTGCGTGATCGCCGGTCGCCGGCGGTCACGAGTTCGGTGCCGGACGTGATCCGTGTGGTCACGTCCGGCACATTCAAGGCCGGGAGTGCGTACGGTAAAGGTGTGGACGGGTGCGGCGGGGGCACTTGCCGTCCACGCGACCACTCCAAGGCCAGGAGAGTGCATGAACGACTACGCGACCCGGAGCGCCTCCACCACCCGCTTCTCGGGTGAGCGCCTCAAGCGCAGGGCAGGCACCCTCGCGGCCGGCGCCGCGGGTGCCGCGATGCTCATCATCGTCCTGGTCGCGGGCATGTGGGCGATCGAGGTGGCCGACTACGTCCTGCCGGCCGACTTCGACGCCTACGGCATCAGGTCCTGGAACCTCGAAGGCCTGGGCGGCATCTTCCTCGCCCCGTTCCTGCACGCGGGCTTCGGCCACCTGATGGCCAACTCCCTGCCCCTGCTGATCCTCGGCTTCCTCGCCGCGCTGCGCGGGATCGGCCGCTTCCTGGCGGCCAGCCTGATCATCATCGTCGTCAGCGGCCTGGGCGTCTGGTTCACCAGCTCGCCGACGACCGTCACGGTCGGCGCGAGCGGGCTGGTGTTCGGCTACTTCGGCTTCGTCCTCGCCCGGGGACTGTTCGACCGCCGCGCCTTCGACATCGTGATCGGCATCGGCGTCGCGGTGGCCTACTACTCGATCATCTGGGGCGTGCTCCCGGGCGAGGCCGGCATCTCCTGGCAGGGACACCTGTTCGGACTGGTCGGCGGGATCGTGGCGGCCTGGGTGCTGCGCCGCAAGCGTCAGGCCGTCTCCGCCCACTGACCCCGGACGGGGCGGGTCACATCCCCGGGAACACCCGGCGCAGGTCGTCCAGGGTGACGGCGTCACCGGTGACGGTCACGGAGGCGGGGGTGCGCTCGGCGGCCAGCCGGCCGCTGATCAGGCGTAGCCACGCCTCGGCGGGAGCGGACAGCACGATGTCCGGCTGCTCCGCCACCTGACTGAAGCCGACGGTCTCCCCCAGGGTGAGGCCGAGGACCCGCTCCGGCTCGCTCGTCTCGACGCGGAGCGTGGCCTGCCGCCGGTCGAGGGCGTCGGGCTTGCCGATGAAACCGACGAGGAAGTCGAGCGGCCCGGCGTGCAGGTCGGTCAGCGCCTCGACGGCGTCCGGCGCGAGGGTGGCCCGCGGGTCGAAGGCGACCTCGACGTCCCAGGCGTGCAGGGCGGCCTCGTTCAGGCGCATTCCGGCGACCAGCGTGACGTCGGCGGGCGCCGGCAGGAAGCCCATCTTGATCTTCAGTCGCTCACGGGTGCCGGCGTCCAGGCCCTCGTAGGCGGCGACGAGCTCGGCGTCGGCCACCGGGAAGTCCGCGGCCTGCTCCCGGGGGACCTTGGCGTTCCAGCGGCTCCACACCGACTCGTTGAACTCCTGGCCGGGCGCGTCGTCACCGGCCAGCGCGGCGCGCAGCGTCGCCAGGCCGATCTCGGCGCCGCTGCCCAGGTGGCTGAGCACCTGGGCGACGGTCCACTCCGACGCGCCCGAGGGCCGGGCGAGGCCGGCGCCGTCGAGACCGGCCGCGAAGGCGGTCAGCCGGTCGTGGTTGGTGCGCAGGGCCGCGATGGTCCTGTCGGCAAGCGTGGTCATGGCTCTCCCAGCGCGAGGGGATCTCGTGGCGGTGCCGCCGGGCGGATCGTCCGCCCGGTGCTTCCTTCCCAGGATTACCCCCGGTCACCTGGCGTATCACCATCGCCCACCGGCACGGCGTCCGCAACCGGTATCGGGCAGAAGGGGTGCGGGCCACCGGTTCGCGCTCGGCGCGAGGGTTCACGGCGACGACGGAACCGGCCGCGGGAGAGGGGGCAGCGCCCTGACGCCCAGGACGACGAGCGTCACCCCGCACACCAGGAGGGCGGCGAGCTGGCCGGCGTTCACGGCCTCCATCGTCCGGGTGATCGGGTCCACGGCCTGGAAGGTCAGGTCGGCGGCGCGGACGAGCGTCACGGGCACGGTCAGGATCGCCAGCGCCAGCGGCAGGGAGGCGGTCCGCCCGCCGGGAGCCCGCATGCGGGTCCCGACGCAGGTCACGCTCGCGACCACGAGCGCCAGGCAGGCCAGGCCAAGCTCGCCCAGCCACGGCCACACCCACGACCAGAACCGCAGGTCGATGACCGGCGCCAGCGCCATCGAGTTGAGCACTTTCAAGATCACGTAAAGCGGCGCGCCGGCGCCGACGGGAAGGGCGGCCACCCAGCGGGGGCGGTGCGTCCGCGGTGCGTCCCGATGGAATCCGGCCAGCAGCGCCAGCACCGGCACCACGTACAGGACACCGTGGAGGATCAGGGCCTTGGTGCCCTCATCCCAGCGCACGGCCTCTCCCCGGAGGGCGGAGCCGTAGTACAGCGCGACGGCGAGCAGCGCCGACGCCTTCGCCGCGCGCGTGCGGCCCAGGACGAGTGAGGCGAAGGCCGCGACCCACAGGAGGCCGCCGACGCCCTGCGCGATGTCCCACAGCCGCTCGGGTGATCCGGCGGCGCCGAGGAGCGTCGGATCACCCGTGCCGAAGATCCCGTAGATCTCCAGGGAGCTCCCGAAATAGACGCAGGCCATCATCGCGTGGAAGAACAGTCCCAGCGTGGCCGTCAGGCGGACCGCCTCGCCCCAGGCGAGGGACCTGAGCGGCGCGCCGGAGCCGCCCAGGCGCACCCGCACCGACAGCGCGACGACGCTGGCGATCTCCGACCAGCGCGGCCGGGGGTTGTCCTCGTCGCGCAGGCCGCCCGATCCCTCCAGGAAGGCGCAGACCATCTCCTCTTCCCGCTCGGCGCGGTAGGAGGCGGGCAGCAGCCGCAGCACGTACCGGTAGCGCTCTTCCAGAAGGCTCATGCCGTACCCCCCGCGTATCGGGTGCGCAGCCGCCGGCGTGCGCTTTCCACGTTTCCCGCCAGCCTGGCGGCCTCGGCCTCCAGGGCGCGCGCTCCGGACTCGGTGAGCCGGTAGTAACGGCGCAGCCGTCCCTGCTGCGCCTCCTCGCGGTCCAGCGCCACCATCTCGTCGGCGGCCAGCCGGTCCAGCACGCCGTACAGCGTGCCGATCTTCAGCTCCACCCGCCCGTCCGACAGCTTCTCGACCTCCTGCACGATCCCGTAGCCATGCCGTGGCTCGTCGACCAGTGCGGTGAGGACGAGGAACGCGGGTTCCGTCATCGCTCGTGGGCTCATGAACATCACCATATACTGCTTAACAAGATATGGGGAGAGCCCTGCCGTCCCGGACCTCGGGGTGGCGGCGCGGGAAACGCCCCCGTGTACCCGGATCCCCGTTCCCATCTCTTTAGGGGGGCTAAAGTCGGACGGGAAGACCGCACGGCAGGGAGCAGGCCACGCATGGACGACACGGACCTGAAGGACATCGCCGCGATCGCCGACCCGGTCGATCGGGCCGAGGCGATCAGCCGTGTCATGGCCGACCGGCAGGGCCTGATCGTCGAGCTCGCCCGGTTCCGCCGTGAGGCCATCGTCGAGGCGCAGGCCGCCGGGGTGCGCCAGGAGGCGATCGCGCGGCGGCTGGGGGTCAGTCCCGGCAGAGTGTCGCAAATGACGTCAGCGGGCGCCATAGACGCCGAGGGCGGCCTTGCGGAGCCGCGCCGGAAACCGCCCAGGGTGGTGGTCCGGCGCGCGCTGCCCACCGAGCCCGCCGTGCGCGGTTCGGCGTCGCTCTTCATGACCGAGGCGGAGCGGCAGGGCGTCCGCGCGGGCCGCCGCATGCTCTACGTCGGTCCCGAGCCGGCCTCCGGCCACGTCGCCGCCGCGTTGCGCGTCGAGCCCGGCGCCCAGGTCCTGGCCCGGCGCAAGCTGCTGCTCGCCGACGACGTGCCCGTGCGGATCGCCACCAGCTACTTCCGGCTGGATCTCTTCGGCGGCACCCCGATCGCCGCCCCCGGATTCGTGACCCCGAGCCTGCAGGCCGGGATCGAGGCACTCGGCCACCGCTTCGGTCACGCCGAGGAGCACCTCGTCGCCCGCCCGCCCGTCGCGTTCGAGGCGGAGACCCTGCAGCTCGACCCCGGGGAGTGGGTGGTGCAGGTGCTGCGCGCCGGCTACGGCGACGCCGGCGCCCCGGTCCACACCCTGGAGACGATCTGCGCGGGCTCCCGTCACGTCTTCCCGATCGCCCAGGTGACCGGGGCCGACGAGTTCTGATCCGGTGGGCCGTGCCCGAGTTCTGACCCGGCGGGCCGTGCCCGAAGCGGGGTGTCAGGCGTGCACGCGCTCGGCCGGGGAGGTCCGCAGCAGGCGGTCGATGAAGGCCAGGCCGATGGCGGAGGCGACGAAGGCCAGGTGCATCAGGGTCTGCCACATGATCTTGTCATTGGGGATGTCGGCGGCCCTGATGAAGGTCTGCAGCAGGTGGACCGAGGAGATGCCGATGATCGCGGTGGCCAGCTTGACCTTGAGCACGTTCGCGTTGACGTGGGAGAGCCATTCCGGCTCGTCGGGGTGGCCGTTGAGGTGGATGCGGGAGACGAAGGTCTCGTAACCGCCGACGATCACCATGATCAGCAGGTTGGAGATCATCACCACGTCGATGAGGCCCAGTACGGCCAGCATCACGGCCACCTCGGGCTTGTAGGCCTCCGGGGCCGTCCCCTGCGCGACGTCGTGGATCAGGTGCCAGAGCTCGACCATGAACTGGTAGACGTAGACGCCCTGCGCCACGATCAGGCCCAGATAAAGCGGGACCTGCAGCCACCGGCTGGTGAACATCAGGTAACCCAGGCTGCGGGCCTGGGGCGACGCGGCCTGCGAGGTCGAGCTCACGCGTAGATCTCCCCTTGACGATCGTGTGGGGATCACTTTACGGATTCGGCTCGCCCGGACCCGCACCGGGTGATTCAAGTGACATCTCAAACCGCTCCGGGGGCCGGCGGACGATCCGGTCCCCGGAGGCGGGGCGGAGAGACTAGAGCCGCTCGACCACGTGGTCGATGCAGTTGGTCAGGGCCTCGACGTCGTCGGGGTCGATGGCCGGGAACATCGCGATGCGCAGCTGGTTGCGGCCGAGCTTGCGGTAGGGCTCGGTGTCGACGATGCCGTTGGCGCGCAGGACCTTGGCGACCTCGGCGGCGTCGACGCCGTCGGCGAAGTCGATGGTGCCGACCACGTTGGAACGGAACTCGGGCGCGGCGAACGGCGTGGTGTAGGAGGTCTTCTCCGCCCACGTGTAGAGCCGGCGGGCCGACTCGGCGGTGCGCGCGGTGGTCCAGGCCAGGCCGCCGTTGCCGTTCATCCACTCGATCTGGTCGGCGAGCAGGAACAGCGTGGAGACCGACGGGGTGTTGTAGGTCTGGTCCTTGGACGAGTTGTCGATCGCCACCGGCAGGCTGAAGAACTCGGGGATGTAGCGGCCGCTGCCGGCGATCTCCTCGACCCTGGCCAGCGCGGCCGGGGACATCAGGGCGATCCACAGGCCGCCGTCGGAGGCGAAGCTCTTCTGCGGGGCGAAGTAGTAGACGTCGGTCTCGCTGATGTCGACGGGCAGGCCGCCGGCGCCGGAGGTGGCGTCGACCAGGACGAGCGAGCCGTCCTCGCCCACGCGCCTGATCGGCATGGCGACGCCGGTCGAGGTCTCGTTGTGGGTGAGCGCGTAGACGTCCACGCCCTCCTCCGGCCGGGCCTCGGGATGGCTGCCGACCTCCGACTTGATCACGGTCGGGTCGCCGAGCCACGGGGCCTTCGCCACGACTGAGGCGAACTTGGAGGAGAACTCGCCGAAGTGCAGGTGCTGCGACTTCTCGCGCACGAGCCCGAAGGCGGCGATGTCCCAGAACGCGGTGGTGCCGCCGTTGCCGAGGACGACCTCATACCCCTCGGGAAGGGAGAACAGCTCCGACAGACCCGCGCGGACGCGCCCGACGAGGGACTTGACCGGCTTCTGGCGGTGTGAGGTGCCCAGAACGCTGGATCCCGAGGCGGCCAGCGCCGACAGCTGTTCGGGGCGCACCTTCGAGGGCCCGCAGCCGAAGCGGCCGTCGGCGGGCTTGATTTCTGAGGGAATCACGATGTCAGCCACCTGACCAGCCTACTGAGCCTTCCGATTGGTCTAGGCCGAAGTCCGGATTGTGAGATGAACGCGTCTGTGATGTGAAACGGATGCGAAACGGCTGCCGCGCGAGACGATCGCGCGACAGCCGTGAAGGACATCGGTCAGATGTTGCCGAGCACCTCGGCGGCGCCTGGGACGTCGTTGACCGAACGCTGCGCGGGACCCACGTAGTCGGCGCTGGGGCGGACGAGCCTGCCCGTGCGCTTCTGCTCCAGGATGTGGGCGGCCCAGCCCGCGGTGCGGGCGCAGGTGAACATGGAGGTGAACATGTAGGAGGGGACCTGGGCGAAATCCAGGATCACCGCCGCCCAGTATTCGACGTTGGTGGCGAGCACCCGGTCGGGCTTGCGAGCGTGCAGCTCCTCCAGAGCCGCCTTCTCCAAAGCCGCGGCGACCTCGTAGCGCGGCGCGTCGAGCTCCTTGGCGGTACGGCGGAGCACGCGGGCGCGGGGGTCCTCGGCCCGGTAGACGCGGTGACCGAAGCCCATGAGCCGCTGGCCCTTGTCCAGCTCGCTCTGCACGTACTTCTTGGCGTCGCCGACCTGCTCGACGCCCTCGATCATGTGCAGCACGCGGGCGGGGGCGCCACCGTGCAGCGGACCGGACATGGCGCCGACGGCACCGCTCAGCGCCGCGGCCACGTCGGCGCCGGTGGAGGCGATGACGCGGGCGGTGAAGGTGGAGGCGTTCATGCCGTGCTCGGCCGCCGACGTCCAGTAGGCGTCAATGGCCTTCACGTGCTTGGGGTCGGGATCGCCCTGCCAGCGGATCATGAACCGCTCGACGATGCTCTCGCCCTTGTCGATCTCGCTCTGCGGGACCATCGGCTTGCCGAGGCCACGAGAGGACTGGGCGACGAAGCTCAGCGCGGTCACACTGGCGCGGGCCAGGTCGTTGCGCGCCTGCTCCTCGTCGATGTCCAGCAGCGGCCTGAAGCCGTAGGCGGGGGCCAGGATGGCCAGCGCGCTCTGCACGTCGACGCGGATGTCACCGGAGTGGACAGGAATGGGGTACGGCTCTGCCGGGGGGAGACCCGGCTGGAACTTGTTGTCGACCAGCAGGCCCCACACGTTCCCGAAAGAGACGCGACCGACCAGCTCTTCGATGTCGACGCCCCGGTAACGCAGGGCGCCCCCTTCTTTGTCCGGTTCCGCGATCTCCGTCTCGAAAGCTACTACGCCTTCGAGCCCGGGTTTGAAGTCGGACATTCTCGGCCGCCTCCCTTTCTTGAAGTCAAAGCCTTGATGTCGAGATACCGGCGGGTCATATTCAACCCTGCGAGGCACAGCGGTGTGCCGCCGGACCCGCCGGAACGCGATCGTCCCAGGTGGGGGCGGTGCGCACGTTCTCCGTCAAGCACGGGAGAATACCTTCCCGTGGACGCCACATCGCGCCCGCCATCGCTGGCGGGGCTTCGCCGTACCTATCAGGGCCTGCCTTTACTGGAGGCCGACCTCGAACCCGATCCCGTTTCGCAGTTCGCCGTCTGGTTCGGCGAAGCGCTGGACGCCGGGCTTCCCGAACCGAACGCGATGGTGGTGGCCACCTCCTCCGCGGGCGGGCGGCCGACGGCCAGGACCGTGTTGCTCAAGGGCTACGACGAGAACGGGTTCGTCTTCTACACCAACTATGAGTCGCGCAAGGGCCGTGACCTCACCGAGAACCCCCGGGCCGGCCTGCTGTTCCCCTGGCACGCCATCCGCCGCCAGGTGCGGGTGGAGGGCCCGGTGGTACGGCTGTCGCGCGAGGAGTCGGCCGCCTACTTCAGGTCGCGCCCCTACGGCTCGCGCATCGGGGCCTGGGCGTCCCGGCAGTCGGCGGTCGTGCACTCCAGGGAGGAGCTGGAGACGCGTTACACGGAGCTCACCGAGCGCTGGCCGGAGGATCCGCCCGTGCCGGACTTCTGGGGCGGGTTCCGGGTCGTGCCCGCGGAGGTGGAGTTCTGGCAGGGCCAGCTCGACCGCATGCACGACCGCCTCCGCTACCGGCGTTCGGGCGCCTCCTGGGTGGTCGAGCGCCTGGCCCCCTGACTTCATTGCCCGCCCTTTACTGATATATCCCCATATGTCGGGCAGGTAGAGGGGGCAGCGTGGAGTTCGGGGATCTTGTACGTCGGCTCGCGGTGGACATCCGCCCCCTGAGCGTGCCCGCCTACCGGCGGCTGTGGGCCGGTCAGGGGGTGTCGTTCATCGGCTTCCAGCTCACCTCGGTGGCGGTCAGCGCCCAGATCTACGACATCACCGAGTCGTCGTTCTGGGTCGGCATGCTCGGCCCGGCCAACCTGGTCCCCCTGGTGGTCTTCGGGCTGTGGGGTGGGGCCGTCGCCGACGCGGTGGACCGGCGCAGGCTGCTCCTGGTCGGCGCACTGGTCGCCTGGACCGCCACGCTCGCGCTGCTGGTCCAGGCCGCCATGAAGTCGACGAGCGTCGGCCTGCTGCTGGCGACCGTGGCGGTGCACGCCACCGGGTTCGCCATCACCGGGCCGACCAGGGGCGCGATCATCCCCAGGCTGGTCCCGACCGAGCTCGTCCCGGCCGCCAACACGCTCAACTTCCTGGCCGGCGCCGTCGGCACCGTCGTCGGCCCGCTGGTCGGCGGGATCGTGCTCGCCCAGGGCGGATTCGCCGCCGCCTACCTGATCGACGCGCTGCTGTTCGGCGCCGGCTTCTACGCCGCCGTACGGCTGCCGCAGCTCAAACCGGTCGGCGAGGTGACCCGCCCCGGCCTGCGCTCGGTCGTGGACGGCCTCAGCTACGTCGCCGGGCATCCGGTCGTGATGATGTCGTTCGTCGTGGACATCATCGCCATGGCGTTCGCACTGCCCAGGGCGCTGTTTCCGGAGATCGTGGCCGAGCGGTTCGGCGGCTCGCTGATCGCGTTCGGCTGGCTGTCGGCCAGCATGGCCATCGGCTCGGTGCTCGGCGGTCTGATGTCGGGCTGGGTGGGCCGGGTGCGGCACCAGGGGCTGGCGCTCACGTTCGTGATCGCGGCCTGGGGGCTCAGCGTCGCCGCCGCCGGGCTCGTGGGCCGACTGTGGCTGATGGTCGCGCTGCTGGCCTTCGGCGGCGCCGCCGACCTGGTCTCCGCGGTGTGGCGGCAGACGATCCTGCAGACCCACGCGCCCGACGACATGCGCGGCCGGATGCAGGGGGTGTTCATGGTGGTGGTGGCCGGCGGGCCCCGGCTGGGGGACCTGCGGGCGGGGGCCACCGCGACCTGGTTCGGCGCCACCGGGGCATGGGTCGGCGGCGGGATCGCGTGCGCGGTGACGGTGGTGCTGGTGGGATTGGCCGTACCGGCGTTCAGGGACTACCGGCCCGTGACGCGCGAGCCGTGAGCGGCTCGGGAAGGAATCGGCGGGTACCGGTGTTGCCGTCCTTTGTCATCGTGGGCGGATCTCACAATAGGGTCGAGGTCTGAGACTTTCCGGTCCCGCGCAGCACCACGGCATCCTCGCGCGATGGACACGGCATCAAGATAGGACGGGAGGAGCCTTGACCGCACACGGCCTGATCGACACCACGGAGATGTACCTCCGCACGATCTTCGAGTTGGAAGAAGAGGGGATCGTCCCTCTGCGTGCGCGAATCGCCGAGCGGCTTCAGCAGAGTGGTCCCACCGTCAGTCAGACGGTCGCGCGCATGGAGCGCGACGGCCTGGTCCGGGTCGAGGGCGACCGGCACCTGACCATGACCGACCTGGGCCGCACGCTCGCGACGCGCGTCATGCGCAAGCACCGCCTGGCCGAATGCCTGCTCACCCAGGTCATCGGCCTGCCCTGGGAGGAGGTGCACATCGAGGCGTGCCGCTGGGAGCACGTCATGTCGGAATCGGTGGAGGCACGGCTGGTCACCCTGCTGAACAACCCCACCGAGGACCCGCACGGCAACCCCATCCCCGGGCTGGAGGAGCTGGGCGTCGAGGGGGTCGCGGGCGGCGGCTGGGAGTCGCTGCCGTCGATGGCCGCGATGGCCGGACCCAGAGGTATACCCGTTGTGGTGCGGCGAATTAGCGAACAAGTGCAAAGCGATCCGGCTGTGATGCTTAAACTCAAGCAAGTTGGGATACAACCCGGACGCGAGGTAACGCTCGCGGCGAGCGACGACGGTGTGCGGGTGACAGGTGACGACGAAGCGGAGAACACTCTTGCGGACCTTCCGCGAGACATCGCCGCGCACGTTTTCGTCTCCACGCGCTGACCAAGGCCCCTCTGCTTGGTTGGATCCCCCTCGGGAGACCCTTCACTCCCCGGCCGAGACTGCAGCAGGAGCAACCGTGGTTCGCTTTGCGCACACCCGTCCCCGAGGGGTGGTCACCGGATGAAGCGGTGGGGGGATGTGACACAGGACACCGCCGACCACCTTTCGGCGGGTTCCGTCCTCGATCACGCCGAGATGGCGGTGGTCGTCACCGACAGATTCAGCAACCTTCTCTACTGGAACCCCTTCGCGGAGCGGCTGTTCGGCCGCCCCGGGGTTCCGGGTTCCCGCGACCAGTCGCTCTCCCTGGGGATCATGGAGAAGGACCATCCACTCGCCATCGAGCTCGCCAAACACGTGCTCAAGGGCGGTGTCTGGGAGGGCACCTTCGACGTCAGGCGCGGTGACGGGACGATCGTCTACGTCCGCGCCCAGGCCGTGCCGCTGCGGCACGCCTCCGGATCGGTGACGGGCATCGTCATCACCGCCCGCGAGGCGATGCGCAGCAACGAGCGGGAGAAGGACCGCTTCGGCCTGCTGGAGCGGATCGGCGAGCGGCTCGCCGGCTCCCTCTACGTCGAGGAGACGCTCAAGCGCGTCGCCGAGATGCTCGTCCCGCAGTTCGCCGACCACTGCTTCATCGAGCTGATGGAGGGCCAGCGGCTCACCCGGCGGGTCTCCACCCACGTCCAGGGCTGGAGCCCGCCGCCCAACACCTGGGCGCCGCTCGGCGCGGAGATCCGCTACCCGGCGGGACACTACGCCGACATCGCGCTGCGCCGCCAGGAGACGATCCTGGTCGAAGACTTCTCCCAGACCAACTATCCCAGTCCCGGCGAGGCCAACACCCGTCTGGCCGCCGAGATCGGGATGACCTCGGCCATCGTGGCGCCGCTGTGCGTGCGGGGCGAGGTCCTCGGGCTGATGTACCTGGGCCTGTCGAACCTGACCGACCGGCGCAGCCCGCACTACGACGCCTTCGACCGCGACTTCGTGGGCGCCATCGCCACCCGGGTCGCGCTGGCCGTGGACAACGCGCTGCTGTTCGAGGAGGAGCGGCACACCGCCGAGTCCTTTCAGAAATACCTGCTGCCCCCCGCGCCGCTGCCCGAGCTCGACGGGCTGGAGATCGCGGTCCGCTACTACCCGGCGGCGCCGCTCGCCTCGCACGGCCAGGGCATCCAGACCCAGGTCGGCGGCGACTGGTACGACGTCATCCCGCTGTCGGCGGGCCGGGTCGGCATCGTCATCGGCGACGTCGAGGGCCGCGGCGCCAAGGCCGCCGCGGTCATGGGGCAGCTGCGGGCCGCGCTGCGGGCCTTCGCCCAGGACGACAAGCCGCCCGCGGAGATCCTCGCCCGGCTCGACGAGTGGACGCGCATCATCGCCACCCCCGAGCGGGACGACAGCGGCGAGGACATCAGCGTCCCGCCCATCGTCACCTGCCAATACCTCGTTTACGACGCCTGGTCGCGGCAGCTGTCGTTCGCCAACGCCGGTCACGCCCCGCCGCTGCTGCTCAACGACGGCGCCTGCACCGAGCTCGACATCAAGGAGGTCGGCCAGCCGCTCGGCGTCCGCGCCAAGGGCGTCCACGCCGACCTGGTCTACAAGGAGGAGACGCGGACGCTGCCCCCGGGGGCCGCGCTGCTGCTCTACACCGACGGTCTCGTGGACCGCCGTCCGATCCGCGACGCCGACGGCAGGCCGCCCAGCGACGAGGAGACCCTCGCGCTGCTGTGCGGCAAGCTCATCGAGATCTCCGAGGCCTCGGTCGAACGCATCGCGGACGCCGCGACGGTCGCGGTGCCCGGGGAGATCGACGACGACATGGCCATCCTGGTGGTCAGGTCCGCCCCCAACGACCTTGAGGTCGAGGAGCGCACGTTCCCGGCCCAGCCGATCATGGTGGGCGAGGCCCGCCGCATGGCGGCCGAGGCGTTCACCGGCTGGAGCGTCCCCGAGGAGCGGGCCGAGCTCGCCTGCCTGCTGGTCTCGGAGGTGGTGACGAACGTGGTGCTGCACGCCGCCACCGCCAGCATCCCGCGCCGCGAGCTGGTGCTGGACGCCCCGATACCGTTCGACGAGACCTGGGACGACGTGCCGGGCTTCGAGGACGAGATCGTCAACGAGAAGGAGTTCACCCTCCGGCTCCGCCGGGGCCGGGAGTCGGTCTGGGTGGAGGTCTTCGACCAGGACCTGCGCCTTCCGCGCATCCGCAGCGCAGGGGAGAACGACGAGGGCGGCCGGGGCCTGTATCTCGTCGACCAGCTCGCCAAGCGCTGGGGCTCACGCCCCACCAAGGAGGGCAAGGCCGTCTGGTTCGAGATTCCCACCAAGTCCCGCTGAGGACGGTGGTGGCCGGGGCGGTGCCGCGGTGGTGGGGACACGGCCGGTCCGAGGCGTGATCGGGAGCGCGAGATCGCGGACCGTGCCCCGGGGGTACGGCTCGGAGCACGGCGGCACTAGGAGATGCTCCTGATCGGTGCTTGACTCGGGAGCATGGAACTGGCCTTCGAACGGCGCGGCGCCGGACCCTCCCTGGTCCTGCTGCACGGTATCGGGCACCACTGGCAGGCATGGCTGCCCGTGCTCGACCGGCTCGCCGCCGAGCGGGACGTCATCGCCGTGGACTTTCCCGGCTTCGGCGTCTCACCGCCGCTGCCGCCCGGCACGCCGTACACGGCGGAGACCCTCGCCGACGCGATCGAGTCGTTCTGCGCGATGCTCGGTCTGCACGAGCCCCACGTGGCCGGCAACTCCCTGGGCGGTTACGTCGCCCTGGAGCTCGCCTCGCGGGGCGCGGTCCGCACGGCCACCGCGCTGTCCCCGGCCGGATTCTGGAGCCGGAGTGAGCTCGTCTACGCGCGGGCCGCGCTCCGGGCGACCAGGGCCGCGGCCCGCTCCATGCCGCCGGAGCGGGCCGCGGCCGTCGCGGGGAGCCCGCTGGGGCGGATGGCCACGGCGGGAATGATGGTGGCCCACCCCGCCAGGCTCTCCGCCGAGGCGCTGCTCGCGGCCACCCAGGCGCTCGCCGACGCCCCGGGGTTCGACGACACCCTCGACTCCTTCACCTGGATGATGCCTCCGGCCCCGCCCAAGGCGCCGATCACGATCGCCTGGGGCGAGCACGACCGGCTGCTGCTGCGGCGCCAGGCCGTACGGGCCGCCAGGTGGTCGGGCCAGCGGGTGAAGCTGCTCAAGGGCTGCGGGCACCTGCCGATGAGCGACGATCCCGAGCTGGTCGCCGGGGTGCTGCTGGAGGGGTCCCGGTAACCGGGAGTGCGGGATTTTCAGGGTGCGACGGGGCCCTGGCCCGCTCCGGTGCGGCGCAGCGTCTCGGCCACCTCGGCGAGGTCGTCCGGGGTGAGGGCGAGATCCCCGGCTCCGGTCCAGCCGTCGATCTGAGCGGGCGTGCGGGCTCCGACGATGGCCCCGGTCACTCCCGGCCAGGCGAGAGCCCAGGCGATGGCCGCCGCGGCCGTCGAGACGCCGTGCCGATCCGCCATGGACCGTAGGGCCTCGGCGACCGCGAGGTTGGCGTCGAGGCCCGTGGTGAAGTCCGGGTGGGTGCGGCGCCAGTCGTCCGCGGGCAGGGCGGCCACCCGCTCCCGGGAGAACGCGCCGGTGAGCAGGCCCGACTGCATCGGCGAGTAGGCGATCACCGCGGTCCCGTGCTCCCGGGCCCAGGCGATCTCCGGCGCCGCCGACCGGTTGAGCGCGGAGAACCCCGGCTGGATCGCGTCGACGTGCGCGATGCCCTCGGCGATCTCAAGCAGCTCGGGGCCGTGGTTGGACAGGCCGATGGCACGGACCTTGCCCTCCCGCTTCAGGTCGGCCATGACCTGCCAGTACTCCTCCAGCGGGGTAGGCGCCGACGCCGCGTTCCCGTCCCCTCCGCTCCACTCCAGGGACGCGCCGGTGTCGGGCCAGTGCACCTGGTACAGGTCGATCCGCTCCACCCCGAGTCGCCGCAGGGAGTCCTCGACCTCCCGCCGGACCTGCTTCATGGTCCGGTACGGCGCGGCCGACGGGTTGTCCGGGTCCCAGACCAGCCCGGCCTTGGTGAAGACGTAGGGCTTGTCCGCCAGACCCGCCAGCGCCCTGCCGACGACCTCCTCCGAGTGGCCCAGGCCGTAGACGGCGGCGGTGTCGATCCAGTCGACCCCGCTCTCCACGGCCCGGTGGATCGCCGCGACCGAGGCGTCGTCGTCGGTCGCCCCCCAGGTGTAGCGCCAGCCGGAACCGCCGATGGCCCAGGCTCCGAAACCGACCTTGCTGATGTTCATGTCCGCGATGTTCATGTCACCGAGTTTGCGAGAGGGCGCCGGCCGTACCCAGTGCCGCGCGCAGCCTAGGAACGACAGGGCCAGGTTCCGCCGGACCGCCCGGCGGATACTTGAGGCATGAACGAACTGGGCGAATTCCTGAAATCCCGGCGCGCGCGCGTTCGGCCCGAGGACGTGGACCTGCGGACATACGGCGGGCGGCGCCGGGTGCCCGGCCTGCGCAGGGAGGAGCTCGCCCAGCTCGCGGGCATGAGCGCCGACTACTACATGCGCCTGGAGCAGGGCCGTGGCGGGGGAGTGTCCGAGGAGGTGCTCGCGGCGATCGCCAGGGTCCTGCGGCTGGACGACGACGAGCGGACCTACCTGTTCAGCCTGGCCCGCCCCACCCGGCCGAGGCGGCGCACCCGGCAGGAGGTGCGGCCGCCGATGCGTTTCCTGCTCGACGCGATGGAGGGCGTGCCGGCCTACGTGATCGACCACCGGACGCGCATGCTGGCCTGGAACCGCCTGGCCTCGGCGCTGATGCTCGACTTCGGCGCGCTGCCCGAGGACCGGCGGGACTGGGGGCGCATGTGCTTCCTGGACGCCCGGACCAAGGAGATCTTCGTGGACTGGGAGGAGAAGGCCCGATCGACGGTCGCCTATCTGCGGCTCAAGGCGGCCGGGCACCCCGACGACCCCGGGCTGGCCGCGCTGGTCGGCGAGCTGACGATGAAGAGCGAGCTGTTTCGGCGCTGGTGGGCCGATCACAACGTGCGGGAGAAGACCGACGGGACCAAGAGGTTTCGCCATCCGCTGGTGGGCGAGCTCACCCTGCACTTCCAGACGCTCGCGGTGGCCGGCGTGGAGGACCAGGCGCTGATCGCCTACTCCGCCGAGCCGGGCTCGGAGTCGGAGGCGGCGCTGCGGCTGCTGGCGAGCTGGACCCTACCGGAACGTCTGTCCCCACAGCGCGAGCATGACCAGGACGAACACGACCACGACGCCCGCGTAGGCGACCGGGCCGAGCCGTAGCGCGCGCCGGACCCGGTTGAGACCCCAGGCGAACAGCAACGCCAGGAAGATCAGCAGGATCAGTCCGCTGTCCATCAACACCGCCTCTGGGGAGCCTTCGCTGACCAGTATGCGTCCCCCGCGCCGATCTTGCGGCGATTGAGCGCGACGCCGTGTTCCGTGGCATCGTTGCGGATCGTGAACAGATCCGTGAAGCCCCTTAAGTCCCCGAAGGCCCTGAAGTCCCCGAAGGTGACGCGCATTCTGCTACTGGCCGTCTTCGCCGCCGGCCTCTCCGCCTGCTCGGGGGGAGGGGAGACCTCCGCCGCCTCGGCGACGCCTACCGCGTCCGTTTCGGAGCCCACCTCTGCACCCGCGTCCGGGCCCACTGACGGGCCCACTGACGGACCCGCCACCGAGTCCGCGACGCCTCAGGCGCCCGTGTCCCCGGCCGCGACGGCGTCGCCGAGCGTTCCGGGGCTGAGAGGGCTCGACGCGGTGGTGCTGGGGGAGGTCAAACGGCTGAAGGCCGGCTCGATCACGGTGAAGCCCGAGAAGGGGGAGAAGCGGGAGGCGATGCTCACGCCGTTCACCCTCGTGCTCGACGTCCAGGGCGGCGTCTGCAAGGAAGGCGAGCTTCCGCACCGGTGCAACGCCGCGCAGTTGGAGAAGGCGCTCAAGGCGGGCAACACCTTCTACGGCAAGGTGACCATCAAGGACGGGGTGGCCGAGCGGATCGAGGAGATCGTCGGGGAGTGACGGGCGGTCAGGGCGTTCACGAGGAGACCGCCGCGTCCACCTGAGGACGCGGCGGGTTCCGTCGTGGGGCGTCGGAAACCGGTGCCGAGGCCGTTCAGGGGCCGGTCGGAAACCGGTGCCGAGGCCGTTCGAGGGGCGGTCAGAAGCCGGTGCCGAGGCCGTTCGGGGGTGGTCAGAAGCCGAACGAGCGGCCGATGATCTCTTTCATGATCTCGGTGGTGCCGCCGTAGATGGTCTGGACGCGGCTGTCGACCCAGGCCTTGGCGACGGGATACTCCATCATGTAGCCGTAACCGCCGTGCAGCTGGAGGCAGCGGTCGATGACCTTGGTCTGCAGCTCGGTGGTCCACCACTTGGCCTTGGCGGCGTCCACGACGCTGAGCTCCTTGGCGTTGAGGGCCCGGATGCACTTGTCCACGTAGTGGCGGGCGATCTCGACCTCGGTGTCCAGCTCCGCCAGGACGAAACGGGTGTTCTGGAAGCTGCCGAGGTTGCGGCCGAAGGCCTTGCGGCTCTTGCAGTATTCGATGGTCAGCTGCAGGACGGTCTCGGCCGCGGCCACGGCCATGACGGCGATCGACAGCCGCTCCTGTGGAAGGTTGCCCATGAGCTGGTAGAAGCCCTGGCCCTCCTCCTCGCCGAGCAGGTTGGCCGCGGGCACCCGGACGTTCTCGAAGAACAGCTCCGCGGTGTCCTGGGCGTGCATGCCGATCTTCTCCAGGTTGCGGCCCCGGCTGAAGCCCTCCATGCCCCGTTCGACGACGAGCAGGGAGGTCCCGCGGGCGCCCGCGGCCGGGTCGGTCTTGGCGACCACGACGACCAGGTCGGAGTTGATGCCGTTGGTGATGAAGGTCTTCTGGCCGTTGACGACGTAGTGGTCGCCCTC
The DNA here is from genome assembly GCF_050949235.1 of Streptosporangium sp. CA-135522. Classification (NCBI taxonomy): domain Bacteria; kingdom Bacillati; phylum Actinomycetota; class Actinomycetes; order Streptosporangiales; family Streptosporangiaceae; genus Streptosporangium; species Streptosporangium sp. CA-135522. The sequence continues at coordinate 1,134,545 of NZ_CP192026.1, forward strand.
GCGCACCGCGGTCGTCCTGATGCCCTGCAGGTCGCTGCCCGCGCCGGGTTCGGTCATCCCGATGGCGGTGATCAGCTCGCCGCTGACGAACCCCGGCAGCCAGCGGGCCTTCTGCTCGTCGTTGGTGAGGTCCACGAAGTACGGTGCCATCACGTCGTTGTGCAGCGAGTAGCCCAGGCCGGACGCGCCGATCCTGATGACCTCCTCGACGATCACGGCGTTGTAGCGGAAGTCGGTGATCCCCGCCCCGCCGTACTCCTCCGGCACTCCGAAGCCGAACATCCCGAGCTCGCCGGCCTTCTTCCACACTTCGCGGGGAACGATGCCGTCCTTCTCCCACCGGTCGTGATGGGGCACGACCTCCCGGGCCAGGAACTCGCGCACGGTCTCGCGGAAGAGCAGATGCTCCTCCTCGAAGAGGTCTCGCTGCATTGACTGCCTCCTTGGGTGCTCCGTGGAACAGAATACGATTCTGTTACTTCCAGGTACACCCGTTCCATCGTGCTCGTGAGGCTCTTGTTCCCGCATCGGCAGGTCACAAGTCCGCCACAGTCCCCCGGGGGTCTTGTCGTACTCCTGCGGCAGGAGATCGTAGGACGGTACGATCCGGGCCTAGTTGTGGTTAGATGACCAGTTTTGCGACCAGATCCCGGTGAATCGGAGTGACCAGTGGTGCGGTGGGGAGCGGGACTCCGCGGGACTGTCGCGGTTTCAGTCCTCGGGTTGATGAGCGGTGCGCTGGTCGCGATGGCATCCGAACCGGCCGGCGCGAACACCGCCGAGCTCGTGGTCGACTACAGCTGCACCACCGGGATCGCCGGTAGCGGCGCGGTGAACCTCCGGACCAAGGTGTCGATCCCCACGACGCTCTCGGTCGGTGACCCGCTCAACATCGGCTGGGCGCTCAACTACAAGGATGCCTCCAGATTCGGCTCACCTGATTACTTCGCCCCCGGAGGCAAGGTCACGGTCACCGGGAACGTGCAGCTCTCCGGCAGCTGGGTCGGCACTCTCAAGCCGGTGGGAGCCGTGGACCAGCCCGGCCAGCTCCAGCCCGGCAGCATCCTGAAGCTGCCCAGCGGGATATCCGACTTCGCCCACACCGACAAGGCTGGGACGGTCAAGGTCACCCCGCAGAAGTTGTTCGTCGACTTCACGCCGCCGGCCGGTGAGGTCATGGTCAACGACGACGACCAGCGGGTGGGTTACCACGCGGCCGGTGACTGGGAGAGTCTGGACGACCAGCCGCAGAACAACAACGACTACCACTACGACGTCCACCGCACGAACAAGGTGAACTCCTGGGCTTCCTTCACGTTCACCGGCACCGGGATCGAGTACATCGCTCAGCGTGACCAGGGTGCGGGGAAGGTCGGGTTCAAGATCGACGGTCAGGCGGCCACCCCCGCTTACGTCGACGCCTCAAAGAACGTCGACGGCACGCCGACGAACGACGCCCACAAGGGCGGGCTGACGCTGTGGAAGTTCCACGGCCTCAGCTACGGCAGCCACACCATCGAGGTCGTGAATCTGGACGGCGGCAAGTGGGCGCAGCTTGACGCCTTCCGGGTGGTCACCAGGGAACTGGCGAACCCGCCGAAGGACTATCGGGCCACGTGCTCGCTCGTCAGCGCGCCGGTTTCGGTGAACGTCACCATCTCGGACGGCTCGAACGGGTCTCAGTCCCCCAACCCGACGGACACGGGAAACCAGCACCCGAACCCGACCTGCACCCCGAACCCGACCTCGACGGTGACCCCCACGCCGACGTGCACTCCCACGCCGAATCCGACGATCACGCCGACGTGCACGCCGAGGCCGACCATCACGCCGACGCCGACGCCGACGCCGACGCCGACGCCGACGGTGACGCCGACGTGCACGCCGACGCCGACGCCGACCATCACGCCGACGCCCACGCCGACGTGCACGCCGACGCCGACGCCGACCATCACGCCGACGCCCACGCCCACTCCCACGCCGACGTGCAGGACGACCACCCCGACTCCCACGCCGACCCCGACTCCCACCCCGACCAACACCGGGCAGGGAAAAACGAGCACGCCCAAGCCGACCCTGACCGTCACGGCCACCGTGACCCCCACCCGGGCGACGCCGACCACCCCGCAGGTCATCGTGACGCCCTCGGGCGGTGCGCAGACGGGCGAGGCGCCTGACAGGTCCTCCTCGGGCGCTGGGTTGATCGGAGCCGGAGCCGTCATGGTCGCCGGAAGCGCGTGGGGCGGAGTGGCACTGAAGAGGCGGCGGGCGGCGCACGTGCGCGGCCGAAGCTAGGCAGGGAGGCACACCGGATGTATCCAGGGCCTTCGCAGGGTGGTCCCGATCCGTATCACGGAGGCGGCCACCCCCCCAAGCCCAAGGGGGGCATGCTGCTCCCGGCGCTGCTGGTGACCGGCTCACTCGGCGGAGTGGTCGCGATCATGGCGGGGCTGCTCGCCTACCTGACCCCGGCGGCCGAGGAGATCTACGGGCCTCCGGTGCCGCAGGCGGCCAATGGTGTGGTGACGGACACCCCGGCATCGCAACAGCAGGACCCGGCGCTGGCGTACTCCCCGGGGGTGGGGCCCGGTGGGCTGGATGTGCCGTTGACGGCCGCCGCGCCCACCGCGCCGCCCCCGCTGCCCGTCGTCCAGCCGCCGGAGCCGCTCAAGAGCGTCGGCGTGAAGCCGTACCGGATCGCCATCTCGAAGATCGGCCTGCTGGCTCCGCTCATGCCGCTGGGGGTGGACTCCAAGAAGGAGATCCAGACTCCTCCGCTGAGCAAGCCGAACCAGGCGGGCTGGTACAAGTACGGGCCGATCCCGGGGCAGCAGGGGCCTTCGGTGGTGCTCGGGCACGTGAACACGCGCAACGGGGCCGCCGTCTTCAGCCGGCTGAAGGAGATCAAGCGCGGGGACACGATCAAGGTGTCCCGGTCGGACAAGACGATCGTCGAGTTCACGGTCGACGGCGTGGAACAGGTCAGTAAGAAGGCCTTCCCGTCGAGGCGGGTCTACGGCAACACGGGCGAGGCCACCCTGCGGCTGATCACCTGCGGCGGCGTCTACAACCGCAAGATCGGCCACTACACCGACAACATCATCGTCTACGCGACCCTTTCGAAGACCCGCCGCGCCTGATCGCACCGGCGGAAGGCGGAGCACGGTCGTTCGGCCTTCTGAACGGACCCGATGAGCGCGGAGCGGGGCCGCTTCCCGGATGAGCGCCCCGCTCCACGCGGATGAGGAGCTCGAGCGCCGGGTCGCCGTCCGCCTCAGACGGCAGGAACGTCTGACTTCTCCTGACGCCCCTGAGCTATGGGTCGTGCTGGGCGAGGCTGCACTGCGCCGGGCGGTCGGTGGTACCGAAACCATGCGTGAGCAGCTTCAAAGGCTCGGCCAGGTCTCACGTCTGAACAACGTCACGCTGCAGGTGCTCCCGTTTCACGCGGGGGCTCACCCGGGCATGCACGGTGGGTTCCATCTGCTGGGATTCCCAGAAGATGCCGATCGAGATGTCGTGTACGTTGAATATCGGCAAGGTTCCTTGTATCTGGAGCGGCAGTCGGATGTGGACGCCTATGCCAAGCTCTTCGATCATCTGCGCGCGAGGGCGCTTGGTCCCGATGAGTCACGTGCTCTGATCGTGCGTATAGCCGAGGAGACCCCCTGAGAGACCACGAGTAGGAAGGCGCTGGTGTCCACGATGGACTCTTCCCGCGTCACCTGGCGCAAGAGCAGCTTCAGCGGTAATGGCGGTGCTGACTGCGTCGAAGTGGCGGTAGTTCCGGGCGACCCGACTCTGGCTGGTCATAAGGCCGACGCCGATGAGCATTACCTCGTCCGTGACTCCAAGGACCCGAACGGTCCGAAGCTCACTTTCACTCGTTCCGAGTGGGCCGCGTTCGTCAAGGGTGTGAAGGCCGACGAGTTCGACGTCTGACGAGAATCCGGCCGTCCGTTCGCCCGCTGCCCGGCGGATGGACCCAGGGGCCGGCTGGAACTGCGAAACCCCGCCGGGAAGGACTCCCGGCAGGGTTTCGACGTTCGTGCAACGGTGTGCAGGTCGCCTCTCGGCGAAAGGCTCGACGCGGCTCCAGCCGTACGGTGATCCGCGTTGGCAGTGGGTTAGGCCCGGGGGACACTGAACACACCGTTACGGGAGGTGTAACCGCCGGCCGCTCGGAGTTGTTCCCGCCCTGGAAGGGGAACCGGGGCCGGCGTTCGGCGGGAAGCGCACGCCCCCGGCGTCGCTCACCTGTGCGCTTCCCGTCGAACGGCCCGCAGCGGGATGGCACCTGCCGTCCCGGGTCCTCTACTTGATGGTGGCCAGGTCCAGGACGTACATCTCGTCGTCGATCTGGTAGGTCATCAGCCGGTCGAGGCCGCCATCGGGAATCCCCATGCCCCCTTTGTTGCCCGGCCGTATGCCGAGGTCGGCGGACCTGCCGGTGTCGGCGTCGTAGAGGGTCAGGACGTACAGGTTTCCCGGTCTCAGCACATCGACCTTGAAGAAGCGCTCAAGCCCGGCGTCGTCACCCATCCGGAAGTCGGCCGGCAGCTCACGTTCCCGGGAGCCGTCGCGGTCACGGACGAACCTGCGCAGGACGGTCTGGCTCCGTGTGGTGTCAGGGCAGCGGCGGGTGCCGCATCTGATCTCTTTCCCGGAGCGGTCGCGGGGGCGCTCGACCTTGACGGTCTCGTATCGCACGGCCATGCCCGCGCACCGGTCGAGGCCGCACCTGACCTCCTCGTCGGCCTTGACCACGGCGTCGCGCCGTTCGCCGGTCTCGACGTTGAGCAGCTCGCGGAAGACCGCCTTCCCGCGGTGGACGCCCACCCACGGCCACTGCAGGATGTGGTGCCGCTCGGCGCCCTTCACCGGCCGCGGCCTGCCCCCGCTCAGAGGCACCCGGTAGACCCCGCCCTTCTCGTAGGCGAAGACCACGTCGGAGCCCGTCACGGACAGGCCGTTGATGTGCCCCTCCTTCATGACGTTTCCAAGGGGGACGTCGGTCACCTGCCGTGGCTTGCCGCCGGTGACCGGCACCGTCCAGATCCGGGCCACCCGCGGGCCGCCCGGCTCCTTGTAGGACGCCCACCAGACGATGTCGCCGCCACCGGCGGCGATGCCGTCGGCGTAGATAGCCGAACCCTTCGTCGGGGGGATCTCGGCGATCCGGCTGGGCTTTCCGGTGCCCAGGTCGTAGCTCCACAGGAACTGGCGGTCCCCGTCGAGGGCGCCCGTCACGACCAGGAGGGTGTGGTCGTCGAGGAGGAGCTGCGGGTAGTACGCGCGGCCGTCGGGCAGTCTGGCAGGGATCTTGTGTACGGCCCGCGGCCACACCTTCTCGATGGGCGGCGGGATCGTGCCCGCCGCCGGCTTCGTCGGCGGCTTCGCCCCGTCGGTCGCGCTGACCGCGGGGTTCGGTAGGGCCGAGGCGCGCAGGGCGTTCACCGCCACGCCCGCTCCGCCCGCCACCACGACCACCGCCGCCGCCGCGAGCACGGCGGCGGTCCGCGCCCGCCGCCGGCGGTGGCGCGTCTCGACCGTCGCGGTCAGCCCGGCCGGGACCTGCGGCGCGCGGTGCGCCGCTCCGGAGAGGGCGCGGCTCAGCTTCTCTTCCAGCTCGGTCATCGGGGGCTCCCGTGGGTCGCCGTTACGGGGGAGGGGGAGAGGGCGGAACGCAGCTTGTCCAGGCCACGGGAGGCCTGGCTGCGCACGGTCCCGGCGGAGATGCCGAGCACCTTGGCGATCTCCGTGTCGGTGAGCTGTTCGTAGTAGCGCAGCACCAGCACGGCGCGCTGTCTGCGGGGCAGCGCGGCCAGCTCTTCCCAGATCCCTTCGTCATCGTCCGGGGGAAAGGCCTCGTGATGCGCCCGCTCCGGCGGCTGTGCGGTGAGGTGTTCGCGTCTGTGCCGCCGCCAGACGCTGATGTGCAGCCGCGCCATCGTGGTCCGGGCGTAACTGTTCGGATTGTCCTTGCGTCTCACCCTCGGCCAGGCGCCGCGCAGCCGTACCAGAGCCTCCTGGAGGAGGTCGGCGGCGTCATGAGGATTTCCGGTCAGGACGTACCCGTAGCGGAGCAGCGCGTCCGCGTGCTCGGCCACGAAGTCGTCGAAGCCGGGGTCGTCGTCCACTCGTCGTCCCTTCTTGGTCATCACGACCCAGACGGCTCAAGGGACGAAAATGTTGCATCGGACGGGGACTATTTTTCAGGACATGTTCTTCGCCGGGGTGGGCGATGCCGACGGGACTCGGGCCGTCGGCATCGGCTCAGGGCGGGCATCGGCTCAGGGCGCCGGGCGGGACGCGGCCGGCTTCACGGTGCCCGCTCGGCACCGCCGCCGGTATGTCAGTTGTCGATGCCGGCGCCGGTGCCGCCGAGGCCGGGCTGGCCGTCGTCGCTGATACCGCCACCGCCACCGCCGCCGTGGCTCTTGCCATGGCCGGCGCCGTGCCGGGCGCGGCACTTGGCGGGATTCTTGTGCTTCGAGCAGGGCTTCTGGGCGGAGGTGAGAATGGGGCTGGTGGTCGTCTTGGACATCTCGGCCATGGTGCCGGTGGTCGCGGCCTGGGCCGACGAGGTCACGGGGGCGATGAGAGCGGAGGCCGCCATTGTTCCGGCCACGAGAGCGTTCCTGATTGCGAGCATGACAGATCACTCCACGTCGAATCGGTTGCGCCTTGGGCGATGCCCGGGCTGACGGAACGCCGCGCCGGTGTCCGGCACGACGTAGAACCAGGCCTCCACGCTATGGGGAGAGGACTTCGACGGTCATCCAGGGAAATCCAAAGCCTTGAACCGGGAAGATTACCCATCCGTAGCGGATGGTGATCGAGGAGAGCGTTTCGGTGACCGACTGTCATGTCGGCCTCGTCGGAGACCTGCGCTCGCGGGAGCGTCGCCTGAGCCGTACGGCAATGCCGGGGTAGGTCATCGCGGTGTGCGTGCCTTTTTCGCACCCGGGGATCCCACCGATCCATCCCCCGCGACTGCCTCCGGTCCTCCCCGCGCGGTGGTGGATCACCGGAAGGGGTCGGTGGTGGCGGGAAGGTGTACGTGGTCGGGGCATTGGTGGGCGGCCCCGGTGTGGTGCGTACCGGGGCCGCGGGTCACCACGGTGATCACTTCTTGTCGTAGGTGAGGATGATCGTGCCGCTGTCGAGCGTGCGGTTGCCGGTGAGCTCGAAGTACGTGGGGGAGAAGTCGGTGGTGAACAGGGGGATCCCGGCTCCGGCGACCACCGGGTAGAGCTTGACGACGAGCGCGTCGATCTCCGGGAGCAGGGCGCCCGCCAGGCGGGCGCCGCCCATCAGGTAGATGTCCTTGCCGTCCTCGGCCTTCAGCTCCCGGATCTTGCCGACCACGTCGGCGGAGACGATCTCGACCGCCGGGTCGGGACTCTCCTCGATGCTTTCGGAGACCACGTACTGGCGCAGATGGGCGTGCGGGCTGGTGACACCGATCTCCAGGGCGGGCTCGTAGGTGACGCGCCCCTGCACTCCGACGTCGAAGTTCCGGTTCGGAACGTCCACGCCCAACTGCTCGCGTACATGCGTCGGCAGGGCGTCGGGGTAGTCCTCGACGATGAAGTCGATGACGTCCTGCGTCACCGGGAAGAACTCGGGGTTTCCGTCGGGGGCGGCGATGAAGCCGTCGATCGTCATGCCGATGTAGTAAACAAGCTTTCGCATATTTGATCCTTATTTATGGTCTTTGGGTGGTTTTCGATTGGGGCGGGGTCCGCGGCCGGGTCGCGCAGGGTTACCGGTTGCCGCCGGGCTTGGGCAGGGGCCTGGGCTGCGGCGCCGAACGCGGCTTGGGGTTGTGCTGCCGCCGCGCCGGCTTGGGCTGGGGGAAGGACCGGGAGCCCGGGTCGGCGCTCAAAGACGAGGTGATGGTGACCGGTGCGGCGAAGGCGATGGTGGTGTTGGGCTGGGCTCGCATTTGTTTCCTCCTGGAAACACTCTGTGTGTAGTACTCTGTTCGGAGTGGTTGAACCGTAGTACTACGCCTAGAGTGGTGTCAACACCGACCCAAGGAGAGATTGCGATGCGGCAGAATCCGGCACGGCGGGCGGCCCTCCTCGACGCGGCCATCGAGGTCCTGGCACGCGAGGGGGCGCGCGGGCTCACCTTCCGTGCCGTCGACATCGAGGCGCAGGTGCCCAACGGCACGGCCTCCAACTACTTCAGCAACCGCGACGACCTGCTCACCCAGGTCGGCCACCGCTTCTACGAGCGGCTGGAGCCCGATCCCGGCGCACTCGCCACCGCGCTGGAGGGCCCCCGGAACCGTGACAAGGTCACCGAGCTCATGCACGAACTGGTGGAACGTGTCAGCCACTTCCGCTCCGGCTACCTGGCACTGCTGGAACTGCGCCTGGAGGCCACCCGCCGTCCGGAGCTGCGGCGCCTGCTCACCGAGCGCATCCGCGCCGACCTCGACGCCAACGTCGACCACCACACGCGGGCCGGCCTGCCCGGCGACGCGACCACCGTGGTGCTGCTCTATCTGGCGCTGAACTGGCTGATCCTGGAGCGGCTCACGCTGCCCGACATCTTTCCCGAGGAGCAGATCCACGGCCTGGTCACCGACGTGGTCGAACGCATCCTGCCCGGCCCCGGCCGTTCGGCCTGACGCCGGCGCGCGCCCAGGCGACCTTCCCGGGTGCCGGGCTGCCGTGTGAGCCGAGCACGGTCAAGGCGGACCTCGCCATGTTGCGGTGCGATGGACGCGTCGGAGCGGGTCGCCGGCCGAGAAGAGGCATGCGCCGAGCCCTCGCCGGTCTCGGCGAGGGCGGAGGACATGGGCCCACTTCGGTCAACTCCTCATGAAGGCCAGCAGGTCCTCGTTGAACTGATCCTTGTAGGGGTTGATGTTGGCCAGGCCGTGTGGGGCCCCGGAGTAGACCTTCAGCGTCGCGTCCCTGATGATCTCCGCCGACTTCCTGCCCGCGGCGTCGATGGGAACGATCTGGTCGGCGTCGCCGTGCACGATCAGGGTCGGCACGTCGAACCGCTTGAGGTCCTCGGTGAAGTCGGTCTCGGAGAACGCCTTGACGCAGTCGTAGGCGGCCTTCAGCCCGATCTGCATGCTCCAAAGCCAAAACGCCTCGCGGATGCCCTGCGACACGTCGGACCCGGGACGGTTGGCGCCGTAGAAGGGAAAGGCGAGATCCTTCCAGTACTGCGCGCGGTCTCCCAGCACGCCGGCCCGGATGTCGTCGAAGGCCTTCATCGGAGTGCCCTCGGGGTTGGAGTCCGACTTCAGCATCACCGGTGGCACGGCGCCGACCAGAACGGCCTTGGCCACGCGGGAGGTGCCGTGACGGCCGATGTAGCGGGCCACCTCGCCGCCGCCGGTGGAGTGGCCGACCAGCACCGCGTCGCGCAGGTCGAGCCGCTCGATCACCTGGGCCAGGTCGTCGGCGTAGGTGTCCATGTCGTGGCCGTTCCACGCCTGGCCGGAGCGACCGTGGCCGCGCCGGTCGTGCGCGACGGCCCGGTAACCGTTCTCGGCCACGAAGCGGACCTGGTCCTCCCAGGCGTCGGCGTTGAGCGGCCAGCCGTGACTGAAGACCACCGGCTGCCCGGATCCCCAGTCCTTATAGAAGAGCTCGGTGTCGTCATCGGTCGTGATGAATCCCACGTCGGGTCCCCCGTCCTGGTCGCCGCCTTGCGCGGAGACGACATCGAAACTTCCCAGCCCGTATGGTGACCAATCCGATGATTCCCGCCCTTTGCTGACAGTTGGACAGGGTTGGAGCCGGGCGCCGTCGGCGACCTCGGCGATGTGCAGGCCGGTGCGGCGGTGCCTCCGCCGCCGCACCGGTCAGCCCTTCACGTAACCCATGGCCTCCACGATCAGGCCGTCCCGCAGCCGCATCAGGTTGACGCCGCGCACGGAGTCCGCGGCGCCCGGTCCCCACCGCAGCCGCCAGCGGATCACGGCTCGGTCGCCGGCGGCCCAGATCTCCTCGGGTTCGAATTCCGAGTCCCGTGAGCTCGCGATCCCCGACCAGAGCGCGAGGCACGCCTCACGCCCCACGTGGCGTGATCCGTCGGGCCCGGGTCCGGTGTTCTCCACGACGCAGTCCTCGGCCACGAGACCGTCCAGGAGGCTGGGGTCGTGGCGAAGGAACGCCTCGTTGAACCGATTCATGATCGCGATCGTCGTCTCGTCGGACATCGTGGTCTCCTTGTTTCCGGTAGTTGTTTCAGGAAGCGCGCTTGGCGCCCATGGCGGCGAGCAGCGCGATGACGGCGGTGATGGCGGTGATGGTCCACAACCCGGCCCGGTAGCCGCCCAGGGCGGCGTCGGCGTGGGAGGTGAGCGTCGTGGCGGTGACGGCGATCACCAAGCCGGTGCCGAGCTGGGCGGAGGCGTTGAACAGGCCCGCGGCCAGTCCTTGCTCGTCCTCCCGGGCGCTCGCGACGGCGGCGATGTTCAGCGCCGGATAGGCGGCGGCGAACCCGAAGCCGCCGAGCAACTGCTGGACGATCAGGATCACGAGCGGGTCCACCCGGCCGATCAGCAACACCCAGGCGAGGTAGCCCGAGCCGAGCATGAGCAGTCCGGCGGTGGCCACCGGCCAGACACCGTATCTGGTCACCGCGGAGGCGCCGTACCGCGCGGTGCCGGCGGTGAGCGCGCCGCCGAGCAGGAAGGCGAGCGCGGCCTGCAGCGGTGACCAGCCGAGCTCGTTCTGGTAGTAGAGCGTGAGGACGAACTGGAAGGCGACATAGGCGCCGAACATCAGCATGCAGAGGTTCGCGAGCGACATCCGGGGCCGGGTGAAGATCGCTAGCGGTACCAGCGGCGCCCGGTGCGCCCGTTCCACCAGCACGAATGCGACGAGCAGTACGACGGAGGCGGCCAGTGAGCCGGCGGTGATCGGGTCGCCCCATCCGGTGGCGGAGGAGCGGCCGACCCCGTAGACGAGCGCGAGCGCGCCGCCGGTCACGGTCACGGCGCCCAGGACGTCGAGACGCCCGCGCCCGCCCTCGTGTCGCCGGCCATGGGGGACGACGATGGAGGCCAGGACGGCGACGACGACGCCGACCGCGGCGGGAAGGAACAGCACCAGCCGCCAGCTGAGCTCTGTCAGAAGCCCGCCGAGCACCAGGCCGAGCGAGTATCCGGCGGAGGAGATGGCGAGGAACGTCCCCAGCGCCCGGTTGCGCGCCTTCTCCTCGCGGAACGCGTCGAGCAGGACGGCCATCGCCACCGGGGCGGTGAAACCCGCGCTGACGCCCTTGAGCAGGCGGGCGACCACCAGGACGAGGCCGTCATCGGCCAGGCCGCCGGCGAGGCTCGCCACCGCGAACACCAGCAACCAGCCGATCAGCAGCCTCCTGCGGCTGAACAGATCGGCCAGCCGGCCGCCCAGCAGCAGGAAGCCGCCGAAACCCAGCGCGTAGGCGCTCACCACCCACTGCAGCGCGTCCGCGGACATGCCCAGATCCCGCTGCACCTGCGGCAGGGCGGGTCCCATGCTCGCGATGTCCATCGCGTCGAGGAACTGCACCGCGCACACCACCGCCAGCAGCAGGCCGACGTTTCTCACCTGGCCGCCCTTCGGAGAGTCCGGCGGGGAGGCTTTCCGTGTGTCCGGTGGGGAGACGGTCGGGGTCTCGGTCATGGGTCAAGCTCCGATCACATGTAAATTTAGCGGACCGATCGGTCCCGGACTGATTGGTCCATAATTGGGGTACGGTGGCTCTGATGTCAACCGGGGCTGTGTCAGACTCGGTTCACGCAGGGGCGAAGGAAAGGAGCGGATGGTGGCACGCAGGCCGGCTCCCGGTACGAGGGAGCGCATTCTCGACGTCGCCGCCCGCCTGTTCGGTGAGCGGGGCGTGCGGGCCGTCGGCATGCAGCAGGTCGTCGACGAGACGGGGCTGGGCAAAAGCCTGCTCTACCGCGAGTTCCCGGGGAAGGACGATCTCGTCGCGGCCTGGTTGCGGGAAAGCGACGCGCAGTGGTGGCAGGCGGTCGACAACGTGACGGGCCGTCACGCCGGCGACCCGGCCCGGCAGTTGCTGGCGATCGTGGAGCTCGCGCACGAACGGGTCCTGTCCCCGGGCTTTCAGGGCTGCACCTTCTACAACACCTCCGCCGAGTTCCGTGACCCCGTCCATCCCGGCCGTCAGGAAGCGGTCGCGCACCTGCAGCGGATGCGCGAACGGTTCCGCACGCTCGCCCGCGGCGCGGGCGCCGCCGAACCGGACCGGCTGGCCGACACGCTGATGCTCGTCATCGCCGGTCTTTACGCCAACGGCGCGGCCCTGGGCCCGGACGGACCGGCCGACCTGGCAGTCTCCACGGCCAAGGCCGTGATCGATCAGCACCTGGCCGAGACTCCCTGACCCGCCACGACCCGGTCGGCGGGCTCATCGGGATGCGCCGCATGGTGTCGTCCGCTCGCCCCGATGCCGGACCCTGGCCGTGACCCCTCTCGAAATGTGGTGCTCGCACATCCCGTGACCTGCGCGTCTGTCGTTTATGATCGTTACTTGTCGGACAACCGGGGTAGAGAGCCCTGTGAAAGCGTGCCCCCCGAAGATCGGAAAACGGGGGTGTACTCACGTGAGCGTTGTGCGGGCCGGTGTGATGGCCGTGGTCATAGGCGTGTCGGTGCTCAGTGCCGTCCATCATTCGAAGTCGCCGGCCGATCGATCGGCGAGCTGGGTGGTCAAGCGGCCGGGAAACTCGACGGCCAAGCGGCCGGCGAGCTGGACGGGCAGGCGACCGAACTCGACGATCAGAAGATGGCATCGGGGGCGGGTGTTCGGACGTCCCGCGAGCCTGACCGACGGTGGACGGGTGTTCGGACGTCCCGCGAGTCTGGCAGACGGCGGGCGGGTATTCGGGCGGCCCGCGAGTCTGGCCGACAGAGGGCCGGAAGACTGGGCGGACAGGCGTCCGAACCCGGGAACCAGGCGGCCGAGGGACTGGGCGTACGGCCGGCCGGGAGGTCCGGGCACCGGCCGGCACCGGGAGTGGGCGTACGGCCGGCCCGGGAGCTCCGCGGACAGGAGACCGCAGGACCGGCCGGGCAGGCCACCGGAGTCGGTCATCAAGCGCTATCGGGACCGGATGCTCGATCGGCCCGGCGGGCCGAAGGCCGACCGGCCGGGAGACTGGGCGTACGGCCGGCCCGGAGGCCCGGGCGGGTACGGCCGTCCCAGGGGCTCCGGGGCGGAGCGACCGCGAGACTGGTCCTACGGCCGGCCCGGAGTCCAGGCGGAGCGACCGCGGGACTGGCCGTACGGCCGGCCCGGAGGCCAGGGGAGCAGGCGGTACAGGGATTCGGGGGACACGCGGCCACGCTGGCGGGGGGAGTCGTTCGGCTCCCATGACAGGGGTAGGGGCGGCCGGCCGGACTGGGCGCGGCTCGAGTCGCTGTCGTGATCTGACGGCGTCGATCCGTCGGCTTGACGGCGCCGCTCCGTCGGCCTGACGGGCATCGATCCATCTGGCGGTGTCGATCAGTCGATCCATGGTCCGTCGATTCGACGGTATCGGTTCGTCGCCGGAGGCGGACGGGGTCGCTTGAGGGCGCGACCCCGCCGTCAAGCCCGGCGAGGGCCGGGTCTACCCGGCTCGGGCTCTCCGCGGACCCGATGAAGCGCGGGAACGGCGGATTCGATGGAGCTTCAGGGATGAGCGAAGCTCACCATGCCCTGGGCGCGTGCCCTGCCAACTGGGCGACGTCTTCGGCGCCCTCCCTCATCAGTTTGCCTGCCAGGTCGGACAGGGCGCGTCCCGCCGCCAGCTCATCGCCGATCGTCGGAACGGGTCGGTCCTCCGGATTGCGCCGGGCATAGGCGACGCTCTCCCGCCTCCTGCCGTCCGGCGTCATCAGCACGACCTTTGCGGTGGTGACGGCGTCGTCGTCGTCCTCGCTGATGAATATCTGCACATCCCATTGCTTTGATTCCATTGCGAACACCTCCCCTTCAAGAGTCCTCCTCCGTCGCCGTCATCGGAAGAGCCTCAAGCCGGGCATAGTGCCGCTTTGCTACGCAAAACCTGCTATAAGAGGAAATTTCCTCCAATGATGCCCGGCCTGGCGAAGCCACCCGTACCGTGGTCGCGACGGCGCGCTTCGCCGAGGAGGCCGGAAAGTCGCAGGAAATGGCCACTGAGCGGCTGCGGTCGCCAGTCCGACGACCGGAACGAAAAGCCCGAGCGCCGAATGGACACGGCGGATCCGGGATCCCTACTCGTCCGGGTCGATCCAGAGGCCACTGCGCTCCTCGAAGGAGCGCTGGGAGTCACTGAGCAGCTTGCCGACGCGCGGGCCGGTGATCTGCTCCAGCTCCCGCGTCATCGTGGCCTCTGACTCCGCTGCCGCCCGCTCGGCCGCCCGGATCGCCTTGACCACGGCGTCGCCGAGTGTCACGCCGTCGAGCCGCCGCTTGCTCACCACGCTGATGTCCAGTGCCAGCAGGTTGCCCGTGGTGTCCACGGTCGCCACGACACCACCGTCGGCGGCGGTGCCGGTGAAGCGTAGCGAGGCCCAGGCGGCCATGGTCTCTCCGATCCTGGCCGACGTCTCCGCGAGCCGTTCGCCGAGCTCGCGCAGATCCTCCAGCTCCCCCCGCTCATCCATGGTCGTCCTCCCCCAGCACGGCCTCGAAGTACGCGGCAAGCGGATCGTCGCCGAGGTCGGCCTGCCCCGGCCCGCCGTTGAGCGTCTCCATCGCCTTGGTCAGGCTCTCGCCCATCGCCTCACGCGCGGCCCCGACGGCTTCCATGATCGCCGCGGCGATCGCCACGTTGTCGAGTTCGCGCATGGCCCTGGGGGCGATGGACACACGTAGCACCCGTCCTGAGCCGGTCACCGTGGCCAGCACCCGGCCGCTCCCGTCGGCGCCCGTCAGCTCCTGATCGTTCAGCTCGCGGATGGTCGTGGCCAGCGTGTCGACCCAGCCCTCGATCTCGCCTGCCAGCCTGCCGGCGTCGCCCCCGAAGGGGTCGTGCTTCACTACTTGCCTCCAGGGGTGACCGGTGTCCAGTTCTTGGGGTCGGCGACCGCGGGGTCGGCGTGCATGTCGCGTGGCCCCTTCGACTGGTCGCCGGCGATGTAGAAGGCGCCCTTGACGTCGTAGAGCTTCATCTCGAGGTCGTTGAGCTGGCTCTCGTACTGGTTGTAGATGTCGGCGAACTGCTTGAGCAGAGCGCTGGCGGAAGTGAGGAAGACGGCGCTGCGGGCCAGAAGGGCCAGCCTGCCCATGGGGGTGGTGCTGGCCGGAAGCAGCAGGGCGAACTTGTCCTGAACCGTGGTGAACAGGGTGACCGCCGCGAGGTCGTACTCCAGGACATCCTTGCGCTGGCCTTCCATGGCGGCGCTGTAGTCTTTGGCACTCGCGCCGAGCGTGTCGAACATTCCGGTCAGCTTGAACCGGATGTACTGCTGGAAGAGGTCGACCGCGTGGCCCTTCCACCTCGGCGGAATCTCGTTGAAGTACCCCAGCCATGTGTCCCAGCCACCCGCGCCCTTGAGCCAGCCGTGCATCTCCTTCCAGGTGTTCCGCTTGTCGCTGAACAGCAGAGGGTTTCCGAGGTTGGCCGCGACGGCGACCATGAGGACCCTTCCCGGGATGCTGAGCCCGCTCATGCCCAGTCCGGCCCAGATCACGCGCGAGCTGGACCTCATCCTCCCGACGACCGACTTGAAGAAGGCGTCGTTGGGAGGCCTCTGGGCGATGGCGACGGGACGGAACGGCTTAGGGCCCTTGCTGACCTCTGTCGCTCCGGGCCCGGTGGGGAGCCTGCCGTGGCCGCCGTTGAGCGGGGACGGCTTGCCCGGGTCCTTGCCGTTGGGCACGGAGGGCCCGCCCGAGTTCGTCGTCATCCTCCACTGCCGATCTCGCCGACGGCGGCATGGGCATCGCCGCTCGCGTCCGTGTAGTTCTTGGCGACGAGATAGAGCTTTTCGCTGTCGACTTCGAGCACTTCCTGGAGGATTCCGGCGCAGTCGGCCCAGACGCCGGCGATGGCGTTGAACCGCTCGTAGTAGAACGCCCCTATGGCAGGCATGCCGGGCACCACCGGGAGCCAGCCCGCCAGGGCATTGAACTTGGGGGTCGTCTCCCTGAGCCGGCTCACCACTGACCCGGCCGAGTCCATCACGGTGGCGAACTTGACGATGCTCTCCGTGCCCGACTCGTATCCGTCCTTGTTGCCCGGACCTAGCTTTTCATCGACCACTCGATGCACCGTCCATTCGTACAGAGGGGGGAAGGGCGTGCAGGAAGCACCGGACAGGGGCCGATGCGGTCTCACTACCCGGGTGATCGTCCCCGATCAACGGCATGTAAGGGACAAGATCCGTTTACGTCTACGAAACTTTGATTTGCTTGGACAAACCAGGACAAGATGGGTGTTCGGCCATAACCCGGTCGGGTATTCGTGGCGGGCGCGCCGGCCGTCGCGTGCATCGCCTGGCCGGTCGCCGCGCAGGCGGCACCCGTTGACTGACAGGCGGCGCCCGTTGGCTGCACGCCCGAGTGCGGCTCCATGACTGTCGACGGCAGGCGGGACCGACCCCGGCCCTACCGCCGTGCTTTCGGAGCTCGCCGACCGTTAGCCGCCCGATCATCCCGGGTAAGGGTGTTTGTACCAGTGCGCCCCCCGCAAGCCCAGAAAGTGGGGGTGTACCCGGGTGGTCGGGAAGATGTCGCTCAGTATCCTGGTCGTGCTCGTCGGAGGGGTGACGATCGCCGTCTTCCAGCCCCCCAGCTCCGCCCGGCCCAGCGGACCGGTTCCGCACGTGAGCCCGGCCCGGTTCACCGGCTCGACTCGGCACGCGAGCGAGATCCGACCCGTAGGCGCCACCCGGCCTTCGAGCCCGGCGCGGTCCACCGGTTCGGCCTCGCTATCGAACGCGGCCGTCCCCGCAGAGCCGGCGAGCTCCGCCGGTTCGGCTCCGCCGGTGAGTTCGACTCGGCCCGCGCGCATGGCGCGGTTCCCGAGGGCGGTGCGGTCCCTGAAAGGGACACGGTCCTCGAAGAGGGCGCGGTCGCCGAAGCTGACCAGGTCCGTACGGTCGGCCAGGGCCGCACGACCGGCACGATCCTCGCGGTCGACCCGCCACGCGCACCCGACCCGCCACGCGCACCCGACCCGCCACGCGCGTCCGGCTCGGCCCGCGTCCCCGGCTCGGCCCGCGTCTCCGTCCCGTCCCGTCCACCCCGCCCCCTCCACGTCCACGCCCGCGTCCGCGCCCACGGGACGGTCGGCGCCCCCCGTCCAGTCCGCCCCTCCCCGCCGGCCCGAGTCTCCGGCGGCCGCCCTGATCGAGCGGGGCGCTCACATGCCGATCGTCGTCGCCCATCGGGGGGCCAGCGCCTTCCGGCCCGAGCACACCCTTCTCGCCTACGAGACCGCCATCCGGCTGGGCGCCGACTACATCGAGCCCGACCTCGTCTCCACCAAGGACCATGTGCTGGTCTCCCGACACGAGAACGAACTGTCCGCGACCACCGACATCGCCGCCCACTCCGAGTTCGCCGGGCGCAAGACGACCAAGGTCATAAATGGTGGCCGGGTGACCGGCTGGTTCACCGAGGACTTCACCCTCGACGAGCTGCGCACCCTCCGGGCGAGGGAGCGCTATCCCCGCCGGCGGCCGGGTAACGCGGTATACGACGGGCAGGCGCAGATCCCGACGCTGGAGGAGATCATCCAGCTCGCGCAGAAGCACGGCGTGGGCATCTACCCCGAGATCAAGTATCCGAGTTACTTCGCCTCGATCGGGTTGCCGATCGAGGGGCCGCTGCTGGAGACCCTCCGGCGCCACGGCTGGGACGACGCGTGCGCCCCGGTGTTCATCCAGTCCTTCGAGACCGGAAATCTCAGGGCGCTGCGATCCGTCACCCGGCTGCGGCTCGTCCAGCTCATCGGGTCGGGCGGCGGCGTGCCGTACGACCTGGCGAAAGACGGCGACTCCCGTACCTGCGACGACCTCGTCACCCCGGAGGGCCTGCGGCAGATCGCCCGGTACGCCGACGGCATCGGCGTGACCACCACGCGGGTCGTGCCGGTCGGCTCCGACGGGAGGCTGAAGCCGCCCACCTCGCTCGTCCGGAATGCCCATGATCTGGGCCTCCAGGTCCACGTCTCGACCATCCGTGACGAGAACGCCAGGCTTCCGGCGGACTACAGGCGGGGCGATCCCGCCGATCCGGCCTACCCGCACGCCGCGGGGGACGTGGCGGGCTGGCTGGAGCGGCTGTACGGCCTCCAGGTGGACGGGGTGCTCGCCGACGACCCCGGCATCGCGCGCACCACACGGGATCGGCTGTTCTCCGGAGACTGACCCTCCGTGACCGGGCCGTCCGGAAGTCCTATGGCGAGTTCGCCGCCCCGGCCATGGAGCCGGGGCGGTGTGCCCAGGTGATCAGGCGCGACGAGCCGGGTCGATGTCCGGCCATGAGCGCATCCGGGGGAGTACGCTGGGTGTACCGAGGACATCCCGTACGTTGGCATTCAGGTTGGCGTCGCCCGAGGCGAAATGTGATTTCGGCCCGTCCCGGGCCGAGGCAGGCCGGGCGATCATGACGCCGAAACTCCTCTCCCGCATCACCCCGCTCACGATCATCGCCGATGCCGTCCCCGCGACCACCTCCTCCGCGGTACGCCTCAGCCTGGATCCCGCGCTCGGCCGTCGCAACGTCGTGGACGGGGCGTGGTGGCCGTACTCACGGAACGCCGCCGTCGAACTGCCCGGTCTCATCGCCGCGGTGGACCAGCGGCTGGGCCGCGCCATCCTGCGGATAGCCCTTCATCTGGACGCGTGGGACGACATCCCGCGTCGCGTTCCGGCCCGTGGCAGGCAGGTCATGGTCGACTGGTTCCGGGGCGCCGACTTCGGCCTGATCAGGTTGACCCTGGCGGGGATGGAGCACGTCGATCTGCTGGTGGTCCCGTCGGGAACCGCGCGTGCTCCGGCCGTGGAAGCGCTGCTCACCGGCGCCGGTCGCGTCCGCCCGATAGACATCCTTACCGCCATGCGCCGCCGATCGGCCATGGGAGAACTCATCGCTTGTCCGAAGGAGATCTCATGACCACCATGAAAACCCGGAGCCGCCGTGGAGCGGCCCCCCGGCCCGTCCATCCCGCCGCCTCCGTCGTCCCGTTGTACGGCGAGATCGACATCTTCACCAGCCACGCCCTGCGCGAACGTCTGCTCCGCGTGTTGTGGAGCAGCTCGGGTCCGCTCATCCTCGACCTGTCCCGGGTGTCGTTCCGCGACGCGTCCGGGCTGGCCGTACTGGTCGGTGTCCAGCGCCGGGCCAGAGCGCTCGGCATCGCTCTGCGCCTGTCCGCGCCCTGCGCCCAGACGGTCGCGCTGCTGCGCGTCACCGGCCTGGACCGCAGTTTCACGATCCACGGCAACGGTACGGACGAGCCGAAGACGCTCAAGCTGCCGGTCCAGGCGCGGCTCGGGGATTGAGGGGACTGACAGGAGTCTCACTCGCCGGCTCCGGACCGCGGCGGAACCTTCGTCCCGGGTCTCGGCGCGGCGGCCCTTCTCGGTGACCCAGGTGATCCGGGCCCGGCGGTCGGCGGTGGATTCACCGGACGGGCTCACCGCGGTCCGCTTTGGGCGGGGATCCGCTTGCCGAGGTTGGTGAAGAACAGGATCAGGCCCACGGTCAGCACGATGTGTCCCAATCCGGCGATGCCGGAGATGGCCGCACCGGTCGTGGCGCCGAGGACCGTCTGGGTGCCGTGGACGGTCATCATGAGCACGGTCAGTGCCAGACCCAGGTTGTAGACCCAGAAGAACCAGTCGAAGAGCTTGCTGTCGGTCAGGGTGAACAATTTCTCCAGCGCCAGCACGATGAGGTGGAACAGCATCCCGAGGGCGAGCAGGTGGGTGTGCACGACCCCGAGCTGGGTGTCGCCGGTGAAGTCGTTCAGCTTGGTGAGCTCGCGGTAGTACAGGCCGCTGATCACGCCGACGATCATGTAGGTGTGCGCCGCGTAGTAGATCTTCTTCACGATGGTCTCCGTGGGGGGCGGGTTTTCCCGGGGGCGGGTTGGGGTGGCGGCCTGTTCTCGACAGGCCGGGCTCAGACGTTCTCGACAGGCCGGGCTCAGACGGCGAAGAGGAGGGCGGCGCTGATGAGGACGACCACGGCGGTGGCGAAGTGGATGCCGAAGGCGGCGGCCTTGGTGCCGCCGTGGCGTAGGACGATGACGGTGTCGCCGAGGGGGGTGAGGGCGACGGCCAGCATGAACCAGCCCACGGCGTGGGCGTCGGCGAAGGCGATCAGGGCGAGGCCGATGATGCCGGAGGTGAGGTCGCGCAGGCCCTTGATGGTCAGGTAGGCGGCGTCTCCCTCCTGCTTGGCGGGAACGCCGTAGCCGGTGGCCGCGGCTCGGGGGGACACGAGGAATCGCGCGCCGATGAAGACGACGAACAGGACGAGGACGACGGCCAGCCCGTAGGCGATGGGGGTAAGCAAGGCGTTTTCCTTTTCTAGCATCGCTAGGAACAAGGGCGACACTAACATTACTCCGACAGAAAAACTAGTGGCGCTAGAATTTCAGCCGCACCAGCTCCAGGCGCGCTGGGAACCCGAGCGGGCGGAACGGAAGCGGCCGATCATTATGGCGGTCCGGGAGCCCGCTCCGGCTCGGAGGCGAGCCGGGTCCACACCGTAGAGCGGGGATATCTCGGCGGCCGGAGAAACGTCCGCCACCTCGATCCGGGCGGCGATCCGCCCCGGTGCCCGGCCGCCTTCGGGGAGTGCCGCGGGGGAGCCGAGACGGCCGGACCGCCGGAAAAAGGGTTGGGCCGGTCGGGTGGCCCGGCGGTAGAGTCGGGCGCATGGCCTGGCGACATTAACCCATCACCAGAGGTCGACGCGGGACACGCTGTCGCGCGCCGCCGGAGACGCCGAGCATCACCGGCCCGCACCGTCTCCCGCGAGAAAGACCTCTCGATGATCTCTCTTTCACGCGCGCCCGGCGCATGCTCCAAGCGCCTGGCCGCGACGCTCTACGGCTACATGTTCCTGGATGACTTCATCCTCCTCTACCCGGTCTATGCCCTGCTGTTCGTCGAGACCGGCCTGTCCACCGCCGAGATCTCCTCGCTGTTCGTGATCTGGTCGGTCACCTCCCTGGTGATGGAGGTGCCGTCCGGGGTGTGGGCCGACGCCGTCTCCCGGCGGTTGCTCCTCGTCCTGGCGCCGCTGCTCGCGGCGGCCGGTTACGTCCTGTGGATCGCCGTCCCCTCCTACTGGGCGTTCGCCGCGGGTTTCGTGCTCTGGGGCACCTCGGGGGCGCTGCAGTCAGGCGCCATGGAGGCGCTGGTCTACACCGAACTCGAGCACCTGGGCGCGGCCGACCGCTACGTCACGATCATGGGTCGCGCCCGTGCGGCCAGCACCGTCGCCGTCATGACGGCCACGGCCACGGCCGCCCCGGTGCTCGCCCTGGGCGGCTATCGGCTGCTCGGTGCGGCCAGCGTCCTGGCCTGTGTGCTGTGCGCGGTCGTCGCCATGACCTTCCCCGAGCACCGAGAGGAGAGCCCGGAGGGGATGCCGCCGGGCGCCTACGCCCGCATCCTGCGGGACGGCGCGCGGGAGATGCGCTCCAGCCGGCCGGTACGGCGAGCGGTGCTGCTGGTGGCCGTGGTGTCGGCGGTATGGGGCGCGCTGGAGGAGTACGTGCCCCTGCTCGCGGCCGGCACCGGTGTCGCCGCCTACGTCGTGCCCCTCCTGGTGCTCCTGGTCTCGGCGGGGGTCGCTCTCGGTGGCGTGCTCGCCGCGACCGGGCGGCGCTTCACGGACCGGGCGTTCGCCGCGACCCTCGCCGTCGCGGCGCTGGCGCTCGGCGCGGGAGCGATCAGCGGGGTCGCGACGGGCTTCGTCGCGATCGCGGCGGCTTTCTGCCTCTTCCAACTGGCGACCGTGCTGGCCGACGCGCGGCTTCAGGACGGCATCGCCGGTCCGGCCCGCGCCACGGTGACCTCGCTGGCAGGCCTGGGCGCGGAGGTGGCGGGCATCGCCGTCTTCGCCGGTTACGCCGCGGCCTCGACGGTGACCGGACATGGTGTGATCTTCGCCGTGTTCGCCGTGCCGTACCTCGTCCTGGCCTTCGCACTGGCCCGCGGCGACCGGTCGCGACGCGGTGACGAGCGGTCCAGAGGTCGTGTCTGAGGGGTCGCGTTCGGCACGCCGTCCGGCTGGAGGAGGGGCGTCCGCCGGATGGCGCGGGGTGTGGTGGGCGGGGGTGGTGGCGGGTGAAGTCGGCAGGAGTGAGACGGGAAGGAATTTGTGCCCGTTTTGCCGAGATGCGCGCATCTCACGGCCTCTGTTCATAGGATCTATGCCTGACTGTGACCATCGCCTGGAATCGTGGGCAATCGCCCAAAGCGCACAACCATTCCGAAATGGGGAGAGACTGTGCTGAAGTCCAAGACGCGTCGCCGCGTCGCGGTCAAGACAGCCGCCATCGCAGCAGCATGTGGAGGCATCTTCTTCGGCGCCGTCCCGGCGATCGCCTCCCTGGCCGCCCCGAAGACGGTCTCCTATACCTGCACCTCCTCATCGGGCACCTCGGCGAGCGCCATGT
This sequence comes from Streptosporangium sp. CA-135522, assembly GCF_050949235.1. NCBI lineage: Bacteria > Bacillati > Actinomycetota > Actinomycetes > Streptosporangiales > Streptosporangiaceae > Streptosporangium > Streptosporangium sp. CA-135522. The sequence continues at coordinate 1,157,151 of NZ_CP192026.1, forward strand.
ACAAGCTGCAGATGGACATCACGGGCCCGCTGGCGCCGACGCCGAACTCCGCCGTCGTGGCGACCTGGGCGATCCGGCAGCCCGCCGCCCCGCCCTCCCTCGTCGCCCCCTCGGCCATCTCCGCGACCGAACGCCTCGTGGTCGACGGGGACGCGCTCATCACCAGCAGCCCTTCGATCGTCCCCTCACAACTCCAGACGGTCGGGGCCACCGCCGTCGCCGCCGCGGTCGCGTCCGGCGCCCCGCTCCAGCTGCCCAACGTGCTGATCACGATCACCCCCACCGCGACCGGCGTCGTCGCGATCCAGCCGGAGGCCTTCAGCCTCTACCTGCAGCCGACCACCGCGACGGGGTCCACCACCGGGAACCTGCTGTACGACTGCGTCGTCGCGACCACCGCCTCGGCGGAGGCGAGCGCCGCGGCATTGCTGATCACGGTCAAGCCGTCGGGCGCCTCGACCGGGACGGGCTCCCCGACCCCCTCTCCGACCCCGACGACCACGGGCAGCGGGTCCCCGACGACGACCACGCTCCCCGACCCGGTCGTCACCGTCACCAGGACCAAGACCTCCAAGCCGACCCATCCCCCCAAGGACCGGCAGATCGACGAGACCCCCGGCGGCGGCGCCTCCACGGGCGGCGGCGGGGAGGCCGGACCTGACGCCCGGATGATCGTCCTCGGCGGTGCCCTGATGGTGGCGTTCGCGGCGATCGGCGGGCTGGTGCTGCGCCGCCGTACGGCGACCCGAGGCTGACCGGAGCGGCCGGATGACCACCCCGACGCCTGACAGCCGGCCGCCGAGGCCTCCCTCCCAGGGCGGAGGAGGGTACGGGCATCCCCACGGACCCGCGCCGGCGTACGGGCAGGGGCCGGTCCATCCGCCCTATCAGCAACATCCGGGTTACCAGCAGTACGGCCAGCCGTACGAGGAATGGCCCGAGGACCGGATCGACGGTGGCCGGATCATGCGGTCGGTGCTCATTCTGGCGGGGGTCGTCGGGGCGATCACGGTGCTGGTGGGCCTGCTCTACATGATGGCGGCGCCCGAGCAGTACGGCCTGGCCGATCAGCGCACCACGCTCCCGCCCCGCGGCCAGGTCCCCGCCACCGGTCCGGCGAACCCCTACTTCCAGGCGCCCGCGACCGCTCCGCCGCCGGTGCCGACCATCCCGGCGGCTCCCGCCATGCAGCCCTCGACCCCGGTGCGCCTGGTCGTCAAGCGGCTCGGCATCAACGCGCCGATCAGGTCGGTGGGGCTCGACAAGCAGGGGGCGATCGAAGTGCCGCCGGTCGGCAATCCGAACCTGGTCGGCTGGTACCGTTCGGGACCCACGGCAGGGGAGGCCGGTCCGGCGATCATGCTCGGACACAAGGACACGCGCTCGGGCAGCGCGGTCTTCAGCCGCCTCGACGAGATCCGCAACGGCGACGTCATCGAGGTGCACCGCCAGGACGGCATCGTCGCGATCTTCACCGTGGGCGGGCTCGAGCAGGCGGACAAATCGGTCTTCCCGACCCAGCGGGTGTACGGCGAGTCGCCCAACCCCCAGCTCCACCTGATCACGTGCGGCGGCACCTACGACCGCACCACCGGCCACTACACCGACAACGTCATCGCCTACGCGACGATGACGAGCACGCGTAAGGAATGAGCGCCGCGGCTCTCGCCGGACGCACGGCTCCAAAGGCCCCGGACGTCGCGGGGTTCGTGCGCCGGCGCCGGCACGGGCTGGTGCTGGGCGCGCTCGTGGTGCTGGCCTCGTCGGTCTACGCCCTGCTCGGTCTGGTCAAGTTCACGACCTTCCGGGCCAGCGTCTTCGACCTGGTCATCTTCGACCAGGCCCTGCGCGGCTACGCGAACTTCTCGGCGCCCACCGAGCCCTCGCTCGGCATGCAGTACGGCACCGGGATGGACTTCATCCAGCTCGCCGACCACTTCTCGCCGATCGTGGCCCTGCTCTCCCCGCTGTACTGGCTGCACGGCGGCCCACGGGCGCTGATCGTCGCCCAGGCGGTGCTGTTCGCGCTGGCCGCGATCCCGATCTGGCGCTACGCCGAGCGCCGTCTCGGCGCGGTCGCGGCGCACCTGGTGGCGGTGGCCTACGCGGTGTCATGGCCGGTCGCGCAGGCCGCCGGGTTCGACTTTCACGAGGTGGCGTTCGTCCCGCTGCTGAGCGCGATCATGATCGAGCGGTTCGACGCGCGGCGGCCGGTCCCGGGAGTGCTCGCCGCCGTCGGCCTGCTGCTGGTCAAGGAGGACATGGGTCTCCTGCTCACCGGGTTCGGGATCCACCTGCTCCTCACCCGGCGGCGCCACGAAGGCGCCGCGTTCGTCCTGCTCTCCCTGGGCGCCCTCGTGCTGGTGCGCAACGTGCTGATGCCGATGGCGGGGTCGGGCGCCGTGGGATTCCACTGGGCCTACGGCGCCTGGGGCGCGAACCTGGGCGAGGCGGTACCGGCCGTTCTGCGAGATCCGCTCGGCGCGCTCTCGCAGCTCGTCAACCCGATGGTCAAGGTGAACACCCTGGCCTTCCTGCTGTGGCCGATGGCGCTGACCGCGCTGCTGTCACCGCTGACCCTGGCGGCCGTCCCGCTCGTCGTGGAGCGGTTCCTGGCCGACCGGTCGCAGTGGTGGGAAGCGGAGCACCACTACAACGCCTTCGTCGTGGCCGTGCTCGTCTGTGCCGGGGTGGACGGCGCCGCACGGCTCGCCGCACGGTTCCGGGGCCGGAACCTGATCGCGACCTGGGCGGTCGCGGTCTGCGTGACCGGCCTCACCCTCGTCCCGCGCTTCGAGCTCGGCAAGCTCCTGGACCCGGCCTTCTACGCGGGTGAACCGCACGTCGCGGCGGCGCGAGAGGCGGTGGCCAGGGTCCCGGACGGGGTGGTCGTCGAGGCCGCCAACAACGTCGGCCCCGCGCTCACCGCGCGGACGACGGTGCTGCTGTGGGGTCCGCAGGCCCATGACGCGCCCTGGATCGTGGCCGACGTGGCCCGGTGGACCTATCCGTTCGGCGACTACGGCACGCAGCAGCAGCGGGTCGACGAGGCGCTGGCGAACGGCTACCGAAAGGTGTTCGAACGGGACGGATACGTCGTGCTGAACCGGCCGTGACGGGGAGCACGGCCGCGATGTGACGGGCGATTTCGCGGTTGCCCGTCACATCGTCCGTCACATCGCGCGGCCGGTTCCGGCACGAACCCGGTCCACCCCGCCACAGCACCCCGCCACAGCGCGCAGCCGTGCCCGCCGGTCCGTGCCCACCGGTCCTTACTGTCCTGTCTCAAGACACCTGGCGTGCGTCTCATCTAACTGGCGTGATTCGCCGTTCCGTCTCACCTCCCGTTTACACCCGGATCCGGGGTACGCGACGCGACCAGTAATCACGACAGAGGGTGTCGTGATTTGTTGGGAGCATGGCTTAGCGATCATCGGGCACGCCGATCGGTCGCACTCTATGGATGGAGCGTTCAAGTGGGGTCTCAGGTCAACCCTTGCATCACGTTCAACGGAAACGCGCGGCAGGCGCTGGAGTTCTACCAGGAGGTCTTCGGTGGCGAGTTGGAGGTGGGAACGGTCGCGGACTTCGGCTCACCAGACTCAGCCAGCGCTGACAAGGTCATGCACGCCCGGTTGGAGACCCCCGCCGGCTACACGCTGATGGCATGGGACTTTCCGGATGACAGGCCCGGCCACCCGCCCTACCAGCCAGGGAACAATGTTGCGGTATTCATCGGTGGCGACGATGACGACCTCCGCGACTACTTCGAGAAGCTGTCCGTCGGCGGCACCGTAACGTTGCCTCTGGAAGCACAGGTGTGGGGCGACGTGGCGGGCTCGCTCGTAGACCAATTCGGGATCAGCTGGATGTTCAACATCACAGCCCGACGGCGCTGATCAACCGCCGAGTTGGTGCGTTGAACGATGACGCGCTGAGCACCAGGCTGCACCGGATTGGGCGGCACCCCGTGCGATGTTCCAGGACACCAGAAGTCGCCCTTGAAACCAGACTGCAGTATTCCATGATCAAACGCCAAGTCTCCTGAGACATTCCGCCTTCACTCGCCAACTGAGTGAGACACCTTTCGTATCTCTTAGTCTCACCAAGTTGGCGAGTCCCAGGTCAGCAGCACGCTCACACGCCAACTTGTTTGAGATCGGACACTTACTCGCCGGTCAGCGTCCGTTTGTCCCGTCCGTTCGTCCTGCCCGTTCGTCCGTGCGCCGTCCGGCGTCAGCCCGTGACGCTCGGCCGGCCGTTCTCGACGTGGCCCATCAGGCGACGGGCGTAGGAGGGATCGTCGTCGCAGGTGATCTGGACGTCGTACCACCCGTGCGACTCCTCCACCGGCCAGACGACCTGGCGGTACTGGCCTGCGCGCAGCGGCACGGTCTGCTCCTTGTCACCGTAGGCGTTGGCCCGCACCTTCAGGGTCAGGCGATGGTCGCCGAGGTTGGTGATCTCGATCCGGATCTTCCGGGGGTCGATGTCGATCGTCTGCTGTACCTGGACCCGGGCGGCCTTGCCGGCCAGGGATCCGGCGAACTCGCGGCGGAAGCCGTTCGGGCCGGTCAGGGTCAGGTCGTAGCGGTCCTTCACCTCGACGGTACGGGTGGTGACGCCCAGGACATCCATGTGGAGCGGGAGCCCGAACTCGCCGGCGTAGGGATAGAGCGCCAGGTGCGCGCTGTCCTGGCCGGTGTTGGCCAGGGTCAGCTCCAGGGTGGTGCCCAGCAGCCGGGCCCAGGAGTTCAGCTGGTACGGAAGCGGCCGGGCCGGACGGGCGCCCTCCTCCTGGACCGGCATCCGCTGCTCGGCCGGCGGCGACGGTCGCCAGCGGCCGGTGAAGGCCGGGACCGGTGCGGGCCGGGCGGGAGACGGCCGGGGTCCGGCGGAGGTGAAGTCGAAGGCGGAGGTCAGGTCACCGGAGACCGTACGCCGCCAGGGCGAGACGTCGGGGAAGCGGACCCCGAGCCAGGTCTCCAGGAACCGCACGGTCGAGGAGTGGTCGAAGATCTGGGAGCAGGCGTACCCTCCGACGGTCCACGGCGAGACGATCGTCATGGGAACCCGGACACCCAGCCCGATCGGGTTTCCGTTGTAGAACTCGGCGGTCTGCTCGGCGGGCGGCAGCGGGGGCGGCACGTGGTCGAAGAAGCCGTCGTTCTCGTCGTAGGTGATGAACAGCGCGGTCGACTGCCACACCTCGGGGGTGGAGGCGATCGCGTCGAGGATGTCGTAGGTGATCCGCGCGCTCTGGATGGGAGAGGAGGCGGAGGGGTGTTCGGAGTCCGCCGCCGACGGCACGATGTAGCTCACCTCGGGCAGCTTCCCGGCCTCGACGTCGGCGCGGAAGGCCTGCGCCAGCGTCTTGGACGGCACCCGGCGCAGCGCCCGGTCGAACAGCGAGCGCTCCTGCGGGGTGAGCTGCGCGACGCCCTCCTCCAGCCGGGCGAGCAGCCGCTGACGCTGCGGCTCCGACGCCGAGAGGACCGCGCCGTAGAAGGAGTCCATGCTCTTGTAGTCGCCGAGCAGAGCCTTGCGCGCGATCTGCCGGAACCGGGCGAAGAACTCCAGGTTGTTGTCCTCGTAGTTATCCCATTCGTGGTACACGGCCCACGATCTTCCGGCCGCCTCCAGGATCTCTCCGGCGTTGGACCAGGTGTAGCCCGCGTGGGTGTCCTCGCTGTAGGCGGCGTTGTCGATGGCCCGCTTGGTGGTCCCGGGTTCGTAGCCGGTGTGCCCGCTGACGTGGTAGTTCCGGTTCGGGCTGGTGGAGGACAGCACCGAGCAGAAGTAGTGGTCGCAGATGGTGAAGGTGTCGGCCAGTTCGTACTGGAGCGGGATGTCCTGCCGCTCGTAGTGCGTCATCGTGGCCGGGGACTTGGCCGCGATCCAGCCGTTGTGCCAGCCCTTGGCCGCCGCCGCCTGGCCGTCGTTCCAACCGTGCGCCAGCGCGGAGATCCACTGGAGATCCTTGCCGACGAGCCCCGCGGCCTCCCGGACCGAGAAGGGCAGCACGTTTCCACCGGCTGTGGGCTGCTCGAAGACCGGTTTGCCGCCCGGCAGCCGGATCGCGTTACGGTCGCCGTACCCCCGAACGCCGCGCAACGTGCCGAAGTAGTGGTCGAACGAGCGGTTCTCCTGCATGAGGAAGACGACGTGCTTGATCGCGGACAGGCCGCCGGGGGGCACCGCCATCGCCATCGCCCGGTGGACCGAGGGCGGCAGCAACGAGCCCGCCAGTACTCCTGCGCCGGCCGCGAGGAACCGTCGGCGGGAGGGGCCTTCGGACATGGGGGTTTCCTTTCGAAGGGGACCCCGGAAGGCTCCCAATGGCAGGAAACCAGACCTTTATCGACAGGTGTCGATCAGGTGACACGTGAGCAGATTTGTTGCTAAATGAGCAGATCCACACATGTAACGGCAGAAAGTCGTGCCGGCGTCATCGGCGGTCCCGGCACGACACGGACAAAGGTTCTGTTGTAATCTCCTACTAACCGAACAATGCTCGGTTTCATGAGCAGGAGGCACTGTGGCAGAGGCGTACATCGTCGGGGCGGTCCGCACCCCGGTCGGTAAGAAGAAGGGCGGTCTGTCCACCGTCCACCCCACCGACCTGGCCGCGCACACCCTCAAGGCGCTCGTCGACCGCACGGGCGTCGACCCGTCCGCGGTGGAAGACGTGATCATGGGCTGCGTCATGCAGTTCGGCCCGCAGAGCATGGACATCGCGCGCAACGCCTGGCTGTCGGCGGGCCTTCCGGAGACCGTCGCCGGCGTGACCATCGACCGGCAGTGCGGCTCCTCCCAGCAGTCGATCCACTTCGCGGCCCAGGGCGTGCTGTCCGGCACCCAGGACCTCGTGGTGGCCGCCGGAGTGGAGTCCATGAGCATCGTGCCGATGGGCTCCTCGATCACCGCGGCCCTGGAGAAGGGCATGCCCTTCCCCTTCGGCGACATGTGGGTCGAGCGGTACGGCAAGCAGGAGATCTCCCAGTTCCGCGGCGCCGAGCTCATGTGCGAGAAGTGGGACCTCACGCGCGAGGAACTGGAGCGGTTCGCCTACGAGAGCCACCAGCGAGCGGCCAAGGCCATCGCCAACGGCTACTTCAGGGACCAGATCGCCCCGGTCAACGGCGTCGAGGACGACGAGGGCCCGCGCGCGGACACCACGTTGGAGAAGATGGCGTCACTGAAGACGCTGCGGGACGGCGGTCGGATCACGGCGGCCACCTCCTCGCAGATCTCCGACGGCTCCGGGGCGCTCCTGATCGCCTCCGAGCAGGCGGTCCGGGACCATGGCCTGACCCCCCGGGCCCGCATCGTCACCCTGGCTCTGACCGGGGACGACCCGGTATACATGCTGACCGCGCCCATCCCGGCGACCCGGAAGGCGCTGAAGAAGGCCGGCCTGTCCATCGAGGACATCGACGTCACCGAGATCAACGAGGCGTTCGCCCCGGTCCCGCTGGCGTGGCTCAAGGAGATCGGCGCCGACCCGGCCAAGGTCAACCCGAACGGCGGCGCGATCGCCCTGGGCCACCCGCTGGGCGGGACCGGCGCGATCCTGATGACCAAGCTGCTGCACGAGCTTGAGCGCACCGGCGGCAGGTACGGCCTGCAGACGATGTGCGAGGGCGGCGGCCAGGCCAACGTCACGATCATCGAGCGGCTCTGAGCGGCACGCTCGACGAACGCCTCGGCCCGGGAAGACCGGGCCGAGGCGTTCGTTCCCTCAGCGGCCGCCCTTACCGGGAATCCGGCGCGGCTGCTGGGTCGGCCTCATCGGCATGTGCGGCATCGGCGTGTGCCGAGGCGCCGCCGGAGGCAGGCTCCGCTCGGGCAGCGGGGTGCGGGGGGTCTTGGGGGACTTGCCGTCACGCTTTTGACCGGCATGAATTCGCATATGGACTCCTTGAGAAAATGACGACGCGGCCGAATGCCGTGCCAGAAACTCAGCTGCCGCGTCAGACGAACGGGCCAGAGGGCTGAGTGCGCGGGCGGATCGGTTGAAACCGATCGACGCCGGCTCTTAGGAGTTAATCCACATGTGATCACCGTACGGCGGGCCCGCCGAGCGGTGCAACCCATTTATCCCGGATGCGTTTCTCAGCGGATCGGCCGGTGCACGTTCTCGGCGGTCGAGGCACCGGCCGTGGCGGAGGCGATCCACGGGCCGTCGATGGAGGCGTCGAGGATGCCCTCCTCCAGGAAGGCGTAGCGGCCCTTCAGCAGGTGGCGGGCGAGCCGTACGTCCCGGGCGTCGCTGTTGTTCCACAGCCGTTCGAACAACGCGTCCGCGCGGAGCCGGGCCTGGCGGCAGAAGGTGTCGGCGATCTCGGCCGGCTTGAGCCCCAGATCGGCGGCATCCTCCTGGGCCCGGACGCAGGTCGCGGTGATCGCGAACAGTTCGGCACCGATGTCCACGATCCGGCCGAGGAAGCCCTGCTTGTGTTCGAGCCTGCCCTGCCAGCGGGACATGCCGTAGAAAGTGGAACGGGCGAGCTTGCGGCTGGTCCGCTCGACGTAGCGCAGGTGGGAGGCGAGCGGGCCGAACTCCGCGTAGGAGCCGATCCTGTTGCCCGATCCCGCGATCAGCGTCGGCAGCCAGCGAGCGTAGAACCCGCCTGCCCGCACCGCGGCGCGGGCCTTGGCCCTGCCGCCCAGCGACGGGTCGATCAGCTCGCCGGCCGCCGTCAGGTGAGCGTCGACGGCCTCGCGGGCGATCAGCAACTGCATGATCTCGGTGGACCCCTCGAAGATCCGGTTGATTCGCACGTCCCGCAGCACCTGCTCGGCCGGGACTCCGCGCTCGCCCCGGGCGGCCAGTGACTCTGCCGTCTCGTAACCGCGTCCGCCGCGGATCTGGACGAGCTCGTCGGCCACCCGCCAGGCCATCTCCGAGGCGTACAGCTTGGCGAGCGCCGCCTCGATCCTGATGTCGTTGCCCTCGTCGTCGGCCAGGCGGCAGGACAGGTCCATCACCGCCTGCAGGGCGTAGGCCGTGGCGGCGATGAAGGAGATCTTCCGCGCCACCGCCTCGTGCTCGCCGATGCGGTGTCCCCACTGCACCCGCTCGTTGCCCCACTCCCTGGCGATCTTCACCGCCCACTTGGCGTTCCCGGCGCAGACGGCCGGAAGGGAGAGGCGCCCGGTGTTGAGCGTGGTCAGCGCGATCTTGAGGCCCTGACCCTCGCGGCCGATCAGGTTGGCGGCGGGGACGCGGACCCGGTGGAACCTGGTCACGCCGTTCTCGATGCCGCGCAGGCCCATGAACGCGTTGCGCCGCTCGACGGTGATCCCGGGGGTGTCCGCCTCGACGACGAACGCGGAGATGCCCTTGCCGGTGCGGGCCATGACCACCAGCAGAGCCGCGACGACCCCGTTGGTCGTCCACAGCTTCACCCCGTCCAGCACGTACTCCTCGCCGTCGCGCACCGCGGTGGTGGCCAGGCGCGCCGGATCGGACCCGACGTCGGGCTCGGTCAGCAGGAAGGCCGACACCTCGCCCCTCGCGCAGCGGGGCAGGAACCTGCGCTTTTGCTCCTCGGTGCCGAACTGCTTCAGCGGCTGCGGCACCCCGATCGACTGGTGCGCCGACAGCAGCGTGCTCAACGCCGGGCAGTACGATCCGACGAGCATCAGCGCCCTGCCGTAGTCGAGATGGCTCAACCCCAGCCCGCCGTACTCCTCACCGATGGTGATCCCGAACGCGCCCAGCTCCGCCAGGCCCTTGACCACCTCATCAGGCACCTGGGCGGTCCGCTCGATCAGCGCCGGGTCCACCCGCGTGTCCAGGAACCGCCGCAGGGCGCGCAGGAACTCCTCACCCTTCTTAGCCTTGTCCTCGGACGGGACGGCCGGAACCGGATGCACCAGGTCGAGGCGGAAGTCCCCGAGGAAGAGCTGCTTGCCGAAGCTGGGACGAGCCCACTCCTTCTCCCTGGCCTGCTCGGCCACCTCGCGTGCCTTGGCGTAATCGGTCATCATGACCTCCTCAGGCGCAAATCACTTCGACGTTACGCCCGGGTGGCGGGTCCGGGAAGGAGCCGGCGTCCTGCGGCCCCGGCGTGTCGGCGATGTCTTTCCGGAGCTCTCAGCGCCGGGGAAGTTCGACGTGCACACAGGTGCCCTCGCCGGGAGCCGCGGTGATCCAGCAACGGCCGCCGTGCGCGTCGGTGATCGCCTTGACGATCGACAGCCCGAGTCCGGCGCCGTCCGGCAGTCGTTCCCCACCCCGCTGGAAGCGGTCGAAGGCCCTGGCCACCTGCTCGCCGGACATTCCCGGGCCGTCGTCGGACACCTCGATCAGCACGTCTCCGGCCGGCGACCGTGCGAGCCGTACGGTGGCCGTGGTGCCCTCGGGGGTGTGAACCCGCACGTTGGTCAGGAGATTGACCAGGATCTGGCGGATCCGCGCCTCGTCGACGACGGCGGGCAGCGAGCTCGGGGCATCGACGACGATCAGCGTCCCGGGGGCGGTCGCCGTGCAGTCCGCGCTCACGTCGCGTACGACCGCGGACAGGTCGGTCTCCGACGGCTGGAGCGCCGCGTTCCGGTCCAGGCGGGCGAGTTCGAGCATCTGGCTGACGAGGTCGCCCATCCGCGTCGCCTCGTCCTCGATCCTGCCCATGATCCTGGGCAGGTCCTCGGTGCGCAGCGCACCGGTCCGGTACAGCTCCGCGTACCCCCGGATGGTGGACAGGGGGGTCCGCAGCTCGTGCGAAGCGTCGGCCGCGAAGCGGCGGACACGATCCTCTGACGCCCAGCGATCCCTGAAGGCCTCCGCGATCCGGTCGAGCAGAAGGTTCACGGCCGTCCCGAGCCGTCCGACCTCCGAAGGGCCCTCGGGCATGCGGACCGACAGGTCGCCGTTGCTGGCCATGGTGTAGGCCGCGCCCGCTATCCGCGCCAGCGGGGACAGCCCCCGAGTGATCAGAGCGCGGCCGATGAGGGCGAGCAGCAGGATGAGCGCGCCTCCGGTGAGGAGCTCCGCGACGACGAGACGGCGGATCGGCGCGTCGACCGATTCCAGCGAAACGGCGACGATCACCAATCGGTTGCCCTGCCTGGCCCCGGTCACCCTCGCGATCATCCTGTAGCCGCCCACCGGGTCAAGGGAGAACTGCTCCTGCCGCGCGGCGTGGCCCTTCAGCCGGTCACGGCCCAGCGCCTGGACCAGGACCGGTACGGCCGCCGCCTCCGGAGCGTCGCCGTTGACCAGGCGGGCCCGTCCCGTGGCGAGGCTCATCGTGGCCACCGCGTAGGTGGATCCGGTCAGCGTCTGCGCGAGCCGTCCGTTGGGGGCCGCGACGATTCGCTGGGCGGCGGCCGCGGTGGCCGCGCGCAGCTGCCCGTCGACTCTTTCGAGCAGGTGCTCGCGCAGGACCAGCACGCTCACGCTGGACAACATGACCAGCAGGACCGTGCTCACCGTGAGCAGGCCCGCGAGCAGGCGTGCCCTGAGCGACATCACAGGTCCTGGGGCGGGCGCAGGGCGTAGCCGATCCCGCGCCGGGTGTGGATCAGCGGCGGGCCGAGCGGGTCCAGCTTGCGGCGCAGATAGGAGATGTAGGTCTCGACGACCTGTGAGGAGCCGCTGTAACCCCAGACGTGCTCCAGCAGCTGGCGCTTGGTCAGCACCAGGCCGGGATGTTCCATCAGGAAGGCGAGCAGGCGGAACTCGGTGGGCGAGAGGTCGACCGCGACCCCGGCTCGCCGTACTTCCCACCGCGACTCGTCCAGCTCCAGATCCGCCACCCTGAGCACGCCGCCGTCCGGCTCGCCGGAGACGGCGGTCCGGCGGAGCACCGCCCGGACGCGGGCGACGAGGGCCTCGACGGAGAAGGGCTTGGTGACATAGTCGTCACCGCCCAGGGTGAGACCGCGGACGGTGTCGGTGGGGGTGTCCCTGGCGGTCAGGAAGATCACCGGAATGTGCCGTCCCGAGGTCCGGATCCTCCGGCACACCTCGAACCCGTCGATGCCGGGAAGCATCACGTCCAGGACGATCAGCGAGGGAAGCTCGCGGTCCAGCTCGGTGAGGGCGTCCTCGCCGGTCTCCACACCCGTCACCCGGAACCCGTGGAAGCGCAGGGCGACCTCGACGATGTCGCGGATGTTGGGGTCGTCCTCGACGACAAGGAGGGTGTACTGCTCACTCATGGGGAACCAATTCTCGCCCATTCGTCCTCATGCGGGTGCCGCCCGTCCCCGCGCGGACGATGCTCGTTCATGCGTGAGCGCCGTGAAGCGGTGGGATCCCGGCGCATCTCGGCGACCCCACCGCTTCCGGTCAGCTTCCCGAGGTGGCCGGCGGCTCCAGGAGGGCGCGGTTGCGGGGCACGAACACCGCGGCGGCCGTGGGGGCGGAGGAGGCCGGGGCGCCGATCACGAAGACCCCGTCCCCCACGAGCAGCTTGGAGAGGTCGGCGCGCACGCCGATCCTGCGAATCCTGGTGGCCTGGTCGAGGTTCCAGGTCCAGGTGATTCCGTCCTTGCTCTTGACGGTCAGCGAGCTCTCGCCCTTGGCGGTGATCACGCCACGCTGCCAGGTGTAGTCGATGAACTTTCCGCCCTTGTCACGGACCGTGCTCTGCCCGTGGATCCCGACCACCCACAGGTTGTAGCGGGTGCGCAGGTTCGGACCGTGCAGTGTGGAATCCGCATCCAGCAGCTGATCGGCGATCGCGGTCACACCGGTCGGGACGGGGGTGACCGACGCGGTGGCCCAGGCCGTGGAGCCGGTCAGCAGGATCGACGCCGTAATGGCCGCGGCGCCGAGGGCGAGCTTCTTCTTCATGATGCTCCTTCGAGGGTGTCTCCAACTGGAGATGCCGATCAGACAATCGCCTCGCGCTGGGATCGTCGAAGGAGAAACCTGGGAATTTCATGAGAACACCGGCGGACGCGGTCCACGGGCCGCCCGCCGGTCTGGGGCCTGCGCGCTCGGCGAGGCCCCGGTGCCGCCGGCGGCTACTTCGGGACGCGGGCCACGCAGAAGACGGTCTGCCCGAAGGGCGGGCGGACGAAGCGCTCGATGAAGCGGGTGGCGGGAACCACCGTGCGGTCGTAGATCTTGACCAGGCGGGGGTCGGGATAGCCGACGCCGCCGCGGCGGACGGCGGCCCACCAGGCGATGCCGCCGAGGAAGTTGATCGGCTTGAGCACGTCGATGTCCAGGCCCGCCTTGGAGACCGTGCTGCGCAGGGTGGCGGGGGTGTAGCGGGTGACGTGGCCGACCTTGCGGTCGAAGTCTCCGTAGAGCTGCATGTAACCCGGGACCCAGATGACGATCCGGCCGCCGGGTACGGTGACCTCGGCCAGGGAGCGCAGGGCCTCGACGTCCTCCTCGATGTGCTCCAGGACGTTCATCATCACGACGGTGTCGACCTTCTCACCGATCGGGATGTCGGTCGGCAGGCCGAACTGCAGCACGTCGATCTCGTCCCGGCCGGCGAAGCGCTTGCGAAGCTGCTCCACGCAGTAGGGGTCGAAGTCGCTGACCACCAGCCGGTCCAGGCGAGGCAGGAACGCCTCGGCGAAATGGCCCAGACCGGAGCCGATCTCCAGCATGGAGCGGCCCACGTGCGGGGCGACCATGTCGAGCTCGTACTGCCGGTAGTTCTTGGCCTCGTCCCCACCCAGGTGGTTCTCCAGGGCCTCGTCTCCGGCCGCGGGTTGCACTACGCGGTCATACCCAGACATGCGGTTCCGTCCAGATCGCTAACAGAAAACCGTGGCGCGGGGGCCACGGCTACGGACAGGCAGAGTCTAGTCGCGGTTCCCCCGGAGCGGCCCCCCGAACGTCGCGGCGAGGCCTACCATGGAGCACCCCCATGGAAACTACCTTCGTCGGCCGGCGCGCAGAGATCGCACAGGTGGTTCACCTGATGCGGGAGTCCCGCCTGGTCACGCTCACCGGACTGGGCGGTGTCGGGAAGACGCGGCTGGCGGGCCGGGTGGTCGAGGAGGTCGCCGGGGACTTCCCCGACGGCTTCTGGCTGGTCGAGCTGGCCTGCCTCACCGATCCGCACCTGCTGGCCGAGACCGTGGCGGGCAGCATGGGCCTGGCCGACCAGTCCGCCCGCCTGCAGCAGGAGGTGCTGGTGGAGTGGCTGGGCTCGCGCAGGTCGCTGCTCGTGCTCGACACCTGCGAGCACCTGGTCGAAGCGGTGGCCTCGCTGGTGGACACCCTGCTGCGCCGCGCGCCCGGCCTCCGGGTGCTGGCCACCGGCCGCCAGCCGCTCGGTGTGTCGGGCGAGCACGTCTATCTCGTCCCGCCGCTGCCGGTCGAGGACGCGGTGGCCCTGCTGCGTGACCGTGCGGGCCTGATCGGCGGCTCCGGCGACGCCCCCGGCGACGGTGACACGGAGGGCGGCGCGGAGGGCGCTGAGGAGGGCGGAGCGGAGGAGGGCGGCGCTGAGGAGGGCGGCGCGGAGGGCATGGCGGAGCTCTGCGAGGGGCTCGACTGCATCCCGCTGGCGATCGAGATGGCGGCCGTACAGCTGCGCACCATGCCGTTGGAGTGGCTCACCCGGCAGCTCGACGACCGCTACCACCTGCTGACCGGCGGCGCCGGGCCGGTGCGGCACGAGTCGTTGCGCGCGGCGATGGGATGGAGCCACGAGCTGTGCACCCCGGCCGAGCGGCTGCTGTGGGCACGACTGTCGGTGTTCGCCACGGGATTCGACCTGGAGGCCGCCGAGCGGGTCTGCGCGGGGGGCCCGCTCCCGGCCGCGCTGGTGCTCGAAACGCTGACCGGGCTGGTCGACAAGTCCCTCGTGCAGCGGGAGGAGCACCCCACCGGGGTGCGGCTGCGCATGCTGGACACCGTCCGGGAGTTCGGCGCCGAGTGGTTGCTCCGGCTGGGCGAGACCGCCGAGGTCCGTGGCCGCCACCGTGACCACTATCTCCAGCTGGCCAGGCGGTGCGCCGCCGGGTGGCCCGGCCGGCAGGTGGAGTGGTACGCACGGATGCGCGCCGAGCGGCGCAATCTCCGCAAGGCGTTCGAGCTGTGCCTGGCCGACCCCGAATGGTCCCGCGCGGGCCTGGATCTGGCCGGGACGCTGTGGTTCCTGTGGATCTGCTGCGGCATGCTGCGCGAGGGCCGCCACTACCTGGAGACGGCGCTGCGGATGAACACCGAGCCCGGCCCGGAGCGGACCAGGGCGCTGTGGGTCTGCGCCTGGGTGGCCGCGCTCCAAGGAGACCTGGCCGCCGCGCGCGAACGGCTCGATCGCTGCCGCGCCGAGGATCCGGAGGGGAGCGCCGCCGGTCACGTCGTCCAGATGGAGGGTCTGCTGTCCCTGATGCGGCGGGACTACCGCCGGGCGGTCGAGCTGCTGGACGACGCCATGGCCCGCCACATGGCCACGGGGGACGTGCTGTCCGGGTTGCTGCCCTGCTACACCATGGCGGCGCTCAGCCTGCTGGGCGCGGGCCGGCCCGAGGAGAGCATGGAGACGCTGTCGGAGGGGCAGGCGCTCTGCGAGGCGCACGGCGAGGAGTGGAGCCGCGCCCAGATGGAATACGTCTTCGCCTGGGCCGAGCACGTCAGGGGCAGCACGCCCGGAGCGCTCCGGCACGCCAGGGCGGCGCTCGCCGCCGCGCGGCTCTTCGACGACCTGCTGCTGAGCCTCGCCTGCGTCGAGATGATCGCCTGGGCGGCGGCCGAGGAGGGGACGGCGGAGCGGGGGGCCCGGCTGCTGGGCGCCGCCCAGGCCGTCTGGGACTCCTCGGGGCTGTCGCAGTTCGGCTCTCCGATCTTCACTCCGATCCGGGAACGGGCGGTGGCCCGGGCCGTGAAGATCCTCGGCGGTGGAGAATTCGACACCCTGTTCATCGAGGGACAAGGCCTTGACCTGGGCATCGCTGTGAAATATGCGCTGGGGGAGAAGATCTCTTAACCGGGGGTGCCGGACCGTGCCGAGGCCGTGGCCCGTTCCATGGTTGGCTAGCCACCTCACGCGGAGGGGCTGGAAATTCGGTGGCGGAGACGCGGATGCGCCGGGGCAACATCCCGGCGGAGACGAGCAGTCTCGTCGGGCGGTGCGAAGAACTCGACGAGATCGCCCTGTTGATCGGCCGGTCGCCGCTGGTGACCCTCACCGGGGTCGCCGGCGTGGGCAAGACCAGACTGGCCGTCCGGACAGCCGACCGGCTGCACGACTCGTTCCCCGACGGGGTGTGGGTCGTCGAGTTGTCGGCCGAGCAGAACGGTGACCTGATCGGCCACGACATCGCGGCCGTCCTCGGCCTGCGTGAGCAGTCGGTGCGCCCCCAGGCGGAGGTGCTGGCCGACTTCGTCGCCGACAAGCGGCTGCTGCTGGTCCTCGACACCTGCGACCACCTGGCCGAGGCGTGCGCGGCGCTGCTGCGCCGGATGCTTGCCGAGGCCCCGCACGCCCGGGTGCTGGCCACCAGCCGCCGGCCGCTCGGCCTGCCCGGAGAGCGGGTCCTGCCGATCGAGCCACTGGCGGTGCCCGAGCCGGGGGACGGGGCCGGCGGGACGGACGCGGTCCGGTTGTTCACCGAGCGGGCGCACGCGCTGGTGCCCGACCTCACCCTCGACCCCGCGGCGGTGGCCCAGGTCTGCCGCCTGCTGGACGGCATCCCACTGGCCATCGAGCTCGCCGCCCGGCGGTTGCGGGCGCTGTCGGTGCAGCAGATCGCCGAACGGCTGGACGACCGCTTCACGCTGCTCGTCGGCGGGAGCCGTACTCCGCTGGGACGTCACCAGACCATGCGCACCGCGGTCGGCTGGAGCCACGAGCTCTGCACCGCGCAGGAGCGCCTGCTCTGGGCACGGCTGTCGGTCTTCGCCGGGTGGTTCGACGCCGACGACGCGCGAGCGGTATGCGCCGATGAGAGGCTGAACGCGTTCCCGCTGTCCAAGCTCGTGGACAAGTCCATCCTGATCACCGACGGATCGCGCTACCGGATGCTCGACACGATCCGTGACTACGGCGGGGAGTGGCTGCGCCGGCTGGGCGAGGAAGAGACCTTGGCCGGCCGTCACCGTGACCACTATCTGGCCCAGGCCCGCAGGGCGGAGGCCGAGTGGTACGGCCCGCACCAGCTGCGGTGGGCCGACTGGGCCCACCGCGAGCTGCCGAACCTGAAGGTGGCCCTCGACCACGACGACGGCTTCGACCTGGTGACCGCGCTGTGGTTCGTCTGGTGCTGCCTGGGGCAGGTGCGGCAGGGACGTCACTACCTGGACCGGGCACTGCGGCGGCACCCGCGGCCGAGCCCGGCTCGTACCAAGGCACTGTGGGTGGACGCGTGGGCCGCGCTCAGCGTCGGTGACACGCTCGCGGCCCGCGAGCGGGCGGCCGAGGCCTACGCGGCGGCGACGATCGAAGGCGATCTCGCCGCCGCCGCGTGCGCCCTGCAGAACGCCGCGGCCGCCGATCTCGTCCGCGGCGAGTTCGACGAGGCGGAACGGCTCGCGGCCGAGTCGGCCGAGCTTTTCAGACGGGCGGCCCCGGGCCATATCGGGCTCGCCGTCGCCGAGGTGACGCTGGCTCTGGCGGCGGGTGCCCGAGGCGAGCCCGACCGGGCCGTGGAGGTGCTGACCCGCCAGGCGGCGCGGTGCGCGGAGCGCGGTGAGCTGTGGGCCCGGTCCCATGGTGACCACGCGCGCTCGCTCGCCGAGCTGGGCCGCGGTGAGTTCGACGCCGCCGAGGTCTACGCGCGTGCGGCGCTCGACGTGAAGTGGCGCCTGGGCGACGCGATGGGCAGCGCCATGGCGATGGACCAGCTCGCCGCCACCGCCGTGGAACGTGACGACGGGCGGAGGGCCGCCTTCCTGCTGGGCGCCGGGCAGCGGATGTGGACGGCCTCCGGGTCGCCCCGGCCCGGCCCGCGCGAGACCGTCGTCCCCCGTGCCGACGCTCCCCGTGCCGACGCCCCTCGTGTCGACGCCCCTCGTGTCGAGGGTTCCCTCACCCGAGGTCCCCGCGTCGGAGGTTCCGACGCGGGCGGTCCCCGTGCCGAGGGTCTCGCCGCCTCCCGGGAGCGTACGGAGGAGCAGGCCAGAGCGCTCGCCGGCGACGCGGTCTACGACCGGCTGTTCCACCGGGGGCTGGTGATGGATCCGGGAGAGGCCGTGGCGCGGATCCGGGACGCCGGAGGCTTCGACCGGCCGGCCCGGCGGCCGTACGGCCACACACGATGACCCCGTCATCTCAACGTCGCCTCGACGGACCCCGTCGCCTCAACGGTCAAATCATGGTGATTCGGAAATTTCGCCGTCGTGGAGGAAAGTTCGCCCTCGAAACGGCGGCGAGTTTTGCACCGGGGGAGAAGGAAACCCCACCGGAAGACGAGCGGCTGATCGGTTCGTGACCCTGGAGAGGTGCGATTTCCACAAGAGTGGAAGGAGCGCGAACCGATGGAACGCAAACCATGGTGGCGCGGGAACCTCCCCGCGGAGACGAGCAGCTTCATCGGCCGTGACAGCGAGATCCGGGAGCTGCTGAAGCTCCTGGCCGAGACACCGCTGGTCACGGTCACCGGCGCCGCGGGCATCGGAAAATCACGGATCGCCGTGAAAGCGGCGGAAGAATGCCACAACTCCTACCTGGACGGCACCTGGCTGGTGGAGCTGTCCGGCGAGCACGACGGCGACCTGCTCGCGCACACCGTCGCGGCCGTCCTGGAACTGCGCGAGCAGTCGGCCCGCCCCCGGGCGGAGGTCCTCGTCGAGTTCCTCGCGGGCAAGGACCTCCTGCTGCTCCTGGACGCCTGCGAGCATCTCCCGGACGCCTGCCGCGACCTCGTCGCCGACATCCTGGACCGCGCACCCGGCGTACGGATCATCGCGATCTCCCGGCGGGCACTCGGGCTGCCGCAGGAGGCGGTGCTGTCCGTCGAACCGTTCGAAGCCCCCACCCCGGAGGCCGCGGGGCTGATGGACGACGCGCTGCGGCTCTTCCTCGACCGGGGCCGGGCCGCCGCGCCCGGCCTGGAGGCGGACGGCATGGGCCTGGGATCCGCCATGCGGATCTGCCGCCCGTTCGGCGGCGTTCCGCTCGCCATCGAACTGGCCGCCGGATGGTTGTGGACGCTGCCACCGGAGCGGCTCGCCGGATGGCTGGAGGAGCGGTCGGCGGCCCCGTCCACCGGCTGGACATTGCCCTCCCCGCACCGTGTCACGCGCCTGGCGATCGGCTGGAGCCACGAGCTGTGCGGCCCCGAGGAGCGCCTGCTCTGGGCCCGGCTGTCGGTCTTCGCCGGGAACATCGACGCCGAGGCCGCCCGGTGGGTGTGCGGCGACGAGCGGCTGGCCGACGTGCCGGGCCTGCTGGCCGCTCTGGCGGACAGGTCGCTGCTCACCCGGATTCCCGGCGGCTACCGGCAGCCGGAGGCGGTCAGGGACTTCGGGAGGGAACGGCTCGCCCGGCTCGGCGAAGAGGCCCGGCTGATCCAGCGTCACCGCTACTACCACCTGGACCTGGCCCGCCGGGCCGACGCCGACTGGTACGGCCCCGGGCAGGAGGAATGGGCGGCCCGGCTGAGCTTCTCGATCACCGATCTCCGGCTCGCGCTCGGCTCCGGCGACTCGTCCACCCCGCTGTCCGTCGAGCTCGCCGGGACGCTGTGGATCCTCTGGTTCTGCCTTGGCCGGCTGAGCGAAGGCCGCCACCACATGGGACGGGCGATCGACGCGGCGCCCGTCACCGACCCCGGGCTGCCCCGGCTCCTGTGGGCCGACGCCTGTGCGGCCATCGCCCAGGGAGAGCTGGAGGCCGGCCGCCGGCGGGCGGAGGCGGCGTTGTCGGCCGCCCTCGACTGGGGAGACTACGCCGCGGCCGGGCACGCCCAGCTCCGGTTGGCCGGTCACCGCCTGTTCACCGGGGCCCTCCACGCGGTGGAGCCCGCGACCGAGCTCGCGCGTGAATATTTCCGCGGGGCCGGCACCACGACCGTCGGCGAGCCGCTCGCCCTGGTGACCGTGGCGATGGCGGCCACCTGGCGCGGCGAGTTCGACAGGGCCGTCACGGTGCTGGAGGAGGTGCAGCGGCTCTGCGACGCCCGAGGCGAGCGCTGGGCCCGCGCCTGCGGTGACTACGTGCTCTCCATAGCCCATCTCGGCCTCGGCCGGACGGCGGAGGCGACGGTGGCGGCCAGGCAGTCGCTCGACGTCAAGTGGCGGCTGCGGGACGCGACCGGCGTGGCGCTGACCGTCGACCAGCTGGCGGTGATCGCCGCGGTGCAGGGAGACGGGTACCGTACGGCCCGCCTCCAGGGCGCGGGAACGCGCCTGCGGGCCCTGTTCGGGCTGCGGGCGCCCGGCTCGCAGAGCATGTCGGAGCCGGGGACGGTCGCCGAGCGCACGGCCCGGCAACTGCTCGGCGACGACGCCTACGACGCGGCCTTCACCGCGGGCCACGACGACGATCCCGACCTCGCGGTGGCCTACGCCCTCGGCTGAGGTCCCTTCGGACGCCCTCCCTTCGGGAAGGGGCTTCCCACCGGATGCCGCCATGCGGTGGAATCTCTCACGACATCCGCGAAGGAGCCCCCGACGGACGACGACGAGGCGATCGCCCGCTCCCTGGCCGGTGATCTGGTCGCCTACGAGGCGCTGGTCACCCGCTACAGCGCGCTCGCGCACCGCACGGCGGTGATGTTCGGCGCCGCCGACGAGTCCGAGGACGTGGTCCAGGAGGCGTTCGTCAAGGCCTACCGCCACCTGGCCGCCTTCCGCCGCGACGCGCCGTTCCGTCCCTGGCTGCTGCGGATCGTGGCCAACGAGGCCCATAATCTGACCCGTTCGCGGGGCCGCCGGGCCGAGCTGGCCGTGAAGCTGGGCGGACTCGACGCGTCCGAGGTCGAGGATCCGCAGGACGTGGCCGTCGCCACCGACCGGCGTACCCGGCTCCTGGACGTGGTGCGTACGCTTCCCGAGCGGGAACGCGACGTCGTCGTCTGCCGGTATTTCCTGCAGCTGTCGGAGGCCGAGACCGCGCAGGTGCTCGACCTGCCGGTCGGCACCGTCAAGTCGCGGACCTTCCGCGGCCTCAGACGCCTGCGGGAGGAGGTGGGCCGTGACCTCGCCTGACGATCTCGAAGCCCGGCTTCTCGCCCTCGGCGAATCCCTCGACATCCCGGCCCCGCCCCCCGCCGACGTGGCGCGGGCCGTACGGGCCCGCCTCGAATCCCCCGCCGCGGACCGCCGCTCCGGCGTCCGCGCGTCCACCCCGTGGGCGCCGGTACGGCGGGCACTGCGACGGGCATGGCGCAGGCTGCGGCCGGGTTCCCGCCTGAGGTGGCGAGCGGTCGTCTCCGGCGTCGCGATCCTTCTCGCCCTGTTCTTCGGGGCGACCCCGGCAGGACGGGCCGCGGTGGCGCAGATCCTGAGGTTCGCCGGGGTCGAACTGAGGATCGGCGATCCCGCGTCGCCGCCGTCCGGGCTGCCGGAGCCGCTGCCGGGGGAGCGGCGGGCCACCCTGGAACAGGCTCGGGCGCAGGCGGCGTTCCCGATCTCCGTCCCAGCCGAGCTGGGCGCCCCCCGGGAGGTCAGGGTGAGCGACGGCGGCCGGGTGGTGTCGCTGCTGTGGCCGGGGATAAGGCTGGACGAGTACGACGGCACGCTCCAGGTCGTCTTTCGCAAGGAGCTGGGCCCGCCGTGGCCGGAGGAGGTCGCGGTGGGGGCTTCCCCTGCACAGTGGATCCCGGCCCGGCACGGCCTGAGCTACCTGCCCCGCGGCGGGGGCGGGGCCTCGGTCCGTCCCCGGTCGGCCGGCCCCACCCTCATCTGGCAGCGGGAACGGGCCGGGCTGCGTCTGGAGGGGGTCGACGACCTCCGGCGGGCCCTGCGGATCGCCCGTTCAGTCCGCTGACGCCAGCCAGTCGTCGACCCCCTTGAGCAGGTCCTTGCGCACCGGCTCCGGGGCCGTCGACGCCCGGATCGACTGCCGGGCCAGCTCGGCCAGCTCCGCGTCGCCGAAGCCGTACACCTGCCGGGCCAGCTCGTACTGCGGCAGCAGGCGGGCGCCGAACAGCAACGGGTCGTCGGCCCCCAGCGCGATCGGCACCCCGGCGTCGAACAGCCGCCGCAACGGCACGTCCTCGGCGCGCTCGGCCACGCCGAGCCCCACGTTGGAGGTGGGGCACACCTCGCACGTGATCCGCCGTTCGGCGAGGAGCTCCATCAGCCGCTGCGACTCGGCCGCCCGCACGCCGTGCCCGACCCGGTCGGCGCCCAGCACGTCGACGCACTCGGCCACGCTGGCGGCCCCCAGCAGCTCTCCACCGTGCGGTACGGCCAGCAGCCCGGCCCGCTTGGCGAGCCGGAACGCCCCGTCGAAGTCACGGGCCCGGCCCCGGCGCTCGTCGTTGGAGAGCCCGAACCCGACCACGCCCTGGTCCATGTACTGGGTGGCGAGGCGGGCCAGCGTCTTGGCGTCCAGCGGATGCCGGGTCCGGTTGGCGGCGACCACGACCGCGATGCCGATCCCCGCGTGGTCGGCCGCCCGGCGCGCGGCGTCGAGCATCAGCTCCAGGGCCGGCGTGAGCCCGCCGAACCGCTGGGCGTACCCGGACGGGTCCACCTGGATCTCCAGCCAGCGCGACCCCTCGGCGGCCTCGTCCTCGGCGGCCTCGCGCACCAGCCGGTAGACGTCGTCCTCCCGCTGCAGGACCGCCCGCGCGATGTCGTACAGCCGCTGGAACCGGAACCAGCCCCGCTCGTCGGTCGCCCGCAACCGGGGCGGCCAGTCCTCTTTCAGCGCCTCCGGCAGGTGCAGGCCCTGTTCCTGGGCGAGCTCGATCAGGGTGGAGTGGCGCATCGAGCCGGTGAAGTGCAGATGCAGGTGAGCCTTGGGCAGTTCGCTGAGGGGACGTGGCATTTCCATATGGTGCCGTACGGCGGACACTTCCCGGTCAATGTTGCTCTCAACCCGGTGGTGCGCTCGTGCGTTGGGGAGGGCGAAAGGGGACCTCGCTGATGACGGAAGAAGACGAGGCGGCCTTCGACGAGTTCCTGGCCGCGCGCAGTACGGTCTGGTGTGGGGGAAGTGGTCGGTCAAGGACGGCTTCGGCAGGACCATCTACTCCACCTCCTGGGCCAGGGAGGATCTCCCCCGGGGACGTACGACATCCAGGCGGTCGTCTACCGGGGCGACGCCGCGGCTGAGACGGCCAGGCGGATCAGAGGCTACCGGCGGGAGGGAGCCCGATCCGTCGAGCTCGGCGGTGCCAAGGGCTGTCTGGTTCGGATGGGCGAAGCCGGGAGGGTCGATGACGACGACGAGCTCGGCACGTCCACGATCATGATGTGATCTCTCATGAGCGCAACCACCATGGCCTCGGCACGGTGGTCGGACCGCTGGTCGGCGGCACGTTCCTGGAGCTGTTCCGGTGGGGCTCGGTCTTCCTGCTCGGCGTCCCGATCGTGCTGCCGCTGATCGTGTTCGGCCCGCTCGTGCTGCCGGAGTACCGGGACGAGTCGGTCTCCCGCCCGGACTTCATCAGCGCGATCATGTCCATCGTCGGGATCCTTGCACTGATCTTCGGTCTCAAGCGGATCGCCGAGGACGGCCTGCGCCCCGAGTCGGGCATCGCCATCGTCGTCGGTCTGGCGCCGGCGGCGCTCTTCCTCTATCGACAGGGCCTTTCACCTGTGGCTGCGCCGCCGTGCGGGCGGAACCCTGCCCACCTGATCGATCAACCCGGACGTCACCGACCATGGCCGCGTCGCACCGGCCGGCGACAAAGATCATTCTCGGCGCTGACGGCTGTACCGCCGGATCAAGCCCGTCCTCCTACACCGAGATCGCCTTGTCGACCTCGGGGCGTCGATCGATCTTTCCCGCACAAGATCACAGCGGGGTCATCGAGGTCCGGCGCAACGAAGGTCACCACGGTGACCCGGACAGAGCCGCTCGTTCGGGGCTCAGTACTGGCACGTTTCTTACCGGCACCCCAAGCCGTACCGGCATGGCATCTAGCCATGAAAGCCCATATTTATAGAGTCATCATTATTTGGTGTCTTGATTCATTTGAAGAGAGGTGATGTCCCTACCACGGCACATGCCGTTGACTGAAGCCGTGACCCCGGGAAATGTGGCCAACGGGGTTTCAGTCGACCGTTCCGTCGTGCGACCGTAGGAGCACATGTAGTCAGTACGAAGCTGGGGCTGCGATGAGAGCGGACGTCTTCGTCGGCAGGGACACTGAGCTGGCCGAGGTCTCTGCCCTGCTGGCCCGGGCCCGCCACGTCACGCTGACCGGTGCCGCGGGGGTGGGCAAGACCCGCCTCGCGCTGCACCTGGCCCGAACCCTCGAAGCGGAGTTTCCCGGCGGGGTCCACGTCGTGGACCTCTCCGACGCTCCCGCCGACCTCACCTCCCTGGCCGAGACGCTCGCCGAGGTGATCGGCGCCGGCGCGCGGCCCGGCGTGCCCGCCCTGGAAAGCCTGGTCGAGGAGCTCCTCCCGCGCCGGAGCCTGATCGTCCTGGACACCTGCGACCGCGTCGTCGGCGCGGTCGGCATCCTGGTCGACCTGCTGCTGCGCTCCGTCGAGGGCCTGCGGATCCTGGCCACCAGCAGGCAGTTGCTGGGCCTGTCCGGCGAGCACCTCTACCGGGTCGGCGGCCTTTCTCCGGCCGACGCCGTCCACCTGCTCACCGCCCTCGCCGACAGACGGCTCGACGGCGTGGACCCGGCGGGGCTCTGCGAGCGGCTCGACCACCTGCCGCTGGCGATCGAGCTCGCCGCCGCCAGCCCCGATCCGGGCGCCGCCGACGTGCTCGCCGCCGCCGGCGGCAGCTGGCGGCACAGCTCCATGCGCGCCGCCTACGGCTGGAGCCACGAGCTGTGCAGCCCGCGGGAGCGCCTGCTGTGGGCCAGGGCGTCGGTCTTCTCCGGCACGTTCGACCTCGAAGCGGTCAAGGACGTCTGCGCCGCGGACGGCCTCACCGCCGAGGAGGTCCTCGACGCGCTGGTCGGCCTGCTCGACAAGTCCGTCCTCGCCCGCGAGGAGGGGGAGTGCGGCGTCCGCTACCGCATGCTCGGCACCGTCCGCGAGTTCGGCGCCGTCTGGCTGGACCGCCTGGGCGAGACCGGAGAGATGCGCCGGCGCCATCGCGACCACTACCTCGCCCTGTCCGCGCGCGCCGAGATGGGATGGCGGCGCCGGCAACTCGACTGGTACCGCAGGCTGGTGCTGGAGTGCGCCAACGTGCGCCTGGCCATCGAATACTGCTATTCCAGGCCCGAGGAGCGCCGCAAGGGCCTCGACATGGTCGGCAACCTGTGGTTCTTGTGGGCGTGCTGCGGCATGCACGTTCCCGGTAACAACTTCCTCCAGCGCGGCCTGGACCTCGAACGCACCCCCGGTCCCGAGCGGATCAAGGCGCTGTGGGTGTACGCCTGGGTGTCGATCCAGCGCGGCGAGCTCGAACACGCCGAGCGCCTTCTCGCCCAGTGCGTCGTCGAGGACTCCCACGGATACGCCGCGGCCTACGTCAGCCAGTTCCAGGCCCATCTGGCGGTCCTGCGGGGCGAGGTGCGCGAGGCCCTGCGGCTCATCAAGGACGCCCGGGAGCGGCACCGCTCCAGCGGCAACGTCTTCCCCGGCTTCCTGCCCACCTACACGGTCGTGGCCACGGCCATGATGCTCGCGGGCAATCAGCGGGAGGTCGTGTCCGTCCTGCAGGAAGGGCGCGGGCTCTGCGAGTCCTGCGGCGACCGCTGGACCCTCATCCGTCTGGACCTGCTGCTGGGCCAGGCCGAGCACCTGCGTGGCAACACCGCCGCGGCCGCCGAGTCCGTCCGCGACTCCCTGCGCGTGGCCCGGCTGTTCGGCGACACCTTCTCCCTGTTGGAGGGCATGGAGGCGGCCGCCGTGATCGCCGAGGCCGACGGAGACGACGAGCTCGCCGCTCTCCTGCTCGGCGCGGCCGGTGCCGCCTGGACAGCCGCCGAGGTGCCGCCCAGTCGCTCGCCCGTGCTCACGAGCCTGATGCGCAGGTCCGAGCTGAGGCTGCGCGGACGGATGGGCAGGTCGGAGTTCGAGCGGCTGACCGAGCTGGGGTCCCTGACCGGCCTGCAGGCCGCCTTGGACCACGCACTCGGGAAACCTCGCACCTGACCGCCCGCCGTACATGCGGGCCGTACATGCGGGCCGTACATGCGGGCCGTACATGCGGGCCGTACATGCGAAAGGTCCGGACCATCATGGTCCGGACCTTTCGCATGTACGGCGAGCGGACTTCTAGCGGGCGTCGCCCAGGAACTTGGCCACCCGGCTGACACCCTCGACGAGGTCGTCGTCACCCAGCGCGTAGGACAGGCGGAAGTAACCCGGGGTGCCGAAGGCCTCGCCGGGGACGAGGGCGACCTCGGCCTCTTCAAGGATGAGCTCGGCGAGCTCGGCGGACGTCTGCGGGCGCCTGCCGCCGAAGTCCTTGCCCAGCAGCTCCTTGACCGACGGGTAGGCGTAGAACGCGCCCTTCGGCTCGGGGCACAACACACCCGGGATCTCGCCGAGCATGCGGACCATGGTCTGGCGGCGGCGGTCGAAGGCCTCGCGCATCCTCGCCACCGCGGACAGGTCGCCGGTGACGGCCGCCAGGGCGGCGGCCTGGGCGACGTTGGAGACGTTGGAGGTGGCGTGCGACTGCAGGTTGGTCGCGGCCTTGACGACGTCCTTCGGGCCGATCAGCCAGCCCACCCGCCAACCGGTCATCGCGTAGGTCTTGGCGACGCCGTTGAGGATGACGACCTTGTCGCCCAGCTCGGGGACGACGGTGGCGATGCTCGCGAAGGTCGCGTCGCCGTAGGTGAGGTGCTCGTAGATCTCGTCGGTGACGACCCAAAGGTCGTGCTCGGCGGCCCAGCGGCCGATCGCCTCGACCTGCTCGGGGGTGTAGACCGCGCCGGTCGGGTTGGACGGTGAGACGAACAGCAGGACCTTGGTGCGGTCGGTGCGGGCGGCCTCGAGCTGCTCGACGGTGGCGAGGTAGCCGGTGGTCTCGTCGGTCACGACGTCGACCTGGACGCCACCGGCCAGCTTGATGGCCTCGGGGTAGGTCGTCCAGTAGGGGGCGATGACCAGGACCTCGTCACCCGGGTCGAGCAGCGTGGCGAAGGCCTCGTAGACGGCCTGCTTGCCTCCGTTGGTGACCAGCACCTGGGCGGCGTCGACCTGGTAGCCGGAGTCGCGGAGCGTCTTGTCGGCGATGGCCTGCTTCAGCTCCGGAAGGCCCCCGGCCGGGGTGTACTTGTGGAAGCGGGGGGTCCGGCACGCCTCGACGGCCGCCTCGACGATGTAGTCGGGGGTCGGGAAGTCGGGCTCGCCGGCGCCGAAGCCGATGACCGGGCGGCCCGCCGCCTTCATCGCCTTGGCCTTGGCGTCCACGGCGAGCGTGGCGGACTCGGAGATCGCGGAGATGCGCGCGGAGATGCGAGGACGGGTCATACCTCCATGGTTACAGACCCCTGGCGCTGTTTCCGCCGCTTATCCAGGATGTGGACGGGTCATGGGCAAGCCGTACGGGACCGTACGGGAGGAGAGGGAAGACACCGCGGCGAGGCGATCGGTCGCCGGTTCGACGTGGCAGCCATTCCCACGTAGACTCCGGCATGGTCTTTCCGCCGCTTGCGTGAATCGGCGGTCAAGACCGTGAGCCACGGACAAACATCGGTCCAACCGATGTATGGTGGTTCATGTCTTAGGGCACTAGCGCAATTGGTAGCGCACCGGTCTCCAAAACCGGCGGTTGGGGGTTCGAGTCCCTCGTGCCCTGCGAGGAGCGGTCCGCGCATCAGGGCGTCTAGCGCGCCGCAGACATGCGTTGGATACGACGGATTCAGGTGAGGACTGTGGCGATCGACACGCGCGGCGAAACCGCAGACAAGCCGAGCGGTGAGAAGAAGGCCAAGCGTACTTCTCCTGCCCTTTTCTATCGACAGGTCGTCGCTGAGCTGCGCAAGGTCATCTGGCCCACGCGCAAGGACATTATCTCCTACACCACCATCGTGCTGGTCTTTGTTCTGATCATGGTCGGGATCGTGGCTGGGCTCGACGCAGTGCTCACCGAGGGAGTGCTTCGGATCTTCGGCGGAGCCTGAACCGACATCCGGCGCGCCGTCCCGCGGTAAGTCCACCAGCCCATCGACGGAAAGAGAATGAGTCACCGTGTCCGAGTCTTCACAGCCGGCCGGCGAGTCCCGCGAAGAGCGAGCGGGCGAGCCGGAAGAGGCCTTCGACGTTACGGAGGACTCGTTCGACGAGCCCGACGAGCTTGACGTCGATGCCGAAACCGAGGCCGACGAGGCCGAGGACGGCGCCGCCGAGGAAGCCCCGGCGGGCGAGGTCGACGAGGACGGTGACGTCCTTCCCGACGTCGACCCGGTCGAGGAGTTCAAGCGCCAGCTGCGCAGTCAGTTCGGCGAGTGGTACGTCATCCACTCCTACGCGGGTTACGAGAACCGCGTGAAGTCGAACATCGAGACCCGCACGCAGTCCCTCAACATGGAGGACTACATCTTCCAGGTCGAGGTGCCCACCCACCACGTGACCGAGATCAAGAGCGGTAAGCGCCAGCTCGTCAAGGAGCGGGTGCTGCCCGGCTACGTGCTGGTCCGGATGGACCTCACCGACGAGTCCTGGTCCGCGGTGCGCAACACGCCCGGCGTGACCGGTTTCGTCGGTCTGTCCAACAAGCCGAGCCCGCTGAGCCTCGAAGAGGTCGCCAAGCTGCTCGCGCCCGAGCCGTCGGAAGAGGTCAAGAAGTCGACGGCGAAGGCCTCCGCCGCGACCGTCGACTTCGAGGTCGGCGAGTCCGTGACGGTCATGGACGGTCCGTTCGCCACGCTGCCCGCCACGGTCAGCGAGATCAGCGCCGAGTCACAGAAGCTCAAGGTGCTGGTGTCGATCTTCGGTCGTGAGACCCCGGTCGAGCTCTCGTTCAACCAGGTCTCGAAGATCTGACGGATCACATAAACTAAGACGTTCGGTGGCCGTGCTTCGCGAAGCGCGGCCTACCGACATGCTCCCCGTGTCTGCGTGGGAGCCGCATCACCCCGATTAGGACCCGGAGAGAACCATGCCTCCTAAGAAGAAGATTGCGGCACTGGTCAAGGTCCAGCTTCCCGCTGGCCAGGCCACGCCCGCTCCGCCGGTCGGTACCGCCCTCGGTCCGCACGGCGTCAACATCATGGACTTCGTGAAGCAGTACAACGCTGCCACCGAGGCCCAGCGCGGCAACATCATCCCCGTTGAGATCACCATCTTCGAGGACCGCACCTTCACCTTCATCACGAAGACGCCCCCGGCGCCTGAGCTGATCAAGAAGGCCGCCGGTGTGGCGAAGGGCTCGCCCGTCCCGCAGAAGGACAAGGTCGGCAAGCTCACCAAGGAGCAGCTGCGCCAGATCGCCGAGACCAAGATGCAGGACCTCAACGCCAACGACATCGCGGCGGCCGAGAAGATCATCGCCGGCACCGCCCGGTCGATGGGCATCACGATCGCCGACTAGCCGAAGGCGGCGAGCCGGGCTCGAAGGCGCGAACGCGGATGCCAAGCACGATCCGCGTGACCGGCGAGGGTCCGACAACGGGCGCGACCGTGAGCGCGTCCACCACAACCTCGAAGTAAGTGGAGGGGCCAGGCGCTGGCCCGCACCACGAACACTCGGATCCACAGGAGTGATCAAGTGAAGCGCAGCAAAGCTTTCCGCACCGCAGCGGAGAAGGTCGACAACGAGAGCCTCTACAGCCCGGCCGAGGCGGCCAAGCTGGCCAAGGAGACCTCGGTCACCAAGTTCGACGCCACCGTCGAGGTCGCCCTGCGACTCGGCGTCGACCCCCGCAAGGCGGACCAGATGGTGCGCGGCACCGTCAACCTCCCGCACGGCACCGGTAAGACCGCCCGGGTCCTGGTCTTCGCGACCGGTGACCGTGCCGAGGAGGCCCGTGCAGCGGGCGCCGACATCGTCGGGGCCGACGAGCTGATCGACGAGGTCGCCAAGGGCCGCCTCGACTTCGACGCCGTCGTCGCCACCCCGGACCTCATGGGCAAGGTCGGCCGCCTGGGCCGCGTGCTCGGTCCGCGTGGTCTGATGCCGAACCCCAAGACCGGCACCGTGACCCCGGCCGTCGGCAAGGCCGTCACCGACATCAAGGGCGGCAAGATCGAGTTCCGTGTCGACCGGCACGCGAACCTGCACTTCATCATCGGCAAGGTGTCCTTCGGTGAGCGCCAGCTCATCGAGAACTACGCCGCCGCCCTCGACGAGGTGCTGCGTCTGAAGCCGTCCGCGGCCAAGGGACGCTACGTCAAGAAGGTCGTCTTCTCCACGTCCATGGGCCCCGGCATCCCGGTCGACCCGAACGTGACGCGGGCGATGACCGCCGAGCTCGACGCCTGATAGCAGTCGTCCTCGTAGCGAGGCCTCAACCGAATGGCCATTCGGTTGAGGCCTTTCTTCATTCTTCTGGACGACGCGCCCCCGGTTTTCGCGGCGTAGTGTCGTGGACAAGTTCATCGGGGGAGACGAAGGGGTGAAGACGGATGCGCCGAATGGCTCCCGCACTGGCACTGGGAACGGCCGCACTGGTCGCGGTCGCAGGATGCGGTGCGCAGAGCGCCGGTTCTCTCGGGAGGGTCAAGCTCGCCGCCGCCGAGGCGGTGCAGCAGAGCGCGCAGAGGGTGGGAGAGGTCACCTCCTACTCCGCGGACCTGGTGCTCGACACCACCGGCGGAGACAGGGGCGCGAGCAAGGTCCAGGGCAGCGTGCTGTACCAGGGCAGGCCCGAGCTGGCGACGGACATCAAGCTGGACACGATCACTTTCGGCGGGCAGAACGTGCCCGGTGGGGCGCGGGCGATCCTGACCGGTGACACGGTCTACGTCAAGTCCGAGCTGCTCAACAAGTTCGCCGGCGCGACCAAGCCGTGGACCAAGGTATCGCTCGGCGAGCTCGACGCCCAGCACCAGGCCGAGGTCAAGAAGTTCATGGCGCAGGTCCAGCAGTTCGACCTCGCCGGGACCGTCAAGATGTTGACGGCGTCGAAGGACGTCAAGTCGGTCGGCACCGAGACGGTCGGCGGGGTGGAGACCACCCACTACAGCGGCACCTTCCCGGTGGCCGAGGCCGCCCAGGCGATCGACCCGGCCAAGCGTGAGCGGCTCCAGGAGCAGCTCTCACGGGTCAAGGACCTCAAGTTCGACCTGTGGTCCGACGCTGAGAGCCTGCCCCGCAAGGTGACGCTGAGCGGCTCCGAGCAGGGTGCCGTGTTCAACCTGGCGGCCCTCTTCAAGGGCTTCAACGAGCCCGTGCAGATCGCGGCCCCGCCCGCCGACCAGGTGGGCGACCTGCCGAAGAACCACGGCCAGAACTGACGCCCGGAACGGCTCGCGCCCCACGGTCACCGGCCGTGGGGCGCGAGCCGTTCCGCTCGATTTGGCGTGTGCCCCGCTAGGGCGTAAGCTGTCAACGCCGAAGACCGCCGGTCGTCGTCAAGCCTCGTGGCCTGACGACCCAAGGATCCACATGAGTGGACGGCCCGCGCAGGTGTGATGTGAGTTTTCATTTGGACTGACCTCCTTATGTGAGCCCCGTGCGCCCGCGCCGGGGCTTGTTCGCGTTTATGGGCCTTTGCCGGCGGCACATCTGGAAGGAGGCCCATGGCGAAGGCGGAAAAGGCAACGGCTGTAGCCGAGCTCAAGAGCAGCTTCGAAGGCTCTAGCGCTGCCGTTCTGACCGAGTACCGCGGTCTCACCGTCGCTCAGCTCAAGCAGCTGCGCGTTTCTCTCGGTGAGAATGCGAAGTTCGCCGTGGTGAAGAACACGCTGACCAAGATCGCGGCCAACGAGGCCGGGATCAACCAGCTCGACGACCTGCTCGCGGGTCCGTCGGCGATCGCGTTCGTCAACGGCGACGTGGTCGAGGCTGCCAAGAGTCTGCGTGACTTCGCCAAGGCCAATCCCCTCCTGATCATCAAGGGTGGTGTCGTCGACGGCAAGTCGATGACCCCGACCGAGATCAGCAAGCTTGCCGACCTTGAGTCGCGTGAGGTCCTCCTCGCGAAGCTGGCCGGCGCTCTGAAGGCGAAGCAGGGCCACGCGGCCGCCGTCTTCAACGCGCTGCCCACCAACATGGCTCAGCTGGCCGAGGCTCTGCGCGCCAAGCGCGAAGAGGCCGGCGAGTAGGTCCGCGCAAGCGGTCGTAGGGGATTAGCGCATACGTACCGCGGTCCCAATTCTTAGTTGTTAGATCCATACGGAGGAACCACCATGGCGAAGCTCAGCACCGACGAGCTGCTCGACGCTTTCAAGGAGATGACCCTCCTTGAGCTGTCCGACTTCGTGAAGCTCTTCGAGGACACCTTCGACGTCAAGGCCGCCGCTCCGGTCGCGGTCGCCGCCGCCCCGGGTCTCGGTGGCGCTGCCGCCGCCGAAGAGGTTGAGGAGCAGGACGAGTTCGACGTCGTCCTCGAGGCCGCCGGCGACAAGAAGATCCAGGTCATCAAGGAGATCCGGGCCCTGACGAGCCTGGGCCTCAAGGAGGCCAAGGACCTCGTGGACGGCGCTCCGAAGCCCGTCTTCGACGGCAAGGTCAACAAGGAGCAGGCGGAGAAGGCCAAGGCCGCCCTCGAGGCCGCCGGCGCGACGGTCACCGTCAAGTAATTCGCTTCACCGAAAAGAGCGGGTCCACCAGGTGCCGGTGGCCCGCTCTTTTCGCGTTCCCGGGCTTCTGCGTTCCCGGGCTTCTGTGTTCGGGTTTCTGCGTATCCGGGATATCCGGGCCGCTGCGTACTCGGGCCTCCCGCCTGTCCTTGGGGGACCGTCCCCGGGAGAGAGGTGTCTGTCGGGGAGGCCGGACCGCGCCCGCGTGACATCC
This sequence comes from Streptosporangium sp. CA-135522, assembly GCF_050949235.1. Lineage (NCBI taxonomy): Bacteria > Bacillati > Actinomycetota > Actinomycetes > Streptosporangiales > Streptosporangiaceae > Streptosporangium > Streptosporangium sp. CA-135522. The sequence continues at coordinate 1,190,018 of NZ_CP192026.1, forward strand.
GTTGTTGGACGCCACATCTCATAAATGTGCCATAACGATCACCGGAACCTATTGGACCCTCTTCCAATTCAGGGGATCGTCGTTACGGTTGTGTCATCCGTAGGTGATTGTCCGTCAAGCTACCGGCCGGGTGCGGCCCGTGGTCCCCGGAGGGCGGCACGTGGGCGTCGAAGTCGTGGTCGAGGGCCTGACCAAGTCGTTTGGCAGGCAGGTCATCTGGGAGGACGTCACGCTGACGCTCCCCGCGGGAGAGATCTCCGTGCTGCTCGGTCCCTCGGGCACCGGTAAATCCGTCTTCCTGAAGACCCTGGTCGGCCTTCTGCGGCCCGAGCGCGGCCACATCTGGATCGACGGCCACGACCTGGCCAACTGCAGTGAGAACAAGCTCTACGAGCTCCGGAGGATGTTCGGCGTCCTGTTTCAGGACGGAGCCCTGTTCGGCTCGCTCAGCCTCTACGACAACATCGCCTTTCCGCTGCGCGAGCACACCAGGAAGAGCGAGACGGAGATCCACCGGATCGTGATGGAGAAGATGGATCTCGTCGGGCTGATCGGCGCGGAGGGGAAGCTTCCCGGAGAGATCTCCGGCGGCATGCGCAAGCGGGCCGGCCTGGCCCGGGCGCTCGTCCTCGATCCGGAGATCATCTTGGTCGACGAGCCCGACTCCGGCCTGGATCCGGTTCGCACGTCCTATCTGAACCAGCTCTTCGTCGATCTCAACGCGGAGAACGAGGCGACGTTCCTCATCGTCACCCACGACATCAACACCGCGCGCACGGTGCCCGACGACATAGGTCTGCTGTTCCGGCGCGAGCTGGTCATGTTCGGGCCGAGAGAGATGCTGCTCTCCAGCGACGAGCCCGTGGTCCGGCAGTTCCTCAACGCCCGCCGGCACGGGCCGATCGGCATGTCGGAGGAGAAGGACGTCTCCGAGCTGGAGGCCGAGGCGCAGATGGGGCACGACCCGGGAGGCCTGCCGCCGATCCCGCCACAGCTCATGCCGAGCGCGAGCCGCCTCCGGCGCACGCAGCGCCCGCCGGGCTCCTGGCTGGCGGCCAACGGCGTCATCCCGCCGCCCAACTCGTTCGTGGACGAGCGTGGCCGTAACTGGCTGGAGGAGTATCCCCGGCTCGTCGCGGCTCACGTCAACGGCGTGAGGTGATCCGCCGGCGGCGCCGGGCTCCCTTCCGCCTCGCCCGGTAGGTGCGCGGGCCGCAGGTGGTCGCAAGGGTCTGCCTCGCCCGGTAGGTGCGCGGGCCCCAGATGGTCGCAACGGCTCCGGCGACCCTCCTGTGACGCGTCCCCGCGGCGGGTTATGATCCGGCGATCGGGGGCCTATCGGACGGCCGGCGCAGCATGGCCGCCGGCCGGCGCTCCGGAGACCGTGCGACGGGAGACAACGCATGGCGGTGAACGCTGCTCGGCCTCCTCGCCCGCTGAGGGTCGCCGGACCGGCGCTGGTCCTGCTGATCGCGGTGCTGCTGGCCGCCGCCCTCTGGGTCGGCGGAGAGCTGCGAGAGGCACAGGCGGCGGCCGACGACCGCGAGGCGGTGCTCCGGGCGGCGGGGGCGCACGCGCTGGACCTGCTCTCGGTCGGCCACCAGAGCGTCGACGCCGACATCAAACGCATCCTGGACACCTCTACCGGGACGGCCAAGGCGGACTATGCCAAGACCCTCGTGACGCTCAAGGAGACCACGGTCAAGGAAAAGGTCCTCCAGACGGGCGCGCTGCGGGCCTGCGGGCTCGTCTCGCTGAAGGGGGACATGGCCCGGGTGATGGTGGTGGGCGACGCGGTGATCCACCGGGAGGGGAGCAAGGACGCCCTTCAGGAGCGGTTCAACCAGTGGAACATGGAACTGACCAAGGTCGCGGGGGCATGGCTCGTGTCGAAGGCGGAGCTGGTCCCGTGACGCGCGTCTCCCTGCTGGTGACAGGGGTGCTGACCGCCGTGGCGTTCGCGCTGGCGGCCGCCGTCTGGGTCATGTCCGCCGATCTGGGCCGGCTGCGCGCGGACGAGGCCGCCGGGCAGGAGGCACTGACGGCGGCGCGCCAGGTCGCCTCCGACATGCTGTCGTACGACTATCGTACGATCGAACAAGATTTCGCACGAGCCGGGGGCTACACCACCGGCGCCCTCGCCCAGCACTACCGGCAGCTCGCCACGACCTTCGCGCCGCTGGCCAGACAGCAGCGCAAGGTGCAGCAGGTGACGGTGGCCGGGGCGGCGGTGGAGAAGGTGGAGACCGGCCGGGTCGAGGTCCTGTTGTTCATGCGCACGAGCGTCATGAGGACCGCCGCCGGCGAGAAGGAACCCCGGCGCCAGATCAGTCAGAACCGGGCGCGTCTGGTCATGGTCAAGAAGGACTCGCGCTGGCTGGTCGCCGAGCTGTCCACGCTGCTGGGAGACCCTCCGTCGGGCTAGTCGGCGTGGCGGGTTACTCAATTGTTAGTAAAGAACAGGTTTGAGATCGGCATGCCCATGGGTACATCGGCCATGGCAGCGTCGATCGTCAGCCGAACATCGGCTAGCGTTCGATCCGCCGTGTGACTGAGCGTTAGCCACACCAGGTCGCGGGTATCGTCTTGGATCCGAGGGTGTGCGCAGGTCATCCGGTGGGAAAACTCCCAGAGTCACGGCTGTTCCTCGGCCGAAATGTCGCTTCGCGGGCTTGACGTTTCGGCGCTGACGGGCGATGCTGCGACCAACGTGGAGCATGCAGCAGGACTGAAGTGGACAGGTGTATGCCGTTCGGCTACACTGCCCCTTTGCGCTGCCCTTTGACGACCCGCTTCTTTTGGTGCTCTGATGCATGGTCGTCTGGCGTGCGTGTAGTCAGTCCGCCGCGAGCCCTCGGAAGGACATCTGTTGGCAGCCTCGCGCAACGCCTCCGCCGTACCCGCTGGTCCCCGTCGTGTGTCTTTCGCACGAATTCAGGAGCCGCTCGAAGTTCCTGATCTTCTCGCTCTCCAGACCGAGTCCTTCGACTGGTTGCTCGGCAACGAGAAGTGGAAGGGGCGGGTCGAGGCGGCTCGCCAGGCCGGGCGCAAGGACGTTCCGGCCCAGTCGGGTCTCGAAGAGATCTTCGAAGAGATCAGTCCCATCGAGGACTTCTCCGGGACCATGTCCCTGTCGTTCCGCGATCACCGGTTCGAGCCGCCCAAGTACTCAGTTGATGAGTGCAAAGACAAGGACATGACCTACTCCGCCCCGATGTTCGTCACGGCGGAGTTCATCAATAACACCACTGGTGAGATCAAGAGCCAGACCGTGTTCATGGGCGACTTCCCGCTCATGACCGGCAAGGGCACTTTCATCATCAACGGCACCGAGCGTGTCGTGGTCTCCCAGCTGGTCCGGTCTCCGGGCGTCTACTTCGACCGCAGCGTCGACAAGACCTCCGACAAGGACCTCTACGGCTGCAAGGTGATCCCCTCCCGGGGCGCCTGGCTCGAGTTCGAGATCGACAAGCGTGACAGCGTCGGCGTCCGTATCGACCGCAAGCGCAAGCAGGCCGTCACGGTCCTGCTGAAGGCGCTCGGGTGGACCAACGAGCAGATCCTTGAGCGTTTCGGGCAGTACGAGTCCATGCGCGCCACCCTGGAGAAGGACCACACGGCCGGCCAGGACGACGCCCTGCTGGACATCTACCGCAAGCTGCGTCCGGGCGAGCCGCCGACCAAGGAGTCGGCCCAGACGCTGCTGGAGAACCTGTACTTCAACCACAAGCGTTACGACCTCGCCAAGGTCGGCCGCTACAAGATCAACAAGAAGCTCGGCGTCGACAGCGAAATCACGCAGGGCACGTTGACCGAAGAGGACATCGTCGCCACGATCGAGTACATCGTCAAGCTTCACGCGGGCGAGACCTCGATGGCGGGCGCCGGTCGCGAGATCGTCGTCGAGACCGACGACATCGACCACTTCGGCAACCGGCGCCTGCGCACCGTCGGCGAGCTCATCCAGAACCAGGTCCGCCTGGGCCTGGCCCGCATGGAGCGCGTCGTCCGTGAGCGGATGACCACCCAGGACGTCGAGGCGATCACGCCGCAGACCCTGATCAACATCCGTCCGGTCGTCGCGTCGATCAAGGAGTTCTTCGGAACCTCCCAGCTGTCGCAGTTCATGGACCAGACCAACCCGCTGGCCGGCCTGACGCACAAGCGGCGTCTGTCCGCGCTGGGCCCCGGTGGTCTGTCCCGTGAGCGGGCCGGCTTCGAGGTCCGTGACGTTCACCCCTCGCACTACGGCCGCATGTGCCCGATCGAGACGCCGGAAGGACCGAACATCGGTCTGATCGGCTCGCTGGCCTCCTTCGGCCGGGTCAACTCCTTCGGCTTCGTCGAGACGCCGTACCGCAAGGTCGTCGAGGGTCGGGTCACCGACCAGGTCGAATACCTCACCGCGGACGAGGAGGACCGTTACGTCATCGCCCAGGCGAACACTCCGATCGGCCCCGACGGCACGTTCATCGAGGACCGCGTGCTCGTCCGCCGTAAGGGCGGCGAGTTCGAGTCCCTGCGGGCCAACGAGGTCGACTACATGGACGTGTCGGCGCGCCAGATGGTGTCCGTCGCGACCGCGATGATCCCGTTCCTGGAGCACGACGACGCCAACCGGGCGCTCATGGGCTCCAACATGCAGCGCCAGTCGGTGCCGCTGCTCAAGAGCGAGGCGCCGCTGGTCGGCACCGGCATGGAGTACCGTGCCGCGACCGACGCCGGCGACGTCATCACCGCCGACAAGGCGGGCGTGGTCGAGGAGGTCTCCGCCGACTACGTCACCGTGATGAACGACGACGGCACCCGCACGACCTACCGTGTCGCCAAGTTCAAGCGCTCCAACCAGGGCACCTGCTTCAACCAGAAGCCGATCGTCAAGGAAGGCGACCGGATCGAGGTGAACCAGGTCGTCGCCGACGGTCCCTGCACCGACACCGGCGAGATGGCGCTCGGTAAGAACCTGCTCGTGGCGTTCATGCCGTGGGAGGGCCACAACTACGAAGACGCGATCATCCTGTCCCAGCGTCTGGTCCAGGACGACGTCCTCTCCTCGATCCACATCGAGGAGCACGAGGTCGACGCCCGTGACACCAAGCTGGGCCCCGAGGAGATCACCCGGGACATCCCGAACGTCTCCGAGGAGGTCCTGGCCGACCTCGACGAGCGCGGCATCATCCGCATCGGCGCCGAGGTCGTGCCCGGCGACATCCTCGTCGGCAAGGTCACGCCCAAGGGCGAGACCGAGCTGACCCCCGAGGAGCGGCTGCTGCGCGCGATCTTCGGTGAGAAGGCCCGCGAGGTCCGTGACACCTCCCTGAAGGTGCCGCACGGCGAGCAGGGCAAGGTCATCGGCGTGCGCGTGTTCAGCCGTGAGGAGGGCGACGAGCTTCCTCCGGGTGTCAACGAGCTGGTCCGCGTCTACGTGGCCCAGAAGCGTAAGATCACCGACGGTGACAAGCTGGCCGGCCGTCACGGCAACAAGGGCGTCATCTCCAAGATCCTCCCGGTCGAGGACATGCCGTTCCTGGAGGACGGCACGCCGGTCGACATCATCCTCAACCCGCTGGGCGTGCCCGGCCGTATGAACGTCGGCCAGGTCCTGGAGACCCACCTCGGGTGGATCGCCGCCAGAGGATGGGACATCTCGGGTGTCCAGGAGGCGTGGGCCGAGCGGCTGCGCGACAAGGGCTTCGCCGAGGTCGACCCGCGCACCAACATGGCCACCCCGGTGTTCGACGGTGCCAACGAGGAAGAGATCGTCGGCCTGCTGGACAACACCCTGCGCAACAGGGACGGCGGGCGGATGGTCGGCGCGAACGGAAAGGCCCAGCTGTTCGACGGCCGTTCCGGGGAGCCGTTCCCGCACCCGATCTCGGTCGGCTACATCTACATCCTGAAGCTGCTCCACCTGGTCGACGACAAGATCCACGCGCGTTCGACCGGTCCGTACTCCATGATCACCCAGCAGCCGCTCGGTGGTAAGGCGCAGTTCGGCGGACAGCGCTTCGGTGAGATGGAAGTGTGGGCGCTGGAGGCGTACGGCGCCGCCTACGCCCTGCAGGAGCTGCTGACGATCAAGTCCGACGACGTCCTCGGCCGAGTGAAGGTCTACGAGGCCATCGTCAAGGGCGAGAACATCCCCGAGCCGGGCATTCCCGAGTCGTTCAAGGTCCTCATCAAGGAAATGCAGTCGCTGTGCCTGAACGTCGAGGTGCTCTCCAGCGACGGCATGTCCATCGAGATGCGTGACACCGACGAGGACGTCTTCCGCGCCGCGGAAGAGCTCGGCATCGACCTGTCTCGGCGCGAGCCGAGCAGCGTCGAAGAGGTCTGATCTAGAAGCTGAGGAGGGGAATACAAGTGCTGGACGTCAACTTCTTCGACGAGCTTCGGATCGGCCTCGCGACGGCTGACGATATCCGCCAGTGGTCGCACGGCGAGGTGAAGAAGCCCGAGACCATCAACTACCGGACCCTCAAGCCCGAGAAGGACGGACTCTTCTGCGAGAAGATCTTCGGTCCGACCCGGGACTGGGAGTGCTACTGCGGTAAGTACAAGCGCGTCCGCTTCAAGGGCATCATCTGTGAGCGCTGCGGTGTCGAGGTGACTCGCGCCAAGGTGCGTCGTGAGCGGATGGGCCACATCGAGCTGGCCGCGCCGGTCACGCACATCTGGTACTTCAAGGGTGTCCCGTCCCGTCTGGGATACCTGCTCGACCTGGCTCCGAAGGACCTCGAGAAGGTCATCTACTTCGCGGCCTACATGATCACGCATGTCGACAAGGAAATGCGTGAGCGTGACCTGCCCTCGCTCGAGGCGAAGATCTCCGTCGAGCGGCAGCACGTCGAGCAGCGTCGGGACGCCGACATCGAGGCCCGCCAGAAGAAGCTCGAGAACGACCTGGCCGAGCTGGAGGCCGCCGGCGCCAAGGGCGACCAGCGCCGCAAGGTCCGCGAGGGCGCCGAGCGCGAGATGCGCCAGCTCCGTGACCGGGCCCAGCGCGAGCTGGACCGTCTGGACGAGGTCTGGAGCCGCTTCAAGAACCTCAAGGTCCAGGACCTTGAGGGCGACGAGCTGCTCTACCGCGAGATGCGCGACCGTTTCGGCCGCTACTTCCGCGGTGGCATGGGCGCCCAGGCCATCCAGGAGCGTCTGACCAACTTCGACCTCGACCTCGAGGCCGAGAACCTGCGCGAGACGATCCGCAGCGGCAAGGGCCAGAAGAAGGCCCGCGCGCTCAAGCGTCTCAAGGTCGTGTCCGCGTTCCTGAACACGCGCAACTCGCCCAACGGCATGGTCCTGGACTGCATCCCGGTCATCCCGCCGGACCTGCGCCCGATGGTGCAGCTCGACGGTGGCCGGTTCGCGACCTCGGACCTGAACGACCTGTACCGCCGCGTGATCAACCGCAACAACCGTCTCAAGCGTCTCCTTGACCTCGGCGCGCCCGAGATCATCGTGAACAACGAGAAGCGGATGCTGCAGGAGGCCGTCGACGCGCTGTTCGACAACGGCCGCCGCGGTCGTCCGGTCACCGGCCCCGGCAACCGCCCCCTGAAGTCCCTCAGCGACATGCTGAAGGGCAAGCAGGGCCGGTTCCGCCAGAACCTGCTGGGCAAGCGAGTCGACTACTCCGGCCGTTCGGTCATCGTCGTCGGCCCGCAGCTGAAGCTGCACCAGTGCGGCCTGCCCAAGCAGATGGCGCTGGAGCTGTTCAAGCCGTTCGTGATGAAGCGCCTGGTCGACCTGAACCACGCGCAGAACATCAAGTCGGCCAAGCGGATGGTCGAGCGTGCCCGTCCGGTCGTGTGGGACGTCCTCGAAGAGGTCATCACCGAGCACCCCGTGCTGCTCAACCGCGCGCCCACCCTGCACCGCCTGGGCATCCAGGCCTTCGAGCCGCAGCTGGTCGAGGGCAAGGCCATCCAGATCCACCCGCTCGTCTGCACCGCGTTCAACGCGGACTTCGACGGTGACCAGATGGCCGTGCACCTGCCGCTGTCGGCCGAGGCGCAGGCCGAGGCCCGCATCCTGATGCTGTCCACCAACAACATCCTGAAGCCGGCCGACGGTAAGCCGGTGACCATGCCCACCCAGGACATGATCATCGGTCTCTACTCGCTGACCACCCTCAAGGACGACGACGAGAACGCGCCCGGTCAGGGTCGCGTCTTCGGCTCGGTGTCCGAGGCGCTCATGGCCTACGACCGGCGCGAGCTGGACATCCAGGCCAAGATCCAGATCCGGTTGAAGGGTGAGGTCCCGCCGCCCCGCGGCTGGACGGCTCCCGAAGGCTGGGAGCCGGGTGACGGCTACCGCCTGGAGACCACGCTCGGCCGCTGCCTGTTCAACCAGACGCTGCCGGCGAACTATCCGTACGTGAACTCGCAGGTCGGCAAGAAGCAGCTGTCGGCCATCGTCAACGAGCTGGCCGAGAAGTACCCCAAGGTCGAGGTCGCGGCCGCGCTCGACGCGCTCAAGGACGCCGGTTTCTACTGGGCGACCCGGGCCGGTGTGACGATCTCCATCGAGGACGTCATCTCGCCGCCCAACAAGGCCACGATCATGGAGACGTACGAGCGCAGGGCCGACAAGGTCCAGCGGGAGTACGAGCGCGGTCTCATCACGGACGAGGAGCGCCGTCAGGAGCTCATCGAGATCTGGACGCACGCGACCAGTGACGTGACCGACGACATGCAGAAGGCGTTCCCGAAGACCAACCCGGTCTGGATGATGGTCCAGTCGGGCGCCCGAGGAAACCTGATGCAGGTCCGGCAGATCTCCGGTATCCGCGGTCTGGTGTCCAACACCAAGGGTGAGACGATCCCGCGTCCGATCAAGGCCTCGTTCCGCGAGGGCCTGTCGGTGCTGGAGTACTTCATCTCCACCCACGGACAGCGGAAGGGTCTGGCCGACACCGCGCTGCGGACCGCCGACTCGGGTTACCTGACCCGTCGTCTGGTGGACGTCGCGCAGGACGTCATCGTCCGCGAGATCGACTGCGGCACCGACCGCGGGGTCCCGCTGCACGTCGGCGAGCGTGACTCCCAGGGCAACCTGGTCAAGGCGGAGAACGCCGAGAGCAACGTGCACGGCCGCATCCTGGCCGAGGACGTCGAGGTGGACGGCAAGGTCATCGCGTCCGCGGGTGTCGACATCAACGACATCCACGTCACCGCGCTGGTCGAGGCCGGGGTGGAGACCGTCAGGACCCGCAGCGCCCTCGTCTGCGAGGCCAAGATCGGTGTCTGCGCCACCTGCTACGGCCGTTCGCTCGCGACCGGCAAGCTGGTGGACGTCGGCGAGGCGGTCGGCATCATCGCCGCCCAGTCGATCGGTGAGCCCGGCACCCAGCTGACGATGCGTACCTTCCACACCGGTGGTGTGGCGGGTGCGGACATCACCCACGGCCTGCCCCGTGTCCAGGAGCTCTTCGAGGCGCGCGTCCCCAAGGGCGTCGCCCCGATCAGCGAGGCCGAGGGCCGGGTCCGCATCGACGAGACCGACAAGACCCGCAAGATCGTGATCGTTCCGGACGACGGTTCGGAAGAGGTCGCCTACCCGGTGTCCATGCGGTCGCGTCTGCTGGTCTCCGACGGTCAGCGCGTCACGGTCGGCCAGCAGCTGATCGCCGGTGCCGTCAACCCCAACGAGGTGCTGCGCATCCTCGGCCCGCGGGCCGTGCAGCTGCACCTGGTGGCCGAGGTTCAGCAGGTCTACCGCTCGCAGGGTGTGTCGATCCACGACAAGCACATCGAGATCATCGTCCGGCAGATGCTCAAGCGCGTGAACGTGCTGGAGTCGGGCGATGCCGACATGCTGCCCGGTGAGCTCGTCGAGCGGCCGCGCTTCGAGCGGATCAACCGCGAGTGCGTGGCCGAGGGCGGTACGCCGGCCTCGGGTCGTCCGGTGCTGATGGGTATCACCAAGGCCTCGCTCGCCACCGAGTCCTGGCTGTCGGCGGCGTCCTTCCAGGAGACCACCCGGGTGCTCACCGACGCGGCGATCCACGCCAAGTCGGACTCGCTGCTCGGTCTCAAGGAGAACGTCATCATCGGAAAGCTCATCCCGGCCGGTACCGGCATGCCGCAGTACCGCAACATCCGGGTCGAGCCCACCGAGGAGGCCAAGGCCGCGATGTACACGGTCGGCGGCTACGACGGCTCCGCCGCGGACTACACCTTCGGTTCGGGCTCCGGTGAGGCCGTGCCGCTGGAGGAGTACGACTTCGGTCAGTACAACCGCTAAGTGATCACCGGCGGCGCCCGGTTCCCCGAGGTGGGGAACCGGGCGCCGTCGTCTGTCCGGCTCCGGACGCGGTGGATCTTCTTGACCGGAATGTTGCGGTGAAAGCCGTGCCGTAACGAGGAGAACGGCCAGAGAAGTCCTCTGCGGACGGTAAACTCGTTACGGACCCAGCAGCGGTCGGCCGGAAACCGATCGCGGGAGCCAGGACACGAATGCAGCGGCTCATGACGGTGCCCGACGGGCGCAACCGTTTTGACGTGTTGCGTTGGACTAGGTAGTCTTTCCCTTCGTGCCCATGGCTTCATGGGTTCTCATGCGTGCGCGTCGACAGGTTTCCCGTCAGGGAGTCGGCAGAGGCGGCGCATGGCCTCCTCCACTGGGCCGGCCTAGCTGGGAATGTGGCGCGATTCATGCGCGACACGCCCGACCGCGTGGGTCGGAGTGGACGGAAAAATCGCAGGTCATGACACCGGCAGTGCCTGCAAAAAGCACAACATTCGAATCACCGGCAAGCACGAACGGAGACGCGGTGCCTACGATTCAGCAGCTGGTCCGCAAGGGCCGCCAGGATAAGGTCACCAAGACCAAGACCCCGGCGCTCAAGGCCAGCCCCCAGCGACGCGGCACCTGCATGCGCGTTTACACCACGACCCCCAAGAAGCCGAACTCCGCCCTCCGCAAGGTCGCGCGTGTCCGGCTCACCAACGGCATCGAGGTCACGGCCTACATCCCGGGTGTCGGTCACAACCTCCAGGAGCACTCCATCGTGCTCGTCCGTGGCGGTCGTGTGAAGGACCTGCCGGGTGTTCGCTACAAGATCATCCGTGGCTCGCTGGACACCCAGGGTGTTCGCAACCGCAAGCAGGCCCGTAGCCGTTACGGCGCGAAGAAGGAGAAGTAAGAATGCCTCGCAAGGGTTCTCCTGGCCGTCGTCAGCTCATGGCTGACCCGGTCCACAACTCGCCGCTGGTCACCGCGCTCATCAACAAGGTGCTCCTGGACGGCAAGCGCTCCATCGCGCAGTCCATCGTCTACGGCGCCCTTGAGGGTGCCAAGGAGAAGACCGGCAACGACCCGGTCGTCACCCTGAAGCGCGCGCTGGACAACGTCAAGCCCACCCTTGAGGTCCGCAGCCGCCGTGTCGGTGGCGCGACCTACCAGGTCCCGGTCGAGGTGCGCGCCGCGCGCAGCACCACCCTGGCCCTGCGCTGGCTGGTGCAGTACTCCCGCGCCCGCCGCGAGAAGACCATGACCGAGCGCCTCATGAACGAACTGCTCGACGCCAGCAATGGCCTCGGCGCCAGTGTCAAGAAGCGCGAGGACACCCACAAGATGGCCGAGTCCAACAAGGCCTTCGCCCACTACCGCTGGTAACAGCGGGTTCGACGAGACGACGAGGACGCGAGAGAAGTGGCCACCACGACCGCTCTTGACCTGGCCAAGGTCCGCAACATCGGGATCATGGCCCACATCGACGCGGGCAAGACCACGACGACCGAGCGCATCCTGTTCTACACCGGTATCAACTACAAGATCGGTGAAGTCCACGAGGGCGCAGCCACGATGGACTGGATGGAGCAGGAGCAGGAGCGTGGTATCACCATCACCTCCGCTGCTACCACCTGCGAGTGGCTCGGCCACACGATCAACATCATCGACACGCCGGGTCACGTGGACTTCACGATCGAGGTGGAGCGCTCGCTCCGCGTCCTCGACGGTGCCGTCGCCGTGTTCGACGGCGTGGCCGGTGTCGAGCCGCAGTCCGAGACGGTGTGGCGTCAGGCCGACCGCTACGACGTGCCCCGCATCTGCTTCGTCAACAAGATGGACCGGGTCGGCGCGGAGTTCCACCGCTGCGTCGACATGATGATCAGCCGCCTGAACGCGACCCCCGCCGTCATCCAGCTTCCCTGGGGCGTCGAGGCCGACTTCAAGGGCGTCATCGACCTGGTCAAGATGAAGGGCCTGCTCTGGAGCGCCGAGGCGGCCAAGGGCGAGATGTACGAGACCGTGGACATCCCGGCCGAGCACGCCGAGACCGCCCGCGAGTGGCGTGACAAGCTCGTCGAGACGGTCTCCGAGAACGACGACGAGCTGATGGAGCTCTTCCTGGAGGGCGTCGAGCCCACCGAGGAGCAGCTGGTCGCGGCCATCCGCCGCGCCACGCTGGCCAGCGCCATCAACCCGGTCCTGACCGGCACCGCGTTCAAGAACAAGGGCGTCCAGCCCCTGCTCGACGCGATCGTCGCCTACCTTCCCGCCCCGATCGACATCCCGGCCTTCAAGGGCCACGCGGTCGGCAAGGAAGAGGAGATCATCGAGCGTCACGCGGACGTGACTGAGCCGTTCTCCGCGCTGGCCTTCAAGATCATGAGCGACCAGCACCTGGGCCGTCTCACCTACATCCGCATCTACTCGGGCACGCTCGAGACCGGCACCGCCGTGGTCAACTCGGTGAAGGGCCGCAAGGAGCGGATCGGCAAGATCTACCAGATGCACGCCAACAAGCGCGAGGAGCGCCCGTCGGCCGTCGCCGGTCAGATCGTCGCCGTCATGGGCCTGAAGGACACCACCACCGGTGACACCCTGTCCGACCCGGCTCACCCCGTGGTCCTGGAGTCGATGAACTTCCCGGCGCCGGTCATCAGCGTCGCCATCGAGCCCAAGACCAAGGGTGACCAGGAGAAGCTGGGCACCGCGATCCAGCGTCTGGCCGAGGAGGACCCGTCCTTCCAGGTCCGGCGTGACGAGGAGACCGGGCAGACGGTCATCTGGGGTATGGGCGAGCTCCACCTGGAGATCCTCGTCGACCGGATGCGCCGCGAGTTCAAGGTCGAGGCCAACATCGGCCGTCCGCAGGTGGCGTACCGCGAGACCATCCGCCGCAAGGTGGAGAAGGTCGACTACGTCCACAAGAAGCAGACCGGTGGCTCCGGCCAGTTCGCCAAGGTCATCATCGACCTTGAGCCGCTGGGCGACGGCAACGACGGCTACGAGTTCTCCAACAAGGTCTCCGGTGGCCGCATCCCGCGGGAGTACATCCCGTCGGTCGACGCGGGTGCCCAGGAGGCCGCCGAGTTCGGTGTTCTCGCCGGCTACCCCATGGTCGGGGTCAAGGTCACCCTGCAGGACGGCGCCTACCACGAGGTGGACTCGTCCGAAATGGCCTTCAAGATCGCTGGCTCGATGGCCTTCAAGGAGGCCGCGCGCAAGGCGGACGCAGTAATCCTGGAGCCGATGATGGCCGTCGAGGTCACCACGCCCGAGGACTACATGGGTGACGTCATCGGCGACCTCAACGGTCGGCGTGGACAGATCCAGGCGATGGACGAGCGCTCCGGCGCCCGCATCGTCAAGGCGCTCGTGCCGCTCTCTGAGATGTTCGGCTACGTGGGAGACCTCCGTAGCAAGACGCAGGGACGCGCGAGCTACAGCATGCAGTTCGACTCCTATGCGGAAGTGCCTGCGCACATCGCCAAGGAGATCGTCGCGAAGGTGCGGGGCGAGTAAGTCCGGCATCCGTTTCGGTGCGGGAGGCGAGGAGATCGTCGCCCCGCCACCGAGGGGGTGCGGGGCGAGTAGCTTCTCGTCGGCCGGTCCTGAGAGGGACCGGCCTCCCCAAGCCCGAGTACGAAGACGCAAGTCAAGTCAGAATCTCTAAGGAGACAGAGCAGTGGCCAAGGCCAAGTTCGAGCGGACCAAGCCGCACGTAAACATCGGCACCATTGGACACATCGACCACGGCAAGACCACTCTGACCGCGGCGATCACCAAGGTGCTCCACGAGCGTTACCCGAACCTCAACGAGGCGACCCCGTTCGACAAGATCGACAAGGCGCCCGAGGAGAAGGCTCGTGGTATCACGATCTCCATCGCGCACGTCGAGTACCAGACCGAGCAGCGCCACTACGCTCACGTGGACTGCCCCGGTCACGCCGACTACGTGAAGAACATGATCACTGGTGCGGCTCAGATGGACGGCGCGATCCTCGTGGTCGCCGCCACCGACGGTCCGATGCCGCAGACGAAGGAGCACGTCCTCCTGGCCCGCCAGGTCGGCGTCCCCTACATCGTTGTCGCCCTGAACAAGGCCGACATGGTGGACGACGAGGAGATCCTGGAGCTCGTCGAGCTCGAGGTCCGTGAGCTTCTCTCGGCCCAGGAGTTCCCCGGCGACGACCTGCCCGTCGTCCGCGTCTCGGCGCTGAAGGCGCTCGAGGGCGACGAGAAGTGGGGCGACAGCATCATCGAGCTCATGACCGCTGTGGACGAGAACGTCCCGCAGCCGGCCCGTGAGACCGACAAGCCGTTCCTCATGCCGATCGAGGACGTCTTCTCGATCACCGGTCGTGGCACCGTTGTCACCGGTCGTATCGAGCGCGGCATCGTCAAGGTCAACGAGACCGTCGACATCATCGGCATCAAGGACACCAAGACCACCACCACGGTCACCGGTGTCGAGATGTTCCGCAAGCTCCTCGACGAGGGCCAGGCGGGCGACAACGTGGGTCTGCTCCTGCGCGGTATCAAGCGTGAGGACGTCGAGCGCGGCCAGTGCATCATCAAGCCGGGCACGACCACCCCGCACACCGAGTTCGAGGCTCAGGTCTACATCCTGTCGAAGGACGAGGGCGGTCGCCACACCCCGTTCTTCAACAACTACCGTCCGCAGTTCTACTTCCGTACGACTGACGTGACCGGTGTTGTGAACCTGCCCGAGGGCACCGAGATGGTCATGCCCGGTGACAACACCGAGATGTCCGTCTCGCTGATCCAGCCCATCGCGATGGAGGACGGTCTCAAGTTCGCCATCCGTGAGGGTGGCCGCACCGTCGGTGCGGGTCGAGTGACCAAGATCATCAAGTAGTACATCGCGGGGTGGCGGCCGGCCCTCATCGCAGGGTCGGCCGCCACACCACGAGGGGGCTCATGCCGTACGGCATGCGTCTCCGGCAGACCCCCACGAACCGTGATCTCGCAGTTGGTTCGGCCGCGAAGTGACCGAAGTAACTGCCAGATCACGGAAGAAAGCGCAGATCGACAGTGTCTGCTACGTGGGGCACGGAAGAGGAAGGCGCGCCTGCGAACGGTGCGACGGCCTCGACCATCACATAGCGGCAACAGGCCGCACGTAACTTTTTCAGACGACAGCGAAGGACACCGAGGCCATTATGGCGGGACAGAAGATCCGCATCCGGCTCAAGGCCTATGACCACGAGGTCATCGATAGCTCGGCCAAGAAGATCGTCGAGACGGTGACGAGGACTGGCGCTAAGGTCGCGGGCCCGGTGCCGCTGCCGACCGAGAAGAACGTGTACTGCGTCATCCGCTCGCCGCACAAATACAAGGACAGCCGCGAGCACTTTGAGATGCGCACGCACAAGCGGCTGATTGACATCATCGACCCGACGCCGAAGACGGTCGACTCGCTCATGCGACTCGACCTCCCCGCCGGCGTTGACATCTCGATCAAGCTCTGAGGGAACGCACTGACATGGCTAAGCAGATCAAGGGCGTCCTGGGCAAGAAGCTCGGCATGACCCAGGTCTTCGACGCGGACAACCGGATGGTCCCGGTGACCGTCGTCGAGGCTGGTCCGTGCGTCGTGACCCGCGTCCGCACCCCCGAGAAGGACGGCTACTCCGCCGTACAGCTCGGCTTCGGGCAGGTCGACCCGCGGAAGGTCAACAAGCCGCTCGGCGACTACCTGCGCAAGCACGACATCACCCCGCGCCGCTACTTCACGGAGATCCGTACCGACGACGCGAGCGACTACACCCTGGGCCAGGAGCTCCTCGCCGACACCTTCGAGGCCGGCCAGTTCGTCGACGTGACGGGCAAGAGCAAGGGCAAGGGTTTCGCCGGTGTCATGAAGCGCCACGGCTTCAAGGGCCTGAGCGCCTCGCACGGTACCCAGCGCAAGCACCGTTCGCCGGGTTCCATCGGTGGCTGCGCCACCCCGGGCCGCGTCTTCAAGGGCCTGCGCATGGCCGGTCGGATGGGTAACGTCCGTACCACCATCCAGAGCCTCAAGGTTCACGCCGTGGACGCCGAGAAGGGTCTCATCCTGATCAAGGGTGCGATTCCCGGCGCCAACGGCAGCCTGGTTCTCGTCCGTACCGCTGCCAAGAAGGGGGCTGCCAAGTGAGCACCATTGACGTCCTCGACGTGAGCGGGGCGAAGACCGGCACCGTCGACCTGCCCGGCGACATTTTCGGCGCCAAGGTCAACATTCCGCTGATCCACCAGGTCGTCGTGGCCCAGCTCGCCGCTCGCCGGCAGGGCACCCACAAGGCCAAGACCCGTGGTGAGGTCAGCGGAGGCGGCAAGAAGCCGTACCGCCAGAAGGGCACCGGCCGCGCCCGTCAGGGTTCGACCCGCGCCCCGCAGTTCGCCGGCGGTGGCATCGTCCACGGCCCGCTTCCCCGGGACTACTCCCAGAAGACCCCCAAGAAGATGAAGGCCGCCGCCCTGCGTGGCGCCCTCTCCGACCGGGCGGCCGGCGGCCGGATCCACGTGGTCAGCGCTCTGATCGAGGGGGAGACCCCCAAGACCAAGGCGGCTCTCGAGTCGCTGCGGAAGATCACCGACACTCGTAGCGTCCTGATGGTCGTCGATGAGGGTGACGAGCTCACCTGGCTGAGCCTGCGCAACGCTCCCGAGGTCCACCTGCTGGACGCCGGACAGCTGAACACCTACGACGTGCTCTGCTACGACGACGTCGTTTTCACTCAGGAGGCGTACGACCAGGTCGTCACGCGTCTGAGCAAGAGCGGGAAGGAAGACGCCTGATGGAGAAGATCGCCGACCCGCGCGACATCATCATCAAGCCGGTTGTGTCCGAGAAGAGCTACGGCCTGATCGACGAGCACAACAAGTACACGTTCCTGGTGCGGAAGACGGCCAACAAGACGCAGGTCAAGATCGCCATCGAGCAGATCTTCGGCGTCAAGGTGGCCAGCGTCAACACCATCAACCGCCAGGGCAAGCGCAAGCGGACCAAGGCCGGCTACGGCCAGCGCCCCAGCACCAAGCGCGCGATCGTGAGCCTGGTCGAAGGCGACCGGATCGACATTTTCGGCCAGGTCGGCTGACCCGCTCGCTCAGTAAGTACAGGGTGAACGCCCCTCGCTGTGAGGCGAGGGGCATTCTCCCGGATTAACCGACGAAGGATGAACGAAAAAGATGGGCATCCGTA
This sequence comes from Streptosporangium sp. CA-135522, assembly GCF_050949235.1. Lineage (NCBI taxonomy): Bacteria > Bacillati > Actinomycetota > Actinomycetes > Streptosporangiales > Streptosporangiaceae > Streptosporangium > Streptosporangium sp. CA-135522. The sequence continues at coordinate 1,207,467 of NZ_CP192026.1, forward strand.
AACTCAAGCCGACGACCCCGGGTCGACGCGGCGCCAGCGTCTCGGACTTTGCCGAGATCACGCGCAGCACGCCCGAGAAGTCGCTGCTTGCACCCCTGCACAGCAAGGGTGGCCGTAACGTCCACGGCCGGGTCACCACCCGCCACCAGGGTGGCGGGCACAAGCGTGCTTACCGGATCATCGACTTCCGGCGCCACGACAAGGACGGGATCCCGGCGAAGGTCGCTCACATCGAGTACGACCCGAACCGCACGTCCCGCATCGCTCTGCTGCACTACGCCGACGGGGAGAAGCGCTACATCCTCTGCCCGACCGGCCTCAAGCAGGGCGACCTGATCGAGAACGGCCCCACGGCCGACATCAAGCCGGGTAACTGCCTCCCGCTGCGCAACATCCCGACCGGTACCTTCATCCACGCGGTGGAGCTCCGTCCGGGTGGTGGCGCCAAGCTGGGCCGGTCCGCCGGTGCGCAGATCCAGCTGCTCGCCAAGGAGGGCCAGTACGCCACGCTGCGTATGCCCTCCGGCGAAATGCGCCAGGTCGACGTTCGCTGCCGGGCCTCCATCGGCCAGGTCGGCAACGCCGAGCAGGCCAACATCAACTGGGGCAAGGCCGGCCGTATGCGGTGGAAGGGCAAGCGCCCCACCGTCCGCGGTGTCGCGATGAACCCGGTCGACCACCCGCACGGTGGTGGTGAGGGTAAGACCTCCGGCGGTCGTCACCCCGTCAACCCCAAGGGCAAGCCCGAGGGTCGTACTCGTGCGGCGAACAAGGCCAGCGACCGGCTGATCATCCGCCGTCGTACCAAGCGGAAGAAGCGGTAGGAGCAGCCAAAATGCCACGTAGCCTTAAGAAGGGTCCCTTCGTGGACGACCACCTTCAGAAGAAGGTGGATGTCCAGAACGAGAAGGGCACCAAGAACGTCATCAAGACGTGGTCGCGGCGCTCCATGATCGTGCCCGACATGCTCGGTCACACGATCGCCGTACACGACGGCCGCAAGCACGTCCCGGTGTTCGTCACCGAGTCGATGATCGGCCACAAGCTCGGTGAGTTCGCGCCGACGCGGACGTTCCGCAGCCACGTCAAGGAAGACCGCCGCAGCCGGCGGTAAGCGCCTTAGGGAGAGAAAGTCGAGCCGGGAACGGCCGGGCAGCGGCAGCTGTACCGATCGTTGCGAGGCGAGATGGACTCGACCATACGAAGCAGAAGGTTAAGAGGAGTAAGCGATGGAAGCCAGGGCTCAGGTGCGGTTCGCGCGCCACACGCCCATGAAGGCCCGCCGTGTGGTGGACCTCATTCGCGGGCTGCCCGCTTCGGAGGCGCAGGCCGTGCTGCAGTTCGCTCCCCAGTCGGCGAGCGAGACCGTGTACAAGGTGCTGTCCAGCGCCATTGCCAACGCGGAGCACAACTTCAAACTCGACCGCGACACGCTCTTCGTGAGCCGTGCGTGGGTCGATGAGGGCCCGACGCTGAAGCGGTTCCGTCCCCGCGCTCAGGGTCGTGCCTATCGGATCAACAAGCGGACCAGCCACATCACCGTGATCGTGGAGTCCCGCGAGCCGAAGGGGAGGACCCGCTAGTGGGTCAGAAGGTTAACCCGCACGGGTTCCGCCTCGGCATCACGACCGACTTCAAGAGCCGGTGGTATGCCGACAAGCTCTACAAGTCGTACGTTGCCGAGGATGTGGCGATCCGCCGCATGCTCAAGAAGGGCATGGAGCGGGCCGGCATCTCCAAGGTGGAGATCGAGCGGACCACCGACCGGGTTCAGGTCGACATTCACACCGCCCGTCCGGGCATCGTCATCGGCCGCCGCGGCGCCGAGGCCGACCGGATCCGCGGTGACCTCGAGAAGCTGACCAAGAAGCAGGTCCAGCTGAACATCCTCGAGGTCAAGAACCCCGAGATCGACGCGCAGCTCGTCGCTCAGGGTGTGGCCGAGCAGCTGTCCAGCCGTGTCTCGTTCCGTCGCGCCATGCGCAAGGCGATGCAGTCGGCCATGAAGAGCGGCGCCAAGGGCATCCGGGTGCAGTGCTCCGGTCGTCTGGGCGGCGCCGAGATGTCCCGTTCGGAGTTCTACCGCGAGGGCCGCGTGCCCCTGCACACGCTCCGCGCCGACATCGACTACGGCCTCTACGAGGCCCGTACCACCTTCGGCCGTATCGGTGTGAAGGTGTGGATCTACAAGGGTGAGGCTCCGACCAGCCGCGCCGAGCGTGAGGCGGCCGCCGCCGGTGCTCGTGCGGGCCAACGTCGGGACCGTGACGACCGTCGCGGCCCCGGTGCCGGTGGCGACCGTCCCCGTCGTGGTGGTGGCGCCGGTGGCGACCGCCCCCGTCGTGGCGGTGCCGCTCGTGGCGACCGTGCCCCCAGGAACGAGGCGGCCTCGCAGGCTGCCCCCGAGACCGGCCCGGCTGCGCAGCCGGGTGCTGAAGGGAGCTGACCATGCTGATCCCGCGCAGGGTCAAGCACCGCAAGCAGCACCGGCCCGACCGTCACGGCGCCGCCAAGGGTGGCACCAGGGTCGTGTTCGGCGAGTTCGGCATTCAGGCGCTTGAGCACTCCTATGTGACCAACCGCCAGATCGAGTCGGCTCGTATCGCCATGACTCGTCACATCAAGCGTGGCGGCAAGGTCTGGATCAACATCTACCCGGACCGTCCCCTCACCAAGAAGCCGGCCGAGACCCGCATGGGTTCCGGTAAGGGTTCGCCGGAGTGGTGGATCGCCAACGTCAAGCCCGGTCGCGTCATGTTCGAGCTGTCGGGTGTCGCCGAGCCGGTGGCTCGCGAAGCCCTGCGTCGTGCGATGCACAAGCTCCCGATGAAGTGCCGGTTCGTTAAGCGTGAAGTGGGTGAGGCGTGATGGCTAAGGGCCTGACCGCCGGTGAGCTGCGGGTGGAGGACCAGGACACCCTGGTTCAGAAGCTGAAGGAAGCCAAGGAGGAGCTGTTCAACCTCCGCTTCCAGGCCGCAACCGGCCAGTTGGAGAGCCACGGGCGGTTGCGTGCCGTCCGCCGCGAGATCGCCCGTATCTACACCGTGATGCGCGAGCGGGAGCTCGGCATTGTTACGGTTGAGAAGGAGTCGATCGATGGCTGAGACAGCTGAGAGCACAACCGAGACGCGGAACTACCGCAAGACCCGCGAGGGTCTGGTCGTCAGCGACAAGATGGACAAGACTGTCGTCGTCGCTGTCGAAGACCGCGTCAAGCACCCCTTGTACGGCAAGGTCATCCGTCGGACGACCAAGTACAAGGCGCACGACGAGGCCAACGCCTGCGGCGTCGGCGACCGCGTTCTCCTGATGGAGACCCGGCCGCTGTCGGCCAGCAAGCGCTGGCGGGTCATCGAGATTCTCGAGAAGGCCAAGTAAGAAACGCGCCTCGTGGGGGGTGACCCGGTCACCCCCCATGCTGGTGTCCAAGGGGGTGGAGTTGATCTCCGCCCCGCCTGCGACGTGCGGTTCGCGGGAGAGCAGGTCCGGCCGGCACGGCGGGGGGCGCAAGCCGTACCGCGACAGTGCCGGGCAGGGCGGGCTCGACCAGGCAGGACTGTCGCCGGAGGAACAAGACCACATCAGTTCCGCAAGGCTCACCACCGGGTGAGAACCAGCGAGACAAACAGGAGTTCAAGTGATCCAGCAGGAGTCGCGACTCAAGGTCGCCGACAACACGGGTGCGAAGGAAGTTCTTTGCATCCGTGTGCTCGGTGGCTCGGGTCGGCGCTACGCGGGAATCGGCGACATCATCGTCGCCACGGTCAAGGACGCCATTCCTGGCGGCACCGTGAAGAAGGGCGACGTCGTCAAGGCGGTCATCGTCCGTACTGTCAAGGAGCGCCGCCGGCCCGACGGCTCCTACATCCGCTTCGACGAGAACGCCGCCGTCATCATCAAGGACAGCGGTGACCCTCGTGGCACGCGTATCTTCGGCCCCGTCGGACGTGAGCTGCGTGACAAGAAGTTCATGCGCATCATCTCGCTCGCGCCGGAGGTGTTGTAAATGCCGAAGCTTCATGTGAAGAAGGGTGACCTGGTTCAGGTCATCGCCGGCAAGGACAAGGGTGCCAAGGGTCGTGTGATCGCCGCCCTCCCGCGCGAGGAGCGCGTGGTGGTCGAAGGCGTCAACATGATCAAGAAGCACTCCAAGGAGACCAACCAGGGCCCGCGTGGCGCCAAGACCGGCGGCGTGCAGACCATGGAGGCTCCCATCCACGTGAGCAACGTCAAGAAGCTCAAGGATGACGAGAAGCCTGCCAAGAAGGAGTCGGCCAAGGCCGCCTCTGACGAGTCGGGTGAGGACAACTGATGACCGCCAACACCACTGAGTCCGTCGAGACGCGGCCCGTTCCGCGGCTCAAGCAGCGCTACCGCGAAGAGATCATCGCGAAGCTGAACGAGCAGTTCGGGTTCGAGAACATCATGCTGGTCCCCACGATCACCAAGATCAAGGTGAACATGGGTGTCGGCGAGGCCGCGCGCGACTCGAAGCTCATCGACGGCGCCGTCCGTGACCTCACCGTGATCACCGGCCAGAAGCCGGCGGTCGTCCGGGCCCGTAAGTCCATCGCCCAGTTCAAGCTGCGCGAGGGCATGCCGATCGGTGCGCACGTCACGCTCCGCGGCGACCGCATGTGGGAGTTCCTGGACCGGCTGCTGTCGCTGGCGCTGCCGCGTATCCGTGACTTCCGCGGCCTGTCGCCCAAGCAGTTCGACGGCAACGGCAACTACACCTTCGGTCTCACCGAGCAGGTCATGTTCCACGAGATCGACCAGGACAAGGTCGACCGTCAGCGTGGTATGGACATCACGGTCGTGACCACCGCTAAGACCGACGACCAGGGCCGGGCGCTGCTGAAGCTTCTCGGTTTCCCCTTCAAGGAGGCCTGATCATGGCGAAGACGTCGCTCAAGGTCAAGGCTGCTCGCAAGGCCAAGTTCGAGGTCCGGGCGTACACTCGGTGCTCGCGCTGTGGTCGTCCCCGCGCCGTCTACAGGAAGTTCGGCCTGTGCCGCATCTGCTTCCGCGAGATGGCGCACCGGGGCGAGCTGCCTGGCATCACCAAGTCCAGCTGGTAGCAGTCCGCGCGGTCCGGTGGACGCCACCGGACCGCGCGGTACCCAGCCGCACATAGATAGTCGTATTCACCGGGCGCTGCCTCAAGCGCCCATGACCGCACCGTAGGTCCCTTGCGGAAACCGCGGTGAGGAAGGCCACCGGCCATGACGATGACCGACCCGATCGCAGACATGCTCACGCGTCTGCGAAACGCGAACTCGGCGTACCACGACACCGTGGCCATGCCGTACTCGAAGATCAAGGCGCACATCGCCGAGATCCTTCAGCAGGAGGGTTACATTCAGGCCTGGAGCGTCGAGGACGCCAAGGTCGGAAAGAACCTCGTGGTGGAGCTCAAGTTCGGGCCGAGCCGTGAGCGGTCGCTCTCGGGCCTGCGCCGGGTTTCCAAGCCCGGCCTGCGGGTCTATGCGAAGAAGGACAACCTGCCCCGGGTCCTGGGTGGACTGGGCGTCGCGATCATCTCGACGTCCGGCGGCCTCATGACCGACAAGCAGGCCGGCAAGCGTGGAGTGGGCGGGGAAGTCCTCGCCTTCGTTTGGTAGAAGGGAGAAATCACAGCATGTCACGAATCGGACGGCTGCCCATCCCTGTACCGAACGGCGTGGACGTCGCCATCGACGGCCGGGATGTCACGGTCAAGGGCCCCAAGGGCACGCTCTCTCACACGGTCGCGGAGCCGATCGACGTCGCCAAGGGCGACGACGGCACCGTCACCGTCTCTCGTCCCAGTGACGAGAACAAGGTCCGTGCGCTGCACGGCCTGTCCCGCACGCTGATCGCCAACATGGTGACCGGTGTGACCCAGGGTTACTCCAAGACCCTGGAGATCGTGGGCGTCGGTTACCGCGTTCAGGCCAAGAGCCCGACTCAGCTCGAGTTCGCTCTCGGCTTCAGCCACCCGGTGATCGTCGACGCCCCCGAGGGTGTCACCTTCCGCGTTGAGAAGCCGACCCTGTTCCACGTGGACGGCATCGACAAGCAGAAGGTCGGCGAGATCGCCGCGAACATCCGCAAGTTGCGCAAGCCCGACCCGTACAAGGGCAAGGGTGTGCGTTACCAGGGCGAGGTTATCCGCCGCAAGGTCGGAAAGGCTGGTAAGTAGGCATGGCTGGCAAGACTGCGTTCGGCAAGCACACGGCCGCCCGCGCCGTCTCGCGGGCCCGCCGCCACGGCCGAGTCCGCAAGAAGGTGGTCGGCACGGCCGCGCGTCCGCGCATGGTCGTCAACCGCTCCACGCGACACCTGTTCGTGCAGATCGTCGACGACGCCCAGGGCCACACGCTGGTGAGCGCCTCCACCATGGAGTCCTCCCTGCGTGCCGACTCCGGCGCGAAGACCGACAAGGCGAAGCAGGTCGGCGAGCTTCTCGCTCAGCGGGCCAAGGCTGCCGGGATCTCCGCGGTCGTGTTCGACCGTGGCGGAAACCGTTACGCGGGTCGCATCGCGGCCCTCGCGGACAGCGCCCGCGAAGGCGGGCTGGAGTTCTGATGGCCCGTCCTAACAAGAGCAACGAGAAGAGGAACCACTGATGGCTGGAGCTCCGCGTCGCGGTGGCGCCGCCGGTGGCGAGCGGCGTGACGGTCGTCGTGACGATCGCCGCGGTGGCAACGCTGACAAGGGCGTCTCGTACATCGAGCGCGTCGTAAAGATCAACCGAGTGGCCAAGGTCGTGAAGGGTGGTCGTCGCTTCAGCTTCACCGCCCTCGTCATCGTCGGTGACGGCAACGGCATGGTCGGCGTCGGCTACGGCAAGGCCAAGGAAGTCCCCGCGGCCATCGCCAAGGGCGTCGAAGAGGCCAAGAAGCACTTCTTCCGGGTGCCCCGCATCCAGGGCACCATCCCGCACATCGTGCAGGGTGAAGAGGCCGCGGGTGTCGTCTTCCTCCGTCCGGCCTCGCCCGGTACCGGCGTCATCGCCGGTGGCCCGGTGCGCGCCGTGCTGGAGTGCGCCGGCATCCACGACGTGCTGTCCAAGTCGCTCGGCTCGGACAACCCGATCAACATCGTGCACGCCACCGTGGCCGCTCTGAAGGGCCTCAGCCGCCCCGAGGAGATCGCGGCCCGTCGTGGCCTGCCGATCGAGGATGTCGCCCCCAAGGCCATGCTCAAGGCTCGCGCCGAGGGCATCGCGGAGGCCGCGGCGGCTAAGGCGGTGAGCTAGCCGATGGCACGCCTGAAGATCACCCAGGTTCGTTCCAAGATCGGTGGCAAGCAGAACCAGCGTGACTCGCTGCGTTCACTCGGTCTGAAGCGCATCGGCGATGTCGTCGTCAAGGAGGACCGCCCGGAGATCCGCGGCATGGTCACCGTGGTGACGCACCTCGTCACCGTGGAAGAGGTCGACTAGACATGGCAGAGAACAGTCCGCTCCGTATCCACCACCTGCGTCCGGCTCCCGGCGCCAACAAGTCGAAGGTCCGCAAGGGCCGCGGCGAGGCGTCCAAGGGCAAGACCGCCGGTCGTGGCACCAAGGGCACGACGGCCCGGAACAAGGTTCCCCTCGGCTTCGAGGGTGGCCAGGTTCCGCTCCAGCGTCGTCTGCCCAAGATGAAGGGCTTCTCCAACGCCCTGTTCAAGACGACCTACCAGGTCGTCAACCTGGACAAGCTCGGCGAGCTGTTCCCCGAGGGTGGCGACGTCACCGTCGAGACGCTGGTCGCCAAGGGCGCGGTCCGCAAGAGGCAGCTCGTGAAGGTTCTGGGAACCGGCGAGATCTCCGTGGCGTTGAACGTGCAGGCGCACGCCTTCTCCGCCAGTGCCAAGGAGAAGATCGCGGCTGCCGGGGGCTCCGTCTCCGAGCTGTAGGCATAATGACGTGGCGCGGGGGCTCGTAATGGGCCCCCGCGCCCGTAGTGCGTTAGAGTTCGCTGGATAGTGGGCCTCAACTCATTTCCGCGGGCTCGCTGACTTGAGATAGCAAAGATGGACCACCCCCGAACCATCGCTGACCGACCTCGCCTTTCAGGCGCGCAGGAGGGACCGTGCTGACCGCGTTTACCCGAGCGTTCCGTACGCCGGACCTGCGCAAGAAGTTGCTCTTCACATTGGGCATCATCGCGCTGTTCCGGCTCGGCTCGGTTCTTCCGACTCCGGGTGTCAATAACGAAAACATCGCCCGATGCCTCCAGCAGGCACAGTCCGGCGATGCCGGCAACATCTACGGCATGGTGCAGCTGTTCAGCGGTGGCGCCTTGCTGAAGCTGTCGGTGTTCGCGCTCGGCATCATGCCGTACATCACCGCGAGCATCATCCTTCAGCTTCTGGTGGTGGTGATCCCTCGCCTGGAAGCCCTCAAGAAGGAGGGCCAGGCCGGACAGACCAAGATCACCCAGTATACGCGTTACCTGACGATCGGTCTGGCGATCCTCCAGTCGACCGCCTTCATCGCCCTCGCGCGCACCGGGCAGCTCTTCCCGCAGTGCCGTGAGGAGATCCTGCTGGACAAGGACAACGTCTTCACCATCGTCACGATGGTGCTGACGATGACCGCCGGCACCGCCGTCATCATGTGGCTGGGCGAGCTCGTCACCGACCGCGGCGTCGGCAACGGCATGTCCATCCTGATCTTCACCCAGGTCATCGCGGTCTTCCCGGCCGAGCTGCTGACCATCGCCCGGACGAAGGGCTTCTTCGTCTTCGCGGTGGTGATCGTGACAGGTATCGCGATGATCGCGCTGGTGGTCATGGTCGAGCAGGCCCAACGCCGGGTGCCGGTGCAGTACGCCAAGCGCATGGTCGGCCGCCGGATGTACGGCGGGACCTCGACCTACATCCCGCTGAAGGTCAACCAGGCGGGCATCATCCCGGTCATCTTCGCCTCCTCGCTGCTCTACCTTCCGCAGCTGGTCACGACGCTCTTCAGTAACTCCCAGCAGGAGCCCAGCGCGATCGTCCAGTGGATCCAGCAGAACCTGGTCAGGGGCGACACACCGATCTACATGCTCACCTTCTTCCTGCTGATCGTCTTCTTCACCTACTTCTACGTGTCCATTACCTTCAACCCCGTTGAAGTCGCCGACAACATGAAGAAGTACGGTGGGTTCATCCCGGGTATCCGCCCGGGCCGGCCGACGGCTGAGTACTTGAACTACGTGCTCACGCGGCTCACCGCTCCAGGTGCGCTCTATCTGGGCCTGATCGCCATGGTGCCGATCATCGCCCTGGCGGTCGTCGGTGCGAGTCAGAACTTCCCGTTCGGAGGGACGAGCATTCTGATCATGGTTGGTGTCGGCCTTGACACCGTGAAGCAGATCGAGAGCCAGCTTCAGCAGCGCAATTACGAAGGCTTCCTGAAGTAGTGCGTCTCGTCCTGGTGGGGCCCCCCGGAGCGGGTAAGGGGACGCAGGCCCAGTTCATCGCATCTAACCTGTCCATCCCGAAGATCTCGACAGGTGACATCTTCCGTGCCAACGTCTCGGGCGGTACGGAGCTCGGCAAGCTTGCCAAGGAATACATGGACCGCGGAGACCTCGTACCCGACGAGGTCACCATCGCGATGGTCCGCGACCGACTCTCAGAGAGCGACGCGCAGGACGGTTTCCTGCTCGACGGCTTCCCCAGGAACGTGCCCCAGGCCGAGATCCTGAAGAAGATGCTCGCGGAGTTCGGCGTCGCTCTCGACATCGTCCTGGAGCTCGTGGTCGACGACGACGAGGTCGTGCGCCGGCTGGCCGGTCGCCGCACCTGCAGCCAGTGCGGCCGCATCTGGCACGTCGACTTCGACGACAAGAAGGACGACGTCTGCGACGCCTGCGGTGGGCGGCTTTACCAGCGGGACGACGACAAGGAGCAGACCGTCCGGCATCGGCTGGAGGTCTACCAGGAGCAGACCGCTCCGCTGGTCTCCTTCTACGCCGACGAGGGCATCCTGGTCGGGGTGGACGCGACCGGCCCGGTGGAAGAGGTCACCCAGCGCGCGATGGAGGCCCTGGGCCCCTTCACGGACTAGAAGAGCATCCATTCAGCACGCCACCCATGGGTTCCCATGGGTGGCGTGCTGTCGTTTAGGGCACAATCGGGGGAATTGAGCTCCCGGATTGCCCGTTGAACCACCCCAGGGGGTGCGCACGTGTTCAAGAAGCACAAGCATGGAATTCAGGTAAAGACACCTGAGCAACTGGAGAAGATGCGGGCGGCGGGTCTGGTGGTCGGCCGGACGTTGCAGTTGCTCCGTGAAAGCGTCCGGCCGGGGATGACCCCGCTGGATCTCGACGTGATCGCCGAAAAGGCGATCCGGGACGAGGGAGCGATCCCCTCCTTCAAGGGATACCAGGGGTTCCCCGCCACGATCTGCGCGTCGGTCAACGACGAGGTCGTCCACGGCATCCCGAGCAACAGGCGTGCGCTGCAGGAAGGCGACGTCATCTCCATCGACTGCGGCGCCATTCTCGAAGGCTGGCACGGCGATTCGGCCATCACGGTTCCCGTCGGCGAGGTGGACCCCAAGCTGACCGAGCTGATGCGGGTCACCGAGGAGGCCATGTGGCGGGGTATCGCCGCGCTCACCGTCGGCCGTCACCTGTCCGACATCGGCCACGAGGTGGAGAAGTACGTCCGCTCCCAGGGCCGCTACGGCATCCCCCAGGAGTACGGCGGGCACGGCATCGGTACCGAGATGCACATGGACCCGTGGGTCGCCAACCACGGCAAGCCCGGCCGGGGGCCGCGCTTCGAGCCGGGCATGTGCTTCGCCGTCGAGCCGATGGTGAACCTCGGCACCGACCGGACCAAGGTGCTGTCGGACGACTGGACCGTCATCACCGTCGACGGCAAGGCCTCGGCGCACTTCGAACACAGCGTCGCGGTGACACATAATGGACCTTGGGTACTGACCGCGCTTGACGGGGGAGAAGAGCGGCTTGCCGACCTGTTGGGAGACGCGGGCAAGGTGTGAGCACCGCCCGCCGGCGAGCGGATGTGGTTGATGATGGCGGCTGGTCCGGAGATGCGGGCATCGGACGGGGACCGGGACAAGGTCGCCTCGGTCCTGCGGGAGCACTACGCGCAGGGCCGCCTCACCGTCGAGGAGTTCGACGAGAGGCTGGAACAGCTCTACACGAGCAAGACCTACGGCGAGCTGGCCACGCTCACCTCCGACCTGCCCGACGTCGACCTGCGCGAGCTGTCAGTGCCGCAGATCCGCCGTCCAGAGCGCCGGGAGCGCCGTGGGCGCCGCGACGTCCAGCAGACACAGCGCAAGGGCCTGACGGCGATGTGGGCCACCTGGGCGGCGGCGAGCGGCATCAACTGGGCGGTCTGGCTCATCCTCGGCGTGACTGACGGCTTCGACTTCCCCTACCCCTGGCCGCTGTGGGTGATGGGGCCGTGGGGAGTGATGTTGCTGGTCACCACCTTCCTCACCGGCCTGGGCAACAGCCGGAATCGGTAATAGTCCACGCTCGGGGTCGAGTGTGCATTCCTCCACAGAAGTCCGGGTTCAATCTTCCTAACGTGAGCGGTGTCCGAACAGCAGGACCCCTTCTCAGGAGGAAGACATGCGGAAGATCCGTACCCTTCTCACCGGTGCCGCTCTGGCCGGTTCGCTCGCCGCCGGTCTGGCCGTGACCCCCGCCCAGGCCGCGACGGCCGGCGCGTCCGCCGCCCAGCAGGTGCAGGGCCCGAGCAAGCACTTCTTCGGCCCCTATTATTCCGGGTTCGGCGCCGGCGAGGACTTCGGTCACCGGTCCTATTTCAAGGGCTACTGGTACAAGGACGGCGGCCGCTACTGGTTCTTCGGTGACCTGTTCGACCGTGACCGTGACCGCGAGTACAGCTATGTGTGGTTCAAGTGGCACGACCGGTCCGGCTACCACACCAAGGTGTTCAAGACTTTCGGACACCAGCGCTTCGCCGGCTACGGCGGATTCAGGAGAAGCGGCGGCTTCGACGACTTCAAGATCCGTGTCTGCGAGGGCCGCGACAAGTTCGACGACTGCGGCGGCTGGGGCGACGCGTTCTAGGAACGCCGACCGCGTGAACCCTCCGATGGCATGGTCATCGGAGGGTTTTTCGCGTTGTGTCAGAGCTTTACCGCCCGTGACAGTTGGCCCGGACGAGACGGGGTAAGTGATCGTTGTCGGGGCAGGCCATGAGGTGGGGGTGGGCGATGGGCCTCGGGCAAGACCCCGTGGTGACGGCCGCAGTCATGGCGGGCAGCGTGCTGGCCGTCCTGTTCACAAGTGGCATGAGCGGTGTCGACGATGTGAACGTCACACCGTCGACCGTCCGGCCGGGACAGAGCGTCAGCATCACCGCGGACTCGTGCGGTGTTCCGGCGACCGCCTACTCGGCGGCGTTCAGCGCCACCTCGGCACGGCTCAGCCATCGCGCTCACGCCATGCAGGGCGCCGCCCGGATCAGCCCGCACGCCGCACCCGGCACCTACGCCATCACGATCCGCTGCGTCCGGGGCGGGCCGTACAACGGCACCTTCGTCGTGGGCGAGGCCCATCCGACCGGCACCCCGAACACCGGTGGCGGTGGGGTCGCGATGACCGTCGCCGACCACACCACGCGCACCGCCTGGCTCTTCGGGGCGTTGAGCGCGACCGTGACGGTCCTGGGCGCGAGCTTCGTGCTGGCGCGCGAACGCCGTAAGCGAGCCGATCACTAGACCTCCGTGCCCGGCCGGGACGGTTTATGCTGCCCATCGGCGGGGCCGCGTTCCGGGCGGGCACGGACCACCCCTCCGCCCTGTCGGTCTCCCGCGGGCGCGGCCGGATCATCCCTCCGCCCTGTCGGTCTCCCGCGGGTGCGGCCGGGCCCTCGCGTTCGCGGCGGTCCGCGGCGTCGCCGTACCGGGGGAGTGAGGGACGTCGACCGGTGGCCTGCGGCGGCGGCTTCGACCAGGCCATACGTTCCCGTGAGGACAACGTCATCGTTCAGGCCGTGTACGGTGACGGATATCTCGTCGTGGATCTGGGGTATCCTGAGTAGCGGTTGTGTCAATGCGCCGGCCGTGTGTTTCGCATTTCCTCGCCCGGTGCCGTACACTCCTTCTTCGGTTCACTATGACCATTGCGCATCGGCGGTGTCGCAACCGCCGCTCTCATCGAAGCGCTGGGTCGCGGCTGCTTAGTGTTCCGAAGCCTCAGACGACCGATCAGTGAAACGCGAGGGACATGGCCAAGAAAGACGGCGCCATCGAGATCGAGGGCACTGTGGTTGAGTCGCTCCCGAACGCGATGTTCCGGGTGCAGCTCGATAACGGCCATAAGGTCCTGGCCCACATCAGCGGGCGGATGCGGATGCACTACATCCGGATCCTTCCTGACGACAGGGTTGTCGTCGAACTGAGCCCCTACGACCTCAGTCGTGGGCGGATCGTCTACCGATACAAGTAAGCGTCTGAGGGACGAATAAGGACTATGAAGGTCAAGCCGAGCGTCAAGAAGATCTGCGACAAGTGCAAGGTGATTCGCCGGCACGGTCGCGTCATGGTGATCTGCGACAACCTGCGCCACAAGCAGCGTCAGGGCTAGTCACGGAAAAAAGGTCTTGCAAGAGTCCGCTCCTTGGTGGCGGACTCGACCCATGTGAGGCCACAAAGTAATCGCGTTTCACACCTGCGTAGGCGGCCGGCGGCCGTACCCCGCAGGAGACCCCCGGTCGGAGGCCGGGGCCCTCACCCCGGGCATGGGGAGGGGAAGTGAGGCGCAGGACCTCCGCCATAAAGAAGGAGAATGCCCGACCATGGCTCGCCTGGTTGGCGTCGACCTCCCCCGCGACAAGCGGCTGGAGATCGCTCTCACCTACATTTTCGGAATCGGCCGCACGCGTGCGCTCGAGACCCTCAAGGCCACCGGCGTCAGCGGCGACCTCCGTGTCCACCAGCTCACGGACGAAGAACTCGTTCCGCTGCGTGACTACATCGAGGCGAACTACAAGATCGAGGGTGACCTCCGTCGCGAAGTTCAGGCCGACATTCGTCGCAAGATCGAGATTCAGTGCTACCAGGGCATCCGGCACCGCCGTGGCCTTCCCGTGCACGGTCAGCGTACGCAGACCAACGCGCGTACCCGCAAGGGCAAGAAGAAGACCGTGGCCGGCAAGAAGAAGCCCGGTAAGAAGTAGTCCGCGCAGCCGCAGGACCGAAGACCTCAGGAGTGAAGGCAAAGAATGCCTCCTAAGAGCCGCCAGGGTGCCCCGAAGAAGGTGCGCCGCAAGGAAAAGAAGAACGTCGCTCACGGGCACGCCCACATCAAGAGCACGTTCAACAACACGATCGTTTCGATCACCGACCCGAGCGGGAACGTGATCTCCTGGGCCAGCGCCGGCCACGTCGGGTTCAAGGGCTCCCGTAAGTCCACCCCGTTCGCCGCGCAGATGGCCGCCGAGAACGCCGCTCGCCGCGCCATGGAGCACGGCATGCGCAAGGTCGACGTCTTCGTCAAGGGCCCCGGTTCCGGTCGTGAGACCGCCATCCGTTCGCTGCAGGCGACCGGCCTCGAGGTTGGCTCCATCCAGGACGTCACCCCCGTGCCGCACAACGGCTGCCGTCCGCCCAAGCGCCGTCGCGTCTGACGCCCAGGAGAAGATAGAAAATGGCTCGTTACACGGGTGCGGACTGCAAGCTCTGCCGTCGGGAGAAGACCAAGCTCTTCCTCAAGGGCAAGAAGTGCGAGTCCGCGAAGTGCCCCATCGAGATCCGTCCTTACCCGCCGGGTGAGCACGGCCGTGGCCGGCCCAAGGAGTCTGAGTACCAGCTCCAGCTTCGTGAGAAGCAGAAGACCCGCCGCATCTACGGCGTCCTCGAGAAGCAGTTCCACAACTACTACGAGGAAGCCAACCGCAAGACCGGCAAGACCGGCGAGAACCTCCTCCAGATCCTGGAGAGCCGTCTCGACAACGTGGTCTACCGCGCCGGTTTCGCCGAGTCCCGCGACGCCGCTCGCCAGCAGGTCCGTCACGGCCACATCCTGGTGAACGGCAAGAAGGTCGACATCCCGTCGTACCGCGTTCGCGAGCACGACATCGTCGAGGTCCGCGAGAAGTCGCGCAACCTTCTGCCTTACGAGGTCGCCCGCGCCACCGCCGGTGACAAGACGTACCCGGCCTGGCTGGGCGTCGCTCCGGAGGCCATGCGCGTCCTGATCCACCAGCTCCCGGTCCGTCAGCAGATCGACACCCAGGTCCAGGAGCAGCTGATCGTCGAGCTCTACTCCAAGTAGTAGCTCACGCGGGTGCCGTGCGGTTCGCCGTACGGCACCTATGCTGTTGTTCGAGCGACGTCAAATAGCGGGCGTCGTCACGAAGGGGAGAACCCACATGCTGATCGCTCAGCGTCCGACCCTCGTCGAGGAATCCCTCGAGGAGACCCGGTCGAAGTTCATCATCGAGCCGCTGGAGCCGGGTTTCGGCTACACCATCGGCAACTCGCTGCGGCGCACGCTGCTGTCGTCCATCCCGGGCGCGGCCGTGACCAGTATCCGCATCGAGGGCGTGCTGCACGAGTTCTCGACCGTGCCGGGTGTCAAGGAGGATGTCACCGACATCATCCTGAACCTCAAGGAGCTGGTCGTCTCCTCCGAGCACGACGAGCCCGTGGTGATGTACCTGCGCAAGCAGGGCCCCGGTGACGTCACCGCCGCCGACATCGCGCCCCCGGCCGGTGTCGAGGTGCACAACCCCGAGCTGCGCATCGCCACGCTGAACGGCAAGGCGAAGCTGGAGATGGAGCTGACCGTCGAGCGCGGTCGCGGCTACGTCTCCGCGGCGCAGAACAAGCAGCCGGGCCAGGAGATCGGCCGTATTCCGATCGACTCCATCTACTCCCCGGTGCTCAAGGTCACCTACAAGGTCGAGGCGACCCGTGTCGAGCAGCGCACCGACTTCGACCGTCTGATCCTGGACGTCGAGACCAAGCCGTGCATGAAGCCCCGTGACGCGGTGGCCTCCGCCGGCAAGACCCTCGTCGAGCTGTTCGGTCTCGCCCGCGAGCTGAACGTCGAGGCCGAGGGCATCGACATCGGCCCGTCGCCGACGGACGCGGCTCTGGCCGCCGACCTGGCGCTGCCGATCGAGGAGCTGAACCTCACGGTTCGTTCCTACAACTGCCTCAAGCGCGAGGGCATCCACACCGTGGGTGAGCTCGTCGCCCGCAGCGAGCAGGACCTGCTGGACATCCGCAACTTCGGTGCGAAGTCCATCGAAGAGGTCAAGCAGAAGCTGCACGAGATGACGCTCGCACTGAAGGACTCCCCGCCCGGGTTCGACCCCAGCGCGGTGGCCGGCGGTGGCTACGACGACGACGACAGCGCGTACGTCGAGACCGAGCAGTACTGAGCTTGCACATCGGGGGTCGTGCGACCCCCGGCCCGACCCCGGTACCTCGTACGGCCGGGGCGGGTTCACTCTCAAGGAGAACGAAATGCCTCAGCCCGCAAAGGGTGCCCGTCTCGGCGGAAGCCCGGCTCACGAGCGGCTGATCCTGGCCAACCTCGCCACCCAGCTGTTCCAGCACGGCCGGATCAAGACCACGGTGGCCAAGGCCAAGCGCCTGCGCCCGCTGGCGGAGCGGCTGATCACCAAGGCGAAGAAGGGCGACATGCACAACCGTCGCCAGGTGCTGACCATCGTCCGTGACAAGGGTGTCGTCCACCACCTGTTCACGGAGATCGCGCCTACCTTCGCCGAGCGTCCCGGCGGCTACACCCGCATCACGAAGGTCGGCCTCCGCAAGGGCGACGCCGCCCCCATGGCCGTCATCGAGCTGGTGTCCGAGCCGCTGAACACGGTTCGCACCACCAAGGCTCCGGCCGCGGCCGAGGCTCCCAAGGCCGAGGCTCCCAAGGCCGACGAGGCCACCGAGGCTCCGGCCGAGGAGACCGCTGAGGCCACCGAGGCTCCCGCCGAGGAGACCGAGGCCAAGAAGGACAACGCCTGATCTTTCAGGTCCTGTGAACGGGCCCGGCATCCCTTCTGGGGAGATGCCGGGCCCGTTCCCGTTTTCCGGGAGGAACATCGTGGTACGGCTGCGCCTGGACCTCGCATATGACGGCACCGACTTTTCCGGCTGGGCCAAGCAGCCGAACCGGCGGACGGTCCAGGGGGAGATCGAGGGAGCGCTCGGCAAGATCCTCAGGCTGCCCGAACCACCGGCACTGACCGTGGCCGGGCGGACCGACGCCGGGGTGCATGCCCGGGGGCAGGTGGCCCATGTGGACCTGGAGGCCGAGGCGTTCGGCGCGCTGGAGAGCCGGCACGGCCGGCGCACACCCGGCATCGCCACCGGGTCGACCGGTGCCTGCGAGGTCTCCGCCGGGATCCCGGTCGCGGTCACGCCGATGGACGCCATCGATGAGAGCCTCTCCAGCCTTCGTAGGAGGCTGGCCGGGGTTCTGCCCCCCGATGTCAGGATTTATCGCGTTACGGTGGCTCCTGAGGGCTTTGACGCCCGATTCTCCGCCATGTCGCGGCGGTACGCCTACCGGATCTCCGACGCGCCGGGCGGCGTGGACCCGCTCCGCCGCCGCGAGGTGCTCTGGTACACCCGGCCGCTCGACCTCGACCGGCTGAACGCCGCCGCGGCCGCCCTTCTGGGAGAGCACGACTTCGCCGCCTTCTGCAAGAAGCGCGAGGGCGCGACCACGATTCGCGAGCTGCAGCGGCTCGACTGGGTCCGAGAGGACGACATCCTCGTCGCGACAGTGGTGGCCGACGCGTTCTGCCACTCGATGGTCCGCGCGCTCATCGGATCGCTGCTACCCGTCGGGGAGGGACGTCTTCCGGTCGACTGGCCCGGACGGGTGCTGACGCGGGCCGTACGGGACTCCGGAGTGCACGTCGCACCGGCGCACGGCCTCTGCCTTGAGGAGGTGCGCTACCCGCAGGCCGAGGAGCTGGCCCGGCGGGCCAGGGAGACCCGCCGGGTACGCACGCTCAGCGCGTGACGGACAGTCCGCTCAGCTCGTCACACGACGCTCGACGACCTTGGCGGTCTGGTCGCGGAAGGCTCCGCTGACCTTGCCGAGATTCTTTTCCTTGGCCGTTGGGGTGTGGCCGTCGCTGAAGGTGGCGTAGCTGAACACGATGTAGCGGCCCCAGACCATTCCGGCCGCGTAACCGCCCGCGATGTGCACACGCTCGGCGCCGGTGCCCGGTGTGCCAGGCAGGCCGCGGAACCACAGGTTGCTGTTCAGGTTCTTCGCCCGGTCCGCCTCCACGGCGGACTCCCGGGTGGGCAACACCGCGATTCCCGTGGTCACGGCGTACTTCCGCTTGCTGTCCACGTAGGTGGCCCGCAGCACCTGGCGGCAGTCCCCGCTGCGTAGCGCGTTGGCGAACTTGCCGGCCGCGGCCTTCTGGCACTGCCGGGTGACGTCGGTCTTGACCCTGACGAACGTCGTCCCGGCCAGCTTCACCTTCTTGGTGAAGGTGGCGGCCACGGTCATCTTGCCGGGGTCGGTCCTCTCGGAGTTGATCAACGTGGTGCTGACCGGTTCCGGCTCGTCCGGGGGCGGGTCCTCGGTGGGATCGACGGGCTCGGAGCTGGGGGCCGGGCCGGCCGCGCCGACCGTCTTCTTGGCGCTGAACGACTGGTAGGCGTAGAAGGCGCCGGTGCCGATGCCGCCGACCACGACCGTGACCACGGCTGCGATCAGCAAGATGCTGGTCTTACTGCGAGCCGGCGGGGCGGGCGGAGCGGTCACGACCTCGGGGACGACCGCCGAGGGTGGGGTGAACGGCCCGCGCAGTTCGATGGCTCCGGTCGAGGGGCCCGACTGCTGAGCGGCGGCGGACGGCGTCGCCGGGACGGATGGGAACGGCGGCGCGATCATCGGGATGCCGCCCGGCGGGGTGAGCTGGTCCCCGGGAGGCGAGGGCGGTGCGGCGGACTCGAAAGAGGGTGCCGTCGGCGCCTGAGGATCGGTGCCGGATTCGAGGGGAGTCGGGGACACCTGGGGCATCAACTCCGGCTGGGACGTCGGGTCCTGCGCGACGAGCGCGGGAACCGAGGGCGGAGAGGCCGGCTCGGGCGACGACATCGGCGCCGAGGGGTGGACGGTCGATTCGGGAGCCGGCGGACCGATGGGGTGGACGGTCGGCTCGGAGGCCGGCGGACCGATGGGGTGGGTGCCCGGTCCGGGCTGAGGAGCCTGGACATGGCCGGCCCCGGGAGGCGTCGCAGCGGGGGCGGTCTCGGCGGGGGGCGAGGCGTCCGGTCCGGGCGGCGGCGTGGAGACCGCGGGCTCCTGACGACCCGACGCGGTGGGCGGGGACGTGCGGACGTTGGCGGTGTTGTCGTCCAGACCGTCGGGCAGAACCGCGGAGGGCGGCCATACGGCGATGTCCTCGGACTCTCCCGGACGGGCCGCCTCCTCCGTCTCGGACCAGACCGGTTCCCCCGTGGCCGCGGGCCACTGCGGGGCGCCATGGGCCTGCGGGGCGGATGAAGGCCAGACCTGCATGCCCGCGGCGGCCGCGGTGAAGGCGGGCGGCGGCTGCCAAGGCGGCGCACCCGGCACGATCGGGTCGGTGGACAGCGCAGGGCCGTTCATCACCGGGTTGCTCGGTGCCGGACCGTTCTGCGCCGGACCGTTCTGTGCCGGGGTGCTCGGCGGCACGGGACCGGAAGTCGTCGGAGGCTGCCCGGCGGCGGCCGGGCCGGTCCACCCCGGCGGTCCCTGAGGAACGGATGGTCCCCCCCACGGCGGGGCGGTCTCACCGGGAGCGGACGGTCCGACCCATGGAGGACCGGACGGCTGGCCGTGGGCGGGTGCCCCATTCCATGCTGGGGCGGCCGGTTGGCCGGGGGTGGACGGCCCGTTCCACGATGGAGCGGGCTCGCCAGGAGTGGACGGCCCGTTCCACGGCGGAGCGGGCTCGCCCGGGGTGGACGGTCCGCTCCACGGTGGGGCGGACGGTTGGCCGGGGGCGGACGGCCCGTTCCACGGCGGAGCGGGCTCGCCGGGAGCGGATGGTCCCCCCCACGGCGGGGCGGACGGCCCCGGAGGGGGAGGGGAACCGGCCCAGGGAGGGAGAGGGGGTTCCGGACGGGGGAAATCCGGCCGTGCCGGTCCCGAAGGCTCCGCGGGCACCGCGGGGCCGGGCTGCGATGAGCCGGGCCACGGGGTGGGGAGATCGTCCTCGGGGTCGGCGAACCAGTCGTAGGGGGCACCGCCGTCACCGGCGCGCGTCCACGGCTGGGCCGTCCCGGGCGCCTGCTCCGGCCACGCTGGAGGGTCGTAGGGCTGTTCGTCACCTGTGAGATCGGTCCGAAGCACGTGCGGCGAAGGCTGGCCGAAACTCGGCGGAGGCGTCGCCGGTGCGGCCGAACCCTCGGCATCGCGTTCGTGCTCGGACCCGGATTCCTGGCCACGCATATGTCGAAGCGTAGCGATAGCCGGAGATCGTCATGCGGGTATGGGCGTTCCCGGTCGTATCGCCCGCTGGTTTTGTGCCGAAAATCGATGCGATGCGCCCTTGCTCAGGGCCTTCTCCCGGTCAGCGAGCGGGACTCCAGGGCGGGCGTGACGGTCGCGTCGGCTGCCCCGAAGGCCGCCTCGTTCAGCTTCTTGACCTCGGTCTTCTTCGGCAGATGCCCGTCCTTGTACTGGAACCAGACCATTACGGCGTAGTGTCCATGGCTCCATCCGCCGGCGAACGCCTCGCCCGTGCCGAGAAATTTGGTGACTTTATCCTTGCCTGGCAGCGCCTTGAGGTATTCCTCCCGGGACTTACCGGCTCCGGCGGAGATGACCTTGGAAGCCGCCGCCGAGGTCTTGAGGTTGGCGACCCCCAAGGTGCCGATGATCTTCCCTGAGGCGTCGCGGAAGCTGGCCCGCAGGAGCTGGGTGCACTTGCCCGCGGTGAGCGCCTTCTGAAGCTTGTCGCCCACCACGGCGTCCTTGCACTTCTTGTCGGTCCTGCGGACGGTCATCAGGTAGTTCTGACCCTTGTGCGAGACCTTCGTGCGCTTGAACAGCTCGGTCAGCGTGAGCACGTAAGGGTCGGTGGTCCGGGAGGCGGCGAATCCGAACTTGCCCCCCGGGTTGTTGGGGGCCGGCAGGCTGGAGGCCCGGACCGGAGGGCTCACCGCGGTGGACTGCGGGGCGGGGTCGGAGTCGACGAGCATGGCCAGGCCGATGCCTCCGGCGACCAGCACGCCAAGGACGCCGACCACGATGAAGATCGGCCGCCGGGAGCGTGGGCCCTCGTCATAGGGGCTCCACATCGCCTGGCGGGGCTGCGGTGTCTGCTGGGAAGGCCGCTGCCGGGCCCCCCGCTCCGCTCGCGCGGGCTGTTCCGGCCCGGCGGCGGCCACAGGCTCGGCGTCATAGGGATCGTGACTCGGCGCGGCGGATCGGGCGCCGTAGGGGTCGTGTCCCTGCGAGCCGGGGTCGGAGCCGTGGGGACCGTGTCCCTGCGGGCCCGGGGTGGAGCCGTAGGGACCGCCGTGGCCCTGCGGGACGGATTGGGCGTAGGGGGCGTGTCCCTGCGGGCCGGGGTCGGAGCCCTGGGAGTTGCGGCGCGGCGCGGGCTCGAACCAGTGCTCACCCTGCGCGGGCGGCGACGCGTCAGGCTGGACGTACGGCTGGCGGCGCGGCGGTTCCCCGGGAAAACCCATGCGCCGAGACTAGCCCGGTATCGAAGGCGATTGGCTCAGGAGTAACCGAAGTCCTGCGTCCACCAGGGACCACCCGGACCCTCCATGGTCCCGACGCCGGTGGCGGTCAGCTTGCAGTTGAGGATGTTGCCCCGGTGGCTGCTGGTCGCCATCCAGCTCCGCACCGTCTCGGTGGCCGAGGCGTAGCCGCGGCTGATGTTCTCCGCGCCCCCGTCGCGATAGCCGGCGGCCTCCATCCGGGCCCAGGGCGACGTGCCGTCGGGGGAGTTGTGGGAGAAGGTGCCGCTGCCGGCCATCTCCTCCGAGTGGGCTCTGGCCGACTTGATCAGTCGCCGGTCGACCCGGAGCGGAGCGCAGCCGTACCGCCTGCGCTCGATGTTGGTGAGACGGATGATCGCCTTCTCCATCGGGCTCAGCGGGGTGGAGGCGGTGGGGACGTTCGCCCCCTCCTCGCCGCTGAGGACGTAGCGGGACTCGCCGTCGTCGGTGAAGTCGTCGACCGGATCGCGCGGGCTCCGAGTGGTGTGCGGCGTGGGCTGCCGCCGCGTCACCATGGGCGTGGCGGCGGGCCGGACGACCCGGCCGAGCGGGGCGCGCTGCGCGGTGGGAGTGGGCTTCGCCGGAGCGGCGTTGTTGAGGTAGATCTGGTCGGGCGCCTCCTCGCCGCGGCTTCCCCGGCCGATGACGAACCCGAGCAGCAGCACCGTCATCAGACACGCGAACACTCCCAAACGGCGCAGGCTGGTCCGCTGGGTATGCCGGAGGTGAGGGGGCTGCCACATACCGTTGTCAAAGATAGAGATGTTTGCATTGAGGAAGAAGAGAATGTCGAGAACGTGTTGGAACCGTTCTGTGAAACCCGAGTGCGCCGATTCCGAGCAGCTCCCCGTCACCGGTAGACTGCTCACGGACACCGGCGAAGGGTCGCGTCTTTTTGACCCGTGCTCATCCGCACCGGTATCCTGCTAGTTCGTTGTGTGCGAATTGGTCTCCTCTGCAGACCGATACGCGGCGCGTCCGGCGTCATCTCCGCAATCCCAGGGAGACGGAAGGTCCGGGCTGTCGTGTGCCCGCACCTACCGACCATGTTGCTGTCACTTCCGACAGCGCCGAAGACGCGAGCAAAGAAGGCATACGACCGTGCGCACGTACACACCCAAGCCTGCCGAAGTCGAGCGTCAGTGGCACATCATCGACGCCACCGACATCGTGCTTGGCCGGCTGGCCAGCCACGTCGCGATCCTGCTTCGCGGTAAGCACAAGCCGACCTTCGCCAACCACGTTGACACCGGTGACTTCGTCATCATCATCAACGCCGAGAAGATCGCGCTGACCGGCAACAAGCTCGAGCAGAAGAAGGCATACCGTCACTCGGGCTACCCCGGTGGTCTGCGTTCCGTGACCTACGGCGAGCTCATGGACAAGCGCCCCGACCGTGCCGTCGAGAAGGCCGTCAAGGGCATGCTGCCCAAGAACGCTCTCGGCCGGAAGATGATCAAGAAGCTCAAGGTCTACGCCGGCTCCGAGCACCCGCACCAGGCGCAGCAGCCGGTGCCCTTCGAGCTCACCCAGATCGCCCAGTAGTCGCTAGCTGCTTATCGCCAGCAGCGTTGGCCGACGGCCGACGCCGAGTAGGAAAGTTAGAGGAGAACCGTGGCTGAGTCCACCGGTGTCGAGACGCCCATCGAGGGCGAGCAGGAGTACTCCCCGGAGGAGTTCCCCTCCGAGTACACCTCCGAGTCCACTGCCAGCGGCGAGGCCGCCGTCCGTAAGCCCGTCACCACGGGCAACTCGTACGGCACGGGCCGCCGTAAGGAGTCCGTCGCCCGCGTGCGCATCGTGCCGGGTACCGGCAAGTGGACGATCAACGGTCGCCCGCTCGACGTTTACTTCCCGAACAAGGTCCACCAGCAGATCGTCAACGAGCCCTTCGTGGTGCTCGGCGCCGAGGACCAGTTCGACGTCATCGCCCGCATCAACGGCGGCGGCGTGACCGGCCAGGCCGGTGCCCTGCGCATGGGCCTTGCCCGCGCGCTGGCCGTCCTGGACGTCGAGGTCAACCGAGCCCCGCTGAAGAAGGCCGGCTTCCTGACCCGTGACGCCCGCGCCACCGAGCGCAAGAAGTACGGCCTCAAGAAGGCCCGCAAGGCTCCGCAGTACAGCAAGCGTTAAGTTGGGGCGCCTTTTCGGCACCGACGGGGTACGTGGGGTCGCGGGGAGCGACCTCACGGCCGAGCTCACCATGGACCTGTCCGTGGCTGCGGCTCATGTCCTCGGCGATGCCGGGGCGTTCCATGCCAGCGTCGGGCGGCAAGGCCGCCCGATCGCCGTCGTAGGCCGGGACCCGCGAGCTTCAGGAGAATTCCTGGAGGCCGCTGTGGTCGCCGGCCTTGCGTCGTCTGGCGTGGACGTTCTCCGGCTCGGCGTGCTGCCCACCCCGGCGGTCGCTTACCTCACCACGGCTCTCGGAGCCGACATGGGCGTGATGATCTCCGCCTCCCACAACCCCGCCCCGGACAACGGGATCAAGTTCCTCACCCGTGGTGGCTACAAGCTGCCCGACGCGGTGGAGAACGAGATCGAGCAACGTCTCGGCGAGAAATGGGAGCGCCCTGTCGGCGCTTCGGTCGGTCGCGTGCGCGAAGCGCAGGACGAGGCCGATCGATATATTTCCCATGTTCTGTCCACTGTGACCGGTCGTCTCGACGGTCTGAACGTGGTCCTCGACTGCGCTCACGGCGCCGCCCACATGGTGGCTCCCGAGGCGTTGACGAGGGCCGGGGCCACGGTGGAGACCATCGGGGCCCGCCCCGACGGACTCAACATCAATTCCGGCGTGGGCTCCACCCACCTGGACAAACTCCAGCAGATCGTTGTCTCTCGCAACGCGGACGTCGGAATCGCCTATGACGGAGACGCCGACCGTTGTCTGGCGGTCGCGCACACCGGCGAGGTGGTCGACGGCGATCAGATCATGGCGGTGCTCGCCATGGCGATGCACACCGAGGGAAGGCTGGCGGGGGACACCGTGGTCGCCACGGTCATGTCCAACCTGGGCTTCAAGATCGCGATGAAGAACGCGGGCATCGACGTGGTCGAGACCGCCGTGGGCGACCGCTACGTGCTGGAGGCCATGAAGGCAGGCGGCTACAACCTCGGTGGTGAGCAGTCCGGCCATGTCCTGATGCTCGATCACGCCACCACCGGGGACGGTCTGCTGACCTCGCTGCAGTTGCTGGCGGTCATGGCCCGTCAGGGCAGGTCGCTGGCAGAGCTGGCGTCGGTGATGACCCGGCTGCCTCAGGTCCTGATCAACGTCAAGGGTGTGGACCGGGCGAAGGCCTCGGCCCCGGAGCTGTCCGCCGCGGTCGCGGTGGCGGAGTCGGAGCTGGGGGAGACCGGCCGGGTGCTGATCCGGCCGAGCGGCACCGAGCCGATGATCCGCGTGATGGTCGAGGCCGCCTCCGCCGCCCAGGCCGAATCGATGGCGGGTCGTCTGGCGGACGTCGTCCGTACGGCCTGCGTCTGAACAAGGCGGTCCTGTCCCCGTCCGGCGCTGCGAGCGTCGGGCGGGGACGGGGCGGCTGGAGTTCGTTGAGCCGACCCGCCTCCCATCGACCCCGTCCACATCCAGCCCTGGTTCACCTGGCGGCTGCGCCCATCAGACCCGCGCGTGATCCGGGAAACAGGGCCTAACCCGCCTTCTTCATCAGTCTCACCAGACTGGAGAAGCTGTCGGCCGCGTATCCCGCGTCCATTCCGCGCCGGAACAGGTCGACGACGGCGGCGGGAAGCGCGGTGTCGACGCCCGCGTCGGCGTTGGTGTGCAGGACGTGCTCGACGCTGGCCATGCCCATGGCCAGGCGGTCCACGTCGCCGCTGTGCTCGTCGGCGTCGATGCGCGCCGCGTAGAAGGACAAGAAATTCGGCATCGTCGTCATGGTCTCGCCGGCGTGCGGCAGGATGTCGGCGGCGCTGAGGCCGTTGGCGTCGGCCAGGGCGATGGCCTGCCAGTAGCCGAGCATGGACGTCCAGAACATGACCATGCCGATCTGGTAGAACAGCGCGGCCAGCCCCGGATCCTCCCCCCGGAAGTCGGTGCCGGTCAGGGCTTCGAGGGTGGGCCGATGTGCCTCGAAAGGCCCGCGGGGGCCGCTGTAGAAGGTGGACGACTCGGGGCGTCCGATGCCCGACGGCGGCACGGTGACACCACCGGTGAGATGGATCCCGCCGCGCTCGGTGACCCACCGCGCCCCCGCGCGGGTCTTGTCCGGGGTGTCGGAACTGAGGTTGACCAGAACGCGGCCGGAAAGGGCGTGTGACGCCGGTTCCAGCACGGCGTACATCGCGTCGTAGTCGGTGAGAGACAAGATCACCAGTTCGCCGGCCGTCAGCGCCTCCTCGACGCTGCCCACGAGTACGGCGCCACGCTCGACCAGGGTGTCGGCGCGGGACGCGGTGCGGTTCCAGACGGTGACCGGGTGCCCTCCGTCGAGGAAGGCGCCGGCCATCGCCTGCCCCATGGGGCCGAGGCCGATCACGGTCACGGGCTGCTTGCTGCTCACGGTGTGGACCTCCGGGGTGGATGAGCTCAACGACTAAAACGAACGCTCTATCTAGAGAGCGGATGAACCATAACACAGCTAAAACGAACGTTCTAACTAGTATGCTGTGCGCATGGGCCAGAGCAGCACCCGGGATCGCATCGTCATCGCCGCCTCACGTCTCCTGCAACGCCAGGGATATGTCGGCACGGGCATCAAGCAGATCGCCAAGGAGGCGCAGGCCACGCTCGGCTCGGTCTACCACTTCTTTCCCGACGGAAAGGAGGCCGTCGCGGTCGCCGCCATCAAGCACGGTGAACAGGAGTTCGCGGCCGTCCTCCGCGAGGCGTTGGACGCCGAGCGGGACCCGGGCGCGGCCGTGGAGGCCTGCGCCCGGCGGCTCGCTGACTCATTGCGCGAGTCCGGCTGGATCGACGGCTGCCCGATCACCGCGGCGGCATTGGAGACGCTGGGGACCGACTCGGAGATCCAGCAGGTGTGCGCGACCGCGTTGCGCGGCTGGGAGGGACTGGTCCACGACAAGCTGCTGCGTTCGGGCCTTCGCGCCGAGGACGCCCGGGACCTGGCGACCACGATCATCAGCACCCTGGAAGGCGCTGAAGTGACGGCCCAGGTCAGGCGCAGCGAAGAACCCTTGTGGGCGGCGGGCCGGCAGCTGGCCCGCCTGGTCGGCTCATACGAGGTCACCCCGTCCATGGCCGAGTAGGAGCTCGGCCGGAGCCGTCGGTCACCTCACCGAGGCGACGTGTTCCCCCTACTCGTCGCCGGTGAGGGAGAAACCTCGCAGGCGCTGCCCGGCCCAGACGACGGCGCCGACGGTGACGACCAGCAGGGCGGGTACGGCGAAGCCGAGCGTGATCTCGGTGGAGAGGAAGGGCGACGACGACACCTGGTCGGCGACCGTCTGGGCCCACTGCTGGATGGAGAACTTGCGGGCTCCGGGGACGAAGTTGCCGACCACGCCCTCCCAGACCAGCGCGTAGACGATGCCGACCGTCACCGCGTGCCGGGTCAGCACGCCCAGCAGCATGAACACCGCGGCGTAGGCGAGGCCGCCGACGAGGGCGCCGAGGGCGAAGCCGTAGGCGATCCCGGATTCGAGGCCGACCAGCAGGTAGGCCGCGACGAAGGTGGGCACGGCGGCGAACAACGCGACTATCGAGCCGGCGACCAGGAACTTGGTCTGCGCGATGACCGGGCGGGAGATGGGCTTGGCCAGCAGGTGGATGATCGTTCCGTCGTCGATCTCGGGCGCGATCACCCCGGTCCCCGCGATCAGGCCCAGCAGCGGCAGCATGGTGCCGACGGCGAAGGTCCGCAGGAGCGTGATCGCGGCGTTCTCGCCTCCTTCGCCGACCGCCCGCAGCAGCACGGCCAGCCCGATCAGCACCAGCGGCAACAGGACCAGCAGCCAGATGCGCCGGCGGCCGAGCAGCGCCCGGTAGGAGATTCCGGCGATGACACCGTTCATGGTCAGCTGCTCCTGTTGATCAGATAGGAGAAGACGCTCTCCAGGTCTTCGTCGGCCGGGGAAATCTGCCAGACCCGCACGCCGGCGTCCCTGGCGACCCTGGGCAGCAGCCACGTGAAGCGCCGGAAGTCGACGGCCTGCACCTCCAGGCCCGCCGCGGTGAGCGAGACCGAGCCGGAGGAGGCGTCGGCGATCAGGGCCGAGGCCAGGCGGCGGTCGTCGCTGGAGCGGACCCGGAACACGTGGGGCCGGTCGGTCATCCTGCGGCGGATCTCGCGGAAGTCTCCGGAGGCGGCGTGGCGGCCAGCGACCAGGACCTCGATGTGCTGGGCGACCCGCTCCACCTCCTCCAGGATGTGCGAGCTGAACAGGATGGTCTTGCCCGCCGTGCCCATGGTGCGGATCAGGTCCATCAGGTGCAGGCGCTGGCGCGGGTCCATGCCGTTGAACGGCTCGTCGAGCAGGAGCACCTCGGGGTCGTGCACGAGCGCCGCGGCCACCTTGACCCGCTGGCGCATGCCCTTGGAGTAGGTCTCCACCCTGCGGTCCTTGGCGGGCTCCATCTCGACCATGGCGAGCGCCTTGCGCGCGGCGTCCTCGGGGTCGGGCAGGCGGTGGAGCCTGGCGCTGGAGAGCACGTACTGCCAGCCGGTGAGGAAGCCGTAGACGGCCTCGCGTTCGGGTACCAGGCCGATCGAGCGGTAGACCTCGTGGTTGCGCCAGATCTTCGTGCCGTCCAGGGTGACGGTGCCGCCGGAGGGGGCGAGGAAGCCGGCCATCATGTGCAGCAGCGTGGACTTGCCCGCCCCGTTGGGGCCGAGCAGGCCGGTGACGCCGGGGCCGATGGTCATGGTGACGTCGTTGACGGCGACCACGTTGCCGTACCAGCGTGAGACCTGAGTCAGTTCGATCTTCATCGTGCGGCCGCCTTCCGGTAGCGCAGGACCAGGGCGGTCACCGACAGCGCGATCAGCGCGAGCACCAGCAGGATCGCCGCCACGACTCCCAGCCCCGATGGGTAGACGGTGGGCGCCGAGGGCGTCGCACCGAAGATCCCCACCTGCACCGCGGCGTCGACGAGGAAGAAGGGGTTGATCATCCAGGCCCACGCGGCGACCGTGTAGTTGTCCACCGCCTCCATCGTCGTCGCGACGACGGTCGAGACGGCCGAGGTGAGCAGATAGAAGGCGATGATCGAGGCCACGCCCAGACCGCGCCTGGGGGTGAAGGACGCGATCGCCACGCCGACGCAGGCCAGCAGCACCGCGTAGGCGACGGCTCCGGCCATGCTGGTCAGGTAGTCGGCGATGTGCGGTGGTCCGGGCAGGTCGATGACCAACTCACCCAGGAACAGCACGGTGAGCGGGACCGCCAGCAACAGGAACATCGCCGCGGTCATCGCCGCGAGCTTCGCGCCGACGTAGTCGATCAGCGTCACCGGGCGTGACAGGTAGAGCGGAAGCACGCGGAAGCGCAGATCGGGTGCCACCGCGTACGGCGACTGCGAGGCCAGGAAGATCGCCAGCACGGCCTGCATGGTGATGGCGTAGGAGGGATAGGAGATCAGTTCTCGCTGGGTCAGTGCCATCGTCGCGATGGAGACGACCGCGGGAAGCATCATGACGCCCGCGAGGAGGAAGGGGATGATCTTCGCGCGGGCCGTACGGCCCAGCCCGAACACCCCGCGCAGGCTGTGCACGGTCAGCGCCATCGCGGCGTGGGCACGGCCGAGCCGTACGCCGTCGTAGTGGCGGTATCCGATGTCGTGGATGACACCCGTGGTGGTCATGGGCTCAGACATTGACCGGCTCCCTGAAGACGTCCTCGATGCGCTGGCGGCCCTGCTCCATGCGGACGAGGCAGAGGTCGAGCTCGCATACGGCGTCCCGGAGGGTGTCGAAGGTCTCCGGGGCCCGGACGCGGACCAGAAGCATCCGGCCGTGGGCGGTGACGGTCTCGCCCAGCTCGGTTAGGCGGGCGGCAAGGGCGTCCTGGCCCTCCTCGACCTCCACCGTGACGGTCTGCGTGGTCTGGGTGAACTCGGCGATGGACGACGAGCGCAGCAGCCTGCCGCCGTCGATCACGATGACGTGGTCGCAGACCCGCTCCAGCTCGCCCAGCAGGTGGGAGGTGACCAGCACGCTGATGCCGAACTCGGTGCCGATCCTGCGGATCAGCGCGAGCATCTCGTCGCGGCCCTGCGGGTCGAGGCCGTTGGTGGGCTCGTCCAGTAGAACCAGTCGCGGGTCGTGCACCAGCGCCTGGGCCAGCTTGACCCGCTGCTTCATACCGGTGGAGTAGCCGCCCATCGCGCGGTAGCGCTCCTCGTAGAGTCCGACGTGGCGCAGCACGTCGGCGGCGCGTTCGCGGGCCGCGGTGCGCGGCAGGCCCGACATCCGGGCCATGTGCACGGTGAATTCGGTGGCGGACAGGTCCGGCGGCAGGCAGTCGTGCTCGGGCATGTAGCCCACGACCCGGCGGATCTCCGCACCCCGCGTCACCGCGTCCATGCCGAGCACCTGGGCGCTTCCGGCAGAGGGTTCGAGCAGGCCCAGCAGGATCTTTATCAGCGTGGACTTGCCAGCGCCGTTGGCGCCGACCAGGCCGGTCACGCCGGGACCGACGGTCACGGTCAGCTGGTCGAGCGCCGTCACCCGGGGGAAGCGTCTGGTCAGTCCCTCGGTGGCGAGGATAGTCATGCTCGGACACTACCTACCGGCCGGGATGAACACCTCCGTCCCGCGGACGAGCCGGTCCTCCTCCGCAAGGCCGGGAGTGCCCTATTCCTCGCCGTACTTCTGGCTGGAGACGCGCGGCGACCGTACCGGAAGGCGCACGCCGAACCTGGACCAGTAGGCCCTCTGGACGATCAGCGTGACCGTACCGGAGATGATCATTCCTGCGATGTTCACCGCGAGCTGGGCGACCGACGCCGCCATGTCGTCCCATCGGTACAGTGCCGCGGCGACCGCGAAGTATCCGGCGGCGGGAACCGTGGTCACCGAGATGAAGACACCGACCAGGGCCGAGGACTTGCCCGCGGTGACCGAGAGCACCCCGGCCGCGCCGGCCAGCAGCGCCACGATGAACGACCACCTGTCGGGCTTGACGATGAACTCGATCTCCTTGTGGCCGACCAGGCTGGACGGCTCGATCCAGCCCAGCCCGCGCGAGACCAGGGCGCAGGCGAGGGTGATCGCGATGGCGACCGCGAAACCGATGACCAGCGTGCGCAGGGCATGGCCGATCAGGTGCCGGTCACCGCGTAGCAGGCCGAAGCAGACGGCCGCGATGGCTCCGAACTCCGGTCCCAGCACCATCGCGCCGACGATGAGGATCGGTGAGTCGACGATCACTCCGATCGCCGCGATCTGGGTGGCGATCGCCAGGAACGCCAGGAAGGCCCAGGTGAGCCGGCAGTCGGCGGTGACCCGCCGGGCGAGCTCCGCCCACACGACCGCGTCGTCCCCCTCGCCCGGCGCCTCCCGCTCGGCGCGGTCGGCCGCGTCCGAGAGCGACAGGTCGATCTGCTCGGCCGTGATGGAGCCCTCCGCGCTCAGGCCGAGCCGCTGGAGCCGCTCGATCACCTCGTTGGCGGCCTCCCGCGCGACGTCGAACTGGACGAGGTCGCCCTTGGGAGAGCGGGCGACTCCCGGCAGCACGACCAGGTTGGTCACGCCCACGGCACCGTCGATCAGCCTCAGGACGTCGTCCGTCAGCTCTACCGGGCTGATAAGGCGTAAGTGCAGCACGCGACCAACCCTAGGTCGTGGTTGGCGGCTCACCGCAATCGGAACCGGACGGCCACCGCGTGGAAGCACCGGCTGCCGGACCGCCGCGGACGTGCCTGCCTCCACAGCGCTCTTCGCCGGGCGTCTGGGGCGGTCGCCGGGGCGTCCCTTATCGGCAGGCACGGTCCCGCGCCAAGCCGGGGGCGGGGTCAGCCGTCGAGGAAACGTAGCAACTCCGCAGTGACGAACCGGGGGTTCTCCTCGACGAGCCAGTGGCCTGCGTGCGGCACGTCCACCGCCCGCACGATGTTGGTCACTCGCGGGGCCACTGTGGCTCTGATCGAGTCGAGCTGCCCATGTGCGGTCATGAGCAGGGTCGGGACGCGTATCGGTGCTGCTGCCACGGTGTCGCGGACGTCCTTGTCGAGGGCGCGGTAGAGTTCGAAGCCGCCTGACAGGACCTTTGGCCTGCTGTAGGTCCGTGTGTACTCGTTGATCTCGGCGTCGGTGAACGGGGATCGATCAGAGGTGCCGCCGAACGCCGTTCCGCCGAACGAGACCTGGGGATAGAACAGTGTCAGGTACTCGCGGACGTCGTCGCCTACGACCGCCTCGGGGACTCGTCGCTGGGAGTGAAAGGCGATGTGCCAGCTCAGTGAGCGGTATGTGGACGCATCGATCGCGGGCCCAGGCAGTGGCAGGTCGAAGTAGCCGAGGCGTGCGGTGTCATCGGGGAATCGGCTGGCGTACTGAAACGCTACTGCGGCACCGAAATCGTGCCCGACGACGGCGGCGTCCCGGATCTTGAGCCTTCCGGCGATCAGCGTATGCACGTACCGCGCGAGGGTGGCCTTGTCGTAGCCGGTCGGTGAGCCGGTGCTGTCGCCCAGTCCGGGAAGGTCGACCGCGTAGACGGTGTGGTGTTCGGCGAGTGCCGGCATGATCGGCCGCCAGCCGTACCACGTCTGTGGCCAGCTGTGGATCAGCACCACTGGTGTGCCGCTGCCGCCGGTCACGTAGTGCATGCGGACACCGTCGATGTCGGCGAACTCGTGTCGAAAGGTGTTCTCGAACTCCGGGTCGCCCCGGGTGACGACGGTGTAGGAGGCGACGTCGCCGGCTGTCGGCGTGGAAGTGGAACAGGCCGCGCCGCCGATCGCGAGCAGGAGGGTGAGCGTGAGGGTCGCCACCGTGCGCGCGGATCGGTGGAAGCGGCGCGTCAACGGCCGGCTTGCGGTGATCATGTGTTCCTGTCCTGGAGAAAGCAGTGGAGTCAGCGTCCGGTCGCGCCGTCGATCAGTTCGCGGAGGATGTCCGCGTGGCCCGCGTGTCGGCCGGTCTCCTCGATCATGTGAGTGAGTGCCCAGCGAATGCTGGGAGCGGGACGTCCCGGCCGCGGTCGAGGAACCGGTGCGGCGAGATCGGCGCACCCGTCGAGTACGTCGTTCGCGCGCTCGACCGTCTCTCGGTAGCGGGCCACGATGTCGGCGACGCTGTCCGCTGGTGCGGCCTGGAACGTCGCCTGCCAGTCGGTGACGTCGTCCCCGAGGAACATCGAGCGTTCGACGAAAGTCAGGTGGTTGAGCAGGCCGAGCAGGTTCGTGCCTGATGGCACTGCGGCTGTTCGCACCTGCGGTTCGGGTGCGCCGTCGACCTTTGCAGCGATCGAGGTCCGGAGGTAGTCGAGGAAGCCGCGCAGGTGCTCGGTCTCGCTGCCTCCGGTCCGGGGCGGCGGGGTGTCGCCGCGGCGGTTGCGGCGCGTGGTGCTGGGCACAGTGGTCTCCTTCCTTCGTCGGGAGCGGCGCCGGCCGCCGTGTGTCAGGTGGTGCGGCGGATGAGCAGGACGTGGTCGGTGACCTCGGCGGTGCGCCCGTCCGGTCCGGTCGCGATCCTGTGGGGTGTGTCGGCCCGCTCGACCGTCCATGTCGCCGGGTCCAGGTCGATATCCGCGGCGACCTCGTGCGGGCTCGGGTACTGGACGTCGGGATCCTGGTTCCACGACCACGGCGCGGCCGAGCCGTGGTCGACAATCAGCAGCCGCCCATCCGGGCGCAGTACGTGCGCGGCGGAGCGCAGGACGGTCGCTCTGTCCAGATCGAAGGGGGTGTGCAGGTAGTGGGCGCAGATCAGGTCGAACTCGCCGTGCGGGAAAGACGCGCGTAGGTCATGCCGCACGGTGGTGACTCGGCCGTCCAGGCCGTGTGAGCGGGCGAGGGCGGCGAGCCGCTCGACCGCCACGGCCGAGATGTCGGCGGCGGTGACGTGCCACCCCTGGCCGGCGAGCCACAGCGCGTCGCCGCCGTCGCCGCATCCGAGGTCCAACGCATCGCCAGGTGACAGGCCGGTGACCGTCTCGGTGAGGCGGGCATTCGGCCGCGGGTGGATGGCTGCCTGTCGGGCCGCGTGGACGCCGTCCCAGAACGTGACCGCATCGGTGGCACTCATCAAGACTCCTTCTGTCGGTGTGCGCTCAGTCTTGACAGGCGGGCCACGATTTGGCACGGAAACTTGCGGTTCTGGCAAGATGGTCTCGTGGATCGCAAGACGGACGACGACGTGCTTGACGCGGTGGGGCCGCGACTTCGTGCGCTGCGTCGTGACCGCGGCCTCACCCTCGCCGATCTCGCGGCGAGCACCGGTGTGTCGGAGAGCACCCTGTCCCGGCTGGAGAGCGGGCAGCGCCGGGCGACCCTGGAGTTGCTGCTGCCGCTGGCTCGTACCTACGACGTTCCGCTGGACGACCTCGTCGGTGCCCCGCGCACCGGCGACCCCCGGATACACCTCAAGCCGATCCACCGGTTTGGGATGACCTTCGTGCCCCTGTCCCGGCGACCGGGCGGAGTGCACGCGTTCAAGATGATCATCCCCGCCCAGCCGGAACCACTCGAACCGACCCCGCAGACTCACGAAGGCTTCGAATGGCTGTACGTGCTCAACGGTCGCCTGCGGCTCGTGCTCGGCGAGCGCGACCTGACGTTGCCGCCCGGTGAGGCGGCCGAGTTCGACACGTCCTTGCCGCACTGGCTGGGCAGCGCCGATGGCGGCGTGGTCGAGCTTCTCATCCTGTTCGGCCTGCAAGGGACGCGTGCGCACGTACGAGCCGACCCTCATCGGTCGTCTCACAGCGGGAGCCGGCGGTGAACTCGGCAGCGAGCGTCGCCGCGCGAAAGCCGCGGTCGCAGAGTCGCACCCCGCGGAGATCGATCAGGTCGAACGCCGGTGGCCACAGCAAGCCATGTCGCTCCGGCGCCCCCGCCGCTCGGACGAGTCGGCGCATGCTTCAGGGGCGCCCTCGGACTGCTCAGTCGAGTGACCCGATGAATGGACGGATGCGACGCTGTCGGCGTACACCGGGGCTGACGGAATGAGCCGGGCAAACTACGCCCGATTCACTCTGCCCACAACATAAGGAGAGAGGCGCAGCCTGGCGCTTTGACCTGGAGCTCTACCACGGGACGATCTCGCCGTGGCGATCCAGGAACCGCAGGCCGGGGCCGCCGGCCTGCGTTTCGAGGACGTCGACGACGGCCGGGATGCTCTCCTGAGGGCTGAGGGGCGCGTCGGGTCCGCCGAGCCGGGTCTGATTGTGGCCGGGGTCGATGAGCAGCTTGGTCTGTCCGTCGTCGGCATGACGGGTGGCGTAACTGCGCATCAGCTGGTTGAGCGCGGCCTTGCTGGCCTTGTAGAGCTCAAATCCGGGCTCGGTGTTTCGCGAGATGCTGCCCTGCTCAGATGACATGACCGCGACGGTTCCGCCGGGCGCGACGAGTCCGCGGAGGGCCTCAACGGCGCGCAACGGGCTCAACGCGTTGGTGATCATCACCTCGGTGAACATGTCGGTCGAGACCTCGTCGATCGGCAGATCACCTCGGTCGATTGCAGCGTTGACGAAAAGCAGATCGAGTCGACAGCCGGCCAGGCGCTCGCGCAGAGCGGCTAGCTGTTCGGAGTTTGTCATCTCCAACGATTCGACCTTCAGTCGTCCATTCCAGGCATCGGCATTCGCTTGCAGCTCGCCGCCGCTCTGGCGCGTCGTGGCGATGACGCGCCAGCCGCGTCGAGCGAGCTCGTTGGCGAGGACAAGCCCCAACCCTCGAGAGGCTCCGATGATGAGAGCTTGGCGGTTGGACGTGGCGGACACATTCACTCCTTCGCGGTGGGTCCCTCAATCTAGACGCGACGTCGCGTCTAGACAAATGTACGGCACCGCTGACGGGTAGTGTGTCCCGCATGCCCGCCGCGAACTCTCAGCCCCGCAGGGCGCGCTCCGGCCCCAGGCGCGACGAGGCCGCACGTCTGGCCGTGCTTCATGCCGCGGACGACCTGCTCGTCGAGCACGGCTTCGGCGCTCTGACCATCGAGGCGATCGCGCGTCGTGCCGGCGTCGCCAAGCAGACGATCTACCGCTGGTGGCCCTCGAAGGTCGAGATCCTCCTTGACACGCTCATCGAAGACAGCAACAAGCGCCTTCCCGTCCCCACGGACAAGCCCACGGCGGAAAGCATCCGTGGCTACTTGCGCGGCTTCGCGCGATTCCTCGCCCGCGACCCTGCCGGCAAGGTCCTGCTCGCACTCATCGCCCAGGCGCAGCACGATCCCGGCACGGCCCAAAGCTTTCACCAGCGCTATCTCGGTCCACGCCGTGAACGGGAACGCGACATGCTCGTGCGCGGGATCGACGCCGGCGAGATCTCGCCCAGCCTCGGCCCCGACGCCACGATGGACGCTCTTGTCGGCCCGATCGTCTATCGCGCCCTGACGGGGGCGAGCATCCCCCACGGTCTGGTGGACACCCTTGTCGAAGACCTGCTCCGGCCCCGCTCCAACTAGGATCTGTACGGCGTCCGGATCTTCAGATGGGCTGAAGGCTGCGGATCCACAGGATGGCTCCGCGGAGATGGAGGCCGGCGAGGTAGCTGCCGGGAGTCTTGTCGAAGCGAAAGGCCAGACCGTGTTCGCCGAGAGGTTCACCGCCCTGGTGGGCCGGCCGCCGATGACCTACCTGACCTGGTGGCGCATGACCAGTGCCGGACGCCTGCTCCGCGAGAGCGACGCGCCCCTCAAGACCGTCGCCGAGAGTGTCGGCCACACCTCGGAGTTCGCCTTCGCCAAGGCGTTCAAGCGCGAGTACGGCATGCCGCCCGGCCGATACCGCCACCGGACGGGACCGGCGGATACCCGGCTGATACCCGGTCGAGCCGCTGCGGAGGCAGGGTTGTCGCAGGTCCCCGAAGGGGGTCAGACGCGGCGCAGCCGTACCCGGCGGATCGAGTGGTCGGCGCCCTTGCTCAGCACCAGGCCGGCCCTGCCCCGGGTGGGGGCGATGTTCTGCACCAGGTTGCGTTCGTTGACGTCGCGCCAGACGTTCCTGGCGAACGCGGTCGCCTCGTCGTCCGACAGTTCGGCGAGGTATTTGAAGTAGGACTTGGGATCTTCGAAGGCCGTGCGGCGGAGTTTGTGGAAGCGGTCCACGTACCAGGCGCGGATGTGCTCGACCTTGGCGTCCACGTAGATGGAGAAGTCGAAGTAGTCGTTGACCGCGAGCGCGGTGGGCGGGGCGGGCTGCAGGACGTTCAGGCCCTCGACGATGAGGATGTCGGGCTCGCGCACGGTCTGGGTCGCGCCCGGCACGATGTCGTACTCCAGGTGGCTGTAGACGGGGGCGCTCACCTCGGGCAGGCCGGCTTTGACGTCGGCGACGAACCTGACCAGGGCGCGCCGGTCGTAGCTCTCCGGGAAGCCCTTCCTGTGCGTGATGTCCTTCTCGGCGAGGACCTTGTTCGGGTAGAGGAAGCTGTCGGTGGTGATCAGGTCCACCCGGGAGTGCTCGGGCCAGCGGGCCAGAAGGGTGTGCAGCAGCCGGGCGGTGGTGGACTTGCCGACCGCGACGCTGCCGGCGATGCCCAGGATGTACGGCGCGGGCCGCTGGCTGGCCCCGAGGAAGGTGTTGAGCGCCGCGCTGCGCTGCCTGGCCCCGGTGAAGTGCAGGTTGAGCAGCCTGGTGAGCGGCAGGTAGATGTCGGTGACCTCGGCCAGGTCGATCGGGTCGTCGACGCCGCGCAGTTCTTCGAGCTCCTCCTCGGTGAGCGTCAGGGGCGTGTTCTTGCGAAGCTCGCTCCACTGCGCCCGGCTCAGCTCGACGTACGGCGTCGCGTCCCACCCGTTGGCCATAGTCCCGAAGCCTACTGATCGGTCGGAAGGGCTTCCCCGTGGGGACCGTCCTGCCCGATGACAGGCAGGATTCTTGAGCTCTCCGGGGGGTTCTCCATAGGCTCTGCGGCCGATCTTTCTCATGACGAAGGGGGTTGGCCATGTGTGGAATCGTGGGATACGTCGGCCGGCGGCAGGCGGTCGAGGTCGCGATCGAGGGATTGGGGCGCCTCGAATACCGCGGGTACGACTCGTCCGGGATCGCTCTGGTAGGCGCCGACGGGGCGCTGACCGTGGAGAAGCGGGCGGGGAAGCTGGTCAACCTGCGCTCCATACTGGCCACCCGGCCCGCGCCGCCGGCGACGGCGGGGATCGGGCACACCCGGTGGGCCACCCACGGCGCGCCGACCGACCGCAACGCCCATCCGCACACCGACTGCGAGGATCGGATCGCCGTCATCCACAACGGCATCATCGAGAACTTCGCCGAGCTCAGGGCCGAGCTGGAGGACGACGGGCACAAGCTCTTCTCCGAGACCGACACCGAGGTGGTGGCGCACCTGCTGGAGCGGTTCGCCGGGTACGGCCTGGCGGAGGCGATGCGCCGGGTGTGCCGGCGGCTGGAGGGGGCCTTCACCCTGCTCGCGGTCTCGGTGGACGAACCGGACGTGGTGGTGGGCGCACGGCGTAACTCGCCGCTGGTGGTCGGACGCGGGGAGGGGGAGAACTTCCTCGGCTCGGACGTGGCGGCGTTCATCGCCTACACGCGGGAGGCGGTCGAGCTCGGCCAGGACCAGGTCGTGGAGCTGCGGACGTCGAACGTCGCGGTCACCGACTTCCACGGCAACCCCGCGCAGACGCGGAGCTATCACGTGGACTGGGACGCCTCGGCCGCGGAGAAGGGCGGCCACGACCATTTCATGCTCAAGGAGATCGCCGAGCAGCCGAGAGCGGTCGCCGACACGCTGCTCGGCCGGATCGGCCCCGACGGCCGGCTGGTGCTGGACGAGATGCGGCTGTCGGACCAGGAGCTGCGGGACGTCAGCAAGATCATCGTAGTCGCGTGCGGAACCTCCTATCACGCCGGGCTCATCGCGAAGTACGCCATCGAACACTGGGCCGGGGTGCCGTGCGAGGTCGAGCTGGCCAGCGAGTTCCGCTACCGCGACCCGATCCTCAACCGGGACACGCTGATCATCGTGATCACCCAGTCCGGCGAGACGATGGACACGCTGATGGCCGTGCGGCACGCCCGCGAGCAGCGGTCGCGGGTGCTGGCCATCTGCAACGTCAACGGCTCCACGATCCCGCGCGAGTCCGACGCCGTCCTCTACACCCACGCGGGCCCGGAGATCGCCGTCGCCTCCACCAAGGCCTTCCTCACCCAGCTCGTCGCCTGCTATCTCGTGGCGCTCTACCTGGCCCAGGTCCGGGGCACCAAGTTCGGCGACGAGATCTCCCAGATCATCGACCGGCTGGCCGAGACGCCCTCCAAGGTGCAGGAGGTCCTCGCGACCGTGGAACCGGTCCGCGCGCTGGCCCGCTCGCTGGCGAACGAGCGCTGCGTGCTCTTCCTCGGCCGCCACGTGGGCTTCCCCGTCGCGCTGGAGGGGGCGCTGAAGCTCAAGGAGCTGGCCTACATGCACGCCGAGGGCTTCGCGGCGGGGGAGCTCAAGCACGGTCCGATCGCGCTGGTCGACGAAGGTCTCCCCGTCGTGGTCGTCGTCCCGTCCCCGTCGGGCCAGCGCGTGATCCACGACAAGATCGTGTCCAACATCCAGGAGATCCGGGCCAGGGGCGCCAAGACCATCGTCATCGCGGAGGAGGGGGACGGCGCGGTCGAGCCCTACGCCGACACGCTGATCCGCATCCCCGTCGTGCCGACGCTGTTGCAGCCGCTGGTCGCCACGGTGCCGTTGCAGGTCTTCGCCTGCGAGCTGGCCGCCGCCAAGGGGCACGACGTCGACCAGCCCCGCAACCTGGCCAAATCCGTCACCGTGGAGTAGACGTCCGACCCCGAGGCGGTGGTCCACAGCCTGTGGATAACACCTATGGATTACCGGAGCATGGAAAGGGGAAGGGGACTGGATCACCCGACCGGCAGGGCAATCCTTGCCGATCCCCGGAAAACGGTCATGGTGGGCGCGCTTCGCTAACCTGTATTCGTGATCGTGGGCATCGGTGTGGACGTCGTGGACGTGGCCCGGTTCGAGGCGACGCTGAAGCGGACCCCGGGGCTGCGGATGCGTCTGTTCACCGAGGTCGAGCGGGTGCTGGCCACGCAGTCGCTGGCCGCGCGGTTCGCGGCCAAGGAGGCGGTGGCCAAGGCGCTCGGCGCGCCTCCGGGCCTGGCCCATCTGGACGCCGAGGTGCGCACCGGCGAGCACGGCCGGCCGGAGCTGCACGTCAGCGGGCGGGTCGCCGAGGTCGCGGCGGCGCTCGGCGTGACGCGCTGGCACGTGTCGCTGACACACGACGGGGGCGTGGCCATCGCCTACGTGATCGCCGAGGGCCGGGGCGCGTCGGAGCACGCGCCGGACCACGCGCCGCGGACCGGCGCGGGATAGCGTCGGGATCATGCTGACCGCTTACACCGCCGACCGGATCAGGGCGGCCGAGTCGACGCTGATGGCCGGGCTGCCCGAAGGCACACTGATGGAACGGGCGGCCACCGGGCTCGCCGTGATCTGCGCCAGGACACTCGGGCGGGTGTACGGCTCCCGCGTCGTGCTGCTGGTCGGCGGTGGCGACAACGGCGGCGACGCCCTCTACGCCGGAGCGCGTCTGGCCTCCAGGGGGGCCAGGGTGGACGCGGTCCTCGCCGGGACGCGCGTCCACGAAGCCGGGCTCGCGGCCCTGCGGCGGGCCGGCGGCCGGGTGACGACCCCGCGCGCCGCCACACAGGCCGGCGAGCTCATCGGCGCGGCGGACCTGGTCGTGGACGGGCTGGCCGGGATCGGCGGGACCGGGGCCCTGCGCGAGCCGTACGCGACCCTCGCGAGGCTGACCGGCGACGCACGTGGCGCGGTGGTCGCGGTGGACGTGCCGAGCGGGGTGGACGCGAGCAGCGGGCGGATCGAGGGGGCCGCGGTCCGGGCGGACGTCACCGTGACGTTCGGCGCTTACAAGATCGGCCTGCTCGTCGCCCCGGGCTCGGGGAACGCGGGCCGGGTGGAGCTGGTCGACATCGGGCTCGGGCCCCACCTGCCGGGTCCCGAGGCGACCGCGCTGACCGACGACGACGTGGCGGCGATGCTGCCCCGGCCGGACGCGGCCTCCGACAAGTACAGCAGGGGAGTCGTCGGCATCGCGGCCGGAAGCCACCGCTACACCGGGGCCGCGGTGCTGGCCGTCGGCGGGGCGATCCGGGCGGGGGCGGGCCTGGTCCGTTACGCGGGAGTCGCCGAGCCGGTGGACCAGGTGCGGGCCCGCTGGCCCGAGGCCGTGATCACCTCTCTGCGGCCGGGCGAGGGA
Source organism: Streptosporangium sp. CA-135522 (assembly GCF_050949235.1). Classification (NCBI taxonomy): domain Bacteria; kingdom Bacillati; phylum Actinomycetota; class Actinomycetes; order Streptosporangiales; family Streptosporangiaceae; genus Streptosporangium; species Streptosporangium sp. CA-135522. The sequence continues at coordinate 1,248,507 of NZ_CP192026.1, forward strand.
ATCGAGCAGGTGGGCCGGGTGCAGGCATGGGTCCTCGGGCCCGGCCTCGGCACCGAGCCCGAGTCGCTCGCCATCGCCCGCGCGGTGCTGGCGAGCGACGTCCCGGTGCTCGTGGACGCCGACGGGCTCACACTGGTCGCCCGGGACAGGTCGTTGCTCCGGCGGACCGCGCCGGTGCTGATCACTCCGCACGCCGGCGAACTGTCCCGGCTGCTGGACGTGCCGAGGGAGCAGATCGAGGCCCGGCGGCTGGAGCACGTACGGCGGGCCGCCTCGGAGCTGGGCGTGACCGTGCTGCTGAAGGGCTCGACCACGCTGGTGGCAGGCGAGGGCTCGCCGGTCAGGGCCAATCTCACCGGCAGCCCCTGGCTGGCCACCGGCGGCACCGGCGACGTGCTGGCCGGGCTCGCGGGCGCGTTGCTGGCCGGCGGGCTCAGCCCGTACGACGCGGCTTCCTGCGCCGCCCACCTGCACGGGATCGCCGGGCGGCACGGCCCGCTCGCCGCCTGGGACGTCGTCGAGGCCCTCTCCGGGGTCATCGCGTCGATCGCCGATCGACGCCGCGAAGGCGGCCGACCTGCGAGACTGGCAAGATGAGTTTCCCGATGACCCCGGCCGAGGCGCGGGTGGACCTCTCGGCGATCCGGGACAACGTCGCCCTCCTGCGGGACCGCGCCCCCGGCGCCGAGATCATGTTCGCGGTCAAGGCCGACGGTTACGGGCACGGGCTGGTCGCCTGCGGCCGGGCCGGCCTGGAGGGCGGGGCCGCCCGGCTCGGCACCGCCTTCATCCGCGAGGCCCTCGAACTACGGGACGCCGGGGTCACCGCGCCGATTTTGTCATGGCTCATCCCGCCCGGCGAGCCGCTGGAGGAGGCGATCGGCCGGGACGTGGAGCTGTCGGCCGCCACCGTGGCGCTGGTGGATGACATCGCCGAGGCGGCCGGCCGTACGGGCAAGGCCGCCCGGGTGCACCTGAAGGCCGACACCGGCCTCACCCGCGGCGGCGCGACGCCCGCCGACTGGCCGGCGGTGGTGGACCGTGCCATGGCCCGCCAGTCCGACGGCACGATCGAGGTCGTGGGAGTCTGGTCACACTTCGCCTGTGCCGACATCCCCGGACACCCGTCCATCGACGTCCAGCTCACCGCCTTCGACGACGCGCTGGCCGTCGCCGAGAAGGCCGGCGCCGCCGGCTCCCACGTGATCCGGCACATCGCCAACTCGGCGGCCGCGTTGACGCTGCCGCAGGCGCGCTACGACATGGTCCGGCCGGGCATCGCGCTCTACGGGCTGAGCCCCATTCCCGAGCTCGGAGACTTCGGCCTGCGCCCCGCGATGACCCTGGTGGCGCGGCTCGCGCTGGCCAAGCGGACCCCGGCGGGCTCGGGAGTGTCCTACGGGCACCTGCACGTGACCGATCGCGAGACCACGCTCGGCCTCGTCCCTCTCGGGTATGCGGACGGGATCCTGCGGCACGCCACCGATCGGGTGGAGGTGCTGGCGGGCGGCCGGCGACGGCGGATCGTCGGGCGGGTCTGCATGGACCAGTTCGTGATCGACATGGGGGACGACCCGCTGACCGAGGGGGATGAGGTGATCCTGTTCGGCGACGGTTCGCGGGGCGAGCCGACCGCACAGGAGTGGGCGGATTCCCTTGGCACGATCACGCATGAGATCGTGACCAGGATCGGTTCGCGGGTTCCACGCGTTTACCGGTGAGAGGCAGCTCAGGGGGTCGCATGAGTAATACCACACGGCGCAGGGTCGGAATCGCGGGCGCGATCGTCGGTGTGGCGTCGGCCGGGGTGGCCGCCGCGGCCCTGGCCAAGCGTTACGCCGTCGGCCGCATCAGGCTCCGGCCCGACCTGGAGGCCAACGAGCCGCTGGGCGAGCTGCGCGGCCGGCCCACCACGGTCACCACCTCCGACGGGGTGTCCCTCTACGCCGAGGTGGACGGCCCCGAGGACGCCCCGCTGACCGTGGTGCTGTGCCACGGCTACACCCTCAACCTCGACTCCTGGCACTACCAGCGCCGCGATCTGCGTGACTCCTACCGCCTGGTCCTGTGGGACCAGCGCTCCCACGGGCGCTCGCCGCGCGCCACGCCCGAGGACTCGACGATCGACCGGCTCGGCGACGATCTGGCCGAGGTGATCGACGCGCTGGTGCCCGGGCCCTGCGTCCTGGTCGGCCACTCCATGGGCGGCATGACGATCATGGCGCTGGCCGACCGGCACCCCGGGCTGTTCGGTGACAGGATCAAGGGCGTCGCGCTGATCTCCACCTCCTCGGGCAAACTGGCCGAGATCTCCCTGGGGCTGCCCGCGCTGCTGGCCAAGGCGGTGCACAAGATCACGCCGGGCACGGTGTCGGTGCTGGGCCGTAACGGCACGCTGGTGGACAAGAGCCGCGAGGCCGGCAACGACGTGGCCTTCCTGGCCCTGCGCTATCTGGGCTTCGGCGACTCCAAGAACGTCAGCCCCACGGTGGTGGACTTCGCCGAGTCGATGATCCGCTCCACCCCGTTCGAGGTGATCGCCAACTTCTACCCGGCGCTGATGTCACACGACAAGCTGGGCGCGCTGGGTGTCCTGGACGGCCTGCCCACCTCCATCGTGGTGGGCGACAAGGACTGGCTGACGCCCGTGGACCACAGCAAGGCGATGGCGGCGGCCCTGCCCCGGGCCCAGTTCACCGAGGTCCCCGACAGCTCGCACCTGGTCCAGCTGGAACGGCCGACCGTCGTCAACGACGCCCTGCGCGACCTGCTCAAGCGGGCGGCCGCGGACGAGGCCGAGCGGTGAGCCGGGCCGCGGGGCGCGGGCGCGGAGCCTGATCCGCGAAGCCGCCGCGGGACCGCGGCGGCACGACATCAACGGGAGTGATCGAGCAGTGAGAATCGTGGCGACCGCCGAGGAGATGCGGGAGCTGGGCGTGGAGCTCGCCGGGCTGTTGCGCCCGGGAGACCTGGCGGTGCTGTCCGGGCCGCTCGGCGCGGGCAAGACGACCCTGGTCCAGGGCATCGCCGACGGGCTCAAGGTGCGCGGGCCGATCACCTCTCCGACCTTCGTCATCGCCCGGGTGCACCCGTCGCTGTCGGGAGGCCCCGCGCTGGTCCACGCGGACGCCTACCGGCTGGGCGGTGACCTGGAGGTCGACGACCTCGACCTGGACGCCTCGCTGGAGGAGTCGGTGACGGTCGTGGAGTGGGGCGAGGGCCTGGTCGAGGGGCTCACCGACGACCGGCTGGAGATTTCCATCGAACGGGGTCAAACCGGCGAGGAACGGACGGTACGGCTCCGCGGAGTCGGCGCCCGATGGGAGGGCATCGTCTGATTCGCCCCCGTAGCCGCGGGAATCCTGGCACGCTGGCACTACATCCCACTTGATATAGATCATCAGGGTTGAAGATCGACTCTGACGTGTTTGCCCATGTTTAATGGGGGAGTGGTGGGAAGTTGTGCCGGGCGAGGGTCGTCGGCCGGACTGCGGAGTGGAGTGCGACGGTGCCAAGGGTCAAGCGTGTCGCGGTTCTAGGAGCCATCACCCTTTTCGGGATGGCCTGCATGGTCGGGTGCACGGCCGAGGCGAACTCGGGCAGTCCCACGGGAACGGCCTCGCCCACCGCGCCGGGGACGGGGATCAGCCGGCAGGACATCGAGGTCCAGCTGAGCCCGTCCCGCGTCAAGGCGGGGCAGAAGGTGTGGGTGCTGGCCAACTGCCCGATCCCCGAGGGCGGTCCCGAGCACCGCGGCACCGCGTCGTCGCACGTCTTCCGCTCGCCGGTCACGCTCGACCCGATCCTCACGACCCCCACCCCGGCGCCCTCCGCCAGCGCCACCCCCGTGGCCAAGCCGTGGGTCCGAGGTCAGGCGACCGTCGCCACCGGCAGCAAGGCCGGCGACTACGACGTCAACGCCAGGTGCGAGGGGACCAACGACACCGGCAAGGCCAGTCTCAAGGTCGTGACGGACGTCAAGCCCACCTCCAAGCCCACTCCCAGGGACACCCCCACCTCCAGGCCGACCCGGACCGTCATCAGCACCCACGCCCCGGGCACGGGCGGCGGCGGCACCGCGGCCGGCGGCCCGGGTGAGTCGGGCATGCCGTTCGGCGTGACCGGGGCACTGCTGGCGGCCGCCCTCGCCGGCGGCATCGGCCTGGCGGTCGTGCGCCGCCGCCGCTCCTAGCCGCGACCGGTTCCGATGGCCGAATCCTCCCGCTGGTCACGGATCATCGTGGCAGGGGTCATCACCGGCGCCGTCATGGTCGCCTTCAACAGGGGCGGGGGCGAGATCACGGCGCCCGCCCGGTCCTCGATCGTGCCCAGCCGCCTCGACATCCCGTCGCTGGGCATCAGGGCGCCCCTGATGAAGCTCGGCGTGACCGACGGCCAGATCGAGCTTCCGCCGTACGAGAAGCCGGGTACGGCGGGCTGGGTCAAGGACAGCGCGGTCCCGGGCGAGGAGGGGCCCGCGGTGATCCTCGGGCACGTCGACACCAAGACGGCCCCCGCGGTCTTCTTCAAGCTCAAGCAGATCCGGGAGGGGCAGGTAGTCAAGATCGTGCGCAGCGACGGGAAGGTCGCCCAGTACCGCGTGGACTCCGTCGAGCAGGTCGGCAAGGACCGCTTCCCGGCGGACAAGGTCTATCTGGAGGACGGACTCCGGCTGATCACCTGCGGCGGGAACTTCGACTGGGACAAGCACGAGTACCGCGACAACGTGATCGTCTACGCCACCCTGGTCAAGCCGGCCGGCTCCGCGGCCTGACCACGGGACGGCCCCGAAGTGGGCCGGTGCGTCGTCCGACGGGCTAGGCTGACTTTTCGTGCTGGTCCTGGCCTTTGATACCGCGACCCCCGCCGTCACCGCAGCGCTGCACGACGGTGAGAGGGTCCTCGCCGAGTCGACGACCGTTGACGCGCGTCGTCACGGTGAGCTGCTCGTGCCCACGATCGAGACGGTCCTGCGGGAGGCAGGGGTCGTGCTCGGCGACGTCACCGCGGTCGTCGCGGGCGCGGGGCCCGGCCCCTACACCGGCCTGAGGGTCGGTCTGATGACCGCCCAGGCCCTCGCGACGTCACTGGGCGTCCCGGCCTACGGCGTGTGCACGCTCGACGCCGTCGCCTACGGCAGCGGGCTGACCGAGCCGTTCCTGGTGGCCACCGACGCGCGGCGCAAGGAGGTGTTCTGGGGCCACTACGAGGATCTACGGGTCCGGCTGTCCGGGCCGTCGGTGGACAAGCCACAGGACCTGCCCGGCGAGCTTCCCCTCGTCGGCGCCGGCGCGCGGATGTACGCCGAGGTCGTCGGAGCCTCCCGCCTGCTCGACGCGCCCGAATACCCCTTCGCGGGAGCGCTGGCGGCACTGGCCGCCGAGCAGCTCGGTGAGCCGGATGTCCGGGAGGTGGTGGAGAGCGGCACGCATCCCGTGCTGAGCCTTCCCCGTCCCATCTACCTGCGCCGCCCCGACGCCCAGGTGCCTTCGGCACCGAAGAAGGTCTCCACATGAGTGTGGTGCTGCGCCAGATGACCGTCGACGACCTGCCCGCCGTGATGAAGATCGAGAGGGAGACCTTCCCGCGCGACGCCTGGAGCGAGGGCATGCTCCGCGGGGAGCTCGACGACCAGCCCAGAACCCGGCACTACGTGGTGGCGCTGCTGGAGGAGGAGATCATCGGCTACGCCGGGCTCTTCGCGGCCGGGGACCAGGCCGATGTGCAGACCATCGCGGTCTCCGCCCACCGGCGGCGGACCGGCATCGGCGCGGCCATGCTGACCGAGCTGCTGGCGGAGGCCGTACGGCGGAGTGTGCGCGCGGTCTTCCTGGAAGTGCGCGCCGACAACCCGAACGCGCAGGCCATGTACGAACGGTTCGGGTTCGGGCGGATCGGCCTGCGCCGCCGTTACTACGAGGACGGCACCGACGCGATCACGATGAAGAAGGATCTCAATGCGTGACGAACCTCTGGTCCTGGGCATCGAGACCTCCTGTGACGAGACCGGAGTGGGCATCGTCCGGGGGCACACCCTGCTGGCCAACACGATCGCCTCCAGCGTGGAGCAGCACGCCCGATTCGGCGGCGTGGTGCCGGAGGTGGCCTCCCGGGCGCACCTGGAGGCGATGACCCCGACCATCGAGCGGGCCCTGGAGCAGGCGGGCCTGCGCTTCACCGACATCGACGCGATCGCGGTGACCGCCGGGCCGGGCCTGGCCGGCGCCCTGCTCGTCGGCGTCGCCGCAGCCAAGGCCTACTCTCTCGGCCTGGGCGTGCCCCTGTACGGCGTGAACCACCTTGCCGCCCACGTGGCGGTGGACCAGCTCGAACACGGCGCCCTGCCCAAGCCGTGCATCGCCATGCTGGTCTCCGGCGGTCACTCCTCCCTGCTGCTGGTGCCCGACGTGGCCAAGGACATCATCTCCCTGGGCTCCACGGTCGACGACGCCGCCGGCGAGGCGTTCGACAAGGTGGCCCGGGTGCTCGGCCTGCCCTTCCCCGGCGGCCCGCACATCGACCGGGTGGCTCGCGACGGCTCCGGCACGGCCATCGCGTTCCCGCGCGGCAAGCAGGACGACGGAACGCTGGACTTCTCCTTCTCCGGGCTCAAGACCGCCGTGGCGCGCTGGGTGGAGGCCCGCCAGCGCGGCGGCGAGCCGGTGCACGTGCCCGACGTGGCGGCCTCCTTCCAGGAGGCCGTGGTCGACGTGCTGACCCGCAAGGCCCTGCAGGCGTGCCGCACGCACGGCGTGCGGGACCTGTTGATCGGCGGCGGCGTGGCGGCCAACTCCCGGCTGCGGGCCCTCGCCCAGGAGCGCTGCGACGCCGCCGGCGTACGGCTGCGCGTCCCCCGCCCGGGGCTGTGCACCGACAACGGGGCCATGGTGGCCGCGCTCGGCTCCGATCTGGTGGCGGCCGGCATCGCCCCGTCCCTGCTGGACATCCCCGCCGACTCCTCGCTTCCGATCACCACCGTCCACGTGTGACCCCGTCCCCGTGCGGGGCACGGGTCTCGCGCGAGGGTGGGGCCGCACACGGGGCGGGTCGGTCCGGGTGAGGCTTTCCTCCGTCGGTCTCCCGAGGCTTCATGGGGGACGGGCGGAGGCCGGCGAGGGGCGTGCCGGGTCAGTCCTTGTCATTGCGGGTGGGGCGCAGGAGCGCCTCGGCCAGGGCCAGCATGGTCTCCTCCAGCGCGCCGAGGCGTCGGGTGAGGTCGGTGCGGGCGGGCTCCATCGTCTCGCTGAGGGCCTCGGCGAGCTGCTCGCGGTCGGGCTGGGCACGCAGCAGGTCGGCCAGCGGGAGAAGGGCGGCCTGGGTCTGCACGACGCGCTCGTCCAGGGCGTCGAAGCGTCTGGCGTGATCGCCGGTCTGCTCGCCGATGATCTCTCCGATGTTCAGGGTCGCGGGCAGCCGGCCCACGTGCCGGTCGACCGCCTCGACCCGCTCGTCGACGGTCTCCAGCCTCAGCCCGATCTTCTCGGCCTGGCCTTCCAACGTGCACAGGCGGGAGTCGACGACGTCGACACGGCTGGTGACCCGGCCCTCGACGTCGTCGAGGCGCTCGTCGAGCGTGTCGAAACGCCCGTCATGGCGGGTGGTGACCTCGCCGAGGTGGGAGCCCACGCCCGTCATCCGCTCGTCCAGCGCGCTCAGGCGCCCGTCGATCCCGCTCAACCGGCCGTCCAGCCCCTCGATCCGGCCCTCCACGCCGTCGGCCCGGCCGTCCATCCGGCTCACGAGCAGGTCGACCCGGCCGTTGACCTGCTCGACCGCGGCGAGCAGGCGTTCGGCCGCGTCGCCGACGGCTTCTCGCACGCTCGACGACAGCTCGGCCATCCCCGACTCAAGACGCTCGGCACGCTGGGCGAGGTCGCCCAGCGACCTGTCCAGGCGGGTGAAGCGGTTGGCCGCCGCCTCCATGTTCGTCTGGATCTGGCCGAGGCGCTTGGTGACGTCGCCCATCCGGTCGCCGACGCCCCGGGTGTCGTCGGCGACCGACTGCAGGCGGGTGAGAACCTCCTCGACGTTCTCGCCGACGGTGCCGACATCGGCCCACAGGCTCGGCAGCTCCCCGATGGGGGTGACCCGGTCGCGGACGGAGTCGACGCGCTGGCCCACCGAGCCGACGCGCTCGCCCACGGCGTCCACGTGGTCACGGACCGCCTCGACGTGCTGGGCGAGGCCCTCGGCCCATGCCGGCGGACGCACGGCGATGTCGTCCAGGCGGCCGTGGACGGATTCCAGCGTGCCGTTCAGCCCGCCGAGCTCGCGCTCCCTGACCTCGCGCAGCAGCCACTCCATGCCTTCCAGACGCTGACGGATCTCATCCAGCACGGCGCCCTGGGTGCGCTGTTCGTACACGTGATCCTGGGCGGCGCGGGCGAGGAGCTCGCGCATCCGGTCGGAGATGGCGGTCTGACTGCCTGCCTGGAGCAGGGTGTGGTCGGAGTGATCCACCGAAAGCTCCTTCACTCGCCGACGGTCAGCCGCGCGGTGGGATTGGTCCGGTTTGCTAATGAACGCGGTTGAACCGCAGGCGCGGGAAGAACTCCCGCCCGGCAACCCTAGCGTTTGGATCAAGGTTTTTCAGAGCGGAATTTAAAAGATCGTGATTGTCGGTTGATTGTCCGAATTCGCCGTTTTGGCAGGTCAAGAAGGGGCGCAGATGAGGGCGAACGGCCTTTCGATAATCCGGGTGAGAATGACCACCGCGGATTTGTCGCCAGAAAGCCGTAAATCTTTTCGCAGGCGCTCGATGTCCACCGCCGAACCGCGCTTTTTGAGCGTCGCGTTGCCGACCCCGCGCTCGCGCAGCGCCGCCCGCAGCCGTTTGAGCGAGAACGGCAGCACCTCGTGGACCTCGTACCGGGACGCCCACGGCGTCCGCGACGCGGCGTCCCCGGTGATGTAGGCGATGTGCGGATCGAGCAGGTGGCCGCCGACCATCGCGGCGATCTCCGCGACGAGATGCGCCCGGATCGCCGCGCCGTCCGGCTCGTACACGTAGCGGCCGACGGGACCGTGCTCGGCCCGGCCGAGCTCCGGGTCGGGCGTCAGCGTCGCGCCCGTGGGCAGGATCGTGGCCCTGCGCTCGGTCTGGCCCGCCAGATCGCCGCACCAGATCACGGCCTCCTTGACATCGCCCTTGTAGGAGACCCACTCGGCCTCGGCGCCGGTGGGGATGAACTCGTAGGGGATGCCCGGGGCGACCTTCAGGCAGGCCGCCCGCGCCTTGGCGACCATCTCCAGCACCTCGGGCCAGGGCGGTGAGTAGGCCATCGGGTCGAAGGTCCGCCCCCGCGCGGTACGGCGGGCCGGATCGGCGAACAGGACGTCGAAGGCGGCCGGATCGATCGTGGCGGCGTCGGCCGCGCGGACCGAGACCCGGTCTCGGAAACCGAGGGCGTCGGCGTTGGCCCGGGCGATCGCGGCGGTGAGCGGGTCGGCGTCCACGGCCTCCACCTCGCATCCCGCCCGGGCGAGCGCGAGGAGGTCGCCGCCGATGCCGCAGCAGACGTCGGCGACCCGGGAGCCGGGAGAGATGCGGCGGGCCCGGTGGTCGGCGACCTCACGGCGGGTGGCCTGCTCCAGGCCGTTCGGCGTGAAGTACATCAGATCGGCGTCGGCGCCGAACTTCTCCCGTGCCCGACGCCGGAGCGTGGCCTGGGTGAGCGCGGCCGAGGTGAGGCCGGCGTCGTAGGTCTTCCTGAGCCGTGTCACCGCAGCCACGGGGTCGTCGCCCGCCAGCTCGGCGGCCGCCCCCAAGGCCTCCTGGCCGCGCGGCGTCAGTAACTCCCGGAATGCGTCAAGGTCCACGTCGTCCGACGTTACCGCCTCAGCTCAGGAGGTCGGCCAGGTCGATTTCGATGGGAAACGGCACCTCGACCGAGAGCCTGCCGTGGTGGATGCCGGTGGGGACGTAGACGCACGTGGCGGGATCGAGCTCGTAGACGTAGACGACCGGCTTGCCGGCTTCTTCCTCGATGCGCCAGAAATGCGCTATTCCAGCTCCGGCGTAACGTCGCGGCTTCACCTCGCGATCACGCAGCTTGGACTCGGGCGAGACCACCTCCACGACCAGATGGACCTCCTCGGGGACGTATGACGTGCGGTCGTGATCATGATTCAGGGCTGCGTCGATGAGCAGCACATCGGGACAGGGGCGTTGTCTCACGCCGAGCGTGACGTCCATCTGGGTGGCCACCGCGAGCCGCTCGGGCGCCTGGGCCTCGAAGCTGCTCGCAAGCCTGCGGATCACGACATCGTGGAAGCGCTTCTGGGGGGACATGAAGATGAGGGCTCCGTCGACGAGTTCTACGTGCTTGAAGAAGTCCAGCTCGCCGTTGGGACCTTCGTCGGGAAGGCGGTCGAGGTCGTCGGCCGTCCATCCCCTGCCCGGGGGATAGGGCCAATTGTCGAGCAGGTCGCCGACCTCGCTCAGCGTGCCCGTTTCCTCGCTTATCGTGCTGGTCACGCCGTCCACCGTAGCGTCGCCGTCGTTACCGTGCGTGCTCATTGGTTTACATTCCTGTCGGAGGTCGCCTCGTCCTCCCGTATGTTCCCCGAATCCCGGGCCGGCGTCGCTGGGAAGTGGAGCGGTTCGCATGTGGCCCGGGAGCTCGAAGGGTGCGCGGGTCACACGTCGGCGCCCCGGTAGGCCGTCAGGTCGCCGATGAACTTGCGCCTCAGTGCCGGGACCAGGGCGGTCGTCCTGAAGAACGCCCGGGTGGCGGCGAGGACCAGGCGTCCGACGACGGGCCGGTGGAGCGGGTCGTCGCCGCCGGTGCCGTTCTGTGCGAGGGAGTCGGCGACGCGGGCGAAGCCGTACGGGATCATCTCGGCCTCGTAGGCGCCCACCGCCTCCAGTGCGGTCTTGTCGCCGGCGTGCGCGGCGACCAGCTCTCGGCACAGGAGCATGGCGTCGCGCAGGGCGGTGTTGGCGCCGACGCCGTGGCCGGGGGTCATGGTGTGGATGGCGTCGCCGAGCAGCGTGACGCCGGTGGTCTTCCACGGAGGGATCGGCACCGAGGTGCGGATGTTGACGGGGAAGCAGCTTCCGGGGTCGGCGGCCTCGAACAGCTCGCGCATGTGCGGGTGCCAGTCCCGGGTCATGTCCAGGACCAGTCGCTTGAGCTCCTCGCCGCGCATCCGCAGCACGTCGGGCGGGAACTTGTCGGTCGCGGCGGAGAAGCCCCAGTTGATGTAGTCGCGGGTGTTGTCGTACAGCAGGCCGGGCCACCGCTCGATCAGCTCGGCGTCGTTGCCGCCGACGGTGTGCTTGAGCGAGCCGTCGCGGTCCCACTTGAACTCCATGACGTGCCAGATGCAGAACCGTCCTTTGGGGGCGAAGGTCAGGGAGATCCCCTCGAACGCCTCGGCCGGCAGCAGCGCCCTGGTCCGGGCGGTGATCTCGACCTTGGCCGAGATCGCGATGACGCCGGTGTCCTTCACCTCGGCGTGCGGCAGGTACTGCCGGCGGACCCTGGAGCCGGTGCCGTCGGCCGCGACGAGCACGTCGCCGGTGGCGCGGGAGCCGTCGGCGAAGAAGGCGGTCACCGTGCCGTCCTCGTGCAGCTCGTAGTGGGTGAACTCCTTGCCGTGATGGACGACGTCGTCCATGCCGGTGAGCAGCACCTGGCGCAGGGTCATCCGGGAGACCGAGCGCTCGCTGTCGACCGGGTCGTCGTTCGGGAGGAGCTCGAACGACGCGGTCGTCCGCAGTCCCTCGGTCAGCACGTTGAAGAACTTCGGCGACCGGGCGCAGGTCGCGACGTAGGTGTCGAACAGCTCGGGCGGCAGGCACTCCTTGAGCGCGCGGTTGCCCATGGGGTCGATGCCGACGCGGTAGCCGTACAGGCCGTCGGAGCGAGTCTTGTGGCGCTCGTAGACGGCGACCGAGACTCCGGCCCGCTTGAGGCCCTGGGCCAGGCACATCCCGCCGGTGCCCGCGCCGATGACGATCACATGGAGAGGACGCAAGACGACTCCTTCGTTTTCCCTTGAAAAGCTTGTAGCTTGATGTTCGAGACATATTTATCTTGATGATCGAGAGGCTTGAATGTCAAGAGAAAACATGGGCGAGCTCATATCCGCGCTCGGCGAGGAGATCCAGGCGAACCAGGCGGCGGTGGACGCCTTCGACGAGGCGGCGGCCGTCTGTCTAGGGGTCAACCGCACCGACCTGCGATGTCTGGAGATCCTGATGCGGCGCGAGGCCGTCACGCCCAGCGTCCTGGGGGCGGAGCTGGGGCTGACCACGGGCAGTGTGACCGCGATGCTCGACCGGCTGGAGAGGCTGGGCCACCTCACGCGCTCACCCGATCCCGGTGACCGCCGCAAGGTCGTCGTGCGGGCCACCCCCGAGGCCGTCGGAAAGGCGATGGAGCTCTACGGCCCGATCGTCGAGGCGGGGCGCGGCATCACCGCCGGATACTCCGAGGCCGAACTCCGGGTCATGGTGGACTTCCTGCGGCGCTCCCGCGAGCTGTACGAGGAGCAGATCGCACGCGTTAGGGGCCTGCCGGCGGTGGTGCGGCGGCGGGGGTGACGTTCGCGGGAAGCGCAGACGGGCGGTTCGTGTTGACTGTCAAGGCCTCCTTGCATACTGTTCCGTATTGGCACTCTCCCCTTGAGAGTGCCAACTAATATGCGACGAGGCAGGTCTGACATCCGCGACGGCAGACCGCTGGTCGCCTCTTCTAGATCATCCAAATCTGAAGGGGAGGTCCGACGTGACGACCGCCACCAAGGTTCCCGTTAAGCCGCTCGGCGACCGCATTGTGGTCCAGCCGCTTGAGGCCGAGCAGACCACCGCTTCCGGCCTCGTGATCCCGGACACCGCCAAGGAGAAGCCGCAGGAGGGCAAGGTCCTCGCGGTGGGCCCCGGCAACTGGGACGAGGACGGCGACAAGCGTATCCCGCTCGACGTCAAGGAGGGCGACATCGTCCTCTACAGCAAGTACGGCGGCACCGAGGTGAAGTACGGCGGCGAGGAGTACCTCGTGCTCTCCGCTCGCGACGTGCTCGCCATCATCGAGAAGTAGTTCTCGCTTCATAAAGATGACGTATCGAGCCCCGGGCCGCGCGAGCGCCCGGGGCTTTGATGCGCCGACGTACTTTTAGAGAGGATTGACATGCCGAAGATCCTGTCGTTCGAGGAGGACGCCCGCCGCGCTCTCGAGCGTGGCGTGAACGCCCTGGCGGACGCCGTGAAGGTGACCCTCGGTCCGCGCGGCCGCAACGTCGTCATCGACAAGAAGTTCGGTGCGCCGACCATCACCAACGACGGTGTCACCATCGCCCGTGAGGTCGAGCTGGAGGCGCCGTACGAGAACCTCGGCGCGCAGCTCGCCAAGGAAGTCGCCACCAAGACCAACGACGTCGCCGGTGACGGCACGACCACCGCGACCGTCCTGGCCCAGGCGATGGTCCGCGAGGGTCTGCGCAACGTCGCCGCCGGCGCCCAGCCGCTCTCGCTCAAGCGCGGCATCGACCTCGCGGCCAAGGCCGTCAGCGACAAGCTGATCGAGTCCGCCCGTCCGGTCGAGGACAAGAAGGAGATCGCGAACGTCGCGACGATCTCCGCCCAGGACGCCAAGATCGGCGAGCTGATCGCCGAGGCGTTCGACAAGGTGGGCAAGGACGGCGTCATCACCGTCGAAGAGTCCAACACCATGGGCCTGGACCTGGAGTTCACCGAGGGTCTCCAGTTCGACAAGGGTTACCTGTCGCCCTACATGGTCACCGACCAGGAGCGCATGGAAGCGGTCCTGGAGGACCCCTACATCCTGATCACGCAGGGCAAGGTCTCCTCCGTCGCCGACTTCCTGCCGCTGCTGGAGAAGGTCGCGCAGACCAAGAAGGCGCTGCTCGTCATCGCCGAGGACGTCGAGGGCGAGGCCCTGGCCGTCCTGGTCACCAACAAGATCCGCGGCACCTTCACCTCCGTCGCCGTCAAGGCGCCGGGCTTCGGTGACCGCCGCAAGGCCATGCTGCAGGACATCGCGATCCTCACCGGCGGCGAGGTCGTCAGCGAAGAGGTCGGCCTCAAGCTGGAGAACGTCGGCCTCGAGGTCCTCGGCACCGCCCGCCGCGTCGTGATCACCAAGGACGCCACCACCGTCGTGGACGGCGCCGGCGACCAGCAGGCGATCTCCGACCGGGTCAGGGAGATCCGGCACGCCGTCGAGCAGTCCGACTCCGACTGGGACCGCGAGAAGCTCCAGGAGCGCCTGGCCAAGCTCGCCGGCGGTGTCTCCGTGCTGAAGGTCGGCGCGGCCACCGAGGTGGAGCTCAAGGAGAAGAAGCACCGTCTCGAGGACGCCATCTCCGCGACCCGCGCCGCGATCGAGGAGGGCATCGTCTCCGGCGGTGGCTCCGCTCTCATCCACGTCGCCAAGGTCCTCGACGACCTGGGTCTGTCCGGCGACGAGGCGACCGGTGTCGCCGTGGTCCGCAAGGCGCTCATCGAGCCGGCTCGCTGGATCGCCGAGAACGCCGGCCGTGAGGGCTACGTCGTGACGACCAAGGTCTCCGAGCTCTCCGCCGGTCAGGGCTTCAACGCCGCCACCGGCGAGTACGGCGACCTGATCGCCCAGGGCGTCATCGACCCGGTCAAGGTCACCCGCTCGGCCGTCCAGAACGCCGCCTCCATCGCCGGCATGCTGCTGACGACCGAGGCCCTCGTGGTGGACAAGCCCGAGGAGGAGGCCCCGGCCGCCGCCGGCGGTCACGGCCACGGTCACGGCCACGGCCACTGATCTCCACCGATCCGGTACGGCTCGCGCTCCCCTCGGGGGCGCGAGCCGTTTCGTTTTCCGGTAAACCGAAAGGGGCCCCAAAGCGTCACGGCGCGTCGCGCGGAAGGCCAAACGTCCTTCTAACAAATAGCCGACTTATTTGTCTATCAAGTGAAATATTTACGCATACTAAGAGCCTTGCTGTCGCCATTCGATTACGCCCCGTTATCTCCGCCTCAATGTGACCAATCCGTAGCCGTTCGCCATGACGACAGGCCCTATCGGGGCGGGCATCATGCCTAACGTGACCGAGGGATGCGTCGCCGACGCCAAAAGTGGGGTAAGGCTTGCGACGAGATCTGAGGGGATCGCCCATAGGGATGATCTCAAGGATCTGACGAGCCTCGCCGTTCAGGGAGATCGCACCGCGATCGAAACCCTGATCGCGCAGTTACGGCCAATGGTCGTCCGTTATTGTCGTGCTCGTCTCGGCCGGGTTTCCGGTCAGTACCACATCGCGGACGACGTGGCTCAGGAGGTGTGCATCGCGGTGCTGTCCGCGCTGCCCCGATACCGGGACATGGGGCGCCCGTTCGCGTCCTTCGTCTTCGGCATCGCCTCCCACAAGGTGGCCGACGCGTTGCGCAGCTCCGTGCGCTCCGCCGTACCCACCCAGGACCTTCCGGACGGGCCCGACGAGGGGCCCGGCCCCGAGGAGACCGTGGTCCGCTACATCGAGGCCGAGCACGCCCGCAGACTGCTGTCCAGGCTCCCGGACAACCAGCGCCAGCTGCTCATGCTCCGAGTGGTGTCGGGCCTGTCCGCCGAGGAGACGGGTAATGTGCTCGGCATGTCACCGGGTGCGGTTCGTGTTGCGCAGCACCGGGCGCTGGCCCGGCTGCGAGCGATGGCGGAGCTGGAGTCGATAGCTTGACCGCGGAGCAGTCGAGCCGGCGGGGGAGGCGCGGAGCGCGCGGCGTGGCCCCTGGGGCCGGCGAGGGTGCCGGGCCGGGGCGGAGCGAGGGCCCCGGGGCCGGCTCGGGCCTTGCGCGAGCACGGGGCGGGGCGGGTGCGGCCGGCGCGGATGCCGGGCGGGCGCGGCCATGACGACGGTCCATCCGCGACGTCCGGTCCGTAGATACGGGCCGGAGGAGGATCCGGCCCTGGCCGGGACCGACGCCGTCCTGGAGGCACTCTCCCGCAGGGAGGCCGTCTCCACATCCGACGTCGCCGTCAGGCTCCTGTCCGCGCTGATCGACGACGTCGATCAGCGGTGTTCTTCGGTGTCGATCACACCGTCCACGTAGCCCCTGGCGTACTCCCAGCTGACGTAGTCGGTGGGGTTGGGCTGGTAGGCGGGCTCGTGCACCTGGGGCTGGCCGTTCTCGATCATCTGGCGCAGGTTGCCGCGCAGCAGCTCCCAGTCGAAGTAGTGCTGATCGCCGCACTCCGGGCAGTCGAGGACCAGGCCGAGCACCCCCTGGGGCTCGAGCAGGGAGCGGAAGACCTCCACGTCGGCGAGGTCGGTCATGGCCTCGTCGCGTTCGGCCGAGGTCAGCGGCTCAGGATCGTCTGGCTCTCCCAGCGCCGCCGCCGGGTCGTCGGGGTCATCCGCGAACGGGTCGCGAGGGACGTCGTCGAGCACGATTCCACCTTATGGCCTTGATGCGGCCAACAACCCCCGAACTACACCAGTCGCCCATGAGTGAGCCTCGGACTACACCAGCCACCCACGGCGGGCGGCCTCCACACCCGCCTGGAAGCGCGACTGCGCGCCGAGTTCGGCCATGGCGCCGGCGAACCGGGAACGCACCGTCCGGACCGAGACGCCCAGCTGCCGGGCGATCGTCTCGTCGGAGACGCCCTGGGCCGCCAGCCGCAGCACCCGCACCACGCCGTCACCGCCGTGCGTCCACGGCAGCGGCGTCGCGCGCGCCCACAGCTCGTCGAAGAGCGAGCGCAGCGCGGCCACCACGACGGCGGCCCGCACCAGGTGGAAGTTGTAGGCGTTCTCCGCCAGCGTGCCGCCCCATTGGGCGGGCATGCCCGCGGCGTCGGTCCCGGCGATCAGGAACCAGCTCGGCATCACGTCGAGGGTGCGGACCCGGGCCCCCGCGCTCTCGAACTGGTCCAGCTTGTCGCGCAGGCCGGACGTCTGCAGCGTGTGGACCGGGATGAGGAGCTTGGAGGAGAGCAGGCCGCCGCGCTGGGCCGCGATCCACTGGTCGGCGTAGCGGTGCGCGAAGTCGTTCACCGTCCGGCTGTCGGGGATGACCGACAGCAGCTCCAGCGGCGGCGCCTGGACCGCCATGCCGATCACGCTCTCGTAGAGCTCGTCGGCCCCGCCGACCAGGTCCACCGCGAACTGGCCGCTCTGGTAGTCGCGTCCGGCGTCGTACTGATGGATGAAGCCGCGGATCGACCCGAGCACGGTGTCGATCCTGCGGCTCTCCGCGGCGAGCCGGTCCAGCCGCTCGGCGACCAGGTAGCCGAGGGCCGCGGCGGGGTGCCTGGCGAGATACTCCCCGCCCTGCTCGTCGACCACGCCCAGCCGTACGAGGATGGCCAGCTCGCGCCGCAGCGACTCAGGCGAGTGGTCGGTGGCCGCGGCGAGCTCGGCGCAGGTGGCGCGATGCAGGCGCAGGACCGCGTTGTACAGCGTGCTCTGCCCGGGAGTGAGGCCCAGGCTTTCCAGCGGATCGGGCATTGAGGGTGTGTCGGTGCGCATCGGGGAGGAACTCCTGAGGTGACACGATCCCGAGAGAATAGCCCGGCGAATCACCCCTGTCCGGGCATTGCGCCGACTGGCATATCGGAGGCGCGACCACATGACGGGCCTATGGCACGCCACTCATGGCCGCTCCCGCCGGAGCCCGGCGCCCCGCCCCGGTGCAGCTTCGTGCAGTTGCACCTTTGCCCATTGCGGGGCGAACCGTCGGTGACGCAGTCTTTACACAGCGTCGGCATCGGTCACGGGCCACGGCGCCGCCCGAACGCGGAGGGGGGTTCGGCGGCACGGGGGCGTCCCGTGACGGTGCCGGTGACCGGGGGACCGGGCGGGTCACCGACCGCTCGGTCCCTCACCTTCCCCGGTGTCCCCCAGGTTTGGAGCCAGACCCTAAACTATGACCAGGGGGCCGGCGCCTTTCCCCACCTTGAGAGCGCCGCGGCAGGAGGGTTGCAGATGGCCAAGTTCACCGAGCAGGGGCTCACGTTCGACGATGTGCTCCTGGTGCCCGCGTATTCGGATCTGCAGCCCGGCGAGGCCGACACCGCCACGCGGCTGTCGCGAGGGATCACCCTGCGCATCCCGCTGATCTCGGCGGCGATGGACACCGTGACCGAGGCCCGGATGGCGGTGGCGATGGCCCGCCAGGGCGGCATCGGCATCCTGCACCGCAACCTCTCCATCGAGGACCAGGCCCAGCAGGCCGACCTCGTCAAGCGCTCCGAGGCCGGGATGGTCACCAACCCGGTCACCTGCTCGCCGGACGACACCCTCGCCGACGTCGAGCGCCTGTGCGCCACCTACCGGATCTCCGGCGTCCCGGTGACCGACCGGGCCGGCGTGCTCGTCGGCATCGTCACCAACCGCGACATGCGCTTCGAGACCGACCACGGCCGTCCGGTGCGCGAGGTCATGACCCCGATGCCGCTCGTCACCGCGCCGGTCGGAGTCTCCAGGGACGGCGCGTTCGAGCTGCTCAGGAAGAACAAGATCGAGAAGCTCCCGCTGGTCGACGCCGGCGGGCGGCTTCGCGGGCTCATCACCGTCAAGGACTTCACCAAGAGCGAGCAGTACCCGCTCGCCACCAAGGACGCCGACGGCAGGCTCGTCGTGGGGGCGGCCATCGGCGTCGGGGGCGACGCCGAGAAGCGGGCGATGGCGCTGGTGGAGGCCGGTGTCGACGCCATCATCGTGGACGTCGCCCACGGCCACTCCAAGGGCCTCGCCGACATGATCTCCAAGATCAAGGCCAACAGCCGGGTCGAGGTGATCGGCGGCAACATCGCCACCCGTGCCGGCGCCCAGATGCTGATCGACGCCGGGGCCGACGCGGTCAAGGTCGGCGTCGGACCGGGCTCCATCTGCACCACCCGCGTGGTCGCCGGCGTCGGCGCCCCGCAGGTGACGGCCATCCACGAGGCCTCCCTGGCCGCCGGCCCGGCAGGGGTGCCGGTGATCGGCGACGGCGGCCTCCAATACTCCGGAGACATCGTCAAGGCCATCGCGGCCGGCGCCGACACGGTGATGCTCGGCTCGCTCCTGGCGGGCTGCGAGGAGTCGCCGGGTGAGCTGATCTTCATCAACGGCAAGCAGTTCAAGTCCTATCGCGGGATGGGCTCGCTCGGCGCGGTCCGCAACCGCGAGCGCGGCGGCACCTCCTTCAGCAAGGACCGCTACGCCCAGGCCGACGTCGGCGGCGATGACAAATACATCCCCGAGGGCATCGAGGGTCAGGTGCCCTACCGGGGCCCGGTCTCGGCGGTCGCCCACCAGCTCGTCGGCGGCCTGCGCCAGGGCATGTGGTACGCCGGCTGCCGCACGATCGCCGACATGCACACCAGGTGCGAGCTCATGCCGATCACGGCCGCGGGCCTGAAGGAGAGCCACCCGCACGACATCCAGATGACGGTCGAGGCGCCGAACTACCACCGTCGATAGAGTCTGTCGCGGATGTCGCGAACGACCGTCGGGGGATCCGCGCCAGGCTCGCGAGCAGGCGGGCCACAACGGCACGGTACGGCTTGCGCCCGCTTGGCGTGAGCCGTACACGCATGGAATGGGAAAAACAGACATATGACTCAGGTGGAGATCGGCCGCGGCAAGAACGGCCGTCGTGCCTACGCGCTCGATGAGATCGGCATCGTCCCGTCCCGGCGCACCCGCGACCCGGAAGAGGTCTCGATCGCTTGGCAGATCGACGCCTACCGGTTCGACCTGCCCGTCGTGGTGAGCCCGATGGACAGCGTGGTCTCGCCCAAGACCGCGATCGAGGTCGGCCGGCTCGGCGGTCTCGCCGTGCTCGACCTCGAAGGTCTGTGGACCCGCTACGAGGACCCGACGCCGCTGCTGGCGGAGGTGGCCGAGCTGAAGGGCGAGGCCGCCACCAGGCGGCTCCAGGAGATCTACGACGCGCCGATCAAGGATGAGCTGATCGGCCGCCGGATCGAGGAGATCCGCGCCGCCGGGGTGACCACCGCCGTGCGCCTGTCCCCGCAGCGCACGGTCCAGCACCACAAGGCCGTCATCGACGCGGGCGTGGACATCTTCGTGATCCGCGGCACCACGGTCTCCGCCGAACACGTCTCCAGCCGGGCCGAGCCGCTGAACCTCAAGCAGTTCATCTACGAGCTCGACGTTCCGGTGATCGTCGGCGGCTGCGCCACCTACACCGCGGCGCTGCACCTGATGCGGACCGGCGCGGCCGGCGTGCTCGTCGGCTTCGGCGGCGGCGCCTCGCACACGACCCGCACGGTGCTGGGCGTGGTGGTGCCGATGGCCACCGCGATCTCCGACGTGGCCGCGGCCCGTCGCGACTACATGGACGAGTCCGGCGGCCGCTACGTCCACGTCATCGCCGACGGCGGCATGGGCACCTCCGGCGACATCGCCAAGGCGATCGCCTGCGGCGCCGACGCTGTCATGGTCGGCTCGCCGCTGGCCAGGGCCGTCGAGGCCCCCGGCCACGGCTTCCACTGGGGCTCGGAGGCGCAGCACCCCGAGCTGCCCCGGGGCAAGCGGGTCGAGTTCGGCACGGTCGGCACGCTGGAGCAGATCCTGCACGGCCCCTCCTCGGTGGCCGACGGCTCGATGAACCTGATGGGCGCGCTCAAGCGCACGATGGCCACCGCCGGATACTCCGATCTGAAGGAGTTTCAGCGGGTCGAGGTCGTCGTCGCCCCGCACACCGCCTGACGCCGGCCGTCCCCGGCGTGCGGACGCCCGGCCCCGTCGGGGCCGGGCGTCCGCCGTTACGGCCGGGGAAACACCGCCTCGGACGCGGCG
The DNA here is from genome assembly GCF_050949235.1 of Streptosporangium sp. CA-135522. NCBI lineage: Bacteria > Bacillati > Actinomycetota > Actinomycetes > Streptosporangiales > Streptosporangiaceae > Streptosporangium > Streptosporangium sp. CA-135522. The sequence continues at coordinate 1,269,258 of NZ_CP192026.1, forward strand.
GGAGGCGGCGGGGCAAGCGGTCCGCGGCCCGCCGGGCAAGCGGGCCGTAGAGTCGCACGGCAGGTTCGCGGCTAGTCCTTGATGACGTTGTCGCGCGGTCCGCCGTAGACCGGGTTCCTGTCGTAGCGCTTGTCGGTGACGAGCAGGCGGACCGTGTCCGAGGCGGCTTCCTCCGCCTCCCAGACGATCCAGTCCTTGCCGACGGGAGTGTGCTGCCTGTCCGGGTCTATGCCGAAGCCGCCCGGGTTTCCGGGGCCGATGCTCATGACCAGATAGGTGACCTTCAGGCCGCGCTTCTCGATCTCCGGCAGGACCTCGCCCACGGTCTTCTCATCCACCCGATATCCGGCGAGCAGACGGCCCTTGGTGGTGGCGAGAGACCCTCCTCCGTCCTCGTCGTAGGCCTCTCCGGGATCGGCCTGGCGTCCCAGCCTGAGATAGGCCTTCCCGGTGAGGTCCGCCGGAACGTGGAGCTCCAGATAGCAGCCCTTCTGCTGCGCCCTGCACGATTTCCCGTCGCGATCCACCATGCCGGAGGGAGAGGTCCACTTCTTCCCGGATTCGCGGACGCCACCCTCGATCCCTGTCACTTCCTGACCCACTTTGTCCGGTGCCACCGGGACAAGGCGCACGTCGACGTCCAAGCCGAGCGCCTTGAAAGCCTCGTGGTACTTCTCGTGTTCGGCGTAGGGGTCCTTGATGCGGGCGACGTACTCGTCGCCCTCCCGCCTGATCTCGATCTCCGAGCTGGCGTAGGAGATCGCCGTGCCACGGCCGCCCTCCAGCAGGCTCGGGCCGACCACGACGCCCGTGGCGAGCACGGCGACGGCGGCCAGGCCCAACACCAGCCGGCGGGGACCGTAGCGGCGGGCACGGCGCGGCTCGGTGACGGCCGTGCCGGGCTCCTCGGCCGTGATCGAGGCCAGTAGCGTCCGGGCCCCCGCGCCGGACGGGCGGCCTCCCGGCTTTCCGGGCTCGACCCGGGCCAGTGGTCTCATCGTCGCTTCGATCTCGTCGATGTCCTTCACAGCGACCTCTCCGCCGGCACCAGCCGGCTTTCTGCCGGGAAGCGGACGTCCGCTTCGGCGAGCGCGCGGGAAAAGCGCTTGCGGGCGCGGTGCAGTCTGATGCGTACGGCATTGCGCGACAGGCCGAGCGTCGTGGCGATCTGCTCGCGGTCCAGGCCTTCCCAGGCGACCAGCGACAGCAGCTCGCGGTCGTCGTCGGTGAGGGTGCGGAACACCTGGGTGATCGCCTTCAGCTCGACCCCGCTGTCGGGGGACTCCCCGTAGAGGTCGGCCATCTCGGCGTCGAGCTCGATGCTGCGCGCCTGGCGGCGGACCTCGCCGCGGCGGTGGTTGGCGAGCACCCTGCGTGCCACGCCGTACAGCCACGGTGTGGCCTCTTCCCCCGCCGGTAGCTCGTCCATCCGCCGCCAGGCGACGGTGAAGGTCTCGGCCACCACGTCCGCCGCGTCCTGCGGCGAGTCGCAGCGGCGCGCGGCGTACGCCGTGATCTGGCCGTATGTCTCCCGGTAGACGGCCTCGAACCTGGCCAGCCGTTCGTCATCCATGGGCGGTTCCCATGCCCGGTCTCCTTGGTGAGTGCGAAATGCGGACACTCTTCCTATGTGCGGGGTGAACCCATCATTTCTCGTCAACCCCCAAGGATTTTCCGTGTGTCGAAAGCGCGCTCGGGCGTTCCGGCGTGAGTCCGGCGCTTCGCGCGGCGGTGTGGTGGAGGGGGGTGGGTGGTGTGCAGGGGGGCAGCGGAGAGGCTCGCGAAAGTGACGTATGGGGGAAAATCTGTGAATATTCCCATGTGTCGGATGATCGCGAGCTCCGGGTCGCTCTCAGCGAGGGCCCTTTCCACGTCGCGCTCCGCGCCGCGGTGGAGGCGCGCGGCCTGACCCTCGACCGGCTCCGTCAGCGCCTGCAAGAGCGCGGCCTACGGGTCGGGATGACGAGCCTGAGCTACTGGCAGCAGGGCCTGCGCCGTCCTGAGCGGCCCGAGTCGCTGCGCGCCGTTCGCGCGCTGGAGGAGATCCTCATCCTGCCGCCGCGCTCGCTGATGGGACTGCTCGGCCCGCCCCGGCCGCGCGGCCGAGGCCAGAGCGCCGCGTCGCAGCCGGGCGAGACGCCCTACTCCTCGATCATGGGTCCCGCCCGGGCCCTGTCGACCCTGCTGCACGAACTGGACGGGGTGGCCGACGACCGGCGGCTGCACATCGCCGGGATGTACGAGTCGCTGCGGATCGGGGCGGACCGCAGCACCACCCGGCGCGAGACGCTCCAGGTGGTGCAGGCGCACGAGGACGCCGCCGACCGCTACATCATGGTCTACCGGGGCGACATCGGCTGCGACGTGGAGCGCGTGCGGATCCGGGCGCTGGAGGACTGCAGGGTCGGCCGGGTCCGCCGCGACGGGCCGACCGCCCTGGTGGTGGCCGAGCTGCTGTTCGACCGGGCGCTGCGAACCGGTGACACGCAGGTGATCCGCTACGAGCTGGCCGACCCGAGCGGCGTGGAGACCACCGAGTACGAACGGGGCTTCCGCTTCCCGGCCGGCCAGTACATGCTCCGGGTGAGCTTCGACCCCGGGGCCCTGCCGGTCGGCGTCCGCCGCTTCGCCCGCGACGACTCCGCCGCGGGCGAGCGGGACCAGGGAGAGCTCAGGCTCAACGCCCACCACGCGGTCCACCTGGTGACCGGCTCGCTCCAGCCCGGCCTGATCGGCATTCGCTGGAAATGGTCCTGATCAGCCCGCGAGGACGCCGAGAAGACGGGTGACCTCGGTGGCGACGGCCGTACGGCCCGCTCCGACGTACTTGCGGGAGTCCACCACCTTCTCGTCGGCCGCCAGGTGGTCGCGGATCGCACGGGTGAAGGTCTTGTTGAGGTGTGTGGAGATGTTGATCTTCTTCATGCCGTGCCGTACGGCGGCGCGCAGGGTCTCGTCCGGCACGCCCGAGGAGCCGTGGAGCACCAGCGGGACCGGGACCGCGGCGTGCAGGGCGGCGATCAGCTCCAGGTCGAGGACGGCGTCCCTGGTCGTCATGGCGTGGGAGCTGCCCACGGCCACGGCCAGCGCGTCCACGCCTGTCCTGGCCACGTAGTCCACGGCCTCGTGCGGCTTGGTCCGCACGCCGGGCGCGTGCACCCCGTCCTTGCCGCCGACCTCGCCCAGCTCGGCCTCCACCCACACGCCCCGTCGGTGGCACAGAGCGGCGATCTCGGCCGTGAGCGCCACGTTCTCCTCGTCGGGCAGCGCCGAGGCGTCGAACATCACCGAGCCCAGCCCGAGCTCCACGGCCTCCTCGACGAGCGCGCGGTCCGTGGCGTGGTCGAGGTGCACGGCCACCGGCACCGACGCCGCCCCGGCCACCGCGAGCGAGGCGGCCGCGATCGGGGCGAGGGCGCCGTGGAAACGGACGCAGTTCTCGCTGATCTGCAGCACGACGGGCGTGCCCGCGGCCTCCGCGCCCGCGACGATCGCCTCGGCGTGCTCCAGCTGGATGACGTTGAACGCGCCGACGCCCGCCGGAACGTCACGGATGATGGCGCCGATACCGACAACAGGCATGATGGCCCTTTCATATGGAGATGACCGGCTATGGATCACCGGTTAGTTGTGGGGCTCCGGGACGCCTACGGGCGCGCGGGCTCCACCCGGATCTCGGGGTGGATTCTCCGGAACGTCTCCCGGTCGAAGTCGCCTGCGACCGGGGCGGCCACCGCCGCCGCGCCGAGGGCGGCCGCGCGGCGCAGCCGCTCGGGCCAGGGCGTGCCCTCCACCAGGCCCAGCGCCAGCCCCGCGACGAGTGCGTCACCGGCACCCGTCGGGTTCCCCTCCACCCGGTACGGCATGGCGGCCCGCCAGGCCCCGGCGGAGGTCACGGCCAGCAGCCCGCCGGCGCCGAGGGAGACCACGACCGCCTCCGCCCCGCCGCGCCGCAGCGTCTCGGCTCCCGCGAAGGCCTCGTCGGGCCCGGCGACCGGTTCCGTTGCCGTAGGGCTCTCCCTGGAGCCGTTCGGGCCGTCCTCACGGGCGGCGGCCAGGGCGCGGGCCAGTTCCTCGGCGTTGGGCTTGACGATCGTGGGGCGGCCCGCGGGGGCGTGCCTGAGCGGCTCGCCGTCGGCGTCCACGATCGCCGGGACGCCCCGCTCGCGGGCCCGGGCGGCGAGTTCGGCGTAGAAGGCGTCAGGCACGCCGGGGGGCAGGCTGCCGGAGATCACGACCGCCTCGACCCGGTCGAGCCGCGTGTCGTAGTCCCGCAGGAAGCGCTCCAGCTCCTGCTCGGTCACCGGCGGGCCGGGCTCGTTGAACAGCGCCGTGCGCCACGCGGTCCGTCCGCCGTCACCGCCGTCACCGTCGGGGGCGGACACACCGGACGGGACGGGGCCGAGGTCGGAGACGGCCAGGGTGGCGCGTGTCTCGGCGGCGATGGGGGTGAGGGCGGCGGGCAGGCCCGCCGCCGCGAGGTCGGCCTCGGCCGCGCGGCCGTTCAGGCCGCCCGTCAGACCGGTGACGAGCACGTTCCGGCCGAGGGCGGCCAGCACCCTGGCCACGTTGACTCCCTTGCCACCCGCTCGCCGGTGCACGCCCCGCACCCGGTTGACGCCGTCCCAGTCGACGCCGTCGGCCACATAGGTGACATCGAGGGCCAGGTTCAGCGTGACGGTGAGGATGGTGCCGTGTGCGGCGGGCGAGGGGCTCATGAGGGCTCTGTGATCCAGCTTCCGTGCTTCATGACACCGGCGACCTCAAGGTCGTCGGTGAGCACCACCAGGTCGGCTTGCTTGCCGACGGAGACGGAGCCGAGGCGGTCGGCGAGGCCGAGCACCCGGGCGGGGGTGAGCGAGGCGATCTCGGCCGCCTCCGGCAGCGACAGCCCGACCTGCCGGACGCTGCGCCGGAACGCGACGTCCATGGTCAGGGTGCTGCCCGCGATGGAGCCGCCCTCGGCCAGCCGGGCGACGCCGTCCACGACGTCGACCTTCATCGGGCCGAGCCCGTACACGCCGTCGCCCATGCCGGCCGCCGCCATCGCGTCGGTGATCAGCACGGTCCGGCCGGGGCCGGCGACGTCGTAGGCCAGGCGCATCATCGCGGGATGCACGTGCACGCCGTCGTTGATCAGCTCGATCGTGACGCGCTCGTCCTCCAGCAGCGCGGCGATCGGGCCGGGTTCGCGGTGGTGCAGCGGCGGCATCGCGTTGTAGAGGTGGGTGGCGACGCTGCCGCCGGCGTCGATTCCCGCGATGGTCTGTTCGTAGGTGGCGTCGCTGTGCCCGAGCGCGGCGATCACGTTGTTCGCGACCGCCTCCCGGATGGTGTCCAGGGCACCGGGCAGCTCGGTGGCGATGGTGAGCATCCGCACGTGGCCGCGCCCGGCCTTGAGCAGGCCGGCGAACTCCTGCGGCGAGGGCTCGCGCAGCAGCCCCGGATCGTGCGCGCCGCAGCGGGCCCTGGAGATGTAGGGGCCCTCGAAGTGGATTCCGGCCAGCAGGCCGTCCTCGCACAGGTCGGCGAGCGAGGAGGCCGCCGCGGCCAGGTCGTCCAGGGCCGCGGTGACCAGGCTGGCCATGAGCGTGGTGGTGCCGTGCCGGGTGTGCAGGGCGGCGATCCGGGCCGCCTGGTCCGGATCGCCGGTGGGGAAGGAACCGCCCGCCCCGCCGTGGTTGTGGATGTCGACGAAACCCGGCACGACGTATCGGCCCGCGAGGCTGTGACCCGCCCCGGGGGCGGATCCCTGGCCCACGTGGGTGATGCGGCCGTCTTCTATGGTGAGCCAGCCTTCGTGGACACCTTCGGGGGTCACGATACGGGCGTCGGCGAGTGTGATGCTCATGGCACTATCCTCTCCGGTTCTCGTCGAGGACCGGCCGTCAGGCGGAGAGGATCACCGACCTGGTGAGGTGGAGCGGCTCGTCGGGGTTGAGCCCCCGGGCGTGCGCCCGGGCCACTGCCACCCGCTGGACCCGGATGAGCTCGGCCATCGGGTCGAGGGCGCTCTCCACGAACGACCCGCCGGCGGCCTCGACCTCGCCGCGCAGCCCCTGGGGGGCCTCGCCGAGCATCCAGGTGATCCGGTCGGGCCCGGCGATGCTGATCGGACCGTGCCGGTATTCCATCGCCGGGTAGGACTCGGTCCACGCCCGGCAGGCCTCGCGCATCTTCAGCCCGGCCTCTAGGGCCAGGCCGTACGTCCAGCCGCGGCCCAGGAACGTGAACTGCTCGGCGGCGAGCAGCTCGGCGGGCAGCGGTTCGGCGACCGCGCGCTCGGCGTCGGCGATCGCGGCGGTCAGGTCCTCGCCGAGGTGGGCGCGGAGCAGGGCCAGCTGGGTGGTGGCGAACCGGGTCTGCACGACCGACTTCTCGTCGGCGAAGTCGAGCACCACGACCTGGTCGGCGAGTGTCATGACCGGAGTGCCCGGGTCGGCGGTGATCGCGCTGGTCCTGGTGCCGGTGTTCCTGAGCACCTCCAGCACCTCGGTGGTGGTGCCCGACCGGGTCAGCGCGAGCACCCGGTCGTAGGAGCGGCCGGCCGGGACCTCGGACGCGGCGAACGCGTCGGTCTCGCCGTGCCCGGCGCGCTCGCGCAGGACCGCGTAGGCCTGGGCGATGAACCAGGAGGTGCCGCAGCCGATGACGGCCACGCGCTCCCCTCGCTGGGGGAGCGCGTCGGCCGACACCTCGCTGACGGCGCGGCGCCAGCAATCCGGCTGGGACGCGATCTCGGCTTCGGTGTACGTGGTCACGACGTGCCTCCCCGACTCTGCTTCGTTTATGAGTGATTTATACCAAAAATGAGCAGGTTTGTGCAGAGGTATGTTTTGATTCGTTACTGTGCCACGCTGTTCACCGTGAGTCGATACGAACGCTGGAACGCGATCCTCGAACTACTCTCGCAAGAGGGGCGCCTGTCGGTGGAGCAGGCGGCCGAGGCACTCGTCGTCTCCACCGCCACGATCCGCCGTGACTTCGACCAGCTCGCCCAGCAGCAGATGCTCATGCGCACGCGCGGCGGCGCCGTCGCCCAGAGCGTGAGCTACGACCTGCCGCTGCGTTACAAGACGGCGCGCCACGCGGGGGAGAAGCAGCGGATCGCCGAGGCCGCGGCCGAGCTGGTGACGTACGGCGCGATCGTCGGGATGAACGGCGGCACGACCACCTCGGAGGTGGCGCGGGCGCTGGCCTTGCGGGCCGATCCGGAGGCCGGCTTCACCATCGTCACCAACGCGCTGAACATCGCCGCGGAGCTCATCGTGCGGCAGCACGTCAAGGTCGTGCTGACCGGCGGCGTGGCCAGGCCGCAGTCGTACGAGCTGATCGGCCCGCTGGCGTCGGGAGTGCTGGAGCAGGTCACGCTCGACATCGCGTTCCTCGGGGTGGACGCCATCGACGCCGAGGCGGGCGCCTCGGCCCACCACGAGGGCGAGGCCAGCGTCAACAACCTGCTGATCAGCCGGGCCTCCCAGGTCGTCGTGGTCGCCGACGCCTCCAAGGTCGGCCGCCGCGCCTTCGCCCGCATCTGCCCGATCGGCGCGATCAGCACGCTGATCACCGACGAGGCCCTCTCCGAGGAGGCCGCGGCCCGCTTCACCGACGTCGGCGTCAAGGTGATCCGCGCCTGAGCCCGGCCGGCGGGAGAGACCGTCCCGGCCGGAGGGCGGCGTGCGGTGGCTCCGCGAGATGTCCGCTGTTCACCGATGGTGTGGCGGGAATCTCGCCGCCGTTCGCTACCCACCGGTAATGATGCCTAGGGTGGGTGGGTAGATACCTGACGCAAGGTGACAACCCGTACTCCAGGGGGATGCAGCATGACGGCGCGAATGGGCACGGCACGGCTCGGTCCTGCCGAGCGAACCGCCGCACTGACGCAGATGGGCGCTCAGGAACTCGACGTGGTGGTGATCGGCGGCGGTGTCGTCGGCGCCGGAGTCGCGCTGGACGCGACGACCCGGGGACTGAGCGTGGGGCTGCTGGAGGCGCGCGACTTCGCCTCGGGCACCTCGTCCCGATCGTCCAAGCTGATCCATGGTGGCCTGCGCTATCTGGAGCAGCTCAACTTCGACCTGGTCAGGGAGGCGCTTCAGGAGCGGGCCCTGCTGTTGCAGCGGATCGCCCCGCACCTGGTCCGGCCGGTGCCGTTCCTGTTCCCGCTCACCCACCTCGGCTGGGAACGGCCGTACGTCGGGGCGGGCCTGGTGATGTACGACTCGCTGGGCTTCTCCTTCGGCTTCACCCGGGGCGTGCCCGGGCACCGGCACCTGTCACGCAGCAGGGCGCTGCGGCTGGCGCCCTCGTTGCGGCGAGCCGCCTTCTCCGGCGCGGTGCAGTACTGGGACGCCCAGGTGGACGACGCCCGCTACGTGATGACCATGCTCCGGACCGCCTCCTCCTACGGGGCCCACGTGGCCTCACGAGCCCAGGTGGTGGGCTTCCTGCGGGAGGGCGAGCGGGTCACCGGGGTTCGGGTGCGGGACCTGGAGGCCGGAACCGAGATGGACGTGCGGGCCCGGCAGGTGGTCAACGCCACGGGGGTGTGGACCGACGACATCCAGGAACTGGTCGGCGGACGGGGGCAGATGCACGTCCGCGCGTCCAAGGGCATTCACCTGGTCGTCCCGCGGGACCGCATCCACTCCCTCACCGGGATCATCCTGCGCACCGAGAAGTCGGTGCTGTTCGTGATCCCCTGGGGGCGCCACTGGATCATCGGGACCACCGACACCCGCTGGGACCTGGACCGTGCCCATCCGGCGGCCTCCCGCTCGGACATCGACTACGTCCTGGAACACGTGAACGCGGTGCTGTCGGTGCCGCTCACCCGCGACGACGTCGAGGGCGTCTACGCGGGGCTGCGGCCGTTGCTGTCGGGGGAGTCGGAGGAGACGTCCAAGCTCTCCCGCGAGCACATGGTGGCCCACCCGGTGCCCGGGCTGGTCATGGTGGCCGGAGGGAAGTACACGACCTACCGGGTCATGGCGCAGGACGCGGTGGACGCGGTGGCGCACGGGCTGGACCAGCGGGTGCCGCCCTCGTGCACGGACCGGATCCCGCTGGCCGGGGCGGAGGGATACCAGGCGCTGTGGAACGCCCGGCAGCGGCTGGCCCACTCGTCCGGGCTGCACGTGGCGCGGATCGAGCACCTGCTGCAGCGGTACGGTTCGATGATCGACGAGGTGCTCGCGCTGATCGAGGCGGACTCGTCGCTGGCCCTCCCGCTGGCCGGAGCGGACGACTATCTGCGGGCGGAGATCGTCTACGCCGCCACCCACGAGGGCGCCCGCCATCTGAACGACGTGCTGGCCCGGCGCACCCACATCTCGATCGAGACCTTCCACCGGGGCCTGGGCGTGGTCGAGGAGGCGGCCGAGCTGCTCGCCGGGCCGCTGGGGTGGGACGACGAGCAGGTCAAGCGTGAGGTGGAGTACTACACCAAGCGCGTCGAGGCCGAGCGTCTGTCCCAGGAGCAGGACACCGACCAGGAGGCCGACGCGATCCGCCTCGGCGCACCCGACGTCGTTCCCGTCGCCAACCCCGAGAAGGTGTGAGTACGGCTCCCGCCGCGAAGGCGGGAGCCGTGTCCGACGGGCCCTGTGTCCGACGGGCCCCGTGTCCGGCGGGCCCCGTGTCCGACAGGGCCCGGGCCCGGCGAGGCCGGGCTCGACGGGTCAGTCGAAGGGGATCCAGGCCTGGTCGCCGAGGTCGGTGATGTCGCTGACCTTCAGGCCGAGGTCCGAGACCGTCCAGATGCTGTCGCCGATGACGATGGAGCGGCGGATGCCCGGGTCGAAGGGGGCGAAGCGGGTGTTGCCGGTGGGCTTGGGCTTGGGGTGGACGATGGTGCCGGTCCTGGTGACGGCGGAGTCGCCGATGTTGAGGACGAGCGCGGTGCCGTTGGTCTGCTCGGTGCCGTCCCAGGTGTTCAGCGGGATGACCGCGGTGCCCGTCTTGGCCCAGTAAAGGAAGGCGTGCGGGTCCCACTCGGCCTCGGAGCCGGAGTCTTTCTGGAACATCTGCGACAGGCGGCGCGGGTTGGCCGGGTCGCTGACGTCGAACAGCGAGACCTGGGTGCCCAGTGTGCGGCCCTGCTCGCTCGCCTCCTGCCCGAGGCCGATCAGCCGTCCGTCGCCCGCCGGATGCAGATAGGCGGAGTATCCGGTGATCTTCAGCTCGCCGGTCTTCCTCGGGGCCGCGGGGTCGCGCAGATCGAGGGTGTAGAGCGGGTCCACCTGCTTGAACGTCACCACGTAGCCGACCGGGCCGATGAACCGGACCGAGTAGATCCGCTCGCCGTCGCCCAGGCCGTCGATCTCGCCGGTCTTGGTCAGGGTGTCGGACTTGAGCACGTAGACGGCGCTGGAGCTGCGCTGCCCCGTGGTGGAGAAGGAGTTGGAGGTGGTGGCGACCCGCAGGTACCCCTCGTGCTCCGACAGGGAGTACTGGTTGAGCAGCCGGCCGGGCACCTTCCCCGAGGCGACGTAGCGGGGGGCGCCGGGGGCGGTGAGGTCGAACCGGTGGACCTCGGTCTCCTCGGGCGGCTCGACCGGCGTCTTCGCGGGCTCGGGAGTCGGCGATGAGGTCGCGGGGGAGCCGGTCGGCGCCGGGGTGGCGGTCGTCGAGGGGTCCGGGGCGGGCGTCGCAGGAGTCGAGTCGGCCGGGGTGGGGGAGGCGGGCTCCGGGGTGGCGGTCACCGGCGGCTCCGTCGGTGTCGGCTCGACCTGCGGGGCCTGCGCGGTGGCCGTGATCGCCGTTGCCTCACCGCCCTGCGAGGTCTGCGGGGCGGACGTCGGCGCGTCCTCGACCACCGACGGCTCGATCGGCCGGGGCCACCACCAGCGCGGGTTGCTGGTCACGTACAGGCTGGAGCCGGTGCCGTAGACCGTGTCGCCGTCGGCCGCCACGCTGATCGGCGCGGTCTCGGCGAATCCCCGGGACAGGTCGAAGCTGTGCACGGTCAGCAGTGACGTGCCGGTGTATTCCGCGGGGTGGGTGATCTGGTCGCACCTGACCGAGCCGGTCGAGGTCGCGCCCTCGGCGTTCGTCGTCTCGAACTTCGGCAGCCACGCCTCGATCGGCGCCTTCTTCACGACCTCCACGTTCCGGCGGGTCCGCTCGTTCTCCGAGAGGTCGGGACTGGGGTCGGGGAAGTTGATCTCGGGCTGGCTGCGGACCACGACCCGGACGGTCGAGCCGACCATCCTGGCGTCAACGTGGGAGCCGTTCGGTGTGAGCGAGCCGATCACCTTCGGCTTGCCGGACAGGTCGACCAGGACGTAACGCGGCCCCGGGCTCGCGGCCCGCTTGGCCATCGCGCCGAACGGGATGATCCCGCCGCCGGAGAACAGCACCAGTGCCCGGTCCCCGCTGACCAGCAGGTCTGCCGGGGCCCACGCCTGCTCGGCGTCCACCAGCCGGAGCGTGCCGGTGACCTTCCTGGTCGCGGTGTCCACCACCCGCAGCACGCCGCGGTTGACGGTGATCACGCGGTTGCCGTCGGTCTTCACCAGATCCGGCTCATCGACCCCGGCCTCGTGCACGTTCGTGGTCGAGTGCTCGGGCGCCGCGCCCCCGGCGTCGTCCGTGGCCGTGGCCGCGTCTGCGCGTTTCTCCATGTACATGATCTGTGGCCCGCCCAGGCCCCAGGGCCCGACGCTCTTGGCCGTCGCCGCCCGCAGCCCGGCGAGCATGTCGTCGCAGCCGGTGTAGGAGACCAGCTTGATGTTCCCCAGGTCGACCGGCGTCGTACGGCTCGCACCGGATTTCGACTCCGTCGAGCTGCACGCCGTGGCGAGCAGGGCGGCGGCGAGGGTGACGGCGCCGGCCGTACGAATCGATGTCCTCATGCCCCTACGACGGATCGCAATCATGTCCGGTTCAACCCGTTACCGACCAGTAGCCACAGGTGGCCACCCCAGAATATTCTTCGAGCATGGCTGTCACTCTTGGAGCTACCCGGACACTCGACCCGAACATGATCGAACGCGTCGTCCGGCAGGTGACCTCCAGCGGCAAGACGCAGGCGATCACCGCGCCCTTCACCGGCGAGCCCCTCGCCGAACTGCCCGTCTCCACCGCCGAGGACGTCCGCGCCGCCCACGCCAAGGCTCGCGCGGCACGCGAGGCCTGGGCCGCGCTGCCGGTGCGCGAGCGGATCAAACCCTTCCTGCGCCTGCACGACGCCATCCTCGACCGGCGCGAGGAGATCCTCGACGTGGTCCAGTGGGAGACCGGCAAGGCCCGCCGGCACGCCTTCGAGGAGGTCCTCGACGTGGCGGGCTGCACGCTCTACTACGTACGGCGGGCACCGGGCCTGCTGGAGCCCAGGCGCCGCGCGGGCATCTTCCCCATCGCGACGAAGACGGTCGAGACGCGCCGGCCCAAGGGAACGGTGGCGCTGATCTCCCCGTGGAACTACCCCCTTTCGCTCGGCGTCACCGACGTCGTCCCGGCCCTGCTGGCCGGCAACGCCGTGGTCCACAAGCCGGACACCCAGACCGCGCTGTCCACGCTGTGGACGATCGACCTGCTGGTCTCCCTCGGGATGCCCCGCGAGATCTGGCAGGTCGTGCTCGGCGATCCGGCCGAGGTCGGCGACGCGCTGCTCGACGGCGCCGACTACGTGGCGTTCACGGGCTCGACCCGGGGCGGCCGGAAGATCGCCGAGGAGGCGGCCAGGCGGCTGATCGGCTGCTCCCTGGAGCTCGGCGGCAAGAACCCGATGGTCGTCCTCGACGACGCCGACCTGGACGTGGCCGCGCAGGGCGCGCTGCGCGCCTGCTTCACCAACGCCGGGCAGCTGTGCATCTCCATCGAGCGGCTCTACGTGCACGAGGCCGTGCACGACGCGTTCGTGGAGAAGTTCGTCCGCCAGGCCCGCAACATGAAGCTCGGCGCGGGGCTCGACTGGAGCGTGCAGATGGGCTCGCTCACCTCCCGGCGCCAGCTCGACGCGGTCAGCGCCCACGTCGACGACGCCGTCGCGAAGGGGGCCGAGGTCCTCGCCGGTGGGAAGGCTCGCCCGGACGTGGGCCCGCTGTTCTACGAGCCCACGATCCTGGCCGGCGTGGACGAGAACATGGATCTGTGCCGGGAGGAGACCTTCGGCCCGGTCGTCGCGATCTACCGGTTCTCCGGCGAGGACGAGGCGGTCGAGAAGGCCAACGACACCGCCTACGGTCTCAACGCCTCCGTCTGGACCCGCGACCTGGCCCGCGGCCGCGCGCTGGCCTCCCGGATCAAGGCCGGAACCGTCAACATCAACGAGGGGTACGGCTCGGCCTACGCCTCCTACGACGCCCCGATGGGGGGCATGAAGTCCTCCGGCCTGGGCCGTCGCCACGGCGCCGAGGGCCTGCTGAAATACACCGAGGTGCAGACCATCTCCAGCCAGGCGTCCTGGATGGGCTTCGAACCGATCCTCGGCATGACCTACGACAAGTACGCCGACACCCTGTCTGGCCTGCTCAAGACCATGAAGAAGCTCCACCTGAAGTGAGGCCCACGACCTGAAGTGAGGCCCACGGCCGCCGGGGCGAGGCCGGTGACGGCCGCGTCCCACCGGTGACCGTCCCACCGGTGACCGTCCTACCGGTCGTCCCGCCGATCGCGAGAGCCGGGGGAGCCGCGCGGGGAGGCGACCCCGCCGCGGTGCGGTGTCCCCAGGTGTCCCCAGGTGCCCCCGGGTGCCCCCGGGTGCCCCCCGAAAGGATTGCGCGGATGTTCGACTACGACGTGCTGGTGATCGGTTCAGGGTTCGGCGGGAGCGTCTCGGCGCTGCGCCTGACGGAGAAGGGCTACCGGGTCGCCGTGCTGGAGGCCGGGCGGCGCTTCGACGAGAACACGCTGCCCAAGACCTCCTGGCGGGTCCGTGACTTCCTGTGGGCGCCCGGGCTGGGACTGAAGGGCATCCAGCGCATCCACGTGCTGCGCGGGCAGAAGGGCACCGGCGTCATGGTCCTTGCCGGCGCGGGGGTCGGCGGCGGCTCACTGGTCTACGCCAACACCCTCTACGAGCCTCTCGACCCGTTCTTCCAGGACGCCCAGTGGTCGGCCATCACCGACTGGAAGGCCGAGCTCGCCCCCTACTACGACCAGGCCAAACGCATGCTGGGCGTGGTGGTCAACCCGACCCTCACCCGCGCCGACGAGGTGATGCGCAAGGTCGCCGAGCGGATGGGCGTGGGCGACACCTTCCATCCGGCCCCCGTCGGGGTCTTCTTCGGCGAGCCGGGCGTCGAGGTCGACGACCCCTATTTCGGCGGAGCCGGGCCACGTCGCAGGGGCTGCACCGAGTGCGGCGAATGCATGACCGGCTGCCGCCACGGCGCCAAGAACATGCTCGTCAAGAACTATCTCTACCTGGCCGAGAAGGCGGGGGCCAAGGTCCATCCGGAGACCACGGTCACCTCGGTCCGGCCGGTGGACGGCGGCTACCTGGTGGAGGTGAGCAGAACGGGGGCGCCCTGGCGCCGCCGTACCCTCACCGCGGAGCAGGTGGTCTTCGCGGCCGGCACGTACGGCACGCAGCGCCTGCTGCACGGCCTCAAGGCCGCCGGGGCCCTACCCCGGCTGTCCGACCGGCTCGGCGCCCTGACCAGGACGAACTCCGAGGCGCTGCTCGGGTTCGAGCGACTGTCCGTCAAGGGCGAGAAGCTCAACCACGGCGTGGCGATCACCTCCTCCATCCACCCCGACGCCCACACCCACATCGAGCCCGTCCGCTACGGCGACGGCTCCAACGCGATGGGCATGCTCCGCTCCCTCCTGATCGACGGCGGCGGCGCTCCCCGCTGGCTGAAGTTCCTCGGCGAGGCCGCACGCCGGCCGCATCTGCTGCCGAGGCTGTTCAACCACCGCAGATGGTCCGAGCGCGCGCTCATCGCCCTGGTCATGCAGGCCAAGGACAACTCGATCACCCTGTCCGCGCGCAGGGGGGTGCTGGGCTGGAAGCTACGCTCCCGGCGAGGTCACGGCGAGCCCAATCCCACCTGGCTCCCGGCCGGCCACACGTTCGTCAGGCACGCCGCCGAGGAGGTCGGCGGGATGGCCGGCGGGTCCTGGCTCGACCTGTTCGACATCCCCGCCACCGCGCACTTCCTGGGCGGTTGCGCCATCGGCGCCGACCGCGGCACCGGGGTGATCGACGCCTACCACCGCGTCCACGGTCACGACGGCCTGCACGTCGTCGACGGCTCCGCGGTCTCCGCCAACCCCGGCGTCAACCCCTCTCTCACCATCACCGCCCAGGCCGAGCGGGCCATGTCGCTGTGGCCCAATAGGGGGGAGGCCGACACCCGTCCCGCCCCGGGCTCCCCCTACGTCCGGTTGTCGCCGGTGGCCCCCAAGAACCCGGTCGTCCCCGCCGCCGCCCCCGGCGCCCTCCGCCTGCCCATCGTGGACATCACCTGACGCGCTCCCCGGGCCGTCGCGCTCCACGAGCCTGACGGTCTCCGCCCACGACCGGAGGTTCGCCCGAGGCCGTCGTACCTTCGGCGAAGGGGAATTCCCGGCGGTCGCCGGCTCGGTGATCGGCCGAGGAACGGTCAGTCGACGGGCCGGTCAGTCGACAGGGCGCTGGACGGGCTGGTGCTCGGTCCGGAAGATGAGCGTCGTCTCCAGGTGCACGATCTCCGGGCGGACCAGGAAACGGTCCAGGATGAGCCGCTGCAGGCGGTCGGCGTCGGGGACGGCGACGTGGACCAGGAAGTCCTGGGGGCCGGCCACATGGAAGAGGGAGATGGTCTCGGGCAGGCTCAGCACGAAGGCGCGCAGCGGATCGACCAGCTGGCTGGTGTGCGGGCGGACGCGCAGGGCGAGCATGGCCTGGAGGGGGCGGCCCAGGGCCGCGGGCTCCGACACGGCGCGGAAGGCGGTGATCACTTCGCGGCGGCGCAGGGCGCGCACGCGCTCCAGGGCGGTGGAGGGGGCGACCCCGACGCGTTCGGCGAGGTCCTTGTTGGACAGACGCGCATCCTTCTGCAGCTCGGCCAGGATCGCGCGATCGATCGAATCCAGTTCGGCGTTCATGAGGTTTGGTTCTCCATAATTCGGTGCTAGTGGCGATATACCGTGGTATCGGCCATTATCCCGATGTGACCTGGAACGTTGAAGAGTTTGCACGCGCCGCCGCCGTGACCGTTGACGAGCTGGCCTCCTACGTGGAGGAGAGCCAGATCGGTCTGCCGCCTGTCCTGCGCCGCCGCCCGCCGCGGGAGCTGGCCGAGCGGCTCGGGCTCGCACGGTGGATCCACGAGGGCGGGATGACGCCGGAGAGCTACGCGAAGTTCCTGGCGACCTATCTGGACGAGGGGACCCGCCTGCACCACCCCGCCTACCTCGGCCACCAGGTCGCCGTCCCCGACTTCCCGGCCGCGCTCGCCGACTTCGTCCACGGCGCCATCAACAACCCGATGGCGATCTACGAGATGGGCGCCTCGGCGGCGACGGTCGAGTTCGAGGTCCTGCGCTGGATGCTGAACAAGGTGGGCTTCGGAGAGGCGGGCGGCGGGGTGCTCACCCACGGGGGATCGCTGGCCAACCTCACCGCGCTGCTGGCCGCCCGTGCGGCGGTCGCACCGCAGGCGTGGACCGAGGGGGTCCCCGCGGACCTCGCCCTGCTCGCACCGGCGTCGTCGCACTACTCGCTCACCCGCGCCGCGGCGATCCTCGGGCTGGGGGAGCGGGCCGTCATGCCGCTGGACGTGGACGAGCTGGGCCGGATCGACGTCGCCCGCCTGCCCGAGGCCCTGGAGCGGGTACGGCGAGCGGGACGGCGGCCGATGGCCCTGGTGGCCAATGCCTGCTCGACGGGGACCGGTCTCTACGACGACCTGCGCGGCGTCGGCGAGTTCTGCGCCGCCAACGACGTCTGGTTCCACGTGGACGGCGCCCACGGGGCCTCGGCGCTGCTCGCCGAGGAGTACCGGCACCTGCTCGACGGGATCGAGCTCGCCGACTCCGTCATCTGGGACGCGCACAAGATGCTGCGGACCTCCAGTCTGGCGGCGGCGGTCCTGACCCGCAGGGAGAGCGACCTGGACGCGGCCTTCCAGCAGCGGGCGAGCTACCTGTTCTACGGCGACCAGGGCTTCGACCTGATCGGCAGGACCGTGGAGTGCAGCAAGGCCGAGCTGGGCCTGAAGATCTTCCTCAACCTGGCCTGGCGGGGCGAGGGGGGCCTGGGGGACTACGTCGCGCGGCAGTACGCGACGGCGCACCGTTTCTGGGAGCTGGCCCGGGAGCGGCCCGGCTTCGAGTGCCCCTACGAGCCGGAGAGCAACATCGTCTGCTTCCGGTACGGCGCCGCGGACCAGGCCGCGATCCGCGAGGACCTGATGGCGGACGGCGCCTTCCACCTCACCTCGACCGAGGTCGACGGGGTGCGTCACCTGCGGGTCACCGTGATGGCCCCCGCCACGGACGACAAGACGCTGGAGATGTTGCTCGACCGGATCGGCGGTTGGCGGGGCCCGGCCGAGGGGTGACGGGCCGGCGGACGCCGGGACCGGTTCCGGCGCAGGCGGCCATCTAGATCGTCCATACCCGCCGGGGATGTCCTGGGATAGCGTCGCGTCCATGACCGAACTCGACAGCCGCCTGCGCGCGGTGTGTGACCTGACCGTCGCCGAGGTCCGTGAGATGGCCGGCCGGCACGAATACGACGGCCGGATCCAGGATCTCTCCCCGGAGGGCGTGCGCGCCGGACTGGCCGCGCTCGGCACGGGGGCGGCGCCCGCCGGCACCTACGACGCGGCGCACCTCGAAATCTTCGAGGAGGCCGTCCGGGTCCGGTTCGGCGAGCTGGAGCTGCACCGCCGCAGCCCGCTGGAGCACCTGAACAACCTCGACCTCGCCGCCTACGACCGTGATTATGCCCCCGAGGCCGAGCGGACCACGGCCAAGCACGCCCATCTCGCCCGCTGGCCGGAGGCCGTGGAGCACGCGATCGCCTCGCTCGACCGGCTCAGCGCGCCGGTCGCGACCGCGCTGCTGGGAGCCGTACGCGGCCTGTCGGCCGGGGTGCCGGCGGACGCGGAGGAGCCGTTGCGCGAGGCGGCGTTCAAGGCCCACGCCCGCCTGGTGGAGCACGTCGAGAACGCCTCGCGCTCCGGCGACCCGGATGCGGCGCTGGGCGCCGAGGGGCTGGCCCGGCTGATGAGCACGGGCGACGGCCTCCCGGTGGACCTGGGCGCGCTCGCCGAGCGGGCCGACGCCGAGCGCGATCGGCTGATGGCCCGGCTGACCGAATCCTGCGCCAGGCTGGGCTTCGCCGGGCGGTCGCCGCTGGACGTCTCGCGCGAGCTGGTCAGGCGGCATCCCGGCATCGACGGTGTGATCGACGCGGCCAGGGCCGGCACCGAACGGGCGATCGCCTTCACCCGCGACAGGGACCTGGTGCCCTACCACGACGGCGAGTGCCTGGTCGGCCTCGCGCCGGAGTCGCGCCGGTGGGCCATGGCGATGATGAGCTGGTCGGCGCCCGGCGAGCCCGACGGCCCGTCCTGGTATCACATCACCCCGCCCGACCCTTCCTGGCCGGAGCGCGACATCGAGGAGTGGCTGGAGGTCTTCAGCGAGACGACCCTGCCGGCGATCAACGTGCACGAGGTCGCCCCCGGTCACTTCTCCCACGGCCGGGCCCTGCGCCACGCTCCCTCCGACGTGCGGCGGACACTGATGTCGATGGCGTTCACCGAGGGGTGGGCGCACTACGCGGAGGAACTCTGCGTCGAGGAGGGCTTCGCGCCCGACGACCCGCGCTTCGAGATCGGCGTGTGGTTGGAGGCGCTGATCCGGGTGACCCGCCTGGCCTGTGCCATCGGCGTGCACTCCGGGGCGATGACCGTCGAGGACGGCGCCCGCCGCTTCGAGGCCGACACCCACCTCGCCGGTCCCGCGGCGCTGTCCGAGGCGGCCAGGGCCACCTTCGACCCGACCTACGGCCGCTACACCTGGGGCAAACTGGAGATCCTCGACCTGCGCGAGCGGGCCAGGGCCGAATGGGGCGCCGGGTTCACCCTCAAGCGGTTCCACACGGCCATGCTCGACCTCGGAGCTCCGCCCCTGGGCCTGCTCGATCACGCCCTGCGGCCCCGGACGGACCGCTGACGCACGGGCCGGCGGCGGGACGAATCGGGTGTTCTGCTCGTATTCTCCACCTACGCGTAACCGTGCTGACAAGCGCCGATAGACTGAATGCACCGCTGTGCTTTCTTTGGGGGTCTTGGTGTCTGAGTTCGACACGGTCCTGGTCGTCGACTTCGGTGCGCAGTACGCGCAGCTGATCGCGCGACGGGTGCGTGAATGCCACGTCTACTCCGAGATCGTCCCGTCGACGATGCCGGTGGAGGAGATGATGGCCAAGAAGCCCAAGGCCATCATCCTGTCCGGCGGACCGTCGTCGGTCTACGCCGAAGGCGCCCCTGGCGCGCCCGCCGGCCTGTTCGAGACCGGGGTGCCGACCTTCGGCATCTGCTACGGCTTCCAGCTCATGGCCCAGGCGCTCGGCGGTCAGGTGGACAGGACCGGCACCGCCGAGTACGGCGGGACCCGGCTCGACGTGAGCCAGGAGGGCGTGCTCTTCTCCGGGCTGCCCGCCGAGCAGTCGGTGTGGATGTCCCACGGCGACAGCGTCGCCGCCGCCCCCGCGGACTTCCTCGTCACCGCCGCGACCTCCGAGACGCCGGTCGCCGCCTTCGAGCACCCCGGCAGAGGCCTGTACGGCGTGCAGTTCCACCCCGAGGTGCTGCACTCCGAGCACGGCCAGGCGGTGCTGAAGCACTTCCTCGACGCGGCGGGCTGCCGTCCCGCCTGGACGATGCTCAACATCGTCGAGGACGCCGTCGATGCGGTCCGCGCCCAGATCGGCCCGGAGGGGCGCGCCATCTGCGCGCTCTCCGGCGGGGTGGACTCCGCGGTCGCCGCGGCGATGGTGCAGCGGGCCATCGGTGATCGCCTGACCTGCGTTTTCGTTGACCATGGGCTGTTGCGCAAGGGTGAGGCCGAGCAGGTCGAGCGTGACTTCGTGGCCGCCACCGGCGTCAAGCTCCGCGTGGTGGACGCCCAGGAGCGCTTCCTCAAGGCGCTCGACGGGGTCACCGACCCGGAGGAGAAGCGCAAGATCATCGGGCGCGAGTTCATCCGGGTCTTCGAGGACGAGCAGCGCGCCATCATCGCCGACGGTCCGGTCGACTTCCTCGTCCAGGGCACTCTTTACCCCGACGTGGTCGAGTCCGGCGGCGGCACCGGCACCGCCAACATCAAGTCGCACCACAACGTCGGCGGCCTCCCGGAGGACCTGCGCTTCTCGCTGGTGGAGCCGTTGCGCACGCTGTTCAAGGACGAGGTCCGCCGCGCCGGCGAGGAGCTGGGACTGCCTTCCGCGATGGTCTGGCGCCAGCCGTTCCCCGGCCCCGGCCTGGGCATCCGCATCGTCGGCGCGGTCACCCACGACCGCCTGGAGATCCTCCGCGAGGCCGACGCCATCGCCCGCGAGGAGCTTTCGCGTGCCGGCCTCGACCGGGAGATCTGGCAGTGCCCGGTCGTCCTGCTCGCCGACGTCCGCTCGGTGGGCGTCCAGGGTGACGGGCGCACCTACGGCCACCCGGTCGTCCTGCGGCCGGTCTCCAGCGAGGACGCCATGACCGCCGACTGGTCGCGCGTCCCCTACGACGTGCTCGCCCGCATCTCCACCCGGATCACCAACGAGGTCTCCGCGATCAACCGCGTGGTGCTCGACGTGACCAGCAAGCCCCCGGGCACCATCGAGTGGGAATAGGAAGACCGACGGCGCGGCCCCCGGAGTCCACTCCGGGGGCCGCGCCGTTTTCCCTGCCGTTGTCCGTCATCACTGCGCCTTGCGCAGGCCGAGATACTGCAGGGCGGCGAAGCCGCCGACGGTGGCCGCCTGCATGAGGACCCAGACGGCGCCGAGAGTGGTGACCTCCAGCCCGCCGATCGCCAGTTCGGCGACGCTGACCACGGTCCACAGGGTGTTGAGCGTGACGGCGGCCAGGGCGGCGGCGCGGTTGACGCGGGCCGGTGAGGCGACCAGCCAGACCGCGACGCCGTAGACGGTGAGGAACGCGCCGATGCCGTACTGGAGAGCGACCGGCAGGCTGAGCAGGTCGTTGATGGGGCCGGCCAGGGTGAGATAGGCCAGGCCGTTGACGGCGGTCACGACGGCGTCCAGGCGCAGGGCCAGGCGCAGAAGCTTGTCAGTGGCAGTGGCAGTGGCAGTGGCAGTGGCGGTGGCAGCGACGGTGGTCATGTCGAAGGGCCTTTCCTGGTGGGGGAACCTTTCCGGCGAATGGCCGAGGGCGGGTGTCGAAGGCCCGCCGCCGGGGACGGCGGAGCCTGAACGGCAGGCGGGCGGTGGAGGGGGCCGGCCGCCGGGGCGGTGCGGCGGCCGGAGACAGCGGTGATTCGGTCGGGCTTCGGCGCCCGGATGATCGGTCCCCCAGTGGCCGGAGTCGTCAGAGGTTGGCGGGGACCTGGTCGAGGAAGCCGTGGACGGTCTGGATGCGGCCGTCCTCGGTCAGGACCGCGACGTCGAAGCCGATCACGATGGCCTCGCCGCCCTCGGGGCCGAGGTTCCAGGTGAAGCGGGCCACGTTGTGGTGGGCGTCGACGTCGCCGCCCGGGGTGAACACCAGGCCGGGGAACTGCTGCTGGACGGCGGCGATGGTCGCGTCGATGGCGTCGCGGCCGGCTGCGTCGACCAGGGGGTCGACGTAGCGGGCGTCCTCGGTCCAGATGGCGTCGATCTCCGCGCGGCGCTCGGCGGCGTCGGTGATGTTCCAGGTGGCCAGGTAGCGCTCGACCAGCTTGGTGGTGTCGTTCATGTCGTCCGTCTCCTTGTTCGCTGCGGTTGTTCTCGCAGGTCATTAAGTTACGGAGATCGGCGGGGCGCGGAATCTGTCATCGGCCGGTACTTCTGACGCGCGCTATAGGTCGGCTTAGGTATGCCCGCCTGCCCTCTGTATGGCGAGGCTGCCGTCCGCGCCGGGCAGGAGCGGCCGGGCGGGGCCGGGCAGGTCGGGACGGACGATTGCCGGGTTGGTCGGGGCGGACGGGGCCGGGCAGGTCGGGACGGACGATTGCCGGGTTGGTCGGGGCGGACGGGGCCGGGCAGGTCGGGACGGACGATTGCCGGGTTGGTCGGGGCGGACGGGGCCGGGCAGGTCAGGGCGGACGATTGCCGGGTTGGTCGGGGACGGTTTCGAGGCATCCGTCCGGGTAAGTGAATACGGATGCCTCTAACAGCCGACGCCGCCGGACCCGCCCTGGCCGCCCCGGTCGCCCGGCTCGCCTGGCTGGACGCCTTGCGTGGGCTCGGTACCGTCGCGGTGCTGCTGGAACATCTGCTGCCCTGGTTCCTGCCCGCCCTCCGCCCCTACTGGTTCAACCTCGGGATATACGGCGTCCTGGTGTTCTTCCTGGTCAGCGGCTACATCATCCCGGTCTCGCTGGAGGGGCGCGGTGACGTGCGCGCCTTCTGGATCAGCCGGGTGTTCCGGCTCTACCCGATCTACCTGCTGGTCGCGGCCGCCGTGCTGCTCATGGCCTTCTGGCTGCCGGTCCGCGAGGAGGTGCCCCGCGACCTGTCGGCCGTGTCGGCGCACGTCACGATGCTGCTGGACGTGGTCCACCTGGGCGGCCTGGCCGACACCATGTGGACGCTCTCCTACGAGATGGTCTTCTACCTGCTGGTCACCGCGCTGTTCGTCGGCGGCCGGCACCGCCGGAGCGGGACGCTCGCCGTGGGTTTCGGCGCCGTGGCGGTCGTCACCGGGCTGGTGCTGTCCGGGCCGCTGCTGACGGGCCCCTGGCCGGCGTACGTGTCGGGGGTGCTCTTCGTCGCGGGCATGGTCTGCCTGATCAGCGGCCGGTTCCGGACCGTCGCGGCCTACGTCCTCGGCGTGATGGCCGTGGTGCTGCTGCTCTTCGGCGGCTTCGTGCCGTGGTTCGGGGCGGCGATCCTCGCGGTGATGTTCACCGGGACCGCGATCCGCCGCTGGGAGCAGGGCTCGGGCGGTCTCCTGCCGATCGCCGCGACGACCGTTCTCGTGGCACTGGCCCCGATATGGTCTGTCAACGCGGGCTGGTGGTGGGTCCGGCCGGGCGTGTGGCTGACCACGATCGCGCTCGCCGGGATGACGTTCGCCGGGGCCATGGCCCTGCGCCACCGCCGGCTGCCTCGCCTCCTCGTCCGGCTCGGCCTGATCAGCTACTCGCTCTACCTGCTGCACCACCCGCTGCTGAAGATCGTCTACGCCGTCGTCGGAGACGTGCGAGCCATGCAGCCGGTGGTGCAGGTGTCACTGTCGGCGGGGTGCGTCGCGGTGGTGGCGGGTCTGAGCCTGCTCACCTACCGCTACGTCGAGCTGCCGATGCAGCGGCTGGGCAGGAGAGTGACTCAGAGGCCGTCGGCGGGCGACTCGGCGAACTCGCCGCCCTCGGTGGGGGTGTCCTCCGTCAGGCCGGGGTCCTTCTCGCTGCCGACCGGGTAGATGTCGGCGGCCTTGAGGTCCTTGGCGCCGCGCAGGGAGGAGACCGCCACGACGTGGTAGCCCTCCTTCTGTAGCGCGGCCAGCAGCTTGGGCATCACCTTGACGGTCTGCTCGACCCAGTCGTGCATGAGGATGACGCCGTCACGCTTGGTGTTCTTGAGCACCTCGTCGTAGATGGCCTTCTCGTTCCTGGTCGCCCAGTCCCGGGAGCCGCCGTTCCACAGCACGATGGGCAGGCCCATCTCCGTCGCGACCGTCCGGACCCGCTCGTCCAGCTCGCCGTACGGCGGGCGGATCATGGTCGGCGACTTGCCGGTGACCTGCTTGACGAGGTCCTGGGTCTTGATCAGCTCCTCGCGGATCTTGTCGTCGGACACATCGCGCAGGTGCGGGTGGGTGTAGCTGTGGTTGCCGAGGTCGTGGCCCTCCACGGCCATCCGCTTGGCGAAGGCCGGACGGGATTTCACGTACTGGCCCTCAAGAAAGAACGTGGCCTTGGCCTTGTACTTCTTGAGAGTGTCGAGCAGCTTGTCGGCGTATTTGCCGGGTCCGTCGTCGAAGGTCAGCGCGATGCACTTGACCTTCGCGCAGTCCACGGGCGCGACCTTGGCGGCGGACTTGGCCTTGTCCGACGTCGTGGCCTTGGCCGAGGTGGTGGGCTTGGGCTGGTCCGCGCTCCAGGCGGCGGTCGGCGTGGCCAGTAAGGCCAGCGCGCAGGGGACGGCCAGCAGCATTCGAGCAGGAGACTTCATGAGGGGAGCTCCGAGTGGTGCGGAAGTTGCGGGCGGGACAGAAAAAGTATCTTATCCGGACACTTCGCCCAAATATCGGCCGGTTGACCGTCTATCAGCCGATGCTCAGGGTTCTGCCAGGCTGCTCCCAGGAAGGGCATCCTGTGCGCCATCCTCCGCGCCATCCTCCGTGCGCCGTTAAAGGCTCGGCAAGAGCACGGTGCACGAGAGGCGGATCGCGAGCATCCGCCCCGCCCTCGTCAAGATCATTGTAAGTCGAGCCGCGGATGCCATCCGGGGCCGGCACAGCCATGCGTGACGGACGGGTGAACTTCATGCACGATGTGGAGATCCGGTGGTTGACTCGGCAGGTGGGCGGCCATGGGGCGCCTTCCGTTCGGCGCGGGGACAGTGATCCTCCGGCGCGCCGCTCCCGGCCGTCGGGTGCCGCGCTCCGCCGTATCGAGGGGCGTCGTATCGAGGCGCGCCGTGCCGAATGGTGCCGTGCCGAAGGTCATACCGAGGAAAGCGGCACGCGATGATGGCGACCCTGGCCGCGAGCGCCGAGCACGTCGCGGAGCCGTCGCGAACACGGTGGCGGAGACAGTGGTGGAGGCAGTGGCTCGCGGTGGCCCCCGGCGGGCTCGCCGCACTGGTGACCGTCGGCACGCTGCTGGCCTACGGCACCCCGCTCTCGTCGATCGCGTTCTTCTCGCTCTACGTCGCATTCGGTCTCACCCTCCCCGGAACCCTGCTCTGGCGTGCGCTCACCCGGCTGCCGGCGCCGCCGGCCGTTGACCTCGCGGCGGGTACGGCGCTGGGATACGTGCTGGAGATCGCGCTCTACCTCCCGGCCAGGGCCGTGGGCCGGCCCGGACTGGTCGTGCTCGGCCCGCTGGCCGTAATCGTGACCTTCCTCCTCCATCCGCACCTGCGCCGTCATCGGCGGGGCACCGCGGGAGCGCGTGTCCCGGTCCGGGCCGCGTTCGCCCTGGCCGGGACGTTCTGCTTCCTCGTCGTCTCCAGCGGTCTCGTCTTCTTCAAGGGGCACGGCCTGCGCTGGCCGGGAAACGCGAACCCGTATGTCGACATGCCCTTCCACCTGGCGCTCGTCGGCGAGTTGCGCCACCATCTGCCGCCGACCGTCCCCTACGTACTGGGCGAACCGCTGTCCTATCACTGGTTCGTCTACGCGGACATGGCCGCCACGAGTTGGGTGACCGGGATCGAGGCCCAGACGCTGCTGTACCGCCTCGCGATCCTGCCCATGATGGCGATCTTCGTCGTGCTCGTCCCGGCCGCGGCTTTCATGATCACTGGGAGGTGGTCGGCGGGCGTCCTGGCGCTCGGCATCACCTGCTTCGCCGGACCGCTGGATCTCTACCCCTGGACGGGCGAGGACCTTCCCGGTGGCCCGTCGAACATCGCACTGCAATGGCTGAGCCCGACCCATACGTTCGGCGCCGCGCTCTTCGCCGCTCTCGCCCTGCCGGTGATCGACCTGTTACGGGGGAGGGCGCGGATCGGATCGAGCTTCGTCGCGATGGCCGCGCTGCTCGCCGCGCTGGCGGGGGCGAAGGCCACCTACCTTCCCCTGCTGGCCGCCGGCGTCTGCCTGCTGGCGGTCACGGACCGGCTGCGGGCCGTGCGGGTGGACCGCGGCCTGGTCGCCCTCGGCCTCCTCACCCTCGCGACGCTGGCGTTCGCCCAGCTCGTACTGTTCGGCGGAGCCTCGCAGGGGTTGCGGATCCTGCCGTTCTCAACGGCCGTCAAGTTCATCATGTGGTTCGTTCCCGGCAGCGGCGCCGGCGATCTCCAGATCGCCCCGGCGGCACTGTCCATGATCTTCCTACTGGCGTGGACCGCCCTTTGGGCCGGTGCCATCGGACCCCGGCCCGATCCCGGCTCCGGACCCGACCGGGCGCTGACGCTGTTTTCGGGAATCGGGCTGGCGGGCATCGCCGCGGTGACGGTTTTCGGGCACCCGGGCATGGGCCAGATGTACTTCCTCGCCGCGGCCAGGCCGTACCTGTCGATCGCCGCCGCGGCCGGCATCCTGGCCGCTCTGTCCAGGATGCCCCGGCGGTCGCGCGGCCGGTGGGCCTGCGCCTGCGCGGCGGCCGGCGGTGCGGCGGCGCTGCTGGCCGGCGCGGTGCGGCCGGCGTCCCGGCCGGGCCTGGCCGCGCTCGGCGGTCCGGAGTTCGGCCTCGTCTTCGTCCTGCCGGTGATCGCGCTGTGCGGGGTCGTGGCCGCCGCGATCGTGCTGCTGCGACGGGTCCGGTGGCGGTGGGCGGCCGTGCTCCTGCTGTGCGCGGGATTCTCGGCGCCCACGGTGGTCCAGTCGGTGACGGCGGGCCTGACCTACACCATCCCGGTCCAGACGCTGGAGATGCCGGAGGACGGGCTGGCGGCCGCACGCTGGGTGCGCGACAACTCGGGCACGGGCGACATCGTGGCGACCAACGCGCACTGCCTGTCCGCCGTCCCCCGTTCCTGCGACAGCCGCCACATGTGGATAGCGGCCTACACCGAGAGGCGAGTCCTGGTCGAGGGCTGGGGCTACACGGCACGGAACCTGGCGTCGCTGACCGACGTCGACCGGGTGCCCATGGCCTCGGTCCCGTTCTGGGACGCCGAACTGCTGGCGGCCAACGACGCCGTCTTCACCGCGTCCACCGAGCAGGCGGTCCGCCTGCTCGGGGAGCGGTACGGCGTGCGCTGGCTGGTGGTCGACGGCCGGCGTCCGTCGGTCTCGCCGCAGCTGTGGCGCTTCGCCGATCTCCGCTACGAGAAGGGGAGGTTCGCGGTCTACGAGATCCCGGCCGGGGTGGGGACGGCCCGCGGCGTCCTGGCGGCCGCGCGGCCGTAGCCGGACCTCGCCGGCGAGTTTGATTACACTACGCTGTCGCGATGATACTGCGAGCTACCTCGGTGCTTGCCGTGACCGAAAGGGTGAAATCGGTGCAAGATCAAATCGACACGCAGATCAGGGCATTCATCGAACCACGCTTCGCCGGCCGCGCCTGGAGCGACGACGACGACATCTTCGCCATGGGATTCGTCGACTCCATGTTCGCGATGGAGGTGGTGATGTTCATCGAGCGTACTTTCGCGGTGACGATGCCCAACGACGAGCTTCACATGGGCAACTTCCGCAGCGTCCGGTCCATGGCGGCGCTGGTACGGCGGATCTCGGCCGCTCCGCAGGCGGGGGCGGTGTCCGCGTGACCGCGAGCGTCGAGAGGCCGGACCCTCGCCCGATCAAGTGCGTCGTCTGGGACCTGGACAACACGGTGTGGGACGGCGTCCTGCTGGAAGACGGGAAGGTGACGCTCCGGCCCGGGGTCGCGGAGGTCATCAAGGTGCTCGACGAGCGGGGAATCCTGCAGTCGGTCGCCAGCAGGAACCACGGTGAGGCCGCCATCGAGCAGTTGGAGCGGTTCGGCCTGCGTGACTACTTCCTCGCCCCCCAGATCGGCTGGAGCTCGAAGTCCGAGTCCGTGGCGGCCATCGCGAAGTCGCTGAACATCGGAATCGACACGCTGGCCCTCATCGACGACCAGCCTTTCGAGCGGGAGGAGGTCGCCTTCGCCCATCCCGGAGTGCTCTGCCTGGACGCCGGTGACGTGCCGAGGATTCCGGAGATGCCGATCTTCACACCCAGGTTCGTCACCGACGACTCCCGCAACCGGCGATCCATGTACGTGGGAGCCGAGCTCAGGGATGCCGCCGAACGTGAGTTCGGCGGCACGAGTGAGGACTTCCTCGCCACGCTCGACATGACCTTCACGATCTCCCCGGCGACGGAGGCCGACCTCCGGCGCGCCGAGGAGCTCAGCATCCGCACCAACCAGCTCAACTCCACCGGGATCACCTATTCCTATGAGGAGCTACGCGGATTCGCGGAGTCTGCCGACCATCTGCTGCTGGTGGCCGGCCTGGAGGACAGGTTCGGGTCGTACGGGAAGATAGGTCTCGGCCTCGTCGAGCGCGGCGCCGAGATCTGGACGCTCAAGCTTCTGCTCATGTCCTGCCGGGTGATGTCCCGAGGCGTCGGGACGGTCCTGCTGAACCACGTCATGCGGCTGGCACGGGACGCCGGCGTGCGGCTCCAGGCGGAGTTCCTGCCCAACGACCGCAACCGCGTGATGTTCGTGACCTACCGCTTCGCGGGTTTCCAGGAGGTCGGGACCCGTGGGGAGTCGCAGATCCTGGAGTCCGATCTCGGCCACATCCAGGATCCGCCCGCCTACCTCACGGTGCGGACCGGTTGACCGCCATGCTCAGGAGAGCGTTCGAGCATGAGAGCGAGATGGTCCGGCGCTGGCGCAACCACCCGCGCGTGCGGGGGGTCAGCTTCACCGATCACGAGATCGGCGAGGCGGAGCACCGCGGCTGGTGGAGCGCGACGGTGACCGACGACACGCGCCGGATCCTCATCTACGAGCACGACGGCGTGCCGAGCGGGGTGGTGAACCTCTTCGACCACGACGTCCGGGCTCGACGGGCGGGGTGGGGCTTCTATCTCGACGTCGACGGGCTCGGCGAGCGGGGCGAGCTCCTGGCCGCCTGGATGCGGATCGAGGGCGAGGCGATCGCGTACGCGTTCGCCGAGCTGGAGATCGGCACCCTGCGCGGTGAGGTCCTGGTCCGCAACGAGGCCGTCAGGACCCTGCACCGCCGCCACGGGTTCGTCGAGGTGGGCACCTACACGCGCAGGGTGGCCGGGGTCGAGGAGCCCGTCGTCGTCATGGAACTGGTGAGGTGATCAGAGCGAGAGCAGGGCGTCGGCGACCCTCGCCCTGCCCTCGCCGTCGACCAGCGCGGGCCCGCGGGCGCCGAGTTCCCCGCGAAGCCGGGCGGAGGCGAGCGGCTCCCGCAGACGCGCGCCGGCGAGGTCGCCCGCGGCGGTCACGGTCCCGAGGTGGCCGAGGCCGATGGCCAGCCCGCGGGAGACCACCTCCTCATAGGCCGGCCGCTGGTTGTCCGCCACCCATACGAGCGCGGCGGCCTTGCCCAGGTAGAGAAGCTCCCACGTGCTGCTGCCCGCCGCCGTGACGACGAGGTCGGCCGCCGCGATCAGGCTCGGCAGGTCGTCGGTGGGGGGAATCCCGCGGATCGCCTGGCCCTCCACCGGTTCGAGCCGGTCCAGCGCTCCCTCTCGCGGGGTGATGACCGTCGCGAGGAACGGCATGCCCGTCGCGACGAGCGCTCCGGCCACCACGGGAGCCGCGCCGGCCGCGTCGGTGCCTCCGAAGAAACACAGCACCCGGGGTGGCCGGCCGAGCGCCGCGGGCTCGGCGGACTCGGCGGGCCCGTGCCCGCGCAACCGCCGCACGTCGTCGCGGAGAAGGGCGTAACGGACCCCCGCGAGCCGGACCGATCCGGCGGGCACGCCGTCGGGGCCGCGCTCGGCGCCGAGGTTCTGGTCCAGGTAGACGTCGGCGTCCTGGCCGCGGTCGTCGTCGTCGACGACGGCCAGCACCCTGACACCGGCCGCGCGCAGCGCCCCCGAGCAGCGGGGATCGAGGTCGTAGGAGTCGATGACCACGGCGTCGAGCGCCAACCGGCGGGCCGCCTCGACCAGACCGGGCGCGTCGTCGGGCCCGGGAACCAGCCTCAGGCCGCGCCGGTCGAGTTGCCCTCTCGCCCACGCCGGCCCGCCCACCTCGCCCAGGACGACGACCTCCAGCCGCCGCGCCAGCAGCTCCTCGGCGAGAGCCAGACAGCGCATCAGGTGGCCGACGCCGCGGCCGGCGTCCGCGTCGCACCGGATGCCGACACGCCGCACTCCTCCGGCCTCGTGCCTCATGCCTCTTCCAGGGCCTTCTGCTCCACGGCGGCGTTGAGCGCCACGACCTCGGGCCGGCCCCTCAGCCACCCGATCAGGGCCCGTGACGGCACCGGATCGTCTCCGAAACGATCGACGACGGCACTGATCAGAGCCCAGTCCTGCGGGGTGTCGAGCGTGAGGCGCAGATCGGCGTCGCCCGGTGGGAACGTGAGGCCGACGATCCGGAAGCGCTCGGCGTGGGTGTAGATGTATGACGTCACGTGGGTGCGGTGATGGCCGGCGGCCACCGCGTCGAGGGCGCGCAACGCCTCCGACGAGACGATCTCCACGTCCAGCCCCCTGGGCAGGGTCCTGGGCTGGGGACTGGTGCTGAGGTAGTCGAGCACGGGCATGGCCCGCCAGGTGGCCGCCGCCATCGCGACGATCTCCGGGTCGAGCAGCGGGCAGTCGGCCGTGATGCGCATGACCGCGTCGCAGCCGAGCCGGTCGAGGGCGCCGAGGAAGCGGGTCAGCACGTCGTCCACCGGGCCGCGGTGCCAGGAGACCCCGAGCCGTTCGCACTCCGCCACGACGTCGTCGTCGGCGGGCTCGATGGTGGTGGCCACCATGAGGTCGTCGAGGGCGCCGCCGCGCGAGGCGGCGCGCACGACCCGTTCCAGGACGGTGCGCCCGCCCAGCGTCCGCAGGACCTTTCCCGGCAGGCGGGTGGACCCCATGCGGGCCTGAATGACTCCGGCGATGTGAACGGCCAAAACATTTCCTAACTCGGCTGGGTGATGGTGACGCTACGTTATGCTACGAGCTCGTCACTGAATGACTACCGTAAGTTACGGAAGTCTTGTATGGGGGGACTCGGGTGGGCGAGCTTGAAGGGTCATCGATCCTTATAACCGGGGCGACAGGATCGTTTGGAAAGGCTTTCATCCGGCACGTTCTCGACCATCACGACCCGCGGCGGGTCGTCGTGTTCTCGCGGGACGAGCTCAAGCAGTACGAGGTCAGGCAGCTGTTCGCCGATGACCCCCGGCTGCGCTGGTTCATCGGTGACGTGCGCGACCGCAGCCGCCTGACCCGTGCCATGCACGGTGTCGACCACGTCGTGCACGCGGCCGCGCTCAAGCAGGTCGATACGGCCGAATACAACCCATTCGAATATGTCCTGACCAATGTGAGCGGTTCACAGAATGTCGTAGAAGCGGCCATTGACTGTGGTGTCCGAAAAGTCATCGCACTCTCGACGGACAAGGCTTCCAGTCCCATAAACCTTTATGGGGCGACCAAGCTGGTAGCGGACAAACTGCTGGTATCGGCCAATCACTACGCCTCCAACCACGTGACCCGGTTCGCCGTGGTCAGATACGGCAACGTGATGGGCAGCCGCGGCTCGGTGATCCCCTTCTTCCAGAAGCTGGCGGCCGAGGAGAAGAGCCTGCCGATCACCGACAAGCGGATGACACGCTTCTGGATCACCCTGGACCAGGCCGTCCGGTTCGTGGTCGACTCCTTCGAGCTGATGCAGGGCGGGGAGCTCTACGTCCCGCGCATCCCCAGCATGCGGATCATGGATCTGGCCGAGGCCGTCGCCCCGGGCGCCCCGATGCACGAGGTCGGCATCCGCCCGGGGGAGAAGCTCCACGAAGAGATGATCGCCGCCGACGACAGCCGGCGGACGATACGGCTCGCCACCCGTTACGTGGTGCAGCCCACGATCGCGACCTGGGGCTACGTCCCGCCACCCGGCGGACACGGCGTCCCCGAGGGCTTCTCCTACTGCTCCGACACCAACGACCAGTGGTTGTCGGTCGAGGGCATCCGCGAACTGCTCGCGATAAGAACGCGGTGAGAGCCTGATGCTTCCGTACGGTAGACAGTCGATCGACGAGCGCGACATCGAAGGCGTCCTGCAGGTTCTGGGAGGCGACTGGCTGACCACCGGCCCGGCCGTCGGCGCGTTCGAGGCGGAGCTCGCGGTCTGGACCGGCGGCGTGCCCTGCGTGTCGGTGACCTCGGGCACCGCCGCGTTGCACACGGCCTACGCGGCGGCCGGCGTCGGCGCGGGAGACGAGGTGGTCACCTCGCCGATCACCTTCGTCGCCACCGCGGCCACGGCCGTGATGCTCGGCGCCCGTGTCGTCTTCGCCGACGTGGAGGAGGACACCGGCAACCTCGACCCCGCGGCCGCGGAGGCGGCGACCGGCTCGCGCACGCGGGTCGTCACCGCCGTCGACTACGCCGGTCACCCGGCGGAGTACGACGCCCTGCGCGAGGTCGCCTCCCGGGCCGGGGCCCTGCTCATGGACGACGCCGCCCACTCCATCGGATCCCGTTACCGTGACCGGCCGGTCGGAGCCCTGGCGGATCTGACGACCTTCTCCTTCTTCCCGACCAAGACGATCACGACGGCCGAGGGCGGCGCGGTCGCCACGGCCGACGAGGAGCTTCTCCGGCGCACCCGGCGGTTCAGGAACCACGGGCTGGTCAGGGACCCAGGGGAGCAGCGCGAGCCGCGCGAGGGCGGCTGGCATCAGGAGGTCCACGAGTTCGGCCTGAACTACCGCCTGCCCGACGTGCTGTGCGCCCTCGGCATCAGCCAGGTGCGGCGGCTGGGCGAGTTCAAGGAGCGGCGGGCCCGGCTCGTCGCACGCTACGACGAGGCCCTGTCCGCTCTGCCCGGTCTGCGGCTGCCCGCCCGGCGGTCCCACGTCGACCCCGCCTGGCACCTGTACGCCGTCGGCATCCTCGACGGGCGGCGGCGCGAGGTGTACGAACGGATGTGGGAGAGGGGCATCGGCGTCCAGGTGAACTACCTGCCCGCCTACTGGCACCCCGTCTTCGCCGACATGGGCTACCGGCGCGGTATGTGCCCGGTCGCCGAGGAGTTCTACGCGCGGCAACTGTCGCTGCCCCTGTTCCCGGATCTCACCGATTCGGACCAGGACCGGGTCATCGAAGCCCTCCACACGATCCTCGGCTGAGTGGAGGCACGATGCACCACACGAACCACTTCTACGGGCACGCCCATGTCTTCGCCCGCTACTGCAGGCTGGAGCGGCGCAGGCCACCGCGGATCAACGGATACCTCCAGCACGGATGGAACGCCCTGGACGGGTTCGGCCCCAGGGAGAAATACGTTCCGGCGACGCCGAAGTTCGTCTGGTCCGACGCGATGCGCCGCCGGGGCTGGGCGCGAGGGCGCCGCGACTACTACCCGATCGGCGCACCCTGGCTCTACCTGACGCAGATGGAGCTCGGGGAGCCGAAAACGCCGCGGGAGGGCACGATCTGGTACCCCTTCCACGGCTGGGAGCGCCAGCACGTGGACGGCGACCACCAGCGGCTGATCGACGAGATCCGTGAGGTCGAGCGGGGGCCGGTCACCGTCTGCCTCTACTGGCTGGAGTTCGGCGAGCCCGAGATCCGGAGCCTCTACGAGAGGGCCGGTTTCCGGGTGATCAGCCACGGGGCCCGGGGCTGGATGAAGAAGGGCACCGACCCGCTCTTCCCCTACCGTCAGCTCGCCGAGCTCCGCCGCCACCGGAGGGTGGCGTCCAACCGGCTGAGCACCGCGGTGTTCCACGGGATCGCGGCGGGCTGCGAACCGGCCGTCTACGGCAATCCCATGGTCTTGGCGAACGAGGATCCGATGCACGGCGGTGTCGCCCGCGTCCGGCGGCTGTGGCCGGAGCTCCACGGCGCCGAAGTGGCCCTCGCCACCGCGCGGGAGATCGCCGACGAGGAGCTGGGGGTCAGTTACCGGGTGTCCCCCGAGGAGATCAAAACCGTTTTCGGATGGTCGGGGGAGACCAATGATCTGTGACGATGCCGCGGCCCGGGTTCACCTCGTCGGGGGAGAGATGCTCGAGTGGTCCGACACCGGACAGGACGCGTCCCGCGGGGCCGGGGTGCTCGGCGAGCTGCTGCGCCCCCTGCTGCCCAGTGGCGCGCGGGTCCTGGTCGCGGGGCCGCACCCCGTGGCCCTCCTCGACGACCCGGCCGTCGGCGCGTGCGAGCTGAGCGTGTTGCTGCGCTCCCATTCCGACGCCTGCCACCTGGCGCGACGCCATGATCTGACGGTCTACTGCGGGAGCCTGGAGAAGGCGGCCTTCCCTGAGGCGTTCGACGTGGTGATCGCCCTCGACGGGGTCGAGCGTCTCACGTCGTTCGACCGCGCGGGCGGCTCGTGGAGCGAGTCCCTACGGCTGCTCACCGAGATGCTCGCCCCGGGAGGAACGCTCGTGCTCGGCGTGGAGAACCCGCTGGGTCTCCACCACTTCGCCGCGGACCCCTCAGAGGTCCACCGGCGGGCGGACGACGACTGGGCGGCCGCGGAGCTGGACCAGTCCCGTCCGGCGACCCCGGAGCAGCTGGCAGGCCTGCTGAACGCCTGTGGTCTCACGACGGGCAGGAGTTACGCGGCGTACGGCCACCCGGCCCGGCCGCACCTCCTGTTGGAGGTCTCCGCGCTGGAGAGCGCCTCGATGCCGGCGACCCTCGTCGCGACCGCCTGCGCCGGGGCCTTCGGCACGCCCCCGCCGGGTTACGACGCGCGGCACCTCGTCCGCACGGCCATGGCCGGCGGCCTGGGAGCGCGGATCGCACCGCGCTGGGTGGTCACCGCGCACGCCGCCGGTGGCCGCCTCGCGACCATGCCGGTGGCGCTGACCACGGACGCCGACACCGCCGCCTGCTGGCGGCTCCCCTGCGAGCTGGCCCCGGCGGCCGAGGGCGGATGGATCCGCCGGGCACGCGGGGACAGGACACTGCGCGTGTCGGGGCGGGTGACCCGGACGCCCGGGCTGCTGGACGGGCCGGTCCCCGAGGGGCGGTCCCTGACCGAGATCCTCATGGCCGCCTGCGCGCGTAACGACGTCGTCGAGGTCCGTGAGATCCTCGGCCTCTTCCTGCGATGGATGGACGGCCACGGCGCCGATGGGAGGGTGCCCGGGTGGGCGGCCTTCGCCGTCGCCGACAACGTGGTCTTCGACGGCGCCCGGTTCACGATGCTGGACGCCAGCTGGCAGCTTCCGGGGGAGCTCGACGCCGATGCGGTCCTGGCCAGGGTCCTGCGCCGGTTCGCCGTGCACCTGCTGGATTCGGGGCAGTGGCATCCGTGGTCCTGGCAGCTCGGCGCCGACCGGCTGACGTTGACGCTGCTGTCGATGGCGGGCCGGAGCGCCGACCCGGAGGTCGTCCGCCGCGGTGCGGAGCTGGACGCGCAGATCGACGCCGACCTGGAAACCTCCCGTGACGGTGGTGCCCGTGACAGTGGTGTCTGGAACGGCGGCGCCCGGGACGGCGGGGACGCCGGGCGGGGACCGGATCGGGAGGACCTCGACCGAACCGGCGCCGACCGGACCGGCCCTGACCGGGGCGGCCCCGAGCAGGGCACGCCCGGCCTGGAGGAGAACGATCCGGACGCGTCGGGCCCGGCCCGGGGCGGGCCGGGGGAGCGGCGGGAGAGCTACCGGGAGCTGTACGCGGCCAGGGGCCGCCTTCGCGCACGACTGGAGGAGGCACAGCAGAAGATCACCATGCTTGAGCGCGACCTGGACGCCGCCGAAGCCAAGCTGACCAAGCTTGCCAAGGCCGTCCGTGCCGCCAAGCAGGCGGGACGGCGTGAGGAGAAGCCCCGGACCCAGGCGGGGCCACGGGGCAAGCGTGTGATCAACGCTCCGATGGCGATCCTCCGCCCGGTGTGGCGGATCTTCGGCGCCGGTTCGGGCGGAAGCACCGCACGTTAGTTCAACATGCCTGAGGGGGCGAGCCATATGCCACAACTCAGTGTGGTCGTTCCGTACTACAACGTCGAGAAATACTTCGACGAGTGTCTGGCCTCGATCCAGAGCCAGACGTTCGGCGACCTTGAGGTCATCTGCGTGGACGACGGGTCGATGGACGCCAGCGCGGTCATCGCCAAGGAGTACGCGGCACGGGATCCACGCTTCCGGGTGGTGGTCCAGGAGAACCAGGGCCTCGGCCCCGCCAGGAACACCGGTGTGAAGTACGCGACGGGACGTTATCTGGCCTTCGCCGACAGCGACGACATCGTTCCGCCACGCGCCTACGAACTCCTGGTCGACTCCCTGGAGCGGAGCGGATCCGACATCGCGTCGGGCAATGTGCAGCGTCTCACCTCCGAGGGACTGGTCCAGTCCTGGGCACACCGCAACGCCTTCCGCAAGACCCGGGTGGGCACGCACATCACCCAGAACGTGCACCTGCTGTTCGACCGCTCGATATGGAACAAGGTCTTCCGGCGCTCTTTCTGGGACGCCCTGGACATGGAGTTCCCCGCCAGACTGTACGAGGACATGCCGGTGACCATCCCCGCCCACGTGCGCGCCCGCGCGGTGGACGTGCTCTCCGAGGTCGTCTACGTCTGGCGGCTGCGCGAGGGGTCCATCACCGAGCGCCGCTTTCGCGCGGAGAACGTCACCGACCTCATGATCTCCGTGTCCGAGACCGCGGGATTCCTCGAAAAGCACGCTCCCGAGCTGCGTCGCGTCTACGAGCGCGACACCCTCCGCAACGACCTGCGGGTGGCGGTCGAGGCGCTGGCGGCGGGCGTCGAGCCCGGTCTCCTGCTGGAGGTCGTCTGCTCCTACCTCGACACGGTGCGCCGCAAGGCCCATCTCGAGCTGCCCGCGATTCGCCGGTTGCAGATCCAGCTGCTGCACCGGCGCATGGTCGCGGAGCTGGCCGAGGCGGTCCGGTTCGAGCGGGAGGGCATCGACGACGCCCGGCTGCGGCGGGGTCTGCTGTCACGGCACAGGTGGTACGCCGACTATCCCTTCCGGCGCGGGTACGGCATTCCCCGGTGGGTCTTCGACGTCTCCCGTGAGCTCACGATGACCGGGCGGCTGGAGGGCTGGGAGTGGCGTGCCGGTCTGCTGCACGGCACGGGCAGGGTGAAGCTGCCGGGGGTCGTGGCCGGGGCGGCGTCGTCCTCGATCGACGTGTGGCTGCACGAGCGCGGGACCGGCGCGGTGCTGGGGCTGCCGGTGGAGCAGGACGGTCTCGGCTTCGCCTTCGTCTGCGATCCCGCGCCGATCGCCGGGCAGGCCGCCAGGTGGGAGCCATGGGTCAGGATCACCGTGGACGGCATGGTCAGGGAGGCGCGGCTACGGGGACACACCCCCTCGCTCGGCCCCGACGAGACGGACTCCGGGATGTGGATCCAGCCGCTCATCGATGACAAGGGACTGGCCGTCCTCATCGTCAAGCGTCCACGGGCGGCGGTGACCCGATGCGACCTGACCGGCGACCGGCTGCAGATCTCCGGCTGGCACGACGAACAGGAGAACGCCGAGGGCGTCACCCTGGTGATGAGCGTCATGGACGGCCCGGTGCGGACCTATCGGGTCGAGACCGCGCCGGCGCCCGATGGCCGCCGGGAGTTCGTCATGAACGTGCCCACCGAGGATCTTCGGGTCGAGCAGGAGACGGCCACCTGGAACATGTTCTTGTCCGGCATGGCCGATGACCGGCCGTTGCGGATGCCCGTGGCCCTTCACGAGCTTCCCGGATGGGAGATGAACGGATGGGGGATCCGGATGGTGCGCACATCGCGCGGAAACATGGCGTTGCGAGTCCAACGGAGTGAAGATGTTCATTGATGGGCGAGCCGTCGGCGCCGATGCTCCGCCGTACGTCATAGCGGAGATGTCCGGCAACCACGACGGCGATCTCGCGAAGGCGATGAAGATCGTCGATGCGGTGGCGGCGTCGGGGGCGCACGCGCTCAAGCTTCAGACCTACCGTGCCGACACGATCACCATTGACGCCGACGGGCCGTCGTTCCGGATCTCCCAGGGACACGATCTGTGGGGCGGCGAGCGCCTCTACGACCTCTACGAACGCGCGCACACGCCCTGGGAATGGCACCAACCGATCTTCGAGCGGGCGCGGTCGGCGGGGTTGACGGTCTTCTCCAGCCCGTTCGACCCGACGGCCGTGGACCTGCTGGAGAGCCTCGGGGCGCCCGCCTACAAGATCGCATCGTCGGAGATCGTGGACCTGCCGCTGATCCGCCGGGTGGCGCGGACCGGAAAACCTCTGATCATCTCGACCGGGATGGCGAGCCTGGGAGAGATGGACGCCGCGGTTCAGGCGGCCCGGGAGGTCGGTGGCGAAGACGTGGTCCTGCTCGGGTGCACGGCCGCCTATCCCGCGGCGGCCTCCGACGGCAACCTGCGCAGGCTGCCCGTTCTGGCGCAGGCGTTCGGGCTGCCGGTCGGGCTGTCGGATCACACGCCGGGCATCGGCGCCGCGGTGGCCGCGGTGGCGCTCGGCGCGTGCGTGATCGAAAAACACGTGACCCTCGACAGGGCGGGGGGAGGCGTCGACGCGGCGTTCTCCCTGGAGCCGGACGAACTGTCGGCGCTCGTCGTCGAGAGCGACCGCGCATGGCAGGCGCTCGGCGGCACCGTGGTCCGCCCCGTCTCCGCGGAGAGCGAGGGGATGCGCTTTCGCCGCTCGCTGTATGTCGTGGCCGACGTCCGCGCCGGTGACGTGGTGTCGGACGGCAACGTCCGCTCCATCCGGCCGGCGGGAGGGCTCCCACCGGACGCGATCGCGACGGTCGCCGGCCGAACGTTCCGGCGGGACGTCCCCCGGGGGACTCCGCTCAGCTGGGATCTGATCTGACCGGCTGTCCGCGGCGGTCAAGGATCGACAAGGGTCGCTTCATTTAAACGCATGGTCCGGGCGTCTATCAGGCGTTCTCCTCATTCTCATGGAGATGGGACGCGCCCGGACCCGCTCCCGCTCCCCTCATGGGACCACCCCGGTTGGTCCGGATTCCGAGGATGTTGGAGGCTGACTCCTTGTCGCCGCTGCTGAGTGTCGTCGTCCCCTTCTTCAACGTGGAACCTTATTTCGAGAGCTGTCTGGCGTCGATCGCCAGGCAGACGCTCCGTGACATCGAGGTCATCTGCGTCGATGACGGATCGCTCGACGGCAGCGCCGTCATCGCCAAGGCGTTCGCCGAGAAGGACGGCCGGTTCCGGGTGATCCACCAGGAGAACGCCGGCCTGGGGCCGGCCAGGAACGCGGGCGCGCTCCAGGCGACCGGCGAGTACCTGTGCTTCATGGACAGCGACGACATGCTGCCCGTCGACGCCTACGAACTGCTGGTCTCCTCGCTGCGCGAGTCGGGCTCCGACTTCGCGTGCGGCAACGTGCTCTACCTCAACTCCACCGAGACCTGGCGGACCGGCCTGCACTCCAGGCCTTTCCGGGAGACCGCCCGGCAGACGCACATCAACACGCGTCCCGACCTGCTCCTGGACCGCACGGCGTGGAACAAGGTCTTCCGTCATGATTTCTACCGCGAGCACGGCTTCGGTTTCCCCGGCGGGCTTTACGAGGACGCGCCCGTCACCATCCCCGCCCATGTGCTGGCGCGCTCGGTCGACGTGCTCAGCGACGTGATCTATTACTGGCGGCAACGGGACGTCGGAGATCCGTCGATCACGCAGAGCCGGACCGTGCCAGGCAACCTGGAGGACCGGATCGCGTCGATCACGCGGGTCCAGACCTTCCTGGCCGCCCACGCGTCGCCCGCGCTGCGGCGCCAGTTCGACGAGTTCGTCCTGCGCAGCGACCTCACCCTCTATGTCAACGCGGTGCTGGACGCCGACGAGGACTACCTCGGGCGCCTGCTGGAGAGCGCCGGATCGTTCGTCGAGCGCATGGACCCCGACATCCTGTCCGAACTCCCCTGGGAGCAGCGCCTGGTGTTCGAACTGCTGAAGCGCCGCCAGGCGGAGGAGTTCACCGAGGTGCTGGCCGACCGGCGGGAGGGGGTGTTCCACGGCATGACGCGCCGGGTGTTCGGCTGGTACGGCGACCACCCGATGATGCACAGGGGCGTGCTGCCCCGGAAGGTCTTCCGCGCGGGTGACAACGACTTCGGCCTGGCCTGCAGGATCGACGGGCTTCAGTGGCAGGCCGACACCGGCTGCCTGCGCGTGTCCGGCCGCGCCTACATCAAGGGCATCGACCTGCCGGCCGAGGAGTCGTCCGACATCGCGGTGACACTGCGCAACACCCGCACCGAGCGCGTCATCGAGCTGCCGGTCCAGCGGGTGCTCCGCACGGACGTGACCGCCTTCTCCCGTCGCGGCATGAACTGCTACGACTGGTCGGGGTTCGAGGTGGACGTCGATCCGGTCGCGCTGGCCGAATCCGTCCGAAAGTCCAGGTGGCAGGTGGAGGTCGCGGTCACCGCGCAGTCCATCCGGCGTGCCGGCCCGTTGGTCGCGACCACCAGCAGCGACGCCCGCCGGTTCCCGGGCGTCCCGATCACTCCCCGGACCTGTCTGCACGTGGATGTGAACGCCGACGACGAGGTGCTGCTCAGGATCCAGAGCGTCCAAGCCGTGGCGGAGCCCCGGGCCGCGGACGAGGGGACCATCGAGGTGTCCGGCTGGGTGGCGTCCAAGGCGCAGATCGATCCGAGCGGGACGCTGCTGGCGCGGCTGCGCCGGGTTCACCGAGAGGTCAGCGTCCCCGCCCGCTGCGAACCCCTCGGCGACGGGCGAGTCGGCTTCAGCGCCCACCTCCCCGCGGCCGACCTGCTCATC
This sequence comes from Streptosporangium sp. CA-135522, assembly GCF_050949235.1. NCBI lineage: Bacteria > Bacillati > Actinomycetota > Actinomycetes > Streptosporangiales > Streptosporangiaceae > Streptosporangium > Streptosporangium sp. CA-135522. The sequence goes on from NZ_CP192026.1 coordinate 1,309,891, forward strand.
GCCGAGTTGCTCGGGGACGTCACGACGAGCCCGCAGATCGACCCCGACCTCCGATGGGACCTGTTCGTCACCGTGGACTCCGGCAAGCTCCGAAGGCTGACGGCCGGGCTGGTGGCCACAGAGGCGTACGTGACCGTGGGGGATCGCGAGGTCGGGATCACGGCGACCGGGTTCGGGCCTCTCAGCGCGGTGGTCCGTCCCGTCCGGCCGACGGTGACCGAGATCGGCTGGGGCGCGGACGACGTCCTTCGCGTGGCGGGACAGTGCTCCGGCGCGGCGGATCCGCGGGACCGGCTCGTCCTGCGCAGGGCGGACGGCGGTGAGATCCACCACGTGCCGCTGGACCGGGACGGGGAACGGTTCGCCGGTGAGTTCTCGCCGGCCGCGTTCGAGCTGTACGGCGAGCGGCTGCCGCTGCCCAGCGGCCGGTGGGAGATCCTGATCGGCCCGCCGCAGAGCCCGTCTCCCCTGCGGCTGGCCAGGAGCCTGCCGGCCGACCTGCCCGACCCCCGGACCATCGGAATGCACACCTTCCGGGTGCGGGGGCATCGGGCGAACGGCGTCGCCGTCGACGTCCGGCCGGCGCTCGACGGTGACGCGGGAGCCCACGCCCAGCGGCGTCTCGTGCGGCAGGACTACCCGGCGTTCATGAGGGAGCCGCTCCGCGACCTCGTGGTGTTCGAGTCGTGGCGGGGACATCAGTACTCCGACAGCCCGCGTGCGATCTACGAGGAGCTGCGGCGCAGGGGGGACGGCCGCGAGTGCGTGTGGATCTCCGCCGACGGCCGGGTACGGCCCGCCGGGGACGCGCGGGTCGTGCTGCGCGACAGCCGGGCCCACTACGAGGCGCTGGCCCACGCGAGCCACGTCTTCTCCAACGAGGCGGCGCCGGACTGGTTCGCCAAACGGGACGGCCAGGTCTACGTCCAGACGTGGCACGGCACCCCGCTCAAGCGGATCGGCCACGACATCGCCAAGGGCCGTTTCAACGACGGAGCCTCCCGGCTGCGCAGGTTCGCGCCGGAGGTGGCGAGGTGGGATCTGCTGATCTCGCCCAACTCCTTCAGCACCTCGATCCTGCCCCACGCCTTCGGGTACGGCGGCCCCGTCCTGGAGTCCGGCTACCCCCGCAACGACCTGCTGCACCGGCCCGGGAGCGGTGAGGCGGCCGCGCGGGTGCGAGAGGCCCTGGGAATCGCCCGGGACAAGCGCGTGGTGCTGTACGCGCCGACCTGCCGGGACGGTCACGGGCTCCCCGGCGGCCGGCACGAGCCGGACATCCGGCTGGACTTCGATCGGGCGTTGCGGGCGCTGGGCGGCGACTGCGTCCTGCTGTATCGGGGGCACCCGAACACCTGCGGGACACCGGGCACTGTCAGCCGGCATGAGGGCTTCGCCGATGTCACTAGATATCCGGATGTCACGCACCTGCTGCTCATCGCGGACGTCCTCGTCACCGACTATTCCTCCCTCATGTTCGACTACGCGGGCACCGGCCGGCCGATGATCTTCTTTGCCTACGACCTGGAGCACTACCGCGAACGGCTGCGCGGCTTCTACTTCGATCCGGCGGAGCACGCTCCGGGTCCCCTCCTGGAGACCACGGACGAGGTGATCGAGGCGCTGACCGACGTCGAGGGAGTCCTCTCCGCCCACGCCCGCGCCTACGACGCCTTCCGGGAGCGTTTCTGCCACCTCGACGACGGAAACGCCGCCGCGCGCGTCGTGGACCACGTCTTCCGGGACTGACCGTGTCGCGTGCCGAAGGGCTCTGCCCGCTTTCCCCGCCAATCACGTCGATCGCCCGATCGCGCCCCGGCCGGACGCCGCCGGCGCGGTCCCCCCTGAATGACGCTGCTGGTCAAGAACCGGTATGGAGATTCTCTCTTGGCGCCCGAGTGTCATCCTTTGATCACGTGGGGTGGTCATGCTGGAACACATGAGGGCCTATTCGTTGAACGACGTTCACGCGACCCGCAAACGAAGAGACTCCTGGTGGACGGTCTTCATGGTCGATCCGGTGGCGTGCAGGCTCACGCTGCTCGTCGCCAACCACACGGCCGTCACGCCCAACGGGCTCACGCGTCTGTCGCTGGTCCTCGGGATGGGGTCGGCGGTCTGCTTCGCGTTCGGGCAGCTCGTGGCGGGGGCCGCGCTGTTCTATGTGAGCTTCATGGTCGACTGCATGGACGGGAAGATCGCCAGGCTCAAGGAGACGGGAACCGCGTTCGGCCTCTGGCTCGACTACGTGGGCGACCGGATCCGGGTGGTCTGCTGCGCGATCGGGCTCGCGTTCGGGCAGTACGTGGCGACGGGGGACGTCGCCTACATCATGCTCGGCGCAGGGGTCGCCGTCCTCGACCTGTTCCGCTACGTGAACGCGCCGCAGATGAAGCGCGTGCGCGAGGTGGTCAAGGAGAACCGGCTGGAGTCCCTGGCGAACGCCGGACCGGTGGTGCCCCGGCAGCCCCGGCAGCCCGGGCAGCCCAGGGCGCCCAGGTCGCTCACCCTGCGTCGCAGGTTCGGCCGGTTTCTCGTCCGCCACCGGGTACGAAGCCATCTGATCAGCGGCATCGAGTTTCACGCCGCGGTGTTCGTGGTCGCCCCGCTGATCGGGGTGGCGGCGCTGCTGCCCGTGTCGATCGTGGCGGGAACGCTGCTCCTGGTGAACGAAGTCTTTCTGATCTACCGAATGTGGCTGTTCACCCGGGCCGCGCCTGCGGTGCCGCGCCCGGAGAACGCGCAGCGCGTACCTGTTTGATCATCTTTTACGGGGGTTCGTTGTCATGCAGTCCGACCGACCGATCTTTGTGATCGGGTGCCCGCGCTCCGGCACCACCATGCTGCAGCTCATGCTGCACTCCCATCCGCGTATCGCGGTGCCGCCGGAGACGCGTTTCGTGGTGCCCGGCTACTACCGCAGGTTCATCTTCGGCGACCTGCGCGAACAGGGGAACCGGCGCAGGCTGGGCCGATGGATCGTGAGCGACAAGGACACCAAGTTCAAGGAGCTCAAGCTCGACGGGGAAGAGCTGATCGAGAGCATCGCCGCCGGGCCGCCGACGCTGGGCTCGGCGATGGGGATCACCTTCCGCTCCTACGCCGAGCAGCACAGCAAGTCCCGCTGGGGCGACAAGCGGCCCAGCTACTACCACCACGTGGACCTGCTGCTGCGGCTCTTCCCGGACGCGCAGTTCGTCCACCTGATCAGGGACGGCCGGGACTGCGTGGCGTCGCTGAAGGAGATGCCCTGGTACACCAAGGACGTCTTCCACGCGGTGACCAACTGGGCCGAGGCGATCGACTTCGGCCGCCGGCACGCCAAGAACCTCCCGGCCGACAGCTACTACGAGCTGCGCTATGAGGATCTGACGGCCTACCCGGAGACCGAGCTCGGCAAGCTGTGCGACTTCCTCGGCGAGGACTACGACCCGGCGATGAGCGAGCCGTACCACGTGGCCCGGGTGGCGATCCCGGAGCACAAGGTGTGGCACAGCAACACCCACGGTGACGTGACCACCGCCCGGTCCGGCTCGTGGAAGTCCAGGCTGGAGCCGTGGGAGGTCTCGGTCTGCGAGAGCGTGCTGGCCGAGCGGCTGACCGCCAACGGCTACGAGCTGAGCGGCGCCCCCAAGGCGGACCGCGAGCACGTCGAGGCGTGCGAGAGGGCGGCGTCCAAGCGGCGCTGGGCTCGCCGGCGCAAGGAGATCCGTGACCGCCTGAACCGGCTCCGCGAGCCGAGCCCGGTGGCCGCGCAGCTCACCACCCGGCAGCTGGGCGAGCTGGCGAAGGTCTGACCATGCAATCGGATCGACCGATCTTCATCGTGGGCTGTCCCCGCTCGGGGACGACGATGTTGCAGCTCATGACGCACGCCCACCCCCGCATCGCGATTCCCCCGGAGACCCGGTTCATGGTCGCCGCCTACCAGCGACGGCTGCACTTCGGCGATCTGAACGACCAGGCACGCCGGCGTGAGCTGGCCGAGTGGGTGGTCAACCGCCGCCAGTCGCGCTTCCACGAGCTGAAGCTGGACGGCGAGGAGGTCATCCGGCAGATCGTCGACGGACCGCCGACGCTCGGCTCGGCGCTGGGCATCGTGCTGCGCTCCTACGCGGCCCAGCACGGCAAGCCGCGCTGGGGCGACAAGCGGCCGTCGTACTTCCAGCACATCGACGTGCTGCTGCGGCTCTTCCCGGACGCGCAGTTCGTCCACCTGATCAGGGACGGCCGGGACTGCGTGGCGTCGCTGAAGGAGATGCCCTGGTACAGCGGAAGCGTCTACAGCGCGGTCGCCGCCTGGGCCGAGGCGATCGACTTCGCCCGGCACGGCGCGCCGAAGCTTCCCGAAGGCAGCTATCACGAGCTGCGCTACGAGGATCTGACGACGGACCCCGAGGCCCATCTGCGCAGGCTGTGCGAGTTCCTCGGGGAGGATTTCGCCCCGGCCATGTGCGAGCCGAAGCTGATGGCCGACATCGCCTGCCCCGCGCACAAGACGTGGCACTCCCGCACACACGAGGACGTGACCACCTCGCGGTCGGGCTCGTGGAAGAAGCGGCTCGACCCCTGGGAGATCTCGCTGTGCGAGAGCATCCTCGGAGACCGGCTGGAGACCTACGGCTACGAGCTCAGCGGGGCTCCGAAGACCGACACCGCGCGAATGGTCGCCTACGAGCGGACCGCGGCCAAGCGGAAGCTGGCCCGGGTCAAGCGGGTGGCGTTCGACCGGCTGATCCGGCTTCGCGAGCCGAACCCGCTGGGCGCCCGGCTCACCACCGGCCAGCTCGTGCTGGCCGGGGTGCCCCTGCCGCGCAACGAACCCGTCGCGGTCAGCGGTTGACCTGCTCGGACGGGGCCTCCCACCGACCCGGTGGTCAGCGATTGACCTGCTCGAACAGCTCCTCCCACCGGTCCAGGACCCGCTCCAGCCGGAACGTCTCGACGTGCGCGCGAGCGGCGGCGCCCAGCCGTCGCCGCTCCTGTGCCGAGGCCATCAGCCGGGCCAGGGCGGCCGCCAGGGCCGGCACGTCGGCCGGCGGCGCCAGCAGGCCGGTCTCCTGGTCGACGACCAGTGACCGGACTCCGCCCGACACGTCGAACGCCACCGAGGGCACGCCGTAGGAGGCGGCCTCGCCGAGCACCAGCGGCAGCCCCTCGTGCTCGCTGGACAGCCCGAGCAGCGATCCGTTCAGATACTCGCGACCCATCTCGGCCGCGGGGACCGCGCCGCGGAAGACCACCCGGTCCGTCACCCCGCACACCCGGGCGTGTGCCCGCAGCCGCTCCAGCTCCTCGCCCTCGCCGATCAGGTGTAGCTCCCAGTCCTCACCCACGGTGCACCGGGCCTGGGCGAACGCGGAGATCAGACGGTCGAATCGCTTCACGCCCTCCAGCCTGCCGACTCCCAGCAGCCGGTGACCGTTCAGCTCGGCGGTCCGCGACGGCCAGTCGGGCAGCGGGTTCGGGATGGCCCAGGTGTTGGGCAGCAACGCGTGCTCGGAGAACAGCCACGCGTCGTCCTCGCTGAGGAACACCGCCTTCTCCAGCGCGCCGTAATGGCCCCGGACCGAGCCGAGATGCCAGGATCCCCGTGCGTGTTCGTAGGACCCGTGGTACTGGCCGATCGGCAGCAGCCGGTCGGGGAGCAGGGATGCGAGCCGGGTGACCACGCCCGGTGAGGAGAGTACGGCGAAGCCCGCCCCGAGGTCCCGGAACAGCCCCGCGAGCGCGCGGCGCTCCCTGCGCATGCCGAGCCGGGACACCCTGCCGATCGGCGTGCGGTGGACCACGTGGTGCCGGTAGCCGGGCCGCTCCACGTAGCGGAACGGGCTCTCGGCCCGGTGCAGCCCGACCACGTGCACATCGTGCCCCCGCTCGGCCAGGCCCTGCGCCACGGTGTGGGTGACCCGCTGGATTCCGCCGAGGGTGTCGGCGTCCATACAGGCGAACACCACCGAGTCTCGCCGGCCGCTCACCGGGCCCACCCGGGAATCCGGTTCCGTCCGGAGCCATGGGCCCACGCGGGTCCGAAGAAGGCGTCCACCACCTTCGCCGAGGCGTGGCCCTTCTCGTCGGAGCACCACAACCCGCGAAACTCGATGTAGCGGCCGGCGAACGACGCGGCCACACCGTCGAGGTCGCGCAGCGCGTCGATCACCTCCCGCGTGGTGGTCAGGCAGGGACCGGGGGCGATCGCCGGCAGGTCGTGGTAGACGCCCCGCTCCACGCGGCGGTACTCCTCCCAGTCGTCGATCAGGAACAGCATCGGCCGGCCGGTGATCGCGTAGTCGCACATCAGCGAGGAGTAGTCGGTCAGCAGTGCGTCCGAGGCCAGCATCAGGTCGTTGACCTCGGGATAGCTCCCGGCCGGGCGGACGAAGTGACGCAGGTCCTGCGGCACCCGATAGCGCTCGACCGGGTGGGGGCGCAGGATCACCACCCACTCGTCGGCGAGCGCCTCGGCCATCATGGCCAGGTCCGCCCGGATCGACCGGCCCGAGGACCTGGCCCGATCCCGGTAGGTGGGCGCGTAGAGGAGGACTTTACGCCCCGGCGGGATCTCCAGCCGGTCCTTCGCCCGCCGTACCGCCTCGTCGTCGCCGTGCACGAGCACGTCGCACCGAGGCGAGCCGTACCGCAGCACCGGTCCCTCGTATCCGTGGGAGGGCAGGAAGACCCGCTCGAACTCGGCGCTCGGCGAGACCAGCGCGTCCCACCGTGCCACCGCCGCCCGCCACTGCGCCCGTGGCCCGGGGAAGTCGGCCCGCAGGTCCGGTGAGTTGAAACCGACGGACTTGATGCCCTGGCCGTGCCAGGTCTGCAGATAGCGGGTCCGAGCCGGCTTGGGATAGGCCAGCGGCATGCCGTGGCTGTCGACCCAGTAGCCCGCTCTGGCCATGGTCCACAGGTGACGCCAGCTCGTCCGTCGCACCAGTGTGGCGTCCGGGGGAAAGCTGCGCCGGTTCCTGGCGACGGACCAGACCATGCGCAGGGGCGCCCGCCGCCGCCGGAGCTCCTCATAGACGTAGCGCGGATTGCCGGTGTATCCGGCGCCGACGTCGGACTCGAACAGCACCAGGTCGCGGCGGGGTGGGACGATCTTTATCAGGCCCTTGTAAACGCGGAGTTTCACGTCGGGCCGGCCCACCCGCCTGATCAGCCTGCGGCCGATCCGCCCCGCTCGGAGCACCTGCCGGAGCGCGCCCTCCCGCCGCCACCGCACCCGCAGGAGCGCGGCCTGTCCCTCGGCGCCGACCGTGACCCGGTGGCCGGGAACGGCGGCGACGACCGGCTCGGCGACCGGATCGACGAGCAGCCGGTCGGAGGTGGTCCGGCCGTCGGCGCGGACGATCGCGACCCGGGGGTCGTAGTGGCCGTCGAAGCCCAGCCGCCCGTGCCTGAGCGCGGCGAGGTCGACCGTCGCCTCGCTCAGATGGCCGCCGTCGTCCTGCCGGCGCGGTGCCAGCCGTACCCGGTGGCTCCCGAACTCCAGAAACGCCTGCCAGCCGGGGTTGGCGGCGAGCACCCCGAACGGGTCGTAGGTCCTGATCGTCAGCCTGACCCGGGTGCCCTCGCCGACGAAGGCGGCCTCGTGGCGGAGCCGGGCCGCGGTGTAGGGCAGCTCGGCCATTCGCAGCGCGGTGATGTCCATCTTCTCGGCGGGGGCGGTGCCCCAATAGGTCCGCCCGCCCTCCTGTACGGCGAAGCGCGGCGCGGCCTTCGGCCCGTTCAGGGATCGGGCGGCGACCAGGAGCTCGTCGGCCCTGCCGTCGAGGATCAGACCGCAGCAGACCCGGGCGACCGGCTCGACCGTGGTGAAGGCCTCCGGGGCGATTTCGGCCAGGTAGGGGCGGACCAGCGTGGCGAACTCCTCGGCCCACGCCGGGCCGCGCGAGGGCAACGGGTTCAGGTAGACCCGCAGGTCCTGGTGGAGGAAACGGCGCTGCCGCTCGGGCACCAGGTGGGCGAGGCCGTGCTCGCGCAGGATGTCGTCGCTCAGCCTGGCCGCCCTGATCCGGTGCCGCACGTTGTCCATCTCCTCGATGCCCAGCGAGATGGACAACCGCGCCCCGTCCGTCGCGGGCGCGCGGTGCCAGAGGTAGACGACCCACGGGACCACCGCGAAGCGTCGTGCGGCGCAGTACAGCTCGGTGGTGAAGACGTGGTCCTCGTAGTACAGGTCCTCCCGGAAGGGCAGCCGCCGCAGCAGCTCGGCCGGGTAGAGCTTGTTGGTGCTGAAGGAGTCGAGGAACAGCTCGGGCTCCCGCGCGATCCCCTCGACGGTCCTGCGCCTGGCGAACAGGCTGGGATAGTAGCGCTGGGTCTTGCCGTTCCACTCGTACAGCCGGGAGATCTGCCCGGTGACGAAGTCGGCGCCGGTCCGCTCGATCTCCAGCACCATGCTCTTGCAGGCGTGTCTGGTCAGCCGGTCGTCGCTGTCGAGGAACATGACGTACGGCGCGCGGGCCGCCGCCACCCCCCGGTTGCGCGGTCCTCCGCAACCGCCGCTGTTGACCTCCCCACGCAGGTAGCGGACCCGGGAGTCCTCCCTCTGGAGCTCCCGCACGACCCGCTCGGTGTCGTCGGTGCTCGCGTCGTCAGAGACGACCACCTCGATGTTCCGCAGTGACTGGCCGAGCACGGACCGCACGGCCCTGGGCAGCCGCGCGGCGTCGTTGTAGGTGATGACGACCACGCTGCAGTCCGGCGAATTGATCACATTTCGAGCTATTCCCGTAACTAAGTGAAGCCTTGTCTGTCTTGTGAACTGCTGAACCTGTTTTTAATGGTTTCCGCCCAGCAGGCTCCGCCGATCGGGCTCTCGTCCAGGGACTGGTAGCGGCACCTCGATGACCCGCCGTCCGGTCGAGCAGCCGTGGTCGTGCAACGATGAGACCCGGCCATGGTCAGGATTCGTGATCCGGTCCGACGCACCGGTAAACGGTGCGGCTTCCGCGTCCTCCCTCGACCAACACCAGGCCGTCGGCGCGTAGCGGCTCAAGCGCATAGGCGATCTGGCGTTCGGTGAGTCCGGTCCCCGTCATCAGCTGTGACATGGTGGCAGCCCCTGCGCGGAGGATCTCCATGAGCAGGACGGCATTGACGGACCGTGATCCCTTCACCTTCGCCGTCTTGACCGGGGAGGCGGAATTGACAAGCCGGGCGGTGAACCGGATCGCCTGATCATGGAAGTGAGGTGGCGGCATGCGGGCGGCCCGCAGGCTGGTGAGGATGGTGGGAATTCCGGATGTGAGCGCCTCCACGACTCTGCGTTCGGGGCCGAAGCGGACGTTCTGGCAAATCCGTAGGAGCCAGGCGTTGCGAGATGAGGTCACCCCGGTTCGCCCGAGGTTGTCGACCGTCACCCCCCACAGGCCGCCGGGGTTGGTCAGGATCAGCTGGCCCGGGTCGAGCCGTAAGGTGATCGCCTGAGTGAGCGAGTAGGGCCCCAGGTCACGATGGACGAGCGCGTTGGAGAGAAGCTCTCGCACCGCCTCGGGGGGATATTCCTGCTCGTCGTGAGCGTGCCCTTGAGGTGATCGGCGGATTCGGGCCCGGCTGTTCCGCCGGACCCAGTTGAGGGCCTGTTCCAGCATCACGGGGATGGGTCCGTCGAAACGCTGAACATCGAGAGCACGGATGTCTGCGGCGTCGTCCTCTCCCGCTGTGACACTGGCCTGGATGATCGCGTTGGGCATGAACTGCTGGGGATAGACGCCGAGGGTGAGCAGACCGGCTACCGTGAGTGTCCGATCCGGGCCGGCGGTGACGCCGGTACGGAACAGGATGTCGTCGTCACCGAGCCTGGCGAGACTGGTCGAACCGGCTCGGCAGCTGACGATGTAGGAGAGCAGCAGCTCCGGGTCGAGGTCGTCGCGGGTGGCTTCGGGCACGGTCGCCTGGTCGAACCGAGGGACGTCTCTGGAGGCGAGAAACGCCTGTTCCTCGACCTGGGAGAGTTCGTAGTCGCCGTCATGCGCACGCAGGTACGCCTTGCCTGTGCTCCGGACGCGGCAGGGCTTGGCCGAACTGGGGATCTCATGGATCCGGGCGACGACCACGCGGGCGTTTTCGACCGTGAAGTCCTGAACATCAAAGGTGATGGGAGGTGTCAGGTTCTGGCGTGCCACGGTGGCCAGAGCACTCTTGCAGCCGGCGGCGTCGTAGACGCCGGTGGCCTTGAAACCGCGGCGCTCATCCAGTCCGAAGATCAGGAGTCCGCCTCCTGGAATGTTCGCGAAGGCGGAGAGGCTGGAGGTGACGGTTTTTGGAAAGCCGTCGGCGGCGGTCTTGACTTCGATCTCCGCGACGTCCCCGCCTTCCAGGCGTAACCGATCGACGATCGCTCGCAGCTCTCCCAAATCCACAAGCGAAATCTACAATAAATCTACAACATTCTCGTCGTCGTTAGGCTGATGTCCAGGTCCTGAGCGGGCCTGTCCGATTGTGGGCCCTCCCGGGTGATCGCAACCCGAAGATCGGGAAAGCCGTGTGGTGGAAGACCCGAAGAAGACGTCGGACAGCGGGCCGGACACATGCGTCCGCCAGGTTCTCGGGTCGGGCAGCCGTTCCATGGCGGCTCGGCCGGAGTTCAGCGGCGGCGCAGGGTCCGGCGGACCAGCCAGCCGATCAGGACGAGCCCGGCCAGCGCGGCCAGCAGCGGGGCGGCGCGCTTGAGCAGGGGCAGGCCCGCGATCTCCATGAGGTCGAGGGCCTCCTCCTCGGCGGTGCGGGAGGTGCGGGAGGTGCCCGCCGGGTGGGCGTCCAGGCCGAGGGCCTTCTCCACCGCGGCCCCCTCGGGGGAGGAGGGCACGGCGGTGAGGTGGCGGACCGGCTCGCTCCGCACGGAGGGCTCGCCGTACGGGCCGGAGCCCTCGCCCGCCGGGCCCGCGGTGCTCACCGGGCGCACGGCACCCGTCAGACCCGCGGTGCTCGTCGCTCCCGCGACGCCCGCCGGACCCGCGACGTCGGGTTCCGAGGGTTTCGCGGACTCCGTGAGACTCGATGTTCCGGCTTGGCCCTCGGCCGCCTCGGTGGCCTGGTCGGCGGGACCCTGCACCGGGACCAGCGGCGGTGCGGCCTCCGCCGCCGGGCCCTCCCCGAGCAGTTCGGCGAGGTTGGCCGCGAACCTGTCGATCAGCTTGCCACCGACCTCCTTCATCACGCCCCGGCCGAACTGGGCCGGACGGCCGGTCACCTTGAAAGAGGTCTCGACGGTGACCCGGGTGTTCGCACCCGCGGGGTGCAGCCGGGCGGTGACCGTGGCGCCCGCCGTCCCCGCGCCTCGGGTCTCCTTGCCGGAGGCCTCGATCGTCAGGACGCGGGCGTCTTTGTCCACGTTCTCGAAGGCGGCCTCGCCCTGGTAGGTCAGCGTGATCGGCCCGACCTTCACCTTCATCCGGCCGGTGAAGGAGTCGCCCTCCACGGTGTCGAGTGCGGCCCCCGGCAGGCACGGCGCGATCCGCTCGACGTCGAGCAGCACCGACCACGCCTGCTCGACCGGCACCGGAACCGTGAACTCGTGCTCGAATCGCATCGCCATCGATCCGCTCCTTGTCGATCGGTCGCTGCTGTGACATGACGACCGCGCGCGGCTGTTACCCGTCTGCCTGCCCATCCGGCCGGAAGATGAACGTCCCGGCCGCCGTGGACATGGCCCGCATCGGCGGAACCGGGCCACGCCGGGAGCGGGTCGCGGCCGGCGCGGCCACGTTCCAAGCGGGCCGTGACCGGCACGGCCACGTTCCAAGCGGGCCGTGACCGGCACGGGGCACGGCGGGTGCCTGCGGACACGTCCGGTGCGGGCCGCGGCGGGTACGGTTCAGCCGCTCGCGGCCCTGACCGCCCGATGAGTCAGCACCCGGGCCAGGTGACGGCGGTAGTCGGGCTTGGCGTGCAGGTCCGCTGGAGGCGAGGTGCCGGAGTCGGCCTGCCCGCAGGCGTCCCTGACCGGGTCGTGTGCCCCGTCGCCACCGGCCGGCTGGGCCCCGTCGCCGCCGGTCGGCGCCGAACTCAGGCCGCGCAGCGCGTCCTCCACGGCCCGCGCCCGCACCGGCGTCGGGCCCATGTTGGTCAGCGCGATCCGCGCCTCCCCGATGATCCCGCCGTCTCGCCGTACGGCCGCCGCCACGCCGACGATCGCCCAGGCCTGGGCGGTCCGGTGGAACTTCTCGTAGTGGAACCCCCAACCGGGGCCCAGCTTGGGCACCCGGACGCCGAGCAGCACCTCGCCGGGTTCGAGCGCGGACTCCAAGTAGTCGACGAAGAACTCGGCCGCCGGGATCTCCCGCTCACCCTCGCCGGACCTGACGACGAACACGCAGTCCAGCGCCAGGGCGACGGCGGGCAGGTCACCGGCGGGGTCGGCGTGGGCCATCGAGCCGCCGAACGTGCCGCGGTGCCGTACGGCGGGGTCCGCCACCGTGGCGGTGGCCAGCGCGACCAGCGGGGTCCGCTCCCTGACCACGGGGGAGCGCAGCACCTCGTCGTGCGTGGTGAGCGCGCCGATGAAGACGTGGTCGTCCCGGTCCTCCACGCCGCGCAGCTCGGCCAGCCGGCCCAGGTCCACCAGCGCGGAGGGGTAGGCCAGCCGCAGGCGCAGCAGCGGCAGCAGCGACTGGCCGCCGGCCAGCACCTTGACGTCCTCGCCGGAGGAGTCGGCCTCGGCGAGCACGCGGCAGGCCTCCTCCAGCGAGGTGGGCCGGATGTAGTCGAACGGCGCGGGGATCATCGGGCGGCTCCCTCTGCGGACGTGGACGCGGTCTCCCCGGACCCGGACGTGGACTCGGATCCGGATGCGGGCCCGGACGTGGACTCGGATCCGGGCGCGGATCCGGATGCGGGCCCGGACGTGGACCCGGGTGCGGACGCGGACCCGGGGGCCGGACCGGGCGGCCCCGCCTCGGAGACCACCCGCCAGATCCGCTCCGGCGTGCACGGCATCCGCACGTCGTGCACGCCGTACGGGCGCAGCGCGTCCACGACCGCGTTGACGACGGCCGGGGTCGAGGCGATCGTCCCGGCCTCGCCGACGCCCTTGACGCCCAGCGGGTTGCTCGTCGCCGGAGTCTCGGTGCGGTCGGTGGTGAACTCCGGCAGGTCGGCCGCCGACGGGATCAGGTAGTCGGCCATCGTCGTGGTGAGCAGGTTGCCGTCGGGGTCGTAGACGGCTTCCTCGAACAACGCCTGGGCGATGCCCTGGGCGATGCCGCCGTGCACCTGGCCGTCGACGATCATCGGGTTCACCACGGAGCCCACGTCGTCCACCGCCACGTAGGAGCGGATCGCGATCTCACCCGTCTCGGTGTCCACCTCGACCGCGCACAGGTGGGTGCCGTGCGGGAAGGAGAAGTTGTCCGGGTCGAATGTCGCGTCGGCGTCCAGGCGGGGTTCGAAGCCGTCGGGCAGGTCGTGCGCGGCGAAGGCGGCCAGCGCCAGCTCCTGGATGGTCTTCCCCTCCGTCGTGCCGCGCACCGTGAACGAGCCGCCGTCGAACTCGATGTCGTCGGCCGAGGCCTCCAGCATGTGCGCGGCGAGCTCACGGGCCCGGTCCTTGACCTTCTCGCATGCCGTCAGCACGGCGACGCCGCCCACGACCAGCGATCGGGATCCGTAGGTGTCCATGCCCTTGTGCGCGATGGCCGTGTCGCCGTGCAGCACCGCGACGTCGTCGAACGGCACGCCCAGCGCGTCGGCCACGATCTGGCTCCAGGCCGTCTCATGTCCCTGACCGTGCGCGCTCGTCCCGGTGACCACCTCGACCTTGCCGGTGGGCAGCATCCGGACCGTGGCGTGCTCCCAGCCGCCCGCGCCGTAGCTGAGCGAGCCCAGCACACGGGACGGCGCCAGCCCGCACATCTCGGTGTAGGTCGACACGCCGATGCCGAGCTGGACCGGGTCCCGGCGCTCCCGCCGGTCGGCCTGCTCGGCCCGGAGCTTGTCGTAGCCGAACAGGGCTAGAGCCTTCTCGGTCGCGGCCTCGTAGTTGCCGGAGTCGTAGGTGAGCCCGCAGATCGTGGTGTACGGGAACTCCCCGTGGGTGATCCAGTTGCGGCGCCGTACCTCGACGGGGTCCATGCCCAGCTCGTGCGCGAGCTCGTCCACGGCCCGCTCGATGGCGAAGGTGGCCTCGGGGCGTCCCGCGCCCCGGTAGGCGTCCGTCGGCATCTTGGTGGTGAAGACGCCGGTGCAGGTGAAATCGTAGGCGTCCATCTTGTAGATGCCGTTGTACATGAACGCGCCGAGCAGCGGCACGCCCGGCGTGACCAGCATGAGGTAGGCGCCCATATCGGCCAGCAACTCCACGCGCACGCCCCTGATGCGGCCGTCCCGGTCGGCCGCGAGGGAGATCCGCTGGAGCTGGTCGCGGCCGTGGTGCACGGTCAGGTTGCCCTCGGAACGCGACTCGGTCCACTTCACCGGCTTGCCGAGCCTCCTGGTCAGCAGCAGGCCGAGCACTTCCTCGGCGGTGACCTGGAGCTTGGAACCGAAGCCGCCGCCCACGTCGGGGGCGACCACGCGCAGCTTGTGCTCGGGGATGCCGGTGGTCAGCGCCAGCATGACGCGCAGCACGTGCGGGATCTGCGTGGCGGAGTAGAGGGTGAAGGCCTCGCCGTCGGTGGTGGCGACGACCGCGCGCGGCTCCATCGCGCTCGGGATGAGCCGCTGCTGAACGTAGGTGCGCTCGATCACCACGGGTGCGTCGCGGAACGCCTCGTCGATGTCGCCTCCGGCGAACTTCCAGGTGTAGGCCCGGTTGCCGGAGTCGTGGACCCGGGGGGCGCCCTCGGCGAGCGCCTCGGTCATGTCGAGCACCGCCTCCAGCGGTTCGTAGTCGACCTCGATGGCCTCCAGGGCGTCGGCCGCCTTGTAACGGTCGGTGGCGACCACGCAGGCCACCGCCTCGCCGACGTAGCGGACCTCGCTCACCGCCATGGGCGGGTGGTCGGGGATGACGATGTCCTCGGTGACGGGCCAGGCACACGGCAGGCTGCCCTGCTCCTCGGCGAGGTCCCGGCCGCTGTAGACCGCGACGACGCCGGGCCGGGTGCGCGCGGCCGAGGCGTCCACCCGGGTGATCCGGGCGTGCGCCATCGGGCTGCGCAGGAACGCCACGTACAGCATGCCCGGGAGCTGGATGTTGTCGGTCCACATGGTCCGGCCGGTCACCAGCCGGGCGTCCTCCTTGCGTCTGCGGGCCCGGCCGACCTCGCGGGCGTCGGAGGGCTCGCCGAGCTGGTCGCTCTCGGCGATCTGTTCGGCGATCAGGCCCGCGTCGAGTTGCTCGCTCATGGCGCCGGAACCTCCCTGCCCTCCCCGGCCTGCGACATCTCCCGGGCGCCACGCCGTACCGCCCGGACGATGTTGCAGTAGCCGGTGCACCGGCACAGGTTGCCTTCGAGCCCCGCGCGGACGGCCTCCTCCGAGGGGTCGGGGTCGTCCCGGAGCAGGTCGATCGCCGCCATGATCATGCCTGGTGTGCAGTATCCGCACTGCAGGGCGTGCTCGGCGTGGAAGGCCTTCTGCATGGGGTGCCACTCGTCCCCCTGAGCCAGGCCCTCGATCGTCAGGACGTCGCTCCCGTCGGCCTGTACGGCGAGCACCGAGCAGCTCTTGGCGCTCTTGCCGTCGAGCAGCACCGTGCAGGCGCCGCAATTGCTCGTGTCGCAGCCGACGGGCGTCCCCGTCTTGCCGAGACGGTCTCTGAGCAGGTGGACGAGGAGAAGGCGCGGCTCGACCTCCTCCTCGTAGGTGATTCCGTCAACGCTGACGGTGATCCGAGGCATACGTCCTCCCGGCGCACCCCGTGGGGTGGGAGAAGTGAAGGTCGACAAAAGTGAACGTACGCCCCTGTCCTGCCCGGTCAAGGCCCTGTTCAAGCCCGATATCAGGCCAATGGAAGATCCTGCGGGGTGCGCCCGCCGAGGATGCGGCGGTCACTCTCGTCGATCCGGACGTCGTTGATGCTCGCCTCGCGGCGCCGCATCAGCCCGTCGTCGGCGAACTCCCACAGCTCGTTGCCGTAGCTGCGCCACCACTGGCCGTCCGCGTCGTGCCACTCGTACTGGAACCGTACGGCGATGCGGTTGCCGCCGAACGTCCACAGGTCCTTGCGGAGCGCGTAATCCTGTTCCTTCACCCACTTACGGGTGAGGAACTCCCTGATCTCCTCACGCCCGGTGACGAACTCGTCCCGGTTGCGCCAGACCGAGTCGGGTGTGTAGGCGAGCGAGACCCGCTCGGGGTCACGGGTGTTCCAGGCGTCCTCGGCGGCCTGCACCTTGGCCCTGGCCGTCTCTTCGGTGAAATTCACATGTCCTCCAGAGATATCGCCTGCACGGGGCAGGCCCGCGCGGCCTCCTCGACCGCGTCGATCAGCGTGTCGCCCGGTTCGGCGACGTAGACGAGCTGGTCGTCGTCGTCCAGCTCGAACACCTCGGGTGCGGCGAACACGCACTGCGCGTGCACCTGGCACAGCTCCCGGTCCACGACGACCCTCATCGCCGGTCCCCTTCCCGATCGGCTCCCGTCACATGCCCGGCCGTTCCCGCCCTGCCTCCGGGGGACGGGGAGTGAACCGGCGGATTGAAACGGGAGTACTTCTCCAACGGCCAGCGCAGCGGGCTCGCCCCCCGGACATGGACGGCCCGGTCCACGTCGAACCCGACCAGCCGCTGCGCCCCCGGGACGTCGCCCGGATCCCAGTCGACGCGTGCCCGTCCGGTCAGGTGCAGCGCGTCGCCGCTCTCCCAGCCGGGGAAGAGCAGCGCGCAGCTCTCGTCCAGCTCCAGATTCCCGAGCGTCATGTACATCGAGTTGCCGACGTAGTCGGGCCAGACCAGCCGTCCTTCGCCGACGACCCGGACGAAGCCCGGATTTCCACCCCGGTGGGACAGGTCGGCGCCGAGGCCCGGAGCACGGGTGGCGACGAAGAAGGTGTCGGCGCCCTCGATCCACGCCCGATGCTCGCCGGTGAGCGCCTCGGTCGTCGAGGCTGTCGAGGGGGAGCCGGCGGGTTCCTCGGCGAAGTCTCGCGTCTGGATGTATTTGGGGCAGTTGGCATACGTCTGCTCGGTGCGGACGATCAGCCGTCCGCCATCGCGCCGGACCGTGCCGTTGACCCGCATCCTGCGCCGGGTCTGCGGCTCGATCGCGAGCATCCCGATCTCGCCGTCGGCCAGTTCCGCGAGCGGGTCGTGCTCACCCGGCACCGCCTCGATCACGATCGTCCGCTCGTCCACGGCCTGGGCGAATCCCGTCGTGCCTGTCAGCGCGCTCGCCCACAGCCGCCCGTCGCGGTCCGCGGCCCCGATCAGCAGCATCCGCTGCCGCTGCAGGAACTCGGCCGCCACCGCCGGGATCTGCGGCGTGGCGGAAGCCGAACCCCACGCGCCGGCGCGCACCCCGGCCCGCCGCTGGACCGCCAGCTCTCCCGCGTGCCTCATGCCTTTCGCCCCATGTCCATGAAGAGAAGCTTTTCTTAGAAGAATCCGCAGGTGGGCGCATCGGTGGTCGGCGCCGGCCGCTCGTCGGCACCGCTGGACGCGAAGATCTCCAGGCGGATTCCGTCCGGGTCCTCGAAGAACACCCCGCCCGAGGAGGCCCCCTCGCCGTGCGGCACCACGCCGTCGTGGTGGAGCGTGACCCCGATCTCCCTGACCACGGCCTCGGCCCGGCGGACCGCCTCGATGTCCGGCACCTGGAAGGACAGGTGATGCAGCCCCGGCAGCCCGGTGGCGAAGCGGCCCTCGCTCTGCTGCCACAGGGTCAGCACCAGCTCGCCGTCCAGGCCGAGGAAGGCGTAGCGGCGGTCCGGTTGGTCCGACTCGCCGAAGACCTCGAAGCCGAAGACCTTCAGGTAGAAGTCCCTGGATCTGTCGAGGTCGGAGACGTTGAGGCCGATGTGCCCGGTCTGGAAGGTCATCTGTTCTCCTGACGATTTCCCACGAGGAAGCGGCGGGTGACTCGGGAATAATCTAACGGAGTTAACTGATTGTTTACGTTAGAAATATGTGATCTGCATCACTTTTTTCTGATGTTCAACGAACGCCTGTCGCGCCGTAGGCCTCGCCGGGCATGCCGAAGGGCCGCGCGGCGGGGCGGGCGTGCCGGGCGGCGGTGGGGGACGTGGGGGACGGCGGAGATGGCCGGGTGGCGGAGAGCGGCCGGGTGGTGGTGGGGGATGGTGAAGGTCGGCCGTGCGGACGGGGTGGGGCCGGTGATCCCCGAGGTGGGGTGGTAGAGGTCAGCCGTCCCTGTGGTGGCGGTAGTGGCGGGCGGCGCGGGCCCGGTTGCCGCATCCGACCGAGCACCACTCCTGGCGGGAGTGCTCCTTGACGAAATAGAGCACGCAGCGTGGCGCCGGGCAGGCGCGCAACTGCTCGCGGTGCGGCCCGGCCAGCAGCTCTATCGCCGCCGCCGCGAGGGCGGCGCGGGCACGCGAGGACTCGTCGGCCTTCGTCGCCGGGACGCTTCCGGCCGTCGGGGCGCCCTGGTCCGGCCACTCCAGTCGCGGGGCCAGCGGCACGGCGAGCGCCGTGGCGTTGACCAGGTCGAGGGACTCGGCGAACCCCGGCAGCCGGTCGATGTCCGAGCTGCTCGCCGGCCCCGGTGCGACCGCCCTGGCGAGCAGGGCCCGCACGGCCTGCCGTAGCTCGACCACCTCGCGCCGCAGGCCTTCGGTGGCAGTGAAGCCGGCGGCGAGCCCCAGCTCGGCGGCGTGCGCCCGGCCCCACTCGGTCATGCCCTCGACGTCGGAGAGCGTGTCCAGCGGGCCGCTTCGTGTCGCGCGGACCGTACTCACGAAGTCCAGGGTCAGCATCCTTCAAGCCTAACGCTTTTATGCGCTTGAAACCGTTAGATGAGGTGTCCGCCTCGCATGAGGACTCGGCGGAAGCGCCGCTACCGGCGCATCGACTCCCCGTTCCGCAGCACCGACAGGCCCTCCTGTACGTAGTGCGCGAGGGGGCGGGTGCGGCCGTCGAGATGCCACTGTTCCAGCGCCCCGAAGTAGACGCCGAACCAGTAGGCGCGGGCGGTGACGCGGGCCTGTGCCGGATCGGCCCCCTTGGATCGCAACAGGGATGCGAGGCGCTCGCTGGCGTCGTCCAGTGCGGTGTAGACGGCGGCGCGTACGGCTGGCTCTTCGATCACGTAACGCATGCCACGCCAGGGGGTGCCTTCGGACAACGTCGAAGTCGTGTGGATGTCTTCGATGATCCGTCGGATGGAGCCTGGCAGGTCGTCCGGGGCGATTCGCTCATCCATGAGGCCGAGGCCGACGGCGGCGAGGGGGTCGGTGGTGAACAGGCCCTCCTTGGTGCCGAAGTAGCGATAGAAGGTGCGGGGGGACACGCCCGCCGCCGCGGCGATCTGCTCGACCGTGACCTCCGTGTAGCCGTGCTGGTCGAAGAGGTCCATCGCTGTGTCCATGATCTGGCGCACGGCGGCCAGTCGATTGCGCTGGCGAAGGGTCATCGAGGTCACCCGTCCAGCGTACTGTGCGGCTACGTGTCATAGTGGCAGAGCGTGCCAATTTGACTGTATCTGCCATTCGGCTCAGGATGACCACATGCGGGCCCGTTTCGGAAGCGCGGCCTCAAGATCTCGAGGCGGGGAATGTGCGAGCCATGGAAATGGCACTGGGGGTCGCGTGCCTACTGGCGCTCCTCTCGCTGGTCGTCCGGTTGCCCTACACGGTGCGGGTCGTCGGCTGTGTCTCGCCTGCCGTGCTGGCGGTGGCACAGGTGCTGGTGGAGGGCGCCCGCTGGCAGATGATCCCTGCGTACGCGCTGGCGGCCGGGATCTCCCTGCTGTGGCTGAGCCGACGCGAACGGTACAGATGGCCGACCGCCGCGCTGGGCGTCGCATGGCTGGCGCTCTCCGTGGCGACGCCGACTCTCCTGCCCGTGTTCGGGTTCGCCCCTCCTGCGGGAACGCACGGGATCGGCACGCTGACCTATCACTGGGTTGACGCCGATCGCCGGGAGCTCTTCGCCGTCGGCCCGGGAGCGCGCCGCGAGCTGATGATCCAGATCTGGTATCCGGCGAAGGCGGACCCGGCCGCACCGCGTACGTCGTACGTGGAGGACAGCGACGTTCCCGCGGCGGTGGCGCGGCTCGCACACGCGCCGGAGCTCGCCTTCGGGCAGCTCACGTACGTGACCACGAACGCCGTCGCCTCCGCGCCCGTGGCCGACGACCAGCGCCGCTATCCCGTGCTGATCTTCCTGGAGGGGGCGATGGGCTTTCGCCAGATGAACACCTTCCAGGTCGAGGACCTGGTCTCACACGGCTACATCGTCGTGGCCATCGACCAGCCGTACACCGCCGCCTCCGTCCTCTTCCCTGACGGTCGCCGAGCGGCCGGGCAGAGGATGGACCAGCTCAAGCCGTTGATCGAGCAAAGCCTCGCCCCGGCGGTGCGGGCGCCGAAACTCAACGGCCGGAGCCTCGGAGACGGCATCATCCCCTACCTCGCCCAGGACGCGACCTTCACGCTGGACCGGCTCACCGCCCTGGACCGATCCGACCCGAACGGCATCCTCACCGGGCGGCTGGACCTCGGGCGCGCGGGTGCCTTCGGCATCTCGCTGGGCGGCATCGTCGCCGGTGAGGCATGCCATCTGGAGCCCCGCCTACGCGCCTGCCTGGTGATGGACGCCCCCATGACCGCCGACGTAGTACGAGCGGGCCTGCGGCAACCGAGCATGTGGATCACCCGCGACGCCGCCACCATGCGGCGAGAGGGCTGGCCCCAGGCGGAGATCGACCAGCACCAGACCACCATGCGGGCGGTGTTCGACAAGCTGCCCTCGGACGGCTACTTCGTGCGCGTGCCCGGCATGTATCACGTCAACCTGACCGACCTCCCCTCTTGGTCCCCGTTAATGTCCTGGCTCGGCATCACGGGGCCCATCGATCCTGAACGGGCGCACACCATTGTCAACGCCTACTCGCTCGCGTTCTTCGACCGTCACCTGAAGGGACTCCCAACGCCGCAGCTCAGCGAGCAACGGTATCTCGACGCACGCTTTGAGACGCGTCGATGAGGTCTCGGCCGGGCCACTGATCGACGAGATGCCGCGAGCGGACCAGGACGCGCCCGGGGCGGTCTCAAAATCTGGCCGGCTTCCTCCTTAATAATCACGACAAAATATCAAATTAGCAATATGGAAGAAGGTGTCAGGAAAGGCCGATGTAACGATCTGTTTGGCGGTTGTCCGGCTAGTTGGGCAAATGAAGTCATATTTCAGTAAGGGGTACCCCCCTGAATTGGACATGGCTCACCTGCGCGGACGCCGCCGAAATTCGATCGATGCGGTGCGGCGATAGGGGAAGTGAATGCTGAACAGGCGGAACATGCTGGCCGTGGGCGCTCTGACGCTGGGCGGCGCGATGGGCGTCAAAGGATTGCTCTTCGGTGACCGCACCGCTTTCTCGGCCGTGAACCAGCGGGTGATCGGTTCCGCCGCGCACGTTCACGGGGTCCGGCCGGCACGGATCGGAGCGGCGCCGGCCGTCGCGCCCTTCTCCGTGCGGATGCCCGTGCCGCCGGTGTTGCGGCCCATGGCCTCGACCGCCGACGCCGACATCTACCGGATCGACATACGGCCCGCGAACATCGAGATCCTCCCCGGCGTCAGCACCCCGGTGTTCACCTACGGCGGCCAGCTCGTGGGGCCCACCATCCGGGCCAGGACCGGTCGCCGGGTGATGATCAGATACGGCAACGGCCTCGACCGCCCGACGAACGTGCACCTGCACGGCGGCCATGTCGAGGCGGACAACGACGGGCACCCGATGGAGGTCATCCAGCCCGGACGGGCACGGTGGTACAACTACCCGAACAGGCAACAGGGCGCGACGCTCTGGTATCACGATCACAGCCATCACACCGAGGCGGAGAACGTCTACCGAGGCCTGCACGGCTTCTATCTGGTCGACGACGACAGCGAGAGGAGCCTCCGGCTGCCGCAGGGAGAATACGACGTGCCGATAATGCTCCGCGACGCTCTTTTCGACGCGGACGGCGGCATGGTCTTCGGCGGCAACCCGGCCGAGCGCGGCACCATGCTCGCCAACGGGAAACCCCAGCCGTATTTCCCGGTCGCCGCGCGCAAATATCGTTTCCGGTTGCTCAACAGCGCCACCGAACGGACTTTCCTGCTCAACCTCGGCGGTGCGGAGATGACGCAGATCGCCTCCGACGGAGGCCTGCTGCCCGCGCCGGTGCCCCGGACCGAGATCCGGCTCAGCTCCGCCGAACGGGTGGAGGTGGTGGTGGACTTCTCGCGCTATCCGGTCGGCACGCAGCTCGTCCTTTCCGACGGAGTCACGCCGCTGCTGCGGTTCGACGTGGTGAGACGGGCGGTGGACTTCAGCCGCGTACCCGACCGGCTCCGCCCGCTTCCCGTGCCGCCGCCCGCGACGGTCATGCGCGAGGTGACCCTGGGCTTCGACATGGCCGGGGCCCCGGTGGGCCTGGTCAACGGCAAGACCTTCGATCCGAATCGAGTCGACTTCCAGGTCAGGAGAGGTACCACGGAGATCTGGAACATCACCAACAAAGACAGCGAGTTCGGGTTCACCCACAACTTCCACATGCACCTCGTGCAGTTCCAGGTGCTGGACCGCGACGGTCGCTCCCCCTCACCGGACGACGCGGGACGCAAGGACACCGTGCTCGTTCCGCCGGGCACCTCGGTGCGGGTGCAGGCCACCTTCGCCGACTATCTCGGGAGGTATGTCTACCACTGCCACTTCCTGGAGCACTCCTCGCTCGGAATGATGGCGCAGATGGAGATCGTCCCGTGAGGATGTGACGGTTTCCGGGGGCGCCCGCCGCGCCGCGCGCCTCCTTCGGCGCATGGCGGCCGGAGACCTCCGGCCCGAAACGCCCGGCGACGAGACGGGTCCCGTCCCTCTAACGCCGGACCGCCCGGACGAGGATGGCGACCAGGCCCGCGAATCCCAGGCCGCCCAGGACGACCGGGATCATGACCATCGGCTCGATCGACGGCCGGCTGATGAACACGATTCCGACCGCGATGAACAGCATGCCGCTGAGCAGGGCCATCCAGTCCGTGCGATGCCACCGGCCGCGCCCTGTCCGGTCGATCTCAGGCCGCACGGCGCACCTCCACGTCTCCGATGCCCGCCTTGACGTTCAGGACGATGGTCGCCACGTCGCCGTCCGGGGTCACCTCGGGCTCCAGGACCTTGCTGTACTGGATGTCGGCCCCGCCCTCCACCGTATGGTCGATCTTGACGTCACCGAGCTTGGTGTATCCGTTGACCTCGACCCGGGCCGTCGGCGGCAGGATCACGTTCATCTGGCCGACCGAGACGGACGCGTCGAAGACCGTTCGCGAGCCCGGTGGAAATCTCAGGTCGCTGAGGTCGAGAGTGCCCTCGCCGACGCCCACCGCGTAGCTCTTGGCGATCTCGGACATCTTCGTCGGGTCCCAGTGGTAGGTGCCGAATCTCTTCGGCATGCCGGTCAGCGTCGACCCGGCGACCAGGGCGATCGAGACGACGGTGCCCGCCGCGACTAGGGCCGCGCCCCGGCCGAACCAGGCGGCGAGCAGGAGGCCGGCGCCGATGGTGACCAGCACCGCGCCGCCGACGACCGTCATGTTGACCGATCCCGATGTGGCTTGGACCGCCAAGATGATCCCTCCAACGATCATGGCCAGACACAGGGTGACGCCTCCGACGAACGACCGGGGCCGCTTCGGCCGGGGCGCCGTCCGGACCGGCTCGCCGTACCCGGAGAGGTCATAGGGGGAGTACGGCTGCTGTCGCTTGCGGGGATCCAGGGGCTGGTAGGGGCCGTAGGGCGAGAACGGCTCGCCGGAGGAGTCGAACGACGACCCGGTGTCGGAGTAGGGGGACGGCGGCGCGCTCACGGCCGGAGACGTGTTCGGGAAGGATGGAATGCTCCTGTACGGAGCCGGGCTCTCGTACGAGGACGCCTCCTCGTGGGAGGACACGCTTTCCCGAGGCGTCGTGCTCCCGTGCGGCGCCGGCTCCTCGTACGGTGCCGGCTCCTCGTGCGGTGCCGGGCCTTCGGGGGATGCGGCGCCTGCGGGCGAGGAGTCGTCCTCGTGCGGGAAGGCGCCCCCGTGGGACGGTGTGCCCTCGCCGGAGGGCCCGTCAGCGGGGCGGGGCGTGTCGTCGGCCGGCGGGTCCGTGCTCGGCGGCGCGGAGTGCGACGCCTGCTCGGCGGACGGATGGTGAGCCGGGTGGGGGGCGGTGGACACGGACACGGACGTGGACGCAGGCGCGGACGCGGGCACGGATCCGGCTCGGGACCGCGTGGCCGGGTAGGGCTCCGCCACGGGCGGCTGGGCGGAGTCGAAGGCCGCCGGCGGCTGTCCGGCGGCGCGGGGAACGTGACGGCCGCGTAGCCGGTCGGGCAGGGAACGGACCACGGCCAGCAGGTCGGCGCCGCGTGCGTGGGCGGCGAGCAGGGTGATCGCGAACAGCGTGCCCACCACGACCGTGCCGGTGCCGATGCCGTCCGAGGACACGTTGATGATCAGCCCGAAGGCGAACACGCCGGTCAGCAGGGCCAGCACGGTCTCGCTGTCGAAGGTGCGCCGGGTCCACTGTTCCATGTGGCCCGGGCCGCCGTTCGTCTCCCGCATCAGCAGGAAGGCCGCGATGTAGAGCATGACGCCGATGCCCGAGCCGAGGATCAGCACCGCGAAACCGACACGCAACAGCACCGGGTCGATCCCGGCGTAGCGTCCCAGGCCCGCGCAGACGCCGGTGAGCATGCGGCCCTCGTCGCTGCGGTGGAGCACGCGCTCCTCGCCGAGGGCGGATGCGGGCGGCGAGTCGGACAAGGTGCTCGCCGGGTCCTGTGCGTTCCCGGTGTCGGTCATGTTCCCATCGTGGCCCCTACGCGGCGGGGGCCGCATCCGGGAGACCCCTGAGTCCTCCCGGAGCGTGCGGGGCCGTCTCAGGGTCGGGTCAGGGGGACGCCGGATGCGCCGAGGGGGTCCGACGTGTGACGATGCTGACGATATGGCTGACCGACAGACAATTCGTGACGCGGCGCCCGCGACCCCCGAGGAGCCCGCTCTCCCCCGCCTGATGAGGCGGGTGGAGGGCCGCTTGGTCGCCGGGGTGGCTCAGGGCGCCGCCGCCCAGCTCCGGCTCGACCCGGTCGTGCTGCGGCTGGCGTTCGTGCTGCTCACCGTGCTGGACGGGATCGGCGCCGTGGCCTATGCGGCGCTGTGGATGTTCACCCCGCGCGAGCCGTACGAGGGCAAGGAGCCCGGCCGCGATTGGAGCCAGCTCGCCGCCTACGGCGCGATAGGGATGGCGCTGATCGCCCTCGGCTGGCTCACCGGCGCATCGAGGGGTGGAATCGGCGCCTGGCCGATCGCGATCGGCGGGATCGGCTCGCTGATCCTGTGGCAGCAGGCCGACCCTGACCGGCGGCGGCGCTGGATGAGCACGACGGTCGGGCAGGTGCGCCGCAACCGGGTCCGCACGTTCGCCGGCCTGGTGCTCGTCGTCGTCGGCGCGATCGGCTTCCTGGCGGCCATCAACGAGCTGGACAAGGCGCGTTCCGGCATCGTGTTCACGGTGGTGGTCGTGGGCGGCGTCGCGCTCATCGCGGCTCCCTGGCTGGCCGGTCTGTGGAAGGAACTGCAGCGCGAGCGCCGCGAGCGCATCCGGCAGGAAGAGCGCGCCGAGGTCGCCGCGCACGTGCACGACTCCGTGCTGCACACGCTCACCCTGATCCAGCGCAACGCCCATGACTCGCGCGAGGTGATGCGGCTCGCCCGTTCCCAGGAACGTGAGCTGCGCAACTGGCTCTACCAGCCGAAACAGGACGCCGACGCGTCGGTGGCCGCGGCGGTGCGCCGGGTCGCCGCCGAGGAGGAGGACGCCCACGGGGTGCCGATCGAGGTCGTCTGCGTGGGCGACTGCCCGCTGACTCCGGAACTGTCGGCGATGATGCAGGCTGCCAGACAGGCTATGGTCAACGCCGCGAAATACTCTGAATCATCGGTCATCTCCGTCTACGCCGAGGCGGAGCCGGAGGAGGTCGTCATCTTCATCCGGGATCGTGGTGTCGGGTTCGACATGGGACAGGTGCCCGAGGACCGGATGGGCATCCGTCAGTCGATCATCGGCAGGATGGAGCGCCACGGCGGCAGCGCCCGTGTGCGGGCCGAGCCCGGCGAGGGCACGGAAGTGATGTTGACCATGAAGTTGGAGAAGGCGTGAGCGAGCGAGACGGAAAGAACGCGAGTGCGACGGTGCGACCGGTGGAGGAGGGCTCATGAGTGCCATCAGGGTTCTGATCGTCGATGACCACCGGCTGTTCCGCTCCGGTGTCCGCGCCGAGCTGGGCGACTCCATCGAGGTGATCGGGGAGGCCGAGGACGTGGAGTCCGCGGTCAGGACGATCGCCGAGCTCCAGCCCGACGTGGTCCTGCTCGATGTGCACATGCCCGGTGGCGGTGGCCAGGAGGTGCTTCGCCGCGTTCTCGGCTCCGGTTCCCCGGTCCGCTTCCTCGCCCTGTCGGTCTCCGACGCCGCCGAAGACGTCATCGGCGTGATCCGCGGCGGTGCCCGGGGCTACGTCACCAAGACCATCAGCGGTCGCGAGCTCACCGACGCGATCCGCCGGGTGGCCGAGGGCGACGCGGTGTTCTCCCCGCGGCTGGCCGGTTTCGTGCTGGACGCCTTCGCCTCCAGCGAGGCCCCGCCGATCGACCCCGAGCTCGACTCGCTGACCCAGCGCGAGCGCGAGGTCCTGCGTCTGATCGCCCGCGGTTACGCCTACAAGGAGATCGCGAAGGAGCTGTTCATCTCGGTCAAGACCGTGGAGACC
The DNA here is from genome assembly GCF_050949235.1 of Streptosporangium sp. CA-135522. Classification (NCBI taxonomy): domain Bacteria; kingdom Bacillati; phylum Actinomycetota; class Actinomycetes; order Streptosporangiales; family Streptosporangiaceae; genus Streptosporangium; species Streptosporangium sp. CA-135522. Next base: position 1,336,751 of record NZ_CP192026.1, read on the forward strand.
CACGTGTCGTCGGTCCTGCGCAAGCTCCAGCTCTCCAACCGCCACGAGCTCTCCCGATGGGCCACCGCGCGCCGCCTGGTGTGACCTGTACTATCCGTAACTTATGTGCGACTCTGCGAAGTATGGGTCGCGATGTGCCTGCGATGGTGTTCAGCCGGGAAGATCGTCGGCGATACCGGGACAAGGTTCGCCGATGTCTCGACGTCTTCGCGCAGATGCTGCGCGAGTCCCGGTTCGAGTTCGACCGGCCGAGGGCCGGGATGGAGATCGAGCTCAACCTCGTGGACGACCGCGGCGAGCCCGCGATGAAGAACGCCGAGGTACTGGCGGCGATCGCGCGGCCGGACTGGGCCACCGAGCTCGGCCAGTTCAACGTGGAGATCAACGTCATGCCGGAGTCCCTCCGGGGGGACGGCGTCATGCGGCTGGAGAAGGCGGTCCGGGACCGGCTCAACCACGCCGAGGAGCGGGCCAACACGGTCGGCGGACACATGGTGATGGTCGGCATCCTGCCCACGCTGCGCGAGAGCGACGTGCACGAGGGCACGCTGTCGGCCAACCCGCGTTACAAGCTGCTCAACGAGCAGATCTTCCAGGCCAGGGGCGAGGACCTGCACCTGTCGATCGCGGGGGAGGAGTCTCTCGACACCTACGCCGACAGCATCACCCCCGAGGCCGCCTGCACCAGCCTCCAGCTCCATCTCCAGGTCAGCCCCGCGTCGTTCGCCGCCCACTGGAACGCGGCCCAGGTCCTCGCGGGCGCCCAGGTGGCGGTGGCGGCCAACTCGCCGTTCCTGTTCGGTCGAAAGCTCTGGCAGGAGACCAGGATCCCGCTGTTCGAGCAGGCCACCGACACCCGTTCGGAGGAGCTGAAGGCCCAGGGCGTGCGGCCCAGAGTGTGGTTCGGCGAGCGGTGGATCACCTCGGTCTTCGACCTGTTCGAGGAGAACGCGCGCTACTTCCCCGCGCTCCTGCCCCTATGCGACGATGCCGACCCGCGCGAGGAACTGGCCCGGGGAGTGACCCCCGAGCTCGCCGAGCTGACCCTGCACAACGGCACCGTCTACCGGTGGAACCGGCCGGTCTACGCCGTCGTGGACGGAACCCCGCACCTGCGGGTGGAGAACCGGGTGCTGCCCGCCGGGCCGTCGGTCGCGGACGCCGTGGCCAACGCCGCGTTCTACTACGGCCTCATGCGGGTGCTTCCCCAGGCCGAACGGCCGGTGTGGACGCAGATGTCCTTCGCCGCGGCTAGGGACAACCTGCACGAGGCCGCCCGCAACGGGTTGGAGGCGCGCCTGTACTGGCCGGGGCTCGGCGAGGTGGCCGCCGCCGAGCTGATCCTGCGCCGCCTGCTGCCGCTGGCCTACGAGGGACTCGACCTGTGGGGGGTCGATCCCGGGCCCAGGGACCGGCTGCTGGGGATCATCGAGCGGCGGTGCGTGACCGGCAGGACCGGGGCGAGCTGGCAGAGCGAGATGGTGAAAGCGACGAAGGGTCTCGACAGGCACGAGGCGCTGCGCCGGATGACCCTGCGCTACATCGAGCACATGCATGCCAACGAGCCCGTGCACACCTGGCCGTCGCCGTGACCGCCGTGACCGCCGTGACCGCCGTGACCGACGCGGTCCGACGCGCGTGACGTCCGCGGACGGGGCCGGGCGCGGACGGCTCGGGCATGCCCGGCCCCGAACCGGGGCGCCGGGCAGGATCGGGTAGGTCGGTAGGTCACGGTGGATCCGTGGCGTGGCGGTGATGGGTTGGGCCACTATGAGGCGTATGAAAGCCTTCCGCTGTCTTCTCGCGCTCCTGATGGCCACGGTCGTGGCATGCGGGAGCGACCGGCCGGGTACCGACGCCGCCACGTCCGCCCCGCTGGGGCAGACGTTCGAGTCCGACGTCCAGCTGGCCAAGGAGCTCAGCGAGGCCTACTGGAGCCGGGCCTTCTCCGCCGAGGGACTGACCTACCGTCCGGTCACCGCGTTCACCCCCTACCGGGGGGACGACGGCCCCGACTGCGGCGGTCAGCCCTCGGTGCCGAACAACGCCTTCTACTGCCCGGTCGGGCACTTCATCGCCTACGACGAGAGCTGGATGCGCAAGCTCTACGAGGAGATGGGAGACGGTTCGGTATATGTGATCATTCCGCACGAGCTCGGGCACGCCGTACAGGTGCAGCTGAACAATGATTTCCGGCTCAACGTGGAGCGCGAGCTCCAGGCCGACTGTTACGCCGGTGGCACCCTGGGCACGCTCGTGGAGGGCGGATCGCTGGAGGCGGAGCCGGGCGACAAGGACGAACTGCTGATCAACCTGGCCGCGGCGGGCGACCCCACCGACGACTGGCTGCGCCCGGACGCCCACGGTACGGCGGAGCAGCGCCAGGCGGTTTTCGCCAAGGGATACAACGAAGGCACCAAGGCCTGCTGAGATACATCCTGACGACTACCCGCAAATCCGCCGGGAGGTTGATGTCACGCCGCTGGGATCGGCCTAGTCTGAGGGCCGGTGATCCAGCAGGGGGTGATGTCATGCGGAGAACGGTTCGCGAGATCGGCTGGGCCATACGGGGCGCCTGCCGTGCGAGCGACCCCGAGTTGTTCTTTCCACTGGCGCAGTCGGTCGAGCAGGAGGCGCGGGCGAAGGCGGTCTGCGCGATCTGCCCGGTGCTGGCCGACTGCCGGGCCTACGCCGTGCGGGCAGGGGAGCCCGAAGGGATCTGGGGTGGTCTCACCGTCCAGGAACGGCGCGGCCTGCGGTTCCCGGCCGGTTGGCGGCAGCCCGCCGCGGGATGAGCCCGTCCCGCATAGCCTCGAACCCGAGATCGAGGAGGATCGGGATGAGCGGGTCCGAGACGACGGCGGTCGGGATGAGCGGGTCCGAGACGACGGCGGTCGATGCGGCGGCGGGGGGCGGGGCCGTGCTCGCGGGCGCGGTGACCGTCCTGGCGGCGGCCAACGTGCTCAACAACCGTCTGGCGCCGCGTCTGGCGCCGTTGACCTCGGCCGCCGCCACCTGCGCGCTGCTCGCTCTGGCCCGCCGTTCCGGATCGTCCTGGTCCGAGCTGGGATTTCACCGGCGCTCGCGCGGTCTGCGGATCGGCGGCGCCCTCGCCTCGGCCGTCGCGGCGGTCTACGCCGTGGGAATCACCGTCCCGGCCACCCGCCGCTTCTTCCGTGACGAGCGGGCGCTGTCGCTCTCCCGCGCCCGCGCGATCGAGGAGGCCCTGCTCCAGGTGCCGGTCGGCACGGTCCTACTGGAGGAGGTCGGCTTTCGCGGGGCGCTGTACGCCCTCCTCGCCCGTTCCCACGGTCCCCGTACGGCCACCGTCGTCTCCTCGATCCTGTTCGGCCTCTGGCACGTGCTCCCCGCGATCGACATGGCGGCCGCCAATCCCGCGCTGAGCCGCCTGGCGGCGGGGGAGTCCTCCGGCGGCGTCCCGACGGCCGACGGGTTCATGACGGACGGGTCCATGACGGGCGGCCCGACGGCGGGCGGCCCGACGGGAGATGAGCCCATGACGGATGGCCCGATGATGGACGGGTCTATGACGGACGGGTCCATGACGGGCGGCCCGACGGCGGATGGGCCCGCGCCGGCGGGGACGCCGGTGACGGCTTCGCCGTGGGCGGTGGCGCGGGTGGTGGCCGGATCGGTGGCCGCGACGGGGCTGGCCGGGGTGCTCTTCTGCGAGCTCCGCCGCCGGGGAGGCCTGGCCGCCCCGGCACTGTTCCACATCTCGACGAACTCGCTGGGTTACCTGTTCGCCCGCCTGGCCCCGGCGGAGCCAGTCCGCGCGGGCGATCGTCTCACCGCCGGGCCGGAAACCGGCCCAGCGCCGCCAGTTCGATCGTGACGAGCACGGCCACCGCCTCGGCGGCCAGCAGCGCGACCAGCACGATGAGCTGCACCACTCCCGCCTGGACCGGGCTCGCCCCGCCGAGCAGCATCCCCACGAAGGCGCCGGGCAGCGTGACCAGTCCCACGGTCGAGGTCTGGTCCAGAGCGGGCACCAGCGCCTGGGCCGCCGCCGGGCGGCAGATCTCCAGGGCCGCGTCCCGCTCGGACAGGCCCAGCGCGAGCGCCGCCTCCACCTCCCCGCGCCGCTGGACGAGCTCCTCCACCGCCCGCCGTCCGGCGAGCGCCGTGGCCGTCAGGCACCCGCCCAGCAGGATGCCCGCGACGGGGATCAGCGTGATCCCCCTGGCCGGGACGGTTCCGGTGCCGACGAGCAGCGCGAGGACCGGCGCCGTCCCCGCCGCGATGGGCACGGCGGCCCACCGGACCGCCCGGCCCGAGGTGATCCTGCGTCCCGCCGTCAGGCTCGCCACGCCGTACATGACCAGTACGAAGGCCGCCACCGCGAGCGGCCGTTCGACGGCCCAGACGATGATCAGCGCGACCACGCCGAGCTGGACGGCCGCCCGCAGGCACGCGACGAGCACGGCGCGCGCGTGCCCGAGGTGGCCGAGCAGGGCGACGGCCGCGCCGGCGAGGGCCAGCAGGACGACGACGCCGGCGGTGACCGGCGACAGGACGATGGTGCTCACGGAAAGAGAGCATCCCTCATCGGGGAGCGATCTTCGCCCATGTCCGGCTCAGGCGGTGACGACCCGCTGGAAAGCCTCGGCGTAGCGGCCTTCACCGAAGCCCGCCTCGGCCGCCACCTGTGAGAACCGGGTCCGGAGGAAGTCGTCGAACCCCTCCATGTGGCCGACCTGGCTCGCATGGGCGTGCAGCGCGGAGACCTTGCGCTCGAAGGCGTCGGTGATGTCGACGTGATGGTCGGGGGTCTGCCCGCCGTTGAGCCAGACCTCCCGGACCGTCCACGCCTCCAGGCCCTCTTCCCGCAGGAGCGAGGGGAAGGTGTAGGGGTTGCGCGCGTCGGGGTAGACGGCGTCGAGCGTGCAGCCGCCGACGGCGCGGTGGTCGGGGTGGCTGGGGGCGATGAACCTGTAGTTGCGCTCCGGGGTGTGGGTGATCACCAGGTCGGGTCTGACCTGGCGGATGACCCGGGTGATGTCGCGCCGCAGGTCCAGGCTCGGCACCACGGTCCCGTCGTGGTAGCCGAGGAAACGCAGGTCGGTCACACCGACGATCTTGGCGGCATTGGTCTGTTCGGTACGGCGGAGCTCCGCCATGCCCCCGTTGTCGAGCTCCCGGTCGAAGCCGCCGGCGTCCCCGTCGGTGACGACGCAGTAGGTCACCTCGACACCCCGGTCGGTGAACCGCGCGATCGAACCCGCGGCGGCGAAGTCGACGTCATCCGGATGCGCGGTCACCACGAGCACCCGTTCGATCTCGTTCTCAGACAGCATGAGAGGCCCCTCCGTGTTCCGCACATCGATCAAACCTCACAACTACCGGCGAGTACACCGGCATTCCTTTTCCGGGGCTGGATCCGGTTGTCGGTGGACCCCCATAACCTAGGGAGCGTGCCGATCCCAGCCGCTTCCCTGACCCACCCGTTGCTCGACGGGCTCAACCCCCAGCAGCGCGAGGCCGTCGTCCACCATGGCAGCCCGCTGCTCATCGTCGCGGGCGCCGGTTCGGGCAAGACGCGGGTGCTGACCCACCGCATCGCCTATCTGCTCGGGGAGCGGGGCGTGCAGCCGCAGGAGATCCTGGCGATCACCTTCACCAACAAGGCCGCGCGGGAGATGAAGGACCGGGTCGACAACCTCATCGGCCCGCGCTCGGCGGCGATGTGGGTGATGACCTTCCACAGCGCGTGCGTGCGCATCCTGCGCCGCGAGGCCAAGCGGCTGGGGTTCCCCTCCGGCTTCTCCATCTACGACCAGGCCGACTCCCAGCGGCTGATGGCGATGGTCTGCCGGGAGATGGACCTCGACCCCAAGCGTTACCCGCCGCGCTCCTTCTCCGCCCAGGTCAGCAACTTCAAAAACGAGCTGATCGACTACGAGACGGCCGCCGACCAGGCCTCCACCCACCTGGAGCGCACGCTCGCCGAGGCCTATCGCAGCTACCAGCGCAAGCTGACCGAGGCCGGCGCGATGGACTTCGACGACCTCATCATGCTGACGGTCACGCTGTTGCAGATCTTCCCCGACGTGGCCGAGCACTACCGCCGCCGCTGGCGGCACGTCATGGTGGACGAGTACCAGGACACCAACCACGCCCAGTACACCCTGATCCGCGAGCTCGTCGGCGCCCCCGAGCTGCGCACCGCCGAGGGCGAGTTGGTCAGGGAGGGCACGGTCGCCCCCGCCGAGCTGTGCGTGGTCGGCGACGCCGACCAGTCGATCTACGCCTTCCGCGGTGCGACGATCCGTAACATCCTGGAGTTCGAGCGCGACTACCCCAACGCCAAGACGATCCTGCTGGAGCAGAACTACCGCTCCACCCAGACGATCCTGAGCGCGGCCAACGCGGTGATCTCCCGTAACGAGAGCCGCAAGCCGAAGAACCTCTGGTCGGATCAGGGGGCCGGACCGAAGATCATCGGATACGTCGCGGACAACGAGCACGACGAGGCCATGTTCGTCGCGCAGGAGGTGGACAAGCTCACCGACGACGAGGGCGTCACACCCGGTCAGGTGGCGGTGTTCTACCGGACCAACGCGGCCTCCCGGGTGTTCGAGGAGATCTTCATCCGGACCGGCCTGCCGTACAAGGTGGTGGGCGGGGTGCGCTTCTACGAGCGCAAGGAGGTCCGCGACCTGCTCGCCTACCTGCGGGTGCTGGCCAACCCCAACGACGTGGTGTCGCTGCGCCGGATCCTCAACGTGCCCAAGCGCGGCATCGGCGACCGGGCCGAGGCGATGGTGGAGGCGTTCGCCTCCCGCGAGCGGATCCCGTTCTGGGAGGGGCTTCGCCGGGCGGACGAGGCGCCGGGCATGGCCACCCGCTCGCTCAACGCCATCAAGGAGTTCGTCGCGCTGATGGACGAGCTGCGGGCCAAGGCCGGTGAGGTGCCTCCGTCGGAGCTGGCCCAGGAGGTGCTGGAGAGCACCGGTTACCGCACGGAGCTCGCGGCCTCGGGCGATCCGCAGGACGAGGGCCGCCTGGAGAACCTGGACGAGATGATCTCGGTGGCCTCGGAGTTCGAGGAGGCCAATCCCGAGGGGACGCTCGTGGAGTTCCTGGAGCAGGTCTCCCTGGTGGCCGACGCCGACCAGATCCCGGCCGGTGACGGCGGCCAGGGCGTGGTCACGCTGATGACCCTGCACACCGCCAAGGGCCTGGAGTTCCCGGTGGTGTTCCTCACCGGCATGGAGGACGGCGTCTTCCCGCACATGCGGTCGCTGGGCGAGCCGAAGGAGCTGGAGGAGGAGCGACGCCTGGCCTACGTCGGCATCACCCGGGCCGAGAAGCGCCTCTACATCTCCAGAGCGGCCGTTCGCAGCTCCTGGGGATCGCCCGCGTTCAACCCGGCCTCCCGTTTCGTCGCGGAGATCCCGGCCGACCTGCTCGACTGGCGCAGCGACCCGGGCAAGAACGCCTGGAGCGCGGCGGCGGGCAGCTCTCGCCGCGAGTCCCGCCCGGCGCCCGCGAGGAAGCCCGGCGGGCGGCCGATCCCCAACCTGACTCCGGGTGACCGGGTCACCCACGACGCCTTCGGCCTGGGCACGGTCGTGTCGGTGGACGGTGTGGCCGAGAAGACCAAGGTGAAGATCGACTTTGGCAGCGGCGGAGAGAAGACCCTGCTGCTGGCCTACGCGCCGCTGGAGAAGCTCTGACCGACGCCGGGCGGTCGTCCGGCCGCCGGAGCGGTCCGGCCTCCGAGCTCGATCGAGTTCGGAGGCCGACCGGCGCTCGTTACGCTGGATCAGCCCTTGAAGGCCTTGATTACGCTGGATCAGCCCTTGAAGACCTTGACGAAGGGGTCCTCGCTCTGCTCGTCGCCGATGTTCAGCTCGTCGAAGTCGGCGACCTGGTCGGCGGCCGGGGCCTTGATGGCCGACTTCACGCCCCAGCCGGAGTAGCGGCTGTCGTTGAGGTAGGTGATGTCCATGCTGGTCAGGCCGCGCATCGACTGGGTGTAGGAGGAGACGGCCCGCCGGACGAGCTGGTCGGGGCCGAGGTAGAGCTGCCAGGTCACCGGCAGCGTGGCGGACTTGGCCGAGGGGGCGGCGCCCAGTATCGCGCGAACCGAGGGGGAGACCTTGTACAGCTCGCCCAGGGTGATCGTGCCCGCGTGGACGACGGTCCGGGTGCCGTCCCAGGTTCCGCCGGGGCGCTTGGTCGTGGTGTGGGCCAGTGCCGCCTTCAGCGTCGCGGGCTCAAGGGGGTTGAGCATCTGCTCCACCGGGTTGCCCAGGGCGACCGACGCGCCGCCGGGCAGGCGCACCCACTTCTTGCCCTCCGGCATGGAGTCGGCGTAGAACCCTCCCGAGATATAGGAGGCGCCCTTCACCGTGATCATGCGGGAGGGAGGGCCGAAGAGCTTCTTGAGCTCCTTGTCGACGCCGGGCAGGTTGAAGGTGCTGCTCAGGTCCGACGCGGCCACGCCGGACTTGCCGAACTCCAGCACGCCGTTGCGCCTGGACAGGATCACCCGCTGGTTCTTGCCGTCGCCGATGAGCTTCGTGTTCTCGGTGAGCTTGACGCCGTGATGAGCCTTGAACTGGCTCTTCAGCGCCGAAACGGGGTCGGCCGGCTTGGCCTGGGCGTTCGCCGGAACCGCGGCCACGAGCGCGGGTGCGATCAGCGCCGCCGCGGTGGCGCCGGTCAGGGTGGCGATCATTCGCCTCATCTAGAAGGTCCTCCTGTATGGAGCCTCGCGTCTTCGCGGAGGGGGAAGGAGATTCTTTCCTAATTCACGACATGTCGCGCTAAAACCACGGAAAACCCGTGCCGGCAGACGATGCCGCCGGGCACGGGTCGTTCGGGACGCTGCGGTCAGTGTGAAGACGTCACTTGCCGCTGATCAGCGGAACGGGGAGCTCGGTGGTGAGACCTTCCGCGAGTTCCTCCGCATGACGACCTGGTCGGCGGCGGGCCGGCCTTCCGGGCGATCGGCTGCGATCAGCTGAGGACGGCGTAAGGCGATCATCCGCCGAGCAGCGGGATCGAGGTGGCCTCTTCCGCTTCCTCTCCCAGGTCCTTCATCTCGGCGACCTCCTCGGCAGGCGGGGCCTTGACCGTGATCCTGGCGCCCCAGCCGGTGTAGCGGGTGTCGACCGTCATGGGTGTGGCTTCGTCGCCGGAGCCCATGGAGAAGGTCGTCGTCAGCCGCTCGGCGAGCTGGTCGGAGCCGAGATACAGCTTCCAGGTCACCACTCGCTTGGCGGTGCGTGCGGTGCTCGCGCCGGCCATCGAGGCCCGGAACCACGGCGACACCTTGCTCAGCTCGCCGAAGGTGATCTTTCCGCTGTAGACCCCGCCACGCTTGGTGGCGTGCGCCAGCAGGGCTTTGAGGGTCGCGGGCTCGGCCACGTTGACGGACTGGCTCAACGGGCCGGTCATGCCCAGCATCCCGGCGGGGACCCGGACCCAAGTCTTGTCCGAGGGCAGATATTCGCCCAGGATGCCGCCGGAGATGTAGGTCGTGTTCTTGATGCGGATGACACGCTCGGGCTTGGTCAGCCCGGCAATCATCTTCCTGGACTCCTCGTCGCCTTCCCCGTCACCGAAGGCTCCTTCGAAATCGCTTTCTTTGAACCGCAGCTTGGCGGTCTGGTCGGACGCGTTGACCCCGGAGGCGCCGAACTGGAACGCCCCCTTCCGCTGGGCGATGATCGCGTTCCCCTGTGGACCCTGGATCTTCGTGGTGTCGACGAAGCTCACGCCGCGACCGTTGCTGAACTGGCTCTTCAGCGCGGTGATCGGATCGACGGCCTGGGCGTGCGCGGTCGAGGCGAGCGCGGGGGCGCTCAGCACTGCCGTCGCGACGCATGCCAGGCCGGCGATGTATCGCTTCAAAATGAATTTCCTCCTGAACAATCCCTCCACCTCGTGTGGGAGGGACGCAGGTATTCTTGCCGATCAAGATCGCGATGGCATCCCATATACGGATAAACGCCCTGAATTACATGTGAATGTTCTGTGCAGAGCTTCACTCTTCCGGGAGCGGCGGACGGGTCTTCCTGCTCCTGTACCGTTTTCGGGGGAGTCGTGAACCCTTTTTCGGGGGAGTCGTGAACCCTTGCGAGTGAAGGGCGCGGCCGAATGGCGCGCTTGACGGGAAGCCGTGGATCACCCGTGGAGGTTTCGCCCAGATCCGTCTGTCCTATCCGATCGGCAGCACCGCGGGCTCGGGGAAGTCGGCGCCGACGCGGCCGGCGTCGGCGGTGTCCTCCGGAGGCGGCGGAACGAGCGTGACGGGTGAGCCCCAGCCGGTGTAACGGGTGTCCGCGACCGTGGTGGTGTGTTCGCGGGGATGGCCGGGGAGGGGCTGCCTCCAGGTCGTGGTCAGGCGGCGGGCCAGGTTCGCCCGGTCGAGCCAGAGCCGGAAACCGATGGGGATCCGGCCGCTGCGGGCGCCGGGCGGGCCGGGGAGCCGGTCGCGGAAGCTGGGGGAGACCCGGTAGAGGGTGCGCAGCGTGACGGCGCCCTGGAGGATCGTTCCGTACGAGCCCTTCCTTCGCGTCGCGGCGTGCGACAGCAGGGTGCCCAGGGTGGCGGGCTCGAAGATGTTCACGATCTGCGGCAGCGCCGCCGTCTGCTTGATGTTGGCCGGGCCGATCAGGCCGAGCCAGGTCTTGCCCTCCGGCAGCCACGTCTCGTAGCCGGGGCCGGACAGATACGCCTCATTCGGGAAGCAGATCACCCGGGTCGAGCCGAGCCGTTGCCCGAGCCGGCTCTCCAACTCCTTCACCACACCCTTCCCCAGCTCCGTCCGCCCCACCGTGTCCGTGCCGTACACCCCGGCGGCGTCGAACTCCACCCTGCCCCGGCGCCAGATGGTGACGACCGCCTTGCCGTCCCTGTAGACCCGTCCGAGGTCGGAGATCCGCAGTCCCACGTGCTCGCCGAACTGCTCCTGAAGCCTGCGCACCGGGGACGGCGGCGCCTGGACCTGCGCCTGCGCCGTCCCCGCGGACAGCGTCGAACCGGCCAGCACCGTCACCAACGCGGTGATCCACCGTCTCATCGCGATCTCCTCCCGGGGCCAAGATCCGCCAAGCTAGCCAACCGCCGAGGTCCCGGCTATGGCGTGGGCCAACAACTCGCGCGCGCGGATTGCGCACGGGTGAGCCGTACGGCGGGTCGCATCGGACAGCGGCGGGAAAGCCGGGGGAGCGGGGTGGCGGAGAACCCGGGGCCGGAGGGGCCGGGCGGACAAATCCCACTGACCGGATATTTCGTGACTTGTCATTTTTGGGCCCCCACTACCCCTTGACTCGGGAAGCGGCGCGATGATCCCATCTCTCATAGTTAGGAATGCTTCCTAACTAAAAGCTCGAGCCATCCCTCATCGTTCACACGAGATGCTCGGCCGATTCGCCCAGGCGGGGGCAACGGAGCGCGCGGCTCAGCAGAAAGGCGCCTCGTGCATCCAGCCAGATCGATGCCTCCCCGCCCGACCCGTACCGGCCTGCTGGTTTTCATCCTGTCGACACTCCTGGCATCAGCGTTCTCCGCCCTGCCGGCCCACGCCGGCACCGGCCGCTACGAGGCCGAGAGCGCCACCGTCTCCCAGGGAGCCGTGGAGTCCAACCACAGCGGCTTCTCGGGCACGGGATTCGTCAACGGCGACAACGCCGCCGGCTCCTACGTCCAGTGGACCGTGAACGCCCCCGCCACGGGCACCGCGACCCTGGCCATCCGCTACGCCAACGGCACCTCCACCGGCCGGACCGCCGACGTCGCCGTCAACGGCACGGTCGTCTCCGCCGGCCGCGCCTTCGGCAGCACCGGCAGCTGGGACACCTGGGCCACCTCGACCCTCACCGCCACGCTGAACGCCGGGCCCAACATGATCCGGGTGACCGCCGCCAACGCCGGAGGCAATCCCAACCTCGACTACCTCGACGCCACCGTCGCCGACGCGCCCGTCCCGGAGTACCAGGCCGAGGGCGCGCTCCTGACCCAGGCCACGGTCGCCACCAACCACACCGGCTTCACCGGGACGGGCTTCGTCGACTACGTCAACGCCGCCGGAGGCTCCATCGAGTGGACGGTGAACGTCGCCGCCGCCGGATCCCACACCCTCACCATCCGCTACGCCAACGGCACGGCCACGACCCGCCCGATGGACATCTCCGTCAACGGGACCGTCGTGGCTGCGGGCAAGGCGTTCGCCGGCACGGGCAACTGGGACACCTGGGCCGACGCCGGCGTCAACGTCACCCTCAACGCCGGGGTCAACACGATCAGGGCGACCGGGACCGGCGCGGAAGGCGGTCCCAACGTCGACAGGCTCACCGTGAGCGGTTCGAGCGGGAGCGACGGCCAGGCGCCGACGGTCCCGGCCGATCCCCGGGTGACCGGCACCTCGGCCAGCAGCATCTCACTCGCCTGGGACGACTCCAGCGACAATGTCGCCGTCACCGGCTACCGCGTCTACGAGGGCGCCACCCTCGTGGCCGCCCCGGCCACCGCCGGCGCCACCGTCACCGGCCTGGCCGCCTCCTCGACGCACTCCTACACGATCACCGCGATCGACGCCGCCGGTAACGAGTCCGGTCGTAGCGCCGTCGTGACCGGCACCACCGGCGCGGGAGGGGCGGGCCCCACCGCCGACCAGTTGCTGGCCAAGGTCACCTCGTGCAGCCAGATCTCCAACGGCAAGTACAAGACCGACTCCGACGTGAGCACGGCCACCGTGGCGGTGTGCAACAAGACGGGTGCGGTGTTCTGGAAGGCCGACATGGACATCGACTGCGACGGCGTCCGCACCACCCAGTGCAACGAGAACACCGACTGCTGCTTCCTGCCCGACACCGCCTGCCACACCACCGCGGACGCACCGCTCAACGCGGCGGCCCTGCCGTACGTGGTGGTGCCGAGCGCGAGCGGCATCTGGAACTACACCACCAAGGGCATCGACTGCGGCACGGTCGTGGCGGTGGTCTACAACGGGCAGGTCGAATACGCCGTCGTCGGTGATACCGGACCCAGCGGGATCATCGGTGAGGCGTCCTACAAGACGGCCGCCGACCTGGGCATCAACCCCGACCCGAGCAACGGCGGCACCGACACCGGCGTCACCTACATCGTCTTCACCGGTTCGGGCACGAAGGTGTCGGCCGTTCAGGACCACTCCCAGGCGGTGACCCTGGGCCGGCAACTCGCCCAGAAGTTCCTCACCGCCAACTGAGACCTCGTCCGGTACGGCCCGCACCCGGTACGGCACGCGCGCAGCGCCGTGCGGGTCGGTGCGGGCCGTACCGGCGCAGCCCTTCCCCAGACGACAGCAGGAGGATCGATCGATGAGGTCTCCCATTCGAGCACGCCGGCTGGCCGGCACGCTCGTGGCCGGGCTACTGCTCGGCCTGGCGGTGGCTCCGCCCGCCGCCGCGGCACCGACCCGCTACGAGGCCGAGAGCGCCACCGTCTCCCAGGGAGCCGTGGAGTCCAACCACAGCGGCTTCTCGGGCACGGGATTCGTCAACGGCGACAACGTCGCCGGCTCCTACGTCGAGTTCACCGTCACCGCGGCCGGCGCCGGAACCGCCACCATCGCCATCCGGTACGCCAACGGCACCACCGACGCCCGTCCCTCCGACGTCGCCGTCAACGGCGCCGTGGTCTCGGCCGGCCGCGCCTTCAACGGCACCGGCAACTGGGACACCTGGGCGACCTCCACCCTGACCGCGCCGGTGAAGGCCGGGAGCAACACCGTCCGGATCACCTCCACGACCGCGGGTGGCACGCCCAACCTCGACTACGTCGACGTCGAGGTGGCGACGGCCGGCACCGACTACCAGGCGGAGAACGCCGCCGTCTCGCAGGGCGCCGTCGCGTCCAACCACGCCGGGTACACCGGCACCGGATTCGTCGACTACGACAACGTCGTGGGCTCCTACGTCGAGTTCACCGTCAACGCGCCGACCGCCGGCAACTACGGCCTCAAGTTCCGCTACGCCAACGGCACCACGGCCGACCGGCCGATGGACATCGCCGTCAACGGCACGCGGGTCTCGGCGGGGCTGTCCTTCCCCGGCACCGGCGCGTGGACGACCTGGGTGGAGAAGTCGGTCAACGCCGGTCTCGTCGCCGGCGCGAACAAGGTGAGGGCCACCGCGACCACGGCGGGCGGCGGACCCAACCTCGACCGGCTGAGCGCGTCGGCGCCGTCCGACGCCACGCCGCCGACCGCGCCGGCGAACCTGCGCGCCGTCGGCGTGGTCAAGCCGACCTCGGTGGACCTGGCCTGGGATCCGTCCACCGACAACGTGGGCGTCTCGCAGTACAAGATCTACAACGGCGGCAACGTGCTGATGACCGTCGGCGGCAACGTCACCGCCACCACGCTGCCCGGCCTGACGCCCAACACCAGGTACGTGCTCAGCGTGCTCGCCTACGACGCGGCCGGCAACGCCTCCCAGGGCAGCAACAACGTCGATCTCACCACACCGCCGAGCGACGACACCCAGCCGCCGAGCACGCCCGCCGGCCTGCGCGCGACCAACGTCGCGGCCGGCACCGTCACGCTGGCCTGGAACGCCTCGACCGACGACATCGGGGTGACCGGCTACAACGTCTACCGCGATGGTGTGAAGTTCGCCACCGTGCCCGATCTGACCGCGACCGCCGACGGGCTGGCGCCCAACACCGCCTACGCGTTCGCGGTCGAGGCCTTCGACGCCAACGGCAACCTCTCGCCGCGCAGCGCACCGTTGACGGTCAGGACGACCGGCACGGCCACCGGCGGCGACCCCGTGTACGACAGGGACGTCACCAAGCTCGACCTGCCCTGGGGCGTCACCTTCCTGCCCGACGGCAGCGCACTGGTCGCCGAGCGGGATCGGTTCGAGATCGTCCGTGTCACCCTCGCCGGGCAGAAGACCGTGGTGGGCAAGGTCAGTGAGGCGGTGACGACCAGCGGTGAGGGCGGGCTCCTGGGGCTGGCGGTCTCGCCGAACTTCGCCACCGACCACTACGTCTACGCCTTCCACACGGCCGCCTCCGACAACCGCGTCGTGCGGTTCAAGTACGAGAACGGGAGGATCGGCGCCCGCGAGCCGCTCGTCACCGGGATCGCGAAGAACAAATTCCACAACGGCGGCCGGATCAAATTCGGTCCGGACGGGTTGCTCTACGTCACCACCGGCGACGCCCAGGACGGCAACAACGCCCAGAACCTCAACTCGCTCAACGGCAAGATCCTGCGGCTGACGCCGACCGGCGCCGGAGCGCCGGGAAACCCGTTCCCGAACGCCCCAAGGGTCTACACCCTCGGTCACCGCAACCCGCAGGGCCTCGCCTGGGACTCCAGGGGCCGGCTGTGGGAGTCGGAGTTCGGGGACGCCACTCTGGACGAGCTCAACCTGATCCAGCCCGGTAAGAACTACGGCTGGCCCAACTGTGAAGGCAGGTGTGGGAACTCGGCCTATGTCGACCCGGTCCAGCAGTGGAGCGTGGCGGCCGCGTCACCGAGCGGGCTGGAGATCGTCAACGACTGGATCTACATGGCCGCCGTCCGCGGCCAGCGGCTGTGGGTCATGAAGATCACCGGTGCCACCACCGACACGCCCAGGGCGTTCTTCAACGGCCGGTGGGGGCGCCTGCGCACCGTCGTCAAGACTCCCGACGGCGGGCTCTGGCTCACCTCGACCAACAACGACAAGAACGGCGGCACGCCCACGGTCCTCGACAACGCCATCGTGCGGCTGAAGTTCGCCGGCGGCTGACCCGGCCGGAAGCGTCCGGCCGGGGCGGGAAGAACTCCCCCGGCCGGACCCCGGATTCCGGCCGGGGCCGGCGGAGGGGCAAGGGGGATGGGGAGACTATCCCGGGGCAAGGGGGGGTGGGGAGACTAGGCCTCCTCCTCCGGCGGCGCGACGAGGTTCACCGGGGTTCCCCAGAAGGCGAACCGTACATCGCTGACGCGGGTGATCCCCATGCTGAGCGGCGCTTCCGCCCAGGAGGTGACCAGCCTGCCGGGCAGACCGTCGCGGTCGAGCCACAGCCGCCAGGCCACCGTCATGTCCGCGACCTTGGCGCCGGGCCTCTTGCCGTGCAGGCGCGCGCGGTAGGACGGCGAGACGCGGTAGAGCGCGCCGAAGGTGATCGTGCCCTTGTGCAGGCGCGCGCCGGGCTTCTTGGCGGTGCTGGTGGACAGCAGGGCCTTCAGCGTGGCCGGCTCCAGCAGGAGGACCGGAGTCGAGAAGGGCGACAGGTCGCCGATCTCACCGCGTGCCTTCAGCCACTTCTTGCCCTCGGGAATGCCCTCACCGATCACCCCGCCGTTCATGTACACGTTCCCGCCGACGGCGAGGTTGCGCACCGGTTTGGCGTCGTCTCCCGCGAGATCGGATTTGGTCAGGATGTCGTACCCCGTGACTCCCGAAACGCCGAACTGCACGACCCCCCGGCGCTTCTGCGCGGAAAAGGGCTTCCGGCCGGAGGCGGTCCTGCCGCTCTCGGCGATCTTCACGCCGCGCTGGGCGGCGAACTGGGCCCTCAGCGCGGCCACCGGGTCGGCGGGGGTGGCCGCCTGGGCCTTCACCGAGACCGTCTGAGCCTTCACGGACACCGCCTGAGCGTTCCCGGAGGCCGCCTGGGCGTTCGCGGGGACGGCGGTCACGGCCAGGGCGCCGGACACCACGATGATCCATCGCTTCATGGGGAAACTCCCTTCCCAGGATAGAAGATCAAAAACTGTAGAGCATGCCATACCGCAACCGGGAATTATGCCGACAAATGTAGCGAAATAGGATCTTTTCTGTAGAGCCCCCAGGGAATCCCCGCCTTCCGGCGGCCGATCCCGCCCGCGCGCCGGTCCTTCGCGAGCGTGTGGGCCGACGCCGCGGGACGTCAAATCACCAATTCATGATTTATGGCGATACGAACGGGGGAGCCGTACAGCCACGGCGGACCACGGGCGGTTACGCTGCGGACAGCTCTCACGTCGCGAGTGGGGCACAGACAAGGAGGTCTGGATGGATGCCGTGTCGAGGATCCGTGTCGTCATCGCCAAGCCCGGGCTCGACGGACACGACCGCGGGGTGAAGATCGTGGCTCGGGCGCTGCGGGACGCCGGGATGGAGGTCGTCTACACCGGCCTGCATCAGACGCCCGAGCAGATCGTGCGCACCGCCATTCAGGAGGACGCGGCGGCGATCGGGCTGTCCATCCTCTCCGGCGCGCACATGACGCTCTTCGCCAAGGTCATCGAGCTGCTGAAGGAGAACGACGCGAGCGACATCGTGGTGTTCGGCGGCGGGATCATCCCGGAGGCGGACATGCCCGAGCTCCGGCGAATGGGCGTGGCCCAGGTCTTCACGCCGGGCGCGACCACCCAGGAGATCGTCGAATGGGTGCGTGGCGCCATTCCCGCCCGCGTTTAAGGACCCGGTGACCTGCTCATGCCGCTGATGGGGCTAGGCTTCATTGGCGCAAAACCGCCAGGCTCCCCTCAGATCATGGAGCCGGCCCGCCGACATCTATACACCAGCCGGACAAGCAAGGACGGACCCTCGTGGACCTGTTCGAACATCAGGCGAAGGAGCTCTTCGCGGAGTACGGCATCCCGGTGCCGCGCGGCATTGTCGCGCACACCGTGGAGGAGGCACGCGCGGCAGCCGAGCAGCTGACCGGCCGTGTCGTCGTCAAGGCACAGGTCAAGACCGGTGGCCGCGGCAAGGCCGGCGGCGTGAAGGTCGCCGACGACGCCGCCGACGCCGAGCAGAAGGCCACCCAGATCCTCGGCATGGACATCAAGGGCCACACGGTCCACAAGGTCCTGATCGAGGAGGCCAGCGCGATCGCGGAGGAGTATTACTTCTCCTTCCTGCTCGACCGCGCGAACCGCACCTTCCTCGCCATCTGCTCCGCCGCGGGCGGCATGGACATCGAAGAGGTCGCGCACAGCGCTCCTGAGAAGGTCGCCAAGGTCCCGGTCTCCCCGCTCGACGGGGTGGACCGCGCCAAGGCCCGTGAGATCGCCCAGGCCGGCGGGCTGCCGGAGGTCGCGCTCGACGGCGCCGCGGAGCTCATCGAGAAGCTCTGGGCCGCCTTCGTCGACGAGGACGCCTCCCTGGTCGAGGTCAACCCGATGATCCTGTCCGCCGACGGCCAGGTCAAGGCCCTCGACGGCAAGGTCACCCTCGACGACAACGCGACCTTCCGCCAGTCCGACCACGCGGCCTTCGAGGACAAGGCCGCCGAAGACCCGCTGGAGGCCGCGGCCAAGGCCAAGGACCTCAACTACGTCAAGCTCGACGGAAGCGTGGGCATCATCGGCAACGGCGCGGGCCTGGTCATGTCGACCCTCGACGTCGTCGCCTACGCCGGCGAGGCCTTCCCCGGCCGGCCCAAGCCCGCCAACTTCCTCGACATCGGCGGTGGCGCCTCCGCCGAGGTCATGGCGGCCGGCCTGGAGATCATCATCTCCGACCCCGCCGTGAAGTCGATCTTCGTGAACGTCTTCGGCGGAATCACCGCCTGCGACGCGGTCGCCAACGGCATCGTCTCGGCCTTCCAGCTGCTGGAGAGCCGCGGCGAGGCCGTCAGCCGCCCGCTGGTCGTCCGGCTGGACGGCAACAACGCCGAACTCGGGCGGCAGATTCTCTCCGACGCCAAGCTCTCCGGCGTCGAACTGGTCGACACCATGGACGATGCGGCCAAGCGTGCCGCCGAGCTCGCCGCGGTAGGTGCGTAATGGCTATCTGGCTGACCGAGAACAGCAAGATCATCGTTCAGGGCATGACCGGCGGTGAGGGCACCAAGCACACCCGCCGCATGCTCGCCTCCGGCGCCCGCGTCGTCGGCGGTGTCAACGCCCGCAAGGCCGGCACCACCCACGAGGGCCTGCCCGTCTTCGGCACCGTCGTCGAGGCCATCAAGGAGACCGGCGCCGACGTGTCGGTCGTCTTCGTGCCCCCGGCGTTCACCAAGGACGCCGTCAAGGAGGCCATCGACGCCGAGATCCCGCTCTGCGTGGTGATCACCGAGGGCGTCCCGGTCCATGACACCACCGAGTTCTGGGCCTACGCGGTCGCCAAGGGCAACAAGACCCGCATCATCGGGCCGAACTGCCCCGGCATCGCCTCGCCCGGCGCCTCCAACGCCGGCATCATCCCCGCCGACATCACCACCGCCGGCCGTATCGGCCTGGTGTCGAAGTCCGGCACGCTGACCTACCAGCTCATGTACGAGCTGCGCGACTTCGGCTTCTCCACCGCCGTCGGCATCGGTGGCGACCCGGTCATCGGCACCACGCACATCGACGCCCTGCAGGCCTTCCAGGACGACCCCGGCACCGACGCGATCGTGATGATCGGTGAGATCGGCGGCGACGCCGAGGAGCGTGCCGCCGCCTACATCGAGCAGCACGTGACCAAGCCGGTCGTCGCCTACGTCGCGGGCTTCACCGCGCCCGAGGGCAAGACCATGGGTCACGCGGGCGCGATCGTGTCCGGCTCGGCCGGCACCGCGCAGGCGAAGAAGGAGGCTCTGGAGAAGGTCGGCGTCCGCGTCGGCAAGACCCCGAGCGAGACCGCCCGCCTGATGCGCGAGGTCATGCAGTCCCGCTAGCTCGCCCGGTAAAGGCGCCCGGTGTCCGACCGGGCGCCTTTACCGTCGTCCGGCGGCTTCTTGTACGGCACGCGACACGCGGGGCGAAGGAGTCTCGCCCACGCGGAAGATCCTGAGACCATCGACTATTGTGACGGCCTTCCTCGATCAGCTCCGGACAGCTCCCCGTAATGTCCTCAGCCGTATCCCCCTGCCAGGCGTCACGGGTGACGACGACGACGTCCGCCGGCCGCTCCCCGTCTCCGGGATGCTCGCCGCCGCGTGGACCCTCGGCGTGGGCCTGGCGGTGCTCACCACCCTGACCCTGGTCGGCTGGATCGCCTCCCCCAAGGGCGCGTTCGGTCCGGGCCTGCCGGGGGTGTTCCGCGCCGCGGCGCAGCTGTGGCTGGCGGCCCACCACGCGGGGTTCGCGATTCCCGGCGGATCGATCGGGCTGCTCCCGCTCGGGCTGACGGTGCTTCCGGCCTTCCTGCTGTACCGCGCCGGGATCTGGATGGCCCGGGACGCGGACCTGCGCCTGCGGCTGCCCGCACGCCTGCCCAAGAACAGCCCCAAGGACGAGGCCAACGCCCGCCGCCGGGCCCAGCTCGTGCTGGTCGCCCAGGCGGGCGTCTCGCTGGCCGCGCCGTACGCGCTGCTGGCCGGGATCATCGCGCTGGTCACCCGCAACGAGGTCACCCAGCCCTTCCTCGGCGACGTGCTGGTCAGCCACCTGGTGCTGGCCTTCCTCGCCGGTTCGCTGGCCACCGCCAGGACGATCGGGCCGTGGCGGTCGATGCTGCGCCTGCTGCCCGAACGGCTGCGTTCGGTCGTGGTGGCCTCGTCCGCCGCGCTGGGGATCATGCTCCTCGCGGGCGCCGTCATGGTGCTCGGCGCCGTCGTGGTGAACTTCAGACAGGTTCAGGAGCTGTCGGGCATCCTGTCGCCCGGCTTCGTCGGCGGCCTGCTGCTTCTGCTACTGCAGTGCCTCTATCTGCTGAACGCGGTCATCTGGGGAATGGCCTACATCGCCGGCCCGGGCTTCGCGGTCGGCGCCGGCACGCTGGTCGCTCCGACGGGGGTCCAGCTCGGGACCGTGCCGAGCCTGCCGATCCTGGGCGCCCTGCCGGAGGCCGGCTCCACCCCGGCATGGGTGATGGTGGTGATCGCGCTGCCGTTCGCGGCCGGGGCGGTGGCGGGTGTCCTGGGCGTCAGGATCGCGCCGTCGCCGTCGTACGAGGGCGCGCCGCTGTGGGGGTTCGTCTGCGGGCTGGCGACCGGTGCGGCGGCCGGGATGCTGGCCGCGCTGTCCGGCGGCTCGCTGGGCGGGGCGAGACTCTCCGCCGTCGGCCCGGCGGCCTGGGAGGTCACGCTCTCGGTGACGCTGGAGGTGGGGGTCGCCGCCGGCATCTCGGCGGGGCTGGCCAACTGGTGGCTGATCTTCCGGGGACACAACGCGGCCGTCACCAAGGCCGCCGCCAGGGTCGGCACGGCCACCGCGCCGGTCCGCAAGGCGGGGGCCAGGATCGCCAAGGCCGCCGGATCGGTGGCCAGCCGGGTCGGGCTCGCCGAGCCGGACGAGCCCCGCGCGCTTCCGGGCCACTGGCTGGACGCCGCCGACTGCGACACCCAGCCGATCCCGGTCATCAGGGACGACTGGGAAGACGAGCACGCTTCGGCGGCGGCGGAGAACCCGCCGGCGATCAGGCATCGCGAGCCGCCGCGCCCGCCCCGGCGCGACATCGTCGACGAGTCCGACGACAAGGGCGGCCACGTGATCTACCTGGACCCCTACGCCTGGGACCGAGACTAGGCCCACTCGGCGGGATCTAGGGGCGGGACCCGGCCGCCCCGGCGACCGGCCGTGGCCGGCAAGCGCCGGACGGGCTCACGGGGGGAACATGCCGGACGGGCTCACGGGGGGAACGGGAACTGCACGTCACCGGGCTGGACGAAGGGCATCTTCTTCTCCATCGCCCGTTCGAGCTGCTCCACGCACTGGCTCTGGGCGGCGACGGTGCCCGCGCCCGTGCGGCACTCGGCGTAGGAGGCCAGCTCGTCGCTGAAGTAGAACTGCATCGCGGACACCGCCACGGAGATCAGCAGGGTCAGCGACGCCACGACGACACCGACGACGGCGGGGGTCACCGGCCTGGTCATCGAACGCAGGGCCTTGATGGCGCGAATCGAGGCGATGAGAGCGAAGATCGACATGACGAGGCCCGCGAGGGGAAGCATCAGCGTCAGCACCACCGAAGCGAAGGCGAGCCACAGAGCCCGCCGTCCCGCACCCTCGGCCGGCCTTGCCTGGACGGGAGTCGTCACCTGACCTCCTTGCATCGCGTGAGTGGACAGGCCGATACCCTTGCGGCGTGAGTCCCCGTCCGAATGGAGTGCGTCGGTGTCATCCCAGGCCGCTCGGCTTGTGGTCCTCGTGTCCGGTTCTGGAACCAACCTACAGGCCCTGCTGAACGCTGTGGCAGACGAGGCGTACGGAGCCCGGATCGCGGCGGTGGGCGCCGATCGCGACGGTATCGAGGGATTGGCCCGTGCGGAACGCGCCGGCGTCCCCACGTTCGTCGAGAAGCTGGCCGATCATCCGAGCCGGGACCTCTGGGACCGGGCCGTCGCGGCGCGGATCGCCGAGCACCGGCCCGATCTGGTGGTCTGCGCCGGATTCATGAAGATTCTCGGGGCTCCGACGCTGAGCGCCTTCCCCGTCCTGAACACCCACCCCGCGCTGCTGCCCTCCTTCCCCGGCGCGCACGGGGTCCGCGACGCCCTGGCGTACGGCGTGCGGGTCACCGGCTGCACCGTGATGCTCGCCGACGCCGGGGTCGACACCGGGCCGATCATCGCCCAGGAGGCCGTGCCCGTGCTGGACGGCGACGACGAGGCCGCCCTGCACGAGCGCATCAAGACCGTCGAGCGAAGCCTGCTCGTCGAGACCGTCGGCCGGATGGCCCGGGAGGGCTGGACCGTGACCGGCAGGACCTTTCGCTTCGGACGACCCGGCAGATGAGCCGGGCGCCCCGGATGAGACCGGAAACAAACAGGAGGAGCACGAAGTGACCCGCATCGCCATCCGGCGCGCGTTGATCGCTGTGTATGACAAGAGCGGGCTGGAGGAGCTGGCCCGCGGCCTCGACGCCGCGGGTGTGGAGATCGTCTCCACCGGCGGCACCGCCGCGAAGATCGCTTCGTTCGGCGTTCCCGTCACTCCGGTCGAGTCGTTGACCGGGTTCCCCGAGTGCCTCGACGGCCGCGTCAAGACCCTGCACCCGCGCGTGCACGCCGGCCTGCTGGCCGACAGCGGCAATCCCGCCCACGTCAAGCAGCTCGAAGAGCTGGAAATCGACCCGTTCGAGCTGGTGGTGGTCAACCTCTACCCGTTCCAGGAGACCGTGGCCTCCGGCGCCTCCGACAGCGAGTGCGTGGAGCAGATCGACATCGGCGGCCCCGCGATGATCCGCGCCGCAGCCAAGAACCACGGCACCGCCGCGGTCGTGGTCGACCCCGGCGCCTACGGCGACGTGCTCGCCGCGGTGGCCGAGGGCGGCTTCACCCTCACCGAGCGCCGTCGTCTCGCCGCGGCCGCCTACGCCCACACCGCCGCCTACGACACCGCGGTGGCCTCCTGGTTCGCCGACGTCTACGCCGTCGAGGAGGACTCCTGGCCGCGCTACATGGGCGCCGCGTGGGCGCTCAAGTCGCCGCTGCGCTACGGCGAGAACCCGCACCAGGGAGCGGCGCTCTACTCCGGCCAGCGGGGCGGCCTGGCCAATGCCGAGCAGCTGCACGGCAAGGAGATGTCCTACAACAACTACCTCGACGCCGACGCGGCCTGGCGGGCCGCCTGGGACTTCGCCGAGCCGGCCGTGGCGATCATCAAGCACCAGAACCCGTGCGGCATCGCGGTCGGCGCCGACGTCGCCGAGGCGCACCGCAAGGCCAACGCCTGTGACCCGGTGTCCGCCTACGGCGGTGTGATCGCGGTCAACGGCGAGGTCACCGAGGCGCTGGCCCGGCAGATCGCCGAGGTGTTCACCGAGGTCGTGGTGGCCCCGGCCTTCACCGCGGAGGCGCTGGCCGTACTCACCCAGAAGAAGAACATCCGCCTGCTGGTCTGCCCGGAGGGACCCGCCAACAGGGCCGAGTTCCGCCGGATCGACGGTGGCCTGCTGGTGCAGGCCACCGACCGGGTCGACGCCCCCGGTGACGATCCGTCCACCTGGGAGCTCAAGGCCGGCCCCGCGGCCTCCGCCGAGGTGCTCGCCGACCTGGCCTTCGCCTGGAGGGCCTGCCGGTCGGTGAAGTCCAACGCGATCCTGCTGGCCGCCGGCGGCGCGAGCGTCGGCGTCGGCATGGGACAGGTCAACCGCGTCGACTCCGCGCAGCTCGCGGTCTCCCGCGCGGGTGACCGCGCCCACGGGTCCGCGGCGGCCTCCGACGCGTTCTTCCCGTTCGCGGACGGCCCGCAGGTGCTCATCGACGCGGGAGTCAAGGCGATCGTGGAGCCCGGTGGTTCCATCCGCGACGCGGACGTGATCGCCGCGGCCGAGGCCGCCGGAGTCACCCTCTACTTCACCGGGACCCGTCACTTCTTCCACTGATCTCCACACGCGTGGACGGCCGCCGCACTCCTGTGGCAGCCGTCCACCGGAGACAGGAGAGTGGCGGAGTGGACAGGATTTTCCGGCCGAAGAAGGTTTAAACCCCGGTTAGCCTGAACGGGTCCTTCCTCTGGTTCCGTGGAGATCCTTCATGCCGCTGCTTGACGCCGTCCTGAACGTCTTCGTCCTCATGAACGGGTTCTGGGAGAGCCCCTGGCTGCTGCTCATCTTCGCCTTCGGAGCCGCCTACCTCGGAGCCAAGGTCGTGGAGATCATCCCCTTCACGCGCAGGATTATCGAGAGGCGGGAAGCAGAGCGCGGATGATCTCGTGGAAGTATGCCCCCCATGAGTGCGCAGATTCTCGATGGCAAGGCCACCGCGGCGAAGATCAAGGCAGACCTCACGGCGCGGGTCGCCGTGCTGAAAGAGCGCGGCATCACTCCCGGGCTCGGCACCGTCCTGGTCGGTGACGACCCGGGCAGTCAGATTTACGTGGCCGGCAAGCACCGTGACTGCGCGGAGGTCGGCATCGCCTCCATCCGCAAGGACCTGCCGGCGACCGCCACGCAGGCCGAGGTGGAGGCGGTCATCGACGAGCTCAACGCCGCCGAGGAGTGCACCGGCTACATCGTCCAGCTCCCGCTGCCCCGTCATCTCGACACCATGGCGCTGCTGGAGCGGATGGACCCGGCGAAGGACGCCGACGGCCTGCACCCGGTCAACCTGGGTCGCCTGGTCCACATGGTCGACGCGCCGCTGCCCTGCACCCCGCACGGCATCGTCCTGCTCCTGCAGGAGTACGGCGTGCCGATCAAGGGCACCGAGGTCGTCGTGGTCGGCCGGGGCATCACCGTGGGCCGCTCACTCGGCCTGCTGCTGACGCGCCGTTCGGAGAACGCCACCGTCACCCTCTGCCACACCGGCACCCAGGACCTGGCGGCTCACACCCGCCGCGCCGACATCGTCGTCGCCGCGGCGGGCGTGCCTCACCTGATCACGGCCGACATGGTCAAGCCCGGCGCCGCCGTGCTCGATGTCGGCGTCTCCCGGGTCGACGGCAAGATCGCCGGTGATGTCGCCCCCGACGTCCAGGACGTCGCGGGCTTCCTCACCCCCAACCCCGGTGGCGTGGGCCCGATGACCCGGGCCCTGCTGCTGACCAACGTGGTCGAGGCCGCCGAGAAGTCGGCCTAGGCCGTCAGGACGCCCGCCGACCCGCGGCCGTGGCCGTGGGCTGAGGCTCCGGGGTGCCGGCCGCGCGCTGCGGCGGCACCACCGGAGTGGGCCTGACCAGCCCCAGGGCGACGACCTCGTTCGCCAGCCTGGTGCGCCGGTTGGTGCCCTCCGGGATCCGAAACTTCTGGTAGAGGCGCAGGAGATGCTGCTTGACCGCGGCCTCCGTCACCACCAGATCGTCGGCGATCTCCCGCGCGGTGGCGGGAGCCACGAACGCCTCGTCGGACAGTGCCGGACGGCACAGCGACGTCAGCACGTCGACCTCCCGCCTGGTCAGCTCCGGAGCCGCGGCGCGGCGGAGCTCCACCTCGGGTGCGAAGTCCTCACGCGGGACTCCGCCGATCCTGCCCCTCGCGGCGCCGAAGGAGACGACGTCACCGTCGTCGAGCACCCTCCGGGCGATCGGCCTGCCGTTCACCCGTGTGCCGTTGCGGGACAGGCCCAGATCAACGACATACAGGTAGGGTCCGCGCCGGACGAATTCCGCGTGCAGCCGGGACACACTTGGATCGGTGAGCCGGATGTCAACTCCCCGGCCACGCCCGATCGTCGTGATCTCGGGGCGCAACGGGACCACCTCGCCAGTGTCCTCGATGCGTATGAACGGCCCCTCCACGGCAGTTCCTCCCCAGGTAGCCCGCCGTAACTATTCCTACAGCTCCGGCTTACCCAAACGAGGTGATGGGGAATCGCCTTTGCCAGAAGGAGAATCCTTCGTGAAATTGGTCTGGACCTCTCGGAGGGGTTTCCCCTGCTCACGGGTAGACTTCGGGCGAAGATAAGCGGAGGAAACACTCATGGCGGACAAGCCCACTAAAGGCCTCGCCGATGTCGTAGCCGCGTCTACAGCGCTCAGTGACATCGACGGTCAGGCCGGTCTCCTTTTCTATCGTGGTTACGACATCCACGATCTGGCCGGCCGCACCACCTTCGAAGAGACCGCCCACCTGCTGCAGTGCGGCAACCTCCCCACGGGGGAGCAGTTGGCCGCCTACGGGGCGGAACTCGTTCGAGGGCGCAAGCTCGGCGCTCTCGCCGAAGCGAACATTCCGGAGATCGCGGAGAAGCAGGCGCCCATGGAGGCGCTGCGCACGCTGGTCTCGCTGACCGGGGGCGACGATCCGGACAAGGACTCCAACAGCCCCGAGGCCAACCTGCGCAAGGCCGCCCGGCTGACCGCGCAGCAGCCGATCCTCGTCGCCCGCTACCACGCGGCCAGGACCGGCGGCGCGATCCCGGAGCCGGACCCCGAGCTGAGCGTCGCGGCCAACTTCCTGCTGCAGATCACCGGCCGCGTCCCCGACCGGCACGAGGTCGAGACCTTCGACACCTGCCTGGTCCTGCACGCCGACCACACGATGAACGCCTCGACGTTCGCCGCCCGCGTCTGCGCCGCGACCCTGTCCGACATGCACTCGGCCATCGTGGCGGCCATCGGCACCCTCAAGGGCCCGCTCCACGGCGGAGCCAACGAGCAGGTCATGCGCACCCTGGAGTCGCTGGACCCGTCCTCCGTCGCCCAGGCCGTGCGAGACAAGCTCGCCGCCGGCGAGAAGATCATGGGCTTCGGGCACCGGGTCTACAAGACCGAGGACCCGCGTGCCACGCATCTGCGCAAGATGTCGCAGGAGCTCGCGAACGCCTCCGGCGACGACACCTACTACCGGATGTCCAAGGAGATGGAAGAGGTCGTCTTCGAGACGAAGGGCCTCTATCCCAACGTCGACTTCTACGCGGCGACCGTCTACCACTACCTCGGCATCCCGACGGACCTGTTCACTCCGGTCTTCTCCGTCAGCCGCATGGCAGGATGGACCGCACACGTCATCGAGCAGCACGCCGACAACCGCCTGATCCGTCCGGACAGCGAGTACATCGGCGAGCGCGGCCAGAAGTGGAAGCCTCTCGCCGAACGATGAGCCGGATGTGAGCGACCGAGAGACGAGTGCCCGAGTGAACGACGGCCGTAGGTGCGAGCGGTGAGCACAACTGAAGATCGCTGGGGACCCTATCCGCTGGTGCTGGCGGGTTCGGTTCTCGCCGTGGCCTTTGCCGTCCTGTTCGATCCCGAGTGGGGAGGGTTCACCCTTGGCGTCGTCATGACGCTGGGGGCCGTGTTCCGGTTGGCCGGGGGCGGGCGGCTCGCCGTACGCACCAAGACGATCGACACCCTCACGCTCGCCGCCTTCGGCGCCGCGCTGATGGCCGGCTCGCTGGTGCTCCAATATCCAACGCTTATGCCGCTATAAGTCGGATGACCGGGTGGATCGCAGAGCGTCCACACCTGTCCGATAGCCTCAACGGCCAGTGAGCCTCAAAAGGACTGTCTGGCCAGTGTTAGTTCAGAAGGGGAACCACACGCATGCCCAAGATCAAGGTAGAGGGCCCCGTCGTCGAGCTTGACGGCGACGAGATGACCCGGATCATCTGGCAGTTCATCAAGGACCAGCTGATCCTTCCCTACCTCGACGTCGACCTGAAGTACTACGACCTCGGGATCGAGCACCGCGACGCCACCGACGACCAGGTGACGATCGACGCCGCCAACGCGATCAAGCAGTACGGCGTCGGCGTCAAGTGCGCCACGATCACCCCGGACGAGGCGCGGGTCGAGGAGTTCGGCCTGAAGAAGATGTGGAAGTCCCCGAACGGGACGATCCGTAACATCCTCGGCGGCGTCATCTTCCGTGAGCCGATCATCATGTCCAACGTGCCGAGGCTCGTCCCGGGCTGGACCAAGCCGATCATCGTCGGCCGTCACGCCTTCGGCGACCAGTACCGCGCCACCGACCTGAAGATCCCGGGTGAGGGCAAGCTGACCCTCACCTACACCCCGAAGGACGGCTCGGAGCCGGTCGAGCTCGACGTCTACGACTTCCCGGGTGGCGGCGTCGCGATGGCGATGTACAACCTGGACGAGTCGATCCGCGACTTCGCCCGCTCCTCCATGCGCTACGGCCTGGCCCGCAACTACCCGGTCTACCTCTCCACGAAGAACACGATCCTGAAGGCCTACGACGGCCGCTTCAAGGACATCTTCGCCGAGGTCTTCGAGACCGAGTTCAAGGCCGACTTCGAGGCCGCCGGCATCACCTACGAGCACCGCCTGATCGACGACATGGTCGCCGCGGCGCTCAAGTGGGAGGGCGGCTACGTCTGGGCGGCCAAGAACTACGACGGCGACGTCCAGTCCGACACCGTCGCGCAGGGCTTCGGCTCGCTCGGCCTGATGACCTCGGTCCTGATGACCCCCGACGGCCAGACCGTCGAGGCCGAGGCCGCCCACGGCACCGTCACCCGGCACTACCGTGAGCACCAGAAGGGCAACCCCACCTCCACCAACCCGATCGCCTCGATCTTCGCGTGGACCCGGGGCCTGGCGCACCGCGGCAAGCTCGACAACACCCCCGCGGTGATCGACTTCGCCGAGAAGCTGGAGCAGGTCTGCGTCGAGACCGTCGAGAGCGGTCAGATGACCAAGGACCTCGCCCTCCTCGTCGGCGGCGACGCCAAGTGGCTGACCACCCAGGACTTCCTGGCGGCCCTGGACGAGAACCTGAAGAAGAAGATGGCCTAGCCATCACCTGGAAAGGGCCGCCCGCGGGCGGCCCTTTTCGGTTTCCGGCCCTGGCCCCTCCGGCTCCGACCCTTCCTGTCCCGTCTTCCCCGGCGTCGCTACGGTCGCTCCGGCCCCGCTTCGGACCTGCTCCGGCCCCGCTTCGGACCCGCCCTGGCGTCGCTACGTTCCGTCATGACATCGCTACGGTCTCACCCGGCATCGCTACGGTCCGTCATGGCGTCGCCATGGCCTCGTCATGGCGCCGTGACGGCGCCGAGTACGATCAGGCCGTCGTCGGCGAGGCCGGTCACACGGTGCGTCTGGCCGGTGATGGCGTTCACCCGGAAGAAACCGGGAGGCCGGCCGCCGGCCCCGCCCGCCATCTTCACGACGACCTCGTGGCCGTTCAACCAGCCGACGACCTCCGCCTTGGCGGGAGCGTCCACCTCGGGAAGCGGCAGGCGCTTGAAGACCCGCCGCGACCGGGCGTCGATGATGTGGAGGCTGCCGGTCCCGCTCTCTTCGCCGCTGACCGCGGCCGCGTGCGTGCCGCTGGGGGAGTCCTGCCAGAAGCGGTAGCTCTTGCGCAGCCAGCCCGCGGCCTTCTCGGCCGCCGTGGCCTGTCCGGCGGGCAGCGGCGTCATGGTTCCGGTGGCGAAGTCGGTCCGCAGCCGGCGTGCGCCGAGCTCGACGGTGAAGTGGCGGCCGTCCGGAGAGACCGTCACCCGGGTGCCGGCTTCGGTGTCCGCGGGGACCAGCACGGGTGACAGATACCGCTTCGTGCCGCTGTGGAGGTCATGGGCGACATATCTTCCCTCCGCCGCACTCAGATAGGCGATGCGATGCCCGTCGGGGCTCAGCGCGGGGCTCAGCCGCCAGGAGCCGCGGCCGTCGCCGTGCGTCAGACGCTCGGCCGCGTCCGGGACGCTCACCGTGGACTCGCAGCGCTCCTTGCCCGTGCAGTTCACGGAGCCGGGCGTCGCGCCGCCCGCGCCGCCCGTGCCGCCCGCGCCGTTGCCGGCCAGCTTCAGCGTCCAGCCCGCGCAGGTGACCTTCCCCGCCTGCGGCGGCGTAGACTCGCCGGCCGCGGCGGTGCCGTCGCCGGGGCATCCGTCGGGCACCGCGTAGCGGATCGCGAGGGAGGTCCGCGCGGGTCGCCACGGCTGGAGGGTGGGGCTCGGCTTCGGGCTGGGGACCACCTGCATGGCCTCCGGCACCTCGGTGGACCGGGGCTGGTTGCGCTCGCCCAGGGCCGAGTTCCACATCGGCCCCTGGGGGAACAGGGTCAGGGCGGCGATGAGGACGATCGGGACGAGGGTCGCGGCCGCCGTCAGGAAGGCGCCGCGGTTGCGGCGGCGCCGTAGCGCGCGCATGGACCGGGCGCCGAGGTCGGGAACCGACGCCTCGCTCGCCGCTGTGGCCAGCCTCGTCTTCAGCCGGGCCACATTGCCCTTGGTGAGGGTGGCCACGCCCTCGTCGATCTCCGACTTCACCGTTTCCACCGGGATGCCCAGGATGGTGGCCATCTCGGCGTGGGTCCTGCCGTCGTGGAGGCAGGCGACGAGGAGGAGGCGCTGCCGGGGTGCCAGCCGTACCAGCGCGGTGGCCCCGGCGGCGGTCGGCTTGCGAAGGAAGCGCCGATACAACTCGATGTGGGCGTGTGTGGTGGTGTTCTCCCAGATGGTCGGTGGCCAACTGAGGCCGACCTCCCGCAGGGACCACAGGGCCAGGCGGATGGCCTGCTCGTGGCTGCCGGTGAGGAGAAGGGCCGTGCCGACGAGGGAACGCTGATCGCGCTGAACGAATTCGCGATAACCGATATATCGGCGCATGGGGAATCTGCTCCGGCTTGCGTGAGAGGCGGTCAACGGTAGTGATCTAAGCGGCTGGAGCGCCAGCTTGGGTGGATTGTCGGTAATTGAGTGGGTGGCGTGTCCTTCGCGCTTCCCTCGGTGAGACGCTCGCCGTGGGAGAGACAAGGTCACTTAGAGGTAACGCGGCGGGTGGAAGAGCTTGGACATCGTAAAGTTTGGCTGGTTGGGGATTTACTAGACCGTAGGGACGATGATGCCGGAGATCGCGCCGCTGGAAGCGGGGGAACCGCGCCAACTCGGCCCGTTCCGCATCGTCGGCCGGATCGGCGAGGGCGGCCAGGGGGTCGTCTACCTGGGAACGAACGAGGCGGGAGAGCGGGCGGCGGTCAAGCTGCTGCACGTGAAATTCTCCGGTGACGCGATCGCCAGATCGCGCTTCGCCCGTGAGGCGCGGGCCGCGCAACGGGTCGCCTCGTTCTGTACGGCGGGCATCGTGGCCGTCGATCTCGAAGGCGACACCCCCTACATCGCGAGCGAATACATCGAGGGCAGGTCGCTTCGGGAGGTCGTGGAGGCCGACGGCCCGCTGCGGGGCGTGGCGTTGCAGCGGCTGGCGATCGGCACGGCCACCGCGCTCACCGCGATCCACCACGCCGCGATCGTGCACCGCGACTTCAAGCCGGACAACGTGCTCATCGCCGCCGACGGGCCGCGCGTGGTGGACTTCGGCATCGCCCGCATCGTCGACTCCACCGGCACGATCACCAGCCGGGCCATCGGCACTCCGGCCTACATGGCGCCCGAGCAGATCTCCGGCGCGGACGTCGGCCCGCACACCGACGTGTTCGCCTGGGGGGCGACGATCGCCTTCGCCGCGACCGGGGAGACCGCCTTCGCCGGCGACTCGATCGCGGTGGTGCTGAACCGCATCCTCAACCACGAGGTGGACGTCAGCGTCATGCCGGAGCCGCTGCGCGGCGCGGTCCGCTCGGCCCTGTCCAAGTCGCCCACGGCCCGGCCCTCGGCCGACCGGATCCTGTTGCGAATGCTCGGCCATCCCGAGACCGTGGACGCCTCACCCGCCGTCCTCAACGAGGGCGCGCAGGTGGCCGGCCCGGACCTGGGAGCCGCCGGCCCGGGTGCGGGTCCACGTCCTGGCCCGGACCCGGACCCGGGCCCCGATCCGGGTGAGGCCACCAGTCCCATCCGCATTCCGCGGACGAACCCCGGCGTGCCCGCCCCGGGCGGCCCGCCTGTGCCGTCCACGGGTTTTCGCGCGCAGCCCCCCGCCTACGGCGAGGGGGGTTCCCTCCCCGGTTACGGTGAGCGCCCGTCGTCCCCGGGCTACGGCGAGGGGGGTTCTCTCCCGGGTTACGGCGAGCAGCCGTCGTCCCCGGGCTACGGTGAGCAGCCGTCGTCCCCAGGCCACGGTGAGCAGCCGTCGTCCCCGCGCCACGGCGAGCGGGATGCTTTCACCGGTCACGGCGAGCCTCCGGTGACCGTCGCGCCACTGGGCCCGCAGGCCACGATCTCGAGCCCGGACCACTCCGTGGACTCCCAGCCGCCCCGGCGCTCCCGCAGGGGGCGCTGGATCGCCGCCGCGGCGGCCGTCCTGCTGGCCGGTGGTGCGGCCACCGTCGCCGTCACCGGTTGGCCGCCGAGTTTCGGCACCGGTGTCCGACCGCCCGCCGGGACCGATCCGGTGGCTTTCGCGTCGGTCGCCGACAAGGCGGCGAAGACCGGCAGGCTCACCATCGGCATGCGCGACTACCTGCCGGGCATCGCGCTGAACAGCGGCGGTAAGTGGAGCGGGTTCGAGGTGGACCTCGCCCTAGAGATCGCCAAGGCGCTGAGGGTGCCCGCGAGCGGCGTCACCTTCCAGGCGACCAGCCGTGAGGAGCGTCCGAGACTGCTGGCCGACGGCGTCGTCGACCTGGTCGTCTCGACCTACCCGATCAACGGCAGGGACGACGTCACGTTCGCCGGACCGTACTATCTCGCCCATGTCGACGTGCTCGTCAAGGACGGTTCCCCGATCGCGTCGGCGGCCGACCTGGAGGGCAAGCGGGTCTGCCAGCCCGCCGACAACGCCTCGGTCCGCGTCCTGCAGGGGAAGGTGGACCGGTTCACCTTGGTTCCCGCCCCCACCTACACCGGTTGCATGAACAAGCTGCTGGCCGGCGCGGTCGACGCGGTCCCCGGCGACGACCTGCTGCTGGCCGGGTTCGCCGACAGGGAGAACATCGCCTACAAGGTGGTCGGGCTGAAGCTGACCGACGAGCGTTACGCGGTGGCGATGAAGAAGGGCGACAGGCGCACCTGCAAGGCCGTGCAGGGCGCGATCGCGGACCTCTACGCGAGCGGGACGATGAAGAAGCTGCTCGACCGGCATTTCTCCAACGTCGACTTCGCCACCCGCGAGGACGACCTGCCGGCCATGGCTAGCTGCGGCTAGCGGTCTCTATCTGGGTCGCGGTCTCCTCGGACCAGTCGCGCATCAGCCGCGTCTGGCGGATGCCCAGATCCAGGGCGTACTCCCCGAAGCCGGGACTCTTCCACGAGGGCTTGGCCATCCGGAGCGCCTCCAGCTCGGCCAGCCTGGCGTCGTAGGCCCGCGCCTCCGCGCGCAGCAACGCCACGGCCTCGTGCGGCTCCAGCGTGGGCAGCAGGAACGCGCGGAGCGCTCCCTCGCTGCGGTAGGACCGTGACGGCTCCTTTTCGATCAGCCACGTGCGCAGCTCCCGGCCGCCCTCCTCAGTGATCGTGTAGGTCTTCCGGCCGCGCGATCCCTCTTCCTGGACCGTCACCAGGCCGTCGGCGGCCATCTTGTTCAGCTCCGGATAGATCTGGCTGTGCCGGGCCTGCCAGGCGTGGTTGATCGAGCTCTCGAAGCGTTTCGTGAGGTCGTAGCCACTGGCTGGACCGGCGGCGGTCAGCAGGCCGAGGAGCGCGATCCGAAGAGACATGCCCGCCATCATACCTATGAATTGACATGTAAAGACTGACACGTCAATATCAACATGTGTCTACTGACGTATTGAACCCCCCCGTGGAGACCCGTCCCAAGAACGGGCTGCTCCTTCTCGCCGTCCTCGGCGGGATGTTCCTCGCGATGCTCGACCAGACGATTGTCGGCACCGCCCTGCCCCGGATCACCCAGGAGCTCGGCGGCGTCGACCTCTACACCTGGGTCGTGACGGCCTACCTGCTGACCTCGACGATCACCGTCCCGCTGTACGGCAGGCTGTCGGACACCTACGGGCGCAAGCCGCTGTTGCTCGTCGGCGTCGTGGTGTTCCTGCTCGGCTCGGTCCTGTGCGGCGCCGCCCAGGACATGACCCAGCTCATCGCCTTCCGCGCGCTGCAGGGTCTGGGCGCCGGAGCGTTGCTGCCGCTCTCCCTGGCGCTGGTGGCCGACCTGTTCCCGCGTGACAAGGGCAGTCGCGTCCAGGGCGCGCTGGGCGCGGTGATGGCGCTGAGCTACATCGCCGGTCCGTTCCTCGGCGGCCTCTTCACCGACCACGCGAGCTGGCGCTGGGCCTTCCTGGTCAACCTCCCCATCGGCCTGGTCCTCATCGTGATCATCGTGGCCCGGCTGCCGCACGTGGCGGGTCAGGGACGCGGCGCCCGCCCCGACTATCTCGGCATCGCCGTCTTCAGCGTGGCGATCAGCACGCTGCTGATCGGGCTGACCGAGAAGGGCCTGGACGGACACACCTGGACCAGCGGATCCGTGCTGTGGCCCATCGTGGCCTCCGTCCTGCTCCTGGCGCTGTTCGTCCTCGTCGAGCGCCGGGCGGCTCAGCCGATCATCCCCCTGGAGCTGTTTCGCAACCGGACCTACACGCTGGCCAACGTGACCTCGTTCTTCACCGCGTTCTGCCTGTACGCCGGGGTGGTGTTCCTGCCGCGCTACTTCCAGGAGGCCATCGGGCTCAGCGCCACCGAGTCGGGCCTGCGCATCTACCCGCTCATGCTCGGGATGGTGGCCGGCAGCGCGCTCGCCGGCGCGCTGATGTCCAAGACCTACCGCTACAAGCCGTGGCTGATCGCCGGAGCGTTCGTCATCGCGGCCGGGGCGCTGCTCTGCACCGGGATCACGGTCGAGACCCCGGGTCTCGCCCTGGCCGGATGGATGGCGCTCCTCGGTCTCGGCATGGGTCCGATGCTGTCCGGCCTGACGGTGGCGGTCCAGTATTCGGTCCCGCCGCGGTTCATCGGCACCGCCAGCGCGAACCTGACCTTCTTCCGGCAGATCGGCGGCTCGGTCGCCCTGGCCCTGGCAGGAACCCTCTACGCGACCGTGGTCCGGCAGGAGGCGCCCGCCCACGGGCTGAACGCCGCGCACGCCGCCGCGGCCGCGAACGTCATCCCCTGGCTCGCCGTGGGCGGGGCGCTCGTGGCGCTCGTCGCGCTGATCGCCCTGCCCGGAGGCCGGATAAAGGCACTCGCCGCAGGACCGGTGACCCTGGACGGGTAACATCCGAGCGTCACAATTCATCCTTCGAGTGGGGGAAGGTCATGGCCCAGACTCCCGTAAAGGTCACCGTCACCGGCGCCGCCGGTCAGATCGGCTACGCGCTGCTGTTCCGCATCGCGTCGGGCCAGTTGCTGGGCGCCGACGTCCCGGTCAAGCTGAGCCTGCTGGAGATCCCGCAGGCGGTCAAGGCCGCCGAGGGCACCGCGATGGAGCTCGACGACTGCGCGTTCCCGCTGCTGAGCGGCATCGAGGTCACCGACGACGCCAACAAGGCCTTCGCCGGCGCCAACGTCGCGCTGCTGGTCGGCGCCCGCCCGCGTACGGCCGGCATGGAGCGCGGCGATCTGCTCCAGGCCAACGGCGGGATCTTCGGCCCGCAGGGCAAGGCCATCAACGACAACGCGGCCGACGACATCCGCGTCCTCGTCGTGGGCAACCCGGCCAACACCAACGCGCTGATCGCCCAGCAGCACGCCCCGGACGTCCCGGCCGAGCGCTTCACCGCGATGACCCGCCTGGACCACAACCGCGCGCTGTCCCAGCTCGCCGCCAAGCTCCAGGTCCCGGTCACCGAGATCAAGAAGATGACCATCTGGGGCAACCACTCCGCCACGCAGTACCCCGACCTGTTCCACGCCGAGGTCGGCGGCAAGATCGCCGCTGAGCAGGTGGACGAGGCCTGGCTGCGCGACACCTTCATCCCGACCGTCGCCAAGCGCGGCGCCGCGATCATCGAGGCCCGGGGCGCGTCCTCGGCCGCCTCCGCCGCCAACGCCGCGATCGACCACGTCTTCGACTGGGTCAACGGCGCCGAGTGGACCTCCGCCGCGATCCCCTCCGACGGTTCGTACGGCGTGCCCGAGGGCCTCATCTCCTCCTTCCCCGTCGTCTCGCGCGAGGGCAAGTGGGAGATCGTCCAGGGCCTGGAGATCGACGCCTTCTCCCGCGAGCGCATCGACGCCTCGGTGCGCGAGCTCGAAGAGGAGCGCGCCGCCGTCCGCGAGCTCGGCTTGATCTGAGTCCGCGCACCGCGCCGAATCCATGAGAAGGGGCCCCGGCTTGTGCCGGGGCCCCTTCTCATGTGCTCCGCACGGGCGATCGCCGGGATGGAGCCCTTCACGGAACCCTTCGGGGAAGGAGACCGCCCGGGGCTCGGGACCGTCTCATCGGCTGATGGGCGCGCGAAGCACGGCGGGGCCTCCAGGGACCGTGCTCAGGCCGAGCGCGACCGTGTCGCCGTCGGGCACGGCGGCCGACAGTTCCATGGTCAGGCCCATGCCTCGCGCGGTGAAGCTGCCCGCGGGCACCCGGCTGCCGTCCCGGCGCTCCAGCCACACCAGGTAACGCCGGTCGTTTTCCAGACCGCTGACCGTGAGATTCACCGCCGTTCCCCAGGGACGGTCGTCCAGCTCGGCGGAGAGTCGCACATCGCGTGAGCTGTACGCCACCGTGGAGCCGTCCGTGCCGGAGATCAGCACGGCTGTCGTGACGACCCCGGCGAGCACGGCCGCCGCGAGCCCGCCGAACCGGCTCAGCCGGCGTCTGCGCCTGCGGCGGACGTCCACGGCGGTCAGCACGCTGTCGCGAAGCCAGGGCGGTGGCGCGGGCGGGCGGGGAACGCGGTCCGGATCGGCGTGACCGAGCGCGCCGGCCACCTCGCGCAACGCGTCGAGATCCGCCCGGCAGGAGGGGCAGCCGTCGGCATGGGCGGTCAAGGCGGTCACCTCGTCCTCGGGCAGCCGGCCGAGCGCGTGCATCCCCAGCAGAGCCTGGTAGTCGCGGCAGTTACTCACCATCCCATCCCATCTCCTCCAGCACCAGGCGCAGGGCCTTGAGCGCGTAGAAAACCCTGCTGCGGACCGTACCCGCGGGAATGCGCAGCTCGGCGGCGACCTCCGCGGGCGGCCGATCGCGCAGGTGGACCTCGACCAGCACGTGCCGTTGTTCGGGGGACAGGCGCCTGAGCGCCTCCTCGACCTGCATGCCGAGCAGGAGCCCTTCCAGGTTGTTCTCGCCGGGCAGGTCCGTTCCCTGTTCCGCCGAGAGCTGCGGCCGTACGGACCGCGCCCGAAGGAGATCGATCACCACGTTCCGGCAGATCGCGAAGAGCCACGTGCGGGGGGACGACTGCCGGTGGTCGTACCTGCTCCCGGTGCGCCACGCTCGTACGAAGGTCTCCTGCACCGCGTCCTCGGCCAGCCCAGGGTCACCCAGGGAACGCCTGGCGAACGCGAACAGTTCGCCTCCGTGATCGTCATAGGCCGCCCGCAGCGTGGCCTCGTCGTCCAGTCGCACGTGGTCCTCCTCTCATTCCGCCAGGGCATACGGGGGAGACCGTCGTGACGTTCATCCTGTCCGCTGAACGCCGGACGCCACCCCTGCGTACATCCACCCGACATCAGCGATCGACGAAGGAGAAGCGATCATGCGAAGAGGTGCATGGGCGGTGCTCGGAGCCGCCCTGACGATCAGCGCCACGGCCACGGTTCCCGCGCTGGCGGACGACACGGCGGCGAGCGGAAAGCGTACAGCGCAGGTGTGGGTGCATTCACCGAAGGCGGGTTCGGCGACCGCGCTGGAGGGCGCGGCCTGGATGGTGGAACTGTCGGTTCGCTATCGCGACGGGCTCAAGGGAGCCGGTTGGAGCGGGCCGCAGCTGACCGGGCCCAACGGCGGCACGGGGACGTTCGGCCCCGGCAAGGACGACAAGCTGCCCGGCCTGGTGGTCCTGCTCTCCACCACGACGGGCTTCTCCGGTCCGGGAACGAACCTGGCCAACCTGTTCAACGTCACCGGGCTGGCCCAGCGCGGCCGGACCGGAGGCGAGGTCACGATCTGGGATTCCTGGTTGGTCGGCAAGCCGCTGTTCGGGAAGGACACCGCCAGCGTGCTCACCGTCGCGGTCGTGGGCGACCTCGACGGCAACGGTGTGCTCGACGACGCCCCCGACGTGGTCCGGGACGCCGACGGCGACGGCCGGATCGACGCGCGGGATCTCCGTGAACTCGGCGTGACCTCGAACATCGCCGAGGTGCCGTTCCGGATCAGCGGCGACGGCGCCTGACCGGCGCCTGACCCGGGGCGCCGGTCGACACGGCCGGCGCCCCGGTCCAACCGGGCCGTCGGCCTTCCTCGATGATCCCATGACCTGCCCAGGGTGAATCGGTGGCGTGTCGATCATGTCCCGGACCGGCGTCTCGGCGTTAAATGATCATTGAGGGTCGGGGGATCGGTGTTCATGGCGCATGGTGCGGTGCGGGTCGTCGTTGGGATTGTCAGTCTTGCTCTCCTCGGAGCACCCGGAACGGTGCTGGCGGAGTCGAGGAAGAATCCGGTCGGAGCGGATCTGTCCGTACGGATGGAGACCTCGCCGAAGATCGCGCAGCCGGGGCAGCCGCTGCTCTACCGGGCCGAGGTGAGCAACGCCGGGCCCGAGGACGCGGTGCTGCCGCTGCTCACCATCCGGTTGCCCGAGGGGGTGCAGGTCCTCCGTGTCGACGTCGCCGAGTGTCGTCCGGGCGCGACGGCCAACGAGGTGGTCTGCGCCTCGGAGCACGACGTCCTGGCCGGTGGCACCGGCGGGGTGACGGTCAGCGGTCTGGTCCGTCCGGGCGCGCACGGCCCGCTCACGGCGACCGCGACGCTCTCCTCGGAGATCGTGGACGCGAACGAGGCGAACAACTCCGCCCGGACGCTGACCGCGGTGGACGAGGGCGCGGATCTGGCGGTCCGGCTGTCACGCAAGGCACATGCCGGTCGGCTGGTCTGGATGGGCGCGGTGGTCCGCAACCGGGGGCCACGGGTCGTCCGGGACGCCGCCCTGTTCTTCCACACGAAGCGGGCGCGGTTCCTGTCGGCCAAGGGGGCCCGGTGCCGGTCGTATCCCGGCCTCGTCGGCTGCAAGCTGCGCTCGGTCGGTTCCGGAAAACGGGTCAGCCTCCGGCTGGCCTTCCGCTCCCATCGGCGCGCGCTGCGAGCCAAGGCGACGGTCTACTCCACCCACGTGGGCGACCGTCGCCCCGCCAACAACATGGCCCGCATCAACCTGCGTTAGCCCGCGCGGCGGGGCGGGTCTTCGCCCGACCCGGTCAACGGGGCAGGGCGGCCCAGGCGTCGGCGACGATGTCCCGGACGGACGGGTGTTCCGGCTTCCAGCCGAGCTCGCGCTGAATCTTCTCGGCGGAGGCCACCAGCACCGCCGGATCTCCGGCCCGGCGCTCGCACATGACCGCCGGGATCTCGTGCCCGGTGACCTCCCGGCAGACCGAAAGGACTTCCTGCACCGAGAAGCCCGTGCCGTTGCCCAGGTTGTAGATCTTGTGTTCGCCGGCCGAGCAGGCGTCGAGCGCCAGCAGATGCGCGCGGGCCAGGTCCGCCACATGGATGTAGTCGCGGACGCATGTCCCGTCAGAGGTGGGGTAGTCCGTGCCGAAGACACTGACCGAATCGCGTCCGCCGAGCGCGACGGCGAGGACGTTAGGGATCAGGTGGGTCTCCACGGTGTGCCGCTCGCGGTAGACGCGCCCGTCCTCGCCGGTGTACGCGCCGCCGACGTTGAAGTAACGCAGGCTCACCGCGGCCAGGCCGTACAGCCCGGCGAACGTGGACAGCGCGGTGTCGACCGCGAGCTTGGACGCGCCGTAGGGGTTGGCCGGCCGGGTGGGGTCGGTCTCCAGGATGGGGGAACGCTCCGGCTCGCCGTAGGTGGCGGCGGTGGAGGAGAAGACGATCCGCCCGACCTCGGCGGATCGCATGGCGTCGAGCAGGGCCAGGGTGCCGCCGAGGTTGTGCGCCCAGTAGCGGCCGGGCTTCTCCACCGACTCGCCGACCAGCGACTTCGCCGCGAAATGGAGCACGCCGTCCATGCCCGGCAGCACGTCCGCGGCCTCGGTGACCGACCCTTCGACGAAGCGCGCGCCCGCCGGCACCGCGTCCGCGTGGCCGGTGGAGAGGTCGTCCAGCACGGTGACCTGGTGACCAGCCTCGACGAGTTGAGCCGCGACGACGCTACCGATGTATCCGGCGCCTCCGGTGACCAGCAGCTTCACGGAGCCTCCTGTTTGATGATGTCTGAATGTGTTTATTTTTGTAAGGCTACTGCCAGCATATGCTGGCACATCAAATATCGGCCACAGTCGGAACGGGCGACGGCCATGACGGAGACGGTCTCGTGAACAGCGTCCTGGCGAACATCGCCTTGGTCATGCTTTTCGTATTGATCGGGGGGTTCTTCGCCGCCGCCGAGATGGCCATGGTCTCCCTCAGGGAGAGCCAGG
This sequence comes from Streptosporangium sp. CA-135522, assembly GCF_050949235.1. Taxonomy (NCBI): domain Bacteria; kingdom Bacillati; phylum Actinomycetota; class Actinomycetes; order Streptosporangiales; family Streptosporangiaceae; genus Streptosporangium; species Streptosporangium sp. CA-135522. The sequence continues at coordinate 1,377,317 of NZ_CP192026.1, forward strand.
TGCGCAGGCTCGGCACCCAGGGCCGCAGAGGTGCCAGGGCGGCCAAGCTCGCCCGCGACCCCAACCGCTTCCTGTCGGCGGTGCAGATCGGCGTCACCGTGGCGACCATGCTGTCGGCGGCGTTCGGCGCCGACACCCTCGCCCAGGATCTGATCCCGGTCGTGGACGGGTGGGGCGTGCCCAAGGCCGTGTCGGCTCCGCTCTCCCTGGTGCTGGTGACCCTGGCGATCTCCTACCTCTCGCTGGTCCTGGGCGAACTCGCGCCCAAGCGGATCGCCCGGCAGCGCGCCGAGGGGATCTCGCTGCTGGTCGCGCCGTTCCTGGACCGGATGGCCGCGCTGTCCCGGCCGATCATCTGGGCGCTGTCGAAGTCCACCGACGGCGTGGTCAAACTGCTCGGCGGTGACCCCGAGGCCGACCGTGAGGAGATCACCACCGAGGAACTGCGCGACATGGTGGTCGGCCACCAGGAGCTCACCGCCGACGAGCGTCACCTGATCGCGGAGGTCTTCGCGGCGGGCAAGCGCCAGCTCCGCGAGGTCATGTTGCCGCGCACCGAGGTGGAGTTCATGGCCGCCGACACCCCGCTGGCCGAAGCCGCCGTGCTGGCCGCGGCCATGCCGCACTCCCGCTTCCCCGTCTACCGCGACTCCTACGACGACGTCGTGGGCTTCATCCACATCAGGGACCTGCTCGACCCGGTGCTGACCGGCTCCATCGAGCCGATCAGCGAGCTGCTGCCGATCCGCCCGGTCAAGCTGCTCCCGGCCAGCAAGCGGGTGCTCGCCACGCTGTCGGAGATGCGCGACGAGGGGCATCATCTGGCGATCGTGGTCGACGAGTACGGCGGCACCGCCGGCATCGTCACCCTGGAGGATCTCGTCGAGGAGCTCATCGGCGACATCCGCGACGAGCACGACATCGAGGACGAGCAGGTGGTGCTGCCCGCGGGAGAGGTCGAGCTCGACGGCTTGACCAATCTCGACGAGGTGGCGACCGAGACGGGAATCCGGCTGGCCGACGGCCCCTACGAGACCCTGGGCGGGTTCGTCATGGCGGCCCTGGGCCATCTGCCGGCGCTGGGGGAGCGAGTGGAGATCCCCGGGTTCGAGATGTCGGTCACGGACATGGACGGCCGTAGGGTCTCCCGGGTCCGCATCAAGCGCCGCAACCCCCCGCCGGCCGTGCCGGAGGACGCCGACCCCGCCACGCCGGAGGACGCCGACTCCACCGCGTCGGACGATGCCGACCCTGCCGTGCCGGAGGACACCGACCCCGCCGTGCCGGAGGACGCCGACCCCGCCACGCCGGGTGCCTCCGATCCGGGCACGGCGACGGCCTTTCCGCCGGCCGCCTCGGCCGCTTTCGAGTCGCGGTCACCGAACACTCCAGACAGCTGACACAATTACGTGCTATGGCCAGTCCTCGTGTCCTGTCCGGAATCCAGCCCACCGCCGACTCCTTCCACCTGGGTAACTACCTCGGTGCCGTGCGGCAGTACGTCGCCATGCAGGAGGGCTACGACGCGTTCTACTGCGTCGTCGACCTGCACGCGATCACGGTGGACTACCAGCCCGAGACGCTGCGCAGGCGCTCCAGGATCGCCGCGGCCCAGCTTTTCGCCGCCGGCCTGGACCCGGAGCGCTCCACGGTCTTCGTGCAGAGCCACGTCCGCGAGCACAGCGAGCTGGCCTGGGTGCTGATCTGCCTCACCGGCATGGGTGAGGCCGGCCGGATGACCCAGTTCAAGGACAAGTCGGCGAAGTCCGGAGAGAGCTCGGCCAGCGTCGGCCTGTTCACCTATCCGATCCTGCAGGCCGCCGACATCCTGCTCTACCAGGCCGATCAGGTCCCGGTCGGAGCCGACCAGAAGCAGCACCTGGAGCTCACCCGCGACCTCGCGCAGCGCTTCAACCACCGCTTCGGCGAGACCTTCACGCTGCCCAAGCCGTACATCGTCGAGGGCGTCCAGAAGATCACCGACCTTCAGGACCCCACGGCCAAGATGTCGAAGTCGTCCTCCTCGCCGGCGGGCATCCTCGACCTGCTGGAGCAACCGGGCCCGCTGCGCAAGAAGGTCATGCGCGCGGTCACCGACACGGGTTCCGACGTCCTCGCCGACGACGAGAACAAGCCCGGTGTCACCAACCTGCTCCGCATCCAGTCGGCACTGACCGGCACGCCGATCTCCGAGCTTGAGACCCGCTACGCCGGACAGGGATACGGCGCCTTCAAAAAGGACGTGGCCGAGGCCGTCGTGGAGACCTTCACGCCGATCCGGGAGCGGACCGAGAAGTTGCTGGCCGACGAGGCCGAGCTCGACAGGATGCTCGCCGTCGGCGCCGCGCGGGCCCGTACCGTGGCGGCCGAGACCATGGCCAGGGTCCGCGACCGGGTGGGGTTCCTGCCCACGTCCTGACCTGCGGAAGGCTCGATCCGCCCAGGGCCGCCGAGGCCGCCGGAAACCGTCCACGGGACGTGCTCGCATCCACGCACGACGGACCGGTAATTGGGTAAGGGACGCGGGTGACGAGCGTGCAGGAACGGATCGAGGTGTTCCGCGAGTGGGGCCGGACGAAGGTCGGCTCCACTCGGGTGCGATGGCCCTGGTTCGACCATCTGATCAGGACCGTCCATCGCTACCAGATCCAGTTCGGTGACCGGCTGGCCGGGGCGGTGACCTATTTCGCGTTCCTGTCGTTCTTCCCGATCATCGCGCTGGCGTTCGCGGTCTTCGGCTTCTTCCTGTCGGTCCGGCCGGACGCCGTCAGGACCCTGCAACAGGCCATCGACCAGTATCTTCCCGGCCTCGCCGACCAGCTTCCCATCCAGCAGATCGCCGACTCCCGCTCCAGCGCGGGAGCCATCGGCCTGGTCGGCCTGCTCTATGCCGGGCTCGGCGCGATCGACGCGCTGCGCGGCGCGCTCCGCGAGATCTCCATGACCACGGAGGCGCCCCTCAACTTCTTCCTCGCCAAGCTTCGTGACCTGGCCGCGCTGATCCTGGTCGGCGTCACGATGATCGCCTCGGTGCTGGTCGGCGGCTTCGCCACCCAGGCCAGCGGGACCGTGGCCGGGTGGCTCGGCCTGTCGAAGTCGGTGCTCGGCAGCGGCTCGGTCTGGCTCGTCGGCCTGGCGGTCAGCGTGCTGGCCGACACCGTCCTCTTCTTGATCATCCTTCGCTGGATGGGCCGATCGAGGCAGCCGCTCCCGGTGGTGCTGCGCGGCGCGCTGCTGGGCGCGCTCGCCTTCGGCCTCCTGAAGCAACTCGCCGCGCTGATCCTGGCCAGGACTCTGAACAACCCCATCTACGGGGTGTTCGCGGTGATGGTCGGGCTGCTGGTATGGATCAACTTCTCGGCTCGGGTGATCCTCTACGCGGCGGCCTGGACGGAGACCTCTTCGCTCGGCCCGCCGCCCGAGCCCACACCGATCCCCAGCGCCCCCGCCTAGGCCCGCGGCCCTCCCTCAGTGCCGGCACCCCTGCCTAGGCTCGCGGCGCCCTCCCTCGCCTCGACGGCCGGTCTGCGTCGCCTAGCGGGAGCGCCGGCGGATGCCGTACACCAGCCAGACCACGCCGCCGAGCAGGCCCGCGCCCAGCACGTAGAGGCCCGCGGCGGGGATTCCCCCGAAGCCGGAGGCGGGGCCGGCCCCGGTCGTGCCGCCGGACGGTGCCACCGGCGCCGCGGGTGAGGAGGCCGTCGCGGTCGGCAGGGGGGCGGCCTCGGGGACCGGGTCCACCAGCCGGCCGACCGGAGCGGTCTTGCCGCGGGTGGCGAAACCCCAGTCGAGCAGGTCGGCGACCTCGTCCCAGAAATAGCCGTCGTGTCGCATGATCGACACGATGATCGTGTGACCGTTCCGCCTGGCCGCGCCGACGAAGCTGCCCAGAGCCTTGGACGTCCAGCCGTTCTTGACGCCGATCATGCCCTTGTAGCGCCAGAGCAGCTTGTTGTGGTTGCCGATCTCGTAATAGCCCTTGGGCGCGGGAAACTTGTCAGTCTTTGTGCTGATATATCGCTGGAAATCATCGTTGGCCAGCCCGGCGCGGGCGATCAGCGCCAGGTCGTAGGCCGAGCTGCTCTGCCCGGGCTTGTCCAGCCCGCTCGGCGTCTTGGCCACCGTGTCGAAGGCCTGCAACCGCTTGGCCTCGGCGTTCATCTCCTGCAGCGTCTTGGCCACGCCGCCGTTGGCCTCGGCCAGCGCCATCGCGCAGTCGTTGCCCGAGACCAGCAGCAACGCCTTGAACAGGTCCTGAACGGTGTAGATGGGCTTGGAGACCAGGCCGACGGCGCTGCCCTCCTCGTTCACCGCGCGAGTGCTCGGCTTGACCTTCTGGCTCTTGTCGAGTTTCGGGATGAGGGTGAGGGCGGTCAGGGCCTTGAGCGTGCTCGCCGGCAGGTAGCGCCCATGCGGGTCCTTGGCGGCGAGGACCTCGCCTGTCTCCGCGTCCGCGATCACATAGGCCTTCGCGGCGGTCTTCGGCGGCGCCTTCACCCCGGCCGGAGCGACGACTCCCCGCTCCCCGAGCTGAGTCCCGCCGACGGGCTCGGTCTCCGCGTGGGCGGAAACGCCCAGAAAAGTGGTCGCCGCGAGCAGCACCCCGACGGGCGCGACGTGTTTCATCCCCATAGTGATCTCAGGGTAGCTTCGTGCCGATTCGCATGCGGTATCACACACGCTGACCAGGGGACATATCCGGTAACGGAATACTGATGTCATGCAAATATCGCGAAAGATCGCCGGATTCCTCGCCGCCGTCGCCGCCTTCATGATCTTTGAATGGATCAATCTCGGCTTCAACCTCGCCGACGGGCATCCGACGGCCTTCTACGTGGTGCACGGCATCCTGATCGCGGTGAACATCGTCGTGGCGATCGTGCTCGGCGTGATCGGCCTACGCGGGCTGGCAAAGCGCCCGAAGGGTCCTTCGATGTAGCTCGGCGGCCTCTTCCGCCGAGTCGCCGATGCTGGTGAAGCCGAGCTTGCCGAATTCCGGAACCGCGCCGAGCAGGTGCAGCACGTTGCCCGTGCGGGTCTCGCGATCGAAGCCGAGGCCGCGGTCGTGGACCAGCTTGACGACCTCCCCGGGGGTACGGCCCCGCAGCGGTGCGGCGGTGCAGTTGTCGGTCGCCACGTAGTACTTGGAGCGGCCGTCGCGCACGAGCGTGCCGGTGTCGGGGTCATAGGTGGCGCCGGTGGTCAGCAGGGCGGCGCCGAACGGATGCGTGGTGCCGCCGATGCGCAGGTTGATCTCACAGAGCAGGGGCCGGTAGCCGGCGTCGGTCTTGACGGCGAAGAAGTCCATGCCGAACAGGCCGACCACGCCCCGGCCGGCGAGGACCCGGGCGATCCGCTCGGCGCACTCGCCCACCTGGGCGCGGTAGTCCGGTTGCGCGGGGAAGGCGCAGCCCTGGTAGACGTCACCGTTCGGGCCGCCGAGGATCTGCTCGTGGGTGGCGACCACGTCGTGGGCGCCGCCGGGGGTGATCCTGGCCAGGGCGCTGGGCGAATACAGCGGCCGGCCCTCGACGAACTCCTCGATCACCGCGCCCCGCTCGGCGATCTTCTCGGCGAACGTCGTCCAGGTCTCGTCCGGCGCCGAGAAGCTCGTGTGGCAGGCGACGAGGGGCCGTTCGTCTTTGATCACGATGGCGTTGCCCAGCCCGGAATAGCTGTTGTTGAGCTTGATCATCAGCTTGGACGTGGGGCTCAGCGCGCGGGCGGCGTGCTCCACCTCGGTCAGCGACCGCAGGTCGGCGAAGCCCCGGGCCATCGGTACCCCGGCCTCCTCACCGATCATGCGCCCGCCGCTCTTGGACCCCAGGTGGGCCAGGGAGGTGGCGGGGCCGTAGATCGGCAGGTCGAGCATCCCGGCGAGCCGTTCCTCGTGCTCGCTGACCACGAACGGCACCATCCAGGCGCCGCCGGACGCGTGGCGGATCGAGGCCCGGATCCGTTCGACGACGTCCGGACGGTGCAGCAGCGACACGGTGAGCGGGCACGTGCGCGGATCATCCAAACTGATCATTTGCAGGCGGGTGCGAGCCTCGTCGGGGTCGTCGAGGAAGCTGAGGTAGTAGTCCACGATCGCGGTGTCCACCGGTACGGAGGACAGGTAGACGACTTCGACGTCCGGCTGTCTGAGGGTGAGCAGGAGGAACAGCAGCCGTTCCTCGTAGCACAGGGCGCCGGTGATCCGGCGCAGTTCATCCTGGGGGAGCGACAGCGAGGGGATGACCACCAAGGTCCCCTCGTTCGGTTCGAAGATGCTTAATCTGGAATGCTTCTCCCCGAACGGGATATTAGTGATCATATGTGCAGTGAAGCACGCATTCTTCCGCTTTGCATCACTCCCTTGGGTTCGATGACCGGCACCTGAGGTCACGTAAATTGCCAGCTCGCTGACGTTTCAACAGGGGCGCTACCGGCCACCCCCGCGGCGGCATCACCCGGTACGGCCACCGCCCATAGCCAATCCGGGCCATCGCCTCTGGTCAGAGTGGGTCAGGAGAGGCGGACGGAGGGGATGGGACGGCAAAACATTTGGCTTAGATGTCGGCGGGCTGTTGCGAAGGCGAGATAAGGTCGATGTCATCGTCAACGCGCCGGCGGCCGCATAGCGGCCCGTCGCTCCCGCGCTGACGGTTCATCGGTCGCACTGGCGTAGCCCATGGCACCCACCCCGGCTCATCAGTGCGGCGATCACTTTTTTTTCGGACTGCTTCATGGATCGCATGATTCTGGGCAGTGGCACGTTGCGTCGAGGATTCAGGCCGCTGGCGCGGATGGGATGGTGACCAATGCGGGGGCGTAATTTTCGGGGAGAACTCGACACGTTCCTCGCCGGGCGTGAGCAGGAACTGATCGACTTCCGTCGTGACCTGCACATGCATCCCGAGCTGGCGTTCGCCGAATACCGCACGACGCAGCGCATCGCCGAACGGCTGAGCGCGGCCGGTCTCGTGCCCTCGATCCTGCCGCGGGGCACCGGTCTGATCTGTGAGGTCGGCAGCGGCGACGGGCCCACCGTGGCGCTGCGGGCCGACATCGACGCGCTGCCCGTGCCGGATGAGAAGGATGTCCCCTACAGCTCCACGGTCCCCGGCGTCTGCCACGCCTGCGGTCACGACGTGCACACCACGATCCTGCTCGGGACGGCGCTCTTCCTCGCCCAGCAGGCGGCTGCCGGGCTGCTGCCCGGCCGGGTCCGGCTGATCTTCCAGCCCGCCGAGGAGCTGCCCGGCGGGGCCCTGGAGGTCATGGCCTCGGGTGGCATCAGTGGTGTCGACCGCATCTTCGGCCTGCACTGCGACCCCCGGGTGGACGTCGGCAGGGTCGGCCTCAAGACCGGGCCGATCACCTCCGCCTGCGACCGGGTCTCGATCCGGGTGAGCGGTCCCGGTGGGCACACCGCCCGGCCGCACCTCACCGCCGACCTGGTCTTCGCCCTCGCGAAGATCCTCACCGAGCTGCCCGCCGGACTGTCGCGCCGGGTGGATCCGCGCTCGTCGCTGAGCCTGGTCTGGGGGCGGGTCGAGGCGGGCTCGGTGGCCAACGCGATCCCGGACGACGGCGTCGCCGAGGGCACCGTGCGCTGCCTGGACGAGGAGGCCTGGCACGCGGCCCCCGACCTGATCAAGGCGTTGCTCGACTCGGTCGCGGGCGCCTACGGCGTCGAGGCCCGGATGGACTACGTCCGCGGTGTGCCGCCGGTGGTCAACGACGAGGTCAGCGTGCAGATGCTGGCCGAGGCCGCGCTGGGCGTCCTGGGGGAGGGCGCCGCGGTGCCGACCCAGCAGAGCCTGGGCGGGGAGGACTTCGGCTGGTACCTGGAGTCCATCCCCGGGGCCTTCGCCCGGCTGGGCACCCGCAAGCCGGGCTCGGCCCATCTGGCCGACATCCACCAGGGCACCTTCGACGTGGACGAGGACTGCATCGGCACCGGTGTGCGATTCCTGGCCGCGACCGCGCTCACCGCGCTCTGGGAGGGGCAGCGGCCCACCTCCGCCGAACCGGTCGCGGGCATCGCGATCTCCTGACCCCGGCCGGGCGCGTGATGGCCCGAGCCGGCCGGAAGGTCGACGACCTCAAAGCCGGGGGCGTGGACCGCGCCACCACCGGCGGTCACATCGACGACATCAAGTCTCAACCGGAAGACCTCGAAAAGAGGATCATCAGCGGCCGGGTCTCCGTGCCGTGATCGGACAGGGATGGCGGTCAATCTTACCAGCGGGTAGGCTCGGTCGCCTTCCTGTGTCACGAGGCGGCCTGAGCTGCATAACGGACCTGTTTCGGACTCGTATGCTGGTTTGGTCAACCCTGGTCAACCAACTATCTTCCGTGCAGGGTTGCCGTGCGTCTCTTCGCGCGTGCACTGAAACGCGAAGGGGGTCCATCTTGCTTCAGAACCGATTCGGCAAGCTGGCAGCTACCGTATTGACGGGCAGCATGCTCATGGGGGCTGCCGCGTGTGGTGGAAACGACGACGCGGCCACGTCGGCCAAGCCGAGCGACGGGGCCAGCTCGGCTCCGGCCGCGGCGGGCGCGAAGGTCGGCCTCGCCTATGACATCGGCGGCCGCGGCGACCAGTCGTTCAACGACGCCGCCGCCGCCGGCCTGGACAAGGCCAAGACCGAGCTCGGCCTCGCCGAGACCAAGGAGATCGAAGCCGACAGCGGCGAGACCGAGGCGGCCAAGGAGGAGCGGCTGCGCCTGCTCGCCTCCGGCGGCTACAACCCGATCGTCGCGATCGGCTTCGCCTACTCCGGGTCGCTGAAGAAGGTCGCCGCCGAGTTCCCGGACATCAAGTTCGCGATCGTCGACGACGCCGCCGCGACGGGTCCCAACATCTCCAACCTCCTGTTCGCCGAGCACGAGGGCTCCTTCCTCGTCGGCGCCGCCGCGGCGCTGAAGTCGAAGAAGAACCACGTGGGCTTCGTCGGCGGCGTCCAGGTGCCGCTGATCCAGAAGTTCGAGGCCGGCTTCGCCGCGGGCGCCAAGGCGGTCAAGTCGGATGTCAAGGTCGACGTCAAGTACCTGACCCAGCCGCCGGACTTCGGTGGCTTCAACGACCCGGCCAAGGGCAAGACGGCGGCCGAGGGCATGTTCGACGCGGGCGCCGACGTGGTCTACCACGCCGCGGGCGGTTCCGGCAGCGGCGTGTTCGAGGCGGCCAAGGCCGCCAAGGGCCTGGCCATCGGTGTCGACTCCGACCAGGCCAAGACCGCGGCCGCCGATTTGCAGAGCGTCATCATGACCTCCATGATCAAGAAGGTCGACGTCGCCGTCTTCGACTTCCTGAAGAGCTTCAGCGGCGGCGGGGTGAAGAGCGGCACCACGATCTACGACCTCAAGGCCGGCGGCGTCGACTACTCCACCACCGGCGGCCAGGTCGACGACATCAAGACCAAGCTCGACGAGTACAAGCAGAAGATCATCTCCGGCGAGATCACCGTGCCGGAGAAGACCTCCTGACCTGGTAGTAATGAAGGGCCCGGCGGATGATTCCCCGGGCCCTTCGGTCAGTCTCAACCATCACGTTCCGCAAACAGGGCCACCCGTGCGGAGGAGGCCGTCATCAGCACCTCGACCCCGGCCGTCGAACTCGCGGGGATCACAAAACGATTCCCCGGCGTCGTGGCCAACCGCGACATCTCCCTATCTGTGCAGCAGGGCCACGTGCATGCCGTCGTCGGAGAGAACGGCGCGGGCAAGTCCACCCTCATGAAGATCTTGTACGGCATGCAGCGTCCCGACGAGGGCGAGATCCGCGTCAACGGGACGGCCACGCATTTCCGCTCCCCGGCCGACGCGATCGCGGTGGGCGTCGGCATGGTCCACCAGCACTTCATGCTGGCCGACAACCTGACCGTGCTGGAGAACGTGATCCTCGGCAACGAGCCCCGCACCGGTGGGGTCGCGATCGACTTCGGCGCGGCCCGCAGGAAGATCAAGCAGATCTCCGATTCCTACAGCCTGGGCATCGACCCCGATGCCATGGTGGAGGATCTGGGCGTCGGTGCCCGGCAGCGGGTGGAGATCCTCAAGGTCCTCTACCGCGGCGCCCGGATCCTCATCCTGGACGAGCCGACCGCCGTGCTCGTGCCGCAGGAGGTGGACGAGCTCTTCGACAACCTGCGCGAGCTGGTCCGCGAGGGCCTCACGATCATCTTCATCTCGCACAAGCTGGACGAGGTGCTCTCGGTCGCCGACGCCATCACGGTCATCCGGCGCGGCACGACCGTCGCCAGCGTGTCGCCCAAGGACGTGACCGCCAGGCAGCTGGCCGAGCTCATGGTCGGCAGCGAGCTGCCCAGTCCGGAGACCCGCGACTCCACCGTCACCGACGTGGTGGCGCTTTCGGTGCGCGACCTCAGCGTCCGCTCGGCCGAGGCGCGCCATCTCGTCGAGGACGTCAGCTTCGACATCCGCAAGGGCGAGGTGCTCGGCATCGCCGGCGTCGAGGGCAACGGCCAGGCCGAGCTCGTCGAGGCCATCATGGGCATGCGCGTCGCGGAGGGGGAGATCCGCCTCGGCGAGGAGGACATCTCCGCCTGGTCGACGCTGCGCCGCCGCGAGGCCGGCATCGGCTACATCCCCGAGGACCGGCACCGGCACGGCCTGCTGCTGGAGGCCCCGCTCTGGGAGAACCGGATCCTCGGCCACCAGACGCGGCGCCCCAACGTCAAGGGCCCCTGGATCGACCGCGGCGGCGCCCGCAAGGACACCCAGCGCATCGTCGAGGAATACGACGTCCGTACCCCGGGCATCGACGTGGACGCCGCCGCCCTGTCCGGCGGCAACCAGCAGAAACTGATCGTCGGCCGGGAGATGAGCGGCGACCCGGTGTTCCTGATCGCCTCCCACCCGACGCGCGGAGTGGACGTCGGCGCTCAGGCCGCGATCTGGGACCACCTGAGGGCCGCGCGCGCCGCGGGCCTGGCCGTGCTGCTGATCTCGGCGGACCTGGACGAGCTCATCGGCCTGTCGGACACGCTGAAGGTGATCCTGCGCGGCCGTATCGTCGCGGAGGTGGATCCGCGGAGGGTGACGCCCGAGCAGCTCGGGTCGGCCATGACCGGTGCTGGAGAGGCGGCATGAACATCCACGCAGCGCACCGAACGAGTGCGTTCCCCGTGACGACGCGGTACTCCCGCACGGCGACCGGGGTGATCGCATGAGCCCCGCGGAGTCGACCTTCGCCGATCGGCTGCTCGGCCGGGTCCGGCTCGGCGGCCTGCTCTCGCTCGCCGCGCCGATCCTCGCCGTCGTGTTCGCCGGGTTGGTCACCTCTATCGTCCTGCTGATCACGGGCGATCCGCCCCTGGAGACGCTGGGCGTCATGATCGACTACGGCGTGCAGCCGCGCTCGATCGTGCTGACCCTGAACTACGCGACGACCTTCTACCTGTCGGCGCTGGCGGTGGCGATCGGGTTCCGGATGAACCTGTTCAACATCGGCGTCGACGGCCAGTACCGCCTGGCGGCGCTCGTCGCGGCGGCCGTGGGCGGCGCGGTGACGCTGCCCGCCCCGCTGCACGTCGCCCTCATCATCTTCGTCGCCATGGTGGTCGGCGCGGGCTGGGCGTCGATCGCGGGCCTGCTGCGGGTCGGGCGGGGCGTCAGCGAGGTCATCTCCACGATCATGCTGAACGCCATCGCCACCGCGCTCGGCGCGTGGCTGCTCAACAAGGACCGGCTCGCGGTCGAGGTCGCGGGCAGCAACAACATCGGCACCAAGCCGATCGGCCCGTCCGGCCAGGTGCCCGGCCTGGCGCTCGTCTCCGGCACCCAGACCAAGGTGTTCGGCCTGATCATCCTGGCGATCGTCATGGGAATCCTCTACCACGTGCTGCTCAACCGGACCCGCTTCGGCTTCGACCTGCGCGCCACCGGCCGCTCGGAGTCGGCCGCGGTGGCCAGCGGCGTCAACGTCAAGAGGATGATCCTGGTGGCGATGATCCTGTCCGGCGCGGTGGCCGGCCTGGTCGGCATGCCCCAGCTGCTGGGCGCGTCCTACAGCTACAGCCTGGACTTCCCCACGGGGCTGGGCTTCACCGGTATCGCGATCGCGCTGCTGGGCCGTAACAACCCGATCGGCATCGCCTTCGGCGCGCTGCTGTGGGCCTTCCTCAACACCTCGTCGAACATCCTGCAGATCCACGAGATCTCCCCGGAGATCGTCCAGATCATGCAGGGCACGATCGTGCTCTCGGTCATCATCGCCTACGAACTGGTCCATCGTTACCAGATCGCCGCCGGCCAGCGCCGGGTGAGCAAGGAACTGGCAAGTGGCACCCCGGCCCGGCCCGAAGGAGTGTCGGCATGAGCGAAGGCGCCGTGACCCTGTCGGAGGCCCCGCTGGAGGAGCCGAGGAAGCCCGTCAGGTTCAGACTCACCTGGCAGGTCCTCCTGCTCGCCCTCGGCGGGCTGGTCGTCCTGCTGTCGCTCACCCGCGCCGTCACCGGCGCCGTCGACCTCACCTCGGCGGGGGCGATCAACGCGGCCGTCGCGCTGGCCGTACCGATCGGCCTGGCCGGTCTGGGCGGTCTGTGGTCCGAGCGGGCCGGCGTGGTCAACATCGGCCTCGAAGGCATGATGATCCTGGGCACCTGGTGCGGCGCCTGGGGGGCGATCCACTTCGCCAACCCCTGGGCCGGCGTCGTCGCAGGCGCGATCGGCGGAGCCCTCGGTGGCCTGCTGCACGCGATCGCCACCGTGACGTTCGGCGTGGACCACATCATCTCCGGCGTCGCGATCAACATCCTGGGCCTGGGCGTCACCCAGTTCCTGTCCAAGGTGACGTTCGCCGAGATGCCGGGCGGCGGCGACTCCCAGTCGCCCCCCGTGCCCAAGCCGGGCATCGTGAGCCTGCCGTGGGTCGGCGACCCGCTGGCCACGCTGGAGGCCAAGCAGTGGTTCCTGCTGTCCGACGTGGCGGGCATCCTGAGGGGCCTGACCACCAACGTCTCGCTGTTCACCATCCTGGCGATCCTGCTGATCCCGCTGACGTTCTACGCGCTGTGGCGAACGGCGTTCGGCCTGCGGCTGCGCTCCTGCGGCGAGCGGCCGGTGGCGGCGGAGTCGCTGGGCGTCAACGTCTACTTCTACAAGTACGTCGCGGTGGTCGTCTCCGGCGCCCTGGCGGGTCTCGGCGGCGCGTTCCTGTCGCTGGTGGCCGCCAGCGCCTACCGCGAGGGGCAGACCGGCGGTCGCGGCTTCATCGGCCTCGCCGCCATGATCTTCGGTAACTGGCGTCCGGGCGGCCTGGCGGCCGGCGCGACGCTGTTCGGCTACACCGACGCGCTCCAGCTGCGCCGTGGTGGCGAGTCGGTGCACGCGCTGCTGCTGCTGGTGGCCATCCTGATCGCCGGCGTGGCGATCTACCAGCTCGTCCGGCAGAACCGCACCAGGGCGGCCCTGATCACCGGGGGCGCGGCGATCGCGGTGTTCGTCGTTTTCGCCCTGACCGACACCATCCCACCCCAGTTCACCTCGGTCACCCCGCACATCACCACGCTGCTGGTGCTGTCGCTGGCGGCCCAGCGGCTGCGCCCGCCCGCCGCCGACGGCGTGCCGTACCGCAGGGGACAGGCGAAGTGACCACATCGAGCAAGACGAAGGGCGCGTCGTCCGCGACGCGCCCGTGAGTGGAACGAGCAGATGAACATCGACTGGGCCGCCCTGAAGGCGGCGGCCGTGCAGGCCATGGCGAACGCCTACGCCCCTTACTCCAAGTTCCCCGTCGGCGCCGCCGCTCTGGTGGACGACGGGCGGATCGTGTCCGGCTGCAACGTGGAGAACGCCTCCTACGGCGTCGGGCTCTGCGCGGAGTGCGGGCTGGTGTCCGCGCTCCAGGCCACGGGCGGTGGCCGGCTGGTGGCGTTCACCTGCGTGGACGGGCACGAGGAACTGCTCATGCCGTGCGGCCGGTGCCGCCAGCTGCTGTACGAGTTCGGGGGCGACGAACTGCTGGTGGAGACCGTGGACGGGCCCAAGCCCATGGCGGAGATCCTGCCGTACGCCTTCGGGCCCGACGATCTGAGCCGGGGGGCTTGAGCATGGACGCGATCGACGTCATCGTCACCAAGCGGGACGGCCGCGAGCTGTCCACCGAGCAGATCGACTGGGTGATCGACGCCTACACCAGAGGCGTCGTCGCCGACGAGCAGATGTCCTCCCTCGCGATGGCGATCCTGCTCAACGGCATGACCCGGCGGGAGATCGCCGAGTGGACCCAGGCCATGATCCGTTCCGGGGCCCGGATGGACTGGTCGGCGCTGCCCGGCCGGACCACCGACAAGCACTCCACCGGCGGCGTCGGTGACAAGATCACGCTGCCGCTGGCCCCGCTGGTCGCCGCGTGCGGCGGCTACGTCCCCCAGCTGTCCGGCCGGGGGCTCGGCCACACCGGTGGCACCCTGGACAAGCTGGAGTCCATCCCAGGCTGGCAGGCCTCCCTGTCCAACGAGGGGATGCTCGACGTGCTGGGCAAGGCCGGCGCGGTCATCTGCGCGGCGGGTGACGGACTGGCTCCGGCCGACAAGAAGCTCTACGCGCTGCGCGACGTCACCGGCACCGTCGAGTCGATCCCGCTGATCGCCTCCTCGATCATGTCGAAGAAGATCGCGGAGGGCACCGGCGCACTGGTGCTGGACGTCAAGGTCGGCTCCGGCGCCTTCATGAAGACCGTCGATCACGCCCGCGAACTGGCCACGACCATGGTCGAGCTGGGCACCGACGCCGGGGTCGAGACCGTCGCGCTGCTCACCGCCATGGACCGGCCGCTGGGCCTGGCCGTGGGCAACGCGCTGGAGGTCACCGAGTCGGTCGAGGTGCTCGCCGGCGGCGGCCCCGCCGACGTGGTCGAGCTGACCGTACGGCTGGCACGCGAGATGCTGCAGGCCGCAGGACTGTCCGGGGGCAAGGATCCCGAGCGGGCGCTGAAGGACGGCTCGGCGATGGACGTCTGGCGTCGGATGATCAGCGCCCAGGGAGGCGACCCGGACGCCCCGCTGCCGAAGGCCGCCGAGACCATGGAGATCGTCGCGTCCTCGTCCGGCGTGCTGAGCAGGCTCGACGCCTACGGCGTGGGCCTGGCCGCCTGGCGGCTCGGTGCGGGCCGGGAGCGCAAGGAGGACCCGGTGTCCTTCGGCGCGGGCATCATGCTGCACGCCAGGCCGGGTGACCCGGTCCGCGAGGGGCAGCCGCTGATGACCCTGCACGCCGACGAGACGTCCCGCTTCGAGCGGGCGCTCGCCGCGCTGGACGGCGCCTACGCGATCGGCGAGAGCGCCGACCCGGACCTGCTCCCGCTGGTCGTCGACCGCATCACCGCCTGACCGTCGTCCCCGCCTCCCGCCCGACCGGGCCGGGAGGCGGTCAGGACTGGAGCGCGGGCAGATCGGCGTTCGTGCACGCGGTGTAGGTGGTGGGCTGCCCGGGTGAGAAGATGTCGGCCAGCACGGCGCGATGGGTGGACAGCGCCGCCGCGTGACGTGCGCGGCCCTCCTCGGTGAGGAGGACGGAGACGCCCCGCCGGTCGTCCTCGCACATCCCCCGGGACACCAGCCCGGACTTCTCCAGGCGGGCGATCACCCGCGAGCACGCGCTCTGGCTCAGGTGGACCGCGTCGGCCACCTCCTGGACCCGGTAGGTCTTCCGGCCGCCCTCGGCCATCCGCTCCAGGACCTCGAACTCGCTCATCCCGAGCCGGTGTTTCTCGGAGAGCTCACGCTCCAGCACGCAGGCGGTCGTCGCATGCTTGGCCAGCACTTCACGCCAAGCGCGAACCGCGAACTCCTCGCTCATGACGCGGATCTTACCATGCGTGAACATCTAATGCACACGAATTTAATTCATTTGCATTAGATGCGTCTGCATGTATTGTTGGCCAACATGATCCCCTCCTCCCATGGCGGGCGCTGGGATGCGCGCCTCTGGGCTGCGCTCACCGTGCTCTGCGCCGTTGTGTTCCTCGATGCCCTCGACATCTCGATGGTGGGCGTCGCCCTGCCGTCCATCCAGGCCGACCTCGGCCTGTCCACCTCCTCCCTGCAGTGGGTGGTCAGCGGCTACGTGCTCGGATACGGCGGCCTGCTCCTGCTCGGTGGCCGCACCGCCGACCTGCTCGGGCGGCGCAGGGTCTTCCTGGTCGCGCTGGCGGTCTTCGCCGTGGCCTCACTGCTCGGCGGTCTGGTCAACGACGGCACGCTGCTGATCGCCGCGCGCTTCATCAAGGGAATCAGCGCCGCCTTCACCGCTCCCGCCGCGCTTTCGATCATCACCACGACCTTCGCCGAGGGCCCGGCTCGCAACAGGGCCCTCAGCATCTTCACCGCCTCCGGCGCCAGCGGCTTCTCCCTGGGCCTGATCATCTCCGGACTCCTGACCGAGCTCGGCTGGCGCTGGACGTTCCTGATGCCGGTCCCCGTCGCGATCCTCGCGCTGATCGCCGCGCTGAGGTTCGTGCCCAAGCAGCACGAGGAGCGGGCCGAGGGCGGCTACGACCTCATCGGCGCGACGACCATCACCGCCTCGATGCTGCTGCTGGTGTTCGCCGTGGTGGAGGCCCCCACGGCCGGCTGGGGCTCGGTCCGCACCATCGCCACCCTGGCGGCCGCCGCGGTGCTGCTGGCGGTGTTCGTGGTGGCCGAGCAGAAGGTCAAGCACCCGCTGGTACGGCTCGGCATCCTGCGGTCCGGCCCGATCGTCCGGGCCAACCTCGGCCTGGTGATCCTGTTCGGCTCCTACGTCGGCTTCCAGTTCGTGGCCATGCAGTACTTCCAGAACTTCCTGCACTGGTCGGCACTGGAGACCGCCCTGGCGTTCCTGCCCGCCGGGCTGCTGGTGGCCGTGACGTCCACCAAGATGGGCAACCTGGCCGACCGGTTCGGCACCGCCCGGCTCATCGTGATCGGCTCGGCCGCGCTGGCCGCCGGATACGCCTTCTTCCTGCGGCTGAACGACGACCCCAGCCTGGCCACGCTCATCATCCCCGGCATGATCCTGCTGGGCATCGCCTTCGCCCTGTCCTTCCCGTCGCTGAACATCCAGGCCACCAACGGCGTCTCCGACGACGAGCAGGGGCTGGCCTCCGGCCTGCTCAACACCTCCGGGCAGGTCGGCGGCGCGGTCATGCTGGCCATCGTGACGGCGGTGCTCACCTCCAACACGAGCGCCGACCCGATCAACGGCTTCCGCGCCGCGATCACGGTCTCCGTCATCCTCGGCGTGGTCGGCCTGGTGATCGCCCTCACCGGTCTCCGCCGCCGTCCCCGCCCGGCCGTCGCCGTCGAGGACGAGAAGGTGCTGGAAACCGTCTGAAGACACTCGCGCGCCGTACGGGACGAACCCCGCCCCCGTGCGGCGCGTGAGCCGGCCGCCGCCGGGATCCTCCGATCCCGGCGGCGGCCTCGTCGTTCACCGGGGCGGCTGCGGCGCGCGCTCCGGCTCCGGCGCCGGTGTCCTGTCACCATTCGGACAGTGCGGATCGCGCCCGTGGGGTGAACATCTTCCGGGTCCGGGGCATCTAACGAGCCAGGAGGCCCATCATGAAGCGCACCCGCGTCGCCCTCGCTCTCGTCCCGCTCGTCCCGCTCGTCCTGTTCGCCGCCGGATGCGGCGGCTCCACCGCGCCGCCGGACACCGCGTCCTCGGCTCCGGCCGCCCACACGTCCGCGCCGTCCGTTCCGAACTCGTCGACCCCGCCGTCCACCGCCTCCCCGCGGGCGAGCCTGAAGCCTCCGACGAGCACCAAGGAGGTCGACGTCAAGCGGGCCACCGGCAACCCGCCGACCGTCACAGGGGTCCGTTTCGCCGAGCACGGGGGATTCGACCGCGTGGTGATCGATCTCAAGGGAGACCTGCCGAGCTACACCGTGCGGTGGGTGTCCGAGCTCGTACAGGAGGGATCGGGTGATCCGATCGACGTCAAGGGCGGAGCCTATCTTCAGGTGACGATGACCCCCGCCAGCGCGCACAGCCAGTCGGGCGACCCGACCTGGACGGGAGGTCCGATCTTCCAGGCCGAGCTGGGAAACGTGCAGAACGTGGTCAAGACCGGCGACTTCGAGGCCGTGGTGGGGGTCGGCATCGTCCTCGACCACAAGGCGGCCTTCCGGGTGACGGAGCACAGGAGCCCCAACAGACTGGTCGTCGACGTCGCCCACGGAAGCCGATGACAGACTGGCCCGATGGTACGCAAAATCGACAGCGCCACGCGGATCCCGGTTCCGGGCGGCAAGACGATCGACGAATACGTCGGCAGGGTCAACAGCGGTGACAGCGGGATCTCGATCGCGCACATGAAGGCTCCGGCAGGGTGGGACGAGCCGGCCCAGACGCCGGAGTTCGGCGAGTACACGCTGGTCCTCAAGGGCACGGTCATCGTGGAGCACGAGGAGGGCACGACCGAGGTCGGCGCCGGGCAGGCCTTCGTCAGCGAGCCCGGTGAGAAGATCCGCTACAGCTGCGGCCCCGAGGGCGCCGAATACGTCGCGGTCTGCCTGCCCGCCTTCTCACCGGAGACCGCCAACCGCGAGGAGTGACCACGGTGGCCGCGGGGCCGTACGGTCCTCGCCTCGTCGGCCCTCGGGGTCATCGGCCTGCGCCGGGCCGTCGCTCACGGCGCGGCGTGCGGCCGTGCCGGATGTCCCGGGGCCGGAACGCGGCCACGCGCGTTCGCAGATCACCGGTCAGGCGCCCGGCGGTCCGGGCGTCCGACGGTAAGGTGATGAAATGAGTCAGCTACCCACTCTTGAGGAGATCCGCCGGGCTCCGAAGGTGTTGCTCCACGATCACCTTGACGGTGGCCTGCGGCCGGAGACCATCATCGAACTGGCCCACCGGTCGGGCTACGACAGGCTGCCCACGACCGACGTGGACGGCCTGCGGGCCTGGTTCCGGGAGGCCTCCGACTCCGGCTCGCTGGAGCGTTATCTGGAAACCTTCGACCACACGGTCGGCGTCATGCAGACGCGCGAGGCGCTGGTCCGGGTCGCCGCCGAGTGCGCCGAGGATCTGGCGGCCGACGGCGTGGTCTACGCCGAGGTGCGCTACGCGCCCGAGCAGCACACCTCCGGGGGCCTGAGCCTCGAAGAGGTGATCGAGGCCGTGCAGGAGGGGTTCGGGGCCGGCTCCGAAGGACGCGGCATCCGGGTCGGCACGCTGCTCACGGCGATGCGTCATCAGGCCAGGTCCATGGAGATCGCCGAGCTCGCGATCCGCTACCGCGACGTCGGCGTGGTGGGCTTCGACATCGCCGGAGCCGAGGCGGGCTACCCTCCCACCCGCCACCTCGACGCCTTCGAATACCTCCAGCGGGAGAACGCCCACTTCACCATCCACGCCGGCGAGGCCTTCGGCCTGCCGTCGATCTGGCAGGCGATCCAGTGGTGCGGTGCCGACCGGCTCGGTCACGGCGTCCGGATCATCGACGACATCACGGTGTCCGGTGACGGCGAGGCCAAGCTCGGCCGCCTCGCGGCCTATGTCCGCGACAAGCGGATTCCGCTGGAGATGTGCCCGACCTCCAACCTGCAGACCGGCGCCGCGACCTCCATCGCCGAGCACCCGATCGGGCTGCTTCGCCGGCTGAACTTCCGGGTCACGGTCAACACCGACAACCGGCTGATGAGCGGAACCTCCGTCTCGGAGGAGTTCGCCAAGCTGTCGGAGGCGTTCGGCTACGGCTGGGACGACATGCAGTGGTTCACGATCAACGCCATGAAGTCGGCGTTCCTGCCGTTCGACGAGCGCCTGGCGCTCATCAACGGCGTCATCAAGCCCGGGTTCGCGCGGCTCAAGTGGCAGGCGTGAGCGGGACCGTACGAGTGGAGTGAGCTGGATGAAGCAGGTGTTCCGGTCGAGGGTCGCGCTGGTTCTCGGCTGGATCTGGATGGCGTTCGCCGCGGGCAACGCGGTGGACCTGATCCTCCGCTACAGCGGGCCGTCCTCGCTGGTCGCCGCGGCGGTGCTGGGGGTGCTGACCGCGCTGGTCTTCATCGCCTGCCTGCGCCCGGCGGTGGTGCTGGCCGAGGACGGCGTGCTGGTCCGCAACCCGCTCAGGAACACCTTCGTGCCGTGGGAGAAGGTGGACGAGGTCACGGTCTCCCACGCGATCAAGATCACCTCTGGTGACGGCGGCGTCCGCTGCTGGACGCCGCAGACCTCCGCTCGCGAACGGGCGGCGGCCGTACGGCGGGCGAACCCGGCGAGCACCGGTGGCCGCTACCGGACCGAGCCGGTGCGCTCCAGAGGGGAGCAGGCCGCGGCCGAGGCGCTGGCGGGCAAGACCCACGCCGACTGGGTGGCCGAGCAGATCACCGAGCGCGCCGAGGCCGCCAGGCGGACGGCCGCAGGGTCCGGGCCGATGAAGGTCACCTGGGCTCCGAGCGCTCTGGGCGCCCTGCTGGCCGCGCTCGTCCTGGTGGTCGCGGCGGTCGTCGTCTCCTGACCGGGCCGGCGGGGCTCCGGTGGCCGAAGGGCCGATGGGAGAGCCGGCTCTCCCATCGGCGACAACGGCCGCGGGGCGGTCGGGTCAGATGCTCACCCGGTGCCGGGTGCTCACTGGACCGGGCTGATGGACTCGGCGATGATGCTGCCGCCGCTGTTCCAGACCCGGATCCGGCTGTAGTACTTCTGGCTGCTGTCGTACCAGTCGGCCTGGGCGCCCAGCCAGCCGGTGTGGCAGCTGACGCTCGTGCTCCTGATGGTGCCCAGGTTCCTGTCGGTCAGGGCGATGGACACGCGGGAGCACCCGGACGGGATGCCGTTCAGGTAGCCGTCGGCGACCACGTTGCCGCTGCCGTTCACGCTGATGCAGGCCCGGACGGTCGAGCCGTTGCAGCCGCCGGCCGCGTGGGCGGGGGCCGCGGTGGCGGTGAAGGCGGCGGCCAGGGTGGCACCCGTGGCGAAGAGGGTCGCGATGGTGCGGCGTTGGTTCTTCATGTCTCTCCTTGATCGAGATCGGAACGATCAAGATCTACAGAGTCTTTACGGCGACAAGATCAAGGTCAGATGGCCGGGGCGTGAACCGGAGCCGAACTGACCAAGATCACCGACGGCCGGATCCGTCAGTCCAGCAGGCTCGACTCCCGGATGACGAGCGCGGGAGGCAGCAGCCTGGACTCGGCCGTGTTCCCGGCGAGCAGGCGGACGAGCATCTCGACCGCGCCGCGCCCCATCTCGTGCACCGGCGTGCGGACCGAGGTGAGCGGCACGGGCAGTTCGGGGGCGAGGGGCGTGTCGTTGAAGCCCGCGATCGCGATGTCCGTGCCGACCATCAAGCCGTGGTCGCGGGCGCACCCGGCGGCGCCGATGGCGGCGAAGTCGTTGACGGCGAATATCGCGATGGGGGCGGTCCGGCCGCGCAGGATCCTCTCGGCCGCCCGCCTGCCTCCCGCGGTGTCGAACGCCGACTCCACCACCATGCTCTCCGGGATGGTGATGCCGGCCTCCTCGTAGCGGGCGGTGAAGCCGGCCGTCCGGTCGACGGCGGTGCTGGCGTATGAAGGGCCGGCGATCACGGCCACGTTCTCGTATCCCCTTTCGAGGAAGTGTTCGGCCACCAGCCGTCCGCCCAGACGGTTGTCGCAGGTGATCGCGGGGTGGTCACCCACATGGCGGTTGACCAGCACGAAGGGGATCTCCTGGGCGGAGATGCGATCGAGCAGGCCGGTGTCCTCGCGTCCGTCCGCGAAGATCAGCCCGTCCACTCGCCGGTCGAGCGCCATGTTCGTGCGCGCCTCCTGGATGCGCGCGTCGTCCTGGGTGTTCGTCACGAACGTGGACAGCCCGTGGTCGGTCGCGGCGTCCTCGACGCCCTCGTAGATGAAGGCCAGCACGGGGTCGGAAAGCCGGGGGACCAGCACGCCGATGAGGTTGCTCCGCTGTGTCCGCAGGCTCGTGGCGTACGGGTTGGGCCGGTAGCCGAGGTCGTGGGCCAGCTCGCGGATCCGCTGGGCCGTCCGGCTCGACGCCGCACGGCCGCCGTCGCCGGTCGAGCCGTTGAGCACGCGGGACACGGTGGAGACGTGCAGCCCCAGCCGGTCCGCGATCGACTGCAGCGTCGTCGGTCTCGCCTTGCCGGCCACGACGTCTCCGCCTTTCTCGCAGGGGCGCGCCTCGAACCTTGACGGGAGGCGTCCCATCGTCGCATGATACCCAGACCATTAACCCAAACGTTTGCGTGATTGCCGTCATGTTGCCCAAACGTTTGGGCCACGCCCCAGATCTGCGCTCCGACCTGCGGGCACGGCGGAGAAGAGGCACCGATGACCGAAGACCACAGCCACCGGATCGAAGAGACGGCCGCCTCGCGGCCGGTGAGTCCCGTCCGCGATCCCGTTGTCCAGCGCGAGCCGCAGGCCGGTATCCAGCGCGAGTCGCAGGCCGGCGTCACCGGCCGGGCCCGGGGGTTCTTCGCCGGACACACCCTGGCAGATCTGGGCCGGATGCTGCGCGGGGGCGTGCTCACCTCGGTCGACGCGACCGAGCGGGCACTCGCGGCCATCGGGGAGCTCGACGAGCGCCTGGGCGCCTTCGTCACGGTGGACCACGCGGGCGCGCTCGCCGCCGCCCGGTGCGCGGACGCCGAACTCGCCGCCGGCGTCGACCGGGGACCGCTGCACGGGATACCGGTGGCGGTGAAGGACAACATCGACGTGGCCGGGCTCCCCGCCCGGGTGGGCACGGAGCACTTCGCCGATCGGGTGCCGACCCGGGACGCCGAATGCGTCGCCTCGCTTCGCCGGGCGGGTGCGATCGTCGTCGGCAAGACCACCACCCATCAGTTCGCCTATGGGCCGACGGGGGACCGCTCGGCCGGCGGCCCGTCGCGCAACCCGTCCGATCCCGGCCGGATGTCCGGTGGTTCCAGCGGGGGCAGCGCGGCCGCGGTCGCCGCGGGCATGGTGCCGCTCGCGCTGGGCACCGACACCGGGGGTTCCATCCGGATACCGGCCGCGCTGTGCGGAGTCGCCGGGTTCAAACCGGCATACGGCGTGATCTCGGCCGACGGGGTGTTCCCGCTGGCCCGTTCGCTCGACCACGTGGGGGTGCTCGCCGGCACGGCCGATGACTGCCGGGTCGCCTACCACGTCCTCGCCGGCCTGCCGGTGGCCGGGGATCCGCCCGCCGGCCCTCCGCCCCGCGTCGGATGGGTGCGCCCGCGCTCGCTGGTCGAGACGGACGGGACGGTCGAGGAGATCGTGCGGGGCGCCCTGGAGTCCCTGGGCGGTGACGTGGACGAGGAGATCGACTTCCCCGACGCCGCGGCCGCCGCGCGGGCGTTCGCCGCGATCCAGGACAGCGAGGTCTACGCGGTGCACGCGGAGAGGGTCGCGCGGCAACCCCATCTCTTCGATCCAGAGGTGCTCGAGCGACTGCGTCAGGCCGGCCGGACGGCGGGATGGCAGCACGTGCGCGCGCTGGCCGAGCGGGAGCGGATCGCCGAAGAGGTGTCGGAGCTGTTCGACCGATTCGACGTGCTCGCCATGCCGACCGTGCCCGTCGTCGCCCCCGCGCTCGGGACGCGGACGATCGACATCGACGGGCGACCGGTCGCGGTCCGCGCCGCGCTCCTGGGCCTGACCAGTCCGTGGAACCTCCTGGGCCTGCCCGCGCTGAGCATCCCGGCGGGAACGGTCGGCGGGCTTCCCACCGGCCTGCAGCTGATCTGCCCGGCCGGTCGAGAGCGATCGATGTTCGCCATGGCCGTCCGGCACGCTGAGCCAGCATGATCCCGGTCACCGCCGTGGGTTCGCGCCGTCCGTGGGTTCGCGCCGTCCGTGGGTTCGCGCCGTCCGCGGGCTCGCCGTCGGCGGGAACGGCGGAGCGTGAGAGCCGTCCCCGCCGGGACTCCGGTGGGGACTAGAGGCCGAGGGCGACCGAGAGGTCGGCTTTCAGGGCGTCGAGGTCCTGCGCGGCCCGCTCCCGAGCCTCGGCGACCTCGCCCGTGACCGGCGCGACGACCTCCAGATAGCACTTGAGCTTGGGCTCGGTGCCCGACGGGCGGACGACGACGCGGGCGCCGCCGGACAGGCGATAGCGCAGGCCGTCGGTGGGCGGCAGACCGGTGGAGTCCGCGCTGCCCTCGCTCAGGTCCTCGGCGGACTCGACCTTGCGGCCGCCGAGCTCCACCGGCGGGTCGGCGCGCAGACGGGCCATCGCGCCGGCGATCAGGGACAGGTCCGCCACCCGGACGGAGAGCTGGGACGTGGCGTGCAGGCCGTAGCGGCGGGCCTGGTCGTCGAGGAGGTCGAGCAGGGTGCGGCCGTCGAGCTTGGCCCGGGCGGCCAGCCCGGCGACGGTCAGCGCCGCGCCGATACCGTCCTTGTCGTGGACGGGCAGGCCCGCGCCGGAGCCGACGCTGTAGCCCAGGGCCTCCTCGTAGCCGAAGACCAGCCCGTCTCCGGCCTTCATGATCCACTTGAAACCGGTGAGGGTCTCGGCATGACGCACGCCGTAGGTGGAGGCGATCTTGCCGAGCAGTGAGGACGAGACGATGGTGGTGGCCACCAGCCGCCCGTCGCCGGAGGTCTGCCTGATCACGTGTTCGCCGAGGAGGGCGCCCACCTCGTCGCCGGTCAGCATCCGGTAGCCGCCGTCCGGCAAGGGGACACCCACCGCGCAGCGGTCGGCGTCGGGATCGTTGGCCAGCACGATGTCCGCGTTGACACTCCGGGCGAGCTCCAGCGCCAGGTCCATCGCGCCGGGCTCCTCCGGGTTGGGGAAGGAGACGGTCGGGAAGTCCGGGTCGGGCGCGGCCTGAGCCTCGACGGTCGCCGGGGCGCCGAAGCCCGCGGACCGGAAGGCGGCGGTCAGCGTCGCGCCGCCCACGCCGTGCATGGGGGTGTAGGCCACTCGCAGGTCACGGGCGTCGCCGAGCGGAAGCGCGGTCACCGCCTCCAGATAGGCGGCCACGACGTCGTCGCCCAGCGTGATCCAGGCGGGATCGCCGGGAGAGCCGAGCGGCAGGTCGGAGACCGGGCCCACGGCGTCGATGGCCGCGGAGATCTCCGAGTCGACCGGTGGCACGATCTGGGAGCCGTCGTTCCAGTAGACCTTGTAGCCGTTGTCCCGTGGCGGGTTGTGGCTGGCGGTGACGGTCACGCCCGCGTCGGCGCCCAGGTGCCGGACGGCGAAGGCCAGCACCGGGGTGGGCAGCGGCAGGGGAAGGACGGAGGCGCGCAGCCCCGCGCCGGTCAGCACGGCGGCGGTGTCGTGGGCGAAGACGTCGGATTTGTGCCGGGCGTCGTAACCGATCACGACATGCCGGCCCGGACCGAGGACCCGGGCGAGACCGGCGGCGGCGCGCATGACGGTGACCCGGTTCATCCGGTTGGGGCCCGCGCCCAGCTCTCCCCGCAGACCGGCGGTGCCGAACTCCAGCCTGGTTCCGAACCGCTCGCGCAGCGCGTGCTCGTCACCGCCGTCCAGCAGCGCGGTGAGCTCTGCCCGGGTCTCCGGGTCCGGGTCCTGAGCCAGCCAGGACCGGGCAAGCCGTACAAGATCGCTGCTCATCGTCACCCCTCGCTCCCGGGTGACGGCCCGTCCGCTCAGCGGGCCGGTCACCGGTCGTTCCCGCGGCCCGCCGTGCCGATCGCGGGTCTTGCCACGTTTGCCGGCGACCTTGGATCGCGGGCCTTCCTACAGCTTGTCGACGACCCTGGCCAGCAGGCCGCCCATGCGCGCGGCGGTGGCGCGGCCGACCTCCAGCACCTCCTGGTGGTTCAGCGGCTCGCCCACCAGCCCGGCGCCCGGGTTGGTGACCAGGGAGATGCCGAGCACGTCGGCGCCGCCCTCGCGGGCCGCGACGGCCTCCAGCACGGTGGACATGCCCACCATGTCGCCGCCGAGGATCCTGCACATGCGGACCTCTGCCGGGGTCTCGTACGTCGGGCCGCGGAAGGCCACGTAGACGCCCTCGGCCATCGACGGCTCCACCTCGCGGACCAGCTCGCGCAGGCGCGGGGTGTAGACGTCGGTGAGGTCGACGAAGGTGGCCCCGGTGATCGGGTTGGCGCCGGTCAGGTTGATGTGGTCACTGATCAGCACCGCCTCGCCGACCTGCTGGGTCTCCGGGCGCAGGCCTCCGGCGGCGTTGGTCAGCACGACCGTGCCGACGCCGGCCCGGATCGCGGTTCGCACCCCGTGCACGACCGGGTCCACACCACGGCCCTCGTAGAGGTGGGTGCGGCCCAGGAAGATCAACGCGGTCTTGCCCGAACCGGTGCGCACCGCGCGGATCTTGCCCGCGTGGCCGGCCACGGCGGGCGGCGCGAAGCCGGGCAGGTCGGTCACCGGGATCTCGGCGATCGTCTCGCCGATCGCGTCGGCGGCCGGGACCCAGCCCGAACCCATCACCAGGGCGACGTCGAAGGACTCGACTCCTACGGCGATCTTCAGCGCGGCCGCGGCTTCCATGGCGAGTGCATAAGGGTCATTGCTCACGTTGCAGAGCGTACTCGCCGTTCTCGGTCGATCGGGCCGGAGAGCACGCCGACATGACCGTGGCGCCCTCCCGGACGTCACGGGCCCGCCGGCGGAGCGCCCCGGTCAGGTGCCGAGGGACTTGCAGGGGCGGCTGCGCAGGTCCTTGACGTAGTCGTCGGGGGCGCCGGCGCGCTCGGCCGCCTCGGCGAGGATGCCGAGGTAGCGGGCGGACGGCAGGCCGCCCTCGTAGCCGTCGAGCACGTAGAACCAGGCCACGACCTCGCCCTCCAGGGTCTGCACCCGGAGCTTGACCTTGTGGTAGAGGCCGCGTGCCGCGCCCTCCCACTGGTCGAGAGAGGTCTCGTCCCACTCGGGGACGTCGTAGAGGACCACGAAGACGTGCTCGTCGGGGTCTTCGACGATAGAGGCGAGCGCGCCCTCCCATCCGAGGTCGTTCCCGCCGAACGTCAGGCGCCAGCCCGCAAGCCAGCCCGACCCCCGCATAGGAGAGTGCGGGGCCCGCTGGGCCATCTGCTTCGGGTCCATGTTGCTGCCGTAGGCGGCGTAGACAGGCACGGCATCCAACAGTAATCGAAGATCGGTCCTACGCTCACTCCGCCTCGGCGTCCCGTTGATTTCTTCTGGATTCGGCGCGCGCCCGCAGTGGCTTACGTGCTTCGGAGGGGGGACCCAAGAGACGGTTGGTCCAGGGATGCGGGAGAATGGGGTACGTGACGAGGATCGTGATCATCGGTGGCGGGCCCGGCGGGTACGAGGCGGCCCTGGTGGCCGCGCAACTTGGGGCGCAGGTCACCGTGGTCGAACAGGACGGTCCCGGCGGGGCCTGCGTGCTGACGGACTGCGTCCCGTCCAAGACGCTGATCGCCACCTCCGTGCGCAAGCAGGCGTTGCTCGACGCCAGCATGCTCGGCGTGCACTACACCGGCGGCCTCGACGGTGACGTCGGCGGTGTCATCGCCGACATGCCGCTGGTCAACAAACGCGTCAAGGAGCTGGCCCAGGCGCAGTCCGCCGACATCGCCGCACGGCTGGCCGCCGAGGGGGTCGAGGTGGTCCGGGGCGCCGGGCGGCTGGTCGACCCGCAGGTGGTCAGGGCCGGAGACCGGACGATCCGGGCCGACGTCGTCATCGTGGCGACCGGGGCGACCCCGCGCATCCTGCCCGCCGCCGAGCCGGACGGCGAGCGCATCCTGACCTGGCGTCAGATGTACGACCTGGAGGAGCTGCCCGAGCACCTCATCGTGGTCGGCTCCGGCGTCACCGGCGCGGAGTTCGCGGGCGCCTACCGCTCGCTGGGCTCGGAGGTCACGCTCGTGTCCTCGCGCGACCGGATGATGCCCAACGAGGACGCCGACGCCGCCGAGGTCCTCGAGGAGGTCTACCGGCGCCGGGGAATGAACGTCATGGGCCGTTCCCGGGCCGAGTCCGTCAAGCGCACCGCCGACGGCGTGGTCGTCACGCTGGAGGACGGCAGAACCGCCGAGGGCAGCCACTGCCTGATGACGGTCGGCATGATCCCCAACACCGCCGGACTCGGCCTGGAGGAGGCCGGGGTCACCCTCGACCGGGGCGGCTTCATCCAGGTGGACAAGGTCTCCCGCACCTCCGCGCCCGGCGTCTACGCCGCCGGTGACTGCACAGGAGTGCTGATGCTCGCCTCGGTCGCCGCCATGCAGGGCCGGATCGCGGTCTGGCACGCGCTCGGCGAGGCCGTCCAGCCGCTCCGCCTGGCCACCGTCGCCTCCAACATCTTCACCGACCCCGAGATCGCCGCCGTGGGCGTCGCCCAGAAGGCGATCGAGGCCGGTGAGATCGAGGCCAACGTGGTCAAGCTGCCGCTGGCCACCAATGCCCGTGCCAAGATGCAGGGCTTCAACGACGGCTTCGTGAAGCTGTTCTGCCGCCCGCACACCGGCATCATCTTGGGCGGCGTCGTGGTGGCCCCCCGCGCCTCCGAGCTGATCCTGGCGGTCTCGGTGGCCGTCCAGCAGCGGCTCACCGTGGACCAGCTCGCCCACACCTTCGCGGTCTACCCCTCGCTGTCCGGCTCCATCACCGAGGCGGCCCGCCGCCTGATGCAGCCGATGACCCCTAGCGGGATCTGACCCGGAGCCGTCCCAGGGCGTTCCTGCCGTCCTGTACGGCACGCGCCACGAAGTCCAGCTCCTCCTCACGCCTGGCCACGGTCAGAGCGTGCTTGGCCGCCTCGTAGGCGTCGAGCGCGTGCCGCCAGTCCTGGTCGCCGGTGACGCCGCCGTGCCCGCTGACCTGGAATTCGTAGTCGAGCTGGTCGATCTCCTCACCCAGTCTGGTGACGTCTTCCTCGGCGCCGCCCCGCATGAGTGCGAACCGGGCGTTGCGCCTGCTCCGCCGCTGGGCGCTGACTCCCCAGATCACCACGGTGAGGGCCAGGCCCACCGCGCTGATCACGACCATGACCAGGCCGACGGACGGGGCGCCGGTCCGGACGGCCGACGGCTCGACGCCGTCGCCCAGCGGAAGGCCGGTGTCATCGGTGGAGTCGGTGGAGTCGGTGGTGTCGAGGGGAGGGACGTTCGGCAGGCTGATGCCCGTCGGGGTGCCCTTGGCGCCGGTCAGGTCGGCGTCGTCGGCCTGGATGAAGGACGCCCCCTCGACCAGCGCGCCGGTGAAGTCGGCGCCGTCCAGCTCGGCCTGGGTGAACTCGGCCTCGCTCAGGTCGGCGTCCTTGAACGTCGCGTTGCGCAGGTTGGCCTGGCCCATCTTGGCCTCGTGAAGCTTGGCCCGGGTGAAGTCGGCCTTGCGGGCCTTGATCTGCCCCGGCGTGCTCTCGTCGAGGTCGGCGCCGATCAGCTTGGCATTGGTGAAGTCGACCTGGGTCAGCTCGGCCCGGGTCAGCGTCGCCCCGGTCAGATCGGCGTGCGGGAACTGCGCCTGCCCGGCCTCGGCGTCGATCAGGATCGCCTCGCGCAGGTCGGCGTGGTCGGCGTGCATCTGGCCGAGATCGGCCTCGGCGAGATCGGCTCCGCGCAGGTCGGCGTATTTCAGCGTGGCCTGGGTCAGGTTGGCCTGCTTGAGATGGGCGCCGCGCAGGACCGCGCCGGTCATGTCCTTGCCGGACAGGTCGACGCCGTTCAGCTTGGCCTTGGTCAGGTCGGCGCAGCGCAGGCTGTAGGGCAGCGAGGCGCCCCTGGTGAAATCCTTGCCGCGCAGGTTGGCGCCCTGGCCGGGCCTGCAGGGTCCGGCCGAGGCCTGAGCGGGCGGGAGCATGGTCCCTGACAGCGCGAAGATCGCGGCGGTGAGTGCCAGGGGAACGAAACGACGCACGAGAGCCTCCTCGGAAAGCAGCCCGATCGTGTCAGTTGATCATTTCACCTCGCTAGACACTCACTTGCATCTTTCGTACAGCGTAACTTCCGGGGGTGAGCCGCAGATCACCGGAGCCCTCGTGCTCCCGGTCGCCGTGGTTGATCACGAACAGCCGGTCGCGCCCAGGAGAACACCCCGACGGTGACCAGGTTGACCCTGGCCCGCCGCATCAGCTCGACGTCTTTCCGCCAGATCTCCTCCGGCCACTGCTCGGGGTTGTAGTCCCCGCCGTAGCACAATCCGTCGAGCCCTCCCGGCCAGTCCACCCCTGCTCCTTTGTTCGGATGGTACCTAAACTAATTATCCATGGAACCGGATTCGTCTCAAGGGCGGCGATCGGAGGCCTGGAACGGGCGCCGGCAACGGCCGTGCCGGGGGAGGCGAGGGCGTCCGGCCGGCGGGGCGGGAGCCTGGCCGGACAATCCGGGCGTTGACGTTTGTTGGTTTGGACGTAAAACTAATTCCGCACTGGAAGCCTGAAGCGCTGGAGCCCCCATGCCCTACCGTCCCCCTCTGATCGCGCATGAGTACTTCGTCGCCGATCCGCCGGAGCTGCCCGTCCGCCCGCGCGGCGAGGACGGCCTGTCGGTGCTGACCTCGGCCGAGCTGGTGGCGGCCGAGGCGTCCGGAGTGACGTTGAAGGCCGTGACCACGGCCGGGGAGACCCTCGTGGCCCAGGTGACCGTGGCGGGCGAGGGGGTGATCCGCGTACGGCTCGGCCAGGACGCGGACGCGCGAACCCGGTCGGCCGCCGCGATCTCCATGGTCACGCCGGGCGAGTTCGCCGGAGCGCGGGTGGAGCCGGGCGACGGGGTGATCGTGCTCGACGCGGGCTCGCTCCGCGCGGAGATCACCCTGGCGCCCTGGCACCTGCGGTTCACCGACGCGGCGGGGGCGACCCTGCTGGAGCAGGACCGGGGCCACACCGACATCAGCGGCCGCCTGCGCACGCTGCCGTTCGGCCGTTCCAGCTCGGGCGGCGCCGTGGCCGGCTACCACGAGAGCTTCGCCGCTCCCGCGGACGAGGCGTTCACCGGGTTCGGCGAGTCGTTCACCCCGCTGGACAAGCGCGGCCAGCGGCCGGTCATGTGGAACTTCGACGCGTTCGGCGCCGAGTCCCAGCGGGCCTACAAGAACGTGCCGTTCTACCTGTCCAGCCGGGGGTACGGCGTGCTGGTCGACAGCGGCACGCCGGTGGAGTTCGACGTCTGCCAGTCCACGCACGGCTGCGTGCAGATCGTCGTCCCCGACGACCTGATCGACTACTACGTGATCGCCGGCCCCACCCCGCCGCAGGTGCTCGACCGGTTCGACCGGCTGACCTGCCGCCCGTCGCTGCCGCCCAAGTGGGCCTTCGGCACCTGGATCTCCTCGGGGTTCTTCGTCGACACCCAGGAACGGGTGATGGCCCGGGCGCGGAAGATCCGGGAGCGCGGGATTCCATGTGACGTGCTGCACCTGGACACCTACTGGCAGACCGACGGGCACTGGTCCGACCTGCGCTGGGACGAGGCCAACTTCCCCGATCCCGAGGGGATGCTGGCCGATCTGGACAATATGGGCTTCAAGGTATGTCTATGGATGAACCCGTATATTTCCCACCTAAGCCCCGCATTTCCGGAGGCGGCGGCGAAGGGATATTTCCTGAAAAAGGCAGATGGTGAGGTCTACGTGGCCGACTGCTGGCACGGGTCCTACCCGCCCTGCGGCATCGTCGACTTCACCGACCCCGCCGCCGTGGAGTGGTTCCAGGGGCTGCTGCGACCGCTGCTGGAGCAGGGCGTGCAGGTGTTCAAGACCGACTTCGCCGAGGGCGTGCCGCACGACGCGGTCGCGGCCAACGGGATGACCGGCACCGACCTGCACAACGTCTACACGCTGCTGTTCAACGACGCCGTCTCCGAGGTGACCAGGGAGGTCGCCGGGCACGGGATGGTCTGGGCGCGCTCGTCGTTCCTCGGCGGGCAGCGCCACTCGGCGCAGTGGAGCGGCGACAGCCACACCAGCTACCCGGCGATGGGCAGCACGCTGCGCGGCGGGCTGGCGCACGGGCTGTCCGGCATCCCGTTCTGGAGCCACGACGCGGGCGGCTTCACCGGCCGTCCCACCGACGACCTGTACGTCCGCTGGACCCAGTTCGGCGCGCTGTCCCCGCTGGTGCGCCTGCATGGCACCACCAGCCGGGAGCCCTGGGAGTTTCCCCTGGTCGAGACCGAGGCCGTCGAGGCGCTGAAGCTGCGCTACCGGCTCATGCCCTACCTCTACTCGGCGGCCGTGGAGGCCGCGCGGACCGGGGCGCCGATGATGCGGGCCCTGTGCGTGGACTATCCCGACGACCCGGTGGCCTGGCAGGCCGACCTGGAGTATCTCCTCGGCCGCGACCTGCTGGTGGCCCCGATGACCTCACCGGAGGGCGTCAGGAAGGTCTACCTGCCCGCCGGCGAGTGGATGGACCACTGGACGGGAGAGGTGCTGGCGGGCGGTCGCCACATCACGGTCTCCGTGCCGCTGGAGCGCATCCCCCTGTTCGTACGGCACGGCGCGCTCATCCCGGTCCTGGCCGAGCCCGGGGAGACCGTGGGGGACCGGCCGTTCGGGGAGATCACACTGATCGGTCACGGCGTGGGCGAGAGCCGTACCACCCTCTCCGACCTCGACGGAGACACCACGGTCACCGCAGTCCCGGGCGAGGACGGGCTGCACGTGACCGTGTCGGGGAGCGCGCGGATCGCGGGCGTCGAGCTGCTGGGAGCCAGCGTCCCGATCGTCATCACCACCATCTAGGAGACAAGCATGTTCAAGGTGAGAACAGGTGTGGCCGTGGCGGCCATGCTCGTGGCCCTGGCGGCCTGCGGCGACGCCGGACAGGCCACCGGCAAGCCCGCGGCCGAAGGTCCCCGCGTCCTGAAACTCTGGCACTACGAGAGCGCCGACGGCGCGATGGGCAAGGCCTGGGCCGAGGCGGTCAAGCAGTTCCAGGCGTCGCATCCGGGAGTGACGGTCAAGTTCGAGGAGAAGGCGTTCGAGCAGATCCGCCAGTCCGCGAGCATGATCCTCAACTCCGACGAGGCCCCCGACGTGATGGAGTACAACAAGGGCAACGCCACCGCCGGGCTGCTGTCCAAGCAGGGGCTGCTGACCGACCTGTCGGCGGAGGCGGCCAAGCGCGGCTGGGACAAGCTGCTCAGTCCCTCACTCCAGACCACCGCGAGATATGACGAACGCGGCGTGATGGGCGCCGGCAAGTGGTTCGGCATCCCGAACTACGCCGAGTACGTGATGGTCTACTACAACAAGGCCGCCTTCAAGAAGCAGGGCATCGAGGTGCCCACCACCTACGACGAGTTCACCGCGGCGCTCGACAAGTTCGCCAAGGCCGGGATCACCCCCATCTCCGTCGGCGGCGCCGAGTATCCGGCGCAGCAGATCTTCTACCAGCTCGCGCTGAGCAAGGCCCAGCGCCCGTGGGTGGACGCCTTCCAGCTCTACAAGGGCAAGGTCGACTTCAAGGGGCCGGAGTTCGCCTACGCGGCCGACACCTTCGCCGACTGGGTCAAGAAGGGCTACATCAGCAAGGACTCGGCCGGGATCAAGGCCGAGGACATGGGCGTGTCCTTCATCGGCGGCAAGTATCCGATCCTGGTGTCGGGCAGCTGGTGGTACGGCCGGTTCGCCACCGACATCAAGGACTTCGAGTGGGGCTCGTTCCTCTGGCCGGGCAACACGATGAGCGCCGGATCCAGCGGAAACCTCTGGGTCGTTCCGGAGAACGCGAAGAACAAGGATCTCGCCTACGACTTCATCGACATCACGATGAAGAAGGACATCCAGAACCTGCTCGGCAACTCCGGCGGCGTCCCGGTGGCGGCCGACCCGGCGGCGATCACCGACCCGAAGAGCAAGGAGCTCATCGAGAACTTCAACAAGCTCTCGACCTCCGACGGGCTGGCGTTCTACCCCGACTGGCCGGCACCCGGCTACTACGACGTGCTGGTCGCAGGCGTGCAGAACCTGACCAACGGCACCAAGGCGCCCGGACAGGTCCTGGACGAGCTCGCCGGGCCGTACAACGACAACCTCGCCGACATCGGCAACTGACCCCACCCTCCTTCTGCGGCCCGCGTCCCGGCGCGGGCCGTACGCACACAGAGAGGTCCTCGCGTGAATCGCATGAAGAGGTCTCGCAACGGCGGGTACGGGGTGTTCCTCCTGCCGAGCGCCGTGCTCTTCACGGCGGTCATCGTCGTGCCGTTCCTGATGAACGTCGGGATCGGGTTCACCCGGTGGCAGGGGATCGGGGACCCGAAATGGATCGGGCTGGACAACTACGCGCGGCTGCTGGCCGACGAGCGGTTCTGGGCGTCCTTCCGCAACAACGTCGCGCTGATCGTCGCGATGGCGGTCGTCCCGACGATCATCGGCCTGGTCCTGTCGGCGACCCTGTTCGACTACGTGGGCAAGAAGTTCGGTCCCCGTACGGCCAGCGCGCTGCGGGCGGCGTACTACCTGCCGCAGGTGCTGCCGGTCGCGGTCGCCGGGATCGTCTGGGGGTGGATCATGCATCCCCGGTTCGGCGCGCTCAACGAACTGCTGGGGCTGCTGGGCATGGAGCCGAGGAACTGGCTCGGCGATCCGGCCTGGGCACTGCCGAGCGTGATGGTGATCATGGTGTGGTTCCAGGTCGGCTACCCGGTCGTCATCTTCATGGCGGGGCTGCAGCGGGTCGATCCCGCCCTGTACGAGGCGGCCGAGATGGACGGGGCGTCGTGGTGGCGGCGGTTCTGGCACATCACGATCCCCCAGATCCGGCCGGAGATATACGTGGTCCTGCTGACCTGCACGATCGCCGCGCTGAAGGTCTTCGGGCCCATCTTCGTCCTGACCCGGGGCGGCCCCGGCGGGTCCACACTCGTGCCGTCGTACTTCAGCTACCAGAACTTCTTCGAGAAGGCCAACGTCGGGTACGGCTCGGCGATCGCCACCGTGCTGACCCTCGTGATCATCATGGTGACGGCCTTCTTCCTGCGGATTCAGGACAGGGAATCATGATCCGGAAATACTCGGTCCTGGTCTCGCTGGTCGTGCTGGCCGTCGTGATGCTGGTGCCGTTCGCCATCGTGACGCTCAACGCGGTCAAGTCCCCGGCGGACTACTCCTCGGGCGGCCCGCTGAGCCTGCCGGGCGGCCTCTATCTCGACGGGATCGTCGAGTTCTGGAACCGGGTCCACTTCGGCGGCAAGCTGTGGAACAGCCTGCTGATCAGCGGTTCGGTGGCCGTGCTCGCGGTGGTGCTGTCGGTGCTCAACGCCTACGCGCTCGGCGTCGGCCGGGTCCGCGGCCGGATGTGGATCCTGGTGGTGTTCCTGGTGGCCAACACGCTGCCGCAGGAGGCGCTGGTCTACCCGCTGTACTACCTGTCCAAGCAGGTCGGCCTCTACGACAGCCGGCTCGGGGTGATCATCATCTTCACGGTGATCCAGAGCGCCTTCGGGACCTACCTGCTCTCCTCGGTGCTCGGCCGGTTCCCGCACGAGATCCTGGAGGCCTCGGCCATCGACGGGGCGGGCAGATGGCGGGCGCTGTGGCAGATCGTGGTCCCGGTCAGCCGTCCCACGCTGTCGGTTCTGCTGATCTTCTTCTTCATCTGGACCTGGAACGAGTTCTTCCTGCCGCTCGTCTTCCTGATCTCCAACGAGAACCAGACCGTGCCCGTGGCGCTGGGCGTGCTGCAGGGGGACAAGATGATGGACGCCACGATGTCGAGCGCCTCGGCGCTGCTGGGCATCCTTCCGGCCGTCGCCTTCTTCCTGATCTTCCAGCGGACCCTGACCCGCGGGGTGACCGTGGGCGCGATCAAGTGACTCCGTCCGCCGCTCGGGGGCGGACGGCCGTCCCGCGCTTTCGTAATCGAAGCGCTTCGATTCCCCCTGACCTGGAGACACGATGTCCTTGTCCAAACCCCTGGCGGCGGCGGCCGTACTGGCCCTGACCATAGGGTTGTCCACGGTTCCCGCCCGCGCCGCCGCCCCCGCTCCCGCCGGCGCGGAGTATCCCTTCCGCGACCCCGCCCTGCCGCTGAACGAGCGGATCGACGACCTGCTCGGCCGGCTGACCCTCGCCGAGAAGGTCTCCTGGCTCCACCAGTACCAACCCGCGGTGGAGCGGCTGGGCATCGGCCTGTTCAAAACCGGCACCGAGGCACTGCACGGCGTCGCCTGGTCCACCGACGTCGACGACGGCGGCAAGGTCGTGACCGCCCAGGGAACGGTGTTCCCGCAGGCGGTGGGCCTGGCCAGCACCTGGGACCCGGATCTGGTCAAGCAGGTCGGCGCCGCCGTCGGTGACGAGGCCCGGGGCTACCACGCCGAGAACCCGCGGACCTGGGGCCTGCAACTGTGGGCGCCGGTGGTCAACCTGCTTCGCGACCCGCGCTGGGGCCGCAACGAGGAGGGTTACTCCGAGGACCCGCTCCTCACCGGAGCGATCTCCACCGCCTACGGCACCGGCATCCAGGGCGACGACCCCGACCACCTCAGGGCGGCCCCGGTGCTCAAGCACTTCCTGGCCAACAACAACGAGGTCCACCGCGACACCTCCTCCTCCAGCCTGCCGCCGCGCGTCCTCAACGAATACGACCTCCCCGCTTTCAAGGCGGCCGTCTCCGCCGACGCGGCCACCGGTGTCATGACCGCCTACAACCTGGTCAACGGGCGCCCCGCCACGGTCACCGACCTCAACTCCACCGTCCGGACCTGGACCGACCGGCGCCTGTTCAACGTCACCGACGCCGGAGGTCCCGGCAACCTGGTCGGCTCGCAGGCCTACTACGCCACCCCGGCCGAGGCGGCCGCCGCCACGGTCAAGGCGGGCGTCGACAGCTTCACGGCGAACGACACCGACGCCGTCCCGACGGTGGCGGCGATCAACGCGGCGCTCTCACAGGGGCTGCTCACCGTCGCCGACATCGACCGGGCGGTGGGCGACATCCTCGGCGTCCGCTTCCGTCTCGGGGAGTTCGACCCGGACGGCGGGCCGTACGGGAAGATCACCAAGGATGTGGTCGACAGCCCCGAACACCGGAAGCTGGCCCGGCGCACGGTGGCCGAGGCCGCGGTGCTGCTCAAGAACGCGGGCGGGACCCTGCCGCTCAGCCCGTCGAAGAAGGTCGCGGTGGTCGGGCCGCTGGCCAGGGCCCTCTACACGGACTGGTATTCGGGAAAGCTGCCCTACCGGATCACCCCGTTCGACGGCATCGGCGAGCGCGCCGCCGCCGTCACCGGCGCAGAGGGCGTCGACCGGATCGCGCTCAAAGCCGACGGCCGGTACCTCACCGCCGGCACCGGCGCGGGCGCCGACCTCACTCTCTCGGCGGCCACGGCCGGTGACGCCGAGCAGTTCGACGTCTTCGACTGGGGGCAGGGCGTCGTGACCCTGCGCAGCGTCGCCAACGGCAAGTACGTCAGCCGGGCCAACTGGTCCACCCTCGCCAACAGCCAGGACCAGCCCACCGGCTGGTTCGTCCAGGAGCAGTTCAAGCTGGAGGCGCAACCCGACGGCGCGACGCTCCTGAGGTACGCGGGCTACGAGACGGCCTCCGACTGGTTCGGCCCGAACAAGTACGTCAAGGCCGCCGCCGACGGCACGCTCAGCCTGACCACCGCCGACAACGCCACCCGCTTCACCAAGGAGACCGTCCGCAGCGGGCTCGACGAGGCCGTGACCGCGGCCAGGAGCGCCGACGTGGCGGTGGTCGTGGTCGGCAGCATGCCGTTCATCAACGGCCGCGAGGACCATGACCGGACCGATCTCGGCCTGGCCGAGGGCCAGGAAGCCCTCGTCGAGGCCGTCCGGCGAGCCAACCCGAACACCGTGGTGGTGCTGGAGAACAGCTACCCGACGACCGTCGACCGGCTCCAGGAGAAGGTCCCGGCGATCCTGTGGACCTCCCACGCCGGTGCCGAGACCGGCCATGCCCTGGCCGACCTCCTGTACGGCGACGCCAACCCGGCCGGCCGCCTTACCCAGACCTGGCCACGCGCCGGGGCCCGGCTCCCCGGCATCCTCGACTACGACATCATCAAGAGCGGTTCGACCTACCTGTACTCCAAGGACGCCCCGCTCTACGCCTTCGGGCACGGCCTGAGCTACACCACCTTCGGCTACCAGGGGCTTCGAGTCACCTCCGTGCCCGGCGGCCACGAGGTGAGCGTCCGCGTGACCAACACCGGCTCCCGTGCGGGTGACGAGGTCGTCCAGCTCTACACCCACCAGCACGAGTCCAGGGTGAAGCAGCCGGTCAAGCAGCTACGGGGCTTCCAGCGGGTGCACCTCGCGCCGGGGGAGTCCAAGACCGTCAAGCTACGGCTGAAGACCGCCGACCTGGCCCTGTGGGACGTGACCCGCGGGCGCTTCGCCGTGGAGCCGACCACCCACGACGTGCTCGTCGGCTCCTCCTCCGACCGGATCCGCCAGCGGGCCACGATCCGGGTGGCCGGCGAGCGTGTCCCCGCCCGCGACCTGACCGGGGTCACCCGGGCCGCCGACTTCGATGACTACTCCGGGGTCGAGATGGTCGACGAGACCAAGGCCCGCGGTGACGCGGTCGGCGCCTCGGCGGGTGAGTGGATCGCCTTCAAGGATGTGGACCTCGATGGCGGCGTCACCGGGATCAGGGCCGGCGTCGCGGCCACCACCGCCTCCGCCGTCGAGGTCCGCCTCGGCTCCCCGGCGGGCAGGCTCCTCGGCACGATTCCGGTCACCGCCACCGGCGGCGTCTACCAGTGGAGCACCGCCGTCGCCCCGCTCTCCGGAGCTCGCGGAAAGGGTGACCTTTACCTGGTTTTCAAGGGTGACCTGCGCCTGAAGGACCTCGTCCTGACGCGCTGACGAACCGCCCACGGCTCGCGCCCCGCCGTCCCCGGGACGCGAGCCGTACCGGGTGGGCGAAGCCCGCGTTCTTCTGATCGGTCACCGGCGCGCCCCGGGGCGACGGGGGTGCGCCGTGCGCGCCGGTGACGTCCTGGCGGACGGCTGAAGCGGGGCCGGGAGTGTGAATTTTCACGGAGACTACTTGCATTCACGACTGCCGGTAACTTATAACTGGAGTAAGAGCTTTTCGAGAAGACAGGCTTGAGGATACCTGTCTGGTTCAACGGAGGTGGTTACCGATGCTGCTGACGTCGATCGACCCGTTCATCCAGGAGTTCGACCGTCAGTTCGACCGGCTCGCGCGGAAGTCCTTCGGATGGGGCGAGAGTGACGCGGGCCGGGCCATGCCGCTGGACGGCGTCCGCCGCAAGGACGACGTTCTTCTGAAGTTCGACCTTCCCGGCATCGACCCCGACTCCATTGAGGTGACCGTCGACCGTGGCGTGCTCTCCGTGAGCGCCGGTCGCGAGGAGGAGTACGAGCAGGACGACCGGCTGTTCGTTCGCGAGCGCCCGATGGGCACCTTCACCCGCCGGGTCTACCTCTCCGAGCACCTCGACAGCGAGAAGGTCGACGCCGCCTACTCCAACGGCGTCCTGGCGGTGCGCATCCCGGTGATCGAGAGGGCCAAGCCCCGCAAGGTCGAGATCCACAAGGCCGAGGAGGTCAAGTCGATCAAGGCCTGAGCGCCCGTGATCTGAACATCGAATCTCGACAGGGTGGGTGCCGGATTCCCGGCGCCCACCCTTGCCGCATTGAGGTGTTTTCCCGGAAAGGAATGAAGATGGTCAGGCTGCCCTTCGACGACGAGCACGCCCCTCTCTACTCGGTCGGTCAGGTGGCCGACATGCTCAACGTCGAGCAGGCCTTCCTGCGCCGTCTCGACGAGCACGACGTGGTACGGCCCGCCCGCTCCAGCGGTGGCCAGCGCCGCTACACCCGGCACGAGATCGGCGACCTCCAGAACGCCATCCGGCTCGTCGGCGAGGGCATGACCCTGGCGGCCGTCCGCCGCATCTTCGAGCTGCAACAGGAGGTCGCCGAGCTGAAGGCCGAGCTTGCCAGGGAGCGCGCCGCCCGCTCGGAGGGCTAGGCCCGTAGCCCGGCGGGACGGCCGCCTCCCCGGGCGTGCTCACCCTTGATGGCGCCGATGATGACGCCCTTGGTGAAGTGGCGCCAGACGAACGGGTAGACGAACAGCGCCTGGAGCAGCGCCACGACCACGATCGCCATCTGGACGGCGAGGCTGGGAGGCGGACTCTGGCCGGTCAGTGGCGTGCGCCAGTATGCGGCATGTAGACGACGTCCTGGATGAACAGGCGCAGGCGGGGCCGTACCACGCTGTCGAGGAGGACGGCCGGCATGATCGGAACGGGGAAGTGGAAGATCAGCTGGAACGTCGTGATCGAGAGGGTCCGGAACGAGCCGGGGCGGATCCGGCCCGTCCTCGTCACCTTGCCGGTGAGTCTTGTCCTCGCCGTCGTTCTGCCGCCATCCTTGGAGGTGCCGGTACCGGCGGGTGAGGTCAGGTCACCCGCCGGTCCGGTGTTCACGAAGTCGCTGAGCACGGCCGTGTCGGCCTTGACCGCGTCCGGATGGACCCAGTCACGTAGAGCGGGCGTCCGCCAAGGAAGCCGTAGGTGTAGGCGACCCCCTTGCGGCCGAGGTCGGTCGCCTGCGGGACCCGGAAGATCGGCCGTGCCATCTCGTGGATGCTGCCGAACGCCCAGCGCTTCGCCTTGGGGTCGGTGATCTCCTTGCCCAGCTCGTACGGCTCGCCGGCGGTCTTGGGGTCGGCGTTCCAGCCGTTCTTGTCGAACAGGTCCTTGCGGTAGAGAGGCCGTAGGGGTAGGGCTCGGTGGGGAAGGGGACGGCCATCAGCTTGCCGTTCATGACCGGCCACTACCAGGCGGCGGTCGGCAGGTTGGCCGGCGACGCGTACGGTTTGACCTTGTCGCCCTGCAAGTAGGGGGTGAGATCCTCGGCGGCGGCGCCTCCGCCGCCGGGCCGCGGACCGCCCGGGGCGGAGCATCCGCCCAGCAGGCCGCCGCCGGCGGCCATCGCGGCGCTGAGGCCCACCAGGCCGAGGAATCCACGGCGGCTGGTCATCGCGCCTTCGGAGAGAGATTTCACGACGCGCTCCCTTCGTTGGTCAAAGAGGATCGGGGGTGTTGGTGAGGAGGACTCCGCGGTAGAATTAGTTCGTCTATTGGCCAAACAAATTAGTCGAGGGTGACCTTCGCCACAAGGGACCGCCGATCGCGGACCGGTGGGCGGCGGCCACAGATTGGTGAACGATGGGGCATGATGGGGCCAGCCTGGCCGCGCGGGAACGGGACTGACCTTGATCACATCTACGACGGACCCGCAGCCGGCGGACTTCGCCGACGTCCGGGCCACCAACCTCGCCGTCGTGCTGCGGTTCGTGCGCGAGCACGCGCCCTGCTCGCGGGCGGACATCGCGGCCTCCACGGGCCTCAACAAGGCGACCGTGTCGAGCCTGGTCGCCGACCTGATCGATCGCCGCCTGGTCCGGGAGACGGGGCTGACCGAGAACCGGGTCGGCCGACCGGCCACGATGCTCGTGCTCGACGGCTCGCCGTACGCCGCGATCGGCATTGAGATCAACGTCGACTACGTCACCGCCGTCGCGGTGGACCTGTCGGGGGAGAAGCTGCTGTCCTGGCGGCGTTCCTTTCCTGGTGCGACCGCCACCACCGCCCAGGCGGTGGCCGCCGTCGCCGGGATCGTCCGCCGTGTGGCGAACCGGATGGCCAAGGAGGAGCGCCAGGTTCTCGGTCTGACCGTGGGTGTGCCCGGTCTGGTGGGCACCGACGGCACCGTGCGCATCGCGCCCAACCTCGGTTGGCGCGACGCCGACCTGTGCGGCGACCTCACCAAGGCGCTGCGCGACCCCGGCTTCTCCGTGCAGGTCGACAACGACGCCAACCTCGCGGCTCTAGCCGAGCACCGCTTCGGCCATCGGGCCGGGACCGCCAACCTGGTCTACCTCACCGGCGAGATCGGCGTGGGCGCCGGGGTCGTCCTCGACGGCCGGTTGCGTCGCGGCGGACAGGGATACGGCGGGGAGATCGGCCACATCCAGCTCGACCCGCTCGGC
The DNA here is from genome assembly GCF_050949235.1 of Streptosporangium sp. CA-135522. Lineage (NCBI taxonomy): Bacteria > Bacillati > Actinomycetota > Actinomycetes > Streptosporangiales > Streptosporangiaceae > Streptosporangium > Streptosporangium sp. CA-135522. The sequence goes on from NZ_CP192026.1 coordinate 1,419,174, forward strand.
GCTGAGTGCCGCTGCGGACGCCTGGGCTGCCTGGAGGCCGTCGCCGGGATCGGCGCGGTGCTGGAGCACGCCGCCCTCTCGCCCGCCGAGGTCGAGATCGAGTTGGACGAGGTGGTACGGCTGGCCCGCGCGGCCGATCCCCGCACCCTCGCCACCCTCGCCGCGGTGGGTCGCAACCTGGGCAAGGGCGTGGCCGTGATCGCCAACCTGCTCAACCCCGAGGTGGTCATCCTGGGCGGCTACTACGTGCCGCTGGCGCCCTGGCTGCTGCCCGCGGTGGAGGCTGAGACGCGCGGGCGCACGATCGCGCCGGCTGCCGGGGGCTGCGAGATCGTGGCCTCCACTCTTGGGTACGGCGCGGCCGCGCTCGGTGGCGCAGCCCGGGTGCTCGACTCGGTTGATTCGGGTCATTTGCCGCGTATCTCTTGACCTGAGCCTCACCGGCATGCACCCTTCAGGGAAGCTCCGTTCGAAACACGTGTGTAACGAACGGAGCTTCCCTGGACCGACTATCGAAGCGCTTCGACAGAGGCGCGTGTTCACTGCCCCATGTCGAAGCGCTTCGACGCTCTTTAAGGGATGGTCCCCCGATGAACCAACCTTTCCGTGACCCGGAGCTCCCGCTCGCTCAGCGAATCGCGGACCTGCAGGGCAGGCTGACCCTGACGGAGAAGATCGGTCTGCTGCACCAGTACCACGCGCCGGTCGAACGACTCGGCCTGGGCGCGTTCCGCACCGGCACCGAGGCCCTGCACGGCCTGGCCTGGCTGGGGCCGGCCACGGTGTTCCCGCAGGCGGTCGGGCTGGCCAGCACCTGGGACCCCGACCTGGTCAGGCGGGTCGGGGAGGCGACGAGCGACGAGGTCCTGGCCTTCCACCACAAGGACCCGGCCGGAGCCGGGCGCAACGTGTGGGCTCCGGTGGTCAATCCGCTGCGTGACCCACGCTGGGGCCGCAACGAGGAGGGATACTCCGAAGATCCGTGGCTGACCGGGGTGATGGCCACGGCGTACGCCTCCGGCCTTCGTGGGAGCGATCCCAACGTGCTGAAGACCGCGCCCACGCTCAAGCACTTCCTCGGCTACAACAACGAGACCGACCGCTGCGTCACCTCCAGCAACCTGCCTCCCCGGGTGCTGCACGAGTATGAGCTGCCCGCCTACCGGCCCGCCCTGGAGCACGGCGCCGCGGTCGCCGTGATGCCCTCCTACAACCTGGTCAACGGCCGCCCGGCGCACCTCAGCCCACTGATCAACGAGGTGCTGCGCGGCTGGGCCTCCGACGACGTCCTGGTGGTCAGCGACGCCTACGCGCCCGGTAACCTCACCGGCCTGCAGGCCTATCACGACGACCTCCCGGAGGCCTACGCGCACGCGATCAAGGCCGGCCTCGACAGCTTCACCCAGGACGACGACCGCTCCGAGGCCACCCTCGGGCACATCCGCCAGGCACTGGAGCGGGGCCTGCTCGCCGAGGCCGACGTCGACGTGGCGGTACGGCACGCGCTGTCGATCCGCTTCCGGCTCGGCGAGTTCGATCCCGCCACGCCGTACGACGACGTCACCGGGGCCGTCGTCAACTGCCCCGAGCACCAGGCGCTGGCCCGCGAGGCCGCCCGGCGCTCGCTCGTGCTGCTGCGCAACGACGGCATCCTCCCGCTGGCCTCGGTCAGCAGGATCGCGGTCATCGGCCAGCTCGGCGACACGCTGATGGAGGACTGGTACTCCGGGACCCTCCCCTACGCCGTCACGGCCCGCGCCGGCCTGGCCGAGCGATGCGAGACCGTGTTCTGCGAGGCCGTGGATCGCGTCGCGCTGGCCGTCGAGGGCGGCTACGTCGTCGCGGACCCCGACGGCGGGCCGCTCGGGGTCGCCCCGCCCGGGAGCGGGACGGAGACCGGCCTGTTCGACCTGTTCGACTGGGGTGGCGGATCGTACGCGCTGCGGACCGCGGCGACCGGGCGTTACCTGTCGATCGACGACGACGGCGTGCTGGTCAACGACCAGCCCGGGCCCAACGGCTGGGAGGTGCGCCAGACCTTCAGGATGGAGGACCGGCCGCGCGGGGCGCTGGCGCTGCGGCACATCTCCACCGGCCGCTACGTGGCGTCGGACGGTGAGGTGTTCCGGCTGGTCGACGACGCCGCCGCGGCGGCCTGGCTGACCATGGAGCCGGTCGTCGGCGGCGCCGAGGCGGCCGCCGCCCTCGCCGCGACCGCGGACGTGGCCGTGGTGGTGGTCGGCGACCACCCGCTGGTCAACGGCCGGGAGACCGAGGACCGTCTCGACCTGGCGCTGCCCGCCGCGCAGGAGGCCGTGGTCCGGGCCGTGCGCGCCGCCAACCCGCGAACCATCATGGTGATCAGCAGCGGCTACCCGGTGACCTGGGACGAGGAGGACCTGCCCGCGGTGCTGTGGTCCTCGCACGGCGGCCAGGAGTACGGGCACGCGCTGGCCGAGGTGCTGTTCGGCGACGCCGACCCCGAGGGACGGCTCACCCAGACGTGGTACCGCTCGGCGTGCGAGCTGCCCGACCTGCTCGACTACGACATCATCGCCGCCGACGCGACCTACCAGTACTACCGGGGCACCCCGCTCCACCCCTTCGGCCACGGCCTCAGCTACACCACCTTCGACTACGGCGACCTGGCCGTCTCCGTGAAGGACGGCACGGTCACCGTCTCGGCCACCGTCGCCAACACCGGCTCCCGCGCCGGGGTCGAGGTCGTCCAGATCTACACCCACCAGCAACGCTCGCGAGTCAAGCAGCCGCTGCGCCGCCTGCGCGGTTTCGTCAAGGTACGGCTCGCGGCGGGGGAGCGCAGCACGGTCACCTGGACCCTCGACACCCGTGACCTGGCCTTCTGGGACGTCACCAGGAACCGGTTCGTCGTCGAGGACGCCCCCTACAAGATCATGGTGGGCCGTTCCGCCCGTGACATCCGCCTGTGCGCCACCGTCCACGTCGACGGCGAGCACATCCCGCCCCGTGCCGCCCTCGCGGGCCCGATCCAGGCGGTGGACCACGACGAGTACGACGCGGTGGTGTTCGTGGACGCGGCGAAGGTCTCCGGCGACGCCGTACGATCCGACGCCGAGGGCTCGTGGCTCCTGTTCCGCTCGGTCGACCTCGGGGCCGCGGCCACCTCCTGCGTGGCCCGCGCGACGAGCGCGGAGGACGGCGTGATCACCCTGCGGCTGGACGACCCCCTCTACGGTCCGGTCATCGGCGACCTGCCCGTCCCGCGGGCCGGCCGCTACGACCTCACCGAGGTTCGCACGGGTCTTGCGGAGGCCCACGGAGTCCACGATCTTTATGTGGTGTTCGAGAACGCGGGAATCACCCTGGCCACCTTCGCCTTCGAGAGGGACGAGTGAACGGGCGGCTCGGCGGGCGCGGCGCGTTCGTGGGCGCCGAGCCGAGGGGCGAGGGGGCCGCATGAGCGACCGGGCGGTGACGATCGCCGAGGTGGCCAGGCACGCCGGAGTCGCGGTGAGCACGGTGTCCTACGTGCTCAGCGGAAAGCGGGCGATCTCCGCCGACACTCGGCGGCGGGTGCTCGACAGCGTGCGCGTGCTCGGATACCACCCCAACGCCGGGGCCCGGGCCCTGGCCAGCAGGCGGTCGAACGTCATCGCGCTGGTGCTCCCGCTGCGGGTCGGGATGCACGTCCCGGTGCTGATGCAGTTCGCCACCTCGGTGGTCACCGCCGCGCGGCAGTATGACCACGACGTGCTGCTGCTGACCGCCGACGAGGGCGCCGACGGGCTCCACAGGGCGGCGGCGAGCGCGCTGGTGGACGGTCTGGTGCTGATGGACGTGGAGCTGCACGACAGAAGGGTGCCGCTGCTGCGGGAGCTCGCCGAGCCGAGCGTGCTGATCGGCTTTCCCGCCGACGCGGCCGGGCTGACCTGCGTCGACCTCGACTTCAGCCGGGCCGGCGCGCTCTGCGTGGAGCACCTGGCCGAACGCGGGCATCAGGAGGTCGCGCTGCTCGGCGCCCCCGCTGTCGTCTACGAACGGGGCACCGGCTTCGCCCGCCGCACCCGGGAGGGATTCACCGAAGCCGTGGCCGCGCACGGCCTGAGCGGGGTGGCCCTGCCGTGCGAGGAGAGCTTCGACCAGGTGTCCGCCGCGCTGGGGGAACTGCTGGAGACCCGGCCCGGCCTGTCCGGGCTGGTCGTGCACAACGAGGCCGCGGTCAACCATGTGCTCGGGGCGCTGCGCCAGTACGGCAGGCGGGTGCCCGACGAGATCGCGGTGGTCGCGATCTGCCCCGACGACATCGCGGAACGCTCCAGCCCCGCGCTCACCTCGGTGCTGATCCCGGCCGAGGAGGTCGGCCGCCAGGCGGTGCGGCTGCTCATGGACAAGCTCGCGGGCCATGCCGTACCGGACGGCACCCTGCTACAGCCCCGGCTGACCGTGCGTGGCAGCACCTGAGCACCTCGCGGCGAACCCGGGGCCCGTGAGCCCCGGCCAGGCACGCCGGGCCCCGCATGACGGGTCTCGCACGCCGGGCCCCGCATGACGGGCCCGTCATGACAACGGGCGCGCTCCCCCGTGGGGAACGCGCCCGTCTCGGCTGTCAGCGGTGACTACCAGTCACCACCGCCGAAGTCACCGCCGCCGAAGTCACCGCCGCCACCGAAGTCACTCCAGCCGCCGCCACCGAAGTCGCCGCCGCCACCGAAGTCACCTCCGCCGCCGCCGTCGGCCATACCCTGCTCGTAGCCCGCGCCGTAGCCGTAGCCGCCCATGCCCCAGCCGCCGCCCATCATGCCGCCGAGCATCGTGCCGACGAGCATGCCGGTCATGACGTCGCCGAAGCCGCCGTAGTAGCCGTAGGCGTAGGGCTGGTAGGCCGGGCCCGCGTCGTAGTAGGGGCGGTAGTGGCCGTCGACCATGACCTGGCGCGTCTGCGGCTCGAACCCGCGCTCGATCGCGTCCGCGTCGCCCGCGCAGGCGGGGACGTCGCGCACCGCGCCGCCGGGGGGCGCCCAGCGGACGTCACGGACCGAGGGGCCGTGCTGCGGGTTGAAGAAGCAGGGCGAGCGCCGCTCGGGGAGCGGCTGGTGGTTGACGCGCGCCTTCACGCAGGCGAGGGCGTAGCGGCCCTCCTCCAGCGCGGTGGTCACGCCGCGGAGCTCGTCGGGGCGCTTGACCGCCACCAGTTCCACCTTGGCCCGCTCGTAGGAATCGAGCGCGCGCTGCCAGTCCTGCTGGTGCGCGGCGCCGTCGCCGAGCAGCTTGACGTCGGTGTCGAGGTCGGTGATCTCCTCGCCGAACTTGGTGACGTCCTCGTCGACGGTCTGCTTGACCGCGGCCAGCTCGGCGGCCTCACGGGCCTCGCGCTGCTGCTTCTTCTTGCGCGAGTAGAAGAAGATACCGGCGGCGCCGGCCAGGGCCAGCACCAGGATGCCGACGAGCACGCCCAGACCCGAGCCGCTGGAGGAACCGGAGGCGGGCTTGGACCCTTGGCCGGCGCCGACGGCCGCGTCATCCGCCAGCTTGACGAAGTTGATCACGTTGTCCGTCGGGCTGGTGGAAGTCTTGGCGCGGCCCAGGAGCTCGTCCACGTCGACACCCTTGATGTTGGAGGTGCCGAACGGGGTCTTGCCGCTCATCAGCAGGATGGTGGACTTGCCGCCGATGTCCTTGCGGACCGAGGTCAGCATGGTCCTCGCCTGCGATGCGCTGGTGATCGACCCCTGGGGCAGCAGCCCCACGTAGACGGAGGACGAGGAGGTCTGCTCGACGGCGCTGCGGATGGCGTCGGCGGCGTTGCCGGGCATGCCGGCCGCCGGGTCGAGGTAGAAGCGATCTCCGTCCTGCAAACCCGAGGAGATCGTGCTGGGGTCGGGCGCCGCGGCGTTCGCCGCCGGCGCGATCATGAAGATGGCCAGCAGTCCGGCGAACAGCGCGACGATCGCGGCACCGAGACGACCTGGCGCGGATTTTGTGGTGATCACGGCAGAAAGCCTCCTTCGTCCTGAAAGACGAATGGGTGGACGTCAGAGTTCCCTACGATCCGACCGTATCCCCTCCGGATCCCCTCCGGTGCCGCGTGTCGTGGCCAGAGCGTCCAGGTCGCTGTTGCAGGCCTCTTTGGAGTGTCGGCCCGCCATGGCGCGACCGTTGACGGCGGGATCGACCGGGAGTCCGTGGCAGGGGCCGTGACCGGTGCCGGGACCGGCCAGGCATCAGGTGTCCGTGCCCTCCCCGACGTCCCGGCGCCGGTCCGCCCGGGCGGGGGGCCGGGGCCGGGGCCGGTCAGGCGTCGGACGTCCTTGATCGGTCAGGCGTCAGATGTCCTTGATCGGCCAGGCGTCAGGCGTCAGGCGTCGGACGTCCTTGATCGGCCAGGTGTCAGGTGCCTGGCGTCTGGCGTCCGGTGTCAGGCGTCTTTGATGTCGCAGATGACGGCGCCGGCGGTGACGGTCTGCCCGGCCGCGGCCGACAACCCCGCCACCGTACCCGCCTTGTGCGCGGTCAACGGCTGCTCCATCTTCATCGCCTCCAACACCACGATGGTGTCCCCGGCCGCGACCCGATCCCCATCGGCGGCCACCACCGTCACGATGGTGCCCTGCATCGGACTGACCAACGCATCCCCCCCGACCGCGGCCTTCTTGACCCCGCCCCCGACCCGCCGCGGCCCCCGACCCGCCCCGACGCCCGCCCCACCCGCTGCGCCGGCGCGAGAGCCGGCCGCGGCGCCGAACCCGGCCGGCAACACCACCTCCAACCGCTTGCCCCCCACCTCCACCACGACCCGCTCCCGCTGCCCGGCCTCGTACGACCCCCCACCATCGGCGCCGCCCGGCCCGGCCTCGTACGGCGCGATGGTGTTGACGAACTCGGTCTCGATCCACCGGGTATGCACCCGAAACGGCTCATCGACGAAATCGGCCTCGGCCAGCACCGCCCGATGAAAGTCCAGCACCGTCGGCATCCCCTGCACGGTGAACTCCGCCAGCGCCCGCCGCGCCCGGCGCAGCGCCTGCGCCCGATCGGCGCCGGTCACGATCAGCTTGGCGATCAGCGAGTCGAACGCGCCCGGCACCTCCATCCCCACCTCATAGCCGCCATCCAGCCGCACCCCCGGCCCGGACGGCACCCCCATCGCGGTGATCGTCCCGGGCGCGGGCAAAAACCCCCGACCGGCGTCCTCGGCATTGATCCGAAACTCGATGGCATGCCCGCGCGGCACCGGATCGTCATAACCCAGCGGCTGCCCGGCCGCGATCCGAAACATCTCCGCCACCAAATCGATGCCGGTGACCTCCTCGGTGACCGGATGCTCGACCTGCAGCCGGGTGTTGACCTCCAAAAACGAGATCGTGCCGTCCTGGCCGATGAGGAACTCACACGTGCCGGCCCCGACATACCCGGCCCGCCGCAAGATCGCTTTGGAGGCGGTGCGCAGCAGCGTCTGCTGCGCGTCGGTCAAGAACGGCGCGGGCGCCTCCTCGACGAGCTTTTGGTGGCGGCGCTGCAGCGAGCAGTCGCGGGTGGAGACCACCACCACCTGGCCGTGGGCATCGGCCAGGCACTGGGTCTCCACGTGCCGGGGCCGGTCCAGGTAGCGCTCGACGAAGCATTCGCCGCGGCCGAAGGCGGCCACCGCCTCGCGCACCGCGCTGTCGTACAGGGCGGGGATCTCCGCCAGGGTGCGGGCGACCTTCAGGCCGCGGCCGCCGCCGCCGTAGGCGGCTTTGATCGCGATCGGCAGGCCGTGCTCGCGGGCGAAGGCCACCACCTGGTCGGCGTCGGTGACCGGGTCGGTGGTGCCGGCCACCAGGGGGGCGCCGACGGCGTGGGCGATGTGGCGGGCGGCGACCTTGTCGCCGAGCGCGGTGATCGCCGCCGGGGGCGGGCCGATCCAGGTCAGGCCGGCGGTGATGACGGCCTGGGCGAAGGCGGCGTTCTCGGCCAGGAAGCCGTAGCCGGGGTGGACGGCGTCGGCGCCGCTGGTCGCGGCGATGGCCAGGAGTTTATCGATGTCGAGGTAGGTGGTGGCGGGACCGGTGCCGTTGAGGGCGTAGGCCTCATCGGCCAGGCGTACGTGCAGGGCGTCCAGGTCCTGGTCGGCGTAGACGGCGACGCTGGCCAGTCCGGCGTCCTTGCATGCGCGGGCGATCCGCACGGCGATCTCACCACGGTTGGCGATCAGGACCTTATGCACCGACGTCGTTCCCTTCCTTACACATGTGAACAAGGGGCCGGCGGGCCTCCAAGGGAGTGTAGGCGTCTCCTGATCGGAAGGCGCCCTTGGGGCTACCTGCCGAGGTAGGCGCCGCCGTTCACGTGGACGACCTGACCCGTGATGTGCCGGGCTTCGGGGGTGGCCAGGAACCGCACCGTGGCCGCGACGTCCTCGGGCGTGCCGGGGCGTCCGTTCCTGGTGCCCTCCACTCGGCGTCGGACCCCCTCCTCGGTGAGGCGACCGCGGAAGAACTCGGTGTCCACGACCAGGCCGGGGGAGACCACATTGGCGGTGACGCCGCGCGGGCCGAGCTCGGCGGCCAGGTCGGCGGTCCAGGCCTCCACGGCCGCCTTGGCCGCGCCGTACGAGCCGGATCCGGTGCCCCTGGCCGCGATGGAGCCGATCGTGATGATCCGGCCGTCATCGGCGAGCCGGGGGGTCAGGGCGCTGGTGACCAGCACGGCCGACATCAGGTTGGCGTTGAGGTTGGCCCACCAGCTCTCGGCCACGTCCATCAGCTCGTCGCCGTCCGGTGCGCGGTCCAGGTTGGTGTTGCCGCCGGCGTTGTTGACCAGCACGTCCACCCGGGCGGGCAGCCGGTTCAGAGCCTCGCCCACCGCGACCGGGTTGGCCGCGTTGAACGCCACATGGGAGACGCCCAGCCGCTCGGCCGCCTCTTGGAGGACCTGCTCCCGCCGGCCCGTGATGGTCACCCGGTCACCCTGTGCGGCGAATGCCGCTGCGATGGCCAGGCCGATCCCGGTGCCACCACCCGTCACCACAATCTCCCGCACCGCTATAACTCCTTGCCTCACGAAAAATCAAGATAAAAAGGAACGTTATCTCCTCCGCGCGCCCGGGAAGGTCCATAGCCGCTCGGCATAATCCCGGCATCACTGTGATCCACTCGCCTATCGTGATTTCGTTTGGTGAGCCCCCCGACACCGATCCCGAAGGAGACTGGCATGAGCCAGAACTTGCTCGGCGGCAATCCCGCGGAAATGCAGCAGATGGCCACCCAGTTCACCCAGCAGGCGGACCAGGTGCGGGCCACCATGGCCGCGCTGGACCGGGAGGCCGGCAAGGTCGGCACCGCCTGGACCGGTCCCGGCGCCCAGCGCTTCACGGAGGCCTGGCAGAACTATCGGGCCGCCTTCCAGCGCATGTCCGAGGAGCTCGCCGAGGCCTCCCGCGTCATCAACACCTACCGCGGCAACATCGAGTCCGCCACGCGCTAGCCGTCGCGCCGAAACGCCCCGGCCCGTGCCCGAGTTCCCGTGGTCGTCGCGACACCCCGGCTCGGGGACGCGACGGACCCCGGGGTCCGTGCGGGCCGGGGCGTTTCGGTGTTCGTGTTCCAGTTTCGGCGTTCGTGTTCCAGATGAAAAAGCTCAGCCTGCACGGCTGGGGGCGTCCTATGGGTTCCTGCGCGAAGTCTCCGGCGCGGGTGCGATGGCGGGTAGCTCTCCGATCAAGGCGATCAGTTCGCCGGTTCGCGGACAGAACCAGGCCGCCTGGCCGTTCTTCTCCTCGGCGGTCAGGGGGTGGGAGTCAGGATGCAACGGACAGTGCGGCCACACCGCAGGCAGGCCCGCGGACCATAACGCTTCCACCGCCCACTCCTGCGCCTGATCCGCAAGCCGGGCCGTCTGCGCGACCGGATCCGCGCCGAGCACCACGGAGACGCCTTGCCCGCTGCCGTCGGGCCCATAGAACATGGCGCCCTCCAACACCTCCCCGTAGAGCTCGGGAGAACCCTCACGGATGTCGGGATACACGGCACAGTTCGTCCGTAGATCCCGGCATACCGGTTCCAAGGCGGCCGCCAGCTCCTCGTGCACATCGCCATCGTAGGTCGGAAAGAGCTCAGCGAGCCGTTTTCACCCTTGCCCACCTTGTCGCCGCAGGCCATCAGGGGTGACCTGGTCAGGGAGAAGCCGATGAGCCCATCAGGGGTGACCTGGTCGGGGAGAGGCCGATGAGCACTGCCGGGCGACCCGCCCGGCAGTGCTCATCCGATCCGAGTCCTCCCCTGCCTGCTGGGCTCAGGATGTTCGAGACCCGGGGATGAAGAACACCCACCGGCTTCGTCGTGTGACGGCGTCCTCACGTGATGGCCGCCTGGATGGGGGTCACCGACCCCAGGGTGACCAGCAGACCCCGGCCGGGCGGGCCGCCGACCGCGCCGCGGGGGAGCCGGATCGTGAAGAGGTCGCCGTCGGCGGGGCTCTGGACCGATAGCAGCAGGCCCGTGCGGGCCTTGCGGGCCTCGGCGGCGAAGCCGCGGTAGGCGGTGGTCAGGTCGCCGGTGGTGCCGCCGACGATCAGGCCGTGCTCGCCGTCGCGGCCGGTCCGGAGCACCTGCTCCAGGGCGGCGCCGAGGGGGGTGTCGGCGGAGATCAGCTCGGCGTCGTCGACGATCACCACGTAGCGTTCCTGTCCCGCGACGGCCTCGGCCAGGTCGCCGTTCGTGTCGAGCACGGCCAGCACCCCCGGGGCGTCCACCAGTGTGCACAACGGGCTGCGCCGGGGGGTGACCAGGGCCACCGGCGTGCCCCGGGCCAGCAGGGAGTGGGCGGCGGTCAGCAGGACCGAGGAACGGCCGGACCTGGACGGGCCCGCCACGACCGCGCCGGGCCCGTGGGCGAGCAGGTCCACGCCGAGCGGGGCCAGCGAGTCGCCTCCGGCGCCGAGCAGCGCCCACAGCGGCGAGGGGGGCTCGAAGGACGGCGCCAGCTCCATCGTCTGCGCCGCGGTGATCCGCATCGGCAGCGCGTCCACCCGCAGGGGCGGCTCGCAGTCCCACGCCCATCCGCCGGGCCCCGCCGCGCCCCCGGCGAAGCGGGCGGGCACCGCGCGGGCCAGTGACTGGAGCGCGCCGACCTGGGCCGGTCCCGAGGGGTCGTCGCAGAGCAGGGCGATCTGGCTCTCCGCGACACCGTGCTCCCCGGTGGCCAGGGCGCGGCCGGGGGCGAGCGCGGCCGGTAGGTCCTTGACGGGCAGCCCGGCCAGGCCGTAATCGGCGGGGTCGGCCAGCCGCAGGATCAGCCGGTCGTCGAAGACGGTGGAGATCTGCCCGATCAGCGCCGACCGATCGCCTGTCACCACGGCGCGCAGCCCGACCGCCGGGCCCTCCCGGAGCAGCTGCATCAGCGACTCGATCAGCCGGCCGTAGTCGTAACCCTCGAACGCGGCGACGAACCCCTCCCACCGGTCGAGCATCAGCACCAGCCAGGGGAGTCGCGGCCCCCCGGCGACGGCACGCAGCTCGGCCAGCGAGGCGTATCCGGCCTCGGCGAGAAGCTGCTGCCGCCGCCCGACCTCGGCGCGCAGACGGGTCAGCAGCCGCTCCACCCGGTCGATCTGGTCGCGGGTCACCACCGCCCCGCAGTGCGGCAGCGCCATCAGCGGCAGCAGCGCCCCCGAGCCGCAGTCGATCGCGTGCACGTGCACGTCCTGCGGGGACGCCCCCGCCGCGATCGCCCCCGCCAGCGTGCGCAGCGCGGTGGACCGCCCGCTTCGCGAGGTGCCCGCGAGCAGCAGGTGCCCGCCGTCGGCGAGGTTCAACGCGAGCGCCCGCCGGTCCTGCGCCCACGGCAGGTCCGTCACCCCGAACACCAGCGGCGGCACCTCCTCGGTCCCGGCCCGGTACGGCGACGCGTCGCCGTAGAGCCCGGGGGCGACCACGAGGTCGCCGAGCGGTTCCAGCCAGGGGCTGGGCTGTCGCGGGATCCCGGCGACGCGGGCGGCGTCGGCCAGCGCGTCGGCGAGCACGGACAGGTCGGTGACCGGTGAGCCGTCGACGGCCGTCTCGGATGTGGACAGCGGCCGTCCCAGAGCCGGCCAGCCGACCTCCGTCACCCGCGCTCTGACGTCCGTGGAGCTCGCCGGAGCCCGGCCGCCGATCCTGGCCGTCTGCACGGCGGCCGCCGCGCCCGCGCCCGACTTCACGTAGCAGCGGCCGGGAGTGGACTTGGAGATGTGCGAGGCGTCCGGCCGGCCGATGACGTCGGCGGACTCGGAGGCCTCCGTCACCCGCAGCGCGATCCGCAACGAGGTGTTGGCCTGGATGTCGGCGGTGACCACGCCGCCGGGCCGCTGGGTGGCCAGGATGAGGTGGATGCCGAGCGAGCGTCCCCGTCTGGCGATGTCCACCAGCCCGGTCATGAAGTCGGGCAGCTCGCTGACCATGGCGGCGAACTCGTCGATGACCAGCACCAGCCGGGGCAGCGCCGGCGGCGGGTCGGCGCGCCCGCGCATCGGCCTGGCCGGGGTCCTGCCGCCGGCCACGAGCAGGTCGCGGGAGGCGCGGGCGGTCTGGGCGTCGCGGAGCTCATGGTAGTCCTCGATGTCCTTCGCCCCGGCGGCCAGCAGCAGCCGTTCCCGGCGGCGGATCTCGGCTGCCAGGGAGGCCAGGGCCCGCTGCGTCAGATGGCCGTCCAGGTCGCTGACCATGCCGACCGTGTGCGGGAGCCGTACGCACTCCTTGAAGGCGGCCCCGCCCTTGTAGTCGATCAACACGAACGTCATCTCGTCCGGCCGGTTGGCCACCGCGAGCGAGCAGATGAGGGTCTGCAGCAGCTCGGACTTGCCCGCGCCCGTGGTGCCCGCGATGAGCGTGTGCGGCCCGTCCCGGCGCAGGTCGACGGAGAAGGGACCGTCGGGGCCGACACCTATCAGGGCCTCGGTGGTCCGGCCCCAGCGCCCGGCCAGGGTCGCGCCCGACACCGAGGGCAGCTCCAGCAGCTCCAGCAGCCGCGCGGACCCGGGCAGGACCAGGCTCGCGTCGTCACGGCTGACGTCGCGGATCGGGGCGAGGGAGCGGGCGAGCCGGTCACACCAGGAGGCCGAGACCTGGTCGGCCAGGATCTCGCCGAGGTCGTCCAGGCCACCGCCGCGCAGCCGTACCAGGCCGTCGGCGGTCACGTCGGCGACGGTGGCGCACTCCTCGGGCAACAGCCGCTGGTCGTCGTCGACGGCCAGGGTGTAGACGCCCGCCCGGGGACCCTGGCGAAGCACCTGCGGCATGCCGGGCAGCGCGCGCAGCACCTGGGCGCCGTCCAGGACGACCAGCACGTCGTAGGGGCGCTCGTCGTAGACCGGGGCGGCCTCGACCGCGTCCCGTCCGGTCGCGCCGCCGAGGTCGCCCCAACCGGACGGGACGCGACCGAGCTTCAACGACGGGCCCTCCTCCTCGCCGAGACGCTCGTCGATCAGCGTGGTCAGCTCGCTCACCCGGCGGGCCGCGGCCTCCGGGTCGGCGCCCACCAGCGCCACGCAGTCCTCGCCGCCGTGCGGGGCGCAGTGCGGCAGCCAGCGGACCCAGTTCCAGCGCTCGCTCCCGTCGCCGTGCGCGGACAGCACCACGATCGCCAGGTCGCGCGGGCTGTGCAGGGCGGCGGCCTGGCCGACCAGCCATCGGGCCAGCCCGGCGGCCGGCTCTCGCGGCCCGGTCAGGCCCGCCACGCCCAGGCGGCGCATGGCCAGCGCCACCGGCACCGCGTGACAGGTCGGGAGGTCGGGCAGCGGGACGTCGGCCGGGGCGGAGCGTTCGGGGGTGAACTCCAGGCCGGCGGGGAGATCGGCGAGGCCGACCCGCAGGCGCAGCGCGTCGGGGTCGTGGTCGCGGCGCTCCCACAGCCGCCGCCGGGGGCCGGTGGCGGTGAGGAGCACCTCGGCGGGGTCGGGCGCGGCGGCGCGGCGTTCGGCCTCGTCGGCGGCCCGGGCCTCTTCCACTGCGGCCTCGAAGACCTTCAGCCGCTCCCGGTACTGCTTGACCTGCTGGCGGTACTGCTTGCGGCCGTGCCGCCGGTCGCTCCACCACTGACCGATCATGATGAGCGGAGTCATCAGGGCGAACAGCAGGAAATACCACGTCTTGAGCGCCCAGGCCATGGCCAGCCCCAGCCCGGCGGGCAGGAAGGCGGTCAGCAGTTGCAGCCTCATGGTCTCGGCGCGCCGGGGCTCGGCCGGAACCTCGAAGCGCCGTTCGCCGCCCGGAGCGCGCAGCCGGGGCGGCCGGTTGTAGGCGAGCCCCCCGTCGGGCTGGGCGTCCAGGTGCGCGTCGGGAGGCTCCACGGCCTTCAGGGTCAGCGCGGTCGCACCGCAGGTCAGCAGGGCGTGCTCGGACCAGGGCACCGCCCCTTCGAGGGGCTCGCGATCCAGCAGGGGCGCGGCTCCCGGCCCCGGCTCGACGGTGATGGCGTCCGGGGTGAGCCTGACCACGGCCGCCTCGCCGGGCAGCCGCGAATCGGAGACCGCCACCGCGCAGGCGGGGTCGGAGCCGATGGAGTGGACCCCCAGGCTGAGGCGGTGCACGGACCCGGCGGCGGGTCCGCCGACCACGCGGATCTCCACGATGCCGCCGGGCTCCTCGGCCACCGTGGCCCCGGCCAGGTCGCGGTCGAGGGTGACGAGGTCGCCGTCGCGGAGCAGGCCGAGTGCGGGGGCGCCGGGGTCCAGGGGGCGGCCGTCCCGCCAGAGCGTCGCGGGCTCGGCGCCGGGGGAGTCGTGGCCCAGGCCGTAGGGGGCCTTGCTGCGGGTCAGCCGCACCACGTTGGTCGGCCGCTCGCCGCCCTGCCCGGCCAGCGATTCCGCGAGCCGTGCCACCGTGGTCGTCTCGTCGCCCTCGACCACGACATCGCGGTCGGCGTGCTCGTCGAGCACGGTGAGCATGATCCGCATCGCCGCTCTCCTCGGGTCGGCCCCCGGTCCACGGTACAGAGTGGCGACGGCCCGGGAGGAGCTGTTTGCGGCAATGCCATGGGGCACGGCCTGGTATGTGGAAAACGTGCCTACCTGTGGACAACTTTCGAGCGGCGTTGACCGGTTATGCCGTTCTTAATGGGCGTTTGTCGATTTGAGCGCCCCAGGAAGGGTGGGGATTCGCCGCGCGAGGCTGTGGAAAACTCAGCCGGATCCGGTGGGGTCGCGCCGGGCCCGGGTCCTGGCGTGCAGCTCGCCGGTCTTCTCCTCCAGCAGTCCGGCGTAGGCGCTGACCTCGGAGGTGACCTCGGCCAGCCCGGCCGCCGCGCGGTGCAGGCCCTCGACCATCCTGTCCGTCACCGGTGCGCCGGCGATGCGCCGGACCCCGCGACGCCGTAGCCGCTCGATCGCCGCCCGCAGGAGCCGGATGCGTCCCGTGCCCGATGTGCCGCGCCTGAACCAGTTGGCCATGGCGCCAGGATGACACATTTTGAACGGGTTCAGGTGACCGGAAGCGCACGATCTTCCGGTGGCAGGGTGAAGGTAGCGGAACTTTCATCGGAATGACATGTGTAAATACCGGGACGGTTGTTGCGAGAGTTAATCCAAACTCTTATCACTCAGATAAGTCATCTGTCACCTATCCAAACCGTCAGTTTTCTCCGGATCGACGTTGACAGACCCGTTCCTATCAAACGAGCATGGGTCTTGGCTTTTGTCCGGCAGTTCATCGGTACGGTGCGCATAATGGCGTAAATTCAACCCGTAGTCCCCATATTTGTGATCCACTCTGGGAGTCCCCCTGCCCATGAGGACCAGTGAGAAGCCAGCGGGCCGTCCATCGGTGAACGCCGAGCGGCAAGGCTCGACAGGCACCCTTTCAGGACCGGCGTCGCGCAAACTCCCCGTCCCCCCGCGCGAGCGCAGACCCGCGCTCGCGGCCCTCGCACTGCTGCTCATCCTGGGCGGTGCGCTGGCCACCACCCTTCTGGTCCTGCGCAGCGGAGACCGGGTCTCCGCCATCCAGATCGTCCAGCAGGTCGGCACCGGCCAGCGCATTCCCCGGACCGCGATGCGGGAGGTCCAGATCGCCGCCACCGGCATCGGCTACGTGGCCTACGCCGACGGTGCCCGCGTCTCGGAGAACTACGCCCGCGTCACCCTGCTGCCCGGCACCCTGCTGACCAGGGAGATGGTCGTCTCCGCCAGCGCGGAGCTGGGTCCGGGCAAGGCGCGGGTGGGCCTGGCGCTCAAGCCCGGCCAGTTCCCCGCGGGCCTGGTGCAGGGCGATCGCGTCCAGGTCATCCACGTGACGGGACGGGGCGGGACGGCCGACACGCAAAGTCGCGTGCTCGCACAGGCCGCGCTCGTCAGCAGCACCGCGATCCCCGGGAAGAGCGGCTCGTCCGGCCAGGTGACGATCATCGTGGACGCCACCGTGTCGCCGACGATCGCCGCCTACGCCTCCAACGGCGAGATCGCCCTGGCCGAACTGCCGGGGGCGCGCTGACGTGGCCCTCATCGTGCTGGCCGCCGACAAGGGGGCGCCGGGCGTGACCACGGCGGCCACCGCGCTCGGCGCGGTCTGGCCGCGGCCGGTGCTGCTCGCCGAGTGCGACCCGGCGGGCGGAGACCTCGCCTACCGTCTTCCCGCCGCGGACGGCGGCGTGCTCAACCCCACCCGGGGCCTGCTCACCCTGGGCGCCACGGCCCGTCGCGGCCTGCACCCCGACCAGATCCACGAGCACACCCAGAAGATCGTCGGAGGGCTGGACGTCCTGGCCGGGCTGACCCACGGCGAGCAGGCCGCCGGACTGACCTGGCTGTGGGGCCCGCTCGGCCGGTCAATGGCCGCGCTGCCCCACGCCGACGTGCTGGCCGACTGCGGCCGCCTCGGCGGCCACCCCGAGACGGCCGAGCTGACGGCCGAGGCCGAGATGGTGGTGCTGTTCACCAGGGCGAGCCTGGATCATGTCGCCCACCTGCGCGAACGCCTCCAGGTGATGTCCCGGGGCCCGCAGGTCGCGGTGGTCGTGATCGCCGACCCCCGGCAATACCGCACGACGATCGACGAGGTCCGCCGGATCGTCGCCACCACCGGCAGGGAGGTCGCCTTCGTGAGCGGGCTCGCCCACGACCCCAGGGGCGCGGAGCTGTTGCGCGGCCAGTGGGGCGGACGCCTGGACCGTTCGCTGCTGATCCGCACCGCCCGCGAGCTCGCGGGCCGCCTGGCCGCCCAGGTCCGAGCCCCGGAGCCCGCCGCATGACGATCGACCACACGCTGGTGAAGCGTTTCCGGCAGGAGGTCGGCGACCGGCTGGCCCACCAGCGCCGCCTGGACCAGGCCAGCGGCCTGGTGCCGATGACCGGAGAGGACGAGCGCCAGTTCGCCCGCGCGCTGATCGCGCAGGTGCTGGAGGAGTTCGCGCGCGGCGAGATCGGCGTCGGACGGACCCCGCCCACCGCCGAGGAGGAGGAGGCGCTCGCCGCCGGAATCCACGCGGCGCTGTTCGGCGTCGGCCGGCTCCAGCCGCTACTGGACGACCCCGAGGTCGAGAACATCGACATCAACGGCTGCGACCGGGTCTTCGTCGGCTACGCCGACGGCCAGGAGATCATGCGCGAGCCGGTGGCCGAGTCGGACGAGGAACTGGTCGAGCTGATCCAGATCCTCGCCGCCTACAGCGGCCTGACCAGCAGGCCGTTCGACACCGCGAACCCCCAGCTCGACCTGCGCCTGCCGGACGGCTCCCGGCTGTCGGCGGTGATGGACGTGACGGTCCGCCCGTCCATCTCCATCCGCCGCTCCCGGCTCGGCAAGGTCTTCCTCAGCGACCTGGTGGGAAACGGCACGCTCACCCCCGAGCTGGGCCGCTTCCTGTCGGCCGCCGTGGCGGCCAGGAAGAACATCATGATCTCCGGCTCCACCAACGCCGGCAAGACGACCCTGCTGCGCGCGCTGGCCAACGAGATCCCGCCGTCGGAGCGGCTGATCACCGTCGAACGCGCGCTGGAGCTCGGACTCGACCAGTTCTCCGAGCTGCATCCCAACGTGGTGGCCTTCGAACAGAGGCTGCCCAACTCCGAGGGTCAGGGCGAGATCACCATGGCCGAGCTGGTGCGCCGCTCGCTGCGGATGAACCCGTCCCGGGTGATCGTCGGCGAGGTGCTCGGCGACGAGATCGTCACCATGCTCAACGCGATGACCCAGGGCAACGACGGCTCGCTGTCCACCATCCACGCCAACTCCTCGATGGAGGTCTTCAACCGCATCGCCACCTACGCGCTCCAGGCCGCCGAACGACTGCCGATCGAGGCGACCCACATGCTCATCGCGGGCGCGATCGACTTCGTGGTGTTCATCGAGAAGCGCAACGACTACGCGGCGGGCGGGCGGTTGCGCCGCTTCGTGTCGAGCGTGCGCGAGGTGGCCGGGGTGGACGGCCGGGTGCTCTCCTCGGAGGTGTTCGCCCTGTCCCCCGACGGCCGGGTGCTGCCGCACGCCCCCTTGTCCTGCCTGGAGGAGCTCGCCCACCACGGCTACGACCCGGGAGGCTGGGCATGACCCCCACCTCGCCCGGGCCGTCGGCCCGCCGCGTCCCCTCCGCCGGAGGCCGGCCGTGATCCCCGTCCCGCCCGGCCTGTTCGACCCGCTGGCGCTGCTGGCCGGGGCGGCGGTCGGCGGGGGGCTGTTCCTGCTCGGCCTGGCCCTGTACGGCACGCGCCCCCGGCCGTCCGCCCCCGGCAAGAAGGCCGGCCGGCGTGAGCTCCTGCGGGCCCTGTCCACCCGGTCCGCGGTGGGTGCCATCGCCGGCGTGCTCGTGCTCGTGGTGACCGGCTGGCCCGTCATGGCGGCCGGGGCCGTGCTCCTCGCCCTGGGATGGCGGGGCCTGTCGGGTGGCGCGGCCGAGGAGCGCACCGCGATGCGGCGGCTGGAAGGGCTGGCGGCCTGGACCGAATCGCTGCGCGACACCATCGCCGGGGCGGCGGGCCTGGAGCAGGCGATCCCGTCCTCGATCCGGGCCGCGGCCCCCATGCTCCGCCCGCACCTGCGCGCGCTGGTGGACCGCCTGCACACCCGGATGCCGCTGTCCGACGCGCTCCGGCTGTTCGCCGACGAGCTCGACGACCCGTCGGCCGACCTGGTCGTGGCCGCGCTGATCCTCAACTCCAAGCTGCGCGGTCCCGGCCTGCGCGACGTGCTCGGCGCGCTCGCCGTCTCCGCCCGGGAGGAGCTCGACATGCGCCGCCGGGTCGAGGCCGAGCGCCGCTCCACGCGGCGCAGCGTCCAGATCGTGGTCGGTACGGCCGTCGCCTTCGCCGTCGCACTGGTCGTGTTCAACCCCTCCTACGTCGAGGAGTACGACAACACCCTCGGCCAGGCCGTGCTCGTGGTGGTCGCCGCCTTCTTCGGTGCCGGGTTCGCCTGGATGCGCCGCCTGGCCCGCTTCGACAAGCCCGCCCGGCTACTGGGCCTGCCCTCGGGAGGCGAGGTGCGCGATGACTGAGGCACTGCTCGCGGGATCGGTGCTCGGACTGGGCCTTTTCCTGCTGATACGGGCGCTGTTCCCGGCCCGCCCGGGGCTGGTGACGCGGCTGCTGGCGCTGGACGCCGCCAGGGAGGGCACGGACGTCCCCCGCATGCAGCTCATCCTGCCCGACGAGGAGGTCAGCGCCTTCCGGCGCGGGCTGGGCGTACGGCTGGCGCGCTTCTACGCGGCCAGGGGGTGGGAGGTCCGCTCGGCCAAGGCGGACCTGGCCCTGCTCGGCAGGTCGTTCGAGGGGTTCCTGGCCACCAAGGTGCTGCTGGCGGTCTCCGGGCTGCTGGCGTTCCCGCTGCTGGCCGGCTGGCTGGCGCTGATGGAGTGGGGCGTCTCGCTCACCATCCCGCTGTGGGCGGCCCTCGCCGTGGCCGGAGTCTTCTTCGTCCTGCCCGATCTGCAGGTCAAACGGGACGCCGCTCGGATGCGCCGCGACTTCCGGCACGTCGTGGGGGCCTTCCTGGACCTGGTCGCGATGAACCTGGCGGGCGGGCGCGGCGTGCCGGAGGCGCTGATGATGGCGGTCTCGGTGGGCAGCCCGAGCGCCGAGGAGGAGGGGGCCAACTGGGCGATGACGCGGATCCGCGAGGCGCTCGGCAACGCCAGGATCGTCGGCATCACCCCCTGGCAGGCCCTCGGGCAGCTCGGTGACGAGATCAACGTGGACGAACTGCGTGACCTGTCCGCCGCGCTCGGGCTGGTCGCCGACGACGGCGCCAAGGTCCGCGCCTCCCTGACCGCCCGCGCCGCGACCATGCGGCGCCGTGAGCTCGCCGAGGTGGAGGGGCAGGCGGGTGAGCGGTCCCAATCGATGCTCGTCGCCCAGCTCCTGCTCTGCGCGGGCTTCGTGATCTTCCTGAGTTTTCCGGCCGCTATGAAGATGTTGGGGTCCTGACCATGCTGAGCCATCCGTGGATCGTCTACGCGAGCGCCCTACTGAGCGTGCGGATCGACAAGGCGCGCAACGCCCCCACCCGAGGGGCCTCGGCCGTCGAGTGGGTCATCATCACGGCCATCATCGCCGGGGTCGCGCTGGGTCTCGCCACGCTCATCAGGACCCTGGTCCTGCAGAAGCAGAACGACATCTCCACCCAGTTCGGCAACAGCGGCGGCGGTGGAGGTGACCAGGGTGGCGGCGGAGAGCCGTGACCGGGAGCGGGGTGTCGCGGTCATCGAGCTGGCGATGATCATGCCGGTGGTGCTGGCCGTCATCCTGCTCGTCGTGCAGTTCACCCTGTGGTTCCACGGGCGCCAGGTGGCCGACGCCGCCGCCCGGGAAGGGGCCCGGCTCGCCCGGGTCGACACCGAATCCTGGGAGAGCGACGCCAAGGAACGGGCCGACGAGGTGATCAAGGCTGTCGGTCCCAGGCTCCTCGACGGCGCCACCGTCACGACCTGGCAGGAGGGCGACCAGCGGGGTGTCGAGATCACCGCCACGGCGGTCCAGGTCGTCCCGCTGTTGCCGTCCACGACGTTCACCATCACCTCGCGTTTCGGCGGGCCGGTCGAGTGCTTCCGCCCCGACGACGGGAGCGAGGGGTGCCCGTGACCCTCTCGGCATCCCCCCGACGCGAACGCGTGCGCGCGCCGTACGAACGCGCGCGGTTCGGGCACGCGGCGTACGAACGCGCACGCCACGGACGCGCGTTGTACGAACGCGCGCGGTTCGGGCGCGCGCGGCGCGGCGGCGAACGCGGATCGCTGACGGCCGAGACGGTGCTGCTGGCTCCGGTCTTCCTGCTGTTCCTGCTCTTCCTGGTCGGCGCGGGACGGGTGGTGGAGGCCCAGGGAGAGGTCAACGGGGCGGCCAGGGACGCGGCCAGGGCGGCCTCGGTCGAGCGCACCCGCTCCGACGCCGAGTCCGCCGCCGCCGACGCCGCGAAGGAGTCGCTGTCGGGCGAGTGCGAGCCCGAGGTCAGCCTGGCCGGTACGACCTGGGAGGAGGGCGGCCTGGTCCGGGCCGAGGTGACCTGCTCGCTGGACCTGGACTTCCTCGGCTTCGGCGCCGCCAAACAGATGAGGGGCGACTCGGTGGTCCCGCTGGAGCAGTTCCGGAGGGTCGAGTGAGTCCCGCCCGCGACGGCGCCCCGGGCGCGTGGCCGGGGCCGGCTCCCCAGGCCTGCGCGGAGCGGGCCTGCGTGGAGCGGGCCTGCGCGAAACCGCAGCCCGTCGTCCCGGGTGGTCGTGCCGCGGAGCGGGGGTCGATGTCGGTCTTCACGGTGATCTTCTCGGTGGTGGTCTTCCTGCTGGCCGGGCTGCTGGTCGACGGCGGAGCCGCCATCAACGCCCGGCTGCGGGCCGCCGACATCGCCGAACAGGCGGCTCGGGCGGCCGCCGACCAGATCGACGTCGAGCACCTGCGCGCCACCGGCCAGGCCCGCCTGCTGGAGGAGGGAACGGTCTGCGGCAAAGCCGGGGACATCGTCTCGGCTCACTCCACCGACGACGTGCGGGTCGCCGAATGCACGGTCGGCGGCGGCCAGGCCGAGGTCACCGTGCGGGTCTCGGTGCCGTGGAAGGCCTTCTTCCTCTCCGCGTTCGGTTTCCCCGGCGCCGAGACGGAGGCGGAGGCCACCGCCGGCCCGGACACGGGGGAGGACGCCTGATGGCCGGTCGCGGCCGGTGCGGGCGGGAAGGACCGCCTCGAATGTCCTAGACCAATTGCCGCGAACCGCTGGCCGAGCGGGTGACCGTACGACGAATCTGGAGGGGGAGGGAGACGCATGCCCACGCGACAGCCCATGCGCATCAGGCCCAGGCGCACCGCGGGTGACCTGCTGGCCGGACTCGGCGCGCTGGTCGTGCTGGTCGCGCTCGTCGGCGGCGTCCCCTACGCCCTGCTGCACCTGGCGGGGCCGCCGCTCCCGCCCGAGCTGCTCGATCTCGACCTGCTGACCAGCCAGGTCGGTACGAGCACGATCGTCGCGATCCTCGTGCTGCTGGTCTGGCTGGCGTGGTTGCAGCTGACCGTCTGCGTGATCGTCGAGATCTACGCCGGGCTGCGGCGGGTCGGCATGCCGGCCAGGGTCCCGCTCTCCGGAGGCACCCAGGCGCTCGCCAACCGGCTGGTCTCGGCCGTGCTGCTGCTGTTCACCGTGTCGGCGGTGGTCGTGCCGATCGCGAAGCCGGGCGGCGCGCAGGTCGACCGCCCGGCCGTCGCCTCCGTCGCGCTGTCCGCGCCGGTCGTCGAGGACCGGGCGCCGCTGATCGCGGTGGAGAAGGCCAAGAAGGTGTATGTGGTGCAGCCCCCGCACGGACGCCACCACGAGAGCCTGTGGGAGATCGCGGAGAAGTGCCTGGGCGACGGGCGGCGCTACCCGGAGATCTACCGGCTCAACCAGCACAAGGAACAGCCCGACGGCAGCCGCCTGCGCATGGCCGACCTGATCAGGCCCGGCTGGGTGCTGGACATGCCGGCCGACGCCAGGAACGTCCACATCGTCCCGGCCGCCCAGCCTCGCGACGACACGCTCAAGGACCACCCGGGGAAGCCGGCGGAGCTCGACGGCCGCACCCAGACCTTCGCCCCCGACCGTCCGGGCCTGCCGGAAGAACCCTCGACGGAGATCTCCCGCCCCTCGGACACCTCCATCGTCCCCGGCGAAGGGAAGACCACACCCGCCGAGACCCGCCGCGATCCCGCCGGCGACCCCCGGCGACCCTCCGGGGAGAGCTCCACCGGGCACGGCGCCGGGCACGACCCGTCCGTGACCGCCGGACCCGGGGGTGCTCACGCCGGGCAGGACTCCGGGCCGGGGATGCTCGACTACCTGGCGGGGGCTTCGCTGGCGGCGGCCGGGCTGCTGGCGGCGCTCGGCCGCAGACGCAGGCGGCAGCTGTGGTACCGGGCGTTCGGGCACCGGATCGTCCGGCCGAGGGACGACGCGGCCCAGGCGGAGCTCGCGCTCCGGCTCGGCGCCGACGCGCCGGGCAGCCGGATGCTCGACATCGGACTGCGCCTGCTGGGCAGGTCGCTGGCGGCCCAGAACCGCGTCCCGCCCACCGTCTACGCCGCGCACCTGTCGTCGCGGACCCTCGACCTGTGGATCCATCCGCCCGACCTCGACGCCCCCGCGCCCTGGGCCGCCCACGACGGCGGTCAGGTGTGGCGGCTGCCGGCGCACGAGGGCCGGCAGCTCGACGAGCAGGCGCTCGCCGGCGCCCCCGCGCCGTATCCGGGGCTGGTCTCCCTGGGCTCCAACGGTGAGGGGCGGGTGCTCGTCGACCTTGAGGCGGCGCACGGGCTGATCAGCCTCAGGGGCCCGCACAGCACCGCCGCTCTCGCCGCGCTCGCGGTGGAGCTGGCCACCAACCGCTGGTCGGACCGGATGCGCGTCACGCTCGTCGGCTTCGGCGAGGAGCTGGCCGTGATCGCCCCCGACCGGATCCGTTGCGCGGGCAGCCTGGCCGAGATCCTGCCCGAGCTGGAGTCCACGGCCGAGGAGCGCGGCCACGGCGGCGAGGTGCTCACCGGCCGGATCCACGGACGCGCCGCCGATCCGATCTGGCCGCCGCACTACGTGCTGTCCGCGGTCGCCCCCAGCGCCGAAGAGGGGCGCCGCCTGGCGATGCTCGCCAGGAAGGGCACCCGCACGGCCGCCGGGTACGTCGTGGCGGGCGAGGTCCCGCACGCCACCTGGAACTGGGAGATCACCGAGGACGGCAGGGCCAGGGTGGACGCGCTCGGCTTCGAGGTGGCGGCGCAGCTGCTGCCCCATCGCCACTACCGAGCCCTGATCGACCTGTTCCAGACGGCCGGGCGGCTCGACGGGGAGCCGTTGCCGGAGGAGCCGGAGCCGGTCCCGCAGACGGCCTCGATCGAGGTGCGGATCCTGGGGCCGGTCGAGATCACCGGCCCGCCTCCGATGGAGGAGGGCCGGGCCGTGCTCGCCGTCGAGCTCGTCGTCTATCTGGCGACCCATCCGGGCGGCGTCCACCCGGTCGTGCTCGGCGGGATCCTCTGGCCGCGGGGCGTGCAGTCCGTGGTCAGGGACGCCACGATCGCCAGGGTCGTCGCGTGGCTGGGCACCGACAGCGCCGGGCGGCCCAACCTCTACGCCGACGAGTCGGGACGGCTCCGTCTCGGACCGGAGGTGAGGACCGACTGGATGCTCTTCCGCGATCTCGTCCGCCGCTCGCACGCCGATCCCGCCGTGCGCGCCGTACTCCTGGAGAAGGCGCTGAACCTGGTGCGCGGCCCGTTGCTGAACGGCCGCCCGCGCGGCCGGTACGCCTGGCTGGCCGCCGACGACCTGGAGTACGACGTGACGGCCGGCGTCGCGGACGCCGCCCACCGGCTCTGCGAGATGCGGCTGAACAACGGCGAGGCCGTGCAGGCCGCCGCGGCGGCGCGGGCCGGGCTGCTGATGGCCCCCGACGACGAGGCGCTCTGGCGGGACCTGCTGCGAGCCACCCACCTCACCGGCGACCCCGGCCGCCTGCGGGCCGTGGTCGAGGCCCTGCACCGGCGGGCCGGGTCCCGGGCGGACGGCGGTGGGATGGCGCCGGAGACGGAGGCGCTCATCGACGAGCTGCTGCCTTCGTGGCGGATGCGTTCGGCGCCGTCGGCGTGAACGGACCGAGGCGGGCCGGCGCCATGACGGGCGAGAAGCGGGCGAGAAGCGTGACGGGCGAGAAGCGGGCGAGAAGGAGGCATGAAGTCGTGCAGATCCCCGCATACCAGTGGTTCCGTACGGCAGGCGGCCGTGCGGTGCTCGCGCTGACCCTGCTCGTGCCGGTGGGCTGCTCGGCACCGGTCGCCCGGCCGTTCACCCCCGTCGATCTCCCGGCCGGTGATCCGAGCGCGTCAGGGCAGGACGTGACCGCTTCGACGGGCCCGGAAGGCCCGAGGACGGAGACGGTCGAGGTCGCGCCCGGCGTCCAGGTGGTAGTGGAGTGGCCCGCCGTGACCGACCGGGACACCATCGGGATGATCGACGCCTTCCGCGACTACCGCGCCGGGTCGTTCAGGGCGGTCGTCACGGGGGGCCGGGACACCGCCTATCTGGAGACGGTCCAGGACGGCGCGAGCCGGGACGCCTACTCGTGGGTTCAGGAGTTCCTGGACCAGCGCAGATCCGTGCGCGGCACCTCCCGGCTGTACGCGCTGAACGTCGTCTCGGTCACCGGGCGCGGGGCGGAGCTCAACGGGTGCGTCGATGAGACGGGGATGCGGCTGCTGGACGCGGAGACCGGGAAGGCGCTCCGCAGACAGCCCGACTGGACCAGGGAGCCCTTCCTCCAGGCCGTGGGGCTGCGGCGGGGTGACGACGGGGTCTGGCGGATCAAGCTGCTGCGTCATGCGGAACTTCCCAGCGAACGCGCGAAGGGATGTCTTCGATGATCATGAATGTGGTCGTTGCGGGACTGCTGCTGCTCGGCTCCGGGGGAAAGGACCCCGGCGGCAGCGGCGGCCAGGGCTTCCAGGACGGCCGCACGGCCGGGGTCCGCCTGGAGAACTCCCAGATCGTCATCACCGGCACCGGGCTCAACGGCAAGAGCGACGGTTACCGGATCAAGCGCCCCTGCTGGTACGAACCGGCCAAGAGCGCCGAGGACATGCTGGCCAACCAGCAGCAGGTGCGGGACTGGTGGTTCCGCTACACCCCGGGCGCCACCGAGGAGAAGTACCAGGAGTTCCTCAAGCAGTTCAAGGACAAGGTCGGCAAGCCGGGCCGCTGGTGGTCGCCCGCCTACAACGGGGCCGACCCCGACGGCGTGTCCTGCTGGAACGGGCTGGACGCCTTCGTCTGGGTGCCGCCCGGCACGACCCCGCCCTCCGGGATCACCATCGCCGAGCTCGTCGAGATCGCCCGCGCCGCGCTGACGGTGCCCGAACCGAAGATCCAGCTCAACCCGGACGCCAAGAGCTATGTCAACCTGCCGACCTGGGTCTGGCTGGACGGCATCGGCGCGCCCACCCGCTCGGTGACGGCCACGATCCCGGGGTTCATGAGCGCCACCGTGATCGCGACCCTGCGGGACGTCAAGATCGACGCGGGCACGACCGCCGACCGCGCCGAGGTCAAGGAGGAGTGCGGGCCGGGCGGCAGGCCGTACGTCAAGGGCGGCGCTTTCACCTGCGGCGTCCGATACCTGCGCGCCTCGGCCGACCAGCCGCGCGACCTCTACACGCTGACCGTCACCTCGGTCTGGCCCATCCAGGTGCAGGACAACGTGGTGCCCTTCGCCTACGACCCCGTCCAGGTCGCCGCCACCCGCGACGTCGAGGTGGGGGAGGTGCAGAGCACCGTCAGGAGGGGGACGCCGTGACCGCCGAGGCGGTCCCGCCCAGGCGCCTGGCCGCTCGGGCGGTCCCGCCCAGGGCGCCTGATCGCCGGGGCGGGACCGCCGGTCACCGGCCCGGTCACAGCACGCTGGTCTGGGCGAGGGCCTTCTCGTGGGTGAGCAGCCACCGCTTGACCGGCGTGCCGTAGTAGTAGCCGCCGAAGCCGCCGGTGGAGGGCAGGATGCGGTGGCACGGGACGAACGGCGCGATGAGGTTCTGCGCGCACGCCGCCCCCGCCGCCCTGGCCGCCGTTCTCTGCAACCCCGCCCGTTCGGCGAGCTCGGCGTAGCCGATCGTGACTCCCGGCGGGACCTCCCGCAGGGCCGTCAGGAGCCGCTGCCGGGTGGGCGTGCCCGGCTGCGTCACCTCGACGTCGTCGAGGGCCGTCAGGTCGCCGTCCAGGTAGTCCCGCACGGCCTGGGCCGGGTGGCCGAGGTCCGCCACCCGTGCGAGGCCGCCCTCCTGGAGCCGGGGCGGCAGCCGCAGGAGCATCTCGTGCGGGTCGGCGGTGAATCCCGCCGCGACGACGACCCCCTCGTGGCAGAGCAGCGCCAGCGGGCCGGTGGGAGTGGGAAGGGTCTGCGCCTCGATCATTACAGGCTCCATAGGTGCAGCGCGGCGTAGGCCCGCCAGGGCCGCCACCGCTCGATGTGGTCGTTGGGGATGCCCAGGCACGCCATGGCCCGCCGCAGCCCGAGGTCCCCCTCGGGCCACGCGTCCGGGTCACGCAGCGCCCGCAGCGCGATGTAACTGGCCGTCCACGGTCCGATGCCCGGCACCTCCAGCAGTCCGGCCGTGGCCTCTCCCGGCTCCTGCGCTCCGTCCAGGTCGATCTCCTCCTGTGCCACCTTCAGGGCGAGCGCCTTCAACGTGGCCACCCGCCTTCCGGTCAGCCCGAGCCCGCTGAGATCGGCTTCCAGGAGCTCCGCGGCGGTGGGGAACAGGCGGGTGAGTCCCTGGGCTCCGGTGGGGCGTCCGGCCCGGTCCACGATGCGGCCGAGGATGGTGCGGGCGCCGGCGACGGAGATTTGCTGGCCGACCACGGCGCGGACGGCCACTTCGAAGCCGTCCCAGGCGCCGGGGACCCG
Source organism: Streptosporangium sp. CA-135522 (assembly GCF_050949235.1). NCBI lineage: Bacteria > Bacillati > Actinomycetota > Actinomycetes > Streptosporangiales > Streptosporangiaceae > Streptosporangium > Streptosporangium sp. CA-135522. The sequence continues at coordinate 1,447,005 of NZ_CP192026.1, forward strand.
CAGGCCGGGGCGGGCGGTGACGAGCGGGGCCAGGGAGGTCTCCCCGAGCGCGCCGACGATGGCCTCCGGGTCGGCGTCGAGGTCGAGGAGGCGACGGCAGCGGGCGACGACGCGGGCCAGGTGGCGGGTGTCGTCGAGGCTCACCTCCAGCCGGACGTGGCCGGGCGCCGGGGTGAGGGTGACCGTGCCGCCGGGGACGGCACGGCTGTAGCCCGTCTCGTCGAGGTGCTCCAGCCCGGCGATCGCCCGGCTGCCCAGGAACCCCATCAGGGCCTGCGCGTCGTACGGCTCGCGCCGGTGCAGCCGGAGCGTCAGCGTGTTGTCGGTGACGGCCCGGCCCGCCGTGGCGCGCAGCTCGCCGGGGGTGAAGCCGTAGGTCTCCTTCATGGTCGCGTTGAACTGCCGGACGCTTCCGAACCCGGCCGCGAACGCCACGTCGGTGATCGACAGCCCGGTCTCGGTCAGCAGCTGCTTGGCCAGCAGCAGCCGCTTCGTCCTGGCCACGGCCAGCGGGCCGGCGCCGATCTCGGTGGCGAACAGCCGGTGCAGGTGCCGTTCGGTGATGTGCAGCCGTCTGGCCACCTTCGCGACCCCGCCCTCGTCGGCGACGCCCTCGTCGATCAGCCGCAGCGCCCGGCCGACCAGGTCGCCCCGATGGTCCCAGCCGGGGTCGCCGGGGCTGAGCTCCGGCCGGCACCGCTTGCAGGGCCGGAATCCGGCGGCTTCGGCGGAGGCCGCGTGGCGGTAGAAGCGCACGTTGCGCGAGGCGGGCGTGCGGGCCGGGCAGATCGGCCGGCAGTAGATGCGCGTGGAGGTGACCGCCGTATAGAACCGCCCGTCGAACCGGGCATCCCTGGAGGCCACCGCGCGGTAACAGGAGTCGAAGTCAAGCTCTCTCACGGACACATGGACGACGCTATCCGCAGCGCAGAGGGTACGGCTGGCGGGAATCGGACGTGACCGTCAGGCGGCCGTCATTTGGAGGAGACGCCGACTCCGATCTCGAACTCGCGGTAGACGCGGGCCCAGAAGCCGTCGCGCAGCCAGACCCGGGCCTCGGGGTACGGGCGCAGGGAGTGACCGAGCTCCTTTTCCGCCTCGATCAGCAACTCGGTGTCGATGACCGTGGGAAGGATCGGGCCGGGCAGCAGATCGCGGATGTTGTCGCGGCCGCGGGTGAGGATCCACTTCTGCGCCACGTGCTCGCCGACCTCCTCGACCCGGGGACGGCTGGGGCCGAGCTTGGTCACCTGGCCGACGGGGACCTTCGGCTTGACCGCGGCAGGGGCGCGGGCGGCGAAGACCTGGGCCGGGGAAGGGGCCACCGGGGTGGCCGGAACCGGGACGGGCACCGGGGCGCGGCTGAAGTAGGAGCGCAGGAAGTCGGCGCTGATGATCTCAACGGTGTCGGACTCCCAGACGAGGCGCTCGGCCTGGTTGGTGCCGTACGGCGGCTCCACGCCCCACAGGTGGATCCGCACGCCGTAGGCCTGGGCGGCCTCGACCGCCGGGACCATGTCCTCGTCGCCGGCGAGCAGGATCGTGTCGCTCACCGCGTGGTGCCTGGCGAGCGCCTCCAGATCGCTTCTGATCTGCGCGTCCACACCCTTCTGCTGGCCCCGTGCGTTGAGGTTGCCCAGGCGCACCTTGACCCAGGGAAGCTGCGCGATGACGCGCTGGTCCACGGTCGGCACCCGGTCACGGGCGGCGTCGTACCAGTAGATTCTGAGCAGTTCGCCGTGAATACGGGTTTCTGCGTGTTTCTGTAACGCCTGGATGAGCTCGTCAGCCGCGACGCGGTATTCCTTGCGCTCTTTGGCACCAAGGAGCACTTCACCCGCTGCCGCGTACAGATACCCCACGTCCACCAAGACTGCGTACTTCGCGGCAACGGGATGGGAGGTGAGGTCCAGGATGGTCATGTCGTCCTCCAGGCCTCGGAACTAGCTGATCGGCTGACTATATGCGCCCATTTCTTAGATAGTCCCAACTCTCGCGCAACTTGACACCCCGTTCTGAGGATCTATCTCGGCAGCCCACTCGATCTCCAGGCACCTTGTCCGACAGGAAGAGGCTTTCGCATGTGATGTGCTGGATTACGCCAATTTTCCGATTTTAGTACGGCTTTCGCCGCAGGGGTCACCCGCGACGCGAGCGCGATCACCAGTGCGGCGACCTCTTCCTCTGTCGCGTCCCCATGAACGATCTTCAAGTGCGTCACAGAGGGATGTTCCCATGCTTCTTCGGAGGCAGGGTCGCGCGCTTGTTACGCAGGGCGCGCAGTGCCCTGACGATCTGGACTCGGGTCTCGGAGGGGCGGATCACCGCGTCCACATACCCACGTTCGGCGGCAAGATACGGATTGGCGAGCGTGTCTTCGTATTCGGTGACGAGACGGGCTCGCTGGACGTCGGGATCGTCGGCCGTGGCGAGTTCGCGCCGATAGAGAATGTTGACCGCCCCCTGCGCACCCATCACCGCGATCTGCGCGGTCGGCCACGCCAGATTGATGTCCGCGCCCAGGTGTTTGGAGCCCATGACGTCATAGGCCCCGCCGTACGCCTTGCGGGTGATCACCGTGACCAGCGGCACGGTCGCCTCCGCATAGGCGTAGAGCAGCTTGGCGCCGCGACGGATGATCCCGTTCCATTCCTGATCGGTGCCGGGCAGGAATCCGGGAACGTCAACAAATGTCAGAACCGGAATGTTAAACGCATCGCACGTCCGGACGAATCGCGCGGCTTTCTCCGAGGCCGCGATGTCCAGGGTGCCGGCGAAACTCATCGGCTGGTTGGCCACGATCCCCACGGAACGCCCTTCCACCCGGCCGAAGCCCACCAGGATGTTGGGCGCGAATTGCGCGTGCACCTCCAGGAATTCGCCGTCGTCCAGGACGTGCTCCAGCACCGTGTGCATGTCGTACGGCTGGTTGGCCGAATCCGGGATCAGCGTGTCGAGTTCGCGGTCCTCCGCGGTGGTCGAAAGGATCGGATCGGCGTCGAAGGCCGGCGCCTCGTCCATGTTGTTGGAGGGCAGGTAGGACAGCAGCGCCCTGGCGAACTCCAGGCAGTCGGCCTCGTCGGCGGCCTCGTAGTGCGCGACGCCCGACCTGGAGTTGTGCGTGTGCGCGCCGCCCAGCTCCTCGAACGTCACCTCCTCGCCGGTGACCGTCTTGATGACGTCGGGACCGGTGATGAACATGTGCGACTTCTCCGCGACCATCAGCACGAAGTCGGTCAGGGCGGGGGAGTAGACCGCGCCGCCCGCGCAGGGGCCCATGATCAGCGAGATCTGCGGGACGACGCCGGAGGCGTGCACGTTCCTTTTGAAGATCTCGGCGTACAGGCCCAGGGAGACGACGCCCTCCTGGATGCGCGCGCCGCCGGAGTCGTTGATGCCGATCACCGGACAGCCGGTCTTCAGCGCGTGGTCCATGACCTTGACGATCTTCTCGCCGAAGACCTCGCCCAGTGATCCGCCGAACACCGTGAAGTCCTGGGCGAACACCGCCACCGGGCGACCGTCCACCGTGCCGTAACCGGTCACCACGCCGTCGCCGTACGGGCGCTCGCGCTCCAGGCCGAAGCTCGTGGAACGGTGCCTGGCCAGCTCGTCGAACTCCACGAAGCTGTCCTCGTCCAGGAACTCCAGGACCCGTTCCCTGGCGGTCATCTTGCCCTTGGCGTGCTGCTTGTCCACCGCGCGCGCGGAGCCGGCGTGCGCCGCCTCGTCGAGCCTGCGCTCCAGGTCGGCGAGCTTGCCCGCCGTGGTGTGAATGTCAAGCTCGGCGGCTACCGGCTCAGCGCTCATCGGGTCGGTCCACTCCTCTTCGCTCCACACGCTCTTCGGGCGGCCCCGGCCGCTTCGGCGCCCTTGCGCGGCGCGTCGCCCCGCCGCCCGCGCCGGGCGCGTTCCCGGCCCCTGCCCATCCTCAGCAGGGTAACCGTCTCCTGACATGACGAACTATCGGGGGCGGTCGTTCGTTGCCCGCGAGGAGAGCTGATCCTCAAAAGCGGAAATTCTACAAAAGTAGGGGTCATGACGGATGTCGCTGACGCGGTACGCACACGACAACTGGTGAAGAGATTCGGCCAGCAGGTGGCCGTGGGCGGTGTGGACCTCGTCGTGCCGCGGGGCAGCTTCGCCGGGCTGGTCGGACCGAACGGCGCGGGCAAGACCACCACGCTCAGCATGGTCACCGGCCTGCTCCGCCCGGACGGCGGCGCCGTCCACATCGACGGCCTCGACGTCTGGCGCGACCCGGTCGCGGTCAAGGGTCGCATCGGCGTGCTCCCCGAGGGCCTGCGCCTGTTCGAGCGGCTGTCCGGTAGGGAACTGCTCTCCTACAACGGCCAGCTGCGGGGCATCCCCAGGGCCGAGGTGAGCCGGCGCGCCGAGGAACTGCTCAGGGTCATGGACCTGACCGAGTCGGCGGACAAGCTCGTCGTCGACTACTCGACCGGTATGCGCAAGAAGATCGGCCTGGCGGCCGCGCTGCTGCACAACCCCAGGGTGCTCTTCCTGGACGAGCCGTTCGAGGGCGTGGACCCGGTCAGCGCCAACACGCTGGTCGAGGTGCTCCGGCGCTACACCGCCTCCGGCTCGACCGTCGTCTTCTCCAGCCACGTCATGGAGCTCGTCGAGCGCCTGTGCGACTGGGTGTCGGTGATGAGCCGCGGCCAGATCGTCGCACAGGGCCCGCTGGAGGAGGTCCGTGCGGGGCGCAGCCTCAACGAGGCCTTCCTCGGTCTGGTCGGCGTCCGCGGCGACGGCGGCGGAAACGGGGAGGAGGGCCTGTCATGGCTGGGCGCGACCTCGGCATGAGCCCGCAGGAGCAGGGCGACCCCGGTGCGGGTCCGCAGGGCCGGTCCGGCGCCGAGGTGAACCCGCAGGGTCGCTCCGGTCCCGAGGGGAACCCGCAGGGCCGGTCCGGCCCCGAGGCGAGCTCACGGGATCACAGCGGCCTCGTCCCGGTGGGGCCCTTCGTCTTCGTACGGCTCAAGCTCCGGCTGATCGCCGGGAACCTGCGCGGCGACACCCGGCGCCTGCTGGGCTTCGTCTTCACCGTGATCGCCGCGGTCGTCGTGGCGGCCTTCGGGTTCCTGATGATGTCGGCGCTTCGCCTGGCGCCCGCCGACATCGCGACGGACGTCACGATCGTGCTGTTCACCGTCTTCCTGGTGAGCTGGACGGTCGTCCCCCTCCTGGCGTTCGGCCTGGACGACACGCTCGACCCGTCCCGGCTGTCGCTGTTCCCGCTGCCCGCCGGACGGCTGGCCGCCGGCATGTTCGCCGCCGCCGTCACCGGCGTCTGGCCGATCGCCACGCTGATCGTCACGGCCGGGGCCGTCGCGGGCCTGGCCGCCGGAATCGGCGGGGTGCTCCTGGGCGTCGTCGCGGTGGTGCTGCAGTTCGCGCTCTGCATCGTCGTCTCGCGCCTGGTCACCACCGCCCTGTCCGGCGTCCTGCGCACCCGCAGGGGCCGGGACGTGCTCGCCGTCTCAGTGATCTTCGTCATCCTGGCCGCCCAGCTACCCAATCTGGTGCTCAACGGCGGCCTGGCGGCCGACCCGGCCGCGACGCTGCGCGCCGTCGCCTCGGTGCTGCGCTGGACCCCGCCCGGCATGGCCGCGCACGCCATCGCCGACGGCGGCCTCGTGGCGGTCGCCGAGCTGGCCTTCCTCGCCCTCCTGGTCGTCGTGGCCGGTCGGCTCTGGATCGCGGCGCTCGGCCGGGCACTGGTCTCGGCGGACGCCTCCACCCAGGGGGCCTCCGTCCGCAACTCCACGGGTCTTCTGGCCAGGCTGCTGCCCGACGGGCCGCTCGCCGCGGTCGCCACCAAGGAGCTCAAGTACGCCCGCCGCGACCCCCGCGGCAGGGTCGGCTGGTTCGCCTCCATCGCGGTCACGGGCATCATGGCCTTCTCACTGACCCGCGACCGGACCGGGGCGGCGAGCGTCGCCCTGGCGGCCGGTCCGGCGTGCCTGGGCGCGGTGATGATCGGCCTGCAGTCGGCCAACTCCTTCGGCATCGACGGCCGCTCGCTGTGGATGAACTCCATGGTCTACGGCACGGCCCGGGACTGGCGGGCCGACCTCGCCGGGCGGCACCTGGCCGTCGCGACGATCGCCGTCCCGCTGCTGACCGCGCTGGCCGTGGTCGCCGCCATCCTCGCGGGAGACCCGCTCTGGGCCGTTCCCGCCGCGCTCACCGCCTGGGGCGTCCTGGGTGCCGGGCTCGGCGTGGGCGCCGTGACGAGCGTGCTCCTGCCGTACACCGTGCCCGAGCGGCTCAACGCCTTCACCGGCGCCGCGCCCGGGCAGGGCGGCGTCGCCTTCGTGACCTCCTTCGGCGCGCTGATCGTCAGCGGCCTGCTGGCGCTGCCGGTCGCGCTGCCCGTCCTGCTCGGTCTCATTTGGGTCAGCGCGCTGGCCGTGCCGTACGGCCTGCTGATCTCCTGGGGCGGCCGGCGGATCGCCGGTGACCTCGGGTTCAGGCGATATCCCGAGATCCTGGCCGCGGTCTCCCAGCCGAGTTGAGTGGTCTAGTCCAATAGGTGAGACCGGGCTCCGCCGGATAAATCCGACTGGCTACGCTGGCAAGCATGTCCGCCATCGCGCACCATCAGGCAGAACGTTCTTCCGCCGTCACCGAGATGCCCGACGAGCTGCGCGCGGACGTGCGGCTGCTCGGCGAGCTCCTGGGGCAGGTCATCGCCGAGTACGGCGGCGATGATCTGCTCGCCGATGTCGAACGTCTTCGCAAGGCCGTCATCGCGGCCCGTCGCGGTGAGGTCTCGGTCGACGAGATCACCGCGATGGTCGCCGGGTGGCCCGTCGAGCGGGCGGTCCAGATCGCCCGGGCGTTCACCTGTTACTTCCACCTGGCCAACCTGGCCGAGGAGCACTTCCGCATCCGCACGCTCCGGGTCCGCGACACCGGCGAGGAGCCGTTGCCCGAGTCCCTGGCGCAGGCCGTGCAGGAGCTCGGCGGCGAGCGCGTCACCGAGCTGGTGGAGGAGCTGCGGCTGCATCCGGTGCTGACCGCCCATCCGACCGAGGCCCGCAGGCGTGCGGTCGTCACCGCGATCCAGCGGATCAGCGGCCGGCTCGCCGACTACAACAGTCCCGAGCGGGGCGCCGCCGAACGGGCCGAGACCCGCCGCCGGCTGCTGGAGGAGATCGACCTGCTCTGGCGCACCTCCCAGCTCAGGTCCACCAAGCTCGACCCGCTGGACGAGGTCCGCACCGCCATGGCGGCCTTCGACGAGACCCTGTTCCGGGTGGTCCCGCTGGTCTACCGCTCGCTGGACGCCGCGCTCGGCGAGGGCACCGGCACCCGCGAGCCGCTGGCCCGCCCCTTCATCCGTTACGGCAGCTGGATCGGCGGCGACCGGGACGGCAACCCCAACGTCACCGCCAAGGTGACCAGGGACGCCCTGCTCATCCAGGCCGAGCACGTGCTGATCGCGCTGGAGAACGCCACCCACCGGATCGCCCGCACCCTCACCCTGACCGCCGGATACACCCCGGCCTCGCCGCAGCTGCGGGCCGCGCTGACCGCCGCCGAGAACGACCACCCCGAGTTGGTCTCGGAGATGGCGACCCGCTCCCCGCAGGAGCCGCACCGGCAGTGGCTGCTGTTCGTCGCCGCCCGGATCGTGGCGACCCGGCAGCGCGGCCTCGACCTGGCCTACCGCTCGCCCGAGGAGCTCCTGGCCGACCTGCGGATCGCCCAGGCGTCGCTGGTCGCCGCCGGGGCGAAGCGGCAGGCGTACGGTGAACTGCAACACCTGATCTGGCAGGTGGAGACGTTCGGCTTCCACCTGGCCGAGCTTGAGGTGCGCCAGCACTCGCAGGTCCACGCCGCGGCGCTGGCCGAGCTCTCCGCCGGACGGACCTCCGAGCGCACCGACGAGGTCCTGGCCACCATCCGCACGATCGGCTGGATCCAGGAGCGCTACGGCGTGACCGCCTGCTCCCGCTACGTCGTCTCCTTCACCCGTTCGGCCGACGACATCGCCGCCGTCTACACGCTGGCCGGGCACGCGCTCGGCGACAAGGCCCCGCGGCTCGACGTGGTCCCGCTGTTCGAGTCGGGCGCCGACCTGGCCAACGCCCCCACCGTGCTGTCGGGGATGCTGGAGATCCCGGGCATTCAGGACCGGCTGGCCGCCAACGGCCGCCGCCTGGAGGTCATGCTCGGCTACTCCGACTCGGCCAAGGAGCTCGGCCCGGCCGCCGCGACCCTGAAGCTCTACGAGGCCCAGGAGGCGCTGGCCGCCTGGGCCGCCGAGCACGACGTGCGGCTGACGCTGTTCCACGGCCGGGGCGGCGCTCTGGGCCGGGGCGGCGGACCGGCCAACCGGGCCGTGCTCGCCCAGGCGCCGGGCTCGGTCGGCGGCAGATTCAAGGTCACCGAGCAGGGCGAGGTCATCTTCGCCCGCTACGGCCACGCCGCCATCGCCCGCCGCCACATGGAGCAGGTCACCTCGGCGGTGCTGCTCGCCTCCACCCCGTCCATCGAGGCACGCACGGCCGAGGCCGCCGGGCGCTTCCGCGGCGTCGCCGGGCAGGTCGCCTCCGCCTCGGAGAAGGCCTACCGGTCGCTGACCGAGGCCCCCGGTTTCCCCGAGTGGTTCTCCCTGGTCAGCCCGCTGGAGGAGATCGGCTCGCTGCGTCTGGGCTCCCGTCCCGCCAGGCGCGGTCTTGGCGCTCCCCGGTCCCTGGACGACCTGCGGGCCATCCCGTGGGTGTTCGCCTGGGCTCAGACGCGGGTCAACCTGCCCGGCTGGTACGGCCTGGGCAGCGGCCTGGAGGCGGTGATCTCCGAATCCGGCCTGGACGAGCTGCGCGCCGCCTACCGCGAGTGGCCGCTGTTCGCCTCGCTGCTGGACAACGTGGAGATGTCGCTGGCCAAGACCGACCGCGACATCGCCGCCCGCTACCTCGCTCTGGGGGGCCGGGACGACTTCGTCGAGCAGGTCCTGCGCGAGTACGACCTCACCCGGCGCCTGGTCCTGGAGATCACCGGCCACAGCCGCCTGCTGGAGAACCGCAGGGTGCTCTCCCGCGCGGTCCAGCTCCGCGACCCCTACGTGGACGCGCTGTCGCACCTGCAGTTGCGCGCGCTGTCGAGGCTGCGCGCCGACGACGGGCTGTCGGAGGAGGAGCGCGAGCGCCTGTCCACGCTGCTGCTGCTGTCGGTCAACGGCGTCGCCGCCGGCCTGCAGAACACCGGATGACGCAGGCCTCGCCGCCGAAGCCCGCAGAGCACGTTCGCAGGGAGGTCCGATGATCCGCCTCGCCCGGCCCGGCGACCTGCCGGCGGTCGAGATGCTCGTCGCGGAGGCCTACCGGCCGTGGGCGGATCTGATCGGGGTCCGCCCCAAGCCGATGGACGACGACTACACCGCGCGCGTCGCGGCCGGTCAGGTTCACCTGCTGGAGGAGGAGGGGATCGCCGGGCTGATCGTCCTGGTCCCCGAGGACGGCGTGCTGCTGGTGGACAACGTCGCGGTCGCCCCCGCCCGCCATGGCCGGGGGCTCGGCCGGCGCCTGCTGGCCTTCGCCGAGGACCAGGCCCGTACGGCGGGCCTGGGAGGGCTGCGGCTGTACACCAACGCGCTGATGAAGCCGAACATCGCCCTATACGAACGTCTCGGCTACGAGATCACCGAACGCCGCCGGTCGGGGCCGCGCGATGTGGTCTTCATGGCGAAACGACTCGCCGGCTGAAACCACGCCTGCGCCCAAGCAGATCGGCGCCTACGCGGATCTGCGTAGGCGCGAGCCGCCTGCCGGCGGATGCCTCTTTCCGCGGGCGCGGCCAGACTCGCGGCATGCCAACCCTGCTCATCCGGGCCTTCCGTGTGCCCGAACTCCGCAAGAAGCTGCTTTTCACGCTGGGCGTCGTCGCGCTGTTCAGGCTCGGCCAGATCCTGCCTTCTCCGGGGGTCGACGTCGCGGGCGTGCGGCGCTGCCTGGCGGGGGCCAGGGGCGGGCTGGTGGAGATGGTGCAGCTCTTCAGCGGGGGCGCGATGCTCAAGCTGTCGGTGTTCGCCCTCGGTGTCATGCCGTACATCACCGCGAGCATCGTGATCCAGCTGCTCGCGGTGCTGATCCCGCGCCTGGAGACGCTGCGGAAGGAGGGGCAGGCGGGCCAGGCGAAGATCACGCAGTACACGAGGTATCTGGCCGTCGGGCTCGCCGTGATCAACGCGACCGCGGTCGTGGCGATGGCCCGCACCGGAATGATCTTCCCGACCTGTCGTGAGCGGCTGCTGTACGACCAGAGCACGCTGTCCGCCGTGGTCACGGTGGCCACGATGGTGGCCGGCATGTGCGTCGTCATGTGGCTCGGCGAGCTCGTCACCGACAGGGGCATCGGCAACGGCATGTCCGTTCTGATCTTCACGCAGGTCGTCGCGGTCTTCCCGTCCTACGCGTCGAACATCTTCGCGCTGAATCCCTTCGCGCTCGTGCTCATGCTGATCTCGGGCGTCTTCCTGGTGGCGGCCGTGGTCTTCATAGAGCAGGCCCAGCGGCGGCTTCCCGTGCAGTACGCCAAACGCCTGGTCGGGCGGCGGATGTACGGCGGGACCTCGACCTACATCCCGCTGAAGGTCAACCAGGCCGGGATCACCCCGGTCATCTTCACCTCGTCGCTGCTCTACCTGCCGCAGCTGGCGGTGTCGCTGAGCGGCGGGACCGGCCCGGTCGCGCAGTGGATCTCGACCTACCTGGTCAGGGGCGACCACCCCCTCTACATGACCGCCTACTTCCTGCTGATCGCGGGATTCACCTACTTCTACGTGTCGATCACCTTCGACCCGGCGGAGGTGGCGGACACCATGAGGCGCCACGGCGGGTTCGTGCCGGGAGTCCGGCCGGGGCGGCCGACCGCGGAGTATCTCCGGTTCGTGCTGTCGCGCCTGACCGCGCCCGGCGCCGTCTATCTGGGCCTGCTCTCGCTGCTCCCGCTCGTCGCGTTCGTGCTGCTCCGCGACCCCGGCACGCAGCAGAACTTCCCTTTCGGCGGGACGACCGTCCTCATCATGGTCGGGGTCGGGCTGGAGACCGTCAAGCAGATCGAGGCGCAGCTGCAGCAGCGCACCTACGAGGGTTTCCTCAGATAGGGAGCCGGCCTCGGGCGGGGAGGGGCGGCCTCAAGTGGGGATCGTCGGCCTCAGGTGGGGAGGGTCAGCCCGGCCCGTACGGCGAACACCACCAGCTGGGCCCGGTCACGGGCGTGAAGCTTGACCATGGCTCTGCTGACGTGCGTGCGCACGGTGTCGGGGCTGAGAGTGAGCTCCTCGGCGATCTCGCCGTTCGACCGGCCGGTGGCGACCCAGGCGACCATCTCGCGCTCGCGGGGCGTGAGCGTGTCGAGGCCGTCGATCGGTGCGATGTCGTGCCTTCCGAACAGGCCGATGACCTTCTTGGTGACGGAGGGGGACAGCAGCGCCTCGCCCGAGGCGACCACCCTTATCGCTCGGGTGAGCTCGGATGGGGCGCTGTCTTTGAGCACGAAGCCGCTGGCGCCCGCCTGGAGGGCGGCGAAGACGTACTGGTCGACCTCGAACGTGGTCACCATCACGACCCGGGTGCCGCGCAGCCCGGGATCGGCGGCGATGGCGCGGAGGGTGTCGAGGCCGTCCATGCCCGGCATGCGGACGTCGAGCAGCAGGACGTCGGGACGGGTGTCTCGGATCAGGTCCAGCGCGGCCGCGCCGTCTTCGGCCTCGCCGACGTATTCCAGATCGGGCTCCCGGTCGATGAGCGCTCGCAACCCCATGCGCACGATGGCCTGGTCATCGGCCAGGGCGACCCGGATCACCGTCGGGGACTGGGCGGTCACTTGGGCTCCGAGACGTGGTGGGACGGCATGTACGCTCCACGAGCATGATCTCGCCCTTGCCGGGATCGGGCGATTCTCACTGGGTTTCCCGGGTTTCCCGGGTTTCCCGGGGGAAACGGGCCACCACCCGGAATCCGCCGCCCTCACGCGGGCCCGCGGTGAAGTCTCCGCCGGCCGCGGTCACCCGGTCGCGCATCCCCGTCAGACCACGACCCTCGCCGGTTCCGAAGCGGCCACGTCCCCGGTCGGCGACCTCCAGCACGAACTCGCACGGGTCGTTGGCGACACGGACCAGCGCCCGGGTGGGACCGGCGTGGCGCAGGACGTTGGTCAGCGACTCGCGTACGACCCGGTAGACCGTGCCCCGAAGATGCGCGGGCACCGTGGGCTCGGCGGGTTCGACGTCGATGGGCAGCCCCGCCACCCGGACGCCGTCGATCAGGCGGGGCAGGTCCTCTTCGGCGGGAACGCCGGGGTCGATGCCGTCGAGCGCGGCGCGGAGCTGGGTGAGCGCCCGCGTGCTCGTGTCGCGGATCGCCTCCAGTGACGCGCGGGCCTGCTCGGGACGCTCGTCGAACAGCAGGAGGGCGACGCCCGCCTGCATGGCGATGGTGGCGAGCCCGTGTCCCGCGGCGTCATGCACCTCTCCGGCGATCCTCGCCCGTTCCCGCTCGATCACGCTCTGGGGCGACAGCGCGGCCGGGATCGCGCCGGGGCCGGCCGCCGGCGGCGCGTGGCCGGGTGGGGCGGCGTGCGCCGGGTCGACGGCGAGTGCGTGACCGGGTGGGGCGGCGTGCGCCGATTCGGCGGTGAGCTCGTGGCCGGAACAGACGGCGGCCGCCGCACGGGCCTGGGCGAGACCGCTGAACGACCACGGGACGGCCAGCCAGCCGACCCAGGCCAGCATGAAGATGACGGGCAGGTCGCCGACGCGGGAAAGGCGCGATGCCGCCGCGGTCACCGACGTCCGCACGCGGCGGGCCGGAGGTGTCTGCTCGGTCACCGTCCCTCACCTGATGTCGCCTGCGATGCCTTGATCTTAGCCAGTCCCGGAACGGTCCGTCCGGTCCGGTGACACGGCGCCGGACCGGATACCCGGAAGTCCTCGCTCGGCGGTCTCCGGCCGGCGGTGGAACCTTCAGGCGAGGACGCGATCGGGCGCCGAGTAGATGTTGAAGCGCTCCTCGCGAAGGAAGCCGACCAGCGTCATCCCGAACTCCTTGGCCAGGTCGACGGCGAGGGAGGAGGGCGCGGAGACCGCGCAGACGATCGGCACGCCCGCCGCGAGGGCCTTCTGCATGATCTCGTAGCTGCTGCGCCCGCTGACCATCAGGATGTGCCGGGCCAGCGGCAGCCGTCCGTTCATCATGGCCCAGCCGACCAGCTTGTCCACCGCGTTGTGCCGCCCCACGTCCTCGCGGATCGCCAGGAGCGCTCCCTCGGCGGTGAACAGCCCGGCCGCGTGCAGCCCCCCGGTCTTGCCGAACACGCCCTGGCCTTCCCGTAGCCGGTGCGGCAGGCCGTACAGGACCTCGGGAGAGACGCGCAGGTCCTCCTGGGCGGGCAGCGGGGAGCAGCGGCCGTGCAGGGCGTCGAGGCTGGCGGTGCCGCAGACGCCGCAGGCGCTCGACGTCATGAAGTGCCGGTCGAGGCCGGGCAGGTCGGGCAGCCGCCCGCCGCGCAGCCGTACCGTCACCGTGTTGTAGCGCGCCTCGGGGGGCACGTCGTCGTCGGTGCAGTAGGCGATGGAGGAGAGGTCGCCCGGAGCGATGACGCCCTCGCCGTGGAGGAACCCGGCGGCGAGCTCGAAGTCGTGGCCCGGGGTCCGCATGGTGATCGCGACCGTGCGGCGCGTCTCGCCCGCCTGAATCCTGATCTCCAACGGCTCCTCGGTGGCCAGATCGTCACGGCGCTCCCTGGCGGTTCCGGCCGTCACCTGCCGGATCCGCGTCCGCGTGGTCGGTCCCGGCCTCGTGACGCTATCCATGCGCGCTCCGTCCCGCTCCGCCGGTCTCCGTGGTCGGTCCCGGCCTCGTGACGCTATCCATGCGCGCTCCGTCCCGCTCCGCCGGCCTCCGCGATCGGTCCCGGCCTCGTGACGCCGTCCGTGGGGGCCGTCGCGACTCCGGGGGGACGTCCGGCTCGCGTCCGCCGCTCCCGCGAGTCTCCTGACCGGCCGGGTCGCGCGGGGTGGGACGTCTGCTCATACCGCCATCTTCTCGCTCCCTGACCTGTGCGGACAGCCGCTTCCCCGCGCACGGCCCCCCTACACTCGCAGTATTCCCTGGTCATTGCCGTAATTCGGTAACAGGCGGTCGCTAGGGGAGGGAAGATGGCTAAGTGCTCGACTCGCCCTTCACCGATCTCGACCGCCCGCCGCTCTCCCAGGCGGCGCTCACCCGCGCCCTGGTCCGCCCCGGCGGCCTGTGGTCCGACATCGCCGTCGTCGGCAGGACCGGATCGACCAACGCCGACCTCGCGCAGGCCGTCCGCGACGGCGCCCGGCAGGGTGCCGTGGTCATCGCCGAGGCGCAGTTCGCCGGCCGCGGCCGGCTCGGCCGTGTCTGGAGCGCGCCGCCGCGCTCCGGCCTGACGTTCTCGGTGCTCCTGCGGCCCGACCCGCCGCCCGTCAAGCAGGGCTGGCTGCCGCTGCTCGTCGGTCTGGCCGTCGCCTCGGCCGTGCGCAAGGTCGCCGAGGTGGACGTCCGCCTGAAATGGCCCAACGACCTGTTGATCGGGGAGCGCAAGCTCGCCGGGGTGCTCGCCGAGCGGGTGGACAGCGCGGTGATCGTGGGCGTGGGGCTCAACGTGAGCGTCCGGGCCGACGAGTTGCCCGTGGAGACCGCCACCTCGCTCGCCATCGAGGAGGCCTCCTGCGTCGACCGCGATCCGCTCGTCCGGGCGGTGCTGCGGGAGATCGAGACCCACTACCGCGAATGGTCGCAGGCGGACGGCGACGCCGACGCGTGCGGGCTGCGGGCCGCCTATCTCGCGATGAGCGCGACGGTCGGCAGGGAGGTCCGGGTGGAGCTGCCGGGGGAGCGGGTGCTCACCGGACTGGCCACCGGCATCGACGAGTCCGGCCACCTGCTCGTCCGGTCCAAGGGCGAGGAGCACTCGCTGAGCGTCGGCGACGTCGTGCACGTTCGGCCGCACAGTTCATGACGCCGGCCGCGCAGTTCATGACGCGGGGCATCCTGGCATGCCACGATTTGCCCCATGGGTCTGCCTGATCACCACCTGACGGAGGGGGAGCAGCGCATCCGCGCGTTCCACCCCCACTGGAAACGCCTCGTCGTGCCGCTCCTCGCGCTGGTCCTCATCGCCCTGGGGTCCGGTGCCGCGATGTTCTTCATGCCGGCCTTCGAGTACGAGGCCTACGCGCGCATCGCGGTCGCCGTGCTCGCGGTCGGGCTGCTGACCGTGTGGTCGTTCGTGCCGTATCTGCAGTGGAAGAACACCTCGTACGTGCTCACCTCGCACCGGCTCACGATCAGCACGGGCGTGCTGAACAAGTCCAACGACGACATCCCGATGAGCAAGGTCAACACGGTCAGCGCCGACCAGACGCTGATGGAGCGGATACTCGGCTCCGGCACGCTCAACGTCGAGTCGGCCGGCGAACAGGGGCACATCACGCTGCGTGACATCCCTCAGATCCAGGAGGTGCGGGCCGAGCTGTTCCGGGCGCTCGACGACGCCGCCGACGGGGATCCGTGAGGACGGTGAGCCATGTGGCGTAACCTCCTGGATTGGGGAGGAAGATGGGCGGAGGGGAAGTGACGGGGCGTCCGACGGCCGAGCAGATCGAGAGCCTGTTCGTCGGCACGTCGCCCCGCTACACCCGGGTCCAGGTGGCCGAGCTCTCGGCCGTGCCGCAGGACCTCACCGAGCGGATCTGGCGGGCCCTCGGCTTCGCCACGCTGGCCGACGACGCGGTGGCCTTCACCGACGCCGACGTGACCGCGCTCAGACGGGTCCGGGCGATGATGGACGGCGGCCTGCTGGACGACCAGACGGTCGTCCGGATGGCCAGGGCGCTGGGGCAGACGACCGCCAGGCTCGCGCAGTGGCAGGCCGAGATCATGATCGGCGCCATGCTCGATCCGGACCAGCCGCCCACCGACGCCGATCTGGCGGCGATCCTGGAGACCTCGAGCCGGCTGCTGCCGGACTTCGAGCGGGTGCTGGTCCACGTCTGGCGTGCCCAGCTCGCCGCCGCCGGCACCCGGCTGCTGGCCATCACCGACCTCACCGAGGAGGTCGTGCCCAACCGGCTGACCCTCGCGGTGGGCTTCGCCGACCTGGTCTCCTTCACCCAGGTCTCCCGCGAGCTGGACGAACGCGCCCTGGCCGAACTCGTCGAGGGGTTCGAATCGCGGGCCTCCGACGTGGTCGCCTCGCACGGGGGACGGCTGGTCAAGACGCTCGGCGACGAGGTGCTGTTCACCGCGGCCGACCCGCGCACGGCCGCCGCGATCGCGCTGGAGCTCGTCGAGGTGATCCGGCGGTACGGGCCCCAGGTGCGCATCGGGCTGGCCTACGGCCCGGTCCTGCCGATGATGGGCGACGTCTTCGGGACCACCGTGAACCTGGCGGCCCGCCTGACGGCCATCGCCCGGCCCGGTGCGATCATCGTCGACGGCGAGCTCGCCGAGGCCGTCGCGCAGACGCCCGGCATGGCGGTGACCCGTATCCGGCGACGGCCGGCTCGCGGCCTCGGGGTGGTCCAGCCGTACGTGCTGCGCCGGGCCTGATAGGCATGGACGCGGGGGCGCGTCCGTGAGGATGCTGTTTCACCGGTAACCGAGCTCGAAGATGAGGTGCAGGACATGCCGTACACCGTGCAAGGCGTGGTCGCGCGTGGCAAGGGCGAACCCGTCTCCCTGGAGACGGTCCACGTGCCGGACCCCGGTCCCGGAGAGGCGGTGGTGAACGTCCAGGCCTGCGGCGTCTGCCACACCGACCTGCACTACCGCGAGGGCGGGATCAACGACGACTTCCCGTTCCTGCTCGGCCACGAGGCCGCCGGCGTGGTCGAGGCCGTCGGCGAGGGCGTGAGCGACGTCGCCCCGGGCGACTACGTGATCCTGAACTGGCGGGCGGTCTGCGGCGACTGCCGCGCCTGCCGGCGCGGCCGTCCGTGGTACTGCTTCAACACCCACAACGCGACCCAGAAGATGACCCTGGCGGACGGCACCGAGCTCAGCCCGGCCCTGGGTATCGGCGCCTTCATCGAGAAGACCCTGGTCGCGGCGGGGCAGTGCACCAAGGTGGACCCGGCGGCGCCTCCGACGGCGGCGGGCCTGCTCGGCTGCGGCGTGATGGCGGGCATCGGCGCGGCCATCAACACCGGTGGCGTGACCCGCGGCGACAGCGTGGCCGTCATCGGCTGCGGCGGCGTGGGCGGCGCGGCCGTGCACGGCTCCTGGTTGGCCGGCGCGACCAGCATCATCGCGGTGGACGTGGACGACCGCAAGCTCGCCTGGGCCAAGGACTTCGGCGCCACCCACACGGTCAACTCCCGCGAGACCGACCCGGTCGAGGCGATCAGGGAGATCACCGGCGGTAACGGCGCGGACGTGGTGATCGAGGCCGTCGGCCGCCCGGAGACCTACAAGCAGGCCTTCTACGCCCGTGACCTGGCAGGGACCGTGGTCCTGGTGGGCGTGCCCACCCCCGAGATGACGGTGGAGCTGCCGTTGCTGGACGTCTTCGGCCGTGGTGGGGCGCTGAAATCGTCCTGGTACGGCGACTGCCTGCCCAGCCGTGACTTCCCCATGCTCATCGACCTGTACCGGCAGGGGCGGCTGAAGCTGGACGGCTTCGTCTCCGAGACGATCGGCCTGGGCGACGTCGAGGAGGCCTTCGCCAAGATGCACCGCGGCGAGGTCCTGCGCTCGGTGGTGGTCCTGTGATCGGCAAGGTCGTCACCTCGGGCACGTTCTCGCTGGACGGCGGGACGTGGGAGGTGGACAACAACGTGTGGCTGGTCGGCTCCGACAGCGAGGTCGTCGTCATCGACGCGGCGCACGACGCCGACGCCATCGCCGAGGTGATCGGCGGCCGTGAGGTCAGGGCGATCGTCTGCACCCACGGGCACAACGACCACATCAACGCCGCCGCGGACCTCGCCGCGCGGGTGGGCGCGCCGATCCTGCTCCACCCCGCTGACCAGGTCCTGTGGGAGATGGTCTACGGCGACGCGCCGTACACGCCGCTGCGGGACGGTCAGGTGCTCTCGGCGGGCGGGGTCGATCTCACCGTGCTGCACACGCCCGGACACGCGCCGGGCGCGGTCTGCCTGCACGCCCCGGGGCTCGGCGCGGTCTTCACCGGCGACACGCTGTTCAACGGCGGCCCCGGCGCGACCGGCAGGTCCTTCTCCTCCTTCGAGACGATCATCGACTCGATTCGGGGACGGCTGCTGACCCTGCCGGGGGACACGGTCGTGCACACCGGTCACGGCGAGTCCACCACGATCGGCACCGAAGCCCCACACCTGCAGGAGTGGCTGGCCAGGGGGCACTGAACCCCCCCGGCCTCCCGGGCGCCACGCCGTTCCGTCCGTGATGACGTGGCGGTCCGTCCGCGATGACGTGGCGGGGGAGCAGGCCTTATGTGTCCCGGTTCACATAGGCAAGCCTTACCGAATGAGCTAGATTAGGTGTGCCTTACCTAGGTTTACGCTCCATGAGAGAGGCTTCTCCCCTGCCATGTATGTATGTGTCTGCCGCGCCGTCACCGAGAACGAGGTGCATGACTGCATCACGGGCGGTGCGAGGAGCGCGCGTCAGGTCCGCGACATGACCGGCGCCGGGGGCGACTGCGCTTCTTGCGTGCGCAAGATCTGTGCAATCCTGAAGCGGTCTGAAGAGTTGACGCCGACCGCGTAGCACGAGGAGCCCGCCATGCAGGGCGACAAGAAGATCATCGAACTACTCAACGAGCAGCTCACCGCTGAGCTGACCGCCATCAACCAGTACTTCCTGCACGCCAAGATGCAGGAGAACTGGGGATACACCAAGCTTGCGAAGTACACCCGCGAAGAGTCCATCGACGAGATGCGCCATGCGGAGAAGCTAACGGATCGCATCCTTTTCCTTGAGGGCCTGCCGAACTATCAGAAGCTGGGCATCCTGCACATCGGCCAGACCGTCCGGGAGCAGCTCCGCGCCGACTTGGACGTCGAGCTGGAGGTGGTGACGCGTCTGCGGCCGGCCATCGTCCTGATGAGGGAGAAGGGCGACCACACCTCGGCCCGCCTCTTCGAGGAGATCCTCGAAGACGAGGAGCACCACATCGACTACCTGGAGACCGAGCTGGGGCTCATCGAGAGCCTCGGGGAGCAGCTCTATCTGGCCCGCTACGCCGAGCCGCCCTCGGCGTCCTGAGCCGATTGTCGGAACACGCCCACCGTTTCCCTTACGGCTGGGCGTGTTCCGTTTTGTCGGTGAGGTCATTGGGGAGCCTGTCCTTTCAAGGCCCTTCCGATGCGGGAGCCGTACCCCGCGCCCCTGAACCGTTGCGGGACGACTATCCGGGATTTATCAGTGTTTGCCCAGGTCAATGGATAGGTCAATGACGAGTCAAACCGCGCGCTGCAGCCGGGAAACGATCGCCTAAGGTCCTACGATCGCAACATGACCTGTGTACTTCTCGCCGAGGACGACACCTCGATCTCCGAGCCACTGGCGCGTGCCCTGCGCCGTGAGGGCTACCAAGTCGAGGTGAGCCCCGACGGCCCGCAGGCCCTGGAGCGGGCTCTGTCGGGTGGCATCGACTTGATAGTTCTTGACCTGGGCCTACCCGAGATGGACGGTCTCGAGGTGGCCAGGCGGATACGCGCGGAAGGGCACGGAACGCCCGTGCTCATCCTCACAGCCCGTGTAGACGAGGTGGACACCGTGGTGGGCCTCGACGCCGGGGCCGACGACTATGTCACCAAACCGTTCCGCCTGGCGGAGCTCCTGGCGCGGGTCCGCGCCCTGCTGCGGCGCGGCACGTCCGAGACGCCCGTGGTGCAGGGCGTGCGCATCGACGCCGACTCCCGTCGCGCGTGGATGGGCGACAAGGAGCTGCACCTGACGACCAAGGAGTTCGACCTGCTGCGCGTCCTGGTTCGCGACGCCGGCAAGGTGGTCACCCGCGAGCAGATCATGCGCGAGGTGTGGGACACCAACTGGTGGGGCTCCACCAAGACGCTCGACATGCACATCTCGTGGCTGCGCCGCAAGCTGGGCGACGACGCCGCCAAGCCCCGTTACATCACGACGGTTCGAGGGGTCGGCTTCCGGTTCGAACGCGAGTAGGGGATGCGTCGTCGACTGCTCTCCTCCACTCTGCTCGTCGCGGTCATCGGGGTGCTCCTGCTCGGCATTCCCTTGGGCGTGGCGGTCAACCGGCTGATCGAGGAAGAGGCGACCCAGGAGCTCTCCTCCCAGGCCAAGAGCCTGCTGGGGGAGGTGGAGTACGCCCGAATCCAGGATCAGCCCATCGATCCGGAGCAGCTGAAACGTAAATATCCCGAGCGCTACGTCCAGATCTATGCGAAGGGGACGCCTCCTCAGGTGACGACGGTGGGCAACGAGCCCCCCGAGGATCACAAGATGACCCAGGACGCCCAGTCGGAGAACGGGGTGTACGTCGCGGTCAGCCGGGACAAGTCGGAGGTGGAACGAGAGGTCCGGGCCTGGCTCCTGCTCATCCTGGCGCTCGCGGCGGCGGCCCTCGCGGTCGCGGTCGGGCTCGCCATCGTGCAGTCGCGCCGTCTGACGCTTCCGCTCAGCGACCTGGCGATGATCGCTGAGCGGCTCGGCTCCGGTGACGCCCGGCCGAGCAAACACCGTTACGGCATCCAGGAGCTCGACCGGGTGGCCGAGGTGCTGGACCGCAGCGCGACCCGCATCTCCGACCTGCTGGCCAGGGAGCGGGAGTTCGCCACCGACGCCTCGCACCAGCTCCGCACCCCGCTCACCGGGCTGACAATGCGGCTGGAGGAGATCGTGGCGGCCGCGCACGAGCCCGGCACCGTCAAGGAGGAGGGCGAGGCCGCCATCGTGCAGGCCGAGCGGCTCACCGCGGTGATCGACGAGCTGCTGGCCGCCGCCAGGCGGCAGCGGCACGCCCAGGCCGAAGCGGTCGAGCTCGACGACCTGCTGGACCAGCAGTTCATCGAGTGGGGTCCGGCGTTCCGCAGGGTGGGGCGGCAGCTCAAGCTGTCCGGTACGCGCGGGCTTCAAGCGCTGGGCACCAGCGGCGGCATCAGCCAGGTGATCTCCACGCTCCTGGAGAACTCGCTGGAGCACGGCGGCGGCACGGTGACGGTGACCACCAGCGACAAGGACAGGTCCATCGTGATCGAGGTCGCCGACGAGGGGGAGGGCATCTCCGGGGATCTCGCCCCCCGCGTCTTCGAACGCAATGTCAGCGGGGCGGGCGGCACCGGGCTGGGACTGACCCTCGCGCGGGCGCTGGCCGCCGCCGACGGCGGCCGTCTGGAGCTGGTACGGCCGCGCCCCGCGGCGTTCGCGCTGTTCCTGAGGCAGGTCGGCGACACCGGTAGGAACCGGGTGGTCAGCGGGCCTGCGTGATCCTGCCTGCGTGGTCCCGGCGGCCGGCCGGCGGCGAGGCGGACCCAGGCCTCGTCTCCGGTGTCAGGTGAAGGTCAGGGCGGGGTGGGCGAACAACATCACGGCGCCGAATCCGATCTTCAGCACGGCGTCGAGGACGCCGAACACCCGCACCGGCACCACGGACGACCACTTCAGCCCCGCGGCCGCGTTGGCCATGAGTGCCAGGCCCAGCACCGCGATGAGCGGGCCGTGGGCCAGTCCCATGGGCAGGAAGTGCACGCCGACCACGAAAAAAATGATCATGACAAGCCGGTCCTGCTCGGCGTCCTTGAACCTCGTCAGCACCAGGTAGATCAGCCCCATCTCCAGGACGAACGCGCCGACCAATCCGGCGATCTGCGGGATCGAGGGCGTGCCGAGCGAGGGCAGCAGGGCGCTCAGGCCGCTGGCGACGAAGCCGGTGGCAAAACCCGCGATCACGAACGGCAGCCAGTGACGACGGAAGACCCAGCTCAACAGGAAGCAGATGCCGAGGCAGAGCAGGAAGAGACCGCCTCCGCGGATCAGTGGGTAGGGGTGGTCGACCGCGGTGGAAAGGTCAAAGAAGGTCACGGGCTTATCCAGTTCACGAGCCAGGGGGAGCGGTAGGCCCTGATCTTCCGGTGGGGAGCTTCCTGATGGAATTCTCATCGATGCCGGAAACGGGCCGAAAGCAGAGGAGACGGGGATCTCGAAAGATCAACGTTGCGAGTACGGGCCGGGGTTCCCGTTCCGCACCCTCGCCGATCGCGGCTCCTGGGAGGCGCTGACCCACCTCGCGGCCGACCGGCGTCCGGTGCGAAGCAATGGCACACCGGGAGTACGGCGTGCTGGGAGCCCGGCTCCCCGGGGCGCCCGGGACGACTCCGGACGCGGGTGGTCTCAGCGGGTCCAGGCCCGGGACGCGGACGGTCAGCGGGTCCAGGCCCAGGACGCGGTGGTCAGCGGGGCCGGGACGCGGACGGTCAGCGGGGCCGGACTATGGGCGGTCAGAGGGTCCGGGTGTTCTCGGCGGGTAGTTCCTTCGGCACGTCTTCGGTGGCGGCCAGGAAGACCCACTTCCTGTAGGACCAGTAGCGGAACAGCGTCCCCAGGCCCACGCCGACCAGGTTGGCGACGTTGATGCTCACCGGGTCGGCCAGTTCGAGGGTGTAGCGGGCGAAGCCGATGCAGAGCAGCCCGATCAGCAGCCCGATCCCGTTGAGCAGGAAGAACAGGAAATACTCCCGGGCGAGGCCGCTCTGCTCACGGTCCTTGAAGGTCCAGTGGCGGTTGCCCAGGTAGGCGAAGGTGGCCGCGACCACCGTGGCGACGACCTTGGAGGTCAGCGGACCCCAGTGCAGGCCGTACTGGAGCAGGTTCAAACCGCCGGTGTCGATGACGAAGGCGATCGCCCCGATGATCCCGAACTTCGACAGCTCGCGGACCAGGCCGGCGAGCCGCTCGTAGGCGCGTCGCAGAAACTGCACGTCTCCTGCACGGTCCTTTCCAAGTTGGCTGCGGATCCGCCGCTCGGGAGGACCTCGGACACTCTTCTGCCAGATTACCGGGACGGCTTCGGGGCCGCCCGCCGTCGGCCGCCCGCTGTGGCCGACCAGGGCTATTCGGTAAATGTCATGTGTTGTCGGATAAATACAGTCATCTGACGTTACTCTGATCCGGTAGGTCGCAGGGGATTTTCGGGGACTCCGTCCCTGGCGAATCCCGCCCGATGGATCAGACGAACCGCCGCCGAGCCCGCTCGACCGCTCCCGATCGACCACTCCCGGCGGGCCGCCCGGCGGTGGGCAGGATGACCACCTGGGTGGGATCATCGCTCGGGCAGGATCACCGCCTGGGCGGGCTCATTGCTCGGGCGGGCGGTACGCTGGGCGGCCGTGCCCGCGAGGCAACCCGGAACGGCCGCCCAGCCCCCGGGCGAGGCGCGCACCGGCCGGTTCCCGACAGGACGCGCACCGGCCCGTACTCCTCCCGCTCGGGGCTTGGCCGGAGGCCGGTAAACTCAACCGTCGTGAGCAGCCCTTCTTTGGCCAGTCCCATCGGACCCGTCGTCGGCGTGATCGGAGCGGGCCAGCTGGCCCGGATGACCCAGCAGGCGGCCATCGCCCTCGGAGTGGAGCTTCGGGTGCTGGCCAACTCGCCGGACGAGAGCGCCGCCCGAGTGATCGCCGATGTGCGCCTGGGCGACTACCGCGACCTGGCGGACCTGCGTGACTTCGCCAAGGGATGCCACGCGCTCACCTTCGATCACGAGCACGTGCCCACCGAGCACATCCGCGCGTTGGCCGGCGACGGCTTCGCCGTACATCCCGGTGCCGACGCGCTCGTGCACGCACAGGACAAGGCCGTGATGCGTGAGCGGCTGACCGCGATCGGGGTCCCGTGCCCGCCCTGGCGGCGGATCGCCACGGCCGCCGACGTCGAGGAGTTCGCCGAGGAGAACGGCTGGCCGGTGGTCCTCAAGGCCGTGCGCGGCGGCTACGACGGGCGCGGCGTCTGGGTCTGCCGGTCCGCCGAGGACGCGACGGAGGTCCTGGCCGCCGGGGTGCCGCTGATGGCCGAGGCGTTCGTGCCGTTCGAACGCGAGTTGGCCGTCCTGGTCGCCCGCTCGCCGCACGGGCAGGGCGTCAGCTATCCGGTCGTGGAGACCGTCCAGCGCGACGGCATCTGCGTCGAGGTGCTCGCTCCCGCACCCGGACTCGACCCCGAGCGAGCCGCGGTGGCCCAGCAGATCGCCCTGAAGATCGCCCACGAGCTGGGCGTGACCGGGCTGCTGGCCGTGGAGATGTTCGCCACCGCCTCCGGGCTGGTGGTGAACGAGCTGGCCATGCGCCCGCACAACAGCGGTCACTGGACCATCGACGGCGCCCGCACCTCCCAGTTCGAGCAGCACCTGCGCGCCGTACTGGACCTCCCGCTCGGCTCGCCGTCACCGGCCGCCCCGGTCGTGGTGATGGCCAACCTGCTGGGCGGCGACGACCCCGACATCTTCTCCCGCTATGAGCATGTGATGGCGCACGACCCGGGAATCAAGATTCACTTCTACGGCAAGGAAGTACGGCCGGGCCGCAAGATCGGACACGTCACCGCCCTCGGCACCGATCTGGACGAGGTCCGCGCCCGCGCCCGGCATGCCGCCGTCTACCTCACCGAGGGCGTCTACACGTGAGCGGGATCGTTCACCGGCACGACACCACTGCGAATGCGGTTCACCGACCGCGAGGCGAGGAGAAGGCATGACCACCGTCGGCATCGTCATGGGCAGCGACTCCGACTGGCCGGTGATGAAGCTCGCCGCCGAGGCGCTGGCCGAGTTCGGAGTGGCGTTCGAGGCCGACGTGGTCTCCGCGCACCGCATGCCCGAAGAGATGATCGCCTACGGCGTGCACGCGGCCGAGCGTGGCCTGAAGGTGATCATCGCGGGAGCCGGGGGAGCCGCGCATCTGCCCGGGATGCTCGCATCGGTGACCCCGCTGCCGGTGATCGGCGTCCCCGTCCCGCTGAAATATCTCGACGGCATGGACTCCCTGCTGTCGATCGTCCAGATGCCCGCCGGGGTCCCGGTGGCGACCGTCGCCATCGGCGGCGCCCGTAATGCCGGCCTGCTGGCCGTGCGCATCCTCGCCGCCGCCGACAAGGACCTGCGGACCAAGATGGAGGAGTTCCAGTCGGCGCTCAAGGAGCAGGCGCACGCCAAGGGCGCCAGGCTCCGTGCGGAGGCCGCCGGCCTCGGCGGCTGACCACCGGGAGCTGACCATCGGGATCGGCGGCCTCCCCCCACATAACTGCCGTCGTTCGACACCAGCGGCCACTCCTCGTCGATCGAGTACGCCTTGAGCTGCCGTGACACCACTTTTTCCTTGCCGTTCAGCGTCCGCTCGACGAACAGCACATCCGACTTCCGGAAATAAAAGAAATGCCGCCCATCCCCGCTGATCAGGAACGGCGCCCGCACACCCGAGTTGATCGCGCCATCTGGCGCCTTGGCGAGCGCCTCCGGCACCTCCACCACATCTCCGTTGGACAGCACCAGCTGCCAGGTCTGTGTTCGCTGCGCGTACGCGATCGTGACCGGCGTGGCAGCCGCCGCCGCCGGCTGTCCGATCAGTGTTACGGCGCCCAGGAGAAGTGTCGCGAGAGCTACACGAAATCCCACGCATCATGTGATGCCGGAATTTTTCAGAATGTTGCCGATCCCTTCTGAGATTCGAGACCGGCTCCTTCCGCCGAGTCCTCGCCGAGCGCCAGCGCGGCGTCGGCGATGCGCCGGCGGAAGGAGCGCCGCTGCAGCGCGTCGGACAGCGCCGCGAGCATCTCGCCGAGCGGGACAGGCAGCTCGCTGTCCAGAGTGGTGGCGGCGGCGCTCGTGGCCGCCCATTCGGCCTGGATCGCGGGGAGCAGCGAGTGCGTCTTCGCGGTCAGGTGCACGATGTGCTGGCGGGCGTCGTCACCGGGCTTGAGCACGACCAGGCCCTGCCGGCTCATCTGCGCCACCGTCTGGCTCGCCGCGGAATGGGTGACCGATACGGCGCGCGCCAGGTCGCGTATGGGAGATGGGCCCAGCTCGAGGAGCGCTCGTACGATCGGGGAGAACCGCGGCCGATAGTCGCCCAGCCCGAGGTCGGCGCAGGCCTTGGCGACATCGCCCTCCATCAGGTCCAGGAGATGCCGCAGCTGGGTGCCCAGCCCCTTCTCCTTCGGAGACACATCCACGGTCTCCCTCGGTGACACATCCACGGCGGCATTATATGAGCGCTGTTGGATTCGGCGCCGCATCGGCCCGGTTCGTTCCGTCCCCGCCGTTGCAGACGCGGGCTTGCCTGCCCGGTCCGTGCGATCGCCAGAGGCCTGTCCGGCCGGTGCGATCGCCAGAGGTCGGCCCGGTCCGTGCGATCGCCACAGGCGGGGCCCCTCACCCGCCTCTTCCGGGAGCCGGCCCCGACCCGGTACCCGATACCCGGTACAGGACGGTGTCGGCGAGGAGCCGGAGCGAGTGCTGGACGGTACCAGGGAAGTGCTGGACGGTCTCAGGGATAGGTGACGGCTCTTGGGGAAGAGAGCGACCTCCAAGGTTTTGGAGGTTGAGAATCATGAGGAATGCGATACGCGCCGTCCTCGGGCTCACCGTGGCAGTGCTGGCCGTCTTCGGGAGCATGGGAGCGGGTGACGACCACCGGCCCGCCGATATGGGCGTGAACTCGGGGCCGTCTCACTAGGTCTTCTGCTCGACGGGCGGGCCGCCTGGCACCGGTGTGGATTCTCTCGTGCTGTTCGGCGGCCTTGCGGACCGTCCTCCTCGCTCGCCTGCGAGCGCTTTAAGCGACCCGGGGCTGCGGCGCCGTAATGCGCCGCAGGGAGGTCGGCTGAGGGCGCCGGCCGGCCCTTCGGGCCATTCTGCCGTCATGCCACGACGTGTGCGAGCCGGGTTCATGCCACGACGTGTGCGAGCCGGGTTCATGCCACGACGTGTGCGAGCCGAGTTCGCCGGCCTGGAGGCTGCGGAGTCGGAGTCGACCCCGGCTTGGGATTTCAAGCCGGTCGTCTCTTGCCTGGAAGCAACGGAACCGATCTGATCTGAGCAAGGGGCACATGCTGCCCTGTCCAACGCCGAGGGTCGGCGGACCGGTCGATTCCACCTCGGAGGTCAGCCCCTGATGAGTTCGAGGATGTCGGCGTTCAGCTGGTCCTTGTGGGTGGCGAACAGCCCGTGGCCGGCGGTCGGATACTCCTTGTAGACGTTGCCGGGCACGAGCTTCGCGGTGCGCCGTCCGGTCAGGTCGATGTTCGCGGACTGGTCCGCGGCGCCGTGGACGATCAGCGTCGGGACGGTGATGGCGCGCAGGGTGGCCCGGTGGTCGGCGTGGAAGGTCGAGCGCCACACCTCGATCGTTGCCCAGGGCGAGGTCTCCAGGCACTGCCGGGTGGTGAGGTCGACCAGACCGGGTGAGACGTCGTTGCCCAGGTGCGTGGCGAAGAAGCCCTGCGCCCGCTGGTCGAACCACTTGGGCCGGTCCGTCTGGAACTGCGAGACCGTGGCCTCGCAGAGGAACTCGGGGACGCCTTCGGGGTTGTCGTCTGTCCTCTTCAGGAACGGCAGCACCGCGGCCACGAACGCGACGCGGGCGACGCGGTCCTCACCGTGGCGGGCGAGGTAACGGGCCACCTCGCCGCCGCCGGCCGAGTGGCCGACCAAGGTGATCTCCCGCAGGTCGAGGTGCTCGATCAGGGTGGCGAGATCGTCGGCCCGGGTGTCGATGTCGTAACCGGTCGAAGGACGGTCCGACCGGCCGTGCCCGCGCCTGTCCATGAGCACGCAGCGGTATCCCTGCTCGACGAAGAACCGCACCTGGTACTCCCACATGTCGGCGCTCAGCGCCCAGCTGGCGACGAACACGATCGGCGTGCCGGTGCCGTAGTCCTCGTAGGAAAGGCGGGTGCCGTCGGCGGTCTCGAAGTACGGCATGGCGTCGGCTCCTCGGCTGTGGTTTCGGAAGGCGTGCTCGTTGCCGCCGATAAGAACGCTATTGAGAATCACGGTGCGAGGAATCAGTCACCTAATAGGTAATCTCCGTCAGGCCCTTCGACCACCCCGGCCGGGGGCGCTCCCGCCGTCTCGGCCGGAGATGCTCCCGCCGACCCGGCCGGACGTGGTCACGCCGTCCGGGACACCTGGGTGAATATGCTCCCGTCGCCGTGTCTCGCCGCGATCCCGCCCGGCACGGTGGTCTCTCCCCGATACCGCCGACCCGGGGCATCCGGGCCGGGTGGGACGGCGGCGGCCAGCTCGAACGTCTCGGCCAGCAGTTCGTACGAGCGCAGCCGGTCGGCCGGGTCATGTGTGAGAGTGTTGACGACGATCTCGTCGACCTGATGGTCGGCCGCGAGGCGGACGAGCCGGTCGCGGACCTGCTCCGGCGTGCCCGCGACGAGGGCCCGGCCGTTGTCGGCGGCTCGTTCGTGTTCGGCGCCGCTCCAGCGATGGCGGCGGGCGGCGGCGGGAGACGGGAACGCCTCGTCGTCGCCCAGATCTTTACGGCTGCGCCAGAGCAGATAGGCCGCCGCCAGTTCCCGTGCCTTCTCGTCGGTGTCGGCCGCTATCGCCCGTACGGCGAGCGAGCCGCGCGCACGGGCGTCGCCGCCGTCCCGCTGGAAGGCCTCCAGGGCCATGCGTCCCGGGCCGGGGTTGAGGAAATGGGCGAAGGTGAAGCAGGTGCCCAGCTCGGCGGCCAGTACGGCGGAGCGAGTGCCCGCGCCGAGCAGCCAGACCGGTGGTGGCACGTATCCCTCGTACGGCACGGCGAGAAGCATGAGGAGTTCGGCGACCTGCTGGTCGAACCGGTCGGCGGGTCCGCCGGCGCGCCCGATGCCGAGGTCGACCCGGCCGGGATGCAGGGCGGCGATCACCCGGAAGACCTCGGCCACCTTCTGCGCCCTGTAGCGGGGGAGCAGCACCCCGCCGGAGCCGATTCGCAGTCGCCGGGTGTGGCCCAGCAGGGCGGTGACCATGATCTCGGGGCTGGTTCCGGCGAAGCTCGGGGAGCCGTGGTGCTCGGCCGCCCAGTAGCGGTGGAATCCGAGGTCGTCGGCACTGCGGGCGAGCTGGAGCGTGGCGGTGAGGGCGTCGGCCGGGGTGCCCCCCTCGGGGAGGGGGGACTGGTCGAGGATCGAGAGCCGCAGGG
Source organism: Streptosporangium sp. CA-135522 (assembly GCF_050949235.1). NCBI lineage: Bacteria > Bacillati > Actinomycetota > Actinomycetes > Streptosporangiales > Streptosporangiaceae > Streptosporangium > Streptosporangium sp. CA-135522. The sequence goes on from NZ_CP192026.1 coordinate 1,476,157, forward strand.
GCATCGTCGGTGTCCTTTCGCGATTACGGCGCTTTGTGGTCGGGGCGGCTTCGGCGCTTCGTCGTCATGGCGCTTCGGTGCTTCGGCGCTTCGTCGTCACGGCGCTTGGCCGAGGAGACGGATCGTGGCCGGGGCGTTCAGGCGGCGGTGGAGCGGCGGCTTCGCAGGAAGGCCGCGGCGAGCAGGGTGGCGGCCAGGACGAGGACGGAGTTGACGATGATGGCGGTGTGGACGCCGGACAGTACGGCCGGGGCCGCGCCGGTGTGCAGGGCGTTCATGCGGGCGGTGGCGATGGCGCTCATGATCGGGATGCCCATGGTGATGCCGACCTGCTGGGTCATCGTGGCCAGGCCGGTGGCCAGGCCCTGCTCGTGGTCGGGCAGACCGGAGGTGGCGGTGACCATGAATCCGACGATCATGAGCATGTTGCCGATGCCGCCGATGAAGGTGGCGACCAGCAGCAGCCAGATCCAGCCGCCGCTGCTGCCGAGCGCGACCAGGGCGATGGTGGCGATGGTCTGGACGAGGCCGCCGGTGACGATGGTGGCGCGGTTGCCCAGGCGGCTGACGGCCCGGCCGCCGAGGGTGCCGCCGATCACGGTGCCCAGACCCAGCACGCCGAAGGCGGCGCCGGTGGCCAGGGGGGAGTAGCCCAGGACGTTCTGCAGGTAGAGGGTGAGCAGGAAGACCAGTGAGGTTTCGGTGACGAAGGCGAGCAGGCCGGTGACGTTGCCCCAGATGACGCTGGGGCGCTTCATGATCTGCACGGGCACCAGCGGGGCGGACGCGCGCTTTTCGATCAGCCAGAAGCTGCCGAGCAGGACGGCGCCGGCGGCCAGCGAGGCCAGGGTCAGCAGGTCGCTCCAGCCGTGTTCGCCGGCGCGGGTCAGGCCGTAGACCAGGGTGAGCAGGCCGCCGGTGACAGTGACGGCGCCGGGCAGGTCGAGGCGGGCGCGCTCGGCGGGGCGTGAGTCGGCGATGGTGGAGGGGGCCAGCATGACGACGGCGGCGGCGACGGGAGCGTTGATCAGGAAGGCCCAGCGCCATGACAGCAGGTCGGTCAGCAGGCCGCCGAGGATGGCGCCGGCGGTGAAGCCGGCCGACATCAGGGCGCCGTTGAGGCCGAGGGCCTTGTCGCGCAGGGGTCCTTCTTTGAAGGAGGTGGTCAGCAGGGACAGCCCGGCCGGGGTGACGGCCGCGGTGGCCAGGCCCTGGAGGACACGGGCGACCAGCAGCATGGCGGGGGAGGTGGCGATGCCGCCCAGGATGGAGGACAGGCCGAGCAGGGTCATGCCGCCGATGAACAGGCGTTTGCGGCCGAACAGGTCGGCGATGCGGCCGAACAGCAGGGTGAAGCCGGCCGCGGCCAGGGCGAAGGCGGTGGCGATCCATTGCAGATCGGCCAGGGAGAAGCCCAGACCGGCACCGACCGCGGGCAGGGCCACGTTCAGGATGGAGAAGTCGACCGCGACCGTGAACTGGGCGCCGAGCAGCAGGGTGAGCACCAGTTTCTGCCGCCCGGTCATGCGGGCAGGCGGCCGGGGTCCGCCGGTCGCCGGTGTGCCTTGCTGCGGGGTGGCGTGTGCCGGGGCGTCGGGTGAGGGAGAAGTGGTGACCGGTGGAATCTGATCAAGCGTGGACATGGGGCTTCCTTCTGCGAGTCGACGGGCGGCCTGAGAGAGCCGGCCATCTAACGGGCCTGTGGTTCCCTTAAGACAAGACGACAGTAGCAGAAGTGATGGGGCTAATGGAACTGGAGAACCGTTATGGTCTCTGAAGGAGGGAGCCTGGGATGATCCGGCCCGGTGGAAGCCCTGGTGACCGCACTGTCCGGCCGTCCGGGTGAGGTTCCCGAGGCGAGGGGAAGAGTCGCCTCTACCGGCGCACCCGCTCAATGCGCCCGCGGAGTCGATGATCTACTGGCCGACGGCCGACGGCCGACGGCCGACGGCCGGCGACCGGCGACCGATGACCGGCGATCGGCGACCGATGACCAAGGCCGCTGACGGAGATCCGGAAGGGACTCGGTTCCGCCACCGGCGAGGGCGCGGTCTGACCCTAGGACTCAAGATCGGTCCAGGTGAGGAAGGTGCTCACTCACCGGCGGCTACCAGGAGCCGAGTCTGCCTCAACAGTAGACCCGGCAGTTCCCATTAGGTGGGGGCGTCTTAGGTGGGGGCGTCGCGGCGGCCCGCTCCACACGCTGGAGGAGCGGGCCGACGGGGGTGCGCCTTGGTCGGCGAGTGGCGCCGGGTGGCCGGGCCGTACGGCATGCGAAGCGCGTGCGGCATGGGCCCGCACGGCGCGCGGGATCCGCGACGGGCAGGGAAACGGGCCGAGGCCCGCCGATCAGGGGCGGCCGAGGGCGCGGTAGTGCCAGCCGGAGGCCCGCCAGGTCTCGGCGTCGAGGGCGTTGCGCCCGTCGACGATCTTGCGGGAGCCGACGACGGCGCCGAGTGCCTCGGGATCCAGATCGACGAATTCCTGCCACTCGGTCAGCAGCAGCACCACGTGGGCGTCGCGGGCGGCATCCAGTGCGGAGTCACCGTAGGAGAGCTCGGGGTGAGCCCGGCGGGCGTTCTCCTGGGCGACGGGGTCGTAGAGGGTGACCGTGCCGCCCTGCTGGCTGATCTTGACCGCGACGTCGAGAGCGGGCGAGTCGCGGATGTCGTCGGAGTTGGGCTTGAACGCCGCTCCGAGCACGGCGACCGTGCAGCCGTGGAAGGACCCGCCGGCCAGCTCGCGAGCCAGGTCGACCATACGAGCCCGGCGGCGCATGTTGATCGCGTCGACCTCGCGCAGGAAGGTCAGCGCCTGGTCGGCGCCCAGCTCCCCGGCGCGGGCCATGAAGGCGCGGATGTCCTTGGGCAGGCAGCCGCCGCCGAAGCCCAGGCCCGGGTTGAGGAACTTGCCGCCGATGCGGTCGTCGAAGGAGAGCGCCAGCGACAGCTGCTTGACGTCGGCGTGGGAGGCCTCGCAGACCTCGGCCATCGCGTTGATGAACGAGATCTTGGTGGCCAGGAAGGCGTTGGCGGCGACCTTGACCAGCTCGGCGGTCGGGTAGTCGGTGATCACTATCGGGGTACCCGCCTCCAGCATGGGGGCGTACACCTCGCGCATGATCTTCTCGGCCCGGTCCGAGGACACGCCCAGCACGATCCGGTCGGGCTGGAGGGTGTCCTTCACCGCGAAGCCCTCGCGCAGGAACTCGGGGTTCCACGCCAGCTCGGCTCCCGCGCCGATGGGGGCCAGCCGGGCCAGCTTGTCGGCCAGGCGCTGGGCCGTGCCCACCGGGACCGTCGACTTGCCGACCACCAGGCACTCGCGTTTCAGGTACGGGGCCAGCGACTCGATCGCGGCGTCCAGGTAGGAGACGTCCGCTCCGTACTCGCCGGGTTTCTGCGGGGTGCCCAGGCACAGGAAGTGCACGTCGCCGAAGGCGGCGGCCTCCTCGTAGGAGGTGGTGAAACGCAGCCGCCCGTTGGCGAGGTTGCGCCGGAGGACCTCCTGTAGACCGGGTTCATAGATGGGCAGGTCCCCGGCCTGGAGCCGGGCGACCTTCTCTGGATCCACGTCGAGGCCGAGGACTTCGAATCCCAGGTCGGCCATGCACGCGGACGTCGTCGCACCCAGGTATCCGGTTCCCACCATCGTCAGGCGGTAGGCCACTGGCGTTCCTTTCGGTTCTGCCCGATTATGTGCCGTCAGAGTATCGGTATCCCTCCTCGCACTCGCCACCTGCGTAAACAGCTAGGGACGCATATCACACAGGGTGGACCGGTCCACACTTTGTTGGACGTCCTACTATTTGCCCATGAGCTTCCCTCTCTACGCACTGCCCGAAGAGCACGAGATGCTCCGGGAGACCGTCCGCGCGCTTGCCGATGAGAAGATCGCCCCTCGTGCCGCCGAGGCCGACGAGACGGGGGAGTTTCCCTGGGACGTCTACAAGGCGCTCGTCGCCGCCGACCTGCACGCCGTACACGTTCCCGAGGAGTACGGCGGGGCGGGGGCCGACGCGCTCGCGACCGTCATCGTCATCGAGGAGGTGGCGCGGGCCTGCGCGTCGTCCTCACTGATCCCCGCGGTCAACAAGCTGGGCACCGTCCCGCTGCTGCTGTCGGCGTCCGAGGAGGTCAAACAGCGCTACCTCGCGCCCGTCGCGCGGGGCGAGGCGATGTTCTCCTACGCCCTGTCCGAGGCCGAGGCGGGCAGTGACGCCGCCGCGATGAAGACCCGTGCCGTGGCCGACGGCGACCACTACGTGCTCGACGGCGCCAAGATGTGGATCACCAACGCCGGCGTCTCGGAGTACTACACGGTGATGGCCGTGACCGAGCCCGGCGTCGGCGCCCGGGGCATCTCCGCCTTCGTCGTGGAGAAGGACGACGAGGGCGTCAGTTTCGGGGCCAAGGAGAAGAAGCTCGGCATCAAGGGCTCCCCGACCCGCCAGGTCATCTTCGAGAACGTCCGCATCCCCGCCTCCCGGATGATCGGCGAGCCGGGCACCGGCTTCAAGACCGCCCTGGCCACCCTGGACCACACCCGCATCACGATCGCCGCGCAGGCGCTCGGCATCGCCCAGGGCGCGCTGGACTACGCGATCGGCTATATCAAGGAGCGCAAGCAGTTCGGCAAGGCCGTGGCCGAGTTCCAGGGTGTCCAGTTCATGGTCGCCGACATGGCGATGAAGCTGGAGGCCGCCCGGCAGCTCACCTATGCCGCCGCCGCCAAGTCCGAGCTGGCCATGCACGGCGAGCGGCAGAAGGATCTGACGTTCTTCTCCAGCGCCGCCAAGTGCGCCGCCTCCGACGCGGCCATGGAGATCACCACCGACGCCGTCCAGCTCCTCGGCGGGTACGGCTACACCAGCGACTACCCGGTCGAGCGCATGATGCGCGACGCCAAGATCACCCAGATCTACGAGGGCACCAACCAGGTCCAGCGCATGGTGATGGCCCGCCAGCTCCTGAAGTAGGGCTTGAGCTGGGGAAGCGCTGTTCTGTAATGGAGCACCGCCCGGCTTCCGTAGCCGGATGGTGTGCTTGAAGACCGCTCTGTTCCGTCGCTGTTCCGTCAGGGACGGAAGGAACAAGGGTTGCCGTCCGGCATCATTGCCTCATGATCGAGACCTCTGACACCGGCTGGTACGCGGTCCGCTGTGTCTTCCGCTGGGGTCCGTCACACGGCACCTACGAGGAGCGGGTCACCCTGTGGAGGGCGGGTTCGTTCGACGAGGCCATTGCCATGGCAGAGCGCGAGGCTGCCGAATACGTGGCCGAGAGCCCGTTCGAGTATCTGGAACTGGCGCAGGCGTACCGACTGGCGGACGACGCGATCGAGTCGGGCACGGAGGTCTTCTCCCTCCTCCGGGACAGTGATCTCGAACCGGAGGAGTATCTCAACGCCTTCTTCGACACGGGACGTGAGCGACAGGGGCAGTCCTCGTAGGACGTGTCAGCAGGAGGCTGACCGTGCCACTGCTCCGTCGTCACTGCTCCGTCAAAGAGTGGCCACAGCGGTGGCCCGGCCCTCGGGGCGTGTGGTGTGCGAGGTGTTCACCGGGCCGTGGAGCGATACGAGTGCTCCTTCGCGCGATCTGGAGCTCGTCGTCCACCGCCGGGAAAAATCGGGTGACATTTCGCATCACTTGCCGGAATGTTGGGCGCGGTCGATGAGTTTTGTCGGTGGTGTAGGTCAGTCTTTGCATGACCGCAACTTCCTGTGAGACCCAGGGCTGGGACACCAGCCATGACCACGTCATGTCCGACAACCCCGATCGAGGTACCGTGTCCAGCCCACAGCTCGACTCACCTGCCAAACCCGCGACCCCCGTTTCAGGTTCAGGTCGCACCCCGGCCGTGATCCGGCTGCTGGTGCTCGCCACATTCGTGGTCATCCTCAACGAGACGTTGTTGCTCAATGCGATCCCGCGGCTGATGGGCGCGCTGCACATCACCGAGCAGACCGCGCAGTGGCTCTCGACCGCCTTCATGCTGACCATGGCCGCTGTCATCCCGATCACCGGATGGTTCCTGCAGAGGGTGTCCACCCGCCGCGCGTACACCACCGCGATGGGTTTGTTCCTGCTCGGCACGGCGCTGGCCATCATCGCGCCGTCGTTCGGGGTGTTGCTGGGCGCCCGAATCATCCAGGCGTCCGGAACGGCCGTGATGATGCCGCTGCTGATGACCACGCTGATGCAGGTGGTGCCCGAGACGGACCGGGGCCGGGTGATGGGCAACGTCACGCTGGCCATCTCGGTCGCGCCCGCGATGGGCCCCGCGGTCTCGGGGGTGATCCTCCAATTCGGGTCCTGGCGGCTGCTGTTCGCCGTGGTGCTCCCCATCGCCGCGGTGATCACATGGAGCGGCCTGAAGCAGCTCAAGAACGTCGGAGAGCCCCAGGTCAGCACCGTCGACTGGTTGAGCGTGGTGACCGCCGCCGCCGGCTTCGGCAGCCTGGTCTACGGGCTCAGCCGGTTCGAGGGCGGCGACGTCCGCGTTGCCGTCGGAATCGTGGCGGCCGGCCTGATCGCCATCGCCGTCTTCGTCTTCCGCCAGCTGTCGTTGCAGAAGCGCGGCGTGCCGCTGTTGGACCTGCGTACCCTGCGCTACCGCACCTACACGGTCGCGCTGATCCTGATGTCGGTGTCCTTCATGGCGATGCTCGGCTCAATGATCTTGCTGCCGCTGTATCTGCAGAACATCCGCGAGCTCAGCGCCCTGCAGACCGGACTCCTCGTGATGCCGGGCGGCCTCGCGATGGGACTGCTCGGTCCGACCGTCGGCCGCCTGTTCGACCGGTTCGGCGGCCGGGTTCTGGTCATCCCCGGCGCGATCGGGATCATGCTCGCGCTCGCCGGCTTCACCCAGGTCACGATGACCATGCCGTTCTGGCAGCTCCTCGGTCTGCACGCGCTGCTGATGGTGAGTCTGGCCGCGACCTTCACCCCGGTGTTCACCCTCGGGCTCGGAGCGGTTCCGCCGCAGCTCTACTCTCACGCGAGCTCGATCCTGAGCACGCTGCAACAGGTCTCCGCGGCCATCGGCACCGCGCTCGTGATCACCGTGATGAGCGCGCGAGCCGATGCTCTGAGATCCGCGGGAGCCACGGAGGCACTCGCCAACCTCGACGGCATGCGGCTGGCCTTCATCATCGGCGCGGTGCTGTCCGTGGTCGTGGTCGTCACCGCCTTGCTCCTACCGGCCCGAGCGGGCAGCGTCGGCGAGTTCGAGGGATCCGGCCGATGAAACCGGCGTGACGGCGGTGGACCGGGACGATTGCGGATTACGGCTGATCACGGCACGTGGCCGGGGCGATCGGTTCTTCGTCGGGTCCTGCCATCGAGCTCGCGTCCTTGCGAGGTGCCGTCCTTCGGAGGCGCCGATTCAATCGTGCGTCAGTTGCGGCTGAGGATCGGCGCGCTGCTCTTCGCGTCGACATGGTTCACGAAGAGCAGCGCGTAGTGCGGCGGCCGTCACATGTTAAGGGATTCAGCCCGTGTAGTCGGTGGTGTGGGTCTTAGGGTCGGTCGGCCATAGATATTTGCCGTTGTCGGTGGTCGAATAGGCGCGGTTGCCGTCCCCCGCACGGGCTTGGATGAGATTGCGACGCCAGGTGGAGCCGCGGGCCGACCCGCCCCAGAGGTTGCCGTACAGGAAACCGTACAACTGCTCGAGTTCCGCCGAGAAGACGTTGTCGGTGACGGTGATGTTCTTGGCGTTGTTGACGACGCCTATGGAAATCGCGTAACCCCAGCCGGAGACGTAGTTGTTCGTGAACTTGATGTTGTTGTAGACACCGTCGCCCTGCAGGGCCAGGGCGTTGGTGTTGCCCAACGAGGCCAGGGTGTTGTGGTGGACGACCATGGGACCGCCGTTGCCTTCGCTCTGCGGGCCTATGCCGTCGTGGTGATAGACGTCATGTGACGTATCGGCCATGTCATGGATGTAGTTGTTCGTCCAGGTCGACGGGCGGCCCGGGAAACCTGTCACCATCTCCATACCCGCGTTGCCCCAGATGTCATTGTGATCCATGACGGCAACGGCTTCCTTCATCGTCGTGGCAAGCTGCCAGGACTTGTTGAACGGCGTGCCGGGCTTGGAATGAGATGACGAGACGGTGCCGTCGTTGCCGGGAGGCCTCGAGTAGGAACTCGGCTTGAACGTCGAGTAAAGGAATTTGATATTGTTGTCCGAATAGACCTGGACGAGGTTGTCATTGGGAATGGTGCCCTCGAACAAACAGCCGACGAACGTGAGATTGTCGCCGTAGATAATAACCTTCAAAGCCCGGAAACGCTTGAAGGAGATGACGCTGTTATCGGGGAAATCGAGCGTCAACGGTTTACTGTCGCTCATGTTCGGCGCATAGTCGGTGAGCTTGCCCGGATACGCCCTCAAGCCCAGGCCTCCGGCATTGGCCGGCGTATTGGCATAGCCGGTGTTCGAGAAGTCCGGCCAATATCCGGAACCGTCGTTGGGTCGGGCACTGACGGCCGCAACGGCTTTTTTCGGCCGGGGCTTGCTGGATTCGCTGCCGGCGGAGGCACTTGACGGCAGGGCGGATGCGAGGAACGCGAGAGCGGCGACGGCGACGCAACTCCGGGCGAGCGCACGGACGAGCGGAAAGCGGAGGCGGTTGTACATGCCTCGGCGATGTGATGTTTCGATGTTTTTGCTCCGTAAAGTCGGTGATGAGATCGTGCTGTCCAGTCGGCACAATGACCTGTTGACTTGAGGTCAAGGCGTGGAAGGTGCGCACTGATTCCTCCTCATCGGGGGTGCTGGATGAACAGTGCATGCTTGTTATACATATCGGCTATCTAAGCGTCAAGATCGATTGCGCCGATGCGTCCGGGAAAGGCCGGCTCTGCGAGATCGGAAGTCGCCGCTGGAACTCGGCGGCGCCATGATGATCAAACAGGTCAGGACAACGCCTCTTCGGCGTCAGCAGGTCATGCCCGGTCGGCCGGGCCGGAGCTTCATGGCGTCCAGTACGGCGGCGCGCGCCGCACGACCAGACCGTGGGGGATGGCATGGGACGCTGGCCGTGGTCCATCCGGGAATGACCTGGCGTCAATGGTCACACTCCGCCGCCTCCGGCCATTTCGGCCACCGAGCCGCGCATGTCCACCGAAATGCCTGGTGTCCGGTCCTGTACAGGTCGTCCGCCTCGCACCCGGCCCCGCGCGGGCGTTGGACGAGGCGTCCTGTTCTAGCGTTTGAGATAGGCCAGTACGGCGAGGACCCGCCGGTTGTCATCGGTGGAGGGGGCGATCCGGAGCTTGGCGAAGATGCTCGCGATGTGTTTGGCCACGGCGCTCTCGCTGATGTGCAGGCCACTCGCGATGGCGGCGTTCGATCTGCCTTCGGCCATCAGCTCGAGCACATCGCGTTCGCGCGGGGTCAGGCCGCCGATCATGCCTCGGGCGTCGCTGCGCGACAGCAGCTTCATGATGACCTGCGGGTCCATCACCGTACCGCCGGCGGCGACCCGGCGGACCGCGTCGACGAACTGGTCGGTGTTGGTGACCCGGTCCTTGAGCAGGTAGCCGATGGCGCCGTCGCCGCCGGCCAGCAGCTCGTTGGCGTAGAGCTGCTCGACGTACTGGGAGAGCACGAGGATGGGCAGGCCGGGCCGTCGGCGGCGGGCCTCCAGGGAGGCCTGCAGGCCCTCGTCGGTGAAGGTCGGCGGCAGCCGTACGTCGACCACCGCGACGTCCGGCTTCTCGTCGAGCAGCGCACGCAGCAGGGACGGGCCGTTGTCCACCGCGGCGACGACGTCGCAGCCGTGCTCCTGGAGTGTGCGGATCAGCCCTTCCCTCAGAAGGAAGAGGTCTTCGGCGAGGACAACGCGCACGGGATCTCCATCGTCACGGTGGTCGGACCGCCCCGCGGGCTGTGCAGGACGAGAACGCCGTCGAAGGTATCCAATCGGCGCTGGAGGCCGCGCAGCCCGGTGCCCCGGGAGGCGTCCGCACCGCCCTGGCCGTCGTCGGTGATCGTGATCCGCAGCACCGTGCCCTCGTGTTCCAGGACTATCCGGACGTCGCGGGCGCCGGAGTGCTTCGCCGCGTTGGCCAGTATCTCGCTGACCGCGAAGTAGGCGGCGGATTCGACCGGGGGCGGAAGCCGGCCGGGCAACCCGACTTCGACATGGACGTCGAGGAAACTGTCGAGCGCCAGTGACCGGACGGCGTCACCGAGGCCGCGGTCGGCGAGTATCGGGGGGTGGATGCCACGGACCAGGTCACGTAGATCCTCAAGCGCCCGTGCGGACGTCTCGCGCACGTCCAGCAGCAGTTCGTGGGCGGCGGCCGGGTCGGTCTCCAGCAGCCGGATGGCACTGTCCAGCGTCATGCCCAGGGCGACGAGCCGAGCTTGCGCGCCGTCGTGCAGGTCCCGCTCGATGCGTCTCAGCTCGGCTGCCTGGGTGTCCAGCGTCTCGGCACGGATGTCGGTGAGCCGCTCGACCCGGCGGGCGAGTTCCGCACGGCGCGGCGCGGACAGCAGCAGCCGGCTCCACCGGGAATGCAGCCGGAGCACGGCAGGCGCGACGAGCACGCCGGTGACCATGAAAGCCAGGCCCAGCACCAGCGCGGCGAGCATCATCGCCGTGCTGTGCACCGGAATGAACGCATACCAGTTGCCGTCGTCGATGAGCCGCCACAGGAACGGCTGCACCAGCGCGCCGAACGCCCCGTACTCGATGAGGGCGAGGGGAACGGCGACCAGCAGCGCGCCGACCCCCGGTTCCAGCCAGGCCCATGCGAGGTCACGCCAGAACCCCTCGTCGGCGAGGATCGCCCTCGCCCTTTCGCGCCGGCTCAGGGCGCGGTCGACGACCAAGGGGTCCGGCTGGTCGACGCGCACCCCCGTCCATTGGGCGGCCCATGAGCGATACCGGTTCGACAGCGCGCGCAGAGCCGTCGCGGCGGGCGGGAGCAGCCAGAAGCCGATGCCGATCGGCAGCAACAGCAGGGCGGACACCACGAACCCTCCGACGGTGAACACCGCCAGGGCGAACAGAGCCGCCAGCTGGCACCGTCCGACAGCGACCCAGGGGCGGAAAACGGCCGGTGCCATCGCTGCTGTGTCACCTCATCGAATGCGGTCCGAGATCCCGTGGATCCTAGCCGGTGCCCTCCAGGCCCACAGCAGCGCTGCCGCCAGGCACGCAGCCCCGAACAACGCCATCGGGAGAACCGCGCCGGCCTCCTCGTCCATGAACAGCAGCAGGCCGAGGTTGATCAAAGCGTGGAAGCCGCCGGCGAGTAGCAGCCGGGACGAACGAACCCGGTCCAGGGCCAGCCCCATCACGACCGACAGGGACACGGTCGCCAGCAGGAACGCGCCCGCGTAGGCCGGTGCCTGGGCGAAGACCTGAACGTGCCAGACGCCCCACAGCACCCCCACCGTGACCGACGACGTGAGCGTCCCGAAACGGTCGCGCAGCAGCGGTTGCAGGAAACAGCGCCAGCCGATCTCCTCGCCGCACGCGCCGATCAGTTGTGCCACCACGATCAGCGCGAACGGGTTGTGCGGCGCGCTCGGACGGGTGAACCGGACATCTCCGGTGATGAGGCCGTACGCGGTGACGCAGAGCGCGATGATCAGCGGTGCCGTGGCGAGCAGCAGCAGGCCGCGGACGCCGAGGCGGACCCTTCCGAAGGCTCCGGCGAGCGTCGACCGCACCCGCGCGGGCCACAACAGCGCGACCACTCCCACCCCGAGGGCCGGCCCGAACTGGGTCAGCTGGACGACCTCGGTGGGAATCGGGGTCGCCGACTGCGCCGCCCCCAGCGCGCCGGCCGCCACGAAGGCGACCGCGAGGAACGCGCCTGCCTTCGTCAGCATCCGGCCGGGCGGGACGTCCGGCGCCCGGCCTCCGCCGTCCGGTACCACCGTGATCTCGTCGTCGGCTTTCCACATGACACTCGGCTCCTGTCGGGTCGAACGGGTTCGCCCTCGACGATGCCGGGTCGGGAGGCCGCCGCCATTGCACCTGACAACCGAGCGGGGGTGTACCTAACTCCCCCCGGACCCCTTTCGACTTCCGGACCCCTTCCGTTTCCGGACCCCTTCCGTCGCCTTCCGCGGGTCGACTTCCGTCGATGATCAATGACAGTCCGGCCCCCTCCTCTTCCAGCGCGCGCAGAGCGTATTCGGCATCGAGCAGGTGAGCTCGGTTCGCCGCCGATCGTGGGTTCCTGGGTTGCGCAGTCGATGATGCGACATCCGGCCGGTTGTTCTTTAAGGTTCTTAAGGTTGCGAGCCTCGGGACAGGCGCCGGTCGCAGGGGGCGGGGCGGTCTCGACACCCGACGGGTCAGTGCGTCTGCCGGGCGTTTTTCGGGAGCAGGAAGCCGATCGCGAAGGCTGCGACGGTCAGGACCAGGGCGATCAGGGTGACCTGCCCGGTGGCGGCCAGGGCGTTGGCATCCGGAGCGCCGGGCGCGGTGAAGCGGTCGAAGAAGACGGTGCCCAGGATCGCGACTCCCAGAGCCGCGGAGAGCTGCTGGACGGACTCCAGCGCGCCGGAGGCGGAGCCGACCTCGTGGTCCTGGATCTCGCCCATGATGATGTCGAACAACGGCACGAAGATCATGCCCATGCCCGCTCCGGAGACCAGCAGCGGCAGGGCGAGGTGCCAGGCGCCCAGCTCGACGCCCGAGATCTGGAAAACCGCATACGCTCCGGCGATGCCGGCCGCCATCACGGCCAGGCCGATGTGCAGGGTCTTGCGGCCCAGCTTGGGCGCCATCGCCCCGGCGGCCGAGCCGACGAAGGCGCCGACGGCCCAGGGGGCCATCGCCAGGCTGGCGCCGATCGGGGTGTGGCGCAGGCCGAGCTGGAGCAGGAAGCCCAGCGCCAGGGAGAAGCCGATGATGGCGATGGAGAAGGCTATGACGAACACCACGCCGGAGGCGTAGGAGCGGCGGGCGAAGACACTCAGCTCCACCAGCGGCGTCCTGCCGGAGGCCGAGCGGCGGCGTTGGTGGAAGACGAAACCGGCCAGGACGATCACGGATGCGCCGAGCACGGCCCAGATCCAGGCGGGCCAGCCCAGCTCGCGGCCCTGGACCAGCGGGTAGACCAGCAGGCCCATGCCGGTCCCCGCGATCACTACCCCGACCAGGTCCAGCTTCGCTGACCGGTTGCCCGCGGTGCGAGGGAGCGCCCGGGCGCCGGCGAGGAGAGCGAACAGGCCCAGCGGCAGGTTGATCAGGAAGATGCTGCGCCATCCGGTGCCCGCCGGGTCGGCCTTGATGAGCAGGCCGGCGACGATCGGGCCGAGAATGGTCGCCAAGCCGATGCTCGGGCCGAACAGGCCCCACGCCTTGGCCTGCTCCGGACCGGGGAACAGGTCACGGATCAGCCCGAAGCACTGCGGCACCATCACCGCGCCGAACGCCGCCTGCAGCATCCGCCCGGCGATCAGGGTCTCGGGGGACCAGGCCGCCGCGCAGGCCAGGGAGGCGATCACGAATCCGGCCGCACCGCCGAGCAGCATCCGCCGCCTGCCGTACATGTCGCCGAGGCGCCCGCCGGTCAGCAAGCCGACCGCCAGGACGAGCGTGTAGCCGGCCGCGATCCACTGCATCGTCGCGTAGGAGCCACCCAGTTCCCGCTGGATCACCGGCAGCGCCACGTTGACGATGCTCGCATCGAGCAGGTTCATCAGGGTCGCGGTGAGGATCGCGAAGAGTCCGAGCCAGCGGCCGGGGATCGGCGGGGTGGTGACCTTCGCGGGGGCTTCGAGTGTCGAAGTCATCGGATTCTCCATGACTGGAACAGATCGATCTGTTCCATCAATTAGTGGAATTAAATGATCCGTTCCATTTATTTCGGAAACGCCACCGGGAAGGGCTCCGGCGAGGGGCCCTTCCCGAGAGTGGTCAGCGAAGACCGGTGAAGAACTCGCGCACGTCGGCGACGAGTACGCCGGGTGCCTCATGGGCGGCGTAGTGGCCGCCGGTGTCGTAGGTGTTCCAGGATGCGATGTTCTTGTGGTCGCGCTCGGCGAAGCGGCGGATGGACTGGAAGTCGTTGGCGAACCCCGCCAGCGCGATCGGCACGGTGGTCGGCTCGGTGGGCTGTTCGGCCCGCTTGTCCTCGTAGTAGAAGCGGATCGAGGAGCCCGCGGTGCCGCAGAACCAGTGGATGGCGATGTTGGTCAGCGCGAAGTCGTCGTCGAGACCGGTCAGGAGCTGTCCCATCCAACCGAGGAGCCCGGCGGGGGAGTCGGTGATGGCATGCGCCAGCGTCTGCGGCGACTGGGCCTGGAGCACATTGAAAGCGCCCATGTTCTCCCAGAACCACTGCAGGTGCTGGACGGCGGCCTGCTCCTGCTCGGTCAGGCCCTCGAACTCGGCCGGGTCGCCGGAGGGGAAGGAGAAGATCTGCGTGACGTGCACGCCGACCACATGCTCGGCGTCGAACCTGCCGACCTCGGGGGAGATGAGCGAGCCGCCGTCGTTGCCGACCGCGCCGTAGCGGTCGTAGCCGAGCCGGCTCATCAGCTCGGCCCACGCCCTGGCGACCCGGTTACGGTCCCAGCCCTTGTCCTTGGTCGGCCCGGAGAACCCGAAACCGGGGATCGACGGGATGACGAGGTGGAAGTCCCGGGAGAGCGGCTCGATGACGTCGAGGTATTCCACGACCGTGCCGGGCCAGCCGTGGGTGAGGATCAGCGGGAGGGCGCCGGGGTCGGCCGAGCGGACGTGCAGAAAATGAATGTTCTGCCCGTCGATCTCGGTGGTGAACTGCGGGTGGGCGTTGAGCCTGGCCTCCTGCGCGCGCCAGTCGAAGCCGGTGCGCCAGTAGTCGACCATCCGCTTGACGTAGTCGAGGCCGACGCCGTAGGCGCCGTCCGCGCCGGGTAGTTCGTCGGTGAAGCGGGTCAGCGCCAGCCGGGCCTGCAGGTCGTCGAGGTCGGCCTGGGGGATCTCGACGCGGAAGGGCTTGATCTCGGTCATGGTGATGCCTTTCTGGTATCTGGTAGGGGTGAGGGCTAGCGGAGGGTGGAGGCGAGGTCGGCGGCCCAGGCGGTGACGGTCCGCGGCGGCCGGCCGGTGATCCTCTCCACCGTGTCGGTGACCGGGGCGGGCGTGCCGAGGTGCTTCTCCCAGGTCTCGAACAGGACGTCCGCCGGGGCGTATGGGCTGATCGCCTTGCGCGCGACCGTCGGCTCCAGTTCCTCATAGCGCAGCGGGCGACCCAGGGCCTCGCCGAGCAGCTCGATCTGTTCGACGTGGGTGAGCGAGACGGGCCCGGTCAGGTGGTAGACCTGCCCGGCGTGCTCGTCCCCGGTGAAGCAGGAGATCGCAACGGCGGCGAAGTCCGCGGGGTGAATGGGAGAGCAGCCCGCCTGGCCGTACGGGCCGCGCACCACGTTCCCCGCGCCGAGCTGGCCCGGTACGTCGAACGCCCATTGCAGCGGGTCGGCCGAGGCGATCTCAAGACGCAGGAACGTCCACTCCAGACCGGACTCGCGGATCTGCCGCTCCAGCTCCGCGTGGAAGGCGGCGATGGGGTTCGGCTGTTCCTCGACGCCGTCGACGATCGCCCCCGAGGACTGGAAGACGATCCTGCGGACCCCGGCCTCACGCGCGGCGGCCAGGAAGGCGGGGGCGAAACCGGGGACGACGGCCAGCAGGAACACGGCCGAGACGCCCTGGAAGGCGGCCTTGAGACTGTCGGCGTCCGACAGATCTCCGGCCACGATCTCGGCGGACTCCGGCAGATTCGCCTCTTTGGGGTCACGGGTGAGGGCGCGGACGTTCCGGCCCGCGGCGATGAGCTGTTCGACGATGGACCGGCCCGCGGGGGCGGTGGCGGCGGTGACAAGGATGGTCATGAAGTCTCCATTGAACGGAATCTTCTATTCCAATCATACCGGAATAAATCATTCCGTTCTGGGTTTTGGGATGGTTTCGTCCGGGCACTTCGGCCCTGAAAAAATCTTCTCAAATGGAGCGAAAGCCTAGATAGTGCTCCTTGCACCAGCTCACCTGGGCTTTGCATGGGGTGCCCATGCGTTTTGCACGTCGCAGAGACGGACGGGAACGCAGCCGCGAGACCTCCGGGGTCCCGCTGTTGACGGCCTCGGCCATGGCGGGGGATGTCCCGATGCGACTGTGTCGTTTGCGGTCTACATAGGATCCGGATGCATTTTGCACATCGCGGTTCCGAAGGAGGTGCGGGTGCGCCCGTTCCCCCGTACGGCGTCCCCCGGCATGTGGCACGACGGCCTGCCGCCCCGGATCGCAGGGGTGTTTCTCTTCATCCACCTGACCTTCATGTTCCCGATCAGGGTCAGCGCCTTACTCGACAGAGCCTCGGCGACTCCGGCGTCCGCCGGGGAGATCGCGGCCGGGGTGGTGGTGATCGGGGCCCTCGTCGGGACGTCGCTCCTGGTCGCGCTGGGTCGGGTGCCGCGCGGCCGGGCGGCCTGGGTGCTGTTCGCGCTCGTCGTGAGTGGCGACACGCTGATCGCGGGTCCGGTGACCGTCCCGGCCAACATGGTCGATGCGATACTGACCACCCTGTTCGTCGATCTCAACGTCGGAGTGGCGCTGTTCGCGCTGACCCGGTTGCGGGATCTGGTCCGGCAGGCGCACGCCGTCCGCGATGAACTCGCTCCGCTGGAGGTGGCCGGGGAGCGGTTGCGCATTGCCCGGAACCTGCGCTCGGTGCTGGGCGGAAGCCTGTCGGCGATCATCTACCGGAGCCGCCGGACACTGGAGTCGGCGGCGGCTTCGGCTGAGATCGTGGACATCGCGCGGGATGCGCTGGCCGACGCGCGGCGGGTGGCCGACGGCTTCCGGGAGCGGACGCTGGCGGCGGAGGTCGAAGCCGCGCGCTCCGTCCTCACCACGGCGGGCGTCGAGACCCGGATCGCCGTCCACTCCGACCTGCCGTTACCGGCCGAGGCGGATGTGGCGCTGGGCCGGGCACTACGCGGTACCACCATCACGCTGTTGCGGAACGGTGGGCCGCGCACCTGCCAGATCGAGGTGGGCGGTGCGGTACGGCTCCGCGTGACCTGCCAGGGCCGGCCGGCGGCTCCGGCCTCGCCAACCTGACGGCCCGGGCCCGCGAGGCGGGAGGGCGGCTGACCGTGCGGGCGGACGAAGGCCGGTTCTCCATGACCGCCGAGATTCCGCTGCCGTCGGCTGTCACGGCGGCCGCCTGAGCCGCTACAACCAGCCCGCTTCGGTGGCCATGCGGATCGCGTCCACCCGGTTGCGCGCGTCCAGCTTGGTGACGGCCGAGGCCAGGTAGTTGCGGACCGTGCCGTACGACAGGCTCAGCTCGGCGGCGATCTCACGCGGCTCGGACCCGGAGGCGGTCAGCCGCAGCACGTCCGCCTCCCGCTCGCTCAGCGGGCTGGCCGGCATGTCCAGCGCCGCGTACGCCAGTTGCGGGTCGATGACCCGCTCGCCCGCGGCCACCTTGTGCAACGCCTCGATCAGCTGCCGCAGCGGGGAGTCCTTGAGCATGAACCCCGCGACGTTCGCGCCGCCCGCCCGGCGCAGATGACCGGGGCGGCCCACCCCGGTCAGGATCAGCGTCCGGCAGGAAGGAAGCAGCTCACGCAACCGGGCGGCGGCGGTCAGCCCGTCGAGGCCGGGTAGCTCGATGTCCAGGATGGCCACGTCCGGCCGGTGTCGCAGAGCGGTCTCCACGATGGCGTCACCCGTCTCGAGTTCGGCGACCACCTCGATGTCGTCCTCAAGCTCAAGCAGCCCGACCAGCGCCTCCCGGAGGATGCGCATGTCCTCCGCCACGAGTACTCGGATCATCAAACTCCCTCACCTTTGCCCCAGCATAGGCCGCCGGCGGAAGGTGGAGCTGTCGACTTCACTTCCCGCCGATGATCAACGACAGTCCGGCCTCGTACATGTGGTCACGGGTGAGCCCGGTGCGGCGGCCGTTCGCGAGAGCGCGGGCGATGGTGGGGTAATCCTGCGCGAACCGTGCGGCGGTGGGCTCGTCCATCTCGTCGGCGCCCGCCGAGTCCTGTTCCTCGATGACCCGGCCCGTCCGTCACGGCCGACACCCCGTTTCGCATCCGGACGATCCTGCCGGCCGACGGGACGGCCACGGCCTCCTCGCCGACCTGTCCGCCGGAGGCGGTGAGTTCCTTCCGAATCTCGCCGGCCTCGTTCATCGGCCTCGCGGTCAAGAGGCGGGGTTCAGGCGGCGGCGTCGAGGGCCTCGCGCAGGCTGCCGCTCGTCTCGAAGTGCCGGTTCAGATTGGTGATCGTCAGCAGGTGAGTGATCATTCCAGGGGTCACCACCAGGATGAGGCGGCCGTGGGCGTCCTTGACCCGGGTGAGCGCGCCCACCAGGATGCCCAGGCCCACGGAGTCGCAGAACGGCACCTCGGTCAGATCCATCACCAGACACCGATGACCCGGCGTCTCCAGGGCGCGGTCCACCTCGGCCCGGAGCCGGGGCGCGACCGCCATGTCCAGCTCGCCTGACGCCCGCACCACCACGCAGGAACCGTCGGTCCACCTCTGAACATCGAAAACCGGAATCACGATCATCACCTCCGTGCGGGCTTACCTGCCCTGAGAGGTGACCTTTATGCGCTCGGCTCACTTTTTGCAGATGTTCTCGGTCGCGGTCCTGGCCATGGGGGTGACGGTCGTGGTCGGGGCCGCGGTGGGCTTGGCGGTCTCCTTGACGGTGACCTTCTTGGTCCCCGAGTATTTCCGCCCGACGATCACCTCGACCCGGTCGCCGAGATCCTCCACCAGGCGAACGTCCGCGTCGGGCAGCGCTGCCGCCAGGGTCCGCGCGGAGTCCTCGCGGCCCGTGCCGTACCGGATGACCGTCTTGTCGTGGTCCCTCTCCCGGGTGTCGCCGGCGGCCTCCGGCACCAGGAACCCGGCCTTCAGCAGGTCGGCCCGCGCCCGCCCGCCGAGGCCGGTGATCAGGGTGCCGTTGAGCACCTTGACCGAGATCCGCGCGGGCGGCACGGTCGGCGGGGTGGCCGACGGCGAGGGCGTCGCCGCCGGAGTCGCGCTCGGGGCGGCCGTGGCGGTCTTGGCCGGCTTGGTGAGCGGCTCGTCGGCGGCGATCCGGCGGAACAGCTCCTTGGCCGCGTCCTTGTCCCAGAGCACGGCCGACTCGTTGGTCGGCGTCCGGTAGTCGACGTCGGCGAGCGGGACCGTGGCGAAGGACACGTCGTCGGTGGAGACGTCCTTGAGCTGGTTCGCCAGGCCGAGCAGGTCCTTGCGGAGCGCGTCGTCCACCCGGAGCGTGCTGAGGCTGCTGTCGACGAACGCGGCGAGCTTGACCGGATTGGTCAGCGTGCCGCCGCTCAGGGCCTGGTGCAGCAGGGCCGAGATGACCTGCTGCTGGCGGTCGATGCGGTCCAGGTCGGAGCGGGCGGTGGCCCGGGTGCGGGCGTAGGCGAGAGCCTTGGCGCCGTCGAGGGAGTAGGTGCCGGGCTGGAGTGTCAGTGCGGTCTTCGGGTCGTTGATCGCGACCGGGGTGCACACCGAGACACCTCCCAGCGCGTCGACCACCTGGATGAAGCCGAGCACGTTGACCTCGACGTAGTGGTGAATCGTCAGGCCGGTGATGTTCTGTACGGTTCGTACGGCCAGCTTCGGGCCGCCGAGCTGGTAGGCCGCGTTGATCTTGTGCTGGCCCTGGCCGGGGATCGTCGTCCAGGTGTCGCGGGGGAGGCTGACCACGGTGGCCCTGGTGTGGTCCTCCGACAGGTGGAGCACCATCATCGTGTCGGTGCGCTGACCGCTCTCGCGGCCCAGCTTGAGCTGGTTCTGCTGCCGACGGGAGAGGTTGTCGCGCCGGTCCACGCCGACGACCAGGATGTTCATCGCGCCCGTGGACTGCGACCCGGGCACGCCCGCGTCGACCCCCTCGATCTTCTTCTCCGCGTAGGTCGTCAGCGACCACGAGACCCCGGAACCGCCCAGTACCACGCAGGACAGCGCGGCGGCGATCAACAGGCCGCGCCGCCGGGAACGAGCTCCCCTGACGGACCTGCGGTCACGTCGGGGATTCACCCGAACGGTGCCGTAGGCGTCACCGCCCACCTGCACCCCCGAGTCGTCCTCTTGCGGGTCGCGCATGCGTGGCCCCCTAGGCTCGGCTGGGTCGATGAGGTACCCGTTCGTACAGTAGCGTGAGCGACGCCATGAAGCAGTTCCCCGACTCGCCCGCGCCGGCGTCGTCTCCCGAGACACGTGTCTGGCCCCCCATCTCCATCGTCATCCCGGTGCTGAACGAGGAGCGCCATCTGCGGGAGGCGGTGCGCCAGGTCCTGTCGCAGCAGTACGCGGGACCGATCGAGGTCGTGCTCGCGATCGGCCCGTCCCTGGACCGGACCCAGGAGGTCGCGGACGCGATCGCGGCCGAGGACCCCCGGGTCACCGTGGTTCCGAACCCGACCGGCCGCACTCCCAACGCCCTCAACGCCGCCATCCGCGCGGCCCGCAACAAGATCATCGCTCGCGTGGACGGCCATGCCATGCTCCCGGAGGACTACCTCCGGGTCGCTGTGGAGACACTTGAGGAGACCGGCGCCGACAACGTCGGCGGCGTGATGGCCGCCGAGGGTGTCACGCCGTTCGAGAAGGCCGTGGCACGCGCCATGACCTCCAAGATCGGCGTCGGCGGCGCCCGCTTCCACACCGGTGGCACCGCGGGCCCGGCCGACACCGTCTACCTCGGCGTGTTCCGCCGCGAGGCGCTGGAACGGGTCGGCGGTTACGACGAGCACTTCCAGCGGGCGCAGGACTGGGAGATGAACCACCGCATCCGCGAGACGGGCGGCCAGGTCTGGTTCCAGCCCCGGATGCGCGTCTCCTACCGGCCCAGGCCCACCGTCAAGGCCCTCGCCAAGCAGTACTTCCACTACGGCCGATGGCGGAGGGTGGTCGCCCGCACCCACGAGGGCACGATCAACCTGCGCTACCTGGCACCCCCGGCGGCCGTGCTGGCCATCCTCGCCGGCCTGGTCGTCTCCCCGTTCTTCTGGCCGGGCCTGCTGATTCCCGGCGGCTACCTGGCGGCGATCCTGGCCGGCTCGGCGGTGACCGGCAGCGGCCTGCCCACGGCCTCGCTCGTCCGGCTGCCGCTGGTCTACGTCACCATGCACATGTCATGGGGCTGGGGCTTCCTCACCAGTCCGAAGAGTCTCGGAAAGCCCGTCAAGACGCGGGGTTGACCCGCGCGTGTCGCGGCCTCGGCGGCACGTGCACACAGGCGGCACGTGCACACGGGCGGCATGCGTGCGCGGGCGGCATGCGTGCGCGGGGGCGGTACGGCCTCAGCCGCCGGCGCCTCCGCTCCCGCTTCCGCCGGTGCCCACGCCCTCACCGGCGGCGCGGCGCCAGGCGCCGTTCACCGCGTCGTTGAAGCGGGTCATGGCGTCCGGATGGTCGGGGCCGAGCAGGTAGGACCTCAGCTTGCGTCTGGCCGCCGCCAGGACGTCCTCCCCGCCGCTCTCCAGGGCCGCCAGGACGACGGGCAGCTCGTCCAGGTCCTCGGTGAGCAGGTAACCGGCCTCGGTGCTCGGATACCTCTCGCGGAAGGCCCGCTCGGGCAGCCCCGCCACGTTGGTCACCACGTACGGCTTGCCGCTGGCGATGAAGTCCGCCACCAGGCTGGAGATGTCGGTGATCATCAGGTCGGCCTGGTTGAAGCACTCGTAGAGGGGCGGCTCGGGCCCGATGACCGCAAGGTGCCTGATCGGCTCGGCGCGGGCCGTGCCGGCGGGGTGGCGGGCGATCGACCGGGACAGTTCGGCCCGCTCCAGCATCGCGAGGATCTCCTGGTGGGCCCGGCGCGCGGCCGGGTTACGGTAGCCGGTCAACGGATGCGGCTTGTAGATCACCCGGAGTGCGGGGGAGCGGGCGAGCAGGGTGCGGACGATCGCGGGCCCCATCGTGATGATCGAGGTGTGGAACAGGTCGTCGGTCCATCCCTCCCAGGTGGGGGCGTAGAGCACGGTGAGGAAGGGCAGGCCGGGCCCGGTGGTGCGGACACCGGTGAGCTGTGGGCGGCCGACCTCGTGGACGTCCTCGTCGCCCACGCCCACCCGGGCGCGGAGGTAGCGGTCGCGACCGGCCTGCCCGGCCACCCAGACCTCGTCGTAGACCTTGGTGAACGGGTTGAACGACGCTTCTTTGTCGCTGTCCCCGTGACCCACGAAGACGCTGCGCAGCCCCCGGATGCGGAGCATGTGGATGTTCTTGCCGACGTTGGACGGGTACAGGCACACCCGGGCGGACCCCAGTGCCTCGAAGCTCATCAGGTCGGCCGCCGCCGGGATGCAGACCACCGGCAGTGAGGTCTCCCCCAGCAGGCGGAGCATGCTCCGCTCCCGCAGGACGACCACGACCCGCCGGTCGATCCGCTCCAGCGGGCGCAGCCACATGGTGGCCTGGTAGGCCGAGTCGTCCGGCCCGGAGAAATAGAGGATCACCTCCGGCCTGTACTTGGCCAGGCGTTTTCCGGCCGTCTTCAGCACGCGGTCACGGTTCCTGAGTGGCCGGATCCGGCGCAGATGGGGCAGCAGGGCGACCACACCCGCGGCTCCGGCGCCGAGCGCGATCAGCGCCCCGACCGCCCCCTGGTAACCGGTGCCGAGCACCGCGCCCAGAGCCGCGCCGCCGATCGGGAACACGTCGAGGTAGAGCGCCCGCATGCTCCGGTGGTTGATCAGGATGTCCGGGGGAGGCGCGGGGAGCCTCACCACGCCGTCGACGTTGCGGGCCAGCACCGGAAGCTGCTTGAGGACGCCGGCGTAGGCGATCGCCAGCCCCGTCTGCAGGGCCCGCACGCCGTGAAGCGCGAGCATCCCCAGGACCATGATCATGAACCAGGGTGAGTCGGTGCCCGCCGTACGCGCGACCAGGATGATCGCGGCCGTCTCGCGGATCGTGAACCGCAGCGTGACGCCCAGGTGCACCTTGCTCAGCGTGTCGACCAGCCGGCGGGCGTGCCGCCTGGCGACGATCTCCGCCGCGTAGGACAGCACGCACAGCACCAGGAACGACCACGGCTGGGGCCACAGGGCGGCGATGACGAGCGGCGGATAGGAGCCGAGCGCCGCCGCGCACGCCATCAGGGCACGAGGGTCACGCTTCATCCTCCGACGCTAACCCGAGTGCGGTGTTTGCCCTGGTAGGCGCGCTGTGTCAGGTTCCGCCGAGGCGGACGTCGATCACATGTCCGGTCAGATCGGAGATGAGAACGTCCATGGAGGTCTGGGCTACGGCGCGCGGTGAGAGCAGGGTGTGCGCCGGTTCCTCCCCGAAGGCGCGGGTCCGCATCGGGGTGCTGGTCCGCTCCGGGTTGACGCAGTTGACCCGCACGCCGTACTCGGCCCACTCGTCGGCGAGGGCCTGGGTCAGGTTCACCACGGCGGCCTTGGTCGAGGAGTAGAGGCTGTAGTCGGCCCGGCCCCGCGTGTAGGAGGAGGAGGTGTAGAGCAGCAGGTGGCCCTGGGTCTCGCGGAGGTGGCCGATGGCGGCTCTGGCGATGTTGACGGGACCGAGGTAGTTCACGCCCACGGTCTCGGCGATCGTGGCGTCGTCCACCTCGCCGAGCTTGCCCATGTGCAGCACGCCGGCGGTGTTGACCACGTAGTCGATCCTGCCGGTCTCCTTGGCCGCGTGGGCGAGCGCGTCGCTCACCGCCTGGGCGTCCTCGACGCGCACCCCGTTCAGCGAACGGGAGAAGGAGAACACCTCGGCGCCGTGGCGTTCGGCCAGGTCGACGATGTCGGCGCCGATGCCGTAACTGCCCCCGAACACCACCATGGTCCTGCCCTCCATCGCCTCCCGATAGGCGAAGGGGGAGTGCTCCGGCGCGCTGCTCGCGGCGAGCTGGAAGAGCTTGTCGGCGATGAACACGTCCACCGGATGGGTGACCTTCATGTTGTGCTCGCTGCCCGGAACGATGTAGATCGGCACGTCGGGCAGGTAGCGCAACACCACGCCGCAGTCGTCGGTGGGCGGCTGCTTGTCGAAGTCGGGATCGGCGAAGGCCCGTTCGTAGGCCTCGCGGATCACCGAGAGCCGGAAGCACTGCGGCGTCTGGCCGCGCCGCAACCTGGACCGTTCGGGGATGTCGCGGATGATCTCTCCGCGCGGGCCGGGAGCGGCCACCACGACCGTGTCGGAGCTCGGAATCGCCACGTCGACGGCCGAATAGACCTTCAGGGCCTCCACGCACTCGGTGAGGATCCGGGGCTCCAGCAGCGGCCGTACGGCGTCGTGCAGGAGCACGTCGCACTCCTGCGCGCCCAGCGCCTTCAGCGCCCGCCAGGTCGTGTCGGTACGGCTCGCGCCCCCCTCCAGGATCTTGCCGACCTTCCTGAAGCCGTTGCGGGCGACGATCCGCTCCACCTCGTCGGTGAAACCCGGGGTCATCATCACGATGATCTCGTCGATCTCCGGCGCGCCGTTGAACAGGGCGAGGGTGTGTTCGAGGATCGTCTTCCCGGCGATCTTGACGAGCTGCTTGGGGGTGTTCAGGCCGACACGCTGGCCGACCCCGCCGGCAAGGACGACCCCGACGGTGCGAAGGCGTGGTTCGAGAGCGGCCAAGATCTGCTTCCTTCAACGGTCCGGATACGGCGAGCGTAATGGGTGCGTACCCGATCGCGGGTCGCGCTCCCGTGCTATCCAGTCAAGATCTCGCTACGCTAAGTGCGCACTCCCCGATTCGTACGGTGATCCCGTCGGATACGAAGGAGCCCGGAAGGAGCCCGGTTTGCATGATTCTCACGCTCCCGCGTCGTCTGGCACCTCCCAGACGGTCGCCGTCGTGCTCGCCACCACCGAGGCGGCGAGCCTGCGCTGCGCCGACGGCACGCTGCTCGACCGGCTGACCGGCCAGCTCGCCGGGCTCCCCGTCGGAGACGTGCACGTGGTCGCCCGTTCCAGCGACATCATCCACGCCACCGGCGGCGCCTACATGATCGGCGCGGAGGGGTCGCGGGGGCTCGCCGACGATCTGCGCAGGGTCGCCGGGGTGGCCCGCTCGGCCGCCGGCCCGGTGGCCGTGGTCGCCGGAGACCTGGTGGCTCACACCGAGGCGCTGGCCATGCTCCTGGAGCATCCCTCGCGCGGTACGAGCGCGCTGGTGACCATGGGCGGTGGGGATCGCGGGCCGTTGCGCCCGCCGGTCCGGGTCGAGGGGGACCGGATGGTCGCCGCGGGCACCTCCTTCCACGGCGTCGCCGATGCCAACGGCGTCTTCCGGGGCGCCTTCCAGGTCGGCGCGGCCGATCTGGAGGGCCTCGCCGAGGTCGCCGAGACGCTGGCCGGGCTGGCCGAGACCGGGGGGTTCGGCCCGATGGCGGCCGCCGAGGTCGGCGACCTGCTGCTGGTCGGCCTGGTCCGCTCCGGCGTCTGCGTGCGCGCCTGCCGGATCGGGCGGCTGTGCTGCGACCGGGTGGCCGGACAGGCGGGCGCCGACTCGGCGGTGCTGCGGTTGGGGGAGGTGGACGAGGAGTTCGCCCGGCTGGAGGCCACGGTCAAGTCCGACGACGGCTTCTTCGCCACCCATTTCGTGAGCTCCTGGTCCCCTCACCTGGTCAAGCTGGCGGCCGATCTGCGCCTGACGCCGAACGCGGTCACCGGGATCTCCGTCGGCATGGCCGTGCTCGCCGCGGTCTGGTTCACCACGGGCACCCGCGAGGGGCAGATCGCCGGGGCGATCTTCCTCTACCTGTCGTTCGTGCTCGACTGCGTGGACGGTCAGCTGGCCCGCTACACCCGGGCGTTCTCCCCGCTCGGCGCCTGGTTGGACGCCACCTTCGACCGGGTCAAGGAGTACGCCGTCTACGTGGGCCTGGCCATCGGCTACACCGCCGGGCTGGACGACTCCCACGGCGGTCCGTACGGCATCTGGGTGCTGGCGGTCTCGGCGATGGTCCTGCAGATGCTCCGCCACATGATCGATTTCTCCTACACGGGGGCCCGCGCCGACGCCGGCCGGCTGAAGGCGGCCCGCGCCGGGACGGCCGCCTCGCTGACCGTCCCGGCCGAGGCGGCCACGTGGGCGGTGTCCCCGCGGGCACCGCTGGAACGGCAGGCCGAGGTCGCGGACGGGATCGCCGCCGCCGAGCGTTACCTGCGGGAACGGCGGGGGCCGGCGGACGGGTCGGGCAACGCGGTCGTGAAGCTGTCGCGCCGCCTGGAGCGGAGCTCGTTCACCCGCTGGCTCAAGAAGATCATCGTGCTCCCCATCGGGGAGCGGATGGCCCTGATCGCCCTGACCGCCGCGGTGTTCAACGCGCGGGTCACCTTCGTCGCGCTGCTGGTCTGGGGCGGCGTCGCCGCCCTCTACACGGTCGCCGGCCGGATGGGCAGGTCCCTGGGCCGATGAGAATCCACAGGCCACCCGGCCGGTGACCGGAGACGTCGGCTCCGCGGCCGGCGGAGCGAGAGGCGAGACCCGGCCGGCGTTCCGCGAAGCGAGTGAGGAGACGACCGCGATCATGGTATCCGTGCACATGGCTCCGGTGCCGCACAGCACCGTGACGGCCTATCGGGACGACGGGGCCCTGTCCCGGGCGATGGGCGCGCTGGTGGCCGGGCAGCTCCCGCCGCTGCCGCCCGCGATCGTCGGCACGTTCGTGACCGGGGTGCTGCTGATGGTGGGCGTGGCCGGCACCGACGGGCTGGCGGTGTTCGCCCCGGCGGTGGCGCTGTTGCTGGCCGGCCCCGGCAGCTCCCACCCGCACGACGGCCGGTTCGACTGGCTGGTCCCGCCCATCCTGCGCCTGACCGAATACGGGTTCGTGGCCTCGGTCGGGTTCGCGCACGACGTGCCCCCCTGGCTGATCTTCCTGCTGCTCGGCGCGATGGCCTTCCACCACTACGACGTCGTCTACCGGCTGCGCCAGCGCGTCTACCCGCCGCACTGGCTGGCCACGTCCGGTCTGGGCTGGGACGGCCGCATGCTGCTGGTCGCCCTGGGCGGCCTCGCCGGGCAGGTCACGCTGGTCTTCGCGCTGCTCTCGCTCTACCTGTGGGGCCTTTTCGGGTGGGAGAGCGTCACCTGCTGGCTGGCCGCGCCGCGTTCGGGGGTGGACGCGGCCGACCTGGGCGCTCACGATTGAGAACGCCTGGCAAACCCTGGATTACACCATCAGGGCTTAAAGCCAACTAACCTTTGGGGCCAGAGTGCCCGCCGAGGGGCTCACTTGGATGAGGAGCGCACGTTGCTGGGAATGGTGCTGGCCGCCGGGGCCGGACGACGCCTGCGGCCGTACACGGACACGCTGCCCAAGGCGCTGGTGCCGGTCGATGGCGAGACCACGATCATGGACATCTCGCTGCGGAATCTCGCGGCGGCGGACCTTCGTGACGTCGTGGTCATCGTCGGCTACCAGGCGCAGGCCGTACACGAGCGGAAGGCCGAGCTGGAGCGGCGGCACGGTGTGAAGCTCACCCTCGTGCACAACGACAAGGCCGAGGAGTGGAACAACGCCTACTCCCTGTGGTGCGCGCGCGACTACTTCGACCAGGGTGTGCTGCTGGTCAACGGCGACACCGTGCACCCGGTCTCCGTCGAGCACACGCTGCTGTCGGCCCCGGCGACCAGCGACATCCTGCTGGCGGTGGACGACGTCAAGAAGCTCGCCGACGAGGAGATGAAGGTCACCCTCGACGGCGACGGCCACCTGGCGCTGATCACCAAGCTGATGGACCCGGCCGACGCCGCGGGTGAGTACATCGGCGCGACGCTGATCCGCCCCGGTATCGGCGGGCGCCTCGCCGACGCCCTTCAGGCCACCTTCGAGCGCGACCCGCAGCTCTACTACGAGGACGGCTACCAGGAGCTGGTCGCCCGCGGCGAGAAGATCGCGGTCGCCCCGATCGGCGAGGTCTCGTGGGTCGAGGTCGACAACCACGACGACCTGGCGAAGGCGCGGGAGATCGCGTGCCGATACTAGCCAGGATGCTGCCCGCCCCGCTGACCATGGAGGTACGGCGGGGCGCCATCGCGCAGCTCGGCTCGCTGCTGGCCGACAGCCGGGTGGCGACCTCCGGGCGGGTGGCGGTGGCGGTGGGGGCGGGCCAGGGCGACAGGATCGCCTCGGTGATCGCCCCCTCGCTCGGCGAGGCACAGGTCTTCCGGGTGCCCGACGGCTCGGTGGACGCGGCGGTCTCGCTCGGCGCGGATCTGCGTAAAGGCGCCTACGAGGCGCTCGTCGGGATCGGCGGCGGCAAGACCATCGACGCGACCAAGTACGCCGCGTCGCTGGCCGGGATCCCGATGGTGGCGGTGGCCACCAACCTGTCGCACGACGGGATCTGCTCGCCGGTGGCGTCGCTGACGCACGACGGCGGCAAGGGCTCCTTCGGCGTGCCCATGCCGCTGGCCATCATGGTGGATCTCGACTTCGTCCACGACGCGCCGCCGTCGCTGGTCCGCTCCGGGGTCGGCGACGTGGTGAGCAACCTGTCGGCGATCGAGGACTGGCAGCTCGGCAACGCCGAGCGGGGCGAGCCGATCGACGGCGTGGCCTGCGCGATGGCCCGCACCGCGGCGGAGGCGGTGATCGGCAGGGGCGACTCGATCGAGTCCGACGCGTTCCTGACCGTGCTGGCCGAGGCGCTCATCCTTTCGGGGATGTCGATGGTGATCGCCGGGTCCTCCCGTCCATCCAGCGGCGGAGATCATGAGATCCTGCATGCCGTGGATCAGCTTTTTCCCGGCACCTCCAACCACGGCGAGCTCGCCGGGATCGGTGCCGCCTTCTGTTTCTTCCTCCGCGAGGACGCGCGAAGGCTCGACCAGGTCGTCGAGTGCCTGCGCGCGCACGAGCTACCGGTCACCCCTGGCGACGTGGGGCTGACCGCCGACCAGTTCACCGAGGCGGTCATGCTGGCGCCGTCGACCCGCCCGGGGCGTTACACCATCCTGGAGCACCTGCGCCTGTCGGAGCCGGAGATTCGCGATCGAGTGGAGGACTATGTCCGGGCCGTCGGTCGCTGAGTTCCGTGCGGTGGCCCAGCCGCACTCGACCATGGACCGCAACAGCGGCGAACACTGGGCCGGCGCGCTCTACATGCGGAAACTGTCGATCTACGTCACCTGGTTCCTCGCCAAGACGCCGATCACGCCCAACCAGACCACCTGGCTGATGATCCTGTCCGGATTGCTGGCGGGCGTGGTCCTCGCGCTGCCCGGCCTCTGGGCCGCCGTCGGCGCCGCCCTGCTGATCCAGCTCTACCTGCTGCTCGACTGCTCCGACGGGGAGCTGGCGCGCTGGACCAAGCGGACCTCCATCACCGGCGTCTACCTGGATCGGGTCGGCCACTACTTCGCCGAGGCCGCCCTGCTCATCGGGCTGGGCTTCCGGGCGTCGGCGGTCCTTCCGGACTGGTACACCGTGATGGGGTTCGCCGCCGCGCTCGGCGCCATCCTGATCAAGGCGGAGACCGACCTGGTCGATGTGGCGCGCGCCCGGTCGGGTCTGGTCGCGGCCACCGAGAGCTCGGCCGAGCACTTCAGCTCCCGTGGCCTGGGCATGGCGCGCAAGGCCGCCGCCGCCCTGAAGTTCCACCGGCTCGTCCAGGCCGTCGAGCTGTCGATCATCGTGGTGATCGCCGCGGTGTGGGACCTGGTCAGCGGCGGCCTGGCCGCCACGCGGGTGCTCATGGTCGCCTGTGTCGTGGTCGCGGTGCTGCAGATGGCTCTGCACCTGATCAGCATCCTGGCCTCCCGGCGGCTTTCATGAGGAACCGGATGGCGTCGCGGTGCGTCGTAGGTGCGAACACCCCGCTGTTTGGTGGGTGTTCGCCGGCGGTTCCGATACGCTTGCTCTCCGGTAAATCAAAAATGCTCAGCCACGCCAAAAGCGCCCGACACAGCAGACTCGGTGATCATGAAAGTATGCTCCGCACGTGCTCTCGACGCGTCAGGACGATGACCCGTTGAAGATCTCGTGCGTCATCCTCACCATGGGGAACCGTGTCCCCGAGCTGGGCCGGGCCGTCGAGTCCGCGCTGAACCAGACCGACGGCGACGTCGAGGTGGTCATCGTCGGCAACGGCGCGGACGTTCCCGAGCTGCCGGTCAGCGTGCCATCCGGCTCGTCCGCCTCGATCAAGGTCGTGCGCCTCAGTCACAACACGGGCATTCCGGCGGGCCGCAACCGCGGCGTCGAGGAGTGCTCGGGCGACGTGGTGCTCTTCCTGGACGACGACGGCTGGTACGGCGCGGTGGACGTCGTCTCCCACCTGCGTGAGCGCTTCTCCACCGAGCACGACCTCGCCGTCGTCTCCTTCCGGGTGATGGACCCCGACGGCGGCACCGGCCAGCGCCGCCACGTCCCCCGTCTGCGTGCGGGCGACCCCGAGCGGTCCTCTCCGGTCACCACCTTCCTGGGCGGTGCCTGTGCCATCCGCCGCTCGGCCTTCCTCCAGGTCGGCGGCCTCCCCGAGCGTTTCTTCTACGCCCACGAGGAGACCGACCTGGCCTGGCGGCTGCTCGGCGAGGGTTACCGCATCGAATACGACGCCCAGACCGTCATGTACCACCCGCAGGTCCCGCCGACCCGCCACGCGGACTTCTACCGCCTCAACGCCCGCAACCGCGTCTGGCTGGCCCGCCGCAACCTCCCCTGGCCCCTGGCCGCGCTCTACCTCCTCAACTGGGTCGCCCTCACCCTGATCCGCGAGCGCTCCGGCACCGCCCTGCGCGCCTGGTTCAAGGGGTTCACCGAGGGACTGCGCGAGCCCGCGGGAGAACGCCGCCCCATGGGCTGGAAGACGGCCTGGCGCATGCTCCGCCTGGGCCGTCCGCCGATCGTCTGATTCCCCCGTGGACGTCTACACCCTCGGCGAGGCCTTCGCCCTCGTCACCAGCGGCCGGATCCGTCACGAGCACGAGGCCAGGCTGGACGTGGCCGGGGCCGAGTTCACCGTCGCGGTCGGGCTGGCCAGGCTCGGGCACACGGCCGCCTGGCTGGGCAAGGTGGGGGGCGACGAGCTGGGGGCGCGCATCCTGACGGCGCTGCGCGGGGAGGGCGTGGACGTCTCGGACGCGCGGGTGGACGACGCGTCCCCGACCGCGATGCTGTTGAAGGAGTCCAGGCTCGGACAGGCGGCCAGGGTCACCTACTACCGCACGGGCACCCGGCTCACGCAGGGCAACGTTCCCATCGACCGGATCGCGGCCTCACGCATCCTGCACGTCAGCGGGATCGCCGCCGCGTTGAACGCCCGCGACGCCGTGCACGCCGCGGTGCGGGCCGCGCGGATGGCGGGGGTCACCGTCTCGGTGGCCGTCAACTACCGCGACCAGCTCTGGCCGGACCTGAAGGAGGCCGAGGAGACCCTCGGCGCGCTGGCCTGCTCGGCCGACGTGCTGTTCGTCCGGCAGAGCGAGCTGGACCTGGTCAAGCCGGCGCTCACCGGGGACCGCGAGGTCATCGTGATCCGGGGCACCCGGGGCGCGAGCGTCCGGGTGGACGGCGTCCGCCACGACGCCCCGAGTCTCGCCTCGCCCGTGGTCGATCCCACCGGCTCGGCGGACGCCTTCGTCGCCGGTTATCTCAGCGCGCTGCTGGACCGGTTGCATCCGGCCGACCGGCTGCGCCGCGGCGCCCTGCTGACGGCCTTCGCGGTGTCCAGCACCAGCGAGTGGCAGGGCCTGCCCACCAGGGCCGAGCTTCCCCTGCTGGCGTCCGACGCCTGAACATCCGGCGCCCGAACGCCCGAACGTCCGAACGCCCGGCACCCGAACGCCCGGCACCCGAACGCCCGGCACCCGAACGCCCGGTGCCCGAAAATCCGGTGCCTGAGAATCCGGCGCCGGACCGGACCCTGGAGAGGCCGGGCCCCGAGCGGTGTCGCTAGAGCTCCTTCGCCTCTTCGAAGGTCATGGCGATGTGGGAGACCGTGCTGGTCATCAGGGCGCGCTTGGGCAGGCCGAGCTCGCTCAACTCCTTGGCGACGGGGTGGTTGCCCAGACGGATCAGTGCGCCGCCGGGGCGCACCCTGACCCCGCGGGGGGACATCGACCAGGGAATGCGGCGGGTGACGCCGTCCAGGTGGCTGTAGGCGTCGACGGGGGCCATCGTGCCGCCCGCGGGCACCGGCGCGCCGGACTTGACCAGCAGGTCCAGCACCATGCGGCCGTCCTTGCGCAGGATGCACCGCTTGTAGGGGGAGGCCAGGCGCAGATCGATGTCGGCCAACTCCTTGGGGAAGCCCCAGATCGAACGGCCCGCCTCCATGGTGAAGCCCTGGTCGACGGGGAGCCAGTGGACGAACGCCCCGGCTCCGGCCCTGCGCAGCTCGGTCAGGCCCGCGCGCACGCCTCGGCGGGGCGGCGGGCTCCCGCCGGGGGGCCGGACCAGAAAGGTCACGCCGAACTCCCGGTAGGCGTCGAGGTCGCCGTCGGCGTAGTCGACGAACACCAGCGTGCACAGGGCTTTGCCGGGCAGCACCTCGGCCACGTCCAGGCCCGAGTAGGCGATCACGGCCCGCGCCGCGTCGGCGCGGACGAGGTAGGAGGCGCCGCAGACGGTGGCGTCCCGGATCCGCACCGGCATGGCGATCTCGCGTCCCTGGATCAGATGGCGTGCCATGTCTCCAGTACACCAATCTCCGGCTCTCACGTCACCGGTATGTGACCAATCCTCCTTGGAACCCGTCTTCTAGTTCGTGATGAATCAACCCCCGACGCGGAGGCGGCCATCGGCACCCGCATTGAGCAGCTCTACCGGGAGCACTGGCCACTGGTCTGCGGTTACCTCCTGCGACGCACACGCGACCCCCATCTCGCCGAGGACCTCGCCCAGGAGACCTTCGTCAAGGCCACCAGGGCGCTGCTCGGCTGGCGTGGGGAGTCGCCCGTCGCGTGGCTGCTCAGCATCGCCCGCAACGTGCTCGTCGACCATCTGCGGCGCAGCCGTACCGAACTGCCCCTGCCCGATCCGGACGAACTGGGCCTGGGTGAGGCGGTCACCGACGCCGTCGCGGTCCGCGACGTGCTCGGCCGGTTGCCCGAGCGGCAACGCAGGCTGCTCACTCTCGTCTACTTCGATGCTCGTCTCCTTCGCCCGGCGGCACAACGGGTGTCCGGAGAGAGTGGTCTACGAGGAACGGCCGAGGGCCACCCCGATCACGTGGGAGCTGACCATGGGGCCCAGCCGCATGGACCTGCCCCAGAGCGTGACGTGCAGTGACTCGCCGCCGGAGACGCTGGAGGGCCTGCGGGGCTGGGTGGGCGTGCTGCGCGAGCACGACGAGCCCAATCTCCGGCGGTTCGGGCTCGACCTGGCCCGGCTGCGGAAGGCGGCCGGTGAGGGCAGGGCTTACGCCTACGTGGACTCCCTGGCCACGATCTCGTCGCTGCGCAAGCTGATCGAGGACCCCCAGGTCGCGACGGTGCGGATGGCCGACATCGCCTTCGACCTGGAGCGGCCCAGGTGACCGTGCGAAGGGTCAGACCACGAGGGGACGGCGGTGGGCGCGCGCGGGGGCGGCGCTCGCCGTCGCCCACTCCTCCAGCCGTCCGACGAACTCCTGCGCGTGGTCGGGCCAGTGGTAGTGGTGCAGCGCCTCCGCGTGGCCGCGCGCGCCCATCGCCGCCGACCCTTGGGCGTCCTCCCGCAGCGCCAGTACGGCCTGCAGCGCCGCGTCCACGTCCCCGAAGGGGGTGACGACGCCGCAGCCGGCCCGCTCGACCAGCGAGGCGGCGGAGGGAAGCGGCGTGGTGATCACCGGGAGCCCGCGGGACATGTACTCGACGACCTTGGTCGGCATCGACTGCCGGTAGTTGGGCACGTCGTGCAGGAGCGACAGCCCGGCGATCGCCCCCTCGGCCATGCGCAGCGCGTGCTGGTTGGGCACGTAGCCGTACCAGTCGAGCAGGCCCTCCCGTTGCGCGTCCCGCAGCAGGGGCCTGATCTCGGCGTCGGCGGCGCCCACCAGGTCCATCCTGACGCCGTGCGGCAGCAGCCGCCGGGCCAGCTCGATCAGCTCGGCCGCGCCCCTGGCCCGGGACAGGTGACCCACGTAGACCACCCGGTTGTGGCCGGGCGGCGCGGGTGGGCGAGAGGGCACGTAGGTGGTGTTGGGCACGACCGGATGGGGGCGGGAGAACCTCTCCTGGTAGGCCTCCTCTGCCAGGATCAGGTGCAGGCGGTTCTCCGCCCGCGCCTCGACCCGGCGGATCAGCGAGGGCAGGGTCCGGCGCAGCTGTTCCGGGAGGTAGGGCTTGTCCTCCAGGGCGGCGGCCGTGTCCTCGTGGACGTCCCAGACGGTGGCGGGGCGCCGCCGGGGCAGCCGGAACAGCAGCTCGATGTCATGGACGATCAGCAGGTCGGCGCCCTCGACCCCGCGTTTCAGGGCTCCGCGGGCGGCCTTCAGGGCGCGTCTGCGGCGACGGCCCAGCGCGCGGGGCACGTCGATCGCGCGGATCCGTGGATCGGGCGTGACGTTGCAGTCGGTGAAGGGCGCGACATAGGTGATCTCGTGCCCGGCGTCGAGGAGCGCCCGGATCTGCCGATGCATGATCCGGGCGTCTTCGGGGTGATGGACAATCGTCCCGACACATACCCGCATATCCCGATGCTGAGTGCCGCTTCCGTCATCACCGGATGTGTTGAGTTAATTACCGGGTAACTGCCGCTGAACTCTCCCTGCCGGCGGAGGCCGCCGGTCCTCCGGTGGCGGCGGCCGGCGTGCCGGACGGGTCGGTCGAGGGACGGCGGTAGAGCCAGACCAGACGGGGCTCCAGCAGCCACTTGAAGAGGGTGCGGGTCACCGGCAGGCACAGGACGATGGCCAGCACCAGCCCGCTCGACGCGATCGCCAGCACGCCCAGCGGGCCGTACAGCCAGGGGAAGTTCAGCCATCCCTGGTCCTTGGCGATGAGGACGATGACGCCGTGCAGCAGGTAGGCGTAGAGCGTGCGGGTGCCGAGGTCGGAGAACCAGGTCTCGCGCCGGGGCACCACCGCCAGCAGCGCGACCGACATGACCAGTGCCGCGACCAGCATCGCGCCGCGCACGCCGAACCCCAGCAGCCAGGTCATGTCCATGGACTTGAAGCTGTAGCGGAAGTAGACCGGGTCGAGCCCGACGCGGGGGGCGATGAAGACGGCCGCCCCGGCGCCCGCCAGGATGATGATCCCGCCCGCGATCCTGACCCAGAGCGGCTTGAGCAGGTCGAAGTGCTCTGGCTTGAGTATCAGGCCGAGGACGTAGAAGGGGAGCAGCCCGAAGAAGCGGTCGATGCTGAAGTCGCCGGAGATCTCGGAGAATCCCGCGACCATGTAGATGACCACCGCGACCAGCAGCGGCTGCCGCATCCGGGTCCAGATGGGCGTGGAGATCCGCCAGAGCACCAGGGCGAGCAGGTACCAGTTCAGCCAGGCCGGGTCGATGATGGTCAGAGTCCACTTCTGGCCCAGCCCGAAGCGGAGCAGCGCGTAGCCGATCTCCACGACCGCGTACGGCACCAGCATGGTGTCGACCAGCTTGTTGATCTTGGCGTTGGAGTTCCAGAAGTTCCGGCCGAGATAACCGCTGATCAGTACGAACGCCGGCATGTGGAAGGTGTAGATGAACAGGTAGGCCGCCTTGGCCGAGTGCGCGGCCAGCGTGGGCACCAGCGAGTGCCCGGTCACGACCAGGGCGATCAGGACGAACTTGACGTTGTCGAGATAGGGGTCGCGCTTCTTCCTGACGGGCGGGGCCGCGGGCTCCTCCTCCGGGCGCGGCTCCTGCTCCGGCCGCGCTCCTCGCTCCGGTTGCGGGAAGTGCTCCTGGGGGGAGGGGGCGGGCTGCCGGCTGGAGTTCTCCCAGTAGGAGAACGGCCGTTCGGCGGTGGCCGGGGCCTGCTGCCGCGGCGCGCTCTGGGGAGCCGCGGGCGCCCACGCCGCGTTCCCGGCCTGCGCGACGCCGGGCTCCGACGCCCACGCGGGGTCCAGCGGGTCCAGGAGGTTTCCGGCGGGCGGCCGGGAGGGCGTCATGTCCAGGGGACCCCGGGGGAAGGGCGCGTGGGCTCCCCGGCCCTGCGAGGTGCCGGGCGGGACGTCGGCGGAGCTTCCCCAGGTCTGTGGCGCGGTGGGTGGGACGTCGGCGGAGCTTCCCCAGGTCTGTGGCGCGGTGGGTGGGACGTCGGCGGGACTTCCCCAGGTCTGTGGCGCGGCGGGCGGCGGGACGTCCCCGGAGCTCCACGGCTGCGGCTCGGCGGGCGGCCGGGTGTCCCGGTGCGAGGTCCGTTCCCGGCGCCCCGCGGGCGGCTGGGAGTCCCGGTACGGTGTCCCCTCCTGCTGTCCGGGAGGCGTCTGGGTGTCCCAGTGCGCCCAGGCGTCGTCCTCCGCCCGGCCGGTCGCGGGCGCCGGCTCCTGGTAGGCCGGGTAGCCCCAGGCGGTGACCTCGCCGGGATCCTCCTCGGCGCCCCGCCCGTCGCGGTGGTCGCCCCGGGCGGAGGCGGCGCCGTAGTCCGGCGGCTCCGGCCAGGAGGACCGGGACGGTTGTGCGTGCTCGGGCATCGGCCACGGGGCGGGTGTCCGGCCCTGTCCGTCGACGGACCCGCCGGATCCGGCGTCGGGGGCGCCGTCGTCCCGGGGAGTCGGTACGTGGAAGGGGGATCGGGTGTCGCTCACGGGGAGAACGCTCAGCTATCTGTCGGAGACGGGGAGGTGGTCGGACACGCTAGTGAAGACGCCCAGGGACCGCCGGGGGAGTGCGGCCGAGTGGGTTCGCCTCGCCGACCCGACCACACTAGACCGATCACTCGGCCTCTGTCGCACGAGCGCCGGGGGCGGGGGAGGGTTCGCGGCGAATCGTGATCATTGGAAACCCGCGACGGCCCGTGACGTCCTTCGCCCCTCGACCGCCGCCGGCCGTGACCGGCGGCGCGGGCTACTGGCAAGGGTTGGTCTTGCTGTCGATGATGGAGTCCTTGAGGGCGTCGGGGATCTTGGTGGGCACCCGGACGCCCTTCCAGTCGGCGCCGATGACCAGCTGCACGACCGGTCCGGTGGGAAGCGGGGTGACCGGGATGGACGACGCGTAGTTCTCGGTGCTGGCGGGCCGTATCTTGCCCGCGACGGGGGCGAGCTTGTCGCCGGAGAGCCTGGCGGCCACCGCGTCGGCGTAGGCGGCGCCCTCGGCGTCCTTCTTGCCGTAGCGCAGCGCGGTGACGGGCACGTCGCCGATCGCCGGCTTGGCGTTGCCGACCTGGGTCACCCGGAAGCCCTGGGCGACCAGCTTGTCGGCCACCTCCTTGGCCCTTCCGGGCGTGCCGGTGCCGTTGAAGACCTGGACCTGGACCTGCTCGTGCTTGATCGCCGGCGCGGCGGAGGCGTTGGGGGCCGGGCTCTTGGTCACCTCGATGTCGCTGCGGATCGACTCGAACAGCTCGCCGGCGGCGGGCTCCCGCCAGACGACCCGGTTCTTGTCGGCGGGGTCCGGCATCCACGGCACGGTGACGGCCTGCAGGCCCTTGGCGGTGAGGGACGGCGCGCTCTTGGCGATCTCCAGCATGCGCGTGGTGTCGAGCTTGCTGTCCATCGTCATCGAGGAGGTGGCGGCCTTGAGGAAGGCGGTCAGCTTGCCGAAGTCGGTCAGCAGCTCGGAGCTGGTGGCCTTCTTCATCACCTGCTGGAGGAAGACCTGCTGGCGCTTGATCCGGTCGATGTCGCTGCCGTCACCGAGCGAGTGGCGGGCGCGGACGTAGGCCAGGGCGGTCTCGCCCTTCACGAGATGCTTGCCCTTGCTCAGGGTGAGCTTGGCGTCTTTGTCCGCCACGTCCTTGGGCAGGCAGATCTCGATGCCGCCCAGCGCGTCGATGATGCCCTTGAATCCGGCGAAGTCGACCTTGATGAAGTGGTTGATGTGGATCTGGGTCAGCGACTCGATCGTCGCCCAGGTACAGGCGATGCCTCCGTCGTTGAAGGTCGCGTTGATCATCTTGGGGCCGCTCGGGACGACCGCCTTCGTCTTGGGGTTGCGGCAGGTGGGCGCCTGGATCATCGAGTCGCGGGGGAAGCTCAGCAGAGTCGCCCTGTCGCGGTTGGGAGAGACGTGCAGCAGCATGATCGTGTCGGTCCGCTCGCCCGTGCCCTGCAGGTGCTGGCCGTACTTCTTGTTCGCGGCGCCCTCGCGGCTGTCGGAGCCCACGACGAGCACGTTGAGCGCCCCGGTCTCCGGGGGGCGGTTGGCGCCGAGCTGGTTCTCGACGTCCTCGCGCTTGATGTTGCCGGTGAGGTCGTAGTAGACCTTGTAGGCCCCGAGGGTGCCGGCCACCAGGACGCCGGTCAACGCGACGCTGATCCAGCCGCCCACGCCCAACCGCCCGGTCTTGCGCCGCGGCTCGCGGGGCGGCGTGCCGTACTCGCCGGGGTCGACGGGGGGCGGCGCGCCGTCCTTGCCCGCGCGCCGGGAGGCCCGGCGGCCGGGACTGGCCGGTTCGGCTCGGCGGTCCTTCACGGCGACTTGCCGATGGTCGCTCATGCGATCTCCTCGCCTGGCGGCAACGTCCGGTGCTGCTTCAGCTCGCTCATTGCGCCCAAAGAGTAAGTCACGAAGTGAGTGCGGGAAGCCATGATGACGTGAACTTGGTCATGACCGTCCCTTGCAGCTCCCGTGATGATCCGGTCGCCCAGCATACTCAAATACGGACATTTCTTGGAATGTTATGGAGAGAAGGTTTACTTACCGCAAACGCCGCTGCAAGGCAGGCGGCCGGTACCACGGGCAGGACGTAGCGGTAGTCGAACTCCGCCACCGCCGGGGGCATGACCAGCAAAATCACCGCGGTCGTCCAGGGCAGCACCCACATCGCCGAGTCCGGGCGCAGGCGCCGGACGGCCACCGCTCCGAGGGGAGTGAGCAAGATCACCAGCACCGCGGCGCCGGGAAGCCGTGCGACGCGCTGGTAGGCCCGCATCCAGCCCGCGTAGGGTTCGACGATCCGGGTGACGATCGGCCCCTGCTCGTAGTCGCGCTCGGCGCGCTCGGCGCCCGCCATCGCCGGATAGCGGCCCGGCGGCGCCGGCGGCGTCGCGGGGAACTCGTAGTAGCCGTAGACCTCCCGGTCCGGATAGACCGGGCGGCCCAGGGTGAACGAGCGGGCCAGCTCCGACAGCACCGACCCCAGATAGCCGAGGGGCTGGCTGCGGACGGCCAGCGACGCGAACCGCCCGGCCAGCGTGTCGTTCTCCTCGGTGAAGGTGATGCCGGGCAGCTTGACCAGCGGTGAGTCCGGGCTCCAGACGTACTCCTGCGCGGGGGGCCGCAACCCGGGCGGGCGGGGGTCGCAGAGCACGGCCAGGTCGGCGGGCGGCCTCATCACCGCGCAGTCGGCGAAGGTCATCGTCTTGGCGTAGAGGAAGACGCCGTTGGCGCCCACGATGCCGATCCGGCCGGAGGTCGCGTGGAACCAGATCCCGTATCCCAGGATCGGCAGCGCCGCCGCGGCCAGCATCACCCCGGCGGCGAGCACCCGGCCCCGCGCCCGGTAGATCAGCCAGCCCGCGAAGACCACCACCAGCGGCAGCCCCACGGTCCTGGTCAGCGTCGCCGCGGCGAGCAGCAGCCCGATCCCGCTCGCCGTACGCCATCCGACGCTCCGGGACAGGGCGAGGCAGACCGCCGACATCACCAGCGCGCCGAACAGGGTGTCGGAGACGAGCAGGTGCTCCAGCTCGATCTGGTAGGCGTCCAGAAGGGAGGGGACGGAGGCGAGCACCGCGGCCCAGCCGGGGGCGCGCAGCCGTCTGGCGGTGAGGTAGACGAGCACGCCGACCAGCAGGCCCAGCAGGTGCTGGACCGCCGCGACGAGGGCGAAGCCGTGAAACGGTTCGAGCAGGCGCAGGAACACCGAATATCCGGCCGGCCGGACCAGGTCGGGGCGGAGCTTGAGCGCGGTGACGACATAGGTGTAGGAGTCGGGGAACCAGATCGCGGGCCGGTAGCCGAGCATGGTGACCGCCCGCAGGACGACCCCCAGACCCAGCACCACCAGGAACCACCGGTGCCCCCGAGCCCAGCCGACCACTTCCCGCCCCCTTCGCGCGCTGCGCGTACGCTACCGGTTTTCGCGACGCCGGCGCGCGAGCTCATCGCCGTCGCCGGAGGCTGCCACTACGCTCGGGACGAACTATGAGGATCATGTGGTCGGACCGGATACGAAGGCCGTCGGCGGGCAGGGTGCTCGCCGTGCTGTCGGCCGCGCCCGCGCTCGTGCTGGCGGGCTGGTTGCTGGCCGGGCTGTCGCTGCTGTTGCTCGGCTGGTTCCGGCCGCTCGCCGCGGTGCCGCTGGGCCTGGCGCTCGCCGCGGTCCTGTGCCGCTACGGCCTGCGCCGCCTGCCGGAGACCGTCGAGGCGACCGCCTGGCAGACGACCGGGGTCGTCGCCGCGGCCCTGGCCTCGGGGATCTTCAACGGCCTGCTCCACAGCGAGCAGCTCGTCGTGCGCCGCGACCCCGCCACCTACGCGCAGTACGCCGTCTGGCTGGCCGGTCACGGCTCCCTGCCGATCCCGTACCAGCAGGCGGCCTTCGGCGGAGCCGATCCGGCGCTGCGCTTCGACAGCGCGGGCTTCTACAGCTCCGGTGGCGCGGTCGTTCCCCAGTTCATGCCGGGGGCGCCGCTGATCGACGCGTCGGGCCACTGGGTGGGCGGCCTGTCCGGGCTGCTGCTGGTGCCGCCGCTGCTGGGGGCCGCGGCGGTGCTCGTTCTGTCCGGGGTCGTCGCCCGGCTGGTCGGCGCCCGCTGGGCTCCGCTCGCCGCGCTGGTGTTCGCGGTCAGCCTGCCGATCCTCTACACCTCGCGTACCACCTTCAGCGAGATCCCCTCCCTGATCCTGGTCTTCGGCGGCCTCGCCCTGCTCCACGACGCCCGGGTCAGGCTCCGCTCCGGCACCACGGGCCTGGGCTACCTGCCGTCCCTTCCCTCCGCCGAGCAGCCTGGACGGATCCGCCGGGCCCAGTCGGACGGCGCCGTGATCGGGGCGGAGCTGGCCGGCCTGGTGCTCGGGCTGGCCGTCCTGGTCAGGATCGACGGCCTGCGCGACGTGCTTCCGGCGCTCGTCTACGCCGGGCTGCTGATCGCGCTGCGCCGGGCCGGCACCCGCGACGAGGGGCGGCTCGGCGTCCCGCTGCTCCTGGGGCTGGCGGCCGGAGCCGGGACGGGGGTCGCGGCCGGATACATCCTGTCCAGGCCCTACCTGAACTATCTCGCCGACTCCCTCCAGCCGCTGCTGGCCATCAGCGGCGCGGTCCTGGCCCTCGCCCTGGTCGTCGCGCTCCTGGCCCCCCGGCTCGCGCCCCCCACGCGGCGGG
This sequence comes from Streptosporangium sp. CA-135522, assembly GCF_050949235.1. Taxonomy (NCBI): domain Bacteria; kingdom Bacillati; phylum Actinomycetota; class Actinomycetes; order Streptosporangiales; family Streptosporangiaceae; genus Streptosporangium; species Streptosporangium sp. CA-135522. The sequence continues at coordinate 1,517,479 of NZ_CP192026.1, forward strand.
TCGTGCGAACGCGATGGCTGCCCGAGGTCGCCGGCGGCCTGGTGGCGCTGGTCATGGTGGCCTTCGCGGTCCGGCCGTGGCTGGAGACCGTGATCCGGTGGCCGGGCACGCCGGACGACCGGCTGAACTACGAGTTCATCGAGCGGACCCAGCAGGCGAACGGGCTGCCTCTCAACGGCACCCGCCTCTACTACGAGGAGTCGCTGTACTGGGTGATCTGGTACGTCGGCGTCCCCGTGGTGGTGCTGGCCACGCTGGCCGGGGCGGTGCTCACGCGCAGGATGGTCCGCGGGCGGGGCTTCGGCTGGCTGCTGCCGCTGGCCGTCGTCGGCTGGACCACGGTCACCACCCTCTACCGTCCGGGCATCACCCCCGACCACCCGTGGGCCGCCCGGCGGTTGGTGCCCGTCATCATCCCCGGTCTCGTCCTGCTCGCCGTCTGGGGGCTGCGCTGGGTGCGGGACAAGGCGCGCAGGATGGGCTACGGCCCGGCCGTCCAGAACGGCCTGGCCGCCGTCGGCGCGGTGCTCCTGCTCCTCCCCCCGGCGATCACCTCCGCCGGGACGGCCTTCACCCCCATCGAACGCGGCGAGCGCGCGGCGGTCGAGGCGCTGTGCGCGGCCCTGCCGGCCCGAGCCTCGGTGCTGATCGTGGAACGGGTCACCGGCGACCGGTTCACCCAGCTCGTCCGGGGCACCTGCGGCGCTCCCACCGCCCGGGTCGCCTTCCACAGGGGCGCCGACCTCCCCGCCCGGTCCGACGTCGAGCGCCTGATCGGCCGCACCCGCGCCGCCGGCCGCGTCCCGGTCCTGCTCGCCGCCAACGCGGACCAGCTCTCCCCGTACGGCGAGCCGACCCAGGTGATGAGGTTTCGCACCCGCCAGGACGAGAGGTCGCTCGTCAGCCCCCCGGACGCCACCTGGTCGCTCACCATGGACGTCTGGATGGCCGTTCCTCCTTCGGGGTGACCACTTAAGGAGCGAAGTTGCCACATGAGCGAGCCGTTGTTCAACGATCACACCGTGGGTGTGCGTGATCTCACGCATGGGACAGCCAGGTTCTTGCGCGCGTCAAAGCGGGTGAGACGCTGACCATCACCGAGCGAGGCGAGCCCATTGCCGTGGTCGTTCCGCTCCGACAGCCGAAGATGGTCAGGCCCGCTGTGGGATATGTGGCGAGTGGAGATCCCACTTGGGCGTCCCGTGCTGACGAGAACCTCGACGGATTCGGCGAATGATCGTTGCGGACACCGGTGCGTTTCTGGCCGCGCTCGACTCGACGGCCGCCGAACATTCGGCCTGTGTCCAGGTAATCACGCAGTTCAAGCGGCCGATGCTGATTACTCACATGGCGGTCGCCGAAACCGGCTACCTGCTGACCAAGCGATTCGGTATCACGGCGGCGAATCGTTTTCTCTCGGACGTCGCGCGAGGGGCATTCACCCTTCTACCGGCTGATTCGAAACTGCCGTAGGGGTGTTGTCATGATGCGAGAGGATCACCTCCAGAGAATCGCGGACGGTCTGGCGGCGGTCGCGGACTGGGAGCGGGAGCACGGTGTCATGACGGCCGAGGAACCGGCCGAGGCCGCGAAGACCCTTGCCGGGGCGGATCGGACAATGTTCGGGGGGAATCCAGCGCCGATCGGCCTTCGACGGTCCGGAAGACCAAGGCCGTTCTGGTCTTTACCAGGGTGATGTGCGTTCGGCTCCCGGCCGGGCAGAGTATCCTCGCCCGACGTGAGCACGCCCGAGACCTCCGAGAGTGGACCAGCTGTGGACGCAACGCCGTACGTCACGATCGTTCTGCCCTGTTACAACGAGCAGGACCATGTCATCGACGAGGTCGAGCGCATCTGCGAGGCCATGGACCGCAGCGGTTACACCTACGAGCTCGTGGCCGTGGACGACTTCTCCACCGACCAGACGCTGGCCAGGCTGCAGGAGGCCGCGCCCCGCTTCCCCAACATGCGGATCCGGGCCTTCCACCGCAACGGCGGGTCGGGCACCGTGCGCAGGATCGGCAGCCAGGAGGCGCGCGGCGAGATCGTCGTGTGGACCGACGCGGACATGACCTATCCGAACGAGCGCATCCCCGAGCTCGTCGCGATCCTGGAGAAGGACCAGACGGTCGACCAGGTCGTGGGGGCGCGCACCACCGAGGAGGGATCGCACAAGTTCCTGCGGGTGCCGGCCAAGTGGTTCATCCGCAAGGTGGCCGAGCGGCTGGCGGGACAGAAGATCCCCGACCTCAACAGCGGGCTGCGGGCGTTCCGCAAGTCGGTCGCCAGGCCGTACCTGCGGCTGCTGCCGCCCGGGTTCTCCTGCGTCACCACGATCACGCTGTCGTTCCTGTCCAACCAGCACGACGTCTACTACCTGCCGATCGAATACAGCAAGCGGGCGGGCAAGTCGAAGTTCAGCTTCGTCTCCGACGCCTACCGCTACATCCTGCAGGTGCTGCGGATGGTCATGTACTTCAACCCGCTCAAGGTCCTGATGCCGCCCGCGCTGTGGCTGATCGGCATCGGCCTGGTCAAGGGCGTCGTGGACATGGTGCGCTACGGGTTCTACCTGACCAGCAACACCATCGTGATCTTCCTGTCCGGCATGCTCATCGGGTCGCTGGCGCTGCTCGCCGACCTCATCGTGCGCTCCCGGAGCGAGTAGATGCGGATCGCGATCGTCGGACCGGCCCACCCCTACAAGGGCGGCGGGGTCGCGCACACCACGGAGCTGGCGCACCGCCTGAGAGCCGCCGGGCACGACGTGGTGATCGAGTCGTGGAGGGCGCAGTATCCCTCCTTCCTCTATCCGGGGCAGCAGACCGTGGACACCCCCGACGGCGCCCCGTTCCCCGACGTCCGTCGCGATCTCGACTGGCGGCGCCCGGACGGCTGGATCGGCTGCGGCCGGCGGCTGGCGAGTGCCGACCTGGTCATCCTCGCGGTGCTCAGCCCGGTGCAGGTCCCCTCCTACCTGGGCATCCTGTACGGCCTGCGCCGCCGGACCCGGGTCGTCGCGCTCTGCCACAACGTGCTGCCCCACGAGCGCAAGCCCTACGACACGCCCCTGATGAAGGCGTTGCTGCGCCGGGTGGACGGGGTGCTCGTCCACTCCGAGCAGCAGGCCGCGCTGGCCCGCGAGCTCGGGCCCGCCCCGGTGACGGTCGCCGAGATGGCACCGCATCTGCCGGTCCGGGCCCAGGACCGGGGCCGGGGTACGGAGGTGACGAACCGGCTGTTGTTCTTCGGCCTGGTCCGGCCGTACAAGGGGTTGGACCTGCTGATCCGTGCGCTGCCCGAGGGTGTCTCGCTGCGGGTGGCGGGGGAGTTCTGGGGCGGCCTGGAGGAGACGAAGGCGCTGATCGCCGAGCTGGGGCTGACCGGCAGGGTGGAGCTCCGGCCGGGCTATGTGGCCGATGCCGACGTGCCGGGGCTGTTCGCCGACGTCGACGCGCTCGTGCTGCCCTACCGCAGCGGGACGGCCAGCCAGCAGGTGTGGTTCGGCCATGAGCACGGGGTGCCGGTGATCGTCACCCGGGTGGGGACGCTGGGCGACCACGTCACCGACGGGGTGGACGGGCTGGTCGTCGAGCCCGGTTCGGCGCAGGCGCTCCGCGCGGCGCTGACCGCCTTCTACCGGCCGGGCGAGCCCGAACGGCTGCGCGCGGGGGTCAAGGCCGTGGATCCCGAACCCTACTGGGCCTCCTACATCCGGGCGCTGGTCTCGGGCTGAGCCGTCCGGACGGGTTTACGGACCGGTCGTCAGCCCGGGATCCTCCTGGGCCGGCCGTCAGACGGGGATCCTCCTGGGCCGGTTGTCAGGCCGGATTCCCCTGGGCCGCCTCTCAGACGGGGTTCTCCTGGGCAGGTTCCGTCCCGGCCGGCGCCGTCGCGCGGCCGCGCGACGCGCCGGGGGCCCGGCCCCACAGAAAGCCGATCCCGGCCCAGGTCAGGTCGGCCAGGGTGAAGGCCAGCCGGGACACCACCGCGGCGACCAGCGCCTTGGGGGAGTCCAGCACCGGCGCCAGCGCGAGCACCATCGCGCCCTCCCGGACGCCGATCCCGGCGGGGACGACCACGGTGAGGATGCCCGTGGCCCAGGCGAGTGTGTAGGCGCCGGTCGCCACCGGGTAGAGCGCGGCGCCGGAGGCCCCCAGGTCGGTGATCGGCAGTAGCAGGTGCATGCCGTACACCAGCCAGCCGGCGAGCGTGAGGAGGACGGCGGTGAGTACGGCCCGGCCGGTGAGCACACGCTCCAGCGGCTCCTTGCGGGCGACGCGCAGGGCCAGGTTGAGCCCGAAGGTCAGCACCCTGGGATGCAGGCAGACGGCGATGACGGGGATCGGCACCAGCAGGTACCACGCCTGGCTCATGGTCTCGCGCAGGGTCGCCGCCGCCACGAGGAGGGCGCAGCCGAGCGAGATGAGAAGGGAGAGCGAGGTGGAGCTGAACGTACGACGGGGTGGGACGCCCTGGTCGCGGCCCAACTCCATCATCGCGGCGTAGGCCCAGACGCTGCCCGGCACGTATTTGCCGAGCTGGCCGATGAAGAAGATCTTCGAGGTGATCCCGAGCGGGAGCGGCGATCCCAGGCCGGCCAGCACCGCCCGCCAGGCCAGCACCATGAGCCCGATCCCGGCCATGACCGACAGGTAGGAGCCGATGAGCGACCACCAGGACAGCCGGGAGATCGCCTCCAGGGTGCCGTCGGCGTTGCGGACCAGGCCGTACCCGAGGAAACCCAGTGCGACCAGGGCGAGCAGCACCCGGAGCAGGCGGCTTGACCGCAGTCGGCTGAGCATTCGCCAAGGGTACGACGTGGACGTTACCCGGCGGTAGGGTTCCGGCTCGCCGGTACTCTTGGGCGGCGGGCGGCCGACGGGCGTCGAACGGTCCCGGCGCGGTGCGCGCGGTCCCGGCGCGGTGCGCGCTGCGTTCCCACGCGCGCCCGCGGCACGGCGGATCGCGAGGGACGGGCGGTCCGCGCGGCGGACGGCCCGCGCGGCGGATGAGGAGTGGTGAGCGACCGATGGGCACCGAACGGGTGGCGCAACTGGCGTACTCCGAGTTCCAGGCGGCGATGCTGGACGAGGAGAAGCGCCGCCGAAAGGCCGCGAAGATCGTCGCGGTGCTCGCTCACTTCCTCGGCCGGGACAAGGACGTCCTCGACGGCCTGACGGTCGCCGACATCGGCTGCTCGGCGGGGTTCATCGCCGACGAGCTCGCCGCCGCGGGCGCGAGCCGGACCTTCGGCGTGGACATCGACGTGCCCGGCCTGCGCAAGGCGGCCGAGCGGTTCGGTGAACGGGTCGAGTTCGTGTGCGCCGACGGCACCGCGCTGCCCTTCCCCGACGGCTCCATCGACGTGCTGGTCTTCAACCACATCTACGAGCACGTGGTGGACCCCGACGCGATCATGGCGGAGATGCGCCGGGTGCTCGCCGACGACGGCGTGCTCTATCTGGGGCTGGGCAACCGGCTCGGGGTGATGGAGCCGCACTACAAGCTGCCGTTCCTGTCCTACCTGCCGCCCGCGCTGGCCGACCGCTACGTCCGGCTGTCCGGCCGGGCCGACAGCTACTACGAGCGCTACCGGACCCGTCGCGGCCTGCGCAGGATGGTGCGGGGCCTGCGGGTGTGGGACTACACCTTCCCGGTGCTCGCCACCCCGGCCGCGTTCGCCGGCTCCGAGCTGTTCCCCGGCGTGGCGGGCCGTCTGGCCGGGGGCGTGCTGGCCCGGCTGCCCCGATCCGTCCTGCGGGGGCTGCTGCCGGTGGTGCCGACCTACCTGTGGTTGGCCACCAAGAGCGCCCGCCGCCCGGCCGGGGCGTCCCTGCCCCAGCCGCCCGAGCCGGTCCGGCCCCTGTGAAACGGCTGGTCCGCGTCGCCTTCCTGCTCGTGGCACTGGGGTTCGGCGCGTGGGTGGTGGCGCGCCAGTGGGAGGAGATCCTCGCCGGGTTCGCCCGGCTGTCCTGGCGGGCGCTCGCGCTGTCGCTGGTCGCCGTGGTCGCCGCGCTGGGCGGCGGGATGATGACGTGGCGGGCGCTGCTGGCCGACCTCGGCTCCCCGCTGCCGTTCCGCCCGGCCGCGCGTGTCTTCTTCGTCGGCCAGCTCGGCAAGTACATCCCGGGTTCGCTGTGGCCGGTGCTCGCCCAGATGGAGATGGGCCGCGAGCTGGGGGTGCCCCGCTCGCGCAGCGCGGCGGCCTTCTTCCTGACGCTGCCGGTGCAGCTCGGCAGCGGACTGGTGATCTCCGGGGTGACCCTGCTGGCCGCCCTGCCGGGGTCGGCCGCGCGGTACGCCTGGGCGTTCCTGCTGATCCCGGTGCTCGCGGTGGCGTTCGAGCCGAAGGTGATCAACGCGGTCCTCGGGTTCGGCCTGCGGAAGCTGAGGCGCGAGCCGCTGGAGCGCCCGCTCACCCGCGGGGGCGTCCTCACCGCGCTGGGCTGGGCGCTGCTCGGCTGGACCGCCTACGGCCTGCACCTGGCGGCGATCATCCACGAGTTCGGGCCCTCGGGCGCCTCGATGGTCCTGTTCTCCATCGGGGTCTTCGCGCTGTCGTGGTGCCTGGGGATCATGACCTTCGTCGTCCCGGCCGGAGCCGGGGTGCGCGAGGCCGCCATGGTGGCGGTGCTGGCGCCCGTACTGGACCGCGGATCGGCGATCGCCGTGGCGCTCTGCTCCAGAATCGTGATCATCATCGGCGACCTCGTCTGCGCCGGCGCCGCGGGCCTGTCCGCGCGACGCGCCGTCGATCCCCAGCGTGATCCCGACCCCGGAAAAGCCGTGTGATTTACCCCGCGATTTCGAAGTCTCTGGCAATAGAGTGAACGGAAGAGGGGGACGGCAGTCCCGAGTGGATCTTGAGGGGAGCGATCCTTCTTGACGCCCCGAGTGCTCGTCGACGCGGCCGCGGTTCCGGCCGATCGCGGCGCGTTGATCAGATATGTCGACGGACTCGTCGCCGCGCTGGACAGGGCCGGCACCGACCTCGCGGTCGTCTGTCAGCGGGCCGACGCCGAACGCTACGCCATGCTCGCGCCCTCCGCCCGGATCCTGTCCGGACCGCCCGGGATCACCAATCGGGCCGCCCGGCTCGCCTGGGAGCAGACCGGGCTGCCGGTCCTCGCCCAGCAGGCCGGCGTCCAGGTGATCCACGCCCCTTATTACTCCATGCCGCTGCGCTCCGGCCTGCCGACCGTGGTGACCGTGCACGACGTCACCTGGTTCACCGAGCCCTCGCAGCCCGGCGCGGTCAAGGCCTCCTTCTTCCGCTCGGCCACCCGCACGGCCGTCCGGCACGCCTCCAGGGTGATCGTGCCCTCCAAGGCGACCAGGGACGAGCTGATCCGGGTGCTCGCCGCCGACCCCACCCGCATCGACGTCGCCTATCACGGTGCGGACCCGGCGCTGTTCCACCGGCCCTCCGAGCAGGAGGTCAGGCACGCCGCCGACCGGCTCGGCCTGCACGGCACCCCCTACGTGGCCTTCCTCGGCCCGCTGGAGCCGCGCAAGAACGTCCCCAATCTCGTCCGCGGCTTCGTGCGGGCCGTGCGGGATCTCCCCGACCCTCCCGCACTGGTGCTGGCCGGCGGCCTGCGCGACGCCGACGTGGACGCCGCGGTCGGGGAGGCGCCCTCCACCGTGAAGGTGCTGCGTCCCGGTTATCTGGCCTTCACCGATCTGGCCGGGTTCCTCGGCGGCGCGCTCGTGGCGGCCTTCCCCTCGCGCGGCGAGGGCTTCGGGCTTCCCGTGCTGGAGGCCATGGCCTGCGGGGCGCCGGTGCTCACCACGCACCGCACCTCGCTGCCCGAGGTGGGCGGCGACGCCGTCGCTTACACCGAGCCCGACGACGCCAGCATCGCCGACGCGCTGCGGGAGCTGCTGTCCTCGCAGGAGCGCCGCGCGGCCCTGTCCGCGGCGGGGCTGGCCCGATCCAGGGAGTTCACCTGGGACGCTTCTGCCGAGGCCCACATGGTCTCGTATCAACGTGCTGTCGAATAGTGAGCTAACCTCGCGGAATGACGGAGACCCCTTTGCCGGAACTTGAGGCGATTCTCCTTGTCGGAGGACAGGGGACACGCCTGCGTCCGCTGACGCTCGGCACCCCCAAGCCGTTGCTGCCCACCGCTGGGGTTCCCTTCCTCGCCCACCAGCTGGCGAGGGCCCGTTCGTTCGGCGTGCGGCGCATCGTGTTCGCCACCTCCTACCGGGCGGAGATGTTCTCCGAGGCGTTCGGGGACGGCTCGGCGTTCGGGCTCTCGCTCGAATACATGACCGAGGAGACCCCGCTCGGCACCGGCGGCGCCATCCGTAACGCCGCCGAGGCGCTGACCTGCGGCCCCGACGCGCCGGTGCTGGTGCTCAACGGCGACATCCTGTCCGGCCACGACATCGGCGACCAGGTCGCCCGGCACATCGAGCGGCAGGCCGCGCTCACCCTGCACCTGACCGAGGTGGACGACCCCACGCGCTTCGGCTGCGTGCCGACCGACGACGAGGGGCGGGTGACCGCCTTCCTGGAGAAGACCCCGAATCCGGTCACCAACCGGATCAACGCCGGCTGCTACGTCTTCACCCGCTCGGTGATCGACTCGATCCCGGCCGGCGAGGTCGTCTCGGTCGAACGTGAGACCTTCCCCGGCCTGATCGAGTCCGGCGCACTGGTGCTGGGCTACGCCGACGCCTCCTACTGGCTCGACGTGGGCACGCCCGCGGCCTTCATCAAGGGCTCGCGCGACCTGGTCCTCGGCCGGCTCGCCTCGCCGGCCCTGCCCGGTCCCACCGGTGACTTCCTCGCGCTGGCCGGCGCCAAGATCTCGGCCGAGGCCAAGGTCGACGGCGGTTCGGCGGTCGGCGCCCGCGCGATCGTGGAGTCGGGCGCCCAGGTCTCCGGCAGCGTGCTCGGCGACGACTGCGTGATCCACTCGGGGGCGGTCGTGACCGATTCGGTCATCGGTATCGGCGCCCGCGTCGCCTCTGGAGCGATCCTGCACGAGGCCGTCATCGGCGACGGCGCGATCGTGGGTCCCGGCAACGAGCTCGTGGCGGGCAGCCGCATCTGGCCCGGCGTCGTGCTTCCCGAGTGCGCCGTCCGCTTCTCCAGCGACGTCTGATCCTCCTGCGCTCCGGGCAGATGCGGTGAAGGCGCGACGGATGTCCCGCGAGGGCGCGGGTGGGGTGCGATGAGGGAGCGGCAGTGGCGTCCGGAGCGGCCGCTCGACCTTGAGCTGACCCTCGGCCCGCATCGGCACGGGGGCGGCGATCCCACGTGGCGCAGGACACCCGACGGGATGATCTGGCGGACCTCGCGGACACCGGACGGTCCCGGAACGCTACGGGTGATCGCCCGGCGCGGGCAGGTCGACGCCGCCGCCTGGGGGCCGGGGGCCGGATGGCTGCTGGAGACGCTTCCCGCGATGCTCGGCGTCGACGACGACGTCTCGGGGTTCGTTCCCGAGCACGCCGTGGTCCGCGATGCGGCCAGGCGTCACGAGGGGCTGCGAATCGGGCGGACCTTCCGGGTGCTGGAGGCCCTGGTGCCCGCGGTGCTCGAACAGAAGGTCGTCTCCAGCGAGGCCTGGCGGGCGTGGCGGTGGCTGCTCACCCGGTACGGCGAGCCCGCGCCGGGCCCGGCGCCCGAGGGAATGCGGGTCTTTCTCGAGCCTGAGACGTGGCGGTCGATCCCGTCGTGGGACTGGCACCGGGCGGGGGCGGAGGCCGTACGGGCGCGGACCATCGTGAACGCCGCGCGGCACGCTTCGAAGCTGGAGGCCGCAGGGGGCAGCGCCGAGGCGGACCGGCTGTTGCGGGCGCTGCCCGGGGTCGGGGTGTGGACCTCCGCCGAGGTGCGGCAGCGGTCGCACGGTGACGCGGATGCGATCTCGGTGGGCGACTATCACCTGCCCTCGCTGGTCGGCTGGTCGCTGACCGGGCGGCGAGCCGACGACGCGGGGATGTTGCGGCTGCTGGCGCCCTACCGGGGACACCGGCACCGGGTCAGCCGGCTGCTGGGACTGAGCGGTGCGCGACCGCCCGCTCGGGGACCGCGGATGCCCGCACGAGACTACCGCTCGTTCTGATCAGAAGGGGCTCGGGGAAGGGCTCGACGGCCCGCCAGTCGCGGCTGTCGCGCGTGTCCGCTCCGACCAGCGGGGCGAGGACGGCCAGCGCGGCGAGGACGAGAAGAAACCAGATCATTTTCGGCTCCTGGACGGTGGGTGATGTCCGGTTGACGCTTTTATTGTATGTAACCGCAAGCATTTATGTCTATCGAGACTTGCTTGGCCTGACTCATTAGCAATGCTGAAGAGTGGGTGTCGGTAAATAGGTACCCGCCTCCGGTTACCTTGGGTGCGCGCCGTAATGTGCGCTCATGAGCGTGAACCCCACCGATACCGCGATGCGCAGGGCCCTGGCCCGCGCTCGCGACGGAAAAGCTCTCGACCTGACCGAGGCCACCGTTCTGCTGCACGCCAGAGACGCCCATCTCGACACCTTGCTCGAACACGCGGGACGGGTCAGGGACGCGGGCCTGGAGGCCGTCGGACGACCAGGGGTCGTCACCTACAGCCGCAAGGTCTTCATCCCGCTGACCCGGCTCTGTCGCGACCGATGTGGGTACTGCACGTTCGCCACCGCCCCGCACAAACTGGAGAGCATGTACCTCGGCCCCGACGAGGTGCTGGAGATCGCCAGGCAGGGCGCGGCCATGGGATGCAAGGAAGCGCTGTTCACCCTGGGCGACCGGCCGGAGGACCGCTGGCCCCAGGCCCGCGAGTGGCTGCACGCGCACGGCTACGACGACACCCTGTCCTACGTCCGCGCGATGTCCGTCCGGGTGCTGGAGGAGACCGGGCTGCTGCCGCACCTGAACCCCGGGGTCATGACCTGGCAGGACCTGCAGCGGCTCAAGCCGGTCGCGCCGTCGATGGGCATGATGCTGGAGACGACCTCGCGGCGGCTGTTCGAGGAGAAGGGGCAGCCGCACTACGGCTCGCCGGACAAGGACCCCGCGGTACGGCTGCGCGTGCTGGAGGACGCGGGACGGACGAACGTGCCGTTCACCAGCGGCATCCTCATCGGCATCGGCGAGACGATCGAGGACCGGGCCGAGTCGCTGTTCGCGCTGCGCAAGGTGGCGCGCGAGTACGGCGGGCTCCAGGAGATCATCGTCCAGAACTTCCGCGCCAAGCCGGACACCGCCATGCGCGGCATGCCGGACGCCGACCTGCAGGAGCTGGCCGCCACGATCGCGGTGACCCGGCTGGTGCTGGGACCCAAGATGAGGGTGCAGGCGCCGCCGAACCTGGTCGACTCCGAGTACGAGCTGATGATCAGAGCGGGCATCGACGACTGGGGCGGCGTCTCCCCGCTGACGCCCGACCACGTCAATCCCGAACGTCCCTGGCCCCAGATCGACGACCTGGCCGCCCGCACGGCCGCCGCCGGGTTCACACTGCGGGAGCGGCTGACGATCTACCCCGAGTTCGTGCTGGCCGGGGAGCCCTGGCTCGACCCCCGGCTCAACGCGCACGTGGCGGCCCTGGCCGACCCGGAGACCGGGCTCGCCCGCGAGGACGCGGTCCTCACCGGCCGTCCCTGGCAGGAGCCGGACGGCGGCTTCGTCTCCACGGGACGCACCGACCTGCACACGACCGTCGACACCGAGGGCCGCACCGGCGACCGCCGTGACGACTTCGACCACGTCTACGGCGACTGGGACGCGCTCAAAGAGCGCCTCCCCGCGGCGCCCGCCGCGATCTCCGCGCCCGCCGTACGGCTCGGAGAGGTCCGGGAGGCCCTGCGGCAGGCGGCCGACGACCCGGCCGGGCTGACCGACGCGCAGGCGCTCGCCCTCCTCGACGTCGCCGGTGACCCCGACGGCGTGGGAGCGGACGACGCGGCGCTGGAGGAGCTGTGCCGGATCGCCGACGACCTCCGCAGGGAGGCGGTCGGCGACGACGTGACCTACGTGGTGAACCGCAACATCAACTTCACGAACGTCTGCTACACCGGCTGCCGCTTCTGCGCCTTCGCGCAGCGCCGCACCGACGCCGACGCCTACACCCTGAGCCTGGAGCAGGTCGCCGACCGGGCCTGGGAGGGATGGCAGGCCGGGGCGACCGAGGTGTGCATGCAGGGCGGGATCCATCCGGACATGCCCGGCAGCGCCTACTTCGACATCGCCAGAGCGGTCAAGGCGCGGGTGCCGGAGATGCACGTCCACGCCTTCTCTCCGATGGAGGTCATCAACGGCGCCAGCCGTACGAACCTGTCCATCGAGGACTGGCTGATCGCGGCCAGGGAGGCGGGCGTCGACTCGCTTCCCGGCACCGCGGCCGAGATCCTCGACGATGACGTGCGCTGGGTGCTGACCAAGGGCAAGCTGCCCACCAAGGAGTGGGTCGAGGTCGTCTCCACCGCGCACCGGGTCGGCATCCCGACGACGTCCACGATGATGTACGGCCACGTCGACACCCACGCCCACTGGGTCCAGCACATCCGGCTGATCCGCCGCATCCAGGAGGAGACCGGCGGGTTCTCCGAGTTCGTGCTGCTGCCGTTCGTCCACCACAGCTCGCCCATCTACCTGGCCGGGATCGCCCGGCCCGGCCCGACCGCGCGGGAGAACCGGGCCGTGCACGCGCTGGCCCGGATCCTGCTGCACGGCGCGATCTCCAACATCCAGTGCTCCTGGGTGAAGCTCCAGGACGGCCTGTGCCGTCAGGTGCTCCAGGGCGGGGTCAACGACCTCGGCGGCACCCTGATGGAGGAGACGATCAGCCGGATGGCGGGTTCGGAGAACGGCTCCTTCAAGACGATCAGCGACATCGCGGCCATGGTCGCCCCGACCGGCCGGCCGCTGCGGCAGCGGACCACCTCCTACGGCGTGCCGAGCGAGGACCGGCTGGCCGCGGCGGCGGCGAGCGATGGAGTTTGTCAAAGTGTGCGTAACTTCGTACCGCTGGGCCGTCTATAACAAGTTCTCTATTGACTTGCGCGACGTGCGGGGTTCATTGGGACAATCGTCATTTCCCTGAAGCGAGAGGTCCCCGCGTGCCCTCTTCCGGTCGACACCGCGTGGCCGCCGGCGCCGAGACGCGCCGGCGGCAGGTGCGTCTGAGTCTGTCGCTGGCGGCGGTCGCGATCGCGGTCGCCCTGGTGGGAAGCCTCGTGCTGGTGCTCGGTCCGGGAGAGGGCCGCTGTTCGAGCCGGGACCCGGTGCTGGTCGGCGTCGCCGCCGCGGTGGACATCGCGCCGACCGTCATGGACGCCGCGGAGCGGTTCAACCGGAGCGGGACGGGCGCCGAGGGCCGGTGCGTTCTGGTACAGGTCACAGAACAGCCGCCCGCCACCGTGCTGCGCACCCTGATCGGCGACACCGCCGGGGTGCTCGGCGAGCGCCCCGACGGCTGGATCACCGACTCCTCGGCCTGGATCCGACTCGCGCGCAAGCAGGGGGCCGGCGACCTGGCGGGCACCGAGACCGTGATGGCGACCTCCCCCCTGGTCTTCGCCACCCGCAGGTCCCTCGCCCAGCGCTTCGCGGTCGGCAAGACCGACATGAACTGGCGAATGGTCTTCCCGCCGACCACCCGGGGCCGGATCCAGCCCACCGACGACGAGCCCGACGTGGTGCGGGTGCCGGACCCCTCGCTCGCCGGGGCCGGGATCGCCACGGTGGCGGCGGCCAGGGACGTCGTCGGCACCGGCGCGGACGCCGACCGCTCGCTCACCGCGTTCGTCCGCTGGGCCCAGGCGGGGTCGGCGCCCGACTACCGGAGCATGCTCGCCGCGGTCGACGACCGCTCCTTCTGGCGGCGCCCGGTGGTGATCGTCCCCGAGCAGTCGGTGTGGACGCACAACCGCCTGCCGTCCGACGACCCCGTGGTCGCGCTGCATCCCCGCGAGGGCACCATCAACCTGGACTACCCCTACGTGGTCACCTCCGCCGACCGGGTCAAGGCGGCCGGGTCGCGGGCCTTCGCCGCCTGGCTGCGCTCCCCGGAGATCCAGGACGCCGTACGGCGGGCGGGCTTCCGCTCGGCCGACGGCACCCGGGGACCGTACTCGCCCGGACCGGAGATCCCCACCGAGGCGCCCCGCACCCGCCCGACCATCCTGCCGGCGATGATCGACGAGGCGCTGGAGGCGTGGAGCAGGCTGGCGCCGCCGACCAACATCCTGGTCCTGGCCGACACGGGCAGGCACATGGCCCAGCCGATCAAGGGGGAGAAGGGCAGGACCAAGCTCACCGTGGCGCTCGAAGCGGCCAGGCTGGGCCTGCAGCTCTTCCCCAACTCCACCCGCATGGGCATGTGGGAGTTCGCCGCGGCCAAGGGCGGGGACCACCGCGAGCACGTAAGGCTCGGCCCGATCCTGGAGCCCGACCGCGGCCAGGTCATCCGGCGCAGCCGTCTGGAGGAGTTGACCCGGACCCTGCGCGCCGACCCGAAGCTGCCCAGCTCCCTCTACGACTCGATCCTGGCCGGCTTCCGCGAGGTGACCGACTCCTACGACGAGCGGATGAACAACACCCTGCTGGTCATCACCGCGGGCAAGGACGACGGCAAGGGCCGATCGAGCGGCGAACTGGTGGACGCGCTGCGCAAGGAGTGGAAGCCGGAGCGTCCCGTCCAGATCGTCGTGCTCGCCTTCGGCGACGACCTCGACCGCGCCGTCCTCGGCCAGGTGGCGAGCGTCACCAACGGCTCCCTGCACGTCGCCCAGGAGCCCAAGGAGATCATCGAGGTCTTCCTGTCCGCCCTGGCCCGCCGCCTGTGCCATCCGACCTGCGCCAAGGCGCCGTGACCGCCTCAGGGACGCCGCGTACGGCCTGAGCCGCATACAGGGGTCGTGTACGGGCCGAGCCGCGTACGGGCTGAGCCGCGTGTGGGCAGGGCCGCGTACAGGGCCGCGTACGGGCTGAGCCGCGTACAGGGTCGCGTGCCGGGCCGGCGACGGCCCGGCCGGGCGGCGCCCACCGGCGTGGGCGGCTTACCTCGGGGAGATCAAAGAAGACGTTTCCTAGCCATTCTGTAGTCATTGGCCTACTCTTAGTGACGAAATCCTGCTTCCCATTAGGTAGGAGTGCGCCGATGGACAGCCCAGACGGTCGAATCATGATGCTCATCGTGATCGCGACGATCGTGTTCGCCATCGCCCGGCTCTCGTAGCCGTTCACACGCCCCGGTCACGAGATCCTGCTTTTCCTGGCGAGGAGTGCATCCTTGGACAACTCGAACGGCCCGGTCCTGCTCGTCATCATGATCGCGATCGTCCTGTTCGTCGTCGGGCGACGGTTCCAGCGGACGGTGGACACCTGGGCGGGATGGGGCAAGGCGATCCAGGCGGTCGCCGAGGCGGCGGCGAAGGTCCCGGGGGCGAAGTCGGCGGCGTGGGCGGCGGTCCGCGGCATGATCGTGGTCGGCCTGTGGACAGCCGCCCTGCTGGCGGTGATCGTGATCGCGATCCGCTAGCCGGGTCCGGCCCGCCGGACCGGGTGGCCGATCGCCACGGGAGACCTCACCGGCTCCTGCGGGAGAGGAACTCGGCATGGTCGGCGTCGGACAGCCAGTCCCGCTCGGGACTGTAGTCGAGCCATCGGCGCCGGGAGGCGGTCTCGGCGAACTCTCGCAGAAGGACGCCGAGAAGCGGGTGCTGATCCTGGGTGCGCCACATCAGCGACCAGGCGTAGAGCGGGGTCGGGCCGGTCAACGGGATCGCCCGTACACCCGCGCCATCGGGTAAGGAGCTGTCGGCGGGCAGGAGGGAGAAGCGCCGCGGGTCGGTTCGGACATGGTCGAGGAAGTGGTCGAGCCCCAGGTTGACCCCTCCGGACTCCGTCGGGATCGCGAAGTGTTCCGCGAAACGCTTGAGAAAGTCGAGCCGGTCGAGCGCGGGCCCCCACAGGACGCTGTCGCGCAGGTCCGCCGGACGCAGCTCGGCCGCGCCGGCGAGCGGATGATCCGTGCTGAGGACGGCGTCGAGTGGTTCGAGCCGGGACAGCCGGTGGGTGAGCGCGTCCTCCCGCGGGTCCCCGGTCGGGTGTACACGGCCGAAGCCGACGTCGATCTCCGCCCGTGACAGCGAGTTGATCGCGGCGGGCAGGTCGCGGCTGAAGCCGAGTTCGACCCCGAGCTTCGGCAGGAGATCGATGACGTTGCGCACCGTGCGCAACGGGGAGTAGAGGTGACCCCACACGTCGATCCGCAACGGCCGTTCCTCGTGACGGGCCGCCGTCACGGCGAGGTCGGCGGCCGTGAGGGCCTTTCTGGCGGGCTCCAGGAAGCGATGCCCGGCCTCGGTGAGGTCGACCGAGTGTCTCCCCCGGAGGAACAGGCGGACACCGAGTGTGTCCTCCAGACGGGCGATCCTCTTGGACAACGCCTGCTGGGTGAGGAACAGCCGCTCGGCGGCCCGCCCGAAGTGCAGCTCCTCTGCGGTCACGACGAAGGCGCGCGTCTGAGCGAGGTCCAGATCCACGGCTCTCACCTTTGCCGACAACCGTCAGTTGTCAAACCGGCCGGACAGCTGTTGGACCCTCGAACGGAGGCTCGGGTGTTCTGTTACCCGGCCGGCCGAATCGGGATGACCGGCCGCCTGACGGATCGAGGAGACCCATGAAAGCGCTGCTGCCGACCGGCGGGACCGAAGCCACGGTGGCCATCGGCGAGGACGACCACCCCGAGCCGCGGGCGGACGAGGCGCTGGTGAAGGTCGAGGCGTTCTCGGTCAATCGCGGCGAGACGTTTCAGCTGGAGGCGCCGCGGTCCGGCTGGCGACCCGGCAAGGACATCGCCGGCCTGGTCGTGCAGGCCGCGGCGGACGGATCGGGTCCGGCCGCGTGCCGGCGGGTCGTCGGCCACCCGCCCGCGGCGGGCTGGGCCGAGATCACCGCCGTCACCTCTTCGGCCGAGCGCGGCGGCAGGCTGACGGAGCTGGGCGCGGCCGCCGTCATCCACGACCTCGCCGACGCCGACGGGACCTACGATCTCGTCCTGGAGTCGACCGGAGGCGAGAACCTGCCGCTCGCGCTGGCCCGGCTGGCCCGTCGAGGCGCGCTGATCTGGTTCGGGCAGGCCGGCCGCAGGCCCGTCACCCTGGACTTCTTCGATTTCTTCAAGGGGCCGGAGTCGGCGACGCTGCGACACTTCCACTACGCCGACTCCGACACCCCCTACGGCGAGGACCTCGCCACGCTGGTCCGCCTGGTCGCCACCGGACGCCTGCATCCCGAGCTCGGCCTCGTCGCCGACTGGGCCGAAACCGCCCACGTTCTCACCGAATTGCGCGAGCGCCGCATCCGCGGCAACGCCGTCCTCACCATTTCCTGACATCACTTCACCAAGGAGACTGATATGACCGTCATCGACCCCAAGGCCGTTGTCGTCCGCTACGTCGAGGCCGTACGGGACGGAGACCTGGCCACGATCCGCGCCAGCTTCGCCGAGGACGCGACCTGGGATTACCCCGGGGACGTGCCGCTGTCGCGGACGTGGCGGGGCCGCGACGCCATCGTCGACGACTTCCTCGGCGGCACCGGCGCCCTGCTGCGGCCGGGCACGCCGGTGCTCATCGAGCTGACCAACGTCATCGGCGAGGGAGAGCAGGTCGTGGCCGAGTGGAGGTCGCAGGCCACGACCAGGAGCGGCGGGGCATACGACAACCGCTGCCTCGGCGTCTTCACCGTACGAGGGGGAGAGATCATCTCGGTGCGCGAGTACGCGGACACGCAGCATGTCGAGCATGTCCTGTTCGCGGCGTCTCCCGCGGAAGACCACGCGTAGGGACGCCGGGCATCCGCCCTCCGGATCAGGGGCCGGCGCCGGTGGGACCGATCAGGGACACGTGCCCACCGTATTCGTCCTCCGCACCAGGGGCCGGCGTGACGCTAGCGGACGGCGATGAAGTCGGCGGCCCGCCTCGGCGCGCGGTCGCGCGGCGGAGCGGCCGGATGGCCGATCGCCACGGTGCCCATGGGGTCCCAGTTCGAGGGCAGGTCGAGCACCTCGCGGACCACGTCGCGGCAGAACATGGTGGAGGACACCCAGGCCGAGCCCAGGCCCTCCATCGCGAGCTGGACCAGGAAGTTCTGTACCCCGGCGCCCGTGGCGACCACGAACATCTCCCGCTCGGCCGCGTTGCGCCGCGCGTCGCGATAGGTGTGCGAGCCGTCCATGACCAGGCAGGGCACCGCGAGGTACGGCGCCGCGCGCAGTACGTCTCCGCGCCGGACCCGCTTGGCGATCGACTCCTCGGAGAAGCCGTCACCGCGCAGGTCGGCGATCCACGCCTCACGCATGGCGTCGAGCAGCTTCTCCCGGATCCCGGCCGACTCCAGCAGGACGAAGCGCCAGGGAGTCGTGTGGTGCGGGGCGGGCGCGGCGATCGCGGCGTCCACCGCCCGGCGGACCTTGGCCCCGTCCACCGGCGTGTCGGAGAACTCGCGGATGGTACGGCGGGCGAAGACCACGTCGCGCGAGCCGTAGCGGAACATGTCGTCCTCGGACTGGCGGACCAGCTCACGGACCCCGGGGCCGTCCTCCTCGGTGGTGTATTCCGCCAGGCCCCGGATCACCGCCACCGGGGTCTGCGCGAGCTTGCCCTTGACCAGGTCCCCGGCCGCGGCGAACTCGTCGGCGATCGCGGTCAGGGTGACCTCCAGGGCGTTGCCGTGGTCGTCGGACATGCCCCGGTAGTCGAGCGCGGGGGTCACTCCGGCCACCCCGATGGCGAGGTCGGTCTGGCCGTTGCGCCAGGGGCGGCCGAAGGTGTCGGAGACGACCACGCCGACCGACACGCCGAGCCGCCGCCGGATGCTCGTCCGGACGGCCACGGCGGAGGCGTCGGGGTCGACGGGCAGCAGCACGACGCTGCCGGGCTCGGTGTTGGAGGCGTCCACCCCGGCGGCGGCCATGACGAACCCGTGCGCGGTCTGCGCGATCACCGTCTCACCCCGGCGGGCGACGACCCGTGTGGTCTCGGCGGCGATGGCCTCGCCGCGGCCGATGTCCCGGCGGACCCGGCCCTCGGCCTTGCTGGAGATCTTCGAGGTGACCACGAGGATGTCGCCGTCGCGCAGGCCGGGCGCGGCGGCGGCGATCAGCTCGCCGACGTCGTCACCCTCCTGCACCTCGGGGATGCCGAGGATCGGGAAGATCTCCAACCTCGCTTCGGCCCGGTCGTCCCGGGCGCGTCGGATCCTGCTCACCGCACGTCTCCGCCCTGCGGCGCGCCGGAGGCGCCACGGTGGGCGGCGAGCTCCGCGGCCAGGTCGAGGGACGCCTGGGCGATGGCGGCCGCCGACTCGACGTCATGCATGATCAGGGGGCGCGCCTCGACGCGGACGCCGTCGAGCCGGACTCCGGCGTCCTCCTCGGCGACCAGCCAGCCGTTCACCAGCGGCGAGCCGTACAGCTCCAGGACCGCCTGGGCGGTGGTGTCCACGCCGATCGCGGTGAGACAGGCGTCGGCCATGCCGCGGACCGGGGCGCCGCCGACGATGGGGGAGACGCCGACGACCGTCTTGGGCTCCAGGGCCTCGCGAACGCCCTTGATCTGCAGGATCGTGCCGATGCTGACCACCGGGTTGGACGGCGGCAGGATCACCACGTCGGCCTCGGCGATGGCCTCCAGGACGCCGGGGGCGGGACGAGCCTGGTCCGCGCCGACCAGGATGATCTGCTCGGCCGGGACGGAGGCGCGCAACCGCACCCACCACTCCTGGAAGTGGACGGCCCGGCGCCCCTGCTCGTCGGAGATGACCACGTGGGTCTCGGTCCGGTCGTCGCTCATCGGGATCAGCCGCACGCCCGGCTGCCAGCGCGCGCACAGCGCCTCGGTGACCGCCGACAGGGGGTAGCCGGCCTTGAGCATCTGGGTGCGCACGATGTGGGTGGCGAAGTCGCGGTCGCCCAGACCGAACCACTGCGGCTCGACGCCGTAGGCGGCCAGCTCCTCCTTGACGGCGTGCGTCTCGTCCTGCCGGCCCCAGCCTTGCTCCTCGTTGATCCCGCCGCCCAAGGTGTACATCACGGTGTCCAGGTCGGGGCAGACCTGTAAGCCGTAGAGGGTGATGTCGTCACCGGTGTTGCCGATGACGGTGATCTCTGAGTCGGGGGCGGCGGCGAGCAGGCCGCGCAGGAAACGGGCGCCGCCGATTCCACCGGCGAGGGACACAATGCGCATGCCGTCCAGTCTTCCACTGCCTCGAAGGCATCGCTCCGAAGGGGCACGAGACCCCGGGGAGAGCGCCTTGTCGTGATCGTTACGAGGGATGTCTTCGCTGGCAGAGTTGCCTAGGGGGGTTCCTGAAATATACGCCAATAGGGTGCAATGAAACACATATGGGATTCGTGGGGTTCGTGGGTCTACCAACACCAAAGTCAGCCATGTGCAAAACTGGCTTCGGGTTTACCTAGGGACCCTTGGGGGTAACTGTGATCAACTTCGAAGCCGGCCGGCTCCGAGAACCGGCCGCGTGGCTCATGATCGCCATCGCGTCCACGAGCGTTCTCGTCGGCATCGAGCGGCTGCTGTTCGGAGGATCGTCGTCCTTCGGCCTTCGCGCGGCCGGGTTCGTGGACGACTTCACCTCGCCGGTGAGCGTGGCGCTGCTCGTCGGCGCCGTGCTGCTGGCCGGCCATCTCGGCCCGGCGCTCGACCGGCTGAAGGTGATGGTCTACGTGGCCGTCGCCACGCTCGGGCTCGCCGCGCTGTTCGGCGTGGTCGGACTGTTCGGCGGCCTGTTCAGCGGCGACGTGGAGTTCGGGCGGAAGATCGAGTTTCTCCTCACCGGCATCCCCGGTCTCGCGCTGGCCGTGGTCGCGCTGCTCTTCCTGCTGCCGAAGGCGGCCCCCGCGGCTTCCCGGACGGCCGTTCTCCGCGCCGACAGCGACTTCGGCCGCCCCCAGGAGCAGCACTTCCAGGAGCAGCACCACCTCTCCCCCCAGGGGCAGCCCGCGCCGGCCGGACAGGGGTATCCGCAGGGCGGCCAGGTCCAGCACGGGTTCCCGTCACAGGAGCAGGCCCCTCAGGGATATCCGCAGGGCGCTCAGTCTTCGCAGCAGGGGTTCCAGCCGCAGGAGCAGGCGCCGCAGGGGTATCCGAACGGCGGCCAGGCCCAGCACGGGTTCCCGTCACACGAGCAGGCCCCTCAGGAGTATCCGCAGGGCGGCCAGGTCCAGCACGGGTTCCAGCCGCAGGAGCAGGCGCCGCAGGCCGGACCCGCCTACCCTCCGGGCGCTCACGTCCAGCAGGCGCAGCCGGCGCCCGTCCCGCAGCTTCCCTACAGCCAGCCCGCGCTCCCGCCCGCGCCCAGTCCCGCCGCGGCCTCTGACGGCTACGCCCAGCAGCAGGCACACGGCTACGCCCCGCAGGCCGGCGACGGCTACTCCCCGTCCGCCTACGCGCCGCCGGTCGAGAACCAGCCGCACGGCGGCCAGGCCGGTAACCAGCCGCACGCCCAGGCCGGGGGTCAGTCGTACGGCGGCCAGGCCGCGGCCTACGCCCCGGCGCAGCCCGCCCCGCAGGCCCCGGCCGCTCCCGCCGCTCCGGCCGAGACCTACACCCCGAGCCCGTACGTGGCCGCCGACGTCCAGCCCCCGGCGCCGGCCAAGCCGTACGAGCCGCCGGTCACGGCCTACGATTCCCCGATCTACGCCTCGCCCGTGGAGCAGCGGCCACAGGCTCCGGTCTACGCCGAGTCGCCGCTGCCGGGCTACGGCCAGCCGGTGGACGCTCAGCCGTCGGGTTACACCCCGCAGCCCGAGTCGCCGCTGCCGGGTTACGCCCCGCAGCCCGAGCAGCCCCAGGCCTCCTTCTACCAGGCGCAGCCCGAGACCTACCAGGCGCAGCCCGAGTACCAGGCGCAGCCCGAGGCGCCCGCGCCGTACGACAACCAGCCGCGCGTCTCCTTCGACCACCAGGCGCAGTCGTCCTTCCCTCAGCCGCCGGAGAACTACGGCCAGCCGCTGACGGGCTACTCCGGCGCGGAGTTCGTCCGGCCGACCGAGCCGAACCTGCACTACCCGGCTCCCGACCCGGCCGATCCCCGCTCCCAGCAGATGGCCCAGGCCTACCAGCAGGCGGAGAGCTACCAGCAGCAGTCCCAGCAGGGGACCGAGCCGCAGCTGCGGGTCCCGGAGTACGGGACCTCCCCGGCGGGCGCGGCCTACGACGACCCGTTCGGCCACCCGCAGACCCCGCAGGCGCCGCCCGCCGCGCAGCCGTACCAGCAGCACGGTGGCCACCAGCAGCACGGCGGCCATCAGTGGGACGCGCCGGCCGAGGCGACCCTCCGGTTCGACCCCGGCTCCTACCAGGGCGATCCCCTCAACGACCCCGCCGCCGGCCGCAACTCCTGGGACTCGCAGCCGGCCATCGACCCCACCGCGATTTACAAGCCGGAGCGCTCGGCTCAGGTCATGGGAGAGGAAACCACCGATAGAGAGAGGGTGGGTCCGGGTCAGGAGCAGAACATGTCCTGGTACGGTTCCGACCGCCGAGAGCACTGAACGGCCAGGCGATCGTCACGATCGCTTGGCGCAATTGCCGTCGTGGCAGGCACACGACTCAGAACCGGGGAGAGCAGGTCTTTCCCCGGATACCGGCATGCCGCTTGACGCCACACAGGCCACGCGCGTGTAATTACACACGTGTTGTTACGCCTTCCTCTGGGTGGGTAAGAGGGAGGCGTTCATAGGGGGGCTCCATTTGCGGGCGGCAGGGAGGTGTGCAGTGGCCGACCTGGTCATCGCACAGGACAGCATCGCTGAAGAGCAGCTTGGCTGGCAGGAACGCGCGTTGTGTGCGCAGACCGACCCGGAGGCGTTCTTCCCGGAGAAGGGCGGCTCCACACGGGAGGCCAAGAAGGTTTGCCGCTCCTGCGAGGTGCGTGCCGAGTGCCTTGAGTACGCGCTCGAGCATGACGAGCGGTTCGGTATCTGGGGTGGGCTTTCCGAGCGGGAACGTCGCCGGATCAAGCGTGAGGCAGTCTGAGAGGCAGTCCGTGGCGCTCGTCACGGGCGCTTGACAATATCTCCATGGGTCACGTGACCACGGGTCACGTGACCCGTTTTTTTCATCCACTCGCCATAGCCGGACATAGGGTGTCGTATCGTTATCGCGCCGATCACCACCCCTCCTGAACCACGGGACGTATGTCCATCACCGACTCCCCCCGTCTCCACCACACCGTCACCGCGATCGTCGTCTCCCACGACGGCTCCCGCTGGCTGGCGGAGACCCTTGACGCGCTGCTGGGACAGACCCGGCCGGTAGACCGTGCCGTCGGAGTGGACAACGGCAGCAGGGACGGCAGCGCCGCGCTGCTGACCGGCGTCCTGGGACCCAACGCCGTGCTCACCCTCCCGCGCTCGACGAGCTTCGGTCAGGCCGTCGCCGAAGTGCTCGACCGGCTGGGGCCCGCCGGTGGGCGCGAGTGGATCTGGCTGCTGCACGACGACTGCGCTCCGCACCCCGACGCGCTGCAGAATCTGCTCTGGGCCGCCGACCAGGACCCCAAGGCCGCGGTGCTCGGTCCCAAGCTCCGCGACTGGCTCGACCGGCGGCTCCTGCTGGAGGTCGGCGTCACCGTCGACCGCACGGGACGGCGCGACACCGGGCTGGAGGCCCGCGAGTTCGACCAGGGACAGTACGACGGCGTCAGGAACGTGCTGTCGGTTTCCAGCGCGGGGATGCTGATCCGCCGGGACGTCTGGGACGAGGTCGGCGGACTCGACCCCGGCCTGCCGCTGTTCCGCGACGACCTCGACCTGTGCTGGCGGGTCAGGTCCGCCGGGCACCGGGTGCAGAACGTCACCCAGGCGCTCGCCTGGCACGCCGAGGCGGCCACCCGGCGCCGCCGCCGCATCACCGTCAGCGGTGATCACCCCCGCCGCCTGGAGCGCCGCAACGCCATCTTCGTGATCATGGCGAACCTCCCGTTCCGGCCGCTGATGTGGGCGCTGGTCCGCAACATGTTCGGCTCGCTCTTGCGTACCCTGCTGTTCCTGGTGGCCAAACAACCCGCCAACGCGCTGGACGAGATCGTCGCGCTCGGCTCGGTGCTCGGCCACCCCGTGCGGCTGATCAAGGCCCGGCGTGCCCGTGCCAAGGGCAGAAAACAGAACCACGCGGCGGTCAAACGGCTGTTCACCCCGCCCGGCGCGGGTTACCGGCGCCTGTCGGATCGCATGCAGAGCTACCTGGCCGGAACCGGCTTCGTGGAGTCGGCCGGGCGGCACCACGCCGTGGCCGCCTCGCAGGAGGAGGACGGCGAGGAGCTGCTCACCGACGCCGGGACGATGCAGCGGATCTTCGGCAATCCGGGTGTGCTGCTCTTCCTCGCGCTCGCCGCGGTCACGCTGGTCGCCGAGCGCGGCCTGATCGGCGGCGTCCGGCTGGGCGGCGGCGCGCTCGTCCCGGTGATCGGCGGGGCTTCGGATCTGTGGGACCTCTACCTGGAGGGATACCACCAGGCGGGCCTGGGGAGCGATGCGTGGGCTCCGCCGTACGTCGCGGTGCTGGCCGTGTTGTCCACGGCGCTGTTCGGCAAGACCTGGCTGGCGGTCTCGGTGCTGCTGCTGGGCTGTGTGCCGCTGGCGGGACTGTCCGCCTACGCGGCGACCCGGTCGATGATCCCGAGCCGGTGGACCCGCGTCTGGCTGGCCTCCTCCTACGCGCTCCTTCCGGTCGCCACCGGCGTGGTCGCCGCCGGACGCCTCGGCACGGCCGTGGTCTTCGTGCTGCTGCCGGTCTACGCGGCGCTGGCCACCACCCTGCTCACCGACGAGGGCCGCGGCGCCCGCCGCGCCGCGTGGGGCCTGGGCCTCCTGCTCGCGGTCGGTACGGCTTTCGCCCCGCTGGTCTACCCGCTCACACTGGTCCTCGGCGCGTTGGCCGCGCTGGCCTTCCCCCGCAGGGGCGTCGCGGTCTCGGTGGTCATCGCCTTCGGCGTTCCGGTGGCGCTGCTGTTGCCCTGGCTGGTCCAGGTGCTGGCCAGCCCGGGACGCCTCCTGCTGGAGGCCGGGCTGCACCAGCTCGCCCTGGTCGACGCGGCCCTGCCCGCCCAGTCGCTGCTGACGTTCAGCCCCGGCGGCCCCGGCATGCCGCCGCTCTGGGTGACCGGCGGTCTGATCTCCGCCTGCCTGGCCGCGCTGCTGATGCGCCGCAACCGGATGGTCATCGCGATCGGCTGGGGCGTGGCGCTCTTCGGCGTGCTGGTGGCGATCCTCGTCAGCCGCACCCCGGTCACCTCCCTGAACGGTGACGCCGTGGCCCCGGCCTGGCCGGGCGTGCCGCTGGCCTTCGCCGCCACCGGCATGCTCGTGGTGGCCGCTCTCACCGCCGACCGGATCGTCGAGTTCCGGGCGGCGGGCGGACTGCGCAGGGTCACCGCCCTCGTCGTCGTGGCGGTCGCCTTCTCCACGCCGCTGTTCGCGGCGGGCATGTGGATCGTCAAGGGCGTGGACGGCCCGATCGACGGGAACGTGCCCGACGTGATGCCCGCCCTGGCCGTGGTCAACTCCGGCCACGGCGAGCGGACCCTGCTCCTGCGCACCAGGGAGGACGGCCTGACCTTCACGGTCCTGCGCGGCCGTGGCCCGCTGATCGGCGAGTCCGACATCCCCATGCAACAGGGGGCCCGTGAACGCGTCGGCGTCGCGGCGGCCGGGCTGGTCTCCGGCCGCGGCGGCGACGACGCCCGCGTGCTGGCCGCCTACGGCGTGCAGTTCGTCGTGGTGGCCCCGCCGGTGAGCCCGGAGATCAGCCAGGCACTCGACTCCCAGTCCGCCCTGGCCAGGATGAGCCTGTCCCGGGAGCTCGGCATGTGGCGGCTGACCCAGCCGATCGCCACGGTCCCGGCTCCGGCGGGTGACCCCTGGCACGGCCGCTGGCTCTGGGTTCAGGCCGCGATCCTGCTGGTCGTCTCGGTCCTGGCCGCGCCCGGCTCGCGGGCCGCCGACGGCTACGCCACCCCGGAACCCTCCGAGTCCTCCAGAGAGCTGGCCTCCCGGTGAAATCCCTGATCGAGAACCGGTTCAGCCTGCTCGGCCTGGTCCTGGTGGCGCTGCTCGCCCTGTACGGGGTGGCTTTCGCGACCCAGCCGAAGGCCGCCGCCAAGCCCGCGCCCGGCCCCCAGAAAGTGCCCGTCGTCTCCGTGACGGCCGTCTGCCCCGACCCCGCCGAGACCGACGTCGGCGTCATCACCCCGCCGGGCGGCGGGGGGCAGGGGGCCACGACGCTCCTCACCGGGGAGAAGACCCTGGCCAGTCTGGACACTCCCGGCGTGCTCTGGCACGAGAAGGTTCCCGCGAAGTCGGGTCCGTTGCTGGTGACCTCCGGCGGGAGCATGGCCGCCGGCCTGGAGGCGGAGCAGACCCGCAGGGAGACCTCGGGCGACCAGCGGGGGCTGGCGGGAGTGCGATGTGTGGAGCCGGTGGCGAGCACCTGGCTGGTCGGACCCGGCCCGGCGGCGGCCGACGTCACGCTCCACCTCACCAACGCCGACGCCGCCCCGGCCATCGCGGAGGTCATGGTCTACTCCGGGGAGGGCCCGGTGGTCAGCGACTCCGGCGGCGTGCTCACGCTCAAGCCGGGCGAGAGCCGTACGGTCAAGGTCAAGGATCTGGCCCCCTCGCCACTGGTGATGGCGCTGGAGGTGCGCACCAGCTCCGGCCGGGTCGCCGCCGCGGCGCGGGCGATCATGCGCGGCGGCCGGGGCGTCGACTGGTTGCCGGTCTCCGCCGCGCCGGCCACCCGCGTCGTGGTGCCGGGCATCCCCGGCGGCGGCGGCAAGCGCGAGCTGTTCGTCGCCTCCGTCGGCGAGTCCGACACCCTGGTCGAGGTCAAGGCGCTCACCCCCGACGGGACCTACGCGCTCAAGGGCCGAGAGCTGGTCGAGGTGCCCGCCGGGTCGGTCGCCACCCTCGACCTGTCCACCGGCATCGGCGGGCAGCCCTCCGCGCTCCTGCTCACCTCGGACACGCCGATCGTGGCCGGGCTGGCCGCCACCGGGACCGGCGCCAAGGGCGACGTGGCCTTCACCGCGGGGGCCGCCCCGATCGATCTCGGCAGCGTGGTCGCCGACAACCGCACCGGCAAGAAGAAGAACTCCCGGCTGCTGCTGACCGCGCCGGACGCCGCGGGGAAGGTGCGCGTGCAGGTGCTGCCGCGCAAGGGCGGGGCGCCGGAGCCGTTCGAGGTGGCCGTCGCCGGCTCGCGTACCAAGGAGGTCAAGCTGCCCGAGGTGGACGGCGCCTTCGCGGTGGTCGTGCTGCCGCTGCCGGGGTCGGGCCCGGTGTACGGCGGGCGGGTGATGGACGAGCGCGTCAAGAGCGGCCTGCTGCTGACCACCCAGCCGCTGGCGGCCGGGCGCATGTGGGCGCTGGTCCCGCCGATCACCGAGTCCGTGGCGGCCGTGCTGCCCTGAGGACGGTCGCGCGCCGGACGGATCGGCGGGGCTCAGTCGCCGTCGTAGCCCGGATCGACCGACTCGGGGGAGAGCCCCAGCAGCTCGGCGACCTGCTCCACCACGGCGTCGTGCACCATCGCGCCGAGCTGGTCACGGTCGCGGGCTCGGGCCTCCAGGGGACGCCGATAGATGATCACGACGGCCGGGCGCTTTCCGACGGCGGGCTCGGAGCGGCCGAAGGGGATCGGATCGCCGTTGAGGGATCCGGGACCGTCGCCCAGCTCGCTGACCGGCGGCACCTCCTCGACCGCGAACTCCACCGCCGCCAGCTGCTTGCTCCAGCGAGGTTTTAGCCGATCCACCGCGTCCAGCACGAAATCGTCGAACCGCTCGCTGCGTGACTTGGCGATCGGAACGTGGGAGGGCGCCAGCGGGCCGCGCATGCCGCGACCGTGCCGGTCGCGTCTACGGGGAGGGCGGGGTCTGCCAGGTGCCGAGCTCACGGGCCAAGCTTAGACGCGCCCGCAGGAGAGGTGGGAAGAGGTCGTGACAGGGGGCCTAAGCCGTACAGGCGGGTGGAAGGTGGGACACGTGTCCGAATTGTGGCGACACGCTCGTTAAGAGCGCTCAGATAGTGGCGCCTCGGACGCTTACCGGATACGGTCCCACCGTGAGCCCCGTCCGCCGCTGTTCCCGCACCGCGTGCAGTCAGCCTGCCGTATTCACGCTCACGTACGTCTACGCCGATTCGACCGCCGTTCTCGGGCCCTTGGCGACGTACGCCGAGCCGCACTGTTATGACCTGTGCGCCGAGCATGCAGAGCGGTTGACCGCCCCCCGTGGCTGGGAGGTCGTCCGTCTTCCCACCGACGGCGCGCCGCCGAGCACCGACGATCTCGAAGCCCTCGCCAACGCCGTCCGCGAGGCCGCCAGGCCCGCTCCGACCGGTGGCACCGAGCCCGTCGGGCAGGGGGTCGAGGTCGGGCGACGTGGCCACCTGCGGGTGCTTCGCTCCGCTCAGCCCCAGCGCGACCGCTGACCCGACTAGGCTGGGGCCAGCAGACACGACATAAAGGGCGGAGCTGGAGTGGGCGACCTCGCCAAGATCTTCAAGGCGTACGACGTTCGAGGCGTCGTGCCGGACGAGTTCGACGAGGAGACCGCGGAGGCGGTCGGCGCGGCCTTCGCGGAGGTGACGGGCGCCCGGACCGTCGTGGTGGCGCACGACATGCGCGCCTCCTCCGAGCCACTGGCCGTCGCCTTCGCCCGCGGGGCCACCTCGCGCGGAACCGACGTCGTGCACGCCGGCCTGGGCTCCACCGACCTGCTCTACTACGCCAGCGGCAGCCTCGGCCTGCCCGGCGTGATGTTCACCGCCAGCCACAATCCGGCCCGGTACAACGGCATGAAGATGTGCCGGGCCGGTGCCGTGCCGATCGGTGGCGAGAGCGGTCTGACCGAGATCCGCGACCGGGCGGCCGAGCTGCTGAGGTCCGGGATCGGCGGTGACGGCGGCGGTGAGGTCTCCCGGCGGGACCTGCTGCGGGACTACGCCGACCACCTGCGCACGCTGGTCGAC
The DNA here is from genome assembly GCF_050949235.1 of Streptosporangium sp. CA-135522. Lineage (NCBI taxonomy): Bacteria > Bacillati > Actinomycetota > Actinomycetes > Streptosporangiales > Streptosporangiaceae > Streptosporangium > Streptosporangium sp. CA-135522. The sequence goes on from NZ_CP192026.1 coordinate 1,546,482, forward strand.
CTGTCCGGCATCCGGCCGCTGAGGGTCGTGGTGGACGCGGGCAACGGCATGGGCGGCCACACCGTCCCGGTGGTGTTCGAGGGCCTCCCGTTGGAGACGACCGAGCTCTACTTCGAGCTCGACGGCGACTTCCCCAACCACGAGGCCAACCCCATCGAGCCGGAGAACCTGCGCGACCTGCAGAAGGCCGTGCTCGACGTCGGCGCCGACATCGGCCTGGCCTTCGACGGCGACGCCGACCGCTGCTGGGTCATCGACGAGCGCGGCGAGTCGGTCTCCCCGTCCGCGATCACCGCGCTGGTCGCGGTGCGCGAGCTGGCCAAGCACCCCGGTGCCACGGTCATCCACAACCTGATCACTTCGCTGAGCGTCCCGGAGATCGTCGCCGAGCACGGTGGCGAGCCGGTCCGCACCCGGGTGGGCCACTCCTTCATCAAGGCCGAGATGGCCAGGACCGGCGCGGTCTTCGGCGGCGAGCACTCCGCGCACTACTACTTCAAGGACTTCTGGTTCGCCGACTCCGGCATGCTGGCCGCGCTGCACGTGCTGGCCGCGCTGGGCGGCCAGGACCGGCCGCTGTCGGAGATCCTCGCGGACCACACCCGCTACGCGGCCTCCGGAGAGATCAACAGCACCGTCGCCGACCAGGCGGGAGCCACGGCGCGGGTGCGCGAGGCCTTCGCCGGCCGTGACGGTGTCACCTTCGACGAGCTGGACGGCCTGACCGTGTCCGGCTCCGGATGGTGGTTCAATCTTCGTCCGTCCAACACCGAGCCGCTGCTCAGGCTGAACGCCGAGGCGGCCGACGAGATTCAGATGGCAGCGATCAGGGACGAAGTTCTCGCTGCCGTGAGGAGCTGAACGAGTGAAGATCGACGACTGGCTGCTGGAGATCCTGGCCTGTCCCAACTGCAAGTCCCCGTTGCGCGCCGAGCCCGAGGTGGACGAGCTGTCGTGCACCTCCGCCTCCTGCGGCCTTGTCTATCCGGTCCGGGACGACATCCCGGTGTTGCTGGTCGACGAGGCACGGAAGTCGTGAACTGGGAGCCCGATCGGCTCGACGATCACAGACAGCTCGCCGAGGGCGACCCGTCGGGGATGCTGCCCGCGGTGGCCGCCTCGGCGGCGCAGGTCCGCACCTCCCATCGGGCCGCGCGCGAGACGGACCTGTCGTCGCTGGCCGGGGAGGGCCGCCCCCGGGCCATCGTGGTCGCGGGCATGGGCGGTTCCGGCATTGCCGGCGACATCCTCAACGCCGTGTGCGGCCATGGTGCGCCGCTGCCGATCATGACCGTGCGGTCCTACCGGCTGCCCGGCTGGGTCGGTGCGACCGACATGGTCATCGCGGTGTCGTGTTCGGGCAGGACCGAGGAGACGCTCGCGGTGGCGATGGAGGCCGTCCGCCGCGGATGCCGCCTGCTCGCCCTGGGCGCGCCCGACTCGCCGCTGCAGGCGATCGCCCGGCAGGCGGGCGCGCCGTTCGTGCCCGTCACCACCGGGGGGCAGCCGCGCGCCGCCGTGTGGGCGCTGTCGATCCCGCTGCTCGTCATCGCCACCGAGCTCGGTCTGATCCAGATGGACGACGAGGTGTTCGAGAACGTCGCCGAGCGCCTGGAGGAGATCGCCCACCGGTGCCGCCCGGCGAGCGAGTCGTTCATCAACCCGGGCAAGACGCTGGCCCTGGAGCTGGCCGAGACGGTCCCGATGGTCTGGGGTTCCTCATCGCTGGCCGCGGTCGCCGCCTACCGGTGGGCCTGCCAGCTCAACGAGAACGCCAAATACCCGGCCGTCTGGGGGGAGATCCCCGAGACCAACCACAACCAGGTGGTGGCGTTCGACGGCCCGCTGGCCACGCGCGACATCTTCGCCGACGAGAGCGGGCGGTCGCTGCGGCTGTTCGTACTGCGCGACGTGGAGGAGCATCCGCAGGTCACGCGGCGGCGCGAGGCGTCGGTACGGCTCGCCGAGGACAGGGGCGTGCCGGTGACCCAGATCGCCGCCGAGGGGTTGCATCCGCTGGAGCGGCTCGCGACATTGATCGAACTGGGCGACTACGCGAGTACGTACCTCGCTCTGGGGTACGGGATCGACCCGACCCCTGTGTCGGCCATCACAGAGCTGAAGGCGAGAATTTCCCAATAGGATTTCGTCTCGTCTTTTCGGAATTAATGAGTGGAGGCTGCCGTGAGCGCGGGCGGCGGTACTAAAGCGATCATTGCGGCGTTGGGAGCGAATCTCGCGATTGCGGTGGCCAAGTTCGTGGCCTTCCTGATCACGACCTCCTCGTCGATGCTGGCCGAGTCGATCCACTCCCTTGCCGACTCGGGTAACCAGGTGTTGTTGCTGGTCGGAGGGAAACGGGCGGAGCGGACGCGGACGCCTGAGCACCCGTTCGGCTATGGTCGCGAACGCTATTTCTACGCCTTCGTCGTGGCGGTGGTGCTGTTCACGATCGGCGCGTTGTTCTCGTTGTACGAGGGCTGGCACAAGATCAGTGACCCGCACCCGGTGGAGACGCCGATCGTGGCCTTCGGCGTGCTGATCTTCGCGATCATCGCCGAGGGGTTCTCCTTCCGCACCGCGATCAAGGAGTCCAATCCGCTCCGCGGCGGCCAGTCCTGGATGCGGTTCATCCGCAGGTCCAAGTCGCCGGAGCTGCCGGTCATCCTGCTGGAGGACCTGGGCGCGCTGGTCGGTCTGGTCCTCGCGCTGCTGGGTGTGGCGATGGCCGTGATCACCGGCGACGGCGTCTGGGACGGCGTCGGCACGATGGCGATCGGTGTCCTGCTCGCCGTCATCGCCGTCATCCTCGCGGTCGAGACCAAGTCGCTGCTGATCGGCGAGGGCGCGGGCCCGGAGGTCGAGCGGCAGATCTGCGCCGCGCTGGAGAGCACGCCCAAGGTCGCCCGGGTCATCCACATGCGCACCCTTCACCTGGGGCCGGAGGAGATCCTGGTCGCCGCCAAGATCGCGGTGGATCACGACGACACGGCCGCCGAGGTGGCGCGCGGGATCGACGAGGCCGAGCAGCGCATCCGCGCCGCCGTGCCGGAGGCCCGCGTCATCTACCTTGAGCCGGACCTCGACAGGTCCAGGGTCAACGGTTCGGTCTGACCCACGGATCCTCGAAGGACCCCGGTGCCGTGCGGCGCCGGGGTCCTTCCGCGTGCGCGGGCGGTTCGTGTCACGTGCGTAGAGGCGGTTCGTGTCAGATGCGCGGGACGACCAGGCCCGACTCGTAGGCGTGGATGACGGCCTGGGTGCGGTCGCGCAGGCCGAGCTTGGCCAGCAGCCGGGCCACGTGGGTCTTTACGGTGTGCTCGGTGACCACGAGATCGGCCGCGATCTCGGCGTTGGACAGCCCCCTGGCCACCAGCCGCAGCACCTCCGTTTCGCGTGGCGTCAGCGGGCTGCCCGCGGGGGCGGGCCGTCGCTGCCGGGCGAACTCGGCGATCAGCCGCCCGGTCACCTTCGGGGCGAGCAGTGCGTCGCCGCGTGCCACCGTCCGCACCGCGTCGGCAAGGTCGTTCGCCCGGACGTCCTTGAGCAGGAACCCGCTCGCCCCCGCGGAGAGCGCGTCGTACACGTAGTCGTCCAGATCGAACGTGGTGATCATGATGACCCTGGTGGTCTCCGTCTCCAGGATCCGGCGGGCCGCCTCGATGCCGTCCATCTCCGGCATCCGGATGTCCAGCAGGGCGACGTCCGGACGGGTCTCCCGGGCCAGCCGTACGGCCCGCGCGCCGTCGGGGGCGGTGCCCACGACGGTGAGGTCGGGCTGCGCCCCGAGCACCGCGGCGAACCCCCGCAGCACGATCGGCTGGTCGTCGGCGACCATCACCCGGATCCGGTCGTCGGGGGAGGTCATTCCAGGGGGAGGCCCGCCTGGATGAGGAAGCCGCCGGCGGGGCCGGGGCCGGCCTCGAACCAGCCGCCCAGGGCCAGGGCGCGCTCGCGCATGCCGACCAGGCCGTGCCCGTCGGAGGGGGCTCCGGAGGGGCCGGGGCCGTTGTCGGCGATCCGCAGCACCAGCATGGCGGGGCGATAGGTGAGCTCGATCGAGACGCGGGCGCCCGGCGCGTGAACGCGGGCGTTGGTCAGCGCCTCCTGAACGATCCGGTAGGCCGAGACGTCCACGGCCTGCGGCACCGGCACCGGCTCGCCGACCACGTCCAGGTCCGCCTCACCGTCGTGCCGCTCGACCAGTTCGGGAAGCCGCGCCAGCCCCGGTTGCGGCGCGGTCTCCGGGGTGGTGACGACGTCGGCGCGGAGCACGCCGAGCAGGCGGCGCATCTCGGTGAGCGTGCCGCGCGCGGAGGCGGCGATCCCCGCGAACTCCTGCTTGACCCGGTCGTCGAGGTCGCCGAGCGTGTAGGGCGCCGTCTCGGCCTGGATGGCGATCATCGACACCGAGTGGGCCACGATGTCATGCATCTCCCGGGCGATCCGGGCCCGCTCGGCCATCGCGGCCTGCTCCCGGAGGGTCTCCAGGGTGTCGGCGCGTGCCTTCCGGACCTCGGTGCGGCTGCGCCGTACGTCCGTGAGGAAGGTCACGGCGGCGATGGCGAGCGCCAGGGTGATCCAGAAGTCCGCGCGGTTTTGGCCGTGGATGACGTCTGCCAGGTGGTCCCGGTTCGGCCAGGCCGCGAACAGCAGGAAGACGAGTGCGATGGCCCCGCTCAGCAGCCAGGCGGTGAGCCGGTTCAGCTGTCGCAGGATCGTGTAGAGGGACAGGGCCCCGGACAGGTAAACGGCGGCGGGGGCTTCGTAGGGAAGGACCCGGCCGTAGAGGAGGAGCCCGAGCGCGCCGAGGAAGGTGAGCGAGACGGCCGCCCAGGGGTGGCGGCGGCGCAGCCCGTGCGGGGCCGTGGCGAGCAGCACGAAGCCCAGGAGGGGAAACCAGCGATGGCGCTCGATCTGAGGAAAGGCGAGCAAGAAGAGCAGACCGCCCACGGCGACGTCCATGAACGGTGATTCAGCGACCCGCCGGAGGTCGAAGACCGCGACCCGCTGCTCGGCCCGGCCCAACTTGGTGGTGACATCCATGACCCTGGATTCTTCCGATCCGTGAGGGCGGCGTCGTCACTCCCAAGAGCGACCTTGGCGGCGTTAGGAGCGGCCCTGGAGCAGGCGCAGAGCCTTCTCCTTCTCGAAGTCCAGCGCCCGGCGCGGGGCCTGGACGCGGCCGATCCGCAGTCCCAGGTCCCGTACGGCCTGCGCCACCGAGGGCTCGCTCAGCACCCGCAGCGCGAAGGCCAGCTCGGCGGGGGAGATGTCGAAGCGCTTCTCCAGCTCCACGCCCTGGGCGACGGCCGACAGCTCCTCGGGGCCGAAGCGCCGGTGCGCCCCTTGGCTGCGCACCGGGGGGAGCAGGCCGAGCGCCTCGCGGTAGCGGAGCATGCGGGGGGACATTCCCAGCCGCCTGGCGGCCTCGGTGATCCGCATTCTCGCCCCTCTCCAGAGATTCTTACATTCTTGTGTCAGGTTAGCTCCTTGAAAGGTGCGGCGGGCCGTATCGCCGCCTAAACTCGCATCGTCGACTTCTCCGGTGGAGCGACGAGCCGGGCCCGAGAGTGAAGCCGGATCGCGAGACCAGCGAGGGCATGAGTCGAGCGCGATCATCTATCAGAGGGGTAACACATGGACTTCAAGGTCGCCGACCTTTCGCTTGCGGCCTTCGGGCGCAAGGAGATCCAGCTCGCCGAGCACGAGATGCCCGGCCTGATGGCGGTCCGCAAGGAGTACGCCGACGCCCAGCCGCTGGCCGGTGCGAAGATCATGGGCTCGCTGCACATGACCATCCAGACCGCCGTGCTGATCGAGACGCTGGTCGCCCTCGGCGCCGAGGTCCGCTGGGTGAGCTGCAACATCTTCTCCACCCAGGACCACGCGGCCGCCGCCGTCGTCGTCGGCCCCAACGGCACCGTCGAGGACCCGCAAGGTGTCCCGGTCTTCGCCTGGAAGGGCGAGACCCTGGAGGAGTACTGGTGGTGCACCGAGCAGGCGCTGGTATGGCCCGGCGGTGACGGCCCCAACATGATCCTCGACGACGGCGGCGACGCCACCCTGCTCGTCCACAAGGGCGTCGAGTACGAGAAGGCCGGTGCCGTCCCCAGCGCCGCCGAGGACGACGCGGAGGAGTGGAAGATCATCCTTGATCTGCTCCGTCGCACGGTCGGTCCCGACAAGAAGTGGACCGAGATCGCCTCGCGCATCAAGGGCGTCACCGAGGAGACGACCACCGGCGTCCACCGCCTCTACGAGATGTTCAAGGCGGGCTCGCTGCTCTTCCCGGCGATCAACGTCAACGACTCGGTGACCAAGTCGAAGTTCGACAACAAGTACGGCTGCCGCCACTCGGTCATCGACGGCCTCAACCGCGCCACCGACGTGCTGATCGGCGGCAAGGTCGCGGTCGTGGCCGGCTACGGCGACGTCGGCAAGGGTTGCGCCGACGCGCTCCGGGGTCAGGGCGCCCGGGTCATCGTCACCGAGATCGACCCGATCTGCGCGCTCCAGGCCGCGATGGACGGCTTCCAGGTCACCACGTTGGACGAGGTCGTCGGCATCGCCGACATCTTCGTCACCACGACCGGCAACTTCGACATCATCACCGCCGGCCACATGGCGAAGATGAAGCACAACGCCATCGTGTCCAACATCGGCCACTTCGACAACGAGATCGACATGGCCGGTCTGGCCAAGATCCCGGGCATCGTCAAGACCGAGATCAAGCCGCAGGTGCACACCTGGACCTTCCCCGACGGCCACCAGATCCTGGTGCTCGCCGAGGGCCGCCTGATGAACCTGGGCTGCGCCACCGGTCACCCCTCGTTCGTCATGTCCAACTCCTTCACCAACCAGGTGATCGCCCAGATCGAGCTGTTCACCAAGACCGAGCAGTACCCGGTCGGCGTCTACGTGCTGCCCAAGCACCTGGACGAGAAGGTCGCCCGCCTCCACCTCGACGCCCTCGGCGTGAAGCTCACCAAGCTCACCAAGGCGCAGGCGGAATACATCGGCGTGGACATCGAGGGCCCCTACAAGGCCGACCACTACCGCTACTGATCGACCGTTCCAACCGGGCCCCCGCAGAGCTGCGGGGGCCTTCGGGCAATCCGGGGAGAGACGTGGACAGCGCGCTGGTGGCCGCGGGCGAGCGGCGGATCGGGTGGGCGGCGCGGTCGATGCCGGTGCTCACCGCGCTCGGGGAGCGGTTCGCGGCCGAGCGGCCTCTCGACGGGCTGCGGATCGCCGCGTGCCTGCACGTGACCGCCGAGACCGCGGTGCTCATGGGTGCGCTGAAGGCGGGCGGGGCCGAGATCGCGCTGGCCGCCTCGAACCCGCTGTCCACCCAGGACGACGTCGCCGCCGCGCTGGGCGAGTACGGCATCGGCGTGCACGCGCGAGCGGGGGTGAACCGGGAGACCTACTACCGGCACATCCACCAGGCGCTCGACATCCGCCCGGACATCGTCCTCGACGATGGCTGCGACCTGGTCAACATCCTGCACACCGAGCGGACCGAGCTGCTGGAGACGGTCTGCGGAGGGTGCGAGGAGACCACGACCGGCATCATCCGGCTCCGGCAGATGGCGGCCGAGAACGCGCTGAGGTTCCCGGTCGTGGCGGTCAACGACACCCGCACCAAGCGGATGTTCGACAACCGGTACGGCACCGGCCAGTCCACCATCGACGGCATCATGCGCGCCACCAACACCCTGCTCGCGGGCAAGACCGTGGTGGTCGCCGGGTTCGGCTACTGCGGCCGGGGCGTCGCCGAGCGGGCCAGAGGCCTGGGCGCCCGGGTGGTGGTCACCGAGATCGACCCGGTCAAGGCTCTCGACGCCGTCCTGCAGGGATACGGCGTGCAGCCGATGGCGAGCGCCGCCCGGAGCGGAGACGTGTTCGTCACGGTCACCGGCAACCGCGACGTGATCAGGGGCGAGCACCTGGAGGTGATGAAGGACGGCGCGATCCTGGCCAACGCCGGTCACTTCGACGTCGAGATCGACGTCCGCGCCCTGGACGAGCTGGCCCAGACGGTGCATCCCGGGGTACGTCCCAACACCGACGAGTACGTCCTCGCCGACGGCCGCAGGCTCCTGCTGCTCGCCGAGGGCCGTCTGGTGAACCTGACCGCAGCGGAGGGGCATCCGGCGGCCGTCATGGACATGTCCTTCTCCGCGCAGGCGCTCGCGGTCGCCTGGCTGGCCCGGGAGCGCGCGGGGCTGGCGCCGGGCGTCTACGACGTGCCGCAGGAGGTCGACGCCGAGGTGGCGCGGCTCAAGCTGGCCGCCGCCGGGGTCGAGGTGGACGTCCTGACCGCCGACCAGGAGAAGTATCTCCAGTCCTGGCGGTTCGGCTCCTGACCTTCCCGGTCGTCCCGCCCGGTGTTTCCGCCCGGTCCGGTCTTCCCACCCGGTCGTCCCGGCTCCGGCGGCTCGGCCTCCGGCCGTTTCCGGGGTCTGGCCGCGTTTCCGGGCTGCGGCCTACAGCTTCGCCTGCATCTCCAGCATCCTGCGGATCTCGGCGCCCTGGGTGGCGGCGACGTCGTTGGCCAGCTCCTCGACCTTGATGTGCGAGCCGCCGATCAGGACCTGCTCGGACATCGTGATCGCCCCTCGGTGGTGGGCGATCATCAGGGTGAGGAAGAGCCGGTCGAAATCCTTGCCCGAGGCGGCCTTGAGCGCCTCCATCTGCTCGGGCGTGGCCATGCCCGGCATGCCCGCATGGCCGGCGTGGTGGTCGGGCGCCTGCAGGCCCTGCTGTCGCAGCCAGGTCGTCATGTACTGGATCTCCGGCCCCTGAGCGTCTTTGATGCGCGAGGCCAGACCTTTGAGCGCGGCCGAGTCGGCTCGTGACGGAGCCAGGATCGCCATGTCGACGGCCTGCCGGTGATGGACGATCATGTCCCGCACGTATTTCACGTCGGCCGCGTTGGCGGTGGGCGTGGGCACGGCCGTGGCGGCCTCGCTCGGGCTGATCGTCCGGGCGGGTTCACCCGGCCTGCCGGGCGCGATGACCGGGGCGGTCGACAGGGCGGAGGGCGGTGCCGGGTCGGCGCTGCACGCGCTGAGCGACAGGCTGAGCGAGAGGGCGGCGACGACCGCGGCGACGAGCGCGACGCGCACCCGGCCTCCTTTGCGAAGCTGCTGTGACGAAAAACCCTAACCCTCTCCGGGTGAGCCGGTAAAGCCAACAAGTCGGAAAAACTTACTGACACAGTGACACCTTGCCCGACCGTCCACCGACGGTAAACGATCTAGTCATTTATGCGCCCTTTATGGCGCATGTGGCAAGGAGGTTCGCGAGTGTTCACCCCTCTCAGGAAGGGCCTGGCCGGTCGCTTCCTGGTAGTCGCCGCGGTGGCGTCGACGATGGCGCTGTCCATGGTGCCCGCTCAGGCGGCCGACATCCCGGCGCCCGGTGAGATCGTCATGAGCCCGAACATCGAGCACGTGACCAATGTCCCCAAGCCCGCCGCGCTGGCCGACATCCACACCGACATGGCCTTCCAGGGCGACTACGCCTACGTCGGCAACTACAGCGGTTTCTCGATCTACGACATCCGTAAGCCGAAGAAGACCTCTCTGGTCAGCTCGGTGGTCTGCCCCGGCGGGCAGATGGACATGGCCGTCTACGGGAACCTGCTCTTCGGCGCCGTCGACTCCTCCCGCAACAACGACTCCTGCAGCAGCACCTCGCAGAGCGCTTCGGTCAAGGAGTCGTGGGAGGGCATCAGGATCTTCGACATCAGCGACAAGAAGAACCCGAAGTACGTCAAGGCGGTCGAGACCAACTGCGGTTCGCACACCCTGACCCTCCTGCCCGGCAAGGGCCGGGACCGGCGCAACGTCTACCTCTACATCTCCTCCTACAGCCCGTCGGCGAGCTTCCCCGACTGCCGGCCGCCGCACGACCTGATCTCGATCGTGAAGGTGCCGCTGGCCAACCCGGCGGAGGCCTCCGTCGTCGCCACCCCGAACCTGTTCCCGGACGGCGGCAACCCCGGTGAGCCGGACAAGCAGTACCCCTACCGCACGTCGGCGACCACCGGCTGCCACGACATCACCGTCTTCCCGGAGAAGAACATCGCGGCCGGAGCCTGCATGGGCGACGGCATCCTGATGGACATCTCCGACCCGGTGCAGCCGAAGGTGACCGCGACGGTCCGGGACGATGAGAACTTCGCGTTCTGGCACTCGGCGACGTTCAACAACGCGGGTACCAAGGTCGTCTTCACCGACGAGCTCGGCGGTGGCGGCGCGGCCACCTGTAACGAGGCGATCGGCCCGAATCGCGGAGCCGACGCCTACTACGACATCGTGGACGGCGAACTCGTCTTCAAGGGCTACTTCAAGATCTCGCGTTACCAGGCCGACTCCGAGAACTGCGTCGCGCACAACGGCTCGCTGATCCCGGTCAAGGGCAGGGACATCATGGTCCAGGCCTGGTACCAGGGCGGCATCTCGGTGGTGGACTTCACCGACTCCACCAAGCCGGAGGAGATCGCCTTCTTCGAGCGCGGCCCCGACAGCACCGCCCCGGCGCTGAGCGGCGGATTCTGGTCCGCCTACTACTACAACGGCTACATCTACGGCAGCGACTTCAACCAGGGCCTCGACGTTCTGAAGATCAACGACCCGCGTACGAACAGGGCGAAGGGGGTCAAGGTCGACATCCTTAACACGCAGACCCAGGCCACCTACCCCGAGCGCGGCCACGGCGACCACGACGACGACTGATCATCGCTGGGCGGCGGGGCTCCTTCCCCGCCGCCCGCGCGGCGGACCTGTTTAGCCCTTCCGACCTGCGGGGTAGAGTCATCGAACCAGGTGTTCGGCCATCCGATCCGGCGCCTGGCCCAGCCGGCCGCCGTGCCGGGCGATCTCCTCGCCTGCCGGCGCCTCGTATTCCCCGCAGCCTCGTATTTCCGCGAGGGAGGTCACCGGGTGCCCGTTCCGCGCAGGATCGGCCGGATACCGGCCGTGGTAGCCGTCGCCGCCGCGATGCTGATGCCCGCGACGTCCGGTCGGGCCACCGGCATCCCACCGCCCGGGCAGATCGTCACCAGTCCGAACGTGGCGCACGTCGCCGGCGTTCCCCCGCCCGCCGGGCTGCGCGAGACCACCAACACCGACATGGCCTTCCAGGGCGACTACGCCTACGTCGGCAACTACGGTGGCTTCTCGATCTACGACATCCACGACCCCGGGCGGGCCAGGATCGTCAGCAGCGTCATCTGCCCGGGCGGGCAGATGGACGTGTCGGTCTACGGTGACCTGCTGTTCGCCGCGGTCGACTTCCCCCGCAGGAACGACGCCTGCGGCAGCGCTCCGCAGAGGGCGTCGGCCAAGGAGTCGTGGGAGGGCATCAGGATCTTCGACATCAGCGACAAGAAGAGTCCCAAGTACATCAAGGCGGTTCGGACCGACTGCGGCGCGCACACCCTGACCCTCGTTCCGGGCAAGAGCCGCGGCAGCGTCTACCTGTACGTCTCCTCCTACGGTCCGTCGGCGAGCTTCCCCGGCTGCCGGCCGCCGCACGACAAGATCTCGATCGTCAAGGTGCCGCTGGACGACCCGGTGGACGCGGCGGTCATCGCCACCCCGGTCCTCTTCCCCGGCGGGGGGAACGAGACCCAGCCGGGTCTGCTGCTGCCCACCAGCGGCTGCCACGACATCACCGTCTTTCCGGAGCGGGACATCGCCGCCGGAGCCTGCATGGGCGACGGCCTGCTGATGGACATCTCCGACCGGGAGAACCCGGTGGTCACGGCTCGCGTCACCGACCCGAACTTCGCGTTCTGGCACTCGGCGACGTTCGACGACGCGGGCACCAAGGTCGTCTTCGTCGACGAGCTCGGCGGCGGCGGCGCGGCCACCTGCACCGAGGCGATCGGCCCGAAGCGGGGGGCCGACGCCTACTACGACATCGTGGACGGCAGACTCGTCTTCAGGAGCTACTTCAAGATCTCGCGTTACCAGGCCGCGACCGAGAACTGCGTCGCGCACAACGGCTCGCTGATCCCGGTCGAGGGCAGGGACATCATGGTCCAGGCCTGGTACCAGGGTGGTGTGTCGGTGGTGGACTTCACCGACTCCGCCCGCCCGCGGGAGATCGGCTTCTTCGAACGCGGCCCGGAGCCGGACGGCCGTCCGGGCGGCATCTGGTCGGCGTACTACTACAACGGCTACATCTACGGCAGCGACTTCCATCGCGGCCTCGACGTCATCGAGATCGACGATCCTCGAACGGACCCGGCCCGCCGCGTGCGCCTGGACCGCCTGAACGCGCAGACCCAGGCCTCCTATCGCCGGGTGCACGACCACTGACCCCGGGCGAGACCTGCCCGGATGCGATGACGGGCAGGTCGCTCCGCACGGCCGCCGCCGCGTTCCGGCCTCGCGCGCCGGGGTTCGGGCGGGGTCAGGCGGGTGGGACGAACCCTCCGGCGGTCGGTGCGGGGGCCATGCCGGGAGGCTGGGAGGCGGGCGGTGCCGGTGTGGCCTGCTGCGTGACCTGTGGTGCGGTCGCAGGGCCCGGAACCGGCGGCTGCGGATAGGGCTGCGAGTAGGGCGCCGGCGGGACGGGCGACTGCCCCTGGGGCCACGCGGAGGAGGGGGTCTGTTCGTAGGGCCGCAGCGGATGCCGGGGTGAATGCGGCGCGGGCGGGGCGGAGTTCCCCTGGGCGCCGGCCCGCTGCGCCAGCCGTGCGTGATCGCGACGTCGGCGCTCGGCCAGGACGGCGGTCAGATAGGCGAACGGCGGCACTCCCGAGGGCGGGGGCGGGGAGACGAAGGCAGACATCTCAGTGGCGATGCGGACTCCCATCTCATGCTGCACGGCGGGGGACAGGTCATGCCAGCGCGTGAGGTACTGCCTCGCGGTGGCGGCGACGCTCTCGGGCAGCCGGGACAGCTCCAGCGTCTGCGCCCACGCGGCCAGCTGCGGCGGCATCGCCAGCGGCGGGCCGTACTGCCGGGGGCCGCGCTCGGAGATCACGATGGTGCCCGCGAAGATGTCGCCGAGCCGCTTGCCCTTCTCCGAGATCAGCGAACTGATCAGGGCGGGCGCGCCGCTGAGCGTCCAGAACTCCACCACTCCCGCCAGCCCGCGGAACAAGGCCTGACGGAACCGCTCGGGGCTGCCGTCGTCGCTGACCACCCGGAGCCCGAGGGCGAGCTTGCCCAGGCTGCGGCCACGCGAGAGCGTCTCGAAGATCACCGGATAGCCGACGAGCACGAGCACGGTGAGCGCGATGTAGATCATCGTCGCCAGTGCCTCGTCGGTGGTGAAGAGCAGGGCGCCGACCACGAAGGACGTGCCGAGCAGCGTCACCATCTGGACCGCCATGTCGATCAGCAGGGCCGCGGCCCTGCTCGGCAGCTGGGCGACCCGGACTTCGACGACGACGGCCTCGCCGGTTACGACATCGGACACAACCAGAACCATACCCGGGCCGGGCCGGCCCTCTCCTGCCCGTGCGTCCGCCGGCCGCCGCGGGCGCGAGAGGGCGCCGAGGTACGGACGACCCGATGAGGCCTGAGAAGTGTGACCTAGCTCACTAAATTCATGGTTTACAGCCATGTAATCGATTACATACCCTCATGTAATCGATTACATGGAGGGCTGATGGCACGTATCAAGGATGTGGCCGCGCACGCGGGCGTCTCCGTCGCCACGGTCTCCCGGGTTCTGAACGACAACCCGTCGGTGACGGAGGAGACCCGGACCCGGGTCTTCGCCGCGATGAGGGAGCTCAACTACGTTCCCAACGCGGTGGCGCGCTCGTTGCGCACCGAGGCGACCAAGACCCTTGGTCTGATCATCGGCGACATCCTCAACCCGTTCTTCGCCGAGTTGGCGCGGGCCGTCGAGGACGCGGCCCGGGCGGCCGGCTACACGGTGATCATCGGCAACGCCGACGAGCGGGCCGAAGAGCAGGACCACTATGTGCGCACCCTGCTGGAGCAGCGCGTGGACGGGCTGCTGATCTGCCCCACCGCCGAGGTCACGCCGCTGGTGGAGGAGGTCGCGCGGTCCGGCGGTCCGCTGGTCTTCCTGGACCGCACGCTCCCCGGGGTGCACGTTCCATCGGTCCGCGCCGACGGGACCGACGCGATCAGGGCGCTGATCGCCCATCTTCGGCAGCTCGGGCACCGGCGGATCGCCTTCATCTCGGGTCCCGCCCGGCTGTCCACCGGCCGGGAGCGGACGGACGCCTTCTTCACGGCGATGACCGAGCACGGCCTGGAGGTCCGCCCGGAGTACGTCGAGGCCGGCGACTTCCGCTCGGGCAGTGGTCGCGCGCTCACCGCCAGGCTCCTCGATCTGCCGGAGCCGCCGGAGGTGATCTTCGCGGGTGACAACCTGATGACCCTGGGTGCGCTGGACGAGATACGGGCACGCGGCCTGCGCGTCCCCCATGACGTGGCGTTGGCGTCGTTCGACGACGTGTCGTGGTTCCCGCACGTCACCCCGCCGATAACCGCGATCAGCCAGCCCGCCGCCGAACTCGGCAAGCGGGGCGTGCGGGTCATCCTCGACCGGCTCGCCGGACGGGCCGCCGAGTCGGTGACCCTCCCCGCCGTGCTGGTGGTCCGCCAATCATGTGGGGAAGAAAGGAACGCCTCGTGAACGACGAGATCCTCCGGGTCGAGGGCCTGCGCAAGGGGTTCCCCGGCGTGGTCGCGCTGGACGGGGTCGACTTCAATCTCCGCGCCGGCGAGGTCCACGTCCTGCTCGGGGAGAACGGCGCCGGCAAGAGCACTCTGATCAAGATGCTCTCCGGGGCCTACCACCCCGACGCGGGACGGATCCTGGTCGACGGCGCCCCGGTCGAGATCCGCACCGCGGGCGACGCGCAGCGGCTCGGCATCGCCACCATCTACCAGGAGTTCAACCTGGTCCCCCAGCTCACCGTCGGCGAGAACCTCGCCCTCGGCCGCCCGCCCCGCAGGTTCGGCTTCGTCGACACCGGGCGGATGCACGAGCAGGCCCGGGGGCTGCTGCGGCGGGTCGGCATCGACGTCGACCCGCGCACTCTGGTGGCGCGGCTGGGCATCGCGCGCATGCAGATGGTCGAGATCGCCAAGGCGCTGGGCCTGAACGCCCGCGTGCTCATCATGGACGAGCCGACCGCCGTGCTCACCACGACCGAGGTCGAGCGGTTGTTCGCCATCGTCAGGCAACTGCGTGATCAGGGGGTGGCGATCGTGTTCATCACGCACCACCTGGAGGAGATCCCGCAGATCGGCGACCGGGTCACCGTGCTGCGGGACGGACGTTCGGTGGCCGAGGTACCGGCGACGACCTCGGAGGACGAGCTGGTCAGGCTGATGGTCGGCCGTCCGATCGACCAGCAGTACCCCCGGGAGCCGGCGGCGCCGGGCAGTCCTCTCCTGCAGGTGCGGGGGCTCCGCAGGGAGGGCGAGTTCGCCGACGTCTCCTTCGAGGTGCGGGCGGGAGAGGTCGTGGGCCTGGCGGGGCTCGTCGGCGCGGGCCGTACCGAGGTCGCACGGGCGATCTTCGGCGCGGACTCCTACGACGCCGGTGAGGTTCTGGTGAACGGCCGCCCACTGGCCCGCGGCGACGTGCACGCCGCCATGGAGGCGGGCCTCGGCCTGGTCCCCGAGGACCGAAAGGGCCAGGGACTGGTGCTCGGCGCCGACGTGGGGGAGAACCTCGGCCTGGTCACGCTGCGGCGCGCCAGCCGCGGCGGATTCGTCGACAGGTCGGGACAGCGCAAGGCCGCCGCCGAGGTGGCCCGTCAGCTCGGCGTGCGGATGAGCGGCCTCGGCCAGGAGGTCCGCACGCTGTCGGGCGGCAACCAACAGAAGATCGTCATCGGGAAGTGGCTGCTCGCCAAGGCGAGCGTGCTCATCCTCGACGAGCCCACGCGGGGTGTGGACGTGGGGGCCAAGGTCGAGATCTATCAATTGATCAACTCACTCACCGCCTCCGGGCACGCGGTGCTCATGATCTCCAGCGATCTCCCCGAGATCCTGGGCATGAGCGATCGCGTCCTGGTGATGGCCCGTGGCCGGCTCGTCGGGGAGCTCGCCGCCGGTGAGGCTACACAGGATTCGGTGATGGCCCTGGCCGTCACCGAGGTGGAGGATGCTCGTGTCCACTAACGTGCTGCAGCGCAAGCCACCGGGCCGCAAGCCGCCGGCCACCGCCTGGCTCGGCGAGAACGGCGCGCTGGTCGCGCTGGTCGTGCTCGCGATCGCGCTCTCGCTGCTGTCGGGCGACTTCCTGACGGTCACCAACCTGCTCAACGTGGGCGTGCAGGCGGCGGTCACCGCGATCCTCGCCTTCGGCGCCACCTTCGTCATCATCACCGGCGGCATCGACCTGTCGGTCGGCTCCGTCGCCGCACTGTCGGCGATCACGCTGGCCTGGACGGCGACCGGCTCGGGCCTGCCGTGGCCGCTGGCCACCGTGATCGCCCTCGCCGTCGGCCTCGGATGCGGGCTGGTCAACGCCGCGCTGATCGCCTACGGCAAGCTGCCGCCGTTCATCGCCACGCTGGCCATGCTCGGCGTCGCCCGCGGCCTGGCCCTGGTGATCTCGCAGGGCAGCCCGATCGCGATGCCGGAGGCCGTCTCGCACCTGGGCGACACCATCGGCGACTACCTGCCGGTCCCGGTCGTCGTCATGCTGATCATGGGTGTGATCACCGCCGTGATCCTGAACCGGACCTACCCCGGGCGCGCGATGTACGCCATCGGCGGCAACGAGGAGGCCGCCCGGCTGTCCGGCATCAACGTCAACCGGCAAAAGCTCCTCACCTACGCCCTGTCCGGGCTCTTCGCCGCGGTCGCGGGCATCGTCCTTGCCAGCCGGCTGGCCTCGGCACAGCCCCAGGCGGCCGCCGGCTACGAGCTGGACGCCATCGCTGCCGTCGTCATCGGCGGGGCGAGCCTGTCCGGCGGGAAGGGCCGGGCCTTCGGCACCTTCGTCGGCGCGCTCATCCTCGCGGTGCTGCGCAACGGCCTCAACCTCCTGTCCGTCTCCGCCTTCTGGCAGCAGGTCGTGATCGGTGTGGTGATCGCGCTCGCGGTCCTGCTCGACACCCTGCGTCGCCGTGGAACCAACTGAACCCATCGGGGGAACATCATGAAGCGCACCATCACCGTCGTCGCGGCCGGCGCCGCGCTCGCCCTCGGCCTGACGGCCTGCGGCTCCAGCTCCTCCTCCGGAGGCGCCGGAGGAGGAGCCGGGGCGGCCGGAGGCGACATCAAGATCGGAATGTCGGTCTCCACCCTGAACAACCCCTACTTCGTCCAGCTCCGCAAGGGCGCCGAGGACGAGGCGAAGAAGGAAGGGGTCACGCTGACCGTCACCGACGCCCAGAACGACGCCTCCCAGCAGGTCAATCAGATCCAGAACTTCGCCAGCCAGAGCATGAAGGGGATCATCATCAACCCGGTCGACTCCGACGCCGCGGGTCCCGCGGTGAAGGCGGCCGAGCGCTCCAAGATCCCGGTGATCGCCGTCGACCGGGTGGTCAACGGGGGCACCGTGGCCCAGACCGTCGCCTCCGACAACGTCGCCGGCGGCAAGCTGGCGGCCGAGGAGCTGGCCAAGCAGATGGGCGAGAAGGGCAAGGTCGCCATCCTGCAGGGCGTGCCCGGCACCTCCGCCTCCCGCGACCGGGGCAAGGGATTCACCGAAGGCATCAAGGCCTACCCGAACATCCAGGTGGTCGCCCAGCAGCCCGCGGACTTCGACCGGACCAAGGGCCTGGACGTCATGACCAACCTGCTCCAGTCCAACCCCGGCATCGGCGGGGTGTTCGCCGAGAACGACGAGATGGCCCTCGGCGCCGTCAAGGCGCTGGGCGCCAAGGCAGGCAAGGAGATCAAGGTCGTCGGCTTCGACGGCACCCCTGACGGGATCAAGGCCATCCAGGCCGGCACGATGAACGCCAGCGTCGCCCAGCAGCCGCAGCTCCTCGGCCAGCAGGCCGTGCAGGGCGCGGTCAAGGCGGCCAGGGGCGAGCAGATCGAGGCCACGGTCGCCGTGCCGGTCAAGATCGTGACCAAGGAGAACGTCGCGGAGTTCGCGGGCTCGTGATGGGCGTCCACGGCGACGACGTCGAGCCCGTCCCTCCCGAAGACGCCCCTGAGCGGTGGCGGGACGATCCCGCACGGCCGTACGAGATGGTCGTCGTGGGCTCGGTCAACGCCGACCTGGTGGTTCGCGTCGACCGGCGTCCCCTGCCCGGCGAGACCGTGATCGGCTCGGACCTGGTCACCCATCCCGGTGGGAAGGGCGCCAACCAGGCCGTCGCCGCGGCCCGGCTGGGCGCCCGCGTGGCCCTGCTCGGCAGGATCGGTTCCGACGGCAACGGGGAGTTCCTGCGCAAGGCGTTGTACGGCGACGGGGTGGACCTGAGCCATCTCGTCGAGACCCCCGGCCCGAGCGGCGTCGCCCTGATCACCGTGGGGTCGGACGGGGACAACAGCATCATCGTGTCGCCGGGCGTCAACGCCCGGCTGAGCGAGGAGGACGTCGCCGCGGCGGCCGACCTGCTGGCCTCGGCGCGGGTCGTCTCCCTCCAGTTGGAGAGTCCTCTGGCGACGGTCGTGGCCGCCGCCCGTACCGCGGCCCGGGTGGTCTTCAACCTGTCGCCCCCGGCGGTGGTCCCCGACGAGCTGCTGGCGGTCTGCGACCCGCTCGTCGTCAACGAGCACGAGGCCGCGCTCCTGCTCGGCGGGCGGGGCCGTCCCGACCGGCAGGCACGGGCCATGCTCGCGCTCGGTCCCCGCTCCGTGGTCCTCACCCTGGGGCCCGACGGCGCGGTCGTCGCCGAGCCGGGCGCGGTCACCGCGGTGCCGAGTCCCCGGGTGGACGCCGTCGACACCACGGGCGCCGGTGACGCGTTCACCGGGGCGCTGGCCTGGCGCCTGGCCCAGGGCGACGATCTGGTCCGCGCCACCGCCTTCGCGGTCCGGGTGGGCGCCGCCTCCGTCCGCAGGCCCGGCGCGCAGAGTTCTTATCCGTATCCGGAGGATCTGGAGGCCCTTTGAAGCGCTCGGGAATCCTCAACGCCGCCCTGTCCGGTGCCCTGGCCCGCCTCGGTCACACTGACGAGTTGCTCGTCTGCGACAGCGGGATGCCCCTGCCCCGGGGGGTCGAGGTCGTCGATCTCGCCTTCCTGCCGGGCATCCCGTCGTTCGCCGACGTGCTCGACGGGATCCTCGCCGAGCTCGTCGTCGAGGGAGCCACCGCGGCACGGGAGGTCCGAACGGCCAACGCCGGGTGCGACGCCCTGCTGAGCGGCCGCCTGCCCGCTCTGACCTACGTCCCGCACGAGGAGCTCAAGCGTCTGTCGGGCGCCTGCCGGCTGGTCGTGCGGACCGGTGAGGCGCGGCCGTACGCCAACGTGCTCCTGCGGTGCGGGGTCGCCTTCTGACCCGCCGCCCCGCACGCCGCGGACCCGGCCGCGGGCCCGGTGGCGAGGACGGCGGCGGGCCTGGTGACGGGGACGGCGGCGGGGACGGCCGGGGCGGTCCGGGCCGGACCGCCTGGCCATCCGGCGGAATCGGGGATGTGGATACGCTTTCCACGTGGACATCGACGCTTTCGTCAGCGCGCACCGGCCGGCCTGGGATCGTCTGGAAGACCTCATCCGGCGCCGGAGGTCGTTGAACGGCGCCGAGATCGACGAGCTGGTGGACCTCTACCAGCGGGTCGCCACGCACCTGTCCATCGTGCGGTCGGGGCCGGCCGACCAGATCCTGGTGGGCCGGCTGTCGGCGCTGGTCGCCCGCGCCCGCTCGGCGGTGACCGGGGCGCACACCCCCGCTTGGCGGGAGTTCGCCCGCTTCTTCACCGTCTCCTTCCCGGTGGTCGCCTACCGGGCCCGCTGGTGGTGGCTCGGCACGACCGCCGCGTTCGTCCTGGTCTCCACGGTCGTCGCCGTGTGGGTGGCGGGCGATCCCGCCGTCCAGGCCGCGATCGGCACGCCCGAGGAGATCACCAAGCTCGTCGACCACGACTTCGCCGACTACTATTCCGAGCACCCCGCGGCCTCGTTCGCGGGGCAGGTCTGGGTCAACAACGCCTGGGTCTCGATGCAGGTCATCATCATGGCCGTCCTGCTGGGCCTGCCGATCCCCTACATCCTGTGGGAGAACGCGGCCAACGTCGCCGTCTCCGCCGGACTGATGGCCTCGCGTGGCAAGCTGGATATCTTCTTCGGTCTGATCACCCCGCACGGCCTGCTGGAGCTGACCGCGGTGTTCCTTGCCGCGGCCGTCGGCATGCGCCTGGGCTGGACGGTCGTCGACCCCGGTCCGCGCAGGCGCGGCGAGGCCCTCGCAGAGCAGGGCAGGGCCGTCATGAGCGTGGCGCTGGGCCTGGTCGTGGTGCTGTTCGTCTCCGGGCTGATCGAGGGCCTGGTCACCCCTTCGGGCCTGCCGACCTGGGCGCGCATCGGCATCGGAGTGGTCGCCGAGGCGGCCTTCCTCGCCTATGTGATCTTCTTCGGCCGCCGGGCGCTGGCCGCCCGGGAGACCGGAGACCTGGAACGGGCCCCCGATCTCGCGCCGAGCGCCGGCTAGGCCGCGGACGCCACAGCCCCGCCGAGCCGGGGCTCGTCGAATGGGCGGGCGGTCACAGGCGGCCCGCGGCCTTCAGGGCGAGGTAGGCGTCGGCCAGGGCGGGCGCGATCTGCTCCGGGGCGGCGTCCACGACCTCCACGCCGTGGCGGCGCAGCAGAGCGGTGATCCTGCGCCGGTCGGCGGTCTGGTGCTCCGCCGCCGCGGCGTCGTAGACCAGCTCCGCAGTGCCGCGCCCGGACGCCATCGCGGCCACCTGCGGATCGGAGACGGCGGCCAGGAGCACCAGGTGCCGGGAGGAGAGCTGGGGGAGCATCGGCAGCAGCCCCTCCTCCAGGGACGCCGAGTTCAGGTCGGTCAGCACCACGACCAGACAGCGCCGCTTGGCCCGGGCCAGAACCGCCGCGACCATGCCGGCCGAGTCGGCCTCGACGAGCTCGGCCTCCAGCGGGGCCATGGTGTTGACCAGCGTCGACAGCAGTTCGGTACGGCCGGCGCCGGACACCCAGGCACGCACCGCCCGGTCGTGGGCCAGGAAGTCCACCCGGTCACCGGCGCGGGCGGCCAGTGCGGCCAGCAGCAGCGCCGCGTCCATCGACCAGTCCAGCCGGGGCCAGCCCGGCACGACCGCCGCCCCGCCGTGCGGGCCGCCGGTTCCGGGCATCCGGCCGGCCAGCGGGACGGGTGCCGTGCCCACCCGGCCGGCCGAGGTGCGGCCGGTGTCCAGGACGATCAGAACCCGCCGGTCGCGCTCGGGCCGCCAGGTGCGGACCACGACGTCGTTGCGGCGGGCGGTGGCCCGCCAGTCGATGGAGCGGACGTCGTCGCCGACCACGTACTCGCGGAGCGAGTCGAACTCGGTGCCCTGCCCTCTGATCATCGACGGATGCCGGCCCTCCAGCTCCCTGAGCCTGGACAGCTTGGCGGGAAGGTGCTTGCGGCTGAGGAACGGCGGCAGCACCCGGACCGACCACGGCACCCGGTGAGAACCCTGGCGGGCGGCGATGCCCAGCGGGCCCAGCGTGCGCACCGTGACCGTGACCGCCTCGCGGTCGCCCCTGCGGGTGGGGGTGAGCGTCGTGACGAGACGGCGGCGCTCGCCCGGGGGCACATCCAGCGGCAGGTGCCGGGGCGTCGCCCCGGCCGAGGGCGGCCAGGCGTCCCGGAGCACGCCCCGGGCCCGGCGGGACCCGGGGTTCTCCACGATCAGCTCGACCGTGGCGGACTCGCCGAGCCGTACCAGCCGGTCGCCCGAGCGGGTGAACCGTAGCGGCCGCACGCCGGCGGCCAGCAGCAGGTCCACCGCGACCAGCGCCAGCAGCAGCAGTGCCACCCCGGCCATGGCCGCCCCCGGCCGGGGCGCGAACAGCACGACCAGCGTGCCCAGCAGGGCCAGCAGGGCGGCCCGTCCTGTCAGTGCCATCGTCTCAGCGTCGTCTCAGCGGGGAACGGGGACGGAGGCGAGGATGGCGTCGATCAGGCCGTCGGCGGTCGCGCCCTCCAGCTCGGCCTCGGGACGGAGCTGGATCCGGTGTCGCATCGTGGGCCTGGCCAGCGCCTTGACGTCGTCCGGGGTCACGTAGGAGCGGCCCGACAGCCAGGCCCACGCCCGGGCTCCGGCCAGCAGCGCGGTCGCGCCGCGCGGCGAGACGCCCAGCTGCAGCGACGGCGACTGGCGGGTGGCCCTGGCGATGTCGACGATGTAGCCGAGCACCTCGGGACCGGCATGCACCTGGCCGACCGCCGCGCGCCCGGCGTCCAGGTCTGCGATGGTGGCCACGGCCTTGACGTGGGACAGGTCGCGCGGATCGAAACCCAGCGCGTGCCGTTCCAGCACCGTGATCTCCTGGTCGCGGGGCGGCAGCGGCACCGTCAGCTTGAGCAGGAAACGGTCGAGCTGCGCCTCGGGGAGCTGGTAGGTGCCCTCGTACTCGACCGGGTTCTGGGTGGCGGCCACGATGAACGGCTCGGGCAGCCCGCGCGGCTTGCCGTCCACGCTGACCTGCCGCTCCTCCATCGCCTCCAGCAACGCGGCCTGTGTCTTGGGCGGCGTGCGGTTGATCTCGTCGGCGAGTAGCAGGTTGGTGAAGACCGGGCCCTGGCGGAACTCGAACTCCGACGTCTTCGCGTCGTAGATCAGGGAGCCGGTGACGTCGCCCGGCATCAGGTCCGGGGTGAACTGCACCCGCTTGAAATCCAGCGAGAGCGCCGCCGCCAGCGTCCTGACCAGCAGGGTCTTGGCGACGCCCGGCACGCCTTCGAGCAGCACGTGCCCTCGGCAGAGCAGGGCGATCACCAGCCCGGTGACCACGGCGTCCTGGCCGACGACGGCCTTGGACACCTCGGCGCGCAGGCTCCCCAGCGCCTCCCGGGCGGCGTCCGCGCCGGATGCCGCCCCGGCGGCGGAGCGCGTCTCCGCCGGGCCGCTGTTGTCCGGTGGCATGGTCACGAGGACCCTCCCGCCGGCTTCGGGAGCACGGCGCCGCCGTTTCCGACGGCCTGCTCGCTACGCTCGCTCACGACTGTTTGACCTGCCTCTCCAACATGTCCAGAAATTCGGCCAGGGCCACCAACCCTGCCTCGTCGGCCGGGGGCGGGCCGTACAGGGCGGCCCCCACGTGCAGGCCCGCCTGTCCGGTCCGTTCGGCGATCGCCTCGACCGTGGCCTCCGGCCCGGCCGCCGAGGGAAGCCCGAGCCGGGGGGTGACCCGGTCGACGAAACCCGCGCGCAGGGCGATGGCGGCCCGGTCACGGGCCCGCCTGGCCCGGTAGAGCCTGGCCCGGCCCTCCACGGTCTCGGCCGCCCTGACCACGACGGGCAGCCGTTCGGCCACCACCGGGCCGAGCCGGCGGCCCCGCCACAGCGCCAGCAGCACGACCACGACGGCCAGTTGCGCCACCGCCCACCCGACCCCGCCGGGGATCAGGTCGTAGAAGCTCTTGTCACCGGCGGCCTGCTCGGCCGTCCCGGTGGAGACCAGCCAGATCAGCGTGGGCCTGGCCCCGGCCAGGTTCATCGCCAGCGCGGCGTTGCCGTCCTCGGCGAGCCGCAGGTTGGTCATGAACTGGCCGTCGCCGACGACCGTGATCGTCCGGTCCCTGTCGATGTAGCTGACCAGGGTGGGCGTGCCGCCCGCAGGGTAGCAGCCGGTCGCCTGCGCGGGGGTGGTGAAGGTCACGCCGCCCATGTGGGCGCTGCCCGCCCGGGTCGCGGCCGGCAGCGCGCACCGGGGCTCGCGGGAGCGCGTCCGCGCCTTCTCGGCGGAGCTCACGCCCGGAGTGAGCAGTTCCTGGTGCGGCTGCACGCCGATGACGAGCCGGTCGGCGGACATCGAGCCGAGCCGCTCGGCCTCCCCCTCGCTGAGAGAGGAGGTGTCGCTGAGCAGCAGCATGCTGTCGCCGGAGTCGGCGGCCTCCGCCTCCGCGACCGAGGTGACCCGCGTGACCTGCACGCCGTTGGCCCGCAGCAGCTGGGCCAGGCCCTTGCCGCCGGACAGCGAGGCGTCGGCGGGGTCGAGCGGCCGGCCCTCGCCGAGGCCGCCGAGCAACACGCCGACGACGGCGCCGACGACGACGACGAGCGCGACGAGGAGGACGCCCCGGCCCCCTCGCCACAGGCTCGCGGCGGTCGGCGAGGTGGACGTCGATCCCGTTCCCGGGGCGGCGGCGAGACTCACGAGGACACCGCCCTCGCGGCGCCGACCGCCGGACGGGCGGTGCGCAGGCGTTCGTCGAGGTCGCGCAGGACCCCGTACGCCTCGGGGGTGCCCGGCACCTCGCCGTAGGTCACGTCGTCGAACACCCGCGCCGCGGCCGCCAGTTCGGCGGCGAAGGCGGGCAGCGCGCGCCCGGCCTCGGCGGCGAGCTCGCCCGCGGTACGGCCGGGCGTGGAGTCGACGATGACGCGGTCCTCCAGGTCGCGGGCGACGGCCCTGAGCCGCTCGCGGACGGCCTCGGCCCACCGCCCTTCGGCGGCGAGCCGTTCGGCGGCGTCGCGGTGTTCGGCGGCGGTGCGGCGACGGTCGCCGAAGATCCCCTCCCGGCGCACGGCGGCGCCCCCGGCGGTCCTGCGCGCGATCATGATCACCGCGACGACGGCCGCGACGACGAGCAGGGCCAGCACGACCCGGGCCATCACGCTGCCGACGACGCCCAGGGACTCCTGGTCCAGCAGGTCGCCGAGGAACTGCTGGACGGTCCGCATGGCGCGGTCGATCGGGGACTCCTTGGCGTACTCGGATTTGAGCAGCTCCTGGATCGCCTTGCGCCGGGCCTGGTCGCGGTCGATGTCGATCGGGACCGGAGACACCAGGAACGTGGGGTGCATCAGGAGTTGGGCCACGGGGCTCCCTGGCCGGCCTGGCCGTACCGGCCGGGGCCGCCGGGTGTGACGGACGGGTCCCACAGGTCGTCGGCCGAGGCGTGCACCCAGCCCTGCCGCTGCTGCTCGATCGCCGCGGTCTGCAGCACCAGGTCGAACGCCTCGGCGCGCATCCGCCGGTCGGCGTAGAGCAGGCCGTTGACCCCGGCCTGGAACGGATAGGTGATCATCGCGCCGATGGTGCCGCCGACGGCGATCAGGATCGCCGCGGCGATCTGCGAACCGGTGGAGCCTTCGCCGAACATGCCGGCGAAGGTCCCCGCGAAGGTGAAGGGGAGGGAGAGCACCGTGGCGACCAGGCCCGCGATGATCTGGGTCAGCAGCAGGATGCCGAGCGTCCGCCAGAAACCGCCGCTCACCAGGCTCCACGACCTGCGCAGGGAGGCGACCACGCCGCGCCGCTCCAGCACCGCCACGGACGCGGCGAGCGCCAGGCGGGTGGTGACGAACAGGGAGTAGGCGACGAAGGCCACCACCGCCAGCACGCTCAGGAGCACGATCGTCCCGAGGCCGGCGCCCGCCGCGCCCAGCCCGACGATGATCGCGACGACCAGCGCGAGGGGAACCAGCATGAACACCATGCCGGCGAGCACCAGCCCGAACAGCGTGGGCACCCGGTTGCGGGTCAGCCTCCAGGCCTCGCCGACCGTCATCTTGCCGCCGAAGACCGCGCGCCCCAGGATGCGGGTCAGCACGCCGGTGAGCACGGTGACCACGATGAACTGGACCGCGTAGGAGACCAGGGTCCCGCCGTACTGGGCCAGGACGTCGATCTCCCGCGACCGCAGCAGCTCGGGGTCGTCCAGGGCCGTTCCCGCCCTGCCGAGCAGGATCGCCTGCCCGACCGCCACCGGGATCGCCCCGAGGGCGGCGGCGATCGCCGACATGCCCAGGATGGTCTTGGGGTTGGAGCGGATCAGCTTGATCGCGCCGTCGAGGATGTCGCCGAGCCCGAGCGGGCGCAGCGGGATGATCCCCGGCCGCATCGCCGGGGGCGGGGCGAAGCCGTAAGGGCCGGGCGGGCCGTAGGGGCTGGGCGGGCCGTAAGGGCCGGGCGGGTAGGGCGGTGCCGGCGGGCCGTAGGGGCCGTGTCCGTACGGCCCGGCCGAGCCGTTGGGCGGCTGCGGGGGCTGCGGCGGGGACTGCGGCGATGGCGGCGCGCCGGGAGCGGATCCGGGCGCGGTCCACGGCGATCCCGGGACGTCGCCGTACGGCGGAGGTTGATCGGGCGCCCAGCCGGGTGGCGTGTCGGGAGTGGAGCCGTGACCGTCTGACATATCCCAATCCTGACATGTGGCCACACCGATTGTGGTGCTCGGGAGATCACACCGGGGTTTCACCGTCATGAGATCGGCGGAGATGCCGGAGGGATGGCCGAGACACCGTCGTTTACCGCAGACTGGGAACGTGACCACCTCCGCTTGGCGTTCGCAGTCGCCAAGACCGGAGGTGGCCGTGGTACAGGGGGGGACTAGTGCGCACTTTACGTTGTGTGCGCCTAAAATTCGGCATTTGGATGGCTGGTCGTCGGCCGGTGTCATCCAGTGACCGGACAAGGGTAATCTTCGACGACTGTGCCGTTTATCCCAAAGACTCCCAAACTGCGTAAAACGAATGAGGGGCCATGAAAGGACGCGTGCTGGTCGTCGACGACGACGCCGCTCTCGCCGAGATGCTCGGCATCGTGCTGCGCGGGGAGGGTTTCGAGCCTTCCTTCGTCTCCGACGGGGACAAGGCACTCGACGCGTTCCGCGACACCCGGCCGGATCTGGTCTTGCTCGACCTGATGCTGCCCGGCGCCGACGGCATCGACGTGTGCCGCCGCATCCGCGCCGAGTCCGGTGTGCCGATCGTCATGCTGACCGCCAAGAGCGACACCATCGACGTGGTGCTCGGCCTGGAGTCCGGGGCCGACGACTACATCGTCAAGCCGTTCAAGCCCAAGGAGCTGGTGGCCCGCGTGCGTGCGCGGCTGCGCCGCACCGACGAGCCCACGCCGGAGATCCTGCAGATCGGCGACATCACCATCGACGTCGCGGGGCACTCGGTCAAGCGCGACGAGGAGACCATCAACCTCACCCCGCTGGAGTTCGACCTGCTGGTCGCGCTGGCCCGCAAGCCGCGCCAGGTCTTCACCCGCGAGGTCCTGCTGGAGCAGGTCTGGGGATACCGGCACGCGGCCGACACCCGCCTGGTCAACGTGCACGTCCAGCGGCTCCGCGCCAAGATCGAGAAAGACCCCGAGCACCCCGAGATCGTGGTGACGGTCCGCGGCGTGGGCTACAAGGCCGGCCCGGCCTAGCCTGCGCGGATCCTCCCGGGAGCCCGACATGCCTTCCTCCCAGAAAAGGCACCGCCGCACCCTGCGCCAGGTGATGCGGGGTGTCCGCCGCCGGGCCCGCCGTGCCGCCGGAAGCGTGCGCCGTGCCTGGCGGCGCTCCCTTCAGCTGCGCGTGGTCACCAGCACGATGGTCATCTCCATCGCGGTGGTGGCCGTGCTCGGCGTCTTCCTCATGCAGCAGATCATCGCGACCACGCTGGAGGCCCGCGAGCGCGCGGCCAAGAGCGAGGCGCTGGCCGACCGGATCGCGGTGCTGGGCTACCTCAACCAGCCGCCCGGCGACTCCGCCAAGCCGTCCGTCGATTCGGGCGACGGGCTCCAGCGCGGCGGGGACAGCCCGCTCAGCCGGGCGATGAACGCTCTCGCGGAGCGCGCCGAGCCCGCGGCCCGCTACTCGGTGATCATCCGTAACGACAGCCGGCCCGGGGAGTTCCTCGCCACCACGAACATCGACGAGAGCAGCGTTCCTGCGGGGTTGCGGGACGAGGTGGCCAAGAAGGAGGCCGGCGAGGACAGCATCCACTACGGGGACCTCTACTACGAGGGCAGACGCGAGCCGGTTCGGGGCATGGTGATCGGCACCCGCCTCGACACCTCCGGGTCCATGAGCGGATACGAGATCTACCACATGATCCCGCTGGACAAGGAGGAGCAGACCCTCAACTCGGTCCTGCGGATGCTCGTCGCCGTCGGGGTCGCCCTGGTGCTGCTGCTGGCCGCCGTCGCCTCACTGGTCACCCGGCAGGTGGTCACGCCGGTACGGCTGGCGCGGCAGGCCGCCGAGCGGCTGGCCGCAGGCCGCCTGGACGAGCGGTTGAAGGTTCGCGGCGAGGACGACCTGGCCCGCCTGGCCACCTCCTTCAACGAGATGGCCGCCAACCTGGCGTTGAAGATCCACCAGCTTGAGGAGCTCTCGCACGTCCAGCGGCAGTTCGTCTCCGACGTCTCACACGAGCTGCGCACCCCGCTGACCACCGTGCGGATGGCCGCCGACCTGCTCTACGACGCCCGCGAGGACTTCGACCCGATGGCCGCCCGCTCGGCCGAGCTGATGCAGAACCAGCTCAACCGGTTCGAGTCGATGCTCGCCGACCTGCTGGAGATCAGCCGCTACGACGCGGGCGCGGCCGAGCTGGACGTCGAGCCGGTGGACGTCAGGGACGTGGTGCTGCGGGCGGTCGCCGACTCCGAGGCGCTGGCCGAGCGCCACTCCACCCGGTTCGACCTGCGCCTGCCGGGCGAGCCCTGCATGGCCGAGATGGACAGCCGGCGGGTCGAGCGAATCCTGCGCAACCTGCTGTTCAACGCGATCGAGCACGGCGAGGGCCGCGACATCATCGTCTCGGTCGGCGCGGACCGGGACGCGGTGGCGGTGGCGGTACGGGATCACGGGGTGGGCCTCAAACCGGGCGAGGAGAACATGGTCTTCGACCGGTTCTGGCGGGCCGACCCCTCTCGCGCGCGCACGATCGGCGGCACCGGCCTGGGCCTGGCGATCTCCCGCGAGGACGCGATGCTGCACGGCGGCTGGCTCCAGGCCTGGGGGGCGCAGGGGGAGGGGTCGCAGTTCCGGCTCTCGCTGCCCCGGATGGCGGGGGCGCCACTGCGGGGATCGCCGCTGTCGCTGGTCCCGCCGGAGGTGGAGATGCGGCGGACCTGGCGGGGGCACATGACCCCGGTGCTGTCACCGGCGGTCGCCAATGGGGGAGACGATGCGGACTAGGACAGGACGACGCGTGGGGGCGGCAGGCCTGGCCATCGCGCTGACCTGCGGGGCGACGGCATGCTCGGTCATCCCCACGGGGGGCAAGTCCATCGCGGTGGCCAACGCGCGCAAGGGCAACCCGCTCAGCGAGCCGTACGCGCGGGTGATCGCCGTGCCGCCGAGCGCCGACTGGTCGCCCGAGGAGGTCGTCACCGGGTTCAGGGCCGCGATGGCGAGCGTCGACGACGCCGGACGCGAGGTCGCACGCAAATACCTCACCGACGACTTCGCCGGGAAGTGGAACCCGTACAGCAAGGTGACGGTCTACAAACAGGACGGCAAGCAGGACGAGTACGAGAAGGTCCCGCTCGCTCAGGAGGGGAGCGAGCAGACCCGGGTCACGCTCAAGGGCACCGTCACGGCGGAGATCGACCAGGACGGCCGCTACTGGCCGGGGATCAGCCCCCTGAACGAGCCCTTCACCCTCGTGAAGGGGGCGAACGGGTGGCGGATCAGCGCGGCGCCCGACGGGCTGCTGCTGTCGGAGGGCGACCTCGACCGCGCCTACCTCAAAGTCGACCTCTACTTCCTGGACTCGGCGTGGAAGGGCCTGGTGATCGACCAGGTCCGGGTGCCGATCGACCCCACCTCCAACTTCGCCAAGACGGTGGTCGAGCGGCTGCTCAAGGGGCCGAGCAGCCTGTTGCGGAAAGCGGTGAACTCGGCCTTCCGGCCGGGCACCGAGCTCATCGACGTCACCACCGAGAACAACCGCGTCGTCGTCAATCTGACCGACCGGGTGGACGCCGACCGGATCGACGCCATGTCGGCCCAGCTCGCCGGAACGCTCGCCGAGCTCACCAACGGCGGCTGGGGCTTCGAGGTCAGGGTGGACGGCGAGCCGTACTACTCCGACACCTGGCTGCCGATCGACGCCCAGGAGCAGGCGCAGTTCGACCCCTGGGTCACTCCCCCCGAGGTCTACCCCTACTACCTGGCCGGCGGCGCGCTACGGCTGCTGGGCAAGGACAGCGTCGGCCAGCAGGTGCAGGGCAGGGCGGGTGAGAAGGACGACGCGCGCACCCACCCGGCGATCAGCGGCCAGGGACAGGTGGCGGCCCTGTCGAAGGACGGCAGGAAGGTCTCGGTCGCCTCGCTCACCCCGGGCGGGGAATGGCGGGACTGGATCACCGGCGACTCCCTCACCCCGCCCTCATGGGATCGCTACAACACGCTGTGGGCGGTGAACCGGCCCAATGACCACGCCTCCGCGGTGGTGCGGCACGACGGCCGGCGTCAGTACCCGGTCTCGGCGCCCGACCTGGAGACCGTCTACGTCAAGTCGCTCAAGGTCGCACGGGACGGGGTGCACGTCGCGGTGGTGGTCAAGGAGGGCACGGAGGAGCAGGTCAAGATCGGCACGGTCGTCGGCAGGGACGGCAACACCAGCATCACCGACCTGCAGGCCGTGGTGCCCGGCGACGGCGGCCAGACGATCGAGGACATCGCCTGGAAGGACGGCAAGACCCTCTACGTGCTCACCGGCAAGTCCGAGCTGCTGGAGGCGTCGGCCACCGACGAGCCCAAGTCCCTGGCCTCCGACTCCCGGATCCAGAGCATCACCGCCCTGGACGGCTCCCTGCTGGCCGGGGCCAAGGACGACAACGACAACCGTCAGGTCCTGTCCTGGAACCGCAACTCGGCCAAGTGGGAACCCGTGGTGAAGGACGAGACGGGGTCGACGGCCTTCGCGGAGAAGGACGGTCCCTCCTCCCCGGCCTATCCGCTGGGGTGAGCCGCCGGGGTGAGCCGCGTCGGGTCCCCGGGGTGAGCCGTTCCGGGTTCGGGGCGGGGCGTTCCCGGTTTCCGGGGGTGAGCCGTCCGGGGGTGAAGGCGGCCCGGTTACGGGTTCCGTCTTCCGTGGTGAGCGGTTTGTCGGTGGCGCCTGGCACCGTGGAATCGTGTCAACAGCCCTGCTGGACCTGGTCCTGCCGCCTCGCTGCGCCGGATGCGACGCGCCCGGCGCCCTCGTCTGCCCCCGATGCGCCGCGGAGCTGCACGGGCGACCCGCGCGCCGGATGCCCGTGCCTGCCCCGCCAGGCCTGCCCGAGTGCTGGTCGGCGACCGTCTACACGAGCGTCGTGCGCCGGGCGATCATCGCCTACAAGGAGCGCGGCCGTACGGCTCTGGCCCATCCTCTCGCGGGAGCCCTGGCGCTGACGGTCGCCGCCGCGACCGGCGACCGGCCGGTCACCCTCGTCCCGGTGCCGAGCGCCCGCCCGGCTCTGCGGCGACGCGGGCACGACCCGGTGAGCCGGCTGACGGAGCTGGCGGCGGGATACCTGCGCGCCGCCGGCTGGCCGACGACCGTGGCGAAAGTGCTCGTCCAGCGCCGCAGGGTCGCCGACCAGGCGGGCCTGAGTTCGCTCCAGCGGGCCGAGAACCTGGCTCTGGCATTCAGGGTTACGGCCGCCCGGAACGGTTCTGAGCCGAGCCTCTGGGGCGGCGCAGGGCCGATTGTGCTGGTGGACGACATCGTGACCACCGGCGCGACGCTCGCCGAGGCGGCCAGAGCGCTGCGTGAGGCGGGTGTGGCAGTGCCGCTCGCCGCCACGATCGCTGCGACACGCCGGAAAGGCGAAAGTTATGATCGTTACGGAGGGTGAATGGGGGTGAGAGGCCGCTCTCACCGCATGGCCACACCTGTCTGTCTCGACCGCTGCCTTGTGGCTGTTCAGTCGATACGGGAAGCGCTTGTATGTGGGGATATCGCATGACCGAAGTGGCCGTTCCCGTCCGCCGATAGAACGGCGGATGATCACTCAAAGTGATCCTCGGGGCGATGTCCAGGCTGACATTCGGTCGGGATACGGATAGCGTCTGAGCCATGGCACCCGCTCGGGTCCGTGGTTGCGCCGGACCGACCCCCGTAAGGAGGCCGGCTCGGCTAGCCGATGCCAGCCGCAGGCTAAACGGTCCACGTAAGACGACTTCTTGTCGATCGATCACGGTGCGGCTTAGAGGTAAGTCCTGCCTTCCCGGGGAGCCAGATGTTCCTCGCCAGAAGAGAAGGGCATGTAGTGGCAAAGAGCTGCGAAACCCTCAGCAGGCGGATGTGGGGACGAAGACCAGGTCGGCCGAGCGGGTGCCGCAGCAGTACCACCGTCGAGGTTCGAAGGGGGTCCGTGCATGGACATCATCGTCAAGGGTCGGCACACCGGAGTGAGTGACCGATTCCGCGACCACGTGACTACCAAGCTGGCCAGGATCGAGCGTTTGGACCACAAGCTCATCAGCGTCGATGTGGAGGTGACCAAGGAGAGCAATCCGCGCATCGTCGGGCAGCGCGAGCGGGTCGAGCTCACCATCCACTCCCGCGGTCCCGCCGTACGGGCCGAGGCCACGGCCGATGACCGTTTCGCCGCCCTGGACATAGCCCTCGGAAAGCTGGAAGGAAGACTCCGGCGCCTCGCTGACCGACGCAAGGTCCACCACGGCAACCACTGCCCCCCCTCACTCGCCGAACTGACCGCCACCGCTCTTGCGGAGTCCCTGGAGTCCGCACCCCCGCGGCCGCGTGACGAGGCAGGACTCCAGGCCGAACCGGGCTCCGACGCCGACGCCGACGTTCTCGAGGACAAGACCATCGTCCCGATCCAGATGGACGGTGACGGGCCGCTGGTGGTGCGGGAGAAGTCCCACCGGGCCGACCCCATGACCATCGACCAGGCCCTGCTCGAGATGGAGCTGGTCGGCCATGATTTCTACCTGTTCCGCGACAAGGAGAGCGGCCAGCCGAGCGTCGTATACCTGCGACAGGGCTACAACTACGGCGTGCTGCGGCTCGTCGAACCCTGACGGGCGCGTTTGAAGATCCTCTCCGCCCAACCCGAGGACCCTGAAACCCGTGTAATCATTGCGGTCCAACGGCTCTGGCCCCCCGAGGAGGAGGCGTGACGGAATCCGACGAGGCGACCCGCTCTGCCAGGAGTGGCGACCCGATCCGCGTGCTGATCGTCGACGATCACGCGTTGATCCGGCGCAGCCTGGAAATGGCTCTGGCCGCGGAGACGGACATCGAGGTGGTCGGTGAGGCGAGCGACGGTCAGGAAGCGGTCGAGCTCGCCGACCGCCTCACCCCCGACGTCATGCTCATGGACGTCCGGATGCCCCGCAGGAGCGGCATCGAGGCCGCACGTGAAATCAAGGCCTCGGTGCCGAGCACGCGGATCATCATGCTGACGGTGAGCGACGAGGAGGAGGACCTCTTCGAGGCGATCAAAGCGGGTGCCACCGGCTACCTGCTGAAGAACGTGCAGCTCGACGAGGTTCCCGAGGCCGTGCGCGGTGTCCACGAGGGACAATCGCTGATCAACCCGGCGATGGCCGCCAAGCTCATCAGCGAGTTCGCGAACATGAGCCGAAAGGAGGCCGAGCGGCCTCCCCAGCTCCCCGTCCCCCGGCTGACCGAGCGGGAGATGGAGGTGCTCCGCCTGGTCGCCAAGGGGATGAACAACCGCGAGATCGCCAAGCAGCTGTTCATCTCCGAGAACACCGTGAAGAACCACGTCCGCAACATCCTGGACAAGCTTCAGCTCCACTCCCGGATGGAGGCGGTCGTCTACGCGGTCCGCGAGCGAATGCTCGAGATCACCTGACGCGCCGGGCGCGGTGACCCGACCGGGTCACCGCACCGGCGGTCGGCGACCCGTGGATCAACGGGTCAGGGCGTCCCGCAGGGGCGCCGCCAGGTGAGCGTCCACCCGGTCGACGCGGATGTCGTCGCAGCCCACCCAGCTCGCGGCCTCCCGCAGGGCGTCGGCCAGCGACCGGGCCCCCTTGTGCAGGTTGACGCCGGGTTCGAGGCTGACCTGGCGGCCGACCAGGGTGGAGCCCTCACGGGCGGGATCGACCCGGCCCACCAGCCGGCCACCGGCGAGGACCGGCATCGTGAAGTAGCCGTGGACGCGCTTGTCCTTGGGGACGTAGGCCTCCAGGCGGTGGGTGAAGCCGAACACGCGGGCGGTCCGGGCGCGATCCCAGACGAGCGAGTCGAACGGCGACAGCAGGGTCGTGCGGTGCCGGCCTCGCGGTTCGGTCTCCAAGGCGGCGGGGTCGGCCCACGCGCCGGCCGAGCGGTCGGGCCAGCCGGAGACGCGCACCGGGGTGAGGCCGGCGCTGCCGTCGAGCAACGCGTCGTCGAGGAGGGCGGCCGCGGCGGGCCTGAGGCGAAGGAAGTCGACGAGGTCGGCCCGGGTGGCCACGCCGAGGGCACGGCCGGCGATCCCGGCCAGGCGGGTCACGCACTCGGCGTCGGAGAGGTCCTCGGCCAGGAGGTGAGCCGGAACCGCCCGTTCGGCCAGGTCGTAGACGCGCCGCCAGCCGATGCGGCGGGTGCAGACGACCGCGCCGGTGTCCAGCAGCCACTCAATGGCGATCTTCGAATCGGACCAGTCCCACCACGGGCCGCCGTTCTTGGCGCCCCCGATGTCGGCGGTGGTGACGGGTCCGCTCTCGCGGATCTGGTCGAGCACTTTGTCCACGCTGTCGGGCGGCTCGTGCCAACGGTATTTCCTGGCGCGGAAATACCTGCGGCGGAAGGAGTAAAGAGGCCAGTGGTCGATCGGCAGGATGCAGGCGGCGTGGCACCAGTATTCGAAGGCCTGCGCAGGGTCGTCCCAGTAGGCGCGCTCGACCTGCTGCCTACCGACGGCGCCCAGGCGGGCGTAGGCGACGAGTTCGTGGGAACGGGCCAGGACGGAGATCGTGTCGAGCTGGACGGCGCCCAGGCGGCGCAGGGCCGCCGGGGCGCCGCCGCGACGGCCGTCGGCGCCCAGGAAGCCCTGGGCGCGCAGGATGATCCGGCGGGCCTCGTCGGCGGAGAGCGTGGCCGTCATGGGCGGTCCGGGAGGGAGCCGGGCAGGACATCCGGCAGGGGGCGGAACGTCAGCATGGCGCCGAGGGTAGCGCGTCACACCGACAAAGTTGTTATGCCGGTGTTCGCCGAGCGGGCTCCCACGCGGTCCGTGCCGAGATCGAGGCGCGGGGGACCGGTGTCGAGGGCCAGGCCCGGCACGATCATCGTCACGGCCGGCCACGACGGCACCTCGCCCGGATGATCTCGCGCCGCGCGTCGTCCGTCACGGCGGCATCTCGCTCGGATGATCTCGCGCCGCGCGTCGTCCGCCACGGCGGCGCCTGCTCGGGGATGCGACGCGCCCATACATGCACCTCTTCGCCGTGCGCGTCCACAAAGCGGCATACCCTTTAGGCTGGCTACTACTCCCTTAAAAGGGGCGCGGGGAACTCCGCGGACGCGAAGAGCGTCTTTCAGGGTGGCTGTGTCTGGTGGTAGAACCGCCTACGATGGCAGCGGAGAACCGTGTCTCGTCCTCATCCGGGCCGGTCCGGCCACGGAAGACCTGCGAGGAGCTTTACCTAAAGTGCCAGCCTTTCTCGATAAGATTCTTCGCGCAGGCGAAGGCAAGCTTCTGCGTAAGCTCAAGCGGATCGCCGAACAGGTCAACTCCATTGAGGACGACTTCAAGAGCCTGACCGACGCCGAGCTTCGCGCGCTGACCGCTGACTACAAGCAGCGTCACACCGCCGGCGAGTCGCTCGACGACCTGCTCCCCGAAGCCTTCGCCACCGTCCGTGAGGCCTCCCGCCGCGTGCTGGGCAAGCGCCTCTTCGACGTGCAGCTCATGGGCGGGGCCAACCTGCACATGGGCAACATCTCCGAGATGCGCACCGGTGAGGGCAAGACCCTCACCTGCGCGCTCCCCGCCTACCTCAACGCCATCTCCGGCAAGGGCGTCCACGTCATCACGACCAACGACTACCTCGCCAAGCGCGACGCCGAGGAGACGGGGCGCATCCACCGCTTCCTCGGCCTCGAGGTCGGCGTGATCCTGGCGAACATGCCGGCCGAGGAGCGTCGCAAGCAGTACAGCGCCGACATCACCTACGGCACGAACAACGAGTTCGGCTTCGACTACCTGCGCGACAACATGGCCTGGTCGCTGGAGGAGTGCGTCCAGCGCGGCCACAACTTCGGTCTGGTCGACGAGGTCGACTCGATCCTCATCGACGAGGCCCGGACGCCGCTGATCATCTCCGGCCCCGGCGAGCAGTCCGGCAAGTGGTACGCCGAGTTCGCCAAGATCGTTCCTCGGCTTCGCCGGGGCGTCGAGGGCAAGGACGGCGAGGAGAACACCGGCGACTACGCCGTCGACGAGAAGAAGCGCACGGTCGGCATCTTCGAGTCCGGCGTGGAGAAGGTCGAGGACTGGCTCGGCATCGACAACCTCTACAAGCCCGAGCACACCCACCTGGTCGGCTTCCTCAACAACGCGTTGAAGGCCAAGGAGCTCTACAAGAAGGACAAGGACTACATCGTCACCGACGGCGAAGTCCTGATCGTCGACGAGTTCACCGGCCGGGTGCTGCACGGCCGCCGCTACAACGAGGGCATGCACCAGGCCATCGAGGCCAAGGAAGGCGTGAAGATCAAGGACGAGAACCAGACTCTCGCCACGATCACGCTACAGAACTACTTCCGCCTCTACGCCACCCTGTCCGGCATGACCGGCACCGCGGCCACCGAGGCCAACGAGTTCCACCAGACCTACAAGCTCGGCGTCGTCCCGATCCCGACGAACCGGCCGATGATCCGCGAGGACCGGGCCGACGTGGTCTACAAGACCGAGGACGCCAAGTTCCAGGCCTGCGTCGAGGACATCAAGGAGCGCTACGAGAAGGGCCAGCCGGTCCTGGTCGGCACCACGAGCGTGGCGAAGTCCGAGCGCCTGTCCAAGGAGCTCAAGCGCAAGGGCGTCAAGCACGAGGTCCTCAACGCCAAGAACCACGCGCGTGAGGCGGCGATCATCGCCGAGGCGGGCCGCAAGCACGCCGTCACCGTCGCCACCAACATGGCCGGTCGAGGCACCGACATCATGCTCGGCGGCAACCCCGACTTCCGCGCCGATGTGGAGCTGCGCAACCGCGGCCTGGACCCGGTCGAGACCCCCGACGAGTACGACAAGGCCTGGGGCGAGGCGCTGGAGAAGTCCAGGGAGGCCGTGAAGGCCGAGCACGACGAGGTCACCGATCTCGGCGGCCTCTACGTCCTGGGCACCGAGCGGCACGAGTCGCGGCGCATCGACAACCAGCTCCGCGGCCGGTCCGGCCGTCAGGGCGACCCGGGCGAGTCGCGCTTCTACCTCTCGCTCGAAGACGACCTCATGCGTCTGTTCAACTCGGCCAGGGTCGAGATGATCATGACGCGGCTGAACATCCCGGATGACGTGCCGATCGAGTCCGGCATCGTCTCCAAGGCCATCGCCTCCGCCCAGCACCAGGTCGAGCAGCAGAACTTCGAGATCCGCAAGAACGTTCTGAAGTACGACGAGGTCATGAACCGGCAGCGCAAGGTGATCTACGCCGAGCGCCGCCGGGTGCTGGAGGGCGCGGACCTGCACGAGCAGATCCGCGGCTTCATCAACGACGTCGTCGACGAATACATCGCCGGCGCCACCGCCGAGGGCTTCGCCGAGGAGTGGGACCTCGACAAGCTGTGGAAGGCGCTCGGCCAGCTCTACCCGATCACCCTCACCATCGACGGCGTCCTGGAGGAGGCCGGCGGGCGCGAGGAGCTCACCGCCGAATTCCTCAACGAGAAGGTCAAGGCCGACGCGATGGCCGCCTACGACCTTCGCGAGGAGGAGCTCGGCGCGGAGACCATGCGGGAGCTGGAGCGGCGGGTCATCCTGTCGGTCCTGGACCGCAAGTGGCGCGAGCACCTCTACGAGATGGACTACCTCCAGGAGGGCATCGGCCTGCGCGCGATGGCGCAGCGCGACCCCCTGATCGAATATCAGCGCGAGGGCTTCGAGATGTTCTCCCAGATGCTCGACGGCATCAAGGAGGAGTCGGTCGGCTACCTGTTCAACCTCGAAGTCGAGGTGCAGACCAACCCGATCGTCGAGGAGCACGACCACGACCACGAGCACGAGGACGAGGCGATCGCCGAGGCCCGCTCCATCATCGCCCGCGGCCTGCGCGGCCCGCAGCGCCCCTCCGAGCTGGAATACACCGCGCCCGGCGAGGGTGGCGAGATCGAGCACACCAGGGTCAGCACGAAGGCGGAGCGCGACGCCTACGGCAACGTCGAGCGCAACGCCCCGTGCCCCTGCGGCTCCGGCAAGAAGTACAAGCGCTGCCACGGCGACCCCAAGAACGTCGAGGTCTGACCGCTGACCGAAGGGCCCGCACGATGTGCGGGCCCTTCGGCGTTCCACCCGTCACGGCACGCACCCGCCGCGGGGCCTTGGGTAAGGCGTGACCGCGCCGCGCGGTCTTCGAGTGCGGCAGGGGCTCGCCGCGCGGTCACGCCGTACGGCATGCGTGTCGCGAGCGGTACGGCGTCGCGGTCAGGGAGTCGTCTCGAACTCGGTGCACAGCCACTGCACGCCCTGGCGCTCCAGCCGCAGCGCCAACACGCGCGGCCGGTCGCCGCAGTGCACCAGGACGCACATCTCCACGACCCCGTCCCCGGGCTGGGACACGTGCGGCGTGCCGACCAGCGGCGGCCGCGTGGAGTTGATGATCTTTCCGGTCCTGGCCAGCTCGGTGCGGGCCCGGCCGGTCAGGTGTGAGGAGATGCTCGAAGGCGCCCTCCTGCCGGAGAGGATCTCGGCGACGGCCTGGCCGAGGGCCCGCAGCCGCCGCTCGTCGGGGATCGCACCCGGCGGCCCCCAGATCAGCGGTCCCCGGACCGGGAGTCGCGTGGGCTCGGGATCGCAGGCGAGGGCGAGCGTTCCCTGGACGTACGGCGGAGCGGTCGGCGGGTCCCCGGCCGGACGCTCGTCGTCGTAGGGCGGTTCGGCGGAGGGGGACGGCGCGATCCGGGGGAGCGGAACCGGCCGTGGCGTACGGGACATGGCAACTCCGGTTTTCGTCGGTTGAACGGACACATCTAGGAGTTTCCGGCCCGCTGTCCAGATACGTCGGTCACCAACTTCCTGATGACTCCCGCCGTTTCGCCCGGCTAAGCGGAGAAGGTGAATCAAAGCTGGATCGGTCGCCGCCCCGGGAAGAACGGGTTCCGGAACGGGTCGTGATCTCCGGAGGGCGGCCGAAACGCCGTTCAGGGAACCGGGGGACCGGCGGCGGCCGTACCCGGCGGGACATCGTCGTCTTCTGGCTCGCGGCCGGGAGTGGCCAGGTTGAGTCTCCGGATCAGGACGGTGAACAGCAGGTAGTAGAGGACGAAGTAGAACAGGCCGAAGACGATGATCAGGCCGACCCTGTGGGTGTTGGACTTGCCCGCGTTGAGGAGCATGTCGATGGCGCCCCCGGAGAAGGTGAACCCGATCCTGGCTCCGAACTGTGCCATCAGGGCCATCGACAGCCCCGTGAGGGCCGCGTGCACGACGAAGAGCACGGGCGCCACGAAGATGAAGGCGAACTCCAGCGGCTCGGTGATCCCGGTGACGAACGAGGTGAGACCGGCCGACAACATGATGCCGCCGACGGTCGCGCGCTTGCCGCGCGGAGCCGCCCGCCACATCGCGATGGCGGCGCCGAGCAGGCCGAACATCATCACCGGGAAGAAGCCGGTCATGAAGATCCCGGCACCGTCCTGACCGGCGAAGTAGCAGTTCAGGTCGCCCGAGGCGGTCCTGGTCGCACCCTCCACCCCGGCGCGGCACTCGGGCAGGGTGAACCAGACGATCGTGTTCAGGAAGTGGTGCATGCCGATCGGGATGAGCAGGCGGTTGGCCACGCCGTAGATGCCCGCGCCCGCGGTGCCGTGGGCGGCCAGCCAGTCTCCCACGGTGGCCAGCCAGTCGCCGACCGGTCGCCACAGCAGGCCGAAGACCACGCCGAGGAGCAGCGCGACGACGGCGGTGACGATCGGCACGAACCGGCGTCCGCCGAAGAAGGCGAGCCAGGCGGGAAGCTTGATCCGGTAGTAGCGCTGCCACAGCAGGGCGGCGGTGATGCCGATGACGATGCCGCCCAGGACCCCGGTGGGGTTCTGCACGCCGAGGTTGAGCATGGGCAGGGGTCGCCCGTCGGGGCCCACGACGTTCAACGCGATCTTCTTGTAGACCTCGGAGGCCGGTGCGGCGGTGAAGAACAGGGTCCTGCTGACCCGGTCGAAGACCAGGTAGCCGACGAGCGCGGCGAGCGCGGTGGAGCCGTCGGCCTTGCGGGCGAACCCGATGGCGACGCCGACCGCGAACAGCAGCGGCAGGTTGTCGAACAGGGCACCGCCGGCGGCGGCGAAGACACCGGCCACCTGGTCGAGGAAGACGTTGTCGGTCCGGCCGAGCAGGTCCTCCTGGCCGAATCTGAGCAGCAGTCCGGCGGCGGGCAGCACCGCGATCGGCATCATCAGCGAACGCCCGATGCGCTGGAGTATCGCGAAGGCCGACGACCATGCCGACGGGCCACGTTCCACCGCTGCCGTGCCCATCCCGAACCCCCCGCGTGCCGCGCCGTACAGGGGGATGGTTGGTATCTACCACCGAGGGCCGCGAATACACAACGACGCCGTTCCCACCGGGCCGGCCCGGTGGGAACGGCCGGCTCGTCAAGATGTTTCGGCCGGTCGGACCGCTCAGGCCGGTCGGATCGCTCGGGCCACTCGGATCGTTCGGGCCGGTCGGACCGCTCGGGCCGCTCAGGCCGGTCGGATCGCTCAGGCCGGTCTGGCGGGCGGCGCGGCGGCGGGCTCGCCGGAGTCGACGTCGGGCTCGGGTTCCCGGCCGGGGGTCATGATGTTCAGCTTCCTGATCAGGAAGCTGAACACGACGTAGTAGATCGCCGCGTAGATCAGGCCCATCACGATGATGATCGGGATACCCCTGGCGTTGGGGGCGGTGCCGTACAGGACGAGATCGATCAGCCCGGAAGAGAAGCTGAAGGCGAGCTTGGCGCCCAGGGCGGAGGCGATCGCGAGGGAGACACCGGTCAGGACGATGTGCACCACGAAGAGCACCGGCGCCACGAAGATGAAGGCGAACTCGATCGGCTCGGTGATCCCGGTGAGGAACGCGGTGAGCGCGGCGGAGATCATGATCGAGCCGACGGCGGTACGGCGGTGCGCCGGGGCGGCCCGCCAGATGGCGATCGCCGCGGCGGGAAGGCCGAACATCAGGATCGGGTAGAGGCCGGCCTCGAAGCCGCCGTAGCCCACGGCGCCGTTGTTGAAGCAGACCAGGTCACCGGCGAGCTGCTTGCCGCCGACCACGCACTCCGGCACCTGGGTCCAGACCACGTTGTTGACGATGTGATGCAGGCCCAGCGGAAGCAGCGCGCGGTTGACCATGCCGTAGACCCCGGCGCCGACCGTGCTGTTGACGGCGAGCCAGGTGCCGAAGGCGCGCAGCCAGGTGCCGATGACCGGCCAGATGAAGCCGAAGAAGACGCCCAGGACCAGCCCGGCGAAGGCGGTGAGGATCGGCACCAGACGGCGTCCGCTGAAGAAGGCCAGCCAGGTCGGCAGCTTGGTGCGGTAGTAGCGCTGCCACAGCAGCGCGGAGACGAGACCCATGACGATCCCGCCGAGCACCCGGGTCGGGTTCTGCGCGCCGAGGTTGAGCACCACCTGCGGGACGCCCGGATTGGCCGGGTCGAACAGCTGGTTGGAGATCGAGGCCTTCAACCGGTCGTCGAACAGATTGAAGAACATGGTCATGCTGACGGCGTGGAAGACCAGGTATCCGACGAGCGCGGCGAGCGCGGTGGAGCCGTCGGCCTTGCGGGCGAACCCGATGGCGACGCCGATCGCGAACAGGATGGGGAGGTTGTCGAAGAGCGTGGCACCCGCGGTGCCGAGGACGTGCGCGACATCGTCCAGTAGCGGGTTGTCGGTCCGGCCCACGAGGTCGTCCTGCCCGAGCCGCCGCAGCAGGCCCGCGGCCGGCAGGATCGCGATCGGCAGCATGAGGGAGCGTCCCAGGCGCTGCAGGACGCTCATCACGGCGGATCCGGTCGGGGACGGGGCGGGAAGACCCGCGTCCGCTGAGGTGGAACTCATCGGACATTCCTCCAGGGGGGTGGGGGAAGGGAGGAGGTCGGGAATGTAGGAGGAGAGGGGCGACCGGGATCAGGAGCGGCGTGTCGGTATCTCCAGGACCGTGCGCAGCTGGTAGCGGTCGGCGCGGTAGGTGGAGACGCCAAGCTCGGCGCAGACGCCTCCGGCGAAGGAGCGCCGCTGGAGCAGCAGCACGGCTCCGCCCCGCGGCAGCTTCAGCAGGTCGGCGTCTCCGGGGTCGGCGATGCCTCCGTCGATGGTGAGCTCGCCCGCGTCGAGCACCAGGCCGTAGCGGGTCTCCAGCAGCGCGTAGAGCGACCTGCCCGTCAGGTCGTGGGTGTCGAGGTCGGGTGCGAGGGAGACCGGGATGTGGGCCCGCTCGATGCACATGGGCTCGTCGGCCGCGG
This sequence comes from Streptosporangium sp. CA-135522, assembly GCF_050949235.1. Lineage (NCBI taxonomy): Bacteria > Bacillati > Actinomycetota > Actinomycetes > Streptosporangiales > Streptosporangiaceae > Streptosporangium > Streptosporangium sp. CA-135522. Next base: position 1,588,937 of record NZ_CP192026.1, read on the forward strand.
TCCGCAGCCGCTCGATGAAGTGCACCTCGTCTCCCGGCTGGATGCCGAGTTCCCTGGCGAGGTGCGCGCTGGCCCTGACCACCCGGCGGTCCAGGTCGCGGGAGCCGGGTTCCATGCCCCGGGCGCGCATCTCGTCGCTGAAGGAGGTCAGCCGCAGGGCCATCTCTATCTTGGGGCGGGCCACGAAGGTGCCCTTGCCCGCCACGCGCTGCAGCCTGCCCTCGGAGACCAGGTGGTCGACGGCCTGCCGCACGGTCATTCGGGACAGCCCGAAGCGCTGGCAGAGCTCGCGTTCGGACGGGATCGCCATGCCGATCGCCAGCTCGTTGCTATCGATGAGGTCGAGCAGGATCTCCCGAAGCTGGAAGTACTTCGGTACGGGACTGTCCGGATCGATCTGGGCCATGAGATCCTCCCCTCTCGATATGAGATGTAGTGATGAGTTATGGTTCGTACTGGTCTAGTCCGGACTAGACCACAGGCCGGAAAAGGGTGTCAATGTACGGACCGGCGACGGATCGATAACGGCCCGATCTCGCCGCTCCGAATCGAAGGATGAGCGCTAGATGACGACCAAGATGCGCAGCGAGATCGCCGAGCAGCCTGCTGCGTTGCGAGCCACGCTGGACGCCCTCCTCCCCAGGGTCGAGGAGGTCAAGCAGCTCGCGGGACAGGCCCGCCAGTTGTTGTTCATCGCCCGGGGCACCTCCGACAATGCCGCAGTCTACGGCCGTTATCTGGCTGAGGCGCACACGGGCCGCCTGTCCACGCTCGCCGCGCCCTCGATCGCCACCACCTACAAGCGCAAGTTGGACCTCGACGGCGTCCTGGCCGTCGCGCTCTCCCAGTCCGGCCGGACCGAGGAGATCGTCGAGACCCTCGCCTGGGCGAAGGACTGCGGGGCCAGGACCGTGGCCATCACCAACGGCGGCGAGCAGAGCCCCCTCGCCCAGGCCGCCGACCTCGCGCTGTGCACGCTGGCCGGCGAGGAGAAGGCCGTGCCGGCCACCAAGACCTACACCACCCAGCTCGCCGCGCTGGCCGTGCTCGGCCTCGGCCTGGGCGCCGACGTCGACGCCGCCGACCTGCAGCGCGTGCCGGACGCGGTGGAGAAGCTGATCTCTGATCCGGGCGACCTGGACGCCATCGTCGAGGGTCTGGCCGACAAGCCGGGCGTCGTGGTCTCCGGCCGTGGCCTGGCCTTCTCCACCGCGCTCGAACTGGCGCTCAAGCTCAAGGAGGCGTGCTACCTGCACGCCATGGGCCTGTCCTACGCCGACCTGCTGCACGGCCCGATCGCCGTGGTCGACGAGGACACCCCGGCCATCCTGGTCGCGGCCGGCGAGGGGCCGACCCTGGCCGGGACCGTGGCGCTCGCCGAGCGGGTCACCGGCGCCGGGGCCTCGGCCTTCACCGTCGGCGGCGGCACCGCGCTCTCCTCGGTCTCCACCGCCGCGCTGAACGGTCCCGACCTTCCCGAGTGGGTCGCCCCGCTCGGCCTCATCGTCCCCGGGCAGCTGCTGACCGAGGCTCTCGCACGCAGGCTGGGCATCGACCCCGACGCGCCGCGCGGCCTCAACAAGGTGACCCAGACCGACTGATCCACTGGCGTCGTTTAGCCTGGTCAAAGACCGATGACACTGGAGGGCGACATGGCGGCCAATGCCGACGCGATCATCGCGGGACTCGGCGGTGTGGACAACATCATCGAGATCGAACCATGCATCACCCGGCTTCGCACCGAGGTGCGCGACGCCTCCAGGGTCGACCAGGCGGCCCTCAAGGCGGCCGGAGCACACGGGGTGATGGCCGCGGGCAACATCGTCCAGGTGGTCGTGGGCCCGGAGGCGGACACGATCGCCAGCGATATCGAGGACATCATCGGCTGACAGGGCCGGGGCTTCCCCGCCCTCGGGGGGGTGGGGACATGCCGAGGGGGTGTGATGACCACAGTTCTGGCCCCCGTCGCGGGGGCGGCCGTGGGTCTGCGGGCCGTACCCGACCCGGTGTTCTCCGAGGGTCTGGTCGGGCCCGGAGTGGCGATCGAGCCGGCCAGGGTGGCCGGCGAGGCCGTTTCCCCCATCACGGGTAAGCTCGTCAAGCTGCATCCGCACGCGTTCGTCGTCGTCGGCGACGACGGCCGGGGTGTCCTGGTCCACCTGGGCATCGACACCGTGCAGCTCAAGGGCGAGGGGTTCGAGCTGCTGGTGTCCGAAGGGGACCGGGTGAGCGCGGGGCAGCCCGTGGTGGCGTGGGACCCCGTGGGAGTCGAGGCGGGCGGGCGCTCTCCCGTCTGCCCGGTCGTGGCACTGGACGCGGTCGAGGGGTCGGTGACCACGCTCGCCGAGGGCGCCGTCCGCGCGGGTGACGAACTCTTCCGGTGGGCGTGAGGCCGCGAGCTCTTCCGATGGGCGTGAGCTCTTCCGATGGGAGTGAGGCCGTGGGCGGCGGTGGCGGACCGCGCGGGCCCTCCGCCCGGCCGGTGAGGACCTGGAGACGAGGACGACGATGAACGCCGCACTGTTCGACCTGGACGGCACGTTGATCAACAGTGAGCGCCGAAGCCTGGCGATGTGGGCGAGGCTGCTCGACAACCACGGGGTCGAGCACGACGAGGTGGTGCTTCGCGGGTTCATGGGACGTCGCGGGCGCGACGTCCTGGCCGAGCGGGCCGACCTTTTCCCCGGCAAGCGGATCGATGACCTGATCAACGAGGTCATGTCCTTCAACGACCACCCCGACCTGCCCGCCATCGTGCCGGTGCCCGGTGCCGCGGACCTGGTCCGCAGGGTCGCCGCGCACGGCTCGCCGATCGCGGTCGTCACCTCCTCCTCCCGGGAGTGGGCGGAGGCGCGGCTGGCGGAGGTCGGGATACGCGACCTGCTGGAGACCGTAGTGACGGCCCGGGACGTGGTCGCCGGCAAGCCCGACCCAGAGGGATTCCTACTGGCCGCCGAGCGGCTGTCCGTCGATCCGGCGCGCTGCGTCGCGTTCGAGGACTCACTCGCCGGGATTTCCGCGGCCAAGGCGGCGGGTATGAGGTGTGTGGGCATAGCGACGACCTACGCGGGCACGGAACTGACCAAGGCCGATCTCGTGGTCGCCGACCTGACGGGAGTCCAATGGCCTCCACGGACCGATCAATGAGCCGGGCGGTCTAGACCGCCCGGTCGATTCTTGCAGGAGGAACACGTGGCCGAGCGCCAAGTCACCGTCGAGTCCGAGGTCGGCCTGCACGCGCGCCCCGCGGCGACGTTCGTGCAGACCGCGGCGAAGGCGCCCGCGGACATCACCGTCGCCAAGGGGGGCGGCCGGCCGGTGAACGCCAAGAGCATCCTGGCGGTTCTGTCGCTGGACGTCAGGCAGGGCGACACCGTGGTGATCAAGGCCGAGGGAGACGGCGCAGACGAGATCGTGGACCAACTCGCCACCATCGCCTCGGCACCATGACCGAGCTCACGGGGGTGGGCGTGAGTCCGGGCGTCGGCTTCGGACCCGGTTACGTATTCACGCGTGAAATCCCGGTGCCCGCGCCGGACGCCCGGCACGGCGGGGACGCCGGGGCCGAGCGGGACAGGGCCGCGTGGGCGCTGCAGCAGGTCGCCGCCGACCTGGAGGAACGGGGGACCCGCGCGGGCGGCGACGCCCAGGAGATCCTGAACGCCCAGGCGCTGATGGCGCGTGACCCCGGGCTGGCCGCCGAGGTGGCCGAGCTGATCGAGGCGGGCACGAGCGCGGCACGCGCGGTCTACGAGGGGTTCGGCCGATACCGCGAGATGCTCGTCGAGGCCGGGGGATACCTGGGCGAACGCGCCGCCGATCTCGACGACGTCAGGGACCGGGCCGTCGCGGTGCTCGAAGGCCTGCCGATGCCCGGCCTGCCGTCTCGCGGGCCGCAGCCGTACGTCCTCATCGCCCGTGACCTGGCCCCCGCCGACACCGCGCTGCTGTCAAAGGACGTGGTGGCCGCCTTCGTCACCGAGCAGGGCGGGCCGACCAGCCACACCGCGATCCTCGCCCGTGCGATGGGGGTGCCGGCCGTCGTCGCCTGCCCCGCGGCGACCTCGATCGCCCCCGGCACGTCCGTGCTGGTGGACGGGGCCTCCGGCCTTGTACGGCCCGCGCCTTCCGAGGAGGAGGTGGCCACGGCGAGGAAGACCGCCGCCGCCCGGGAGGCCGTGCTCGCCGCCGCCACCGGGCCGGGGATGACCGCCGACGGGCACGCCGTGCCGCTGCTGGCCAACATCGGCGGGCCGCGCGACGTGGACCGCGCGCTGGAATACGGCGCGGAGGGTGTCGGACTCTACCGGACCGAGTTCCTCTTCCTGGACCGGACGACGGCGCCGTCGGAGGAGGAGCAGGAGGCCGCCTACCTTGCGGTGCTGGACGCCTTCCCGGGTGGCCGGGTGGTCGTGCGGACGCTCGACGCGGGGGCCGACAAGCCGCTGGCCTTCCTGCCTCCTTCGGGGGAGGAGCCCAATCCGGCGCTGGGGCAGCGCGGGGCGCGGCTGCTCAAGGCGCATCCGGGGATCCTGAACGCCCAGCTCGGCGCCCTGGCCAGGGCCGCCTCCCGCTCCTCGGCCAAGCTTCAGGTGATGGCCCCCATGGTGGCCACCGCCGAGGAGGCCGCCTGGTTCGCGGCGGCCTGCCGGGACGCGGGGCTGCCGTCCGCCGGTGTGATGATCGAGATCCCGTCGGCCGCGCTGCGCGCCTCCGACCTGGCCGAGCAGGTGGACTTCTTCTCGCTGGGCACCAACGACCTGGCCCAGTACACCTTCGCGGCCGACCGCCAGGTGGGCGCGCTGACCGCCCTGCAGGACGCCTGGCAGCCCGCCCTGCTCGACCTGATCACCCTGGCGGTGGCCGGGGCCGTCGAGCGGGGCAAGCCCTGCGGAGTGTGCGGGGAGGCGGCGGGCGACCCGGTCCTCGCCTGCGTGCTGGTCGGGCTAGGCGTCACCTCGCTGTCGATGGCCGCTCCCGCGCTGCCCGCCGTACGGGCCGCGCTGTCGCGGCACACCGGCGAGCAGTGCCTGCTCGCCGCACAGGCCGCGCTGGCCGCGGTCTCCGCGCAGGAGGCGCGCGCCGCGGCCCGCGTCCACCTGCCCGGCCTGGCCGGACTGGCCCTGTAGGACGGCCGAGGCATGCATATGGTCAGGTCCGGCACCTTCGGTCGCCGACGCGGATAGCGTGGGTGTCATGGTTCGGTGCATTCGTACGACGGGTCTGGCAGTGATCGCGACTATGGTGGCGGGGTGCGCCGGGACGGGGGCCGGGGCGTCCACGCCCGTCAAGCCCGCCGCGGGGCGGGCGAACGAGGCCGCCACGACCGCCGTCGTCTCGCCGTCCGCGACGCCCACGACGCGCGCGTCCTCCGGGGTGGAGTCCGTGCTCGCCGGGATGAGCGTGGAGGACAAGGTCGGGCAGCTCTTCATGCCCGTGCTGTACGGCCCGGCGGCGAACGCGGCGTCGGGGGAGAACCAGGCGCGGTTCGGGGTCGACACCCCGGCCAAGGTGGTCGCCAAATACCGGCCGGGCGGGGTCATCCTGTTCCCCTGGGCGGGCAACGTCAAGGACGTCCGGCAGCTCGTCGCGCTGACCAACGGCCTGCAGAAGGCGTCGCCGGACATCCCGTTGCTGCTCGGCGCCGACCAGGAGAACGGCAAGGTCTCCCGGCTCGCCCCGCTGGTCACCGACATCCCCGGGGCCTCGGTCATCGGCTCGACCGGCGATCCCTCGCTGGCCCGCAGGGCGGCCAAGGTCACCGGCACCGAGCTGCGCGCCCTCGGTATCAACCTCGACTTCGCGCCGGTCGCCGACGTGAACATCAACCCGCGCAATCCGGTGATCGGCACCCGCGCCTACGGATCGGACCCGAAGAAGGTCGCTCCGATGGTCGCCGCCGCGGTCCAGGGCTTCCACGACGCCGGGATCGCCAGTACGGCCAAGCACTTCCCCGGTCACGGCGACACCAACGTGGACAGCCACACCGGGCTTCCGGTGATCCAGCACTCCCTGTCCCAGTGGACCAGGCTGGACGCGCCGCCGTTCGCCGCGGCCATCGGCGAGGACATCGACGCGATCATGAGCGCTCACGTGGTCATGCCCAAGCTCGACCCGTCCGGCGATCCGGCCACGCTGTCCAAGCCGATCCTGACCGGGCTGCTGCGTCAGAAGCTCGGCTTCGACGGGGTCGTCTCGACCGACGCGCTGGACATGGCGGGGGTGCGCAAGAAGTACGGCGACGGGCAGGTGGCGGTGCGGGCCATCCAGGCCGGGGTGGACCTGCTGCTTATGCCGCCGAACTTCCCCAAGGCCTACCAGGCGGTGCTGGCCGCGGTGAAGTCAGGGAAGATCTCCACCGCCCGGCTCGACCAGTCGGTCCGGCGACTGCTGAAGCTGAAGGCGGCCCGGGGCCTGCTGAGCAAGGCCCCGGTCGCCGACCCGGCCGTGGCCGAGCGGACACTGCGCTCGGCGGAGCACCGCAAGGTCGCCCAGCTCATCGCGGAGCGCGCCCGCCGGTCGTGAGTCGGTTCCGCGCGGGCCGGTTCCGCACGGCCGGTTCTACGCGGTCCGGTTCCATGTGGGCCGGTTCCGCACGGCCGGTCCTATGCGGGTCGAAGGCCGCCGCGCCGGAGCATCGCCATGGTGAGGGACTGTACGATCCGCATGACGAGCGCCTCAAGCAGCAGAAAGACCGCCTTGGCGAGAATCGAGGAGAGGAATCCGGACATAGCTACCTCAAATTCACTAAGAAGCTCTTAAGGTGATAATTCGGGAAGAAGCTATCGGAAAATGCGCTTGAGGATGGCCGTTCAGTGAACGGATGATGACATCTCGCGCGTCCACTCCTGAATCGCCATGCCGGCGGCCGTGGCGGCGGCGGCGCTCCCCAGGGCGATGGTCCACCCCGCGGGTCCCAGCAGGCGGCAACCGAAGAACCGGCACAGGCCCGGAAGCGAGACGGCCAGACTCAGCACGGCGAGAGACGCGAGCGAGGCCAGTACGACCGTGCGGTCCCGGCAGCCCAGGGCCAGGGTCTGCAAGAGCTGCGCCGACACCAGCGCGACCAGCCCGATGGTGTCGGCCCGGCCCCGGGTGCCGGTCATCCGCCCGATCGTCCACGCGGCGCCGGCGGCCGACGCCGTGACGGCGGCGCGCAAGTAGATGTCGCGAGTCAGGGAGGAGGCCAGCGAGACCTCCGGACCCTCGGCGAGCAGCCTTTCCGGGCTGGCCGCCGCCGGCGGCCGGACGGCCACCGCCATCGCCGGCAGCATGTCGGTGAGCAGGTTGACCAGCAGCAGCTGGCGGGCGTTCAGCACGTTCCGGCCGGTGATCAGGCTGGACGCGACCGCGAAGACGATCTCTCCGACGTTGCCGCCGAGCAGGATGCTCAGGGCGTCGCGGACCGAGCTCCACATGGCCCTGCCCTCGATGATCGCGTCGACGATCGTCTCGATGCGGTCGTCGGTCACCACCACGTCGGCGGCCGCCCGAGCCGCCGCGGTGGCGCGGGACCCGAGCGCGATCCCGACGTCCGCGGCGCGAATCGCGGGAGCGTCGTTGGCGCCGTCGCCCGTGACCGCCACGACCATGCCGCAGCGGCGCAGGCAGTCGACGACGCGCACCTTGTGCGCCGGCGTGGTGCGGGCGAAGACCGTCACATCCGGCAGCGTCTTGGCCAGGGTGTCGTCGTCGAGGTCGTCCAGCTCCGGGCCGGTCATGATCCGCCCGCCGTTCAGCACGTCGAGCTCGACGGCGATCGCCTCGGCGGTGCTCGGATGGTCTCCCGTGATCATGACGATCCGGACGCCCGCCCGCATCAGGCGGCCGACGCTCTCGGCCGCCGTGGCCCGGACGGGATCGGCCAGGCACAGGAAGCCCAGGAAGGTCAGCTCCCCGATGCGGGACTCGTCGAGGTCACGGCGGTCGGAGGCCGGGCGCTGCGCCACCGCGAGCACCCGGTACCCCCGCCGGGCGAGCCTGTCGACCTCGTCTTCGAGCTCCGCCCTGAGCGGTCCGTCAAGGGGGACCGGCCGGTGGTCACGCAGCAGGCTCACGCATCGGGTGAGAACGATCTCCGGGGCGCCCTTGACGCTCAACAGCGGTCCCGAGTCGCCCGCGCCGAGCACGGCGTGGTAGCCGCGTCCCGGTTCGAAGGGCAGCTCGTCGACGCGCCGCCAGGTTCCCGTCCCCTCCTCGGGCGTCACCCGCGACCGCCGGGCTCCGTTCACCACGGCACGGTCGGTGGGGTGGGCGATCGGACGTCCGCCGTCGTGCCTCGGGCTCGCGCGCAGCCCCGCGGCCACGATCCGCCTCAGTTCGGGCGCCAACGCGTCGACCGGCCGGTCGATGTGTCCGTCCGAGACACGCTGCAGGCTGATGTGCCCTTCGGTGAGCGTCCCCGTCTTGTCGAAGCAGAGCACGTTCACCCGGCCGAGGGCCTCGATCGTGGAGGGGTTCGGCACCAGGGTCTCATGGGCCGACAGCCGCCGGGCGGCGGCGAGCTGCGCGACCGACGCGACGAACGGCAGTCCTTCCGGCACCGCGGCGACGGCGAGGCTCACCGCGGGCGCGAGCGCCTGCGGCAGTGACCTGCCGCGCATCAGGTCGGCGGCCAGCAGAACGAGGCCGGAGCCGACCGCGACGGGCAGGACGCGCCGGCTCAGCGTCCGCAGCCGCAGCTGCACGCCGGTGGCCGAAGGTCGCTCCACGGCGAGCCTGGCGGTCTGGGCCGCCTCGGTCGCCCCGCCCGCCGCGACGACCACGGCCAGCCCGTGGCCGGCCGCCACCGTCGTGCCCTGGTAGACCATCGAGCTGCGGTCGGCGATGGCGGGCGAGCTGACCGGCGCCGGCGACTTGGCGACGAGCTGGGACTCGCCGGTCAGGGCGGCCTCGTCGATCTCCAGTCCCACGGCCCTGATCACCCGGCAGTCGGCCGGTACGGCGTCGCCCGCGCGCAGCTCGACGACGTCGCCCGCCACGAGGTCACCGACGGACGCGGTCGTGTTCTCCCGAGGGCGGCGCAGCCGTACGCGAACGGCGACCGCCTCGGTCAGGCGGTGCAGCGCCCGGTCGGCGGCGAAGCGCTGGCTCCCTCCGATGAGCGTATTGATGATCATGACCGCGCCGATCATGACCGCGTCGGGGATCGAGCCGACCATGGCCGACAGGCCCGCCCCCGCCGTCAGGACCGGGGTCAGCGGGTTGGCCAGCTCCTCCACGGACATGCGCAGCAGCGAGCCGGGCTCCCCGGGGTCGTCCGACCTCGACGGGGTCCTGCGCCGCAGGGCCTCGGCCTCGGTGATACCGCTGGGCGACGAGCCGAGCCGGGCGAGGACGTCCTTGACCGGCATGGCGTGCCAGGGGGTGCGGTCGGCGCGGACCGGTGGTGTTCCGCGGCCGGAGTTCCGGCCCGCCCACTCGCCCGTGACGATGGAGGCCAGCGCGGTGCAGTCGCTCACCAGCTGCGCCCTGCGCACCGATCCCGCCGACGGCCCGAAAGCCGCCAGCCCGGCACCGACCGCCGCTCCGGCGGCACCGAGCCACACGCACCGCTCGCTCGTCCTCCTCGCCGGCGCCAGGCAGCTCAGGAGCAGGTGGACCTCGTCGATCTCGCTGACCACGTCCGCGTCCCAAGGCACCGGGCCGGGCCGTCTCAGCACGCCGATGCCCAGATCCGCGTGGGCCAGCGCCGCCATGGGGCGCCCCGACACCACGGCGACCCCGTGACCGCCGCTCTGGAGCGCGCGGACCGACCGAGCCAGCCGTACGCCGCCGGGCACGGCCTCGTCGACGCCGAGCCGCTTGCCGAGCCCTGCGAGGTCTCCCGCCAGCATCACGGTGCCCGCGTCCCGGGCCGCGGCGACGATGGCCTCCGCCAGGGGGTCGGCCTCCGGCGCCATGCCGACCAGGGCGACAGGAACCCCCTGTCTCGCCACGCCGACGCACCGCAACCCCCGAGCACGCCATTCACCGGCGGTCTCCGGGAGGAACGCGGCCCGATCCGTCAGCGGCCCGGCCGCCCACGTGCCGTCCTCCCGCCGGGCCGCCGGGTCGGTGAGATCGAGCAGGCTGTAGAGCCGCGCGTGTAACTCCTCGTCGTTCACCTCTTCGGCGAGGGAGACGACGCGGTCGATCGTCCAGGAGCCCGTGCCGAGGAAACCGGCGTCGAGGACGACGGTGTCTATGCCGTCCATGCGGCGCAGGGCGTTGCCGTTGAGAACGATCGCGCCGCGTCCGGCCACGGTGCGCCCGACCGCGCCGGCGAACGACTCACGGCCCAGCTTCGCGGCCTTGGGCGTCGTCGTGATCAGCATGGCGAGCCCTCGCTCGCGGCCGTCGCCGAGCAGGTGCGTCAGGCCGGAGGCGCCCAGCGCGAGCGGGCTCGCGATGCGCTCGAACCGTTCCACGGGACTGTGGGCCAGGGGAGCCGGGCGTGGCCTCTTCGCCGTCCGGGTGTGGCGGTAGGCCCCGCTCCTGGAGCCCAGCTCGTGTTCGTGCGCCTGCCAGGCCTGCTGCGCGCTGCGCGTCTCGACGTAGCGGCCGGCCGCGGTGAGCGACTGGACGAGCAGCCCGAACGGGCGCAGCGCGAAGGTGTGAACGGCGATGTTCGCCGTGGTGAACAGGGCGTCGGTGGCCGGGCGGCCGAGGTGGTGCTCCAGCTCGGCGCGGATCACGGGGGTGGACTCGGCCAGGTGGAACAGGGCGGGAACGGCGGGCCGGAGCGGCGGCGCGTGCACCGCCCGCCCGGCGAACGCCAGGCCGGCCCCGATCAGGCTCGCACCGAGCCTGATCCCGGCACGTGTGTGGTGTTCCACGAGCCTGGACGCGGGTGATCCCTGCCCCCATCCGGCTTCGACGTCCTCCGCGGCGCCCGCGCTTTGCTCGTCGTCCTCCCGCTCGCCGTCGAGCTCCTCGACGATCGACAGCAGCTTGTCCAGGTCGATCGAGTCGGCGTCACATCCGATGAAGACGGAGCCGAGGACGCCGTTGACCTCCGCCCGCTCGACTCCCTCCAGCGCCAGCAACAGGCGTTCCAGCCGCCGCGTGACCCGTTCCGTGCCCGGGCCACCGATCACCCGCAGGTCGACGTGGAGCCCGCCGGGACACACCCGCGTCCCGCGAGGACGTGGCAGGGCGTTCCGGATCGCCTCGGGCACGTTCCGGATCGCCTCGGGCACCACGCCCCACAACGCCTCGGTGGAAAGCGTGAGTACACGCGACAGGAACATTCGGCTCTCCAGCAGGAAAAACTCAGGCCGTCAGAACACGACGGCACCTGGCCCGGTCGGCCGCCTCACCGGGCCACCGCAGGCGCCGCAGGCACCGGAGTCGCCGAGATCACCGCGGCCGCCGAAGTCACCGGGAGGCGCTTCCGCGGCTCGAAGCGGCCGCCGTCCGGGAAGTGGCGGTGCCGGGCATCCGGGAAACGGGAGCGGTGGGCCGGCGTTCGCCTCGGGCACGCTGGGCGATCAGCGTGCCGACCCCGATGGCGGCCGCCACCGGCCATTCGATCAGTCCCGCCACCGCGAGCGCGCCGAGCCCGCCGTAATAGACCATGCGCTCAGGCGGGGGCAGCAGCGATCGGGCGACGTCGACGGCATGGCTCGCCTCCTGCCGGTTGACATGGGGAAGGTGAAGATGTGGAGGCCGGAACTGCACGGTCATCATCGGCAGGTTCAGGGTGAGCGAGCGCTCGTCGCGCGGGTGTTCGGCCTGCTCCGGCCCTACGGCCTGCTCCGGCCCTACGGCCTGCTCCGGCCCCGCGGGCCGCGCCGTCACCTTGGGGGCCGTCACCTTGGGGGCCGTCACCTTGGGCTCTGTCACCTTGGGTTCCGTCACTCTGGGCGTCGCCGCCTTGCGCGCCGTCGCCCTGCGCGTAGCAGCCGGGCCTTCCGCGACGTTGTGCGCCGCGGGCTGGCTTTCCACCACATCGCGCGCCACGGATTTGCGCCCGGTGGACGCGGCGGCCTTCGGCGCCGTGCGGGTAGGTGATCCGCCGGCCGTCTGACTTACGGTCATGGCCTCTCCTCACAAGAGTCGAGGAATCGGTTCAGGTGGTGCCCGAGAAAGGCCGCCGATGCCTCTCACGTGCAGTTTCCTGGCTTTCAGGTCACCCTCATAGCCTTCCTCGAACCCGGGGTGCGAAACGCGCTCGGGCCGATGAACCGGACATTCGACCATGAATCTCCGGCGGGTGTGGCGCGCTCGTTTCCGCCCGGAGCACCACCGCTCCACCCGGAGGCCTCACCGCGAGATCGGGACGTTTCGCGGAAGGCAGGGGCCGAGCCCCGCCGGAGAGGTCCGGGCTTTCACAGTAGATAGGGCTTGAGCTCCCGGCGGGCGACGGCGCGGACGTGGACCTCGTCGGGACCGTCGAAGATGCGCATCGCCCTGGCCTGGGCGTACATCATGGCAAGGGGGACATCGTCGCAGACCCCCATGCCCCCGTGAATCTGGATGGCGCGGTCGATGACCTCGCAGGCCATCCGGGGGGCGACGACCTTGATGGCGGAGATCTCCCCGGCGGCGGCCCTGGCGCCGACGGTGTCGATCATCCACGCCGCCCTCAGGGTGAGCAACCGGGCCTGGTCGACGGCCAGCCGGGACTCGGCGATCTGCTGCTGGACGACACCCTGCTGGGCGAGGGTCTGGCCGAAGGCCACGCGGTTGGCCGCACGGGAGCACATCAGTTCCAGGGCGCGTTCGGCCATGCCGACGGCACGCATGCAGTGGTGGATGCGGCCCGGTCCCAGCCGAGCCTGGGCGATGCGGAAGCCGTCCCCCTCCTGCCCGATGAGGTTCGAGGCGGGCACTCGGACGTCGGTGAAGACGATCTCGGAGTGGCCGTGCTGTTCCTGGTAACCGAAGAGCGGAAGATGGCGGACGATCTCCACGCCGGGGGTGTCCATCGGGACCAGGATCATCGACTGCTGGCGGTGCGTGGGCGCCTCCGGATCGGTCTTGCCCATCACGATCATGATCTCGCAGCGAGGGTCGGCGGCGCCGGTGATGAACCACTTGCGGCCGTTGATCACGTATTCGGAGCCGTCGAGGGTGATGGAAGTGGAGATGTTGGTGGCGTCGCTGGAGGCCACCGCGGGCTCGGTCATCGCGAACGCCGAGCGGATCTCGCCGGAGAGCAGGGGGGCGAGCCAGCGGTCCCGCTGTTCGGGCGAGCCGAACATGTGCAGGACCTCCATGTTCCCGGTGTCGGGAGCGGCGCAGTTCAGCGCCTCGGGGGCGAGGTCGACGGAGCGGCCGGTGACCTCGGCCAGGCTGGCGTAGTCGAGCACCGACATGCCCGACTCGCCGGGCAGGAACAGGTTCCACAGACCGCGCGAGCGGGCCTCGGCCTTGAGCTCCTCGACGACCGGTGGCAGGTCGTGGTTGTCGTGGCCTCTGGCGAGCCGCCATCCGTGGTAGACCGGCTCCGCCGGATACACGTGAGACTCCATGAAATCGGTCAGGTTGGCGAGGTATTCCTCCGCCTTCGTGCTGAGCGCGAAATCCATGGCGGCCAGTTTGGCACCACCGGTTTCCGGCGCACTCACCGGCTGCGCCTAACCTGTATCCGGTTCTAGACGAGGAGGCGAGATGCTCAAGGGCGTGCTGATCGACTGGGGCGGCGTGCTCACCACGGGCCTGTCCGAGGCGATCGCCGAGTGGATCGCCGCCGACCGGATCGACGCGAGTCACTACCGCGACGTGATGCGGGAGCTGGTCCTGCATGCCTACGAGGGTCCCGAGGGCGCGGAGAACACCATTCACGCGCTGGAGCGGGGCGAGATCTCCGGGCTGGAGTTCGAGCGGGACCTGGCCGCGCGGCTGATCACGACCGACGGCGTTCCGCCGGTCGCCGAGGGCCTTCTGAACAGGATGTTCGCCGGGTTCCAGCGGGTCGAGACGATGTACGACATGCTCGGCCGGGCGCGCGCCGCCGGGCTGCGGACCTGCCTGCTGTCCAACTCCTGGGCCAACGAGTATCCCCGTGAGGGCTGGGACGACGTCTTCGACGAGATCGTCATCTCGGGGGAGATCGGCATGCGCAAGCCGGAATCGAGGATCTTCGAGCACGCGCTCGGCAAGCTCGGCCTGGCCGGGCGGGAGTGCGTGTTCGTCGACGACATCGAGGCCAACATCGAGGCCGCCCGCGCCCTCGGCATCGTCGGCGTGCACCATCGGGACCCCGAGCTGACCATCGTGGAGTTGGAGAGGCTCTTCGGCGTGCCGTTGCGCTGACGGCCGCCCTCCGCGGGCCCGCCGGCCGTAGGCATGCCGTTGTCCTGACGGCCGGCAGGCCCGCGGGCCCGCCGAAGGCGCGCCGCGCCTCTTCGAGGCGCCGGATCTCGCGACCGGGTCGCCGGTGCTGGCACACTCGATGGATGATCGGCGCCGAACCGGCGCCGGTGTCGAGAAACAGATCGAGGCATGGATGCGCGTCTACCTGCCGAGCACGCTTCCCGCGCTGGCCCGTGTGGTCACCTTGGGGGAGTTCGGCCCGGCCCCGCTGACCGGCTACGCGGTCACCCCCGCGTTGATCGAGTGGTACGTCTCGGGTGACACCGAGGAGTTGGAGTACGTCGCCCTCACCGAGGCCGCCAGGGCGTCCCTGCGGATGCTGGCCGCCGACCGCGCCGACGGGGTGGAGGTGGTGGCGCGCCGGGTGGTGATCGCCGCCGAGGTGCCGGACGAGGCCGTGAGCATGGGCGCCGACCTGGAGGAGCGCGCCCGGGTGCGGCTCGCGGCGTCGGTCCCGCTGGTGAAGATCGCCGCGGTCCACGTGGACGACCCGTCCGCGGCCGAAGACGTCGAAGCCGCCATCGCCGCGTTGCCCGCGGCCGACCGTGGGGACGACGACGCCAGGTTCACCCTGGACGGCGCCGAGGCGCACGAGCTGATGTGGTACGCCACCCAGGAGATCTCCGACCTGCTCGGCTGAGCGTCGCACGAGGACGCGGGCGGCTCGCCGTTCACGGACACGCCGGCCGATGTCTTGGCCGCAGGTCCCGTCCTTCAGTGCGGGGTCAGGTCACAAATCGGATACCCCCTGCCCGCCGTGAGGTGCGCGACTAGGATCCCTCCGATCTGTCAACAGCCTCATGACCGAGGAGGAGCGGATGTCAGTGAAGATCCGGGCGATCGCGGGTGCGGTGACCGCGGCCGGGGTGGTCCTGCTCACGGGGTCGCCGGCGAGCGCGCACGCCTACGACCACGAGGACCCCTACCGCACCGGCTGTAACACCACCGCGCGGGCGGTGCGTACGGCCTCCATCGAGAGTCGGGTCGACGGGACGGTCGGGACGATCAAGCTCATGTGGTCGAGCGGCTGCAGGACCAACTGGACCGAAATCTGGACCGGCGCCTCCATGAGGGGGACGATCAGCGTCACCACCGATCGCGGCGGCGACAGGTTCACCTTCCGGGCGGGCAACGGCGGCCATCACTGGGGCAACATGATGTACGCCCCGGGGGTCTGCGCATGGGGGTCGGCCAGCGTGCAGTGGGGATCCGGCGCCGGTGGCCAGAACGGGAGCGGCACCACCGGCAGGGCCTGCGGCTGACCTTCACCGCTGTTCGACCTTCACCGCCGTTCGACTCTCACCGCGGCGCGCCTGGCGTGGACCCGCACCCGACCACTCCGGTCGGGTGCGGGTCCACGGGCTCCTGCGTCCACCCGCGCCGCCCGTCCCGCGGAAATGTCCCGGCGGATGGTTACGCTTGGGAGGATATGAAGAACAAACATATTGTCTGGGATTGGAACGGCACGCTCTTCCATGACGTCGATGCCGTGGTCGGGGCGACGAACGCGGTGTTCGCCCCCTACGGGCTGGGTTCCTATGACGTCGATGCTTTCCGGGCGGTCTACACCCGCCCGATCTGGGCGGCCTACGAGCGGATGCTCGGCCGCGCGCTCCACGACGGCGAGTGGGAGAAGCTGGACCTCGGCTTCCACGAGCACTACCACCGGCTGATGCTGGAGTGCGGTCTCGCGGCGGACGCCGCCTCCACTCTGGAGAGCTGGGAGAGGGAGGGCGGCAAACAGTCGCTGCTGTCGATGTGGGCGCACGATCGGCTGGGGCCCAAGGTCGCCGAGTTCGGCATCGACCGGCACTTCACCCGGATCGACGGGCTGCGCAGCGCGGCCGGCGGCCACAAGGCCGACTCGATGGTCGCTCATCTCGCGGCGCTCGGCCTGGATCCGGCGGACGTGCTCGTGATCGGCGACAGTGTGGACGACGCGCACGCCGCCCGGCACGTCGGGGCGCGGGCCGTCCTCTACACCGGTGGCATGACCAGCCGGACGGATCTGGCCGCGTTCGGCGTCCCGGTCGTGGACACCCTCGCGAACGCCATCGACTACGCCTGAACGCCCTTAAGCGGATGATTTCGGCATTGGCGACGATCGGGGTGCGGTGCTGGCCGTACCCTGGGCATCCGCACCCATTCCGGGAGGCCCCCGATTAGCCGTCTCGTTCTCTGGAACGTCGATCTCACGCTGGTCGACGTGTCCATCGTCACCCGCGACGCGTACGCGGAGGCCTTCCGGCGCGTCACCGGGCGCCCCCTGGTCAAGCTGACCCAGCACAACGGCCGCCCGGACTCGGAGATCGTCTTCGAGACGCTCGCCATCAACGGGATCGTCGCCGAGGACGAGCACCTGCCCCTGTTCCTGGACGCGCTGGCCGAGGCATTCGACGCCCGCCGCAAGCGCCTGGCGAAAGACGGCCGGATGCTGGCCGGGGCGGCGGACGCGATGAAGGCCGTCGCGAAGCTCGACGGCGCGATCCAGTCGGTGCTCACCGGCACGATCAAGAGCAACGCCGTGCACAAGCTGACCGCCTTCGGCCTGCACCGGCACGTGGACTTCGAGGTCGGCGGCTACGGCGAGGAGGTATATCCCAAGGCCACCCTGCTGCAGGTCGCGCAGGGCCGGGCCGGGCAGAAGTACGGCGGGACCTTCGACGGCGGCAACACCGTGATGATCGGCGACTCGACCAGGGACGTCCAGGCCGCCAGAATCGCCGGGGCCGCGATGATCGCGGTCGCCACCGGGCGTTCCCTGCCCGCCGAGCTCCACGAGGCGGGGGCCGATGTGGTCCTGCCCGACCTGTCCAATCCGTCGGAGGTCGTCGCCGCCGTGGCCGGGCTCACCTCCCCGGTCCGCAAGGCGGGCTAGCCTTCTCCGGCCGTGGAGCGGTGCCCGCCGCCCGTACGGCGGGCTCTCCGCGGCCGGTCGGCCCACCCCGCGCGAGGTCCGGCCGCCCGTACGGCGAGTCCCCTCCCCGGCGGGCGGCTCACCTCCCGCGGCGGGCGGCGATCTCCTGGACGACCGACACCAGGAGGTCGATGTCGGCCTCGGTGGTGCGCCAGTTGACGATGGCCGGCCGCAGGGCGGTCATGCCCCGGTAGGTGGTGGTCCCGGCGTAGACCCGGCCGTCGGCGAGCAGCTCCCGGCCGATCCACGCGTTCAGCTCGTCCAGCTCTTCCTCGGGGACGCCCGGCGGGCGATGGCGGAAGCAGACCACGCATGACCGCACCGGGGCGAGCAGCTCCATGTCCGCGGACTCCTCGACGGCCCGGCCCAGCCGCAGGGCCAGGTCGTGGTGGCGCTCGACCATCTCCCGGTGGCCCTGCCTGCCGTACGCCCGCAGGGTCGCCCAGATGGGCAGCGCCCGCGCCCGCCGGGAGGACTCCGGGCCCAGGCAGTTGTAGTTGACGTGCGGGTCGTCCTCGGCGGGGAGGTAGGCCGCGCCCCACGGGCCGAAGGTGCGGCCCATGAGCTTCGGATCGCGGACGAAGGCGAACCCGCTCTCGTAGGGGACGTTGAGCCACTTGTGCCCGTCCGCGGTCACCGAGTGCGCCCGCTCCACTCCCTTGACCAGGTGCGACAGCCGGGGCGAGGCCGCCGCGAAGAGCCCGAAGGCCCCGTCCACGTGCAGCCAGGCGCCGTGCCGTTCGGCCAGGTCCGCCAGGTCGTCGATGGGGTCGAAGTCGCCGGCGTTCACCTCGCCCGCGTTTCCGACGATCACCGCCGGGCCGTCGATCCGTTCGAGCTCCCGGTCCATGGCCTCCAGATCGACCCGTCCCGCCTCGTCCCGGGCGAGGACCCGGGCGCCGTCCCGGCCGCAGCCGAGCATCAGCAGCGCCTTACGGCTGCTCGGATGGATGTAGCCGCCGGCCAGCACGGGCATCCGCGGCAGCCCGGCGAGCCCGTCGGACGTCACGTCGGCGCCGTGCCGCTCGCCCCACCACTGCCGCGCGCAGGCCAGTCCGGTGAAGTTGGCGAAGGTCGCGCTCGGTGTCAGCACGCCGCCATAGGACCGCGGCAGCCCGAACAGGTCCTTCAGCCACCGCAGCACGACGGTCTCCGCCCTGGCGGCGAACGGCGAGGTCAGCCAGAGCCCGCCGGCCTGGTCCAGAAGAGAGGTCACCCAGTCGCCCGCCTGGGCCGCCGGGGTCGAGCCACCGACGACGAAATGGAAGAAACGAGGCCCCGAGGAGTGGGTCGCCGCTTCGGTGCCCACGCGCAGCAGCCGTTCGACGCTGTCCAAGGTGCCTTCGCCCCGCTCGGGGAACTGCCCGTCGAGCAGGTCGAGCAGGCCGTCGGCGCCGTGGTCGTGCACGGGGCGCTCGGCGAGCGAGTCGAGGTAGGGGCCGGCGGCCTTGGCCACCATCTCCAGCGCCTGCGCCGCCCGGTCGCGTTCGTTCAAAGGATCGCTCATCATCCAGGATGGACACACCCGGCCGCGAACCACCAGCCCCTTTTCGATCTTCGACGGGGTCTACGACCTCGTGAGCCCGGCGAGGAAGCGGCCCGCGATGGGCGCGGCCACCTTGGAACCGGCGCCGCCGCCCTCCACGATCACCGAGAACGCCAGGTCACCCCGGTAGCCGATGAACCAGGCGTGCGACGGCGGCTCCTTGCCGGTGCCGAACTCGGCGGTCCCGGTCTTGCCCGCCGTACCCGGGGGGAAGGAGACCGCGCTGGCCGTGCCCTCCACCACCACCGCGGGCATCAGCGTGCGCAGCGCCCGCACCACGGACGGCTCCAGCCTCCTCGGCTGGGCCGCGGGCAGCAGGGCGGCGTCCACCAGCCGGGGCGGGCGCCAGGAGCCGTCGGCGATCGCCGCGGCGACGGTGGCCATGTTCAGCGGGCTGGTCAGGACGCGACCCTGCCCGATCGACGCCGACGCGAGGTCGGTGTCGTCGGTGGGGTCGGGGAACCGCGCCCGTACGGCGGGCACCCCGGGGTCCACCGGCCCTCCGAAACCGAAGCTCGCGGCCACCGAGGCCAGCCGCTTCCCGCCGAGCCGGTCCACGCTCAACCGGCCGAACGTGGTGTTGCACGAATGCGCGAACGCCTCGCGCAGCGCGATCGTGCCGTAGTCCTTGAACCCCGCGTTGTGGAAGGAGAAGCCGCCGATGTTCTGTTCGGCGGGGCAGGGCACGCGCTCGTCCGCGGTCATGCCGTCGGCCACCAGGGCCGAGGCCGTGACGACCTTGAAGGTCGAGCCGGGAGGGTAGTGGCCGAGCAGCGCCCGGTTGAAGCCGCCCGGCTTGTTGACCCCGGCGAGGATCTCTCCGGTCGAGGGCCGCAGCGCGACCAGGGAGGCGGGCTTGCGCGTCTTCTCCAGAGCCGCGGCGGCGGCCCGGTGGACCCGCAGGTCGATCGTGGTCCGCAGTGGCCTGCCCGCCTTCGCTCCGGCGGTGGCGAGCGTGGTGACCCGCTCCGTCCCGCGGACCAGATCCACCCGCACGGAGGAGGCGCCGGTGAGGCGGGCGGCATACCTCTCTTCGAGCCCCTCCACGAGCTGTCGCACCGAGCCCGGCGCGTCGGCGGTGTCGATGCGGGTCCCGTCGGCGGCCAGGACCGGCGCCTGTTCGGACTCGGCCAGGACGGCCTTGATCCGCAGGCCGGGCTTGAGGCGGGGGTGGAGCGCCGCCGGGCTCCACTTCACCCGCCAGGCCCGTTCGTGCTCGACCAGCGTCAGCGAGCCGTCGTAGGCCCAGTCCACCGGCCCGTCCAGCGTCGCGTGGAAGCCCACCCGGGAGCCCGCGGCGGCGGTGCTCCCGGTGCTCCCGGTGACCGCGAAGGTGGCCCCCGACAGCTTCAGGTCGCTCCGGAATCGCTTGTACCAGCGGTCGAAGTCGGCGGGAGGTTGGGCGGTGAGCGCCCGCATCGCCGGATAGTCCTGCCTGGTCCAGGCTGACAGGAACTCCCGGGCCGTCTCCTCGGCCGACCCCTGGGTGCGCAGCGCCCACGCGGTCCCGCCGATCATGGCGACCGGCACCAGCGCGACCGCGGCGAGATGTCTCAGCTTCATCGTCGTCCCCCTTGTTCTCGCGGACCGAGAAGACCAGAGGGACATCTCTGATGTCCAATATTGGTATGTACCTGAATTCAATATGAAAATAGATATAATCCCTGTTCGTGGACCTCGTGCGACATCTGCGCTACTTCACGGTCGTCGCCGAAGAACTGCATTTCGGCAACGCGGCGGTCCGGCTCGGCATGGCCCAGCCGCCGCTCAGCCAGCGCATCCGGCGGCTGGAGGAGGAGCTCGGCGTCCGGTTGTTCGACCGCTCCAGCCGCCAGGTCCGGCTGACCGAGGCGGGACGGCTGCTGCTGGCCGAGGCCTACGAGATCGTCACGCGGGTGGATCGGCTGCGGGACCTGGCCGGACGGCAGGAGGGCGCGGTGCTGCGGGTGGGGGTCACACCCGACCTGGGGTCCTCGGTGATCGCCGCGCTGATCGCCGGGTTCCGGGAGGGCGAGTCCGAGGCACGGCTGGCGCCCGCCGAGATGTGGAGCGCCGACCAGGCCACCGCGCTCACGGACGGCACCTTGGACGTGGGCCTGCTCCGCCATCCGGTGACCGCCCCCGGGCTGAGCTTCGGCCCCGTGCTCGTCCAGCGCCCCGGCGTGGTGCTGGCCGTGGCCGACCCGCTCGCGGCGCTGTCGTCGGTACATCTGGCCGACCTGGCGGGGCGGCAGCTGGTGCTCTTCCCCCGGGAGCCCGGCCTGCACGAGGAGACGCTCGCCGAGTGCGGCCGGCACGGGTTCGTCCCGCAGGAGGTGCACGAGGCGCAGACGCTCGGGTTGGTCCTCGCCGGTACGGCCGTCGCCTTCGGCCCTCGCGTGGAGCTGCCCGGACTGCGCTGGAGACCGCTGCTGGGAAGTCCTCTGGCCTGGCGGCTGTCCACCGCCTGGCGAGGAGAGGCCGAGGACGCTGCCGTAGCCTTCGGGGCGGTGGCCGTACGAGTGCTGAAGGAGAAGGCCGGGATGACGGACGACGGCGTGGCACCGGTGCGGCGGGTGCGCGCCCGGCCCGCCTCTGGATTCCTCGCATGAGCGACCTCGACGGCCTGTTCCGCGCGGCCGGGGTGACCGGATTCCTGCACGCCGTCGACCTCGACACCGGAGCCGAGGTCGCTCACAGCGCCGACGAGCCCGTGGTCCTGGCCTCGGTCTTCAAGGTGGCGCTGCTGGTGGAGCTCTTCCGGCAGGCGGACGCGGGGCGGCTGGACGTGACCGAGCGGATCACGGTCATGGCGGACCACCACACTCCTGGGCCCACCGGAGTGTCGGCGATGGCCGACGACGTGACGATGTCCCTGCGTGACCTGGCCTATCTGATGATCGCGGTGAGTGACAACACCGCCGCCGACGCCCTGGTCCGCCGGGTCGGCCTGCCGGCGGTCAACGCCATGCTCGCCGCCGCGGGCCTGAACGGGACGTGGATCGAGCACGACTGCCGCGGCCTGTTCGCCAGCATCGTCGAGGACGCCGGGCAACCGGAGGTGCCCACCGACCCGGCCCTGATCTCCCGGCTGCGGGCGCTCGACCCGGCGCTCACCAGCCGGAGCACCCCCCGTGACATGACGCGGCTGCTCGGCATGATCTGGTGCGACGAGGCGGCCTCGGCGGAGTCGTGCGCCTCGATGCGCAGGCTGCTCGGCCTGCAGGTCTGGCCGCACCGGCTCGCCGCCGGATTCCCCTACGACGACGTCGCGGTCAGCGGCAAGACGGGCACGCTGCCCACGGTTCGCAACGAGGTCGGCGTGGTGGAGTATCCCGACGGCGGGCGTTACGCGGTCGCGGTCTTCACCCGCTCGTACGGCACGGCGCAGAACCAGCCCCGCGCCGACGCGGTGATCGGCACCGCGGCGCGGGCCGCCGTGGAGCGGCTACGCGGCTGACCCGCATCACGGACCACGTGGCTGATCCACACCATGAGCCCGGTGGGTATGTGTCCCGGAGGGATGACATTCCGGCGGGTCGCCGAGAGGATGGGGACATGGTTGAGGAAGGTGCGCTGCTCTGGGAACCCACCCCGGAGGTCGTGTGGGATGCCAAGATCACCCGCTACATGGAGTGGCTCGGCCGGCCCGGTGACTACGAGTCCCTGTGGCGGTGGTCGGTGGACGCCCCGGCCGACTTCTGGACGTCGGTCTGGGATTACTTCGGTGTCGTGGGGGAGCGTGGTGACGGGCCCGTCATAAGTGGGACGATGCCCGGCGTCGAATGGTTCACCGGATCGACGCTGAACTACGCGGCCAACGCGCTGCGCCGGGCCGCAGACGATCCCGACCGGCCCGCGGTGGTCTTCCGCGACGAGGCGGGCGGGCGGCGGGTGATCACCCTGGGCGAGCTGGCCGAGGAGGTCGGGCGGGTCCGCGCCGGCCTGGCGGGGCTGGGCGTCGGCCGGGGGGACCGCGTCGCGGCGTACGCGCCGAACGTGCCCGAGACGCTGGTCGCCTTCCTCGCCACCGCCTCCCTGGGCGCCGTCTGGTCCTCCTGTTCCCCTGACTTCGGCGCGCCCAGCGTGATCGACCGCTTCACCCAGATCGAGCCGAAGGTGCTCATCGCGGTGGACGGCTACGACTACAACGGCAGGCGGTTCGACCGGGCCGAGGTCGTCCGGGACATCGCCGCCAAGCTGCCGACCCTGGTCGCGCAGGTGCGCATCCCCACCTCGCGCGGTCACGGCGCGCCGGAGGCCGGACAGGCCCCCGCCGAGTCCGGCGCCCCCGTCCTGAGCTGGGCGGACCTGCGGGATTGCACCGGGCCGCTGGACTTCGAGCCGGTGCCGTTCGGCCACCCGCTCTGGATCGTCTACTCCTCCGGCACCACCGGACTGCCCAAGCCGATCGTGCACGGCCACGGTGGCGTGGTGCTGGAGCACCTCAAGGCGCTCTCCTTCCACCAGGACCTGGGCGAGGACGACGTCTTCTTCTGGTACACCACGACCGGCTGGATGATGTGGAACTACCTCATCGGCGGTCTGCTGGTCGGCGCGACGGTGGTCCTCTACGACGGCTCGGCCACCCATCCGGGGACCGACGCGCTGTGGCGGCTGGCGGCCGAGGAGGGGGTCACCTACTTCGGCACCGGCGCGCCGTACCTGATCGCCTCCATGAAGGCGGGCCTGCGGCCCGGCGGGCTCACGGCGCTGCGCGGCCTCGGCTCCACCGGCTCACCGCTGCCGCCGGAGGGGTTCGCGTGGGTGCACGACGCGCTGCCGGAGGTCCAGCTCGGCTCGTTCTCCGGCGGCACCGACGTCTGCACCGGCTTCGTCGGCGCGGTCCCGCTGCTGCCGGTCCGCGCGGGCGTCATCCCGTGCCGATGCCTGGGGGCCGGGGTCGAGTCCTTCGACCCGTCGGGCGCACCGGTGGTCGGAGAGGTCGGAGAGCTGGTGCTGACCGTGCCGATGCCGTCGATGCCGGTCATGTTCTGGAACGACCCCGACGGGACGCGATACCGGGAGAGTTACTTCGCCGACTACCCGGGGGTCTGGCGGCACGGCGACTGGATCAAGATCCTTCCCGACGGCGGCTGCGTCATCTACGGCCGCTCCGACTCCACCCTCAACCGGGGCGGTGTCCGGATGGGCACCAGCGAGTTCTACCGGGTGGTGGAGCGCTTCGACGAGATCGCCGACAGCCTGGTGATCGACACCGGCCAGCTCGGGCAGGAGGGGCGCCTGCTGCTCTACGTCACCGTGGCCGAGGGGGCCGCGCTCTCCGACGAGCTGGTCATGAAGCTGCGCGGTGCTCTGCGGGACGCGCTGTCTCCCCGGCACGTGCCCAACGAGATCATCGAGGTCCCCGGGATCCCGCGCACCCTCAGCGGCAAGAAGCTGGAGGTCCCCGTCCGGAAGATCCTCCTCGGGGTCCCGCCGGAGAAGGCCGCCAACCTCGACGCCATGGCCAATCCCGAGGTCCTGCCCCACTTCATCCCGGTGACGGAGTGACGCCGGTCGCCGCCGGGGCCTCAGCGCGCCGAGGCCCCGGCGGCGCCGAATAGCGGCAGGCATGGTTCGAGGTCGTGGATCTCGAACCCCGCCGGGGTGCTCCAGTCGTCACGGGACAGGCGCAGACGCCGAAGCTCGGTGGCCTCGCCCCTGCGGCTGTGGATCTGGACGCCGTCGTCCCGGTAGCCGAGCTTGCGCGAGACCGCGAGGGAGGCGCGGTTGTCGAAGAACGCCCCCGAGCAGGCGTGACGGGCGCCGAGGCCGTCGAAGGCGAGGTGGAGCACGGCGGCGCGCATCTCGGTGCCGAGGCCTCTCCCCTGGAAACGCCGCCCGAGCCAGGATCCGCTGGCGACCTCGCGGGTCACCGCGAAATCGGTGCCCGACAGCTCCTGCATACCGATGACCTGGCCTTCGAAGACGACGACGAACAGGCAGCTCCACTTCTCCGGTGACCAGCCGGCCCACGTGCCGAAATGGAACCGGACGACGCCGCGCGCCCGTTCGGCGGGATCGGCGTCGGTCCAGGGAGTGGTGAACGGCATGAAGTCCGGATCGTGAACGCCCTCGGCGCCGCGGTCGGCGAGCTCGTCCAGGTCGTCGAGGGACGGGAGCCGGAGCTCCAGACGCGGGGTGGTCACCCGAAGCCGGAAAAGGGGCCAGTTACGCATGCCCCGATCCTGCCGACCGGGTCGCGCGGCGGTCCAGTCAATTACCGGTGGGACACCCCGCCGCGCGTCACCCCGCCCTACGTCGTCACCCCGCCCTACGTCGCCGCGTCACCGGGCTCGGCGGCGAAGCGCCGTCCGGAGAGTGAGCCCGGTGCGCGCTCACAGGCCCTGCGGCAGGCGGAAGAGACGACCGGGGTCGTGGGCGGCCTTGACCCTGGCCAGCCGGTCGGCGTTGGCCCCGTAGTAGGCCGCGCGCCAGCCGCTCAGCTCGGCGTCGATGTAGTTCACGTAGGCGTGGTCGCCGAAGTGGGCGCGCATCCTGGTGTGCGCCGCTCTGGCCCAGGCCGCCGCCCCGGCGCGGTGAGCGTAGTACTGCACGCTGTAGAGGGCGGCCCGGTGCGGGAAGGCGGTGGCCTCCGGGCGGACCCGCCCGACGGCGCCGCCGAGGGCGTCCAGGAGCACGGTGTGGTTGCCGGGCCGGGCGACCTCGGCGACCAGCGCCCTGGCACCGGCCTCGGACAGCGGGCGGTAGGCCATGTGCGACTTGGCCGCGAAGGTGTCCCGGGACAACCTGCCGTCGCGGGTCTGGCCGGGCAGGGAGCCGCCCTGGTGGCATTGGGAGACCGACAGCGTGGAGCAGCCCGCCATGATCATCATGGCCTGGCGGTAGGACGTCTGCCGGACGTAGCTGGAGGAGACCGCGCCGATCCGGCCGGCCAGCCGGTCCAGCAGCCGCTCGCAGCCCGCCCTGTCGCCCACGTAGAGGCCGCCGATCTGCACGTCCGTCCCGCCGTCCCGGCTCAGATGCATCGTGGACCACATGGCGTCCGGGGCGGTGGACGCCCACGCCTGCCACGCCTGGAGCGCCTTGGCGGCCTTCGCCCACGGCCAGTGCAGGAAGAACACCGTGACCTCGCGCGTGGGGTGGGTGCGGAAGCCGAAGGAGACCGCCACGCCGAGATTGCCGCCGCCCCCGCCGCGCGAGGCCCAGTACAGGTCGGGGTTGTGGTCGGCGTCGCAGGTCAGCAGCCGGCCGTCGGCCGTGACGATCTGGACGGACTCCATGGCGTCGCAGGTCAGACCGTACTTTCTGGACACCACGCCGATCCCGCCGCCCAGCGTCAGTCCGCTCACCCCGACCGTGGGGCAGCTGCCCGCCGGGATGCTGACCCCGCTCGTGCCCAGCTTGTCGTAGACGTCGACGAGCTTGGCGCCCGCCCCGACGGTCGCCCGGCCGGCGGCGTAACCGACCTTGTTCATCGGAGAGACATCGATGACCAGCCCTGTCCCGGTGGACCATCCCGCGTAGGAGTGGCCGCCCGACCGCACGGTCAGGGGCACGTTCGTCCGCCGGGCGAAGCCGACGCACTCGGCCACGTCGGAGGGATTGGCGCAGTAGGCCACGCCCGCGGGCCGCACCGCGTCGAAGGCGGGGTTGAACAGGCGGCGGGCCGTGTCGTAGGAGGCGTCGCCCGGCCTGATGAGCCTGCCCTCCAGGCCGCCGGCCAGAGCGTTCCAATCCGAGCGGGAAGGGGCGGCCGAGGCGGGCGGCCCGGCGCCCAGTGTCAGGGCGGCCATGCCGCCGATCCTAAGAAATGTCCGCCTGTCCGGAGCGGGCCGCATGATCGTCTCCCGAGGGTTTTCGTCGCCTGCCCGTTGAGACGGCCGTCCGGCCCGCATGGTTGGTCACATTCGCATCACTTCGGGGAACGGGCCGTGGGTCCTCGCGGCTCCGTCCGGCGGGCGCAGCCGTGCCGAAGATCATGCGAAGTCATCGGACGCGCCCGTCGCGGAGCCCTACGATTGGCCGGAGGGCGCCGATCGCCGCCCGGCCGCCCGGCAGACGCCCCGGCCGCCCGGCGGGACGTGAAACCCGGTTCCGGTCCTCTCGGAGTGACCGGCCGTCACATTGACGTTTTCCAGCTTTTCGGGTGATATCAGGAGCGGCGGTGTGTTTCGGTCAACGGGGATCGAAGCAACTGACCGCTGGAGGTGTTGTGCCGCGGGCCGTGCCCGGTGGGCGGAGTTTCGGCGGACGGGGGGCGCGGTGGCGTCACCCCTTCGAGGCCACCGTGTGGGATGCTTGGCTCACCGCCCTATCCCAGCGCGGATCCGCCGTTTCCGATCAGGAGACCTCCGGTTCCCCGCTGACGGTGGCGAGACACCGCGGCTCCCATGACGATCCGCGGCGACTGGCCGAGGGCCCGCTCATCCATGTCGAGACCCCCGCCCCGCCGCGGGCGCGTCGCGCGTGGACGCCCGGGCGGCGGATCGGCGCGCGGCCGTACGCGGTGACCCGGCGGGAACGCCGGGTACGGCGGGGCGCGGGCCCGCATCACTTCCCTCCGCCGGGGAACCTACGGACTTAGCCGTGTATCCCCATCAAATATGCAAAAACCCCTCACAAAGGAGTGAGAGCGACATGCCGCTCGACGAGGCGAAGGACGAGCTGCTCAGGAGTGCCGCCGAGATGTGCGTGCACACACCGGGCAGCGACCACGTGGGTGTTGAGGAGGCGCTCGCCTATCTCCGGCTCTACTACCGGCATGTCGCGCCAGAGGACCTGCTCAGCCGCAACCCGGTCGACGTGTACGGCCCGGCCATGGCGCAGCGGCAGCTCGCGGAGAAGCGCCCCCAGGGTCGTGCCCTGGTGCGGGCCTACACGCCGAGCCTGGAGGAGCACGGCTGGGACCCCGGGTGTTCGGTCGTCGAGGTGGTCACCGACGACATGCCCTTCCTGGTCGACTCGGTGACGATGGAGCTCGACCGGCACCAGATCGGCACCCAGCTCGTCGTGCACCCCCAGATGCGGGTGCGCCGGGACATGACCGGCAAGCTGCTCGGCCGGGATCAGGCCGACATGACGGGGCAGACGCTCGTCGAGTCCTGGATGCACTTCGAGATCGACCGGCAGGCCGACCAGGCCGCGCTCAAGGACCTGGAGGCCGACCTGCAGCGGGTCCTGTCCGACGTGCGCTACGCCGTCGAGGACTTCGTCAAGATGCGGGCCCTGGCCGTACAGACCGCCGAGGACGTGTCGGTCAACCCGCCGCCGCTGGACCTGGCGGGGGTCGAGGACAGCCTGGAGCTGATGCGCTGGCTGGCCGACGGGCACTTCACCTTCCTCGGCTACCGCGAATACCGCCTGGAGGCGAGCGAGGAGGGCGACACGCTGCGCCCGGTGCCCGGGACGGGACTGGGCATCCTGCGCCACGACAAGGCGGGCTCCGACAGCTTCGCCGCGCTCTCCCCGGAACTGCGCGCCAAGGCCCGTGAGAAGCAGCAGATGCTGATCATCACCAAGGCCAACACGCGCGCCACCGTGCACCGTCCGGCCTACCTGGACTACGTGGGGGTGAAGCTCTTCGACGCCTCCGGCGAGGTCGTCGGCGAGCGGCGCTTCCTCGGCCTGCTCACCCACGTGGCCTACAGCGAGTCGATCTCCCGCATCCCGGTGCTCCGGCGCAAGCTGGCCGAGGTGCTCGACCTGGCGGGGCTGGCCGCCGACAGCCACGACGGCAAGGACCTCATCGAGATCCTGGAGACCTTCCCCCGGGACGAGCTCTTCCAGACCTCGGTGGAGCAGCTCCTGCCGATCGCGCTCGGCGTGCTCAGGCTGCGCGAGCGCAAGCAGGTCAAGGTCTTCCTGCGCCCGGACGACTACGGCCGCTACATCTCCTGCCTGATCTACCTGCCCCGCGACCGCTACACCACCAAGATCCGTGTCAAGATGCAGGAGATCCTGCTCAAGGCCGTGGGCGGCGCTTCCTTCGACTACAGCGCGATGATCGGCGAGTCGGCCCTCGCCCGGCTGCACGTGGTCGTGCGCGGCGAGCGGGGCAGGCCGCTGGACCCCGACGCGGTCGACGTGGAGGAGCTGGAGGCCAAGCTGGCCGCCGCCACCCGCTCCTGGGACGACGACCTGAGCGCCGCCATCGCCGAGCTGAGCTCGGAGGAGGAGGCCCCCGCGCTCATCCGCCGGTACGCCTCGGCCTTCCCCGAGGGCTACAAGGCCGACTTCCCGGCCCGGATGGCCGTCGCCGACCTGCGCCGCCTGGAGGCGCTCGCCGGCTCCTCCGACGAGATCGGGATGAACCTCTACGAGCCGTACGACGCCGCCGAGGGTGAACGCCGCTTCAAGCTCTACCGGATCGGTGGGTCCATCTCCCTGTCGCACGTGCTGCCGCTGCTTCAGCGGATGGGCGTCGAGGTGGTCGACGAGCGGCCCTACGAGATCGACCGCGCCGGCGCCCCGGAGGCCAGGGACGCCTGGATCTACGACTTCGGCCTGCGCTACATCCCCTCCGGGGAGGTGGACAGGGACGAGTTCAAGCGGCTGTTCCAGGACGCGTTCGGCGCGCTGTGGCGGGGCCGGGTGGAGAGCGACGGGTTCAACGGGCTCGTCCTGGCCGCCGGGCTGACGTGGGAGCAGGCCGAGATCCTGCGGGTCTACGCCAAGTATCTGCGCCAGGCCGGGACCACGTTCAGCCAGAACTACATCGAGCAGGTGCTGCTGGGCAACGTACGGCTCGCCCGGCTGCTGGTGCGGCTGTTCGAGGCCAGGCTCGACCCCCGGCGCTCGGAGGAGGTCCGCTCGGAGCTGCAGGACGCGCTGCACGAGGAGATCCTCGGCGCGCTGGACGATGTGGCGTCCCTGGACGAGGACCGGATCCTGCGGGCCTACCTGGAGATGATCAACGCCACGCTGCGGACGAACTTCTTCCAGAAGGAGGACGGCGAGCGCAAGCCGTACGTCAGCCTGAAACTCGACTCGCCGTCGATCAGCGTGCTGCCGCTGCCCCGGCCGAAATTCGAGATCTTCGTCTACTCGCCGCGGGTCGAGGGTGTGCACCTGCGCTTCGGCAAGGTGGCGCGGGGCGGCCTGCGCTGGTCGGACCGGATGGAGGACTTCCGCACCGAGGTGCTCGGGCTGGTGAAGGCGCAGATGGTGAAGAACACCGTCATCGTCCCCACCGGCTCCAAGGGTGGCTTCGTCGTGAAAAATCCGCCTAAGTCGGGTGCCCGAGAGGATGTGCTGGCCGAGGGAATCGCCTGCTACCGGATGTTCATCTCCGGCCTGCTGGACCTCACCGACAACCTCGTCGACGGCCAGGTGGTCCCGCCCGCCGACGTGGTCAGGCACGACGGGGACGACACCTACCTGGTGGTCGCCGCAGACAAGGGCACCGCGACCTTCTCCGACATCGCCAACGGCGTGGCCAAGCAGTACGGCTTCTGGCTGGGCGACGCCTTCGCCTCCGGCGGCTCGATCGGCTACGACCACAAGGCCATGGGCATCACCGCCCGCGGCGCCTGGGAGTCGGTCAAGTACCACTTCCGCACGACCGGGGTGGACATCCAGACCACCGACTTCACCGTGGTCGGCGTCGGCGACATGTCCGGTGACGTGTTCGGCAACGGCATGCTGCTCTCCCAGCACATCAGGCTGATCGCCGCCTTCGACCACCGGCACGTCTTCGTCGACCCGGACCCGGACGCCGCGCGCAGCTACGCCGAGCGGGCCCGGCTGTTCGCGCTGCCGCGCAGCTCGTGGGCCGACTACGACGCCTCGCTCATCGCGCAGGGCGGCGGTGTCTGGCCGCGCACGGCCAAGTCGATCCCGGTGTCCCCGCAGATGCGCGCCGCGCTCGGCATCGCCGACGGGGTGGTCTCGCTGGCCCCCAACGACCTGATCAGCGCCATCCTGCGGGCCCCGGTGGACCTGCTGTGGAACGGCGGCATCGGCACCTACGCCAAGGCGTCCGGCGAGTCGAACGCCGACGTCGGGGACAAGGCCAACGACGGCCTGCGGGTCAACGCCTCCGAGCTGCGCTGCAAGGTGATCGGCGAGGGCGGCAACCTGGGCTTCACCCAGCTCGCCCGGATCGAGTTCGCGCTCAACGGCGGGCTCGTCAACACCGACTTCATCGACAACTCCGCGGGCGTGGACACCTCCGACCACGAGGTGAACATCAAGGTCCTGCTGGACCGGGCGGTCCGCGACGGAGAACTCACCGACAAGCAGCGCAACCAGCTCTTCCTCGACATGACCGACGAGGTCGCCGAGCTGGTCCTGCGGGACAACTACGACCAGAACGTGGTGCTGGCCGCCGCCCGCGCGCAGGCCACCGAGATGTTGCACATCCACTCGCGCCAGCTGCGCAAGCTGGAGCGGGCCGGACTGGTCAACCGGCAGCTGGAGTTCCTGCCGTCGGACAAGACGCTCGCCGAGCGGCGCCAGGCCGGGCTCGGGCTGACCGCGCCGGAGTTCTCGGTGCTGCTGGCCTACACCAAGCTGGTGGTGGACGCCGAGATCCTCGGCTCCGACCTGCCCGACGACCCCTACCTGGCGTCCTGGCTGGTGTCCTACTTCCCGACGGCGCTGCGCGAGCGCTTCCGCGACTACATGGACACCCACCCGCTCCGCCGGGAGATCATCACCACCGGCGTGGTGAACGACCTGGTCAACTCCAGCGGGACCACCTTCATGTTCCGCCTCGGCGAGGAGAGCGGCGCGTCCACCCCGGACATCGCCCGCGCCTACCTCGTCACGCGTGAGGTCTTCGACCTGTCCAGTTTCTGGCGGCAGATCGAGGAGCTGGACAACAAGGTGGACACCGCGACCCAGATCGCCATGGAGCTGGAGGCCCGCAAGCTGGCCGAGCGCGGCACCCGCTGGCTGCTCGGCAACCGCCGCGCGCCGCTGGACCTGGCCTCCACGGTGAGCTTCTTCGCCAAGGGCATGAACGGCCTGCTGGCGCACCTGCCCAAGCTGCTGACCGGGTCCGACCTGGCGGCGTTCGAGGAGCGGCGGGACGGGTTCGTCGCCCGCGGCGTGCCCGCGGAGCTGGCCGAGCGGGTCGCCGCGATGGTCCCCGCCTACTCCACGTTCGACCTGGTGGAGGCGGCCGCCCACACCGGCAGGCCGGTGAACGAGGTGGCCGAGGTCTACTTCGACCTGGCCGACCGGCTCCAGCTGTCCGGGCTGCGCGAGCGCGTCATCGCGCTGCCACGGGACAACCGGTGGAACTCCATGGCGCGGGCCGCCCTGCGTGACGACCTGTACGCCGCGCACGCCACGCTCACCCGTGACGTCCTGGTGCACAGCGAGCCAGGACTGTCGCCCGAGGAGCGCCTGGCGCGCTGGACCGAGGCCAACTCGGCGGCGACGGCCCGCGCCCGGCAGACCCTGTCGGAGATCTGGGAGAGCGACAACTTCGATCTCGCCACGCTGTCGGTGGCGCTGCGTGCGATCCGCACGCTGGTGGCGGCCACCAACCTGCCGCACAGCGAGGCCTGAGCGCCCGCTCCGGCGACCCCGGGCCCCGCTCGCGGGGCCCGGTGGTCTCCTCCGGGCTCCCGGCGGGTCCCTCAGGAGACGAAGACCTTGGTGAGACCGCCCAGGTAGCCGATGATCCTGGCGGATTTGCGGCTGTTCCTGGCCGGGACCACGCTCACGTACTGCTGGACCTCCACGGTGCGCAACTCCTTGGTGACGCTGGTCTCCTTGGTCAGCCCCCTGGCCTCAGGCGGCACCCTGATCTCCCCGCAGGGCTCGACCTTGCTGGTCACGGTGGTGGTCCTGGTCAGCGAATACATGACCATGGCCCCGCCGTCGGCGGTGCGCAGCGCCTGCACCGGGAATCCGCTCGCGGCGAAGATCGAGTCGTATCCCGTGCACTGCTTCTCCTTGTAGAACAGCCGCTTGGTCGCGATCTCGTCGGCGTAGCCGGTGGTGTGCGGACCCTTCTCGATCAGCCCGGCGGTGAATCCCGCCGTGCCCTCCTCCGCCGAGGTCGCGTGCAGCGGCGCCATGAGCCGCGGGCTGATCGCGACGGTCGGGTCCTCGTAGTCCAGCGCGACGGCGTAACCCTGCGCGTCCTTGGCGATCTCCGGTGCCCGCATCCCCGGCTCCAGCAGCGAGACGGAGCTGATGGACCACCGTCCGCCCTCCTCGATCAGGGTCAGCACGGCGGGCCGCACGTCGCCCGTCTCGTCCTCGCGGTCCACGATCGCGGCGAACCAGAAGGGACCGCGCTGCTCGCGGGGGACCAGCAGTTGCGGCCTGCCCCAGGTGTAGCGGGCGGGCGCGCCCGCCGCGTCGTTGAGGGCCTTCTGCCCGTCGCGGAACTGCCTGGCCCGGTTCCTGTCGTCGGCGTCCTGGCGCGGCGAGGCCAGGCTCAGCACCCGGTCGGCGCCCAGGACGCCCGCCAGAGCCCGGCCCGCCTCGACGAGCGTGACCTCGGGTGCGGCAAGGGCGGCGGGGGTGGCGCTGGAGCCGGTGGCCGAAGGGGTCCGCGTCGCGGGGGCGCCGCCGGAACCCGAACAGGCCGTGGTCGCGGCGAGCAGGGTCAGGGCGAGCGCGAGCAGATCTCGTCGCCCACGTCCCCGCACGTCCGCCTCCCGATGGTCCCCTCGCGGGCCCATGCTAACCATCGTGGGGGTGCGAGCCGTACACAACGGGGTTCGGCGGTCGCGTACCCTTTACAGACGTGGCACTCATCGATCCGGCAGAAGAGATCGCCGAGCTTACCGGCACCCTGAACAGCATTCAGGACGTGCTCGACCTCGACGCGATACGCAAGCAGCTCGAGGAGCTCGGGGAGCAGGCCGCCGCGCCCGACCTGTGGAACGACCAGGAGCGGGCTCAGAAGGTCACCAGCAAGCTCTCCTACCTGCAGGGTGAGGTCAACAGGGTCGAGTCCCTGGGGCAGCGGCTGGAGGATCTGGCCGTCCTCTACGAGCTCGCCGCGGCCGAGGACGACGAGGACACCCGCGAGGAGGCCGACCGCGAGCTGGCCTCCCTCAAGAGCGACATCGGCGCCCTCGAGGTCCGCACCCTGCTCTCGGGCGAGTACGACGGCCGTGAGGCGGTCGTCACGATCCAGTCCCAGGCGGGCGGTGTGGACGCCGCCGACTGGGCGCAGATGCTCCAGCGGATGTACCTGCGATGGGCCGAGCGCAAGGGCTATCCGACGGAGGTCTACGAGACCTCCTACGCCGAGGAGGCCGGCATCAAGTCGACCACCTTCACGGTGAAGGCGCCCTACGCCTACGGCACGCTCCGCGGCGAGCACGGCACGCACCGGCTGGTGCGCATCAGCCCGTTCGACAACCAGGGCCGCCGCCAGACCTCCTTCGCCGGCGTCGACGTGGTGCCGGTGGTCGAGACGACCGACCACATCGACATCAACGAGGACGACCTGCGCGTCGACGTCTACCGTTCCTCCGGCCCCGGCGGCCAGGGCGTCAACACCACCGACTCGGCGGTGCGCCTGACCCACCTGCCCACCGGCATCGTGGTCTCCTGCCAGAACGAGCGCTCCCAGCTGCAGAACAAGGCGACCGCGATGGCGGTCCTGCAGTCCAAGCTGCTGGAGCGCAAGCGGCAGGAGGAGGCCGCGGCGCTGAACGAGATCCGGGGAGAGTCCACCACCTCGTGGGGCACCCAGATCCGCAACTACGTGCTGCACCCCTACCAGATCGTCAAGGACCTGCGGACCGGCACCGAGGCCGGCAACCCGAGCGCGGTGCTCGACGGAGACCTCGACGAGTTCATCGAGTCGGAGATCCGGTGGACCCGCCGCCAGGAGTCGGGCGTCGAGAGCTAGAACCCCGGCACCCCGGGTGCGCGTGAGGTGCCGTCAGAGCGTCCCGGAGGTGTCCGGGGCGCTTTCGGCCTTCTACGGAGGTCCTCGGAGGCCTCCAACGACTTCGGCGGCCCTCAGGTGCCTGCGGCCGGTCGAGAGGCCGTAGGCGCCCGGGGCGGTTCAGGCGCCCGTGATGTGCTTCAGGGCGAGGGTGAGAAAGAGCAGGGCGATCAGTGCCAGGGCGACGAGCGCGGGGGTCATCCCGCCGAGCCCGTGGTGGTGCATTCGCTCGCGGTTGGCGCGGCACAGCGGGCAGCGGCCCTCCGCGACAGGGTGGGCGCACCCCGCGCAGACCAGGTCTTCACAGCTCATGATGTCCTCCCTCTCCGAGGTTAGAACCACTTTAGGCGGTCGTTACCGGGCGCCGAATCGTTTTGTTTCCGTTATGGACTTTCCATGCCAGTCTTCCCCCTAGACTGGGCTCCGGCCAACCGGAACGTCGATCAAGAGTAAAGACCGGCGCCCCCCGGCCGGCGAGAGGCGGAAGTGGCCCTCTGCCACTCCCGCGACCGTCCTAACCCCTAGACTGGCATGCCGTGATGCGCCCGTGATCCATTTTGATAATGTCACCAAGGTCTACGCGAACCAGAACCGGCCCGCGTTGGACCACGTCAGCGTCGATGTCGACAAGGGCGAGTTCGTGTTCCTCGTCGGCCCTTCGGGGTCCGGGAAGTCGACCTTTCTTCGCCTGGTCCTGAAGGAGGAGCGTCCCAACTCGGGCGCGATCCACGTGGCCGGCAAGGACCTCGCTCGACTGTCCAACTTCAAGATTCCGCACCTGCGCCGCCGGATCGGCTGTGTCTTCCAGGACTTCCGGCTCCTGCCGAACAAGAACGTGTACGAGAACGTCGCGTTCGCCCTGGAGGTCATCGGCAAGCCCCGCCGGTTCATCCGCAAGGTCGTGCCCGAGGTCGTCGAGCTCGTCGGCCTCGAGGGCAAGGCCCATCGGATGCCCGACGAGCTGTCCGGTGGCGAGCAGCAGCGGGTCGCGATGGCCCGCGCCTTCGTCAACCGGCCTATGATCCTGCTTGCCGACGAGCCGACCGGAAACATCGACCCGGCCACGAGCATCGGCATCATGAAGGTGCTCGATCGGATCAACCGGACCGGTACCACCGTCGTCATGGCCACGCACGACGCGGCCATCGTCGACTCCATGCGCAAGCGCGTAGTGGAACTGGAGGACGGAAAGATCGTCCGAGACCAGTCGCGTGGCGTGTACGGCCAGGCGTACTGACACCAGGACCAGAAGAAGCGACAGGAAGAGCATGCGGGCAAACTTCATCTTCTCCGAGGTCTGGATCGGCCTCCGCCGTAACCTCACGATGACCGTCGCGGTCATCATGACCGTGGCCATCGGCATGGCTTTGCTGGGTGTGGGTCTGATGATCAACTCTCAGATCTCCAGCATGAAGGACTTCTGGTCGGACAAGGTCGAGGTCTCCGTCTTCCTGTGCAAGAAGAACGACCCCTTCCCGCAGTGCAAGGGCAGCGGCGGCGTCAACGCGCAGGAACAGACCGCCCTCAAGTCGCAGATCGAGAGCATGCCGCAGGTCCAGGGCGTGCAGTTCGAGGACGCGGCGAAGGCCTACGAGAACTTCAAGGAGCAGTTCAAGAACGACACCGTGATGCTCTCCGCCATCCAGGTCGGGGACATGCCGGAGTCGTTCCGGGTCAAGCTCAAGGATCCCGAGACCTACGAGGCGGTCATCCAGAGCCTCAAGGGCGCCCCGGGAGTCTCCACCGTGGTCAACCAGAAGGCGATCCTGGAGAAGTTCTTCGGGTTGCTGGAGAGCCTCGGCTGGGCCGCTCTGGTGATCGCGATCATCCTGGTCTTCGCGGCCGCGCTGCTGATCGGGAACACGGTCCGCCTGTCCGCCTACAACCGCAGACGTGAGACCGGGATCATGCGGCTGGTCGGCGCGTCCAACCTCTACATCCAGCTCCCGTTCGTGATGGAGGGGGTCATCGCCGGCCTGCTCGGCGGCGTGGTGGCCGCGGTGCTGCTGATCGTCAGCAAGGTGTTCCTCTTCGACAAGGTCCAGGCCTACCTGGCCAACACCCCGCTCACGTGGGAGACCGTCGCCGGGGTGATCACCCTTACGATGATCATCGGTGTGCTCATCTGCGTGCTCGCCTCGTTCGTCACGCTCCGCCGCTATCTGCGGGTGTGACGCGGCAGTGTCCGCGGCCCACCCGTCGAGCGCGCCCGTGCCCTCGGGCGCGGCCGACCGCTCCGGTCCCCGGTAGGCTCAAGGGCATGCCACGTGAGACCGGGCGGAAGGCCATCGCCCAGAACAAGCGTGCCTGGCACGACTACCACATCGAAGACACCTACGAAGCTGGTCTCGTGTTGCAGGGCACCGAGGTCAAGTCGCTGCGCCTTGGCCGCGCCTCCCTCACCGACGGTTACGCGGTCATCAAGGACGGCGAGGCCTGGTTGATCAACGTCCACATCCCCGAGTACACGATGGGGACGTGGACGAACCACGCGGCGCGCCGCACCCGCAAGCTGCTGCTGCACCGCAAGGAAATCGACAAGCTGGTCTCCAAGACCAAGGAGGGCGGCCTGACCCTGGTGCCGCTCGCGATCTACTTCAAGGACGGCAAGGCCAAGATCGAGATTGGCCTTGCGAAGGGCAAGAAAGACTGGGACAAGCGGCAGACGCTGGCCGAGAATCAGGCCAAGCGTGAGATGGCCCGCTCGCTGAGGTACAGGAACAGGTAATCGTGACGGGGAAAGCTCGGCGGACCGTTGCCGCGGCGCTCGCGCTGGCGGTGACGGCCCCCATGCTGTCCGCGTGTTTCGAGGAGCCGTCGGCCCACGAGGCGGTGCGCGACTTCCTGGTCGGCTGGCAGACGGGTGACTACACCGCGGCCGCCCGGCGCACCGACGGAGACCAGAAGGTGGTCCGTCAGGCCCTGGAGAACGCCAAGATCCATCTCGACGCGGCCTCGTTCCGCTTCAAGCTCAACGGGATCCGGGGCACGGGAGAGCAGGTCGAGGCCGACTTCAAGGCCGAGGTCGATCTGGGGGAGAACAACCCCCTGTGGGAATACACCGGCAAGCTCCCGCTCCACCTGGTGGACGGCCACTGGAAGGTGCACTGGTCGCCGAGCGTGCTCCATCCCCAGCTCGGTGAGGGGCAGCGGTTCGCGGTGGACGTCAAGCCCGAGGGGCGCAAGCTGATCGTCGACCGCACCGGCGAGCCGCTCCAGCAGGAGGCCACGATGTATGTGGCGAGCGTCATCCCGTCCCAGCTGAAGGACGCGGTCGCGATCTGCAGGCAGCTTTCCAAGATCACTGGATTTCCGCAGGACCGCCTGCTGAGCCGGATCCGGTCGGCGATCCCCAACGACCAGGTGCAGCTGGTCACCCTCGGCCGTTCCAAATACCTCGCGCTCGGCGCCCAGCTCGAGGCCATCCCGGGCATCACCGTCTCCCCGATGTCGCTGCTGCTCGGCCCCGATTCGCCCACCCAGATCGTGGGCGCCGTCACCGCCGTCACACCGGAGGCCCAGCAGCAGCTCGGCGGTCCGGAGCGGGCCGGAGACACCGTCGGCCGGAGCGGGTTGCAGAAGGCCTACCAGGAGTATCTGACCGGTTCGACCGAGACCAGCGTGATCACTCTGGACCTTAAGACGTCGAAGACGGTCGCCGAGCTGCGCAAGTGGCGGCCCGGCCGCTCCACCTCGACGGTGCAGACCACGCTCGACCGTTCCATACAGAAGGCCGCCGACACCGCGCTGCTCGGCGGTGGCGCACCCGCCATGCTGGTGGCGGTCCAGGCCTCGACCGGCAACGTGCTGGCCGTCGGCAGCACGAAGGAATTCCACCAGGAGAGACACGCTCTCGCCGGGAAGTTCCACGCGGGGAGCATCTTCTCGATCATGTCCGTCGAGGGGCTGCTCAAGGCCCAGATGAGCCTCAAGCAGAAGCTCGCCTGCCCGGTCGACCGCACCGTGGGCGGCGCCCAGTTCCACCAGTCCGCCGCTCCCGCCGGGACCACGCTGAGCCTGCAGGGCAACTTCGCCAACGGCTGCGTGACCGCGCTGGCCTCGCTGGCCCGCAAGGTCGACGGCGCGGAGCTGGCGACCAGCGCCGCCAAGTTCGGCATCGGCGCACGCTGGACCCTGCCGTTGAAGTCCTTCAGCGGCAGGGTGCGGCCACTGAAGGACGACGCGGCCACCGCCAGGGCCATCGCCGGACAGAACGTCCTGGTCAGCCCGCTGTCCATGGCTCTGGTCGCCGGAGCGATCTCCAGCGGCACCTGGCATCCGCCTGTCCTGGTCACCGACCCCAAGACGCCGGACCCCTCGGCCGAGGCCGAGCCGCCGAAGGCGCCCGACCCGATCACGATCGACGAGAAGACGATCAAGGCGCTGAAGACGCTCATGCGCGCAGGCGTGACGGCGGGATCGGCCCGATCGGCCGCCGCTCCGGGCGACCCGGTCTACGGCATCACCGCCGCCGCGACGCAGGGCCGTAAGCCGATGGCCTGGTTCGTCGGCTGGCAGGAGGACGTCGCGGTGGCGGTGTTGGCGGAAAGCCCCGACTCCACGGTGGGGGCGGCGATCGCCGGGCGGTTCTTCCAGGGGCTGCGCGCCGGGCTGTAGATCCGGTCGCCGGTGACTCAGCGAAATATCATCCTCACTCGAAGCAACCATCGCGTGCCTTCCCGGCGTCCTTCTAAGTGACTGAGCACCGCTCGGGGGTTGCGGACTCAGTCGCCGTGATGAGATCAGGGCTTCGTCTCGGGGGAGGCCCTGCCGTCCGGACCGGCTCGACCCTGCCGGTCGGCCCCGGGGGCGCGTGCGACAGCGCCGCGTCCTCGGGGTTTCGCCTCTCCCGCGGTCCACGTGACCTCCGGTGGAGCGTCCCGGCGGGAATTCAGTTGGCGTTACCCGTGTTGTAACGGGTATCTTCGGATAGCTCGGCCCCACGGGGCCGGGTTGACAATTCAACAGGGGGGTGACTGGTTTCGACTTTGGCTTTGCAAGTCAGGGGAAGCGGGTCGAGGACTGCGGACATAACCTCGTTAACACTGTGACCGCGACCAACAAGTGCCAATAAGACGCACTCCGAAGTCAGCCAGGGCAACCTGGCACTCGCCGCCTAAGCAGCGAGTGACTTCTGCCGGCCCGGGAGCGCCTCCGGCCCGGAATCCGGCATCGCTAGGAGGCTCAACCGATCGACCCGGCCACGGGGAAGATCGGGAAATCAAACAGTGGCTGAGCCCGTCGGCGACTTGCCTGTGTGATCGCCGGGGCTGAGAAAAGCACAACAGGCTGTGCCCGGAGAAGCCCTGTCTTGGAGCTGAAGGACGCGGGTTCGATTCCCGCCACCTCCACCACCCCTGAAAGAGCCCCGCTCGCCACCCGGCGAGCGGGGCTCTTTCGTCTGTGGGAACTTCCGGGCGGTCAGAACGTCCGGGCGGTCGGGACGCCGTAGGTCCAGCCGGGCACGTTCGGGAGCGGTCCGGACGGTCGCGGCCACGGCTGCCGCTGGGCCCTGAGCGCGGTGGGAGGCACGGCCGGGCATCGGGTGCCGCGCGCGGGCAGGGTCAGCGAGACCAGGTAGCCGTCGATGGCTCCGGTGGTGCACTCCCCGCGGCCGTAGATGCCGTGTCCCCAGCCCTCATAGGTGAGCAGCACCGCCTGGCGGCCGAGTTGCCGGGCCGTGCCGATGGCCCAGTCGTATCCGGTGGCGGGGTCGTGCAGGGCATTGCCCATCAGCAGGGGGGCGCTGCCGTGGACCCGTAGCCGGTGCTGGGGGTTGGGAATCGGCGCGGGCTGGCCCAGGCACAGGGCGGTCAGCGAGGCGGCGGGAGGGCCGAACCGCATGTCGGGTGCGATCCGTGCCGAACGGCGCAGGTGGGCGGCGTACTCCCGGTAGCCGCGCACCGGCAGCAGGTAGTCCTCGCAGAAGATCTGGGCCGGGAACGCCGTCACCTCCGCGTCGCGCCGTACGGATCGCGCCGGTGATCCGGGTGGGAGCCCGGCGCCGGTGTCCACGGCGAGGAGGAACTCGGCCAGCGCCGACCAGTCGGGACCGTAGAACGAGCCGAAGGCCAGGCCCAGCAGGTCCATCTGGGTCAGCGGGACGTCCGGCTCCCCGGGGAAGTGCAGCTCTCCGCGCTCGGCCCGGGCCCGCAGGCCGGCCCAGAACGCCCGTACGTCCTTTCCGTGCAGCGCGCAGCCGTCGTCCCGGTCGCACCAGGCGACGAACTCGTCGAAGGAGTCCTGCGCGGCGGTGGCCTGGGTGTCCAGGAACTCGCCGGTCCCCACGCTGTGGTCCATGTTGCTGTCCAGAGCCAGGGCCCGGACCCTGCGCGGGAACGTCTCGGCGTACTGCTGGCCGATCAGCGTGCCGTAGGAGACGCCGTAGTAGGACAGCTTGTC
Source organism: Streptosporangium sp. CA-135522 (assembly GCF_050949235.1). Lineage (NCBI taxonomy): Bacteria > Bacillati > Actinomycetota > Actinomycetes > Streptosporangiales > Streptosporangiaceae > Streptosporangium > Streptosporangium sp. CA-135522. Next base: position 1,629,914 of record NZ_CP192026.1, read on the forward strand.
CTCACCGAGAGCGGCGCGGATGGCGTCAAGGTCGCGCACCACGCTGAGGGTGTCGGCGTGGTCGTAGAGGGGGCCGGTACGGGCCCGGCAGTCGTCGCGCAGTCGCCTGTTGTAGGCCAGCCATCCGTCGAAGTCGGCCTGGCTCTTCATGATCGGAGACGGCGCCTGGCCGAGCAGGTCGGTCGAGCACACGATGGGGTGGCTGCGGGCCACTCCACGCGGGTCGAAGCCGACGATGTCGAAGCGGCGGGTGATCTCCTGGCTGAAGTAGCCCTTGCCGTAGATGGCGAAATCCACTCCGGAGCCGCCCGGACCGCCTGGATTGATCAGCAGGGAGCCGATCCGGGCCGCCGGATCGGTGGCCTTGCGCCGAGCGAGTGCCACCTCGACGGTGGAACCGCCCGGGTCGGCCCGGTCGATCGGCACCGCCAGCGTGCCGCACTCGGCGGTCGGGTCCTCGGGACACGCGGTCCAGGTGATGGTCGCCCCGCCGGCGGTCGCCCCGCCGGCGGCGCCGGCGGGAGCGAGGGGGAGCAGGGCGGTGATGACAACGAGGGGAAGGGCGAGCAGGGGGATGTTTCTTCGCACATGATCTCCGATCGTCGGGTCCCTGGCCGGGCGCCCGTGTCCGGTGCCGGACGGCGGATCTCCCCGGCGGTGGTGCCCGGACCGGCCTGCTGACAGCGGGTGCGACGGCTCCTGGTGCGCGTGGCATCGGCGACGCGAGCCGACTTGATTGTCGATCAGGTACGGCAGCGCGCATATCCGGAAAAAGGATGAAAAGACCGTATGTCGTTCATCCGGAAGCAGGAGGCGCCGTCAGGCGCCCCGTGCGGGAGGACGCCTCCCGAGCGTCATCCTCCCGGGAGGTGTTCTCCCCGGGCGACATCCTCTCGGGAGGCGCCCTTCCGGGGAGGGTGCCGTCCTCTCACGGACGAGGAGGGTTCCCGCCACGGACGAGGTGGGCCCCGTGCGGGAGGCGGCGCGTCGCGCGAGAGGGCGTGCGTGACGGTCAGACCTCGCCCGTGTGGTCGGCGGGAGGTGCTCCGAGGGATCGGGCGTTCTCGCGGACCTTGCCGAGGGCGGAGGCGAGCGCGCTCAGCTCGTCGGCGCTCAGCCCCTGGGTGATGTGGCGTTCGAGCGACTCGCGGTCACCGGTGACCGGACCCTGGAGGTCGCGTCCCTTGTCGGTGAGGTAAAGCCGCACCAGGCGGTTGTCGACGTCGTCACGTCGCCGCACCAGCAGGCCGGAGGTGCTCATGCGGGTGGCCATCTTCACCACGGTGGGGGTGGTGACGTCCAGCAGGGCGGCGAGCTCGCCGGGGGTACGGCCATCCTGCTCCCACAGGGCCGCCAGGACCAGGTTCTGGCCCAGGTGGAGGCCGTGGCGGCGCATCGACTCCTCGGCGACGGCGCGCAGGGCCTTGTGGGTCATGGTCATCAGATCCAGGATGTCGGTCATCTCCCGATGATAGCTGGCCGGCTAATGAATTGACGGCTAATGATTAGCCAGTTAGTGTTCTGCATGTCGGTAGACGGCAAACGAAAGGCGGGACCGGTCATGAGAAAGCTTGGAAACCTTGAGGTAGGCACCATCGGTCTCGGCACCATGGGAATGGGCGGCTCGTACGGCCCGGCTGACGAGAGCGAATCCGTCGACGCGATCCACCGGGCGCTCGACCTGGGCGTCACCCTGCTCGACACGGCCGACTTCTACGGCGGCGGGGTGAGCGAGGAGATCGTCGGCAAAGCTCTCCAGGGCCGGCGGGAGCAGGCCGTGGTGGCCACCAAGACCGGGAGCGTGCGCGGCCCCGGCGGTATGAGCGTCGACGGCAGCCCCGCCCACATCCGGCGGGCGATCGACGGATCCCTGAAGAGGCTGGGCACGAGCCACGTGGATCTGTACTACCTCGCCAGGGTCGACCCCCGGGTCCCGATCGAGGAGAGCGTGGGGGCGATGGCCGAGTTGGTCGCCGAGGGCAAGGTGCGCCACATCGGCCTGTGCGAGGCGAGTGCGGTCACGGTCCGCCGGGCGTGCGCCGTGCACCCGATCGCCGCCCTGCAGACCGAATACTCACTGTGGGAGCGCCACGTGGAGGCCTCGATCCTGCCCGCACTGCGCGAGCTGGGCGTCGGGCTGGTGGCCTACCGGCCCCTGGGCAGCGGGTTCCTCGGCGGCTCCTTCAGCACTCCCGACCAGCTGCCCGAGGGGGACTTCCGGCGGGCCGACCCACGCTTCCAAGGCGAGAACTTCGTCCGTAACAAGGCCATGGCCGACACCGTGGCCGAGCTCGCCGCCGCCAAGGGCGTCACCCCCGCGCAGCTCGCCCTGGCCTGGGTGCTGTCGCGTGGTGAGGACATCGTGACCATTCCGGGAACCAAGCGGGCCTCCCGCGTGGCGGAGAACGCGGCGGCGGCCGGAGTCGTGCTCACCGCCGGTGAGCTGGAGGCGCTGCGGGCGCTGGGAGTCGCCTCGGGTGAGCGCTATCCGGAGTTCCTGATGAGCACCATCGACCAGGGCTGAGGGCCGCTCCTTCCTGGAGGGCCGAGAGCCGCTCCTCCCGGAGAGGAGGACCGGGAAATACGGAGAACGCTGGAAAGCTACGCTAACTCCGATGAACCCCTCAGAACGGGCCGCACCGGGCGAGACGCAGATGATCGGCGGCTACCTGCTGCGGCGCGTGCTCGGGCGCGGCGGCATGGGCACCGTGCATCTCGCCGCCACCCCGACCGGCGGCCTCGCCGCGGTGAAGGTGATCAATCCGGAGCTGGCGCGCGACCCGGCCTTCCGGCGGCGGTTCGAGCGCGAGGTCGCCGCCGCCCGCCTGGTGGCCCGGTTCTGCACGGCTCCCGTCCTGGACGCCGGGATCGATGGGGACGTGGCCTACCTCGTCACCGAATACGTCAGGGGCCCCGACCTGGCGCGGGCCGTACGGGAGCAGGGGCCGATGGCCGGGTCCGACCTGGAGGCCCTGGCGGTCGGCATCGCGGTCGCGCTGAACGCGATCCACGGGGCCGGGGTGATCCATCGTGACCTCAAGCCGTCGAACGTCCTGCTGTCGCCGATGGGTCCCCGAGTGATCGATTTCGGAATCGCGAAGCTGGTCGACGGGGACAGCCTGGCGAGTCAGGCGATCCTGGGAACGCCCGCGTTCATGGCTCCCGAGCAGGTGCGCGGCGAGCCGCTCACACCGGCGGCCGACGTCTACGCCTGGGGCGGGGTGATCGCCTTCGCCGGGACGGGCCGGCTGCCGTTCGGCGGCGGGGCGCCGGCCGAGGTGCTGTACCGGATCGTCAACGAGGGGCCTCATCTCGGCGGCCTGGACGAGCGGATGCGCGGCTTCGTCGAGCGGGCCATGGCCAAGGACCCGACCGGGCGGCCGAGCGCCAGAGAGCTGCTCGCCGAGCTGGTCGGCGGCCGGGACATGACGCCGGCGACGGCCACCCAGGTGGTCGAGCGGACCTGGACCGGCCGGCCTCCCGGAACGGGGGAGGGCTCTCCCGGGGAGACGGAGACCCCCGGACAGAGCAGGAATCAGACCGGGATCCCACCGGTCGGGACTTCACCGGTCGGGATCCCACCGATCGGGACTTCGTCGGCTGGGACTTCACCGGTCGGGATCCCACCGATCGGGACTTCGTCGGCTGGGACTTCACCGGTCGGGATCCCACCGGCCGGGACTCCACCGGCCGGGACTTCGTCAACCGGGATCCCACCGACCAAGACTCCGGAGAGCCGGTCCGCGGCCGGGCACGATCGAGCTCCGGTCTCCCGGCGGTCCCGGCGGCGGCGCGGGGCGCTGCTCGCCGGTCTGGCCGTTCTGGCGGCGACGGCCGGGGCGGCGTGGTGGACCGTGGCGCGACCGGACGCGCGGTGGCCGTTCCACGCCGACTTCGGCGCCGCGGACCACGCCTGGTCGGTGGGCGCCACCGACGCCGGACGTGCGGAGGTCACCGGCGGGGCCTATCTCCTGACCGTGAACTCTGGCTGGCGGCTGTGGAAGTCGGCGCCCGCGCCGGACGAGCCCGAGGAGGGCGTGGTCATCAGCAGCTCGGCGCGCCTGATCGGGGGGTCGGGGGAGTTCGGCGTCTGGTGCCGGGGCGACTCCGACGGCGGCGACCGCTACGAGTTCGCGGTCAACGGCTCCGGAACGGTCTCGATCACCAAACGGCAGGCCGGACGGAAGGGCACCGTCCTGTACGGCCCCGCCGCGAACGCGAACATCAGCGGGTCCGCCGACAACCGCGTCGTGGCCGAGTGCCGTCCCGACGGGTCGAAGCTCGCCCTGCGCCTGTGGGTCAACGAGGCTTTCGCGGGTGAGGCCGTCGACGACGGCCCCTACGGGCCCGGCCAGGCCGGCGTGTACGCGGCACCGGACGGCGGCGCGGTGATGCGGGTGAGGTTCGGCTCGTTCGACGCGCGCCCGTCGGGCGGATAGCCCGTGCTGTTCGGCATACTGGGGCCGCTCCAGATCCTCGACGGGGACCGGGTCCTGACGCCGGGCCCGGCCAAGCACCGCGCGATCCTGGCCGCCCTGCTGCTGAGCGCGGGCCACGTCGTGACGCTCGATCGGCTGGTCACCGTGGTGTGGGGTGAGGATCCGCCGGTCTCGGCCGAGCCGGTGCTGCGGGTCTACGTCAGCGCGCTGCGCCGCCTGGTCGGCGCAGAGACGATCCGTACGGTCCCCGGCGGCTATCTGATCGCGGTCGGTCCCGATCAGGTGGACGCGCACCGCTTCGACCGCAGGGTGGAGCGGGCGCGCCGGGCCCGGGACGCCGGAAGGACGGCCGAGGCGGCCGACGAGCTGCGCGGCGCCCTGGAACTGTGGCGCGGGCCGGCGCTGGCCGATGTCGACTCCGGCGAGCTGCGGCGGACGCAGGCCGTACGCCTTGAGGAGCTGCGGCTGGGCGTGACCGAGGAGCGCATCGATCTCGACCTGGCGCTCGGACGGCACGGCGAGGTCGTCGGCGAGCTCCGCGCGCTCGTCGCCGCGTACCCGCTCAGGGAACGCGCCTGGGGACAGCTGATCCTCGCGTTGTACCGGGCCGGCCGGCGGTCTGAGGCGCTCGCGGCCTACCAGGACGCCCGCCGCCTGCTGGTGGAGGAACTGGGGCTGGAACCCGGTCCCGAGCTGCGGGCGGTCCACGACGAGGTGCTGGCCGGCCGGGGACACGAGCGCGCCGCCACGCACGGGACATCAGGGGAGAGCGCGCACGGGACATCAGGGGAGACGCAGGGGGAGACACCGAGTAAGACGACCCGGGAGACGCCGCAGGAGACGCCGCCCGACATCGCCGACTTCACCGGTCGCGACCAGGTCATGGACTGGATCACCAGGCAGACGCCCGCCGCCGGAGGCGCCCCGGTGCATCTGGTGCTGCACGGTCCCGCCGGTTCGGGGAAGACGGCCGTGGCCGTCCACGCCGCCACGCTGCTGGGCGCGAGGTTCCCGGACGGCCGTCTTCATGCCGCGCTGCGCGCCGGAAACCGCCCGGCGGGCGTGGGCGCGGTGCTGGAGGATCTGCTGCGCTCCCTCGGCTGCCCCGAGGGAGCCGTGCCCGCCGCTCTGGAGGATCGGGTACGGCTCTACCGCAGCATGACGGCCGGCCGCCGGCTGCTGGTGGTGCTGGACGACGCCGTCAGCGAGGCGCAGGTCAGGCCGCTGCTGCCGACCGGGCCCGGATGCCTGACCCTGGTGACCAGCAGGTCCCTCCTCTACGGGCTGGAGGCCTCCCGCGCCTTCGAGCTGGGCGTCCTCGACATCGCCGAGTCGGTGGCGATGCTGGCCGAGGTCGCGGGGGAGGCGCGCGTGCGAGCCGAGCCGCAGGCCGCGCTGCGGATCGCCGAGCTGTGCGGCGGGCTTCCGCTGGCGCTGCGGATCGCCGGTTCCCGGCTGGCCCGGCGGCCCGGCTGGACTCTGGAGCACCTGGCCGGGCGGCTGGGCGACGAGCGCGGGCGGCTGGACGAGCTGGCCGCCGGCGACCTGGCCGTGCGGGGCAGCCTCGGCCTCGGCTATCACGCCCTGGCGGAGGAGGAACGGCGCCTGCTGCGGCGCCTGGGCGCGCTGTCGGCGCCGGACGTCGCGCCGTGGGCCGCCGCCGCGGCGTTCGGCGGCCTGCGGGTGGACCCGATCCTGGAGGAGCTGACCGGCACCGGCCTGCTCCAGTCGCGCGGGCTGGACGACGCGGGCCAGGAGCGGTACGGCTGGCACGATCTCACCCGGCTCTACGCCGCAGAACGTCTCGTCGAGGAGGAGGGCACGGCGGCGCGGGTGCTGGCCGTGGTCGCCCGCGAGGTCCTGGAGCGGGTCAGGCGGGCCCGCTCCCTGCTGCTACCGGCCGAGCCGGGCACCGGCCGGACCCTCGCCTGCACGGCGGAGCGGAGCGCGGCGGTGGCGCCGGTGGTGGATCCGGCGATGGATCCGGCGGTGGCGATGGCGCCGGAGACGGCACCGGCGATGGCACTGGAGACGGCGCCGGAGACGGCGCGGCTGCGTGAGCCGGCCCGGTGGCTCGCGGCCGAACGGGGATTCCTGGTCGCCGCCGTCGCGGACTTCCACCGCGCGGGGCTGGCCGAGGCCGCCTGGCGGCTGGCGTTCTACCTGACGCCGTTCTTCGAACTGCGCGCCCACCACGAGGACTGGCACGCGACGAACCGGATCGGGCTGGCCGCCGCCCGGTCGGCGGGGCACCGGCACGGCGAGGCGCTGCTGCTGCGGGCGCTGGCCGACCTGCATCGCATCGAGGGACGGCTGGAGGAGGCCGCCGGGGCGCTCCAGGCGGCCCTGTCCCGTTTCCAGGAGCTGGCCGACGGACCGGAGCAGGCGCGTGCGCGATACCGGCTCGGCCTGGTCCTCACCGCCCAGGAGCACTTCGCCGAGGCGGAGCGGTGCCTGTCGGAGTGCCTGGCCGAGTTCGAGGCGGCCGGCGACGCCCGCGGCCGGGCGGACGCGCTGCGCGCACTGGGTTCGGTACGGCGGGCCGAGGACCTGCTGACGATGAGCCTCGACGCCTACCGGGAACTGGGCGATCCCCGGGGCGAGGCGGCGGCGCTGCGCGAGCTGGCCCTGATCCACCTGGACCGGCGGCGCCCGGCCGTGGCCCGTGGTTGCGCCGAGCGCGCCCTGCGTGCCGACCGGCGGCTGGGCGACCGGCTGCCCGAGGCCTCCGACCTGTTGCTGCTGGCCCGGGTGGCACGCGCCGAAGGCGTGCCGGAAGCGGCGCGGGCGACCGCGCAGGAGGCGTTGGCGATCTTCAGGGAGTACGGCGAGCGCCGGGGGATCGCCCGATCCATGGTCGTCCTGGCGGGTGCGTGCCTCGACCTCGACGAGATCGAGGAGGCGGTCGCCGCGGTCGCCGGTGCCGTGGCGGAGTTCGGCGCTCTCGGTGACCGGCGCGGGGCGGCCGAGGTGCAGGAGCTCGCACAGGAGGCGCGCCGCCGCCGCGGCCTGCACCCATAGCGTCGCACCGTGGCCTGCGCCCATAGCGTCGCGCCGTCGCCTGCGCCCATAGCGTCGCGCCGTCGCCGCGGCCTGCGCCTATGTCGGCCTATATGGATCCTGAAGGTCGCTCCTCTACAGTCACATCCGACTCCGGGTTCACATTTCACCCGATACCCGACAAACAGAGGTGACAGAGCATGCGAAGGAAGATCGCCCTCGCCGTGGCCGCGCCCGGGCTGGCGCTGGCCCTGACGGCGTGCGGTGTGCTCGGCGGCCAGCAGGGCGGCGGCGGCCAGGAACGCCAGTCCCAGCAGGCGGACGCGACGGTCCCCTCCCGCGCGCCGTCGCAGGGAGGGCAGGCCCCGTCCGAGCCCTCGCAGGAGCAGGCCCCGCCCGAGTCGCAGGCGAGCGCGCCACCGCAGCAGGGGAAGGTGATCGCCACCCGTGGCGTCAAGGCCGGTGGGGCGGAGCTGACCGTGGACGTCACCGGTCTCCGGCGGCAGGGGCGGCTGATCACGCTGAGCTGGACCGTCACCAACACCGGCGACACCACCTGGAACATGAGCAGCAACCTGGGGGACACGCCGGCCTATCTCGGCCTGACGGTGGCCGGGGTGAGCCTCGTCGATCCCGCCAACGCCAAGCGCTACCGGGTCGCCCGCACCGGCACCGGCGGCGCCACCAAGTGCGTGTGCTCGGAGTACGACGTCAACACCGAGCCCGGGGAGGTCCTCCCGCTGTACGCGACGTACGCCGCGCCGCCGCCGGACGTCCAGAAGATCAACGTCGAGTTCCCGGTCCTCGGGGTGTTCACCGATGTCCCGATCTCCTGAGGGCGCCCGGCGTGTCCTGGCCGCCGTGCTGCTGACCGGGGGACTCGTCGCCGGGGGCGGGCCGGCGGCGTGGGCGGAGCCGGACCCGCCGGCCGACGCCATGGCTCCGGTGGACGACCTCGTCCTGCCGGTCGACGACATCCTGGCCGAGTCCGAGTCCCTGGACGGCAGCGAGAGCGAGTCGAAGCAGGGCGAGACGGTCACCCTGGCGCTCACCAGCGACGTGCTCTTCGCCCTCGACCGGGCCGCGCTGACCCCCAGGGCGACGGTGCGGCTGCGAAGGGTCGCCGACAGGATCAGGACGGAGTCCGCCGGCGGCGTGGTCAAGATCATGGGGCACACCGACGACCAGGGGGCCGACGCCTACAACGACCGGCTGTCCCTGCGGCGGGCGCAGGCCGTACGGCAGGGGCTGGTAAGACTGCTGGCCGGGCAGGGCGTGACCTTCCAGGCCGTCGGCTTCGGCGAGCGGCGGCCGAAGCTGCCCAACGTCATCGACGGCCGGCCGGTGGAGGAGAACCGGGCCAGGAACCGCCGCGTCGAGATCGTCTTCACCGCCAAGTGATCGCGGGAGGCGGTCGGCACCCTCTTCCGCGGCCGAGGTCGTCGATCAGCTGCTGGGCAGCTGCCCCAGGCGCACGGTGACGGTGGAGGTGGAGTCGTCGGGATGCAGGACCTCGACCTTGACCTCGGCGCCGGGGTTGAGCTCGGCGAGGACCTCCGACAGGGCCTGCGTCGTCGGGGTCGGTGTGTCGTTGATCGAGACGATCACATCACCCGCCCTGATGCCCGCCCTGTCGGCGCCGCCGCCCCGGCTCACGCGTGCGACGCCGACGCCGATCGGCTGACCTTCGACGCCGATCACGGTCCGTACGGTGATGCCGAGGGCGGCCCGGTGGGTGTTGGTGACCTTGCCGGTCTTGACGATCTGCTGGGCGATGTCGACGGCCGTGTTGGACGGGATCGCGAAGCCGATGCCCGGCGCCGTCCCGCCGCCGAGCTCGGGGTTGACGGCGGTCAGGGTCGGGATGCCGATGACCTCGCCGGAGAGGTTGACCAGGGCGCCGCCGCTGTTGCCAGGGTTGATCGCGGCCGAGGTCTGGATGGCGCCGTTGATCGTCGCACCGGGGGACTGGCCGTTCGTGGGCTCGCTGACCGTACGGCCCAGCGCGGAGACGATGCCGTTGGTGACGCTGCCGGACAGGCCCAGCGGGTTGCCCATGGCCAGCACGATCTGACCGACCCGCAGTTTTCCGGAGTCGCCGAACACGGCGGGTTTGAGGCCGGTGGGATCATCGACCTTGATCACGGCCAGGTCGCCGATGGCGAAGGACTCGACGAGCTTGGCGGCCCGGGGGGTGCCGCCACTGGCGAGCGTCACCTCGAACCGCGTGCCCCGGCCGACCACGTGGGCGTTGGTGACGATGTGCCCGGAGGTGTCGTAGACGATGCCCGAGCCGAGGCCGTTCCCCGTGGTGATCTGCACGATGGACGGCAGTACTTTGACGATGACCTGCTCGTATCTGTTCTCCAGGGCGAGCGGGCCCTCCGCGGCCGAGGGCGACCCGCCGGACGGCTGCCCAGGTGACGCCTCGGACGAGGCGCCGGGCGGGCCGGTGGTCGTGACGGACGGTTGTGATCGCGCCGTCTGGGCGCAGCCGGCGAGCGTTACGGCGACGGCGGCGAACAGCGCGACACGTGAAGTCGATCCCCCCATGCGGGGGTATCTTCCCAGCTCACGACGGAAGATACGTCTCCCGGAGGCTGCTGCGGCTGAGCTTGCCGGTGGGGGTGCGCGGCAGCCGGTCGCGGTAGTCGATCACGCGGGGATGTTTGAGCCGGGCCAGCCGGGGCGCGCAGTGGGCCAGCAGGTCGGCGGTGAGGCCGGGACCCGGCTCGGCGCCGGGCACCGGCTGGACCAGGGCGACGACCCGCTGCCCCCACTCCGGGTCGGGCACGCCGATCACGGCCACGTCCGCCACCGAGGGGTGCTCCAGCAGGACCGCCTCGATCTCGGCGGGGTAGATGTTCACCCCGCCGGAGATGATCAGGTCGGTGCGCCGGTCGCACAGGAACAGATAACCCTCCTCGTCCAGGTAGCCGATGTCGCCCGGGGTGTACAGCCGGCCGCGCATCGCGGAGGCGGTCTTGGACGGATCCCGGTGGTACTCGAAGCGGTTGACGCCGCCGATGTAGACCAGACCCGGCTCGCCGGGCGGCAGCTCGGCGCCGTCGTCGGCGACGATCGTGAACTCCATGCCGTCGATCGCCCGGCCGACCGTGCCCGGCCGGGCCAGCCACTCGGCGGAGGAGACCATGGTGGCCACGGCGGCCTCGGTCGAGCCGTAGTACTCCCACAACACCGGGCCGAGCCAGTCGATCATCGCCTGTTTGGTGGCGGGCGGGCAGGGCGCGGCGCCGTGATAGAGGTGGGTCAATGATGATAAATCATGCTTTTCTCTGATCTCCGCGGGCAGGGCGAGCAGCCGGTGGAACATGGTCGGCACCATGAACGCGTTCGTCACCCGGTGCCGCTCGATCAGCTTCAGCGTCTCCTCGGCGTCGAACCGCTCGGTCACCACGACCGCGTGCCCGAACTGCAGCGCCATCATGGCCTGGCCGTACGGGGCGGAATGGTAGAGCTGCGAGAGGAGGAGGTGCACGCCGTCGAACGGCAGCCCGAAGTGCCGCCAGCTCTTGCGCATCAGGATCGGATGGAGATCCTCGGGACCGAGCTCGATCAGCCGTCTCCGGACGCCCTTGGGCTTGCCGGTGGTGCCGGAGGTGTAGAGCATCATCGATCCGGCCCGGCGCTCCGCGGGCGGGTCGGCGGGCTGTCCCGCGGCGAGCTCGGCGACCTCCAGGAAGCCACGCGGCAGGGTCCGCGCGTGACGCTCGGAGCCGGCCACCACGCGCGCCGCGCTGTCGGCGATGACGTAACCGATCTCCTCGGCGGTGTAATGCCAGTTCACCGGCACGTGATAGGCGCCGATCTGGTAGGTCGCGAGCATCATCGCGACGGCGTCGATCCCGTTGGGCAGAACCGTCACCACGGTGTCGCCGGGGCGGGTGCCACGGGCGACGAGGCCGTTGGAGATCCGGTTGACCCGGTCGTGGAGCTCGCCGTACGTCATGACGGCGGTGCCCGCGACGACGGCGACGCGACCGGGATCGGCCGCGGCGAGCTCATAGAAGCCCCTCATGGGCGCGACCATACAGAACGACATTCTGTTCATGGAAGGGGCGTGCCGTCATCAGGGAAAATGGTCACCTCGTGGCGTAAGTGTAATTGTGACGCGGTGTATCGATCGGGACAGGTGACGTAATGTGACGCCTATGGCGGACGTTGGCGGAAACTCCTCCGGGCGCTCTCGCGAGAGACACGTCCCGTCCTATGAGGCGCTCACGGCACCGATGCCCGTCGTGCGTGACGAAGACGGCACGATGATCGGCACTCGGGTGCCCCGGCGATTCCCCGTCGGCGACGGCGAGGAGACGCCGCTGGTCCCGCGACGTGACGCCGGTGGACCGTTCCCTCCGTTCTCGCCCTCCGGCGCCGTGAGCACGTTCGGTGACGCCGGACGGCCCGGTGCCACCGGCGCGTTCGGCGCCGGCGGCACGCTGAGTGACACGGGCGCTACCGTACGGCCCGGCCCTCCGGCCCGCGCCGGAGGCAGGGTGATCCGGGCGGTCGTCGGCGTCGCGTCCGCCGTCCTGACCGTCGCCGCGGTCGTCGTGGCCTTCCTGCTGTTCGCCGGTGACGAATCCGAGGACCCGGTGCCGATGCCGCGGGCCGACGCGGCCACCGAGCCGATGCTCCCGCGGGCCGTGCCCACGATCACGCTGCCCGGCGTGCCCAAGGTGAAGGCGCTGCAGCCGTTACCCGGCACGCCCAGCCCGGTGCTGGGCGCGGTGAGTGACACCAGGGCCGCGATCACCTACGTCAAGCTGGGCGGGCCGTGGCAGATCAGGGCCATCCCACAGTTCTCCGTCGGCCAGCAGGTGGGCGCGGCGCGGCTGCCGCGCACGATGGTCGCCTCCGGCCCGTTTCCCGGTGCGGCGCCGGCCGTCGCGCCGAGGACCGGCGCCGATTTCCGCAGGGTGGCGCTGAGCGCGGTCAGGTGGACGATCCGCAACCACTATCCGGCGGGCAGCAAGGTGGCCTGGACCGCCTCGCAAGCGCCGGCCACCGGCAAGGGGTGGATGTTCGGCTATCGGGTGACCTACCGGGTGAAGGGGGAGCGGCACAGCTCCGAGGCGGCGCTCACCCTGCTGGATGTGGGCCGCAGGAAGCCCGCCGTGCTCTTCGTGACCGTGCCGGACACGCGCAAGCAACTCTGGGCTGATATCGCACCCTTGGTGGCAAGCGCCCGCGCGTTGTGATGGAAGTACATTCTAGAATATGGTTCTGCCACTGAACCGTGTCTGGAGGCTGTCATGGCGATCGGGTTGAGCGAGGAGCACGAGGCGCTCCGCGAGTCGGTGACCGGTTGGGCCGAGCGGAACATCCCGTCCGAGGTCGTGCGCGCGGCCATCGCGGCCGAGCATGAGGAGCGCCCCGCCTTCTGGTCCGGCCTGGCCGACCAGGGACTGCTCGGCCTGCATCTGCCGGAGGAGCACGGCGGCAGCGGATACGGCCTGCTGGAGACCGCCATCGCCGTCGAGGCCCTCGGCGAGCGGGTCGCCCCCGGCCCCTACGTCCCGACCGTCCTGGCCGGCGCCGCCATCCTGGCCTCCGACGGCAAGGCTCATGCCGAGCTCCTGCCCGGCCTCGCCGACGGCATGCTGACCGGCGCGGTCGCGCTGACCGGTTCGGTCACCGGCACCCGCGGGGAGGACGGTGCGCTGACCATCGGTGGCGTCGTCGAGCCGGTCCTGGGCGGCGCGCTCGCCGACGTCCTGGTGCTCCCGGTGAGCACCGACCGCGGTGAGGAGTGGGTCGCGCTGGACGCCTCCGAGGCCACCGTCACCCCCGTCCGGTCGCTGGATCTCACCCGCGGCGTGGCCAGGGTGGAGCTGGACGCGGTGACCGTGCCGGCGGGGCGGGTGCTGGACGGCCTGCAGGGCCCTGACGTCCTGAACCTGGCCGCCGTCCTGCTCGGCGCGGAGGCCGCGGGTGTCGCGTCGTGGTGTGTGAGCGCCGCGTCCGACTACGCCAAGGTGCGGGTGCAGTTCGGCCGCCCGATCGGCCAGTTCCAGGGTGTCAAGCACAAGGCCGCCCGAATGCTCGTCGCGCTGGAGCAGGCCCGTGCCACCGTATGGGACGCCACCCGTGCCGCCGAGCGGCCGGCGGGTGAGGGGGCGGACGCGACCGACGGCGCCGGCGACGAGCTCGCCTATGCCGCCGCGATCGCGGGTGTGATCGCCCCCGACGCCGCGGTGCAGTGCGCCAAGGACGCCATACAGATCTTCGGCGGCATCGGCTACACCTACGAGCACGACGCCCACCTCTACTACCGTCGCGCGCTGACCCTGCGCGCGCTGCTCGGCCCCTCCGCCGACTGGGCCGAGTCGGTCGCCTCGCTGGCGCTGCGCGGCGTGAGCCGGGAGATGGAGATCGACCTCCCGGACGACGCCGCCGCGCTGCGCGAGGAGATCCGCGCGGAGATCGCCGAGATCGCCGGGTTGGAGGGCAAGGAGCAGAAGCGGGCCCTGGCCAGGGCGGGCTACGTCATGCCGCACCTGACCAGGCCGTGGGGCCGCGACGCCAGGCCGCTGGAGCAGGTGCTCATCTTCCAGGAGCTCAAGGCCGCCCGGGTCAGGCTGCCTCAGATGATCATCGGTGCCTGGGTGGTGCCGTCGATCGCCGCCTACGGCACGCCCGAGCAGCAGGAGCGCTTCCTGCCCGCCACGCTGAGCGGCGAGATGATCTGGTGCCAGCTCTTCTCCGAGCCGGGCGCCGGCTCCGACCTCGCCTCGCTGCAGATGAAGGCCGAGAAGGTCGAGGGAGGCTGGAGGCTCAACGGCCAGAAGATCTGGACCTCGGTCGCCCACGTCGCCGAGTGGGGCATCTGCATCGCGCGCAACTCCTCGGCGGGTTCCAAGCACGACGGCATCACCTACTTCCTGGTCGACATGAAGGGCCAGGGCGTCACAGTCCGGCCGCTGACCGAGATGACCGGTGAGAACCTGTTCAACGAGGTCTTCCTCGACGACGTGTTCGTCCCGGACGAGCTGGTCGTCGGGGAGGTCGGCCAGGGCTGGAAGGTCGCCCGCAACACCCTGTCCAACGAGCGGGTCTCGCTCTCCTCGGGCGCCGGCGGCACCGGCTCGTCGGTCCCCGACCTGATCGGGCTGGCCGGTCGGCTCGGCCGCGAGCTCACCCCCACCGAGCGCCAGGAGCTGGCCCATGTGGTCTGCGAGGGGCACTCGATCAACGCCCTCGGCCTGCGGGTGACGTTGAAGCAGCTCACCGGTGCCGAGCCGGGTGCCGATGCCTCGGTCCGCAAGCTCCTGTCCACCTCGCACGCCCAGCACGTCTCGGAGTGCGCGGTCGGGCTGCTCGGCGCCTCCGCCGTGGTCGCCGCCGACATGAAGCTCGGCGACGCGGGCTACTGGAACCGCGCCGTGCTCGCCACTCGCGCGATGACGATCTACGGCGGCACCACCGAGGTGCAGCTCAACATCATCGGCGAGCGCATGCTCGGCCTGCCCCGCGATCCCGAGCCGGGCAAGTAGGCATACGAGGCGGTGCCCGCGGACATGACCGCGGGCACCCCTTGAAGTCGGTCATGACTGCGGGCACCCCTTAATGTCGGTCACTATGCGCAGCGAGCGGGTCGAGACGGCGAAGCGGTTCGCGCCCGCCCTGCTCGGCCTGCTGCTCGGGGTGCTCGCCCTCGGGCCCGCCCTGGGGCCCGGGTTCGTGCTCAGGTACGACATGGTGTTCGTGCCCGACCCGCCGCTGAACCTGCCGGGAGCGGGTTTCCCCCGGGCGGTGCCCAGCGACCTGGTGGTCGCCCTGCTGTCCCGGATCGCGCCCGCACAGGTCGTCCAGAAGGCGATCCTGATCGGAATCTTCGTGCTGGCCGCGTCCGGCGCGGCCGCCCTGGCGCCCTCGCGCCGCCTCGGCCCGCGCCTGGTGGCGGCGGCCTTCTACGCCTGGAACGCCTATCTCGCCCAGCGGCTCCTGCTCGGCCAGTGGGCGCTGCTGCTGGGCGTCGCGGGGCTGCCCTGGGCGGTGCGCGCCGTGGTGTCCGGCGGGCGGACGCGCCTGGCCGCCGCGCTGCTCCCGGCGGCCGTGGGCGGCTTCCAGGCGATGCTGGTCTCCGGGGTGGTGCTGCTCCCGGTGGCGGCGACCGCGCCGGCTCCCAGCCGGACGGCGCGGGCGCGGCGGGTGGTGACGGTCGCGCTGGTGCTGGGCGGGTTGAGCCTGCCGTGGCTGGCGCCCGCCCTGCTCAGCCAGGCGGTGACCGATCCCGCCGGGGCGCGGGCGTTCGCGGCCAGGGCCGACGGGCCGCTCGGAACGGTCGGCAGCCTGCTGTCGCTCGGCGGCATCTGGAACGCCAACGCCGTCGTCCCCGGTCAGGGGGCGTGGTGGTCGGCGATCGTCCGGCTGGCGCTCGCGGCGGTCGCCGTCTGGGGGTTCGTCCGGCTGCCCGGCACGCAGCCGCCGGACCCGGCTCGGGACGGAGTGGCGGAGGCTGCGCGGGACGAAGCGGCGGAGGGTGGAGCGGCGGAGGCGGCGCGGGACGAAGTGGCGCAGGCGGCGCCGGGGCGGCCCGGCCCGGGGGAGGCTCCGCCGTACCGGATCGGGCTGGCGGTGGCGGCGGGAGCCGGACTGGCCGTCGCACTGGCGGGGGCCTTCGCGCCGGGCGCGCTGGGCGGCCTGATCGCCCGGTGGCCCGGGTTCGGGCCGCTCCGCGACGGACAGCTCTATATCGCCCCGCTCGTCCTGTTCCAGGCGGTGGGTCTGGCCTCCGCCGTCGCGCGCTGGAACTCGCGCGCCGTCACGGCCGTCGCGGTGGCCGTTCCTGTCATGGTCCTGCCGACCTTCGCGCTGGGCGCGTTCGGCAGGCTGTCAGCGGTCGACTACCCGGACGAGTGGCGCCGCGTCCAGTCGATCGTGAACGCCGATCCGGCGCCGGGCGCGCTCCTGTCGCTGCCGTGGGGGGCGCATCGGGCGTTCGGGTGGAACGACCGCCGGGTGATCCTCGATCCCGCGACCAAGATGTTCCGGCGCCGGGTGCTGTGGAACGACGCGTTGCTGGTGGGCCTGCCCGGAGGAGGCGTGCTGCGGGTCGCCGCGGAGGACCCGGCGGTCGCCGCGGCGCAGGCGGCACTGCGCGCCGGATCGGACGCTCGGGCGGCGGCGCTGGCGAGGCTGGGGGTCCGTTACGTGCTCGGCCCGGCGAGCGATAACGCGTTTCACGATGCCGTGACCGTCTTCCAGGGGCGGGAGATCCGCCTCCTGCGCCTCGACCCGCCTTCTTGAGCTGCGCATCCCCGCAGCTCCTGGAAGTACCCGACGGTAACTTTCTTTGTCACGGTTTCACTAAGCCTATGGCCTATGAGATGAATCACGTTCTACTCTCGGCACACTGTCCGGATTCTGGAGGGAGAGCTCAGTGATACGAGTGATCGCGGCCCTGGCCGTTGGGGCGGTCCTTGCGGTCGGCGCCTCCGTGGCCGTGGTGAACGTGGCCTCGCCCACTCCCGAGCCGCCCAACCGGCCGCTGTACAACTACGGCGACAGGTGATCCGAGGGGCCGTCTGACGGTCCCTCGGACGTCGTTTCCCCAGCCCGCACGGGCTGAACACAGTCATCAGAACGGGGTCTGGCTCCGCCATGCCCCGAGTCGGGCGCGCGTCGCCGTAGAGGACCGAGGAGACACCGTGACCGACACCCTGGCCGACACCCTGGGCGACACCGCGGCCGGTGCAGCAGCCAACGCGGTAGCCGGTGCGGTGGCCGGAGCGGTGGCCTTTTCCGGCGGGGGCGTGAACGCCGGATCGCGTTCGCCGAACCCGCCGCGGCCCGGCCTGAGCGTGGAGGTCACCGCGACTCCGGAGGCGCCCCTGCACGGCGTCCGGGTGGCGATGCTGAACTTCCGCGAGCCGCAGCAGTCGGTGGCCGGCGGCGCCGAGGAGTACGCCTGGCAGGTCAGCCGATATCTGATCGCCCAGGGCGCCTCGGTCCACTTCGTGACCAGCCGCGAGCCCGGCCAGCCCCGACTAGAGCGGCGCAACGGCGTCGAGCTGCGCAGGATGGGCAACCGCTACCTCGTCTACCTGCTCGTGCCGCTGTGGTTGCTGCTGCGCCGCCGCCGCTTCGACGTGGTCATCGACTCGATGAACGGCATCCCTTTCTTCTCTCCCCTCGTGGTGCGCCGCCGCACCGCGGTGATCTGTCTGGTGCACCACGTGCACGACCGCCAGTTCCACGCCTTCTTCCGCCCGTGGCTCGCCAGGATCGGCTGTTTCGTCGAGGGCCCGGTGGCCCGGCTGCTCTACAGACGGCGCACGACGATCACGGTTTCGGAGTCGTCCAGGGACGACCTGCGCACCCGGCTGCGCTGGCTGGCGCCGATCCAGGTCGTCCCGAACGGCAGCCCCGCGGTCCGTTCGGTCGCCCAGCACGCCCTGCCCGGCGACCCCGCGGTGGTCTACCTGGGCAGGCTGGTCGGTCACAAGCGGGTCGAGCGCGTCGTCGCCCTGGCGGCGGAGCTGGGCGACAGCCGTCCCGGCCTGCACGTGCACGTCGTGGGCCGCGGTCCGGAGTCCGGAGCCCTCGCGGCCGCGGCGGCCGGGCTCGGCGTCGCCGACCGCGTGCACCTGCACGGATTCCTCACCGAGCCGGAGAAGAACGCCGTGCTCGGCTCGGCCCTGCTGAACGTGACCGCCTCGGAGTTCGAGGGCTGGGGCCTCACCGTGATCGAGGCGGCCGCCTTCGGCGTGCCCACGGTCGCCTACGACGTCGCCGGGCTGCGCGACTCGGTCCGCGACGGCGTGACCGGCTGGCTGGTCCGTGACGGCGAGGCGCTCGCGGACGTGGTGGACCGCGCGATCGGGGAGCTGGCCGACCCGGTACGGCGCGCGGAGATCCAGCAGGCCTGCAGGTCATGGGCGAGCGAGTTCACCTGGGGAAGAACCGGCGCTACTATAACCAGACTTATCACCACGGAACTCCCCCCGGTCGGTCGCCGTCGCCGGCACGCGAGCTCCGTGGGCTCGCCGGCCCGGACCTCCGACCTCCGTCTCGCCGTAGGTGAGACCGACCCCATTTGAGTGCCGCATTGACCCCTGACCGCACGGACGCCGGGCCCGCCCGGCTGCGGCACCGGCTGCACCTGCTGGCGGGTTGCCTCCTTCTCGGGGCGATCGCGTTCAACACCTCGCCCGGCCAGGTGATCTCCGAGACCAAGCTCGACATGGCGCTCAACCCCCTCGGCTTCCTCGCCAGGGCGGTGCATCTGTGGGACGGCGCGTTCTTCGGCCACCTGCAGAACCAGGCCTACGGATACCTGTTCCCGATGGGCCCGTTCTACGCGCTCTTCCAGGCGCTCGACATGCCCCCGTGGAACATCCAGCGTCTGTGGATGACCCTGGTCCTGTGCGCCGCCTTCCTCGGTGTCGAGCGGGTGGCCCGCGCCATGGACATCGGCACCCCCGCCACACGTGTCCTGGCCGGTCTGGCCTACGCCCTGGCCCCGCACGCCATCACGCTGATCGGGGTCAACTCCTCGGAGTTCCAGCCGAGCGCCGCACTGCCCTGGATCCTGCTGCCGCTCGTGCACGGCACGAGACCGCAGGCGAGCCCGCGCAGGACCGCGGCCCTGTCGGCGCTGGCGTTCCTGTTCGCCGGCGGGGTCAACGCCGTGGCCGAGCTCGCCGTACTCGTCGTGCCGCTGCTGTACCTGCTGACCCGGCGTGGCGGGCGCCGCAGGCGGCACCTGCTGCTGTGGTGGCTGGGCTGTGTGGCCGCGGCGTCGATGTGGTGGCTGATGCCCCTGCTGGTGATGGGGCGCTACATCTTCTCCTTCCTGCCGTTCATCGAGACCGCCGACGCCACCACCAGCGTCACCTCGCTGATCAACATCCTGCGGGGCACCTCGGACTGGCTCGCCTTCCTGCCGGTGGACGGGCAGCCGTTCCTGCCCGCGGCGTTCGAGCAGGCGACCGGACCCGTGATGATCGTGCTGACCGCGCTCGCCGCCGGCCTCGGCCTCGCCGGGATCGCCGCCCGGTCCACCCCGGAGCGGACCTTCCTCACGGCGAGCCTGCTGGCCGGGGTCGTGATCGTCTCCGCCGGGCACGCCGACGCCCTCGCCCACCCGTGGACGGAGCAGGTGCGGGCGTTGCTGGACGGCCCCCTCGCGCCCTTCCGCAACCTGCATAAATTCGACGCGCTGATCCGGCTCCCGCTCGCCCTCGGCCTGGCCGCCCTGCCCCTGGCCGGTCCGGTACGGCTGCGCAGGCCCGTCCTCGCGGTCTCGGCCGCCCTCGTCGCCCTCACCGCCCTGCCCGTCGCCGTCGCCGGGATCACCCCCGCCGGCGGTTTCGCCGAGGTGCCCTCCTACTGGAAGGACGCCGCGACCTGGCTGAACCGCAACACCGGCAGCGGCATGGTCCTCGCCGCGCCCGGGTCGCGCCGGGGCGAATACCTGTGGGGCCGGCCGATCGACGAGCCCATGCAGTCGCTGCTGACCGTGCGCTGGGCCACCCACACCAACGTCCCCTGGGGCTCGCCGGGGCTCGCCCGGCTGGTCCAGGCGATGGACGAGCGCTTCGCCACCGGCCGGGGCTCGCCGGGTCTCACCTCGGCGCTGCGCCGAATCGGAGTCACCTACCTGCTCGTCCGCAACGATCTCGCCAGAGAGGGGCTGGGCACGGCCTGGCCCGCGCGGGTCCACGAGACCATCGAGGAGTCCACCGGCCTGCAACGGGTCGCCGCCTTCGGCCCGCAGATCGGGACCAGGGCCAACTCGACGGCCTCCGGCTGGTTCGAGCAGCCCTATCCCGCGCTGGAGATCTACGCGGTGCCCGACCCCGCACCGCTCGTCGCCACGGTGCCCCGCGACGGGACGCTCCGGGTCGCCGGGGCGCCCGAGGCGGCGCTGGCCCTCGCCGAGGAGGGCCTGCTCGACGACGACCGGCCCACAATGGTCGGCGACGAGCCGGGCACGGCCACGACGCCGGCCGCCGACCGGGTGGTGACCGACACGCTGCGCCGACGTGAGATCGTCTTCGGCGACCTGCGCCGCATCGGCACCGCCACGCTCACAGAGGACCAGCCGCTGGAACGCGGCGGGGACAGCGACCTCACCGACCCCGCCTGGACCGGCGCCACCGCGACCGCCCGCTACTCCGGCGTCCAGGACGTGCGGGCCTCCTCCGCCGAGTCCGGTGTCGGGGCCGGCGAACGCCGCGACCCGGGGCGGCAGCCGTACGCGGCGTTCGACGCCGACCCGCGCACCGGGTGGCGCTCCGACGGCTGGCACGGCGCGGTCGGGCAGTGGCTGGAGGTGCGCTTCGTCGAGAGCATCGACATGCCGCAGATCACCGTCGCCTTCGAGAAGGGGGCGCTGGGACCTCCCGTGGCGGAGGTCGCCCTGGAGACCGCGGCCGGAAGGCGCCTGGCGCCGGTCGGGGACTCGGCCGACCCGCAGCTGCTGCGCCCGCCGGTCGGCCGTACCTCCTGGCTGCGGATCCGGGTGACCAAGCTGGCCACCGAGCCCCGGTCAAGGCTCGGCACCCGCGTCGGCATCACCGAGGTCGCGGTTCCCGGGGTGAAGCCCATGCGCAGCATCGTCGTCCCCCCGGACGGCAGGCAGGATCCCGGCACGGTGCTGCTGACCCGCCAGGGCTCGGCGCCCATGTGCATGCACGGGTCCTCGACGTGGACCTGCTCGCCGTCCCTGACGATCACCGGTGAGGACGGCTCCGGCTTCGACCGCACCTTCGCCGTCGGTGACGGCGGGGAACGCGCCGTCACCGGCCGGGCCGTGCTCACCGACCCCGTCTCCGCCCGGCTGCTGACCACCGTCCCCGGCGTCTATCCCCAGGTGACCGCCTCCTCCACGCTGACCGACCACCCGGCCGTGCTCGGCCGCGCGGCCATGGACGGCAACCTGGACACGGTCTGGTACGCCCAGACCTTCGACCGCCACCCGACCCTGACCGTAAAGCTCCGCAGGAAGACCACGATCTCGCAGATCATGGTCCTGTTCCCCGACTCCTTCCTGGGGCAGCCGCCGGTCAAGGTCAGCGTGCGCGGCGGAGGCCGCGCGGCGCAGGGCTGGGTCGGCTCCGACGGGCGGGTCTCCTTCACGCCGATCCGCACCGACCGCCTGGAGATCGGTTTCACCGCTCCGGCGTCCCGGCCCATCGAGGTCTCGGAGCTGACCATCCCCGGGGTGAAGCCGCCCGGCTCGCTGGCGCCGTTCCCGCTGAGGCTGCCCTGTGGCTACGGCCCGACGCTCACCGTGAACGGCAACGCCGTGCCCACCGAGATCGTGCGCGGCACGCTGGACGACGCGGTCAACGGGCGCCCGCTCGGCTACCGCGCCTGCAAGGCGGTCGAACTGGGCACCGGCACGGCGCGGGTCACCGCCGCTCCCAGCGACGCCTTCAGGATCGAGTCGGTGGTCGTGCGTGCTCCCGCGGAGGAGACCCGGCGCGCGGTCAGGGCCGCACCCGCCGTCGCCGAGTCGTGGGGGCAGGAGGAGCGCCGGGTCCGTGTGGCGACCACGGCCCCCTCCTACCTGGTGGTCAACGAGAACCACAACGCCGGCTGGCAGGCCTACCTCGACGGCAGGCGGCTGACGCCGGCCAGGCTGGACGGCTGGCGGCAGGCCTGGGAGCTGCCCTCCGGGCAGGGCGTCGTGACCATGCGCTACGAGCCCGATTCCGCCTACCGCACGGCGCTGCTCGGCGGCTGGACCCTGGTGCTCCTGGTGGTGGCGCTCGCGTCCATCCGCCCCTCCCGGCCGGTCCGGTCGCCGGCGGCGGCGCCCGCCGCGGTCCGCGCGGCCTTCGTCTGGCCGCTCGCCCCGCTCGTCGGCCTGTGGACCGGGGGCCTCCCCGGCGCCGCGATCGCCGCCGGGGCGCTGGCGCTGTTCGCCTGGCTGGGAGCCGTGGCCCGGGCCAGGCACGCCCACCTCGGCACGCTCCCCGGCCTGGCGGGCGCGGCGGCCACGCCCTGGGCGCTCCTGGCGCCACCCGGCCTGGCCGGTCTCGCGCTCGCCGCCGGCACCCTGTACGGCGGGGCCGACGCGACGGAGGCGCTCGCCCGGCCCCTGACCGGCGTCGTGCCGCAGGTGCTCTGCCTGGTGACGCTGGCGTGGCTGATGGCGTCGATCCCCCGGCGCCCCGCGGCCGCGCCGCCTTCACCGGGCCGGGCCCTGACCCGGCAGCCCGGGTCCGAGCCCGGGTCCGGGGTCGCCGGGGCAGGGGTCGGGTCCGGTTTCGGGAAAGGGACAGCGTCCGAGTCCGGGTCCGGGTCCGAGTCGGTGGGGGTGGGCCGGTGACCCGATCCGGGATTCCCCGCGCGGTGTTCGCGGGCGCGGGCGCCTTCCTCATCACGCTCGCCGCGCTCCTGCGCTTCTACGTCTACGAGAGCGTTCTCGTCCTGCCGCTGGAGCAGGGCCGGACCTACCGCCTGGTCGCGGCGGACGCCGACTATTTCGACACGGGCACGCTCACCTCCCACACCGGCGTCCCGCTGGTGTCGACCAGGACGCTGAGCGGGGACGCCGGCGCCGGCGGCGGCGACACGGCGGTGTGGGTGGAGTTCGTCTCGCTCACCACGGCCTCCGGCGACCGGATCGACTACCACGAGCGCAGGACCGCCTTCGACCGCAGGACGGGGATGACGGTCGACTGCTGCGAGGAGTACGTCGACGACGACCCCGACGCCCGGCAGTCCGGACTGGCCTTCCGCCTGCCCTTCCGCGCCGAGCCGCGCTCCTACCCGATGTACGACACGATGCTCCGGGCGGCGGTTCCGCTCCGCTACGAGGGCCAGGAGCAGGTGGACGGCCTGCTGACGTATCGCTACGCCTACGCGGCGGGCCCGATCAAGATCGAGGATCTCCCCGGGCAGTTCCCCGGAAAAGTGCTGGGCCTGCCCGAGTGGAGGGCCATCGGTGTCTCCCGCTACGCCGAGGTGACCCGCACCCTCTGGGTGGAGCCGGAGAGCGGCCTGACGGTGAAGACCCGCGAACGGCACCGGCAGGGGCTGCGCACCCCCGATGGGATCGAGCGCAAGATGAGCCTCCGGGCGGACCTGGTGATGTCCCCGGAGGACGTCGCCGCCAAGGTCGCCGACGCGCGTGCCTTCACCCGCTGGGTTCTCCTCGTCCGTGACCTGCTCCCCGGGGTCTTCCTCGCAGCCGGGCTTCTGCTGGCCTTCCTGGGCGTCCGCTCCCGCAGACCGTCCCGAGGCCTTGGGCCCGGCCCCGCCGTACCGGACGCGCCGGCGACGGAGAGGATCGGGCCGGAGCCGCCTGAGCCGGTGAAGCCGCCTGAGCCGGTGAAGCCGGTAGAAGCGCCGGAGCCGCCTGAGCCGGTGAAGCCGGTGGAAGCGCCGGAGCCGTCGGAGTCGCCGGGCCCCGAGGCGGGGTCGGTCCTCCGGGGTCCTGAGGCCGGGTCGGTTCTCCCGGGGCCCGAGGGCGAGCCGGAGCGGGCCGGGCGGGAGCGCGGGTGAGCGGCGACGGCCCGATCGAGGTGGAGCTGCGACTGCCGGGGTGGACGCGGAGCCCGTTCGTGCGGCGGCACGGGCTCACGGTCGCGGTATCGCTCCTGCTGCTCGCGGGGCTCGCGCTCAAGGGATGGCTGCTCAGCCGCTCCTTCTTCGCCGAGGACGACATCGTCTTCATCGGACGGGCCGTCGCCGAGCCCTTCGGCCGGGACCATCTCCTCCGGGTGCACATCGGCCACCTGATGCCGGGCGCGCTCGCCCTGGTCCGGGCCGTCACGGCGGTCTCCCCCTATGACTGGGGCCTGGTCTCGGCAGTGATCATGGCGCTGTACGCGGGCGCGGCCCTGGCGCTCCACCGGCTGCTGCGCCTGCTCTTCGGCGCCCGGCCTCTCATCCTCGTCCCGTTCGCGCTCTTCCTGTTCGCGCCCGCCGGTTTCCAGGCCGCCACCTGGTTCGCGGCGGCCCTCAACATCCTGCCGCTGCAGATCGCCATGCTCATGGCCATGTGCTCCCAGGTGCTGCTGATCCGTACCGGCAGGGCCGGGCACGCCCTCGCCGGGATCGCCTGGACGCTCGCCGGCCTGCTCTTCTTCGAGAAGGCGCTCTTCATCCCGCCGGTGCTGTTGCTGCTCACGGTGCTGCTGGCGCGTGAGCACGGCGTGGCCGGGGCCGTGCGCAGACACCTGGTCCTCTGGCTGGCCTACCTGGCGGTGGGCGGCGCCTATCTGACCGGCTACGTCCTGCTCACGGGACGGGCCGGCGGGCCGGGGTTCGCGGTCCCGGACTTCTACGCGGCGATGGACTACCTGGGGAGCTTCCTCGGGGGCACGGTGCCGACCCTGCTCGTGGGCGGCCCGCTGAGCTGGGGGCAGGAGACCACGGCCGGTCCGCTGGTCGCCCACCGGGCCGTCGAGGTCGCGGTGGCCTGGCTGGTCCTGGCCGCCGTCGTGGCGGGCACCTGCCGCAGGCGTCCCACCGCGTCCGCCGCCTGGGCCCTGGCCGCGGGTTACCTCCTGGTCGTGGACAGCTTGCTGATCATGGTCAGCAGGTCGGGGTCGGCCCAGCACGCCTTCGAGAGCCGCTACGTCGCCGACGCCCTGCCCGTGCTCGCGGTCTGCCTGGCGCTGGCCCTGATGCCGTGGCGAGAGGAGCCCGAGGAGGGTCCTGAGGAGAGCGGGGCCCCGGTGCGGGGCTCACCGGAGGCGGTGGTCTCGCGACGGGACCTCTCCGGGGGAGGCGAGATCCCGCGGCGGGATCCGCCGAGGGCGGGCGGGGCCGCGCGGGCGGCGTCACCGTTCGTCCTCCCCGCCGCGTGCGCCTACGTGGCGCTCGCCCTCGTATCGGCGTCGGGCTTCGCCCAGGGGCTGCCGGGCGAGCGCAACCGCGCCTACTTCGCGGCGGCCCGCGCGGATCTGGCCGCGCTCGATCCCGAGACGGGCGTGTATCCCTCGTTCGTGCCCGACAGGATGCTGTTCCCCTGGCAGGCCGTCGAGGACCGGCTGACCTCCCGGGCGCTCAGCCCGCTGGTCGAGGGCGCGCTGCGGGACAGGGTCGGGCGGCCGGGGACGTCCTACCGCGCGGTGACCTTCGACGATCGCGGCCACCTGGTGCCCGCCACCGTCTTCGGCGGATACGTGGCGGCCGAGGCCGGCTCCTGCCTGCCGCTGCGCGGCGGCACGGCCGTCGCCGACCTCCCCGCCGCCCGCGAGGGCAACGTCGTCCGCCTCGACTACCGCGTGCCGCGCGACACGCGCGCGACCGTGCTCAGGGGCGACCGGCGAAGCGAGGTCCTGCTGCGGGCCGACCGGGAGCGGGTCTACCTGCCGGCCGCGATCGTCCCGGGGCCGGTACGGATCTCGGTCCAGGGGGACCGGGCATGCCTGCGCGCGGTGGTGCTCGGCGCGGCCGTACCGGACGGCGGTGTCCCGGCGGGCGCCGGAGGTGGCGGCTTCGCCGGAGCGGTCGGCGCCCGGGCGGGCGCGGACGGTGGCGGCTTCGCCGGAGTAGCCGGTGCTCAGGCGGGCGCGGACGGTGGCGCTTTCGCTGGAGCGGTCGGCGCCCGGGCGGGCGCGGACGGTGGCGCGAACAGTGGCGCGGAGGGGGCGGTCAGTGGCGGCGCAGGATGAGCAGCAGGTTCCAGCTCACGATCTCGCGCAACCCGGGGACGTGGATCACCGGGGTCGCCCAGCGTGGGTGGTAGCGGGGCAGCGCGTCCAGGACGGTGGCGTCCGGCTGCCGCCTGGCCCAGCGCAGCGCCGCGCCGACCGAGACCGGGTGGAGGCTCGTGCGGTAGACGTTCTTCGGGGATTTGCCATATTTGCGGGTGTAGCGGGCGGCGGCGCGGTGGCCGCCGAGATAGTGCCAGGGAGACGTCTCGTGGCCGCCCCAGGGGGACAGCCAGTTGGTGAAGGACAGGTAGACCACGCCACCCGGCCGGGTCACCCGGACCATCTCGTCGGCCATCCGCCAGGGGTCGGGCACGTGCTCCAGCACGTTGGAGGAGAAGCAGACGTCCACCGAACCGGTCGCCAGCGGCAGGTCGAGCGCGCTGCCCAGCACCGCCCCTTCGGGAGCGGCACCCTGCCGGGCCATCATCTCGCCGGCGTCGCAGTCCACGCAGACCGGCCGGGCGCCCGCCGTCCGCAGCACGTCGGTGAAGTAACCGGGGCCGCCACCGACGTCGGCGACGAGCGCGCCGTCCAGCTCGGTGTAGGAGGCGAGCTGGGCCACCGTGTCGCGGGCCAGCATGCCGTAGAAGAAGTCCGGATCGCTCTGCTCCTTGCGAAAGGCGCCGAGCAGCCTGACCGACCGGCCCAGAGTGGCCCGGAACGGTGCCTGAGGGGTCTCCAACGCTGCTCCTCTACGGAGTAGAACAAATCAGGTGTCCGCGGGGTCGAACAAACCAGGTGCGCCGGAGCATAACACCGCGTTGGTGGCAATCTTGTCCTGCTCGTAGGGTGTTCCGCCGGAGCACGGGATCAGAGGGAGAGGGCCGGTGAAGGCCACGGAGACCGAGCGGCCAGAGTCGCCGACGTTGCGGATCGCGCTGCCCGGCTGGCTGGCGGCGCTGCGCGGTCCGGTGCTGCTCGGCGCCCTCCTGATCATTGTGGCGTCGCTCTGCCTGCGGGTGCTGGTCCTGAGCGATTCCTACTTCGTCGAGGACGACCTGCTGTTCGTGGGCAACGCCTACGAGAACGATCTCACCCTCGATTTCGTGACCCGGGTGCACAAGGGCCACTTCATGCCCGGCGCGATCGCGCTGACCTGGGTGCTCTCGCGCATCGCCCCCTACGACTGGCTGCTGGTGGCCGGTGTCACGTTCGTCGCGCAGGCACTGCTCAGCGTGCTGGCGCTCCGGCTGCTTCGGACCCTGTTCGGCACCCGGCCGGCGATCCTGGCGCCGCTGGCGCTGCTGCTGTTCTCCCCGCTGACGATCCCGGCGTTCGGCTGGTGGGCGGCCGCCATCAACGCGATCCCGCTCCAGCTCGTCCTGGTGCTCGCGCTGACCGACCAGGTCCGTTTCACCCGCGGCGAGGGCGACCGGTACGGCCGCCGCGCGCTGGCGTGGTGCGTGGCCGGCATGGCCTTCAGCACCAAGGGCGTCTTCGTCACCTTCCTGCTCTTCGCCCTGACCACGGCCTTCCTGCGGGACCGCAAGGCGGGTTGGGCGCGGTCGATGCTCGGCGAGGTACGGCGGCACTGGCGGCTGTGGTCGGTGCACGTGATGGCGCTGGCCGCCTACACGATCGCCTATCTCGCCAGGATGGACACCGCTCCGGGGGAGGGCGCGTCGCTGCCCAGATCCGACGTGGCCGTGGACCTGGTCTCGCTCATGCTGGGCCGTACGTTCCCGAGCGGGGCGGTCGGCGGCCCGCTCGCGTGGGTGCCGACCCCGGCCGGCGGCCTGGCGAGCCCCTCCACCGCCGTCGTCGCGGTCGCGTGGACGGTCCTGGTGGCGTTGCTGGTGGTCAGCGTCGTCCACCGGCGCCGGGCGCTGCGGGCGTGGGTCGTCCTGGGGGGTTACCTGCTCCTCGCCGACGCCGTCCCGACGGTGATCGCCCGGGGCAGCTACACGTCGCTGGTGGGCATGGAGAGCCGTTACGTCGCCGACGCGGTCGTGGTCTTCGCGATCTGCCTGGGACTCGCGCTGCTGCCGGTCCGCGGGGAGAGCGGCGCCTACCGCCGCCCGCCGCCCGCCCGGTCCCGGCTCCTCCTCCTGGCGGGACCGGTCGCGGTGGCCTACCTCGTGCTGTCGGTCATCTCGATCGGGACCTACCGGGAGACCCTCACCGGCGACCGCGTCCGGGCCTACCTCGACACCGCCGCCGCACAGCTCGCCGCCGCGCCGGACGACGTCGTGATCTACCCGACCCCGCTTCCCGCCGACATCGTGCTGCCGGTCAACGGCGACCGGCGGCTCAGCAGCCACCTGCTCGCTCCGCTGGCCCGCCCGGCGGTGCGGGTCAGGATGGCCCATCCCGAGCCGTCCGAGAACGCCCGCGTCTTCGACCGTGACGGCAGGCTGGCGCGGATGAGCGTCTTCGGCTTCTTCGCCGCCCGGGGCGAGGGCGAACGATGCATCCCGGTGGTCAACGGCGCCGCCGTCTTCCCCGACGCGGTCTCCTTCGGAGGCCAGGCGACCGCGGGCGCGCTGGCCTACACGGCCGACCGCCCGGTCTCGGTGAGCGTCGAGGTCGGCGACGAACGGATCGTGCTCAGCCTCAGGAAGACGTCCATGGGATTGATCCACTTCCCGGTGACGGCGCTGAGCAGGGGGATGCGGGTCGTGATGGACGACCCGACGGCTCCGGTCTGCCTGACCGGCGTCGCCCTCGGGGCGCCGCACGCCGAGGGCGAGCAGCCCTCCTAGGTCCTTGGTGGCGAGGACTTGGAAGTCGTCGGGATTCACGTCGAGTCGTTTGATCGCCCGCCTTGGTAGCGGCTCTCATGGCCCCGTGTACAAGAGATGGCGCGTCCTGACTCTTGACAACGGACGGATCCGGCAGGCGTACGACTACTTCGGCTGATCCTCCGCGGTGGAGGGGGTCCTGTACCTGCTGCGACCCTGGTTTACGGGATGCTCCCCGCGTGGTCCACGATCCCGTCGGCTAGGCGAGCGGTTGAGTAGACCACTTCCCCTTTCGAGAACATGCGGCCGTCCGGCGTCCGCTTCCCACTCAGATAGAGCCCGCGCACCCCAAAGAACGCGTACGTGTTCGGGTCGACGATGATCTCGTGACGGAACCCCTGATCATCCAGGTAGATCCCGATCCCCTCTCGGCCCGCCAGATCGCGCACCTTCTCCTCCATCCCGACGCCGTCCAGACGCGCGATAGTGGTGTAGAGAGCGGCACGCAGGCGGGGCGGCGGCGTGACCTCCTGGAGGAGCATTTGGGCTTGGTGGAAGACCGCGATCGCCTCCAATCGCGAAGAGCCGCTCGTGGTGTCGCCCTTTTTCAGGCGTTCGAGCAAGGCGGAGGGCTCCAAGGGAAGCGAGCGTAGGTAAGCGAGGTCGTGCTGCAGTGGCTTACGGTCTGGTTGATTGACGGCTGCTGTGATCAGCGTGCCGTCTTCAGCACGGTGTGCCGTCTTCTTGCCGTCGCCCCGAGCCCATCCTTCCATCGTGTACCGCGAGCCGCTCTTCCCTCCGCCGATGGGCGGCACCTTCGACTTGGGCGTCGCCTTCGGTGAGGAGTAGATGTCGTTCTTGAAGTAGATCCACTGATCGGCGCGGGGATAGGTATCCTCGGCTCCCCCCGCCGCCGCGGTCGCCCGCTTGGCCAGTATCTCCGCGTTCGCGACGGGCAGCCACGCCGGGGCACTGGTAATTCCCTTCCCACGGCCGTCCGTGCCGATGTTCTGCACGACTGTGACGCCCGCGGTGATCGCGAGGCCGAGGGCGCCGACCGCTGCCACACGCAGCACCATACGAGGTACCGTCCTGCGGCTCTTTGGCGAGGGAGCCATCGCGGCCAGCAAGTGCCGCCGGGCACCGTGAAGATCGTGCTCTTCGCTCAGCCGTACCTGTGAGCGCAGGTCGCGGACGAGGTCCAGGTCGTTCACGGTGTCTCCTCGATCAAGTCGGTCGGATTGGTGCCACCAAGGACATTGGTGATCTTGCGGCGGGCGCGGGACAGCCGGGAGCGGACGGTCCCGATGGGCACGTCCAACGCTCGCGCGGTCTCCTCGTAGCTGAGGTCGCCCCAGGCGATCAGCAGCAGGACGTCGCGCTCGCCCCGGCCGAGCTTGGCAAGGGCGGCGGCGAGCCGTTCGCGGGTGGCCGAGGCGGCGACCCTGGCGACCACCCGGTCGTCGAAGGCCGCAGCGACCGGGTCCTCCCCGGTACGGGCGAGGGCCCGATAGCCGCGCACCTCCGCCCTACGGTGGCTACCGATGATGTTGGTGGCGATGCCGTACAGCCACGGCAGGGCGTCGGAACGGTCGAGGGCGTACCTGTGCCGTTTCGCGAACGCCCTGGTGAACGCCTCGGCCACCACGTCCTCGGCGTGGTCTGGGCCAAGTCGCCGGACGACGTAGCGGTGCAGCACGGCGGCATGCCGGTCGAACAACTCGGCGAAACGCTCGGGATCTCGCAGGGACGCATCGATGATCGTCGAGTCGTCAACAGGAATCGGCCTCCCGAACCCTGCCGTACCACCTGCCGAGAGGGCCTCAATTGATTTCACGTCTGTATTTATCCGGATGGTGAAAACAGGTTCCTTCCCCGCGCCACTCGCGAAGACCACGCGCGCCGGTTCCGCGAGCCACACGACCACGTGGGCGGCGAACGAGCCCGGGCACCAGCCTCAGACAGGGCCGGTCGGTGTCGCCGTCGCCGAGAGGCCTCCGCTCAGCCGCGCACGAGGCGGTTGAGGTGGCGCAGGGGCCGTTCCACGAACCGGTGGGTCAGGGCGGCCATCGCGAGCGTCATGGCGGTGATGGGCACCAGGTTGGCCAGGAAGTTGCCGGTGAACTGCTGCTGCTCGGTGAACCCGTACCAGAGGTAGATGGCCGCGAACTGCCACAGGAACACGCCGTAGGAGACGCGGCCGAGATAGCTCATCACCGGGTTGGCGAGCAGGGTCCGGACGATCGAGTCGCCCGGCGGCGGCAGCGTGGCCGGGACGAGCAGGCAGAAGGCGACGACGGTGTAGAGGGCCAGCTCGAACAGGCCCGACCAGACGCCGTCGATGCCGAGGAAGCGGGTCCCGGTCACGGGAGAGGCGGCGACCGCGTAGGCCAGGGCGGCGATCAGCCACCACGAACCCGGGGAGGCCGACATCGCCCGCCGCAGGCGCCGGGCCGGGGAGTTCTCGTCCGGGTCGGCGTGCACCCAGGCCAGGAGCACGGCCAGGGCCATCCCGGCGGCGAAGAAGACCGCCGATCGGGGCGGCCAGCTGTTCAGGAAGGGACGGTACTGCGGGTAGTAGATCAGCAGCGTCCACGCGAAGGACAGCGCGGCCAGCGCGCCCACGCCCGCCAGCAGCCGCCGGGCCCGCCGGTGCACGTCGCCACCGCCGCGCCGGGCGAAGGCGGCCAGGGCCGCCGCGATCAGGGGGAGCAGGAGGTAGAAGGCCGCCTCCACCGACAGGCTCCACATCTGGGCCAGGCCCTTGGGGCCCAGGCCGAACCACCAGTGCTCGGTCACGTAGTTCTGGGTGAGGGTCAGCAGCGCCAGCCAGCTCCAGCCGTCGGACAGGTGACCGTCCGACCAGATGAGCATCGCCGTGACGACCACCAGCCAGTAGGCGGGAAGGATGCGGACGGCTCGTTTCCACAGGTAGGCCCGGGTGCGGACGGGAGCGTCCCCGCGCAGCAGGCAGGCCGCGTGGGGCCGGTAGAGCAGCAGCCCGGAGAGCGCGAAGAAGATCGGCACGGCCACGTCGCCACGGGAGAGCAGCGCCCCGCCGAAGCCCTCGCGCAGCGCGGCGCCGGACTCGCTGGCGACGTGGAAGACGAGCACGGCGAACGAGGCGACCGCGCGCACGCCGTCGAGGGTGTCCACGTGCCCGCCGACCTCCGGCGGCGCCTGCCGGGGGAGGGAACTCGATCTAGAACCTGTTTCGGTCACTTTTCCGCATCCCTGGGTGACGCCGGTCACTTTCGGCCCCTAACATACTGGCCAGTAGCTTTGTTAATCCACAAATCTCCCCCTAAACCCCCCATGCTGTGTTCCCCCAGGAGGGTAGATGCGCCGGGTCGTCGGAGCAGTCCTGTTAGCCGTCGGGGCGTTCCTCATCGTGCTGGCACCGCTCGTGCGGTTCCAGATCGGAGGCAGCCTCATCGCGGCCCCCGCCGCCCAGTACGGGATCTCCAAGCTGGAGGCGCAGGGAGCCCAGTACTTCAGCGCCAAGGACCTCAAGGTGATGACCGGCAACCTCGGCATCACCGTGACCACCCGCGGGGACGTGTCCCAGGCCCAGGGTGACCGGGTCGTGTGGGACGAGGTCATGGCGGTCAACGACGTGACCAACAACAACCCGATGATCGCCCTCAACGAGCGGCGCAGTGCCTTCAACAAGTACACCGGCGAGGGCGTCGACTGCTGCGCGGTGAACCTCGACAAGAAGCCCGCCAAGATGGAGGGCCAGATCTACAAGTTCCCGTTCGACGTCGAGAAGAAGACCTACCGGGTCTTCAACTCCACCGCCGGGATGACGTTCGACGCCAAGTTCGTCGGCGAGGACAACGTCAACGGGCTGCCGGTCTACAAGTTCGAGCAGGTCGCCCCAACGACGAAGATCGAGACCCGCAGCGTGCCCGCCTCGATCATGGGGGTGACGGACACGACGGGCGACGTGCAGGTGGACCGGCTCTACGAGGGCAAGAACACGTTCTGGATCGAGCCCACGACCGGCTCGCCGGTCAAGCAGGAACAGCAGCGCCACGACGTCCTCAAGACCCAGGACGGCGAGCACAGCATCGTCGCCTTCTCGGCGACGGCCAAGATGACCCCCCAGACGGTCGGTGAGCTGGTGAAGAACGCCACCGACGGCAAGAGCCAGATCACCCTGCTCAAGGTGACGATCCCGGTCATCCTGCTCCTGCTGGGACTCGTCCTGCTGGTCGGCGGTTTCGTCGCGGTCCGCGGCACGGCCCGGGCCTGACGAACCGAGACGCGGTGAGCTTCGGTGACCGGGGCCCGGCGGACCGGGATCCGGTGAACCCGGGCGACCGGGACCTGGTGAGCCGGAGCTCTGTGGGTCTGGACGATCAAGGTCCGGCGGGTCTGGATGACCAGGACTCGACGATGCGGACCCCCACGGGCCCGGGCGATCGGGACCCGGGAACCGGGCGGCCGGCGGACGGGGAGGCGGCGGCCGTGGTCGCCGCCCGGAGGTTCTCACCGGTCGCTCTCCTGAGGGCCTGCCGCCCGCGCCAGTGGCTGAAGAACGCCCTGGTCTTCGCGGCGCCGGCGGCGGCCGGCGTGCTGGTGACCCCCCGGGGGCTCCTGGACACGCTGATCGCCTTCGCGGCGTTCTGCCTGGCCGCCGGCGGCACCTACCTGCTCAACGACGCGGCCGACGTCGAGGCCGACCGCCGCCACCCGCGCAAGCGCCATCGCCCGGTCGCGGCGGGTCTGGTCCCGGTACGGCTCGCCCGGACCGCCGGAGTCCTGCTCGTGGTGCTGGCTCCGGCGCTGGCCGCGCTGTCCGGCGACTGGCGGTTGCCGGCCGTCGTCGCCGGATACCTGGCGCTGACCTTCTCCTACACCTACTGGCTCAAGCACCAGGTCGTGGTGGACCTGGTCGCGGTGGCGGGCTGCCACGTGATCCGCGCCTTCGCCGGGGCGGTCGCCGTGGACGTGCCGGTGACGAGCTGGTTCCTCGTGGTGGTCTCGCTCGGCTCGCTCCAGCTCGTGGCCGGCAAGCGCGAGGTGGAGCTGCGCGCCTCCGGAGGCGGCTCCACGCGGGCCATCCTGGCCGCCTACACCCCCGGCTACCTGGCCGGCGTCCGCGCGATGTCCTCCGGCGCCATGATCGTGACCTACTGCCTGTGGGCGCTCAACGACCATCCCGGGCCGTTCTACGGGATCAGCATCGTTCCCTTCGTGCTCATCGTCCTGCGACACAACCTGCTGGTGGACCGGGGGGTGGGGGAGGAGCCCGAAGAGCTCGCCCTGCGTGACCGGCACCTCCAGGTGTTCATCGCCCTCCTGCTCTCCTCCCTCCTTATCGGTATATATCTGACATGACCTTCCTGACCGGCTGGGGCCGTACCGCGCCGACCCCCGCCCGCCTGGCCCGCCCCCGCTCGGCCGAGGAGGTCGCCGAGCTGGTACGGCGGGCTCCCGGCCGGGGCGTCGCGGCCCGGGGGCTCGGCCGCTCCTACGGCGACGCCGCGCAGAACTCCGGCGGTCTGGTCCTCGACTGCACCGCGCTGACCTCGTGGTCCCTGGATGAGAACACCGGGCTGGTGACCGCCGCCGCCGGGCTGAGCCTGCACGACCTCATGGCCGCGCTGGTGCCACGGGGCTGGTTCGTCCCGGTCACCCCGGGCACCAGGCATGTGACCGTCGGCGGGGCCGTGGCGGCCGACGTGCACGGCAAGAACCACCACGCCGACTCCTCCTTCGGCGCGCACCTGCGCTCCCTCACCCTGGTCACGGCCGACGGCGCCCGCCGTACCCTCACGCCGGAAAGCGACCTGTTCTGGGCCACGGTCGGCGGGATGGGACTCACCGGCGTGATCACCGAGGCGGTGTTCGGGTGCGTCCCGATCGAGACCTCGCGCATTCGGGTGGACGTCGAGCGGACCCGTGACCTGGACCAGACGCTCGAGACGATGGCCGCCACCGATGATCGTCACCGCTACACGGTCGCCTGGATCGACCTGCTCGCCCGCGGCGGCCGGATGGGCCGCAGCGTGCTCACCAGGGGTGACCACGCGGGCCGCGAGGAGCTGCCGCGCGGCGCCGACCCGCTGGCGTTCGCCCCCGGCCCCGCGGTGAGGGCTCCGGCCTGGGCGCCGAACGGCCTGCTCAATCCGGTGACCGTGCGGGCGTTCAACGAGGCCTGGTATCGCAGGGCCCGTCCCAGGACCGGTCTCGTGCAGGATCTCGGGCCGTTCTTCCACCCGCTGGACTTCGTGGACGGCTGGAACCGGGTCTACGGCTCGCGCGGCCTGGTGCAGTACCAGTTCGTGGTGCCGTTCGGCGAGGAGGCGACGCTGCGGCGGATCGTCTCCCGGCTGTCGGCCGAGGGCGTGGTCTCCTTCCTCACCGTGCTGAAGCGGTTCGGTCCGGGCACGCCGGGGATGCTGTCGTTCCCGGTCCCCGGCTGGACGCTCGCCCTGGACATCCCGGCGGGGCGGCGCGGGCTGGCCGTGCTGTTGCGGGAATTCGACGGCTGGGTGGCCGAGGCGGGCGGCCGGGTATACCTGGCCAAGGACTCGCGGATGGCGGCGGAGACGATGACCGCGATGTATCCGCGACTGGGTGAGTGGCGTGGGATCCGTGACGAGGTGGACCCCCGCCGGGTGTTCCGCTCCGACCTGGCCAGGAGGCTCGTGCTGTGAAGAACGCCCTGGGTTCGGTGGACACCGTGCTGCTGCTGGGCGGGCGCAGCGAGATCGGGCTGGCGATCGTCGAGCGGCTGGTCCGCGACGGCGCCCGCCGGGTCGTGCTCGCGGCCCGCGGCGCCGGCGGCGCACCCCCGGTGATCGGGGCCGCCGAGGTGCACCTGCTGGACTTCGACGCCTCCCGTCCCGAGACGCACGGCGAGGTGATCGAGACCGCGGCCAAGCTGGTCGGCGACCTGGACGTGGTCATCCCCGCCTTCGGCGTCCTGGGCAGCCAGGCCGTCTATGACGCCGATCCGGTGGCCGCCGCCGAGGCGGTCGCCGTCAACTACGGGGGGCACGTGTCGGCCGGGCTCTACGCCGCCCGGCGGCTGCGCGAGCAGGGCCACGGCACGCTGGTGGTCCTCTCCTCGGTGGCGGGGGTGCGGGTGCGCCGGGCCAACTTCGTGTACGGCTCGGCCAAGGCGGGCCTGGACGGTTTCGCCCAGGGGTTGGGCGACGCGCTGCACGGCTCGGGCGCCCGGGTGATGGTGGTGCGGCCCGGCTTCGTGGTCGGCAGGATGACCGAGGGCATGTCTCCGGCGCCGATGTCCTGCACGCCGGGAGAGGTCGCCGACGCGGTGATCGCCGGGCTGCGCTCGGAGGCCGAGGTCGTGTGGGTGCCCGGGAGGCTGCGGGCGGTTTTCGCGGTGATGCGCGTGCTGCCTCGCGCGATCTGGCGAAGAATGCCCCGGTGAAACGTGTTTCCCTTATCGGGGCCCGTATAGGGGTCCGTCAATACCGAGTAGGGGCCCATCAATACCGACGAAATATTCTGGACTAGAACGCGTTGCAGTTTATTGACGGTCGGCCGTACCGTGGGCGCATGCGGACACGTGCCACGGACATGCTCGGGATCGAGCTTCCGATCTTCGCGTTCAGCCACTGCCGGGACGTCGTCGCCGCGGTCAGCCGCGCCGGCGGGATGGGGGTGCTCGGCGCCCTCTACTTCACTCCGGAAGAGCTCGAGATCGAGCTCAAGTGGATCGACGACCACGTCGACGGCAGGCCGTACGGCGTCGACGTGGTCATGCCCGCCTCCTACGCCGGAGCCGACCTGGGGGTCGACTCTCCCGAGGATCTGGTGGGGCGGCTGCAGGGGATGATCCCCGACGGCCACCGCAGGTTCGTCGACGACCTGCTCGCCGCGCACGGCGTCGCGGAGTTGTCGGCTTCCGACGCGGGCAAGGTCCTGCTCGGCTGGACCGACGCCACCGCCCGGCCCCAGGTCGAGGTGGCGCTGAGGCACCCGATCGCGCTCCTGGCCAACGCCCTCGGCCCGCCCCCCGCCGACGTCGTCGAGCTGGCGCACGCCCGGGGGGTGAAGGTGGCGGCGCTGGCGTCCACCCCCCGGCACGCGGTCAAGCAGGTCGAGGTCGGCGTGGACATCGTCGTCGCGCAGGGCACCGAGGCGGGAGGGCACACCGGCGAGATCTCCACGATGGTGCTCATCCCGCAGGTCGTGGACGCGGTGGACGTGCCCGTGCTGGCGGCCGGCGGCATCGGCGACGGCCGTCAGATGGCCGCGGGCATGGCGCTCGGCGCCGAGGGCGTGTGGACCGGGTCCATCTGGTTGACCGTCGAGGAGGCCGACACCCCGGAGATGGCCAAGCGGCGCATCCTGGAGGCCACCTCCCGTGACACCGTGCGCTCCCGCTCCTGGACGGGCAAGCCCGCCCGCCTGCTGAAGAACGAGTGGACCGACGCGTGGGAGGCGGCCGACTCGCCCGGCACCCTGCCGATGCCGCTGCAGTTCATGCTGGTGTCCGACGCGCTGCGCCGGATCGGCCGCTCCGACGCCGCCGAACTGGCCACCTTCCCGGCCGGTCAGATCATCGGGACCATGAACCAGGTGAGGTCGGCCAAGGACGTCGTGTTCGGCATGGTGGAGGACTACATCGAGGCCACCGAGCGTCTCGGCCGGTTGACCCGGGAGTAGCACTCCGCGCCCTCCGGCGTCGCCTCATCGTGGTTCGTCGGCGAAGGCCACCTCCCGCGAGGGACTCGCCGGCGGCACTTCGGGCGGTGGCGAGCCTTCGTGCCGGGACGGGGCGTGGTGATCGCGCAGGGGGCGGTTGATCAGGCCGACGGTGACAACGGCGAGCGCGGCCGCCAGGCCGCCCGCGACGAGCGCTACGGGTGCGGACGTGAGGGAGGCGAGGAGTCCTCCACGGAAGTTGCCGATCTCGGGACCGGCGATGCCGATGACGTGCTCGACCGAGGAGATCCGCCCGCGGTAATGGTCGGGTGCCTCAAGCTGGACCAGCGCGCCCCTGGTGATCACGGCGATGGTGTCGGCCGCACCGGCGATCGCCAGGCAGCAGAGGGCGAGCCAGAGGGGTCCGGCCAGGCCGAAGCCGGCGAGGGCCAGACCCCAGATCGTGGCCGCGACGAGCTGGACGAGGCCGCCGCGGCGCAGCCGGGTGACGGTCCCGGAGAGCAGGCCGGCGCTGAGCCCGCCGACTGCGATCGCGGACAGGAAGAGCCCCAGGGTCCGGGGGTTGCCCTCGAAGCGGATCTCGTTGATCAGAGGGAAGATCGCGATCGGCATGGTCAGGACGGTGGCGGCGAGGTCGGTGGCGAAGGAGCCCCACAGGGTGGGGCTCCGGAGGATGATTCGCCAGCCTCCCCGGGCCGGACCACGACGTCGACGCGTGCCGTGCACTGATCGCCGGTCGTCGCCGGTGCGCGGGGCGGCCATCGGAGGCAGCCGGACCACGGCGACCAGCGAAGCGACGCCGGCGAGGGCTTGGATCGCGTACGCGGCGGGGTGGCCCCACTGCGCGAGCACGAGGCCGGCGAGGGCGGGCCCGGCGAGCATGGAGGCCTGGAAGGCGACGTTCTGCAGGGCGAGCCCGGCGGCGACCTGGTCGGCGGGAAGCAACCGGACGGGGAAGGTGCGCCGCGCCGGGGCCCCGAGCGCCGCGCAGCCGGACTGCGCGGCGACCAGGGCGAGCAGCAGCAGGACCGACCGGTTTCCCGCGGCGGCCTGCACCACGAGGCCTACGGCTGTCAGCACCTGGCCCGCGGCGGTGGCACGGACGAGGGTCCTGCGGTCGACGGCGTCGGCCAATGATCCGCCGACCAGCCCGAGGACGAGTAGAGGTACGCCTGTGGCAAGGCCGATGGCTCCGGTCCAGAGCGGGCTACGAGTGAGATCCCAGACCTGCAGAAGGACGGCGACGACGGCGATCTGCTGACCGAGCGAGGCGAGGGAGGAACCGATCCACAGATCGCGGAACGGCCGGCTGGTGCGGAGGGGGCGGACATCGATCAGCCGCTCGCGCCAGGTCATGGGCGCGGCTCCGCCGGTGTGGAGGCCGGCCGGACGTGAAGCGCCTGCCGTCGTCCAGGTGGCGCGATGGGGCCAAAAAATATCACAGCGCTAATATAACAGCCCTTATATAAATGTGGACGCGCAGACGGATCCCGCGGGCCTCCCGGTGCGGCGACCGGGCGACGACGGCAGGCGAGGGGTGGATTGTCGTTTTTGTGAGTTAATGAGAATATTGAGGGGCGATGCCCACGGATATAGCCGTCATTCTTAGCGATCAACCGGGGGAGCTGGCCCGATTAGGGGAAGTCACCGGTGAGTGCGGCGTGAGCATCCAGGGCCTGGCGGCCTTCACGGGCGAGGGCAAGGGCATCGTTCACCTGCTCGTCGACGACGCGGCCGCGGCCAGATGCCGGGAGGCGCTCGAAGGCGCCGGCATGGGAATCGCCGACGAGCGACCGGTGCTGGTGGTGGACATCGAGGATCGGCCGGGAACGCTCGGCGAGCTGGTCCGGCAGCTCGCCGACGCGAACGTCAACATCGACCTCGCCTACACCACCTTCGGGGGAGTGCGGATCGTCATCGCCACCGACGACCTGGAGAACGCGCGCTCGGTGCTCGAATGGCCCCTGGAGCAGTCCGCGCCCGCACGCCGGGAGACGGACGCGACCAGCATCTGGGACCAGCCCGCGTGACGGGCCGCATCGCGCCGGGAACGGCGGGCATCCGTGCCGGGTGCCCGCCGGCCAGGTCTGACACCGGTGACCTGGTGCCCGCCGGTCAGGCTCGACGCCGGTGACCTGGTGCCCGCCGGCCAGATCTCACGCCGGTGACCTGGTGCCCGCCGGTCAGGCTCGACGCCCGTGACCGGGTTCAGCCGGTGATCATCGCCTACTCCGCCGGCCTCATCGCGGTTTCCCGATGATCGGCCCCGGGCGCGGCAGGGTGAGAACCGACGACGCCGATCCAGCGGTCGGCCACGCCGCCCCAGAGCGCCCGCAGGGCCGGTTCGGCGGCCTCGATCCGACAGAGCATCCCGGCCACGTCCACTCCCAGCCGTGCGAGCTTGCCCGACTCGTCCTTGGCCCATGCCCGAGCCGAGTCGAGCAGGACTTCGGGATGGAACTGCACGCCCCACGCCACCGGACCCAGCCGGTAGGCCTGGAAGGGGAAGTCCGCGTCCCACAGCAGGGGCACGGCCCCCGGGGGCAGCGATGTGATCTCGTCCCAGTGCCACTGGACGGCCTGCCCGTCCGCGGGGAAGCCGGCGAAGAGCCGGTCGTCCGCGGCGGCGGGATGGGCGCGCAGGCCGTACAGCCCGACCTGGGGCCGCGCGGCGACCGCGACCTCGCCGCCGCAGGCGGCGGCGAGCAACTGCCCGCCGAGGCAGACCCCGAGCGTGGGCACCTGATCGCGTACGGCTTCGCGCAGCAGGTCACGGGCGTGCGGTAGCCAGGGCGCGATGTCGACGTCGTAGGTGCCCGGGGTGCCGCCGAGGACGAGCAGTCCTTCGTACCCCTCAAGGGTCGAGGGCAGGTCGTCGCCCTGGAAGGGGCACCGCAGGTCCAGCGCGACGCCGGCCGCCGCGATGCGCTCGCCGACCAGGCCGGGTCCGGTGCCGTCCTCGTGCTGGATCGCGAGGATCACAGGCGGCCTGCCGCGATGATCGACTTCAGGAACATTCGGGTGCGCTCCTCTGCGGGTTCGGTGAAGATCTGTTCGGGTGGGCCCTGCTCCAGGAGGCTGCCCTGGTGAAGGAAGCAGACCGTGTCGGCCACCTCCCGGGCGAAGCTCATCTCGTGGGTGGCGAGCAGCATGGTCATGCCCTCGGCGGCGAGCTGCCGGACGATGCCGAGCACCTCGGCGACGAGCTCGGGGTCCAGCGCGGCGGTGATCTCGTCGAGCAGGAGGACCCGGGGCTCCATGGCGAGCGTGCGCACGATGGCCACGCGCTGCTGCTGGCCGCCGGAGAGCCGGTCGGGGAAGGCGCCCGCCCGGTCCGCCAGGCCGACGCGCTCCAGCAGTGCCATCGCCCTCTTCGTGGCCTCCTCGCGGGAGAGCCCTCCGAGCCGGATCGGTGCGAGCGTGACGTTGTCGAGCACGCTCATGTGCGGGAACAGGTTGTAGCTCTGGAAGACCATCCCGACGTCGCGGCGGAGCAGGTTGACGTCCACCCCGGGTCCGGAGACGACTTCGCCGTCGAGCCTGATCCGGCCGCCGTCGATCGTCTCCAGGGCGTTGACGCAGCGCAGAAGAGTGGACTTGCCGCTGCCCGAGGCTCCGATGAGGCAGACCACCTCGTGCTGCTCCATCGACAGGTCGATGCCGCGCAGGACCTCGTGCTCTCCGTAGCTCTTGCGCAGTCCGGTGATCTCAAGGAACGCCATCACGCCCCCCGGGCCTTGTCGCGCGCGATCAGCCGGTCGACGAGGCGCGCCTGCGGAATCGTGATCAGGATGAACAGGCCCGCGACGACCGTGACCGACGACAGGTTGAAGTGGTTCGCGGAGAAGATCTTGGCCTGGTTGAAGGCGTCGATCGTGCCGATCACGTTGACCAGCGCGGTGTCCTTCTGCAGGCCGATGAAGTCGTTGAGCAGGGGCGGGACGACCCGTCTGGTCGCCTGCGGCACCACGACGTGGCGCATCGTCGCCAGATGGGAGAAACCGAGGGAACGCGAGGCCGACACCTGGCTCGGGTGCACGCTCTCGATGCCCGAGCGGAACACCTCGGCGACGTAGGCACCGTAGACGACCGTCAGCGCGAGGATGGCGTACCAGGTCTGGCTCAGGCCGGAGAGCACCGGGATCTGCGCGATCGGCAGGCCGAAGCCGATGAGGTAGATGACGATGATCGCGGGCACCGCCCGGATGACGTCGATGTAGACGATCGCCAGAGCGCGGATGGGCCGCCCCACGCGGCCGGGGGCGAGCC
The DNA here is from genome assembly GCF_050949235.1 of Streptosporangium sp. CA-135522. Taxonomy (NCBI): domain Bacteria; kingdom Bacillati; phylum Actinomycetota; class Actinomycetes; order Streptosporangiales; family Streptosporangiaceae; genus Streptosporangium; species Streptosporangium sp. CA-135522. Next base: position 1,671,596 of record NZ_CP192026.1, read on the forward strand.
GGGCGAGGGCCAGGACCAGTCCCCAGACCAGCACGATGACCTGTGCCACGACGGCGATGAACAGGTTCGTGCCGAAGGCCCGGACGATGTCGAGGGTGCTCGTGCCGATCAGCTCGCCCTGGAAGAACGTCCGCTGCACGGCGGCGTCGTTCGCGAGCACGAAGACGAGCAGGGCGAGGGCGCACAGGATGGCGAACGACGTGCCGGACGCGGTCCAGGCGGACTCGCGCACGCGCGCCGCCAGGCCCCGCTTCTCCACGACGTCCGCCGAGGCGGCGCACCGGCTCGAACAGCGCCAGGCGTCCAGCGCCGGGCGGTAGACGAGCAGCACGGCCACGGCGCCCGCCAGGGCGACGGCGCCCAGTGTCCATCGCCAGAGGCCGGGACCGGCCGCTTCGAAGAGGGCGGCCGCGACGGACCAGGTGGCCACCGTGGCGACCGTCGCCGCCGCGAGCCCGGCGAGGGCCGCTCCCCAGCCCGGTGTCGGGACGGGCTGGGCCGTCGCCGTCACGACGCCTGCCAGAGCGGGATCCGGCCCGGGTCGCCGCCGAAGGCCTTGGACAGGTATGCCGACGAGAGCCGGTCGAGGGTCCCGTCGGCCTTCATCTGCTCAATGATCTTGTTGATCGTCTCGGCGTTCACCGAGTCCTTCGGATACAGGGCGCCGTAGGACTCCCCGGTGCTGTACTGGCCGACGACATCGAGCAGGCCGTTCGACTTGACGGCCGAGCCGAGCATGATGGCCACGTCCTGGAAGGCCGCGTCGATCTGGCCGGCCTGGAGCGCGGCGCTCATCTCCGCGTCGTTGGCGAAGACCTTGGGCTGCTGCTCCGGCTTGAGGGTGCCGGCCACCCACAGCGCGCCCGCCGTGCCCTGCTTGACGCCGAGCCGGAGCGTCCGGATGTTCCCGGCGGTGACGGACGCCCCCTTCTTCACCATCACGCCGATGTTGGAGGCGAAGTAAGGCGCGGAGAAGTTGACGACCTTCTTGCGTTCGTCGGTGATGGAGATCTCGGCCAGGGCCATGTCGAAGTTCTGGGTGCGGCCCGAGACGAGGGCGTCAAAAGGCGTGTTCTCGATCGCCAGCTTGGACAGTCCTGCCCGGTAGGCGATGTTGGCGGCCATGCAGTATTCGTAGCCGTCCTTGATGGCGGCGACGGTGTCGCCGTTCCACCAGCCCGGAGAGGGCAGGTCGCCCTGCACGCTCAGCGTGTCCGCGACGACGGGCTTGAGCGTGAACTCGCCGCGCTTGCCGGTGACCTTGCAGTCTCCGTACGAGTCGCCGCTCGCCTCGGTCGTGTTGGCCGAGGTGGACGACGCGCCGCATCCGGCGGTGAGCAGCAGTGCCAGCAGGCCTACGGCGACGATGCTGGAACGAGTAGTGACCATTGGCACATCTCTCCTGGATTGGGGGCCTGGCGGAACCATTGCAAAAGCGTTTTGGCAGAGTCAAGGAATGTTGCCAAAACGTTTTCTCACCCGTGGCACTATGCCTAGATGGTCACTCGCATCGGCATCCGTGACGTCGCCCGGGCAACCGGGCTGTCGATCACGACGGTCTCCCACGCCCTGAGCGGCAAGGGCCGGGTCTCGGAGAGCACGCGAGACGCGGTGCGGGCGGCGGCGGAGAGGCTCGGCTACCAGCCGGACCCGATCGCGGCCGGGCTCGCCTCCGGCAGGGTCGGCGTGATCGGCATCCTGGTCGAGCACGTCAGCTCGCGGCATTGGGAGCACACCTACCGGCCCTATTACGCCGCGTTCATCTCCGGGGCGACCATGCTCGCGGTCGAGCGCGACCACGCGGTGGTGGTCCTGCCCACCACCCTCTGGGGCAAGGTCCCCCTGGACGGTGTGATCGTCGTGGACCCCGCGCACGGCGACCCGATCATGGCCGAGTGCCGCAGGCGGGGCAAACCCGTGGTGGCCGACGGCAAGCCCCTCGACCTGGACTTCGCCGACGTGCCCGTCGTCGAGAGCGACTCCGACCGGACCCTGCAGACCCTGCTCGGCCGCCTGCGCGACTCGGGGGCCTCACGCATCGCGCTGCTCACCGGCACCGAACCCGACTCCTACACCCTCGACACCGATAAAGCGTATCGATCCTGGTCCGGGACGCACGGCAATCCCGTGATCATCGAGGCGCTCCAGCCCGGAGAGAACCCCGCCGCAGCGGCCGAGCGGCTGCTGTCACGCCCGGACCGGCCCGACGCGGTGCACGGGCTCAACGAGACGTACGGCGAGGCACTGCTCGGCGCCGCCCGCAGGCTCGGTCTCTCCATTCCCGGAGACCTGCTGGTCACGATCATGTGCGAGACCGCCGAGGACAAACACTGGGAGGTCCCGTTGACCGTGCTCAGTTTCGAGGCGGAGCGCCGTGGGGCCGTGGCCGCCGCCGCGCTCATCGATGTCCTGCACGGAGGGGAGCCGGGAGGGCTTCGGGTTCCCACCCGGCTGGTGATCAGGGAGTCGACCGACCGTCCCGGTACCGGCGGCGGAGCGGCTTCCGAGCGGACCGTCCGCGAATGATCACCTGGCCGTGAGGCGGGTGGTGACCACGGGGCCCCGTCCCTCGGCGGGACGGATCCCGGAGTCCCCCGGTGCGGTGACGCCACCCGGACGGATCCCGGAGTCCCCCGGTGCGGTGACGCCACCCGGACGGAGACCGAGATCATCGGTCGGGTCGCCGGGCGGCGCCACCGCCGGGCCCTTCGGGGCCCGAACCGTCGCATTCCAAGGACGCACGCCGGTGAGGCGGAAAGCACGCTCACCGTCCTGCCGCGGAAATCACCTCATGCGCGCCGTCCACCGTCGTGGGTGGTGCGCGGTTGCCGGCCCTCGCCTCCGGCAACGGGCGCTCGGCGGTCCCGTCTGCGGCGGTCGTCCGTCCGCCTGCGCGGATCTCAGTGGCCGTGCGCCGTGGAGCGGATGGTGAGGTGACGGGCGACCATCTCCTCGAACTGGGCGATCGCGGGTCGCCAGTCGGACGGCAGCTCGTGACAGCGGGTGGCGTGCCGGCCGCGGTAGCTCAGGGTGTAGGTGAAGTGATCGGAGACGTCGCAGCCCGCCTGTGAGGAGTCCCACGTCGAGATGCCGCCGAGCCCGCGCCGCAGGGACTGGAGCTCCTCCGCGGTGAGCTGGAAGTCGGCGGCCGTGGTGGCGGCGACGCCATGGGCCTTGCCGTACCGATCTATCGTGATCGTGTGGTGGATTCCGGCGAAGCCGCCTGATTTCTCGTAGTCGGCCATCACCGCCGGAAGGTCGGTCACGGCCGGCGCCGTTTCGGCCCAGGCCGTCACCGGGCCGATCGTCGCCACCGCCAGGGCGGCCATCGCGACCATGTGCTTCAACATGAACATGTCCTTTCGACGAATGCGAGCATCTCTGGGCTCGCCGGTGAATTCTCTGATGAATTCGCGCCGAGGCATCACGAAATAGAACATGCGCCGTCGGCGCAAAAACCGGTTGTTCACGCACCGGTAACGTGGGAATTGTCGCAAGGATGCCCCGCGTTCGCGGCGGCCTGCGACTCAGAAAGCGAAGAGCACGCCTCCGGTGGCGCGTATCGCGGTGCACCGGTTCGGATATGTCCGCGTGTATCGATGCTTCCGGCCATTCCAGGTTCCGGTGGCGGTGACGCGGACGGGGGCGTATTCCCGGGTGCACGGGCCGGGCTCTTCGGGGACGCCGCCCACTCGGCCCGCGGCGCGGCGGAGCTGCTCGCAGGCGGTCGCCGGGTTGACGTGCGTGCCCCCGTCCGGGCCGCACACCAGGGTCGCCGTCCTGAGCGGATCGGTGTTCGCGTCGTCTTCGGGGGCCACCGTCAGGAGATAGGCACCGACGGGGTCGTGCGGCGCCGAGGAGGTGGCCATGGCCGGCGCGGCGCCGAGCAGCGGCACCAGACTCGCCACGGCGGCCAGGGACAGCCACCTGACGCGACCGTTAATGGGTCGCCAGATTCGCATTGTTGCCTCCAGTAAATGTTTACCGCGGTCGCGGTATTCGGTTTGACGAGGCGGCGGATCTGTGAATTGCCGCCTCATCCCGAGGAGGAAAGGGCCGAGGATCCGTCGCCGGTAGGCCGTAGATCCTTTCGCTTCGTGATGCTAGAACGAGAATATCTATCGAGCAACTCGACGGCTGTCCGCATTCGGCCAACTCGTTGATGATTCAATAGAAAAAGAGATTTCTTATGAACCGGCCCCGCGACCGTAAATGGGCGACGCGTGACCGGGGAAGCTCGTTTTCGCCGCGACAACCCAGGTCATGCCTTCATTGGAAATCAGGAAAGATGTGCGGGATTTCGGCGGCCGGACCTCTCCCCGGCGGGACCTTTTTCATCCAGGTGACATAGGTCACAGGGGAATCGTGACGCGTCATCGTCAGGTCGGCGTCGTCACTGTCCGGCTGGCATCGTCACTGTCCGGACGGCGTCGTCACTGTCCGGACGGCGTCGTCTCCGGCCGGACGGCCGGCGGCACCGCCGGCACCCGGAAGCGGGTGCCGGCGGTGCCGCGTTCCAGCCGTCGGCTCAGGCGAGCCTCCACTGCTGGTTGGGGGTGCCCGCGCAGGTCCACTGGATCACGTCGGCCCCGTCCGACGTGCCGCCGCCGTAGACGTCCAGGCACTTGCCGCTGTGCCGGGCGACGACGCTGAAGTAGCCGTCGTCCTCTTGGACGAGCTTCCACTGCTGGTTGGGGGTGCCCGCGCAGGTCCACTGGATCGCGTCGGCCCCGTTCCGGGTGCTGCCGCCGTACACGTCCAGGCACTTGCCGCTGTGCGCGGCCTCGATGGTGTAGTAGCCGCTGTCGGTCGCCACCAGGCTCCAGTCCTGGTTGAGGCCGCCCGTGCAGGTCCACTGGATCACGTCGGCCCCGTTCCGGGTGCTGCCGCCGTAGACGTCCAGGCACTTGTCACTGTGCCGGGCCACGAGGGTCGCCGAGAATCTGGCCTCGGGTGTCCCTGGGGCGTCGGCGTTCGCCGCCGGGGCCATGAGTGGTCCGGCGAAGAGAAAAGCGGCAAGGGCAATGGCGTGACCAGCGCGAACGAGTGTCATCAGGCCTCCTGGGGCGCTTGGAAGATCGACTCGTTCTTCGTAGCATGAGTGACCCGCCGTATCGATGAGTCACGCCCCGTAGCCGTCGTCGTGTCGCATCACGGCCCGGCGTCGCCGGTCGCGGATCAGGTGAGGGCCCGCCTCCCTCCGAGGCCCGGTTCCTCCCGCCGCCGGCCGGGACGTCCCCGGACGGTCACGCCCCGGGGTCACCTGCCGCGGTAGACGGCCGGGATCCCGGACGGTCACGCCCCCCGGGTCACTTGCCGCGGTAGACGGCCGGACGCCTCTCTTTGAAAGCTCGGGAGCCCTCCTTGGCGTCCTCCGAGCCGATCACCGGCCAGCCGATGGCGTCGGAGACCTTCAGGGCCTCGGTTTCGGGCAGGCCGAGCGTCTCGCGGTAGGTGCGCAGGATGGCCTGTACGGCGAGCGGCCCGCACTCGGCGACCTGGGCGGCGATCTCCAGGGCGACCGCCAGCGCCTGGCCGTCCGGGACGACGCGGTTGACCAGGCCCATGCCGAGCGCCTCCCGGGCGGTGACGGCCCGGCCGGTCAGCAGGATGTCCATGGCGAAGGCGTAGGGGATCTGGCGGGGAAGCCGGATCGCCGAGCCGCCCATCGGGAACAGCGCGCGGCGGGCCTCGAACAGGCCGAGGGTGGCCGACTCGGCGATCACCCGCAGGTCGGTGCCGACGAGCAGTTCGGTGCCTCCGGCCACGGCATGGCCCTCGACCGCGCAGACGATCGGCTTGGCGGGCAGCGCGTCGGAGTCGCGGAGCAGGCCCTTCCAGTGGAAGTCGGGGATCTCCGCGGCGCGCTTGCGGACCGCGGGGTCGCTCGACGGGGTGCCCATGGCCTTCAGGTCGGCGCCCGCGCAGAAGGTCCCGTCCGCGCCGGTCAGCACGGCGACGCGGACCTCGGGTTCGTCCGAGACGTAGGCCCACGCGTCGGCCAGGCCGACCAGCATGTCGGAGGAGAGCGCGTTCTTCGCCTCCGGCCGGTTCATCGTGACGACGACGACGTGGCCGTCGCGTTCGATCCGGCAGTGCGGCGTGCTGATCGGCAGCAGTTGCATGACGGCCTCCATTGTTTTAGCAAGCGCTTGTTAGGTGATCCTAGATCCGACCGCGCCCGCGCCGCCAGCTCGCTGTAAGGGTTGAAGCGTATTGAACCGTGACACCACCCTGAGGGCATGACCATCGACATCTCGGCGGTACGGCGGCTCGGTTGTCCGTCATGTGAACGTCCGGTGGACGCCCCGGCGTCCGTCCATCACACCTCCGAAGGGGAGGTGCGCTACTCGCGGTGTGCGTGCGGGCGCTGGCTGGTCGTGCTGGCCGGGTGGGTGATGGCCGCAAGCGGTCCTTGCCCGTTCATCTCCGCTGATTCAGGCTGTTCGGAGAGGGGTGGTGCCGGAATCACGGCCGAGCCCAAATCCTTGATCAAGCGCTTGCTAGGTATGTCTCGACGGGTTAGTCTGCCCCTGCGTACGAGAACAGATTCTTGTTCCATTCCTCCCGTACCGCCAGAGTCTTTCCCAAATATCTAGAACGTGATTCACTTCGGCGATCCGGGGCCTTTCGACGAGAGAGGATTTCCGATGGGCACGCTCGGCTTCTGGAGGCTGGCGCAGGCGGATCCGGAATGGATCGCCGCGGTGGACCCGGACGGCACCGAACACCGGGCCGCGGACCTGCTCGCCCGCGCCAACCAGCTCGTGCACGGCCTGCGGGAACTGGGACTGAAGCCCGGCGACGGGTTCTGCGGCCTGGTTCCGAACGGCGCCGACGGGCTGGTGCTCTACCTGGCCGCGCTGCAGGCCGGGTGGTACTACACACCCGTCAACTGGCACCTCACCGGTCCCGAGATCGGCTACATCGTCGCCGACAGCGAGGCCCGGGCGTTCTTCATCGACGAGCGTCACGCGGAGGAAGGTCTGCGCGGCGTCGCCGAGTCGGGCATCGCCCGCGACCGGGTCTTCGCGTTCGGGCGGCTCGCCGAGTTCCGGCGCCTGGGGCCGGCCGAGGGGGTGCGTCCGGTCTCGGAGCTGACCGGCGGCCGGCCCGTCACCGCTCCCGCCGACCGCACGGCGGGCGCCACCATGCACTACACCTCGGGCACCACCGGCAAACCCAAGGGCGTGCGCCGGCCGCTCAGCGGCCTGGACCCGGACGACGCCGCCGAGATGATGACGTTCCTGCTCGGCATGTTCGGCATCACCCCGGGCAAGGAGAACGCCCACCTGGTCACCTCGCCGAACTACCACACCGCCGTCACCCAGTTCGGCGGCACGGCCCTGCACATGGGCCACACGCTCGTCTACATGGACAGGTGGGACGCCGAGGAGACGCTCCGGCTCTGCGAGAGGTATCGCGTCAGCAACTCGCACATGGTCCCCACCCACTTCAAACGCCTGCTCGCGCTGCCCGAGGAGGTCAGGAGCCGCTACGACCTGTCCTCCCTGAGATGGATGATCCACGCCGCCGCGCCCTGCCCGGTCCCGGTCAAGTGGGCGATGTTCGAGTGGTGGGGCGACTGCATCTACGAGTACTACGCCGCGACCGAGGGCGGCGGCACGATCGCCACCCCGGAGGGCTGGAAGAAGCACCCCGGCACCGTCGGAACCGCCTGGCCGATCAGCGAACTGCTCATCGTGGACGAGAACCTGGAGCCGGTCCCGACCGGAACCCCGGGGACGATCTACATGAAGATGACGGGCGTTCGCTTCGAGTACAAGGGCGACCGGGACAAGACCGAGGCCAACCGCCTGAAGGACCATTTCACCGTCGGCGACATCGGCTACCTCGACGAGGAAGGCTTCCTGTTCCTCTGTGACCGCAAGGCCGACATGATCATCTCGGGCGGGGCCAACATCTACCCGGCCGAGATCGAGAACGAGCTGATGATCCATCCGAAGATCGCAGACGTGGCGGTGTTCGGCATTCCCGACGAGGAGTGGGGCGAGCAGATCAAGGCGGTGGTCGAGCCCGCACCCGGTATCGCCCCCTCGCCCGAGCTCGCCGCGGAGCTCATCGAATCGCTCAGGGGCCGCCTGTCGAAGATGAAGTGGCCCAAATCCATCGACTTCATCGAGGAGATGCCGCGCGAGCCCAACGGCAAGCTCCTCAAGCGCAAGCTGCGCGACCCGTACTGGGAAGGGCGAGACCGTGCGATCTGACAGACATCCCGATCAGGACGGTCCCGCGCCCGCGGGGCCGCGGCACCCGGTGGAGGAGGGGGAGCGCGGATGACCCTGCAGGCACGACACGTGCTCGAGTTCCCCGGCGGCTACACCCGCACGACGGGGCCGGTGATCGGGCGCTTCCTCACCGAGTTGCGGGACGGGCGCGTCGTCGGGGTCCGCACGGCCGGCGGCCGGACGCTGGTGCCCCCGCTGGAGTACGACCCCGACACCGGTGACGCGGTCACCGGGGAGTTCGTCGAAGTGGGACCGGCGGGGACGGTCGAGAGCTGGTCGTGGGTGCACACCCCGCGAAAGGGTCACCCGCTGGACCGGCCCTTCGCCTGGGCCATGATCCGGCTGGACGGGGCCGACACCGCGCTCGTCCACGCGGTGGACGCCGGTGATGTCAAGGCCATGCGCCCCGGCCTGCGGGTCCGTCCTCGCTGGCGGGCCGAGCGCACCGGGCAGATCACCGACATCGAGAGCTTCGTCCCCGAGATCACCAAGATCGTTTCCCCGGTTCGCGGCGAGTACGTCCTCAAACCCGGCCTGGCGCTCAGCCGCTTCCTGGAGGGTGTCGCGGAAGGGGTGTTCATCGGCTGCCGGTGCGGCTCCTGCCACAAGGTCTACGTGCCCCACCGGCTCTCCTGCCCCGAGTGCGGCGTCACGATCACCGAAGAGGTCGAGCTGCCGGACACCGGCACGATCACCACTTTCGCGATCAACAACCTGCCCGATCCGCGCGCCCCCGAGGTGCCGTTCGTCTCGGCCTACATCCTGCTGGACGGCTCGGACGTCCCCATGATCGCCCTGGTCGGCGGGGTGCCGGCCCACGAGGTACGGCAGGGCATGCGGGTGCGGGCCGTGTGGATCCCCGAGGGGGAGTGGACGCCGTCCATGGACAACATCAAGTGGTTCGCCCCCACCGGCGAGCCGGACGCGGAGCTGTAGATGCGTGAGATTGCGGTCGTCGCGTTCGCGCAGACCCACCACAGCGCGACCGACGAGGGACACAGCGAGTCCGAGCTGATCCTCCCCCCGCTGGAGGAGGTCAGGCGGAAGACCGGCCTGCGCAAGTTCGGTTTCACCTGCTCAGGGTCGTGCGACTACCTGGCGGGCGCGCCGTTCTCCTTCGTCTCCGCGCTCGACGCCCTCGGCGCCTGGCCGCCGATCTCCGAAAGTCACGTGGAGATGGACGCCGCCTGGGCGCTGTACGAGGCCTGGGTCAGACTCCAGCACGGCGACGTCGACTCGGCGCTCGTCTACGGCTTCGGCAAGTCCTCCCAGGGGGACCTGCGGGAGATCATGACGCTCCAGCTCGACCCCTACTATCTGGCCCCGCTCGGACTCGACCAGGTCTCCTTCGCCGCGCTCCAGGCCTCGGCGGCCGGGGCCGACCGTGCCGCGCTGGACGAGATCGTACGGCGCAGCCGCGCCGACGGCCGGGTCAACCCCTACGCCCTCGACCTGCCCGATCCCGCCGGGGACGCCTTCGAGGTGGAGCCGCTGCGGCCGTACGACATCGCCCCGATCACCGACGGCGCCGCCGCGGTGGTGCTGGCGGCCGGGGACCTGGCCAGAGAGCTGTGCGAGCGCCCGGCGTGGATAACGGGCCTGGCCCATCGCATAGAACCGCATTACCTGGGCATGAGAGACCTCGCCCGGTCGGCCTCCGCCGCCGAAGCCGCACGAGCGGCGGGGGTCGGCAAGGGTCATGTCGACGTGGCCGAACTCCACGCCCAGTTCAGCCACGAGGAGCTTATCCTCCGCCAGGCGCTGGAGCTTCCCGAGGCCACGGCCGTCAACCCGAGCGGCGGGCCGCTGGCGGCGAACCCGGTCATGGCCACCGGACTGATCAGGATCGGTGAGGCCGCCCAGCGCATCCTGGACGGCGGCGCGAGCCGTACCGTCGGACACGCCTCCAGCGGCCCCTGCCTGCAGCACAACCTCGTCACGGTGCTGGAGGCCTGACCGATGAGGCGGAGTGAACCCGACGTGGTGAGCGCAGTGGTCCGTGAGGTACGAGCGGCCCGCGGAGCGGGCGAGGAGCGGTGAGCGACCATGGGCCGGAGTGAATCCGACGTGGTGAGCGCAGTGGTCCGTGAGGTACGAGCGGCCCGCGGAGCGGGCGAGGAGCGGTGAGCGACCATGGGTAGGCCTTGTGCGGTCATCGGGATCGGCCAGACTCATTACACGACCACGCGGCGGGACGTCTCGATCGCCGGGCTGGTCCGTGAGGCGGCGCTGCGCGCGCTGGAGGACGCCGGCCTGACCTGGAAGGACGTCGACGCCGTCGTCATCGGCAAGGCGCCCGATCTGTTCGAGGGCGTGATGATGCCGGAGGCCTATCTGGCCGACGCGCTCGGCGCCGCGGGCAAGCCGATGATGCGCGTGCACACCGCCGGTTCGGTCGGCGGGTCCACGGCTCTGGTCGGCGCCTCGTTGATCCAGGGCGGCGTGCACGACCGGGTGCTGGTGGTGGCCTTCGAGAAGCAGTCGGAGTCCAACGCGACCTGGGCCCTGTCCACGCACCTGCCGTTCAGCGCCTCGCTGGTGGTCGGCGCGGGCGGTTACTTCGCCCCGCACATCCGCGAGTACATCCGCAGGTCCGGCGCGCCCGAGCACATCGGTCACCTGGTGGCGGTCAAGGACCGGCGTAACGCCCTGAAGAACCCCTACGCCCACCTGAAGATCCCCGGAATCGACCGGAAGATGGTCGAGTCGACCCCGATGCTCTGGGAGCCGATCCGCTACCTGGACACCTGTCCCTCCTCGGACGGCGCGTGCGCGATGGTCCTGTCCGCCGAGGACAAGGTCACCGGCGGCAATCCCGCCTGGGTCCTGGGTACGGCGATGCGCTCCGAGCCGATCTTCCGGGCCGGACGGGACACCGTGAATCCGCAGGGCGGCAAGGACTGCGCGGCCGACGTCTACCGGCAGGCGGGGATCACCGATCCGCGCCGGGAGATCGACGTGGCCGAGGTGTACGTGCCCTTCTCCTGGTACGAGCCGATGTGGTTGGAGAACCTCGGCTTCGCCGCCGAGGGGGAGGGGTGGAAGCTGACCGAGTCCGGGGCCACGGCCCTGGACGGCGACATCCCGTGGAACGCCTCGGGCGGGGTGCTGTCGAGCAATCCGATCGGCGCGTCCGGGCTGATCCGGTTCGCCGAGGCGGCGTTGCAGGTTCGGGGGATGGCGGGGGAGCACCAGGTCGACGGGGCCAGGCGGGCCCTGGGGCACGCCTATGGCGGGGGCGCGCAGTTCTTCGCGATGTGGATGGTCGGCAGCGACAAACCCTGATCCCCCGGGAGGGGCCGATGGAGTTCAACCACGCAGATCTGTTCGAGGGGCTCGCGGACGCGATCGGGGACCGCACCGCCGTCATCTGCGGCGGCGACCGCATGACCTACGCCGAGCTGGACGCGGCGGCCAACCGGCTCGCGCACCACCTGGCGGACCGGGGAGTGCGCCCCGGCCAGCACGTCGGCATCCACCTCTACAACGGCGTCGAGTACGTCGTGGGACTGCTGGCCACGCTCAAGATCAGGGCCGTGCCGGTCAACGTGAACTACCGCTACGTCGAGGCGGAGCTGCTCTACCTCTACCGGGACTCCGACATCGTGGCCCTGCTGTTCGACGTGGAGTTCGACGACCGGGTGGCGGCCGCGGCCCCGCGGGCTCCCCGGCTCGGGCACCTGATCGCGGTGGGCGGCCCGTCCGGGATCGAGGCGGCGGTGCCGTACCGGGACGCGCTGGCGGGCGGGCGGGAGACGCGGGGATTCCCCGAACGGTCGGGCGACGACGTCTACGTCATCTACACCGGCGGCACGACCGGGATGCCCAAGGGAGTGATGTGGCGGACCGAGGACCTGTTCTTCGCCTTCGGCGGCGGCAACCCCTACGGGGAGCCACGCGCCACGCCGGGGGAGGTGATCGAGGCGGCCGTGGCCTCCGGGCCGATGAACATGCTGGCGGCCGCCCCTCTGATGCACGGCGCGGCACAGATGGCCACCTTCATCACCTGGTGGATGGGCGGCACCATGGTCTACGTCCGTAAGTTCGACGCGGCCGAGGTGCTGCGCGCGATCGAGCGGGAGAAGGTCCTGACGGTCAACATCACCGGTGACGCGATGGCCCGCCCGCTGGCCGACGAGATCGCCGCGGGCACCTACGACCTGTCGTCGCTGCTCGTGATCAGTTCCACCGGCGCGATCCTGTCCGGCTCCGTCCGTGACCGCCTCCAGGAGCTGCTGCCCGGCAGGATGATCATTGACAGCTTCGGCTCCAGCGAGTCGGGCTACACCGCCTCGGCGGTCCCCGGCTCCTCTCCCGAGGCGGGCCAGCGGTTCCAGTCCAACGCCTCCGCCGGCCTGGTCGTGCTCAACGAGTCCCTGGAGCCGGTCAAGCCCGGCGGGGACGAGCTGGGCACGGTCGCCAAGAGCGGTCGGATCGCCTTCGGCTACTACAAGGACGAGGCCAAGACCGCCCGGACCTTCGTGACCGACCGGGCGGGCGTGCGCTGGCTGCTCACCGGCGACATGGCCAAGGTCGAGGAGGACGGCACCATCACGATCTTCGGTCGTGGCTCGGTCTGCATCAACACCGGTGGGGAGAAGGTCTTCCCCGAGGAGGTCGAGGCGGTGCTCAAGGGGCATCCGGCGGTCTTCGACGCCGTCGTCACCGGTATTCCCGACGAGCGCTGGGGCAGCCGGGTCGCCGCCGTCGTCGAGCTGCGCCCCGGCGTGACGCCCTCGGCGCGGGAGCTCGACGCGCACTGCCGCGGGAGGCTGTCCGGCTACAAGGTGCCCCGGACCTTCGCCTTCGTCGACGAGATGGTCCGCTCCCCGGCGGGCAAGGCCGACTACCGCTGGGCCAGGGAGACCGCCCAGGCCGCCCGGACCTGATCGCCGTGGCGCCGACCGGGATCTTCACGGAGAGGATTGGCTCCCGTCAGGGAGAGCGCTTACTTTAGGGATGGCCCCCGTGTCCCGGCGTGGCCGCCTCCGGTGACGAAAGGCTTTCCCGTTGATCCACTCCTATGATCCCCGGACCGGCGAACCCGCTGGAGCTCCCTTCGCCGCGACCACGGACGGGGAGGTGGACGCCGTCGTCCTGGCGGCGCGCGCCGCCGCTCCCGCCTGGCGCGCGGCCGAGCGGGCCACCGTGCTCGACGCGGTCGCCACGGCGCTGGAGGAGAGCGTCGAGGAGCTGTGGCGGACGGCCGACGCCGAGACCGCGCTCGGCGAGGTACGGCTGCGCGGCGAGGTCGCCAGGGCCGCCGGGCAGTTCCGGCTCTTCGCCCAAGTGCTGCGGGACGGCGGCCACGTCGAAGCGGTGATCGACCATGCGACGGCCGAGCCGCCGATGCCTGATCTGCGCCGTATGAACCACCCGCTGCCCGGGGTGGTGGGCGTCTTCGCGGCGAGCAACTTCCCGTTCGCCTTCTCCGTCGCGGGTGGTGACACCGCCTCCGCCCTCGCGGCCGGATGCCCGGTGGTGGTGAAGGCCCATGACGGGCACCCGCGCACGTCGGAGCTGTCACAGAAGATCATTCAGAGTGCTCTGCCCGACCCCGCGCTCCTCGGCCTGGTCCGGGGGCTCGACGCGGGCGGGCGGCTGGTGCGGCACCCGGCCGTGGCGGCCGTCGGGTTCACCGGGTCCATCCCCGGCGGCAAGGCCGTCCAGGCCCTGATCGGCGAGCGCCCCGACCCCATCCCGTTCTACGGCGAGCTGGGCAGCGTCAATCCCGTGGTCGTGCTGCCCTCGGCCGGCCGTGACGGTCTCGCCCGGGGGTTCGCCGCCTCGCTGACCCTGGGCGTCGGCCAGTTCTGCACCAATCCCGGCCTGCTGTTCGTGCCCGACGACGTGGAGCTGCTGACGTCCCTCTCCGAGGCGGTCGCTGCCGCCGTGGGCGGCCCGATGCTGACCGAGCGGATCCGGGACGGGTTCCTGCACGGGCTGGCCCGGCTCGGCAAGCTCACCTCGCTGGCCGAGGGGCGGGCCGGCGAGGGCGCCTTCGCGGTGACGCCCCAGGTGTTCGCCACCGACCTCGCGACGTTCGCCGAGGGCCTTCCCGGTCTCGCGGAGGAGTGCTTCGGCCCCGCCGCGGTCGTGGTGACCTACGGCGACCCGGCGGAACTGCCCGCCGTACTCGACCGGCTGGAAGGCTCGCTCACCGCCACGATCCACGCCACGGACCCCGGCGAGGCGGGGGAGGTCGCCGAGGTGCTGCTGCGGAAGGCCGGACGGCTCATCTGGAACGGCTGGCCGACCGGGGTCGCCGTCCGCTGGGCGATGCACCACGGCGGTCCCTGGCCGGCCAGCACGGCCGCGGCCCACACCTCGGTCGGCGCCGCCGCGATCCGCCGATGGCTGGTTCCCACCGCCTACCAGGACTGGCCCGCCGAGCTGCTCCCGCCCGAACTGCGCGAGGACAACCCGTTGGGCGTCCCGCGCCGGGTCGACGGCGTCCTGACCTGACGTGAGCCGCGGTGGCGGCCTGCGGGACCCGGACGCCGAAGGTCTCCCCGCCGGCCGGTCCCTCCCGGGTGCGGGCTTTCCCGGAGCGGCGGGCGCGGGGCGCCGCTTAGGCCGTAAGCCACCGGGTAACAGCAGCACATGCTGGATCTTCTGCCCGAGGAGACTCTCCGGGAGGTCGTGGACCTGTTCGTCCGCCTCGTCGAGGCGGCCGGCGCGATCGTCATCTTCTCCGGTGCGGTCGTGGCCTTCGTTCGTTTCCTCCTGGTCGCCGTCCGGCGGCGGGGCGATGACGGGTTCATCGCCGTGCGGCTGTTCTTGGGACGGTTCCTCGCCTTGGGTCTGGAGTTCCAGCTGGCCGGTGACGTGCTGCGTACGGCGATCTCGCCGGGCTTCACGCAGATCGGGCAACTGGCGGCGATCGCGGCGATCAGGACCGCGCTCAACTTCTTCTTGAGCAGGGAGATCGAGCGGGAGGGGCGCGGGGTGGGGGAGGCTCGCCCGCGTGCCGTGCCGGGTGGCGGGGGTGGCTGAGCTGGTCCGGGCGGCGGCCGCCCTGCTCGCCGCCATGGGGCTGGTCGCGGCGCTCACCGCCCTGCTGTTCGGCGGCGGTCCCCGGAACGCGATGGCGGTGTTGCTGGATTTCCTCGTCGCGGCCGGGCTGTTGCGTCTGTCCCTCGTGCAGGCATGGACGGCGATCGCCGTGGCGGCGCTCACGATGGCGATCCGTAAGGTCGTCGTCGCCGGACTCTCCCGCCGGCCACTTTGGAGGCCTGATCGGGCTCCCCTGCGGTAGCGCGAACACCGCCGGTCCGCGTTCGACGGCCGGCAGGGGATCGGGCAGCTCAGTCACGGAGACACTCGTCGTAGCCGCCCATCGAGGTGTCGGCGCCGCACTCCCCAGGTGCGGATGTGGCCGGCCATCGCGGTGATCTGGGCGGCGGTGTAGGGCCTCGGTGGCTCCCGTACGTCTGGAGGAACACGGCACCAGGCCGCTCACCACGGCGGCGCCCGCCGATTGATCTCGATCGAGGTGGATATCTGCTTCGTACCGTCGGCTCAGAACATTCCGTGGGGAACCTGTGCGGCTTCCGGCACCGGCTGGACGACATCCCAGTGCTCGACGATCTGCCCGTTGTCCAGCCGCCAGATGTCGACGACGGCGATACCGCGGGGGTCGTCGTCCGTGGCCATGTGGTAGTGCATCACCACGTGATCGTCGTCGGCGATGACCCGTTTGAGGTCGAGCCGGGCGCGGGCCACCGGGGCCTCGGTGATGAACGTGATGAACGCCTCACGCCCGGAGGGGTTTCCCGGGCTGTGCTCGATGAAGTCCTCGTGCAGGAGGGTACGGAGCACGTCGATGTCGCCCGCCGCGAACTGGGTGAAGCCGTGGACGGCGAGTTGCTTGTTGCGTGCGGCCTCGCTGCTTTCGCTCATGCGGGCCACCGTCGCAGCCGCCGGTCGGCCCTGTCGATTACAAGCCATGTAATCGTGGTGATCGACGAGGCGGGGCCATAATCGCCCGCATGACGCAGGACCGGCCGGTCGGTGAACTGCTGCGCGAGTGGCGGCATCGCAGAGGGCTCACCCAGCTCGATCTGGCGATCCAGGCGGAGGTGTCCGCCCGGCACGTCAGCTTCGTGGAGACCGGACGCACCATGCCCAGCAGCGCCATGGTGCTGCGCCTGGCCGAGCACCTATGCGTCCCGTTGCGGGAACGCAACCGCCTGCTGGTCGCGGCCGGGCACGCGCCCGTCGTCCGGGAGCGGCCGCTGGACGATCCGCACCTGGCCTCGGCCCGGAAGGTCCTGGGGCAGATCCTGCGGGGACACGAGCCGTATCCGGCGCTGGCCGTGGACCGTCGCTGGAACATGCTGCTGGCTAACACGGCGATCGACGTTTTCCTGGAGGACGTGGACGCATCGCTGCTGCGTCCACCGGTCAACATGATGCGGCTGGGCCTGCATCCGGGCGGGTTCGCGCCGCGGCTGCGCAATCTCGGGCAGGTCCGCGCCCACCTGCTGCCCCGGCTCGCCCGCCAGGTGGCACAGACGGGTGATGCGGAGCTGAGCGCCCTGTATGAGGAACTGCTGTCCTACGGTCCGGAAGGTGATCTGGCGCCGCCCGATCCCGCCGACATCGCGTTGCCCATCCGCATCCGCCATCGCGGAGCGGAGCTGTGTTTCATCAACACCGTTACGACGTTCGGTGCCGCCTTCGATGTCACGTTGGAAGAGATCGCCGTCGAGGCGTACTTTCCCGCCGATGACGACACCGCCCGCTTCTTTCGGTCACAAGCCGCAGGACCCTCGGAACGAGAGGTTCGAGCACGTTCTGGCTGTGCAGGAGGCAGACAAGACAAGGCCCAAAGGGGCAATGGGCTGTTCCGGGGTTGAGGAACGGCGGAACAGCCGTTCCTCGACCCCGACCATGAACACCGGTCGCGTGATGATCGTTACCGATGCCCTTGAGGCCTGGCTTCCCTCGCTGTTGCGATGGGGCCGGGCGCTCAGCGGCGCCGAGCCCCCTCGAGGGCGGCGCCAGCGACTGTCTTGAGCCGGTCATGCAGCTGATCGCAGAACGTGGTGGCGTCGAAGGCCGGAGCCTGGTCGAGGTCTTCTGCCTGACCGGCCTCGACCAGGTAGGCGGGTCAGTCGTCGATCGCCTGGTAGAGGGTGGTCCAGAAGTCGTGGATGACCCGCGCCGAATCCGGGGTGGACATCCCGGTCTGGGTGAGCAGGATGCCGACGAGCTGGTTGGCCGGGTCGGCGTAGGTCGTGGTGCCGGTTCCGCCGTCCCAGCCGAACTGGCCGATGGGCGCGTAGTCGCCGCGGTAGGTGCGCACCGCCATCCCGAAGCCCCAGCCGCCGTGTTGCCCCTGGCCGTGCGACAAATGGACGACGCCGCGGGCCCAGGCCTGTAGGGCGGCTGTCTGCTCGGGCGTGAGACGGTTGGTGGTCATCAGCTGGACGGCGGGCCGGGACAGGATCCGCTGGGTCCCGTGCATCCCGTGGTTGAGCAGCATCCGGAAGTAGGCGTGATAGTCGTCGACGGTCGAGTCGAGTCCGCCGCCGCCGGACTGGAACGCCGGAGGCCGGCTGTGGTGTCCCCCTTCAACCTTGTCCGCCACGATGAACTCTCCGGTCTGCGGATCGGGGGCGTACAGGGGCGGCAACCGGTCGATCTTGTCGGCGGGCACGTGGAAACCGGTGTCCTTCATGCCCAGCGGATCGAAGACGCGTTCGCGCAGGAACGCCTCGAACGACTGGCCCGTGACCCTGGCCACCAGCACGCCGAGCACGTCGTCGCTGACGTTGTACAGCCACCGCTCTCCGGGCTGGTACATCAGCGGAAGCGTGCCAAGGCGGCGCATCCACTCATCCGGCTCCGGTGCCGGCAACAGCCATCCATCCGCCTGGCCGTAAACCCCCTGCTCGAAGAACGCGCCCATCATCGGAGCGGTCCGCGCCGTCATATCCAGTCCGAGCCCGAAGGTGCAAGTGAGCAGGTCCCGCACGGTGATCGGCCGCCGCGCCGGCACGGTGTCCTCAAGCGGGCCGTCAGCCCGCTTCAGCACCCGCCGGTCGGCGAGCTCGGGCAGCCACCGATCTACCGGGTCGTCCAGCCGCAGCCGGCACTCGTCCAGCAGGACCATCGCCGCCGCCACCGCGACCGGCTTGGTCGTCGAGGCCATCCGGAAGATGGTGTCCCGGCGCATCGGCGCGCCACCGTCATGGCGCATCGTCCCGAGCGCTTCGACGTGTGTCTCCTCGCCCCGGCCGACCAGGGCGACGAGTCCGGGAATCTTCCCGGACTCGACATGCCGTGCCAGCACCTCACGCAGCCTGCGCAGCCCTGCTTCGGACAAGCCGCTATTGCCTCTTCCCACCATGAATCTCCTTACATGCAGTGTTCGATGCACAAAGTGTTTGATCTTGCGAGACTCGTCACGGCGTGGCGCTCATGGGCTTCGCACGGGCGACGCACGAGGGTCGGGGGGTGAGCTCGGCGTGGCCCGGTTCGCAGCCCCGAGGGCGCAATCGCTGAACCGTTCATGGCATCCGCCATCGCCAACCGCTCTGATGTCGGCTGTCGCCGTCTTGACGCCGCCGCTGACACGCGGCGGGAAGTAGCCGGCCGGGCATGACCCCGGGGCCGCGTAGTGCAGACAGTCGATGAATGTGGTGCTCGGCCCCGGGCGCGATGTGCTGCGTCGTTATCAGACTGTCTAGTCTTCTTTTCCGGTGCCTTCGCCGGTGGCGCGCGTGATGGCGTCGGTCAGCTGCTTCCGCGCACGGGCGGGGACGTAGCCACCCTCCGAGTAGTTCTGGACGAACGCCTCGACGAACTCCACCGGGTCCTCCCCGACGATCTCGCGGATCGGCGTTGCGTCCGCCGCGGCCTGTTCGAACAGGTTGGCGAGGTCTTCGAACATCGACGCATTGCTGTCGCCGTCGGTCGGCACGAAGTGCATCATGTACCGCTCGATCGCTTCGACCGCCGTGCGATAGCTCTCGGGAAGCTGCTCCCTGCGCGCCTTGTACTGCCGCCACCGCCGCTTGGGGCCGATCACCTTTGAGATGAAGCCGCCCTTTTCAGCGTCGGACATGGTCATCTGCCTCCTTCGCGGAGCTGTTCGAGCCGTTCTGCGAGGAAGCTCCAGGTCCTCCAGAATTCTTCGAGATATTCCTGTCCTTGAGCGTTGAGTGAGTACACCTTGCGCGGCGGCCCCTTCTCCGACGGGACCTTCTCCACGTCGACGAGCCCGCGCCGCTCGATCCTGACGAGCAGCGCGTAGATGGTGCCCTCGGCGATGTCGGAGAAGCCCTGATCCCGCAGCCACGCAGTGATCTCGTAGCCGTAGGCGGGCCGGCCGGACAGGGTCGCCAGGACGATGCCCTCCAGCGTTCCCTTGAGCATCTCCGTCACCTGCTTGCCCATGGAACACCCCCTTCAGCTATTTGGTGATGCTGACTACCGGTACACAGTAACACCGACTACTAGTATGTAGCAACACTGAATAGCTGAGGTGCAAGCCGAAACCGCACGCATGTGAGTGCGGGCGACCTGATCGCCGCTCGTGAGCGAGCACACCGCCACCCCACTGAGAGAAGACAGGGGTTGAGGAACGGTGGAACAGCCGTTGGCGGCGAGAAAGATCTTGTTGTGTTTTCCCTGCTCGGACGTGGGGCCGCCCCTCGGCGTCGTACTAACTGATTGTTTCGAAATGACCTGCAGAGGCGGCGGAGGCAGATGATGCCGCAGGCCGGTTCCACAGATCGTCTGGAACGAGGTCAGGGGAAGACACCCGGCCGATCCCGTCCGGACTCACCGGCGGCCACCAGCCAGGTCACGTCCAGCCGAGCCGCTGATCTCATCTTGAGACGATCGGCTCTGCGCAGGCCGGCACCATCGGTGAACTCAGCCACGTGCCGGGTGAATGTACTGCTGCACCTCGCCTGTCCTGCTTTGCGCCGAGGAGCCCTTTCCCGTTGCGCACTCTCGGGTGTCGTGGGAAAGTTGGCCGCGCCTTGCAGCACATGCACACAGCAAAGGCTTGCAGCACATGCACACAGCAAAGGATTGAAGCCAATGGTCCCGGCGTCCTTCAGCGGCCGCCGTCGGCACTGACCGGTCTGCTCTCCCGGTAGCACCGAACACCACCGATGCCACGCCCGTCTCCTCACGGCGGCCCCACGTGCGGTGCCTGATACACCGCCCCATTTCCCTGTCCGGGGAGGGCCCTGGCCCAACACCGGGTCTGACAAGCCTGCGCGGCTCACCGATCCGCCCCGCGCGGCGGGAGCGCGCTCCACCATGTCATCTACGTGAGGTCAACTCATCATGGACACCAAGGTCCAAAGCTTCGCCGTCGCCAACCTCCGTCGCCGCCCCGTGGTCGTCCAGACCGGTGGCTTCGTCGCAGGGTTCGACCCCGGCACCACCAGCCCCTACATCAACTACGCGACCCCTGTGCCCGGCGCCCAGCCGACCGGCCGGGATGTCGCAGCGCTGATCGAGGCGTTCCGCGAGCGCGGCCTCAAGCCCCGGCTCGAGTTCGCGCCGGATGCCGCGCCCGCCGTGGAGCCCGTACTGCGCAGGGCGGGATTCACCGTGGAGGAGGTACACGAGTACCTGGTCTGCACTGCGGCCATGCTGACGATGCCGCCCGTCACCGATGCGCCCACATCGGTTATGGCCACAGCCGCGCTCCTTGTGGAGACCCCCTCCACGGACGAGGACTACGCGTCGATCGACGCGGCCTTGTCCGAGGCGTTCGCCGGCGAGGTCACCCCCTCCCCGCAAGGCGCCGCCCGGCTGCGCCGCACCCAGGAGAACGGCGGGGCGGTGCGGTTCATCCGGGCACCCGACGGCGGCTGTGCCGGTGGAGCCTCCTGCTCCGCACCGGCCGTGGGCACTGCGGAGCTGTCAGGCGTGGGCACTCGCCCCGCCTTCCGCGGCCGTGGCATCGCCGCCTCGGTCACCGCCGCACTGACCGAGACCATGCTCGCCCAGGGAGCACAGTCGGTGTGGCTGGAGTACTCGGGTGAGGGATCACGCCGCGTCTACGAACGCGTCGGTTACAAGCCCCAAGGCACCCGCCTGTACATGGCACTCGAAGGGTGACGTGCGGGGCGGGGACGGTTCGGTTCAGGGCGGCTCGGCCCGGTGCCGAGTGCCGCCCTGACGGAGAACGCCTGCTCGCGCGGAGGTCGGCTCCGTACACCGGTTCAGGCGCCTCAACCGCTCGCCGGGCCGGGCCGGTCGCCGGGTCCTGGGCACCGCCCGGTGCCGCCCCGGGACCGGCTGACCGTAGACGCCCTTGGGTTCCGGCGAACCCAAGGGCGCACAGCCTCCCAAACCATCCCAACGGCACGGTCTCGACCCTTGAGTTCACGGGAACCCTGGAGTTTCCGGGCCTTCCACTCGGGTCCGTGCCGCCCGGGGCGAAGCAGCTCTCGGTGAACCGCCCGCTTCGTTTGTCGTGACCGGGTCGGAAGATCACAGGTCGCAGGTGGTGGGCATCGAGGACCCGGGTCGGGAACCAACCTCGACAACCGGCTCGGCGAAGGAATTCGACAGCTGCTTTCGCGGCGCCCGACCTGGGGGAGACGGGTCTACCTCGCGCCTCATCGCGCCGGCCCGAGCGAAGGACCTGACCCGGCAGACTCGCCCCGCTAGTTGAAACAGTCCTGCTTGTTGAGCGCGATGCCGTACTCGGTGACCTTGCCGTGCGTGACGCCGAAGGTGTAGTAAGCCTCCTTGTTGCCGGGGACCGTGATCACGTAAAGGCCGTGGACGTCTTTCCTGATGCGCGGGTAGGCGGCCTTCACCTGCTCGACGGTGGAGCCGATCTTGATGCCCTCCGGGGTTTTCATGCCCTTCGCGGCGAAGATGGCGGCCAGTCCCACCTTCGGCGAGATGTAGATGCCGACCGAGTCCTTGGGGGTCGGGAACTTCTTCAGGTCCCAGCCGGAGCAGCCGCCGTTGCCCGGCAGCTTCTTGACCACGTCCCCCGTCGTCGTGGCCTGCTTGACGGTCATGCCGAACGTGACGGCGCCATAACCGTGGGGGCCCAGCGTCGGCTTCGTCTGGGCGTCCGCCGCGGCGGCGCCGGAGACCAGTAGCGAACCGGCGAGGAGCGAGGCTCCGATCATCGTCTTCATCATGCTCTACTTTGAGTGCGAAACGCTGGTAAAGGTTCTGAGTAGAGCTACTTTTTCCCTTGGTGACGCCGACCCGAGCGGAGGGCCTGCCGCTTTGCCACGAGCTGTCGGCAGGGTTCGCGCCCCCGGTAGGCCGGGGTTTCGGTGAGAGGCCACCGTGCGGCGCACGGGACCGGAATGGTGCAAGAACCGGCGCCGAGACGGTGACCTGCGGCGATGCGGTTCCGGAGACCGGGCAGAGCTGACGCACTGTCGGGCCGGCCCATCAGTGTCGAGGCTCCATGATCGTTCTCAGCGCTAACGGCTGTCCTCAGGTTCCTCAACCCCGGAACAGTGAGACATCCCAAGGCTCGTGCTCGCCCTCCAACGCCGGGCCGCGGCCTCATGTGACTACATTCCCGCTTGGCGGGACGGAGCTGACGTGAGTGCCAGATGCCATCGGTGGTGACCGTACGGTTCCGCAGATCCCCGTCGATCCCCGCGAGCCTCCGCAGCCGATCACATGGCAGGAAGGGGAGCCAGTCGCACGGCCGCCGGGTACAGGCGGGCGCGCAGGGGTGAGAAGCGGTGCGAGGGGTCGGGCGGGCAGGTAGGTCAGCGGCCGCGATCAAGAGGCCGCCGGGGCTGCGGGGCCCTGTGGATCGGGCCAGCGCGGTGATCTGGGCGGCGATGGAGGTCCCGATGTCGCCGGGCCGAGCTCGGCCCAGCTCCATCCGTGCTCGTGGTGCCGGCACAGGGCCGGCCTCTGGGGCCGGTGGGTGGGCGCGGGCCCCCGACAGCGGCCAGGCGGGCAGGCCCGTCACCGGGCCGGCGATCTCGGTGAGCGGGACCAGTGCGGCCCATTCCCAGCGCTCGCGGGTGATCAGCGTGGTGCGGGGCCGGCGACGCATACCCGACAGCGCGCCTGCACTGTCCGACCCGCCTGATAACGATCATGTAGCGTCCGGTCGGATGCGGGCCGCGGGCGGCTGGAATGGAGGGATGCCGTTACCGCCGCGCCGCCGTGCCCGCCGTCCCGCCGTCGTGTTTGCCGCTCCGCCGGCGATGCGCGTGCCGCGCCCGGCGGCCTGGTGGATCATCCCCGTGATCGTGCTGGTCGGTGTGGCGGTGGGTGGCACCTTGTGGTGGCTGCTGGCCGACCCGGCCCTGACCACCCCGGCCCCGGGGCCGTCCGGGCCGGCCGGGGCCGGCACCGCGCGGGGGGAGATCTTGCGCACCGCGCTGGCCGCCGGCGCCGGGGTCGGGGCCGCCGTCACGCTGATGCTGGCCTTCCGGCGGCAGCGGCATCAGGAGATCGCCACCGCGCACGCCACCCACGACGCCACCGAGCGGCGGGTGACCGAGCTGTACACCAAGGCCGCCGAACAGCTCGGCAGCGACAAGGCCGCCGTCCGGCTGGCCGGCCTGTACGCGCTGGAGCGCCTGGCCCAGGACAACCCCGGCCACCGGCAGACCATCGTGAACGTGATCTGCTCCTACCTGCGCATGCCGTACACCCCGCCCGAGCCCGCACCCGCCCCGGATCCCGAGGGGGATCGCACGGCCGCGCTGCGCGCGGCCCGGCGCCGCTACCAGGCCGCCCGCGCCGGCGTCACCCCGCCCGCCGAGGCCGCGCCGCGGCAGCAGAGCGACGACCGGGAGGGCGAGTTGCAGGTACGGCTGACCGCCCAGCGCATCCTCAGCCTCCACCTGCGCGACGACCGCCCCGCGGACCAGCGCTCCACCCTCCCGGCCGCACCGGCCTTCTGGGAGGGGATGAGCCTGGACCTGACCGGCGCCACCCTCCTCGACTTCGACCTGGTCCGCGGCCATGTCACCGAGGCCGTCTTCGACAAGACGACCTTCACCGGGAACGCCGTCTTCGACGATACGACCTTCACCGGGGACGCCCAGTTCGGCGGGGCGACCTTCCACAGGGACGCCCGGTTCGACAAGGCGACCTTTACCGGGGACGCCGGATTCAACGGGACGACCTTCACCGGGGACGCCCAGCTGGACGGGGCTGTGGTGGACGATCCAGCGGCCGATCATGTGTGGCCGAAGGGGTGGCGGCTGGAGACGACGCCGGAGGGAGCGGGCCGTCTGGTCCGGGAGGAGACCGATGGCGACCCAGTCCAGGGCGCCTGACCGGGGGGCGGCGAGCCGGCGGTGCCCTTTGGCCATACCGGACAGTGCATTGATTCTGTCCGGTACAGCAATCGGCGCGCGACGCCCCGACCTGTGCAAACGCCCGGCGTGAGACGGGGCACCGATAGCCGGGCGGCCATCTGTCTGGTTCATTCCGATTTTCCGGGCGAATATGCAGCCCCGATGCATGATCATGCAGACCGGTGTGAACGCGATCCGCTACCGTCTCGTCACATGAATGGGCCGTGCGAGGACGCCGACCGCGTCCACTGCGCCCGCCGGCCGGCGGCCTGTCCGTCGAGCCTAAGGCGGCTGCGGTCCTGGCGATGAACCGCCAAACAGCGTTTGAGCTGCGCTGTCGCCAGTCGGATTCGGGCATCAGGCATTGGGCATCGGGTGTCTGACCGTCGTCAGCTCTGCCGGGTTCGGGCGCGCAGGGCCAGGGGCGCCAGGAGAAAGGCAACGCCTGCGGTGAGGAAGGCGCCGGCGCCGACGGCGCCCACCAGGGTGGTGGCGAGGGCGGCCAGCGGGGGGACGAGGGGCTGGGCCACACCCCAGGAGGAGCCGTGGAAGGCGAACCAGCGAGGCCGTTCCGCCTCGGGGGCGGCATCGGAGATCATCGACTGCCAGCGGCCCAGCAGCACGCTGTTGACCGCGGAGCTGGCCAGGTAGGCGGCGATGGTGAGCAGCGGGCTGCCGGCCACGGCCATGGCGAGGGCCAGGATGCCCAGGGCGGCGGCGCCGGTGGCGAGGATCATCGTGTGGGAGCGGCCGGTCAGCAGGCCGTCCGCCGCCCACAGGGCCAGGGGCGCGAGCAGGGCGGCGCCGGTCAGGGTGAGGCCGGGTAGCCAGGTGGGTGCGCCGCGTTCCAGCAGGGCCAGTGGCAGGTACATCATCACGGCCAGGTAGCCGATGGCGAAGGCGGTGCCCGCCACGGTCAGCCGCCACAGCCGCGCGGGCGGTTTCCAGCGGGCCCCGCGCCTGGTGTCGGTGCGGGACGGCCGGCGGGCCTGGCGGGGCAAGCAGGCCAGGGCGATGGCGGCGGCGGCCAGGCAGGTCAGCGCGTCGGCGGCCACCAGCCAGCGCACCCCCAGCGGGAGCAGGAACGCGGCCAGCAGCCCGGCGAGCGCGCCGGCGGCCGACAGGGCGACGCCCATGACCGCGAAGGTGTGGTGGCGCTGTTCGCCTTCGGCGGCGCGGGCGAGCAGTTCCTGGCTGGCGGGCTCGTAGATCTCGAAGGCCAGGCCGACCAGCGCGATCGCGGCGATCATCTGGACGGGGCCGCGGGCGAGGGTCAGCACGAGCAGCGCGGCGCCGGTGGCGGCCAGCCCGGCGGCCAGGATGGTGCGAGGGGCGAAGCCGTCCAGTAGGAACGCGCCCGCCCAGCGCGAGGCCAGTGCGCTCACGCCGAAGGTGACCAGCGCGGCGCCGGCCAGGTTCGGCCCGGCCAGCACGGCCAGGAACGACAGCGCGTAGGCGCCGAGCTGGTTGAGAACGCGCACCCACACCAGCGTCCGCGCTGCCGCGGGTAGCGAAGTGCGCATTCTCCTCCATCCAGGTGAAACTGTCCCCGGGAGATCACCGGGGCATAAGCAGTCATTCTCGCAAACGCCGGTGACAGTCCCGCCTGGCGCGAGCGCTGCCCTGGTGTTCTAGCGATGGGTGAGCAGGACGGCGTGATGGTCGGTGCCGGCCGGGCCGTCGGGGTCGGCGTGCACGGTGGCGGCGCGCAGCCGGGGCAGGTCGTGGATGAGCCGGTGCTCGGCTTCCACCGCGACTGCGTGCGCCTGGATGAGGGTCAGGTCGTGGCGCACGGTGATATCGACCTCGGCGCGCAGCGCGTGGCCGATCCAGCGCAGTCGCACGGTGCCGACGCGCTCGATGCCGGGCACCTCGGCCAGGATGTGCTCGGCGTGTTCGACCAGAGCGGGGTCGACGGCGTCCATCAGCCGGTGATAGATCTCCCGGGCCGCGTCCCGCAGGACGAAGCAGATCCCGGCCGTGATCAGCAGGCCCACGATCGGGTCGGCGATCGGGAAGCCGAGCGCCGCGCCGCCGGCGCCGATCAGCACGGCCAGCGAGGTGAAGCCGTCGGTGCGGGCGTGCAGCCCGTCGGCCACCAGCGCGGCCGAGCCGATCTGCCGGCCGACCTTGATGCGGTAGCGGGCCACCAGCTCGTTGCCGAGGAAGCCGACCACGCCGGCGGCGGCGACCCAGCCCAGCGCCTGTACGTCTTGGGGGTTGATCAGCCGCTTGACCGCCTCGTAGCCGGCCAGGGCGGCCGAGGCGGCGATGAGCACGACGATGACGATCCCGGCCAGGTCTTCCGCGCGGCCGTAGCCGTAGGTGAAGCGGCGGGTCGCGGCCCGCCTGCCCACCCAGAAGGCCAGAGCCAGCGGGACGGCCGTCAGCGCGTCGGCGAAGTTGTGCAAAGTGTCGCCGAGCAGCGCCACCGAACCCGAGTAGGCGACGATCACCGCCTGGATGATGGCAGTCACCACGAGCGCGGCGAAGGAGATGCTCAGTACCCGCATCCCCCGGCTGCTGGACTCCAGCGCCTCGTCGCTCTTGTCGGCGCTGTCATGGCTGTGCGGGGTGAACACGTGAGCGATCTCGGCCAGCAACCCCCTGGCCCGCCCATGACCGTGCCCATGCCCATGACCGTGCCCATGCCCATGCCCATGACCGTGGCCGTGCTGCGGGGGGTCGAGTTCGCTCATCGTGTCCCTCTCGCTTGCCTTTGACCCGTTTGCTCGTATTTTATGTAGCCATGTATGCACGCGACAACGGATCAGGTGCAAGTGCTGTGCAGGAGCAACCCACCAGCGCGCAGATGGAGGCGGCCGTCGAGGCGTTCCGCATGCTCAGCGACGGCACCCGGCTGCGGCTGATGTGGCTGCTGTCGGGCGGCGAGTATGACGTGGGCAGCCTCGCCGAGGCGATCGCGGTCGCCCGCCCCTCGGTCTCGCAGCATCTGGCCAAACTCCGTCTCGCCGGGCTGGTCCAGACGCGCAGGGATGGACGCCGGGTGCTGTATCGGGCACGCGACGTCCACGTCCGCTCCCTCATCAAAGAGGCGCTCTTCCACGCCGACCACGAGGTGTCCGGCATCCCCCGCCACGATTGAGTGAGCTTCCAAAGCCCGGCCTCAGGAGCGGACGCGTTCGGGCCGGGCCGCTCTCGCGCCCCTGGACGGCGCCCCTCGACCTCCGCTATGGCTGAGCCAGCACGGCGCGCACACCCGGCTCGACGGCCGCGCGGAAAGCGGCGTCCAACTCGGCGGGCGAGGCGGCACACTCGCCGTCCGCCCATGTCCGCAGCAGTCCCATGAACGCCCCGACCACGCAGACCACCAGCAGATCGAGTGCGGCCGACGCCGGCGCACCCGCGGCAAGAAGCTCCTGCCTGACGAGATCGGCCAGCAGTCGCTCGCCATACGCGTGCACCGGCCCGCCGCCGCGCCGCCCCAGCAGCGCCCTCATCAGCCGCTCCTGCTCGCGCACATGCTCGAACATCGGCCGGCTGAACGCGAACAGCTCCCGCGACCCGCCGACCGGCGGCCGATGCAGGAAGGCGAGCTCGTTGAGGTTGCTGAGCAGTACGTCCTGCTTGTCGGTGAAATGGGAGTAGAACGTGGAGCGGCCCACGTCGGCGCGGTCGATGATGTCGGTGACGGTCACCGCCTCATAGCCCTTCTCCAGGATCAGCGCCACCAGTGCCTCCTGGACCATCCGCCGCGTACGTCGCACCCGCCGATCTCCGGACACTTTCCCGCTCCCTGTTCGGTACGGCACAACGCGGCAGATCTGCTCGTTGACCCTCCCTAAGCATGAACGCATCATTCATAGCCGAACAGGTAGTTCGGAAACTTGGGAGGCTGCCATGGGGCTGGGAAAGCTGCTGCACCACCATGAGGAACACGCCGACGCGGGCGGGACCATCGACCGCCCGCGCGCCTACGAGATCTTCGGCTCGATCGCGTTCCTGGGCGGCCGTCGCGCCGCCTTCACCCGCGTGGCCGCCGCGGCCCGGCCACGGGCCGGGGATCGGGTCCTGGACGTCGGCTGCGGCACCGGCTACCTCAGCCGGATCATGGCCCCCGTCGTCATGCCCGGCGGCCATGTCACCGGTCTCGACCCATCCCCCGCGATGATCGCCTACGCCACCCGGCACGCCCCGGCCCACTGCACCTACCTCGTCGGCGAAGGACAGCACCTGCCCTTCCCGGACGGCTCGTTCGACCTGGTCGTCTCCAGCCTGGCCGTACACCACATGCCCGCCGCGGCCCGGCCCGAAGCGCTGCGGCAGATGTTCCGGGTGCTGCGGCCCGGCGGACGGCTGCTCCTCGCCGAGTTCCGCCCACCGGCCAACCCGGCGGCCCGGCACCTCGTCGGCGCCCTGTCCGGCCCCGCCATGCGCCACGACCCCCGTGACCTGCTCGGCACCTTCATCCCGGACGCCGGCTTCGAGGTCGAAGCCGAGGGCAACCTGCCGTACCTGCTGTACTACGTCCGCGCCATCCGGCCATAGAAGCACACCGACGCTCCCTCGTCGGCGAGGCGGCGAGGGGCAACAGCGCCAGGGGCGTGCGCGTCCACGGCGCTTCCGAGCGACGGGGACGGCTTTCAGCTCAAGATGGCGATACCTATCAAGTTCGAAGCGGCCGTACAGAGTCCTGTGAGTCCAGAACAGAGCCGAAAGCCCGGCCGGTCGGCGGGGGCCGAGCCGCCTCGATCGGCCGCGGGCCCGCATGTCGTAGACGATGTGCCGGTAGTCGCTGCCGAGTTCGGCGACGACGCGCCGCCAGTACCGCTGACTGGCGAACTGGCCATTGAGATAGACCACGCAACGGCCGGGCCCACCGGTGTCGGTCACCGCCAGCGCGGTGTCGTCGACCGGTGCCGAGGCCTCGCGCGCACGCGCGTAAGACCCCTCCCGAAACTCCGGTGCGTTCCCGCCTGTTGCCCGCTCCCGCCCAGGGCCTGGATCGGCCGTCAGCGCGGCCGCCGGTCAAGTCCCCGTGCGGCGGCCGGCTCCGGCGGTGAGAGCGGGGACCTCGGGGTTAGCGGGGACCTCGGGGTTGAGGAACGGCCGTTCCGCCGTTCCTCCTACTCCAACAGCTCACCGCCCCTGAAGGCCGGTCTTCGACGACGCTCCGAACTCCACGTGGGAGTCGGCGGCAGCCCATGCATGCTGTTCCTCGACTCCGGACTGCCGCCTTATCGCCCAGGCGGTACGAAATCTGGCAAATCTGTCTGATACAAATGCATAAGACGGTCGTCTCGAATTGGGTAGGCTCCCAGATATGGGAAACCGTGAGGACCTCCTGGCCGGTGCCAAACGCTGCCTGTACGAAAAGGGATACGCGCGTACGACCGCGCGCGACATCGCCACGGCCGCCGGCGTCAGCCTGGCGGCCATCGGTTACCACTTCAGGTCCAAGGAAGTGCTGCTGAACACGGCTCTCCACCAGGCGATGCAGGAGTGGGGCGAGGAGATCGAACGAGCCCTGAGCGCCGACACCGACCCCGGCACCACACCGGCACAACGCTTCGAGACGACCTGGGACCGGGTGATCGCCTCCTTCGCCGCCCACCGGGCGATCTGGGTCACCCAGTTCGAGCTCATCGCCCAGATCGACCGCCTTCCGGAAATGCGCGAGCAGTTCGTCGCCTCGATGAACGCCGCCCGCCTCGGGCTCATGGAGATGTTCCAGCTCGCCGGCGTCAAGGCGGAGGGCGAGGACAGGGCGCGGGTCGTCGGCTCGTTCTACCAGACGATGCTCGGCGGCGTGCTGGTGCAGTGGCTGGTCGACCCGGAGCATGCGCCGACGGGCCGCGACATGGCCGAGGCACTGCGGATCATCGCAGGGGACATCGACGCCGATCCGGCCGGCCGGGACTGACCGGCTCCCGACACCGCCGGATCGTCGGCGGCCAGGTAGGCCTTCAGGCTGCAGCCGCCCGTCGTGCAGTCGGCGCAGGTCCGATCGGTGTCGATGGTCCCGGCCAGGAGCCGTACGCCCGAGCCTCCGGCTCCCCGGACTACCGGGTTCCCGAAGCCCCGGTGGGCCAGAAATAGAAGGTGAGGCAGGGGCGTCGCGAGTCTCCGCCGAGCGCGACCATGCCCAGCCTGACGCCGATGCCGTGAGCCGCCGTCACCTCGCGGAGCTCCAGGAGCGCGCCGAGGTCGTGGCCGAACGTCCGATGCAGGAAACCGAGAAGAAGTGCCAGCCCCTCCGGGGTGTCCCAGCCCCACGCGGAGCAGAAGAAGAACACCTTCTGCCGGGTCCCGGTCCGGTCGTGGGTGAGCTGGAGGAAGAGCGACCGCTCGGGCGGACTGGGCGGCGACCCGGCGACGAAGAGGTCGTGCAGCCGCCTGGCGGGAACCAGGTCGGGATGCGTCCCGGCGAGGACGTCGAAGGCGCGGGCCGGGTCGACGGGCAGCCATTTGTAGCTCTTCCAGGCCGTGAGCTCGCCGTCGGCCAGGTCGTACCCCATCACCTCGACGGTTGCGGGAAGCCCACAGCCGTGCAGGCGTTCGGCCTGCGCGAGCGTCTTCATCCGCAGTGGAAACCTGGCGGCGAGCTCCTGCGGGCCGAGCCAGCTGGTCCTGAAGTAGACCGTGCCGCGCCTGCGCCCCCCGGCCCCGTAACCCAGGCCGAGCATCAGCGGAGCCGGAAGGTCGGCCGGGGCGCCGGTCAGGTGGGTCCGGAACAGGTCGAGGAGGGAAGCGGCGTGCTCCTCGGTGGAGGATCCCGTGGCCGAGCGGGCGTGCGCCAGGGACTCCTCCCAATCTCCGGCACGGTGCTCGACCATGTCGATGACGCAGCGCAGGGACGGCTCACCCCGCTCGTCGAGTTTCAGGGAAACCTCAACCGGTACGGCGGAGTCGGTGAGAATGGAGTGCCGGCGCGGTTGTCCGGTGATTCTGAGCAGTTCGGCCGCGGTGGCGGCGGAGTCGTCGCGGACGCCGAGCCGTACGGCCAGCTCGCCGAACGCGGCGGCCAGCCGCATGGTCGGGGTGGGGTCCATGGAGGCCACGGTTGTCTCCTCGGTGTCTCCTCAGGGCGGGTGGGCAGCGGGGCGGGTGAGCGGCGGACGGGGGCGCGCGGTGACGGCCGAAACAGCTGACGTCGTGGTCGTCGGAGCCGGGATCGCCGGTCTGGCGTGCGCTCGCGAGCTGTCCGCGCGCGGGTTCGGTGTCGTGGTGGTCGAGGCCCGGCCCACGATCGGCGGCAGGGTGCGCACGCTCCGGGCGGGTCCGGGAGAGGTGATCGAGCTCGGCGCACAGGTCGTGCACCCGGCCGGATGCGACGCCTTCGAGCGGCTCCTGCGCGAGGCCCGCATCGGCACCGCGCCCATGGCGACGGGCGTCGAGCTCGTGGTCGTCTCCGACGGCGTCCACTGGGAGCCCGCCGCGCTCGCCGCACGGGTCCGGCCGCTGCCGTGGGCGGTCGAGGACGGGCTGTACGCGTCGTCCTCTCTGACCGGGTCCCCTCTCGCCGGCACCCTGGACCAGGCGCTCTCCGGACTCGCCCCGCCCGCCCGCGAGCTCGCCCGGTGCTGGCTGGAACAGGTGGTGGGTGAGGACCCGGCGCTGCTCGACCTGGCCGGGACGGCCGCGACCTACCACGGGCGAGGGCGAGGCGGCGAGCGCGTGGTCGTGGAGGGGTTCGACCGGGTGGTCGAAGCGCTGGCCCGGGGCCTGGAGATCCGTACGGCGTCGCCCGTCGAGCGGGTGTGCTGGGATCGGGACGGCGTGCTGGTCACGACCGCCTCGACGCGGATCCGGGGGCGGGCGGCCGTGGTCACCCCGCCCCCGGGGGCCGTCGCCGGCGGTGCGCTCACCTTCGATCCGGCCCTGCCGCCGCGCAAGGCCGCCGCCGCCACCGTCCTCGCCTCGTGCGACGCCGTCGCGGTCGTCCTGGTCACCGCCCGGCCCGCGCCGCGCTCCGGGTGGCTCCTGCTGGCCGACCCGCCCGGCGGGCTCTGGACCAGCCGGGCCGGTTCGCGCCTCACGACCGGCCACATCAAGGGCCCGGCGGCGCGTCTGGCGCGCGGTGACGGGTGGACCGCCGATCTCCTGCGGTCGCTCGGACCTCGCCTGGGAGCGGTGGACGACGTGCTCGTCATGGACTGGGGGCGTGACCCGTGGGCTCGCGGCGCCTACAGCGTGCCGGTGACGGGTGCCGACGACGCCTGCGCCGCGTGGGCCGAGCAACTCGGCGGGACGGTCTTCTTCGCCGGAGAGGCCTCGGCCCGGCCGGACCTGCGTGGCCTGGTCCAGGGAGCGCTGGAGAGCGGGAGGCGAGCGGCGCGGGAGGTGACGCTTCGCCTGTCCGGCGAAGGCGGCGAGGACCACGAGGCCCGCGAGGACGGCGGAGACCGGGGGGACGGCGAGGACGGCGGCACGGGGGGTCATGACCAGCGCAACGGCAGGCAGGCGTAGCCGCGGGGAACGGTCCCCGGCCGGCGGACCGCAGGGGCCTCGCCCGGACGCGGTTCGGCCGGGCAGTCCCGCACCGCCGAGATCAGCAGCCGCCCGAACAGCCTGACGAGGGGCGCGCCGAGGCAGGCGTGCGGACCCGCGCCGAAGGAGAGGTGAGGGTTGACGCGCCGGCCCAGGTCGAGCCGGTCGGGGTCGGCGAATCTCGCGTCGTCGCGGTTGGCCGCGCCGAGGAGGGGCACGACGCCGTCGCCCCGGCGAATCGAACGGCCGCCGACGACGACGTCCTGTACGGCGGTGCGGGCGGTGAACTGGATGGGCGGGTCGATCCTCAGCAGTTCCTCTATGGCCCTTCTCTCCGATGACGCGGCTCTCTCCGATGACGCGGCGGGATCGGCCAGGTCGCGCCACCGGCCGGGTTCGGCCAGCAGGGCGGCGGCGTTGACGATCAGGTCGCCGAGAGGTTCGACACCGCCGACGACCAGCAGGCCCGCGGTCGCCATCGCCTCCGCCGGAGCGAGCAGCCCCTCGGCGTGCCCCTGGGCCAGGACGGTGAACGCGTCGTGGCGCGGGGCGGTGACCCGGGCGAACAGGTGGTCGGCGAAACGGTCGTGCATCGCCGCCATCGCCGATGCCGCATCCCCGTCCCGCACCGGATCGGCGAACGGATCGAGGTTGCCCGCCACGGCGCCGGCCCAGCCGCCGAAGTCCGCCAGGTCCTCCTCCGGCAGGCCGAGGAAACCGGCGAGCACCCGCAGGGCCAGGGGCCGGGCGAACTCGGCGACGAGATCCGTCTCACGACTCGCTCGCGCCGCCGCCCGGACCCGCGACACCCACGTGCCGATGAGAGGGGTGAGCCAGCGTTCGTGCTCTCGCAGCGCCGGCGGCCGCAACGCCGGTGCGATGGCCCGCCGGAGTCTCGTGTGCTCGGGTGGGTCGGTGTTCAGCATGGAGACGGGCAGTGCCGTGTGGCGTTGCCGCAGCCGCTGACCCTGGCGCGCGGAGAAGCGCGGATCGCACAGTACGGCGAGGCAGTCCCGATGCCGGGTGAGGAACCACAGGCGGGCGCCCGGGACGAGATGCACCGGATCGCTCTGCCTCAGGAGCCGGTAGGCCGGGTAGGGGTCGGCGTGGATCTGCGGGGCGCGGGGATCGTAGGCGGGCCGTGTCATCGCCGTCAGTGCATGGTCAGGCCGCCGTCGACCGTCAGCACCTGGCCGCTCATGAACCCCGAGTCAGGAGAGCAGAGGAACAACAGGGTGCCGACGAGGTCGCGGGGGTGCTGGTGCCGCTTCACGGACTGGTACTGCAGGATCTCGTCCACGGCCTCCCGGCCCGCCGGGCTGAGCGGCCGGTCGGGCAGGTCGGGGACCACCGCTCCGGGCGCCAGCGCGTTC
This sequence comes from Streptosporangium sp. CA-135522, assembly GCF_050949235.1. Lineage (NCBI taxonomy): Bacteria > Bacillati > Actinomycetota > Actinomycetes > Streptosporangiales > Streptosporangiaceae > Streptosporangium > Streptosporangium sp. CA-135522. The sequence goes on from NZ_CP192026.1 coordinate 1,705,949, forward strand.
ACCCGGATCCCGTGCTCGCCGTACTCGCGGGCGAGGGCCTTCGTCAGGCCGATCACCCCCGACTTGGCCGCGATGTAGTGGGCCATGTTCGCCAGCCCCGACCACACCAGGTTCGTCGCCACGTTGACGATCGCGCCGCCGCCCTGCTTCCGCATGGCCGGGAGCACCGCCCGGCAGCACAGGAAGACGCTGTCGAGGTTGAGGGTGACCACCTGCCGCCAGGCGTCGTGGTCGATGTCCTCGAACGCCACGTGCGGGTAGCTGCCCGCGTTGTTGACCAGCACGTCGATGGTTCCGAACCTGGCCAGCACGGTGGCGGCCATCTGCGCGGTCTGCTCCGGCGAGGTCACGTCGACGACGAGGGGATGGGCGCGCTCGGCCGCCGCCCGCTCGTTGAGCCAGTCGGCGAAGTCGGCCGCGCCCTGCCGATCGACGTCGCAGACGACGACCTGGGCGCCCTCCCGGACGAGCGCGGTGCAATACCACCGGCCGATGCCGTTGGCTCCGCCCGTGACGATGACGACGCTGTCGTCCAGCCGTCCCATCAGGTCCTCCCCTGGTCGTCCGGCTGGAAGAACATCAACCGGTTGCCGTCGATGTCGTACGCCTCCAGGAAGCGCGCGACGCCGGCGACGGCGCGCATCCTGGCCGGTGGGGTCGCCGCGTCGCGGTCGAGCAGCTCGCGGGTCCGCTCCAGATCGTCGACCCGGAAGTCAAGCACCGCTCCGCCGGCCACCCCGGCGGTGGGTATCTCCGACAGGCCGATGCTCACCCCCGGCATCGGGGACGTCAGCTCCATCCAGCCGAACTCCGGAATCGCCGCCAGGACCCGGCAGCCGAGCACTCGCCGGTACCATTCGGCGGCGACCTCGGCGTTCGCCACCGTGAGTACGCACTGCAGGCCGCGATCGTCGATCTCCGGGACACCGGTGGGCCGAGCCAGCGCCGCCATCCGGGTGGCGGCGGTTCCGGCCGAGACCGGGGCAGCGGCCGTGACCGGGGCCGGGGCGGAGGCCTGGGCAGCGGCCGGGACGTGGGCCGGGGCCGCGGCCGAGAGCAGGTCGTCGTCCAGCGCGAGCGCTCTGAGCTCGTCGATCAGCTCCTCCCGCCGGTCGAGCAGGAAGCCGGCCGCCTCTCCGGACGCGGGCAGACCCGAGCGCCAGGCCTGCCGTTCCTCCAGCCGGGTCCTGACGGCATTGGTGAGGAGCGCGAGGACGTCGACCGGGGCGAAGGCGATGTTGACGGCGAGGGAGTGTCCCACCGCTTTCGCGCTGTGCCAGGTCCCCGCCGGAAGGCACAACACGTCCCCCGGTCCGAGCAGGACCTCGGCGAAGGTCTCCTCCGCGATCTCCGGACGCTCCCACGGACGCACCGAGCTGGGTGCGCGCCCGATGTAGCGCACGTTGCCGTCGGCGTCGGCGAAGGCGTTGCCGCGCGGGAACGGCACCCCCGGCGTTCGCGACAGGCGCCACCGCTTGTGCCCGGCGAGCTGGAGCGTCGTCACGACGTGGGCGTCGAAGTGCGTGTTGAAACCGTAGCCGTGCGGCGAGAGGTAGCACTTGACGCCGGCGTCGCCGTGATGGCCGAGCTCGTGCCTGAGGCGGGCGGCCAGGCTCGCGACACGAGGGGCGGCCCGCTCGATGGGCTCCACGCAGATCGAGGCGCCGTCGCGCAGGCGAGCGGCGACGTCGGCGGCCTCGACGGGGACGTGCGCCCCGGCGCCCCCGCCGTCGCCGTCGCGGTCTCCGCTGACGCGGATGAGCAGTCCGAGCTCCCGCTGGCGGCTGATCGCCTCACGCAGGTCCGCCATGGTGAACAGGTCGTGGAAGCGGTCCGGCGGGCCCTGGACGTGCAGCGGCCGGCGCTGCCAGTAGGCGGCGCGGAACGTGCCGGGGTCGAGCGGGTGCACCAGCGAGGCCAGCGCGGACGCGTCTTCCCGCGCCGGCCCGGGGGCGGTGACGGTCAGCGGCCACCCATCGCTCATCGTGGTTCCCGAGGGCCGAGCAGCAGGCCGTAGACGACCGACTCGTGCAGGCCGTCCAAGCCCATCAGCTCGTCGAGTTCGCGGTCGAAGTAACCGCCGACGGGCACCGCCGCCAGCCCGCGCCCGGACGCGGCGAGTACCGCGTTCTGCACGACGTGCCCGGCCTCGATGAGCACGAACCGGTATCCGCGCTCGCCGTACTTGAAGGCCGAGCGGTAGAAGACCGCCGACACCAGCACGACGGCCGACGCGGCGGCGACGAGCTCCTGCTGGACGAAGCAGCCGCCGGCCTCGAACGCGCCCAGTTCGTGGAGCTCGTGCGTGGTCGGGTCGTAGTGGTAGAGCCCACGCTCCAGCCCGGACACCTCGCGTGCCCACAGGTACAGCTCCAGGGGATACAGGGCGCCGCCGGAGGGGACCGTGCGGAACGGCCGCGGATATCCGCCGTCCGCATTGGACCGCGTCACGCCGTACGCGCAGTGCAGGATCTTCGACACGTCCGGCAGCCCGACCGGTCCGCTTGAAAACCCCCGGGCCGACTCGCGGCCGGTCAACGCCTCGTCGAGGTCGATCTCCGACACGGGAAGCTCGTACGGCAGGACGATCCGAGGCCGGTCGCGGTACGGCTTCACCTCCCGCAACCGATTCATCATCGCGACGACCGTGCTGTCGGAGGGATGCCGGTCGAAGTACAGGTGCGGTGTGGCCCGGGTCGTCTTGGAGTTTTCGTGGAAGCTCTCCCAGACGGCCTCCTCGCTCTCCTCCATCAGGAACGCGTCGACCGGATGCATGGCGGCCTTTCCTCGTCGGGCGATGTCGGGCGATGTCTTCGCCGGGGCCCGTCAGAGGCCCCGTCAGAAGCCCCGTCAAAGGCCCCGGCAGGGCTCTCGTCAGGGGCCCCGTCAGGCTCTCGTCAGGGAAACGGGTGGGGATGGGGGTTGTCGTCGGCGAGGGACCAGCCGGGGAGCGCCGCCAGGCGACGTCCTCCTGTGGCCCGGTTGGAGTGGCCCATGTGCAGCGGGTGCAGGCCCGGGACGACCACGCGCACGACCGAGAGCCCGAGTTCGGCGACGTCGGGTGTGGTGAGGTCGCAGGCGATCACGTCCTCGCCGGTCGCCGCCACCGCCGCGACGAGCGCGTCGAGGGATCGGTCGCGGCCGGCGGAGACGTCCAGGTCGATCTCGTCGGGGCAGGCCCAGGCGAAGCGGGCGTACTCCTTGGACTCCTGGGGGCAGTAGTAGCGCAGATGGGCCCGCTGCCCGTCGACGGCGGGATGCCCGGCCTCCACCTCGACGGGGACCGGTGGCAGATAGTCCATCACCTGGACGGAGAACTTCCGCGTGTGCGCCAGCTCCTCCAGGCTCTTACGGCAGGCGACCTCGGCGTCCGGATGGGAGGCCGCGGCGAAGGCGAGCGCGGGCGACATCGGGGTGAAGCCCTCCGCGATCGTCATGACGGACGGGCAGCCGACGTCCGTGGTGATGTCGACGACGTGCACCGCCAGCCCGACGGCTTGGAAGCGTCGCACGAGGTCGGTGAGAGGAGCCGGCAGGCTGCCGAGCCGGATGCGGGGGCGGCTCAGCCGCCCCTGCCACATGAGCGTGAACGCGTCGCGCTCGACGACCTCGCACAGGGCCGACAGGGTGGCCTCCCGGAGGGAGGAGCCGCAGGCGAGGCCGGTGGAGATGGGCTGGGCGATCGGCGTCTCGGCCCGGTAGTGGTAGGGGACGTAGACGAAGGCCGCGGGCAGGAGGACCTCCTCCCCGGTGACCAGGGACCGTCCCCGGGTCCAGGCGACCCGCGTGCCGGAGGCGAACGGCCGCCAGGGGAAGCCCGGAGTGTCGTACTGCTCGCGCCGGTAGAGGGCATAGGAGGCAGGCGGGGTGGCGGGCCGCCCCAGCTCGTCGTAGGACGCCGGAAGAAAGTCGTCGTAGGAGAAACAGGCCGAGCAGTAACGCTCGACGGCCTCGCCGATCGCCTTGGCCAGCGCTCTGCGCCGGTCCGCCGCGGCACCGCCGTTGTTGCCGAAGTTCTTCAGGAAGCCCATGGCCTCCGTGGAACAGGCCTCGGACAGGTAGTGGACGAACCGTGGTTCGTCGTCGTCGACCCGGAGCTCGGTGATCTCGCGGACGATGCCCGTACGCGGATCCACGAGATCGTTCCACGCGTCGAGGAGGTCCATCGGCATCTCCTATCTGACGGGGTCACTCCACCAGCTGGGAGCCGTGACTGATCACGGGGGCGCCCTGCCGGGCGGTCCCGCTGCAGTCAGGGCAGCGCGGCACGCGCAGCACCCGGCGCACGGCCGTGTGGAAGGGCACCAGGCTGACCTCGATGACGCGGCCGCACGCGGTCACCGGCAACCCGCACAGGTGTTTGACGGCCTCGGTGGCCGCCACCTCCGCGGCCACCGCCGGCATCGAGGGCAGGAATCCGGCGCCGGGTGACCGCTGGGCGCGCAGCAGCGCGTGAGCCTGGTGCCACACGTCATCGGAGTCGGTCCGCAGGAGATAGCAGCGCAGGCAGGCGGTGTCGAAGGGATGGGTGAGCGGGCCGACCCGGATGACGAGGTCGTCGATCCAGACGGGCAGCAGCACGGCCCGCGCCTCCAGCGCGCGCCGCGCCACCTCGACGAGAGCGGGGTCGGCCGGGCCGTCGGCCGCGGCGCACCACAGGTCCCAGCCGTCCTCGTCCGCCGCGGGCGCGGGCCGGCTCTCGACTCGGCCCACGCCGCAGGCCGTCAGGGACCGGGCGAGGGACTCGGCGACCCGGCCGGTTCCGGTGACGAGCACCGCCGACTTCGCGACCTCGCCCGCCCCGTCCGGAGCCAGCCGGGCCACGCTCTCCCAGAATCGCGCCATCGGGTCGTGCCCGGCGTCTTCGCCGAGCATGCCCCGGGACGTCAGGGTGAGGATCACCTCGTGGGCGCTCTGCCGCTCCTGCGGTGGGAAGGCGCCGACGAGCTCGTCCGGCGAACGCGATCCGTCCGCGAGAGTGATCACCCGGCTGAGCACGGCGCCGATTCCCGGGGCGGTCAGCCGCACCTCCGTCAGCCCGCGTTTAACGATGGCCTCGTCCGGGCCCAGGTGGGCCACCTGGAGCTCCCGTGCGCTCAACGGCTCTGAAGTGGCCAAGGCGCTAGGAGACCGGGCTCATGTCGGCCGCGGCGCACGAGCAGCAGGGGGTGCAGCAGCAGCACGAGACGTCGACGCTGCGGATGTTGCCGTTGCGCCTGACCAGGCCACTGCCGACGTTGCGCTTGAACTCGAAGAACACCCCCTCCAGGTCCTGCAGGTCGTCGAGGGACAGCGAGGAGACGCGGTCGTTTCCGGTGGCGATGCCGCTGAACTCGGAGGCGAGGTCGTTGAGGTCGTGGACCGTGAGGTCGCGGATCCTGGGCAGCTGCTGCAGCCGCTCGGGGGTCACCAGGCCCAGGTCACTGACGGTCCGTAGCTGCTCCTTGCCCTTGAGATTCTCGCCGAGCTGGAGGTCGTCGGGCTCTCCCGCCGAACCCGCCGACGGATCTTTGAACGGATTGTTCTCGGTCATTCGAATTACCTCTCTCGGTCGGTCGCCGTGCCCTTACCATAAGCTCTCGACACTTAACAAGCAATAAACAATAATCATTCTTCCAACTGATTTTTACGGCGGGGCGGCCGCGGCCGTTAATCGATGGAAGGGGTGGCGATCGTTGATCTCCTCGGGATGGTCACAGGTGGCGTTCGAATCCGATCTCGGCGAGGACGTCACCGTTCTCGACTGCGGTGGGCGTCCGTTGATCGCCGTCCGCAACGGCTCCTGCCTTGGGGTTTATGACGCGACATGTCCACACAGAGGGGCGCATCTCGGATATGGCGGAAAGATTGATGGAAATGCTCTTATTTGCCCTTTCCATGGCCATCGGGTGCATTTGGGAAACGGCGGAACCGGGCGCTTCCGGGTCGGCGGTCATCGTTCCATGGTGCGGGCCGGTGGCCTTTTCGTCCTGCCTGACCCCTCGTGCGACACCGGGCTAGAAGATTTCCTGACGAACCTACAAAAAAGCCATCGAATCGTCTCGGGTTTTTCGTTGCGCGTGAAGGTCCCGGCGGAATACGTCATCGAGAACGTCTTCGACGCCGACCATTTCGCCCCGGTCCACGGGCTCGACAGGCGCCCCCGGCTGAGCATCCGCCCGGCCGAGGGCGGGTCGCTCAGCGTCGAGGGTGATCTCGACATGGTCCGTCCCAACCGCTGGCAGGCCGGCGATCCACGGGAGGACCCGGCCAGGGCCCGGTTCCACGCCCTGGTCTTCAGCCCGAACCTGGTGGCGACGGAGCTGGGGTCGCCGGACGAGCCCAACGTCGTCATCACCGCGGCCACCCCCGCGAGCGACGGCGCCTGCGTGATCAGGGTGACGGTCGCGGTCCCCAGGCGCAGGGCCTCGGGGCCGCCGACCGTCCGGGAGATCGCCTCACTCGTCAGCGGCAGCCGCACCGCATTCGAGCAGGACGCGGTGATCTGGGAGCACCTCGACACCTCCGTCGTCCCCCGATACACCGAGGGCGACGAGCTCGTGCGCGCCTACCGGGCGTACTGCCGCCGGTTCGGCGGCATCAGATGAGCGGCGACCGGAGCGGTCCGGCGAGCACCGGGAACGGCGGTGGGAACCACCCGGCGGGCACCGAGGACGGCCTCGCGGGCGATGGGGCCGGGGGCCGGGACGCCCCGGCGACCACCGACGACTGGGACGGACTGGCCGTCACCGCCCGGCAGGGGCGAGACGCCGGCGTGCTGTGGCTGCACGGCTACACGATGAGCTCCGCCATATGGCCACGGCTCTGGCGGCACCTGCCGGATCGGGGGCACGTGGCGGTCGATCTTCCCTGGCACGGGCGGTCGAGGCCGCTGAGAGCGGGAGAGGACCGCGCCGCGCTCGCCGACCTGCTGGTGGACCGCGCGCTGAAGGCCGGCGTCCGGCACATCGTCGCCCTCTCCTTCGGCACCGTCCTCGCCCTGGAGATGGCGCTGCGCCATCCCGGCGCGTTCGGCTCGTGGACGCTCGCCGCGCCGTCCTACGCGGGCGGGCCGCAGGAGCGGGCCATCGAGCGCCACTACCTCGATCTCGCGCTCCTGCGCCGCAACGCCGGCTCCGACGCGCCGATGACCGCACTGTGGATGTCGTGCCGTCCGATCTTCGGGGGGATCGCGGCGCGCCCCACGGCGCACTCCGCGCTCGCCGACGTCATCGGGCGACACGCCTGGGACGAGCTCGACGGCATCGGCATGCGCCGCCTGCTGGAGCCCAGGCAGCCGGTGACCCGGCTGTCGGCGGTGGCCGCGCCCTTCCTCGTCCTGGTGGGCGACGGCGAGATCCCGGCGCACCGGGCCTGCGCCGAGACGATCGCGGCCGCGGCGCCCGGCGGGCTCCTGCGAACCCTTCCCGGCACGGGACATCTCGCCCTGCTGGAGGAGCCGCGCGCCGCCCTGGAGATCGTCGGTGCGCACCTCGCCGGCGCCGACCCCGGCCGGTCACCGTACCCGGCCGGCGCGGAGATCTCCGGCGGGGGAGAGCCCTCCGGTGACGGGTGAGCGGCCGCTACGGTCCGGCAGAGGTCGTCAGCCGTTGACCCACCGGACCAGCCGACTGAGCACCCGCATGCCGTCGTGCGGGCGCCCCGCGTATCCATGCTCGGCCGCGCCGAGGGGGACGACGTTGTCGACCCCGCGGGCGGCGACGGCGTCCCGCAGGCTCAGCCGGACCTCCTCGGGGGCCACGCCGACGGTCGAGACGCCCGGCCCCAGCCAGGGCAGCGCGTGCCGAAGGTCGTCGACCGCCCGGACCAGGACGAGCCGGGAACCGGGGTGGTGCGCGAGGTCGAAGGCGCCGTCGGTCCGCACGACCGCCGACGACACCTCGGGCCAGTCGCCGTTGACATACCAGCGTGCGGTGCCGAGCAACCCCCTGCGCAACCGGGTGAGGCGTTCCTGCGCCCGCCGCGAGGGGTGATGCGGGAGCGCCCTGTCCCAACCGGCCAGCACCCCCGCCAGCGTGCGCGCGTAGTCGTCGGCCGTGGCGGCGTCGCATTCCACGACGTGCAGCAGCGACGAGGTACAGGCGGCCTGGTTGGCGATCAGCGAGTCGACCGCGGCACGGCGGGCCGCCGCCTCCGGATCCGACCGGACCAGTTCGGCTCCGATCAGGCTCAGCGAGAACCGGGGGCCCATGATCAGGGTGTCGGTGGTTCCGCCGCGGGCCGTCACGCTGCCCACCGTCTCGGCCGTTCCCCAGACGACCCGCCGGTCGAAGGCTCCGTCGGCCAGCAGCGCCGTCTCCACCCGCCGGTCCCCGCCACGCCAGTAGGCGAGCGTCGTGTGCCTGGCCAGCGGGTGGGAGGGATCGGCGGCCCGCAGCGCCGCGCCCAGCGCGACGATCAGCGCGGCGGCCTCGGCGGCCGGCTTGATGACGGCGGCGCCCTTCGTCGCCCATGCCCACAGCAGGGAGACGACCGGGACCACGGGCGCGTTTCCCGCGGTCAGGTGGAGCTGCCGGGTCGGTACGGCCCGCAGGGCGGCCGGCGTCCGGCACGCGTGGTCCACGAAGCGCGCGGTCATCCCCGAGACGGTCCCCTCGCCGATCTCCGACCAGGCGTCGAGGGCGGCCGTTCCGAGGTCGCGCTCGATCATGCGGCCGACGGCGGCACCGTCGAAGAGCGCGGGCAACTGGGCGAGGAAGGCGTGGTGCGCCCGGTCGGTGACCAGTGAGGTCGCGGCCAGCAGTGCCCCCGCCTCGGCGATCTCGGCCGATCGCGAGACCAGTGCCCGCCCGACCGCGTCCACGAAGGCGAGCACGTCCGGCACCGGGGTGCGCGCGAGTTCGAGCAGAGCCCCCGCCGGATCCGGTTCGAGCAGCGAGGACGCCTCCGGGGCGGGCAGGACGAGCACCTGCGTCTCACCGGTGAGCTCCAGGGTGTCGCGGTCGACCACCGGCCGCCCGATCAGATAGCAGCCGTCGTCGGTCGGGCCGTGCGCACGACGCGCTTCCCGCTCGGCGACGACCCGGCGGACGTCCCCCACCCGGGGCCAGGGCGGCATGACGACGCTTCCCCGGACCACGGCCGGGAGCCGGACGAGCTGCGTTCCGGCGATCGTGCGGGCGTCGATCATCACGGGACGGTGCCCCGCACGATGCCGTCCACGGCATCGTCCATGGTGCCGTCCGTGGCGCCGTCCACAGCGTCCACGGCGGCGTCCACGGTGCCGCATCCGCGCTCTCCGGCGCCGGCGGCACGCACGATCGGCGCGGCCAGGGTCGGTCCCGTCAGGCCGCATCCGCACCGGCTCCGGCGGAGCCGTACGGCGTCACCGGTGACGATGAATCCCGGATAGGACAGCGCGAACGGATCCAGCACGGCCAGCCTGCCCTCCGCGTCATCGCCGCCCACGGGGGTCAGGAGATCGTCCACGACGACGGGCTCGACGCAGGGGGGAACGTGGTAGCGGCCGTTGACGCAGGTCGGGAAGACCGTGTTCAGCTCCGAGGTGGAGTAGACGTCGACGCACCGGTCAGGCGGCACGCCCAGGCGGCCGGCCACCCCCTCGACCAGGGCCTCCCGCAGGATCGCGGTGCGCCCCTTCCAGCCGCCTCCGGTGACGACCCGGCTGCCCGGCGGCAACGGGACCCGCCGTCCCGCCGACGAGAGGTGATCGACGAGGTCGGAGACCTCCGAGGGGGTGCCGAACACGAGCACGGGCCGCTCCGACCGTGCCAGGAAGTCGGCGGCGGCGTCGTGGTCGGGGACGGGCCGGGGTGGCGCCGGCCCGGTCAGGGAGCGGAGGTCGAACGGGGTGGCCCGCAGGTGATGGACGCGGACCGCCCCGGCGGCCAGGCCGGTCGCTCCCGACTGGATGCCGAGGCCCAGCCCGGGGGCGAGGAGTTGGAGGAAGTCGTAGCCGCCCGCCTCCAGCGCCCACGGCAGGCGCACGCCGGACGCGGCGCGGAGCGCGGCGAGGGTCGGGCGGTCTCGCGGCACGATGGACGGCCGTCCTCCGGTGCCGCTGGAGAAGGTGACGTACACCCCCTGCCGCTTCAGCGCGGCACGCCACCGGCCGAGGTCGCCGGCGTCGGTCTCCAGGTCGGTGAGCCGCTCGATGAAGATCGATCCCAGCCAGCGGGACAGCTCGGCCGACCCTCCCTCCAACCAGGCCGGGTCATAGCTCTTGAAGAGTTCGTCGGTGACCAGGAAACGATCGCGGATGTCGGTCAGGGTGGTCGTCGCGGCGGGCGATCCGCCGACCAGCGCGGCGTACGCGGGGATCGCGGTGGCGTAGCGACGATGGTTGTCGACGAGGGCGGCCTCCCGCATCCGGGCCGCCGCGTCCTCGTCGATCACGGCTCCCGCGGACCAGAGCCGGGTGCAGACGAGCAGGGCCTGCAGGGGGGAGACGGCCGTCAGCCGTGGATTCGGACCGGGCACCGTTCGATCGTCGCTCGTATTCGGCGTCCTGGCCACCCCGTGAACGGAGAATACGAAGGCGATTGCCGGCCGCGCCGAATGGCATATGTATATTTATCAAGAAATGCCATAAAATGTATTATCGAATTTCTTTGCGCGGTCGATCACGGGAGGCGGGAGGCGCGACGGGCGCGCTCTCGCCCGCGGGCCTGTCAGGCCTTGGCGCTCTCGCCGCTGAGGGCCGCGACGGCGCCCAGGCCCAGATAGACCACGCCGCTGGTGACGTCGAGGCGGCGGCGGGCACGGGCGGAGCGGCGCAGCCGGCCCGCCATGGCCGAGGAGAGCAGGGCGAAGGCGCCGTCGCTGGACAGGCCGAGCGCGATCCAGACCGCGCCGAGCAGCAGGATCTGCGGGGCGATCGGGCCCTTGGAGGGGTCGGTGAACTGCGGCAGGAAGGCCAGGAAGAAGATCGCGGTCTTCGGGTTGAGCACGTTGACCACGAAGCCCTCCCAGAACATCCGGGACCGGGTGGCGGTCGGCGGCTCGGCGGCCTCGGCCCCGTCCGTTCGGGTCATCAGCTTGCGGATGCCCAGCCAGACCAGATACGCCGCGCCCAGATACTTGACCAGGGCGAACGCGGTCGCCGAGGCGGCCAGCAGGGCGCTGACGCCCAGGGCGGCGGCGGCCACGTGGACCACGGAGCCGAGGTGGATGCCCAGCACCGACACCAGTCCGGCGCCGCGGCCCTGGGCGACGCTGCGGGTCACGATGTAAAGGACCGCGGGGCCCGGTACGAGCAGCAGGGCGAGCGTCGCGGCGGCGAAAAGCGCAATTGTCGTTAGATCCGGCATACCTGGATCATAAACCTGGCCGTTTTCTGAGCGCCTTCGAATTTCGGCCGGGTACGGCGGCCGCCGTACCCGGCCGAAAACCGGCGAAGCCCGGCGGACACCGCCCGTCCCGGTGCCTCGGGCGGCCGGGGACCTGCCCGTGCCCTCGGCGATCCGAGGAGGGCGGCCTACGCGCGGATCGCGGAGGTCAGGGCGGCCAGCAGGGCGGTGGTCGCCGGGGGATCGGGGGGCTCGCCGTAGGTGGCGGCGTAGACGTGCCGGGTCGAGCCGGGCAGCTCGACCGCGTTGACCTTCGGGTGGCGGTGCGACTGCAGAGCGAGGGCGGGCAGGACCGTCACCCCGATCCCGGCCGCCACCAGGGCCTGGACGGCGACGATGTCGTCGGTGGTGAAGGCGATCTCCGGCTCGAATCCCGTCCTGGCGCACAGCTCCAGCAGATGGCTGCGGCACCGGTCGCAGCCTCCGATCCAGCGGCTGTCGCGGTGTGCGAGCAGATCACCGGTCCGGCCGGAGGTGATCAGATAACTGGGGTCGTCCAGCAGGTGGACCAGCCGGATGCCGTCGTCCTCCGGGGCGGTGTCGTCGTAGCGGAAGATGACCGCCACGTCCACGTAGCCCGCGCGGAGCATGCGCAGCGCCTCCGGTGGCTCGGTCTCGGTCAGGCGCAGCTGCAGACCGGGGTGGTCCCTGGCGAGCAGGGCGGCGGCCTCCGGCACGAACGTGCCCAGGGCCGAGGGGAAGGCGGCCAGTCTGGCCCGGCCCGCGCGCAGGCCCACGTGGGCAGAGAGCTCGGCGGAGGCGGAGTCGATGCGGCCGACGATCTCGGTGGCCCGCTCCGCCAGCAGGCGGCCCGCCTCGGTCAGCCGGATGCCCCGGCCGACCCGCTGGATCAGCTTGGCGCCGGTCTCGGTCTCGAGCCGGGCGAGATGGTGGCTGACCGAGGGCTGGGAGTAGTGCAGCTCCCTGGCCGCGGCGGTGACCGATCCGTGCTTGGCCACGGCGGCGAGGACACGAAGCCGTACGACATCAAGCATGTATCAACATTATCTATTAATAAGCGGAAAGATAGGCATTAGACGTTATGGATAGTTCGGCGCACGCTTGAGACATGGAAACCTTGACGCTCGCCCGTCCCGGCCTGGCGGAGTTGGTCGCCGGAGTCCGGGAGCTGACCGCCCGATCCGACGCCCCCCGGACCACGGCCTTCGCCGTGGCCGACATGCTGCGTGAACGGTTGCCCTCTCCCGAGATCCTCACCGAGCAGGAGCGCCTGGGAGATCCCGATCACTACATCGGTCACACCCTCCACACCGAGGCGGCCTTCTCCATCCTGGCGGTGGTCTGGCGGCCGGGTCAGGGAACCGTGATCCACGACCACATCGCCTGGTGCGCGTTCGGCGTCCTGCAGGGGGTCGAGTACGAGACGCTCTACCGTCTCGACGGCGACCACCTGACGGAGATCGGCCGGACGGCCAACCAGGTGGGAGAGGTCAGCGGCTTCGCCCCGCCCGGGGACATCCACCGGGTCCTCAACACCGGCGACAGCACGGCGATCTCCCTCCACATCTACGGCGCGGACCTCAGCGCCGCCCCGAGCAGCGTTCGCCGGGTCTACGATCTGCCCGTCCGCTGACCTCAGCCTTCGATCTTGGGGGCCTCGGGGCGGTCGCGGCGCACGATCTGCCCGTCCGCTGACCTCAGCCCTCGATCTTGGGGACCTCGGGGCGGTCGCCACGGCGCAGGCTCTCCTTGATGGCCTCCAGGCGGGCGGCGCCCTCGACGTCGATGGCGGCACGCTCGACCTCGATCATCCGGGCCTCGACGGAGTTGGAGGTCAGCTCGGCCTCGCCGAGGGCGCGGGCGTAGCGCTTCTCGATCTTCTCGCGGACCTCGTTCATGGTCGGGGTGTCCCCGGCGGGGGTGAGGCCGGACAGGTCGCCCATGGCCTTGTTGAGCTGCTCCTGCATCTTCGCCTGGTCGAGCTGGGAGAGCAGGCGCATCCGCTCGGCGATCTTCCGCTGCAGGGCCATCGCGTTGGTCTCGACCGCCGCGCGGGCCTGGGCGGAGGACTGCCGGGCCCGCTCGTGCATGAGCTGGGCGTCCTGCATCGCGGTCTCGGCCGCCACCAGCCGGGAGGCGAAGGCTCGGGCGGAGTCCTCGTAGGACAACGCCTTGCGCTCGTCGCCCGCCGCCCGCGCCTGCTCGGCCAGCAGCACGGCCTGGCGGGCGTTGGCCTGGAGTTTCTCGGCCTCCTCCAGCGAACGGGTGAGCTTCATCTCCAGCTCGCGCTCGTTGCCGATGACCGCGGCCGCCTGCTGGCTCAGCCGCTGGTGCTGCTCCTTGGCCTCCTGGATCGCCTGCTCGATCTGAACCCTGGGATCGGCCAGCTCGTTCAACCGGCCGGACAGGGCGAAGGCCAGATAGCGCCAGGCGCGACGGATGACCTTGAACATGGGGGGCTCCTTAGCGATCCAGCGCGTCGCGAGTGATCTGTTCGGTTTCGTGCAGGCCCTGACGGACCCCTTCGAGGTTGTCCGCGAGCTCGTCGAGCATCCGGGTCGACTCCAGCGATCTGGTCGCCGACATCGCCGACAGCTCCACCACCCGGGCGACCAGCCCCTCGATGCTGATCGTGCTCGACTCCATCCGGGCCAGCACCCGGTCGCGGGTCTTGGTGAGCCGGTCGACCACGGCCTGCTGGGAGGCCAGCGAGGTGAGCGCCCGGTCGATGTCGTGGACCAGCTCCTTCTTGGCCTTCTTCCGGGCGCTCGTCAGCCGTGCGTGCTCCTGTCCGAGCCGGTCGAGGTCGAACCTGGCCAGCGCGGTGCCGGTGAGCGAGGCCTGTTCGGCCAGGCGCTCCAGCGTGGCCGTCGAGTCGTCCACCTGGGGGCGCATCAGCGCGATGCGCTCGGCCAGCGGGCCGTGCTCCATGGAGGCGCTCAGCTCGCCGAAGCCGCGCGCCGCCGAGCCGGCCCGCCGCAGCCAGTAGGCCTCCTTGCTGCCGGGGGCGATGGCCGCGGCCGTACGGCCGGCACGACCCTGAAGGGCGGCGATTCCCGACTTGGCGAGCCAGACGGTCAGCCCGACGAATCCGGCGGCGGCCGGGTGCACGCTGACGGCCCAGGCGGCGCCCCCGGCGGTCGCGCCGAGCAACAGACCCCAAGGATCTCGTAACTCATCGATGAATCGGGACATCAGAAGTTGGATACCACCGCGGTGAACACCTGGTCGATACTTCCAGGTTTGCGAGAGTCGTAGGCGGCCGCGCTGGTCGTTTCGGAGATCTTCCTGAGCACGTCGAGGTCGGCGTCCTGACCGTAGGCGATCGTGAACATCCGCACCGACTCCTCGACGGACTCGGTGCGCAGGTCGGGCAGCAGGTTCTCCAGCGAGAGGCTGTTGGCGTCCTCGTTCTTGCCGTCGGTCAGGAAGACCACCGCGTTGATCGCGTCACCGCTGTGCCGGTCGCGCACGTGCCGGTAGGCGGCGAGAGCGGTGTCGTACAGGCCGGTCCCGCCGTCGGGGGTCAGTCCCTCGAGCCGGGAGCGCAGGTCCTTGCGCTGGGCGGTGTCCACGGTGTTCAGCGGAGCCAGCTCCAGATAGTCCTTGGCGCCGTCCCGCTGGGTGGAGAACATCCACAGCCCGACCTTGTCGTGCGGGCCGAACTGGGGCAGGGCGTTGATCGCGGCCTGCTTGGCCAGGTCCAGCTTGCTGCGGCCGGTGCCGGGCACGGAGGCGCCCATCGAGCCGGAGACGTCGATCACCATGAGCACGTTCGCGGGCTTGCGCAGGTCGGCCCAGCTGGCGAGCACCTTGTCCAGCACGTTCGGGGCGGGCGCGCTCAGCGTCGTCTTCGGCTCGGCGGGCTGCAGGCCGTTCGCCTCGGTGATCAGCTCGCCCGGCTTCCCCTCGTAGGAGCGGAAGGCGAACTCGGCGAAGCGCCTTTGCTGCTCCGGGGCCTGCAGGTGCTTCAGGAAGTCGGCGGCCACCTGCCGCTTGGCGTCGTCCACCCAGGGGGCGGCCAGCACGGCGTAGGGGTTGTCGGAGGAGAGCGTGCCCTCCTTGGGATAGATCGCCACCAGCGGCACCTTGGGCTTGCCGTGCTTGCCCAGCGTCTTCGGGTCGCCCGTGGGGTTGCCCTGGTTGTAGTCCCAGACCGACTTCTCCTCCACGGCCACCGCGGAGATGTAGCTCAGCCCCGCTCCCGCGTCGTCGGCCCGCTGCAGGTTCGACAGGAAGGTCAGAGTGGTGTCGCCGTAGTGCACGATCGAGCGTTCCACGCCCCGCACGAAATCTCTCGCCTTGGGGTCGGCCACGTTCTTCTCCGACAGGTCGCCCGACAGACCGGTGGCGGCGAAGTAGGCGCCGACGGTGGCGTTCAGGCCGCTGGTGGAGAAGTTGGGGTTGGTCTTGCCCAGCTTGAACTGGCCCCACTCCGGATGGTCGTACTTGGCCCAGGACCCGGCCGCCAGGTCCAGCAGGTCGGACCAGCCGAGCTCCTTGCCCGGCCAGCCCAGGGCCTCGGCCATCGGCTTGGGCATCGCGATGACCAGCGGCGTCTTGGCGATCGACGGGTTCTCGACGGCGACCAGGGAAGCCGCGTCGCTCTGCGCGACGCGCTGCTGGAGCAGGGCGACCCAGCCGCTGCTGGCCGGGGACCAGACGTCGGGGCGCGGGCCGTCCTGACGCTCGTCCCAGCCGCGGGCCAGCGCCTGCATCGCCCCGCCGCTGGCCTTGGTCTCGACGACCACGTCGGCGCAGCGCCCGCCGACCTTCCGGCCGTTGTAGCCGGCCGCGATCGTCCGCAGCAGCTCGGCCTTCTCCGACGACGCCGCCACGGTCAGGGTGATCCCGTCGCCGCCGCAGGCCTTGGTCTGTTCGGCGGTCTGGCCGGCGCCTCGGGGCCGATCCGCCTCCTTGCTCCCGACGTACAGCCGCAGGCCGACGATCAGCGCTCCGGCCAGAATGACCGCGATGACGAACGGGGCGAAGTTCCTGCGCGATCGCTGCGGCTGCTGGTACAACCCGGCCTCCCGGTGGTGTCAGTACTTATCCGACGAATGAGCTCCCGCCAGAGTTCGCCGGGAAGGGGGTGCGATCAGAAGTTGGAGATGACGCTGGTGAAGACCTGGTCGATGGTGTCGGCCCGGGAGGAGTCGTAGGCGGCTCCGTCGGTGGCTTCGGCGATCCGCTTGAGCACGCCCTGGTCTGCGCCCTCGCCGTAGCCGATGGTGAACAGTCGCACATCGGGCTTGAGCCTGCCGAGCAGGTTGTCCAGGTCGATGCCGCCGGACTTCTCGTTCTTGCCGTCGGTGAGGAAGACCACCGCGTTGATCGCCCCGGGGTCCCGGGCTCCGCGCATCCGCTCGACGGCCGCGAGCGTGGTGTCGTACAGGCCCGTCCCGCCCCCGACGGTCAGCCCGTTGAGCTGGTCGCGCAGCGCCCGGCCGGACTTCGCCACCGAGTCGATCGGGACCAGCTCCCGGTAGTCCTTGTCACCGTCCTGCCTGGTGGAGAAGGCCCACAGGCCGACCTTGTCGTCCCCCCGGAACTGCGGCAGCGCGTTGACCGCGGCCTTCTTGGCCAGCTCCAGGCGGGTCTCACCGGTGCCCGAGGCCTCTTCCTCCATCGAGCCGGACTTGTCCACGACGATCAGCACGTTGGCCCGCTTGCGCAGCTCCGACCAGCTTTTGAGGACCTTGTCCAGGACGGCGGGGGTGGGCGGGCTGAGCGTGGTGATCTTCGCGTCGGCGATGACGCCGTTCTCCCTGGTGGCCTGTGGGCTGGGTTTGCCGTCGAAACCGCGGTAGCCGTACTCCTGGAACTTCGCCTGTGCCGGGGCGCTGTGCAGGTAGGCCAGGAAATCGTCGGCCACGGCCTTCTTGGCCGGGTCCATCCAGGTCAGCGGGACGTAGGGATGGTCGGAGAAGAGGGTTCCCTCCTTGGGATTGACGGCCACCAGCGGGGTGCGCGGCGGAGCGTGCTTGCCCAGGGTGGCCGGGTTGCCCGAGGGGTTGCCCCGGTTGTAGGCGATGACCGAGTTCTCCTCGACGGTGATCGCGGAGATGTAGGCCATCGCCTCGCCCCGGTCGTCGGCACGCAGCAGGTTGCCCAGGAACGTCATGGAGATGTCGCCGTAGTGCACGATCGACTGCTCGACGCCCCGCACGAAGTTTCTGGTCTTGGCGTCGGCCACGTCACCGGCGGTCAGGTCGGAGGTGGTGCCGGTGGCGGCGAAGTAGGCGCCGATGGTGGCGTTCAGGCCGCTGGTGGAGAAGTTGGGGTTGGTCTTGCCCAGTTTGAACTGGCCCCACTCGGGGTGACCGTACCTCGCCCAGCCCTTCGGGTCGGCCGCCAGCTCGGCCAGCTCCGCCCAGCCGATCGCCTTGCCCGGCCAGCCCAGCGCCTCGGCCATCGGCTTGGGCATGGCGAAGACCAGGGGCGCGGTCACGATCGGGGCCGGCGCGCCGTCGGCGACCGGCACGGTGCCGTCGGCGTTGGACGCCTGCTGGCGCAGCAGCGTCACCCACGCGGAGGCGGCGGGGGACCAGACGTCCGGCCGCTTGCCGTCGGTCTGCTCCTTCCACCCCCTGGCCAGCGCCCGCATCGTGGTGCCGGAGTTGGCCTCGTCGACGGCCACCTCGGCGCAGCGCCCGGCCACGGACCGCCCGCTGTAGTCCTTGGCCGCCTCGCGCAGGATCCAGATCTTGTCCTGGGAGGACGCCACCCGGATCTTCACCGATTCGCCGGAGCACGCGCTCGGTCCGTCCTGCCCGCTCTCCCCGCCCTGGCCGAAGAACCAGCGCAGCCCGGCGATCAGCCCGATGGCCAGCACCACGGCGAGGAGGTAAGGCAGGATTCGCCGGTGAGGTCGTGCGGGGGAGTAGGCCATCCGATGATCGTAGGAAGAATCGATTTACCCCGACAAGGGGTTACCCGTTTCCGGGGTCTGCCGCCGTGGACACGGCTAGAGCGTCACCGGGACAGGTGCCGCGTCCTCCCCCCGTGCGGACTGTGCGCGCCGCATCGTGCGTGACGGCCACCAGCTCGCCCGGCCGAGCAGCGTCATGGCCGACGGCAGGATCATGACCCGGATGACGAAGGCGTCCAGCAGCACGGCCGTCGCGAGGCTGAAGCCGATCTGCTTCATCTCGGCCAGGTGGAGGAAGACGAAGCTGGCGAACACGGTCACCATCACGACCGCGGCGCTGGTCACCACACCGGCCGAGCGGCCGATGCCGTTGAGCACCGCCTCGCGGGTGGGCACGCCGCGCAGCGCCGCCTCTCTGATCCGGCTGACCATGAACATCTGGTAGTCCATCGACAGCCCGAAGAGGATCACGAAGAGGAACAGCGGCACCCGGGATCCGATCGCGCCGGTGGCGTTGGCGCCGAACAGGCTTTCCCCCAGACTGCTTTGGAAGGCCATGACCAGCAGGCCGAACGAGGCCGCGGCGGACAGCAGGTTGAGCAGGACCCCGATCAGCCCGATGACGACCGAGCGGAACACGACCACCGTCATGACGAAGGTCAGCAACAGCAGGACCGTCAGAACCAGCGGCAGTTTCTCGTTCTGATTGGCGAGGTAGTCCGCGTCACGGGCGACGTCCCCGGTGACGTGCGCCTCGACACCGGGGATCTTGCCGACCGTGGCAGGCAGGTAGTCCTCCCGGATGTGCGTCAGCGACTTCATCGCCTCGTCGGAGCTCATCCGGAACGGAACGGCCAGGTTGAGCAGGCTGATCCGGCCGTCGTCCGAAGTCCGCAGCGTCGGCCGCACGTTCTTGGCGAACAGCGGGTCCGCCTGGGCGCGCCGGCCGAGATCCTTCAGTGCCTCGGCCACCTCTCCAGCGTGGGCGAGGTCGGCGCGGACGACGACGCTGTGCTGGACCCGCAGCTCCGGGAACGCATTGGTCAGCCGATCGTAGACCTGTATCGCCGGGACGTCGCGCGGATGGCTGTCCTTGTTCAGCACCCTCAGCTGCATGCCCAGCATGGGGAGCGCCAGACAGATCATGACGAGCACCGACACGCACAGCGTGATCGCCGGGTGCTTGCTCGCGGGCCGCAGCAGGGTGCTCCACACCCGGCCGATCTCGGCCTTCGCCTTCTTCGGCTCGCGCGGCTGGCCCCGCTTCGCCGCCCGGGCGGTACGGCGGGCCGCACGGCGTTCGGTTCTGCGGCCGATCATGACCAGCAGGGCGGGCAACACGGTCATCGAGCTGATCACGGCGACCAGCACGACGACGATGGTGCCGGTGGCCAGCGAGGAGAAGATGACGTCAGAGGCGAGGTACAGGGTGGCGCTGGAGGCGATCACCGCGAGGCCGGAGACCACGACCGTCCGGCCGGAGGTCGCCGCGGCCAGTTCCACCAGGGCCACCGAGTCGAGCCTGCCGTCCGAGCGGGCCCGTTCCTCCCGCTCGCGCTTGAGGTAGAAGAGCGTGTAGTCGACGCCGACCGCCATGCCGATCAGCAGGATGACGTTGCTGCCGACACCGGCGTCCGGAACGATGTGCGAGACCACCATCGACAGTCCCATGGCCGCGACGATCGAGGACACCGCCAGCAGCAGCGGTACACCGGCCATGACCACCGAACCGAAGACGACCAGCAAGGTGATCAGTGTGATCGGCAGCGTGATCGCCTCGGAGAGCGCGAGGTCGTCGCCGCGCTGCTTGTTGAGGTCCTTGCTGATGGAGGGGCTGCCGGTCTCCTCTACGAGGAGGTCCGGATGCTCTCTCTGCACGGCGGCGGTCTGTGCGAGCAGTGAGTCGACTTTCTTGCCGCCGTCCAGCTCCGCCCCTCTCATGGTCACCTCGACCATGAGGATCCTGCCGTTCTTCGAGCGGATCGGGGCGGCGACGTCCTCGACCTCGGGCAGCTTCCTCATCCGGCCGGTGATGTCCCGTGCGGCGGCGTTGACCGCGGCAGGGTCCTGAGGGCCGGACCTGACGGAGATCAGGATCTGCTCCGTCGGCCTGCGTTGCAGGTTCCCCTCGGCCGCGATCGCCTCGGCGCGGCCGGCCTCGCCGACCCGGTAGTCCTCGCTGGTGGCCTTGTTGGTGCCGATCGTCGAGCCGACCCCCAGGCACAGGGCGACGAACAGGAACCATCCGATGATCGCCCGCCATGGATGGGCGGCGCTCCAGCTCGCCACTCGTACGGTCGGTGACCGCCTTCCGGCCCGTGCGCTCATCGGGTCACCCCGCCGAGTCCGTGTGCCCGGATGCGAGAGCGGTGCTCATGCCGGGTCCGGTCGCTGGAGTCGTGCTCATGCCGGGTCCGGCTACGGGACGACGGCGCCTCTACCTCCGCGGGTTCGATCCGCCCGCGGAGGGATTTGCGTTGGAGCAGCATGAGCTGCTCTCCTTTCTTTGGAGGTCGTGCGCTTGAAGGCACGCCGCTTGCGGCGTGGTCGCGCGACTTTCGTTTCCCGGGGTGGCGAGTTGCCGCTCGCCGCCCCGGGCCTGTCACCGCCTGAGGTGGTGTGGTGGCGTCACGGGACGCGGAGGATCATCCGACGCTTCGCAGCATCTGCTCGATGGCGGCGACCCGTGTCGTCAGCTCGGTGAGCTGGGTGTTGAGCTGCTCCTGATTCCGTGCCGTCCGCTCGGTGGCCTCCCGATACTCCGACATCGCCGCCCGGTGAAGACGGAAGCAGGAGATGAAGCCCACCGCGGCGCCGACGGTGAGGATCAAGATGATCCCGAGGGGGAGGACGATTTCTTTCATCTCTGGATCTCCTGCACGTCGGGGCCTTCCTGTTCGTCCGCTCGCAGCGCGCCGAGGATCGTGTCCACCGTCAGGCGCACGTCGAACGGCACCAGCTCGAAATACTTCATCGCCTTGCCGTCCGTCGACAGCTCCAGAACGCCGGTGACCAGACCGGCCTTCTCCATCCGCTCAAGGTGCATATAGAGCAGTGGTCGAGATATGTCGAGTCGCCGGGCCAGCTCGCTGACGTGCACCCGGCCGCCGGACAGCTCGGCGATGATCCGCAGTCGCAGTGGGTGGCCGATGGCGGCGAGCAGCGCCAGCAGCTTCTCACCGGTCAGAATCTCATCCACAATCTGTTGACCTTCCACCTGTAATATAAGACTGACAGGTGAAATCCCCATCGTCAAACCACGTCGGCCACCGCCTGACGGGCGGTGGCCGATATGGAGCGCCCGGTTGATGTCAGTGTTGAGCCGGTTGGACCGGGACCGAATCCTTCTCCAGATGCGGGGTCGCCCAGGCGGGTGGTCTCCTCTCGGCAGGCGGCGACCGAGGCGGCAGCGCCGCGGCGGGGCACGCTTCAGGCCGGACGGCTCTGGTGCTGGACACCCCCGTAATCTTGATGCGGGCATCACCGCCGCCCGCAATCCTCAGCCCATGTCCACGTTTGAAGACCTTGTAGCCGAAGGAGAAGCCGTCCCAACCGAGGGCTGGGACTTCTCCTGGTTCGCCGGTCGCGCAACTGAGCAACGTCCGTCTCGGGGCTACGCGAAGCTGCTTGCTGACCGAATGGCGAAGGCCGAAGCGGCGCTCGACATTCAGACCGGCGGAGGTGAGGTACCGGCCTCGATCCCGATCGCTCCGCCGGTCCTGGCGGCGACGGAGTCATGGCCGCCGAACCTGGAGATCGCCCGGCGAAACCTGGCCAAGTTCAATGCCGCCGTCGTCGGGGTCGGTGACACCGCCGACCTGCCGTTCCCATAAATGCCGTGTTCTCGGGGGAGATCGCCCGAGGCGGGACTCAGCCGGACACCCGCCTGTGCAGGAGGTCGACGAGGGTGGCGTGGAGCTGCTCGATCGGGCGGTCCGGATGCAGCGCCCGGCGCTCGATCGAGACGGTCAGCACCATGCCGAACACCGCGGTCGCCGCGGTGTCGACGTCCAGGTCCTCCCGGATCAGGCCTTCGGCCACCGCCCGCCGCAGCACGCCCGCGTAGACGCCCAGCGCCTGCTCGCGCAGTCTGGCCACCGCGTCCTGCCAGGCCGTACGCCACATCTCGGCGAGCAGCACCCGGGCGAACGCGCCGTATTCCTCGAAGAACCTCAGCTGCGCCATGACCACCGCGTCGAGGGCGTCCAGCGCGGGGAGCCGCCCGGTGCCGGCCGTGTCCAGTGCGGCGGACCGCTCGGTGTCGGCCTCGTCCAGCGCGGCGGCCAGCCGTTCTATGCCGTGTTCGAGCAGCGCGGCGAAGAGCGCCTCCTTGCTGCCGAAGTTGTAGAACACGGTGCCCTTGGCGACCCCGGCCCGCTCGGCGATCGCGTCCACCGTAGCGGCGGTGTAGCCCTGCTCGGCGATCACCTCCACCGCCGCCGTGAACAGCCTGAGCCTCGTCTCCGCCCGGCGGCCGTCCCCCTTCTTCGCGGCCGCGCCCGTCCCGGGACTCTTCGCGGCCGCGCCCGTCCCGGGACTCTTCGCGGCCGCGCCCGTCCCGGGATCCTTCGTGGTCGCCCCCGTGCCGGGGCCCCGACGGTCGCGCTCGGTGTTCG
The DNA here is from genome assembly GCF_050949235.1 of Streptosporangium sp. CA-135522. NCBI lineage: Bacteria > Bacillati > Actinomycetota > Actinomycetes > Streptosporangiales > Streptosporangiaceae > Streptosporangium > Streptosporangium sp. CA-135522. The sequence continues at coordinate 1,728,706 of NZ_CP192026.1, forward strand.
GGGCCCCGGTCCGCTGTTGCGTCATGGGGTAACCGTAGTCACAGCGCCAGCTCGGGGTGGAGCCGTCGCATCGACCAGGTGCGCCCCTTGTGCACGGCGTAGACGGTCAGGCTCAGGCCCACCGCCGTGGCCACCGCCAGCACCCCGCAGGTCTGCCAGACCACGGTGAGGTCGCCGCCGCTGATCAGCCGCCGCAGCGCGCTGACCACCCAGCTCATCGGCAGCCACGGCGAGATGGTCTGGAAGAAGCCCGGCGAGGTCTCGATCGGGTAGGTTCCCGCGGCCGAGGTGAGCTGGAGCATCAGCAGCGCCAGCACCACGACCCGTCCGGGCGCGCCGAGCAGGGCGTTGACCGCCTGCACGATCGCCAGGAACGCCGCCGCGGTGAGCAGCAGGACTCCGACGATCCCGGCCCAGTGCGCGGCCTCCATGCCGAGGGCGAACCTGATCACCGCCAGCAGCACGCCCACCTGTGCGGAGCCCAGAGCCAGGCCGGGCAGCCAGCCGGTCACCGCGATCCGCCAGGCGGGAGCCGTACCGGCGAGGAGGCGAGGGTTGAGCGGGCGCAACACCATGTAGCTCACCATCGCGCCGACCCACAGCGCCAGCGGGACGAAGAACGGCGCGAACCCGGTGCCGTAGTTGGGCACCTCGTTGAGGACCTGGTTGGCCAGCCTGACCGGCTCGCTCATCATGTCGCTGCGGTCGGCGCGCTCGCCCTTGCCGTAGTCCGGGATCTGCTCCGCCCCGTCCCCGAGCTTGTCGCTCAGCTCCTTGGACCCGTCGGCCAGCTTGTGGATGCCGGTCTTGAGCTCCCCGGCGCCCTCGTGCAGGCGCCCCACCCCGCTGTCCACCCTGGTCGCGCCGTCGCTCAGCTTGACGATTCCACCGCCGAGCTGGGCGAGCCCCCGGCCGAGCTGGGCGGATCCGTCGCCGAGCTGGGAGAGGCCGGAGGTGAGCCTGCGGTTGGCGGCGGCGGCGTCGCCGAGGCCGGCGTGCAGCTTCGCCGAGCCGTCGGCCAGCTTGCCGAGTCCCTCGTCCAGCTCGTTGACCTTGTCCCTGACCTGGTCGAGCTGCTGCCCGGCGGTCGGCGCGACCTCCGCCGTGCGGCCGGCGATCTCGGCGATCCTGCGGGCGTCCCGCTGCAGCCGGGCCGCCGCGCCGTCGGCGCCGCCGCCGGCGCCCGTCAGGCCGCCGGCCACCTGCTGGGTGGACTGGGTGAGGCGTTCGGCGATGGCCCGCAGCCGCGGGTCGGCGTCCGGGTTGGCCTCCAGCCAGTTCTGCAGCTGCTGAGCCTGCTGACGGGCCTGTTCCGCGCCCTGCTGGACGGCGCCGGGCAACGCTCCGGCGCCGTCGGCGACCGCGTTGGCGCCCTCCTCGACGGACTGCGCGAGCGACTGCAGCCGCGCGCCGTTCTCCTTCAGCACCGGAACGACCTCGTCGGCCACCTTGTTGAGCTTGGCGACCTGGGGGTGCACCTGGTCGTAGACCCGCGCGTTGCCGTCGGCGACCTGCTTGGCCCCCTTCTCCAGCTTGGTCAGCCCCTGGCCGAGCTTGCGCGAGCCGCTCTCCGCGGTGCCCAGGCCCGCGGTCAGCTTGTCCGCCCCGGCCGCGAGCCTGCCGGTGGCGGTGTTGGCGCTGCCCAGGCCCACCGCGAGCCGGTGGGTGCCGTTCTTGGCCTGGCCGAGGCCGGCGTTCAGGGTGGAGGCGCCCTTGCCGGCCTTCGCCGTACCGTCATGGAGCTGGTCGGCGCCGTCGGCGGCCTTGACTGTGGCGTCGTGCAGCTCGCCGAAGGACACGAAGACGTTGTCCCAGTAGTCCTTCAGCGCGGTACGGCTCGCCGCGTCCTTGACCTCGGAGAACACCGCGTCGGAGATCGTCCTCATGATGTAGCTGCGTCCGGTGTCCACCTGGACGCCGAGCTCGGCGGGGGTGGGCGTGCCGTCGCCGGAGGGAGAGGCCAGGCGGGCGCTGAAGTCGGCGGGGATGGTCAGGGACAGGTAGAAGCTGCCGTCGTTGACGCCGTCGGCGGCCTCCCGGGCGTCGACCGTGTGCCAGCCGAAGACCTTGCGGTCGCGCAGCTCCTCGGCCAGCTCGCGGCCGGCGTCCACCGTCTTGCCGTCGACGGTCGCGGGCCTGTCCTCCATGACCAGGGCCACCGGAATGTTGCCCAGGTTGCCCTGCGGATCCCAGAACGACCACAGGTACAGCCCCGCGTACAGCAGCGGCAGCATCACCACGCCCGCCAGCGCGGCCCGGGTCAGCCGCGACCGGGTGAACCGTCGCAGCTCCAGCCGTCCCAGCCGCAACGATCTCATCGGTCCCTCTCCTCGGTCTCCTCGATCTTCTCGGCCTCCTCGGCCGGTACGGCCCGCGCCACCGTCTCACCGTCCTGCTCGCCGGCCCCCGCAGGCTTTTCGGCGTCAGGAACGGTTTCGGGTTCTTCGGAGTCCGGAGCCTCGGATCCCTCGGGGGCGGATACGGCCTCCGGCTCGGTAGCGGCGTGCGGCAGGGATTCCCCGTCCCGCCCGTCCGCCGTCTCCCGAGGTCCGCCGGAGTCGGCCGTGTCCTCGGGCTCCTCGGAGTCCGGTACGGGCTCCGGCTCGGCCGGGCCCAGGAGGACATGCGCTAGAGATTCCTCGTCCCGCCCGTCCGCCGTGGTCCCCGGCTCCGCCGGTCGCGCGCGTTCCGGGGAGTTCGAGGTGCGCGCGGTGTCGTCGAGGTTCCCGGAGTTCCCGGAGTTCCCGGAGTTCCCGGAGGGCAGGTGGATCGCCGTCGCCAGGTCGCTCTCCGTGCAGGCCGCGATGACGGTCAGTCCCAGGCCGCACAACTCTCCCAGAGTCGCCCAGAGTGCCTCCTGACGGTCCCGGGACAGGCCGGTGTCCACGTTGTCGAGGACCAGCAGCCCCGGGGTGTCGAGCAGCGCGAGCGCGATCCCCAGGCGCACCCGCTGCTCCCGGCTCAGGTCGCGGACGAGGGTGCGGTCGTCGGGGGACGACTCCAGGCCCGCGAGGGCCAACGCGGTCCCGGCCCGCGACTCCTGCCGCCTGCCCCAGAACATGCCCGGCGACCGCTCGTGCAGGTGCTCGCGGACCGTCAGCGCCTTCTCCAGGTCGTTGACCCCGTCGATCAGGCCGAGCGCGGCGACGCGGCGGATCGCCCTCGGCTTGCCGTACCGCCCGACGGTGAGGGTGCCCTCGGTGGGTTTCATCCGTCCCGCCAGGGTCAGTAACAGGCTCGTGCGCCCGCTGCCCGCCTGTCCGGTGACCGCGGTGAGGCTGCCCGGCTCGGCGGTGACGCCGACGCCGCGGTAGACCCACCCGTGCTCGCCTTTGAGGGACAGACCGACCGTGTGCACCGCGACCCCGTGGAACACCGCGCCCTCCCGAATCTTTAAACTGACCAGTCAGTGCAAAAAGTATCACGCCAAAGCGTCATGCAGGTGACCGGCTGGTCAAAGGTGGCGATTCTCACGAAAGCCGGTCACTCCCGGCTTGGCCAGTGAGTGACCGGCTCGGCCGAAGAGTCCCCTCAGCGCCTTAGGACACGCGACCGTGGCGCTACATGCGCTCGCGGCTCGCGCGTACGCGCAGATGGCCCGACACCCGCCCGATGCGTGGTCAGCATGGTCGGGCCGGCCCCGTTCGGCGCCGAAGGACTCGACTGGTTCACGAGCATGGCGACCTCCGGCGTGGCGTCCCTGCGCGCCACCGATGTGAGGGCGGCGCAGGGGTGGTGTGTCGGTTGGTGGATGCGGCGCGCTGGGGCGAGGATGCCGCTGACCCCGCCCAGGTGCTCCGTGTCGACGTCGGTCGGCGATACCCGTTGGATTTTCGGCGACTACTACGGGGATCCCCTCATGCAACAGTTTCCGCCCCTGGCTCCTCTCAGAGGTGAAGGAATGACGAAGGGCAAGGACTGTTGGAAGCTGATCCCCATTTCGCGGAGTTCGTCGCCGAACGCGGCGACGCGCTGCTGCGCTACGGCTACATGCTGGCCGGCAATCCGCATGACGCGGCCGACCTGGTCCAGGAGGCGCTGCTGAAGCTGCGCGGAGCCTGGCCTCGATTGCGCTCGAAGGAAAACCCGGAGAGTTACGTGCGTACCACGATGGCCAGGCTGCACATCGCCACCTGGCGGTTACGCAGGCGCGAGCAGCTCGCCTGGGACCTGCCGGAGCGCGAGCATCACGACCCGCTGCCCAGCGGCGACGAGCGAAGAATGTGGCAGGCACTGGCCGGCCTGCCGCGCAGGCAGCGCGCGGTGCTGGTGCTGCGCTACTACGAGCAACTCGACGACGCCGAGATCGCCGCCGTGCTCGGGATCTCACGCGGCACGGTACGCAGCCAGGCCGCCCGCGCGCTCGACAAACTCCGCGACGCCGTCCCGACTAATCCGATGACCAGGGGGAACGTACGATGACCGAGGTTGAGGAGACTCTCCGCAGGACGTTCGGCCAAGCCGCCGGGCAGGCGCCCCGGCTGCCCGCCCTGCTGCCCGAGCGGCTCGAACGGATCCACCGGCGCAGGAGGCGGCGAGCCCGGGTGGTGCTGGCCGCCGCGGCGGTCGTGCTGGTCACGGGCGGGACCGTCGCCGTGATGGCCCCCGGCGACACCATAACGGCCGCGCCCGCTTCGGAGGCGCACTCCGTGACGCCGGCCGAGCACGTGGAGAAGGTCTGGCCGGAGGCGGTGCGGAAGGTCCCGGCGAAGGGGCCCGACGGGGCGTCGTGGCGACCGCAGACGTTCATCGACGACCGTACGCTGCTCGTGACGGCCCCGGCGGGATTCGACCAGCCGACCGCCGTCTACGCCTACGACCTCGACGACAACTCGCGACGCAAGATCGCCGACCTGCCGTCGCCCGAGGGCACGGATGGCTTCAACGGCTTCGCCGTGGGCGACGGACACGTGGTGTGGTGGAGCGTGACGAAGGATCGCATCGCACACCTTTGGGCCGTGCCGGTGGAGGGCGGGTCGGCGAAGCTCGTCGCCGACCAGAGCATCAAAGAGGGGGACGGCAGCGGGATCGACTCGCTCACCGTGGCCAATGGCAAAATCGTTTTCTCGCTCTACACGGGCGGGGTCTTCGCCGTCCCTTTGAAGGGCGGCACAGTGGAGCCGGTCGAGGGAGGCGCCGGGATGCATCTGCTGGCGTGGCCGTGGATCGGCACGCCGGGGCAGGGAGGCGAGCCCCACGGCACCGAGTTCGCCCGAATCCTGAACGTGGAGACCGGCGAGACCAGAACCACCGTCACCCACCCCGGCGAGGTGATCCAATTCTGCGGCGTGACCATCTGTCTGGGCAGTACCTCGGAAGACGAGACCTTCTTCCGACACCGGGACGGCTCCTCGCAGAAGATGGTTCCGGTCAGAGTGGCCACCGGGAGACCGCCGACCCAGGACCGCTTCTACGTCTCGCCGTACGGCGGCAGGAAGCCCGAGGGCGTGGGACTGTACGACCTGAACACCGGCAAATCGGGCTACCTGGGCATCCGGGGGAAAGACTCCTCCATTAATCTGCCGTCCGAGGATCCGACCGGCAGGCTCCTCAGCTACACGCTTGGGGACGACCTTTACGTGATCGACCTGGCCAAGATTCGGTAGCCCGCCACGGTGGCCATGGCCTGGCTTCGCGAGCGCGCCGGGTAGAACTCGGCAGAGATGTGGAAAGGACCCGCCCCCGCCGGTCACGCCGGATGGGACGGGTCCTTTCGAAGGACCTCGCTAGGCCGTCGCGGAGCCGTACGCCTGCAGGAAGAGCGCCTCCGTGAGGACGGTACGGCGCAGTTCCTCGATGTTGACCCGCTCGTTGGGCGCGTGGATCGAGGCGCCCTCGTCCTCGGCGCCGAAGAGCAGGATCGACGCGGCGGGGAACTGCTTGACGAGCGTGGAGACCAGCGGGATCGAGCCGCCGGCGCCGACGTCGCGCGGCGGGCGGCCGAAGGCGCGCTCCATCGCCCGGTTCAGCGCGGCACGGGCGCTCCCGCCGGAGTCGGCGAGGTATCCGGAGCCCAGCGCGTAGTCGGTGACGTGCACCTCGACGCCCCAGGGGGCGACCTGCCGCAGGAAGTCGACCACGGCGTTCACGGTCGTCTTCGGGTCGCCCGCCGGAGGCACGCGCACGGTCACCCGGGCCCGGGCGACCGCCTGGACCGCGTTGATGGCGCCGGAGACGGTCGGCACGTCCAGGCCGGTGACCGTGATGGCGTAGGAGGCCCACAGCCGGTCGGCGAGCGTGCCGGAGCCGACCAGCGAGACGCCGTCGCGCACGCCCGCGGTGGCCCGGAACTCCTCCTCCGACGGGCCGGAGCCGAGGAAGCTGCCGCGCGGCAGGCCGGGGACCCGGATGTCGCCGTGGTCGTCGTGCAGGGCGGCCAGCATCCGGATCAGCGCCGCGAGGGCGTCCGGGGCGGCGCCGCCGAACGAGCCGCTGTGCAGCGACTCCTTCAGGGTGCGCACCTCGACGGTGAAGGCGCCCATGCCGCGCAGCGAGGTGGTCACCGCCGGTTCGCCCACACTCGGGTTGCCGCTGTCGGCGACGATGATCGCGTCGGCGCGCAGCAGCTCGGGGTTCTGCTCGACGAAGGCCTCCAAGCGCTCCCCGGCGTACTCCTCCTGACCCTCGATGATCACCTTGATGCCGACCGGGAAGTCGCCCCGGAAGGCGCGGAGCGCGGCGACGTGGGAGATGACGCCGGACTTGTCGTCGGCGGCACCACGGCCGTAGATGGCGCCGTCGATCTCCGTCGGCTCGAAGGCCGGAGTGCGCCACAGCGCGGGGTCGCCCGCGGGCTGCACGTCGTAGTGCGCGTAGAGCAGCACGGTCGGCGCGCCGGGCGGGGCCGGGGCCTCGGCGTAGACGGCGGGGAAGCTACCCTCCACCGCGACCTGCCGGACATGCGGCAGTCCGGCGCTGCGCAGCAGCTCCTCGGTCGCCGCGGCGGCGGCGCGCACCGGCTCCTCCGGATGGCCGGGGAAGGCCACCGAAGGGATGGCGACGAGCCGCTTGAGGTCTTCGACCGCCTGGGGCAGGCCCGCGGCGACGGCGCCTTCGATCTCGTCAGGAGTCACGACGTTCCCTCGCATCTCAATATCTGGTCGTCCTATTTGATCACAGCCGATATGCGGCCGTGCTCATCCCGATTTCAGCACATCGAGGTTCCGTCCAGCGGAACCAAGGGCTGTACCAGCCCGGACACTCCCGAATTCTGGTCGCGGATTTCGTTGTTGTTACATGGTCGTTTTGCGGATTCCGAAGTTCTTGCACTCTATTGCCACGTTTTCACTTGGCAAGACGCGCTCGGGGCATGCACACTGAGGAGAGCTCAGACCACCGAGGGAAGATAGCCATGACTCACCCCGAGAACACCGACGTGACCTCGCTCATGCAGGCTGCGCAGGACAACCTGTGGATGCACTTCAGCCGGCACAGCTCCGCCCCGGGCGCCGAGATCCCGATGATCGTGCGCGGCGAGGGCGCATACGTCTACGACGTGCACGGTAAGCGCTACCTCGACGGTCTCTCAGGCCTGTTCGTGGTCCAGGCGGGGCACGGCCGCAGCGAGCTGGCCGAGGCCGCCGCCAAGCAGGCCCAGGAGCTGGCGTTCTTCCCGCTCTGGTCCTACGCCCACCCCAAGGCCGTCGAGCTGGCCCAGAGGCTGGCCTCCGAGACCCCCGGCGACCTCAACCGCGTCTTCTTCACCACCGGCGGCGGCGAGGCCGTCGAGAGTGCCTGGAAGCTCGCCAAGCAGTACTTCAAGCTGACCGGCAAGCCGCTCAAGCACAAGGTCATCAGCCGCCAGATCGCCTACCACGGCACCCCGCAGGGCGCCCTGTCGATCACCGGCATCCCGGCCTTCAAGCAGATGTTCGAGCCGCTGGTGCCGGGCTCGGTCCGCGTGCCGAACACCAACTACTACCGCGCCGAGGAGATCACCGGCGTCGCCGGCATGACCCCGGAGCAGTACGGCTACTGGGCCGCCGAGCGCGTCGCCCGCGCCATCGAGATGGAGGGCCCGGACACCGTGGCCGCCGTCTTCGTCGAGCCGGTGCAGAACGCCGGCGGCTGTTTCCCGCCGCCGCCCGGATACTTCCAGCGCCTGCGCGAGATCTGCGACGAGTATGACGTCCTGCTCGTCTCCGACGAGACGATCTGCGCCTTCGGCCGCCTCGGCACCATGTTCGGCGGGCAGAAGTTCGACTACGTCCCCGACATCATCACCTGTGCCAAGGGCATGACCAGCGGTTACTCGCCGATCGGTGCCATGATCGCCTCGGACCGGCTGTTCGAGCCGTTCAGCAACGGCACCGAGATGTTCGCCCACGGCTACACCTTCGGCGGCCACCCCGTCTCCGCCGCGGTCGCCCTGGCCAACCTCGACCTGTTCGAGCGCGAGGACCTGCTCGGCCACGTCACCCGCAACGAGCCGGTCTTCCGCTCCACCCTGGAGCGCCTGCACGACCTGCCGATCGTCGGCGACGTGCGCGGCTCCGGCTACTTCTGGGGCATCGAGCTCGTCAAGGACAAGGACACCAAGCAGACCTTCAACGCCGACGAGTCCGAGCGTCTGCTGCGCGGCTTCCTGTCCAAGGCCCTCTACGACGCGGGCCTGTACTGCCGCGCCGACGACCGCGGCGACCCCGTGGTCCAGCTCGCCCCGCCGCTCACCTGCGGCCCCAAGGAGTTCGACGAGATCGAGTCGATTCTCCGCTCCGTGCTGACGGAGGCGTGGACCCGTCTGTGAGCGCCCCGCCGTACACGGCGCGCCGTGTGCCGCCGTGTACGGCCCGCTCCAACCCCCCGCCCACGCGCGTTCGACCCGTGTTGTGAAACCCCCGTTGAATCTCCGAAAGGAACCGTTATGAAGATCGGCGTGCCCGCCGAGGTCAAGAACCACGAGTACCGCGTCGCCGCCACCCCGGCGGGCGTGCACGAGCTGGTCCGCCACGGCCACGACGTCTACGTCCAGCGCGGCGCAGGCCTCGGCTCGCACCTTCCGGACGAGGACTACCTCTTCGCCGGCGCCAAGATCCTCGACACCGCCGACGACGTGTGGGGCGAGGCGGACATGATCCTCAAGGTCAAGGAGCCGATCGCCGAGGAGTACCACCGCATGCGTGCCGGGCAGGTGCTGTTCACCTACCTGCACCTGGCGGCCGGTCGCGAGTGCACCGACGCCCTGCTCAAGCAGCAGGTCACCGGCATCGCCTACGAGACCGTCCAGGTCGGCAACACCCTGCCGCTGCTGGCCCCGATGTCCGAGGTCGCGGGCCGCCTGGCCCCGCAGGTCGGCGCCTACAACCTGATGCGCTTCAACGGCGGCCGCGGCGTGCTGCCCGGCGGCGTGCCCGGCGTGGCCCCGGCCAAGGTCGTCGTCATCGGCGGCGGCGTCTCCGGTCTCAACGCGGCGCAGATCGCGGTCGGCATGGGCGCCGACGTCACGGTCCTCGACCTCAACGTCGACCGCCTGCGCTTCATCGACGCCATCTACCAGGGCCGCCTGAAGACCCTCGTCTCGACCTCCTACGCGATCGAGAAGGAGGTCCTGGAGGCCGACCTGGTCATCGGCGCGGTGCTGATCCCGGGCGCCAAGGCCCCGACGCTCGTCTCCAACGAGCTGGTCTCCCGCATGAAGCCGGGCTCCGTGCTCGTCGACATCGCCATCGACCAGGGCGGCTGCTTCGAGGACTCCCGCCCGACCACGCACGCCGAGCCGACCTACCAGGTCCACAACTCGATCTTCTACTGCGTGGCCAACATGCCGGGGTCGGTGGCCAACACCTCCACCTACGCGCTGACCAACGCGACGCTGCCCTACGCGGTCAAGCTGGCCGGCCTGGGCTGGAAGTCGGCGCTCCAGCAGGACGCCGGCCTCGCGCTGGGCCTCAACACCCACGCCGGTCAGCTCACCAACGACCAGGTCGCGATCGCCCTCGACCTGCCGTTCGTGCCGGTCTCCCAGGTCATCGCCGCCTAGGTTCGCCGCACACCCGTCCTCCGCGCCGCGGACACCCGCCACGGCGGGACGCCGCCGGAGGACGGGCCCGGCCCGCCGTACGGCCCGCCCGTCGCCGCCGGAGGACGGGCCCGGCCCGCCCGCTGCCGCCGGGGCGGCCCGGTCACCGTACGGCCGCACCCGCCCTCACCCGGTTCGCGCCCCGCACTCAGCCTGTGGCCCGCGTCTCATTCGGCTGGGTCGGCAACCAGTTCTCGACCGCGGACACGAAGACCGGGGCCCCGCAGTTCGCCAAGGAAGTCAAGAGGTCTTCGATCGACATGGGGCGGTGCGTTCTTCTTCCCGTCGCGTTCGCCTGCTCCCGCAGAACCTGGACGATCGCGTACGGCGCCTGTTCCAGTTCGTAGCAGAGGAAGGTGTCCGGGTGCTGGACACTGATCTCGAAAGGCTCGCATGCGCTGGCAGGGAAGTCACGCATATTGGCCGTGACGACGACGTCCGCATGCGCTCGCACGGCGGTTGCGAGGACATGACGATCTTTCGGGTGATTCGACATCGCAGATTCCAGCGACTCCCACCCGTTGACCATCGCCTCGGGGAAGGCCGCCTTCATGCATCCCAGCGCGTAGTCTGCCTTCTCCTCGGACCTTCCGTTCCGGACCAGTGCGCCGCGCACCTCGTTCAGGATTTTCTCACTCCACAAGGGCTGATATGTCCCTTGTTCCGCAATTCGGAGGAGTGTGTCGCGGAGCGTGTTGGGGTATAGCACGCACGCGTCGAGCACGGCGGAGAAAGGCATTCGAACAGCATAGGCCCGTCAGAACTCGGAAGCGGGCTTGTCGTACATTCCCATCTCTATCGAATCCGCGGTCAGCTCATCGAGGAGGTGCTTCCGCGTAGCGCGCCGACGCTTCTGAAAGTCCAGGACATCTTCGAGTCTTACCCGGCGATGGGCTCCCGGCCGGTTGGTCGCGCGTTCGTACGGGATCTCGCCGCTTTCGAGCAGTTGCACCAGCGTGGGTCGCGAAACCCCCAGTAACTCCGCCGCCTCGTAGGTGGACATGGTGACGTGCTGGGGGGCTACCGTCACCGCGAAGCCGTGCGACAGTGCCTCAGCCACTTTGAGCAGCGCCTCGTAGACCGGTAAAGGCAGAGGTATGCGGGGAGATCCATCCGGCCCGGTCAGCAGGGCAGGACAATCGGCCACCCCAAGGCCTCGCTTGCGCAGCTCGGCCACGAAGTCGACGATGGCAGCCTGGGACTGAGGATCCTCTTCAGGTAAGAACGTCCTTGAGTCGGCTGCGGCAAATGACTGGTCGCCCATGCAAGTCCTCCGCCACTCTCCTCTGTCCTTGGACAGTATCCCAAAACGAAACTAATGAAAACGTGGTCCACCAAAAGATAGCGATCGAGCAATGTAAAAGGCTTTCATCTTTGTTGCCGATTGGGCTGATTGCTACTAATTATAACACGAAGTCTGATTTGTGACTATTGATGCTAAATTAAAGATCTTTTTCATGAATCGGACATAATGCCGGTAAGTTCTAGTCTGTCGGGCTGTCGCGCCGGGCCGGACTCGCCGACGGCGTCACCTCGGGAGCGGGGCGCCGTCCGTTTCCGCCGCCCTACCGTGGTCCCAGGCGCGCGCGCAGGTCACGGGCGGTGGCCAGGACATGCTCGACCTCGGCCGGAGTCGGCCATGGAGCGGTGCCGGGACGCAGTAGCGTGGCCCGGACCGAGGCCAGGTGTTCGACCGCGCCCGGGTGCAGGCCACTCTGCCTGGTCAGCCAGGCCATGACGTCGGCGTGGTCGCGCAGCGGCCGGGTGACCAGATCCCAGGTTCCGAGGATCTCGGTCAGGTCGCAGGCCTTCAGGGGGGCGCCGCCCCGCCGGGCCACCGCGGCGGCGGTCAGCTCCGCGCGAGCGACGAGCTCCGGCTCGGCCGCCCGGTCCCACGCCGGGGACGGCGGATCCGACAGCCACTGCTCGGCCTCGCGGGGGAATCCGGCCGCCGACAGCAACGAGGCCAGCTCCGCCGCCGCCCGGCGATGCCCGGCCTGTGCGGCCTGGCGGAACCAGTGCTGGCCGCCGCGCAGGTCGTTGTGCTCGGCGATGAGCAGCAAGCCGTAGTTGAAGGCGGCCTCCGGGTCGCCGCCGGCCGCCGCCCGGCCGAACCAGTGGCTGGCCGCCCGGGGATCGCTCAGCTCCACGCACACGAACCCGGCGGTCCGCTGGTCGTCGATCCGCCCTGTGTGGGCGGCCCGCTCGAACCAGGCGCGGGCGGTGCGCAGGTCTCCGCGCGACAGCGCGATCCCGCCCAGCTGGGACGCGGCCCCGGGATGCTCGTTCCTGGCGGCCAGTCGATAGAACGCCTCGGCGCCCTCGGGATCCTGGTTGGCCCGCAGGAACAGGCCCAGGTGGTAGGCGGCGTCGGTGTGGCCGCCCCGGGCCGCCAGCTCCCACCAGCGCAGCGTCTCATCCTCCTCGCCGAAGGCGTAGGCCAGAAAGCCCAGGTCATGGGCCGAGGCGAGATCGCCGTCCGTCGCCGCCCGCCGGTGCCACTCCCCGGCGGCCTTGGTCTCGCCACCGTCCTCGCAGATCAGCGCGAGCCGGCGGGCGGCGGTCCGGGAGCCGGCCCTGGCCGCCGTCTCGAACCAGCGCCGGGCGGCGGGCACGTCGCCGCGCTGCTCCAGCAGGAGCGTCGCCAGGTTCACCGCGGCCTCGACGTCGCCGACGCCCGCGGCCAGCTCGTACCACCTCACGGCCTCCCGGAGGCTGCCGTGCTTCTCGTGCCAGACGCCGAGGTTGTAGGCGCTGTCCATGTTGCCCGCGGACGCCGCCCGCTCCCACCAGTGCCGCGCCGCCGACCGGTCGCCCTGCTGCGCGAAGTGGCGGCCGAGCAGGTGCGCGGCCCGGGCGTCGCCGCCGTGTGCGGCCAGCAGCAGATCGGTCTCGCCGTCCGCATCGGTCTCGTGCTCCCTGCCCCGGGGCGCGGGCACCAAGACACCAGTCGTCTCCCGGTCACCTGGCCACCACCCCATGTCACCCTCCTCGCAGACAATGCACAGGGTGGCATGTAATCACGTGGAAGCGGAGGGTAATCAAGACTTGTTTTCCCGGGGCCGCTCTGCCAAGGGGACGAAGGCGGCGTGGGCCCCACCTGGCGGGGCCGCGCGGGCTCGCCTCACGGGTCGCTCGGCACTGCGCAAGCACGGTGAGCATCGTAAACGTGCCATTGGGGCGAGGGCTCGGTGAAGGCGCCGGGGCGTCCCTAGACCCAGCCGGGGCGGACCAGCCCGGTTTCGTAGGCGATGACGACGAGCTGGGCGCGGTCGCGAGCGTGCAGCTTCATCATGGTGCGGCTGACGTGGGTCTTGGCGGTGGCCGGGCTCATGAAGAGCCTGCCGGCGATCTCGTCGTTGGTCATGCCGGTGCCGACCAGCGACAGGACCTCGCGTTCGCGGTCGGTGAGCAGGTCGAGGTCGTGGGAGGAGGAGGGTTGTTTGGCCCGGCTGGCGTACTCGGCGATCAGGCGGCGCGTCACGCCGGGGGAGAGCAGCGCGTCGCCGCCGGCCACGACACGGACGGCCTGGATCAGCTCGGCCGGCTCGGTGTCCTTGACCAGGAAGCCGCTGGCGCCGTTGCGGAGGGCCTCGAAGACGTATTCGTCGAGCTCGAAGGTGGTCAGAATGATGATCTTCGGTCCCGCGGGCATCCGCCGGGTGGCGGTCAGACCGTCCATGCCCGGCATCCGGATGTCCATCAGGACCACGTCGGGCTTGTGCTCGGCGGCCAGCCGCAGGGCCTGGGTGCCGTCGGCGGCCTCGGCCACCACGGTCATCCCCGGCTGTGCGTCGAGAAGAGCCCGGAAACCGGCCCGGACCAGTGCCTGGTCGTCGGCGAGCACAATCTTGATCATTCAGGTTCCTCCGGGATCGGCAGCCGCGCCTCGACGCGGAAACCCTGTCCATGATGACCGGCGGTCAGCGAGCCGCCGAGGGCGGTCGCCCGCTCCCGCATGCCGGGGACGCCGTTACCGCTGCCCAGGCTCTCCCCGGGGGTCCCGCCGCCGGAGTCGGTGACCCGGATCAGCAGCTCACGGGAGCCGTACTCCAGCAGGACCGTGACCGTGGAGCCCGGTGCGTGCCGGGTGACGTTGGTCAGCGCCTCCTGGACGATGCGGTAGCCGGCCCGGTCCACCCCCGGCGGCAGCGCCCTGACCGCCCCGGCGACCCGCTTGGTCACCGGCAGGCCGCTGCGCTCGACGAGCTCGTCCAGCCGCTCCAGCCCCGCGGTGGGGAAGCGGGGCGCGCCGTCGCGGAGCACGCTGAGCACCGAGCGCATCTCGGTCAGCACGTCCTTGGAGGCCTGTTTGATCGTGGTGAGCGCGGTGCGGGCCTGCTCGGGGTGGTCGTCGATCAGGTGCAGTGCGGTGGAGGCCTGCACGTGGATGAGGGAGATGTTGTGCGCGAGCACGTCGTGCAGCTCCTGGGCCATGGTCAGCCGCTCCTCGCTGGCCTGCCGCCGGGACTCCTCCAGCTCCACCCGCTCGTGCTCGGCCGCCCGTTCCCTGCGGGCCCGGGTGAACTCGCCCACCGCCAGGATGACCCCCATGACCGCCGCTATCGCGAACATGTGCCACAGGCCTGAGTCGGGGACCGGGGCCAGCCAGGTCGTGTACGCCACGAAGAACGCGTAGGTCGCGGCCGAGACGGCCCAGACGGCACGCCGGTGGCCGAGGACGACGGCGTTGTAGAGCGCGATGACCGGGCTGAAGAAGATCGGGCCGTAGGCGTGACCCCGGACGATGAAGGCGCAGGTCGCGGTGATCGTGACGATCAGCGTGAGGATCGGGTGGCGGCGCCGTACGGCCAGCGCGAGTGGTCCGGCCACCAGCAGCACGTTGCCGAGCGGGTCCACCGGGACGCGCTCGCGCTGGGTCCACTGCGCTCCCTGGGTCATCATGACCTGCAGGATCCCCACGAACAGGGGCAGCAGCGGGTCGATCCATCGTGGTTTGGCGCGCACGTCCGAAACCCTACGCTCACCGCGTTGACCAGCGCGTCGTCCATGGGAGGCAGCGGGCACTACGACGCCGGTGGTAGCGGAGGGGCTGACAGGGCAGGCGAGCTGGGAGAAGCTGTCTGCAGGAGGTCACAATGATCACTCGCCGTTTGGCCGTGCCGCTCGCCGGGATCCTGGCCGGAGGTTCCGTCCTGTTCGTGCAGCCCGCGGCGGCATCGCCGCCGGTGGCGAAGAAGCCCGTCGCCGAAGGATACGGCGGGGCGGTCTCGACCGTCGACGTGGACGCCAGCCAGGCCGCGCTGGGAATCCTGCGCCGGGGCGGCAACGCGATGGACGCGGCGGTCGCGGCGGCGGCCACGCTGGGGGTGACCGAGCCCTACTCGGCCGGGCTGGCCGGGGGCGGCTTCCTCGTCTTCTACGACGCCCGGCACCGGAAGGTCCACACGGTCGACGGCAGGGAGACGGCGCCGCGGGCGATGACCGCGACCTCTCTGGAGGGCATCCCGTTCGACGACGCGGTCACCAGCGGGCTGTCGGCCGGCGTGCCGGGCAGCGTGGCCCAGTGGGAGCTCGCCCTGCGCCGGTTCGGCACGATCTCGCTGGGGCAGGCGCTCAAGCCGGCGATCAAGGCCGCCTCCGAGGGGTTCACCGTCGACCAGACCTTCCACGACCAGACCGCCGCCAACGCGGCCCGGTTCAAGGACTTCACCTCCACCGCCAAGCTGTACCTCCCCGGCGGCGCCCCGCCGCCCGTCGGCTCCACCTTCCGTAACCCCGAGCTCGCCGACACCTACCGCCGGCTCGGCAGGGAGGGCGGCGACTGGCTGTACGGCGGACGGCTCGGCGCCGAGATCGTGGCCACGGTGAAGAGCCCGCCGGTCACGCCCGGCGCCACCCGCAACGTGCGGCCCGGCCTGATGGAGCTGTCCGACCTGCGGGCCTACCGGGCGGTCGAACGGCCGCCCACGAAGATGACCTACAAGGGCATGGACGTCTACGGCATGGCGCCCCCGTCCTCGGGCGGCTCGACGGTCGGCGAGGCGCTCAATATCCTCGAGGCCCTTCCCGAGGTGGGCGTGCACGAGTATCTGGAGGCGTCCCGGCTCTCGTTCGCCGACCGGAACAAGTACGTCGGCGACATCGCGGGTGTGCCGCTGGAGGAGTTGCTGTCCGACGGGTTCGCCAAGGAGCGGGCCTGCCTGATCGGCGAGCGGGCGATGCCCCACCCGGCTCCGGCCGGAACACCCGACGGCGCCTACGGCCCCTGCCAGGCCGCGCCGCCGGCGCAGGCCACGCCGACGCCCGCCGAGGGCCCGGAGACCACTCACCTGGTCGTGACGGACCGATGGGGGAACGTGGTCGCCTACAACATCACCATCGAGTCCACCGGAGGCAACGGCATCGTCGTCCCGGGCCGGGGCTTCCTGCTGAACAACGAGCTGACGGACTTCACCTTCGGCCCGGCCCCCGGCGACCCCAACCTGCCCGGCCCCGGCAAGCGCCCCCGTTCCTCGATGGCTCCGACGATCGTCCTGGCAGGGGGCAGGCCGTTGCTCGCGGTGGGCTCGCCGGGCGGTTCCACCATCATCACCACCGTGCTGCAGATCCTGGTCAACCGCTGGGACCTCGGCATGTCGCTGCCCGACGCGCTGGCCGCCCCCCGGGCCACCCAGCGCAACACCGCTCAGACCCAGGCCGAGCCGGCCTTCATCGACCGCTACGGCGCCGAGCTGACCTCCAGGGGGCACAGCCTGGTGCCGAACCCCGAGATCGGCGCGGCCACCGCGGTGGAGTTCCTGCGCGACGGAAGGCTCCAGGCCGTCGCCGAACCCGCCAGGAGAGGCGGTGGCAGCGCCCTGGTGGTGAGCGAGCGCCGGTAGGGGTGACACCCGTCCCATGAGGCCCGTCTCCTGACGGCCGCCTCATGAGGCATGTCCTTCGGGGCCTGTCCCGCAGGCCCGGCGGCTCGGCGGTTCGGCTCCGTCAGGAGCCGGTCCGCCGGGCGCACTCCAGCGCGGCACGGACCTCACCGGCGGGGTCGCCCGCGTGGTAGAGCCGTTCGCTGTGCTCGATGTTGTCCAGGAACTCCTGGTATCGCACGGCGTACGCCAGATGCGCGAGCGGACCGGCCACGCTCAGCGCGCGGGCCGGATCGCAGCCGGGGACGCGCGCGGACCAGGCCTCGGCCCAGACACCGGCGACCAGGGCGGACCGGCCGTCGTCGTGCGTGAAGTCGTGCAACCGCAGGCCGTCCAGCACGGGATGCCCGAAGTGGCCGTCGGCGAAGTCCACCATGACCGTGCGCCGTCCGTCCGAGCGGATGTTGCCGGGGTGGAAGTCGCCGTGCACCAGGGTGTACGGCAGGCCGCACGCCTCCAGCGAGGCGATCAGTTCGGGCAGTCGTGCGGCCAGCCGGCGAGCCGCGGACAGCTCGCCGGCGCTCAGCTCCGCGGCCACCTCACCGTCGAGAAGCTCGTTCACCATGCCGGCCAGGACGCGGGGCGTACGGTCCGGGATCCCGGCAGGGATCCCTTCTCCCCGTTCGGCGATCGCCGCCTGCGCCGCGACCAGTCCGGTCACCGCGTCGCCGATGACGTCTTCGGCGGCGTCCCAGCAGTCCACGCCGGGCACATGGTCGAGCAGCATCCACCGGCGCGCCGGATCCGCGGCCACCACGACGGGCACGATCTCCGAGGCCACCCGCGAGAACGCCTCGATCACGGCCGACTCGCCGGCCGCGAACCGGGGGGTGGTCTTGAGCCAGGCGGGGCCTCGCGAGGTCGGGATCCGGAACAGCCCCGACAGGTTCCACGTCTTGACCTGCTCGACCGGCCCGCTCGCCGGCCGGCCCGAAGCGCGCAGCGCGCGGTCCGCCCAGTCCAGCGCCGCCCGCACCCCCGGGGCCGTGGCCCAGCCGGCTCGCCGCGCGGCCGGACCCACCGGGTCGCCGGGGCCGGCGGGCCAGGGGGCGGGCAGCTCGCGGCGGGGGTGCCGCAGGGCTTCGACGTGGTAGGTGGCGTGCCCGTCCCGGGCGCCCTCGCCGCCCTCGACACTGAGCAGGCGCAGCACCATCACGGGCACGCCGAGCGCCTGCTCCAGGTGCGAGACGACCGGCTCGACGTCGGCCCACCAGGGGCTGTCCACCGGAAACGGGCCGATGACGCCGAGCCGCCGCTCGTCTGCGGTGACCAGGGCGCTGACGGTGCGGCCCGATGCTCGATCCATCGGACCAGTGTGCCCACCGGCACGACGGGCGGCGAGCGGTTTTCCCGGCGTGCCCGTGCGCGCGGCAGGCGAGGACGGCAACGGGTTCACCGGCCTCAACCGGCGAGCCGGCGAACGGGCGGCAACGGGGTTCACCGGCTCGGGCCGGCGATCCGGTCAGGACGCCGGATCCGGTCAGGGCGCCGGATCCCTGCTCGGCTCGGTCCCGTCGGAAGACGCCTGGTCCTGCATCGGCGTCTGGTCGGAGGTCAGCGTGTGCCCACGTGCCGATGTCCGCTCGGCCATCGGCGCCGGCGACGGATCGGCCGGTGGCGCCTCCTCGGCCGGCACGGGCTCCTTGAGGCAGGTAGGGGGAGGGATCCCCGCGTCCGTCCAGGTGGCGTTGACGTTGGAGGCGTTGACCGGAGCGCGGTCCGCCGCCACGTAGATCCCCAGAGCTCCGGCCATCGCCACCAGGAACATCACGGCGACGCCGGGGAATCCCCCGATGAGCTCGGCGCCCTTCCACACCGCCGCCCCCACCAGGCCGGCCACCGGCAACGTGATCAGCCACACCCCCAGGATCCGGGCCGCCACGCCCCACCGGACCGCGGTGACCCGCTTGCCCGCTCCCGCGCCCACGATCGAGCCGCAGGACACCTGGGTGGTCGACAGCGGGAACCCGGAGCTCGACGCGACCAGGATCATCACGGCCGACGAGCTCTCCGCGGCGAAGCCCTGCGGGCTCTCGATGTCGGTCAGCCCCTTGCCCATGGTTCGGATGATCCGCCACCCGCCGACGTAGGTTCCCAGCGCCATCGCGGCGGCGCTGCTCACGATCACCCACATCGGGGCGGAGGCGTTGTCGCCGATCGTGCCGTTGGCGATCAGCGCGAGGGTGATGATGCCCATGGTCTTCTGGGCGTCGTTGGTGCCGTGGGCCAGCGACACCAGCGACGCCGAGCCGATCTGCCCGATCCGGAAGCCCCGGTCGCGGATGTGGACGGGCACGTTCCTGGTGATCGTGTAGACGAGGGCGGTGCCGAGGGCGGCCACGGACATGGCCGCCAGCGGCGCGAGGACTCCCGGGACGAGGACGTCCGACACGACCCTGTGACCGTGGACGGCGGAGGCGCCGGCGGAGACGAAGGTCGCGCCCACCACCCCGCCGATGAGGGCGTGCGACGAGCTCGATGGGAGGCCGAAGTACCAGGTCACCAGATTCCACACCATGCCGCCCACCAGGCCGGAGAAGACGACCGTAAGCGTGATCGCGTCACCGATCACGATGCCCCGGGCGATCGTGGCGGCCACCTTGAGCGACAGGAACGCGCCCAGGAGGTTCAGTACGGCCGACAGCGCGACGGCCGTGTGCGGCCGCAGCGCCCCGGTCACGATGGACGTCGCCATCGCGTTGGCGGTGTCGTGGAAGCCGTTGGTGAAGGCGAAGACCAACGCCGTCGCGACCACGACGAACAACAACAGCGGGCCTATATCCATAACGTGGCCCTGATCAACTTTACTTATTAATAATCCATCTTTTTTGTAAAAACTATGCCTATCGCTGGTGATGTCAGCTCATTGGGATCGCCTCGGCTCCGGGAAGCGGTGAGGAGCACCCGTGCCGCACGGGCTCGTCAGTGGACGAACATCCGCGCCGCACGAACCCGTCAGCGGATGAATTCGTAGGCCTCGGGCCGTACCTTCCGGGTGCGGGCCCAGTACTCGAAGGTGAAGCCGGGCCAGACCGTCCGGTTCACGCCGCGCTCGTCCAGATACCAGCTCTTGCAGCCGCCCTCGTTCCAGACCAGATCGTGCAGGCGGTTCTGGAGACGGTCGTTGAACTCGCGCTGCACCTCGGGACGGACGTCCAGGGCCCGTGCCTTGGTCTTCGACAGCAGGCGCAGGCAGTCGACCACATAACGGACCTGAGACTCGATCATGAAGACGACCGAGTTGTGGCCGAGGCCGGTGTTGGGGCCGAGCAGGAAGAACAGGTTCGGGAAGCCGGCGGTGGTGATCCCGTAGTAGGCCTCGATGCCGTCCTGCCAGGCCTCCTGGATCTTCCGCCCGTTCCTGCCGACGATCCGCTGCTCGTTCAGGGCATCGGTGACCTTGAAGCCCGTGCCGTAGACGATGACGTCCACCTCGATCTCCCTGCCGGTGGAGTCGACGATCGAGTTCTCCCGGATCTCGGCCACCCCGTCGGTGACCACCTCTACGTTGTCCCTGGTCAGCGCGGGATAGTAGTCATTGGAAATCAGGATGCGCTTGCATCCGATCGTGTAGTCCGGGGTCAGCTTGGCGCGCAGCACCGGGTCGGGGACCTGCCTGGCCAGATGGCGCGAGGCCATCGTCTCGTGCGCCTTCATCAGGCGCGGGTCGACGGTGAAGCCCAGCGCGCGGGTCTCCAGCACCCAGTAGATCGAGTTGCGCAGCGCCCGTGCCGCCCCGGGCAGGGCGAGCGCCTTCCGTATCCGGGACGAGATGGGGAAATCGGGCTTGGGCTGGATCCACGGGGGTGTCCGCTGGAACAGGTGAAGCCGGGAGACCTGCCCGGCGATCTGCGGCACGAACTGCACGGCCGAGGCGCCGGTGCCGATCACCGCCACCCGCTTGCCGGTCAGGTCCACCGAGTGGTCCCATCCTGCCGAGTGGAAGGAGGGACCCCGGAAGCTCTCCCGGCCGGGGATCTCCGGAAGCGACGGCACGTGCAGCGCGCCGATTCCCGAGATCACCGCGTTGGTGGTGAACGTCTCACCGTCGCCGGTGCTCACCTGCCACCGGTTGGCGTCGTCGTCGTACTCCAGCCCGACGACCTCCTTGCCGAATCGGAAATGCGCTGCCAGGCCGTACTTGGCGACGCAGGCCCGCATGTAGTCCCAGATCTCGGCCTGCGGGGAGAACATGCGCGACCAGCCGGGGTTGAGTTCGAAGGAGAAGGAGTACATGGGCGAGGGGACGTCGCAGGCACAGCCGGGGTAGGTATTGTCCCGCCAGGTGCCGCCGAGGTCGGCCGCCTTCTCCAGGATCACGAAGTCGTGATAGCCGGCTTCCTTCAGCTTGATCGCCATGCCCAGCCCGGCGAAGCCGGAGCCGATGATCGTTATCCCGGGACGCATGCTCATACGGTCTCCCTGCTGACTTTCCTGGCGGCGCACGGGTATGGGAGCCCCCGGCGTGCGACCGACGCACGGCTCGGCCACGGCGAAGGGTGTTCCGCACTATTGGACGTCTCGTCCAATGTAGTCGGCGAATCACCGTGCCGTCCATACCGAGAGCGGGTGAGCCGCCTCACACCGACCGGTCGGTATGTATGCTTCAGGAACGCGAAAAGCGCCGAGGGCGATGCCGTCGGCGCGGTCGGTCGGCCGGTTTTTAGAGGATCAGGTAGGCGGCCACGGCGGCGATGACGACCACCGCGGCGACCACCGCGATCGGCACGACCAGCGAGCGCTTCTGGGGCGCGGCCTCCGGCTCCTTCCGCTGCGCGAACGCGCGGAACTGCTGGGTGTTGCCGGCCGGGTCAATCTGCGGATCAGACATGGGTCGACTTTAGCGAGAGAGGAAGCCTGTCGGCACCGATTTGTGCCATTTCGCGAACGGTGGTGAGCGATGGGACCGATGGCACACGTGAGGCGCGGTCCTGCGGACAGGACCGTCGACCGGGGCGGATAGCGTGGTGTCATGCTCCGGATCCTGTTCTCTCCTCGCGTGCTGGCGCTGCACCTGCTCGCGATCGGAGCGCTTGTCGCGTGCGGGCTGCTCGGCCGTTGGCAGCTCGGCGTCTTCGAGGATTCCGGCAGGCCCCACGCGACGCGTGACCCCGCCCCGGTGGCGGTCGGCGACCTCACCCGGCCCGGCAGGCACATGACGAGTGAGGCGGCCGGCCGGCGGGTGACGGCGGAGGGGACCTTCGACCCGTCCAGGCAGGTCCTGGTGGCCGAGCGGGACGGGGGGCTGTGGCTGCTCGCCTCACTCGACCTGGGCGACGGCACCTCGATCCCCATCGTGCGCGGCTGGGTGTCCAGGGCCGACGATCCGGCCGTCGCCGTACCGGCGGGCAAGGTGACCGTCACCGGCCGGTTGCAGCCGTCGGAGGCGACCGACAGCGTGCGGCGCCGTGCCCGGCAACTGCCGCAGGGACAGGTGCTGACCGTGTCGTCGGCCGAACTGATCAACGTGTGGCGCGGCGCGAAGCTGCGGGACGGGTTCGTGGTGGCCACCACGCAGTCCCCGCCCCCGGCGGTCGCGGCCAAGCCGGTGAACGCGCCCCCGCCGACCGAGGCCGGCGGCCTCACCTGGCGCAACCTGGCCTACGCCGCCCAGTGGTGGATCTTCGGCCTGTTCGCGGTCTTCATGTGGTGGCACTTCGTGCGTGACATCCTGCGCGGCCGTGCGGCCGAGCGGGAACAGGAGCACAAGCCCGGCCCCGAACCGGCGGCCGCCTGAACCCGCATATCGTTTCCGTGTCCGAACTCCCAGACCGAGGTAGATGACCGTGGAATCCGCCCTCAAGCCCTTTCGCATCCTGGCGTACGTCGTCGGTGTGATGCTCCTCGTCCTCGTCACGTGCATCGTGCTGAGGTACGAGTTCGACGTCGAGGGCCCGTCGAAGATCGTCTCCCCGATCCACGGCTTCCTCTACATGCTCTATCTGGTGGCCACGATGAACCTCGGGATGAAGGCCCGCTGGTCGTGGCCGTACGTCGTGGGCGTGATGCTGGCGGGCACCGTGCCGCTGCTGTCGTTCGTGTTCGAGCGCAAGGTCACCCACCGCGTGGAGGCCGAGCTCGCGGCCGTGCCGGCCTGAGTCGCCGGCCGCGAAGGGCGGGCCGCCCACCGGCCGCGAAGGCCCGCTCCCCGCGGGGATCGGGCCTTCGCGGCGGAGGGTCAGCGACCCAGGCCGCGCCTGCGGGCGCGCTTGAGCCGCTCGCGCTGGGACGGGTCGAGCATCAGGTAGCCGACGACCGGGGCGGCGACGACGCCCAGGACGACCAGCAAGGTGAGCCAGCCGGGCAGGATCAGCCATGCCAGGACCACCGCTATCCCGGCGCCGACCGCGTATTTCTGGATGGGCGACATCCTCAACATCCTCCGAACGCGGAGCCGACGCCCCGCCTGGTGTTCATTCTGCGTCGTCCGTTCAACGCGCGGGCGCGCCGCCGGGGTTCCATCCGAGATATATCGTGATTACACCCAGGGCGACTATGTTGGAAGCCCAGGATAGCCAGCTCGCGCTAAGACTGTGTACGGAACAATTATCAGGACTAACACCGACACCCCACCCGGCGATGGCCGAGTGGGGTGTCGATCGTACGGGGCTACCGGTGGACCTCCCCTTTACCGCCGCAGCGCAAGCACGCGCCGTACGCGCTGCCATTCCAGCTCGACATCTTCTTGCCGGTGCCGCGGCATGACTGGCATTGCTTGAGCGGGTGCCGGCGCCGGTCCCAGCTCCACCAGATCACGGCGGCCGTGAACCCGATCAGGATCAGTTCCATGTCCTCGCCTCTCTGCTGTACAGCCCTTTCAGGGCTGTATTCGGGGGTGATGCGAGAGCGTCTACCGGGCCTACCTCGCAGCTCAGGGGCGGTAGAGGCGGGGTAGACCCGGATTGAGCGATAGAGCTTCGGTAGAGGCGTCTCAGGAGCCGTTGAGCGCCGCTTCGAGGTCGCCGCGCTTGTAGCCGTTGCGGTTGCGGCCGTCGATCACGACCTGCCCCGGGGTGATCCCGTACGGCTTGAGCGCCTCGGCGATGCGCGCCGGAGTCCAGCCAGGTCCGAGCGCCTCGACCAGGTCGACGGTGTGCAGTCGCTCGGCGTCGCCGAACGCGGCGAGGATCGTCTCCTCCTCGATGACGGCGGCCGCCGTCTCCCGGACGGGCAGCCGTTCGGCGGCGCGACGCAGCTCGTAGGCGACGTCGGCCACCGCTACGAGGTCCGGGTCGTCGAGGAAACAGGAGCGGAGCTTGGACGGGTCATATCCGTCTGCGTCGAGGATGCCGACGCCCCGGTGGCTCCGGGGGATCTCCGAGGCGTCGTATCCGGCGCCCGCGGCGCCCTGGCCGAGCACCGCGTTGGATGCGGTCTTGTCCGGGCAGCGCATCGCCCACCGCAGCGAGCACACGCCCTTGAGTGGCCCGGGGATGGCGTCCACGGTCATCCGCTGCGAGGCGAGGACCAGCAGCACCCCGGCGGCCGGGCCCCGACTGGCGATGTCCACCATCAGCTCCACGATCTCCTCACCATGAGGAGAGGTGACGTAGTAGCGGGTTTCGTCGACCACGGTGAGCTCCACATCCACGTCGAACTGCCGACACAGTTCTGGAGTGAGCTTGGTGGATCCGCCCGCCTCGTCGAGCAGGTCGAAGACGTGCTCCATTTGCGCCTGCATCCGCTTGAGGTGCGCGAGCAGGCCGGCCGCGTTGCGCTTCTCCGCAGTGTGCGCGATCTGCCTCCATACCCGGTGATCTCCGGCGCCCTTGCCGTCCCACAGGTGGATTTTCGGGGTGACCGCGAGGGCGGCCGCGCCGATGATGCCGTTCACAGCTGCGGACTTCCCGGCGCGCGGCTCCCCCGCGACCAGGAGGGATGCGTCGACCAGGCGAAGCATCTCCAGCCGGCCGCGGCCGTTGACCCCGGCGGGAATCCCTGCCCAGAAGTCGAGCGGCTCAGTGCGGCCGATCAGCGGCGACGGGTAGACCTTCAGGAACGGATCGGCCTTGGCGACGAAAACATTGAGCTGCCCGGCGTTGGAAGGCAGCAGCTCAAACACCACCTGGGATTCGCCGACGCCAAGCGCGGAAGCGAAGGCGCCTTCCTTGCCCAGGGCTGCGCGGGCCCGGTCGCCGGGCGCCAGCTGCAGGACGGTGGACCAGCCGCCATCCTCGGCCAGCACCGGCGAGGCGAGCCGCATCCCGTCGGCCCTGCCCAGCTTCGCGGCGATGGCCGCGCGGACCACCATGTCCTCGCCGGGCGTCTTCTTGCCGCCCATGCCGGGGAACTTCAGCGGGACCGGTCGGTCCTTGACGCGCTTGCGCACCTCGGCCACCGTGCCGACAGTCGCGACGGCGCCGGCGGCCAGGAGCGCCGCGGATCCGCCGGTGACATACGCGCCTGCGGCGGTGCTCAGCATGTAGCCGCCGCCGACCCACCACGCGGTGCGGCGCCGCCGGGTGCGGACGGACTCCAGGAACTTGAGGTCGTCGGCGCCCTTGTAGTCGTCGGCCTTGACCCACCGCCAGTACGTGCGGGCGAGCAGCGCCGTGCCGTCGACAGGCGCGGTGGCCGTGCGGTAGGCGATGCGCGCGGTCCATGCGCCGCCCGACGCGGCGCGCCGTGCAGCCATCCGGACGCGTACGGCCGGACGGGTTCCGGCGCGAGGCCGCTCCCAGAACTCGGTAGGCGTCTGCCGGCGGACGAACGCTCCGGCGGCGGGCCGGTCGATGGTGGGGGCGCTCATGCCGCACCGCCCGACGCCTGGCCGCGGGTGAGGGCGTCCCGCACCGCGCGAGCGGGATCCATGCCGCACCCCAGCGCCGCCCGAATCTTACCCGCGCCCGCGTCTGCGGGGAGCTCTCCGGCGTCGATCAGGGCGCGCGCCCGGACAGTCAGCGCTTCGACGTTTGCCCTGTACGACGGGCCAGTACGGGGGGTACCGGTACCCCCATGATCAAGATCACTGAACGCGGCGAGGATGATCGGCAGCGCGGTCACGACGGCTACCGTGACGATCGGACCGAGCATGTGCAGCATCAGCTGAGAGAAGCTGAACTCTTCGAAGCTCGATACGGCGAGGTGTGGCCACGCGTTCATGCCGAGCGTGAGCGCCAGGAACAGGTATTCGATGCGGGCCAGCGTGGGCGACTCGATGGGCTGCCCGTGGGTGCCGATGTAGGCGCGGGCACCGACGACGACCATCAGCGCGAGCGACAGGAACGGCTCGACCAACCACGCGATGATCCACGCGGGCGACCAGAGGGACGCCCCGTCGGCGGCGAACTTCTGCACGCCAACGGTGGACCAGGCGAGCGCGAGGGCGAGCGCGACCATGGCGCCGGCGACCAAGAGGCGCCGCATCCGTGCGGCCTGCCAGGCGCGCATCGTCGGGTCTTGGGCGAGTTGGTGAAGCCGAGCGGCCTCGCCAGCCTGCTTGCGGCGCTTCCGGACTTTGACCGTGTCGAGCAGGAGCGGTGTGTCGTCGTCCTGCAACTGCGCGAGCAGGTGCGCCTCTGCGACCTCGGCGCGCAAGGCCTTCACGCGCTTCGTCTCGCCCCGGGAGAGGTCGACCGCAGGCTGCTCGGCAGGGACCTGCCCGGCGAGGTGCAGTTCCAGTTCGGCCAGCCCGCGGGCAACGTCTTCGGGGTTGGGCTCCGGGGTGTCAGCCCCGATAGGGTGATGCATGGTTCGGACTCCAAGTCTCGTTTGGATGTCTGGCCTTGAAGGACCCCGGCCGGCGTTGGCGCGCTGGTCGGGCCTTCTTCGTTTATGGGGGTATGTCGGTCAGGTGCTGGGCGCCCCTTTGCCGGTGCGCTTCAACCAGGCCTTGATGGTGGCCCAGCTCCAGATGGCTCCCCCGTTGGCTGTACCGATGGGGTCAGGTAGCGGCTCCTCCCAGGGGCGTGACGCGCTGCGCGCCGGGCGGCCGGCGTCCACCCACGCGCGCCGACGCTTTTCCCAACTGCGCACGGTGCCGATGGGAATGGCCGCGCCGAGCTCCTCCTGAGCTCGGGCGACGATCTCCAGTGCCCCAACGATGTCCTGTGGATCCATGGCGCGACCATACTACATAGAGTGCGATGACTGCATCTAAATCTATAAGATCACGGCAGCGTAACATCACTGGTGACTGCCCTTATTTAGTTGCAATGACTGCATGTTTTATGATACGGCAAAGGTGTTGGCAGAGGGCAAGGAGAACAAAATGACCGCCATCGCCCAGATCACCCCGTCGAGCGCATCCGCCTCGACGCCGGGAAACTACAACCGTGGTACTGATGACGAGAACGTCCTGAGGGCGGCCTGAAATACTTACGTCCAGCCCTAGACATGAATGAGCCCCGCACGCTTAGCCTGAGGATGTCGAGTCTTCAGGAAGTGCAGGGCCCTATGGACAACGCTACCAATGAACCCCCCACTCCGACACTCACCGTCGGGCAGAGAATCCGCGCCTTACGGATGCGACGAGGCATGACACAAGAAGTCCTGGCCGGCCTAGTCGGCAAATCCGAGTCGTGGCTGAAGCAGGTCGAGAGCGGACGACTCCAGCAGAATCCGCGACTGCCGATCCTGCTTCAGCTCGCTGAAGCGCTCCGCGTTCGTGACCTGTCTGAGCTGACAGGAGACCAGTCCATGCCGGTGCGGATGTTCACCGGGCCCGGCCATCCCGCGCTCGAAGCAGTGCGGTCGGTAATTAACTCCACAGCTCTCCTGCCCACCGGCACGGTGCAGCCGCTGGCCAACCTGCGAGCTCGCTTGGATGCTGCCTGGCAGACACGACATGCATCCCCCGACCACCGAACCGCCCTGGGGGAACTCCTGCCGGACCTCCTGCGGGATGTGCAACTCGCTGCGGCTCTGTACCGGGATGCCGATCGGCGGCGAGCGCTCGCCCTGCTCACCGAGACCTACGGCCTGACTCAAATGTTCCTCGCCTATCAGCCAGCTCAGGATCTGCTGTGGAGAGTCGCAGACCGTGCACTGCTGGCCGCACAGGAGTCCGAGGACCCGCTTGCGCTCACATGTGCCGTATGGTTCCTGACCGCCGTCCACCGCGACACCGGCGATTTCGAGGCAGCCCGGGACATCAACCAGCAGGGGTTGGCCGCCATCGAACCGGCCATGGACAACTCCAGCGTGGATCTGAGAGCGATGTGGGGCGCCCTGTCCTTCGAGTTGGCATTTACCGCCGCCCGGCTCGGTGAGGCTGGAGAAGCTTGGATGCATTGGGAAGAGGCAGCGCGGGTTGCCGAGCGACTTCCCGCGACCTACTACCAGCCGTGGACGAGCTTCTCCCGGGTCATCATGGCGCCACACGCGGTCACGATTGCTGTGGAGCTTCACCAGAGTGGCGAGTCCGCGCGACAGGCCGGCCCAGCACTGTCCGCGCCGATTCCCTCCAGACCGCGCCGAGGCCGCCATCTGATCGAGGTCGCCCGCGCCCATCATCTCCAGCGTGACCACGCGGCCGTGCTCGGAACACTGGAGCTTGCTCAGCAAACTGCGCCCGACACGATCAAGTACAACGGATATGCCCGCCGGATGACGATGGAGCTGATTGACGGTCCGGCGTCCCTCCGGCCACAAGCACGCGCGTTGGCCGACCGAATCGGGCTTCTGGTCTGACCGCAACCAGGGGACACAAAGTGTGTCCCCTGGTGCGTGATCCACTGCTTAACGTCACATGTGTGTCCTTCCCACTGCGTTCATCGTCAGGAGTGGAGGCCCGGAGCCCGGCCGAACAAATGGCTCTGCGCCTCGCTGCGGTGCTGAAGCGTGATCACGCCATCACCGCCGAAGTTCACTGTTTCCACCCGAGCGAAGCCGTGATCTCCATCTGGTTTGGGCTGCTGGCCCGCGCCAATGGGCAGCTGATCCGGTGGGTTATCCCCGACAGTACGCGGGACCGGGGTAAACCATTGTGGACGTACGCTTCCTCACCGGACTCGGCCGCGGTCCGGCTGGCCGAGCACTACCGCGAACTATGCGGCCGAGCGCCGATCGACGCAGCCCTCGCCGGTTCACTGCTGGTCGACGTCCTCCTGGAGCATCATGACCACCCCGTTGGATAACGCGCCTCACCAACCGAGCGACAACGGGACCAGTCAACTCGCCGTGCTGGGGCAGACCTATCCCGGCTATCACATAGAACGCGACCGGCTCCTCGGCCGGTGGACCGCCACTCGGCGTGCACCCATCAGCGAGCGAGAAAAAGCGGCCGGCATCAAATATGTGATTGTCCGTTCCTCCCCCGAGCGCCTTGGTTCGTCGTTGGCTATGCAAATCGAGCTGACGCACAACCTGCGTGCCACCCACCGCTTCACCACCACCTCATGAGCCCGCGGCGGCACGGTGAGCGCGCCTCCCGTGCCGTCGCGCACCACCCCCGATCGCGGGGCACCGCTCAACCCGACCACTCATAGAAGGGGAAAGCGCATGACAGCGGTACTACTCTCCGAGGCGACCGAAGCGCCGGCCATGCTCGGCTGGCGGCTCGAACTGGAGATCACCGGTGAATGCCAACTCCAGTGCGCGCACTGCTATGCCGATTCAGGCCCGGGCGCCGGCCACGGCACCCTGACGGCCGCGGACTGGCACGGGCTCATCTCTGACGCGCTCAAGCTCGGGGTGTCGCGTCTCCAGTTCATCGGCGGCGAGCCGACCCGGCACCCCGCGTTCGGCGAGCTGCTCGGGCACGCGGCCGGTACCGGCCTGCCGGTGGAGGTGTTCTCCAACCTGGTCGCCATCCACGACGAGTGGTGGTCACTGTTCCGGCTGCCGAACGTCAGCCTGGCGACGAGCTACTACTCCGACCGGAAGGCCGAGCACGGCGCGATCACTGGTAGCGCCAACAGCCACCACCAGACACGAGCCAACATCGACCGTGCCGTGAAATGGGGCATCCCGATCCGGGTCGGGATCATCGACCTGGGCGACGGCCAGCGCGTCGAGGAAGCCCGCGCCGAGATCATCGGCCTGGGTGTCCTACCGGGAAAGATTAAAGTCGATCAGGTGCGCGGTGTTGGGCGCGCCACCCGGCTCCAACCGGACGTGTCCCAGCTGTGCGGACACTGCGGGCAAGGCAAAGCCGCGATCGGCCCGACTGGAGAAGTGTGGCCGTGCGTCCTGTCTCGATGGATGAAGATAGGAAACGTGAAGGATCAGCCTCTCCCCGAGATCGTCACTAGCCCGGAATGGAAGGCCGCAGTCGCGACCGTCCCCGCCCCCCGCCGCGGTCAAGGCTGCAACCCCGACAGCGACAGTAACGACTGCTCTCCCGCCCAGACCGACGCCGACTACAAGGCGCCGGTGAGCTTGTCGGCCCACCGTAGTACAGGCTGTAACCCTGACAGCGACGGTAACGACTGCTCGCCCGCCGAGACCGACGCGGACTACTGATGGACTGGAGTTCTCACGCCGAAGCCCTGGCCGACGCGATCACCCATCCTGACTCGCGTTGGCGTGCAGCGGTCGCCTCGACCCCCCGGCACGTATTCGTTCCCCACTGGTTCACCTCCGATGGTGACGGCTACGCGGTGCATGACGGCCCCGGAGACTCGGACGCCTGGACTCGCGCCGCTTACAGCGACCGGACGCTGGTGACCAAGGTGGGAGGGCTCCACGCCGACCATGCCGACTCCGGCGATCGACCAGCGGGCCGCCCCACGTCATCGTCCACGCTGCCCAGCTTGGTCGTGCAGATGCTCCGGTACGGCCGAATCCACGATGACTCCGACGTGCTCGACGTCGCCACCGGGTCCGGCTACAGCGCCGCACTGCTGTCCCAGCTCCTCGGGGAGCATCGGGTGACCAGCATCGACGTGGACGCCTACCTGGTGCAGGCAGCCACCGAACGCCTGGATGAGGTTGGGCTGCACCCGAAGGTCGTCACCGTCGATGCGACCGGCCCGATTCCCGGGGAGTACGACCGGATCGTGTCGATGGTGTCGGTCCGGCCGATCCCCGCGAGCTGGCTGACGGCGCTGCGACCGGGCGGCCGGCTCGTCACCGTGATCGCGAACACGTCAATGATCGTCACCGCGTGGAAGACCGATGACGGCGGCGCCGCCGGCGTCATCGAACGGGACTGGGCGATGTTCATGAACACCCGCACCGGCGAGAACTACCTGCCCGGCCTCGACGACCTGTTCTCGATCGCCCGCGCACGGGAGGGCGAGGACGTGACCCAGGGCCGATACGGCGTGCTCGAGGTCAGAGAGTCATGGGAGATCGCCTCCATGCTTGAGGTGGTCTGCCCCGGCATCGAGCACCACTATGAGCGTGACCAGGACGGCCGGCGAACCGCGGTGATGGTCCACGCGGACGGGTCATGGGCGCGGGCCACCGGCCTCCGAGGGGACCCGCCGACCGTGCACCAGGGCGGCCCACGCCGCCTGTGGGACGTGCTGGAGGAGATCCGCCACCGGCAGAGCATGACGGGTGGTCTGCCCGTCTACGGGGCCACCGTGCGCATCACCCCAGATGGCGTCATCCATCTCCAGCGCGGTCGGTGGAAAGCGACCATCGGCTGATTTCAGGAAAACGCAGAAGCGCCCCTGCTCACCTCCGAAGAGGTGAGCAGGGGCGCTCTTATGCTCTCGGCCGGATTCGAACCGACGTTGCCGAGTCCCTTGCGGGCGCTCGGTGTCTTAGGCCGCTAAAACGACGAAAGCATCTGTGATCATCCTACAGGCTGGACAGTGGCCGATCCGAGTGCAGGCCCTGCGAAGTACCCGACTGGTAGGTCGGCAACTTCGTACTGCCGAGCAGCACGCCGACGATCGGCCAACGCCTCTGCAGCGTGGACACAGTCACCTGGTAGAGGGTGACGCAGATGCCGCCGACGGCCAGGATCAGCCCAGTCGCCTCCGCAGGGTCGAGAACGAGGCCCTTGGTGGCCAGCCAGGCGATCAGGGAGCCGACGGCGGCCGGGACCGCGGTCCGCACCCAGGACAGAAACAGGTCGTACATGGTTCCTCCGGAGAGGTCAGGACCACCACGGTGGCGGCCGCGAATGGGGGTTAGTGCAGGGCGACCCAGGTATCCGGGCCGATGATGCCGTCGACGTCATCCAGGCCCTTGGCCTTCTGGAGCGTCATGACGCGGTCCCGCATCGGGGCGCCGAACGTCTGGTCGTCCACACCGGCGGGGATCGGGAAGCCGCGGGCGTCGAGCAGCCGATGTGCCGTCTTGATGTGCCGGCGCAATGCCGGATCCTTCTCGCAGCCCAGGCGTAGAAGGGGCAAGGCCTCCAAGAGGGTCTCCGTCCAATTTTTCGTCGGGGCCGGCTTCGGTTGGGGCCTGCCGATGACGAGAAGCCGAGCCCGGCGGACAATCTCGGGCTTCTGCGCGATGATCCGCGCACCTGGGCACTGCAGGTGCCCGCCCCACGCCCGGCCGCCCATCGAGTGGTGGCCGAGGCCGCGCCCGTCCGGGTCGATGGCCACCTGCAGCGGCACGCCGTGCTCGTGGTGCGCCCAGGCGAGGACCTGTGCGCACCGGTCGAGCTGGGCGTCGGTCAGCTCGTCGCCGCCCTTGCCCTCGTTCTCAATCGAGACCCAGGAGCGGTTTCCCTGGCCCTGCGTCCACGCCCGGTCGCGGGTGTCGACCCACTGGTAGAGGGCGCCCTGCTTGCCGGTGCCGAAATGCGAGGACGCCTGCGCACGCGGGTTCCGAAACCAACTGTCGGTGCCGGACAACGTGCCGGCCATGATGTGCAGCACCACGCCGCGCACCTCGACCTGACCGTCAGGTGTGAAGTTGCCGCTGATCGGTTTCCAAGTGGCGCTGAGCATTCTGGACATGGTCATACCTCCGTGGAGTCGGGGGCGGTGAGCGCGTGCTCGATCTGGCGGACTGTCTGTTCGACCCGGTTGACGACATCTCTGGTCGAGTGGCCGCCGTTCGGTTTCAGCTGCGCTTCGATTGCGGCCAGGCGCTCCATCACTCCAGGCCGGGCGGGGACGCCGGGACGTTCGGGCTCGCCCTGCCAGTCATCGAGCGCATTGTGGACGCGCTTGATCACACTGAGCAGCTTGGCGACGACGGCGGCGCCTCCGGCGAGCACGGCCAGGGCCACGCAAACGGCGAGGATGTCGGTCACGGAGCTCCGATCTTTGATGTGGCTCACGCCTGGGAATTGAGGGATGGTCAGATCCGGCCAAGGTGACCCGGCACCACTGACAGGTGCAGTAGTCAGGAGGCGCCCGGGTCCGTCTGCCCGGTCACGATCCTGACGAGGTACTCGCCGGCCTCCCGGTGCGCGTCCGTCTCGATCCTCGTCGCCTCGCCGAGGACCGGGTCGTTGTCGCCGCTCTCACGGATCGCGCGCAGCGCCGCCTCCGTGGCGAGCTCCGGGTCTGTGTTCGTGGGGAACCCGTGCTTGTAGATCCCAGCCATGGTCATATCTCCTGTCAGGCCACGCGGTGAAACAGCAGGTTGCTGGCGGTCCCGCCGGTTATCTGGCACCCGGTGGCGTTGGCCGTGGTCTGCGCCCAGCGCAGCTGGACCGTGCCGCCAGTGCTCCCGACGACGCACGCCCCGACGAGGATCGACTGTCCCGGGTTGAGGGATGTGGCGTAGGTAGCGATGTCGGCGCCGTCTGTCGCGGCCTCCAGCGAGTTGACGCTGATCGTCGAGGCGTCCGCGTTGGTCTGGGCGGTATGCGGCGACTGGGTCGACCAGTGCATCACGGTGCCGGACGGGACGCTCCAGGACAGTCGAATGTCCGCGGCCGGCGGCCCGAAGGTCCTGATGGACAGCTGCCACAGGTAGGTGGCGTTGGGCTGGACCACGGCGAACAGCTCGTCGTCGTCTTGCAGGGTCGTCGAGTTCGTCACCGTCTCGGTGGTCGACTTTTGCGCCCAGGTGGGGATCGCGTTCAGCAGTTTCCACGCCGAGCCCACCCGGACCATCAAGGCCTTGGTGTCGGTCTCCCAGATGTGCATGCCCTCGACCGGCGCGGCCGGCCGAGTAGACGACGTGCACGTGATGACCATCTGGTTCATCAGGTAGGTGTTGACGTCCGCCGACAGCGCCAGCTCGATGCCGAAGTCTTTGAACGGCATCAGTCATCCACCAGCCGTAGATACAGGTAAGAGCCTGCCCGGACGGCAGTGCTGGAGGCGTCCGCGGTCAGCTGCGCCCAGGTGAACGTCGTTGTCTGGGGGGTGGCGGCGTTGTTGTAGATCATCACGCCTCGTCCTCTCCAGCAGGCGTCCGAGCCGTAGCCTGCTATCGGGCTCGGGGTGACGAAGGCTTTGACGGTCACCAGGGAGGAGTCCTTGTTGGTTTCACCGGTGTTCGGGCCGAAGGACGCCCAGGATGACCAGGCCGGGTCCATGCCGATCTGGAAGTCGGCCGTGGTCGACGAGCTGTAGATGATGAAGATCTCCATCAGCCAGCGGCTCCACGCCGGCACGGTCACCGCCAGCTCGTCGTCCGGCTGCAGGGTGTTGGAGTTGGTCACGAACTCGTCGACGGTCTTGCGGACGAACATCACCGAGGCAGGCGCCTCTTTGAACTGCCAGGCGCCGCCGCTGTAGACGTATCCCTTCTGGGTGTCGGTCTCCCAGATGTGCATGCCCTCCACCAGCGCGGCCGGCCGAGTCGAGCTCGTGCACGTGATGACGGCTTGGCGCATCAGGTAGGTGTCGACGTCGTCGGCCCTGAGCACCTCGGTGCCCCACGTCTTCATCGGCATACCGTCCCCCTTCCTCTATCCGAGCCGTTCGGCGTACAGGCATGAGCCGGCGCGTACCGTGGTGGCCGAGGCGGTCGAGGTGCTCTGGGCCCAGCGGAGCCGGAGCGTGCCCGCGGAGCCGCTCGTGGTGAGTAGGCCCATGGGGATCGCCACCGCGTTGCCGCCGAATCCGCCGACATCGGCGCCGTCGGTGAGGTTGAAGACGCCGAAACCGACGGTCACCGAGTCCCGGTTGGTCTGGGCGATGTGTGGCGCGAAGGTGCCCCACCGCAGTACGGTCCCGCTCGGCCCGGACCAGGTCAGCCGCATATCAGCCGCGGTCGGTGAGTTGTACCGGATGAAGGTCTGGATCCGATAGACCGCGTTGGCCACCACCGCGACGAAGAGCTCGTCGTCGTCCTGGACGGTGGTGGAACTGGTCAACGACTCGTCGACCGACTTCCTGACGAACTGGCTCAGGCCGTTGAGGAACCGCCAGGAGGCGCCGCTGTAGACGTAGGTGCTCAGCGTGTCGGTCTGCCAGATCCGCATGCCGGTCACCGGTGAGATCGGCCGGCTCGTGCTCGTGCACACGATCACGGCCTGGCCCATCAGGTAGGTGTCCACATCCGAGGCGGTGAGGATGTCGCCGGCCGTGAAGTCCTTGAAAGGCATGTCACCACCCCAGGGTGTTGGTGTTCAGGACGCCGTACACCGGGTCATCGAGGATGAACGCGGTCGTCGCCGATGCCGGTGATGGGTCCAGGGTGACCGTCCATGACTGGTCGGTGATCGTCTCGGCGATGCCCTCTACCCACAGGTCCAGCACCGGCGTGGGAGCCTCGGCGGGCAGGCTGGTGACCTGCACCCGGTCGCCGATCTCCAGCGCGAGCAGGTTTGGCCACAGGCCCGGCTGGCTGCGGATCTCGATCGTGATCTGGCCGGCGCGCGGTTTGGGGTCGCTGTAGACGTTGAACAGGTAGTTCGCCCTGTTGGCGAGATCGGTCGTGCCGGTCGGCAACAGGGTGTCGATGCTCCTGCTGTAGCGGCCGTACAGGCCGATGCTGGTCGAGCCGAGCACCTGATGAGAGGTGCTGCCGTCGTAGCCGGTGACCGTCACGTCGTTCATCAACAGCGCGTCGTCGACCAGGAACGACAGGTCGGGGCCGACCTGGTCGCCGGCCAGGGTGAGCACGGTCACCGCCGGCGTCTGCCGACGCGCACGGTCGTGGAAGGCGGGCTTGCCGTCTCGGCGGATGAAGAACAGGCCCGCCTCGGAGATCTCGACCTGGCGGATCAGCTGCAGGATCGGCTGGTCGGCCTCGTTGCCGGTCAGCCGCAGCACCGACAGGCCCGGGTCGATGCGGTCGACGTCGGTGATGCCCACATCGGCGAGCAGGGCGACGATGCGGGCGCCGGACTTCTGGTTGTCGGTCAGCGTCGTGCTCAGGCGCGCTCGGCTGATCAGCTTCATGCGGTCGGTGCAGTTGATCGAGCTCTGGGCGAGCACGCCGTTTTGCCAGCGGATCGGCCACTGGTCGACGACGCCGCGGTAGCGGATGCTGTCGGTGCCGGCGGCCGCCCAGGCGCTCGGCGCGGCGGCCTGCTCCAACTGCCAGGCGCCGACGTAGACCTGGACCGAGCCGCCGGAGGCGGCCGTGCTCTTCAGCACCGCCCGCACGCTCACCGCGCCGGCTGGCGCGGCCGCGGAGAGAGAGACCGTCTGGAATGTCGTGGTCAGCGACACCGGCGTGCCCACGCTGTCGCCGAGTTGGTTGCCGCTGATGTCGTACCAGCGCAGCATCGCCGCGACGGTGGCGTTGCCGGTGGCGCCGCGGCGGGCCTGGAACTGCAGCGAGTACGTCAGCCCGCTCTGCACGGGGGTGGCCTGGTCGGTGGGCGAGCTCGTCGAGGCCGCTCCGACTCGCAGGAAATCGCCGTTGCTGAGCGTGGCGGTCCACCGGATCGAGGACGTCTGTCCGGCCGGGACCACGCCGACGTCCGCGGCCAGGGCGCCGGTGGTCGCCGAGAACAGGGCCACGTCCACCCCGGCAGCCTGGCCGGGCTGCAGCAGGTTGGCGCTGACCGGCCAGCGGGAGCGGACCCTGATCGGCCGATTGATGAGCACGTACGGGTAGTACGGGCTTGAGGAGTTCGCCACGGTGAACCGACCGTCGTTGAGCAGCAGCAGGTTCATCGTGCCGGGACCGACCTGGTCGAGCTCGTGCGAGCGGCGCCGGGCGATCCGCACACCAAGCTGCCACTCAACATAAGGGGAGACGTCGACCCACAACGGTGAGCCGTCGCCGGCGTCCGTGGTGAACGCGATCTCACACCACACCTGTGGCATCTGCGTCATGTCGCCGCTCCCAACACGCCCAGGCCGAACCCTCTGCGCTGCGCCTCATTGACTCCCTCGATCACCAGCCGGGCAAGCTCCTCTCGGCCGACCAGTGGCTGGCCCGAGAAGTGCAGGTGCAGCTCTGTGACGCCGCCGGCGCCGCCGGCGATGGCGGCCGCGCCGACCGGGACCACGGCCGGCGACATGACGGGGGCTATGACGGGGGAGACGCCGATACGGGCCGTGCGGGCCAGACGCTCCGTGGCCGAGCGGACCAGGCTGGCGGCGCCGTCGATACCGGCGGCCATGCCAGCGGGCAACTGGCGGCCGATCGCGGCGAACACCCGCGACGGGCTGTGGATACCGAGCGCGTCCTTGACCCACTGCGGCATGATCCCGGCGAAGAAGTTATAGATGCTGTCCTTGAACCACTGCCACATGCCGACCATGCCATTCCACAAACCCACCAGCAGGTCACGGCCAACACCGCCGAGCAGATTACCGAGGCTGCCGATCGCGCCCAGGATCATGTTGGGCAGACCCTTGACCCAGTCGACGAGCTCGCCGAACTTGCGCACAGCCCAGTCCTTGGCCTCGCCGATCCAGCCGCCAAGCTTGCCGGGCAGCTCGCCGAACCAGCTGATCACCTTCTTGATGCCGTCGACGGCCTTGCCGATCGCGTCCTTGATCCACTCCCAGGCAGCCGGAACCTTGTCCACCAGCCACGACAGAGCCGGGGTGATCGCACTGATGATCTTCGCGGCGAGGTCGACGATCCACTTGATCAGCTGCCCGATCACCGGGATCACAGCCTGCAGCACGGTGGAAACCAGCTGGACCAGCCAAGTGATAACCGGCATCAGCGCGATGATCAGATCGGCCAGGACCTTGATGATCGGCATGATGGCCTGCAGCAGCCCGCCGAGCGCCTGGACGATCATCACCACGACCGGCACCAGCGCCTGGATCAGCTGGGTGACCACGGGCAGGATCGCCGTGATCAGCGGCGCGAACGCGGCCAGTAGTTCGCCGACGATGCCGACGATCGGGGTGATCACCGGCAGCA
This sequence comes from Streptosporangium sp. CA-135522, assembly GCF_050949235.1. Classification (NCBI taxonomy): domain Bacteria; kingdom Bacillati; phylum Actinomycetota; class Actinomycetes; order Streptosporangiales; family Streptosporangiaceae; genus Streptosporangium; species Streptosporangium sp. CA-135522. The sequence goes on from NZ_CP192026.1 coordinate 1,766,701, forward strand.
GAGAGACGAACGCCTCCAGCAGCGTGATCAGCGACGGCGCCAGCGCGGTCAGCGCCTGCAGCAGCGCGGCGCCGACCTGCTCGGCCACCTGCGCGATGATCGGCAGCAGTGGTGTCAGGGCCTGCAGCAGCATGCCGAGGGCCTGGACCAGGATCTGCCCGACCTGACCGGCGACCTGGGCCAGCAGCTCCAATAGCGGGGTGAAGACCGGCATCAGCCCGGCGATCATCTGCGCGATCTGCACGATGAACGGCGCGAGCAACTGCACCGCCTGGACCAGGACGCCGCCGAGGACCTGGGCCAGCTGGCCCAGCGGCGCCAGCAGCGGCAGCATCGCCTGCACGAGGGTCGCGAAGACGGTCAGCAGGGTGCCGCCGATCGTCGTCACGAGCTCGCGGATGATCGGGATCAGCGGCATGATCGCGGGCAGCAGCGCGCCGATGAAGGACTGCACGAGCTGGGCGACGACCGGCAGCAGCGGCGCGATGGCCCGGGCCAGCTGGGTCCAGGCCTGGATCAGTGCGCCGCCCAGGGTAGTCACCAGCTGGCCGAGCACCGGCATCAGCGACGTCAGCGCCGGCATCAGCGCCTGCGACCACTGCGCGATGACCTGAGCGACGATCGGCAGCAGCGGCGCGATCGCCGGCACCAGGGCGTTGACGAACGCGGCGGCCAGGTCGACCAGCAGCGGCACGACCGGTGACAGCGCTTGCAGGCCCTCGGCGAACGCGGCGACCAGCTGGCTCAGCGCCGGCAGTACGGCCTGCACGCCACCGGCCAGACTGGCGGCGATCAGCGTCGCCAGCTGGCCGATGACCGGCAGCAGCGGCGCCACCGCCGACAGCACGCCACCGATGGCCGCTCCGATCGGCTGAAACGCGGGCGCCAGGCCGCCCACCGCGGTGGCGATAGCGCCGATCACAGCGGTGATGCCAGGAGCCAGCGCCGCGAACGCTGCGCTGATCGCGGCGATCAGCGGCGCCAGGCTCGTCAGGGCCGGGCCGATCGCGCCGATCACCGTGGTGATGCTGGGCGCCAGCGCGGCGATGGCCTGGCCAAGCACGGCAAACAGCGGCGCCACGGTGGCCAGCGTGGCGCCGATCACCTCGCCGAGCGGCTGCAGGGCCGGCGCCAGCGCCTGGACGGCAGTGCCGATGTTGGTCAGCACGGCGACGATGCCGGGACCGATCGCGGTGATCGCCGGCCCGATCGCGCCGATCGCGGTGGTCAGGATCGGCCCGATCGCGGTGGCGAGGGTGGCGACGGTGGGGGCCAGGCCGCCGATGCCGGTGACGATCGCCTGGATGACCGGCAGGAATGAGGCGGCGATGGTGTGCAACGCCTGAAAGACGGTGATCAGCGTCTGCTGTCCCTCGGCCGAGTCGACGAAGGCATGCATGCCGTCCAGCAGCTGGCCGATCACGCCGAGCGCTCCACCACCGGCGGCCTGCATGGCGCGGAAGGCGCCGGCGAGGATCCCGCCGACATCGGCGGCGATCGCACCCAGCTGCCGCAACACCTCCAAGCCGTTTTGCATCCAGCCGAACGCGCGCCCGGACTCCACCGCCGCGGTGAGGAACTCGCCGAATCGCGCTGCGGCGTCGGCCAGGCCCGGCGCGAGCAGCGAAGTGAAGTTGGCGCCCACCGCGGCGAGCCGAACGAAGCCCAAAAGCACCGGCTGGATAGCCGGGGTGAGGGCGACGATGGTGTTGCGCAGCGAGTTGAAGATCGCGCCGATGCTGCTGACGGCGCGGCTGCTCTGCAGGAACTGCGCGACCTGCACGCCGGCCTGGCCGAAGGCGTCGGCGACGCCGGTCATGCCTTCCTTGACCGGGCCGAGCAGCGCAGCGGCGACCGCCGACAGCTGACCTTGCAGCGGACCGAACAGCGCGCCCTGCACCGAAGCCTTCAGGTCGTCGATCTCCGGTTTGAGAGCGCGCATCTCCCGGGCTACGGCCTGTGCGGCCGGCGCCAGGTTCTTAATCGACTCCTCGAAGGCCTCGACGTCGTCGCCGAGTGCGGCGCCGAAGGCCTCGCTCACCCCCTGGGTGGCGATCTTCAGCGTGAGCATCGCGGCCTGGCCGAGGGCGATCGCGCCCGGCAGCGCGGCCAGGAGACCGGCGGCCGGCGCCAACGCCGCGCCCAGAGAGATCGCCGACGACGCCGCGGAGGCGGCGGCCGCGGCCATGCCGGCGAATTTGACGGTGGTGCCGGCCAAGGACAGCCCGACCGTGCCGATCTTCGAGCCGAGGCCGGCCAGACTGCTGCCGGCGGCCTCGACATGCCCGCGCACCCCGCCGGCGGCCTTGCCGACCGAGTCGATACGGCGGCCGAGCCGCTCGGCCGAGTCACCGACCCGGTCGAAGGTCTGGCTGGCGTAGTCACGGGCGAAGATCGCAAACGACATCTGAGCCACGGGGAATCACCCCCCATGGCTGCTCGATCAGGTTGCGGCCTTGTTGGCCTTGATCACTTCATCGGCGAACGCGGTGAACGCCTCGAACTCCTCGACGGTCAGCGCGTCGACGTCGGCCGGTTTCAGGTGGCACAGGTGCGCCAGGATCGGCAGGTAGCTCAGTCGGCGACGTTCAAGGTCTCCTCCGGAGCCGGGCCGGCCTCGGTAGGGCCCGGCTCGATGACCTCCATCTTGATGGCGGCCAGGTCGACGTAGCGTTCCCCGGACTCGATCTGCTCCCAAGAGATGTCCTCGCCCTTGCGGAACTTCAGCACGATCCACACGTAAGCGGCCATGGCGATCATGTCGCCGTTGTTGAGCCCGTTGGCCAGGTCGGTGGCGGTCAGGCTGGTGGCGCGCTGGATCGCGATGCCCTCGTGCAGGCCGAGTTTGTTGACGTCGACCTCGAAGGTCTCGCCCTCGATCGTCATGCGGACATTGGCCATGGTCATCTCCTACTTGTCGAGCTCGGCGGCGATCTCGTCCATCGCCGCGAGGATGGTGGTGCGAACCTTGTTCACGTGCCGACTGATGGATGGCTCGAACCATGGGCGGCCGCGCTGGGCATACCAGCGGTCCCGGTTGCCGAACAGCGGGTGCCGCCAGCCCTTGCGGTTGTTCATTCGCCGTGGCAGCGTCTTCTGGTCGGCCGGCAGCTTGCTGGCGTCGACGACGATCCGCACACCTGCTCGGCGTCCGCCGTCGCGGATGTCGGTCTTGATCGCCGCGGCGATGGTGCGGCGCAGCCCGGCGCGCGCCCGGGCCCGGGCAATCGCCCGCTCGTTGGTGGGGTCCTTGGCGCGCTGCAGGTGCTGATCGGCGCGCTGCTTGGTGCCGCCTCCCCGGGAGCCGGTCACCTTCAGCGTGGTGATCGCGGTCTTGGCATCAGCCACCGCCGGCCGGGCGGCGTCCCGAATGGCCTTGCGGAGCTTGGTGGCGAGCTTGCGGTCGACCTTCTTCAGATCGGCGGCGAGCTTGCGCATCTGCTCGGCTCCGGCGACGCGTACCTCGGTCATCGGCCCACTCCGGCCGGCTCAGAGGGTGGTGTCAGCGCAGATCGTCATGAGCTGGATGACCGGATTGGTGCCGTCGTGATAGGCCTCCCAGGACACATCCATCATCACCACGCCGGGCCCGTCGACCACCGGCGGCGCCTCCTTGAAGATCACTGCCGGGCAGATGAACGACAGGGTGTCGTTGTTGCCGGATACGCCGATCGCCGCGCCGGTCAGCACGAGCTCGACCGCCACCGCGGTGCCGGCCTTGAAGACGTCATACAGCTCGGTCTTGTTGAACTCGGCCTTGAACGATCCGGTGATCGTCGGGATGTCGTTTTCCAGCGCTTCGGACTTCACCCCGCCGTTGCCGATGCCGTAGCGCTCGGTCGCCAGTGGAGACGTGCCTTTGATCGAGATGCTGTTGACCACGGTGGCGACTGCGGTGCCGCCGGTGACGGCCGTCACGCCGGTGGTGGTGGCCACGGTGCCGCCCAGCTTGAGCGTGGCTTGCTGGAAGCCAAACAGGTTCGCCGTGGTGTAGGAGGCGGTGGCCAGCGCGGTGACGGTCGCCTCGTCCATCGCGTCGATCGACAGCTTGAGGTTGGCGACGTCGTTGTCGGAAAGGCTGAACTCCCATTCGGTGATCTTGCAGCCTCTGAAGGTGAACGGACGCACCGTCCCGGTCGACGGTTCGGGACGGCCGACCTGCAGGGTCAGGCCGAGGCCGAGTTTGCCCACCGGGGTGTGTACCTGCCGGTAGGCCGTCGTGCTGGCGATCTGTGTTGCGGTCCCCGTGCTGCCGAGCATGTGCTTGAAGAGCAGGCCCATGCCGCGGCTGGCGATCGGCAACTCCAGGTCCCCGCCGGCGGTGATCCTGCTCTTGGTCACCCGGGAGGCGCGCTTGTACTTCGTGCCCGCCTGCAGCGTGCTCGGCTCCAGGAAGCCGGGTGAGTACTTCATCGATTCCTTGGTGTACTCCACGAACTTCGTCACCGTGACCGCGGTGCCCACCACGCTCTCGGCGGCGATGCCTACCTGGCTATCCAGGCCGGTGCCCGTCGTCATGAGTCAGCTCCTTTCGAGCTCGTCGCGGCCGCGCCGCTGGTGATCAACTTCCAGGTGCTCTTGGGCCAGGCCCGGGTCTGCGCGCCCTCGCCGATGACGTAGGCATCGTCGAGCTCGTCGGCTACCTGTCCTTCGATCGCGACGACGTCGCCGGCCTTGACCGGTAGCCCGTCGGGGCGCCCGAGGTGCAGGTCATCACCGGAGACGTTGCGCAACGTCAGCTTCTTGGCCATACGGCCCTCCTTCAGATGCGGATCTGGATCGAGACGGTGAACGGCACCCGCACCTCGGTCCCGGACTTGGTCTGCTCCTGGTGCAGGCGGCCGCCGGTGATGGCCACCGTGGTGGGCGGCGCGAACCCTTGACCGACGTCGGCGCGCAGCGCCGCCTCCAGAAGCGCGAAGTGCTCATAGGCGCGGGTGCGGGTGGCGGCCAGGTCATCGTCGCCGTCCCAGGTGATAAGCACACACGTGACGTCGATGGCCTCGTTCTTGTGGCCGGCGCCCAGCCCGGTCCAGACCTGGGACCACTCGACGGCCTGACCGTCGCCGTCGTCGTCGCCGTCCCAGCCGATGCACACCACGTCCTGGGCTGGGTCAGCGGTGATGACCGGCCCGTCATGCACGAGCACGTCGACGGGCAGCGCACCGGAGAACACGGCGGTCAGCCGGTCCAGGACGGCGGGCACTCGGGAAGACAACGTCATGCGATTCCCATCGGGTTGTCGCCGAGCAGCTCCAGCGCCCGGCGGGGAATGGAGTAACCCCAGCGTGGATCCCAGACCTCGTCAGCGCCGGGGGTGCGCACCGCGCCCATGCGTCCGCGCTGGGTCTCCCACAGATGTTGGAGCATGATGCGGGCGGCCTGGCGGATGTGCGCGGGAACCTCGGTGCGGCCGGCGACGTAGACGATCGTGATCCGCCCGGTCTCCCAACACCGCTCGTAGTCTCCGGTCATCCGCAGCAGCACGCCGGCCTCGGCATCGAGCTCGTAGCCGTCGGCGGCCAGGGCCTGATCGCTGGGCACGGTCACCGAGGTCACCGAGATGATCGGCCGGTGATCCAGCAGCAGCGCGCGGCCGCCACCGCGGCGCCGCTCGGTCACCGTGGTGCGCAGCACGGTCCCGGCGTGGCGCTGGCAGATCTCGTTGACCGCGCGCACGAACTCGGCCAGCTCGTCGTCGGAGTCGGTGCGTGCGATTTTGACCTGCCGCTTGGCGTCGGCCAGGGAGATGATGCCCGCCTCACCCCATAGCGGAGCGACGTCGAACGGTTCTTCGTCCGCCCCCACCGGGCCAGCCGTCACCCACCGGGCCACGTGGCGTCCCGCCAGGGTCGGCGTGTAGTCGTAGTGGTACAGCCCCAGGCCGTCGCTGATCGGTGTGACCGGCGCCGTGATCGTCCCGTCGGGCAGCAGGATCATCAGCGTGATCGACGCCGGGGTGATGAGCTGACCGCCGGAGCGGACCTCCGTCGACAGGCGGGCAGCGGCGCCGAAGGCGTACATCACGTTGCACCTCCTCGAAGCGAAACCATCGGACTGGATCCCGTTGACCGCAGCGAGAGCGGTGCACCGGATCCCGATGTCAGGTGCGCCGGGCCGAGCTCGACAGCGTCCGACTCCCCGACCAGATGGGCGGTCAGAGCGGGCAGGCGAGCCGCCAGCATCGCCGAAGGGGCGACCGCCCCGGTCAGGCCGGCGGCGAGTGGCGGCAGCACCACCGCGGCCGCCCCGGCGACCACGGCCGCGCCGCTGAAACTCGCACCGAGCGCAGGCAGGGTCATGGCGGCCGCCCCGACGACTACGACAGCCCCGACCGCGTCGACATCTAGAGCAGGCAGCACGCCGGCGAGTTGCCCGCTGGCGATCGCCGCACCGGCGAGGCCTGCGGTCAAGGCGGGCAGGGTGGAGGTGATCGTGCCGGAGACCGGCACGGCGTCGGACAGAGTAGACGACGACAACTCGGCGGCGCCGTCCCAGGACGCGGCCGGGAACGTTCCGTCGAAGTAGCTGCCCAGCGTGCCGGATTCCTCGATCAGCGCCGTCGTGGCGCGCATGGAGTTGATCGAGAAGTTAGTGCCGTCGACGACGATTCGAGCGGCGACGGCGCCGGAGGGCGCGACGGCGGTGACCGAGGCGCGGCCGATCGTGGCGGCCGACAGCGAGTAGCCGGCGGACGGGTAGCCGAACCCACCGCCCGAGCCGTTAATCCACTCGATGTAGATCGTGCCGGATGCGACCGCGAACGAGCCGGTGCGCAGGTACACCGAGCAGGTGTAGGTCTGGCCGGCGGTGACTGCCCCGGTCGCGGTCGAGGCCGTAGAGGCGAAGGTTCCTGCGGTGTACTCGGCCGCGGAATCTCGGCCGAACCCTGCCCCGGTGACGTCGACACGAGTGGGGGTGCTGCCGCCGCCCCAGCCGGTGACGGCCACGCCGACCGCGGGGTTGAGGCAGAGATTGCGGCGGGTGGCCATGGTCAGCCCGCGGGCATGGTCACGGTTCCGCCGGTCAGGTTGACGGTCACCCCGACCGAGATGGTGACCGTGTTCAGCTCCAGGTCACCACCGCCGCCCGTCGCCGTGATGCTGCCGTCGAACACCGTGGTGCCGGAGCTGTCCTTGGCGCGAAACCAGCCGGCTGATCCCGCGGCCGCGCCGGTCGTGCTCCGCGGGGTTCCCGCCAGTGTTGCGGTGCCGGAGGAGGCGGCGCCGAATGCCGGGTCGGCCAGTGTGAACGTCGCCAGCAGCGTGCCGGTTGCGGCAGAGTCGGCGCTGGCCGGCTGGCTGCCGGTGCGGACTTCGATCGTTGCGGCTCCCGATCCGGCATCCAGTAGATCCACCACGGCGTCCACTGCGATGTTGCGGACGGTGGTGGGCAAGCGGATAGCCATCTCAGCTCTCCCTATTCGGCGTCGTTGATGGTGCCGGAGTTCTGCGGCTGGGAGACGAGCGTGACGGGCACCTCGTGGGTGACGTAGCCGCCGACGCCGTCGTCGACGCGCTCACCGGCCGCGGTGAGGTCGTAGACGTCGATCACTCCCTGGAGCGGATCGATGTAGACCGTGATGGTGCTGTAGGTGCCGATCGGGTAGCCCTGATTCTCCAGGTGCTGATTCAGCAGCCACTGCCAAAAGGACCGGTAGCCCGGGCTCTCTCTGTGCTCTGGATTCATACGGATCGCGGCGACCAGATACGGGGTGTCAGACATCACTCACCGCCCTTCGTGGTGGCCTTGGCGCTGCGCCTGGGGTGAACAGCTTTATCCGGCAGCGAGGCAGCGTCGGCACTCTCCGCGCCGGCCGTCTGCGGGTACAGCGCGCGTAGTCGTCCGGGCCGGTGCTCGTCCGGCAGGGTCCGAGCCAGCCGCTTGGCCTCCACCCGGGCGCCGGCGGCGAGCACGTCCTGACCGTTGTCCTCGTGTCCCTCGGCCGCATCCAGCTGCTGGTCGATCTGCGTCTTGATCGCCTCGATCACGCGGTCGATCTCGCCTCGTACGGCGGCCGCGCGCTCGTCGCGTCCGTGCTGCTCGTGGCCTGTGAGCTCGGCCTGGTAGCCGGTCAGCTCGGCGAGCAGGTCATGACTCATGACGGGTTTCCCCTCTCGGATGTGGTTGCCCCGGGCGGCCGCGCTCGACTCCGCAGCCGCCCGGGGACGATCATCAGAATCCGGCGGTCGGGATCATGCCGGTACCGGACACGACGGAGGTCGACTCCGGACGCCGGTCGGCCATGAAGGCCACGTAGTTGTAGACCTGCAGCCGCACCTGCAGCGTGCCCGAGAGCACCTCGGTCAGGGTCCGGGTGCGCATCGACCCCTCCCACAGGAAGTGGTCGGAGGTGCGCAGGGTGATGGTGCGCGTCTCGTTAGTGCCGGCACCAAGGTTGGTCGGGATGTTGCCCGCCAGGAGCACCGGGACGCCCACGGCCAGACGGCCCACCGGCCCCTCGGCGATGGCCCCGGTCTGCAGCGCCATCGGGTTGAACGGGCCGTCCTGCGTCGGCATGATCAGCGGCCGGTTGCTGGTGTCGAGCTGGGAAGCCGCCCAGTACCAGATCGCCGGAATCGTGAACGTCGCCGTCGCCGGCATCTTTCTGGCCGTGAAGATCTTCGAGATCGACTGAACCCACGGGATGTACATCTCCGGCAGGGTCGGCGTCGCGTCGGTGTAGGTAATCGCGTTGATACCCGACACGTTGAGCAACCCCTTCAGCTGCCCGGAGGTGCCGGACCCGTTGATGACCTGGATCTCCTTCTTCATCGCGTAGTCGGCGAGCAGGTCGGCGAACACGATGTCGTCGAAGCTGACCGGCGACTGGTCCAGCAGCTGGATCGCGATGTCCTGCTGGCCGGCGATCGTGCGCACCGGCGCGGTCACCGAGGTGTCGGTCAGGTCCTGGCTGGTGACCGCGGCCGCGTCCGCGGTCTGCATGCCCACCGCGGCGGGCGTGGCGATCTTCGGGATGTTGATGGAGTCGGTGCCCGCCGGCAGAGGCAGGTTCCGGACCGCGTTGGCGATCGGTGAGCCGAAACGGGCGTAGTCGATGTATTCGTCGATCAGCCAGACCGGCGGCACGAAGTAGCCGCCCTGGCCGTCGGTGCGGTTGGGGTTGACGCGCTTTTCGAACGCCGACTCGGCGGCGCGCTGGCTCATACCCGGGATGGTCAGCAGCGCCTCGCGGGCCCGCTGCTCGCGCGCAGCCTCCCGCGCCGGCAGCTCGACCGCGAGCTCGGCTGCATGCCGCTGCAGCCGCTCACGGGCGGCCGATACGCCGCCGTCGCCATCGCCGCGGCCCAGGTCGGAGCGCACCATGTCCAGGAAGTAGGAGTGCCCAGACCCGCGGCCGTAGACCATCGGCTCGGCGCCGACCTTCACTCGGCCGCCCGGGTTGGGATCCTGCGGGCCGGTCTGGCCGAGCCGGGCGGCGAGCTCGCCGTTGGCCTTGGCGCGCTCCTCGGCGGCCTCGGCCTCCTCCAGGCGGCCGCGCGCCTCGGTGATCGCTTCGTCGTGGGCCTTGAGCACCTGGGTACGCTCGGCGAAGGTCGCCGACTCCTCGTCCGTCAGGTTGCGGCTCTCGGCCTTGGGTTTGTCCAGAACGGCGCTCACATCGGCGGCGAGCGCGGCCCGCTTGGTCAGCAGGTCCTTGAGCTGCTGACGCAGGAACTCCAGCATCGGGAGTCCTCCTTCGGTTTCTCGTTGGGTCGCGCCTGCGGTCCGGTCGGTGGTGGCGGCAGTGGTGGCGCGCGAAAGCGCGCTCCGGCTGTGCTCCGGCGCGTCGGTGGGCAGGCGAAGGGGTGTCAGCCGAGCAGTAGGGCGTGGGCCTCTGCCTCGGCCAGCGACAGCGGGTAGCCCCGCTGCAGGTTTTCGGGCGGCGCCTGAAGGCGGCGCTGCAGCCGCGCGATCAGCGCGCGGGCCTCGTCGACGGGTAGTTGGTCGAACATGGCGGCGCGCACCGCGTCCACCGTGGTGGCCGGGTTGGCGCCGAAGTTCACCACGCTGACATCACCGCGGTGCATGTCGACTTCGAGGATGTCGCGCTGGTCGAAGTCCGGGCTCCACTGGCTCTTGCCGGACGGCACCCGGAACGCGAACGACATCTCGTCGACGTCGCGATCCTCCAGGGCCAGCAGCATGTCTCGCACGTCGGATCGGGCCGGGTTGACCTCGGCCCGCATGTGCAGGCCGCCCGCATCCTCCGACAGGACCAGGGTGCCGGCCTTGGTGTAGGCCATGCTCAAACCCTTGTGGTTGAGCAGCAGCTGCACCTGAGGGTTTTCCGACAGGGTCTTGGTGAACGCGCCGCCCCGGATCACCTCGGTGTAGGCGCCGTACATGTCGTACATGGCGTAGGGCTCTTCGGTGACTGAGGCATAGCCCTCCACCACGGTAGGACCACCGGCCTGGGCGCGTACCTCCAACTGCACCGGGTAGACCCGGCGCTCGGCGCCGCCGGTCTTGGCGCGGTCGCTCTTGTTCACTGCGTACCTCCCGGGTCGCTGGCCGTGTCGTCAGAGGCGGCAGGCAACAGCGCGGTGAACTCAGCGTGCTGCGCGTCGGTCATGGGCGGCAGATCTTCGAGTTCGCGGGCCTCGGACGGCGCCTGGATGTGATTGCGGATCGCCAGCTGGTAGGCGCGGAACCGGGTGATGATGTCCGTCCTCAGCAGCGCCGCGCGGTTGAAGCGCACGTAGATGCCCGGCGGCAGCATGCGCGTTAGCGCCCGCTCGATGCGGGTCAGGTGCGGGTCCAGGGCGTAGATGAGCAGCTGCAGGTTCCGCTGCTCGATGTTCTGATACGTCATCGATCCGCCGGTCTCGTAGCCGATGATTTCGGCCAGGCCTGGCCCGAAGATGCGGCAGCATTCCGCGCTGGTCATCCCCGACGTCTCCAGGAACTGCGACTCTTCCGGCGCGATCTGGATCGGCTTGAACTCCCAATCGCCGCCGAGCACCAGCGGTTCGCGCCGGCCAGCGACCGCGGCCAGAAACCGCGCCTTGGCGACCCGGGCTTTCTTCTCGTCCAGGGCTCCCGTGGTCTTCAGTAGACCGGTGGGGTGGGCGCCGTCGTCGAACCATTGGTTGGCGAACCGCAGCACCGACAACCCCAGGCCGATGGTCAGCATGTGGTGGGCGATCGGCGACAGGCCCAGCAGCCGGCCCGGCATCGGATGGGCGCGTGAGTGCCACATCTCGGCGGCGCTGACCGTCTCGCCGGACACTCGCCACTGCGGCATTCCGGTGGTTTGGTCGCGGCGCACGCTGACGTCGTCGGGGTGCTGCAGCACCACCTGGGTCGGTAGGCCCGTTCGGTCGCGGCCGATGACGAGGCCGTAGCCGTTGCCGCGCAGCGCGTAGGAGGTGATCAGCTGATAGATCCAGTCGCCCAGGCCGTGCCCGTCGCCGGCCGGATCCTCCATCCAGTTCGGCAGGTCGATCTCGCGCTTGGCGGCGCCCTTGCCGGTGTAGGCGTCGATGGGAAGCATGCCGCCGGTCCCGGCGAGTAGCGCCACCGACGCCCAGACGGCGATCTTCTGTAGGGATGCCTCGGTCGAGGCCAGGTTGGCGCTGGTGCCCGCGGTGCCGGCTTGGCTGTTGGGTGGGATCGTCCACAGGGAGGCGTCGAAGATGCGGCGCTCGGCGCCGAAGAACAGGCTCACGACCGGTCGCCCCTCACCCGTGCATAGGCCTGATCGGCCAGCAGCAGCGCGCCGGCGGACATTGGCCCGGCGGGTGGCCAGGCCAACCACGCCCCGTACGCCACCAAGCCCAACCCCAGCAGGCCCGGGCCAGCGGCCGACACGATGCGCACGAGGGTGCCGGCCGGGCTGGCCAGCCGTACACCGAGCGCGGCCAGGCGAGAGCGCAAGCGTGGATTCATACGAGCTCCTCTCACCAGATGTTGTCCAGCGGATCGGATTCCGGCTGTGTCACTACGGCCCAGACGGCGTTGGTCGCAGCGACCAGCGGGCAGATGTCGACGGCAGCGTGCCGCCGGTCCCACGCCCATGCACCGTCGCCGATGGTGCGCTTGCCGGCGCCGGCCACCGCAGCAGTCAGCGCTGCCTGCCCGAGATGGCGCACCCGATCCTGCATGACTGCGTCGTAGAAGCCGGTACAGGCTTGGCCGACCTCGCGCACAGTCGGCACGAGAACCTCGATCCCCGCGTTCTGTAGGTCCGCGATCAGGTTCCCGGCCGGGCCCGCAGCGTCGACCACCACGGCGATCGGGTCGTGCCGCTCCACCAGTTCGACAGCGCGCTCGACCATCCATCCAGTGCCGCGTTGGTGGTCGATGACCTCGCTGTGCAGCAGCCCATCGGCACGGCGGCCGCCGACGGCGATCGCGCCCATCGTGCGGTCTGGCGTGATGTCCAAGCTGAAGGCAACGCGACCGGTGCGGCGCGACTCCGGATCCTCGCGGGCGGTCCAGGTCTCCTCAGAGATGATCTGCCAGCCGGCGTCCTCGGTGGGGTAGGTGCCGATGCTCAGCCGCTCTCGGGCGAAGGTCTCCGGGTCCATGGAGCGCAGCTCCTTCAGGACGAACTCCGAGCTGATCCGGATGCCCAACGCAGGGTTGGCCATCGCGTGCAACCTGGGGTCGGCGAGTGCCTTCCTGACCTCGGCCAGTGGCTTGCCTTCCAGGGCCGACAGCGTGTCGTCCGGCACCGACCACTCGCAAAAGCACAGGGACGGGTCGCCGCCGGTGATGCCCCGGGCCCGCACCGTGCCGAGCTGGAAACTGTCTTCGAACCCGGCCGAGCTGCCGTAGTACAACTGCGGGTTGGGCATGGCGCTCATGGTGGGCATCAGAGCGCCGATCTGAGCCGGGCCGAGGTTGAACGCCTCGTCCATGATGTTGCAGTCGCCGGAGAAACCGCGGCCGCTCGCTCGCGATCGGGCGATGATCCGCAACCGCTGCCCGGACAGCAGTTCGATGCCCTCGTCGCCGTGGCTGGTGATGACCTTCCGGACCCGGCGGCGAAGGTCGTCGCTGCCGTCGATCAGGCTCTTGATCCTCAGAAAGAATTCGCTCGCGGTCTTGAACTCGTGCGCGCTGTAGAGGATCAGGCGCTCGTCGAACAGGAACAGACCACCGAGCACGCGCGCTTCGAAGATTCCGCCCTTGCCGTTCTGCCGGCTGACGATGATGCCGCACTCGAAGCACACCCACTTGCCGCGCTCGTCCTCGGCCAGGGCGTCGTCTAGGAACAGCCGTTGCCAGGGGTCCAGGACCAGGCCGGCCCGCTCGGCGAGCTCGGCCACGTCCGGGCCGGAGGTGCGCGCGTACGGGGGGACTGACCGGATCCGCGGATACTGCACGCCGAGGATCGACGCGCTCATGTGCCCGTCGCCCGGGTCTGCTCGCGGCGCTGGCGAAGCTCGTCGAGGTGATCGGTTGCGGGCTTCTTCGGAGCGGTCCGGCTGAGCTCGATCATCGTCTTACGGAGTTCGGAGGTGAGCCGGCTACGCTCGGCTGCCTCCAGGTCTCCGGCGTCCAGTGTCTTGGCGAGCTCGATTGCCATCGCGGCGTAGCTCTCGGCTCCGTCCAGGCTGGCCAGACGCCGGATGTCCTTACGGACGGCCCGCTCCTGGGGGCCCTGGACGCGTCGCTCGGTCATGATCACTCCCAGGTTTCGCCGTTCGGGGAGAGAAACGGGAGCGGCTGCGCGGGGTCCCCCACTCCATGGTCAAAAACGCGCTGACCTGCCCAAATGTCCAGGCCTGTGGAAATGTAGGAACGCTCGGGCCGTTTGGGTTTCCGGTGATCGGCCGTGCTTGCTCACCAGGCTTCGGACGTCTGCATAGGTCGAGCGGCCGCACCTGTTCGGTTGCCGCGGCTGCTGTTGCATCGCATGTGTGCGGGACGCAGTAGCGCGATGTCACGCTCGGCGCCGCCCTTACTGATCGGGTCGACGTGATCGGCTGTCCAGCTCATGGGGTGTCGCGCGGGTAGGGACTTGTCGATCATGTGACCGCATAGCCAGCACACGCCACTGCCCGGGCTGTTGCGCAGCTGGTTCCATACGCGTCGCCAGGGGCGTCCAGCACGGCCCTTGCTCCTGGCCATGAGTATCACCCCCTCGGGCACAGGCGAGCGATGGAAGCCCTTATCGCTCGCCTGCTTCCCCGCCTTCCGCAGGCTCATCCCCATGGCCTTCGGAGGCTCTGCCTCTGAACATGCGAAAGCCCCGCGCGGTGGCGGGGCTGGTGTGCGCATGCTGCGCGTGCGTCGATCATGGGGCCTGTGGATAACCCCTGTCAAGCCAGGTCATGACTTCCATTCTTCGCGGTAGTCGGGGTGGTCGGCGTACGGCAGGGCGAGCAGGAGGACGGTGTCGCACGGGACGCTCCGCATGCTGGCGTCGTGGGCGTCACATGGGTTATTGCCGGGCGCGTGGGCGCTCAGGATCTGCCGCTTGGCTTCGACCTCGCGGAGCACGCGGACCGGATCGAACCGGGAGTCGTAGGCGTACTCGGCCAGCTGTGCGTCCGTCACAGGCTCGCGGCGCAGTCGAACATGCTTCCTGCGTGGGTCGTTCATGAACTGGTCCGTCAGGATCCGCTTGTGGCGCTGCCAGTCCAGCGCCGCCTGCTCGTCCTCGTCGAGGCGGGCGTGGAGGAACTCGATCAGCTCGGTCACGATGCCATCCTCTCCCGCTCTTCGACCACGCGCACGTGCTTCGCGAGGCGCTCCCAGTCCGACATCGGCCAGCACGGTTGGCCGTGCCACCAGGTGCCGACCTCGCGGGCCGGCGGCTCGCACACGCCTCCACAGACGATGGCGATCATGCCGCCGGGAAGCGTCTGTACGCGCCACACGGATGCCTCAGAGCACCAGGGGCATGTCAAGTCGAGGGTGTGGCCGTCGTAGACCATACAGAGCGCCTGAGCGATCTTCTCCTGCATGCGGCGGGCGATTGGCGCCGCCCACTCCGCGAGCTCCGCAGGCAGGTGCGCGGCCGCGTACGCGAGGTACGGCCACGCGTTGAGCTCGCCGGGGCCCGGCGGCGGTAGCACCGGCAGGCCAACAGTCTCGGCCACCTTCGCCGCGAGGTCGTCGGCGTCCACGAGGATGTCGAGCGCGGTCTGCCAGATGGTGACGTCCGTCGGGGCCGGGGCTTCGGCCAGTGCGCGGGTGCTGCGCAGCGCCCAGTCGACGCGAGCCTCGAAGTCGCGCTCCGCATGCGCCTCGGGGGACAGGCGAAGCTGACGCCACGGCCGCGGCGTCGCCATCGGCAGCCGGGCGTCGAGGAGGTCGGGCCAGTAGGCCATGGCCCACTCCAGGTCGGCGACGACCTCGGCCAGCTCACGCTCAGAAGGGGATGCGCTCATCGGTGGCCTCCACAGGGCTCTCAGGGGCGGAAACGGCGGGCATCGGGGTAAAGCCGCGTTGCCAGCACGGGTGCGAAGCGACAACCGGGTGGCGCCTGGGTGCGGCGATGCGAAACGAGCACCGCCACTCGGCCCACACAGCGCGGCGCAGCGTCAGCAGGTTGTAGGTGTGGCGGCCGGCCGCCAGGGCGAGCAGCTCGGCCGCGGCGTCGAGGTGGTCGAGGTCGACCAGGACGCGCAGGCCTGCGTTGTGGCCGGCGAGGATCCACGCGCCGCAACGCGTGCACCTGCCGAGCACGAGCGGGCGGTCGATGAAGTGCTCAGTCATGCCGCCACCGCCCCGTACGGGGTTTGGCTCAGGCAACCCTGGGGCGTATTCGCCCAGGTCAGGCTGCATGTACGGGGTTTGCTTACAGGGTTTGGGATCCGGCTTGCGAGCCAAACCCCGTACGTGTTTCCGCTGGTCAGGCAGTCGCCACGGGGTTTACGGGGTTTAACGGGGTTTCGCTGCGGTTGGACTCTCACGTGTGTGCGCGTGCGTGCGTGCGCGCGCACACATGCGTAGGACCTAACAACAAACCCCGTTAAACCCCGTAGAAGGGTGTTGCAGATAGTCTGACCTGCGAAAATGCTTACGGGGTTTAGCGAAAATGTCCGATTCCAAACCCCGTCCAAACCCCGTAGTTCGCCGAGCCAAACCCCGTAAACCCCGTAGATGAGCCCGGCGGCAGCATCGTGACCAGCGCGAAAGGCGCCGCGGGAGCCGTGGACGTAAAACCCGTAAACCCCGTCCACTCCCGGGCGGGACTGAACGGGGTACGTATGAACTGAGTTCACCCCTTCGCCTCCGGGGAATGCTGGACCACCCGGTACGCGAAAATCTTGCTAGCCGAGTTGTACTCGCGGACGATCTTCAAGCCGCCGAAGATCCTGCCGTCGCGGGCAGCGAGGAACTTGCCGAGCCCCTTGGACGAGAACGGGACGTTGCGCCCGTCCTTGTAGCTGCTCGGGAACGTGCCGTCCCACGGGTCGACGTAGGTGCCGCCGAAGTGGTCGCCGCGCGCCGAGTCGACCAACTCGGTGGTGCGCTTCGGCGCGCTGCCGTACTTGTCGAACCACTTCGCGACGAATGCGGCCGTGGACGTCTCCTCCTCGTCGCCACCCGTGACGATCTGATCCTTGTTGGCTAGGAACCCGTCGACGCCGTGAAACGCGGTCAAGCCGCCCATGACCTGGGCCCAGGCGCTGAAGTTCCGCATCTTGATGCTGGTGTCGCGCGGCGCTCCGTCGGCGATCCACGCGCGTACGAGGATGAGGAGGGCGCGCAGCAGCTGGGCCCGGTTGGTGTCGACGGCCAGCCACGCCCACAGGTCGCGGATCTGGAATCCGTCGCGTTCCTCGGGCCGCTCCATTTGAGGGTCGAGGCGGGCAAGCACGGACCGGGACGCCATGTCGCCGCCGACCGCGAGGTTGTTGCCCGTGGCGAGCCACATCCGGTCGTTGGTCGCCGACACCATGTCGGATGCACCGAGCAGGCGGGAGCTCCACTCTGTGGAGGTAAGGAGCGCGGCGAGGACGCCGTGGTCGATCGTGTCGAAGGTGTTGACGTTGTCCCACACGATCACGGGCTCGGTGGTGTCCCGCAAGATGCTGGTGATGACCTTCGTCATCTCGTCTTCCTTGCGCACCCATGGGGTCATGCGCAGCCCGTAGACGGCTTTCATGATCTCCATGAGTAGGCTTTTGCCTGACCCGCGGGTGGTGGCCGAGATGAGGCCGAACGGCACTACGCCGTCGATGTACAGCCGCATGATCGGTGTGAGGAGCATCGCGAAATAGTTCGCGCGGCTCGCGTCCGAGTCCCACGAGAAGTCGGCGAGCACATAGTCGAGCACGTAGCGCCTCGCCTCGGCCACAGCTGCGGGCGCCGGCCAATCAGCCACCGGCGCCACAGCGAACGCGGGCCGGTAGTAGAGCCGGGTCGCGTGGTCGTAGCCGGGTGTCGTCAGCGTGGTGCCGTCGGGGCGGATCATCGGCATGGACGTCACTCCGGCGAGCGGCGGCAGGCCGGGCCATTCGGCCTGTGACAGGACGGACTGGGCGGCGGCGACCGACGGCAACGCCGACGTCTCGATCAGCTCCTCTTTGACGAGTTTCGTGCGGAACACGGCCGCGTGGCGGGCGAGCTGCATGCGCAACGCCGCGGGCCCCATCTCGCGGATCATCAACCGGGGCCCCTGCCCGTGGTCGACCTCGGCTACCTGGGTGACCTGGCCGCTGCGAACGTAGGTGTCGGGCAGCACGCGGGCGTTGATCGCGTCCGAGATGTTGAGCAGCGCTTCGTCTTCGCGGGTGATGTCGATGCGGCGGCGGCCGCGCTCGTCCTGCGATCCGGGCGCCCCGTGGGCGAACAGGATGTCCTCGGCTGTGCTCACCTGGTCCTCATTCCGGCCTGCAGGCCTGAGCCGAGCGTTCCGTGGCTGCTGTCGTGGCCGATCTCGCCGGGGGTGAGCCCGACGTGCAATGCGGCGTCGCGCAGCACTTCGTATGCGGTGTGTTCGTCGACTTCGCCGGCCGCGACCATCGCTCCGGCTTTGTGCGCAGCCCAGTTCAGTGCGTCGTTTCGGCCTGTGGTGGTGCGGAGCACGGTGTCGACCAGGCCGGCCAGGCGCCGATGCACCTGCCCGTCGGTGCGCGGCCGGTGCGGCTGCGCGGCGCGCGGCGCGGGCACGCGGGGCGTGTCGGCGAGGTGCGCGGCGATGCGCGGGTGAAGCGGAGTCAGCGGCAGATCGAACCGGCCGCCGATCCACTGATACGGGACGCGCGTCTTCGGACTCCGCGACGGAGCGACGACGAAATAGCCGCCGTCGGCTTTGACATCGACGCCGGGGCCGAGCTTGTGGGCGCCGCCCTTGATGCGTCCGCCAGGGTGGGCGTAGACCAGGTGGGCGCCGCCGGACGCGGTCACCGCGGTGATGGTTCCGGGAAGCACTCCGGCTTCGTCGAGGCGGGCGGACGTGGCGACGCCGTCGACGCCGTGCCCGTCGGCGGTGTCGATGTCGATGACGACGATGCCGGACGGGGCGCCGGTGCGGATTGCGACCAGGCCGCCGGGGGTGCGGCGCACCATCTCCCGGATCCGCTCCGGGTCGGTCGTGGCCGCATAAAATCCGTGGCACTGCAGGCATTCGCAGGCTTCGCGCTGCTCGGCGGTGACGTGCTGCTCGGCGCACGGCGCACAGTTACGCACGGGCGTCTTGGAGCCGGACAGCAGGAACACGTGCCAGCCGTGCGCGGCGTAGGCGAGCATCGCCGCGACTTTGTCGGTGTCGGGTGTGAGCAGGGTGGGGGCGTTGGTCACTGCGCGGCCACCGTGCTGGGGCGCGGGAGAGGGTTATGCGTTCTCTCGCTGCTCATATGTGGCCCCTCTCAATGGTTCGGTGCTGCGCGCCCATCCCGGGACTCGAATCCGGGTGTCTGCCTGTGGGGCTGGGAAAAGGTGGTGCAAACCCCTGCGTGCCGCTTCCCTTCGGCGCGCAGGGGCTGGTTCAGAGGGTCAGGACGCGTCCGGGTCGTAGTAGCCGTCGAAGTCGTCGACGTGGCCGCCGTCCTCGGCCCACTCGTCGCGGGTCTCCTCGTTGAGAACCTCGATGGGGACGGGGGTGCCGTCGTCGTAGCGAGGCCACGGAGTGTCGGCGCTGGGCAGGTTGAGCTTGTGACCGCTCACGGGCTGAAACCTTCCTTTGTAAAGGGGTGGCTTCAGGCCTGGGGGAGGAGCTGTGCACGCTGCTCGGGGGTGAGCGCGGCGAACGCGGCGGCCTGCTCGGCGCTCATCCCGGGAGGCGGCGTGAACGGCGCGGCCTGCACGGGTGCGGGCGGCGAGAGGAACGCATTCGCGGCGGCCGTGCTCGGCGGGGTGTAGGTCGCGCTGTAGATCTTCGGCGGGTTGTGGCCCCGCTTCTTCACCGCGTCGTCGCCGGTGTAGGTAATCGACAGGACGCCGCCGATGCCGAGCTTCCCGCCGGACGCCTTGACGGCGTTCTTCACCGCGTCCTGCATTTTGGCGCGGACGTAGAACTTGCGCTTGCCGTCATCGTCGGGGATCTCCGGGTCGCGCTCGTCGGTCTGCACCGTGATGACCAGCATCATCATGGGCTTGCCGCTGTCGGCGAAGAACTTCAGCTCGCCCGAGTCGAGGTCGGTTTGCTGCGTGACCTCGGGCTCAGCGCAAATGGTCCCGGTGACGGTGGTTCCGAACGCCTGGTTGGGAAACTTCGCGCTCGGGATTCCGTTGCCGAGGAGGAACGCGTTCGGGTCGATGTGCTCAGTGCTCACGGTGTCTGTGCTCCTGGGGTTGATGTGGTCAGGCGATGAGGTCTTGCAGGCCGGCGGCCGCCTTGGCGATGGCGTCCGGGTCGCCGGGGCAGCCCTCGGCGAGGTTCTTGGATCCGGGCAAGCGGTACGCGCAGGAGCCGCACCACGACTCGCGGCGCTTCAGCATGGAGAAGGCGTCGGGGCCGAGGGCGGCGACGAGTTTGGAGATGCCGTCAGCGCGGGACAGCGCCGCCTCGGCCACGCTGCGGTCATACGGTTCCGACCACAGGTAGCGCTGCTTCCACTCCTGGTCGCGCGGTAAGAAGTAGATCGCGACGTGCTCGACCGGGTAGCCCTTCAGTTCCCAGCCGAGGCCGTACAGGTGCGCCTGCGCGCGGTACTGGTCGCCGGGCCCGTTCTTTCGGTATTCGCGGAGCCGGTTGCCGCCGGGTATTTTCCAGTCCCACACGACGCGGTCGAGGTAGAGGTCGCAGTTGCCGTTGACGTCGATCCCGTTGACCTGGCCGACGGTGACGCGCTCTTCCAGGGCGTAGCGGACCTGCCCGTCAGTCGCCCACCCGGGAAGCGAGTAGTTCGCCCTGGTCAGCAGCTCCTCGATGCCCGCGTGAACGTTCGTACCGACCCACGCTTTCCACTTCACGGCCTGCTCGGTGTTGGTCGGCGGGTGCCCAGCCAGCTTGTAGCCGATTCTCAGGTCGCAGGGGATGCCGAGCTCGGACGGTCCGATGCGGGTCTGCAGGCTACGAGGCGCGTTGGTGATCGCGCCCTCGATCAGCTGGTCGAGCTCCTCGGCGAGCGCCTGCACATGCGGGTCGATGGTCACTCGCCGAACCCCTTTACTCCTATGCCATGCAATGCCCTGTAATTCACTGCACGCGATGCTGTAGACGCTATCTCATCAGTAAATACAGTGCAAGACAGTGAATTACAGGGCATGCATAGGCGTGCTAAATCCCCATGTGCGCCTTCAGGTAATCGATCACCGCGTCCTCGGCGACGCGAAACGATCGGCCGAACCGCGTAGCTGGCAGCTCGCCGGAGTGGATGAGCCGATACACGGTCATCTTGGACACGCGCATCGCGGTTGCGATCTCGGAAGCCGTCATGTACTTCACGCCGAGCATTCAGCAACGTCCTTGTCCATGTTGGCTTGCTGCAGGATGGCGAGCCGCTTCTCCAGTTCGCGGTGAGTGTGGCGAAGCAGGAGCAGCTCGGCCCGCTCGGGTGTGGTCAGCGGCCGGCGCCGCGGGTCGATTGCGTTCCACAACTTCACGCCTTCCCGCGCCAGCCGAGCGGTGCGGGTGGCTAGGGCCAGCCGCTCGCGAAGGTCGTCGCGTTCGGTCGCGAGCTCGACAGCTTCGTCGCGTGCCTCCTCCAGCTCCGCGCCGAGCTCGGCGACGCGGGTCCGGAGCTTGTCGAACTCGCGGGTCAGGGCTGCGGTGGTGCGGAACCAGCCGCGGATCATGCGTCACCCCCGCAGCATTCGGCGAGCCAACCGCCGTGCCCGTCGGCGCGGATCAGGTCGCCGGCCTCAAATGGTTCGCCGTCGTCGGCGCACTCACCCGAGTAGCGCGCGGTCACGTACGGGCCGAGGCGTTCCGGCCCCGCGGGCAGAAGGTCAGAGAACGGAATGTCGAGCACCTCTCGGCAGTGGCCACACTGGGCGACGATCAACTCGGTGAGCGGGCATCGGGGTTCAGGCATGGGGGGAGTGGTGGGTGTGCTCATGCGGCATCGTTCCTTTCTCCAAGGGGGACCAGGGCGACGCGCAGACCGAGGGCCCGCGCGTGCTGGTCAAGCTCGGCCAAGCACGGGGAAGCTCGGCCGATTTCGCGGAAGCAGATCGCGCTTTCGGAGACGAACAGGCGCCGCGCGAGCGCGCCCTGGGTGACGCCGAGCTCGCGCCGCCGGCGGGCGAGCGCGGCCATGACCGGGTGCGGTGCACGCCTCATGCCGTCGCCGCCATGATCGGCATCAGGGCGAGCGCGTAGCCGGCCGCGCCGAGGTGCTGCCTCGCGGTGGTGAGCCGGGTTCGGGGGCCCGCGTGACGCTCCGCAGAGACCACGGCCGCCGGGGTGACGTACAGGCAGGCGGCCACGTCCGCCTGCGTCAGGCCCGTCGCACGGCGCAGTGCTCCCAGGCGGGGGACGATGTCCAGCAGGTCACCCTGAACCTGGGTGCCCCGGGTGACGATGACACGTCGGCCGACCGTGGTCGCGTATCCGCAGACGTGGCCGACATTGGGGACCATGCCCCCGGATTCCCAGGCACTCACCACGCTGGGTCCGGCCGAGGCGCCGAGGCGCAGCATCTTCGCGATCTGCTGCTGCTGGATTCCGGCTGCCCGGCGGGCAGCGGCGAGTTCGGAGATGAGGGGGATCATCCGGCTGCCCCCGTGGGATCCAGCTCGATGACGAGCAGATGTAACTGTCCGCCGCGGATGGTCTCGCCTATCCGCATGTCCGGGCCGAGCAGGTAATCGTCGCTGTCGTCTGGCAGCATGCCTGCGTCCACGGCGCCGTCGATCGCGGCTTTGAACGAGGGGTACAGGTTGCCGACGTCGCGACGGCGCTTGGTGGGTGGGCAGAAGATGCCGAAGATGTGGGCGCACCGCAGCGCAGGCACCCGGGCCTCCTCGGTGGCTTTCCGTGCTTCCTCGCGGATCGCTGCGGTCAGCTTTGCTTTCGGCGCATGGTGGAGGCGCTGATTTGCGTTGAGGAGTGGGGTTCCTGCGGGCAGGCTGATCGTCCAGGTGCGGCCAGTCGGCGCGGCGAGCATGCCGCTCCAACTGGCTTCGGCGAGCAGGGAAGCGGCGAGGTCAGCCACGGCTGGCCTCCGCAGTCTTCTCGGCGGCACGCAGCACAGACCATGCGGTGAGGATCAGCGCGTCAACGATCAGCCAGGCGATCAGGACGGACACCCACACAGGCGGGGTGACGACCACGGGGGACCCAGCCAGGTAGGCGGCGGCGTAGACGGCGAGGAGGGTGCAGACACCGGTGATGGTGGCGTGGATCCACCAGCCGCGGCGGGCCGCCGCCACTCCGAGGAGGGCGGCGGCCAACGCGATCAGAAGAGTGAGGGAGACGACCATCACGAGGTCTCTCCCTGCTTGGTCACGCTGGTCGGGGTGTACGGCTGGAACGGGGCCCGCTCCGTGTAAGGCCGGGGGAGACTCGGCGTCGGGCCGGGCTCGCCGACCTCGCAGCGGCCGATGCCGTGCACCACGCCGGGCGTCCCGGGCAGCCCGCAGTCGCACCAGCCGGGCCCGTGGGTCGCTCGATCCTCGGCGACCAGCTCGGCCGACGGCGTCGGGTCGGCGTGCGCCTCGGCGTACGCGAGAAGCGCGGTATACCCGGCGAGTTCGGCGCGCGACGCGGTCACGGCAGCCTCGTCGAGGGTGACCTGCTCCTGGCAGGCGCGAACCTTGCCGAGCAGGTCAACAATGATCATTGGGGGGAACATCAGGCCTCCGAGGTGTGATGGGATGAAGTCGCTGCCTTCGGGTGCTCGGCCGGCGTCCGGTTCTACGCGGTGCGGCGCAGCTGCTCGCGCTCGGCCTTCGCTGCCCGCGCCTTGCGGACGCCCTTGGCGCGCAGCTCCCGCATGTAGAGGCTGTATGCCTTTTTCGCGGCCTTCTCGATGTCGTCCTCGCGGACCTGGCCCTCGTCGGTGATCTTCTTCACCCAATAGCCGAGGGACACCGGCGATGCTGCGCGTGCCGCCTCAGTCCGGGCCGACCAGTTGGGTGTACGGGCCCAAGAGATATCAACTGCCTTGCGCGCAGCCTCGCTGCGCTGCTGCGGGGTGGAGGCCATCAACCCACCTGCTTCTCAGGCCTGACGAACGCTTCGTAGCTTTCGACGGTGATCCGCCACCGGCCTTGCTGCGAGTCGTGGGTTTTCGTGCCGACCAGGTCGCCCCGGCCGATCATCCGTAGCGCGGTCCCTCGGGACACGCGTAGGCCTTTCATCACCTCAGGCAATGTCATGTGTTGCTGCATGAAAACCTCGGTTCGATGGTGCTCCGTGGTGCATCGTGCGAAATGAAACTACATCACAGTGCATCGCAGTGCAAGATCGGACATTCGGTCATGCCTGGTCAAGCGGTTTGTCAGTGATTTAAATGATCGGAGTGTGCCCGATATCGAGCATCGTGGTACAACGTGAAGCATGAGCGAGG
The DNA here is from genome assembly GCF_050949235.1 of Streptosporangium sp. CA-135522. NCBI lineage: Bacteria > Bacillati > Actinomycetota > Actinomycetes > Streptosporangiales > Streptosporangiaceae > Streptosporangium > Streptosporangium sp. CA-135522. Next base: position 1,790,565 of record NZ_CP192026.1, read on the forward strand.
GAGCAGCCACCCCCCCGGCGCGCGCACTGTGGGAGCGCGTCATAAACGAGATGAACATCCGCGGCTGGACGAAGATCGAGCTAGCCGCGCAAACCGGCCTCGGCCGCAACACGGTCGACCTGATGAAGACCAACCGCCGGCCACCGCTGGCGAGAACGGTCAACAAGCTGGCCGACGTCCTCGACATCCCGCGGAAAGAGGCCTACCGGCTGGCCGGCCTGGATCCGTCGGAGGCCCCCGAAAGGGAAGCTTCAGAGGAAGAAATCGCATTAAATGCGACAGATGCTGACATCGAACGCTTGGAAGAACTGCTAGCCGGGGTTTCAGAACGACGCCGAAGACGACTTGAGCAGATCCGCGATGAGGAGCGAGAACGGTTCAACCGTCAGCTCGCCCAGGCGCGGGAGGACTACAGGCGCTCGATCCAGCGCATTGAGGAAGAAATTCAATGGGAGATAGAGCATGGCCGAAAGCCGCTATCCAGAGACGACGACGACGACACGGAGGGAGAGAGAACTGTCACGCCCAGTGTGCACGCTCAATCACGATAGTGCTACGTGGGGCGAGCGTCTCGCTTTGAGGCGTTTAGCGGATCGTGCGCGATTTGTGTCAACCAGAGGGTTTCGCGGTGCGTGTAACAGTGCATCATTCAACGATGCACACCGCATGAACACGCACCAAGAGACTACTAAGGGGCTCAATGTCGCGCCTGCTCATACCCGCTGTCATTCTCTTGTGGGCTGCAAACGTCGCATACGTCCTGCTCGACATCCTGTTCACCTCCCCCATACCCCACAGCACTCAGCCGTTGATGGTGCTGGGTGCTATCACTGCCACCATCCTCTTGATCATCACGCACCGAGGCGAAGAGTACCGCATCGGTTACCGCCAGGGTCGTGTAGACGCAGACCGCGAGCGATACGACCAGGAGCGCTCACAGCAGAGCAGCCAGGATTCCGAACGCGTCTAGCGCCACCACCCCAGCCACGCGGGCGCGTGGCCGTTCCCCGCAACGGGTCTGCGTGATCAGTGACACGACAGACCCGACGCGGGGTTTTCTTTTGCTCAGATGCGATCCCCCAGGGCTAAGCGCGCATGCTCCTCACGGGCACGCTCTCCCGCAAGCTCCTCGGTGTAGTGGCGCAGCATCGCTTCACTCTGCCAGCCGGCCACTTCCATCGCCCCGCGGGCGCTCCCGCCGGCCTTCAGGTGTTCGTGGGCGAACGTCGCCCGGAACCGGTGCGGGTGCACGTCGGCAACGCCTGCCTGTTCGCCGCGGCGCTCCACCATCTCCCGGATCCCGTCCTCGGTGAAATGGGGAGACCTGCGGCTGACCCACAACCATTTCGAATCCGCGAACGTGTGACTCTTGCGAACGCGTAGATACCTGTCCAACGCCTGCGCGGTTCGGCTGCCGAACGGCGCCAGGTGTTCGCGGCCGCCCTTGAGTCGGATACGCAACGTGCGCCCCTTCAGGTCGAGGCCGGCCAGCAACGCCCCGCTCATGCCGCCGACGCGCATGCCAGTGTCATTGAACAGCCGAACGATCGCCGTGTCTCTGCGGTCGTCGAATCCGGGCCCCTTGCATCCGCTCAGCATCGCCCGGATCTCGTCGTCGGACAGATACTTGCTGGCCTTCGCGTGCACCTGCGGCTTGTCGGCCTTGAGCACGGGCGAGGCGCTGCTGCGCTCCTCTTCAGCGATCAGCCAGCCCCAGAACACGCCGAGGTTCGCGTGATGGGTTTTCGCGGTGGCCGCACTGGCGCGATCCCTCTCGGCCACCAGGAACGCGCGTACATGCTCGGGGCGGACGCGTTCGGCGTCGGTGGGCGACCCATGCTCGGCTAGCCATCGCGTGAGCGCGCGGGCACTGCGCAGGTAGGTGCGGATCGTGTGGGGCGATTTGTTGGCTGCCTCCAGCGCCAGCTGCCAGGAGTCGATGAGCGGCTCTAGTTCGGCGCCTGGGGGGACGTCAGGCGTAGGTCGGCGGGCCGGTTTCTTGTGGGGGCGCTGGGCGCGTGGGGCGAACGCGACGACGTTGTCGGGGGCTGGCTCGGGCATGGCTCTCCTGTCCGCTCGGGTTATCACCCAGGGCGGCGATTATCAGGCGAGCCAACTAAGTACGCATGCGAGATTAGGCAGTGAACGACTGTATTGGCAGGTCAGCGCACTGATCGCGTTCTTAGTTGGCTCCTGATAAATCGTGATTATCCGGCCAGAGTCTTGAGCGTCGCGACGCCTCCCGGATCGGCGCCGGTCGCCACGGGAACCAGGGCCACCTCCTCCACGCCCGCCTCGGCGTAGGCGTCGAGGCGCTCGCGCGATGCGATCCGGCCGCTCCCGCGTGGCGGCCTCACGCGTTCGCGCCCTTGAGCTGGTCCGCGCGCACCCAGGTGGCGTGGAAGCCGAGCGGCACCCGCTGGGGGAGGAGGATCCTGGCCACCGGCCCGGCGCTCAGGTTCGCCGCGTGCAGGACCTGCACCTCGGAGAGGCCCTCACGCTCGTCGGTGACGAAGCTGACCAGGTAGCCGTCCTCCTCGGCGGTGGCGCCGTCGCGCGGGGCGAACGGGGCCTCGCTGCCGTAGCGGTGCTCGCCGTAGCGGTAGGTCTCCTTGGCGCCCGTCACGTTGTCGTAGCGGACCAGGCCGTCGAAGAGGTTGGTGTCGGCGTCCTTGACCGAGACGTTGTAGGCGTAGCGGGACCGGTGGCCGGTCCGGCGGACGTCGATCGACGGGAATTCGGTGTTGTGGTCGGGATCGACGAACTCCTCGTTGGTGCGGCCGGTGCGCAGGTCGAACCGGTAGCGGTACATCCGCGCGTCGAGCTTGAGGTAAGAGATCATCCGCGCCAGCGGGCTGCCGCTGCCCGCGGGCGCGGGCCGCGACACCCGGCACACGTCCATGACGATCTCCTCGCCCTCCTCCCACGCGTTGACGACGTGGTAGATGTAGCAGGGCTTCGCCTCGAACCAGCGGATCTCGTGCGCCTGGCCGCGGCGGGGGAGGATCCCGAAGCGCGAGGGCGTTTCCCGGTCGAAGGTCAGCTTGTAGCGGCCCTGCCGGGCGGCGTCCATGTCCTGGTAGAGGGGCAGGTCCATGAGGATCGCGTGGTCGGCGGTGATCGCCATGTCGTGCGGCAGCCGCGCCCCGGGCAGGTCCAGCTCCACGCAGTGTTCGACCCGGCCGCCGGCGCCGACCACCCCATAGCGCAGGTACGGCCTGCGGGGCCCGTAGTCGAACCAGAACAGCTCCCCGGTCCGCTCGTCCACCTTGGGGTGCGCCATGAAGTCGCCGGTCAACGTGTCGAGGAAGGTCTCCACGCCCAGCGTCTCCAGGCTGAGGGGGTCCATGCCGTACGGCGAGCCGCACAGGTACCAGGTCGTGAGGACCCTGCCGCGGTGGAAGATCACGTCGGTGTTGGCCGAGTCCTTGAGGCCGAGCCCGCGGGTGTTGCCGAACGGGTTGCCCTTGGGGTTCTCCATGACGCCGGTCCACAGCGACCGCCCGGCGACCGACTCCGCCTCGAAGGCGCGGGTCCTGACGTACCGGTTGCGGTAACGGGCCCGGCCGTTCTCGAAGTGCACGGCGTGCACCATGCCGTCTCCGTCGAACCAGTGGTAGCGCCCCTTCATCGGGTGGCGCGGGTTCGGTCCGTTGCGCAGGTAGACGCCGTTGAGGTCCTTCGGGATCTCCCCTATGACCGTGAGGTTCTCGGCCGTGATCTCGTCTCGCACCGGGGCGTGGACGCCCATCAGATAGGGGTTCGGTTCGCCTGACTCGTCGATGACCATCACAGGTTCCGCCATATCCGGGAAGCTATGATAAAAGAAGTCAGCTGGTCAATGGCTGTTCCGTCAGGATCGCCCCGGTGCGCGGCCGAACTATTCAAGGCAAGATCAAGTTGGTTAGTTTGGCGGTTTCACAGGCGGATTCGATCGAGCACCGGAGGACGGGTCGTGAGCGGCACCGAGCGGGGGGCGGCGCGGGCTGAGCTCAGTGCGATCGGCCAGGCACTGGCGATCCTGGGGGATCGCTGGGTGCTGCTCATCCTGCAGAGGGCGTTCCTGCTGCGCATCCGGACCTTCGCCGGGTGGCGCGACGCGCTGGGCATCTCCGAGTCGGTGCTCGCGGCCAGACTCAAGGAGCTGGTCAGCCACGAGATCTTCGAGTTGGCGGCCTACCGGAACGGGCGCACGCGCTACGAGTACCGGCTGACGGAGCGGGGGCTGCGCCTGTGGTCGTTGCTGGTGGCCATTCACTCGTGGGAACGAGACTGGACGGACCGGGGGCTGCCGCCGCTCCTGCACGAGCTGTGCGGCGCCGACGCCACGCCGTACCTCGGGTGCGGCGCGTGCCGGCGGCCGATGAGCGCCCGCGACACCCGCACCGAGCCCGGCCCGCTGGCCACGTTCGCCCGGATCGGCCCACCTCGCCAGCACCGCCGCACGGTGCGTCCCGGCGCCACGCCGGACCTGATCGGCTACTGCCCGGACTCGATGGAGATCCTCGGCGACCGCTGGAGCACCACCGTCCTGGCCGCGGCATTCCTCGGCACCCGCCGCTTCGTCGACTTCCAGTCGGGCCTGGGCATCGCCCCCTCGGTCCTCACCGACCGCCTGCGCCGCTTCGTCGAGCTCGACGTCTTCGACCCGCGGCCCGACGGCTCCTACCGCCTCACCGACAAGGGCCTGGCCTTCTTCGAGGTCTTCGCCTTCCTGGTCGACTGGGCCCAGCGGGAACTCCCCGCCCCCCAGGGCTCCGCCCTGGCCATCACCCACCGCCCCTGCGGCGCCGCCCTCGACCCCGTCCTGCTCTGTACGGCCTGCGGTCAGGCGCTGCACCGCCGCGAGGTCCGCTTCTCCCTGGTCAGCCCGCCCGGCTGAGGGCGTCGAGGACCCATCCGCCGGCGCGCAGCGCGCCCTGACGGGTGTCGCCCCGGGGGTCGCTCTCGCCGCCCCGCTGATACTGGACGATCACCACGAGATTGGCCGCGCGGAAGACCACCCCGGTGTAGTAGGTGAGCTTGTTCGTGGCCTCCACGGTGTAGGCCTCCGCGCCGATTCCGGGAAGGGGCGTCGCGGGCCGGGTCGCGATCACCGGCAGGCCCGCCGCCGACGTGGCCGGGGCGCTTTCCTGCTTGAAGAAGCGCGTGAAGTCGGCATGCGCCTTCTCTCCGGAGGAGGAGCGTATGACCTGGATCCAGAGCCGGTAACGCATGCTCTGAGGCTGGCCCGTGTCGGCGCTGTCCCAGGAGCACCGGCCGGCCTCCTCCTTCGACGGGCCGGTGTCCAAGAACAGCTCGGCCGCCTGCTCCGGCGAGATCACGGCGCAGGGATCGGGGGCCTTACCGAAGGAGGCGGGAAGCGGACGCGGCGCGGCCGTCGGGGCCGGATCCGAGAAAAGCGGCCGGAGCCAGAAGGCGGCGCCCGCCGCGACGGCGACGGCGGCCGTGGCGGCCACGGCGATGATGAGCGGCCTGCGCCGGGAGACGGCCGGCTTGGGAGCGATCCTCTCCAGGGACAGGCGGACCGAGGTGGCGTCGGGGCGGTGCGCGGGATCGGCTGCCAGCAGGCCTTCCACCAGTGGGGCCAGCGGGCCGGAACCGGTCGGGCCGTCAGCGGCGGGGGCGAGAGCGGCGACGGGTGTTCCGTCCGGCATGTGCGGGATGGTCTGGGAGCCGGTGTGCGGCGCCCGGCCCTCGACGGCGGTGAACAGGGTGGCGCCCAGGTCTCGCAGGTCTCGCAGGTCGCGGGTGGGAACGGGGGCCGCCACGCCGGTCAGCACCACCCGGCCGTCGGAGGCCAGCAGCACCGTGTCGGGAGTGGCGGCGAGGTGGATGCCCCGCTCGTGGGCGGCGGTCAGCGTGTCCAGCACCCGCAGGCCCACCTCGGCCGCGCGCTCGGAGGAGAGCGGGCCGTCGGAGCGGACGGTCTGGAGCAGCGAACGGCCCTCGACCGCCTCCAGGACCAGCCACATCCGATCCGGAGCGGAGATCACGTCGTGGAGGGTGACGACACCGGGATGCCGGAGATCGGCCGCGGCGCGGATCTGACCGAGGAGCCAGTCGCGGTGCGGGCTCGGGGGCGGCAGCCGTACCTCGGCGATCGTGACGTCGCGATTGAGCAACTCGTCGCGGGACCGCCAGGTGGCGCCCGCGCGGTCGAGACGTTCCAGCAGCCGGTATCGCCCGGCGAGCAGACTGGGATCGGTCATGCCGGTCGCTCCGGGAGGAGATCGGGGACATCGGGGGACAGGGACGCGTCAGTCACGGCTGTTGAGCTCCTCGGCGACCTGGCGCGCGGTGTGCAGGGCCTGTCTGCGCAGCTCCGTACCGGCGCGTTCACCCTTCTCCGACACGCTGACCTCGATCAGCAGGTTGCTCACCCGGAAGCGGATGACGGAGCTGACCCGCTCCAGGGAGACGAGATCGTAGGAGAACGCCTCCGCCCCGACCCGGCCCACGTTCCTCGGCGGGCCGACGGAGCCGAGCGGGTTCGTCCCCTCGTCGGCCTTCGTCTTCGTGCGCTCGGCGGCGAAGAACTCATGGGCCGCCTCGGGGCCGGCCTTTCCCGGCACGGCCGCCTGGTGGGTGAGGGAGACGCGTAGCCGGCGCACGTCCGCCGGCCCCTCCCAACTGCAGTAGGCCTCCCGGTCCTGGCCGGCCTTCATGCTCATCGGAGTCGCGTTCGGCACCACGGCCCGGCTCTGGGGCTCGGTCAGCAGGGTGCACGGGTCGGGGGCGGCGGTGAACCGCCCGGCCCGCGGGTCGGGAGCGGCGGGAGAGGCCGCGGGGTCGGCGGAACCGCCCGAGACCGTTACGAACGCCACGGCGGCCGTGGCCGCCACCGCCGCGGCCACTCCCGCCCCGATGAGCCATCCGGTACGGCGGGGCCGGGCGGGAGCCGTCTCCTGCGGCGGGGCCTGCGGGGCGATCGGGCCGGCGGGCAGCCCCTGGGCGACCCGGTGCAGGGCCGTACGGATGACGGCCTCCCCCGGGCGCTCCCGGGCGTCCTTGGTCAGGATGGCGAGCAGGACGGGGGTCAGGTCGTCCGCCCGGGAGGGGCGGGGGACCTGCTCGGTGAGCACCGCGCCGAGGGTGGCGACCGGCACGCCGCGCTGGAACGGGCTCTGCCCCTCGACGGCGGCGTAGAGGGTCACGCCCAGTGACCACAGGTCGGCGGCCGGCCCGTCGCCGGTGCCGCGCAGCCGTTCGGGAGCCATGTAGCCGGGGGAGCCGACCAGCGCGTTCGGCGAGGTGAGCTGAACGTCGCCCTCCAGCGTGGCGATGCCGAAGTCGGTCAGCAGCACCGCGCCGTCGTGGGAGAGCATGATGTTGGCCGGTTTCACGTCGCGATGCATGATGCCCCGGCTGTGCGCCAGGGACAGCGCGTCGAGCACGGCCAGGCCGATCGCGGCCACCCGCCGTGGCGGCAGCGGCCCGTCCTGGCGGATCGCCTGGGCCAGGGAGCGGCCCCGGATCAGGTCCATCACGATCCACGGACGCCCGTCCTGGGCGATGACGTCGTGCACGGCCACGATCGACGGGTGGGTCAGCCGGGCGGCGGCCCGTGCCTCGCGGAGGGTGCGTTCGCGCATCTCGGCTCGCTGCCCCTCGGGGAGGGTCGGGTCGAGCTTGACCTCCTTGATCGCCACCTCGCGGTGGAGCAGCTCGTCCTGGGCTCGCCAGACCACGCCCATTCCGCCCGCGCCAAGCCGTTCGACCGCCCGGTAGCGGCCCGCGAGCACGGGAAGCGGCGGTTCAGCCATCGGTCTTCAGGGACTGGGTGAGCCAGCGGGCGACCTGCTGGGCGCCCGCTGCGATCTTGCCGTCGCCGTCTGCCTTGACGCCGCCCCGCTCGTAGTCGACCTGGGCGATCAGGTTGCCCACCCGGAAGACCACGGTCGCCTTGTAGGAGCCGCCGTAGATGTTGAGCGGGCTGTAGACGCCGGTGACGAAGGCCTCCTCGCCTATCCCCTTCAGGTTCTGGGGCGCGGCGGGCTTGGGGGTGGCGAACTTGCCGTTGTTGACGAAGTCGGTCCTCTTGCCGGACAGATACTCCTTCGCCCGCCCGACTCCGGAGGCGTCCGGCTTCTGGGCGACCAGCCGTACGCGAAGGTCGAACTTCTCCGTGTTGGGCTTGCGCCAGTCGTGCTGGTTGAGCCAGTCGCACGCGCCGGTTTCGACCTCCGAGCTCTTGAACCCGGGGACGACCTGGCCCGCCTGCTTGTCGTCGAGCAGGCTGCAGGCGCGGGGCACCGTGGCGAACAGGCCCTTCCCCCCGGCCACGGGCTCGGCGGGGTCCTCCTGGCCGGAATCGCCGGACGCCGTGGTCAGCAGGACCCCGATGGTGACGGCCATGCCGACGAGCAGGACGCCGGTCAGCGCCACGATCGAGCGGGGCACGAGCACTCCGGCCCGGCGGCCGGAGCGTTCGGTCGGGCCGGTCGGCTCGCCCCGCGGCGCGGAGGCGGGAGCCTCCCGCGGCGTGCCGGAGACCGGGACGAGCTCGCGCGAGGCGGCGGCGGAGGCCCCGGGGGAAGAGGAGGTCTGGAGGACGGGCCGCTGCCCGTGGGGGTCCGGGGGAGCCGACAGGTCGAAGGCGGGCTGGGGCGGCATGGTGTCCGCGGGGTCGAACGCGGGCGGAGGCGGTGGAGGCGTCCCCGGACCGGGTGGAGGCGTCCCCGGACCGGAGGAGGGCGAGGAGGGTTCGGCGGACGTCGCGCCGGAGGGCGCCACCCCCGGTGCGGTCAGCACCGGGGCGATGGGCTCCGGCTCGGAAGGCGCCGGCGACGGCGGGACGGCCGGCGGCGTGCCCGGCAAAAGCGGGGCGGCGGTCCCCGCGCCGATGGGGCCGGACAGCGCGTCGGCGCCGATGGGGCCCGACAGCGCGTCCGGGGAGGGCGCCCCCGAAGGACCGGCCTGCGGGTCGGCCGGTGAGGAGGGCACCGGGGAGGCGGGAGCCTCACCACCGTTGCGGGAGATGTCGAGCAGGGCGTTGCGCAGGGTGCCGGGGTCCGGCCGCTGCGCGGGATCACCGGAGAGCAGCTGGAACAGGATCGGGGCGATCGGCCCCGCGTTGTCGAAGGCGCCGCCGGGCGACGGCGGGCGGCCCTCGACGGCGGTGTAGAGGGTGGCGCCGAGCGACCACAGGTCGGCCGCCGGACCCGTCACGCCTTCGGGGGCGGTGAAGGTCGGGGACCGGAAGGTCGGGGTGCCGAGGATGATCTGGTCGTACGGGCCGAGCAGCACCGAGCCGGGCCGCACGTCGCCGTGGAGCATCCCCTGGTTGTGCACGGCCACGAGCTGGTCCAGCACGGCCAGGCCGACGGTGGCGGCCTGGCGGGGCGCCATCGGCCCGAGCCGCCCGATCACCTGCTCCAGCGAAGACTGCTCCAGTACCGCGGGGCTCAGTGCTCCGGCGAGGGCCGACTCCACGCCGGCGGGCCCGCCGGCGTGCCTGCCCTGCGATCGGGGGACGTCTGGGTGGTTCATCGGGTCGCTTTCTGCTTGTTCAGCGCGTTCGCGAACCAGGTGGCGGCGGTGTGGGCGCCCGCCTGGATCGCGGAGCCGTCCTTGCTGCCGTCCACCACGGTGTAGGTGACGTCGACGACGAGGTTGTCGACGCGGAACACCACGTGGCTCTTCTCAAGCCTGCCGGTCTTGCGGTTCTCGTACAGGTCGTAGCCGAACGCCTCGTCCCCGACGGGCTTGACCTCCAGCGGAGCGGTGACCCGCGCCGAGCGGCTCCCGGCCTTGATGCCCGACCAGCTCCAGGCGGTCTCACCGTTGGGCAGGGTGCCGTTGCGCTGGTTCACGAAGAGCTCGTGCGCCTGGCGAGGGCTCTTGCCCCACTGTTTGTTCGAGCCCGACGGGTAGACCTCAAGGCCGATCCCGGAGGTCGTCCACTGGCAGCCGCCGTCGTTGGTCGGCTGTCCCTCGGTGTTCAGCGCGGGCAGCAGCTGTTTGATCGTGGCCGCGGGGACCAGCTTGCACGGGTTCACCGGGGTGGCGAAGGCGCCCGGCTTCTCGCCGAGCTTCGCCGGCCTGTCGGGGGCCGTGCGACCGGCGGCCAGGTGGGTGACGCCCATGGTCGCCCCGATGACCACCGCGACCACCGCCACCTCGGCGGCGGCCCACAGGGCCGTCCGCCCCCTGCGCGGGGCGGGCGCCGCGGAGTGCGGTGCCGCTTCGGGCCGGCCCGGTACGGCGAGCACGCCCGCCGACGGGGACGGCGCGGCGAGCGCGGGGGCCGGACGGCCGAGGGCGAGCTCCCCGAGCGCCTGGGCGACGGCGTCGAAGGACGGCCGGTCCTCGGGCCGGGAGGCGAGCATGAGCATCAGCAGCGGACCCAGCGTGCCCGCGCGCTCCGGTGGCCTGGCCGGTTCGGTGAGCACCCGGCTGATCGCCGAGATGGGCGTCTCCGCCGGGTGCGGGGGCGTTCCCTCGACGGCGAAGTAGAGCGTGGCCCCCAGGGACCACAGGTCGGAGGCGGGGCCGCCGCGCTCGCCGCGCAGGCGCTCGGGGGCGATGTAGTTGGGCGAGCCGACCAGCCGGCTGGTCGGCTCGGCCGTCGCCTCGTCCTCGACCACGGCGATGCCGAAGTCGGTCAGGACGGCCCGGCCGGTTCTGGTGAGGAAGACGTTGCTCGGTTTGACGTCCCGGTGCACCACCCCGGCGGCGTGCGCGGCCGTGAGCGCGCTGAGGATGCCCACGCCGACCCGGGCCGCCTGGTGCACCGGCAGCGGTTGCCTCTCGCGGACGGTCTGCTCCAGGGAGGCGCCCGACAGCAGCTCCATGACGAGCCAGGGCCGTTCCTGCTCGACGATCACGTCGTGGACGGTCACGATCGACGGATGCTTGAGCCGGGCGGCCAGGTTGGCCTCCTGGAGCGCCGCGGCGCAGATCTCCTGCCGCCGGACGGGATCGAGGTCCGGCGGGAGCCGTACCTCCTTGACCGCCACGTCACGGCCGAGCGTCTCGTCGGCGGCGAGCCAGATCGTGCCCGTCCCGCCCTCGGCGAGGGGATTGAGCAGCCTGTAGCGGCCCGCTAGCACTCGAGTGTCGATCCTGCTCACCCCGTTCAATGTCCCATCGCGGACAGAAACATAGCCACTTAGTGCCTTATGGACCAAAGAATGGCGATCATCGTTCGCCCATTGACCCCTGGCTTCTGTATTCGTAGTGCCACGGGCGCCGCCCCTGGCGCCTGGAGCCACGATGAAGCGCCTGTACACCGAGAGCGGATCGCCCGCTATCTCATGACCGGCGACGTGTTGGGGATCGCCGGGGACGAGGCGACGTATTCGAGGTCGCCGGGGACGAGGAGCGGTACCCGCGCTACGCGGACCGAGCCGGGGACCTGAACATCCGCGGCGGCACGAACATCGGCTCCTACCGGCCGACGGGACGCCGTCCGCGTTCTCGACGGGCGGCAGAGCGGCAGATCAGCGCGGGGCGCCCCACCGCTCGTGGGCGGTCCACAGGCGCCCCCAGAGCTTGGCCCGCTCGGTGGGGGTGACGTCGTCCAGGGGGAGGCCGAACACGTCGGCCAGGATTTCGAAGTAGTCGCGTTCGGTCTCGGCGGTCATGGCGTGCTCGTGGTCGCCGAGGCGGGTCAGGACCAGGCCCCGCAGGATGTCCACCCCGCCCGCGTCGCGTCGCTGGACCGTGGCCACCCGCACGAAACCGGATTCGGGCGAGGTGGACAGGAACTCGTGCATCGCGGCGAACTCCGCCATCTCGGCCGGCTCGGCACGGAAGTCCAGGCCGAGGAAGGTGCCGCGCGGATCGTGGTCGAACCGCCATCCGCCGGGCTCGGCCGGGGAAGGGCGCAGGCCGTAGGCGAAGGGGCCCTGCCGGTAGACGCCCTCCACGAGTGGCAGCGGCTCGTGGAAGCCGTCGCCGAGGCCCTGGTCGACCATCCACCCGCCGCCGGGGTTGTCCTCGGAGGGCAGGCCGGAGACCGTGAGGGAGAGATGGCCGCCGTCGGCGCCCGCCGGGTCCGCGACGCGATGCTGCGGCCCGCCGAGATGGCGGGTCACCTCGTAGCCGAGCGCCTCCAGCAGCAGGGAGAACGCGCCGTTCAGGTGGAAGCAGTAACCGCCGCGGCCGCCGATGATCCGCGCCGCCGACTCCACGGGGTCCACGGTCGTCGGCCGGCCCAGCCAGATCTCCAGGCATTCGTACGGCACGCGCTCCAGGTGTGCCCGGTGCAGCAGACGCAGGGACTCCGCGCTCGGCGGCCCGTCGATCCTGACCCCGATCCTGCGGAGATACGCCGTAACGTCGATCACGTCGTCACCATAACGGCTTACTGTCCGGTTGATATCCGGATGAAATCGCCGATAGTCTGACCACCCCTACGAGCAGGAGGAGGTGAGGAGTAGATGTTCGCCAACCTGGTCATGCGCTCCCGCCTCGGGCGAAAGGCCGCCTGAGACCCGGGAAGCGCACGCTTTCTGGAGTTCCGACTTGTCTGATCTGTTTTTCCGTCCGCTCGAAGCGGGCGAGTTCGACCTGTTCCACAGCTACGGTCCGCGGCCGGCCTCCGGCGTCGGCGCACGTGGCATCCCCTTCGACAAGCTCGGCTATCGGCCGGACTGGCTGTGGGTCGCGCTGCGCGGCGACGAGGTGGTCGCCCGGGCCGCGTTCTGGGGGCCGCCGGGCTCCGAGCACCCCTTCAGCCTCGACTGGTTCGACCCGGGCACCGGCCCGGACCGGATCGAGATCGGCGCGGCCCTGCTGAGGGCCGCCTACGCCGCGCTGGTCACCCCCGAATACTCGTCGCCCGCCGGCGAGCGGCCCGACTTCCACCTGTTCCTGCCGGCCGACTGGCATGAGCGGCCGGACGCCGTCGCCGACGTCGCCGACCGGGTCACGGCGGCCGAGAAGGCCGGGCTGCGCCACTCCGTCGAGCGGCTCAACCTCCGCTGGATCCCCGAGTACGGCCTGCCGCCCAGGTCCACCCGGCTCACCTTCACCCCCGCCGACGACGACGAGGTCGTGGTGGACCTGCTGGCCAGGATCACCGAGGGCAGCCTGGACGCCTGGGACCGGCGGACCCTCGCGGAGAAGGGGGTGAGGGAGACCGCGAAGGGGACCCTGGTCGACGTCGCGGGGTTCCCCGGCGGGCGTGGCCGGTGGCGGCTGGCCCACGACGCCTCCGGCGATCTGGTCGGCATCGTGATGCCCACCCGTAACTCCACGTTCGCGACGATCGGCTACATCGGGGTGGATCCGGCCCACCGGGGCCACGGTTACTCCGACGACCTGGTCGCCGAGACGCTGCACATCTTCACCTCCGAGGGCGAACCCGAGGTGAGGGACTCCACCGACGTGGGCAACACGCCCATGGCGGCCTCGTTCGCCCGGATCGGCTACCGGGTCGTCGGTCGCAGGCTGATCATGATCTGACCCTCCACGGGGCCTCCGCCCAGGCGGGGGCCTCGTCCCGCGTCCCGTCTCGCGGGGCGCGGGAAGCGGGCGGCTGCGCAAAACCTTCACAATTCATCCAGGTCCGTCTGCACAAGCCCCGTCTACGCTGCCGGACATGACAACCCCTCAGCAACGACGTGTCCTCGTGGTGGAGGACGACGAGACGATCGCGCGGGCCGTAGGGCACCGGCTGGCGGCCGAGGGCTTCGACGTCCAGATCGTGGGGGACGGCGAGGGGGCGCTCGCGACCTACGCGAGGACGGGGGCCGACGTGGTGGTGCTCGACCGGCTGCTGCCCGGCCTCGACGGCCTGGAGGTGTGCCGGCGGATGCAGGCGGCCCGGCCGGTTCCCGTGCTCATGCTGACCGCGCTCGTGGAGGAGACCGACCTGCTCGTGGGGCTCGGGGTCGGAGCCGACGACTACATGACCAAGCCGTTCAGCATGCGCGAGCTGGTCGCCCGGGTGCACGCGCTGCTGCGGCGGGTGGAGCGGGCCTCCCAGCTCGCCGTGGTGGACACGGTCATCCGCGCAGGCGAGGTCGAGATCGACACCGCCGAGCGCAGGGTCTACGTGCGCGGCGTCGAGGCCCAGCTGACCCGGACGGAATTCGATCTGCTCTGCCGCCTGGCCGAACGGCCGGGCCAGGTGTTCGAGCGGGAACGGCTGCTGTCCGACATCTGGGGATTCTCCGAGGCCGCCGCCACCCGCACGGTCGACAGCCACGTGCGCGCCCTGCGCCGCAAGCTCGGCCCCGGCGTCGTGCGGACCGTCCACGGAGTGGGCTACGCCCTCGTCCGCCGGTGAACCGGCTTCCGTTTTCGTCACTCGAACATTGGGATGCGCCGACCATTGAGACCCCTCGACTTCCTGGGCCGGATCAAGACCAAGCTCGGCATGGTGATCCTGCTGGCCGTGGCGGCCGCGTTCGTCGTCAACGAGGTAGGCATCAACGCCGGTTACTCGCGCAACGTGCGCGTCGCGGTGGCCGTCGTACTGGCCCTGATCATGGTGCAGCTGCTCGCGCGAGGGATGACCAAACCGCTGCGCGAGATGGCCGCCGCCGCGCAGACCGTCGCCAAGGGAAGCTACGACCTGCGGGTCACCGCGACCTCCCGGGACGAGGTCGGCGAGCTCGCCCGCGCCTTCAACGCGATGGCGACGGACCTGGGCGAGGTGGACCGGCAACGACGCGAGCTGGTGGCCAACGTCAGCCATGAGCTCCGCACGCCGATCACCGCGCTGCGCGCGGTGCTGGAGAACATGGTGGACGGCGTCTCGGCGCCCGACCAGGTGACACTGGAGACGGCTCTGGCCCAGACGGAGCGGCTCGGCCGGCTGGTCGCCCAGCTGCTCGACCTGTCCCGGCTGGAGTCGGGAGCCCGGTTGATCGAGCTTGAGGACGTCGAGCTCGCACCGCTGTGCGATCAGGCGCTGCGTGAGGCCGTGCTGGCCAGGGACGGTGTCACGGCCCGCTGCGAGGTGCCCGGCGAGCTGAGCGTCCGCGCCGATCCCGATCTGCTGGCGCAGGTCCTGGCCAACCTGCTGGACAACGCGGTACGGCACAGCCCGGACGGCGGGGTCGTGATGCTGACGGCGGTCGTCGAGGGAGACGGGGTACGGCTGCGCGTCACGGACGAGGGTCCCGGCATCCCGGCGGAGGACCGGGCACGGGCCTTCGAGCGCTTCTCCCGCCTCGACGCGGGCAGGGCCGCCGACGAGGGAGGAACCGGCCTGGGACTGGCCATCACCAAAGAGATCGTCGAACTCCACGGCGGCTCTGTCCATGTCGAAGAGGGTGTCGGCTGCCGCGTCGTGGTCGATCTCCCCGGAAGGATCACGATGGACGACTCCCCGCACGCACATGATCTCCCCAGACGCTCTCCAGCCGCCGGTGAGCCGTCCGCCGATGAGCCGTCGCCGTCCGGCCCCGAAGAGGCGGAACAGGCGACGGAGCGGACGCCGGTCTCCTCGGCGGAACCGGCGCCGGAACACGTGGGCGCCGCCGCGCCGGCCGTGGCCGGGAGGGAGGAGCCCGTGCCCCTCCCGGCCTTCCCTCCCGCACCCGTGCTCCGCCACACGCCGGCGGTCGTCGGGCGCGCTCCCACCCGCAACTGGGCCGGAGCGCTCGCCGGGGTCTTCGTCGGCGGCCTGCTCGGTCTCCTGTGCGGGGTGGGCGTGGGGATCGTCTTCGCGGTCGTGGAGCCCGCGCTGGGCATGCTGGCGGGCGCCGGTCTCACTCTGGTCGGAGGGTTCGTCGGCACGGTCATCGGCGCCACCGCCTCCGGCGAGACCCGGAACGGTCAGGCACCCGCCGGACACCGCACGGCGCTCTCACCGGCAGCCCCGGTCTCTCCGGGTCTCGCATCCGGGGCCGTGCCGGCAGCCTCGGTCTCTCCGGGTCTCGCATCCGGGGCCGTGCCGGCAGTCTCGGTCTCTCCGGGGTTCGAGCCCGGGGCCGTGCCGGTGGCCGGGGGCGGGGGAGCACCGGCACCGCCCGGAGGATACGTGGCGCCGCCGGTGTTCCCCCGGCCGGATCTGCCGGCCACTCCCCGGTGGGCGGTGCCGGCGTGCGTCGCCGCGGGGCTGCTGGCGGCGCTCGCGCTGCCGGACAGCGCCATGGGGCTGGGATTCGTCCTGGTCGCCGTCGCGATGGGGGCGGCGGTGCTGCCGGCCGCGCGCCGAAGGCTCACCCCCTGGTCGGCGACGTTGGGAGTGATCGCGTACGGCCTGGTCGCGGTCGCGATGTTCAGGGACGCGGACTGGCTCGTCGGACTGCTCCTGCTGGCCGGCTTCCTGCTGGCCGCGCTCGCCCTGTCGGGGGCCGGGCGGGGCTGGCTCGCCGTGGCCAGGGGCGGAGCGTCGGTGGTGCTGGGACTGCTGCCGGTGCCATGGTTCCTGGCGGTTCCGATGAAGGGGGTGCCGCTGCGCAGGCGAATGGTTCCGGTGCTGCTCGGCGGCGGACTGACCGTCGTGTCGGTGGTGGTGTTCGGAGCGCTGTTCGCCTCGGCGGACGCGGTCTTCGCCAAGGCCGTCGAGCGGGTGTTCACCGCGCAGGACTGGGCGGCGTCGCTGCCGTTGAGGATCCTGCTCTTCGCGGTCTTCGCGGTCCTCGTCGCCTCCGCCGTACTGGTGGGCCTGCGGCCCCCGGCCGAACCGAAGGCGCCGAACCTGCGGATCAAGGTGGGCCGCGGTCTCTGGGCGACCCCGCTCACCGCGCTCAACCTGCTGTTCGCCGTGTTCGTGGCGATGCAGCTGACGGTGCTGTTCGGCAGCACCCGGTGGGTGGTGTCGGCGACGGGCCTGACCTACGCCGAGTACGCCCGTTCGGGGTTCTTCCAGCTCGTCGTGGTCAGCGTGTTCGTGCTGGCGATCGTGGCGGTCGCCTCGGGGGCGCTGGAGCTCGCCGGGCGGGACCGGTGGCTGCTGGCCGGGCTGCTCGGCCTGCTCTGCGCGCTGACCATGGTGATCCTGGTCTCCGCGCTGCACCGGCTGGACCTGTACGTCGACGCCTACGGGTTCTCCCGGTTGCGCGCCTCGGTGGAGGCGGCCATCTGGTGGCTGGGCGCCGTCTTCGCGCTGGTTCTGGTGGCCGGCGCGGTACGGCTGACGCGGCGCGGGAACGCCGGGTGGTTCCCGAGGACACTCGTCGTGATGACGGGTGCGGCGCTGCTGGCGTTCGCGGTGTGGAATCCGGATCTGAGGGTCGCGCAGACCCAGCTCACCGTCCGGTCCCTGGAGCAGGTCGATCAGGACTATCTGGGCGATCTGGGAGCGGAGGCCGTACCGGCGCTGGGCCGGTTGCCCGAACCGGCCAGGAGCTGCGTGCTGCGGGACGTGGTCCGGGCCAACGGCCTGGACGCGCCCGATCCCTGGAACGGCTGGAATCTCGCCAGGGAGCAGGCGCGGGAACTGCTGCGGCGGCGACCGGTGCTCGGCGACGTCACCTGCTCCCCGGCTCTCTCGCGACTGGACATTCCCTCCCAGGACTGATCCTTCGCGATCCCATCGGTGCCGCTCCCACGGACGAGGGGAGCGGCACCGCCGGGGGGTCAGGGCACCCAGTGGTTGCCGGACACCGTGATCATGACCTGGAGCTGGATGCTGGTGGAGAAGTAGTCATCGGTGGTGAACGGGGTGTTCAGCATCTTGTTCCACAGGGCGTCCAGCCAGGCCTGGCTGCCGGAGTCGGTCATCGCCGCCACCGCGAACGGCGCGAAGTAGGCCGGCTCACTGCCGCTGGAGATCTGCGTGCCGCTGAGGGAGTAGCCAATGGCGATCTTGTTCGGGTCGCCGCCGGTCTTGCCCTTGATCCAGGTGTTCAGCTTGCGTGCGGCGGCGAGCGACTTGGCGTCGCCGCTGGTCACCGCGTCGTCGCCGATCCGCCAGGGGTCACGGCAGGCGTTCCACCAGTACTTGCCGTCGTTGGGGTCCTCCAGGATCTTGCCCGACGAGGGCTTCGGGGTGGTGTTGGTGTTGACCACGAAGTCGGCCAGCAGGCCCGTGTTCGCGGCGTAGGTCGCCTGCTGGGAGGCGATGAGGTTCTGGTGGTTGGTGCGGATGGTGTCCCAGGCCGCGTCGCCGGTGGCCTTACGGAACGCCCGGAAGTGGTCGATCATCCAGTCGGAGGAACGGCTGATCCAGTAGAGCGGGTCGCCGGAGCTCGCCCAGTCGCCGGGCTTCATCAGCTTGGTGGTCGGGTTGACCTCGCCGGCCTTGATGGCGTTGATGGTCTTGACCGCGAGCTGCCGGTAGTTGTAGGCGCCGGAGCTGCCCCACTGCCGGTCGGCCAGGAGCAGGCCGTAGGCGACGTCCAGGTCGCCGTCGGTGGCCGAGTCGCTGCCGTCGACGCTCTTGCAGGAGGCGTCCTGCTCGGCGGCGAGCAGGCCGGGGGTGATCGAGGAGGGATGGGCCAGGACGTACTTCAGCAGGCCGTCGAAGATCTTCTTGGCGTCGGGGTCGGCGCCCGCCATGGTGGCGGTGATGGCCATGCCGTAGCCCTGCGCCTCGGCCACGTACGGGTGGTCGGCGTCGGGGGAGATGATCTCGTACCAGCCGTTGCCGCAGTTCTGCTTGACGAAGGCGGTCTTCCAGCGCTTGTAGTAGTCGATCACCTTCTGGTCGAGCGCGGCCTGGTCTCCGCTGGGGCGCAGCATCCCGGAGGCGTAGGGGATCGTGTGGCTGCCGAAGGGCACGCCCGGGCCGCCCGGCGTCGGGGTCGGGGTCGGCGTCGGGGTGGGAGTCGGCGTGACCGTCGGGGTGGGGGTGGGGGTGGGAGTGCCGCCGGTGCTGCCGTAGACCTCCATCTCGTACAGCGAGTAGCCGTAGGCGGTGCCGCGGGCCGTGCCGTACAGCCGCACGTAGCGGCCGGTGCCGGACAGGGCGAGGTCGTCCACGGCGCCGTCGCCGGTGCTGGTCGAGTAGACGTCGGTCCAGGCCGAGCCGTCGGCCGAGGTCTGGATCCGGTACGCCTTGCCGTACGCCGCCTCCCAGGTCAGCTTGACCCGGGAGATGGTGGCGGACTGGCCGAGGTCGACGCGGAGCCACTCGGGGTCGTGGCCCTCCACGGAGGCCCAGCGGGTCGAGCCGTTCGCGTCGAAGGCCTTGGCCGGGCCCAGCGTGGAGTCCTCGCTGGAGGAGGCGGTGGCCGGGCGACCCTGGGACAGCAGGGAGTCGGCGGCGAAGCCGGCCGGAGCCGCCAGGACGAGCACCGACGCGATCAGTGTCAGCCCGAGCGCAGGGACGAGGATGGTCGAGGGGTGACGGAGACGGGGTCTCGCATGCACAGGGTCTGCCCTCTCTGCGATCAACTAGTTAGGAAAGATTCCTAACTAGGGCACGATGTCATCATCCCCATCGTGTGAGGGTCAAGGGGGTGAGGGGCCCAAATTGCTGCGAACCGCTGCGGCCCGGGAGAACCCGGGAGGAACGGCCGGCGCCGGCGCGGCCTCCGGGCGGGCCCGGCCGCGGGCACCGGTGCGCAGGATTCCCCTGAATGGTTGAATTCGACCATGTCATTCGATGTGTTGATCAGGGGCGGCCAGGTGCTGGACGGTACGGGCGCCCCGGCCTTCCGCGCGGACGTCGCCATCACCGGAGACCGGATCACCGCGGTGGGCCGGCTGGCCGGCGCGCAGGCCGCGACCGTGATCGACGCGTCCGGCCGGCACGTCATGCCCGGCCTGATCGACTGCCACGCCCACGGGGACGCCCTGGTGTTCGATCCGCAGGTGCAGCTCGCCGCGCTTCGCCAGGGCGTGACCACGTTCGTCCTCGGCCAGGACGGCCTGTCCTTCGCCCCCGCCTCCACCCCGGAGACCTTCGCCTACGCCACGCGCTACTTCGCGGCCGTCAACGGCATCCACCCCTCGGCCGACGGGCCGCTCAGCGTGCGGGAGCTGCTGGAGGGCTACGACCGCGCGACCGCGCTCAACACCGCCTACCTGCTGCCGCACGGCACGATCCGCTACGACGTGATGGGCGCCGCCGAGCGGGCCGCCTCCCCCGCGGAGCTGGCCGGGATGCTCGCCCGTGTCGAGCGCGGCCTGTCGGAGGGGGCGGTGGGCCTGTCCACCGGCCTGGAGTACGCGCCGGGGCGCTACGCCGACGCAGAGGAGATCGCCGCGCTCTGCGCGCCGCTGGGCGGCCTGCCGTACGTGACCCACATGCGCGGGTACGGCGCGCTGGCCAAGACGGGCATGGCCGAGGTGACCGACATCGCCCGCCGGTCGGGGGTCGCCGTGCACGTCTCGCACTACCACGGCCCGGCGTCCACCCTGCTGCCGCTGGTGGACGAGGCCCGCCTCGACGGGCTGGACGTCACCTTCGACACCTACCCCTACCTGCGGGGCAGCACGATCCTGGCGATGGTCGCGCTGCCGTCGTGGATCCCCGCCGCCGACACCGGCCGGGCGCTGGAGCTGCTGGAGTCCGAGCCGGTCGAGTGGGACGAGACGCTCTGGCCGAGGATCACCTTCTCCCACGTTCCCGGGGCCGAGTGGGCCGAGGGGCTGTCACTGCCGGACGCCGCCGCCCAGGCCGGGGTCGAGCCGGGTGAGTTCTGCCGCCGTGTCCTGATCGACACCCGGCTGGAGGCGGGTTGCGTGATAGCCCGTCCCGACGAGGGTCCCGAGGGGGAGGAATCGATCCGCGCGATCCTGCGCCATCCCGGTCACACGGGCGGTTCCGACGGCATCTACGTCGGCGGGCACCCGCACCCGCGAGGCTACGGCGCGTTCGCCCGCATGCTGGGCCACCACGTCCGCGAGAGCGGCGACTGGACTCTGGAACAGGCCGCCGTCCACCTCGCCTCCCACCCGGCCCGCCGCTTCGGTCTCGCAGGCCGAGGCCTGATCCGCGCCGGGCAGGCCGCCGACGTCGTCGTCCTCGACGCCGCCGAGGTCTCCGACCGGGCCACCTACGCCGCCCCGCGCACCCTGGCCGGTGGCATCGACGACGTTCTGGTCTCCGGCGTCCCCGTCCTCACCGGGGGAGAGTCCACCGGGGCCACCCCCGGCAGGGCGCTGCGCCCCTGAGGATAGGGTCCTCAAAAGCAACCGAAGGGGGCATCGCGTGAAGGGGATCCTCGATCCCGAGAGGGCAGTCGGCTCGTCGTTGTTCGGAGGGGGGTTCAGCTTCCCCGTGATGGTGGCGCGTCGCAGCGCGCTGGAGCACAACATCGCCACGCTCGCGACCTTCGCCGGGGAGCACGGACTGCTCCTGGCGCCGCACGCCAAGACGACCATGTCGCCCGAGCTGGTCCGGGCCCAGCTCGACGCGGGCGCGTGGGGGATGACGATCGCCACGCCCAGCCAGGCGCTCACCCTGCGCGAGTTCGGCGTCTCCCGGATTCTCCTCGCCAACCAGGTCTTCGACCCGGCCGGACTCGCCGCGCTCGCCGCCCAGCTCGACGCGGACCCGTCGTTCGAGTTCCTCTGTTTCGTGGACTCGGTGGCCGGGGTGGAGGTGTTGTCCAAACACGCCGGGGCCAGGCCGTTCCGGGTGCTGGCCGAGCTCGGGCACGAGGGCGGGCGGGGCGGCAGCCGTACGCTCGAGGATCTGCTGGAGGTCGCCTCGGCGGCGCAGGCGGCGCAGGGCGTGGAACTGGCGGGTGTCGCCGGCTACGAAGGGGCGCTGACGTCGGCCGGCGAGGTACGAACCTACCTGTACCGGCTGCTGGAGGCGCTGGAGCACCTGCGGGTGCCCGACCCGATCCTGTCGGTGGGCGGCAGCCAGTGGTTCGACGTGATCGGCCGGGAGCTCGCGACCTGCCAGGCCAAGATCGTGCTGCGCAGCGGAGCCTACGTCTCCCATGACGACGGCTACTACCGCGAGCGCACGCCCTACACACGGATCGAGGGCGAGCTGCGGGCGGCGCTGGAGGTCTGGGCGCACGTGCTGTCCGTTCCCGAACCCGGCCTGGCCATCGTCGGGTTCGGCAAGCGGGACGCCCCCTTCGACGAGGGCCTGCCGGTGCCACGCGGGGCGCTCGCGGGCGCGACGGTGCTCAAGGTGCAGGACCAGCACGCCGTCCTGCGGCTCGCGCCGGACTCGGCGGTGAAGCCGGGGGATCTGGTGTCGTTCGGCATCTCCCACCCGTGCACCGCCTTCGACAAGTGGCGGGTCATGCCGGTGGTCGACGACGACTACGTCGTCGTCGATCTGATCACTACCTATTTCTGAGTTTCGTGTGCCGTATGTCTGATTTTTCGGTTTCTAACGATTTCTAGCGGCAGGAGTGGTGAAATGAGCGGCAAGCAGGAGCTGCGCACCGACGAGGGCGCGGCACCGGTCGGCGCGTACTCACAGGGTCTCGTGGTCGGCGACTTCGTCTACACCTCGGGCGCGGGCCCCCTGGACCCCAAGACCGGCGAGGTCGTCGGCGCCGACGTGGCCGAGCAGACCCACCAGGTGATGCGCAACCTGGGCGCGATCCTCGCCGCTCACGGCCTGGGCTTCGACGACGTGGTGAAGTCGACCGTCCACCTGCAGCACCTCAAGCGTGATTTCGCCGCCTACAACGAGGTTTACAAGTCCTACTTCACCCAGCCGTATCCGGTCCGCACGACCGTCGGCTCCGACTTGATGGACATCCTGGTCGAGATCGACTTCGTGGCGTACAAGCCGCGTTAGAGTCGGATCGACTGGGTGGGAGGGCGGCGGCTTGGACAGCTCGCTATACGTCTACGTCGAAGACGTGCGCGGGGAGGGCCTGGACAGGGTCCTCGACCGGATCACCGGATACGGCGTGGCGGGCGTGACCGTGGCCGCGGCCTACCACCGTGCCCGTGACGTCACCCCCCACGGCCGCACCCGCGTGACGGTCCGCAGGGACGGCGCGCATTTCGCACCGCCCGAAGACCTGTTCGGCGGCCTCCGCCTGGTCCCGCCCGTCCAGGAGGGCGCCGAGGAGGAGCCGCTGGCGGCCCTGCGTCTGGCCACCGCCGAGCGCGGTCTCAAACTGCACGGCTGGACCGTGTTCCTGCAGAACACCACGCTCGGCCTGGACAATCCCGACGTGACCGTGCGCAACTGCTTCGGCGACCGCGGCTCGCCCGCCGACCTGTGCCCCTCCCACCCGGACGTCCGCCTCTACGCGGTGGCGCTGGGCCGGGCGGTGGCCAGGCAGGGGGTGGACAGCGTGGTCGCCGAGGCGCTGCACTTCGGCGCCTTCGGCTGCGGCTACCACAACGAGCGCAGCTTCGTCCCGCTCGGGCCGATGGACACCTTCCTGCTCGGCCTGTGCTTCTGCGACTTCTGCATGCGCCGCGCCGCCGACCTGGGCGTCAACGCCGAGGTGGCGCGGGAGGAGTGCGCCAGGATCGTGGGGGGCGTGCTCGACGGCGATCCGCCCGCGCAGGGCGAGGTGACCCGGGCGGCGCTGACCGCCTATGCCGGTCCCGAGGTGGTCGCCTACGCGCGGGCCCGCTCGGAGGTGGTGACCTCGCTGGTCTCGGAGGTCTCCACGGCCGTCACCGCCGAGGGCTCCAAGCTGGTCTTCCTCGACGCGACCGGTTCGACCAAGGGCTACATCGACGGCCTGCCCCCCGCGGGGCTCGCCGCGCACGACTCCTGGCAGCTCGGCGTGGACCTGGTCGCGCTCGGCGACCTGGTGCCCGCGCTCGGGGTGCTCGCCTACGCCCGCGACGCCGCCAGGGTCGCCGACGACGTGGGTGCCTATCGCCGCTCGACGGGCAAGGACAAGGAACTGCGGGTCGTGCTCCGGCCCGGCCTGCCCGACACCGACTCGGCCGACCGGCTCGCCGCCAAGGTCCGGGCCGTGCGGGCCGCGGGGGCGGACGCGGTCGACTTCTACGCCTACGGGCTCATGCCGTACCCGATCCTCGACCGTATCCCGGGCGCGCTGCGGAGCTGACCCCGTTCAGCTCGCCCCGTCGAGAACCGTGCGCACCGCCTCGGTGGCGAAGTCCTCGTCGAGGGGAAGCCCTCGGAAGACCGCGCGCAGCCACACCGCTCCGGCGAGCAGATCAATGATCAACATCGGGTCGGCCGTGACGGACAGCTCCCCGCGCAGCCGCGCCCGCTCGAAGACGGCCTCCTCTCGGGCGAACCGGTCGGCGAAGAAGCGCTGGGCCGCGGCGGCGAGCTCGGGGTGGTGTACGGCGGCGCCGAGCGCGGCCACCGCGACGTCGGCCGCGGGGGGCCGCGTGAGCAGCTCGGCCATCCCGCGGACCAGCGCCTCCAGGTCCTTCCTGAGACTGCCGGTGTCGGGCGGCTCCATCGCGAGCAGGTCGGCCTCGACCAGCGCGGCGGCGAGCAGTGCGGCTTTGGACGGCCACCACCGGTAGATCGTCGTCTTGTTGACCCCTGAGCACTCGGCCACACCCTCCACGGTCAGCCCTTCGTAGCCCTTGGCGGCGAGGAGTTCGAGTGTCGCCTGGAAGATCTGCTGTTCCTTGCGCGGTGCCATGAGCCCACTGTAGCAACGCAACGGTGCGTTGTGTTTAAATGAAAAGCAACGCACCGTTGCATTTGGAGGTCAGTGATGCTGCCCGTCGTCTTCATCCACGGAATCAGGGTCAGCGGGACCATGTGGGAGCCCGTCATCTCCCGCCTCGACCGGCCCGCGACGGCCCTGGACCTGCCGGGGCACGGTGTCCGTCGCGGCGAGCCGTTCTCGATGGACGCGGCGACGTCGGCCGTGGCCGACGCGATCGACTCGCTCGGCGGCCGGGCTCTGGTGGTGGGACTCTCGCTGGGGGGCTATGTCGGCATCGCCACCGCCGAGCGTTTCCCCGAGCGGGTCGCCGGGCTGGCGGCAATGGGCTGCACCTCCCGAGGCGCGGCGATGGTGGGCCTCTACCGGTTCGCCGCCTCGCTCGCCGCCCGTGACCCGTCGCGCGCGAACCGGATCAGCTCCCTTCTCCTGCGCCGCCTCCTGCCCGGTCCCGCCGGCGCGGCGATGGTGACGGGCGGGCTGTCATGCGAGGTGATGCCGCAGGCCGTCGAGGCCGTGGCGGGGCACGACCAGCTCGCGGCGCTGGCCGCCTACCCCGGACGGGTGTGGCTGGTGAACGGCGCCCGTGACAGGTTCCGTATCAACGAGCGCGACTTCCTCCGCGCCTGCCGGGACGGGCGGCTGATCCTGATCCCCCGTCGCGGGCACCTGGGCGTGCTGAAGGGGCCGGGGCCCCTGGCCCGTCTGGTGGGCGACCTGTGCGATCAGGTCGATCGGCCGGAGAGGGCGGTCGCGACGCCCAGCCCGAGGTAGACGATCCCGCTGAAACGGCGCAGCACGCCGGAACGGCCGCGCAACCGCCTGCCGAGCACGCCCGCCCCGGCGGCGTAGACCAGGTCGGAGACCAGGCCCAGGAGCAGCAGGGTGCCGCCCAGGACGATGATCTGCAGGGGCACCGACCCCGCCTCCGGATGCAGGAACTGCGGCAGGAAAGCCAGGAAGAACAGGATCACCTTGGGGTTGAGCACGTTGACGACCACGCCTTCGAAGAAGATCGCCCGCAGCGGCTGCGGCGTGGTCTCCCGGGCGGTGAGCTCCTGCCCGCCGGTCAGCGTCCGGATGCCCAGATAGACCAGGTAGGCCACGCCGGCCCACTTCACCACGTTGAAGAGCGTGGCGGACCGGGCGATCACATAGGAGAGTCCGGCCGCCGCCGCGGCGATGTGCACCAGGGTGCCGGCCTCCACGCCGAACGCGCTCGTCATCGCGGCCGCCCGGCCCTGGGCGATGCCCCGGGCGGCGATGTAGAGGTGGTTCGGTCCGGGGACCAGGACCAGGGCCAGGGACGCCAGCGCGAAAACCAGATATGTGGACAGAGGCATCATGGATCAACCCTAGGACGGCGCCGCCTTCGGCCGTCAGGACCATTCGCGGGTGCGGTTCGTGGGCCATTCGGTCCGTCGCCGGTGGGCCGTGACAGCCGTGACAGGTGTGGCAGATGTGATATGTCGGTGTGTCTGACGGGTCGGTGGGCCGTGGTAGGTCGGCGTGCCGTGACGGGTCGATGTGCCTGACGGGTCGGCGCGTCTGACGGGTCGATGTGCCGTGGCAGGTCGGTGTGCCTGGCAGGTCGGTGTGTCGTGACATACTCGCCGACGTGGGGTGGCAAAAGGAGCAAAGCGCTCTTATAGGACGATCGGCAGAGCTCGGTCGCTTGGCCGCCGTGCTCGACTCGGCCGCCGGTGGGCTGGCCGGTGTGGCCCTCGTCGGAGGTGACGCGGGCATCGGCAAGACCCGGCTGGTGACGGAGCTGAGCGAGCGGGCCAGGGCGGACGGCTTCGCCGTACTGGTCGGGCAGTGCGCCGAGCTCGGTGACGCGCTGCCGTACCTTCCGCTGGCGGACGCCCTGCGCGGGGCGGAGGGAGAGCTGCGCGCGGCGATCGACGCCCGGCCCGTCCTCGGCAGGCTGCTGCCCGGCGGCACCGACCTCGGCTCGGCGGCCGCCTCCGGTCTCACCCAGCAGCAGCTGTTCGGCTCGATGCTCGGGTTCCTGGCCGTACAGCCCGTGCTGCTGATCCTGGAGGATCTGCACTGGGCCGACCAGTCCACCCGCGACCTGCTGGTCTTCCTCAGCCGGATGCTGCAGACCGAGCGCGTCTGCCTGGTCGGCACCTACCGGACCGACGATCTCCACCGGCGCCACCCGCTGCGCCGGGTCCTCGCCGAGCTCAAACGCCTTCCCTCGGTCACCGCCGTCGAGCTGAGCCCGCTCGACCGCGGCGAGATGGCCGACTACCTGACCGCCCTCGGCGGCGACGACGCCCAGGTGATCAGCGAGGTCGTCGACCGCGCCGAAGGCAACCCGTTCTACGCCGAGGAGCTCCTGGAGGCCGCCACCGAGGGTTCCGCCATGACCGACGGCCTGGCCAGTCTGCTGCTCTCCCGGGCCGAGCTGCTCTCGGACGCCGCCCAGCGGGTGCTGCGGGGCGCGGCCGTGGCGGGCCGGCGCGTCGACCACGACCTGCTGCGGGAGGCCTCCGGCCTGGACGAGCTGACCTTCGAGGAGGCCATGCGGGAGATCGTCTCGCGTGGGCTGCTGCGTCTCAGCGGGGACTACGGCTACGCCTTCCGGCACGCCCTGCTCCAGGAGGCCGTCTACACCGACCTGCTGCCGGGCGAGCGGACCCGGATGCACTCGGCGTTCGCCCGCCTGCTCACCGCCCGCGAGGGGGCCGCCGCCGAGCTCGCCTACCACTACCTGGCCGGCCACGACCTCGCCGACGCCCTGTCCGCCTCGGTCGAGGCCGGACGGCGGGCCGAGCGGCTCGGTGCCCCCGCCGAGGCCCACCGCCACTTCGAGCAGGTGCTCGCCCTCTGGGACAGGGTGCCCGACGCCGAGCGTCTGGCCGGGACCGACCGCGTCCGCCTCACGCTGCGCGCCGCCGCCGCCGCGGCCGACATGGGCGACAACCACCGGGCCGTCGCCCAGCTCAGGGAGGTCCCGCCGTCGGCCGAGACCTCCGAACGGCTCGCCTATTATCTCTACGACTCCGACGACGTGCCCAGAGCGGTCGTGGCCGCCGAGGCGGCCGTGGCCGCGGCCCCTCCCGGCAGCCCCGTCCTCGCCCGCGCGTTGGCCACCCTCGCCCGCACGTTCAGCTGGAGCCCGCGGCACGCGGAGGTCAGGCCCCTCGCCGAGCACGCGCTGGAGGTCGCCCGGGCGACGGGAGCGAGCGACGCGGAGAAGAGCGCGATGATCACGCTGGCCTCCTGTGCGGAGTTCGAGGGCGATCTCGCCCGTGCGGAGGAGCTGTTCGGCTCGGTCGTCGTCCACGACTCCGGCGACCTGGCCATGGACCTGCGTGCGATCTTCCACCACGCCCGCGTCCAGTTCGCGCGCGGGTCCATGGCCGCCGCCGCGGTGATCGCCGACCGGGGCGTACGGCTGGCGAAGGACAGCGGGCTCTCCTGGAGCACCTACGGCACCGACCTGCGATTCCTCCAGTTCCTGATCCACTACACGGCCGGGGACTGGGCGCGGGCGCAGGAGACGGCCGCCGGATTCGGCACGCGCGTCGGCAAGATCCCCGAGGCCATCCTCTCCTCCTTCGCGCTTTTCATCGAGGTCGCCATGGGGTCGCCCGCCGTCGAGGAGCGGCTGACCTGGCTCCGGCCGTTCTGGTCGGACTCCCTGGTCGCCTACATGTCCCGGGGCCTGGCCGCCGAACACGCCCTCTGGCGGCAGGAGCCCGAGCTCGCTCTGGAGCACGCGACCGCGGTTCTCGACGCCATGGACCCCGCCGACGCGGGCAACATCCGCATCGGCGCGGTCGCGCTGTGGGCGCTGGCCGACCTGGGGCGCACCGAGGGCGCCGACGAACTACTCGCCCGCGCGCGGGCGACGGCGGCGGCCCGTCCCGGCATGGGGTTCGAGGGACGAGCCTGGCTGGCGCGCGCGGAGGCCGAGTGGCACCGCGTGCACGGTCGCGCCGACGTCGAGGCGTGGCGGGCGGTGGTCGAGGCGTTCGACGCCGGGTTCGTCTACGAGGTCGCACGCTCGCGGTGGCGGCTGGCCGAGGCGCTGCTCACCTCGGGTGACCGGATCTCGGCGCTGAAGGAGTGGGAGCGCGCCGTCGAGGACGCCACGTCGCTGGGCGCCCGGCCGCTGGGCACGGCCCTGGCGGAGCTGGGCCGCCGCGCCAGATTCACCCCGGCACAGCCGGGGATGCTCACCGGCCGGGAGCGAGAGGTGCTCGCGCTGGTGGCCGAGGGCCTGCCCAACCGCGAGATCGGCGAGCGGCTGTTCATCGCGCAGAAGACGGTGAGCGTGCACGTCTCCAACATCCTGGGCAAGCTGGGCGTGTCCTCACGGACCCAGGCCGCCGCGGTGGCACGCAGGGAAGGTCTGGTCTAGGAGGTCGACGAAGACCCTCGGACCGCGCTCCGCGTTCTGGTCATGCTGGGCTACACCCTGCGGGGCGCCATCCGGTGGCCTGACTCGCGGCGGCACTGGGCATGCGGGATCTGTTCGTACGGACCTGTTCATACGGACCTGTTCGTACGGACCTGTTCGTACGGACCTGTTCGTACGGACCTGTT
Organism: Streptosporangium sp. CA-135522; assembly: GCF_050949235.1. Lineage (NCBI taxonomy): Bacteria > Bacillati > Actinomycetota > Actinomycetes > Streptosporangiales > Streptosporangiaceae > Streptosporangium > Streptosporangium sp. CA-135522. The sequence continues at coordinate 1,819,514 of NZ_CP192026.1, forward strand.
CGTACGGACCTGTTCGTACGGACCTGTTCGTACGGACCTGTTCGTACGGACCTGTTCGTACGGACCTGTTCATACGGACCTGTTCGTACGGACCTGTTCGTACGGGCCAGGAGCCAGACTTCCCTGCGGCGGCGCTAGCCCCGGGTGGCGAGGGCCAGATCGCGGACGACTTGGATCAGCTCGGCCGGGTCGAAGGGCTTGGTGAGATAGGCGTCGACCCCGATGCCGAGCCCCCGGCGTTTGTCGTCCTCCTGCGCCCGCGCGGTGATCAGGACCACCTTGATGTGACGGGTCTCCTCGTCGCCCCGCAGTCTGGTGGCGGTCATCCAGCCGTCCAGCCTGGGCATCATGACGTCCAGCGTGATCACGTCGGGCATCACGTCGAGCACCCGATCCAGGCAGTTCTGCCCGTCGTAGGCGGTCTCCACCTGGAATCCCTCCAGGGTCAGATTGACCGCGATGAGCTGCCGGATGACCTCGTCGTCATCCACCACCAATACCTTGCCCAGAACCTCGCCCACGGCCGTGAGGCTAACTCCTCGAAGGCGGGTCGTGCGCGGTTTTCGGCGGATGCGTACGGACGTCCGGCCGCCTCCGGTGGATTTCCCGCCGGCGGCAGGTTTCCCGCCGGCGCGCCGGAGACGTCCCGAGGCTTCGCTCCGCTCGTCTCCGAGCGCGCCGTACGGCGTGGCCAGGACGGCCGGAAGCCTCTGATCTCACGTTGGATCACCCGTCGTGGCTGTGGACGGTCCGGCGTTTCTCCACAGAAGGCCGGCGGGGGTCAGCTCCTGTCGGGTATTTGGCCGCTGCTCTGCACGGTCGGCAGTTAACCCACACTGACGTTACGACGGTGCCTCCTCCGGCGGTCTTGATCCTGCGCTCCTCGTTGTAGCCGCCTGCTCCGTTGCGATGAAGCGGATCTCCGTAACGCCGGGTTCGACGATGCCCACAGGCTTGTCAAGACGCAGAGAACATCACCAAATCGCTCCCTTGCCCCTCCTGGAGGGCTCTTGCCACGCTCCAATACCGGCGATTGGATCTAGAGGGTGATCTTCTGCGGTGCGTCACCAGCGGGGGTTTCGGACGCACCGCCACACATCGAGGTCACCCACCCCCTTTGGACACCTGGAAGAGACCCGCCCACAAGGAGGCCATGCCCATGTCCGACGCCCCACTGCTGCACTACAGCACCAGCACCGCACCCCTTCAGGCAGGCAGCCCCGACAAACCCGCCGCCAACACCATCGACATCACCGTCTCCAGCCCGGCCGACCAGAACATCTACTGCAACAAGATCGAAATCGCCGTCCCGATCAGCGCACCCGACGACGGAGGCGCATACTTCACCGAGAACCCGCAATCCTCGATCACCGGCAAATGGAGCCCCGCGTCCGCCCAGATGAAGACCGGGCAGGAACTCGGCCTCGAACCGGCCACGAACTACTACCACGTCATCTTCCAGGCCCCGCCCATACCGAGGTTCGACCTCATCGACAAACCGCTGACAATCAGCATCACCGGCAACGTCGCCGCCACCCCCGGCAGCACGCTCACCTGCCCGAGCACCGAAAACTCCGGCACGGCCAGCGGCAAATACACCCGCAAGACACCGCAGGAACTGACCTGGGACACCGCGAAACCCGTCTTCTACCTGCACAACCTCCTGTCCAGTGCCCCGGACAAGCCGACCGTCCCCAGGACGAAGTTCAACGCCGGCGACGAGGTCTACCTCACCTGGGAGAGCAACGGCAGCTTCTTCCAGCTCTACGACGGCGACGGCACGACCCTCTACGAAGGCTCCGCGACCTCCTACACCATCCCCAGCGGCAAGATCCTCAACGACACCACCTTCACCCTGAAGGCGTCCGAGAAGAACGCCGCCGGTTTCGAGACGGTCGACCAGTACGCCACCCTCTCCATCAACATCACCAATCCCACCCTCGATGACCTGAAGATCACGAACAAGCTCACGACCGTCGGTTCCAACGGTTTGATCGTCAACGGAGACCTGGCCGCGCAGTCCTCGCTCAACGTCTCCGGGAGCCTGACCGCGCAAGGCGACATGTACGCGCGGGCCAACCTGCAGGTGGACCATAACGCCACCGTCTATGGAAAGGCTAATCTCACCGCCTTGTTCGAGGAGGCGATCAAGCTCGAACCCGTTTTTGATAACATTAGAACAGAATATATCTACGCAGAGCACGACGGTATCCTGGTTATCGAGAATACGTATACGGGCAATTACTATGGGGATGATGTGCCGTACATCTTCGTTTATGAAGGGGATGGCGAAGGGGCGGCGACCGTAGCTGTAAGCATAAAGGGGAGTCCGGCTTGCTATACGATTCCCGTGCGAAAAGGGCAGAAATGGGCCCTTTGGAATCTCAACTCCGATTCATATAATAGCTTCAGGTTTTACTGGGTCGGTTTTTCCTGAAAAGGAACGCATTTACGAGTGATCTAACGACAGATCGCCAAATGAGTCGCGGTCTTACGGCTCCTAACAAAAGGAGGCTTCTGGACCTCTGGGAATGACGGTGTGTCAGTTCTCGTTGATGCTGGCCGAAGGGGGTTCGAGCCAGTCGAGACGAGGAAGACCGCTGCCAGACCGTGGGAGATCGACGACGGATTGTGGGCGCGCATCGAGCCGCTGCTGCCGGTCGTCCCACGTAATCCGCGGCGTCCAGGTCGTAAGCGTCTGGATAGTCGCAGGGTGCTGTACGGGATCCTGTTCGTGCTGTACACAGGGATCCGCTGGGAGCATCTGCCCCAGAAGCTGGGCTTCGGCTCCGGGATGACCTGCTGGCGACGACTGCGCGCCGCACTTTGTTGAGCGTAAGGACGGGCGATCGCCTCAGGCGATGGCCCGCTCGATGCGTCAGAACGCCATACGTAGCAGTCGGGCCCGCGCAGCCTCACATCCGGGATCTCAGCACGTCGACCTCACAACCCGGCGCGAAGGGGTCGAAGCCGTGCTCGATCAGCCAGCGAACTGCCAGAAGGCTTCGCAACGACCACCACGCGTGGATCACGTCGAGGTCGATGTCGGCGCCATAGCCGGCGATGACGTCGTCGAGGTGCTCCTCGTGCCCGAGCGTGAAGGTGGCGAGGTCGTACAGGGCATCACCCTGGCCCGCCTCGGACCAGTCGATGATGCCGGTGACCTCGTCGCCGTCGACGAAGACGTGCGCGATCTGCAGGTCGCCGTGCGTGAACGCCGGAGTCCACGGCCGGAGCGCGGCCTCGGCGACCTGGCGGTTGCGGGTGACCAGGTCAGCGGGCAAGACACCGTTCGTCACGAGCAACTCGCACTCGTCGTCGAGTTCCGCCGCCAGCGCGACGATGCCCGGCCCGGCCCGGCCCGGCCGGGGCGGCAGGGGCGCGTCGTGCAGCTTCCGGATGGCGGCGCCCGCCGCGGCCCACGCCGCCGGCGACCCGGTCGACGGCCCGCCGAGGCGCCCAAGCGTCGTCCCCGGGAGTGCGGCGATCGCGAGCACGGGCGGCTTGCGCCACAGGACTTCCGGGGTCGGGACCGGCGCGAGGGACATCGCCTCGACCTCGACGTCGATGCGCGCCTGATCGGCGTCCACCTTCAAGAACACGTCACCGACGCGCAGAGTCGCGCGCTCGGAATGGGCGACGACGACTCTGACCTCATCCATGGGCGACCAGTATCCCGGGGATGATCGCCGACGTCTCCAGGTTTATCGCGTGCGATTACGCGGCTGACCGCGTCCCGCTACCCGACGGTCTCGTGCACGACACCGGCCTCTGACCAGGTCAAGCCCACCATTTTGTTAGGAGTCCTTAGTGCGGCGGCCAGGCGAGTCTTTGGGACGGCGACGGGTGAGGGCATGCCCGATGCCGTCACCGATGCGCGGACGGTCACCCTGTCCGGCTACGCGGCACGGCACGACATCCGGATCACGATTCCAACGGTGCTCGGGTTTGCCGCCAGCGCGGCTAGGCGGCGCTACTGGTCCTGGCCCACTTGCGCAATGGCGACACCTACGCCCGCCTGGCCGCCGGCTTCGCCATGGGGACCACCACGGCCTGGCGCTACGTCCGCGAAGCCGTCGATCTCCTGGCCGCCCTGGCCGACGACGTGCGCCCCGCCGTCGAGCGCGCATCCCGGCTGGCCTACACCATCCTGGACGGCACTCTCATCCCGATCGACCGCCTCGCCGACGAGCGGCCGTATTACATCGGCAAACACAAGCAGCATGGAATGAACGTGCAGCTGCCGGCTGACCCCATGGGCCGACCGGTGGGGGCCTCGCCCGCGCTGCCGGGCGCCGTGCACGATGTGACCGCCGTGCGGAAGGTCGGCCTGATCGGCGCCCTGACCAGCGCCGGCGTGAAGACCTTCGCGGACAAGGGTTACCAAGGCGTGGGCGGCACGATTCGGACGCCGTTCAAGCGGCATCGCCATCGTCCCTGGTTGTCGCGCGGACAGCGGGACGTCAACCGCGCCCACGCCCGTATCCGGGCCATCGGTGAGCGTGCCGTCGCGACCTTGAAGGGCTGGAAGGTGCTGACCAGGCTGCGCTGTTGCCCGCATCGAGCGACCGCGCTCGTGCAGGCGATCCTTGTGCTGCAGCTCGTGGAAGAAGGCCGCTACTCAGGATGAAATGGCTCTTGTCGTGTCGGTGGGTGCTGCGAGCATGACGGGATGATCGCGACTCCTGACGACTACTCCTGGTTCTCCCGCGAGCGCTTCCCCGGCCTGGCGGATGCCTACTGCTTCACCTACGTCCGCGGCCTGACACCTGAGGAACTGGTGACCTGGCTCGGCGTCCGGGTTGAAGACTGCTCTCGCATGACGCTTGATGAGCTGATCCGGCGGCAAACCTTCGGTGCCGTCTCCGTTGGAGACTGGGTACTCCTCGTCGAGGCCAACGGCGGGCTCGGCGTCACCGAAGAGATCATTATGCCGCTGTCGGCGGGCACCCGCCTTGTCTCCCACTTCTACCTCGATGTCGAGGGCATGGACTACTTCCACTGGATCGACGACGGAAAGATCCGATTCGAGTTCCTGCACCAGGAAGGCTATTCCCACTGGATCAAAGACGGGAAGATCCAGCTCGAGTTCCCGCACCAGGAAGGCTACTCAGAGGAGATGCCGGACGAACTCGCAGAGACCCTGGAGCGGATCGACTCCCCCGTCTATCCGATCGCCGACCCCCACGAAGGGCCGGCGTTCCTCCTGGCCGAGCGCCTCACCGGGATCACGATGACGCCGCAGCTGCTGGAGGAGTCCACCTATCTGTGCTGAGGCATTCCTGGATCAAGGTGAGCGGAACTCACCGTCCACGGCCCCCGCGAATTGGCCGTGGACGGTGGATCACTTCGCTGCGCGCTCCTGCGGGCTCCGTAGAGGCACTATTCTCCGCGGGCCTGCCGTACCAGGCCGTCAGGATGAAAAAGCCTCACGGGAGGAACTCATATCCGAGTATGTGAATGCAGAGATGCCCCCGGCCGTGCGGACGGCTCATCCTGGCGGGGGTGCCTGTAGCAGAGATCGCCCGGCGTCTGGGGCACTCTGTCCGCACGCTGCTGAGCACCTACGCTCACTGGATCGACGGCGGCGAAGAAGCGGCAAACGCGCAGATAGGCATGCTCCTATCCGAACAAACGATCACTAGCACTGCGCTGACCTGCGAAAACGAAACCCACGGGCCAACCACGGGCCCAGAACGCGAACTTCGGGCTGCCTAGCCGTAAACCCCCAGGTCAACCCCCTGTGTACGGGCATCCGAACGTTATCCACAGAATCCAGTTCGGCTCCTTGGCGGATTCCCGGTTCCGTGGATCCTGAGGCCTCGATCGTTCGTCGAGCCCAGGGAGGGCACGCATGATCACGACAGTCCTCGTCGCCACCGCTCTCGCCGCCTCCCTCGCGGGGATCCCACAGGCGTCCACGACCCGCTCCTGCCCACATACCGCCGACGGCTGGAGACGGTCACTGCCCGGAGCCGATCTGCCGGACGGCGTCCGGAGGTGGTTCGAGGCGGAGGTCCGCGCCGTGTCCGCCGCCACCTGCGAGATCGATCGCCGGGTGAGCGCGAAACTCTCGCCTCCGGCCGTCCCGGCGGACGCCGAGGATGATCCCTCCGGCGCGGGCGTCGCCGTCCGGCAGACCGATGTCCCCGGCTCTCCCGAGGCCGCGTCTTCGGACGTCGCCGCTTCTCCCAGAGCCGGAGCCGTCGACCTCTCCGACCTTCCCGGCGCCGCGTCTCCCATGCGGGTTCACCAGCCTGCCGTCGCCCCTTTGACCAAGCCGCGGGCGGCGAGGCGCCCCTCGGCGCCGTCCCGGCGTCAGCTCCGCCCGTCCCCGGGGCAGACCGCGGTGGCCGTGGCGCTCGGCCAGGTCGGCAGGCCGTACGTCTGGGGCGGCGGTTCGAGCGCGGGGCCGACCGGCGGCGGCTTCGACTGCTCCGGTCTCGCCCTGCACGCCTGGTCCAGAGCGGGAGCCACGCTCACCCACTACACCGGCAGCCAGTTCAGGCAGGGTCGCCGCGTGTCCTTCTCCCAGCTCCGCCCCGGAGACCTGGTCTTCTTCGGAGGCGGCACCGGAGACCCCACCCACGTGGGCGTCTACGTCAAGGACGGTGTCATGGTGCACGCCCCCAAGACCGGTGACGTCGTCAAGACGACGAACTTCGCCGCCTCCGCCTACTACCGCTCGCGCTATCGCGGCGCGGTCCGCCCGGCTCCCCGAACGCTCGCCCGATAGGGCCGGCGCCCCTGAGATCACCTACTTCGCGCTGCGAGTGTCGGTTCCCCTCCAGATGCTGGTAATCTAATCACTCGTTGGCCCCCTTAGCTCAGGGGATAGAGCACCGGCCTCCGGAGCCGGGAGCGCAAGTTCGAATCTTGCAGGGGGCACGACACAGGACCAGCTCACACATCGTGTGGGCTGGTCTTCTGCGTTCCCGGCGTGTGCGCGGTTCCGCCGTCTTGCGGTGGCGTTCGACACGTGGTGAAGGGTTCGGGTGATGTGCGCTCGCCGCAGGCGCACCGGCTCGGGCGGGATCGGCGCGGGGCGTACGGGCTTCCTCGACCGGCTCTATCGCCGGAATGCGCCTGGCCCGCACGCCGATGACCGCACACGCTACCGTGGCTCCATCCAGCGGCTGTTACTCTTGATCACGTTCGCCTCTTGCCCTTTGAGAGCTGTCATGAGCCGTAAACGTCAGGAGAGAGCTCCGATTCGCCGGTCGGCGCAGCAGCCGCGGCAAGACGGCTCACCGCCTGATGTCAACGGTCAGGTGAGTGTCGGCGGTCAGAGGAGTAGTGGCGGCATGCGGTCGCCGTATGTCATCCTGGTCGCCGCATTGAGCCTTCTCCTGCTCGTGAATCCAGCTGTTCCGGGTGTCTGGATGAGTCCGAGCCCGCCGTGGTGGCTTGGAGATGTGACGATTCTCGTCGGTCTCCTCTCGGTGTGGTTGTTCGTGCGCGCTCTCCTGGTGTCGCAGCTCCAGGCGATGACCGTTTCCGGGGAGTTCGGGAAAGACCCGATCACAAGAAATCTTCTGGCGGCGGTCCTCGCTCGAACCGGTGTGTGCGCCCTGTGGGCCACGTTGATGGTGTTCCTTCTCATGGGATTCAAGCCGATACCCGCGGGGGCGAAGGTCACGGACCTGGTCGGAACCTACGCGACCGTGGGCGCGATCATAGGGTTGGCCGGTTGCGCGGTGAAAAGCTGCGCCGTTCAGCGTGAATCGTTTCGACGCATGAAGGCTGCGGGGTCCGACGGCATGAGAAACCGGATACGAGCCCATGTCGTCTGCGCGGTATGCGATCTTTTCGTTCTTGGAAGCGTCATCACCGTGGCGGGCCGCCTGGCGAAGGGTTTCGGGTGGATCTCCTAGGGAATCCGGACGACCCCGCGCATTCGGTTCACCCTGGGGAACGCTGTCCGGTCTTCCCGCTGGTTTCTGGTCGTGCTCGCTCTCGCCGGGAATCCTGGCGGGGCTGAGGGTCCCGCAGGCGCTCCGGTTCCCCGTCGACGAGAGGTGATCCCTCTCGCCCGGAGAGCGGCGGCCCGGCGGCCGAGGTGACCGCCGGGCCACGGACCTCGGGGTCTACGACGCCACGTGCCGGCTTAGATACCGGCCGGTGACGGACGCCGGGCTTTCGGCGAGGTCGGCCGGGGAGCCCTCGAAGACGACGCGGCCGCCGTCATGGCCCGCGCCGGGACCGAGATCGATGATCCAGTCCGCCCGGGAGATCACGTCGAGGTTGTGCTCGATCACGATGACGGTGCTGCCGCTGTCGACCAGCCGATCGAGCAGCCCGATGAGGTTGTCGACGTCGTTCATGTGCAGACCGGTCGTGGGTTCGTCCAGCACGTAGATCGATGCCGGGTTTCCCAGCTCGATGGCGAGCTTGAGCCGCTGGCGCTCGCCGCCGGAGAGGGTGCTCAGCGGCTGGCCGAGGGTGATGTAGCCCAGGCCGACGTCGTCCATCGCCTGCAGGGTCGCCCGGATCTTGGGCTCGACGAAGAATTCCAGAGCTTCGGCGGCGGAGAACGCGAGCACCTCGCTGATGTTGCGCTCACGAAGCGTGTAGCCGAGCACCTCGTCGGTGAAGCGCCGGCCCTCGCAGGATTCGCAGACGCTGGCCACGGGGTCCATGTGCGCGAGGTCCATGTAGGTCACTCCCAGGCCCTGGCACTGCGGGCAGGCACCTTTGGAGTTGGCGCTGAACAACGCCGCGTTGACCTTGTTCGCGGAGGCGAAGGCCTTGCGGATCAGGTCGAGCATGCCGGTGTAGGTGGCGGGATTGGAGCGTTTCGACCCGCGGGGCAGGTTCTGGTCGACGAGGACGGCGTCCGGGTAGCGCTCCGGCAGGCATCCGTGGATGAGCGAGCTCTTTCCGGAACCCGCCACGCCGGTGACGACGGTCAGGACGCCTTCGGGAATCGACACGCTCACATCACGCAGGTTGTGCAGCGTGGCGTGCTCGATGGACAGCTGTCCGGTGGGCCGGCGTGAGGCCGTTTTGACGGTCTGGTGGTGGCTCATGTGGTCGCCGGTGAGCGTGTTCGACTTCAGCAGTCCGTCGAAGTCGCCCTCGAAGACGATCTCGCCGCCGTGTCGGCCCGCGTTCGGCCCCATGTCGACGATGTGGTCGGCGATGGCGATGACCGCCGGCTTGTGTTCCACCACCAGGACGGTGTTGCCCTTGTCACGCAGCTGCTGCAGCAACTCGTTGAGCCGGTGCACGTCGTGGGGGTGCAGGCCGACGCTGGGCTCGTCGAAGACATAGGTCATGTCCGTCAGGCTCGACCCGAGATGGCGCACCATCTTGACCCGCTGGGACTCACCGCCGGACAGGGTCGAGCTCTCCCGATCCAGGCTGAGGTAGCCCAGGCCGATGAAGACGAGGCTGTCCAGCCGCGCGGCCAGCGCCGAGACCATCGGGCCGAGGGACGGCTCGTCGATGCCCCGGATGAAGTCGGCGAGGAGATGGACCTCCATAGCGGCGCATTCGGCGATGTTCTTGCCGTTGACCAGGCATCCGAGCGCGGCCTGGTTGAGTCGGCTCCCGCCGCAGATCTCACAGGGAGTGGCGGTGACGATCTTCTCGTACGCGATCTTGAGATGCGACGCCATCTGCTCGGTGTCCTTGGACATGTAGAGGCGTTTGAACTTGGGGACCAGTCCCTCGTACTTGGAGTTCATCACCCCGGCGGGGGTGGTGAACTTGATCTTCGTCTCGGGCAGGTAGAGGAGCTTCTCCCACTCCTCCTCGGTGTAGTCCTCCAGTTTCTTGTCGCCGTCGAAGAATCCGGACTGGACGACGATGTTCCAGAACCAGGAGTCCACCGCGAAGGTCGGAAACCGGATCGCTCCCTCGTTGAGCGACTTTCCGCGGTCCACCAGTGCGTTGACGTCGATGGCGGAGACGCGCCCCAGTCCCTCACAGTCAGGGCACATGCCCTGCGGGTCGTTGAAGGAGAAGGCGCTGGAATGCCCGGCGGAGGGCTGGCCGAGCCGCGAGTAGAGCAGCCGGAGCATGGTGTAGGCGTCCGTCACCGTGCCGACGGTCGAGCGTGAGTTACCGCCCAGGCGTTTCTGGTCCACGATTATCGCCGCGGAGAGGTTCGCCAGGGAGTCGGCGTCGGGCTGGCCGTAGCGGGGCAGAAGGGCCTGGATGAACGCGGTGAAGGTCTCGTTGATCAGACGCTGCGACTCGGCGGCGATCGTGCCGAAGACGAGTGAGGACTTGCCCGACCCGGAGACGCCGGTGAACACGGTGATCTTTCGCTTCGGGATGTCCAGCGAAACGTTCTTCAGGTTGTTTTCGCGAGCGCCTCGGATTTCGATGTTTCCGTAAATGGGAGCTCTCCTCGGTGCTTGAGGTTTCGGGGAAAGGCCCCGAAGGGGACGGCGTGCCGTAGTGGCCGTGGCCGTTTCACCGTGGTCCTCTTCGGGGGTACGGCCATCGGCCGTCAACTGCCGAGCTTGCGGAACCTGTGCACGGAAAAGAGACGGAGAGACGGAGAGATCGGCGCCGAGGGGGCGGCCACGACCGCCATGGGTTTCTCGTTCCGCACTATCCGGAAAGCATGGCCCGAGCGAAGATCCCCGGACAACTTCTGAATTGCTGAGTTAAGAGGGACGGACTCTTCCGGCGACCGCGTCCGCTGGGCCGAGCCATGTCCGCTGAATCGAGCCGCGTCCGCTGGGCCGAGCCATGTCCGCTGAATCGAGCCACGCCCGGCTCAGCGGGCGTGGCGGAAGAACGCGTCGCCGGCCGCGACGACACGTGCGGCGCGGCGACCCGTGAAGTGGAATCCGAGGACTACGCCCCCTGCCAGGCGTGGAAGAGTCCGAGGCTCTCCGGGAGCTGCGAGTGCAGGGGGCGCGGCAGCGCGTCCGGCGCGAACCAGTCCAGTTCATCGAACTTGTGCGGCTCGCCGATGGCGACGTCCGCGGGGTTCACCCTGACCGCGAAGATCACCGCGACCCAGTGGGAGGCCGGCTCCTCCCGCAGGACGTTGCGCACGCCGATCGTCTCGATCTCCAGCGCGTCCGCCGAGTACTCCTCGCGCACCTCGCGGGCGACGGCCGTCTCGAACGACTCGCCGTACTCCAGTGCGCCGGCGCCGCAGTCCCATGTTCCGGGCTCGTCCCGCGCGCCGGCGCCGCGCCGGGCCAACAGCACTCGGCCCCGGCCGTCGTGGCAGATGAACACGCACGAGACCGAGGGCGCCTTACGGGCCTGCCCGGCGGCGGACTCCCGTGCGGAGGCGTGATCGTTCGATGATGGGGCGGTACCCATGTGAGAGGTTCCCTTTGTTCTCAGAAGTGATCCGTCGGCTCAGAAGTGATCCGTCAGCTCGGCGAAGCTCCGCAGCCGCAGCACCCCTGCGTCGTCGGGGTCGAGCTCGGTGTGCTCAAGCACCCAGGTGTTGTCGTTCGGAATGAAGACGGCGTTCATACCCGCCTGACGGGCGGGGAGGATGTCCGACTTCGGGGAGTTGCCGATCATCCAGGTCGTCGACGGCGTCAGCCCGTGCTCCCGCGCGAGCCACCGATAGGTGTCGACGTCCTTCTCCGCCACGATGTGGATGTCGCGGAAGTGGTGGGCCAGGCCCGAGACGTCCAGCTTGCGCTGCTGCTCGTCCGTGTCGCCCTTGGTGAGCAGGAGGAGGTCGTGCCGGCTGCCGAGGTCGGCGAGCGTCTCGGCGACGCCGGGGACCAGCTCCACCCGGCCCTCGACGAGGGCCGCGGCCAGTTCGTCGATGTGGCGGAGCTCCTGCGGGGTCGCCGGTCGCTCGCGCAGCCGCTCCAGGCAGTCGCCGAGACTGCGCAGGAACATCTTGCTGCCGTATCCGTGGACGACCGCGTTCGCCGCTTCGATGTCGTCGAGGATCGCGCGAATCTCGGTCTTGTCGAGCGTCGGATGCTCCAGCCAGTGCAGGAAGTCGTCGATGACGCGCTCGAAGAGGATGTTGTTCTCCCAGAGCGTGTCGTCGGCGTCGAAGACGAGCGCCTGCCCTCTGACCTTCAAACCAGCACCTCCGGAGAACACGCTGTCGACGGCCTGCATGGCGCGTCGTCGTACGGCTTCGCGGGCCGGGCGGCCGAGACGGTCTGCGACTCGGCTCCGGGAAGGGCCGTCAGGCTCATGCCCGTCCCGCCCTCGGTCCGCGGACCGTACCAAGTACTACCATGAGCCCGGAATCCGCCATTCAGCCGAGGTGCACCCGGTGCGGTGATCCGACGCCCGGTGGGAGCGGAGCCCGCCCGGCGATGGCGGGTCCGGCGGTCACGCTCGTGCCCGGCGCGCTCCACGCCGTCCGGGTCAACCGATGAGCGCCGTCCGGATCAGGCCGATCGCGGCGGCAGCCGCGATGAGCCAGGCGGTGTTGAGCCGGGTGCGCCACTGCAACACCAGTGCCAGTACGGCGAGGCAGACGGTGAGCGGGTCCGCGAACGCCTCACCCGCCAAGCGGAGGGTGACCCCGGCCATGAGGGCCAGGGCGGCGACGTTGACCCCGTCCAGGAAGGCCGAGGACCAGGCTCGGTCGCGGATGCGGCCGACCACGCGGCTGAGCAGGCCGACGAGGACGAACGACGGCGCGAAGATCCCGATCGTGGCGAGCACCGCGCCGGGCAGCCCGGCGACCACGTAGCCGACGAAGGTGGCCGTGGTGAACAGCGGCCCGGGGGTGACCTGTCCGATGGAGACCGCTTCGAGCAACTGGGTCCGGGTGATCCAGCCGAGCCGTTCGACGAAGTCGCCCTCCAGGAAGGCGAGCAGCACGTAGCCACTGCCGTAGAGCACCGAGCCGATCTTCAGGAAGGTCAGGAAGAGCTGTGCGAGCTGGCCGCCGGTGGGATCGGTGAAACGCGGCTCGCCCAGGAGCGGCAGCATCAGTGCGGCGGGGGAGCCGCCCGGCAGCCGGTCCTTCCCGATTCGCGCGGCCGTCACGAGCAGGCCGCCGGCCGCCAGAACGACGAGTTCGTTCACCCCGAGCAGGTAGACCGGCAGGGCCACGACGGCGACGGCGGCGGTCAGCCGGTCCTTGATCGCGGTTTTCGACAGCCCGGCCAGGGCCCAGACCACGATCCCCACGACCACGGGCTTGATCCCGTACAGCAGGCCCTCGACCGCGGGGGTCCGGCCGTAGCGGACGTATGCCCAGGCCAGTGCCAACACGATGGTGAACGCGGGAAAGATGAAGCACACCCCGGCGACGATCAGCCCGCGCCGGCCGGCCCGGTCGTGGCCGAGGTGGATGGCCAGCTCGGTGGAGTTGGGGCCGGGAATGAGGTTGACCGCGCCCATCAGATCGACGAAGCGCTCGTCGGACACCCAGCCGCGGCGCCGTACCAGCTCCTCGCGCATCATCGCGATGTGCGCCGCCGGTCCGCCGAACCCGATCACGCCCAGTTTCAGGAAGACCCCGGCGACCTCTCTCAGCGGGTGGACGGGACGGGCGCGGTGATCGTCGCCACGCCGGGCGTCACCGTCCGAGCCGCTCATCCATGACCTCCAACCGGGTACTCACCGATCGCGCATTGTTCACGAGCCGGCTGAACGGCGAGTGGACGGTGGGTGGACGGTCAGCTCTCCCTCGCCTTGGCGTAGTCGGCGGCGGCGCCCGCGAAGTCGTAGACCACGACCGGTTCCTCTCCCACCACCCACGCGTCGTGCCCGGGTGTGGCGACGAAGAGGTCGCCGGGGCCGACCTCGGCCTCCGTGCCGTCGTCCATCCGCAGGCGCATCCTGCCCCTGACGACGTAGCCGTTGTGATGAGCCTCGCACGAATCGGTGCCGGCGATCGGTTTCACCGATTCCGACCAGCGCCACCCGGGTTCGAACGTGGCCACGCCGAAGCTCAGTCCCGGCAGGTTGAACACGTCGATGTGTCCCATCGGGAAGTCGCGGCGCTCATCCGGCTTGCCGGTGCTCTTCACCTCGATCATGTCGATCCCCCTTGCCCCCGTATTCGAGTCTTACACCGCGGTCCGGGCCAATCAAGGTCGGTCAACCCCTGCGACCTGTGAGGACGAATCTTCTTGCGAGGCGGTGGCGGGCGGTGGAGTTTGGGACGGTCACCATGGGTCACGTCAGGAGCTGAGCAGGCCTCATGACTGGCAGAGAAAAGTTTCAAGACTATTTTGGGCAATAGGGGCTATGGTTTAGGCTCCATCGCTTACGTGGGTGGATCATCCGGGTCGGTGTCCCGCCGCCGGGGGTCGCCTTGCGCGAGCTGCTGTCCGCCCATGTCGCAAGCCTTGGGTCCGGGACTAATGGGAGCGACGTTGATGGGGCAGCACGCACCGTACGAAGGTCTGGACGACGGCGGAGGTCTTCCCGGATCCAGGGGAGAGCACGTCCTCCAGCGCCTGTTCGACACCAGGGACCGGGCCGAGCGCTTCTACGAGCGGCAGGTCGTCGACCGCCTGACGCCGCACATGCGGGAGTTCGTCGCCCGGCAGGAAATGGTCTTCGTGGGAACCGCGGACGCCAAGGGCAACTGCGACACGTCCTTCCGGGCGGGCCCGCCCGGCTTCGTCCGGGTGGTGGACGACACGAGGCTGATGTATCCGGAGTTCCGCGGCAACGGCGTGCTCGCCAGCCTCGGGAACATCTTGGAGAACGCCCACCTCAGCCTGCTGTTCGTCGACTTCTTCGAGGATCTGGTGGGGCTGCACGTCAACGGCACGGCGACCATCATGACCGCCTACGACGCGGCCCGCCGCCACGGGCTGGCCGACGAGGACCGCACCGCGCCCGGCCGCCGGGCGGAGCGCTGGGTCATGGTGGAGGTCGAGGAGGCCTACATCCACTGCTCCAAGCACATCCCGCTGCTGGTCAGGCAGGACCGCAGGGAACGCGGACCGGAGGGACGCAGGCCCGCGGGGGAGGACTACTTCGGGGTCGGGCAGGTGAGGGCCGCCGGTCGGGAGCGGGAAGAGGCGGGAAAGTCGGCCGGGTGACGACATGACGATCGACATCGGACTGATACGCCACAGCTGGTCGCTTGTCGAATCGGCGGCCGACAAGGTCGCCATGCACTTCTACGGCAGGCTCTTCGCCAACCACCCGCACATCCGCGAGATGTTCCCGCCCGCGATGGACATCCAGCGTGACCGCCTGCTCCACGCGCTCACCCAGGTGGTACTCAACCTGGAGGACGGCGAGGGACTGGGCGACTACCTCGGCCAGCTCGCCCGGGACCACCGCAAGTACGGTGTCCGGCCCGAGCACTATCCCGCCGTCGGGAGCTGCCTGGTCGCCGCGATGCGCGCCAACGCCGGGGGCGCCTGGCGACCCGCCTACGACGAGGCGTGGACGACCGCCTACAACTACATCGCCGAGGTGATGATCCAGGCGGCCGAGGAGGACGCCGCCCACACGCCCCCGGCCTGGGTCGGCACCGTGGTCGGACACGAGATCCGCACCCCGGAGATCGCCGTCGTCACCGTCCGGCCCGACCAGCCGTATCCGTTCCGGGCCGGTCAGTACGCCACCCTGCAGAGCGCGCACTGGCCTCGCGTGTGGCGTCCCTACTCGATCGCCAACGCGCCACGCCAGGACAACCTGCTCACCTTCCACGTGCGGATGGTGCCCGGCGGATGGGTCAGCACGGCGCTGATGCACCACACCCGCCCTGGCGACAGCGTCCTGCTGGGACCGCCGCGCGGATCACTGGTGCTCGATCGGGCACGCACCTCGCACCTGGTCTTCATCGCGGGCGGCACGGGCCTGGCCCCCCTCAAGGCGCTCATCGAGGAGTCGGTGTGGGTGCCCGACCGCCCCGCCATCGACCTCTTCCACGGCGTCCGGCGCAACGAGGACGCCTACGACCGGGAGGACCTGAACCGGCTGCGAGCCCAGCACAGGCGCCTGCGGATCGTCCACGCGGTCTCCGACGACCCGGACCAGTGGCGCAGGCAGAACGCCGTGGACGCCCTGGAATACCACCGGATCATCCCCGACGGGGACGTCTTCGTGTGCGGGTCGGCCGACATGGTGCGGGTCACGACCGGCCGACTGCTCGGCATGGGCGTGCCCTACGACCGCATCCACACGGAATTCGTCCCGGGGCCCGCGCCCACCTTCGCCGCGCTGTGAGGGTCCGCGCCGTACGGCACGCCCGCCGGGGCTCGCCGTACGGCACGAGCCCGCCGGGACCCGCCGTACGGCACGGGCCCGAAGGCTAGGCGCCCGCCCGCCGGAGGGCGGTTGCGGTGGTCTCCTCCGGGTAGGGCGACAGCCGCAGGGCGTCCTCGACGCTCATCCGGCCCGCGACCACCTCCTCGCACAGCCCGGCCACGGCGGCGATCTCGGCCTGCTGGGCGACGACGAACCCGCGATCCACCGGGTCCCCGTGCCCGGGTATCACGGTGCCGTCACCGGCCAGACCGAGCAGCCCGCCGACGGTCGCCGGCCATTCGAGCGGGTAGGCGTCACCGTAGGCGGGCGGCGCTCCGTTCTCCACCAGGTCGCCGGCGAACACCACCCCGGCGTCCGGCACGTGGACCACGAGATCGTTGCTGGAGTGTCCACGGCCGAAGTAGGTCATCACGACGCCGCGCCCGCCGACGGTCAGCTCCGCTCGGTCGGTCACGAGGCGGTCCGGCAGCACGATCTCCGTCCGGGCGATGTCGTCGGCGATGTCGGGCCGCCCCTCCTTCCGGTACCGGCGCGCCCAGGCGTCCTTCGTCCTGGCGCCGTCGGCGGCCAGATCGGCCCGGCAGCCCTCCTGCGCCCAGACGGGGCACTCCAGGAACGGCCGCGTGCCGAAGCTGTGGTCGAAGTGCGAGTGGGTGATCACCACCGTCCACGGGTCCCGGGTGATCCGCCGCACCTGCGCGGCGAGCTCCGCCCCCTGCCGTTCGTCCCCGCGCGTGTCGACGACCAGGCAGCCGCCGTCACCCAAGACCAGTCCCACCGACAGGTCCAGTTCGGCGTACCGCCGCACCAGCACTCGATCGGCCACTTCCACCCATCGACCTTCCATGCCACCGTATTCTCCACGGAATTCCCCATGGGGGCGCCCACCACGATGCCGTCGCCGGAGTCCAGGAGTTCGCTCGCGTAGGTCTGCTCGACGTACCGGCAGCACGAGGACCGGCGGGCGCGGGTCCGCCGAGCGGCGCTCCACCGGTCGCCGGGACCGGTGGCGATCGCGGTCGTGCTTTTCTTCCTCCAGGTGATTCGGGTGATTCGGGTGATCCGGGCCGGGCTCAGGCGAGGACGCGGCCGACCATCCGGGCGTACATCCGGCCGGGGCTGGGAACCGAGGGCGGGTTGAGGAAGCCGGGCAGCATCGGCAGGTTCACCGCGAAGGGCTGCAGGCGTTCGTAGAGGACGTCGGCGCCGGCGGGCCGTCGGTCGGGGTCCTTCTCCAGGAGGTCGTCGATCAGCCGGTTCAGCTCGGCGGGAACGCCGGGGACGGCGGGTGGGCGCTCCTTCACCTGGCGCTCGAACACGGCGTACTCGGTGGGCCCGGTGAACAGCTGCCGGCCCGTCAGCATCTCGTGGATCACGCAGCCGAGGGCGTAGAGGTCGCTGCGGGGACCGGCCAGACCGCGCTGGATCTGCTCGGGAGCCATGTAGGCCGGGGTGCCGAGAATCTGACCGACCCGCGTGAACCGGGTCGAATCCGCCTCGCGGAGCATCGCGAGACCGAAGTCGAGGACCTTGACGCTGCCGTCGGGACACAGCATCAGGTTGGTCGGTTTGAGGTCACGATGGTAGATGGACAGCGCGTGGGCGGCCGACAGCACGGCGCACGCCTGCGCGGCGATCGCGGCCGCCCAGGGGATCGGGAGCGGGCCGTGCTCGCTGACCAGGTCGGCCACGGTGACGCCCTCGATGAATTGCATGACCTGGAAGAGCCGCTGGTCGAAGGTGCCGAAGTCGTAGAGGACCGGCGCGCCGGGGTGCTCCAGCTTCGCCAGAATACGGGCCTCGCGCAGGAAACGCCGGGTCAGCTCCTCGTCCGGGCCGGTGAGCAGGCGCAGGAACTTGACGGCCACCTTGCGGTCGAGGTGCCTGTCGTGGCCGCCGTAGACGGCGCCCATGCCTCCCTGGGCGAGAGGGAGGTCATCGAGCACGTATCGGTCGCCGATGACCATCCGACCCTCCCATGGACGTGGCGGGAATCACACCCCTTGGTCACACGGCCGAAGGTGGCCGTCGACCAGTCCGTCAAAGCCTAGCCGGATCAGCGTTTCCCCCAGAGCCGTCGTTTCACGCACCCGATCTTCCAACGCGAACAACTCGCGGAAGGCGGTGCCGTATCTTCGCTGGTCGGCGAGGGGCAGCATCGGCACCCGCGCGCGCCGCACGTCGAGGCGGCTGGAGCTGGGATGGATGCGGGCCGCGTCGGCGGAACGGAGGAACCCGGCCAGGAAGTCGGGGTCGAGCCGCTGTGGGTCCACCCGGTAGAGGGTGAGCTGCGGCCCGAGCGCCGCGCCGCTTCGCGTGATCACCCGGACCACGCCCAGGGCCGTGGTCACCACGTCACCGGGCCTGATCATGACCAGCGTGGGATCGAGGGTGGTCCTTCCCGAGGGGGAGGTGCCCATGGCGGTGTCGTCGGCGGTCAGGACCGGCAGTGGACCCTCGTCGGCCGACATCCTGGCCGGTGCCTGCAGGATCGCGATCAGGCCCGCCTTGACCAGCTCGCCGACGGTGGTGGTCGGCAGGTCCTGCCGTTCGGCGAGCAGTTCGAGGGCGGGAGGCGCCTGCGCAAGCGTGGCCGAGGTGTCGCGGAAGCGGTCCAGCGTCCGGCTGAAGTCGCGCAGGAAGTCGGGGCCTCCCTGCTGCGGGCGATGCCGGGCCGGGCTGAGGTCGACCTCGTCGTCGAGCAGGTCGATGATCCGCACGGTACGGCCGTCGCCGGGCAGCTCGGCCTCCGGATCGCGCCGGTAGGCGTGCCAGGCGGGCTCCACGATCGACAGGTCCTCGCTCGCGTCCACCACCAGCAGCCGGGACGGGGGCCGCTCGCCGTCGGGGCGGCGCAGCACCCACAGGTCGGGACCGCCCGGGCCCAGCGTCACCACGGCCCGCAGCGCTCCGCTGCGCAGCAGGTTGCCCCGGATCCGCTTGCCGGGACGGCGGGCGGCCGCCGCGGTCGGCATCAGGATGGCCACCAGGCCGCCCGGTTTGACGTGGGCCAGGCAGTGTTGCACCCAGGCGAGCTCGGACTCCCCGCGTGGCGGCAGGCCGTACTCCCAGCGCGGGTCGCCGGTCAGCTCCTCGTAGCCCCACGTGCGCTCGTTGAACGGCGGGTCGCAGACCACGGCGTCGGCGAGCTCGCCGGTCAGGCCGTCCTCGCGTAGCGAGTCACCGGCCACGATCTGCGCCTTGGCCCCGCGCAGCAGCACTCGGACCGCGGTGAGCAGTGCGTTCGTCTCATTGATCTCCTGACCGAACGAGACGCCGGCCGGTAACAGGAGGGTCCCGACGCCGCAGGCCGGGTCGAGGACGCTACCTCCGTCCTGGTTGGCTATGCGGGACATGAGGGCGGCCACGTCGTCCCGGGTGACAGAGAGCCGGCGGGAGTGGGCCTCGGCATAGCGTTCGCACAGGAGCTCGAAGGTCTCCAGCGGCCCGCGTTCGGCGGCCAGCTCGGCCACCAGCCTCACCAGGGCCAGATCGTCCACCCGCAGGTCGGGAGAACCGGGAAGATCGTTCGTCGCGGCGGCCAGGCCGGTGAGAGACTGTGTGCCGTGTTTGCGCCATGCCTCCGGCCGTCGATGCAGGAACAGCAGGAACGCTCCGACCCTGCCCACCAGGTCGCCCAGACGCAGGTCGTCGACCGAGGTCCGCAGCCGCTGCCAGACCAGGTCGCCGAGAGAAACCTCGAAAGATTTGCCGTTGCGACGCAACCATGCCGCGATTTCGGGCAGGGAGAACAGCGGACTGGAGGTGGTGCCGCCCACCGGCTGGGGAAAGTCGTCGTGGCGGCGGCGCCAGTTGCTCACGGCGGCGCGGCCGACGGAGGCGAGCCGGGCGATGTCGCCCGCGTTCACCGTGATGTCCTGGCTCTCCTCCATACTGGGCCACAGTAGTTCACTGTGCCTTAGCGGTCTACAACATGTTTGCTTGTGAAGTGCTTCAACCAATGCTTTACTGCCTTCATGGCACTGAACGAAGGACTGGCGCTGCGTTATGCGGCCCGCTCCGATGTAGGCGTTCGCCGTGAAGCGAACGAGGACTCGGGTTACGCGAGCGCGCGCCTGCTCGCCATAGCCGACGGCATGGGCGGTCACGCGGGCGGGGAAGTCGCCAGCTCACTCGCCGTCACCGCCATGGCCGCACTGGACGAGAGTCTTCCGGACAGTGGTGTCGACCTGGTTGCCGCTCTGAAGGGCGTGGCGAGGGACGTCAACCACACGCTGCACGACATGAGCGAGCACGATCCCACGTTGCGCGGAATGGGCACCACCCTGACCGCCATGCTGTGGGACGGCGCCGCCTTCGCCCTGGCCCACGTCGGCGACTCCCGCGCCTACCTGCTCCGCGACGGAGCCCTCTACCAGATCACCCACGACCACACCCTGGTCCAGTCGCTGGTCGACGAGGGCCGGATCACCCTGGAACAGGCCGCCGAGCACCCGCGCCGGTCCATGGTGCTGAGGGTCCTGGAGGGCACCGGCGACGGCGAGCTGGACCTCTTCCTGCGCGAGGCGCAGCCGGACGACCGCTACCTCCTGTGCTCCGACGGCCTGACCGGCGTGGTCGGCCCGGAGACGCTGTTCAACACGCTGACGGAGATCGCCGATCCCGACGAGGCGGCCCGGTGGCTCATCGATCTGGCCAACCGGGGTGGCGGCCCCGACAACATCACCTGCATCGTGGCCGACTTCGGCGCCCATCCCGTCTCCGCCGAGCGGTTCGTCGTGGGCGCCGCGGCCGACAGGAAGCTGGCGCGCTGACGCCGCGGGCCCGCCGGCGAAGCGGGGGCGGCTGCCCGCCCCCGCCCGCGTTCACCAGGTCTTGCCGGTGATGCGCTCGTAGGCCTCGATGTAGCGAGCCCGGGTGATCTCCACCACCTCGGCCGGCACCTGCGGCGCGGGCTCCTTCTTGTCCCAGCCGGTGCCGGTCGCCCAGTCGCGGACGTACTGCTTGTCGAAGGAGAACTGGGCGTGTCCGGGCTCCCACCGGTCGGCGGGCCAGAACCGCGAGGAGTCCGAGGTCAGCACCTCGTCGCCGAGCACGAGCGTGCCGTCGGCCGCCCAGCCCAGCTCGATCTTCGTGTCGGCGATGATGACACCTCGCGCCGCGGCCAGCTCCGCGCCGCGCGTGTAGACGTCCAGGGTGATCTGCCGGAGCCGGTCGGCGACGTCGGCGCCCTCCTGGGCGATCACGTCGTCGAAGGCGATGGGCTCGTCGTGCTGCCCGAGCGGCGCCTTGGTGCTCGGGGTGAAGATCGGCTCGGGGAGCCTGGAGCCGTCCACCAGGCCGGGCGGCAGCGGCACGCCCGAGACCGACCCGTGCGCCCGGTAGTCCTTCAGCCCGCTCCCGGTCAGGTAACCGCGCGCGACGCACTCGACCTGCACCATCTTCAGCTTCCGGCACCGTACGGCGCGGCCCTCGAACTCGGCGGGCACGTCGGTGGCGGAGATGACATGGTTGGGAACGATGTCGGCGAGCTGCTCGAACCACCACAGGGAGAGCCGGGTGAGGATCTTCCCCTTGTCGGGGATGGGCGTGGGCAGGATCACGTCGTAGACCGACACGCGGTCGGAGGCCACGAGGATGATGTCCCCCCGGTCCTCATATACGTCACGGACCTTCCCGGAGTGGAGAAGCTTCACTGTTTTCCTGCTCTCGCGCGATCGCGTACGGGTACGCCGGGCGGCAACAGAGTAGTCGGCGACCTCGCACTTCTCGAAACAAGGGTCTGATCGGCGGCGGTTCACGGCTCGGGGGACCGGCGGTCGGCGGCGGTTCACGATTCGGGAGGACCGGCGGTCGGCGGCGGTTCACGGCTCGGGGGACAGCCGCTCGGCGGCCTGCTCGATGGCCGTGCTCACCCGGTCGGCCAGCAGGCCGACCGCGCCGACCGCCCTGGTCACCGGATCGTCCCCGGCGCCGCCCAGTGCCCGCTCGCGCAGGTGGGCCGCCTTCACCTCGGCCCACCGCGCGGCCTGCCCGGCCGTCATGGTGCCCCGCAGCTCGGCCAGCTTGAGCAGGCCGGCCTCGGCGCCGGAGGCGAGGGCCTGGGCCTCGCCGAGATAGTGGTCGTCGATCAGGGCCTCCAGCTCGGCGTCGTCCATGACGGGGACGACCCTGGCGGCGATCTTGTTCATGTTCCGATAGGACCCCTGGAGCAGGAACGGCGGCTCCGTCCTGGACGCGTCCGACTGTGCGGCCGAGGCGATGTAGGCCCGGTTGCCGGCCAGCACCACCTTCTGGACGTGGAGCAGCCGGCGCAGGACCGCGAGCACCTGGTCGAGCTCCACCGGGGAGTACGGGTGGGAGAGCCGGTCGGCCCGGACGGCCGGGTCGCCCTGTGCCAGCCGTACCAGCAGGCGGATGTCGCCGCGGTCACGGGTGGACAGCGGGGCCAGGACCGGGTTGGAGGTGAGCGCGTTGTCGATGTAGCTCAACGCGAACAGCTCGTCCCTGCCGGACAGCACCTCGCCGAGGTTCCACACGTCGGCGCGGTTGGCGAGCATGTCGGGGATGCGAAAGCGCCTGCCGGACTCGGTGTACGGGTTGCCCGCCATGCATACCGCGAAACGCTTGCCGCGCAGGTCGTAGGTGCGGGCCTCGCCGTTCCAGACGCCCTCCATCCGCCGCTGGCCGTCGCACAGCGAGACGAACTTCTGCAGCAGCTCGGGAGAGGTGTGCTGGATGTCGTCGAGGTAGAGCAGCACGTTGTCGCCCATCTCCAGGGCGAAGGAGATCTTCTCGACCTCCTGGCGCGCCGCCGCGTCGGGTGCCCGCGCGGGATCCACCGAGGTGACCAGGTGGCCCAGGGCGGGGCCGTTGACCTTCACGAAGATCAGGCCGAGGCGGCTGGCCACGTACTCCATGAGGGTGGTCTTGCCGTAGCCGGGCGGCGACAGGAGCAGCAGCAGGCCCATCTGGTCGGTCCGCCTGGCGTCACCGGCCGCGCCGATCTGCTTGGCCAGGTTGTCACCGATGAGGGGGAGGTAGACCTCGTCGAGGAGCTGGTTGCGGACGAAGGCGCTCATCACCTTCGGCCGGTACTCCTCCAGGCGCAGGCGCCCGCGCTCGGTGGTGACCAGCTCCTCACGCCGCCTCTGGTAGGCCCGGTAGGCGGGGACGTGGTGCTCGCGGAAATGCCGGGTCCGGCGGAGGAACTCGTCCAGGCGCAGGTCGAGCCCATGTTCGACGACGCGCGGGTGCGTGCCGAGCAGGCCTCCGACCGAGGCGGTCAGGGCCGCCGAGGAGTCGTGCCGGGGAACCTCGCACAGCAGGACGGCCACCGCCTCGGGCAGCTCGGCCGACGGCTCGAACGCCCCGAGCCACGCCTGCGCCAGCCGGTGGCGTCCGGCGAGGTCGTCCCCGAGCGCCCGCAGGTCGTCGTCGAACTCCCGGCGCGAGGCCCCCAGCGCCCGGTCGAAGCGCTCCAGCAGCGCCCGTGCCCCCGCGCTCGTCACGAACCCGGACGGCGTGCCGGCCAGCTCCTCGAAGAGGTATTCTCCGGCGAGCTCGGAGACGTCCTCCCCGCCGAGACCGGACATGAAGGCCGCGATGGCCGAGCCGAGCGCGCCACGCGTCTCGTCCACCGCCTCCACCCGGCCGAACATGGCGCGCGCCCGTGCCAGCGAGGCCACCCGGGTGGTCCACGCCCCGCGGGAGGCGTCGTCCACGCCGAAGGCCCAGAAGAGCTGGGCCGCCGCCCTCGCCGCGGGGGGATAGCGCAGCAGGCCCGCACCCGCGCGCAGGCGCAGCAGGGCGTCGAGGATCGCGGCCGCGTCGTGGTCGTGGACGCCCCGTTCGTACCCCTCGTCGTAGCGGGTCCGCGCCACCCGGCGGACGATCCCCAGCAGACCGCCCTCGGTCACCGCCGCCTCGTGCAGCGCGTCGAGGGAGACGGGCGACTCGTCCACGCTCAGCGTGCCGGACTCGGCGGCGGCCAGGATCGAGGCGGCCAGGTGCTCGCCCCGGTAGACCTCGGCCGTCTCCGAGACCAGCGACTGGTTCCAGAACGGCGAGGTCCCGGCGAACGCCTCGTCGGGCACCGGCGCGCGGTAGTCGGTCCCGGTGACGGCGAAGGCCATCCGGCCCTCGTACGGCACCATCGTGAGGTCGGTGGCCTGGGTGTTGACCGCGAACCGGTGCCGTCCCAGGCGGATCGTCTCGCCGCCGTCGGCGTACAGGTCGAGCCGGTCGCGCAGGGCGCGGCCCGCCTCCTGCCGGGCGGACGCGATGCGGCCTTCGAGCTCCTCGGCGCGGACCCGGTCGCCCAGCGCGCGCAGCTCCCCGGCCACGCCGTGCAGCTTGACGGCCATCGGGTCGGCGGCGAAGTAGGTGTTGACCTCGTCGAGCGAGCCGAGCGCGGCCGCCCTGCGGCGCACACCGGTCAGGATCCGGGCGGCCGAGCCGGTCAGCCGGTCGGCCCGGCGGGCGCGCTCGTCCAGCAGCGACTGCCGCCGCGAGAAGAACGCCTCGTGGACCTCCTCCCGCTCGGTCGCCAGCCGGGCCAGGAAGTCGTCGAACTCGGCGAAGCGCGACTCCAGGCCCTCCAGCCGGAGCGTCAGCCGGCCGAGTTGCTCCTCGCAGCGTTCGGGGGTGTCGGCCATCGCCAGCGCCCCGGTGATCGCCTGCCCCAGCAACGCGAACTCGGCCGCGAACGCCGCGCGTCCCTCGCCGGCCAGCAGCTGCCCGCGCCGCGCGTCCAGCGCGGCGCGGGCCCGGTTGATCCCGCCGAGCACCTCGCCGACCCGCTCCAGGATCGCCGTCCGTGCGGTCGCGTCGGCGACGTCGAGGGTCGCGACGGTCTCGATCACGATCTCCAGGCCCTGCGTCTGCCCGGTCAGCCGGTCGCCGATCGGCCCGGCCTCGGCCACGGTCGCGATGGCGCCGGCCTCGCCGGCCAGCCGTTCGACCTCCCCGTGGTACCCGGCGAAGGCGTCCTCGCCCCGCAGGAAGTCCGCCGCGTGCCGCGCCGTGGCGTCGAGCTCGGCGTCGAGCTCGACGCCCAGCCCGTCGATCCGGCCGGTGTCCACGTGGCGCAGCTCGCGCAGGGTCACCAGACGTCCCCGGGCCCGGCGCAGCTCGGCGAGGTGGGCGATCCACCCCTCGGCCGAGCGCGGCGCCTGCGCGCGTGCCCGCCGTACCAGGGAGGAGATCTCGCCGGCGGCCGTCTCCAGCGCGGTCGCGGCCTGCTCGGTGAGCGAGCGGACCTTCTCGAACTCCTCCAGCACCTGCTCGGCGGTCGCCCGCACCTCGGCGAGCGGTCCGCGCAGCCCGTGCTCGTCCAGCCAGTGGTGGTGGTCGAAGGTCCGGGCGCAGGCCGCGATCAGCGCCTCGAAGACCGGGACCGACGGCGCCGACTCCTCGATCATCCGGGCCACCGAGAGGCAGTCGGAGATCCCGCGCACCAGCTCCGCGTTGCCGATCCGCTCCAACGGTCCGGTCCCCGCCGACTGGGCGGCCGCGTGGACGTCCGACATGTACGGCGTCTGCCAGACCTGCATCGGGTGAACCCGGACGGGTTCGTCGGAGGCCGCCTTGAAGACGATCAGGGTGCCGTCGTCGAAAAGCGAGTAGCCGTGGCAGGACAGGGGAGTGGAGACCCGTTTGCGGATCATGTTGTACGGCAGCAGCAGCGACCGGCCCCCGGCCCGGGAACGGAAGACGTACAGCACGTCCTCACCGTTGGGTGAACGGATGACGCGCTCGAACTCCAGGTCGGACACGTCGGTGTCGAACGTCTTGCCGACCCCGGTCGACAGGTGGTAGCCGCCGGGAAAGATGATCCCCTGATCGTCGGGGAGGCGCCGGCAGGCCCGGCCGATGCCGTCGAGGCGGACCACGTCCTTGGTGCGGGTGTTGAAGACCAGGTGCCGCCACTCGGTCTCGTTGTAGGGCCGCACCCGCAGCAGGATCAGCGGGCCGACCCGGGCATGCTCGACGTCGGCGTCGGCGAGGCTCTGCAACGGTTCGGCGACCGGCTCGCGGTAGACGCCCTCACCGGTCTCGGTGTTGTCCTCGATCTTCACGGTGAGGTCGCCGCCGACGGTCTCGACGAACACCTCACCCTGGATCGAGATGTGTGGATGGCGGCCGAGCACGTGGTCGTCGCGGGTGGCCGGGGTCCACTCGAAGTCGTGCGACGGCGGGAAGGTGTGGTCGCGCTCGCCCCGGTCGTCGATGTAGGCGAGCGCGCCGTCCGCTCCGACCTGCCAGCGCAGCACGCGCGTGTCCTGCGGGCCCGTCCGGAAGACGGCCAGCATCTTGTCGCCGACGCGGCGCAGCCGCAGCAGCCGGGTCTCCCGGTAGTAACGGTAGAGATCGGCGAAGTCCCGTTCGAACCGTGGATCGCGTAGCGGCGGCGCGGGGTCGAACCGGAACGTCTCGCCGCCCGCCTCGCGGCCCGCCTCGCCGCCCGCCTCGTCTCCCGAGTGGCTCCCCGTGTCCGCCGCGCCCCGCACGAACGTGTGCGTGGAGAAGACGTCCTCGACGGTCGTCTCGGGCTTCAGGCCCATGAACACGTTGTAGCCGAACAGGAGGAGCCCGCGCCGGTGGTCGCGCCCGCTTTCCGGGCCCGTTCCCCCGCGCGGGCCGGGCGTCGCGCCCAGCGCCACGATGTCGCGGGGGACGCAGTTGTTCTCGGTGCGTATCCGCTCGGTGCCGACCAGGCGCAGTTCGGCTCCGCCGAAGATCTCAAGGCGCCGGGCGTTGAGCGCGTCGGCCCGCCGGGCCAGCTCGCCCGCCCGGTCGGCGAGCCGGGCGCGGAGCACCTCGTAGGTGCCCGCGTCCAGCCCGGTGTGGCCGGCCGGATCGTCGGCGTCCTGTCTCACGGGTGCTGCCACAGGTGCTGCCACGGCTTCCGCCACAGGTGTTGCCACGGCTTGTGTCACAGGTGTTGCCACGGCCTCTGTCACGGGCGCTGTCGCGGGCGCTGTCATGTCCCCGGTCACGGCCTCTGTCACGGGTGCCGTCACCGCCGGCCGGAGTCGAGCGCGGCGGCCGGGGCCTCGGCGACGACCCGGGCGTCGGCCGCGACCGGGGACGTGGCGTCGGACGTCCGCGCGGTGTCCAGCTGCTCGCGAAGCCTGTCCGCGTCGGGTCCGTCCGCGTTGATCATTTTCATCAGCAGGGCGGAGAGGGAGAGATCGCGCACGTCGGCGGCGCCGAACGAGCCGAGCACTCCGGCCAGGTCGGCGGGCAGGCTCCGCGAGCCGTCGAGGTACGGCCCGGCCAGCGTCTGGGCGACGTCGGAATGCCGCACGAAACCGTCCACGGTCTTGCCCATGCTGATCGAGCCCATCAGCCGGTCGAAGAAGACGTCGTCGCCGCCGACGATCTCGATGTTGGCCTTGGACAGGCCGGCCGACAGCACGGCGGCCTGTGCCTCGGCGACCTTGAGCTGGACGTTCACCCCGGCGAGGCGGACCTCCTTGTCGGCCTCCAGCCGCAGGCGGTACTCCTCGTGGGCGCGGGTCGCGTCGTCCAGCGCGGCCATCGCCGCGGCCTTCCGGGTCAGGCCCTCGGCCTCGGCCTTGAGCTTCTCGCCGACGGCCGAGGCGCTCGCGAGCGCCATGGCCTGCTCGCCCTCGGCGACCGCCAGTGCCTTCTCCCGCTCGACTGCGGCCTCGGCGCGGCCGACCTTCTCGATCGCCGCGGCGTCCCGCTCGCGCACCTGCACCTCGGCCAGGCCGGCCGCGGCCGCCTCGGCCTGCACGCCCTCGGCAAGGCGGATCTTGGCGCGGGCGTCGAGTTCGGCGGTCTGCTGCCGCGACTCGGCCAGCACCAGCGCCTCGCGGGCCCTGTGCCGGGACGCCGCCTCGGCCGCTTCGGCCGCCTTGATGTCCTTGACCAGGCTTTCCTGAGCCTCGGCCTCGGCCTGGATGATCACGGCCTGGCGGGTGCGCTCGGCCTCCTCCACCACCCGCAGGCGCTTGATGTTCTCCTCCTGCTCGGCGACCGTCTTCTCCACCGCGATCCGCTCCCGGATCACCTCGGCGATGGAGCGCTTCTCACCTTCGAGCTCCTTGTCCTTGGCGATGCGCGACAGCTCGGTCTCCCGCTCGCGGGAGATCACCTCCAGCATGCGGTCCTTCTCGATCCGCTCGGACTCGATGGCGATCACCCGCTCGCGGTTCTTCGCCGCCACGGCGATCTCACGAGCCTGGTTCTCCTGCTGGATGCCGAGTTGCTCGTCGGTGCGCAGGCCGGCGGCCTGCGCCTTGAGCCGCTCCTCGGCCCGGACCTTGGCGACTTCCGCCTCCTCGCGGGCGCGCATGGTCTCGACCTCGCGCTTCTGCTTGATCTCCGCGTCGGCCTGGCGGCGCTCCAGTTCGAGGATGGCCTCCCGCGCGTCCACGTTCTGGCGGGTGATCTCCTTCTCCTCGTGCCGCTGGAACTCGTTGGTCCGCACGTGCTCGATCGCGGTCAGCTCGGTGATCTTCCTGATGCCCTGTGCGTCGAGGATGTTGTCCTTGTCGAGGGAGCGCAGCGAGGTCTGCTCCAGGTAGTCGATGGCCGCGTCCTCGAGGCTGTAGCCGTTCAGGTCGGTGCCGATGACCTGGATGATCTGGTCGCGGAAGCGGTCGCGCTGGGTGTAGAGGTCGACGAAGTCGAGCTGCTTGCCGACGGTTTTGAGCGCCTCGGAGAACTTGGCGCTGAACAGCTCCTGCAACGTCTCCTGGTCGCTGGCCCGGGCGGTGCCGATGGCCTGGGCGACCTTGACGACGTCCTCGGCGGTCTTGTTGACCCGGACGAAGAAGGTGATCCGGATGTCGGCCCGGATGTTGTCCCGGCAGATCAGGCCCTCGCGGCCGGTCCGCTCGATCTCGATGGTCTTCACCGAGATGTCCATGATCTCGGATCTGTGGAAGACGGGCAGCACGATCGCGCCGGTGAAGGTGACGTCAACCTTGTTGACCTTGGAGACGATCAGGGCCTTGCCCTGCTCGACCTTGTTGAACAGGCGGCTGGCTGCGATCAGCGAACCGATGACGACGAGGAGGATGACGGCCAGGAGGATGCCGAATCCGGTGGAGATGACGTCCATGTGGTCCTTCGGCTAGATAGGACGGTCGGGATCGAGTTCCGCGTCGTACGGCATCACCCAGAAGAACTCGCCCGCGGGGTCGTAGGCGAATATCAGGGCGGTGCTGCCGGCGGCGAAGGCGTCATCGCCGGTCTGACGGACTTGAACGAGAGCGGAAGAACCGTCCGAGGCGGTGACCTCGGCCTGGCCGAAGTCACCGCCGACCCGGCCCGTGCGGATGACGCACGTCCGGCCTACGAAGTCGGTGCGGGAGGGGGCGCGCTCCCCGCGGGAGACGCGGCGCAACAGCGGCACGATCAGGCGGGTGCCGGCCCAGGCGCAGGCGAGCGCCACGGCCGGCACACCCGCCAGTGCGGGGACGCCGCTGAACAGCACGCCGCCGACCAGGCTGACGAACCATGCGATGGCGACCATCAGTGAGATGGACACGGCGGCCGGCACCCCGCCGAGCCCGAGGCCGCCGAGAAACCCGGTGAACCCCGACTCGGCCCCGTCGGCGCCGGCGTCGCCGTCGAATCCGACGCCACCGGCCATCGTGAGCAGCCAGTAGCCGATGACCACCACGAGGGGAAAGGTGAACAGGACGGTCGGAAAGGCTGATACGGCATCGACGAGTCGGCCCATCGGCGTGCGGAGTCCCCCTGCTGGCGTGCCATGCGGCGCTCCCCCGAGCGCGCGTGCCTGATCTATGTAGAGATAAAGAACAGGTAACAGGGATAGTTCCTGAAATTCGAAAAATATCGATAAATCAGGCGGAGTAGAAAAACCGGGGAAGCAGAGCTCGCCTCCCTGGCCGAAGGAGGGAGGTCAGGCGGGCCGAGTGATCATGATGGCCAGGCCGACGAGGATCACGACGGGGATGAGCCACACGATCGCCTCGATGGCGAATTCCTTGTACATGAAGGGCATCCTTCCGGAGCGACGCACGGCGAGGAGTACGGAGAATCCGACGATAGCGTCTGCCCCGCGCCGCGGCCAGGATGTGCCGTCCACCACTGCTGGTCGGGCCGGTCGTCGAAGACCCCGCGGGGTTCCCGAAGAGGGTCCGGGGTTCCCGAAGTTCCCGAAGAGGTCCACGGGGTTCCTGAAGAGGCTCGCGGGTCCGACGCCGGCGAGGTCGCGAAGGACCTGAAGGGCCCGCGGGGTCTCTCAGGAAGGCACGGCCGAGCCGACCACCACGGGGGTGTCCGGGCCGGCGGCTTCGTCCACCACGTCCGCCACCACGCAGGTGATGTTGTCGGGCCCGCCGGCGTCGCAGGCCAGCTCGATGAGCCGCCGGGTCACCGCCTCCAGGTCGTCGATGTCGGCGAGCACGTGGCGCAGCCGGTCGGCCTCGACCACTCCGGACAGGCCGTCGGAGCACAGCAGGTAGCGGTCACCCACCTCGGCATCGCGCAGGGAGAGGTCGGGGTCGATGGCGTCGCCGCCGTCCAGGACCTGCAGCAGGATCGACCGGTGCGGATGCCTGGCGGCCTCCTCGGCGGTGATCCGGCCGTCGTCCATCAAGGTCTGGACCAACGTGTGGTCGTAGGTGATCTGATAGAGGTCACCGTTGCGGAGCAGGTAGGCGCGGGAGTCGCCGATGTGCGCCAGGGCGACCCGCGGGCCGTCCCAGAGCATCAGGGTCAGGGTCGTGCCCATGCCGGTGAGGCTCGGATCCTGCTCGACCAGCTCGCGCAGGCGCTGGTTGGCCCTGCGGACCCCGGCCTCGGCCGCGGCGACCAGGTCCTCGGGGACCTCGTGGTCCAGGGCGGCGACCGTGGCGATCGCCGCCGAGCTGGCGACCTCACCGCCCACGTGGCCGCCCATCCCGTCGGCGACGGCGAGTAGCCGGGCGCCGGCGTATGCCGCGTCCTCATTACCCTGGCGGACCCGGCCGACATCGGAGCCTGCCGCATAGCGAAGCGTGATCATCTGCACACCACTGGAACGTCGAGTTGCACGAGCGAGTCGCTTTCGGGCAGTTGGGACGGGCATGGGGTGAAGCGAGTTGTTCCACGATCCACTGAACACCATGGTGACGCAAGCGGCCTGGGGAAGTGTTGCCACATCCGTTGACAGGCGCGGTGGCGCGTAAGCTGTTTCGGCGACCCGCACTGTGCCGGGAAGCTCCCCACCTCACGCATGGCTAGGAGACCAGGAAATGACCGCGATCATCCAGGAGGCGGCACGACGCCGCACGTTCGCGGTGATCAGCCACCCCGACGCCGGTAAGTCGACCATGACGGAGGCGCTGGCTCTGCACGCCTCCGCGATCACCGAGGCCGGCGCGGTGCACGGCAAGGCAGGCCGCCGTGGCGTGACCTCCGACTGGATGGACATGGAGAAGGCCCGTGGCATCTCCATCACCTCCGCCGCCCTCCGGTTCGAATACCGGGGCCACATGTTCAACCTGGTCGACACCCCCGGTCACGCTGACTTCTCCGAGGACACCTACCGGGTGCTGGCCGCCGTCGACTGCGCGGTCATGCTACTCGACGCGGCCAAGGGAATGGAGCCGCAGACCCTGAAGCTGTTCGAGGTCTGCCGGCATCGCCGCATCCCGGTCATCACCTTCGTCAACAAGTGGGACCGGCCCGGCCGCGAGGCGCTCGAACTCCTGGACGAGATCCAGGAGAAGACCGGCCTGCGGCCCACCCCGATCACCTGGCCGATCGGCACCGGCGGTTTCTTCCACGGCGTGGTGGACCGCGTCGTCGACCAGGCGGTCCGCTACACCCGCACCCCCGGCGGGGCCACCAAGGCCATCGAGACCGACCTCACCCCCGAGCAGGCCCTCGCCGAGATCGGAGAGGACTGGGAGCGCGCCAAGGACGAGGTCGACCTGCTGTCGGCGATCGGCTCCGACCACGACCAGAAGGCGTTCGAGGCGCACGAGTCCACCCCTGTGCTGTTCGGCGCCGCCCTGAACAACTTCGGCGTCGGCCGCCTGCTGGACGCCATGGTCGACATCGCGCCCGCGCCGTCGCCCCGTCCCGACGTGAAGGACGATCCGCGCCCGCTGGACGAGCCGTTCTCCGGCCTGGTCTTCAAGGTGCAGGCCAACATGGACCCCTCGCACCGCGACCGGATCGCCTTCGTCCGGGTCTGCTCGGGCCGGTTCGAGCGGGGCATGGTGCTGACCCACGCGGGGACCGGACGTCCCTTCGCGACCAAGTACGCCCAGTCGGTCTTCGGCCAGGAGCGCGCCACGATCGAGGAGGCCTTCCCCGGAGACGTGGTCGGCCTGGTGAACGCCACGGCGCTGCGGCCCGGCGACACCCTTTACGACGGCTCCGCGGTCGAGTTCCCGAAGATCCCGAGCTTCGCGCCCGAGCACTTCTGGACGGCCCGCTGCCGCGACTCCAGCCGGGCCAAGCAGTTCCGCAAGGGCATCGAGCAGATGGAGGCCGAGGGAGTCGTCCAGGTCCTGCGCTCCGACATCCGCGGCGACCAGTCGCCGGTGCTCGCGGCGGTCGGCCCGATGCAGTTCGACGTGGTCAAACACCGGCTGGCCGGGGAGTTCAACACCGAGATCGCGATGGACCGGCTGGACTTCAGCCTGGCCCGCATCACCGACGCGGAGTCCGCGCCCATCCTGGCGCGCCAGCGCGGCGTGGAGGTCTTCACCCGCGCGCTCGACGGTGAGCTGCTGGCGCTGTTCACCGACGAGTGGCGGATGCGCGGCGTGCTGCGCGACTATCCCGACCTGGTGCTCAAGGCCCTGCTCGCCGACACCCGCGGCTGACCGGCCGGATACGGCCCGCGTCCTGCGGTGCGGGCCGTATCCGCTGCACGCCGTACATGATGAGATGTGTCCCCATGAGCACGATTAAGTGGGGAATTCTGGCGACCGGCGGGATCGCCGCCACGTTCACCGAGGACCTGAAACTCCTGCCGGACGCCGAGGTGGTCGCGGTCGGGTCCAGGTCCGTGGAGTCCGCCCGGGCGTTCGCCGACCGGCACGGCATCGCCCGTGCCCACGGGAGCTGGGCCGAACTGGCCGCCGATCCCGACGTGGACATCGTCTACGTCGCCAACACGCAGAACGCCCACTACGACGCCGTGCTGACCTGCCTGAGCGCGGGCAAGGCCGTACTGTGCGAGAAGGCCTTCACGCTCAACCGAGCCCAGGCCGCCAAGCTGGTGGACTTCGCGCGGGAGCGGCGGCTCTTCCTCATGGAGGCCATGTGGATGCGCTGCCTCCCGGCCATCCGAAAGATCGTGGAGCTCGTCGAGGCGGGAGCGATCGGTCCGATCCAGGCCGTCCACGCCGACTTCGGGATCTCCGTCGACGTCGGACCCGACCACCGGCTCCGTGATCCCGCGCTCGGCGGCGGCGCCCTGCTCGACCTGGGCGTCTACCCGATCTCCTTCGCCTACCTCATGCTCGGCGACCCCGCCCGGGTGCAGTCCTGGGCCCGGCTGACCCCCGAGGGCGTGGACGAGAACACCGGCATGCTGTTCGGCTACGACAGCGGCGCGGTGGCACTGCTGTCGTGCGGCATCACCACCGACGGCCCCGTCACCGCGTCGGTCTCCGGCCCGCTCGGCCGGATCGAGCTGCCCGGCGCGTTCTTCTGCACCGACACCTTCACCCTGCGCCGCAGGGACGCCGAACCGGAGGTCTTCCACATCCCCCGCGAGGGAAACGGCCTGCTGCACGAGGCCGTCGAGGCCATGCGCTGCCTGCGAGAGGGCCTGCTGGAGAGCCCGCTGGTGCCCTGGCAGGCCACTCTCGACGTGATGGGCGTCATGGACGAGGTCCGCGGGCAGACGGGGGTTCGCTTCCCCGGCGAGTGACCGCTTTCCCCGCCTCCGGTCCTCCCGTGTCTCCCCGCCGCCGGTCCCCCGATCAGGCTTTCGCCGGTGCTCCGTGCGGCGGGGTGAGGAGCCGGTCCGCGTCCGAGGGGTGCGGCTCAGACGCGGCTCCAGGCGTGCCGCTCCAGGAAGGCGCGACCACCGGTGGCGTATTCGGTGAAGGCGTCCTGGACCGTCTCCAGGTCCGGGACGTGCGTGCGGAACATCAGGTCCTGAACGCTGTCCTTGTACTCCAGCTCGTAGCCCGTCATCTCGGGAGAGGTCTGGATGAAGTGCTCGCCGAAGACGACCAGCGCCGTGAACGGGTTCTGCGGCGACATGGTGGTCAGCGCGTCGGTGACGAGCCGCAGGTCGGGATCGACCACGATCATCCCGTCGCCCGTGTGCATCTGCATGCCGGAGTAGACGCCCAGCGGCGCCAGGTTGTGCACCAGCCCCCGTTGCGGGTCGTAGCAGACCAGCCCGCACGCGCGGGCCAGGGCGAAGGCCTCGCCCGACACCTCGTCGGCCCGCTCCGGCTCCACGGCGACCGTGGCGTGGGCGGGGGAGGCCTGCTCGGCCTCGGGCAGCCGCTCGGCGAACGCCGCCACGCCGGGATGGGGCACGGCGGCGTCGGGCTCTCCGCGGCGGAGCGCCTGGAAGACGTTCTCCGCGCGCTCCTTGGTGATCGGCTCGGACTCGTGCCAGACGGCCAGTTCTACGTTCACGGTCTCATCGTCCTACAGGAGGTCCCGGAGATCGTTCCCGCGGTCGGCGGCAACGCCGGGCCCTCGGCGCCGCCGCTCCCGCGCCGGCCGTCAGCGGTTCCCGTCCGGCCGGGGGCGCGCCTCACACGGAAGGCTTGTCCGACGCCTCACACGGAAGGTTTGTCCGCGGCGCGGACCTGGGACAGCTCCACCGTGCAGAACGCGCAGCGGCTGGCGTCGAGGGGGATGTCGCTGAGACACTCCGGGCACTTCTTCTCGGTGGCCTCCCGGTCCCTGTCGAAGAAGGTGATGATCCGGGTCATCGGCATCACGACCAGCCAGTAGATCACCGCGGCGATGATCAGAAAACTCAGCACGTGGTTGACGAAGTCGCCGTACATGAACCTGGCGCCGTTGACGGTGAACTCGTACTTCGAGAAGTCCGGCTCGTCGCCTCCGGTGATCGCCGCGATCAACGGCGTGATGAGGTCCTTGACCAGCGCCTGCACCAGGCCGCTGAAGGTCGCGCCGATGACCACCGCCACGGCGAGCTCGACGAGATTGCCCCTCATCAGGAACTTCTTGAATCCGCCCATCTTTCGCGTCCTCCGCTCGTGAGAACGCCCGCACTACCCCCGTGGCACGGGTCAAACGCCGAAATCCCCGATGCCGACGGCGAAGGCATGACGTCCGGAGCGGCCGGAGGGGCCGGAGAGGACTGCCGAACAGGTACGAAAGGTACTATCGGCCGAGTTCGCGAGCGAGGTGGCCGGATGGACTTTCGTGTGCTGGGACCGGTCGGTGTGGTCGCCGACGACGGGACGTCGTTGGACATCGGGCCCTACCAGCAGCGGGCGGTGTTGACGCTGTGCGTGCTCGCCGCTCCCCGCCCGGTCGGGCCGAGCCGGCTGATCGACGCGCTCTGGGAGGACCAGCCGCCGCCCGGCGCGGTCAACACCGTCCAGGCCTACGTCTCCAAGCTCCGCCGCGTCTTCGAGCCCGGCAGGCAGCGGCATATGCCTCCCACGATCCTGGTCAGCAGGCCCGGCGGTTACGCCCTCGACATCCCCGGCGACGCGCTCGACCTGGCCAGGGCCCGGGAGCACGCGGCCGAGGGAAGGCGCATGGGCGCCGCGGGCGACCACGAGGCCGCGGGCAGGCGGTTGCGGCTGGCGCTGGGGGAGTGGCGCGGGGAGCCGCTCGCCGACTTCGCCGGCGCGCCCTGGGCGTCGGAGGAGATCGCCCACCTGACCGAGCTCCGGCTGACCCTGGAGGAGGACGTGGCCGAGGCCGACCTCGCACTCGGCCTGGGGTCCGCGCTGACCGGCGGGCTGGCCCAGTCGATCGCCGCCCACCCGTTCAGAGAGCGGCTGCGCGTGCTCGGCGCGCACGCGCTCTACCAGGCCGGACGGCAGGCCGACGCGCTGGCCGTACTCGCCGAGGGACGCCGGCTCCTGGTGGAGGACCTGGGGCTGGACCCCGATCCCCGATCGCGGGAGATGGAGCGCCGCATTCTCGCCCAGGATCCCGCGCTCACGCCCCGGGTCCGGGCGGCGGCGGGGCGGAGCTCGGAACTGGTCGGCAGGCAAGCCGAGGCCCGAGCGCTGGACGAGGCGGTCGCCGCGCAGGACCACCGGGTGGTGCTGCTGGCCGGGGAGCCGGGGATCGGCAAGACCAGCCTGGCCGAGTGGGCGGCCGAGACCGCGCCGTCCCGGGGGCGCCGGGTGGTGTGGGGCCGTTGCTGGGACGGCACCGGCGCGCCGCCCTTCTGGCCGTGGACGCAGGCCGCGCAGGAACTGGCCGGTGAGGACGGCGAGCCGGCCCGGCTCACCGCCACCGGCCAGTTCCAGCTCTACGAGGCGTTCGCCCGGCTGCTGAACGAACACGGCCGGATCCTGGTCGTCCTCGACGACCTCCAGTGGGCGGACGCGTCGTCGCTGCGGCTGCTGGAATTCCTCACCTCCACCCGGCTCTGCCCGGGGCTGACCGTGGTGGCGACCTACCGCGACACCGACGTACGGCCCGGCGGGGCGCTGGAGCAGATCCTCGGCACGCTGGTACGGCTGCCGCACGTGCGCCGGCTCCTGCTGCGGGGTCTCGGGGAGGAGGGGATCCGCGAATATCTCGGCCGGGCCGGCGCCGATCCGGACCGGGCGGCGGAGATGGGCAGACTGACCGCGGGCAACCCGTTCTTCCTGGGAGAGGTCCTGCAGCTGGGGGAGACCCCGCAGGCCCTGTCCGACGTCGTGCGCGGCCGGATGGCCGGCCTGCCGCCGGACACCGAGGAGGTGCTGACCGCCGCGGCCCTGCTCGGCCGGGACGCGTCCACCGACATCCTGCTCCGGGTGGTGGAGCTGCCCGAGGAGCGGGTGTTCGACATCCTCGACGCCGCGGTCCGGGCCCGGCTGCTGGCCGAGGGTGACGGCCTGACCTGCCGTTTCGTCCACGACATCGTCCGTGACGTGCTGCGCGAGGCGCTGCCGCCGCTGCGGCGCCGGCGGCTGCACGCGCGGATCGCCGAGGTGGTGGAGGAGCGGAGCGGGACCCGCCTCACCGAGATCGCCCACCACTACCGCGAGGGCCTGGTGACCGCCCGGATGGCGGGCAAGGCCATCGGCTACACCCGGCGCGCGGCGGCCCAGGCGATGGCGCAGTTCGCCCACGAGGACGCGGTGGAGAACCTCGAACAGGCGATCGCGATGATCGACCGGCTCCCCAGGTCCGACGACGCGCTCCGCTGCGACCTCCTGCTCGATCTGGCCGAGGCACAGGCGGCGGCGGGCATGAGCATCGCGGCCCACACCTCGCTGGAGGCGGCCGCGGAGATCGCCGAGGGGCTTGGTGACGACAACCGGCTGGCCAGGGCGGTTCTGGGTTTCTCCGACCCGATCCACCTGGCCATGTACGAGGAGATGACCGGCATCGACCGGCTCGCCGAGCGCGTCGGCCGGGTCCTCGCCTCCGACCTGGCGGAGGAATCGCCGTGGCGGGCCCGGCTGCTGGCCGCCGCCGCGATGACCGGCTCCACGGTCCGGCCCATCGAGCGCAGCCTGGACATCGCCCAGGAGGCGGTGGGGCTGGCACGCCGTACCGGTGACGACCGGGCACTGGCCAACGCGCTGATCGTCCTGGAGATCCTCCTGCGGCACGGCCACGACCACGGGCGCAGGCGGGCGGCCATCGACGAGATCATGGAGATCGGCCGCCGTACCGGCGACCTGGCCGTCGAGTGGATCGGCCGCGAGGCCGACTACGTCGAGCTGACCGCCCAGGGCCGGGCCGGCCGGGCCGCCGAGCTGCTGTCCTGGCTCGGGGAGACCGCGCAGCGGCTCCGGTCCCCCTCGATGGTGAGCCTGGCGGCCTGGCAGAGGGCGATCCACGCCTATCTGGGCGGGCGCTTCGACGACGCCCTCACCGCGGCGAAGGAGTCCGGCGCGGCTCACCCGGAGGGGGCTCTGGGCAGGGGGGACGCCCACCTCAGGCAGGGGGTGTTCCGCTTCCTGGCCCACCGGGCGCGGGGCGAGGCCGGCGCCGCGCTGGCGGTGGCCGACGAGATGCTGGCCCGGCGCCCCGGTCAGCGACCCTGGCAGATCCTGCGTTGCCTGGCCCTGACCGACCTGGACGGCGCCGATGAGGCGCGTGCGGTCTTCGCCGAGCTCGCCCGTGACGGCTTCGCTCCGGTGGGCCCCGATCTGGGCTACCGGTTCGTGCCGGACGCCGTCAGCGAGCTCTGCGGGGCGCTCGGCGACGTGGCCGCCGGGCGGCTCCTGTACGGCAGGCTGGCTCCGAACGCGGGCCGGCTGCTGGGCTGGTCGGTCACCGATCTGTGCCTGGGGCGGCTCGCCCTGCTGGAAGGCGATCGTGAACGGGCCGAGGCCCACCTGCGAGCCGCCGGGGATTTCGTCCGCGGCGCCGGGGTGAGCGTGTACGAGCCCGCGCTCCGGGCCCTGCGGGCGGGGCTCCCCGGCTAGACGTGTCTCGCCGATCTTCGCCTCGCCTCGGCCGGGCGGCCGCGGTCAGGTCTCCCGCTCGCCCCGGCCGGGCGGTCGCGGTCGGGTCTCTCGCCCGGACCCGTCGTGGTGCGGGAGGGGCTCGATGCGTCCACGGCTCTCCATGGGGCGTGCCGGGGAATCCTTGGCCCTTCCAAAGGGGAAAGGGGACGAAGGTCACCGTGTTGAGGGTGGGAAAGCACGCATGGCTGAGGCAGCATTGGGCATGTCTTCTCACCGCTGAAGGGCGGTGTAATGATCGAGATCTGGCCGGGTGACCCCTACCCCCTTGGGGCCACCTATGACGGCGCGGGGACCAACTTCGCGCTCTTTACCGAGGCCGCGGAGCGGGTCGAACTGTGCCTGTTCGACGACGACAACCGGGAGACCAGGGTCCCGTTCACCGAGTGCGAGGGATACGTCTGGCACGGTTACCTGCCGGGCATCGGTCCCGGGCAACGGTACGGCTATCGCGTGCACGGTCCGTACGACCCGGCTCGGGGGCAGCGGTGCAACCCCGCCAAGCTCCTGCTCGACCCTTACGCGAAAGCGGTGGAAGGGGACGTCAAGTGGGATGAGGCGGCCTACGGCTACCGTTTCGGGCAGCCGGACAGTCGTAACGACACCGACTCCGCCCCGTTCGTCCCCCGTTCCATCGTGATCAACCCGTTCTTCGGGTGGGGGCACGACCGGCCGCCCGCCACGCCGTACCACGACACGGTGATCTACGAGGCGCACGTCAAGGGCCTGACCGTCAACCACCCGAAGATCCCCGAGCGGATCCGTGGCACCTACGCGGCCATCGGCCATCCGGAGATCGTCGACCATCTGTCGGCGCTCGGGGTGACGGCGATCGAGCTGATGCCGGTCCACCAGTTCGTCACCGACCACGTTCTCACCGAGCGGGGGCTGGCGAACTACTGGGGTTACAACAGCATCGGGTTCTTCGCTCCGCACAACTCCTACTCCAGCACCGGCCAGCGCGGCGGCCAGGTCCTGGAGTTCAAGGCCATGGTCAAGGCGCTGCACGAGGCGAACATCGAGGTCATCCTCGACGTGGTCTACAACCACACCGCCGAGGGCAACCACCTGGGCCCGACGCTGAGCATGCGGGGAATCGACAACGCCAACTACTACCGGCTCGTCGAAAACGACAGACGCTATTACATGGACACCACGGGCACCGGCAACAGCCTGTTCATGCGCTCCCCGCACGTGCTCCAGATGATCATGGATTCGCTCCGCTACTGGGTCATCGAGATGCACGTGGACGGGTTCCGGTTCGACCTGGCGGCGACTCTCGCGCGCGAGCTGCACGAGGTGGACCGGCTGAGCGCCTTCTTCGACCTGGTCCAGCAGGACCCGGTGCTGTCGCAGGTCAAGCTGATCGCCGAGCCGTGGGACGTCGGCCCGGGCGGCTACCAGGTGGGCAATTTCCCCGCCCGGTGGACCGAGTGGAACGGCATGTACCGCGACACGATCCGTGACCTGTGGCGAGGCGAGCCCGCCTCCCTGCCCGAGTTCGCCTCGCGGCTGACCGGCTCCAGCGACCTGTACCAGGACGACAGCCGCCGCCCCGCCGCCTCGATCAACTTCGTCACCTGCCACGACGGGTTCACCCTGCAGGACCTCGTCTCCTACGACGGCAAGCACAACGAAGCCAACGGCGAGCACAACCGGGACGGAACCGACGACAACCGGTCCTGGAACTGCGGGGCCGAGGGGCCCGCCACGCTCGCGATCGAGTCGTTGCGCGAGCAGCAGAAGCGCAACTTCCTGACCACGCTGTTCCTGTCCCAGGGCGTGCCGATGATCTCCCACGGCGACGAGCTGGGGCGCACGCAGCAGGGCAACAACAACGTCTACTGCCAGGACAACGAGCTGAGCTGGGTGGACTGGTCCGACATCCGGGAAAACTGGCTGCTGCTGGAGTTCACCCGGCGGCTGGCCAAGCTCCGCGCCGAGCATCCGGTCTTCCGGCGGCGCCGCTTCTTCTACGGCCGGCCGGTGCGCGGCTCGGGGGACAACCTCAGCGACATCGCCTGGTTCACCCCGCAGGGGGAGCAGATGACCGACGCCGACTGGAACGTCGGCTACGCCAAGTCGCTGGCGGTCTTCCTGAACGGCGATGCCATCACCGAGCCGGACCGCCGGGGGCGGCAGATCACCGACGACTCGTTCCTGCTGCTGTTCAACGCCCACCACGATGTCATCGAATTCACGATTCCCAAGGACTACGGCGAGATGTGGCTGACGGAGATCGACACGGCGATGCCGATCACAGTGGACTCCCGGATCTGCCGGGCGGGTGAGGACGTGCCGGTGACCGGCAGATCGGTGAGGGTGCTGCGGCGTGTCTGAGCGATCCACCGCGCCGGCCGGTGCTCCGGCCACCGCGCCTGAACCCGTGGCGGCCACCGCGCCGGCCACCGCGCCGGCTACTGTGCCGATCTCGACCTACCGGTTCCAGCTGACCCCCGACTTCGGGTTCGCCGAGGTGGCCGAGCTCGCCCCCTACCTGCGGGACCTGGGGATCAGCCACGTCTACCTGTCGCCGATCCTGCAGGCGGTGCCGCAGTCGCAGCACGGCTACGACGTGACCGACCACTCCCGTGTCCGCGCCGAGTTCGGCGGGATCGAGGGCCTGCGGGCGCTGTCGGCGACGCTGGCCGAGCACGGGCTGGGGATCGTCGTCGACATCGTGCCCAACCACATGACGATTCCGGTGCCCGAGTCGGGCAACGCGCCGCTGTGGTCGGTGCTCAAGGACGGGCAGGCGTCGCCGTACGCGTCGTGGTTCGACATCGACTGGACCGGCGGCAAGGTGAGCATGCCGGTGCTCGGCGACGACACCGCGCCGGTGGCCGACGGCGACGTGCTGCGCTACCACGACCACGAGTTCCCCTTCCCCGACACCCACTACCGGCTGGTCGACTGGCGCTCCGGACCCGGCTACCGGCGCTTCTTCGACGTGTCCTCGCTGATCGGGCTGCGCGTGGAGGATCCGGAGGTCTTCGACGCCACCCACCGGGTGATCCTGGGACTGGTCGAGGAGGGGGTCGTACACGGCCTGCGGGTCGACCACCCCGACGGGCTGGCCGAGCCGCGCGGTTACCTGTCCCGGCTCCGCGCGGCCTCGGGCGTGTGGACCGTGGCCGAGAAGATCCTGGTCGGCTCCGAGCGGCTGCCCGCCGACTGGGACTGCGACGGCACCACCGGCTACGACGTGCTCAACCGGATCACCCGGCTCTTCGTGGACCCCGCCGGCGCCAAGCCGCTGGTGGAGCTGTTCGTCGCACAGACCGGCATGCCGCACGACTACGCCACGGTGGTCCGGGAGTCCAAGCGGGAGGTCCTCGACCTGTTCTTCACCGCCGAGATCGACCGGCTGCACGCCGTCGTCGGCTCCGACCGCGAGACACTGGTGGAGCTGCTCGCCGCGATGCCGGTCTACCGGGCCTACGCGGTGCCGGGAGAGCCGGTGCCCGAGGCGTCGGCCGCGATCGTCGAAGCGGCCGGGCGGGTCGCCGCGGCCCGGCTGCCCGAAGGCGCCCCGGTCGCGGAGGTCGTCGACCGGGTGCTGCGCGGCCCCGCCGAGGCGGTCACCCGCTTCCAGCAGACCTGCGGGCCGGTGATGGCCAAGGGAGTGGAGGACACCGCGCTGTACCGGTGGTATCCGCTGGCGTGCCTGAACGAGGTGGGCGGCGAGCCGGACCACTTCGGCGGGGCCGTCGGCGAATTCCACGCGTTCGCGTGGGAGATGTCGCCGGCCACGATGACGACGCTGTCCACCCACGACACCAAGCGCTCGGAGGACGTGCGCGCCCGGCTGGCCGTGCTGTCGGAGCTGCCCGAGGAGTGGGCGGCGGCGGTCGGGGAGTGGGCCTCGAAGGTCTCCTTCGACCCGGCGCTCGACTATCTGGCCTGGCAGAACCTGATGGCCGCCTGGCCGATCGGCCCGGAGAGGTTCTTCGACTACCTGTTCAAGGCGGCCCGCGAGGCCAAGACCTCGATCTCCTGGGCCGCTCCCGACCCCGCCTACGAGGCGGGCGTCCGGGACTTCGTCACCCGGGCGATCGACGAGTGCGGTGCCTCGATCGCGGAGTTCGCCGCCAGGATCGAGCCGTACGCCCGGTCCAACTCGCTGGGGCAGAAGCTCCTGCAGCTCATGCTGCCCGGTGTGCCCGACCTCTACTGGGGCAACGAGATCACCGACTTCTCCCTGGTGGACCCGGACAACCGTCGTCCGGTGGACTTCCCGCTGCGCCGCCGGATGCTCGCCGGGCAGGGCGCCTCCCCATGGGACGAGGCCAAACTGCTGGTCACCGCCCAGGCGCTCAACCTGCGACGGCGGCTCGATCCGGCCGCGCCGTACGTGCCGGTGGAGGCGGGCGAGAACGTCATCGCCTTCGCGCGGGGAGAGCGGGCGGTGGCGGTGGCCACC
The DNA here is from genome assembly GCF_050949235.1 of Streptosporangium sp. CA-135522. Taxonomy (NCBI): domain Bacteria; kingdom Bacillati; phylum Actinomycetota; class Actinomycetes; order Streptosporangiales; family Streptosporangiaceae; genus Streptosporangium; species Streptosporangium sp. CA-135522. The sequence goes on from NZ_CP192026.1 coordinate 1,862,633, forward strand.
CGGCTGCCGGTCGGGCTGGCACGGCGCGGAGGCTGGGCAAGCGAGACGATCACACTGCCGCCCGGTGTGTGGCGTGACCTGCTGACCGGCGCCGAGCACACCGGCCGGATCCCGCTGGCCCACCTGTTGTCGGCCTATCCCGTCGCGCTTTTGGAAAGGGAGTAGTCCATGTTCGAGGTCTGGGCGCCGCAGGCGACGGCGGTCGACGTGGAGATCGACGAGGTCCGCTACCCGATGTCCGCCGGTGCGGGCGGCTGGTGGTTCGCGGAGGTGCCGGGGGCCGGGCACGGCGCCGACTACCGGTTCCGGCTGGACGGCGGGGAGCCGCTACCGGATCCCCGGACCCGCTGGCAGCCCGAGGGGATCTTCGGGCCGAGCCGGGTCTACGACCACGACCGGTTCGTGTGGAGCGACGACCTGTGGCGCGGGCGTGACCTGCCCGGATCGGTGATCTACGAGCTGCACGTCGGCACCTTCACCCCGGAGGGGACCTTCGGCGCGGCGATCGGGAAGCTCGAACACCTCGCCGCGCTCGGCGTCGACTTCGTCGAGGTCATGCCGGTGCCACCGGTGCCGGGAGGGCGAAACTGGGGCTACGACGGGGTGGACCTGTGGGCCGTCACCGACAACTACGGCGGCCCCGACGGGTTCAAACGCTTCGTGAACGCCTGCCACCGGCAGGGCATCGGCGTGATCCTCGACGTCGTCTACAACCATCTCGGCCCGTCCGGGAACTTCCTGGCTCCCTTCGGCCCCTATTTCCACTCCAGCGCCTCCTCCTTCTGGGGGCAGGCGGTCAACCTGGACGGCCCCGGCTCCGACGAGGTGCGCCGCTATTTCATCGGCAACGCGCTGCAGTGGCTGCGCGACTACCACGTCGACGGCCTGCGGCTGGACGCGGTGCACGCGCTGCACGACAAGCGGGCCGTCCACCTGCTGGAGGAGATGGCCGCCGAGGTGGACGCGCTGTCGGCCGCGGTGGGCAGGCCGCTGACGCTCATCGCCGAGTCCGACCTCAACGACCCCCGGCTGATGACCCCGCGCGAGGCCGGCGGGTACGGCCTGGCCGCGGCCTGGAACGACGACGTCCACCACGCCCTGCACGTGGCGGTGACCGGGGAACGGCACGGCTACTACGACGACTTCGCCGGAGCGCTGCCCAAGGTGCTGTCCTGCGCCTACTTCCACGACGGCGCCTACTCGTCCTTCCGGGGACGCTCCCACGGCCGTCCGGCCCGCCACGTGCCCGGTTACCGGTTCGTCTGCTCCGCGCAGAACCACGACCAGATCGGCAACCGCGCCGAGGGCGACCGGATGCCCCCGGAGGCGCTGCGGCTGGCCGCCGGGTTGCTGCTGACCTCGCCGTTCACCCCCATGCTGTTCATGGGTGAGGAGTGGGGAGCGCGCACGCCGTTCCTGTTCTTCACCGATCATGTCGAGCCGCAGCTCCGCGAGGGCGAGGCGGACCGGCGACGGCGGGAGTTCGTCGGCTTCGGCTACGACGACTGGGCCGAGAAGGCGCCGGATCCCGGGGAGGAGATGACGTTCCTGCGCTCCAAGCTCGACTGGAGCGAGCTCGACGACGACGCCCACCGGGCCCATCTCGACTGGTACCGGGCCCTGATCGCGCTGCGCCGCGCGCATCCGGAGCTGTCGGATCCGCGGCTCGACCGGGTCCGCGTCGAGCACGGCGAGACCTGGCTGGTCGTCCACCGGGGAGCGCTCCGCGTCGCCGCCAACCTCAGCCCGATCCCGCTGAAGGTACGGCTCGCACCCGGCCACATCCTGCTGGCCTCGCATCCCGGCGTCCACTTCGGCCACGACCCGTCCGGCCTGGGAGAGGGGGCGGACGGGTCCGTCTCCGGTCGGGGAGGGGGCCCCACCGGCCCGGGGAAGGGCGCCGCGTCCGGCCTCGCAGCGGGAGACGACTCGACCGCGGCCGACTTCGGGGAGGGGCTGATCCTGCCCGCTCACTCCCTGGCGGTGATCCGGCTCCAGGAGAAGACGCCCTGAGCCTGCTTCGGACGCCCTCTGCGGGGCCGGCCGGGTCGCCGGCGATCCCGCAGAGGCCTTCGCGGGAGCGTCGCGCGGGTGACGAACGGACCCGTCACACCGGGACGTGGTTGCGCAGGCGGAGCTCCTGCGGGTAGGGCGAGAAGTAGGTCTGGTCCCGGAGATACTCCGCGGCCTCTCCCCGCGCGTGGTGGCGCAGCAGGGTGGCCGGCACGCTGAGCGCCACCTGGCCGGCCTGGTAGGCGGCGATGACCTCCGCCAGGTCGGCCCGCCGGATCGGGTCCAGCGAGTCGCTCAACATGCCCATGCAGTGCTGGAGCACGTTGACGTGGCGGCCGATGCCGGCCTTCCTGGCGAAGGCCGTGCCGAACACACGGCCGTAGTCGGCGGCCAGCTCCCCACGGGAGCGCAGGCCGGCCTGGGCCACCACCCTGCCCGCCTCGCGGTAGACGGCGGGGTCGTGGGCCAGCATCTGCATCTTGTGCCGGGAGTGGAAGGCGACCAGGTCACGCGCGCGCCAGTCGCTCTCCAGCAACGCGCGGAGCCGGGCGTGCGCGAAGATCCGCTCCACGAAGGTCTCGCGGAGCAGCGCATCGTTCAGCCGCCCCTCGTCCTCCACCGGCAGCAGCGGATGGGCGTCGAGGATCCGGGCCGCGAAGACCCCTCTGCCCCTGCGCTCCACGGCCACGTCACCGGCGTGGACCGCGACTCCGTGCACCCCGCAACTGGGGCTTCTGGACTTGAAGACGTAGCCGTCCACGTCGAGGCCGCGGCCCCGTGCGATGGCCAGGGACGTCATCGCGTCGGTGAGGTCCACGCCGGTCTTCCTGGTGACCAGACGCGGCCCGTCCGGGGAGCGTTCGAGGCGGAGGGTCTCGCGTGGGGTGCCGAGGCCGATCTCCATCTCCGGGCAGATGCGCACCCAGTCGACATAGGGGTCCAGCTCCCCGCTGAGGAACCGGTCGCGGCTGTGGCCGCCGTTGAAGCGCACCGGCTCGCCCATCAGGCAGCTCGACACGGCGACCCGGGGCCTTACCCGGCCGTTCATGCCGCTACCGGGGCGAGGATGTCCGACAGGCGGCGCAGGCCGCGTGCCGTACGGGCCTTGACGGTGCCCAGAGGCACGCGCAGCTGCTCGGCGATCTCCCGCTGGGTCAGCTCTCCGTAGTAGGCGAGCTCGATCGCCTGGCGCTGCGGCGCGGGGAGCTCGGCCAGGGCCCGCTGAACCTCGTCGCGCTCGGCCAGGCCCTCTCCGTGGGTGCGCCCGTCCGCGCCGGCCGGGTCGGCCACCACGTCCAGCGGCACCGTCTGCAGCGTGCGCATCCGCAGGTGGTCGACCGCCCGGTTGTGCGTGATGCCGATCAGCCATGCCGGGAGGCTGCGAGCCGGGTCGAAGCGGTGCCGGCATCGCCACACCTCGGCGAAGACGATCTGCTGCAGGTCTTCGACCTCCTGCGGAGGAACGAACCGCCGCAGGTAGGAGCGGATCAGCGAGCCATGCGTACGGAAGCACTCGGCCAGCGCGGCGTCATCGCCTTCGGCGAGCCGGACGTTCAGGTTGTCTGCCATGGCGGCTCCCCTTGTCGAGAAAACCTATTCAAAACTTATTCATACTCGCCCGCCTTCGAGATCGCAACTCTGGGTGAGGGACCGGCGCGCCCTGCTCGAACCGGTGGCGCCTGAATCGACGGCGCTCGAATCGACGGTGCTCGAATCGACGGTGCTTGAACGGCGGCGCTCGAATCGACGGTGCTTGAACGGCGGCGCTCGAATCGACGGTGCCTGAATCGACGGTGCCTGAACGGTGGCGCCTGAACGGTGGCGCCTGAACCAGCGGTGCCTGAACCGGCGGTGCCCGCAAGCGCTCGGCGTCCCGGGGAGATCCCGGCTTCGCCGGAAGGCTCAGCGCAGCGCGACGCCGATCTGGGCGAGGGCGTCACGGAACGACATGACGCGTGAAACGGACGGCGGGAGCTCTCCCCACCAGCCCGGGCCGCCGGCGATGACGCGGCTCGCCGGACGCAGCAGGGGAAGCGAGGCCAGCGGCGTGAGGTCGCCTGTCGTGGGCAGCTGGGACCAGACGAAGACTGCCGCCGGGCCGAGGCGGCGCATCGCGTCGGCCAGCGCCGGGTAGGGGGTCCGCGCGCCGAGCACCCGGGTCTCCACGTGACGGTCGGTGGTCAGCGCGGCGGCCAGGGCGTATATCGGCAGACTGTGCTGCTCGTCCGCGGCGCAGGCCAGCAGCACCGGCCGCTCGTTGACCGGCCGGGCCGGGCGCTCGACGAGCCGGGTCAGCGCGGCCAGCACCCGGTCGGAGAACAGGTGCTCGATCTCGACGCTCGCGCCGGTCTCGGCCTGGCGCCTGCAGATCGTCCCGAAAACCGGGAGCACCAGATTCTCCCAGGTCCATATGACCCCGTGCCTGTCCAGCGCCGCGACGATCCACTCGGACACGGTCCGGCTGTCCAGCATGATCGCCGCTCGCGCCAGCATCGCCGCGGTCGGGATCACCGGTCTCGTCCACGACGGGGCGGCCGAGAACGTCTCCTGGACGGGACGCGCCGCCGGGGGCGCAGGCGTCGTCTGGACGGAGCCCGCGGGCGGGGCGGGCGCCGGCCCGTCCTGGGCGCGCTCCTGCGGTGGGAAGACGATCTGGTCCCCGGGCGGCGCGGCGACGGTCCGCAGGACCTGCCGGGCCGCGTCGGCGGCCGGAACACCCTCCCTGATCAGGCGGTTCATCTCTTCGAGCCGCCGCAGGTCACCGGTGTCGTAGCGGCGGTGCCCGCCCGGGCTGCGGCGGCTCGGCCCGACCCCGTAGCGCAGGTTCCAGGTGCGCAGCGTGGGGGCGGGCACGCCGAGGCGCCGGGCCACGGCGCCTATGCCGTAGCCCGGCTCCTCCTCGGTGGTCGCCTGCTCGTCCATCCTCGCCTCACCCCATGCCCACGATCGCCTTACCAGCCTGCCAGGCAGCGCGGGTGGTCCGTCCCCCGAAGCTTCTTTCGTGCACCGGGCGCCGGTGGATGCAGGCGGTCGGAGCGCGGGACGAGCGGCTACGGAGTCGGTGGAGGCGGGCCGGCGGACGCGGCGAACGGACCCGGGCGGGTGGATGCAACCGGGATCGCGCGGACACCGAAACACCCTGTGATGGACACCGTCATTGTGCTGTTCAACCGCGATCTCCGGGTGCACGACCATCCGGCGCTGGCCGCCGCGTGCGCGGACGCCTGCCGCGTGGTGCCTCTGTTCGTGGTCGACTCCTATGTTCCCACCGGCCGGCGGGCGGGCTTCCTCTCGGAATCCCTCGCCGATCTGCGCCGGTCACTTCGGTGGCGAGGCGGCGACCTCGTGGTCCGCAGGGGTGATCCGGTGGCGGAGACGCTCCGGCTCGCCCGCGAGCTCCCGGCTCAGGCCGTCTATGTCAGCGCCGACGTCAGCGCGCTCGCGCAGCGCAGGCAACGCCTGCTCGCCGGGGAGTGCGAGCGGCACCGGATGGACCTGCGCACCTTCCCCGGCGTGACGATCGTGCCACCGGACGCGCTTCGGCCCTCCGGAGGCGGCGACCACTACCGGGTCTTCACGCCCTACTGGCGGGCCTGGAGCGGACAGCCGCGCCGGGAGGTGGTGAAGGCCCCCGAGAAGGTGCTCCTGCCCGAAGGCCTGGAGGGCGGTCCGCTGCCGGTGACCGAGCACGAGCCGCACGGGCTGTTCATAGGGGGCGAGACGGTGGCGCGCGAGCGCATGAGGCAGTGGCTGAAATACTGTGTGGAGGACTACGCCGACGGTCATGACGACCTGGCCGGCAACCGCACCTCCAAGCTCAGCCCCTACCTGCGCTTCGGCTGCCTGTCTCCGCTGGAGCTGGAGTCGCTGTCGGAGAACGGCGACGACTTCGTCAGGCAGCTGTGCTGGCGTGACTTCTTCCACCAGGTGACGCGGGCCTTCCCCCGCATCAACCGCGACGACTACCGCCCGCGGGGTCAGGAATGGCACGACGACGCGGACGCGGCGCAGGCCTGGAAGGAGGGCCGGACCGGGGTGCCGATCGTGGACGCGGGCATGCGGCAGCTGCTCGCCGAGGGGTGGATGCACAACCGGGCCCGCATGGTGACCGCGTCCTTCCTGGTCAGGCGGCTGCGGGTGGACTGGCGGGTGGGAGCCGAGCACTTCTTCGACCTGTTGCTCGACGCCGACGTCTCCAACAACTACGGCAACTGGCAGTGGGTGGCCGGGACCGGCAACGACACCCGGCCCAACCGGGTCGTCAATCCCATACGGCAGGCCAAGCGCTTCGACCCCGACGGCGAGTACATCCGGCGCTACCTGCCCGAGCTGGACGCCGTGCCGATGAAAATGATCTACGAGCCGTGGCGGCTTCCCACGAGGGTCAGGGGCTATCCCGCGCCGCTGGTCTCGATGGACTGACCGGGCCGGGTGATCCACCCGGACGCGGGAAGCGCCCTGCGCCTCCCGCGCTGACCGCTGAAAAAGACTCGGAGAATTCCGTTCATCGCCCAGAAAAACTCCACCGTGAATATCTATTCTAATTCCACTTCTTTATTTGATTTATTCTAAGCTTTATGGATAGAGCGATTGACTGAGTCGCATGCCGGATTTACGGTCGGCTGCATGGTCTCCGACGAAAGCGACCGGCAGGAGCTGATTCTGCAGGTCGCGACCAGGTTGTTCGCCGCCCTCGGCTATGACGGCACCTCGAGCGGCCAGATCGCCGAGGCCGCCGGGCTGGACGCGGCCACCCTGGGCCACCACGTCGGCGGTAAACGGGATCTGTACCTCGCGGTCATGGAGCGCGCCCACCGGACTCACGCGGCCGTCCTGGAGACGGCGGTGAAGGATCTGATGACCGCTCCGCCGGAACAGAAGATCGTCGCCATGCACCGGCTCATCGATCGCTACATCGACTTCTGCGCGGAGAATCCCGAGGTTCCCGCGCTGTGGATGCACCGCTGGCTCTCCGACGCCAGCGACATCACCGAGTTGGAGTCGCAGTACGTCCAGCCGCTGGCCCAGCTCGTCATCGACGCCATAGCCCCGGTGGCGATCGCCGAGGACGTAGACCTGGACTACATGATCAACACGGTGATCTGGTGCATTCACGGCTTCGTCCAGAGTGGAGTGCTCGACAAGGTGGGCAAGCGTCACGGCCCCGACGACCCGCGTGCTCTGCGGCGCTTCCGCGCCCACATGCATCAGATGCTTCACCGCACCCTTGGTCTGCCCGGGAGCCCTCCCTGACCCCTCCCGCCGGAGAAAAAGAGATATCGGGCGGAACGATTCGCCCCCTTCAGACGTCGCAAATACGTGACCTCCTTCGATGACATCGATAACGAGCTGCGCGCCGCCCGCGACCGGGTGCGGCGGCTGGAACAACTGACCCGGCAGCACCAGGCAGTGGTCGCGCAGCTCGACGAGGTCGGGCGGCTCACCGGCGAGTTGGAGGCCCAGCTCGCCAAGGAAGAGCGTGACGTCTCCAGGCTGGAGGGCGGCGGCTTCGCGGCCTTCCTGTCCGGGCTGGCCGGGTCCAAAGAGGAGAAGCTCGCCAGGGAGCGGGCCGAGGCGCAGGCCGTACGGCAGCGCCTGGACGGGCAGCGGACCCGACTCCAATGGCTGCAGACCGACCGGTTCACCGTGGAGAGCGGGCTGGCCGAGATCGGCTCCGCCGCCGAGGAGTTCGCCGCGCTGCTCGAACGCAAAGAGCGTCTGCTGGTCGAGTCGGCCGACGCCAGGGGACGCGAGCTGACCGAGATCGGCCAGCGGCTCGCCGACACCCTCGCCGACCTCCGCGAGCACGAGGAGGCCCGCCAGGCCGGGATCGCCGCCGTCCACGCGGTCGGTCAGGTCATGCGCTGCCTCGGCAACGCCAAAGGCGCCTCCACCTGGGACATGCTGAGCGGCGGCGGCTTCGCGGACATGCTGGAGCACGGCCACCTGCGCAGCGCGGACGAGGCCGCCTGGCACGCCCAGCGTGCCCTGGACGCCTTCTCCCGCGAGCTCGCCGACGTCGGCGTCCAGGCCAACCCGCAGCTGCCCAAGGTGGACACCCGCTGGTTCGCCGACATGTTCTTCGACAACATCATCACCGACGCGATCAAGCACCAGCGGATCGCCCGGACCGGCCAGGCCGTCGCCGACGTCGCCCAGTGGGCGAGCGGCACGGTCGATCACCTGGTCGTCCGCTGCGGTGAGCTCGCACAGCGCCGTGACGCCCTCATCGCCCGTCGCGAGGAGGTCCTCACCGGCTGAGAAGAAGATCCGCCCGGTGGGCTGACGGGACCGGCCAACGGTGGCAAGCTCGGGGCTGAAGACATCGCATCGTCTCGATGGAGGGCAGCATGTCGACGTCCCCTGTGGTCCCGTTCCTTCGTTACCAGGATGCCCCGGCCGCCATCGAATGGCTGGGCAAGGTCTTCGGCTTCCGGGCGGAGCTCACGGCTCCCGGGCCGAAAGGTGGCATCGGACACGCCCGGCTCGTGCTCGGAGACGCGATGATCATGCTGTCCTCGGTCCGTGACAGCGAGCCGTACCTGCGCAGCGCGCTGGACCTGCCGGCGGTCAGCCAGGGGGTGTTCGTCGTGGTGGAGGACCTCGACGCCCACTACGAGCAGGCCGTGGCGAGGGGCGCGGAGATCGTGGTGGAGATCGAGGCCACCCCCGAGGGCGCCAGGGTCTATCTGGCCTTCGACCTGGAAGGTCAGCTCTGGGCCTTCGGGGACGGCTTCGCGGTCAACGACTGACCTCAGTGCTTGTGGTCGTGGCCGTTGTGGTCGTGGTCGTGGCCGTTGTGGTCGTGGTCGTGCTCGTCTTCCTCGTCCGAGGGGCCCTCGGAGGGCTCCACGCCCAGCACGGCCTCACGGGGTTCGATCTGATCGACGTGCTCGATCAGGCCCAGGACGTGGTCCGGCTCGATGAGCCACTGCAGCGCCGTGGCGCCGGTGTCGTCGGCGGAGACCATCTCCGCCTGCTCCCGGCGCTCGTCGTCGTCCAGATCGGCGTCCGGGTGGTTGATCTCCTTCAGTGCGGCGGCCTGGAGCCCGCCGATGTCCTGCACCTCCACGGTCAGCTCAACCGTCAGACGCAGATAGCGTTCAGTGCCCGATTCATCACTCATGGTGGAAATCCTAGTGCCCTCGCGGGGTGAGTCCGGCCTAGGGAAGCTTCCACTCCACCGGAGTTGCGCCCTGCTGCACGAGGAGCTCGTTGGCGCGGCTGAACGGGCGCGAGCCGAAGAAGCCGCTGCGGGCCGACAGGGGGCTCGGGTGGGCCGACTCGATGGCCGGGACGTCGCCGAGCATCGGACGCAGGTTGCGGGCGTCGCGGCCCCACAGTATCGCGACCATCGGCTTGTCGCGCGCGGCGAGCGCCTTGATGGCCTGCTCGGTGACCTCTTCCCAGCCCTTGCCGCGATGCGAGGCGGGCTTGCCCGGCATGACGGTGAGCACCCTGTTGAGCAGCAGCACGCCGTGCTCGGCCCACGGGGTCAGATCGCCGTTGCTCGGCATGGGCAGCCCGAGGTCTTCGGTGAGCTCCTTGTAGATGTTGCGCAGACTTCCCGGGATGGGCCGCACGTCGGCGGCGACCGAGAAGCTCAGGCCGATCGGGTGACCCGGCGTGGGGTAGGGGTCCTGGCCGACGATCAGCACCTTCACCTGGTCGAAAGGCTGCTGAAAGGCGCGGAGCACATGGGGGCCGGAGGGGAGGTACTGCCTGCCCTCCGCGACCTCCTTCCGGAGGAAGTCGCCCATGGCGGCGACCCTATCGGCGACGGGCTCCAGGGCCGTGGCCCACCCGGCTTCCACGACTTCGTTCAAAGGGCGTGCGGACATGGAGAAAACCCTATCGAGCTTTTAGGTCCGGTACGGCTCGCACCCGAAATCTGTGCAAGCCGTACCGGACCTGCCCCTTTATTTCACCGAGCCGGCCATCATGCCCTGGACGAAATACCGCTGGAAGGCGAAGAAGAGCACCAACGGGATGATTAGGGACAGAAAGGCACCCGGTGCCAGGATGTCGACGTTGGTTCCGAACTGCCGCATCTGGGACTGCAGGGCTTTGGTCATCGGCTGGTTCTCGGTGTTGGCGAAGACCAGTGCGACCAGCAGGTCGTTCCAGACCCAGAGGAACTGGAAGATGCCGAGTGAGGCGACCGCGGGCTTGGCCAGCGGGAACACCACGGTCGAGAAGATCTTCCACTCGCCCGCGCCGTCCATCCGCGCCGCTTCGAGCAGCGAGCTGGGGATGCCCGCGAAGAAGTTGCGGAGCAGGAAGATGGCGAAGGGGAGTCCGAAGGCGACGTGGAAGAGCACCACGCCGGCGATGGAGCCGAAGATGCCGATCGTGCCATAGAGCTTCGCGATCGGGATCAGTGCGATCTGGATCGGCACCACCAGCAGGCCGATCACCACCAGGAACAGCGTGTCCCTGCCGGGGAACTCCATCCAGGCGAAGGCGTAGGCCGCCATGGCCGCGATGCCGATCACCAGGAGGGTCGTGGGCACCGTGATGAACACGGTGTTCCAGAACGACGCGGTGAACCCGGTGGCCAGCAGGTCGGAGTAGCTCTTGAGGGTCAGCTCGGCCGGCTTGGTGAGCGCGGTCCACCAGCCGGTGGAGTTGTTGGCCGTCTCCTCGCGGATCGAGACCACGAACAACCCGAGGGTGGGCACCAGCCAGAACACGCCGATCAGCACCAGCACGGCCTGGACCAGGCCGCCGCCGATCCGATCGATGACCCGGCCGACGGCACCGCGGGGCGGTGCGCCGAGGGTGGAGGTCGTCACTGGTTGTCCCTCCTGAACCGGCGGATGTTGATGATCATGAAGGGCAGGACGAGGATCAGCAGGAAGATGGCCAGCGCGCTGCCCAGCCCCTGGTTGCCACCGCCGCCGAAGGAGACCCGCCACATCTCCAGCGCGATCACATTGGCCTGCGGCTGCACCGATCCCGGTGCGATGACGAAGACGAGGTCGAAGACCTTCAGGGTATTGATGATCATCGTGACGAACACGACGAGCAGCACCGGGGAGAGCAGGGGAACGGTGATCTTACGGAACACCTGCCATTCGGTGGCGCCGTCGATGCGGGCCGCCTCCAGCGCGTCGCGCGGGATGGCCGACAGGCCGGCCGCGATCAACACCATGGAGAACCCCGCCCATACCCAGATGAACGCGCCGATGATCGCCGGGGTGATCAGTGTCGGGCCCAGCCAGGCGATCCCGTTGAAGGACGCCTCGAAGTTCGACTGCGGCAGCCGTACCTGGTAGTCGCCCGGGGCGAGCCCCGTGAAGCGGAAGGTGCCGTCGTCCTCGGTGGTGGCGGTCGCCTTGACGGCGCCGTTCTGCACCGCCTCGACCGTCACCCCGGTCAGGCCCTTCTCGGTGCCGTCCACCTGGTTGAGCGCACCGCCGCCGCCCTGGGTGAAGTCCACCCACACGGTTCCGGCCAGCTCGCCGGGGCCGGGCTGGACGGCCTTCGCCGTCGAGGCCGAGGCGAGGGCGTCGGGCTTGACGCCCACCAGCGGGATGAGCACGGCCTGTCCGGGCTTGGCGGCCTGCTTGGTCACCACCGCGCCCTGCTGGGCGGCGACCGGCGCCTGGTCGTTCTCCCTGGGACGGGCGTCCGGGTAGCCGGGGTTGGAGCCGAAGAAGTCGCTCACCGAGGTGATCACGGCGTTGGCCACGCCCCGGTCCGGGTCCTGCTCGTACACCAGGCGGAAGATGACGCCGGAGGCCATCAACGAGACCGCCATCGGCATGAACACGATCAGCTTGAAGGCGGTCGCCCAGCGGATCCGTTCGGTCAGCACGGCGAAGATCAGGCCGACCACGGTGACCAGGGCGGGCGCCACCACGACCCAGATCAGGTTGTTCCTGATCGTGGTGAGGGTGGAGGAGTCGCTGAAGATCGTCCCGTAGTTGTCGACCCCGACGAAGGTGTCGCCGGTGGCGTCGTAGAGGCTCCGGAAGAGCGAGTAGACGATCGGGTAGATCACCATCGAGCCGAGCAGGATCGCGCCCGGCAGCAGGAACCAGATCGCCAGCGTCGGCGGCGGTCCGAGCCGGGAGGCGGCACCCGTCGCCGCTGCCGGAGCGGCGGGTCCGGCGCTCTCCCGGGTGGGGGAGCCGTCCGTTTCGGCGGTGGTCTCCGCGACCGGAGCCGGGGAGGCGGTGGTCTCCGCGACCGGAGCCGGGGAGGCGGTGGTCTCCGCGACCGAAGCCGGGGAGGGGGGAGGGGGCTTGTCACTCAGGTCGAGGGAGGCCCCGGAAGCGTCATTCGGTCCGGAGGAGGAACCGCGGGCGGCGTCGCCGCCGCCGCGCGGACCCTGCGGGCCGTCTAACCGGTCGGTCACGGCCGCTCTCCTTTACTTCCAGGCCTTCTTGGCCTCGGCCTCGAGCTTGGACTGGATGTCCTTGATGCTGGAGGGGTCGCGCACGAAGTCCTGCAGGAGCTTCCACTCACCCTTGCCGTCGGTGCCGCCGAAGGCGCTGGGCGCGAGGTCGGACATGTCGTAGCGGACGGCGTCGCCGGCGGAGATGATCGTCTGGGCGAGCTTCTTGGTCAGCTCGCTCGGGTAGTTGTCGGGCGAGACGTTGCGGTTGGGCGACAGGTAACCGGGGAGCTTGGCCCAGACCTCGCCGCCTTCCTTGGAGGCGAGGAACTCCAGCAGCGCCATCGCGCCCTTGGAGTCCTTCAGCGCCACCGCGATGTCGCCGCCCAGCACGACCGGCTCGGTGTCACCGGCCTTCGGGAACGGGAAGTACTTGGCCTCCTCGCCGAGCTTCGCGCCGGACTCCTCGGCGGTGGTGCCCACGAAGTCCGCCTCGATGACCATCGCCGACTTGTCCTGGCCGTAGACCTGGGTTACGCAGGTCGGGAAGTCGGTCTGCAGGGCGCCGGCGGGGCCGCCGAGCAGGAACTCCTTCTTGCCGACGAGCTGGCCGATCTTCTCCAGGGCGGTGGTCACGCTGGGGTCGGTCCACGGGATCTCGTGCTTGGAGAGCTTGGTGTAGTTCTCCGGACCGGCGCTGGACAGGTAGACGTTCTCGAACAGGTCGGTCAGGGTCCAGCCGGACGCACCGCACAGGGAGAAGGGCGAGGTGCCGGAGTCGGCGACCGCCTGGGCGGTCTTGACCAGGTCGTCCCAGGTGGCCGGCTGCTGCGCCCCGGCGTCCTGGAAGGCCTTGTCGCGGTACCAGATGAGCGACTTGTGGGCCGCCTTCACCAGCACGCCGTAGGCCTGCCCGTCGGCGGAGCCGAGCTCCTTCCAGTACGGGGTGTAGTTGTCGTCGACCTGCTTGAGCACCTCGGGGGAGAGGGGCTTGAGCGCCTTCTGGTCGGCGTACTGCTTGACCAGGCCCGGCTGGGGCAGGACCGCGATGTCGGGCGGGTTGCCGCCCTGGATGCGCGGGCCGAGGTAGGCGCCGGTGTCCTCACCGGTGGAGGCGTAGGTGACCTTGGCGCCGGTCTTGGCCTCGAAGGCCTTGAGCACTTCCTGGAAGTTGGTCTGCTCGGGGCCGGTCCACTTGGCGGCGACCTCGATGGTCACGCCTTCGAGGGTCTTGGCGGCGGGAGCGGAGGCGGAGGAGCCGTCGGTCGCGGCGGGGGAGGCGGCCGTGTCGGACGACTGACCGCCGCATGCGGCGAGCGCGAGCGCCAGACCGGCCGTCGTCACTGTCGCGAGGGATTTACGCATGCTGAACAAACCTCCTGTGCTGTCAGAGCTCCCGGGATTCGACTGGGGACGGGGCTGACAGCTCAATGCGGACTTGAGGATGGGGATGACGCTCGGTTCGGACCGGGGGTGGGGATGACCCCCGATTCGGACCGGGAGTGGGGATGACGGCCTCGCCGAGGGGATCGCCCCCGGTTCACTGAGCCCGGATGATCTCGTTGAGTTGACCCTTCATGGAGGCGACGACATCCTCGCCGGTCTCCTTGAAAGGCGGTGTGAGCGCGTTGGAGACCGCACTGGCGATCACCAGGCTCACCTGGTTGTAGTTGGCACTGGTCGGCCTCGGCCGAGCGGAGAGGATGCTCTGCTTGAGAACCGGCAGGTAGGGGAAACGCTTGATCAGGCCGGGTTCGTCGTACAGCTCGGCCCACACGGGTGGGAACGAGCCGTTGACGAGCACCCGCCGCTGGTTCTCCAGGCCGGTGAAGTAGCGGATGAACTCCACCGCCGACTTCTGCCGCTTGGAGTAGGCGCTGAGCGCGAGGTTGACCCCGCCCAGCGAGCTGGAACCCGGACCGTTCAGTCCGGGAAGCCGGGTGACACCGAATTTCTTGGCGACCGCCGAGGTGGTGGCCGGGCCGTAGGCGTGCGGCCAGTTGCGGGCGAAGGCCAGCCGGCCCTCCTGGAAGGCCAGCCGCGACTCCTCCTCCTTGTAGGAGAGGGACTCCTGCGGGATCCATCCCTCGCGGAATCCACCGACGAGAAAGTCGAGGCCGGTCTTCGCCTTGGCCACGTCCATGGTGACCTGCGTGCCGTCCCGGTTGAGAATCTGGCCGCCCGCCGACTGCACCGCTTCGGCGAAGTTGACGGTCAGCCCCTCGTAGGCGAGGAACTGGCCCGCGTAACCGCCGATGCCGTACTTGTCGTGCAGCGCGCGTGCCTGCTCGCGCAGCTCCGCCCAGGTTTTGGGTGGCTTGAAGCCCTGCTTGGCGAGCAGGTCCTTGCGATAGTAGAGCAGCCCGGCGTTGCTGGTGTAGGGCACCGCCCAGAGCTTGTCCTTGTAGATGGCGGTGTCCACCACCGGCGGCAGGAACCGGTCCAGCGGGAACATGCCACGCTCGAGTGGCAGGATCCAGCCGGCGTCGGCGAACTCCGCCGTCCAGACCACGTCGAGGCCGAGCACGTCATAGCGGTCGCTCTTGGCCTGCAGGTTGGCCACCATCTGCGCGCGCTGCTCGTCGGCCGCCTCGGGGAGTTCGAGCAGGGTGGCCCGCTCCCCGGGGTGGGCCTGGTTCCACCGGTCGAGCAGCGGTTGCAGGTAACCGGTCGTGTCGCGTCCCGTCACGAGAGTGAAGGGACCGGTCCCGCCGAACCGCTCCGCCTTCTGCGCGACCGCCGCCGAGCATCCCGCCGTGACCAGCACGGCGAGCGCGACGGGGAGCAGACGGCGCATCGGTTGCCTCCAGGTTTCGGAGCGGTTACATACGTGTTAGGTAGATGCATGCATGTTATGCACAGCGCTAATGTGGACGTCAACGGATAGACACATAACGCTCACGTAACGAGCACTCCGAGGAGGTGGGGCGTGAGGCTGTCGCTGTTAGCGCTCCTCGCGAAAGAACCTGCCCACGGATACGAGCTGAAACAGGCGCTGGAGCAGATCTTCGGCAGTGCCTACCCGTCGCCGAACATAGGGCAGATCTACGTCACGCTCAGCCGTCTGGAGAAGGACGGACTCGTGCGGGCCGTGGATGTGGAGCAGTCCAACCGGCCGAACAAGAAGGTGTACTATCTGACCGCCAAGGGCCGGGATCTCCTTGACGTGTGGGTCGACGAGCCCACCGAGGGGCCGAGGGTCCGGGACGAGTTCTTCATGAAACTCGTGCTGGCTCCCATGACCGGCATCGCGGACCGGATGGTACTGATCAACCGTCAGCGCCGTCACTACCTCGCGCTCATGCGCGACCTCAACGAACTGGCCGAGCGGACCGACCGGGGGGATCGCGTCGCGCTCCTGCTGATAGAGGGAGCCATGCTGCACCTGCAGGCCGACCTCGACTGGCTCGAACGCTGTCAGGAGGACCTGTCGTGAGCCCATCCCCGCCCCCCATCGTCAACACGGTGAATCTCGTGAAGATCTACCAGAACGGCGGCGTGCCGGTGCCCGCCGTACGAGGGGTGGACCTCAAGGTCGAGGCGGGACAGTTCGTCGCGGTCATGGGGCCGTCAGGGTCGGGCAAGTCCACCCTGGTGCACATGATCGGCGGCCTGGACACCCGCACCAGCGGTGAGATCTGGCTGGACGGCAAGCGGGCCGACACCCTGAGCGAGAGCGCCTGGGCGCTGCTGCGCCGACAGAAGATCGGCTTCGTCTTCCAGTTCTTCAACCTGGTGGCCAACATGACCGTGGCCGACAACGTCGAGCTGCCCGCGCTGCTGGCCGGCGCCTCCCCGCGCGAGGCCCGTGAGCGCCGGGAGTACCTCCTCGGGGAGCTCGGCCTGACCGACCGCGCCGACGCCGCCCCCGCCCAGCTCGCCGGCGGCGAGCAGCAGCGGGTCGCGCTGGCCCGCGCGCTGGCCAACAAGCCGAGCCTGCTGCTGGCCGACGAACCCACCGGCAACCTCGACAGCCGTAACACCCGCGACGTGCTGCGCCTGCTCGGCGAGGTTCACCGCGACGGCCAGACCGTCATCCTGGTCACCCACGACGCCCGGGTGGCCAGCCTGGCCGACCGCGTGGTCTCCCTGCTGGACGGCGAGATCGTCGATGACGGCGCCGTCGGAGCGGGCCGCCGCCGGCCCAGGGCCACCGCGGGCGACGTCGTCGAACTGAGGGGATAGCCGATGCGCGCCCTTGCCTTCCCCACTGCCTTCCCCACCGTTTCCTTCACCGTCCGCCCCGCCGTTTCCCCCACCGCTTTCCGCGGCCGGACTTCCCGCGTTCTCCGCCCGCGCGCGACGGCGGGACGGCGGCAGAGGCCGGGATCGCGGACGTGAGCACCGCCAGGGCCTCGGCCAGATGGATCCGGGCCGACCTGAAGGCTCGACGCGGGCAGGCGTTGCTGACGGTGCTCGCGGTGGCGGGGATCGTCACCGCGCTCATCACCTCCGCGACGCTGCTGGAGGACGGGACCAACCCGTGGCGGGGGTTGTTCACCGAGTCCAGGGGCGCGCACGTGTGGATCCACACCAAGGACGCCCCCGACGTCACCGCGCTGTCGCGGCTGCACGGCGTGGTCCAGGTGGCCGGGCCGTACCGGACGGCACCCGTGATGCTCACGATGGACGGCAAGAAGTCGCCGGTGGCGCTGCGGGGCATGCAGGCCGAACCGCCCTCCGTGGCCGCGCCGCTGGTCCGCGAAGGGCGGTGGCTGCGCTCCGGCGACGTCGACGGCGTGGTCGTCGAGCGCTCCTTCGCCAAGGCGCTCGACCTGCGGGTGGGCGATCCCTTCACCGTCACCGCGCTCAGCGGCGCCTCCCACCCTCTGATCGTGGTCGGCCTGGCCGACACCGCCGACCAGGGCTTCTACCCCGAGTGGACGCCCGGCCTGGCCTGGACCCTGACCCCCACCCTGGCCAGGGTGGAGCCCGCGCTCGGCCGCAGCGAGTCGGTCACCGGTCTGCGGCTGGCCGACGGGGAGGACACGCTGCCGGTCGTGCACGGCGCGGTCACCATGCTGGCCGGACAGATCCAGCGCATGTCCACCTGGCGTGAGGTCCGTGCCTCCATGGAGCTGGACAACCGGCTCCTGGGCCTGCTGCTGGCGCTGTTCGGCATCACCGGCCTGGTCGCCGCCGCGCTGGCCATCGCCAACGTGGTGGGCGGCCGTGTGCTCACCCAGACCCGCGACATCGCCACCCTGAAATCCCTCGGCTACACCCGGAGTCAGGTCTTCGGCCTGCTCATGGCCGAGCACGGCGCGCTCGGCCTGCTCGGCATCGCCATCGGGCTGGTCTGCGGTCAGATCGCCGCCTCGTTCGCGCTGGACGGCATGCCGATCCTGCCGCTCTCGCCGATCCCGCTGCTGTCGATCGCCGGCGGCACCGCCGCGGTGGTCCTCATCGCGGTGGCCCTGCCCGCCTGGCGTGGCGGACGCACGCCGCCGATTCCCGCCGCGCCCGCCGCGCCACCGAAGGGCCATCTGTCGCGGCTGGCCCGGCTCGCTCTCCTCGTACGGCTGCCGCCCGCCCTGGTGCTGGGCACCCGCGACGCCTTCACCCGGCGTGTCCCCGCGTTCCTGAGCATTTTCGGCGTCGCCGTCCCGATGATGATGATCACGATCGGTCTCGGCTGCTGGGCCACCCTGGACGACTTCCTGCGCCACCCCGAGCAGGTCGGCCAGGCGGCGGCGCTCACCGTCCTGCCCGACAAGCTCCCCGCCGAGGACGCCGCACGCATCGCCAAGGCCGATCCTGACGTGCTGGCCGTCTACCCGGGCAGCGAGGTGTCCGCGCTGGAGCCGGAGCAGACCAGGAGCGTGCTGGCCCGGGCCGTGGGCACCTCCGCCCAGCCGTACCCCTTCTCGGTGGTGGAAGGGCGGATGTTCACCGGCCGCGGCGAGGCCGTCGCCGGACAGGGGCTGCTCGACCTGCTGGGAGTGAAGATCGGCGACCGGGTCCGGATGACGGTGGGTGGCACGCCCCTCATCGTGCACATCGTGGGCCGGGTGGTCGAGCCCGACCAGGACGGCGAGGTGCTCTCCCTCGGGCTGGACAGCCTGGCCGCCAAGGACGCGGTGCCGCCGCAGTTCTACCGCCTCGTGCTGAGGCCGGGAGCCGACCCGGGCACGGTCCGGGCCCGCCTGCTGGCCGCCTCGAACGAGGAGCTGGAGGTGCACCGGGTGGTCAACCCGGCGGAGCGGCTCTCGATCATCCGTTTGGTGATCGTGGGACTGATCGTGGTGCTCTCGCTGCTCGGCCTGGCCAACCTGCTGACCGCCAGTGCTCTCGGCCTACGCGATCACGCGCTGGACCTGGCGGTGCTCAAGGCCATGGGCCTCACTCCCCGGCAGGTGGCCGCCACCCTGGTCACCGGCACCGGACTGCTCGTCGTGCTGGGCGTGGTCGCGGGCACCGCGGCAGGCGCCTCGCTGGTCGGCGGGCTGATCGACCTGCAGGGCCACACCAGCGGCGTCGGCGCGGGCATCGGCCGCACCCCCTCGGCCCTGACGCTGATCTTCGCGGTGCTGATCGCGGTGGGGGCGGCCCTGCTGGTGACGTTGATACCGGCCCGCCGGGCCGTGCGAGCCCAGGTCCCGGTCACCGCAAGATAGGTCCCGGCGACCGCAGGGTGGGCTCAGGTCTCGACGGCCGCGAGGTAGAGGAGTGGGCCTCACGCGCGGGCACCGCCGGGCCGCCGACGCACGACGGTGCGGCACGGCAGAGCCGTGCCGCACCGTCGTGGGCGATCAGTGGGTGTTGATGGAGAACCAGTAGAAGCCGTGACCCGGCAGGGTCAGCAGGTACGGCAGGGTGCCGATCTGCGGGAACGGCACGCCGCCCCGGGCCTCGACCGGCGTCATGCCCTCGAAGCGGCGCAGGTCCAGCTCGACCGGCTGCGGATACTTCGACAGGTTGTTGACGCACAGCATCACGTCGTCGCCGTCCTCGCGGATGAAGGACAGCACCGCCGGGTTGCCGGACCACAGCTCGCTGTAGATGCCGGTGCCGAAGACCGGGTGGCTGCGGCGGATCTCCAGCATCTTCCTGGTGAAGTGCAGCAGGGACGCCGGGTTCTTCTGCTGGGCCTCCACGTTGACCGCCTGGAAGCCGTAGATCGGGTCCATGACGGCCGGGAGGTAGAGGCGGCCCGGGTCGGCCGTGGAGAAGCCGGCGTTGCGGTCCGGGCTCCACTGCATCGGGGTGCGGACCGCGTCACGGTCCTCCAGCCAGATGTTGTCGCCCATGCCGATCTCGTCGCCGTAGTACATGACCGGCGAGCCGGGAAGGGACAGCAGCAGCGCGGTGAACAGCTCGATCTGGTCCCGGTCGTTCTCCAGCAGCGGGGCCAGGCGGCGCCGGATGCCCAGGTAGGCCCGCATGCGCGGGTCCTTGGCATACTCGGCGTGCATGTAGTCGCGCTCCTCTTCGGTGACCGTCTCCAGGGTCAGCTCGTCGTGGTTGCGCAGGAAGATGCCCCACTGTGCGCTGTCCGGGAGCTTCGGCGTCCGCGACATGATCTCGGAGATCGGCTCGCGGCTGCCCCGCCGTACGGCCATGAAGATGCGCGGCATGAGCGGGAAGTGGAAGGCCATGTGGCACTCGTCGCCGCCCACCGCCGGGTCACCGAAGTACTCCACCACGTCCTCGGGCCAGCCGTTGGCCTCGGCCAGCAGCACCCGGTCCGGGTAGAGGCGGTCCACCTCGGCGCGGACCTTCTTCAGGTACGCGTGGGTCTCGGGCAGGCCGGAGCAGTCGGTGCCCTCGCGCTCGAAGAGGTAGGGCACGGCGTCCAGGCGGAAGCCGTCGATGCCCAGGTCCAGCCAGAAGCGCAGGACCTCCAGCATGGCCTCCTGGACCGCCGGGTTGTCGTAGTTCAGGTCCGGCTGGTGGTGGAAGAAGCGGTGCCAGTAGTACTGCTTGCGGACCGGGTCGTAGGTCCAGTTCGACTCTTCCGCGCCGATGAAGATGATCGGCGCGTCGGGGTATCCGGTGGGGTCGTCGGACCAGACGTAGAAGTCGCCGTAGGGGCCCTCGGGGTCGTGCCGCGAGGCCTGGAACCACGGATGCTTGTCGCTGGTGTGGTTCATCACCAGGTCGGTGATGATGCGCAGGCCTCGCTCGTGAGCCGACTCGATGAGCTGGATGAAGTCGCTGAGGTCACCGAAGTCCGGCAGGATCTTCATGTAGTCGGAGATGTCGTAGCCGCCGTCACGCAGTGGCGACTCGTACAGCGGAAGCAGCCACAGGCAGTCCACGCCGAGCCACTTGACGTAGTCCAGCTTGTCGATCAGGCCGCGCAGGTCTCCCGTGCCGTCCCCGTTGGAGTCCTTGAACCCCCGGACCAGCACCTCATAGAAAACCGCCCGCTTGTACCACTGTGGATCCGCCGAGACGAAGTCTTCGGCGACAGGCTCCAGGAAGGGGGATGGGGTCATCGTGTTCTCGCTCACGGTGAGAAAGGGCAGGACGAAGTCACCGGATAGTCCGGCTGATGATGTTTGGTGACCGCGCTGGCGGGAGCCGTCATCCCCACGTGCTCCATGCCCTCGGCAGACCGAATTTGTGATTCGGGGCTGTCCGTTGTGGCGCTTTCTGGGCCGAAGACTACCAGCCGTTCGGGCGAGCCGGAGCCCCCGAACGACCCGTAACGTTCGTGCGCCACGGAATCCCCGTGAGCATCGCGCCGCGCACCCGTAATCGTGTTGTCGCTCAACGTCTATTTCGTGAGGCACGTCACACGCGGTTGCGCTGACCTCGGCATATACCCGGTGGACGCAACGCCACGGCCGACCGCCCGAATTCGGTCACCGCCGGCGGCCCGGCGTTCGCGGCGGGGGCGGCCGGGTCGTCTCCCCTGAACCACGGACCCGCCCAACGGCCCTACCTGCCCATACGGTATGGACCTGCCCGCTTCCTGCTGGACCGTCCGATCCCGAGCGCGCGGTCACGGGCTCATGTCATGGGTTCCAGGGGGAGGTGCGGGTGAGCTTCCGGTGGTCCATGTGACGAGCCTGTGAGGTGACGTGGATTTCCCCGGCCGGTCGTCGTCATAGAAGACGGCCGCCAGGCCGGGGGACGGTGTATGGATTCGAACCGCCGTCAATCTCCCAGGTCGGCGATCTCGACGACGGTGGGTCCTCCGGGCAGGTCCTGGATGACGTCCTTCCATCGCGCGTAGTCGGCTGTCAGGATGGGGCAACGGTGAAGCAGGGCCTCCGTCACGGCATGGGCGTCCCACGAGGTGACGCAGGCCTCTACCTCGACCAGAACCTGCCCGATCTCGACGCCATCCTTGAAGTCGTTCACGGCTGGCACGCTGGCCGAGTCCAGGCGGCACAGGCCGCTGATGACAGCCAGTTGATCCTGGTTTCCGCCCAACTCGACCGTCGCGCCGGTGACGGTCATGGCAGGAATGATCAGTGGCTTGCCGTCCGCGTCGAATCGCTGGATCAAGTTGATGATCCCGACATCGCCGCGAGCGCACTCGGTGAGCACGGACACATCCAGGACGAGGGCCTGCTTGACGTCATCCTCCATTGAGGATCTCGATCAGTCGCTGGGCGCGGCGCTTGGCCTTCTCGACCTCTTCGGGGTTCTGCTGGGCCTTCTCCACTGCGGCCTTCCACGCGGCGTCGGCACGACGGTCGATGGCGATCTGCCGCTCCAGCGCTGCGTTCAGATAGGCCGAGACCGATTTGGCGCGTCCTCGACTGACCTGCTCCTGCACGTAGGCGAGAAGATCTTCTTCCAGTGTCGCGGTAACCGGCTTGGTGCTCATATGAGCATCATATGTTATGGTCACGCTTCGCAACAGTAGCGTCACGCTCTCGTGTTTGTCAGGGAAAAAGTCGAACCCGGCCCGCGGACGCTCACGTGGAGCCCGGGGCCGAGCAGGCGGGTCAAGCCCAGGGCGGGGTGAGGGTGGGCAGGCGGTCCTCGTAGTCGCCCAGCCAGGCTCCGAACAGCACCAGGCTCCGCACCCAGAACCGGTCGTTCCACCCGTTGAACCGCGCCAGGGCGTCCGGCCCCTCGGCGACCACGTCGTGAAGAGGCTCCGACAGCAGCGAGGGGACGGCGCCCGCGACCCGGGTCAGCATCCGGTGGCCGTACTCCCGCGCGGGGGCGGCGGCCGAGCGCAGCGGTACCCGCTGGAGCGGCTGCTTGACCACGTTGGTGGAGGGCAGCGCGGCGACGCGCGGGTTGGCCGTGTGCAGGACCTCCCGGTAGAACCGGCCCTTGTCCTTGCGGGCCACGCCCACCGACAGCGCGGCGTCGAAGAAGTCCGGGTGCATGAACGGCGCCGCGAACGACACCTCGGGCCCGACCAGGTTGACCGGGGAACGGGCGATGCCCCGGGCGGTCCGGGTGTGCAGGACCGACAGCGGCAACTCGGCCCGGTGCCCGTTGAGCATCGAGGTCGACTGGGCGAAGGCCGTCTCGACCGAGGAGGTGATCCAGGCGGACGCCTCCTCTGACAGGAACGGCACCGACGGGGTGCTCAGGGCCAGCGAGCCGAGCAGCGCCGCCTTGCGCTCCGCCTGCGAGGAGGCCTCCAGCGCGGCCCCGCTGACCATGAAGTTCTTCAGCAGCGGGCCTCCGGCCAGGCCGTCGACCAGGGTCCGGCCGGCCTTGTGCACCTCGCGGGCGAAGGGGGTGTACCAGGCGTGGTGCGGGGTGAGGAACTCCAGCCGGCGGGCGACGGCCAGCGCGTCGCCGGGATAGGCGGAGGCGTCCTGGGTGATCACGCGGTGCCGTACGCCGAGCTCGCTGGTGATCGCGCGGGCGAAGGCGATGTCGGTGTCGGTGCCGTCGTCCGGGCTCGTCGTCCACGACTCCACGTCGGCGCCCCGCGCGACCGCGACCGAGCACAGCAGCCGCGAGTCGTAGCCGCCGCTGACCGGCACGAGCAGCGGACGTCCGTCGAACTCCTTGTAGACCTCGTGCAGGATCTCCAGGATCTCCCCGGCCGTCCGCCCCGCCTCGAACGGCTCCTCACGCAGCCACCGGGGCATCCTGCGCTCGGTCGAGATCCGTCCCGACGCCCGGTCGAAGACCAGCGCGCCGGCTCCGGCCAGCCGCTTGACCTGGACGTAAGGAGTGTCGTCACGCAGCGGGAAGGTCAGCTGGATGATCGAGGCCCAGGCGTCCCAGTTGATCTCGTACGGCGTGCGCGCGAGGGCCAGCAGCGGCTCCAGCAGCGAGGAGAAGTAGACCGCCCCGTCCTGGAACAGGTAATAGACGTCCACCAGGCCGAGCCCACCGGTGTGCAGCACGATCCGGTCCCCGTCGTCGATCAGGCCGGGGGTCTCGAACTCCTCCGCCACATTGATCCACGGTGCTCTCCCGGCCGGCCGGCGCTCCCCCCAGGCGAACGCCCAGGTCCGCTCGTCCCGCTGGTAGGGGGGCAGGGGCGAGGAGCTGAACAGCGCCGCCTCGGGCGTCCGCAGCGCGGGCCTCACCCGCGGCCCGGCCTCCCGCAGCGTCTCCAGGACGGCCTCGTCGAGGTGGCCGACGCCGCCGCAGACGTACGGCCTCACATTGAACGTCGGCCACTGCACCGTGCTGACTCCTCTGTGTCGCGATTGACCAAAGGGTATCCTTTCGCCCGGCTCAGGAATCGGAGGACGACGTGGCGGGCGAGCAACTCGAAAGCACACGGTTGGCGTTGCGGGAGGCCGTGGCCCAAGCGGAACGGGCCGCCGAACTGGCCCGATTGCTCGACGCGGCGCAGGCGAGGATCGCCGAGGCGGAGCGTGCCACGGCCGAACTCCGCGGGGTCCAGGAACGCCTGAGCGAGGCCGAGGAACGGCTTGAGGAGGCGCAGGCGGCCGAGGAGAAACTCCGCGGTGATCTGGCCGAGCAGCGTTACCAGGCCGAGGTCGCCAAGTGGAAGCTGTCGTCGGTGCAGGTGGCGCGCTGGGCCCGGATCGGTGACGCGATCAAGACGGGCAAGAGCAACCCGGTGCGGCTGGCGCGCGGCCTGCGCGGAGCCGCCAGGCCCGCCAAGCGGCCGGCCGCCCCCAAGCGCCAGCCCGTCGCGCGTCGCGGCGCCGACAGGTCGCCGGCCCCCGCCGCGTCCTTCCAGGCCACCACGTCCACCAGGACCATCGGCGGCACGTCGGTCAGGTTGAAGCCCTTCCGCGTCCCGACCGGCCCGAACACCCGCCCGCACCTGACCGTGGCCGTCGTCGCCGAGCCGCACGCCGAGGCGCTGCTGCGCTACGAGTGGCGGCAGAGCACCGGCTTCACGCCCAGGGACTTCGCCCGGGTCCTGGCCGCCGAGATCCCGCACCTGCTGCTGGTCGAGTCGGTCACCGAGGGGCCGTGGGCCCAGGAGCTGCGCGAGCCGGGCGAGGGGCTGGAGGCGCTGCTGTCCTGGTGCGCGGAGCGGGGCATCCGTACGGTCTTCTGGCACACCCGCGGCGATGTCGACCGCTTCGCGGCCGCCGCCGGGGCGTTCGAGCACATCGTCACCGCGCTGCCCGGATCCGTGGCCGCCTGGGGCGCCGCCCTGGCGTCGCGGGAGCCGAGCCCCGGCCGCCGGTCGCCCTCGCTGGGCCTGCTGCCCTTCGCCGTCCAGCCGCGCGTGCACAATCCGTTGCCGCTGGCCGGGGACCGGTTCGACCGGGTGCTCACCCTGGAGGAGCTGCTCCCGGCGCACCTGTCGTATCCGGACGTGCTCACCTCCTACCGCTGGCCCCGGGCCGTCCACTGCCCGCCGGGCACGGAGGCCTGGCGGCTGGCCGAGCTGGCCGCCTGCGGCACGCCGATCTCGCCGGCGCGCCCCTCCGGCCCCGCGGCGGCTCCCGGGGGAGTCTCGTCCTCGGGTCCGGCCGACGCCGAGGACGACGCTCGCCGGGCGCACGCGGCGCTCCGCCAGGCCTACGCCTCCGGCACGATGAGCGAGAAGGTGGACGAGCTGCTGGAGACGGTCGGCCTGCCCAGCGCCCGAGCCACCCTGAACATCTCGGTGATCATGATCGATCGGGGTGACCTCGACCACACCCTGGCCCAGGTCGCCCCGCAGAAGGGCGTCGTCCAGCTGGTGTTGCTGTCGGACGCCCCGGACGCCGCGGCGCGGGCCCGCGCCGCGATGCCCGACCGGGTGGACGTCGTGGTCCGTCCCGCCGATCCCGGGCTCACCACCGGCGGCATGCTCGACCGCGCCCTCGACCTGTGCCAGGGCGACCTGGTGGCGGTCATGGACGCCCGGGACGTGTACGGCGAGCACTACCTGACCGACCTCGCCCGCGCGTTCCTGTTCACCACGGCCGACATCGTCGGCAAGGCGGCCTTCTACGCCCACCTGCGCGACGCCGCCGCCACGGTGTTGCGCCAGCCGGCGGCCGAATACTCCTACCTTCCCGAGGTCGCCGGCGCCACCCTGCTGGCCCGCCGGGCCGTTCTGCGCGGCATCGGCTTCGCCGACGTCTCCGAGGGATGGGGCGAGGTGCTGATGCGCCAGTGCCGTACGGACGGGGTCAAGGTCTTCTCCGCCGACCGGTTCGGTTACATCTGTCTGCGTGACCACGACGCCGGGCTCCTCGGCTCGGCACGGCTCGTCGACTACGGCCCGCCCGCCCCGCACGTCCTGGTCTGAAGCCGGTCCGAGGCTGGTCTAGGCTGCCGGGCGTGACGCCAGGTCAGCTCGGCGAGGTTCTGGGCCTGCCGCCGGTTCCGACGGGGACGTGGGCCGAGGAGGCCCGCTACGTCTCGCCGGCCGCGCTGCGCCGGCGGGAGGCCCCCGAGGAGATGGCGGCGCGGCTGCGCGCGCTGCCGGGGATAGCGGACGTCCGGGTGCGGGGCGACGGGTTTCTGGAGATCGTGGTGGCCGTGCCGGGGGAGCTCGTCTCGGAGATCGGCCCGGCCGCCGCGCCGGTCGCGGGGGCGTCACCGTGGACCGACTTCCCCAGGACGTGGGACAACCCCGGATTCGTGGTGAGATACGCGCACGTGCGGGCGGTCGCCGTACAGCGCTGGGCGGCGGTGCTGGGCGTCGGCGGGCGGTTTCGGCCGGAGCTGCTCGCGGGCCGGTGGGACCGGGCGGTCCTGCGGTCGCTGGCCGAGGTGCACGGCAGGCGGGTCAGCCGGGAGCCCGGTTGGGCGGCCTACGTCGAGCGGCTCGCCCTGGCCTACCACGACGCGTTCGAGCTGGCCCCCGCGCTGCCGAAGGGAGACGAGCGGCCGTCGGCCCTGCACGCCGCCCGGGTACGGCAGGCCCGGGCCGTGCGGGACGTGCTGTCCGAGGGGCTCGGGGCGCTGGGCGAGACGGCGCCCGACAGGCTGTGACGGGCAGGAGGGGCCGGGCGTCCTGAGGGTCAGATCGTCATAAAACGTAAAATTATGTGGCCGAAGTTATTAATGCCATGAAAAATTCGCGTATTTCCGGTTGATCGTGTCTCGCCACGTGGGCACTCGTCCCACGGGGATCACCGGGTCCGATAGCCTCGATCGGGTGAGTCGATTCGCCCACCCCGCCGGTGACCGGCACGCCGAAGTGCTGCCCGAGGAGCGCCCTCCGCACGCACCTGCCGACCTGAACACGCTCGACCCGACGATCTGGCCGCGAACGTCGAACCGCGTCGACGGCTCGATCACGATCGGCGGCGCGGACGTCAGGGACCTGGTCAAAGAGCACGGCACCCCGCTCTACGTGGTGGATGAGGAAGACTTCCGCTCCCGGTGCCGCGACTACCGCGAGGCGTTCGCCGGCGGTGAGGTCCACTACGCCGGGAAGGCGTTCCTGTGCCGCGAGGTCGCTCGCTGGATCATGCAGGAAGGCCTCGGCCTCGACGTGTGCAGCGCGGGCGAGCTCGCCGTCGCGCTGAGCGTCGGGTTCCCGCCCGAGCGGATCACGCTGCACGGCAACAACAAGTCGCTCGCCGAGCTGGAGAAGGCCGTCGAGGTCGGAGTCGGCCACATCGTGGCCGACTCCTTCGAGGAGATCGCCCGGCTGGGTTTCCTCGCCGACAAGCACGGCAGGCGCCCCCAGGTCATGATCCGGGTGACCGTGGGCGTGGAGGCGCACACCCACGAGTTCATCGCCACCGCCCACGACGACCAGAAGTTCGGCTTCTCGCTGAGCGGCGGCGCCGCGGCCGAGGCGGCCCGGCGCATCCTCGCACTGCCCCAGCTCCACCTCGTCGGCCTGCACTCCCACATCGGCTCCCAGATCACCGACACCGCCGGTTTCGAGGTGGCCGCGCGCCGCCTGGCCACGCTGATGGTGCAGATCAAGGAGGAGCACGGTGTCGTGCTGCCGGAGCTCGACCTCGGCGGCGGCTACGGCATCCCCTACGTCGAGGGCGACACCGCGCCCGACGTGAAGGAGATCGCCGACAGCCTGCGGGAGATCGTCGCGAAGGTGGCCGAGTCCGCGGGCCTGCCGGTGCCCAAGCTCACCGTCGAGCCGGGCCGGGCGATCGCCGGGCTCGCGGGCGTGACGCTCTACGAGGTCGGCACGATCAAGGACGTCGAGGGGCTGCGGACCTATGTCAGCGTCGACGGCGGCATGAGCGACAACATCCGCACCGCCCTCTACGGCGCCGAGTACACCGCGCGCCTGGCCTCGCGCGAGAGCGCCTCGGGGCCGATGCTCTCGCGCCTGGTGGGCAAGCACTGCGAGAGCGGCGACATAGTCGTCCGCGACCTGTGGCTGCCACGGGACCTGGCCACCGGTGACCTGATCGCCGTCGCCGGCACCGGCGCCTACTGCCGCTCGCTCGCCAACAACTACAACTACCTTCCCAAGCCCGCCGTGGTCGCGGTCAAGGACGGAGTGTCCCGTGTGATCGTCCGCCGGGAGACCGAGGACGACCTGCTGAGAGGCCAGCTGTGACATCTCGAGCCCACAGTGGCGAAAGAAGCCGGCCGATGGCGATGACCGCCGTTCCCCTCCGGTCCAAAAACCGGAACAAGAAGGAGAGTTCGGACAGATGGCACTGAAAGTCGCTCTCCTCGGGTGCGGTGTCGTCGGCTCACAGGTGATCCGGCTGCTGCACGAGCAGGCCGACGACCTCGCCGCCCGCATCGGAGCCCCGCTGGAGCTCGCCGGTGTCGCCGTGCGCCGGCTGGGCCGTAAACGGGACGCCGGCGTGGATCCGGCCCTGCTCACCACCGATGCCGAGGCCCTGGTCACCCGCGACGACATCGACATCGTCGTGGAGGTGATCGGCGGCATCGAGCCCGCCAGATCGCTCATCCTGGCCGCGATGAACAGCGGCAAGTCGGTCGTCACGGCCAACAAGGCGCTGCTCGCCGAGGACGGCGCGACCATCCACGGCGCGGCCAAGGGCAACAACGCCGACCTCTACTTCGAGGCGGCCGTCGCGGGCGCGATCCCGCTCATCCGGCCGCTGCGCGAGTCCCTGGCCGGTGACCACGTGCACCGCGTGCTCGGCATCGTCAACGGCACCACCAACTACATCCTCGACAAGATGGACTCCAGCGGCGCGTCGTTCTCCGACGCGCTGGAGGAGGCCCAGGCCCTGGGCTACGCCGAGGCCGACCCCACGGCCGACGTGGAGGGCTTCGACGCCGCCGCCAAGGCCGCGATCCTCGCCGGGATCGCCTTCCACAGCCGCGTGACGGCCGCCGACGTGCACCGCGAAGGCATCACGGAGATCACCGCCACCGACGTGGCCAGCGCCAAGGCGATGGGTTACGTCATCAAGCTGCTGGCGATCTGCGCCCGTTCCGAGGACGGCCGCTCCTTCGGGGTCCGGGTGCATCCCGCGATGATCCCCAGGACACACCCGCTGGCCGGGGTCCGCGAGGCCTACAACGCGGTCTTCGTCGAGGCGCAGTCGGCCGGTCAGCTGATGTTCTACGGCGCCGGCGCGGGCGGCGCCCCCACGGCGAGCGCGGTGCTGGGCGACATCGTGGCCGTGGCCCGCAACCTCCTGGCCGGCACCCGGGGCCCAGAGGAGTCCACCTACGCCGACCTGGCCGTACACCCCATGGGCGAGACCGTCACGCGTTACCACGTCTCCCTGGACGTCGCCGACAAGCCTGGTGTGCTGGCCCGGGTGGCCGACATGTTCGCCAAGCAGGACGTGTCCATCCAGACCGTCCGCCAGGAGGGCCACGGCGACGAAGCCCAGCTCGTCCTGGTCACGCACCGCGCCACGGACGCGGCGCTGTCGGCCACCATCGAAGGCCTGCGTGAGATGGACATCGTCCGCGACGTGGTGAGCGTCATGCGGGTCGAGGGCGAGGACGCCTCGTAGGGTCCGTCCACGGTCCCGTTCTCGTGCGCGAGGACGCCTCGTCGGTCCGTTCACCGGCCTCGGGGCGTCCCGCGGTCCTTCCGGCACGCGAGGACCTCTCGTGGGGTCCGCTGACCGGTCCGGGCGCCTTCCGGCATGAGGCGCCCCGGGACCGGCCCCGAAGGGATCCCGGGCGGGGTGCGGCCACCGGCCCTTCCGGTAAAGGGCGCGCGAGGTGCCGAGTCGGCTTATATGGTGCTTTCCAGTTCTTCTGCTCTGTCGCCTGCTTCTGCTCTGTCGCCGAAAGGACATCTCGCCGTGAAGGTCGTTCGTTGGATGGCGGTGCTGTCGGCGACGCCGGTCGTCCTGGCGATCCTGCAGCCGGCCTCCCACGCGGAGAGCGCCGAATCTCCGAAGGCCAGGACGGTCGTCTCGCTCACCTTCGACGACGGTGACAAGACCCACGTGGCCGCGGCCCGCATCCTGGAGAAGCGCGGCATGCTCGGGACCTTCTACGTCAACAGCGACACCATCGGGCGGGAACGCAAGCTCGATCGCCGTCAGCTCGCCGCCATCGCCAAGGCGGGGCACGAGATCGGCGGCCACACGCTGACCCACGCACGCCTCACCGAGCTGCCCGAAAGCGAGCAGCGCGTGCAGATCTGCGACGACCGCAGGGCGCTGGCGGCGTGGGGCTACCGGCCCGCCACCCTGGCCTACCCGTTCGGTTCGGTGGACGACGACGCCAAGTCCGTGGCGCGGCAGTGCGGCTACGACGCGGCCCGCAGGGTGGGCGGCCTCAAAGACGGGGCATGCCGCGGCTGCCCGGCCGCGGAGGACCCGCGTCCGAAGGACCGCTACGAGATCCGCACGCCGGGCTCGGTCCACGGGGACACGCTGCTGCGGCAGTTGAAGCAGCAGGTCCTCAACACCGAGAAGAGCGGTGGCGGGTTCCTTCCCCTGGTGTTCCACCGGGTCTGCGGCAACTGCGGCCTCTACTCGGTGGCTCCCCGCACCCTGGAGGACTTCCTCGACTGGCTGGCGACGCGCGAGAGCCGCGGAACGGTCGTCAAGACCTTCCAGGACGCGGTCGGCGCCCGCTACCGGCCCCTGCCCCCGCAGGAGTAGGCCGTCCCGGGGAACGAGCCGATCTCCGGGAGAGGTCGTCTCGGGAACGGGCCGTTCCGAGGACAGCCCGCTTCGGGAACGGCCGCCGGCCGCGCCTACCGGGAGCCCGTCGGTTTTCGGGGCGCGGGCAGCTGTGCGTACCTTTCCTGCCCATTTATTGCGATCTGTTGCCGAGAGAAGGTAATCGCGGCTATCCGCTGCTCACATGTGAATGCGGCGGCGAACAGGAAACCCCGGAGCCTCTCGTGACCTGTGTGACCGCTGTGAGTGATCGGCAGTGAACATCCGGGTCGATCCGGAAGCGGGGGAAGAGCCGATCATTCGGCCTCGCTATCCTTCGCTGGTGCCCGCGCAGTCGACTTCCCCCTCCCTCCCCGCGACCCCTCCCTCTCTTTCCGCGACTCCCACCGGCTTCCTGCGGTCGGCGGCCGAGGGGACGGCTGAGCTGTCATGGACCGGTCGGGAGTGGCTGGCGGCCGGTGAGCCGCTCGGCGAGCGGCCGGACGCCGCCGAGGCCACCCGCCTCAGACCGCTACGCGGCTTGACCGTCCGGTGGCCCTCCTCCCCGGTTCCGGTCGGCGCGGTCACCGCCCTGGCCGCGGCCGGCGTGCCGCTGCACGCCGCCGCCTCGCCGGGCTGGGTGGATCCCGAACTGGCCCGTCTGCTCGCGGCCTGGACGCCCGAGGAGGACGGCGGCGGTCCCCGGTCGGTGACCGCCCTGCGACGGGAGGAGCACAGCGTGCGGCTGCGCCGCCACGGCCTACGGAGCCGGTCGCAGGAGCCGGTCACGCCCAAGGTCAGCGTCGTGATGTCCAGCATGCGCCCGCACCTGCTGGGCTCGGCACTCGCCCAGATCGCCCGGCAGCGGCGGGTCGAGACCGAGGTCCTGCTCGCCCTGCACGGCGTTCCCGCCGGGCACGAGGCGGTACGGCGGGCGGTGCGGGAATGCGGCCTGCCCGTCACGGTCGTCGAGGCGGACGCGGCGGTCCCGTTCGGGGACGTGCTCAACCTGGCCGCGTCCAGGGCGAGCGGCGACCATATCGCCAAGTGGGACGACGACGACTGGTACGGCCCCGAACACCTGGCCGACCTCCTCCTCGCCAGGTCCTACGCCGGCGCGGACATCGTGGGCACGGCGGCCGAGTTCTTCTACCTGGAGCCCCTGCACGCCACGATCCGCCGCACCGACTACACCGGCGAGATCTGGTCCGAGCACGTGGCCGGTGGCACGATCCTGCTCGACAGGGCCCGGTTCACCGAGCTCGGCGGGTTCCCCTCCCTGCCCCGCGGGGTGGACGCCGGATTCCTCAAGGCCGCCCACACCGCCGGGGCGCGCATCTACCGCACCCATGGCCTGGGCTACGTGCTGCGTCGCGCGATGAGCGCCGAACACACCTGGCGGCTTCCGCTCGCCCACTTCCTGCGCGTCGCGACGAATCAGTGGCGCGGCTTCCGCCCGAGCATGATTCTGGAAATGTCATGACAGCACGGATCACCGGCAACGACTATCGCGGCCTCACCCCGCCCGAACTCGGCGCCTGGACGCCGTCACTGCGGGTCAGCGTGGTCGTGCCCGCCTACGGCGGTCAGGACAAGCTCGACCTGGTGCTCGCCGGGCTGGCCGCGCAGACCTATCCCGGCGCCCTGACCGAGGTCATCGTGGTGGACAACGGCAGCGAGCCGCCCTTGCGCCTGCCCGAGATCCGGCCCGCCGGCACCCGCATCGTCCTGTGCCCCACCCCCGGCCGGGCCCACGCCCGCAACGCCGGACTCGGGGCCGCCACCGGTGACGTGGTCCACTGGCTCGACTCCGACGTGGTCCTGGACCGCCGGTCGATCGAGGCGCACATGCGCTGGCACCACGCGGCGCCCTACCTCGCGGTGACCGGCTATCTGCGCTTCACCTCGGCGGAGCTGCCCGATCCCGAGGTGGTGGCCGCCACCGACGACCTGGCCGAGCTTTTCGAGCCGGCCGAACCGCACGCCTGGCTGGTGGACCTGGTCGAGCGCACCGGCGGCCTCACCGACAACCCGCACCGCGCGTTCAGCCTGCACGTGGGCGGCGCCACCTCGGTCAACGCCGCGCTGCTGGCGCAGGCCGGGCCGATGGACGCCGAGCTCATCCTCGGCCAGGACACGGAGATGGGCTACCGGCTCGCCCAGGCGGGCGCGGTCTTCGTGCCCGAGCCGCTGGCCCGTGCCTT
Source organism: Streptosporangium sp. CA-135522 (assembly GCF_050949235.1). Lineage (NCBI taxonomy): Bacteria > Bacillati > Actinomycetota > Actinomycetes > Streptosporangiales > Streptosporangiaceae > Streptosporangium > Streptosporangium sp. CA-135522. The sequence continues at coordinate 1,895,533 of NZ_CP192026.1, forward strand.
CCATCTGGGCCCCACCATGCGGATGCGCGACAAGGCGCCGATCGACCGGGTCAGCCACGCGTTCGTCGCCGACCGGATCCCGTCCTACCGCTGGCTCCGCGCCCATCCGGCCCGGCAGTGGAAGGTGCCCTACCTTGAGGTCGTCGTCGAGCCCGCCGGCCGGCCCGGCCGGCAGGCTCGACCAGGACAGCGGGGGCAGGAGGATAGCCAGGGGCAGGGGCAGGGGCAGGGGCAGGAGCAGGGCCGGAGACAGGGCCGGAGACAGGGCCAGGAGCAGGGCCAGGAGCAGGGGCGCCACGGCTACGACGAGGTTCGCGCCACCGTGGACGCCGTCCTCGCGGGCACCGTGCCCGACGTCGCGGTCGTCATCCCCGGACCCTGGGACCGCATCCGGGCCGAGGGCCGGGCGCCGCTGAAGAACCCGGACCTGGAGCCGGTGCTGATCCGTGGCCACTATGCCCATGAGGGTCGGGTGCGGTTCGCCCTCGACGCCCCCCGGCCGGCGCGGGCGGCCGTGCCGTATCCGGCGGGGGAGGACGGGCCGCCGGAGACCGGGGTGGCTCCGCCGTACCGGCTGAGGCTGCCCGCCGGGTGGGTGCCCGGGGAGGACAGCCTCGCGCGCCTGCTCGACCTGGCCCGGGACGAGGAGTGCGGCCTGGTTTCGGTGCTGCTGTCGGAGGACTCCGGGGAGGGGATCGTCGCGGCCAGGTTGGAGCGCACCGCCGCGTTCGCCCGAGCCGCGATCGTGCTGCGGGAAGAGGAGGATCTCGACGACGCCGTGGAGGACACCTTCGGGGTGCTCTGGGTGGACGGCGAAACCTACGGATTCCTGCCCGAGGCCCGGCCGCTGGGCGGTCGTCGCGGTGCGTACCGGGCCAGGACGGAGGCGCAGGCCGAGATCGCCCGCCTCACCAAGGAGACCGAACGGCTGCGCGCCCAGGTGACCAGGTGGCGCGACGAGGCCGGCCGCTGGCGTAAGAGCGCCGTCGAACTGCGGCGCGAGGTCGGCGGTCTGCGCAAGGAGCTGGCCGCCGCCAGGAAGATCGTCCAGTACGGCCTGCTCTCGTCCGTCAAGAGAGCGATCACCCGCCGCAAGTGACGGCCTCGGGCGGGGCCGCGGGCTCCGGCGCGGCTCCCTCCCGCCCGCCGGACGGGCGGTCATCCGCCGCGGGTGGCGGCCCCGGCGTGTCAGGGACCCGGTCCGCCCGCGCCGGGCGGGCTACCACCTGTCGCCGTCGTCCTCGGTGACCACTCCCACCCCGCCCAGGAAGTAGGACCCGATGCCCTTGTAGGGCACCACGGCACCGGGGTCCGGGCGCCACTCGGGGAGGTTGACGATGCCGGGTTCGACCACGTCCAGGCCGTCGAACATGCGGGTGATCTCCTTGCCCGTCCGGGGGACGAACGGCGAGGACGCCCGGTCGTACACCTGGGTGACCCCCTCGGCCGCCTCCGGCTTGGCGTCGATCGCGACGTGGGACAGGACCAGGTGGCTGCCGGGCGCCATGGCGCGGCGGAAGGTGGCGATGATGCCCTCGGGGTCGTCCTCGTCGGGGACGAAATGCATGATCGCCAGCATGAGGACCGCGACCGGCTGGTCGAAGTCGATCGCCGCGCGGACGTCCGGGTGCTCCAGGATCTCGGCGGGTCGCCGCACGTCTCCTTGGACGATGGTCACGTTCTCGTTCTTGCCGAGGATCGCCCTGCCGTGGACCAGGACGGTCGGATCGTTGTCGACGTAGACGACCCGGGCCCCCGTGGCGACCTGGTGCACGTTGTTCTGGGTGGGCAGGCCGGCGCCGAGATCGAGGAACTGGCGGATGCCCGACTGCGCGACGAAATCGACGGCGCGGCGCAGGAATGCGCGGTTGGAGCGGGCGCTGTGGCGGATCTCGGGAACGACCGTGAGAGCCTTTTCCGCGGCTTCCCGATCGGCCGGGAAGTTGTCCTTGCCCTCGAGGTAGTAGTCGTACATGCGTGCGACATTCGGAATATGGGTTTGAATGCCGATGGGTATCTGGTCGGTCACGTGCCGCTCCCCGGTGGAGATATTTCCAGAATTATCGTGATCATATCTAGAAGAGCAGCTAGAGAACCGATCACGAAACTGACAAGATCACCCCATGGCCGCCTCCTCCTCGCGCCGTGTCCTGGGGCTCCACCTCGCCGACGGCATCGGCCGCGGCAACATGTGGGCCTGCCTGTCCATGTCGTTCGTGGCGACCATGGTCATCTCGTTCCTCCCGGCGGCGCAGCCGTACATCCTGGGCGGCGTCCTCGGCGTCGCCAAGACCGACCAGGGCAAGGTCGTCGGCCTGCTCGGCGTCGCCGCCGAGATCGCGATGATCGCCAGCCTGGCGTGGTACGGCGCGCTGGCCGACCGGTTCGGCCGCCGGCCCATCGTGGTGGCCGGGTTCGTGCTGTGCGCGCTGGGCGCCGCGCTGTTCCCGTTCGCCGGTGACACGACCGTGCTCGTCGCGCTGCGCGTGGTCTTCGCCCTGGGCGTGGCCGCCCTCAGCGGAATGATGTCCACGGTGGCGATCGACTACGTCCGGGACGGCTCGCGGGGCAAGTCCTACGGCCTGGTCGGCCTGTTCAGCGGCCTTGGCGCGATGGTCGCGGTGCTCGGCCTGGTTCGCCTGCCCAAGATCCTGGAGGACGGGGGGACGGCCCCCGTCACCGCCGCCCGGATCTCCTTCCTGATCATCGCCGCGGTCGTGCTCGCCGTCGCCGCGCTGATGTGGTTCACCCTGTCTGGGACCGGGGTCGGCGCGACCGCCGAGCAGGTCCCGCTGATCCGGCTGGTGCGGGAGGGCGTCGCGCTCGCCCGCGACCCCGGCGTGGCGCTGTCCTACGCGGCGGCGTTCGTCGCCCGCGCCGACCTCGCCGTCGTCGCGGGCTTCCTGTCCCTGTGGGTGATCGACTACGCCACCGGCGAGCGCGGCATGCCGGCGGCGGAGGCGCTGGCCCGCGGCGGGGCCGTGGTCGGCGTCGCGCAGACCGTGGCCGTGGTCGCCGCCCCGCTGTTCGGCTGGCTGGGGGACCGGATGCGGCGCCAGGACGTGCTCATCCTCGCCCAGGTCGTCGCGGCGCTGTCCTACCTGTCCATGCTGCTGATCGACGACCCGCTGGGCTCCGGCATGATGCTGGCGGCCGTGTTCGTCGGGCTGGGGGAGATCGCCGCGATCACCACCGCCGGCCCGCTGCTGGCCCAGCAGGCTCCGGCAGCCGTGCGCGGCTCGGCCTACGGCGTGCAGACGTTGTGCGGAGCCGTCGGCATCCTGGTGGTCTCCGCCCTCGGCGGCCTTCTCTACGATGCCTGGCGGCCCGCCGCCCCGTTCGTGCTCTCGGGCGTGTTCGGTCTGCTCGTCGCGGTCTTCGGGCTGGTGGTACGGCGGCGCGTCACGCCGCTGCCCGAGGACCGCGAGAGCATGGTCGCGGCCGGCTGACCCGGCTCAGCCCTTCCTGATCGCGGCGCGGAGCTTGGCGAGCCGGGATTTGGACTTCCGCACGGGCGACGATTTCTTCGCGGCGGCCGGAGCCGGTGCGGGCTCGCCCGCCCGAGCCTGTACGGCCTCGCCCGCGGGAGTTCGTACCTGCTCGGCCGCCGGAGCGCGGGCGGGCTCCTTGGCGGGAGCGGGAGCCGGGGCGTGAGCCGCGGTGGCGGCCCGATCGGGCCGCCACCGCGGCCAGAACTCAGCCCGGTCGCCGTGCCGTACACCGTGGGTCGCCTTGATCGAGGCGGGGACGTCGTCGGTGCCCAGCAGCAGAGCCCGGCCCAGCGCCTCGGTCCGCTCCAGCGTCGCGGTGCCGTCGTCGCCGAGATCGACGACGAGCATGCCGGACCGGTCGTCCTGGATCGTGGCGATCATCCGCTCCAGCGACTCGCGTCCCAGGGGAACCGAGACCGGGCCCGTGTAGCGGAAGGGAATCGGCGCGGGAGTCGGGCGGACCTCGTCGATCAGCCGTACCCGATCGTCATGGGCGAAGTGCTCGCGCAGCAGCCGCAGCTCGAAGGAGCGGTCGCTGAACACCGGGCGACGCTCCGCGGGCAGCCGGGACCAGGGGGCGACCAGGGCGACCCGTACGTCGCGCACCGAGCCCTCCAGCGCCGCGCTCACCGCCTCGCGCACCTGACCGCCGTCGTCTTCCACGTGGAGCACCACCTCCACGTACGGCACCAGCCACCGCCGACCCCGGTCCTTTCGCAGGTCGCGGCGGAGCGGCACGCGGTGGGCGAGGTAGGGGCCGACCGCGCGGACCGCCCGGTCGCGGTCGTGGTCGCGGCGCTGCGCCGGGAGCCCGAGATGGACGGCCTGCGCCGCCATCTCGGGAATGAAGACCACGCCGTGCTGGGCCAGCCGGTAGGCGAACTCGGTGTCCTCGCCCCTGAGCACGTCGGGATCGACCCCGCCGACGGCGTGGAAGATCTCCCGTCGCATCGACACCGTCGGCCCGGTGCACACGTGGTACGGGTTGCGGCTGGACCGCAGGCCGTCGGTGCGGGAGATCGTCTGCTCGGTGGAGCTGGGCAGCGCGTTCGACAGGTCGAAGACGCTCTCCAGCGAACCCGCGCGCACCGCCTCGTGCAGCAGGGCGGGGGACAGCTCCGGCTCCTCGACGAACCTCTTCGCGCCGATGACGACCAGACCGCCGGCCAGGTGGTGCCAGCGGGCCATCGCCTCGATGTGCTCGTGGCAGACGACCATGTCCGAGTCGAGGCGATGGACGATCTCGCCCTCGGCGAGGGCGGCCCCGGAGTTGACCGCGTGCGCGATGCCCCAACCTCCGGGGCCGGCGGTCACGATCCGGGTGCCGGCGGGGGCGATCTCCGGCAGCCGCAGGGGCGGGTCGCTGCCGTCGTCGACCACGATCACTTCCATGAGATGATCGGGATAACTCTGCGCCGCCAGCGCGGCGAGGGTCAGGTCGAGTCTGTGCTGGCCGCCGTACGCCGGAATGACCACGCTCACCGGGAGCGTCGGACGCCATTCGCCGAGCGCGGGCGGATCCAGGGGAGAGTAGTCGTTGTGCCGGATCGGGGGCAGGCCGGTCCCCGCTCCATCCGTCATGATGTCTTTCCCCTTGTCTGCGTCACCGCTTGTCAAGTCCTGTCAAACCCTAACTCGGCTTGCTTAGCGTTTCCTGTGGGAAAATGGGAGAGCGGCCGAGGGTGTCCCACTGAGTGGACGGCGCATCCCGTTTCGCAGGCCATTACCCGTAGACTCGTTGCCTAACACCGCAGGTAGGACGCGCATGGTGAGCCGTGCGCGGGAGGAGCAATCATGACCAGGGCGTGGCGTGGCCTCATCGAGGAGTACCGTGACCGACTTCCGGTGACCACGGCGACGCCCGTCGTCACGCTTCTGGAGGGCGGCACGCCGCTCGTCCCGGCGCACCGGGTCTCGGCGCTGACCGGCTGCGACGTCTATCTCAAGGTCGAGGGCGCCAACCCGACCGGCAGCTTCAAGGACCGTGGCATGACCATGGCCATCAGCAAGGCCGTCGAAGACGGCGCGAAGGCCGTCATCTGCGCCTCCACCGGCAACACCAGCGCCTCCGCCGCCGCCTACGCGGTCCGCGCGGGCCTGACCTGCGCGGTGCTCGTGCCCCGCGGCAAGATCGCGATGGGCAAGCTCGCCCAGGCGCTGGTCCACGGGGCGACGCTGCTGCAGGTCGAGGGCTCCTTCGACGACTGCTTGGAGATGACCAGGAAGCTGTCGGAGAACTATCCGATCGCGTTGGTCAACTCGGTGAACCCGTTCCGCCTCCAGGGGCAGAAGACCGCCGCCTTCGAGATCGTGGACGCGCTCGGCGACGCGCCCGACATTCATTGCATCCCGGTCGGCAACGCGGGCAACATCTCGGCCTACTGGATGGGCTACACCGAGTACGCCCGCGACGGCGTCGCCACCAGGAAGCCCCGCATGTTCGGCTTCCAGGCCAGCGGTGCCGCGCCGATCGTCAACGGCGCGCCGGTGACCCACCCGCACACGATCGCCACCGCGATCCGCATCGGCAACCCCGCCTCCTGGCAGCTGGCCGAGGCCGCCCGCGACGAGTCCGGCGGTGTCATCCAGGCCGTCACCGACCGCCAGATCGCCGCCGCCTACAAGCTGCTGGCCCAGGAGGAGGGCGTGTTCGTCGAGCTCGCCTCGGCCGCCAGCGTGGCCGGTCTCCTCCAGGCTCATGAGCAGGGCCTCGTCGAGCCCGGCCGGCGCATCGTCTGTACGGTGACCGGAAACGGCCTCAAGGACCCCGACTGGGCCATCTCCGGCGCACCGACCCCGGTGACGGTTCCCATCGACGCCCACGCGGCGGCCACGGCACTCGGCCTCGCCTAGTGCCCCAGTGGGGCCCTGAAGAGACCGGCGTGGCGGGGCGTCGTAACCTGACCTCCCGCACCCCACCGGCACTTCTCGCGCGACAGCGCACCACATCGAACGAGGCAGATAGGAGGAGGGGCTCCCTCCCTATGGCTACGCCAGGGGCCTTCGCCCCAGAATCTCGATGACCGACAGCAACAAGGTCGTCGTCCGGGTCCCGGCGACGTCGGCCAACCTCGGCCCCGGATTCGACACGCTGGGGCTGGCCCTCGGCCTCTACGACGAGGTCGAGGTCAGCCTGGTGGAGCCCTCCGGGGGCCCCGGCGCCCGGAGCGTCGCCATCGAGGTCGAGGGCGAGGGCGCGGGCGAGCTCGATCTGGACGAGGGCCACCTCATCGTCAAGACGATGCGAACGACCTTCGACCGGATGGGGGTTCCACAGCCGCGCGGCATCCGGCTGCGCTGTCTCAACCGCATCCCGCACGCGCGGGGTCTCGGGTCCTCCTCGGCGGCGATCTGCGCCGGGATCCTCGCCGCCCGCGCGCTGGCCGGAGTGTCCGGGCCGGCCACGTCGGATCGGGACGGGGCCGGCTCCGGCCGTTCGCAGGCGCCTGACGTCTTCACCGACGACGATGTCTTCGCGCTGGCCACCGAGATCGAGGGACATCCCGACAACGTGGCTCCCTGCCTCGCGGGCGGCCTGACCATCGCATGGACAGATCAGTCAAACATTCCGCATATGGTGAAACTAGTCCCACATGCCGATATTCGGCCCGTGGCCATCATTCCCCGGCACCGGCTGTCCACGGAGGTCGCCCGGGGGCTGCTCCCCGAAAACGTGCCGCACGCCGACGCGTCTGCGAACGCCGGACGGGCCGCGCTGCTCATCGCGGCGCTGACCGAACGGCCGGAGCGGGAGCTGCTGCTGGCCGCCACCGAAGATCGGCTGCACCAGAACTACCGCGCGCCTGCGATGCCGCAGAGTGCGGATCTGGTACAACGTCTGCGCGGGATCGGCATCCCTACTGTTGTCTCGGGAGCGGGCCCCACGATTCTTGCGTTTTCGACAGTGGATACGCAGGATTTGATCGCACCGGAAGTGGGTACTGATTGGCACATCCAGCCACTGGATGTCGAAACCCGCGGTGCTTGCGTTGTCTCTCCGAGACACGCTGATGCCTCTTCGACCTTCAGGGAATAGCTGTGTGCGCTGGTGATGTTAGGCTGGTAGCCGCACCAGGTGCCCCCTTGTTGGGTGCGTGCTTGTCAGCCACACATCGCTGCATCATGCCTCATTCCGTGAGGCGTGAGCGCCGCAGTGGCCTCCCCGAATCCGTCCCCTCCGAATGCTCCACATTCGGTTGGGGCAACGAGAGGCGGCGTTTGAGGGGACACGCGCGTTCGAATTACCTCGACACCTGGTTGCCGGTAGCAATCCGGGGGGTGTCCTCCAAGCCCCACCGTCGGCGAATCTCGATGGTGACGGCATGGATGTGCCCTTCTCCGACAGTGGCGACGGTCCTCATGGGCCGTCGAGGATCGCAACGTGCAACCCGACCCGGTCTGTCCCACCGGGTCGATCGCACCACCGGGACGATTGGCTGATCGTGGCCACGCCCGACCCCTGGGAAGGACCCATTAGTGAGCGACACCACCGAACTCCTCTCCGACGCCGCCGGCGCACCGCCGGCGGCCGGCGACACCCCCACCCGCGCCGCGGCCAGGCCGCGCCGTCGCTCCGGCACCGGCCTGTCTGCCATGGTGCTGCCCGAGCTGCAGGCCATGGCCTCCGGACTTGGCATCAGCGGGACGGGGCGGATGCGCAAGAGCCAGCTCATCGCGGCCATCCAGGAGAAGCAGGGCGTATCACCTGAGAGCGCCCCTGCTCCCGCCGCCGTCAAGGAAACCCCGGCAGCCCCGGTGGCCCAGGCCGCCCCGGCTCCGGCGGCCGAGCCGGTCGCCGAGCGTCCGGCCCGCAGCCGCAGGGAACGTTCCCGCCCCGCCGCCGTGGCCGAGCCCGTGGCCGAGCAGGCGCCCTCCGTGCCTGAGCCCGTGGCCGCCGCCGCTCCCGTGGTGGAGCAGCAGCAGGCCGACGCCGCCCAGACCGACAGCCGCGCCGAGCGTGGCGAGAGCCGTCGCGAGCGTGGCGACCGCCGTGGCCGCAACAGCGACCGTGGCGAGCGCGTCAACGACCGTCGTGAGCGCGGTGAGCGCGGCGAGGGCCGTGCCGACCAGCGCGCCGCCGACGCGGGCCAGAACCGTGGCGAGCGGACCGGCGACCGTGGCGAGCGCAGTGACCGCGGTGAGCGGATCGGTGACCGTGGCGAGCGCGTCAACGACCGCGGCGACCGTGGCGAGCGCGTCAGCGACCGCGGTGACCGTGGCGAGCGCGTCAGCGACCGCGGTGACCGTGGCGAGCGCGTCAGCGACCGCGGTGACCGTGGCGAGCGCGTCAGCGACCGCGGTGACCGTGGTCCGCAGAACCGCGGCCCGCAGGACCGGGGCGACCAGCACGGCGTCGGCGACGACGACGACCGCCGTGGCCGCCGTGGCCGGTTCCGGGAGCGCAACCGTCGCGGCCGTGACCGCTTCGACAGCAACGAGCCCGTGGTCGGCGACGACGACGTCCTGATTCCGATCGCCGGCATCCTGGACATCCTCGACAACTACGCGTTCGTACGGACCAGCGGCTACCTGCCGGGCTCCAACGACGTCTACGTCTCCCTGGCCCAGATCCGCCGCAACGGCCTGCGCAAGGGCGACGTCGTCACCGGCGCCGTGCGCCAGCCCCGTGACGGCGAGCGCCGCGAGAAGTTCAACGCGCTCGTCCGCCTCGACACGGTCAACGGCATGGACCCGGAGCAGGCGCGGCAGCGACCCGACTTCAACAAGCTCGTCCCGCTCTACCCGCAGGAGCGGCTGCGCCTGGAGACCGAGCCGAACATCCTGACCACCCGGATCATCGACCTGGTGGCACCGATCGGCAAGGGCCAGCGCGGTCTCATCGTCTCCCCGCCCAAGGCCGGTAAGACGATGGTGCTCCAGTCGATCGCCAACGCGATCACCCGCAACAACCCCGAGTGCCACCTGATGGTCGTCCTGGTCGACGAGCGTCCGGAAGAGGTCACCGACATGCAGCGGTCGGTGAAGGGCGAGGTCATCCACTCGACCTTCGACCGTCCCGCCGAGGACCACACCACGGTCGCCGAGCTCGCCATCGAGCGGGCCAAGCGTCTGGTGGAGCTGGGCCACGACGTCGTCGTGCTGCTCGACTCGATCACCCGTCTGGGCAGGGCCTACAACCTGGCCGCTCCGGCCTCCGGCCGGATCCTGTCCGGTGGTGTCGACTCCACCGCGCTCTACCCGCCCAAGCGCTTCTTCGGCGCCGCCCGCAACATCGAGAACGGCGGCTCGCTGACGATTCTCGCCACGGCGCTGGTCGAGACCGGCTCCAAGATGGACGAGGTCATCTTCGAGGAGTTCAAGGGCACCGGAAACCTGGAGCTCAAGCTCAACCGCCAGCTCGCCGACAAGCGAATCTTCCCCGCGGTGGACGTCGACGCGTCCGGCACCCGTAAGGAAGAGATCCTCATGTCGAAGGACGAGCTGCAGATCACCTGGAAGCTCCGGCGTGTGCTGCACGCCCTGGACATGCAGCAGGCCCTGGAGCTCCTCCTGGAGAAGATGAGGGAGACCAAGTCCAACGCGGAGTTCCTCCTCCAGGTCCAGAAGACGACGGTCAGCTCCGACCGCGACTGATCACCTGGTCGTACGGCTTGCGCCCCGGTCTCATGGCCGGGGCGTTCGTCGTCTCCGGGTCTTGTGCGAGCACGCTCTTCGAGATATCCATACGGGGAGGACGCCCGTCCGCTCCGTCTCACCGCGCCCTTCGCCGTGCCCCCTCGCCGCGCTCCGGGGCCGGTCGGGGCCGCAACCGTCCGGGACGGGCTCCGGTACGGACCGTGACCGCAGCGCATGAGCCGGAGGGGCGCATGACGGCCGAGACGGCGGCGGGCCGATCAGCGGGCCGATCGGCGACGCGCACGCCGTTGCATCGGCGTGTGCCACTGGGGCCCAACGGACCGCTGGGGCTGCTCGTCGACCCGATGACCTGGCGTGCCGTGCCGTACATGCTGATGAGCATGTTCTACGGGGTCGCCTGCTTCGCCTTCCTGGCCTCTGCGATCCCGATCTCGTTCACCCTGGTCATCTTGTGGGTGGGGGCGCCGCTGCTCGCGCTGACCATGCTCGCCTGGCGCCGTGCGGCGATGCTGGAGCGCAGGCTGATCCGGCTGGCCTTCGGTGTCGGGATCCGTGATCCCTACCGGCCTGCCCAGGGGGAAGGCCTCTTCCCGCGGTGGAAGGACGCGCTCGTCGATCCGGCCACCTGGAAGGACCTCCTCTACCTCCTGCTGCTGCCGTTGATCGGGATCGTGGAGTTCACCGTCTCGGTGATCCTGTGGTGTCTGGCGTTCGGCCTGATCGCCGCACCCACGTCCCTGCTGCTCGGCGGAGACCCACTGAAGATCACCGATGGGCTGCTGGTCGACACCGTGCCGGAGGCGCTGCTGTGCCTGCCCGTCGGGGTGGGGATCTTCCTCGTCGCGCTCTACGCGACGCGCGGAATGGCCTGGCTGCACGTGCTGCTCGCGGTCGCGCTGCTCGGCACGGGGGAGAAGAGCCTGCTGGCGGCCCGGGCGGCCTCCCTACGGGCCAGCCGGGCCCGCGGGGTCGACGCGGCCGAGGCCGAGCGGCGCAGGATCGAGCGCGACCTGCACGACGGCGCTCAGCAGCGGCTGCTGTCGGTGGCCATCGACCTGGGACGGGCCCAGGCCAAGCTGGACTCCGACCTCCAGGGCGCCCGGGAGCTCCTCGCCCAGGCCCACGCCGGCACCAAGGCGGCCATCGCCGAATTGCGCGACCTCGCGAGGGGAATCCATCCGGCGATCCTCACCGACCGGGGGCTGGACGCGGCGCTCTCCTCGCTCGCGGCCCGGGCGCCGGTGCGGGTGGACCTTTCGGTGGAGGTCTCCCACCGCCCTCCGGCGGCGGTGGAGAGCATCGCGTACTTCATCGTGGCCGAGTGCCTGACCAACGCGGCCAGGCACTCCGAGGCGACCGAGGCGGCCATCAGGGTCAGCCGCCGGGGCCAGCAGGTGGTCGTCGAGGTCTACGACAACGGGATCGGCGCCGCGGTGCCACGTCCCGGAGGGGGCCTGGCAGGCCTGGCCGACCGGGCCGCGACCATCGACGGCGTGCTGAGCGTGGACAGCCCGCTGGGCGGTCCCACCCTGATCCGCGCCGAACTGCCCTGCGAATGGTGAAAGCTTGAATCCATGCGCGTGGTGATCGCCGAAGACTCGGTGCTGTTGCGTGAGGGGCTGGCCAGGCTGCTGGCCGACGGAGGGATCGAGACCGCCGGGGTGGCGGGAGACGGTCCGGGGCTGGTCGCGGCGGTGGCCGATCACGATCCCGATCTGGCGATCGTGGATGTGCGGATGCCGCCGAGCCACACCGACGAGGGGCTGCGTGCGGCCCTGGAGGCCAGGTCGCGGCGGCCGGGCCTGCCCGTTCTGGTGCTGTCGCAGTACGTCGAGCAGCAGTACGCCACCGAGCTGATCGGCGGGGGAGCGTCCGCGGTCGGCTACCTGCTCAAGGAGCGGATCGCCGACGTGGCGGAGTTTCTCGACGCGGTGCGGCGGGTGGCGTCCGGCGGGACGGTCATCGACCCCGAGGTGATCATGCAGCTGCTGAGCCGCCACCGCCGTGACGATCCGCTGGAGTCCCTGACCGTGAAGGAGCGCAAGGTCCTGGCCCTGATGGCCGAGGGCCGCTCCAACACGGCGGTCGCCGCGCGCATGGCCGTCACCGACGGCGCGGTCGAAAAGCACATCTCCAGCATCTTCGCCAAGCTGGGCCTCGAACCCGCCTCCGACGACCATCGCAGGGTTCTCGCGGTGCTCACCTACCTGGGCAGATGACGGAACGCCCGGCGGTGTCCACCGCCGGGCGTTCTGTCGATTCTTGTCTTACGCGGCTCCTGACCGGGCTCTGAACGCCAGGTCCTCACCGGGACCTGGGCCGGATCTCGGCCGGCCGTCTGCACGGCTTGCGCCCGGGGTTGGGGACGCGAGTCGTACAGCGCGGCGCCGGGAGGCCGAGGGCTAGCGGACGTCCACGAACTCCGAGCCCGACTTGGCCCCGTAGGTCTTGCTGGTGCCGGAGACCTCGGCGCGCCAGTAGGCGTCGAACTTCGGCTTGACGGTCTTGCTGAACTTGCCGCTGCCGTTCGCCTTCACGAAGTAGGCGAACTTCCAGCTGGAAGAGCCCTTCTTCTTGTAGTGGAGCTCGACCATCTTGCCGGAATAGCCGGAGCTGCCCCGGTAGGCCGTGCCGTACAGCCGGACCTTCTTGCCCTTCTTGACCTTGTTGGCGCTCACGTCGAAGGCGATCTTCGACTTGGCCTTCTTGGCCTTGGAGCTGCCGGTCTGGACCCAGAAGTTGTCGGCCTTCTCGAACTTGACGCTCTGGCCGCCACGCGTGGCGGTCAGCTCCAGGGTCCAGGACCCCGTGGCGAAGTCGTCGTCGAACCAGGTCTCCTTGTACCACTGGTTGGCGGTGCCGCTCTCGGAGAGCTCGAGGTCGACGGAGTCGTTCTGGTCGTTGCTGAAGAGACGGGCGGTGACCGAGGTGGCGCCGAGGATGTTGGCGCGGACGGACACCTGGGTGTCATCGCCGGAGTTCAGGACGATCGGGTCCGTCACCGAGGCGCTGACGAACTTGATCTGCGAGCCGACCTGGAATTCCTTGCAGCTGTCGTTGGCCGCGGCACCGCGGCTGACGTGCAGCCGGACCTGCCACTTGCCTTCCTTGTTGTCCTTGGTGACCTTGAAGCTGCCCTTGAGCTTGACGTCGCCGGTGGGCAGCGTCGCGTCACCGCTGGAGGGCGGAGCCGGGATGGCGGGCAGGGCCTCGATCGTGGCGCTGTTCCAGGTGGTCTCGCCGACGCGCTGGAACTCGGCCGTGACGGCGGTGATGTTCCGCTCGACGGCCTTCTTGTCCGCCGACAGCTTCCAGGCGTCCTTGAGGGTCGCCTCGAAGCCGATGGTGGCGTCATCCTTCGGCGGGATGTAGGCGTCACTCACGGTGATCGCGGTGACGTCGGCGGCGGTCAGGTCGCAGGCCACTGCGGCGGCCTTGGTCTGGGTGGCGAAAGCGGTCGCCGTACCAGTGGCGAAGACGGCAGCCCCCGTTGCGGTCGCCAGGAGCAACCGCATTCCCTTCCTCATCTGGTCCCCTTGTCTGAGGTAAAAAATAGGTAATGTTACGGTTTGGCCACCGGAGCCTAGTGGGGCTGGTGTGACTCGTCTACATGTGCAGGTCATGCCCGGCGGGAATGTCTTGTGGCCTGGGATGGTTGGAGCATCTGGCACACTGGTAGCCGAACCGCAGCGGTTCCGGTTCCCGCCCGCGCGCACCCTCAGTGTGCACACCGCGCGCAAGCCTGACAGGCGAGAGACAGTGGCGACCCGGCGACCGCGCTTTGGAGAGGAACTGAAGCCATGAAGCCCGACATCCACCCGGAGTACGTCACCACCGAGGTGACCTGCACCTGTGGTAACACCTTCACCACCCGCAGCACCGCCAAGAACGGCGTGATCCACGCCGACGTGTGCTCCGCCTGCCACCCGTTCTACACGGGCAAGCAGAAGATCCTGGACACCGGCGGCCGGGTGGCGCGCTTCGAGAAGCGCTTCGGCAAGAAGACCACGGGCCAGTAGCCCACACCCGACGCCGGCCCGGAACCACCTCCCGCGTTTTCGGACGGGGGGAGCCCGGGTCGGCGTTCGTGGTGATGAGGCAGGTTCCGAAGGTTTTTCAGGAAGGACGCACGGTGAATCTCGACGAGTTGCTCAGTGAGTATGCCGAGCTGGAACTCAAGCTCGCCGATCCCACCGTGCACGCCAACCCGACGCAGGCGCGCAACTTCGGCCGGCGCTACGCCGAGCTGACCCCGATCATCACCACCTACCGGGAGCTCGAAGGCGTCCAGGACGACCTGGCCACGGCCAAGGAGCTGGCGGCCGAGGACGAGACCTTCGCCGAGGAGGCCCGGGAGCTCGAGGGGCGCGTCCCCGAGCTGGAAGACCGGCTCAGGCACCTGCTCATCCCGCGTGATCCCAACGATGACAAGGACATCATCATGGAGATCAAGGCGGGCGAGGGCGGCGAGGAGTCGGCGCTGTTCGCCGGCGACCTCCTGCGGATGTATCTGCGCTACGCCGAGCGGGTCGGCTGGAAGACCGAGCTCATCGACGCCACCCATTCCGATCTGGGCGGCTACAAGGACGTCACGGTCGCCCTGAAGGCCCGGGGCGACGACGGGGTCTGGTCGAGGCTGAAGTTCGAGGGCGGCGTGCACCGCGTCCAGCGGGTGCCGGTCACCGAGTCGCAGGGCCGCATTCACACCAGCGCGGCGGGCGTCCTGGTCTATCCGGAGGCCGAGGAGGTCGACGTTCAGATCGACCCGAACGACCTGCGCATCGACGTCTACCGCTCCAGCGGTCCCGGTGGTCAGAGCGTCAACACCACCGACTCGGCCGTGCGCATCACGCATGTCCCGACCGGTGTGGTCGCCTCCTGCCAGAACGAGAAGAGCCAGCTCCAGAACAAGGAGTCGGCCATGCGCATCCTGCGGGCCCGCCTGCAGGCCATCGCCGAGGAGGAGGCCAACGCCGCCGCGATGGCCGAGCGCAAGTCCCAGATCCGGACGGTCGACCGCTCCGAGCGCATCCGCACGTACAACTTCCCGGAGAACCGCATCTCCGACCACCGTGTCGGCTTCAAGGCCTACAACCTCGACCAGGTGCTGGACGGGGACCTCACGGCCGTCATCCAGTCCCTGCTCGACGCCGAGATGGCGGAGAAGCTCGCCGCTCACTCATAGAACGCGCCCATGACCTTTCTGCTGGACGAGATCGCCCTCGCCACCGCCCGGCTCGCCGAGGCAGGTGTGCCGTCGCCGCGCACCGACGCCGAGGAGATCGCCGCGTTTGTCCACGGCGTACGGCGCAGCGAGCTGCACAACGTGACGGACGCGGACTTCGACGCGCTGTTCTGGGAGGGCGTCGCCCGGCGCGAGGCCCGCGAGCCGCTTCAGCACATCACCGGACGCGCCTACTTCCGCTACCTGTCGCTTGAGGTCGGGCCCGGGGTGTTCGTCCCCCGCCCGGAGACCGAGGTGGTGGCGGGCTGGGCCATCGAGCGGCTGCGGGAGATGGACGTCGCCTCGCCGGTGGTCGTGGATCTCGGCACCGGCTCGGGCGCCATCGCACTGTCCATCGCCCAGGAGATCGCACTGGCCACGGTGCACGCGGTCGAGGTCGATCCGGACGCCTACCGCTGGGCCAAACGCAACATCCTGGAGCACGGCCAGGGCAGGGTCCACCTGCACCCGGAAGACCTGGCCGACGCTCTTCCCGAGCTCGACGGCCAGGTCGACCTGGTCATCTCCAACCCGCCCTACATCCCGCCGGGCGCGATCCCCCGCGACCCCGAGGTGCGTGACTACGACCCGCACCGGGCGCTGTACGGCTCCGGCAGCGACGGTCTCGACGAGGTCAGGGCCGTGGAACGGACCGCCAGGCGACTGCTGCGCCCGGGCGGATTCGTCGCCGTGGAGCACGCCGACGAACAGGGCACCCCGGTATACCTGATCTTCTCCGAGGACAACGGCTGGCGCGACGTCCGTAGCCGCCAGGACCTCGCTCGCAGGGATCGTTTCGTCACCGCCCGTTTCGGCCAGGAATAGGATGGCACGCCGTGAGCCGACGTTATGACTGCACAGACGCCGACCAGCGAGCCGCGGGACTGACCGACGCCGCGTCCTCCGTACGGCGAGGCGAGCTCGTGGTGCTGCCGACCGACACCGTCTACGGCATCGGCGCCGACGCCTTCACCCCGGCCGCGGTCGCCTCGCTGCTGGAGGCCAAGGGGCGCGGCCGGGACATGCCGGTGCCCGTGCTGGTCGGCACCGTGCGCGCCGCCAACGCCCTCGTGGAGAACCTCGGCCCGTACGGCCAGGACCTCGTCGACTCCTTCTGGCCCGGCCCGCTCACGCTGATCTGCCGTGCGAACCGGTCGCTTTCCTGGGACCTGGGCGACACCAAGGGCACCGTCGCCGTCCGGATGCCCCTGCACGCGGTCACTCTGGAACTGCTCAAGGAGACCGGCCCGATGGCCGTGTCCAGCGCCAACCGCTCAGGCGCCCTGCCCGCCACCACGGCCGCCGAAGCCGAGGAGCAGCTGGGCGACTCGGTCGCGGTCTACCTCGACGGCGGCCCGTGCGCCGACAACACCCCGTCCACGATCCTCGACCTGACCACGGCGGTGCCCAGATTGCTGCGCCGCGGGGCGGTCTCGGTGGAGAAACTGCGCGGCGTGATCGGCTACGTGGCGACGGACGCCGGCCCGGAGTCCGACGACTGACCAGCCGATCCACGCTCTGTGCTGTGATCCATACCGTCTGATTATCATCGTGACTCGGGGCTGTCTCCCCGGTACCGTGAGGTGCGCCGACACTTCCGGGAGACGCCCATGGGCAAGTTCGACGGAATGGACCCCGAGCTGGTCCGTGATCTGCTGTCCGAGGTCGGGCAGGCGGCCAAGCAGATGCGGGCCGTCGAAGGCCGGGTCACCCAGCTGATGAGCGGGGCGGGCCTGTCCTCGCAGTCCACTCATCGCCCGTCTCAGATCGCCGACGCGTGCGAGGTGATGGTCCGCGACGTCTCCGCTCGCGTGGCGCTGCTGGAAAAGAAGATCAAGCATGACGCGGGGTCTCCGGCCGAGCCGAAGGCCGGGGAGGCGAGGCTCGGCGAGCCGAAGGCCGAAGACTCGAAACCCGGTTCCGAGCAGGAGTCGAAGCAGCATACGCCGAAGGTCGAGGATCTGAAGCCCGCCGTGCCCAAGGGCGAAGGGGGGCCACCGTCCCATGACCAGCCGTCGGACGGTCATGCCAAGAGCGACCCGAAGCCGGACTCCGCACACGACTCCAAGACGGACTCCAACCCCCGGGACGACACCGGCTCCGACTCCCGGCAGGACGTGAAGAACGACACCGGCTCCGACGTCAAGGACGGTCCCGGGTCCAAGGGTGATGAGACCTCTCCGCGTGAGGGGGGTTCCTCTGACGCGGGCGGGGACGGTTCCCGTGGTGAGAAGATCTCCGTCAACACCGTCGAGCCCGGACAGAACGCCGATTCCACCGGCGACCCCGACGCCAAGGACGACTCCGGGTCCAAGGGTGATGAGACCTCTCCGCGTGAGGGGGGTTCCTCTGACGCGGGCGGGGACGGTTCTCGTGGTGAGAAGATCTCCGTCAACACCGTCGAGCCCGGGCAGAACGCCGATTCCACCGGTAACCCCGACGTCAAGGACGACTCCGGCTCCAAGGGTGACGAGCGCTCGCCCAGGGACGGCGGCGCCGAGATCCTGGACACCGCGCGCAAGGACCACCCCGACGACATCGACCAGACCGGCGACATGAGGCCGAGGGTCGTGGCGGTGGACGGGGTGCAGGTGCTGCAGGTCCCGCTCGACTCGCCCACGGCGGCGGAGGTCTCCGAGCTGCTCAAGCACATCGAGGACATCCCGCCGCTGGAGATGCCCGCGACCGACGGTGTCTCCGACACGATCGGCGCTTCGTCCGGCCAGGTCGACCCGATCCCGGTGCCCCTGGGGAACGACTACTCCGACGTCTCCATCCCCGACACGATCGAGCCCGCCGAGGGGCAGACGATCCAGCCGCCGGGCACGGGCGGGGAGGCGGGCGCCCACTCCGCCGGGGCGCCGCCCGGGGGCGGCCAGACGCCGTCCGCGGAGGTCGCCGCCGGGAAGTCGGCCGCGCCGTGGGCGCACGACGGCACCGATGTGGTCTCGGTCCAGGTGGACCGGCCGAGCGCGGACGCGCTCAGGACGCTCACCGACAACGTGCGCGACATCGAGCCGATGGACATGCCGAGCGTGCGGGTGCCCGACGGGGAGAGGTGGGGCGAGGGCGCGTGGACGCCCATGGACGTCGGGCCCGACGGTCCGGCGGGCGATGTGGATCCGGGAGATCCGTCGCGGCCGATCCCGCCTCCCGGCGGCCGGTCGGGCGGGCAGTGAGCGTGAGGAGCCTGTGATGTTCGTGGATCCGCCCGCACCGCAGCCGCTGCAGCCGGGGGAGACCCCGCCGGCCTCGGGGAGCCCCGCACTGCCGTCCCCGGACCGGGCCACGGCGTGGGAGTTCAATCCCGACTACCAGCGACTGGTCACGATGTGGCGGCAGGTGCTCCCCACGCTCGACACCCTGACCGCCAGCCTGGACAAGGCCTACCAGCTCGCCCGAAGCAAGGACGTCTGGGACGCCCCGGTCTCGGGGCGCTACGTGGAGGAGATGGCCGAATGGCGCACCCGTCTCGGCCTCTACCGGCAGGCGATCCTGACGTCGATCAGCGACCAGGCGGCCGACACCCCCAGATGGGTGCCCGCCAACGCGGGCGCTCCACACGCGTTCTCGTGACAGCGTCCCTGACTTCGGAAAAGCGGGGCGGCCGGGCTTACAGTGAGGCGGCCGGGCTTACAGTGGGGTGAGTCGTCATCCCTGGGGTGTGCACCATGGGCGCTGAGCCGTACTACGGGCCGGACTTCGGGCTCCTGCACCGGCAGGACCCAGAGCTCGCACGCGTGCTCCTCGACGAGCTCGACCGGCTCCGCGGCGGCATCCAGCTCATCGCCAGCGAGAACTTCGCCTCGCCGGCGGTGCTCGCCGCGCTCGGATCGACGCTCACCAACAAGTACGCCGAGGGATATCCCGGCAGGCGTTACTACGCCGGCTGCGAGGTCGTCGACCGGGCCGAGCAGCTCGCGATCGACCGGGCCAAGCGGCTGTTCGGCGCCGACCACGTCAACGTCCAGCCCCACTCGGGCGCCTCGGCCAATCTGGCCGCCTACGCGGCACTGCTGCAGCCGGGCGACACGGTGCTGGCCATGGAGCTGTCACACGGCGGCCATCTCACCCACGGCTCCCGGGTCAACTTCTCCGGCCGCTGGTTCGACGTCGTCGCCTACGGCGTGCGCAGGGACACCGAGCTGATCGACTACGACGAGGTCAGGGAGCTGGCGCTGCGGCACCAGCCCAAGATGATCATCTGTGGCGCCACGGCCTATCCCCGCGAGATCGACTTCGCGGTCTTCCGGGGGATCGCCGACGAGGTCGGCGCCTGGCTGCTCGCCGACGTCGCCCATACCATCGGCCTGATGGCCGGGGGAGCCCTGCCCTCCGCCGTGCCGTACGCCGACGTGGTCACCTTCACCACGCACAAGGCGCTGCGCGGTCCGAGAGGCGGGGGCGTCATGTGCACGGGGGAACTGGCCGCCAAGATCGACCGGGCGGTCTTCCCGTTCATCCAGGGTGGTCCGCTCATGCACGCGGTGGCGGCCAAGGCGGTGGCGTTCGGCGAGGCGCTCCGGCCGGAGTTCGCCGGTTACGCCCGCCAGGTGGTGGCCAACGCCCGGGTGCTGGCCGACGCGCTGGCCGCCGAGGGCGTGCGGCCGGTCTCCGGCGGCACCGACAGCCATCTGGCCCTGATCGACCTGCGCGAGGCCGGTGTCTCCGGCGCGGTGGCCGAGCAGCGGTGCACCGCGGCCGGGATCACCCTGAACCGCAACGCGATCCCCTACGATCCAGAGCCGCCCACGGTGACCTCCGGCATCCGGGTGGGCACCCCCTGCGTCACGACGCAGGGGATGGGGCCGGAACAGATGAAGGAGGTGGCCTCGATGATCGCGCAGGTCATCCGTAACCCGGACGCGGCGGGAGAAATCAGGGAGCGGGCGGCGGCACTGTCCAAGATCCATCAAATATATCCCAGCTAACTATGAGCTGTTCTGTGTTGTTTTCCGGTCACAGCTGGCCGGACTATCCGCGAAACTAGGTCCGTGCGCGAATATCTACTCATGGCGCTGGTGGCGGCGGCGGCGACCTATCTCCTGGTCCCGCTGGTCCGCGTGTTCGCCATCCGCATCGGTGCGATGCCAGAGGTCCGTGACCGTGACGTGCACACCATCCCGACGCCCCGGCTCGGTGGTCTGGCCATGTACGGCGGGCTCGTCGCGGGCCTGCTGATCGCGAGCCATCTGCCGTACGCCGGGGTCAGGCTGGCCGAGGGCAAGACCGTGATCGCGTTGATCGCGGCGGGCGGCCTGATCACCCTGACCGGCTTCCTGGACGACTGGTGGGGGATGGACGCCCTCATCAAGCTCGCCGGGCAGATCGGCGCGGCGGGTGTGCTCGTCGCCTTCGACGTCAGCCTGCCGTGGCTGCCGCTGCCCACCGCGCTGGGCGGGCAGACCAGCCTTGACTCCACGCTGAGCCCGCTGATCACGATCATGATCGTGGTCGTCATGATAAACGCGGTCAACTTCGTCGACGGGCTGGACGGGTTGGCGGCCGGGATCGTCGGCATCGCCGCCATGGCGACGTGGACCTACTCCATCGCCCTGTCCAATGACTACGGCAATACCAGCATCAACGCCACGGCGGCGATCGCCTCGGTGCTCATCGGCATGTGCCTGGGCTTCCTGCCGCACAACTTCCACCCGGCCAAGATCTTCATGGGCGACACCGGGGCGATGCTGATCGGCCTGGTCCTCGCGTCCACGATGATCACCATCACCCCGCTCGACTCGACCAGCATCAACCGCTTCCCGGTGATCCTGCCGATGCTGGTGCCGGTCGCCATCCTGGTGCTGCCGCTGCTCGACCTGATCATGGCGGTGGTCCGGCGCACATCCAACGGCCTGTCGCCGTTCGCTCCCGACCGGGGGCATCTGCACCACCGGCTGCTGGACATCGGCCACTCGCACCGGAGCAGCGTGCTGATCATGTACGCGTGGACCTTCGCCTTCGCCTTCGCGGTCGTGGCGATGGCGGTCGAGGGTGTCCCGCTCCTGCTGTTCGCGCTCGTCGTGCTGCTGGCCGTCGGCGCGCTGGTGATGATGGCGCTGCCGCGCTGGCGCGCGCGCCGGGGCGGTGGCGGCGGCGGGACCCATGTGGCCGCAGGGCAGACGCCCCCCGACACGGGGCCCACCACCGAGCCCGGCCTCCAGGTCTGGCCGATCCAGGAGCAGCCCCGCCCGCTCTCCCCGCAGACGCCGGGCCCGCGCTCGGCCGCGGCCGACGACGACGGCGCGATCCCGTCCGTGCTGCCTGACCTGTCACTCACCGCTCCCGGCCCGGGTTTCTCAACTCCTGAGACGCTGCGTTGAACACCTTCCGGCAACCTCTTGATCGTTTACTTGAAACGGCAGGTAAAGGCGCTCTTCTGTGAGCTTGTGATAGCTTTCACTAGCAACGGCTCAACAGAATGAGCCCTGCAAGGTAGCAATCGCTCGCTTGATAACCGTTACTTGGAGTGCCGATGCAGGCCAACGACGTGCGCCTCCTGAAAGGGGCCGCGATACCCACGCTGCTGGTGGGCCTTGTCGTGGTCGCCGTCGCCGCCCTCGTGGCCGGAGGCAAGGGGGCGCTGGGCGCGGCGATCGGGGCCCTGGTCGTCTGCGTCTTCTTCACCCTCGGCATCGTCGCGATCTCCTACGCCAGCCGTGTGTCGCCCATGGCGATGATGACGGCCGCGGTCGTGGGATACGCGGTGAAAATTCTCATAGTCATGGCGCTGCTCAAGGCGTTCGAGAACGCCACCGCGTTCGAGCCCAAGGCGTTCGGCTGGGGTGCCGTCGTGTGCACCGTCGCCTGGACGATCGGCGAGATGCGGGGCTTCATGAAGCTCAAGATGCTCTACGTCGACCCCGACGGCAAGGCCCCGGGTCGAGGTGATTCCCGATGAGGCGTAGGATCTCGCTCGCGGGTGTGACCGGGCCCGATATGACTAGTCCTCACCGCGGCTGCTATCGTCATGCCCGCGATGAGCGAGAAGAAAATCAGGCCCGAGGACGACGGCCGCGACTTCGCCAGCGCCGCTTGGTCGATCCCCAGCTATCTCCTCTCCGGGATGATCCTGTACGGCGGCGGCGGCTGGTTGCTGTCCAAATGGACTGGCGTGGTTGCCTTCACCCCGATCGGATTGATCCTCGGAGTCGCTCTCGCCATCTACCTGGTCTACCGGAAGTACGGTCGCTAGCCTTCGGCGGCGGTCGCTTCGCTGACGAAGCCATTTCGATCCACTACCACGCTGAAGGGAACGCCGCGTGAGCACGCTGACGCTCCTCGCTTCCGGGGACGAGTTCACGGCCCCGGGCCTCGAACTCTTCGACTCCCCCCCGATCATTGCCGGCGTCGACTGGTTCACGAAGCCGGTGCTGCTGGCGCTCCTGAGCACGCTCATCGTCGTGGTCTTCTGCTGGTCCGCCTTCGCCAACCCGAAGATCGTGCCCCGGGGCGTCCAGAACGTCGCCGAGATGGGCTACATGTTCGTCCGCGACCAGGTCGCCCGGCCGTTCCTCGGCAAGGACGCCGACCGGTGGATGGGCCTGCTGCTCAGCATCTTCTTCATGGTCTGGATCTGGAACCTGATGGGCGTGGTCCCCATCCTGCAGTTCCCGGTCGCCTCGCACATCGCCTTCCCCGTCGTGCTGGCGCTCAGCATTTACTTCCTCAAGGTCTACCTGGGCATCAAGCACCAGGGCGCGATCGGCTACTTCAAGAACATGATGTTCCCGCCGGGTCTGCCCAAGCCGATCTACGTGCTGCTGGCCCCGATCGAGTTCCTCTCGAACATGATCATCGCGCCCTTCACGCACGCGGTGCGACTGTTCGCCAACATGTTCGCCGGTCACATCATCCTCGCGTTCTTCAGCCTGGTCGGCTTCTGGTTCCTCTTCGAGAAGCTCACACCGCTGGGCGCCCCGCTCGGCGTGGTCGGCGTCATCATGACGATCGCCATGACCGGCTTCGAGATGTTCATCCAGTTCCTGCAGGCGTTCCTCTTCGCAATGCTCGCCGCGATGTACATCGGCAACTCGCTCCACGCCGAGCACTAAGACCAACCTCGAATAGTCCAGACCGGTGGACGACCCACCGGCCGATCCGTAAAGGAACACACAATGAGCGTCCTCGCTGAGGTCACCGGCTCCCTCTCCAACCTCGGCTCGATCGGTTACGGCCTCGCCGCGATCGGCCCCGGCATCGGCGTCGGCATCATCTTCGGTCAGGGTGTGCAGGCCATCGCCCGTCAGCCGGAGGCCTACGGCCTGATCCGCCAGAACATGCTGCTCGGCTTCGTTCTGACCGAGGCGCTGGCCCTGATCGGCCTTGTCGCGCCGTTCATGTTCCGCGGCTAAGACGCATCAAAACCTGACGGAAGGCTGCACACATGATTCAGGCAGCTTCGCTCCTGGCAGCGGAGGAGGGGGGCAACCCCCTCATCCCACACACCTACGAGCTGGTCGTCGGCGTCTTCGCGTTCCTCGTCGTCCTCGTCGTCGTCGGTAAGATCCTCACCCCGCGCATCCAGAAGACTCTGGTCGAGCGGACCGAGGCCATCGAAGGCGGGATCCAGAAGGCGCAGGACGCGCAGGCCGAGGCCCAGGCGCTGCTCAAGCAGTACAAGGACCAGCTCTCCGAGGCTCGTCACGAGGCTTCCCGCCTGCGTGAAGAGGCTCGCGAGCAGGGCGCGCAGATCAAGGCCGAGCTCCGCGAGGAGGCGCAGGCCGAGGCCCGCCGTCTCATCGAGGCCGCGCACGTCCAGATCGAGGCCGACCGCCAGCAGGCGTTCGCCCAGCTCCGTACCGAGATCGGCCGCCTGTCGACCGACCTCGCCAGCCGCATCGTCGGTGAGTCCCTTGAGGACGAGGCGCGTCAGCGCCGCACCGTCGACCGGTTCCTGGAGGAGCTCGAGTCGAGCAGCGCGGCGGTCCGCTGATGCTGAGAGGTCTGAGCAGGGCTTCGCTGGCCGAGGTCGAAGAGCGCTTCAACGCCGTTGCGGGAAGCGCGGACCTCGGCTCGCTGGCCGACGAGCTCTTCGCGGTCGCCGACCTGTTCGACCGTGAGCACGGGCTCCGCCGCAACCTGTCCGACCCCGCCCGTCCGGCGGCCCAGAAGGCGCAGACCACGCGGGTCCTGCTGGAGGGCAAGGTCAGCGACGCCGCGCTGGAGACGGTCGTCGCGGCCGTGTCCGTGAAGTGGGCGCGCTCGGGCGATCTGGCCGACGCGCTCGAGCGTCTCGGCGTCATCGCCGCCGCGGCCGAGGCCGAGGCGCAGAGCAGGCTCGACGACGTCGAGGACGAGCTGTTCCGGTTCGGGCGCATCGTCGCCTCGAACCTGGAACTGCACCGGTCCCTGGCCGACGTCGGCGTCCCCGCGCAGGCCAAGCAGGAGCTGCTCGGCTCCCTGCTCGCCGGCAAGGTCGCCCCCACCACCCTTCGTCTGGTCACGCAGCTCGTGGTACATCCGCGAGGACGTAGCCTGGACAGAGGGTTGGAAGAGTTCGGCAACCTGGTCGCCGCCCAGCGGCAGCGCCTCGTCGCGGTGGTGCGCAGTGCTGTCGAGCTCTCCGAGGAGCAGAAGCGACGTCTCGCCGCGTGGCTGCGCACCTCGTATGGCCGCGACGTTCATCTGAACGTCGAGGTGGATCCGCGAGTGCTCGGAGGGTTCTCGGTTCACATCGGGGACGACCTCATCGACACCACCATCGCGGGACGAATCGAAGAAGTCCGCCGCCGGTTGGCCGGCTAGGCGAATAGGGAGACTGAAGAGAGATGGCGGAGCTTACGATCCGGCCGGACGAGATCCGGGACGCGCTTGAGCGCTTCGTCCAGGCGTACGAGCCGGAAGGCGCCGCGCGCGAGGAGATCGGGACCGTCGTCGACTGCGGCGACGGTATCGCCCATGTCTCCGGCCTTCCCTCGGCGATGGCGAACGAGCTGCTTGAGTTCGAGGACGGCACGCGTGGCCTGGCACTGAACCTGGACGTCCGGGAGATCGGTGTCGTTGTTCTGGGCGACTTCAGCAAGATCGAAGAGGGCCAGTCGGTCCGCCGGACGGGCGAGGTCCTGTCCGTGCCGGTCGGCGACGCCTTCCTCGGCCGTGTGGTCGACCCGCTGGGTGTTCCGATGGACGGCAAGGGCGCCATCGAGTCCGACGGCCTGCGTGCCCTCGAGCTCCAGGCCCCGTCCGTGGTTCAGCGCCAGCCGGTGAAGGAGCCGCTGCAGACCGGTCTCAAGGCGGTCGACGCCATGACGCCGATCGGCCGTGGCCAGCGCCAGCTGATCATCGGTGACCGTGGCACCGGCAAGACCGCCGTCGCCGTGGACACCATCCTCAACCAGCGGGAGAACTGGCTCTCCGGCGACCCCGACAAGCAGGTTCGCTGCGTCTACGTCGCGGTCGGTCAGAAGGGCTCCACGATCGCCCAGGTCAAGGGCCGCCTCGAGGAGGCGGGCGCGATGGAGTACACCACCATCGTCGCCGCTCCGGCGTCCGACCCGGCCGGTTACAAGTACCTCGCCCCCTACACCGGTTCGGCCATCGGCCAGCACTGGATGTACCAGGGCAAGCACGTTCTCATCGTCTTCGACGACCTGACCAAGCAGGCCGACGCCTACCGCGCCGTCTCTCTGCTGCTGCGTCGCCCGCCGGGCCGTGAGGCCTTCCCCGGCGACGTCTTCTACTTGCACTCCCGTCTGCTCGAGCGCTGCGCGAAGCTGTCGAAGGAGATGGGCTCGGGCTCGATGACCGGTCTGCCGATCATCGAGACGAAGGGCAACGACGTCTCGGCGTTCATCCCGACCAACGTCATCTCCATCACCGACGGTCAGTGCTTCCTCGAGACCGACCTGTTCAACTCGGGTGTGCGCCCGGCCATCAACGTCGGTGTCTCCGTCTCCCGAGTCGGCGGCTCCGCGCAGGTCAAGGCGATGCGGAAGGTCGCCGGCACGCTGCGTCTGTCGCTGTCGCAGTTCCGTGACCTGGAGGCCTTCGCCTCCTTCGCCTCCGACCTGGACGCGGCCTCCCGCGCCCAGCTGGAGCGCGGCCAGCGCCTGGTCGAGCTGCTCAAGCAGGCCCAGTACAGCCCGTTCCCGGTCGAGAAGCAGGTCGTGTCGGTCTGGGCCGGCACCACCGGAGAGCTCGACGACGTCCCGGTCGAGGACATCCGCCGCTTCGAGACGGACTTCCTGGACTACCTCTCGCGCGAGAACAAGGGCATCTTCGACAGCATCCGCGAGACCAAGGATCTGTCGGACGACACGGTGACCGCCCTCAAGGACGCCATCACCGAGTTCAAGAAGACCTTCGAGACCGCCTCGGGCGAGCTGCTGGTCAACGACGAGCCGGTCGCGGCGCTCGACGCCGGCGAGGTCGGCCAGGAGAAGATCACCAAGCACGTCCGCACGGCCGAGAAGAAGTAGCCGATGGGTGCCCAGCTAAGACTGCTGCGGCGGCGGATCAAGTCGGTCAGGTCCACGGCGAAGATCACGCGTGCCCAGGAGCTCATCGCTTCGTCGCGCATCGTGAAGGCGCAGCAGCGGATGCAGGCGGCCGTGCCGTACGAGCGCGAGATCACTCGCGCCGTCACGGGCGTCGTCAGCAACACCAGCAGCGTCGACCACCCGCTGACCGTGGCCAAGCAGCAGGCCACCAAGGCGGCCGTGCTCATCGTCACCAGTGACCGTGGGTTCGCCGGAGGCTTCAACGCGAACATCCTGCGTGAGGCCGAGGCCCTCAGCACCCTTCTGAAGGGCCGGGGCGTCACGCCCACGCCCTTCGTGGTGGGTCGCAAGGGCATCGCCTGGCACACCTTCCGGGGTCGTGAGATGGGCGGGCAGTGGGCCGGGTTCTCCGACAGCCCCACCTACTCCCACGCCAAGGAGATCGCCGACACGCTGATCCAGGCGTTCTCCGCGGAGGACGGCGTGGACGAGATCCACATCGTCTCCACCGGCTTCGTGTCCATGCTCACGCAGGAGGTCGCGATCAAGCGGATCCTGCCCCTGGTGGTCGAGGAGACCGCCGAGAAGCCGGACACGCCGCTGCCGTACTTCGAGTTCGAGCCCAGCGCGGGTGCCGTGCTCGACACGCTGCTGCCGCGTTACGTGGAGTCGCGCATCTTCAGCGCGCTGCTCCAGTCGGCGGCTTCGGAGCACGCCGCACGCCGCCGGGCCATGAAGTCGGCGACCGACAACGCCAACGAGCTGATCCGCGTGTTCACCATGCAGATGAACCAGGCTCGCCAGGCCGAGATCACCCAGGAAATCAGCGAGATCGTCGGTGGCGCGAACGCGCTGGCTGACGCCGCAGCGGGGAAAGAGTGAAATGACTGCACAGACTGTTGAGACCGGCGTGGGCCGCGTCGCGCGGGTCACCGGTCCCGTCGTCGACGCGGAGTTCCCCGTCGAGGCGATGCCCGATATCTACAACGCGCTGACGGTCGACGTCACCCTGGGCGGGGAGACTAAGACCCTGACCCTGGAGGTCGCCCAGCACCTGGGTGACAACCTGGTCCGCGCCATCTCCATGCAGCCCACCGACGGCCTGACCCGCGGTGCGGCGGTGACCGACACCGGCTCCGCCATCTCCGTGCCCGTCGGCGACGTCGTCAAGGGCCACGTGTGGAGCACCCTCGGCGAGTCGCTCGACGTGCCGACCGCGTCGCTCAAGATCGAGGAGCGCTGGGGCATCCACCGCCCGTCGCCCTCCTTCGACACCCTTGAGTCGCGCACCGAGATGCTGCCCACCGGCATCAAGGTCATCGACCTGCTCACCCCGTACGTCAAGGGTGGAAAGATCGGCCTGTTCGGCGGCGCCGGCGTCGGCAAGACCGTTCTGATCCAGGAGATGATCCGCCGAGTCGCGCTGAAGTTCTCGGGCACCTCGGTGTTCGCGGGCGTCGGCGAGCGTACCCGTGAGGGCAACGACCTTTGGCTGGAGATGGACGAGGCCGGCGTCCTGAAGGACACCGCGCTCGTCTTCGGCCAGATGGACGAGCCCCCGGGCACCCGTCTGCGCGTCGCGCTGTCCGCCCTGACCATGGCGGAATACTTCCGTGACGTGCAGAAGCAGGACGTGCTTCTGTTCATCGACAACATCTTCCGTTTCACCCAGGCCGGTTCCGAGGTCTCCACGCTGCTCGGCCGCATGCCGTCCGCGGTGGGTTACCAGCCGACCCTGGCCGACGAGATGGGCGTCCTCCAAGAGCGCATCACCTCGACCCGCGGTCACTCGATCACCTCGATGCAGGCGATCTACGTCCCCGCGGACGACATCACCGACCCGGCCCCGCACAACGCGTTCGCGCACCTCGACGCGCAGACCGTTCTGTCCCGGCCGATCTCGGAGAAGGGCATCTACCCCGCGGTGGACCCGCTCGACTCCACCTCGCGGATCCTCGACCCGCTGATCATCGGCGAGGAGCACTACCGCGTGGCGCAGGAGACCAAGCGGATCCTGCAGAAGTACAAGGAACTGCAGGACATCATCGCGATCCTCGGTATCGACGAGCTGTCCGAAGAGGACAAGGTCACCGTCAACCGGGCCCGCCGTATCGAGCGCTTCCTGTCCCACCCGATGTACGCCGCCGAGGCGTTCACCGGCCAGCCGGGTGAGTTCGTGCCGCTGGACGAGACGATCGCCTCGTTCAAGGGCCTGTGCGCCGGCGAGTACGACCACCTGCCCGAGCAGGCGTTCTTCATGGTCGGTGGCATCGAGCAGGCCATCGCCAAGGCCAAGGAACTCGCCCGCTAGTCGCCTTCGGTGCCGGTACGGCGTGAGCCGTACCGGCACCTGGTTCGAAAGGAACTGGAGAGAACGTGGCGAAGCTGCGAGTAGGCGTCGTCTCGCCGGAACGTGAGATCTGGTCCGGCGAGGCCGACATGGTGATTGCCAAGACCATCGACGGCGAGATCGGTATCATGCCTAAGCATGCGCCCGTGCTCGGTGTTCTCGTCGAGGGCGGCGTGCTGACGGTCAAGCGCGGAGGTGGCGAGAGCGACCTCATCGCCGCGGTTCACGGAGGCTTCCTCTCGGTGGCCGACGATGAGGTGTCGATCCTGGCCGAGCTGGCCGAGCTCGGCTCCGAGGTCGACGTCGCCGCGGCCAAGGACGCGCTCCAGCGCGCGCAGGCCTCGATCGAGGCCAACCAGGAGGACGCGGACGCCGCCGTCGCGGCCAAGCGTGCCAGGGCCCGGTTGCGCGCGGCCGGCGAAGAAGTCGGATAAATTCTGCTTCTGAGCGGTACGGTTTTTTGGGGGCGGCAGGCATGGTGCTGGACGTACTCATCGTGGTGGCGCTGCTCGTCGCCCTCCTCGCCTCCCGCGTGCTGATCCTGACCCGCTCCCGAGGATCGGTGCTGTGTTGCCTGCGCCCGATGCCGGGGCAGCGAGGCTGGCGCGTAGGGGTAGCCCGTTACGCCGACGGCCAGCTCAACTGGATTCCACTCATAGGTCTGCTTCCAAGGCCGCGCCACGTGATCGTGAGGCGCGGCCTTGTGGTTTCCGGGCGTCGCAAGGTCGGGCCCGGCGAGTTCTACGGATTTCTCGAGGGCGTGACGGCGCTGGAGTGCCGCACCGGGCAGAGCGCGTTCGAGCTCGCCATGGGATACCGCGCCCTCACCGGGTTCGTCGCCTGGTTGGAGTCCGCCCCGCCCGGCGCCTACCTCGACGTCACCTGACCTTTCCGACAGGCCGCGCGTTTCGCGCGGTGTCCTGTTGTTTTCCGCCACCTCGCCGTTGGCCGGGCGTGCCACGGGGGTGTGACGGCTCCTCGTCGTTACTGTGGATCTTCGAACGGCTACGCAGCGTGGCGATTCGTTGACATCGGTATGTGAAGCACATCATGTCCCGCCATGCCGGCGGGCCGTCTGTTGTGAGCAGAGATCACAGATAACAGGGGGAAACCATGATCGCTTCGAAGACGCGCGGACGGCGAGCCGCCCGGCTGGCCGTCGCGCTGCCGGCGGCCTGCGCGCTCGCCCTTTGCGCCTCCGCCGGGGCCCACGCCTCTGCCGGGGCGCTTGCGCTGATCGGCAACGGCAGCTTCGAGCTCCCGGTGAGTTCCGGGACCGTCCAGCTCAACGCGGGCGCCACCATCGGCCCGTGGGACGTCACAGCGGGCTCGGTCGACCTGATCGGTCCCGGGGGCCCGTGGCCCGCCTTCCAGGGACGGCAGTCGGTGGACCTGTCGGGAGGCGGTCCCGGGACGATCCAGCAGTCCTTCGCCACCTCGCCCGGACGCTGCTACACGGTCAGCTACGCCCTGGCGGGCAACACCTACGGCCGGCCGACGGTGAAGACGGGGTACGCGCGGGTGACCCAGGGGCCTCTCCTCGTCCAGCGGAGGTTCGCCTTCGACACCACGGGGAAATCGCCGCAGAACATGGGCTATGTGCGAGAGAGGTTCTCCTTCTGCGCCCAGGACACGACGGCGACCCTCAGCCTCGTCTCCACCACCCCCGGCGTGTACGGCCCGGCGATCGATGACGTGATCGTCACTCCGCGGCTGCGCTGCTTCGGCCTCGGGGACATCACCATCGGGGACGTCAGTGTCGGGACGGACGCCGAGGTGACCGGGGACGGCAGCTGACACCTGGTGGGTGAGCCCCGGCCGACGGCCGGGGCTCACCGGGCTCAGGGGCCGCCCCCGGGCCCCTGCCAGGGCCACGGGCATCGGCGGAGCGTCCGCTGCCAGGGGTGCGGCTCAACGGGTGGCGCCGGGCTTCCAGAGGATCTCTTCGCCGTGGGCGGCGATCCGGCAGAGGATGAACATCAGGTCGCTCAACCGGTTGAGGTATTTCGCGGTCAGCGGGTTGACGTCGTCGTGCGCCTCCAGGGCCGACCAGGTGGTCCGCTCGGCCCGCCGGGCCACGGTCCTGGCCATGTGGAGCTGGGCGACGGCCGGGGTGCCGCCCGGCAGGATGAAGCTGCGCAGCGGCTTGAGCCGTTCGTTGAACTCGTCACACCTCGCCTCCAGCCATTCGACGTAGGAGGGTTCGACCCGCAGCGGCGGGAACTCGGGGTTCTCCGTGACCGGGGTGCACAGGTCGGCGCCGACGTCGAACAGCTCGTTCTGGATTCGGACGAGGACGGCGGTGACGTCGTCGTCGAGGGAGCCGGTGGCCAGGGCCACGCCGATCGCCGCGTTGGCCTCCTCCACGTCCGCGTAGGCGGCCAGGCGGGGGTCGGTCTTGCGGGTACGGCTCATGTCCCCGAGCGCGGTCGTGCCGTCGTCGCCGGTCCGTGTGTAGATCTTGGAGAGCACCACCGGCTCGTCTCTGTCAGCTCGCGTCATATGGCTCAGCGTAGTGGTCGAAGAAATATCAAGATTGTCCTGATAGCGGACAATATGATTTACCGATGGTTTCTGGTTCTTACCTGCGATTCCCCCACATTTCCGGCGAGACGCTGACGTTCGTCGCCGACGATGACGTCTGGGCGGCCCCGGCCGACGGAGGCCGAGCCTGGCGTCTCTCCTCTGACCGGGCTCCCGCCGGCCATCCCCGCCTTTCCCCCGACGCCACGAAAGTCGCCTGGACCAGTGTTCGCGACGGCGCCCCCGAAGTGTTCCTGGCCGACCTGGAGTCCGGTTCGGCCGAGCGGCTGACCTACTGGGGTGACCGCCGGACCCGCACGCGCGGCTGGACGGAAGACGGCAAGGTCCTCGCGATCAGCGCGACCGGTCAGCCGTTCGCCTCGCGGACCTGGGCCTACGCGCTGGGTGACGGCCAGGTCGAGCGACTGCCCTACGGCCCGGTCACCGACCTGTCGATCGCCGGGGACGCGGTGGCGCTGCTCACCGCCTCCCTCGCCCGGGATCCGGGGACCTGGAAACGCTACCGAGGCGGTACGGCGGGCCGGCTGTGGGTCCAGCGGTCCGGAGGCGACTTCACCCGGCTGCTCGCCGATGTGAAGGGCCATTTCGCCAACCCGATACTCGTCGGCGGGCGCCTGGTCTTCCTGTCCGACCACGAGGGGGTCGGCAACCTCTACTCCTGCGCGCTGGACGGCACCGGCCTGCGCCGGCACACCGACCACGACGTCTTCTACGCCCGGCACGCGACCACCGACGGGACCCGCGTCGTCTATCAGAACGCCGGCGACATCTATCTGCTGGACGACCTCGACGCCGAGGCGCGCAAGCTCGACGTCATGCCCGGGTCCCCGCTGCGGGGGCGGCAGCCGTACCAGATCAACGCCGGCCACAGGCTGCACGATCTGGCCGTGGACGCCACCGGGCGGGCCAGCGCGGTGGAGGTCCAGGGCGCGGTGCACTGGATCACCCACCGGGACGGCCCGGCCCGGCAGCTCAGCACCGGCCTCGCGGCGGGGAAACCGCGCATCCTCGGTGCGGACCGGGTGGTGTGGGTCTTCGACGACGGAGAGCGGCAGGGACTGGAGATCGGCCTGGCCAGCGGCGGGGAGAGTCGCAGGATCGCCGCGGGGAGGCTCGGTGAGGTCGGCGACCTGGCCGTCGCCCCCGACGCGAACACGATCGCGGTGGCGGCCAGAGACGGGCGGCTCCTCCTGGTGGACGTGGCCTCCGGCGAGGTGACCGAGCTGGCCACGGCCAACGGTGAGATCGACGGACTGACCTGGTCACCGGACTCCGCGTGGCTGGCCTGGTCGCACCCGGAGAGCACACCGCTGCGCCGGATCAGGCTGGCCAGGGTGGTGGACCGGGTCGTCACCGACGTCACCGACGGCCGGTTCGTGGACGTCTCGCCCGCGTTCGCCGGGGACTACCTGGCGTTCCTGTCGCGGCGCGGCTTCGACCCGGTCTACGACGCGCACTCCTTCGACATGTCCTTCCCGTTCGGCTACCGCCCGTACCTGGTGCCGCTGGCGGCGGCGACCCCGTCGCCGTTCGCGCCCAGCTCCGACGGCCGGGCCGTCGGCGAGCCGGACGACGATGACAGGAAGAAGCGCAAAGACGACGTCGCGCTCACCGTCGACCTGGACGGCATCGCGGCCAGGGTCGTGCAGGTGCCGGTGCCCGAAGGGCGCTACTCGGCGCTGCGCGCGGTCAAGGGCGGGTTCGCCTGGTTGCGCGAACCGCTGGCCGGGGAGCTCGGCGAGGACCGCGACCAGGTGGGGGGCGAGCCTCCCCAGCCCGCGCTGGACCGCTACGACCTGGTCAAGCGCAAGTGCGAGGAGGTGGTCGACAAGCTCGACCGCTACTGGGTGAGCGGCGACGGCACCCAGCTCGTCGTCCGCGACAAGGGCACGCTCACCGTCCGCCCGGTGACCGGCAAGAACGGCGGGGACGACACGACCGTCGACCTGTCGCGGATCCGGATCACCGCCGACCCGCAGGCCTACCGGCGGCACGCCTACACCCAGATGGGCCGCCGGATACGGGCCGACTTCTGGGTCGAGGACATGGCCGACGTCGAGTGGGACACCGTGCTGGAGGAGTACCGGCCGCTGGTGGAGCGCGTCGCCACCGCCGACGACTTCGCCGACCTGCTCTGGGAGGTCGTCGGGGAGCTCGGCAGCTCGCACGCCTACGTCGACGCCGCTCCCTGGGGCCACCCCGCGTCCGACTCGGTCGGCCTGCTCGGCGCCGACCTTTCCGTCAGCGATGACGGCCGCTGGCAGGTGGACCGGGTGCTGCCCGGTGAGTCCTCCGACGTGCACGCCCGCTCGCCGCTGGCCGCCCCCGGCGTGGGGATCCAGCCGGGAGAGGTGCTGCTGTCCGTGGACGGCCGTCCGGTGCCGCCACAGGGCCCCGCGCCGCTGCTGGTGGGCGCGGGTGACAAGCCGGTCGAGCTGACCCTGGGCGGCGGGCGCAGAGTGGTCGTCACGCCGCTGCGCGATGACCGCCGCCTGCGCTACCAGGACTGGGTGACCGAGCGCCGGGCGCACGTCCGCCGGCTCAGCGGCGGCCGGCTCGGTTACCTGCACATCCCGGACATGGTCGCCGAGGGATGGGCGCAGTTCCACCGCGACCTGCGCAGGGAGATGACCTTCGAGGGGCTCGTCGTGGACGTCCGGGGCAACCGGGGCGGCCACACCTCCGAGCTCGTGATCGAGAAGCTGCTGCGCCGGGTCATCGCCTGGGACCTGCCCAGGGGCCTGGCGCCTATCACCTACCCCGAGGACGCCCCCCGCGGTCCGCTGGTCGCGGTCACCGACCAGGACGCCGGATCCGACGGCGACATCGTCACCGCCGCCTTCAAGATCCACAAGCTGGGGCCGGTGGTGGGCACCCGCACCTGGGGCGGTGTCATCGGCATCGACCGAAACCACCGCCTGGTCGACGGGACGCACATCACCGTTCCCCGCTACTCGTTCTGGTTCGAGGCGCTCGGCTGGGATGTGGAGAACTACGGCGTCGACCCCGACGTGGAGGTGGACATCACCCCCGATGACTGGGCCGCCGACCAGGACCCGCAGATCGAGGAGGCGGTACGGCTCGCGCTGGCCGCCCTCGACGAGCGCCCCGCGGCCACCGCGCCCGACACCGCGACCCGTCCCTCCCGCCGACGCCCGGCACTGCCGCCCCGCCCGTAGTTGACATTTGTCATCCCGAGGACCTGAAAGATCCGTGGCCCTCCGGTGATATCGGCGACTACCTGCTAAAACGCGAAAACGCCACGATTGTCTGCATGAGGACACCACAGCTTGCGGACGTGACCGGCACCGGGACCGCCGGCCTCGACAACGTGATCGAGGTCGGCGGGCTCCGGCAGAAGTACGGTGATTTCGAGGCCGTACGCGGCATCTCCTTCACCGTCCCGAGGGGCGAGCTCTTCGCCCTGCTCGGCACCAACGGCGCGGGCAAGACCACCACGATGGAGGTCCTGGAGGGCTTCACGCCCGCCACCGACGGCACCGTCCGGGTGCTCGGCCTCGATCCGGTCAGGCAGCACCGCGAGCTGCGTCCCCGCGTAGGGATCATGCTGCAGGAGGGCGGCTTCCTCGGTGACCTCACCGTGGCCGAGACCGTGGACGTGTGGAAGGGGCTCAGCGAGGACGCCGGCCGGCCGGTCGCCTTCTCCGGCGGCGCCAAACTGCCGGGGGGCTTCACCCTCATGGGCAGGGCCAAGGGCGTCAGCCGGGCCACGATGGGAGCGCTGGAGCTGGTCGGCCTGGCGGACAAGGCCAGGGTCAGGGTCCGGCAGCTGTCGGGCGGCCAGAAGCGCCGGCTCGACCTCGCGCTCGCGGTGCTCTCGCGGCCGGAGGTGCTCTTCCTGGACGAGCCGACCACCGGAATGGACCCCGAGGCCCGCCGCGCCACCTGGAAGGTGATCGAGGACCTGCGGGCCGACGGCACCACCGTGCTGCTCACCACGCACTACCTGGAGGAGGCCGAACGCCTCGCCAGCAGGCTGGCCATCATGCACCAGGGCCGCATCCACACCTACGGGACGGTCGAGGAGGTGGTGGCCGGCTCCGGCGACACCATCACCTTCCGGCTTCCCGGCACCGTCCGGTCCTTCGGAGACCTGCCCGTCCTGGACGGCGTCGCCCCCGCGCTGACCTACGCCGACGGCGGCACCGAGGTCACCTACACCCTCGTCGACGGGCCGGCCGAAGCCCGTGCGCACGCCGCCCTCCAGCCGCTGCTGGCCTGGGCCGACGAGCAGGACGAGGTCCTGCGGCGGCTGGCCGTACGGCGGGGCACCCTCGAGGACGTCTTCATGCGCGTGGTGGGAGAGGCGCGATGAGGTGAGGCGGATCCGGCGCGGTGGGCGCCGGATGTTCCCGCGGTACGGAGGTCCGCAGGGAACGCGTGGTCATGGAGTGGACGAAGCGAACAAGAAGTGTGAGTGATCATGAAGACCGATGTCCTGCACGCCGTACGGCTGGCCAAGCTCGACCTGACCCTGGTGACCAGGAACACCACCGTGCTGTTCAACGTGGTGCTGCTGCCGCTGATGATGGCCTGGATATTCACGCAGACCCAGGGGGACGCGCAGATCGCCGGCATCCCCGGACGGCTTTTCGTGCTGACCGGAGTGCCCGGGATGATGCTGGGGTTCGCGGTCTTCAGCAACCTGGTCAACACCTTCACCGCCCGGCGTGAGGAACTGGTGCTCAAGCGGCTGCGCGGGGGCCAGCCGTCCGCGATGGCCGTCCTGGGCGGCAGCGCTCTCGGTGCGTTCGCCCTCTATCTCGGCCAGGTGGTGCTGCTGGCGGTCTGGATCCAGCAGACCGACGGTGTCCTGCCGTCCAACGTGCCGCTGCTGCTGGTCGCCGCCGCCCTGGGAGTCGCGCTGTTCGCCCTGCTCGCCGCCGCCTTCTCCGGGATCACGCCCAATGCCGAGCTGGCCCAGATCACGGTGCTACCGGTGATCCTGATCGTGATGATCGGCGCCCCGGTGGCCTACCCCGCGGACGCACTGCCCGGAGCGCTGGGCGTGGTCTCCAAGGCGCTTCCCGTGACCCCGGTCGTGCAGATCGTGCGCACCGCCTTCCTCGGCAAGAACTACCTCTCCGGGAGCGGCGAGACGCTGAGCGCGGCCGGGCAGTGGGTCGCCGCGCTGCCCGCGCTCGGCATCCTGCTGGGCTGGATCGTGGTGGCGGCCCTGCTGGCCCGGTGGCTGTTCCGGTGGGAGCCCCGGCGCGGCTAACGTTCACTATCAAATGTTGATAAATGCTGATGATGTGAGGATGGAGCGCTTCAAGCGCTCCGTCCTTCGGGCGTTTCCACGCCGGAGGAAGCGGACGACCGTCGAGCGGCTCCGCCGGTTGACCGTCTGGTCGCTGATCACCGGTGTGCTCCTCATCTGGGCCGGCGTCCTCTCCGGGATCATGGCGGAGGTGAAGCCGAAGCCGGTGCCCGTCCTGGTCCTCGGGCTGCTCGGGCTGGTCGTCTTCAGCGTCCTCTACATGAGGATGGTGAGGGCGGCCATCGCCGGGATCGCGGCCAACCGCGAGATCGTGGCTTCGGCGGCGCTCGGGGTCGCCATCCTGCTGATCCCGGACGCCCAGCTGTGGACCTGGGGACTGATCGCCCCGGCCTGGGCGTCGGGTGCGGCGCTGCTATTGGGCAGGACCGGCACGTTCGTCGCCGGCCTGGGCGCGACCGTGGGCGCCCTGCTTCTCACATCGGTCGGAGACGACCCCACCTCTGTCCTCGTCCGCATGCTGGTCTCGCCGCTCGCGAGCGAGGACGTGCTCCCTCTCGTGGTCGCCTTCCTCGGAGCCGCTTTCGGATTGCCCTGCGCGAACCGGTTCCAGCTCTGGTTCTGGGAGGTCGTCAGGCTGGCGGAGGAGGGCAAGGAGGCTCAGGCGCGGCTGGCCGTCACAGAGGAGCGGCTCCGCTTCTCCCGCGACCTGCACGACCTGGTCGGGCACAGCCTGTCCGCGATCGCGGTCAAGAGCGAGGTGGCCGTCAAGCTGTCGAAGGTGGACGCCGAGCGGGCGTCCGGTGAGATGGACGAGGTGCGTGCGCTGGCGAGGGAGGCGCTGAAGGAGATCCGCACGGCGGTGCGCGGCTACCGGACCGTCGACCTCGACGCCGAGCTTCGCAGCATGGTCGCGGTGCTGGAGGCCGACGGCATCCGCTGCACACTGGAGACCCCGCCGGAGCAGGTGCCCGAGGAGTTGGGCACGCTGCTGGCCTGGGTGGTTCGCGAAGGCACCACCAACGTGCTGCGGCACAGCTCGGCGACCCGGTGCCGGATCTCGATCACGCTCCGCGACGACGCGGCCGTGCTGGAGATGACCAACGACGGCGTGACCGGGACGGGCGGGCGCGGCACCGGCCTCATCGGGATGTCGGAGCGGGTGGCCGCCAGGGGAGGCGTCATCAACGCCGGTGCCGCGGGCGCCGGCGAGTTCAGACTGCGGGTGTCGATCCCGCTGGAGGGAGTTCGATGATCCGGGTGCTGCTGGCCGACGACGAGCATCTGATCCGGGGGGCGATCGCCACGCTGCTGGGCCTGGAGCCGGACATCGAGGTGGTGTCCGAGGTGGCCAGAGGCGACCTGGTGGCGCAGGCCGTAGAGGATCACCACCCCGACGTGATCGTGCTGGACATCGAGATGCCGGGGATGGACGGGCTGAGCGTGGCCGAGACGCTTCCCGGACACGCGGTGCTGATGCTGAGCAGTTTCGGGCGGCCCGGCTATCTCAGGAGGGCGCTCGCGGCGGGAGTGCGCGGGTTCATCCCCAAGGACGCCTCCGCCGCCGAACTGGCCACGGCGATCCGTAAGGTGAACTCCGGCGGGCGCTATCTCGACCCCGAGATGGCCGCCTCGGCGATGATGGCGGGGGAGAGCCCGCTCACCGAGCGGGAGCGCGACGCCCTGGCCCTCGCCTCGCGAGGTGCCTCGGTCGGTGAGATCGCCGCCTCGCTGCATCTCACCGAGGGCACCGTGCGCAACTACCTGTCCAGCGCCATCACCAAGCTGGGCGCCACCAACCGGATCACCGCCATCCGCCTCGCCCAGGAAAAAGGTTGGCTCTGAACAGAATTTTTCCTTTGGGGTGGGGCAGGGGAAGCACATGGTGGTAGGTAGCGTGCGGCCGGGAAGGCGCGAGGTCCGCATTCGCCATCACGCTGTGGCATCACGTAGATGTGGTGCGTGATCGCCTGGTCGCGGTGACGTGCCGAGATGACGTCCGTCCCGCGGTCCGGCCCGAGGAGCCTGAGGAGGAGGCATGCGCGTCCCCGGAAACCCCGAGGCCCAGGTGGTCAGTGTCGGCAACCGACTCGACGTGGGCACCGTCGCCGGAGTGCGCCCGCGACTGCACGAGGCGGTCGATTCGGGCGACGGTGATCTGATCGTGGATCTTTCCGGGCTGGAGATGATCGACGCCACCGGCCTCGGCGTGCTGGTGGGCACGCATCGCCGCGCGCTGGGCGCCGAGCGCCGCCTCATTCTGCGCGGGGTTCCGCCGCGGATCATGCGCGTGCTGGCGGTGACCCGGCTCAACCGGGTGCTCACCGTCGAGCTTCCCGAGGTCGCGGTGGCCTGACGCCGCTCGTGCGGCGGTGCTCCGCCGTCCCGGGACCGGTCGTGGGCGCCTCGCGTGCCGGACCGGGTCATGTCATGAAGGATCGGTAGAAGATGTGCACGGCGGTGTCGATCAGCTGGTCGACATCGGGTGGGTCGTCGGCCAGAACCCACTCGATGAGCAGCTCCTGGAGCACGCCGATCATGCCCAGTGCCAGCAGGTGCTGGTTGGCCTTGACCCCCTCCGGCAGATCGACGACGTTGGCCTCGATCATCTGGCTGAAGGCCGCCACGGCCTGCTGTCGTGACCTGGTGAGATAGTCGCCCGCGCGGCGCACCTCCAGATGCATGATCCGGGCGCGGCGCCTGTCTTCGGTGACGAAGGTTATGTATCCGGCGATACCCGCCTCGACCCGGCTGAGTAGCGTGCCGGGTGCCTGGTCGATCGACTTCGACACCGACTGCAGCGTTTCCTGCACGCATCTGTCGTGCACCGCCTGCAGCAGCTCATTGCGACCAGAGAAACACTCGTAGAAGGCGCGATTGGAGATGCGGGCAGCCGCGCACAGCTTCTCGATCGTGGTCTCTGGGAAACCCGGATCGGAATAGAGAGTGTACGCCGCAGCGATCAAGCGCTCCCGGCGTTCCGCAAGCCGCTCCTCAGCCGACATTCCTCTGTAAGATCGCCCATTCATGTCAAGTCCCCATCGTCGGTGTGGGCTTGACAAATACTCGCTTTATCACTTCCACCTCATGATCCTGGCCCAGAATCCACCATTATGGGTGCAAGATCCTTTTTGTGGAAGAGTAAGTGTGCAATCGCTTGCGTCCTCCATGCAAGAAGGTAGCGAGCCTGACTAGTCAGTCAAGTTCTTGCCGTGCGCGAATGGACGAGGCAGGATCACCCGGCAGCGCACGACGAACTCGAAAAGGCACAACCCACCCACGATAGACCGGGTTCGACGTCTGGTAAACCATCGCTTACCGGGTGAGGAGTCCCCGATCCAGCGCCGTGGTCACGGCGGCGGTGCGGTCGGACACGCCGAGCTTGCCGAAGACGCGCAGCAGGTGCGTCTTGACCGTGGTCTCGCTGATGAACAGGGCCTTGCCGATCTCCGCGTTGGTCAGCCCCCGGGCCACCAGGGAGAGCACCTCGGCCTCACGCGGCGACAGCGACTCGCTCACCGGTGCACGCATCCGGGTGACCAGCCGCGTCGCCACCGACGGCGACAGCACGGTCTCGCCCCGCGCCGCCGAGACGATCGCGGCCAGCAGGTCGGCCCTGGAGGTGTCCTTCAACAGGTATCCGGCGGCTCCCGCCTCGACCGCCCGCACGATGTCCTGGTCGGTCTCATAGGTGGTCAGCACGATCACCCTGCTCTCCGGTCGCGCGGCGAGGATGCGCGAGATGGCGCTCACCCCGTCCCCGTTCGGCATGCGCAGGTCCATCAGGATCACATCGGGTTCGAGCTCCCCGGCCCGCACGACCGCCTCGTCCCCCGATGCGGCCTCGCCGACCACGGTGATCCCGGGATCGGCCTCCAGCATGCCTCGAAGGCCCTCCCGAACCACCGGGTGGTCATCGACGATCATCACGTGCAGCACCTGTCACGCTCCCTGGGCGGGCCGGTCGGTAAGTGGATCGGTGAGGGGGACGGCGGACCGACCGGGGACCGGGTCGGCGGGCGGGGTTGCGGACGGGACTGTGGACGGGCTGGCGGGCGGGGTTGCGGACGGGACTGTGGACGGGTCGGCGGGCGGGGTTGCGGACGGGGCTGTGGGCGGGTCGGCGGGCAGGACGACCTCAAGGAGAGTGCTCTCGCCCGGGGAGCCGGTCAATGTAAGGCTGCCGCCCGCCTGCTCCACGCGGGCGCGCATGCCGCGCAGGCCGTACCCCTCGGCGGTGGAGGGATCGAACCCGCGTCCGTCGTCGCGCACCTCCAGCACCAGCGCCTCCCGGCCGTAGGACACCGAGATCTCCACCCGGCTCGCCGCCGCGTGCTTACGCACGTTCGCCAGCGCCTCCTGGGCGGCCCGGACGAGCACCACCTCGGTGGGAGGCGGCAGCGGGCGCGAGTCTCCGCGGACGGCGAAGGCCGCGGCGATCCCCGTCTCCTGCCTGAGCCGGTCGGCCAGCCGTGCCATCGCCTCGTCCAGCGTGGAGCCGTCCAGCGGCGCCGGGCTGAGCGCGGCCACCAGCGCCCTGGCCTCGGCCAGGTTCTCGCGCGCGGTCTGTACGGCCAGCGCCATGTGACGGGCCGGATCGGGCTGGGCCTCGGCGGCCTGCAACAGCATGATGATGCTGGTGAAGCCCTGCGCCAGGGTGTCGTGGATCTCCCCGGCCAGACGCGCGCG
Source organism: Streptosporangium sp. CA-135522 (assembly GCF_050949235.1). Lineage (NCBI taxonomy): Bacteria > Bacillati > Actinomycetota > Actinomycetes > Streptosporangiales > Streptosporangiaceae > Streptosporangium > Streptosporangium sp. CA-135522. The sequence continues at coordinate 1,937,108 of NZ_CP192026.1, forward strand.
CTCGGCCAGGGCCCCGCGCTCGGCCGAGAGCCTGGACACCTCGGCCCGTTGCGCCTCCAGCTCCCCGATGAGGGCCGCCCGTTCCTCGCTCTGCTCCATGATCCGCTCCATCCAGAGGCCGAACACGGCGGAGAAGAAGATCACGATCGTGGTGACGGTCAGGAAGCCGAACGGCCCGTCCTTCTCGACGGTCAGGAAGCGGACCGCCGGGGCGACGTTCAGCGCGACCACCACCAGGACCGCCCACCTGGCCCGCAGCACCATGAAGCACTGCGGGCACAGGCCGAACAGGGCGAACGCGATCGAAGGCTCGATGAGCGTCGCCGGGGTGAACAGGGCGACCATGACGGCGAGATAGACCACACCCCGCCGCCGGTCCTCGGCCAGGATCGCCGGCCGGCCGAACAGGAAGTAGACGGGGATGATCGCGGTCACGAGGCCGATGGCGACGATCTTCTTCCCCACCGGGAGGTCACCCACCGTGATGAACGCCGCCGGTATGAACGTCGCGGTGACAAGGAGCAGCTCCCAGCCGCGCAGCGAGTGCCAGACGTGCGGCCCGGACGGGTCGGCGGGGCGACCGTACCGGATGAGCGGGCCTATCCGTCGCGGCGGCCCTTCCAGCGGAACGTCAGCAGGCACAGCACCAGTCCTCCGACGACCCAGGCGGCCAGGATCAGGGCGACCCGGTCGAGTTCGTACGATTTCGCGATCTCCAGTGTGGCACCGGCGTCACCCAGGAACACCGACCGGAAACCCTGGCACATCCACTTGAGCGGGAAGATCGAGGAGATGTTCACCAGCCAGACCGGAAGCTGGGCGACGGGGATGAACACCCCGGAGATGAACTGCAGCACCACGAACGGCATGGCGATCACCGCGCTGGCGCTCTTTCCCGACCGGGGCAGGCTGCTGGCCGCGACGCCGAGGAGAGAGGAGCCGATCACACCGAGCGTGAACACCCAGGCGAAGGTCAGCCAGGTGGAGATCGCGGAGGGCAGTTTCAGGCCGAACAGCGTGACGCCGACGATCAGCAGGATCACGACCTGGAAGAACGAGATGGTCAGGGTGTTGAGCGCCTTGCCGATGAAATAGGAGCCGGGCGGCAGCGGCGTGCCCCTCAGCCGCTTGAGCGTGCCGTCGTCGCGGTCGACCGTGATGCCGATGCCGAGGTTCTGGAACCCCGTCATCGCCGCCGAGCCGATCAGCCCTGCCACGTAGAACTGGGAGAAGCTGAGGCCGGTTCCCTCCAAGTCGCCCGCGAAGATCGAACCGAAGATCACCAGCAGGACGATCGGAAAGGCGAAGGTGAAGATGACCGCGTCCTTCTCCCGGAAGAACATCTTGGTCTCGAAGGCCGCCCGCGACAGCCCCAGCCGTATCGCGGAGGGCGGGCCGGCGGTGCGGGGCCGGGTGGGGACCCGGGTCACGGTCTGGCTCATGAAACGATCACCTCGGGGGTTGGAAGGTCGGGGGAAAGGCGGAGGGGCGTGGCGCGGGCGCGTTCATGAGGCGGCTCCGACGGGCCGTGCCACCAGAGGGTCCCGATGAGCGGAGTTCATGAGGTGGCTCCGATGAGCCGCGTTCACGAGAGGGTCCCGATGAGCGGAGTTCATGAGGTGGCTCCGACGGGCCGCGTTCACGAGAGGGTCCCGACGAGCTGGAGGTAGACGTCCTCCAGGGAAGGGCGGGTCACGGTCAGCTCGGGCACCTCGCCGTCGAAGCGGTGGGTCAGCTCAAGCACGGTCCTGGTCGGAGTGTCGGTCTCCAGCGAGTGATGCTCGCCCTCCTCGGACCAGCTCACCCTGGCCATCGCGGTGGCACGGCCACCCAGGGTGGCGGGCTCGCCCTCGGCCACGACGCGCCCCGCCGACACCACGGCCACCCGGTCGGCCAGCGCCTCGGCCTCATCCAGATAGTGGGTGGTCAGCACGATCGTGGTCCCCTGACGGGCCAACCCCTCGATCAGGCCCCAGAACTGCCGGCGGGCCTCGGGGTCGAAACCGGTGGTCGGCTCGTCGAGGAAGAGCAGTTCCGGATCGCCTATCACGCCCAGCGCCACGTCCAGACGGCGCCGCTGGCCGCCGGAGAGCTGACGGATCCGGCTGCCCGCCTTGTCCGTCAGGCCGACCTGTTCGATGACCTCGTCCGGATCCTTGGGCGCGGGGTAGTAGCCCGCGAAGTGCCGTACGGTCTCCCGCACGGTCGCCTCGGCCACGTCGTTGGCCGTCTGCAGCACCACACCGATCCGGGAGCGCCACTCCCGGGTCGGCCTGCCCGGATCGACGCCGAGAACGCTGACCTCACCGGCATCCCGGGTCCGGTACCCCTCCATGATCTCCACCGTGGTGGACTTTCCCGCCCCGTTCGGCCCGAGGATCGCGAACACCTCGCCCACGTGGATGTCGAGGTCGATGCCCCCGACCGCCTGCACGTCGCCGTAGCGCTTGGCCAGGCCCCGCACCGTCACCGCTGTCGTCATGCCCCAATCGTGGTCCGGGCGCGGCTGCCGCGGCACCGACGATCGGTGGAACGGGTGTCCTCCGTTCGGAGGACACGCTCGCGTCCGATGGAGGTGCTCGCATCACCGGAGGCGGCCCGGGATACCGGCGGAGGTCGCCAGGGTCGTCCGGAGGGCGTGGCGCGGACCCGGCCGGGTGCCGGTGGGACGCGGGCAGGTGAGGGGCGTTACGGCGGGCACAGCGCGCACCGGTGGAGCGTGCTTCCCACGGACCCCGGCCCCCTGCGGCGCGGGGGGCCGGTGGGTTCGCCGTAAACGACGGCGGGAACCCGGGCGGATTCAGAACGCGGGCTCAGAAGTCGGAACCCGGGCTCAGAAGTCGGAACCCGGGCTCAGGAGTCGGAACGCGGAACGCCCGCTCAGAACAGGGTGTCGTTGCGCTCGATGCCACGCAGCTCGTCGTAGTCCAGGGTCACACAGCGGATGCCGCGGTCCTCGGCCAGCGTCTTGGCCTGCGGGGCGATGGCCTGCGCGGCCAGGATGCCGGAGACGGGGGCGAGCAGGGGATCGCGGTTCATCAGCTCCAGGTAACGGGTCAGCTGCTCCACGGCGTCGATGCCCGCGCGGCGCTTGAGCTCCACGGCCACGGTCGCTCCCGTGTGGTCGCGGCAGAGGATGTCCACCGGGCCGATCGCCGTCATGTATTCGCGGCGGACCAGCGTCCAGCCCGCGCCCAGCGTGGTGATGTGCTCGGCCAGCAGCTCCTGCAGGTGGGCCTCGACGCCGTCCTTGATCAGACCGGGGTCCACGCCCAGCTCATGGCTGGAATCGTGGATGATCTCCTCCATGGTGAGCACGAGCTTCTCGCCGGTCTTGCCGTGGGTCACCGTCCAGGTGCCCTCCTCCTCACGGAGCTTGCACGGCGGGTTCATCCAGTTCAGCGGCTTGAAGGCCCGATCGTCGGCGTGGATGGACACCGAGCTGTCGGCTTTCAAGATCACCAAACGAGTTGCCAGTGGTAGATGGGCAGATAGACGGCCTATGTAGTCCACCGTGCAGCGAGCGATGACGAGACGCATGAAGGCAAGGCTAGTCCCCCGAAGAAGTTCGCAGGGCTGGCCCGAGAGACAAGCTGACCGCAGGGAAGCCTGGCTCTACCACCGACGTGGCACGGCATGCCGCTCTCGCTCGTCAGCTCATGGGACACGTAGGGCCATTGCTGCCTAGAAACAGGACGCAGACAGGCGTGTACACGGTTCATGCTGATCTACTCGCTTCCCTTGACTGCCCTGCTTCCACCGGTCAGGCTCGCGAATACGCAAATCCGTGCACACCCCCAACACGGGAGGCCACCGTGGCGCTACGGTTTATCGGAATCGACCCCGACACCAACGGCGATAACTGCCCTTCGGTCTGGGTGGACGACACAGACGGCAGCATCGTGATTCAAGGATGGGAAGTGACCGACTCCGCCGCCCTGGCGCAAGTCGCCGCGCGTAGCCCCATACCGGATCATGAGAAGGTCGTCCGGATTCCCCGACGCATGGCGTCGATGCTCATGGAGGCGTGTGGTGCCGAAGCCGCAAGCGACGTTCGTTGACCTGATCGGCGAGTGCCATCACACGGCGATCCATCTGGAGATGCGGGACGCATACACCCCGGATGACCCCGTATATCTCGACTGGAAAGCCGGACGGCAGATAGACGCGGTAGAGCGGTGGCCCGAATGGGTCAAGCTCGCCCGCGAGACGATCGCCCGAGGCGTAAGTATCCGCCGGGCACGCATCGTGTCCGAACCGATCACCGAGTTCATCCGGTATGAGTACGAACTCACGGAGCCTCTGAACACCGGAATCGGTGAGCTGGTGAAGTGGCTGCCCCGGCGGCAGGCATCGGACATCGCGTTGCCCGGTAATGACTTCTGGCTATTCGATGACCGTTTGGTTCGCTTCGGTCACTTCTCCGGAGATGGGCATTACCTGGGTGATGAAGTGTCTGAAGATCCGGCCGTGATCAAGCTCTGTGCTTCGGCGTTCGAAGCAGTGTGGGAACGAGGGATTCCACACGAGGCGTACCGGCCCGCCTAGCCTTCTTCCTGCACGTGGGTACCTCTCCCTCTTCCAGCGTTCAGCAAGCCCGTCAACGGGTTGCCCAGCGCCTGCGTGACATCCGCCTGGACTCAGGCTTGACTGCGCGGGCGCTGGCAACGGCGGCAGGCTGGCATGAGTCCAAATGCTCCCGCCTCGAACACGCCCGGACGCCGCCCTCTGACGCGGACATTCGGGACTGGTGCCGGATCTGTGGGGCTGAGGATCAGACGGCGGATCTGATCGCCGCATCCCGAGCGGCTGACTCCATGTATGTCGAGTGGCGTCGACTCCAACGCTCAGGGCTACGCCAGTTGCAAGAGTCGAGGATGCCTCTGTATGAGGCGACTCGGCATTTCCGGATCTACTGCTCTCAGGTGGTGCCGGGGCTTCTCCAGACTCCGGGGTACGCGGGCGCGCTGCTGTCAGCGATCAGCGTCTTTCACGAGACACCGAACGATGTAGAGGACGCCGTAACGGCGCGAGTTGCCCGCTCGCGGGTGCTATACGAAGGTGATCACCGTTTCGCGGTCCTGGTCGAAGAGTCCGTGTTGCGCTACCGCGTCGGCGATGCCGAAGTGATGGCCGGGCAGCTCGGACACCTGTTGGCCGTCATGTCGCTGCCTTCCGTCTCCCTAGGAGTGATCCCTTTTACCGCGTTGCGCCGCATGTGGACGCTAGAGGGCTTCAACATCTTCGATGACACGCGAGTACACGTAGAGCTGCTGACGGCGGCAGTAGCCGTCACGGAGCCCGCAGAGGTAGCCATGTATGGCAGGGGCTTCTCTGAGCTTGCGGAGAGCGCCGTGTACGGCGGGCAGGCCCGAAGTTTGATCACAGCAGCAATCGACGCTCTCAGATGAGGGCGTGCAAGTTCGTACACATTCGTTGAGAGGCGTTGTCCGCCGTTTCTACCGTCTTCAACATGACAACCGGGCAGACAGCAGCAGAGCCCCGTACAGAAGAACGTGAGAACGACGACACCTCGGATCCCGCCGGGCAGGAGTCACCCCCCGAGACGTTGCGTCGCCTCGCGGAGCTGGTGAACGCGCAAGGGGTACGTACGTCAATCGGCCACCGGGTGGGACTCCGCCTCTACGGTGACCGCCCCGACCCGTTCCCCCGGTCCGATCGCTTCGAGCTTGTCGCCCACAGTCCCGGCGGTTGGGAAGTGGCGACGGTAACCGTAGGGGAGCGCACCGGCCGCTACATGGTCTCGCTCCCCACGATCGGGGTTGAGTGCCAGTCGGTGAGCCCGGACGTACCGGGCGCGGTGGTGGACCTGATCCTCGCGGCGATGCCGAAGGAAGCCGCATGAGGGAGATCCCGGAGTTCGACGTGATCGAACGCGACGGCACTTGGGAAGCCCGGTTCACCGGCACCCCTGAGACGGCCGACGCTGACGTGACCGCCGAGACGTTCCATGAGCTTGAGATGGGATGTCTGGTCGCGCGGGTGGCGTGGTTGATCGCGCCGAACTGGAAGGCGAGATGACCCGCTCCGCGATGACACGGACCGCCCTCCACAAGCCCTACGTCACGCCGTACGCCGAAGAGACTCTTGATCTGCCGCTCGCCTTCGAATGGGCGGCGGGAGAGCCCCGGCTGACCTACCGCGACGCGCTTCCGCAGGATTGGATGTTCGGGGCGCTGTGGGTTCGGTGTGGCACCGCGCGGGACGGGAAGATCCTGTGGCCCATGGTTCACACGCTGCGTCAACGCCGGTGCATGCTGAAACGGCTGTGCCGGGTGTGTGGCCAGTCGGCGACAGACCCCGGCACCGGGCGTATCTGGTGGGTCATGCCCTCCGCTCTGCCCGGCGACGCGGCCACCTGGCCCACTGTTAACCCGCCCACTTGCAAGGCGCACCTTGTCGAGGCCCTGACTACCTGCCCGTACCTACGCAGAGGAGCGCCAGCCGTCTACACGGTCGGCGACTACTCTCCAATTGGAGTGCTGGCCGACCTGTACGGCGAGGACGACGACGGCCGGGTAGTGGAGACCCGCCATCAGATCGCCATCGGCCTGGACGAGTTCCACCTACTCCATCGGGCACTGGCCACACAGTTGATCGTCAGCCTGCATGACATACAACGGGCACCGAATCCAGCCAATCGCGGCTGACCGCCCCTTGAGGCTCCCCGACAGGGCGAGCGTCATTACTAATGGCACTCGCGCTGACCTGGCCTTTCTCATCGTCATCCAGGTAGCTCACCGCCTGGCGGCTGACTGCCCTTGAGACTCCCCGACAGGGGGCGCGACGGCACCGGGGAAGGCGATGTGTCCGTGCCCCTGTCGGGGCCTTTATCGTTACAGGCCGTGCCCGCCGGCCTTTGAGGCCGCAGGTCAGGGCGTTGCGCCCGTTCCGCGGTTTGTCACCCTACGTAAGGGTAGGCCCGGCTCGTTGATGATGTTGACCAGCGTGTTCCCGCCCTGAATATTGTTCAGGGCGGCGTTGACCTGCGAAGGATCAGGGAGTAGAGCCCAGACTCGCTGACGAACCACGGAGCCCTGCCACGCATAACATCGGTCTGGCCGATGTTTGCCCTGACCTGCTGTTTCTCGTCTTCGTCGAGCTTCAGCATGGCGTTGCTGACGTTCTGGATGCCCAAGACGTCGCAGATGTCCTTGGCCACCCACCAAGGCTCACCATCCCGCAGGACAACCCGTATGGCTGCGTCGTCGAACTGCCCCTAAAAGGACAGAAATTCGACCGGACAAACCTCGCATCTACGCACGTCAGACCGCCTTTACCGTGTGTAGTTAGAAAGTCCCAGTCCCGTAGGTACTGCGATGGACACCCCTCGCACGGTTCTCCTTTCGGGAGAACATGGGGGTACCCCCACCCTCTTACGGGTTCCTGGTTTCCTTGGTGCGCAAACAGAAATAGGCCCCCGTGATTACGGGGGCCTAGCCTGCTTTATGGGGGCCTACATTTCTAGATAGCTGTAATCGGTCTTACCCTTCCAGTAGCCCAACTGTTCATCGGGCTTATGAGACAAAGCTTCGTCGCGGAGTGCGTTGAATGCCTGGTGGACGTCAGTTCCTTCTGCCCACTCGAAGTTAGTGGGGAAGGCAACCCTCTCATAGTCCCTATCTCTGAAACGCTCCGTATAGAACGGTCCGTGATCTTCAGACCACTTCATGACTCCAAGCGCTTCGCTGTACCCCCCTCGTGCCTTGAGAACGATTTTGTGGCTATCAATGTAGGCGGCTGACTTGATGTCTACGTCCGATGCGGCCAACGCATGGATAGCATCGAAGCTCTCGGCAAGCACGTCAGCTAGGGCATGTTTAGCTTCGGCGATGAGATCGAACATCGCGGCAATACGTCGCTCTAGCTCGTCCCGCTTAGCTTCCAACTCGGGCACCTGAGAAGCAGGGAGATCCTTCCCCTTCGCTACTGCCTCGATATCGGCCAAGCGGTCGGCTTCTGTGGCGTCAATAATTTGCTGCTCGATCAGGTCCTTATCGGCCCTTAGCATTGTTCGGGTAGCCATTAGGTCCCGAAGCTTCTTATCGGCTTTGCGTACTCCTGCCGGAAGATACCTTTCCGGAGGGAGCGGGATGTTGGTGTACTCAATCGCCTGACGATACTTCATCACTACACTCCTACGGGCTGTACGGATTATCTGATTCCGAGAATGGTGTTCAGGTGGCCCGCTTCGCGAGCCGCGTTGATCTGCTCATGCGTCATGTTTGCCAGGTCGTCACGAGTGAGCTGCTTTGCTTCACTGGTACCGTCTATAATCTCGCGGATCACAGTTTCCGGATCGGCTTGCAGCCTGAGAGCAAGCCGCGCCTTCTCTAGCACGTCCCGCTGAGCTTCCGCTTCAGCTACGGCCATGCGCTGTTCAAGTTTTCCGGGCCGAACCCAGCGAGGGTTACTAATCATCGTTTCAAGCTTGCCAGCCTCGCGGGCCGCGTTAATCTGGTCGTGTGTCATACCTCTGAGGTCTTCCCGGTCTAGCTGACCGGTGAAAATCTCGTCATGCTCATTCATTGTGTTACCTCATTCGTGGTTAGGCGGCCTGTAGGTAAGGCCCATACTCGCCGTGATCGGACACGGCGATACTTCCCGCTTCAAGAGCGCGCTTGTAAGCGTTGGATACTTCATCGTCCAGAAAGTGGCTACCGTTCGAACCTTCGTAAACAGGATCGACGGAACACCCGCAAGCCGGGTGGATCGGCATTAGGTCGCCACGGCTGTATGTGTTCGTTGCGGCGACCACGCATAGAGGGCAGTGGTTCGGCTTGTCGGAGAGAACGCGTTTGTAGCCGACGATTCGCTCATCGGCTTCCATCGCCGCCTGTGCGGCGCTGCGCGACGCTAGTTGTAGGTCGGTCTCGATCGACTTTGCTAGTCGGCTGGCTTCCGCCTGGACGGCGTCGTTATACCGCTTGCCTTTGCTTAGGTCCGTCCATAGGCGGTGGAATGGGCGCGTGTATACGTCCTCTAGTGGGACGTCGTTGACGCGGCCTCGGATGCGGGACAGATCAATCACGGGGGCCGGGCGGCCCGTTCGTAGTATCGACACCTCGCGTAGGAGATCGACGGTAAAGGCCGCCTCCTCCTGCTGTCCCCGGCGTACTAGCGGCACTACGTCGGCAAGCCACGGGCCGATAGACGCGTCTTGGTGGGTAGGGAGGCCCTTCCACAGCCTTAGAGCTGTTCTTACGAGACTGGCGCGCATGGACAGGCGGGGCCTGTCGTATCGTCGTCTGATTTCATTCAGGGCCGGGGGCATCGAGTGTCACCCGCTTCCGCTTGCCGCACAGGCCGCAGTCGCAGGGCAGGCTGTCAAGCCTTGCCCGGTTGTGCATGGCCACTCTCGTCTTGTGCGAGATCTCTCGGAGAGCCGCCCACCATGCAAAGGCGTAGGCGTTTCCGCTCTCTGCCGTAGTGGCTACCGCGCGCCACTCCTGGGCGCTGTTATCGGCTTCGGTGCGCATCTGGACAAGCTCTGTGATTGTCAGCGCGTCGTATACGAGATTCATCGTCGTACCCTCTCTCTCGTTCCTATATATCGAGGTTGGACATGACAAAGCCCCCCACGGTCCGAATCCGTGAGGGGCTTGAATCGTCAACCCGTAGAGAGCCCGAATCGCTTCGGGCATATATCCAGTCGCGTCACGCTAACAAGATGCTGGTAAGAGCATTTACCACTCGTCTAGGTCGTCGTCCCAATCAGGGCCGCCAGCAACCCCGGCCCGTAGGCATTGTGGCGAGCATGCGTTTATATGCCCTTGGTGGTGCCGAAGGTCCTGGACCTTTAGGCACCCATCGCATGGGCCGTAGAGCGAGTGGTACCCGTGCGGCCGGGCTCGCCTGGCCCGCATCGCTTCCCGTGCGGTCTCTCTGCGTCGTGCCTGTCGGCACGTGTCACAGAAGCGCCTACGGCCTTTAGCGGGCCGGGGGTAGGGAAGTGGCCCCCGGCACCGCGAGCATGCGTCTACGTCGTTCTCAGGGCCTTCGGTAAGGCCCTGTTCTCCAACGGAGTCCACAAGCTGTTCCTTACTGCTGCCCCTCGGGCAGCGAGGTAGCCAACGGAATCAAAGTGGGCGCAAGCCCGCATAGCTAACGAGCTGGCCAACAAACAGGGGCAGCCACATAAGACGGCATGCCCTAGTCCACCGGAAGTTAAGTAAGGGCCACCAGGCCCACTAATTCGCTACCGACGATCCCCGAAGGATCGGCGGAATCAAGTGACTATGTAAGCCGGAATCCCCGGAGGATTCCGAAGCTAGCCAAGCTGGTCTTAACTCACTGACGACCTTTGAGGGTCGCCAGTGCTAGCTTCCTTACTCAAACCCCGTTGCTAGCAGCCCCTTTGAAGGGCTGCGCTAGTTAGCTAGCTTCACTCGTTCGGCCCGATGGCCGGACTGGTGGGCGGCCGGTAAGGCCGCAATAAATAAGCTAGGTTTATTGGCTGCGGCGACCCTTTGAAGGGGGTCGCTACTGTGGACACCCTTTGCTCGGCCCGGTGGCCGAACTAGCGCGGCCCGGCAGGGCCGCAATAGCTAAGAACGCTTCTATCTAGAGGCAGCCTTAGGGGCTGCTAATCGTTCTTAAGCTAGAACCCCTTACTGCTCTTGCCCGATGGGCGCTTTAAAGGCAAGAGCTAGTCGTGGGGTGGGGTGAGGTACGAACCCCTTAGGGGAACCCACTCACCCGCCCACCCACCCGGCTAAGCGGCCATGTTCTGAGCTGCCTCAGTCAGCACCCAGGCCCCGGCCCCGGCCTGCTCGACAGGTATCGCACCCTTGAGCCGTGACCGGTACGTCTCGTGGCTACCGCCGAACTTGGCGGCAAGCTCCATAGCGGCTTTCCGCTGCGTCATTCCCTGACAATGCTCGACCACGAACCGGGCGTGCTTAAGATTGATGTCCATCGTCGCCCCGTCGCGTTTCTGTCTCCGTTCGGCTTTCTCCTGGTCGGGAGAGTCCCACGGGTTAGCGATCCTGAATCGCAACCCTTCGGAGTCATCCAGGTGGAGACGGCAAGCCTGCTCGGCAACGTGGTTGCCGCTTACCGTCAACTTGTGCGTACCCGCGCCTTGTCTGTTCTTCTCCAGCCGGAGAATCATTCTCGGCCATGATGTGATGAACGTTGAACCGTTCATCGCCTTACCGGCCCCGCTCATTCCAGGCTTGTTCGCGTGATGCACAAGGATCACAGGAATTCCCTGACGAATCATTTGGGTAAGCATGCCCATGGTAGGCCGGACACCGTTCCGGTTGTTCATGTCCGCATCATCGGGCAAGAGGCCGTCGAGATTGTCGATGACCAACACGTCGGTGTTGCTGATCACTGCCTGCCGGTTGCCTTCATCTCGGATATCCGGAATCTCCCATAGGTTGCTAAAGGTGGGATCGAATACCTGGTAAAGATCGTCGAACTCTTCTAGTGCTCCGCCGTCTGTCAATGCTACGCCTACCCGTAGCGGCCCGCTTTCCGGTGTCACGTCAAGGAATGGAGCGCCGGTAGCGAGCGAGTACACAAGCTGAGACGTGAGAACTGTCTTACCGGCTTTTGGTTGTCCGTAGAGGATTGTCCCTGCGCGGGAAATCAGTCCGGGGATGAGGAACTTGCTCTGACCGTGGGCACGGCGGCGGGCAGCCGCCTCCCTTTTAGGTACTAGTGGAAAAGCGTTGTCACTCAATCTTTCGTTTCCTGTCGTCAATGGCGGCCAGGCCCTCGATACCTGACCGCCCTTCGTATGACCTCTAATTGGCTGTGGTAGCCGTAGACGGCTTGTCTTCCTGAGGCGTCGCTGTGGAGCTTTGAACGCAATCAGGGCATGCAAAAGGCCCCTGCTGCGGCGGGCACGCGAGGAACAAGTCCTGGTGCTCAACATATTGATGTCGCCCGCAGTGGGGGCCTGGCCACATACAACCATGTGACAAGAAGGTGGGCAAATTGGATGGGCGTAACACGTGTACACGCTTTTAAGAGAGAGCGTGTACACGCTTTCGAGAGATGCGACGGAGTATTTGTATGCCGTTGCTGCGTAACCTGTTAGCGAGACGTTAGGTTGCCCGTAGATGACGACAGGCCCCCGCCGTGACGGCGGGGGCCTGTGTGCCCTGCTCTCGCTTCCTACGTCTTGCTAAGGGTTCTACGTGGGTTGCTCGCTCTCCTGGCTATGTTCCATGGCCTGAGCCAAGCGGTCATGGGACTTGGTTCGCATCTCTGCTTCCGTGGTGCGTCGATCTGCCATAGCGTTCCCTGTCCACATATCGACCCCTTCGACAAAGCTGGGTTCCGCGCTTCCCGTATGTGCGTCATTAATGCGTTTGGCTAGGTGCTCTGGAGTGAAGATGTGAATCTCAGGGGCATTGGTCGCGCCAGCGAAGTAGAATCGGAATCCCGCTACGCGAAGCAACTCGGCGCGAGACTCCCATTCGGGGGTGCGGTTCCAGAGTTCGCGGTATGTCTCGCCGGTCCCTGTTTCGTCGTAGCGGGATGGAACAACGGGAATAGCTTCCAATTCCGCTATGGCCCGCTCGTGCTCTTCGATGGCTCGAATAGCATTGATGGCCCCGGTGCTACCGGGCTTGAGATACGCGAGGTTGCCGTTCAGGTTTTCGAGAGCTTCTTGAAGGCCCGCGATCTCTTTGGACCTATCGACGCCGGGAACGAACGCCCTAACGGTGACCTCTAGGTCTCCGGCAATGTTCATGAAGGCGTCGTCAATGTAGTCCTGTACGAAGTCTTTAGGCCACGACTTAACCCATTCGCATCGAGTGCCCAAGCTCCAGGTTCGGCACACATAGTAGCTGTAGTGGCGGGGGGTGCCGTCAGTCAGCTTCTTTGTCGACGAGTTGGAGTACAGCGGTTGTCCGCACTTGCAGAACACGACTCCCACGAGTGGCGTAGTTGCCCGAGCTAGACCTTTACCGCGCGTACGGCCTTCGATGACCTCCTGTAGCTGGTCGAACTCTTCTCGCGACAAGATGGGGTCGGCCCAAACGACGGGAAGCCCATCCTTCCGGCGAACCTCACCTTTGTGCATGGCATAACCCATAAGGGAAGGCTTGGTCAGAACGACTCTTAGGGAGGTGGTAGCCCAGCGGCTCCCCTTCACCTTGCTCTTGACCAGGTCGCGGCCTTCTGTGGCGTTGACGTGGCGCTGATAGTCGAGCGTGGTCAACACGCCCCGAGCGTTCCAGTCCTTCACGATGGTGCCCATTGAATGGTTCTGGTTGACGAGCCGTTCATACGCTTCGCGTACGAGAGGGCCGGTAACAGGGTCGATGGCCAGACGCCATCGGGTCGCGCCGTTGTGCTGGACGCGGACGGCCCGGTATCCGAAAGGCCAAGTGCCGCCGGGCCACAGGTTCTCTTCTCGGTAGTGCGCTGTCTGGTTCATTCTCTTCTCCCGGACCGCGTTCCGGTAGTTCGCCGCTTGAGACGCCTTGATGCCAGCGATCATCCGCCCGTTCGGGTCGGCGAGGTTGAACGACGGGTCATCCAGGATGATGACCGTCTTATCGTTTGCCAGAACCCAACCTACGAACTGATGCCAGTGAAGGTCATCACGAGAGATGCGGTCCTGGCTTGTGACCATCAGGGCGTCCCACTCGTGTACGAGGGGTTCAGCGAGCCAGCGCCCCAGTGACGGTCGCTGGTGAAGGTTCACGGCACCGGACACCGTCGCGTCTTCGACCCATCCCGCGACCGTGTGACGGCCCTTGCGGATCGCTTCCGCAAGCTGGACTTCCTGACGTTCGAGCGCTGACGACTGCTCAGAGTCTCGGCTGATCCTCTTGACCGCTAGCACGCGCATACGGCTGTCTCCTCGGGGGCGAAGTAGAGGCCACCAAGGTAACTGGAGTTTGGAGATCTACAAAACTGAGCTGTCCGCCTTGATCAGTATGAGCCGGGGCGCCATCGGAAGATGGGCCGTGAGCTTTCCCACGTAATCCACGCTGCAGCGCGCGATGACCAACCGCATGGGCGCCAACCTTACCCGGGAGATCCCGGTGCCGAGGGCCCAAGCCGGTTTTGGGGCGGGACGGGCACCTCTGGGAGACTGGGCGGCATGACGCGCAGCTTTGAGATGGTCGGAGTGGTCGGGCTCGGCACGATGGGCGCGGGGATCGCCGAGGTGTTCGCCCGCGCGGGTCTCGGGGTGATCGGTGTGGAGGCCGACGCCGCGGCGCTGGAGCGGGGGCGCGACCACCTCGCGGGCTCCACGGCCAAGGCGCTGGCCAAAGGCAGGCTGAGCGAGGCCGAACGCGCGGAGATCCTCGACAGGGTGACCTTCACCACCTCCCTGGAGGACCTCGCCGAAGCCGACCTGGTGATCGAGGCCATCCCCGAGGTCATGGATTTCAAGCGCGCCCTCTTCACCGACCTGGACCGGATCTGCAAGCCGTCCGCCGTGCTCGCGACCAACACCTCGTCACTGTCGGTCACCGAGATCGCGGCCACCACCACCCGGCCCGGCCAGGTCGTCGGCATGCACTTCTTCAATCCCGCGCCGATCATGAAGCTGGTCGAGGTGATCCGCACGGTGACCACCGAGAACGGTCTGGCGGAGGAGGTGGCGGCCCTGGCACGACGGCTCGGCAAGACCCCCGTGACCGTGGGCGACCGCGCAGGCTTCGTGGTCAACCGGCTGCTGCTGACCTACCTCAACCACGCCGCCGTCCTGTTGGAAGGTGGCCTGGCCACCCGTGACGCCATCGACACCGCGATGAGAGCCGGCGTCGGGCTGCCGATGGGTCCCTTCGCCCTGCTCGACCTGATCGGCCTGGACACCTCCTACGAGGTGCTGTGCGTGCTGTTCCAGGAGAGCCGCGACCGCCGCCACGCTCCCGCGCCGATTCTGCGCGAGCTGGTCACCGCCGGACTGCTCGGCCGCAAGTCCGGCGGCGGCTTCTACCGGGGCGAGGAGCCCGCAGGGCCGCCACCGGGGAGCAAGCCGTCGGCGAGATCGGTGGCGGTGCTGGGGGAGGGCGCGCAGGAGCTCGTCTCCAGACTCTCCGCGGCCGGGTTCGCCTCCGCGCCCGTCGAGGACGCCGACGTGGTCGTCGCGCTGTCCCGCAACCCCGTGGTCGAACTGGCCGCCGGGCTGCCGCACCCCGAGCGGCTGGTCGGTCTGCACCTGATCGGGGACGGCGTCGCCGAGGTCGCCTCCACGGTGCTCACCTCGCCCGATGCCGCGGCTGCGGTGGAGGGCCTGGTGCGGATCGCCGGCCTGACCCCGGTGCCGTGCAAGGACCGGGCCGAGTTCGTGGTGGACGCGCTCGTCTACCCGTATCTGAACGACGCCGTGCGGATGTACGACTCCGGCTACGCGGGCATCGACGAGATCGACGCGGCCATGAAGCTGGGCTGCGGCTATCCGGCGGGGCCGTTCGAGATGCTCGACAAGCTCGGGCTGGAGACCGTCCGCGACGGCCTGCGCGCGCTCTACGCCGAATACCGCGAGCCCTCCCTCGCCCCGGCCCCGCTGCTCGACCAGCTCGTCACGGCCGGGGTGCGAAGCATCCGCGACCTGCCATGAGCCCCCGCAAAGCACGCCGGATGGAACCCTTCGCCCGGGGCGGCCGGGGGACGACCGGCCGGGGAGCGTCCTCCCGCCCCGTGGGCCAGTTCGTTCCCGGTGTCGACCAGGTGGAGGAATGGCCCGACGGCGACTGGCACGTGCGCCGGGTCAGCGGGGCCGGAGCGGACAAGGTCTACCGGTGTCCCGGCTGTGACCAGGAGATCAGGACGGGCCTGCCGCACCTGGTGAGCTGGCCCGCCTGGGCGGGTGGGGAGGACGAGCGCAGGCACTGGCACACGGCGTGCTGGCGCAACCGGGTCAAGCGAGGACCCGGCCGGACCAGATACTGAGGACGACGGTGCGGGCGTCCGCCTCCCGGGCTCCGGTCTCCGGGTCTCCGGGTCTCCGGGTCTCCGGGTCTCCCGGGCTCCGGCCCACCGACCGATGACGACGATCGCACGGCGCCCGCCCCGGACAGCCGGTCCGCCGGCGCCTGGCCAAGAGACGAAGTGGGGAAGAAGACAGATGGAGATCCGGGCCTCTACGGTCCTGCCCGCGCGCAGGGAGCCGATCGAGCTGCACACCGGCGACGGCCTGACGCTCGTCGGCGAGCTGGCCCTTCCGGCGGACCGGCCCCCGGTGGCCACGCTGATCTGCCTGCACCCGTTGCCCACGCACGGCGGCATGATGGACAGCCACGTCTACAAGAAGGCCGCCAACCGGCTGCCCGCGCTGGCGGATCTGGCCGTGTTGCGTTTCAACACGCGCGGCACCACCTCCGATCGGGGCACCTCCCAGGGGGCCTTCGGCGAGGGACAGCAGGAACGCTTCGACGTGGCCGCCGCGCTGGAGTACGCCGAGTTCCACGACCTTCCCCGAGCCTGGCTGGTCGGCTGGTCCTTCGGCACCGAGCTGGTGCTCAAGTGGGGCCACGACCCGCTCGTCGAGGGCGCCGTCCTGCTGTCCCCGCCACTGCACCGGGCCACCGACGCTGACCTCGACGCGTGGGCGGCGTTCGGCCGGCCGCTGACCGCGTTGGTCCCGGAGTTCGACGACTACCTCCGGCCGGAGGAGGCCCGAGCACGCTTCGCCCGGGTGCCTCAGGCCGAGGTCGTCGGGGTGGAGGGGGCCAAACACCTGTGGGTCGGCGAGCCGTACGTGCGGATCGTCCTCAACGAGATCGTCCGGCGGGTGAACCCGTCCGGATACCCGCTGCCGCTCGACTTCGGCTGAGCATTCCGCCGGGCCGGGCCGGATCGCCAGGCCGTCGGCGAACCTTTCTCATTCCGCTTCACGGGTCTGGGCACGTCATGTCCGGCGGCATGGCGTCAGGTCGTGAACGGAGACGTCGAGAAAGAAGCCCCCATTCGGTGCCGACTGGTACGGCCGAACCCCTTGAAGGGTGTCAGACCGGGTGCCCGCGGTTACGGTGGAGGGCGTGCAACTGTATACACGATCAGCGGGCGAAGGGCTTCCGGTCGTCCTGCTGCACGCGTTCCCCCTGTCATCGGCCATGTGGCTGGCCCAGCGCGAGGCACTGGGTACCGTCTGCAAGGCCATCACCCCTGATCTGCGCGGCTTCGGCGGCTCGGCGCTGGGAGAGGACGACCCCTCCCTCGATGTGATGGCCGACGACGTCGTGCGCCTGCTCGACCACGAGGGTGTCGACCGGGCCGTCGTCGGCGGGCTGTCCATGGGCGGCTACGTGACGATGGCCCTTTGCAGGCGCCATCCCGATCGGGTGCTGGGGGTGATCCTCGCCGACACCAAGGCGGCCGCCGACTCCGGGGCGGCCAGGGCGAACCGCGAGCGCATCGCCGCAGCCGTGCTCGACGAGGGCACCTCGATCCTGCTGGAGGAGGTGCTTCCGGCGCTGATCGGGGTGACCACTGCGCAGCGCAGGGCGATGGTGTTCGGCCGGGTCCGAGGGCTGGTCCAGTCGGCGCCGCCGAAGGCCGTGGCCTGGGCCCAGCGCGCCATGGCGGCCCGCCCCGACTCCTTCGACACCCTGCGCGGGCTCAAGGTGCCCGCCCTGGTGATCGTGGGGGAGGAAGACAAGCTCACACCGCCCGCCGACGCCGAGACGATGGTCGAAACGGTGCCGGACGGACGGCTGGTCGTGATCGAGAAGGCGGGGCACCTGAGTGCGATCGAGCAGCCCGAGGCGTTCAACCGCGCGGTGATCGGCTTCATAGCCGAGCTTGCCGGGGAATCACCACCTCGCGGATGATCAGCGCGATCGCCGCCGCCACCGGGATGGCCAGTAGCGCTCCGACGATGCCGAGCAGCGCGCCGCCGAACAGCGCGGCGATCACGGTGACCGCCGGAGCCACGTCCACCGATCGCTTCATCACGCGCGGATAGACCAGATAGTTCTCGACCTGCTGGTAGACCAGGAAGAAGACCGCGCAGGCGATGCCGAGCGTCCCCGACTGCAGCAGCGCCACTCCGCTCACCAGCACCGCGCCGATCGTCGCGCCGACCAGGGGGATCAGGTCGGTGACCGCGACCACAAGGGCGAGCGCCAGCGCGTACTCGACGCCCAGGACGGTGAGGAACACCCAGGAGACCACACCGGCGATCACCGAGATGAGGAGGTTTCCGGCCACGTAGCCGCCGATGCCGCTGATGATCTCGTCGCCGAGCGCCCGGGTCCGCTGCCTGCGGCTGCTCGGCACGAGCTTGAAGAGGTAGTCCTTGATCGAAGGCAGCGATCCCAGGAAGTACAGGGTCAGGACGAGCAGCGTGACCCCGGAGAAGAACGCGTTGAACACCACCGCTCCGGCGCCGACCAGGCCTCCCGCCACGGTCTGGGCGAGGCCGCCGCTGGTGATGTAGTCGCCGATCCTGGTCAGGATCTGGTAGTCGCTGTCCAGTTCCTTCAGGGTGGGGTTGGCGAGCAGCTCCTGGATGTAGCCGGGAACCGCGCCGACGAACGAGGCCGTCTCCTGGGTGACCGGTGGGACGATCGCCATGCCGAAGAGCACGAAGAACAGGATCACCCCGCCGAAGACGATCGAGATCGCCCCGCGGCGGGCCAGCCTGCGCCGCTGCAACGCCTCGACGGCCGGATTCAGCCCCAGGGCGAGGAACATCGCCACCACGACCAGCACGATCACGCTGTAGGAGGTGACCAGGGCCAGGGCCAGGGCCAGGGAAGTGAGCAGGCCCAACCCGGCGGTCAGACCGAGGAGGAAGGGGTTCTTGGCCAGCGGCTTGCCCGGCCGGCCGTACGGCGTCGCGTGCTCCTCTGGCGCCTCAGGGGAGGCGACCTCTCTCGAGGGGCCGCGGGAAGCGCCAGGAGCGTCCACGGCCTCGGAGGAGGGGATGCCGGAGGAGAGGCGGGGTCCCGGGGCAGGCGTCGTGGGGACGTCGGCTGTCTGGGACGCTTCGGGCACGGTTGCTCCTAGCTGTGCGGGCGCGGCCGCGCGGGACGGCGGAAAGACACGGGACGGCGGAAAGACAAAGGAGAGCCTAGCGACCGGCAAGGCCGCCAGGCTCTCCCGTAGCCGTCGTCAACGCCCCGTTTCGGCGGCGCCTACTCCTGCCACCACTCCGCGTCGTCGTCCTTGGTCTCGGCCTTGGCCGGGGCCGAGGCCGGGGCGGGCTTCTCGCTGCCGTTGGCGGCGGGGATGGCCGGCTTGACCGGGGCCGGGGCGATCGCCGGCTCCGGCTCGGCGGCCGGAAGCGGCGCGCCGCCGAGCAGCTGGCGCAGCTGCGCGAGGTGGCTGGTGATGCTGTCGCGCTGGCGGGTCAGCTCGTCGACCTGGCGCTGGGCGACGGAGCGGCTCCGCTCGGACTCGGTCTTGGCGTCGGAGACGATCGACTCGGCGCTCGCCTTCGCATCGGCGACGAGCTGGTCGGCGTTCTTGCGCGCGTTGGCGAGCAGCTGCTTGGCGTGGGTGTCGGCCTCGCGGCGGGTCTGCTCCGCCTGCTGGGTGGCCTTGGTGGCGCGCTGCTCGGCGGTGGCCGCGCGCTGCTCGGCCTCGGAGACCAGCTTCTGCGTGTTGGCCTGCGCGGTGGCGTGGCGCTCGGCCTCCTGGCGCTCGGCCTCCTCGCGGCGGGCGGCGAGCTGGATCTCGAACTCGGCCTCGTCCTGGGCGCGCTTGGCCTCGGACTCCTCCAGGACCCGCTGGGCCTGGGCGCGCATCTCGTCGGCCTGACGCTTGGCGGTGGTGAGGACCTCGTCGCGCTCGCGCTTGGTGGAGGCGCGCAGCTGGGCGACCTCCCGCTCGGTGGTGGTGCGCAGCTTGGCGATCTCGCGCTCGGCGTCCGCGCGCTTCTCGGCCACCTCGTGGTCGGCGGTGGCCCGCAGCTTGGCGACTTCGCGCTCGGTGGTGGCGGTCAGCTCGTCGGCCTCACGGCGAGCGGTGGAGCGGATCTCCTCGGCGTCGCGCTCAGCGGTGGTGCGCATCTCGTCGACCTCGCGGGTGGCGAGGGCGCGCTTCTCGGCCGCCTCGTTCTCCGCGGCGGCGCGCAGATCGGCGGCCTCGACCTTGGACGCGGCCTTGATCTCGTTCGCCTCGGACCTGGCGGCCTGGACCAGCTCGGTGGCCTGCTCCTCCGCGAGGCGAAGCAGCTGCTCGATCCGCGCGCCGAGGCCGGAGTAGGTCGGACGCTCCTGCTCCTGCAGCTGACGCTGGGAGTCGGACAGATCTCGCTGGAGGGACTGGACCTGCTCCCGGGACTGGCGCAGCTCGTTGTCGACCTGCTTCAGATGGTCGTGGACCTGGTGCCGGTCATAGCCACGGAGCACCACGTCGAATTCCCGAGCGGGGGCGTCTTCGAAGAAATTGTTGAGCTGGGCGTCGATGTCGGACTGCATGGAGGCTCGATCCTGGGTTGTCGAGACGGCTACACGGGCCGGACGGGGGATTTCGGACATCCGAGGCGGGAGCCGTGGCGGGATCCACGTCCGGTGATAGGCCAGCGTACTCTGGTGTTGCCGTGTTGGAGGTCCCCTCCGACTTTCTGCGCGACTTGTTACGTATGAACCTTTCTTGCATTTGACACGAGGCCCCATCAGCGTTCTTTGGCCTGAACGATCTCCGTCAGCATTCCCCCCACATCCTTGGGATGCAAGAAAGCGATAGACGAGCCCATCGAGCCGTGTCTGGGCTTCTCGTCGAGAAGCCTGACGCCCTTGCCGCCGATTTCCCTCAGGGCCTCGGTCACGTCCGATACGCCGAACGCGACATGGTGCACCCCTTCTCCGCGCTTGGCGAGGAACTTACCGACCGGCGTGTCGGGCCCGAGCGGTTCGAGGAGCTGGATGTAGGAGCCGCCGCCGTCGCCGTCGGCGATGTGCAGCATCGCCTCCTTGACGCCCTGCTCCTCGTTGATCTCGCGTGCCACCACCGTGAGCTCGAAGGTCTGCTCGAAGAGCGCGATCTTCTCCTCGAGGTTGTGGCAGGCGATTCCCACATGGTCGATGCGCGTGAACATAGGGCCGGCCTCCATGGCGGTCATTCCGGTACTCATGGGTATGGTGGCAAAGTCGCCCCAAGTCCCGCCAGGGAGGCCCCTTCATGTCTGGTTCCGTCATCGTCGCCGGAGCTCGCACCCCCATCGGACGGCTGCTCGGCTCGCTGTCCGGTCTGTCGGCCGTCGAGCTCGGCGGCATCGCCATCAAGGCCGCGCTGGAGCGCTCCGGCGTCGCCCCCGAAGCCGTGCAGTACGTGATCATGGGCCAGGTGCTCCAGGCCGGAGCGGGCCAGATCCCCTCCCGCCAGGCGGCCGTCAAGGCCGGGATCCCGATGACCGTGCCGTCCCTGACGATCAACAAGGTCTGCCTGTCCGGGCTGGACGCCATCGCCCTGGCCGACCAGCTCATCAGGGCGGGCGAGTTCGACATCGTGGTCGCGGGCGGCATGGAGTCCATGTCGAACGCCCCGCACCTGCTGCCCGGCCTGCGCAGGGGAGTCAAATACGGCGACGCCGGAGTCGTGGACTCGATGGCCTTCGACGGCTTGACCGACGCCTACGACCAGGTGTCCATGGGCGAGTCCACCGAGCGGCACAACGCGCGCCTCGGCCTGACCCGCGAGGAGCAGGACGCCTTCTCCGCCCGCTCCCACGAGCGCGCCGCCGCCGCGATCAAGAACGGCGTGCTCGACGACGAGATCGTCCCCGTGGCGATCCCGCAGCGCAAGGGCGACCCGGTGATCTTCAACGCCGACGAGGGCGTGCGCGCCGACACCACGGTCGAGACGCTGGGCAGGCTGCGGCCGGCCTTCAGCAAGGACGGCACCATCACCGCCGGTTCGGCCTCGCAGATCTCCGACGGCGCCTGCGCGGTGGTCGTGATGTCCAAGGCCAAGGCCGAGGAGCTGGGCCTTGAGTGGCTGGCGGAGATCGGCGCGCACGGCAACGTGGCCGGACCCGACAACTCGCTCCAGTCCCAGCCCGCCAACGCGATCAAGCACGCTCTCGGCAAGCAGGGCCTCTCGGTCGAGGAGCTCGACCTGCTGGAGATCAACGAGGCCTTCGCCCAGGTCGTCCTCCAGTCGGCCAAGGAGCTCGGCGTCCCGCTCGAGAAGGTCAACGTCAACGGCGGCGGCATCGCCGTCGGCCATCCGATCGGCGCCTCCGGCGCCCGCATCGTCCTCGCCCTCGCCCACGAGCTCAAGCGGCGGGGCGGCGGGCTCGGCGCCGCGGGTCTGTGCGGCGGCGGCGGCCAGGGCGACGCCCTGATCATCCGCGTCCCCTCGGCCTGACCGTGGGGAGCTCCGACGTGACCGCCCGGACCGGGCGGGCTTCGGCCGTACACGGCTCCGACACGGCCGCCCGGGACGGGCGGCCCGCCGCCGCGGACGTCTCCGACCTGGTGGCGCGGGCGCGAGGCGGGCAGCCCCGCGCCGTGGCCAGGTTGATCTCCATGGTGGAGAACGGCTCGCCCCTCCTGCGGGAGATCACGGCGGAGCTCTGCGCGGAGCGGCCGCACCGGGCCCGGGTCATCGGGCTCACCGGCTCTCCCGGAGTGGGCAAGTCCACCTCCACCGGAATGCTGGTCCAGGCCTTCCGCAAGCGGGGCAGGCGGGTCGGCGTGCTCGCGGTGGACCCGTCCTCGCCCTTCACCGGCGGGGCGCTGCTCGGCGACCGGGTGCGCATGCAGGACCACGCCACCGACCCGGAGGTGTTCATCCGGTCGATGGCCAGCCGCGGCCACCTGGGCGGCCTGTCCTGGGCCACCCCCCAGGCGTTGCGCGTCCTGGAGGCCGCCGGATGCGAGGTCATCCTCGTCGAGACCGTCGGGGTCGGCCAGGCGGAGGTGGAGATCGCCTCGCTGGCCGACACCACCGTCGTGCTGCTGGCACCGGGGATGGGCGACGGCGTGCAGGCGGCCAAGGCGGGCATCCTGGAGATCGCGGACGTGTTCGTGGTGAACAAGGCCGACCGTGACGGCGCCCAGGCGGCCGTCCGCGAGCTCCGCAACATGATCGCCCTGGTCGAGCGGCCCTGGAAACCGCCGATCGTGTCGACGGTGGCCTACCGGGGTGAGGGCGCCGAGGACGTGGTCGACGCCCTCGACACGCATCTCGCCTACCTGGAGAAGTCGGGCGAGCTGGATCGCCGGCGCCATGTCAGGGCGCGTGACGAGATCGAGGCCATCGCCCTGGACGCCCTCCGCTCCCGGTTCGCCCACCTCCACGGCGACCAGCGGCTGGACGCCCTCGCCACCCGCGTCCTGGACGCCGGCCTCGACCCTTACCGGGCCGCCGACGAGCTGGTGGCGGCCATCGGCTGACCGGGGCGCGCCGCCCCGGTCAGGGCTCGTCGGCGAACTTCACGGTGACCTTCTCGAAGCCGAGGGTGGCCAGCATGCCCTGAAGCATGGCCTTGGTGTTCTGGTCGGCTCGGTTGCGCAGATCACTGGCCTGGGCGGCTTCGGCGATCTTCTTCTCGGCCAGCACGTAGAGCTCCTGCTGGTCGGCGGGGGAGGAGGACAGGAAGTCCTCGACCCGGTCGAACAGGCCGCGTTGCTGGGCGTAGACGTAGGAGCGCTTGTTGTCGAGGTTGGGCTTTTCGAGCTGGGCGCGCGGCAGCCGTACCGTGACCTGCTTGCGGTCGGGCGAGACGGTCAGCGCGCCGGTGCCGAGGCCGCCGAAGTCGACGTAGGCGTCGACACCGCCCGCACCGACGAAGAGCGTCCGGCTGCCCTTGACGGCATCGGGCAGGAAGGCGGCGTCCTTCTCCAGATCGACGACGACCTGGAAGTTGCCGGTGGCCGCCTCGAAGCGGCTGAGGTTGTGAATGGACTGCAGCAGCACGGGCTGGCTGCGGTCGACCGTGGTCTCCCCGAAGGGGTTGAGCCACGACCAGGTCAGGCGGGCGCCCACGACGAGAAGGATCACGGCGACGAGCAGCCCGGCGAGGAAGCGCCAGCGGCGCCGGCGAGGCGCCGTGGGAGCCTCCGGCGGTGCTTCTAGAGGGGCTTTCACGGCGGTCTCCTTCCCTCGGTGGCCGCTTTCTCACGCCGAGCCTATGCTGATCTTGTCAGCCCCGGGGGTGCGCTTCCGTCTTCGGCTTCCCGCCGGGGGTCTTCCTCGGGACGGGCGGCGAGGCCGAGGCGGCCGAGGGCACGGTGCCTGACGGCCGGTGCGGCGGGTCGGCCCGCAGGTCCGGCGCCTGGTAGAACGGGCCGGGCGTGCTCTGGCCGCTCTGGCCGGTCTGACCGTTCTGGATGCCCTGGCCGGTCTGGCTGATCTGCCCCGGCTGCTCGGGTTGTACTGTCTGTCCGGCCTCTCCCAGCTGGCCGCCGAAGTGAGTGCTTTGTAGCCGGCAGCCGACGAAGTCGGTGTAGTACAGCCGGAGCCAGTCGCGCCGCTGGGCGTCGGTGAGGCCGGAGAACCAGGCGGCGGCGTACTGGTGCTCGGGAAGCGGCCCGCTGGGCAGCGGCTTGCCGCGCAGCCAGGCGACCACGATGTCGCGGTATCCGCCGGCCGGGGTGCCGTCGCATTCCCGCGCCAGGTTCTCGATGAACTCGTCGGCCGCCTCGTCGGCGAAGCCGGCGGCCAGGTCGTCCACGTGGATCGGGACCGCGCCCGGCGGGAGGGTGACGTCCTCGCGCCGGGGATGCTGCTCCAGCCGGGAGAACTCGCCGGGCGTGCCCGCCAGCCTGGAAGCGATCTTGACGAACGCCGAGCCGAGCTCGGGCAGCCCGGTGCGCATGCCGGGATGCACGCAGACCGTGATCGGCCACTCCTGGCAGCTGTAGACCACCCGCTGGGCGGAGATCGTCGGCGGTTCGGTGAGCAGCCGGGCCACCCCCGTCCCGGCGGCCAGCACCGCCAGCAACGCGGCGGCCAGCACGAGCGCCTGCCGGGTCACGACCGCGGCCCAGCCGAGCAGCAGCGCGGCGCTGATGCCCAGCAGCCAGAGCGTCTGGTCGGTCAGGGCGGCGGCGCTGAGTCCCCGGAACGGGTCGTACGGCTCCCGCGTGGCGGGGGCGAGCCGGTCGGCCCAGGTCGCCGCCTGGGTCAGCCAGGTGAACAGGCCGTAGCAGCCGAGCCCGGCGAACACCGGGGTGATCGTCCACGGCAGCAGCCAGCCGGTCACCCAGCCGATGGCGACGTACAGCGCCAGCCCGGCCATGCCCATCACGATGCCGCTGGGCAGCAGCCGTCCCGCCTGCTCGGTGAGCATGGTCCTGATCGCCAGGACCAGCAGCGTCGCGGCGAAGGAGCCCCCGACCACCACCAGGATCGCCAGGGGCGCGCGCACCGCCTGCCAGGTGGTCAGCGACCGCCTGCCGGTCCCGCGCCGCCGGCGCACCGCCACCCACGCCGCGAACGCCGCGGCCACCGGTCCGGTGACCCGCAGCGAGCCGATCACCGCGACGATGATGTTCTCCCACGCGCTGACACCGGGAATGAGGACGCTCCACGCCGCGAACACGCCGAGCACGAGCAGGACGGCGACCGCCACCAACGCGCTCTGCTGGAGTTCTTCGCGTGAAACGCCCCTGTGCTCACGCACCGGCGCGCGTGGAACGGATCCACGCCGTGTCGGTCGAGCAGCGGTCCGTACGGCGTCCGAACGCCGTTGAATTGTCGTTCATCAAGCACCCCCCGTGCCGTGAATGCGGTAGCCGGTCCCCTCGGCGACCGATCCGGGCTGCATCCCCCGCAGGCCGGAGCGAGTCCGCGCGGCCACTTGGCCACGCCCTCACCATTCGATGTGGGAACCATAACTGAGCGTGACGTTTAATGCCCGGGTTCTTGGTGAAGCAGTCCGTCCGGTGACTCTACGTATATGGGCGAACCGGGATGAGGCCGCGCTACCGTAGCCCTGTGGCTACAGGTCAGCTGAATCTGCCGTTCGACCCCATCGAGCGTGCCGCGGAGACGTGGCGCGTTCACTTCGGGCCCTCCTCGGCCATGGCCGCAGTCACGTCGATCATGAGAGCGCACCAGATCCTGCTCTCGCAACTGGACACGCTACTCAAGCCGCATGACTTGACCTTTGCCCGGTACGAAGCGCTGGTTTTGCTGACGTTCAGCAAGACGGGGGCGTTGCCGCTGTCCAGGATCGGCGAGCGCCTGATGGTGCACCCCACGAGCGTGACGAACACCGTCGACCGGCTGGAGCGGGCCGGTCTGGTCCGCCGCATGCGCAATCCCCATGACGGACGCGGCGTGCTGGCGGAGATCACGGAGAGGGGCCGCGAGATCGTGGGCCGGGCGACCGCTGATCTGATGGGCGCTGATTTCGCCATGACCATGTACGGCGAGGCGGAGCTGGAGCAGATGTTCGGCCTGCTCAGGACCTTGCGGGTGGCCGCAGGAGACTTCGAGGACTGATCATCCCCTCGGAACCCCCGGAACCGCGCTGGCCAAAAATTAGTAGGACGTCCTAGTATTTTCCCGAGGCCACAAGCCGTGCAGGAGCCGCACGCCGTACAAGGGAGTTGGCTATGGACGCCGAAGAGATCAAGGCCGGACGGGCGCGCTGGCAGGCGCGGTTCGACAAGGCCGCCAAGCGCGAATCCGAATTCCAGACCCTCTCCGGCCTCGACGTGGAGCCCGTCTACGGGCCGGACGGCGACGACCCGCGCATGGCGCGCATCGGCTGGCCGGGGGAGTATCCCTTCACCCGGGGACTGCACCCCACCGGCTACCGGGGCAAGGCGTGGACCATCCGGCAGTTCGCCGGGTTCGGCAACGCCCGGCAGACCAACGAGCGCTACAAGATGATCCTCGGTGCGGGCGGCGGCGGCCTCAGCGTGGCCTTCGACATGCCGACGCTGATGGGCCGCGACTCCGACGATCCGCGCTCGCTCGGCGAGGTCGGCCACTGCGGCGTGGCGATCGACTCCGCGCTGGACATGGACCTGCTCTTCGACGGCATCCCGCTCGGTGACATCACCACCTCGATGACGATCAGCGGCCCGGCCGTGCCGATCTTCTGCATGTACGTCGTCGCCGCCGAGCGGCAGGGAGTGCCGATCGGCAGGCTCAACGGAACCCTCCAGACCGACATCTTCAAGGAGTACATCGCGCAGAAGGAGTGGCTGTTCGCCCCCGAGCCGCACCTGCGCCTGATCGGTGACCTGATGGAGTTCTGCGCCGCCGAGATCCCGGCCTACAAGCCGCTCAGCGTCTCCGGTTACCACATCCGCGAGGCGGGCTCCACGGCCGCCCAGGAGCTGGCCTTCACCCTGGCCGACGGGTTCGGCTACGTGGAGCTCGGCCTGTCGCGCGGCCTGGACATCGACGTCTTCGCCCCCGGCCTGTCGTTCTTCTTCGACGCCCACATCGACTTCTTCGAGGAGATCGCCAAGTTCCGCGCCGCGCGGCGGATCTGGGCGCGGTGGCTGCGCGAGGTCTACGGGGCCACCACCGACAAGGCCCAGTGGCTGCGCTTCCACACCCAGACGGCCGGGGTCTCGCTGACCGCGCAGCAGCCGTACAACAACGTGGTGCGCACCGCGGTCGAGGCGCTCGCGGCGGTGCTCGGCGGCACCAACTCGCTGCACACCAACGCGCTGGACGAGGTCCTGGCGCTGCCCTCGGAGAAGGCCGCCGAGATCGCGCTGCGCACCCAGCAGGTGATCATGGAGGAGACGGAGGTCGTCAACGTCGCCGACCCGCTCGGCGGGTCCTGGTACGTGGAGGCGCTGACCGACCGGCTGGAGGCCGAGGCGGAGGCGATCTTCGCGAAGATCCGGGACATGGGCCATGACGGGTCGATGACCTCGGGGATCCTGCGCGGCATCGAGGACGGCTGGTTCATGTCCGAGATCGCCGAAGCCGCCTTCGACTACCAGCGCAAGCTGGAGAAGGGGGACAAGCGGATCGTCGGGGTCAACTGCCACACCGCCTCCATCGACGAGCCGCTGGAGATCCTGCGCGTCAGCCACGAGGTCGAGCGCGAGCAGAACCGCGTCCTCGCCGCCCGCCGCGCCGAGCGCGACCAGGGGGCCGTCGACACCGCGCTGGCCGCGATGGTGCAGGTCGCCAAGGGTGAGGGAAACCTGATCCCGCCCATGCTGGACGCGGTTCGCGCCGAGGCGACGCTGGGCGAGATCTGCGACGCGCTTCGCGGCGAATGGGGCGTCTACACCGAACCCGCTCGTTTCTAGCGGCGGCGAGCCCGCTTTCGGCGATGGCGAGTCGGCGCAGTAATCGGGATACGGCAGGATTGGGGGTATGAGCCCAGCGGACTTCACTCGACCCGGATCGCTCTACGGTGCCGTGGACCTCGGCGCGCGCAAGCAGGCGCTGGAGGCGCAGGCGCGGCGGGAGGCCACGGCCCAGGAGAGCGGCGACACCCCGGCGCAGGTCGTCTACGTCGACGACGCCAACTTCGCGACGGAAGTCGTCGAACGCTCCATGAACAGCCTCGTGCTGCTGGAACTCACCGTCACCCGAGCGGAGCAGGCCAAGGACTACAGCCTGCTGCTGGAGAAGCTCGCCGCCGAGAACGCCGGCCGGTGGCTTCTCGCCCGGGTGGACGTGGAGGCCAGCCCGCAGATCGCGCAGGCGCTCCGGGTGCAGAACGTGCCCGCCCTGTACGCCATCTTCCAGGGGCAGCCGGTGGCGGTCGTTCCCGGCATCGCCACCGAGCCGCAGCTGCGTGACTGGCTGTCGCAGCTCATGGAGGCCCTGGCCCAATACCTCCCGCCGGCCGCCGAGGACGCCCCGGCCGAGGGCGAGCCGCAGGAGCCACCGGCGGACCCGGACGTCATCGCCGCCGAGCAGGCCATCGACGACGGCGACCTCGACGGCGCCGTGGCCGCCTACGAACGGCTGCTGGCCCGTTCCCCGAACAACGAGGACGCCAAGCTCGGCCTGGCCGGCCTCGGCCTGATCCGGCGGACCCAGGACGTCGATCCCGCCGAGGTGCAGCGCCGGCTGGACGATCCCGCCGACATCGACGCCCAGCTTCTGGCGG
Source organism: Streptosporangium sp. CA-135522 (assembly GCF_050949235.1). NCBI lineage: Bacteria > Bacillati > Actinomycetota > Actinomycetes > Streptosporangiales > Streptosporangiaceae > Streptosporangium > Streptosporangium sp. CA-135522. The sequence continues at coordinate 1,966,047 of NZ_CP192026.1, forward strand.
CCGACTTCGAGATGCTCGCCGGTGACGTGGACACGGCCTTCGACCGTCTCATCGCGGTGGTGCGCCGGACCTCGGGCGACGAGCGCGACAAGGCCAGGGTCCACCTCCTGGGCCTGTTCGACACCCTGCCCGCCGACGACCCGTCCATCGCGCGCGCCCGCAGGAACCTGGCGAACGCCCTGTTCTAAATACTGTTATTTGCTCTGAATGTCCCGCTTTGTGGGCATAACCAGGGCATGCGGGTCGTCACCATCTCCGCGACGTACGGCACCGCCGGCAGTGTGATCGGGCCGGCGGTGGCCGGACGCCTGGGCGTTCCCTTCATGGACCGGGCGATCCCCGGCGCGGTGGCCGATGAGCTCGGCTGCACCCTGGAAGAGGCGCTCGCCCACGACGACCGGGCCGAGCACGGGTTCGGCCGGCTGCTGTCGGAGGCAATGCGGCTTCCCACGGTCAGCTTCGGCGGTGTGGACATGTACATGCCGGGAAACATGCCGCTGCCCGCCGAGGACTTCGTCGCCCACACCGAAAGGGTGATCAGGCAGACCGCGCGGGGCCAGGGAGGAGTGATCCTCGGCAGGGCCGGAGCGCTGGTCCTGGCCGACCACCCCGGGGCGCTGCACGTGCGGCTGGACGCGCCCGCCCAGCGCCGGGTGATCCAGACCGCGACCTTGACCGGGGTGACCGAGCGTCAGGCGCGCAGGCTCGTGGAGGACAACGACCGGGCCCGGGCCGCCTACGTCCGCCATTTCTACCGGGCCGACCCGGCCTCCCCGCTCCTCTACCACCTCGTGCTGGACAGCACGAGCATCCCGATCGACACGTGTGTGGAGCTGATTGTGACCGCATCGACAGCACTGGGCTGAGGGGCCCGGCCCGGACACCCGCCCGGTGATGGCACCATGGAGGGCATCCCAACCAAGTCAGTCGCAAAGGAGCGGATTGACTGTGGCCACAGTGCCGAGTGTGTCGTACTCCATCACCGTGCGCCTTGAGGTGCCGGCGGGTGGTAAGGCTGTCAGCCAGCTCACCCACGCCGTAGAGTCCGCCGGAGGTGTGGTCACCGCGCTCGACGTGACCACCGCCGGACACGAGACCCTGCGCATCGACGTGACCTGCGCCGCGCGTGACACCGATCACGCCCAGGCGATCGTAGACAAGCTCGACGCGGTCGAGGGCGTCGTCATCCACAAGGTCTCCGACCGCACCTTCCTCATGCATCTCGGCGGCAAGATCGAGATGAAGTCGAAGGTGCCGCTGCGCAACCGCGACGAGCTGTCCATGGCCTACACCCCCGGGGTCGCCCGGGTCTCCATGGCCATCGCCCGCAACCCCGAAGACGCCCGCCGCCTGACCATCAAGCGCAACAGCGTCGCGGTGGTCACCGATGGCTCCGCCGTGCTGGGCCTGGGCAACATCGGACCGGCCGCCGCGCTGCCCGTCATGGAGGGCAAGGCCGCGCTGTTCAAGCGCTTCGCCGACATCGACGCCTGGCCGATCTGCCTGGACACCCAGGACGTCGACGAGATCGTCCGCACCGTCCAGATCCTCGCCCCCGGCTTCGGCGGCATCAACCTGGAGGACATCTCGGCGCCGCGCTGCTTCGAGGTGGAGCGGCGGCTGCGCGAGCTGCTGGACATCCCGGTCTTCCACGACGACCAGCACGGCACCGCGATCTGCGTGCTGGCCGCGCTCACCAACGCGCTGCGCGTGGTCGGCAAGGAGCTGAGCGGGGTTCGCATCGCCCTCGCCGGCGCCGGCGCCGCCGGCACGGCCGTGCTGCGCCTGCTGCTCGCGGCCGGCGCGCACAACGTCATCGTCTGCGACTACCTGGGCGCGGTGCACGGCGGGCGCGAGGACCTGGACGACTCGCTCCGGTGGATCGCCGACCACACCAACGCCGAGGGCTACTCCGGTGACCTGCGCGGCGCGGTCAAGGGCGCCGACGTGTTCATCGGGGTCTCCGCCCCCGGCATCCTCAACGGCGACGACATCGCCACCATGGCCGAGGGCGCGGTGGTCTTCGCCCTGGCCAACCCGGAGCCCGAGGTCTCGCCCGACGACGCCCGCGAGCACGCCGCCGTGGTCGCCACCGGCCGCTCGGACTACCCCAACCAGATCAACAACGTGCTCGCCTTCCCCGGAGTCTTCCGCGGCCTGCTCGACGCCCAGGCCAACGTGGTCACCCAGGAGATGCTGCTGGCGGCGGCCAGGGCCCTGGCCGCCGTGGTCACCGACGAGGAGCTCGGCCCCAACTACATCATCCCGAGCGTCTTCCACGCCGACGTCGCGGGCACCGTCGCGGCGGCCGTGCGCGAGTCGGCCGGCGGCCGGGCGCGCAGCGGCATGACCGAGGCGTGACAGGTACGGCGGTGGCATGACCGAGGCACGGCAGGTATGACCGAAACCATGATCGAGGCCTTGATCGAGGTCTGATCTGAGGCTTGATGGCCGAACGGCCCGGACGCAGGCGCGTCCGGGCCGTTCGGCGTCTCCTCGGGTCCGGTGTCCCCTCCTGTTCGATGTCTCCTCGGGTCCGGTGTCTGCTCACGTTCGGGAGCCGGTGAGGGCGACCGGGAGGTCACCGAGTCGCGCCGTGGGCCGGCGAGTGAGAACGAAGAGGTCGCATCGCTCCACATAGCTTTCATTCATGCACGTTCAGTGACGTAGTCAGAGATCTTGAAGATCTGTGGCGGGGGTGGAGCAGCGCGATACGGGGTCCACCCCTCATGATGGAGGTATGGCGGAGGCGATCTACGTCGGTGGTCTGCTGGTGGCGACACCGCAGCTGGACGATCCCAACTTCCGGCGCAGCGTGGTCCTGGTCCTGGAGCACGATCTCGACGGCGGCACGCTGGGCGTGGTGCTCAACCGGCCCAGCGACATCTCGGTGACACAGGTGCTGCCCACCTGGGACGCCCTGGTGACGGGGCCGCCCGTGCTGTTCCAGGGCGGTCCCGTACAGACCGACAGCGCCCTGGCCCTGGCCGCGGTCCCGAGCGGGCAGGAGCCCCTCGGCTGGCGACGGCTGCACGCGGGCACCGCGGCGGTGTCCCGGCTCGGCACCGTCGACCTCGACGCCCCGCCGGAGATCCTCGCCGGGGAGATCGCCCAGATGCGGATCTTCGCGGGATACGCCGGGTGGACCGCCGGGCAGCTGGAGGCCGAGATCGGCGAGGGCGCCTGGTACGTCGTGGACGCCGAGCCGGGCGACACCTTCCATCACGATCCCGGGTCGCTGTGGCGCGCGGTGCTCCGCCGCCAGCGGGGAGAGCTCGCCTACGTGGCGACCTGCCCCGACGACCCCTCGATGAACTGAGGGGGCGGTGAGGGGCGGTCCCAGCCGGGGCGCAGCGAGCGCTCGGCCAGGGCCAGCGTCGCCTCCAGCCGCTCGCCCAGGGCGGTGAGGTCGTGGGCGTCGTCCGGCTCGCAGGGCTCGAAGCCGACCCGGGTCACGCTGGTGAAGAGCGCGACGATGAAGTGGGACAGCAGGTCGTCCGGGGTGGCGCCCTCGCGCCGGGCGACCTCGGCGATCAGCCGTCGCTCGCTGTTCACTATCCGCCGCACGCTCCCGCCGAAGAGCGCCGGGGTGCTGTCGATCACCTCGTGCGCTTTGACGAACCTGGCTCTCTCGGCGAGATCCCCCTCCTCTAACATGGTGATCATCGCGCGCAGGGCATGACCGAGCGCGGTGAAGGGCGACTCCTCCTTCGGCCGGGCGGCGAACTCGGCGAGCACGACCTCGAGGCCGTCCAGCTGCAGGGAGAGGGCGACGTCCTCCTTGGTCGCGAAGTAGCGGAAGAAGGTACGGGGCGAGACGTCCACGGCGGCCGCGATCTGGTCGACGGTCGTGGCCTCGTATCCCTGCTCCGCGAACAGGTCGAGGGCGGCGTCGATCAGCGCCAGGCGCGTCTTCTGCTTCTTGCGTTCCCGCAGACCGGGCCGTCCCATGCACGTCACCCCTTCGAAACGTAATGTTCACAGTCTGCCACAAGTCACGACATGTCCCTTAAAAGGATTTGTCATATGTCAGGGACTGTCATAAATTACTCTGCGTTGACACGTCCCATGTCGGGACGAATCTGAACTCACGAGGGGACCCTTCCATGGCAGACGCCAAGACGGTGGCCACAGCGTCGCCGCCCGATTCGGGCACATCGCCGAGGCAGGGTCATCCGTGGCTCACGCTTCTCTCGGTTTCACTGGGTGTGATCATGGTGATGCTCGACGGCACCGTCGTCGGCATCGCCAACCCGGTCATCGCCCATGACCTCAACGCCTCGCTCGCCGACCTGCAGTGGGTGACCAGCGGTTACCTTCTCGCCCTCGCCGTGTTCCTGATCACCGCGGGCAAGCTCGGCGACCTGTTCGGGCACAAGATGATCTTCCTGGTCGGCGTCACCGGCTTCGCGCTCACCTCGCTCGCGATCGGCCTCAGCTCCTCGATCGGCGTGCTGATCGCGCTGCGCGTGCTCCAGGGTCTGTTCGGCGCGCTGCTGCAGCCCGCCGCCCTTGCGCTGCTGCGGGTGGCCTTCCCCGGCGAGCGGCTGAAGATGGCGATGGGCGCCTGGGGCGGCATCATCGGCCTGTCCAGCGCCGCCGGCCCGATCGTCGGCGGCCTGCTGGTGGAGAACGTGAGCTGGCAGTCGGTCTTCTTCATCAACGTCCCGGTGGGCGTGGTGGCCCTGGCCATGGGGCTGTGGGTGCTCACCGAGAGCAGGGCGCGGGCCCTGTCGAAGGTCGACTGGCTGGGTGTCGTGTTGCTGTCGGTCGCGATGTTCGCCCTGGTCTGGGCCATCATCAAGGCGCCCGAGTGGGGCTGGGGCGACCCGCTGACCATCGGCTTCCTGGTCGCGGCCGTGGTGGTCGGGGCGGTGTTCGTGTGGTGGCAGGCCGTTTGCGGCGAGCCGCTCCTGCCGCTCAGCCTCTTCCGCAATGTCTCGGTCTCCATCGGCACCGGCCTGATGATGCTCGTCGCGTTCTCCATGTTCGGCGCGATGTTCTTCCTCACGTTCTTCTTCCAGGGCGTGCACGGGCTGTCGCCCCTGGAGTCCGGTCTCCGGATGCTGCCGATGAGCGCGGGCATGATCGTCGCCTCGCCGCTGGCCGCCGTGCTCCTCGGCAAGTTCGGCGCCAAGATCACGATCGCGGGCGGCATGCTCGTCACCGCTGTGGCGATGTTCCTGATGTCCCGGCTCAGCCTCGACGCGACGTTCCTCGACAGCGGCATCCCGTTCCTGCTGCTGGCCTTCGGCCTCTCACCGGTCTTCGTCGGCGCCACCGAGATCATCGTCGGCAACGCGCCGGAGGACCTCAGCGGCGTCGCGGGCGGCGTCCAGCAGTCGGCCATGCAGGTCGGTGGCGCGCTCGGCACGGCCATCCTCGGCGCGATCGTGTCGGCGCGGGTGGCGGACGTCTACTCCGGCCATTGGACGCAGGCCAAGCTCCCGCCGCTGCCGCCGCAGCAGGTCGAGGGGCTGGAGAAGCTGGCGACCTTCGGCGGGGCGCCCACCTCGCAGATGATGCCGGGCATACCCGAGCCGGTCATCCAGGGCATGGCCAACGTCTCGCACCTGTCCTTCCTGGACGGCATGCACCTCGGCTTCGTGGTCAGCACGGGTGTCGCGGTCCTCGCGGCCGTGCTCGCGCTGTTCGTCAGGGCCGGCCGCAAGTCCGAGGACGGCCCGATCCACATGGGCTGACCCCACCGCTCCGGTACGGCTCCCGCCATCGCCCGGCGGGAGCCGTACCGGTCCGTGCGCCGTCTACGCGGGGGTGACGGTGAGCGTCTGCGGGCCCGAGGCCGGGGTCGTCGCGGTGAGGATCCGCCGGTCCGAGTCCCACGTGAAGGACGTGGCCCCGCTGACCCTGCCGCCCCGGGGGAACTCGTCGGCGGGCAGGTAGATCTCGGTCGGCCCGGTCCCGTTGGCGTCGAAGCGCACGGTCAGCGAACGGGCCGCGCGGTCATAGGCGATCTGCCGGGGGAGACCGCCGATCGCCCTCGGGTACGGCCTGGCGTAGACGGGGACGAGCGGGCCCGGAGCGCCCTTGTCGTCGTAGGGACCCCACGGTCCGGGGTCACGCGACCAGTAGGCCCGGCCCATGCCGAGCTCGTCGGTCATCTGCAGCACCCGCTCCACCAGATCGGTGGCGCCCGGGCGCGTGGTGTCGAGCCCGAACTCGCCCAGGATGACGGGCCCGCCCTGGCGCTCGGCGAGGCGCAGCATGTTCGAGCGCCACCAGCCGAGTGTGATGTCGGTCCACTCGCGTGAGGCGGCCACGTAGTCCTCGCCGAGGTCCAGCGGGAGCGGGTAGAGGTGCGGGGCCAGGCCGATCCGGGGCTCGCCCGGCCGCGGGTCCGCCAGGCGGGGCAGACCGCTGGGCAGGCCCCAGTTGATCCCGACCGCCTGCGGCTCCAGGAAGATCCAGTTGTCCCGGTCAACGGTCCTGATCTGGGCGATCGTGCGGCGATAGAGCTCGGCCAGCGGACCGTTCTCGAACGTCGCGCCCTGCACGGAGCCGCCCCATGGCTCGTTCATCAGGTCGTAGCCGATGACGGCCGGATCGTCCTTGAACCGGTCCGCCACCGCCCGCCAGGCCCCGGCGTAGTGGTCCATCAGGTCGGGGTGCTCGCCGGTGGTGTTCCAGAAGTGGTCGAAGGCCCGCATGACGCCGGGATCCAGGTAGTAGAGCTCCCAGGTGTCGTGTCGCCCGGCGACCGGCAGCCCGTCCAGGTGGGTGGCCCAGCCGGGGGCGCCGTTGCCGGCGTGACCGTCGAGGGTGATCCGGTCGCCCCACAGGTCCTGGTGCATGTCGAGCATCACGTGGTAGCCCCGTTTGGCGTACCAGCCAACCCGCTCAGCCACTTTTTCAAGGTATTTCGTGTCATAGACGCCGGGAGACGGTTCGACGGCCCGCCACTGCATCAGAAACCTGACGAAGTTCGTGCCCATCGCCCGGTATTCGGTCTCGACGTCCGCCTCGGTCAGCTCCGGCAGCGCGTCGGGGGTGCTCTTGGCGCTGCTCGCGGTGTTGAAGCCGTGCAGTGTCAGCACTCGCCCCCGGTCGTCGGTGACGAACCGTGAGACCCGCTCGGGGGCCTCGCCCCGGGCGGCCGAGGCCACCGCGCCCGCCGCGGCGACGGCCAGGGCCAGCCCTGCGGCGACCAGACGCGGACGCTTCATCGAGATGCCTCCATCTCCCGGCCGCCCACCGGGACTGTCTGCCGTCCGCCGGCGTGGCGGGCGTGGCGGTGAGCCCGGCGCGGGAGCGGTGGGCTCCGATCCGGGTCTTTCACGGGAATCGGTTGGGCGCTAGCCTGCCGAACATGAGCACTGTTCGCAATGGCCTGCCGGCGGTCGTTACCTTGCTGATCGTTTCGGCGTTCGGGGCGTTCGGCGCGGATCTCGCCACCGCCGCCGGCCCCCTCGCCGTGCCGTCCGCGTTGGGCCTGCCGTACGGCCTGCCCGGCCTGCGGCTCGTCCCGCTCGGCGAGACCGGCTGGCCGTTCACGCTCACCGAGAACCTCGCCGCCCTCGTCCTGGTCGGCGCGGTGGCCTGGGTGACCACCCACCGGCGGGGCGGGGCCGTGCGGGCCTTCTTCGCAGGCTGGGGCGCCTTCGTCCTGGGAACGCTGGCAGCCGGTCTGCTGCGCGCGGTGGCCGTCTCCCAGACCGTCCAGGCCGGTCCCGGCGCCTATGCCGGGCTCGTGGCCGGCGCCCTGGTCACCGGGCTGGTCTGGGGCGTCGTGCTGGGCTGGACGGCCGCAATCGCGACATTGGCGAGCGCCGACGCGGGGACCACCGTGGTCCGGGCATAAAATCGGCAGGGTGAGCACGAAGATTCTCCCTGAGAGCGACATCCGGCCGGACCTGTCGCACGGCGACGGCGACCACGAGCGGTTCGCCCACTACGTCGAGAAAGACAAGATCATGGAGAGCGCGTTCAGCGGCACCCCGGTGCGCGCGCTCTGCGGCAAGGTCTGGGTGCCGAACCGGGATCCGCAGAAGTTCCCGGTCTGCCCCGAGTGCAAGGAGATCTACGAAGGGCTGCCCAAGGGCGAGGACAGCAACAACAACGAGTGAGTGTTGTTCATGGGTGATCGCCACCGATGAGGTTACGGTCGGGGTGCCGCTGGGGGGCGGCAATCGACCAGTAGATGTGACCTGTCGGGGGACTGCATGGCTCGGCGTGCGATCGCCGCTATTTCGGTATGCCTGTTCACAGCGGGCGCCGCTCCCGCCACTGCGGCCTCGGCGTCCGCGCTGAGCCCGGTCCGGGCCTCGGGGACCGCGAAGGCCCTGTCCGTGGAGGCCTCGTCTGCGGGGGCCTCGTCCACGGCGAGTCCGGCCCCGGGGTGCGCCGCCGCGCGGGCCGGCACCTCCGGGCGCGGGCCCGAGCCGCACGCACCGGCCCCGCCGCAGGTCGCGGAGATGCTCGGCGACCTGCGGCGGCGCCAGTCGGGGATGCGCCACGGACCCTGGACCCCGATCATGGTCCCCACCTGGGTGCACGTCATCACCGCCGGTCCCCTGGGAGCGCAGGACAGCGCGGTGCGCAACCAGATCGCCACGCTCAACGCCGCCTACTCCGGCCGGCTCGGCGGGGTCGACACCGGAATCCAGTTCCGCCTCGACGGCCTCACCCGGACCAACAACACCACCTGGTTCCGCGAGCCCCTCGCCTATGAGGCGGGGATCAAACGGGCGCGCAGGGGCGGCGCCGACACCCTCAACCTCTACGTCGCCCAGCTCAGCCAGCTCGTGCTCGGCTACTCCACCTACCCGTACTGGTACCGGACCCAGCCCAGCCTCGACGGCGTAGTCCTCGACTGGCGCAGCCTGCCCGGCGGATCGCTGCGCAACTTCGATCGGGGGTTCACCGGAGTCCACGAGATCGGCCACTGGCTCGGGCTGCTGCACACCTTCGAGAACGGCTGCGAGTCGCCGGGCGACGGAGTCGCCGACACCGCGCCGGAAGGCCAGCCCACCGAAGGGTGCCCGGCCGTCAAGGACACCTGTAAGGGCGACGCCCCCGACCCCATCCACAACTTCATGGACTACGCCCAGGACCGCTGCATGTCGGAGTTCACCGCCGGCCAGGCGGCCAGAATGCACGAGATGTGGGCCGCATACCGGTCTTCGCCGGACATTACCCTTGATGGGTGACAGTACCGAAGACGCTTGACGCTCCGTACGAACCTCCTCGGATCTTCGGCCCCCGATACCGCACCGCCACTCTCGGCATCCTGCTCGTCGTCACGCTGATCGCCTTCGAAGGCATGTCGGTCGGCACGGTGATGCCCGCGGTGTCCAAGGATCTCGACGCGCTCGACCTGTACGGCATGAGCTTTTCGGCCTTCCTCATCTCCGGTCTGCTGGCCAACGTCGTCGCCGGGCTCTGGTCCGACCGGCGGGGGCACGCCGTGCCCTTCCTGCTCGGCATCGGCCTGTTCACGGCCGGCATGGTCCTGGCGGGCGCGGCCGGGACCAAGGAACTGTTCATCGTCGCGCGCGTCGTACAGGGACTGGGCGGCGGCGGGGTCGTCGTAGCGATCTACGTGATGATCGCCCGAGTCTACGTCCCGGAGACGCGGCCCAAGGTGTTCGCCGCCCTGTCGGCCGCCTGGGTGCTGCCCGCGCTGATCGGCCCCGGGCTGAGCGGGCTCATCGCCACGACGCTCGAATGGCGCTGGGTCTTCTACGGGATCGTGCCGCTGGTGGTCCCCGCCCTGGTGATGCTCCTGCCCGCGCTGCGCGCCGGTGAGGGCCCGGCCCCCGAGCCCGCCACCGGCCCCCGCTCCCGGCCGGTGGCCATGACCCTGGCGGCCGCGGCCACGGCGGGCGGGGCCGGGGCGCTGCTGTACGGGGTGGACCGGCTGCACAACGCCCCCCTGTCCGGAGGGATCGCCACCGCCGCCGGACTGGTCGCCCTGGCCGTGGGCCTGCCCCGGCTGCTGCCGCCGAGAGCCCTCAGGTTCGGCCACGGCCTGCCCACCACGATCATGATGCGCGGTGTGCTCAGCTCGGCGTTCTTCGGGGTCAACGCGTTCATCCCGCTGCTGCTCACCAAGGTGAGCGGTTTCTCGGTCGCCGAGGCCGGGATCGCGCTCACCATCGGCGCCCTGGGCTGGACGACCGGCTCCTACCTGCAGACCCGCCGCGCCTACGACAGGCCCCGGCTGGTACGGCTCGGCGCCGCCGCGGTCACCACCGGCGTCCTGCTGACCCTGCTCGTGCTCGTGCCCGGCGGCACCGGCTGGGTCGCCGTGCCCGCCTGGGTCGTCGCCGGATTCGGCATGGGAATCGGCATGACCAGCGTCAACGTCACCGCGATGCGCCAGTCGCCCGACGCCGAGCAGGGCGCGAACTCCGCGGCGCTCCAGGTCGTCGACACCCTGGGCAGCGCGCTCACCATCGGCTTCGGCGGCGTCCTGATCAACCTGATCGGCCACGACGACATCCCCACCGGCTACATCACGATCGTGGTCCTGATGGCGGCCGTGGGCCTGCTCGGGGTGGGCGTGGCCGGCCGCATGCGGGACGCCACCTGACCCGTCCGCCTCCGCCGCGACGCCGATCGCCTATAGCCGGACCGGACCCGGGCGGGCATGGTAGGACGGGAGGACCGTGACCACCGGGAGGAGGCGGCGTGGACGAACGCCCTCGCCAGGCGTGGCCGCCGGAGGAGCCCGGGCACCGGGTGTGGCCGCCCGAGGGAGCCGGGCGCAAGGGGCAGCACCGGGCGCGGCCGTCCGACGAGCCCGAGCGCGCGGCATGGCCTTCCCCCGAGCCCGGACGCCGGCGGCGGCAGCCCGTCGACGACGTGCCGCGGGACGACCTCCCGCCCTCGGCTCGCCTGTACGGCGCGCCCATCGCCCCACCCGGCCGCCGGATCCCCGGCCGCCTGCGGCGGCGCCTGCCCGGACTGGTCGCCCTGGTGGCCGGCGCGGGGGTCGTCATCGCCGGCGCCGTCCTGGCTCCCCGGATCCTGCCGGCCTCCGCGCCGCCGGCCACCAGGGTGAGCGACCCCGACGCGGGCGTGGGATACCCGCTGCCCCAGGGCTGGCGGGCCGGCACGGTGCCACCGGTCACCGCGTTCACCGCGGTGGCGGGCAGCGACGGGACGGCGGGCGGCGACGGGGTGGCGACGGTGATGTCCAGGCCGGTCGAGCCGGCGGCGGACGCGCGCAAGGCCGCGGTGGAGCTCGCCGACCTGTACGCGCGGCTGCTGCTGCACGGCGACGAGGTCGAAGTGGTGGACGAGCGGCCGGTCACGGTGGGCGGGCGGACCGGCTACAGCCGTTCCCTGCGGGCGGAGTACCGCGACGTCGTCAACCGCCCCGCCTATCTTCGTGTGGTGTTCCTCACAGGCGCGGCCGGCCGGCCGGTCGTCATGATGGGCATGGCCCAGCCGGACGACCCCCGGCTGCGGGCCGAGATCGACACGGTGATCGCCGGAGTCCGCTAGGCCCGCGGCGAGGGCCTGGCGGGCGCCTGCGGCCGCCTTTCCCGGGACGGCGCCGGATGCCGGGCGGCGCGGCCGTACGGGAGTGGAAGACCTTTAGCACGCGGAGGTGACCTTGGCGAGCATCTCGCCGGATCGGCACGTCTTGTCGGCGACTCAGATTACTCTGGGGACACTGTGAGCACTTCCGCCGCATCCCACCTGTCCCCCTCGTATCCGGACCGTGCCGCCTGGGGCACCGCGCCGAAGCTCCGTGCCTGGCAGCAGGAGGCCTTTGACCTCTACTGCAGGCGCGAGCCACGCGACTTCCTGGCGGTCGCCACACCCGGTGCGGGCAAGACGACCTTCGCGCTGCGCATCGTCAGCGATCTCCTGTCGCGGGGGATCATCCGGGCTGTGACGATCGTCACACCCACCGAGCACCTCAAGCAGCAGTGGGCCGACGCCGCGTCCAGAGTCGGCATCGCCATCGACCCCGAGTTCAAGAACAGCCAGGGCGCGACCTCGCGGGACTACGCCGGGGTGGCCGTCACCTACGCCCAGATCTCGATGCACCCGGCGCTGCACCGCGCCCGGACCGAGGCGCGCAAGACGCTCGTCATCTTCGACGAGATCCACCACGCGGGTGACGCGAAGTCCTGGGGCGACGGGGTGCGCGAGGCGTTCGAGCCCGCCGCGCGGCGCCTGGCGCTGACCGGCACCCCGTTCCGATCCGACGTCAACCCGATCCCGTTCGTCACCTACATGGAAGACGGCGAGGGCGTCCGGCGCAGCGTCTCCGACTACTCCTACGGCTACGGCCCGGCGCTCGCCGACGGTGTCGTCCGGCCGGTCATCTTCCTGGCCTATGCCGGCGAGATGCGCTGGCGGACCCGGGCGGGCGACGAGATCGCCGCCACCCTCGGCACCCCGCTCACCAAGGACCAGCTCGGCCAGGCGTGGAAGGCCGCGCTCGACCCCAAGGGCGACTGGATCCGGCAGGTGCTCCGGGCGGCCGACAGGCGCCTGACCGAGGTGCGCAGGGGAGTGCCCGACGCCGGCGCCCTGGTCATCGCCACCGACCACGAGACGGCCCGCGCCTACGCCAAGCACATTCGCGCGATCACCGGTGAGGGCGCCACGGTCGTGCTCTCCGACGATCCCGAGGCGTCGAAGAAGATCAAACAGTTCTCCGCCTCCCAGGACCGCTGGCTCGTCGCGGTCCGGATGGTCTCCGAGGGCGTCGACATCCCCCGCCTGGCGGTCGGGGTCTACGCCACGAGCACCTCGACCCCGCTGTTCTTCGCCCAGGCCGTGGGCCGTTTCGTCCGGGCGCGCAAGCGGGGCGAGACCGCCTCGGTGTTCCTGCCCTCGGTGCCGACCCTGATGGGGCTGGCCGGGGAGATGGAGGCCGAGCGTGACCACGTGCTCGACCGCAACCTGCCCGAGGAGGGGCTCGACGACTTCCTCCTCGACGACGCCCAGCGTAAGAAGGACAACCCCGACGTCCTGGGGGACGAGCTGCCCTTCGAGACGCTCGAGGCGGTCGCCACCTTCGACCGGGTGCTCTTCGACGGCGGCGAGTTCGGCACCACAGCCGAGCCCGGCTCGCCCGAGGAGGAGGACTTCCTCGGGCTGCCCGGCCTGCTGGAGCCCGACCAGGTGCGGACCCTGCTGAGCAAGCGCCAGTCCGACCAGCTCAAGGCCAAGCGGAACAAGCCCGAGCCCAAGGAGCCCCAGCTCGCCCCGCACGAGCTCATCGCCAACCTCCGCAAGGAGCTCAACGGCCTGGTCGGCGCATGGAACCACCGCACCGGCCAGCCCCACGGCGTCATCCACGCCGAGCTTCGCCGGGCCTGCGGCGGCCCGGCCATCGCACAGGCCACCGCCGAGCAGGTCCAGGAGCGGATCGACAAGATCCGTCACTGGGCCACCCAGCGGTCGCACTAGGCCCGCTCGGCGCGGGGCGATCGGCCGCCCGGTCCGGCCGTCAGCGCGGGACGATCGGCCGCCCGGTCCGGCCGTCGATCGTCCTGAACGCCTCCCCGCCGGGCAGCGGGGGCGCCAGACGCATCTCCACGGAGGCCGTCCCGTCCGCCACGCTCACCGGGACGGTCCGGGCGTCGGCGGGCCGGTGCTTCATGGGCCCCTCGTGCAGCCAGACTCTGACGTCGCGCCTGTCGCGGCGCAGGACGACGGTCGCGGTGTCGCACTCGCCCGCCACGGCCGTCCAGGAGAGCCGTACGGCGCGCACCTCGCCCCGGCGCGAAGCCGGCTGCGCCCGCTCGGGAGCGGGCAGCCGGGTGGCGCAGGCGGCGTGCCCGGCCGCACGCACCGCCGCCGGGGCGGTCACGGCCGCCTCCCGCGCGGTCGGGGCGGTCACGGCCGCCTTTCGCGCGGTCGGGGCGGGTGGCGCGCCGGTCGTGCTGTTGACCCAGATCGTGGCCGCCTCCAACCCGGCCAGCGCGACCACGCCGCCCAGCCGGGCCGAGCCTCTGCCGCGCAGCAACAGCCACAGGCACATGGGGGCCAGGATCAGCCAGGAGACACCGAGCGCGAGCATGGGCGGTCACCACCGTGAGATCAGAGGATTACGACTCTCCGTAATACTCTTATCGCATGGAGTGGCGGCCGTATTGGAAGTTTCGTGACCCGCCTGTGGTCCCTTCCGGCACCTGACCACCGGCCGCCGGCTCGGACCGCCGGCTTGGGAGAGCGGTGGCCCGTTCCGGGAGCCGGCCGTCGGCGTCGGGAGAGCGGTGGCCCGTTCCGGGAGCCGGCCGTCGGCGTCGGGAGAGCCGTCGCCTGCTTCAGGAGCGGAGCACCGGCTCGCCGCTGAGCCGGGCTCCGGCGGCGCCGAGCTCGGCCAGCGCGGCCTCCGTGGTCGGCCTGGCCACCCCGGCGGTCAGGTCCAGCAGCACCCGTACGGCCAGACCGTGGCCGATCGCGTCCAGGGCGGTGGCGCGCACGCAGTGGTCGATGGCGATGCCGACCACGTCCACCGCGCTCACCCGGCGCCGGGCGAGCCAGTCGGCCAGGCTCGTGCCGTCGGGGGCGCTGCCCTCGAAACCGCTGTAGGCGGCGGCGCGGGAGCCCTTGCTGAAGACCTCCTCGACCTTGGCGGTGTCGAAGGCGGGGTGGAAGTCCGCGCCCGGGGTCCCGGCCACGCAGTGGACGGGCCAGGAGCTCGCGTAGTCGGGTTCGGTGGCGAAGTGGGCGCCGGGGTCGACGTGGAAGTCACGGGTGGCCACGACATGGTCGTAGTCGTGCGAGGCGGCGTGCCGGGAGATGGCGGCGGCAACCTCGGCACCGCCGCCCACCGGCAGGCTGCCACCCTCGCAGAAGTCGTTCTGGACATCGACGATGATCAGTGCGGTTGCCATGAAGGCTAGTCAAACACGGTCGGAATGGCGGCATAGCCCCGGGACAGCTGGTGGGCCTCGGCGGGCAGCTCGGCGACGGCCTCGCGGTGCCGGCGGCGGCCCGCTTCGAGGCCCTCCCGGCCGACGATCTCGCCGTCGCGGACCAGCTCGGCCTGGAGCGGCCGGGCCTCCTCGGGTCGCTCGCCGGTGACGATGACGAGCTCGCCGACGGCCGTGCCCGCCGGGTCGAGCTGCCGGAAGGCCTCCTTGCGGCCACCCCGGCTGGGCTTTCCCACCGACCGTTTGGCCACCGGCTGCATGACCCCCTGGGCGTCCTCCCGGACGACGAGCTTGTAGACCAGCGCGGCCGTCGGCACGCCGGAGCCGGTGACCAGCGAGGTGCCGACGCCGTAGGCGTCCACCGGGGCGGCCGACAGCGCCGCGATCGCGTATTCGTCCAGGTCGCTGGTGACGAGGATCCGTGTCTTGGCGGCACCCAGCGCGTCGAGCTGCCCGCGGACCGCGTGGGCGACCTCGCCCAGATCGCCGGAGTCCAGCCGGATGGCGCCCAGGTCGGGGCCGGCCAGCTCCACGCCGGTCCGCACGGCCTCCGCCACGTCGTAGGTGTCGACGAGCAGGGTGGTGCCCGTGCCCAGCGAGTCGATCTGGGCCTGGAAGGCCTGCCGCTCCGAATCGTGCAGCAGCGTGAACGCGTGGGCCGCGGTCCCGGCGGTCGGCACGCCGTAGCGGTGGCGGGCCATCAGGTTGGAGGTGGCGGAGAATCCGCTCAGGTAGGCGGCTCGCGCGGCGGCCACGGCCGCCATCTCGTGGGTGCGTCGCGAGCCCATCTCGATCAGCGGCCTGGACCCGGCGGCGCGGACCATGCGGGAGGCCGCGGTGGCGATCGCGCAGTCGTGGTTGAGGATCGACAGGACCACCGTCTCCAAAAGCACGGCCTCGGCGAACGTGCCCTCCACGGTCAGAATGGGGGAGCCGGGGAAATAGCACTCGCCCTCGCGGTAGCCGTACAGGCTGCCGGTGAAGCGGTAGCCGGCGAGGAAGTCGAGGGTGGAGGCGTCGACGATCTGGTTGTCGCGCAGGAACGCGAGCTCCTCGTCGCCGAACCGGAAGCTCTCCAGCGCCTCCAGCACCCGGCCGATTCCGGCGACCACCCCGTAACGTCGCCCGCCGGGCAGCTGGCGGGCGAACACCTCGAACACCGCGCGTCGCGACCCGGCGCCACTGCGCAGTGCCGCCTGCAGCATTGTCAGCTCATAGTGATCTGTCAGCAACGCCGTGCTCATGCTCATCGTCACGAGTCGAAGACTAAGCCCGCGGTAGGGCAGACTGGTGTATGTGGGTAGCACCGCTCCAATGGAGGTCGAGCGTCCGTCAACCGACGTGCGGCCCGATCTGCCATGGCTGACGATCGTCTGGAACGACCCGGTCAACCTGATGTCGTACGTCACGTATGTCTTCCAGTCCGTCTTCGGTTACTCGCGGGAGAAGGCGGAGAAACTCATGCTCGACGTGCACCAGAAGGGCAGGGCCGTGGTGTCCAGCGGCACGCGCGAGGAGATGGAGCGCGACGTGCAGATCATGCACTCCTATGGTCTGTGGGCCACCGTGCAGCGGGATTCATGAGGGGCGGATCCGGCGCGGCCCGTCTCGCGCTCTCCCGCGCGACGCGTGGAGCGGATTCCGCGGGAAGCGAGCGGGAAGCGGGGAACGAGCGGTGAGTTCAGGGTTCAAGCGGGGGCGCAAGGGCAGCGTGATCACTGTCTTCGACGCCGCCGAGGTCTCGATCCTGCGTTCGCTGGTCTCTCAGATCCTCGGGCTGATCGAGCCGGGGGAGACCGGCGACGACCCGCTGGAGCGCGCGCTCGGCATCGGCCCCTCCGAGCAGTCCGCCGATCCGGTGCTGGCCCGGCTGTTCCCCTCGGCCTACGAGGACACCGAGCAGTCCGCCGAGTTCCGCCGCTACACCGAGGCGACCCTGCGCGACGGCAAGCGGGCCGACGCGCAGACCATGCTCGACAGCGCCGAGCCCGGACGGGTCGAGCTCACCCGGGAACAGGCGCAGGCGTGGATGCGCGCGCTGAACGACGTACGGCTCGCGCTCGGCACCCGGCTCGAGGTGACCGAGGAGGTCCACGACGAGATCGCCCAGATGAAGGAGGACGACCCGCGCTATCCGGCGTACGTCACCTACGACTGGCTGACCTACCTCCAGGACACGCTGGTCCGCGCCCTTTGGTAACTTCCTGGCATGCTCACGATCTCTCGGGAACTGGTTGACAAGATCATCGCGCATGCCCGGGCCGACCACCCGGACGAGGCCTGCGGCGTGATCGCCGGGCCGATCGGCTCCGATTCTCCCGAGCGGTTCGTCGCGATGGAGAACGCCGAGCGATCGCCCACCTTCTACCGCTTCGACTCGCTGGAACAGCTGCGGGTCTGGCGCGAGATGGACGACCGCGACGAGGAACCGGTGGTCATCTACCACTCTCACACCGCGACCGAGGCCTATCCCTCGCGCACCGACATCTCCTACGCCTCCGAGCCGAACGCCCACTACGTGCTGGTCTCCACCCGCGAGGAGCTGGGCGAGGAGGCGGAGTTGCGCTCCTACCGGATCGTCGACGGCGTGGTGCAGGAGGAGGAGGTCACGATCACCTCGGTGTGACCTGTGACCTGTGACCTGTGACCTGTCCTGTGCCCCGCGGCCGATCCGGCCGTGAGGCGAATCGCCCCTTTGGGTAAGCTGATGACCATGTCGACCGTTGACCCGAGCCTGGAGGACGTCGTGCTCTCACGTATCGGCGCGCGGGCCCGGGGCGCGGGTCTCGCGGCCGTGCAGAACTTCCTGTTCGCGCACACTCCCTCCGTCGTCGTCTACGACTGTCGCTGACCGGCAGTTCCGGAATCCCTTCGCGCCCGCCGGTGTTCTGATCCGGTGGGCGGCACTCCCATGACGACACAAGGAGATTGACCCGCGATGGCCATCGAGGTTCGCATTCCGACCATCCTGCGCACCTACACCGACGGCGCCAAGGCCGTCGACGCCAAGGGCGCGACGCTCGACGAGCTGATCGGCGACCTGGAGTCCCGGCACCCGGGGCTCAAGGACCGCCTGATCGACAAGGGCGCGCTGCGCCGCTTCGTGAACGTCTACCTGAACGACGAGGACGTCCGCTTCCTGGGCGGCCTGGAGACCCCGCTCTCCGACGGCGACACGGTCACCGTCCTGCCGGCCGTGGCGGGCGGCTCCCGCTAGCGGAGCGGTGCCGCCGGCCTCGACGGGCCGGCGGCACCGCCGGTGTTTCCCGTTTGTCAACACGAGGCGGAAGCCGTGAACCATGCGCTTTGACTCACTGATCGATTCCGTGGGCCGCACCCCCCTGGTCGGCCTGCCCCGCCTGTCCCCGTCGGAGGACGTGCGGATCTGGGCCAAGCTGGAAGACCGCAACCCGACCGGTTCGATCAAGGACCGTCCGGCGCTGTGGATGATCGAGCAGGCGGAGAAGGACGGCCTGCTCCGGCCCGGCTGCACGATCCTCGAACCCACCAGCGGCAACACGGGCATCTCGCTGGCGATGTCCGCCCGGCTCAAGGGCTACAAGCTGATCTGCGTGATGCCGGAGAACACCTCGGAGGAGCGCCGCCAGCTCCTGCGGATGTGGGGAGCGGAGATCATCTCCTCGCCTGCGGCCGGCGGTTCCAACGAGGCGGTCCGGGTCGCCAAGGGCCTGGCCGCCGAAAATCCGGACTGGGTGATGCTCTACCAGTACGGCAACCCCGCCAACTGGCGCTCCCACTACGAGACGACGGGGCCGGAGATCCTCACGGACCTGCCGACCGTCACCCACTTCGTGGCGGGCCTCGGGACCACCGGCACCCTGATGGGCGTCGGCCGGTTCCTGCGCGAGCGCGTCCCCGACGTGAAGATCGTGGCCGCCGAGCCCCGTTACGGCGAGCTGGTGTACGGCCTGCGCAACGTGGACGAGGGCTTCATCCCCGAGCTCTACGACCCCGAAGTCCTGACCACCCGGTTCTCGGTCTCCTCCGCCGACGCCCTGCGGCGCACAAGGGAACTGCTGGCCACCGAGGGCATCTTCGCCGGCGTCTCCACCGGAGCCGCCCTGCACGGCGCGCTCGGCATGGCGAGCAAGGCGGTCAAGGCCGCCGAGCGGGCCGACATCGTGTTCGTGGTGGCGGACGGCGGCTGGAAATACCTGTCCACCGGCGCCTACGAGGGCACCCTGGACGAGGCCGAGGAACGACTCGAAGGCCAGCTCTGGGCCTGAGCCGGTCCCTCGTGCCGGACGGGACCGCCCGGTCACGGGGTGGTGCGAGGTCAGGCGTCACCGGGCGGCCGGAAGCTGCGAGGTCGCAAGGGCCGCGAGGTCGCAAAGGCCACAAAGTCGCAAAGTCGCAAGGGCCGCGAGGTCGCAAAGGCCACAAAGTCGCAAAGTCGCGAGGGTCGCAAAGTCGCAGGGCCACGGAGTCACAGGGCCATGAGGCCGCAAGGCCGAGGGCGGGCGCCCCACCGGGACGCCCGCCCTCGCCGTCTTCGCCGACGGTGATCAGTCGAACAGGACGCGCAGGGAGAAGGAGGCCTCGCTGCCCGACTGCGTTCCGCTCATGCCGACGGCGCGCAGCTGCTGGAGGTTGGCCCTGTCGTCACCCTGCAGGCCCTGCAGGTAGAGCTTCTCCACCTTGTTCAGGTCGACGTAGGCGGCGAAGGTCGCCGCGTCGGCGTCGGGGATCGCGGTCTTGAAGGTCTCGTCGTCGGCCAGGCCGCCTTCCTTGGCGAGCTCGGCGGCGTAGTCCGGGGAGCCGGCCAGCACCAGGACGCCGTCACCGGGGAGCTTGGCGAGCTGCGGGACGGCGGTGCCCGACTCGGCGATGAACTTCTCGATCTTTCCGACGACCTCCTGCGCCTTGGCCGGGTCGGTGACGATGCGGGCGCCGAACTTGGGCTGGTCACCGTCGAGGCCGTTGGCGTCCACGGCCAGGGTGATGTTCTTGCCGAGCAGCGTCACCAGGTCGGCGGGGAGCGCCAGCCCGTACTTCTGCTGGGCCTGCTCGGCGAACTGCTGGAAGCTCCCGCCGCCGCCGGCCTGGTCGGCCGCCTGCATGAGCTGGGCCCACTGCTTGCCGATCACGTCGCCGAGGCCGGAGATCGAGATCGCGCCGGCGGTGGAGGCCGGGAGCCGGCCGATCCCGGTGGTCTCGGGCGCCTCCACCCCCTCCAGTGCCTGCGCGCCACGGCTGATGCCGGCCAGCTCGACGTACTGGCCGTCGAAGCGGAGCGCACCGGCCAGGCGGGCGTTCTTGAGTTGTGCGAGGGCCGCGGGGTTCTGGGTGGTGGCCAGCTCGGGGGCGACCTGGGCGATCTTGCCGGCGTCGACCCAGAAGGAGAGCACGCCGGTCTCGCCGAGGGCGTTCAGATCGTCGGAGAAGCCGGCGTTGTCGGCCAGCGGCGCCGCCTGGGCGGCCTGGTCGGCCTCCGCCTGGGTGGCGGTGAGCAGGGCGTAGTCCTCGCGGAAGGCGATGCCGTACTTCTCACCGTTCATCAGCTTGGCGATCCCGGCCTTCGCCTTGGCCTCGTCGGTCACCTGGACGGCCACCACGAAGCCGGGCGTCCCGCCGCTTTCGGCCGGGGTGAGCGCGGCCATGCCGACGCGGTCTCCGAGCCATGGCTGCACGTCGGCGGCGTAGTTCACGTCGCGGAGGCTGCCGGAGTCCTTCTTCGCCAGGTCGAACAGCGCCTGGCGCGGGTCGTCGCCGGTGAAGGAGTCCTTGGTGACGGTGAACCTGCGGGCGATCTGGAACAGCGCCAGCTTCTGGTTGGCGGCCGGGTCGAAGTCGAGACGCACGTAGCCGATGGCGTTGCCGGGCAGCACGTCGTGCGGCTGGGTGCCGCCGCCGCTGAGCAGGTTGACGGCGAAGGCGCCACCGCCGCCCACGAGGACCACGACCAGGGCGGCGACCACCGCGAGCAGCCAGCCCTTGCCGCCCTTGCGGGCGGGCGGGGCCGTCGGCTCTCCCAAGCCGAGAATCTCGGTGTTGTGCTGCTGCCAGCCGGGCTGCTGGCCGTAGTCCTGCTGGTATCCGGGCTGGCCGGGGTATCCGGCCTGACCGGGCTGTCCCTGTGGGGATCCGGGCTGACCGGGCTGGCCGGGGTATCCGGGCTGTCCCTGCTGGTATCCGCCCTGCTGGCCGTAGGCCTGCTGCTGGTATCCGCCCTGCTGGCCGTGGGCCTGCTGCTCGTATCCGGGCTGCTGGTACCCCCCCGCGTTCTGCTGCGGGTAACCGCCTTGCTGAGGGTAGGCCGGGGGCTGCTGCTGGCCGTACTGCTGCGGACGATAGGCGATCGTCCGGTCGGGCTGCTGATCCGGTGCGGGCGGCTGGTCGGGGGGATTATTGGCAGGCATACTCACTCACAATGTGGACTTCTCGGGTATGGAGAAGTTAGTGCACATTGCTAGCAAGCGGCTTGCATTAATCTAAACCGGCCGTCGTCCGGCCGTAAACGATCAGACCCGTTGCAGCGCCTTGGTGGGCTTCCTGAGCACGATCTCGCCGTTGCCCGTGGCGGCCACCGCATCCCACGAGACGAAGCTGCTGCCGCTGTAGAGCACGCGGAACACGAGTTTGAACAGCCAGCTCGTCCGGTTGCCCGGGTCGCGGGTGAGTCCCAGCATCACCGGGGACCGCCGGTGCGAGACGACCAGGCCGGAGACCGTGAACTGCTGCTGCATGCCGAAGGTGCCCCTGCGGTTCCTCGCCATCCGGACGTCCACCACCTGCCCCACCCACACCCCCTCCGAGTCCCATACCGACTGACCGATGAGATCACCGACTCCTGCCATGCCGTGCCCCCGAAAACCCCGTGGAAAATGGTTATCAGTCTCTCAGTGTGGATGTGTTTTCCCAGGTAGCGGCACGCGTCGAAGGCCGGGGGAGCGTGAGGCGCGCGGGCTCGGTAAAGTAAACGCTCTAGAACAAGGTTCGGGAGCGTGGATGACGAAATTCGACGAGGCGACACAGGCCATCCGGGTGGACGAGACCACCTACGACGTGTGCCTGGATCCCGGATACTCGATCGGCGGGCCGCTCAACGGCGGCTACCTGATGGCCGTGCTGCTGCGCGCCGTGGTGGACGCCTCCCCGCACGAGCATCCGGTGACCACCAGCGCCCAGTTCCTGCGCGCGCCCGTGCCCGGCCCCGCCCGGGTGCGACTGGAGCGGATCAAGGCCGGCCGTACCGCCGCGATGACCCGGGCGACCCTGATCCAGAACGACACCTCCTTCATCGAGACTCTTGTCACGACGGCGACCTTGGGTGACGTCGTCCCCGACTGGACGGACGGCCCCTCGGCGGCCATGCCGCCCATCGAGCGGTGCGTCAAGCTGCCCGACCCCAAACCCGAGTCGAACATGACGCTCAACGCGCAGATGGAGATGGCGTTCGACCCGCCCACCGTCGCCTGGCTCGACGGCAGGCCCACCGGCCGTCCCGAGGCCCGCGCCTACTTCCGGATGGCCGAGCCGCAGGATCCCGACCCCTACGTGCTGGCGCTGGCCGTGGACGCTCTGCCGCCGGTGGTCTTCTCCGCGGGCGCCCGAGGCTGGGCCCCCACCGTCGACCTCACCTGGCACCTGCGCGCCCTGCCCGCTCCCGGCTGGCTCACCCTGCTGGGCAGCGGCCGGATGATCAGTGACGGCTGGTTCGACGAGGAGGTCGAGGTCTGGGACTCCGCCGGCCGGCTGGTCGCCCAGTGCCGCCAGCTCGCCCGGGTGGGTAGAGGCTGAGCCACGAATCAGCGTTGTGAGGATTCTTACCATGAGCGGTCGTCCCAGGTCGCCTAACCTTGGGAACCATGTCGCAAGCGAGTATCGGGATCTTTGACAGCGGTGTGGGCGGCCTCACGGTGGCCAGGGCGATCATGGATCAGCTGCCCAACGAGTCGATCTTCTATGTGGCCGACACGGCGCGGCAGCCGTACGGCCCCAAGTCCATCGCTCAGCTCCGCGCCTACACGCTCGAGGTGATGGATCACCTCGTCGAGCACGACGTCAAGATGCTGGTGATCGCGTGCAACAGCGCCAGCGCGGCGGTGCTGCGGGACGCACGCGAACGCTACGACGTGCCGGTCGTCGAGGTGATCCAGCCGGCGACGCGTCGTGCCGTGCGGGCCACCCGCAACGGTCGGGTCGGGGTGATCGGGACCCGAGCCACGATCGAGTCGATGGCCTATCACGACGCGTTCACCGCCGCCCCCGACGTGCTGTTGACCGGCGTGGCGGCGCCTCGGCTGGTGGAGTTCGTGGAGCGCGGAGAGACGATGAGCGAGGAGCTCATCGAGGTCATCCGCGGCTACATGCAACCGGTGCTGGACAACAGATGCGACACGCTGATCCTGGGGTG
The DNA here is from genome assembly GCF_050949235.1 of Streptosporangium sp. CA-135522. NCBI lineage: Bacteria > Bacillati > Actinomycetota > Actinomycetes > Streptosporangiales > Streptosporangiaceae > Streptosporangium > Streptosporangium sp. CA-135522. The sequence goes on from NZ_CP192026.1 coordinate 1,989,291, forward strand.
CACGCACTACCCGCTGCTGTCGGCGCCCATCTCCTACGTCGCGGGAAACGGCGTCACGCTGGTCTCCAGCGCCGAGGAGACGGCCAAGGACGTCTACCGCGTCCTGCACGACCGGGGTCTGGCCGCCGCGGGCGGCACCCCCCGTCACCGGTTCGCCGCCACCGGCGACACCGCACTGTTCGAGCAGCTCGGGCGGCGCTTCCTGGGACCGGAGATCCAGGCGGTCGAGCTCGCGGCGGTGGGAGGGGTCTCCGGAAACGGGCAGCGCCCGTGAAGACGGCGGTCACCGGCATCCGAGCCGGGACAGGCAGCGCCACAAGGTAAGAAGGCCATGTGAGAACGAGGAGGCCGCCGTGAAATTGACGATCATCGGGTGCTCCGGGAGCTTTCCCGGCCCGGACAGCCCTTCCTCCTGCTACCTGCTGGAGGCCGAGGGGTTCCGCATGCTGCTGGACTTCGGCAACGGCGCCCTGGGCGCGCTCCAGCGGCACATCGGGCTCTACGACGTGGACGCTATCTGCCTGTCCCACCTGCACGCCGACCACTGCCTCGACATGTGCCCCTACCACGTGGTGCGCACCTACTCCTCGCGGGCCCCGCTGCCCCGGGTGCCGGTCCACGCCCCCGCCGACGCGCCCCGCCGCCTGGCCGCCGCCTACGGCATGCCCGAGGAGCCGGGGCTTGAGACGGCCTTCGACTTCGCGCCGCTGGCACCGGGCGTGTTCGAGGTGGGCCCGTTCGAGGTGACGGCCGCGCCGATGAACCACCCGGTCGAGACCTACGGCTTCCGGGTCTCCTACGGCGGGCGCTCGGTGGCCTACTCGGCCGACACCGGCGAGTCCGCCGAGCTGGTCAAGCTCGCCTCGGGGGCGGACGTGCTGTTGTGCGAAGCCTCTTTCCTGGAACAGCCCGACCTGCCCACCGACCTGCACCTGACAGGCCGCCAGGCCGCCGAGCACGCGGCCAGGGCGGACGTGGGCACCCTGGTGCTGACCCATCTCGTCCCCTGGCACGACCCCGCGCGGATTCTGCAGGACGCCTCCCGGGGCGGTTTCGGGGGACGGACCGAACTGGCGCGGAGCGGGGCCGTATATGACCTAGGGTGAGTTTCATGGCTCGTGCAGATGGACGTTCTCCCGATCAGCTTCGCCCCGTCACCATCACCCGTGGCTGGCTCGCGCACGCCGAGGGCTCGGCGCTCGTCGAGTTCGGCGGCACCAGGGTGCTCTGCGCCGCCTCCGTGCAGGACAGCGTGCCCCGCTGGCGCCGGGGCAGCGGCCAGGGCTGGGTCACGGCGGAGTACGCCATGCTGCCCCGGGCCACGAACACCCGCAACGACCGCGAGTCGGTGCGCGGCAAGATCGGCGGCCGGACGCACGAGATCTCCCGCCTGATCGGCCGGTCCCTGCGAGCCTGCGTCGACTACAAGACCCTCGGCGAAAACTCGATCGTCATCGACTGCGACGTGCTGCAGGCCGACGGCGGCACCCGCACGGCCGCCATCACCGGCGCCTACGTGGCGCTGGCCGACGCGGTGCGGTGGATGCGCGAGCGGAAGATGTGCAAGGGCGACCCGCTGATCGACTCGGTCTCCGCGGTGTCGGTCGGCATCGTCGGATCGACGCCACTGCTGGACCTCTGCTACACCGAGGACGTCGCCGCCGAGACCGACATGAACGTGGTGATGACCGGGAGCGGCGAGTTCGTGGAGGTCCAGGGCACGGCCGAGGGCAAGCCGTTCAACCGGGCCACCCTCGACGAGCTGCTCGACCTCGGCGTCGCCGGGTGCGCCGAGCTCACCCGCCTGCAGCGGGAGACGCTGGCGTGAGCGCGGAGCGAGCCGCGGGCACGGCCCCGGGCCGGGTGGTCCTGGCCACCCGCAACACCGGGAAGATCGCCGAACTCCGCCGGATTCTGGCCGACGCCTCGGTGCCGGTGGAGATCGTCGGCCTAGAGGAGTTCCCGGAGATCGGCGACGTCGCCGAGACCGGCCTGACCTTCGCGGAGAACGCCCTGCTGAAGGCGCACGCGGTCGCCCGGCAGTCGGGTCTGCCCGCCATCGCCGACGACTCCGGCCTGTGCGTCGACGCGCTGAACGGCATGCCGGGGATATTCTCCGCGCGCTGGTCCGGCAGGCACGGCGACGACGGAGCGAACCTGAGGCTGCTGCTCGCGCAGGTGTCCGACGTGCCCAAGGAGAGCCGCGGTGCCCACTTCGCGTGCGCCGCGGCGCTGGCCCTGCCCTCGGGGGAGGAGCGGGTGGCCGAGGGCGCGCTACACGGCCTGATCATCGACGCGCCGCGCGGGACCAACGGCTTCGGCTACGACCCGATCTTCGTGCCCGAGGGAGAGAGCCGGACGACCGCCGAGCTGTCGCCGCAGGAGAAGGACGCCATCAGCCACCGGGGCCGCGCTTTCCGCGCGCTGGCGTCCATCCTCGCCGAAGCGATCGGCTAGGGTCCGTCGAAAGCGGACGATCACGCGCCACGGGGCGTGGAGGTCCGCAGGAGGCCGGGCCGCCCGTAATCGGCGCGTAAGATCCTGCGCCCGCCCGCAGGCGTAGCGTCGGAGGATGGAGAGCAACAGGCGCATGCCCGGATGGGCGGCGGCGCTGATCGGCCTGGTGTCCGGCGCGGTGGCGGTCGGGGTGTCCCTGCTGGTGGCGGGCCTGGTGAAGGCGTCGGCCTTCCCGGTCGTCGCGGTCGGCAACGCCGCCGTCGACCTCGCCCCGGCCGGGCTGAAGGACTTCGCGATCCGCGCCTTCGGCGAGAACGACAAGACCGTCCTGCTGGCGGGCGTCTTCGTGGTCCTCGCCGCGATCGCCGCGGCCGTCGGCGTCCTGGCCGTCCGGGACATCCGCTACGGCCTGGCGGGCCTGGCCGTCTTCGGCGCGGTCGGCATCGTGGCCGTCCTGACCCGCCCCGGCGCGGACGTCGTGGACGTCGGTCCCACCGTGGCGGGCGTCGCCGCCGCCATGGTCGCCCTGCGCCGCCTCACCGCGCGTGCTCTCGTCCCCGTGCACGACTCCCGCGAGACGGACCCACGCGGTGGACCTCTCGGGACGGGAGCCGGAGATGAGCGCCCCGGTGCCGGAGCCGAGGGGGAATCTGCCGGTGCCGGTGCCGGTGCTGGAGCCGGGGGAGAGTCTCTTGGCGCCGGGGTGGGGGGCGGGTCTCCCGATGCCGGTGCCGGGCGGGAGGAACGGCGCGACGCGCCGATCCCGCCGATCCCGCCGGTCATGCGGGCGGGCGGCGACCGCTACGCGCTCGACCGGCGCGGCTTGCTGGTCGGGACGCTCGTCGGTGTCGGCGTCGCCGGCGCGAGCGGTGTGGTCGGCCGGATGCTGTCGGGGCGCGCGGAGGTGGCAGCGGCCCGGGTCGGCGTGCAGCTGCCCCGCCCCTCCGCCGCACCGCTGCCGGCCGGCGTCGATCTGAAGATCAGGGGACTGTCGCCGTTCGTCACCCCGAACCATGACTTCTACCGGGTGGACACCGCCCTCGTGGTACCCCAGGTGGACCCGCGAAGCTGGACCCTGAAGATCCACGGCATGGTGGACAGACCCGTCGAGCTCACCTTCGCCGACCTGATGAAACGCCCCCTGCAGGAGGCCGACATCACGCTGTGCTGCGTTTCCAACGAGGTCGGCGGGCCGTACATCGGCAATGCCCGCTGGCTGGGCGCCAGCCTGGCCGGCGTGCTGCGCGACGCGGGGGTGCAGCGGGGGGCCGACATGCTGCTCAGCACCTCCGCGGACGGCTGGACCTGCGGCACCCCGGTCGACGTCGTCCTCGACGGCCGTGACGCGCTGCTGGCCTTCGCGATGAACGGCGAGGCGCTCCCGGTCGACCATGGCTTCCCGGTCCGCCAGGTCGTCCCCGGTCTCTACGGCTACGTCTCGGCCACCAAGTGGGTGACGGAGATCAAGGTGACCCGCTTCGACCGGGACGAGGCCTACTGGACACCCAGGGGATGGGCCGCGAAGGGGCCGATCAAGACGCAGTCACGCATCGACCTGCCGAGGGACGGCGCCCGCCTCGTGCCGGGCCGTACCGTGATCGCGGGCGTCGCCTGGGCGCAGCACAAGGGGGTGGACGCCGTCGAGGTGCGGATCGACGGCGGGCAGTGGCGTCAGGCCCGGCTGGCCCAGGCGCCGACCGCCGACACCTGGCGCCAGTGGGTGATCGACGACTGGGAGGCCACCCCGGGAAGCCACACCGTCGAGGTGCGGGCCACCGACGCCACCGGCTACACCCAGACTTCCGACCCGGCCCCGGTGGCCCCCGACGGCGCCACCGGCTGGCACACCGTCAGCGTCGAGGTCGCCTGAACCGGGCTCCGCCGGATCCTGCGCGGCACAGTGTCAGGCGACCATCGACATCCGTTACGCGATGCCGACTGCCGCCGGAGCCCTCCGGTCTCCATGCTGATCGCCAACACGATCAGAGAGGCCACTCATGGCACGGACCTCATCCCTGCGCGCGCTCCAGCGCCTGGCAGCCGACCACCACGACGCCCACCTCCTCAAGGTCCCTGTTGAAGATCTGCGCGGACTGCGAGCCGAGGCCGCCGCGGAACCCGGCGGCATGGCCCGCCGCGACCTGCTCCGGCGCGCCGCGCTGGCCGGCCTGGCGGTCACCGTGCTGGGCTCCGCCCAGGGCAGGGCCCGCGCCGACGTCATGTCACCGGCCAAGCCGCCGCTCAAGCCCGCCAGGGTGGCCGTCATCGGCGCCGGGATCGCCGGGCTCACCGCCGCGCTCACCCTCAGGGACGCCGGGGCCACCCCGATCGTCTACGAGGCCAACCCGTCGCGGGTCGGTGGCCGGATGTACTCCCAGCGTTCTCACTGGGCGGGCGGGCAGACCTCCGAGATCGGCGGCGAGCTGATCGACGTCGAGCACAAGAAGATGCTGGAGCTGTGCCGCCGGTTCGGCCTGTCCACGGTCAACTTCGCCGGAGCCGGTCCCAACGGCGCCGAGGAGATCCTGCACGTCAACGGCGCCTACTATCCGCGATCCCAGGCCGACGCCGACTTCAAGGAGATGTACCAGGCGCTCCACGCCGACCTTCAGGCCGCCGGTGAGGTGAGGTGGAACAGCACCACGCCGGCCGGGACCGCGCTGGACGGGATGTCGATCCGGCAGTGGATCGACTCCCGCGTGCCCGGCGGATACGCCTCCGACCTCGGACGCTTCCTCGACGTCGCCTACAACGTCGAGTACGGAGCCGAGACGACCGACCAGTCCTCTCTGGCGCTGGTCCTGCTGATGGGCTACCAGCCCAACCCCGGCCACTTCAACGTCTGGGGCCTGTCGGACGAGCGCTATCACATCGTGGGCGGCAACGACCAACTCCCGCAGGCCATGGCGGCGGCCCTGCCGTCCGGCTCCGTCCAGATGGGCTGGAAGCTGCTGGCGGTGCGGGCCAACGCCGACGGCACCCAGACGCTCACCTTCGACGAGGGCGGCACCACCAGGACCGTCGTCGCCGACCACACGATCCTCACCGTGCCCCTGCCGATCCTGCAGCGCCTGGACCTGTCACGCGCCGGATTCGACACCCGCATGACGGCCCTGCTGCGTGACGCCCGGATGGGCTATGTCACCAAGCTCAACATGCAGTTCACCGCCAGGACCTGGCTCGGCACCGGCCCGTGGCCGGGAGTATCGGCCGGGGACTGCTTCACCGACCTGCCCTTCCAGCAGTGCTGGGACACCACCAAGGGGCAGAGCGGCTCGACCGGCGTGCTCATCCAGTACGGCGGCGGCGACGCTGCCTTCTCCCTCAGCCCGTCCACCCCGTTCCCCACGGAGTCCGACCCCTACGTCCGTGACCTCGCGTCCTCGACGCTCACCCAGATCGACCGGATCTTCCCCGGCACGAAGGCGAAGTGGAACGGCCGCGCCCAGCTGTCGGCCTGGCACAGGAATCCCTACTCGCTCGGCGCCTACTCCTACTGGCCCGTCGGATACCTGCACAAGCACGCCGGCTACGAGGCGACCGCCCAGGGCAACGTGCACATCGCCGGCGAGCACTGCTCCTACGACTTCCAGGGGTTCATGAACGGCGGCGCCACCGAGGGGGAGCGCGCCGCGAGTGAGGTGATCAACGCGCTGAGGTAGAACCCGGTGAAGCCGGTACGGCCCGCGCCCCCGCGAGGTTCTCGCGGGGGCGCGGGCCGTACGTGTGGCGGATGCGGGCCGTGGGCGTGGGAGGTCAGTCGCGCTCGACGGTGTCCTCCAGCACGATCCGGCCGATGATCGCGTACTTCTCGGGCCTGCGGACCTTCAGATAGAGCGCGAGGGCCGCGCCGAGAAGGGCGAAGCCGAGCACGATCCAGGGGATCAGGGTGAAGAACAGGGACTTGGAGGCGTCTCCGGCGGCCGCCTCCTGGTTCTGGAACAGCAGCAGCACCACGTAGGCCATCGCCAGACCGCCCACGAGGGGGGCCAGCAGGGTGCGCCACCACGACGCGGTCTCGGGGTGCTTCTTCCTGACGTGGAAGTAGCCGATCACGGAGAACGAGCAGAGTGTCTGCACGATCAGGACGGCCAGCGTGCCGAGCACCGCGAGCAGGGTGTAAATGTGCAGGTAGGGGTCCATTCCTGCGAAGAAGAACGCCAGCACGATCACCACGGAGATCGCGGTCTGCACGAACCCCGCGATGTGCGGTGAGCCGTGCCTGGGGTGGGTGGCGCCCAGGGTCGCGCGGGTGCCGGGGATCAGGTCCTCGCGGCCGAGCGCGTACAGGTAGCGGGACGCGCAGTTGTGGAAGGCCATCGAGCAGGCGAACGAGCCGGTCAGGATGAGGACTTTGAACAGGTCGACCGCCCACTGCCCGAGCAGTTCCCCGGTCGGATTGAAGAAGATCCCGGCGAACTGTTCGGCCGCGATCTGGGGCGCCTTCACCCCGTTGGCGGCCACCGTCATCCAGGAGACGAAGGTGTAGAACAGGCCGATGCCGACCACCGAGACCAGGGTCGCGATCGGGATGATCTTCTTGGGCTCGCGGGACTCCTCCCCGTACATGGCGGTCGACTCGAATCCGACCCAGGACCAGAAGCACATGAACAGGCCGAGTCCGACGGCGCCCTTCTCCAGGCCGGTGACGGTGAAGGCCTTCAGCGGGTCGAGGGTCTGCGGCATCAGGCCGTCCGGCCCCCCGCCGTGCAGCAGGGTCACCGTGGCGGTCAGCCCGAGCATCAGGATCTCGGTGACGAGGAAGACGCCCAGGACCTTGGCGGTCAGGTTGATGTCGAAGTAGGTGAGGAGCGCGTTCAGCGCCAGGCCGAGGAAGGCGAACCAGAGCCAGTGGATGTCCACTCCGGCCAGGCTTTTGAAGGTGTCGTTGGCCGAGTAGGCGAAGAATCCGATGATCGAGGCTTCGAAGACGACGTAGGCCATCGTGGCGAGCAGGCCGGCCACCATGCCGACGACCTGGCCCAGGCCGTGGGAGATGTAGCCGTAGAAGGCGCCCGCGGAGGTGATGTGCTTGGCCATGGCCACGTAGCCCACCGAGAAGACGGTGAGCACGATGGTGGCCACGAGATATCCCGCGGGCACGCCAAGACCGTTGCCGAAGCCGACGACGATGGGGACGTTGCCGGTCATCGCGGTGATGGGCGCGGCGGTGGCGACCGCCATGAAGATGACGCCCATCAGCCCGACGGCGTTCTTGCGGAGGCGGTGGACGCCGTCGGCCGGAGCTTCGGGCCTGTCGGTGATGCTCAAATCGCGTGCGCCTTTCTGGAAACAGCGCCGGAGGGGGGATGGCGACGATATTGGCCGTCAGCGAGACCGACGAACAAGGTGCAAAAAGGCAGCAAAGGGTTACGACATGTCATCTTCGAATCGGTGATACCGGACAAAAGCCCCTTCTGTCCCTTGGGTTTCCCGCTCTCGGGAGGAAGGGCTCGCCGGCATTCCGGTTACACGTCAACGAACACCGGGGTGAGCGCATGGCCGATCCACGCCGGTTCGACGAGCGGGAGTTCCGGGCATGGCTCGGCTATCGCCGGATGCGCCCGCTGCTCGACGCGCAGATCTCCCACGACCTCACCCACGACCCGGGCCTGTCCGACCCCGACCACGTCGAGTCCGTCCGCCGCCACCTGATCGACCTGCTCACCGACGAGCAGATCCAGACCCTCGGGGACATCGCGGACACGGTTCTGGAGCACCTCGCCGAGGCCCGGCACGACGCCGGACCCTGATCTGGTCAACTCACCCACCTCCCGCGGGCCGCCGTCCTAGCATCGGGCACGAGGCGAACGGGCGAGGGGGGCCGCGTGACTCAGTTGTTTCTGCCCGAAGGGGTCTACAACCCCGTCGTGACCGCGGACGGGCAGCGGTGGCGTGACTTCGAGCTGGAGGCTCCGAGCTCGGTCGTGGTGGCCGCGCCGCGCGAGCCCGAACGGGTGCGCTGGGGGCCGCTGCGGCTGGAGCGGTGCCGGCCGTACGGCGTGGCCGGGGGGCTGGCCAGGCCCGACCCGCAGACCCAGGAGGACATCGAGCGGGCCGTGCCGGTGACGGAGCAGGCGATACCCCGGCGCTTTCCCGATCCACGGGGCATGTGGATCAGACTGATCAACGGGGCCGGAGCCGCCGAAGACCCGTTCCGGGCGACCAACGCGGTGGACTGCGCGCTGTCGGTGCTGTCCACCTGGTACGGCGCGCCGACGGTCGCGGCACCCCGGCGGCCGGAGTACGACCGGGTCGGCAAACCGCTGCTCACCGGTGAGGCGGGGGGAGTGGCACGGGCCGAACGGTGGCTGGGGCAGCGCTTCCAATACGTGGGGCAAGGACGCCACGCCTACGTTCCCATCGCGCAGGCGCTGCTGGCCGGGGGACACGGCGCCGCGGCGATCATCATCAACCGCTGGCCGGCCGGCGGCAGCCACGCGTGGAACGCGGTCAACTCCGGCGGCGAGGTGATCTGGATCGACGCCCAGCGGGGTCACATGGCGGTCGAACCGCCCTACGAGTCGGTGACCGGGGTCTTCTGCGTGGTGATCGACAAGGAGGGGCGCAGGCTGTGAACCTCGACCAGGCCAGGGCCATCGCCGAGGAGTACTTCAACGGGGTCCGCGGGCCGGGCTCCGCCACCGAGATCAGGATATATACCTTCAAAGAAGGCTATGTCGCCTGGTCGAAGGAGCCCGAGCCCGACGACCCCGGCGTGCTGCCCGACACCGTGGGCGGCGGCTGCGTGGTGATCGACAAGGCCACCGGCGAGGTCGTCATCCGGCCCCTGCTCAACCCCGAGACGGTGGCGGAGCAGTGGCCGGGGCGCCGCCCCCGATAGAAGGCGCCCCGGCCACCGAGGGACTCCGCTCCACCCGGGACGGAGCTCCACCCGGGACGGAGTTCAGCCCGGGACGGAGTTCAGCCCGGGATGGAGCTCGGCCCGGGACGGAGCTCAACCTCACCTCGGACTTGGGCCTGCCCCGAGGTGAGGTTCCACGAGCCTTCGAGGCTTCGTGAAACTCCGGTCAGCCGGCGGCGAGCGAGCTCACAATGGAGGCGCGCGCCGCCCTGCGGGCGGGCAGCACGGCGGCGAGCACCCCGGCCAGGCCGGACAGCGCCACGAAGGCCACGATCTGCAACACCGGAAGCTGGAACGCGACGTCGTCCGTCATCGTCTGCGCCGCCGCCCAACCGAACGTGACGCCCAGCACCACGCCGACCAGAGCGCCGATGAGCCCCAGAACCAGCGCCTCGATCGAGAGCATCCGCCGCAGCTGGGGTCGCGTCAGGCCGAGCGCCCGCAGCAACGCCGACTCCCGGGTCCGCTCGTGCACCGACAGGGACAGCGTATTGGCGATCCCCAGCAGGGAGATGAGCACCGCCAGGCCCAGCAGACCGGTGATGATCATCAGCATCATGTCGAGCGCCTCCTCGAACTCGCCCCGCACATCGGTCGAGCTGGCGACCTTCGCCGTCGGGTACGGCTGCGCCGCCGCCTCGACCACCTTGCGGGCCCGCTCGGGATCGACCCCGTCCTTGGCGTTGATCATCACCCGGCTGTCGCCGACCGCGCCGAAGTAACGCTCGAACTCCTTGTCCGGCACGGTCACCTCCGCCAGATCGGTCTCCTCCGGGTCGAAGGTGGACACGACCGTGAGCGCGACCGTGCCCGCCTTGGCCGTCCGCACCGGGATCCGGTCGCCGACCTTGAGCCGGAGATCCTTGGCGACGTAGTCGGCCACCACCGCCGTCCCCGGCCTGAGACCGTCGATCGAACCCGTGCCGAGCTTCGGCCTGAAATCCGAGGACGCGGTGAACGTTCCGACCTCGTACTTCCCGGACCCGGCCCCCTCTCCCGCCCCGGCGACCGTCTCACGGAACGCCACGATCGAGGACAGTTCCGGCCTGGTCCGCAGCTCCTCGGCCAGCGCGCGAGGCAGGACGGAATCCCGGCTCTGCGACTGGACCATGTAGTCCACCGGGAACTGCTCGTCCAGCTTGTGGGTGTAGGTCACCCGCATGGTGCCGGTCAGAACGGCGATGAGCGTCATCAGCGTCACACCCACGGTCAGCGCCACGGTCGTGGTGGCCGACCGCTTCGGATTGCGCCGCGAGTTGTCCACCGCGAGCCTGCCCGGCACCCCGAAGAGCTTGGCCGGCACCCAGCCCGCGAAGGCGCCGAGCGGCTTGACGATCACCGGGCCGAGGATCAGCACCGCGAAGAAGACGAACACGCCACCGGCCATGACCACGACGAGCGCGGCCTGACCCGCCGTCATGTTCACCCCGACCACCGTGGCACCCACCCCCGCGGCCAGGAACAGCGAAGCGAAGATCACCCGGACCAGACCCGCCCTGAAGGTGTGCTCCTCCACCTGCGTGCGCAACGCGGCGATCGGCGCCACCTTCGTCGCCGACCGAGCCGGCAACAGGGCCGCGCCCACCGTGACGACAAGACCGATGAGCATCGCCAGAGCGATCGTGCGCGGCGCGAGGGTCGCGGTCACCACGGGCAGCGGCGCACCGACCGCCTTCAACACGGCCAGCGCTCCGACGCCCAGACCGTAACCCACCAGCAGGCCCAGCACCGAGGAGAGCAGGCCGACCACGACCGACTCCAGCACGACGGAGCCGAACACCTGACCCCGCGTCGCGCCGATGCAGCGCAGCAGCGCCATCTCGCGGGTCCGCTGGGCGATGAGGATGTTGAAGGTGTTGTAGATGACCAGCGCCGCCACGAACATCGCCACCAGCCCGAACATCAGCAGCCCCAGGGTGACCATCTTGGTGTCGGCACCGTTCTGCCGGGCCATCTCATCGGCGTACTCCTTGCCGGTCCTGACCTGATAACCCCCTCCCAGGGCGGCGGCCAACGAGTCGCGCACCCTTTCCTGCGTCACCCCCTCGGCGGCCGCGACGTCGATCTCCCGGAAACCCTTCTCTCCGGTCATCTCCCGAGCCGTGCCCGCGGTGTAGCCCACCGCGCCGGTGAAGCCGAGCTCCTGGTTGAGACCGACGTCGAACAGGCCCACCAGCGTGAACTCGTGCTTGACGTCTTTGGAGTCCAGCACCGTGATGGTGTCGCCCACCTTGAAACCGCGGGTCCTGGCGGTGTTCTCGTCCAGCACGGCCTGGGTCGCGCTCCTCGGCGCGGTGCCGCTGGTGATCACGGTGCGGTTCAGCGAACCCTCGGCGATGGAGACACCGGCCGTGGGATGGTTCCCCGCGGCCTTGCCGTCCTTGCCGATCAGCGCCGAGACGCCCTGCACCAGACCCTGAGCGTCGGCCACGCCGCCGACGGCGCGGACCTTCTCCAGCACGGCGCCGGAGACGGTCGGCACCCCGTCGGCCTTCTCATCCGGCACCGGCAGCACGGCGACGTCGATCCGATCGGCCGCCGCGGAGAACTTCTGCGTGAAACCCGCGTCGATGGTGTCGGTGAGCACGAACGTGCCCGCGATGAAGCCCACCCCCAGCGTGATCGCCAGCGAGGTGAGCAGCAGGCGCAGCTTGTGCGCCCGCAGCCCGGCCAGAGTCGTCTTCAGCAACTCACGCCTCCAGCTTCATCAGCGTGTCCAGCACGCTCTGCGGCGTCGGCCCGACCAGCTCGCTGACCAGCAGACCGTCACGCAGGAAGACCACACGGTCGGCATAGGAGGCCGCGACCGGGTCGTGGGTGACCATCACGATCGTCTGCCCCAGCTCATGCACCGACGTGCGCAGAAACGACAGCACCTCGGCGCCGCTGCGCGAATCCAGGTTCCCGGTCGGCTCGTCGGCGAAGATGACCTGCGGCTTACTGATCAGGGCGCGGGCCACCGCGACCCGCTGCTGCTGACCACCCGACAGCTCGGCCGGCTTGTGACCGAGCCGCTCACGCAGACCCACGGTCTCCACGACCCGGTCGAACAGGTCCCGATCGGCCTGACGCCCGGCGATCTCCAGCGGGAGCCGGATGTTCTGCTCGGCGGTCAGCGTCGGCAGCAGGTTGAACGCCTGGAAGATGAAGCCGATCCGCTCGCGACGCAACAGGGTGAGCTGCTTGTCGCTGAGACCGGTCAACTCCACGTCCCCGATGTGAACCTGCCCCGCGCTGACCGTGTCCAGCCCGGCCAGGCAGTGCATCAACGTGGACTTACCGGACCCCGAGGGGCCCATGATCGCGGTGAAGGCACCCGTTGCGAAGGAGACGTCCACCCCCCCGAGCGCGTGCACCGCCGCATCCCCCTGGCCGTACACCTTGCTCAGGCCTCTGGCCACTACGGCGGCCGCCGCGTCCTCTCGCGTGTTCCACGCGCCGACCTCTCCGGTGATGGTCACGTCAACTCTCCTCGGCAACATGTGCGTTATGACGCAACAAACGCTATTGCCGAAGAAAACACAGGTCATCGGACTTGAGGAGGGACTCTTCCTCCACCGCAGGGCTCCCGCGAACCGATCACTGCCACTCCGGTGGCAGACCCGCCTCGGCCATTCGGCCGAGGCGACCGTCCGGCCGAGGCGACCGTCCGGCCGGCTACCCGGCCGAGTGCGGGGTCACCAGACCCGACTCGTAGGCGTACACCACCACCTGAGCCCGATCCCGCAGACCCAGCTTGGCCAGAACCCGGCCCAGATGCGTCTTGACCGTCGCCTCCGCCAGCTCCAACCGCTCGGCGATCTCGGTGTTCGACAGACCCCGGGCCACCAGCACCAGTACCTCCCGCTCCCGCGCCGTCAGCCCGGTGAGCGCCACCGGCTCCACCGCACCCGAAGAGGGAAGATGCACCGCGAAACGCTCCAGCAGCCGCCGCGTCGTGCTCGGCGCCACCACCGCGTCCCCGCTGTGCACCGAACGGATCGCACTGACCAGATCCGAAGGCGGCACGTCCTTCAGCAGAAACCCCGAGGCACCCGCCTTCAGCGCCGCGAACGCGTAGTCGTCCAGGTCGAAGGTGGTCAGGATCAGCACCCGGGGCCGTTCGGCCGCCGCGCAGATCAGCCGGGTCGCCTCCACCCCGTCCATGACCGGCATCCGCACGTCCATCAGCACGACGTCGACCTCGGCCGACCGCGCCGCCTCCACGGCCGCCGCGCCGTCACCCGCCTCCGCGACGACCTCGATGTCCGGCTGCGCGCCGAGCACCATGCGGAACCCGGCCCGCAGCAACTCCTGGTCATCGACCAGCATGACGCGGATCACCGCTCACCCACCGCCCGTCGGCCCCCGGCCATCCATCTCGTCCCGCCACGCGACCCCGTCATCCGGCCCGGCCCCGCCATACGGCCCGGCTCCGTCATCGGACCTGATCCCGCCATGCGGCCCGGCCCCGTCATCCGACCCGGCCCCGCCATCCGACCCGGCCCCGTCATGCGGCCCGGCTCCGGCCGGTCTCACCGATCGGCAACCGCGCGATCACCTGGAAACCGCCGCCCGGCCGCGGCCTGGCCTCGACACTTCCCCCGAACATGGCGACGCGCTCCCGCATGCCGACCAGACCATGCCCGCCCGGCCGGCCCAACGCCGCCGCACCGCGGCCGTCGTCGGTCACCCGCAAAAGCAGCTCGCGCACGCCGTACTCCATCTCGACCACGGCCCTGGTGTTCGGACCGCCGTGCTTGAGCGTATTGGTGAGCGCCTCCTGAACGATCCGATACACCGTCAACTGCTCCCCCTCGGGAAGCTCCTGCGGCGCGCCGGTGACCCGGAAGTCGACCGGCAGCCCGGAAGAACGCACCTGCGTCACCAACCCGTCAAGCTGCGACAGGCTCGGCTGCGGGGCATACTCCTCCGCCACCTCCCCGGCCGCCGCCTCACCCACGGCGCCCTCGGCCGCCCGCAGCACGCCGACCATCCTGCGCATCTCGGCCAACGCCTGCCGCCCGGTCGTCGAGATGGCCTGCAAGGCCTTACGAGCCTGCTCAGGATCGCTGTCGAGCGCGTAACCCGCCCCATCGGCCTGAACGATGATCACACTCACATTGTGCGCGACCACGTCGTGCAACTCGCGGGCGATCCGGGTCCGCTCGGCCGCGGCCGCCAGCCGGGCCTGCTGATCCCGCTCCCGCTCGGCCCGCTCGGCCCGCTCCTCCAGGCCCTCCAGATAACGGCGGCGGGTGTTGGCGTAGATCCCCGAGATCCATATCGCCACGACGAACACCGAGGCACTGGCGAGAGTCCCCGGATCAGGATTCGTCGTTATCTGCCCGAAAGAAAGGGCGAGCCCCAGCTCCGCCACCAGGCCCGCCGCCACAGCCCACGGCAGCGAACACAACGACGCCACCGTGTACATCGCGATGAGCACCGCCACGTTGAACGGCGTCGGCTCCACACCGAAGAGCCACTGCCCGAAACTCGCCACCGAGACGATCGTGAACACCGTCAGAGGCCGGCTCCGCCGCCACAGCAGCGGCACCACCAACACCACACCCAGCCCCAGGTAAACCCAGAAACTCAGCCCGCTCTGATAGGCGGCCGGATCCGCCGCGAACATGACGAGCGTGCCCAGGCAGGCCAGCACGAACGGAGCCAGCCACAGGACGTCCACAAGAGCCGGATGGCGCCGACTCCACGCGTGTAATCTGCCGAACACATCACCACAATACGTATCCGCAGATCACCGACCTTCCCCCTCAAGGGGGAGCTCCGCCTACGACCCAGGTCGCACAACACCTGCGGCTTACGCATCCTTTACCCCCCGTTGGGCATCATGGTTTCCGGGAGCACCCTCCGGGGTGAGTAAAGGGAGAATGTTTGTGATGGCGGATCACAACGCCGGGTCGCGCGGTGAAGAGGATGCACCGCGCGACCCGATGTCCCGCCCCACCACCCGATGACCTCACGCGGCGGCATCGTCGGACGACCCCGTCAAGCCGACTCCCGAACCGACCACCCAGGGACCGACCGACTACCTCAGCCCCCAGGACCGCGAGCTACGGCAACTACGAGTGCTGGTACGACCTGCAGTCCGCGCGAGGCTGGCGCTCCGCGCGCCACGGCGACAGCGGCGGCCCCGTATTCCAGCTCACCAGCGGATCCTCCGCCGTCCTCGCGGTGGGCACCGTGACCGGCTTCTACTTCGGCTCCGGCTTCGAAGAGCTCCTGTTCCAGGACCTCGGCACCGCCACCCGCGACTGGCCGGGCCTGACCCCGCTCACCCGACCCCGCTCACCCGACCGCACCCATCGCAACGGCGCCGGTGAAAACCGGCGCCGTTTCGCGGTCTCCGCACCGGCCGCACAGAGTGAGCAGGCCGCGGCGTCAGGACTGGGGGCGCAGGCCGTCCAGGACGACGGTGACGAAACCCTCGGCGAGCCGGCGTGACGCCTCGTCCGACCGCGCGATCGCGTACGTCACCTCGCCCAGCATCACCGTGGCGACGGCGGGGTCGATGTCGGTCCTGATCGCACCCGCGCCGCGCGCCCGGGAGACCATGTCGAGCACCGCTTGGCGCAGCGCGGCCCGCTGGACGGTCGTCGAGGGCACCTCCAGTCCTCTGAGCTGCTCACTCATGACCCAGTGGGCGGACTGGAACTCGATCAGATCGAGGAGGAAACAGCGCAGAGCCCGCTCGGGGTCGGGCTCGGACAGCGCGTCCCTGGCCCGCTGGATGAGCGGATCGAGCAGGTCCGTCACGGCGGCGTCGATGAGCGCCTCCTTGTTGCCGAAGGCCCGCACGACGGTGGCCGCTCCCAGCCCGGCCTGACGGGCGATGGCCTCGACCGTGATGGTGGCGTCCCGCTGCGCGAGAAGCGTCTTGGCGGCCTCCAGGGCGAGCTGCCGGTTGCGTACGGCGTCCGCCCGGCGTCGTTGGTCGCCGGGCGCGGCAGGGGTTGACATCTGGAACGGCCCTTCCATATCTTCAAGTGGAACATTCATTTCACTTAGTTTATGAGCCCGGGAGGGCCCATGCAAGCGCTACTCACCACCCCCGAAGCCCCCGCAGGCGTCCTGCTCGACCAAGCCCCCGACCCGGCGACACAGCCCGACGAGGCCCTCATCGAAGGCTTCCGAGCAGGAGACGGGTTCGGACCGGACCTCCCCCACCTCCTCGACCTCATCGCGACCGACCGGCTCACGCCACTCGACGGAGAGCACGCCGACCGGCACGACATCGACACGACCACCCAGCGCCTGAAGGCGGCCGACGCCCCCCGCCGGATGATCGTCGGTATGCGATGAACGAGCGAATCCTGATCTCCGGAGGCAGCATCGCCGGACTGACCCTCGCGTTCTGGCTGGCCAGATACGGCTTCCGGCCCACCGTGGTCGAGCGCGCACCCCAGCTGCGCGCAGGCGGCAACGGGGTCGACGTACGGGACCAGGCCATCGAAGTGGCCGAGCGAATGGGAATCCTGCCCCAGATCAGAGCCGCGGGAACCGACATCGCAGGCATGACATTCGTCGACGCCACCGGCCGGAGCCTGGCCCGAATGGACATGCGGTCCACGGGCGACGAGGTCGAGATCATGCGCGGAGACCTGGCGACGATCCTGCACGAGGCGACCAAGGACGGCGTCGAACACATCTTCGGCGACTCCATCCAGACACTGGAACAGGACGCCGACGGAGTGACGGCCACCTTCGAACAGGGACAGACCCGCAGGTTCGACCTGGTCGTCGGCGCCGACGGCATCCACTCCACAGTCCGCCGGCTGGCCTTCGGACCGGAGTCACGGTTCCTACGACACATGGAGCACTACTTCGCCTTCGCCGAAGCCGACCCCACCCTGGGCGAGAACCGCTGGGTCACGGCCTACAACGAACCCGGAAAAATGGTAGGAATCTACCGATCGGGCAACCACACCGGGGCAAAGGCAAACTTCATCTTCCACCGGCGCGAACCACTGACCTACGACCACCGGGACACCGAGCAACACAAACACCTACTGACCGAAGCGTTCGCGAACATGTCCTGGCAAGTGCCCGAACTACTCACCAGAGCACTCGCCGACCCCAACCTCTACTTCGACACCCTGGCCCAGGTAAGAATGCCATCCTGGTCATCAGGACGCGTGACACTGGTAGGCGACGCCGCCTACTGCGCCTCACCCGTGTCAGGCTGCGGAGCACGACTGGCCATGATCGGCGCCTACCGACTGGCAGGAGAACTCGCGGCCACGGCAGGCGACCACCAGGCCGCCTTCCGCCGATACGAAGAGGGTTTCAGAGCCCCAGTCCACCGCATGCAGCAGGTCGGCCCCAACCTCCGCCTCATGGTCCCCAAGAGCGGCATCGGCACCCGGCTGAGAAACGCCGTGGCCAGATCGCCACTGCTGGACTCCATGGCGGGAATGGAACGCATCATGCGCCCCAAAAAGACCGAGCCGCTGCCGGACTACGAGCGCGAAGCCGTACATCCCGGCCCATAGCCCACGACGGGCGGCCCGCAGAACACCACGACACGCGGCTCAACGGCCACCGCCACATCCCCGGCCCGTCACCCTCCCACCTCGCCCCACCGGCCCAGAACGATCCCGTGACCGGCCGGCCCCGGGCCTCTTCTCCGGCACGCGGCCGACCGGCCGGACTTCACCCTGACGGCTCGCCGATGTCATCCCCTACGACGAGGTCCCGTGGCGTAGTGGGTTGGCTCGTGCCCCGATCGCCAGATGTGGCGGCTTGGTCTTCGGGATTGGCCTCCCGCAGCAGTCGAATCGCTTTGCGTATCGCTGCGGATTTGGACTGGGCGAGTCTTCGATTAACGTATTGTTCTATGAACAGTGCGTCCTGAACCGGCAGAGTTACGTTGATTATTGTCGGTCCAAGCGTGCTGGATTTTTCTTTTATTTGATTGTGGGGCCGATGGGATTCGAACCCATACTGCGCGCCACCTAAAGACGCTGCCTCCTGCCGTTGGGCTACGGCCCCTCTGTTTTTTCCTGCGAAATTCTCTGTCTGAGAATGGCAGTTCGGACAGAGGAATCGCAAGTTATTTATTCTGTTGTCAAGCCAGTCGCCGTTCAGATGGTCGACGTGCAGCGTAAGCGGCACGCCTTCCCAAGTGCCCTCGATCTTACAGCTATCGCAACGGTAGGACACTCCCACTTCCTGAAGCGCCCGGCGGAGCAGGGGCGGCTTGGTCCTGGGGGACCCCGGTGGAGACACGCGGAGGACTTCCTCTGGTGGCAGGCGCCTGCCTGAGCTCCGCCCTCTGTGGTGGGCCTGGCCGAGGAAATGTGAGGTGTCGATCCCGAGGCGCTTCAGCTGGCGGCTGATGTGCGCGTGGTTGCCGCCCGCGATGGTGATGCCGAGGTGGCGGAGGACGTCGGCGATGCTGAGGGACTTCGCCGCGGCGTCGGCCAGCATCTCGGGGGTGTATTTGTACTTGGTTGGCATGCCCCAAGGATAGGTAATGGGGCCGACAATTCTTGGGGCATGCGCAAGGTGTATAAAACGGCGATAAATGGTATTTAGTCGAGGCTGAGTTCGCGGCGGAGGCGGGCCACGTGGCCGGTGGCCTTCACGTTGTAGAGGGCCTTTTCTATTTTCCCGTCGGGGTCGATGACGAAGGTGGAGCGGATGACGCCGACCGTGGTCTTGCCGTACATGGTCTTCTCGCCGTACGCGCCGTAGGCCTTGTGGACCTCCAGGCCGGGGTCGGACAGGAGGGGGAAGGTCAGGGCGTCGTGCTCGGCGAACTTGGCGAGCTTTGCGGGGGTGTCCTTGGACACGCCGAGGACCGTGATGCCGGCGGCGGTCAGGGAGGCGAGGCTGTCGCGGAAGTCGCAGGCCTGCTTGGTGCAGCCGGGGGTCATCGCGGCGGGGTAGAAGTAGAGGATGACGCGCTTGCCGCGGTAGGTGTCGAGGGACACGGTGGTGCCGTCGGCGGCGGGAAGCGTGACGTCCGGGGCGGCGTCGCCCGGCTCAAGTTTCATGTGGCTCCTCCGAGGAATCGTTCCCAGGTCAACTTACCTGGCCGCCCGAAGTGTCGTGGGAGGGCCGGACCTGACAGACTGATCAATGTCAAGGGCGATGAGAGGAGAGCCATGGCGGACACCGATCCCGCGGAGTTGGAGCGGCGAATCGAGCGGACCCGTGCGGAGTTGGCCCAGACGGTTGACGCCATCGCCGATCGGGTGAGTCCGAAGAAGGTCGCGAGGCGGACCGTCGCCAAGGCGGAGTCGAGCGCGAGGGAGTTTCTGGTCTCGGTGGGGGACCGGGTCGGCGAGGCGGTCGGGGTGGCGCCGCGGCCGGTCAAGGTGGGTGACGAGTCCGACGATCTGTGGGCGGATGAGCAGGCGGATCTGGCGCCGATTCTGATCGGTGTGGGAGCGATGCTGGCGGTCACCGCGATGGTCATGCTCTGGCGGCGCCGGCGGCGTTGACCGGCCGGGCGGGTGTCCGCCCGGCCGTGTGGCCGTGGTCGGCGGGGAGGCCGGCGTCGGGGGCCGGAGATCGAAGGCCGGTGGAGGCCGCAGACCGGAGGGTCGGAGGCCGGGGCTCGGAGGTCGAAGGCCGGAGGCCGGAGGCCGGGGAGGTCACAGGAAGGTGTGGCCTTCGCCGCGGTAGGTGGGGACCTCCTCCACGATCTCGTCGCCGTCGATGAGGTGCAGGCCGGCGAAGCGTTCGCAGAGTTCGCCGGCTTTGGCGTGGCGGAACCAGACGCGGTCGCCGACGCGTAGGTCTTCGGCGGTCTGGCCGAGGAGGGGGGTCTGGACTTCGCCGGCGCCTTCGTCGGGGTCGTAGCGTAGCCCGCACGGCAGGTAGGGCTGGGGGAGGCGGTCGGGGCCGGGGGCGCCGGAGGCGAGGTAGCCGCCGCCGAGGACGGTGACGACGCCGGGGGCGGGGCGTCGGACGACGGGTAGGGCGAACAGGGCGGCGGGGCGGCCGGTGAAGCCGCGGTAGAAGTCGAACAGGCGGGGGTGGAAGAAGCCGGATCCGGCGGCGACTTCGGTGATGGCCTTTTCGCGGACGGTCTTTTCGATGCTGCCGGTGCCGCCGCCGTTGACGAATTCCAGGTCGGTGATCTGGGTGACGGCTTGGACGATGCGGCCTCTGCGTGTGATGAGTTCGCGTTGTGAGCGGGCCTGCATGAGGCGGATGGCCCGGGTGAGGACGGGGTTGCCGGGTGGGGCGTCGCCGACTCCGGCGATCTGGGCTTCGTAGGCCATCAGGCCGACGAGGCGGAAGCCGGGGCGTTTGGCGACGTCGGCGGCGAGGTCGGCGGCCTGGTCGGCTTCGCGTATGGGGGAGCGGCGGGCGCCGGCTCGGAGTTTGCCGCCGAGGGTGACGAAGCCGGCGTCGATGTCGAGGCATATCCGGATCTCGTGGCGGTCGCGGACGTCGGCGACGGCGGCTTCGATGAAGTCGAGGTGTTCGGTCCGGTCGGCCATCAGGGTGATCTCTTGGGCCGCGCGGGTGTCGGTGGCCAGTGCGGCGAGTGCGGCGCGGTCGGCGGTGGGGTAGGCGAGGAGGATGTCGCGCAGTCCGGTGGAGGCCAGCCAGAGGGCTTCGGGCAGGGTGAAGGCCATGATGCCGGTGAAGCCGTCCATGGTGAGGATGCGTTCCAGGACGGGCCGGGATCTGATCGATTTGCTGGCGATTCTGATGGGTTTGCCGCCGGCTCGTCGGGTCATGCCGGTGGCGTTGGAGCGTAGGGCTGCCAGGTCGAGCACGGCGAAGGGGGGATCCAGATGCGCGGTGGCCCGGTCGTAGCGCTGGCGGTCATCCATGACGGCAGGATAACCCGATCCAGCCGAATGTGAGTATTGTTCATGTTGATCGTCCGGCGGTAAATTCTCCTGCCAGGGGGACTCCAAGATCGTGCAAGTGGCCGGTCAGACCTCACCCGGGATGCCGCGGCCGCGTAAACCTGTCCGGGTGATGAGCACTCTCCAGGACATCCTGTCGAGCACGGGGGGTACGGCCGGCGGGGAGAACCTGCAGGCGGTCCGTCGCCGGTCGCTGCGGTTGCTGAGGCCGGGCAGGACCCCGGCCGGCGTGCTGGTCGCCCTGACGGCGTCCGTCTCGCTGTCCGTCGCGACCGGAGTGGCGGCGGGCCTGCTGACGGGCTCGGCGTTCGGGCGGATGCCGTACCGGCAGTTCGCCGCCTGGGTCGGTGAGGCGAAGTGGTCCGATCACCTGTCGCTCGCCCTGTCGCTGGTCGTGGTGATGGCCGGGGCGCTGTTGCTCGGGCTGGCCGTGCTGCCGGGCCGGACCCGGCTGGTGCCGCTGGAGTCCGCCGATCCCCGGATGGTGATGGGGATGACCAGGGCCGGGCTGCGTCGCACGCTGCGGGAGGCGGCTCAGTCGGTCAACGACGTGGACAGGGCGCGGGTGCGGCTGGGCCGGCGCAATGTCGAGATCACGGTGGTCGGCGACACCGACCGGACCGGTCTGCTGCTGCGTCAGGTCGGCGCGGCGGTGGGGGACCGGATGGCGAGTCTGGGTGCGGTGTGCGGCGGCGAGGTCGTGGTGCGGCTGCGCAGGCGGGGGATCTGATGAAGGCGTACATGGGCAACCGGATCGGCCTGGCCGTCGTCGGGACGGTGCTGACCGGGGCCGGGACCTACGGGTTCCTGCGCGGGCGGGGAAAGCTTCCCCAGCCGAGGGAGGCTCGGATTCTGAGCCGGACGCTTCCCGACTATCTGGCCGGGCATGCCTGGGTGGGCTGGCTGGCCGCGTTGCTACTGATGGCGCTGGCGCTCCTGGCGATCCGCTGGCTGCTGGGCGCCCTGGGATGGGGCCGGTGGGGGAGCCGTAGCGGCAGCGGGACCGCGATGCTGGGGGTCGCGCTTAAAGAAGTCGAAGGGCTCCGGCGCATCCAGGTCAGGTCGGTGGGGGGTGACCGGCTGCGGATCGGGGTGAGCTGCGGGCCAGAGGCGGACGTCGCCAAACTCGTGGCGCGGCTGAACAAGGACGCGGTCGGCAAGGTTCGCAGGACGGTAGGCGACGAGGGGCTCGGGGCGGTCGTCCGGCTGCACGTCCGGCGCCGCTGACGGGTCCGCCGCTGACAGGTCCGCCGCCGGCGCGTCCGGGGCCGCCGGGTGTCGCCGTACGCCGAAGGCCAGTCCGGCGGCCAGGCACGCCAGCGGTAGGGCGGGCACCACGTAGCGGTGGTCGAAGGCCGCGATGAAGGGCGGCAGGGCCACCAGCACGGTCGCGGCGGCCCACGGCATCAGTACGGCGCCGCCGAGCCGACGCAGGCGCAGCAGGACGCCGGCGAGGCCGGTCAGCAGGATCGCGGCGACGAACGGGCCGCGCAGGAAGCCCTGCTCCTGGTAGGCGCGCAGCCAGCCGGCGTAGGGTTCGACGAGGGTGGGCGCGCCGGAGGCGCCCTGGTAGGCGAGGGTCAGCTCCTCGGCGGTCCTGCCCTGGGAGGCGGCTCCCTTGGGGAAGGGCTTGGCGGTGTCGGGGAAGACGTAGGCGCTCTGCGGCCCGGGGGTGGGGTAGACCCTGCGGGTCCAGTCGAAGACGTGGGCCACGTCGGTCAGGCCCGCCCGGAGGAAGTCCAGGGGTTGTGCCTTGATGGCCTGGACGGCGAAGTCTCCGGCGAGCTTGTCGCGCTGGGCCCAGGTTCCCTTGATCTTGTTGAGTGGTGAGGCGCCGTCCCAGATGTAGACCGGAGGCGGTTTGCGCTCGCTCACCGGGTCGACCGGGCAGAGCGCGGCCTCCGGCCCGGCGGGCTTGATCTTCGCGCAGTCGGCGAAGGTCATCGTGCGCGCCCACAGGAAGGCGTTGCCGCGGGTCAGCCCGTAGGTGCCGTACTCGGCTCCGAACCAGGCGGCGTAGGCGCCCAGGCCGATCGCGGCGGCCAGCGCGGTGGAGACGGCGGCCTTCCAGCCGGCGCGGCCGATCAGCAGGCAGACCAGCACGACGGCGATCAGGGGCAGCCCGATCGTGCGGGTGACGGTCGCCGCGGCCAGCAGGAACCCGGCGAGCAGCGCGGCCCATACCGGTGGCCGCCGTCGCCACAGCAGCAGCGTGATCGCCAGGACCGTGAGGAACTCCATCAGCAGGTCGGCCATCACGAGGTGTTCGAGCTGGATCTGGTGGACGTCCAGCAGCACCGGCAGGGCGGCGAGCGTCGCGCCCCATCCGGGCAGCCCGCCCCGGCGGCGCAGCAGGAGGTAGACGCAGGCGGCCGTGGTCAGCCCGAGCAGGTGCTGGAGCACGGTCACGGCCTGGACGCTGGACAGGGGCTGCAGCGTCCACAGGAACAGGGAGTAGCCCGAGGGGCGTGACTCCAGGGGGCGGGGGTCAAGCCCGGCGTTGAGGTAGACGAAGGAGTCGGCCCAGAACCACAGGGCGGGCCGGTAGCCGAGCACGGCCAGGGTTCTGAGCGCGGCGCCGGCGAGCAGGGCGGCCAGGAAGAGCCGGTGCGTGCGGAGGAAACGACTCGCCGGGCGTGCTCCCCCTGACACCGCTACCTCCCGAGTCTGCGCGACAAGGCCACCCAGCATAGGCGCGGGACCGGGGGATCCTGTACGAGATGGTGAAGCTCGTGCCGATTGGCCTTTTTGTGGAAGTGGCCGGAGGTCTCACGGAGAGGCCGGGGGCCGGGCAGGCCCCGGCCCCGTGACGTCAGCATTCGATGACGTTCACCGCCAGGCCGCCGCGGCTGGTCTCCTTGTACTTGTCGAGCATGTCGCGGCCGGTGTCGCGCATGGTCTTGATGGCCTTGTCCAGCGAGACGAAGTGGCGGCCGTCGCCGCGTAGCGCGATGCGGGCGGCGGCGATGGCCTTGATCGAGGCGACCGCGTTGCGCTCGATGCACGGGATCTGCACCAGGCCGCCGATCGGGTCGCAGGTCAGGCCGAGGTTGTGCTCGATGCCGATCTCGGCGGCGTTCTCCACCTGTTCCGGGGTGCCGCCCAGCACCTCGGTGAGCCCGGCGGCGGCCATCGAGCAGGCTGAGCCGACCTCGCCCTGGCAGCCGACCTCGGCGCCGGAGATGGAGGCGTTCTCCTTGAACAGCACGCCGACCGCGCCCGCGGTGAGCAGGAAGCGGATCACCCCGTCGTCGTCGGATTTGGGGGTGAACCGGTCGTAGTAGGTGAGCACGGCCGGGACGATGCCGGCGGCGCCGTTGGTCGGGGCGGTGACGATCCGGCCGCCCGCCGCGTTCTCCTCGTTCACGGCGAGGGCGAACAGCGAGACCCAGTCCATGGTCTGCAGCGGGTCCTTCTCGGGGGACTCGCTCTGCAGCCGCCGGTGTAGCTGGTTGGCCCGGCGCCGGACCTTCAGCCCGCCGGGCAGCACGCCCTCCTTGGCGATGCCGCGCTGGACGCACTCGGTCATGACCCGCCACAGGTTCAGCAGTTGGTCGCGGATCTCCCGCTCCGAGCGGCCGAAGGCCTTCTCGTTCTCCAGCATCAGCCCGGAGATCGACAGGCCGGTCTCGGCGCAGTGGGCGAGCAGTTCGGCGGCCGTGGTGAAGGGGTACGGCAGGGCGGTGTCGTCCGGTTTGATCCGGTCGGCGCCGGTGGCGCTCTCGTCGACGACGAAGCCGCCGCCCACCGAGTAGTAGACCTTCTCGCGCAGCGGTTCTCCGGTTTCGGAGAAGGCGGAAAAGCGCATGCCGTTGGGGTGGTGCGGCAGCGAGATCTTGCGTTCGAAGATCAGGTGCTCGCCGATCACGAAGGGGATCTCGCGGGAGCCGTACAGGGAGATCGTCCCGGAGGAGCGCATGGCGGCCAGCCGGTCGTCGACGGTTTCGACGTCGACGAGCTCGGGTTTCTCACCCGACAGGCCGAGGAGGACGGCCTTGTCGCTGCCGTGGCCCTTGCCGGTCAGCCCGAGCGAGCCGTAGAGGATCACCTCGACCCTGGCGGTCTTCTCCAGGAGCCCGTCCTGGTCGAGGCCGCGGGCGAACTTGTGCGCGGCGGCCATCGGCCCGCCGGTGTGCGAGCTGGACGGTCCGATGCCGATCTTGAAGAGATCGAAGACGCTGATCGCCATTGATCTGATCCCTGCCTTCACATCGCCGTGATCATGCGCGCCGGGTGACGCACATGATCACGGCGCAAGAGGAGAAATCTCAGGACTCGCCTGAGGTGAGTGCGGTGTACTCCTCGGCGGACAGCAGGTCGTCGGCGTCGCCCTCAAGACGGACGCGGAACAGCCAGCCCTCACCGTAGGAGTCACTGTTGACCAGGGAGGGGTCGTCCACGACCGCCTGGTTGACCTCGACGATCTCCCCGCCCACCGGGGCGAAGATGTCGCTCACCGACTTGGTCGACTCGACCTCGCCGACAGCGTCGCCGGCGGCGACCGTCGAGCCGACCTCGGGGACCTGCACGTAGACCACGTCACCCAGCGCTTCGGCGGCGTAGGCGGTGATGCCCACGGTGAGGGTCAGGCCGTCGTCGATGCCGGACACCCACTCGTGTTCCTTGGTGTACTGCAGGTCATCGGGAATGCTGCTCACTTTTTCCTCCTGTAGAAAGGCAGTTCAACGACATCGACCGGCTCGCGACTGCCCCGGATGTCCACGGCCAGGCCGATGGACGGGCCGTTGTCCACGTAGGCCATGGCGATGGGCTTGCCCAGTGACTGGGACGGCGCTCCGCTGGTGACCACTCCGGCGACGGCTCCGTCGCCGGAGACCACCGGGTATCCGTGCCGGGGCACCCTGCGGCCTGTCGCGACCAGTCCGACCAGACGACGGGTCGGCGGGACGTCCTTGAGCGGTTCGAGGGCGGCCCGGCCGACGAAGTCGCCCGGCTTGTCAAACCTCACCACACGGCCGAGCCCCGCGTCGAACGGGGTGAGGTCGGCCGACAGCTCGTTGCCGTACAGCGGCATGCCCGCCTCCAGGCGGAGGGTGTCGCGCGCGGACAGGCCGGCCGGGATCAGCCCGTGGGGCTCGCCCGCCTCGGTGAGCGCGGCCCAGAGCGGCTCGGCGTCGTCGGCCGCGATGAACAGCTCGAATCCGTCCTCGCCGGTGTATCCGGTGCGGGCGATGAGGGCCTTGCGGCCGGCCACGGTGGCGGGCAGGCCCGCGTAGTACTTCAGCCCGTCGAGGTCGGCGTCGGTGATCT
Organism: Streptosporangium sp. CA-135522; assembly: GCF_050949235.1. Taxonomy (NCBI): domain Bacteria; kingdom Bacillati; phylum Actinomycetota; class Actinomycetes; order Streptosporangiales; family Streptosporangiaceae; genus Streptosporangium; species Streptosporangium sp. CA-135522. The sequence continues at coordinate 2,015,718 of NZ_CP192026.1, forward strand.
CGCCGAGGATGGCGCGCGAGCGCGGGCCCTGGACCGCGATCAGCGCGTACTGCTCGGAGCGGTCTTCGACCACGGCGTCGAACGCCTTGGCGCGCTCGACGAGCTCGGCGGCGACCCTCGGGTAGTTGGAGGCGTTGGCGACGACCATGAACTCCTCGTCCGCCAGGCGGTAGACGATCAGGTCGTCCAGCACGCCGCCCGACGGGTCGACGATCATCGTGTAGCGGGCGCGGCCGGGGTCGAGGGCGGAGATGTAGCCCACCAGCGCGTAATCCAGGGCCTCGCCGGCCTGGGGGCCGGTCACGAAGATCTCGCCCATGTGGGACAGGTCGAACAGGCCCGCAGCCTGGCGGACCGCGTTGTGCTCGGTGGACTCGCTGCCGTAGCGGAGCGGCATCAGCCAGCCCGCGAAGTCGGTCAGCGTCGCGCCGAGGGCCTCGTGGACGCCGCGCAGCGGCGTAGGTCGGGACATGTTCGCACCTCAGGCAGGGGACAGATGAGATCATCCTCCCCCTCTGTCATCGATGCCTGAGAGCTTCGCCCGATTTTTGCCGGACTTTCACCTTCGGCGAGGCCATCAGGCCTGCTTTCCAGAGGCCACCTACCCGTACGGTCCTTTGCCTTGAGAGGTTCGCGGGGAGGGCTTGCTCCTTCAGGGGTCCTGGCCTGGATGTCAGGACGCTCTCCCGCACGGGATTCATCGGTGTCACGGCAAGCCTAACCGCCTGCACCGGCCGAGCGAAATCCCCGGGCGGCGGGTTGTCGCCGTTCGGAGACCGTCGTGCCGTTCAGGGGCGGCCGTGCCGTACCAGTTCTTCGAACAGCAGGCTCTCGTCGTCGGCTTCGGGATGCCACTGGACCGCGACGGCGAACGGGTGGTCGGCCAGCTCCACGGCCTCGATCGTGCCGTCCTCGGCGTGGGCGGTCACGGTCAGGCCCGACCCCAGCCGGTCGGCGGCCTGGTGGTGGTAGTGGGCCACGTCGACGGCCTCGGCGCCGAGAGCCTTGGCGATACGGCTGCCGGGGGTCAGCCGTACCGGCATCCGGCCGAAGTCACCGGGCGCCGGGGCGTGCCCGGTGTGGCCGACCGTGTCGGGCAGGTGCTGGTGGAGGCTGCCGCCGAGGGCGACGTTGAGCACCTGCAGGCCCCGGCAGACTCCCAGGAACGGGATGCCCCGTTCCAGGACCTCTCGCAACAGCCCGAACTCGGCGTCGTCGCGGAACTCGCGGACGTAGCCGGTCCGCTCGTGCGGGGCCTGGCCGTACCGTGCCGGGCCGATGTCTCCGCCGCCGGCCAGGATCAGCCCGTCCAGGCGTCCGGCGAGCGCGGCGGGGTCGCCCGCCGGAGGCAGGATCACCGGTTGCCCGCCCGCGCGGACCACGTGGTCGACGTAGTTGTACGGCAGGAGCGCGGTGGTCATCTCCCAGACGGTGAACTTCGCGGGCTCGACGTAGCAGGTGATGCCGATGACGGGACGGGACATGATCTCTTTCTCGCCGGGTGCCGGGACGTGTGGTGACATAGGTATCTGCCCGCGTCCCGGCACGTTATCGAGGACGGACGGTATGGGGTGGGCAAATCTCCCCAAACCGGTCACGGCTGGTTACAGGGGCGTGACGTAGGCGCCGGAGATGCCGCCGTCCACCAGGAACTCCGACCCGGTGATGAAGCTCGCGTCGTCCGAGGCCAGGAAGGCCACCGCGGCGGCGATCTCGGAGGCCTCGGCGAACCGGCCGACCGGGATGTGCACCAGGCGGCGCTGTGCCCGCTCGGGGTCCTTGGCGAACAATTCCTGCAGCAGCGGCGTGTTGACCGGTCCGGGACAGAGCGCGTTGACCCGGATGCCCTCGCGGGCGAACTGCACGCCGAGCTCGCGGGACATAGCCAGCACCCCGCCCTTGGAGGCGGTGTAGGAGATCTGGCTGGTGGCCGAGCCCATCACCGCCACGAAGGACGCGGTGTTGATGATCGATCCCTTGCCCTGGCGCTGCATGTAGGGGATGGCGTGCTTGCAGCACAGGTAGACCGAGGTGAGGTTGACCTCCTGGACCCTGCGCCAGGCGTCGATGCCGGTCTCCAGGATCGAGTCGTCCTCCGGCGGTGAGATGCCCGCGTTGTTGAACGAGATGTCCACGCTGCCGTAGGTGTCGAACGCGGTCTGGTACATCCGGGCGACGTCGGCCTCGCTGGTGACGTCGGTCTTGACGAACAGGCCGCCCACCTCGGCCGCGGCCGCCGACCCGCTCGCCTCGTCCAGGTCCACGCATACGACGCGGGCGCCTTCCTGGGCGAACCGGCGCGCGGTGGCCAGGCCGATACCGCTGCCCGCGCCGGTGATGACGGCGACCCGGTCCTGCAAACGCTGCATGGCTGTCAATCCTCCGAAATGAAGACGTTCTTGGTCTCGGTGAACGCGGACAGGGCGTCCGGGCCCAGTTCCCGGCCGAGGCCGGACTGTTTGAAGCCGCCGAACGGGGTCCAGTAGCGGACGCTCGAATGGGAGTTCACGCTGAGGTTGCCCGCCTCGACCGCGCGGGCCACCCGTAGCGCGCGGCCGACGTCCCGGGTCCAGATGGATCCGCTGAGGCCGTATCGGGTGTCGTTGGCGATCCGCACGGCGTCAGCCTCGTCGTCGAACGGGACCACCGACACCACCGGCCCGAAGATCTCCTCGGTGAACGCCGGGTCGGTCACCTCGGGGGTGAGGACCGTCGGCGGGAACCAGAAGCCGGGACCCTGCGGGCACGATCCCCGCAGGTGGACCGGCCCGGTGACGAAGGAGGCCACCCGGTCCCGGTGCTCGGCGCTGATCAGCGGGCCCATCTCGGTGCTCTCGTCGCGGGGGTCGCCGACCCTGACCTTCAGCACCGCCCGTGCGAGCCGCTCCAGGAAGTCGTCGTAGACCGAGCGCTGCACCAGGATCCGGGAGCGCGCGCAGCAGTCCTGGCCGGAGTTGTCGAACACCGCGTACGGCGCGGTCGCCGCGGCCTTGTCCAGGTCGGCGTCGGCGAAGACCACGTTGGCGCTCTTGCCGCCCAGCTCCAGGGTGATCCGCTTGACCTGTCCGGCGCAGGTGGCCGCGATCTCCTTGCCGACCTCGGTGGAGCCGGTGAACACGATCTTCGCCACGTCCGGGTGTTCGACGAGCCGGGCGCCCGCCACCTCGCCGGCGCCCGGCAGGACCTGGAGCACCCCTTCGGGCAGGCCGGCCGCCAGGGCCAGCTCGGCCAGTCGCAGGGCGGTCAGCGGCGTCCACTCGGCGGGCTTGACGATCACGGTGTTGCCCGCGGCCAGCGCCGGGGCCACCCCCCAGGTCATGATGACCATCGGGAAGTTCCACGGCACGATCACGCCGACCACGCCCAGCGGCTCCTGGAAGGTGACGTCCACGCCCCCGGCCACCGGGATCTGCCGGCCGTGGTTGCGCTCCGGCGCCCCGGCGTAGAAGTTCAGCACGTCACGGACGTTGCCCGCCTCCCAGCGGGCGTTGCCGACCGTGTGCCCGGCGTTGGCGATCTCCAGCTGGGCCAGCTCCTCGGCGTGCTCCTCCACCAGGGCGGCGAAGGCGCGCAGCAGCCGGGCCCGGTCGGGCGGGCTGACGGCGCGCCAGGCGCCGAAGGCGCGCCTGGCGCGCTCCACCGCCCGGTCCACCTCGGCGGCGTCCGCGAACTCGACTTCGGCGACCACCTCTTCGGTCGCCGGATTTATGATCTTCATGCTCACATCCGTTCGAATCCTCGGAACAGCTCCCAGTCGGTCACCGCCGCCTCGAAGGCGGCCAGCTCGACCCGGGCGTTGTTCGCGTAGTGCGCCACGACGTCCTCGCCGAAGGCGGCACGGGCGATCTCGGAGCCCTCCCACAGCTCCAGGGCGTCCCGGAGGGTGTGGGGCACGCTCTCCGCGCCCGACGCGTAGGCGTTGCCGGTGAACGCCTCCTGCAGCGGCAGCTCCTCGCCGATGCCGTACAGGCCGGCCGCGATCAGCGCCGAGACCGCCAGGTAGGGGTTGACGTCGCCGCCGGGCACCCGGTTCTCGATCCGCAGCGACTCCCCGTGGCCGACCAGCCGCAACGCGCAGGTGCGGTTGTCCACGCCCCACTTGACGGCGGTGGGGGCGAAGCTGCCCGGCACGTAGCGCTTGTAGGAGTTGATGTTCGGGGCGTAGAGCAGGGTCAGCTCGCGCATGCAGGCGAGTTGCCCGGCGATGAAGCGCTGCCCGATCTCCGACAGCCCGTGCGGGCCGTCCCCGGCCATGACGGGCCTGCCGCCGGTGTCCCGCAGCGAGATGTGGATGTGGCAGGAGTTGCCCTCGCGCTGGTTCGGCTTGGCCATGAAGCTGATCGACATGCCCTCCTGGGACGCGATCTCCTTGGCGCCGTTCTTGTAGACGGAGTGGTTGTCGCAGCTGGTGAGCGCGTCGGCGTAGCGGAAGGCGATCTCGTGCTGGCCGAGGTTGCACTCGCCCTTGACCGACTCGACGTACATCCCGGCGCCCTCCATGCCGAGCCTGATCTTGCGTAGCAGCGGCTCGACCCGGGCGGTGCCCAGGAGGGAGTAGTCGACGTTGTAGAGGTTGGCCGGGGTCAGGTCGCGGTAGGCGCGGCGCCAGGCCTCCTCGTAGGTGTCGTTGTAGACCACGAACTCCAGCTCGGTCCCGACGAACGCGCCCCAGTCCCGCGCGCCCAGCCGGTCGAGCTGCCGGCGCAGGATCTGCCGGGGGGAGGCGGTCACGTCCGTGCCGTCCTCCCACACCAGGTCGGCCATCAGCATGGCGGTGCCCTCCTGCCACGGCACCCGGCGCAGGGTGGACAGGTCGGGTCTCATGACGAAGTCGCCGTATCCCCGTTCCCACGACGACATGGCGTAGCCGCCCACGGTGTTCATGTCCACGTCGACCGCGAGCAGGTAGTTGCAGCCTTCAGCGGCGTGGTGCAGCACCTCCTCCATGAAGTATCGCGCCGACAGACGTTTTCCCTGCAGGCGGCCCTGCATGTCGACGATCGCCAGCAGCACGGTGTCGATCCGTCCCGCCGTCACCTCGTCGCGAAGCTCGCTGACGTCCATGCCGCCCTCCTCGCCGGAGACTTATTGGGCTACTCTCATACCATTGAGGTCTACGGGAGGATCTATTGTCAAGAACGGAGGTGAGATTGGACGAGTCGCCGCGACTGACGACCGTGCTGAGGCCGGTGCGTGCGGGAAACGCGTTCGAGGAGACGGTGGAACGCCTGCTCCAGGCCATCAAGCTCGGTGTGGTCACCGAGAAGCTGCCGCCGGAGCGGGAGCTGGCCGTGGAGCTCGGGATCAGCAGGGTCACCCTGCGCGAGGCCATCCGCGCGCTGCAGGAGGCGGGCTACCTCACCGTACGGCGAGGCAGATACGGCGGTGCGTTCGTCACCTACGCTCCGCCGCGTCCCCGCCAGGGAGACCTGCGCAGGGCCGTGGCCGACATGGGAACCGACGACCTCGACGACGCGCTCACCTTCCGGATGGCCGTGGAGTGCGGCGCGGCCCAGGTGCTGGCCACCGCCGAGCTGGGCCGGGCGCAGTGCGACACGCTGCGACGGCGCCTGCGGGAGGTCAACTCGGCCGGGCCCGACGACTACCGCCGCCTCGACACGGCTTTCCACCTGTCCATCGCGGAACTGACCGGCTCCTCGCTGCTCGCCTCCACCTGCGCGGACGCCAGGCTGCGGGTCACCGACCTGCTCAACGCGATCCCGGTCCTCCAGCGCAACATCGAACACGCCGCCACCCAGCACGAGGCGATCGTAACGGCCATCCTGGCCGGAGATCCCGACGCCGCGCGCCGCGCGGTCGCCGAACATCTGGAGGGGACTGCGGCCCTCCTGCGAGGCTTCCTCGCATAATCTGGTGAAGCAGTGGGGGATCTGTTACGGGAAAGAATCATGGACACAGGGCGGCTTCCGCTGTTCTGTTTCTTCGTCGCGCTGATCGGCGCCTTCGTGTTCACCCGGATCAACGTCCGGCTCATCCGTGCCGAGGTCGGCTGGTTCCGCAACGTCAACGTCGGTGAGATGCACATCCACCACGTGGTCTTCGGCGTGGTGCTGACCCTGCTCGGCGGGGTGTCGGGGCTGGTCGTCGCGAGCATCTCGGAGAGCTGGTACGCCGTGACGGCGGCCGTCTTCGGCATCGGCGCCGCCCTGATCCTGGACGAGTTCGCGCTGATCCTGCACCTGCACGACGTCTACTGGGAGGAGGAGGGCCGCACGTCGGTCGACGCGGTGTTCATCGCGATCGCGCTCACCGGCCTGCTCCTGCTCGGCCTGCGGCCCCTCGGCTGGGAGCACTCCGACGGCACGCCGCAGGGCACGTGGCTCGCGGCCGGCGTCATCGTGGCCAACCTCGTGCTGGCGGTGGTCACCCTGCTCAAGGGCAAGATCTGGACGGGGCTCACCGGGTTGTTCATCCCGCTGTTGCTGATCCCCGGCGCCCTGCGGCTGGCCCGCCCGGGGTCGCCCTGGGCCCACTGGTTCATGGCGCCCGGCGCCCGGCGTCCCCGGCCCCGGCATATGGCCAGGGCCGTACGCCGCGAGGAGCGCCTGCGCCACCCGGTGATCCGCGCCAAGATCGCCTTCCAGGAGTTCGTCTCCGGTCGCCACGACCTCCCCTCCACGCGCCGCAGGGTCCGGCGCTGAGCCGGCGGGCATACTGGGGGCGTGAACGTGCTTCCATCCCGCTGGGACGGCGTCGAGCGGCGGGTCCCCGACTCCCTGGCCGACCTGCGCGGCCCGGCCACGGGGGTGGTCGCCCTGCCCGTCCACCTCGTCTGGTCGGGGCTCGCCGAGTTCGACCTGACGAAGCCGCTGCTGCGGATGAGCCTGTATCGCACGGTCATCACCGGCGGCGGCCGGGACGACGCCGAGTCCTACCTCAACGCCGAGCTCCTGATCGCCGACTGGCCCACCCTGCGCCGGGGCCTCGGGCCGGGCTACCGCAGGGCCTGGGAAGGAAAGATCGCCGCGCTGGGGTGGGAATGATGCTCCTGCCGCCCTTCCAGCAGCGGATGCTCCAGGCAGTGCTGCCGGTCTGCTCCCGGTTCGGGCTGGTCCTGGCCGGCGGCTACGCCATGAACGCCCACGGCTTCACCGACCGCCCCAGCAACGATCTCGACTTCGCCACCGCCGCCGAGACGCCGTTGCCCGAGGTCGCCGACGGGGTCGCCGAGGCCTTCAGGGCGGCCGGGCTGGAGGCCACCGTGGTCGAGGTCACGCCCCGGATGGGCCGCCTGGTGGTGAGCGACCCCCTGACCGAGCAGAGCTGCGAGTTCGACCTGCTCCGGGAGGCCTTCCAGCAGCAGCCCGCGATCGTCGGGGACCTGTCCGTCGTCTCCCTGGACGACGCGGTGGGGCTCAAGATGCGGGCCCTGCACGAGCGCAGCCTCGCCCGTGACGTCATCGACATCGCCTCGGTCTCCCACCTGTACGGCTTTCGCGAGCTGGAACACCTGGCCCGCCTGCACAACGAGGAGTTCTCCCTCGCCGAGCTGGTGATGCGGCTGGAGTTCGTCGATCTGATCGCCGACGAGGACTTCGAGGCCTATGGGGTGGACGAGGAGCGGATCGCCGAGATCAGGCGCTTGTCCTACGCCTGGGTGGAGGACATCAAGCTCCGCCGCGCCGACGAGGGCGACGCCGAGTACGGCGCCGACTACGACGACGTCCCGGAGCCCGACTGACGGGCGCCGGCGGGGCGGAAGCCCGAAGCCGGGGGGCGGGGGAGCCCGGGGGCCGGGGATCCCAGAGTGCCCGAAGAGCCCAGGGAGCCCGGAGCGCCCGGGGAGCCGAGGAGCCGAGGAGCCGGGGAGGCATACTCGGCCGGCGGCAGGGAAGCTGACGGGCCTTCTGCCGAAGGAGTGTGGATCTCGTGGGTCTGATCGAGAAGCTCAATCTGCGTGAGATGAAGGCCAGGGCCAAGCGGAGGCTGGGCAGCCGGACCGGCAACCGCCGGCTGGCGGCCGAGGGCCGTACGGAAGAGGCCGAGGCGAAGCTGCTCAGGACCCAGGACGAGATCCTGGACACCGTGGCCGAGATGCGCCGGGAGTACGGCGCCCGCCGCGGCTGACCGGCTGCCTGAGCGAATGTAAGCCCGACCAGCCGACCGGCTGACCAGCCGACCAGCCGGCTGGCCGGTTGGTCGATCGCCGATCGGCCGGTCGAACGACCGGCCGGCGTCAGGCGGGTTCGCCGTGGAGACGGCCGGCGGCCGGGGACCGCCGGCGCGCGCGGGAACGACGGAAGCCGATGAGAAGGACCAACGCGGCCACGAGAGCCACCAGGCCGGCCAGCCCGAGGGTCATCGTCATCGGGGAGTCCAGCGCGGCCGGCAGGCCCCACGTCCCGGGCTTGGCGGGGAAGGTGAGCGTTCCGGTCGCCGTATGGCTGACCCGTCCGCTCTGGAGGGTGAGCCGGAACTTCCACGGTCCGTCGGGCAGGTCCTCGCCCAGCGGGATGGTGATGTCCCCGCGGCCGCCGACGGCCAGGGTCGTGTCGCGGTTGATCCGGAAGGGACCGGCGCTCAGCGAGCTCGGCCCCTCCGACAGGGACAGCCGCCCGTCGAAGTCGAGGGCGCGCTGGCCGGTGTTGGCGACGCTCGCCACGACCTTCGGCTGCCCGTCCTCGGTGCGCTGGGGCACTATCTCGCCGATATCGAAGTCCGAGGGCGGCTCCCCGCCCGGGCCGACGTCGAGGTAGGCGCGGATCCCGACGCGGTTGACGAGCGCGATGTTCCCCTTCGGGCCCGGTCCCGGAGAGGCGATCTCCGCCCAGATGACGGCGTACCGCTCCGCCTTGGTCGCCCACATCGGCACCGCGACGGTGGCCTTGACCGACGTGCTGCCGCGCGCCGGCAGGTCGACCTCGGGGCGGTTGAGCGTGATCCATGAGCTCAGCTCGTTGGCGGTGCCGGCCGGCGCGAAGGTGAAGCGGGAGTGGCTGATGGCGGCGGCGCCCGCGTACAGCCGCACGTGCTGCGGCTTGCGCGAGGTGCTGTAGACCTCGAAGCGCCGGGTGAACGTGGTGCCGGGGTTGACGTGGTCGACGATGAAGGAGTGCGACCGCGGATCGTCCATCCGGTTGGCGGGGATCTCCAGCAGCCTGACGCCGAGGAGGTCCCTGCCGGCCGAACGCGCCCGGTCCCGGCCCGTGTCCGCGACCGCCGGCGCGCCGGCGCTCGCGGACAGCAGGAGGGCGAGCAGTGTCGCCGGGAGGACCCGGCGCGACAGGGGGCACAGGGGGCTAGGCAACGGAGTGGTTGATCGTGCCGGTGTAGGTGCCGGCCACCGCCTGGGCGGGGATGTTGATCACGATGGTCGGGGTCCAGGTGGCGGAGTTGTTGCCGGAGCCGGTCGTCTTGCTGTAGGCGGTGCGCGTCACGGTCAGTGTCTGCGCGGCCGCCGCGTCGATCTGGCCGGGAACGAAGGTGCCGGTGCCGGTGGTGGTGGCGGTGCCGGACCAGTAGAGGACGGCGCTGGTGGGAACGGTCTCAGGCGCGGTGCCGCCGCCGGTGGTGAAGCCGGCCGGCGCCGCGATCACCGACGCGACCCACGTCGCGTTGAGCGCCGCGCGCTGGTCGGAGACCGTGACCGGGCCGAGCGGCCCGCTGATCTGGGTGCCCGGCGCGCCGCTGCCGATGTTGACCGGACCGTCGGGAACGGTGATGGTCAGCCCGCCCGGGGCGGTCACGGTGAAGGTCACCGTGGTGGAACAGGTGGTCGACGCGGGGCAGGTGCCGGCCTGCGCGGGCAGGGCCACCATCACCATGGCCGCCACCATGCCGGCGGCGCCTGCCAACGAGATGCCCAGACGGCTTTTAGACACTGCTGTCTCCTTCATCGAATGCCCGCCCTACCTGGGCCGTTGCGGCGTGATCACATCCTGCTCCGCGATCACGTCCGGGAAACTGTCCGAGAAGGACATCTGGGAACTTTTGGCGATCATATGGTGACTGTTGGTGTTGGTGGGGCCGGTGATTCGAGGGTGCGGCGTAACCGATCACGCCTCGGGCGTTTCCGGGCGGGGCGCCTCGGCCGGGCGCCCGGGGCGGGACGGTGGGCCGATCGGCGGCTTTTCGGGTGCGTCCGTCTCCCCGCCGTGCCCGGATCCTGTGAGCGCGGCGTCGGCGGGTGCACCCATTCGTTCAGGAACGGGTGTTTCCACCGCTGCCTTTGCCGTGGATTTGCCGTCCACGGACGACGTTCGGGAAACGCGGTCCGGGCGAAATGATCTAGGCTGCCCATCGGTTTTTCTGCGCGCAACCGAACAGATGCTCCACGAGCATCGCCCACGAGACACGTGTGAGGAATCGCAATGAGGAAGAGCTGTGCGGGCGACTCCAGCGCGCGAACGCCCCTGTCTCTGGCGGCGTCGATCGCCGTGCTGCTCGCCCTCGCCGCCCCGGGGGCCTCGGCCTCCACCTCGGATTTCGGGAGCACGGTGGGCGTGGCGAGCGCGACGGTCGCCTGGCGCGCCGACCAGCTGGCGATCACCGTGCCCAACTCGGCGAGCCTGGGCAGCGGCACGGCGGGCAGTACGCTCAGCGCCTCCCTGGGCACGGTGACCGTGATCGACTCCCGGTCGGGCAACCCCATCTGGACGGCGACCGTGGCCTCCACCGACTTCACCACCGGCGCGCCGGTGCAGACCATCACCAAGGCCAACGTCTCCTACTGGTCCGGGTCGACCACCGCCTCCTCCGGCGGCGGCATCCGCACCCCCGGGCAGCCCACCGCCGCCCAGAAGGTCACCCTGACCGCGCCGGCGACCGCGTTCAGCGGACGCAAGGTGATCGGCATCGCCAACTCCACCAGCTGGGAGCCGACGCTGGTCGTCACCATCCCGGCCGCCGCCGCCGCGGGCACCTACACCGGGACCATCACTCACTCGGTCGCCTGAGCGGCGCCCCTGCTCCGAGCCCCTCTGTCCGAGCGGCTCCTTTCCCGCCGACGGCGGGTTTCCCCGGCGCGAGGCCCCCGGCGTACGGCCGGAACCGCCCGCACGGGTTTCGGCGCGCTCGGGCGACCCGCCGATGAGTTGGCGTTTCCATGACCAGCCACGAACGCAGATGATCGAAGGTGACCGGCGGCCGTGGGAGATATTGGGGTCGCCGGGGCCGGACAGGAATGAAGAACATCGTCCGGATCGGGCCTTCAGGGTGTTCGTGCCGATGCCCGTAGATTCCCGCCGTCGGCGGCCGTGATGCCGCGGGCCTCGATCACTCGAATACACAAAATGGCCTACCCGCGTTCCTTTTCTACCTTTTTCGCTTTTGGAAGGAATGTCATGCGTCCTCGCTCTCGACGCCTCGGGTATCCGCTCGTGGTCATGGCCCTGGCCCTGGCGGCGAGCACCCCTCTGCCGGTGTCCGCCTCCGCCGCCCCGTCGCACCGTCCGTCACCGCCACGCCCCTGGGTGACCCTCTGCCTCAAGCTCAAGCTGATGCCGCAGCACCGGCGGATCCGCTGCCACTTCCCGCCCGCGCCCCGGCTCACCCAGCCGGCCAGGCAGGCACAGGCCCGGCGGATCCCGACGATCAACGAGCTGACGATACCGACCAGCCCGGCGACGCCCATCGGCATCACGGCCGGGCCGGACGACGCGCTGTGGTTCACCGAGAACTACGCCAACAAGATCGGGCGCGTCACCACGGCGGGTCTGTTCACCGAGTACACCATCCCGACCACCGACTCGCAGCCGGCGCACATCACCACCGGCCCGGACGGCGCCGTGTGGTTCACCGAGGCGGCGGCCAACAAGATCGGCCGGATCACCACCTCCGGGACGATCACCGAGTACACCATCCCGACCGCGGACTCCTATCCGTGGGGCATCACCGCCGGCCCGGACGGCAACCTGTGGTTCGTCGAGACGGTGGGCAACAAGATCGGCATGATCACCACCTCCGGGACGATCACCGAGTACGCCCTGCCGACCAGCGGCATGTACCCCATGCGCATCACCGCAGGCCCGGACGACAACCTGTGGTTCACCGAGCCGCTCGGCAGCAGCGTCGGCAAGATCACCACCTCTGGGACGATCACCGAGTACGCCGTCCCGTCCTCCGGCGCGATGCCCATCGGGATCACCCCGGGCCCGGACGGCAAGCTGTGGTACACCGACGCCAACGGCAAGGTGAGCAAGGTCACCACCTCGGGCAGCTTCACCGAGTACACGCTCTCCGACCCCGACAGCTTCCCGTGGGGCATCACGGTCGGGTCGGACAACCAGTTGTGGTTCGTCGAGCAGAGCGCCAACAACGTCGCCAGCAGCAGCACCTCCGGGATCATCAACGAGTACGCGTTGCCGACCGTCGTCTCCGGGCCGTTCGACATCGCGCCCGGATCCGACGACAACCTCTGGATCACCGAGGACTACGTCGACCAGATCGCCGTCGTGACCCCTTGACGCCGTCGTGACTTCTTGACGTGCCGGCCGGCGGCCGCCTCCCGGACTCCGGGCGCGGCCGCCGGCCTTTTTCGCGGCCCGCCCGCTCCGGCACGGGCGGCCGCCCGTGCCGTGCGCCCCGGCTTCCGTCCCGGCCTCCCCTCCCGCCCGTCCTCGCGGCCGCGGATTGCTCGGTTTTTGAGTCGTTAATTATCGCTGGATGAGTAGAAACTCCAGGAATTTCCCCTGGCAGGGGATAGACAGAACTTATGTCTGTTTAGTTATAGTCCGAGGATTGCGGGGGCCCGAGTGGATCGATCCCTTTACTTTTAAAGGTGGGCGAATGGTAAGCCTCGATTCAGCCACATCCGTAGTCCAGTCCGCGATCGCCGAGGTGCTCAGCGTGCCCAGCGATCAGATCAAGCCCGGCGCCACCATCGCCGACCACCAGATCGACAGCCTGGAATGGGTGGAGATCGCCGTCATCATCGAAGAGAGGCTGGGCGTCCAGCTCGAACCCGGCGACTTCACGGGCGCGCGGACCGTCGCCGACATGGCGGGCATCCTGCACGCCGCGCTGGTGGCCCGGTGACACGCGTCGTCGTCACCGGGCTGGGTGTGAAGAGCCCGGCGGGCAACACGGTCCGGGACGCCTTCGCCACCGTGCTGGCGGGCAAGTCGCTCGCGAGCGTGATCCCGGCGCTCGCAGAGGAGGGGGCACCGGTCTCGATCGGCTGCCCGCTGGTCCCGTTCGAGCCGCTGGACTACTTCACCGGACGCGAGCTCAGGACGCTCGACCGCACCTGTCAGATCGGCCTCGCCGCGGCGGCCGACGCCGTATCCGACGCGGGCGGCCTGCCCGCCGAGGGCTGCGGCGTCTACGTGGGCACCGGCGGCGGCGGGTTCGCCGCGCTGGAGAGCCTGATCGTGGGGCACGCGCTGGGCCGGGAGAAGGTGCCCGTCCACGCCGTGCCGACGCTGATGTCCAGCTCGACCGCCGCGCGCATCGCCATCCGGTACGGCTACCGCGGCCCCTGCCTGACCTTCAACACCGCCTGCGCCAGCGGGGCCACCGCGATCGGCGAGGCGTTGCGCGCGATCCGCTCCGGTGTGGTCGGCTCCGCGGTGGCAGGGGGTCTGGACGCTCTGCTCTCCCCGTTGGCCATGTACGCCTTCGCCCGTGTCGGAGCCCTGTCGGAGCGGACGGACTCCCCGGCGGAGGCGTGCCGCCCCTTCGACGGGGACCGGGACGGCTTCGTCATGGGAGAGGGCGCCGCCTTCCTCGTCCTGGAGCGCGCCGACCTCGCCCGGGCCCGGGGAGCCCGCGTCTACGGCGAGGTCAGCGGCTACGCGGCCAACTGCGACGCCAACCACATCGTGGCACCGCTCAGGGACGGCTCCGTCGCGGCCGAGTGCATGCGCGCCGCGCTGCTGGACGCGGGGCTCGACCCCGGGGACGTCGGCCATGTCAATGCGCACGGCACCTCCACCCCGCACAACGACAGCGCCGAGGCCGTCGCCCTGCACGCCTGCTTCGGCGGGCGCACGCCCCCGGTGACCTCGACCAAGGGGGTGACCGGCCACCTGGTCGGCGGTGCGGGGGCGCTGGAGGCGATCATCGCGCTGCTGTCCGCCCGCGAGGGGCTCGTCCCCCCGACCGCCAACTTCACCGGCGGTCCCGAGGCCGACCTCGTCGACCTCGTCCACGGCGAGCCACGTCCCGTCGGCGCCGCCCCGGTCCTGTCCAACTCCTTCGGCTTCGGCGGCAGCAACGCCTGCCTGGTGCTCACCCCGTCCTGACCCCGTATCGCGGCGCGCGCGAAGCCCTTCCGAGCATGTCTCCAGTCGGCCCCCGGATCTCCCGTGGTCAACTTCGGTTGACATCTCCTTGTCCGTCAACCTATGTTGACGGTATCGACTTTCGTCTACGAAGCCGGGCACAGCGCCCGGCTTCGGCGTGTGCGCGGTAGATAGGAAAGACGGCGACCGGGTCCGGTCACGTCAGCCTCCGAAGGAGATGAAATTGCCCGAGACCGCCTCCTGGCGCCTCCTGCTCGCCTACGTCCGCCCGCACCGACGGGCCTTGCTCCTCGGCGGAATCCTCAGCCTCGTCGGCTCGCTGGCCGGGCTGGCGATGCCGCTTCTCGCGAAAGTGGTCATCGACGCCTTCGGCCAGCAGCGCTCCCTGGTCGGGCCTGTGTTCGGCCTGACGGCCGCCGTGCTGGTCGGCGCGGGCGTCGGCGCGCTCGGCAGATACGTGCTGGAGCGGATGGGCGAGGGCGTCGTGTTCTCCGCCCGGCAGAGCCTCGTGGGCCGGATGCTGCGGCTTCGGGTGTCGGAGGTGGACCGGCTCAAGCCCGGAGACCTGCTGTCGCGGGTGACCTCCGACACCACGCTGCTGCGGGCGGTGTTCACCGAAGGCGTCGTCGAGATGGTCGGCTCGGTGTTCATGCTCCTGGGCGCCGTGGTGATGATGGTGATCATGGACGGGTTGCTGCTGCTCATCACGCTGGCGGTCCTGGTCCTGGTCGGATCACTGGTGGGCCTGGTCATGCCGCGCATCCGCCGGGCCTCGACGCAGGCGCAGGTCGCGGTGGGCGAGATGGGCGCGGTGCTCGACCGGGTGCTGCAGGCCTTCCGCACGGTCAAGGCCAGCGGCGCCGAGGACCGCGAGATCGCCACCGTGGCGGAGGCGGCCCGCGAGGCGCGGGACCGGGGCATCGCGGTCGCCTGGTGGACCTCGATCGCCGGCATCTCCGCGTGGGTCTCCGCGCAGCTCGCCTTCGTGGCCGTGCTCGGCGTGGGCGGCGCGCGGGTCGCCTCGGGCGCGCTGGAGGTGTCCTCGCTGATCGCCTTCCTGCTCTACCTGTTCTACCTGGTCGCCCCGATCGGCCAGTTGATCCAGGGCGTCACCCAGATGCAGAACGGCCTGGCCGCGGTGAAGCGGATCCGCGAGATCGAGGAGCTCCCGGCCGAGGAGAGCGCCGGCGTGGGCGGCGAGGTCGGCACGGCTCCCGCCGGGGTGAGCTTCGAGGGCGTGGCCTTCCGCTACGGCGACGACCGGCCGGTGGTCCACCACGACGTCTCCTTCGCGGTGCCGGCCGGTGGCATGACCGCGCTCGTCGGCCCGTCGGGGGCGGGCAAGTCCACGGTGTTCGCCCTGCTCGAACGGTTCTACGAGCAGCAGTCCGGCACGATCACGGTCGACGGCCGCGACATCGGGCAGTGGCCGCTGAGCGAGCTGCGCGCCTCCCTCGGCTACGTCGAGCAGGACGCGCCGGTGCTGGACGGCTCGCTCAGGGAGAACCTGGTCTTCGCCGCGCCGGGCGTGAGCGAGGCCGACCTTCGCCGGGTGCTCGCGCTGACCCGGCTGGAGGATCTGGTCGCCCGGCTGCCTGAGGGCCTGGAGACCAAGGTGGGCCATCGGGGGATCATGCTCTCCGGCGGCGAGCGCCAGCGGGTCGCCATCGCCCGGGCCCTGCTGCGCCGTCCTCGCCTGCTCCTGCTCGACGAGGCCACCTCCCAGCTCGACGCGGTCAACGAGCTACGGCTGCGCGAGGTGATCGCGGAGGTGGCGAAGGAGACGACCGTGCTCGTGATCGCTCATCGCCTGTCCACGGTGACCAGCGCCGACCGGATCGTGGTGATGGAGGCGGGCCGGGTGCGGGCCGTCGGCACCCACGGAGAGCTGCTCGACGACGACGATCTCTACCGCGAGCTGGCCGCCACCCAGTTCCTCCTGCCGACGTAGATCCGAGCTCGTGCGCTGTGCCTCCGGATGTAAATTCCCGCGGAACGTAACGGGATAGTTCGGGCGTCGGTCCGGCTGACTGGTTGACCACCCAGGAAACCGGGCATCCCGCCCTGTGCGGAGCCTCTCCTTGGCACAGGAGCGCTCGTCGGGCGCTCGCCGCACCCGATCTCCGGTCCAGTCCGTGCGGGGCAGGGGGCCAGGAAAAAGGTCGGGACGGCGGCCGGAAGGCAGGGCATCCTGGGATGTATTGCCCAGGATGCCCTCTTCCTCGGGTTGACCGGTAGCCTCCAGGTGACAAATATGAATGCATTCATTCAGTCCTGATGGGGAGGCTCGGTCATGACCGGCAGCCGGATCGTGCGCGCGCCGCGCGGCACCACGCTCACAGCCAAGGGGTGGCCGCAGGAGGCGGCCCTCCGCATGATCCAGAACAACCTGGATCCCGAGGTGGCCGAGCATCCGGAGCAACTCGTCGTCTACGGCGGTTCGGGCAAGGCGGCGCGAGACTGGCGCTCCTTCGACGCGATCACCCGCACCCTGACCACGCTGGAGGGCGACGAGACGCTGCTGGTGCAGTCCGGTCGTCCCGTCGGGGTGTTCCGTACGCACGAGTGGGCGCCCCGGGTGCTCATCGCCAACTCCAACCTCGTGCCCGACTGGGCCAACTGGGAGGAGTTCCGTCGCCTGGAGGCGGCGGGCCTGACCATGTACGGGCAGATGACGGCCGGTTCCTGGATCTACATCGGCACCCAGGGCATCCTGCAGGGAACCTACGAGACCTTCGCGGCCGTCGCCGCCAAGCGGTTCGCCGGCTCGCTGGCCGGCACGATCACGCTGACCGCCGGGCTCGGCGGCATGGGCGGCGCCCAGCCGCTGGCCGTCACCATGAACGGCGGCGTGGCGATCTGCATCGACTGCGACCCCAGGTCGATCGACCGGCGGATCGAGCACCGCTACCTCGACGTGAAGGCCGACGACCTCGACGAGGCGCTGCGCCTGGCCTACGAGGCCCGCGACCAGCGCAGGCCGCTGAGCATCGGCGTGGAGGCCAACGCGGCCGAGGCCGTGCCCGAGCTGCTCCGCCGGGGCGCGGAGATCGACATCGTCACCGACCAGACGTCGGCGCACGACCCGCTGATGTACCTGCCGATCGGCGTGGCGTTCGAGGACATGGCCGCCGAGCGGGAGAAGGACCCGGCCGCCTTCACGCGCAGGGCGCGCGAGGCCATGGCCAGGCACGTCGAGGCCATGGTCGGGTTCCAGGACGCGGGCGCCGAGGTGTTCGACTACGGCAACTCGATCCGGGGCGAGGCGCAGCTGGCCGGATACACCCGCGCGTTCGACTTCCCCGGCTTCGTGCCGGCCTACATCCGGCCGCTGTTCTGCGAGGGCAAGGGGCCGTTCCGCTGGGCGGCGCTGTCAGGATCCGCCGAGGACATCGCCAAGACCGACAAGGCGATCCTGGAGCTGTTCCCGGACAACGAGCCGCTGGCCCGGTGGATCCGGCTGGCCGGGGAGCGGGTCCACTTCCAGGGTCTGCCCGCGCGCATCTGCTGGCTCGGCTACGGCGAGCGCCATCTGGCCGGTGAGCGGTTCAACGACATGGTGGCCTCCGGCGAGATCGAGGCCCCGCTGGTGATCGGTCGCGACCACCTCGACTGCGGTTCGGTCGCCTCGCCGTACCGGGAGACCGAGGCCATGGCCGACGGTTCCGACGCGATCGCCGACTGGCCGCTGCTGAACGCCATGCTCAACGTGGCCTCCGGCGCCGCCTGGGTCTCCATCCACCACGGTGGCGGCGTCGGCATCGGCCGCTCCATCCACGCCGGGCAGGTCACCGTCGCCGACGGGACCGCGCTCGCCGCCGAGAAGCTCAACCGCGTCCTCACCAACGACCCGGGCATGGGCGTGATCCGCCACGTCGACGCGGGCTACGACGGGGCCGCCACCGTCGCGCAGGAGCGCGGCGTCCGGATCCCGATGCGCGAGTCCTGAGACGCCGCCTCCCGCCCCCGGCGCCGTCCTGTGAGCGGCGCCGGGGGCGTCGGGCGGCCGGCGGGAATGCTCGCCGACGATCGAGCGGTTGGAGGTGGCGTGGGCGACGCACTCGATCAACTCCTGGAGGGCCGGCGGCTGTCGCCTGTGCAGCGGCGGATCGCGCGCTACCTCGATGACCACCTGGCCGAGGCCATCTTCCTGTCCAGCGTGGAGCTGGCCGAACGGGCCGGGGTGAGCCAGCCGTCGGTGACCAGGTTCGCCATGGTGCTCGGCTTCGCGGGATACCCCGAGCTCCGGCAGGCGTTGCGGCCCTTCGTCGTGGGCGAGCGGAACCCGTCGCGGGCCAACGACCTGCAGACCGCGATCGATGTGGAGATCGAGAACCTGCGCAACGTCCGTGACGGGCTGGGTGATCCGTCGGCCGTCGCGGAGCTGGGCGCCCAGCTGGCCGGGTGCGAGCCGCTGCCGGTGCTCGGGCTGCGGGTGTCGAGCGGCCTGGCCACCACGTTCGCCTACTTCGCCCGCCGGATCCACCCCGATGTCCGCCTGCTGACCCACGGCGGCTCCGAGCTGGCCGACGGCCTGCACGCCGCCCGGCGGGCTGGGGCGGGCTGGCTGGTCGCGGTGATCCTGCCCCGCTATCCGGCCGAGGCCGTACAGGCCCTGCGCAGCGCCCGGGAGCTCGGCCTGCGGACCGCGGTGATCACCGATCGGCCGGACGCGCCGTTCGAGGCCGACGTGATCCTGGACGCCCCGGTCGGCGAGCGGCTGGTGTTCGACTCGCACGCGGCGCCGCTCGCCCTGGCCATGGTGCTGGTGGAGGCCATGGCGGACGCGGCGCCGCTGCGGACGCAGGCCCGGCTGGAGGAGTACGAACGGATGATCGACCGGGCCGGGATCTTCATCGACTGACGGCCGCGCCCGGCTCTAGCCCGCGAGCTTGCGCAGCGAGCGGACCGACCAGGTGAGGGTGAGCGCGCCGAGCACGAGGAAGACGCCGAAGGCCGTCGGGATCGTGCTGTCGGACAGGTGCCCGGCGAACAGGGAGCGGCCGGCCTCGACCGAGTAGTAGAGCGGGTTGAACCTGGCGACCGCCTGCATCCAGTCGGGACCGAGCGAGATCGGCAGCATCATGCCGGCGAGCAGCATCAGCGGCAGCGCGAAGAACTGGATGATCTGTGACATGCCGTTCTCGTCGCGCAGCGCCAGCGCCAGGCCGTAGGACAGATTGGCGGCGAACAGGCCGGTCACGGCCATGAGCAGCACCATCAGGCCCAGCTCCGGCAGGCCGATCCGCAGGCCCATCAGCACGGCGACGCCGATCACCAGGAGCGCCTGGAGAACCAGCACGATCATGTCCTTCAGCACGCGGCCGAGGATGATCGCGGGCCGCCAGGCCTGGCTGACCGCGAGCCGCTCCAGCACCCCGTTGCGGGTCTCCTGGATCATCGCGAAGCCGGTGAACAGCGAGCCGAACAGGGCGATCATCATCATCGCGCCGGGCGTGAACACCCGCAGCGCGTCGGTCAGCGTTCCGCCCGGGGTCATCCCGGTCAGCAGCGGGGCGAACAGCAGCAGGTAGAGCACGGGTTGAAGGATGCCGAACAGCGGCCAGACCGGGTTGCGGCGGACGTTTCCGAGCTCGTAGCCCAGAAACAGCATGGTGTGTCGGAACATCGGGGGGTCCTCTGGGGTCGGGGCGGCGTCAGGCGGCGTCGCGGAGGGAACGGCCGGTGTGCCGCAGGAACACGTCGTCGAGCGTCGCCCGGTCGAGGGAGATGGACCGGATGCCCAGGCCGCCGGCCTCCAGGGCGCGCAGCAGCGCGGGCAGGTTGTGCTCGCCGTCGTCGAGATAGGCGCGCAGCGCGTCGTCCTCCGCCTGGGTCCGCTTGATGTACGGCTGTGCGGCGAGCAGCTTCTGGGCGGCGTCGATGTCGTCGAGCCTGAGCGTTACGACATCACCCGAGACCTCCTTCTTGAGCTCCTCGGGGGTGCCCTCGGCGACGATCAGGCCGTGGTCGACGATGACCAGGCGGTCGCACAACGCGTCGGCCTCGTCCAGATAGTGGGTGGTCAGCAGCACACTGGTGCCCTGGTCGCGCAGGGTGCGCACCTCATCCCACAGGTTGGCGCGGTTCTGCGGGTCCAGGCCGGTGGTCGGCTCGTCCAGGAAGACCAGCGGAGGCCGGTTCACCAGGCCGATGGCCAGCGCGAACCGCCGCTTCTGTCCGCCGGAGAGCGTCTTGACCGGGCGGCCGGCGAGCTCGGTCAGGCTGAAGGTCTCCAACAACTCGTCGGCGCGGGTGAGCGCCTGCCTGCGGGAGAGCCCGGCGATGCGCGCGGCCAGCAGCAGGCTCTCCCTGCCCGGGGTGTTGTCGTCCACGCCGCCGCTCTGGCTGACATAGCCGATCTTCTCCCGGACCCTGCCCGCCTCCTTCACCACGTCGTGCCCGGCCACCCGGGCGCTTCCGGCGGTGGGGACGACGAAGGTGGCGAGCATTCGGACGGTGGTGGTCTTGCCCGCGCCGTTCGGGCCCAGGCAGGCGAAGATCTCGCCCTCGTCCACGGCCAGGTCGAGGCCGCGGACGGCCTCGACCTCCTCCGTCTTGCCTCGCCCTCGTTTGGCGACGAAGGTCTTGCGCAGCCCGTGCGCTTCAATGATCATGATTCTCCTTTCGTGGATGGGTGTTCCGGGGGTGTGCCGGTCGGGGGTGCGCCGGCAGGAGCCGGACGCGCTCGGGAGAGCCGGGAGCGTCCGGGGACGACGGGCGTCCCGAGGAGAGACTGAAGCCTGACGTAGGGAGAAGCTCAACAGGTTTTCACGGCAGGTCACCGCTCTCGACCTTGCCGATGGCCTCCTCGATCCAGGCCGGCTGCGTTTGGAGCTGGGCCGAGTCGAGCCACAGGACCTCGTCCACGTGCCTGGGCGCGCCGTGGGCGCGCTTGGCGCCGATCGCCCGGCCCAGCATCGCGACGGCCGCTCTGAGCTGCTCCGCCCTGCCCTCCAGCGCGTCGGACAGGTCGGCGGGGGAGAGCCTGTCCATGAAGGTCAGCGCGACCTGGAAGGGGTCGACGATCGGCATGATCTTCCACCAGTGGTTCATCAGCTGCGTCATGAACTCGGCCCGCCCGGTCTCGGTGATCTCGTAGACGGTCTTGCCGCCGCCGGGGAGCCGCACGGATGCCCGGACGGCATCGGGTGTCCGGGGTGACCGGGATGACCCGGAGCCGCCCGGAGTAGGGTGACCCGCATGTCTGCACGACCGACCGCGCTGGTCACCGGCGCTTCCCGAGGGGTCGGCGCGGCGATCGCGCACGCCCTGGCCCCCGCCCACGACCTGCTGCTCGGCGGCCGGGACGGCGAGGCGCTGGCCAAGGTGTGCGCCGGCCTGCCGGGCGCGCGCCCCTGGCCGGTCGAGCTCACCGCCGTCACCGAAGCCGACGTCGCCGGGATCGACCGGCTCGACGTGCTGGTGCACAGCGCGGGCGTGGTGACCCTGGGGCGGATCGCCGACACACCCGCCGAGGTGTGGCGGCGGACGATGGAGGTCAACGTGGTCGCGGTGGCCGAGCTGACCAGGCTGCTGCTGCCGGCGCTGCGCGCGGCGGGCGGCCAGGTGGTGCTGATCAACTCGGGATCGGGGCAGCGGGCCAACCCCGGCTGGGCCTCCTACGCCGCCAGTAAATTCGCGCTGCGCGCCTTCGCCGACGCGCTCCGCCTGGAGGAGCCCGACCTGCGGGTCACCACGGTCTACCCGGGACGGGTGGACACCGACATGCAGCGCGGGGTGCGGGCCCAGGAGAGCGGGGTCTACGAGCCGGAGAAATACCTGGCCCCGGACTCGGTGGCCCGGGCGGTGATGGCGGCGGTGACGGCCTCTCCCGACGCCCACCTCACCGAGATCACCGTCCGCCCATCGGGTGGACCCGCCCGCTGAGGGGGTGCGGGTTCGCCAATGAATGACTCCATTCACATAATGGAGGGGTGTTCGACGAGATGTGGGGTGCCATCGCGCACCTCGGACGTGACGGCCGGACCCGGGGCTACCTTCGCGACGCGTGGTCGCCCGCCGATCTGGAGCTGCGGCAGTGGTTCCGCCAGGAGGCCGCCGGGCGCGGCCTCGACCTGAGAGAAGACCGTAACGGCAACCTGTGGGCCTGGTGGGGCGACCCCTCGGGCCGGCCGGGCGTCGTCACGGGCAGCCACCTGGACTCGGTACGGCAGGGCGGCGCCTTCGACGGACCCCTCGGGGTCGTGTCCGCCTTCGCCGCCCTCGACATGCTACGGGCCAGGGGCTTCGAGCCGCGGCGCCCGCTGGGGGTGGCCTGCTTCACCGACGAGGAGGGCGCCAGGTTCGGCGTCCCCTGCATGGGGTCCCGGCTGCTCACCGGCGCGCTGGATCCCGACCGGGCCCGCGGCCTGATCGACGACGAGGGCGACTCGATGGCCGAGGTGCTGCGCCGGGCCGGTCGCGACCCCGGCGAGCTCGGCCGCGACGACGAGACCCTCGGCCACGTCGGCGTCTTCGTGGAGCTCCACGTCGAGCAGGGGCAGGCCCTGGTCCACCGGGACGCCCCGGTCGGCGTCGCCGCCGCCATCTGGCCGCACGGCCGCTGGCGGTTCGACTTCCACGGCCAGGCCAACCACGCGGGCACCACCCGGCTGGAAGACCGCGACGACCCGATGCTGCCCTTCGCCCGGACCGTCCTGCACGCCCGCCAGGCCGCGGAGCGGGGCGGCGTGGTGGCCACCTTCGGCAAGCTTCGCGTGTCGCCCAACAACGCCAACGCCATCCCCGGACTGGTCAGCGCCTGGCTGGACGCCCGGGGCGGCGACGAGAAGGCGGTCCAGGCACTGGTCGCCGAGCTGACCGAGTTCTCCGGAGCCGAGGTGAGCGCCGAATCGTGGACCCCGGTCGTCGACTTCGACCGGGCCCTGCGGGAACGAATCGCGGCGGCACTGGGGGACGTGCCGGTCCTGCCGACCGGAGCCGGTCACGACGCCGGGATCCTCGCGTCCGCGGGCATACCCAGCGCGATGGTGTTCGTACGCAATCCAACGGGAATCTCACATTCCCCGGATGAATACGCAGAGATGTCCGATTGCCGCGCGGGGGTCGCCGCCCTCGCCACCGCCCTGGAGGAGCTGTGCCGGAGCTGAACTACTGGTGCGAACTGGCCTGGCTACCACCGGGCGAGGTCGTCGCGGGAGTGCTCGTGAAAGTTTCGGGCTCCCGGATCGAAGAGATCACACCGGGCATGGCCGAACCTCCCGCGGGCTCCGTCCGGCTCGACGGGCTGACCGTTCCCGGGCTGGCCAACGCGCACTCCCACGCCTTCCACCGCGCCCTGCGCGGGGTCACGCAGCGGGAGAAGGGCAGTTTCTGGACCTGGCGCGAGCAGATGTACGGCGTGGCCACGACGCTCACCCCCGACTCCTACCTCCGGCTGGCCAGGGCCGCCTTCGCCGAGATGGCACTGGCCGGAATCACCGCCGTCGGGGAGTTCCACTACCTTCACCACGGGCCGGGCGGCACGCCGTACGACGACCCGAACGTCATGGGCCACGCCCTCGTCCAGGCCGCGAGGGAGGCCGGCCTGCGCATCGCGCTGCTGGACGCCTGCTACCTGACCGGCGGCTTCGGCACCCCGCTGGCCGGCACGCAACTGCGCTTCGGCGACGGCGACGCCGACAGATGGGCCGTGCGGGTCGAGGATCTCGTGGGCGCCTACCGGAAAGCGGCGGACGTGGAGGTCGGCGTGGCCGTCCACTCGGTCCGCGCGGTTCCTCCCGAGCAGATGCCGACGGTCAGCAGGTTCTCCCACCACCACGCGCTGCCGATGCACGTCCACGTGTCCGAGCAGCGGGCGGAGAACGCCGCCTGCGTGGAGATGTACGCCGCCAGCCCCGTCCAGGTGCTGAGCGAGCACGACGTGCTCGGCCCCCGCTCCACCGCCGTGCACGCGACGCACGTGTCCGACGTGGACATCGCGCTGCTCGGCCAGTCAGGCACCCACGTCTGTATGTGCCCCACCACCGAACGCGACCTGGCCGACGGCATCGGCCCGGCCCGGGCGATGTGCGAGGCGGGTTCACCGATCACGCTCGGCTCGGACAGCCACGCGGTCATCGACCTGTTCGAGGAGGCCCGCGCGGTCGAGTTGGACGAGCGGCTGGCCACCGAGCAGCGCGGCCACTGGACGGCCGCCGAACTGCTCCACGCCGCCACCGCCGCCGGACACGCCTCGCTGGGCTTCCCCGACGCGGGCATGCTCGTGCCCGGCGCGTGGGCCGACCTGGTGTCGGTGCGGCTCGACTCGGTCCGTACGGCGGGCGCGCCCCGCAGCGGCGCCTCGGAGGCGGTGGTCTTCGCCGCGACGGCCGCGGACGTGCACTCGGTGGTGTCCGGCGGTCGCCGGGTGGTCGCCGAGGGACGGCACGTCCTCGGCGACGTGGGCACGCTGCTGGGCGAGGCGATCGTCGAGGCACGGGGGGAGAACGCGTGAGCGCCGATCGACCGAGTGTCCTCTTCGACCGGATCGGGCTGCTCTACACCGGTGACCCCGGGCGGGAGGAGATCGAGAACGCCGCCCTGGTGGTCGAGAACGGCCGGGTGGCGTGGATCGGAACGGCCGGCGACGACCCCGGCGCCGACGCGCGCGTGGATGTGGCAGGGCGCTGTGTCATCCCCGGTTTCGTGGACAGCCACGCCCACCTGGTCTTCGCCGGAGATCGCACGGCGGAGTTCGCCGCCCGCATGTCGGGTGAGCCCTACACCGCGGGAGGCATCCGCACCACGGTCGCCGCGACCCGCGCCGCCACCGACGCCCTCCTCGCGGAGAGGACGGCCGCCCTGGTCTCCGAGATGCACGCCCAGGGGACCACCACCGTCGAGATCAAGAGCGGTTACGGTCTCACGGTCGAGGACGAGCGCCGATCGCTGGAGATCGCCAGACGTTTCACGGACGAGACGACGTATCTCGGCGCGCACATCGTGCCGCCGGACGCGTCCTCCGCCGACGACTACGTTCGCATGGTCACCGGAGAGATGCTGGAGGCCTGCGCGCCGCACGCCAGGTGGGTGGACGTGTTCTGCGAGCGCGGCGCGTTCGACGCCGACCAGAGCAGGGAGATCCTGCTCGCCGGGATCAAAGCCGGACTGCTGCCGCGGATTCACGCCAACCAGCTCGGCGACGGTCCGGGCGCGCGCCTCGCCGCCGAGCTGGGCGCCGCCTCGGCCGACCACTGCACTCACCTGACCGGCGAGGACGTCTCGGCGCTGGCTTCGGCCGGAGTGGTGGCCACCCTGCTGCCCGGGGCGGAGTTCTCCACCCGCTCGCCGTACCCGGACGCGCGCCGCCTGCTGGCGGCCGGGGTGACCGTCGCGCTGGCCACCGACTGCAATCCCGGCTCCTCTTTCACCTCTTCCATGCCGTTCTGCCTGGCGCTGGCCGTCCGGGAGATGCGGATGACGCCGCTTGAGGCGATCAGGGCCGCCACGTACGGCGGAGCCAGGGCGCTGCGCCGCGACGACGTCGGCACGTTGAAGGCGGGAGCGCGTGGCGACCTGGTCGTCCTGAACGCTCCGTCCTACGTCCACCTCGCCTACCGGCCGGGGGTGCCGCTGGTGGCGGAGGTCTGGAAGGAGGGGCGTCGCCTGGTGTGAGTCGCCCTGATCGAGGTCCCGGTCCGAGGCGCCTGGGTTGAGGTGCCTGGTCTGATCAGAGGTGCCTGGGTTGAGGTGCCTGGGTTGAGGTGCCTGGTCTGATCTGAGGGTCTGGTCTGAGATGCCTGGTTTGAGGCCCCGCCGGTCGGGGCAGCGGCAACGCCTGTGACATCACGTGCGAAGTGCATCCTCCTTGAGGAGGAAATCAAAACCGTTCTTCGGGCGTACTTCTTTAGGGAATCTTTGCACTGATCCGAGCGTTGATTAGGCAAGCGGCATGTCCGCACGCGCGGGGCCTTGAGCGAGCGTGCGGGCCTGCCATAAGCAGGCGGAGCGAGGTGCCATCGGATGGCAAGGCCGACGGGGAATCGGACGCAGGATCAGCACGTCTCGGATCGAGACCTGCTCGGGACCTACCTGGCTGAAATCGGGCGGGTGCCCCTGCTCACCGCGGAAGAGGAAGTCGAGCTCGCCAAGCGGATCGAGGCGGGTCTCTTCGCGGAGCAGTTGCTGGACAGTGGGCTGGCGGAGCCGCGGATCGCGGACGCCGCCGATGAGGAGCTCGAACGACTCGCTATTTCAGGACAACGGGCCAAAGATGAATTCATCCAGGCCAATCTACGTCTTGTGGTGGCGGTCGCGCGCAAATA
Source organism: Streptosporangium sp. CA-135522 (assembly GCF_050949235.1). NCBI lineage: Bacteria > Bacillati > Actinomycetota > Actinomycetes > Streptosporangiales > Streptosporangiaceae > Streptosporangium > Streptosporangium sp. CA-135522. The sequence continues at coordinate 2,042,191 of NZ_CP192026.1, forward strand.
CTCCGGGCGGGGAATGCCGCTGATCGATCTGGTCCAGGAAGGAAACCTGGGCCTCGTGCGGGCGGTCGAGAAATTCGATTACCGCCGTGGTTACAAATTCTCCACATACGCCACATGGTGGATTCGCCAGTCCGTGGGCCGCGCGATCCACGAGCAGGCCCGGCCGGTCCGGCTGCCCACCCATGCCGGTGAGCAGATGACCCGGCTGATGCGGGTCCGGCGCGACATGTTGGCCGAGTTCGACCAGGAGCCGACGGACGCGGATCTGGCCGCCGTGCTGGAGCTGCCGATCGAGCGGGTCCGCGAGCTGCGCCGCTGGGCCTCCGACCCCGTCTCCCTCCAGTTGGGCGTAGGCGACGAGGACGAGACAGAGCTCGGCGACATGATCGCCGACGAGACGTGGGCGGATCCCGAGCAGCAGGCCTTGGACATCCTGGAGCGGGAGCGCCTGGAGCAGTGGCTGACCGGCCTGGAGGGCCAGACCCGCGAGATGCTCCGCTGGCGTTACGGCCTGATGGACGGTCGCGAGCACACGCTGACCGAGGTGGGAGAGCGCTACGGCATCGGCCGCGACCGCGCCCGCCGTATCGAGCGCGACGCGCTGGCACGCCTGCGAAAGATGGCCACGGCCGCCTGACGTAAGGGTTGTCCGGTGCAGCTTGTGTGGGTCGTGCCGGGTGGGTTGTCCACGGCGTGGTGGGGTTCGGGCTGCGGTTTAGCGGGTTGCGGTGGTTGGGGTGGGGTTCGCGCTGCGGTGGGTGGGTGGTGCGACCGGCCGTCTCAGTTGCGTTCTGGTTGGTTCAGGCCTTCGGCCTGTTCGGGCGCGGTGGTTGCGGGCTCTTTTTACGCCGGCCGCACCACCCACCCACCTCCGCGCCATGGCCGCCGGCCGTAGGGCGTGCGCGCCGTAGTCGCTGCCTTTTCCGGCCGTTCAGGGATCCGGGAGAGGCTGAAGCGATCTCTTCCCGACCGGTTCAGGGTGCCGCGCCGTAGCTGAAGCCTCCCTGGCGAAAGGAGCGCATGGCCACCCGCTGCAAGGAAACACCACCCCGAAACGCAAACCCCCTGGTGCTGCGTTCCTTCGGCCGCGGACCGGAGAAGCCCTGGGTCTACGGAGACCTGCGCATCGCCGACGGCCAGGCGGTCACCATGTGCGCCGCCCCGCGTGACAGTGCCGGCTGGCAGAGCTTCCTCGCCGAATCCAGCAGGTGTTCATCTCCCCAAGGTCGCCGGCCGGCCCGACCCGCGAGAAGCCTGGCGGCGCATCAGGGCTGTGCTCACGTTCGGGGCGATCGGGAATCCGCATCAGACGTTCGACGGCTTTGCTCTCAACGACATCGATGTCGGGCCGGTGACGCTACGCGTACGCCATGGTGGATCAGGTCCGGCGGTCGCGCTCCTGCACGGTCATCCGCACACCCAAGAAGCCCACCCGGGAGGCTTCCGCGTTGTTGCACGTGAAGGGGGATCGTTACAGCAACATGCACAGGCCAATAGATTTCCCTCATGAGTCTGGAAGCCCTCGGGATCTCCCCGTCCGATGAGCTGATCTATCGCTTCTTTCTGCGGAATCCAGGCACCGATGCCACAGAGGTCGACAGGGTCGTCCTCGAACGCCTGGTGGAGCTGCGCCTTTTGGAAGTGGGCTCTGATGGGGGTGTAACCGCGGTCGGACCTCAGGTGGCGATGGAACGGTTGATCGAACGGCGGCTGGACGCGGTCGGCAGTGAGTTGCGCCAGGTCACCGCGGTTCTCCCCTCGCTGCTGGCCGAGCAGAGTGCTGGTGAGCCGATCGAGCTCGTGGAGCGCGTCGAGGGCGTCGAGCAGACCCAGCAGCGGATCTGGCAGGCGTCCGCCAACGTCAAGGACGTCCTGGCGATGCATCCGTCCCGCTCGCGGGTGGATCCTCGCGTCCGCGACAGGGCCCTGGCCGAGTTGCGCGCAGGCGTCCGCCACCGGTCGATCGTGCATCGCAGCACGTTGGACAACCCGCAGGTGGCCGCCTACTTCCACGAGATCCACCGGGCCGGCGACCGGCACCGGGTGATCGACGAGCCGATCCAGCTGCTGCTCATCTTCGATCGCGAGACGGCGTTCGTGCCGATCGAACTGGACAATCCCGCCGCCGGGGCGCTGATGATCCGGCAGCCCGGCATCATCGGGACGCTGATCGGGCTCTTCGAACAGGCCTGGAGCCGAGCTGTCGACCTCGAACCCGACGCGGCCGATCCCAGCCCCGTCGAGAAACAGGTGCTCGTTCTACTCGATCGGCTTGGCAAGGACGAGGTGGCGGCTCGGGCGATGGGCGTGTCCGTGCGTACGTTCCGGGGCTATGTCGCGGACCTGATGGCCAGGCTGGACGCGGCCAATCGCTTCCAGATCGGTGCCCGCGCCAAGGAGCGAGGCTGGATCTGATGGTCCGGTGCCCAGGCATCGGTCGGGTTGAGCCGGTCGCACGCACCCGGACGAGCATCTCGGCGACCAGGGCTCCGGCCGCTCCACCTCGACCACCTCAGGCCCACCAAAGGAATCCTGACCGGACCGCATGACCGTCGGGCAGCTCCTCGACTTCCTGCCGCACATCGCCGCCGTGAGCGCTCAGATGGACGCCGGCCTGCAGGCCTGGGCGGACCGGCCGCGCGACCGGGGCGTTACCTGGCCCAGGGTCGGCACTGCCCTGGGCCGGGTGCGCCGGTCGGCCGGGGAGAGGCTCTCGGGAGAAGGGCGAGTGCCCGCTGCCGGACGTTCAGGCCGGGATGGGGAAGTTGCTGCGGAAGACGTTGTGCGGGTCGTGGTGGCGCTTGATGTCGCGCAGGCGGGCCAGCACGGCGGGGGTGAAGGCATGGGCCGCGGTCTCGCCGGGGTTGAGGAAGGTGAAGGGCTTGCGACCGCTGGTGGGGAGGGCCTCGGCGAGGGCGCGCTGTCTGGCTGCGATGGCCTGGGCCGTCGCCGGATCGGTGGGGACACCGAACAGGTAGAGCGCGTAGGGCTCGGTGAGCGGGCCGTGCGGGCTGTCGGAGGCGCGGGTGAACGCGCCGGCCAGGTGCCGGATCTGCACGCCCATCAGCGGTGCGATGGGGTCGGCCAGCAGCGTCTTGACCGCGGCGTCGTCCAGCTCGGTCAGCAGCTCGCCGCGCGAGGATCCCGCGCCGGGGTCGGTCGGCTCAGCGGTGATGGACCCGAGTTCGGAGACCGGCATGACGCCCCTGCCGTCGAAGATGGGCTTGGGGAGGCGCTCCAGCGGGCTCAGCAGATCACGTGCCTCGCTTGCTTCGCCGAGATAGGTGGCGTCCACGGCGACCATGGGGTCGGAGCCGGGGAAGTGCAGCAGGTCCAACCAGACGGTCAGCTCGTCGGGTGCGGTGGCGGTGATCTGCCGGTAGGCCTCCATCACCTCTGGGGCGTGCTCGGCCGCCCACAGGGTCCGGCCGCCGTACAGGGTCGGCGCCGGGTGCAGGGTCAGTTCCAGGGCGGTGACGATCGCGAAGTCGCCGCCCGCGCCGCGTAGTGCCCAGAACAGGTCGGGGTCGGTGTCGGCGGTGACGTGCCGCTGGTGGCCGGCGGCGTCGACGATGTCGAAAGCGGTGACGTTGTCGGCGACCCAGCCGTGGGCGCGGCCGAACCAGCTCAGTCCGCCGCCGAGGGCGACGCCGGTGACGCTGACGATCGGGGAGCTGCCGGGCAGGCCGGTCAGGCCGTACGGCACGGCGGCGGCCTGCAGGTGCCTCGAGGGCACACCCGCCCCGACGCGGGCGCGGCGGGCGACGGGGTCGATCTCCAGCGTGTCCAGCCGCCGGGTGCGCAGCAGGATCGTTCCCTCGGTCCCACCGGTCGCGCCGTGTCCGTTGGGCTGGGTGGTGACGCCCAGTCCCGCGGAGCGGGCGTAGTGGACGAGGGCGGCGACGTCGTCGGCATCGGCGGCCTCGACCACGGCGGCCACCGGTTGCTCGACGGCCAGGTTCCAAGGACGACGGCAGGCGTCGAATTCGGAATCGCCGGGCAGCCAGATTCGGCCGCGGACGACGGAGCGCAGGGCGTTCAGGGCATTCATGATCTTCCTCTTCCATAGCGGGCCAGGCCGCAACACGCGGGTCGGGCCGCAACACGCTCGACGGCGTCGGCGTTCCGACGGTGAGCGGGGGCGGGCGACCGCCTCGGGACAGTGGGCGTCAACCGGGGATCGCCGTGGGGCTGCCAATGTAGCAGGCGTTGTCGGTGCGTAGACGGCGGGTGATCCAGCGCTGCCTGTCGCGGATCAGCTCGACATCGTAGGGCTTCTTCAGCAGGGCGAAGGTGCCGTGGTCGGCGATGAGCAGCAGCCGGATCGGCTCGTCGATCACCCGATGCCGGTCGTCGGCCCGGTGGATCTCGTGGAAGTAGGCGGCCACCTGCGGGTTGTCCGACATGCTGCGGTGCAAGAAGAAGCGATAGATCAGCTCATCGCGCGGGAAGGTCCAGAGGGCTTCCAAGCTCCTGGGAGCACAATCCATCGGCCCCTGCATGTTGCTGCAGTAACTCCGTCCTTACCTGCAACAACGTGAAAGCTGTCCAGACTGGCCTCTTCCCCTCCGTTGCGCCAAGGTGGTCATCGCCGTCAGCGGGCGAGGGCTGTCAGCCTCCGACGATGATCCGTCCACGCCGGCGCCCACTCGATCGGCATTTCCCCTCAGTTCGGCTCTCGCGCCCGAAAGGACCGTTCCACGGCTGCGCCGTCGCTGATCAGGGATCCCGAGATCACTCCGTCCGCTCCGCGACTTCGCCGACTTCGCTCGCCGTACCGCTGCCGCCGGCGTCTGGAATCAGTGCTGACCCCCAGAAAAATCCACAGACGGCCTCGCCGGTCACCTGACCGGCGAGGCCGTACCACCATCTGGAAAGCGGTTTTGAAAGCCTTCAGCACCATCGCCCTCGTTCTGTCCACGCTCAGCGCCGGACTCATGGCCGGACTCTTCGCCGCCTTCGCCTACTCGGTGATGCCCGGACTGAGGCAGAGCAGCGACCGCGCCCGCCGTATCGAGCGCGACGCGCTGGCACGCCTGCGAAAGATGGCCACGGCCGCCTGACGTAAGGGTTGTCCGGTACGGCTTGTGTGGGTCGTGCCGGGTGGGTTGTCCACGGCGTGGTGGGGTTCGGGCTGCGGTTTAGCGGGTTGCGGTGGTTGGGGTGGGGTTCGCGCTGCGGTGGGTGGGTGGTGCGGCCGGCCGTCTCAGTTGCGTTCTGGTTGGTTCAGGCCTTCGGCCTGTTCGAGGGCGGTGGCGCGGCCGAGGTCAGACCGTCGGTCGCGCCCGATCCTGCGGATCACGCGCTCGCCGGCAGCGCACAGCGGGGTCAGTAGTGAGCGATGATGCGTCGAGCCGGGCCGTCCACGGTCACCGATCCGCCGTAGGGCAGGACCCATTGAGGATCGGTATGCCCGAAGTCGACGCCGAACACGACCATGGCCTCGGGGTTGTAGTGGTTCAGGGCCCGCAGGATCGCTTCACGTTGCTCGGCGCGGTAGTCGTCCCGCTCGTCGGGCGTGGTGCGCCGCAGCAGGCTGCCGGCTTTGGCCGTACCGACGAGGACGGCCGGAAACTGCGCGAGTAGCCCGCGTTCGCCGGCGTTGCGTAGCATGCGGAACACCTCCTGGGCCGAGGGCATCTCCTCGGAGGTCTCCAGCAGCAGCACGCACCCGGCGTAGTCCTCGACCGGGCGAATCCATCGGTTCGCGGCCAGGTTCCAGTGCAGGATCTCCAGGTTGCCTCCCCAGGTGGGGGCGGTGATGACCAGGTCGGGCCGGTGCCAGCTCCAGCCGGGACCGGGCTGGGTCGGCGCCGCATGGTTCAAGGACGCGGGGTCGCCCCAGTCGAGCTCGTCTTCGCTGAACACTTCGGCCGGATGCAGCTCGACGTCCCCGCCGGTGAGCAGCGCCGCCCGCAGGGAGTCGGCCGACACCGGGTGCAGGCCGCCGCCGCGCCCTAGGTGCACCATCGTTGACCCGCCGTGATAGCCCGCCAGACCAAGGTTCCACAGCCAGTTGAGCAGGTTGGTGTTGTCGCTGTAGCCGACGAAGGGCTTGGGGTCGGCGGTGACCACGGCGGGATCCAGGAAGGGCAGCACGCTGAGCTGGTCATCCCCTCCGATCGTGGCCAGCACCGCGCGGATGCCCGGGTCGGCGAACGCGTCCATCAGATCGGCGGCCCGATCCTGTGCCGAGGAGCCCAACCGGCGGGTCGTCGGATATTCCACAGGTTCTAGCCGGAACTCGTCGCGAAGCCGCCGCATCGCCAGCTCGTGCACGGCGGGGAACATCCCCGGCGCCGCGAAGGAGGGCGAGACCACCGCCACCCGGTCCCCGGCCGTCAGCTTCGGGGGCATAGCCAGATCAGGACGCATGTCCTCATCTAACCGGATCATGCAACTTCTCGGCGCGCCGGTAGCCGTTGGTGACCGACGGGGTGGCGGCGCAGCAACATGGATAAACCTCGGCACGACTCACACAAGCCGCACCGGACAAGCCGCTACGGCTTGGCGTACTTCTCCAGGTCGTCCAGGATCTTTCCGGCGGCGGTGACGCCGATGCCGAGCATCCAGGTCTCGTCGTCGACGTTGTGAGCCTTGTCGGCCTTGACCACCGGAAGGCTCTTCCAGAGCGGGCCCGCGGTGACCGTGGCCTGGCTCTGCGCGGCCTGGTCGCCGTAGGCGCTGTAGAAGAGCACGTCGCCGTCGGCCTGGGAGAGGTTCTCCTGGCTCAGCTCGCCGAAGCGCTTGTCCTGCGCGTCGGCCAGCCGCTGGGGTTCGGGACGGCCGAAGCCGGCGTCGCCGACGACGATGCCGCTGAACGACTCGGGGCCGTACATCCGGATCTGCGCGGGCATGAAACGCACGATGCTCACCTTGACGGCGTCGGAGCCGCCCAGGGAGCGCGCCCGAGCCTGGTAGTCGGCGAGGAGCTTGTCCGCCTGCGCCTTCTTCCCCAGCGCGTCGGCGTCCAGGAGGAAGTTCTCCTTCCAGGTGGTTCCGACCTTCTCGGTGAACACGGTGGGGGCGATTCGGTTGAGCTTGTCGTAGAACTGCTCCTGCCGGAACTTCGTGCCGAGGATCAGGTCCGGCTTGAGCGCGGCGATGGCTTCGAGGTTGGGCGCCTGGAGGGTGCCGACCGGCTTGGTGGAAGCGAGCGCGGAGCCCAGGTATTTCGGCCATGCCTGGTTTTCGGCCGCCTGCGCCGCGCCGACCGGCGCGAGGCCCAGGGAGACCATGGTGTCGAGTTTGTCGGTGTCGAGCACGACGACCCGCTTGGGGGACTGCGGCACCTTCCCCTCGCCCATCGCGTGCCTGATCGTGCGGGTCGGGCCCGCGGTGGCCTGGTCACCGCCGGAGGAGCCACAGGCCGCGAGGGTGACGGCGGACAGCAGGACGGCGGCCGCGATCTTGGCCGTGCGGATGGTCATCGAATCCCCTTAGAAGTTTAGGTAAGGCATACCTAAGCGTAGTTGCGGTCATCTTCACGCCAAGACCCGCCCTGTCCGAAACATCTCCGAAACACCACGGGGCCGAGATTCACAGATGTGAAACACGCACGGTTGTGACCTGAAACGGCGAAAGAACACGCTTTGGCGCAACGTCAGTGCGCGGCCGGTCGACGGAGCCCAGGAAGCGTTCACTGCGACTGTGAAAACGGCCACACGCCATTTGTAAGGGAGGGTCGCTTCGAATGAAGATCGATAGCGGCACCACTGCTTGGATGATCACGGCCACCGCGCTGGTGCTGTTGATGACGCCTGGGCTCGCGTTCTTCTACGGAGGCATGACCAGGGCGAAGAGTGTCCTGAACATGATGATGATGTCGTTCGTCAGCATCGTCACCGTCACCATCGCCTGGGTCCTCTACGGGCACTCGCTGACTTTCACCGACAACGGCAGCGAGCTCGTCAACAAGTTCGTCGGCGGCTTCGACGCCCTCGGGCTGCAGAGCCTGGTCGAGACGGCCACAAAGACCGACGGCAGCGGCATGCCGAGCCTCGTCTTCTCCGCCTTCCAGCTCACCTTCGCGATCATCACCGTCGCGCTGATCAGCGGTGCCATCGCCGACCGGGCGAAGTTCGGCGCCTGGGTGCTGTTCAGCATCGTCTGGGCGACCGTCGTCTACTTCCCCGTCGCCCACTGGGTCTGGGGCAACGGCTGGCTGTTCAGCCTCGGCATCGAGGACTTCGCCGGCGGCACCGTGGTCCACATCAACGCCGGTGCGGCGGCCCTCGCCCTCGCCCTCGTGCTCGGCAAGCGCGCCGGATGGCGCAGGGACCCGATGCGCCCGCACAACCTGACTCTGGTGCTGCTGGGCGCGGGCCTGCTGTGGTTCGGCTGGTTCGGTTTCAACGCGGGCTCAGAGCTCGCCGTGGACGGGACCGCCGGCCTGGCGTTCATGAACACCCAGATCGCCACCGCGGTCGCCGCCGGCGCCTGGCTCGTGGTCGAGAAGGTCCGCGACGGCCACGCCAGCAGCCTCGGCATCGCCTCGGGCGCCGTCGCCGGCCTGGTCGCCATCACCCCGGCCTGCGGTTTCGTGGACCCCTGGGCCGCCATGCTCATCGGCGCGCTGGCCGGTGTGGTCTGCGCCTACGCCGTGGGCCTGAAGTACAAGCTCAACTACGACGACTCGCTCGACGTGGTGGGCGTGCACCTGGTCGGCGGTGTGATCGGCGCGGTCTCCCTCGGTTTCCTCGCCGCTTACCCGTTCCTGGACCAGCAGCACAAGGGTCTGTTCTACGGTGGCGGTGTCACTCAGCTGGGTCTGCAGGTTCTGGGCCCGGTCGCGGTCGGCGCATACTCCTTCATCGTCACGTGGATCATCGGCAAGATCATCGACAAGGTGATGGGCTTCCGGATCAGCACCGAGGAAGAGATCGCCGGCATCGACATCACCTCCCACGCCGAGACCGGTTACGACCTCGGCACTGTCCACTCCTCGGGCGTGGCGGCCGTCAACGGTCCGGTCGTCGTCCCGGCGTCCAAGAAGGTCGACGCATGAGACTCATCACCGCGGTCATCAAGCCCTTCAAGCTCGACGATGTGAAGGCGGCCCTGGAACAGTTCGGCATCAAGGGCATGACGGTCAGCGAGGCCAGCGGGTACGGCCGCCAGCGCGGTCACACCGAGGTCTACCGGGGCGCCGAGTACCAGGTGGACCTGGTGCCCAAGGTCCGGCTGGAGGTCCTCGCCGAGGAGGACGACGCCGAGGACGTCATCGACGTCATCGTCAAGGCCGCGCAGACCGGCAAGATCGGCGATGGCAAGGTCTGGTCCGTTCCGGTGGACACGGTCGTCCGGGTCCGCACCGGAGAGCGCGGACCCGAGGCGCTCTAGGCGGTGAGAGGCGACACTCGCTCGTACGCCGCGGCCCGCAAGGAACGGGCCGCGGACATCGACCGCTGGCTGACGGACCTGCTCCGGACCGCCTGCGGCACGCCGTACGGGCGCACCGGAAGGAACGGGGACTCCGGGAGCGTCGACGAGCGCGGCGCCTTCGGCGGCGTCGCGCTCGTCGCGGTCGGCAGCCTGGGCCGGGCGGAGCTCGCCCCGGGCAGCGACCTGGACCTGGTCCTGCTGCACAACGGCCGCGAGGACGTGGCGCGCATCGCCGACCGGGTCTGGTATCCCGTCTGGGACTCCGGCGTCGGCCTCGACCACTCGGTGCGGACCGTGGACGAGGCCGCCGGTGTCGCCAGGGACGATCTCAAGGCGGTGCTCGGGCTGATCCAGGCCCGGCACGTCGCGGGAGACCCGGAGCTGACACGCGCGGCGCGCGAGGTCGTGCTCTCGGAGTGGCGGGCCGACTCCAGGCGCCGTCTGGGCGAGCTGCGCGAGGCCACCGACAAGCGCGCGGAGGCGAGCGGCGAGCTGTCGTTCCTGCTCGAACCCGATCTCAAGGACTCACGCGGTGGGATCCGCGACGTGCAGGCGATGCAGGCGGTGGCCGCCGCCTGGGTCGCCTCGGCTCCGGGTCCGCGGGTCCGCGAGGCCTACGAGCTCCTGCTCGACGTACGGCACGGCCTGCACCTGGTGACCGCCCGAGGCGCCGACCGGCTGGTGCTTCAGGAGCAGGACGCGGTCGCCGGCACGCTCGGCCTGCTCGACGCCGAGGCGCTGATGCGCAGGCTCGCCGAGGCCGGCCGGACGATCGGACATGCCTTCGACGCCACCTGGCGCACCGTCGACCGGTTGCTGTCGGGCCCCACCCCGAGGGGACGCCGTCCGCTCGCCGACGGCGTCGTCGAGCATGGCGGCGAGGTCGTGCTCGCCCGCGGGGTCAGCCCGCGCAAGGATCCGGTGCTCGTGCTGCGCGCGGCCGCGGCCGCCGCCGAGGCGGGGCTGCCCCTGGCGCCCGCCACCGTGAACGCGCTGGCCGCCCAGTCCCCGCCGCTGCCGGTTCCGTGGCCGGACGAGGCACGCGACGCGCTGGTCGCGCTCCTGGGCGCGGGGCGCGCGGCGGTGCCCGTCTGGGAGGAGCTGGACCAGGCGGGGGTGCTGGTCCGGCTGCTGCCCGACTGGGAGCGGGTACGGCACCGCCCGCAGCGCAACCCCGTGCACCGCTACACCGTGGACCGGCACCTGATCGAGGCCGCCGCCGGGGCCGCCTCCTTCACCCGCGAGGTGTCACGGCCCGACCTGCTGCTCATCTCCGCGCTCCTGCACGACATCGGCAAGGGCTGGCCCGGCGACCACTCGACCACCGGCGCGGTCGTGGCCCGCGACATCGGCACCCGGATCGGCCTGTCCCCGGCGGACGTCGACATCCTGGAGACCGTGGTCCGCCACCATCTGCTGCTGCCCGAGACGGCGACCCGCCGTGACCTGGACGACCCGGTGACGATCTCCCGGGTGGCCGAGGCCGTCGGCTCGCGCGAGGTTCTCGAACTGCTGGCCGCCCTCGCCGTGGCCGACGGCAACGCGACCGGCCCGGCCGCCTGGAACTCCTGGAAGGCCTCCCTGGTCGCCGACCTCGTCCGGCGGGTGCGCTCAGTCCTGTCCGGCACCCCGCTGCCGCCGGCGCCGGCGCTCTCGACCGCTCAGGCGTCCCTGGCCCGGCACGGCGGCGGCGCCGTACGGGTGAACGGGGGAGCGGTCACCGTGGTCGCCCCGGACCGGGCGGGGCTGCTGTGGCGCGCGGCCGGAGTGCTCGCCGCGCACCGGATGGTGGTCCGTGCGGCCTCCGCCGCCTCGGCGGGATCCACCGCCGTCATCGAATTCTCGGTCATCCCCGAGTACGGCTCGCCGCCCGACCCGGCGACGCTGGAGGCCGACCTGCGGCTGGTGCTGGCCGGCCGGCTCGACATCGAGCAGCGCCTGGCCAGAAGGACCCGTTCCATGCGCCCGGCTCGGGTGCCGGTGGCGCCGCCCCGGGTCACGCTCGTCGACGACGCGTCCAACACGGCGACCGTGGTGGAGGTGCGCGCGCACGATCGCCCGGGATTATTGTGGCGAATCGGTAGAGCTTTTGGGGACTGCGGTCTTGACGTACGCGCCGCGCGTGTAGAGACTCTCGGCGCAGAGGCGGTGGACGTCTTCTATGTCGTAGACCGGGCCGGCCGTCCTCTGACGGACGAGGCCCAGCGGGCACAGGTGCGGGACCAGGTGCTTGCCGCCTTGCGGTAACCGTCGTCCATCGTTCTCTTGTCACCTTCGTAACGATTAAGTCCGGTTTGTCGGTTATGCCGATTATGTCCCGTGACCTTGTGGTCTGATATTGGCCACTTATGTCGTGATGGTGAGGGGTAGCGAGAGCGGTGACGACGGCGACATCCGAGAGCGGCGGTGCTTCGGCACACGACCGTGGCAAGCGGCCTGCCGCCCGGTTCGGTCTGAGAAACTGGCGCGTGCGGTCGCGCCTCACGGCCCTGATCCTGGTGCCGACCGCGGTGGGCGTCGTGCTCGCGGGCACCCGTGTCGTCGCCTCCATCGACAGCGTGGCGGGCTACCAGCGCACCGCGTCGGCGGCCGAGTACTCCGGCGACATCCGCGACCTGGCGCAGGCCCTCGGCCTGGAACGCGACCGGACCGCGTGGGCGTCGTTCCAGCCCTCCAACAAGGGGTTGCGAGACAGCGTCGACGCGCAGCGGAAGACGGTGGACGAGCTGATCGGCAAGGTCCTGCTGGACCTGCAGGCGATCGACGACTCCTACGGCGCCCGGGCCACCAAGGCCGCCAAGAGCGTGACCTACCAGCTCTCCGGCATGAAGGAGCTGCGCCAGCTGGTCGGGACGACCCAGGCGGAACGGTACGGCCTCATGGTCGCCCCACTGCTTCAGCTCCACGAGGAGCTCACACTCGTCAGTGACGACCCCGAGATCATCGGCAACACCCGGGCGCTCAGCGCGCTGGCCTACGCCAAGGAGGAGGTCTCCAAGCAGCGGGCCCGCCTGCTGGCCGGCTACTACGCGCCCTCGCTGGTCAACGCCCAGGAGATCGAGAAGTTCATCGCCTCCCGCTCGCGCATGGAGGAGTACAAGGCGGACTTCGGCGTCGAGGCGAGCCCGGGCAACGGCCAGCTCCTCGTCAAGGCCATGATCGACGAGAAGGTGAACCGCGCCGAGCTGACCAAGGCCAGGGCGATCGTGCTGGCCAGTGACCCGCGCAACAAGGGTCGTCTGCTGTCCAACTTCAACGAGGTCAAGCAGTGGTTCTCGGACAACGGCGAGGTCCTCGACCGGATGAGGAAGGTCGAGACCAAGGTCGCCGGCGACGTGATCACCCGGGCCCGGGTGCTGGAGAACACCGAGCAGCGTAACGCGCTCATCACCTCCGGGCTCATCCTGCTCCTGCTGCTGCTCGTCCTCGGTCTCACCGTCCTCATCGCCCGTTCGATGGTCCTGCCGCTGCGCCGCCTGCGGGCCGAGGCGCTGGACATCGCCGGATTCACGCTTCCCGAGGTCGTGCGCACGCTCCGGGTCTCCGGAGACTCCCAGACGCCCGACGTCGCCCCCATCTCGGTCGACACCAAGGACGAGATCGGGGAAGTGGCCAAGGCCTTCGACGAGGTCCACCGGCAGGCCGTACGGCTGGCCGCGGAGGAGTCCGAGCTCCGCTCCAACATCAGCGCGATGTTCGTCAACCTGTCGCGCCGTACCCAGACCCTGGTCGAACGGCAGATCTCGCTGATCGACGGCCTGGAGAAGGGCGAGGAGGACGGTGGCCGGCTGTCGGACCTGTTCAAGCTCGACCACCTCGCCACCCGCATGCGCCGCAACTCCGAGAACCTCCTGGTCCTCGCCGGTCACGAACCGGCCCGCAGGCGTAGCCAGCCGGCCAAGCTCGTCGACGTCGTGCGCGCCTCGCTGTCGGAGGTCGAGGACTACGAGCGGGTCCAGGTCAAGGTGCACCGCACCATCTCGGTCGCGGGCAGCGCCGCCAACGACATCGTCCACCTGGTCGCCGAATTGGTGGAGAACGCCATCCAGTTCTCGCCCCGAGCCAGCCAGGTCGTGGTCTCCAGCAGCATGATCGAGGGCGGCGGCGCGCTGCTCGCGGTCAGCGACGTCGGCATCGGCATGACCACCGAGGAGCTGATCGAGACCAACCGGCGCCTGGCCGATCCGCCCGTCGTCGACGTCTCGGTGTCGCGGCGGATGGGCCTGTTCGTGGTCGGCCGGCTGGCCCTGCGCCACGGCATCCGCGTCCAGCTTCGCCCGCAGGAGAGCGGCGGCCTCATCGCCATGGTGCTCTTCCCGCCGGAGCTCATCGTCGAGGCGGTCCAGCCTCCGTCCATCACCCCGTCGTGGGACGCCGGGTCGCAGGCTCAGCAGCCCGCTCCCGGCCGGTCTCCCTTCGATCAGACCTCCTTCGATCAGACCTCCTTCGGTCAGACCTCTTTCGGGCAGGCCTCCATCCCCCCGGCCTCCTCCTTCGGTCAGGCTTCGTTCGGGCAGATCCCCGACTCGCAGGACTCCCCGTTCGGCTCCACGTCGTTCCCCGGCGACCAGCCGGGTTCGGAACGACAGCAGCCCCTGCCCGCGGCCTCGTCCGGTGCTCCGGCGACGACCGGCGCCTTCCCGCTTCCCAAGCGCCAGATCCCGGGGGCGAACACCGGCGGGAGCGTTCCAAAATCCGCCTCCCCCGGCTGGGGGCAGACCTCCGGGGAGGATCCGGCGACCGCTTCGATGCCGGCCGTACGGGTCTCCCCGCTCGAATCCGAGCAGGAGGAGTTCCTGCCGATCTTCGCCTCCGTCGAGTCGGCCTGGTTCCGCCGGGTGGACGACACGGGGGAGCAGCCGGCCGTCGTCGAGGAGTCCGTACCGCGGGCGGCCTCGCCGCTGCCCGATCCGCTCGGCCCTGACTCGCCGGGCCCTGACTCGCCGGGTCTTGACTCGCCGGGTCTTGACTCGCCGGGCTTCGATTCGCCTGGTCCCGAGGCCGGGGCGCCCATGCACCCGGACCGCCCGCCGGTTCGCGAGCAGGTCAGGGAGCCGGTGCCGGCCAGCGGGCCGGGTGGATGGCAGACCGCCTCCGACGCCGGCTGGCAGGCGGCGCAGGCGGCGAGCGACCCCAGCCTCGGCGGGATCACCTCGGCGGGTCTGCCCAAGCGGACTCCCAAGGCCAACCTCGTGCCGGGCGCCGCGGCCAGCGCGCCGTCCAGCCCGATGCCGCCTTTGTCGCCCGAACGGGCACGGAGCCGCTTGTCGAGTTTCCAGCAGGGGGTACGGCGGGGCCGTGCCGAACTGACCGAGGAGACCGCCAGGAGCCTGGCGGATAGGGAGGAGGGCTCGTGACGACCCTGAGCCATGAGGCGCGCAGGTTCGACTGGCTGATCACCGAGTTCGTCCGCGGCACCCCCGGTGTCGCGCACGCGGTGTGCGTCTCGGCGGACGGACTGCGGATCGCCAGCTCGGACGGGTTCCCGGACGACCGGGCCGACCAGCTCGCCGCCGTCGCGGCGGGCCTGCTCAGCCTGACCGTGGGCGCGTCCCGCGTGTTCGAGGGCGGGGCCGTCACCCAGACGGTGGTCGAGATGGAGCGCGGCCTGATGCTGGTCATGGCGATCAGCGACGGTTCCGTGCTCGCCGTGCTGGCCTCTCCCGAGTGCGACATGGGGCTGGTGGCCTACCAGATGACCCTGCTGGTCGATCGGGCCGGCCAGGCGCTCACCCCGGCGCTCCGGGCCGAGCTGCAGTCCTCCCGGGGGCGGTAGTGTCCGAGCTCTTCGCGGGAGAGAGACGTGCTCGGGGGTGACGGAACCGGGGACGAGGAGCCCCTGTTCCGTCCATACGCGGTCACCGGCGGCCGAGCTGAGCCCCGGTATCACATGGCGATGGAGACCCTGGTCTCCTCCTCGTTCATCATGGACGAGGAGCTGGCACTGCTCACTCCCGAGCAGGACGCCATCATCAGGATGTGCCGGTCGTTCCGGTCGGTCGCCGAGATCTCGGCGCTGCTGAGGGTCCCGCTCGGCGTGGCTCGCGTGCTGGTGGCGGACATGGCCGACGAGGGCCTCGTCCGTCTCCACCAGCCACGTCTCGACCAGGGACAACCGGATCTCAACATGCTCGAAAGGGTGCTCAGTGGACTTCGCAGGCTCTAACCATGGCGGCCTGACGTCGACGAAGATCGTCGTCGCTGGCGGGTTCGGCGTCGGCAAGACCACGTTCGTGGGCGCCGTGTCGGAGATCCTCCCGCTGACCACGGAGGCGGTGATGACCGACGCCAGCGCCGGCATCGACGACCTCGGTCTCACTCCGAACAAGGTGACGACCACGGTCGCGATGGACTTCGGTCGCCTCTCGCTGGACCGGGACCTGATCCTGTACCTGTTCGGCACGCCGGGTCAGCACCGGTTCTGGTTCATGTGGGACGACCTGGTGCGCGGTGCGCTCGGCGCGGTCGTGCTGATCGACACCCGGCGGCTGGCCGACGGTTTCCCGGCGATCGACTACTTCGAGGAGGCCAAGCTCCCCTTCGTGATCGGCGTCAACGGCTGGGACGGGCAGTTCCAGCACACGGAGGAGGAGGTGCGGGAGGCTCTGGCCCTCGCGCCGCACGTGCCCATCGTGCGCACCGACGCCCGCTCCCGCGACTCCGTCAAGGGCACGCTCATCACGCTGGTCGAGCACGTCCTGCGGGTTCGCGCCGCCTACGGCACGCCGGCCTGAGGTCCAACGGCACGCCGGCCTGAGGTTCATCGGCCAGGTCCGCCGGTCGACCCGGCCCGCACCGCCTGCGGCGTGCCGGCCGGGTCGCGATACGGCCGCACCGCCTGCGGCGTGCCGGTCCGGTCCCGGAGGTGGGGCCCACGTCGCCGGGCTGCCGTGGCGGCGGGGCCGTACGTCAGCTGGGAATCCAGTCCTTCCATACGATCTTGTTCGCGTCGATCCACTTGCGGGCCGCCTGGTCGGCGCTCAGCCCGTTGTTGGTCATGTCGTTGGCGACCGCGTTCTGCTGGTCGTTGGTCCACATGAAGTTACGCACCAGCTCGTAGGCCCTGCCTCCGTTGTCGGCGAACCTTCTGCTCACGATCTTGTCGAGCAGGTAGGGCGGGTAGTCACATGCGATCTTGGCGGCTTCGGCGTCGCAGCCGATCGCGTACGGAGGAAGGTTGATCTTCGCCATCTTGATCTGGGTGAACAGCCACTGCGGCTCGTAGAAGTACATCAGCAGCGGGGCGCGCCGCCGGGTCGCCAGCCTGGCGGCCCTTATCAGGGCTTTCTCGCCGCCCGCGTAGACGACCTTGTAGTCGAGATGGAGGTTGCGGACAAGCGCCTCGTCGTTGGTGACGTAGGAGGCGTCCCCGTCAAGGACCTGACCGAAATTTCCAGACTTTTCGGTCTTAAAGAGGTGGGCGTACTTGTTGAGCTGCCGCCAGTCGGTGATGTCCGGGTACCGGTCGGCCATCCACTGCGGGACGTACCATCCGATCACCCCTCTGTTGCCGTTTCTCCCGGCGGAGACGGCGACCTTCTTCTCCTCGATGAAGGTTTTCTTCTCCGCCTCGCGGCCCCAGTTCTCAACGATGACGTCGACCGTGCCCTTTTCGAGCCCCTTCCAGGATTCGGCCTCGTTGAGCTCCACCCTCTGCACCTCGTAGCCGAGTTCCTGTTTCAGGAGACGGCCGAGCACCGCGGCGCTGGCTTCGTAGCCCGCCCACCCGTTTATGGCGATCTTCACGGTGCCGCCGGTCGGCGGGAGCTTCTTCTCCTCGCCGCTGCAGGCGGTGAGGAGCAGGAGTGCCGCGACGGCTCCGGCGAGTTGTCTTCTCATCGAACCGGCCGATCAGTTACTGGGGAATCCAGGAGGACCATACCGTGGGATTGGCCTCCACCCACTTCTTGGCCGCGTCCTCGGCGCTGAGCCCGTTGTTGGTGATGTCGTTGGCCACCGAGTTCTGCGCCTCGTTGGTCCAGGAGAAGTTCTTGACCAGCTGGTAGGCCTTGCCGCCGGTGTCGGCGAACCTCTTGCTCACGATCTTGTCGAGATCCAGCTCGGCGTAGTCGCAGGCGACCTTCTTGGGGTCGGCGTCGCAGCCGTCGGTGTGCGGCGGCAGGTTGACCCGGGCCAGCTCGACCCGGTTGAACAGCCAGTGCGGGTTCCAGAAGTAGAACAGCAGCGGCTTCTTCTGCTGCTGTGCCTGGGTGGCGGACTCGATCAGTGCCGCCTCGCTGCCGCCCACGACCACCTTGTAGTCGAGCTTCAGATTCTTGATGATCGCTTCTTCGTTGCTGACGTAGGACGGGTCACCGAACAGCAACTGGCCCTTGCCGGCCGACTCCGAGGTCTTGAACAGCTCGGCGTACTTGTTGAGGTTCTTGTAGTCGGTGATGCCGGGATACTTGTCGGTCATCCACTTGGGGATGTACCAGCCGATGACACCCTTGTTCCCGGTGGAGCCGGCCTCGACGGCGACCTTCTTCTCCTCGATGAAGGTTTTCTTCAGATCGTCGTGCCCCCAGTTCTCCACGACGAGGTCGACGTCACCGCTCTCGAACCCCTCCCAGGAGACCTGTTCGGCGAGCTCCTTCTTCTCGACCTTGTAGCCGAGCTTGTCCTCCATCAGGTAGGAGAGCACCGCGGCGCTGGCCTCGTAGCCGGCCCAGGGGTTGATGGCGATCTTCACCGTGCCGTTCGCGGCCGGTGCCGACGAACCGGTGGCGCCCGCGGACGGTTGCGCCGAGCCGGTGCCGGTGTCCACCTTGGCGCCGCCGCAGCCCGCGGCGGCCAGTCCAAGTGTCAGAACACCGGCGAGCAGGCGAACCCTGCGTCCGATCCTCATGCGATCCTCTTCTTTCGGGGAGACTTTCGGGGGGAAGGGCGCCCGTCGGCGCCCTGGGTGATCCGGTCGAGCATGACCCCGAGCAGCACCGTGGCCACTCCGGCGGCGAAGCCCATACCGAAGTCGGTGCGCTGGGAGAACCCCGAGACGACGTCGTAGCCCAGGCCGCCCGCGCCCACCAGCCCGCCGACCACGACCATGGCGAGCGTCATGACGATGCCCTGGTTGGCGGCGAGCAGGATCGCCCGGCGGGCCATCGGCAGCTGCACCTTCCACAGCAGTTGCCGCTCGGTGGAGCCGGAGGAGCGCGCCGCCTCCACCACGGCCGGGGGCACGTTCCTGATCCCGTCCTCCACCAGCCGGACGACCGGAGGCACCGCGTAGATCACCGAGGCGAAGATCGCGGTGAAGCGGGTCGCGCCGAAAAGCGCCAGGGCGGGCAGCAGGTAGACGAACGCGGGCATGGTCTGCGCCGCGTCGAGCAGCGGCCGTTGCACGGCGGCGAACCGGGGCGAGCGCGCCGCCGCGATGCCGAGCAGGAGCCCGACGATCAAGGCCAGCACCACACCGGCCAGCACGGTGGTGAGCGTCTCCATGGTGTGCTGCCACAGCCCGAGCAGTGCCGTGGCGAGCAGGCAGGTCACCGCGGTGACGGCGGATCGCGGCCCGCCGGTCCGCCAGGCGATGGCGAGCACGACCGCGGCGACCAGCCACCAGGGAGCGGTGGTGAGCACGGTCTGCAGGGGGTTGAGGAGTGCCTCGGTGGAGGCGTTCTTGACCGCTTCGGTGACGCCGTACCAGGAGAACTTGGCCCAGTTCACGGCCTCGTTCACCGGACCGGCGAAGCGGATCACCCAGCTTTGGGGGAATTCGGCGGGCAAAAGGAGAGCCATGAGCCCGGTGGCGAGGAGGATCGCCGCCGCGACGGCGAGCCGGAGCCGGGAGGAGAGGGCGCCGGGCGGCGCGGGTTCACGCGCCGCGGCGGCCATGGTGATCCGGTCCAGCACGACGGCCATGACCACGATCGCGATGCCCGCCGGGAGCATCACGCCCACGTTGGCGCGCGACAGCCCGCGGATGATGTCCGAGCCCAGCCCCGGAGCCGCGATCAGCGCCGCGATCACCACCATGGACAGCGCCATCATGACGGTCTGGTTGATCGCCAGCGCGATCGTGGCGCGCGCCATCGGGATGTGGACCTTGCGCAGCGTCTGCCAGCGGGTGGCGCCGAGCGCGGTGGAGGCCTCCACCGCGGTCGGGGAGACATGCTCGATGGCCAGCGCGGTGATTCTGATCGCGGGCGGGATCGAGTAGATCATCGTGGCGACCGTGGCCGAGGCGTACCCGATCTGGAAGAACAGCACCATCGGCGCCAGGTAGGCGAACGTCGGCATGATCTGCATGACGTCGAGGACCGGGGTGAGCAGGCGGCGCAGCCGTATCGAACGGCCTGCCCACACGCCCAGCGGCAGCCCGACCAGCAGCGAGAGCAGGACCGCGGCGAGCACGAGCGCGAGCGTGTCGACGCTCGCCTCCCACAGCCCGAGCACCCCGAACGAGCCGAACCCCAGCACGGCGACCAGCGCGATCCGCCCGCCGCCCGCGAGCCTGCCCAGCGCGCCCGCGACTCCGATCAGCCCCACCCAGCCGAGGCCGTGCAGCACCAGGTGGAGACCGTCGTAGAGACCGCCGACGAACAACCGCACGTAGTTCACCAGGAACAGGAACAGGGGGCTCTCGTTGCGGTTGGCGTCCACCCAGTCCCGTACGTCATTGACGAACCGGAACGGCGCGGCGTCGTCGTCGTGAGGGAGCAGGGCGGTTCCCCGGAAGAGCAGGTAGGCCACCACCGTCGCCGCCACGCCGACCAGGGGCGCCAGCCAGGGCGGCGCTCCCGCCCGGGAGTGCGAGGTCGGCGGAGCGGCCTGCGCGGGGGAGAGCGCCGCCGGCTGGGAGGTCATGCACCGGCCTCGGTGCTCTGCCGGTCCCGTACCGGGCCGCCGGCCATCGCCGCGAGGATGTCCAGGCGGTCGACCACGCCGATCAGCTTCCCGTCGTGCACGACACGGATCGGCCGAGCCGATTCCATCGCGGCCGGTACGGCGTCGCGGATGACGGTGGCCGCCGGGAGCGCGGGGCCGTCGAGGTGGTCGTCCTCCGCCGGCGGACGGCAGATCCAGCGCAGTGAGAGAACCTCGCTCCTGGGCACGTCTCTGACGAAGTCGGCCACGTAGTCGTCGGCCGGGGCGCCGACCAGCTCCTCGGCCGTGCCGAGCTGGACGATCGCGCCCGCTCGCATGATCGCGATGCGTTCGCCGAGCTTGAGCGCCTCGGACAGGTCGTGGGTGATGAACACCATGGTCTTGCCGACCTCGCGGTGCAGGCGGACGACCTCCGCCTGCATGTCTCGGCGGATCAGCGGGTCCAGCGCGCTGAACGGCTCGTCGAACAGCAGCACCTCGGGGTCCACGGCCAGTGCCCGGGCCAGGCCGACCCGCTGTTGCATGCCACCGGAGAGCTGGTCGGGGTGGGCGTCGGCGTAACCGTCCAGGCCGACGAGGGAGAGGATCTCCCGGGCTCGCTCGTGCCGTCTCGCCCGGGGGACGCCCTGCACCTCCAGCCCGTAGGCGACGTTGTCCAGGACCCTGCGATGCGGCAGGAGGCCGAAGTGCTGGAACACCATGCTGACCCGGTGCCTGCGCAGTTCCCTGAGCTGTGCGGGGGAGGCGGCGCGCACGTCCTGACCGGCGATCGAGATCTCCCCGGCGGTCGGTTCGATCAGCCGGGTCAGGCAGCGGACCAGGGTGGACTTGCCGCTTCCGGACAGGCCCATGACGACGAAGACCTCGCCGTGGCGCACCGTGAAGCCGACGTCCCTGACGGCGGCGACGCAACCGGTCCTGTCTCGAAGCGTGGCCGGGTCGAGCTGGGCGTCGGGACCGCTGAGAACGCGCTCCGCCCGGGGGCCGAAGATCTTCCACAGCCCGCGGACCTCGATCGCGGCGCCGTCGGATGGGGTCACTGACTCCTCCAACTCCTCCAAAGCTCGGCGCCCGGATTCGGAGAGGCGACGGACGTAAGCAGTCAACATATGGGGGAAATATCGCGAATCACAATCATGTGATCTTCCAGAGACCGGGGCGCCGCTGCCGCGTTACCACCCGCCCCTCGTTCTGGAACGGTGCAAACGGCCATATGGGTACGAGAAATACTTAATAAGGTTATCTGGACGGCCGAAACGAGGGTTCCAGTCATGATATGGAGCTCCAGGTTCTACCCCTCCTGCCTCATAAGTGAGTATTTGTGGAGCTGTGTTCGATTGGCCCCACAGGTGGAGATGTGCTCGAATTACCGGGGACCAAGGGAAATTCGGCCAGCGGGTTCATCCACCGAGAGGCAGTGTTCGGTGAGTACACAGAACAACCAGGGTGCGGGGAGCGGGTTTCGCCTGCGCAACTGGCGGGTGCGCTCCAGGCTGGTCGCGCTCATCCTGGTCCCCACCGCGGCGGCGGTGCTGCTCGGCGGCGTCCAGGTCTTCGCCTCCATGCGAGCCGCCGACGACTACCAGCAGGTCAATGATCTGGCCAGGCTCTCGGACCACGTCGGCGCCCTCACCCACGAGCTGGCCGAGGAACGCGACCGGGCGGCCTGGTTCATCGCCCTCGGCCGCCCGGAACGCGAGGTGGAGGCCGTACGCGACCAGATGGGCGCGGTGGACGCCGAGGTGACGCGCGTCCGCGACAGCGGCACCCTGCTCAGGAAAGAGGTGGCCGGGCGCACCAAGGACGAGGTCGAGACCGTGATCACCCGGCTGGACGACCTCGGGCCGCTGCGCGAGCAGGCGCTGAAGTCGACCCTGCTGCCCGACGCGGCCATCGACGCCTATTCCCTGGTGATCGACGACCTGCTCTCCCTGCACGACGAGCTCGGCAAGGGCAGCGCCGACGACGTGCTGTTCGGCCAGGCGCTGACCCTGGACGCGCTCGCCCGCGCCAAGGAGGCAGCCTCGCTCCAGCGGGCGCTGCTGTCGGTGGTGCTGGTCGCCGGCCGGTTCGAGCAGGAGCAGATGGAGAAGTTCCTCGGCGCGCTCTCCTCCGAGCGCAACGAGCGCAAGACCTTCGCCGCCGAGGCCGGAAGCGAGCAGCGCCGCCTCTTCGACGAGGCCGTCAACGGCCGGAGCGCCGACCGGGCGGAGTTCCTCCGGGAGCTGGTCCTGCTCCGCGCGGCCTCCGGAGCCTCGCTGAAGGGGCTGGATCTGGGCAAGAAGGACGACGCGAAGGAGTGGTACGACGCGGTGACGGTCACGATCGACCGGATGCGCGACGTCGAGCGGCGGCACGCCCAGGACATCATCACCCGCAGCCAGCAACTCGGCGACGCCGAGCAGAGCCGCGCCCTGCTGGTCGCCGGATCGGTCGCCGGACTGCTGCTGATCGTGCTGCTGATCACCACGGGGGTGGCGCGCTCGCTGGTCAGGCCGTTGCGGCGGCTGCGCCGGGAGGCTCTGGAGGTCGCCGGGGAGCGGCTGCCCGCCTACGTCCAGCAGGTTCGCGAGTCCCCCGACGGGGAGATCGTCGCCGAGGTGCCGACGATCGGGGTCGTCTCCCGCGACGAGATCGGCGAGGTCGCCCGGGCGTTCGACGAGGTTCACCGGGAGGCCGTACGGCTGGCGGGAGACGAGGCCAAGCTGCGCAACACGGTCAACGCGATGTTCGTCAACCTCTCACGCCGGAGCCAGACGCTAGTGGAGCGCCAGCTCACCCTGGTGGAGCGGCTGGAGCGCGGCGAGCGCGACGACCAGCGCCTGGCCGACCTGTTCAAGCTCGACCACCTCGCCACCCGCATGCGCCGCAACAGCGAGAACCTGCTCGTCCTCGCCGGTCAGGAGGTCGCACGACGCTGGCGGAAGCCCGTCGAGCTGATGGACGTGGTCCGGGCCTCGCTGTCGGAGGTGGAGAACTATGATCGAGTGGTGACCCGGGTCCAGTCGGAGGTCGCCGTCGCGGGTCCCGCGGTGAGCGACGTGGTGCACCTGCTCGCCGAGCTGGTGGAGAACGCGGTCTCCTTCTCCCCGAAGGACAGCAAGGTCGTGGTGTCCAGCAGCCGGATCGACGGCGGCGGCGTGATGGTCTCGGTGACCGACCAGGGCATCGGCATGGTGCCGGAGGAGCTCTCCCAGGCGAACTGGCGCCTGGCCAACCCGCAGGCCGCCGACGCGTCGGTCGCCCGCCGCATGGGTCTGTTCGTGGTCGGCCGCCTCGCTCTCAAACACGGCATCCGCGTCCAGCTGCGGCCCCAGGGCACCGGCCTGACCGCCATGGTCCTGCTCCCCGAGGCGCTGCTGGCCTCCATCCCGGACGCGTCCCGGCCGACCGGGATTCAGTCCGCCGGGCCGCTCCACCCGGCCGGGACGTCCCCGCTCGCCGGGGTCCCCGCCCTGGGTGGAGCGGAGTTCCCGTTCCCTGGCATGTCCGAGAGCATGGCCGGCCCGACGTTCCCGCCCATTCCCGACACGGTGCCCGCCCCGCCGGCGACCTCGCCGCCGATGGCCCCGTTCCTGGCGGCGCCCGTCTCGCGGGAGACGGCCGTACCGCCGCAGGCCAGGCCGCGGTGGGCGACCGGGCCGAACGTGTGGAACCCTCCCGCGGAGCGCCCGCGCACGGCCGGACCCGAGGAGGGCCGGACTCCCCGGCCTTCCTCGGGGCCGCCGGAGGCGGACGCCACCGGACCGCTGCCCAAGGTCGAGACCTCGGCGCTGGACGCGGAGGAGGACTTCCTGCCGATCTTCGCTTCGGTGGAGTCGGGCTGGTTCCGCATCGTCACCCCCGATTCCGCCGGCGAGGGCGGGCAGCCGGGTGGAGCCGGCTCCAAGGGTGAAGCGGGCGGAACCGGCTCCACGGATAAGGCGGGCGGAGCCGGTTCCAAGGGTGAGGCGGGTGAGCCCGACGGAGCCGCCACGGCCGGCGAGGCGCGAAAGCCCGCCCCGGCCGCTCCCGCCGCCTGGTCCTCTCCGGCCGACACCGGCTGGCAGGCCGCCCGGGTCGCGAGCACTCCCGTGCTCGGCGGGACGACCACATCGGGTCTGCCCAAACGCACCCCGAAGGCGAACCTGGTGCCCGGATCGGTGAGCCCGTCCCCTGATCCGATCCAGCCGCAGCGACCGGCGGTCCCCCCGTCGGCGGAGCGGGTCCGCAACCGAATGTCGAGCTTCCAGCAGGGCGTGCGCAAAGCCCGCAACGAGCTCCCGAACCGGGAGAGCTGAGCCATGCAGGGCGGATACCGAAACGACGGGCGAGGGCCGGAAGACGGCTACGAGGTGCCCGCGGAAGACAGTCCCGGCTACGGTTCGCCGTGGCCGGGCGCCTCCGGATACGGCGCGCAGGGCGCGGCCTCCGGCTACGGCCCGCCCCCGGGGGAGCGTCCCGGGTACGGTCCGCCGGGAGACGCCTCCGGATACGGTGGTCCGCCGTACGGTGAGCCGCCCGAGGAGGAGAGCTCGCTGGTCCGGATGTACACCGTCACCGGCGGCCGGACCACCCCGCGCACCCAGCTCGCCATGGAGGCGCTGGTCTCCTCGGCGACCTCCGCCCAGCTCGGCCTGTCCTACATCCGTGAATACCGTGTCATCAGCGAGCTCTGCCGCCAGATCCGCTCCGTCGCGGAGATCTCCGCTCTCCTGGGCATTCCCCTCGGCGTGGCCCGCGTCCTGGTCTCCGACATGGAGAGCGAGGGGCTGGTACGGGTCCACCATCCCCAGATCGACCAGGGCGGACCCGGTCTCGACCTGCTGGAGCGAGTCCTCAGCGGCCTGCATCGCCTGTGACCCGACGCCCCCGGACGGTCCTCCGATCTCCGGCGGGCGCTGCGGCTGTCACCGCAATGGCCACCGCGGTGGGCAGGAGCGTCAGCGCTGGGCCAGCCACCAGTGGGCGGCGACGAGCTCGGCCACCAGGGTCTCGGTGAGCAGGGCGACGTCGGGGTCGTCGTCGTGGAGGTAGCGGACGGCGGCCTTGGCGTCCGGCAGTTCGCCGCCGACGGTCAGCACGGTGGAGCCGCGCTGACGGATCCAGTCCATGGCCTGGTCGTCGTAACGGGAGCCGGGGAACAGGATGGCGCGGTAGTCGAGGGTCTTGGTCAGGTAGACGTCCACGTGGGACCAGTCCCCGGTCTCGCAGGCGTCGGCGGCGCGGCGGGGGCCTTCGCGGAACATCAGGGCGGCCTGCTCGGCAGAGGACAGGCGCTCGGCGGGAGCGATCGTGTAGACGCCGTCCGGGCCGTCGAGCAGGGTCAGCGCCTGGTCCAGCCACCGGTCCCGGCGCTCCAACAGGTCGGCGGTGGCCTCGGCCGTACGGCGGAGCAGGCCGGGCACGTCCCGACCGGGGCCGGCGACCTCGGCCCGGACGCCACCCGCGCCGGCCAGGCGGTCGCGCAAGGCTAGGAGCAGGCCGATGGTGTGCTGGAAGGTCCGGCAGGACACCCCGCCTCGCTCCTCCCCGGCGAGCATCGGCACCACCAGGTCGGCACCCTCGGTGATCGCCGAGTCCGGCTTGTTGGTCAGCGCCAGCACGAAGGACCGGCCGCGGTGGCGGGCGACCGCGTCGAGGGTCTCCCGGCTGCCGCCGGTGGCGGAGATCGCCACGACGAGGGTGTCCGGGTCCGCCGGGTAGGAGGTGGCGGCCGACGCGTATTCGGCCACCGCGTCGACACCGGCCGCCCGCAGGCGCAGCGCGGCGACCCCGGCGGCGTACCGGGAGCTGCCCATGCCGAGGAAGAGCACCCGCCGGATCCCGGCGGGGATCCCGTCGAACGGGTCATCGGTCTCCAGCGCGCTCGCCAGGCCGGCCAGCGCGGACGGCTTGGCCTCCAGATCGGCGAGGTACAGCTCGGGGTTCACTTTCTCTCCTTCGGTCAGGTTGCCGGTGCGCGGGTCGGTCACCGGGTCCGGCCACGGCGGGCCGGTGCGGCCACAGCCGCCGTCGACGATCCGGCTACCGGTACCAGGACCGTAGGACGCCCATGGGGGCATAGCTCCAGCGGGGCAGGTGCCGGGCGGCGTAGATGAGCTCCCTGCATTCCTGCTCGATCTCGAACGGACGCAGCAGGGAACGATCCAGCAGGGCGGCGTGCCCGCGCTCGTCGAGGCGGGCGAAGTAGGCCGACTCCAGGGCGGCGCGGGCGGCGACCGCCCACGCGGAGATCACCAGCGGGTGGGCGTCGCGGCGCCTGACGGCGACCTGTCCGACGTGTTCGAGGCTGGTGATGAGCTGGGCGAGGTCACGGGCGGCGGGCTGGAAGGGGTCGGCGCCGGTGACCGTCGGGTTGCCGTCGAAGTCGATCACCGCGTAGCCGTCCCGCCAGCGGAGCATCTGGCCCACGTGCAGGTCACCGTGGATGCGGATCAGCGGGGTGGCGTTCGCCCAGGCCAGCGGGGCGATCTCGGCGCGGAGCCCGTCGGCGTGGGCCGAGAGCCACTCGCCGTCCTCGCCGCCGGTCAGCGCGAGCGCCTCCCGCAGCGCCTCCTCGGCGCGGGCGGACCAGGCGGCCCCCGCCTGCGGGGCGGCGGGCGCGTGTCGTACCGGGTCGGGAAAGGTCTCCGACGGGGTGGCCATCGCCACGTGCAGGTCGGCGGCCAGGACGCCGAGGTCGGCGGCGAAGTCCGTGCCGCCGGCGACGGCCTCGTCCACGCACCACTCCCAGCCGTCCCCGGCGTCGGGCAGGTAGGCGGTGACCAGGGCGAGCAGTAGCTCACCGCCGTCCTCACCCCGGCGGGACACGGCCGCGTACGGCGTGGCCGTGGCGGTGAAACCCACCGCGGTCAGGTGGGCGAACATGTCCGGGGTCGGCTGGGGGAGCGGTGCGGGCGGGGTGAGCCATTTGACGACCACACTTTCGCCGACGACCACCGAATGGTTGGTCTGGTCCACGTCGAAGCCCCGCTCGGCGGCCGGAAGAGCGCCGTCGGACGGTAACAGTTGAACATCGGTTGAAAAACCAGTCATCGGCGGGCCGGGCAGCGGGTGGAAGTGGCGGACCGTGAACGGGTCGGAGACCTCGCAGCTCAGGGCGGATACAAGCGCGCTGGTACGGCCGTCGCCTGCGTGCGGCACGGTGTCCAGTCGATCCCATATTGAAGATGGATTCAACAAAATGATCAAACTTCCCAGGGGTGATGTCCGGCAAAGTCTTGCCCAAGTTATTCTTGGCTGCAACACTCCTGCTTTGGTCTGCCGTGTCCCTAACGGCCGGTCTACCCCAATTACACTTGAATTTTGAAGGAGTAGCGGTCGTGTCCCGTGTCCGGTACACCCGTCGTCTTCCGGCCGCCGTCCTGGTCGCCGGTCTCGCTCTCGCCGTTTCGGCCTGCGGCGGAGGGTCCACGGACAGTGCCGCCGCGCCCGCCGCGAGCGCCTCGTCCGCCCAGCTCGACCCCAACGCGGACCTGTCCAAGCAGAGCCTCAACATCTCGGTCTGGCCCGGCTACACCCCCGAGGACCTGGTCAAGAGGGTCAAGGACGCTCTCAAGGTCGACCTCAAGATCTCGCTGCACGACACCAACGAGATCATCATGGGCAAGCTGACCAGCGGCGCCGAAACCGGCATCGACGTGGCCTTCGTCTCGGGCCAGTACGCCCAGGCCCTCAACGAGGCCGGGCTGCTGG
This sequence comes from Streptosporangium sp. CA-135522, assembly GCF_050949235.1. NCBI lineage: Bacteria > Bacillati > Actinomycetota > Actinomycetes > Streptosporangiales > Streptosporangiaceae > Streptosporangium > Streptosporangium sp. CA-135522. The sequence goes on from NZ_CP192026.1 coordinate 2,070,082, forward strand.
AGCCGATCCACCCCGAGCTCATCCCCAACCTGGCCAACCTCTACCCCGAGGCCAAGGAGCTCTCCTACGACAAGGGCAACGTCTTCTCCGTCCCCTACACCTGGGGCACCACCGGCATCTGCTACCGCAGCGACCTGGTGAAGACGCCGCCGACGAGCTGGAACGACATCCTCAACCCGTCGGACGAGGCCAAGGGCAAGGTCACCATGATGACCACCGAGCGCTGGCTGGCGCTGCCCGCCGCCAAGGCGCTCGGCAAGTCGGTCAACACCAAGAGCGACGAGGACATCAACGCGATCAGGGCGAAGCTGCTGGAGGCCAAGCCCAACCTGCTCGGCTACGACGACGTCACCTTCGGCAAGAAGCTCGAATCCGGCGACGCCGTGATGGTCGAAGCGTGGGACGGCTGGTGCCCGACCAGCGAGAAGAACATCAAGTTCGTGGTGCCGAAGGAGGGCAGCGACCTCTGGGTGGACACGATGGTCGTGCTGAAGGGCTCCAAGAACAAGGAAGCCGCGCACGCGTTCATCAACTTCATCCTCGACCCCAAGGTCCACAGCTGGGCCGCGGAGAACATCCTCTACAAGGTCCCGAACAAGGCCGCCATGGACGCCCTTCCCGCCAAGCTCAAAGAGGACAACGCGCCGCTCCAGATGACCCCCTCGCAGCTGCTTCAGGGTGAGTCGATCATCGACCTGGGTGAGGACTCCACCAAGTTCACCCGCCTGTCCACCGAGGTCCAGGCCGCGAAGTGACAAGCTCCACCGTCTCCGGCGCGTCCGCCAAATGGCGGTCGCGTCGGTCGCGTGTGCTCGGACGACTGGTCTTCATCGGTCCGGGCCTGACCTATCTGATCGTGTTCCTGCTGATCCCGCTGGCGCTGATCCTCAGCTACGCGTTCTTCCGCAGGGGGCGTTTCGGCGGCGTCGTCTACGAGACGACCGGGGAGAACTTCACCCGGCTGGTCGACCCGCTCTATCTGGACGTCGTGCTCGACTCGCTGGAGCTGGCCACGATCGCCACGGCGATCGCCCTGCTGATCGGTTATCCCACCGCTTACCTGATCGCCCGGCTCCCCGCGAAGTGGAAGACGGTCGCCCTGGTCGCCATCGTGCTGCCGTTCTGGACGAACCTCCTGGTCCGCATCTACGCCTGGACCGTTCTACTGAGCGGTCACGGGCTGGTCAACACGGCGCTGGGCAAGCTCGGCCTGGGCCCGTTCGAGTTCCTCTACAACCGGGGCGCCATCGTCACCGGCCTGATCTACTCGTATCTGCCGTTGATGGTGCTCCCGCTGTACGCGGCGATCGAGAAGCTCGACCCGCAGCTCCGCGAGGCCTCGGCCAACCTCGGCGCCAGGCCCGCCCGCACGTTCGCGTCGGTGACACTGCCGCTGACCCTGCCGGGCGTGGTCACCGGGTGCATGTTCGTGTTCGTGCCGAGCTTCGGCAACTTCGTCATCCCGGAGCTGCTCGGCGGAGGTCGCTCGATCATGGTGGGAAACCTGATCAGGGACCAGTTCCTCAAGGCGCGCGACTGGCCGTTCGGCTCCGCCCTCACGCTCGCGCTGCTCGCCGTCCTGATCGTCCTGCTGCTCCTGCAGGCCTGGAGTTCCCGCCGTGCGTAGACCCCGCCTGCTGTACGTCCCCTTCTGGGTGACCTACGTATTCCTGTACACACCCATCGTGGTGCTCGTCGTCATGTCGTTCAACTCCGGCAAGTCGCCCTACGTCTTCCACGGCTTCAGCCTGAAGTGGTACGGCAAGCTGGCCGGGGACGCCACCGTCCTCGAAGGCCTGGTCAACACGCTGATCGTGGCCGTGGGGTCCACGGCGCTGGCCACCGTGCTCGGCACCCTGCTGGCGGTGGGCCTGGCCCGCCACAGCAGGTCGCGGCTGCTGGACGGGCTCGGCGTGCTGCCGGCCGTACTGCCCGACCTGGTACTCGCCATCGGCCTGCTGGCGTTCTACGCCATGGTCAAGATGACCCTCGGTCTGCACTCGGTGCTGCTGGCGCACACGGTGTTCGGCATGGCGTTCGTGACCGCGGTGGTCCGCACCCGGCTCACCCACGCCGACACCTCCCTGGAGGAGGCGTCCAGGGATCTCGGCGCGACACCGCTCACCACGTTCGCCCGTGTCACGCTGCCCCAGCTCATGCCGGGTATCGCGGCGGGCGCCCTGCTGGCGTTCACGCTCTCCGTCGACGAGTTCGTGATCGCCTTCTTCACGGCGGCCCCGGCCACGCCCACCCTGCCCATCGTCATTTACTCAATGGTCCGCTTCGGGGTCACCCCGGAGATCAACGCGCTGGCGACACTGCTGCTGGCCGTGAGCTTCACCGTGGTGATCGTGGCCCAGCGGATGACCCGACTGACGGAGTCGCTGTCCTAATGCTGCAGATCACAGGTGTCAGCCGCCGGTTCGGCGACGTCACGGCGCTGTCGGAGGTCTCCCTGGAGATCCGGCAGGGCGAGTTCTTCGCGCTGCTCGGCCCGAGCGGCTGCGGCAAGACCACACTCCTGCGGATCCTGGCGGGCTTCGAGTCCCCCGACTCGGGCACGGTCACGCTCGACGGCGCCGACCTGCTCGGCCAGGCCGCGCACCGCCGCCCGGTCAACCTCATGTTCCAGTCCTACGCGCTGTTCCCGCACATGACCGTGGCCAAGAACATCGCCTATGGCCTGGAGCGGGAGAAGCTGCGCAAGGCCGAGATCCGCGAGCGGGTCGAGGAGGTCCTGGAGAAGGTCGGCCTGAGCGCGATGGCCAAGCGCAGGCCGCAGCAGCTCTCCGGCGGCCAACGGCAGCGCGTCGCGCTGGCCCGCGCGATCGTGAAGCGGCCGCGCCTGCTGCTGCTGGACGAGCCGCTGTCCGCGCTGGACAAGAAGGTGCGCGCGGAGATGCAGTTGGAGCTCAAGCGTCTGCAGCACGAGGTCGGCATCACCTTCGTCGTGGTCACCCACGACCAGGAGGAGGCCATGTCGCTGGCCGACCGGATCGCGGTCTTCAGCGCGGGCAAGGTGGAGCAGGTGGACGCGCCGGTGACACTGTACGAGCGCCCGCGCACGCCGTTCGTCGCCGACTTCGTGGGCGCCAACAACCTCTTCGAGGGCAAGGCGTGCGCGGACGGCCTGTCCAGCGACGCGCTCGGCGTCCTGCCCGGCGCGTCCGATCTGGAGGAGGGCACCCCCGCGCTGCTCGCCGTACGGCCGGAGCGGCTCAGGTTGATCATCCAGGAGCCGGTGGACACCGAAAGCGTGGTGGACGCCGGGAACGCCGAGGACGTCACGACCGGTGAGGACGCTGAGGACGTCGAAGGCGTTGAGGGCGTGACGGACGTCGAAGAGGCCGAGGAAGGCGACGGCGCGACCGAGACCGAGAACGGCGAGGCCGAGGAGGCCGGGGAGGCTGACGGCGCGACCGAGGCCGAGGAAGCCCAGGAGGGCGACGGCGCGACCGAGGTGGAGAACACCGAGGTGGAGAACACCGAGGTGGAGAACACCGAGGTGGAGAACACCAAGGCCGAGGACGTCGAGACCGAGGACGCCGAGGCGGCTGACGGCACGACCGAGACCGAGGGCGCTGAGGACGACGACGCCGAGGGCGCTGAGGACGACGACGCCGAGGGTGCTGAGGACGACGACGCCGAGGGTGCTGAGGACGGGGCGGGCGCCGAGAACGCGGCGACCGAGAACGCGGCGACCGAGGGCGCTGAAGACGTGGCGTCCGGCGAGGTCGTGGCGGCTGAGGGCGTTGAGAGCGTTGAGGGCGCCGATGAGGCTGAAAACGCAGCGGACGCAGCGGACGCAGCGGATGCCGACGGCGTGACGGCCGCGCAGGAGGCGGCTCCGGGAGGGGGCGTGCTGCGGGGAGAGGTCGCCGACGTCAGCTTCTACGGCGGCATCTCACACGTGTCGGTCAACGTGGCCGGACGCCCGGCTCCTGTCCTGGTGGCCACACAGGGGGCCACCCAGGTCCAGGTGGGATCCTCGGTAGCCCTCACCTGGGCCGCCGAGGACGGGGTGTTGATTCCTCAATGAGACGTCTTGAGCGGGTTGTCCGTGGCGGTCCGGGCGTAGGACAGGATGAGCTCCGCCGCCTCATCCGGGCCGATCACCGGGTGGCGGGCCGTTATGCGATAACCGTACGCATCCTCGAGCGCGACCAGGTTGCGCGCGATGACCAGGGAGTCGCTGGACAGCGTGAAGGCCCCCAGGGCGGCCCCGGTCTCCAGAACGCTCTGGTACATGGAGACCTGCCGGTCGTAGAGCGTGGTGAGCAGCAGGGCGTACATCCTGTTGCGGGCGGCGGCGCCGCCGAGCTCGTTGAGCAGTCGCACGTCCGGGTCGTCCGGCCCGTGCGGCAGGCCCGAGCGGACGGTCACGACGAGCTTCTCGGCGGGGTCGCGCATGCCGCTGATCCGCTTGAGACGCTGCTCGTAGAACCGCTCCATCCCGGCGTGGTGGGCGTCCACCAGCAGTTCGCTCAGGTCGGGGTAGTGGTAGAGAACCGCCCCGGAGGTCAGCCCGGCTTCCTCGGCGACATGGTTGAGATGCACTCCAGCGGTGCCGTACCGAATGATCGCCCGGTGCGCGGCGGCAATGAGATCCAGGCGGCGATCCGCCCGCCTCTTGCGTGTCATAATCCCCCACTCGTTGAAAACCGCGCTCTGCGCGGAGGTCCATGATGACCGTTTTTTAGCGCTTTAGCTAGATCTGAGAATTGAACCATTCTTCAAAGCCGGAATTTCCTCTCACCTGGAGGCGCGATGTCCCTCACGATCCTGTTCATGCCGGAGAGCGCCTACGGGCCGACGAACAACTGCATCGGTATCGGTGACATTCTCCGCAAGCGTGGCCACCGGGTCGTTTTCGCAGCTGAAGCCTCATGGAAGGGAAAGCTGGAGGCTCTCGGATTCGAAGAGGACCTCGTCGATCTCGCGCCGCCGGCCGAGGAGGAGCAGGACCCCGGGCAGTTCTGGAAGGATTTCATCCGGGACACCGCGCCGGAATATCGGAAGGCGACTTCGGCGCAGCTGGAGACGGTGACCAAGCCGATCTGGGACGCGCTCATCGACGGCGTCAAGTACTGCGAGCCGCAGCTTAAGGAGATTATCGAGCGCGTTCAGCCGGATGTGATCGTCGAGGACAATGTGATCACTTTCCCGGCGCTGCTCACCGCCGGAAAGCCGTTCGTCCGCATCGTCTCCTGCAACCCGCTGGAGGTGCGCGGCGAGGGCGTCGCCCCGGTCTTCTCCGGCCTGCCCGCCGACGACCGGTCCGAGTGGGACGCCTTCCGCGCCGAGTACGACCGGACCCACCGCGAGGTCTGGACCGCCTTCAACGAGTGGGTCGTCGCCCAGGGCGCCCGGCCGTTGCCGGACCTCGACTTCATCCACGAGGGCGACCTGAACCTCTACGTCTTCCCGGAGATCGTCGACTACACCGGCGCCCGGCCGCTGGGCGACTCCTGGCACCGCCTGGACTCCTCGGTCCGCGAGACCGACGGCGGCTTCGAGCTGCCCGCGTCGCTGGCCGAGCGGGACGGCGCGCTGGTCTACTTCTCGCTCGGCTCGCTCGGCTCGGCGGACGTCGCGCTGATGCAGCGGGTCATCGACGTGCTGGGCGCCACCCCGTACCGTTTCATCGTCTCCAAGGGTCCCCTGCACGAGGAGATCAAGCTCGCCGACAACATGTGGGGCGCCGAGTTCGTCCCGCAGACCAAGATCATTCCTATGGTCGATCTGGTGATCACGCACGGCGGCAACAACACCGTCACCGAGGCGCTGCACCTCGGCAAGCCGATGATCCTGCTGCCCCTGTTCTGGGACCAGTACGACAACGCGCAGCGCATCCACGAGCTCGGCTACGGCGTGCGCCTGGCCACCTACACCTTCACCGACGAGGAGCTGACCGGCGCGCTGGACAGGCTGCTCGGCGACGCCGGGCTCCGTGAGCGCCTGGCGGCGGCCGGTGAGGAGATCCGCCGCCGCGACGGCCTGCGCAAGGCGGCCGACCTGATCGAGCAGGCCGGAGCCTGAGAACTCTGAGCACCACCATCACGAGGGAAGTCAGTTCCATGGGCAAGTTGATCAACCCGGCAAGCGGCGAGTTCCTGCGGGAGGCGCCGGACACCCCGGTCGCCGAGGTGGCGCAGGCCGTACGGCGGGCACGGGCGGCCTACGAGGAGTGGGGCAGGGCCACCCCGGCGGAGCGGGCCAGGGTGATGCTGCGCTTCGCGGACCTCGTCGAGGCCGACGCCGAAGAGCTCACCCGGCTGGAGGTCGCCGAGACCGGCAAGCCCGCGGCGGTGTTCCGTGACGGCGAGCTGCCGTTCGCGGTCGACAACCTCCGCTTCTTCGCCGGTGCGGCCCGCTCGCTGGACGGCACCGGGGCCGGGGTGCTCAGCTCCGGCTACACCTCGGTGCTGGTCCGCCGCCCGGTCGGGGTCGTCGGGTCGATCGCCCCGTGGAACTTCCCTCTCGTGATGGCCGTCTGGAAGCTCGGCCCCGCCCTCGCCGCGGGCAACGCGGTGGTCATCAAGCCCGCCCCGCAGACGCCGGGCACCACGCTCCGGCTGGCCGAGCTCTTCTCCCGGGCTGGAGCGCCCGAGGGGCTGCTTCAGGTGGTCCTCGGCGACGCCGAGGTCGGCGAGGCCCTGGTCACCGACCCGGGTGTGGACATGGTGAGCGTCACCGGCTCCACCGAGACGGGCCGGGCCGTCATGCGCGGGGCGACCGGCTCGCTGAAGCGGGTCCACCTGGAGCTCGGGGGCAAGGCCCCGGCGCTCGTCTTCGGTGACGCGGACCTGGCCGAGATGGCCAGGGGAGTGGCCATGGGCGCGACCTACAACACCGGCCAGGACTGCACGGCCGCGACCCGCGTCTACATCTCCCGCGAGGTCTACGCCGAGGCCGTCGAGGCGCTTCACGCGACGCTGGGGCGGATCACGGTGGGCGACCCCTGGGACGAGCCGACCGACATCGGCCCGCTGATCTCCGCCGGGCACCGGGCGCGCGTGCACGGCTTCGTCGAGCGTGCCCGCACCGCGGGCGCCTCGGTGCTCTGCGGCGGCGCCGCGCTGGACGGTCCCGGCTTCTACTACCCGCCGACGCTGATCACCGACGCCCGGCAGGACAGCGAGATCGTCCAGGGTGAGCTTTTCGGGCCGGTGCTGGTCGCCCTGCCGTTCGATGGAGAGGACGAGGCGATACGGCTGGCCAATGACACCCCTTACGGTCTAGCCTCTTCGGTCTGGTCCGGTGACGTGGCCCGGGCGCTTCGCGTCTCGCATCGCCTCGATGTGGGGGTGACCTGGGTCAATGATCACCTGCCGATCGCATCTGAAGCGCCGCACGGCGGGGTCAAGGGAAGCGGATTCGGCAAGGACATGAGCCAGGAGGCCGTCCAGGAGTACTCCGTGACGCGCCATCTGATGATCAAACATCAGGCTCCCGAGGCCAGAGAATCGTTCCGGCCCGCCTGAAACGATGGGACAAATATCCCTTTTGTGGGGATTTGTCAAGCTTTACTCCATTCGAAGTGACATAAAGGATGTGCTCAAATTGCTTTCGCCGCATCCGCACCCGGCGAGGGGTTACGTAGGCCAGTGATGACACAAGACCGCCGGAGCCACCGTGCGTCAGGGGTGGGCAGCCGTCTCCTGCCGTCGAACTGGCGTGTGCGTCCCCGTCTGGTCGCGCTGATTCTGCTTCCCACGGCGGCGGCCGTGGGGTTGTCCGGCATCCAGCTCACCAGCTCGCTGGCCAGGGCCGACGAGTACCACAAGATGACCCAGGTCGCCTCGCTCGTCGAGCAGCTCGGCACCCTCTCCCACGAGATGGGCGAGGAGCGCGACCTCACCGCCTGGTACATCGCCGACAGGCACCGTCCTTCCCGGCTCCTCAAGGTCAAGCAGCAGCGCGAGGCGGTCGACCAGGTCAGCGCGCAGGTGCAGAAGTCGATCGACACCCTGGAGAAGGGGCAGGGGAGCCGCGTACTCGCCGAGACCTCCCAGGTGAGCCGCTGGCTGAAAGGGCTGCGCGGCCTGCGCAAGCCCATGGAGTCCGGCGTGCTCCCGCGCGCGACCCTCAGCATCTACACGCGGATGATCAGCGACTTCATCACCCTCCACGACGACCTCAGCCGCAGCGGCGGCGACGATCGCCTGATCGGTGACGCGCTCGCGCTGGGCGCGCTGACCCGGGCCAAGGAGCAGGTCGCCGTCCAGCGAGGTGTCCTGCTCGTCGGCCTGCAGGAGCACAAGTTCGACTTCGACGACCCCGCTCTGTTCCTGGGCGCCCATCAGAGCCAGCTCAGCGAGCTGGCCTTCTTCCGGGCGACCGCCTCTCCGACCGATATCAAACGCTTCGACGAGACGGTCAGCGGCCCGAAGATCGACCGGGCCGACTCGACGACCGCGCTGATCCGGTCCCGCATGCGCGAGTCCAAGCCGCTGCCCTTCACCCTCATGACGCGCAACGAGATCAGCAACTGGTTCAGCTCCTCCACCGCGATGGTGGACGGCATGCGGACCGTCGAGCGCGGCATCGCGGCCGCGGTCGTCGCCCGCAGTAAGGAACTGGAGAGCGCCGAACAGCGCAGCGCCACCGTCTCCGGTGCCGCGATCCTCATCCTGCTGATCATGATCCTGCTCGTCACCGCCTGGGTGGCCGGCACGCTGGTCCGCCCGCTGCGCACGCTGCGCAGCGAGGCGCTCGAAGTGGCCGACACCCGGCTGCCCGAGACCGTCCGCGCGCTACGCGAGTCCGGAGACCTGGCTCCCAACATCGAGGTGCCCTCCATCGGAGTGGCCTCCCGGGACGAGATCGGGGAAGTGGCCCGAGCCTTCGACGAGGTCCACCGCGAGGCGATCCGGCTGGCGGGCGACGAGGCCCGGCTGCGAAGCAACGTCAACGCGATGTTCGTCAACCTCTCCCGCCGCACCCAGTCGCTCGTGGAACGCCAGATCGACCTCATCGACGACCTGGAGCAGGGCGAGCAGGACGACAACCGGCTGGCCAGCCTCTTCAAGCTGGACCACCTGGCCACCCGCATGCGCCGCAACTCCGAAAACCTCCTGGTCCTCGCCGGCCAGGAGCAGAGCCGCAGGTGGAGCGAGCCGGTCCCGCTGAGCGACGTCGTGCGCGCCTCGCTGTCGGAGGTCGAGAACTACGAGCGGGTGGCCCTCCGGGTGGAGGCCGGCACCTCGATCATCGGCTCGGCCGTCAACGACATCGTCCACCTGATCGCCGAGCTGGTCGAGAACGCCATCTTCTTCTCGCCGCAGGACACCAAGATCACGGTGAGCAGCAACGGCAACGAGACGGGCGCCATCATCCTGGCGGTGACCGACGCGGGCATCGGCATGAGCGACGAGGAACTGGCCGAGGCCAACCGCCGGCTGTCGGAGCCTCCGGCGGTGGACCTGTCGGTCTCCCGCCGCATGGGCCTGTTCGTGGTCGGCCGTCTGGCCATGCGCCACGGCATCCGCGTCCAGCTCCGCCGCCCGGAGGTGGGCGGCCTGAGCGCCGTCGTCATGCTCCCCGTGCAGGTGGTGGCCCAGTCCGGGATGTCGGAGATGTCGCTGGCCGGGCAGATCCCGTCGCAGCCGCAGTTCGGCTCCATGCCGAAGTTCGGCTCCATGCCGGATCCGGACCCGTTCGGCGCAGGGCCCAAGCCCGACCCGTTCGGCACCGTGTCGGGCTCGAACACGTTCGGCTCCCTCCCCACGCGAGGACCCGCCAACCGGGCGCCCTCGCTGCCGGAGACCCCCGCCCCGCCGCCCCCGGCTCCGGCGACGTCCGACCTCTGGTCGGCGCCGGTGGTGTCGGCCTCCGCGGTGGAGGACCTGTGGTCGTCGCCCTTCACGTCGGTCCCGGCGCCTCCGGCCACCCCGCCCGCGGCGCCGCTCTCGCAGCCGTCGTTCCCGCCGTCCTGGCCGGAGGTGCCGCCGGTCGACCCGTGGACGCCGCCGCAACAGGAGGCGGTGGACAGCACCCAGAACCTGCCCGCGGTGGAGGTGTCGGCGACGGAGGCGGATCCGGAGGTGTTCCTGCCGATCTTCGCGGCGGTGGGCTCCGACTGGTTCCGCAGCAGTTCCTCCGTCGAGGGCGCTCCCGTACAGGACGCCGAACCCGCCCTCGAATCCACCGAGCTTCCGGTCAGGCAACGGCCGCTGGACCGGCAGGCACAGCCGCTTCAGGAGGTCGCCCAGCCGTTGCCGGTCAGGCAGCCCAGGCAGAGCTCGCAGTCCGCCCAGCGGCAGCCGTGGAGCACCCCCGCCGATCAGGGCTGGGCCGCCGCCGAGGTGGCCAAGAAGCCCGTGGAGGGCGGCACGACCGGAGCCGGTCTGCCCAAGCGGGTGCCCAAGGCGAACCTCGTCCCCGGATCCGCCTCGGCGGCTCCGGCGGCGCCGGCGCCGGCGATGCCCCCGATCTCGGCGGAGCGGGTGCGCAGTCGTCTGTCCAGTTTCCAGCAAGGCGTACGGCAGGGCCGCGCTGAGATGAACGAGCGGTCCAACGCCGTCGAGGGAGAGAAGCAGTGAACCACCAACTCAGTCAGGCCGCGCGCGGCTTCAATTGGCTGATCACCGAGTTCGTCAAGGAGATGCCCGGGGTCGCCCACGCGGTCATCGTGTCCGCGGACGGCCTTCCACTGGCCTACTCGCAGGGTTTTCCCAAGGACCGCGCCGACCAGCTCGCCGCGATCACGGCCGGCCTGATCAGCCTCACCCAGGGAGCCTCCCGGGTCTTCGAGGGCGGCCCTGTCGCCCAGACCGTGATCGAGATGCAACGGGGCCTTCTGCTGACCATGTCGATCAGCGACGGCTCCGCGCTCGCCGTACTGGCCTCACCGGACTGTGACATGGGTCTGGTGGCCTACCAGATGACTTTGCTGGCGGAGCGTGCCGGACAGGCGCTCACGCCCGCTCTTCGAGCTGAGCTGCAGTCAGCTCAGCGATAGGGAGGTGATATGGACGCACCAGGATGGCGTGGACCGGGGGAGGAAACCCCGCACACGTCTCAGGCCAAGAGCGGGCGAAATCGTCTGATTCGCCCCTACGCTGTGACCGGGGGAAGGACCGCCCCTCGGATGCAGCTCGCACTCGAGGCGCTGGTCTCCTCGGCGACGTTCGTGAGCGTGGATACGGGCACGCTCTCCACGGAGTATCAGGCGATCATCTCGCTGTCTCAGCAGGTGCGTTCGGTGGCGGAGCTCTCCGCGCTGCTGCGCATGCCGCTGGGCGTGACCCGGGTCCTGATCGCGGACATGGCGGCCGAGGGCCTGGTGCAGATCCACCAGCCGTCACTGGATGCCGGAAAGCCGGATCTCAACTTGCTTGAAAGGGTGCTCAGTGGGCTTCGCAGGCTCTGACGCCGGAATGACGTCAACGAAGATCGTTGTCGCCGGAGGATTCGGTGTCGGCAAGACGACCTTCGTCGGCGCGGTCTCCGAGATCATGCCGCTGACCACGGAAGCGGTGATGACAGAGGCCAGTGCGGAGGTCGACGACCTCTCGCACATCCCGACCAAGCGGACCACCACGGTGGCCATGGACTTCGGCCGGGTTTCGCTGGACCGTGACCTGATCCTGTACCTGTTCGGTACGCCGGGTCAGCACCGGTTCTGGTTCATGTGGGACGACCTCGTCAAGGGCGCGATCGGTGCGATCGTGCTCGTCGACACCCGGCGGCTGGCCGACAGCTTCCCGGCGATCGACTACTTCGAGGAGGCCGGCCTGCCCTTCGTCGTGGCCCTCAACGGCTTCGGCGGCTCACATATCCACGGTGAGGAGGAGGTGCGGGAGGCTCTGACGATCTCCCCGCACATTCCCGTCGTCCGGACCGACGCCCGGTCCCGCGACGCCGTGAAGACGACCTTGATCACCTTGGTCGAGCACGTCCTCACCCTGCGGGTCTGAAGCCACGGTGTGGGGCGCGCCCTCGATCGGCGCGCCCCACACCGTGGCCGCACCGTGCCCGCGCGTGCCCGTCCCGCGCCGTGCCCTGGGTGCGTCCTCGCCGTGCGCGTCCCACCCGCGAACCCCTGGTGCGTCTCACGCCGTGCCCGTTCCGCCGCGTGCCCGGACCCTCCGCCGATACGGGAGCCGAGAGGGGCGGCCGCGTCAGGTCCTGGCCAGGTGCCAGGCGAGAACACGCCGCTCCACCCGCAGGAACGCCGTGTTGAGGACGAAACCCAGCAGGCCGATCAGGGTGATCGCCGACCACATCGACGGGATGTCGAGCTCGCTCTGGGCGACCAGCATCCGGTAACCGATGCCCTCGGTGCTGCCGACCAGCTCCGAGACGATCATCATGATCAGGGCGAGCGAGACGCTGAGGCGCAGGCCCGCGAAGATCTTCGGAGCCGCGGCCGGGAGGATGACCAGGAGCAGCCGCCGGACCCGGTTCACCCCGAAGACCTGGGCGGTCTCCAGATAGCCGCGGTCCACGTAGCGGGCGCCGTCCACAGAGTTGATCAGCACCGGCCACGTGACGCCGAACACGATCGCGGCCACCTGCATCGGGCTTCCCACGCCGAACAGCAACAGGAAGATCGGCAGCAGGGCGGGCGGGGGGATGGACCGGCCGAGCTGGATCAGCGGGCCGGCGTAGTCCGACAGCCGGGTCGACCGGCCGACGGTGACTCCGGCGACGATCCCGGCCAGGCACGCCACGCTCCAGCCGAGCAGCAGCCGACCCAGGCTGGGCAGCACGTTGCCGAGCGCGTCGTCGGTCAGGAAGAGCCGGGTGGCCGGCCCGGAGAACCACATCTCGTGCAGGCGGGTCACGATCACCGTGGGCGGCGGGAAGTAGACCGCCTGGGCCCGGCGGGTCAGCAGCTCCCAGGCGGCGAGCGTGGCGGGCACGATCCACCACCGGGCCGGCAGGCCTCTCACCCGGACTCCCCGGCCCCGGCCCCGTGCCAGCGGAACAGCCGGCGCTCGGCCGCGACCAGCAGGGTGTTGACGGCCAGGCCGATGACGCCGGTCCAGACGACGGCGGCGAGCATCACCTCCCGCTGGTTGCCGGCCGCCGCGTCGCTGAGGAAGGTGCCGATTCCCGTGCCTCCCGCGACCAGCTCCACGCTCACCGCCACGATCAGGGCGACCGAGCTCGCGATCCGCACGCCGGTGACGACGAACGGGGCCGCGCTGGGCAGCGCGACCCGGACCACGACCGCCAGCGGGCCGAAGCCGAAGCTTCGCAGGGTGTCCTTGGCCACCGGGTCGACCTCCCGCAGGCCGTACATCGTGTTGATCAGCAGCGGCCAGGACGCGGCGAACACGATGAGCGCGACCTTGGCCTGCGCTCCGTCGGTGAACAGGAACAGGGCGAGCGGGATCAGCGCCACCGACGGGATCGGCCGGAGAAACTCGATCAGCGGGCGCAGCGTGCTCTCCGCCACGGGCACCGTGCCCAGCAGCAGCCCGGCCGGAACGGCGATCGCCACCGCGAGCAGCAGCCCGCCGCCGCAGGCGAGCAGAGTGTGGCCCGTGCCGGACAGGAAGGACGGGTCGATCACGAGCCCGGCCGCCCTGACCGTCACGGTGGAGGCGAGCGGCAGCAGCAGCGGGTCGATCAGCCCGGTGCGGCCGAGCGTCTCCAGCACGGCGAGGAACACCGCGACACCGGCGACGCCCCGGCGGACCCTGCGCAGGTTCAACGCTCGCGCCTCCTCACGGCACGCTCGCGCCCTCTCACGGTACGGCCGCGCCTTCTCACCGTAGGGCCGTGCCTTCTCATGGCAGGGCCGAGCCCCCTACGGCCGGCAGGGCCGGGTCCCCTACGGCACGGCCGCGCCGCTGACGGTGCTCTCTGCGGTGCTCTCTGCGGTGCTCTCCGTGGGGCTTTTCGGTGCTGCTTTCCGGCGGCGCGGTATCCCGGTGTCCGGGCGGAAGCCGTCATCGCGCGACGAGGGCGGTGGCATCGATCTTGGTCTTGGTCAGCCCGAACTCGGACATGAGGTCGGCCACCCGCTGGATCCGGGCGGCGTCCAGCGAGGTGCTGAACGTGGCCAGGGTCATCTTGGCCGCCACGTCGGCCGGGATCCTGGTGTAGCGCGGGACCACCCTGTCGATCTCGGTCCGGTCGGCGGCGGCCAGCTTCTGCGCCTTGCCCAGAGCGCGCTGGAAGGCGGCGGCGGTCTTCGGATTCGCCGACACCCACGCGGCACTGGCCGCCCAGCCGTCCAGGGGCAGTCCCTCGGTCGGGCCGGTGAGGGTGTCGATCAGCAGGCGGGCCGAGAGGTCCTTCTTGGCGGCCGAGATGTAGGGCTCGGTCATCCAGGCGGCGTCCACCCGGCCCGCCCGCAGGGCGGCGAGCTGCTCGGCGAAGGGCACGGGCACGAAGCTCACATCCGTGGGGGCGAGACCGGCGGCTTTCAGGTGGGCGCTGATGGTCACCTCGCCGAGCGCCTTGACCACGTTGACCGCGATCTTCTTGCCCCTGAGGTCCTTGATCTCCTTGATCGGCGAGTCTCCGGTGATCATCACACCGTTGACGCCCGGCGCCGCCTGCTGGGACTCCACCAGCATCTTGAGCTTGGTCACCCCGGAGTCCTGGATGGCGATCAGGGAGACGTAGCTGGTCAGGAAGGCGTCGATGCCACCGTTGAGGATCTTCGGCATGACGGCCTGAGGCGCCTGGATCGTCTCGGTCTTGACCGTGAGGCCCTCCTGTTTGAAGAAACCCTTGTCGATGGCGATGAACAGCGACGCGGCCGAGGGAACGGGCACCACGCCGACGGTTATCTCGGTCTTCTCCGGTCCGTCGCCGGTCGCGGGGCGGGCGGTGCCGGTGCCCGCCCCGCCGCACGCGCTGAGCAGCAGTGCGGCCACCAGGCCGGCCAGGCAGGCACGTCCGACTCTCATGAACTCTCCTTCGGGCGGGTCGTGAATTTCATGAGTGGAATGGGAACGGGCCGGCGCGCCCAATGGTCCCCGTCCCCGTGGCCTTGAAGTGAAAGTGACTCTAGCGGAGGTAATTCGGCTCGGCCATGGTGATTTCATCAGGCCATTCCCCGACGCAAGTCGGCCGGAATCAACAATTAAGGCAAGACATAAGGCGATGAGTTATGATCTTCGGTGTATATCGGTTCTGCGAATTCGCGGCCGGATTGTGAGGGACGCATGCGCGTAGTGGTCGTCGGTGCGGGGATCGGCGGTCTCGCCGCCGCGCTCAGCCTTCACGCCGCCGGAATCGAATGCCTGGTCGTCGACGCGGTCACGCAATTGCGCCCGCTGGGCGTGGGTATCAACATCCAGCCCCACGCCGTCAGGGAACTCACCGAACTCGGGCTGGGCGGCGAACTCGCGCGAATCGGCGTCCCGACCAGCTTTCAGACCTACACCGACCGTTTCGGCGGCACGATCCTGGCGTTGCCCAGGGGGAGAGCGGCCGGCTACCGCTGGCCGCAGTACTCCGTGCACCGAGGTGTGCTGCAGATGTCGCTGCTGGCCGAGGCGCGCCGCCGGCTCGGTGAGGAGGCGGTCAGGACCGGCCTGACCTTCCGGGACGTCGTCGAGGGGCCGGAAGGGGTCATCGTCTCGTTCATGGACGTGCGCACGGGCGATCCGGTCGAGGTGGCCGCCGACGTGCTGGTCGGCGCCGACGGCATCCACTCGGCCGTGCGGGCCCGGCTGCATCCGGACGACGGGCCGCTGCTGTGGGGCGGTGTCCGGATGTGGCGGGGGATCACGGCGAGCGGGCCGTTCCTGGACGGGGCCACGCTGGCCGTCGCGGGGTCCAACCTGTCCTGCAAGTTCGTGGCCTATCCGATCTCGCCGGACCGGACCCGGATCAACTGGGTCGCGGAGGTGAAGGTGGCCGAGGGCGGGCCGGTCCCGGTCGCGGACTGGTCGCGGGAGGGACGGCTGGAGGACGTCCTGCCGCACTTCGCGGACTGGAGGTTCCCCTGGCTGGACGTACCGGAGCTCATCAGGGGAGCCGGACGGATCCTGGAATACCCGATGGTGGACAAGGATCCGCTGCGGTCGTGGGGCCGGGGTCGGGTGACCCTGCTCGGCGACGCCGCCCACCCGATGTATCCGGTCGGATCCAACGGCGGATCGCAGGCCGTGCTCGACGCCCGGGTGCTCGCCCGGTCCCTGGCCCTGTCCGGCCCGACCGAGGGCCTGGTCGCCTACGAGGAGGAGAGAAGGACCGCCACCACCCCTCTTGTCCTGGCCAACCGGGAGATGCCCATGGAGCGGACGCTCGCGACGGTCGCCGCGAGGGCGCCGCTGGGCTTCGGTGACATCTCGGAGGTGCTCACCCCTGAAGAACTGGCCGAAATGGCGGCGGGCCAGCGCCGGATCACCGACATGGACGTCAGGTTCCTCAACGAGCGGGCCTCCTGGAGCGTCGAGGGCCGGTGACGCGTGCCTCCGCGTCACCGGCCCTTGCGACACCCGGATCCGCCGGGCCGATCCGACCGGCCCGGCGGATCGCCGGCCGGTCGAGCGGGGCGGTCAGATCGGCAGGGCCTCGACGATGCCGGCGCCGCCCGGCAGTTCCACCTGACGACCGAGCCGGAACCCGGCCTTGCCCAGCAGTTCGCCGTACTCGGAGACGCTGCGCTCCATACCCTCGCCGAACAGGGCGAGCATCCGCATGTCGACGTCCTTGCTGATGTGGGCGCTGTCGTCGTCCGGCACCACGAACTCCACCAGGAGCACCCGGCCGTCGTCGGCGATGACGTTGCGGATGTTGCGCAGGATCCGCACGGCGTCCTCGTCGGACCAGTTGTGGATCACGCTGCCCAGCATGTAGGCGTCCGCGCCGGCGGGCACCGAAGTGAAAAAGTCACCGCTGACGCATTTACACCGATCTTCAAGACCGGCCTCCGCGAAGTACTCCCGGGAACCCGGGACCACCTGTTCCAAATCGAACAGAATTCCCCGCACATTTGAATGGGCTTTCAGGACCGCCGCCAGAATGTGACCCTTACCACCGGCCACGTCCACGAGGGTGCGCACGCCGGAGAAGTCGTAACGGGAGGCCACAGCCTCCGCGAACGGCAGGGCGCGGGCCACCATGTAATCGTCGAACAGGCGGCCGGCCTCGGAATTGTCCTTGAGATATCCGTAGAGGGGCCCGTGCCGCTCGACGAAGGCCGACCTGCCGGTGCTGACGGTCTGCGCGACCGTGCCCATGCCGTACCAGAAGCCTTCTTCGGCGATCATCCGTACGGCGGGCCGCAACGAGCCCGGCGCGTCGGTGCGGAGCGTGGCGCCCGCCTCGGTCAGCGCGTAGACGCCGGGCGTCGTCGTCGCCACGATGCCCATGGCGGCGAGCTGGCGCAGCACCCGGGCCAGCGCGGGCGGGTGCGCCCGGCAGCGCGCCGCGAGTTCGTCGACGCTCAGCGGTCCGTCCTTCAGATGGTCGGCGCAGCCCAGCTCGGCCATCGTGGCCAAGGCGGCGAAGCGGGACACCCCGCCGATCGCGTCCCAGACCGGTGCCTGCGGATCGCTCATTGACAGTCCTCTCTTTTCAGGAGGCGGAGGCGGGCTGGCTTTTCTCCTCGGAGGGGGAGGCCGCCTCGCTCTCTTCGGGCTCTTCGGGAAGGTCGTCGTCTTCGGGAAGGGAGGCGGCCTGGCCGTCTTCGGGAAGGTCGTCGTTTCCGGGAAGGGGAGCGGCCTGGTCGTCTTCGGGAAGGTCGTCGTCTTCGGGAAGGGAGGCGGCCTGGCCGTCTTCGGGAAGACCGTCGTCCTCGGGAAGGGGGGTCGGTCGGCTTTCCTTTCCGGATGGGGAGGCCGGCTCGCTCCGCATGCCGCGGACCAGGCGGCCGACCTCGGCGCGCAGGTGCACGAAGTCGGGGTGCTCCCGTGTGGTGATCTGGTCGCGCGGTCCCGGGAGGTCCACGCGGAGGTCGCCCACGATCCCGGCCGGAGCCTTGGACAGGACCACGACACGGTCGCCGACGTAGACGCTCTCGTCGATGTCGTGCGTGATGAGCACGATGGTCATGTTGTGGTGGCCGCGCACCTGCAGGGTCAGGTCCTCCAGCTCCTCGCGGGTCTGGGCGTCCACCGAGCCGAAGGGCTCGTCCATCAGCAGCAGGGCGGGACGGTAGGCCAGGGCGCGGGCGATGGAGACCCGCTGCTGCATGCCTCCCGACAGCTGCCAGGGGTATTTGGCCGCGGCCCCGGCCAGGCCGACCTGCTCCAGCGCCTCCAGGGCGGCCTCTCTGCGCTGCTTTTTGTCCATCCCCTTACGGCGCAGCGGGAGGGAGATGTTGTCGGCCACCGACATCCAGGGGAACAGCGAGCGGCTGTAGTCCTGGAAGACCACGGCCAGGTTGTCCGGCGTCTGCTCGACGGGGGCCCCGTTGAGCACGACCTGGCCGCCGGTGGGCCGCAGGAGCCCGGCGATGGAGCGCAGCAGGGTGGACTTGCCGCACCCCGAGGGGCCGACGATGCACACCAGCTCGCCCTCGGCGACCGACAGGTCGATGCCGCCCAGCGCGTTGTGGGCGCTCGGTCCGCTGCCGTAGGTGTGGGTCAGATTCGAGATCTCAAGCACAGCAGGTCCTCAGGTCGTCTGCTTGGCGGCCCGGTGCCAGGACAGGACGCGTCGTTCGGCCGCGAGGAACGCCGAGTTGAGCGCGTACCCCAGGACACCGAGTATCACGATGGTCCCCCACATGCCGGGCAGGTCGTAAGACCTCTGGGATTCCAGGAGCTGGAAGCCGATCCCGTCGGTGCTGCCTACCAGCTCGGAGATGACCATCAGGATCAACGCCAGCGACAGGCTGACCCGCAGGCCGGCGAAGATCTTCGGCATCGCCGAGGGGAGGATGATCTGGAACAGGCGCTGCCCGCGCGACAGCCCGAAGACCCTGGCGGTGTCCAGGTACTGGCGGTCGACGTGCCGGGCACCCTCGGTGGCGTTGATCATGACCGGCCAGATGATGCCGAACACGATCACGTTGATCTGCATCTGCGGGCCGATGGCGAACAGGGCCATGAAGAACGGCAGCAGCATGGGCGGCGGGATGGCCCGGGCGAACTGCACGAGCGGGTCCACGAACCGGAAGAACACCGGGAATCGGCCCAGCGCGAGCCCGACGGCCGTCCCGACCACTCCCGCCAGCGCCCATCCGGCCAGCAGTCGGCCGATGCTGGTCGGGATGTTGGCCAGTGCCGCGTCGGTGAGCCAGAGCCGTTCGGCCGGGCCGGTCAGCCACATCTGGTACATGCTGGTGGCGATCTTCGTCGGTGGCGGGAAGGAGAGGTTCTCCGCGGCGCGGGTGACGAGCTCCCACACCACCAGCGCCACCGGCACCGCCCACAGACGGCCGGCGACGCGCAGGAGGCGTTTCATCAGACCACCTCGGTCCGGGCGGTGTGCCAGCGGAAGATCCGCCGCTCCGCCAGCACGAACAGGCTGTTGGACACCATGCCGATGACCCCGGCCCAGATGGCGGTGGCGATGATGTACTCCATCGCGTCGCTGCTGCCGCCGGCCTCGATGAGGAAGACGCCGATGCCGCTGCCGCTGGATCCCCCGGCGAGCAGTTCGGTGCTGATGGCCACGATGAGGGCGATGGCCGAGGCCAGCCTGACCCCGGTGGCGACGAACGGCGCGGTGCTCGGCAGCGACACCCGCCACAGCACGGCCAGCGGGCCGAACCCGAAGCTGCGCAGTGTCTCCTTGGCGAGCGGGTCGACGTCCTTGAGGCCGTACAGCGTGTTCATCAGGACCGGCCAGCACGACGCGTAGACGATCAGCGTGACCTTCATGTCGAACTTGTCGGAGAACAGCGCGAGCGCCAGCGGGACCAGCGCGAGCGACGGGATCGGGCGCAGGAATTCCAGGACGGGCCGGAGCGCGGTCTCCACCCGGGGCAGGGTGCCGAGCACGAACCCGGCGGGCACGGCGACCGCGACGGTGAGCAGCAGGCCCAGGGCCCAGGCGCCGAGGGTGGAGACGACGCCGCTCAGGAATCCCCCGTCGGTCGCGAGCCGGGCCGCGCGGGCGAGCACCTTCGAGGCCAGCGGGAAGGCGATCGGACTGATCAGCCCGATCCGGCCGGTTGCCTCCAGGACGCAGAACAGCCCTGCGGCGCCCAGGGCGCCGCAGAGCAGTCTGCTGTTCAGGAGGCGTCGTCCGATCACCCGGAGTTTCCGATGATGAGGGACTTGGCGTCGAGCTTGCTCGTCAGGTAGCCCTGCTCCAGCATCAGATCGGCCACCCGCTGCAGCCGGGTCGCGTCAAGGCTGGTGGGGAAGGTGCCGAGCGTGATGACGGCGGCGGTGGCCGCGTCGATGCCCTTGGTGTAGGTCGGCAGGATCTCCTCGACGGCCTTGCGGTCGGAAGCCGCGACCTGCTGGCCCTTGGCGATCGCCCGCTGGAAGGCGGCGACGGTCTTGGGGTTCTTGGTCGCGTAGTCCTCGGTGACGATGATGTCGGCGATGGGGAAGTCGGCGGTCGAGTCGACCATGGTGTCGGCGAGCTTCTGGGCGCCGATGTTCTTCTGCACCGCGGTCAGGTGCGGCTCGGTCATCCAGGCGGCGTCGACCAGGCCCTGCTTCAGCTTGTCGGCCATCTCCGGGAAGGGGAACTCCAGGAACTGGACGTCCTTCTCGGTCAGCCCGTGCGTCTTGAGCACCGAGGTCACCGCCAGGGTGCCGATGTTCTTCTTGCTGTTGACCGCGATCTTCTTGCCCTTGAGGTCGGCCGGGGTCTTGATCGAGGAGTCCTTCGGCACCATGAGGTTGAAGGCGTTAGGGGTCGCCTGGTAGAGGTCCGCGATGATCTTCAGCTTGTTGCCGGCCGACGCGGCGAGGAACGTCGAGACGTAGTTGCTCTGCGTGGCGTCCAGCGAGCCGCCCAGCAGGCTCTGCTGCGCCTGCGCGCCGCCCTGGACGGGCTGGATGTTGACCGTCAGGCCCTCTTCTTTGAAGAAGCCCCTTTTGTTGGCGATGTAGAGTGCGGCCGAGTCGGGGATGGGCAGCGCGCCAATTTCGATCTTGGTCTTTTCGAGGCCGCTCGCGCCGGCGGTCTCGGTCTTGGTGTCCGAGCCACCGCACGCGCTCAGCGCCAGCACGGCGGCTAGGCCTGCGACGACCGCCCGGCTCGCAAGTCTGAACCTCATCGGGTCTCCTTAGCTGCGTTTCACCGCCCCGGCCGGACCTCGCTGAAGATAGCGGGCGACATGGAGGTAGTCCCGGGAGGCATGTGATCAAGGGGGGTATGCCGACCGCGGATCAGAGTAGCGGAGTAGATCGGCCAAATTACAAATATCGGCCGAAAGGCCCAAAGGGATCTTAATCGGGCTTGCTTACTCCGCGTCCATGAATCGCAACGGCGGAGATTTGTCTAGCCGCCCCAGTCAGGGGTGTCAAGAAAGGTGTTTCACCACTTTGTGAAAGTTTGCACGTGACCGGAGAGTGACTGTCCGGTTACGGGTCCTATGTGGTGGTTAGGTACAAAAAGCGAGTTATGTGCTGTTGGCCGAACTCTTCCGGCTGTGCTCCAATAACCCCTACCCCATGGATGCGTCGGCGTCACCTGCACATCACCTGCGTGACGCGATCCCCTCCAAGCAGACGATCCGAGGAGAGGCAGCGGAGGCCAGTGAGGACAGCGTCAATCCCCAGCGAACGCGAATCCGGGTCGGCACCGCCCCCGGCATTCGACGCCCAGGGGGTGCCGCCGGAGGGCGGCCCGGCTCCGGACCTCGACGGTCGTGGGTCTGACAAGAACGGGCCCGAGCGCAAGAACGGCAGCAGACTCGCGCTCAAGAACTGGCGTGTGCGGTCGAGGCTGATCGCGCTCATCGTCATCCCCACCGCCGCCGCGGTCGTCCTGGGCGGCCTGCGGGTGGTCACGTCGATCAACACCGCCGCCGAGTACGAGCGGGTGCGCAGCAGCACCGAGCTCGTCGCCGACCTGAGCGAGCTGGCGCACGACCTGGAGACCGAGCGCGACCTGTCGGCCCGCTTCGTCGCCCAGGGCCGCAGCACCGTCGGCCGGGCGAGGCTGCGCGAGCAGTACAAGGCCGCCGACCGGCTGGTCAACGGGGTGAAGGACCGCATCGACCTCCTCGTCGGCGGCGACGACGCCGAGGCCTTCGGCGAGCGGGGCAAGGCCGAGCTCGTCCAGATGCGCAGCCGCATCGGCGAGCTGGGCAGCATGCGCAAGATCGCGGTCGAGACCCAGCTCCCCGCCCAGCCCACGATCGCCATGTACACCCGGACGATCACCGACCTGCTGGCCCTGCACGACGAGATCATCCAGGGCGTCTCCGACCGGGAACTGGCCGGTGGCGCGAGCGCGTTCGCCGCCCTGGCCAGAGCCAAGGAACAGGCCTCCAGGGAACGGGCGAACCTCGCCGTCGCCCTCGCCACCAGGGCCTTCACCCCCGAAGGTCTCAACGCCCTCCTGGCCGCGCGGGCGCAGCGCGACAGCGAGCTCGCGAGCTTCCGCTCCGAGGCGTCGGTCTCCCAGCGCCAGTTCTACGACGACAACGTCAGCAGCCAGAAGAAGGACCGCGCGGAGTCCATGCGCGCCCGTGCCCTCGTCCTGGCCCTCGACGAAGCCCCGCTCCTGCACGTCGACGTCTCCAGGACCGGCAACGGCGACCAGACGACCTGGTTCGACGCCTCCTCCGACACCATCGAGCGAATGCGCACGGTGGAGAAGCAGATGGCCGGCACCCTGATCGCGCAGAGCCGCGTCCTGCAGGAGTCGGAGCAGCGCGGCGCGCTGATCGCCGGAGGGCTGAGCGTCCTGCTGCTCATCCTCGTCCTGATCGTCACCTCGGTCATGGCGCGGTCGCTGGTCAGGCCGCTGCGCACGCTGCGCACCGAGGCGCTGTCCATCGCCGGTGAGCGCCTTCCGGAGACCGTGCAGGGCATGCGCGAGAGCGGCGAGGTCGCGGCCGAGGACGTCACCCCGATCGGGGTGGCCTCCGATGACGAGATCGGCCAGGTCGCCCGGGCGTTCGACGAGGTCCACCGCGAGGCGGTCCGCCTGGCGGGCCAGGAGGCGACGCTGCGGAGCAACGTCAACGCGATGTTCGTCAACCTCTCCCGGCGCAGCCAGACCCTGGTCGAGCGCCAGCTGTCCCTCATCGAGAGCCTGGAGCAGGGCGAGCAGGACGAGAACCGACTGGGCAGCCTCTTCCGGCTCGACCACCTGGCCACCCGCATGCGCCGTAACTCCGAGAACCTCCTGGTCCTCGCCGGCCAGGAGCCCGCGCGCCGGTGGAGCCAGCCGATCCCCCTGATCGACGTGGTCCGCGCCTCGCTGTCGGAGGTCGAGAACTACGAGCGGGTCGATCTGCGGCTCTCCGGCGGCGTGTCCGTGGCCGGCACCTCCGTCAACGACGTCGTGCACCTGATCGCCGAGCTCGTGGAGAACGCGATCTCCTTCTCCCCCCGGGAGACCAAGGTCATCGTGTCCAGCAACCGCATCGACGGCGGTGGCGTGATGGTCTCGGTGACCGACATCGGCATCGGCATGACCCCCGAAGAGCTCGGCCAGGCCAACTGGCGGCTGGCCAACCCGCCGGTGGTGGACGTCTCCGTCTCCCGCCGCATGGGCCTGTTCGTGGTCGGCCGGCTGGCTCTGCGGCACGGCATCCGCGTGCAGCTGCGCCAGCAGGACAGCGGTGGCCTGACCGCCATGGTGCTGCTTCCCGAGACCCTGCTGTCCATCTCCGGTCCGGTGCCGGGCACCCAGGGCGTGGCGCCGGGTGCCGACTGGGCGGGATCCATGGGCACGATGGACCGGGCGCCCGCGCTGGCCAGCCCCACCTCGCTCGACCCCGCGCGGCCGGCGTTCGCCTCGTTCGACGCCGCCCAGCAGGACTTCAACTCCTTCGACATCGGCCGGCAGTTCAGCTCCTTCGACGCCGCCCACCCCTCCCTGAGCAGTGGCTTCTTCGGCCAGTCGGCACCGGTCGACACCCCCTGGCCCGGCCACGTGCCGCCGCCGAGCGCCGAGCCCGCCGCCTGGCCGGGCACCTCCCAGGCCGACACCGGCATCTGGCCGAACCCGCCGTCCCGCGAGGGCGACTCCGGCATCTGGCCGAACCCGCCGTCCCGCGAGGGCGACTCCGGGATGTGGCCCGACCCGTCCCGTGAAAGCGAATCCGGAGGATGGGCGTCCGACGTCGACTTCGGGTCGTTCGAGCAGCGCCCCTCCGAAGCGGCCGACAACACCGGCCCGCTGCCGGTGGTCCGCGACTCCTCGCCCATGGAAGAGGCGAAAGAGGAGTTCCTGCCGATATTCGCCGCGGTCGAGTCCGACTGGTTCAGGAAGGTCGAACCCGCCGCCCCCGCCCAGGACCTGACCGAGGAGCTCAAGGAGAGCGCCCCGCCCCAGCCCGCCCCGAGCTCCGACGCCTGGTCCTCACCGGCGGACGTGGGCTGGCAGGCGGCCCGGGCGGCGAGCGAGCCCTCGCTCGGCGGGATCACCGGATCCGGGCTGCCCAAGCGGGTGCCCAAGGCGAACCTGGTGCCCGGAACGGCCGCACCCGACGCGGGCGCGGCCCCCCAGACCCCCGTGCTCCGACCGACCGTCTCCCCCGAGGCGGTGCGCAACAGGCTGGCGAGCTTCCAACAGGGAGTACGGCAGGGCCGCGCGGTGGCCAGAGGCGAAGCCGGTGACGGGCAGCCGTATCCCGACTTCGGTCGGGGCGTTGAAGGAGACAAGGAGGACCGGTGAGCGAGCTCATCTTGGTCGCCAAGGAGGATGACACGTGCGCGAAATGAGCCAGGCCGCCCGGGGGGTCAATTGGCTGATCACCGACTTTGTGAACAACGTCCCTGGCGTTGCGCACACGGTCGTGGTGTCGGCGGACGGTCTGCCGTTGGCGTATTCCGACGGGTTCCCCCGGGACCGGGCGGACCAACTGGCGGCGGTCGCGGCCGGTCTGATCAGCCTGACCCAGGGAGCCTCCCGGGTCTTCGAGGGCGGTGCCGTCACCCAGACGGTGGTGGAGATGCAGCGAGGGCTGCTCCTCATCATGTCGATCAGTGACGGATCCTGCCTCGCCGTACTGGCCGCCGCCGACTGCGACATGGGTCTGGTGGCCTATCAGATGACCCTGCTCGTGGAACGAGCGGGACAGGTGCTGACGCCCGCCGTCCGCGCCGAACTCCAGGCCTCCCACCCCAGGTGAGGACGATGATCCTAGGAGGGTGCTGTGGCAGGCCGCGGCTGGGCTGGTGAAGGTGACCCGCGGGGCGGGTCACCTTACCAGTCGATGGACGATCCCTACCGACAACAGGGGGGTCCTTCACATCTCATGCAACCGGCGCCGGCGGAGCAGAGCTCCCTGGTCCGGCCCTATGCCGTGACCGGGGGGCGAACCGCCCCCCGGACCCAGCTCGCCATGGAGGCGTTGGTCTCCTCGGCGACATCCGCACATCATGATCTATCCACCCGCACTCCGGAGTATCAGGCGATCAGCGCCCTGTGCCGGCAAGTGCGTTCGGTCGCTGAGATCTCCGCGATGCTCCGCATCCCGCTCGGCGTTACCCGGATCCTGGTCGCGGACATGGCGGCCGAGGGTCTTCTCCAGCTGCATCAGCCGCAGCTGGACGCGGGCAAGCCGGATCTCAACCTGCTGGAAAGGGTGCTCAGTGGACTTCGCAGGCTCTAGCCGCGGCGGCGGCCTGACATCGACGAAGATCGTCGTCGCCGGTGGATTCGGTGTGGGTAAGACCACGTTCGTGGGAGCGGTCTCGGAGATCCTGCCGCTGACCACGGAGGCGGTGATGACCGACGCCAGCGCCGGTATCGACGACCTCGGTCTCACTCCGAACAAGACCACCACCACGGTCGCGATGGACTTCGGCCGTGTATCGCTGGACCGGGACCTGATCCTGTACCTGTTCGGCACGCCGGGCCAGCACCGGTTCTGGTTCATGTGGGACGACCTGGTGCGTGGCGCCATCGGCGCGATCGTGCTCGTCGACACCCGGCGCCTGGCCGACAGCTTCCCGGCGATCGACTACTTCGAGGAGGCCAAGCTCCCCTTCGTGGTCGCGGTCAACGGCTGGGACGGGACCTACCTGCACGGTGAGGAAGAGGTACGGGAGGCGTTGACGCTGGCGCCGCACATCCCGATCTCCCGGACCGACGCGCGCTCGCGTGAGGCGGTGAAGGCCACGCTGATCACGCTGGTCGAGCATGCGCTGACCGTGCGGATGGCCGTTCCCGGCTGGGGCCGCTGACCGCCCGGACGAGCGTCCCCCGGTGGGGTCGCCGACCGCCGGGGCGTTAGTCGCGCCTCCCAACGGATAGGCTGGGGGGTCGAGTCGCAGACCTGTAGCGCAGAGGCTGGCCAATCACGTGTTCGAGACGCTTTCCGACCGGCTCACATCGGTCTTCTCCTCCCTTCGTTCCAAGGGTCGGCTGTCCGACGCCGACATCGACGCGACCTGCCGCGAGATCCGCATCGCGCTGCTCGAGGCTGACGTCGCGCTGCCCGTGGTCAAGACGTTCGTCGCCCAGGTCAAGGAGCGCGCCCGCGGCGTCGAGGTCTCCCAGGCGCTGAACCCCGCACAGCAGGTCGTCAAGATCGTCAATGACGAGCTGATCGAGATCCTCGGCGGCGAGACCCGGCGGCTTCGCTACGCGAAGAACCCGCCGACCGTCATCATGCTCGCGGGCCTGCAGGGTGCCGGTAAGACCACCCTGGCGGGCAAGCTCGCTCGCTGGCTCCGGGACCAGAGCCACACGCCCATGCTGGTCGCCGCCGACCTTCAGCGTCCCAACGCGGTCCAGCAGCTCCAGGTCATGGCGGAGCGCGCGGGGGTGGCGGTCTACGCGCCCGAGCCCGGCAACGGCGTCGGCGACCCGGTCGCCGTCGCCCGCCAGTCGATCGACCACGCCAGGCGGCAGCAGCACGACATCGTCATCATCGACACCGCGGGCCGCCTGGGCATCGACCAGGAGCTGATGAAGCAGGCCGCCGACATCCGCGACGCGGTCTCGCCCGACGAGGTCCTGTTCGTCGTCGACGCCATGATCGGCCAGGACGCCGTCTCCACGGCCCAGGCCTTCATGGAGGGGGTCGGCTTCGACGGCGTCGTGCTCACCAAGCTCGACGGCGACGCCCGCGGCGGTGCCGCGCTGTCGGTGCGGCACATCACCGGCAAGCCGATCATGTTCGCGTCCACCGGTGAGAAGCTCGAGGACTTCGACGCCTTCCACCCGGACCGGATGGCCTCCCGCATCCTCGACATGGGTGACATCCTCACCCTGATCGAGCAGGCCCAGAAGACCTTCGACGAGCAGGAAGCCGCCAAGATGGCGAGCAAGCTCGCCTCGGGTGAGGGCTTCACGCTGGAGGACTTCCTCGAGCAGATGATGATGGTCCAGAAGATGGGCCCCATCAAGAACCTGCTCGGCATGATGCCCGGCATGGGACAGATGCGTGAGCAGATCAACCAGGTCGACGACCGTGACCTGGACCGCATCGCCGCCATCATCCGCTCGATGACCCCGGGCGAGCGCCAGAATCCCAAGATGATCGACGGCTCCCGCCGGGCCCGCATCGCCAAGGGGTCCGGTGTGACGGTGACCGAGGTGAACGGCCTGGTCACCCGCTTCTTCGACGCGCAGAAGATGATGAAGAGGATGGCCGGCGGGATGGGCATCCCCGGCATGCCCGGCAGCCGCAAGGCGAACAAGGCCGCCCAGAAGAAGGCGGCCAAGGGGCGCCGGGTCAGCGGCGACCCCCGCAAGGCCGCGCTCGGCAAGGGTTCCTCCGATTCGGCCGCCCCCGACGGCGCGCCGAAGCCGGGTGGCGCCCTGGGCAAGCTGGGCGCCGGTCAGCTGCCGCCCGGTCTTGAGCTGCCGCCGGGCTTCGACCCCTCGAAGTTCCGGCTTCCCGGGCAGAAGTGAGCGACGACGGGTTCAACCGGCGGGCCCGGTGGATCTGGGTGGCCATCGTGGTGGGCTTCATCGCGGTGACGGCTCTGGAACTGCTGGGAGTGCGGCCCAAGTAGAACGTGGGAGACGGGGGTGGCGGACGGATCCGCCACCCCCGTCTCGCTCTTGCCCGCCCCTCCACCTCCGCTCGTCCCTCACTCGCCTTCCGTCCGCCCCCACGCGACACTTCGGCCGCCGGATGGAACGGTCACGCCGCAGGCCGTGCGCAGCCGGCCGGTATGGCCAGCGTGGTCAGCAGTGACCGGACGAACGGCGACCCGTCCTCCGCCGCGCCGGCGGTCTCTGCCGTGGTCCGTTCGCCCGTGGCCCGCTCACTCGTGGCCGGACGGGCGAACGCCGGCGCCTGGGGCGGCGTGAGGTCCGGCGCCGGTGGCGGCGTGCCGAGCGCGGGCCGTGGCGACGTAGGGTCCGGTGCCGGCGGGGTGCCGAGCCTGGGGGCCGGCGGTGACGTGCCGAGCACGGGCGCCATGAGGGTGCCGAAGGTGGACGCCCGTGCCGGGCCGGGCACGAGCGCCGAGGGCGGGGTAGAGCTCGGTGCGGGCGTCGGTGCCGAGGATCGTGCGGTGCTCGGCGTCGGTGTCGGCCTCGCCGCCGGGGTCGGGGTCGGTACCGAGGGCGATGCCGGTGCCGGTGCCGACGGCGGTGCCGGTGTCAGCGTCGGGATGGTCCCGGCGCAGCGGACGCCGACGCCGCCGAGGGTCACCACGGCGAGCGGCCCGTCATAGACGACGGCACCCGCGTCGTCGAACATGCGCGCGCTGATCGAGAGGGTCATCGCGGCCTCGGCGGCCGCCTTCCCGGTGCCGGCGTGCGGCGAGGTCCTCTGCACGTCGGTCCTGACGACCACGAGGACCGCGCTCGCCACCGCGGGATAGCCGAGCTGGGCGCCCGTCGCGGGGACGCTCGTCGTCCCGGCCTCCACCGGCCTGCCGAGCACGGTCACGGTGCCGGGAAGGGCCATGACCGACGAGTGGGCCGGACCGGACGGCGTCCAGCCGGCCGAGGTCCGCACCATGCCCGTCACCAGCAACGGCTGCCCGGCCCGGCGGTTGAGCCGGAGCCGCTCGACGCGGAGCCTGCCGGCGGCCTCCCAGGAGACCGGTGTGGCGACCCTCGCCCGGAGCCGCCTGCCGCTCAGCGCGACGAAGGCCCGCACGCCGTCGGGATCGTCCCAGTCACCGTAGTCCTCCCCTCCGGAAGGACCCGCGAAGGCGCGGCCCCAACTGCCGGCGAACGCGTCCTGGCCGACCGCCGGGATGCCGCGGATCTCCAGTTCGAGGCCTCTGGCCAGGACGAACTCGCCGGTGTCGGCGGTCGCTCGCATGACGAGCACGGCGCCCAACACGGCGATGGACCCGGTCGCGGTCAGCAGCAGGGATCTCAGGGTGGTTGCCACGGCGGTCATTTAGCGCAGCAGGGCGAGCCGTCCAGCACCCCGGACACACATGGATTACCGAGATTTGCCCTCTGCGGGCCGTACGAGATGGGCGCCGTTTGGCCGGGCACTCCCATGCGTCTGGCACAATGACATGTTGGAACATCGTGACCACGTGGGTGCCCTCTCACTCCCGCGTGCCATGCCTGTCCCTACGAACGGTCCTCTCCTCGTGCCCCACTCGATGAGATACCGCTCACCCACGCTCTAATGCAGGAGAGACCACACCAGTGGCAGTCAAGATCAAGCTCAAGCGGCTCGGCATGATCCGCAACCCGCAGTACCGCATCGTCATCGCCGACAGCCGCACCAAGCGTGACGGCCGGGCGATCGAGGAGATCGGCCTGTACCACCCGAAGGAGAACCCCTCGCGCATCGAGGTCGACGCCGAGCGGGCGGCTTACTGGCTGGGTGTCGGCGCGCAGCCGACCGAGCCCGTGCTGAAGCTCCTCAAGCTCACCGGTGACTGGCAGAAGTTCAAGGGCGAGCCGGCTCCGGCTCCGCTCCTGGTCGCCGAGCCCAAGGCCGACCGGCACGCCGCCTACGAGGCCGCGGCCAAGGAGGCGCTGTCCCTGGACGCCGCCGCCACCACGCCGAAGAAGCCGGCCAAGAAGGCTGTGAAGGCCGACGAGCCCGCCGCTGAGACCCCGGCTGAGCCGGTTGCGGAGGAGAAGCCGGAAGGCGAGGCCTGAGGTGCTCGAGGAGGCCCTCGAGCACCTGGTGAAGGGCATCGTCGAACATCCCGACGAGGTCCAGGTTCACGCTCGCCGCATTCGCAGCGGGCGTGTGCTTGAGGTCCGGGTCCACCCCGAGGACCTCGGCAAGGTCATCGGCCGTGGTGGCCGTACGGCCAAGGCGTTGCGCACCGTCGTGAACGCCTTGGGCGACGGCAAATACGTTCGGGTCGATCTACTCGACCTGAACGAGGCCCGCTAGCCGATACGAGATCCATCGAGTGAACGGGTCACCCACCCAGTGGGTGGCCCGTTTGCTTTCCCGACACACGATCACTTTGGGAGGCGGGCGTGCAGCTTGTCATAGGCCGGATCGGCCGCCCGCACGGGCTCCGCGGCGATGTGTCCGTGGAGGTGCGCACCGATGACCCGGAGCGGCGCTTCGCCCCGGGAACGGCCCTCGCCACCGACCCCGCGTCGGCCGGTCCGCTCGTCGTGGAGTCCCGGCGCTGGCACTCCGGGATCCTGCTGATCAGGTTCGAGGGCGTCAGCGACCGCAACCGCGCCGAGGACCTCCGCGGGACCACCCTCGTCATCGACTCGGCGGACATCCCGCCGTCCGACGACCCCGACGAGTTCTACGACCACCAGCTGATCGGCCTCGCCGTGGTCACCCCCGACGGCGAGCGCGTCGGAGAGGTGACCGACGTCCTCCACCACGGTCAGGACCTGCTCGTCGTACGGCGGCAGGGCGCCGAGGTCTACGTGCCGTTCGTCAAGGCGCTGGTCCCGGTGATCGACCTGGACAAGGGCATCCTCGTGGTGGACGGACCCGCCGGTCTGCTCGACCCGGACGCGATCGTCTGACATGCGCATCGACGTCATCTCGATCTTCCCCGAATACTTCGCCCCGCTCGACGTCTCCCTCATCGGCAAGGCGCGAGAGCGCGGCATTCTCGACGTCCACCTCCACCAGCTGCGCGACTGGGCCCACGACGTGCACCGTACGGTGGACGACACCCCCTACGGCGGCGGACCCGGCATGGTCATGAAGCCCGGCCCGTGGGGAGAGGCCATCGACGCCGTCCTCGCCGCCGACCCCGCCACGCAGCCCAGAATCATCGTGCCCACCCCTAGCGGGGTGCCCTTCACCCAGAAGCTGGCCATGGAGTACGCCTCCGAACCGTGGCTGCTGTTCACCCCGGCCCGCTACGAGGGCATCGACTCGCGGGTCATGGCCGAGTACGGCGCGCGCATGCGCGTGGACGAGGTCAGCATCGGCGACTACGTGCTCGCCGGCGGGGAGGTGGCGGTGCTGGTGATGGTGGAGGCCGTCGGACGGCTGCTGCCCGGCGTGCTCGGCAACGCCCACTCGGCCGTGGACGACTCGTTCGCGCCGGGGGCGATGGAGAACCTCCTGGAGGGGCCGGTCTACACCAAGCCGCCCGAATGGCGAGGACGCGAGGTCCCGGAGATCCTGCTGTCCGGACACCACGGCAAGATCGCCCGGTGGCGGCGGGACGAGGCGCTCCGCCGTACCGCGAGGAACCGTCTCGAACTGCTGGCCGCGCTCGATCCGGAGAGTCTGGACAAGCGTGACCGGCAGGTCCTGTCAGAGTTCGGTTTCCCCTGCTGACCGCGGTGTCACGGGGTGCGGAGCGGCGGACTGTCACGGGTTGATTTCCGGTCGCTCGCGAAAATATGGCACACTGAACCGTTGCCGCCGACTGTCCACTGGTCGGTGCGCGCTGTCGGGCAGATGGGCCTGACTCCCAAGACACAGTCCAGTTCAGCACGCGTGTCCGTCACGATGCCGCCTCACCGCGGCCGGATGGACCTCCGAGTGCTCGCGTAAATGAGGTACCACTGCCATGCACACGCTGATCACTGAGCTCGAGAAGGCCTCGCTCCGCAGCGACGTCCCGGACTTCCGTCCCGGTGACACGCTCGAAGTTCACGTCCGCGTGATCGAGGGCACCCGGTCCCGCGTCCAGGTCTTCAAGGGCTTCGTCCTGCGCCGTCAGGGCAGCGGCGCCCGCGAGACCTTCACCGTCCGCAAGATCAGCTACAGCGTCGGCGTCGAGCGCACCTTCCCGGTGCACAGCCCGGTCATCGAGAAGATCACTCTGGTGACCCGTGGCGACGTCCGCCGCGCCAAGCTCTACTACATGCGTGACCTGCGCGGCAAGGCCGCCCGTATCCGCGAGAAGCGCGAAGCCCGCTAGAGCCTCCCGCGCCGTGCCGTTCTGGCCCGCATCCCCTCCGGGGTGCGGGCCAGTCGTGTGTAAGGAGGTTTGACCTCCTATGGGCAAGACGCATAGCCATGGTGACCTGGCAGGCGACCGGTCGGCGTCGGCCATCATCTAGGCTCGTCAACGATGACTAGCGAAGACCGGGAGTACGGCGCAGCCTCGCGTCGACCTGTCGAGGACGAGGTGGACGTGGTCGCCGAAGACACCCAGAAGTCCGGCAAGGACGGCAAGGGCGGCAAGGACAAGAAGAAGGGCTCCTTCTGGAAGGAGCTTCCCGTCCTGGTCGTCGTCGCCCTGGTTCTCGCGCTGGTGATCAAGACTTTCGTGATCCAGGCGTTCTACATCCCGTCGGAGTCGATGGAGAACACCCTCCTGACGAACGACCGCGTCCTGGTGAACAAGCTCGTCTACCGCGTCCGCGACATCGAACGCGGTGACGTCGTGGTGTTCTCCGGCGTGGACTCCTGGGACGGTGAGGTGCGGCTCGAGGAGCCGTCCAACCCGCTCTCCGCGTTCTTCCGCTGGGTCGGCACCGCGTTCGGCGTGGTCCCCGGTGAGAAGGACTACATCAAGCGCGTCATCGGAGTCGGCGGCGACACCGTGAAGTGCTGTGACGCCCAGCACCGGATCACCGTCAACGGGGTTGCGCTCGAGGAGAAGGGCTACCTCTACCCCGGTGACATGCCGTCCAGGGACCCCTTCGAGATCAAGGTCCCGGAGGGCAGGCTGTGGGTCATGGGCGACCACCGCTCGGTCTCCCTCGACTCCCGCTCCCATCAGGGTGACCCCGGTGGCGGGACGATCCCGGTGGACAAGGTGATCGGCCGGGCCTTCGTGATCGTATGGCCGTTCTCCAGGGCAGAAATCCTCCCCATCCCCGACACCTTCCAACAGCCCGCCCTCAAGGCCGCCGCCGCCATGGGGGGAGCAGTCCCGCTTCTGGCCGGTTTCACCGGGGCCGTTCCGCTGGTGCTGTGGCGGCGTCGCTGGCTTTCAAGGCGGTAGCCGTACCTCATGACTGCAGAACCCGACAGCAAACCCACCGAGTCCGAGGAGCGACCGGCGGAGCCCGGCGAGAAAGAGGGGAAGCCGTCCCGCAAGGGCGGTCTGCGCGAGACGGTGGTCCTGATCGTGTCCGGCGTGGTGGTGGCGCTGCTGCTGCAGGCCTTCGTCGTCCAGACCTTCCGGATCCCCTCGGAGTCGATGGAGAACACCCTGAAAGAGGGCGACCGGGTGGCGGTCAACCAGCTGCACGGCGCGACCGAGCGTGGCGACGTGGTGGTCTTCAAGGGCTGGCCGGACGGTGACACCATCAAACGGGTCATCGCGATCGGCGGCGACACCGTGAAGTGCTGCGACGCCAAGGGGCGGATCACCGTCAACGGCGTGCCGATCGACGAGAAGGCCTACCTCCACCCCGACGACTTCCCCTCTGGACGCCCGTTCGAGAAGGTCGTGCCCAAGGGCCGCCTGTGGGTCATGGGCGACCACCGCTCCAGCTCCGCCGACTCGCGCAACCACGAGGAGATGGAGGGGGAGGGCACGATCTCCGAAGACGATGTGATCGGCCGGGCTTTCGCGATCTACTGGCCGTTGTCTCGCGTGGGGCTCCTCTCGACGCCGGAGACCTTCAGCCACCCGGAGATCTTCGCACGGAAACGATAGGGGAGCTTCTCCGCCGAGGTGCGATAGCGGTACCGAACGGTCCGGATGGGGCGTACTCTCTGCTCATGGTCGCTATGTCTGCCGTGGTGCCATGACAGTCGGGTTTCGTCCTCCGCCGAGTGTGGTCAGGCGGGATTCGGGACTGTACGGCTATGAGCGGGCTCTCGCGCGCCGTGGGCTGGGGCCCGTGGCCGGCGTCGACGAGGCCGGCCGGGGCGCCTGCGCCGGGCCGCTGGTGGTCGCCGCGGTGGTGCTCAGCCGCAGGATCGACGGGCTGAGCGATTCCAAGCTGCTCACCGCCTCCCGGCGCGAGTCACTGTACGAACGGGTCATGGCGACCGCGAAGGCGGTCAGCGTGGTGGTGATCCCGCCGGCCGAGATCGACGCGCGCGGACTGCACAGGTCCAACATCGAGGGAATGCGCCGGGCCGTCGCCCGGTTGTCCTGTGACCTCGGCTATGTGCTCACCGACGGGTTCCCCGTCCCCGGCCTGCCCGCGCCGTCACTCGGCGTGTGGAAGGGCGACCAGGTCGCGGCCTGTGTCGCGGCCGCCTCGATCGTGGCGAAGGTGACACGGGACAGGATGATGAGCGTGCTGGACGAGCGCCATCCCGAGTACGGTTTCGCCGTGCACAAGGGGTATGGCACCGTAAGTCATCGCAGGGCACTCGAGATTCACGGCCCGTGCCCGGCCCACCGATTCTCGTTCGCGACGGTGGCGCGGTCCGGGTCGGGTGAGGTGATGGGTGAGAATGAAGTGGGGGCCGGTCTCGCCTGATCGGGTGGGCCGGAAAGGCGTGCAACAGGAGGACCGGTATGAGCGCAGAGGATCTCGAGAAGTACGAAACCGAGATGGAGCTGCAGCTTTACCGTGAGTACCGCGACGTCGTCGGGTTGTTCAGCTATGTCGTCGAGACCGAACGGCGCTTCTACCTGACCAACTCCGTCGACCTTGACGTCAGGACGGCCGAGAACGGTGATGTGTTCTTCGACGTGAAGATGCAGGACGCCTGGGTCTGGGACATGTACCGTCCGGCGAGGTTCGTGAAGAACGTCCGCGTGGTCACCTTCAAGGATGTCAACGTCGAGGAGCTGGCCAAGCCCGACCTTGAGATGCCCAAGGAGGGCTTCTCGAACTGAGCCGTTCTCCACAGGAGCGGATCGCGTCCGCCTGATCATCCACAGAATCGGGTTCGGCTTCTTCTGACGGGGGTGGGCTGGGCGAAGGTCTGGAACCGGAGGTGGTTCCATGGCCGCGAAGGACGAGCTCGGCAGACACGGCGAGCAGGTCGCCGTCGACTATCTGCTGGCGCACGGCATGCAGATCCTGGATCGCAACTGGCGATGCCCGGACGGAGAGATCGACGTGGTCGCCCGTGAGGGGCGGGCACTCGTCGTGGTGGAGGTGAAGACCCGCTCCAGCCGCGCCCACGGGAGCGCCTTCGAGGCGGTGACCGAGGTGAAGCTCTCCCGTCTGCGCCGGCTCTCGGCCAGATGGCTGGCCGCGCAGCGTGAGCGGTTCGACTCGGTCCGCATCGACGTCATCGCCCTGGAGCGGTTCGCCGGCGATCTCGTCATCCGCCATGAGCGGGGAGTGTGCTAGATGCCTCCTGGACCGTTCTGGATCACCCGCCCCGCTCCGGGGGTGACGTGAGTGGCCGTCGCACGCACTCGCTGCATCGCGCTGGTCGGGGTGACCGGACACCTCGTCGATGTCGAGGCCGACGTCGGCGCCGGCATGGCCGGTCTGCATCTCATCGGCATGCTGGACACCGCGCTGAGCGAGGCGCGGGATCGGGTCCGCTCGGCCGTGGTCAACAGCCGCTACGGCTGGCCCGACGCGCGGATCACCGTCAGCCTGTTTCCCGCCAGCCTGCCCAAGCGTGGAAGCGTCTTCGATCTGGCGATCGCCGTGGCCCTGCTCGCCGCGGCCGGGGCCGTGCCCCGCGACAGGGTCGCCGCCCTGTTCTTCCTGGGCGAGCTCGGCCTCGACGGCTCGGTGAGGGCGGTCCGGGGCGTGCTTCCCGCCGTGCTGGCCGCGGCCGGAGCCGGTGCCCGCACCGTCGTGGTCCCCGCGCGCAACGCCGCCGAGGCCGGGTTGGTGCCAGACGTGACCGTGATCCCCGCCGCGACCCTGGGCGAGCTGGTGAGCTGGCTGCGCAGTGACGACCCGGTCGACGTGCCCATGGCCGAGGGAGCTCCGACCTCCGAGGCGTCCGGTTCCGGCTCGTGGTCGCCGCCCCCGGACGACCGGGGGGAGGCCGCCCCCGACCTGGGGGACGTGGCCGGGCAGCCCTTCGCCCGCCGCGCGCTCGAGGTCTGCGCCGCCGGAGGCCACAACCTCTGGATGCTGGGACAGCCGGGCACCGGCAAGACGATGCTCGCCGAGCGGCTGCCCACCCTCCTGCCGCCGCTGCGGCGCGAGGAGGCGCTTGAGGTGACCGCGATCCACTCCGTCGCCGGGGTGCTGCCCGCGGACCACCCGCTGCTGACCCGTGCGCCGTTCGTGGCGCCGCACCACACCACGACCGTCGCGGCCGTCATCGGCGGTGGCAGTGGGGCGATCCGCCCGGGCGCGGTGTCACTCGCCCACCGGGGAGTCCTGTTCCTGGACGAGGCTCCGGAATATCCGGCGACCGTTCTCGACTCGCTCAGACAGCCGCTCGAATCGGGCCGGGTGACCGTCTCCCGGGCGCTGGGTTCGGTCACGTTCCCCGCCCGGTTCATGCTGGTCCTGGCGGCCAACCAGTGCCCGTGTGCGCGGCCGTCCAGTCCCGAGGACCCCTGCCGGTGCAGCCCGGCGGTCCGCCGCCGCTACCTGGCCAGGCTCTCCGGCCCACTGCTCGACCGCATCGACGTCAAGGTCACCCTCTACCGTTCGACCCGGCGTGAGCTCCTGGCCGATCGCCGCTTCATCGAGCCGAGCCGGGTGGTGGCCGAGCGGGTGCTCACCGCTCGTGAACATGCCGCCAAGCGGTTCGCCGGCCGGCCCTGGCGATGCAACGCGGAGATGCCCACCCGTGCGCTGCACGCCGAATACCGTCCGCCGCCGAAGGCGATGTCGCCGCTGCTCCGCTGCCTGGACAGCGGCGAGCTGAGCGCACGGGGGCTCGACCGGGTGCTCAGGGTGGCCTGGACCCTGGCCGACCTGGCAGGCAAGGACGGACCCGACGTCGGAGAGACCAACGCCGCACTCGGGCTGTGGTTGGGGGAGGAACGGTGAACGACCGGCTCGCGCGAGTCACGTTGATGCGGTTGGCCGAGCCCGGTGACGCGGTGATGGGCAGGCTCGTCGCCTCCCGCGGCCCGCAGGCAGCCGTCGGGCAGATCCGCGCGGGGCGCCCGGATCCGGAGTTCGCCCGGTGGTTCGCCGAGTCCCACCGCCGGGGATCGGCCGTCCCCCAGCGGGAGCGGCTCACGGCCAGGCTCGAGCGGATGTTCGCTTCCTGGGCGGCACGGCTGGAGGCGGCCGATCCCATCCGCGATCTGGCCGAGGGCGAGCGCAGCGGAGGCCGGCTGGTGGTGCCCGGCGACTGCGAGTGGCCAACCCAGCTCGACGACCTGGGCGAGTGCCGTCCTCACGCTCTTTGGCTCCTGGGCGAGGCCGACCTGCGCTTCTCCTGCCTGCGATCCGTCGCTGTCGTCGGCTCCCGGGCGGCCACGCCGTACGGCACGCACGTCGCGGCGGAGTTCGGCGCCGGGCTGAGCGAGCGGGACTGGACCGTCGTGTCAGGTGGCGCCTACGGCATCGACGGGGCCGTTCACCGCGGTGCCCTCGCGGGCCGGGCGCCGACCGTCGCGGTGCTCGCCTGCGGTGCCGACGTCACCTACCCCAGCGCGCACCATTCGCTGTTCGCCGCCGTGCGTGCCCAGGGCGTGCTGGTGAGCGAGTGCCCGATGGGCTCTCACCCCACCCGGCCGCGTTTTCTCGTCCGCAACCGGCTCATCGCCGCGCTGTCGCGGGGCACCGTGGTGATCGAGGCGGCCGTGCGCAGCGGGGCGCTCAACACCGCGGGGCACGCGGTCTCGCTGAACCGCCACCTGGCCGCCGTGCCGGGCCCGGTGACCTCGGAAACCTCGATCGGGTGTCACCGCCTGATCCGTCAGGGAAAGGCCACCTGCGTGACCGGTCCCGAGGAGATGATCGAGCTCGTCGGTGCGATGGGCGGCGACCTGGCCCCCGAACCACGCGGCCCGGTGTTGCCGCGTGACCGACTGAACCCCGAGACCCGCAGCGTGCTTGAGGCGGTCCCCGCCCGGACCGGGGCGGGTCCGGCGACGATAGCGGTGGCCGCGGGTGTCGACCTGGAGACCGTGCTGTCCTGCCTCGGCGGCTTGGCCGCCGCCGGATACGTCGAGCGCGTCCCACGCGGTTGGCGTCTGCGACCCGACAGACCTCCCGGCCGGTGAGGGCGATTCCCACTTATCCGAGGCCCTCGCGAGCGGTGGCGGACCGACCCTCCGGAGGGCCGGTGTGCTCTTGGCGGGCGGGCCAGCGAGGAAGGAGACGGACCTGGCCATGGCCCACCAGGAGGAGCGGGTCGAGGTAGAGACGCTCGCGGAGCAGGCCCCAGTGCAGGCAGGCGGCCGGGCAGTGCCCGGGAACGTCCTGGACGATGCCGATCACCTCGCCCCGGTCCACGGTCTGGCCGCGCCGTACCGACGGTTGGACAGGAAGATAGGTCGTGCGCAGGCCGTCGGCGTGCAGGACGGTCACCACCCCTCGATCAGCGAGCGGTCCCGCGTAACCGACCGTCCCGGCTCCAGCCGCGTGGACCTGGGCGCCGGGTGCGGCGGCGAGGTCGACTCCGCGATGCCCGGCCAGCCATGGGTGGGTCGGGGGTGCGAAGCCACGGAGCACGTGAGGTGATCCGGTGAGTGGCCAACCCCAGCGGGGTGAGGGCTCCGACGTCCTGTCCCGGCCGTTCTGATCGACCCCGCCGGGTCCCTGCCCTCTCTGGCCGATCCGCCCCCTCTGGCCGATCCGTCCGCTCGGATGGCGCCGGTCGCTCTGGCGGTGCTGATCGCTGCGGCTGATCAGGCTGTGCGCGCCTGCGGCGCCCGGCGCGACATGCGGCAACACGGGCGGCAGGGCGGTCAGCAGCACTGACAGCAGGGCGGGAAGCAGGATGAGCGGCAGGGCGGGGGGCGGCGTGGGCGGAAGGGCGAACGGCGAGGTTCGTCCCGCGAGAGCGCGAAGGAAGTTCACGCCCTGAGGATGAGAGATCCACGGTGGGGCGGAGCGCGCCGAGCGGGATTCTGTGGATGGGCACTCGGGTGCTGTGGATACCGGGACACCGGGACACCGGGACACCGGGACACCGGGACACCGGGGCGCCGGGGGACCGGGCCACCGGGCCGCATGTCTCTGAACGGACTCCTCTCCAGGACGAGACTCTCCAGGGACGAGACGGGCGGTCGGGAGCCCCGCCCTTCTGCCGGGCAGGTGCTTCCTCGTAGCCTCGAACGAGGGGGCGACGTGGAAAAACACGACGTGCAAGAACAGTTCGCGCTTCGCCGTACGCTCTCAGCCCGGGACCTGGTCGTCTACGGGCTGCTGTTCATCGGGCCGCTGGCTCCGGTGGGCGTGTTCGGGGTGCTCGACGCCAAGAGCGGTGGCGCGGTGGCGCTCGTCTACGTCATCGCCACGGTCGCCATGGCCTTCACCGCCGTCTCCTACGCCCAGATGTCGCGGGTGGTGCCGGAGGCGGGATCGGTGTTCGCCTACGCGTCGGCGGGGCTGGGCCGCGGTGCCGGGTTCCTGGCCGGCTGGCTGGTGATGCTGGACTACCTGCTCATTCCCAGCGTGGCCTACCTGTTCTCCGGGATCGCGCTGCACGCGCTCTTCCCTGCCGTTCCCGCCTGGGCCTTCACGGCGTTGGCCTTCGTGGTGACCACGGCGCTGAACGTTTCGGGAGTACGGCTGGCCGCCAGGGTGGGTCTGGTCGTGCTCCTGGCCGAGATCGTGGTGTTGGCCGTGTTCGTGGTCATGGCGGTGGCCGTGCTGATCGCCACGGGACCGGCCAGGCCCTGGCTGTCGCCGTTCACCGGGGTCGGGGGGATCACGACGGCCGCGGTGATCGGAGCCGTGTCGGTGGCCGTCCTGTCGTTCCTCGGCTTCGACGCCATCGCCTCCTTCGCCGAGGAGACGACCGGCGACTCCCGGCAGGTGGGCAGGGCGGTGCTGCTCTGCCTGGGGGCGGCGGGGGCGCTGTTCGTGCTCCAGACCTACCTCGCCGGGGTGCTGGACCCGGTGCCTCCGGCGGATCTGGCCGCGCACCCGGCCGCGCAGGGCACCGCCTTCTACGACGTGACCAACGCGTCGGTCTCGCCCTGGCTGGCCACCCTGATGAAGATCGCCAAAGCGGTGGGCCCGGCGTTCGCCGCGATGGCCGCGGTGGCGGCCGCCGGGCGGCTGCTGTACGGCATGGCCAGAGGCGGCGGGCTGCCCCGTCCGCTGTCGTCGGTCGATCCCCGGTCGGGGACGCCCCGGGCGGCCCTGCTCAGCGCCGGAGTGGTGACGCTGGTGGTCTCCGTCTGGGCGGCGAGCCGTGATGACGGCCTCGACGTCCTGGTCTCTGTCGTGGACATCGGGGCGCTGGCGGCGTTCACGATGCTGCACGCGTCCGTGATCGGGTATTTCAGGATCAGGAAGGGAAGCCGGGACCTGCTGCGCCACCTGCTGGTGCCGGTCGCCGGCGCACTGGTGGCGATCTGGATCATCGTCCTGGCCGGTTCGCCGGCCAAGCTCGTGGGCCTGCTCTGGCTGGCCGCCGGGGTCATCGTGCTGGCGGTGCGCCGGCGAGGCGGAGCGGGGAGAGCCAGATCCACGGGATCGTGAGCAGCACCCCGGCCGCGCAGACCCACAGCACCGGCCGCAGCCCCAGGAGCTCGCCGAGCAGGCCTCCGGCGAGGCCGCCCAGGGCGAGGGCCCCCTGCATCATGAAGGTCATCGTGGCGTTGATCCGGCCGCGGAGGCCGGTGGGGCTCTCGCGGAGGGCGACGGCGCCGAAGCAGACGGAGAAGGACACGATGACCACGCCGGTGATCAGCGCGCTGCCGGCCATGAGCAGGAACTTCGCCCACACCGGGCCGGAGGCGAGTGCCGCGGTCACGAAGTCGAGCGGGAGGAGCAGCACCGAGTGGACCAGCATCCGGTTCTCGCCGAACCGCCTGGCCAGGCGCGGGGTGAGCGCCGCGCCGAGCAGGCCGCCCACGCCGCTGACGGCGGTGAGCGCGCCGACCAGCGCGGCGGGCAGGGCGAGCACGGTGAGGGAGTAGATCACGAACAACGCCATGTAGGCGGAGCCGAAGGCGTTGATCGTGACCGCGCAGCCGCAGAGCGCGCGGAGCGTCGGGTGCCCGGTCACGCCGCGCAGGCCCTCACGGATCTCGGCCCACATGCCCCGAGGCGGAGCGGGGGCGTGGGTCTCCGGTGCCTTGATCGCCCGGATCAGGAACGCCGAGGCCAGGAACGTCACCGCGTTGACCAGGATCGCGAACGGCGCCGTGATCGTCTGGACGAGTGCTCCCGCCAGTCCCGGACCGCCGACGGTGGCCAGGGAGTAGGCCGACTGGAAGCCGGCGAGCGCCTCGGTCCGCTGGCTCTCGTCGACCACCGCGACCATGTGCGGGAAGTTCATAGCACGAAAGACCACCGCGCAGGTGCCGACGACGAGTGCCACCGCGATCAGCCATGGCACGGTCAGCAGCCCGGAGATCCAGGCCGGCGGGATCGTGGCCATGGCGAGAGCGGAGACCACCTCGCAGGCGACCATGACCGGCCGGTGCCGCCTCAGCCGGTCGGCGACCGCCCCCGCTTGCAGTCCGATCAGCAGATAGGGCAGTGAGGTGGCCGCGGCGAGCACGCCCATCTGGGCGGGGGAGGCGCCCAACAGGGTGGCGGCGGTCAGCGGCACGGCCAGCCGGGAGACCTCGGTGCCGGTCTCGGAGACGGCGCGGGCGGACAGCAGCAGCCGGTAGTCACGCTGTTCGCGCAGGGGGATGGGCTGGAACACGGGGATCACAGCGCTTTCTGAAGGGAATGCTTCACAACTGTGAAGATAACCCTTCATAATTGTGAAGGCAATCCTTCAGGTCTGGAATGGGTACGGTTTGCACATGACCGAGGCACGCAGGCCGCTCAGCGATCCCACGGCGATGCGCGCGCTGGCGCATCCGGCGCGGCTCGCCATCCTGAACCGGCTCCAGGCCACGGGACCGGCCACCGCGACCGACGTCGCCGAGGTCGTCGGTGTCACGCCGAGCGCGGCCAGCTACCACCTGCGCATGCTCGCCAAGTACGGCTTCGCCGAGGACGCGCCGGCTCGCGGCGACGGCAGGGAGCGGCTGTGGAGATCCACGCCGGGGGGCCTGACCATCACCACCGAGCCGGACGACCGGCCGGAGGTCCGGGCGGCCAAGGATCTGCTGATCAAAGCCGTGCGCGCTCAGGCGGCCGAGGAGGTGACCCGGGCGCTGGACAACTTCGACCGCGAGTCTCCCGAGTGGCGGAAGGCCTCGGTGTTCAACCGCATGGTCCTGCTGGTCGACGCCGCGGAGCTCAGGCGCCTGAACGAGCGGATCGACGAGTTGTTGTCCCCCTATCTCGTCGCCGTCCGGGAACGCTCCCAGGCGCCGTCCGGGGCCCGGATATCCGAGGCGCAGGTGAGCCTCTTCCCGCGCGCCGAGCGGCGACCGCACGGGACGCCCGGCGAATGATCGGAAGCGGTGGCGGCGGCGGGGAATCCCTCCGCAAATGATCGGGAATGATAGAGCGCCCTTGACGCGCTGAGGTCAGGGCGCGGCCCGGTTACAGGTACACTTTTCGATGGCCTGTCAGTGGCGGGCCGACTTCGCATGCCCCGTCAAGAACCGTCCCCTCGGTCCGGGTGAGAGCCCGGCTGGAGCCGGTTCGGAGCATCAGGGCGACAGCCGCGGGCTGTCGCGTCAACCGAGATCAGCGCCCGGACGGGCGCCCCGACCTGGAGGACAATCACATGTCCACCCCCGTCGTCACCATGCGACAGCTGCTCGAGAGCGGCGTTCACTTCGGTCACCAGACCCGTCGCTGGAACCCGAAGATGAAGCGCTTCATCTTCACCGAGCGCAACGGCATCTACATCATCGACCTGCAGAAGTCGCTGGCCTTCATCGACAGGGCCTACGACTTCGTCAAGGAGACCGTCGCGCACGGCGGCACGATCATGTTCATCGGCACGAAGAAGCAGGCCCAGGAGGCCATCGCCGAGCAGGCGGCGCGTGT
Organism: Streptosporangium sp. CA-135522; assembly: GCF_050949235.1. NCBI lineage: Bacteria > Bacillati > Actinomycetota > Actinomycetes > Streptosporangiales > Streptosporangiaceae > Streptosporangium > Streptosporangium sp. CA-135522. The sequence goes on from NZ_CP192026.1 coordinate 2,113,288, forward strand.
CGGCATGCCGTATGTCAACCAGCGCTGGCTGGGTGGCATGCTCACCAACTTCTCCACCGTGCACAAGAGGCTTCAGCGTCTGAAGGAGCTCGAGGAGCTCGACTTCGACAACGTGGCCGGCTCGGGGCTCACGAAGAAGGAGCTCCTCATGCGCCGTCGTGAGAAGGAGAAGCTGGAGCGCACCCTCGGCGGTATCCGCGACATGTCCCGCGTGCCCAGCGCGGTGTGGGTCGTCGACACCAAGAAGGAGCACATCGGGATCAGCGAGGCTCGCAAGCTCAACATCCCGGTCGTCGCGATCCTCGACACGAACTGCGACCCGGACGAGGTCGACTACCCGATTCCGGGTAACGACGACGCCATCCGCGCCGTCGGCCTGCTGACCCGCGTCGTCGCCGACGCCGTCGCCGCCGGTCTCATGGCCCGCGCCGGCGCCAACCGTGGCGACGACAAGCCGGCCGTCGCCGGTGGCGCCGAGCCGCTGGCCGAGTGGGAGCAGGAGCTGCTCGCCGGCGCCGAGGCCGCTCCGGCCGCCGAGGCCGAGGCTCCGGCCACCGAGGCTCCGGCTGAGGAGGTTCCGGCTGAGGAGGCTCCCGCCGCCGCCGAGGCCGAGGTTCCGGCTGAGGAGGCTCCGGTCGCCGAGAACGACGCCGAGGCCGAGACCGTCGAGGCCGAGGACGCCGACAAGCAGGCCTAGGCCCTTCCCGTACGGCTCCGCCGTACGACCGCAAGACCCTTCCGGGTGGGTGCCCTCAGGCGAGGGCACCCGCCCGACCCACCCAGCCACCTGATCTCATGCCGACTTCTGAGATCAGTGATGATCCCCGCGAGGAAAAGACAATGGCTTCCGTGAACATGGCCGACGTCAAGCGGCTTCGTGAGCTGACCGCCGCCGGCATGATGGACTGCAAGAAGGCTCTTGAGGAGTCCGAGGGCGACTTCGACCGCGCCGTCGAGCTCCTGCGCCTCAAGGGCGCCAAGGACGTCGGTAAGCGTGAGGCCCGCACCGCCTCCAACGGCCTGGTCGCTCTGAAGCAGGCCGGCGACTCCGCCGCCGCGCTGCTCGAGCTCAACTGCGAGACCGACTTCGTCGCCAAGGGTGAGCGCTTCCAGGAGCTCGCCGCCCAGGTCGTCGCGCACATCCTTGACACCAAGCCGGCCGACGTGCCCTCCCTGCTCGAGTCCGTCCTCGACGGCAAGAGCGTCAAGGAGCACCTGGACGAGGCCAACGCCGCGCTCGGCGAGAAGATCGAGATCCGCCGTTTCGCGGTCCTCGAGGGCGGTTTCGTCGGCTCCTACATGCACAAGACCGACCCGCAGCTTCCGCCGACGGTCGGCGTGCTGGTGCAGCTCGACGCCGCCAACGCCCAGGTGGCCAAGGACATCGCGCAGCACGCCGCCGCGATGGCCCCGAAGTACCTCAACCCCGAGGCGGTCCCCGCCGACGTCATCGAGAAGGAGCGCGCGCTCTTCGAGGAGATGACCCGCGAGGAGGGCAAGCCGGAGGCCGCCATCGGCAAGATCGTCGACGGCCGCGTCAACGGTTGGTACAAGGACTTCACCCTGCTGGAGCAGGCCTTCGTGAAGGACAACAAGAAGTCCATCGCGAAGTTCGCCGACGAGAACGGCGTCAAGGTTGAGGCCTTTGTCCGCTTCAAGGTCGGTCAGGCTTAGTCTTAACTCAGCTTCTCTCAGCAGCAGAGCACTAAACGAGGAGGCCGTCGCCGTGTCGGAGAACTCAGAACCCGCTACGTCGGCGGTTTCGTCGTATTCGGGTCCGCTTCGCTGGAAGCGGGTCATGTTGAAACTGTCGGGCGAGGCGTTCGCCGGCGGAGAGCCGCTGGGCATCGACCCCGGCGTCGTCGGCCACCTGGCCGACTCGATCGCCGAGGCCGTCCGTAAGGGTGTGCAGGTCGCGGTCGTGGTCGGCGGAGGCAACATGTTCCGCGGCGCCGCCCTGTCCGAGCGTGGCATGGACCGCGCCCGGGCCGACTACATGGGCATGCTCGGCACGGTGATCAACTGCCTGGCCCTTCAGGACTTCCTGGAGAAGCGCGGCATCGAGACCCGTGTCCAGACGGCCATCACCATGCAGCAGGTCGCCGAGCCCTTCCTGCCCCGCCGCGCCATCCGTCACCTGGAGAAGGGGCGTGTGGTGATCTTCGGGGCCGGGCTCGGTTCGCCGTTCTTCTCCACCGACACCTGCGCCGCGCAGCGCGCGCTGGAGATCGGCGCCGAGGCGCTTCTCAAGGGCACCCAGGTGGACGGGGTCTACGACGCCGACCCCCGCAAGAACCCCGACGCCGTCCGGTTCGACCACCTCGAATATGGTGAGGTGCTGACCCGCGGTCTCGGTGTCATGGACGCCACCGCCATCAGTCTGTGCATGGACAACGGCCTGCCCATCGTGGTGTTCGACCTCATGGGCGAGGGCAACATCCTGCGCGCGGTGCACGGTGAGAAGATCGGCACACTGGTGAGTCCGGCAGGGAAATAGGGAGCGAGCCTGACGTAGCGAGCGGAGTGGTGCGCGACGTAGGAGCGTCCCGCGAAGTGAGTGAGGAAGGTAAGCGACCCAAGAGACGGGGAGCGAGCCTGACGTAGCGAGCGGAGTGGTGCGCGACGTAGGAGCGTCCCGCGAAGTGAGTGAGGAAGGTAAGCGACCCAAGAGACGGGGAGCGAGCCTGACGTAGCGAGCGGAGTGGTGCGCGACACGTGCCGGGCTGGAGGAGCTCCTCCGGTGCGGCCGCGTACCGCGAAGCGAGCAAGGAATGGTGAGTGACCGAGAAGACAGGGAGCCGCTGTGATCGACGATACCCTCCTCGAAGCCGAGGAAAAGATGGACAAGGCAGTGTCGGTGGCGAAGGACGACTTCGCGGGCATCCGCACGGGCCGGGTCACCCCGTCGATGTTCAACAAGATCAGCGCTGAGTACTACGGGACGCCCACTCCCATTCAGCAACTGGCCTCGTTCCACGTCCCCGAGGCTCGCATGGTCATCATTCAGCCCTTCGACAAGGGTTCGATGGCCGCGATCGAGAAGGCGATCCGCAACTCCGATCTCGGTGTCAATCCTGGCAACGACGGTCAGGTCATCCGCGTGGCCTTCCCCGAGCTGTCGGAGGAGCGCCGCAAGGAGTACATCAAGGTCGCCCGGAACAAGGCGGAGCAGTCCAAGGTCTCCATCCGTAACATCCGTCGCAATGCCAAAGAGACCCTCGACAAGATGGTCAAGGACAGCGAGGCGGGCGAGGACGAGGTGCGTCGCGCCGAGAAGGAGCTCGACGACCTCACCCAGAAGCACGTAGCCAAGATCGACGAGCTGCTCAAGCACAAAGAAGCCGAGCTGCTCGAAGTCTGAGCCCGTGATCCTTGTCTCGCGCGGGATGCCCGCGCGGGACAAGGATTTTGTGTATGAGAGTGGGACCCCCTTGGAATCTGCGGCGGGCGGCAGCCGTACCGGCCGGAATCTTCCCGTCGCGATCGCGGTGGGCGCCGGGCTGGGAGTTGTGATCATCGGCTCCCTCTATTTTGTCAAGGTGCTCTTCCTGGCCGTGGTGATCGCGGCGGTGGGCATCGGCGTGACGGAGCTGGTCAAGTCGTTCGCGGCCAGGGACGTCAACGTCCCGATGGTTCCGGTCCTGGCCGGGATGACCGCCATGATCGGCGGCGCCTACTTCGGCGGGCCCGCGTGGCTGGTCGGGATCTTCGCCATGACCGTGCTCTTGCTGATGATCTGGCGGATGTTCCGGGGGACCGAGGGATACGTCCGCGACACCGCCGCGACCATTCTGGTCACGGTCTATCCTTCGCTGCTCGCCGGATTCGTGGCGCTGCTGCTCGCGCCTCCGCTCGACGGTCCCGACCGGGTGGTGGTCTTCATCGCCACCACGGCCGCGAGTGACATCGGTGGATATTTCGCAGGAATCCTCTTCGGCAAGCACAAGATGTCGCCGTTGATCAGCCCGAAGAAGACCTGGGAGGGCTTCGCCGGATCGGCGCTGGCGTGCATGGCCGTGGGCGGCTGGCTGGTGGCGTGGCTGCTGGAGGACGCCGTCTGGAAGGGCGTGCTGATCGGCGCCGTCGCGGTGGTCTTCGCCACGCTCGGCGACCTGGTCGAATCGGTGATCAAGCGGGACCTCGGCGTCAAGGACATGGGGAGCCTGCTGCCCGGCCACGGTGGCTTGATGGACCGTCTCGACTCTCTCGTCGCCGCGCTGATCCCGATCTGGGCGCTGCTCACCCTGCTGGTCTGAGCGCTGCTCCTGCTCGCCTGAGCGCTCCCGCGGATGCTCGGGCGAACCGCCCGGGTAAACCGCTCGAACGAACCGCCTGGGCGAACCGCTCGAACGAACCGCTCGAACGAAACACCTGGGCGAACCGCTTGGGCGAACCGCTCGCACGAGCCTCGCCGGTCACCCGGCCCGGCTGGACGGCACGGTCACCCCGCCCGGGTGAGCCGTTCGGCCGACAGGCGGCCGAGCACCGAGCGATAGCCTCTCTCCGCGACCAGGCGCAGCTCCTCGGCGGTGACCGGAACCAGCCAGAGCCACTGCACCGCGTCCCCGCCGAAGGTGAAGCCCGACAGGTTCGGCAGGCCCGGCAGCCCGGTCAGCATGATGACGCCGCTGTAGGCGGAGCCGAGCGGGAACGTCTCCGGCCGGTGATACCACTTCGCGGTGTGGCCGTGTCCCAGCCAGGTGACCGAATGCCACGGGTACTGCCCCAGCCACAGGAACAGCCTGGCCGCCTCCCGTGCATCGCCGGAGGTGGCGACGGCGAGCTCCACCCGGGCGTAGGCGTCCGGCCGGTCGATGTACTGCTCCACGGTGGGCATCCGCTGGCAGCTCATGCCCACCGTGGACAGGATCGTGTGCTCCCGCTCGTGCTCCGGCGGCCGTTCGGTGATGCCGACCGTGGGCAACCGATCACCTCCGGCGTCCCAGAACCGGCCCGCCGTTCCGATCGCCCGATCCAGATGACCCATGACGAACTGTTGGAACGAAGCCCAGGCGCCGTCGCCGTCCCGCCAGTCCCAGTAGGCCCTGGCCTTGGCCAGCCGGGGAGTGAGGGCCTCGCGGGCATCTTCCAGAGACCAGGCGAACGGCGACTCGCCCACCGCGTCGCGGGAGTATCCGGGCATGCCCCTGCTCATGTCCGCCCAGCCAGGAATGACCGCGAGCAGTTCGTCGTTCTCGTACAGGGCGACGCCGTCGCCCTCCTCGAACCACAGCGGTCGCAGCGCGCCCAGCGGTGGCCTGCCGTCGGGGTGCCGGGTGTTCTCACGGGGCACCGTCGGAGGGAGCTCGGAGTTCAGGCGGTCCAGGTCGATCACCGCCGGAGCCGGGCAGTGGTTGGCCAGCCAGACCGCTCCGTGCACCGTGCCTCCGGTCCCGCACAGGTAAGCTACCGAGGAAGCCTCGTCGCGTTCGACCACCAGGGTGCGGCTCCCATAGGGATTGGTGTCGGTGAGCACGACCTCGACGCCGTCTCCCCGTTCGCCTGAGGGGCGGATTGTCGCCATACCTCCGGACTCTAGATCAGAGTCGAGTACCGCTTCGAGTAACTGTCGAGAGAAGGCGTTGGACTTGTCGACTGTCAGCCCGCCCGGGAACCCCGCTCCCGGCCAGCTCACCTTCGTGGCGCCCCGCAGGGCGAAGCCCTCGCGCCACCTGGCCGACCTGACCATGGCCGAGCGCCGGGCGGCGGTCGCCGAGCTGGGGGAGAAGCCGTTCCGCGCCGACCAGCTCTCCCGCCACTACTTCGAGAAGCTCAACGGCGACACCGAGCTCATGACGGATCTGCCGGCCGCGGCGCGGGAGAAGTTCGCCACCGCGCTGTTCCCCAAGCTGCTGACCTCGGTCCGGGAGATGACGACCGACGGCGGCACCACCCGCAAGACGCTGTGGCGGCTGTTCGACGGCGCGCTGGTCGAGTCGGTCCTCATGCGTTACACCGACCGCACCACCATGTGCGTGTCCTCTCAGGCGGGCTGTGGCATGAACTGCCCGTTCTGCGCCACCGGTCAGGCCGGTCTGACCCGTAACATGACCACCGCCGAGATCGTCGAGCAGGTCGTCGCCGGTGCGCGAGCCCTGGCCGCCGGCGAGGTCCCCGGTGGTCCCGGGCGGGTCAGCAACGTGGTGTTCATGGGCATGGGCGAGCCGCTGGCCAACTACAAGGCCGTGATCGGCGCCGTGCGCCGGATGGTCGAGCCCGCACCGGACGGCCTGGGCATCTCCGCCCGTGGAGTCACGGTCTCCACCGTCGGCCTGGTTCCGGCGATCGGCAAGCTCGCCGACGAGGGGCTGCCGGTGACGCTGGCGCTGTCGCTGCACGCGCCCGACGACGAGCTGCGTGACACCCTGGTGCCGATCAACACCCGGTGGAAGGTCGCCGAGGTCCTCGACGCGGCCTGGAGCTACGCGGCCAAGACCAAGCGCCGGGTCTCCATCGAGTACGCCTTGATCAAGGACATCAACGACCAGGAGTGGCGGGCCGACCTGCTCGGCAAGCTCATCAAGAACAAGCTGGTCCATGTCAACCTGATCCCCCTCAACCCGACCCCGGGTTCGAAGTGGACCGCCTCTCGTCCCGAGGACGAACGGGCCTTCGTCCGCCGCCTGGAGTTCCACGGCGTTCCGGTGACCGTCCGCGACACTCGGGGCCGTGAGATCGACGGCGCCTGCGGCCAGCTCGCCGCCGCCGAGTAGCCCGCCGTACGGCTGCGCCCGCCGGGGACCGCCCGCCGCCGCGGGCCGGTCCCCGTGCCCGGCGTTTCGCGGGCGGGCGGGCGAAGCGCCGTGACGTCTACCGGCCGCCGGGTGGAGAACGGCGTGCCGGCCTTGAGAGGGAACACCGCTTCTGATGGGCCGGTCGTGGATCGGTTCTGAGGGGCCGGTCCGTGGATCGCCTCTCAGCTGGATGTAGGTGCGCCCCGGCGACCCGTCCGGACCGCAATCCATTGATCAAGCGCGGCGGCGGCCAAGGCGCCGGGGGCGTTCCTGAGGGATCGCCGTCAGACCGGATACACCGTCGGGGTGACGGTGTAGTCGTAGGGGTCGTTGAAATTGACGCGGGTGGTCCCGGTGAGGTCGAAGCGGGTGGTCGACACCCGGTCGGCCAGTTCGGAACGGCGGAAGGCCAGCTCCCCCAGCTCGCGCTGCAGCGTGTGAAGGTCGGACGCATTCGCTCCGTTCGTCCTGGCGATGTCGAGAGCCTCGTTCACCCGGCGTTGCGCGTCGCTCAGATGCTCGGCAGTGTGCCTGCCAAGCTGCTGCGCTTCGACCCGTTCCAACCGCGCCAGCTGCTGGCGGAGGTGGATCCTGTCCATGTCATCCAGATAAGGGTGGTTGGCCCAGCCCTCGTGGCCTGCTTTGAGGTATGCCTGTTGGGTGGCGTCGATCTCCCCACGGGCGTAGGCGGCGTCGACCCTGGCGTTGACGGTTCTTCTGGCGTTGTTCAGGTGTTCTTCGACGCGGAGCAGATGTTCCTCGGCCCGGCCCATGCTCTTGGTGGCCAGGTTCGTCGAGATCCTGGCATGTATGGCCTTGGTGTGCACGGTCTGGGTGTGTGCCGCCGGGGCGCGTCGCCATTGTTCCGGCATCAGCCGCTGTTGCGCCTGCAGTTCCCTGCCGGCCTGTGTCCTGGCCGGCGTTCCGCGCAGTAGGTTCGCCAGGCGGGTGAAGAGCCGGCCGACAGACTGCATGGCGGTCCGAATCCATCCCTGCACCCGCTGAGCGAACGGTCGCAACCGCAGCATCAGCATCGCCCGCCCCTGCGGGGTGAGAGCGGCGAGTCCCGCGATCCCGGCCAGTCCGGCGAGCAGTCCCCCCGCCCACTTGACCACGGTCCAGGCGACCTGTGAGACGCTCGCCGCCACCGAGGCATGCTGAGTGTGAGCGGTGGTCTGCGAAAACAGTCCCGATACGTGCTCGTCCAGCGCGTCATTGGCGGCACCGGCGTTTCCTCCGCCCAGTCGATGCGCACGAGCGCCGCCATCACCGAGTGACCTCATCGAGCGCGCCTTCAACTCCAGCACCTCGAACTGACGCTCAAGCTCGGTGGTGTCCGGCGGCCGCGGAACGCCCAGCACGCCGAAACCGAGCGTGTCAAGCCCAGCCGCCATGGTCAGCCCTCCCCTCTGTTCGCTGCCTCGGTCTGCGCGTTCCGGGCCGCCATCAGGGCCTGACCGTCTCCGGTCCTGCCCCACTGGGCGGTCAACTCCTCAGAGCCGTCGAACAGCGCGCCCATGAACTCCTGATAGGGGCCGGCGAACTCCGGATAGGGCAACGGGCTCCGGCCGCCTATCTGCGCTCGGAGGCTCTGGTGGGATTGCTGCTGCTCATCGGCCAGCGTGCGGAATCCCTGGCCGGACGCCTGCCGAGCAGCCACATCCCAGGTGATCTCATCGTTCGCCACGATATTTCACCTCTCTTCCAGGCGGCGGAGCGTCTCATCGAGGCTCGACGTCAATCGGGCGAAATCTTGGGCCGCCTGGGCCTCCATGTCGTCCAGGCGGCGAATGAACTCCTGCGCGTCGAGGCCCTCCTCGGCGAGCGCAGCGGGCTCGTCCATCCGCTCCAGCCGATCCCGCTGCGCCGTCCGTACGGCGGCGACGATATGGTCCGCCAGCTCATGGGACCCGAGACGCATCGTCCGCGGGTCCAGCCGCAGCCTGGCCAGCAGGCCGTCCTCGTCCACGAGGACGCTCACCAATCCCCCGGCGGCCTCTCCGGTGCCGGTGGGCCCGTCACCCTCGGATGTCGCGGCCATGTCATCACTCCCGCCTCACAAGCCACTTCTGGTGCACCAGAATCAAAGGTATTAAACCGTCGCATCCTCCTGTTGACCATCGGTGCGCCCACATGCTGGTCATGCGAGGTCGGGGCACGCCGGTGCCGGAGGTGGGCGGTCGTTCCCTCGGTCGAAGTCCTCGGAACCGGGGGCGGCATCTCGGGCCGTCCCGAGCAGCCGGGATCCCGGGAGCCGGCCGGCCGATGCCCGGCCGTTCAGGGGCGGGTGCGGCGCAGCCGTACGTAGGCGGCCACCCCCGCCGTGCTCCAGAAGAGCGCCGCGGCGGCGAGCGCGAGCAGGGCGCCGTCGAGCGTGCCGGCGTTCGCCGCGCGCATCCACGGCATGATCGGTACCGCGAAACGGCCCACCGGGCTGATGCTGATCAGCAGCAGGGCCAGGTAACCGCCGAACAGCACCAGCATCGAGGCGGCGGGGGAGGGCAGGATCGGCCTGCTGGTCAGCGCGCCCAGCGCCGTCCCGACGCTCAGGCCGACCAGGTGCAGCGCGACGCCCTGGGCCAGGTCGCCCGGAGCCGGCATGGCCGCGAAGCCGATGCCCAGCGGCAGCGCGACCGCGACCGCCGCCATCCCCAGATTGACGACGAACGCGGCGAGCAGCCCGGCGCCCACCTCCCTGCCGGGCCTGCCGGCCGCCGTCATCGAGATCAGCCGCTGCGTCGCCGGCTCGGTGTCGAGCGACCCCCGGGCGGCCCAGGCGAAGACGAGGATGAGCAGCCCGGCCGAGTCGGCGTAGGAGGACAGCTCCTTGCCCGCCGGGACCGTCGTCGAATAGAAGACGACCAGCATCGCGAACAGCCCGATCATCGGCTGGAACAGCCGGTGCGACCTGGCATAGGCGGCCAGCTTGAAGCGGACGAGGGGGATCATTCGCATCTCCCGATCGGGCGGCGGGTGCCGGTGCGTTGCACGGGGGTCATCCGTGTCTCCCCGGCCTGCGGCGGATGCCGGTCGGCCGTGAGGGGGTCATTCGTGTCCTCTGGACCTGTGACGGGCGCGGGCGGGTCCCGGGAGAAGGGCTCCCGGGACGAGGCGACCTCCGGCGCCCCGGGGAGGCCCCTGCCGGGGCTTTCCACTCGTCACGCGGTCCGCCGGACGGTGTAGCCGTCGGCACGGAGCTTCTGCTCGACCTCGTCGGCCTCGGCCGCGTCCACGAGCACTTCGATGACCGCCTGCCGCGGCCGCTCACCGGTCTGGGCGGTGACCGCGCCGGCGCCCACCAGCCAGTGGTCGGCGCCGGGGAAGTCTCGCAGCTGGTTCTGGTGGTCGCTGACGACGACCGCCCCGCCGTGCGAGGCGATCTCTCCGATGATCACGGGGAGTTCGGTGCGGGTCTGCTCGTCCAGCCCGGCGAAGGGCTCGTCCAGGATCAGCAGGTCGGGTGGGGCCAGCAGCGACTGGATCAGCCCGACCTTCTGCGCGCTGCCCTTGGACAGGTCACCGAGCGGCTGGGTCAGCAGGTGGGTGGCGTTCAGCCGGCCGGCCAGCTCTTCGGCCGAGGCGGAGGAGACGCCGCGGATCCTGGCGATGTGGGTGAGATAGTCGGTGACGGTGAACGGCTGGTCCACGGGGAAGACGTCGGGGGCGTAGCCGACCACGCGAGGCCGATCGGAGATCGAGCCCCGGGACGGCGGGATGATTCCGGCGAGCAGCCGCAGCAGCGTGGATTTTCCAGCCCCGTTGCGCCCGGTGACCTCGACGACGGAGCCCGGACGGAGGGTGAGCTCGACGTCCCGCAGGATCCAGGGGGTGCGGCGTGAGTATCGGAAGGACACCTGAGAAAGCCGCATAGGCCGCAACTCTACCGCGATCACTCGCTTTACCAGCGGTGTCCGATCAGAATGGAGGCCGGTGAAAACGGGACGGGAAAGGAACCGGGGTTGAATCGTTTTCCACGGGTGCTGGGAGTGCGTAGCGGATATGACCCCGATCAGGTGGACCTTCTGGTCCGCCGGATCGAGGGCACTCTCGGCAGGGGCTCCCTGGACGGTGAGCCGATCACCGCCGACGAGATCCGCGACGCGCGGTTCCGCACGAAGCTCGGCGGCTACAACGAGATGGCCGTGGACTTCGCGCTGGAGGCCTTCATCGTGGCGATCGAGACCCGGCTCGCCGGTGGAGCCGGGCCCGCTCCCCGCCCGCGGCCGAGGCCCGAGGAGCCGCCGTACGCGCCCGCCGGCGGGAGAGCTCAGGCCGGTGATCCGCCGTCTGTCGGCGGGGACGTGCGGGCGGGTGATTCGCCGTCCGTCGACGGGCGCGTACAGGTCGGTGATCCGCGGTCGGCCGGCGGGGACGTGCGGCCCGAAGAATCGCCGGACTCCGCAGGGGAGGTTTCCGCGGGCCGGGCCGGGGCCTCCGTGACGTCGGAGGAGCACGCGGCCAGGATCGAGCGGGCCGCCTTCCGGGCAGGGCGGCTGGGCATGGGCTACAACGAGGATCAGGTGGACGCCTTCCTCGACCGGGTCGTCGCGACCCTGCGCGGCACCACCGACCAGCCCGTCACTCCCGGAGACGTGCGCGCGGCCAGGTTCGCCACGGTGATGCTCAAGCCCGGCTACGCCGTCAACGAGGTGGACGAGTTCCTCACCGACCTCGCCGGCGTTCTGGAGGCGCACCTCGACCGGTGACGCCCGGGTGGCTCCGCCGCCGTGGGGCTCTCGACCGGTGATGCCCAGGTCGGAGGGGTCAGCGCGTTCCCCAGGAGTAGGTCTGCTTGTGGAGCTTGAGGTAGACGAAGGTCTCCGTCGCGCGTACCGTGGGAATGGCGCGGATCTTGCCGAGGATCTCCAGAAGGTGCTGGTCGCTCTCGCAGACGACCTCGACCATGATGTCGAGCGACCCGGCGGTCAGGACCACATAGTCGATCTCCGCGATGGCCGACAGCTCGTCGGCCACCATCTCCAGATCGCCCTCGCACTTGATGCCGATCATGGCCTGGCGGGGGAAGCCCAGGGTCAGCGGGTCGGTGACCGCGACGATCTGCATGACCCCCGCGTCGAGCAGACGCTGGACCCGCTGCCGGACGGCGGCCTCGGACAGGCCGACGGCCTTCCCTATGGCGGCGTAGGGCTTTCGCCCGTCGCTCTGCAACTGTTCGATGATCTGTTTGGAGATCTCGTCGAGGACGACGGGGCCTGGCCTGGCGTCGTTTTCGCGGCGTACCTTGGGCGGCGTCGTCATCCGCGCTCCCTGGGCGTCGTATTGCGGGGCTGTTGCCGACATGTTGCGGCTCCGATGCGACATGGTGTCAGCTTTAGAGCCTCTGTCAAGCGAATTCGTAGCAATTTGGTATCTTCACAACGAAATCCCTTGTCGCGAGGCACCTACTCTGTAAGAGTCGCGACAACTCAGCCCCACTGTGCAAGGAGGTCAACGTTGACCACCCAGGTTGAGAATTCTGAGCCCACCCGTCTGCGGAACTACGTCAACGGCGAGTTCGTGGACGCCAGGAGCGGCCGATTCTCCGATGTGATCGACCCCTGCACCGGAGAGGCCTATCTTCAGGCGCCGATCTCCGGTCCGGAGGATGTCGACGAAGCCTACGCCGCCGCGGCCGCCGCGTTCGAATCATGGAGCCAGCTCACCCCGGGCGAGCGTGCCAACCTGCTGCTGAAGGTGGCCGACGCCATCGACGCGCGGGCCGAGGAGCTGAACGAGGCCGAATGCCGTAACACCGGCAAGCCGCGCGCCCGCATGGCCGAGGACGAGACGCCCGTCGCCGCCGACCACTTCCGCTTCTTCGCCGGTGCCGCGCGCACCCTGGAGGGGCCGACGTCGGGTGAGTTCCTCGCCGATCACACCTCTGTCGTCCGGCACGAGCCGATCGGCGTGGTAGGCCAGGTCACGCCGTGGAACTACCCGATGATGATGGCGGTCTGGAAGATCGCCCCCGCGCTCGCCGCGGGCAACACCATCGTGCTCAAGCCCTCCGACACCACCCCGGTCTCCACGATCAAGCTGGCTGAGATCATCGGCGAGATCCTGCCGAAGGGCGTCTTCAACGTCGTCGTCGGCGACCGCGAGACCGGCGCCCTCGTCGTCGGGCACCCGACCGCGCAGATGGTCGCGATCACCGGTTCGGTCGGAGCGGGCATGGCCGTGGCCAAGACCGCGGCCGAAGACCTCAAGCGGGTCCACCTGGAGCTCGGCGGCAAGGCCCCCGTCGTCGTCTTCGACGACGTCAAGGACCTCAAGGCCGCCGCGGAGGCCATCGCCACCGCGGGTCTGTACAACGGCGGCCAGGACTGTACCGCGGCCTGCCGCGTGCTGGTCCACGAGGACGTCCACGACGCGTTCGTCGCCGCGCTCACCGAGGCGGCCGCGGGCACCGTGACCGGCGACCTGTCCAACGAGGACGCCCTGTACGGCCCGCTCAACAACGCCAACCAGCTCGCCCGCGTCGCCGCCTTCTTCGACCGGGTCCCCGGCCACGCCAAGGTCCTGACCGGCGGTCACCGGATCGGGGACAAGGGCTACTTCTTCGCGCCCACCATCGTCGACGGCCTGCAGCAGGACGACGAGATGGTGCAGAACGAGGTCTTCGGGCCGGTCATCACCGTCCAGACCTTCTCCGACGAGGCCGACGCGGTGGCCAAGGCCAACGGCGTCAAGTACGGCCTGTCGAGCTCGGTGTGGACCTCCGACCACGGCCGGGCGATGCGGATGTCGAAGCGTCTCGACTTCGGCGTCGTGTGGGTCAACACCCACATCCCGTTCGTCTCGGAGATGCCGCACGGAGGCTTCAAGCACTCCGGTTACGGTAAGGATCTGTCCGTTTTCGGGCTGCATGACTATCTCCGGGTCAAGCACGTCATGCACTACATCGGCGAATAGCCGCACACAGAGGGAATAAGCCTGGTATGACCGAAATCCAGGCGGGTACGGAGGCGGCCGTCGCCGCCTCCACCTCCGCCCAGGTGCCCGCCATCGAACTCGACGGAGTCGTCAAGGAGTACCTCGCCCATGGAGAAGTCGTCCAGGCGGTAAAGGGAGTCACCCTGACAATCGCCGAGGGCGAGTTCTTCTCGCTCCTCGGTCCCTCAGGGTGCGGCAAGACCACCACGATGCGCATGATCGCCGGGTTCGAGGATCCGTCGCGCGGCACGGTATGGCTGCACGGCCAGGACGTGACCAACGTCCCGGCCAACAAACGTGACGTGAACATGGTGTTCCAGTCCTACGCGCTGTTCCCGCACATGAACGTCTGGGAGAACGTCGCCTTCGGCCTCAGGCGCAAGAAAGTGCCCGACGCCGAGATCAAGCGGCGCGTCGGCGAGATACTGGAGATCGTGGCCCTCACCGGGCGGGAGAAGCGCCGCCCCCGGGAGATGTCCGGCGGCCAGCAGCAGCGGGTCGCCCTGGCCCGCGCCCTGGTCAACAAGCCCCGCGCGCTCCTGCTGGACGAGCCGCTCGGCGCCCTGGACCTCAAGCTCCGCCAGGCCATGCAGATCGAGCTCAAGCGGATCCAGCGCGAGGTCGGCATCACCTTCGTCTACGTCACCCACGACCAGAGCGAGGCGCTCACCATGAGCGACCGCATCGCCGTCATGAACGACGGTCTGGTCGAGCAGCTCGCCTCGCCGCGAGAGATCTACGAGAGCCCGACCACCGCGTTCGTGGCGGGCTTCATCGGCACCTCCAACCTGCTCAGCGGGACCGTGGACCGGATCGTCTCCGGCTCCGCCGTACTGAAACTGGGGCAGGAGGGCAGGGTCCTGGTGGCGGGAGACGGCTTCCGGGTCGCCGACCCGATCGCGGTCACCGTGCGCCCCGAGAAGATCACCATTACCACCGAGGAACCGGCGGGCGACCTCAGCGTCGTGCCCGGCACCGTCTCCGAGGTGGTCTACTTGGGCCTTTACAACAGCTACACGGTGAGCTTGGCCGATGGCGCCGAGGTCACCGTCTTCCAGCAGAACGCGCTTGACAGCACGAGTACGGCGGAGCGCGGCGACGCCGTTTGGCTGTCCTGGCAGCCGCGCCACTCGTACGCGATCGGAAGTTGACTATCGCCATGCACCACTCCCACAATGACCCGGCCTTCCTGCGAGGCATGACGCAGAGCCGATCGGTCACCCGCCGTGACGCCTTCCGACTGGCGGGCCTGTCCGCCGCGGGCCTGGCTCTGGCGGGCTGCGGCGTTCAGGGCAAGAAGGTCGAGGCGCCCAAGGCGGACGCCGTCGCCGACTACTGGTCCTCCAAGAAGAAGAACGACGTCCTGCGCTTCGCCAACTGGCCGCTCTACATCGACAAGGACGGCAAGCGGTATCCGTCCCTGGAGCTGTTCACCGCCGACACCGGCATCAAGGTGACCTACCAGGAGGCCATCCAGGACAACACCACCTTCTTCGGCAAGATCCAGCCGCTGCTCGCCGCCAACAACGACATCGGCTTCGACCTGATGGTCATGACCAACGGCCTCCAGCTGAGCAAGGCCATCGCGCTGGGCTACCTGGTCCCGCTGGACCACTCCAAGCTGCCGAACTTCGCGGCCAACGCGGCTCAGAAGGTCAAGAACCCGACCTGGGATCCGAACAACACCCACACGATCCCGTGGACCGTCGGCCTGACCGGCATCGCCTACAACCCCAAGTACGTGGACGAGGTCAAGAGCATCCAGGACCTCTGGAACCCCAAGTACAAGGGCAAGGTCGGCATGATGCTCGACACCCAGGAGGTCGCCAACTTCGGCATGTTCGCCCTGGGCCTGGACCCCGACAAGTCCACCGAGGCCGACTGGCGCAAGGCGGGGGAGAAGCTCAAGGAGCAGCGCGACGCGGGGCTCGTACGCAAGTACTACGAGAACGACTACGTCGACGCGCTCGTCCGGGGCGACGTGTGGATCACCATGGCCTGGTCGGGTGACATCTTCCAGCAGGTCGCCGAGGGCAAGGACCTCAGGTTCGTGGTGCCCGAGGAGGGCGGCACGATCTGGACCGACAACATGTGCATCCCCAAGACCGCGCAGAACCCGGTGGACGCCCTGGCGCTGATGGACTACGTCTACCAGCCCAAGATCGCCACGATGCTGGTCGAGTACATCAACTACATCACCCCGGTCCCGGCCGCCAAGGACCTGGTCGTCGCCGACGCCGCCAAGGCCAAGGGGGACGACAAGGCGTCGCTGGAGCGGATCGCCAACAGCCCGCTGATCTTCCCCACCGACGCGGACATGGCCAAGCTGCGCTCGTACAAGGCCCTGACCACGGCTGAGGAGAAGGTCTTCGAGTCCATCTTCCAGCCGATCACCCAGGGCTAGCCGACGATGAAGCGCCTCGCCCCCTACCTGCTCATCCTACCCGGCGGTCTGTGGTTGCTGATCTTCCTGGTGGTGCCGATGGTCTTCATGGCCTCGGTCTCCACCCAGGAGGGCGACGTGGTGAACGGGTTCGTCCAGACGTTCAACTTCTCGGTGTACGGCGACGCCCTGGTGCAGTACCAGACGCAGTTCCTGCGGTCGGCCGGCTACGGCCTGACCGCGACGGTCATCTCCGTCGCGCTGGCCTACCCGATGGCCTACTGGATCGCCTTCAAGGGCGGCTCCCGCAAGTCCACCTACCTGCTGCTGGTGCTGCTGCCGTTCTTCGTCTCGTTCGTGCTTCGCACGGTGTCGTGGAAGTTCCTGCTGGCCGACGACGGCATGCTGCTGTCCCCGCTGAAGTCGATCGGCCTGGTGCCCGGCGACTTCCACGTGCTGCAGACGACGGTGGCGGTGATCGGCGGCCTGGTCTACAACTACCTGCCGTTCATGATCCTGCCGATCTACGTGGCGCTGGAACGGGTCGACCCCCGGGTGGTCGAGGCCGCCCAGGACCTCTACGCGGCCAAGCGCGAGGCGTTCACCAAGGTCGTGCTGCCGCTGTCGCTGCCGGGGGTTTTCGCCGGGGTGCTCATGACGTTCGTCCCGATGACGGCCGACTACGTCAACGCCGGCATCCTCGGCGGTCCGGAGAACACGATGATCGGCAACATCATCCAGACCCAGTATCTGGTCAACAACGACTACCCGACCGCCGCCGCGCTGTCGTTCACGCTGATGGCGGCGATGCTGATCGGCATCTTCGCCTACGCCAAGGCGCTCGGCACCGAGAACGTCCTTGAGGCGGCGGCCCGATGAGCACGGTGACCGCTCCGCGGACGACCGGGGCCGCCAAGCGGGTGCGCGGCAGGTCCCGGCTCGGCGACCGCCTCCTCAAGGGCTACGTCTGGCTGATCATCGTCTGGCTGTTCCTGCCGATCGCGGTCATGATCGTCTTCGGCTTCAACGACACCCAGAGCAAGTCGAACGTGACCTGGCAGGGCTTCACCCTCAAATGGTGGGGCCGGCTGGGCGACTACCCCGACCTGACCGACGCGGTGATCAACTCGTTGGAGATCGCCGTGCTCGCCACGGTGATCACGACGCTGCTCGGCACGCTCATGGGCCTGGCCCTGGGCCGCTACCGCTTCCGCGGCCAGGGCGCGACCAACCTGGTGATGTTCGCCGCGATCGCCTCACCGGAGCTCGTCATGGGAGCCTCGCTACTGTCGCTGTTCGTCAGCAGCGGGGTGCAGACCGGCTTCGTGACCGTGGTCATCGCGCACGTGCTGTTCTCCCTGTCGTTCGTGGCCATCACCGTGCGGGCCCGGGTGATCGGGCTGGACCCGTCGATCGAGGAGGCCGCCCGGGACCTGGGCGCGTCCACCTGGGTGACGTTCTGGCGGGTGACGTTCCCGATGATCCTGCCCGGCGTCGTCTCCGGCGCGTTGCTGGCCTTCGCGCTCTCCATCGACGACTTCGTGATCACCCAGTTCACCAGCGGTTCCACCCAGACGTTCCCGCTGTGGATCTGGGGCGCCACCCGTATCGGGGTGCCGCCGCAGGTCAACATCATCGGAACCCTTATATTCGCGATAGGCGTCGCGATCGCCGTGTTCAACACGGTGCTCTCGCGCCGCCGCACCTAGCTGCCGTCAAGCCCCGTGCCATCACCGGGTGGTACGGGGCTTCGGTGTATCCAGATCCTCGGCAGAGAACAGGGAGGCGAGATCGGAATCAGGCGGGGGGAACCCGCGTGTGGTCTTCACGGCCACGCGATACACACACAAAAATAATTTTGACTCACCGTAGGGAAGTGAGATTTGTGGATCCGCTGAAGGCTCTTGCTGATGCGGAGCGCAAGCCGTACTGGCTCGACAGTCCGGCGAAACCCGAGCCGCAACCGCGGCTCTTCGGAAACACGACCGCCGATCTCGCGGTGGTCGGCGGAGGCTTCTCGGGGCTGTGGACCGCCCTGATGGCCAAGGAACGCGACCCGTCGCTGGACGTGGTCCTGCTCGAGGGACGCAGGATCGGCTGGGCGGCCTCCGGCCGCAACGGCGGCTTCGCGATGGCGACGCTCACCCACGGGATCGCCAACGGGCTGGAGCGCTGGCCCGAAGAGGTCGTCACCCTGGAACGCCTGGGACTGGCCAACCTCGACGAGATGGGCGAGACCGTCGCCAGGTACGACATCGACTGCGGCTACGAGCGCACCGGTGAGCTGAACGTGGCGACCGAGCCCTGGCAACTGGAGGAGATGCGCGAGAGCGTCCAGGTCGCCCAGGAGATGGGCCTGCATTTCGACGCCCTCGACCAGGACCAGACCCGGGCGGAGGTGAACTCGCCCACCTACATCGGTGGCTTCTGGGAGCGCGACGGCTGCGCCATGCTCGACCCCGCCCGACTGGCATGGGGGCTCCGGCAGGCCTGCCTCTCCCTGGGCGTGCGCATCTACGAGCGCACGCCGGTCAGGAACATCAAGGACACCCAGGCGAGCATGGAGCTGCTCACCCCGCACGGCACCGTCAGGGCCGCCAAGGTCGCGCTCGGCACCGGAGTCTTCCAGCCGCTGCTGCGGCGGCTGAAGCACTTCCTGGTGCCGGTCTACGACTACGCGCTGATGACCGAGCCGCTGTCGGCCGAGCAGCTGGCCTCCGTCGGCTGGCGTAACCGCCAGGGCGTCGGGGACTCGGCCAACCAGTTCCACTACTACCGCCTGACCGCCGACAACCGCATCCTCTGGGGCGGCTACGACGCGGTCTACTACAACGGCGGCAAGATCAAACCGGAGTACGAACAGCGCGACGAGACGTTCGTCAAGCTGGCCGAGCACTTCTCCGCGACGTTCCCCCAGCTGTCCGGGCTGCGCTTCACCCACCGGTGGGGCGGCATCATCGACACCTGCAGTCGCTTCAGCGCCTTCTACGGGCAGTCGCACGGCGGGCGCCTCGCCTACGCCGTCGGCTACACCGGCATGGGCGTCGGCGCGACCCGCTTCGGGGCGAACGTCATGCTCGACCTGCTCAACGGCGAGCGGACCGAGCGGACCGAACTCCGGATGGTCAAGGAGAAGCCGCTTCCCTTCCCGCCCGAGCCGGTCCGTTCGGCCGGGATCCAGATGACCCGCTGGTCGATCGCCCAGGCCGACCTCCACCAGGGCCGGCGCAACCTCTGGCTGCGCACCCTGGACCGGATGGGCCTCGGGTTCGACTCGTAGGAGACGCTCCCGGCCCCCGCCCGAGCGGCGGGGGCCGGGAGCGCGTCGGCCCACTCCGGACGGCACCCGGCACCGGGGCCTCTCGCCTCCGGAGCGCGGGTCGTACAGACTGGAGAACGTGATCGAGAGAGTTGAATTCGACGTCGACGGGGTCAGACTCGTCGGAGACCTACGAGTGCCCGCCGGGCCGGGCCCGCACCCGGCGCTGGTCCTCACCGGGCCGTTCACCGGCACGCGGGACCAGGTCACCGGGCTGTACGCCGCCAGGCTGGCCGAGGCGGGATACGTGACGCTGGCATTTGACCACCGCAACTGGGGCGAATCCGGCGGGACGCCGCGCGGCCACGAGGACGCCCAGGGCAAGCTGCACGACCTGCGGGCCGCGGTCTCACTGCTGCGCTCGCGGCCCGAGGCCGACGGCGACAGGATCGGCGCGGTCGGCATCTGCCTGGGCGCCGGCTACGCGCTCAGGTTCGCCGCGTTCGATCCCCGGGTGAAGGCCTTCGCCGGCATCGCCGGGGCCTACAACAATCCCTACGGCATGCGCGCCGCCATGTCGCCCGGCGGCTACCGGGACGCACTGGCCTCCTTCACCGAGGTGCTGGAGCGCCAGGACCGGGGCGGCCCGGTGGAATACCTGCCGGCCGTGGCCGAGGAGGGCGAGGCCGCCATGCCGGGCGACGAGCCGTTCGCCTACTACGGCACCGGGCGCGGCGCTTCGGCGCACTGGCGCAACGAGGTCACCAGGGCCTCCGTCCGCGAGCTGATCACCGTGGACAACATGATCGGGGCCGACTTCCTGTCGCCCAAGCCCGGCCTGATCGTGCACGGCGTGGTGGACCGCTTCTGCTCCCCGGAGGGCGCCGAGGAGGCCTACAAGCGGATGGACGAGCCCAAGAAGCTCCTCTGGGTGGACGCCAGACTGCACATCGACCTCTACGACACCGAGCCCCACGTCACCCGGGCAGTCGAGGCCACGGCGGAATTCCTCGGCGAACACCTGTGACGGAGTTCGTCCTGGGCCTCGACGTCGGCGGCACCTCCTCGCGTGCGCTCCTGCTCGACGCCTCGGGGCGGCGGATCGGGTACGGCACGGCCGCCGGCGGCAATCCTGCCGCCCACGGCACCGAGACGGCCGCCGCCAACATCCGGCGGGCCCTGGAGACCGCCCTCCACGGCGCGGACCCCGCCCGGGTGGCCGGGGCGGTCATCGGGATGGCCGGGGCAGGGGGACTGGACCGGGCCGTTTTCGACCGGATGTGGGCGGGCGCCGGGCTGCGCTGCGTCCCCACCGTCACGGGCGATCTCGGCACCGCCTTCGCGGCCGGTACGGCCGAGCCCGACGGCACCGTGCTCATCGCGGGAACCGGCGCCATCGCCGCCCGCATCGAGGACGGGCGGCCGGTGGCGATCTCCGACGGGCTCGGCTGGCTGCTGGGAGACCTGGGGTCGGGCTTCTGGCTGGGACGGGAGGCGGCCCGTGCGGCTGTCCACAGCCTGAACCTGGGCGAGAGCGACGGGCTGCTGACACGCCTGGTCGCCGAACAGGTCCGCGCCGACCGTGCCGGGCACCTTACGGACGGCGGCGGGGAGGACGGCGGTGTGCCCTCGGACCCGCCGCGGGAACGCGAAGCCGGGTGGCCGCCCGCGGACGGCAGAGCTGAGGCCATCCGGATCGTGGTCCACGCCCAGGGGCGGTCCCCGCTGGAACTGGCACGGCTGGCACCGCTGGTGGGTCAGGCCGCGCAGGCCGGCGACCCGGTGGCCGTGAAGATCGTTTCAATGGCGGCCGAGCTGCTGTGCGCGACGGTGGCAGAGGTGCGCAGGGAGGGGGAGCGTACTCCCGTCGTGCTGGCCGGAAGCGTGCTGACCAGCGAGGGGCCGGTGTGCTCCGCCGTACGGGACGGGCTGGGGGCGCCGGCGCTCCTGGCCGGTGACGGGGCGGGGGCGGCGGCCTGGCTGGCGGCGAAGGAGGCGTTCGGCCTGGACCGCGAGGCGGCCGGACGGCTTCACCGGCTGATCCTGCGAGGGGTCTGAGCCGGCGAAGCGAGGCCGCCCCCGGCTTCGGACCGTCCTGGGGCAGCCTGGGGGCGCGGGCGGCGTGAGCACGGTCCCGCCCCCGGACCCACCCGGGGGCGCGGGCGGCGTGAGCACGATCCCGGTTTCGGCTCGGGACGCGAATCCGCGCGCCGTCACGCCCTGCCGGGAGTGTTCGGTCGAGGGGGATCTTCGGCCAGGTCACGGGCCCACGGTGGGTTGGCCCCGGCCACCGAGCAGGTGAACGCGGCGACGCGGGAGGCGAAGGCCGCAGCGTCCAGAGCCCGGTCGAGGTCGAGGGCGTCCAGCCGTCCGCCGAGCATGCCCGAGGCGTGCAGGCGGTGCAGCAGGCCGGCGGTGAAGGAGTCGCCCGCGCCGACCGTGTCCACCACGGCCGTGGCGGGGGCGGGCACCGTCGCCCGTTCCCCGTCGAGGGAGACGAGCGCGCCCTGGGCGCCGCGCGTCACCACGATCAGGCGAGCGCCGGCGGCGTGCCAGGCGTCGCAGACCCGTTCGGCGGGCTCGCCGGGGTGGATCTGCTCCAGGTCGTCGTCGCTGAGCTTGACGACGTCGGCGAGCGCGCACCACAGGGGCATCCGCTCCCGGTAGACGGCCAGGTCGGCGAACGCGGCGCGCACGTTGGGGTCGATCGAGACGGTGGCGCGGGCGGCGGTTCTGGCCAGCAGCTCCTCCACGTGCTCGGCGCCGGGGGCGCCGACCAGGGCCATGGAGCCGGTGTGCAGGCAGCAGACCTCACCGATCCGCCCGGCGGTCAGCTCCGCCGTGCTCCACTGCCAGTCGGCGGAGCCCTTCGCGTAGAAGGTGTAGACGGCCTGCCCCGACTCGTCCAGGGTCGCCACCGCGAGCGTGCTGGGCTCGTCGGCGGTGACGCACCCTGCCAGGTCCACCCCGGAGGCGTCGAGGTGGGCGCGGAACAGCGCGCCGAAGGAGTCGCGGGAGATCCGTCCGAGGAAGCGGGTCGGGGTGCCGAGGCGGGACAGCGCCACGGCGGTGTTGGCCGGGCTGCCGCCGGGCAGGACACGCAGGGCGAGCTCGCCCTGGGCCGGGCTCCCGGTCGTGAAGGCGTCGGCGACGCACTCGCCGAGCACGGCTACCTGGGTGGGGGGCATGGGCCTTGCCTTTCTGGGACGGGCGGCGGGACGGGCTGCGGCGACATTGTCGATTTGTTACGACGAGAGGGCATTGACGTTTCCTTCCGCGGAGCCCATCATCCATGGCAACGGATGTCAACGTTGACATGTGTCAACGTTGACATGTGTCAACGTTGACATTTTGAACCCCCCAGGACCACCAGGGAGTACTCCATGTCTCTTACCACTCGCGCCGCGGGCGCACTCGCGGCATGTGCCCTCGCGGCCACGGCCACCGTGACCGGTTGCGGCGGTGACTCCAGCGGCACGGGAGGGACCTCGGGGAGCTCCGCCGCGATCAAGGTCGGCCTCATCACCAAGACCGAGACCAACCCCTTCTTCGTCAAGATGAAGGAGGGCGCCGCGGCCGCCGCCAAGGCCGAGGGCGTGGAGCTGATCACCGCCGCGGGCAAGTTCGACGGCGACAACGCGGGGCAGATCACCGCGATCGAGAACATGGTCGCCGCCGGCGTCAAGGGCATCCTCATCACCCCGAGCGACTCCAAGGCCATCGTGCCCGCCCTGCAGAAGGCGCGTTCCGCCGGGGTGACGGTCATCGCCCTGGACAGCCCCACCGAGCCCCAGAGCGCCACCGACGCGCTGTTCGCCACCGACAACTTCAAGGCCGGCGAGCTCATCGGCCGGTACGCCAAGGCGGCCATGGCCGGCAAGCCCGTCAAGATCGCGACACTGGACCTCGCGCCCGGCGTGGCGGTCGGCAGGCTCCGGCACGACGGCTTCCTCAAGGGCTTCGGCATCGCCGAGGGCGACCCGTCCGTGGTCTGTTCCCAGGACACCGGCGGCGACCAGACCAAGGGCCAGACCGCCATGGAGAACTGCCTGCAGAAGGCCCCCGATGTCAATGTCGTCTACACCATCAACGAACCCGCCGCGCTGGGCGCCCACACCGCGCTGAAGGCCAAGGGGCGCGACAAGGACGTGCTCGTCGTCTCGGTCGACGGCGGCTGCACCGGGGTCAAAGCCGTGCAGAGCGGGCAGATCGCGGCCACCTCGCAGCAGTATCCGCTGAAGATGGCCCAGCAGGGCGTCAAGGCCGTCGTCGACTTCGCCAAGGGCGGCGCCAAGACCTCCGGCTACGTCGACACCGGGGTCACCCTGATCACCGACAAGCCCGTCGCCGGCGTCGAGGCCAAGGACACCGCCTTCGGCCTGCAGAACTGCTGGGGCTGACGATCATGACCGTGACCACGACGCCCTCGAAGGCGTCGGTGACCGAGCCGTCCACCCTGCGCAGGGCGCTCACCACCCCGACCGTGGGCCCGCTGGCGGCGCTCCTGCTCGCCTGCGTCTTCTTCTCCCTCAACAGCGGCCAGTTCCTGAGCGGCGGAAACTTCTCGCTCATCATCCAGCAGGTGATGGTGGTCGGCACCTTGGCCATCGGCCAGACGTTGATCATCCTCACCGCCGGGATCGACCTGTCGAACGGCGCGATCATGGCCTTCGGCGGCGTCCTCATGGCGAGGCTGGCCGTGGAGGGCACCGTGCCGCCGCTGGCCGCGATCGCGATCGGCGTGCTCGTGTGCGCGGCGTTCGGAGCGATCAACGGGCTCCTGGTGACCTCGGTTCCGCTTCCGCCGTTCATCGTCACGCTGGGCATGCTCAACATCGCCTTCGCCCTCACCCACATCTACTCGCAGGACCAGACGGTCACCGGCCTGCCCCGTGAGCTGACCTTTTTGGGAGAGACCTTCCAGGTCGGCGGGACCAGCGTCACCTACGGCTCCGCGGTGACCATCGGGCTGTTCCTGCTCTTCACTTACCTGCTCGGCCAGACCGCATGGGGCAGGCACGTCTACGCACTGGGCAACAGCCCCGAGGTCGCCCGCCTCACCGGCATCCGCACCGCCCGGCTCACCGTCGGCGTCTACACGGTCGCCGGTCTCGTGTACGGCGTGGCCGCCCTGCTCCTGGTCTCCCGGACCGGGGTCGGCGACCCGCAGGCAGGGCAGACCGACAACCTGGACAGCATCACCGCGGTGGTGCTGGGCGGCACCAGCCTGTTCGGCGGGCGCGGCCTGGTGATCGGCACCCTGGTCGGCGCCCTGATCGTGGGGGTCTTCCGCAACGGCCTGCAGCTCATGGGCGTGCCCTCGATCTACCAGACCCTGATCACCGGCGTGCTGGTCATCCTCGCCGTCACCGTGGACCAGCTCTCCCGAAGGAGGAACCGATGACCGACGTCCCGGTCATGCAGGCGCGCGGCCTGGTCAAGCGCTACGGCCACGTGACCGCCCTCGACGGCGTCGACTTCGACCTGATGGCCGGTGAGGTGCTCGCCGTCATCGGCGACAACGGCGCGGGCAAGTCGAGCCTGATCAAGGCGCTCACCGGCGCGCTCCAGCCGGACGCGGGGGAGATCCTCCTCGGTGGCAAGGCCGTACGGTTCCGTGACCCGCTCGAAGCCAGGCGGCACGGCATCGAGACCGTCTACCAGGACCTCGCGGTCGCCGCGTCGATGGACATCGCCAGCAACATGTTCCTCGGGCGCGAGGTCCGCCGTCCCGGCCTGCTCGGCACGGTCTTGCGGATGCTGGACAAGAAGCGGATGCGGGAGGAGTCGGCCCGGCACATGGCCGACCTCAAGATCGGCCTGCGCTCGCTCACCCAGCCGGTCGAGTCGCTCTCCGGCGGTCAGCGCCAGGGCGTCGCCGTCGCCCGCGCGGTCGCCTGGGCCCGGCACGTGGTGGTGATGGACGAGCCCACCGCCGCGCTGGGCGTCAAGGAGTCCGGGCAGGTGCTCGACATGATCCGCCGGGTCCGGGACCGAGGGCTGCCGGTGATCCTGATCAGCCACAACATGCCGCACGTCTTCGAGATCGCCGACCGGATCCACATCCAGCGCCTCGGCCGCAGGGTCGCCCAGGTCAAGCCGGGCGACTACAGCATGGCCGAGGTCGTAGCGATCATGACCGGCGCGTTGCAGGTCGAGTCCGGCAAGGGCACGGTCATCACCGACGAAGGAGCGGCCCGCGCGATCGGTCTCTCCTGAGACCGCCTGTCGGAGGGAGGTGATCACCCTTTAGCCTGTTTTCGACTCAAGCCCCCCGACGAGAAGAACGGTGACCATGTCCAAGGTTCGCCGCGCGACCATGACGGATGTGGCCCGGGAGGTCGGCGTCACAGCCAAGACCGTCTCCCGGGTGGTCAACGACGACGGCCCGGTGGCCGCGGAGACCCGCGAGCGCATCCTGGAGGCCATGGGCAGGCTGGGCTTCCAGCCCAACCTCATGGCCCGCAACATGCGGGTGGGCGCACGCGACTCCACGATCGGGCTGGTCATCCCGGACATGGGAAACCCGTTCTTCGGAACCGTCGCGGGCGGGTTCGAGAGCGCGGTGCGAGAGCGTGGCCTCACGCTCATCGTCGGCTCCTCACAGGAGACGGCCGAGCGTGAACGGTCGCTGATCTCGACCTTCCTGGCCCGGCGGGTCACCGCGCTCATCGTGGTGCCCTCCGCTGACAGCGACCACCGCCACCTGCGGGCCGAACGGGCGGCCGGCCTGCCGCTGCTGTTCCTGGACCGGCCGGCCACCGGGCTCACAGCGGATTCGGTGGTCTCCTCCAACCGGGAGGGCGCCCGCTCGGGCGTCGCGCACATGATCGCGCACGGGCACCGCAGAATCGCGTTCATCGGCGACCTCCCCGAGCTGTACACGCGGCGGGAGCGCTTCCAGGGCTATCGGGACGCGCTGGCCGAAGCCGGGATCGGGTTCGACCGGAGCCTGGTGGAGATCGGTCACGACCACGAGGCGGCGGCCGCGGCCGTCACCCGGCTGCTCGGCGGGAGGAGCCCGGTCACCGCGGTCTTCGCGGCCAACAACTTCGCCGCGACCGGGGCGATCCTCGGGCTGGCCCGGCTCCGCCGCCGGGACGTGGCGGTGGTCGGCTTCGACGACCTTCCCCTCGCCGAGGTCCTGGAGCCCGCGTTGACCGTGGTCGCACAGGATCCCGCGGCCATCGGCCGGGCGGCCGCGGAGCTGCTGATGGCCCGCCTGGACGGCGAACGGTCGAAGGCGCGGACCGTCGAGGTGCCCACTCGCCTGATCGTGCGGGGCTCGGGCGAGCTGCGCCCCCGGGGCCCGGGATCACCTTCCGGTCCGTTGTGACCCCTCGGCCCTCCGGCCGAGATGCCCTGCCGGGCCGCCGTCGCGGTGCCGCCCTGGGCGAGCGTGACCGAGGTCGCCGCGAGCTCCGGCGGTTTCCGGCGCGCCGCTCGCGAGACCGCCGCCCGCGCCGTGCCCTCGCCTCAGGCGGTGGTCACCGCGCCCGAGGTGCCGTCCACGGTGATCCGCTGGCCGGTGACGATGTGCTCGGTCGCCAGGGCGACGCCCACGACGGCCGGGATGCCGTACTCACGGGCGACCACGGCTCCGTGGGAGTTGGCGCCGCCCATCTCCATCACCAGCCCGCCCGCCGTCAGGAACAGCGGGGTCCAGCCCGGGTCGGTGGAAGGGCAGACCAGGATCTCGCCCGGCTCCAGGTGCGCGCCGAGCGGGTCGAGGACCACCCGGGCGATCCCCGTCGCGCTGCCGGCCGAGGCCGGGGTGCCGGTCAGCGCGCCGTCCACCGGAGCGTGGGCGGCCACGGCCTCCGGCTCGGTGCCGTCGGACAGCACGATCCGTGGCACACGCCTGCGCCGCCGCTCGCGCGCGGCCTCCTCGCGCCGCTCGGAGACGAGCGTCCGCAGCGTGACGGGGTACGGCGCCGCGTGGTCCGAGCCGCGCGGGGCGACCTCCCCGGGCGCCTCCGCCGTGGCCGGAGCCGGTGCGGCGGCCGTGGAGGCAGTGGAGGCGGTGGAGACGAGGGCGGTCCGGACCTCCTCCACGGTCAGGTAGAAGACGTCCGCGGGCGAATCGACGATCCCGCGGGCGGCCAGGTCGGCGCCGACGGCCGCCAGTTCGGCGCGCATGGCCGCCAGGATGGTCACCATGTAGTACTTGGGCAGCTCGCGCAGGCCGGCCAGGGCCCGGGTGCGGCCCAGGGCGAAGCGGACGACCCGGCCCCGGACACCTCCGGCGCGAGCGCTCAGAGTTCTGATCATGAGAGCGGCCTCCGCGGCGCCCCGGGCGAACAGGGCGTCGGGGGCCAGCGCGGGGTCCTCCAGCCGGAGGTAGTTGGCCAGGACGCCGATCACATGTGTCGGATCCTCCGACCAGCGGGGCACCCCCAGGTCGATCTCGGCCACCGCGCGGAAGCCGTAGGCGGACAGGAACTCCCTCAGTCCCCGGTCCACCACGCCGGGCAGCGATCCGTCGTGGAAGCGTTGTGCCAGCTCGGCGGGCGGGGTGCCGAGCAGCAGGGACGCGGCCTCCCGGTCGGGGCGGATCCGGGCGGCCAGATGCCACAGCGCCAGGTCCATCTCGGTGGTCACGTTGTGCGGGAGCCCCCGCAGGACGGTCTGGAGCTCGCCGGGCCGGGCGCGTTCGCCCAGGAGGCGGTGGGCCAGGCCGAGCATGGCGAACCCGGCCGCCGGTCCCGGCAGGACGGTCGGCAGCAGCGGGACGGCACGGGTGCCCAGCATCCGTTCGACGTGGTCGAGCCGTTCGAGGGAGGTGGCGTTCGCCGGGGATGCCAGCCGCGACCGCAGCGCCGCGCCCAGCCGTTCCGCGCGCCGGCGTGTCCTCTCGGGTCGAAGGAGGGCCTCCACGGCTCGTGCCGGGATCCGGAAACGGGCCGCGATCCGGCCCGTCCGGCGCAGGGCGGGCCGTACGGAGCGCCGGTTCACGCCGAACCGGGGGTCGTCCGCCAGCTCGCGCAGCACCACCGCCGACCTGGCCTCCATCACGTCGAGCACCCGGGGCAGTACCGCCCGGCCCACCCGGCTGCGCATGATGCCGGTGACGTCCAGGAACACCCGTCCGGCGGCCTCGGCGAACGCCGGCGCCCCGGCCCTGCGGTCGGCCACCGGCACTCCCATCAATCCGGCCGCCGCCGACGACAGCAGCCGGAAGGCCGACAGGCCCATCGGGGTGATCGGCTGGTAGATGCCCTGGGCGACGCTGAAGGAGAAGTAGATCCGCGTTCCGCCGGGGCCCTCGACCGCCGGGTGCGCCGCTTTACCGGCCGGCGCGGAGGCCGCTGCCCCATCGGCGCCCGCGACCGCCGGGTGTCCCGCTTTACCGGCCGGTACGGGGGCCGCCGCCTCGCCACCCGGCACGGGGCCGGTCATCGGGCCGGTCTTCGGGGTCGGCGGCAGGTGCCGGGGGATGGGGAAGAGGGTGGTGATCGGTCGCGACTGGGTCAGCCACAGCGTGCCGTCGGCGTCGATGGCCCACTCGGTGTCCTGCGGCGAGCCGTAGCGGTCCTCGACCCGGCCGCCCAGCTCGGCCAGCGTCCGGATCTGCGCGTCGGTGACGCAGGACTTCTCCGCCGAGGTCTCGACGTGCTCGACGCCGCCGCCCGGCAGGGACCGTACGGCCAGCCGCTTGTCGCCCAGCCGCCGCTCGGTGATCCGTCCGGTGACGATGTCGACCACGAAGTGGTCGGGGTTGACCGCACCGGACACCACGGCCTCGCCGAGACCCGGGGCGGCGTCGATGACCGCCTCGTGCCGCCGCCCGGTGACCGGGTTGGCGGTGAACATCACCCCGGCGACCTCCGACTGGACCATCTCCTGGATCACGACGGCGAGCAGCACGGCTCGGTGGTCGATGCCGTTGGCGGCGCGGTAGGCCACGGCCCGATCGGTCCAGAGGGAGGCCCAGCAGCGCCGGACCGCGTCCAGCACGGCGTCCTCGCCGATCACGTTGAGGTAGGTGTCCTGTTGCCCGGCGAAACTGGCGTGCGGCAGGTCCTCGGCAGTGGCGGAGGAGCGGACCGCCACCGGGCCCTGCGCGCTCTGCCGTACGGTGCCGGCGATGTCGTCGGGCACCGGGGCGGAGAGCACGAGCTCGCGGGCCCGGCCGGCCAGCTCGTTCAGGGTCTTGACGTCTTCGGCGGGGGTGACGGCCAGGGCGTCGAGCACGTCGTCGAGCCCGGCCTGCTCGGTGACCCTGCGGTAGGCCTCGGTGGTGACGCACAGTCCCGGCGGGACGGGGAGCCCCGCGGCGGTGAGCACGCCGAGATTGGCGGCCTTGCCGCCGACGAGCGGCAACATCTCTGCCCTGATGTCAGCAAATTTCAGGATGAGCGGGGTGGGCATGGGTGCGTCTCCTTGAGGCTTCGCCGAGCAGCGACATGGCCCGGGTCACGATCTCGCGTTCTTCGGCGGTCAGGTGGGCCATGACCTTGAGCTGGGCGTCCGCCCTGGCGCGCTCGAACCCCCGCAGGAAGTCCGTGCCGCTCTCGGTGAGGGCGATGCGCCGGGCCCGCCGGTCGTCGGGGTCCTCGTGGCGGTCGACCATGCCCCGCCGTACGAGCTGGTCCACCAGGCGGCTGGTGGCCGAGACCGAGCGGTCGATGCGCTCGGCGAGCTCGCGGAGCGTCGGGAGTGCCGAGTGGTCGAGGACGTAGAGCGTGGCGATCTGGATCACCGAGGGCTCGTCGCCCTCGAATCCGCGCAGCAACTGCAGGATGAAGCCGGGAATCAGGGCTCGCCGGAAATCTCCGAGGTCGTCGGCCAGGCGGTCGCGCTCCACGTTGTCCACGGGACAACTCCTTGCATCACTGCAATCAATGCGTCTCTGCAACGATAAGTCGCCGCGCAAGAGAAATCAACAAGTGATGAAATAATCGGCCGGGCCCGTCCCGGGCCGTCGCGTCGCCGTCCCCGGCCCTCCCCGACTCTCCCCGTGAGGCGTCACGCCTTCTGCCGGCGGCCCGTCCCCGAGGCCGCGACCATCGGGGACGGGCCGCCGGGTCGCAGGCGGATCACAAGTGTCGTTCGAGCAGTCCTTCGAGATCGAGTTCGCCTTCGCGGGTCTGCGCGCCCGCGTCGAGGGCGGCCCGCATCCGCTGTGTCACCGCCGGGCCGGCGAACACCTGCCTGATCAGCTCGTCCTCGATCCGCAGTCCCTCCTGCAGTGGCAGCGTGACCGAGTCGACGGATCGCTTGGCCAGCGAGACGGCCTCGGTGGGGAAGGACGCGATCCGCAGGGCGAGCCGTTCGACGTAACCGTCCAGCTCGTCGGCGGGCAGTGCCCGGTTGATCCAGCCGTAGCGTTCGGCGAGGTCGGCGTCGAAGGCGTCGGAGCCCAGGATGACCTCCAGTGCGCGGGACCGGCCGGTCAGCCGCGGCAGGTACTGGGTGCCGCCGGCCCCGGGGAACATGCCCAGATGGACTTCCGGTTGCCCGAAGAGGGCCCGCTCTCGGGCGGCGAAGCGCATGTCCAGCGAGAGGAGGAACTCGTTGCCCGCCCCTCTGGCGCGCCCTGCCACTTTGGCGATCGTGACCTGCGGAAGGGTCCGATAGCCCTCGAACAGGGTCGTCAGCGGGTTGAGCGTCCCGGGTTCGGTCTGTGCCAGCTGCTCCAGCAGGTCGGGGCTGAGGACCGACCGCATGTCGCCGTGGGCGATGAAGAAGTCCGGGTCCGCGCTCTCGAACACGATGACGCGGACGCCGGCGTCCTCCCGGACCTCGGCGTGGAAGCGGGCCAGGTCCCCGCCCAGCGTCTGGTCGAGGACGTTCAGCGGGGGGTGGCCGATGGTGACGAACGCGACCCCCTCCTTCAGCCGGACCGTGAGCGTGGCGTAGTCGTCGTAGGCCATGGGGTTCCCTTCGACGGGCGTCGGCGGACACCCTGGGTTCTAGTCTGATACTCAGACCCTAGCTGAGTTCTTGATCAGTACTCAAGGGGGTAGTCTGAGCGGCATGGAGTGGATGTCGGTCGACCTCGGCAACTGCCCTCTCATCAGGGCTCTCGACGTCGTCGGAAAGCAGTGGACGATCATCGTGCTTCGGGAGGCGTTCAACGGGGTGCGGCGCTTCGAGGACTTCCAGCACCACCTGGGGCTGTCCCGCTCGGTCCTCAGCCGCCGCCTCGCCGAGATGGTGACCGACGGGCTCCTCGAACGCGTCCCCTACCGCCCGGACGGCGAGCGGGAACGCCACGAATACCAGCCCACCGACAAGGCGTGGGCGCTGTATCCCGTCATGGTCGGTCTCATGCAGTGGGGCGACCGGTACCTCGCCGACGGTGACGCCGAACCCGTCCGGCTCGTCGACCGCCACTCCGGCAAGGCGGTCGTCGCGGCCCTCGTCACCGACGACACCGCCACCTGCGCGCCGGCCGACGTGGGCGTGCGGCCGGGCCGGTCGTTCAAAACCGTGCCCGCGGCCCCCTCCGATCACGGCGCCTGCGGCGACGGACGCTGACGGGCGGCTCTCGCCTTCGGGAAGGCGGGCGGCCTCCGTTCGGGGAGACGACCCGCCGACCGGCCGCGGGGAGCGCTTGCCCGCTTCTCGATGGTGATCCCCATCGTGCTCGCCAGGCTGTGGACCAGTCTGGGGGATAGGGGCTCTTCCGGGCGCGGTGACCGGGCGGGAGGGGTACGAGGAGACATGCGGGGAGCTTGGCCGGAGGGACGCGCCGCCGAGGCGGGACCGAGACGAGAGATCCGCGGGGAAGGAGAGGCCGGCGTTCTTCGCGCAGGCTCGTTGGAACCGGCGCGGGAATCGGATAGGAAGAGATTCATGACTACCGAGCAGACGTTCGTCATCGTCGGAGCGGGCCTGGCCGGTGCGAAGGCCGCGCAGTCCCTGAGAGAAGAGGGCTTCGCCGGCCGGGTCGTGCTGATCGGCGCCGAGGCCGAGCGGCCCTACGAGCGGCCTCCGCTGTCGAAGGGCTACCTGCTCGGCAAGGAGGACAGGGCCAAGGTCCACGTCCACGACGAGGGCTGGTACGCCGACAACTCCGTGGAGCTGGTGCTCGGACACCGCGTGACCGGCCTCGACCGGGCGGCGCGTCAGGTGGAGCTCGACGACGGCCGGCGAATCGGCTACGCCAAGCTGCTGCTCGCCACCGGCTCCTCCCCCCGGCGTCTCGACGTGCCCGGCGCCGACCTGGAGGGCGTCCACTACCTGCGCCGCCTCGACGACTCCGAGCGGCTGCGCGAGGCGATCCGCGGTGGGGGCCGGGTGGTCGTCGTGGGCGCCGGGTGGATCGGGTTGGAGACCGCGGCCGCCGCCCGTGGATACGGCTGCGAGGTGACCGTCGTCGAGCCGCGGCCGGTGCCGCTGCAGGCCGCGCTCGGCCCCGAGATGGGCGCCTTCTTCGCCGAGGTGCACCGCGGGCAGGGCGTCGAGGTACGGCTCGGCCTGGGAGTGACAGGCTTCCTGGGCGCCGGACGCGTCAGCGCGGTGTCCACCGACGACGGTGGCGAGATCCCGGCCGACGTGGTGATCGTCGGTGTCGGCGTGACCCCCGACACCGGGCTCGCCGAGCGGGCGGGCCTGGCCGTCGACAACGGGATCGTCGTCGACGAGTCCCTGCGCACCGACGACCCCGACATCTACGCCGCCGGCGACGTGGCCAACGCCTTCAACCCGCTGTACGGCACTCACATCCGTGTCGAGCACTGGGCCAACGCGCTCAACGGGGGACTGGCCGCGGGCAAGGCCATGCTCGGCCAGAAGGTCGTCTACGACCGGCCGCCCTACTTCTTCACCGACCAGTACGACGTCGGCATGGAGTTCTCCGGCTGGTTCGCCCCGGGCGGATACGACTCCGTCGTCGTCCGCGGAGACCTGGAGGCGCGGGCCTTCCACGCCTTCTGGCTCGCCGGCGGCCGTGTGGTGGCCGGGATGCACGTCAACCAGTGGGACGAGGGCATCGCGCCGGTGCGGGAGCTGATCCGCGGCGGCGCCCCCACCGACCCCGACCGGCTCGCCGATCCCTCGGTGCCGTTGGCCGACCTGGCCAAGAGCTGATCGCCGGTCAGTCCGTCGAGGCCGATGCCGCTGCCCGGCGGCCGCTCCTTGCGGCTGCCGGGCAGCTCGCGCGTCCAGCCGGTGAAGACGCCGTCGGCGATCTCGATCGGGCGCGCAGGACGGGCCGGGGCGGGGACGCGCGCTCCTGTGGAGTCCATTTCGTGGCATAAGATGGCTGATTGTTGTGTTCTGAGCGAATGCATGCAATGACCGCACGGCGGCCGCTGGAAGGCGGTATCTACCCCGGTCGAAGCCCACCATGACGGTGTGCTCCCGGATCGGGCGGCGCTCCGTCTGGACTCCGACGGAGACTGATGAAGTCCTATCTCGCCGTGCTCGGTTCCCCCGGCGCCTGGCGTTTCCTCGCCCCCGCGTTCCTCGCGCGCCTGCCGTACGCCATGTTGCAGCTCGGCATCCTGCTGCTCGTGCAGTGGTCCACCGGCTCCTACGGCGCGGCCGGGATCGCCGCCGCGGCGGCGGCCGTGGCGCAGGCGCTGGTCGGCCCGCAGACCGGGCGGCTCGCCGACCGGTACGGCCAGCCGAGGGTGCTCATCCCGCAGGTCGTCCTGCACGCCCTCGCGCTGGGCGGCCTGCTCGCGCTCGCCGCAGCCCGTGTCCCGGCCCTCCCGCTGGTCGCCGCGGCGGCGCTGGCCGGGGCGTCGGTGCCGCAGGTCGGTTCGATGGTCCGGGCTCGCTGGGCGCATCTGCTGGGGCGTTCGGGCAGGCTGGGCACCGCCTTCGCCGTCGAGTCCATCACCGACGAGCTGACCTTCACCCTCGCCCCGGTGCTGCTGGTGGCCCTGTCGACCGGCTTCTCTCCCGTCTGGGCGCTGCTGATGGCGCTGGTCATGGTCGTGGCCGGAACGCTGGCGTTCGCGCTGGTCCGCAAGGGCGCTCCCGAGCCGATGCCGGTCCGGGTCCGCTCCCAGGGCGGTGTGCTCCGGCTGCGCGGCGTGGCCGTGCTCGCGGTGGCCTTCGTCGCGCTCGGCACCGTCTTCGGCAGCCTCCAGGTCGGCATCACCTCCTCCACCGCCGCCCTCGGCGAGGCCGCCGCGGCCGGGCCGGTCTATGCGGCCTTCTCCGGCGCCAGCTTCGCCGGCGGCATCCTCTACGGCGTCGTCCGCTGGCGGATCGGCGCCCCGGCCCGGCTGGTGGCCACGCTCGGGCTGCTCTCCGCCGCCACCGCCGCCCTGACGCTCGCCGGATCCATCCCCCTGCTGTACGGCGGGGCGGCCATGGCCGGGTTCGTCATCGCCCCCGCCGTCATCACCGGCTACACCCTGGTCGAGACGCTGGTCCCGGCCGAGGTCAGGACCGAGGCGTTCACCTGGCTCAACGGCTCGATCGGGCTGGGCATCGCCACCGGCGCGGCCGTCGCCGGCCAGCTCGTGGACCGCTTCGGCGCGACCCCGGCCTTCCTGGTCCCGCCGGTCACCACCGCCCTGGCCGCGCTGCTGGTGCTGACCTTCCTGCGCAGGCTGCGGCCGGCCACCGAGTCCTCCTCGGCCCGCGAGCTGGTCACGGCTCCCTGAGCCGAGAAGCCGGCGCGGGCCACGGCTTCCCTCCCGCCGTCCACGACACCGCCTTCAACCTGACGGCCTCTTCGCGCGCCGGGCCTGGGCGCGGTAGTGATCGAGAATGTCCTGGCGGAGGAGATGGCCGAAGCCCGCGCCTTCGATGCGCAGGCCGAGTTCGGTCTCGGTCAGGCCGAACGCCGCGGCGGTGTCGGCCAGGTTCCAGCCGTGAGCGGCGAGCCGGGTCAGCAGATGACCACGCCGCACCTGGTTCTCCGACAGCCGGAACGTCTTGAGATACGCGACGTGACCGGCCTCGTCGGTGATGAGCTCGCCGATGTGGTTGTCGCGCTGCCGCTCGAAGGGCGGCAGGAAACGGGACAGGCGATAGCGGCCCATCTCGTGGACATGCTGGTAGGTGTAGTCCTCGCCGACCAGCCCGCCCGCCATGACCTGGTCGTGGAAGGCCGCCCACTCCTCCCGCTGCCGCCGGGCCTGGGCACGCAGGTCGGCGAGCGAGCGCACCGTCGCGTCCGCGATACGGGCACGGAAGTCGGGCACCGGTCCGCTGAGCATCGCGTAGTGGTAGATCAGCTCGCCGTACAGGTCCTGCAGGAGGGTGGCGTGCAGGGCGCGGTAGTCGCCGGGGTGCGGCACCGCGAACGCGGCGGCGAGCGCGTCCGCGACGTAGACGACGACACCGCACTGGCCGGGATGGATCTCGAAGACGCGTAGGGCGTCTTCCAGGCCCTTGACGGCGGCGCCCGCGTACGCCTCCTCGCCGCGAGGCGAAAGCCCATGATCGATCGCGCGACGCGACCATTCCTCCCACGCGATCTCCGGCCCGCCGAAGTGCAGCGCCAGGTAGCCTTCGAGCGCCAGGTGCAGGGGCAGGAAGCGCAGCCGGTTCTTGTCGACCCGGAGGGCCATGCGGCGGTGGAACCGCAGCGGCATCCGGCTGGGCGCACGGTCACGCTCCGCCGAATCCCGGAGCTGGGTCCCGTACGCCGCGGCGGGGGTGCCGTCGGGTGTCCAGTTCGCCACGAACCCGTGCGGGACATAGGAGAAGTACGTGCTCCGCGGGGCCACCTCTACGACGCCGAACTCCGCGTCGTAGAGCCGGAGATCGAGCCGCAGGTCCTCGATCGGCTTCTCGCGGACCAGCGGGACGAGCCGCACACCGCCCCAGACCTGCGCGGGGCGGGTGGAGAGCCCGGTGAGGGCGAGACCCGTCACGCGTCCTCCCGGAGGAATTCCTCGACGCGGCGCGCCAGGTGACCGCGCAGCTCGGAGAGTCCGGTCCGCCCCTGCGCGAACTGGGCCAGCTCCACCAGGGCGACCAGGTCCTCGGCGTCGCGGATCCCGGCGGTCGGAACGGTCGGCGACAGCCGCCGTACGTCGAAGTCGGCGGCGTCGTAGACCGGGTTGAGATGCACGATGCCGCAGGCGTGATCCGGGTCGAGCCGGGTGCGCCAGATCCGCAGCACCTCTCCCGCGAGCCCCGGTGGCGCGTTGTCCCATCCGTCGGAGACGATGACGAGGCGCTCGGGTCCGCGTTCGAGGCCGTCGAGGACGCGCTCGCCGAGCGGTGTCGCCCCGTACGGGTGGACGAGCAGCGCGTCCGAGCGGCCCGACAACCACAGCGGCGTGTATTCGGAGGCCAGTGCCTCCAGGAGGAAATGGCAGGCGAGCGCGACGGCGAGCGGGCGGCGGCGCTTGTGTCCCGAGCCGTAGGCGGAGAAGCTGTCGTCGAGGACGCCGACCACCGTGCCCCAGCGCCCGGCCTGGTCGCCCGCGGCCCGGCGGGCGGCCGCGCGCAGCGCCGTCGTCAGCTCGGCGCGGCGGCGCGCGCGATCGTCCGGTGAGATGGCCAGCACGTATGACGCCAACCGGGTCAGCGGCATCGCGGTGAGGTCGGCTCGCACCGCCTCGGCCTTCAGGCCGCGTGCCGACTCCTGCAGCCGCAGCCGCTCCAGCCGGGTGAGCCGGGGCGCGATGCGCTCCAGGAAGGCGTTCCGGGCGATGCGATGCTTCGCCGCGAACCCCTCCGCCACCGTGTAGGGCAGCTCGTACAGCGCGGCCTGCTCGTAGTGGGCCCGCCGCCACGTCTCCAGGATGGGCGTGGCGTAGGCGGCCGGTCTGTGCGGGGTGAACAGGAACGGCCCCAGCTCCCCGGCCGGCCTCAGATGGGCGTGGCGGACGACGTCCTTGACGGCGCCGCGGTACTTCACCGCGTCGAAGGCGAGATCGGGACGGCCGGTCAGCCAGTTTCGCATGATCGTCCTGGTGCGCCGGTTGTTGACCCTGGCGCGGCGCAGCGCGCGAAACAGCCCGTACACCCGGGGCGGGGGCAGCAGGGCCAGCCGCCGGGCGATCAGACGCCCCTCGGCGCGACGCCGGTCGGGGTCCGCCTCCGCCGTCGTGGCCAGCAGGTTACGGGCGATCAGTACGGCGTTGTGGTCGTTGATGTCCAGGGCGAGGGTGGCCGCGTACAGGTCGCGATAGTTGCCGAGCAGGTAGCGGTGCAGGAAGTCCAGCGAGAGGTGCTGCTCGTCCGCGCCGGAGTGGAACTCGCGCTGGCCGGTGGAGGTGATCGCCGCGTTCACGAACAGCAGGACGTCGTCGGCGGCGATCAGGTCCGCGCTGGTCTCGGTGCGGGTCTCGATCGGTGCCTCCCGGGTGCGGTGCGGGGCCGGCCGGGGAATGGGGGCACGAACTGCGAGTCATCGCTTCACAGGCGGGTTCCGGAAGTCGCACCGGAGTCCCGCGGCCGGCTTCGGAAGGGTAACACCGACGTATCGCCTTCTTCCGCCCTATTTCCCGCCGTCGCGGGCCGTCCGCGAGGACCGGAACCCGGGGACCGCTCTCGGGCGGCCCCCGGTGGAGGAGCGGCGTCAGGCCTGGGCGGCCTGGCGGGCGCGGCGGGCCTCGCGGCGCTCGACGAAGCGGGAGGCGGAGACCTCCAGGCGGGCCAGGAAGTCGGCGAGCTCCTCGCGGGCCTTCTCGCCCTCGGCGTCGAGGTTCTGCATGTCGAAGACGGCCCACTGGCGAAGGACCGGCATGAGCACGTCGTCCAGGTGCAGGCGCAGGTCGTAGATTCCGGCGTTGGCGATGGTCATCGCCTTGCGGGTGAAGCCCTCGATCCCGGTGCCGGGCATCTGGAAGGTGGTCACCACGTCGGTGACGGCGCGCATCGTCTGGCTGGGGGTGAGCTGGAAGGCCGCGTTGAGCAGGTTGCGGTAGAAGAGCATGTGCAGGTTCTCGTCGGCGGCGATCCTGGCGAGCAGGCGCTCGCAGTTCGGGTCCTGGGACGCCTTGCCGGTGTTGCGGTGGGAGATGCGGGTGGCCAGCTCCTGGAAGGAGACGTAGGCCAGCGAGTGAAGCACCCCCTCGTAGGAGTTGGTGAAGCCCTCGCCCATGTGGGTCATCCGGGCCCGCTCCAGGGCGACCGGGTCGACCGCGCGGGTGACCGTCAGGTAGTCGCGGATGGCGGTGCCGTGGCGGCCCTCCTCCGCGGTCCAGCGGTGCACCCAGGTGCCCCAGGCGGCGTCACGGCCGAAGGCGGTGGCGATCTCGTAGTGGTAGCTGGGGAGGTTGTCCTCGGTCAGCAGGTTGACGATGAGGGAGACGCGGGCCTCCTCGGGGAGCTTCGAGTCGGTCTCGACCCACGCCTCGCCGCCGAAGATGCCGTCGTAGTCCCGGCCCTCGGACCACGGGACGTATTCGTGCGGGAACCACTCCTTGGCCACCTTGTCGTGCCGGTCCAGCTCCCCGGCGACGACGGGCTCAAGCTCAAGCAGCAGCTCGGTCTGACTCAATTCTCGCATGGGGATCTCCCTCACTGACTACGGAACCGTAACCTACGTTAGCGTAGGTAAAGTGGGGTTCGGTAAGCGGGGATATGTCGCTTTTATTAGCGTCCGAAAGGGGGCGTTCACCGGCGTCTGGTAGGGAGCGCCGCTCGCGCAGCGGGCGGGTCGTCGGCGCCGGCACCGGGCCCCCGGCGCTTCGGGCGGCCAGGAAGACCAACGCCATCTCGGCGAGCAACAACAGGCGTTCGACCAGGCCGTAGTAGGCGGGACCGTCGATCAGCTCGGCGACCGGCGACCCCGGATGAGTCGCCAGGAACCCCGCCAGGAGCACGGTCGACACCGTGCTGACGGCCGACAGCGCCGGCCTCCGGAACCGCCGGCCCGTCATCCAGCCCGCGCAGGGCAGCGCGGTGAAGACCACCGCCGCCGCCCAGCGGTGGATCTCCCCGCCGGCCGAGGCGACCCCCGGGGTCGCGTCGGTGGGGAACACCGCGGTGAGCAGAAGCCCCAGCGCTCCGGCGACGAACAGCACGCGTGCCGCGGCGCTGCCCGCCGGGTCCACCCGCGCCAGGCCGTACGCGACCCACATCGCGCCCATGGCCAGCATGATCGTGCCGCCGGCCATCGCCCAGGCGCTGGCGTCGAACAGCGCGTAGTCGCTGATCAGGCCGCGCATCGGGTCCACCGCGCCGGCGGCGACCACGTGCGCGTAGGCCATCGAGGCCAGGGCGGCCACCGCCCCGGCCATCCCCGGCCAGCGCCACACCGGCTCCTCGTTCATCGGGCCACTTCCCGGTAGATCGCCTCGAAACGGGCCAGGGACGCCCGGTGGTCATGGGTCAGCGCGATCGCGCGGCTGACCGCGCCCATGGCGGCGCGCCGATCGGGCGAGGTGAGCAGGCCGTCGAGGTGGCGGGCCAGCTCCCGGACGTCACCGGGCCGGAACAGGTGGCCGTTCTCGCCGGGCCGTACCAGGTGAGGCAGGGCCATCGCGTCGGCGGCGACCACCGGCAGTCCGGTGGCCATGGCCTCCAGGGTGGCGATGCTCTGCAGCTCCGCGACGCCGGGCATGGCGAACACGTCGGCGGCGGCGTAGGCCTGGGGGAGCACCTCGTCGGGGACGAATCCGAGGAAGAACACCCGGTCGCCGACCCCGATCCGGCGCGCCAGCCTCTCCAGCGCCGCCCGCTGCCCTCCGGTGCCGGCCAGCGCGAGCTGGGCGTCGGTGCCGTTGAGGATGTACGGCAGGGCGCGGACGAGCTCGTCCAGCCGCTTCTCCTCGTCCAGCCGCCCGACGAACAGCACGGTGTCGCGGTCGGGCAGGTCGAACGCCTTGCGCGCCCACTGCCTGGGCTCGGCGCGCGGCTGGAACCTGTCGAGGTCGATGCCGCACGAGACCGGTTCCACCGGGAGGGTGAAGCCCTTGCCGGTGAGCAGTCCCGCGGCGATTCCGGTCGGCGTGGTCACCCGGTCGGCCCGGGAGAAGACGCGTTTGAAATCCCGCCAGGCCAGGTCTCCGGCCCGCTCGCGAAGCTGGGCGGGGATGTGCGCGAACTGGAAGAGGTTGTCCGGCATGAAATGGTTGGTCGCCACCACCGGGACGTCTCCGCGCCGGGCGGCCGAGATCGCGGCGCGGCCGACCACGAAGTGTCCCTGGACGTGGACCACGTCCGGGGCGATGCTCTCCATGAGCCGGTCCAGCCGGGTGGGCACCGAGATGCGCATGGTCGGATGGACCAGCAGCGGCGCCGAGCGGAGCCGGTGCACGGTCACGCCGTCCACGTACTCGGTCCTGGCCGGTCCCTCGTCCGAGGCGCAGACCACGTGGACCTCGTTGCCCCGCTCGGCCAGGCCGCAGGCCAGCCGGTGGGTGAAGTAAGCGGCGCCGTTCACGTCGGGCGGGTAGGTGTCGGTGCCGATCAGCACCCGGCGTGGCCGGGTGGCGAGGGGTGCGGGGGCGGGGGGTGCGGGAGCGAGCGTGGGGACGGCTGACATGGCCATGGGCGATCCGTTCATCAGGCGGTCGAGGGACGCGTGGGGGACATCGGAGTGGTGCGAGCCAGCGCGAGGGTGCCGGCTGCGGTCAGCGCGCCCGCCGCCAGTGCGGTCAGCGCGCCGGCGGCGTCGGTCGGCAGGGGCTCGCCCAGGAGGAGGGCGCCGAAGGCGACGGCGGTCAGGGGATCGGCCACCTGGAGGGTGGCGAACGCGACGCCGAAGTGACCGACGGCGTAGGCGCGTTGCAGCAGGGCCAGCGCGATCAGGGCGGGCAGCGGGACGGCGAGCAGGAACCAGGGCTCCCACTCCCCGTCGACCAGGACCCGGGTGAGCGTGGCGGTCGCGCCGTACAGCACGCCCGCCGCCGTGGCGAGCAGACCGGCCCGCCCGGCGGGGGGCGCCTGCCGGGCGGCGGTCCACAGCGCCAGGGCGACGGCGGCCGCCCCCGCGAGCAGGGTCACCGCGCCTCCGGTGCCGAGATGGGGATCGCTGTCGTGCCGGGGCACGGCCAGGACGAGGCCGATGAGCCCGGCGGCGATCACGGCCGCGGCGGCGAGCTCGCCGGGCCGGGGCCTGCGCCGTCGCAGGGCGGCGGCGCAGGGCAGCGCGAACAGGAGACTGGCCACGCCCATCGGCTGGACCAGCGTGAGCGGGCCGTACTTCAGCGCGACGATGTGCAGGCCGGTGCCGGTCGCGATGGCCAGGCCGCCGAGCAGCCATCGCGGACGCCTGATCAGGTGACGTAGGGTGGCCCGGACCGTGTCCGCCGCCTCGAACTGCTGCAGTGCGGCCCCGAGTGCGAAGAACAGCGATCCCAGCAACGCCAGGCCGACCGCCAAGACAGGCATGCGCACTCCTCTCAAAGCAGATGAAGACATGGCGAGATGACCGATACGCCTCGCGAAAGCGTCCGGGGAGGGACTTCGGGTGGACCAGTGGCAGCGTCCCCCGCCCGGCGGGGCCACAGCCATAGGGGTTCTCCCTGACTTCGCCGGGAATTCCCTGATATCAAGGTCGGGGACTGTTGACCCGCTGGCTTCGTTTATCGTAGTTTCGCGGGCATGGATCTGGTCGGAGCCTGGTGGCTGGTCGAGTGGCGGATCGCTCATGCCGGCGGTCGAATCTCCCACCCCTTCGGCCGTGACGCGACCGGCCTGCTCTGCTACACCCACGACGGCCACATGAGCGCGACCGTCACACGGGCCGCGCGCCCGCCACTACCCGGATCCGCGGCCGGGCAGGCGGCCGTCCAGGCGCGGGCCGAGGCGTTCGCGTCGTTCTTCTGCTGCGCGGGCCGTTACGAGGTCCGCGACGGGCAGGTGGCCCACGACGTCGAGATGGCGCTCGACCCGGCCGCCGCCGGCACCACCCAGATCCACGAGCTGAACTTCGACGATGACCGGCTCATCCTGGCCGCCGCCGAGGGAGGCCGATGGCACACCCTGATCTGGAGGCGGGCCTGACCTCCGGGCGGCCGGCGTTCGGACCCGCCCGGGAACATCTTCCGATCCGTGCCGCACCGGCCGTGGACGGCCTTCCGATCGTGGCGCCCGTCCGGCCGGGAACATCTCCCTGACCGGCGACACCTTCGGCGGCGGTGATCGCCGCATACGCCGTCCGGCGGTCAGTCACGTGAGCCGGCGAGGACCCGCTCCGGCGCCGGAGCGGTACGGCGACGCCGTACGTGCCGGACCGCCTCGACCGCCACGGTGATCGACAGAGCGATGCCCAGACCGAGCAGCAGGCCCTTGACCGGGTCGTTCTCGAAGGCCGCACCGCCGACGTAGCCGATCAGCGAGGAGTAGATCGCCCAGGAGGAGGCGGCGACGGCGTCGAAGAGGGCGAACGGGCGCCGCGGGTAGGCGACGGCACCCATGGTGAGGGTGCAGGCGGTCCGGCCGCCGGGGATGTAGCGGGCCACCACCAGAACGAGGCCGCCCCGCTCGGTCAACGCCCTCTCCGCCCAGGCGAACGCCTTGCCGCTGCGCCTGCCGTTGCGCAGCCGGTCGTTGGTGGTGCGCCCGATGGCATAGGAGATGTGATCTCCGGCGAACGCGCCCAGCGCCGCCACCACGATCACCAGCGCGAGGTTCGGCGCGCCGGTGGAGGCGGCGAACACGCCCGCCGTGATGAC
This sequence comes from Streptosporangium sp. CA-135522, assembly GCF_050949235.1. NCBI lineage: Bacteria > Bacillati > Actinomycetota > Actinomycetes > Streptosporangiales > Streptosporangiaceae > Streptosporangium > Streptosporangium sp. CA-135522. The sequence goes on from NZ_CP192026.1 coordinate 2,156,089, forward strand.
GGAGGTCTCGGCGGGCACCACCGGGAAGAATCCGTCGAGCATCGCCAACGCGAACAGCGCCGGATAGATCCAGGGCGAGGTCATCACATCGTGCAAGGCGTCAAGGATGGCCTGTGTCATGGGCTGCGCTCCAATGAGTGGGGGAAATCTCCACCAGTACGCTGACGGCCCGTCGCTTTCCGGACATCGGGGGAAGACCCGGAAGGTGGCGGGGCGCTTCCCTGAGATCCCTCAGGGAAGCGTCCCGTCGAACCTAGAAACCGGGCGGGGGTCGCCGCATCGCACGATCGGCCGCCTCGACCCCCTACTTTCGTCGGGGAAAGCCTGTCGTCTCCGGCGCAGGCGCCTTGCCGGGCCGCCTCTCACCCACCCCTTACGGGGGAGGCGGTTCCCCGTAAGGGGGGAGGGACGGCGCGGCCGGAGCGAGGACAGTCGCAGGCATGACCGATGCGAATGACGACGCGAGGGCATGGGCCCTGCGCCTGACGGCGACCGCGGTGACGGTCGCGGGCACGCTGCCCTACATCACCCTCAAGCTCATCTGGCTGACCGGCGGATCCGCCGGTATCGACGACCCGGTCATGCTCCGGGACGGCGGCTTCTTCGGCCTCAACCTGCTCACGTTCGGCTTGGACGCGGTGGCGCTGCTGATCGCGCTGGCCTTCGTCCGGCCCTGGGGGTTCCGAATCCCCGCGGGACTGATCCTCGCGCCGATGTGGGTCGGCATCGGGCTGCTGGTCCCGCTCCCGCTCGTGGTCGTCCCGGTCTTCCTGGCCGATCTTTTCGGCGGCACCCCGTTCGTCGCCGGGGGCGGTCCGGTGGCCGGATGGGTCTTCGCCGTCGTCTACGCCGGGTTCACCTGTCAGGCGTTCGGGCTCGTCGCCGGTTTCGTGTTCCACGCTCGCCGGCGCTGGCCCGGGATGTTCACCCGGCGGACCTCGGAGGGCGCGGCGGGTCCGACGCAGGAGCTTCAGGTCTTCGTGGCCGGGGGAGCCATGATCGTCGCCTTGATCCTGGCCGCCTTCAATCTGAGCTGGCTCCTGGGCTTCGCCGTCGGGCTCCCCGCCGGGGCGCTCGCCGACCGCTCCCTCGCCTCCTGGCTGCAGGGCGCGGTGAGCGTGCTGCTGCCGATCGCCGGGGCGGCCGGTCTGCTGGCGATCGTCCGCCGCCGGTCCGGGCGACCGCTGTGGGTACCGGTGACACTCGCCTGGATCGGCTCGGGGGGCATGTTCGGCTGGTCGATGTGGATGCTGCTCGTCACACTGACGCCTACCGCCCTCAAGGCCGCTCCCGGCGGGGGCGCGATGGACCTGGTGACCCTGTTCACCCTGCTGACCGGTCTCGTCACCGGCCTCGCCGGCGCCTTCGCCCTGGTCGAGCGCGAGCATGAGAACGCCGGTTGAAGGTCGACCCGGGGAAATCATGTGAAAGGGCGCGAAGGTTCAAATGAAACCGGTGACCCGGCGGGGTTCCAGGATCAGTCGTCGCTCGGGAGCCTGGCCTCGCCTGCCGGCCGTCGAACCGCGGTCTCGACGAGCTTGCCGACCTGCGCTGCGGGAACGGCGATGCCGGGTGTCCGGAGAGTCCAGCGGAGGAAGGCCTCAACGCTCATGGCGGGTGTTTCACCGAGATAGGGCTGGATGTACACCGGTGTGTTCGGTTCGCTGCGCCAGCTGGCGGCAAGCGTGCCGATGTCCACCGCGTCATAGCCGAGGACGTCCAACAGCCGGGCGGTCTCTGCCTTGGCCCCGGCGTCGTCGCCGGCGACGGGCAGGGCGCTGCGGTCCGGCGCGCCCGCGGGCCGGGCGAGTGAGAACAGCTGGTGCGGGGTGATGTTGTTGAACGCCTTGACCACCTGGGAACCCGCGAGGTGGCGCTGCATCAGAGCGCTGGAGGTCAGTTCGCCCGCATCCAGTTCGGCCAGGTGGCCGTCCCGCTCGGGGTAGTAGTTCGCCGTGTCCAGCACCGTCTTGCCGGACAAGGCTTCGGCGGGGAGCCGTTCGTAGGCCTTCAACGGGATGGCCGCCACCACCAGGTCCGCGGCGCGTGCCGCTTCTGCCGGTGTGGCCGCTCGGGCATGCCCGCCCAGCTCAGCAACAAGATCAGCGAGCGTCTCAGGGCCTCGCGAATTACTGAGGACGACCTCAAGGCCGGCCGCGACGGCCAGGCGGGCAACGGAAGAACCGATCATTCCGCTGCCGATGAGTCCGAGCGTTCGGGACACGGCTTCTCTCCGTTCGTTCGTGTAGATGTCGCGATGAGAGCCGGCGGCGAGCGCGGCAGGGCCGCGCCGGTCGCACGTGGGTGGCTCGCCTGACAGCCTGGAGCCGCCGCGACCGCCCGACCAGACCCGTGTTCTGCGTACTCACGGCATGATCACCCGCCGCACGCCCAGGCGTAGGGTTGTGGCGTGAACGACCGGACCGAGCTGAGCGAGTTCCTCAAATCACGCCGTGCCCGTCTGCGCCCGGAGGACGTCGGGCTGCGCGATTACGGCGGAGCGCGCCGGGTCGCGGGCCTGAGGCGTGAGGAGCTGGCCCGGCTGGCGGGTGTGAGCATCGCCCACTACACGCGTCTGGAACAGGGCAAGGGCGACAGCGTCTCGGACGAGGTCCTGAACGCCGTCGGCGCGGCGCTGCGCCTGGACGCCGACGAATCGGCTTACCTGCGCCGGATCGCACGGCCTCCCCTGCCGTGCGCGGGGGCCGCGACCTCGTCGGATGTGCCTGCGGGCTTTCGCCACCTGCTGGAGTCGTTCGTGATGACGCCGGCGCTGGTGGTCGGCAGGCACACCCAGATCGTCGGCTGGAACCAGCTCGCGGTGGCCGTGTTCGGCGACTTCCCCGCGCTGCCGGAGAATCGCCGCACGCTCTCGCACCTGCTGTTCACCGAGCCCTACCAGCGCGAGCTGCACCGCACCGGCTGGGAGCGGGCGGCGCACGAGCACGTGGCGCATCTGCGCGTTCTGCTCGGGCGGTATCGCGGGGACTCCGGACTCGCGGCGCACATCGACCACATGCGGGATCTGAGCGAGGACTTCGCACGGATGTGGGCGGAGCACCCGGTCGCGCAGGTCCGGTACCGGGAGTACGTGCTGCACCACCCGGTCGTGGGCGAACTGACCCTGCACGGTGAGCTCATCGCGCTGCCCGACGAACCGTCGTGCTGCGGGCTGGACCTGTTCGCCGCCGAGCCGGGCTCGGCGTCTGAGCAGGCGCTGCGGAAACTCGGGAGCCCGTAGGCGCCGCCCCGTGGATCCGCCGGGGATGTCGAACCGGGGATGTCGATCGGCGTGTCAGCGCTAGGCGGGGACGGGCTCGTGGTGCAGGCGACGCAGGACACGGCGGAAGGCGTAGACGGACACCGCCACCGCCAGGCCGCTGATCAGGGCGACCACCGAGGTGCGGACCAGCAGGTAGGTGCCGATCGACTGGTGCAGCAGGAGCCAGATGCTCACCGCCGAGTTGGTCAGCAGCACGAACGCCCACAGCAGCGTGATCCGGGCGAAGAACCGGCGGACCCGCTCGTGCTTCAGCACCGCCGTGGGCAGATGGATGTAGTCGAGGGTGAGCTTCTGCACCAGCGGGCGGTTCAGCCGCACCGAGGCGAGGAAGGCCATGCTGATGCAGATCGTGCCCAGCTCGGGCTGCAGGAAGAAGAACGCCATGCTCCCGCTCCACAGCGCCGTCAGCGCCCGCACGGTGATCGCGATGGCGGCCATGAGCATCGTTCCCGGCACCGGGACCCGTCGGATCAGCCGCCATCCCACTCCGGCGTACACCCAGCTCACCGCGGCGATCAGCGCGCCGTGCTCGCCGAGGAGGGCGAGTGCGGAGTAGAAGACGGCCAGGGGGGCGATGACGCCCTCCAGGATCTTCGGCACCGCCTGGCGGGCCAGGGTGGTGAGGCGGGGCAGGACGACGGGTGCATGGCTCATGACGCTCCACGGGACGGTGGAATGACCGGCGCTGGGATTACGCGCCTACCCCGACACGAGATTGCCAGTCATGCCGGGTTTGTCGTATGGGCTTACGGGAAAGCCGCGCCGATGTTCGGGGGCCATTTACCGTACCCGAACCGAACGCATGCCTTCCCTATAACCTTCCGGCGCCGTACGGCTCGCCCGGCGCGGCCGACGGGTCCCCGCGGATGGGCGCGTGAGGTCGCGCGGTACGGAAGGCGCCGCGAGAATGCCGGGAAAGCCGCGAGAACGCCGGGAAAACGGCGCCTCGCAGGCCCGGAGCCCTCCACCGGGAGGGCCTCGGCCGCGGCATCTGACATGAAGAGCGACGGATGTGTTCGGAAGTTCGGTCTGTCGGTAACGGTTGAGAAACGGAAGCTTTCCCGATGACGTCCGGTCCGCGACGATTCAGATATGGCAGTGCACGCGCACACGTCCGACCGGTCAACCGAGGGTGTCGCGAACGTGGCGGCCCAGCTCATCCGCTGGCCCGACCTCGCACTGAAACGCACCCGCAGGGGGCTCGGGTTCCGGGCCAGCGGCCGGGAGATCGTCAGGATGTCCGGAGATCACACCGCGGAGCTGCTGCTGACCACCGCCGTGATCGACCGGTGGGCCCGGGTGCTCACCGACTGCCGTCGGGTCACCCCCGGCAGGGACGCCGGGTGGGTGGCCATGACGATCGAGGGCAAGGCCGACGCCGACCTGTTCCTCTCACTCGTCAGCGTGGCGATCAAGGTCAACCAAGCGTCGCGGTAGCGAGTCGCGCGCCGAAACCGATGAACAGCGCGCCCACCCCGGAGGTCAGTCCGGCCGACAGCTTGCGGCGTGCCCGGAACTGACCGGCCAGGAAGGTTCCGCTGAAGATCAGCAGTGACAGGTAGAGCATGCTGAACAGCTGGCAGATCGCGCCCAGGATCAGGAACGACAGCGCGGGCGTGCCATAGCCGGGGTCCACGAACTGGATGAAGAAGGAGATGAAGAACAGGATCGCCTTCGGGTTCATCAGGCTGATCACCAGGGCCTTGCGGAACGGGTTCTCCACGGTCGCCTCCGGCGCCGGGGCGGCCTCCGCGCTCCTGCCCGCCCGCCAGGAGCGCCAGGCCCCTCGCAGCATCTGGAACCCGATCCACGCCAGGTAGGCGGCCCCGGCGTACTTGACGATGCCGAACAGGATCGGCGTCGACCTCAGAAGCGAGGCGGCCCCGGCGGCGGCGAGCACCATCAGGACGGTGTCGCCGAGGAAGACCCCCATCGCGCCGCGGTATCCCTGCCGCACCCCGCGCTGCGCGGCGGTGGCGAGCACGTAGAGGGAGTTCGGTCCGGGCAGCAGGATGATGAAGAAGGCGCCGATGACATAGGTCCATATATCGGTGATGCCGAAGAACATAGTGGTGCTCCAGGGGGCGTTACGGGATCCGTATCACCGTACTCCCCGAAGGGGCGCTTCCCGCCCGGCGCCCCGGCCGGGCGGGTGCGGTGCGTGACCCGCCCACGCTCCTCGCGCCTCGCGTCGACTACTCGATGTAGTGGATCGCATGCTTTGGGTAAAGAAGTATGGCAATATTGCTTCGTGGGTATTGCCAGCAATATGAAGACCACCGTGGACATTCCCGATGCCCTTCTGTGTGAGGCCCGCCAGGTGGCCAGGGCCGAAGGGACGACGTTGCGGGCCCTGATAGAGGAGGGCCTGCGCTTCGCGCTCGCGAGACGGGCGAGAAAGGGGGGCTACCGGCTGCCCGACGCGGCTGTGGGCGGTCGCGGTCTCCAGCCGCAGGTGAGCGGTGCCTCATGGGAGGACATCCGCTCCCTGGCCTACGGAGATCGCCTGTGATCGCTGTGGACACGAACGTCCTCGTCTACGCCCACCGGTGTGACAGCGGGTTCCACGACCGAGCCGCGTCGGCACTGAGGACCCTCGCCGAGGGAAAGGCGTCGTGGGCACTTCCGTGGCCCTGCGTCCACGAATTCTTCTCGATCGTGACCCACCCTCGCGTCTACGCGCCGCCGAGCACCGGGGTGGAGGCTTTCACCCAGATCGAGGCCTGGCTGGGATCGCCGTCTCTCGTGGCGATCGGTGAGACGGACAACCACTGGCCCACACTCAAGTCCTTACTCGAGTCGGGCAAGGTCGTCGGTCCAATGGTCCACGACGCGCGGATCGCGGCGTTGTGCGTCGCGCACGGTGTTCGCGAGCTGTGGACCGTGGACCGTGACTTCAGCCGCTTCCCCGGGCTCGTCACCCGCAATCCGCTGCAGAGCTGAGGCCCGCCACGAGGGAGCCGGGAGGTCCGGCGTCACGGTGACGGTGCGGGCGCCCCGTGCCGGGCTCGCCGGTGTGCCCGGCTCAGCCGCCGTCGGCCAGCGGCTGGACCCGATGCGGCACCACGGTCGACAGGGTGATCACCGTGCTGCTGCGCCGTACTCCGGGGATGGCCAGGGTCAGGTCGATGACGTGCTGGATGTGCTCGTGGTCACGGCCGGCGATGCGGCACCAGACGTCGCCCGGGCCGGTGACGATGTGCGCTTCGAGCACCTCAGGGATCGCGGCGAGGGCGGCGGAGATGTCGGCGCGGGAGATCTGCTCCACCTCAAGGGTGGTGAAGGCCTGCACGGGGTAGCCGAGGGCGCGAGGGGACAGGTTGGGGCCGAAGTCGGTGATCACGCCGTCGGCCACCATCCGGTCCAGGCGGGCCTGGACGGTGCCCCGGGCGACGCCCAGGAGACGGGCGATCTCCAGCAGGCCCGCGCGCGGGCGGTCCCTGATCAGATGGAGCACCTTGCGGTCGAGCTCGTCCAGGCCGTTTCGCCGAGCTGCCAATCTGTCCACCTCCGGAGCGTGTGGCGCACGCGAGACTGTCGATCTGCCAGTGAACCGGCCAGGGTGTTGCCCTACTTGTGACCACAATTCAGACTACGCCTGCATATATGCCAACTATGGAGGCAATCGTGGCACGGGAGCATTCATACCCATTCATTCCTTATCGCCCGGAGCGCTATCCCGAGGCCGAGATGGTCGCGCGAGGGCGGGAATTCTACGAGCACATGGACCGGCGCCGGAGCGTGCGGTTCTTCAGCGACGAGCCGGTGCCGCGCGAGTGTGTCGAACTGGCCGTCAGGACGGCCAACACCGCGCCTTCGGGGGCCCACCAGCAGCCGTGGAAGTTCGTCGTGATCGGCGACCCGGAGACGAAGGGACGGATCAGGCGGGCGGCCGAGGTCGAGGAGCGGCAGAACTACGAGGGAGGCCGGCTGACCCCCGAGTGGCGTGCGGCCCTGGCCCACCTGGAGACCGGTTCCGACAAGGGCTACCTCGAAACGGTGCCGTGGCTGGTGGTCTGCTTCGCGGAGAAGTACGGCGTGCGCCCCGACGGGGGCAGGGTCAAGCACTACTACGTCAACGAGAGTGTCGGCATCGCCTGCGGGTTCTTCATCGCCGCACTGCACGCGATGGGCCTGTCCACCCTCACCCACACCCCGAACCCGATGGCGTTCCTGACCGGCATCTGCGGACGCCCGGCCAACGAACGGCCCTACATTCTGTTCCCGATCGGCTACGCGGCCGACGACGCGGAGGTTCCCGACCTGGTCCGCAAGCCCCTGTCCGAGGCCATGGCCTGATCCGCCGCGACCGTCCGAACGCGTCCGGCGGCGTCAGGGGTTCACCGCCGGACGGTTCGGCGCCGAAGGTTGGAACGTGCCTAGCTGGGTCGTTGAAACCTGGATTTTTTGGGCCTTGTGGGGAAAGTCTGTCAAGGCTACGATCGCGACAACTCTTAGGAAACTTTCCTAAAAGAAATATCGAATAGGGGCGCCCGTGACCCGCTCGCCACCGACCGGCCGGATTCCAAGCTGCGGAAACTCGATGACAGTGGTCTCCACTGCATGAAGGTCCGACCATCCGGACGCCTCACCCCCCACAGTTCCCCTCTCCTGGGAGCGATCATGCGGCGTGCCTTTCCCTCACTTCTCTTGACTGCCCCGGCAAACACCCTCCCCGGCCGTCCGCGCCCGGCGAAGCCGGCGCCGTGACCTCCCTCGCCGAGACCTCCGGCCAGGGAGCCGAGACCTCCGGCCAGGGAACGGGACGCCCGGCCACATAAGCCAGGAAGACGCTCGGGGCGACGGCCGGGAGCCGGCCGATGACGACGACGCTCCCGCCGACGCCGGGCGATCCGCCCGCGCCGACCCGTGCCGGCCAGCGCCGATCAGCGCCGATCCATGCCGGCCAGTGCCCACCAGCGCCGATCCACGGTGCGCTCCCGCCCTTCCTGCCGGGCCGGGACCGCGCCCTACTCGCCGTACGGCTCTCGCCTGCCTCCTCGTTCTCCCCGAGGAGCACCCCCCAGAGGCGCGAGCCGTACGGCCACCCCCCACCGAATGCATGAGGTTAACGTGAAATTTCGCGTCATCGCTCGATCGCTCGTCGCCGTGGCGGCCCTCGCCATGGCGACGGCGATCGCGCCGCCCGTCCAGGCCGCCTCAGCCACCGCCACCTTCGTCAAGGTCGGCGACTGGGGCTCCGGCTTCGAGGGCAAATACACGATCAAGAACGACGGCGGCGCGGCTCTGAGCAGCTGGAAAGTGGAGTTCGACCTCCCGCCGGGAGTCAGCGTCGGCTCCTTCTGGGACGCCACCCTCGCCCGCAGCGGCCAGCACTTCACCTTCACCAACCTGGGCTGGAACGGCAACGTCCCGGCCGGCGGCAGCGTGACCTTCGGCTTCCTCGGCACTCCCGGCGGGACGGCGTCCCTGCCCGCGAACTGCAGGCTCGACGGCGCCGACTGCGGCGGGAGCAGCGAGAGCGCCCCCGGCAAGCCGGGCGCGGTGACGGCGACGGGCGGTGCCGGCAGCGTCGCGTTGTCGTGGGGCGCCTCCTCCGGCGCGGTGACCGGCTACCGGGTCTATGAGGGTTCGACGCTGAAGGCCACGGTCACCGGTACCACGGCGACGATCTCCGGTCTGGGCGTCTGCGAGGCGCACACCTACACGGTCTCGGCCTACAACGCGACGGAGGAGAGCGCCAAGAGCGACCCGACGAGCGCGACCACCACCGGCTGCCCCATCGGCCGGCTGCCCAAGCACTTCCTCACCGGCTACTGGCACAACTTCGACAACCCCGCCGTCGAACTCAGGCTGTCGGCGGTGCCCCGGGACTACGACCTCGTCGCCGTCTCCTTCGGCGAGGCCGGCTCCACCACGGGCGAGGTCGTCTTCGGCGTCGACCCGGGCCTGTCGGCCTCCCTCGGCGGCTACACCGACGCCCAGTTCAAGGCCGACGTGCAGACCCTCCACTCGCGGGGCCAGAAGGTCATCATCTCGGTCGGCGGCGAGAAGGGCCGCGTCCAGGTCTCCAGCGCCGCCGCGGCGACCAAGTTCGCCGACAGCCTCTACGGCCTGATGCAGAGCCACGGCTTCGACGGTGTCGACATCGACCTGGAGAACGGCCTCAACTCCACCTACATGGCCCAGGCCCTGCGAGCGCTGCGCGCCAAGGCGGGAGCGAGCCTGATCATCACGATGGCGCCGCAGACCATCGACATGCAGTCACCCGGCGCCGAATACTTCAAATTGGCACTGAGCATCAAGGACATCCTCACGGTCGTCCACACCCAGTTCTACAACTCCGGCTCGATGCTCGGCTGCGACCAGATGGCCGCCTACTCGCAAGGCACGGTCAACTTCATGACCGCGCTGGCCTGCATCCAGCTGGAGAACGGCCTGCGCCCGGACCAGGTGGCGCTCGGCCTGCCGGCCGGACCCGGCGCGGCAGGCGGCGGGATCGTCGCCCCCTCCATGGTCAACCAGGCGCTGACCTGCCTGGCCACCCGGACCGGCTGCGGCGGCTTCGTGCCGCCGCGCGCCTACCCCGAGATCCGGGGCGCGATGACCTGGTCCGTCAACTGGGACGCCGGCAACAACTGGAACTTCTCCAAGACCGTCAAGCCGCATCTCGCGACCCTCCCCTAGGAATGCTCATGAGATCACGTCGTACGGCCTTCGCCGTACTCGCCGCCCTGGCGATGTCCTTGTCCGGATTCACCGCCGCCGCGAACGCCGCCCCCCAGGCGTCGGCGGTCCAGTTCGCCGCCCCCCAGTGGCAGGCGTGGACGGCCTACGCCACCGGCACCCGGGTGACCTACAACGGCGTCGAATACGAGTGCGTCCAGGGCCACACCTCGCTGCCCGGCTGGGAGCCGCCCAACGTCCCCGCCCTGTGGAAGATCGCCACCGGCGGCGGCGATCCCACACCGCCCAGCGTGCCCGGCAACCTCCGCGTGACCGGCACCAGCGCGTCGAGCGTCTCGCTGGCGTGGGACGCCTCCACCGACAACGTCGGCGTCACCGGCTACGACGTCTACCGGGGCTCGACCCTGGTGACCACCGCCACCGGCACCTCCTACACCGACTCCGGGCTGGCCACCTCCACCAGCTACACCTACACCGTCCGCGCCCGTGACGCCGCCGGGAACGTCTCCGGCGCAGGCAACCAGGTCACCGGCACCACGTCCGGCAACGGCACGCCCGGTCAGCCCGGCGCCCCGTCGGTGACCGGCTCGACCGACAGCGGCATCTCCCTGTCGTGGGGCGCCTCCTCCGGCACCGTGACCGGCTACCGCGTCTACGAGGGCACCACCCAGCGCGCCCAGGTCACCGGCACCACCGCCACCGTCTCCAGCCTGGGCGTCTGCACCACCCACACCTACACGGTCAAGGCGTACAATTCCGCCGGCGAGTCCGCCTCCAGCGCTCAGGTCACCGGCACCACCACCGGCTGCCCGCCCACCGGCGGCAAGATGGACGGCGCGCCGTACTACTACACCGGCTGGGGCGACCCGCCGAGCATCTCCACCGTGATGAGCGCCACCGGCGTCAAGTCCTTCACCATGGCCTTCATCCTGGCCCAGAACGGCTGCAACCCGGCATGGGACGGTCAGCGCCCGCTGACCGGCGGCGCCGACCAGGCCGCGATCAACCAGATCAAGGCCGCGGGCGGCAGCGTGCAGATCTCCTTCGGCGGCTGGCAGGGCAACAAGCTCGGCCCGAACTGCTCCACCCCCGCCGCCTTCGCCGGCGCGGTGCAGAAGGTCATCGACGCCGTCGGCCCGGCGGTGGTCGACTTCGACATCGAGAACACCGACGAGTTCGAGAACTACACCGTCCAGGACCGCATCCTCAACGGCATCAAGCTCATCAAGACGGCCAACCCCGGCGTCAAGGCCGTCGTCACCTTCGGCACCGCGACCAGCGGCCCGACCGCGCCCGGCATCCGCCTGATCAACCAGGCCAAGGCCCTGTCCGTGCCGATCGACAACTACACGATCATGCCGTTCGACTTCGGCGGCGGCGCGAACATGTACCAGAACACGATCAACGCGGCGGAGGGCCTGAAGAACGCGCTGAAGTCGGCCAACAGCTGGACCGACGCGCAGGCCTACGCCCACATGGGCATCTCCGGCATGAACGGCCTGTCCGACCAGCAGGAGCAGACCACCCCGGCGACCTGGACCCAGATCAGGGACTGGGCCAAGTCCAAGGGGTTGACCCGCCTGGCGTTCTGGTCGGTCAACCGTGACCGTCCCTGCCCCGGCGGCGGCGTCCAGGAGAACTGCAGCGGCATCGCGCAGGCCGACTGGGAGTTCACGAAGATCACCGCCGGCTTCTAGCCGGTACGGCTCGCACCCGCTGCGCCGGGTGCGAGCCGTACCTCTGTCCATGACACCCCCACCAAAGCCTCATGAGGCAGGTCATGAACCGACGATCAGCACGGGTGCGGCCGACGACGCGCGATCGCACCGCCCGCACCGGTCCGCTCTACGAGTGCACCGGCATCCCGCGGGCGCCCCGCGACTTCTCCAAGATCTTTGCGGGGTACACCGGATGAACCTCAGGAAGCTCGCGGCGGTGGCCGTGCTGGCGCTGGGCGGGACGGTGCTCGCCGCGTCGCCGGCTCGTGCCGCCAACATCGCGACGAACCCCGGTTTCGAGAATGATCTGGCCGGTTGGACGTGTACGGCCTCGTCGGGGGCGGCGGCGGTGTCGTCGCCGGTGCACGGCGGGTCGAAGGCGTTACAGGCCACGCCTGCCGGTTCGGACACCGCGCGGTGTCAGCAGACGGTGAGCGTCAAGCCGTCGTCGTCCTACTCCCTGTCGGCGTGGGTGCGCGGCGGTTACGTGTTCCTGGGGGTCAGCGGGACCGGCACGACGGATCAGAGCACCTGGACCTCCTCACCGTCGGCCTACTCCCAGCTCACCCGGACCTTCACCACCGGCGCCTCCACCACGTCGGTGACGATCCACGTCAACGGCTGGTACGGCCAGGGCGCCTACCAGGCCGACGACATCGTCCTGGACGGCGAGGCGGGACAGGGGCAGGGACAGCCGCCGACCGCGCCGACCGGCCTGGCCGCCACGGTCAACGGCACGAACGTGGCGCTGACGTGGAGCCCGCCGCAGTCCTCGACCGTGACCGGCTACAACGTCTACCGCGACGGGGCCAAGGTGGGATCCCCCACGACCGCCGCCTACGCCGACGCCCCCGGCATGGGCCCGCACACCTACCAGGTGAGCGCCTTCAACCCGACCGGCGAGTCGGCCAGGTCCGCCCCGGTCTCCGTCGCGATCGGCGATCCGCCCCCGGTCAGGCGGACGCTGGTCGGCTACCTGCACGCCTCGTTCGCCAACGGCTCCGGCTACGTGCGGATGGCCGACGTGCCGAACGAGTGGGACTTCGTCAACCTGTCCTTCGGCGAGCCGACCTCGGTGACCTCCGGTGACATCCGCTTCCGGCGATGCCCGGTCGCCGAGTGCCCCGGCGTCGAGTCCGACGCCGACTTCATCGCCGCGATCCGGGCCAAGCAGGCACTCGGCAAGAAGGTGCTGATCTCGATCGGCGGCCAGAACGGCCAGGTCCAGCTCGCCGGCACGGCCGCGCGTGACAAATTCGTCGAATCGGTGAGCGCCATCATCGACAGGTACGGCCTCGACGGGCTGGACGTCGACTTCGAGGGCCACTCGCTCTACCTCAACGCGGGCGACACCGACCTGGCCGCCCCGACCACCCCGGTCATCGTCAACCTGATCTCCGCGCTGAAGACCCTCAAGGCCAGGTACGGTGCGAGGTTCGTGCTGACCATGGCCCCGGAGACGTTCTTCGTCCAACTCGGCTACCGGTTCTACGGCCCCGGCGCGAACGGCTCGGCCGACCAGCGGGCCGGTTCCTACCTGCCGGTGATCCACGCGCTGCGCGACGACCTGACCCTGCTGCACGTCCAGGACTACAACTCCGGGCCGATCACCGGACTGGACGGCCAGTACCACACCATGGGCAACGCGGACTTCCACGTGGCCATGACGGACATGCTGCTCGCGGGCTTCCCGATCGCGGGCGACCCGAACAACCTCTTCCCCGCCCTGCGCCCCGAGCAGGTCGCCATCGGCCTGCCCGCCGCCACCTACGCGGGCAACGGCTTCACCTCGGTGGCCGAGGTCCACAAGGCCTTCGACTGCCTGGTCAAGGGCACCGGCTGCGGGCCGTACAAGCCGCGGGGCGTCTACCCGAACCTGCGCGGCCTGATGAGCTGGTCGATCAACTGGGACAGGTACGACTCCTTTGAGTTCTCCCGCAACCACCGGGCCTATCTCAACGGCCTGGGCTGAAAGCCCCTCGCCGCCGGGAGAGACGGACTCCCGGCGGCGAGGTCACCACCTCCCATGCCCCCTGCGCGGCACCCGCCGCGCGAAGGAGTGATCAGATGTCGAGAAAACGCATCATGGCCGCGCTGGCCGCGATGGCGGTCGCGGGCGTGCTGGCGGTCGTCGCGCCGATGTCCTCCGCCTCCGCCGCGGCCTGCGCCACCCCGTGGAGCTCCGGGGCGGTCTACACCGGCGGCGCGACCGCCTCCCATAACGGCCACAACTGGTCGGCGAAGTGGTGGACCCAGAACGAGACCCCGGGGACCGCCGACGTCTGGGCCGATCAGGGGACGTGCGGTGGCACGACCCCCACGCCGACGCCCACCTCCGGGCCGGGCTGCGCCTACCCGAACTGGGTGGCGGGCCGGGCGTACGTCACCGGCGACATCGTCAAGTACACCGACGGCCGGTTCTACCGGGCCGAGCACGACAACCCGGGCTACGACCCGGTCATCAGCACGTGGTACTGGGAGCCGTACACCTGCGGTCCCACGACACCTCCCACGACGCCGCCCTCCACGGGCTTCGTGGTGAGCGAGGCGCAGTTCGGCCAGATGTTCCCGAGCCGCAACTCCTTCTACACCTACAACGGGCTGGTCGCGGCGCTGAGCGCCTACCCGGCCTTCGCCAAGACGGGCAGCGACACCGTCCGCAGGCAGGAGGCGGCCGCCTTCCTCGCCAACGTCAGCCATGAGACCGGCGGCCTGGTCTACGTCGTCGAGCAGAACACCGCCAACTACCCCCACTACTGCGACGCCTCCCAGCCCTACGGCTGCCCCGCCGGCCAGGCCGCCTACTACGGCCGCGGCCCGATCCAGCTGAGCTGGAACTTCAACTACAAGGCGGCGGGTGACGCGCTCGGCATCAACCTGCTCAACAACCCGAACCTGGTGCAGACCGATCCGGCGGTGGCCTGGAAGACCGGTATCTGGTACTGGATGACTCAGAACGGTCCCGGCACGATGACCGCGCACAACGCGATGGTCAACGGCGCGGGCTTCGGCGAGACGATCCGCAGCATCAACGGCGCCCTGGAGTGCAACGGCCGCAACCCCGCCCAGGTGCAGAGCCGCATCAACGCCTACCAGCGGTTCGTCCAGATCCTGGGCACCACCCCCGGAGGCGACCTGAGCTGCTGAGGCAGGTGCCCGCCCGAGAGCCGGGGCACGGCGGACGGCCGCGCCCCCGGTCCTCGTGCCCCCGGTCGCACGCCCGGACGGCCGCGCCCTCGCCCCGCGCCCTACCGGTCCCAGCCCGGGCGAGGAGTCCGTACGGCCTGACGGCCGGACGCGGCGCGGCTGCGGTAGACGACATAGGGGCGGAACAGGTAACCCACCGGGGCGGCGAAGGCGTGGACCAGGCGGGTGAAGGGGAACAGCGCGATGAGCAGCATGCCGACCAGCGTGTGCAGCTTGAAGGTCCACGGGGCGCGGATCATGGACGCGGCGTCGGGACGCAGGACGAAGATCCCACGGAACCACGGGGAGACCGTCTGACGGTAGTCATGGGCCTGGAAGGCGGCGCTGAGCAGCGTGGTCATGAGCCCGGCGAGGAGCGCGGCGACCAGCACGACGTACATCGTCTTGTCGTTCTTCGTGGTCGCCATGAAGACCGGGCCGGTGGTGCGGCGGCGGTAGATCAGCAAGGCGATCCCGGCCAGCGTGCACACCCCCGCGACACCCCCCACGATCAGCGCGATCGCGTGGTAGAGCGCCTCGCTCATCCCCAGCGCGTTCGTCCAGCTTTCCGGGATCACCAGCCCGAACACGTGACCGAGGATCACGAAAAGCAGTCCGAAGTGGAACAGCGGGCTGCCGATCCGCAGCAGCCGGCTCTCGTACAGCTCCGAGGACCGGGTGGTCCACCCGAACCTGTCGTAGCGGTGGCGCCAGATCAGCCCGCCGACCAGGATCACCAGCGTCAGGTACGGCATGACCACCCAGAAGGCGATCTCGGTCCAGCTCATCGGCGTCCCCCCAACGGCCCGCTCACCGGTAGACGCCCACGGACTCCGCCGGCGGCCCCTGGCCGGCCAGCCGGGCCACCGCCGCCCGGTCCGCCGCGCCGATCGGCGGGAGCGCGGCGCACACGGCGTCGATCACCGACCCGTACGGCGAGGCGCACTCGTGCAGCGCCGACCGCAGCAGCTCCAGCCCGGCCCGGTTCTCCCGCAGGATCGCGGCCCCGTCCGGATCCAGCGCGGCGAACTCCAGCATCACGGGCAGGTAGTCGGGCAGCTCGTCCTCGCACAGTTCCCAGCCGCCGGCCCGGTAGCGGGCCTTGAGCCGGGCCAGCGACTCTCCCCGCCGCCGGGTGTCCCCGTCGGTGTAGTAGGTCAGGTAGAGGCAGCACCGGCGCCTGAAGTCGAAGGTCTCCACGTAGTGCGCGGCCAGCTCGCCCGGCTCCACCCGCGACAGGTGGTCCAGGAAGGGCCCGAAGTGGCCGCCGGCCGCATCCCGGACCAGCGGCAGCCGTGCCCAGAAGTCCTCCTTCGGGTAGGCGAGCAGGTGCGCGGCCGCCTGCCACACCACGCGCGCGCCGCCGTGACCGGCCGGATGGTCGCTCATCGATCGTCCTTCCTGGGGAACATCCCCTCGGGGATTCCCCTGCCGTCCCAGTTGAGGAGGTTGACGCGTTCGTGGGTGACGTCGTCGCCGCGCTGGCGCTGCCTGAGCGAGTGGAAGCTCTCCACCGACACCGGCGCCGGCTGTCCGGAGGCCTCGCCGAACGGGCCCGTCATGCCGGGGCCGCCGTCGTAGTCGAGGCTGCAGCCGATCTCCTCGACCGACCCGGGCTGGGCGGCGTAGGCCGTCGGGATCACATACCGCTCCTCGTACCTGGCCAGCGCGAGCAGCCGGTACATGTCCTCGATGTCGTCGCCGGTCAGCCCGGCGCGCGCGCCGATCGACGGGTCGGGCTCCTCGCCGAGGTTGATCCGGCGCATGTGGGAGCGCATCGCGGCCAGCCGCCGCAGCGAGGCCGTCACCGGCGCCGGGTCCCCGGCGGTGAAGAGCTCGGCCAGATACTCCACCGGGATGCGCAGGGACTCGATCGCGCCGAACAGGTTGCCGGCGTCCTCGCCGTCGTGCCCGCTGCCGGCCAGCGCGTCGACCACGGGGGACAGCGGCGGCACGTACCAGACCATCGGCATCGTCCGGTACTCCGGATGCAGCGGCAGCGCGATCCGGTATCTGGCGATGAGGTCGTGGACCGGTGACCGCCGGGCCGCCTCCAGCCAGTCGTCGGGGATGCCGGAGGCGGCCGCGGCCTCGGCCACCTCCGGATCGCGAGGGTCGAGGAACAGCGACAGCTGCGCCTCGTACAGGTCCCGGTCCTCGGGCACGGAGGCGGCCTCGGTGACCCGGTCGGCGTCGTAGAGGAGCACGCCGAGATAGCGCAGCCGTCCCACGCACGTCTCCGAGCAGACCGTCGGCAGCCCGACCTCCACCCGGGGGTAGCAGAAGGTGCACTTCTCGGCCTTGCCGGTCCGGTGGTTGAAGTAGACCTTCTTGTACGGGCATCCGGTGACGCACATCCGCCAGCCCCGGCACCGGTCCTGGTCGACCAGGACGATTCCGTCCTCCGACCGCTTGTACATCGCCCCCGAGGGGCACGCCGCGACGCACGCCGGGTTGAGGCAGTGCTCGCAGATCCGGGGGAGGTAGAACATGAAGGCGTTCTCGAAGTCGAGCCGCACGCGGTCGCCGATCCGTTCCACCACCGGATCCCGGGCGGCCAGCGCCGGGCCGCCGCCGAGGTCGTCGTCCCAGTTCGCACCCCACCGCACGGCCATCGGCTCGTTGCTGATCAGCGAGCGGGGCGGGGCCACCGGGGTGTCGGCCGACAGCGGAGCCGTGGTCAGGTTCTCGTAGTCGTAGGTCCAGGGCTCGTAGTAGTCATGGATGGACGGCATGATCGGGTTGGCGAAGATGCTCAGCAGCCTGCGCAGCCGGCCGCCGGACTTGAGGGTCAGCCGCCCCCGCCGGTCGAGCTCCCAGCCGCCCCGCCACTTCTCCTGGTCCTGGTAGCGCCGCGGGTAGCCCAGGCCCGGCCGGGTCTCGACGTTGTTGAACCAGACGTACTCCACGCCGCTCCGGTTGGTCCAGGTCTGTTTGCAGGTGACGGAGCAGGTGTGGCACCCGATGCACTTGTCGAGGTTCATCACCATGCCGAGCTGGGCCATGACCCTCGTCGTCCGCCGTCCGGTCACTGGTAACGCACCTCCTGGGCGCGGCGGCGGATGATCGTGATCTCGTCGCGCTGGTTGCCGGTGGGGCCGAGATAGTTGAAGGCGAACGAGAGCTGGCCGTAGGCGCCGATCATGTGGGTCGGCTTGATGAGCACCCGGGTCAGCGAGTTGTGGATGCCGCCGCGCCGGCCGGTCCGCTCCGACAGCGGCACGTCCACCACCCGGTCCTGGGCGTGGTAGACGTACACCGTTCCGGCGGGCATCCGGTGCGAGACGATCGCCCTGGCCACGACCACGCCGTTGCGGTTGACCGCCTCGATCCAGTCGTTGTCGGCCACCCCGATCGCCGCGGCGTCCTCGACCGACATCCACACGGTCGGACCGCCTCGTGAGAGGGTCAGCATGATCAGGTTGTCCTGATACTCGGAGTGGATCGACCACTTGGAGTGCGGGGTGAGGTAGCGGACCACGATCCCGTCCTGCACCTGGCCGCTCTCGCCGAACAGCGCCGCGATGTCCAGCGGCGGGCGGTAGACCGGCAGCGCCTCGCCGTATTCGTGCATCCAGTCGTGGTCGAGGAAGAAGTGCATGCGCCCGGTGAGGGTGTGCCAGGGCTTGTCGTGCTCGACGTTGATCGTGAAGGGTGAGTAGCGCCGGTCGTGCGCCTCCTTGCCCGACCACTCGGGGCTGGAGGCCACGTGGACCGGCCTGGCCTGCGTGTCGGAGAACACGATCCGGTGGCCGTCGTGCGCCAGCCCCGACAGGTCGGTGCCGGTGCGTTCGGACAGCTGGGCGAAGCCTTGCGCGGCGAGCCGCCCGTTGCTGACGCCCGACAGAGCCAGGACCGCTTCGCACGCCCTGGCCTCGGTGTCCAGCAGCGGCCGTCCCCGGGCGACCCCGTCGCGGGCCAGCCCGTTGCTCCGGCCGAGCCAGGCCACCTCCGCGTCGGGGTGGAACACCACCCCCTTGACCGGCATCCCCCGCTCCTCGGCGAGCGGCCCGAGCGCGGCCATCTTGGCGGCGACCGCGCCGTAGTCGCGCTCCACCACGACCAGATCCGGTACGACCGGCCCGTCCGGCTCCCGCCCGCCGGGCTGCGCGGTCTCCCCCCGCGTGTCGTGCTGGGCGACGGCCACCACCACGTCCCGGCGCACGCCCAGGTGCTCGGCGGCCAGCTCCGAGAAGCGCGCCGCGATGGCGTGGAAGGCGTCGAAGTCGGTCTTCGCCTCCCAGGGCGGGTCGATCGCTGGGTTGAAGGCGTGCACGAACGGATGCATGTCGGTGGAGGACAGGTCGTGCTTCTCGTACCAGGTGGCGGCCGGCAGGACGATGTCGGAGAACAGCGTCGTGGACGTCATCCGAAAGTCCAGGGAGAGCAGCAGGTCGAGCTTGCCGCGCGGGGCGTCCGGGTCGGGCTCCGGCAGGTTGGAGTCGGCGCCCAGCAGGTGGTGCAGGAAATACTCGTTGCCCTTGGCCGACGACCCGAGCAGGTTGGAACGCCACACCGTGAGCACCCGCGGCCAGTTGCGCGGATCGTCCGGGTCCTCGGCGGCGAACCGCAGCCGGCCCTCCCGCAGCTCCTGGCGGGTGAACCCCACCGGGTCCTCGGCCTCGCCCAGCTCCAGCGGGTTGCGGTCGAAGGCCGGCGCCATCGGCATCCAGCCGTTGCGCACCGCTCTCGCCACCAGGTCGGCCGTACGCAGGCCGGTGAACCCGCCCGGCCCCAGCGGCGAGCAGAGCTCTCCGGCGTCGAACCGGTCGTAGCGCCACTGGTCGGTGTGGAGATACCAGTACGGCGTGCCCGGCGTCTGCCTCGCCGGGCGGGACCAGTCGAGCGCGCCCGCCAGCTGCGTCCAGCCGCTCAGCGGCCGGCACTTCTCCTGGCCGACGTAGTGCGCCCAGCCGCCGCCGTTGACGCCCTGGCAGCCGGTGAGCAGCAGCAGCGACAGGAACGCCCGGTAGATCGTGTCCCCGTGGAACCACTGCGTGGTCCCCGCGCCCAGCACGATCATGAAGCGGCCCTCCGTCTTCGCGGCCGTCTCCGCCATCTCCCGGGCGATCCGCACCGCCCTGTCCGCCGGAACCGAGGTGATCGGCTCCTGCCAGGCGGGGGTGTACGGCTCGGCCGGATCGTCGTAGCCGCTCGGCCACGTCCCGGGAAGGCCGTCCCTGGCCACGCCGTACTGGGCGAGCATCAGGTCGAAGACCGTGGTCACCAGGTGCTCGCCCACCTGCCGCCCCGGCACGCCCCGGCGTACGCTGCCGGCGCCGCCGTCGAAGCGGGGCAGATCGACCGCGACCGGCCGCCCGCCGTACAGGGTCAGCAGCGGGTCGACGTCCAGCCGGAGGTTCCAGCGGCCCTTGCCCGAGTCGGTCCAGCGGAAGCCGAGCGAGCCGTTCGGCACCACGGGCCGGCCGTCGGCGCCCATCAGGACCGTCTTCCACTCGCCGCCCTCACCGGTGTCGCCCAGATCGGCCGCGGTGAGGAACTTGTCGGGCACGTGGACGCCGTCGCGCTCGCGCAGCCGTACCAGGAAGGGAAGGTCGGTGAAGCGCTTGACGTATCCGGTGAAGTACGGCACCTGCCGTTCGACGAAGAACTCCCGCAGCAGCACGTGGCCCATCGCCATGGCCAGCGCCCCGTCGGTGCCCGGCCGGATCGACAGCCACTCGTCGGCGAACTTCGCCGCGTCGTTGTAGTCAGGAGAGACCACGACGACCTTCTGCCCCCGATAGCGGGCCTCGGCCATGTAGTGCGCGTCCGGGGTCCTGGTGACCGGGACGTTGGCGCCCCACAGGACCAGGTAGGCGGCGTCCCACCAGTCGGCCGACTCCGGCACGTCGGTCTGGTCGCCGAAGACCTGCGGGGAGGCGACGGGCAGGTCGGCGTACCAGTCGTAGAACGACAGCATCGTCCCGCCGATCAGCGAGACGAACCGTGAACCGGCCGCGTGGGAGACGATCGACATGGCGGGGATCGGGGAGAAGCCGGCCACCCGGTCGGGGCCGTAGGCCTTGATGGTGTGCACGTGCGCGGCGGCGATCATCTCGGTCGCCTCGGGCCAGGTGATCCGGATCAGGCCGCCCCTGCCCCGGGCGTTCTGGTAGGCGCGCCGCTTGGCGGGGTCGGTGGTGACCTCCGCCCAGGCGGCGACCGGATCGAGGCCGCCGCGCCGGGCCGCGCGGTACATCTCCACCAGCACCCCGCGCGCGTAGGGGTGGCGGATCCGGGTGGGGGAGTAGGTGTACCAGGAGAAGGCGGCCCCTCGCGGGCAGCCGCGCGGTTCGTACTCGGGCCGGTCCGGGCCCACGCTCGGGTAGTCGGTCTGCTGGGTCTCCCAGGTGATGATCCCGTCCTTGACGTAGACCTTCCAGGAGCACGAGCCCGTGCAGTTCACCCCGTGCGTGGAGCGGACCACCTTGTCATGGCTCCAGCGGTCCCGGTAGAAGGCGTCGCCCTCGCGGCCCCCGACCAGGTACAGCGTTCGCGGATCGTCGTTCGCCGGTGCCCGTCTGAAGAACCGGCCTGTCCTGAGGAGTAGATTCTCGACATCGGACGCCATGTGTCCAGTTCATCACAGACGGTTAATATTTGTGATGGTAAGGGGTATGCATGTCGGATGAAATTCATAAAAGTCACATATCTGATGAAATCCGCAGAGGGCAGACGATCAACCTGATCCTCGCCACGGCCGCGTTCGCGATCACCTTCTGGGCGTGGAACCTGATCGGCCCGCTCTCGGGCGGCTACAGCAGGCAACTGGGCCTGTCGCCGACCCAGACCTCCATGCTGGTCGCGATCCCGGTGCTGGTCGGATCCCTCGGCCGGATCCCGGTCGGCGTGCTCGCCGACCGGCTCGGCGGGCGGCTGATGTTCGCGGTCATCTGCTTCGTCACCATCATCCCGGTCCTCTTCGAGGGCTGGGCGGACTCCTACGGATGGCTGCTGCTGTGGGGCTTCCTGCTCGGCGTCGGGGGCACCTCCTTCGCTGTGGGCATCCCCTTCGTCAACGCCTGGTACGAACCCGCGCGACGCGGCTTCGCCACCGGCGTCTTCGGCGCCGGCATGGGGGGCACGGCGCTGTCGGCGTTCCTCACCCCCCGCCTGGTCGAAGCCGTCGGCCGGGCGTCGACCCACATGCTGATGGCCGTCGCCCTCGCGGCGATGGGCGTCGTGATGCTGCTGTTCAGCCGCAACTCGCCGGCCTGGAAGCCGTCCACCGCGCCGGCGCTGCCCCGCATGCGCGAGGCCATGAAGGTCAAGGCCACCTGGCAGTGCGCGTTCCTCTACGCCGTCGCCTTCGGCGGATTCGTCGCGTTCTCCACCTACCTGCCCACCCTCCTGCAGAACGTCTACCACTTCACGCAGACCGGAGCCGGCCTGCGCACCGCCGGATTCTCGATCGCCGCGGTCGCCGCCCGGCCACTGGGCGGGGTGCTCTCCGACCGGGTCGGCCCGGCCAGGGTGCTGCTGGTCTCACTCGCGGGAACCACGGTCATGGCGATCGTCCTGACCTTCAACCCGCCGCCGGAGATCCTCGCCGGGACCTGCTTCGTGCTCATGGCCTTCTTCCTCGGGCTGGGCACCGGCGGCGTCTTCGCCCTGGTCGCCAAGCTCGTCGAGCCGTCCAAGGTGGGCACCGTGACCGGCCTGGTGGGCGCGGCCGGCGGCCTGGGCGGCTACTTCCCGCCGCTGGTCATGGGGGTCGTCTACTCCGCCACCGGCACCTACGTGATCGGTTACGTCCTGCTCGCCGCGACGGCCCTGGCCGCGCTGCTCTACACCCGCGCGGCGTTCACTTCCGCCTCGACGACCGGCGGAGCAACAGGCCGATGAGCACGCCGACCGCCATCGCGGCCAGCAGCGCGATCCACAGCGGCGAGGTCGCGCTGATCGTCAGCCAGCGGATCCGGACGTGGTCACGGTTCTGTGCGATGAAGGCCGCGCCGAGCGCGGCCAGCACCAGCGCGACCCACACCTGTGGCGGCAGCGCGGCCAGTCGTCCGCCGAACGACCTGGACCCATTTTCCGGCGATCTGGCCATGTCCGCTCCCCCTGTTACCAAATGCGATAATTCAGCTACTCTATGCTATTAAAGCTGAGAGACTGGTCTCGTTTTCGGGGACCGGGTGGGTGGTTGGCCGTGGCTTCCGGCAGTCTGTTGTCCGTCATGGATTACGCAATTCTCACGGGGCTCGTCCTCGTCTCCGGTGTCGTGCTCGCTCTCGTCGCGCAATGGAGGGGTTGGCGGCCTTCGCTCCTCGTGGTGCTCGCGGTCGGGATCGGGTTCCGGGTGCTCATCATGACCACCTCGGTGATCGACACCTGGCAGCCGGTCGACTTCATGGAGAGCTTCAAGCCCGCAGGTGAGGCGATCCTGCGACACCAGGACCCCGTGCTCGGCAGCGAGGGCGGCTGGCACTTCCTGCCGACCATCCCCTACGTGTACGGCCTGCTGCTCTGGCTGGGCATCCCGTGGGAGATCGGCGGCCGGCTGGTCACCGTGGTGGCCGACATCGCGCTGATCCCCCTGGTCGGCAAGCTCGCCGGCGGTCCCACCGCCTCGCTGCGCGCCTTCCAGTACGCCTGCAACCCGCTGGCCATCCTCGTCGCCTGCGTCCACGGCCAGGTCGAGCCGGTCGCGCTGGTCTTCGGCGTGGCCGCGTTCGTGGTCGCCCGCGGACCCGGCCACCCCGACCGGCCGGGCCTGACGACCGACGTGGTCGCGCTCGCACGGCGGAGCGTCACGGCCCGCGGCGTCGGCGGCGCCGTACGGCATGCCCTGGGCCCCGCCGGCGTGGTCAGCCGGGGGCTCGCGCCCCGTTCCGGCGAGCAGCCGGTCCTGCGCCGGGCGCTGTTCGCCGGTCTGCTGATGGGCCTGGCACTGTGCGCCAAGAGCTGGCCGATCTGGCTGATCCCCGGCATGCTCCTGCTGCTGCCGACCTTCCGCGCCCGGGTCGTCGCGTTCGTCGCCACCGGTGTCGCCCCGGTCTTCTTCCTGGTCACCCTGCCGATCTTCGCGGGCACCTCGCTGGACCAGATCCCCGAGGTCATCCGGGTCATGGGAGATGTCCGCCCGATCGTCGGGGAGTGGGGCTACAGCGCGATCGCGGTCGGCGGCGACTGGACGCTCCACCCCGGGATCGCCACGTTCGGCACCCGGCTGATCTACGTCACGATGCTGGTCGTGGCGTTCCTGTGGCGCCGAGCCGACCCGATCGACCTCACCACCGCCCTGCTGCTCGCCTTCATGGTCACCACCCCCCGCCTCGGCGCGCAGTACCTGCTGTGGTTCATGCCGTTCCTGGTCGCCCGCCCCACCCGCTTCGCCTGGCCCGCCGTCATCGGCGTCTCCCTCTGGGCCGGGTACGGCTACCTCTACATGACCCAGTTCGACACCGACACCTGGTGGGGGCTGCATTCGGTCTGGGCGCAGAGCTCCGTCGTGCTCCTGCCGATCCTGGCTCTGGCCATGCCCTGGGGCCGCCGCGTCTCCACGGCCCCGGCCGAGACGCCGGAGAAGGCCCCGCGACCCGTCGTCCCCGCGCCCGCCTGAGACCGGCCGTCGTCCTCCGCCTGAGACCGCCCGTCGTCCCCGCGTCCGCCTGAGACCGGCCCCGAGGCTACGCCCGTCCGGGACGGGCGCGGCCCCGGGGCCTTCCGGCCTCCACCTGGCCGCCTGCCACGCACCCGGTAGGTTCTCCGGGTATGACGAACAACGTTGAGATCCTGCGCTACGCCGCCTTCACCCATGATCCAGAGGGGGGAAACCCGGCCGGCGTCGTCCTCGACGCCGGCGGGCTCTCCGACGCCGAGATGCTCGCCATCGCCGCCGAGGTCGGCTACTCCGAGACCGTCTTCGTGACCGACCGCGACGACGAGAGCCGCACCTTCCGGATCCGTTACTTCTCGCCCGCGGCCGAGGTGACGTTCTGCGGCCACGCCACGATCGCCGCCTCGGTGATCCTGGCCGAGCGGATCGGGGTGGGACGGCTGGTGTTCGACACCAAGGCGGGCGAGATCACCGTTGACACCGTCGTCGACGGGGAGACGCTGCGCGCGACGCTCACCAGCGTGCCGGCCCACTCCAGGCCGGTCGCCGAGCAGACGCTGGACGAGACGCTCGCCGCTCTCGGCTGGTCACGCGACGACCTGGACAGGGCCTTCCCGCCGCATGTCGCCTTCGGCGGGAACGAGCACCTCATGCTGGCCGCCGGCTCGCGCGAGCGCCTGGCCGACCTCGACTACGACTTCGAGGGCCTGCGTTCGATCATGACGCGTGAGGGCTGGACGACGGTGAACCTGTTCTGGCGGGAGAGCGACGAGCGCTTCCACTCCCGTAACCCCTTCCCGGTCGGCGGCGCCGTCGAAGACGCGGCCACCGGGGCCGCGGCCGCCGCCTTCGGCGGTTACCTCCGGACCCTGGGCACCGGATCGGACGAGTTCACGATCATCCAGGGCGTCGACATGGGGCGGCCCAGCGAGCTCAAGGTCTCGATCGCCGAGGCAGACGGACGCACCAGGGTCGGCGGCGGAGCCGTCGCGATGGAGGTCCCCGCTCTCCCGGGAGGCCCGGCGGCGTCTCAGGGACTCCAGCAGGCCGGCGGCCCGGCCGGTCCGCGGAGTGAGTGAAGATGCACGCGTTGAGTGAGACGGCCGTGGACGCCTACCTCGAGCGGATCGGCGCCGCCCGTCCCGCGCGGCCGGACGCGCGGTCGCTGCGCGAGCTGCAACTGCGTCACCTGCTGTCGGTCCCGTTCGAGAACCTGAGCATCCATCTCGGCGAACCCATCGTGCTCGACGAGCGGGCGCTGGCCGAGAAGATCGTCGACAGGCGCAGGGGCGGCTTCTGCTACGAGGTCAACGGCGCCTTCGCTGCGCTGCTCGGCTCGCTGGGCTACCCGGTGACCATGCTGGCGGCGCGGACGTCCGGTGGAGACTCCATCGGGCCGCCCTTCGACCACGTCGCCCTGCGGGTGGAGGCCTCCGGCCCCTGGCTCGTCGATGTCGGCTTCGGCAGGTTCGCCCACCATCCGCTCCGTCTCGACGTGCGCACCGACCAGCCCGACCCCGGCGGCACCTTCCGCATCGTCGAGGCCGACGACGGCGATCTCGACGTGCTGAAGGACGGGGTGCTCGAATACCGCCTCGAACAGCGGCCGCGCGTGCTGGCCGACTTCGGGCCCACCTCCTGGTGGCACCAGACCTCGCCCGCGTCGCACTTCACCCGCTCGCTGGTCTGCTCGCTTCTCACCGAGGCCGGCCGTGTCACGCTGAGCGACAGGCTGCTGGTCCACACCTCGGGGGGTGAACGCAGCGAACGGCACCTGACCACCGACGCCGAGACGCTCGCCGCCTACCGCGACCATTTCGGCATCGAGCTGACCCGCCTGCCCGTGGCGCCCGCACGATCGGACGGATGAGCCGCTCCCGTTCGAGTCCGCCCGTCCCGTCCCGTCGCGCCGGTCGCCCGTAGCCGGTCGGGAGCCGACCGGCTACGGGCGGCCCACGAGCCGGCCCAGGGACGTCCCGGCCAGCCGTCTGACCTCGTTGGCCAGGTGCGCCTGATCGGCGTAGCCGCTGGCCGCGGCCACCTCGGCCAGTCCCGTCCCCTGCCGGGCCAGCCGCAGCGCCCGCTGGAACCTGATCACCCGCTGGAGCATCTTGGGCCCGTAGCCGAAAGCCCGCAGCGATCTGCGGTGCAGCTGCCGCTCGCTGAACCCCAGCTCCCAGGCCACCTCCGCGACGCTCTTTCCGGCCCGCAGCGCCGCCGCGATCGCCTGTGCGGCAGGATCGGGCCCGGACGTCGCGCGCAGCCGTACGGCCAGCGCCTCCTGCATGGTCGCGGCCCGCATGGTCTCGGCCGTCAGCTCCGGCAGCACGCCCAGCTCGGCCAGCGGCACCCGCAGATCACGCAGGGCCTCGACCGGCACGCCGAACGCCTCGCCCACCGCGCCCGGCCGGAACCGGATCCCGACATAGCGGTCACCGGGTGACATCCGAACCGGCTTCGGCCCGGTGTCGGGACCAGCCACCAGCGGCCCCTGAGGACCCCAGATCAGATCGGCGCAGCCGTCGGGGACGACCAGCTTCGTCGTCGCCGAAGTCACGGTCGACACCCACAGGCAGGCCACCCGCCCGGCGATCGCCGGATCGGGAGCCCACTCGCGATACATGTATTACAGGCTAGAGCCGGTCACGGCCCGGCGACCCCGCCACCCCCGCCGGGAACGAGCCCGGCGCGCAGGGCCAAGGTAGATCGTTGCGCTCTCGTGGTCGCGCTTCCGGTCGAGGGTCGGGAC
Source organism: Streptosporangium sp. CA-135522 (assembly GCF_050949235.1). Taxonomy (NCBI): domain Bacteria; kingdom Bacillati; phylum Actinomycetota; class Actinomycetes; order Streptosporangiales; family Streptosporangiaceae; genus Streptosporangium; species Streptosporangium sp. CA-135522. The sequence goes on from NZ_CP192026.1 coordinate 2,183,238, forward strand.
AATTCGACCGCCACGCCGATCCGGTCGCCCCGGATCGACACGCGGACGGAAACCGGACCGGATCGACACGTGGACGGAAACGGGCCGGCCCGCTCCGCACACCCGGCCTCGACCCCCGCCCGAACCTCACAGGAGACACGATGATGCGATACATCCTGTTGCTCAAGACCCAGGAGAACCCGGGGCTCGGCGACCCCCCGAAGGAGCTGATGGACGCCATCGCCCGGTACGGGGAGGAGACGGCCAAGGCCGGCGTGCTGATCGACACCGGAGGGCTCGCCCCGAGCGCGGCGGGAGCACGGGTCCGGCTGTCGGGAGGCAAACTGAGCGTGACCGACGGGCCCTTCACCGAGACCAAGGAGCTGATCGCCAGCTACGCGCTGGTGCAGGTGGAGTCGAAGGAGCAGGCGGTCGAGGTGGCCACCCGCTTCCTGCAGCTTCACCGGGAGCACTGGGCGGGCTGGGAGGGCGAGAGCGAGATCCGCAAGCTGTTCGGGCCGGAGGACTTCGCCCCCGAGCCGGGACAGGCGTGACCGGAGCCCGCGCGTCGGCCGGCCCGGGCACCACCGATCCCCGGACGGTGTTGCGGCGGCGCCGAGGAAACTGCTCTCATTGGCGGACATGACGGTTTCCGAGACGAACCGCGCGATCGACGTGGTCTGGAGGACCGAGTCGGCGAGGCTCATCGCCGGTCTCGCGCGGGTCGTGCGCGACGTCGGGGTCGCCGAGGAGCTCGCCCAGGACGCGCTGGTCGCCGCGCTCGAACAGTGGCCGCGGGAAGGCATCCCGCACAATCCGGGCGCCTGGCTCATGGCCGTGGCCAAACGCCGCGCGATCGACCTGCTGCGCAGGCGGCAGCGGCTGGAGCGCAAGGTCGAGGAGATCGGCCACGAGCTCCGGATCGACGAGCAGGGGGAGACGCCCGACTTCGACGCGGCCCTCGACGACGACATCGACGACGACCTGCTGCGCCTGGTGTTCACCGCCTGCCACCCGGTCCTGTCCACCCAGGCGCGGGTCGCGCTCACGCTCCGCATGCTCGGCGGCCTGAAGACCGAGGAGATCGCGCGGGCGTTCCTCGTCCCCGAGTCCACCGTCGCCCAGCGCATCGTCCGTGCCAAGCGGACGCTGGCCGAGGCGCGGGTGCCCTTCGAGGTGCCCCAGGTCGCCGAACGGGCCGATCGGCTGTCGTCGGTGTTGGAGGTCATCTACCTGGTGTTCAACGAGGGCTACTCGGCGACCGCCGGCGACGACTGGATGCGGCCGGCGCTCTGCAAGGACGCCCTTCGCCTCGGCCGCGTCCTGGCCGAGCTCATGCCGCAGGAGCCGGAGGTCCACGGCCTCGTCGCGCTGATGGAGATCCAGGCGTCGCGCTCGGCCGCCAGGACCGGCCCGTCCGGGGAGCCGGTCCTGCTGCTCGACCAGGACCGCACGCGCTGGGACCGGCTCCGCATCCGCCGTGGCCTCGCGGCACTCGAACGTGCCGAGGAACCCGGTGGCACGCTCGGCTCCTACGCCCTGCAGGCCGCGATCGCCGCCTGTCACGCCCGGGCGCACGTTCCCGAGGAGACGGACTGGGTGCGTATCGCGGCGCTGTACGAGGCGCTGTCCCGGCTCTCGCCGTCCCCCATCGTGGAGCTGAACCGCGCGGTGGCGCTCGCCATGGCCTTCGGCCCGGCGACGGGACTGGAGCTCGTCGACGAGCTGACCTCGGAGCCGTCGCTCAAGGGCTACCACCTCCTGCCGAGCGTGCGCGGCGACCTCCTCGCCAGGCTCGGCCGCCACGACGAGGCACACGAGGAGTTCCGGCAGGCGGCCTCGCTCACGCGGAACGAGCGTGAGCGCGCGCTGCTCCTCGACCGCGCCGCCGCGTGCGCGCACGCGGCGGCGGCGCAGCGGACATCGTGACCGCAGCGGACGGACACGTCACCGCGTACCGCGTCATGGCGTCACCGCGCCTCCGGGGCGCCGATCCGGGTCACTGAGCCTCCGGGTCCGGGTCACCGTGCCATGGCGTCACCGCGCCCCGGCCCCGGTCCGGTCACGATCCCGGCGCAGAGACGTCCAGGGCGAGATCGGGGTGCCGCTCCGACAGGCGGCCGTCGTCCATCTCCGTCACCCGGTGCGCATGCCCTATCTGCGCGACGTCATGTGTGACCAGCAGTGTCGCCACCGCGCGTTCCTCGGTCAGCTTCGACAGCAATCCCATGATCTCCGCGCCCCGCGCGTGATCCAGCGCGGAGGTGGGCTCGTCGACCAGTAGCACGGCCGGATCGCCCATCAGCGCACGGGCGATGTTGACCCGCTGCCGCTCGCCCCCGGACAACTGGTGCGGCCGCCGGTTCTCCCTGCCGGCCAGCCCCACCGCCCGTAGCAGGTCGGCGGCCCTTCCGGAGTTGCCGCCCCGCATGTGGTCCATGGCCCGCAACTGCTCCAGCGCGGTCAGTGAGGCGATCAGGTTGGCCTGCTGGAAGACGATGCCGATCCGCTCCCTGCGCAGCGCCGTACGCTCCCTGTCACCGAGCCGTGAGGCGTCGGTCCCGCCGATGAGCACCCGGCCCGAGTCGGGTCGCAGCAGGGTCCCGGCGACGGCCAGCAGGCTGGACTTGCCGGACCCCGAGGGCCCGACCACCGCGACCAGCTCGCCGGGCTTCACGGTCAGGGACACGTCGTCGAGGGCGACCAGCGTGGTGTCGCCGTCTGCGTAGGTGAGACGCAGGTCGGTCAGTTCCAGGCTCATCGGGCGCTCCCCAGGGCGATCAGCGGGTCCACGGAGGTGATACGGCGAACGGCGAGCACGGCCCCCGCCATACCGAGGGCGATCATGGCCAGCACTGGCACGAGCGTCGTCGAGACGTCCACCACGAACGGCATGACCCGTTCGGCGAGCGCCCCGACCCCGAGCCCGGCGGCCCCGCCGACCCCCCCGCCCGCGGCCAGCACGATCAGCGCCTGGCCCAGGGCGTCGCGCATCAGGTAGCCGCTCGATGCGCCGAGCGCCTTCATGATCGCGATGTCGCCCTGGCGCTGGACCGTCCACACGGTGAAGAACGCCCCGATGACCAGCGCCGAGATGACGAACAGGAAGCCCTGCATCATCGTCAGCGAGCCGTTCTCGGAGGTGTAGGAGCCGATCCCGGCCAGCGACTCCCTCTTGGTCACGGGGTGCGTGCCCAGCGTCCGCGCGGGAACGTCGCCGCTCAGCACGACCACGGTCGCGGTGTCCGGCTTGGCGTGCGCGAGGTGCTGCCAGTCCGCGAGGGTGGACCACACCACGGGCGTGTGACCGTAGGACTCCTCCGGGCCGATCGCGCTGATCCGGTACGGCCGGTCGCCGATCGTCACGGTCTCCCCGGCGGCCAGGCCGAGGGCCGGCGACACGACCAGCTCGCCGTCGCGCTGCCGCACCGGCGCCAGGGTGTCGGAGCCGAAGACCGCGACCGCCTGGTTCGCGTCGCCACGGGTGAGGCGGGTCTGTGTGATCCCCAGAGCCTGCCCGCCCAGGCCTTTCCACTGCGCGGCGGTGACCGTGCTGTCGGAGAAGGAGACCTTCTCGCCGCCGAACGCGACCAGGTCGCCTCTGAGGTTTTCGACGCCGGAGACGTTCTCCCCGGCGAGCCCGGAGGTGAGCCCGGACAGCAGGACGACGAGCAGGGTGATGAGCGCCACGACGGACCCCATGAGGGTGAACCGTCCTTTGGCGAAGGTGATGTCTCTCAGTGCGATGAACACGCGGATCTCCGGTCGGTTGCTCTTGACTCCCACCAGACTCGCCGGGCACACCCGCCCGGGGCATCGCGACTCCGATCGGTCCGCGAATCAACCGAAGGTTGGATGCGAGCAATCCTCATACCCCTCTTAACCTGGACGTATGGGAGAGATGCCTGCGGTGTGGCTGCTCAGGTTCGGCCTGCACGGCGTGTTCTACGTGCTGCTCGCGGTCGGCCTGGCCCGCGTGTCCGGCTCGTGGGCGGCGCTGTCGGCGGGAGTCCTGCTCGGCGCCGTCTACACGGTCGGACTCACCCTTGGCCGGCGTCGTACGGCGTCGCTGGTCTGGCTGGCGGCCGTCGCCCTGATCTGGGCGGCGCTCGGCCTGCTCACCACGGACTTCGTCTGGCTGGCGTTCCCGCTGTTCTTCGTCTGCCTGCACCTGCTGCCGCTGCGCGCAGGTCTGACGGCCGTGATCGCGCTCACCGCCGTCACCGTCGGCACGCTCGCCCTGCACGAATCCTCGCTCAGCCCCGCCCAGGTGGTCGGCCCGGCCATCGGCGCGATCGCGGCGGTCCTCATGGTCACCGGCTACGCCGCCCTGTACCGGGAGAGCGAGCACCGTCGCGGGCTCATCGACGAGCTGACCCGCACCCGCGCCGAGCTGGCCGCCACCCAGCACGAGGCCGGGGTGCTCGCCGAACGCCAGCGGCTGGCCAGGGAGATCCACGACACGCTGGCCCAGGGCCTGTCGAGCATCGTCCTGCTTCTACGGGCGGCGCCGCCGGACCCGTCCGGATACGTGGCGGAGGCGATGCGCGCGGCCGAGGACAACCTGGCCGAGGCGCGCCGCTTCGTCCACGCTCTGACCCCGCCCGGCCTGGACGGCTCTCTGGAGGAGGCGCTGCGCCGCCTCTGCTCCCGGGAGGGAGCCGCCTTCCAGCTCGACGGCGAGCCGTACACGCTGCCCCGCCGATCCGAGGTCGCACTGCTCAGGATCGCCCAGGGCGGGCTCGCCAACGTCTCCCGGCACGCGGGGGCGAGCAGGGCGGCGCTCACGTTGACCTATATGGAGGACGAGGTGGCGATGGACATCGTGGACGACGGGCGCGGATTCGACCCGCTGATCCGATCGGGCAACGGCCTCGGCTTCATCCGTGACCGCGCCACCGAACTCGGTGGCGCGGTCACCGTCGAGTCCGCCCCCGGCCTCGGTACGGCTCTGGCCGTCACCCTTCCCGTGTCGTGATCCGCCTGCTGCTCGTCGACGACCACCCCGTCGTCCGCAAGGGCCTGCGCGCCGTCTTCGACCAGGCCGACGACATGACCGTGACCGGCGAGGCCGCCACGGGCGAGGACGCCGTACGGCTGGCGCCCGGCGCGGACGTCGTGCTGATGGACCTGCGCCTGGGGGCCGGGATGTCCGGTGCGGAGAGCACCCGGCTGATCGGCGAGCTGCCGTGCCCACCCCGCGTGCTGGTGCTGACCACCTATGACACCGACGGCGACATCTTCACCGCCATCGAGGCCGGGGCGGCGGGTTACCTGCTGAAGGACGCCCCCACCGACGACCTGCTCGACGCCATCCGGGCGGTGGCGCGGGGGGAGACCATTCTCGCGCCGCCGGTCGCGGCCAGGCTGGTCACCCGGATGCGGTCACCGCAGGCGTCGCTCTCCCCGCGGGAGGCCGAGATCGTCACCCTGGTGGCCGGCGGAATGTCGAACCGGCAGATCGCCCGCGAGCTGTTCATCAGCGAGGCCACGGTGAAGAGCCATCTGGTGCACATCTACGCGAAGCTGGAGGTGGACAACCGCACCGGGGCCGTCATGGTCGCCCGCCGCCGGGGGCTTCTCCGGAGATGAGGGCCGCGGCCCACTCCCCGTTGGGGTCGCTGTCGATCAGCAGGGCACGGACCAGCAGGCTGAGAGGGATGGCGAGCAACGCGCCCAGCGGCCCGAGCACGAACGCCCACCCGAGCAGCGACAGCAGCGTCATGGTCGTGGACAGGCCCACGGCGTCGCCGAGGAACTTGGGCTGGATGAGCGACTGCACCACGAAGTTGATCAGCATGTAGGAGAGGACCACGAAGACCAGGGTCTTGGGGCCGCCCTCCAGCAGTCCGAGCAAGGCGGGCGGGATCAGCCCGATGATGAAGCCCAGGTTCGGGATGTAGTTGGTGATCAGTGCCAGGACACCCCAGAGCAGCGGGAGCGGCACGCCGAGCATCCACAGTGCCGTCGCGTCCAGCGCGGCGCAGATGAGGCCGAACATCGTCGAGACGACGAGATAACGACGGGTCTTGTGGGCGAAGCGATTGAGCGCCTGGACGAGCTGGGGACGGTGGGCGGCGCCCGAGGAGAGCACCCGGGAGAAGGACTGCGCGTCCAGGCACATGGCCAGCAGCAGGACGACGATGAGGAGCAGGCTGGAGAACACGCCGAGCAGCCCGCTGGCGAATCCCTGTACGAGAGTGAAGATCTTGCCCAGGTCGAACGACTTGAGCGCCTGGTTCACCTGCTCGGTGCCGACGCCGAACTTCGCCGCCAGGCTCTGCAATTCGGTGACGAGCCGGTTGAACTGCGGGCCGTAGGTCGAGACGAGGTTGGCCGTCTCCGCGACCGCGACGCTCAGGATCGTCACCATGCCGAAAAGCAGGAACAGCACCAGGGCCAGCGGGACCGCGACCAGTGTCCATCCGGGGGCGCCCCGCTTCTGGAGCCAGGTCCTGGCCGGGGCGACCGCGATGACGAGCACGAGTGCCAGGAGCACGGGTCCGATGATGGAGCCGATCTCCCTGATGCCGGCCAACGTGACCATGGCGCCGGCGGTGCACAGGAGGATGACGAGTGGCCGGGGTACCGCTCTCTGGTCCGTCATACCGGATCTCTACCCAGCGGCGGGGAAACACGTCTTCCCGTGGTGAGCCGTCGATTTGACGGAAGGGGGGACCGTACATAGAGTTCACAGGCCCGAGGGGGTTGGCGGAGATCGCCAAGACCTCGGGACCCCCTCTGATCACATCTCCCCGGCTGTGGCGCATGCGTCTCGGCGGGATCCGATTCGACAAGAGCCGGATGTCGGAGTAAGTTAGAAGGGTTGCTCCGGAGACGGAGCGGTCGAGATCCTAACGGGTCCGGCGGGTTCGATGGAAACGGTCACGAAAGCGACAGTTTGACACGAACCGGGCGGATCTGATAGGATGGAGACACGGAATGGAGCGCCCTGAAGCCGGGACCATGGTCACGGCGACGGAGAACGCGTCCGTTTCTTGAGAACTCAACAGTGTGTTAAAAGCCAGTGCATGAAGCACAACCCCGTCCACCCACCCCCGGTGGGAGACGGATTCCTTTGGTTGATACACCCCTGGCCCGCTCGCGGGCCCGAGGGGGTGCTTTCAGCCGGGAAACGACTGTTCAGACATTGTTTGGAGAGTTTGATCCTGGCTCAGGACGAACGCTGGCGGCGTGCTTAACACATGCAAGTCGAGCGGAAAGGCCCTTCGGGGTACTCGAGCGGCGAACGGGTGAGTAACACGTGAGTAACCTGCCCCCGACTCTGGGATAAGCCCGGGAAACTGGGTCTAATACCGGATATGACCACTTCCCGCATGGGATGGTGGTGGAAAGTTGTTTCGGTTGGGGATGGACTCGCGGCCTATCAGCTTGTTGGTGGGGTAACGGCCTACCAAGGCGACGACGGGTAGCCGGCCTGAGAGGGCGACCGGCCACACTGGGACTGAGACACGGCCCAGACTCCTACGGGAGGCAGCAGTGGGGAATATTGCGCAATGGGCGAAAGCCTGACGCAGCGACGCCGCGTGGGGGATGACGGCCTTCGGGTTGTAAACCTCTTTCAGCAGGGACGAAGTTGACGTGTACCTGCAGAAGAAGCGCCGGCTAACTACGTGCCAGCAGCCGCGGTAATACGTAGGGCGCAAGCGTTGTCCGGAATTATTGGGCGTAAAGAGCTCGTAGGTGGCTTGTCACGTCGGGTGTGAAAGCTTGGGGCTTAACTCCAGGTCTGCATTCGATACGGGCTGGCTAGAGGTAGGTAGGGGAGAACGGAATTCCTGGTGTAGCGGTGAAATGCGCAGATATCAGGAGGAACACCGGTGGCGAAGGCGGTTCTCTGGGCCTTACCTGACGCTGAGGAGCGAAAGCGTGGGGAGCGAACAGGATTAGATACCCTGGTAGTCCACGCTGTAAACGTTGGGCGCTAGGTGTGGGGGCCTTCCACGGTTTCCGCGCCGTAGCTAACGCATTAAGCGCCCCGCCTGGGGAGTACGGCCGCAAGGCTAAAACTCAAAGGAATTGACGGGGGCCCGCACAAGCGGCGGAGCATGTTGCTTAATTCGACGCAACGCGAAGAACCTTACCAAGGCTTGACATCGCCCGGAAACACTCAGAGATGGGTGCCTCTTCGGATCGGGTGACAGGTGGTGCATGGCTGTCGTCAGCTCGTGTCGTGAGATGTTGGGTTAAGTCCCGCAACGAGCGCAACCCTTGTTCAATGTTGCCAGCACGCTCCTTCGGGGGTGGTGGGGACTCATTGGAGACTGCCGGGGTCAACTCGGAGGAAGGTGGGGATGACGTCAAGTCATCATGCCCCTTATGTCTTGGGCTGCAAACATGCTACAATGGCCGGTACAGAGGGTTGCGATACCGTGAGGTGGAGCGAATCCCAAAAAGCCGGTCTCAGTTCGGATTGGGGTCTGCAACTCGACCCCATGAAGTCGGAGTCGCTAGTAATCGCAGATCAGCAACGCTGCGGTGAATACGTTCCCGGGCCTTGTACACACCGCCCGTCACGTCACGAAAGTCGGCAACACCCGAAGCCCGTGGCCCAACCACTTGTGGGGGGAGCGGTCGAAGGTGGGGCTGGCGATTGGGACGAAGTCGTAACAAGGTAGCCGTACCGGAAGGTGCGGCTGGATCACCTCCTTTCTAAGGAGCATCGGCTCGGCTGGGTCATCGTGAGATGCCGGTCGGGTCCAGGTCATGATGGTAGGCGCCTGTTCTGCCCATGACGCGCTCATTAGTGGAGCACTGGCTAATCGGATGATCCGGGTTCGCCTGGGTCGGCTAGTACCGCTCGTACTCTTCGGAGTCGGGAGGGGAACGTCGGCCGGGGGGCGCGGATGGGTCTGGACACACTGTTGGGTCCTGAGGAAACGGGCCGGATACGGAGCCTGCCTGCGGGTGGGCTTCGTGGTCTGTGTGACCTCGTGCGGGACCAGCCTCCTGTCATACCAGCGTGGCCGGGGGAAGACGATCGTCTTCTCCTTCGGGCCGGGTGTTGGTGGCGGGACGGATCTGGTCGCTGTTTGTTGTTTGAGATTTGCATAGTGGACGCGAGCATCTTTGTGGCCAAGTTTTTTAGGGCACACGGTGGATGCCTTGGCATCAGGAGCCGATGAAGGACGTGGGAGGCTGCGTTAAGCCCCGGGGAGTCGCCAACCAGACTTTGATCCGGGGATGTCCGAATGGGGAAACCTAGCACCAGTCATGTGGTGTTGCCTCCGCCTGAATGTATAGGGCGGTTGGTGGTAACGCGGGGAAGTGAAACATCTCAGTACCCGTAGGAAGAGAAAACAAATTAGTGATTCCGTGAGTAGTGGTGAGCGAAAGCGGAAGAGGCTAAACCGTATGCGTGTGATAGCCGGCAGGCGTTGCGTGTGCGGGGTTGTGGGACCCTCTGGGAGGAGCTGCCGCTCTTCCAAGCAGTGAGAAATCGATGGGATAGTCGAAGCTTCTGGGAAGAAGCGCCGGAGACCGTGAGAGCCGGGTAGGCGAAATCTTGTCGACTGTTTGAGGGGATCCCAAGTAGCACGGGGCCCGAGAAATCCTGTGTGAATCTGCCAGGACCACCTGGTAAGCCTAAATACTCCCTGATGACCGATAGTGAACAAGTACCGTGAGGGAAAGGTGAAAAGCGCCCCGGTGAGGGGTCGTGAAATAGTACCTGAAACCGTGTGCCTACAAGCCGTAGGAGCGTAGGCGTCTTCGGACGTCTGTGATGTGACTGCGTGCCTTTTGAAGAATGAGCCTGCGAGTTATGGTGTGTGGCGAGGTTAACCCGTGTGGGGGAGCCGTAGCGAAAGCGAGTCTGAATAGGGCGTTGTCAGTCGCATGCTGTAGACCCGAAGCGGAGTGATCTAGGCATGGGCAGGTTGAAGCGCGGGTAAGACCGCGTGGAGGACCGAACCCACCAGGGTTGAAAACCTGGGGGATGACCTGTGTTTAGGGGTGAAAGGCCAATCAAACTCCGTGATAGCTGGTTCTCCCCGAAATGCATTTAGGTGCAGCGTTACGTGTTTCTTGCCGGAGGTAGAGCACTGGATGGCTAATGGGCCCTACCAGGTTACTGACGTCAGCCAAACTCCGAATGCCGGTAAGTGAGAGCGTAGCAGTGAGACTGCGGGGGATAAGCTCCGTAGTCGAGAGGGAAACAGCCCAGACCACCGACTAAGGCCCCTAAGCGTGTGCTAAGTGGGAAAGGATGTGGAGTCGCAGTGACAACCAGGAGGTTGGCTTAGAAGCAGCCACCCTTGAAAGAGTGCGTAATAGCTCACTGGTCAAGTGATTCCGCGCCGACAATGTAGCGGGGCTCAAGTACACCGCCGAAGTCGTGGCATTCACACGTTTGCTGAGCCTTTGTGGTTTAGGTGTGTGGATGGGTAGGGGAGCGTCGTGCGGCCGGCGAAGCAGCAGAGTGATCTAGTTGTGGAGGCCGTGCGAGTGAGAATGCAGGCATGAGTAGCGAATCAGAAGTGAGAAACTTCTGCGCCGGATGACCAAGGGTTCCTGGGCCAGGCTAATCCGCCCAGGGTAAGTCGGGACCTAAGGCGAGGCCGACAGGCGTAGTCGATGGACAACGGGTTGATATTCCCGTACCCGCTACGATGCGCCAATACTGAATCCAGTGATACTAAGGGTCCTTAAGCCCCTAACGCCCTTCGGGGTGTGGGTGAGGCTGAACGCCTGGCCTGATCTGGTAGTAGGTAAGCGATGGGGTGACGCAGGAAGGTAGCCCAGCCCAGGCGATGGTAGTCCTGGGGTAAGCAGGTAGGGAGGACCGTAGGCAAATCCGCGGTCCGTTAATCCTGAGATGTGATGCCGAGCCGATTGTGGCGAAGTGGGTGATCCTATGCTGCCGAGAAAAGCCTCTAGTGAGTGTCGTGGCGGCCCGTACCCGAAACCGACTCAGGTGGTCAGGTAGAGAATACCAAGGCGATCGGGTGAACTGTGGTTAAGGAACTCGGCAAATTGCCCCCGTAACTTCGGGAGAAGGGGGGCCTTCGCTGGTGACGAGTCTTGCACTCCGAGCTGGTGGGGGTCGCAGAGGCCAGGGGGAAGCGACTGTTTACTAAAAACACAGGTCCGTGCGAAGTCGTAAGACGATGTATACGGACTGACGCCTGCCCGGTGCTGGAACGTTAAGGGGACCGGTTAGTGCGCCTTTGGGTGTGCGAAGCTGAGAACTTAAGCGCCAGTAAACGGCGGTGGTAACTATAACCATCCTAAGGTAGCGAAATTCCTTGTCGGGTAAGTTCCGACCTGCACGAATGGCGTAACGACTTCCCCGCTGTCTCAACCGCAGACCCGGCGAAATTGCACTACGAGTAAAGATGCTCGTTACGCGCAGCAGGACGGAAAGACCCCGGGACCTTCACTACAGCTTGACATTGGCGTTTGGAACGTCTTGTGTAGGATAGGTGGGAGACGGTGAAGCGGTGACGCTAGTTACCGTGGAGTCATTGGTGAAATACCACTCTGGTCGTTTTGAACGTCTAACTTCGGTCCGTGATCCGGATCAGGGACAGTGTCTGGTGGGTAGTTTAACTGGGGCGGTTGCCTCCTAAAGAGTAACGGAGGCGCCCAAAGGTTCCCTCAGCCTGGTTGGCAATCAGGTGTCGAGTGTAAGTGCACAAGGGAGCTTGACTGTGAGACCGACGGGTCGAGCAGGAGCGAAAGCTGGGACTAGTGATCCGGCGGTGGCTTGTGGAAGCGCCGTCGCTCAACGGCTAAAAGGTACCCCGGGGATAACAGGCTGATCTTCCCCAAGAGTCCATATCGACGGGATGGTTTGGCACCTCGATGTCGGCTCGTCGCATCCTGGGGCTGGAGTAGGTCCCAAGGGTTGGGCTGTTCGCCCATTAAAGCGGTACGCGAGCTGGGTTTAGAACGTCGCGAGACAGTTCGGTCCCTATCCGCTGCGCGCGCAGGAGACTTGAAAGGAGCTGTCCCTAGTACGAGAGGACCGGGACGGACGAACCTCTGGTGTGCCAGTTGTTCCGCCAGGAGCACGGCTGGTTGGCTACGTTCGGAAGGGATAACCGCTGAAAGCATCTAAGCGGGAAGCTCGCCTTGAGATGAGGTCTCCCACCCTGTGAGGGGGTAAGGCTCCCGGTAGACGACCGGGTTGATAGGCCGGAGGTGGAAGCACAGTAATGTGTGGAGCTGACCGGTACTAATAGGCCGAGGACTTGACCACAAAGCATTTTGCTCGCGTCCACTAGGCAATTCTGAAACAACAAGCACCCGTTGTGTGTGTTTGATAGTTTCATAGTGTTACGGCGGTTATGGCGAAGGGGAAACACCCGGTTACATTCCGAACCCGGAAGTTAAGCTCTTCAGCGCCGATGGTACTGCACCGGGGACGGTGTGGGAGAGTAGGTCGCCGCCGGACAATCGTTTGAGAAGAGGCCACCCCTTTTTTGGGGTGGCCTTTTCTGTTTTCCCGACCCTTTCTGTTTTCCAGCCGTCCCTCATCCCGAACCTGAAGTGGACAAGTGGGCGGACCTGGAAAGGGAAAAGCCCTGGCCCTCGTGAGGGCCAGGGCTGTGCCGGAGCGGTAGGAACTGATCAGGGCGTGATGAGCAGGGCGTCGCCCACAGACCGCTCGAAGCCGTCCGAGGGATGGTTGACGACCTTGCCGCCGACGACCATCGCGCTCGAACCACCACCGTCGAGGTTGATGGCCTGCTTTGCGCCCAGCCAACGCATCAGCTGAGCCGCCTCCACCATCGAGGCACCCACGGTGACACCCGGGTTGCGGCCGTCCACCGTGGCCAGGATCAGGCCACCGGACTTGGTGATGCCGGCCATCGTGCGCGGGTGGCGGCGGAGCATCATGTTGACCGAGTCGTGCCCGTCTGCGTGGGCGGTCACCCTTACCCGGCCGTTCCTGACGAGCCCGACACCGCCGCCCATGACGTACGTCTCGGGGGTGAGCGGTATGGCCTGCTGGGTCCGCAGGTCGATGACCTTGGTGTCCAGCTTCATGGTGGAGGTCTCCAAGGCGTGCTCCAGCAGCCAGTCGGACATGACGCCGGTGCCGTGAAGCACGTAGGTGCCGGGCGAGACGGCACCGCCGGCCTGGCGAGCCTTGATGATCCGCCCCTGGGCGTCGACCACGATTTCGGAGCCGCCGTCGGCCGCCGTCTTGGTGCCGAACTCCTCGGTATAGAGCACGAGCTCGTCGGCTCCGGCGGCCCGGTTGACGCCCTTGACCTCGGTCTTCGCCCCGTCGGCTGGAATCGCGGTGACCACCGTCTTCAGCTCGGTGATGCGAACCTTGCGACCGCTGATCACCACGCCGCTGCGACCGGGCACCGCCTCGCTGAGGAGCCGGCCGCCGACCACGGAGACGCCCATCGGGTCACCCTTGATGGCCTTGCTCGTGTGGATGTTGAAAAAGCCGCCGTTGACGCCGGCGACGGCGTTGGTGAGCTTGGCCATCGAACTGGTGGTCTCGCCCTTGGCGATGTTTGTTCCGACACTGGTCCTGAAGGATCCCCGGAACAGCTTCGGGTCGACCATCAGCACGCTCATGTTCCATGGACCGGTGGTCTCCAGGCCGTCGTCACCGAGGTAGTCGGTCCTGGCCCGGATGTCGAACTCCTTGAGGTCCTTCACCATCTTGTCGGCCTCGGCGCGCTGCTTGAACGTCCAGAGACCGACGCGGACGATGTAGCGCTCCACCGCCGGCGCGTCCGCGGCCGCGGGCTGCACGATCTTCTGAACGCTGGGCGTGAACCCGGCGGCCTCGACCTCGTCCGCCTTGGCCTGGGCGGTGGTCAGCTTGCCGTCCTCATGCCCGTTGGGCATCAGCACCGTCACGGTCCATCCCTGGGTGGACTTGCCGTGCGTCACGCTGAAAAGGTCGACCCCCGCGACCACGCTGCGCTGGTTCTTGACCGGAGCCGCGCTTTCGCCGAGCGGGAACGCCGAGGCGGGGAAGGTCACACTCGCCTGGCCGGCATGGGCGGGAATCACTGTGGCGGTAAGCGCTATGGCTGAAAGCCCGACGATGATACGTCGCGACATGTATGTCTCTCTCCCCGTTAGTGATCAGACTTCGGTGCACCATCGTGCCGAGATCCATCTGTCCAGGGGAGCGAAACACGCTAAACATCACAAGAAAGTGTTGTCGCTCGGGTGACGCCATATACGGAACGGCGGAATTCGAGCGGCTCCGGACCCCTCATCCGGGCCGGGCGTACTGGTCAACAGGGGTGAGCCCTCGTCGTTTCACTGCGGGAGTGGCGATACGGCGCTATGGTTCAGTAGGCCGCATTATTCAGATCAAGCGGCACATCTTCCGAGAGGCAGCCGTCATGGGGCTGAACATTCTCATCGTGATCATCGCAAGCGTGGTCCTCGGCTTCATCCTTGGCGTGATCATGGCGCGGCCGCGCCGCTGGGATCTCTACGTGTGCGCCGACGACACCGTCCATGTCGACGTCGCATCCGACCGAGACGGCTAGGCGGGCGCAACCAGGCAGGCGCAAGCCGTACGGAATCTGGGTCCGGTACGGCTTGCGCCGTGGTTCTCGTCAGCCCACGGAGTGATACACCTTCCGGAGGGTCTCGTGGACGATCCACGTGGTCTTGGCGTCGGCGGCGAGCAGGCAGACCGATCCCGGGACGAGCTCCACGGTGGCGCCGCCCTCGACCTCCACGGTGGCCCGGCCGGACAGGACCACGAAAATCTCGTCGCGTTCGACGTCGGTCACCGTGCCGGGGGTGATCTCCCAGATGCCCCGGCTCTGAGAACCGTCGGGCGCGGACCACAGCTCGACCGAGGAGGTCTGCGGCGAACCGGCGAGGATCTGGGCGGGGTCCAACTCGTCGGGCGACAGCCGTACGCCGTCGGTGGGGACGGCGAAGATCCCGGCGGCGGTGACCATGCGGGCCAGATCGGCGGTATCGGGGACGAGGATGTCGGGCATGGGGACCTTTCAGGTGCGGGGGTTGTCTCTCCGGAAGGACTCCAGCGCCAGCAGGGCGACGTGGAGGGAGAGGCAGGACTCGACATCGTCCAAATCGGTGTCGAGGATGCGTTCCAGCCTGCGGAGCCGATCGTAGAAGGCGGGCCGGGACAGGTGAGCCTTCTGCGCGGCGACGGCCTTGTTGCGTCCGCAGTCCAGGTAGATGCGGAGGATTCTGGTCAGGTCTCCACCGCGCTGGGCGTCGTGGGCCAGCAGGGGGCTGAGCTCGCGTTCGGCGAAGGTCTGCAGGCGGGCGTCGTCTCGCAGCAGATGCAGCAGCCCGCGCAGGCGCAGGTCGGGCAGGCGGTAGAAGGCCCGGCCGTCGGGCTGCCTGACGGCCACGTCCGCGACCTGCTCCGCTTCCAGGAAGCTTCGCCGTACGTCGCGGAGGGATTCGACCACCGAGCCGGCGGCGAGGACGAACGCGGTGGTGAAGGTGACGCGCAGCCGGTCGGCGAGCGTGGTGAGCGCGGGCTCGGCGAAGGTACGCGGGGGCAGCGGGAGCAGGACGCCGACGCGGTTCTGGTCCAGGGCGCCGACCAGAGCGGGGAGGCGGGCGTCACGGCAGGCGGCGGCGGCCGCGTCGGCCAGCTCGCCGAGTTTGGCGAGTTGTTCCTGGCCGTCCGGCGGGCTCTCCGGTGACTCGGCCAGACGAAGCACCACGCTGATCAGCTTGCGGCCGGTCAGCGGCACGCCGACCGCTCGGGCACGGGCGGCGGCCTCGTCGGGGTCGGCGTAGGCGTGGGTCAGGATGCCGGTGATGATCGTGCCGTGGGCCTGGCGCTCCAGTGACTCCTGGTGACGTTCCAGCAGGCGGCCCAGGGCGAGGGTGGTCGCGGCGCGTTCGGCGAGCACGATGTCGCGGGGACCGGGTTCGCCGCCGCACAGCAGGATCAACCGGCCCCAGTCCTGACCGCGTGCGCCGACCATGGTGACCAGCCAGCCGGAGGCCGAGTCGTAGGCGGTGCGCCCGTCCGGCGCCACCGCCCGGGACCGGGTCTCCCAGCTGGCCAGCAGGGTTCCGGTGTCGCGGCCGGCCGTTTCGCAGGCCAGCACCTGATGGGCGAGGTTCTCCAGTAGCACCGGCCGTCCGGACAGCCGGGCGACCTGGCTGAGCACCTCGGCGGGGGAGGCGCCCTCGACCGACAGCTCGGTGAAGACCTCGTGGAGCTGCTCGGAGGCGCGCAACTCCTCCAGCTGGATGTCGATGATCCTGGCGTGGACCGACTCGGTGATCTGCACGAAGGGGGTCTCGCGGGCCAGTGTGATCAGCGGCAGGCCGTGCTCCTCGGCGGCGCTGACCACGCATCGGGGCAGCTCCCTGATGAATTTCCGGCCCAGCTCCACGATCAGCCCGGACGCGCCCACGGCGGCCAGCTCCGCGATGTAGTCGGCCAGTTTCTCAGGCTCGTCGGGAAGCGCGATTCCGGTGGTGAGCACGAGCTCTCCGCCGCGTAGCAGATGGGCGATGTCGGTGACCTCGCCCACGTGGACCCAGCGCACTCGCGTGCTCAGCCGATCGGCTCCCGCGACGACTCGGGGGTTGCCTCGGCGGACGGTGTCCAGCGAGAGGACGTCGGCGATGGTAGGGAGCACACACCGAGAGTATCCGATCAGGCTGTAAGTGCGAACGATGTTTCCCTTACATGATGTTGTACCGTCTCCGCATTTGAGCAGGTAGCGGCCCGATGATCTCTCACCCTCTCTGTTCAACACCATCAAAGCGGGTATGGTGGTGTTGAATCGAGAGGGGGAGAGTCATATGTCTCGTTCGGGTTTCACGGGGCTGATCCTCGCGACCGTCTCCGCGATCTGTTTCGGCTTCTCCGGACCGTTGGCCAAGTCGCTCATCGACGCGGGCATGCCGTCTTCGCAGGTGGTGTGGGTAAGGCTCGCCGGAGCCGCGATCCTGCTGCTCGTCGTGACCGCGCTGGTCAAGCCATCCGTCCTCGTCGTCCCCCGGAGCCGGCTGCGGTTCGTCGTCGCCTACAGCCTGGTCGGTTTCGCCGCGGTGCAGGCCTTCTACTACGCGGCGATCGCCCGGCTTCCGGTGGGGGTGGCGGTGCTGCTGGAGTACGCGTCTCCGGTCCTGGTACTGGGCTGGGTACGGCTGGTGCGCCGGGCACGGCTGCCGCGCGCCGCCGCGATCGGCGCCGTCCTGGCGGTCGCCGGACTCGCCTGTGTCGTGGAGGTATGGCGAGGCGTGCGCCTCGACGGGCTCGGCCTCGTCCTGGGTCTGGGGACGGCCGTGTGCGCCGCCGCGTACTTCCTGCTCAGCCAGAAGGCGGGAGACGACATCCACCCGATCGGGGCGCTCACCTGGGGACTGGCCGGGGCGGCCGTCGTGCTCGTCCCGCTGGCCGGGCCGTGGCGCCTGCCCTGGCACCTGCTCGCCACCGACCTCACACTGGACGGCCGTACCCTGCCGGCCCCCCTGGCGATCGGCTGGCTGGTGCTCGTCGGCACCGTGGTCGCCTACGCCACCGGGATCGCGGCGGTGCGTGCCCTGACCGCCGCCGTCGGAGCCACGGTCGCCTCGCTCGAGGTACTCGCCAGCGTGGTCATCGCATGGGGTCTGCTCGGCGAGGCGCTCGGCGTCCCGCAGCTGATCGGCGGTGCCCTGGTCCTGGCGGGCGCGCTCCTGGCGCAGACGGCGGTGGCCCGCACCGCCTCCCACGCCGGATCCCACGCAGCCTCCCCGGCGGCGGTCTCCCACGCCGGGTCCGTCTCCCGTACGGAGTCCCGCCACGCTCAGCACGACTCCGACGCCGGGCTCGGCTTCCATACGGCGCGCGCCTCCTATGGTGCCGAGCCTCGCTCACAAGGTGCCGGGAACGCCCGGTGGGAGGTCCGCCTCTCGCGCTGATCTCTTCTCCGCGGGCACCCGGTCTCGCTTCCGCGGGCATCCGGTCTCGCCTCGGGAGCACCCGATCTCGCTTCCGGGAGCACCCGGTCTCGCTTCCGCGGGCACCTGGTCTCGCCTCCGGGAGATCACAGGTGTGAAGCGCGGGCGCCCTGTCATGAGTTTCATGCGTCACGCAGGTGGTGTCTGACTCTGTAGCCATAGGATTACTTGACCTTTTCATGGCCGAAGGGCGCGATGGTTGACATGGTTGGGACTTCTGACATGACGGGGCGCGGGTCGGCGTCCGCCGCATCTGGCGTGGAAGAGCTGGATCTACGTCAGCTTCTGGCCGGGCTCACGGCCGTGCGCGACGGCGACTTCGGCACCCGTCTGCCCGACGACGGCGACGGGCTGCTCAAGGAGATCGCCACCGTCTTCAACGGCATGGTGGACCAGCTCTCCCTGTTCACCTCCGAGGTGACGCGTGTCGCCAGGGAGGTGGGCACCGAAGGGCAACTGGGCGGCCAGGCCGACGTGCCCGGCGTCTCCGGCACGTGGAAGGATCTCACCGATTCGGTCAACGCAATGGCGGGCAATCTCACCGACCAGGTGCGCGACATCGCCCAGGTCGCGACCGCGGTGGCGACGGGCGACCTGTCGCAGAAGATCACCGTGGACGTCCGCGGCGAGATCCTGGAGCTGAAGAACACGCTGAACACGATGGTCGATCAGCTGTCGTCCTTCGCCGACGAGGTCACCCGGGTGGCCCGTGAGGTGGGCACCGACGGCCGGCTGGGCGGTCAGGCCGAGGTGACGGGCGTCGCGGGCACCTGGCGCGACCTCACCGACTCGGTGAACTTCATGGCGGGCAATCTCACCGACCAGGTGCGCAGCATCGCCCAGGTCACCACGGCGGTGGCCAAGGGCGACCTGTCGCAGAAGATCACCGTGGACGCCCGGGGTGAGATCCTGGAGCTGAAGAACACCATCAACACGATGGTCGATCAGCTGTCGTCCTTCGCCGACGAGGTCACCCGGGTGGCCCGTGAGGTCGGCACCGACGGCCGGCTGGGCGGTCAGGCCGACGTCAAGGGCGTCTCCGGCACCTGGCGCGACCTCACCGACTCGGTGAACTACATGGCGGGCAACCTCACCGACCAGGTACGGAACATCTCCCAGGTGGCCACGGCGGTCGCTCGCGGCGACCTGTCGCAGAAGATCACCGTTTCGGCGCGCGGCGAGATCCTGGAGCTGAAGAACACCCTGAACACGATGGTCGATCAGTTGTCGTCCTTCGCCGACGAGGTCACCCGGGTGGCCCGTGAGGTGGGCACCGACGGCCGGTTGGGCGGTCAGGCCGACGTCAAGGGCGTCTCCGGCACCTGGAAGGCGCTGACGGAGTCGGTGAACGTGATGGCCGACAACCTCACGGCCCAGGTGCGCAGCATCGCCCAGGTCACCACGGCGGTGGCCAAGGGCGACCTGTCGCAGAAGATCAGGGTGGACGCGCGCGGCGAGATCATGGAGTTGAAGGAGACCATCAACACGATGGTCGATCAGCTGTCGGCCTTCGCCGACGAGGTCACCCGGGTGGCCCGCGAGGTGGGCACCGAGGGCAACCTCGGCGGCCAGGCCACCGTGCGCGGGGTGTCCGGCACGTGGAAGGACCTCACCGACAATGTCAACTCGATGGCCAACAACCTCACCAGCCAGGTGCGTTCCATCGCTCAGGTCACCACGGCGGTCGCCCGCGGCGACCTCTCCCAGAAGATCACCGTCGAGGCCAAGGGCGAGGTCGCCGCGCTCGCGCAGACCATCAACACCATGGTCGACACGTTGAGCGCCTTCGCCGACGAGGTCACCCGGGTGGCCCGCGAGGTGGGCACCGAGGGTGAGCTGGGCGGTCAGGCACGCGTGCCCAACGTGGCCGGCACGTGGAAGGACCTCACCGACAACGTCAACTCGATGGCCAACAACCTCACCAACCAGGTCCGCAACATCGCTCAGGTCACCACGGCGGTCGCCCAGGGCGACCTGACCAAGAAGATCGACGTGGACGCCCGGGGCGAGATCCTGGAGCTGAAGACCACGATCAACACGATGGTCGATCAGCTGTCCTCCTTCGCGGCCGAGGTCACCCGTGTCGCCCGGGAGGTCGGCAGTGAGGGGCGGCTGGGCGGCCAGGCCGAGGTCGAAGGGGTCTCCGGCACCTGGAAGCGGCTGACGGAGAACGTCAACGAGCTGGCCGGCAACCTGACGCGTCAGGTGCGCGCGATCGCCGAGGTGACCAGTGCCGTGACCTCCGGCGACCTCACCCGGTCGATCACCGTCGACGCCTCCGGCGAGGTGGCCGAGCTCAAGGACAACATCAACTCCATGGTGAAGTCCCTGCGCGAGACCACCCTGGCCAACCAGGAGCAGGACTGGCTCAAGTCCAACCTGGCCCGCATCTCCGGTCTCATGCAGGGACACCGCGATCTCGCCGTCGTGGCCGAGCTGGTGATGAACGAGCTGGCCCCGCTGGTCTCCGCCCAGCACGGAACGTTCCTGCTCGCCGAGGAGACTTCGAACGGCGCGGAGCTGCGGGTGGTCGGCGGCTACGGTCACCGGGAGACGGGCCGGCGCTACGACTTCGGCGACTCGCTCGTGGGACAGGCCGCGCTCGCCAGACGTCCCATCCTGGTCGAGGACATCGCCGCCGGATACATCACCATCTCCTCCAGCCTGGGAGCGGCCGGGCCGGTCAGCCTCATCGTGTTGCCGATCATCGTCGAGGACCAGGTGCTCGGCGTGATCGAGCTGGCCAGCCTCAACCGGTTCACCCAGGTTCACCGGGCCTTCCTCGAACAGCTGGTGGAGACCATCGGCGTCAACGTCAACACGATCGTCGCCAACGCCCGCACCGACTCGCTGCTCACCGAGTCGCAGCGGCTCGCGATCGAGCTTCAAGTCGGGCAGGAGGAGTTGCAGCGCTCCAACGCCGAGCTTGAGGAGAAGGCGGAGCTGCTGGCCCGGCAGAACCGCGACATCGAGACGAAGAACAGCGAGATCGAGCAGGCCCGGCAGGAGCTCGAGGACCGGGCCAAGCAGCTCGCGCTGGCCTCCAAGTACAAGAGCGAGTTCCTGGCCAACATGAGTCACGAGCTGCGCACCCCGCTCAACTCGCTGCTGATCCTCGCCCAGCTCCTGGCCCAGAATCCGGCCCGCAACCTCACCGCCAAGCAGGTGGAGTACGCCAACGTCATCCACTCGGCCGGCACCGACCTGCTCCAGCTGATCAACGACATCCTCGATCTCTCCAAGATCGAGGCGGGCAAGATGAACATCAGCCTCGAATCCCTGCCCCTGCGGCAGCTGCTCGACTACGTCGAGGCGACCTTCCGCCCGTTGACCACGGAGAAGGGGCTCCGTTTCGACGTCACCGTCGCTCCCGACGTGCCCGAGGAGCTGCTCATGGACGAGCAGCGACTCCGGCAGGTGCTGCGGAACCTGCTGTCCAACGCGGTCAAGTTCACCGAGGAGGGCTCGGTCCAGCTCCGCATCGAGCGGGTCGGGAGGATGGACCTCCTGGGCGTCCCGGACCAGGAGGCCCTGGCCTTCCACGTCGTGGACACCGGCATCGGCATCGCCAAGGAGAACCTCTCCCAGATCTTCGACGCCTTCCAGCAGGCCGACGGCACCACCAGCCGCAAGTACGGTGGCACCGGGCTGGGCCTGTCCATCAGCCGCGAGATCGCCGCACTGTTCAACGGAGAGATCCGGGCGGTCAGCGCTCTGGGTGAGGGCAGCACCTTCAGCCTCTGCCTGCCGATCGCGGACGTCACCCCGAGCACCACGGCCACGAGGACCACGGAGAGGGAGACCCCCGCGGCCGTCGGCCCGGCCGCTCCGGTCGCGGTACGGCAGGCCGTCGCGCCGGTCGAGACGTCCAGTGGGGACGGCCGCCGTCTGCTGGTCGTGGAGTCCCGGCCCAACGGGCTGCTGTCCCAGCTCGCCGAGAGCGTCGGGGCCGACCTTACCGGCACGCACGGGCCGGTCTGGGTGTCCACCGCCAACGATCCCAAGAGCGCCCTGGAGAGCGTGGGCAGGGACGACTACCACTGCATCGTGCTCGACCTGGGCATGGGACAGGACGGGGCGGCGGAGTTCCTCCGCGGGCTCGACGACCACCCGGCCCTGCGGGAGATACCGGTGCTCGCCCACCACACCCGCACGCTCACCCGGCCGCAGGAGAACCTGCTCAGGGGCCGCTCCAACACCCAGCCGCTGGAGATCCTGCCGAGCCTCGACGAGCTGCGCGAACGCATCACCCTGCATCTGTCGGCCCAGGAGCCCGGTCACGTGCTGCCGCTGGTCCAGCCCAGCCTCGACGAGCGGCCGCAGGAGGTGGACGAGGTGGACACCATATTGGTGAACCGTAAGGTCCTGGTCATCGACGACGACGTCCGCAACGTCTTCGCGCTGACCAACATCCTGGAGCTGCACGGCATGCAGGTGCTCTACGCGGAGAACGGCCGTAAGGGCATCGAGACGCTGTCGCGCAACGAGGACGTCGACCTGGTCCTGATGGACATCATGATGCCGGAGATGGACGGCTACGCCGCCACCGCCGCCATCCGCAAGATGCCGCGGTTCGCGAACCTGCCGATCATCGCGGTGACCGCCAAGGCCATGCAGGGCGACCGGGACAAGACCCTGGCCGCGGGAGCCAGCGACTACGTCACCAAGCCCGTCGACGCTCAGGAGTTGCTCGCCCGCATACAGCAGTGGATGGGGCTGTGAAGGCACGACGTGGTGTCGCCGCGACGCTGACCTCGGCGACGGCGTTCGGGCTCATGCCGGTCTTCGCGTTCTACGCCTACGGCGCGGGCATGTCGGTGACGACGCTGCTGATGCTGAGGTTCGCGATGGCGGTGGCGATGTTCCTCGCCTGGCTGGGGCTGCGCGGCAGGCTCGGGCGGCTGACGGGACGGCAGTGGGCGACCCTCGCGCTGCTTCAGATCTCGGAGTTTCGGGCCTCGTGGGGGATCTCCGTTCCGAACCTCGTGGCCCCGGGCTCCATGGCGGCCTGCCTCAGGCGTTCCTGCAGACCGTCGAGGAAGCAGGTCAGGCCGAAGTCGAAGCAGAGCAGGCGGACGGTCTCGATGTCGACCTCGGCGCCGTAGTACTCCGAGTAGCGTGCGGCCAGCTCGGGGTGGTCGCGAGCGGCCTGCTCCACCATGGGCCTCAGCGCCGCCAGCAGCTCCTGGCCGTTCATCTCGCCGTCGTTGGTCATCCTGCGCCAGGTGAGCTCGGGCGTCGTTGCGCCCAGCACGTATGACATGAGCGCGGAGGAGGCGTAGTCCTGCTCCAGGCCCTTGAATCCCGCCAGTGTGAACGTGCGCAGCAGCCGGGCCGACATCTCCACCGCGTTGGGCCCGAGGGCCGCTCTGGCGCCGATCAGCGAAGCCGCCCAGGGGTGCGCGAAGAGCGCCGTGCGCAGGCCGTAGGCGAACACCGAGGCCGCGTCCCGCCAGCCGACCACGTCGGGATCGGGCAGGGGGACCTCGCCGAGGACCTCGTCCATGACGAGTTCGAGCAGCTCGTCCTTGTTGGCCACGTGCCAGTAGATGCTCGTCGCGCCGGAGCCGAGGCGGGCGCCCAGACGGCGCATGCTCAGCGCGTCCAGGCCTTCGGCGTCGAGCAGACCCATGGCTGCGCGCACGATCTGGTCGCGGCTGAGTCCCGGGCTCTTGGCGGGACGGCTCTCGCGGGTCCAGACCGAGCTGAGGTGCTGATTCACCTTTTAAGAATAAAACAGCTCGCACACTGTGCGAGGCTTGTCGTACACTGTGCGAGTGGAATCGAACACTGTACGAGCAGAGCCTCATCCCCGACGCTGGTGGATTCTCGGCGTGCTCTGCCTGAGCCTGCTGGTCCTCGTGGTGGACAACACCGTCCTGAATCTGGCCATCCCGGTGCTGATGACCGACCTGGGCGCCAGTCCCTCGGAGATCCAGTGGATCATCGACGCCTATGTCCTGGTCTTCGCCGGCCTGCTGCTCACCTCGGGCAGCCTGTCCGACCGTTACGGTCGCAAGCGTTTCCTGATCATCGGTCTCGTCCTGTTCGGCGGGGCCTCGCTGATCGCCCTGCTGGTCGCCGAACCCTGGCAGCTCATCGCCGCCCGCGCGCTGATGGGCGTCGGCGGCTCCATCCTGATGCCGAGCACCCTGTCGATCCTGATCACCGTCTTCGACGAGAGCGAGCGCCGCAAGGCCATCGCCGCCTGGAGCGCGGTCGCCATGGTCGGCGTGATCGCCGGTCCCACGCTGGGCGGCTTCCTGCTGCAGCACTACTGGTGGGGCTCGATCTTCCTGCTCAACGTGCCGATCACCGTGGTCGCCGTCATCGCGGCCCTGCTGCTGATGCCCGAGACGCGAGGCCCGGCCCGGCGGCTCGACCCGATCGGCGTGCTGTTGTCCACCGTCGGCATGGGCGCCCTGGTCTTCGTCGTCATCTCCGCGCCGGGCGCGGGCTGGACGTCGGCCAAGACGCTGATCGCCGCGGTGCTGGCGGTGCTGGCACTGGGAGGGTTCGTGCTCTGGGAGCGGCGGGCCGAACGTCCGATGCTGCCGCTCGAGCTCTTCCGCGACCGCAACTTCAGCGGGTCGTCGTTCTCGATCGTGCTGCTGTCGTTCGGCACGGGCGCGCTGCTGCTGATGCTCACCCAATATCTGCAGTTCGTGCTGGGCTACGGCCCCATGCGGGCAGGTCTGGCGCTGCTGCCCTACGCCGTGGGTGCCGCGCTCTTCAACGCCGTGGGCGCGGGGCTGGGGCAGAAGGTCAGCAACCGCACGCTGGTCGCGGTGGGGTTGGCCGTGATGGCCCTCGGCTTCGGCGTGCTCGCCTTCATGACCGCCGACACCGGGTACGGCCTGATGATCACCGGTCTGATGCTCATGGGCGTCGGCGGCGGTCTCGCCGGGCCCGCGGCCTACGCGACCCTGATGGGCGCGGTGCCGCCCGAGCACGCCGGTGTGGGATCGGCGCTCAACGACACCGTCCAGCAGGTGGGCATGGCGCTGAGCGTCGCCGTGCTCGGCAGCGTGCTCGCCGGGGTCTACACCTCTGCGATGCCCGCCGAGGCCCCGGCCGCCGCGCGTGGCTCCATCGGCGGGGCGCTCGTGCTGGGAGACCCGGCGCTGGCGCGGACCGCGAAGGAGGCGTTCGTCTCGGCCATGTCGTTCGGCTCCTGGGTGGGAGTCGGCTTCACCCTCGCGGCGGCCGCGCTGGCGCTCACGATGTTGCGTCCCGCTCCCGTTCCCGCGGCCGCGGTCTCAGAACCGGGCATGGTGGAGACGGGGAGCTGAGAGGTTCTCCAGGCTGTCGAGCTTGTGCGTCCGCTCGTCGTGGCCGATCTGGCGGAGCAGGTCGGCCACCGACGCGTAGCGGCCGTACTCGGCGGCGTAGGTGCCCGGGTCGGGCTGGAACTCGAGTTCGGGGTGCTCGGCGACGTACGTCATGTACTCGTGCTCGGCGTGGTCCTCGAACTCGGCGTTGAGCCGGTAGCTCAGCTCGGGCCGGATCACGAACAGCAACCATGACACGTGGTAGTAGAAGAACGCGATGAACCAGGGCGCGACCTTGTGCAGCAGCCGGTTCTGCCGGTCGCCGTTGCGCTGGACCAGATCCTGCACGATCAGCAGATGCCACTGCTCGTTGTCCTGCTCGGCGCGGGCCTCCACGATCCGCTCGAAGACCCGCCGGGCCAGGATGGACCTGCCGTGATGGCGGTGGAGCGCCCAGTAGCCCACGCGCTCCCAGGCCTGGTACGGCACGCGGGCGATGATCTCCAGCATGGCGAACTTCGTGTAGGAGCCCTCCTTGCCGTAGAGCAGGTCGACGGGCTTGAACATCATCTTGGCGAGCAGGCCGTACTCCATCCTGGGAGAGTCCAGCGTCTCGCGCTGGGCGACTTTGAGCTGATGGCGGTTCAGCTTGGGCGGCCCGGCCGGGGCTTCGGGGCGGTCGATCGTGACGGTCATCTCGGATCGCCTCTCGTCGGGTGGCTCGATTCGCGATGCTTCGATGGTGGAGGAGGAGACCCCCGCCGGTCGTCAGCCGGGGGGAGGCGAGTGCGGTGCCTCTATGGGAGTAGCCGCCGTCACGGCGCTCCCCCGCCGGGAGGACGGGACATCCCCTAGGGGTCGGGGAAGCCGGGGCGGGGAGAGCGGCCTCGTGAAGACCGCAAATATTCATATATTTCAGATTGCTTTAGTGGGAAAATTGGGTGACGATGAATTCGTGTGTCGCTCGACATCGACCGGGTTCGCCGCCGGCCGCCCGCTGCGGGCGCGGTTCTCCGCGCTCGCCTGACCCCCGATGCTCGGGCGGGGAACCTGGGGGGTGCTCCGCCCGATGTCCTGTACGGCTTGCGCCAACCGTCGCTGGGCGCAAGCCGTACAGGACGGCTCTCCGGTCCGACGGGACGGCTCGATGCGCCGAAAGAGCCCCATAATTACAATGTGATGGGTTAGGCGGCCATATGCCGACATGTTGGCGGTAGGAGTGGTCGCTGCGAACCGCGATACTCGATACATGTCGGACCTTCTCGCGCGCCACCGGGCGGTAATGCCCAACTGGGTGGCCCTTTATTACAACGAGCCCATCGAGATCGTCGGCGGCAAGGGCAACCGGGTCGTCGACGCGTCGGGCAAGAGCTATCTCGACTTCTTCGCGGGCATCCTGACCAACATGATCGGCTACGACGTGCCCGAGGTGCGCGAGGCCGTCGAGCGTCAGCTCGCCACCGGCGTCGTGCACACCTCCACGGTCTACCTGCTCCGCGGCCAGGTCGAGCTGGCCGAGAAGATCGCCAAGCTGTCCGGCATCAAGGACGCGAAGGTCTTCTTCACCAACTCCGGCACCGAGGCCAACGAGACCGCGCTGCTGCTGGCCACCTACGCGCGCAAGTCCGACCAGGTGCTCGCGATGCGGCAGAGCTATCACGGCCGCTCCTTCGGCACGGTCGGCGTGACCGGCAACCGCGCCTGGAAGAACAACTCGCTGTCGCCGCTGAACGCGCACTTCCTGCACGGCGCCGACCGGCACCTCACCCAGTTCCGCGGATTGTCGGACACCGACTACATCGCGGCCTGCGTGGACGACCTGCGCCACGTGCTCTCCACCGCGGTCTCCAGCGACGTGGCCGCGCTGATCGCCGAGCCGATCCAGGGCGTGGGCGGCTTCACCATGGCCCCCGACGGGCTGTTCGCCGCCTACAAGGAGGTCCTCGACGAGCAGGGCATCCTGTTCATCTCCGACGAGGTGCAGACCGGCTGGGGCCGGACCGGCTCGGCGTTCTTCGGCATCCAGAACCACGGTGTCACCCCCGACATGATGACCTTCGCCAAGGGCCTGGGCAACGGCTTCGCGGTCGGCGGCGTCGTGGCCCGGGGCGACCTGATGGACGGTCTCCACGCGGTCGGCCTGGCCACCTTCGGCGGCAACCCGATCTCCATGGCCGCCGCCAACGCGACGCTGGACTACGTGCTCGACCACGACCTGCAAGCGAGCGCCGCCCGGACCGGCGCCCTGATCATCGACGGCCTGCGCGAGGCGGCACCGCGCCTGCCGATCGTCGGCGACGTCCGCGGCAAGGGTCTGATGTTCGCCGTCGAGCTGGTCGACCCCGCGACCGGCGAGCCCTCCCCGGCACTCGCGGCCCGGTTCATGGAGGAGGCCAAGAAGGCCGGTCTGCTCGCCGGCAAGGGCGGCCTGTACGGCAACGTGATCCGCATGGCCCCGCCGCTCACCCTGAGCATGGACGAGGCCGCCGAGGGCCTCGGCATCATCGTCAACGCGCTCGAAGTCATCAACGCTGAGGTCGTCTCGTCGTGAAGAACGTCACCCACTGGATCAACGGAGCCCCCGCCGAGGGCGCCGGACGCACATCCGAGATCTTCAACCCGGCGACGGGCGAGGTCAGCGGGCAGGTTCACCTGGCCTCCACGGCCGAGGTCGACACGGCCGTGGCCGCCGCGGTGGCGGCCTTCCCCGCCTGGCGGGACGCCTCGCTGGTCAAGCGGTCGCAGGTGCTGTTCCGCTTCCGCGAGCTGATGTACGCCAACCGCGACGAGCTGGCCCGGCTCATCTCGGCCGAGCACGGCAAGGTCCACTCCGACGCGCTCGGCGAGGTCGCCCGCGGCCTGGAGGTCGTGGAGTTCGCCTGTGGCATCCCGCACCTGCTCAAGGGCGGCTTCTCCGAGGGCGTCTCCACCCGTGTCGACTCCTACTCGATCCGCCAGCCGCTGGGCGTCGTGGCCGGGATCACCCCGTTCAACTTCCCCGCCATGGTGCCGATGTGGATGTTCCCGATCGCGATCGCCGCGGGCAACGCCTTCATCCTCAAGCCCTCCGAGAAGGACCCGTCGGCCTCGCTGCTGATGGCCTCCCTCTGGAAGGATGCCGGGCTTCCGGACGGTGTCTTCAACGTCGTCCAGGGTGACAAGGTGGCGGTGGACCGGCTGCTGGAGCATCCGGACGTGCGCGCCGTCTCGTTCGTCGGGTCCACGCCCATCGCCAAGTACGTCTACGAGACCGCCACCTCCCACGGCAAGCGGGTCCAGGCGTTGGGCGGCGCCAAGAACCACATGCTCGTGCTCCCCGACGCCGACCTCGACCTGGTGGCCGACGCGGCGGTGTCGGCGGGCTTCGGTTCGGCCGGTGAGCGCTGCATGGCGATCTCCGTCGTGCTGGCGGTGGACCCGGTCGGCGACGAGCTGGTGGACAAGATCGTCTCCCGCGTCTCCGCGCTCACCATCGGCCCCGGCGACGACCCCGCCTCCGAGATGGGCCCCCTCGTCACCGAGGTTCACCGCGACAAGGTCGCCTCCTACCTCGACCTGGGCGTCTCCGAGGGCGCCAAGCTCGTCGTGGACGGCCGCCAGACCCCGGTCCTCGGGGGAGAGAGCGCCGCCGACAGCCCGGGCTTCTGGCTCGGCCCCACGGTCCTGGACCACGTCCCGGCCGGCTCCCGGGTCCACCGGGAGGAGATCTTCGGCCCGGTCCTGGCGATCGTGCGCGTGTCCTCCTACGAGGAGGGAGTGGAGCTGATCAACGGCGGCGAGTTCGGCAACGGCACCGCGCTCTTCACCAACGACGGGGGCGCCGCCCGGCGTTTCCAGAACGAGGTGGAGGTCGGCATGATCGGCATCAACGTGCCGATCCCGGTGCCGATGGCCTTCTACAGCTTCGGCGGCTGGAAGGCCTCGCTGTTCGGCGACACCCACGTCCACGGGACCGAGGGCGTGCACTTCTACACCCGTGGCAAGGTCGTCACCTCACGCTGGCTCGACCCGAGCCACGGCGGCGTCAACCTGGGATTCCCGACCAACAAGTAGTCCTCGTGCGATGCGGCCCCGCGGCGGTGGACCGTCGCGGGGCCGCCACGTGCCGCGAGAGC
Organism: Streptosporangium sp. CA-135522; assembly: GCF_050949235.1. Classification (NCBI taxonomy): domain Bacteria; kingdom Bacillati; phylum Actinomycetota; class Actinomycetes; order Streptosporangiales; family Streptosporangiaceae; genus Streptosporangium; species Streptosporangium sp. CA-135522. The sequence goes on from NZ_CP192026.1 coordinate 2,212,510, forward strand.
CCTCCGGGGCCCGGGAGGCTCGGGCCCCGGCCCGACGGCGGGCCGATAGGCTCCGAACAGGTCGGCAGCGCCATCGCGGGGGGACTTCATGGGCAGGGACAGGCTCCGCCGTACGCATCTCGGAGCCCTGGCGGGCGGGCTGACGCTCGCCGTCATCGCCTCGACGGGGGCCACGGGCGCCGTCCAGCCGGTGGCGAGCCCGACCCCGACGCCTTCGGCCTCCATCGGCAAGGGCGAGGGCACGCTCCAGGTGCTCACCTTCCAGGACCACGTCGAGTACGGCGGGACCGACTCCCGGTTCAACTGGGTCACTCCCTTCGAGGAGAAGACCGGGTGCCGCGTGGTGAAGCTCGACCGGGTCGCGACGAGCGAGGAGATGGCGGCCAAGCTCGCCAAGAACTCCTACGACGTCATCTCGCCCGCGCCCGACCTGGCCGGCCGGCTGATGGCGAAGGGCGAGGTCGCGCCGGTCGACACCGCCCTGATCGAGGACTACAAGCACATCCCCAAGCGACTGCGCGAGCTGCCCGCCGTGCGGCGGGACGGCAAGGTCTACGGCGTCCCGTACCTGTGGGGGGTCAACCAGGTCATCTACGAGCTGGGCAGGCCACAGGGACCGGAGGCCCTCTACACGACCACTCCTGTGGCGATCAAGGACGACCCGCTGGGCATCGCCGACGCCGCGCTCGCGCTCAGGCGGACCGCACCCGAGCTGGGGGTCGAGAATCCGTTCCAGCTCACCCCCGTCCAGCTCGACGCCGCCATGAAGCTGCTCGCCGAGCGGGACGGCCCCGAGCGGATCTACTGGAAAGACTCCGTGGACGTGATCCGGGCTCTGGCGGCGGGGTCGGTACGGCTCGCCCAGGCCCTGCCGTACCACCGGGACCTCTTCCAGCGTGCGGGCCGGCGGGTCAAGGCGCTGGAGCGGGCGCCGATGACCGGGTGGGTCGACTCGTGGATGCTCGCGGCCAAGCCCGCCAGCCCGAACTGCGCCTACCGGTGGCTCAACTGGACCGCCTCGCCGGACGTGCAGCGCCGGGCCGCCGCCTGGACCGGGCTCGCTCCGGCCAACCCCCAGGCATGTGACGGGCGCGCCCGTCACATGTGTGAGATCTACCACGTCCGCGACGACGACTGGATCCGGCGCGTCCTCTTCGCCGTTCGCCCGACAGGCGATTGCGGGGGCCAGGGCGGGAAATGCACCGACTACACCGACTGGGAGCGGCGGTGGAAGAACCTGGTGAAGTGAGCGGGGGACCCACGGGCCGGGCCTGACCGGTCACGGCCCCGCCCATCCTCCAGCCGGGCGTGATCCGCCAGGGGAGTCCCGGCTGTCGCCTCGGCCCTGGGGCACCTTGCCGTTTCTTCGAGCATGTCTGTCCGTGCCCGAAGCAGCCACGGTTTCCGTCGTGATCTTCAATATCAACAATGGATTCGGTGGCCGAATCGCATCTTCTCTATTGGTTGGTTGACCAGTCAGCGAGTAGGCTCCCACCATGAGAATCCTTCTTGTGGGAGCGGGCGGGGTTGGCTCCGCCGTGGTTCCGATCGCCGCACGCCGAGATTTCTTCGAACACATCGTGGTGGCGGACTCTCAACAGAGCCGCGCCGCCGGCGTTGTGGCCAAGATCGACGATCCGCGGTTCAGCGCCATCGGGCTGGACGCCTCCGACCAGGCCGCGGTCGAGGCGGCGCTGGCGGAGCACCGCTGTGACGTGCTCTTCAACGCCGTGGATCCGCGCTTCACCATGTCCCTGTTCCGGGCCGCGCTCAATGCCGGGGCGCACTACCTCGACATGGCGATGTCACTGTCGCGACCGCATCCCCGCAGGCCGTACGAACTGACCGGGGTGAAGCTGGGCGACGAGCAGTTCGCGCTCGGCGACGCCTGGCGGGGCAAGGGTAGGCTGGCGCTGGTGGGCATGGGCGTGGAGCCCGGGCTCGCCGACGTGTTCGCGCGCTACGCCTCCGAGCACCTCTTCGAGAGCATCGAGGAGATCGGCATCCGCGACGGGTCGAACCTCGTGGTCGAGGGCTACGACTTCGCGCCGACGTTCTCCATCTGGACGACCATCGAGGAGTGCCTCAACCCGCCGGTGATCTGGGAGAACGGGGAGTGGCACACCACCGAGCCGTTCAGCGAGCCGGAGGTCTTCGACTTCCCCGAGGGGATCGGCCCGGTCGAGTGCGTCAACGTCGAGCACGAGGAGGTGCTGCTCGTCCCTCGCTGGATCGACGCCAAGCGGGTGACGTTCAAGTACGGCCTCGGCGAGGAGTTCATCGGAGTTCTGAAGACCCTGCACAAGCTCGGCCTGGATCGGGCGGGCAAGATCCGGGTCGGCGGGGTCGAGGCCTCTCCCCGGGACGTGGTCGCGGCCAGCCTGCCCGACCCGGCCACGCTCGGCGACCGGATGCGCGGCAAGACCTGCGCCGGCACCTGGGTGAAGGGCGTCGGCAAAGACGGCGAGCCGCGCGAGGTCTACCTCTACCACGTGGTCGACAACGAGTGGTCGATGCGGGAGTACGGTTGCCAGGCCGTGGTCTGGCAGACCGCCGTGCATCCGGTGGTCGCGCTGGAGCTGCTGGCCACCGGCGGCTGGTCGGGCACCGGAGTGCTGGGCCCCGAGGCGTTCGACGCGGTGCCGTTCCTGGATCTGCTCAACGCCTACGGCTCGCCGTGGGGCATGCGCGAGCAGTCCGGCCAGATCCTCCAGCCGGCCTGACCCCGCGCCGTCCGTGCTGAAGCACGGCGCCTGGTCCCCGAGTCCGTGCGCCGTCCGTGCTGAACCGTGGCGCCTGGTCCCCGAGTCCGTGCGTCGCTCGTGCTGAACCGTGGCGCTCGGTCCCCGAGTCCGTGCGTCGCTCGTGCTGAACCGTGGCGCTCGGTCCCCGAGTCCGCGCGCCGTACGGCGCCGGTCGCTCCCCGCGGTCGGCGCCCGCGCCCCCGAAGGCGCCGGGACGGTGGACGGGTGATTCCGGCCACTGTCCCCGGCGTTCCGAGGACGCCTCCCTTGAGGAACGGCCCTGAGCGGTGGCATCGGAAAGCACGTCACTCACGCCGGGTTACGTGTTACAAAACCTGGACATCCTGTGACAGAACCAGGACATCTCGACTCCGTATCGTTACCGCCAACGGTCGGCCCCGTTGCTTCCTGCAGGTATCGTTTCGCTCATCCCGGTCTAAAAATGCCATAACGGGATTAAACATGCGCTAATGGGGTAAACGAGGCATTCGCTCCTTGGGCTTCCCCGCCCGCCCCTCGCGCTCCCGGGCGACACATGAGGGGAGGACGATGGGCGCCTACCTGCTGAAGCGGCTGGTCAGCAATGTCCTGCTGGTGGCGATCGCCGCGAGCATGGCGTATTTCCTGGCCGCGACCAGCCTCCACCCGAGGGCCAAGTACGAAGGCCGCCAGCCACCGGTGGCGGAGGCCGTCGTCGACGCGACGCTGAACGACTACAACCTCAACGACAAGACGCCGGTCTTCGAGCGTTACGTCACCTGGGTCTCCGGGCTCGCCCACGGCGACTTCGGCAAGACCTGGGAGGGCAAGTCGGTCAACGGCGAGATGGGCCGGCGCATAGGCGTCAGCCTGCGGCTGCTGCTCATCGGCACGATCATCGGCTCGGGTATCGGCGTGGCCGTCGGCGCCTACGCCGCGGTCAAGCAGTACAGCATCAGCGACCGGGCGATCGGAGTCACCTCCTTCGTCATCATGGCGATCCCGGTCTTCGTCACGGCGACGATGCTCACCATCGCGGCGGTCAAGCTCAACGACGTCCTGGGCTTCACGCTCCTGGAGTACACCGGTGAGTACAACCCGGCGTTGAGCGGCTGGGAGCAGTTCACCAACCGGCTCAACCACCTGATCCTGCCGACGATCTCGCTCTCCCTCGGGCAGGTCGCCTTCTACAGCCGCATCCAGCGCAACATGATGCTGGATGTGCTGGGCCAGGACTTCGTCCGCACCGCTCGGGCCAAGGGCCTCAGCCGCAGGAAGGCGCTGTTCAAGCACGCCCTGCGGACCGCGCTGGTCCCGGCCGCGACCTACTTCGCCTTCACCTTCGGCACGCTGCTGACCGGTGCGACCTTCACCGAGAAGATCTTCGGCTGGCACGGTATGGGCGCCTGGCTGGTGGATTCGATCCAGCAGAACGACACCAACTCCGTCGCCGCGGTGAGCCTGTTCGCCGCCGTCTGCGTCCTGGTCGCGGGTCTGCTGTCGGATCTCGCCGTGGCCGCCCTCGACCCCCGGGTGCGGGTGAGCTAGATGCGTTCGAAGGTCGTCCTCGCCCGTCTGATGCGCAACCCGCAGGCCCGCTACGGCCTGCTGGCGCTGCTGCTGCTCCTCGCGCTCGCCTACGCCGGCCCGTTCGTCGGCGCCCACGACTGGACCGAGAAGGACTTCCTGGCCTTCCTGGAGGCGCCCTCGGCCGAACACTGGTGGGGCACCACCCAGATCGGCCAGGACGTCTACGCGGTCACCCTGCGCGGCATGCAGAAGTCGATCGTCATCGGTTTCCTCGTCGCTCTCTTCTCCACCGGCGCGGCCGCACTGGTCGGCGCCGCCGCCGGCTACTTCGGCGGGTGGGTGGACAAGGCCCTGATGTGGGGTGCGGACCTGCTGCTCGTGCTGCCCAGCTTCCTGATCATCGCCATCGTCTCGCCGAACCTCAAGGGCGGCTCCTGGCTGTGGTTCGTGGCGCTGCTCGCGGCCTTCTCCTGGATGATCACCTCCCGGGTGGTCCGGAGCATGACGCTCTCCCTGCGGGAGCGGGAGTACATCCTGGCCGCCCGCTACATGGGCATCCCCGGCTGGCGGATCATCCTGCGGCACGTCGTGCCGAACCTCTCCTCCCTGCTCATCATCGACGCCACGCTCAACATCAGCGGTGCGATCCTCGGAGAGGCGGCCCTGTCGTTCTTCGGGTTCGGCATCCAGCCGCCCGACGTCTCGCTCGGCACGCTGATCGCGGACGGCAGCAGCAAGGTCACCGGCTATCCGTGGCTGTTCCTCTTCCCGGCCGGCCTGCTCGTGCTGCTCGTCCTCAGCATCAACCTCATCGGCGACGGCCTGCGCGACGCGCTCGACCCGGGGAGCAACCAGTGAACGAGCGAGACATGACGATCGGCGCCCGCGGCACGCGGAGCGTGGAGAACGGGCCCATTCTGGAGGTCGACGACCTCAACGTCACCTTCCGCGGCGGCATCAAGGCCGTCCGGGGCGTGAGCTACCAGCTCAGCCGGGGCGAGGTGCTCGGCATCGTCGGCGAGTCGGGCTCCGGCAAGTCGGTGACCTCGCTGGCGGTGATGGGTCTGCTCCCGGCGGGCGCCGAGGTCGGCGGCTCGGTCAGGCTGCACGGCCGGGAACTGCTCGACATGCCGGAGGACGAGCTCACCCGGCTCCGCGGCAAGGCCATCGGCATGATCTTCCAGGATCCGCTGTCGGCCTTCACCCCCGTCTACACGATCGGCGACCAGATCGCCGAGGCGGTGCGGATCCACCAGAAGCTCGGCAAGGACAAGGCCGCCAAGCGGGCCGTCGAACTGCTGGACCTGGTGGGCATCCCGCACCCGGGCGTGCGTGCCAAGGCGTTCCCGCACGAGTTCTCCGGCGGCATGCGCCAGCGCGCCATGATCGCCATGGCCATCGCCAACGACCCCGACGTGCTGATCTGCGACGAACCGACGACCGCGCTGGACGTCACCATCCAGGCGCAGGTCCTGGAGGTGCTCAAGACCGCGCAGCGGGAGACCGGCGCGGGCATCGTGATGATCACCCATGACCTGGGGGTCGTCGCGGGCATCGCCGACCGGGTGCTGGTCATGTACGCCGGCAAGCCGGTCGAGCTCGGCACCGTGGACGAGGTCTACTACCGCCCGCGCCAGCCGTACACGATGGGCCTGCTCGCCTCGATCCCGCGGATGGACCGGCCGTCCGAGCGGCTGATCCCGATCGAGGGGAACCCGCCCTCGCCCGCCGCGCTGCCGTCGGGCTGCCCGTTCGCGCCGCGCTGCCCGATGAGGGTCAGCGCCTGTGACGAGGCCGAGCCCGACCTGGAGCGGATCGGCCCCGGCACCCGGATGTCGGCCTGCATCCGCTCGCACGAGATCGAGCTCAAGGGGCTCGACGGCGCCACGATCTACCCGGTGCCCGAGGCCCCCGCCGAGACGACGGAGCCCCGGCCGCGCGCCGAGCGGGACATCGTGCTGAGGATCGAGAACATGATCCGGCACTACCCGCTCATGAAGGGCGCGGTGTTCAAGCGCCGCGTCGGCACCGTGCACGCGGTCGACGGCATCAGCTTCGACATCGCCGAGGGCGAGACGCTGGCCCTGGTCGGCGAGTCGGGCTGCGGCAAGACCACCACGCTGCAGCAGATCATGCAGCTGGAGGCGCCGCAGGGCGGCACGGTCGTGGTGCTCGGCAAGGACAGCGCCAAGCTGGCCGGAGCCGAGCGCAAGGCGCTCCGCCGGGACCTGCAGATCGTCTTCCAGGACCCGATGGCCGCGCTCGACCCGCGCATGCCGGTCGGCGACATCCTCGCCGAGCCGCTGCGCGCACACGGCCACAAGGACGTCGCCGCCCGGATCGCCGAACTGCTCAGCCTGGTGGGGCTCGACCCGAGCCACGCCCAGCGCTACCCGCAACACTTCTCCGGCGGCCAGCGCCAGCGCATCGGCATCGCCCGCGCCCTGGCCCTGGAGCCCCGGCTGATCGTGCTCGACGAGCCGGTCTCGGCGCTGGACGTGTCCATCCAGGCGGGTGTGATCAACCTGCTGGAGGAGCTGAAGGTCAGGCTCGGATTGTCCTACCTCTTCGTCGCGCACGACCTGTCGGTGGTCCGGCACCTCGCGGACCGGATCGCCGTCATGTATCTCGGCAAGATCGCCGAGATCGGCGCGGTCGAGGAGGTCTACGGCAGGCCGGCCCACCCCTACACGCGGGCACTGCTGTCGGCCATCCCGCTGCCCGACCCCGAGTTGGAACGCTCGCGCGAGCGGATCCTGCTCGAAGGCGACCTGCCCAGCCCGGCCGATCCGCCGTCCGGCTGCCGCTTCCGCACCCGCTGCCCCAAACGCGCCCTGCTGGGCGCCGCCGAGGCCCGCAGGTGCGACGAGGAAGAACCCACTGTCGTACAGCTCGCGCCCGCCGTCGACCACGGCGCCGCCTGCCATTACCCCGAGGAGACCGAGGTCGTCATGACCTCGCGTCACTGACGAACCCCGTTGGAGGAACACGTGAAGGTTGGCTACAAGGCCGTCGCTGGAGCCGCGCTCCTGGCCATGGCCCTCACCGCCTGCGCCGGTGGCGGCGGCGACAAGCCGAAGGCCGGCTCGACCGAGGCCGCCAAGGAGGCCCAGCAGCAGGCCGCCGGGCTTCCCGGAAGCACGACCAACCCGGTCGCCTACGACCAGGTCACCGACGGTGGTTCGGTGAAGCTGGCGCTCAACCAGTGGCAGAGCCAGTGGAACTACAACCAGGTCAACGGCACCAACGCCAACACCGACGACGTGATCGAGCCGCTCATGCCGCTCGTCGCCATCGCCAACGACAAGGCCGAGGTCACCAACAACCCCGACTACGTCACCGAGTGGAAGATGGAGCTCACCGGGGGCAAGCAGGTCGTCACCTACAAGATCAACGACAAGGCCGCCTGGTCGGACGGCAAGCCGATCACCTACAAGGACTTCCAGGCCCAGTGGAAGGCCCTGAACGGCAAGAACAACAAGTACCAGGTCTCCTCGACCGACGGCTACGACCGGGTCGCCTCGGTGGAGAAGGGCGCCACCGACAAGGACGTGGTGGTGACCTTCGACAAGAACTACCCGGACTGGCCGGGTATGTTCTCGCCGCTCTACCCCGCCTCGACGAACGAGACGCCCGAGGCGTTCAACAAGGGCTGGATCGACAAGATCCCGGTCACCGCGGGCCCGTTCAAGGTCGAGTCCATGGACCAGACCAGCAAGACCGCCACCCTCGTCCGTGACGACAAGTGGTGGGGTCAGAAGGCCAAGCTCGACAAGGTCATCTTCCGGACCACCGAGGACACCGCCAAGCTCAACGCCTTCGCCAACGGCGAGCTCGACGCGGTGGAGATTCCGGCGAACGCCGCCGACCTCAAGCGGGCCAAGGCGGTGCCGAACGTCGACATCCGCAAGGCCGCGGCCCCGAACTGGCGCCACTTCACCGTCAACGGCTCCTCGGCGTTCCTCAAGGACAAGTCGGTCCGCCAGGCCATCCAGCTCGGCATCAACCGCGAGACGATCGCCGCGTCCGACCTCAAGGACATGGACTGGCCGGTCCAGACGCTCAACAACCACCTGTACATGAACACCCACAAGGGTTACGTGGACAACTCCGGCGAACTGGGCAAGTACAACCCGGAGAAGGCCAAGCAGCTCCTGGACGCCGCGGGCTGGAAGCAGGAGGGGGAGTACCGAAAGAAGGACGGCAAGGAGTTCTCGCTCCGCTTCATCGTCCCGGCCTCCCTGTCCACCTCCAAGCAGGAGGGCGAGCTCACCCAGGCGATGTTGAAGGAGATCGGCGTCAAGGTCGTCATCGAGCCGGTGCCGGACGACAAGTTCTTCGACGACTTCATCATCCCCGGCAACTTCGACCTCGTCCCGTTCTCCTGGCTGGGCACGCCGTTCCCGAACGGCGCCCTGCCGCAGATCTACAAGTCGCCGACGAGCCCCGACAACTTCGGCAGCAACTTCCCGCGCGTCGGCACCCCCGAGCTGGACAAGCTGATCGACCAGGCCGCGGGTGAGATGGACCCGGCCAAGGCGATCGAGCTGGGCAACGCGGCCGACAAGCTGATCTGGGACGAGGTGCACACGATTCCGATGTACCAGCGCCCCGACATCTACGCGGCCAAGAAGAACCTGGCGAACTACGGTTCCTTCGGGTACGCGGACAAGAACTGGACGACCGTCGGCTACACCAAGTAGTCGCCGTAGTCGCCGCGGTTCTTCGGTGCCCTTCCCCGCTCCGGCGGGGGAGGGCGCCTTCCTTTTTCCGGAAGGGCTTCGGTTCCCGGAAGGGATCCGGAGGCCGCCCGGGAGGGGAGCCGGGAGCCCAGGCGAGGGCTCAGGAGAAGGCCACCCGGCGGGGGAGGGGGTAGACGTTCTCCTGGAGGTCCGGCAGCAACGCGTCCGCGCACTCCGGGCAGGCGTACAGGGCCCCGTCGTCGGGCAGACGGCCGATCCGGATCCGCGGGCGGGGCCATTTCTTGTGGCAGGCCACGCAGGCGTCCCCCTCACGCTGGGTGGGGGTCAGGCCCTCAGGATCGAACGTCAGCGTGTTCCGCGCCGTTCTATTCGGTCCCCAGTTCATTGCGCCTCCCGTCTTGATCGCGCAGTGTCATACCGGAACCGTTATAACGCCGCCGTGACCCGTGATCGCCTTGGTGGGTGTCAAGCAGTGGTTAAATCACTACCTTTCTGAGGGGCGTACAGCAGCAAAAGGGGCACCCAGTCTCAAGCCGGGTGCCCCTTATGGGGTGATCTAAACCGTCAGAGCGCGCTGATGGTCTTCTCCAGAATGGCCAGGCCCTCTTCCAGCAGGTGGTCGGGCATGACGAGCGGCGGCAGGAATCGCAGGACGTTTCCGTAGGTGCCCGCGGTCAGCACGAGCAGTCCCTCGGCGTGGCACCTCTTGGCGATCTCACCCGCCGCGGTGGGGTGCGGCTCCTTGGTGCCGGGGACGACCAGCTCGATGGCGATCATGGCGCCGCGGCCGCGAACGTCGCCGATCACCGGGTTCTTGTCGGCGATGGCGCGCAGCCGGGGAAGCATGACCTCGCCGATACGGCGGGCCTTGCCGGTCAGGTCGTCGGCCTCGATGGTCTCCAGCACGCCCAGCGCCGCCTCACAGGCGAGCGGGTTGCCGCCGTAGGTACCGCCCAGCCCGCCGACGTGGACCTTGTCGAGGATCTCGGCGCGGCCGGTGACGGCCGCCAGCGGAAGGCCGCCCGCGATGCCCTTGGCGGTGACGATGATGTCCGGGACGATGCCCTCGTCCTCGCAGGCGAACAGGTCACCGGTACGGGAGAAGCCCGTCTGGACCTCGTCGGCGATGAAGACGATGCCGTTCTCCCGGCAGAACTCCACGATCTTCGGCAGGAAGCCCTTGGCCGGCTCGATGAAGCCGCCCTCGCCCGCGATCGGCTCGATCACCACGGCGGCCACGTTCTCCGCGCCGATCTGCTTGGTGATCTGGTCGATCGCCTGGGCCGCCGCCTCCTCCGCGCAGTTCTCCGGGCCCGTGGGCCAGCGGAAGGGGTAGGCCAGCGGCACCCGGTAGACCTCGGGGGCGAACGGGCCGAACCTGTGCTTGTAGGGCATGTTCTTGGCCGTCAGCGACATCGTCAGCAGGGTCCGGCCGTGGTAGCCGTGGTCGAACACGACGACCGCCTGGCGTCCGGTGGCGTGGCGGGCGACCTTGACCGCGTTCTCCACGGCCTCGGCGCCGCTGTTGAGCAGGAAGGTGCGCTTTTCGTGGTCACCGGGCGTGAGCTCGTTGAGCTTCTCGCACACCTCCACGTACGACTCGTACGGCGTGACCATGAAGCAGGTGTGGGTGAAGTCCGCGACCTGCTTCTGAACCCGCTCGACCACGCGCGGGGCGGCGTTGCCGACGCTGGTCACCGCGATGCCGGAGCCGAAGTCGATCAGCGAGTTGCCGTCGGCGTCGACGACGACACCGCCACCGGCGTGCGTCACGAAGACCGGCAGCGTGGTGCCGATGCCCGGCGGAACGGCGGCCTGCTTGCGCGCGAACATCTCGCGGGACTTCGGGCCGGGGATCTCGGTGACAACCCGGCGCTCCTGCGGAAGCGAGGGGCCGCCCTGGGTGACGGTACTCATACTGCGACGGTATGTCGCATATGCCGCTGCATGGATGATGCACTATGGCAAAATTACCGATAGCACTCTAGCCGTAACGTACAAACCGGGGGTGGTCGTGGCGCCGACGCTCCGCACCATCGTGCGGCGCCTGCCGCTCAGACTCGGCGTGCTCACCGGGCAGGACTCGCTCGATCGGCCGGTGCGCTGGGTGGCGGTCAGCGAGTTGGAGGACCCGACCCCGTTCCTGGAGGGCGGCGAGCTCGTCCTCACCACGGGCATGCGCCTGGACGCCGGCAACGCCGGACCCTACGTCGAGCGTCTGGTCGGCAAGGGGGTCACCGGGCTCGGGTTCGGCGTCGGGCTGGGACACGAGGCGATCCCGGCCGGGCTGGTGGACGCGGCGGCACGGGCGGGGCTGCCGCTGATCGAGGTGCCGCGCGACACGCCCTTCGTCGCGATCGGCAAACTGGTCAGCGACCTGATCGCGGCCGAGCAGTACGACGAGATCAGCCGTGCCTTCGCCACCCAGGGGCGCCTCACCCGCGCCGCCCTCCGCCCCGAGGGCCCCCGCGCGGTGATCGACGGCCTGGCCCGCGAGCTCGGCGGCTGGGCCGCCCTGCTCGACGAGGCGGGAGCCGTACGGCACGCGGCGGGAGAGGGCGCCGCCGGCGTCGCCGGCCTCCGTCCCGAACTGGAGCGCCTGAGGAAACCCGCGAGCGGGGGCAAACCCGCCAGCCTGTCGCTCTCCACGCCCCACGAGCACGTCATCGTGCAGCCGCTCGGCGCCCGTCGCGTCCGGGGGTTCTTCGCGGTCGGCCTCACCCGGCCGTTCACGCCGGTCGCGCACACCGTGGTCAACGCCGCCGGGTCCCTGCTGACGCTGGCCATCGAGCAGGGCCGCGAGCATCTGGCAGCCGAGCGCCGGGTCCGTTCGGCGGTGCTACAGCTGTTGCTGGCCGGGCAGGTGCAGGCCGGCCAGGAGACGTTGGAACGGCTGGGAGGCGCTCTGCCCGGCGAGCCGCTGGTGGTGCTGGCCGCCGGCGGGGATCGGGAGGCGGTGCTGGAAGGCGCGGGCGAGGACTTCGCGGTGGCCGTGGAGGACCGGGTGGTGGCCGTCGTCGAGGCGGAGCGGGCCGAGGAGGTGATCGCGGTGTTGCGGGAACACGGCCCGGTCGGAGTCGGCTCCCCGGTCGGCCTCGACGACCTGCGTGCGGGCCTCGACCAGGCCGACCGGGCGCTGGCCTCGGCCCGTCGCGCCGCCGAGCGGGTCATGCGCTTCGCCGACCTCGCCGGCCAGGGCCTGCTGTCCCTGCTGGACCCCGGCGCGGCCGCGGCGTTCTCCTCGGCGTTGCTCGCCCCCCTGCGCGAGTACGGCTCGCGAGCCGACCTGCTGGAGTCCCTCCGCGCCTACCTGGCGTGCAACGGTCACTGGGACGCGGCGGCGCAACGGCTCGGCGTGCATCGCCACACCCTGCGCTACCGCATGCGCCGTGTCGCCGAGCTTCTCGGCCGCGACCTCGACGACCCGGCGGCCCGCGCCGAGCTCTGGGTCGCGCTGGCCGTGACGGAGTGAGCCCGGACCGATCGGCCCATCCGGCCGAGCCCGGCTGAGCCCGGCCGGATGGGCGGCGAGGGGATGTGACGGGTGCGGCAGGTCAGAACTGGAGCCGGGACGCGACGAGTGCGGCGGGTCAGGGCCTGGCGACCAGGTAGCGGGAGATGGTGGCGTAGGTGACCGCGTCATAGGTGCGGCTGTCACGCAGGTGCCCCGCGCGCTCCAGGCTGATGGCGCCCTGGGCGGCGGCCCAGAGGGCATCGGCGATCTTCCTGGGCTGGGTCGGGATGATGTATCCCGCCGAGATGCAGTCGGCGATCACCCGGTCGAGGACGTTCAGCGCCGCCCGGGCCAGGGTCCTGGCCCGCTCGCTCGGCACGAAGCCGGGGATCGCCCGCTCGAACATCAGGGCGTAGTAGCCGGGCTCGGCCAGCGCGGCCTCCCGGTAGGCGGGTCCGAGCGCGGTGAGGTGCTCCAGCGCGTCCCGATGTGAGGGCACGGCCTCCAGCCGTCGCCGGAAGCGTTCGAAGCCCTCCAGGTAAAGCGCCTCGGCCAGACCTTCCTTGCTGCCGAACATGGTGTAGATGACCGTCGTCGAGCACCCCGCCTCGGCGGCGATGCGCCGCATCGACAGGCTTTCCGGGCCGATGGTGACGAGGAGTTGACTGGCCACGTCGAGCAGCTTGCCGCGGAGCTCGTCCTGGGTGGCCCTCTCCCCGAGCAGATAGGCGCCCTGCAGTCCGCGCGGCGCCGGAGAGGTCATGCGGCCACGCCCTTCCGCTCTCGGGGAGTTGCATTCGGTGACTTAGCCAGGGCAGAGATCCTTCAAACCGCCGCCATATAAGAAATATCCGCAATCCAGCCCATTTTCGTTACAGGCATGGAGAGAGTTATTTTTATGCGTAACGGCGTGCCCGCGCAAGTCTCTTGTGCGTAGTGGAGTAACGCCACCTCCGGAGCGGTGGCATACCGTCGGAGCCATGGACGTGCGCCCCTTCTGGCTCGCCGGCCGCCCCGCCACGGGGGACGCCGAGCTCACCGTGACCAACTCCCATGACGGCCGTGTCGTCGGCATCTGCTCCGTCCCGACCGCGGACCAGGTCGAAGAGGCCGTCGCCGCGGCGGCGGCCGTGCGCAAGCAGGCCGCCGCGCTCCCCATCCACGTGCGGGCCGAGGCCCTCGCCCACGTCTCGCGCCGCCTGGCCGAGCGCGCCGAGGAGATCGCCCGGCTCATCACGGCGGAGAACGGCAAGCCGATCTTCTGGGCCCGCGGCGAGGTCAACCGCGCGGTCTCCACCTTCCGGTTCGCCGCCGAGGAGACCCGCCGCCTCGGTGGCGAGGCCATGCGCCTGGACACCGAAGCCGCCTCCGCCGGGCGCCTCGCCTACGTCTCGCGCGTCCCGCACGGCCCGATCCTGGCGATCACGCCGTTCAACTTCCCGCTCAACCTGGTGGCCCACAAGGTCGCCCCGGCCATCGCGGTGGGCGCCCCGATCATCGTCAAGCCGGCACCGGCGACGCCGATCTCCTCCCTGGTGCTGGGCGAGATCCTGGCCGAGACCGAACTGCCCGAGGGCATGTTCTCCGTGCTCCCGGTGCCCAACGACCGCGCCGCCGCCCTCGTCGACGATCCGCGCCTGCCGATCGTCTCCTTCACCGGGTCCGGGCCGGTCGGCTACGCGATCATGGACCAGGTGCCGCGCAAGCACGTCACCCTGGAACTCGGCGGCAACGCCGCCGCCGTCGTGCTCGCCGACGCCGACCTCGACTGGGCCGCCTCCCGGGTGGCGCTGTTCTCCAACTACCAGGCCGGGCAGAGCTGCATCGCCGTTCAGCGGGTGATCGTCGAGGAGTCCGTGCGCGAGGACTTCCTCGCCAGGCTGGTCCCCGCCGTCGAGGCGCTGGTCACCGGAGACCCCGCCGAGGACAAGACACAGGTCGGCCCGCTCGTCTCGGTCGAGGCCGCCGAACGCGTCGAGCAGTGGGTCAAGGAGGCCGTCGCGGCCGGCGCCCTGCTGCTGGCCGGCGGTACCCGCGACGGCGCCACCGTCGCGCCGACCGTCCTGGCCGACGTGCCGCACGACGCCAAGGTCTCCTGCGAGGAGGTCTTCGGGCCCGTCATGATCGTCCAGTCCGTGTCCGGCGTCGACGAGGCCTTCGCCGCCGTCAACGACTCCAAGTACGGCCTGCAGGCCGGGGTGTTCACCCGCAACCTGGACATCGCCTTCCGCGCCAACCGGGAGCTGGAGGTCGGCGGCGTGATCATCGGAGACGTCCCGTCCTACCGCGCCGACCAGATGCCCTACGGCGGCGTCAAGGACTCGGGCGTCGGCCGCGAGGGCGTCCGCTCGGCGATGGCGGACTTCACCTACGAGAAGGTCATGGTCCTCACCGGGCTGACCCTCTGACCCTCCGGTCCGCTGACCGGCAGATCGTGCACGGCCCGTACCCCGTCGCCCCGGGGTGCGGGCCGTGCCGTTCACGGAGCCGGTGTGTCGCGTTCGCCCGTCGGCGCCTCGCGGGCGTTCTCGCTCGGGAGTCGGATGTGGGTCCGGGCGCTCCCCACGGTCACGAGCTCTCGGCGGTGGTGTAGAGCTCCCTGGCCGTGCCGCCGAAGTAGGGGCCGTACATGGTGGCGCGGTCGTCGCTGTATTTGAAGCTGCTCACCGAGGTGATCGCGCCGCGTCCGGTGACGGCGTCGAAGCCGCTCAGCCAGGGGCCGCCGCTGGAGCCGGCGGTCATGTCGC
The DNA here is from genome assembly GCF_050949235.1 of Streptosporangium sp. CA-135522. NCBI lineage: Bacteria > Bacillati > Actinomycetota > Actinomycetes > Streptosporangiales > Streptosporangiaceae > Streptosporangium > Streptosporangium sp. CA-135522. The sequence continues at coordinate 2,227,667 of NZ_CP192026.1, forward strand.
AGCGCATGCCCTGGTCTCCGGTCTGGTCGTGCGGGTCGGGGTGGACCGGGCCGGCGCAGTAGATCAGGTGCTCGCCGTCATAGGGCGGCTCGGCCGGGAAGCCGAAGCTGTGGGCAGGGCGGCCCCGGGGGGCGTCGAAGGCGATGTCCTGGCCGCCGACGACCTCCTCCAGATGCCTGCCGCCCCTGGCGTTGAGCGCCACCATGCCGATGTCGTAGCTGTCGTCCGCGCTGCGCGACCAGGGGCCCGCGACGAACATGCGGCGGGCGGCGAACTGCCCGTACGGCTGGCCGCCCCGGTCATAACCGGGGACGAAGGTCCAGTTGTCGGCCCACGCGCCGGTGCCGTCCTTGACGCAGTGCCCGGCGGTCACCACGAGATCCCTGTTGGCGCTCTTGACCGAGCTCGCCGAGCACACGAAGTCGAGCCCGCCGAGGGTGAGGAAGACCCGCCCCGTGGTGCGGGTCACCGCCCCGCCCGCGGTCCAGCGTGCCCCGCCGGTGCGGGCGGCCTGACGGCGGGCGGGGGCGTCCGGCCTGCCGAGCAGCCCGGTCGCCGCCCCGAGCAGGCCGATCGGGACGGCGGCCGCCATCCGGCGCGGGGTCCAGTAGTCGAGCACGCGGCGCTGGTCCGACGGGCTGCGTGCGGCCACGTGCTCGACGACGTCGTCCCCACTCGGGGCCACGGCTCCGGCGGCCGGCTCGCCGGCCGGTCGGAGCGGGTGGACGGCGCTCGCGGCCTGCTGCCTGTGCTCGGTGGTCGGCGCGCCGACCGGGGGGAAGCCCATCAGACCGGCGACGAGCGCGGCACTCGCAAGCAGGGGGAGGCTCAGAGTCATGGGACTCGATTTTGCACTACGTGGTGTGCCGATGTGACTACTTTCGGTAAATCTCAGGGAGTGGTGGCGCTCTGCGCCGCTTCGTAGACCGCCTGCGCGTCGGTCCCGAAATAGGGGCCGAACATCCAGTCGGCGGCGAAGCCGTACTTGAAGCTGTTGACCGAGTTCAACGTGCCCAGGCCGGTGTTCTCGTCGAAGCCGGAGAACCAGGGGCCGCCGCTCGACCCGCCGGTCATGTCGCAGGTGAGGCCGATGTCGCGGGACATCAGGAAATCGTCGAACGCCCGGCCTCCGCAGTAGATCAGCCTGGTCCCGTCGTAGGGGCCGGCCGCGGGATATCCGAAGGAGTGCATCTGCTGCCGCCGGGCCTGGTTGAAGGAGACGCCCTGCCCGCCGACCACGTCGGTCAGCGACCTGCCGTTCAGCGGGGCGACCACGGCTGCGGCCACGTCGTAGTCGATGTTCTCGCCGTTGTTCCACTGCGGGGTGGTGTAGAGCGCGGTCGCCACCCAGGTGCCGTGCGGGCGGTCGCCGTCGTCGTAGCCCGGGACGAACACCCAGTTGCCGTGGAAGGCGCCGCCCATCTTCACGCAATGCCCCGCGGTGATCACTGTGCTCTTGTTGTCGCTGGTCACGGCGTTGCCCGAGCATGAGGCGTTGCGGCCCTGGTAGGTGAAGAACACCCGGCCGGCGGTCTTGGCGATCGCCCCCCGCCGGGTCCACGGCGACCCCGTGGAGGCGCGTGCGGACGCGGAGGCCCGGGTGGCCGTGACGGCGCCGCCGCCCGGTGCGGTCGCCGGGACCGCGACGGGGCCGGCCGAGGCCTGCGCCACGACGGCCGCCGCGGCGAGCCGGACACCGTCCTTCTCGGGTGCGAGGGTCGCGAGGGTGTCGAGCGGCTGGGTCGCCTCCATCTTGGCCTCCGTCCAGTAGCGCTGAACGGTGCGCTGCTCGGTCCTGGTGTCGGCGGCCTCCTTCCCGACCGGCCGGGGCCCGGCCGTCGTGGCGCCGGCGCTGTGGGCGACCGCCGCGGAGAGCGGGGCGCCGCCCGCGACGAGAGTGAGAAAAGCGAGGAAAGAGGCCAGGCGTGCTGTGCGCCGCATTCGTACCTCCCGAGACCTGATGTTGAACCGGGAAGCTAATGCTCTATATGGCGGCGTTTCTCAATGTTTACGACTATTGCTATGGCGAAATTCAGGCGTGAGTATCGCCTTTCACCCTGTGTTTCTCCCGTCACTGATTTCGACGCCGGTTCGACAGGGAGACGGAAGCCGGGAGAATGGGTCGGTGCAGTCAGACACCACCCGCTCCGTCGTCCTGCTCGGCTCGACCGGCTCCATCGGGACCCAGTCCCTCGACGTCATCGCCCGCAACCCCGGCCGGTTCCGGGTGGCGGCGCTCGCCGCCGGAGGCGGCCGGATCGACCTGCTGGCCCGCCAGGCGGCCGAGTTCCGGCCCGACGCGGTCGCCGTCGCCGACCCATCGGCCGTGCCGGCGCTGCGTGAGGCCCTGTCCGCGCACGGGGTGGGCGCCCGGGTGCTCGCCGGGCCGGAGGGGGTCGCGGAGGCCGCCGCGTGGCCGTGCGACACGGTACTCAACGGCATCACCGGCGCGCTGGGACTGACCTCGACGCTGGCCGCGCTGGAAGCGGGCAGGGTGCTGGCCCTCGCCAACAAGGAGTCACTGATCATCGGCGGCCCGCTGGTGAAGCGCCTGGCGAAGCCGGGGCAGCTCATCCCGGTCGACTCCGAGCACGCCGCGCTCGCCCAGTGTCTGTGGGCCGCCGGCCCCACCGGCCCCGACGCGTCGGCCGTGCGCAACCTCATCGTCACCGCGAGCGGCGGACCCTTCCGCGGCAGGACGCGCGCGGAGCTCGCGGACGTGACCCCCGAGCAGGCTCTGGCCCACCCGACCTGGTCGATGGGCCCGGTCATCACGGTGAATTCCGCCACACTCGTCAACAAGGGCCTGGAGGTCATCGAGGCCCACTTGCTCTTCGATCTCGGCTTCGACCGGATCACCGTCGTGGTCCACCCGCAGTCGGTCGTCCACTCCATGGTCGAGTTCGTCGACGGCTCGGTCATCGCCCAGGCCAGCCCGCCCGACATGAGACTGCCCATCGCGCTGGCCCTCGGCTGGCCGGAGCGGGTCGCCGGGGCGGCCCCCACGGTCGACTGGACCAGGGCCCACACCTGGACTTTCGAACCGCTCGACGACGAGGCCTTCCCCTCCGTCGCGCTGGCCCGCCACGTCGGCTCCGCGGGCGGCACCGCCCCGGCCGTCTACAACGCCGCCAACGAGGTCTGCGTCGAGGCCTTCCTGGCCGGGCGGCTGCCCTTCCTCGGCATCGTCGACACGGTGGCCGCGGTGGTCGCCGAGCACACCGTCACCGAGGCCGAGTCGGTCGCCGAGGTGCTGGAGGCCGACGCGTGGGCGCGCATTCGGGCACGGGAGCTCACCACGACTGCCTAGACTGGGGAGCGCCGTCGACTCTTCAAGGGCTGAAAATGACTTCTGTTGCTCTCGGGATCCCTTCCGTAAGGACCAGGCCGATCGCCGAGCGACGCGAATCCCGCCAGATCATGGTCGGTTCCGTCCCGGTGGGCGGGGACGCGCCGGTTTCCGTCCAGTCGATGACCACCACGGTCACCGCCGACATCAACGCCACGCTCCAGCAGATCGCCGCGCTGACCGCGGCGGGCTGCCAGATCGTCCGGGTGGCCGTGCCCTCCCAGGACGACGCCGAGGCGCTGCCGATCATCGCGAAGAAGTCGCAGATCCCGGTGATCGCCGACATCCACTTCCAGCCGAAGTACGTCTTCGCCGCGATCGAGGCGGGCTGCGCGGCCGTCCGGGTCAACCCCGGCAACATCAAGAAGTTCGACGACAAGGTCGGCGAGATCGCCCGCGCCGCCTCCGACCACGGCGTGCCCATCCGGATCGGCGTCAACGCCGGTTCGCTCGACCCCCGGCTGCTGCAGAAGTACGGCAAGGCGACGCCCGAGGCGCTGGTGGAGTCGGCCCTGTGGGAGTGCTCGCTCTTCGAGGAGCACGGCTTCCGTGACATCAAGATCTCGGTCAAGCACAACGATCCGGTCGTGATGATCCAGGCCTACCGCCTGCTGGCCGCCCGGTGCGACTACCCGCTCCACCTCGGCGTCACCGAGGCGGGTCCGGCGTTCCAGGGCACCATCAAGTCGGCCGTCGCGTTCGGCGCGCTGCTGGCCGAGGGCATCGGCGACACCATCCGCGTGTCGCTGTCGGCCCCGCCGGTCGAGGAGATCAAGGTCGGCATCGGCATCCTGGAGTCGCTGAACCTGCGCGAGCGCGGCCTGGAGATCGTCTCCTGCCCGTCCTGTGGCCGCGCCCAGGTCGACGTCTACACCCTGGCCGAGCAGGTCCAGGCGGGCCTTCAGGGCCTGAAGGTCCCGCTGCGCGTCGCGGTGATGGGCTGCGTCGTCAACGGCCCCGGCGAGGCGCGCGAGGCCGACCTCGGCGTCGCGTCCGGCAACGGCAAGGGCCAGATCTTCGTCAAGGGAGAGGTCATCAAGACCGTCCCCGAGTCGCAGATCGTGGAGACCCTCATCGAGGAGGCCCTGCGCCTGGCCGAGGAGATGGGCGTGGAGGTCGACCTCGACGACGACGCCACCGGTCCCGAGGTCGTCGTCGGCTAGCATTCCAGCCGCGTTCGTGGACCGAGGACCCGGACCGCTGCCGGGCGGCCGGGACACCCGACCGCGTGGCGTTCGCCACCAAGCCCGCCCGAGCCACCACCATGATCAGCCGGGCCCTGGACGCCGGCGTCCGTGCACTCCGGGTCGCCGGCGACGAGGTCTACGGCGCCGACCCTCACCTGCGTGCCGCCCGGTCACCGCCGGCTGCTGGTCCGCCGCAACCCCCCGCACCGGTGAACTCGCCTTCCACCGCCGCCCGTCCGGCCCGCCGCAGGACGGTCCCTTCGGCCGCGCGTTCACCTTCACCGGCCCCGAGGGCTACGCCATCACGGCGCACGGAGGCTGACCGGGATCGCACCGGGCTGCGCTCGGCCGCTTCCCGCTGTCTCGCCCCGCTTGGTTACACATGGCAATCGACTGCCTACACAATGGTAAGGATCTGGTCGTCTCACCGATGGCCCTGCCGTCTCCCGGGAGATCATCGCCTCTGCCGTACGAGTAGGGGGAATTCGTGAAAAGGGTCGTCGGGATTGTCATGGCAGCCGGGATGCTGGCGGTCACCGTGGGGATGCCGCCGGGGGCGGCGGCGCAGCGGCGAGATGCGCTGGTCTGGGGGCCCTGCGACGAGGCGCGCAAGACCGTGTCGTCTGACGGCGCGCCGACCGCTCCGGCCAGGGCCAAGGAGAGCCAGGTGGAGTGCGCCGACCTCAGGGTGCCGCTCGACTACGCCAACCCGTACCAGACCATCAGCCTGGCCCTGAACCGGATCAAGGGAAAGGCTTCCCGGGACCACAACCACCTGGGCGTCCTGCTGGTCAACCCCGGAGGCCCCGGTGCCTCCGGCCGTAATCTGGCCAAATACGTCGCCGCCCAGCTCCCGGAGAGCCTGGCCGACCGGTTCGACGTGATCGGCTTCGACCCACGGGGCGTGGGGGACAGCGAACCCGCGCTCCGATGCGTGGACCCCGCCAAGTATTACGCCCCGCCGCGCCCCGACGAGGTGCCCGGCAACGAACGGGAGGAGGCGGTGCTGCTCGGCCGGGCCAAGGAGTACGCCGCGGCGTGCGGGAACCGGTGGAGCTGGATGCTGCCGCACATGACCACCGAGAACTCCGCCAGGGACATGGACGCGATCAGGGAGGCGCTGGGCGAGTCCGAGATCAGCTTCCTCGGCTACTCCTACGGCTCCTATCTGGGCGCGGTCTACGCCACGCTCTTCCCCGACCGGGTCAGGAGGCTCGTGCTGGACAGCGTGGTGGACCCGCGCAGGGTCTGGTACGCCGCCAACCTCGACCAGGACGTCGCCTTCGACCGGCGGCATCAGGACTTCCTGAAGTGGACGGCCCGCCACAACGACGTCTACAAGCTGGGCGCGACCGGCAAGTCCGTCTCCTTCGCGTGGTACGCCATGCGGGAGCGGCTGCGCACCCGTCCGGCCGGTGGAGTGGTCGGCCCGAGCGAGCTCGACGACATCTACACCGTCGGCGGCTACTCCGACGTGGTCTGGCCACAGCTCGCCAAGGCGTTCTCCGCCTACGTCAAGAAGGGCGACACCGAGCCCTTGCTCGCCGCCTACCGCCGCCACGCGCAGAACGACGCCAAAGCGGAGAACGGTTACGCCGTCTATCTCGGCATCCAGTGCCGTGACGCCGCCTGGCCTCGTGACTGGGCCCGGTGGCGGGCCGACATGTCCAAGCTGCACACCAGGGCGCCCTTCCTCACCTGGCCGAACGCCTGGTACAACGCGCCGTGCGCGTTCTGGCCCGAGCCCGGCGGGACACCGGTGAAGGTCCAGGACAGCCCCGAACTGCCGCCGGTCATGCTCGTCCAGGCCGAGCGCGATCCCGCCACGCCATACTCGGGAGCCGTGCAGATGCGCGCGCTGTTCGGCTCCTCCCGGCTGCTGACCGTGCCCGGCGGCAACCACGGCGTCGTGTTCGGCGGCAACCGCTGCGCGGACCGTTACCTGATCGCCTACCTCAGGGACGGCAGCCTGCCCGGTCCGGCCGAGCGCGCGCCGGTCGGACCGGACGCCCGCTGCGCGGGAACCCCCGAGCCCGTGCCCGCCGCCCGGATAGGGGCAAGGGCTGGTTTGGGTAGGTAGAGATGACTGGCTCTATGTTGGTTCCTGCCAAAATCGAAGGGGTCGCGTAGGCTGAGCGCGTGATGCTGCGCACAACGGCGTCGCGCGTGCTCGACGACAATGATCGCGACGAGGTGCTGGCGCTCCTAGACACCGACCCCGTCGCCAACGTCTTCGTCGCCTCCAGGGTCCGTGCCGTCGGACTCAATCCGGCCAGGCTCGGTGGTCAGATGTGGGGATTCGGGCCACGCGGCGGTCTGACCTCTCTCTGCTACGCCGGTGCCAACCTGGTGCCGGTGAACGCCGGCACGGACGCCGTGCACGCCTTCGCCGACCGCGCCCGTAAGCAGGGCCGTCGCTGTTCCTCCATCGTCGGCCCGGCGGAGGCCGTCGCGCCGCTGTGGGAACGGCTGGAGCCCTACTGGGGGGTCGCTCGCGCGATCCGCCGGGCCCAGCCGGTGATGGCGACCTCCGTGCCGTCTCCGGTGCCGATCGACCCGCTGGTCAGGCGAGTGCGGCCGGAGGAGTTCGAGATCCTGCTGCCGGCCTGCGTGGCGATGTTCACCGAGGAGGTGGGCATCTCCCCGGAGGCCGGGGACGGCGGTGCCCTCTACCGGTCCCGGGTCGCCGAGCTGATCCGGATCGGCCGGTCCTACGCGCGGATCGAGCACGGCCGGGTCGTCTTCAAGGCGGAGATCGGCGCCGTCACACCGCTGGCCTGCCAGATCCAGGGTGTCTGGGTCCACCCCGACCTGCGCGGCCGGGGACACGCGGCGGCCGGGATGGCCTCGGTGGTCAAGCACGCGCTCGACTGCTTCGCGCCGGTGGTGTCGCTGTACGTCAACGACTACAACGCTCCGGCTCGGGCCGCCTACCGCAAGGCCGGGTTCACGGAGGTCGGCACCTTCATGTCGGTGCTCTTCTAGAGTCCACGGCCGGCAGAACGCCGATGGTGATGACGGTCGCCTGGACATCGCGCTCCGCGGCCGCCCCGGCGAGCCATCTATACACCTTTTAGGCCCGCGCGGGAGTGGCCGCTTAGGCCCGCGCGGGAGTGGCCGCGCAGCCGGGGGCGGCACGCGACCAGCAGGAGCGGCGCCGCGATCGTCACGCGCAGCGACACGGCGCCGAGCGCGGCGGCACGCCGGGCCATCCGGCGATCCCGGATCTGGTGACGCCGGCGCGCGAGGTGGGGGCGGGCCGGTAAGAGGTGAGGCCGCCGATCCCCGCTACCGATCAAGGAGGACGTGGAGCACCTGTCGGGTACGACGCCGAATGCCGGGAGCAGATCGGGACCCGGGGTTCCACCCCCGGGTCCCGAATGATGATCGAACTCAGAGGTTCGCGGCCGAAGCGCTTTTCTGCAGCTCGTCTGAGCTCATGTCCTGGATGCGGCTGGCGAAGAACCAGGAGTGGCCGAAAGGATCCTCCAGTTCCACCTGCAGATCGCCGTGGAACTGCATCTCCACCGGCCGGATGACGCTTGCTCCGGCCGCCGCCGCCCGCTCGGCGAAGGCGTTGACGTCCGGGACGAAAATCAGCAGGTTGACCGGGGTGCCGCCGATCGTCTTCGGGCTGCGGAAGCGGTATTCGGGGTACTCGTCGCGCAGCATGAAGACCGCGTCGCCGATCCGGAGTTCCGCGTGCGCGACCTTGCCGCCCTGGCGCGGGATCTCGTTGATCAGCTCTGCGCCGAACGCCTTCCTGTAGAACTCGACGGCCTTCTTGGCGTCGTGCACGTTGAGGTATGGAACGCCGCCCTTGTACTCCTCGGGGATGGGGTTGTCCATCATGTTCGCCTCCGCCTGTCGGATGTCTCGTCGTTGACGCCTCTCATCCTGATCAAGCCTCCGGCCTGCACCAACGACGTAATCCGCAACGATCGCTAACCTGTGGGTTAGGAAACGGCGGCACGTCGAGATCTTCCTCATGCTCGCCGGAGAGCTTCACGCGGCCCGGCGCTCGATCGGAGCCGGCGCGGGAAAGACGCCTGCCGCCCCTGGGACCGGCCCTTCGGGCCCGGCCGTCCGCCCTATGCCGGGCGGTCGTCGACGTCGCCCCGGCTCGGTCGCGACGCGAGGGCGAGCGTGACGAAGGCGCGCACCCTGCTGGTCAGACCGCTGGCCGGCCAGACCGGTCCGTACTCGATCGGCGGCAGGTCTTCGATGGGCACGTAGACGATGTCCGGCCGGGCGTGGTAGCGCATCGCCTGGCTCCCCACCACGGCCATGCCCGTGCCGGCGCTGACCAGGGTGAGCAGCTCCTGCCGCGAGGTCAGGGCGGGGGTACGCGGGATGGGACGCCCGCTGGGCGCGTGCGCCGGGACGAGCGCGTCCAGCAGATAGCCGGGGGCCTCGGCGGGGACGAGCACGGTGTCCCTGGTGAGGTCCTCCACGGTGACGCTGTCGCGGCGGGCGAAGGGGTGCCGGGAGGAGACTGCCAGCATGCGCGGGTCGCTCAGCAGCGCGGGACCGCACGACAGGTCGGCTTCGCGCACGGGCAACTCGGTGACCTGTACGTCCAGCTCGCCGGTGCGCAGCGCGCCGAACGCGTCCGACAGGTGTACCTCACGGATGCGCACCTCGCAGTCCGGGTGGCGGGTGCGGAAGGCCTCGGCGGCCGTCATGATGACCTCGCCGGCCAGCGGGCTGGAAAAGCCCACCCGCAGTACTCCCGAATAGCCCCGTCCGGCGGCGATGGTCTTGGCGATGCCCTCCTGGATACGCTGGTAGCCGGCCTGCACGTCGTCACGGAGCGCGCTGCCGAGCGGGGTGAGTGCCACCTGCCGGCTGGTGCGCTCGAACAACGCCACCCCGAAGCGGCGCTCCAACTGCTTGATGGTCTGACTGACCCGGGCGCCGCTGACGCCGAGCCGCTCGGCCGTGCGCCCGAAATGCAGCTCTTCGGCCAGGGTCAGAAAGATCTCGATGTCCCGCCGTTCCATGACCCGCAGATTAACGGTCATTGCGGATTGCATCGTTGTTGCAGGTCACAACGGTGACCAGGTTAAGACCCATGAAGAACATGGCGCATGTCGACATCACCCTCGACGTCATCTGCGTCTGGTCCCACCTGGCCTTCACCCGCTACCAGCGGGTCGCCGCCGCTGTCGGCACCGCCTTGGACTTCGCCAAGGCGGTGGCCGCCGGCACCTTCCACGCCCACCGGGTGCCGCCTAGATGCTGCGCACCAGGCAGGTCACCAGGCGCTCCAGCTCGGCCTCGGGGTCGGCGGTGAGGCCGGCGTGGACCGGGCCGGTCTGCACGATCGTGCTGCGCGGGGCGGTCAGCCAGCGGAACCGGCTGCCGAGCGGCTCCCCGGCCAGCGGTCCCGCGTCGGCGGTGCAGGAGCGCTGGTAGGCGCCGAGAGCGTGCCGTACGCCGTCGAGATCGGCGTGGGCGTCGAGCGCGTGCAGCCGTGCCTCGTCCAGCTCCACCCGCGCGCACAGGTAGCCGCGCGGCTGGCAGTAGAGCACCACCCCGGCGTTGATCAGCTCGCCTCGCTCCACGCGGGGGATCACCCGGATCACGGCGTATTCGTAGACGTCTCTCACCGGCTGTCCTTCCAGAACGCACCCACCGAGCCGGTCTTCTTCTCCTGCCTGGGGGCGCTCGACGGTTCGGGCAGCCATGCGCGAGGTCCCTGCGCGCGGGCCAGCAGGTGTTCGACGTAGGCCTGCCGTACGGCCTGGGCTCCGTCGAACCCCGGCTCGTCGTCCAGCCACTCGTCGGGCACCTCGTCCACCACCCCGTCGAGGAAGTCCCTGGTGATCTTCTCGCTGAACTCGGCGTCGGCCTCCGCCATCCGGGTGGCGAACGGTGCCAGCACGTGGTCGTCGGCGTCGAAGCGGCGCTGCGGGTCGGCGGCGGGCCAGTTGTGGTGGAACCAGAGGGCGGCGCCATGGTCGATCAGCCAGACGTCGCCGTGCCACAGGAGCAGGTTCGGGTTGCGCCAGCTGCGGTCCACATTGTGGATCAGGGCGTCGAACCACAGCAGCCGGGAGGCGAAGTCGGGGTCCGGAGGCCAGGCGAGCGGCTCGAAGCCGAGGGCGCCGGGCAGGAAGTCGACCGCGAGGTTGTGACCCTCGCTGGCCTTGAGCAGGTCCTGGATCTCCTCGTCGGGCTCCCGCGCGCCGAGCTGCGAGTCGACGTCGATCACCTTCAGGTCGGGGGTGCGGAAGCCGAGCCGTCTGGCCAGCTCGGCGCAGATGATCTCCGCGACGAGCACCCGCCGGCCCTGCCCGGCCCCCCGGAACTTCACGACGTAGGTGCCGAGGTCGTCCGCCTCGACCACGCCGGGAAGCGAACCGCCCTCACGCAGGGGGGTCACGTATCGGGTGGCCGTGATCTGTTGCAGCACCCCGTCAGGCTACCCGGTCGCTCTCTCCCGGATGGCGCCCAGCATCACCCGCCGGATCAGGCCGCTGCCCGGCCGGATGACCCGCCAGTAGCGGCCCATGACCCGCCGGGCGTCCGGGCTGGTGGCCAGGAGCCTGGTCTCGGTCACCAGGCGGATCCGGCCCGGCCGGTCGTCGAGCAGGACGAAGCCGAACGCCGCCTTCACGTATCCGGGCTCGTCGAACGCCTGGAAGGCGGCGGGATCGTCGAAGGGCGGCAGGTTGTCGGACGTGCCCAGCCGCCACCACTGGCCCGCCAGCCCCTGGACCAGCTCACGGCCCGGGTCGGTGACCATCGGATGCGCGGAGAAGGCGGGTATGTCCCGTTGCTCGTGACCGTGACGGAGTCGTGCAACCAGGTTGCGCGCGGCGAAAAGCGGGCGGGCCGCCTTGATGTCGGATGGCTCCAGCGCATTGACCGCGTCCCAGACCCGCTCCCGAGAGGCGGGAACGGTGATCTCGTGCCGCTCACTGAAGTCGGGGTCGACCATGATCTGGTCAATCAGCGTGGGCACGGCTGATCTCCCTTTCCAGGTTGTCGAGGATCTTCTCTATCACCACGTCGTGCTTGCGGCGGATCACCAGTGGCCACATCAGCCGGAACACGCCCCCCGTGCGGCCCTTCAGCTCGTGCCGTACGAGCGTGCCGCCCTCGACGGGGTGGAGTGTGAAGCCGTGACCGCCGCTGAGCTGCGTGCCGGTGTCGAACCAGAGCCGGCGGCCGGGTTCGATGGCGCCCACCCGGTAGCGCATCGGGCCGTGCTCCACCGGCGCACCCGGGATCAGGCCCTCGGGCAGGCGGAAGGAGCTCTTGTCTCCGGGCCAGAGCCGATCCTGCTCGCCGCCGATCGTGGCGAGCAGTTCCCAGATCCGCTCGGGGGATGCGGGGATGACGCGTTCGTGCATGTTGTAGACCACGGACCATCTCCATACGGTTGCGTACGGTTCGACTATACGCTCCCGTATGGAAGACTGCGGGGGTGGGGCGGTTGACTGCGGGTGACTGGGCGAGGGCGGCACTGGACGCCCTGACCGAAGGCGGCCTGGGCGCGATCGCCGTGGAGCCGGTGGCGGTACGGCTCGGCACCACCAAGGGCAGCTTCTACTGGCACTTCGCCAACAGGCAGGCGTTGGTCGAGGCCGCGCTCGTGCTCTGGGAGGCCGACACCGAGGAGACCATCGCGGGGCTGCTGGAGATCGCCGACCCGGCCCCGCGCATGCGCAGGCTGCTGGAGGCGGCCTTCGGCGACTCGGCGGATTCGGCGGTCGCCTTCCGGCTGATCAGCGCCGCCGACGACCCACTCGCCGCCGAGGTGGCCCGCCGGGTGAGCGCGCGTCGCCTGGAGTTCATGCGGGCCACGTTGGAGGAGCTGGGGCAGCCACCCGAGCTCGCCCGCCGGCGCGCCGTCGCCGGTTACGGCGTCTATCTGGGGATGGCGGCCCTGCGGCGAGTCGGCGTCGTCGACGAGCCCTTCGACCACTTCGTGGAGCTGGCCCTCGCCGAGATGGGCGTGAGCACCGGCTGAGACCCGTGGCGGGTCTCAGCCGGGCAGCCGGGCCACGGTCACATCTTCGCGATGACCTCCTCGGCGAAACGCTCAAGGGTGGTGATCTTGAGCTCGATGCCGTCGCCGTGCTCGGCCTTCTCCTCAGGGGTGGCCAGCCACCAGGGGGCGGCAAGGGTGCCGGTGACGCCCTTGGCGGCGAAGCGGCGGTAGGTGCGCGCGTCGGGCATGACCGCGAGGGGAGCGATGATCTCCAGGGCGTCCTCCGGCCTGCCGTACTCCTTCAGATGGCGCCTGAGACGGATGAGGATCTCGTCGAGTTGATCCTCCGTGTAGACGCGGTTGCCCATCCAGCCGTCGCCGATCCTGGCCGCGCGGCGCAGGGCCGCCTCGCTGTCGCCGCCGATGAAGAACGGCACCGGTCGCGCGGGGACGGGGGAGATCGACAGCGGGCCGTAGGTGAAGTGGGCGCCGTGGTGCTCGACCGTGCCGCCCGCCCAGAGCTCGCGCAGCGCCGGGATCATCTCGTCCAGCCTGCGGCCACGGGTGTGGAAGTCCTGACCGGTCTGGACGAACTCCTCCTTGCACCAGCCGACGCCGACGCCGAACGTCACCCGGTCCTTCGAGAGCACCGCCGCCGTGGAGACCTGTTTGGCGACCGTGAACAGATCGCGGGCCGGGGCGACGTAGACGTTGGGGGCGAAGCGCAGATTCGAGGTGACCGCGGCCATCGCGCCGATCGTCACCCACACGTCGGGCCAGTGGGTCTCGGCGTTCCAGCGGGGCGCGCCGGTATCGGAGTAGGGATAGGGGGAGTCGAAATCGGCGTAGAAGATGTGGTCCGACAACGTGAGCGTGTGGATGCCGCACCGTTCCGACACCTTGGCCAGCTCGATGAACTGGTCGGTCTCGACGAAGGACGCTCCAAGCCAGAACTGCACGGATCCTCCGGGTTCTTCGGATGGGAAAGCCGGGGGCGGGAAGGTCAGTCGGAGAACTCGGGGATGACCTTGGTGGCGAAGAGCTCGAGGTTGCGCTTGACGGTGTCCAGGGGCAGAACCCCCTGCTGGCCTTGCATGAACAGGCCGAACCACTCCAGGTCGGGCATCCGGTCGAGCATGCGCTGGATGCCGCGTTTGACGTCGTCGGGACCTCCGAGCAGGGCCATCTCGACCTCGTTCATCCGCTTGTAGTCGCCCTTCTCGGGGCTGATCGGCTGATGCCTGTCGTCCTCCTTCTTGCGCAGGACCTCCAGGTAGCCGAACGGGCCGAAGAAGGCGGCGAAGTCCTTCTGCATGCTCGTGCCGTAGGTGGCGATGGCCTCCTCCCGGGTGTCGGCCATGCCGACGATCTTCAGGATGCCGGTGTGCTCGCCCAGCTTGTAGTCGCGGCCGCACTTGGCCGACTCCTCCTGGTAGAGCCTGGCCTTGGCGGCGTGCTCGTCCGGGTTGGGAGTGAACATCCACGGCAGGATGTCCTCCTGGGCGGCCCGGACCACCGAGCGGTCGGAGATGGTGAACGGCTGCCACAGCTCGGGGTAGGGATTCTGGTACGGCCGGGGGCAGACGGAGATCGCCTGGATCTTCCCGTCGTCGTCGATCTCGCCGGGGGCGCCGAACGTCCTGGTCCACTCCTGCGCGGGCCAGCCCTCGATGCCGTCGAACGGAGCGGGGACCTCGTAGTCGAGGACTTCGGACTTGTAGCGGAGCGTCTCCTGCGTCCAGGCCATCTTCATGATGTTCAGCACCTCGCCGAACACGTCGAAGTTGCGGTTGTCGGCGTTCGATCCGTCCGATCTGGCCGCGGAGGCGTGCCAGCGCTGGCCCAGGACGTTCATCCAGCGGTTCTGGTAGCCGCGCGCCACGCCGAGCCGCAGGCGGCCCTTGCTGAACTGGTCCAGGAGGGCCACGTCCTCGGCCGCCCTGATCGGGTCCCAGGCGGGCAGCACCAGGCCCAGCGGGGCGAGCAGGATGCGTTCCGTCCTGGCCGCCAGATCGGTGAGGAACATCAGCGGGTTGACCGAGAACTCGAAGCCTTCGGAGTGGAAGTGGTGCTCGGTCATCATCAGCGCGTCGAAGCCGAGCTGGTCGGCGTGGACGGCGATCTCCCGCACCTCGTCCAGCAGCTTCTGGTAGGACTCGGTGTCGCGCCCGATGGGCCTCCTGGCTCTGGCGTTGTCCTCCTGGCTGTAGCCCGAGCCCGGGATCTGCGGATTGAGCATCAACGAGAACTTCAAAGCAGGCTCCTTAGCCAGTCCGTGACGACGAGGAGGAACTCCCCGGGGCGTTCCTCGTGCAGCCGATGGCTGCTGCCCTCCCAGGTGACGGCTCTGGAGCGCGGGTCCTTGAACAGACTCGCCTCCCACGCGGCCTGGGCCGGGTCGAACCAGAAGGTCAGCACCGGGCAGGTCCGGCGCGACAGGTATTCGTCGGAGTTGGGGCGGACGCCGAGCGCGTCCGGCCCGCCGAACATCGCCTCGAACGCCTGCAACAGCACGTGTGGGGGTGTGGCGAGGATCCGCCGCCGGTGCCACTCGCGCAGCCATCGCGGGGTCGCCTCGGTGGAGGTCCACCGGTCGTTGCGCAGGCTGACCGCGAGGGGGTCCTCGCGCATCTGCTCGATCATGGAGGGGAAGGCGGCGGCCACCGCGCCGGTGAAGCCGTAACCCGGATCGACCGTGATCAGTGCCCTGACCAGTGAGGGGTGTTCGACCGCCAGGTGGGAGACGATCTGGCCGCCCATCGAGTGGCCGATCGCGACGCACGTGCCGATGCCGAGCGCGCCGCAGAGCAGGGCGAGGTCCTCGGCCATCCGGCGGGGGGTGTTGCCGGACTCCGGCGCGCAGGAGTATCCGTGCCCGCGCACGTCCACCGCGACGACCCGGTACCGCTCGGCGAGCGCGGGGATGTGGTGGACCCACTCGTGGGAGTCCGATCCCAGGCCGTGGACGAGCAGCAGCGTCATCTCACCCGAGCCGTCGTCGGTGTGGAACAGCCGCACGTCGCCTAAGTCCGTGAACGCCATGAGCGCCCTTCCGTGAGGATTGCCCGCCTGGCAAGCTACCCTAGGAATGGTAACCGAGCAATCGCTTGGTTTAGCAAGGGATTGCTCGGTGCGAGGGAACCGGAGGCTGTCATGCGGCTGGGTGTCACGATGTTCGCCACCGACCGGTCGATGCCGGTCGCCGAGTTGGCCAGGGCCGCCGAGGAGCGCGGGTTCGCCTCCGTCTACCTGCCCGAGCACACCCACATCCCGGTCTCGCGCCGCACGGCTCCCGCCGCCGGGCAGGCCGTGCTCCCCGAGGAGTACAGCCGCACCCTCGACCCGCTGGTCGCGCTCTCCCACGCGGCGGCCGTGACCGGCCGGATCACCCTCGGTACCGGCATCATGCTCGCCGCCCAGCGTGAGCCCATCGTGACCGCCAAGGCCGTCGCCACCCTCGACCACCTGTCCGGCGGCCGGATGGTGCTCGGCGTCGGATTCGGCTGGAACGTGGAGGAGATCGAGGACCACGGCGTCGCCTACGGCTCCCGCCGGGAGGTCGCGCGCGAGCACGTGCTCGCGATGAAGGCGCTGTGGAGCGGGGACGAGGCAGGTTTCGAGGGGCGTCACGTGAGCTTCGAGCCGTCCTGGTCCTGGCCCAAACCGGTGTCGGGGCCGCCCGTCTACATCGGCGGCGCGGCGGGCCCGAAGCTCTTCGCCCACGTGGCCGAGTACGCCGACGGCTGGATGCCGATCGGCGGCAGAGGCGTCCGGGCCGCGCTTCCCGCACTGCGCGAGGCCTGCGAGAAGGCAGAGCGCCCGATGGCCCGGGTGATCCCGTTCGGGACGCTGCCGAACGAGGAGAAACTCCACTACTACGCGGAGATGGGCATCGAGGAGGTCGTGCTCAGCCTTCCCAGCGCGCCCGCCGCGGACGTGCTCCCGGTGCTCGACGGTTATGCGGGCTTCCTGGCGTGAGCGGGTTTTCCGGGACGATCAGAGGATCGTTATAGTCGGGTGCCATGTCGCGTCCGGCTCCTCTCCGGCCGGAGGACCCCCGGCAACTCGGTCGCTACCGGCTGACCGGTCGCCTGGGCGCGGGAGGGCAGGGGGTCGTCTTCCTCGCCGAGTCCCCACGGCACCCGCGCGTCGCGGTCAAGCTGCTGCACGCGCGACTGCTGGACGACGAGAAAGTTCGTCGCCGCCTCGCCGGCGAGATCGAGGCCGTACGGCGGGTCGCCCCCTTCTGCACGGCCCAGGTGCTCGACGCCGACCTCGACGGCGACCGCCCCTACATCGTGAGCGAGTTCGTCGACGGAGTCTCGCTCCAGGACCACATCGAGGCCGAAGGGCCCCGGGTGGACGGCTCGCTGGACCGGATCGCGGTCGGCACGGCCACCGCGCTGGCCGCCATCCACCGGGCCGGAGTGGTCCATCGCGACTTCAAGCCGGGCAACGTCCTGCTCGGCATGGACGGCCCCCGGGTGATCGACTTCGGCGTCTCCCGGATGATGGACGCCACGCTCACCACCGGCAAGATCCCGTTCGGCACCCCGGCCTACATGTCTCCCGAGCAGATCAGGGGCGAGCCCGCCGGACCGGCGGCCGACATGTTCGGCTGGGCGCTCACCGTCGCCTTCGCCGCCACCGGCCGCCACGCCTTCTCCGCCGATTCCTACCACGAGGTGCTGGCCAGGATCCTGTACGGCAAGCCTGACCTGGGACCGCTGAACGGCCCGCTCCGGGAGCTCGCGGTCGCCTGTCTGGCAGCCGATCCGGGGGATCGGCCGGTCGCCGAGGAAGTCCTGCGCCGGCTGTACGGAAACCCCGCCTCCCGGCGGGACGGCACTCCCGCGACCAATCCGACGCCGGCGGCCGGCGTCGCGGCGGCCGAGCGTCCGGCGGGGGGTTCTTCGACGGCGGAGTTGCCGGCGGTGGAGGCGGGGGGTTCTTCGACCGCCGAGCTCCCGGCGGTGGAGGACGCGGGGAACGCGACGGCGGAGTTGCCGGCGGTGGAGGATGCGGGGAACGCGACGGCGGAGCTCCCGGCGGTCGAGGCGGTGACGACCGGCTCGTGGGCGGCAGGGGTCCCGACGGCCGGACTCCCCGCGGTGCGAACGTCGCGGGGCCGGCGCCGATGGCTGCCGATCGCCGCGGTGATCACGGCCGTGGCCGCCGCGGTCACGGCGTTCGTGTTCCGGTCTCGCGACGACTTCCCCTACGCGGGCACCTGGATCGGCGTCGCCGTCCACTCCAGCGCCGAACGGGTCTTTCCCGTGGAGGTCCGGTTCGCGCCGGAGGCCGCCAGCATGAGGTGGGGAGCGGACCTGCACTGCGCCGCACGGCTCTCCCGGACCGCCGCCGCCTCGACCTACCGGCTGGACGGGGTCGCCGGCGAGGAGTGCTATCCGGGCACGGTGGTGTTCTCCCGGCCTACCTCCGACAGGCTGGCCTTTCAGGTGATCAGGGCGGGTGGGAGCGAGGTCCGCTACAGGGGTGACATGACCCGTTCCCCATGACTCGAGCATCACCTGAGGGTCACGGTCCGGGGCACAAGCACTTCGCCCCCGTTGACTACGGGGAATCCCTCTTCTTGAGTGGATGGTGGTGAGGGGAGGCTGGTGTGCCGTATGCACAACCACTCAAGACGGGGGATCTCGAAAAACTAGGGGAATACGCGATCGTCGGCCGCTTGGGCGAGGGCGGTCAGGGGGTGGTCTATCTCGGGGTGCACCCCGAGACGGGCTCCGAACCCTACGCGATCAAGCTGCTGCACGGCCCGCTCGGGGAGGAAGAGGCGGTCTTCCTGCGCGAGGTCGAGCTCGCCAAGCAGGTCGCCCGATTCTGCACCGCACAGGTGATCGGCGCCGGGCTGGCCGGTGACCGTCCCTACATCGTCAGCGAATACGTCGAAGGTCCCTCGCTGCACAGCGAGGTCACGGCCGGCGGCCCCCGGGGAGGAGGGACGCTGGAGCGCCTGGCCATCGGCACGGCCACCGCGCTCGCCGCCATCCACCGCGCCGGGATCGTCCATCGCGACTTCAAGCCGCAGAACGTGCTGCTGGGCCCGGACGGTCCCAGGGTCATCGACTTCGGCCTGGCCAGAGCCTTGGACGCGGGAGCCGCGCAGGGCGGGCGCGGCGCGGGCACGCCCGCCTACATGGCGCCCGAACAGGTGGAGGGCGCCGGGCTCTGCCCGGCGGCCGACGTCTTCTCCTGGGGTGCCACGATCTGCTTCGCCGCCAACGCCCACGCTCCGTTCGGACAGGATTCGATCGCGGCCGTGCTGCATCGCATCCTCACCGCGCCGCCGGAGCTGGGCTGTCTCGACGGACGGCTCGGCGCGCTGGTCGCCGACTGCCTGGAAAAGAACCCGCGCAACCGTCCCACCAGCCAGGACCTGCTGTTGGCGTTGCTCGGCGACGACGGCGCACGGCCGGTGGCGAGGTCGTCGTCCCTCACCAGCCTCGTGGTGTCAGGGGCCCCGCCGGGTCCGGCGCCATCGGGTTTCCCGCGGAGCCCGGTCCTGCTCCGGTCCCTGCCGGGCGCCGCCCCGCCGACGGCGTCCGGCCGCGCCTTCCACGGTGTCCCCGGAGGGCTCGCCGAGCCGCGGACCCGTCCGGGGCGGGCGGCCACCAGGGCTTCGGTGGCGGTGTCGGGCGCGCTGCTGGTGAGCGCGGCCGTGCTGGCGGGGGTGCTGATCCCGGCGCTGAGCGGGAATGACGACCAGGTCCTGCAGGACAGGCCCGACAGGCCGACGGGGGCGGCCGGCACGCGGGTCGAGCTCACTCCGCAGCCGGCCCGGGCGACCCGCCCGCTCAAGCCTGTGCCGAGCGCGCACGCCAGGACCACCTCTCCCTCGCCGCGGGCGTCCGCGCCCGTCGCGGGGGTGGCGGTGCCGGCGCTCGCCGGCCTGGATCGTTCCGAAGCACTGCGCCTGCTCGAAAAGGCCGGGCTGGCCGCCGGCACCATCACGCAGGCCGACTCCGGCCGCCGGGTCGGACAGGTGCTCGCGAGCCGTCCCGTGGCGGGGGCCACGGTGGCGAGGGGAACGAGGATCGACCTGGAGGTGTCGGCGGGAGTGCCGGTGCCGTCGTTGGTCGGGCTGCGCAGGAAACAGGCCGAGGCCGCCCTCGCCCAGGCGGGGCTGGTCGCGGGCGAGGTCACCACGCGCTGCGCGGGAGAGCCCTGGGGGCAGATCCTCGCCAGTGCCCCGCGCGCGGGCGAGCGCGTCTCCTCCGGCAGCACGGTGGCGCTCGTCGTCTCCAGGCGTGGAGCGGCGGTGCCCTCGGTCGTCGGCCGGAAGGAGGCGGACGCGCGGAGTGTGCTGACCGCGGCGGGCTTCAACGTACGGGTGCGTCCCCGGCTCGTCGGCGACGCGTCACGGTCCGGTGTGGTGCTGGCGCAGCGGGGCGCGTCCGGTCCGTGCGCCCGGCCGAACGCCGTGGTCGTGATAACGGTCGGCGTCGGAGGGCAGAGCGGTCCCGGGCCGGGGCCCGATCCCGGGCCGGGCGAGTCGACCGCCCCCGCGGACCCCACGGGTTCCGACGTGCCCGACCCCGTCGTGGACATGGGGTCGGGCTGACGCGCCCGGCCCCGTTCCGGCGGGATCCGGCCTACCGGCCGCGCGTGCCTGAGGGCGCGGGGTAAGGCAGGCCGTACGTCGGAGGATGCGGGGTAAGGCAGGCCGTACGTCGGAGGATGCGGGGTCAGGCAGGCCGTACGTCGGAGGGTGCGGGGTCAGGCAGGCAAGCCGTATATGCCGAAGGCGGCGGCGAGCAGGTTCTCCCTGACCTCCTCCTCCGGCAGGTCGATCGTCTTGACCACGACGTACTGCAGCGCGCCCATGAGCGCCCAGGCGCGCACCCTCCGGGTGGGGTCCGGGTCCGGGGAGGTGAGGCGGGTGTAGATGACGTCCCGGAAGGCACGGATGGCCTCGCCGGGAGAGCCGGGCGGGGCGTCGTCGGCGCCGCTGATGTCCTCCATGATCAGGCGGATGATAGTCCGGTGCCGGACCGCGAAGGTCACCAGCGCCTCGGTGAACTCGCGCTCGCCGCCGAAGTCGGTCTCCAGCAAGGCCACGATGTCCTCGGCCGCGGGCGCGATCAGCTCGACGGCCAGCCGGTCCTTCGGATGGAAGTGGTAGGCGACGGCGGTCTTCGTCAGCCCGACGGCCGAGGCGATGTCGGCCAGTGAGGTCGCGGCGTAGCCACGTTCGGCGAAGAGCTGGCGGGCGGCGTCGAGGATCCGGCTACGCGTGTCGCAGCCGTGCTCAAGTGTGGTCATCATCTCATTTCCACGTGTTCTAGAGCATTCCTGGATATTCGCGCCTACGCTTTCATCGTAGGTTCTGTACGACCGTACAGTACGATGTTTCAAGCATATTTCAGACTTTAATAGGGCGGTCACCATGTCTGGTTTGCTGGGGCGACTGGGAAGTTGGTGCGCGCGGCACGGCAAGGTCGTGCTGGCGCTCTGGGTGACCGCGGCGGTGCTGCTGACCGCCGGGTCGATCATGTTCGCCGGTCCGGTGAGCAACAACGTGGCCATACCCGGCACCGATGCCCAGCGGGCCCACGACCTGATGCGCCACGGCTTCGGCCCCGGATACGACCCCGGCGGCACGGTTCAGCTCGTGCTCTACTCCGCCGACGGCCCCCTCACCGACAAGCCCCGCAAGCTCGCGGTGCAGCGGGCGATGGCGGAGATCCGCAAGGTCCCGCACGTGGCGGAGGTGCTGACCCCCTACCGGATCGGCGGCTTGGCGCCCAGCCTGCAGATCGGCCTCATCACGGTCAAGCTCAAGGGCCACGACAACGGCAAGCTCGCCGAGACCACCCGGCTGCTGTCCGAAGCGGCCGACCCCGTGCGCGCGCTGGGCGTGGAGGCGGTGCCCGCCGACGCCTCCACTCCGGCGGACAAGGAGATCAAGACCGGGACCAGCGAGATCATCGGCGTGGTCTGCGCGCTGCTGGTGCTGCTGTTCGCGTTCGGCACGCTGGTGGCCGCGATGATCCCCATCTTCACGGCGCTGATCAGCATCGCGACCGGCCTGGGGGTGATCAGCCTGCTCGGCCATGTCGTGGACGTTCCCAAGCAGGCCTCCATCATGGCCACGATGATCGGCCTGGGCGTCGGCATCGACTACGCGCTCTTCCTGCTCAGCAGGCACCGCCGGCTGCTGGCCGACGGCCTGGCGGTGCATGACGCGGTACGCAGGACGGCCGCGAGCTCGGGCGGCGCGGTGGTGTTCGCCGGCGGAACGGTGATCATCGCGCTCAGTGCGCTGATGCTCGCAGGCTTCCCCATGCTTCAGACGCTCGGCTGGATCACCGGGATCTCGGTCATCTGCGCGGTGCTCACCTCGATCACCCTGGTTCCCGCCCTCCTCGGCCTGCTCGGGCACCGCGTCAACGCGTTGCGCCTGCCTTTCGTGGGCCGTCGCAAGAGCGGGGACGACCCCTCGGGCTGGTCCGCCCTGGGCTCCTGGGTCGCCAGGCGGCCCTGGAGCGTGCTCGCGCTCAGCGTCCTGGTCCTCTCCGCCCTGACCGCGCCCGCCCTCGCGCTCAAGCTCGGCCCGCTCGACGACGGCTACGGCGACCGGGGCACCGACGCCCGCCGCTCCTACGAGCTCATGCAGGCCGGCTTCGGACCGGGGATCAACGGGCCGCTGGTCGTGGTCGCCTCTTTGCAGGAGAAGGTGGTCGACCGCGACCCCGCGCCCGCCGTACTCCAGGTCCTGAAGGACGGGGTCGCCGCGGTCGAGGGAGTGGCGCACGTCGGTGACCCCGTGCTGAACGACGACGGCACCGCCGTCCTGGTCCAGGCCGTCACCGAGTACGCGCCCAGCGACGCCCGGGCGCTCGACGTGGTCAAGGACGTGCGCGCGATCCGGGTTCCCGGGGCCCAGGTGCACGTGGGTGGCGAGGTGGCCGCCATGGCCGACGCGAGCGCCAGGATCGCCGGCCGAACCCCCCTGGTCGTCGGTGTCGTGGTGCTGCTCAGCGCGTTGTTGCTGCTCCTGGCGTTCCGGTCGCCGATCGTCGCGATCAAGGCCGCGCTGATGAACCTGGTCTCACTCGGCGCCGCGTTCGGCGCGCTCTCGCTGGTCTTCTCGCTCGGCCTGGGCAGCGGCCTGGTCGGCATGGACGCGCCGGTGGGGGTGGACGGCTCCTACCTGGCCACGCTGTTCTTCACGGTGCCGATCGACGGCTACATCCCGCTGATGTTGTTCGCCGTGCTGTTCGGCCTGTCGATGGACTACGAGGTCTTCCTGCTCACCGCGGTACGGCAGGCGTATCTGCGGCGCGGTGACAACCGCGGCGCGGTGGCCGAGGGCCTGGGCACGACCGGCCGGGTCATCACCTCCGCCGCGCTGATCATGGTCGCCGTCTTCGTCGCCTTCATCGCCTATCCCGACCCCATGGTCAAGATCTTCGGCGTCGGCCTGGCCGTGGCCGTGGCGGTGGACGCCACCATCATCCGCGGCTTCCTGGTCCCCGCGACCATGGTCCTGCTCGGCAGGTTCAACTGGTGGTGCCCCCGGTGGCTGGACCGGATCCTGCCCGATCTCTCCGTCGAGGGGCACGAGGAGGAGTCCGCCTCCGGCGTGCCCAGCAGGGAACTCGTCGGCGCCGGCCGGGAGTGACCGTCAGTCGAAGACGATCACGCTGCGTGCCACCGCGCCCTCGCGGACGTGGCGGATCGCCTCGTTGACCTCCTCCAGCGGGACTCGCTCGCTGACCAGCCGGTCGAGGTCGAGACGGCCCCGCATGTACTGCTCGGCGAGCATGGGCAGGTCGCGCAGCGGGGCGGCGTCGCCGCCCTGGGTGCCCATCAGGCGCCGGGAGGCGAACAGCAGGCCGGGCTCGATGGTGAGGGGCCGGTCCTGGGGCGGGCTGCCGACCATCACGGTCGTGCCCCCGGGCCGGGTGGCGGCGAAGGCCTCGCCGAGCACGCTGGGCACGCCGGTGACGTCGAAGGCGTAGTCCACGCCGCCCCGGACGATCTCACCGACCTGCCCCGGCAGGTCGGTGGAGAGGATCGTATGGGTGGCGCCGAACTCCTCGGCCAGCTTCAGCTTGGGCGCGGCGACGTCGGCGGCGACGATGGTCGTGGCGCCGGCCAGCGCGGCCCCCTGGACCACGTTCAGCCCGACGCCGCCGCAGCCGACCACCAGCACGCTGGAGCCCGGGATCACCCCGGCCACGTTCAGCACCGCGCCTACCCCGGTGACGACTCCGCAGGCCAGCAGGCACATGGTGTCGAACGGCGCGTCCTTTGCGATCTTCACGCACATCGGCTCGTTGACCACGGCGTACTCGGCGAACGAGCCGATGCCGATCATCGTTCGGGCGTCGTCGTCGTCCACCTTGATCCGGGTGGTGCCGTCGCGCATCGTGCCCATGACGGCGGCCAGCCGGGCCGGACCGCCGCACAGATGGAAGCGGCCGGCGCCGCAGTTGCGGCAGCGTCCGCAGGGGCCGTTCATCGCGATGATCACGTGGTCGCCCGGCTTGACGGCGGTCACGCCCGCGCCGACGCTCTCCACGATCCCCGCGCTCTCGTGACCGAGGACGAAGGGCAACTGCCGCACCACCGGGCTCTTGCCGTCCAGCGCCTTGATGTCCGACCCGCACACCCCCGACGCCTTGATCCGGACGCGGACCTCACCCGGGCCCGGCTCGGCGATCTCGACCTCGCGGATCTCCAGCGCCGCCCCGAATCCGGTGAGCACGGCCGCACGCATCAACATCAGTCCGCTCCCGTCGCCGAAGATCCCGTGCGTTCCGCACGCTAGCCGGGACCAGACTCATAAGCAATCGGTTGCTTGGTTAACCGATCGCGCGATCACCGTGCGGCGCTCCATTGACACTCCTGAAGCGCCAAATCTACGCTGGCGAAACCAAGCGAGCGCTAGGCCAAATTAGGTTCGGGTGCGAGCCGTACGGCATGGCAGGGAGTGATCCATGAGACGGCAGGCAGTGCGGCTCGTCGGCCTGGTGACGGCGGCGGCGCTCGCCGCCGCCGGCTGCGCGGCCGAGCGGAGGGCCGCCGGCGGCCCCGGCGCGGCGACCGGGACGGCCGGGGTGACCGACACCACGATCACGGTGGGCGGCGTCCTCACCAAGACCAGCGCGAGCGGCTATTCGACCAAGGACGCCGAGATCGGGGCCAGGGCCCGGTTCCAGCGGGCGAACGAGGCCGGCGGGGTACACGGCCGCAAGATCCGGTTCGTCGGAGCCGAGGACGACAACCAGGACGCGGCCAAGGGAGACGCGGCGGCCAAGAAACTGGTCCAGCGGGACAAGGTCTTCGCGCTGGTGCCGGTGCACGCGCCCAACTTCGGCGGCGCGACCTTCCTGGAACAGCAGGGCGTGCCGTGGTTCGGCTGGGCGACGGGCCCGCAGTGGTGCGGCACGAAGACCGGCTTCGGCTACAACGGCTGCCTGGCCCCCAAGCGGGGGGCGGGCTCGCAGACCTGGTGGGGCAACCAGATGGCCGATCTGATCGGCGGGTCGGCGGGCAAGACCGTCTACATCCAGACGACCGACTCCAGCGGCAGCAAGTACGGCGGTACGACCATCTCCCAGTCCTTCCAGGCGGCGGGCTTCACGCTCGCGGGCCTCAACTCCGGTCTGCCCGCCGCCGCTCCGCCGCCGGACTGGCTGCCCTACGTCAACAAGATCATGACTTCGAACGGCGGCAGGGCCCCGGACCTGGTGGTCTCGATCATCGCCGGGACCAAGTTCAACACCGGCCTGTACGCCGCGCTGAAGAAGGCCGGCTACAAGGGCCTGCTGTCCGACGCGACCAGCTACGACGCGGCCATCCTGAAGGACCCGGCCACCGCCCAGGCGCTCGAAGGCGTGATCGCCGCCCCCATGTTCGAACCCTTCGAATCCCGGGCCCCGGAGATCGCCCAGCTCAAGGCGGACGTGGCGAAGGCCGCCCCGGGCGCCGCGCTGACCCAGCACCTCGCCATCGGCTACTGGGCCGCCGACATCTTCCTCAAAGTACTCGAACAGACCGGCAGGGACCTGACCAGGGAAAGGTTCCTGGCCACCGCCAACGGCTCGTTCAGCTACGAGAACGCGGGTTTCGGCAGGATCCGCTACCCCAGGGACCACACCGAGCCCAACGGCTGTGGAGCCCTGGTCAAGCTGGAGGACGGAGCCTTCACGGTCGCCAGGAACATGAAGTGCTTCGACAACGTGCCGTTGAAATGAACACGCCGCCGAAACGGCGGCCCGAACTTGCCGCTCGCGAGACTGGCGGGCCACGTGGGCGGCGGGGCATGGGCGGCCGGGGTGTCCGCCGCGGACATCCCGGCGCCCAGGTCGGTCCCGGCGGGAATCCAGGCCGGTCCTGACGGAAAGGGGCGCGAGCACCGTCCCTCGCCGAGGGAAGGCACGAACAGGCGCGAGATCTCGGGGTGAAGGCCCTTATGTCAGAGTTCGTTGGTTACATCCTTAGCGGCCTCGTCACCGGCGCCGTGTTCGCGGTCATGGCCTCCGGGCTGACCCTGTCCTACGCGGCGACGGGGGTCTTCAACTTCGCGCACGGAGCCGTCGGTTTCCTGGCGGCGCTGCTGTTCTTCGAGCTCGACGCCGGGTTGGGCCTGCCCGCCTGGGCGGCAGGGCTGGTCGCGGTGGGACTGTTCTCCCCGCTGCTGGGATACGTGCTGCACCGGGTGATGTTCCGTGGCCTGGCGCAGGCGGGGGAGACCGCACAGATCGTCGCGACCATCGGGCTGACCATCGCGCTGCCCGCGCTCGGACTGTGGGTCGTCGACCTGGTCGCCGAGCCGTTCGGTCTGCCGCGCGCCGACGCCACCTCGCTGCCGCACGGCCTCGGTCCCCACCCGGCGGTCCCCTTCGCCCTCGGCGGCGTCCGCCTCGACTCCGACCAGCTCATCACCTTCGCCTTCGCGGCGCTGGCCGCCGCGGGACTGTGGGCCTTCATGCGGCACACGCCGTACGGCCTGCGGATGCGCGCCTCGGTGGACCGTCGCAGACTGGCCACCCTGCGCGGGATCGACGCCGACGCCTCCTCCGCCATGGCCTGGGCGCTGGGCTCGACGCTCGCCGGGCTCGCAGGCGTGCTGGCGGCCTCCACCCTGGGCCTGGACTCCACGTCGTTCACCGTGATGCTGTTCGTCTCGGCGACGGCCGCGGTGTTCGGCCGGCTGAGGTCGATCCCGTGGACGTTCGCGGCCGGGCTCGGGCTCGGCGTCGTCCAGAACCTGGTCGCCGGATACGCCGACTTCGCCGAGGACGTCACCGGGCTGCGGACCGCGGTTCCGGTGATCCTGCTGTTCGCCGGGCTGATCCTGCTCAACCGGCCGGGGGACAGGATCGCCGGGTCCGCCGCCGAAGACGTCCCGCCCCCCGACCACCTGGCCGACCTGCCGCCGTGGCGCCGGCGCCTGCCGTGGGCGGCCGGCCTGGCGGTCCTGCTCGTCTGGACCCTCACTCGGTCCGCCGACGACTTCTACGTGGGCGTGGTGGCCCAGGGGCTGGTCCTCGCGCTGATCTTCTGCTCGTTCGTGGTCGTCACCGGCATCGGTGGCATGGTCAACCTCGCGCAGGCGTCCTTCGCCTCGATGGCCGCCCTCACCTGCGGCTGGGCGTTCTCCTCCGGACTGCCGTTCCCGGTGGCGATCCTGCTCGGCGTTCTCGGGGCGACCGCCGTGGGGGTGCTCGTCGCGCTGCCCGCGCTGCGGCTGGGCGGCCGCGTACTGACCCTGGCCACGCTGGCCCTGGCCCTTCTGGCCGATCAGGTGCTGTTCCAGATCGACGCCTTCAGCAACGGCACGATCGGCTGGCCGTTGCCCGCGATCGGGCTGGGGTTCACCGACACCGCCGATCCCCGGGCCCGGGTCGTGCTGCTGCTGGCCCTGATCGGGCTGGTCGGGCTGCTGGTGCGCAACCTGGAGCGCTCGGCTTCGGGCAGGGCCGTACTGGCCGTCCGCTCGGCTCCCGCGGCCGCGACCACCTCGGGCATCTCCGCTCCCCGTACCAAAATCATGTTGTTCGCGCTGGCATCCGGGATCGCCGGACTGGGCGGTGTGCTGTTCGCGACCTCCAAAGGCTCGGTCACCGCCACCGACCTGCCGGCGTTCGCCGGCTTCGGCTGGCTGGCCGTGGTGGTCCTGCAAGGCGTCCGCCGGATCGGCGGCGCCGTGCTCGGCGGCCTGGTCGCCGCGCTCTTTCCCGAACTGCTGGCCGGATGGCACGTCTCCGCGCACGTCGGCGCGATCCTGTTCGGCGCCGGCGGCGTGATCCTGGCCAGGCATCCCGACGGAGTGCTCGCCCAGCTGGCCGAGAGCCGCCACCGCAGGCGGCGGGGCGGGCGACGGCGTGCCGGCGTGCTCGTCCCAGGAGCTGACGGGGCGTCGGCCGAAGGGGTCGGGACGTCCACGGCCGGGACGCGCGAGACTCCTCGCCCGGAGCGGACGCGGACGTCGCCGGCCCGGTCGTCCCCGCGGGGGGATCCGGGCCCGTCGCTCCCGGCGGAGGCCGCGGGCGCGCTGTTCCGGCTGGAGAACGTGGTGGCGGGATACGGCGACGTCACGGTGCTGCGTGGCGTGGACCTCGCCGTCCGGCCGGGTGAGGCGATGGCACTGCTCGGTGCGAACGGCGCGGGCAAGTCCACGACCTGCGCGGTGGCCGCCGGAGACCTGCCGGTCACGGCCGGACGGGTGATCCTGGACGGGGTGGACGTCACCTCCTGGCCCGCGCACCGCCGGGCCCGGCAGGGCGTGCTGCTCGCCCCGGAAGGTCGTGGGGTGTTCCCGTCATTGACGGTGGAGGAGAACCTGCGGACCTGGCTGGCCGACCCGGGCCCGGTCTATGACCGGCTGCCCCAGCTCGCCCGGCGCAGGAGCGTCGCGGCCGGCGCGCTTTCCGGCGGCGAGCAGCAACTGCTCACCCTCGCTCCCGCGCTGGTCAGGCCGCCTCGGGTGCTGATCGCCGACGAGCCGTCGCTCGGTCTGGCGCCGCTCGTCGTGGAGCAGGTCTTCGCGGTCTTCGCCGAGCTTCGGGAACGTGGCGTCGCGCTGCTTCTGGTGGAGGAGAAGGCCACCTCGGTCCTGGAGATCGCCGACACGGTCACGTTCATGCGCCTGGGCAGGTCCATCTGGACCGGTCCCCGAGCCGAGGTGGACGGTGCCCGGCTCACCGCCGCCTACCTGGGGGTCTCGTGAAACGGGGGAGCGGTGAGGACGACGTCGGTGGCGGGGCAGGGGTGGTGGGACCGGTGAGCGCGGCCCTGACCGTCGAGGCCGTGTCGATGTCCTTCGGCGGTGTGCAGGCGCTCGCCGACGTCTCCTTCGAGGTGCCGAGGGGTCAGGTCTGCGGGGTGATCGGCCCCAACGGGGCGGGCAAGACCACGTTGTTCGACGTGATCTCCGGGCTCCGCCGGCCGACCTCCGGCTCCGTCTCGGTGGCGGGACGCGACATCACCGGCGTTTCGGCGGTACGGCTGGCCCGCGGCGGCCTGCGCCGTACCTTCCAGCGCACCCAGGTGTTCGGCCGGTTGACCGTGGCCGACAACGTGCTGGCCGCGATCGAGTGGCGGGGCGGAGGCGGAGGACTCCTGGGAGATCTGGTCGGTGGCCGGACGCGCCGGAGGCTGGAACGGGAGCGTGGGGAACGCGTGGACGAGGTGCTCGCGCTGTGCGGGCTGACCGAACTGCGCGACGCCTACGCGGCCGCCCTCCCGGTGGGCCGGCGACGCCTCGTCGAACTGGCTCGCGCTCTCGCCGACGACCCGTCGCTGCTGCTGCTCGACGAGCCCACCTCGGGCCTCGACGCCGACCAGACCTCCTGCCTGGAGGAGGTCATCAGGGCGCTGGACACCACGATCCTGCTGGTCGAACACGACATGGGCTTCGTCATGAACGTCTGCGACCGCCTCGTCGTCCTTGACCTGGGCAGGGTCATCGCCTCGGGCGCCCCCGCCGAGATCGGTGACGATCCCGTGGTCCGAGCCGCCTACCTCGGCTGACCGGCCTGGCAGACCCTCATGGATCGCATGGGGCCGATTGCGCTCGCCGTTTCTCCCCGGAATTCATGTCAACTCTTAATTCGTAGTTGATCCCGATAACGCGGGCGAAATGTGTTGGGGAGAGGCGGAGGTTTTATCGCCATGCCACTTGTTTGCCTCCTCTCAACTATGTCAACGGGTGATGTCTCATGCTTCGAAGGTACTTTCTGGCTGATCGCCGCGGTGACGGCGTGATCGATCGGGCTTTCCCGTCATTAAGAACGACAGGGGGATTTAAGTGCTTACTCGGAGAAATAGATGGGCGCCAAGCTCCATCTCCAGCAAACGAGTGGGGGGCCTGGCCGCCGCAGCCGTGGCCAGCGTCCTCATGGTGTCGTCGAATCAGACCCCGGCCGGCGCGGCCACCGGGCAGGCCGAATGGGCCGCCTCCCGTCCGGTAGAGGGCGGTGACCAGGTCTCCGCCCTCCTCTTGGCGCGGCTCGGTGAGGGGCAGGAGCTCGTCGAAGGCCAGAGTTGCTGCCGGCGAAGGCACTGCGGATGCTGTTGCAGAGGCGGGCGAGGGCCCCGGGGCTTCAACGGGAAGAACGGTCACAACGGCAAGAACGGCTTCAACGGCTTCAACGGCGTGCCCGGACCGCCCGGACCCCCCGGACCGCCCGGACCGCCCGGACCGCCCGGACCTGCGGGGGGTCTCACGGGCCTTGCCGGTCCCGCGGGTCCCGCGGGTCCCGCGAGCATCAATGGTATTGACGGTGCTGTAGGCCCGGCAGGTCCTGCGGGCCCGGCGGGTCCCGCGGGTCCCGCGGGCCCTGCGGGTCCGGTAGGTCCGGCGGGTCCTGCTGGACCGGCGGGTCCCGCGGGTGTCAACGGCGCTGACGGCGCGGTAGGTCCTGCGGGTCCCGCGGGCCCCGCGGGCCCTGCGGGCGTCGACGGCGTTGACGGCGCGGTAGGTCCTGCGGGTCCTGCGGGTGTCAACGGCGTTGACGGTGCTGTAGGCCCGGCAGGTCCTGCGGGCCCTGCGGGTCCGGCGGGTGCCAATGGCGTTGACGGTGCTGTAGGCCCGGTTGGCCCGGCGGGTGCTGTAGGTCCGGCGGGTCCTGCGGGTCCGATCGGTTTGACCGGTGCCGTGGGTCCGGTGGGTCCGGTGGGTCCTGTCGGTCCGGTGGGCCCTGTCGGCCTGACCGGCGATGTCGGCCCCGTGGGCCCGGTGGGTCCCGTCGGTCCGACCGGTCCGGTCGGTTCCGTCGGCCCGGTGGGTCCGATCGGTTTGACCGGTGCCGTGGGTCCTGTCGGTCCGATGGGTCCGGTGGGTCCTGTCGGTCCGGTGGGCCCCGTCGGCCCGGTCGGTCCTGTCGGCCTGACCGGTGACGTCGGCCCCGTGGGCCCGGTGGGTCCTGTCGGTCCGACCGGCCCGGTCGGTTCCGTCGGCCCGGTGGGTCCCATTGGTTTGACCGGTGCCGTGGGTCCGGTCGGCCCCGTCGGTCCGGCCGGCCCTGTCGGACCTATCGGTCTGACAGGACCCATCGGTCCCATCGGCTTGAACGGCTTGAACGGTGCCGTCGGCCCGGTCGGGCCTGTCGGTCCCATCGGTCCCGTGGGGCCCATCGGTCCCATCGGCCCGGTCGGTCCGGTCGGGCCTGAGGGTCTTGTCGGCCCGACCGGTCCTGTCGGTCCCATCGGTCCCATCGGTCTGGACGGGCCTGTCGGTCCGGCCGGTCCCATCGGCCCCGTCGGTCCCATCGGTCCGGTCGGTCCGGTCGGGCCTGAGGGTCCTGTCGGTCCGGTGGGCCCTGTCGGTCCCATCGGTCCCATCGGTCTGGACGGGCCTGTCGGTCCGGCCGGTCCCATCGGCCCCGTCGGACCCATCGGCCCGGTCGGGCCCACCGGTCTGAACGGTCTGAACGGGCCTGCCGGTCCGGTCGGGCCTCAGGGGCCTCCCGGGGTCTCGGGGGGCGTTTCGTGAAGTGACGGCGCGGGCTCGCTCGGCGGGGAAGAGCCGCAAGCCACGGAGTTTCGACCACGCACGAGCTCGCCGGACGCGCCCGGCGGGGCCGTAGGAATCCTGGCTCCACGAGCGACCTGTCAGTGAGATTCCGTCGCCGAACGGTTCGGACGGCAAGCGGGGTTTTCCCTGGCGGCGACATGCCGCCGAGCTGAGTGCCACCGGCGAGGGAAAAGAGTGAATGTCGCGCCCGGTTGATACCGGGCGCGACATTCACCGTTGGGGCCGGGTCGCACGGCCTCTCGTCGCGTGCTGAGCGCGGAGGGAGTTCCGCCTCGTCCTGGGAACACGCAGCCCAGCACATCAACAGACATGTCGGCTGATTTGCCAGTCGCTTCCAAGTCCTCCCCAAGTCCTCCCCGCCATGCTCTCGCCTCGGGAAGCAAGTTTGGGGAGAGAACGCAAATGTGGGCACGATTCACCGCCGTGGCCGGCCTGGTGCTGGCCGGTGTGCTGGCCCTGCCTGGCGTCGCCATGGCAAAGCCGAAAGACCTGGACGTTCCGGTGGGGACATGGCTGGCGGCCAGGACGCATCCTGCCGTGCAGTTGACCTCGGTGTCCTACACGGCCGACGTGGCCGTGCCGACCCCGGTGGCGAACCTGGAGGCCATCAAGAGACTGACTCAGCAGGGGGTCGCCGCCGTCCAGTCGGGCAAGATCTCGTCCGACGAGAACAGCATCTACCGGTGGGTCGTCCAGCAGATGGCCAAGGATCCGGGGCGCTACTTCTCGCCCGGCGCGCCGGAGCGGGTCGTCGAGGCGACGGCCGGCGGGCTGTGCACCGGATGGTGGGTCACGCCGGACGGCTACATGGTGACCGCCGCCCACTGCGTCGGGCAGGAAGACAGCGAGCTGGCGGAGACCTTCGCGACCCAGGCGCTCACGAAGATAAACGAGAAGGACGCCGCCGATCTGGTCGCCGACCTCGGTGAGATCGCCTCCGACGAGGAGATCGTCCGGACGGCTGCCAAGATCTTCCAGGTCTGGAACGCGGACAACATCAAGATTCGCAACGTCAAGAGCTCCCTGTCGCTGCTGCAGAGCCTGCCGGGTGGCGGGGTGGACAAGACGGCCAAGGCGGTGCCGATCGAGCTGGTCGCCAAGGGCACGGTCTACCCGGGTAAGGACGTCGCGATCCTCAAGGCGAACGGGCAGAACAACCTGCCGACCGTGCCGTTGGGTCAGGATGCGGACGTGCGGGTGGGAGACACCCTCTACATCAGCGGGTTCCCCGGCACGGTGACGCAGACCTCGATCTTCAACCTGGAGTCCAAGCTCGACCCGGCCTTCACCGAGGGGCCCTACAACGCCGGCCGTCAGACCCCCGAGGGCGTGCCGTACATCCAGACCCAGGCTCCCTCTTACCCGGGCAACTCGGGTGGTCCGGTGTTCAGCAAGGACGGCAACGTCGTGGGCATCCTGGTCGGAGGCCTGATCCAGCAGGACGGAGGCTCCACCGAGGGGGAGAGCTTCGTGCTGCCGGTCAGCATCGTCAGGGAGAAGCTCAACGAGAAGAACATCAAGTCGGCCGAGTCGGTGACGACGAAGACTTACAACGAGGCACTCGACCTCTTCTTCGCCGACCACTACTCCGACGCGTTGCCCAAGTTCCGTGAGGTCCAGGCGTTGCAGCCGAACCACCCTTACGTCGCCAAGTACATCACCGACTCCCAGCAGGCCATCACCGCGGGCAAGGACGAGAGCTCCTCGTCGGTCCTGCCGTGGGTGCTGTGGGGCGCCGGAGGCCTGGTCGCCCTGTTCGTGATCGGCGGACTGGGCATGGCGCTCAGGGGCAGGCGGCGGCCGAAGCCCCCGACGCCCTCGTTCACGCCCGCGCCGTACGGCGCGCAGCCCGGCCACCTGCCGCCGGGGCGAGGGCACCAGTACGACCAGCACGGCCGCCCCGTCCAGTACGACCAGCATGGCCGCCCCGTCCAGTACGACCAGCACGGCCGGCACGGCCAGCCGTACGAGGTGCCGCAGCAGCACTACCGGCAGCGGCCGCCCTACCCCCTCCCGGCCGCGCCCGAAGACGACCGGACGGCTCGTCCGCAGCCGCCGTACGGGGCGCCGCAGCAGAAGCCCGGCCCCGGAGCGAACACCCGGATCGCCGGCCTTGAGGCGGAGCTGGAGCAGTTGCGCCGCAACATGGGGCAGCGCCCGCCCGACCAGCGCTGACCCGTCACAGGAGGCGGCGGAAGCTCCTTCGGCCTGTGCGGTCCCCTATCGAGGCCCGGAGCGGCGAGTCCGCTCGGGCCTCGCCCGGGAAGGACTCCCTTACGATTTACCCAAGCGTGCGCTAGTTTGGTTTCGTGGATCTGGACTTCACACGCGCGGAGCAGGAATTCCGGGCCGAGGTGCGAGATTGGCTGGCCGGGCACGTGCCCGTGGCCCCGCTGCCCTCGATGGACACCAGGGAGGGGTTCGAGGCGCATCGCGAATGGGAACGCCTGCTCGCCGAGGAGCGGCTCTCGGTGGTGTCCTGGCCGGTCGAGTACGGCGGGCGGGCGGCGAGCCTCGTCGAATGGTTGATCTTCGAAGAAGAATACTGGGCGGCGGGCGCCCCCGGCCGGGTCAGCCAGAACGGCATCTTCCTGCTGGCCCCCACGCTCTTCTCCCACGGCACGGCACGGCAACGGGAACGGTTCCTGCCCCCGATGGCCAGGGCCGGCGAGGTCTGGGCCCAGGCGTGGTCGGAGCCGGAGGCCGGCAGCGACCTCGCCGCTCTCGCCTCCCGCGCCGAGCGGGCCGAGGGCGGCTGGCGACTGTACGGGCAGAAGACCTGGAGCTCCCGGGCGTCCTACGCGGACTGGGGCTTCGGGCTCTTTCGCACCGACCCCGCCTCGGCCCGGCACAGGGGCCTGACCTACTTCATGTTCCCCCTGGACGGTGTCGCCGTCCGCCCGATAGCCCAGCTCGACGGGGAGCACGGGTTCGCCGAGATCTTCTTCGACGGCGTGTTCGTCCCCGACGATCTGGTGCTGGGGGCTCCGGGCGAGGGATGGCGGATCGCGATGGCCACCACCTCCTCCGAGCGCGGTCTCACCCTGCGCAGCCCTGGCCGGTTCCTCGCGACGGCCGACCGGCTGGTCCGGCTGGCCCGGTCGGCCGACACCGACCCGGCCCTCGCCGACCAGGTGGCGCGGGCCTGGCTGGACGCCGAGTCCTACCGGCTGCACACCTTCGGCACCGCCCGCAGGCTGGCGGCGGGGGAGGAGATCGGCTCCGCGTCCAGCATGGGGAAGGTGTTCTGGTCCGAACTGGACGTGCGCATGCACACCCTCGCCCTCCGGCTGCTCGGCGAACGCGGCCTGCTGGAGCGTGGGGCCCCCGACGCCGAGGAGGGCGGTCGCTGGCTGGACGGCTTCCTGTTCTCCCTGGCCGGTCCGATCTACGCCGGCACCAACGAGATCCAGCGGAACATCATCGCCGAACGCGTCCTGGGGCTGCCGCGATGAACTTCGCATTCACCGACGACCAGCTCGCCCTGGCGGCGACGGTCCGGGACGTGCTCGGGGCCCACTGCCCGGCCGGGGCCGTGCGAAGCGAGCGCACCCCCGCCTGGCCGCAGCTCGCCGAGATCGGGCTGTTCGGGCTGCTGGTCCCGCAGGAGTACGACGGCCTCGGCCTGGGGCTCGCCGACGCGGTCCTTCCCTTCGAGGAGATCGGCCGGGCCGCGCTGCCCGGCCCGGTCGCCGAGACCGCCGTGGCCGCCCCCCTGCTGCTGGCCGGAGACCCGGTGTCGATCAAGCTCGCCGCCGGCGACCTGCGGGTGAGCGTGCGGATCGGCGACCAGACCTACCTGCCCGACGCCGACCTGGCCGATCTGCTGATCGTGGAGCGCGGGGGCGTGCCGTACGCCGTCCGGCCCGACGCGGCGCGGCTGACACCCCAGCCCGGGGTGGACCGGACGAGACCGCTGTTCGGCGTGGAATCGCGGGAGGCGATCCGGCTGCGGGCCGAGATCACCCCGGCGGTCCGCGCGGTGACGGTCGCGGTGTCCGCCCAGCTCGTCGGTCTGGCCAGGCACCTGCTGGACACCACGGTCGGCTACGCGCGGACCCGACGGCAGTTCGGCGGCCCGATCGGGGCGTTCCAGGCGGTCAAACACCGGCTCGCCGAGGTCGCCGTCGCGGTCGACTTCGCCGCGCCCGTGGTCTACGCCGCCGCCCTCGCCGTGGACCGGGACGCGCCGACCGTGGACCGGGACGTCAGCGCGGCCAAGGCCGCGGCGGGTGAGGCCGCCGAGCTGGCGGCGGGGACCGCCCTGCAGGTGCACGGCGCGATCGGCTACACCGACGAACTCGACCTGCACCTCTGGCTCGCCCGGGTGTGGTCGCTGTCGGCCGCCTACGGCGGGATCGCCCTGCACCGCGCACGGCTGCGGGCCGCGATCCTCGGGACCGCCGCACCGGGGAGGTGGCCGTGACCGGTACGTGGCGGGACACCGGGCGGGGAGGGCGGAGATGAGGTTCGGCGTTCCTCTCGGACTGCTCCATCCGGACGCCTGGCGGGATGTCGCGGTCGCGGCGGACGAGCTCGGCTTCGAGTCGGTCTGGCTGCCCGAACACCTGGTCTTCGCCACGGACCTGTCGCTGGCGCGCTATCCCGGAACCGGCAGACCCGGCATCTCGCCGGTCACCCCGCTGTACGACGCCCCCGCCTACCTGTGCTGGCTGGCCGGGCTGACCTCCCGGGTGCGGCTGGGCACCGCGGTGCACCTCTACGCCCTGCGCCATCCCTTCGTCTCGGCGCGGGCCTTCGCAACGCTGGACCGGGTGTCGGGCGGCAGGGCGATCTGCGGGGTCGGCGCCGGGTGGTACGAGGGGGAGTGGAGGGCGGCCGGGGTGGACTTCGGCACCCGGGGAGCCCGGCTGGACGAGGCGATCGAGGTGACCCGGCGGCTGTGGTCGGAGCCGGTCGTCGCGCACGAGGGGCGCTTCTACGGCTTTCCCGAGGTCGCCTTCGAGCCCAAGCCCGTCCAGGAGCGGCTGCCGATCCTGGCCGGAGGCGAGTCGGACGCGGCCCTGAGACGGGCCGCCCGGCTCTGTGACGGCTGGATCAGCATGCCGCACTCTCTGGAGACGATCCGTCCCCGGCTCGACAGGCTCGCAGGGCTTCGCGACGACCGCCCGTTCTCGGTCACCGCGCACGCCTACGAACTCACCGGCCTCGCCGAGATCCCCCGGTGGGAGAGGCTCGGGGTGGATCGGATGATCGTCCGGCCCTGGCGCCGCGGCCGCGACGCCGTCGCGGGTCTGGCGGCCTTCGCCGCCGACTGCCTCCCGACCGGCTCTCCCTGAATCGGACCCCGCCGTCGAGACCCGCCGGGACCCGCCGTCGGGACTCGCCGGGGACCCCGTCAGGTCGGGACCCGCCGGGGACCCCGTCAGGCAGGGCCGTCGAAGCCCGACTTCCGCGCGCTCAGACCGGCACCCGTGCCCGGCGGCGGCCCCGATAGCCGTCGGGTACCAGGGCGTCGGCGGGCGCGGTGGCGAGCGGCCCGGTCGGGATGGTCGTGCTGACCACGGGTTCGGATCGGCGATGGCGCCGGCCGCGCAGGGGCGCGTCCTGCACGAAGGTGGAGGACTCGACCACCGGACGCTCGCGGAGGCGGCGCCTGCCCTGATAGGGGGCGCGAGGGCCGTCGTGGCGCCGGTTGGCCGGGCCGCTCTCCCCGCCACGGGCGGGACCTGTCGTCCCGATCCTGCCGGGACGGAAGAAGTCGTCCCGGCCGGTCTCCCCGGCGCGGGCGAGACTGGTCCGGATGGCCTCCTCCGCCCGCGCGAGGCTGGCCTGCTCGGCATTGGTGAGGGTGACCAGGCCGGCCTCTCCCACCAGGCTCGCCAGGGTGCTCTCCTCGACGGGGCCCGTCAGGACGGTCTCCTCGACGCGAGACGTCAGGGTGGCCTCTCCGACCTGGCCCGTCAGGGTGACCTCCTCGACGAGGCCCGCCGGGACGGGCTCCCCGACGTGGGCGAGCGGGGTCGTGACCGAAGGGAAATCGGCGGTCGCGGCCTGCGGGAGCGTGGTCTCCGGGACGGTCTCCCGAATGATCCGGCTCTCCTCGGCGAGGACGGGCGCGCCCTTGGTGATCCGGCGGCGTCCGGGGGCCCGGCGACGACCCGGGGTGCGGCGCGACGGGCGGGCGGGCGCGGCCTCCCCCTCGGCGAACGCCAGCCGTACCCTCGACTGCTTGGTCTTGGCGTGGGCGAGGATCGCGACCGCGGCGAGCAGGACCGGCGCGAGCACGGCGGGGGTGCCGAGCTGGGGAACCTGCGGGGACAGGCCGCTGCTGAGCGCGGCGGGGGTGGCCGCGATCGCGTTGGTGTCGGCGGTGGCGGGCTTGGCGTGCTTGCCGGGTGTGGTGGTACGGCCGGCGGAGATCTGGGACTGGGCGGGGGTCTCGACGACCTTCGGGGTGCTCTCCGGCGTGGCCTTGGCCTGCTGCCTGTCCGTGGCGGGGGACTTGGCGTGCTTGGGGCCGGGCTTGGTGTGCTTGGCGCGGACCCCGGCGGAGACGGGACTCGTCGCCGTGTCGGTCTCCCTCGAAAGGCCGGGCGGAGGGACCATCGCGAGCAGGTTGGGCGCGGGGTCGAGCGCGACCGAGTTGTTCGCCTGGATGTCGGCGCTGGTGATGACCGTCTGCTTCTGGGTCGCTTCCCTGTCCAGCCGGGCCTTGACCTTCTCGGGGTATCCGTAGCCGACGACCTTGCCGGTGTCGCGCTCCTTGCGCTTGGCGACGCCGCCGTCGATGTTCCCCTCGATCGTGTGGATCGTCCTGCCCGTCACCTTGGTGACGATCCCCACGTGGTCGATCTTGTCGATCTTCTTCGAACCGCTCCAGTCGAAGAAGACGATGGCTCCGGGCTCGGGGGTGGTGCCCCAGGCGTCCTGCTCCTTGAACCACTCGGCGTGGTAGACGGTGTAGGCGAACTGCCCCACCCAGTCCTCGTAGCCGAGCTTGTGGGCCGCCCACGACAGGTACATGTCACACCAGGGGGCCGCGGTGTAGTCGGCGTCCACCTCGACGTCGTTGCCGTACCAGTGGCCGAACTTGGTGTAGCCGCCGCTCTTCTCGGAGTACCCGAGCTCGCTCTCCAGTAGTTCGATGAACTTCTGCATCTCAGGGGTCATAAAAGGTTTCGCGACCCCCGGCAGCCATGGAGACATGGTCGCGCCGCCCTCGCAACCCGGCTACCGGGAGACGGGTTGAGCGATGGCGCGTGCACGCGGACCGATCCGGGGGGACGATCGTGACGCGTGTGGCGGCACCATTGGTCAGTTGTCTTCCGTGACCTGGGAGGCTACCCGGAAGAAGCCGAAGGTCAAGACGAGATAAAGAACACACCAAGGGATTGCCGCCTCACCTGATCGACAAAAGCCGACGTCAGCCCCGTTATAGGGATTTTTTCGGACTAAACCGGTCAAACAAAAAATCTTGCCGCTGTCCGGGTCGAGGGCCCTGGAACGAGACCGAATGCGGTTCTGTAGAACGTGTTCTAAGGTGAGTTCATGACCACCGATCTCGCCCCCGCCGAGGACGCCGACGCCGTCCTGGCCGCGCTGGCCGTCCTCACCCAGCAGGCCCGCGACCTGGTCGACGCGGTCGTGCTGACGGACGTGCCGGAAAGCGAGATCGCCGCCGTCACCGCCGAGCTGGCCGTGCTCACCCGGCGCCTGCGCGCCCGCCACCGGGACTCTCCCCAGCCCTTCGAGCTCGGCCCCGACGGCCTGCCCCGGCACGCGGGCAACGCCGTCACCGGCTCGGCCAACCCGCACGCCCTCCCGCTGGTCGTCCAGACCACCCCGGAGCGGACGGCCCGCGCCGAGCTGAGCTTCCGCCCCACCCACGAGGGGCCGCCCGCCTCGGTCCACGGCGGGATCAGCGCCATGATCCTCGATCACATGCTGGGCCACGCCGTCGCGGTGGCGGGCGTCGCCGGGATGACCGCCACCCTGACGCTGCGCTACCTGCGCCCGGTCCCGTACGGCGAACCGCTGGTGGCGACCGCCGAGCACACCCGATCCGAAGGCCGGAAGGCCTGGGCGGAGGGACGGATCGCCCTTCCCGACGGCACCGCGCTGGTCGAGGCCCTCGGGCTGTTCGTCACACCCCGGACGTGGGCGGACGGGTCCGGGGGCCGATCTCCTTCCAGCTGAAGGGATAAATAGGTATGGGAGTAGGTATTTACCCCGTTCTGACCTTCTTTTGTCGGAGGACATGCTGATCGAGTCGGTAAGGCTCCACCGCAGCCAGCAAAGGATCGAAGGTACGACCCATGTGTCAACATCAACCTCCGTGCCCGCCCGCAGACGCGCCTGATCACGAGGCCGCCTGCCTGGTGGCCTTCCACCCGGAGCAGGGATGGGGACTCCTCTGCAACGGTGTGGTGGTCTTCGACGACACCGGAGGACTCCTGCCCGACGGGCGCAGCACCCCGGTCCACTGCCACGCCTAGGAGCCGTCGGCCCTCAGACGCCGGCCCTCAGAGGCAGGGGAAGGGCCGCCGTCGGTGTCCCGCTCCCGCTCGCCGATCCAGACGGCGATCTGGGCGCGGGAGTGGAAGCCGAGCTTGTTCAGGATGTGCTCGATGTGCCCCTCGGCGGTGCGCTGGGAGATGACCAGCGAAGCCGCGATCTCCTTGTTGCTCAGCCCCTGGGCGACGAGCCGGGCGATCTCCGTCTCCCTGCGGGTCAGCGGTGACGGCCGCTCGGCCTCCCCGGAAGGCTCGCCACCGGGCGCCTCCTCTTCGAGGGCGAGGGCAAGCGCCTCCTCATAGGGAATGCGGGCACCGCGCCGGACGGCCGCCTCGAAGGCCGGCTCGCCGAGCGCCTCCCGGGTACGGGATTCGCACTCATCGTGATAACGGGCCATGTGTCCGAATCCGGACAGCGGCGCCCCGGTCTCCCGCCAGACGGTCTCCAGGATTCCCAGCAGCATGGCCGCCTTCTCGTACTGCTCCCGGGTGGCGGCGATCCAGGCGAGCACCTCCAGATTGGTCCCGGCGCCCATCGGATCGTCGAGCGAGCGGTTGAACCTCAGGCTCTCCATCTCAAGCTCGACCGCGCGTCGGTCATCGCCCTGACCCCAGACCGCGATGCCGAGCGCCATCATCGTGTATGCCCGGTGCCAGCCCTCTCCACGGGCCTCGCACATCGCGAGACCCTCCTCGGCGGCGGAGACGGCGCGTGCGAAGTCGCCCCGGAAAGAGTGGGTGAGGGAAAGCCGGATGAGCGCCAGTGCCAGGCCCGTCGGATCACCGGTGGCGCGGTGCCGGGCGGCCGCCTCCTCGTAGAGCGGGACCGCCGACTCGACGTCCCCCCGATACATGGCGATCATCCCGGAGTAGAGGGCGACGTAGGCCAGGACCGGCTCCTGCCCCGGC
The DNA here is from genome assembly GCF_050949235.1 of Streptosporangium sp. CA-135522. Taxonomy (NCBI): domain Bacteria; kingdom Bacillati; phylum Actinomycetota; class Actinomycetes; order Streptosporangiales; family Streptosporangiaceae; genus Streptosporangium; species Streptosporangium sp. CA-135522. The sequence goes on from NZ_CP192026.1 coordinate 2,268,546, forward strand.
CGCTCCCCGAGCGTTCGGGCCTCCTCCAGCATCGCCGCGGCCGAGTCGACATCGGCCTGGAGGATGGCCAGCCAGGCGCCGGCCCACAGCGCCCGGGCACGGGCCTCGCCCGGTTCGGTGACGGCGCGAAGCCCTCTGTCGAGCCAGCAGCGTCCCTCCCGGAGGTAGAAGCTCGTGATCCAGTGGTAGAGCAGATCGGTGGCCATGTCCAGACCGGTCGCGGCCTCCTGCGGTTCGGCGAAGCAGTGCTCCAGGGCGGCGCGCAGGTTGGCGTGCTCACGCCGTAGCCTGCCGAACCAGAGCACCTGGCCGGGGCCGAACCGCTGCGCACGCGCCTGCGCCGCCAACTCCCGGTAATAGTCGCGGTGTCGCCGCTGCAGCGCCGCCTCCTGGCCGGACGCCACGAGCCGCTCCCGGCCGTAGTGCCGGATCGTCTCCAGCAGCCGGTAGCGCGCCGCCGAGGGGTACGACGGGTGGTCGTCCCTGATCAGGATGGACTTGTCCACCAGCCCGATCACCAGGTCGACGACCTCCTCGCGGGTGAGTCCGTCTCCGGAGCAGACGACCTCGGCCGCCTTGAGGTCCAGGCCGTCGGAGAACACCGAGGTGCGCGCCCACAGCAGCTGCTCCTGCTCGGTGCACAGGGCGTGGCTCCAGTCGAGCAGCGCGCGCAGCGTCCGCTGGCGGGGCAGCGCCGCCGGCGATCCCGCGGTGAGCAGCCGGAACCGGTCGTCCAGCCTGGCCAGCAACTGCTCGACGGACAGCGCCCGCAGCCGCACGGCCGCCAGCTCGATCGCGAGCGGGATGCCGTCCAGCCGGCGGCAGATCCGCTCCACGGCGTCCCGGTTGGCGACGGTGAGGGCGAAATCCGGCAGGACGGCCCGCGCCCGTTCGACGAACAGGCGTATCGCGTCGCACTGCGCCAGCGACTCGATGGACGGCTGAGGGGCCCCGGGGTCGGGCATCGGAAGCGTCGGCACGGGCAGCGTCTGCTCGCTGGCGATGCCCAGGGCCTGACGGCTGGTGGCGAGGACCTGTACGGCGGACGCGGAGCGGGCCAGCGTTTCGACCACCACGGCGCAGTCGTGCAGCAGATGTTCGCAGTTGTCCAGGACCAGCAACGCCTGCCTGTCGCGCAGGTGATCGACGAGCACCTCAAGGGGAGGCCGGGAGGAGTGGTCCCGGATCGTCAGGGCCTCGTTCACCGACGGCACGAGCAGTTCCGGATCATCGAGCCCGGCGAGATCGACCAGCCACACGCCGTCCCGGAAGGCCCGCTGCACGTCGGCCGCCACCCGCAGGGCCAGCCGGGTCTTCCCGACCCCGCCCACTCCGGTGAGGGTCACCACGCGCGCCCCGGACAGCAGACGCTTGGCCTCGGCCACTTCGTGCCGACGCCCCACGAAACTGGTCACCTCCGCCGGCAGGCCCGCTGCCCGCCGCCGCTTCGAGGTGGTCGATGTCATCACATTCATCAGCGCCTCGCGCCGGTCGCGCCCCAGTCGATCACCATGCGCTGGAATCGGTCCAACGTAATCAAGGTTATGTCCAGACCGTTTTCGACGCGCTTCCGCATCGCGGTGAACGCCGATCGCCGGCGGTGAGGGGGAGCCACGCCTCGGCGGCCCGCTCCCGACCGGCGTTCGACGGCCGGTCCTCAGCGGAGGGCTGTCAGCGACGGGTTCTCGGTGGCGGGTTCTCGGCGGTGGTCCTCAATAGCCGGCCCCCGTGAGCATGCCGCCGTCCACCGTGAACTCGCTGCCGGTGCAGTAGCTCGCCCGGTCGGAGGCGAGGAAGGCCACCACGTGGGAGACCTCGACCGGTTTGGCGAAGCGCTTGATGACCATGGACTTCAGGAACGCCTCACCGTCCACCTCGGCCGCGATCTCCGGGTCCACCGCCATGGAGGTGTTGATGGCCCCGGGGTGGACGGAGTTCACCCGGATCTTGAAGCGGGCGAGTTCGCGGGCCGCCGCCTTCGTCACGCCGCGCACGCCGAACTTGGAGGCGGCGTAGGCCGACAGGCCCTCGGCGCCGATGAACCCCTCGACCGAGGAGATGTTCACGATCGAGCCCCGGCCGGCGGCCTTCATGGGCTCGATGACCGACTTGACGCCGAGCCAGGTGCCCTTGAGGTTCACGTCGAGGACCCGGTCGTACTCATCCAGCGTCATATCCGCGATCCGCCGAAATTTCAGGATTCCGGCGTTGTTGACCAGGACGTCAAGCTTGCCGTACGTCTCGACGGTCGTGTTCACCGCCCGCCGCCAGTCCTCCGGCCCCGTCACGTCCTGGTGGACGAACACCGCCCCGGTGGCCTCCGCGAGCGCCTTGCCCTCGTCGTCGAGCACGTCGCCGAAGACGACCCGCGCGCCCTCCTCCAGGAACAGGCGCACGTGGGCTTCGCCCATGCCCCGAGCCCCGCCAGTGATCAGGGCCACCTTGCCGTCCAACAGACCCATCTCAAGCTCCTCGCGTGAAACGTTTGGCGGCGGCGACGGCCACGGCGGCCGCCTCCATCGAACGATAGACGGGGATTCCGGCACCGGCCGCGATCGCACGGACCTCGTCCTCGACTCCGGGCGGCGCGCACTCGCCGTTCCTGGTGACCAGGGTGACCCTGACGCCGGGCAGGTCCTCCTGGGCGCGGGCGAGGTTGCGGGCGCAGGCGTACAACGGCTCGGCCGAGGTCCCGTAGGTGAAGAAGCTCTGCACGTTCACGTGGGCGACGACGTCCGGGTACGGCCGCCGCGCCACGATCGCCGCGATGGCCTCCCGCACCAGCTCAGGACGGCCCCGCGGTCCCACCGGGATCTCCAGGGGGTTGGCGAGGGAGCTGCCCACCCCGATCCCGAGGGCCTTCAACCCGTCTCGCGCGTCCTGCGGCAACGCGTCGAGGGAGAGTCCGGCGGCGTCGAACGCGTCGGCCGCCAGGACGCCGGCTCCGCCGCTCGGCCCGATCACCAGCACCGCGGAGCCGGCGCCCCCGGCCGCTCCGGTCGCCGGGCGGGTCTCGGAGACGAGAGCGCGCGCCGCGCCGCCCGCCGGCGCGGTCAGACGGCCCGCGTGGGCCTGGAAGAAGGTCAGGACCCCGATCAGGTCGTCCTGCCCGGTGACCAGGGTGACGCCGGCCTGTTCGGCCAGTGCCCGCCAGACACGGTCGTCGCCGACCAGACCGCCGGTGTGGGAGACGGCGGCCCGCCGGCCCTGGACGCTCCGGCCGCCGACCAGCAGGACGACGGGCAGGCGTCCGCGCACGGACATCAGGGACTCGAACAGGGCGCGCCCCTCACGAGGGTCCTCCAGGTACATGCCGACGACCGAGGTGTGCTCGTCGGTGGCCAGCCAGCGCAACAGCTCGGCCGGGGTCACATCGGCGGAGTTGCCCACCGTGGCCACCCGGCTGAACGCCAGCCCGCGCCGCTCGCCGACCTTGACGACCTCCCCGGCCAGCCCGCCGCTCTGCGAGATCAGCGCCACGTGCCCGGGTGGCCCCGGCTCGCCGCCGACGAACGTCTGACCGCCGCGCGGGCTGTAGACGCCCATGCAGTTCGGGCCGAGCAGCCGCGTCCCCGCCTCCCTCGCCGCCCCGATCAGGTCGGCCTCCAGGTCCGGTGCGCCCGCCTCCCCGAACCCGCCGCTCATCACCTGCACGAACGGGATGCCGGCCGCCTGCCGTACGACCTCGGCGCACCGCCCGGCGGGCACGGCCACCAGCGCGTAGTCGGCGTCGGCGTCGGCCAGCGTCGGTACGGCGGGCACCCCGTCGATCTCGTCGGCCTCCGGATGCACCGCGACCAGCGGCACGCCGGTGGCCCGGTAGAACTCCAGGAACATGTTCCCGAAGTTCGGCCTGCCGGTGGACGCCCCCACCACGGCCACGGCCCGCGGCTCGAACAGAGCCGTGAAGTCGGTCCGCGCGACCGGGCCGTCACCCGTGTCGCCTCCGGCGGGCCGTTCGGGCCGCCCACCGCCGTTTCCCCCCGACGCCGGTACGGCGGGGCGGTCCCCGGCGGGTTCCGTCACGTCCGAGGCGCGGCCGGCGGGCAGGTAACGGGCGTCGACCGCGATGACGCCTCGCTCGGTGGCGATCACCGGGTTGAGTTCGAACTCGCCGAGCTCCAGCCGCTCCCACAGCCCGCCGTCGCCGCCGATCGCCAGGAGCAGCCGTACCAGGGCGTCCAGGTCCACCGCGGGGCGGCCGCGATAGCCGTGCAGCAGCCGGGCGCCGCGCAGGGAGGCGAGCATCCGCCGGGCGTCGGCCTCGGAGACCGGGCACAGGCGCACCGCCGTGTCGCGCAGGGCCTCGGTCCAGACGCCGCCGAGCCCGGTGAGCAGGACGGGCCCGAAACTCGGGTCTCGGACGACGCCGACGATCAGCTCGGCCCCCGCCGCGGCCTGCTCCTCGACCAGGAACCCGTCCGGGGTGATGCCCTGCGCCAGGAGTTCGCGCAGCATCCCGGCCGCGGCCTCGGCGGCCTCGGCGGGGTCGCCGAGTGCCAGCCGTACCGCGCCGGAATCCGACTTGTGCACCAGCCCGGGTCCGAAGGCTTTGAGCACCAGCGGCGGGGTCAGCCCGTCGGCCGCCCCGGCGACCTCCTCGGGGGAGGCGGCCGTGGCGCCGCGCGGCACCGGCACACCGGCCTCCCGCAGCAGCGCCTTGACCTCGTGCTCGGGGAATGCGGTCGCCGTCGCCGACAGGTCGCGTCCGTTCATGCCCCCTCCACGAGGTGCCGGTACCTCTCCCGGATCTCGCGGCGCAGCAGCTTGCCGGGTCCACCGGAGGCGTCCTGGAAGTGGGGAAGCTCATCGGCGACCACGACGCGGTCGGGACGCCGGTGGGCGGGCAGCGACTCGGCGAGCGCGATCGCGAGTTTCGACGGGTCGAGCGAATGCCCCGAGCGGGCGACCACCGCGAGCAGGATCTTCTGCTCGACCGCCTCCTGGCCGTCGACGTGCGCGGGCACACCCACCACGCCGGCCTCGGCCACGCCGTCCAGTGCCGTCGCGGCCTCCTCGACCGCCGAGGGCTGCGACCATACCCCGCCCTTCAGGATCGCGTCCTCCCGGCGCCCGAGCACGGTCAGGTTGCCGTCCTCGCCAAGGACGCCCAGGTCGCCACCGACATACCACTCGCCGTGGAGCACCTCGGCGGTTCTGCCGGGGAGCCGGTCGTAGCCCGCCATCCGGTGCGGTCCGGCGAGGTTGATCTCCCCGATCTCGCCGACCACCCGGCCGCCGGACGGCCCGGTGATCCGTACGGCGTTGCCGATCCTCGCCCTGCCGGAGGAGCCGAGCGGCGTGCTGCCGTCGTCCACCCGGCCGAAGCAGGTGTAGGGGGCCTCGGTCTGGCCGTAGTAGCAGTAGACGCCGGCGTCCGGCAGCCGCTCCCGCATCCTGGCCAGCAGCGCCGCCGGGAGCGGCTCGCCGCCCAGCATGATGACCCGCAGGGACGACAGGTCCACCCCGGCGTGGTCGTCGGACCCGAGCAGCGCCGCGTAGAACGACGGGATCTGCGATACGTGGGTGACTTTCTCGCGGGGGACCACCTTCAGGAAGTTCGCCGGCCCCCAGTCCTGCTCCAGCACCAGGCGCATGCCCGCGTACAGGGCCGGTCCGACCAGCGCGGGGAAGCCGATGCCCCAGATGATCGCCCCGGTGCCGAGCACCGAGTCCTCGGCGCGCGGCACGTCCGTCCAGATCCGTGCGGTCGCCAGTGACGAGGCGTGCGTGTGGACCACCGCCTTGGGCAGGCCGGTGGTTCCCGAGGTGTAGTAAAGCGCGAGTGGGTCGTCGCCGGAGCCCTCTGGCGCGAACTCCTCGTCCGGGGCGCCGGCGGTCAGCGCGTCCAGGTCCACGGCCTCCTCGCCGGGGCCGCCGACCTTGATCCAGCTGGTCACATCGGGCAGCCGCGGGCGGATCCCCGCGACGACCTGCTCGACCGTGGAGTCGTAGACGAAGGCGGTGGCACCGGAGTGCGCGACGACCTCCCGCAGGGTGTCCACCGGCCAGTACGGGTTGAGCGCCGCGGTGACCGCGCCCAGCTTGGCCGCCGCGAGATAGACCTCGGCCACGTGCAGCGTCTCGTTGAGCAGCGCCGCCACCCGCCGCCCCGGCTCGATTCCGGCCGCCGCCAGGGCATGGGCGCGCCGGTCGACGATCCGGTCGAGCTCGGAGTAGGTGAAGCCGCGCTCGCCGCAGTAGGTCAGCGCGACCTTGTCGGGAGTGCGCAGGGCGTTGGCGGTGAGGACGGCGTAGGCGTAGTTGCCGTAGGGGGATCGCGCCATTGTGGCCTCCGGCCAGAGGGGGGAGTAGAGGACGCAGAGGAACAGGCAGAGGACGCAGAGGGGTGAAGGACCGGCGGGAAGGGACGCCGGAGGAGAGGGAGAGGGTGCCGGGGGAGGGCGTCAAGGCAGGGACGGAGAGGCGTCAGAGGGGATCAGGCGTCAGAAGGGATCAGAGGGAGGCGGTGTCAGAGAGGACCAGAAGGGATCAGAGGACGGAGCGGAGGACGGCGTCAGAGGTCAGAGGAAGGAGCAGAGGTCAGAGGGAGGAGTAGAGGACGAAGACGTTGCCCGACGGGTCGCGGAGGACGGCTCTGATCTCGTGCGGCCCGGTCTCCGGCTCGCGCACGATCTCCGCGCCCGCCCCGGTCAGTTCCTGTACGGCCCGGGCGAGGTCGCCGACCTTGTAGGACGGCGCGGTGACCTCTCCCGTCACCCGTTCCCCGGCCGCGACCAGCGCGACCGTGGCGCCCCCGCCGTCCAGGGCCGCGAATCGGTCGCCGTCGCGGAAGCGCACCGCCAGGCCGAGCGCGTCCGAGTAGAAGGCGATCGCCTTGTCCAGGTCGTCCACGGGGATCAGGACATTGCCGAGCTTGCTCATGTCGGTCTCCATTGCGGTAGGTCGTCGATGAAAGTGACGCACACCGGCATGCCGATCCGCACCCGCTCCGGTGCGCAGTCCACCACCCGCCCGAACGCCCGAGCCCCTTCGGGCAGGTCGATCCAGGCCAGCACGTACGGCTCCCGCCCCTGGAACTCCGGCACGAAGGAGCGGTGCACCACGGTGAACGTGTGCACACGACCCACCCCCGATACGGGCTCGTAGGGCAGGTCGGCGCCGCCGCAGTGGGGACATTCGGGAGCGGGCAGGTGCACCCGCCGGGCGCAGGCCGTACAGCGTTGAATGACCAACTCGCCGCGACGGCAGGCATCCCAGTAGGTGAGCGTGTCACTGGTCATCGATCGCCAAGCTAGCGCACGCTTGGTTCGCTCACAAGGGTGTCGCCGCCCGTGGATCCGTCCGGGGCCGGCTCGCCGTCGGCGGGCTGCTCGGCTCCGGAGGGAGTCGGATCCGGTGTGCACGCGGGGAGTGGGAGTCTCATCTCGCGGGAGTGCGCGCCGCTGCCGGGAACGGTGGTGAGCGTCACCACCCGATGGACGTATCCGCCGTACCCGCTGCATCCGGGCGGCATGGTGAACCTCACGACGGCCTCGCGCACGTACTCGGTCAGGCCGGACAGCTCCAGCACCTGGGTGCCGCCGGTCTGCTCGCCCTCGCCGCCGATGACCTGTTGGGTGAATCCCAGCTTCACGGTCACCGCCGAGGGGCCGCCGGTCCGCACCCGGAAGCGGACCGTGGTGCCGTCGAAAGAGGTGATGTCCACGCTCTTGACGGAGGGCGACGGGCACGGGCCGCCCTTGACCTCCACCGTGCGGCTTCGCGGCCCGCCGGTCGCCTGCGGCGAGGTGGAGACCGTGACCCGCCGGTAGAGGGTCTGCCCGCAGCCCGGAACCGTGAAGGCGTGCGGGACGGTGGGGGAGTAGGCGTCGGCCCCGGCGAGGGTGAAGCTGCGCGGGGGCGCCTCGGTGAGCCGCTCGCGGTCCTGTCCTTCGGCGAACCCGACGGTCAGCACGACGCCGGCCGTGGTGGATGCCCGCAGGGCGACGGTGGCGCCGCTCGCGTCGATCCCGGCGATCGTCAGGCCGCTGACCGCGTGCGCGGGTGGCGGTGTCACGGGGAAGGGAGCGGGGAGGGTGGGGCTCGGTGCCGCCGGGGGAGTCCTCGACGGGTCCGGGGTGGGCCGAGCCGGGCGGTTCGTCGAACGGTTCGGGCTGGCACCCCGCGCGGAGGGCGTGACCTGATCGGCGGTGGCGTGTCGCGACGGCCCGGAGGTGGTGACGGGCTCGGGCGGTGAGGGCGCCGTGCCCTTTCCTGCGGGCTTCCTCATCGAAGGCTCGCTCTCGGCCGCGGAGGACTCCGGCCCGGGAGTGAAGACCGTTCCGGCGGAGAGCCGGTCCGATGCCCGGCCGGCGGAGACCAGCCCGGCGGTGACCGCGACGGTGATCACGGCCGCCGCGGCCATGACCCGGGGGCCGGGCCGGGGGCGGCGTATCCCGCCCATGCGGCCGATCACGCTTCGCGCGACCGGGGTGCCCGCCCTCGGTGCGGGCTTGGCCAGCGGGAACGTCAGCGCCAGCAGGGTGGCGAGCTCGGCCAGGTGCCGGCGCCCGCGCTGCTCCCACTCCGGCCCGTAGGCCGACAGCGCGGCCGCCTCCAGCTCCGCGATGAACGCGTGGGCTGTCGGCGGGCGGTCCGCGGGATCCTTGGCCATGCCCCGGGCGACCAGCTTCCGCACCGAGCTCGGCACCGCCTCCACCGGGATCGGTGCCGTACGGTGCCGGTGCATGAGCGTGGCGGGGTGGTCCGCCCGGTACGGCGCGCGCCCGGTGAGGCACTCGAAGAACACGCACGTCGCCGCGTAGATGTCGCTCGCCGAGTCGGCCGGTCCTCCGGCCCACCGCTCGGGCGCCATGTAGTGCGGGGTGCCCGCCGGCACGCCCGCCTCCCCTGTCGGGGCGGCGATGCCGAAGTCCGTCAGCTTGCCGGTGCCGTCCGCCTGGATCAGCACGTTCTCCGGCTTGTGGTCACGGTGCGCGATCCCCGCGGAGTGGGCGGACGCCAGGCCCGCCAGTGAGCCTTTGAGCACCGCCAGCGCCGCCTCGGGGCTCGTGGTGCCGTGGTCGGACAGGACTCTCCTGAGTGCGACGCCGTCCACCAGCTCCATCACGATCGCGGCGTCGAGCACGTCCTCGTAGTACTCGTAGAACCGGACCACGTTGGGGTCGCGCAACTCCACCATGATCCGCGCCTCCTCGCGGAAGCGGGCCAGGAACCCGTCGTCGCCCTTCAGGGTCGCGTTCAGGTATTTGAGGGCCACGTAGGCGCCGGTGGGGGTGTAGGTGGCCAGTACCACCCGGCCGCCGCCCCCGACGCCGAGCTCTCGCACCTCGTGGTAACCCGGAACCATCCAGTCCCCCTCCGAGCGCCGTCACTTGTTCGACGGTCTCACCCCCGTGATCGGTTGTCACGGTTCGCGAATTTTGCCAGAGAGTGCCGGAGTGGCCGCGCCGGACCGGCGGCCGGTCGCGTGTTAGGCTCTGGCCGATGACCAAGCAAGCGCTCGGGTGTCTGGAGGTCGAATGCCGGTCGATCTGGGATCGCTGGTCGCACCGGGGCACAGCGCGGTGCTGGTGATGGAGATGCAGCGCGGCGTCGTCGGTGATCTAGCGAGATTTCCGGATCTGGTGGAGGTGTGTGCGCGGCGCGACGTGGTGGCCAACGCCTCCCGCGTCCTGGCCGCGGCCCGCTCGGCCGGGATCCCGGTGATCCACTGCACCGCCGCCTTCCGCGCAGACCGGGCCGGTTCGCACACCGCCAACTGTCCGTTCATCACCGCCCTGCTCAAAGATCCCGCGCACATGCTGGAGGGCACCGGCGCGATCGAGGTCCTGCCCGCGCTGCTCGACCCCGGAGACCTCGAGTCGCGCCGCTACCACGGGTTCTCGCCCTTCACCGGAACCTCGCTGGACGCGACCCTGCGCTCGCTCGGCGTCTCGGCCGTCGTCGCCGTCGGGCTCTCCCTGAACCTCGGCATCCCCGGCCTCGCCCTGGAAGCCGTCAACCTCGGCTACCGGGTGGCGGTGGTGACCGATGCCGTGGCGGGGGTCCCCGACGACTACGCGCGGGCCGTACTCGACAACACCGTCAGCCTGCTGGCCGCGCGGGTGGCCGCCACCGACCTCGTGGAGATCTGGAGATGATGGAGGGACTGAGGCTGGACGGCCGCACCGCGGTGGTGACCGGGGGAGCCGGTGCGATCGGCGCGGCCATCTGCCGCGACCTCGCCTCGCTCGGCGCCCGGCTCGTCGTGGCCGACATGGACGAGGAGGGCGCCGCCACGATCGCCGACGAGCTGAACAGCGAGTCGCTGGGGCTGGGCACGAGGGTCGGGGCGCCCAGCGGGCCGCGGGCGCCGGCCAGGGCACTGCGGGTCGATCTGGCCGATCCGGGGTCCATCGCGGAGTTCTGCGGGCATGCCGAGGCGGCGGACATCCTGGTGCACAACGCCGGCGTGTCGATCGTCGAGCCGTTCGTCGCCAGCGACCCGGCGGCCTGGGACCTGATGTGGCAGGTCAACCTGCGCGGCCCGATGTTGCTCACCCGGTTCCTGCTGCCCGGGATGACCGAGCGCGGCCGGGGGCGTCTGATCTTCATCTCCTCCGACGGCGCGCGGGCCGGGTCGGGCGGCGAGGGCGCCTATGCCGCCACCAAGGCCGGGCTGTTCGGCCTGGCCAAGACTCTCGCCCGCGAGGCCGCCCGGGCCGGCGTGACCTCGAACGTGATCTGCCCGGGGCCCACCGACACCCCGATGCTCCGCCGCGTGGCGGCCGAGAAGCCGGAACTGGTGGACAGGCTCGCCCGGAGCGTTCCGCTGCGCCGCCTCGGCACCCCCGAGGACGTGGCGGGCCTGGTCGCCTACCTCTGCACCGACAGGGCCGCCTACATCACGGGCCAGATCCTGTCGGTCAGCGGCGGCATCACGATGCATTGAGGCTAGAGGGAGGCGTAGACGGCCTCGGTCAGGCGGTGGGCGCGCAGGCTGCCCGAGACGGCGTTGGCCATCTTGTTCATCGTGTAGCCGATGCCCAGGCCGTGTTCGACGTCGCCGAGACCCAGGAACCCGCCCATGCCGGTGTGGCCGAAGGCGGACTCCGCGCCCCTGGCGGGGGTCAGGAAGGTCATGGCCGGTCGCATGTATCCCAATCCGAAGGAGCTGTCGATGACCAGCACGCGGTCCGGGCCGCCGACCCGCCGCCGCAGGGCGTCGCGCAGGGTCTCCGGGCGCAGGATCCGTCCGGCGACCAGGTCGCGGTAGAACCCGGCCAGGCCCCGCGCCGTGGCGACGGCCCCCACGGCCGGCCAGCCCGAACGCATGATGACCGGATGGTTGGCGCCGCCCTGCAGCCGGTGGATCGGCGGGTTGCCCAGCGCCCGGTTCATCAGGCTGTCCCTGTCCAGCGCCGCCCTGGACATCTCCGTCAGCGGGTCGCGCGTGACCGGGGCGGCGCTCTCGGGAGCGGCGGGCCCGGGCCGTTGGAGGCTGGTGTCCGCGTGGCCGGAAGGTCGCGGGGTGTCCACGGGATCGGGGGGCTTGGGACGCTCCCCGGCCGACAGCCGCGCCGCCCGCGCCGCCACGCCGTCCGGCGCGCCGAGCCAGAGTTCGAGCCCCATCGGCCCGGCGATCTCGGCCGCCACGAACTCGCCGGCGGACTTGCCCGAGACCCGGCGGATCACCTCGCCGAGCAGGAACCCGTACGTCAGCGCGTGATAGCCGTGCGCGGTGCCCGGCTCCCAGATAGGTCTCTGGCCGGCCAGCCGGTCGGCGATGGCGGCCTGGTCCTCGAACTCCTCCACCGGGACCGGCTCCTCGATCACCGGCAGCCCGGACTGGTGGGTGAGCAGGTGTTCGACGGTGACCCGATCCTTGCCGCCGCGGGCGAACTCCGGCCACACGTCCGCGACCGGCGCGCCGACGTCGAGCAGTCCGCGCTCGGCCAGCAGCAGCACCGCCGTCGCGGTCACCGCCTTGGTGCACGAGTACGTCAGCGCCGGAGTGTCACGCTCCCAGGGCCGCCCGCCGCGCCGGTCGGCGACCCCGCCCCACAGATCCACGACCGGCTCGCCGTCAAGGAATACCGCGAACGCCGCGCCCAGCTCCTCGCCGCCGGCGAAGTGCCCGTCGAACACCTCGCGCACCCGGGAGAACCGGGGATCGCACTGCCCGTGAACCACCGTCATGACCCGTCCCTATGAAAGTGAGCACTTGCTTGGTAACCGAGCCTAACAACTGGGGCCGCTTCGGCCCAGACGACCAGCGTGGCACCCTGAACCTGCTGACTCCCGCCACGGTCCTGGCCGCCCTCGCCTCGGCCGCCACCGGACAGGTGATCAGCCTGGCCATGCCCATCAGGGGGGCGACCTCCTCACCTGCCCCGGCGACGGTTCCCCACCTGCGGGGCCGCCCGTTGCCGCAGCACTTCATGTCGATCGACGGCGGCGACTACGCGGCCGGGACCCGTCCCATCGGCGCGGGTCTGCGTGTGGCCGACGACGCCATCGTCGTCACCCACCACGGCGCCACGACCCACATGGACGCCCTGTGCCACATGTGGTCGGGGGAGGAGCTCTACAACGGCCACCCGGCCGCCCGGGTCAGATCGTACGGCGCGACCCGGTGCGGCATCGAGACCGTCGGCGGCGTCGTGGCCCGGGCGGTGCTCTTCGACGTTCCCCGCCACCTGGGCCTGGAGCACCTCCCGGTGGACCTGCGCGTCTCCGGCGACCTGCTGCGAGAGATCTGCGACGACGTACGGCCCGGCGACGTGGCCGTCGTCCGCACGGGCTGGCCCCTGGTGTGGAACGACTCCCCCGAGGAGTACTGGTCCGGCCAGCCGGGCCTGTCCGCCGACGCCGGCCGCTGGCTCGCCTCCCGCGACGTCGCCGTGGTGGCCTCCGACAACGCCGCCATCGGCGGCCTCAACGCCCGCCAGCTCGCCGACGAGGGGCTGGAGGACGACCTCCACATGATCCTGCTGTGGCGGCACGGCATCCACCTGGCCGAGATGCTCTGGCTGGAGGAGCTGGGTGCGGCGTGTGCGGGCCGTACGGGCAAGGACTTCGTGTTCGTCGCCGCCCCCCTGCGGATCGAAGGGGGCACCGGTAGCCCGATCACGCCCCTGGCGATCCTCTAACGCCGTCCCGGGCGCCCCCGCCCGGATTCCGCCCGAACGGTGCTCGGCGACGGTGCTCGGCGCCGACACCCCGGAGCGGAGTGTCCGCCGCGGCGCGCATCTGGCCGACCGTCGCGCCCGTCTTCTCAACGGCCACCTGTGCCGCCGGCGCCGAAGCAGGCGGGATTCAGTCCTTCGCGTCCTGCGGGTACCAGCGCAGCTCGATGGTGTTGCCGTCCGGATCCCGAACGTAGATCGACTGTGCCTCGCCTCGGGCGCCGAAGCGGCCGACGGGGCCTTCCAGCACGGTGAACACGTCCGAGGCGATGATCTGCCGCCAGTCCAGCGGCTCGACGACCAGACAGATGTGGTCCACGTTCGACTCGGCGCGCGGGCGGCCGAGCAGGTCGATGATCGTGGTCGGGCTGACCCGCACCGACGGGAACGGCACCTCACCGGCTCGCCACTCATCCACCCGGACCGGCTCCAGGCCCAGCGGTCCGCAGTAGAACTCCAGGGCCCGTTCGACGTCCTGCACGTTGAGTACCAGGTGATCGAAATCCTTGACTCGCACTCGCATGGAACAACCTTCCGTGATTCGGATCCGGTCTGGTCGGGACCGGATGCTCTGCTCGGCCCGCTGGTCGGGCAGTTGGTCGGGCAGTGGGGTCGATACCGGACCGGGGGGCGCGGCCCGCAGCGCATGGCGGCGAGCCGTGGGCCGTGACGGCCCGCAACCGGTCCCGTGATCGGGTCCCGGCCGTGGGAAAACGCTGTTATGCGTCCGGGGCGACGGTGCCGTAGACGGGTGCGCCGTTGCGCTCGTAGGTGGCGTAGATGACGCCGGCGGGAGTCGTGGCGGCCGAGGTGAGCTTCAGTCCGGCCGGGACGGTGCCCGGGGCGAACAGCCGCTTGCCCTCGCCCAGCACGACGGGGAAGATCAGCAGGCGGTACTCGTCGATCAGGTCGGCCCGCTGCAGGCCGGCGATGAGGTCGCTGCTGCCCTGCACGAGGATCTCGCCGTCGGTGCGGTTCTTGAGGGCGGCGATCGTCTGGGCGGCCTCGCCCACCAGGACCTGGGTGTTGCGCCATGTGGCGGTCATCGGCGTTGTGGTGGCGACGTACTTGGGCATGCTGTTGATCTTTGCGCCACCCTCCTCGTCGGGCACGTGGGGCCAGTGCGCCGACAGGATGTCATAGGAGCGGCGGCCCAGGAGCATGCCGTCGGCGCGCTGGAACTGCTCATCCATGATGCGGCCGAACTCCTCATCCACGTGCGGGACCAGCCAGCCGCCGTGCGGGAAGGCGTTGGAGTCGTCCTCGCCGGGGCCGCCGGGGCCCTGCATCACACCGTCCAGGGACAGGAAGGTGGAAACGACCAGCCTGCTCATGATGATCTCCCCATTGTGTACGATGTCCACATCTGGTGGACGGCTGGAACGATACACATGAATGTAGATGCTGTCCACATAAGGGAGTGAGACATGTCCGAGCGGGCCGCACCGCCCCAACGCCGCACCTACCGGCACGGCAACCTGCGCCAGGCGCTACTGGAGGCCGGCTTCGCCCTGGCCCGTACCGGCGGACCCGAGGCGGTGATACTGCGCGAGGCCACCCGCCGGGCGGGTGTGGCCCCCAACGCCGCCTACCGGCACTTCGCCGACCGCGACGCCCTCATCCACGCGGTCTCCCTGGCCGCCATGGCCGAACTGGCCCACACCATGGAGACCGAGCAGGCCGACCTGCCGCGGCTCGATGACCCGGTCCAGGCCGCCTGCGCGCGCTTCCGCGCCGTCGGCACCGGCTACCTGCGCTTCGCCCGCACCGAACCCGGGCTGTTTCGCACGGCGTTCTTCGTTCCCGCCGACATGAGCCAGGCCCAGGCCGCCCCTTCGGCGGGCACCAGCGGGCTCACGCCCTTCCAACTGCTCGGCGCCGCACTCGACGACCTGGTCACCGTCGGCCGGATGTCGGCCGAGCACCGCCCGGGCGCCGAATTCATCGTCTGGGCCGGCGTGCACGGCCTGGCCGCCCTGCTCATCGACGGGCCGCTGCGCGGTCTGCAGGACGCCCAGGCCGACGAGGCCACCCACCTGCTGATCGACATGATCGAACGCGGGCTGTGAAGCTCACACCGAATCGGACGCCGGTTCGCCGCCGCGAGCCGTACGGGATGGGCCGTCTACTCCCGGGTCACCGGCGTGCTGTTCCTCGCCCTGATCAAGCACGATCCGACCGCCCGCGCGCTGGTCATCGCCATGCCCGAAGTCTTCCCCCGGGTCCGTCACCTCACCTCCGCCGAACTGCGCGCCTTCACCCTTGAACTGGTGGAGGCGCTCTCTGACGCCGCGGAACTGGATGTCGATGTCACCGCGCAGGAAGTCATCGCGGGCCGGCGGGCGACCGCTCGGATCAAGGCCGACCCGGCGCACCACGCCCAGGCTCGCAAGGCCACAAGCGGCGATTTCGGGCCGCCCACGACGACATGACGGCCCGGCGCGCCGAACCGCGTCCTGGGCGGTGTGAGGTGGAGTTCCGTTTGAGATCGTGTTAGCCCACGGTCGTCACTTGCTCAAGTGAACCAAGGCGGAGAGCCTGGACGTCAGGATCGTCACTCCTGACGAATTCGCCGCCCTGGTCGGTGCGTTCCGCTGAGCGGTCAGACGGTCAGCGGCACCTCGTGGATCTCGTCGGCGGGGTGACCTGCCCGCTGGTGTATGCGCTGGACGGCCTCCGCGTCGGGAGCCTCCGACAGGCAGTAGATGAGGCCCTCGGCCGGGTCGGCCCACGCGTGCTCGAAGACCACCCCCTCCTCGGCCTGTATGGCGAGATCGGCGGCGTGTGCTTCGTGAAGCTGCTGATCAGTGATGCCCATCATGCCGTGATGGACGTCCATGAACTTCGTCATGGCTTCCTCCTCAACCGGCTGACCTGCCGGAACCTTCCCAGCGTAGGTCGGGCGCCGAACATCGGTCTCCCAAGGCTCTTCCAAAAGGGCGTCGACGATCTGAGCCACTTGAAAGATGTTCATCCACGGGACCTGACCATTGCTCCCCGGGACGCAACTGAGATCTCAGCGACCTACAAGTGGAGATCGGTAGCCTCCCGGCGTGAGAAAACGATCATCCACGCTGTCGGGCGTGCCCGAGCGTGTCACCCGGAGCTGACCGCGATCGCGGGCCGGACCGGGGCATCCGGAACATCCGGTAAGCCGGGTCGTTCCAGAGGTGGCGAGCCGGTCGGCGCGGTCGCCGGCCTCGCCCACGGCGGCCATCGGTGAGGTCGTCGACCCCCTGGGGACTCTGACGCGCCACCGGGCCACCGGGCCACCGGGCCACCGCGTCGCCTGCGGGCGGGTCTTGGTCAAGACTCGTCGGCGGGAAGGGCGAAGAGCCGGATGTATATCGGGCGCGAGCCGGGGGGCGCGTCCTCGGCGCGGCGGTTGTACTTCATCAGCAGCGCGATGTAGGCGTCGAAGAACTCCGCGAACTCCGCCTTGGTCATCCGGCCCATGCCGCGCGATGCCTTCGCCCAGTCGGGGTCGCGCCCGTAGGCGGCGGGGAAGCGCTCGAACAGCTCGCGATCCTCTTCCATGCCGATCCGGAGGAACTCGGCGAGGACAGGGCGATCGGCGGGGGCGAGTTGGTCGGGCGTGGGCACCCGTATGTCTCTGGGCCCCGCGGCCTTGCGCCACCAGCGTTCCCTGCCGGTCGAGCGTTCGGGGATCTCCTCGATGAAGCCGTGTTTTTCGAGCTGGCGCAGATGGTAGCTGGTCGTGCCGGTCTTGGCGCCGAGCAGCTCGCCGAGGGTCGTCGAGGTCGCGGCGCCATGCACGCTCAGGTGGCGCAGCATGAGCCGTCGCATCGGATGGGCCAGGGCCTTGAGCCTGTCCGGGTCGTCGATCAGGAACGCCTCTTCATCCTTCATGATGAGCAGCCTAGTCCTGCAGAACGATATCTGCAGACAGGTCTTTGCCGAGAAGTCTCTGCAGAATATCCTCGGCGTATGAGACGCATCCTTCCGGCGATGGCCGCCGTCCTGTGCCTGCTCGCCCCCGCGGCGACGGCGGCCGCCGCGGCACCGCCCGCTCCCGCCGTACCCTCTGACCTGAGCGCGACAGAGGTGAGCTTCCAGGGCAGCGGAGGCCTCGCCATGCATGGCACGGTCCTGTCGCCCGCCATGGCGAAGCCCACGCGCCCGGGCATGGTCCTGGTGCACGGCGCGGGCACGGGCACGCCAAGAGAGAAGCTGATGGGCGAGGCCGTCGAGTTCGCCCGAAAAGGCCTGTCCGTGCTGATCTACGACAAGCGCTCGGAAGGCTATTCGCTCTTCCGGCGGTCCTACTCGCAGCTCGCCGACGACGCGCTCGGCGCCGTGGCCGCGCTGCGTTCCCAGCCGGGCGTCGACCCGGCGAAGGTCGGCATATGGGGGCTCAGCGAGGGTGGCTGGGTGGCTCCGCTCGCGGCGTCGCGCTCGCGGGACATCGCCTTCGTCGTGCTCGTGGGAGCCAACGCGCTGCCGCCGCTGCGGCAGCAGGCCTGGGCCGTGATGGCCGGGCTGCGCAAGGCGGGGGTGTCGGGCCCGCTCGTCGATCGGGCCGAACCCAACTTGTATCGGGTGATCGCCGACGGCGGGATGTTCCCCGAGCCCTACTACGACCCCGAGCCGGTCATAACCGCCCTGCGCCAGCCGGTGCTCGGCATCTGGGGCACCCGCGACCTGCTGACCCCGCCCAGGGAGAGCCCGCCGCTGTTCGCCAGGGCGCTGGAGAAGAGCGGCAACAGGCACTACGCGTTCCACTTCTTCCCGGGCGCCGACCACGCCGCCCACCAGACCCCCGACGGCGGCGTCACCCGGCTGCCCGAGCTCGCGCCCGGCTACGCCGACCTGGTCGGATCCTGGGTCGGAGACGTCACGGCCGGTAGGCCGCCGACGGCGCGGACGTCCGGACCCGCCCCCGAGCAGGCCTCCTCGACCGTGCCGATGGCTCCCCCCGCCTGGTGGGAGTCGGCGCAGGTCCAGCTCGCCGCCCTGGTGCTGTTCCTGGTCGCCTTCGCCGGCTACCCGCTCGTCGCGCTGGTGCGGCGCCTGCGCGGCCGCTCACGGATCCCGGTGACCGGGAGCGCGCGGCTGCTCGGCGCCGGCGGGCTCGTGGCGGTGCTCGGCTCGTTCTTCTACCTGTTCTACCTGCTGACGACCGGTGGCAAGCTGGCCGTTCCCGGGCCCGTGGTGGCGGGGCGCCCGCTGGTCTGGCTGGCGCTGCAGGTCCTCGCGCTGGCCTCGGTGGTCGCCACGATCCACACCGCGCTGGCCTGGCGTCGCGCCCGCGCCTCCGTGGCGCGAGGGGAGAGGGTACGGCTCGGCCTCCTGCTCGCCGCCGGGACGGTGTTCATCCCGTGGGCTCTCTACTGGGGCCTGCTGCTCCCGTGACGAACGGGGGGTTCCTCCGTGGCCGAGCCGCGGACTGAGGGTTCCTCCGCGGCCTCCTCGCGGAGGGGGCGGGGGTCGTCCGGGTGCGCCGGCCGGTGGGTGGACGCACCCGGACCCGGTGGCCGGACCGGGACGGGTGCGCCCACCGGTCCCGTCAGGAGCCGGGGTAGCCTCCTCCGCCGTGGGCGGCGTCGAGGGCGTCGTAGTCGGGGGTGAAGCCCTTCTTGGGGATGGTCTCGACGAAGTCGACGTGCCTGGGTTTCTTGTACGAGGCCAACATGGTGCGGACGTGTTCGACGATGTCCTCGGCCGTGGCCTCGCCGTCGAGGACCACGACGGCCTTCACGGCCTGCCGCCACCGATCGTCGGGGACACCGATGACGGCGGCGTCGGCGACGGCCGGATGTGTCTTCAGCGCCCGTTCGACCTCGGCGGGATAGATGTTCTCGTTGCCGGATTTGATCATGCGGAGCCTGGGGCCGATGAAGGTGATCGTGCCGTCGGGCTCGCGCCGGCCGAGATCGCCGGTGTGGTGCCAGCCGCCGCGGCTCTTCGCCGCGTTGAGCTCGGGTCTATTGAAATAACCGGAAAAAAGCGACTTGCCGCGGGCGCAGATCTCGCCCACCTCCCCGGTGGGCACCTCGCTGCCGTCGGGGGCGAGCAGACGCACCTGGACCAGCGGCGACGGTCGCCCGGCGAGTCCGGCGGCGCCCGGCGCGAGGCCGAGGAAGGTCAGCATGCCGCCGACCTCGGTCTGGCCGTAGCCGCCCATCTTGGAGCGGCACCAGGGAGAGTCGTCCACCGTCGTCATCGCGTCCCACTCGGCCGAGTGGGAGACGAAGCGGAGGGACGTCAGGTCGTACTTGCCGTCCTTGTTCGCCTCCGCCACCGCGTCGATCATCTGGCCGAACAGGAACGCCTGGGTGACCTTCTCCGCGTCGATCAGCCGGCAGACCTCCTGGGCGTCGAACGCCGGGGTGAACACGTTCGTCCCGCCGATCTGCAGGGTGGCCAGGCAGAACATCATCGTGCCCACGTGGAACAGCGGGCCGTTGCAGAGGAAGGTGAAACCGTCCTCCATCTGGCGGACCACCAGCAGCGCGGTGCTGTGCGCGATCAGCGCCGCGCTGCTGAGCAGGGCCGCGTTCGGGCGGCCGTCGAAGGCGGCGGTGTAGAGCGCGAGCACCGGGGCCGAGTCGTCACCGGGCGCGGAGGCGGGCGCGTCCGGGGGAGTGCCGGTCGATCCGCTCGCGAAGACCCCGACGGGGCCGCCCGAGAGGATGCCGGCGGGCACCTCCGGGCCGGGGGTGGCCGACCCCTCGGACAGGAACGCCTCGTAGGCGGCGCCCGCCTGGATCCAGCCGTCACCGCTCAGCGGGGCGACGACCTCCGACCACTCCCACACGACGACCTTCGGGACGAGGTCGTCCACGATGAAGGCCAGCTCGTCGGCGGACTGCCGCCAGTTGGCCGGGCAGAAGATCGCGCCGAGCCGGGAGGCGGCGAGCAGCAGCTCCAGCACCGCGTGGCTGTTGCGGCCGAGCCACAGGACCCGCTCTCCGGCGGCGACACCCCGTGCGGCCAGCGCGTTCGCCAGGCGGGTGACCCGCTCGTCGAATTCGGGATAGGTGAGCCGCGCCTCGCCGTCCACCACCGCCGTCACCAGGGGGCGGCTGCGGGCGTGCTCGGACAGGACGTCGGACAGGGTCAACCGATGGATCATCGCGCCTCCTGCTGGGGGATGGCGTACGGCCCGCGCCCTTCCATCCGTGACCGGCCCGAGCCGTACGGGACAGATCAGTTGAAAGCTGGCATGACTTCGGCGGCGAAGAAGCGCATGACCTTCTTCATGTCCTCCAGCGGCATCGGCCTGGTACTGCCGAAGTCGCAGAGCAGGTCGGCGAACCCGGCGTCCTGGAGCAACCGGATCTGGCCGATCACCCGCTCGGGGTCGCCGATGACCTCCAGCTGCTCCCAGCGGAAGTCGGCGGAGACCGAACCGCCCTTGAGATAGCGGTCCTGGTAGTACTCGAACCCCTGGGCGGCCTTGCCGGTCCGGGAGTCGATCGGCGAGCTCTTGTCGTTGAAGATCCGGGACCGGTCGAACATCGTCTCGAACCTGGCCTGGTCCTCGCGGGCCTGCTCGACCGTCGGGGCCACGTAGACGCTGCGGGCGACCACCAGCTCCGCCGCGGACACCTCGTGCCCGGCCCGCCCCGCGGTGTCCCGCCAGGTCTCGGCCGCCTGGACCACCTTGCGGAAGGGCGCCGCGGGATCGGCCAGGATGGGCAGGCCGCGCTCGGCGTACATGGTCACGGTCTCCGGGGACACCGCCGCCACGTGGATCGGCGGGAACGGGGTCTGGGCCGGCCGGGGAACGAGCTCCACCTCGGTGCCGGTCCGGTAGAACTTGCCCTCGTGCCCGAAGGAGGAGCTGCCCCAGAGGCCGAGAACGACCTCCAGGGCCTCGTTGAACCGGTCGCGGGCCTCGGCCAGGTCGATGCCGAAGCCCTCGAACTCGAAGCTCTGATAGCCGCGCCCGATGCCCAGGTCCAGCCGCCCTCCCGAGAGCACGTCCACCATGGCCGCCTCCTCGGCGACGTGGACCGGGTTGTGCAGCGGGAGGACCACGATGCCGGTCCCCAGCCGCAGCCTCTCGGTGCGCGCGGCCATGTGGGCCAGCATCGTGAACAGGTTCGGCACCACGCCGTAGTCGCGGAAGTGGTGCTCGGCCAGCCGTACCCCGTGAAAGCCCAGTTCCTCGGCGAGCTCGACCAGCTCAAGGTGGTAGTCGTAGACGTCCTTGAAGCTCTGGCCGTCGAACCGGTGGAAGAGGTGGAAGGTCGAGAACTTCATCGGTTGTCCCCTGGCGGTCGTCTCCGTGTGTCCCGTGCCGCGCTTCGGGTACGGCGGACCGTACGTAACCAAGCGCTCGCTTGGTCGAGCGTATCAGTGGTTGCCGCGGACGGTCCAGGTGACGGACTGCGTCAGGAACTTCTCGCGGTAGTCCGGGTCGCGCACGTCGGCGGTCCCGTCGGAGACGACCGCGGTGACGGTGCCGCCGTCGCCCATCCCGTTGACCTCCACCGACGTGCGGCCCCGCCAGGGCCGGTGCTCCCTGCCGTCGCGGTACCAGCGCACCGACAGCGTCGGGATCGGCGCGGGGGTCACCGAGAGCGTCGACTTGCGCCCCACCGGCAGGTCGTCGGGCGTGTGGGCGTCGATCGGCCGGGCGATCGCGTAGAAGGACTGGATCATCTTCTCCCTGCCGACCGAGTTGAACTCGCGGCCGAGCGACTTCATCAGCGAGTTGGAGGTGGGCCGGTAGACGCCGTACTGGGTGTAGTACCCGCCCTCGTAGGCGCCGACGACGTCGCCGTCGGGGCTGGGCGCACCGAGCCAGTACCACCACTTGGCCCGCTCGGCGCGCATGCGCTCGGCGTCGCGCACGCTGACGTTGACCTCGGCGAACTCGGGGCCGTCATAGCGGCTGCCGTCGCCCGGGTAGGCGTAGTAGTCGTACTCGTCGGCCAGGTCGCCCAGCGAGTGACCGAGCTCGTGCGGCAGGACCTCTCCGGCGCGCTCGTTGCCGCCGGAGAAGGTCGCCATCTCCTCGTCGGTGTAGCCCGCGCCGCCGTACTTGACGGAGTTGGCCATCGCGGCGATCTGGTCCATGTCGGGAGCCAGTGCGGCGTAGGCCTTGGCGCGCTCCTCGTTCACGCAGAGCAGCCGCTCCAGGCCGTCGCACCAGAAGGTCATCCCGAGCGGGGTGTTCCTGACCACGTCGCGGGCGGGGTCGCCGCTCACGCCGGAGGTGGGCGAGGGGATGTCGACACGCCAGACGTTGAACAGCCTGCGGTAGCTCTTGAAGGGCTCACGGCCGGACAGCAGCGCCCACTTCGCGGCCACCTGGTCGCCGTAGACGCCGAGTTCGGCCCCGGTGTAGCCGTCGCCGACGAAGACCAGATCGATCCGGTTCGCGCTCGGCCCGTTGACCTCGACGGGGGTGAGCTTCGCCGCGGACGTGGCGAGGGAGCGTGCCTTCGGGCCCGCGGTGGCGGGAACCCGGGCACGGGTGATGGTGCCGTCCTCGGCGAAGACCTCGACCGGCCTGCTCGGTGTCGTCGAATCGGTCGGGGTGGGCACCGGAGCCGGAGCGGCGGCCAGGGCGGGGGCGGCGGCCGGTGCGATCGCGCAGGCGGTCGCCACGGCCGCCGCGCCCAGGAGGAAGATTCGGCGCACAGGAATTCCTTTCAAGAAATGTCGTGAGATGCGCTGATCTTCGGTGCCGGGCGGTAACACCTCGATCACGTGAAGGTGACAAGACGGCCCGCCGGAATCGGGAAGGTGGAGATAAGCGCAGCTCAGCGGCTTTCCATCACCGGGGAGTGATGGAAAGTGGGATGGGGGCTTACGCTCGTGCGGTGAGCCTGGAACTGCGGCACCTGCGCGTCTTGTGTGCCATATCGGACACCGGCAGCCTGACCCGGGCCGCCGCCCTGCTGGGCACCACCCAGCCCGCGCTCTCGGCGCAGCTCCAGCGGATCGAGCGGATCATCGGCGGCAGGCTCTTCGACCGTGACCGTCACGGCGCCAGCCCCACCCCGCTCGGCGACTTCGTGCTCGCCCGGGCCCGTACCGTGCTGAGCGGCATGGACGAGCTGCTGCTCGGCGCCGCCGCCCGCCCCGCAGGCGGCCCGGTACGGCTCGGCGGGATCGACGGGCCGATCCTGGTCGGGCTGGTCGACCGGCTCGGCGACCTGCTCGGCGGCCGGGAGGTCACCTCCTACGCCGACGCGGCGCCGCGGCTCCTGTGCGACCTGGTCGCGGCCCGGCGCCTGGACGCGGCCGTGGTCGTCGACTACGTCGGCCACGAACTGCGCCCGGTCCCGCCGCTGCGCCACGAACAGGTCGCCGCCGAGCCCGTGTTCGTGGCGCTCGCCGGCGGCCACCCCCTGGCGGGCCACGCCGAGCTCGACCTGGCCGACCTGGCAGGGGAGGCGTGGGTGCTGTCGCCGCCCGACGGGGGCGGCTGGCCCGAGTGCTTCCGCACGGCCTGCCACCGGGCCGGATTCGTTCCGCACGCGCCGCACCAGGCCGCGGACGCCTGGACCATCAGGGAGATCGTCATCTCCGGCCGGGCCATCGCGCCGTGCCGGGCCACCTTCGCCGAGAGCGATGGGCTGGTCATCCGCCCGATGCGCGGCGACCCGCTGATGATGCGGCATCTACTCGTGTGGCATCCCCAGGGCGGGCTGGCCGCCCACGTGCCGGCCGTACGGGATCTCGCGGCGCGGGTCTTCGCCGACCACGCCCGGGAACGCCCGAGGTATCGGGAATGGCGCAGCCGGTAACGTTCCTCGGGTGACAGTCCTTCTGCCCGGTGTCGCGCTCACCGACCATGTCTTCACCGTCCCCCTCGACCACGCCGACCCCGGCGGTCCGACGATCGAGGTCTTCGCGCGAGAGGCGGTGGATCCGGCCAAGCGGGATCAGGACCTGCCGTGGCTGGTCTTCTTCCAGGGCGGTCCCGGCGGCAAGGCCCCGAGGCCGGCCACGGCGGACGGCTGGCTGGGCCACGCGCTGAAGACCCACCGGGTGCTGCTGCTCGACCAGCGGGGGACCGGCCGCAGCACCCCGATCACCGCCAGGACGGTCACCGGGACCGACGCCGAGCTCGCCGCTCTACTGCGGCACTACCGCGCCGACGCCATCGTGGCCGACGCCGAGCTGATCCGGCGTGAGCTCTGCGGTGACCGGCCGTGGGAGAGCCTCGGCCAGAGCTTCGGCGGATTCATCACGCTGACCTACCTCTCCCGGGCCCCCGAGGGGCTGGCGGCCTGCTACGTCACCGGTGGCCTGGCCGGGCTCCAGGCCACCGCCGACGACGTCTACGCCCGCACCTATCCGCGGGTCCGCGGCAAGGCGGAGCGCTACTTCGCCCGCTACCCCGGCGACTCCGCCCGGCTGGACGCCATCGCCGCCCACCTGCGCCGTGAGAAGGTCCTGCTTCCCGACGGCGACCTGCTGACCGTGCGCCGCCTGCAGACCATGGGCCTGTGCCTGGGGATGAGCGACGGCCCGCAGTACCTGCACTGGGTGCTGGAGGAGGCCTGGAACGGCGACCGGCTCTCCGACCTGTTCCTGTACGAGGTCATGATGGCCACCGGTTTCGTCGGCAACCCCCTCTACGCGGTCCTGCACGAGTCGGTCTACGCCCAGGGCGCGGCCACCGCCTGGTCGGCGCACCGGCTGCTGCCCGAGGAGTTCGCCGAGGACGCCGAGCCGCTGCTGCCCGTCGGCGAAATGATCTACCCCTGGATGTTCGACGAGATCGCCGCCCTGCGCCCGTTCAGGGGCGCCGCCGAGATCCTCGCCGCCGCCTCTGACTGGCCCGCCCTCTACGATCCGGTACGGCTGGCCGCCAACCGGGTCCCGGTGGCCGCCGTCGTCTACTACGACGACATGTACGTCGACGAGGAGCTGTCGATGCGGACCGCCCGCACGGTCGGCAACGTGCGGACCTGGGTGACCAACGAGCTGGAGCACGACGGCGTCCGAGCCTCCGGCGCCCTGGTCCTGGCCCGCCTGATGGACATGGTCGGCGGAGTCTACGGCTGAGCGCCGCCGCCGATGCCGCCGACGACGCCTACGGCGAGCCGACGCCTACGGCTGAGCGCCGGCGCCTACGGCCGTGCGCCGGCGGTGAGGGGGCGGGCTCGCCGACGGCGTCACGTCAGGCCCGCGTGACGCCCGGAATCCCGGATCGCACGGGCGATTCAGGGGACGAGGAGCTCGGCCAGCGGCAGCCGTACCTGGAAGCGGGTGTCGCCGGGCACCGACTCGACGCGCAGGTCGCCGCCGTGCCGGCCGGCCACGATGCGGAAGGAGATGTCCAGGCCCAGGCCGGTGCCCTCGCCGACGGCCTTGGTGGTGAAGAACGGCTCGAAGATCCGTTCCCGCAACTCCTCGGGGACACCGGGGCCGGTGTCGCAGATCTCGATCAGGGCGGTCGTGTCGTGCTCCAGGCGGGTGCGGACGGTCAGCGTGCCGGTGCCCTCCATGGCGTCCAGCGCGTTGTGGATCAGGTTGGTCCACACCTGGTTGAGCTCCCCGGCGTAGGCGGGGATCGGCGGCAGCTCGGGGTCGTAGTCGGTGGCCACGCTGATCCCCGGCGGGATCTTGCCCCGGAACATGGTGAGCGTGCTTTCCAGGAGCTCCCGGACGTCCACCGTCTGGTAGGGCGCCCGGTCCATCTGGGAGTACTGCTTGGCGGAGGCGAGCAGCGAGGAGATCCGCTCGGTCGCGTCGGTCACCTCGTCCAGCATCTGCGAGATCTCGGTGGCCTCGGCGAGCCAGTGCATCGCCGAGGACAGGTGTTCGTTCCCGACCGCGTTGCGGACCTTCTCCAGCCCGCCGGGACCGAACCCCGCGGCCACCAGCGGCGGTGCGAGCTCCCAGCCCTCGTCCACCCCCGCCTCCTCCAGCGCGTCACCCAGCTCGTCCTCGGCGTCGGAGATCTCCAGCGGGGATCGCGGGGGCACCTTCGTGGCCTTCTCCGCGCAGCTCTCCTGCATGTCGATCAACGCGCGCAGCCGCTCGGCCGAGATGCCCAGCTCGGTCAGCTCGGCCAGCCGCCGCCGCGACGACCGGGTCTTGTCCCGCAGCTCGCCCACGGCGCGCACGGCCGCGGCCGCGGGATTGTTGAGCTCGTGGGTGAGCCCGGCGGTGATCGTGCCGAGCGCGGTCAGCCGCTGCCGCCGGTCGATGATCTCGCGCTGGGCGAGCCCGCCGAGCCGTACCCCGTCGAGCAGGTGGACGGCCATCGGGAACCACTGGCCGATCATCAGGCCGTACTTCTTGGCCGGAAGCGCGAACAGCCGCGAGGGCTTGGTCGCGCGCAGCGAGTGGAAGTAAGTGGCCGGGGCGCGGTCACCCAGGTAGGCGGAGGTCGCTCCGGCGTAGACCCCGGGCTGGGAGGTGGGGGTCATGGTGACCACCCCGGCGGGGGTCTCGGTGGACATGACGACCTCGCCCTCGATGAGCACGAGGAAGCACTCGGACGGGTCACCCTGCCGGATGATCGTCACACCCGCGTCGAACTCGCGCTCCTCGCCGTGGGAGGCCAGCCACTCCAGCTTCTCGTCGTCGAGTTTCTCGAAGAGGAACAGCCCGCGCAGCACGTCTTTGCTGATCATAAGAGCTCCTTGGTCGCCCATGGTCCACACGCAGTGCCCGGCGGGGTCCTGGACTCGCTCCGTCATGCCTTTTCCAGATAGCGGTGAACGAGGGCCACGGCCATCGCCCCCTCGCCGACCGCGGAGGCGACCCGCTTGATCGAGTCGGCGCGGACGTCTCCGGCGGCGAAGACCCCGGGGACGTTGGTCTCCAGGTGGTACGGCTCGCGGCGGAGGGGCCAGTTGCGGGGACGGTTCTCGGCGGCGGTCAGGTCGGGTCCGGTGAGGACGAATCCCCTGGCGTCGCGCTCGATCGTGTCGCCGAGCCAGTCGGTGAACGGCTGGGCGCCGATGAAGACGAACAGCCACTCGGCGTCGACCGTCCGCTCGCCGTCCGGCCCCTTCAGCGTGAGCCGTTCCAGGTGGTCCTCACCCTCCGCGCCGATCACCTCGGTCCCGGTGTGCACCTCGATGTTGGGGATGTTCGAGATCTGCTCGATCAGATAGTGCGACATGGACTTCTCCAGCCCGTCGCTGCGGACGATCAGATGGACCGTGCTGGCGTATCCCGACAGGTAGACCGCGCCCTGGCCCGCGGAGTTGGCCGCGCCCACGATGTAGACGTCATGGTCCCTGCACTCGGGGGCCTCGGTCACGGCCGCGCCGTAGTAGACCCCCTGGCCCACGAAGTCGTCCAGGCCGGGCGCGGTCAGCCGCCGGTAGGAGACGCCGGTGGCCAGGATCACGGTGTGTGCGGCGATGCTGCTGCCGTCGGCGAAGCCGACCACCTTGGCCTGGCCCTTGACCTCCAGGCTGGTGACCCTGCGCGCGGTGAGCAGCTCGGCACCGAACTTCAGCGCCTGACGGCGGGCGCGTTCGGCGAGCTGGGAGCCGGAGACGCCGTCGGGAAAGCCCAGGTAGTTCTCGATGCGGGAGCTCTGGCCGGCCTGACCGCCGGAGGCGTGCTGCTCGACCATGACCGTGCGCAGTCCCTCCGAGGCCCCGTAGACCGCCGCGCCCAGCCCGCCGGGACCGCCGCCGATGACGATCAGGTCGTAGAAGTCGGTGGCGGGGGAGGTGGACAGGCCCACGGCTATGGCCAGCTCGGAAGTGCTCGGGGCGGTGAGCTTCGTGCCGTCGGAGGTGATGACCACCGGCAGCCTGGCCGGGCTGATCTCGTCGTCCTCACCGGCCGCGGCGAGCAACTGCGCGCCCTCGGGGTCGTCGGCCAGCATCCAGCGGTAGGGCACCTGGTTGCGGGACAGGAAGTCACGGATCTTGTAGGACCTGGCCGACCAGCGCGCCCCGACCACCCGCAGCTCGGCGGACTCGCGCCGGTCGGCGCGGTGCCAGGCGTCGAGCAGGGAGTCGAGGACCGGGTAGAACTTCTCCTCCGGCGGGTCCCACGGCTTGAGCATGTAGTGGTCGAGGTCCACCACGTTGATCGCCTGGATCGCCGCGTCGGTGTCGGCGTAGGCGGTCAGCAGCACGCGGCGGGCATGGGGATACAGGTCCATGGCCTGCTCCAGGAACTCCACGCCGTTCATCTGGGGCATCCGGTAGTCGGCGAGGATCGCCGCGACGTCGTCGCCCCGCAGTCGCAGCTGGCGGACGCTCTCCATCCCCTCGGCCGCGGTGTCGGCCCGGACGACGCGGTAGGAACTGCCGTAACGGCGCCGTAGATCGCGCGCCACCGACCGCGAGACCCCCGGATCGTCGTCGACCGTCATGATGACCGGCTTGTCCATGACCTACCTTCCCCCGATATGGGACAACCTCCTTCGAAGGATGTCACATCCGCTGTTGGCGGATCACCTTGCCGGAAGGTCGGGGGCGGGGCATCCCGCGGCGCGAAGCAGGGCGGCCGGGCGGCCCTGGCCCGCGCGCAGGCGGGTGAATTCCGGGTCGCTGGTCCAGAACTCGCGCAGCGACTCGTGCCCGACCCGGTCGGCGATGATCTGCAGGGCGATGTCGTGCCTGATGTATTCCACGGCCATCAGGACCACGGCCGGATCCTCGGTGTAGACGCCCCAGGCCGTGCCGTTCAGGAACCCGCCGACCAGGGCCTCGCGCCGGTCGCCCGCGACGACCAGGAGACGGCAGCCCAGATTCTCCATGACCACGTCGGGAGTGGAGAAGCGGTGTTCGTACAGGTGCCCGACCGCGTCCTGGGCGGGGCCGAAGTGCATCACCGAAGCCTCGACGCCACGCTCGACCGCCCGCCTGACCAGCGGGGACAGCCGTCGCATCTCCTCGGGCCAGATGGACATGAACAGGTCGGTGTGCGAGCCGGCCACCACGTCCTCGGCCCGGGCGAGCAACGCCTCGGAGTCCTTGAGGTTGTGGATCAGGTGGGCCTGGGGCGGCGCCACGATCGTGGGCAGCGAGGCCTGTAGCGACTCGATCGAGTCGTCGAACTCCCGGCGCATGCGTTCCAGCAGGGATCGGGGTGGCAGCGGCAGGTAGTCGGTGGCGTCCTCGGCGCCGCGCACCTCGTAGGCGGCTCCCTTGGCCACCAGCTTGCCCAGCGTCTCGTAGACCGTGCTGCGTGGCACGCCCGAACGCTTGGCCACCTCGTAACCGTTGAGCGGCTGCCCGGAGCCGACCAGCGTGACATAGGCCTTGGCTTCGTAACCCGACATGCCCAGGCGCTGCAACTGTTCCACTACGTCCCGCATCGCAGTCATCGTACGGTGCGCGGCGACAGTTTTGTGGTGTCCTAAAGCACCTGATTGGGCTTTGTATTTACCGACATGGATTCCGGTCGCGAAATCGCCTCACCGAATCGGTGTCGAAAGCCTTCCGGTGATCTTTAGCAGAAGCCGAATCGGATTCGTTATGAGTGATCCGGCGCCCGGCGGACAGGGGTGCCACGCGTGTTTCAGGGGAGCGGTCCCAGGGCTTTGAGGGCGAGGTCGAGGACGGTGTCGGCGTAGGCGTGGGTCAGGGGATTGGTGCGCAGCATCCAGCGGTGGTAGATCGGCGCGTACAGCACCTCTACGGCGAGGTCGAGATCCACTTCCTCGCTCACCTGACCGGCCTCCTGCCCGGCGCGCAGCCTGTCCTTGGTGACCTCCAGGAGCGGTCTGAGGACGCGTCCGGTGATCTCGGCGTTGAGCTTGGGGTCGGTGAGCGACTCGACGGTGAGCGCCCGGGTCATCGTGTCGAACGCGGGGTCGTTGTACTCGTCGACGATGGCCCGCAGCACGACCCGCAGGTCGGCCCTGAGGTCGCCGGTGTCGGGCAGGGCGATGGAGCCCTCCTCGTCCTCGCTGAGGGACAGCGCCGCGTCGACGAGCACCGCGCCCTTGGACGGCCACCAGCGATAGATCGTCTGCTTGCCCACGCCCGCGCGGGCGGCGATCGCCTCGATGGTCAGCTTGGCGTAGCCGAGCTCGCCGAGCAGGGCGATCGCGGCGCTCAGGATGGCCCGGCGCGACTGCTCGCTACGGCGGGTCGGGTTGGGCGTCTTCATCCGGCGAATATACCAAGAGCGAGCCGAACCGTCTCGTCTTGTCAGCGGCTCGAACGCATCCGCATCCGCATCCGCATCTGCGGAACGCCGGGAGCCCGCTCCCGCCCCCGGCGCAACGCCGAAGGCCGCGACCGCCCCCGGCAGGGCGGTCGCGGCCTTCGCGCGGATCAGACCTGGCCGGCCTTCTCCAGGGCGGAGCAGCAGGTGTCCACGATGAGGCGGGTCACCAGGTAGGGGTCGACGTTGGCGTTGGGGCGACGGTCTTCGATGTAGCCCTTCTTGTCCACCTCGACCTGCCACGGGATGCGGACCGAGGCGCCGCGGTCGGAGACGCCGTAGCTGAACTTGTTCCACGGGGCGGTCTCGTGGTGGCCGGTGAGGCGCTCCTCGATGCCGGCGCCGTAGTGCTTGACGTGCTCCTGGGCGTTGGTGGCCAGGGCCTCGCAGGCGGTGATGATCGGGTCGTAGCCCTCGCGCATCGCCTTGGTGGAGAAGTTGGTGTGCGCGCCGGCGCCGTTCCAGTCGCCCTTCACCGGCTTGGCGTCGAGGGTGGCGGCGATGTTGAAGTCCTCGGCGACGCGGTAGAGCAGCCAGCGGGCGATCCACAGGTGGTCGGAGACCTCCACCGGGCCCGCCGGGCCAACCTGGAACTCCCACTGGCCGGGCATGACCTCGGCATTGATGCCGGAGATCGCCAGGCCGGCCTCAAGGCACAGGTCCAGGTGCTTCTCGACGACCTCGCGGCCGAAGACCTCGTCGGCGCCGACGCCGCAGTAGTAGCCACCCTGCGGGGCGGGGAAACCGCCGATCGGGAAGCCGAGCGGGCGGCCCTCCTTGAAGAAGGTGTACTCCTGCTCGATGCCGAACCACGACTCCTGGTCGGCGAACTTCTCGGCCACCTCGACGGCGGCGGCGCGGGTGTTGCTGGAGTGCGGGGTCATGTCGATGTCGAGGACCTCGCAGAGCACCAGCACGTTGTCACCGCCGCGGATCGGGTCCGGGCAGACGAACACCGGCTTGAGCACGCGGTCGGAGGAGCCACCGTCGGCCTGGTTGGTGCTGGATCCGTCGAAGCCCCAGATCGGGAGCTCGGCGCCGTCGGCCAGGATCCTGGTCTTCGAACGGAGCTTGGCGGTCGGCTCGGTGCCGTCGATCCAGATGTATTCAGCCTTGAAGGTCATCGGCGGAGTCCTTGAGGAGGAAGAGGGCTGCTGCTCTCAAAGAGTCGCAAGTCGCGATTTCGCATCTGTTGCCCGAATGTGAACAGGATGTTACTCAAGCCCGTTTTGCCAGGCAGAAGGGGTGAAGAAACTTTGCACATGCTCTTTTCGCGGCTGTGAGCTGCCCTTTCGCGGCCCGGACGGCGCCGGGCCGCACCCGTGGCATCCATGCCATCTGTGGCATTTGTGGCATCCGTGGTCTGTGGCATCCATGGGACGTCAGTCCTCGAAGACGCCGAACAGGCGGGCGGAGGCGGATTCGTGGGCCAGGCGGCGCATCACGTCGAGGACCCGGCCGTTCACGACGGTCCCGACGACCAGGGCTTCGACCGCGCTCTCGCGGGGACCGTCGAAGGGGATGGTGCCGATCTCGTAGTCGACCAGGCGGGCGGCGGCCTCGGCGTACGGTCGCAGGGTCTCCCCGGTGGCGGGCATGCCGGATCGGCCGAGGGTGAGGATGGCCTGGGCGAGCTCGTCGCGGGTGGGTGCCTCGGGATCGATGAGCCACCCGAGGCCGGCGATCAGGCGGTCGGTCTCGTCGCGGGCGCGCCGCCAGTCATCGTCCTCGGCGTGGGCCTCGACCGTGGGGGCGATGGCGTAGTGGGCGGTGCCGAG
Source organism: Streptosporangium sp. CA-135522 (assembly GCF_050949235.1). Classification (NCBI taxonomy): domain Bacteria; kingdom Bacillati; phylum Actinomycetota; class Actinomycetes; order Streptosporangiales; family Streptosporangiaceae; genus Streptosporangium; species Streptosporangium sp. CA-135522. Next base: position 2,300,539 of record NZ_CP192026.1, read on the forward strand.
CACATGGTGCATGTCCATGTCCTCGTCGTCCACGGCGGCGATCACCTGGCGGATGGACGCGATGGGCAGCCGTCCGACCTCCAGCAGCGCGCGGATCAGCCGCAGCCGGCGCACATGGCTCTCGCCGTACTCCGCGCGGGTGGCCGAGGTCTGCTCTCCCGCGGGGAGCAGACCTTCACGCAGGTAGTACTTGATCGTGGGAATCGGGACGCCCGACGCGGCGCTGAGCTGGGATATCCGCATTATTGGATAGTACAGCTAGCCAATGATGTCGTTCGCGCGTCGCGGGTCGCCCGCGTTCGAGGCCGGGCGCCCGCCCCCGCTCATGGTCCGTCCTGGAGCGCGGGACGGACGTCGATGACCGTCATCCCCGCGGCGAGCGCGGCGGCGATCCCCTCGTCGGTGTCCTCGTAGGCGACGCAGGTGTGCGGGGCGGCGTCCAGGAGCCGTGCCGCCAGCAGGTAGACGTCGGGAGCCGGTTTGCCGTACCGGACGTCGTCCCTGGTGACCACGGCGTCGAAGAGCGGGCGCAGGCCGGTGGCGCGCAAGGTCCCCTCCACCGCCTCGCGTCGGCCTCCGGAGGCGACCGCCATCGGCACCCGGCCCCGGTGCGCCTCGGCGACGGCGGCCACCCGCGGGTGGGGGGCGACGGTGGGGATCAGCCACTGGTAGGTGTCGAGCGCGGCCGCCCGGATCGCGGCCTGGTCCAGTTCGATGCCGGTCTCGATCTCCAGCTCGGTCAGCAGCCGATCGCCCGACAGCCCGGTACGGGCCTGATACCACGCCGGATCGAGCTCCACCTGCCAGTCGGCCAGCGCGGTCCGCCACGCGGTCTCGTTGGCGGCGGCGGTGTCGACGAGGGTGCCGTCACAGTCGAAGACGAGGGCGGCGTACGGCGTGGTGGGCCGGAGTCGTTGATCTAGCATGATCACCTAACACGTGGCTGTGGATCTTCACCCAGCCTACCGTGCATTGAACCGAGCAAGCGCTTGCCTAAGTTGTCTGCGCGGGCTAGCGTGACGGGCGACGGCCGCGATCCAGGAGATCCTCACGGAGAATCTCCGGCCTTCCCCGGCCCACGGACGTCGCCCGCCGGGGCGGATCGCGCCCCGCCTCGGCGGGCGACACGACCTCTCGGGAGCCACATGCGGGGCAGGGCGGCCGTCGCCGGGATCGGGATGACGGCGCTGACGCGCCGGTCGGGCAGGACCGAGCTGGAGCTCGCGGTCGAGGCGTCCCGGGCCGCGCTGGCCGACGCCCGCGTGGCGGCCGGGCAGATCGACGCGATCCTCAGCTATCACATGAACGACTCCGTCCCGGTGGTCCAGGTGGCGAGGGCGCTGCGGATCGAGAAACTGGGCTGGCACAACGACATCACCGGCGGCGGCACCCAGGCGGCCTCCGTCCTGGGCGACGCGGCGATGCTGGTCGCCTGCGGACTCGCGCGCAACGTGCTGGTCTACCGGGCGCTGAACGGCCGCTCCGGCAAGCGCATGAACACCGTCTCCACCGGCCCTCAGGAACTCTTCACCGTCCCCTACGGCATGGCCGGGCCGATCCCGATGTTCGCCATGGCCGCCCAGCGCTACCTGCACGAGACCGGCCTCACCGAGGAGCACCTGCACGCCGTCGTCGCCCAGTCACGTGACAACGCCGCGGCCAACCCGCGGGCCCTGCGCCGGGACCCGCTGCCCCTGCGGGAGTATCTCGCCAGGCCGTACGTGTGTTCGCCGCTGCGGACCGTGGACTGCTGCCAGGAGACCGACGGCGCCTGCGCGTTGGTGGTCCGCGACGTACGGCTCGCGCCCGACGCCCCCCGGATTCACACCGTGGTCAGGGGAGGCGGCCCCGGCTGTTCGTCCATGGACCGATCACCCGACGTCAGCGCGATCTTCTCCGCTCACCTCGCCCCGATGCTGTGGGAGGCCTCGGGCATGCGTCCGGCGGACGTCGACGCCGCCCTGCTCTACGACGCCTACTCCTGGCTGGTGCCCCGGCAACTGGAGGACTTCGGCCTGGTCGGGCGGGCGGAGCTCGGGGAGTTCCTGCTCCGGCGCGGCCACGCCGCGGTCAACCCGCACGGCGGCCTGCTGTCGGAGGGCTACGTGCACGGGCTCAACAACGTGGCGCAGGCCGTACGGGAGCTCAGGGCGGGGCGGGAGACGGCGCTGGTGACCGGGTTCGGCGGCAGTTACGGCAGCGCCGCGCTGCTGGTCCGGCCCTGTTGAGCCAGGCTGAGCCCGATTGAGCTCGGCCGAGTCCGGTTGAGTCCGGCCGAGTCCGGTTGAGCCCGGTTGAGCCGGGCCGCCCGAAGCCCGTTCGGCAGGGCTGTTCGGCAGGGACCCCGGGCCGACGGCCCGCGCCCCCGCCCGCAGTGGTCGTGCCGGTGGGGAGACAGTGGTCGTGCCGGTGGGGAGACAAGGGCCTTCGCTCCGGTCGCGGATGACACGGAGATCGCCAAGTTACGTTGAGGTCACCGCGACACCGCTTTTTCGGATGGGTCTTGACGGGCGCCGCGCTTAAGAATAATTTTCACCAAATCGCTTTTCGGGTGAAAGGAATGCCTGTGGCAGCAGGAGCACTCGGGCGCATCCAGACCGAGACGCCCGCGCTGCCCGAAGCTCTGCGCCGGGTCGGCGAGGCCATCTTGGCCGATCCGGCCGAGGCGGCCCGCTCGACGATCATCGCGCTCGCCGAGCGGAGCGGCAGCTCACCGGCCACCGTCACGCGGTTCTGCCGGGTGTTCGGCTTCACCGGATACGCCGGGCTGCGGGTCGCGCTGGCCACCGAGACCGGCCGCGCCGCGCAGGCCAACTGGGACGCCAACGTGGGCCGCGAGATCGGCCCGACCGACCCGCTCGACACGGCGATCGGTGTGATGGCCGCCGCCGACTCCCGGCTCATCCAGGAGACCGCGGCCCAGCTCGACGCGGGCGTCGTGGCCAAGATCGCTGACGCGATCGTCGCGGCCCGGCGGGTGCTGATCTTCGGGGTCTCCGTCAGCGGCGGGGCGGCCGCCATGATCGGCGGACGGCTCCGCAGGATCCGGGTGCCCTGCTGGAGCCACGCCGACGCCCATGAGGCGCTCGCCGACGCGGCGCTACTGGCCGAGGGCGACGTCGCGATCGGGATCTCCCACCAGGGGCGCACCCGCGAGGTGCTGGAGTCGCTCGCCGAGGCCGGGGACCGGGGAGCGCTGACCGTCGCGGTCACCTCCTTCGCGCGCTCCCCGCTGGCCGACCTCGCCGACCTGGTGCTGACCACCGCGAGCCGGGAGACCACCTTCAGACTCGGCGGCCTGGCCGCCGTCCATTCCCAGCTCTTCGTGCTCGACGCCGTCTACGTCGCGGTCGCGCAGCGCACCTACGAGCGGACCAGCCAGGCGTTCGAACTGACGGTCCGAGCACTGGAGAGCCACCGCGTGGAGAGGAGCTGACCATGGACAGCGGAGGGGACAGCAGAGGAGACGGCGGAGTCGACGTCGGGGCCGCCGACTACGTCCATGAAGTGAAGGCCCTGGTGGACGAGGTCTCCCAGACACAAAGGGCCGCGGTCGGGAAGGCGGCCGGGCTGATCGTCGGCTCGCTGCTCGACGGCGGGGTGATCCAGGCGTTCGGCTCGGGCCACTCCGAGGCGATCGCGATGGAGATCGCCGGCCGCGCGGGCGGCCTGGTCCCCGCCAACCGGCTCGCGCTGCGCGACGTCGTCCTGTACGGCGACGCCCCGGTGGACGTGCTCAGGGGAGCTCCCAGCGAGCTGGAACGCGATCCGAAGATCGCCCGGCGGATCTACGAGCTGGCCCCCGTCCGGCCGCAGGACGTGTTCATCCTGATCTCCAGCTCCGGGGTGAACGGATCGGTGGTGGAGCTGGCCTCCATCGTCAAGGACGAAGGGCACCACCTGATCGCCCTGACCTCCGTCCAGCACAGCACCGAGATGACCTCCCGCCACCCCTCGGGCCGCAAGTTGCTCGACCTCGCCGACGTGGTGCTCGACAACGGGGCCCCGTACGGCGACGCGATCATGCCGCTTCCGGACGGCGGCGTGTTCGGCGCGGTCTCCACGATCACCTCGGCGCTGCTGGCCCAGATGGTCGTGGCCGAGGTGGTGCGCGGCCTGATCGAGGCGGGCCGGACCCCGCCGGTCTACCGGTCCGTCAACACGATCGGCGGCGACGAGCACAACCGGGCTCTTGAGGACCGCTATGCCGGAAGGATCCGGCGAGGTGCCTGACCATTCCCCTGCAGGAGGAAGCATGACTCACCTGTCCCGGCGCGAGCTTCTGCGCAGCGCGGTTCTGGCGGGGCTCGCCCTGCCGGCCCTGTCGGCCTGCGCCAGCCCCGCCGGCTCCGGCGGCGCCTCCCCGGCGCAGCCGGCCGCCGGAGCCACCAGCGCGGCCAACCCGCTCGGTCTGGTCGAGAGCAGGCCCCTGGAGGTCTGGATCTTCGACGGCGGCTTCGGCGACGCCTATGCCAAGGACATCCACGAGCCACTGGTCAAGGCCAGGTTCCCCAAGATGGAGATCAAGCACAACACGACCAAGGAGGTCGCCAAGACCCTCCAGCCGCGCTTCGCCGGCGGCAACCCGCCGGAGGTCGTCAACAACTCGGGCGCCAACGCGATGGACTTCGGCGCCCTGGTCCAGGACGGCCAGCTCGCCGACCTCACGCCCCTGTACGACGCGCCGAGCTGGGACGACCCCGCCGTCAAGGTGCGCGACACGATCGACCCCGCCGCGATCGAGCTGGGCAGCTACGACGGCAAGCCGTACGTCATGAACTACGCCAACACCGTCTGGGGGATCTGGTACTCGCAGAAGCTCTTCGAAGCGGAGGGCTGGCAGCCGCCCAAGACCTGGGCGGAGTTCCTGGCGCTCTGCGAGACCATCAAGAAGTCCGGCAAGACCGCGCCGTTCACCTACGCGGGCAAGCACCCTTACTACATCTACGAGACCATCCTCACGCTCGCCGCGAAGATCGGCGGCAAGGACGTGCTGAAGAACATCGACAACCTGGAGGACGGCGCCTGGAAGGCCGACCCGGTCAAGCAGGCCGCGACCGCCTTCGCCGAGATCGGGGCCAAATACCTCCTGCAGGGCACGGCGGGCCTGGACCACGTCCAGACCCAGACGGCGCAGAACAAGGGCCAGGTCGCCATGCTGCCCTGTGGCTCCTGGCTGGAGAACGAGCAGAAGGACTCCACCCCGGCCGACTTCGGCTACGCGATGTTCCCGCTGCCCGACTTCGGCTCCTCCGACGCCCTGCCGTACGGCACGCTGCACGCCCAGCCGGGCGAGGAGTACATCGTGTCGGCCAAGTCGGCCAATCCGCGGGCGGGCCTGGAGTACATGCGGGCGATGCTCTCCAAGGAGGGGGCCGGCAAGTTCATGGAGCTGGTCTCCACGCTGACCGTCGTCAAGGGCGCGGGCGAGGGACGCACGCTCAAGCCGGGCCTGAAGAGCGCCTCGGCCGCCCTGGCCGCGGCGGGCGACAACACCGTCTGGTTCCTGTTCCGCAAGTGGTACGCCGAGATGCACGACGAGGTGGCCGCGGCGACCGGGCAGCTCATGAGCGGCAAGCTGACCGTCGACCAGTGGATGGACCGGGCACAGCAGAAGGCTGACTCGATCAAGAACGACTCCTCGGTGAAGAAGTTCAAGAGGTAACGGTGGGCGACCATGGCGCGGAGCGGACCCGGCGCGGTGAGCGGCGCGGTCCGCGAGGCACGGGCGGTCCGCGAGGCACGGGCGGTCCGCGAGGCGGGCGAGGAGCGGGGAGCGAGCTGTGAACCACGGCAGGACGCGGTTCGTCACCGGGTTCCTCGCGGTCCCGGTGGCGCTCTATCTGATCTATGTGATCGCCCCCTACGCGCAGGCCTTCTACATCGCGCTCACCGACTGGCGCGGGGTGAACGCCAACCCGCGGTTCGTGGGGGTGGACAACTTCCGCAGGCTCCTCGGCGACGACGTCTTCTGGGAGGCGGTGGGCCACAACCTCATCCTGCTGATCCTGATGCCGCTGCTGACCATCGGGATCGCCCTTTTCTTCGCCTTCCTGCTCAACGCGGGCGGGCGGGGCGGCACCGGGGGCATCTGGGGGTCGAAGTTCTACCGGGTGGTGTTCTTCTTCCCCCAGGTGCTGGCCGTCGCCGTGGTCGCGGTCCTGTTCCAGCAGGTCTTCAGGCCTGACCGCAGCGGCATGCTCAACGCTCCGTTGATGGCTCTCGGGTTCGAGCCGGTCGGGTTCCTGTCCGACACCGGGATCGCGTTGTGGGCGATCCTCGGTGTGCTGGTCTGGCAGGCGGTCGGCTTCTACGTGGTGCTCTTCTCGGCGGGCATCGCCTCCATCCCGCGCGACATGTTCGAGGCGGCGGCTATCGACGGCGCCGGGGGAGCACAGCTGTTCTTCCGGGTCACGCTGCCCCTGCTGTGGGACACCATCCAGGTCGGCTGGGTCTATCTCGGCATCGCCGCACTGGACGTCTTCGCCGTGGTGTGGGTGATGACGGCCGAGCATGGCGGACCCGACCACTCCACGACCGTGATGGCGGCGGAGATCTACCGCAACGCGTTCGAGTACTTCAAGTTCGGCTACGCCTCCGCGATGGGCGTGGTGCTGTTCTTCTTCATCGTCGGGTTCGCGGCGCTGGCCCTGCGCCTGTCGCGGCGTGAGCGAATCGAGTTCTGAGTGGCGGACGCGGTGGTTTCCCGGAGCCGGGCCTACGCCCGGCAGGAGCGCAGGAGGCGACTCGGCCCCCTGTCGGCTCTGACGCACGTCGCGTTGCTGGTGTGGACGGTCCTGGTCGCGGTGCCGATCGTGTGGACGTTCCTGGCCTCGGTGAAGAGTGAGGACGAGATCTTCGGCGACGCCTGGTCGCTGCCGGCCTCGCTCCGCTTCGACAACTGGGCCAGGGCGTGGGAGCAGGCGCACATCGGCCAATACATGATCAACAGTGTCGTCGTCGTGGGGTTCGGCACGTTCGGGACCATGCTGTTCGGCTCGATGGCCGCTTACGTGCTCGCCCGCTACCGCTTCCGCGGCAACCGGGCCGTCTACCTGCTGTTCGTCTCAGGGTTGGCGTTTCCGGTCTATCTGGCGCTGACCCCGCTGTTCTTCGTCGTGCAGAACATGGGCACGCTCCCGGTGATCGGCCGCTTCATCGGCCTCAACACCCATGGTGGCCTGATCCTGGTCTACATCGCCTACTCGCTGCCGTTCACCGTCTTCTTCCTCGCGGCGTTCTTCAGGACCCTGCCGGGAGCGGTGGCCGAGGCGGCCTTCGTGGACGGAGCCTCGCACACCCGGGTGTTCTTCCAGATCATGCTGCCCATGGCCAAGCCGGGCATCGTCAGCGTGACCGTCTTCAACGTGCTCGGCCAGTGGAACCAGTACCAGCTCCCGCTGGTCCTGCTCACCTCCGACAGGGAGAAGTGGGTGCTCACGCAGGGCATCGCGGAGATCTCCACCGCCGCCGGCTACGACGCGGACTGGTCGGCCCTGTTCGCGGCGCTGAGCATGGCCATCCTGCCCATGCTGATCGTCTACACGCTCTTCCAGAGCCAGATCCAGAAGGGTCTGACCGCCGGGGCGCTCAAGTAGCCGGTTAACCTTCCCTTAAGAAGATCATATTTCGCATTTAAGGGAGAACGGGTTGACGCGTGCGCCGTATCGACGGTTAGGTTCGTTAGGAAAGTTTCCTAACGAGGGGGCGAATGATTCTCGCCTCCGGTCGCTCCTCCACCACCCCTCTGGAGAGACACGTGCCCATCTCGTCAGATTCGCGCTCCGGTCGCCGGGCCCTGCGACTCCTCCTGGTCCCGGTCGTGGCCGCCGCCCCCGCCCTGGTCGCCTTCGCGCCCCCCGGACACGCGGCCGAGCAGGCCCCGGCCTCCTCCGCGTCCTCGCAGCAGTCGGTGACCGCCGCGGTCGATCTCACCGACCCGCGTAAGAAGGACATCGCCATGCAGATCGTATCCAGTGCGGAGAACTCCTCTCTTAACTGGAAGGCGCAGTACAAGTACATCGAGGACATCGATGACGAGCGCGGCTACACGGCCGGGATCATCGGATTCTGCTCCGGCACCGGCGACATGCTCGACCTGGTCGAGCTCTACGCCCAGCGCAAGCCCGGCAACGTCCTCGCCAAATACCTGCCCGCCCTGCGCAAGGTCAACGGCACCGACTCCCACAAGGGCCTCGACCCGAACTATCCGAAGGACTGGGCCACCGCGGCCAAGGACAAGGTCTTCCAGCAGGCGCAGAACGACGAGCGCGACCGGGTCTACTTCAACCCGGCGGTCCAGCAGGCCAAGCAGGACGGCCTGCGCGCCCTGGGCCAGTTCATCTACTACGACGCGATCGTCATGCACGGTGACGGCGACGACTCCGAGAGCTTCAGCTCGATCCGCAAGAACGCCCTGAAGAAGGCGAAGCCGCCGGCGCAGGGCGGCGACGAGGTCAAATACCTGCACGCGTTCCTCGACGCGCGCAAGGTCGCGATGAGGGCCGAGGAGGCGCACGAGGACACCAGCCGGGTCGACACCGCGCAGCGGGTCTTCCTCAACAAGGGCAACCTCGACCTGGACACCCCGCTGTCCTGGAAGGTCTACGGCGACCCCTACACGATCAGCTAGCGGATCCCGGCCCGTCCCCGGCGGGCGCGAGCGCGCCCGCCGGGGATGCTTCGTCCCGGCCGGGATCGGCGGATCCGTTCGAAGACACCGCGGCCGGTCAGACGAGGCCGGTCAGACGAGGCTGGTCAGACGGTGAGCCGGATCCCACCGGGAGGCGTTCACCCACGTCCTCGCTGTCAGGCGAGCTGCGTCTCGGGCCGCCGGGCCGGTGCCGTACGGCGGTCGAGCAGGGCCGAGATCGCCGTGACGCCGAGGGCGGCGGTCACGAGCAGGGCGCCCACCCAGTTGGGTGCGGTGTAGCCGAGGCCGGAGCCGATGACCAGCCCGCCGAGCCAGGCGGCGAGGGCGTTGCCCAGGTTGAAGGCCGCGATGTTGACGGCGGAGGCGACCGTCGGCGCTTTCCTGGCGTTGTCGAGCATCCGCGTCTGCAGGGGTGCGACGGTGGCGAAGCCGAACGCGCCGAGCAGGAAGAGCGTGATCATCGCGGGGATCTGCGCCCGTGCGGTGAGGGTGAAGACCGCCAGGACCAGTGCGAGACCGGCCAGTGTGATGTACAGGCTGGGCATCAGGGCGCGGTCGGCGAAGCGCCCGCCGAGCAGGTTGCCGATCACCAGGCCGACACCGAACAGCACCAGCAGCCAGCTGACGGCGCCCTCGGAGAAGCCGGCGATCTCGGTCATCATCGGCGTGATGTAGGTGAAGGAGGCGAAGACGCCGCCGAAGCCGAGCGCGGTCGTCGCGACGGCGAGCCACACCTGCGGGTTGCGGAGCGCGGCCAGTTCGGCGCCGATCCGGGCCGTCGTGGAGCGCGGCTGGTCGGGGACGAGCGCCGCTATGCCGATCAGGCCGATGACGCCGAGGGCGGCCACGGCCCAGAACGTGGAGCGCCAGCCGAAGCTCTGGCCGAGGAAGGTCCCCATCGGCACGCCGAGCACGTTGGCGAGGGTGAGGCCGGTGAACATGAAGGCGATCGCGCTGGCTCGCCTGTCGGGCGCGACGAGGTCGGCCGCGACGACCGAACCGACGCCGAAGAACGCGCCGTGGCAGAACGCGGCGACGACGCGGCCGGCCATCATCACGCCGTAGCCCGGCGCGAGCGCGGAGAGCACGTTGCCCACGATGAAGACCACCATCAGGGCGAGGAGCAGGTGCTTTCTACGCATCCGGGTGCCCAGAAGGGTCATCGGGAGTGCTCCGACGGTGACCGCGAGGGCGTAGCCGGAGATCAGGTAACCGGCGGTGGGAATGGAGACGGAGAAGTCCGTGGCCACCCTGGGAAGCAAGCCTGCGATCACGAACTCGGTGGTGCCGATGCCGAAGGCGCCGATGGCCAGCGCGAGCAGGGCGAGAGGCATGGAGCCCTCCTGGTGTCTCACGACACGTCCTACAACAGATACAGGCGTTGACAATAGTTGCATGCGCATATGATTGCAAACGCTGGCAATATGCGTTGACCTGGTATATCTGCTGGGAAGGGCCGGACGACGTCACGGCGCACTCGACGGCTTCCACCGATCAGCCGCCTGTCACCAACGTCATGACCGAGTACACCTGGACAGGCAAGACGCGACCCATGGGCCAAACGGGATTACCGTGATCAAACACCCACTAACGAACGATCTGGATTCGTGCGGTCGCGGTCGCCACGGCCACGGGCCTGCCGTCGGGGCCGATCAGCTCACCGGCAAGGAAGCACACATCCTTGCCGCGCTGCACGATTCGCCCCCGTCCCAGAAGCCGTCCGGGGCGGGCGGGACGGAGGAACTGAACATGGAGATCGAGAGTCGGCGCGAAGTGGTTCTCCGGCAACGTCGCGACCAGCGCCGGACCCAAGGTGTCATCGAGCATCGCGGCCAAGAACCCGCCCTGGATCACACCTACGGGGTTCGCAAACTGATCGCCCGCCTCAAACGCCACCTCGATGGTCCCCTGCTCCGGATCGACGCCGACCAATTCCCATCCCAGAAGCACCGCAGCAGGCGGCGGCGGTACCCGCCCTTCCAGCACATCCCAGAACAACCCACGCCTTTGCGTATCCATCTCCATGAAACACATTGAACAGGTCCCCACCGACACCCTGGGCAAGCAAGATCCCTTGCGTCCACATGCCCGGCAAGAGCGGTACGCGGACTACCCGCCCGACACATCGGGGCTACTCGTCCGGTGTCCTGAGTCGTTAATTCGTTTCATGGTTGATGTATGAGTCGACCAGGCCCGAAGCCGCCGCCGGTGATCCCGAGCGAAGAGGAACGAGCGGAGCCGGAGCGGCGGACGCGCCGCCGGAGCACCGCTCAGGCGTCGGCGATGCGGGCCCGGATCGTGCCGGCCTGTGCCCAGCCGTCACAGGAGGCCGATACCCCGACGATCGGTGAGGTGGCCGAGCAGGTCGGGGTGTCGCGGCCGGCGTTTCTCAAGAAGATCGACGCGGCGGTCCCGGCCGGGTTGGAGGTGTGTCTGATCTGCGGCGACCACGCCACCCGCATGCTGCGCCGCTGCACGCACCGCAGCGTCAAGGAACCCGAAGCCGATATCCGGGCCTGGATCGACGCATGGAACGCCGATTGAGCCGAGAAAATCCTGGCCGGCGACTGCGGTTTCCCTCTTGGCCTGCTACGACGTGAGCCTGTGGCGGATGTCGGTCAACACGTTGTTCCGATCGTTTGTGAACGCCTCCTTGTGCGATGGTCTTGAATCTCTGACATTGAGATGGTTCGTGAGCCGAGAGGTCGCCTTGTCATATGGTGGCGGCATGCTGGAGCGCCGGCCGCCAGGGGGTTCGCTCAGCGACATGGTGGCGAAGGGCGCGTGCCTGCCGGGGTAGGTTCCAGGTCACGGCGCCTGTGACGCGGCCGTCGATGCCGTAAAGGGCGGCGAACCGGTGGGTGGTGGGGTCATCGGCGATGATGTGGAATTCGCCGTCGCGACCGGTGAGGCCGTACGCCTGGATTTTCACCTCGTATTGGTCGGTCCAGAAGTAGGGCACGGGCGCGAACGAGGCTTGTGCCCCCAGAAGCGTTTCCGCGGCGGCGGTGCCTTGCTCGGTGGCGTTCATCCGATGTTCGACGCGCATGCGCCCGAGGTGAGGGTGTTGCCAGGAGGCGAGGTCGCCGGCGGCGACGACGCCGGGTGCGGCCTGGCACCTCTGATCACATTCCACGCCGTCTCCCAGGTTCAGTCCGCTATCGGCCAGCCAGCCGACTGCCGGCGTCGCGCCGATGGCCACGAGCACCAGGTCGGCCGGCACGTGAACGCCGTTGTCCAGATTCACGCCGTTCACCCGGCCATCGTGGCCGGTCAGTCCGGTGACCATGGTGCCGGAGCGGATGCGCACACCATGCCGCGTGTGGAGCTCGGCGCACAGCTGCGCCACGTGGTCTCCGAACTGGCGGATCATCGGCGCGGGAAGCGGATCGATCAAGGTGACGTTCAGGCCGAGTTCTCGGGCGACCGCGGCGACCTCCGAACCGAGGAAGCCTGCGCCGACGATGGCCACCGAGCTGGCGGCGAGCAGCCCTTTCCGCAGGGCGAGGGCGTCGTCGAGGGTGCGCAGCACATGTACGCCGCCGAGTTCGTGTCCCGCGGGCAGGTGCCGCGGGGTGACCCCGGTAGCGATCACCAGCCCGTCGTAGGCCAGCACGCTGCCGTCGGAGAGGGTGAGTTCGCGCGCGTCGGTATCGAGGGCGAGGGCGGTGATGCCCAGCAGCCAGTCCGCGCCCAGGGCGGTGAGGGCGTCGTGGCGGCGCAGCGCCACGCGGTCGGTGTCCCACCTGCCGCGCAGGATCTGCTTGGACAGCGGCGGTCGATCGTAGGGCGGTCGCGGTTCCTCTCCGACCATGGTCAATGAACCGGTGAATCCGTTCCGGCGCAGGGTTTCGGCGGCGGTCAGACCGGCCGCCGAAGCACCTACGACCACGATGCGAGCGGGCTGGTTCACGACGCGGTCAGTGTGATCGCCAGGGCCGGGCAGATGCGGGCGGCCTCACCGACGCCCTCCTGCAGCCCGGGTTCCGGGCTGTCCTGGAGGAGCATGACGATGCCATCCTCGTCGCGCTGGTCGAACACTTCGGGTGCGATGAGGACGCATTGCCCCGAGCCGGTGCAGGCGTCCTGATCGATGGTGACTTTCATACGCTTTCTCCTTCTGTGATTTACCAGGTGACGGGCAGTTCGCGGACGCCGTAGAAGACCGCGTTGTGTTTGAACGTCAGGTGTTCCAGCGGCGTGGTCAGGGCCAGGGTGGGGATGCGCCGGTAGAGGGTGCCGTACACGACCTGCAGTTCCACTCGGGCCAGTGGCTGGCCCAGACACTGGTGGACGCCATAACCGAAGGCGACGTGGTGGCGGACCTTGCGATGGACATCGAGAGCGTCAGGGGCGGGGAAGGCCGACGGGTCCCGGTTGGCGATGCTCTTCACCACGATGATGCCTTCGCCCTTGCGGATCAGCCGGCCGCCGATCTCGAGATCCTCCCGCGCGACGCGGCGGGCCTCGGTGTGGGTGATGGACAGGTAGCGCAGAAGTTCTTCGACGGCGTTGGCCACCAGCGCGGGGTCGCCGTCACGGACCGCGCTCAGCTGTTCCGGGTGCGCCAGCAACGCGGCCGTGCCCAGCGCGATCATGTTCGCGGTGGTGTCGTGCCCGGCCACCAGAAGGAGCTGACCCATCGTGGAAATCTCCCGCCGGGTCATCGCGCCGCTCCGATACTGCTCGACGGCCAGCCTGCTGAGGACGTCGTCGCCCGGCTCGGCGTTCTTCTCCGCCACCAAGGCGTCCAAGTAGACGTTGAGCTCCTCGCTGGCGGCCATGGCCTGGGCGGGATCGCCCTCATCCATGACCAGCGCGCCCGCCACCCGCTGGAAGAAGGCGCGGTCGGCGTAGGGCACGCCCAGCAGCTCGCAGATCACCAGCGAGGGAACCGGTAGCGCGATCGCCTCCACCAGGTCGGCCGGATTCGGACCGGCGAGCATCTCATCGATGAGGTCATCAACAATCTGCTGGATCCTGGGCCGCAGCGCCTCCATTCTTTTGATCATGAAGTCTGCCGTCATAAGCCGCCGCTGCGCGGTGTGCTCCGGCGCATCCATCTGCATCAGCGTCTTCATCTGCGCGTCGCGAGCCTTGCTCACCGCATTGGTGTGCGGGAAGCCAGGTTGTGCGACGTCGACGCTGACGCGCGGATCGGCGAGCACCGCGCGAGCATCCGCGTAACGGGTGACCATCCACGGGGTGCTGCCGTCCCACAGTCTCACGCGCGAAATCGGCGCTTCTTCGATCCGGCGGCCCAGCTCCGGTGCCGGATCGAACGGACATTCCTTCGCGCGGGCCATCGGAAACATCTGCGGCTCTGACAGGGCGTCAGCCATGGGCTCTCCTTGTATCGAATGCGGTCAGTGATGATGTCGGGCGTGTGCTGAACAGGAAATCGAGGTCCTGAGCCGGACACCCGGTCACGAGCCTTGGTGAAGCGGGGCCTGATCGGCCGGGTCCGTCCGGCTCGTGCGGTTGGCGGTGTGCGCGGTCAGAGCGCCGATCGCGCAGATGATCGCGAGTCCGAACAGCACGTACCGTGCCGCCTCCAGCATCGAGGCGCCGGCCAGGTTGACCAGGACCCCGGCCACCGCCGTGCCGAACGCGATCGACAGGCTCGTCACGGTGGCGATCGCCGCCGCTGCCCGCCCTCCTTCCGCCGGATCGGAGACGCTGGACATCGCGGCCACCGACAGGTGCGGGTAAGCCAGGCCGATTCCCGCCCCGGCGACGAACAGCACCGGCACCCACACGAGCACCAGCCAGATCGGCGTGTCCTCTCGCTGCAACAGCCCCTGGACGAGGAGACCGAGTGCGAGCAGCACCGGGCCGAGCACGCGCAGCCGGCGCACCGCACGCTCCCCGGTCACCGACGAGCTGCCGATCTGGGTCACCGACCAGCCGAACGAGATGGCCGCGGCGAAGAACCCCGCCACGAGGGGTGGCAGCCCGGCCAGCCGCTGGCCGAACAGCGGCAGGAACGACTCGACCGCGACGCCGAAGGCCAGCAGCCCCAGCGTCAGGTAGACCCACTTCAACGACGAACCCCGCTGGTACGTCGTACGCGGAAAGACCCGAAGCTCGCTGCGCCGCTCATGGACGACGAACCCGGCCACCAGCAGCAGCGCCACCCCGATACCGGCCGCCTTCGCGAGCGTGCCGACCACGACCCCCGCCATGCTCACGGCCCCGGCGGCTGCCGTGACCAGCAGCAGCGACCCAGCCGGAATCGGCACCCGCGTGTCGCCGCGTTCGCTGCGCGGTAGGACACGGGGCACGATCGCGCCACACCCGGCCCCGATCACCGCCATCAGCCCGAACGCCAGCCGCCACGACCCGAACTGGGCGAACAGCCCGCCGAGCGCCGGACCGGCGAAGTTCCCCACGCCGTACATCGCCGACATCAGCGCGGCGCCGCGCGTCCACAGCCGGGCCGGCAGCGCCGAACGGATGACGGCGAACCCCAACCCGGACAACAGCCCGGCGCCCAGCCCCTGCACACCGCGGGAGACCAGCAGCATCGCCATCGCCGGGCTCAGCGCACAGGCCAGCGAGCCCGCCGTGAACATGGCGAAGCCGAGAAGATAGGCGCCGACATTCCCCCATCGGGACAGCAACCGGCTGGTCAGCATCGTCGTGATCACCATGGCGACGAGGTAGACCGTCATGTTCCAGGCGTAGAAACTCCCGCCGCCGAGATCGGCCACCGCGGTCGGCAGCAGACTCGCCGCCAGATAGATGGTGATCGCACCGACCAGCACCCCGCCGGCCAGCACGATCGCCGCGCCGAGGTACTCCCGGCCCAGCAACTCCCGCCACGCGGGCGGGGCGGAGGGAGAAGTGAGGCTCACGCGCTCACCTCCACCATTCGTTGACGGCCGCCTTGTGCCTCCCCAGATTCGAACTCGCCGGCCACGGCCATGAAGCCGTTCCGCGTCTCGGCCGGTCCGCAGCGCAGCCGCAGGCCGAATGTCTCGATGGCGGGTTTCGCGCCGCCGCGCTGTTCGTAGTCGCCAGCACTCATGACTTCAAGGCTGTCGTTGAACTGTCCCCGGAGACTTTTCCGTCTCCTGCCGTCAACGGGGCTGGGCCGATGGATGAGAAAGCCTCAAGCCGCGGTGGAACCTGGTGTGGGCGGTCACTGAGCCCCACCCAGCTCAACGAGCTCGGCCTGCCGTTCCTGATCTCCCCGTGAGTCGCGGACGCATTCAGCCGACACCGACCGCCATGAACAGCGCGGCCGGCTCCAGCGCCTCTCGTCGCCAGGACGACGGAGGCCGTTCCGGGGCCGACGTCGGCTTCAGGAGATGTTCGTGAAGTGCGGCGTTCCCATCGATCATGCCGCCGGCCTGACCAGTGGCTGTTTCGTTATCTCGCGGGATGCGATCACAAGCAGGTAAAACCGAAGAATCCCCAGGTGGGAGCGGTGTGACAGGGATTACACCGCTTCCGCTCAGCTGAGATGACGGCCTAACGGGTGGCGGGGACGTTCTTCAGGGCCTCGCGCCGGCTGAGGCCGCTGATGCCCATGTGGTCGACATAGCGGACGACCTCGCCGGGGTTGGTCTTGGCATACTCGCGCAGAGCCCAGCCGATCGCCTTGCGGGCGAAGAAATCGGTGTCGGACAGGCTCGGCTCGATGCAGGCGTAGAGCAGGCCGGTGTCGGTGGCGGACCTGAACCTGTTCTGGCAGAGGATGGCCGTACGGCGCTTCCACAGGTCGCCGCCGCGGGCCCATTCCAGCATGAGCGGGCGCATGGTGTCGGGAAAGGCCGACAGGAGGCCGCCCACGCGGTGGACGGCGAGGTCGTCGACGTAGTCCCACCAGGCGCCGGTGACGATCATCTCCTCGTACATCGGCAGCGCGTAGAGGCTCTGGAACCCCCGGTACGACCGATGCCCGGTCAACTCGATCGCCGCGTAGCGCTCCTCGCGGTACTCGGCGTCACGCCACAGCGCCAGCACCGCTCTGCGCCACTCGGGCGCGGTCTCGAAGACGTGCTCGGCGAAGACCCTCTTCAACGCGGTACGGCGAGGCGTGGACTGGACCCCCAGGAAAGGCATGTCCGACTTCATGTAAGCCTGCATGACCGGAGCCTTGCCGGGGTCCGCCACCTCGCTGAGTGCGAGCCGTACGGCCTTGTGCAGTGCTTCCACGCTCGCTCACCATTCCTCGTTCGCTTCGCGGACGACTCGTCCCTCGCCGGCCGCTGCGCTCGCTGCGTCGGGTTCGCTCGCGGCTTCCACGCTCGCTCACCACTCCTCGTTCGCTTCGCGGACGACTCGTCCCTCGCCGGCCGTGCTCGGCGCGGCGGGCTCCCCTCGCGGGCGTCACTCCTTGTGACTGCTCCGCTCGCCGGTCGCCAGGCCGTCGAACAGGACCGTGATGTAGTGCTCGGCGAGGCCGGTGGTGTTGAGGCGGCCGCCCGGGCGGAACCAGCGGACCGCGACCCAGATGGTGTCACGGATCATGCGATAGGTGAGCTTGGGGTCCACGTCGGCGCGGAACTGGCCCGCCGCCTGGCCGAGCTTGATCTGCTCCACCCACATGCGCTCGACTTCGTCCTCGGCCTTCACCAGGTAGTCGAAGCGGTCGCCGGGAAGGGAACGCAGGTAGTTCCAGTCGTTCTGCATGACGGTGATCGCCGCGCGGTGCGGTTCGAGGGTGCTGAACCCGATGCGCACCATCTCTGAAAGGATTGCGCGGGGTTCGCCCTCCTGCTCCAGGGCGGCGCGGTAGCGACCGACGAGGTCGTCGAGGAAGGTGGTCAACACCTCGTCGACGATCGTCTCCTTGGAGTCGAAGTGGTGGTACAGGCTCCCGGACAGGATGCCCGCCTCCTCCGCGATCTCGCGGACGGTGGTCGCCTGGAAGCCCTTGCGGGCGAAAAGCTCGGCGGCGAGTTTGACGAGGTGGTCCCGGCGCTCGGAGGCGGAGCCTGATGAGGCCGCGCGCTTCGCCGTGCCCTGGCGCTTGACCGGAGTGGTGGTCGCGCCGCCGGAGTTCTTTCGCGTGTTCACATCTCCCATTATGAGCCCTTGCGCAATCGCTTGTTCGCATTAACGCGCCAGCTCATCCCCTCCCTTGTATGTAACCAAGCGCTTGCTACCCTATCGGAAGGCTCCTACCGAAGGGAACGCAATGGCTGAGGCATACATCGTCGGCGCCGTCCGGACTCCCGTGGGCCGCAGGAACGGCGGTCTGGCCTACGCCCATCCCGCCGATCTGGGCGCGCACGCGATCGGCGAACTCCTCCGGCGCACCGGCGTGGACCCCTCGGCGGTGGACGACGTCGTGTTCGGTTGCGTGGACACCGTCGGCCCGCAGGCCGGGGACATCGCCCGCACCTGCTGGCTGGCCGCCGGCCTGCCGCAGGAGGTGCCCGGCGTCACGGTCGACCGCCAGTGCGGCTCCTCCCAGCAGGCGGTCCACTTCGCCGCCCAGGCGATCCTGTCCGGCACCTCCGACCTGGTCGTGGCGGGTGGCGTGCAGAACATGAGCCGGATCCCGATCGCCTACGCCATGACCGCCGGGCAGGCGCTCGGCTTCGACGGCCCCTTCGCGGGATCGAAGGGCTGGCAGTCCCGGTACGGCACGCAGGAGGTCTCGCAGTTCCGCGGCGCCGAGATGATCGCCGCCAGGTGGGACATATCGCGGCTCGACATGGAGGAATTCGCCTACGAGTCGCATCTGCGGGCGCTGCGCGCCATCGACGAGGGCCGGTTCGCCGCCGAGATCACCCCCTATGAGGGTGTCACCACCGACGAGTGCCCCCGCCGCGACACCACGCCGGAGAAGATGGCCGCCCTCAGAACCCTCGTGGACGGCGGGCGCCTCACCGCCGCCGTCTCCTCCCAGATCTCCGACGGCGCCGCCGCGCTGCTCGTCGCCTCCGAGGGGGCGGTCCGCGCCCACGGCCTGACGCCGCGCGCCCGCGTCCACCACATGTCCGTGCGCGGTGACGACCCGATCATGATGCTCTCCGCCCCGATCCCCGCCACCGCGCACGCGTTTCGCAGAACGGGCCTGTCGATCGGCGACATCGATGCCGTCGAGGTCAACGAGGCGTTCGCCTCCGTGGTGCTGGCCTGGATGAAGGAGACCGGCGCCGACCCCGCCCGGGTCAACCCCAACGGCGGCGCCATCGCCCTCGGCCACCCGCTCGGCGCGACCGGCGCCCGGCTGATGACCTCTCTGCTGCACGAGCTGGAGAGGACCGGCGGCCGGTACGGCCTGCAGACGATGTGCGAGGGCGGCGGCCAGGCCAACGTGACGATCATCGAACGACTCTGAGGCCCGGTCGTCCGGTGAGATCCGGCCCGGCATGCCCTCGTGGGTATCGCCAGACGGCGGTCTTTCTCCCCGTCGCGGTGCAAGGCCAGGGCATGGGGCGGCCGGGTCGTGCTTAGCATGAAAACGTGCGCGCCGACCTGGTGACATTGGCCCTTTGCGGCGACGTCATGCTCGGTCGCGGTGTCGACCAGATCCTCCCGCGACCCGGTGATCCGGCGCTGCACGAGAGGTACGTCCGGGACGCCCGGGCCTACGTCGAGTTGGCGGAGGCGGTGAACGGCCGGATCTCTCGTCCGGTCGACTTCTCCTGGCCCTGGGGAGATGCCCTGGAGGCACTCGACGAGGCCGCGCCCGATGTCCGGGTGGTGAACCTGGAGACGAGCATCACGAGAAGCGACGAGTTCGCGCCATGGAAGGCCGTGCACTACCGGATGAATCCGGACAACCTTCCCTGCCTGGCCTTGGCCCGGCCTGATGTCTGTGCGCTGGCGAACAACCACGTGCTGGACTTCGGCCGCCGGGGGCTCGAAGAGACGCTCGACGTTCTGGCCGGGGCAGGGCTTCGGGCGGCGGGGGCGGGAAGGGACGCGAGCCAGGCGCGGCGACCGGCGGTCGTCGCGGTCGGCGGGGGCGGGCGGGTCCTGGTCTTCTCGTTCGGAACGGCGTCCAGCGGCATTCCGCCGGGATGGGCGGCGGCCCGGGATCGGGCCGGCGTCGACTTCGTCCCCGAACCGTCGGACGCCCACGCGGCAGAGGTCGCCGATCGGGTGCGCCAGGCGAAGCGTCCCGGTGACATCGCGGTCGCGTCGGTCCACTGGGGTTCCAACTGGGGTTACGGCGTCTCCCGAGATCAGATCCGCTTCGCGCGCGCGCTGCTCGACGGCGGCGTCGACGTCGTGCACGGGCATTCCTCGCATCATCCCCGACCCATCGAGGTTTATCGCGGCAGGCTCATCCTGCACGGTTGTGGTGATTTCATCGACGACTACGAGGGCATCACCGGCTACGAGGACTACCGGGACGACCTGCGACTGCTGTATTTCGTGTCGCTGGATCCGGACTCCGGAAAGTTGGCCGGTTTACGGATGGCGCCCATGCGGGCCCGGCAGATGCGACTTCATCGCGCCTCGCGGGAAGACTCCGAGTGGCTTCAGGCGGTTCTCAACCGGATCGGCCGCCATCTCGGGTCGCGGGTGGACCTTGAAGCGGACGGCATGCTCACCCTCGGCGGTCGTGACGCGCGGTGAACGCGACCGGACGCACCTCTCCCGAAGATCTCGTCCGGGCCGTCCGGGCCGTCCGGGCCGTCCGGGCCGTCCGGGCCGTCCGGGCCGTCCGGGTGGCGGGCATCCGCGGAGACGTCGAGCTGTTCGTCGGAGACGGTGGCGGCGGCGCTTCCGGCCGGGGAGTCCCGCGCCGGCCGGGCACCTCCAGTCCCAATGGTCACTCTGATCGCTGGATCCGGAGTCGAAGGCTCATGGTCAGCCCTCTAGCAATTAGGAAAGTTTCCTATTAGATTTGCGCCAAGCCGCTGGGAGCGCTTTCCCGGGGGAGCCTGGAACAACATGGTGTCTGCGTGTCCTCGGCATCAGGTGCCGGCCGGCCGTCAGGCGAGGAGGGTGCATGAAGCGCGGCTCAGAGCTGCTTCGTCTGGCGGACACGGTCGTTCTCCCGGGATTCGAGGGAAAGGCGCCGCCCGACTGGCTCCGCCGCCGTCTGTCCGACGGTCTGACGGGAGTGGTGCTCTTCTCCCGGAACATCGCCACCCCGTCCCAGGTCGCCGATCTGACCGCCGCCCTCCGCGCGGAGAACCCGCAGGTCCTCATCGGCATCGATGAGGAGTCGGGGGAGGTCACGCGCCTGGAGGCCGCGGCCGGAAGCACTCGGCCGGGAAACTTCGCCCTCGGCGTCGTCGACGACGTCGAGCTCACCGAGGAGATCGCCAGGGATCTGGGCCGCGATCTCGCCCTGGCCGGCGTCAACCTCGACTTCGCCCCGTCGGCGGATGTGAATTCCAACCCGAACAACCCGGTCATCGGCCTGCGTTCCTTCGGCGCCGACCCGGACCTGGTCTCCCGGCACACCGCGGCCTGGATCCGGGGCCTGCAGTCCACCGGCGTCGCCGCCTGCGCCAAGCACTTCCCCGGCCACGGCGACACCTCCGTCGACTCCCACCATGGCGTCCCGCTGGTCACGGCCACCGTCGAGGAGCTCCAGGAGGTGGCACTGCGGCCCTTCCGCGCGGCCGTCGCCGAGGGCGTTCGCACGGTCATGACCGGTCACCTGCTGGTCCCCGCCTTCGACGCCGCCATGCCCGCCACGCTCAGCGGGCGGGTGCTGCACGACCTGCTCCGGATCGAGCTGGGCTTCGACGGCGTCATCGTCACCGACGGCATCGAGATGGCCGCCGTCTCCGGCCCGCACGGCATCGGCGGCGCCTCGGTGCTGGCCCTCGCCGCAGGCGCCGACGCGATCTGCGTGGGCGGCGAGCACGCCGACGAGCAGACCGCGATCGCGGTGCGCGACGCCATCGCCGACGCCGTGATCGAGGGCCGGCTGGCCGAGGAGCGGCTGGCCGACGCGGCCGAACGGGTCTGCGAACTCGCCCTGTGGGGCGCGTCCACCGGACACGTCCGCCGTTCCGCGCCCGCCCGCCCCGGCGACGTCCCGATCGGCCTGGCCGCGGCCCGGCGAGCCCTGCGGATCACCCGTCGTTCCGCGTCGGTGGTCCTCCCGCTGGTCGCCCCGCCCCACGTGGTCGAGCTCGCCCCGGAGACGAACCTCGCGATCGAGAAGGACACCCCCTGGGGCGTCGGGGAACCCCTCGGCAAGCTTCTGCCCGGCACCACGGTGGCCCGCCTGGACGCCTCGACCGCCACCGGCGGCGCGATCGAATCCGCCCTGGCCGCCGCGGCCGACCGCCCCCTGGTCGCCGTCGTGCGCGACGCCCACCGTCACCCCTGGCAGGCGGACGCCCTCAACCACCTGCTGGCCGCCCGGCCGGACGCCATCGTGATCGAGATGGGCCTGCCCGGCCGCTCCGACTTCGGCGCCCTCCACATCGCCACCCACGGCTCCGCCCGGGTCTGCGGCCAGGCCGCCGCCGAATTCCTCATTTCGTGAATCCCCCGCCGCGCCCCGGCGAGACACCGGGGCGCGGCACCGGCGGAGGAGTCAGCCCTTCGGGCATCCGGTCAGGGCGGCCGTGTACTCCGGGTTCGGCTCATGAGCCTCGGGCGCCGCTCCGGAGTAGCTCTCGCCGGGCCGTGGCGAGCGGCCCAGGAAGTCTGCGGCGACGGCCGTGGCCGTCCGGGCGGCTCCGCTCGGCTCGCGTCAGGGGGATTGGCAAGAGCGTACGGCCTCCCTACTATGAGCGCTCACATAAACATGATTGTGGCTCATATTGAGGAGCTGGTCATATGCCGTGGTGGGACGAGGCCGTCGTCTACCAGGTGTATCCGCGAAGTTTCGCCGACGGTAACGGGGACGGTGAGGGAGACTTCCCCGGACTCAGAGCACGCCTGCCGTACCTTGCCGAGCTCGGAGTGGACGCGATCTGGCTGAATCCGTTCTATCCGTCGCCGATGGCCGACGGCGGCTATGACGTCAGCGACCACCGGGGAGTGGACCCGCGGTTCGGCACGATCTCCGACTTCGACGACCTGGTCTCCGACGCCGCCTCGTACGGCATGCGGATCCTCGTCGACATCGTGCCCAACCACTGTTCCGCCGCCCACCCGTGGTTCCAGGCCGCGCTGGAGTCCGCCCCGGGCGGGCCCGAACGCGGCCGGTTCATCTTCCGGGACGGCATCGGGGACGCCCCGCCGAACAACTGGCAGTCGTTCTTCGGCGGACCCGCGTGGACGCGGGTCCGCGACGGCCAGTGGTACCTGCACCTGTTCGACTCCGCTCAGCCCGACTTCGACTGGCGCCACCCCGAGGTGCCCGCGCTCTTCGAGGAGACGCTGCGGTTCTGGCTGGACCGGGGCGCCGGCGGGATCCGGATCGACGTGGCCAACGCGCTGTTCAAAGCGGAGAACCTGCCCGACCTGCCCCCCGGGATGCTCCCCGACGACCCCTCCGCCCCCTACAGCGGGCGGCCCGAGCTGTTCAGGGTCTACCGGACCTGGCGCGAGATCCTGGACTCCTATCCCGGTGACCGGGTCGCGGTGCTGGAGATGTGGTCCGAGGAACGCGAGCACCTGCGGCCCTACCTCGCGGACGGCCAGTTGCACCAGCTGTTCAACTTCACGCTGATGACAACCCCGTGGCGAGCCGCCGACCTGCGCGCCTCCGTCGAGCTCTCCCGCTCCCTGACGTCCGGCTCCCACGTCCGGGCCCCCTGGGTGCTGGAGAACCACGACGCGCCGCGCCTGGCCACCCGGCTCGGAGTCGACCAGGAACTGATCCGCAACCCCACCGAGGAGGCGCTGCGCGGCGAGGTCGACGTCGACCACTCGCTCGGCCGGCGGCGGGCCCGGGCGGCGGCGCTGCTGCTGCTCGCACTGCCCGGCTCCGCCTACCTCTACCAGGGCCAGGAGCTCGGGCTCTTCGAGGTCCTGGACATCCCCGCCGACCGGCGCGACGACCCGATCTACACCAGGACCGGCGGAGCCGTCTTCGGCCGGGACGGCTGCCGGGTCCCGCTCCCGTGGAGCGGAGAGTCCGCGCCGTACGGCTTCGGCACGGGCGAGCCGTG
This sequence comes from Streptosporangium sp. CA-135522, assembly GCF_050949235.1. NCBI lineage: Bacteria > Bacillati > Actinomycetota > Actinomycetes > Streptosporangiales > Streptosporangiaceae > Streptosporangium > Streptosporangium sp. CA-135522. The sequence goes on from NZ_CP192026.1 coordinate 2,324,191, forward strand.
GCTGCCGCAGCCCGCGGACTGGGCCGCCGGCACCGTCGAGGCGCAGTCGGCCGACCCCGCCTCGACGCTCAGCCTGTACCGGGCCGCGCTCCGGCTGCGCCGCGACCACCCGGCGCTCGGCGCCGGTGACCTCGCCTGGACGGACGCGGGAGAGCAGACCGTGACGTTCACCCGGGACCCCGGATTCCTGTTCGTGCTCAACACCGGTGCCGAGCCGGTGGAGCTCCCGCCCGGCAAGGTGCTGCTGGGCAGCGCGCCGCTGGACGGTGGCCTGCTGCCGGCCGACACCGCCGTCTGGATGGAATGCTGATGATCTTCTTCGACCCGGCGGCCAAGCTCTGGCTGCTGACCACCCCGTCCTCGTCGTACGCGCTCCGCCTCGACGAGGGCGACGCCCCCCGGCACGTCCACTGGGGAGCGCCACTCACCCTGGAACAGGCCGTCGGGATCTCCGCGCGGCATCCCGGCGACGACGACCCCGGAGGGGAGGAACTGGCCGTCGAGGGCGGCCTGCGCTTCGGGACCCCGTCGCTGACCGTGCGATACGGCGACGGAACCCGCGGGGTGGAATGGCGCCACCTCGGCCACCGGATCGATGACGGAGAGCTGCGGATCGACTTCGCCGACCGGAGCCGGGAACTGCGGCTCACCCTGCACTACCGGGTGTTCGGCGACTGCGACGTGATCGAGCGCTGGGCCACCGTACGGGCCGTGGAGCCGGTCGAGATCCTGCGGTTCGACTCGGCGCAGTGGACGCTCCCGCACCTGCGGGACTACCGGGCCAGCCACGTGGTCGGCGAATGGGGCAGGGAGTTCCAGCTCCGCCGTCTCGGCGTCCCGGTCGGCGAGACCGTCTTCACCAGCCGCCACGGGGTCACCGGCCATCACGCCAACCCGTGGCTCATGGCCGACGACGGGCAGGCGACGGAGGAACACGGCGAGGTCTGGAGCGCGGCGCTGGCCTGGAGCGGAAGCTGGCGGATCACCCTGCACCGCGATCCACGGGGCCGGGCCGGCTGGACCGGCGGATTCGGGCACGAGGGACTCACCTGGCGGCTCGGCGCGGGCGAGGAACTGACCACCCCGGTGTTCGCGGGCCTGTACGCGCGCGACGGGTTCGGCGGGACCAGCCGCGCCTGGCACTCCTACGTCGCCTCGCACGTCCTGCCCGCCCCGGCCGAGGTCAGGCCGGTGATCTTCAACTCCTGGGAGGCCACCGAGTTCGACATCTCACAGGACCAGCAGGTGGAACTGGCCGAGCGGGCCGCCCGGCTGGGCGCGGAACTGTTCGTCGTGGACGACGCCTGGTTCGGGGCTCGCACCAGCGACGCCGCCGGGCTGGGCGACTGGTGGCCCAACCCGGACCGGTTCCCCGAGGGGCTCGGCCCGCTGATCGCCAAGGTGCGCGGGCTGGGCATGAAGTTCGGTCTGTGGGTGGAGCCCGAAGCGGTCAACCCCGACAGCGACCTTTACCGGGCCCACCCGGACTGGGTCCTGCACCAGACGGACCGGACCCGCACCACCAGCCGCAACCAGCTCGTGCTCAACCTGGCCCGGTCCGACGTCGCCGAGTGGACGCACACCTGGCTGGACCGGCTGCTGACCGAGTACGACATCGCCTTCCTCAAGTGGGACATGAACCGGTCCTTCAGCGAGGCCGGCCAGCCCGGTCACCCGGACCCCGAACGGCTCTGGATCGACCACGTCCGCAACGTCCACGGCATTCTCGACCGGTTGCGCGCCGATCATCCGGGCCTGCTCATCGAGGGTTGCGCAGGCGGCGGGGGCCGTACCGACCTCGGCATGCTGCGCCACGTCGACCAGCTGTGGACCTCGGACAACACCGACGCCGCCGAGCGGGTGGCCATCCAGCACGGCTTCGGCCAGATCTACCCGGTACGGGCGATGGGCGCCTGGGTGACCGACTCCCCGAACGCGATGACGGCCCGGTGCGCTCCGCTGCGCTACCGCTTCCACGTCGCGATGGCCGGAGCGCTCGGCATCGGCGGGGATCTGCGCGGGTGGACCGAGGAGGAGATGACCTGGGCCGCGGGACTGGTCGAGCAGTACAAGAAGATCCGCCCGATCGTGCACGGCGGGGCGCAGTACCGGCTGAGCCCGCCCGAGGCCGGGACCGCCGCCGTGCAGTACGTCTCCGCGGACGCGAGCGAGACCGTGGTCTTCCTCTTCCAACCCAGCTCGCTTCCCCGCGGTGGCGCGCCGATCCGGCTCGCCGCGCTGGATCCCGCCGCCCGCTACCGCGACGAGGCCACCGGCGCGGTCCACCACGGCGCGGTTCTGCTCTCCCACGGGTTGCCGCCGCTGCTCACCTTCGACACCACCAGTGAACTCGTCCACCTCCGGCGCCTCGCCTGACGGCGAGGACCACCTCCGGCGAGCCTGACGGCGAAACCCTCCGGGTGAGCCCGACGGCGCGGAATCCTTTTGGAGAGCTCTGACATGACCCCCGACACGCCGGAGACCGGGATCGCGGCGGACCCCCTCCCCGAGGCGCTGGCCGAGCCGACCCGGCGGGTCGGAGCCGGCTGGGTCGCCGCGTTCCTGCTGGCCAATATGGGCCTGCAGATTCCGATGCAGGTTCCCAGCACGTTTCTGATGCCGGAGCAGATCGCCGCCATCGACCCCTCGGGAAAGATCGGCGGCTACGCCTGGGTGAGCGTGATGGGGGCGGTCTCCGGGATCGTCATCGCCCCGCTGGCCGGGGCGCTGTGCGACCGCACGATCGGGCGCTTCGGCCGTCGCCGTCCGTGGATGGCAGGCGGCGCGCTGGTGTGCGTCGCCGCCTGCCTGTTCACCGGACTTCAGCACACGGTGATCGGAGTGGCGGTCGGAGCACTGCTGCTGTCGGTCGGGTTCACGATCTTGGGTGCCGGGCTCAGCCCGGTCGTTCCCGACCGGGTGCCGGCCGGCCAGCGCGGAGTGGTGCTGGGCTGGGCGACGGTGCCGCAGGCGAGCGCCCTCATCGTCGGCGGGGTGCTGGTCGGGCTGGTGAGCGGGATCCAGGCCGGCTACCTGGTGATCGCGGTGCTTCCCGTCCTGGTGCTGGTGTTCGCCGCGGTCACCGAGGACGCTCCGCTGCCCCCGCGGTACCGGGAGCCGTTCTCGCCCCGGGCCTTCCTCGCCGGCTACCGGATCAGCCCGCGGACCAGCCCGGACTTCGTGTGGGCGCTCGTCACCCGGTTCGTCATGGGCTTCGGGTACGGGCTTGGGACGCTCTACCTGCCGTACTTCCTGTCCGACGTGCTGGACTACGAGAAGCTGTTCCCGGGACAGAGCGTCAACGACGGCCTCCTGATCGTCATCGGGGTGCACAGCGCCGCGACGGTGGCGCTGGTGGTGCTGAGCGGCTGGCTGTCGGACCGGCTGGGACGCCGCCGCGGGCTGGTCTGCGCGGGCGGGCTGATCATGGCGATCGCGGCGCTGCCGCTCGCCCTCGCGCCGACCTGGGCCATGACCCTGGTGGCGGCCGCCGTCCTCGGCGTCGGGTACGGGATCTACCTCAGCGTCGACACCGCCCTGGTCACCCAGGTGCTGCCGGCCTCGGCGGACCGGGGCAAGGACATGGCGCTGGCCAATCTCATGGGGTCGCTGCCGTACGTGCTCATACCGCCGATCGCCTCGGTCGTCATCACCCACGCCGGCGGCTATCCGGGGCTCTTCCTCTGCTCCGCGGCGCTGTCGGCGACCGGTGGCCTCCTCATCTGGCGGGTCCGCGGTGTCCGCTGATCCGCGAGGAACCGGCCTCGGCGCGGCCGGCGGCACGCGGCGCCGGCCGCTCCGGAACGCGATCCCGGTTCCGCTCTGCCCGCCGCATCAAAACGGACATACTTCGTAAAGGCGGTTACCGGCGCGGCAGGCGGTCCAGTACGGCGTGCGCCTCGGACATGATCCGGCCGACCAGTTCCGCGCAGCTCGGCAGGTCGTCGATCACCCCGACGACCTGGCCCGAGGCCATGACACCGAGATCCGCGCGCCCCTCCACCATGGCGGCCCGCAGCAGCATCGGGGTGTTGGCCGCCTGCAGGACCTGGGCCCACGTCAGGTCGCGTCCGTGCCTCATCCGGCGGCCCTCGCGCATCATCCCCGCCCAGGACATGCCCGACAGCCGCTTGAACCGGGCACCGTTGGCGACCGCGCGCAGCAGGCGCAGGCGGGAGCGTTCGAGGGAGTCGACGAAGGGGGTGCGCAGCACGCGGTGCGGGACGCCGTCCACCCGGCTGGTGACCACGGTGTCGGACATGCCGAGGTAGACCTTCTTCACCTCGTCGCCGACCGTGGAGTCCGAGGTCAGCAGGAAGCGGGTGCCCATCGCGATCCCGCAGGCGCCGTACGACAGGGCGGCGACCAGCCCGCGCCCGTCGAAGAAGCCACCGGCCGCGATCACCGGGATGTCCACCGCGTCCACCACCTGGGGGAGCAGCACCGTGGTCGGGACCGCCCCGGTGTGCCCGCCGCCCTCACCGCCCTGCACGATCACCGCGTCCACGCCCCAGGCGGCGACCTTCTCGGCGTGCCTGCGCGCGCCGACCGAGGGGATCGTCACCACCCCGGCGTCCTTCAGCCGGGCGATGAGCTCCCGCTTGGGGGCCAGCGCGAACGACGCGACCCGGACGCCCTCGCGGATCATGACGTCGATCCGTTCGCGCGCGTCGTCGGCGTCGGAGCGGATGTTCACCCCGAAGGGGGCGTCCGTCCGCTCCCTGACCGACCGGATGGCCCGGGTCATCTGCTCGACCGGCATCGTGGCCGCCGCGATGATCCCCAGGGCGCCCGCGCCGGAGGCGGCCGCGGCCAATCGGGCGCCGGCCACGTAGCCCATGCCGGTCTGCACGATCGGATACCGGCAGCCGACCAGTTCGGTGAGCCGGGTGGTCAGGGCGGGCGGCGGGGCCGGGACATCGGCGGGGGGAGGCGCGGGTCCGGGATCGGAGGTCACGCCGGGGCCTCGCGATCTCGCCGGGGGGCTCCGCCGTCCTGCCGGGAGCCGGGGGACGGGGCCTGCGGATCGCCCGGCCGGGGGTCGGGGACCTCGCGGTCGCGCAGGCGGGCGGGGTCGAGGATCTCGCGCAGGACGCGGAGCTCCTCGCCGGTGGGCGAGCGGGTCTCGGGGACCGTGTCCGGCATGGCGAGCGGGAAACCGGTCCGCTCCATGACCTCCGCCACGGTGACGCCCGGGTGGACCGAGGCCAGCCGCATCGAGTGGTCGGGAGTGTCGAAGTCCAGCACGGCCAGGTCGGTGACCACCCGGCGCAGGTCGTGGTGGCGATAGGCGCTCGGCCCCGCTCCGGCCGCGCGGTCGTGGCCGACGCCGCTGACCATGTCCACCTTCGGCACGAACACGCGGGGCGAGTGTTTGGGGATCCAGTAGCTGGTCGGGTCGCACACGGTGTTGCCCGGGGCGCCGCGCACGCCGAGAAGCTGGGACCGTGGCCTGGCCCAGTCGCCGATGCAGGAGATGTTGCTGTTGCCGTACCGGTCGATCTGGCTGGCCCCCAGCATGACGTGCCGCCTGCCGTTGAGCACCAGCCACAGGTGGTCGCGGAACGGCAGCCAGCCCTCGACCACCTCGGGCGTCTCGCCCAGCGGCGGCACGTCCCCGGTCAGCAGACAGGTCCCGTCATGGGTGAGCAGGCCGGGTTCGAACGTGAGCCGGGCCAGCCGGGCGGCCAGCACGGTGATCGCGCCGCCGATGCCCGCCGCGAGGATCTCCCCGTCTCCCCGGAACGCCTCCGCGCATGCGACGACGCACACCTCGGCGCGCGTGGCGGTGGTCGTCGTCACAGGTTCCTCCCGAGATCCGATGCCGTGCCCGTGACGCCGGCCGCGCCGCCCACGGTGTCGCCTACAGTGCCGCCCACGGTGCCGCCCGCGGTGCCGGTGCTCATCCGTCCTCCCGCGCCCGCCGTACGGCCTCCTGGTAGGCGGCCTCGTCGCCGGACAGGTAGCGCTCCCGGAACGCCTTCCACGCCTGTGGGTCGGCGGCGGCGGTCACATAGGCCCGCTGGAAGGCCTCGTCGCGGCCGTAGTCCGGCTCGCAGGAGGAGAAGTGGGCGCCGCCCGGAGTCTCCACCACGCCGGTCACCATGGACCGGCTGATCAGCAGCGACTGGACCGGCCCCTCCTTGAGGAGGTCGGCGGTGTCGACCAGGCGCTCGCAGGAGACGTAGCAGCGCTCGGCCGCCTTGGCGTAGAGGTCGTCGAAGTAGGGGTCGGGGCCGAGATACTGGGCGTTGCCGCGGTGGTCGGCCCGATTGAGGTGGACGAGAGAGACGTCCATGGTCAGCGGGGGGACCGCGATCAGCTCCTCACCGTCGGGGTAGGGCGAGCGGACGGTCCGCAGGCCGGGGTTGACCCGCGTCACATCCGAGCCGAGCCCGGCGCGGGTCGGCAGGAACGGCAACCGGTGCGCCGCGGCGAGCAGGCCGAACATGAACATGCCCTCGTCGTACTCGGTGAACTCCACGGCCGCGCTCTGCCGGGCGGCGCGGAAGTGCGGTTCGAGGGGGATCGAGTCGAGCGTGACGAACGGCGCGACCACCCTGCGGACCTTGCCGTGGGCGCACAGCAGCCCGACGTCCGCGCCGCCGTAGGAGACGATCGTCAGATCCTCGATCGAGGAGCGGCAGATCGCCCGGACCAGCGCCATCGGCTTGCGCCGCGCGCCCCAGCCGCCGATCCCGACCGTCATGCCGCTGCGCAGCGACCCGACGACCTCCTCGATCGTCATCACCTTGCCGGTCATCCCGCCTCCTCCGGCGTCCCGTCGGTTCTGGAGATGAACGCCTCGCGGTGCCTGTCGCCGGCGCCCATCAGGTTGAGCTCGAAGGTGAAGCCCTGCTCGAAGCGGTAGCTGCGCCTGACGTCCACCGGGTCGATGCCGTTCAGCGACTCCTTGGCCCGGCGGATGACGTAGGGGTCCTTGCCGGCGATCGAGGAGGCGACCTCCAGGGCGGCCTCGCGCAGCTTGTCGCGGGGGACGACCTCCAGCACCGAGCCGAAGGCGTGCAGTTCGGCGGCGGTGACGGTGCGGCAGGTGTAGACCATGGCGCGCATCAGGTGCTGGGGGACCAGCCGGGCCAGGTGGGTGGCCGCGCCGAGCGCGCCGCGGTCCACCTCCGGCAGGCCGAAATAGGCGTCCTCGCTGGCCACCACGATGTCGGCGTTGCCCGCCAGGCCGACACCGCCGCCCAGGCAGAAGCCGTGCACCGCGGCGATCACCGGGACCTCGCACTCGTAGACCGCCGCGAACGCCGCGAAGCACCCCCGGTTGGCTCCGACCAGGGCGGCGTGCCCGGCGGTGGCCTGCATCTCCTTGACGTCCACCCCGGCGTTGAACCCGCGGCCCTCGGCGCGCAGCACCACGGCGCGGGTGCCGGGGTCGCGTCCGGCCTCCCGCACGGCCCGCGCCAGCTCGAACCAGCCCGAGACGGTCAACGCGTTGACCGGGGGCACCTCCACGACCACCTCGGCGACCGGTCCGCCGCCGTGCAGAGTGATTGCCATCGCGCCTCACTGTTCGCACCTAACGCTTGCTTGGTACGGTAGCACGCGACGGGCCGGGCGGAAGATGGTGAGGGCGTCATGCGGATCTCCTACGACTACGCCGGGTCGGTCGTGCTGGTGACCGGCGGGACCAGGGGGATCGGCGCGGGGATCGCCGCCGCCTTCCTCGCCGCCGGGGCCGAGGTGGTCGTGTGCGGGCGCGGGGAGCCCCCGGCCGGAGGCTCGGCGGACGCCGGGAGTTGCGGGAGTGCGACGTTCGTGGCGGCCGACGTGCGGGACCCGGAGGACGTGGACCGGTTGTTCTGGGAGGTCGAGAGGCGCCACGGGCGGCTCGACACGGTGGTCAACAACGCGGGCGGCTCGCCGTACGCGCCGCTGGCCGGGACCTCGCCGCGGTTGCACGCCCGGATCGTCGAGCTCAACCTGACCGCCCCGCTGCTGGTCGCCCAGCGCGCCCACCCGCTCCTGCACGCGAGCGGCGGCTCGATCGTCATGATCGGCAGTTCGAGCGGCACGCGTCCCTCGCCCGGCACCTCCGCCTACGGCGCGGCCAAGGCGGGCCTGCACCACCTGGCCGCCTGCCTGGCCGCCGAGTGGGCGCCGCACGTCCGCGTCAACACGGTGGTCGTCGGCCTCGCCGAGACCGAGAGCGCCGCCGGTCACTACGGCGGGCCCGAGGGGGTGCGGCGGATGGGCGCGGCCATCCCCGCCGGCCGGATGGCCCTGCCCGAGGACGTGGCCGGGGCGTGCCTGTGGCTGGCCGCCCCCGGCTACGTGACCGGGGCCGAGGTCCTCCTGAACGGCGGTGGCGAGATCCCCGCGTGGCGGGAGATCGCCTCTGGACACGGTGGGTGAACCCCCGGGAAACTCTGCATGATCACGGCGAAAGGGACCTGGCACATGAGTGGTATCTGCGGCGGGCGTGTGGTGATCGTGACCGGGGCCGGACGCGGCATCGGGCGGGAACACGCCCTGGAGTTCGCCAGGCAGGGCGCGAAGGTCGTGGTCAACGACCTCGGCACCGGCCCCCAGGGGTCCGGCCGTTCCGGCGGGCCCGCGCTGGAGGTGGTCGAGGAGATCCGCGCCCTGGGCGGCCAGGCGGTGGCCAACAGCGACGACGTCGCCGACTGGGACGGCGCGGCGCGGCTGGTCAAGATGGCGCTGAGCGCCTACGGGCGGCTGGACGTGCTGGTGAACAACGCCGGGTTCGTCCGCGACCGGATGCTGGTGTCGATGACCGAGCAGGAGTGGGACGAGGTGATCCGCGTCCACCTCAAGGGTCACTTTTTGCCGCTGCGGCACGCGGCTGCGCACTGGCGGGAGCGCGCCAAGTCGGACGGGCCGGTGAACGCCCGGGTGATCAACACCTCCTCCGGCGCCGGATTGCTCGGCAGCGTCGGGCAGGGCAACTACGCCGCGGCCAAGGCGGGCATCGCGGCGCTGACCCAGGTGGCCGCCGCCGAGCTCGGCCGCTACGGCGTCACGGTGAACGCGATCGCCCCGGCCGCGCGCACCCGGATGACCGAGGAGGTCTTCGCCGCCACGATGGCCAGGCCCGCCAGCGGCTTCGACCCCATGGACCCGGCCAACGTGGCGCCGCTGGTGACCTGGCTGGGATCGGCCGGCTCCGCCCACGTCACGGGACGGGTGTTCGAGGTCGAGGGCGGCGTCATCTCGCTGGCCGACGGCTGGCGGCACGGGCCGCGCGTCGACTCGGGCACCCGCTGGGAACCCGCCGACGTCGGCGTGGCGGTCGCCGAACTCCTGGCCGAAGCCGCCGAACCGGAACCGGTCTACGGGGCCTCCTCGCCCTGAGGCGGCGTCCGACGCCGAACAGGGGGCCTGGCGATCAGGGACGCGTGTCGAAGTCTCCGGCCTTCATCCGTCCCAGGAAGGCGGCCCAGTCCGCCGCCGAGAAGACGAGCTTGGGACCCTCGGCGTTCTTGGAATCCCGAACGGCCACGACATCACCCATGTTCGCCACTTCCACGCAGTCCCCGTTGGCTCCGCTGTACGAACTCTTTTGCCATACAGCGTCAGTCAGGTCTATCGGGCTGGACACCCCACGCCCCTTCCAACGGACACTCACATCAGATTCTTCGACGCGTCCATCAGCATAGTTCTCGTGTCTGCGGCGTCGAGAACCACCGACGCCGTCCTCGACGACGTGGTGCTGCCGCTGAGCGAGGTGGTCACCAACGCGATCGTCCACTCCGGCTCGGGACGCACGCGCGACGGCTCGGTGATGGTGTGCCTGGGCGTCGGCGGCGGCATGACCACGTCGAGGTGATCGACGGCGGATCGGCGACGAGCGTTCCCTTCATCCACGCGGCCGACGCCGACGGCGACGGCGGGCGCGGCCTGTTCCTGGTGGAGATGATGGCGGCCGGATGGGGCGCCCACCATGACGAGGCGGGCAACGCGGTCTGGTTCCATGTGGCCGACAGCGCGAGGTGGCACCTTCGCGCCCACCGAAGATCGTTCCTGTGGTGCCCGGCCCTGCGCTCCTTTCGAAAGCGACGCTTCAGCTACGGCGACGCGCCCTGAACGGCTCCGTCACGATCGCTTCAGCGTCATAGCGCAGGCTGGGCGGTCCGAAAGGGAGCGGCTACGGCCCGCACGCCGTACGGCGAGGCAGAAGGGCGCGGAGGCGGGTGGGTGTTCCGGCCGGCGTATAAAAAGCCCGCGACCACCGCGCCCGCCAGGCCGGAGGCCTGAATCGCGAGATCGCAACCGAGACGGCCGGCCGGAACACCCACCCGCCGTAGCACGAACCGGCAGCCACTCGACCTCGTCCAAGCCGGACATGGAACCTGCTGTCACCCGACCTCGTCCAAGCCGGACATGGAACCTGCTGTCACCCGACCTCGTCCAAGTCGGACATGGAACCTGCTGTCACCCGACCTCGTCCAAGCCGGACATGGAACCTGCTGTAACCCGAACTCATCCAAGTCGGACATGGAACCTGCTGTCACCCGACCTCGTCCAAGTCGGACATGGAACCTGCTGTAACCCGAACTCATCCAAGCCGGACATGGAACCTGCTGTCACCCGAACTCATCCAAACGGAACCCCCGTTCGTCGCGGCGTGCACGCACGGGATGCGATTCACCGTCGCACACGCGCCTTGTGTAATGTCCCTTCCAGCTATTTGGTGCTGACATAAGAGGACATTTCATGGGTGTTTCCGTGGCATACGTGACCTACGCGGACCCGGAGGGGTTCGACGACGAGAAGGAGATCGCGCTGGCGGCCTGGGCCGAGGCGGGGATCACCGGGCACATCGTGCGCTGGGACGACCCGGAGGCCGACTGGGCCGCGTTCGACGCCGTCGTGGTCCGCACCCCCTGGGACTACATCGACCGGCGGCAGGAGTTCCTCGACTGGGCGCGCCGTGTCGAGTCCGTCACCCGGCTGTTCAACCCGGTCGCCGTGCTGGAGCGCAACACCGACAAGACCTACCTGCGGGATCTGAAGGCACTGGCCATCCCCACCTACTGGGTCGCGCCGGGCGAGGCCGCCGACTTCCCGGTCCTCGACGAGTACGTGGTCAAGCCCACGGTGTCGTCCGGAGCCCGTGACACGATCAGGACCCGTGACCGCGCGGAGGCTCAGGCCCACGCGGTCCGGTTGGCCGCCGAGGGCCGGACCGCGATGATCCAGCCCTACCTGGACATGGTGGAAGCCGAGGGAGAGACCTCGCTGCTCTACTTCGGCGGCCGGTTCAGCCATGCCATCCGGCGCATCCCGATGCTCACCGACAACCCTCTCGTGCTCGACCGGGACAACGACCGGGGTGAGCTCCGCGACCCCGAGCCCGATCAGCTCGCCCTGGCCGAGCGGGTGCTCGCCGAACTCCCCGGCACGCTCTACGCCCGGGTGGACCTGGTCCGGCTGCCCGACGGCAGCCCGGTCCTCATCGAGGTGGAGCTCACCGAGCCCTACCTGTTCCTGCGCTACGCGCCCGACGCGGCGGCCAACCTGGCCCGCGCGCTGGCCGAGGCGATCTGACCGGCGGATATGGCCTGACAGGCCATATCCGCCACCGGAAATCACTTGTGTGAAGTCCCTAATATTTGGTCAATGCTGAGATGAGGGGATATTCGGCGCTTTGACATGAGGGGATGTTCGTGAGCGCTTCCGCGGCGTACGTGACGTTCGCCGATCCGGACGGGTTCGACGACGAGAAGGAGCCCGCCCTCGCGGCCTGGGCCGAGGTGGGGATCGCCGGGCATATCGCGCGCTGGGACGATCCGGAGGTCGACTGGGCCGCGTTCGACGCCGTCGTGGTCCGCTCTCCCTGGGACTACGTGATCCGGCGGGCGGAGTTCCTCGACTGGGCGCGTCGCGTCGAGTCCGTCACCCGGCTGTTCAACCCGGTCGCCGTGCTGGAGCGCAACACCGACAAGACCTACCTGCGGGATCTGAAGGCACTGGCCATCCCCACCTACTGGGTCGCGCCGGGCGAGGCCGTGGACTTCCCGGTCCTCGACGAGTACGTGGTCAAGCCCACGGTGTCGTCCGGTGCTCGTGACGCGATCAGAACCGGAGATCGGGACATGGCTCTGGCCCACGCCGCCACGCTGGTCGCCGATGGCCAGACCGCGATGATCCAGCCCTATCTGGACATGGTCGAGGCCGAGGGGGAGACCTCGCTGCTCTACTTCGGCGGCCGGTTCAGCCACGCCGTCCGGCGCAACCCGATGCTCGCCGGGAACACCGCCGCACCGGGGCAGGAGGCGCGCGAGCCCGAACTCCGCGACCCCGAGCCCGATCAGCTCGCCCTCGCGGAGCGGGTCCTCGCCCAGTGTCCCTACCTGCTCTACGCCCGCGTGGACCTGGTCCGGCTGCCCGACGGCAGCCCGGTCCTCATCGAGGTGGAGCTCACCGAGCCCTACCTGTTCCTGCGCTACACGCCCGACGGCGCGGCCAACCTGGCCTGCGCGCTGGCCGAGGCGCTCTGACGCCCCCGGCCGCACCGGTACGGCGTACGCCCGGAGCAGGGCGCGCGACGCTTCGAGGTCGGCCGCGCCTTCGTCGCCGAGGTCGTGAAGGTCGTCCCGGAGATCCACGACGTGGCCGTCCGCAACCGGCGGGCCCTCGGTCGCGGGTCCGTCTCAGCGCGATGGTCGATCCGCCCTGCGACCGAGACGGGTGACGACGGCCGTTGCTTCGCTCTTCAGGCCCGAGCTCGGTCAGAGCTGTGATCATTGATGGGGCGTGGGCCGATCTGGCGTGCCGTTCCGGCGAAGGCGCGAATGAGCGGGCTCTCCGCTCCGGTGCGCCAGACGAGTGCCCATTCGGTCGGCGAGGCGTCCAGGATCGGCAGAAAGACGATGTCGGGGTGGGTGTAGTAGCGCGCCACATGCGCATTGAGCGGGCACACACCCTGCCCGGAGGCGACGAGACTGAGAACCTCGTGGAAGGTCTTGGCGGCGGGGCCGCGAGGCACGGGGCGTCCGCTCGGCGTGCGACTGGGCGCCATGGCCTCGATCCAGTAGTCCGGCGGTCCTGCTGCGGGAGCGAGGACGGGATGGTCGCCGAGGTCCTCCATCGAGGCCGCTTTCTCGACGGCCATCGGATGGTCGGCTGCGATCGCGAGCACGCGGCCCTCGGTCAGCGTGACAGGGCCGACACTCATGTCGGGTTCGCGGATGGGCAACCACATCAGTTGCACGTCGACGGCATTCTCGCGCAGCAGGGTGAAGGCGTCGGTGAAGTGGAACTCCTGAAGCCGGACGTCGCATTCGAGGTGGCGGGCGCGGAACGCGTCGATCACCGGGCGCAGTTCGTTTCCCAGCGCGCCCATGACGCCCAGCCGGAGTGTCCCGCTCGCTCCGAGGCCGGCGGCGGTCGCGCGGGCGAGACCGGCCTGGATCAGGTCGTATCCCTGCCGGAGGTCATCGCGTAGCCGGCAGCCGATCGCGGTCAGGGTCACCGTACGGCTGGTGCGGTCGAACAGGGCGGCGCCGACGCGTCGCTCCTGCTTTTTGATCGACTGGCTGACTCGCGCCGTGGACACGTGCAACTGCTCGGCGGTCCGGCCGAAGTGCAGCTCCTCGGCCAAAGTCAGGAAGATCTCGATATCTCGCAGCTCCATGAACACCCATATTTCGTTAAGTGTCAGGTTACGGAACGCTACCCGATCCGCCGTTGATCCCGGTCAGGGTGCTGCCCGAGGCTGGGCACTGCCTGAAAACACCTTTTCGGCTTGTTTCGTAAGGGGATCAGTGAACATCACCACCACCACCGTCTCGCTGAACGTCGATGACGTGACCGCCTCGGGTGAGTTTTTCACCACCCACCTGGGGTTTCGGGAAGCCGTCGCGGCCGAGGGGTTCATCTCTCTCGTCCGCGACGACGCGGCGGCCGACATCGTGCTGCTGAGCCGCGGCACCGAGGTGTTGCCGCCCGAGCAGAGGGGGCAGCACGTGGGCGGCGTCATCGTGGCCTTCACCGTCACCGACATCGCCGCCGAGCAGGAACAGCTCCGCGGGGAAGGAGCCACCATCACCATGCCGCTGCGCACTGAGCCCTGGGGCGAGCGGCTGTTCCAGCTCACCGACCCCAACGGCATCGTGGTCCGGCTGGTCGAATGGGTCGCCCCGGCCGAGGCCTGACAGGTGAGCTCTTCGTGAGGGGCCATATGACCCCGTTCCATCGCGGCGCGCCGATCAACGGCAGCCCACCGGCCGATCTACGGCAGCCCACCGGAAAGGAGAACTGCCATGTCCTTGAAGACCGTCAATACCGTTCTGGCCGCTCTTGGCGCCCTGTTCATCTTGTACGTCGGTGTGAGTTACACGCTCATCCCGGAATCGATGGCCCCGAACTTCGGCCTGTCGAGCTGGCCGCAGGGGGACGGTGACGGCTTCCTCGTTCTCAAGGGCGTCCGTGACATCGTCTCCGGCCTGATCCTCCTCGTGCTGCTCGTGACGCGCCACCGGCGCGCCCTCGGCTGGGTGCTCCTGGTCGAGGCCTGCACCCCGATCGGGGACATGATGACCATCTTGGCGCACAGCGGGTCGACGTCCGCCGCCGTCGGCATCCACGGAGCCACCGCGGCAGTCATGCTGGCGACCGGACTGCTGATCCTCAGAGAAACGCGCGACCAGTCCTGACAACCCCCACCCGGTAAGGAAATCGCAGATGTCCCTGATCGTGCCGGACTTCGACGAGTCCGTGATCGTCCGCTCCGCCGAGGCCGAAGTGATCGGCCGGGCTCCGACCACCATCCGGCTGCTGGCCGACAGCGGCTCCACCGGCGGCGCGCTGTCCGCGCAGCGGGTCACCCTGATCAACGGCGCCGACGGCGCCAAGCCGCACCATCACGCGGGCTCGGCCGAACTGTTCTACCTGCTGGACGGCACTGCCCAGCTGCTGTCCGGCGACCAGATCGTCACCGCCGAACGCGGCGACCTGGTCGTCGTCCCGCCTGGCTTCGCGCACGCCTTCGCCGCCGCTCCGGGCGAGGACGCCGACATCCTCATCGTCATCACCCCGGGCGTCGAACGCTTCGAGTATTTCCGCCACCTGGAGCGCATCGCCTACGGCAAGGTGGCGCCGCAGAGCCTGCTGGAGGTCCAGGAGCTCTACGACACCTACTTCCGCGACAGCACCGCCTGGAAGGACCGTCCTTCAGCATGAGGAAGATCCTCCACACGGCCCACATCTACATGATCGTCGGGGTGGTCAGCGGCCTGTACTACCGCGAGATCACCAAGCTGAACGACTTCACCGGCGACACCCAGCTCGGGGTCGTGCACACCCACCTGCTCGCCCTCGGGATGTTGTTCTTCCTCATCGTGCTGATGCTGGAGAAGTTGTTCACCCTGACCGCCAGCAGGCTCTTCACCTGGTTCTTCTGGGTCTACAACACCGGTCTCGCGCTGACCGTGCTCATGATGACCGTCCACGGCACCCAGACCGTGCTCGGTGCTCAGACGAGTCCGGTGATCTCCGGTATCGCCGGGCTCGGCCACATCCTGCTGACCGCCGGCCTGATCCTGCTGTTCACCAATCTCGGCAAGCGGCTCCCGGGCAAGAGCGGCTGACCGGGATCCATGAAGTCTGCCCGCGGTCCAGGCCGGCCGACTCGCGCGGACGGCATCCGGGTGATCATCCCTTCCAGCGCACAGCGGTAAGGGGCATCCCAGCCGAGACCCCCTCCACCGGCAGGACTTTCGGTGGTCTTCTAGGACGTCGCCCCGTGGGCGGAGATGCCGCCGTCCACCGGGATGACCGCCCCGGTCACGTAGGCTCCGGCCCGTGACGACAGGAAGATCGCGGTTCCGGCCATGTCCTCCGGGGTGCCGATGCGGCCCAGCGGCACGTGGGACTCGATCATCGAGCGGGTGGCCGGGTCGTCGAGGGCGAAGGCCATCATCTTCGACTCGAACGGGCCCGGCGCGATGGCGTTGACCGTGATCGACTCCCTGGCCAGCCGCTGTGACAGGTGGCGGGTGAGCATGTGCACGGCGGCCTTGGCCGCGGAGTAGGCGTAGTTCTCCATCGCGGGCACCCGGATCCCGTCGATCGACCCGATGTTGATCACCCTGGCCGGGTCGGCGGGGCTCGCGGCGGCGCGCAGCAGCGGCAGGAACCGCTGGGTCAGGTAGAACACGCCTTTGACGTTGATCCCCCAGAGCTTGTCGAAGGCGTGCTCCGGATACTCCTCCAGCGGCGCGCCCCAGGTCGCCCCGGCGTTGTTGACCAGCACGTCCAGCCGTGACTCCCGCGCCGAGACCGCCTCCACGAGCACATGGGCGCCGGCCTCGGTGGACAGGTCGGCCGGTACGGCGAAGCAGCCCAGCTCGGCGGCGGTCTTCTCCACCTCGGGGGCCTTGCGCGAGGAGATGTAGACCGTCGCGCCGGCCGCCACGAACCCGGCCGCGATCATCCGGCCGATGCCCCGCGAGCCTCCGGTGACGACGACCGTCTTGCCTTCCACCGAGAACAGAGTCATGTTCCGCAGCATGCCCCACGGCCGGTCGCTCCGTCCATACCGACCGGTTGGTTGAAAATTAACACCATCTATGGAAACGAGAATGAAACAATCTTCCATCATTCGTTGACATGCGGCATCCCTATGGTGTGCCTTCGTTTACAACGAATCACCGGTTCGAAGATGGGGCACACCATGAGGAGATTGGGCGCGCGGCTGGCCGCGTTAGGCCTGGCGTTGGTGCTGGCGACACTCCCGGCGACACAGGCGCTGGCCGGACGGGCGCCCGAGGCGGGAAAGAAGATCGTCAGGCTGGGCGTGACCCAGGCCGTCGACTCCATGAACCCGTTCCTGGCGGTCCGGCTGGTCTCGTCGTCGATCCACCGGTGGATCTACGGGTTCCTGACGGTTCCCGACTCCAAGACCCTGCAGCCGAGCCCCGACCTGGCCGAGTCGTGGGAGACCTCGAACGACAAGCTGACCTGGACCTTCAAGATCCGCGCCGGCGCCAAATGGTCGGACGGCAAGCCCGTCACCGCGCAGGACGCCGCGTGGACCTTCAACACGATCATGACCGTCGACGCGGCCAAGCAGTCCAACGGCCCGGCGGTGGAGAACTTCGAGAGCGTCACGGCGGCCGATGACCGGACCCTGGTCATCAAGACCAAGAAGCCCCAGGCCTCGATGCTGGACAACCCCATCCCGATCGTGCCCAAGCACGTCTGGGAGGCGGTCGGGGACATCGGCAAGTTCGACAACGACCGGTATCCGATCGTCGGCAGCGGCCCGTACATCGTGACCGAGTACAAGAAGGACGCCTACGTCAAGCTGAAGGCCAACCCCGACTACTGGCGCGGCGCCCCCAAGATCGACGAGCTGCACGTCCTGTTCTACGAGAACCCCGAGGCCGCCAACGCGGGGCTGAAGAAGGGCGACATCGACCTGATCGGCCGCCTGGCCGCCCCCCAGTTCGAGGCCCTGGCGGGCGATCCGAACATCGTGCAGTGGAACACCCCCGGCCGCAGGGCCGCCTACCTGCAGATCAACCACGGCGCGCGGACGAACGACGACAAGCCGGTCGGCGACGGGCACCCCGCGCTGAAGGATCCGAAGGTCCGCCAGGCCATCCACTACGCGATCGACAAGAAGGCCCTGGTCGACCAGGTGCAGAACGGCCTCGCCGTGCCGGCCGACGGATCGATCATCCCGCCGATGTACCAGGACTTCTTCTGGAAGGCCGAGGGCGACGACCTCGTCACCCACGACCCCGCGAAGGCCAACAAGATCCTCGACGACGCCGGATACAAGAAGGGCTCCGACGGGATCCGGACGATGCCCGACGGCAAGCGCAAGCTGGAGATGCGCTTCAGCATCCACACCGACACACCCGTCGAGGACAAGCTCGCGCAGTTCCTGACCGGCTGGTTCAAGGACATCGGCATCGCGCTGACGACCAGGAAGCTCGACTCCAACAAGTTCACCGAGGAGACCGGCTTCACCGGCCTGTTCGACATCGCGATCAGCGGCTGGTCGGTCAACCCCGACCCCGAGGAGGTCCTGGCCACCCACCTGTGCAGCCGCAGGCCCACGGCCAGCGGAGAGGGCGGCGGCACCGAGTCGTTCTACTGCGACCCTGAGTACG
Organism: Streptosporangium sp. CA-135522; assembly: GCF_050949235.1. NCBI lineage: Bacteria > Bacillati > Actinomycetota > Actinomycetes > Streptosporangiales > Streptosporangiaceae > Streptosporangium > Streptosporangium sp. CA-135522. The sequence goes on from NZ_CP192026.1 coordinate 2,342,301, forward strand.
AGAAGCTCTACCAGCAGCAGCTGAGCGAACTCGACCGGGCCAAGCGCGCCGAGATCATCAAGCAGATGCAGCGACGCCTCTACACCGACGCCCCGGTCATCGCCCTCTACTACCCGAACGACCTTGAGGGCTACCGCAAGGACCGCATCACCAGCATCACCCCGATCCCCGAGGACAAGGGCCTCCTGTACGGCGGAAGCGGCTACTGGCCCGTCTACTCCCTGGACGCGGTGGCCACCCCGGCGGCGGGCTCGGGCGGCGGCTCCAACACCGGCCTCGTCGTGGGCCTCGCCGCGGCCGTGGTGATCCTGGGCGGGGGAGGATTCCTCCTGGCCAGGCGGCGTCGCTCCGTAGCGGACGAACGCGAGTGACGTCTCAATGACCGTACCTGCCGGCACATCTCCCGGCGTGTCTCCCGGCATCCGGCCGGACGGCCGGCCCGACACCGGACCCGACGCCGAACCGGCGCCGGCCCCCGGCAGGGAGGGCGGCGCCCACCGGACGACGCTGCGCTACGCGCTGACGAAGGCCGGCGGGGCCGCGCTCAGCATCGGCATGGTCATCGTCGCGACCTTCTTCCTGTTCCGCCTGATCCCCGGCGACCCGGCGATCGCCTACACGCGCGACGTGCCGCTCAGCCCGGATCAGCTCGACCTGCTGCGCCACCGGATGGGACTCGACAAGCCCCTGATGCAGCAGTTCCTCGACTTCGTGCTGCGGACCCTCCGGCTCGATCTCGGCACGTCCTACGAGTACAAGCGCCCGGTCACCGAGCTCATCGCGGACCGGGCCGGCCCCACCCTGGTGCTCGTGGGCACCGGGCTGGTCATCTCGGTCAGCCTGGGTCTGTGGCAGGGCACCAGGGCGGCGTGGAACCGCGGCAGCCGGTTCGACCGCTTCTCCACCGGCCTGTCGCTGGTCCTGTGGTCGGTGCCGACGTTCTGGCTGGGGCTGCTCCTGCTGATGGTCTTCGCGGCAGGGGTGGGCCCGATCCCGGGAATCTTCCCCACCCGCGGCATGGAGGACGTCGACGCGCCCGACGGGCCGCTCTACCTCCTGCACGTCGCCCATCACCTGGTGCTGCCCTGCCTCACCCTGGTCGCCGTGGTCTACGCGCAGTACCTGCTGGTCATGCGCTCGTCGCTGCTCGACGAGATCGGCCAGGACTACGTGACCACCGCGCGTGCCAAGGGTCTGCGAGACGACGAGGTACGGCGGCGCCACGCCGTGCCCAACGCGCTCCTGCCGACCGTGACGCTGGTGTTCATCCACATCGGGTTCGTGGTCGGCGGAGCGGTGTCGGTGGAGACCGTCTACTCCTGGCCGGGCCTCGGCCTGCTGTTCTACGAGGCGATCAAGGGGCCCGACTTCGCGGTGATGCAGGGGACCTTCATGGTGGTGTGCACCGCGGTGATCGTCATGAACACGCTGGCCGACGTGGCCTACCACGTCCTGGACCCGAGGGTGAGGTCGGCGTGAGCGTCACCTGGACCCGCCGCAAGCTGGCGCTGTCGCGCTTCTGGCGGGACTACCGCCGGCAGCGGGCCGGGCTGTGGGGCGCGGCGATCCTGATCGCGGCCGTCGTCCTGGCCCTGCTCACCCCGCTGGTCACCGACCCGGCCGGCATGGACGTCACCAGGGCGACGGGGGCCAAGATGGCCGCCCCGAGCCTGGACTTCCCGTTCGGCACCGACGAGTCGGGCCGGTCCATCCTGCTGATGATCCTGTGGGGCTCGCGCGTCTCGCTGCTCATCGGCTTCATGTCGGCGCTGCTCAGCATGACCATCGGCACCGTGATGGGCATCGCGGCCGGTCACTTCCGCGGCTGGACGTCGGCCGTGCTGATGCGGATCACCGACTGGTTCCTGGTCCTGCCGTCGCTCGTGCTGGCCCTGGTGCTCGCGGCCATTCTCGGCGGCGGCACCTCCACGATCATCCTGGCGATCGGCGTGACCTCCTGGGCGTCCACCGCGAGGCTGATCAGGGCGCAGACCCTGTCGGTCGAGGCCAGGCCGTACATCGAACGCTCCAGGGCTCTCGGCGCGGGGCACTGGCACATCATGACCAGGCACGTGTTGCCGAACGTGGCCCCGCTGGTGCTGGCCAACACGACCCTGCAGGTGGCCAGCGCCATCGTCGCCGAGTCGACCCTGGCCTTCCTCGGCGCGGACTCGGGCAAGGTGTCGTGGGGCGGCATGCTCCGCGGCTCCTACGACTGGGGCGCCGCCACCTCCGGCGCGTGGTGGTACATCCTGGCGCCCGGCCTGTGCATCGTCGCGGTCGTCATGGCGTTCACGCTGTGCGGCCGCGCGCTGGAAGCCGTGCTCAACCCACGCCTGCGGGGAGTTTCCCGATGAGTCTGCTTCAGCTGCGCGACGTCGCGGTGACCTACCGGACCGCCTCGGGCGAGGTGCCCGCCGTGCGCGGGGTGTCGCTGGACCTGGCGGCGGGTCAGGCACTCGGTGTGGCCGGGGAGTCGGGGTCGGGCAAGTCGACGCTGGCCATGGCCCTGCTGCGGCTGCTTCCCCGGGACGCCCGGGTGACCGGGGAGATCCTGCTGGACGGCGAGGACGTCCTCACGATGAAGTGGGGACGGCTCCGCGCGGTGCGGTGGGCGTCGGCCTCGGTGGTCTTCCAGGGGGCGCAGCACGCCCTGAACCCGGTGCGGCGGATCGAGGACCAGATCGCCGAACCGCTACTGGTCCACGGGCTGGCCACCCCGGCCGCGGCGCGGCGGAAGGTGGGGGAGCTGCTGGAGCAGGTCGGCCTGCCCGCCTGGCGCGCCCGCGGCTACCCGCACGAGCTGTCCGGCGGGCAGCGCCAGCGCGTGATGATCGCCATGGCGCTGGCCTGCTCGCCGCGCCTGATCATCGCCGACGAGCCGACGACCGCCCTGGACGTGATGATCCAGGCGCAGGTGCTCGCGCTGATCCGCTCGCTCATCGCCGAGCACGGCATCAGCCTGATCATGATCTCCCATGACCTGTCGGTCCTGGCCGCGATGTGCGACCGGCTGGCGGTCATGTACGCCGGGCGGGTGGTGGAGTCCGGTCCCGCGCACGAGGTCTCCCGGGACGCCCGCCACCCCTACGGCCGGGCGCTGGCCGAAGCCTTCCCGACGGTCGGCGACCCCGCCTCCCGGCTGGCGCCCAGGGGCCTGGGCGGTGACCCGCCCGATCCCCGGAATCTGCCCGCAGGCTGCTCCTTCCACCCCCGCTGCCCGGTCTCCCTGCCCATGTGCGCCACGCGGGAGGTGGAGCTGTGGCCGGTGGGCGGCGGCCGTACCGAAGAGGGCCTCCCGGCTTCGCACGCCGCCGCGTGCGTGCACGTCCTGCCGGAGGGGGCCCGTGCGGAAGGGCCCGACGTCCCGGTCGCGCATTCCACGGAGGGGGTCGCATGAGCCTGCTCGAAGCCCGGGATCTGCACGTGGAGTTCTCCTCGCGCGGGCGGCGCGCCCGCGCGGTGGACGGGGTGAATCTGGAGGTGGGCGAGGGCGAGATCGTCGCGCTGGTGGGCGAGTCCGGCTGCGGCAAGACCACGCTGGCGCGCACCCTGCTCGGCCTGGAGCGGCCCACCTCGGGCTCGGTGCTGTACGGCGGGACGCCCCTGTCCTACTCCTCGCGCGCGCTGAAGGCCTACCGCCGTGAGGTGCAGCTCGTGCTGCAGGATCCGACGGGTTCGCTCAACCCCCGGCACACCGTCTACGAGGCGGTGGCCGAGGGGCCGCGCATCCACCGCCTGCCCGACGAGGAGGAGCGGGTGGCGTCGGCGCTGTCGCGGGCCGGGCTGCGCCCGCCGGAACGGTTCCTGCACTCCTACCCGCACGAGCTGTCCGGAGGGCAGCGGCAGCGCGTCGTCATCGCCGGAGCCCTCGCGCTGGACCCCCGGGTCCTGGTCGCCGACGAGCCGGTGGCCTCGCTGGACGCCTCGGTCCGCGGCGAGATCCTCGCCCTGCTGCTGCGACTGCGCGAGGAGCTGGGCCTGTCGGCCCTGGTGGTCACCCACGACCTGGGGCTGGCCTGGAACATCGCCGACCGCGTCGCCGTGATGTATCTCGGCAGGATCGTCGAGTCGGGACCCGTGGAGCAGATCCTGAAGTCGCCGTCCCACCCCTACACGCAGGCGCTGCTGTCGGTGCTCCCGGAGTCGCCGTCGCCGGTGGTGCTGGGCGGCGAGCCGCCGGACCCCACCCGCGTCCCCTCGGGCTGCCGTTTCCACCCGCGCTGCCAGGTCCTGGCCGCGGGCGCGGCGGCCGAGGCCGGGGTCGACGGGCGGTGCAGGTCGCAGCCGCTGCCCGTGCTCCCCTCCGCGGCGGACTCTCAAGCAGCCTGCCACTACGCCGGGGTACGGCGGGGATAGTCCGCGGCTGCCTGCCCGCCGACGCCGGGCAGGCAGCCGTCCGCTCAGAGACCGGGCAGGCGCCCGTTGCGGAACAGGTCGACGAAGAGCCCGTGGTCGGTCCTGGCCTGCGCGCCGTAGGAGTGGGCGAAATCGACGAGCATGGCGGTGAAGCCGTCGGCGTCGCCGTCGATCACGGCCACGATCGCGTCCTCGGTGGAGAAGTCGACCAGGTCGTGGCTGGACTCGTCGTCGGCCACCGAGTGCATGCGGGCCACCGCCCGGCCGAGGTCGCCGATCACCGAGGCGAGCTCGTCCGGCTCGTTGACGTCACCCCAGTCCAGGTCTGCGGAGTAGGGGGAGACCTCCGCGACCAGTTGGCCGACGCCGTTCAGCGTGGTGTAGCCCAGCCAGGGGTCGGCGTAGGCCTGCAGGGCGCGCTGCGACTCGGCCGTGCGGTGACCCTGGTGCTTGAAGTAGCCGTGCACCTTCTCGTCGGTGATGTGCCGGGCCACGGCCGGGACCTGGGCCTGCTTCATGTAGAGGATGACGTCGTTCTCCAGGGCCTGGGTGTGGCCCTCCAGCAGCATGTTGTAGGAGGGCAGCCCGGCCGAGCCGATGCCCACCCCCGTCCGGAGCGCGAAGTCCTTGATCCTGTGCTCGACCTCGGAGACCGCGGGCCGCGTGGTCAGGTAGTCGAGGAAGGCCGCCTCCACCGTGCGCCGGGTCTCCTCGTCGACCGGGTAGCGGCCGTCCATGGCGGCGAACCTGCGGTCGAAGTCGTCGATGGTGGTCTCGGCGTCCAGCAGCGCCACCCGGGTGTTCAGCCGGGCCACCTGCAGCACCCGGTGGAGCACGCCGGTGGTGGTCTCCAGGGTCAGCGAGCCGATCGCGTCGTCCCCGCCCTCGGAGATGGCGGTCAGCTCGGCGAGGTAGGCGCGGGCGAACCGGGCCACCAGCTCGGTGATCACTTCGTCCGACAGCGCCTTGGCGTAACCGATGAGCGCGATGCTGGCCGCGAAGCGCTTGAGGTCCCAGACGTAAGGGCCGACGTAGGCCTCGTCGAAGTCGTTGACGTTGAAGACGAGGATGCCCGAGGCGTTCATGTAGGTGCCGAAGTTCTCGGCGTGCAGGTCGCCGTGGATCCATACCCGGCCGGTGCGGTCGTCGAGGAAGGAGTCGTCGGCGAACGTCCCGGTCATGTCCGCGTAGAACAGGCTGGCGCTGCCCCGGTAGAAGGCGAACGGGGAGGCGGCCATCTTCCGGAACTTGCGACGGAAGGCGGCCGGGTCACGCTTGATGGATTCACCGAACTCGGTGATCAAGACGTCGAGAATGTGCGCCGAGCGCCCATCGGTGGTCATGATGCGCACGTTAGAGGCAAAGGCGGGGACTTCGCCACACGTGAAAGATCACGGATGTGGAACGTGCCAATGAGACGGCCCGGTCCGCCTGCTTCCGGCGCTGGGCCGAGGGCCCCGGCGGGCGACGTCGCGCCGGGACGGCGGGTGCACCGCGACGGGTCACACGACGATCATCGGGAAGTCCTGCGGGGGAATCCTCGGCGACTGCTTCTCGGTGAAATCCTCGCCCACGTCCATGAAGGTCCTCCCGAGCGTGAAGGCGGTGATGGCGCCGTGAATGGTGATGATGGTCATGGCGAGGCGCCGGCCGGCGATCTCGGTTCCGAGCGCCGCCCCCGGATGGAACGCCTTCAGGGCGTTCAGGACCAGCATGAAGCAGACCTGTTCGACCGTTATCGCGAAGGCGGTGTCGTGCAACCAGTTGAGATGCCTGACCGCCTCCTGAAGACCGTGGGCCTTGGCCACCGCGCGGTCGGCGAGCTGGATGCCCGCGGTGACGAAGTCGCGGAGCTTGCGATCGGCGGCGCTCTGCGCTTGCCCTTCCCAGGCCGTGGCGAGAGCCTCCCGGTTCGTGGGGTCGCCGGCGCCGAAGATGACGCCGAGCCGTTCGGCTTTTTCCCGCCACGCCCCCATGACAAGGTTGACGTTGTCGTCGTCGAAGGCCATCGCGGTCATCCAGATCGCGCAGGCGATCGCGGCGTTCCAGCTCGTCATGGAGGCCATCCTGAGCAGCGCGTTGGTCCGCCCGCTCATCTTCTGCAGGCGGGCCAGCTCCACGGAGCCCGGCTTCCACCTCTTCATGTCCTCTTCGAACGCCCGCAACACTCCGGGTGCTCTCCACGCGGCGCCCGCCGAGATGACGGCCGTGCCCGCCAGTACGCCTCCCTTCCACGGCTGCCCTTGCGGCCGATGGACGGAGCGGAGCTGCTCCCTCATCTCGTCGGAGTAGATGTCGGGCCTGCTGGTCTGACCGGCGCGGGCGAGCAGGGCCTGGATGGCGGCGTCCTCCGCCGTGACGTATCCCTCGGCGGTCGCGTGCATTCCCGAGGAGATGCCCTGCGCCGACTCTGCTCCCGTGCCGATCCTGCGGTGGAAGTCCCCCTGGCCGAGGTTGTGGCGCCACCGAGCCGGCTCGCCGATGATTCCCAGCGCTCCCGGGGTCAGCTCGGCGAAGTCCGTGGCGGCGAGGGAGCTCAGGTTCTCGTGAACCTCCTGGGCGTTCAGACCGGCGCGCCGGATCGCGTCCTTGCTGGCGGAGAAGGAGGCGTCTGTCATAGCGCCAATTTGTAACGCAGTTCCCACGAAGGCTTCGGTGGCTGCCGATGCTGTTATGGGGTCGTATTGCCGGATTTATACACTCGTTACCGCTGTGGAGCGTGATGGGTCCGCTCCCGGCGCCGGTACGGCGGGCACCGGGAGCGGGGCGGCTCCTCAGGAGGGGAGAGCGCGGCGCAGGAAGTCGAGCTCGGCCGCCATCAGGTCCTCCGCGACACCGTCCGGGGTCATGTGACTGACACCGGGGAGCAGAATCGTGGAGTGCGCTCGCCCGGCCTCGGTCAGGGCCTCCGACAGGCGCAGGGTGTGCAGCGGGCGGACGTTGTCGTCGGCCAGGCCGTGGATGAGCAGCAGCGGCCGTTCGAGTCCGGGAGCGTCGGCGATCAGCGAGTCGGCGTCGTATCCGGAGGGGTTCTCATCGGGCAGGCCGAGATAGCGCTCGGTGTAGGCGGTGTCGTACCAGCGGAAGTCGGTGGGCGGGGCGCCCGCGCAGGCGGCGTGGAAGACGTCGGGCCGCCGGAGTACGGCCAGCGCGGCGAAGTAACCGCCGTAGGACCAGCCGCGCACGCCCACCCTGGACAGGTCGAGGTCGGGGTGCTTGCCCGCGAGTTCGTGCAACCCCGCGACCTGGTCTTCCAGCGCCACCTGCGAGAAGCGCCGGAAGATCGCCCGGCCGAAGGAGGCCGACACGTTCGGCGTGCCCCGGTTGTCGATCGTCACGACCGCGAAGCCCTGGTCGGCCCACCACTGCTTGCGGATCCACCGGCCGGACTCGGCGGCGATCGCCTGGTAGCCGGGCCCGCCGTACACGTCGAGGAGGACCGGCAGCCTCTCCCCGGGCACGTGCCCGCTCGGGTAGAGCACCGCGGAGGGCAGGCGGTGTTCGGTCACCCGATCCAGGATCGGTCGCGGCCGGTACGGCGACGCCGCCGACAGGTCGCGGATCTCCACGGCGGGGTCCTGGACGAGACCGCCGGGGTGGACGACCCGCCGGGTGCGGGCGGTCTCCATGGAACCGCTGGTCAGGACCAATGTCGAGCCGCCGGTCAGGGCGCTGTGCACGCCGGGCTCATGGGTGATCCTGGCCGTCGTGCCGTCCGGCCCGAGGCGGTAGACGTGCTGCTCGGCGGGATCCGCCTCGTTGCCCTCGACCAGCAGGTCGTCACCGAGGAAGCCCGCGACGCGCCGCACGTACAGCCACGAGGGGGTGAGCACGGTGCCGTCGACGGCCAGGGCCTGGGTGTCGTGCGCCTCGACCGTGGTCAGCACCCGGCCGTCCGCCAGAAGCGAGGGGGTGCCGGGCACGGCCTCGATCCAGAGCGGGTCGGAGAGCCGCGCCAGGGGGGAGGTCGTGGCGGTGGCCGGGTTGACCGCCAGGAGCAGCCCGTTCTGCTGGAGCCGGTCCAGCACGGTGATCACCGGGCGGTCCTGCTCGCTCCAGTCCACCGCCGTGAGGTAGGGGTATCTGACGTCGTCCCACAGGATCTGCCTGCGCGCGCCGTCCAGGCCGAGCAGATGCAGCTCGACGGCCGCGTTCGGTCCGCCCGCCTGCGGATAGGCCGGCTCCGGCGTCGCCGTCGCGGGCTGCGCGGGGTCGGCCGGGGGGTGGCGTGGCACGCGGGTCTCGTCCACCCGGGTGGCCAGGAGCGCCGAGCCGTCGGGCGCCCACCAGTGCCCGCGGTGCCTGCCGAGTTCCTCGGCGGCGGCGAACTCCGCCACGCCCCAGGTGACGTGGGACTCGCCGGCGACCAGGCGGTTGCCGCCGTTCTCGTGGACGTAGAGCCGTCCGGCGGTCACATAGGCGATCCTGTCTCCGGACGGCCGGGGGTCGAAGGCGGGACCGGCTACCGGGACCTCCGCCACGGTGGCGGTGGCGATGTCCACCCGGAACAGTCGCCCACCCAGCGCGTAAACCGCCGTGGGGCCGTCGACGGCGTAGGAGCCGATGCCGGGCGCCCACAGACGTGTCCGCTCGCGCAGGGCCCGCTCCTCGGGCGGCAACTCGTGCGGACCCTCCGCCGGCTCGGCCAGAAGACGCTCCACGCCGGTGGCGACGTCGAGGGCCCACAGCCGCTCGACGGGGTCCTCGGGCCCGCTGGAGCGCAGGAACAGCACCAGCGAGCCGTCGGAGGAGACGGTCAGGGCTCGGGGGGAGCCGTAGGTGAACCGCCCGGTGGCGGCGAGGCGGGTGAGGAGCGCGTCAGAAGGCATGTAATGTGAAATATCACATCACATAATGAATGGCGAGGGTTCGGTTCCGACCGTTCGCCGTGCACGGCCCCGGCGGCGCGGGGAGCGCGGGGCACGAGGCCCGCCGCACCGGGAGCGGCGGGCCGGGCAGGCGGCGACCAAGGGCCGGTCAGGGGGCCGGCTGGGAGGCGGGACCGACCGCGATGGTGGTGCGCAGGCCGTTGCCGGCCTCCTTGACCACCCTGATCTCGGTGTTGGTGTCGGGTGGGCGGACGCCCTGCCGGGGGTTGGTGCTGTACCAGTAGACGCCGGTGTGGTCGTTGAAGGCGGGGACGCCGGGGAGCGGGGAGAAGACCGTCCTGGCGCTGTCCTTGTGGAGGGAGAGGCGGTCGGTGGGGGTCGGGCCGAAGGTGGCGTCGAAGACCTGGAGCCTGCCGTTGACCGCGGTGTGGTCCTTCCAGAGCAGGGGAACCGGGTGGGCGTCGATCGGCAGGATCATGCCCTCGCCGAGGTGGTCGCGGGTGGCGTTGTCGGTGTAGTAGGTGTCCCAGAGCCAGACGAGGACGCCGTCCTGGTAGGGGTAGTGCTCGTAGACGTCGCGCCGGGTGGGGTCGTTGGCGAAGCCGCCGCTGTAGGGCCCGGTCTCGAGGTAGGCGCCGTAGCCGGTGTAGCGCCGGTTCTCGGCGATGTAGGCGCGGGGGTGTGCTTTGGTCCCGATCCTGCCGGTACGGCTGAAGCCCACCGCGCTCCAGCCGTTGTCGCCGCTTTCCACGTCGTCGGTGACGGCGCCGGTGATGGCGTCGACGATGAAGCCGTTCTCGGCGGTGTTGGTGTCGGTGACGTAGCGGAAGCGGAACTGGATCCTCTTGCCCGCGTAGGCGTCCAGCGGAAGGCTCAGGTCCGTCCAGCCGCTGCGGCCGGTGATGCCGGGAACGCCGTCGACGCTGGGGATCGGCTGCCCGCCGACGGTGCCGCCGATCGGCTTCCAGACCTTGCCGTCCTCGGAGACCTCGGCGTAGAGGTAGTCGAAGTCCTGCTCGATCTGGTACCAGACCTTGGCGTTCAGGACCGCCGACGTCACCCCGGTGAGGTCGATCTGGCGGCTGAGCGTCTCGTTGAGATAGTCACCCCTGCCGCTCCACCACTGGTGGGAGCCCTGAACCGGGTCGACCAGTTCGGTGCTGACCGTGTGGGGCGGCAGATCGACGACGACGGCCTGCGGGTCGGCGGTGTTGTAGGAGCTCACGCCGAGGGTGTGGGTGGACGGCGTGGCGGCCTTGGCCCTCTCGTAGGACAGCCAGCCGAGCCGCAGCTTGCTCCACGCGTCCAGGTCGCCGGGATACTCACCGCTCTGCCCGTTCTTTTTGCTCAGGTACGAGGCGCTGGACATGAGCGACCAGAACTCGACGCTGTTGCTTCCGCCGCCGTCGTACAGGTCGGGCAGGCCCAGGTCGTGGCCGTACTCGTGGGCGATCAGGCCGACGCCGCTGTTCTCACCGGCGGTCAGGAACTTGCCGACCCAGATGCCGGTGTCGCCGATCTCGGTGCCGCCCCGCAGGTTGCCCGCCGGGCCGGATCGGCCGCGCAGGTTCCAGTAGGCGTCGTGGTTGACGGCCCACAGCGCGTCCGCGCCCTGCGCGCCGCCGCCCCAGGTCTCGTCGACTCCGGCGTGGATCACCTGGAAACGGTCGATGTAGCCGTCGGGCTCGTCGAAGTTGCCGTCGAAGTCGTAGTCGTAGCGGTCCCAGACGTCGAACGACCTGAGCTCGGCCGTGATGTCGGCGACGCTGCGCCCCTTGGCGCGCTCGGCCTCGTACCAGGCGTTCGCGGAGTCCTTGGCGAAGTCGAACAGGGGGGTGTCGCAGTCCAGGCCGCCGGCGCAGCGCGGGGTGCCGTAGCGGGATTCGTTGTAGGGGACCTTCACCCAGTCGGAGACGTAACCGTCGAAGTCGTACCGGCCGGCGGACTGGAGCCGGTAGAAGTTGCGCAGCGAGTTGGCGCCCGGGGTGTCGTTGAAATAGCCGTCCCGGTAGTAGGCCCGATTGAAGTCGGGCCGCCAGAGCGTGTGGTTGTCGTAGCCCCGCTCGGGCTTGGGGATCCGGTTGTGCAGCGGTCCGGGCACGCCGCCGTAGCGGATCTGGCCGTTGTACAGCGTCGCGTTGTCGATCTTGTCGCCGAACTCGGCGAGGACGGTGAAGATCTTGTCCTTGCGTTCGAGGGCGAGTTCGACGTACCGCCCGCCGATCTTGACCTTGCTCGAGGAGAGCTCGCGCGGCCGGGAGGCGGACAACGTCTGCTCCATGGCCTTGGTCCGAAGGGACCGCTCTTCGGCGGCGATCGGGTCGAGCACGTCCGGGTGGTCGCCGTCGCCGGACTTGACCGCGGGGATCTTGGGGTCCGGGTTCGGGTTCGCCGAGGCCGGGCCGGGCGGCGCGGAGACGCCCAGGGTCGTCCCGATCAGCCCGGCCGCGAGCAGGGTGATGAGCTTGCGCACGTGGGGGGTTCCTTCCGGAGGGGAGGGAGAATCACGCGTAACATGTCATATTTCATATCTCCTGAATAGGGACTGATCTGAACACAAATAAGTAACGGACTTTAGGTAGTGATATTTCACATTTTGTGTGCTGTCCTTTGGAGCGTTCCACGAGTGTGGCGACAGGTGACCCGGACGGGGAACCGCTCGCATCCGCCGCCTCGCCCGCGCCGGGAACCTCCACCGGCGCCGGCCGCTCGCTACGGATGCCGGCTGGAGACCGAGACGACCTCACCCGTCATGTACGTGGAGTACTCGCTGGCCAGGAAGACGATCACGTTGGCCACCTCCCACGGTTCGGCCGGCCGGCCGAACGCCTCGCGGGCGGTGAGCTCGGCGAGCAGTTCGTCGCTGGTCACCTTGGCCAGGAAGGGGTGCATGGCCAGGGACGGGGCGACCGCGTTGACCCGGACGCCGTGCGGGGCCGCCTCGACGGCGGCGCACCTGGTCAGGGCCATCACCCCCGCCTTGGCGGCGGCGTAGTGGGACTGCCCCTCCTGGGCACGCCAGCCGATCACCGAGGAGTTGTTGACGATCACCCCCGAGCCCTGCGCGACCATCCGTCGCAGGGCGGCCCGGGTGCAGCGCATCGTGCCGGTGAGGGTCACGTCGAGCACCGCGTCCCACTGTTCGTCGGCCATGTCGACGAGCTTGGCGGTGCCGCCCAGGCCGGCGTTGTTGACCACCACGTCCAGCCGTCCGTGCGCCTCGGCCACCGTGTCGAACAGGGCCCGGACCTCGGCCTCGGAGGTGACGTCGCACGGCACCGCCAGCGGTTTCACCCCGGTCAGCTCGGCCAGCGCGTCGGCGGCCTCGCCCAGCCGCCGTTCGTGCCGGTCGGAGATGACCACGGTCGCGCCCTCCTCGGCGCAGCGCCGGGCGGTGGCGTACCCGATTCCCGCCCCGGCCGCCGCGGTGACCAGCGTGACCTTTCCGGCGAGCAGGCCGTGGGCGCGGGGGTAGGGGGGAGGTGTCGCCATCGGGACTCCGTTCTCGATTCTCACGACGACGCTCTCGCGACGGCGGGCGGGTGCGTGGGAGGGCGGACGGGCCGGGCCGGCTCAGCCCTTGGGCAGTCCGAGGGTGCGTTCGGCGATGATGTTGCGCTGGATCTCGCTGGATCCGGCGTAGATGGTGTCGGCGCGGCTGAACAGGTAGAGCCGTTGCAGGTCGTTCAGCTCGTACGGCGGGCCGTCGGCGACGAGACCCTCCCGGCCCTGGACGGCCTGGGCCAGCTCGCCCAGCCGCCGGTGCCACTCCGACCAGTAGAGCTTGCCGATCGACACCTCCGGGCCCGGTTCCCCGGCCGACAGTGAGGTCATCGTGCGCAGCGCGTTCAGCCGCATGATCTGCAGCTCCAGCCACGACTGGACCAGCCGGTCGCGCAGCACCGGGTCCTCGGCCGCCCCGGTACGCCGCGCGGTCTCCACGACCTGGGCGAACTCCCGCTGGAAACCGATCTGCTGGCCGAGGGTGGAGGCGCCGCGTTCGTACCCGAGGGTGGCCATGGCGACCCGCCAGCCCTCGCCGGGAACGCCCAGGACATTGGCGGCGGCCGTGCGGGCGCCGTCGAAGAAGACCTCGTTGAACTCGCTGGTGCCGGTCATCTGGACGATGGGCCGGACCTCGATCCCCGGCTGGTCCATCGGGACCAGGAGGTAGGAGAGCCCGTGGTGCCGCTGCGAGCCGGGCTCGGTCCGGGCGATCACGAAGCACCAGTCGGCCACGTGGGCCAGCGAGGTCCACACCTTCTGGCCGGTGACCACCCACTCGCCGCCCTCGAGACGGGCGCGGGTCTGCACGCCGGCCAGGTCCGAGCCCGCGCCGGGCTCGGAGTAGCCCTGGCACCACAGTTCCTCGCCCCGCTGGATGGGGGGCAGGAAGCGCCGCTTCTGCTCCCGGGTGCCGTGGTCCAGGATGGTGGGTCCGATCAACCCCTCGCCGATGTGCCCGACCCGGGCCGGAGCCGCCGCGCGGGCGTACTCCTCGTGGAAGGCGACCTGCTCCTCCAGCGTCGCGTCCCGCCCGCCGTACTCCTTCGGCCAGCCCAGGCACGTCCACCCGGCCCGGCCGAGCAGTCGTTCCCAGGCGAGACGGACGTCGTGGCCCTCGTGCTCGCGGCCCGGCCCGCCCAGGCCGCGGGCGTGCGCGAACTCGCCGCTCAGGTGCTCGGCCAGCCAGGAGCGGATCTCCTCGCGCAGGGTCATGTGCGGAACCGGCCGTAGCCGCCCCGGAAGAACAGCAGTGGGCCGCCGTCACCCTGGAGGCCGAGCTGGTGGACCCGGGCGACGACGATGACGTGGTCGCCCGCCGGGTGCTCCGCCTCCACCGAGCAGTCGATCCAGGCCAGCGCGTCTGCGATCACCGGGTTGCCGCCGGGTGACTCGGTCCACTCCAGGCCGGCGAACTTGTCGCCGCCCCTGCCGGCGAGCGCGGCGCAGACCTGCTCCTGGTGCTCGGCGAGCACGCTGACCGTCTGCGTCTTGGCGGCGCGCAGGCGCGGCCAGCTCGTACTGGTGTGCGCCACGCAGAAGGCCACCAGGGGCGGGTCCAGCGAGACGGAGGTGAAGGAGTTGGCGGCCAGGCCGCACGGCTCGCCGCTGTCGGGATCGACGGCGGTGATGGCCACGACGCCGGTGGCGAAGTGGCCCAGCACGGAGCGGAACCACTTGCCGTCCACGGCCTGCGGGGGGTGCCCGGCTCCGTCGGATGGGCCCTGGGGAAGGCCGCTGTGCATGGCGACTCCGTTGGCGGTGATCCCGTGCCCGTCCGGGGTGACGCGCAGGTGACCTTCCGGCTCCAGCAGCCGGGCCGCGTGGGTGCTCATGGTCGCACTCGCCTCCTCGATCGCGCCAGGTCGGCCCCCGAGGGAAGTTCGGTGGCGGACGGTGTCCGCCACCGTCTCCACTCATAGTACCAAGCGCTTGCTTGGATAACAGGGAGGAGGCGGAAAAAGTGCCGCCCCGCTCCGCCTGCCGTCCCGCCCGTCCGTTGGCGTGCCCCTCCGTCTGCGGCCCTGTCCGCCCGCCGTCCTGTCCGCCCGCCGTCCTGTCCGCCCGCCGTCCTGTCCGTCCGTCGGCGTGCCGATGTCCCGCCGTTGACACGCCCGATCCGCCCGACCTAGCCTCTGGCCAAGCGCTTGCTTGTATTCGGGGAGGTGCGCGTGGGCGGTTTCCGGGACCGTACGGCCGTCGCGGGGGTCGGATACACGCGGCTGTCCAAGGACTCCGGAGTCAGCACGTTGACCCTGGCCTGCGAGGCCGTCCTGGCCGCGCTGGAGGACGCCGGTCTGACCGCCGACGACGTGGACGGCATCGCCACCCACCGGGTCGGCGACTCCGCGGCCCCCTCGGTGGTCGGCCCCGCGCTGGGCATCCATCGGCCGGCCTGGCACCTGGACCAGTTCGGCGGCGGCAGCGTCTCCCACTCGGTGGTCGGGCAGGCCGCGCTCGCGGTCGCCGCGGGGGTGGCCGAGACGGTCGTCTGCTACCGGGCGATCAACGCGCGCTCGGAGTTCCGGATGGGCGGCACGGGCCGGGGGCTGCCGGTCAGCCCGGAGGTGCAGTACCAGGCGCCGTACGGGTATTTCGCGCCGCCGCAGCAGTACGCGATGTTCGCCCGCGCCCACATGGAGAAGTACGGCACGCGGCCCGAGCACTTCGGCCGGCTCGCCGTCACCCAGCGGGCCAACGCGGTCAAGAACCCCCGCGCGCTCATGCGCGCCCCCATCACCCTGGACGACTACCTGAACAGCCGGTGGATCGCCGAGCCGTTCCGGCTGCTCGACTGCTGCCTAGAGACCGACGGCGCCTGCGCGCTCGTCATCACCGGCGCGGACAGGGCGCGGGACCTGAGGCGGCCGCCCGTGCTGATCTCCGCGGCGGCCTGGGGCGGCGGCGACTCCTTCCTGTCCGGCGGTGGCACGGACGTGACCGTGACCGCCGCGGCCGAACTGGCCCCCCGCCTCTACCGCCAGGCGGGTGTCGGTCCCGCCGAGATCGACGTGGCCGAGATCTACGACTGCTTCACCTACTCGGTGATCGTTCAGCTGGAGGACTACGGGTTCTGCGCCAAGGGCGAGGGCGGGCCGTACGTCGCCTCCGGCGCCACCGCGCTCGGCGGCGAACTGCCGGTCAACACGCACGGCGGGTTCCTCTCCGAGGGATACGTGCACGGCGTCAACCACATCGCCGAGGCCGTCTCGCAGCTGCGGGGCGACGCCGGCGACAGGCAGGTGGACGGCGCCGAGGTGGCCCTGTCCACCGCTCAGCCCGGCTACATCCTGCCCGCCACCTCGGCCCTGATCCTGCGGAGGGGATGAGCATGCGCCCGGTCACCGATCGCGACTCCGCGCAGTGGTGGGAACGGGTCGCCGGACACGAGTTCGTCGTCCAGCGGTGCGACTCCTGCGGCACGCTGCGCTTCCCGGCGCGAGCCTACTGTCACCGCTGCCGGACCGACCGGTGGCACTGGCAGCCGATCGCCCCCACCGGCCGCGTCGAGAGCTGGATCGTCAGCCACCAGCCCTTCCTCCCCGGGGCGACCGAACCCTACGTCGTGGTGACGGTACGGCTGTCGCAGGCGCCCGAGTGCGTGATGTACGGCAACTGGGCGGTGCCGGAGCCGCCGGTCGCCGGTCGGCCCGCCCGGGCGGTCTTCACCGTCGTGGAGGAGGGCTTCTCTCTGATCAACTGGCGGCCGCTGGAGTGACGCGGCCGGCGGATCGGGCGGTCCGGGAGGAGGCGAGGGGAGGTTCCCGGACCGCCCGCCCTCTGGAGGCAGGACGCGGCTCACCGGAACCGGCGAGCCGCGCCCTGACGGGAACGCGCCCTGGCGGGCGTGGGGGACCCGCCAGGACGCGTTCCGCCCCGGCGCGGCGGTGTGAGGACCCCGGCGAGGGTTGGGGTCCTAGCACCGTCTAGTCGCGCGCGGAGTCGGTGGGAGGGGAGGCGTGAGCCCGGGAGACCATCCTCTCCTCGAAGGGATCGTGGTCGAAGGGATCGCCGCCGGGCGCCGGTCTGCGGTAGTGCCGTGAGATGAGACGTGCCGTCCCGACCGGGTCGTCGGCCGGATGGGTGGTCTCGCGGCCGTCCTCGCTCCACACGAAAAGGCCGCTTTTGCACCAAACCGTCAAATCGGTTTGTACCGAAAGCACGGACATCCCATTCCCATTGCTCTGGTAGGTGTGGGTGAATCCCTGACGGTGCAACGCGTAGCGCAGTAAACGCGTCGCCTCGCAGGGGTCGCGCCAGGGCAGGTATGGCGTGTCCGCGCGGACCGGCAGCACCGGCTTCCACCCCCTCGCTGACCTTTCGATGGATTTGTACCAACGATTGGATAATGCGGGTTGCGGGAGGTTGGGTCAAGGGGCTGTTCCCCGCTAGAACCAGATCGTCTAGTTTTGTTGGCACAAAGGGGACTAAATGGCACGGTCAACGCTGTATCAGTTGGTGGCCTCCGAACTTCGGAGGACCATCTACTCCGGTGCGCTCGGACCGGGGGATCAGCTGCCGACCGAAGCGGAACTCATGCTGGTGCACCAGGTCAGTCGCAACACCGTGCGACTCGCCCTCGGCGAGCTGGTCAACGAGGGCCTGGTCACCCGCACCCCGCGCCGGGGGACCGTGGTCAGGGAGCGCCGCCCGCTGCTCATCCATCCGCAGCGAGAGCTTCAGCCGCAGCCCCTGGAGACCAGGGAGGCCTTCGCCTGGGCGGTCTCCCAGGAGGGCCGCGAGCCCAGTCAGGAGATCGAGGTCTCGATCGTGCAGCCGGCCGAGGAGATCGCCAGCAGGCTGGAGCTGTCCGACGAGGGACTCGCCGTGGTCCGCCGCCGGCTGCGGTTCGTGGACGGCCAGCCGTACAACACCAACGACTCCTACTTCCCGCTGACGCTGGTCGCCGACTCCGAGATCGCCCGTCCCGGCGACATCATGCGCGGTGCCAACAGGGTGCTGGAAGAGCTCGGCCACGCCCAGGTCCGGGTGGTGGACGACATCTGGGCGCGAATGCCCACCAGTTCGGAGACCGAGCGGCTCCAGCTCCAGTCGGGAACACCGGTGGTGGTCTATGTCCGGGTCGGCTATGACGAGAGCGACGCCCCCGTGCGCGTCGCGGTGTCGGTGCTTCCCGCCGACAAGCACCTGATCAGATACGAGCTGGAAAGCCGTTGACCTCCTGGTGGCCGCCCTGACCGGGCGGCCCCGGTTCCGTCCCGGTCGCGGGCGGCCATCGGGCCGCGTCCGCCGGACGAAGAGGCGCGGGCCCCCGCCCCCGCCTACCTCGGATCCCTAGGCGTTCCGCCTAGCCAGGCATGGATACCGTGCGTCATCAGTTGGCCACTCTCCGTGTCCTCCCGCACACCTCGTGCAACGAAGGGATGAACCATGCACTCGTACACCGTCAGCCCCACCGTCACCAACCACCTCACGATGCGCAGGGCCACCGCCGACGACCTCCAGGGAGTGCTCGCGCTCCTGGCGGAGACGGCCGGCTGGCTGAACGGCCGCGGCGTGCGCCAGTGGCCTGTCGGGGGTTTCCCCGCCGAGCGCATCGCCCCGCTGATCGAGGAGGGAACCATGTACCTGCTGGACACCTCGGACGGACCCGCGGCCACCATCGCCCTGGACGGCCACGCCGACCCCGAGTTCTGGGCCGCCGACGACGATCCGGGGTCGGCGCTCTACGTCCACAAACTGTCCGTGGCCCGCGCCCACTCCGGCCGCGGACTGGGGGAGGCGCTGCTCGACTGGGCGGGCCTGCGGGTGCTGGCCGTGGGCCGGAGATGGCTCCGGCTTGACTGCTCCAAGGACAACGGGCGGTTGCAGGACTACTATCGGGGCCAGCGTTTCGCCCATCTCCGCACGGTCGATCTGCCGCACCGCGCCTCGGGTGCGCTGTTCCAACGGGCCGGAGGCCTGCGGGGCGGCGCCCCCGGCAGCGCGCTGCCCTTCGCGGACCGTCGTGGATCATCCGTGCGGCAGCATGTCTGAACCACGGCGATCCCAGGACAAAGTCATCCGATAGCCTCACCCCATGACCGGATCCTTGCTTGAGGTGATCGCGCTCGACGTACGCGATGCCGTCGCGGCGGAAGAAGGCGGCGCCGATCGTCTGGAGATCGTCGTCGACATGGCGGCGGACGGGCTCACCCCGGCGGCGGAGACGGTCGCGGCGATCTCCAAGGAGTGCGCGCTGCCGCAGATGGTGATGCTGCGCGGTGAGGCCTCGTTCCTGGCCACGCCCGAGTCGCTGGAGGGTCTGCGGCGCGATGCCAAGATCCTCGCCGAGGCGGGCGCGGCCGGGTTCGTGTTCGGCTTCCTCGACTCCGCCGGGGTGGTCGACCTGGCCGCCACCGAGGCGCTGATCCACGCTGTCGCCCCGCTGCCCTGGACCTTCCACCGGGCGGTCGACCACGCCGCCGACACCCAGGCGAGCTGGCGGGCCGTGCGCCTGCTGCCCAACCTCGCCACCGTGCTCACCTCGGGGGCGCCCGGCGGCGTGACCGACGGCCTGCGAACGCTCAAGAGCCGGTGTGAGGCCGGCGACGGCCCGCTGATCCTGGCGGGCGGCGGGCTCAGGCCGGGGCACGTCCCGGTGCTCCTGGAGTACGGCGTGCGGGCCTTCCACGTCGGCAGCGCCGTACGGGCCTCCTGGTCCGACCCGGTCGACGTGCGGCTGGTCCGCCAGTGGCGGGCGCTGATCGACTGACCCGCGGGAAGGCGCCTCGCGAAGCGCGGCGGGCCCGCGTGGTCACGCCTTCCCCAGGACCCGCGCGGTCACCGGCTCCGAAGGATTCACCCGGTCACGGGAACCGCAAGGGCTCGTGCGGTCACGCCTTCCCCAGGGCCAGGTCGGCGCGGCGGAGGGCGGCGGCCATCGTCTTGACCGTGGCGGGCTCGTCCAGCACGCCGCCGTCCGCCGTCCGCCGTTCCTCCCAGTCGCGCACCCGCCGGGCGTACTCGTGGTAATGCGCCAGGTGGAAGTGGTAGACCGCGATGTAGCGGCTGACCAGGTGCGAGGGATGCATGTCCCAGCCCTGGTAGAAGCCGTGGCTCAGGGAGTGCTCGACCAGCGCCGCGTGCCGCCGCCACAGGCCCCGCACGGCGTGCTCGTCGTCGGAGGCGGGAGAGGCGGCCAGCGAGCCGTCCGACAGCTCCACCCCGGTCCCGGCGAACGCCGTCTGCATGACGTGCCGGGCGTGGTCGCAGGCCGGGTGGTCCAGCCGCTGCTCGTGCGGGGGCAGCGAGCAGCTCGCCGTGTAGTCGAAGACGCCGAAGTGCGCCGCGGCCAGCCTGCCCCCGAGCGAGCGGGCCAGGTCGGAGTCGAGGAACAGCACCGTCTGGGGGGCCTCCACCTGCATCTCGAAGCGGAGCGTGCCCTCGGCCAGGCCGAGCCCTCGCTCCAGCGACTCCAGGCATCCGGCGAACTGGTCGAGGTAGTCCCTCATCAGGACCTTCGGGAAGGTGACCACGAATCCCTCGGGCAGGTGCCCCACCCGCTCGATCACGCCGGTCAGGAAACCGTCCAGCGTGCGGACGCTCCGGACCGGGTCGCCGTCGGCGAACGATTTCACCCTCAGCCCCCACCGGCGGGGGAGCGTCCCGTCGGCGTGCAGGGCCGCGACGGCCTGCGCGGCTCGCGCGACGTCGCCGTCCTCCTCTCCGGGACGCAGGCCGTAGCCGTCCTCGAAGTCCACCCGCAGGTCCTCGACCGGCTCTCCGGCGAGCTTCGCGGCGACCTTCTCGTGCACGGCCCGCACCGTCGGCGCGTGGTCCGTCCCGAGGAACCCGCTCAGCTCCTCGACCGGCATGTGCCGCTGGAAAAGGTCGAGCGCCGTGCTCTTCCACCGCGCCACCGTCCGGGCGTCGAACCGGTCGGCCGGGACGTAGACGGTGTGCACCGGCTGCCACCGCGTCGTCGTCGCCGGATATCTCGACGACTGTTCGCGGTAGGTCTCCTCGAAGCCCGGGATCAGAGCCTGCGGATCGGTGAGCGTGACGCGCATGGTGGTGTACTCCTCGT
Organism: Streptosporangium sp. CA-135522; assembly: GCF_050949235.1. Lineage (NCBI taxonomy): Bacteria > Bacillati > Actinomycetota > Actinomycetes > Streptosporangiales > Streptosporangiaceae > Streptosporangium > Streptosporangium sp. CA-135522. Next base: position 2,363,022 of record NZ_CP192026.1, read on the forward strand.
GAACGTGCCGCCGGCACCGCACCCTAGCGCCGGAGCGGGCGAGGGACCCAACGGCCCGGCTCACCCGTCCGGCTCACCCGTCCGGCTCACCGGCCGGAGGCGGCGAGCATGGCGTCGAGACCGAGGAGCTTGACGCGCTCCCCTCGGCCCAGGGTCCTGGCCAGGGCCGCCTCGGCCGCCTCGATGGCCAGCCAGTGACGGTAGGTGATGGGGGAGACGCCCCGGGAGGAGAGAAGGCCGTCCAGATCCGCGTGCCGTACCGGCTCGCGACCGGCGAGATCGGCCAGGAGGGTGCGGACCGTCTCGGCCGCGTCGGACTTGTTGGTGCCGATCACGCCGGTGGGGCCGCGTTTGAGCCAGCCCGCCACGTACTCGCGGTCACGCACCCGGCCGGCCTCGTTCGGCACGGTCATGGTGGCGTCGGAGAAGGGGACGCCGGGCAGCGGCACGCTCTGGTAGCCGACCGAACGCAGGACCATGCCCACCGGAAGGGTCTCGAACTCGCCGGTGCCCACGACACGGCCGTCCACCAGCCGGGTGCGTTCGAGTTTGAGCGCTTCCACCCGGTCCTCACCGAGGATCTCGACCGGGCGCATCCAGAACCGCACGTCCAGCCGCCGGGGGCGGCCCAGCGGGTCGCGGGCGGCCCAGCCCTGCAGCACCTCGACGTTCCCCCGGATCTGCCTGGAGGCCTCGGTGACGTCCGCCACCGCCTCCTCCGGCCGCACGCACACGTCCGCGTTGGTCAGCTCACCCAGCTCCCGCAGCTCCTTCAGCGTGAACTTGGCGTGCTCGGGCCCCCGCCGGCCGATCATGTGAATGGCCTTCACCTGGCTGCCTGCCAGCCGTGTCAGCACCTCGTCGGGCACGTCGGTGGCACGCAGCTCCTCGGCGCTCTTGGCGAGGACGCGCACCACGTCCACCGCCACGTTGCCCACGCCGATCACCGCGACCTCCGGGCTGTCGAGGACGAAGCGGTCGGCGGGCATGTCGGGGTGGCCGCAGTACCAGTTCACGAAGTCGGTGGCCGCCACGCTGCCCGGCAGATCCTCTCCGGGGATGCCCATCCGGCGGTCCACCATCGCACCGGTGCAGTAGACCACCGCGTCGTAGCAGTCCAGCAGGTCGGTGACGCCGACGTCCTTGCCGAGCTCCACACCGCCCAGGAAACGGACGTTCGGCAGCTCCAGGATCCGGCGCAGGTAGTCCGCGATCGACTTGATCGAGGTGTGGTCGGGGGCCACGCCGTAGCGCACCAGGCCGTAGGGGGTGGGCAGCCGCTCGATCACGTCCACCTCGACGGCCCCCGGGGCCTGCTTCATCAGTGCCTCGGCCGTGTAGATCCCGGCAGGTCCCGACCCGACAATCGCGACTCGCAGTGACACGTCGCCTCCTAGGCGATAGCTAACTGAACCGGATCCGTCGTGGTTCTCAAAAACGCCATAACCTGCAAAACAAGCAATACCCTGTCGAGCTTTCGGATGTAACGCCATGGCTACATTGCTTGGACAGCTCTCGCTCATACCTTCGGCGACCTTAAGGACCCGCAAAGTCTGCGGTTCGCCGCTGGACAGGCCGGAGGCGTGCTCGATCATTCGATCTTGACCCACAGACCGTCTGAGCGCTGCCTCCACCGGCCCTCGTTCAGCAGCGTGTCGAGATCCTTGAGGTAGGTCTCGATCTCCTCGACCGGCGCGGTCAGCGAGTAGAACAGATACAGCTCCGAATCGGCGGTTTATGGTCATGTCGGAACCGATCCGGACAACAGAAATTCCCCACCCGAGCTGGGGTGTTGCGACGACCGCTAGAACTTAAGAGCTGGACGAGGGCTCTTCGCCATGTCTGGACTCAGCTGGTGCGGTACTCCACCCACGCCCGGCCGGCCTCGGCAGCGCGGGCGCGTGAGGCGCGGATTCGTTCGGGGCCGTTACGGGCGACGAACTCGCGGAACAGCGACCACACGGCCGCGAGCCCGGTGACAGCGACCTCCGGTGCCGCTTTCCACGCGGGTAACTGATCGGCGAGCACCTCGGCCTGTTCGGGGGTGTGGCCGGCCAGGATCAGCCGCGGGATCAGCAGTGCGATCTCCACCCAGGCGGCGCCCTGGCAGGCGAGCCCCCAGTCGATGAGCCGCACCCCGGCCGGGCCGGCGAGGAGGTTGCCCTCATGGAAGTCAGCGTGCAGCAACGTGTCGCCGGCGAGTGCGTCCATGTCCAGGCCGGCACGGGCGGCCCGATAGGCGGGCAGGCTCGCCAGGTCGGAGGGCGGATCAGCCAGGAGCGCATCCGCGCGGCGGGTCAGGAACATCACGTTGTCGGCGACGGGCGGCACTTCGGCGGCCGGATTCGGGACGAGCAGTTCGCCCAGGACGCGGACAATGTCGACGACGTCGGCCACGTCCGGCGAGCCAGGAGAGAGGACGACAGGGCGCCGGACCTCGACGTGCTCGAACGCCAGCCAGACCCAGCCTGCGGTGTGCCCGCTCCACAGCATCCGCGGAGCGGGCACACCCTCAGGCAGAGCAACGCCAACGTGCTGCTCCCTCAGGTAGAGCGGCGCGGACGGCGACGCCGCGGGCAGAGCCTTGAGGAACACCGGCCCGCGGGTCGCGTCCAGGCGGACGGCGACGCCGGCGGTGAGACCGCCCGGCAGTGAGGTGGCGTGCTGGATCGTCCCGCACTCGACCTCGACTGCGTCGCGTACCTCGCCGGGGAGGTCGTCCCATCCGTATCCGGTCACGTCTCGCACCGTACGCCGATCAGGCGAGGACGCCGCTACGAGCGGCAAGGCCGCGCAGTTCGGGTGCCGTGCGTCCGGACACCAGCAGACCGGAGATGAGGGATTTCACTGCTGGGCGGGCATGTGTTTCCTCCGGGGCATGGTGTTCGGCGGTCAGGAGCGCGCGCACGCAGTCGTCGCGGCGGCCCAACTGGGCGAAAGCCGCGGCGATGTCGGTGTAATAGCGGGAGCGGCGCTCCACGCTGGGCAGGCTCTGCGGCGCGATCGCGCGGGCGGCGCTCAACGCCGCGGCGGGATCTCCCGCGGAGTTCTCCGCCGAGATGAGATGCAGTTGGACGGTGACCGGGCTGAATCCGCCTCCGTGGTCGCGCAGCAGGGTGGTCCCGCCGAGTTCGCCTGCGATGGCGGCTGCCTCGGCGGTGAGTTGCCGCATGCCTTTGCGGTCACCGCCGCGGGCGGCGGTGTAGGCCGCCGACTGGATCAGCAGGCCGCGCTCAGCGGTACCGGCCTGTCCAGCGCTGCGCAGACTGGGGTTGTCCGCGGCGGCCAGCGCGATCGACATCGCCTGATCGTTCCAGCCGGCCTTTCGCGCGAGTACGGCGAGCTGTCGCGCGGCCTCCGCTGTCGTGAGCACATCATCTCCGGCCTCGGCCAACTGGCGTGCGCGATCGGCGGCCATCCAGCCGAGCTGCTGCTCGTCGAGCTTGACGAGCATCCGAGTCGCCAGGACGTAGCTTTGCGCGAGGAGCGCATGATGATCCGTCCCGCTGCCGCTGAGTGTGTGCCCTGCGCGGATCAGCCGAGGCAAGCGCACGGCGAGGCTGCCGTAGCGGCAGGTGTGGAAGTCGGTGAGTGCGCGCGAGAGTTCCGCGGGCAGCTGCCCAGGTGGCGGGTCCGCTAAGTTGCCGCCCAAACCGAGCATGGCGTCTCGCAGGCCGGCGACGAGTATCTCACCGAGCAGTGCCTCATCCGCCTGGACAGCACCGCCTCCAAGGAATCGGGAACCGGCGGCTGCGGCGGCCGTGACCGCCAAGTTCGCCAGCAAATTCCGCCGCCGCATCGGACCTTCACCATCCTCCCGCTGGATCTTCCCCACCCTATGAGCGGGCAGGCAGGGATATGCGGTAGTTGGTACGGTCGCTTGACCGTGTCGCAGCTTCGGCTGGGGCGGGGCAAGGCCGAAAGCCCGATGCGGAATATTGAGCGCGGCAGCGAAGCACCGCAGCACGGTGATGTCGGTCATCGGCGAGATGCCCCGCTCGTAGCGAGAGACCTGGGCCGCGGAGTAGCCGGTGAGCCGGCCGAGCTGGGTCAGCGTCAGTCGTTGTGCCTGCCGGGCCTGACGTACGAGCTCTCCGGGAGCCGCGATTGCCTCGGGAGCCGGTTGTGCTCTGCCGATTGCGTCCATATCCGTCCCCGCCGGTAGCTGAGACTGCGCCCTCTCACCGTAGTCACGCTGCGACGCTCTGTCAGCGGATTTGCATCTGACGCAAACGTCTTTGCAGCACAGGGCAGCGCCCATCCCGTAGCCGGGCCGGATGCGATGGCCTAGGGACAGGCAACCCGCACCCAGCAGGCCGTTACCCCCGGTCACGTTCCTCAGGAGGTCCTGATGCAGCTGATCCCCAACTCGTGCACGGCCCCACCTGCACACGCCCAGCTCGCTCCCGACTACTACTTCCAACCCGACGGCCTCGGCTCCTACATCACGAGGCTGCTGCGGTCATGCTCGACGGTCTTCGACATCAAGGCGACCATGGCCGCAGATCTCGACCGCCTCTCCGTCGCGGGCCTTCACGCTGAGCCATGCGGCATCGTGGAGACCGGCGCCCTGCTCTGCGGTGAAGTCATCATCCAGGCCGGCGCGCGCATCGAGGCGGGTGCTCAAGTCATCGGCCCGGTGTTGATCTGCACCGGAGCGATCGTGGCCGCCGGTGCCCTGGTTCGCGACCACACCGTGATCGGCCCCGGCTGCCGGATCGGTTTCGGCGCGGAGATCACTCGCAGTCTGCTGACCGGCAGCGTTCTTATGAAACATCCCTCCTTCGTCGGCGACTCAGTGATCGGGCGGTGTGTCAACATCGGCGCCTTCTGCTCCACTACCGGGCTCCGGTGCGATCGTGGGCCGGTCGCCGAACCGGCGATCGAGGAAATCACCGTCACCATCGGAGGGCAGCGCATCGGCACCGGGCAGACGAAGTTCGGCGCCGTCATCGGCGATGAGGTCGCTCTGCCGGCCGGGACCGTGCTGTCGCCGGGCACGCTGATCGGCCCCGGTACGGTGATCTACCCGCGCGACCACATCGGCGGCTTCCTGCCCGCCGGCTCGCGGATGCGGTGACGGCCATGACCATCACCCCCACTCGCGCCGGCCTGGAGGCCGCTGTCGTGAAAGTCACCGGTGGGCGACCTCTGACCGGGCGCATCCCGGTGCAGGGCAGTAAGAACATCGCCCTGCACCTGTACGCCGCCACTCTGCTGGTCGATGCCCCAGTCGTCCTCGTCGGCGCCCCGGACATCCTCGACACCGGAGTGTGCGCGCAGATCCTGGCTTACACCGGGGTCCACGTCGCCGCTGACGGTGGCCGGTTCGCCGTGGCCCCGGCTGCGACCGTGTGCCCGGTCATCCACCCGGAGCTTGGCCGCCGGGTGCGGACGACCGTCGTCTTGGCGTCCGCGGTGCTGGCCCGCGCCGGCCAGGTCACCCTTCCCTACCCCGGCGGGGATGCCTTCTGCCCTCGTCTGATCGACCGGCACTTGGCGGCGATGGAGGCCGCCGGCGCCGAAGTCACCGCCGACGCCACCAGCATCCGCGCCCGATGCGGACCGGGCGGCGTACAGGCGTTCACCGTGGATGTGGCCACTCCGTACGGGCCGAGCCTGGGGGCGACAGTGACGGCTATGCTGCTGGCCGCCCGCGCCTCGGGTACCAGCCTGATCACGCATCCGTCGGTCGAGCCGGAGGTCACCGAGACCACTCGATTCCTGGCTGAGTGCGGCGTCGGAATCCACTTCGACGACCAAGGACTGCACGTCAGCGGCAGCGAGCGGATCGGCGGCGGTGACTTCACGGTGGCCGGGGACCGCATCGAGGCGGCCACCATGATCATGGCCGCTGCCGCCACCGGCGGCGGCGTCCACCTCGATGGAATCACCGCCGCTGCCTTCCCCGACGGCCTCACTGCAGCTCTGTCCGCGGCGGGCATCAGCCTCACCGACGACGGTGACGGCGGTGTCCACGCGACCCCGAACGGCCCCCTGCAAGGCATCGACGTGGCCACCGGCCCGCACCCGGCTCTGCCCACCGACACCGCACCACAGCTCGCGGCGATGCTCACCCAGGCCCAGGGACCTTCTCTGATCGCCGAGCGCGTGTACCCCTGCCGCGACACTCATATCAAGGGTCTGCGGGCCTTCGGTGCCGACATCTCCTCCACCGGCCAGGCCATCAGCCTGCGCGGACCCGCACACCTGCACGCCGCCACCGCGGCGGCCCAGGACATTCGCGCCGTGACCGCTTTGCTGATCGCCGCCCTAACCGCTGAGGGCACCTCTACCATCCGGGGGATGTACCACCTTCGGCGCGGCTACGGCCATCTACTGGCCAACCTCGCCACGCTGGGAGCCGACATCACCGCCACCTTGGAGGCCCCCTGATGCCCGCCGTACCGTTCACCGCCGATGACACCGCCCGCCTCCAGGAGACGTTGCAGGAGGTCGTCGCCGACGGCGCCACCCCCGGCGGCGTCGTCGTCTGCGGCACCGTTGACGGGCAGCGTCAGGTCCTCACCGCCGGCGTCATCGCTTCCGAGCTGGGCGATGCGGTCCCCACCGACGCCACGGTGTACGACGTCGCCTCATTGACGAAGGTCATCGCGACATGGCCCCTCGTCGGGCAGGCCGCGCAGGCCGGGCTGCTCGATGTGGACGCGCCCGTACGGGATGCTCTGCCGGTCATGAGCGGCGAAGCGCCGAGCGGTGAGGCGACCGTGCGTCAGCTCCTGGCCCACATTGCGGGGCTGCGGGCGGCGACCCGGTTGGACCATTACCGGGGGGCGGACGCGCCACTGCACGAGCTGCTGTGCCGTGAGCCGCTGGAGGAGGCGCCGGGCCGTCACCGCTACATCAACCGCGGCTACATCCTCCTGGGCCTGGCGCTCGCGCACGTCCACGGTCGGCCGCTGGACGTGCTCGCCGGCGAGCTGTGGCAGAGCATGGGGTTGAGGTCCATGGTGTACGGGCCGGTGGGTCGCGGCCCGCAGGTCGCACCGACCGAGCAGCGCATCCCCGGCGCGCCGCGCATCTGGGGCGCCGCGCACGACGACAACGCCGCGCTCATGGGTGGGGTGGCCGGGCACGCCGGCGTCTTCTCCACCCCGAGGGACCTGGCCGTGTACGCGCGGGAGCTGCTCGCCGCCTACGCCCACGGTGGCAGCCTGGGCGACTGGTTGCGAGTGAGCCTCGTTCCGCAAGCCGAAATCGAGCCGGGCCTGGGTCGTGGTCTGTCGTGGATCCTCACCGCCGGCGGCCACGTCGCCTACCATCACGGCTTCACCGGCACCAGTCTCTACCTCGCCCCGGACGCCGGTCGTTACCTGGTGATCTGCACCAACGCCCTCTACCACGGGCCCGCCCGCACCCGAATCGCACCCTTGCGGACCCTCGCGATGAAGACGATCTCCGCCACCCGGCGTCCGGAGGCACTCAATGGGTGAACTGCTGGCCGATCACACCACGCTGCGCCTCGGTGGCCCCGCAGCCCGGCTACTCACCCACACCGACCCCGTCGTCTGGCCCGATCTCACCCACGCCGTCTTACCGGACCATGCAGCACCGTTCGTCCTCGGCGGCGGCAGCAACACCCTGGCTGACGACGACGGATACCCCGGACCCGTCATCCGCATGGCGACCCGCGGCATCGCCGTACGCCCACTCGCTGACGACACTGTGGAAGTCACCGCCCAGGCCGGCGAACCACTAGCGGCCCTCGTCGCCTTCGCCGTCAGCGAGGGCCTGTCCGGAACCGAATACCTCACCGGGATCCCCGGCACCGTCGGTGCCGCCCCAGTGCAGAACACCGGCGCCTACGGCCAGCAGATATCCGACACCCTCACCCGCCTGACCGTCTACGACTGGACCCGCCGGCAGCGCGTCACATTCCATCCCGCAGCCTGCTGCTTCGGTTACCGCACCAGCATCTTCAAGGCCTACCCGGGCCGATGGACGATCCTTGAGACCGTGCTGCGCCTGACCCGCAGCGCGTGCGCCGCCCCGGTCACCTACCAATACCTCGCCCACGCGCTCGACATCCCCCTCGGCGCCCGACCCCCGCTTGCCGAGGCGGCTCAGGGCGTCCTGACCGACCGCTGCCGGCGCGGCCTGACCCTCCCGGGCAGCGGTCCGGACGCCCGCCAGGCGGGGTCGGTCTTCCTCAACCCGCCCATCACCACGGCTCAAGCCGATGTGGTTCGCGCGGCGGGCGGCGCGGTTCACCGCGATGACTACGGCGTTCTGCGAGCCAGTGCCGGATGGCTGCTCCAATCCGTCGGGCACCATCCTGGCAGCCGGCTCGCATCGGGGGTGTTCTGCTCGACTCTCCGGACCCTCACCCTCACTGTCCACGACGGCGCCACCGCGGCGTCCTTCAACGCAGTCCTGCGAAGCCTGGCCCGTGATGTCTTCGACGTGACCGGTATCCGGCTACTCCCGGAGCCTGTGAGGCTTGCCGCTGCGTAGATCTGTTGTATTTCTCGGTCCCGCCTCCTCTCGCGGGAGGCGGGACCGGACTGTCAGCCGTCGGTGAGCCGTTCGGCCTCGTGGTGGAGTACCTCGGCCAGGACGAGCTCTACCCAGAGACCGTCCGCGAGGGCGTCGAGTGATGCCATGATCCCTCCTCACAGAGGGGACGTGTCACCCCTATGCCCGGATTACGGGCGCGCCGGAACCGATCCGGACAGTAGACAGTCCCTGCCCGTGCTGAGTGGGGCTTCTCGTCGCGAAGGGGGCAGCTACTCCTCGATCCGCGCGCCGAGGGAAGCGGGCGGAACCAGGTGAGCGCATGCATCTGCATGTGAGATGAGAACGAACTTTCCATCCCATCGGTCCACGAGGTGCTCAACGAGGCAAGAGCGTCCTTCCTGATCAGGGACGCGGGTCCAGCAGGGGATTTCCTCGCCGATGGTGTTGTCGATGAGCTTCACGGTCGCCTCCTCGGCGAGCACGCTCACGCGGCCGGGTAATCACGCGCTGGCGGTCAGCAGGATGCCCTCGTTACTTCAGCGCGGTACGGCAGGGGACTGCTGCAGGGACAGGCCGATAGCGGCAAGCCTTCGTTTGACTTCCTCGACATACATGGGACCGTTGCGCTCGATCGCCAGCAGACCCTGCTCACTGTGAGCGACCAGCTCGCCATACGTGTTTATGCCCGCACGCTTAAGAGGGGCGTACGCCCGCACCGTGAGGCCAAGTTCCTCAAGGGGCAGCCTGGCGTATTTGTCGTTCAGCGGGGAGCTTGTGGAGGGCATCATGTCTCTTCTTTGTGCTCGTGGCTACTCCGCGCTGGAGAAGCGTAGGTAACGCATTATGCGGCTACTGTTCGCCGAACGCGGGCGCCTGCATGATGGCCGCGACCTCTTCGTCGGAGGCTCCGGCGATCTGAGCTCGCCATGTCCGGCGGGAATCGTCCGTGAGACGAGTCAGGGCTGCTGTGAGGCCATCGTCATCCATGCCGCCATACTCGCGCCGCGGGATGATCGTCCGCAGGGGCGGTAGCGCCTCGGAGGAAAGGCGAGGCCCGTTGGCCGCACGCCAGGGCCTCACAGGGTTGGACGTCGGCCGAGTGCGGGAGGTTCACACCGAAACCGAATCGGACTCGGCTACGGCTTCCACTCCGGCTGGTAGTCGGAGTGGTCGGCGTACGGCAGGGCGAACAGGCGGAGGTCTTGGCCGGCGCCTGGCTCGATTGGCGAGGCGAGCATGTCCTGCGCCAGCTCCAGCATCCGCCACTTGGCCTCGATGTCGCGGAGCACGCGGGCCGGGTCGTGGCGGGCGATGTGCGGGCCGACCTCGCTCCACACCTCGGCGACGGTCTCCTCGCCGAGGGAGAAGATCGACGTAGCCTCGCTGTCGTCTGGGTCGCCTTTCACCAGGCCGAAGGCCGGGTTCCACCACCAGGACTTGCCGTACACCGCGGAGGCGAGGCGGGCGTCAGCCTCCTCCTCGCCCCAGCGGGCTCGGAGGAACTCGATCGGATTGTCCACGTGCTCATGATCGCGCCCTGGGCTGATCGTCTATAGCCCGCGACTTTGAGGGCCTGCACAGCGCAGCTGGCTACCGGTCCTTCACCATCAGGTGCGACACGTCGCCGCTCATTAAGTGGCACAACAAGAACGCAAACGGCGAATCCGTGGGTGGTTGCGTGGTCATGGACGCCATTCCCGCGCAGTCCTTCGCTAGGAACGACGTGAACGAAAAGAACGTCAAGGTCGACCAGATATACGACCATATCAAACGGGCGTTGACCCCTGGTGCGCATACCAATCCTGTCCCTGGCGGCGTGACCTTCCCCGACTTGACCCAGGCTAAGACGATTCCTGGTAGCACTCCGCGCAACCCCTTGTCGCGTACAAGGTACTCGCCGGACCGGAAGACCAACCATGCGATGTCATACGAGGTCTGTCAGTTGGAATTCGGGGAAGCCGTCACTAAGCAACCGGGCATGGAATGTGACGAGTTTCCATTCGCTTCAACCGAACAGGGCGCCGCCTTCGCCAAGCCGCGGCATAACTTCTCAGTCCAGATGCTCAGCAAGGCCCAGAATCAAGGGTACGGTGCAGTGCTGACAGCCTGGTACTCCAACAACCGGATCCTTAGAACCGATAAGTTCTACATGCGACTCAAGTAGGAGCCGCCGGTGGCCCGTGTCCGCGTCTATGATGCGGACACGGGCCACCGGCCCCGCCCCGACAGAACTGTAGGAGACATGACAAGAATTATCGCCGAGTGCTCCGACGGAATAGAAATAGAAGATTTCTTCTGCTTCGCAGACCTGGAGGTTGCCAAAGACCTACGCCCCAGGCAGCATGGCATTTGGGATCTCCGCGGGCCTGGCCTGGGCCAGCGGATAGCAACAGGACCGAACGCGATCATCGTGTGTGCGGAACCTGATTCCAGGGTTTACGTACGCTACGAACGATGGGACGGTCATCCATCTGTTGACCCGACGTGGGAGGAATTGTGGACCGGCTCACTGTTCTTCGCGTCCGGCCGGGTTTGCGGAGTGAGCAGCGTTGAGGGTGAGGTGAGCTACTATTCAGACTTCGACTTAGAGCGGGAGATGACGCTCTGGAACACACGCGTGTGCTCGAAATTCGTAGACAATGACCAGGAGTCGAGCTTTCCTCGTCATATCTACCGAATTAACCTTTTTACGCTCCAGTTTTGGGTCCCGGAGGATGGCTCCTCATCAGATTGACCACTGCCCCATAAAGAGTAGATGGTACTCGCCGAGGCGTGGCCAGCATTGTTCGGAAGCCGCGACGTCCGGCCGCCATCCGCCACGTCTACGGGCCGGAGAGGGAGGCTCTGGGCGTCTTGGCCATCGAGATCGAGCGCGTCGCGCCGTAGCCGCGTTGTGCGGCTACGCCTCGATCTCGCCGTCCTCGGCGGTCTGCTGGCGTAGCTCCTCCAGACGCGTAGTGCGAGGGCGGCCATGATGCGCTTGTGGAGCCACTCCGACGGCTCGTCAGGGGCACAGGTCATGCCGCCCATGCTCGCCGAGCGGGATGATCGTGCGCAGGCGGACGGGGAGGCTTCTATGAGTTGGTGGCGGGTAGCATCGGCGGCCCCCATATTGCCTCCCATGCCATTGCCAATAGCCACCACATGCCTGCGGCGAGTGCGGTGCCCAGGAGGAGCGTCAGCACGATCAGCGATATGAGGGAGCGTCGGGGAGCCATATCAGGTGAGACGTCGTGCTGGGGCGAGGAGTTCGCCTTTTGCTGTGCTCAGGGTGCGGCGGGAGCGCCGGCCGGGGCAGGCAGACGTGGAGACGCCCCCGCCGGCCACTCTTGGGTTCTAATGATCCCCGCAACACCCTGAAGTCAGGGAGCTGCGGGGATCATGGGTTTTGAGGTGCTGAAGGCGAGGTTCTTCGAGGCACTGGACCGGGAGGACGGCAGCGTCACCGCTGCTGCTCTTGCAGCCGGGGTGAACCGCAATACGGCGTTCGGGTGGGCGCGGTGGATATTCGGCTCGATCGTCGGCTGCTCTGGGTCGTCTTGGCCATAACCCTCATCGGTGACCACCGGTGGTGGATCCGGCCCCCAACTGCTCAGCTCGTCGAGCATGTCAATGGCCAGCTGCCCCTTGGGCACGTGCCCGATATCGTCCGGGATCCGGGCCCGGCACCACCGCGTTGCCACCGCGGCCGGATCCTGCGCTCGCGGCGAGGACGGATCCCACTGCTCGGGCACGAACAGCCGCCAGTTCACCGGCCAGCAGGCGGCGTCGGTGACCAGATGCACACTCGGGGCGACCTGACAGTCGGCGGCCTTGCCCAACGCTCCGCAGTACTGCCAGGCCACCCTCGGCGACTCCTCGCCGTCCTTGGGAAAGGACATCTCATCGATCACCCACGCCACCGGGCCGATCACCACCTTCATCCGCCAGGCCGGCTGCGCCAAAACCAGTTGATGCGCCCACGGGGCGTCGGTGAGGAACTGCTGCAGCCCTGCCGGTCCATGCCCAACCGGCTAGCCATCGGTTCCATCGACTTGCGTGCCCCGTCGGTCAGCAGCCCGCGCACATGCCGTTCACTCCACCGGCGCCGATCAGCCCGGCCCAGGCAGTCGAACATCTCAGCGGCGAAGGCTTCCAACCGCTCCTGCACGGCCTCGAGTTCTTGCGGTGTCACCCCTGTCACCCCCGAACGGGAGACACACCCTCACCATCCAAGGTAACCAAGCCCTACTAGGCGCTGGCTGTCGTGAACGCGATTCTGTATCAACGGGGCCCACCCTGCCGGCCTCGACAGGCCGAAGTGATCCAGATGGCTCGCGCGGCCGGCGCGTAGCCGTCCCCGGCGGGGGTTCCGGCGCCGCCCGGATACATCCGTCCTACCCACTCCGGTGGCCGTCCTCGCGGTCTCCGGCCGCCGTACGGTCACCCGCTACCGCGTGGCCGCCCGGGTGCGCAGGGCCCGCTTGTCTATCTTCCCGTTGGCGTTGGCGGGCAGTGCGTCCACCACGATCACCCGCCGGGGCACCTTGTAGTTGGACATGTTCTCCCGGGCCCAGGCGACGATCCTCTCCGGATCGACGGTGACGCCCGACCGAGGGACCACGAAGGCCCATCCGGCCTCGCCCGCTCTCTCGTCCGGCATCCCGATCACCGCGGCCTGGGCCAGCGAGCCCTCCCGCAGCAGCAGTCCCTCCACCTCGGCGGGGGAGACGTTGAACCCGCCGACGATGAACAGCTCCTTCTTGCGATCCACGATCGCGAGGTTGCCCTCGGGGTCGAGGACGCCGACGTCGCCGGTGTGGAGCCAGCCGTCCCTGATCACCTCGGCCGTTCTGTCCGGCTCGTCCCAGTAACCGCGCATGACCCCGTAGCCCCGCACCACGACCTCACCACGCTCGCCTGGCGCGACCTCCACGCCGTGGTCGTCGACGATCCTGACCTCGACGCCGGGCATCGGGCGGCCGGTGCTCGACGCCACGACCTCGACGGGGTCCTCCGCCCTCGTCATGGACACGACCGTGCCCTCCATCAGCCCGTAGGCGTTGATCATGCGCTCCAGGCCGATCCGCTCCAGCAGCCTGCGGACGAGCTCGGCCGGGACCGACGCCGCGCCGCAGATCGCCACGCGCAGCGCGTGCTCCCCGACGCCGCCCTCCTCCAGCAGCCGGTGGAACAGCGTGGGAGGGCCGGCCAGGATCGTGATCCGCTCGTCCCGGATCAGCTCCGTCAGCAGCTCCGGGCCGAACAGCCGGATCGGCATCATCGTGGCCCGGCGCATCACCGAGGCCAGCAGTCCGGCGTTGAGCCCGAAACCGTGCGCGAACGGCGCGACGACCGGATAGCGATCACCCGGTCGCAGGGTGACGACCTCCGCCCAGTCCCAGTAGCCGCGCAGCATGTGGCCGTGTTCCAGCATGACGCCCTTGGGCGTCCCCGTGGTGCCGGAGGTGGACATGATCTCGCACAGGTCGTCCGGCCGTACGGCCAGCGCCCGTTCCTCGGCCTCGGCGCGGCCGACCCGCGATCCGGCCGCGAGCAGCCGCGAGAACCGCGTCGCGCCAGGCCGTTCCAGCTCGTCGGGCACGATCGCGTGCCGCAGCTCCGGCAGGTCCTCGAAGGGCCGTCCCTGGGCGGGGCCGCCCGCCGCGCCGGCCAGCAGGTCGGCGAAGACCACGCCGTCCGGGCCGGGCCCGGTGATCAGCACGCTCGTCCCCGTCCTGCGGAGCACCTCGGCGGCCTCGATGCCCTTGTAACGCGACGACAGCGGCACGAGCACCGCCCCGGCGTCCCAGACGCCGAACGCGCCCACCACCCAGTGCGAGTCGTTCAGCCCCCAGCTCGCAACGCGGTCTCCGGCCCGCACGCCCAGGGCGATCAGGCCCCGGGCGACGGCGCCGGCCCGGGCGCGCAGCCCGGCGAGCGACATGCGGGTCCCGCCGTCGGCCACGACGACGTCGGAGGGATGGTTCTCGGCCTGGTCGCGGAGCATCCGGGGGATCGTCCCCCAGCCGGGTACTTCCATGCCGGTCGCGCCTTTCGGGGGAGCGGATCAGCGGGTCACGGCCGTACGGTCCCTGCCCAGGTGGTGGCCTCGCGCGTCGTTCACCACGCCCCGGGGACCGGCCTCCACGACCTGCCGGGAGACCTCGACGGCGATCGTGATCGGGGTGAGCGCCTTGAGCGACTGCTGGATACGCGATCTCCACATGGGGTTCTCGACGAGGCTCGCCCGGTTGAAGGCGACCGTCAGGACGGCGGCGTCGAGCGTCCCCTGCCGGGACACGCCCAGCTCCCAGCCCGAGACCCCGTCGATCCTGCCGAGCGCCCGCTCGATCCGGTCCAGAGACACCCACACCCCGCGGATCAGCACATGGTCGCCGACGGTGTGCTCGGGCGCGGGGATCGCGTCCCCGGCGGGCACGCGGACGACCTGCCCGGTACGGAGCACCGCGCCGGTCATGCCGGTCGGCGGGCCGGTCACCGTGCCGGTCACCGGGCTGGTCATCGGGCTGGTCACCGGGTCGGTCACCGGGCCGGCGACGACCAGCTCGGCCAGGCCGGCGGCGTACGGGGGCACCAGCAGCTCGTCCTTCTCCAACGAGGCCAGGCCCATCGCCCCCGGGGTGAGCGGGGTGAGCGGCGCCGTCTCCGAGGACCGCCATCCCAGCGGCACCGCGGTGAACGGCGAGCAGTAGACCTCCGTGATCTTCGCCTCGAACTCCGCCGCCAGGTGCGCCATCGTCCGCCGGGAGGCGATCTCCCCGGTCAGGATGACGTGCCGCAGCCCCAGGTCCAACGGGTCGAGCAGGAATTCCAGGTGCAGCCGGGCCAGCAGATCCATGGCCCCGGTCGGCGTGATCACCAGGGCGGTCGCCCCCAGGGACTCCAGCGCGTGGTGCAGCCGGAGCCGGCCGCGGGGGCCCACGGAGGCGGCGGCCCGGGTCACCTCGGCCGCGGCCTGCGCCCACCGGGCGCCCGCGAGCTCCCCGTCCCCGGACAGCGCCACCACGACCCGGTCGGCCGCTCCCACCCCCGCCGCCTCCAGCGCGGCCCGGTAGGACTCGAGCCCACCCTCCGCGGGGACCACGCTGCCGGCGTCCGCGGAGACCAGCAGCAGGCCGGTCGCGGTGCGGCCGGCCGCGGCCAGGTCGCCACGGGTCCGCCACGTCGTCGCGCCGGTGGCCGCCGCCTCGTCCCGGTCGCGGGTCCCGGTCCGGGCGGCCACGTCGCCGTCGCGGTCGTGCGTCCGGATCCGGTCGGCGGTCATTTCGCCACCTCGGCCATGAACAGCCTCATCGACTCGCAGACGTGTTCGTGGGCGAGGCCGCCCACCTGCGCCTGCAAAATCAGGTCGGTGGCTCCGGCCTCGGCGATGCGGGCCGCCGCCTTGCGCGAGCCCTCCACGTCGTCCACCACGACCATGTGGTGCTCGCGAAGCGTCGCCATGGCCTCCTCTGGCGGCATCCCGGCCGCGAGCTGGCCGAGGACCCTGTGGGTGGCGTGCCTGGCGTCGTAGTAGTCGGGTGGGGTGACCAGGTTGACCTGGCGCCGGATGTACCACAGCACCGGGTCGGCGGCGGTCTCGAACGCCTGCTCGCGCGTCTCCGCGACGAACCACGGGATCATCAGCGCGACCCGGCGGCTGTCGGGGTCGAAACCGTTGTCGGCCAGGCACTGCCGGTAGGCGGCGATGTCCTCGGCGACGTCGTCGATGCCCTTGAGCATCGTCATGCCGAGCAGGTTGTAGCCGTGCTTGGCGGCGGCCAGATATCCCTCCAGGGAGGTGGACGCCACCCACACGGGAGGGTGCGGCACCTGGGCCGGACGCGGGTAGACCGCCACGTCGGGGATCTCGAAGAACTCGTTGGACCGGCTGATCGGCTCACCGTCGGCCCGCCAGATGGCGAGGGTCGCCTCCAGGGAGTCCTCCCAGATCTGCCGGGACTTCTCGAACGGTTTCCGGAAGGCCTGGTACTCCAGCGGGGAGGCGCCTCGGCCGGTGCCGAACTCCACCCGGCCGCCGGAGATGACGTCGAGGGTCGCGACCCGCTCCGCCGTGCGGATGGGCGACTGGAAGGGCAACAGCACCACCCCCAATCCCAGATGGATCCGCTCGGTTCGCTGGGAGGCGGCGGCCAGCACCAGATCGGGGGCCGAGGAGTGGGAGAAGCCGCGGGTGAAGTGGTGCTCGACGAACCAGGCGGTGTCGAAGCCCAGCCGGTCTCCCAGCACCACCTGGTCGATCACATTGTGGAAGGCCTGTTGCTCGACCTCGCGGGAACGCCCGCGGACCTCCAGCTCATATCCCAGGCTGATCCGTAGGGACGTCATCCACGCCTCCGTAGTGTCACATCCGTTCCCCGGTGACGAGCCCTTCACTTAACCAAGCGCTCGCTTGGCGAGATTACCAGCCGGGTGGAACGGCAACAAGCCGACTCCGCCGACGCGACCTCAGAGGCCGGCGGCGGCGGCCAGGCGGGCACGGTGCGCCTGCGGGGGGCCGAAGAGCTGGGCGTCGGCGGTGGCGCGTTTGAAGTGGCGGTGGGCGGAGTGCTCCCAGGTGACCCCGGTGCCGCCGTGGACCTGGATGTTCTCGCCGGCGGCGGTCAGGTAGGCCTCGGTGCAGTAGGAGCCGGCGATGGCGGCCCGGACGGGGAGATCCGCGGCCGCGGATCGGGCGGCCGCCAGGGCGGCGGAGCGGGCGGACTCCACCACCAGCAGCAGGTCGGCGAGCTTGTGCTTGACGGCTTGGAAGGATCCGATCGGGCGGCCGAACTGGTGGCGTTCCTTCGCGTAGGCCACGGCGGTCTCCAGGCAACGGGCGGCGCCGCCGGCCTGCTCGGCGGCCAGGCCGGTGACGCCCAGGTCGCGGATCCGGTCGCGGGTCGTGCCGTCGCCCGCCCGCACGACCGGGACGGCGTCGAAGGCGAACGTCGTGAGCGGGCGGGTCTGGTCGAGGCAGGCGTGTGGCGTGCGGGACGACGGGACGGCCTCGACCAGCTCGTCGCCGACGAAGGCCAGCACCACCTCGGCGTCCAGCGCGTGACGGGCGACTCCTGTGAGCTTCCCCTCGCTCAAGGTTAGATCGGCATCGGCGGGGAAGAGAAGGGTCGCGGTGACGGACCCGTCCGCGATGCCCGGCAGCAGCCGGGTCATGGCGGCCGAGTCTCCACCGGCCTTGATCGCCTCTGCGGCCAGCACCACGGTCGACAGGTAGGGATAGGGCGCCAGGGCGCGGCCCAGCTCCGCGCATACGACGGCCACTTCCGCCATCCCGCACCCCGCCCCGCCGTACTCCTCGGGGACGGCCAGGCCCGCCGCCCCCAGCTCGGCGGCGAACCTGCGCCAGGCGGCTCCGGGGCGCTCGGCGAGGAAGGAGCGGACTGTCGCGCGGAGTTCGGACTGATCCTCGGTCAGGCTCACCCACATAGCATAACCAAGCGTTTGCTTGCTAAAGGATATTTGCCACTTTTTGTGCATTTTTGCAGGTCAGATACACTGCAGATGGCCACAAGTAGATGTGGATCGGGGGATCAGTGGCTTCGGTTGACCGTAACTACGCGCTGGATCAGAACTACACGGCCGCCTTTCTCGCCGACGATCGCCACGAGCGGGCGATCGTGCTCCACATGGTGCTCTCGTTCGTCGGCGGGATGGTTCTCGGCGCCCTGGGGGCGGTGCTCTCCTACGGGCCCGACGGGTTGTACGCGATCTACGAGCCCTATGCCTACGTGCTGTTCGTCGTCGTCGTGGGACGCACCGCCGCCAGCCTCGGCTGGGCGGCGCTGACCAGTGCGCTCGCCACGTTCGGCCCGATCATCGCGCTGCTGGCCGCCTCGATCTTCAAGTCGGGCGGCGACTTCCTGAGCCTCGGCACCAACGGTGTCAAGCTGAACTTCACGCTCTTCACCCTCGCGTGCTTCGGCCTGCTGGCCTACTTCACCAGGCACGAGGACCTCTGGGGGGACCTCGCGGGCGGCGCGCTGGCCGGGCTCGTCATGATCGACGGCATGAACAAGGCGCTGCCCGACGGGCCGCAGTACGTCCCCGGATTCTGGCCGTGGAGCGCCCTGATCGTGGTCGCGCTCGCCACGGGACTGCTGCTGTCGTTGCGGCGAGGGAGCGCCCGGCTCCGCTCGGCGCTGGTGGCGCTGATCATCGCGTCCGCCTACTTCGTTTTCGTCGTCGGCCTCTGATCGCAGACAACCGGCTTGCGCGAGTCGATAGCCTGTAGCCATCGATCCCTGCTAGCTAGGAGTAGCCGTGCTGCTGCGCATGTCGTCGTTGTTTCTTCGAACGCTGAGGGACGACCCGGCAGACGCGGAAGTCCCGAGCCACAAGCTGCTCGTCCGCGCCGGTTATGTCCGTCGTGTCGCACCCGGCGTCTACTCCTGGCTGCCGCTCGGCAAGATGGTCCTGGACAACGTCACGCGCATCGTGCGCGAGGAGATGAACCGCATGGGCGGTCAGGAGGTGCTCTTCCCCGCCCTTCTGCCCCGCGAGTACTACGAGGCCACCGGCCGCTGGACGGAGTACGGCGACACGCTCTTCCGCCTCAAGGACCGCAAGGGCGCCGACTACCTCCTCGGTCCCACCCACGAGGAGATGTTCACCGACATGGTCAAGGGGGAGTACTCCTCCTACAAGGACTACCCGGTGACGCTCTACCAGATCCAGACGAAGTACCGCGACGAGGCCCGCCCCCGGGCCGGCATCCTGCGCGGCCGCGAGTTCGTCATGAAGGACTCCTACTCCTTCGACCTCGACGACGACGGTCTCAAGCGCTCCTACGAGCGGCACCGCGAGACCTACATCAGGACCTTCGACCGCCTCGGCATCACCTACAAGATCTGCTTCGCCACCTCCGGCGCGATGGGCGGCTCGGCCTCCGAGGAGTTCCTCGCGCCCGCCGCGACCGGCGAGGACACCTTCGTCGCCTGCCACCAGTGCGGCTACGCGGCCAACGCCGAAGCGGTCACCACTCCCGCCCCCGCCGCGATCACCGGCGAGCGGCCGGCTCTGCGGGTCCTCGACACCCCCGACACCCCGACCATCGAGTCGCTGGTCGAGCATGTCAACGAGCACCACGGCCTGGGCGTCACCGCCGCCGAGACGCTCAAGAACATCGTGGTCAAGGTCACGACCCCCGGTTCCGGCAAGACCGAGACGCTGATCGTCGGCGTGCCGGGCGACCGCGAGGTCGACTTCAAGCGGCTGGAGGCCTCCCTGGCCCCCGGCGAGCCCGCCATCTTCGAGGCCGAGGACTTCGCCAAGCACCCCGGCCTGGTCCGCGGCTACATCGGCCCGCAGGTGCTCAAGGACCTCGGCATCCGCTACCTGGTCGATCCCCGCGTGGTCGACGGCAGCGCCTGGGTGACCGGGGCCAACGAGCCCGGCAAGCACGCCGCCGGCGTGGTCGCCGGTCGCGACTTCGTCGCCGACGGCACGATCGAGGCCGCGGAGGTCCGCGCCGGCGACGCCTGCCCGGTCTGCGGCTCCGGCCTGTCCATCGACCGGGGCATCGAGATCGGGCACATCTTCCAGCTCGGCCGCAAATACGCCGACGCGGCCAAGCTCGACGCCCTCGGTCCCGACGGCAAGCCGATCCGGGTCACCATGGGCTCCTACGGCGTCGGCGTCTCTCGCGCCGTGGCCGTGCTGGCCGAGCAGAAGCACGACGAGCTCGGCCTGGTCTGGCCCCGTGAGGTCGCCCCGGCGGACGTCCACATCGTGGGCACCGGCAAGGACGACCAGATCGAGGTCGCGACCCGGATCGCCGAGGACCTGGACGCGCGCGGTCTGCGCGTCCTGGTGGACGACCGTCCCGGGGTCTCCCCGGGCGTGAAGTTCAAGGACGCCGAACTGCTCGGCATGCCGACGATCCTGGTGGTCGGCCGAGGGCTCGCCCAGGGCGTCGTCGAGCTGCGCGACCGCGTGACCGGGACCAAGGAGGAGATCCCCGTCGCCGAGGCCGCCGACCGGGTCGTGGCCGCCTGCCGCGCCTGACCCCGACACCGCCTGCCGTGCCTGAGCGCCGGCCCGCTCGCCGGGCCTGAAGCCCGCTCGGGAAGGGAGCGGCCCGCCCTCACCGGCGGGCCGCTCCTTCGCATGTACGGCCTCGCCTCCTCGCGTCCTCCGGCCTCGCCTCCTCGCGTCCTCCGGCCCCGCCTGTGTTTCCGCAGGTCACCCCACGGGAAGATCGGTCTCACAAGGGATCGACGGGGGGTTTCATGGCGCAGGTGTTCGACGCGTCCGCCTACGGGCGCGCCATCGCCGATGTCTACGACATGACCATGGCCGACGCCTGCACCGAGTCCGCGGTGGACCGGCTCCACGAGCTCGCCGGGGGAGGACCCGTTCTGGAGTTCGGCATCGGCACCGGCCGGCTGGCCCTGCCGCTGGTGCAGCGGGGGCTGACCGTCACGGGCATCGACGGTTCGGCGGAGATGGTGGAGGTGATGCGCGCCAAGCCCGGCGGCGACCGCATCCCGGTCACGGTGGGCGACTTCGCCCGGACCCGGGTCGAGGGCGAGTTCGACCTGGTCGTGCTGGCCGTCAACACGATCTTCGCGCTGCCGTCGCAGGACGCCCAGGTCGACTGCTTCCGCAACGCGGCGGCTCATCTGCGGCCCGGCGGCCGTTTCGTGGTCGAGGCCTGGGTGCCCGACCTGGCGGCGTTCCGGAACGGGACGGCGCTGCGCCTGCTGTCGCTGAGTGAGGACAGGGTCTTCGCGGAGGCGGCGCGGCTGTCTCCGGCCGACCAGATGATGTACACGACCAAGATCAATATGACGTCCGAGGGCCTGCGGCTCCTGCCCGCCAACCACCGCTACGCCTGGCCGGCCGAGCTCGACCTGATGGCGCGCCTGGCGGGCATGGAACGCGAGCATCGCTGGGCCGACTGGCGCGGCGCCCCGTTCGCCGACGACAGCCGGGCGCATGTGTCGGTCTATCGCCTCTGACCCGCGCCGGCCCCTTCACCGAGCCCTTCACCGAGCCTTTCGCCGTTCCGGGAGACCGTGATGCAGTTGCCCGCACCCCGAGGCCCCCTCACCGGCCTGCTCTTCGAACGGCTGGCACGCCCGCCGCACGCGTTCGACCTGCCGCCGGAGCTCGCCGGGGAGCCGGCCGTCGAGGACGAGGATCTCCAGCTCGCGCTCTTCGTCTGCTACGAGCTGCACTACCAGGGCTTCGACGAGGTGGACGACGGGTGGGAGTGGAACCCGTCGCTGCTGGGCGCGCGGCAGGCACTGGAACGGCGGTTCGAGGACGGCCTCGCGGAGATCGTGCCGCGCCCGCCGCTCACGCCGTCCGAGCCGCGTCCGCCCCTGGCGGCGCCCATGCACATGCGCAGGGCCCTGGCCGAACTGGTGGCCGCCGCCGACGACGGCCCCTCCCTCGCGGCGTTCCTGGAGAGGAAGGCCGATCTCGGGCAGTTCCGCGAGTTCGTGGCCCACCGGTCGATCTACCACCTGAAGGAGGGCGATCCGCACACGTGGGCGATCCCCCGGCTGCGCGGTCGTGCCAAGGCCGCCCTCGTGGAGATCCAGGCCGACGAGTACGGCGGCGGCCGGCTCGAACGGATGCACTCGGAGCTGTTCCGGGCCACGATGCGCATGCTGGACCTGGACGACTCCTATGGGGCCCATCTCGACCGGGTCCCGGCGATCACGCTGGCGATCGGCAACGCCATGTCGCTGTTCGGTCTCCACCGGCGACGCCGGGGCGCCCTGCTGGGCCACCTGGCGGCCTTCGAGATGACGTCATCGCTGCCCAACCGCAGGTACGGCCGCGGCCTGCGGCGGCTGGGCGGCGACGCGGCGGCCTGCCGCTTCTACGACGAGCACGTGCAGGCCGACGCCGTTCACGAGCAGATCGCCGCCCACGACATGTGCGGCGGGTTCGCCGCCGCGTCCCCCGCCCTGGCCGAGGACGTCCTGTACGGCGCCGCCTGCGCCCTCACGCTCGACCGGCTCTTCGCCGACCATGTCCTGGGAAGCTGGAGACGGGGAACCACGTCACTGCGCGAGGCCGGTCTGGCGGTGGGCGGCCGGTGATGGACCTCGACTACGTGCTGCCGCTGCGCTGGGAGGACGACTCGGGCGTGCGGGAGCTGACCGCCTACCTGCGCCGGCTCGGCCGCATCGTGCGGGTCGTCGTCGTCGACGGCTCTCCGGCCCCGCTCTTCGAACGGCACGCGGCCCTCTGGAGCGGGTTCGCCCGGCATGTGCCGCCCGACGGTGACCTCGACTTCGCCAACGGCAAGGTCGCCGGGGTGATCACCGGGATGCGCCGGGCCCGCGCGGAGCATGTGATCATCGCCGACGACGACGTCCGCTACGACGCGGCGGAGCTGGCCAGGATCGACGTCCTGCTGCGGACCGTCGACCTGGTCCGGCCGCAGAACTACTTCGACCCGCTGCCCTGGCACGCTCGCTGGGACACCGCCCGAGCGCTGCTCAACCGCAGCTTCGGCGCCGACTACCCGGGCACGTTCGGGGTGCGCCGGTCGACCTTTCTGGAGATGGGCGGCTACGACGGGAACGTGCTGTTCGAGAACCTGGAGCTCATCCGCACGGTCCGCTCCCACGGCGGACGCGAATGCCGCCCTCGCGATCTCTACGTCCGCCGCCTTCCACCCGATCCGGCGAGGTTCTGGTCCCAGCGGGTACGGCAGGCCTACGACGACCTGGCCCAGCCCGCCCGGATGCTGCTCTTCCTCGCCATCCTGCCCGCGCTGGCCGCAGGGCTGTTGCGGCGGCGGTACGGGACGGTCCTGGCCGGCGCCGCGCTGGCGGTGGGGCTGGCCGAGATCGGTCGTCACAGGGGCGGCGGCAGGCGGGTCTTCCCCTTCACCACCGCGTTGTTCGCCCCGGTATGGGTGCTGGAGCGGGCCACCTGCAGCTGGCTGGCCCTGGCGGACCGGTTCGTCCGCGGCGGGGTCCCTTACTCCGGCCGCCGGATGCGGACCGCGGCGCACTCCGTACGCCTGCTCAGGGCGCGCCGTCAGGCCGGTTCCATCGGCTCGCCCGCCGTATCCGGCTCACTCGGCGCGCGGAATCCGGCCGGCCTGTGTGAGCCGTCGCAGAACGGCTTGACGGAGGAGCGTCCGCATCGGCACAACGCCACCGTGGCCCTGCCGGGATCGACGACGGCCCCGTCCTGAGTCATCAGCGTGAACGGCCCGCGCAGCAACAGCGGCCCGTCTTCGCACGGGATCACTGTGACCGAATTGTCCGTTTCGTCTCCCATGTGGACACTGTGCCCGGCGAGACCGGTGGGAAACGCCGGCGACCCGCCGGGCGGCCCACTGAGAGCCTGCCGGGCGACCCGCCGGGCGGCTCGCTGAGAGCCTGCCGGGCGGCCCGCCGCGAGCCCGCCGGTTACCGGGAGCCGCTACCGAGACTCTTGCGCCAGTGGAAGCCTCCGGGCAGGTTCACGCTCAGGGTGCGCCGGCCGTCGGCCGTCTTGGTGACCCGGAAAGCACGGTTTCCCCAGCTGTGGCCGACGCCGCCGCGCGACAGGTTCAGACGGAACGGACCGAACTTCAGAGACTTCCGATATCCCCAGCCCATCTCTTCCTCCCTCTCTTGAATGTGCCGGCGCGGGCTCAGCTACCCCTGAGCGCTGATCCAAACCTGGACGGAGACGGCGGACGGGGACGGCGCGCGATCACGACGGCGGAGGAGTCGCCGTGGGGGCGGGATCGGGTCGCGCGGGCATCCCGGGGAAGGCCTCGATGTCCGGGCGCAGGCCGTAGGAGCGCACGGCGCACTCCTGCATGGCCAGTGCGGCCATCTTCCGCAAAGCCGGGTCGGCGGACGCGGCCAGCTCCAGATAGGCGCCCATCACCCCCCGCTCGACCAGCACGGCGAGATCCACGGCCTGGGCCGTGGTGGACGGGGTGACCGGCAGTTCGTAACTCGAACTCGGCTCGGCCGGGGTGCCGCCACGGGTGATGATCAGGGCGCGGAGCCGGTCGCGGCGGGCCCGGTGATCGTTGAAGGCGTCCGTCGCGGCGACGCGCAGGCCCCCCGCGGTCCTGGCGGCGATGACCCCGTAGGCGTAGACGGCCGCGTGCTCGGCCGCCAGGACCGTACCGAGGGCCTGGTCGGCCCTCACAGCGGCTCTCACAGTGGCCCCCGCAGTGACTCTTACGGTGGCCCTCACAGCGGCCTCGCCAGGGCCTGGGCGTGCGCGGCCTCGCAGGCGCCGATGGAGGCGATCAGCTGGGCCAGTGCCGGGGAGGCCCCGTCGAGCTGGCGGGGACGCAGGGCCGCCGCCTTCTGCTCCAGTTTTCGCAGGCTTCGCACGGATGCTTTCGGCTGCGGCGACGGGGCGCCCGAGGGTGAGGGGGCCGGGGTGCCCGAAGGCGGGACGGAGGCGGTCGCGGCAGCGGGCGGCAGCCGCCTGCGGAGCTCGGCGAGGTGGGCCTCGTGCCGCTGTCTGAAGGGCGCGAGCTTGTCGGAGGCGATCGACGAGTAGAGCGCGATCGTCCGCTCCTTGTCCGCGATCAACTGCTTGAGCAGCACGGTCTCCGGGTCGGGGGGCTCGGCTCTGGGGGGCGCGGGATCCTCGGCGGCGCACCCCGCGACCGCCGCGGCGGCCACCCCGAGAGCACTGCCCCGCAGCAGTGTGCGCCGGGACAGGGAACGCACGGGACTACCTCCGGTTATGTGTGGGCTGCTGACGCCTCTAGCATCGTACGGGTTGGCAATCGCGCTCACCTCGCTTCTCGGACGGGCTCGCCGTACCGAGTGGCGCTCTTTCCACGCCCTGGTGTGGATAGGCTGGTGAACCGCAAGGGCGAGGTCCGCCCGGCTTGAGATCGTGACAATGGGAGGTCGGCATGGGCAGCGCCACATCCCGCGACCGCCTGATGAAGCTTCTGGAACCCGTCGTCGGAGCCGAAGGGCTCGACTTGGAGGACGTCACGGTCACACCGGCGGGCAAGCGGCGGTTGCTGCGCGTCGTCGTCGACCGTGACGGTGGCGTGAGCCTGGACGACGTCGCCGAGGTCAGCCTCGCGGTCTCCGCCGCGCTGGACGCCGGGGACGCGATGGGGGCCACCCCCTACGTGCTGGAGGTCTCCTCTCCGGGAGTCGACCGCCCGCTCACCGAGCCGCGCCACTGGCGCCGTGCGGTGAAGCGGCTGGTCAAAGCCGACCTGCGGGACGGCACCTCGGTGGAGGGCCGGATCGTCGCCACCGACGAGACCGGCGTGGAGCTGGACATCGCGGGCGCATCGCGCCGCATCGATTATGAGGACCTGACCCGAGGCCGGGTGCAGGTGGAATTCCGCCGGTTGGACGACGCCGAAGATGACGGCGAAGACGGCGACGAAGGCTAAGGGGGGGAGCCTCGTGGACATCGACATGAGCGTCCTGCGCAGCCTGGAACGGGAGAAGGACATTTCCTTCGACCTGGTCGTCAAGGCGATCGAGGACGCGCTACTGATCGCATACTTCCGGAGCGAGGGCGCGGCCGCCAAGGCGCGCGCCGAACTCGACCGGCAGTCCGGGCACGTGACCATTTTCGCCGCTGAGCTCGACGACGAGAGCGGGGAGGTGCTCAGGGAGTTCGACGACACCCCGGGCAACTTCAGCCGCATCGCCGCGACCACCGCCAAGCAGGTCATCCTGCAGCAGCTCAGGGACGCCGAAGACGAGATCAACTTCGGTGAGTTCGCCAGCCGTGAGGGCGAGCTCGTGGCCGGCGTGATCCAGCAGGGCAAGGACCCGCGGGTCGTCCTGGTGGACCTCGGCAAGATCGAGGCCGTGCTCCCGCACAACGAGCAGGTCCCGGGTGAGGAATACGTTCACGGCGAGCGCATCCGCTGCTACGTCGTCCAGGTCAAGAAGGGCCACAAGGGCCCGTCGGTCACCCTGTCGCGCACCCACCCGGGTCTGGTGAAGAAGCTCTTCGCCCTGGAGGTGCCGGAGATCGCCGACGGGACGGTCGAGATCGCGGCCGTCGCGCGCGAGGCCGGCCACCGGACCAAGATCGCGGTGCGGTCGCGGCGGCCCGGCGTGAACGCCAAGGGCGCCTGTATCGGCCCGATGGGGTCGCGCGTGCGCAACGTGATGGCCGAGCTGCACGGTGAGAAGATCGACATCATCGACTGGTCGGACGATCCCGCGGAGTTCGTGGGGAATGCCCTCTCGCCCTCCCGTGTTTCCAACGTCGAGGTGATCGACGCCGAGGGGCGCGCCGCCCGGGTGACCGTGCCGGACTACCAGCTCTCCCTGGCCATCGGCAAGGAGGGGCAGAATGCCCGGCTGGCCGCTCGGCTCACCGGATGGCGCATCGACATCCGCCCGGACACACAAGCGGGGGATGCGGCCGGTTCCGCAGATGCGTCCACACGGTAAGCTGGAATATGGTGGCCAGGCCGCCCCACTGAGAACGTGTGTGGGCTGCCGGGTTCGCACGGTTTCCTCCGAGCTGCTCCGCCTGGTGGTGGTCGAGGGCGTTATCGTCCCTGACCTGCGACGACGGCTCCCGGGGCGTGGTGCTTCACTGCATCCCTCCCTGAGCTGTCTGGCACTCGCCGAGCGTCGCCGAGCGTTTCCGCGCGCGTTTCGTGTCGCGGGTCCGCTCGATCTGTCGCGGGTGCGAGGCCATCTGGAAGAGGTTCACGCTGAAAGGATCGGGTGAAATGGTTGCCAACTGTCATGTAGGACGCCGAGTTGATGGGCTGGTCAGATAGCTATGAGCGCCTGATGAGCATGCGGCGATGAGTACGTCTACGTAACGACGGTCCGGCGGCACTGCCTCCCGGGCCGAGTAAGGGAGTGCAGTGGCGAAGGTCCGGGTATACGAGCTCGCCAAGGAGTTCGGTGTGGAGAGCAAGGTCGTCATGGCCAAGCTCCAGGAGATGGGCGAGTTCGTGCGTTCGGCGTCCTCGACTATCGAAGCACCGGTAGTCCGCAGGCTCACGGAAGCTTTGGGCGGTCCCCCCAGGGGCTCGTCCGACAGGGGCGGCAACAGGACGCCCAGGCCGCCGCAGGCGGCCCCCCGGCCGGCTGAGAGCCAGGCCGGAAGCGGTGCCGCGGCACCGTCCTCTATTCCCAAGCCGGGACCGGCCCCCAAGCCGGGCCCCCGGCCCGGACCCGCAGCGATGCGTCCCGCGGCCCCCGCGCCGCAGGCCCCGCCCGCGGTTCCGGAGCCCCAGCAGCAGGCGCCTCAGCCGCCGCAGCAGCAGCCGTCGCCGGTTCAGCCGCCGCGGTTCGAGGCTCCGCGTCCCGCCGCCCCCGGTCCGAAGCCCGGCCCCCGGCCGGCTCCGCGTCCGGCTCCGGCGGCCCGTCCCGAGGCGGCGCGTCCGGAAGGCCGTCCCTCCGGTGGCCCGGGTGGAGCCCCTTCGGGCCCCCGGCCCGGTGCGGGCGCTCCCGGTGCGGGTGGTCCCGGTCCCAAGCCGGGTCCGCGTCCGGGTCCCCGCGGCCCGCGTCCGGGTAACAACCCGTTCTCCTCCAACGCAAGCGGCATGGGCCAGGCCCGGCCGCCGCGTCCGGGCGGTCCCGGCGGTCGTGACGGCGGCCCCGGCGACCGTGGCCCGCGTCCCGGTCCTCGCGAGGACCGCGGTCCCCGCGAGCAGGGTCAGCGCGACGGGGCCGGTCCCCGTCCGCCCGCGGCTCGTTCCGGTCCTCCCGGTGCGGCCGGTCCGCGTCCGGGTCCCGGTGCGGGTGGTCCGCGTCCCGGCGGTGGCGCCGGTGCCGGTGGTCCGCGTCCCGGCGGTCCCCGTCCCAGCCCGATGATGATGCCCCAGGGCCGTCCCGCCGGTCCCGGCGGCGGCGGTGCCGGCCGTCCCGGTCCGGGCGGCGGTGGCCGTCCCGGTGGCGGTGGCGGCGGCGGTCGTCCCGGTGGCGGCGGTGGCCGTCCCGGTGGTGGCGGCGGTTTCGCCGGTCGTCCCGGTGGTGGCGGCGGCGCAGGTCGTCCCGGCACCGGAACCGGTGGTCCCGGTGGTGGCGGCGGCGGTTTCGCCGGTCGTCCCGGTGGTGGCGGCGGCCGTGGCCGCGGCGGCGGTACGGCGGGTGCGTTCGGTCGTCCGGGCGGACGTCCGACCCGTGGTCGCAAGTCCAAGCGCCAGCGGCGTCAAGAGTTCGACAACATGCAGGCCCCGGCGATCGGCGGCGTGCAGGCTCCCCGCGGCAACGGTCAGACGATCCGTCTGTCACGTGGCGCCTCCCTTGCGGACTTCGCGGACAAGATCGGCGCGAACCCGGCGTCCCTGGTGCAGATCATGCTGCACCTGGGCGAGATGGTGACCGCCACGCAGTCGGTCAACGAGGAGACGCTGCAGCTCCTGGCCGCCGAGCTCGACTACAACCTGCTTGTGGTCAGCCCGGAGGAGGAGGACCGCGAGCTCCTCGAGACCTTCGACATCGAGTTCGGTGAGGACGAGGGCGACGAGTCCGACCTGGTCGCGCGGCCGCCGGTGGTGACCGTCATGGGTCACGTCGACCACGGTAAGACCAAGCTGCTCGACGCCATCCGCAACACCAACGAGGTGGCGCGCGAGGCCGGTGGCATCACCCAGCACATCGGTGCCTACCAGATCGCCACCGAGCACGAGGGCGAAGACCGGCGGATCACCTTCATCGACACCCCGGGTCACGAGGCGTTCACCGCCATGCGTGCCCGTGGTGCCAAGGTCACCGACATCGCCGTCCTGGTGGTCGCGGCCGACGACGGTGTGAAGCCGCAGACCATCGAGGCGCTGAACCACGCCCAGGCGGCCGACGTGCCGATCGTGGTCGCGGTCAACAAGGTCGACAAGGAGGGCGCCGACCCGAGCAAGGTCCGTGCCCAGCTCACCGAGTACGGCCTCGTCGCCGAGGAGTACGGCGGCACCACGATGTTCGTCGACATCTCCGCCAAGAACGGGACCGGCATCGAGAACCTGCTCGAGGCCATCCTGCTCACCGCGGACGCCGAGCTCGACCTGCGGGCCAACGCCACGATGGACGCCCAGGGCGTCGCCATCGAGGCGCACCTCGACAAGGGTCGCGGCCCGGTCGCGACCGTGCTGGTCCAGCGCGGCACGCTCCGCGTCGGCGACTCGATCGTCTGTGGCGAGGCCTTCGGCCGCGTCCGGGCGATGCTGGACGACAACGGCGAGGCGATTCAGGAAGCCGACCCGTCGCGTCCGGTGCTGGTCCTCGGTCTGACCGCGGTTCCGGGTGCCGGTGACAACTTCATCGTCGTCACCGACGACCGGATGGCGCGCCAGATCGCCCAGCAGCGTGCGGCTCGCAAGCGCATCGCGGACATGGCCAGGTCCGGCCGTCGACGCACCCTCGAAGAGCTCTTCAGCGAGATGGAGAAGGGCCAGGTCGACGAGCTCAAGCTCATCATCAAGGGTGACGTCTCCGGCTCGGTCGAGGCTCTCGAGGACGCGCTGCTCAAGATCGACGTCGGTGACGAGGTGCGCCTGCGGGTGCTCCACCGCGCCGTCGGTGCGATCACCGAGTACGACGTCAACCTGGCGGTCGCCGACGACAACGCGGTCATCATCGGCTTCAACGTGCGTCCCGAGGTCCGGGCGCGCGACCTGGCCGAGCGCGAGGGCGTCGACATCCGCTACTACTCGGTCATCTACCAGGCGATCGAGGAGATCGAGGCGGCCCTCAAGGGCATGCTCAAGCCGGAGTTCGAAGAGGTCCAGATGGGCACCGCCGAAGTCCGCGAGGTCTTCAAGGTGCCGAAGATCGGCAACATCGCCGGTGCGCTGGTCCGTTCGGGCACGATCGTCCGCAACAGCAAGGCGCGGATCATCCGTGGCGGTGTCGTCATCTCCGACAACCTCACCGTGTCGTCGCTGCGTCGCTTCAAGGACGACGCGACCGAGGTCCGCGAGGGCTACGAGTGCGGTATCGGTGTCGGCTACAGCGACATCAAGATCGACGACGTCATCGAGACGTTCGAGATGCGGGAGAAGCCGCGCGTCTGATGCTCCGGTTCGGCAAAGGGGTCGTTCGCCGGCCGAAGGCCTCACCCGTCGGGTGAGCACCACCTTCGGCCGGCGGGCGCCCCGGCGCCGCCGGCGCACGGTGACAGCCGTGGCGGATGACTCAACATGTATGTAGGTGCCCTGACAATGGACATCCTGCTCGGCGACGTCCACTCGCTGAAGCAGAAGCGCTCCGTGGTGCGTCCCATCATCGCCGAGGTGCAACGACGGTTTCCGGGCGTGGCCGTCGCCGAGACCGGCCATCTCGACCTGCACCGCCGTACCGAGATCGGGATAGCGGTCGTCTCGGCCACCGCCGCCAACTGCGGCGCGGTGCTGGACGACTGCGAGCGCCTGATCGCCTTCCATCCGGAGATCGAGCTGCTGTCCGCCCGGCATCGGCTCTACAACGAGGACGAAGACTAGTTACAGCGATGACCGGTCGCGGAGCCGCCCTTCGTGTCCGGTCGTTACTGTGAGAAGGGGGGAGCGAATATGGACGCCGCACGCGCACGTAAGATCGCCGATCGTATCCAGCAGGTCGTGGCCGAGATGCTGGAGCGTCGGATCAAGGACCCGAGGCTGGGTTTCGTGACCGTGACGGACACGCGGATCACCAATGACCTGAGCGAGGCCACGGTGTTCTACACCGTGTTCGGCTCGGAGGCCGAGCGGGCCGACTCCGCCGCGGCGCTGGAGAGCGCCAAGGGGCTCATCCGCTCGGAGGTGGGCCGCCAGACGGGTCTGCGCCACACTCCGACGCTGACGTTCACCCACGACCCGCTCCCTGACAGCGCCCGCCACCTCGACGGTCTGTTCGCCGAGGCCAAGGTGAGGGACGCCGAGATCGCCAAGAAGGCCGAAGGGGCCCAGCACGCCGGCGAGGCCGACCCGTACCGCAAGCCCGACGAGGACGACGCCGACTTCGACGAGAGCGACGACGAACCGTCAGAGCGGGCGGGACACCCCGCGACGTGACGCCCGAGCTGAGTGCGGGAGGTCCGATCCCGGTCCATGACTGGGATCGGGCCGTCGGCCTGATCTCCTCCGCCGAAGAGGTCGCGCTGGCCTGCCACATCTCGCCCGACGGCGACGCGCTCGGTTCGATGCTGGCGCTCGGCCTGGCGCTGCGCGCCGCGGGAAAGCGGGTCACGGCCTCCTTCGGGGAACGCCGCTTCCGGGTGCCCCGGCTGCTGGGTTTCCTGCCCGGGCAGGAGCTGCTGGCCGAGCCCGACTACTACCCGGCCGTGCCGGAGCTGATGGTCACTTTCGACGTCCCCATCGTCGACCGGCTCGGTACGCTCATCGGGAACGCGGTCAAGGCCCGCGAGCTGATCGTGGTGGACCACCACCCGTCCAACACCGAATTCGGCACGCTCAACCTGGTCGACCCCGGTGCCGCGGCCACGGCCGTGCTCGCCGAGGAGCTGATCCACCGGCTCGGCCTGCCGCTCGACAAGGCCATCGCGACCTGCCTGTACGCCGGCCTGGTCACCGACACCGGCTCGTTCCGGCACTCCTCCACGACTTCCGGGGTGCACCTGATGGCGGCCCGGCTGGTGGCCACGGGACTGAACCCGGAGGAGATCTCCCGGGAGCTGTGGGACCGTTCCCCGTTCGGCTACCTCAGGGTGCTCGGTGCCGTCCTGGACCGGGTGAAGCTGGAGCCGGAGGTGGGGGAGGGCCTGGTCTGGACGTTCGTCACCCGGGCCGACCGGGCCGCCTACGGCCTGCCGTACGACGAGGTCGAGGGGATCATCGACGTGATCCGGCGCACCGAGGAGGCGGATGTGGCGGTGATCCTCAAGGAGGACGACGACGGCGCCTGGCAGGTCTCCACCCGTTCCAAGGGCGCGGTGGACGTCTCCCGCGTCTGTGCCGCGCTGGGCGGCGGTGGGCACACCAAGGCTGCGGGCTTCACCTCCCACCTGCCCGTCGAGCAGACGATGGCGAACCTCCGCGCACTCCTGTAGCCTCCGCGCACTCTCGCAGAAGGACCATCCGAATATGAGTACGGCTCGCGCCAAGCGCATCCCGCCGCCGAGCGGGTTGATCATCGTTGACAAGCCCGCCGAGTGGACCTCGCACGACGTCGTCGGCAAGCTCCGCGGCATCGCGGGCACCCGCAAGGTGGGCCACGCGGGCACCCTGGACCCGATGGCCACCGGAGTGCTGGTGGTCGGCGTGGAGAAGGCCACCCGGCTCCTGGGCCACCTCGCGCTCACCGAGAAGGGCTACGACGGCACGATCAGGCTCGGCCAGTCCACCAACACCGACGACGCCGAGGGCGAGGTCATCGCGACGGCCTCGGCCGCCGAGGTCGCCGAGGAGGAGGTCAGGAAGGGCGTCGCCGCCCTGACCGGACCGATCATGCAGGTTCCGCCGCAGATCAGCGCCATCAAGGTGAACGGCGAGCGGGCCTACAAGCGGGCCAGGGCGGGGGAGGAGGTCGAGCTCCGGGCTCGCCCGGTCACCGTGTCGGGCTTTGAGATCACCGGCATCCGCCGCGCCGGCGACCTGCTCGACGTCGATGTCTCGGTGACCTGTTCCAGCGGCACCTACATCCGTGCGCTCGCCCGTGACCTGGGGGCGGCCCTGGGCACCGGCGGCCACCTGACCTACCTGCGCCGCACCCGCGTTGGACCGTACGACCTGTCGATGGCGCGCACCGTCGAGCAGCTCTCCGCCGACTGTGTGATCCTGCCGATGGCCGACGCGGTCGCGGCGGCCTTCCCCCGCCGCGACGTGACCGCCGAGGAGGCGGGCATCGTCGCGCACGGCGGGCGGCTGCCCTCGCTCGGACTGGGCGAGGGTCCGATCGGCGTGTTCGGGCCGGACGGCACGCTCCTGGCCCTGGCCGAGGAGCACGGCAAGATCACCAAATCGCTGGCGGTGTTCGTCCCCTGACCCGCCGTCCCGTGTGACACGGTGGCGCCGGGTGTTCGTGTGCCCGGCCCGGTGTTCCGTGTGACACGGTGGCGCCGGGTGTTCGTGTGCCCGGCCCGGTGTTCCGTGTGACACGGTGGCGCCGGGTGTTCGTGTGCCCGGCCCGGTGTTCCGTGTGACACGGTGGCGCCGGGCGCGCGGCCCGGTGCGCGGTGGTTCGCATCAGCCGACGTCAGGCGGTCCGCCGCCCTCCAACGAGCTCCCCGATTGGAGGGATGGTCCCCGAGCATGGCAGGCTTTAGGGGTCGATCCGCTACAAGGGGAAGAGGCTGCGGTGCGAGGCTGGCACGGATTGGACGACGTGCCCGAAGACTGGGGCAGGTCCGTCATCACGATCGGCGTCTTCGACGGGGTTCACCGCGGCCACCAGCAGATGGTGGCGCGTGCCGTCGCCATGGCCGGTGAGCTCGGGCTGCTCTCCGTCGTGGTGACCTTCGACCCGCATCCGGAGGAGGTGGTGCGGCCGGGCACGCACCCACCCCGGCTGACGACGGCCCGGCACCGCACCGAGCTGCTCGCCGCCCTCGGCGTCGACGCGGTGTGCGTGCTGCCGTTCACGCTGGAGTTCTCCAGGATGAGCCCGGACGAGTTCGTGCAGACCGTGCTGGTCGACCGACTGCACGCGGGCGGGGTCGTGGTGGGGGAGAACTTCCGCTTCGGGCACAAGGCCTCCGGAGACGTCGAGACCCTGCAGACCCTCGGCGAGAAGTACGACTTCGTGGCGGAGGCGGTCCCGCTGGTGAGCAACGGGGAGACCATCTCCTCCACTCTCATCCGCGAACGGCTCGCCGCCGGGGACATGGAGGCCGTCGCCGCGGCGCTCGGCCGTCCGCACCGGGTCGAGGGCGTGGTCGTCCGCGGCTACCAGCGCGGCCGCCAGCTCGGCTTCCCGACCGCCAACGTGGAGTCGCCGGACTTCACCGCGATCCCCGCCGACGGCGTCTACGCCGGCTGGCTGCAGGGCATCTCGACGGGCAACCTGCCCGCGGTCTACGGCGGCGAGCGCTGGCCCGCGGCCATCTCGGTGGGCACCAACCCCACCTTCGAGGGCGTGCCGCGCACCGTCGAGGCCTACGCGCTCGACCGTGACGACCTCGACCTCTACGGCGCCCACATGGCCGTGGACTTCGGGCCCCGGCTGCGTGGCAACGTCAAGTTCGACTCGATCGAGGCGCTGATCGACCAGATGCACGCCGACGTGGACGAGGCCCGCCGCCTCACTTCCTGAGCGGTCGGCGTCGGCGCGCCCGAGCGGTCGGCGCCGACGCGGCCCGCCGCTCAACCGGCGGGCTCGGGCGGTCCCCCCAGCGTCTGCCGGGCGTAGGCCAGGGCGTGGGCCATGGACTCCTCCCGGCTCGCTCCGGGCACGCCGATCACGATCTGGGTGCTGAAGCCGTCCAGCATCGCGCGCAGCCGTACCGAGAAGGACTCCAGGTCGGCGGCGGCGAACTCGCCCTCCCGCACGCCCCGTTCCAGCAGGGTGATCAGGTCGCGGTGCCAGCCCAGGTCGATCTCCATCTGGCCCTCGCGCAGCGCGGGCACCGCCGGGGTACGGCTCCAGACGTCCACCCAGAGCAGCCAGCGCGGGTCGCCCGCCCCCTCGGGCAGATAGACCGCCACGTAGTCGCGCAGGCGGTCCATCGCGCTCCCCCCGGCGGCCAGCAACGTGCTCCTGGTCAGCGCGTGCCGGTCCTCGCTCCAGCGCAGGGTCTCCAGCAGGACCTGGTCCTTGCTGCCGAAGTAGTACAGGACATGGCCGCCGCTGGTGCCCAGCCGCCTTGCCAGCGCCGCCATCGTCAGCTCGGCGAGACCGTTCTCGGTGATCGCCTCCATCGCCGCCTCAAGCATCTGCTCACGTGGACGTTCCAGCCGCCGTCGTGCCATTTTGCCCCGTTCCGGTAAAGGGTCCCGGCGAACTCTTGACGTCTGACTGTACGGCAGTGCATTTTGAATGGCATTCAAATTATTTGAATGCTGTTCAAATGATCGCCACGTGAGGAGTCCTCCCCCGTGCTCAAGCAACAAGTGGCACCCTCCCTGCCTCGGGTGCTCGGCCTCTTCGGCGCGGTCATGCTGACCCTGTCGTGCGTCACCCCCACCTCGTCGCTGTTCATCATCGTCCCCGAGGTGCTCGCGGGCCAGGGTGGCGGAGCGGTCATCGCCCTGCTGGCCGGCCTGGTCGTGTCGGTCGGCATCGCCTTCTGCTACGCCGAGCTGGGCACGCTCGCGCCGAGTTCCGGCGGTGAGTACGCCATGGTCACCACGCTTCTGGGGCGCTTCGCCGGATGGGTCACCTTCGGCCTGTCGGCGGTCCTGCTGGTGATCATCCCGCCGATCATCGCGCTGGGCACCGCCGACTACATCTCCGACCTGTTCACGGTGGACCGCTCGATCGCTGGCGCGGTCGTCATGCTGCTGGCCACCCTCTTCGCGGTGCTCGACGTGCGCTCCAACGCGTTCATCACCGGGATCTTCCTGGCCATCGAGATCGTCGCCGCCGCGGTGGTCGCCGGGCTCGGCTTCGCCCACACCCAGCGTGAGGTGTCGGTGCTCGTCTCCCCGGTGGTGCCGGACGGCCACGGCGGCCTCTCGGCGTTCTCCCTGGCGATCCTGATGGCAGGGCTCACCGTCACCATGTTCTCCTTCAACGGCTTCGGCTCCGCGGTCTACCTCAACGAGGAGATCAAGAACCCGCGCCTGAACGTCCCGCGCACCGTCTTCTGGGCGCTGGGCCTGGCCGGGGTCGTCATCATCGTGCCCACGGCGGCCGCCGTGCTCGGCGTCGGCTCACTCGACGACCTGGTCAACGGCACCTTCCCCGACTACGTGCGGGCCTGGGCCGGCCCCGGCTTCGCCACCTTCATCAACCTGGGCATCGCCATCGCGATCCTGAACGCGGTGCTGGTCATGGCCCTGCAGAACGGCCGAGTCATCTTCGCCTCCGGCCGCGACCGCGCCTGGCCGGAAGCGGTCAACCACGCCCTGACCAAGCTTCACCCCCGGTGGGGATCCCCCTGGGTGAGCACCCTGGCCATCGGCCTGCCCGGCGCGCTCATGGCCGCGCTGTTCGACATCGAGGGACTGCTCGGGGTGACGTCGGTCGTCCTGACGATCGTCTCCCTGCTGATCGCGGTGGCGGCGCTGCGCGCCCGCACGGCCGCCCACGCCCAGACCCCCGCCTGGCGGATGCCGCTGTGGCCGGTGATCCCGATCGCGGTGATCGCCGCACTGGCCTACGCCCTGATCGAGCAGTCGTTCGCGGACCTGGCCATCGCGGGCGTCATCGTGACGCTCTTCACCGCCTACTACCTGTTCTACCTGCGCCCCCGCTCGGCGAGCCGGTGGGTCGTGACGACCAGCGAGGACTGACACGATGAACGACCTCCTCGTGCGCAACGCGCGCATCCACACCGTCGATCCCTCGCTGCCGTGGGCGCAGGCGCTGGCCGTACGGGACGGGCGGATCACCTGGATCGGCTCCGACACCGACGCTCCCGCCGCCGCCCGGACCATCGACGCCGGCGGACGACTGGTCCTGCCGGGATTCGTCGACGCGCACAACCACGTCCGGCTGGGTTCGGACCAGGCGTGCGTCCAGCTCGCCGGAGCCGATTCGCTCGACGAGATCGGGCGGCGGATCGCGCGATGGCGGCAGGCCAACCCGGAGGCCGGGTGGATCGAATGCGAGGCGTTCGCGTACTCCGCCATCCCCGGCGGGCGAATGCCGCACGCCGCAGACCTGGACCCGCTCACCGAAGGTCTGCCCGCCTTCGTGTTCGGCTACGACGTGCACACCATGTGGCTGAACACCGTCGCCATGCGGCTGCTCGGCATCGACCGCGACCACACGGACCTGCCGTTCGGCGTCGCGGAGACCGACGAGTCGGGCGAGCCGACCGGATTCGTCACCGAGTTCGCGGTCCGGGGACTCTCGCGCGACGGGCAGCGGGCGCTGGCCGGGCTGGGCGTGCCGTGGGCCAGTCCGGAGCGCGGGTATCCCCGGCTGCTGGACAGCCTCGACATGGCCACCGCGTTCGGCATCACCACGATCGTCGAGCCGCAGAACTCGCTGGAGGACCTGCCGCTGTTCGAGCGGGCCAGAGCCGAGGGGCGGCTGCGCTCCCGGGTGATCGTGGCGCTGTTCCACCCGCGGGGGACGAGCGACGCCGACCTCGCCGACTTCGCCGCCGCGGCGGCCGAGCACGACGACGAGTGGTTCCGGGTCGGTCCGCTCAAGCTCTACATCGACGATGTGGTGGAGCCGCGCACCGCCGCGCTCCTGGAGCCCTACTGCGGGCACTCGCACCGGGGGGAGACCTTCTATCCGCCGGAGGAGTTCGCCGGTCTGCTGGCCAAGCTGGACGCCGCGGGCTTCCAGGCGTTCGTGCACGCCACCGGCGACCGGGGCATCCGCACCGTGCTGGACGCCGTCGAGCACGCCTTCGAGGTCAACGGCCGCCGCGACGCCCGTCACCAGATCGTCCACGTGGAATGCCTCGACCCGGCGGACGTGCCGCGCTTCGCCTCGCTGGGCGTGGTCGCCTGCATGCAGCCCCGGCACTGCTCGCCCGACATCGCCGGTCCCGGCCACGACTGGGCCGCGGCGGTCGGCCCGCAGCGATGGGCCAAGGCCTGGCCGATGCGCTCGCTGCACGAGGCGGGGGCGGTGCTGGCGTTCTCCAGCGACTGGAACGTGGCCGAGATGGATCCCATGATCGGCATCTACACCGCCGTCACCCGCCGGGGCCTCGACGGCGGACCGGCGTGGATGCCGGGGGAGAGCGTCGAGCTGGAGACCGCCATCCGGGCCTACACCCTCGGCTCGGCGTACGCCAACTTCTGCGACCACGACCGAGGCTCCTTGACCGTCGGCAAGCTCGCCGACCTGGTGATCATGTCCGAGGACCTCTTCGCGATCCCGGCCGCCCGCATCCCCGAGGTGCGAACGGAGACCGTGATCGTCGGTGGCAGGGTGGTCCACCGGAGCGGCTGAACGGCCGTCCCGGCCCCTTCTGGCGACGTCCCCGGCCGGGCGGGAGCCCGCCCGGCCGACGGAAGCCCGGACCCTCGGGGTGTGCGGGCGCGTGGGGGCTGATGGTAACCTGGCATGTCAGCTCTGTAACCGGTGGCGTCACAACCCCGGCGCTGATCTCGCCACGGCGACTGTAGGCACGCACGGTCGCTCGGGCATCTTGTAAATCACGCGTGCCCGTAGGATTCCAAGGAGAGACGTGTCGCTCGACACCGCCGCCAAGAAGCAGATCATCGGTGAGTACGCCAAGGGAGAGACCGACACCGGTTCCCCCGAGGTGCAGATCGCGCTGCTGAGCAAGCGCATCAGCGAGCTCACCGAGCACCTGAAGACGCACAAGCACGACCACCACAGCCGCCGCGGCCTGCTGCTGCTCGTCGGTCGTCGCCGTCGTCTGCTGAAGTACCTGCAGAGCAAGGACATCACGCGTTACCGTTCGCTCATCGAGCGGCTCGGCCTGCGCCGATAGAATTGTGAGGGAGCGGCGCTCGCGCCGCTCCCTCATCTCATGTGAACGCATCCCGGCGCGTCGCGCCGCGAAGACGCCGTCTCACTGAGCAAACTGAATAGCCGAGATAGTGCCCCGCGTCCGCCAGCAAGCGCGCCCCACGGCGTCGGAGGGCCGGTCCTCGGTAGTGGCCCCCGGTCATCATGGCGTAAGCCATACGGAACCGGGCGCTTCGATCGAAGACCGGCGCTGCACCTACGGGGAGCCGGCAAGAAGACGACTCAGGCGCGAGACGCGTGCCTGAGTGGACGCGGGCGACCGACCACAAGGAGGTCCCCCGTGGAGGGTGTCCACAGCAGTGAAGCCGTTATCGACAACGGCTCGTTCGGCACGCGTACCATCCGGTTCGAGACCGGGCGGCTCGCACGCCAGGCGGCGGGTTCCGCCGTCGTCTATCTCGATGACGAGACCATGGTTCTGTCCGCGACCACCGCGTCCAAGAACCCCAAGGAGAACCTCGACTTCTTCCCCCTCACGGTGGACGTCGAGGAGCGGATGTACGCCGCGGGCCGCATCCCCGGCTCGTTCTTCCGCCGTGAGGGCCGTCCCTCCGAGGACGCCATCCTCACCTGCCGCCTGATCGACCGGCCGCTGCGCCCGTCGTTCGTCAAGGGCCTGCGCAACGAGATCCAGGTCGTCGCCACCGTCATGGCGCTCAACCCCGAGCACCTGTACGACGTGGTCGCGATCAACGCCGCGTCCCTGTCCACCCAGCTCGCCGGGCTGCCCTTCTCCGGCCCGATCGGCGGCGTCCGCGTCGCGCTGATCGAGGGCCAGTGGGTCGCCTTCCCGACCCACTCGGAGCTGGCCAACGCCACCTTCGACATGGTGGTCGCCGGTCGCGTCCTGCCGGACGGCGACGTCGCGATCATGATGGTCGAGGCCGAGTCCACCCGCGACACGCTCAAGCTCGTCGCGGAGGGCGCCGTGGCGCCGACCGAGGAGACCGTGGCCCAGGGCCTGGAGGCCTCCAAGCCCTTCATCAAGGTCCTGTGCGAGGCGCAGTCCAAGGTGGCCAAGGTCGCCGCCAAGGAGACCGCCGAGTACCCGCTGTTCCTCGACTACCAGGACGACGTCCTGGAGGCCGTGACCAACGCCGTCAAGAACGAGCTCGCCGCGGCGCTGACCATCGCCGGCAAGCAGGAGCGCGAGAGCGAGCTCGACCGCGTCAAGGCGCTGGCCGCCGAGAAGGTCGGCTCCGAGTTCGAGGGCCGCGAGAAGGAGGTCGGCGCCGCGTTCCGCTCGCTGACCAAGAAGCTCATGCGCGAGCGGGTCATCTCCGAGGGCGTTCGCATCGACGGCCGTGGCGTCAAGGACATCCGCCAGCTCAACGCCGAGGTCCACGTCGTGCCCCGCGTGCACGGCTCGGCCCTGTTCGAGCGCGGCGAGACCCAGATCCTGGGCATCACCACCCTGAACATGCTCCGCATGGAGCAGATGATCGACACGCTCAACCCCGAGCGCACCAAGCGCTACATGCACAACTACAACTTCCCGCCGTACTCCACCGGTGAGACCGGCCGCGTGGGCTCGCCCAAGCGCCGTGAGATCGGTCACGGCGCGCTCGCCGAGCGGGCGCTCGTCCCGGTCCTGCCGGCCCGCGAGGAGTTCCCCTACGCGATCCGCCAGGTCTCCGAGGCGCTCGGCTCCAACGGCTCGACCTCCATGGGCTCGGTCTGCGCCTCGACCATGGCGCTGCTCGACGCGGGCGTCCCCCTCAAGGGCATCGTCGCGGGCATCGCGATGGGCCTGATCAACGAGGGCGACCAGTACGTCACGCTGACCGACATCCTCGGTGCCGAGGACGCCATGGGCGACATGGACTTCAAGGTCGCCGGCACCAAGGAGGTCATCACCGCCCTCCAGCTCGACACCAAGCTCGACGGCATCCCCGCCTCGGTCCTGGGCGCCGCGCTGAAGCAGGCCAAGGGCGCCCGGCTGGCCATCATCGACGTGATGCAGGAGGCCATCGACTCCCCGGCGGAGATGAACGCGACGGCCCCGCGCATCATCACGATCAAGGTCCCGGTCGACAAGATCGGCGAGGTCATCGGCCCGAAGGGCAAGATGATCAACCAGATCCAGGACGACACCGGCGCCGAGATCACGATCGAGGACGACGGAACCATCTACATCGGCGCCACCGACGGCCCGTCCGCCGAGGCGGCCCGGTCGGCGATCAACGCCATCGCCAACCCGCACATGCCGGAGGTCGGCGAGCGCTACCTGGGCACGGTCGTCAAGATCGCCGCCTTCGGCGCCTTCATCTCCCTCATGCCGGGCAAGGACGGCCTGCTGCACGTCTCCCAGATCCGCAAGCTGCACGGCGGCAAGCGCATCGAGAACGTCGAGGACGTCATGAACGTCGGCGAGAAGATCCAGGTGGAGATCGCCGAGATCGACTCGCGCGGCAAGCTCTCCCTGGTTCCGGTCGAGGTCATCGAGAAGGAGGCCGCGGCCAAGGCCGAGGGCGGCGACGACGCCGCCCCCGCCGAGGAGCAGCCCCCGGCGTCCGGCGCCGACGAGCGGCCCCGCGAGGAGCGGCCCCGCCGCACCCGCACCCGCACCAGCGGCGGCAGCCGCGGGGGAGAAGACCGCAACTCGTGATCACGACCACTCTGCACCCCGGCAAGGACGGTGCCGGGGTCGTGCAGCGCACCGTCCTCCCCGGTGGGCTCCGGGTGGTGACCGAGTCCATGCCGACCGTGCGTTCCGTCGCGGTCGGCATGTGGGTCGGCATCGGATCGAGGGACGAGGCCCCCGAGCACATGGGGGCCTCCCACTTCCTTGAGCACCTGCTGTTCAAGGGCACCCCCACGCGGGACGCGCTGGAGATCTCGGCGGCGATCGAGGGCATCGGCGGGGAGATCAACGCCTTCACCGCCAAGGAGTACACCTGCTACTACGCGCGGGTCCTCGACGAGGACCTGCAGGTGGCGATCGACGTGCTCGCCGACGTGGTGACCTCCTCGCTCATCACCCCGGAAGACGTCGAGGCCGAGCGTGGCGTGATCCTGGAGGAGATCGCCATGCACGACGACGACCCCTCCGACATGGTGCACGAGCAGTTCTCCGCCGAGATGTACGGTGACACGCCCGTCGGCCGGCCGATCCTCGGCACGGTCGACTCGATCAACGCCGTGAGCCGCGACCGGATCGCGGAGTACTACCACCGCTACTACCTGCCGACGCACACCGTGGTGTCGGTGGCGGGCAACGTCACCCACGAGCAGGTCGTGGCCCTGGTCGCCGCGGCCTACGAGCGGGCCGGGGCCCTGGGCGGGGACGCCTCGCCGATCGCCCCGCGTCTGTCCGGCCCCGGCGCCGAGGCCCGTCCCGGGACCCGGGTGGTGCACCGGCCGACCGAGCAGGCCAACCTGGTCCTCGGCACGACCGCCCTCACCCGGACCGACGAGCGGCGCTTCGCGCTCGGCGTGTTCAACGCGGCCCTCGGCGGCGGCATGTCCTCGCGGCTGTTCCAGGAGATCAGGGAGAAGCGGGGCCTTGCCTACTCCGCCTACTCCTACACCTCCGCCTACGCCGACACCGGCCAGTTCGGCATCTACGTCGGCTGCCTGCCGTCGAAGATCGACGACGTGCTGAAGATCTGCCGGGAGGAGACCCTCCGGGTGATCGCCGACGGCCTCACCGAGGAGGAGATCGTCCGCGGCAAGGGCCAGATGCGCGGCGGCCTCGTGCTCGGCCTGGAGGACACCGGTTCCCGGATGTCGCGGATCGGCAAGGGCGAGCTCGTCTACGACGAGCTGCTCTCGGTCGACGACGTCCTCGCCAGGATCGACGCGGTGACCGCGGACGAGATCGCCGAGGTCGCCAAGGACGTCCTCACCCGGCCGACGACCCTCGCGGTCATCGGCCCCTACGAGGACAAGGACTTCGGCTGGGTCGTCGAAGGCTAGCCGTCCGGCGGTGAACGGCCCCGGCGTCGGCGCGCCGGGGCCGTTGCGCTGCCCGGGGATGGCAGCGCAACGGGGTCGTCTGCCCATCGCGGGCGACGCGCTCGCGTTCTCCCGGCCGGCGTCAGCCGAGCACCGGCGTCTGCGGCGGGCGGCCGATCTGATCCTCACCGCGATCGTGATCCTCACGGTCACCGTCGCCCTGCGGCACCTGCTGTGGCGGTTCGGCGTCCTGCGGCGCCGGCCTCGCCCGCGAACCGTCGTCCGGAGCGGGTACGGCGGCGAGGTTCCGCGAGGTCGGACGGTATAGCCTTGGGGCCGTGATCAGGGTTGGAGTTCTCGGCGCCCGCGGGCGCGTCGGTATCGAAGTGTGCAAGGCCGTCGAGGCGGCGGACGACCTGGAGCTGGTCGCGGCCGTCGACAAGGACGACCCGATCGAGGGCCTCGCGGGCTCCGAGGTGGTGGTGGACTTCACCCACCCCGACGTCGTCATGGGCAACCTCGAATGGTGCATCTCCCACGGCATCCACCCGGTGGTCGGCACCACCGGCTTCGACGCCGGGCGCCTGGCGACCGTCCGCGGCTGGCTGGACGACAACCCCGGCGTCAATGCGCTGATCGCGCCCAACTTCGGCATCGCGGCCGTGCTGATGATGCACTTCGCCCAGCAGGCCGCCCGTTACTTCGAATCCGTCGAGATCGTCGAGCTGCACCACCCGAACAAGGCCGACGCGCCCTCCGGCACCGCACGCCGTACGGCCGAGCTGGTCGCCGAGGCGCGGCGCAAGGCCGGGGCCGGGCCGATGCCCGACGCGACCAGCGCGGAGCTGGACGGAGCCCGCGGCGCGGAGGTGGA
Organism: Streptosporangium sp. CA-135522; assembly: GCF_050949235.1. Taxonomy (NCBI): domain Bacteria; kingdom Bacillati; phylum Actinomycetota; class Actinomycetes; order Streptosporangiales; family Streptosporangiaceae; genus Streptosporangium; species Streptosporangium sp. CA-135522. Next base: position 2,406,705 of record NZ_CP192026.1, read on the forward strand.
GGGTATTCACGTGCACGCGGTGCGGCTGGCCGGACTGATCGCCCACCAGGAGGTGCTCCTGGGCGGCGACGGGGAGCTCCTCACCATCCGCCACGACACCATGAGCCGTTCGTCGTTCACCCCGGGCGTGCTGCTCGGCGTGCGCCGGGTCGGGGAGACCCCGGGGCTGACCGTCGGCCTGGAGCCGTTGCTCGACCTGTAGACGAGGAACTCCTGCGGGGAGCCGTCCGTCCTACCGGATATGACGCGATCCGAGCTCGCCTGTCCCCTCTGCGAGGGGACGGAGTTCCAGCAGGAGCAGGGCAGGATGGAAGGTCTGTGGGGGATGAGCACCCACCGGATAACCCTGATGATCTGCGTGCGCTGCCGCTATATCCTTCCGTTCCATGGAAAGCAATCGATCTTCGACCTCGACTGAGGTGCGCTGGGCCGAGGCCGGCGAGCTGCCGGGGCTCGCGGCGGTGGAGACCGCCGCCGACGGGGTGTTCGCCCAGGTGGGCATCGTCTTCCCGGAGGGGACGACGATGATCGAGGAGACCCGCGACCCGTCACGGGTCCTGGTCGCGGGGGCTCCTCCGGTCGGGTTCGCGATGATCGGCCGGGTGGACGGGCTGGTCCACCTCGACCAGCTCGCCGTCCATCCGGATCACGGCCGCCGGGGCGTCGGCGGACGCCTGCTGGAAGCGGTCTGCGACCACGCGGCCTCGACCGGTTCGGCGGCGGTGACGCTGACGACGTTCCGGGACGTGCCGTGGAACGGGCCGTGGTATGCCCAGCGGGGCTTCGCAGTCCTCGATCCCGCCGAATGGGGACCGGAGCTGGCCGCGCTGGTGGCTCATGAGCGGGAGCTGGGCATCGAGCTCGCCCCCCGCGTCGTGATGCGCCGCGTTCTCTGAAGAGCACTGCGTTCTCTGAGGCGCGCCGTGTTCTCTGAGGTGCGCCGCGTCCGCGTCACAGGTCGCGCGGGAAGTCACAGATCTCGCAGGAAGTCGCGGAGGGCGGTTCCGATCTCGACGGGGGAGTCCTCCTGGACATAGTGGATTCCGCTGACGGTGACCTCGCGCTGGTTCGGCCAGCTCCGGGCGAACTCCGCGGCTCGGCCGACGAGCAGGGCTCCGGGTTCGGCGGCCACGAACAGCTTCGGGACGGGACTCTGCGAGAGCCAGCGCCCGTACTCCTCGACGATCTCGGCGACGTTGCGGGGGGTTCCGTCGATCGGCAGCTCCCGCGCGAACACCAGCGTCGGCAGGCGGGAGTCGGGCGTCTGGAAGGGGGCGCGGTAGGCCGCCATCTCCTCGTCGGTCAGCGCGCGCATGACGCTCCTGGGCAGGACCGTCTCGACGAAGAAGTTCTCCTCCAGGACCAGGGGCTCTCCCCTGTCGGAGCGCAGCACGCGAAACAGCTCGTCGCGGCCGTGTGTGAAGTCCGACCAGAGCCGCGGCTGGACGATCGCCTCCATGTAGGCGATCGCCTTGACCCGCTCCGGGTGACGGGCGGCCCAGTGGAAACCGAGCGCCGAACCCCAGTCGTGCAGGACCAGTGTGACGTTCTCCGTCAGACCCAGGGCGTCGAACCACGCGTCGAGATAGCGCACCTGGTCGTCGAACCGGTAGCCGCCGTCGGGCGCGGAGCCGGAGCGGCCCATGCCGACCAGATCGGGGGCCAGGCACCGGCCGAGGTCGCTGACGGAGGGGATGATGTTGCGCCACAGATAGGAGGAGGTCGGATTTCCGTGCAGGAACACGATCGGGTCACCGCTGCCCACCTCGACGTGACTCATCTCGGTGTCCAGGACGCGGGTTCGCTCGCGGGTGTGGGTGTCGGCCGCGCTGATCCGGGAAACGCTGATCGGGGAAACCTGGGGATATGCCATTGGTTCTTCCTTTTCAAAGGTGGATGACGGTGGTGAACACGATGCGCTTGAACCGCTCCAGGGGTTCGGGGCTCTGCTCGACCTTCATGCGGAGGATGGCGCCCTGCCAGGAGGTGATGAGGAAATCCGCCAGCTCCAGGGCCGGCACGCCGAGCCGGATCTGACCGGCGGCCTCGGCCTCCAGCAGGCATCGCGCGAACGGCTCCCGCCACTGGGCGAAGATCTCGGCAAGCCTGGCGCGGATCGTCTCGCTGTGCTCCGTGACCTCCAGGCTCATGTTTCCGATCAGGCAGCCGTGGTGCCAGCCGCGCTCCTCGAGCCGGTCGGTGATCGCGTCGAAGTAGGCCCGCAACCGCTCCAGCGGCGCGTGGTCGGCCTCCTCCACGGTGACCGCCACGACCGAGCGCACGTCCGTGAAATAGCGGTCGAGGATCTCCAGCCCGAACGCCTCCTTGGAGGCGAAATGGTTGGTGAAAGAGCCCTGCGGCACGCCCGCCGCGGAGGTGATGTCGCGAACTCCGGCGGCGTTGAACCCTCGGCGGCGCACCACCTCAAGGCCTTCGCTCAGGATCTGTTCTTTCTTCGATGGTCTGGCCACCCCTCCAATATGGACGACCGTATTGGTTTAGTCAACTCTCCGCGATCGTGATGCCGGTAGCATCGCTGGCGTGAGCCGGTTCCGTGATGAGGTGTGGCAGGTCGTCGAGGGTGTCTACGGTGAGATCCTGGTCCACCCGTTCCTCGCCGGACTGACCGACGGGACGCTGCCGCGTGAGGTCTTCCGGCACTTCGTGGTGCAGGAGACGCACTTCCTGCCCGACTACGCGCGGGCGCTGGCGGCCTGCGGGGTGAAGGCCGCCGACCCGGCCGTGGTGCAGCGGTTCGCCGGGGACGCGGCGCGCACGGTGGAGGTGGAGCACAGCCTCCACGTCGAGCTGCTGGCCGCGTTCGGCATGGACGAGGGCGACGCACGGGGCGAGGGCGCCACGCCCACCACCGTCGGCTACGGCTCCTACCTGCTGCGCGCCTGTCATCTGGGCACCTTCCCCGAGGCGCTGGGCGCGATCGTGCCGTGTTATTGGATCTACGCGAAGGTCGGCGAGGAGCTGCTGAAGCAGTCGTCGCCCGACCCGCTCTACGCCTGGTGGATCGAGACCTACGGCAACGAGCACTACCAGGAGACCGTCGCCGGGGTGCTCGACCTGCTGGACGAGGTGGCCCTGACGCTGCCGGAGGCCGATCGGGCACGTCTGTGCGAGCACGCGCTGACCACGGCGCGCTACGAGTGGCTGTTCTGGGACGCGGCCTGGCGGCGCGAGTCCTGGCCGGTCTGAGCCGCGGCTAACCTACTGGTATGCGCCTGCGGGACCTGTGCCAGGCCGACCACCTGGGGCTGAAGGTGCTCAGCGGTCACGATCTGCTCGATCGCCGGGTCCGTGGCATCGCCACCACCGACCTGATCGAGCCGGGCCGCTTCCTCAAGGCCGGCGAGCTCGTCCTGACCGAGCTGACCTGGCACGACGGCCCAGACTCCGCCAGGCGCTTCGTGGCCGCGCTGGTCGAGGCCAAGGTCGCCGCGCTCTGCTCCGGCACCGCACTCAAGGTTCCGCCCGCCGACCTCATCGACGCCTGCGCCGACGCCGGGCTGCCGATGCTCGCGCTCGGCGTCGAGGTCTCCTTCAGCACGCTCACCGAACACGTCCTGCGTGCCCTGATCGACGAGTTCGGCGCCACCCCGAGCCGGCCGTACGGCTCCCGCAGGCGGCTGGCCAGCACCCTCGTGGACGGCGGGAGCCTGAGCAAGGTCGTCACCGCGGTGGCGGGGGAGCTGGACGTGCCCTGCTGGGTAATGTCGGCGACCGGCCGGGTGATCGTGGGCTCGCAGCCGCTGCCCGCCGGGGCCGGCGAACGGCTGGCGCACGCGTTCCTGTCGGCGCGTTTCCTGCCCGGTACGGCGGTGCAGACCGACGGTACCGTGCTGTCGGTCTTCCCGGTGAGCAGGGGAGCTCCCCACCGGATCGCCAACTGGTTCCTGGCCTACGCCGGGGAGCAGGTGCGTGCGGGCGGCGAGCACGAGGACCTGATCGTGGAGCTGGCCGCCCTGGTGGCGCTGGAGCGCTCCCGGCTGGAGGCGGCCCAGCGGATCGAGCGGCGGGTGCTCGACCAGCTGCTGGGGCTGCTCGCCTCCGGGGACGCGAATCTGCCGGGGGTGGTGTCGCGGCTGCACACCCTGCACATCGAGACCGAGGACGGCCTGCTGGCCGTGGCGCTCGCGGTCGAGGGGACCGAACGCGCGGACGAGGTGGGCGTCGCCGTGCTCGACGAGCTGCTGCGGCCGTTGGCGCCGGGCGTGGCGACGGCGGTGGGCGGTGAGGCCGTCGCGCTGGTCCCGCTGGCGGGCAACAGCGCCGCCGAACTGACCTCCCACATGCTGGCCGGGGCCGCCACGCTGGAGGCCGGGCTGGGCGCCGCCCGGATCACGATCGGCGTCAGCAGCGTCACCACCGGACCGGCCGCGCTGAGCAGCCTGATCGAGGAGGCCAGGCATGCTCGCACGCTGGCCGAGCTGGGCGAAGGCCGGGTGTCGGCGATCACCGGGGACGACGTCAGCTCCCATCGCTCGCTGATCGCCGCGATCCCGGGGGAGCTGCGGCGTTCCTTCCGCACCCGGCTGCTGGGACGGCTGGAGGAGTATGACGCTGCGCACCAGACGGACCTGGTCGAGACGCTGGAGACGTTCCTGGAGGAGTCGGGCTCCTGGGCGGCGACCGCCGACCGGCTGCACGTGCACGTCAACACGTTGCGCTACCGGTTGAAGCGGATCGAGGAGCTGACCGGCCGGTCGCTCAACGCCCTGGACGAGCGGGTCGACTTCCTGCTGGCACTCAGGATGCGCTGACCCGCCGGCGGCCCGCCCGGGAGTCCACAAGGGCGTCCGGGACCCGTCCCGGACGCCCCCCGCAGCCGCCGGACCTCTCAGGACGCGCCGGGCGCGGCGGCGTAGGCGTCGAGTTCGGCGAGGTAGGCGTCCTTCAGATGGCGGGGCAGCCAGGTGATCTCGAAGGCGTTCCGCTCCAGCTGGACGAGCTCCTCCTGCGACAGCTTCAGCGCCTCGGCGAGGGCTGCGAGGTTCTCCTGGACGTAGCCGGTGAAGTAGGCCGGGTCGTCGGAGTTGATCGTGACGCGCAGGCCGAGGTCGAGCATCCGGCGGATCGCGTCGGCCTTCATCGAGTCGGTCACGTAGCCGTTGGAGATCGGGCACAAGGTCAGGCCCAGCCCCCTGGCACGGATCGCCTCGACGAGCGAGGGGTCCTCCAGGGCGTTGACGCCGTGGTCGATGCGGTTGACGCCGATCTCCTCGATGGCCTGGCGGATGTGCTCGGTGGAGTTCTCCTGGTCGACGTCACAGTGCATCGTCAGCAGGTAGCCCTCCTGCCGGGCCCGCTCGTAGACCGCCTTGAACTTCGCCGGCGGGTTGCCCTTCTCGTCGGAGTCGAGGCCGACGCCCACGATCCACTCGCGGTAGGGAAGGGATTCCAGCAGCGTCGCCATGGCGTACTCGGCCTGGAAGTCGCGCAGGAAGCACATGATGAGCTGCGCCCGCACCCCGAGCTGGGTCTCGGCGTCGATCAGCGCCCGGCGCAGGCCGCGGATGACGACGTCGAACGGCACGCCGCGCGAGGTGTGGGCCTGCGGGTCGAAGAAGATCTCCGCGTAGCGGACGTTCTGTGAGGCGGCCTTGCGCAGGTAGGCCATGGCCAGGTCGTAGAAGTCGGGCTCGGTTCGCAGGACGTCCATGCCCTCGTAGTAGATCTTCAGGAAGGAGGGCAGGTCGTCGAAGGAGTAGGCGGCCCGGATCTCCTCGACGGAGGCGTAGGGCAGGTCGATGCCGTTGCGCTCGGCGAGCTCGAACTTGAGCTCCGGTTCCAGGGTGCCCTCGATGTGCAGGTGGAGCTCACACTTGGGCAGGCCTCCGATGAAATCCTTCATTGTCAGCTCCAGGAGAGAATCGGGTCGATGACCTCAAGTTTGACGCAGTCGACCAGGCCGAGGTCGGTGATGGCGTAGTCGGGGATCGCGGTGATCGACAGGAAGAACAGATACATCAGCGGGGAGGGCAGCGCACAGCCCAGCTCGCGGGCCAGGTCGTCCAGGCGGCTCTCGGCCTCGGCCATCTCGGCGGCCGGCAGGTCGGAGACGATGCCGCCCACCGGTAGCGGCAGCAGCTGCAGGACCTCGCCGTCCACCACGACGACCTGGCCGCCGCCGGCCCTGGCGACCTCGTTGACGGCCAGGGCCATGTCGGAGCGGGAGGCACCGACGCAGATGATGTTGTTGTCGTCCGGGGCGGCGCTGGTCGCGATCGCGCCCCTGGTGATGCCGAACCCGTTGATCAGGGCGACCGGCCGGTTGGCGGTCTTGCCGTAGCGCTCGACGACCGTGATGTAGAGCGCGTCCCGCTCCACGGACGGCTCCACGATCCCGTCGGTCACCGCGAGCGTGACGTCGTGCCGCTTGCGGACGAAGACCTGCTCGGGGGACATCCTCATGGCCAGCGCGGTCACCGTGGCGGCGCCCTCGGGCGCGCGGAGCACGATGTCGTCGGCCGACAGCTCGGAGACGGGGAAGGGGCGCACCGCACCGCGGGAGGGGGGAGCGGAGGGGGTGATCATCGCATTGTCCCGGGCGACCGGCGTGCCGCCCGCCACGACCTCGCGCACCCGGAAGTCCGCCAGGTCGTCCACGATCAGCACGTCGGCGAACCGGCCGGGGGCGATGCTGCCGACCAGATGGTCGATCCGATACATCTCCGCGCAGTTGATCGTGGCCATCTGGATCGCGGTCACCGGGTCCACGCCCGCCTCGACCGCCATCCGGACCAGCTTGTCCATGTGCCCCCCGGCGAGCACGTCGGCGGCGTGTACGTCGTCGGTGCAGAAGGCCACCCGGCGGGCGCCCACCTGGGAGACCACCTTGATGTTCTCCTCCAGGAAGTGGGCGACGCTCGACTCGCGCACGATGGCGTAGATGCCCCGGCGGAGCTTGTCCAGCGTCTCCTCGGCCGAGTACGACTCGTGGTCCAGGCGGATCCCGGCCGCGGCCAGGCCGCTGATCCGGCGCGGGTCCGACAGCGGCGCGCAGCCGAAGACGGGCAGCCGGTGCCGCTCGGCCAGGTCGAGCGCCTCCATGACGGCCTCGTCACCGTGCTCGACGAACTCCTGCACGGTCTCCCAGATGCCGACGCACTCGGGCCACTCGTGGGCCTGCCGGTGCTCGGCCGGGCCGAAGGTGTGCCCGACGGTCGATTCGGGGACGGTGTAGGGGGCCTTGGCGGGCGCGCCCCACCAGATGCGCATGCCGGTGCGGGCGGCCTCGTCCAGGAAGCCGCGCACGCCGGGCAGGCCGTCCACCACGAGGATCTGGTCCAGGCCGGACACGACACTGGTGGTGCCGTAGGGGACGACCAGGTCGGCGAAGCTCGTCACCGACAGCTTGCTGCACTCGATGTGCAGGTGGCCGTCGATCAGACCGGGGACGAGGTAGCCGCCCGCGGCGTCGATGACCTTCGTCTCCGGGCCCCGGGGGAGATCCGTGCCGACGGTGGCGATGCGGGCGCCGCTGATGCCGATCTCGGCGGGATAGGTCTCACCGGTCAGCACGTTGACGAGGGTGCCGTTGGTGATGATCGTGTCGGCGGGACGCCGTCCGTAGGCGACGTCGAGCAGGATGCGGTCGACCATTTTCGCGGGAATGCCTTTCGGGTCGGGAAGCGCGGGGTGGGTGGCGCTTGGCGGGAGGCGCCGCTCAGGCGGCACGGGCCGGCCGCCGCGGGTCAGGCTGTGCGGGTCAGGCGGCATGGGCCGGCCGCCATGGGTCAGGCGGCGCCGGCCGGCGCAGGTCAGGCCGCGACGGGCACGGGGACGGGGCGCCGGTCGAGCGCGGCGTACACCAGGCCCGCGGCGAGGAAGCCCGCGAAGATGCTGAAGTCGGAGCCGCCGGTGGCCTGGGAGAGCGGTCCGGTGAAAGCCGTCGAGTTGATCCAGAGTGCTGCTGCGATCATGCCCACGACCTGCGCGACGATGCCGGTCCAGCGGATGCCGCCGCTGCCGTGGTACGGCCCGCCGTCGGCGAACAGGCCCTCGGCGTCGTAGCGGCCCCTGCGCCGCAGCCAGTCGGTGAGGTAGATGCCCGCCCAGGGGGCCAGCCAGATGATCAGCAGGCCGAGGAAGGTGTTGAGCATCGTGTTGAAGGAGTCGGAGAACACCGCCACACAGGTGATCGCGACACAGATGACCAGGTCGAGCACGACCGCCAGGGACCGGCTCATCCTGATCCCGGAGGCCTGCAGGTTCAGTCCGGAGGAGTAGAGGTCGGTGGTGTTGACCGCGAACAGCGTGACGATCGCCAGCAGCAGGTAGGGCACCACGAACCAGGACGGCAGCGCGCCGGGCAGGCCGGAGACGGGGTCGCCGGCGTCCTTGACCACGGTGGCGACGGCCGCGCCGAGTGTCATCAGCAGGATGTACGGCACGAGCCCGCCGAACATCGCGTAGCCGAAGACGGCCTTCTTGCTGGAGCTCGCCGGCAGGTAGCGCGAGTAGTCGCTGCCCAGCGGGGCCCACGACAGCCCACCGGCCGACATGACCAGCGCCACCGCGATGGTGAACGTGGCGAAGTCGGCGCCGTCGCCTGGGGCGACCTGCACCTTGGGCGCGATGAGGACGCCCATGACGGCGAACATCGCGACGAACACCCAGGTGAAGTACTTCTGCGCCTTCATCACCGCGGCGTGCCCGATGAGCGGCAGCACGAGCTGGATCAGTGCCGCGACGACGATCACGCCGATCTTCAGGCCGGCGCTCTGGCCGGTGACCCCGGCCTGGTCGAGCAGGGCCAGCGAGGCGAAGGTGATCAGCACCATGCCGCCGGCCTCGAAGCCGACCATGTTGATCCAGCCGAAGAAGCTGAGCGCCCGGGCACCCTTGGGGCCGAACGCCGCCCGTGAGATCGCCATCGTGGAGGTGCCGACGGCCGGGCCCTGCAGGCTCGTCAGGCCGACGAGCGGGAAGGCCAGCAGGTTGCCGATCACGATGGCCATGACCGCCTGCGGGAAACTCAGCCCCAGGGAGACGACGACGGTGCCGTAGACCAGGGTGAAGATGCCGAGCGTGGTGCCGCTCCAGAGGAAGAGCAGATCTCGCGGCCGGCCGTACCTCTCCGACGGCGAGACCAGCTCGATCCCGCGTTGCTCGACGGCCACGGCGCCTCCAACCTTGTCATTGAACATTCACGTTCAGTGAATCAAAGAGGAACGGGTGGGCCTGTTGTCGAACAGTACGAGCCTGGGGTACCCGGCCTGTATCGGTCTCCAAGGTGATCGTTCTTAAAGGGCTCGCAGTGCCAGGCCGATGGTGAACAGCAGGCCGTAGACGAGCTGGAAGCGGCCGGTCTGCTGGAGGGTGGCGATCAGGGCCCGGCCGGTCGCGCCCTGCCTGACGGCCTTGACCGGGGCGATCGCGAGCGGCGCGGACAGCACGGCCAGTGCGGTGAACGGCTGCCACGGCGCCATGACCGGCGCGATCACCAGGGGCAGGACCAGGCAGAGGGTGTAGAGGGCGCGGGTGCGGGTGTCGCCGAGCACCACGGCCATGGTGCGCTTACCGGCCGGGCCGTCGGTGACGATGTCGCGCAGGTTGTTGACCACCAGCATCGCGCAGGCCAGCAGACCCACCGGGACCGAGGCGGCCAGCGCCGTCCAGGGCAGCCATTCGAGCTGCACGAACGTGGTGCCGGTCACCGCGACCAGGCCGAAGAACACGAACACCGAGATCTCGCCGAGCGCGCGGTAGCCGTAGGGCCTGGAGCCGCCGGTGTAGAACCAGGCGGCCGCGATCGACACCGCGCCGACCAGCACCAGCCACCACGCGCCGGTGGCCACGACCAGCGCCAGCCCCGCCACCGCGGCGGCCAGGAAGCAGCCGAAGGCCGCGCCGAGGACCTGACGGGGCGTCGCCGCTTTCGAGCCGACCAGGCGCATCGGGCCGACGCGCTCGTCGTCGGTGCCGCGCACGCCGTCGCTGTAGTCGTTGGCGTAGTTGACGCCCACCTGCAGCGCGAGCGCCACGAACAGGGCGAGCAGGGCTCGCCACCAGATCGCTCCGCCGTATCCGATCGCGACGCCGGTGCCGACGACGACGGGGACGACGGCGGCGGGGAGGGTGCGCGGACGGGCGCCGGCGATCCACTGGCTCGGGGTGGCCATGGTGTTGCGGGTTTCCTCTCGGGCGGTTGCCGCCGGCGGCGCCGGGACCGGCCGAAGGGGCAGGTCCCGGCGCCGCCGACGCTAGCTGATGTCGGTGGCCAGGCGGATCATCCGCACCGGCCGCCCTATGTTCAGGACCCGCTCGGCGCCGTCCTCGCCCCAACCGGCCGACTCCAGGAAGCCGAGCGGGCCGTGGTTGTCGGCGAACACCCAGGTGACGATGGTGTGATAGCCGTCGTCACGGAGGTAGTCGACCGTCGCGTTGAGCAGGCGGCTGCCGTGTCCGCGCCGGACGTGGTCGGGATCCACCAGGAAGGTGAGCATCTCGGCGGTGGTGGTCGGATCGAGATCGGGATCTTCGGCCGGTGCGTGCGAGGCGAGGCCCACCACGCGCTCGGCGCCGCGCATCGCCGCGGCCGCTTCGATCCCGCCGGGACCCAGTGCCGGGAACGCGTCGGTGTCGAGGACGACCTGCTCCACCGCGACCAGCACCCGATGCCGGGAGGACGGCGGGGTGACGATCGCCTCGTCCCACTGGCGCCGCCACATCTCCTCGGCGGCCGGGCCGGTCATCTGCTCCAGCGGTCCTTCGGGAAGGAAATCCCGGTAACCGTATTTCCAGGCGCGGATCTGGGTGCTCGTCACCGCGGCGACATCATCGTGCCGAGCCGCCCGCACGCCTACGTCTGCCATCTCGGCCCGCTCCTTCTCTGCCGTCTGCCGTCGCCTCAGGAAGCGCCGTCTCGTGGGTCTCGTGCCACGCGAGCGGGCATCAGGCGGGTGGATCCCCGAGACAGGCTCCTACACCGTATCGGGGAATCCGACTCACGGATGACGTGAACCCGCCTCGGGCTGGCGGCGAGCCCGATATGCCCGAGTCTTGGTGCGGTTACCGCAGACCTTCATCGAACACCAGGAGCGCGAGCGGTTCTTGGACAGGTCGACGAACGCCCACTGACAGGTGCTCTCGGTGCACACCTTCAACCTCGGCCACGTCCCGTCGGCGCGCGTGTCCAGCACCGCGGCCGCGATCCTGGCCAGCCCGCCGGGCACGCCGGTGTGAACCGGTTCGAGGACGGGCCCGCCGGTCGTCAGCGTCATCCGCAGCGGGAGGCCGGCGAAGGAGTGAGGCACTCCTGGCCAGGGGGCGACGGTGGGCTCGCCACCGGGCTCGCCGGTGGGGGCGCCGTCGGGGTCGCCGTCAGGGGCGTGGCCGGGGGCGTGGTTGCGGCGCAGGGCCGCGCGCAGGGACTCGCGGAGCTCCACGGCCGCCGCCAGGTCGTCGTCGCCGGCGGTGTCCGCCGGGCCGATCAGGCCGCGTCTGCCCAGCCACGCGGCCAGCGCCGCGGGGGACGGTATCGCGTCGGCCCCGCTCTCGACGTCGTAGCTGTTGACGAAGTCGCACACCAGGTCGGAGGGGTTGTTCATCGTTCAATCACCTCTTCGCAACCACTGTATGCCATTAGGGGGTTGTATTCACTGCGACACCTGCATGGCGTTTTGAGAGGTGTTGTGTCGCAGAGGGGTGTGCGGTACCGAGCCGCCTCTCAGGTGCCCTCCAATGCCGTACCGAGCCGCCTCTCAGGTTGCCCTCCAGCGCCGTGCCGGGCCGTCTCTCAGGGGCCCTCCAGCGCCGTGGCCAGGCGCCGCACCCCCTCGACCAGCTCCGGCAGGTGCAGGGCCGCCGAATGGGTCACCCGTATCCGGGGGCCGGGGGGCTCGGCCGGGTAGTAGATGCGCCCCGGGCTCACCAGGACACCCGCCCGCCGGGCCGCCTCCACCACGGTGTCCTCGTCCCGGTCGGGCGGCAGCCGTACCCACAGGTGCAGGCCGCCCCGGGGGAGGAGATGGATCTCGGCGGCGGGCATCCGGGCGGTCAGCGCGGCGGCGAGCGTGTCCCTGCGCGCCGTGAGCTCGACGCCCAGCCCGGCCAGATGGCGCGGCCAGGCGGGCGAGCCGACGAACTCCAGCGCCGTCTCCTGGAGCGGCCGGGCGACGAAGAACGCCTCCACGATCTGGCTCGCCCGAAGCCGCCGCGCGGCCGGACCCCGGGCGGTGATCCCGGCGACGCGCATGCTCGGCGCCAGGACCTTGGTGAGGGAGTTGATGTGCACGACCGTGCCGTGGGCGTCCATCGAGATCATCGAGGCCGGAGCCGGGGCCGCCGCGAAATATCTGGCGTAGTCGTCCTCGACGACGAACGCCCCCGCCGCCCGGGCGATCGCGAGCACCTGCCCGCGCCGTTCGGCGCTCAGGGTCGCGCCGGTGGGGTTGTGCAGAGTCGGCTGGCAGAAGAAGACCCGCGCGCCCGTGACCGCGAAGGCCTCCGCGAGGAGCTCGGGGCGCACTCCGCCGCGGTCCATGGGCACGGCCGTCGCGCGAAGCCCGGCGGCCCGTGCGGCGGCGAGCGCGCCCGGGTAGGTCGGGGTCTCGACGAGGATCGGGGTGCCCGGGGCGGAGAGGGCGCGGAAGGCGTGGGTGAGGGCGGACTGCCCGCCGCTGACGACGAGGACGTCGGACGGTGTGATGTCGCCGCCCGCCTCCTGCGCGAACCACCCGCGCAGCTCCGGAATGCCGGTCAGGGGCGGCAGCGACCACGCGTCGGGGCGGTGCAGCGCGCGGGAGGCGGCGCCGGACAGGGCCTTGGACGGGCGCATGGCCGGGTTGAGGTAGCCGCCGGTGAGCGGGATGACGCCGTCCGGCGGGGGAGTGAGCAGGCCGATGACGTCGGTGTCGTCCACCACCCGGTCGCCGAGCGCCACCGTCTGCCAGGACAGGTCCGCCGTGCCGCCGGTCCGCGCGACCGCCGGGGCGACGAAGGTCCCGCTGCCGGGCCTGGTGATCACGCGACCCTCGGCGGCGAGCCGGGCCAGCGCGCGCGACACGGTCACCGGGCTCACGCCGTGCAACCGCATCAGCTCCCGGCTCGATGGCAGTCTGTCTCCGGGGCGCAGCCGCTCCGTCTCCTCCCGGATCATGGCGGCGAGACGGACGATACTGCTATCGTCATTCATGAGTACTAAGGATAGCGTTATCGTCCCGAGCGGAGTAGCGGTCGGCGCCAACCCGGCGCGCCCCGGCACGGCATGGCGGGGAAGCGCGCTCGCCGCCCTCGGGGTGCTGTCGTTCTCGGGCTCGTTCCCGGCGACGGTCTTCGCGATGGAGGGGTTCGACCCCTACCTCGTGGCGATCGGGCGGGCCGCGGTGGCCGCCGTCGCGGCGCTGATCTGCCTGATGGCCGCCAGGGTGCCGTTGCTGCCGCCCAGGTCCCAGCTGCGGTCCTACCTCGTCATCGCGGTCGGCGTGGTGTTCGGCTTCCCCCTCTTCAGCGGGCTGGCGCTCGACGCCGGAGCGAGCGCCTCCCACGCGGCGGTGGTCACCGGGCTGCTGCCCGCCGCCACCGCCGCCTGCGCCGTCCTGCGCGGGGGAGAGCGGCCCCGGCCGCTGTTCTGGGTGGCGTGCGGTCTGGGCGCGGTGGCGATCACGGCCTTCACCCTCAGCCGGGGCGGCGGCCACGCCACCGGGGCCGACCTGCTCCTGGTGGGAGCGCTGCTGTCGGCGGCCGTCGGTTACACCGAGGGCGGGCGGCTGGCCCGCGAGACCCCCGGCTGGCGGGTGATCTCCTACGCCCTCGTCGTGGCCGCCCCGCTCACCGTCCCGGTGACGGTCGCGCTGGCACTGGCGACCGACGTACGGCCCAGCGCGGTGTCGCTGGCCGGGTTCGCCTACGTGGGACTGGTCTCGATGTTCCTCGGCTTCATCCCCTGGTACGCGGGCCTGGCCGCCGGGGGCATCGCCCGAGCCGGGCAGACCCAGCTCGCGCAGCCGTTGCTGACGCTGCTGTGGGCCTGGCTCCTTCTCGGGGAGCGGTTCGGCCCGGCGACGGTCGCGGCCGCGCTGGCCGTCCTCGTGTGTGTCGCCATGACCCAGCGGGCACGCTCTTGAAAGATGTGACATCCGAGCGCAGGATGTGAGCTGTATCTGTCACATAAGGGGTGGAGTCATGGCGGACCTGTCGATTCCCGAGGGCGGCTTCTGGCCGGCCCCGGAGATCCCCCAGCCGAACATCTACCCCATGGAATGGCGGGTCGAGACCACCAAGCTCGCGGCCATCTACGAGAAGTCCAAGCGCATGGTCTGGAACCCCGCCGACCTCCCCTGGGACGGCCTCGACCCGGACGACTTCACCGTCGAACAGCGCCTGGGGATCATGTACTGGTTCTCCGTGCTGGCCAACTTCGACGCCTCGGGCCCGGCGGTCTTCGCCCGCGCCACCATCCAGGCGTTCGAGAAGCACGAGGAGGATCCGGTCCGCAAGTGCTTCTTCTCGATCACGCGTGACGAGATGAACCACGAGGAGTGCTGCCAGCGCACCATCGCCAAGCTCTGGCCGGGCGGGCCGCTCGACTGGACTCCGGCCACCGACCTGGAGAGGGCCGCCCACAACAACATCGGCTGGCTCTACCACAACGGCGGCCGCTACTGGACGGGCTACAGCAGCGCCGTCGGCAAATACACCCTGCCGGTGCTGTTCACCAGCTTCATGATGGGGGAGATGGCCGCCTCCACCCTGTTCCGCGGCATGGCCGGCGGCACCGACCACCCCGTGTTCGGCGAGATGTTCCACCGCATCGGCCGCGACGAGTCACGCCATCTCCAGATCTGCATGACCATCCTGGAGAACGAGTGGCCCGGCCTCACCGACGACACCCGCTCAATGATCACCCGTCAGCTCCGCGCCGGGTTCGTCTTCCTGTCGATGATCCTGTGGGAGCCGCCGGGCGGCTTCTGGGAGCTGCCGCCGTACTTCCTGCACAACCACCGCGTCCTGATGGACCACGCCCGCGACGGCGGTCTCGGCGTGCTCTCCTACGAGGAGCAGGCCGACAACTGGCGGGTGGCCATGGCCAAGATCCGCGCCATCGTGGAACGCTGGGGCATCGAGTTCCCCGCGATACCCGAGCTCGACATCGAGGGCGTCGAGGTCGACTTCCTCGACCCCGAGGAGGTCATCCCGGTGTTCTAGCCCTGCCGACCATGATGGTGTGCCGCAGGTCGGGAACGGAACGGCGTCGCGTCATCCGGGAGCGCGGCGGCTCCACGTTCCGCCGGCCTCCCTCGGCGTTCCGGCATGCCGTCAGGCGGGTTCCGCGAGGTCCACGGCACCGGCCGTGATCTTGACGGCGGCATGGACCACCCGGGCGATCCACGGATCGCGCAGACCCTCACGCCAGGCGATGGCGATCGTGTACTCGCTCGCGTCGCGTACCGGGCGGTACACGATGTCGTCTCGGATGTACCACTTCGCGAACGAAGCAGGGACCAGGGCGACGGCCTGGCCGAGCGCGACGGCTTCCAGGAGCTGGGAGTTGTCGTGGACCGTCGGGCCGATCAGCGGCTCACCGCTCGGGACGGTGTCACGGCCCGCCCAGTAGTCCCGTTCGGCGGCATTCGCGCTCGGCCACTGCGGCATCGGCAGATCAGCGAGATCGCGGCAGGCCAGGCTCGCGCGGGCGGCGAGCGGGTGGGTGCGCGGGAGTGCCGCCACCCTCGACTCGGCGACGAGCGGCTCGGCGTCGAGGCCGCGCAGATCGTACGGCGAGCCCAGCAGGGCCAGATCGGCGCGGCCGTCGCGCACCATGCCGGACTGCTCACCGTAACCGCTGACGGCGACCTCGATACGCGGGGCATCAGGCAAGCCGGTGACCGCCGACACGATGTGTCGCAGGAGGTCGGTCGTCACACACGGCTTCGCGGTGATCATCAGGGCCGAACGTGCCGCTCTGCGGGTGCGATGCACGGCGGCGGAGACGGCGTCGAGGACGCGGCGCGCCTCGTCGAGCAGCCTCAGCCCGGCCGGGGTAAGGGCGACCTGGTGGCTGTTGCGCACGAAGAGGTTCGTGTCAAGGCGGCGTTCCATCTGGCGGATCGCTTTGGAGAGCGGCGGCTGCGCGATCCCGAGCCGCCGGGCGGCCCGCGTGAAGTTGAGTTCCTCGGCCACGGCTTGGAAGTAGCGGAGCTCGCGGACCTCAAGATCGACCATACCCGTAGGGTATAGCGCAAGACCGAAGCGGTGTTTCCCCGGTGCTGGAAGGGTCTGGTGGAGTGAGGGCCGTACAACGACCGGGCGAAAGGAACCACGCCGTGATCGATCTTGAGCGCAACAGGCAGGTCGTGCGGGCCTACCTCGAACTGGCCTTCAACGCCAAGCAGCCTGCGGAAGCAGCGGCCGAATATGTCGGGGGCGGGTACATCCAGCACAACCCCCACGCGGCGGACGGCCCTGAAGGGTTCGTGGCGGCGATATCTGGATTTATCGGGCAATTCCCCGAACTCAGCATTGACATCAAGCGAACGGTGGCCGAAGGCGATCTGGTGGTCACTCACAGTCTGTTGAAGGTGTCGGCTGAAGATCGCGGGAGTGCGGCGATGGATATCTTCCGGCTTGAGGACGGCCGCATCGTTGAGCACTGGGATGTGGTGCAGGCCGTTCCGGAGCACGCCGCGAACGCGAACACCATGTTCTGAAGCCTGTCCCACGCTTGCGCGAGAAGCCGGGGCATGAAATCCGTGGTACTCACAATGACGGTTTTGCCGATGTGGCGGCGGGAGGTGTGAATCTCGTTCAGCCGCCGGCCGAGCGTACGGCGCGCGTTTTCCACCTCTGCGCGCCGTCCCGGGCGCGGAGACGGGCGGCATGGTCCGGCGGAGCCGGCCGGGTCTCGGAAGTCTTGCGGGAGCGGACCGGGACATGACCTGCCGGGGATGATGGCGGGTCTTTGCGTAGGGGTCCCGGGGCGGCGGGCGGTGTAGTCATGGTCCTGTCGCGGAGACGCTGAGGGGAGAGAGCGAAATCTTGCCGGAATCCTCAGGAGGGGACATGGTCGCCCTGGGATTACTCGTTCTGCTGGAAGCCAAGCTGGGCAAGGAGGCCGAGGTGGAGAGCTTCCTCAACGGAGCACTCCCGCTGGTCGAGGCGGAGCCCGGAACCACCGCCTGGTTCGCGCTTCGCATGAGCCCGACGCTCTTCGGCATCTTCGACGCCTTCCCCGACGAGTCGTCCCGCGACTCCCACCTGTCGGGTGAGGTCGCCAAGGCCCTGATGGAGCAGGCCCCGGACCTCTTCGCGGCGCCGCCGGCCATCAACAAGATCAACATCCTCGCCGCCAAGCTGCCGGGCTAGACGCGTCGGCCGTGGCGCCGGGTGGAGGTCATGGCTGCGTGCGTGGAGTGCGTGGAGATGGTGCCCCCGCGCGAAGACCGCGCCGGCGTGTGTGAGGACCGGACCGGCGGGCACGCCGCCCGCGCGCAGATGGGGGCCGGTGACCGAAGGCGCGCCGGCGGGCCGCGTGGTGACCGGAGGCGCGCCGGCGGACCGCGTTGTGGGGCGCGGTGCGGGGGCACGATGTCGGGGACGCGGTGGTGGGCGGATCAGCCGATGGCGGCGGTGAGAGCCGGGAGGTAGCCCAGGGACTGCCCACGCCTGTTCGGGTGATAGGACTGCCAGGTGTTCGCCGGCACGATGCGGGTGATCCACTCCCGGCCGACCCCGCCGGCCGCGCACACCCCGTGCCCGGCGAAGGTGTCGCGCACCTCGACGTAGCCGAATCCGACGTTCTCGGCCTGCTCCTGGATGATCTCGTCGAGGTGGTCGACGAGCTGGTTCATGCGCTTGCGCCTCCACTCGACGACGCCGCAGCCGAGGGGACGGCCCAGCTCGAACAGATGCGGGTAGCCGGCGACGAAGACCTCCGCGTCCGGGGCGGCGGCGCGGATGGTGTCGTAGGTCCGCATGAGCTTGCCGGGGAGCTCCTGGTCGACGTACCGCCCGGCCTCGTCGAGGACGCGGTTGCAGCTCTCGGCGGCGCTGCCGGCCACGATGCAGTTGACGACGGCGGCCTCGAAACCGGCGTCGGTGCCGCCGGCGGTGATGGTGATCAGGCTGGTGTCGTCGTTCAGGGCGTCGGGGATCTGCCTTTCCACCACGTCGTCGGTCACCGCGCCGCCACAGGCGTCGTACGTGAAGGTGGCGGGATGGTTGGCTCGGGCCCACAGGGCCGGATGGGAGTTGGCGCTGCGGCGGCACAACCCGCTGTCGGGGTCGTAGTCTCCGGCGCCGGAGCCGGAGGAGAAGGAGTCTCCCAGGGACACGTAGCGGACCCGTGCGGCGGACTCGGCGGATTCGGCGGATGCGGATGCGGATGCGGATCCGGTGGAGGCGGGCGCGGCGCCGGTGCCGAGAGCGATCAGGGGGACGGTGGCGAGGGCCGCGAGAAACCGGTGGCGCACAGAGCTCTCCCATTGCTGGAACGGTCGGACATGACGGTCGGCAATCTATTGATCACTTGGGGTGGCGTCATCTGGGCGCGCGGGCCGGCCGCCGTCGCGATCACGGTTTCGGCGCCGGGAACCGGTCCGATTCGCCGGAGATCTGTTCCTCGGCCGGGACCCGGCGGACAATGGGGTCCGAACGCCGGCTTCCGGGCCTGTCCGTCATCACATGCCGGACAGGACGTCAGGAGGGCTCCGGCGACGCGGGTCGGTGACACAGGGAGGACATGTCGTGGGCGGAAGCCTCGCGGTTGGAGACGTGGTCGAGGATTTCGAGCTCCTCGACGAGACCGGTACGGCGCGGCGGCTCGGCGACTTCCTGACCAAGGGGCCGGTGGTGCTGTTCTTCTATCCGGCGGCGATGACGTCGGGATGCACGGCGGAGAGCTGCCACTTCCGGGACATGGCGGCCGAGTTCGCCGCCGTGGGGGCGACCAGGGTCGGGATCAGCCGTGACACGGTCGACCGGCAGAAGCGTTTCGCCGAGACCTACGGGCTGGGCTTTCCCCTCCTGTCGGACCCGGACGGAGTCGTCGCCCGCAAGCTCGGCGCCCGCCGTACGATCGCGGTGGGGCCCTTCCTCACTCGCCGGATGACCTTCGTCATCGACGCCGACGGCCGTCTCCTCGAAGCGATCCACAGCGAGACCGGCATGCAGGTCCACGCCGACCGAGCCCTGGAGGTGCTGCGGTCGCGGGCCGGGACATGAGCTGACTCCTCGGTCGGCCGCCGGGGCGGCGAGAACGGTGTCCAAGCCGATGACGCGTCGGTGCGTGCCGGATTCGGTGCGGAGCGTTACATTCGACACCCTGGTCTCGATCGGCGCGGTCACGGGACGGGGGCGGGCGTGGACAAGCCGAAGGCCGTCTGGCTGCTGTACGCGTCCTCCTCCGGCGAGCCCGTGGTCAGCAAGGAGATCCGCAGGGTGCTGGCGGGCGGGCCCCCGCTGAAGGAGCTCGGCGCGTTGATGACGCGCGTCCAGCTCGGGAAGGCGCTGCCCCGCGACACCGGCTCGCTGGGCAAGGGGCTGTACGAGGCCCGGCTGAGCCATGAGGGAACGGAATACCGGCTCTACTACGCCCTCGGTCCCCAGGAGGCGCACGTGCTCCTGGGGCTCGCCTTCCACAAGAAAGGGGGGCGAGGAGCCCAGGATCGGGTCAAGGAGCTCGCCGGGAGGAGATTGGCCGACTGGTTGCGGAGAATATAAGGTTAAGCCGATACGAGGAGGCGGACCGTGACGGACCCGCAGATCGCCGAGCTGCTCGGCATCGATCTGGACGATCCCGAGGTGCGGCGCGAGAGCGAGGCCATCGAGCGCGACATGCGCCTCATCGAGACCCTGGTCCGGCTGCGCAGGGCGCGGGGCCTGACCCAGGCGCAGGTCGCCGAGCGCATGGGTCGCAGCCAGCCGGCGGTCTCCGACTTCGAGCGCCTGGGCGGCGACCCCCACCTGTCCACGATCCGCCGTTACGCTCTCGCCGTCGGCGCCGACGTCTCCCACCTCGTGCGCGCCTCGGACGAGCTGCCGGCGCGGACGCGCGCCGCCTCCCCCGCGCGGATCCGGCTCGACGGCGAGGGCGGCACCACGGCCGCCCGTGGGACGACGGGCGGGGTCGTCAGCCTCGACTTCAGGCAGGCGGCCGGCTGATGCAGGGTTTCCTGGTGCTGTGCGACTCGGCGAGCACCGACCGGGCGACCGGGAAGATCAGCATGCTGGGTGCCGGATGGTCGCTGACCGGCCCGGAGCTGCCCTCCACGGCGATCGCGGGTTTCCTGCGCGTGCCGTGGAACGAGGCGAGGACCGACCACACCTTCACCCTCGGCCTGGCCGGCGAGGACGGCGAGCCGGTCATGGTCTCCGCCGCCGGGCGGGAGCGGCCGCTCAGGTTCAGCGGCCAGCTCGCGGTCAACCCGGCCGACACCGAGCTCGACGAGCTGGCCAGGAGCCTGGACATCCACTCCAGCTTCGCCATCAGCGTGCACTCGCTCTCCCTCGCGCCCGGCCGCTACACCTGGGCGCTGGAGGTGGACGGCGAGGACCTCGCCTCGGTGACCTTCGGCGTCCGGGCCGACCCCGACGCCGACGCCGAATAGCGAGACCGGATCGTCCTTGGCGACGCCGAACTCGCTGCGCAGTTCGGTCTCACTCGGTACGGCATCGCCGAGGCGAGCCGACCTCCAAGAACGCGTTGCCGAATGACGTCGGCTATCTGAACGTACAGATGGGTGTCGCCCTCGCGATCTAGCGCGGCCACACGGTAGCGGGGCGGCCTGCGCGATGGAGCGGTGGACTTCACCAATCGATATGAGTACTAGACCTACGGTGACTGCTTTGCAGGCATCTTGGTTACTTTGTCGAGTGAGGCCAGTTTTCGGTGGGTGACACGTACGTGCCGCGATACTCCACGGTGAACACCCATCCCTGATCGCGCAGGAAGGCCATCGCCTGGCGCACCGTGGCCTTCGCGACGCCGTGCTTGCGCATCAGTTCCTTCTCGCTGGGGACGCGCCGGTTCGGCAGCAGTTCGCCCGCCTTGATCTGACTTTGGATCCCTGCCGCTATCTGTTGATACACGGGAACCTTGTCGGCCGGCCTCGGGGTTCCGGGCTCGCCGACGAAGGTGCCCTCGCCCTGGATCGTGTACGCGAGGCCCTGCTCGCGGAGTTCTCGTGCGACTCGGCGTGCCGTCGTCTTGGCGATGCCGTACTCGATCTCGAGTTCGGCCTCACTGGGCACGGCTTCGCCAGGTCCGAGATCGCCGGCCACGATGCGCGTACGGATCATCTCGGCGACCTGCTTGTAGACCGGCACTGGGCCCTCACGGTCGAGCATGCTCCGCATGATAGACCAAAAGGTACGTCTAGCCAGAAACTAGACGTCTAGTCGACTAATGAATAGGTGTACTGGACCAATGGAATTAAGGTGAACTATGCTCTCTGAGTGATCGGACGAGAACTGAGAGGTGAACTTTGGCTGTGGCCGTGGTGTGGGGGGAGCGGCATCACGGGCATCACCTTGCACCGTTGCAGGCGGCGCACGAGTCGATCGACTGGCGGCCGGAGGTGCCGAGGACCGATCGGGTGAGGGTGAAGGAGCACACCTGTGACTGCCGGGCGACCTTCTACGAGCTGTGCCAGGCGGGTGGGCTGATGTTCGTACGGAGGACACATCGGCGGAGGGGAGCGGTGATCGTGCACGAGTCGCCCTGGGCGCGCTCGAGGCAGGTGGAGGAGCTGTGGCTCCGCCTGCTGATCGGCAGCGCCCGCTGACGGCCCGGTAGGCACGCCCGGCGGCCTTCGCTCCGTCAGGGCGTTTCATGGCTCCCTGCCTCTCCGATGGGCCGATGACGATCGGGGAGGCAGGGCGGTGGTCCCGCATCCGTTGAAGGGCGGACGCGGGGCCACCAACCAAGGCTCCCGGCGGGCATTCCTTCCCATCATCCGCCGGGACCGGCTCCCGGCGGGCCATCCCACACGACCGCCCGCCGGGAGCCGATGGTGGTCCCGCGCCAACCGGGTGGCGCGGGACCACCGTCAAGCGGAGCCGCCGTCAAGCGGAGCCGCCGGTGGGCCGTGACCGCCGCCGGACGGAACCGCCGCCGGACGGGGACGCCGAGTGGGAACGCCGGTGAGCGGCGCATCAGCAGGCGATGCGGCGCCAGGCGGTGTCGGTGACGATCACGTGGTCGAGGAAGCGGAGGCCGACGGTCTCGGCGGCCTCGGTGAGACGGGCGGTGACCTCCAGGTCGGCGGGGCTGGGTTCGAGGGAACCGCTGGGGTGGTTGTGGGCCAGGCCGAAAGAGGAGCCGCCGGAGGTGAGGACGGTGGTGACGATCTCGCGGACCGGGGCCGGGGCGTGGTCGCTGCCGCCCTCGCTGACGATCGACTTGCGGGTCACCGCGCCGCTCGGGTCGCAGACCACGACGACCACGCGCTCGTGGCCGAGGCCGCGCAGCAGTGGGGAGGCGACGGCGGCCAGGTCTCCCGAGCAGGTGATCCGGCGGCGCTCCGGCTCCGACTGCGCCTGCCGTACGAGGTGGAAGGCGGCGATGACGCGGGCGGCCTTGGCCGGGCCGATGCCGGGGACGGACATCAGGCGGTGGGCGTCGGAGCGGGCCAGGCCGCGCAGGTCGCCGCAGTGGGCGATCAGGTGGGAGGCGAGCTCGACCGCGTTGGCGCCCCGGCTTCCCGAACCGATCAGCAGGGCGAGCAGCTCCCGATCGGCCAGGGCCGTCGCGCCGTTCGACAGGAGCCGCTCACGCGGCTGGTCGCTGGGGGGCATGTCCTTGACACGCAATCGGCACCTCCGGCTCGGGAAACCAGGTCGGTTTTACCAGGGGGCACCGACATTCCGGCTCGAAGGGCGGGACGGGCTCCGGTGCCCCTCGCGGACACCGGCGTGCGTCCCGCCCGGGGGAGGACCGGGAGGATCGGTGGTCGTGCGGCAGGTTCTTCCCCTCCGGGGGTGTAGCTCGTCTGCAGGGAGCCTCTGAGCTGGTGGTTTACGGGTTGGGGGCTGGCGGGGGTTGGCTCGTGTCTTCTACCGTTTCGGTAGGGAGCAAGAACGCGATCTGGCGCAGATGCGGGCCGGTGATCGGGAAACGTCAGATCGAGGACCTCGTCGTGGCCGCCGCCACTGATATCAGCGCCTTCTACAGCCGGCAGACGCCTGTCCCGTGCACCGCCGGGACGCTGCTGGTGCTGACCGTTGACGCCAAGGGCATCGTGATGAGACCCGAAGCGCTGCGGCCCGCGACCGCCAAAGCCGCTGCGGCCCGGGCGGGCCGGTTCCGCACCCGGCTCGCCTCGGGCGAGAAGAACGGACGCAAGCGCATGGCGACTCTGGCCTGTGTCTACGACACCGAGCCCGCTCCGCGCCGACCGCACGACGTCATCGCCCCGCCCGGCGGCAGCCGCAGCGCCGACCGCGCACCTAGGCCCAGGCCTCGGGCGATGGGGAAATGGTTGACCGGCTCAGTCGCCGAGAGCGCCCAGCATGTCATCGCCGCGGCGTTCGATCAGGCCGAAGCCCGCGATCCCGGACACCGAAGAATCCGGGTGGTACTGGTCGACGGCGCCCGCCACCGGCTCGACCTGATCCAAGCCGAAGCCGTCCTCACCCTCCACGCTGTCCAGACGAACGGGGACCTGGAACCCTACCTGCGCTACCACAGCCACCAAGAACACAAACGCACCTACCGGGCCGAATACGACCTCACGGTCTGACCTCTCACTGGGCGTGCCATTGTGACGAACACTTTCCAGTTGGAAAGCATGGCCGCATGCACAGGCGACAGCGGTGTCCTCGACGCGGTCGGGGATGGGTCAAGCCCTACCGAGTACGGGGCGGCGGATCGGCTTCCTCCTCTGCGAGGAATGCGACGTCACCTGGACGCCTGAACAGCAACCCGAGCGCGGCACCTTTCGCGATCTCAGCAACCGACTGAACGAAGCCTTCGGGGCCACCGGTCAGAAAATCAATTGGTGGGCGCGAATAGAAGAACCGCCAGAGAAAACCTGATCCAGGGTGCGCCTCTCCTTTCCCTGCGGACGAGCGACACCCTAGTGAGAATGCGGTCAGCTCTGTCCCCTGCCTCTCCATGAATACCCCGGCGGCTTCCGTTCCACCGACCCGGGTGAATTCCAATCCTCCTATTCCAAAAATACGCGGGGAAGAACGTTCGGCCTGCTGAACCGGCAGGCCGAAAGGACCGCCCGCACGGGGTGGCCGTCTGGGTACTCGGCCGCTCCCGGCGGCTCCAGGACGGGCCCCGGGAGCGGCCGCACCGGCGCTGGCGCCCCCCTTCCTGCTTCCGGTGCAGCGCACGACGCGGTACACGGGGCGGGACAGGGCGCGGAGCAGAGGCAGAACACGGGGTGGGGCACGGAATTCACGCGAAGTCAAACAACGGGATCAGGAATTGACAGAGCGCTTGGCGGTATGCCCACGGGAGCGCACTAAACCGCCGGCCCGCTCACATCTTCAAGAATTGACAGAACACTTGGTGGCATGCCCTCGGGGGTGCCGGAAAATCGCCGACCGTTACCGGCCGCCCGGGAATTGACAAACGCCCGATGGTTGCCTACGGTCGGTCCGCTCGTCAGCTTTTCCAGACCGCATCCGAAGGTATTCATGACTGCATCCACGTTTCCGAAGTCCAGGCAGCAGTTGATTCTTGCCGTTCTCATGGTGTGTTCACTGCTGATCTGGCTGGACAACACCGTCCTGAGTACCACCCTGGAGACCCTCGCGGACCCGGTCCGTGGGCTGAACGCCAGCCCGGCCGAGCTGCAGTGGGCCACCGGCTCGTACACGCTGGCCTTCGCCACCTTGATGTTCACCGCGGGTGCGCTGGGCGACCGCTTCGGCCACCGGGCCGTGCTCGCGACGGGCCTGGTGGTATTCGCCGCGTCCTCGGTGTGGGCGGCGTACGCGGGGGACGCGGGGCAGCTCATCGCCGCGCGGGCGGCGATGGGCGTCGGCAGCGCGCTGATCATGCCGGCCAACCTGGCCATCCTCATATGGACGTTCACCGGCCCGGCGCGGTCGACCGCGATCGCCATCTCCTCGACCTCCGCCGGTGTCGGCATGGCCGCGGGCCCGGTGCTCGCCGGTGTGCTGCTCGACCACTTCTGGTGGGGCTCGGTCTTCCTGGTCAACGTCCCGGTTGCGGTCCTCGCGCTGATCGGCATCGCCCTGCTGGTCCCGAACTTCCGCAGCCCCGTCGTGCGACCGCTGGACCCGGCCGGGATGCTGCTGTCCATCACCGGCCTCGCGGCGCTCGCCTACGGACTGATCCGCGCGGGTCAGGCGGCGGACTGGGGCCGTACGGACGTCTGGGCGCCGATCGTCGTCGGACTGATCCTGCTGACCGTGTTCGTCCGCGTCGAACTGCGCAGCAAGATGCCGAGCTTTGATCCCCGGTTGCTCGCCCAGCGCGCGTTCGGCGGCGGCAACGCGGCGCTCGGCCTGCTCCTGTTCGCCATATCCGCGGTCACTTTCTACAACGCGTTCTACCTGCAGGGCGCGCGCGGCTACTCGCCGATCGAGGCGGGCCTGGCCGGCCTCCCGACCGCGCTCGGCGCGATCTTCGGCGCGCCCGTCGGCGCCCGCCTGGTGCACCGCTGGTCGCTGCGGCTCGTCGCCGTGCCGGCGCTGATCGTCGCGGCGCTGACCATGGGCGCGTACGGGCTCTTCGGACTGGACACGCCCCTCGTCTGGATCGAGGTCGTGCTGCTAGTCCAGGGCCTGTCCATCGGCATGGTGCTCGGCCCGGTGACCGCGGCGTTGATCAGCACGCTGCCGCTGGAGCGGGCCGGTGCCGGGTCGGCCGTCACCAACACCGTGCGCCAGACCGGCAGTGTGATCGGTATCGCCGTCGGCGGCACGATCATGTCGATCGTGTACCGACGCGCGATCGAGCCGTCGCTGGACGGTGTCCCCGGACCGGTACGGGAGCAGGCGCGGGTCTCCGCCGAACAGGCGCGACACGTCGCCACCACGTCCCACCTGCCCGCGCTCGGGCGCGCCGCCGACGACGCGTTCGTCCACGCCATGCATGTCGGCGCGGTCTGGATCATGTTCATCGCGCTCTTCGGCGCGGCCGTGCTGCTGCTCGCCCTGCGCGCGATCCGCAAGCCCGCCGCTGCCGGGGGCGAGCCGGAGCCCGCGCGGGACGGCGGCCCGACCGCGGACGAGACGGCCCCCCGGGCTGCGGACGAGACGGCCCCCCGGGCTGGGGACGAGGACCTGACCGCCCGCGAGGGCGCCGACGTGGGCACCCGCTGACGCCATGGGAACCAGACAGAAACTCCCCGAGACGCGGTCGGACAGTCAGGCCACGTACCTGCCCGACCGGCACATGTTCGCCCTGTGGACCTGGGCCGACGGCGCCGTGGGGCCGGCCCCGCCGGTCGGTGACGTCCAGACCGTCCCCCTGGTCGTCCCGACGCCGGACCTCGGCAGGCTCAAGGTGTCCGACGTCGACTGCGTGCTGATCGAGCCGGACCGGCTCGTGGCCGTGCCCCTCGACTCGCCCGGCCGGTCGGTGGACGTCTGGCGGTCGTGGATCGCGGGCGGCGAGTCGGCTCTGCCCATCGCCGCGCACGCGGTCCCCGACGCCACAGGTGTCGCCGTCACGACGCCGGAGCACGCGAGCGGCGTCTTCCGCCGCACCACCGCGGTGGGGGCCGAGATGCGTACGGCGCTCACCGCCAAGCTGCGCCCGTATCAGGTACGCGGGGTGAGCTGGCTGCGCGAGACCATCGAGACGCACAGCGGCGCGGTGCTGGCCGACGAGATGGGACTCGGCAAGACCCTGCAGACCATCGGCTGTGTCGCCGGACGGGCCGAAAAGGGGCCGCAACTGGTGGTCTGTCCCACGTCGTTGGTGGGGAACTGGGCACACGAGATCACGCGGTTCGCACCTGACCTGCGGGCCACGACCTGGCGCGGCGGGCCGCTGCCCGCGGTGGACAGCGGCACGGTGGTGCTCACCGGCTACCCCACGCTGCGCACGCACAGCCCGGCCCTGGCGGGGATCCAGTGGAGCACCGCGGTCTTCGACGAGGCGCAGGTCCTGAAGAACCCCCGTACGCAGGTGTCGAAGGCCGCGCGCGCCATCGCGGCCGACGTGCGGATCGCCCTGACCGGGACGCCCGTCGAGAATCACCTCGACGAGCTGTGGGCCCTGCTCAATCTGGTCGCACCGCACCTGTTCGGGAACCGGGCGCAGTTCCGCCATCGTTTCGTGCGGCCGATCGCGGACGGCTCCCCGGCCGCTTCCGCCCGGCTGCGCGGGGCCATCGAGCCGGTCGTGCTGATGCGGAAGAAGTCCCAAGTCGCGGGGTCGCTCCCGCCGAAGATCCACGCCGATCTCATCTGCGACCTCACCGAGGAGCAGGAGAGGCTGTACGACCGGCTGCTGGAGCAGGTCATCGACGACGGCTTCGGCAGCGGCGCCCAGCGGCAGACCAAGGTGCTCGCCGTCCTGACCTCGCTCAAGCAGGTCTGCAACCATCCGGGCCTGATCACGGACGACCTCGGTGAGCTGTCGGGCAGGTCGGGAAAGCTCGACCTGTGCACCGACATCGTAGCCAACAACCTGGAGAACGACTCTCCGAGCCTCGTCTTCACCCAGTACCGGCAGACCGGTGAGCTGCTGGTGCGGCACTTCGCCGAACAGTTCGGGGTGAGTACGCCTTTCTTCCACGGCGGCCTGAACCAGGAACAACGGGCCGACATCGTCCGCCGGTTCCAGTCCGACGACGGTCCGAAGGTGCTCGTCCTCAGCCTGAAGGCCGGGGGCACCGGGCTCACGCTCACGCGCGCCGCCGACGTCATCCACTTCGACCGGTGGTGGAACCCGGCCGTGGAGGCCCAGGCGTCCGACCGGGTCCACCGGATCGGTCAGACCCGCACGGTCACCGTCACCACCCTGACCACCGGGACCACCGTCGAGGAGCACATCGCGGCCATGCACAACCGCAAGTCCGCGCTGTCGGACATCGCCGACATGTCCAGCGTCGCCGAGCTGACCCGCCTGGACGACGATCGTCTCATCGAGGTCCTGCGCCGGAAGCGAGTCAACTGACCATGGCCGCCCACGACTACGGTTACACGAAGTGGGGCAAGGACTGGGTCCGGTTCGCCGAGTTGTTGCGCCAGACCCGTCCCGATCCCCAGCTGCCGAGCGCGCGGCGCATGGCACGCGACGGGAAGGTGCAGATCACGTTCGACGGCCGGACCGTGCGCGCCGTCGTGCACCGAGGTCGCGGCACCTCGGTGGTCACGATCGAGGTCGCGCCGATGTCCGCGGGGGCGACGGCCGAGATCTCCCGCCAGCTGAGCGGCATCCAGCCCCTGCTCACCGACGATCTGTACCGCGCGACCGCCGACGCGGGCCATTCGCCCGCGCCGGTCCTCGACAGCGTCGACTGCTCCTGCCCGGCCGCCACCCCGCGGTGCGTCCATGAGCTGGCCGTCTACTACGACATGGCGCGTCGCATCGACGACGATCCCCGCATCGCTCTCGACGTGCAGGGCTTCTTCCTCGCTTCGGCAGGCGGCGGCCAAGCGCCCGCCGAAGCGACGGCGCAGCGCTGGATCGCACTCAACTCCCTTGATCCGGCCGTCTACTTCACGGTGGCCGAGTGACCCGGCCGGCCTGAGAAGGAGCGGTGCGTGCCCACCCGGAGGGCACGCACCCTCACCACCCGCTGAGCCCGCGGATGCCCCCGCATCCTCCGGCCGTGACGGCCCCGCTCGCCCGCTCCGCCCGCGCCGTGGCGTCGATCGGAAGTCCTTCGAGAAGGGGACATGATCTCGCCGTAGACCGGCCTGTCGCAGGTGGCGGAAATGGTCTCCATGTACACGTGACCTGAGCCGGCCGTGTGTCAACGGGGGCCGTGTGTCAACGGGGAAGGAAGCGTGTCATGCCCGCACCGCATCCGATCGAGTTCCGGCAGCGTGCCGCGACCCCGGGACCCGCACCCCAAGCCCAACCGCCCAGCTCAAAAGGTCCCCGAGAACGAGCTACACCCTCCAGCGACCGCGACTTCGCCGGGCACCGTGGCGGGCAGGTGGATCCTGCCCTTGGGGGAGGTCGCACACTGGCCCCATGATGAGCATCGGCGAATTCGCGGAACTGACCGGACTGAGTTTGAAGGCACTGCGCCTCTACGACGAGCAGGGGTTGCTGAAGCCGACCTCGGTCGACCCTTGGTCGCGGCACCGGCGCTACAGCGCGTCCCAGTTCGGGGTGGCGATCCGGCTCAAGACACTGCGCGCGGCCGGTGTTCCGCTGGCCGACGCCCCCCGGTTCCTGGCCGATCCCCCCGCGGCCACCGCGATGCTCGCCGAGTACCGCGCCCGGGTGCTGGCGGAGCGGAAGCGCCAGGACAGCGCGCTCGACACCCTCGACCGGTTGCTGAGTGGCGAGGACCGTCACGACTGGCAGGTGGAGGAGCGCCGGACGGAGCGGCAGCACTGGGCGGGCGTCGTGTTTCCGATGCTGCGCGACGACGACGATCCCACCGGAGACGTCGACCGTGCGAACGAACGGTTCAACGAGGGGTTCGGCGCGCTGTGGCAGGCGCTGTCGAAAGCCGGCAACGCGCCGACCGGGTCGTTCTGGTCGGCGTTCCGGGCCGCGTCCGGCAGCGACACCGAGATCGAGACGCTGTGCTGCTGGCCGGTCGCACATCCGCTGCCCGCCGGATGGTCGATGCCGGGGTGGACGGTCGAGAGCGGCACCATCGAGGCGGCGCCCGAGCTGGTGGTGCGCTGGCGGTTCGAGGACCCGGTGATGGTCGTCGACGGCGTCACGCATCCGGCCGTGCTCGCCCTGCTCGCCGTGGCGGAGGAACGTGGGGTGGGCGTGAATCTGTCTCGCCTGCGCCAGATCGGACTGATGGAGCAGGGAGAGGTCGTGGGGATGGAGGTCGCGATAACGGTGAGCCGGGGGTCTGAGTGAGGCCACGTCCTTTCGAGAGTTCCCGCCAGATCTGTCCTGCGCGCTGACGGGTTTCTGCCAGGTCTGTCCTGCGGGCCGGGGGTTCCCGCCGGGTCTGTCCTGCGCGCTGACGGGTTCCCGCCGGTGCGGCTCGCCCGGCCGGCCGCCGAGGGCGTGCCCTTGACACGCGATCGGCGCCTCCGACCCGGGAGAACAGGCCGGTCGTCCCGGGCCTTGCCTCTAGGGCTGCAGGGAGTGGGAGTAGACCAGGCGGAAGCGGTCGCCGGGAATGACGATGTCACTGGTCTCCACCGGGCGGTCGCCGGCCCAGTGGGTGCGCTCCACGTGCAGGACGTGCACGCCCGCCGGGAGGGCGAGGACGTCGCTCTCGTCGGGCTGGGGGACGCGGGTGTAGACCTGCTCGACGATCTCGGTGACCTTGACGCCGAGCGCGGACAGGCGCGCGACCAGGCCGCGGGGGTTCTCCTCGCCGGAGGGCTCGCCGAACTCGGCGGGCTCGTAGGAGGTGACGAGCTGGACCGGCCTGCCGTCACCCCGGAAGACGTAATGGGTGCGGGTCACCGGGGCGGAGCCGTCCAGGCGCAGGCGCTGGGCGATCTCCGGGGTGGCCTCCGCGTGCTCGGCCCGCCGGTCGTAGGTGGCGCGCCCGCCCTGCGACTGGGCGATGTCGGCGCCGAAGGGGGAGTGGTGGTCCTGCGGGCGCCAGCGGTGCAGGGGGAGCAGCACCGGCTGGGCCCTGACGTAGTGGCCGGAGCCGACGCGGCCGACGATCAGGCCTTCGGCGGCGAGCACGCGCAGCGCGTGACGGGCGGCCGTTTCCCCGACGCCGTACTTACGGGTGAGCTGGGCGCGGGAGGGGATCGGCGCGCCGGGGGGAAGGGAGCCGTCGACGATCTGACGGCGGATATCGGCGACGACGCGCAGGTAGACCGGATCGGAGGTTGCCACGTGTCCATCCCTGGGTTCGACAGGCGATGCCCCATCCTGCCGTATTCGATGGACAACTCAGGGTAATGGCGGCGATTTGGAGCTCCAACTTTGCGGCCGCGCTGAAAAGTAGCGGAAAATATCTCAGAGTCGGTGTAACACCCGCGTAAGCATCCGCGATTCAACGGTAGAGGCCGTCGATGTGTGTACCCCCGAGCACATATCGGCGGTCTCTTTGATGTGAACGGCAGGTACGGGCCGCAGTAAAGGGGACATAAATCCTCTTACTTCTTTTTTCTCTCATGCGGCGCAGTCATCGATCCGGTGGCCGTACCCCGACCGCGAAGGCGAAGGGTCGTCGATCGGCGCGATGTATCCCCCCGTACGACGGGAAGCGGGGGTGTCTCGACGGGTATCGACCATTGAGTCCGGGCGTGTCCCGAGGCTAGGCGGGGTGGCGGGGTCCACCGTTTGGGCGGATCCAGGTACCGTTCGGTCTATGGCAGCGCCAACTGGAACCTTCGACGCACCCTTCGGCCGCATGCTCACCGCCATGGTGACGCCGTTCACCGACGACGGCGCGGTCGACTACGAGGGCGCGCAGCGCCTGGCCACCTACCTGGTGGACGAGCAGCGCAACGACGGCCTCGTCGTGAGCGGCACGACGGGTGAGTCCCCGACCACCTCGGACGAGGAGAAGGCGCGCCTCCTGCGCGCCGTCGTCGAGGCGGTCGGCGACCGCGCCGCCGTCGTGGCCGGAGCGGGCAGCAACGACACCCACCACAGTGTCGAGCTGGCCCGCGACGCCGAGCGCGCCGGGGCCCACGGTCTCCTGCTGGTGACGCCCTACTACAGCAAGCCCCCGCAGGAGGGGCTCTACCGCCACTTCACCGCCGTGGCCGACGCCACCGGCCTGCCGGTTATGCTCTATGACATCCCTGGCCGCAGCGGTGTGCCGATCCAGACCGACACGCTCCTACGGCTGGCCCGCCACGAGCGGATCGTCGCGGTGAAGGACGCCAAGGCCGATCTGTTCGCCGGATCACAGGTGATGGCGGCCACCGACCTGGCGTTCTACTCGGGCGACGACACGCTCAACCTGCCGTGGCTCTCGGTCGGGGCCGCGGGGTGCGTCAGCGTCGTCGGGCACGTCGTGGGCGCGGAGATCGCCGCGATGATCGAGCTGTATCGCTCGGGTGAGATGTCCGGCGCGCTCGCCGTCCATCGCTGGCTGCTCCCGGTGGTCTCCGGGATCATGACGCAGGCCGGCGGTGCGATCATGGCGAAGGCGGCGCTGGCCCTGGTGGGGCGATCCGCGGGACCGGCGCGACTGCCGTTGGTGGAGGCCACCGAGGAGCAGGTCGCGCGGCTGAGAGAAGACTTGATCGCGGGCGGCGTGAAGCTGTCCGACGGGGTTGTGTCATGAGAAGGAACGTGGTGGCCGGTAGCGGCCGCATTGGGGAGGAGCGGGAGTTTGAGCGACAGAGGACACAGCGGTCCGATGGAGGCCGGAGTGCTCGGCGAGGGAGCAGTCCTGACCGCCGGGGGATCCGCCGAGGCTTGTAAGAGAGGTGTGGCCGAATGAGTCACCCCCATCCCGAACTCGGGCCGCCGCCGGCGCTGCCCGAAGGCGCGCTGCGCATCGTCGCGCTGGGCGGTCTCGGTGAGATCGGCCGCAACATGGCGGTGTTCGAGTACGAAGGTCGCCTGCTGATCGTCGACTGCGGGGTGCTGTTCCCCGAGCCCGACCAGCCGGGCATCGACCTGATCCTGCCCGACTTCGAATACATCCGGGATCGCCTGGACGACGTCGAGGCCGTGGTGCTCACCCACGGGCACGAGGACCACATCGGCGCCGTGCCGTACCTCCTGCGGGAACGTCGCGACATCCCGATCGTCGGCTCGAAGCTGACGCTGGCGCTGATCGAGGCCAAGCTCACCGAGCACCGCATCCAGCCGGTCAAGCTGGAGGTCGTCGAGGGGGAGCGGCACCGGTTCGGGCCGTTCGACTGCGAGTTCTTCGCGGTCAACCACTCGATCCCGGACGCGCTGGCCGTCGCCGTCAGGACGCCCGCGGGCATCGTCCTGCACACCGGTGACTTCCGGATGGACCAGCTGCCCAGCGACGGGCGGCTGACCGACCTGGGCGGCTTCGCCAGGCTCGGCGCCGAGGGCGTCGACCTGCTGATGTCCGACTCGACCAACGCCGAGGTGCCGGGGTTCGTCACCAGCGAGCGGGAGATCGCGCCGGTCATCGACGAGGTGATCCGCACCGCGGAGAAGCGTGTGATCGTGGCGAGCTTCGCCTCCCACGTCCACCGTGTCCAGCAGGTCATGGACGCCGCCGACCACCACGGTCGCAAGGTCGCGCTGGTCGGCCGTTCCATGGTGCGCAACATGGGCATCGCCCGCGACCTCGGCTACCTGAAGGTGCCGCCGGGCCTG
Organism: Streptosporangium sp. CA-135522; assembly: GCF_050949235.1. NCBI lineage: Bacteria > Bacillati > Actinomycetota > Actinomycetes > Streptosporangiales > Streptosporangiaceae > Streptosporangium > Streptosporangium sp. CA-135522. The sequence continues at coordinate 2,440,018 of NZ_CP192026.1, forward strand.
ATCGTCGACTCCAAGGAGATCGAGACCTGGCCGCCGGAGGACGTGGTGCTGATCTGCACCGGGTCCCAGGGCGAGCCGATGGCCGCGCTGTCGCGCATGGCCAACCGCGACCACCCCATCAGGGTCGCCGAGGGCGACACCGTGCTGCTGGCCTCCTCGCTCGTGCCGGGCAACGAGACCGCGGTCAACAAGGTCATCAACGGGCTGGCCCGCTGGGGCGCCCGCGTGGTGCACAAGGGCAACGCGAAGGTGCACGTCTCCGGGCACGCCGCCGCGGGTGAGCTGCTCTACCTGCTCAACGTGACCCGGCCGTCCAACTTCATGCCGGTGCACGGCGAGTGGCGGCACATGCGGGCGCACGCCAAGATCGCCGCGCTGTCCGGGGTGCCCGACGACCACATCGTGATCGCCGAGGACGGCGTCGTGGTCGACCTGCTCGACGGCCGCGCGAAGGTCGTGGGAGCGGTCCCCGTCGGTTACGTCTACGTGGACGGCACCTCGGTGGGCGACGTGACCGACTTCGCGCTGAAGGACCGGCGGATCCTGGGCGAGGAGGGCTTCATCTCCGTCGTCATCGTGGTCGACACCGCCACCGGCAAGCTGACCGGCGGCCCGGAGATCCACGCCAGGGGGTCGGGCATCGACCCCGATCGGCTGGAGGAGGTCCTCCCGCAGATCGAGAAGGCCGTGGAAGAACACGCGGCCGACGGTGTGATCGACGTCCAGCAGATCCGCCGCGTGGTCCGCCGGACCGTCGGGCGCTGGGTGAGCGACACCTACCGCCGCCGGCCGATGATCGTCCCCGTGGTGATCGAGGTCTGACACAGGCGCGGGTGTGGGCGTGGATCTCGCGAGATCCACGCCCACACGCTCGTCCGCAGGTGGACATCACGGCCGTCGTCGCCTCACCGGTGATCAGCTGATCCCGTCCGGAGGAACCGTGCCGCGACGATCGCGTCTCGCCTTGGGGCCGGAGGCGTCGCTCCCTGTCCGGAAGGCGGTCAGGGCGGTGGTCACGGCTTCGAGACGGGCGGCCGAGGCGAGGCCGCCGTGGTAGATGTGGAACTCCTGCGCTCCGGCGGCGACGTAGGCGCGCATCAGGCGGAGGAGCTCGCCGGAGTCGGCGGGGCGTGGGGGCAGGATCAGGAGATAGGCGCCGATCCGGGTGGTCCGGTCCGCCAGGGCGCGCAGGCGTGCGAGGTTGGCGGTGTCGGATGCCACGGTGCCCCAGCAGTTGCCGACCAGGACGTCCACCCCGGGCTCCGGTCCGGGATGCTCTCCGACCATCTCGCCGCTCTTCGGCCCGTCGGTCCTGCCGTGCTCTGGTCCGGGGCGCTCTCCGGCCACCTGGCCGTTTTCCGGCCCGCCGGTCCTGCCGTGCTCCGGTCCGAGGCCCACGTCCTTCTCGGCGGGCGGCGCGACCGTGGAGAAGGACCCGGCCGCCCAGGGGTCGGAGTTGCCGTGCAGGTTGATCGGCAGGCCGGGTCTCACCCGCCGGGCCTCGGCGACCAGGGCTCGGCGCAGGTTAGAGGCGAGTCCGATGCGTGCCTGCCGTACGGCCGGTGCCAGATCGCCGAGCGCGTCCTCCATCGAGCGGGACGGCCCGTCCACTCCCGCCCGCACCCGGGCGCGCGTTCCCGCGGGGTAACGCGCGGCGCAGGCCGTGCAGAAGCAGAGGGACAGCAGGTCGGCCTGGGCCTTTCTCCAGTCGGCGCCCTCGGTCTTCTCATGTGCCCCCGGATGGCGGAAGCCGAGCGGGCCGCAGGCCTCCAGGGTCAGGGCGTCCGGCTCGCCCAGCTCGACGACCTCCCGGACCAGGGTGCGGCAGTATTCGACGACCTCCGGGCGGGAGGGGCACAACGCGTAGGGGTAGGCGTCGCCGAAGGCGTTGCGGACGGTCAGGCCGGGGTGGGCCGAGCCGAGGAGGGAGTTGTGGGTGAGCACGGTCCAGGCGTGTACGGCCAGGCCCTCGGCCCGCAGCAGGTCCCTGGCCCGCACGAACGCGTCCGGCGGCGTCCACGACGGAGTCGCGGGGACCAGGCGGCCGGTCCAGGCCCGGGCGCGGACCGGTACGTAGCAGGCGGCGTGGGCGTCCACGACCCGGTGCCGGGGATGGTACGGCGTGGCGGCCCTGACCGAGTGGTAGGAGGCGGTCAGCGCCACCGCGTCCACCCCGAGTGCCGCGAGCCGGCCCGGTGCGGCGGGGTCACCCAGGACGTCCCACGGATAGACGTAGACCACGTTCGCGGGGGACGGTCTCCGCGCGGGCGCGGGAGCGGTCACCGACGGGGGTTCCTCGCGGGTTCGATCATCGGTGGGGTCTCCTCACGGGTTCGGACGCGGGTGCGGCTACCGACGAGCGGGGTCTCCCTGGGACGCGGGTGCGGCTACCGACGAGCGGGGTCTCCTCGGGCGTGGACGCGGCTACCAGCGGGGTCTCCTCGCGGAGAAGGAAGGATCGAAGCGTCGCATGTAGGAGGTGTCGTCGCGGGCGGTGATGCCGCACTTGAGGTACCGCTCGTGCATCACGGCCAGGGCGTCGCGATCCAGCTCGACCCCCAGGCCGGGACCCGTGGGCACCGGGACGGCGCCGTCGACGAAGCGCAGGGCGCCGGGAGCGATGACGTCCTGGCCGTCCTGCCAGGGGGTGTGGGTGTCGCAGGCGTGGCCGAGGTTGGGGGTCGCGGCGGCGAGGTGGGTCATGGCGGCCAGGCTGATGCCCAGGTGGGAATTGGAGTGCATGGACAGCTCGATGCCGAACGTGGCGCAGAGCCGGGCGAGCTGGGTCGAACGGGTCAGGCCGCCCCAGTAGTGATGGTCCGACAGCAGCACCCCGATCGCCCCCCGCCGGATCGCCGGGGGCAGGTGCTCGAAGGTCACCACGCACATGTTGGTGGCCAGCGGCATCGGGACCTCGGCGGCGACCCGGGCCATCCCCTCGATGCCCGGCGTCGGGTCCTCCAGGTATTCCAGCACCCCCGCGAGCGCCCGGCCCACTTCGATCGAGGTCTCGACCGTCCAGGCCGCGTTCGGGTCCAGCCGGAGCGGGTGGCCGGGGAACGCCTCACGCAGGGCGAGGATCGCCTCGATCTCCTCCCCGGGCGGGAACACCCCGCCCTTGAGTTTGATCGAGCCGAAACCGTGCTCACCGATGAGCAGCCGTGCCTGCTCCACCAGTCCCACCGGGTCGAGCGCCGCCCCGAAGCCGTCGTCCGGGTCGCCAGGGTGGCCGGACCACTTGTAGAACAGGTAGGCGCTGTAGGGCACGGCCTCGCGGACCGGTCCGCCGAGCAGGTCCACGACCGGTCGCCCGGCCGCCTTGCCCCTGATGTCCCAGCAGGCCACCTCGAAGGGGGAGAAGACCCGGTCAACGGTCTTCTCCCGGGTGGCGGCGCCGGTCAGCCCGTGCTTGTCGGTGACCACGTCCGCCCCGACCGACCGGGTCACCGCCGCGTACATCGCGTGCTGGGCGTGCACGTCGAGCCCGGCCAGTTCGTCCGCCGCGGCCCGGACCCGGGTCAGGTGGGCCAGGTCGCCATAGGTCTCCCCCAGACCGGTCAGGCCCTCGTCGGTGACGACCTCCACCACGGTGCGCAGGGCCCACGGCTCGTGCACTCCTGCCGCGTTGAGCAGCGGAGGGTCGCGGAAGGCGACCGGGGTGACGCGGATCTCCCGGATCAGCATGGCTCGCTCCTCGTGATGCGGATCGTGGTGTGGATCGTGCGGCCCCACGTCCCGGCGATGTGATGCGGGTCATGGTGTGGATCGTGCGGCCTCACGTCCCGGCGATGTCCAGGCCGGTGGCGATCAGCGTCTCCAGCCGGGCGACGTGCTCGGGCGCCGGGTCGACCAGCGGGGCCCTGACCCCGCCGACGTCCAGGCCGCGCAGCCGTACCCCCGCCTTGACCAGCGCGACGGCGTAGCCGGGGACCAGGTCTCGCAGCTCCACCAGTGGGCGGTAGAACTCGCCGAGGAACCGCTGGACCAGGACCTCGTCGCCGGCGGTGACGGCCCGGTGGAATCCGAGCGCGACCTCCGGCGCGAAGCAGAACACCGCGCTTGAGTACAGGGTGACGCCGAGGCCCCGGTAGGCCGGAACGGTCATCTCGGCGGTGGGCATGCCGTTGAAGAAGGTGAACTCGCGATCGGTGGCGTCCCGGACGGCCAGGATGATCCGCTGCAGCAGGTCGAGGTCGCCCAGGCCGTCCTTGAAACCGGTGATGTTGGGAATGCGGGCCAGCGCGGCCGCGGCGGCGGGCGTGAAGCGGGCGTTGGCCCGCTGGTAGACGATGATCGGCAGGTCGGTGACGGCGGCTACCTCGCGGGCGTAGCGGACGAGGCCGTCGGCGGGAGCGCTGACCAGGTACGGCGGGAGCAGCAGCAGGCCGTCGGCCCCGGCGGCGGCGGCCTGCCGGGCGCACTCCCGTGCGAAGGGCAGGGCGCCGCCCGCCCCGGCCAGCACCGGGGCCCGGCCCGCGGTCGCCGACACCGCGACGGCGACCGCCCGTTCGTGTTCCCGGAGGCTCAGGGCGTTGAACTCACCCGTTCCGCACGCGGTGAACACCCCTCCCGCGCCGGACGCGACCCCTTCGGCCACGTGGTCGGCCAGCATCTCGCAGGCCAGGCCGCCGTCGCCGTCGAAGGGGGTCACCGGAAAGAAGAGAACACCGTCAAGACGCATGTATCAACCTTTCACCGCGCCCGCGACCAGTCCTGACAGGAAGGTGCGCTGGAAGGCGAAATAGACGATCAGACTGGGCAGCAGCGCCAGCAGAGCGCCGGCGAGCAAGGCACCGGGCCCGACGTTCGGATCCGACCGGAGCGAGGCGAGCGCGACGGTCAGGGTGTAGTCGTCGGGCGTGCGGGCCACGATCAGCGGGAGCAGATACTGGTCCCAGATCATGGTGAAGCCGAAGATGACGATGACACCGAGGGCAGGACGGCACAGCGGCAGGACGATCTGCCCGAAGATCCGCATCTCGCTCGCACCGTCGACCCGGGCGGCCTCCTCCAGCTCCACCGGGATCTCCTTCATGAACTCGCTGAGCACGAAGATGGAGAATCCCCAGCCGCCCAGCGGCAGGATCACGCCGAGCATCGTGCCGCGCAGGTCGAGACCGAGCAACGGCAGGTCGCCGAGGACCAGGGAGAGAGGGATCGCGATGACCTCCTCGGGGAGCATCATCGTGGCGAGGATCGCCAGCAGCACGAACGCCTGCCCGCGGAAGCGCCTGCGGGCCAGGGCGTAGGCGGAGAACACGCTGACCGACACCTGCAGCAGCAGCGCCCCGCCGGCGATGACCACCGAGTTCATGAAATATCCCCATAAGCCCTGGTCGGCGGCGACTCTGAAATTCTCCAGCGTGGGGTTTCGGGGGATCAGTGACATCCGGGTGGGGTCGGCGGCGGCGTCGAACGCCCCGGAGAAGACCGCCAGCAGCGGTCCGCAGAAGACCACGATCACCGCGGCGTAGAGCAGGATCCGGGTCCCGGTGGCGACGGGATGCCCGCGCCCCCATCCCCAGCCGAGCGTGGTGTCGAACATCAGGTCTCCTTCCGCCTGCGGTAGAGGGTGACCGCGACCGTGAGGACCAGCGTGGTGACGAACAGCACCACCGAGCCCGCGGAGGCGAAGCCGATGTCGCCCGACTCGAACCCGAGCGAGTAGATCCGCGTCATGACCACGTCGGTGGATCCGGCCGGGCCACCCGCGGTGAGCACGAAGACCTCGGTGAACACCCGCAGGCCGCGGATGCAGGCGAGGGTCGTCAGGATCGTCACGACCGGCCGCAGGGCGGGCAGCGTCACGTGGCGGATGCGCTGCCCGAGCGTGGCCCCGTCCAGGGACGCCGCCTCGTAGAGCTGCCGGTCGATCCCGGCGAGCCCGGCCAGGATGATCATCATGTCGTACGGCGCGTGCTTCCAGATTCCGACGACGATCACCCACCACAGCGCCGAGCCGGGGTCGTCCAGGAAGCCCTGGGGGCCGGCTGAGAACCAGCCGAGCACGATGTTGAGCATGCCCTCGCCGCCGGGGAAGTACAGCAGCCGCCATACCTCGCCGACGACCGCGACGGCCGCGACCACCGGGAGGAACGCCGCCGAGCGCACGAACCAGAGCGTGCGCGCCCTGCCCTCCAGCAGCAGCGCCAGCACGAATCCCACCAGCATGGCCCCGGCGGTCTGCGCGACCGCCAGGACGAGGGTGTGGCCGGCGGCCCTGCGGAAGGACTCGTCGGTGAACACCTGCCGGTAGTTCTCCAGGCCGAGCCACTCGTCGCCCAGGAACGGCTGGACTTTGAAGAAGCTCAGCCACACACCCTGGGCCATCGGGACGTACTTGAAATACAGGAAGAGCAACAGGGCCGGGGCCAGGAACATCCAGTGGAGGGGCGGGCGGCGGCGCCTCGACCGTTCGCGGGAGGTGCCCGTACGGCCGGCGGCGGCCGTACGGGAGACGCGACGGGTCATGGTCATCCGGTGGAGACCTTCTGTTCGGCCAACTCCGCGCGGTAGTCTCCGGCCAGCTTGGTGAGCGCGCCCTGCACGTCCGCGTCACAGGTGGCGAAGAGCGAGTTCAGCGTCTCGGCGGTCTTCTGACGGAACGGCTGCCAGTTCGGCACCTGCGGGAACAGCCTGCCGGAGCCCTCGTAGACCTGCTTGACCGTCGCCCACCGCTCGTCCTTGCGCTCGGCGAGCACGTCGACGCCCTTGTTGACGGGGAGCCGGACGACGGGGTTGGGCTGGTCGGTGTTCATGCCGAGCCGCTGGCCCTCGGCGCTGATCAGGAACTCGGCCAGCTTCTTCTGCTCGGCGGTCTTCTTCGACCCGGCCATCAGGTAGACGTTCTCGCCCTCGCCCAGCACGGCCTGGCCCTCGGGCCCGGCAGGGGAGGCGATGACCTCGTACTTGTCCTTGCCGAGATTCTTGTCGAAGCGGCCCATCATCCACGGGCCGGTCAGGTAGACGCCCGCCTTGCCGGTCTCGAAGAACGGGTGGGCGTCGTCGGTGATGAGCGTGAGCGCGCCGGGGACGACGACCTTGTCCTTGCAGAACAGGTCCTGCATCCACTTCACCGACTCCACGGCCTTGGGCCGGTCGATGGCCGGGGTGAACCGGCCGCCCGACTCGGTGAGGAAGTCGCCGCCGCCCTGCCACAGGTAGGAGGCGGCCCACCAGGCCGTGTAGCCGCGTTCGGTGGAGGCGGGTACGACCATGCCGTAGGTGTCGTCCCGGCCGTTGCCGTCGGGGTCCTTCGTCTGGAAGTCCCTGGCCAGGGTCACGAGTTCCGCCCAGGTCCTCGGCAGGTCCCTGCCGAGCTTCTCGCGCCAGTCCCTGCGGATGAAGGTGGCCATGGCCTGGACGGAGAACGGCACGCCGTAGAACCTGCCGTCGGCGGCCCTGGCCTGGCTCCACGCGCGATCGAGGGTGTCCCCGGCACCGGCGATCGAGGCCTTGTCGACGGGCACGACCAGGCCCTGGCCGACCGCGGGGCCGAGCAGGCTGACGTCGTTGATCACCACGTCGGGCAGGTCCCTGGCGGCCGCGGCCTCCTGGATCTTCTTCTCGAAGTTCTCGTAGACGGGGACGTAGTCGACCTTGACGCCGGTCCTGGCGGTGAAGGCGGCGATCACCTTCTTGTAGACCTCGGCGGAGGCGGGCGTGGAGCGGGTCCACAGTTCGAGGGCCTTGTCATCTTCGGACGCGGACGAGCCGCAGGCGGTGGCGCCGACAGTGAGGCCGGCGGTGAGGCTGACGAGCGCTAGCCCGGCCATGAGGCCGCGGGGGGTGGGCATCTCGCACTCCATTCATAAATATGAACGTTGGTCAGATTTGTGAACAGCGTGCGGCAACTGTAAAAATCACCTCAGGTGGTGTCAATAGCGCGTAACGCGCTTGTTGCATCGGCGCGGTCTCGGCGAAACGCCGCGGCGGCATTCGTGACGGTGACCGTGAAGCAGCCGTCAGGGCAGACGAGCAGTCGTCAGGACAGAGGAGTGGGGATGGATGTGCGGGCACCCGTCAAGTCGGCCGATCGCACGGTCGAGCTGCTGGAGGCGCTGGCGCGGGCCGATCGGTGGCTGACCCTCGCCGAGCTCCAGCGCGAGCTGGGCTATCCCAAGTCGAGCCTCTACATGCTGTTGCAGACCCTGATCGGCCGGGGCTGGGTCGAGTGCGACCTCGCCGGCTCCGCCTACGGCATCGGCGTGCGCGCCCTGCTCGTCGGCACCTCCTACCTCGACCGCGACCCCGTGGTCAGGGCCGCCGCGCTCGTCCTGGAGCAGGTCAGGGGAGAAATCAACGAGACCGTGCACCTGGCCCGGCTGGACGGCGCCGACATGGTCTACCTCGCCAGCCGTGAGTCCCAGCACCACCTGCGCTTCACCTCGCGGGTGGGGCGCAGGCAGCCCGCCTACGCCACCGCTCTCGGCCGGGCGGTCCTGTCCCAGCACCCCGAGGCGGCCGAGCTGGTGCCCGAGGTGCTGGCCCCCCTCACCCCGCACACCACCACCGACCGCGACCTGCTCCTGGCCGAGCTGGAACAGGCACGGGCGAACGGCTACGCCAGCGAGTGCGAGCAGAACGTGCCAGGCCTCGGATGCTTCGCGGTGGCCCTGCCGTACCGGGTGCCGGTGACCGACGCGATCAGCGCGTCCGTGCCGCTGGCCCGCCTCGACGAGGCCCACCGCGAACACATCGTCGCCACGCTGGTGCAGGCCGCCCGGCAGATCACCGAGCTGCTGCGCAACGGTGCCGTCTGACCCTCAAGGGAGATGATCATGCGTGTTCTCGTCACCGGCGCCGCCGGGCGCGTCGGCGCCATGCTCCGCCCCCGCCTCGCCCGGCCTGGCCGGACGCTGCGCCTGCTCGACCTCGTCCCGGTCGACCCCGAGCCGGGGGAGGAGGCGGTCACGGCCGACCTGACCGACGAGGCGGCCGTGGCGGCGGCCATGAGGGGGGTGGTGGCGGTGGTCCACCTGGGCGGGCTCAGCCGTGAGCGGCCCTGGGCCGACACCCTCCACGTCAACGTCCACGGCACCTACGTCCTGCTGGAGGCCGCCCGCCGGGCCGGCGTCCGGCACGTCGTGCTGGCGGGAAGCCATCACGCCGTCGGCTTCCATCCCCGCACGCCCGGTGCGGTGCGGTCTGCCGCCCGCGACCTGCGAGCGCCGGACGCGCCGCAGCCTCCCTCCGGTCATCGGGCGCTCGCGCGCACGTCCGGTACGGCACGGCCCGCCGAGGCCCCCGACTACCTGTTCCCCAGGCCGGACACCTTCTACGGGGTCAGCAAGGTCGCGATGGAGGCGCTCGGCAGCCTCTACCACGACCGGTTCGGCATGAACGTCGTGGTGATCAGGCTGGGCTCCTGCGCCGAGAGCCCGGCGGACACCCGGGGGCTGTCCACCTGGCTGTCGCCCGGTGACTGCGCCAGGCTGGTGGAGGCGTCCCTCGCCGCCACGGGCTTCCACGTGGTGTGGGGGGTCTCGGCCAACACCCGCCGCTGGTGGTCGCTGGAGGAGGGCCGGGCCATCGGCTACCACCCCGAGGACGACGCCGAGCCGTACGCGGCCGCCCTGATCGCCGCGCACGGCGAACCCGACCTCGCCGACCCCGTCCACGCCCTGGTGGGCGGGGTCTTCTGCACCCGCGAACTTGGCGGCTCCTGGTAGGACTTTGAGCCGGGCGGTGTCCCGGGCGGCCAAATTCCCGCTGATTCATGTACTAATGGGTTGGTTTGCCACGTAATGGGCGTTCATGCTTGTAAATAAACTTTACTAACTTGACTTCGTCTTCGCGCGGGTCGTACGTTCCTCGTCAACCGCGGTCAGTCCCCACAGCGTGCGCCCCACGTCCCCGCCCCGGCAGAGTCCGGGGCGGGACCGACCTAGGAACGCGACATGCCCACCACGCACCCCCCGCGATCGTGGCGCTCCGCCGCCGTCGTCTCGACCACCGCCACCCTCACAGCACTCGCCCTGGCCTCGGTCCTGCCGGGCGCGGATCCCCCGGCGATGGGCGCCTCGACGGCCACCGTCCAGGAGGCGGCCGCGCAGTTGCCCGACCTGACCAGCGCCAACCGGCGCGCACCCGTGCCCGGCCTTCCCGACTGGAGCAAGGCCGGATACCGGGGTGGAGCCGCCCTCCCCGGACCGGACGAGATCAACCCCGACGGCGCCTGCCAGATCACCGCCGCCGAGCTGGCCACCACCTACGGGGTCCGGCCCGACGACGGCGCCGACGACTCCACCGGCCTGCAACAGGCCGTCGACCACGTCCGGACGGCCTGCTCGCCGGGCGCCGGCTACGCCAGGCTCTCCCTGATCGCCCTGCCCGCCGGGTGGATCGACGTCGGCAGGCAGATCGCCCTCGACGCCGACTACCTGGTGATCCGCGGGGCCGGGGCGGGGCGGACCTCGGTGGTCTTCCGGCCCGACGCGAACACCCGCTACGACAGCCTCACCCCGGACGGCAGCGACTGGGACGAGGACGGCATGACCTCGGGATCGGCCAAGGGCGGCTGGATCTGGCCGGGCCGCGGCCTGTTCCGGGTACAGACCCGGGAGGTGGCGGCCAAATACGCCGGCGAGTACGCCGCGGCCCCGGCCGACCGCAAGGACCTGTTCGAGGGCAGCGTCAACCAGCACTGGGCGGGCGGAGTGGCGCTGCGCGCCAAGGCCGCCGGGTTCTCCGCGCTGACCGGGGAGAGGCTCATCCACCTGGCGAACAACGCCTCCATGACGAACTTCAAGGCCGGCGGTTACCTATGGGTGGGCGCGGCCAACTCGGTGAAGTTCTACCAGCGGCAGACCGCCACCGACTCCACCCGATACCTGAACCAGCACATGCGGGCGCAGATCTTCCAGATCTCCGCCGTCGACACCGCGGCCAGGACCGTCACGATCGACAAGCCCCTGGAGTTCGACCTGCCGGTGGACTCCACCTCCGACGGCTCCGCCGCGATCGGCGGCACGACCTATCCCAGCCGCGTCACCCCGCTCAAGGTCGTTCAGGGGGTCGGCATCGAGGACCTGACCATCGGCCAGGACATGACCGGTCTGCCGAAGCTCGGCGGCGGGACCTACGCGCTGAACCGGGCCGACACCGTGCACGACTACGGCAACATGGCCCCCGAATACGCCCTGCACGGCATCGTGCTCAAGTGGGCGGTGAACTCCTGGATCCGGCGCGTGCACACCGACATGACCGGCTCGCACCCGGTGGTGACGGAGAACGCCAAGAACGTCCAGGTCCAGGAGACGACTCTGGACGGCTCGTGGAACAAGGGCAAGGGAGGCAACGGCTACTTCCGGGGCTCGCGGGTCTGGGACTCCCTCTACGCCGGAAACACCAGCCGCAACCTGCGCCACTTCACCTTCCAGTGGTCGGCGTCCGGCAACGTGGCCCTCGGCAACGACCTCGACTCCGACCTGAACCTGCACGGTGGCTGGGAACGGCGAAACCTCTTCGAGGGCAACACGGTGAACGTGCCGTTCGAGCACGCGTCCAAGAACTGCCGCTCCAACTGTGGTGACGAGGGCGGCTCGGCGCCCGACGACTCGACGTGGTGGCCCATCTGGTGGGGCGCCGGACCCAAGGCGCTGAAGTGGTCGGGATCCTCCGGCCCGCAGAACGTCTTCTACGGAAACACGCTGCGCAAGCAGACCGGCGCGGGCGGCCCGTACACGGACTTCGCCCCCTACGCCGACCGGCGGCGGATCTACCAGTTCGGCAGCTCGGCGGCCGACCCGGCGGTCTTCGCCCACCTGGCGACCGGCGGGACGACCATCCCGGACTGGGCCTCCCGCGAGACCGTGGACTATTCCGCGGCACCCGACTCTGGGGTGAACGCCACCGGGACCGACGGCACGGGCTCGCTGTTCCTCAAGAGCGGGACCACGCCGACTCCCACGCCGACCGTCACCCCCACGGTCACGCCGACTCCCACGGTCACGCCCACGCCGACCGTCACGCCGACTCCCACGCCGACCGTGACCGGACCGGCCGGGAACCTGGCCTGCGGCAGGGCCGTCACCGTCTACTCGGGTGCCGCCACCGCCGCCAGAGCCGTCGACTGCGACCCCGCCACCGCCTGGCAGTCCTCCACGGCCAAGCCCAACTGGATCAACGTCGACCTCGGCTCGCCCCAGCGGATCACCAGGATCGTGGTCCGATGGGGGAGCGGCTACGGCACCTCCTACAAATTCCGCAGATCCTCCGACGGAAGCGGCTGGAGCACCTTCCAGAACGGCACCGGCCTGGACGGCGGGACGGACGAGGTGACCGTCGACGTCACCACCCGGTACCTCCAGCTCTACGGCAGCCAGTTCGCCGGGACCGGCGGGTTCACCGTGAACGAGTTGGAACTGTACGGGCCCGGCGGCACGCCCGCGCCGAGCCCCACCCCCACGCCCACCCCCACCCCCACCCCCACCCCCACCCCCACCCCCACGCCGACGCCGACCCCGACCGGCGGCGGTCGCGTGGTCGAGGTGGGCACCCCGGCCCAGCTCAAGACCGCGCTCGCCGGCGCCCGCGCGGGTGATGTGATCAAGCTGGCCGACGGCGTCTACAAGGACGAGTTCGTCGCCACCGTCTCCGGTACGGCCACCGCCCCCATCACCCTGACCGGGTCGCGGAACGCGGTGCTGGAGAACGACCACCTCGACGCCGCCTCCGGCTGCCCGTCCGGTCACCTGGCCTACGGCCTCCACCTGAACGGGGCCGGGCACTGGCGCCTGACCGGCTTCACCGTGCGCGACTCCAAGAAGGGCATCGTCATGGACGGCGCCGTGGACACGGTGATCGACGGGGTGTACGTCCACCACATCCAGGAGGAGGGCGTCCACTTCCGCAAGGGCAGCTCCGGCGGAGTGATCAGGAACTCGACGGTCACCGACGTCGGAACGGTCAAGCCGCAGTACGGCGAGGGCGTCTACATCGGCTCGGCCAACAGCAACTGGTCGTGCTTCGGCGGCTCCGACGGCGTCGACCGCACCCGCGACGTGCAGGTGATCGGCAACACCATCGGCCCGAACGTCGCCGCCGAGGCCGTCGACGCCAAGGAGGGCACCGACGGCGGTGTCATCCGCGGCAACCATTTCGACGGCACCGGCGAGCAGAACCAGAACTCCGGCGACAGCTGGCTGGACATCAAAGGCGACGGCTACCTGATCGAGTCCAACACCGGGGTGAACCCCTACACCGAGGGCGCTCGGGTGCAGACGGTCTACTCGCCCTACGGCTGCGGGAACGTCTTCCGCGCCAACCGGTTCGACCTCGGCGCGGCTCCCGGCTACGCGATCCACGTCAACAACCAGTCGTCCTGCTCCGCCAAGAACGTCGTGTACTCCTCCAACACCTCCACCGGCGGCAAGGGCCTGACCAACATCCCCGTCACTCCCTGACGGTCTGCGGGGCTCCCACCGGGTACGGCGGGAGCCCTTTCCTGCCGGCGGCGCTTTTCGGCGGATGCGCCGGGAAAGGCGGCGTTGTATGCTCAATTTGTTCTATGTAGCAGCCTTCAATTTCATGTAATAGAACACATGGAGGGTCGATGGAGGTACGGCACGCCACGGCACCCGACCAGATCCCCGGCGCGACGACCGACTGGCTACGCCGCCGGTTCCTGGCGGAGCAGCTCTTCGTGCCCGGGGAGGTCCGCCTGCTCTACTCCCACGAGGACCGCGTCGTGGTCGGTGGCGCGCTGCCCGGGGACGGGCCGCTCGAGCTGCCCTGCCCCGACCCGCTCAGAGCGGAGCACTTCCTGGAGCGCCGCGAACTCGGTGTGGTCAACGTGGGCGAGGCCGGAGTGGTGACGGTGGACGGCACGCCGTACGAGCTGGCTCCCAAGGAGTGTCTCTACGTCGGCAGAGGGGCCCGTGAGGTGAGCTTCGAGGGCGGCGTGTTCTACCTGGTCTCCACCCCCGCGCACACCGGCCACCCGACGGTCAGGGCCACCCTGGAGGACGCCGAGCCGGTCCGGCTGGGCGGCCGGGAGGGCTCCAACGACCGCACGATCTACAAGTACGTTCACGCCAAGGGCATCCAAAGCTGCCAGCTCGTGCTGGGCGTGACCGTGCTGGAGCCCGGCAGCATGTGGAACACCATGCCCTGCCACACCCACGAGCGCAGGACCGAGATCTACCTCTACTTCGACCTGCCCGGGGACCAGCGGGTGATCCACCTGATGGGCCGGCCCGACGAGACCCGCAACCTGGTGGTCGCCGACCGCCAGGCGGTGATCTCGCCGCCTTGGTCGGTGCACTGCGGATTCGGCACGCACAGCTACTCCTTCGTCTGGGCCATGGGCGGGGAGAACCAGGCCTTCGACGACATGGAGCAGGTCGCGATCGGCGAGATGCGCTGATGTTCTCCCTGGAGGGCAAGACCGCCCTCGTCACCGGCGCGCGGACCGGGATCGGCCGGGCCCTCGCGGTGGGCCTGGCCGAGGCGGGGGCCGACATCGTGCTGCACGGGCGCGACGACGGCCTGGACGAGGTCGAGGCCGAGGTGCGCAAGACCGGCAGGCGGGCCGGCCGGTGGATCCTCGACCTGTCCGATCCCGGCCGCATCGTCGAGGCGGCCGGGCGTCTGGGACCGATCGACGTGCTGGTCAACAACGCGGGGATCATTCGCAGGGCACCCGCCGCCGAGCACTCCCACGCCGCCTTCCGCGAGGTGCTCGACGTCAACCTCGACGCGACCTTCCTGCTCAGCCAGGCCGTCGGCGCGCGGATGCTCGCCCGGGGCTCCGGGAAGATCATCATGATCGCCTCCATGCTGTCCTTCCAGGGAGGCGTCAACGTCGCCGGCTACACGGCGGCCAAGCACGCCGTCGCGGGGCTCACCCGAGCCCTGGCGTGCGAGTGGGCGGCCCGCGGGGTGCAGGTCAACGCCATCGCCCCGGGTTATATCGCGACCGGCAACACCGAGCGGCTGCGCGCGGACCCCGTCCGGGAGGCCGAGATCAGAGGGCGCATCCCGGCGGGCCGCTGGGGCGAGCCGGAGGACCTCGTGGGCGCCGCGGTCTTCCTTGCGTCCGGCGCCTCCGACTACGTCAACGGTCATGTGCTGGCGGTGGACGGAGGCTGGTTGGCGCGTTGACCAGTAGGCTCACGATCGTGGTCAGGGAAGGCAGTTCCATCGACAAGGCGCTGGCGGTGCTGGAGGCGATCGCCGAGCACCACCGCGTCACCGACATCGCCGTGGCGACGGGTGTGTCCAAGTCGACCGTCCATCGCATCCTTCAGTCGCTGGTCGAGTGGGGGTTCGCGCGGCCCGACGGGAACGGGGGCTACGAACCGGGTCCCCGCATCCTCACCCTGGCGGGTCGTGTCATGAGCCGGTTCGACCCGGCCCGCCAGGCTTCCGGGGCGCTGAGCGTCCTGCACGAACGCACGGGTTACACCACGCACTTCGCGATCCGCAGCGGTGACGAGGCGGTCTACGTCGACAAGCTCGAAGGCCGCCGGCCGTACCAGATGCCCTCGCGCGTCGGCATGAGCCTGCGCCTGCACTGCACCGCCATCGGCAAGGCCGTGCTCGCCCAGCTCTCCGCCGAGGAGGTCCGCGCCGTCTGCGCCCGCACGGGTCTGCCCGGCATGACTCCCAAGACGCTGACGACCGTGGAAGGCCTGCTGGCCCATCTCGCCGAGGTGCGCGCCCGGGGCTACGCGCTGGACGACGAGGAGAACCTTCCCGGGGTCCTGTGCGTGGGGGCCCCGGTCTTCGACCACACCGGCCAGGTGCTGGGCGGCATCTCGATCTCCGCCCTCGCCATGGACATGAGCCGCGACGACGTCGAGCAGTTCGCGCCCGAGGTCGTCGCGGCCGCCCGTGAGGTCTCCCTCGCCCTCGGCGCCCCGGCACCCGCCGCCCACCGCTGACATGTCGCGAGGCGGGCCACGGGCCGGCCGCCGGGGGGACGAAAGGTGGGCCTCGGACGGGCAGGGCTTCCGGGCCGCGTAGGCGGCTCGCCCGGCGTTCCGTCGCCCGCGTCGACTCCTTGTTTCATGTAACGGGATGTGATCTCATGTCATGCAACATCGTGCAGCGGGAGGACAGCATGCCGAACATCACCGTCGAGTTGCTCTCGGGCCGGACCCTCGACCAGCGCCGCGAGTTCGTCACCGCGGTGACGGAGGCCGCCGTGGGCATCCTGAAAGTCCGCCCCGAGGCGGTGCGTATCGTCTTCTCGGAGATCGAGAAGACCGACGTGGCCAACGGCGGCGTCCTGGAGGCGGACAAGTAGGCGCGGGGAAAGGGGCCGGGCGGACCCGGCCCCTCCTCATGCCGTCCGACGCTGCCCGGCGACGGCCGCGCGCGCCGGTGGCCCTCAGGCGGTCGCGGCGGCCCGCTCGGAGCCGGGGTCGGCGCCGAGCGAGTCGACCAGGGCGTCGCGGTCGTGCCGGTTCTCCGGCTTCAGCAGCCCGATCGCCACGTAGAGGACCAGCGAGGTGACCAGCGGCACCCCGACCACCATCGTGGTGTCCTTGGATTCGACGATCCATTTGACGCATGCCCAGACGCCCAGACCCGCCGCCCAGGAAGTGATCGCCGCCGTCGGGCCGCTCCGCTTGAACCAGGGCAGCATGCCCAGCATCAGCGGGATCGAGATCGGTCCCATCGTGGCCGCGACCAGATCGACGACGATCTTCAGGACGACGCCCTCGCCTTCGGTCAGGATCGCGATCGCCATGCTGACCAGCACGAAGGTGAACGTGGTCACCCGGGCGAAGGTCAGCTCGGCCCGCGCGGAGAGCTCGCGCACCCTGCGGACGATCACCGGTGCGATGTCCCTGGTGATGACCGAGGAGATCACGTTGGCGTCGGAGGCGACCATGGCCATGGTGTGCGAGAAGAATCCGGCGAGCACCAGTCCGATCACGCCCTGCGGCAGCAGGGTCTGGGCCAGCCGGACGTAGGCCTCCTCGGCGTCGGCCAGGCCCGGCACGATGAGCGGCGCGGCGAACATCGGGATGAACAGCACCAGTGGCCAGACCAGCCACAGCGCGCTGGACAGCAGTGCGGAGCGCCTGGCCGCCGAGCCCGAGGGGGAGGCCATGTAGCGCTGGGCCAGGTTCCACATGCCGCCGTTGTACTCGAAGGTCTTGATGAACAGCAGGGCGAGGAAGAACGTCGTCGTGTACGGCCCGGCGAACGGATCGCCGTGCCCCGGCGGCAGCCTGTCCCACATCGTCCACAGCGTCGCGACGCCGTCCAGGTGTCCCATGATCGCGGCGAACATGGCGACCCCCGCGACGCCCTGGATGACGAACTGCCCGAAGTCGGTCAGCACGTCGGCCCACAGGCCGCCGGCCGTGATGTAGACGAGGGTGACGGCCCCGGTGACCACGATGCCCCACTGGATCGGGATTCCCGCGAAACCCCTGAGCAGGATGGAGATCGCCACCCACTTGGCCGCGATGTCCACGACCTTCAGCAGCGCGCCGCTGTAGGCCAGCACCTGCTGGGTGGGCAGGTCGTAGCGGCGGGAGAGATACTCCAGCGGCGAGACCACGCCGTGCTTGGAGCGCAGCCGGTTCCACCGGGCCGCCCAGACGAACGCGCCGATGCCGACGCCGATACCGATGGTCAGCGCCCACCAGACGTACATGGCCAGGCCGTAGGTGTAGGCGACCGCCGCGAACGCCACGAACATGACCGCGCTGTAGCCCGACATGTGGTGGGAGACGCCGGACAGCCACCAGGGGATCCGGCCCCCCGCGGTGAAGAAGTCGACCACGGTCCTGATGCGACCTTTCGACCACACGCCGATGCCGATCATGACAAGGAAGTACGCCCCCAGAACGGACCAGTCGAGTGCGGACATGCGTCTCCTCCCAACGTCCTGTTTGGTGAGGAGGTTCCACTACATAAAACATGATGTCAATACATAGGACAGAACGTGCTTCTTTGGAGGTGCGGAGATAGCCGACTCGGAAGATTTCCCATTTAAAGGGATTATGTTCTATGTAATGAAACAATCTTCAAGCCCACCTGACAGGCTCGATGAGCCGGGCTCCGAAGGGAGACGGGTGCGGCGGGAGTGGACGCGCCACCCCCGCCGACGCTCCGCCGCGTGATCGGGCCGTGTGGCGATCGTTGATTCGCCGCGCGCGTTCGGGTACGGTCCGCACCTCCTCCGGCGAGCCTCCACGCGATCCATCACCCGTCTCGTTAGCCTCAATAGCATGGCCACCCGTACGTCTAAAGGCGCCTCAGGCAAGACCCCCGCCAAGGGGTCCTCTGGCCGGTCCGGGTCCTCCTCGCCCCGCAGGGCCCCCGCCAGGCGGGTCTCCACCACGCGGGCGAAGACCACGACCTCGGCCCGCAGGCCCGTCACCCCGAACCAGGACCCGATCGGCTGGGTCTTCACCATGATCGGCAAGCTGTTCATGGGGATCTGGATGCTGCTCGCGGGTGGCATCGGCAGCGCGGCGCGGGCCCTCGGGCAGAACGCCCGCGAGCTGGACCCGGTCCACCGCCGCGACGGGCTCGGCCTGGCGGTCTTCTCCGGGGCGATCGTGCTGGCCGCGATGACCTGGCGGGACAGTACGGGCGCGGTCTCAGAGGTGGTCAACGCCGTCATGCGCGGCGTGTTCGGATCGATGGCCTGGCTGATCCCCATCCTGCTGGCGCTGCTGGCCTGGCGGCTGCTGCGCCACCCGGACCAGAACGCCGACACCGGCCGGATGAGCATCGGGTGGTCCGCCCTGACCATCGGCGTTCTCGGCGTCGTGCACGTCGCGCACGACGTGCCGTACCCGTCGGGAGGCGGCACCGACGGCATGGACAAGGTGTCGGCCGCCGGCGGCATGATCGGCTTCGTCGTCTCGGCGCCCCCGGCGAGCATCCTGCCCGCCTTCATCACCGTCCCGCTGCTGCTGATCCTGTCCGGCTTCGGAGTTCTGGTGATCACCGCCACGCCGGTGCACCGGATCCCGGAGCGGCTGGCGGAGATCCGGCACATGCTCTTCAACAGGGATCTGCCCGCCACACCACGCGCGCCCAGGAAGCGGACCCCGCGCAAGAAGCCGGACGAGGGGCCCGAGGTCGGCGACCACATCAAGCCCTACGACACCCCGGTCGTCACCGACGCGCAGGGCAAGCCGCCCGTCGAGCACTCCCCGGAGATCGTGCCCGGTCTGGCAGAGGAGGAAGAGGAGCCGCCGGTCCGCCGGGCCGAGCCGCCGGAGCCGACTCCCGCGCCGCGCAAGGTGGAGCAGCTGGTGCTCTCCCCGCAGGCCGGGCCGTACACCCTGCCGGACTCGCAGCTCCTGCGTCCGGGCAGCGCGCCCAAGCCGCAGACCAAGGCCAACACCGTCGTGGTCAACGCGCTGACCAGCGTGCTGGAGCAGTTCACCATCGACGCCCAGGTGATCGGGTTCACCCGCGGGCCGACGGTGACGCGCTACGAGATCGAGCTCGGCCCGGCAGTCAAGGTCGAGAAGGTCACCGCGCTCACCAAGAACATCGCCTACGCGGTCAAGTCGGCCGACGTGCGGATCCTGAGCCCGATCCCCGGCAAGTCGGCCATCGGCGTCGAGATCCCGAACACCGACAAGGACCTGGTGTCGCTGGGCGACATCCTGCGCTCCCAGGTGGCCCAGGCGGACCAGCACCCGATGATCGTCGGCCTCGGCAAGGACGTCGAGGGCCGCACGATCGTGGCCAACCTGGCCAAGATGCCGCACCTGCTCATCGCCGGCGCCACCGGCGCCGGTAAGTCGGTGTGCGTCAACGGCCTGATCTCCTCGATCCTGATGCGGGCCACCCCGGACGAGGTCCGGATGGTGCTGGTCGACCCCAAGCGGGTCGAGCTCAGCGTCTACGAGGGCATCCCGCACCTCATCACGCCGATCATCACCAACCCCAAGAAGGCCGCCGAGGCGCTGGAGTGGGTGGTGGGCGAGATGGACCGCCGCTACGACGACCTGGCCGCCAGCGGCTTCCGGCACGTCGACGACTTCAACAAGGCGGTGCGCGCGGGCAAGCTCGTGCCGCCGCCGGGCAGCGAGCGGGTCTACCAGCCCTACCCCTACCTGCTGGTCATCGTCGACGAGCTCGCCGACCTGATGATGGTCGCCCCGCGCGACGTCGAGGACTCCATCGTCCGCATCACCCAGCTCGCCCGCGCCGCCGGCATCCACCTGGTGATCGCCACCCAGCGCCCGTCGGTGGACGTCGTCACCGGCCTGATCAAGGCCAACGTGCCCTCCCGGCTGGCGTTCGCCACCTCCAGCCTGGCCGACAGCCGGGTCATCCTGGACCAGCCCGGCGCCGAGAAGCTGGTCGGGCAGGGCGACGCGCTGTTCCTGCCGATGGGCGCGAGCAAGCCCATGCGGCTGCAGAACGCCTTCGTCTCCGAAAAGGAGATCAACGAGGTCGTCACTCACTGCAAGGCCCAGATGGCGGTCGAGTACCGCGACGACGTGGCCGCCGCCGCGACCGCCAAGAAGGAGATCGACGAGGACATCGGCGACGACCTCGACCTGCTGATCCAGGCGGCCGAGCTGATCGTGACCACCCAGTTCGGCTCCACCTCGATGCTCCAGCGCAAGCTGCGGGTGGGCTTCGCCAAGGCGGGCCGCCTGATGGACCTGCTGGAGAGCAGGAACGTGGTGGGTCCGAGCGAGGGCTCGAAGGCCCGGGAGGTGATGGTCAAACCCGACGAGCTCGCCGGCCTCCTGGCTGACCTGCGCGGAGAATGACCCCCCAGCGTACGACCCCCGTTCGGTTACTGATTGAATAGGATCCACTACGCAACGTCGGGGGCTGGGGGGCGTGCGCTATGAGTATTGGCAGCGATCTGGCAGAGGCGCGTCGAGCGGCGGGTCTGACAGTCGGGCAGTTGAGCGCGCGCACGCGCGTTCGCGAGGCGCTGATCCACGCGATCGAACGGGACGATTTCTCCCAGTGCGGGGGAGACTTCTACGCGCGGGGTCACATCCGTAACATCGCCAAGGTCGTCGGGCTGGACCCGGAGGCCATGGTGCACGAGTACGACGAGTTGCACGGTGGCGTGCCGCTGCCGGTGCGGGCGGCCAGTGTGTTCCAGGCCGACACGCCCATCAAGATCCGGGAGAACCGGTCGCCCAACTGGACGACCGCCATGGCGGTGGCGCTGGCCATCGTCGTGGTGTTCGGCGTGGTCAAGGCGATGGGCGGGGAGGACACGCCCACGGCCGAGGTCCGTCCGGCCTCGGTGCCGGCGGTGCCGCCGCCGTCGGCCTCTCCGCCGGACGCGCCCGGCAAGCCGGGCCCGACGCGCCGGGCGGCCTCGCTGGCCACCGGCGAGCGAGGCGACCAGGTCGTCTTCCAGGTCAAGGCCAAGCGCTCGTCCTGGATCGACGTGCGGGAGAGCGGAGGACGAAAACTCTTCTCCGGCATGCTGGAGGCGGGTAAAACCTCCGTGTGGAAGGCCAAGAAGGGGGTGAAGGTCACCTTCGGCGACGGCGGAGCCTTCTTGCTGCAGGTTAACGGGAAGAACCTCGGGACGGCCGGGCCCTCGGGACAGATCCTCAACCGCTCCTACGAGGCCCCCGCGCCCCAGACGCGCTAGCCCGAGGCGGGCTTGAGGCGGGGGAGGTGCATCGGTAGTGGCCAACTCCCGATACCGTAGTGTTCACCATGTCATCCCGCCGAACCGCATCGCTGATCACACTGGGCTGCGCGCGCAACGAGGTCGACTCCGAGGAGCTCGCTGCGCGTCTTGAGGCTGCCGGTTGGCAGGTGGGCGACGACGACCCCGATGTCATCGTCGTCAACACCTGCGGCTTCATTGACTCAGCGAAAAAGGACTCCATCGACACGCTGCTCGCCGCGGCCGACTCCGGGGCCAAGGTGGTCGCCGCGGGCTGCATGGCCGAGCGGTATGGCGACCAGCTCGCCGACGCGCTGCCCGAGGCGTCGGCCGTCATCTCCTTCGACGACTACACCCAGATCGGCACGCGTCTGGACGATGTGCTGGCGGGCAAACCGCTCGTCCCGCACAGTCCCCGCGACCGCAGGACCCTGCTGCCGATCTCGCCGGTCGAGCGTGCCGCCGCCCCCAAGACCAACATCCCCGGCCACGGCGAGCTGCCGGAGGGCGTGGCCCCGGCCAGCGGTCCACGGCCGCTTCGCAAGCGCCTGGGCGACGGTCCGGTGGCCTCGCTGAAGCTGGCCTCCGGCTGCGACCGGCGCTGCACGTTCTGCGCCATCCCCGCCTTCCGCGGCGCCTACGTCTCGCGTGACCCCGCCGAGCTTCTCGGCGAGGCCGCCTGGCTGGCCGGGCAGGGCGTCAAGGAGCTCGTGCTCGTCAGCGAGAACTCCACCTCCTACGGCAAGGACCTCGGCGACCTGCGGGCGCTGGAGAAGCTGCTGCCCTCGCTGGCCGCCACCGACGGCATCGAGCGGGTGCGGGTCAGCTACCTGCAGCCGGCCGAGCTGCGTCCGGGCCTGCTGGAGATGATCGCCTCCTCCGAGGGCGTGGCCCCCTACTTCGACCTCTCCTTCCAGCACGCCAGCGGTTCGGTGCTGCGCCGGATGCGCCGTTTCGGCGACCCCAGCCGCTTCCTCGGCCTGCTGGAGACGATCCGGGAGAGCGCCCCCGAGGCAGGCGTGCGCTCCAACTTCATCGTGGGCTTCCCCGGCGAGACCGAGGAGGAGTTCGGCGAGCTGGTCGACTTCCTCCAGGAGGCCAGGCTCGACGTGATCGGCGTCTTCGGCTACTCCGACGAGGACGGCACCGAGGCCGCCTCGCTCCCCGGCAAGCTGGACCAGGAGACCGTGGACGCCCGGGTGGCCGCGCTCACCGAGCTGGCCGAGGAGCTCATGGCCCAGCGGGCCGAGGAGCGGATCGGCACGGAGGTGGACGTCCTCATCGAGGAAGACCTCGGTGACGGCGGCTACGAAGGCCGCGCGGCCCACCAGGGGCCGGAGGTCGACGGTTCCGTCACGGTCCAGGGCATCGGCCTGGTCCCCGGTCAGATCGTCCGGGCCGTCGTGGTCGACTCCGAAGGGGTCGACCTCATCGCCCGTATCAAGGCCGCCTCGTGAACGCGCCACCGGGCCGGGAGAGCGTATGACCAACCCGCCAGAGACCGGCACTGACTCGACCGCGGCAGCCGCGCGCCCCAAAGTGAGCGCGTGGAACATCGCCAATGTCGTCACGGTGATACGGCTGGCGATGGTCCCGTTCTTCGTGGTCTGCCTCTTCCTGCCGGGTTCCGGCTGGCGTGTCACCGCGCTGGTGGTCTTCCTGGTGGCCTCACTCACCGATCTGCTCGACGGGGAGCTGGCCCGTCGCTACGGTCTGATCACCGACTTCGGGAAGATCGCCGACCCGATCGCGGACAAGGCTCTGATCGGCGCCGCGCTGATCAGCCTCTCGGTCCTGGAGGAGCTGACCTGGTGGGTCACCGCCGTGATCCTCGGCAGGGAGCTGGGTGTCACCCTTCTGCGGTTCGCGGTCATCAGGCACGGGGTCATCCCCGCCAGCTACGGCGGCAAGGTGAAGACCGTGCTGCAGATCGCGGCGATCGTCTCCTACATGTGGCCGGACGTTCCCGTGCCGATCCGCTGGGCCGTCATGGGCGCCGCGGTCGTCGTGACCGTGGCCACCGGACTCGACTACGTGATTCGCGCCATCAAGCTGCGGCAGGTGGCGAAGCGGGCGCGTGCCTGATGAGCCACCGCCTGCTCGCCGCCACCAACGTGCTCTCGCTGCTCGTCCGCAAGGGTGAGACGGTGGCCGTGGCCGAGTCGCTGACCGCCGGGCTGATCGGCGCGGCGCTCACCGGCCCCTCCGGCGCGTCGGCGGCCTTCGTGGGCGGGGTCGTCTCCTATGCCACCGCCCTCAAGCACCGCCTGCTGGGTGTCCCCGCCGATCTGCTGGAGCGCGAGGGAGCCGTGCACCCGCAGGTGGCCGCGTCGATGGCGGCCGGTGTGCGCAGGCTCACCGGCTCCACATACGGCCTGGCCGCCACCGGGGTGGCCGGTCCCGACCCGCAGGACGGTAAACCGGTCGGCACCGTGCATCTGGCCGTTAGCGGGCCCGACGGACGGGTATGGCACCGAGATCTCCACCTTGCCGGGTCGCGTGAGGAGATTCGGCAAGCAACAGTCAATGAAGCCGTAGACCTACTTCAAGGTGTGCTTGAGTCGAACTTGGGGGAACATTCCGGGTGATTACCGCGTTACGTCCCCAGCGAACATGCTCTCCACGGTCTGCCGCGGTGTCGGTCCATACAGGTACGGTGGAGATGTGAGTGAGGTAAAGGTCAAGCGATGATGACGGCGAGGAGTATGTACCAAGGGTCGCGTTCGAAGAACGGGCGGCACGAACCGATCGCGCGGAGTGTCGTGAAGGCGCCCGCGCCGGGGAGGGAGCGACAGATGGTCCTGCTGCGTCAGCTGCTCGGTGACGTGTTGCGGCGGCTGAGGGTGCGGCAGAGTCGCACCTTGCGTGAGGTGTCCACACTGGCTCGTGTTTCTCTCGGATACCTGTCCGAGGTGGAGCGTGGGCAGAAGGAGGCCTCTTCCGAACTGCTCGCGTCAATCTGCGGTGCCCTGGGTGTGCCGCTTTCACAGGTGCTCCGAGAGGTTTCCGACCAGTTCGCGCTGGCCGAGCTCCAGCACGCCCCGGTGCTTGCCGGCGATGTCCCCGAGCGGGAGCGCCTGCCGATCGCCGAGACCGTGCCGGGTGCCATCTCGGACTCCGTTTTCCCTGAGGTCAACGACATGGTCGCCGCCTAGTCCGCCGGTTCGCCCGGCTGGCAGCGACGGCACCAGAAGATCAGCCGCTCTTGCGGCTGTGCCCCTACCTCCCCGCGACTGATCCGATACCCACAGCGCAGGCATGGTCTTCCTGCCCTGCCGTAGACCCACATGCCCCGACCCGGGCGAGGATCGCCCGTCATCACGCGCTTCTCACGCTCCCTGTTGGCGTGCAGCAACCGCCGTGCGAGCGCCACTATCCTTCCCACGTCTTCGATCGCCCCCACCGGCCGCCACGGCGAGACCCCCGCGAGGAACAACGTCTCGGCTCGATAGATCGTGCCGATCCCCGCCAGATTGCGCTGGTCGAGCAGCGCCTCTCCGATGGCCAGCCCCGGTCTCCCCGTCAGCCGCCGCACGGCCTCCGCCGGATCCCAGTCCGCTCCCAGCAGGTCGGGGCCGAGATGCCCGACGAGCCGATGTTCGTCGCCGGTCGCCACCAGATCGACCATGCCGAGCCGTACGCCCACGGCCTGCCAGTCGGCGTTGGCCAGCACCAGGCGGATCACGTCGCCCGGGGGCAGTCCGCGGCCCGCGGGCGAGACCTGCCAGCTCCCCTCCATCCGCAGATGGGTGTGCACGGTCAGGCCGCCCTCGACCCGGGTGAGCAGATGTTTGCCGCGCGAGACGGTCTCCAGCACGCTCCGGCCGGTGAGATCGGCCGTGGCGTGGCGTGGCACCCGGAAGTCGGAACGTGTCAGGACCCGGCCGTCGAGTGCGTGGCCGAGCCGTCCAGCGGTGCGGTAGACGACGTCGCCCTCGGGCACGGGACCTCGCTCAGTCCCAGGCGGAAGGGTCGGCGGCGAGCTGGCGGACACGCTCGGGAAGCGCGCCGGTGGCCACGTTGTCGAGCGTGACCTCCTCCAGGATCGCTCGCTCGCTGGCCCGCAGCGCGATCCAGACCTGCTGCAACGACTCGGCCGGGCCACGATAGTCGACGTGCTCGGGGCGCTCGCCCCGCACGTTGGCCAGCGGACCGTCCACGGCGCGGATCACATCCGCCAAGGTGATCTCCGTCGCCGGGCGAGCCAGCACATAACCGCCCTCGGGGCCGCGCTGACCGCGGACCAGGCCGGCCCGGCGCATCTGCAGAAGGATGTTCTCCAGATATTTGGGCGGCATGTCCTGCTCCTTGGCCAGCTCACCCACGGTGGTTGGACCGTCGCCGGCGGCGGCGAGTTCGGCGGCGGCACGCAGGGCATAGTCGACACGAGCGGATAGACGCATGTAATCGATTATCCCGCCTGTTATTGACTGCTTATGCGCGAGGGCGGGAAAGAATCGAGTTGACGTCCGTTACCCTCCGTGATCACAGGCCGGTGCAGCCAGGCGTTCCCGGGCGCGGGTGAGTGGACGACGTAGTGGTGCGGAGCCATGGCGGAGGTACGGCCCGGCAGCAGGGCCAGGCAGGCGGCGTGGATCTCCGCGGGAGTACCGGAGGTGACGTGGCAGGTCAGACGGCCGTCGGCGTCATGAGTCACGTGGTGTGGCCGTCCGCGGACGGCCTCGCCGACCAGCCGCCTCACCGCGTCGAGGTTCACCCAGCAGGAGTCGACGTGGACCCAGCCCGGACCGTGGACGACGGGTGTGACCCCGGAGACGGCCGCGATCTCCGCCACCGGAATCACCCGCCGCCCGGCCTCGATCAGCAGCCTGACGAGCCCGGTCCCGAAGTCCTCCGCCTCCGTCCGGGACATCACCCGGGGGTCGATCCAGAACGTCAGGTCCACCTCCTCCCGCAGCCGGTTGGCCCAGAGGGCGAGATGCGCCGGGAGCGAAGCCTCGGGCAGCCAGTCGCACTCGACGTCGGACGGCGGCGGGGCTTCCCGGTCGGCGACGGTGACGCCGCTCATGTCGTTGAACACGCAGTCGCGTGCGAAGTCGACGCCTCGCTCGGCGTTGACGGACTCGATGACCTCCCAGAGCGCGGCGGAGTCGAACCGGCTGTGTTGATACCCGGCCAGGGAGGCGGCGCGGAAGCGGCGAACCGCGTCGTCGAAGGTGGGGACGTCGAGGTCGGCGGCGATCAGGGCGTCCTGGGCCAGCGGCCCGACGTAGTCGCGCAGCTCGGGACGGACCCGGTTGCTCGACAGGGAGGCGATCACGCAGGTCCGTTGGGCGGTCCGCAGGCCGATCAGCACGCCCAGCGCGGTGAGGGTCACCACCGAGTGGCTGGCCCCGGTGCGTCCCGCGACGGCCTCCAGTGCCTGGCTCGCCACGGCGGAGCGTACCCGCAGCCGGGGGCGGATCGCGTCGGCGTCGGGCGGCGCGTCGGCGCGGGCCGTCTCGTCGATCGCGAACATGGCCTGCGGCGCCCGCCTGAGCCGGGTCTCCCAGTGTCGCAACGCGGCCACGGTGCGGCGCCGGGCGGTCGGGGTGCCCTCGGAGATCGCCAGGTCGAGCGGTTGCGTCGAGCACGGGGCGGGCACGGCGTCGCCCCGGATCAGCCGCTCCCACTCGCGCATGACGGTGGCCAGGCCGATCGCGTCCACCGAAGTGTGGGGCAGCACGAAGACCGCCCGGCGCGGCGCCTCCCGCTCCGTGATCACGGCGACCCGGATGGGCGACTCGGTCTCCACGTCGAAGCGGACGCCCTGCATCCGCAGGCCGATCTCCTCGGCGAGCTCGTCCACCATGTGCTCGGTGGCGGCGCCCTCTCCGGGATCGCCGGCCATGATGTCGTGCACCTCGATGGGCAACGTCCCGGATCCGGGCACGTTCTGTACGCCGGAGCGGATCGTGGTCCGGAGGCTCTCGTGCCGGGAGATCAGCCGTCCGACCGCCTCGGCGACGGCGGTGAAGGTCGTTCTCGCGGGAAGGTGCTTGGTGACGCGGAAGTTCATGTGCAGCGGCGGGTCGCGGAGCACGCAACGCGCCATGTTGGCCTGCCCCATCGTGACGGGCCCGTTGCGGGTCGGTCGTCCTGCGTAGTCGGCTGCGATCCTGATGGCCGCGGTCTTGTTGACGGTGTTCATGTCGAGCCTGCCTCGCCCCACGCGCCAAGGCTCTTACTGAAAAGAACCTTTACCGTTTTCGGGAGTGTTCCACGCGGCGGGCGCGCGTCGCAAGGGTGGATTTTCCGGCGGAGGAGGGCGGCGGGACGGGCTGGCGAGGGCGGCGACATGGCGGTGAGGTGGCGGCGATAGGGCGGTGAGATGGCGGCGATGTGGCGAGGAGTGCCCCCTGCGCCCGCTGAGGGGCCGGCGCGGGGCTAAGCTGTCAGGAAGCTTTATTAATGAATAAAACCACTATTCTTATCCGAATGTAAAAGCGACGGGGAAACGGCGAACAAGAAAGCATGCGTATGGAGCGACGTCCTGGCGTGCCCAGGCTATTGCGGGAGATCAACGACCGGGCCGCCCTGGAGCTGTTGCTTGACTCGGGACCGCTGACGCGGGGTCAGATCGGGGAGCTCACCGGCCTTTCCAAGGTGACGGCGTCACAGACGCTCGCTCGCCTGGAGGAGCGCGGCCTTGTCGAGGTGGCGGGAGAGCAGGCGGGCGGCAGGGGGCCCAATGCGGCGCTTTATGGGATTATTCCATCTTCTGCCTATGTGGCGGGGTTGGACGTGGGCCCGGAATTCGTCACCACCGCCATCGCGGATATTCATGGAGAGATCGTTTCCGAGGTGACGGTCGCGCCGAGTGGGCACGACGATCCGGTCGCCCTCGTGCACAGCGCGGTCGTCAAGGCATGCCGGTCGGCCAAGGTCGCGCTGTCGAAGCTGCGGGCGGTCGTGATCGGCACCCCGGGTGTGGTCGATCCCCGGACCGGGGACGTGCAGTTCTCCTTCGACCTGCCGGGCTGGCACGAGGGCATCCACGAGGCGCTCGCCCGTGACCTGCGTCGCGACATCAAGATCGAGAACGACGTGAACCTCGTCGCCGTCGCCGAGCACACCCTGGGCGCGGCGCGCGGCGTCGACGACTTCGTGCTGCTCTGGGTCGGCCGGGGCATCGGCATGGGCGTCGTGCTCGGCGGCCGGCTGCACCGCGGCCGGTCCGGCAGCGCGGGCGAGATCGGTTACCTCCCGGTGCCGGGTGTGCCGCTGGCCGAAGACGTGCGGGCGGTGCCCGGACGGCTCCCGTCGCTCGCGGGCGGCCTGCAGTCGCTGGTCAGCGCCGAGGCGGTGGCCGAGCTCGCCGCCGGCCACGGCTTCGAGGGGGCCGCCGCCGAATGCGTGGCGGCGGCCGTCGCGGCGGGGGAGCGCGGCGAACCCCTGCTGGATGAGATCGCCGGACGGCTGGCTCTGGGGGTGGCGTCGGTCTCCGTCGTGCTCGACCCCGGGCTCGTGGTGCTCGCCGGAGAGGTCAGCCAGGCGGGCGGAGGCGCGCTGACCTCCAGGATCGAGGAGGCGGTGGCTCGGATCTGCCCGGTCCGCCCGCAGGTGATGGCCAGCGAGGTGACGGGGAACCCGGTGCTGCGCGGTGCGGTCATCGCGGCTCTGGAGCAGGCGCGCGAGGAGATCTTCACGTCCTGAGAGCCCCGATGAAGCAGGCGGTCTTTCCCGGTTCGCGCCCGTTGCGGGCAGGGAGGACCGGTGTGGGCCGTCGAGAATCGACCGGTTCCTTCGGCGCGGGCCGGTGTGGCCCGCGAGAGGGGACCACGCCGGCCCGCCGGAGGAAGCCACACCGTCCCGCGGAAGGGACCACGGGGTCCGCGGAAGTGGACCGCACCGGCCCGTGGGAGGGGACCGGATCGTCTCAGCGTGAGCCGGTGAGGACCGTCGAGGAACGACCGGCCAGGAGCTCGGCCGCCGCCTGGCCGCACGCGCTCGTCGCGCCGTAGGTGGTGATGTGCGTGCCGCCGGGCCTTTCGGGGCCCGGCAGGCCCATCTCCACCACGACCGCGTCGGGCCGCCCGGACAGCAGCGTGTCGAGCCGGGCCGACACCCAGGCGTGCCGATGGGCGTCCCGCACCACGATCACCAGCGGGCGCCCGCCGGACAGCGGCGGGAGCGGGTCGTCGGCGCCGAGCCGTAGCGCGGTCGTGCCGGGCAGCAGCCCGGTCAGCGGTGCGGCGACACCCCACGGGGTGGTCCGGTCGATGGCGATGTTCGTCTCGGACACGAACTCGATCAGCTGCGGCGCCGAGGTCAGCGGGAGGCCCTCGCCGTGGACCCGTACGGCGCGCCGGGCCGCCGCGAGACCAGTCGAGGCGAGGGCCGTCCGGTCCGTGGCCCACGTGACCCGGCGCTGCTCGGCCGACCACGCCGCCAGGCGGCGCACCCGGGAGGCGGCCTCGGCCAGGCGCTCCTCGGGCAGGGTGCCGTCGATCACGGCGGCCATGATGGCGTTGCGCATGAAGCCGACCACGCCGGCCCCCTTGCGCTCGCCGCCCACGCAGACGGCGTCGGCCCCGGCGGCCAGGGCGCGGACGGCCGCGCCGGTCACGCCGTACCGCTCGGCTACCGAGGGCATCTCCACGCCGTCGGTCACGATCAGGCCGTCGAAGCCGAGCTCCTCGCGAAGCAGCCCGACCAGGATGCGGCCGCTCATCGTGGCGGGGGAGTCGGGGTCGTAGGCGGGGACGAGCAGGTGGCCGGTCATCACGGCCTGGACCCCGGCCTCGATGGCGGCCCGGTAGGGCGGGAGCGTCGTGGCGGCGAGCTCTTCGGAGGTGTAGGACACGGTCGGCAGGTCGTTGTGGGAGTCCACGGCGGTGGCCCCGTGGCCGGGGAAGTGCTTGGCGCAGGCGGCCACCCCGGCCGACTGCAGGCCGGTGACCCACGCGCGGGCGTGCCGGGCCACCAGCCACGGGTCGGAGCCGAACGCGCGGGTGCCGACGACGGGGTTGTCCAGATCGGAGTTGACGTCCACCACGGGGGCGTAGTTCAAAGTGATGCCGGCCTCGGCCAGGTCGTGCCCGACTCCGCGGGCGACCGACTTGGTCAGCCCGGGGTCGTCCACCGCGCCGAGGGCGAGGTTTCCCGGGCGGGAGCTGCCGGTGAGCGCCTCCAGCCGGGTGACGTCACCGGCCTCCTCGTCAGTGGCGATCACCACGTCCGGGTTCTCCGCCCGTAGGGCGGCGGTCAGCGCTCTGACCTGCACGCCGTCCACAAGGTTGCGGGAGTAGAGCGCGACCCCGCCGAGGCCCTCGCCAAGTCGTCTGCGCAGCCAGTCGGGCACCTCCACGCCCACGAACCCGGGTTGCAGGACGGTGTCGGCAAGCCGGGCCAGTTCTGGGCTCACGCCACCCGGTCCACCGCGAACGATCATCAATGCCTCCTGCTTGGGTTCCTCGCGAGTCGCTTGTTTCAGGCGTACCACATGTGTAGCATTCGGATTGCGTAAATAAAAAGGAAACTTTCCTAATAGTTGACTGTCCGGGGTGACCCATGCCCCCGCCACCCGCACGAAGAGAAGTCACCCACGAGGGAGACGGACAGGATGTCGCACGCCCCTTTCGACCTCCGGGGAATCCCGCTGGCGCTCCACCTGAACGGCCCACTTGACGTCCCGGCACTGCTCGGCGCATGTGCCGCCGTCGCCGCACGACACCCGGTGCTCGGCCGGGCCCGGGTCGTCCGGGTCGATTCGTCCCCCGCGCGCTACCCGGAGCTCGCCGCGGCGGAGGTCGCCTGCCCCTTCGACCCGGACCGGGGCCCGCTCGCCCGGTTCACGCTGGCCGGGCTGGGACGGGACCGCAACCGGCTGATCTTCACGGCGCACGGCACGGTCTTCGACGGCGCCTCCAAGGACCTGCTGCTGCGCGACCTGGCCGACGCCTACTTCTCGCGCGCCCCGCTGCCCCGGCTGGCCGCGCCGTACGGCGAGCAGCGTCCCGAGGACGGCGGTGCCGGGGTGTTCTGGAAGGAGCGCGACCGCGAACCCGCCGAGCTCGTGCTGCCCGGTCTGCGCGCGAATCCCGGCGGCGTCGGCCCCGGCGAGATCATCGAGATGGTGCTCGGCGGAGCCGAGTTCAAGGCGTTCGTCGGCGCCGCCGCGACGCTCGGCGCGACCAGGTTCGAGCTGCTGGTGGCGGCGGTGGGCGTACTGCTGCGCGGCTACGGCACCACCGGTTCGCCGCTCGCCCTCGCTCTCGGCACCCGCACCGGCGAGACGCGGCACCACATCGGGAACTTCGTCGCGGAGGTGCCGTTCGTCCCGTGCCCGGAACCCGGCGAGGGCTTCCCCGCCCACCTGCGCGCGGTCCGGGCCGAACTGCGTGAGCTGTACCGGTTCCGGCACGCGCCGCCGGCGGCGACCTCCGCCCCGGTGCTGCTCGGCTACCGCAGGCGGGTATCCGCGCCGCGCTTTCCCGGTCTCGGGACCGGCGTGGAGTGGACGGTCTTCAACGGCACCGCCCGTGGCGCGCTGCAGGTCCAGGCCGTGGACGGGGATATGAGCCTCACCCTCGGTCTCCGCTTCAACCCCACCGCGCTCGGCCACGACGACGTGGCTCGCATCGCGGGAGACCTGCGCGCCCTGCTGCGCACCATCGCCACCGAGCCGCACGCGCGGGTCGCGGACCTTCCGCCGGCTCGTCCCGAACCCGGCGAGGAGCTTCGGTGACCGACCGGTTCGGTTCCCTCCCGCCCTGGACTCCCGCCCCGAGCTTCCATCCCGGACTCCTGTCCCGAACTTCCACCCTGGACTCCCGTCCCGAACGGCGAGAACAGTACGGCCCGCGCTCAGGGGGGTCCTCCCGAGCGCGGGCCGTACCGGCCCGGAGGATGCGAGGTCAGACGCCGAGCAGTTCGACGGCGGCCTGGGCGTTGGCGCGCGCGGCGCCGTACGTGGCGAGGTAGGTGACGCCCTCCGGGCGCCAGATCGGCAGGCCCATCTCCACCACCGTGGCGTCGGGGCGTGAGGCGAGCAGCGCCGACACCACCGACTGGCTGGCCGCGTAGCGGTGGGCGTCCTTGACCACGACGACCAGGGAGCGGCCGATGGCGCGCTCCAGGATGCCGGGCACGTCCGCGGCCTCGGGCTTGACCCGGACCACCTCCGCCTGCGGCAGCAGCGGCGCGAGGCCCCACGGCACGTCGCCGACCGCGATGGTCGGCGGGGTGTCCACCTCGACCACCAGCGGATCGACCAGCGGGGACGCCGAGCCGGTGAGGCTGACCGCGCGACGGGCGGCGGTCAGGCCGATCACGTTCTCCTCGGCCGCACCCGACCGGGGAGTGCCGAACCAGGCGCGCAGGCGGGCCACCCGCTCGGCGGCGGCCTCCAGCCGGGCCGGCGGCAACCGGCCGTCCCCGACCGCGGCGACGATCTCGTCGATGATGCGGTGGACGTCGTCCTCGGTGGGCAGCGGGCCGAGGCAGAGCAGGTCGGCCCCGGCGGCCAGCGAGAGCACCGAGCCGCCGGCCAGGCCGTAGGTGTCGGTGACGGCCTTCATGTCCAGGGCGTCGGAGACCACCACCCCGTCGTATCCCAGCTCGCCTCGCAGCAGGCCGGTCAGGGCGGCGGTCGACAGCGTGGCGGGGATCGCGCCGGTCAGGGCCGGAACCCGCACGTGCGCGGTCATGATGGACCTGGTCCCGGCGTCGATCGCGGCGCGGAAGGGCACGAGCTCGCGTTCCCGTAGCAGTTCGAGGGAGGCGTCGACGAGCGGGACCTCCAGGTGGGAGTCCTGGCGGGTGGCGCCGTGACCGGGGAAGTGCTTGACGCAGGCCGCCACGCCGGCCGACTGCAGGCCGTGGACGGCCGCGACGGTGTGCCGGGCGACCAGCGCGGTGTCCGATCCGAACGAGCGGGTGCCGATCACCGGGTTGTCGTCGGCGGTGTTCACGTCGGCGGACGGGGCCATGTCCAGGTTGACGCCGCAGCGGGCCAGATCGTCGCCGATGGAGCGATAGACACGCCGGGTCAGCTCGACGTCGTCGACGGCGCCGAGGGCGGCGTTGCCGGGGTAGGGGCTGCCCACGTGGTAGTCGAGCCGGGTGACGTCGCCGCCTTCCTCGTCCAGCGAGACGATCGGCTCGCCGGCCTCGCGCAGGCGGGCGGTGAGGGCGGAGAGCTGGGCGGGATCGACGACGTTGAATCCGAAGAGGGTGACGCCGCCGAGACCGTTCTCCAGATCCCGGAGAACCCATTCGGGGACGGTGGTGCCCTGGAAGGCGACGAGCAACGTGCCGGCCGCGAGGCGACGCAGCCCCTGATCGCTGGAGTTCGCGATGTACTCAGACATGGCGCTACCTGATTCCTTACCTGAGGATAGGGGGGTCGGACGTGGACAGGGCTGGTACGGCCCGCGCCTTGTGGGCGCGCGGCCGTACCAGCGCCAGAGGGGATCAGCCCTTGACGGCGCCCGCGACGAGGCCGGTGACCATCCGCCGCTGCACCAGGAGGAAGAAGATGACGACCGGGATCGTCATCATCGTGGAGCCGGCCATGATGGCGCCCCAGTCGGTGCCGCGCTGTCCGAAGAAGAACTGCAGCGCGACGGGCATCGTGTAGCCCGAGGAGTCCGACATCAGGATGAGCGCGAAGATCAGCTCATTCCAGGCGGTGATGAACGAGAAGATGCTCGTCGCCACCAGGCCGGGGGCCACCAGGGGGAACAGGACCTTCCAGAAGGTCGTGAACCGGCTGGCGCCGTCGATCCAGGCGGCCTCCTCCAGGGATTTGGGCACCGCGGCGACGAACGTGCGCAGCATCCAGATGCCGAAGGGGAGGGTCAGCCCGACGTTGATGACGATCAGGCCCAGCAGCTGGTCGTAGAGGCCGAGCCGCTTGACGTTGAGGAAGAGCGGGATGAGCAGGGCCTCGGCCGGGATCATCTGGACGATGAGCAGCAGGACCAGGAAGCTGGTGCGGCCCTTGAAGGTGAAGCGGGCGATGGCGGTGGCCGCCAGCAGCGCGAGGACGGCGCCGATGAACACGGTGCCCAGGGCGACGATCGCGCTGTTGCGCATGTAGAGCCAGATGGAGTTGCCGGCCACGCCCTCGGTGAGGATCCGGTCCACGTGGTCGAGAGTGAACTCGGTGGGGAACGGGATGAACTTCGTCGTGAAGATCTGGTCGTTGGTCTTGAAGGAGGTCGAGACCATCCAGTAGACGGGGAACACCGCGAATACGAAGACCAGGACGCCGGCCGTGTTGAGCGCGATCTTCCCGAGGCGCTTGCGTGCGATCGGAGTCATCACATCTCCTCCGTCTTCACGATCTGCCGGACGTAGACGGCGGTGATGACGAGCAGGAGCAGCGTCAGGATCACCGCGATCGCCGCGCCGGTGCCCATCTTCGGCGGGCTGCGGAAGGCCTCGGCGAAGGAGAACATGGACAGGTTGAAGGCCTCGCGGTTGGTCGGCCCGTTCATCAGCACGTACAGCTGGCTGAAGACCTTGAAGTTCCAGATGATGGACAGGATCGTCAGCACCGAGAAGACCGGCTTGAGCAACGGGAAGGTGATCTTCCTGAAGGTCCGCCAGGGGGTGGACCCGTCGACCCTGGCCGCCTCGTAGAGCTCGGTGGGAATGCCCTTGAGACCGGCCAGCACCGACACCGCGATGAACGGGAACGACGCCCAGACCACGCAGATGATCAGCACGACGTAGATGGTGATCGCGTCGTTCAGCCAGGGCTCGCCGGTCCAGTCGGCCCGCCCGAACAGCAGGTCGGACAGCCAGTCCGGGAGCAGGTTGAGCGACCAGTTGATCATTCCGGCGTCGGCGTCGAAGAGCCAGCGCCAGATGACGCCCTGGGCGACCGGCGGCACGGCCCAGGCGGACATGATGCCGACGACCACGAACGTGGACATCTTCTTGCCGAGCTTGTTGAGCAGGGTGCCCACCGCGGTCCCGAGGACCAGCGTCAGGGTCACCGTGATGACGGCGAAGACGACGGTGTTGCGGAGCGAGGACCAGAAGATCTCGTTGTCGAGGACCTTGGTGTAGTTCTCCCAGCCCACCCAGCTCGCCGGCTTCTTGCCGTTGATCTGGGGGATGCCGACCTTCTGGAAGGAGATGACGATCATCTGGACGAGCGGGTAGAGCAGCAGTCCAGCGATCACCAGCAGGCCGGGCGCGAGCAGGACGTACGGGATGACCCACGCAGGGAGCCCGCTGGCCTTGGCGGGGCGTTGCGAGCTGTGGCGGCGCCGCCCCGGGGCGGAGGGGTTGCCTCCGCCCCGGGCGATCGTAGACGTGTTCGTCATGTGACTACTGGTTCAGAATCTCTTCGATTTCCCCGTTGGCCTTGGTGAGAGCCTCGTCAGGGGTGGCCTTGCCCTCGATTACGGACCGCGCGGCGTTCTGCAGCACGGCCTTGGTCTCGTTGGCCTCGGTCCAGTTGGGGTCGGCAGGGAAGGCCTTGGCCTTGGCGAAGGCCGCCGCGAACGGGGCCAGCGCCGGGTCCGAGCTCAGCTTCGCCAGCGCCTCGGGGTAGATCGGCAGCAGGCCGCCCTCGGTGGCGTAACGGCCGGCCCACTCCTTGCTGGTGGCCATCTTGATGTAGTCGGCCGCGAGCTCCTTGTTCTTGGCGCTGTCCCAGACGGCGAGGTCGTTGCCGCCGAAGAAGGACGGGGCCTCACCGCCGGACTTGGCCGGGAGCGGGAAGAAGGCCAGCTTGTCGGCCTTCAGCTTGCCCTTGCTGTCCACCTCGATGCCGGGCAGGTCCCAGCCGGCGGTCAGGTACATGCCGACCTTGTTGTTGGCGAACCGCTTGCGGATGTCCACCGTGTTCTGGGTGAGACGCGACTTACCGGACAGGCCGTCGGTGACCAGGCTCGTGTAGGTGGCGAAACCGGCCTTGAACTTGGGGTCGGTCACCTTGCCGACCCACTTGCCGCCCTCCTTGACGGCGTACTCGCCGCCCTCGGACCAGGCGAACGCGCCGAGCAGGTGGTTGGCGTCGGAGCCGCCGTTGAAGGCGAAGCCGTCGACGTCCTTGCCCTTCTTCTCCTGGATCTTCTTGGCCGCGGCGACCAACTCGTCCCAGGTCTTCGGAACCTCGATGCCGAGGTCCTTGAACCAGTCCTTGCGGTAGAGCACCGCGCGGGAACCGGCGCCCCAGGGCAGGGCGTAGACCTCGTTGTCGATGGTCTCCAGGCCGAGCAGGTTCTTCGGGATCTGGGCCTGGTCGTCGCCCTCCGCCAGCGCGGTGACCGGGGCCAGGGCCTCCTGGCTCTGCCAGAGCGGCACCTGGTCGTTGCCGATCTCGGTGACGTCGGGGCCGGCGCCGCCCGCCGCGGCGGCGGTGAACTTGTCGTTCACCTGCGGCCATGGGATCCACTCAAGCTTGACCTTGGCGCCGGACTCCTTCTCGAAGGCCGCGTTCAGCTCGTCCATGTATTTCTGGGCGGCCGGGTTGCTGTCACCGAGGCGCCACATGGTCAGCGTCTGGCCGGCGTACTTCGGGCCGGCGGCGGCGCTGGAGGCGCCGGCCTGGGGCTCGGCGCTCTTGGCGGGCTCGCTGTCGGAGCCGCAAGCGGCGAGGCCCAGGGCCAGGGCGGCAGTGGTAGCAGTCGTAACCGCGATCTTCGTGATTTTCACTTCGGGGTTCTCCCTTCCCGGCTTCGCGTCGGGGTCGCGCTTCGGGTGCCGGCGCGGTCCCCATGCCTCGCCACACCTGGTCGAAGGCGCCTCCTCACGGTCGGCGCTCTGACATCCCGCAGCCTGCTGTGACTCTTGCCTGCGGGCTGACTACGGTTAAACTAACAAGAAACTTTCTTAAAAGAAACGATCGTTAGCGGATCGTGACGGGGGAGCCGATCTTGTCCAAACGTCCGGGGACGCCTCGGCTGCTGCGCCAGCTCAATGACCGCGCGGCGCTGGAGCTCCTGCTGTCCAGCGGCCCGCTGACCCGCGCCGAGCTGGGAGAACAGACCGGCCTGTCCAAGGTGACCGCCGGTCAGCTGCTGGCCAGGCTGGAGGACCGCGACCTCGTCGCGGTGGTCGGCGAGCAGGCCGGCGGGCGCGGTCCCAACGCCGCGCTGTACGGCGTCGTGCCCTCGTGCGCCTTCGTCGCCGGCCTCGACGTGCTGCCGGACCGGATCAGCGCGGGGGTGGCCGACATCACCGGAGAGATCGTCGCGGAGATCTCGGTGGACCCCAACAGCCACGACGACCCCGTCCGGCTCGTGCACAGCGCCGTGCGGAAGGCGTGCGAGTCGGCGGGCATCACCCTGGACCAGCTGCGCGCCTTCGTGATCGGCACCCGGGGCGTCGTCGATCCCCGGACCGGCGACGTGCGCTTCTCCTTCGATCTGCCCTCCTGGCACGCGGGCGTGCTCGCCGGGCTCCACCACGACCTCGACGTCCCCGTGACGATCGAGAACGACGTGAACCTGGCCGCGCTGGCCGAGCGTTCCCACGGCGCGGCGCTGGGGATGGACGACTTCGTGCTCGTGTGGGCGGGGGTCGGCCAGGGCCTCGGGGTCATGCTCGGCGGACGCCTGCATCGCGGCTTCACAGGCGGCGCGGGTGAGATCGGCTGGCTCCCGGTTCCCGGGGAGCCGCTCCCCACCGACGTGGGCGAGCCCCAGTCCGGTTCGTTCCAGCGCCTGGTCGGCGGCGACGCCGTGATCGGCCTGGCGGGTGCGCACCGCGTCGACGGCGCCCCCCTCGGCGGCTCTGCAGGCGGCTCTACGGGCGGATCTTCGGGCGACTCCGCGGGCGGTCCCGCCGAGAGCTCCGTCGGTGACTACGTCCGTACGGCGGTCGCCGACGGCGCCGAGAGCTTCCTCGGCGAGCTCGCCGAGCGGCTGGCGGTCGGCGTGGCCGCGGTGGCCGTGGTCCTGGACCCCGCGCTGATCGTGCTCGGCGGCGACGTCGGCCGGGCCGGCGGGGCCGCGCTCGCCGCCGGGGTCGAGGAGGCCGTGGCCAGGATCTGCCCGAGCCAGCCGAGGGTGGTGACGACGGAGGTCCGCGGCAATCCGGTGCTGCGCGGCGCCCTGGACTCGGCTCTGCAGCAGGCCCGGGAACAGGTCTTCTCGCAGACGGTGTGAGAATTGCGGCTATGCACGACATCGTTCTGATCTCCGATCCCCGCGTCACGGCGATCCCCGTCGAGGAGTCCGGGGAACGGCTGGCCGACGTCCGGGGGCGGCTGCGGGTGGACGGGCGGCTGGCGGATTCCGAGGGAGCCTTCGCCCACCTGCGGGAGGGGCTGCTGATCCGGCTGGAGGACGCGCAGGCGCAGCTCCCGGCCGGTTACCGGCTGCTGGTAGTGGAGGGCTATCGCCCGCAGGCGATGCAGCAGCGGATCTTCGAGGAGTACTCGGCGGAGTTGCGTGTGATATTTCCGGAAATGTCGCCCGAGGAGATCTGTGTGGCGGCCAGCCGATACGTCTCACCCGTCTCGGTCGCCCCGCACACCGCCGGTGCGGCGGTGGACCTGACCCTGTGCACCGAGGACGGGGACGAGCTCGACATGGGCACCCCGCTCAACGCCACCCCCGAGCAGAGCGACGGCGCCTGCTACACCGGCGCCTCCGGCCTGTCGCCCGAGGCCCGCCACCACCGCGACCTCCTCGGCGCCGCACTGGGCTCGGCCGGCCTGGTCAACTACCCCACCGAGTGGTGGCACTGGTCCTACGGCGACCGCTACTGGGCCATGACCACCGGGGCCGCCTCCGCCGTCTACGGCCCCACATCCGTCTGAGCGGCGGGGCCGTAGGGGATCCGGAGGTCGGGAACGGGGGCGCGCCAGGACAGGGGACGGCCGGCGCCGGCGCCGATCAGCCGGCCGGCGTGGGCGGTGAGGACGGTGCAGCCGCCGGCCGAGCAGAGGTCGGCCCACCCGGTGGCGGCCGTCGTCGGCAGCCGGGTGCGGATGCGGCCGGCGAGGTCGGCGGCGTAGAGGCGGCCGTTCATGGCGGTGAGGGCCACGGCGCCGGCCTCGCCCTCGACCAGCGTCCAACCGGAGGTCTCCGGGGGCAGGTGCCACAGCCCGCCGTCGGCGGTGGCGGCCCACAGGTCGCCGTCGACCAGGGCCAGCCCGACCCCGCCGGAGGGCGCCTCACCGAGCACGGTCCAGGCGCCCGCGGGGCCGGGGTCGCGATAGACGAGCCGGTCATCGGCGGTCAGACCGTACAGGCCGACGGGCCTGGTGGTGGACGCCTCGCGCGGGGTGGCCATGGCGACGACGCCGCCGCCGGAGTCGAGCCGGTGCCAGCGCAGGTTCTGGCCGGAGACCTCCCTGCGGTACAGCGAGCCGTCCGCGCCCACGCCGTAGAGCCAGGAGCCGCACGCGGTCAGCGCCCGCAGCGAGCAGGCGGGGCCGATGACCTCCCACCCGGCGGACGGGCGCGACAGCCGGTCCAGCACGTTGCGGGTGATCCGGTCCACGGTGGGATCGTGCAGGGTGTTGCCCCAGTTCACGGTGGCGGCGGTGAACACCGTCCCGGCGCCGAGGCCGAAGACGCCCATCGTGGCCATGCCGCCCTGGCCGTACCGGTGCCAATGACGCAGGTCGGCGGTGGCGAGGATGACGAAGGAGGGCGGGGTGCCGTCGCGGCCGGTGGCCACCGGGACACCGTCCACCTCGACGAAGTCACAGGCGTCGGTCTCGTAGCCGAGGGCGCCCCGGCCGAACGTGGCGCCCTCGCCCAGCCCGGTTCCGTCGAAGGCCCAGTGCTCGGGGAAGCGGACGGTGTAGGTCTCCTCGTGCATCAGCTTCATGTACGGTCCCCACGTTCCGGCGCCGCGCCGGAAGCTGACCCCGGTCAGGGCGTTCTCCGGACGGTTCACCGGCGCGCTGGACCACTCGACCGTGGTGAGCCCGGGCTCCACGGTGGCCATCGGGTCGGCGACCGCGTCGCGGTAGCAGACCATGGTCCGCCCGTCGTCCTCCAGCCGGAACTGCCACCAGCAGGTGTTGCCGGAGAAAACGGCCAGGTTGCCGCCGCGGCGGACGAACTCCTCGACGCTGTCGCGCATGCCCGCCGACCAGTACTCGTCATGGCCGTTGACCACCAGCAGCCGGTAACCGGACAGCAGCGCGGAACCGTCGTGCAGATCCAGCCCCGAGCAGTGGTCCACGTCGTATCCGGCCGGACCCAGCCAGCGCAGCATCCCCTCCTCCCAGCGCTCGGGGGGCGGACCCCCGCCGGGCCGGTCGAAGGAGACGCGTGCGGCCCGGGTGGCCTGCTCGGTCCAGTAGATGGACTCGCCGGGGATGCCCGCCCGGTTGTAGGCCTGCCAGGTAGGGAAGGGGATCGACAGCAGGATCGGCGAGCGTGGCCGGGCGGCCCGTACGGCGAAGTAGACCTCCGAGGCGTCGTCCGAGGCGTCGTCGTCGGCGGTGAACGTCGCGCGGTAGAGCGAGCTCGGCAGGTCGGCGGGCACGTCGAGCGTCCACAGCGGCCCACCGAACTCCCCGTCGAGCACGGCGACGTCCGCGGCCACGTCCTCCACCAGGACCGAGCCGCGCAGCGGAGCCCGGGAGGCACGGGCGAGGTGGAAGCGGAGCGCGCCCCCCTGGACGCAGGAGGTGGCCTCGGCGTAGGCGTACACCGTCACCCCACCGGCTCCAGCACGTCGTGGAACGCCGCCTCGACCAGCAGGGACTCCAGATCGCGCAGGTAGCGTTCCATGGCGGGCCGGGGCAGGAAGCGGGTGTCGGCGGTCAGCGAGACGCCCAGCCCACCGGGCTCGGCGGTCACGTGCAGGCAGAACCGGCAGTTGAGCTGATCCTGGCTGAGCGGCCAGGTCAGGGTCGTCTCGTCCATCGCCCGCCGTACCGTCTGCTCGTCGTGGGAGGCGTCCACCCGGTCGACGAAGCGCATGTCGTTGAAGCAGCAGTAGGGGTGGATCCTCGTGCCCCGCTCCCGGCCGACCCGTTCGGTCAGCCGGTCCCGGTCGTCCGGATCGTGGTAGGCCGAGCGGTAGGCGCGCAGGGCGGCGGGCCTGGCCGCCTTCAGCAGGTCGGCGAAACCGCCCTGGCGCAGGTCCAGCACGAACAGGCCCTCCTGGGAGAGCGTGGTGACCGCGTTGGCGGTGTCGCCGCGGAAGCGGTTGCCCACGATCGGCAGCATCGCGCACACGTCGTGGCCGGTCGCGGTGCCGACCAGCGCGGACGAGGCGGCCAGCAGCACGGTCGAGGTGCTCACACCGTGCACGGCGGCGATCCGCTGGACGGCCATGTCCAGCGCCCGGGAGACGATCCGCGCCCGCCAGACGGGCGGGCTGTCCGGTGCGGCCACGGGGCAGTCGAACATGGTCGGGGGAATGCGCCGGTATTCCTTCTCCCAGTATTCGGCGGCGATCCGGGCGACCCGCAGCCCCTGCTCCGACCCCTGCCAGCGGGCCAGGTCCAGCGGCGAGGGCGGCACCGGACCCGGTACGGCCCCGCGCAGCAGCAACAACCGCAGGTCCGTGATCGCCACCTCCGCGCCGAGGCCGTCGGCCGCCAGATGGCAGAAGACGAGCACGATGTGGGTGACGGTCGGCCCCGTGGCCTCGGCGGCGACCACGAGGCCGACCCGCAGCGGCCACTCGCCGTCGTAGGCGAAGGCCTTCTCCGCCAGGGTCTCCAGCAGCCGGTCCGGATCGCCGTCCGACACGGTGACCGGGATGGCGCCGGAGGCCGCCAGCACCTGGGACGGTCCTGTCTTCTGCCTCGTCTTCCGCTCTGATCCCCGCTCTGGCTTCTGCCCTGCCCTTTGCCCTGTCCCCAGCCTTGTCCGCAGCGACTCGTGCCGCGCCACCAGCGCG
This sequence comes from Streptosporangium sp. CA-135522, assembly GCF_050949235.1. Taxonomy (NCBI): domain Bacteria; kingdom Bacillati; phylum Actinomycetota; class Actinomycetes; order Streptosporangiales; family Streptosporangiaceae; genus Streptosporangium; species Streptosporangium sp. CA-135522. The sequence continues at coordinate 2,482,385 of NZ_CP192026.1, forward strand.
CCCAGGGCCTCGGCGGCCCGCTCCACCGTGAGCGGCCGGGCCCGCCTGGGCACCGCGAGCACACGGCCGAAGTTGAAGTAGTGGTCGTCCGGTGCCGTCTTCTGGATCGCGTCCCAGATGGCCCGCTGCCCCCAGGTCAGCGGAGCCGTACCCGACCGGCTCCCCGAGAACCGGATGTCCATGTGCCTCTCCCCGTTCCGAAACGCTTTCTGGAACTGCTCGTCAGGAGCCGACGCGACCGGCGGCGGCGATGTGGCGCTCCAGCGCGTCCAGGTCGTCCAGCAGGCCGAGCCCGTCGCCCGACAGGTCGATCTCGACTCCGAACTCGGTCTCCACCGCGTCGATCAGCCGCATCTGCGCCAGGGACGTGACCCCGAGCGCCGACAGCGGGACCGTCGCGGCCAGCGCCTCCTTGGCCGTGACCGCGCCGTCCGACGCGGTGGCCACCATCGCGGCCAGCCGTTCCCTAACAACCATCGCCGGCTCCTCCCGCGCGGTGTCCGCGCTCGTCGGTGGATATCCAGATCCATTCGTCAGACATCTGCGGCCCTTCTCGCGCTGAGCGGGCGCAGGTCGGTCCAGACCTGCTCGATGTGGGCCAGGCACTCCTCCTTGGTGCCGTGGACGCCTTCCTCCCGCCAGCCGTCCGGCAGATCCCGGCCGACCGGCCAGATCGAATACTGCTCCTCGTGGTTGACCACGACGCGGTGACTCATCTGGGCTCCCCGTTTCCGTGAGGCGTTCGCATGAGGCGGGCGGCCTCCTCATCTGACAGTTCGTCGAGCTCGGCGACCAGCAGTTCCTCCACCGCGGCCGCGAGCCCGGCCACGGTGCTCCGCGCGAACAGGGTGCGGATCGGCACGTCCACCTCGACGAGGGCGCGGATTCTGGCGATGACGCGGGTGGCGAGCAGCGAGTGCCCGCCCAGGGCGAAGAAATCGTCGAAGGCGCCGATCTCCTCGATGCCCAGCACCTCGCCGAAGACGTCGGCCACCAGCAGCTCGGCGTCGCCGCGCGGGGCGGTCCTCGCCTCGGCCCTGACCTCCGGCGCGGGCAGCGCGGCCCGGTCGATCTTGCCGCTGCGGGTCAGCGGCAGGGCGTCGAGGCCCACCCAGAGCGCCGGGACCATGTGGGCGGGGAGCAGACCGGCCAGGTGCCTGCCCAGCTCCTCGCCGGTGGCCGTGCCGACGACGTAGCCGACCAGGGTCTCCTGCCGCACGGCCACGGCCGCCTGGCCGACGCCGGGGTGGGTCAGGAGACCGGCTTCGATCTCGCCCGGCTCGACCCGGAAGCCTCTGACCTTGACCTGGTCGTCGTCGCGGCCGAGGAACTCCAGCTGCCCGTCGCCCCGCCAGCGCGCCCGGTCCCCGGTCCGGTAGACGCGCGAGCCGCCGGGGCCGGGCACGAACCGCCGCGCGGTCAGCGCGGGCCTGCCGAGATATCCTCGGGCGACCCCGGCTCCGGTGACGCACAGCTCGCCGGGCGCTCCCGGTGGCACGGGCTCGCCGTGCCCGTCCAGGACCATGACCCGGGTGCCGCCGACGGGCCTGCCGATCGGTGGCCTTCCCGGGGCGCCGTCGAGCTCGGCGGCCGTGGCGATGATCGTGGCCTCGGTGGGACCGTAGGTGTTGACCAGCCGCACCCGGTCGCCGAAGCGCTCCCGCCAGCGGGCCACCGCGGCCTCGTGCACCTGCTCGCCGCCCAGGATCACCAGGCGCAGCGTCGAGGGCCAGGCGATCTCGTCGATCTGGTCGACCAGCGCGTGCCAGTAGGCCGTCGGCAGGTCGAGCACGGTGACCCGGTCCAGGTGGTCGGGCAGGGTGACGCCGCCGTCGGGCAGCAGCTCCAGCCGGGCTCCGGCGGCCAGGGCCGGATAGATCTCCTCGGCGTGGGCGTCGAAGCTCAGCGAGGCGAACTGCACCACCCGGTCGCCGGGACGCAGGCCGTACGCCTCGCGCATCCAGGCCACCCGCGCCGCGAGCCCGTCGTGCTCGACCACGACGCCCTTGGGCGTGCCGGTGGAGCCGGAGGTGTAGATCACGTAGGCGGCGTCGTGCGGCGCGGGCCGCGGAGCCTTCGGGTACGGCACGGCGTCACGCGGCGCGGCTTCCGCTGTCTCCGGGTACGGCACGGCGTCACGCGGAGCGGCTTCCGCTGTCTCCGTTGTCTCCGGGTACGGCACGGCATCGGCGAGCACGCAGGACGCTCCGCTGTCCCGCACCAGGAAGGCGAGCCGGTCCTCGGGGTAGTCGGGGTCGAGCGGGAGGTAGGCGGCTCCGGCCCGCCAGGTGGCGAGCAGCGCGGCGATCGCGTCCGGGGTGCGGCCCAGCCGGACGCCGACCACGTCGCCGGGGACGACGCCGCGCGCCCGAAGGAGCGCGGCCAGCCCGTCGGCGCGTGAGTCCAGCTCCGCGTAGGTGAGCAGGGTGTCCCCGCACCCGACCGCGACCGCGTCGGGGGTCTCGCGCACGGCCGCCGCGAACAGGTCGGGCACGGTGGTCGCCGGCGGCTGGGCCGGCCCCTGCGACAGGCGCCGGAGCAGCGCGTCGTCGTCCGCGGTGCGCAGCGGCAGCGCGGAGACCCGCTCGCCGGCGACACGGGGCAGCGCGGTGAGGAGCAGGCGCAGACGCGCGGCCAGCCCTTCGACGGTGGCCCGGTCGAACAGCTCGGCGTCGTAGACCAGGTTGATCAGCAGCTCGTGCTCGTCCTGCCAGGCCTCCAGCGCCAGTTCGAGTTTGGCCTGCCGCATGCCGTGCTCGAACGCCGTGGTGGTCAGCCCGGCGAAGGCGTCGTGGGCGTGCCCGGCGTCCTGCGTGTGCAGGATGATCATGGTTTGGAACAGCGGCGTGCGGGTGAGGTCCCGTTCGGTCCGCAGGGCCGTCACCAGCTCCTCGAACGGGACGCCCTGGTGGGAGAAGGCGTCCAGGACGTTGATCTGGGTCTGGCGCAGCAGGTCGGTGAAGGCGGGGTCGGCCGACAGGTCGCCGCGCAGGACGAGGGTGTCGCTGAGATAGCCGACGACCGGTTCGAGCTGGACCCGGTCCCGGCCCGCGGTGGCCGTGCCGACCAGGATGTCGCTCCGCCCGGTATGCCGGGCCAGGAGCACCTGGTAGGCGGCGAGCAGGACCATGAACATCGTGGCGCCGTGCTCCCTGCCCAGCCGGGTCAGGGCGTCGGCCTCGGCCGAGGTCAGCCGGGCCTCCACCACCTCGCCGCGCCGGACGGCCCCGGCGGTGCGCGGCCGGTCGACCGGCAGGTCCAGCGGGGTCGGGTCGGCGAGCCGGTCCCGCCAGTAGGCGAGCAGGTCGCCGGTGTCGCGCTCGCGCTGCCAGCGGGCGACGTCGCCGAACTGGAGCGGCACCGGGGGCAGCGCGTCGGCGCGGCCGGAGTAGAGGTGGGACAACTCCTCGAAGAGGAGGTTGAGCGACCAGCCGTCACCGAGGATGTGGTGCATGACGAGGCACAGGACATGGTCCTCGTTCTCGTCCTCGCCGATCCTGATCAGCGTGACCCGCAGCGGCGGCCGGGAGGCCAGGTCGGGGAAGGGCGCGTTGGTCAGGGTCGCGACGAGCTCCGACGCCTCGCTCTCGTCGGCGGCGCTCACCCGGTCGACGGGGACGCGGCCCGGCGGGTCGACGACCGCGGCGGGCGCGCCGTCCACCTCGGGGAACCGGGTGCGCAGGCTCTCGTGGCGGGCCGCCGTGCCGTCCAGGGCCCCGGTCAGCGCCGCCGGGTCCAGGGGGCCTCGCAACCGCCGGACCAGGCACATGTTGTAGGAGGCGTCGTCCGGGTCGAGCCGGTTGAGGAACCACAGCCTCTCCTGGCCGAAGGACAGCGGCGCAGCGGTCCCCTCGGGCCTGGGCCGCGGCCCGTCGGCCTTTCCGGCCTTCCCGGCCGGTTCGACCAGCTCGGCCAGCCCGGCGACCGTGGGCCGAAGGAACACCTCCCGCACGGCCAACTCCACGCCGGACAGCGCGGTCAGCCGCGCGGTGACCATCGTGGCCAGCAGCGAGTGGCCGCCGAGGGAGAAGAAGTCGTCGTGCGCCCCGACCTCGGCGGCCCCGAGCACTTCGGCGAAGACCCGCGCGACCAGCCGCTCGCCGGGGGTGCGCGGCGCCGTCGCGTTCGGCTCGGGCCCCTCGTCCGCGTCCGGCAGCGCGTTGCGGTCGATCTTTCCGTTCGGCGTCAGCGGCAACGCCTCCACCTCGGCGAACACGCTGGGCACCATGTAGCCGGGCAGCTCCCGCGCGGCGTGCTCACGCGCCTCCTCCAGCGCTCCGGCGGCCGTGGCCGGCACTATGAAGGCGACCAGCCGGTCCCCGCGCACGGCGACGACGGCCTGCCGTACGCGGGGATGGGCGTCGAGCACGGCTTCGATCTCGCCCAGCTCGATGCGGTGGCCGCGTAGTTTGACCTGGTTGTCGGTGCGGCCGAGGAACTCCAGGGTGCCGTCGCCCCGCAGGCGGGCGCGGTCGCCCGTACGGTAGAGGCGGGAGCCGTCCGGACCGGGCACGAAGCGTTCGGCGGTCAGCGCGGGGCGGCCGAGATAGCCGGTCGCCACTCCCGCGCCGCCGAGGAGCAGCTCGCCCGGCACTCCGATCGGGCAGGGGCCGCCGGCGGGGTCGAGGATGTGGACGGTGGTGTTGGCGATCGGGCGGCCGATGACGATCTCGCCGGGGTCCTCGGGGACCTCCCAGGCGGTGGACCAGATCGTGGTCTCGGTCGGGCCGTAGACGTTGACGAGCCGATCGACCCGGGGCCGCAGCTCGCGGGCGAAGCGGGGCGGTAGCGGCTCACCGCCGGTCAGGCCCACCACGCGGGGCAGGTCGCCGGTGAGCAGGACCCGCCAGCCCGACGGCGTCGCCTGGACGTGGGTCACGCCCGCGTCCCGGACGAGGCGAGCGAGCAGGGCGCCGTCCCGGGCCGTCTCGGCGTCGGCGACGACCACCCGGCCGCCGGTCACCAGCGGCAGATACATCTCCAGGGCGGAGATGTCGAACGACAGCGAGGTCAGCGCCAGCCACGCGTCCCGGGGTGAGGAGCCGACCAGCGCCCGCATCGCCAGCAGGAAGTTGGTCAGCGCCCGGTGCGGCACCACCACGCCCTTCGGGCGTCCGGTGGACCCCGAGGTGTAGAGCACGTAGGCGGTGTCGTCGGGGCGGGGGCGCGCGAGCGTGGCGGTTCCCCGGGAAAGCGGCGGAAGCGGTGAGAACGGCGGAAGCGGTGAGAACGGCGGAAGCGGTGAGAGCGGTGAGAGCGGTGAGAGCGGTGAGAGCGGTGGAAGGTCGTCGAGGCCGGTCAGCACCAGCGCGGCCGCGGAGTCCTCGATCACGTACGCGACGCGGGACGGCGGGTAGTCGGGGTCGACGGGGAGGTAGGCGGCGCCGCTCATCGCCACGCCCAGCAGCGCGACGACCATGTCCGTGCCGCGCTCCATCCGGACCGCGACCAGTGACCCGCGGCCGATGCCCGCGGCGCCGAGCCGGCGGGCGAGCTCGGCGGCCCGCTCCACCAGCGCGGCGTAGGTCAGCGCGCCCGCCGTGGAGCCCGGGTCCGGCAGGGATCGCGGGCTCTGCACCGCGATGGCGTCCGGGGTGGCGGCGGCCTGCTCCAGCACCAGGTCGACCAGCGTCGTCCCGGGCAGCTCGGCGCCGGTCCGGTTCCACTCCCGCAGCAGTTCCAGCTCCGCCCGCGGCAGCATCCGCAGCGAGCTCACCGCGACCTCGGAGTCGGCCACGACGGCCGCGAGCAGCTCCAGGAACCGGGTGACCAGCCGCTGCACGGTGTCACGGTCGAACAGGTCGGTGCTGTAGACGACGCTGCCGAGCAGGTGGCCCCCATCGGCGGGGGAGATGTCCATCGACAGGTCGAGCCGGGCCCGGGACCAGCCGTGCGGGAAGGGCGTGGCGATGAGGCCGGGCAGCGGCTCGGCCCACTCTCCGTGGGTGTGGAAGGCGAACAGGGTCTGAAACAGCGGGGTGCGGCTGAGGTCGCGCTCCACGTCGAGCTCGGCCACGAGCCGTTCGAAGGGGACGTCCTGCCGGGAGAGCGCGTCCAGCACGATCCGCCGGGTGCGCTTGAGCAGCTCGCCGAAGGTGGGGTCGCCGGACAGGTCGCAGCGCAGGGCCAGCGTGGTCGAGAGGAAACCGATCATGGTCTCCAGCTCGGTGCTGTCGCGGCCGGCCGACGGGGTGCCCACGCAGAAGTCGTCCTGCCCGGTGTGCCGGGCCAGCAGGACCTGGTAGGCGGCCAGCAGCACCATGTACGGCGTGCAGCGGGCGCGGCGGGCCAGGTCCCGGATCGCCCCGGCCACGTCCGCCTCGATCCGGAAGTCGATCTCGCCACCCGCGCCGGTCCGCTGCACGGGACGTGGCCGGTCGGCGGGCAGTTCGAGGGGCGGCACCCCGGTCAACCGCTCGACCCACCACCGCAGCCCGGTGTCGGCCGAGCGCTGGGCACGGGCGTGCTCGCCGTACTGCAGGGGGAGCTCGGGCAGGGGAGCGGCGCCGTGGCTGCCGTAGTGGGCGGCGACCTCGGAGCGGAGCACGTTCAGCGACCAGCCGTCGCCGTTGATGTGGTGCAGGACGACGCAGAGCACGTGGTCATCGGGGCCGAGCTCGATCAGCGAGACCCGGAACGGGGGTGCGGCACGCAGGTCGAAGGCCGTGTTGGTCAGCGCGGAGACCAGGGTCACGGCCTCCTGCCCGTCCTCGGCGGTCAGCCGCTCCACGGTCACGGGCGCGGGAGGGTCGACGATCGCCAGCGGCTGTCCGGCCGCCTCGCCGAACCGGGTCCGCAGGCTCTCGTGCCGGGCGGCCACCGCGGTGAACGCGGCCTCCAACGCGGTCGTGTCAAGGCGACCTTTCAACCTGTAAACATAGGATGTGTTGTAGGTCGAGTCGCCGGGATCGAGCCGGTGGAGAAACCACAGCCGCTGCTGGCCGTACGACAGCGGATATTCCGTCCCTGATTGGCCGGGGGAAACGGTCTCTGGCTGAAGCACGCAGAGCTCCTTCGTCGGCCGCGGGCTCCCCTTCGCGCGAGGGCGAGAAAAATGGGTATGCGAAAGCCCGCTCCGCGCATATTTGCCGAGTTGAGCACGTAATGGGAAAGGGTTCTTTCTGGAAAGAAACCTTTCAGTTAGTTCCGGGTGGTTAGTGTTACACCTCTGTCCGGGGTGCGCAAGGCCCTATGGGGCAGGGCTTCCCGTCGCTTCGCCGACCTTCGCCGAAGGGCTTGCGTGGCCGTGGCGATCATGTAAGACTGTCGCTCGTTTTACAATAGTAAAGATTCTTTCCTGTTGTGGCTCGGGTGCCCGTGCGCATCGAGCTCATATACGTCCGATCTTTATTGGGAGGTTCACATGGTGAACCTGACCGTTCCCCAATTGCTCAGAGACCGGGCCGCCGCCGACCCCGACGGGGTCGCGCTGATCGTGCACGGCTCGGCGCCGCTCACCTACCTCCAGTGGTACGAGCGATCCGTCGTGGTCGCGAACGGGCTGGTGGCGCGCGGTGTCGCCCGTGGCGATCGGGTGGGTCTGGTATTCGGGAGCGCGGACTGGGCGGACTACGCCGTGGCGTTCTGCGGAGTGCTGGCCGCCGGTGCGGCCGCCGTGCCGCTGTCGGACCGGCTCGCCTCCGCTGACCTGCGGTTCATGCTGGAGCACTGCCGCGCGAGCGGAGTCGTCCACGCGGGCGGGTTCGCCGCGCCCGAGGTCGGCTGGACCGCCACGGTCGCCGGCCTGCGGGCCGAAACGTCCTACGAGACGGTCGACCCCGACCCCGGAGACCTCGCGCAGATCCTCTACACCTCCGGCACCACGGGCCGTCCCAAGGGCGTGGCGGCCACCCACGCCAACCTGGCCTACGGCTGCGGCGCCCGGCGCCGCCCGTTCGCGCACTCCAGACATCTGCTCCACGCCTTCCCGATCGGCACCAACGCCGCCCAGGCCATGCTGATCAACGCGCTCGACGCCCACCCGGCCGTGGTGACGCTGCCGCGCTTCACCCCGGGCCGCTTCGCCGCGCTGATCGAGTCCTACCGGGCGGGAACGGTCTTCCTCGTCCCCGCGATGGCCATCGAGCTGGTCAACGCCGGCGTCGGCGAGCGGCACGACCTGTCCAGCGTGCTGCTGCTCGGCTCGGCCGCCGCGCCGCTGCCCTCGGCCGTCGCCCAGGCGCTGACCAGCGTCTTCCCCAACGCGACGATCACCAACTACTACACCTCGACCGAGGCCGCCCCCGCTCAGACGATCATGATGTTCGACCCGGACCGGCCCGGGAGCGTCGGCCGCGCGGTGGCCGGCGGACGGGTCAGGATCGCCACCGCCGACGGCACGCCGCTGGCGCCGGGGGAGACCGGCGAGGTCTGGATGCGCTCGCCGGCGGCGCCGCGCGCCTACTACGGCGACCCGGACAGCGCCACCTTCCGCGACGGCTGGGTGCGGATGGGCGACCTCGGCCGCATCGACGCCGAAGGCTACCTCTACCTGGTCGATCGCGAGGGAGACGTGGTGAAGTCCGGCGCCTACAAGGTCTCCACCATCCACGTCGAGGAGGCCGTCTACCGGCACCCGGCCGTGGTCGAGGCGGCGGCCTTCGGGATGCCGCACCCGGTGCTCGGCACCGTCGTCGCCGTGACCATGGTGACCCGGGAGCCTCTCACGCCCGAGGAGCTGCGGATCTTCCTCAAGGACCGGCTCGCCTCGCACGAGCTGCCCGCGCACGTGACCACCGTCGAGGCCCTGCCGCGCAACAACGGCGGCAAGGTCGACAAGCGCGCCCTGCGCCGGACCCTGGAGAACGCGTGACGACCGGCGGCCCGCCGGACCGGCGGGGCGCGGCGGTCACCTTCACCCAGCAGGGGATGTGGGTGACCGAGCAGGCCGTGAAGGTGGGGACGGCCTATCACATGCCGCTGCTGATCCACCTGCGCGGCGAGCTGGACGCCGGCAGGCTCCTGGCGGCCTGCGCGGCGGTCGTCGATCGCCACCCCATGCTGGGCAGCGTGGTGGCGGAGGTGGACGACGAGCTGCGCCTCGTACCCGGAGCCGAGGTCCCCGTACGGCGGGCCGGCGGGAACCGGGCCGGTTCCCCCGAAGGTCCGGCGGCCGGGACGGCGGCCGGTTCCCCCGGCGGCCTCCCCTGCGGTCCGGTGACCGGTTCCCCCGGCGGCCCGGCCGGCGGCCTCCCCCGCGATCCGGCGACCGGTCCACCGGACGGGACGGACGCCGCGGCGGCCGTGCGGGAGGAGATCCTGCGCGGGTTCGACCTGGAGGACGGCCCCCTGGCCAGGTTCACCCTGTTCGAGACCGGCCCCGGCCGGCACCTGCTCGCCTTCGTCGCTCACCACCTGGTCTTCGACGGCCAGTCCAAGGACATCCTGGTCCGCGACCTGGCCGCCTTCCACAACGGCGAGCGGCCACCTCCGCTGCCGGTGATCGACCACGGCCGCTCCGAGCGCGAGCGGGTGGCGGCCGTCCTTCCGGCCGCCAAGGACTTCTGGACGCCTCGGTGGCGCGATCCGGGCGAGACCGTGCTGCTCGGCCGGGCGCTGCGGTCCCGGCGGGCGGGCGAGGGCCGGGTGCTGGCGTTCGCCGCCGACCCTTCGGTTTCCGGGCTCACCCGGTTCGAGGTGCTGCTGGCCGCGCTGCACGCCCTGCTGTTCGGGTACGGCAACGCCGAGGTGACCACCGCCGTCGACCTGTCCACCCGGCCGGCCGAGGCGGCCGGGCACATCGGCCTGTTCGTCAACGAGCTCCCGGTCGCCTCCCAGCCGTCCCGGGAGACGACCTTCCGGACCTTCGCCACCGCCCTGCGCGCCGAGCTACGCCAGATCTACCGCTTCCGCCAGGTGCCGCTGACCCGCGCGATGCCCCGCATCCGGCCGCACGCCGCGCTGGTCCCCGTCTCGGTCAGCTACCGCACCCGCCGCGACGCCGACCCGGTGTTCACCGGGCTCGACGCCTCGGTGGAGTGGACGGTCTTCAACCACGCGGTTCGCGGCGCGCTGCACCTGCAGTGCGTGGACGGCCCCGGCGGCCTCGCGATCAGCCTGCGCCACGACCCCGAGGCGGTTCCCGACGCCGCACGGGTGGCCGGCGACCTGCGTCTCCTCCTGGAGCGCGCCACACACGACCCCGACCTGCCGCTGAACGAAACACTGAGCGAAATTCTGGAGTAAGAGATGGGTTCCGTCACCACCCTCACCGACCAGGTACGCGAGATCTGGGAGGAAGTCCTGGGCATCTCGCCGATCGACGACCACGACGACATCTTCGACCTGGGCGGCCACTCCCTGACCATCACGCAGATCATCGCCCGCATGCGCAAGCGGCTGGACGTCGAGATCTCGCTGGACGACTTCTTCGACAACCCGACCATCGCCGGGATCGTGGAGTCCCTCGGCGATGACTGAGACCCTCGACCGGCTCAGGCCGTCCCGCCTCGGCGACGACGACCTGGAGCTGCTGCTCCTGATCCGGCACTTCGAGCTGAAGCTCCTGGAGCTGTACGGCAGGGGCCAGCTCAACGGCACCACGCACACCTGCCTCGGTCAGGAGTACGTCCCGGTGGCGCTGCGCCCGCTGCTCGGCGCGGACGACCACGTCTTCAGCAACCACCGTGGCCACGGCCACTACCTGTCCCGCTTCCGGGACCCGCACGGCCTGCTCGCCGAGATCATGGGCAGGGAGGGCGCGGTCTGCGGAGGCGTCGGCGGCAGCCAGCACATCCACCGCGACCGCTACATGTCCACCGGCGTGCAGGGCGAGAGCCTGCCGGTGGCCGCGGGGGTCGCGCTCCACCTCAAGCGGGTCGAGCCCGGCGCGCTGGCCTGCGTCCACATCGGCGACGGCACCTGGGGCGAGGGCGCGGTCTACGAGGCGCTGAACCTCGCCGCGCTCTGGCGGCTGCCGCTGCTGGTCGTGGTGGAGAACAACGGCATCGCCCAGTCGTCGCCGACCTCCTCGCAGATGGCGGGCACCGTGGCGGGCCGGGCGGCGGCGTTCGGCATCCGGCACCATCTCGTCGCCTCCACCGACGTCAACGAGATCCGGACCTCGCTCGGCCCCCTGGTCGCAGCGGTGCGCCAGGGGGAGCCGCTGGTGGTGGAATTCCTCACCCACCGGCTCGGCCCGCACAGCAAGGGCGACGACATCCGCCCGGCCGGCGCCGTACGGGCCGCCCGGGAGAGCGACTGGTACGACCGCTACGCCCACGACCACCCCGAGCAGTTCCACCGGCTCGACGGGCTGGCCAGGGCCGAGGTCCAGGCCATCGCCGACGAGGTCGCCGCGCGCCCGCCGTCCCGCTGGGAGGGGCCGTGAGAGTGGCCGAGAACCTGAACGCCGCCCTGCACGGGCTGCTGGACGACGACCCCGGCGCCTACGTGCTCGGCGAGGACATCCTCGACCCCTACGGCGGCGCCTTCAAGGTCACCAAGGGCCTGTCGACCCGCTTCCCCGGACGCGTGATCGGCACCCCGATCAGCGAGGGCGCGCTGACCGGCGTCGCGGCCGGACTGGCGCTGACCGGCAACACGGCGGTGGCTGAGATCATGTTCGGCGACTTCGTGGCCCTCGCCTTCGACCAGCTCTGCAACTTCGCGAGCAAGTCGGTCTCCATGTACGGCAGGCGGCTGCCGCTGCGGATGGTGGTGCGCTGCCCGACCGGCGGAGGCCGGGGCTACGGTCCCACCCACAGCCAGAGCCTGCAAAAGCACTTCGTCGGCATGCCGGGGCTGTCGCTGTATGAGATGTCCCCCTTCCACGACAACCGCGCGGTGTTCACCGCGATGCTGGAGCGCGCCGAGCCCTGCGTGTTCTTCGAGGACAAGGTCCTCTACACGCGGCAGATGGATCAGGTGGACCCGCTGTTCGCGGTGCGGCGCGCGGGCGACCTGGCCGTGGCGGAGCTCCGCGACCCGGGCGCCCGGCCCGACTGCGTGATCATCGCGCCGGGCGGGACGGCGCACCGGGCGCTGGACGCGATGCGGTCCCTGCTGGTGGAGCGGGAGATCTCCTGCCGGCTGCTGGTCCCTTCCCGGCTCTACCCGCTGGACGTCGAGGCGCTGCTGCCGTTCCTCGGGGACGTCGTCCTCGTCGCCGAGGAGAGCACGGCCGGCGGCACCTGGGGCAGCGAGGTCGCCCATCTCCTGCACGAGCGCATCTGGGATCGGCTGCGCGGACCCGTCCGTCTCGTCCACTCCCGGGCCAGCGTGATCCCCACGGCCGCCCACCTCGAGAACGAGGTCCTGGTGGGGGCGTCCACGATTCACCACGCCGTACGGGAGGCCCTGCGTGGCTGACATCCGCGTCCCCAAACTCAACAACAACGACACCGAGTACCTGGTCGTGGAATGGCTCGTCGAGGACGGCAGGCCCGTCCGGGCCGGAGACCCCGTCGCCGTCCTGGAGACCTCCAAGGCAGCCGACGAGCTGGAGGCCGACGAGTCCGGTCGCCTCCACCACGTGGCCACGGTGAACACCTGGATCGCTCCCGGCGCCGTCCTCGCCCGCATCACCTCCGAGGCCTTCCTCGCGGCGGCCGGTGCGCCGGTCACCTCCGAGGCCGTCCTCGCGGCGGCCGAGGCTTCGCTCACCTCCGAGGTCGTGCCCGTGACGGCCGCCGGGGCCCCGGCCGATCCCGCCGCCCCGCCGGTGACCCCGGTGGAGGCGGCCCCGGCGGGCGCCCCGGTCATCACCGACCTCGCCCGGGCCCTGATGGGCGAACTCGGTGTCACCGTCGCCCAGGTCACGGCGCTCGGCCTGCACGTCGTCCGCCGCGCCGACGTGGAACGCCTCGCCGAGACGCAGGGTCGCGCCGACGTGGAGCCCGACACCGACACCGACACCGACACCGGATCGCACGCCGACGCGCGACGCCTCGCCGGCCGGGAGACCCCGTCGCGGGACGAGCCCGTCGGGCTCGATGAGACCCGGGCCGCCGGCGGCCCGGCGGGCGCGCACCGGCTCTCCCGGGTGCAGCGCGCCGTGGCCAGGGCGGTCACGGTCTCGCACGGCACGATCCCCGCCGCCTACACGGCGGTGAAGTTCGACGTCGGCCCGCCGCTGGCCCGGACGAGGGAACTGAGCGGGCAGGTCCGCCGGCCGGTGGGCCTGGCGGAGCTGTTCGTCCAGGCCGTGGCCGGGCTGCACCCGGCGTTCCCGCTGTTCTTCGCCTCGATCGACGGGGACGAGGTCCGGCCGGCCGACGCCCCCCGCGTCGGCGTCACCTTCGACCTGGGCGCGGGCCTGTACGTGCCGGTCGTCCGGGAGACCGGCTCCCTCAGGGAGATCGCCGACACGTTGATGCGTTACCGGCTGGCCGCCATGGAGGGCGACTTCCGGGAGAAGGACCTCGCCGGCGCCAACATCGCCGTCACCCTGCACACCGACGCCGACGTCGTCCTCGCCGTCCCCCTGGTCTTCCCCGGAACGGCCTGCGCGCTGGCGATCACCGCGCCGCAGCAGGAGCTCGTCCTCGGCGAGGACGGCGCGGTGACGGCGAGAACGGTGGCGAACATCGGCCTCGCCTACGACCACCGGCTGATCAACGGCCGGGACGCCGCGCTTTTCCTCACGGCCCTCCGGATGGAGCTGCAATGACCGAGACGACCCTGTCGGACGCCAAGCGGGCGCTGCTCGCTCAGCGGCTCCGGCGCCGGGAGGAGTCCCGGACCATCACGACCCGGGACTCGGCGACCACCCCGCCCCTGTCCCACGCCCAGGAACGCCTGTGGTTCCTGGAGCAGTACCGCCCCGGCACCACCACCTACACCGTCCCCGTCGCGGTGCGCCTGCGCGGCGAGCTGGACGCCGAGGCGCTGCGCCGGGCCCTGGACGAGATCGTCACCCGCCACGAGGCCCTGCGGATGCGCTTCCTCACCACCGAGGACGGCACCCCCGAACTCGTGGTCGACGAGCCCCGGCCGGCCGAGCTGCGCGTCACCGAGGCGGCGGACCTGGACGCCGTGGTCGAGCTGCTCGACGCCGACCTCGCCACCCCCTTCGACCTGGAGCGCGGCCCGCTCTTCCGGACCGTGCTGGTACGGCTGGCACCGGACGACCACGTGCTGCTGATCGCCGCGCACCACGCCGTCATCGACGGCTGGTCCAGCGACGTGATCATTCGCGAGCTGCTCGCCCTGCACGACGGCGCGACCCTGCCGCCCGTTCCGGTGGGCTACGGCGACTACGCCGTCTGGCAGCGCGGACGCGACCACCGCCGCGAGATCGACCACTGGCGGGAGAGGCTCGCCGGCCTGCCCGCCATCGAGCTGCCCACCGACCGGCCGCGCCCGGCCGAGCAGGGATACGAGGGAGCCGCCCTCGACTTCCGGCTGGACGCCGACCTCACCCGGCGGCTCACCGAGCTGGGCCAGGCCGCCGGCGCCACGCCGTACATGACGCTGATGGCCGCCTTCCAGGTGCTGCTGGCCCGCTATTCGGGCCAGCCGGACTTCGCCGTCGGCTCCCCGGTCGCGGGCCGCGGCCTGCCGGAGCTGGACGGCGTCGTCGGCATGTTCGTCAACACGCTGGTGCTCCGCGCGGACCTGGCCGACGACCCGTCGTTCAGCGCGTTCCTGGCCCGCACGCGGGAGGCCGCGCTGGACGCGTTCGCGCACCAGGAGCTGCCGTTCGACCAGCTCGTCAACGAGCTGAACGTGGTCCGCGACGTGAGCCGGTCACCGCTCGTCCAGGTCACGTTCGCCCTGCAGAACTTCAAGGCCGGCGAGGAGGACGGGCGCGTCTCCTACCTCACCCTGCCGGCCAGGACCACCCGCTACGACCTGGCCCTGTACCTGTTCGAGAACCCGGACGGGCTGGTCGGGAACTTCACCTACAACACGGCGCTGTTCGATCCGGAGACCGTGGAACTGCTGGCCGCCCGGTTCGAGACGCTGCTGCGCTCGATCGTGGCGGACCCGGGTACGCGGGTCGGGGAGCTGTCCCTGCTGTCCGGCGAGGAGCGGGAGCGGGTCCTGGACTTCGGCTCCGGCACCGCCCCCGCCCCCGCCGGCCATGACCTGCTGCACGAGCTCGTCACCGCGCGGGCCGCGCTGACCCCCGACG
The DNA here is from genome assembly GCF_050949235.1 of Streptosporangium sp. CA-135522. Taxonomy (NCBI): domain Bacteria; kingdom Bacillati; phylum Actinomycetota; class Actinomycetes; order Streptosporangiales; family Streptosporangiaceae; genus Streptosporangium; species Streptosporangium sp. CA-135522. The sequence goes on from NZ_CP192026.1 coordinate 2,497,461, forward strand.
CCACGGCCGTGGTCTGCGGCGGCGAATCCCTCACCTACGCCGGGCTCGACGATCGCTCCACCCGGATCGCCGCCCTGCTGCGCGACCGGTACGGCGTCGGCCCCGACACCCGGGTCGGCGTCTTCCTGGAGCAGTCCACCGACCTCGCGGCGGCCGTCATCGGCGTCATGAAGGCCGGGGGCTCCTACGTCCCCCTCGACCCCAAGCAGCCCCGCGACCGGCTGGCACACATGCTCGGCGACGCCGGAGCCGTCGCCGTCGTCACCACCTCCTCCCTGCGCGACCTGGTCCCCGGGCCGCCGGTCGTCTGCCTGGACGAGGAGGCCCTGCGGGAGAACGCGTTCGAGGCACCCGCGGTCACGGCCGACCACCTGGCCTATGTGATCTACACCTCGGGCACGACCGGGCGGCCCAAGGGCGTCGGGGTGCAGCACCGGCAGGTGCTGAACTATCTGGCCGGGGTCAGGGAGCGGTTCGAGGTCGAGCCCGCGGCGGTCTACACGCTGCTGCAGTCGCTCTCGTTCGACTTCGGGGTGACGATCTTCTACCTGTCGCTCATGACTGGCGGCGAGCTGCACCTGGTCGACCCGCAGACCCCGGCGGAGGAGCTCGCCGGGCGGCTGAGCCGTACCGACTATCTGAAGATGACCCCGTCCCACCTCGCCTCGCTGCTGGCCGACTCCGACCTCGCCGACCCCGCCGAGCTGCTCCCGCGCAAGCTGCTCATCCTCGGTGGTGAGGCGTCCAAGTGGAGCTGGGCCCGGGAGCTGAGCGCGCACACCACCGTGGTCAACCACTACGGACCCACCGAGGCCACGGTCGGCATCTCCACCCACGCCGTCACCGGCGAGGCCGAGCGGGCGCTGAACCTGCCGGTCGGCAGGCCGCTGCCCGGCGCCCGGGTCTACGTGCTCGATGAGCACCTGCGGCTCGTCCCACCCGGCATGACCGGCGAGATCTACCTCGGCGGCGATCGCCTCGCCCGGGGCTACCTCGGGCAGCCCGGCCTGACGGCGGACAGGTTCCTGCCCGACCCGTACGGCGAGCCCGGCGCGCGCATGTACCGGACCGGCGACCTCGGCCGCTGGCTGCCCTCGGGCGAGCTGTGCTTCCTCGGCCGCCGCGACCTGCAGGTGAAGGTCCGCGGCTACCGGGTGGAGCTGTCGGAGATCGAGTCGGTGCTCACCGACCAGCCCGGCGTCGCGCACGCCGTGGTCGAGCTGCGCCGGGACCGGTTGATCGGCTATCTCGTCGGGGAGCGGGTCAGCGTCAGCGAGCTGCGCGCGCGGCTGGGCGAGCGGCTCCCCGAATACATGATCCCCGGGCGGTTCGTCTGGCTGGACGAGCTGCCGCTGAAGTCGCACGGCAAAGTCGACCGGGCCAGGCTGCCCGAGCCCGACGAGGAACGCCCGGACCAGGAAGCCGGGTTCGTCCCGGCGCAGACGCCCGTCGAAGAGGCGATCGCCGGGGTGTGGGCCCAGGTGCTCGGGCTGGTCCGGGTCGGCGTGCTGGACGACTTCTTCGACCTGGGCGGACATTCGCTGCTCGCCGCACAGGTGGTGGCCCGCCTGCGGAAGGCTCTTCCCGCAGGCGGGCGCCAGGTCAGCATCCTCGACCTGTTCAAGCATCGGACCGTCCGCGAGCTCGCCCAACTCGTCGAGACCGGCGACGACGGCCCGCGCATGCTCCTGCACCGGCTCACCCCGGCCCGCCCGGCCACCTCGACCCTGCTCTGCGTGCCGTACGGCGGCGGCAGCGCGGCCATCTACCAGCCGCTGGCCGACGCGATGCCCGCCGGCTGGGCGCTGCACGCGGTCGCCGTCCCCGGCCAGGAGATGGGGCTGGTGGAGGAGACCCGTCCGGTCGCCGAGGTCGCGCAGGGCTGCGTGGAGGAGATCCTCAAAGAGGTGCGGGGGCCGCTGGCGCTGTACGGCCACTGCGGGCTCGGCGTCATGCTGACGGTGGAGATCGCCCGGCGCCTGGAGGCGGCGGGCCGGCCGGTCGAGGCCATCTACCTCGGCGGCATCTTCCCCTTCGCCCGGCCCGCCTCGACGCTGGCGTGGCTGTCGAACCTGACCGACCGCCTGCGCAGCGACCAGGTCTGGGCCAACGCCCTCCAGGCCGCCGGCCTCGACGTCGAGGACCTCGAGCGTGACCAGCTCAAGCTGATGATCGACAACCGCCGCAAGGGCACAAAGGAGGCGGAACGCTACTTCACCCGCCTGTTCGAGGAGGGCGTCGAGCCGCTCAGGGCGCCGATCATCTCCGTGGCGGGCGAGCGCGATCCGGCCACCGAGTTCTACCAGGAGCGTTACCGCGAGTGGCATCTGCTCACCGGCTCCACCGCCGTGGTCGTCCTGGACGAGGCCGGTCACTTCTTCCTGAAGTACCGGGCCGAGGAACTCGCCGCCATCGTCACCGGAACCCACCGGGCCGTCGCCTCCGGCGAGACGGCCGGGCTGGGCCGTACCGAACGGTCCACCTGGTGGCTCGAGGGCGTCTCCGAGCAGGGCGTTTCTGAGCGGGGTGCCTCGGGCCCGGTCTTGCCGGGCTCGGTCGTGCCGGCTCCGGTCGTGCCGGGCTCGGTCGTGTCCGGTGAAGGGGGCTCAGGGAAGGAAGGGGCCTACGCCCCGGCCGGGGCACGGCGGGAGCCGAAGCCCAGCATGAAGCGGTTCGCCACGGTGGCGGCGGGGCAGCTCGTCTCGATCATCGGGTCGTCGCTGACCGAGTTCGCGGTCCCGCTGTGGATCTACGTCACCACGGGTTCGCTCGCCAGGTTCGCCCTGTTCTCGGTGCTCGCGCTGGTGCCCGGCATGTTGGTCTCGCCGCTCGCGGGCGCACTCGTCGACCGCTACGACCGGCGCAAGGTCATGCTCGCCGGAGACACCGGAGCGTTCGCCACCCAGCTCGCCCTGGGCGTCCTGCTGTGGACCGGCAACCTGCAGGTCTGGCACATCTACCCGCTCCTGGTGATGTTGTCGGTCGCGCTCACCTTCCAGCGCCTGGCCTACAACTCCGCCGTCCCGCAGCTGGTCCCCAAACGCTTCCTCGGCCATGCCAACGGCGTCGTCCAGATGGTGACCGGCACCGCCCAGCTCGTCGTCCCGCTGGTCGCGGTCGGCCTGATGGCCCTGATCGGGCTGGAGGGCATCCTCGCCCTGGACGTCGTCTCCTACGCCTTCGCGATCGGGGTGCTGCTCCTCGTCCGCTTCCCGAAGACGATGGCCTGGAAGCGCCGCGAGTCCCTGGTCGCCGAGATGGTCGAGGGATGGAGGTTCTCCTGGGGCAACCGGGGCTTCCGCGGCATGCTCTTCTTCTTCGCGGTGCTCAACGTCTTCCTGTCGCCGCTGTTCCTGCTCATCTCGCCGCTGGTCCTCGGCTTCGCCACGCTCCAGGACGTCGGACGGATCTCCTTCGCCGGGGGACTGGGCGTCTTCCTCGGCGGCCTGACCATGACCGTCTGGGGCGGCCCGCGGCGGCAGCGGCTGCGCGGGGTCATGCTCTCCACCGTGGTCCTCGCCGTCTTCTGCCTGGTCACGGGCCTCCAGCAGAACCTGATCGCGATCGCGGTCGGCGCCTTCGGCATGTCGTTCTGGCTGACCATGCTCAACGGCGTCTACGCCACGATCATCCAGGTCAAGGTGCCGCAGCGCTTCCACGGCCGGGTCATCGCGCTGAACACGCTGATCGCCTGGTCCACGCTGCCGATCGGCTTCGGCCTGGTGGCGCCGTACGGCAGCGCCCTGTTCGAGCCGCTGCTGCTGCCCGGCGGCCCGCTGGCCGACACGGTCGGCCTGGTGATCGGCACCGGGGAGGGCCGGGGCGTCGGCCTGATGTACGTGCTGTTCGCGGTCGCCATCGCCGCCGTCGCGCTGGTCGCGATGCGGACCCGGACGCTGTCGCGGTTCGACGTGGACGTGCCGGACGCGCTCCCGGACGACCTGGTCGGCTTCCAGACCCTGCAAAGGCGCCACGAACCGGTCGCGGAGGTGGTCTCCCAGGGGAGATGAGTCGTCCTCGGAGTGTGCGGTGGCGGTCGTGCCGACGGTGCACCGCCGCTTCGCCGGGTGGAGCACCGGCGACCCTCGGCCGGAAAGTCGTACCCCACCGGCGCCGTCGGGCGGCAGGCAGCCACTACCCGGACGCTACGACCTCGCCGACCGTGACTTGAGGAGGGTTCGGAAGCAGGGAAGCGAGATTCTCCCGTACGAAGTCCGCAGCCCTTTTGGTGGATTCTTCGGCCCCAGCTCGATCTTCATAGACACCGGTGGAAACCATCACCCCGTCCCCGGCGTCGACCCAGTAGTAAGCCACGAACCCGGGGACCTGGCGGATGAGCGGCACGAACCCCTCACTCACCCGGCGTCCCGCCTCGGCGGGATCGGTTACCCCCTCGTATCGCCGTACCGTTGCGTACACGGCTGACCTCCTTCCTGGGCGCAAGATCGCCTCATGGGGGAGGACATACCCCCGCCGTGCGTCCTCGGAAGCCAAGGGTCTGTAAATGAATCACACGCTCGGGATCACACGGCTGTGGGCGTGATCGTGGAGTTCCACTCCGGGTGCCGGTCGTGGCGCCGGGGACGGGTTCGTTCCGGTTCCCGCATGTCCTTCAGGTGGCCTCTGTGCCCGGCGGGTGTTCGCCCGGGCCGTGCCAGGCGCCGCCGCTTGTGATGGGGCAGCGGTCGGACGCTTCTTCGACCAGCGTCTCGGAAACGACGCAGGGAGGAAATGAACCTCCGCGGCCCCGGCACCGACTGAACAGGTCAAGGAGGGCAGATGAGCGATGAGTTGCTGGTGGTCCGCTGCCAGCTGGGCGAGCGCGACGCCTTCGCCGAGCTGGTCCGGACCTGGCACGGGGCGGTGGAGAGGTACGTCGGGCGGATGCTCGCCGGGCCCGACGACGACGTGGTGCAGGAGGTCTGGCTGGCGGTCTTCAAAGGGCTGCCGAAACTCCGGCAGCCGGACCGGTTCGCCCCGTGGCTGTTCGCCATCGCCCGCCGGGCCGTGACGAACCGGCTGCGGGACGTCTACGCACAGCCGGAACCCGAGCCGATCGACGACCTGCTCGGCGAGGACGAGGCGGAAGGCGTCGTCGACCGGGAGACGCTCGGCAGGGCGCTGGCGGCACTTCCGCCACGAGAGCGGGAAGTCCTTCTGCTGTTCTATCTCGAGGATCTGCCGCTGGACGCGTGTGCACAGATATGCGCGGTTCCGGTCGGCACCGTCAAGTCGCGACTCAACCGGGCACGGAAGTTGTTGCGCGAAGAGCTGGTGCGGAAGGAGTACGAGGCATGACGCCGGAAGAGATGCTCAAGCGGCTCGACGCGCCGTTGTCGCTGCGGCGGCGGGTCGGCTACGTGACGCTGGCGTTCAGCGGGCTTGCCGGGAGCGGCCTGATCGGGCTGCTGTGGGCGACCGAGCCGGGGCTGCCGCCGCGCACGCGGGTGGCGTTCGGGGCGCTGGTGGCGATCGGACTGTGCTGGGCGGCGTTCGGCGGCTGGGCGGTGACCCGGCGCGCGCCGCTGTTCGCCCGGGATCGGGTCGTGGCCGGCTGGGTCGGGTTGGGCGCGTGGCTGGTGTTCACCGCCGGTGTGCTGGCCATCACCACCCTGCGACACAAGCTTGAGCCGACGCTGATCGTCGTCGTGCTCACGCTGGGCGTACTGGCCGTCGCCAACCTGCGCACCGCCCGCCGCGAGAGGTCGGCCCTCCTGCGGCGCAAGGAGCAGTTGGAAGGGCCTGTTTCAGAAGTCGGCTGAGGACCGGTTTCGCTGAAAGTGCGGTGTGTCCGGGCGGACTCGGTGGTCCAGCAGGTCGCCCGGCGGGTCGGTGCCCGTACCGGGGCGGCGGGGACCCTGCTGGCCGCCCGGATGGTCGAGGCCGATCCCCGTGGGTGGGCCCGCGCGTTGTCGGTGGTGGGGCTGACCGTGTTCTTCGGCTCCGCCGTCGGCGCCCACCAGGGGGACACCCTCCTGCGGGGCGGCCCCGCCACCCTCCCCGTCACGCCCTATCTGCTCGTGTATCTCGCCCTGCTCGTCGCGCTGATCACCTCGGCCGCCGCCCTCGTGGTGCACCAGGCGGAGGAGCTGCTGGACCACCGGCGCTCGTTCGCGGTCCTGGCCGCCTCGGGTGCGCCCGAGCTCGCGCTGGGCCGGGTTCTGACCCGTCAGGCGCTCATCGCGGCGCTGCCGGTGTGCGTCGTGGCCGCCGCCGGCGGGGTCGGAGTCCTCGTCTCGATGGTGGCGGACGTCTACCGCCAGGTGCCGCAGGCGCTTGTCTTCGCCGCTGCCGGGGCGGCGCTCATGGTGGGAATCGGAGTGCTGGCCGCGCTGCTGGTGGCGCGGGCCACCCGGCCGATCCTGCGCGAGGCACTGCGGCCGGAGCGGCTTCGGCAGGAGTGATCCGATGCTCTGGTACGGCTGCGCACCGGCCGTGTCGCCGCCACCGAGCCGCGAGGCGATGCCCGAGAGGCGGAAGGCGGGCGATGATGTGGGCGGATGCCCGGGTCGTCGCCCGCCTTGCCGTGTCCGGCGCGGGCGCGCCGGCAGCCCTCACCTCACGGTGACGCCGTTCTCGAACGTGCGGGTCACGGTGGCGGCGACGCTGTGGCGGGGCAACATCCCCTTCTCGGCCGCCTCCCAGCCGGTGTAGGTCAGCGCCCACAGCAGCTGCTGGATCCATTCGGGGCTGAGCTCCGGGTCGAACACCCCCTCGGCCTGGCCGCGCTCGATGAGGCCGACGGTGGTCGGCACCGACAGGTCCGGCTCGAAGCAGGCGCTGAACTCCTCCAGCACGCGCGGGTCGCCGAACAGGAACGCCAGCCGGTCGCCGACGTCCACCATGGCCGTGATCAGCCTGCGCATCGCCTCCAGCGGCGGCCCCTGGTCAACCGCGGCCTCCGCCATCGACCGCTCGACCGCGCCGAAGGAGTCGACGACGGCCGCGTTGAGGAGCTCCTGGCGGTCGGGGAAGTAGCGGTGCAGCGTGCTGCGGCCGACCTGGGCGGCCTCGGCGATGTCCGCCAGCGTGGCGGTGCGGTCACGGGCGAGGACCGAGGCCGTCGCGCTGAGGATGGCGCGGCGCGTGCGGCTGCGGGTTCCGGACTCCGGGGTGACGCTCACCTACTGAAGGTAGCATCGCACGCCCATAAGGAAACTTAAACGTTTGCTTTTGGAACATTGATGTCCCAATATGGGTGCATGGAATCCTTTGCAGTCGTGGCTGAGGGGCTGCGCAAGCGTTACGGCGACACCAACGCTCTCGACGGGTTCGACATGACCGTGCCGGAGGGGACGGTGTGCGGCCTGCTCGGACCGAACGGCGCGGGCAAGACCACCGCCGTCCGGGTGCTGAGCACGCTGCTGCGGGCCGACGCGGGCCGCGCTCTCGTCGCCGGGCTCGACGTCGCGAAGCGGCCGGCGCAGGTGCGCCACCGCATCGGCCTGGCCGGCCAGCAGCCGGCCGTGGACGAGATCCTCACCGGCAGGGAGAACCTGGAGGTATGGGGGCGGCTCTACCACCTCGACGCGGCCACCGCCCGTCGCCGGGCAGGGGAGCTGCTGGAGCGGTTCGGGCTCGCCGGCACGGACGGCAAGCGGGTCAAGCACTACTCCGGTGGCATGCGTCGCCGTCTGGACCTGGCGGCCTCGTTCATCCTGGCCCCGCGCGTGCTGTTCCTCGACGAGCCCACCACCGGTCTGGATCCGCGCAACCGCAACGAGGTCTGGCAGGCCGTCCGCTCCCTGGCCGCGGCAGGCAGCACGGTGTTGATGACCACGCAGTACCTGTTCGAGGCCGACCAGCTCGCCGACCGGATCGCGGTGATCGACGCGGGCCGGGTGATCGCCGACGACACCCCCGAGCGGCTCAAGTCGATGATCGGCGGCGACCAGCTCGACCTGGTCCTCCGTGACGCCGCGAACCTGGCCGAGGCCGCGGTGGTGCTGGCCGGGGTCGCCGGGGCGGAGCCGGCGGCCGACGCCGACGCCCGTCGCCTGACCGCTCCCGTGCGCGACAGGATCGGCGCCCTGACCGAGACCATGCGCGAGCTGGAGCGACGCGGCATCGCGGTGGAGGACGTGGCCCTGCGCCGGCCGACACTGGACGAGGTGTTCCTGAGCCTGACCGGGGAGAAGGAGGCCGCGTGAGCGCGCTCATCGTCCCCGCCGTCCCCACCACGTACGGCGAGCGGCTGCGCTGGACGCTCGTGGACGGCTGGATCATCGCCCGCGTCAACTTCATCCACTGGGTGCGCAACCCGACCATGATCCTCAGCCTGGTGATATATCCGGTCGTGATGGTGCTGCTGTTCGGCTACGTGCTCGGCAGCGCGATGCGCGTGTCCGGAGGCGGTGACTACCGCGAGTTCCTGATGCCCGGGATGTTCGGCCAGACGATGGCGCACGGCGTGATGACCACCATGATCGTCGTCGCCACCGGAGCCGCCCGGGGCGTCACCGACAGATACCGCTCCATGCCGATCTCGCAGTCGGGGGTCGTGCTCGGCCGGGCCTTCGCCGACATGGTCAACTCCGTGCTGGAGCTGGCCGTCCTGCTCGCCTGCGGGCTGGCGGTCGGCTGGAGCTGGCACGGGAGCGCCGGCGACGCCCTCGCCGCCGTAGGACTGCTGCTGCTTCTGCGCTTCGCGCTCATCTGGGTCGGCATCTATCTCGGGCTGATGCTCACGCCGGAGTCGGCGGGCGCCGCGTGGATGCCGTTGCTGCCTCTCACCATGCTCGCCAACACCTTCGTCTCGCCCGAGCTGATGCCCGGCTGGCTGAGGGCGATCGCCGAGTGGAACCCGCTGTCGGCCACGGTGGCCGCCTGCCGGGAGCTGTTCGGCAACCCCGGATGGGGCGGCGGCTCCTGGGCCGCCGAGCACGCGCTGTCGCTGGCGATCGGCTGGCCCGTGCTGATCACACTGGTCTTCCTGCCGCTGGCCGTGCGCCGCTACCGGCGACTGGGCCGCTGAGCGCGGCCCCGCCGTACCGGGACATCCCGTTACGGCGGGCCGCACCGCCACGGTGAGGCCCCTCTCGCCAGGACTTCTCAGGCCCGCAGGCGCAGACCCCGCGGAGTCGGGTGGAAGCCGGCGGTCTCCAGGGCGGCGCCCAGCGGGGAGTCGTTGACGGCGGCGCCGTCCGCGCGTTCCACGGTCAGCTTGCCGAGGGCGCCGTCGCGCACGGCCAGCGCCAGGGCGTCCACGGCGGGCTGGAGGCGGTCGTCGTCGGAGAAGGACAGCAGGGTCTTGCCACCGCGCTCGACGTAGAGCACCAGGTGCCCGTCGACGAGCACCACCAGCGAGCCCGCCTTCCGGCCCGGCTTGTGGGACACCTCACCCGGATGGGCGGGCCACGGCAGGGCCGCGCCGTAGGGGTTGGCCGGGTCGGCCGCGGCCAGCACCACCGCTCGCCGGACGATCGCGTCCGGCTCGCGTGTGCTCCATGGGTCGGGGGACGCCGGGGGGCGCAGGGGTGTGGAGGCGGCGCGCATGCGGTCGACGGCCCCGGGAAGGGCGAACTGGGCCCCGCCCAGTCCCTCGACGAAGTAACCCCGGCGGCACCGGCCGCTCTCCTCGAAGGCGCGCAGCACCTGGTAGACGGCGGCGAACCCGCCGGGCAGCCGTTCGGCGGCGACCGAACCCCGGGTCACCACGCCGTGCCGCTCCAGCAGCACCTCGGCCTGCGCGTGCGCCCGCTGGGTCGCGTCGTCCGCCGGGCCGGGCAGCGGCCACCAGCGACCGCCCACGGTCGGCGGCCCGCTGCGGCTGGGCAGCACCGGCCGCCGCCTGCGCGTCGTGGCCGGGCGGTGCGCGGGACGGCCGGTGCCCAGCGTGGCCCGCAACGGCGCGAGCGTGTCGCCGGTGATCCGCCCACCCCACACCAGGTCCCACACGGCCGCCGCCAGCGTCATGTCGTCCGGGGCCGAGCCGGTCACGAGGGAGCCGACGCGGCCCGCCAACTCCCGGAAGAACAGCGCACCGCCACCGCCGAGGACCTCCAGGACCGCGTCGTGCAGCGGGGTCATGGTGATCTCGCCCGGATCGGGCATCAGCAGGGGAGCGGTGTCGGCGAAATACAGCGCCACCCAGCCGTCCCCGCCCGGCAGCGACCCCTGCCCGGCCCAGACGACCTCGCCGGAGGACGTCAGCTCGTCCAGCAGAGACGGGTCGTATCCGGGCACCCGCGAGGGCAGGATCAACGTTTCCAGCGCCGAGGCGGGCACCGCGGCGCCCTGCAACTGCTCGATCGCGCTCACCAGCGCGTCGATCGGCGGCCTGCCGCGCTGCGGGACGCCGGTGATGCCGTGCCAGGCGGGGGTGAAGGCGGCCAGGGTCTCGGGGGAGACCGGCTCCACCTCCTTGCGGAGGCGGGCCAGGGATCTGCGGCGCAGCATCCGCAGCACCCCGGCGTCGCACCACTCCTCGCCCCGGCCGCCGGGCCGGAACTCCCCGCTGACCACCCGGCCCGAGGCGGCCAGGCGGCGCAGCGTGTCGGTGACGACCGCCGGGCCGAGGCCGAACCTGGCGGCGGCCGTACTCGCCGGGAACGGGGTGCGCGTGCGGGCGTGCCTGGCGACCAGGTCGCCCAGCGGGTCGTCCACCGGCTCCAGGAAGGCGTGCGGCACCCCCACCGGCAGCGGCGTGCCGAGCGCGTCGCGCAGCCGGGCGGCGTCCTCGATCGCCGCCCACTGCTCCTGCCCGGCCACCCGCACCCTGATCGCCCGCCGGGCGCCCTCCAGGTCGGCCAGCCAGCTCGGGTCCCCCCCGCGCAGGCTCACGTCGGCCGCGACCAGGGGGCCGTGCGAGCGCAGCAGGTCGGCCAGGTCCTCGGCGTCGCGAAGCGGCCGGTCCAGCCGGGCCAGCTCTCGCTCGGTGTCGGCGATCACGTCGGGGTCGAGCAGCTCGCGCAGGTCCGCCTGGCCCAGCAGCTCGGCCAGCAGGCTGGTGTCGAGCGCGAGCGCCTGGGCTCGGCGCTCGGCCAGCGGGGCGTCTCCCTCGTACATGAAGGCGCCGACGTAGTTGAACAGCAGCGACGCCGCGAACGGCGACGCCTGGGAGGTCTCGACCTCCACCAACCGCACGCGGCGCGCGGCGATGTCGCGCATGAGCCGGACCAGCCCCGGCACGTCGAAGACGTCCTGCAGGCACTCGCGCATCGTCTCCAGCACCACGGGGAACGAGCCGTAGCGGCCGGCCACGTCGAGCAGGTGCGCGGCCCGCTGGCGCTGCTGCCACAGCGGGGTGCGCTTGCCGGGCGTGCGGCGCGGCAGTAGCAGGGACCGACCGGCGCATTCGCGAAAACGCGCCGCGAACAGCGCCGAACCGCCGAGCTCCTCGGTGACGATCTGCTCGATCTCCTCGGCGTCGAAGGTCGCCACGTCCGACGGGGGTCCGGAGAGCGTGTCCGGGATGCGCAGCACGATCCCGTCGTCGGAGTGCACGGCCTGGACGTCGACGCCGTAGCGCTCCCGCAGCCTCCGCCCGATCGCCAGGGCCCACGGCGCGTGCACCCGCGCCCCGTACGGCGAGTGCACCACGACCCGCCAGTCGCCCAGCTCGTCGTGGAACCGCTCGACGACCAGCGTGCGGTCGTCCGGCACGTATCCGGTGGCCTGTCGCTGCTCGGCCAGGTAGGACAGCAGGTTGGCGGCGGCGAACTCGTCGAGCCCCGCCGCCCTGATCCGCTCCAGCGCGCCCTCGCGCGCCGGATCCTCCCGCTCGCCGGAGGCCGGCCCGGCGCCGTCACCCGCCTTCGCGGCGCCGGAGTGGGTGGCGCCGGAGCGGGCGGCGTCAGAGTGAGCGGTGCCGGAGTGGGCGGTGCCGTCACCCGCCTTCGCGGCGCGGTCCTCACCGCCGGGACGGCGCCGGGCGGCGGAGTCGGCGCCCGCGCCGGACATCTCGCGGAGGAAGGCGCCGATCGCCCTGCCCAGCTCGGCCGGACGGCCCGCGCTGTCGCCGTGCCAGAACGGCAGCTTGCCCGGCTGCCCGGGCGCGGGGGAGACCAGCACCCGGTCGGCCGTGATGTCCTCGATCCGCCAGGACGTCGCGCCCAGCACGAAGACGTCTCCCGCCCGGGACTCGTAGACCATCTCCTCGTCCAGCTCGCCCACCCGGGAGGCCTTTTCCCCGACCAGGAACACGCCGAACAACCCTCGGTCGGGGATGGTGCCGCCGTTGGTCACGGCCACCCGCTGGGCGCCGGGCCGCCCCTGCAGGGTGCCGGTGATCCGGTCCCACACGATGAGCGGGCGCAGCTCGGCGAACTCCTCGCTCGGGTAGCGCCCGGCGAGCATGTCGAGCGTCGCCTCCAGCGCGCTTCGGGGCAGGGTCCGGTACGGCGCGGCGCGCCGTACCACGGTCTCCAGCTCCTCGACCGTCCACTCCTCCAGCGCGGTCATCGCCACGATGTGCTGGGCGAGCACGTCGAGCGGGTTGCGCGGATAGCGCAGCTCCTCGATCTCCCCGCTGCGCATCCGCTCGGCGACCACGGCCGTCTGGACCAGGTCGCCGCGGTATTTGGGGAAGATCACCCCGCGCGAGACGGCTCCCACCTGGTGGCCGGCCCGGCCGATCCGCTGCAGGCCGCTGGCCACGCTCGGCGGCGACTCCACGCAGGCGACCAGATCCACCGCGCCCATGTCGATGCCGAGCTCCAGGCTGGAGGTGGCGACCACCGCGGGCAGCCGCCCGGACTTGAGCGCCTCCTCGATCTGGGAGCGCTCCTGCTTCGACACCGACCCGTGATGCGCCCGCACGATCTCGGGGACGGCTCCCTTCGACGCTCCGGCCTGCGCCATCATCGCCGCCGGGGTGGACAGGGAGGCCTGGGGCGCCGGCGGGGGCGACGGGGAGGCCGGTGGCGTGGGGAACCCCTCGCTCCAGGGCACCGGCTCCGACGATCCCGGCCGCTCCGGCGTCTGCGACGGCTCGGTCTCGCCGGACGCGCGCTCCCAGGCCAGCTCGTTGAGCCGGGTGCACAGCCGCTCGGCCAGTCGCCGCGAGTTGGCGAACACGATCGTCGAGCCGTGTCTTCCGATCAGGTCGAACAGCCGCTCCTCCACGTGCGGCCAGATGGAGCGCCGGGCCGGAGGCTCGATCAGCCACCGGTCGTCGTCATCACCGGGCGGGGCGGGACGTGGGGCGCCGTCGAGCTCGGTCATGTCCTCGATCGGGACGACCACCTCGACCTCGATCACCTTCTCCGAGGGCGGCTGGACCACCGTCGCCGGGCGCGGACCGCCGAGGAAGGCGGCCACCTCGCTCACCGGGCGCACCGTCGCCGACAGGCCGACGCGCTGCGCCGGCCGGGCGAGCAGGGCGTCGAGCCGCTCCAGGCTGAGGGCCAGGTGCGCGCCGCGCTTGGTGGCCGCCACCGCGTGCACCTCGTCGATGATCACCGTTTCCACGCCCCGCAGCGCCTCGCGGGCCTGGCTGGTCAGCAGCAGGAACAGCGACTCCGGGGTGGTGATGAGGATGTCGGAGGGCTTGGCCGCGAAACGGCGCCGCTCCTCCGCGGAGGTGTCGCCCGACCGGATCGCCACCGAGATCTCCGGCACCGCGAGCCCGAGCCGCCGCGCGGTCTGCTTCATCCCGGCCAGCGGCGCCCGGAGGTTGCGCTCGACGTCCACCGCGAGGGCCTTCAACGGCGACACGTAGAGCACCCGGCACAGCCGGGCGGGCTCGTGGTCCGGGCGCGGCCGCCGCGCCCGCCCGCGCCCGGCGCCCGCTGTGCCGCCCGCTGTATCGCTCTCGGTGCCGCCCGCCGTGCTGACCGTGGCCGCCGTGCCCGCTCGCTCGGCGGCCAGCCGGTCGAGTGACCACAGGAACGCCGCCAGCGTCTTGCCGGATCCGGTCGGCGCGACCACGAGCGTGTTGTCACCCCGGGCGATCGACGCCCAGGCCCCCTCCTGGGCGGCGGTGGGCGCCTCGAAGGCCCCGGCGAACCATTGCCTGGTCACCGGGCTGAAGTGGTCGAGCGCTGATCCGGTCACGGCTCCATAGTGCACTGCCCCACCGACAGAATCCGCCGTCGCGGCGACGACCGTACGGATGGACCTAAAATACGTATCAAGGTGTCTAAATCATCTATTACCGGTTTTAACTCTTTTGTCCGCATACTGCACATGTGCACAGCTATGACGAGCGCCTGACGGACCTGGTCTTCTCCTACATGAGGGAGCGGCTCTCCCTTGATCCCGTCCCCCTCGACAACCCGGGGGTCAAGGACAAGCTCGATGCCGCCCTGGCCGGGATCATCACCCCCGGCGGCACCGATCCGGAGAAGGTCCTGGACGTCTACGCGACCCAGCTGGCCCCGGCGGTCATCTCCGCCGACAGTCCCCGCTTCCTGTCGTTCATCCCGGCCGCGCCGACGAAGGCCGCGCTGCTGTTCGACATGGTCGTCTCCTGCGCCTCGCTCCAGGGCATCTCCTGGCTGGAGGCCTCCGGCGCGATCGCCGCGGAGAACCAGGTGCTACGGCTGCTCGCCGACCGGGCGGGCATGCCCGGCGGTGCGGGCGGCTGCTTCGTCTCCGGCGGCTCGGCGGGCAACCTGTCGGCGCTCGTCGTGGCCCGCGACACCGCCCGGCGCAGGCGTCCGGAAGGCCGGCTGCGGGTCGCCGTCAGCGACCAGGCGCACTCCTCGATCTCCAACACCCTGCGCATCATCGACGTGGACGCCCTCGTGGTGCCCTCCGCCGACCACCGCCTCACCGGCGAGGCCCTGCGCGCGGCGCTGGCCGCCGACCCCGACCCCGCCAACGTGATCGCCGTGGTCGCCACCTCGGGCACCACCAACGCCGGCATCATCGACGACCTCGCCGGGGTGGCCGAGGTGGCCCGTGAGCGTGACCTCTGGTTCCACGTGGACGGCGCCTACGGCGGCGCCGGGCTGTTCGCCCCGTCGATCCGCCACCGCTACGCGGGCATCGAGCACGCCGACTCCTTCGTCGTCGACCCGCACAAATGGCTGTTCGCGCCCTTCGACTGCGCGGCCCTGCTCTACCGCGACCCCCGCCTGGCCCGTACCGTGCACACCCAGGACGCCTCCTACCTCGACGTGCTGCACACCGAGGGCGACGAGTGGAACCCCACCGACTACGCCTACCACCTGACCCGGCGCGCCCGCGGGCTGCCGCTCTGGTTCTCCCTCGCGGTCAACGGCACCGACGCCTACACCGAGGCGATCGAGCGGGGCCTGACGCTCGCCCGCGAGACCGCCGCTCTGGTCGAGGAGGCCGGGCACCTGGAGCTGATCCGGGAGCCCGAGCTGTCGGCCGTGCTGTTCCGGCGCAGCGGCTGGACGGACCGGGACTACTACGAGTGGTCCGAGCGGCTGCTCGCCGGGCAGATCGGCTTCGTCACGCCGACCGGCTGGGAGGGCGAGACCGTCGCCAGGTTCGCGTTCCTGCATCCCGGCACGTCCATGGAGATCGTGCGGGAGATCCTCGCCACCATGGCGTGACGGTCGGGGAAGGTTCACCGCCTCCCGTCACGGAGATAGAGCTCAGACGAGCACCCGACGCATTGAGCGGTGAGCCAGCGATGAGCATCGACCATCCGGCCGTGGAGACGGCACGTGAGCGGATCAGGGCGGAGCGCCTGCGAGAGCACCGGCCGCCGAGCAGCGCGAGGGGCCTGCACCACTTCGCGCTGCTCTCCTCCGACGTCGAGACGACGATCGCGTTCTACCAGGACCTCCTGGAGTTCCCCCTCACGGAGATCTTCGAGAATCGCGACTATCGGGGATCGAACCACTTCTTCTTCGACATCGGCAACGGCAACCTGCTGGCCTTCTTCGACTTCCCCGGACTGGACCTCGGCCCCTACCGGGAGGTTCTCGGCGGTCTGCACCACATCGCCATCTCCGTCGACCCGTCGACCTGGGAGCGGCTGCGGGGCAAGCTGGAGGCCGCGGGCGTGCCGCACCAGATCGAGAGCGGCGCGTCGATCTACTTCAGGGACCCCGACGGAGCCCGCCTGGAACTGCTCGCCGACCGGCTCGGCGAGATGTACGGCTCCCGCGTGATCTGACGCCCGCCCCGCCGCGGGGGCGACGTCCGGCACGGCCGGGCGACGGCGAAGAGCCGCGGGACGCATCGCGTCCTCCCTTCCGGGACGGTCATGCCACGTGCCTTCCGGGAAGCCACGCCGTACGGCGGAGAAGTCCCCTCCATGAATAGCGGCGGGCCCGCCGTCCGGTAATGGACAAAGGCGGCCGGCACTTGGACGTTTGCCCCGAGCCTTGCGGACCGTCCGGCATCCGGATGTCCGGCCCGCGCCCGTCGGGGCCGCCGGTCAGCGCGCTGCGCGGCGGCATGCGCGCGAACCGGCGAGGCCGCCGATCGCAAAGTGCAAGAATCCGGCGGCGTTTGTCCATGGAGGCGACAGGCGCCGGGAGCGGAGTGTTACCGCCACAGAAAAGGGTGCGCGGAAGGATGTCCACGTCATGCGTAACGCACGAGCGGTCGCCGGGGCGGCGACCGCATTGATCACCGCTCTCGCCGCGGCGGCCTGCGGCGGCGACACCGCGCCGCGGTCCTCGGCCGCGCCCGCCTCCCCGTCGGGCCCGGTCACGATCGAGTGGTGGGGATGGGCTCCCGGATACGACAAGGCCGCCGCCGCGTGGAACGCCTCCCATCCGGACGTCCGGGTGAAGTACACCCAGGTCGAGCCGGGTAGCAAGGGCGGCTACCAGAAGATGCTCGGCGCGGTGAAAGCCGGCAACGCGCCGTGCCTGGCGCAGGTCGGCGCGGAGACGATGGCCAGCTTCCTCATCGAGGGCGCGCTGGAGGACGTCACCGACCTCGTCAAGGACGTCAACGCCAAGATCCAGCCATGGGCGGTCAACACGGTGACCTTCGGCGGGCGCCAGTTCGGCGTCCCGGTCGACACCGGCCCCATGGGCATGTTCTACCGCAAGGACCTGTTCGAGAAGTTCAAGATCGAGGTGCCGAAGACCTGGGACGAGTTCGCGACGGCGGCCGAGAAGATCCACAAGGCGGATCCCGAGGTGTTCCTCACCTCGTTCAACCCCGATGACATGTACGGCTTCAGCGGGTTCGCCTGGCAGGCCGGCGCCCGGTGGTTCTCCACCCAGGGTGACGCCTGGCGGGTGAACGTCGCCGACGAGCCGACGCTCAAGGTCGCCGGCTACTGGCAGCGCCTGCTGGACGGCAAGCTCGTGGACGTCAAGCCCGGCTGGTCGGACGCGTGGTTCAAGGACTTCAGCGACGGGAAGATCGCCTCGCTGGTGTCGGCCGTATGGATGACCAAGGTGCTGGAGGACTCGATCCCCAAGACCAAGGGCAAATGGGCGGTCGCCCCCATGCCCCAGTGGGAGGCGGGCCGTACCGTCACCGGAAACGTCGGCGGCTCCCCGAACGCCGTGCTGAGGGGCTGCGCGCACCCGAAGGAGGCCGTGGAGTTCGCCGGGTGGCTGTCCACCGACGCGGGTGCGGTCGGCGGCCTGATGGCCGACGGCGGCCTCTTCCCCGCGGCGGCCGGCGCGGAGTCGTCGCCGGGCATGCGGGCGGGGCGGCCTTTCTATGGCGACCAGCCGGTCTTCGGCACTTTCGCCGAGTCCGCCAAGACGGTGGCCCCGGACTTCGGCTGGGGCCCGACCATGCCGGCGCTGAACGACGCCTTCGTCACCGAGGTCGGGCGGGCCGTGACCGGCGGCGGCACCCTGACGGACGCGCTCAAGTCCCTTCAGGAGAAGGCCGTGGCCTCGATCAAGGGCAAGGGCCTGAACGTCTCCCAGAGCTAGACGGACCTTCGGGCCGGCCATGCCGGACGGGTCCCATACGTCCCGGGCCGGCCATGCCGGACGGGTCCCGCACGTCCCGGGGCGGCCGAGAAATGCACGCGATCACGCGGAGGCCCGTGGACCTCCGCGTGACACATGTGTCAGGAAAGGCGATCACCTCATGACAGTCTCCGAGTTGGAGGCTCCCCCCGGTCAGGCCGCCGACGGGGTGCGCCTGCGGCGACGACGGGGCACGCCCGGGCGCAACCGGGCCGCGCTCATCTTTCTGCTTCCCTTCGGCGCGCTCTTCGTGGTCTTCTTCCTACTGCCGATCGGCTACGCGATCGACGAGAGCCTCTACCAGGTCAAGCGATCGGGGCTGGGTTTCGGCACGCCCGAGCGCGTCTTCTCCGGGATCGGCAACTACCTCGCCGTCTTCGAAGACGACACCTTCCTGAGCGGTCTCGGCCGCCTGCTGGCCTTCGGGGTCGTGCAGGTGCCGGTCATGCTCGGCCTGGCGCTGCTGCTGGCGCTCCTGCTGGACGGCCGGGCCGCTCTTTTCTCGCGGTTCTTCCGCCTGGTGTACTTCCTGCCCTACGCCGTTCCGGGGGTCATCGCGGCCATCGTCTGGTCGTTCCTGTACACCCGGGAGATCTCACCGCTCGGCTTCCTCGGGATCGACTTCCTCGGTGACGGCGTCGTCATCTGGTCGATCGGCAACATCGTCACGTGGACCTGGACGGGTTTCAACATGCTCGTCATCTACGCCGCGCTCCAGGCCATCCCGCGCGACCTGTACGAGGCGGCGTCCCTGGACGGGGCCGGCGCGTGGCGGATCGCCTGGTCGGTCAAGATCCCGCTGATCCGGCCCTCGCTGATCCTCACCGGAGTCTTCTCGATCATCGGGACGCTCCAGCTCTTCAACGAGCCCACCGTGCTGAGCGGGGTCACCACCGCCGTCTCCAAGAGCTACACCCCGTTGATGTGGTCGGTGCAGGTCGCCCTGGACAACAACGACTACGGGCAGGGCTCGGCCATCGCCATCGTGCTCGCGCTCGTCGCCGGTGGGCTGTCTCTCGCGTTCCTGCGCCTGTCCGCCTGGCTGACCACCCGAGGAGTACGCCGATGAGGGTCACCGTCCGCTCGCGGGTCCTCACCACCGCCGTCCTCCTCGTGGTCGCGATCTACGTCCTGCTGCCGATCTGGTGGCTCGTCGTGTCGGCCACGAAATCGGGCGGCGACCTGTTCGACACGCCCGGACTGTGGTTCGGGCACATCGGTATCGGCGACAACCTCGACCGGCTGATGTCCCAGGACGGCGGGCTCTATCCCCGATGGCTGCTCAACACCCTGGTCTACGCCGGAGGGGGAGCCCTGGGCGCCACGCTGCTGGCCGCCATGGCCGGGTACGGGCTGGCGAAGTATCCCTTCAAGGGACGCGGCGCGGTGTTCGCGGTCATCATGGGCGCCGTCCTCATCCCGACCCCGCTGCTCACCCTTCCCCTCTACCTCCTGCTCGGCGAGATCGGGCTGCTTAACTCCATGTGGGGGATGCTGCTGCCGTGCATGGTGAGCCCGTTCGGCGTCTTCCTGGCGAGGGCGTACGCCGAGGCGGCCGTTCCCGACGAACTGCTGGAGGCGGGCCGCATCGACGGCGCCGGCGAGCTGCGCATCTTCTCCACCGTGGCGATACGCCTGATGGCTCCCGCCCTGGTGACCCTGTTCCTGTTCCAGTTCGTCGCGATCTGGAACAACTTCTTCCTGCCGATGATGGTGCTCAACGACCAGTCGCTCTGGCCGATCACCCTGGGGCTGGCGAAGTGGAACGGCATCCGCACCGGCTTCCTGCGGGACGCCGTGGTGACGGGCTCCCTCATCTCGATCATCCCGGTGATCCTGGCCTTCGTCGCGCTGCAGCGCTTCTGGAAGGCCGATCTGGCCGCCGGAAGCGTCAAGCTGTAGGAGGGCGCGAGGGCCCGGCCGCTCGGCCGGGCCCTCGCGTGTGCCGCTCGTGCGCGTACGGCCTCCGCGCGGGCGGATCAGCCGAGGTCGGGCGAGGCGCGGATCTCGACGACCGGATCGCCCACGGCGTCCAGCTCGAGGACGACGATCTCGTTGGCGCCCCGACGCAGCACGGGACCGGGAAGATAGAGGGTGTGCTGCGGCCCGCGGGCCGAGTAGCGGCCCAGGCCGAAGCCGTTGACCCACACGTGGCCGTGCTCCCACCCGGGCAGGGCCAGGAAGGCGTCGGCGGGCTCCCACACCTGCAGCGAGCCGCGGAAGAAGGCCGGCGCCGCGCACCGCGCGCCCTCCCGGAAAGAGATCGCGGGGAGCTCCTCCAGTGACAGGGCCTGGGCGCTCACGCCGTGCAGGTACTGCCGCTCGTGCCGGATCCCGCCCACGATGCCCTTGCGCTCCCCGAGCCGTGTGCCGTAGTTGACCCGCCCGAGCGACTCCACCAGCAGTTCGACCCTGGCCGGGCCGGCGACCTCCACCGACGCGTCACCGTCCCGCGACAGGGTCGCCACGCGCGTGCCGTCCACGTAGACGTGGGCGCGATCGTGCAACCCGTCCACGGTCAGGGGGTACGGCCGCCGCGGCCCGGGCACGTCCACCCCGTAGCGGACCAGCCCGTGGACGAGGCCGAGGTCCTCGAAGGACGGCGGCATGGGAGACACGGCCGAGCCGGCGGGCAACACGTCGAAGAGGGCGGCCGAGCCGGTCATCTCCACCCGGGACGGGGGGAGGAGGGGAGGTGCGGGCGGA
Source organism: Streptosporangium sp. CA-135522 (assembly GCF_050949235.1). NCBI lineage: Bacteria > Bacillati > Actinomycetota > Actinomycetes > Streptosporangiales > Streptosporangiaceae > Streptosporangium > Streptosporangium sp. CA-135522. Next base: position 2,517,977 of record NZ_CP192026.1, read on the forward strand.
GGCTCCGGCGCGGTGTTGTAGCGGCTGAGGATCTCCCGGAACCGCCAGTACTTCTCGGTGGGTCTGCCGTCCTCGGAGATCGGCGCGTCGTAGTCGTAGGAGGTGACGGTGGGCCGGTAGGTCCCGTCGTGGTTGGCCCCCGCCCAGGTGCCGAAGCTGGTCCCGCCGTGGGCCATGTAGATGTTGACGGAGCCGCCCGCCTTGAGGAGCCGCTCCAGCGTGTCGGCGGCGTCGGCCGCGTCGCGGACGGTGTGATCGCTGCCCCAGTGGTCGAACCAGCCGAGCCACAGCTCCATGCACACGACCGGGTCGTCCGGACGGTGGCGGCGCAGGGCGGCGATGGCGGCCTCCGGCTCGGAGCCGAAGTTGACGGTCGCCAGGACGCCGGGCACGGTGCCACCGGTCAGCATGTGGTCCTCCGGCCCGTCGGAGGTGAACAGGGGAACCTCGATCCCCGAGTCGCGCAGGAGGTCCACGAGGTGGAGCAGGTAGCCGGAGTCCGATCCGTAGGAGCCGTACTCGTTCTCCACCTGCACCATGATCACATTTCCCCCCTGGGTGATCTGGTGCTCTGCGATCCTGGGGACGAGCTGGTCGAACCAGTGGTCGACCCGCTCCAGATAGGCGGCGTCGCTCGTGCGGACCCGCGCGCCGACCAGGTGGGTCAGCCAGGCGGGCAGGCCGCCGTTCTCCCACTCCGCGCAGATGTACGGCCCGGGCCGCACGATCGCGAGGAGGTCGTGGCGGGCGGCCGCCTCCAGGAAGTCTCCCAACTCGTCCAGCCGCCTGAAGTCGCCCGGCCGCGGTTCGTGCAGGTTCCACGGAACGTAGGTCTCCACCGTGTTCAGGCCCATCGCGCGCACCATCGCCAGCCGGTGGTCCCACTGGGCGGGGTGCACCCGGAAATAGTGCACGGCCCCGGACAGCAGCCGGAACGGCGCGCCGTCCAGGAGGAACTCCCCATCTGTGATCGAGAACTCACGCATCAACCGATCCCTTCCATCTCGTGACGGGATCGTCATCGGGCTTCACTACGATCCCCCAAGTCAGCACCGCAAGCCTGCCGACCGGAGCCGGGGGAGGCCATGGACAATTCGCGGCGGCCTGTTGGACCGATCGAGTGGACCGAGGGTCAGGAGCACTGGGACCACTGGTGGCACTACCTGACGCCGAGCCCCGCCCATCGGCGGCTGGGCCTGACCTGCCTGGGCGTGGGCATGCAGCAGGGACGCCTGCCGGCCGTCGGCCCCCGCGTTCTCGAACACCACGTCGCGGTGGTCATCCTGTCCGGAGAGGGCTGGTTCTCCTCTGACGGACGGCCGCCCGTGGACGTGCGGGCCCCGGTCCTGCTGTGGCTGTACCCGGGGGTCGTGCACCACTACGGCCCGTACGAACCGGGCTGGTCGGAGTGCTTCGTGGACTTCACCGGCCCCGCGACGGACGCCTACCGGGAATTGGGCTTCATCGACCGGCAGGAGCCGGTCGTCCCCCTGTCCTCGGCCGAGGCCGTACAGCACCTCGTCAAGAAGATGGCGACCGTGTGCCGGCAGGGCGGGCCGCACGTGGAGGTCGAGACCTCGGCGGCCGTGCACGAACTGCTCGTCGCCCTGCGCCGCGGCCGGGCGGACCGGGATCCGAACGGCCACCCCGTGCTGGAGAGCCTGGCCAGGGACGCCTGCCTGCCGCTGACCATCCCCGAGCACGCGCGGCGGATGGGCATGACCGTCGCGGAGCTGCGGGACTCCGTCCGCAGGAGCGCCGGCTGCAGCCCCAAGGACTACGTCCTGTCGATCAGGCTGACCCGCGCCAAGGACCTGCTCGCGGGCACCGACCTCGGGGTCGCCTCCATCGCGCGACGCGTCGGCTACGACGACCCGGCCTACTTCACGCGCATCTTCACCCGGCGGGTCGGATCGGCGCCCAGCGTCTTCAGGGAGCAGCGGTCACGCGGGTTCATCGGCTGAGGTCCGGACGTCGCCACGGGACGTCCCGGCCGCGGGTCCGCCTGTCATGAGCATGGCGGGAAGGCGCCACACTTGGAGGATGCGCCTGTCGGATTTCTGGAACCGGATGAAACTGCACTTCGGTGACTCGTACGCGGAGTCGTGGGCCCGTGACTACATCATCGCCGATCTGGGCGGCCGGACCGTGAACCAGGCGCTGGCCGACGGCTTCGCGGCCAAGGACGTCTGGCGGGCCGTGTGCGGGGTGTCCGACGTTCCCGCCCGGCTGCGCTGACGGGCCCACCGGCCCCGGACCGGCCCGAGCAGGTCAGACCGACGTGTCCGGTATGTCCGGCGTGTTCGGTCTAGGCGTGCCGTCGAGCAGTTTCCCGACCAGACCGGCCGCACGGCCGGGGTCCTCGGCGCTCTCCTGGCCGTCCGGCGCCCACAGGAAGAGCCAGCCGTCCCCGGCGGGACTGGCGAAGACGATGGTCTGCCGCCCGTTGCCCGGATGCCACACCCACAGCACCGGATTCCCGGCTCCGAGCATGCGGCACATCAGCCCCCGACCGCGCAGTCCGGCGGCCAGCGACTCAAGGTGGGCCAGGCGTTGCTGGACGAACGGGGCGGTCACGTCGGGCACCTCGGGATCGTTGTGCCTTCAGCATCACCCCAGCTCAGCCGGATGACAACAGCTCCGGACGAATGCCCGGGAATGTCTCCCCGAGGAGGGATCGGCCGCCTCCTGTGACTCGTGTCGCGCAGGGAACGCCCGGTGCCGTTGAGCCACGATCGAACAATCGTTCGGCTATATTGGACACGCCGCCACTCGTGGCGTGCTCTCCAGAAAATGTCGGTGGCACCCCGTAGCTTTCTGGCAACCGATTCAACCCGCGACCCTTCAGGGGGCTCCCATGGCGGCTAACGACCGCGAGAAGGCGCTTGAGACCGCGCTCGCCCAGATCGAGCGTCAGTTCGGCAAGGGCTCTGTCATGCGCCTCGGCGACGAGACCCGTGCACCCATCGAAGTGATCCCGACCAGCTCCATCGCGCTCGACGTGGCGCTGGGCATCGGCGGGTTCCCGCGCGGCCGCATCGTCGAGGTCTACGGTCCCGAGTCCTCGGGTAAGACCACCGTCGCGCTGCACGCGGTGGCCAACGCCCAGCGAGCCGGCGGCATCGCGGCGTTCATCGACGCCGAGCACGCCCTCGACCCGGAATACGCCAAGAAGCTGGGCGTCGACACCGACGCGCTGCTCGTCTCCCAGCCCGACACCGGTGAGCAGGCGCTGGAGATCGCCGACATGCTGATCCGGTCCGGCGCCGTCGACCTGCTGGTCATCGACTCGGTCGCGGCCCTGGTGCCCAAGGCTGAGATCGAGGGCGAGATGGGCGACAGCCACGTCGGTCTCCAGGCCCGCCTGATGTCCCAGGCGCTGCGCAAGGTCGCCGGCGCGCTCAACAACACCGGCACCACCGCGATCTTCATCAACCAGCTCCGCGAGAAGATCGGCGTCATGTTCGGCTCGCCCGAGACCACGACCGGTGGAAAGGCGCTGAAGTTCTACGCCTCGGTCCGTCTCGACATCCGCCGCATCGAGACGCTGAAGGACGGCACCGAGGCGGTCGGCAACCGCACCCGGGTGAAGGTCGTCAAGAACAAGATGGCCCCGCCCTTCCGCGTGGCCGACTTCGACATCCTCTACGGTGTCGGCATCTCCCGTGAGGGCGGCCTGATCGACATGGGCGTCGAGCACGGCTTCGTCCGCAAGTCCGGCGCCTGGTACACCTACGAGGGCGACCAGCTCGGGCAGGGCAAGGAGAACGCCCGCAACTTCCTGAAGAACCACCCCGACATGGCCAACGAGATCGAGAAGAAGATCAAGGAGAAGCTCGGCATCGGCCCGCGCCTCGACACTCCGGCCACCCCGGCTCCGGCCGCCGCGGCTCCCGCTCCGGCTCCGGCCGCCTCCGGCCGTGGTCCCAAGGCGGCCACCCCCAAGCCGGGTGACGTCTGAGCCGGATCGATCGATGACGACGGGACCTGACTCCGGTCCGGCCGACGCGGCCGGGCCGCGGGACTGGGGCGCCTGGCCGGACGTGCCGGAGGCGGGATCCTCCGGGACGGGCAGGCGGGGGAGTGGTCGATCACGGCGTTCCCGCCGGGATCGGCCGGGCGACCGGGAGGCGTTCGGCTCGGAGGAAGTCGGCGGCTCGGCCCCGGGAAGAGACGCCGGCTTCGCCCCGGACGGCGGGCCCGCCTTCGGAGACGACGTCGAAGCGGGGGCGCGAGAGCGCTCCGGCGGGGATAGCCGGGGCCGGGGCGGTCGCGGTTCGCGTCGCGGCGCGAAGCGGTCCCGGGGCGCCTCCGCGGGGTTCCTGCCCGACGGGCCGGTCGAGGGATCTCCGGCGAGCCAGGGGCCCGCCGCGGACCCGCAGGCGGTGGCACGCGCGATCTGCCTGCGGCTGCTGACCATGGCGCCGCGCACCCGTGCCCAGCTCGCCGAGGCGCTGCGCAAGCGTGAGGTGCCCGAGGAGGCGGCCGAGGCCGTGCTGGAGCGGTTCTCCGAGGTCGGGCTCATCGACGACGAGGCGTTCGCCGCGGCATGGGTGAGCTCACGCCACTCCGGGCGAGGTCTCGCCCGCAGGGCCCTCGCCTCGGAGCTGCGTCACCGCGGGGTGGACGAAGACACCGTCAAGGAGGCGGTGGAGCAGCTCGACCCGGAGCAGGAGGCGGAGACGGCGCGCAGGCTCGTGGCGCGCAAGCTCCCCTCGACGCGGGGTCTGGAGCCGGCGACCAGGACCCGGCGGCTGGCCGGCATGCTCGCCCGGAAGGGATACGGTCCGGGTCTGGCCTTTCGCGTGGTCCGTGAGGCACTTGAGAACGAAGAGGCGGAAAGTCCCGCATTTTCGGAGGAGCTGGATTACCCGCCTGACTAGCAAAAGCATGTCGGCGATGTTTTACCGGGAAACCGGTCCTCAAGTGATGTCCTGACCCATGAGACCGGTGCCGTCACCCCCGGTGACGCCGGGGGTCACCCGCCTTCACCGGGTTCTGTCGAGGCGGTGAGGAAAGAAACATCGGCTCCTCATGTTTAAGCGGCTCCCAACGGGGCTTTGCTTGCCCGTTACCTCTTTGACGCTTAACCTCGACGGCAGTGAGGAGTTACTCCGCGCAGTGCGGATTGTCATAACGGTGAATTACGGACGAGCGGGCTTGACGGATACGGACGGGCGAGGTGCCGGCGGGAATGGCCGGTGCGTCGTCGCCGCCGTGTTGATATCTGTCCTGGTGGCGCCAGCGCTTGGACTTTCCGTGCCGTGCGTGTGACCCTCGCGTGCTTGATATCTGCGACGCGAGGAGGGCGGGGCGCGCATGGATCCGGTTGTGGTCGTCACATTGGCGGGGGCGGTTGCGGTGCTTGCCGTGGTGACGATAGCCGCACTGATCGTGTTGCTGCGTCGCACCGGTGGAGCCGCCGGCCGGCCGACCGGTCCTTCCCCCGAGCAGGAGGCCGAGATCCAGGCCGCGCTGGAGGAGGCCAGACGCGAGGCCACCGAGATCCGCACCAGAGCGCAGAGTGACGCCGAGGAGGTCCTGCGCAGGTCCGAGGCCACCGTCGAGGCCGCCGCCGAGCTGCGCAAGGAGGCGGAGGCGGAGAGCCGGGTGCTGAAGTACGAGCTCAAGGAGCTGCGTTCCGACCTCGAGCGCAGGGAGAACCGGCTGGGCGAGCGGGAACAGCGCCTCGACGAGGAGGCCAGGCGCCAGGCCGACCGGGCGCGCAAGCTCGCCGAGACGGAGACCAAGCTGGCCGACCGCCGCGAGGACCTCGACCGGGTCGCCCAGGAGCGCAGGGCCATCCTGGAACGGGTGGCCGGGCTCACCGGCGAGCAAGCGAAGGCCGAACTGGTCAGGGAGATCGAGAACCAGGCCAAGCGCGAGGCCGCGCTGATCGTCAGGGAGATCGAGGGAGAGGCGCGCAAGGAGGGGGAGAAGCGGGCCACCAAGATCGTCACATTGGCCGTCCAGCGGGTGGCCACCGAGCAGACCGCCGAGTCCGTGGTCAGCGTCCTGCACCTGCCCGGCGACGAGATGAAGGGCCGCATCATCGGCCGCGAGGGCCGTAACATCCGCGCCTTCGAGTCGACCACCGGGGTCAATCTGATCATCGACGACACGCCCGAGGCGGTGCTGCTGTCGTGTTTCGACCCGGTTCGCCGGGAGACCGCCCGGCTGACGTTGGAGAAGCTCGTCCTCGACGGGCGTATCCACCCCCAGCGCATCGAGGAGGCGCACGAGCGCAGCAGGGCGGAGGTCCAGGAACTGTGCGTACGCGCCGGTGAGGACGCCCTGGTGGAGCTCGGCATCACCGACATGCACCCGGAGCTGATCACCCTGCTCGGCCAGCTCCGTTACCGCACCTCCTACGGCCAGAACGTGCTGGGCCATCTCGTGGAGTCCGCCCACCTCGCCGGGATCATGGCGGCCGAGCTGCGGCTCGACTCGGTGCTGCTCAAGCGCTGCACGGTCCTGCACGACATCGGCAAGGCCCTCACCCACGAGGTCGAGGGCAGCCACGCGCTCATCGGCGCCGAGATCGCCAGGCGGTACGGCGAGCACGAGGACGTCGTCCACGCGATCGAGGCCCATCACAACGAGGTCGAGGTCAAGACCGTCGAAGCCGTCCTCACCCAGGCGGCCGACGCCATCAGCGGCGGGCGTCCGGGCGCCCGGCGCGAGTCGTTGGAGGCCTACGTCAAGCGGCTGGAGCGCCTGGAGGAGATCGCCACCTCCTACGACGGTGTCGAGAAGGTCTTCGCCATGCAGGCGGGCAGGGAGATCCGGGTCATGGTGAAACCCGACTCGGTCGACGACATCCAGGCCCAGGTGATCGCTCGCGACGTCGCCAAGCAGGTCGAGGAGGAGCTCACCTACCCCGGCCAGATCCGCATCACGGTCGTCCGCGAGTCCCGGGCCACCGAGTTCGCCCGGTAAGCCAGGCGAGTCCGGTGAACACGGCCAGCCCGGCCGGCCCGGTGAGTCAGGTGAGCACGGTGAGCCCGGCCGGCCCGGTGAGCGCGACGACCGCGACGCGTCAGCTCCGGAAGACCTGCTGGTAGAAGGCGAGCTCGGTGGCGAGCGCCGCGCTGCGGGTCTCGGCGCGGCGGAAACCGTGGGCCTCGCCCTCGAAGGTGAGGTAGGTGCACGGGACGCCGCGTTCGGCCATGGCGTCGGCGAAGGCCTGTGACTGCGCCGCGGGGACCACCGGGTCGGACAGGCCCTGCAGGAGCAGCATGGGGCAGCTCACCTCGGCGACCCGGCCGAGAGGTTCGCGCGCGCCGTACAGGACGGGATCCTCCGGACCCACCAGCCACTCGATGTAGCGGGACTCGAAGTCGTGGGTGGTCGCGACGAAGGAGGCGAGCGCGCTCACCCCGTAGTAGGAGACCCCGCCGGCGAACGCGCCGGACGCGCAGCAGGCCGCCATGACCGTCCAGCCGCCCGCGCTCCCGCCCCGGATCGCGATCCGCCGCGGGTCGGCCAGGCCTTCCGCGGCCAGCCACTCGGCGCCGGCGATCGAGTCCTCCACGTCGACCACGCCCCACTGGCCGCGCAGCTGGTCGCGGTAGGCGCGGCCGTAACCGGTGGAGCCGCCGTAGTTGACGTCGAGCACGCCGATGCCCCGGCTGGTGAAGAACGCCTTCTCCAGGTCGAGGGCGCCGGTGCTGCGCCCGGTGGGACCGCCGTGGACGAACACGACGTATGGTGGGGCGCCGTCGCCGCGGGCCTTCGGATTCGACGGCGGGCAGACGAACGCGTGGACCCGGCGGCCGGATCGTCCCTCGAACTCCACGGCCCGCGCGCGCGGCAGGTAGGCGATGTCGGGCAGCTCGTCGACGTCATGGCGGAGCGCCTGCGCCCATCCGGTCATGGTGTCGATCCGGACGACCGACCGGGGCACCGTCGGGCCGTATCCGATCCCGGCCAGGATCCGTCCGTCCGAGGAGAGCGCCTGCTCCCAGCCGTCGTAGGGCACCTCCAGGTCGGTCAGTGCGCCGCTGCCCGGATCGAGGACGCCCAGCCGCGGGTCCCCCCGGCCGTGCAGGATCGCTATCCGCCCGTCGTCCAGCACCTGGTACGGCGGGGCGCCGAGCTGCCACAGCGGTCCGGCGAACTCCTCCTGCGCCGGATGGAGCGCCCGGGGCTCGCCGCCGTGTATCCCGACCAGGTAGAGGTTCCACCAGCCCGACCGGTCGGAGACCAGATAGAGGTGCCGGTCGTCGCGCCACTGCGGGGCGAGCACCGACTCGGAGGGCCCGCCGCAGACCGTCCGGGACACGCCGTCGGCCAGCCGGGTGACCCGCAGCTCGGTGCCGTTCCACGGCATGCGGGGGTGGTCCCAGCAGATGTAGGCCAGGTGCTCGCCGTCGGGGGAGAGGGCGAGGCCGGCGTAGAAGTCGCTCCCGCCGACCCACTCGCGCGGCGCGTCCTCGCCGTGCAGCGGGACGGACACGATGGAGCGGCTTGTCCCGCCGTCGTCGTGGTGCCACTCCCGCACGCACCAGACCTGCCCGTCGTGCACGAGCAGGTCCGCGTAGCGGAGCCCGGCCTCCCGCTCGGGCTCCGGTGTGATCGGCCGGGGTTCGGCGCCGGGAGCCAGCAGGTAGAGCCGCTGGTCGGCGAGGTTGGCGAACACCACGTTCCCGCCGGGAACCACCGCGTAGGAGCGCCCGCCGTACTCGTGGACGCGGGTTCTGGCGCTCCACGGCGCGGCCAGCAGCTCGCGGAACGTGCCGTCGGCGCTCCGATGCACGATCGTGGTCCGCCCGCCCTCCGCGGGGCGGTCCTCGGTCCACCACACCTCATCGCCCAGCACCGTCGGAAATCCCAGGCGCAGCCCGGACCGGGCCACCCCGGTGCTGGAGATCGGGGAAGGCCAGGTGGCGTACGGCAGGACGGCCTGCTCGGGGGACATGGCGTAATCCTGCCCGATAACCCGCCGCGTGTCGCCGGTATGACGCATCCCACGCGACATGCGGTGATTCGGTTTTCCATGCTTTTCCACAACACGAGAAGAAAGCGAGAAGGCGGCCACCGCCAGGGGTGACCGCCTTCGTGTGAACCGTGTCAGTCCACCGCGGAGATGTCGCCCGAGCCGGGCGCCACGACCGCCCCGGGCGGGGCGATCGGCTGGGCCGCCGTCCGGCGGCTGCGGCGGCTGCGCCGCTCCAGCCAGGTGGCGAGGGCGCCGACGATCAGATTGATGATGATGTAGACGATCGCGATGACGAGCACCGCCGGGATGATGTTGTTGAAGTTGGACGGCAGCACGCGTGCCCCCGCGTTCAACAGGTCCTCGAACGAGACGATGAACCCCAGGGCCGTGTCCTTGAGGAGCACGACGAGCTGCGCGACGATCGCCGGCATCATCGCGGTGACCCCCTGCGGAAGCAGGATCATCCGCATGACCTGGCCCTTGCGCAGCCCGATGGCGAGCGCCGCCTCCGACTGGCCGCGCGGGATGGACTGGATGCCCGCCCGCACGATCTCCGCCAGCACCGACCCGTTGTACAGGACCAGGCCGGTCACCACCGCCATGAACGGGGTCACGGTGAGCCCGAAGACCGCGCTTCCGCCGTACATCACCGCGAAGATCATGATGAGCAGCGGGATGGCGCGGAAGAACTCGACCACCGCTCCCGCCGGGACGCGGATCCAGGCGTGGTCGGACAGCCGGCCGATGCCGAAGACGAACCCGAACGGCACCGCGATCAGCGCGGCGACCGCTCCCGCGCTGAGCGTGTTCAGCAGGCCGGGCAGGATCAGGTTGACCCACACGTCGCCCCGCAGGAACGGGGTCCACAGATCGGCGTTGAGCTGGTTCTTCTCATCCAGCTTGGTCACCATCACGTAGACGGCGAGCAGCGCGACGAGGACGACCACCACCGTGAGCACGGTGTTGCGCATCCGCGCGCGCGGACCGGGCGCGTCGTACAGGACGCTGACCCGATCGGGCCCGGACGCGCGTTTGCGCGTCTGCTTCGGCTCTGCGGTCAGCGTGCTCATCGGACCACCGCCAGGCGCTTGGACAGCCACGTGAACAGCAGTCCGGTGGGCAGGGTCAGGATCAGGAAGCCGAGCGCGAATCCGAAGAAGATCGGGACGACCGCGTCGCCGTGCGCTTCGAAGAGCGTCTTCATCGTCAAGGAGGCCTCACCCACGCCGATGGCGGCGGCGATCGTGGTGTTCTTGATCAGGGCGATCAGGATGCTGCCCAGCGGGGCGATCACCGCGCGAAGCGCCTGGGGCAGCACGATCAGCCTCAGGTTCTGGAAGAAGGTCAGACCGATGGCGCGGGCCGCCTCGGCCTGGCCGAGCGGCACCGTGTTGATGCCGGCTCGGATCGCCTCGCAGACGAACGCCGCCGTGTAGGCCGACAGGCCGATGATGGACAGCCAGAGGTAGTTCGTGGACAGACTCGTGGAGAACGAGACGTCCAGCACCAGGCCGAGACCCAGCCCGCAGAACACGATCACCAGCGTCAGCGGGGTGTTCCGCACGATGTTGACGTACGCCGTGCCGATCCCGCGCAGGACGGGCAGCGGGCTGACGCGCATCCCGGCGAGGATCGTCCCGAGGACCAGCGCGGCCACCCCGCTGGCGAGCGTGAGCCGGATCGTCAGCCAGAAGGCGCCCAGAATGACTGGGAATTCGTCGAAGAGTGCCTGCACTCATCCCTCCAATGGCCGTCGGCCGGGGGTGTGCGAACGCCCCGGCCGACTCGTGGCCGATCAGTGCCGGTCAGTAACGTTCGACGGCCGGCGGGGACGTGAAGAACTTGCCGAACTCGCCGAAGTTGGCGTCGACGGCCTTCTTCCAGCTGCCGTCCTTGAACATCTTCTCCACGGCCGCGTTGAGCTTCTCGCGGGTGTCCTTGTCGTCCAGCTTCACGCCGATGCCGTACTTCTCCTCGGAGAAGGGCTTGCCGACGAGGCGGAACTTGCCGGGCGACTGGGTGGCGAACCCGGCCAGGATCGTCGCGTCGGTGGAGATCGCGTCGACCTGCTTGTTCTCCAGCAGGGGCAGGCAGGCGCCGTAGCCCTGCTGCTCGGTGAGGTACTGGCCCTTCCAGGCGTCGCCGAACTTCTCGACCAGGCGCTTGGGCGAGGACGATCCCTGGGCGCCGCAGACCTTCTTGGTCTTCAGGTCGTCGACGCCGTTGATCGTCGTGTCGTCCGCGCGGGTCAGGATGTCCTGGCCGGTGACCAGGTACGGCCCGGCGAAGCCGATCTTCTTCTTGCGGTCGTCGGTGATCGAGTAGGTGGCGATCACGATGTTGACCTGGCCCTGCTGGATGAAGGACTCACGGTTGGCCGAGATGGCCTCCTTGAACTCAACCTTGTCGTCGCCGTAGCCGAGCTCCTTGGCGACATATCTGGCCACGTCAACGTCGAAACCCTTGAACGAACCGTCCGGCTGCTTCAACCCCAGGCCAGGCTGGTCGAACTTGATTCCGACAACGAACTTGTCACTGCCGCCGCTGCACGCGGTCAGGCTCGCCGCGGCGGCGGCCACTGCGACCACAACGGCTCCAATACGACGTACACGCATCCTGCTACCTCTTCTTCTTCAAGGGGGAGTGAGCCGTTAGTGCGTAAGGATCTTGGAGAGGAAGTCCTTCGCCCGGTCGGTCCGGGGGGTGGTGAAGAACTCCTCAGGAGTGTTCTGCTCGACGATCTGGCCCTCGGCCATGAACACCACCCGGTTCGCCGCGCGGCGGGCGAATCCCATCTCGTGTGTCACGACCATCATCGTCATGCCCTCCTGGGCAAGTCCGATCATGACATCGAGCACCTCCTGGACCATCTCCGGGTCCAGGGCCGAGGTCGGCTCGTCGAACAGGATCATCTTGGGGTCCATGGCCAGCGCGCGGGCGATGGCCACGCGCTGCTGCTGACCTCCCGACAGCTGCGCCGGATACTTCGACGCCTGGGCGCCGATCCCGACCCGGTCCAGCAGCTCCATGCCCCGGCGCTCGGCCTCGGCCTTGGCCACGCCGCGGACCTTGATCGGCCCGAGCGTGACGTTCTCCAGGATCGTCTTGTGCGCGAACAGGTTGAAGGACTGGAACACCATGCCGACCTCGGACCTGAGTCTGGCCAGCGTCTTGCCTTCCGCCGCCAGCGGCTGCCCGTCGAAAGTGATCGTTCCGCCGTCTATCGTCTCCAGCCGGTTGATCGTCCGGCACAGGGTCGACTTGCCGCCGCCCGAGGGGCCGATGACGACGAGGACCTCGCCACGAGAGATCGTCAGATTGATGTCACGCAGGACATGCAGGTTACCGAAGTGCTTGTTGACGTCCGCAAGCACAACCAGAGGAGTCGCGTCCCCGTTCTCCGTCATGCAGGACAACGTAATTCTGTAAAGGGCACCCGGGGCTAACCCTGTGGTACCGATCAGATCACGACCTGCCCGTTTTGGGTAAAGTCTGATCCAGTTTCTGTCAGATCGTGGCGAGATCGGCCGGATCGAGCGTCAGCTTGCACGGTTCGGTGAGGTCCGTGACCGTCCCCGCAGCGATCCGATGGGTGAGCTGGTAGTCGCCTTCCTCATTGAGGCTGTAGGTGAAGACGACGGGAAGCCGGTCGTTGCCCTGCCCCTGGAAGGGCGGCATCTCGATCCGCCAGAAGTGTGGAATCCCGGCCTGTGCGTATTTGGCGGGTTTGATCTTGCGATCCGTCGTCGTGGTGGATCTGGAGACGATTTCCGCGACCAGGTGTACCCATTCGGGCTGAGCAACGTCCGCACCTTCTTCGAACGGCGCCTTGTCGACGACCATCAGGTCGGGGATGACTCCAGGTTTGCTGTCCAGGAGCAGGCCTGTCGCAGTGACGGCGACCATTTCCTGCGGCAGGAGGTCCTCCAGGAGATTCTGAAGCCGGTCTCCGAGGCGCTGATGCTTGAAAGATGGGGCGGGGGACACGATGAGGCTCCCGTCGATGAGCTCGTAGCGACTGCCGTCGTCGCGTGAGTTGAGCTCGAACCACTCATCGACGCTGAGCTCGCCCGGGGTGCTCCAGACGCTCTCCGGCTTCGCCGCCGCCTTCTTCCTGGGCGGCTTCTCGGCCTTCACTGGCGCCTCCGAGGTCTGCACGAGCATCGCCATCGCGGCTCACCACTCTCAGCTGTCGGTGGGGTCTCATTCTCGCACGCGGCTTTGGAGCGCCGGCTTAACGACCTCATCAGCGTAGCGTGACGACTTCATTACTCATCGTACGGCGGGCGCGGGCCGTACCCGGAGGTTCGGCGAAGCGCCTACCCTTGTCTACTGAGATGACTGTCACCGTGGAGAGCGCCCGCACGTACGAGGTTCGTACCTACGGGTGCCAGATGAACGTGCACGACTCCGAGCGCCTGTCGGGCCTTCTCGAAGACGCGGGCTACGTCCCGGCGCCCGAGGGGGAGACGGCCGACGTGGTCGTGTTCAACACCTGTGCCGTACGGGAGAACGCCGACAACAAGCTTTACGGCAATCTCGGACACCTGCGTCCTTCGAAGGTGAGCAACCCCGGCATGCAGATCGCCGTGGGCGGCTGCCTGGCGCAGAAGGACCAGGGAGAGATCGTCCGCAGGGCGCCCTGGGTGGACGTGGTGTTCGGCACCCACAACATCGGCTCGCTGCCGGTGCTGCTGGAGCGGGCGCGCGTCCAGCAGGAGGCCCAGGTCGAGATCAAGGAATCCCTGGAGACCTTCCCGAGCACGCTGCCGACGAAGCGGGAGTCCGCCTACGCGGCGTGGGTGTCGGTCTCCGTCGGGTGCAACAACACCTGCACCTTCTGCATCGTGCCGGCCTTGCGCGGCAAGGAGAAGGACCGCCGCCCCGGCGACATCCTCAACGAGGTGCGCACCCTGGTCGACCAGGGTGTGCTGGAGGTCACCCTTCTCGGGCAGAACGTCAACACCTACGGTGTGGAGTTCGGCGACCGCCTCGCCTTCGGCAAGCTGCTGCGGGCCTGCGGCGACATCGACGGACTGGAGCGGGTCCGTTTCACCAGCCCGCACCCGGCGGCCTTCACCGACGACGTCATCGCGGCCATGGCCGAGACGCCCAACGTGATGCACCAGCTCCACATGCCGCTGCAGTCCGGCTCCGACCGGGTTCTCAAGGCGATGCGCCGCTCCTACCGGGCCGAGCGCTACCTGGGCATCATCGAGCGGGTTCGCGCGGCCATGCCCGACGCGGCCATCTCCACCGACATCATCGTCGGCTTCCCCGGCGAGACCGAAGAGGATTTCCAGGGCACGCTCGACGTGGTGCGCGAGTCGCGCTTCGCCAACGCCTTCACCTTCCAATACTCCATCCGTCCCGGCACCCCCGCGGCCACCATGGACGACCAGATCCCCAAGGAGGTCGTGCAGGAGCGCTACGAACGGCTCGTCGCCCTGCAGACCGAGATCTCCTGGGCGGAGAACAAGCGGCAGGTCGGCCGGACGCTCGAGGTGCTGGTGGCCGAGGGAGAGGGCCGCAAGGACGAGGCGACCCACCGCCTGTCCGGCCGGGCCCCCGACAACCGCCTGATCCACTTCACGCCGGGCGAGGAGCTCCCGCGCCCCGGTGACATGGTCTCCGTCGAGGTGACCTACGCCGCCCCGCACCACCTGGTGGCGGACGGCCCCGCCGCGAAGCTGCGCCGCACCCGCGCGGGCGACGCCTGGGCGGCCAGGCAGGCCGCTCCGGCCGCCGGCGGCGGCGGGGTCATGCTGGGCATGCCCTCGATCGGCCGCCCCGCGCCGGTCCAGGAGACCTCGGGCTGCTCCGTCTCCCTCTGAGCGCTCCCTCTGTGCGGCCCTCCTGCGCCGCTTCGGAAGCCCGCCGGCCCGTTCCGCCGCCCGCCGGGTGATCGGTTCCCGCGCGGGAGCGGCGGGGCCGGCACGGGGCTCGGTTAGTCTGGCGAGGTGCTTGTCGCCGCGGCCGTTTGCCCGCATCCTCCGCTGTTGGTCCCCGAGCTGGCCGGCGCCGCGGCTCCGGAGCTCGACGAGCTCCGGGCGGCCTGCGCGGTCGCGATGGACGCGCTGCGCGCCGCCGGGCCCGACGTGATCGTGGTGGTCGGTGGGGCCGACCGGTCCGGAGCCTACGGAGCGGACGCCGCCGGCAGCCTGGCGCCCTGGGGCGTCGACGTCCGGGTCGGCGCCGGTGAGCCCGTCCTGCCGCTCTCCCTTTCGGTCGGCCGCTGGCTGCTGGAGAGGCAGGGGATGGCGGTGTCGGGATTCCACGCGGTGCCGTTCGACGCCTCCGCGGAGACGTGCGCCGCGCTCGGCGAGCGGCTGGCGGGGGTGCCCGGCCGGGTGGGGATGCTGGTCATGGCCGACGGCTCCGCCCGCCTCACCGAGAAGTCGCCCGGATACCTGGACGAGCGCGCACAGCCGTACAACGCCGCGATCGTCGCGGCCCTCGCTCGAGCCGAGGTCCCGGCACTCGACCCCCGCGAGGCGGCCGAGCTCTGGGTGGCCGGCCGTGCCGCCCTTCAGGTCCTCGCCGGCGCGGGCGGTCGCCTGAACGGCGAGATCCTCTACGACGACGCCCCCTACGGCGTCGGCTACTTCGTCGCCCGCTGGGCGGAGTGACCCCGGCCGGGAGCCGGACGGAGCCACGGCTCGGCTACACCGGGACGTCCGGCGACCCGGTGACCCGGCGGGGGACGGCGACGCGCATCAGGTCGTGGGCGAGGACGACCTCGCCGTCGAAGGACCGGTGCGCCTCTTCGAGGAAGCGGGGCTCATCGTCGGCGTCGTAGCGCTCGGACACGTGGGTCAGCACCAGGCGGCGGGCGCCGGATTCGGCGGCCACCCGGCCGGCCTGGTCGGCGGTCAGGTGGCCGTACTGAGAGGCGAGGGCCGACTCCCCGGACAGGAACGTGGACTCGATCACCAGCAGGTCCACCCCCGCGGCCAGGGCGAACACGCCCTCGCACAACCGGGTGTCCATGATGAACGCCGCGCTCTGGCCGGGGCGTGGCTCGCTGCACTCCTCCAGCAGGACCGTCGTGCCGTCCGGGGCGGTCACCCTGCCGGCGCGCTGCAGCTCGCCGACCGACGGACCGCCGATTCCCCGTTCGGCCAGGAGCGAGGGGACCATCCGGCGGCCGTCCGGCTCGTCGAGGCGGTAGCCGTAGGACTCGACGGGATGCGACAGCGGGCGCGCGGTGAGGGTCACCGGGCCGGCGTCGAAGGCCGTGACCGGTCCGGAGACGGGGCACTCGGCGATCACCGAGGTGTCGGCGAAGGCGCTGGCGTGGCGCAGGCGGCGCCAGTAGACCTCCCCCGCGGCGGGGTAGGCCGCCCGAACCTGGTGGGTGACGCCGTCCCTGGCGATGCGCTGGACGATTCCGGGCACCCCCAGGCAGTGGTCTCCGTGGAAGTGGGTGACGCAGATCCAGGTGATGTCGTGGGCGCCGACGCCCGCCTGGAGCATCTGGCGCTGGGTGCCCTCGCCCGGATCGAACAGGAATCCCTGACCGTCCCATCGCAGGAGATATCCGTTGTGGTTACGGTGACGGGTGGGCACCGCGCTTGAGGTGCCGAGGACGACGAGTTCGCGAAGGGACACGAGGTCGATGCTAGGTGTTCCCACGAAGCCGTCGCGGCGGCGATTTCGTGTCCGAGAGGCGCGAGGTCGGTGGTTACGGCAGCAGCGTGAAGTGACCGCCGTGGGAATCCCTCACCGCTTCGAAGTGGCGATGGTCGATGGTGGCGATCTCCTGGACGTCGAGTCTCTCCGCGACGACGATCACGGCGGCGTCCACCGCTCCCAAGGGGAAGTTCGCGTACTTCACCACTAAGGCCTTCATCCGGGCGACATCGGCGGTGGTCAACGGTTCCATGGTCAGCTCGCCGTCCACGATGGACTGAAGGAAGTCGGCTTCGGCGGCCGGTCCTATCCGTGACTCCAACAGCCAGCAGACTTCTGCCGGAACCGGGCTGGGGAGGATCAGCGGGCCCGGGTGGGTTTCGAGAAGATCAAGCCAGCGGGCGTGATCCTGGTCTTTCCGGTTCATCGCCGCATACAGGGGGCCGGTGTCGCAGATCAGCACTAACTGACCGGAACCGGTTGAGAAGGATTTCCTCCGAACGCTGGGCGCTGTCCGGCTCATCGGCGATGATCCCGGCGAATGACAGTCGCCGTCGTCGGCCATGCGCTTCGGCGAGAGGCGCGGGTTCGCTTTCCACGAGTTCCAGGGCGACGGCACGCAGGGCTCGCGCCTGGTTCAGCGTCAAGCGATCGACCAGGCGGTGAAGGTCGTCGTACTCTTCGTGTGCCGCGCTCATGACAGTGAGTTTACGCCGCGCTGAAGATCGTCGGGAGGCGTTGCCGGACGTGTCCATCGAGGTGGCGTGTAGTGGCCACGATGACTGGCGTACCGCGACCGAGTGTTCACCCCTCAAGGCTGCCCGCTCACCGTGGCTTTCGCACCAGGACCAGGCAGGAGGCTCTGGCTTCTCGGTGCCCGCTGAGATCTGTGCGGGCGTACTGCGAAAGACGCGGAGAATGGGAAGGAATGCGGATCTACGAGGAGTTCTTGCTCTAAGGAAGGCTCTACCCGCTGTGGTTACGGTGACGGGTGGGCACCGCGCTTGAGGTGCCGAGGACGACGAGTTCGCGAAGGGACACAGTCCACATGGTAGGAACCGTGGCGTTCGGGAGTGTCCCGACACCGTTGGGAGACATGTTCGTCGCCGTCACGGAGGCCGGAGTGGCGAGCGTCGGCTGGAACGGCCGGGAGGAGGCGTTCCGGGCCCGCATGCTGGAGGGCCTCAAACTGGCCGAGGTCGACGACCCGGACCGTACGGCCCCGGCGCTCGCCGAGCTCGCCGACTATTACGCGGGCCGGCTGCGGGTCTTCGGCGTCCCGGTGGACTGGAGACTGACCTCTCCCGTGCAGCGCAAGGTGCTGGGCACGCTCCACGAGACGGTGGCGTACGGCCAGGCCGTGACCTACGGCGAGCTGGCCGAGCGAAGCGGGACGGGCGTTCCGGCACGGGCGATCGGATCGATCATGGGGGCCAATCCCATTCCCATCATCGTCCCCTGCCATCGGGTGGTCGCCGGCAACGGCCTGGGCGGGTTCAGCGGTGGAGAGGGCGTGGAGTCCAAGCGGTGGCTGCTGACCATGGAGGGCTACCTGCAACCGACCCTCGACTGGGCCTGAGCCGAAAGGCGGGGCCCGGCGAAGGCGGGCGGGCATGCGTGAAGGCGCGGGCCCGCATGAAGGCGGGCGGGCTCACATGAAGGCTCGCGGGCCTGCGTGAAGACGCGCGGGCCCTGGGCGAAGACGGACGGGCCCTGGGCGAAGACGCGCGAGGACCGCCCGGGGACTGGGCCGGGCGGTCTGCGCGGTTGGTCAGGCCGATTCAGGTGCCGTACGGGGGCTTTCGCGTCCCGTCGGAGCTCCGGGGCGGGTCGCTCTCGCCAAGGATCTGAGACGTGTCCGTCTCTTCGGAGACCCGGGTCGTGTCGCTTCCATCAGGAGTCCGGGTCGTGTCGCTCTCGCCGATGACCTGGGACGTGTCCGTTTCCTCGGAGATCCAGGTCGTGTCGGTCTCACCGGGAGCCCGGGACGTACCGGGCTCGCTGAGCGTCTGGGGTGTGCCGGTCTCGCCGGGAACCTGTGAGGCGTCGCTCTGTCCGGGAACCGGGGATGTGCCGATCTGGCCGTCGATCATGTCCGCCCGCTGCCTGGCCTGCTCGGCTGCGGCGTCGATGTACTGGTCGTACTGGCCGCCGGTCTTCTCCTTGGCCATCTGTGTTGCTTTGTCGATGCCCTGGTTGGCGAGTTCTTCAGCCTTGGTGCTGTGGTCGCCGAGCATGCTCTTGACCTTGTCGAAAAACGACATAGGTGAAACCCCCGATGAACGTTCTGCACCTTTTGGCGGACGGAAGAACCGTTTCCGCCCTCAGTGATGGGGAGTCTCCGGTTTTCAGTCCACAAAAACACAAATTCCGACAAAAAGGCATTTGTGTGTTGTGTTCCCCCGGCGGCCGCCACCGCGCTCTCCTTCGGCGCGGGCCCGGTCTCCTCACCCGAGCAGTCCCGGGAAGTTGACACACTTGTCGCGTGCGTCAGCTACCAGTCATCGCCGTCGTGGGCCCCACGGCGGCCGGAAAGTCCGATCTCGCCGTGGACCTCGCCCTCGAACTGGGCGGTGAGGTGATCAACACCGACTCCATGCAGCTCTACCGGGGAATGGACATAGGAACGGCGAAGCTGTCCGTGGCCGAGCGGCGGGGGGTTTCGCATCACCTGCTCGACATCTGGGACGTGACCAGGACCGCGAGCGTGGCCGAATACCAGGCGCTGGTCCGGCCGCTGATCGACGATCTGCGGGCCAGGGACGTCGTGCCGATCCTCGTGGGCGGCTCCGGGCTCTACGTGCGGGCCGCCCTCGACGGCCTGGAGTTCCCCGGCACCGACCCGGAGATCCGCGCCAGGCTGGAGGCGGAGCTCGAACGCACCGGCCCGGCGCCGCTGTACGAACGTCTCCGGGAGCGGGACCCCCGGGCCGCCGAGGCGATCCTGCCCGGCAACGGCCGCAGGATCGTCCGCGCGCTGGAGGTCGTCGAGTTCTCCGGGCGCCCCTTCTCCGCCACGATGCCCTCCTACGACGCCGTCTACGACAGCGTGCAACTGGGCGTGGAGGTGCCGAGAGAGGTTCTGGACGAGCGGGTCGCCTCGCGGGTGGAGCGCATGTGGCGGGACGGTCTGGTGGAGGAGGTCCGCGAGCTCGCCGCACGGGGACTCGCCGAGGGCCGTACGGCCAGCCGCGCGCTCGGCTACGCCCAGGTGCTGCGCTTCCTGGACGGAGAGTGGACCGAGGGGCAGGCGATGGAGGAGACGATCCGCGCGACGCGCAGGTTCGTCCGCCGGCAGGAGTCGTGGTTTCGCCGTGACCCCCGGGTGGTCTGGCTTTCCCAGCAGGCGCCGGACCTTCTCGGCCGGGCACTCGTACAGGTGCGCCGGTGACCGGCGGTGGACCGCAGGCCGGGCGGTCACGCCAGGACCCGGACGGGAGGAAGGCCTGAAGGACCGGGCGGCCATGCGGGGAAGAAGGCCTGGAGGACAGGACCTAGAGTCGGAACATGCGATTCGTAAAGGGACACGGCACTGAGAACGACTTCGTCATCCTTCCCGACCCCGACGGTGAGCTCGAGCTGTCCGCCTCGTTCGTGACGACGCTGTGCGACCGGCGCGCGGGGATCGGCGCCGACGGCGTGCTGCGCGTGATGCCCACGAAGCTCAGCCCCGAGGTGGCAGGCCAGGCGGGTGAGGCCGAGTGGTTCATGGACTACCGCAACGCCGACGGCGGTGCCGCCGAGCTGTGCGGGAACGGGGTGCGGGTCTTCGCTCGCTACCTGGTCGACGCGGGGCTGGCCGGCGCGGGCGAGTTCGGCGTGGCGACCCGGGCGGGGGTAAAGCGTGTCCGGCTGGCCGAGACCGGAGACGTGACGGTGGAAATGGGCGCGCCCCGGCTGCTGGGGCGTAGCCGTACGAGCGTGGCGGGGCGGGAGTACGAAGGACTCCACGTCGACATGGGCAACCCCCATCTGGCCTGTGCCATCGGCGACCCGGTGGCTCAGCTCGACCTGAGTCACCAGCCTTCCTTCGACACGGAGGTGTTCCCGAGCGGGGTGAACATCGAGCTGCTCAACCCGGTGGGCCCGCGCCGGATCGTGATGCGGGTCTTCGAACGCGGCTCCGGTGAGACGCGCTCCTGCGGCACCGGCGCGGTCGCCTCGGCCGTGGCGGCCGCGCACCTGGCCGGAGAGACCACGGGCACCTGGGCGGTCGAAGTCCTGGGCGGCACCGTCACCGTCACCCTCGACGAGCACACCAGCTACCTGGCGGGCCCCGCCGTCCTGGTCGCCTCGGGAGAACTCACCCTCTGAGGGCACGCGCGTGAGCCGAGTCGTTTGGGGCACGGTCGCCGACCTGGCAGACTGACGTCCCATGGACGTGGACATCTGGGCCTGGGTGGGCGACACCCAGCGGCAACTGCACGAAGCCGGGCACACCGGTCTGGCCATGGCGATCGGCGACGTGCCCGCGCAGGCACTGGAGGGCCGATACTCGCAGCTCGACGTGCTCGCGCCGGCCATCGCGCAGCAGGCGGAGAACCTGGAACTGCCCTGGCTTGAGTTCTACGCCCGTTACTGGCACCTGATCGGCCGGGTCGGCGATCGCGCCCAGGGGGCGGTCGCGATGGCCGACGCGGAGACGCTGGTCGAGTTCGCCGGGCGCGAGGACGTCCGTGAGTGCCCGGCGGCACCCGGTGCGGTCATCGCGCTGGCCGCCGCGCAGGCCAACACCGACGGCCCCGGCTACGCGCCCGAGCGGCTGGCGGCGCTGTCGGCCATCGAGGCCGAGCCCGGCTCGCTGACCTTCTCCGCCGTCGCCGAGCATTACGTCGCGGCCCTGGTGGACGCCGGGCGCGCCGACGAGGCGGTCACCCACGCCGAGGCCGCCGTGGCGAAGCTGGGCGCCGCCGGCCGCGAGGCGAGCTGGGAGCTGGGCGCGGCCTCGGCTCGCGCGCTCCTGGCCGCCGGCCGCGCGCAGGACGCGCTCACCGCGCTCGACGCCGCGACCGGACTCAAGCCCGACGACCCGGTGGCCAAGGCGTACCGCGAGGGTGTGCTTCGCGCGCTCGTGCTCGCCACCTTGGACCGGGTGCAGGAGGCCGTCGACGCCCTGCCCGACCTCGACGTGGTCGCCGACCACCCGCGGGTCTGGGCGGAGTGGGCGCGGGCCGTCAGCCGGCTCGCCGGATCCGCGCAGATCACCAACAGCTGGCAGCTCGGCCGGGTGCTCAAGCAGTGGATCGACTACTTCGCCATGATGGGCGGCTACCGCGCCCGGGTCGAGCTGGCGCTCGTCGCCGGTGACCTGGCCGTCGCCCGGGAGGGCGTGTGGCAGGCCCGTCTGCTGGCCGACGTCGCCGAGTCCGGCGCCGGCGAGCTCAAGAGCCCCGGTGACGTCGCCGAGCGGATCGCCGCGCTGCGCGCCGCCTCCGACGCGGCCACCCCGCCGAAGGCCCCCGGCCCCCAGGATGAGCTGGTCGCCTACTTCGACGCCGCCGACGGCTTCAACGCCGACCCTGAGCGCTGGGTGGGCTGGCTGGCCCCGCTGTCCGGGCAGAATCTGGAGGCCACCCGCCGTCACACCACCACGCTGGGCTTCCTCGGCTACCCCGCCACGGGCGCGGACGTCTACTGGACCATGCTGGTCGAGTCCGGCGACATCGAGACCGCCGACCCGCAGGACATCTCCTACCTCACCGGCCTGCTGATCGAGGCTCGCCAGGACGAGCGCCTGGAGCAGCTGGCCGAGCGGCTCCCCGCCGCCCAGCGTCACCTGGCCCTGGGCCGCCTGCACCGCGCTCGGGAGCGCTGGGAGCAGGCCGCGGCCGAGGGCGAGGCGGCGGTCGCCGCCGGTGCGGGCATCGAGGCCAGGCGCCTGTGGGCCGCCGCCGTACAGCAGACCGACGACAACACCAAGGGCGCCGGGATCCTGCGCGACATCCTCGACTCCGACGAGATCGAGCCCGAGGACGTCTGGCGGATGATCACCATGGCGACGGCCGCCGAAGACTGGGAGACCGTCCGCGCGGGCGCCGTCAAGATCGGCATGTCGCTGCAGTCGACCGAGGGGCCGATCGAGGAGGAGATGGGCCTGGTGCGCATCATCCTGCCCGCCCCCGACGGCAGCCAGCGCGCGGTCATCAGCCTGCGCACCGGCCCCGCGACGGCCCGCCTGGCCATTCCGCAGCCTCCCGGCATGGACTACAACGCCGGCGACCTGGTCGTCTTCGACCCGCAGCTGCTGGAGCCGATTCCGGAGAAGGCGGAGGACCAGGAGAGCTTCATCCCGCCCTTCGCCGCGATCAGCATGCTGCGACCCGGCGGCTACACCAGCTGGTTCTTCGACGGCGCGGCCCCCAGCGAGGCCGACTGGACCGAGTTCAACGAGGTCCTGGCCGAGCGGGGCTGGCCGATGTGGGTCTACAGCGACGAGAACTACACCGTGAGCCACCCGACCTCGGGCGAGCGGCTGCCCGGCGTGTTCGGCTGGATCGCGGTCCCCCCGGACGTCACCCCGGTCGAGGTGGACGCGCTGCTCGACGACGCCACCGAACGCTGGGTGCACCCGCTGGCCTGGCTCGACCTGGCCAAGGCCGTCGACGTCGAGGTGGAGCGGCACGAGCGCATCACCAAGGAGTACGGCCTGTAGCCGACGGCTCCCCGGGCTCCCGGCGTCGGCTCGGCCGTCGCCGGGAGCCCGTCCCGTCTTCAGGCCGTCGCCGGGAGCCCGTCCCGTCTCCAGGCCGTAGCCGGAGCCCGTCCCGTCTTCAGGCCGTCGCACCGCCCGTGGGAACCCGCTCATGGAGAGTGCGCCCCTCCCCTCTAGAATCCCGTTCTACACGTTCCGCGTCAGGGGTTCGTGCGGAGGGTTCCGCAGGAGGAGGGTCTGGATGCTGGATCGATTCCGGCTGGACGGCAAGGTCGCGATCGTCACCGGGGCCTCCTCGGGGCTGGGAGTCGCGTTCGCGCGGGGTCTGGCCGAGGCGGGCGCGGACATCGTGATCGGCGCGCGCCGCAAGGACCGCCTTGAGGAGACACGAGCCCTGGTCGAGGAGACCGGCAGGCGGTGTGTGGCCGTGGCGACCGACGTGACCAGCCCCGAGGACTGCCGGACGCTGGTCGAGACGGCGGTCGCCGAGCTGGGCGCGGTGGACGTCCTGATCAACAACGCCGGCGTCGGTACGGCGGTGCCGGCGCTCAAGGAGACGCCCGAGCAGTTCCGGCAGGTCGTGGAGATCAACCTGCACGGCACCTACTGGATGGCGCAGGCCTGTGCCCGGGTCATGAGGCCCGGCTCCTCGATCGTCAACATCGGCAGCATCCTGGGGGAGACCACGGCCGGCCTGCCGCAGGCCGCCTACAGCGCTTCCAAGGCGGCGGTCGCCGGGCTCACCCGTGACCTGGCCCAGCAGTGGACCGGCCGGCGCGGCATCCGGGTCAACTGCGTCGAGCCCGGCTTCTTCGCCTCGGAGATGACCGAGCAGTACGCACCCGAGTACATGGTATGGCAGCTTGAGCACCGGGTGTTGATGAAACGCGCCGGCGATCCGGCCGAGCTCGTCGCCGCGGCGATCTTCCTTGCCTCCGATGCCGGGTCGTACGTGACCGGGGCCGTGATCCCGGTGGACGGCGGGATCCTCATCACCTGAGGCCTGGGCGCAGCAGCGGGCCCGGAGGTCAGGGGGCAACAGTATTGCCCCAGTTAAGCGTCCGGCTTCATGAAACATGCGTATCCGTCATGCGGGTGTGTGAGAGTTACCGTCACTTGACGGAAGCGGATGGAGGCATCTTGCTGGAGATCGACCGGCTCGGCGCGGTTGTTCGCGACGAGCGTCCCTGGGGCGGGTTCGAGCGTTACACGCTCAACGAGACGTCCACGGTGAAGATCATCGACGTGGCGCCCGGACAGCGGCTCAGCCTGCAGCGACACGAACACCGGGACGAGTTGTGGGTCGCTCTCGACCCCGGGGCGGTGTTCGAGATCGACGGTGGGCGGATCGAGCCCTCCGTCGGCGATCGCGTGCTCATCCGGGCCGGCCAGACACATCGTCTCAGCTCCGCGGGGGAGGCCACCCGGATCCTGGAGATCGCCTTCGGTCACTTCGACGAGGACGACATCGAGCGGCTCGAAGACTCCTACGGACGGGCCTGAGACCATAGCCCCCTCTGTCCTGCCGCCGGCCCGCACCTCGCGCCGGGCCGGCGGTCGGGCCGCGCCTTCCGGGAACTGGCCGATATATAGGGTAATTTGCCACTTCATGGGTAGTCAGTGCGCGTGAAAGGTGGCATGGTGCGGTCTGCGCTGGGACGGGGTGCGGTCGTCGCGACGATCGCGTTCGCATTGACGGGCTGCGGCTTCCTGGGTCAAGGGTCCGGCGACCAATCCGCCGGCACGGGGAAGTCCTCCGCCGCGGCACTCAAGGATCTGGAGAAGCTACAGGTCAAGGGCCGTGCCCCGATGACCGGCTTCGACCGGGAGAAGTTCGGCCCCGCGTGGTCGGACGTCGACCACAACGGCTGCGACACCCGCAACGACATCCTCAAGCGCGACCTCAAGGACGAGACGTTCAAGCAGGGCACCCATGACTGCATCGTGCTGAGCGGGGTCCTCGAGGACCCCTACAGCGGCAAGACCATCAAGTTCGAGCGTGGCCAGAAGACCAGCATGGCGGTGCAGATCGACCACGTGGTCGCCCTCGCCGACGCCTGGCAGAAGGGCGCCCAGCAGTGGCCGGCGAGCGAGCGCAAGGAACTGGCCAACGACCCGCTGAACCTGCTCGCCGCCGACGGCCCGCTGAACGGCCAGAAGGGCGCCGGCGACGCGGCGACCTGGCTGCCGCCGCGCCGCGCCTACCGGTGCGCCTACGTCACGCGGCAGATCGAGGTGAAGGTCAAGTACGGTCTGTGGGTGACCTCCGCGGAGAAGGACGCCATGAAGAACGTGCTCGGCTCCTGCTGATCGGTCGTGGCCCGGTCACGCGCCCGCGGGGGACGCACTCCTTGACGATCTGGACGGCCCGCAGAAGGAGACGCCCGCCCCGCCGGCCGTTGCCGACCGACCCCGGCGTCGCTCGACGCCGGGGTTCCCTCGGTGGTTCGGGACCGTGAAACCGATCCGGGCGGACCACCGAGAGACTACGGGCTCACCCGACGGCGTAGGCGCGGGTGATCGTCTGGGCGAGGCTGGTGCCGGAGGTGTCGGTCGCCGTCGCCCGCAGCGAGACGAATCCCGGCGTGGTCGGGTTGGGCACCACGGCGACCCATCCTGAGGGGGTGGGGGCGACCGGGATCCGGTGCCAGCTCGCGCCGTCGTCGGAGGACATCTCCAACCGGATGGACTTCACCGTCGCCTCGGAGGCTCCCGGGTTTCGCTCGACCCACATGGGCAGCCGGGTCAGCGAGCCGGGCTTGGCGCGGTTGAGGTGGTCGAGCCCGGCGGGAGCGTAGCGCACCGCCGTCAGCGGCAGAGGCCGCCGCTTGGCCGTACTCGCCGAGCGGAACGTCCAGACGGCGTCCACGGCCGTGGACAGCGTCGGGTACGGCACCTGCCTGCGCATCGACGCGCTCAGCGTGTAGGAGGCGTCCTCCGCCGGCAGGTCGGCGTGGAGCTCGCACGTCTGCGGCTGGTCGATCTCACAGCCGGTGAGGTCGGCCTTGGCGAGCACCTGCCCGTCCCTGGCGAGGGTGGCGGTGCCGGTGGCCGCGCCGTCCGTCCCGGTCCGCTCGGCGACGCCGTCGGCGAAGAGCGTGCCGGCGGAGAAGGTCAGCTCGTCGCCGGTACGGCTGCCGCCGGGCCTGGCGAGGGACGGGCCGGTCACGGCGGCGTTCCACGTCTCCGTGGTGTGGCCGCGCTTCATGAGCCTGCCGCCGTCGGCCATCAGGGACGTGCCGACCTGGAGTGCGCTGTCCCAGATCAACCCCGGGGTCCGATAGTGGGTGAGCGCTCCGGGCAGGTCCACATCCGCCTGGGGCGATGCCATGGAGAAGGCCGGGACGTCACCGAGTCGGGGTCCGAAGAGCGGCGTTGCCTTGGCTGCGACGCCGGAGGCCCGGTAGGTCGCCGTGACCTTCGCGAGGTCCTTCTGCCGGGCGGCGTAGGTGGGATCCTCGGGGAATCCGTCGGTGCGGCGGTCGACCAGGTCGTAGACGTACGGGCTGGGCGAGACGTCCTTGTTCTCCCAGAGGGTTCTGTACGCATAGCGCAGCCCCGGCTGGCGCACGGGAACGACGAAGAGCTCCAATCCGGGACGCAGGTGTGCCGACCAGGCCGTCATCCACGGCCCGTAGTCCACTTGGACGTCGAAGCCGGGCTCACGTGCCGCGGTCAGGTCGTCGAGCGTGGTCTGAACCTGCTTGCCCTGGCGGGCGTCCACCGTCACCTGCTGGTCGGCGTCGTCCACCTTCAGCGCGGTGTGGGCGAGCGTGAGCCCAGACGCCCGATCGAAGATTTCCGTGTACAGGTTCCACTCGCCCTTGGGCAGCCGGACCTTGGCGACCCCGTTCTGGAAGACCGGTTCACGAATGGCGCCGGTCTTCGGATCGTAGAGCTGGGAGCGGGCGTCGACGGGCTCGCCGTTCCTGCCGATGGCGTTGACGGTCACGTTGTAGGACTCCGGCTCGACGAACGCGCCGGCCAGCGTGCGGATCACGGTCTCGCCCGACCGGGCGGTGACGGTTGCGGGATAGTCGCCCGGCGCCTTCTCCCTGGCGTCGATGGTGAGGATGACCGACGCCTGCCCCTTGGCGGGCATCTCGATCCGCTGGGTGGAGAGCTTGAGCACCTGGCTGTCGGCGGCCAGGTCGAGGGTGACCGGGGTGTCGCCGGAGTTGGTGTAGGTGATGGTCCTGGTCGCCACCCGCTCGTCCGAGCCGTTCCAGGGGAAGGCGGCCCACACGTTGCCAGGCTCGGCCACGACCTGCTGGGCCAGGGCGCGCACCAGGTCCACCCGTCCGGTGCCCTGCTGGTACGGCGTGGCGCCGGCGGAGGGGGTGGCGCTGCCGATGAGGGCGGCCTTGAGCTGCTGCCCGGTCCATTCGGGGTGGCGCTGGGCGAGGATCGCGGCGGCTCCGGCCACGTGGGGGGTGGCCATGGAGGTGCCGCTGAGCGCGACGTGGGAGTCGTCGGCGGTGCCGGTGGCAGCCGCGGCCATGATCTTCACGCCCGGTGCCGTGATGTCCGGCTTGATGGCGTGGTCGCCCTCGCGAGGTCCGGTGCTGGAGAATTCGGCGATGCGGTCCTGCCGGTCGACGGCGCCGACGGTGAGGGCGGCGTCGGCGCTGCCGGGGCTGTCGACCGGGTTTCTGCCGCTGTTGCCCGCGGCCACGACGAACAGCGCACCGGTCCGTGCCGACAGCGAGTTCACCGCCTGCTCCATGGGGTCGAGCTCCACCGTGTCCGGCGCGCCGAGGCTGATGTTGACGACCTTGGGCTTGACCTCGACGGTCGCCCATTCCATCCCGGCCAGGATGGCGGAGTCGGTGGCGCCGAAGGCGCCGCCCACCTTGCCGATGGCGAGCTTCGCGTCCGGCGCCACACCCCGGTACTTCTGTCCGGCGCCGGCGACGATGGAGGCGACGTGGGTGCCGTGGCCGAGGGTGTCGCGGATGTCGGGGTCGTCGCTGAAGTTGCGTTCCTGCGCCACCACACCCTTCAGGTCGGGGTGGCCGGGGTCATAGCCGGAGTCCAGGACGGCGACCGTGACGCCCTTGCCGGTCATGCCCTGCTTCCAGGCCTCGGTGGCGCCGATCTGCTTGACGCTCCGGTCGAGGCTGAAGGTGCGGCGGCCGTCCAGCCAGAGCTTCGTCGTCCCCGCCGCCAGGGCACGGGTGCCCCCGTCAGGTCCCGCCACGTCTGGCCCGCGCTCGCCTTGGGCACGCGTAGCGCGCTCATGCCGAGGTCGGCGAGCTGCCGCGTCTGCTGCGCGCCCTGAAGTGTGGGCGCCGGTCCCCTGGACGACTGGGTGATCACTGGGATGTCGGGCCGGTCGGCGTCGCCGTAGTGCCAGGCCAGGAGCTGGGTGACGTCGAACAGCCGCCGGTCGAGCACCCCCTCGGCGATCAGGGGCCCGGCGTCGGACGGGATCACGTACAGGTGGCCCCCGCGCACCTGCCTCATGAACCCCACCTGCCTGCCGGGACCGGGCTCCACGTGGTAGCCCGTGCCGGCGACCACGACCCGGTCCCCGGTTATCAGGGTCACGCCGTTCGCCTTCCCGGCGTCCGGCTGCTGGGCGCTCAGTTGCGGGACGCTGGCCTGCGCGCCTTGCGCCGGCGTGACGCCGAGCGTTCCCGCAAGGAGGACGGCGACGAGTCCGTTGCCTAAAATCATGAACTGCCTCTCGGTGATAGGGAGTGACGCGGCTTCCCGGGCCCGGGAAGCCGCGTCACCTGTCTCGAATGGCGACGCGTCCTCCGGGAGATCGGGGCGCGACGGCTGATCCCGCCGCGGTCACGGAGAACCGGGCGAGCGCCTTGGGATGAGGACGGTTGATCCACCCGGCCATGCGGGCGCCGTCGAAGGCGAAGCCGATTACGGTGAAGGCCAGGCCGGTCGGCTCTCCCGAAGCCGCCTCCGGCGGGGAAGCGGCTGTATGCGATCGGGAGCTCTCGAACCGGCCGGGACGTGCGCCATGGTCGCCCGTCGCGACCTGGGTGAATGCGCCTTGCTGGGTTGCCGGTCGGCCGAGCCCCGGCTTGTCCCCGCCTGCCCGGGATGAATTCGGGAGTCGGGGACCGCAGATGTCACCTGCGGGAACGTTCTACCTTCCGGCTGGGATCAGCCGGGGAGCGAGGGGCCTGGGTGGTGGCGGGACGATGCGCGACCGTCGAGGTGGCCCCGCGTCCGGCGGCGGGAGAGCCGCGGAAGCGGCGGGCGCCACAAATGATCTCTTGGACATACGGAGGACCATACTTCGTTCGACGAAGTATGGTCAAGATCGAATATGGAGTGGAATCTTTCGCGGACCCTCACTGCCGGGTTCGGTCCCGCCGGGCAGCACGCAGGACCCGGACATCTAGAGCGGTGACCGCATGCCCTCATACCCTCGCCGTGTCCGAGGCCGCTCACGGCGCCGGTGCGGTAAGAGGCGACACCGGCCCGGCCTGCGCCGACACGCGGTGCGCGACCCGGTGAACATCCGTGGTCATCGCATCAGCGGACGCGGCCTCGGGGCTTCAGGCGGGTCGTCGGGAGGGCGGGGGCGGGCAGGGGAGCGCCGTCGAAGCCCCGGACGGTGCCGAAGGCCTCGCCGCTGTGCCACTCCTCGCGGAAGGCGGTGATCTCGTCGTGGCTGCGACCGATGAAGTTCCACCACATCACGATCTCCTCCTCGAACGGCTCGCCGCCGAGCAGCAGGAAACGCCCCTGCCCGCTCACCCGGAGATCCCGGCGGCCGGAGCCCAGATACAGCAGCTCCCCACGGTCGAGCCGCGCACCGCCCACCTCGACCTCGCCGGACAGCAGGACGACCGCGTGCTCGAAATCCGGTTCCAGGGGCAGGACGGCACCGCCGGAGATCGCGACCTCCGCGCCCAGCAGCGGCGTGTAGGTGCGAGCAGGAGAGGTGGAGCCACCCATCGAACCCATGATCACGGTGACCCGCGCGGCTCCCTCGGTCAGGACCGGCAGATCGGCGTGGTGCTCGAAATGCGGGGCCGTACGCCTGTCGCCGTCGGGCAGGGCCACCCATAGCTGGACGCCGTGCAGCAGCGTCTCGGCCGACTCCTCGGAGTGGGAGATGCCGCGCCCGGCCGTCATCAGGTTGAGCTGGCCCGGCCGTACCTGCTGCAGGGTGCCCAGGCTGTCGCGGTGCAGCACCTCACCCGACAGCAGCCAGGTGACCGTCTGCAGGCCGGTGTGCGGGTGCGGCGGCACGCGCATGGCCGCCGCTTCGGGTCCGTAGTCATCGAGGAAGCACCACGCGCCGACCATCCGCCGTCCCCGGCTGGGCAGCGTGCGGGTGACCGCCATCGCGCGTGGCCCGCCCAACGCCACCTCGTGGCCGGCCAGCCGTTCGACGACCGGTCCGGTCGTGGCGGCGGCGGCGCACAGGGTCTCTCGCGGAACTGCCTCCAGATTGCTCACCACCCGACTTTACGACTTGCGCCGACGCGTCCGGCCGGTCGGTGACGGCGCCGGTACGCCGCACTCCGGCCGGACCCGGGCCGGGCACGGCCGGAGCGCGGCGTTGCGTCTGTCAGGAGCCGCAGCCGACGGTCGTGTCCTCCTTCGCGCCGGACGCCTCGGGCATCTCGGGCAGGGAGTCGGTCACGGTGACGGAGAGCTGGGCGGTCGAGGCGACCAGGCTGCCCGCCGGGGACTTCGCCACCTTCTCGTCGACCACGACCCCCCGCTCGCCCAGGAGCTCGTAGGTCTCCGGGTCGAAGATCAGATCTTCCCGCACGCCCGCGAAGACCCGGCCCACCCCGATGCCCTTACGGCCCGCCGCGTCCTCGGCGTCCTGCACGACGTCGACGCCGGGGATCGTCCCCACGGCCTTGAACAGCGCCGCGCGCTGGGCCGGGGGCATGTAGTTCTCCCGCAGCATGTCGCCCACCGCGGTCCACGCGGCCTCGTCCTTGGAGTTGCCGCCGCGGTCACCGGTGTAGAGGTGGGCGCGCATCCCCTCGGCGTCGTCGGGCAGTTTCTTCAGGCTCGCGTAGTCGGTGCGCAGGTAGGCCGGCGACTTGCCGCAGGCCGGCAGCCGATCCCATCCGCCCTTCTCCTGCCGGTAGGCCTCCTGCGGGATGGGCCAGCCGGGATAGGCGCGCGGCTCCAGGTATTCGATCTTCAGCGCGCCGTCCCTCTCTCCGTTGGCGGACTGCCAGATCGCCCGCTTGCTCCGGTAGAGGTAGCGCGTCTCGGATTGGGCGTGGCCGTCGGCGTCGGTGCCCATGCCTCCGAACGCGCCGTACATCGTCTGCGACTCGACCTTGATGAACTGGTCGTCACGCGGGTCGAGGTCGCTGCGCGCGGCGGCCCGCGCGGCCCTGCCGAGCACCTCGCTCGCCGACATGGGGGCGATCTTGGGCATCGCCACCACCACCTCGGTGCGGCCCGCCTCGCGTTCGCGCGCCTGCGTCATCACCGTCACGGTGCCGCCGACCACCACCGCGAGCGCCCCGGCCAGGACCATCGCGTACGGCCGGCGCCACAGCGACCTGCGACCTGCGACGGCCGCGGCCAGCCCCCGCCGAGCCGCGCTCTTCGCCTCGTGGTCGTACGGCGGCGCGTCCGGGCGGATGCCGGCCACCATCTCGATCTCGTCGTTGTTCATGCGTGTGACTCCAGGAAGCGGCGGATCTTGGTCCGGGTGCGTGAGAGCCGGGACCGCACGGTCCCGATCGGGATGCCGAGCGCCTGAGCGGCCTCCTCGTAGGTCAGTTCGGCCCAGGCGACCAGCAGGAGCAGGTCCCGCTCGGCGGAGCCGAGCCTGGCGAGCGCGGCGGCCAGCACCGGCCGGAGCTGGTCGGCGGTGACCCGCTCCGCGCTGCGCTCCTCGAACCCGGCCGCCGGCTCCGGGGCCTGCTGGGCCAACGCCCTGAGCCTGCGGATCTCGGCCCTGCGGTGGCCGGAGATCAGGTTCGAGGCGATGCCGTACAGCCAGGGCCGGGCATCGGCTCTGGTCAGGTCGTATCGGGTCCGCTTGCGGAACGCGACGAGGAACGTCTCGGCCGTCACGTCGTCGGCCGTCGTCACGTCGTCCAGCCGCCGTGCGGCATACCGGTGGATCTCATCGGCGTGCCGGTCGAAGAGCCCGGCGAACCTGTCGGGGTCCGCCATCGACTCCTTGATCAGCGCGGCGTCGTCGAAGTGAGGGGGCGACGCAGGCGTACCGGCCCGTTGCGGGGACGCCAGCGTCACCACCCGTTTCGTCCAGTCATCAGGGGAGTTCCTTCCGGGGCGCGTCCGCGCCCTCACCCCTACTCCGCCGCTCGGCGCCGGCCGGTTCCCTGTTCGCCGCGGTCGGTTCGCGGTGGTGGGGGGCGGCGGGAAAAGCGTATCCGGCCTCCGTCCCGGACGTATCCGGTCTCCATCCCGGGGGAAAGGGCGATCGCCCTTGTCGTCGGCTTGTGAACGTATTTCTCTTACACAGGGCCCGATAGCCGTACGGTACTGGGAACCGTCCTCAACAAAGCGGGATCAAAGGGAGAAACGATGAATGCGCAGAAGACCGCTGCGAAGCGGCCGCTGGTGAAGTGGTTCGCGCTCGCGGTCGC
This sequence comes from Streptosporangium sp. CA-135522, assembly GCF_050949235.1. Classification (NCBI taxonomy): domain Bacteria; kingdom Bacillati; phylum Actinomycetota; class Actinomycetes; order Streptosporangiales; family Streptosporangiaceae; genus Streptosporangium; species Streptosporangium sp. CA-135522. Next base: position 2,550,771 of record NZ_CP192026.1, read on the forward strand.
CGCCGTGGTGGTGCTCGGTCTCATGCTCACCGGATGCTCCCGGGTCAGCACCCAGCCCGACGAGATGGTCCTGCACTACGCGGGCGGTACCTTCGAGGCCATCAAGTTCGAAAGGTGCATCAACCCCTCCAGCGGCGCCACGCTGCTCGGCCCCGGCGACACGGCCTACTCCTACCCGTTCGGCCAGCGCACCTTCGACTTCTCCGGCGGAGAGGGCGCCGAGTCCAAGCCGCTGTCCGTCGTCTCCAAGGACAACGTCGAGATGACGGTCTCCGGGGTGGCGACGTTCACGCTGAACACCGACTGCAAGACGCTGCAGCGCTTCCACGAGAAGATCGGACTGAAGTACCACGCGTACTACGAGGACGGCGTGTCCGAGGGATGGCGGCGGATGCTCAACATCTACATGCGGGTGCCGCTGGACCGGGCGATGGACGCCGCGTCGCAGGAGTTCGAGTGGCGCGGGCTGTTCAACGACCCCAAGGTCAAGCAGGACTGGGAGGCGCGAGTCGGCGTGCTGGCCCGGCAGTTCATCCAGGAGACGGCCGGAGCCGACTACTTCTGCAACCAGAACTACATCGGCACCGGCGAGTGCGCCGACATCTCCCTGACGATCCAGAAGCCCGAGCCGCCGGACTCCCTGGTGAACGCCCTCGCCGCGGAGCAGGCCGCCAAGGCCGAGAACGTCGCCCAGACCCAGCGCAACGCCAAGGTCCGCACCGAGCTGGAGTCCATCAAGGACCTCGCCAAGGTCCTCGGCCCGCAGGGGGCCGTGCTCTGGCAGGCCATCCAGAACGGCCAGGTCTCGGTCGTGCCGGTGCCCCAGGGCAGCAACCTCAACATCACCCCGCCGGGCCGCTAGCGTCCTGAGCCGCCCCCGTCCCCGCCCCGTCCACGGCTGACCGGCGACGCCTCGACCCGGGTGCGCGTCGCCGGCCCCGGACGAGGGCCTCGCGCCGTCCGAACGCGGACCGCCCTTCAGGGCGGCTCCACTCCGGGCGGCTTCGATGACGTGCCGTCTCGATCGACCGGCACAATGAGAGGCATGTCCCGACGCAGTTCACGGCCCCAGGGCCGCCCCGCCCCCGCGACCCCGTGCCCGTGCGGGCTCCCCGCGTCCTATCGCGACTGCTGCGGACGGTTTCACCGTGGAGACTCCGCCGCGCCCACCGCCGAGCTGCTCATGCGTTCACGCTTCAGCGCCTTCAGCGTCGGCGACGACGACTACCTTCTGCGCACCTGGCACCCGGCGACGCGTCCGCCGCACGTCGATCTCGACAGAACGCTGCGGTGGGTGCGCCTGGAGGTTCTGGAGACCACCGGCGGAAGCGCCTTCCACACCGAGGGCACCGTCCGGTTCCGCGCCCACTACGTCGAAGGCGGGCGCGCGGGGCAGATGGACGAACACAGCCGCTTCGCCCGGCACGAAGGCGGTTGGGTGTACGTGGGAGCGCTGTAGAACGCGCGTTTCGCGGTGCCCGCCGCCCCTCCCGCGGGGAAGTCCCGCCGCGTGCGGCCGGCCCGCGTGCCCGTCAGACGTCGCCGCCGCCCCTGCTGGGGCCCAGCTCGGTGCCGAAGTCGCGCGCGATCCTGCGCATGTCGGCGGCGAGGTCCTCCCGGTCGAGCGCGTCGATCCGCTCGGCCGGCCCGGACACCGACATGGCCGCGACCATCCTTGCCCCGTCGTGCACCCCCACGGCCAGGCAGTGCACGCCGAGCTCCTCCTCGCCCAGGTCCATGGCGTAACCCCGATCCCGCACCCGCTTCAGCTCGGCGAGCATGGTGGGCAGGTCGGTGATCGTGTTCGCGGTCCGCCGGGGCATGCCGGTCCGCCCGATCAGCGAGGCCACGTCGGCGTCCGCCCGCCCGGCCATCAAGACCTTGCCCACCGCCGTGCTGTGCGGCAGCACCCGTCTGCCGACCTCGGCGAACATCCGCAGCCGCCGGGGCGAGGGCACCTGGGCGACGTAGACGATGAAGTCGCCCTCCAGCACCGCCAGGTTGGCCGTCTCGCCGGACAGCTCCACCATCCTGGTCAGGTACGGCTGCGCCCAGGCGCCGACCATGTGCTCGGCCACTCCGCCGAGCCGTACCAGCGCGCCGCCCAGCGCGTAGCGGCGGTCGGACTCCTGGCGTACGTAACCCCGGGCGAGCAGCGTGCGCAGTAGCCGGTGGATCGTCCCGTACGGCAGGCCGGTCATGGCCGCGATCTCCGAGAGCCCGGCCTCCCCGCCCTGCTCGGCCAGCGCCTCCAGCACGTCCAGCGCCCGCTCGACCGACTGCACCCCGCTCATACGACCCTCTCGCCTGGCGGCTCGGGGTTCGCATTCGCGAACACCCTGTGCCTTCTGATTCGCTCGCTCACGGCACCCCCGCCAGCCCGCGCAGGGAGGCGTCCAGGACCTGGGCGAGGTGCGCGACGGGGATCGCCTCGGCGCCCCGGCGACGGATGGCCGCGGTGATCTGCATGGTGCAGCCCGGGTTGGCCGACACCAGCAGGTCGGCGCCGGTGGCCAGCACCCGCTCCGCCTTGCGGTCGCCCAGCTCGCGGGCGGCCTCGGGCTGGAGGAGGTTGTAGGTTCCCGCGGAACCGCAGCAGATGGCTGATTCGGAGATCTCTCTCAACTCCAGATCGGGGATGGCGGTGAGCAGGTGACGCGGCTGGGATCGTATCCCCTGCGCGTGGGCCAGGTGGCAGGCGTCATGGTAGGCCACCGTGAGCGGCAGCGGATGCCGCTCGGCCGCCGGGCCGAGCTCGGCGAGATATTCGGACAGGTCGACGGTCCGGATCGCCCGCGCCCTGTCCGCCCACTCGCCTTCGAGGACCTCGGCGTACTGTTTCATGGTCGATCCGCACCCCGCCGCGTTGACCACCACCGTGTCCACGCCCGCCCGCTCGAACGTGGCGATCGTCCGCCTGGCGAACCGCTCCGCCTGCCTGTCGAAACCGGAGTGCAGCGACAGCGCCCCGCAGCAGCCCTGCGAGGGCGGGATCACCACCTCGCATCCCTCCATGGCGAGCACCCGGGCCGTGGCAGCGTTGACCTGAGGGAAGAACTCGCCCTGCACGCACCCGGTGAGCATCCCGACCGTGGCCCGGTGCCCGCCCCTCGCCTCGACCCTGCCGGGCAGCCGCACCCTCGCCTCGACCGGGGGAGCGAGGTCGGCCATCGCCGCCAGGGACGGGTTGATCCGCTCCAGCCTCGGCGCGATCCTCCGCCGCAGCCCCGCGCTGAGCCGCAGCGGCAGCCGCATCGCCCGCAGCCGCCGGGGATAGGGGAAGAGCTGGAAGATCAGGGCCCGCAACGCCCGGTCGTCCGGCTCCCTGACGTGCTTCCGCTCCACCTCGGCCCGGGTCTGCTCGATCAGCCGGTCGTAGCGCACCCCGGAGGGACAGGCCGTCACGCACGCCATGCACCCCAGGCACGCGTCGAAGTGCCCGACCATCTCCGGCGTCAGGGGCGTGCCCTCGACGTGCTGTTTCATCAGGTGGATCCGCCCTCGCGGGGAGTCCATCTCCTCGCCCCACAGGACGTACGTCGGGCACGTGGGCAGGCAGAAGCCGCAGTGCACGCAGTCGCCGATCAGCTCCGGGTCCATTCAGATCCCTCCCGCGAACCGGCCGGGCGACATCCGCCTGCCCGGGTCGAACCGCTCCTTGACCCGCCGCATCAGCGGCAGCGCGCCCACCGGGCCCCAGCGGTCGACCCGGCGCGCGAGCTCCGGCGGCGCGGCGAGCACGGTCAGCCTGCCGCCGAGACGTCCGAGGTCGTCGCGCACGCCCGACACGAACTCCGCGAACGCCGGTTCGCCGATGTCCGGGGGCAGCGCGATCTGCAGGACCGCCGTCGCCGCCGAGCCGCGCACGTGCGCGGGCAGTCCCCGGGCGGCGACCGCCCGCAGCGCGTCGCCCATGCCGGAGGGCGCGATCCGAAGCTCCAGCAGCACCTCGTCGCCGGGCGGCGTCCCCCACCAGCCGGGCGGCCCGGCGGTGATCCGCGCCGTCGCGCCCCCGCCCATCAGGGCCTGTACGGTCTGCGCCCGCGCGCCGGCCGCCGTCCCCTCGACGAGGACGGCCACGACGGGCCCGTCTCCGGGACCGAGGCCGTCTCCGAGGCCGTCCCCGGGGGCGGGCCAGTCCACCTCGATCGCGCTCGGCTCGGACTGGGCGGCCGCCAGCCCGGTGACGAGCGAATCCAGGCCGGGCGGAAAGCCGGAGCCCCCGGCGAGCGGCAGCGCACCGGCGCCCGCGGTCTCGGCGGCCCGGGCCGGGGGAATGGATGGCCGCGCGGTGATCCAGCGGCGGTCCTGCGGGATCGGATGGAGACGGAAGGTGGCCTCGGTGATCACGCCGAGCGTGCCGTAGGAGCCGGTGAACAGCTTGCCCAGGTCGTAGCCCGCGACGTTCTTGACGACCCTGCCGCCGGAACGGGCGGTCGTGCCGTCGGCCAGCACGACCGTGATGCCGATCAGCAGGTCGCGAGTCGTGCCGTACCGGAGCCTGCGGGGGCCGGCGACGGCGGTGGCGAGCACGCCGCCGACCGTGGCGCCCTCGAACGCGACGTCCAGGGGCAGCTCCTGGCCCGCGGCGGCGAGGGTCTCGGCCAGCGCGCTCACGGTCACGCCCGCCTGGGCGCGGACGACCAGGTCGCCGGCGGCGTGCTCCAGCACCTGGTTCAGGCAACAGGTGTCGATCAGCAGGTCGCAGCGCTCGGGCGGATTGCCCCAGTGCAGCTTGGTGCCGCCGCCGACCGGGATCGCGGCGAGGTCGTGCGCGGCCGACAGGCGCATCAGCGCGGCGACCTCCCCGGTCGTCTCGGGCAGCGCCACCCAGCGGGGCATGACCCCGGCCACGGCGTCGTCGGGTCCCGCCTCCCGGATCGTGACCCCTGTGCCGTGCAGGGCGTCCGCCAGGACCGCTTCGCCGGCGTCGTGCAGCGCGCCCATCAGAACTGCTCCGCCAGTCCCGCCTCGACCAGCGGGTGCACGCCCTTGCGGACCCCCGGAACCTCGCCGCACAGGCGCGGGGTCGGGAAGACCTTGCCCGGGTTCGACAGGCCGTGAGGGTCGAAGGCGCAGCGGACCAGCTGCATGGTGTCGAGATCGTCGTCAGAGAACATTTTCGTCATATATCTGGACTTGTCTACGCCCACACCGTGTTCCCCGGTGATGGACCCGCCGTGCTCGATGCACAGGTCGAGGATCCTTCCCGAGACCAGCGCTGCCCGTTCGCCCGCGCCGGCCTCCGCGTCGTCGAACAGCACCAGCGGATGCAGGTTGCCGTCCCCGGCGTGGAAGACGTTGGCCACCCGGATGCCGTACTCCTGGGACAGCCGCTCGATGCTCGCCAGCACCTGGGGCAGCGCGGTCCTGGGGACGACCCCGTCCTGCACGATGTAGGCGGGGCTGATCCGGCCCACCGCGGCGAAGGCCGACTTGCGCCCCTTCCAGATCGCCACGCGCTCGGCCGGATCGGCCGCGGTCCGCAGCTCGAACGCCCCGTTCTCCCGGCAGATCCGGGTCACCTCGTCGAACTGGCGCGTGACCTCCGCGGCCGGACCGTCCAGCTCGACGATGAGCACGGCCCCGGCGCCCTCGGGATAGGCGCAGGCCACGGCCGCCTCGGCCGCCTCGATCGCCAGGGCGTCCATCATCTCGATCGCGGCGGGCACGATGCCGCCACCGATGATCGCCGACACCGCCCGGCCGCCCCGCTCGATGTCGTCGAACGCCGCGAGCAGGGTCGTCACGGCCTCCGGCGCCCGCATCAGCCGTACCGTGACCTTGGTGGCGATGCCGAGGGTGCCCTCCGAGCCGACGAAGGCGCCCATCAGGTCGTATCCGGGATCGACGTCCGACAGCTCGACGATGTCGCCGTCGGGGGTGACGATCTCCAGGGCGAGCACGTGGTTGACCGTGAACCCGTACTTCAGGCAGTGCGCGCCACCCGAGTTCTCCGCGACGTTGCCGCCGATCGAGCAGACCTGCTGGCTGGAGGGGTCGGGCGCGTAGTAGTAACCCTGGTCGCGCACCGCCTCGGTGATCGCCAGATTGGTGACCCCCGGTTCCACCACGGCGCGCCGGTCCGCCACGTCGACGGACAGGATCCGCCGCATCCTCGAGGTGACGATCAGCACCCCGTCGGTCCGCGGCAGCGCCCCGCCGGACAGCCCGGTCCCCGCGCCCCTGGCCACGAACGGCACGCCGTGGTCGTTGCAGGCCCGCACCACGGCCGCGATCTGCTCGGCGCTCTGCGGCAGCACGACGACGCCGGGCGTGGCCCGGTGGTGGGTCAGGCCGTCGCACTCGTAGGTGCGCAGCCGTACCGGATCGGTGATCACCGCCCCGGGGCCGAGCACCTCCTGGAACCGCCGGGCCAGCTCGTCGAGAGTCTTCGTTCCCATCGTTGGTTCCTCCTCCCGCGCGCGCGGGAGCTTGGCCGCGCCCTCGTTCTCCTGATCAGTCGGCTGATCGAGAACAACATCCCTCTATGTCGCATTCTCGCTCAGTATCGGGACGATGGCGCCTGACGATCGTCCCGCTTCCGGACGGAGCGCGGCGTGGGACGGCGCCGTCCCGCGCTCCCTCGGCTCAGGGCATGCGCGCGTAGGCGGGCAGGGTGAGGAACTCCGCGAAGTCGTCGTCGAGGGCGACCTCCTTGAACAGGGCGGTGGCCTGCGCGTAGAGGGTCTCGTCGTAGCCGGGCTCGGCCTTGATCCTGGCGAGCTCCTCGTCGATGATCCTCTCGACGAGATCCTTGGTGACCACGGTCCCGGTGTCGGCGAGCTCGATGCCGTTGTGGATCCACTGCCAGATCTGGGAGCGGGAGATCTCGGCGGTGGCGGCGTCCTCCATCAGGTTGTGGATCGCCACCGCGCCCAGGCCGCCCATCCAGGCGGCGAGATAACGCAACGCCACGTCCACGTTGTTGCGCAGGCCCGCCTCGGTGATGTCGCCCGGCGTCTTGGAGACCGACAGCAGGTCGGCGGCGGAGACGGAGACGTCCTCGCGCAGGCGGTCGAGCTGGTTCGGCCGGTCACCGAGAACGCCGTCGAAGACGTCGCGGCAGATCGGCACCAGATCGGGGTGGGCCACCCAGGAGCCGTCGAAGCCGTCACCGGACTCGCGGGTCTTGTCGGCGGTGACCTTCTCCAGAGCGACCTTGTTGACCTCGGGGTCGCGGCGGGAGGGGATGAAGGCCGCCATGCCGCCGATGGCGTGGGCGCCGCGCTTGTGGCAGGTGCGGACCAGGAGCTCGGTGTAGGCGCGCATGAACGGGGCGGTCATCGTCACAGCGTTGCGCTCGGGCAGCAGGAACTCCCTACCCCGGGTGCGGAACTTCTTGATCACGCTGAACAGGTAGTCCCAGCGGCCGGCGTTGAGGCCGGCGGAGTGCTCCCGCAGCTCGTAGAGGATCTCCTCCATCTCGAACGCGGCGGGGTAGGTCTCGATCAGGACGGTCGCGCGGATCGTGCCCCGCGGGACGCCGAGCAGGTCCTGGGCCCGGACGAAGACGTCGTTCCAGAGGCGGGCCTCCAGGTGCGACTCCATCTTCGGCAGATAGAAGTAGGGGCCCTTGCCCTTGGCGATCTGCCGCTGCGCGCAGTGGAAGAAGTAGAGGCCGAAGTCGACGAGCGAGGCGGAGAACGGAGCTCCGCCGAGGGTGAGGTGCTTCTCCTCCAGGTGCCAGCCGCGCGGGCGCACCACGATGGTGGCGAGCTCCTCGTCGGGCTTGAGCGTGTAGCTCTTCTCCCCGGCAGAGAAGTCGATGGTCCGATCCAGCGCGGCCCGCAGGTTGAGCTGGCCGCCGATGGTGTTTTCCCAGGTGGGAGCGTTGGCGTCCTCGAAGTCGGCCAACCAGACCTTGGCCCCGGAGTTCAGCGCGTTGATCGTCATCTTCCGGTCCACCGGGCCGGTGATCTCCACCCGGCGGTCGACGAGGCCGGGCGCGGGCGGGGCGACCCGCCAGTCGGACTCGCGCACGTGCCGGGTCTCGGGCAGGAAGTCGAGGGTGCCGCCGGCCGACAGCTCGGCCTGGCGTGCCCGGCGGGCCTCCAGCAGCTCAAGGCGCCGGGTGCCGAACTCGCGCTGGAGGGCGGCCACGAAGGCCAGCGCCTCCGGCGTGAGGATCTCGTCGAACCGGTTCTGCGAGGGGCCGGTTATCTCAACGCCGTCCATGAGCTTCCTTTCCACATAATGGAAAAATGCTTCTGAATTGTGGAATCGACGCTACTGGATGGCCATTGCCCGGTCAAAGAGCAGGGTCGCCCTGAGGGGCTACTCAGGGAACTTCCCGATGGAGCGTCGAGCCACGCTCGGCCACAGTTGAGTCAGCTCCCTCCTCGGAGGGAGCGGCGAACCGGTCGTACGGGGGAGGCGGATGGCCTTCCGGAAGTCGAGGATTGGGCTCATGAAGAAGAACATGATCGTCGCGGGGATGCTTCTGGGCTCGGCGCTCGTGCTGTCCGCCTGCCGGATCGACCTCGACCTCGGTGAGCAGGCGCAGGAAGTCGCCTCCTACGACGTCACCGGCGATCTGAAGGTTCTGGACGTCCACACCGGTTCCGGGGACATCGTGGTCAACGGATCCGACAGGACCGGCGCCCGGGTGACCGAGACACTGCACTGGCGGGGAGAGGCGGGCGACAAACCCGTGACCGAGCACTCCGTGAACGGAGGCACGCTCACGCTGCGCCACAGGTGCCCCGTCCAGAGCTGCTCGGTCGACTACAAGATCGAGATCTCCAAGGGGCTCTCCGCCAAGCTGGACACCGGCTCGGGCACGCTCACGATGCGCGCGCTGACCGGCGAGGTGAAGGCCAAAACCGGCTCCGGCAGAGTCGAGGCCGCCATCCTGGGCACCGGGCGGTTCGTCGCCGAGACCGGCTCCGGCGACATCGAGGCGAAGTTCGCCGCCACGCCGGACCACGTCGAGGTCCGGACCGGCTCGGGCGACGCCACGGTACGGCTGCCGCAGGGCGCCTACGACGTGACCGCCGAGACCGGTTCCGGCGTCAAGACCGTCCAGGTCACCGACGATCCCTCCGCGTCCAGAAGCGTCCGTGTGCGGACCGGCTCCGGCGACGCCAGGGTCCTGCACCCCTGAGAGGGCCCGCGTTCTTTCCGCCCGAAACGCCCGATAACCAGATGAGACGCGGGCGTTCCCGTGGCACCATCGGAGGGAAGAGACCCGAGGGGTTCGAGCGTTCTACTCTGCAGAGAGGACGCATATGAACCACGCACCTGAATGGAGCAACGACATAGACACTCGTGAGCCGCTGGACATTGACCAGTTCGACGACCTGCCCGAGATCGGTGAGATGGACCTGGCCGAGCGCCAGGCGCTACGCCGGGTCGTTGGGCTCTCCACGGAGCTTGAGGACGTCACCGAGGTCGAATACCGCCAGCTGCGACTTGAGCGGGTCGTTCTGGTGGGCGTCTGGACCTCGGGCACGGCGATCGACGCCGAGAATTCACTCCTCGAACTGAAGCTCCTCGCCGAGACCGCGGGCTCGGAGGTGCTGGAAGGTTTGATCCAGCGCCGCCAGAAGCCCGACACGGCGACCTACATCGGTTCGGGCAAGGCCCAGGAGCTCGCCGACATCGTCTCCGCCACCGGCGCCGACACCGTCGTGTGCGACGGCGAGCTGAGCCCCGGCCAGCTGCGCCAGCTCGAAGAGGTCGTCAAGGTCAAGGTCATCGATCGGACCATGCTGATCCTCGACATCTTCGCCCAGCACGCCAAGAGCCGCGAGGGCAAGGCGCAGGTGGAGCTCGCCCAGCTCAACTACCTGCTGCCGCGCCTGCGTGGCTGGGGTGGAAACCTGTCCCGGCAGGTGGGCGGACGCGCCGCGGGCGGCGTCGGCATGGGCGGCCGTGGCCCCGGTGAGACCAAGATCGAGTTGGACCGTCGCCGGATCCGCGAGCGGATGGCCAAGCTACGCCGCCAGATCGTCGAGATGACCACCTCGCGCGAGACCAAGCGGGCACGGCGCCTGGAGCGCGAGGTCCCGGCCGTGGCCATCGCCGGCTACACCAACGCGGGCAAGTCGTCGCTGCTGAACCGGCTGACCGGCGCCGGCGTGCTGGTCGAGGACGCCCTGTTCGCCACCCTGGACCCGACCGTCCGCAAGGCGCACACGCCCGACGGCCGGCTGTTCACCCTGGCCGACACCGTCGGATTCGTCCGGCACCTGCCGCACCAGCTCGTCGAGGCCTTCCGCTCCACGCTGGAGGAGGTCGGCGACGCCGACCTGATCCTGCACGTGGTCGACGGCTCGCACCCCGACCCGGAGTCACAGCTCGCCGCCGTGCGAGAGGTGTTCGCCGACATCGAGGGCGCCCGGGACATCCCGGAGATCGTGGTCATCAACAAGGCCGACGTCGCCGACCCGGTGGTGCTGGCCCAGCTGACCGCGCGCGAGAAGCACACCGTCGTGGTCTCGGCCCGCACCGGCGCCGGGATCGACGAGCTGCTGGCCGTCATCGAGCGCGAGCTGCCCCGCTTCGACCAGGAGGTCAGGCTGCTCGTGCCGTACCAGCGCGGTGACCTGATCTCCCGGGCCCACCAGGAGGGCGAGGTCCTCGGCGTCGAGCACACCGAGGACGGCACGATCCTGCACGCCAGGGTCCTGCCCGGCCTCTTCGCCGAACTGGAGAAGACCGCCAAGCCGGTCGAGACCGTCTGACGGTCCGCCGGCGAGCCACGCCCCGTCGTACCGCGCCCCTCACCGGGAGGGCGGTACGGCGGGGCGTCGCCATGTGCGGGGCACGGCCAGGCGTCGCCGAGGTGAGTGGCGGCCGAATGGCGGCGCTCACGCCGGCCATCGCCGCGGGCCGGGAGCGAGCCGGCGGCCGAGCCTGGAACCGATGGCCTGGTTGATGTACCGGATGACGTGTCCGAGCCGCACGGTCGACACGGTGACGGACTCGCAGATCAACATCTGACGGGACCGGTGATGCACGCGATAGCCGGTGATCGGCATCTCCGGCGGGCTGACGCGGCCCGTCTTCTCCTATGGGGTGGCGGTGTGCTCGCTCACGAGCGGCGATCAGGTCGCCCGTACCCACACGCTTGCGGTGCCGGCTTGCATCTCAGCTATTCAGTGTTGCTACATACCAGTAGTCAGTGTTACTGTGTACCAGTAGTAAGCATTACTGAATAGCTGAAGGAGGTGTTCCATGGGCAAGCAGGTGACGGAGATGCTCAAGGGAACGCTGGAGAGCATCCTCCTGGCGCCCCTGTCCGGCCGGCCCGTCTACGGCTACGAGATCACGGCGTGGCTGCGGGATCAGGGCTTCTCCGACATCGCCGAGGGCACCGTCTACGCGCTGCTGGTCAGGATCGAGCGGCGCGGCTTCGTCGACGTGGAGAAGGCCCCGTCCGACAAGGGGCCGCCTACTCCCTCAACGCGCAGGGACGGGAGCATCTCGACGAGTTCTGGAGGACCTGGAGCTTCCTCGCCGAACGGCTCGAAAAGCTTCGCGAAGGAGGTGAGTAGACATGGCGACAGGGCCGAATGAGCCGAAGGGGCGCTACCGGCAGTATCTGGACACGGTCCCGGGCCGATCGAGGACAAGCGGCGCTACCGGCAGTACAAGGCGCGCACGGAGCAGCTTCCCGAGAACTGTCGCACGACGGTCGAAGCGCTGGAGCGGTACCTGATCCACTTCGGGCCGGGGGACGGCGCGGTTTCGATGTACGAGGACCTTGCCGATCTGTTCGAACAGAGCGCGGCGAACGGAACCCCGATCCGCGAGATCTTCGGAGAGGACCCGGTGGAGTTCGTCGAGGCGTTCGTGCAGAACTACCCGGTGGGGCAGTGGAGAACCCGGGAGCGGAACCGACTCACCAGCGCCATCGAGCGCGCCGCCGGCGAAGACACCGGAAAAGAAGACAGGACCGTCTGATGACGACACAGCACGCCATGGCGATCCAGAAGTCGTACAAAACTCCTAACACGATCAGGTGGGACACATGACGAAGAACAGCACTTCGACGAGGTGGACCGGCATGTTGCCGGTTGACGACACGGCCCTGGCCGTCACCGACACCGGCGGCACCGGTATCCCTGTGCTCTACCTCAATGGCCACACCGCCACCCAGGGGTACTGGCGGCGCGTCATCGCCGAACTGGGGACGGGGTGGCGGCACATCACCTACGACATGCGGGCTCGCGGCAAGTCGGGACGCTCGGCGGACTATTCGTTCGAGACGAACGTGCGGGATATCGACGCCGTTCTGGCGGCCAGGGGGGTGGACCGGGCGGTGGTGGTGGGCTGGTCCTACGGAGCGTTCGCCGCGGCGTACTGGGCCAGCCGGAACCCCGACCGTACCGTGGGCGCGGTCATGGTCGAGGGCGCGCAGCCGTACGACTGGCTCGACGATGCCATGGAGGTGCGGCTTCGGAAGCTGTTTCGGCGGTTGAGCCCGTTGTTGCTGCTGCTGCGCCCGACGGGCCTGACCTCGCGGATGTCCGCCGCGCAGATCGCGGAGAGCAACATCGAGATCGGCCGGATCGCCAGCGTGCGCGCGCTGGCCCCCGTGCTGGACGACATCACCGTCCCGGCCCGGTATGTGGTCGCGTCGGGGAGGTCCTTCGGCAGCAAGGATGACGAGCAGGAACGCATCCGCGCCAGTCTCGCCAAGGTGTGCGAACGCAACCCCAACATCAAAATCCACGCGAAGGTCCCCAGCAACCACGGTTCCATCCTGAAGAAGGACTTCCGCGCCATCGCAGAGGCCGTACGCGAAGTCGCCGCCGTCGACCGCGGGCGGCGCTGAAGACCAGCGGGCTGACGATCAGCCTGGCAGCGGTCTTCGCCGCTGTCACGGTGAAGACCGAACAGGCGCTACCACCGGCACGGCCTGGTCGACGAACCGGCCCGCGACGCCTCCGGCTACCGCCGGCCCGCCTCGGCCGACCTGCTGCGGCTGGTCCAGGTCCGGACCCTGGTCACCGCCGGCCGCGATCGGGACCCTGCTCGACGCCGCAGTGCTGAATTTCCTGACCAGCCTCCGACCCCGCACCGACGCCGTGACCCGGTACGGCTGATCAACCACCAGCGCGAAGATCAGGCACCGGCCTGGGCCCGGCTGAGCGCGCTCGTCGAGGCCGAACTCCGCTCCGTGGGCGTATCCCGTCCCACACCCATGGCGGCGGTCCGACCCGACCTGAGCCATCGAGATACCCCGGGCACCAACAGGCCGGCATTCCACCATCCGTCCGTTCAACCGCACTTCGTTACCGATTCAAAGGAGCACACCACCATGTCCTTCACCCTTACCGACCAGGACCAGCTCACCCTGCGCACCGCCGCCTACGGCGCCGTCTCGCTGCTGGCCGCCGCCGATGCCACCGGCAAGCCCCACCGGGTCGCCGCCGACGGCTCCATCGCCCTGGGCTCCGGGACCGGCCTGGTCGGGCACGTGCTCGCCACGTATCCCAAGGGCATGAACCTGAGCGGCAAGTCCGTAGCCGAACTCGCCGACCTCGTGCTGCCGGCCCTGACGGCGGCCATGAGCCTGCTCAAGAAGCAGGCTCCGGCCGAGGCCGACAACTTCCGCAGCACCGTCGTCGTCGCCGTCGAAGCAGCCGCCCGGACCCACCGGGGCCAGCCCAGCCCCACCCTGGCCGACATGATCCGCAAGATCACCATAGCCCTCGGCGCCGCTTGATGGGACGTCGACCAGCGCAGCCACCGCTTGTCAGGCAGAGCGCGAACCAGGCCACACCGAGCAGACGAGCAGGGAAGCCGGCCAGACCACACCGAGCTCACCCCGACCGAACAGCTTGACAGAAGGACACCTACCGAGCACCGCGACCCGGAAGAACGTGCCACTCGCTCGTTATCGCCGCTCCGGCGCCGGACTCATCCCCCAACGCGCGGACCGAAACACGTCCCGGAAATGGACCACGCTCACCCACGGTGAACTGCGACAACGCCCCACTTTGGCCGGGCACCGCGCCGTGACCTGCCCGGCCGGGCCGACACCGATCGCACCCTCACCCTCGCCCGCATCACCACCCTTCGCCCGCACCGCGACGAGCCTGCCGCTGCCCGTCGGCGTACTCGCCGCCGCCTGCGCGTGCTTCGCCGGCCGCCGCTGATCCCGCTGATCTGGTCGGCACACCCGCACTGACAAGCGAAAACGCTTCCTGGCGCCACTACGACCTCGTCATGGCGCCTTCTTGGCGCGCCATGACGATGCCACCGACAGCAGTAACCAGCAAAAGGAGAGCACATGTCCAACGCGCAACGGCGAGGGTTCCTCGCCGCAGTCACACTCGCGATCCCGCTCGTGGTCGCCGCCACTCCCGCCGCATCCGCGAAGGCGGAGCCGAAGATCGAAGTCTCCGGCGGGGTGACTCAGCCCGTCTTCTCCTACGAGGACGCCATCCGTGAGCACGTCCGGGTGGAGTCGACGGTCGACAGTGACGGTGATGGCAAGAAGGATCTGATCCGGGTGGACATCATCCGGCCGAAGGAGTCCAATCCCGGGCTCAAGGTCCCGGTGATCATGCACGAGAGCCCGACCTTCGACGAACCGGGTGCCGGCTACGAGAATGACCACAAGAAATACGACGCGAACGGGAACGCGACGAAGTTCCCGCTGTATTACGACAACTACTTCGTGCCCCGCGGGTACGCGTTCGTGTCCGTCGACATGGTCGGCACCAGGTTGTCCGACGGCTGCCCGACCTCCTACGGCGCTCCCGACGTGCTGGGCGGCAAGGCGGTCATCGACTGGCTGAACGGCCGGGCGACCGCCTTCGACGACAAGGGCGATCCGGTCAAGGCCACCTGGACCACCGGACGCACCGGGATGATCGGCCACTCCTATGAGGGAGCGCTCGGCGTCGGCGTCGCCGGCACCGGCGTGCAGGGGCTGGAGACGATCGTGCCGCTCGCGAGCTACACCAGCGGCTACGAGGCGAGCCGCATGAACGGCACCATCTCCTGGTTCAGGGGCGTGCAGGAATTCATGGCCAAGCGGTTCGACACCGATCCGGATGAGAAATGCGCGGCTGAGCACGAGCGCCTGCGAGAGGGCGAGGACGACGCCACCGGCAACTACAACGCCTTCTGGGACGAACGCAACTACCGGACCGGGCCGATCTCGAAGGCGCGCAACATCCACGCCAGCGTCTTCGCCGTTTACGGCATGCAGGACCGGGCCGTGGTGGGCAGCCAGTTCGCCCAGTGGTGGGCCATGCTGCCCCGAAACGTGCAACGCAAGGCATGGGTGACGCAGTACGGGCACCTCGACCCGTTCTGGGCCCGCCGCGAGGTGTGGCTCAACACCCTCAACAAGTGGTTCGACCACGAACTCATGGGCATCTCCAACGACATCATGCGCGAGCCGCGCGTCGATCTGCAGCTCGGCCCGAACCGGTGGATCACCCAGGCCGACTGGCCGGCGCGGGCGCGGACGACGACCCTGCGGCCGCAGCAGGACGGCTCCCTGGGCCGCAAGCCCTCGACGACCGGCTCGGGCAGCTATCTCGACACCGCCCAGACCGAGATCGCGATGGCCGACAACCCCGCCACCACCAACCCCAACCGGCTCGCCTTCCTGACCCCGCCGCTGAAGGACGCGATGCGGCTGTCCGGAACGCCGTCGGTGAGCCTGCGCCTCAAGCTGGACAAGCCGACCGCCAACCTGGGCGTCCTGCTCGTCGACTACGGCACCGACACCCGCATCAACTACCGCGAACGCACCGCGACGTCCGCGGAAGGCCTCAAGTTCATCGGTGGCAAGGACTGCGTCGGCCAGGGCACGGCCGATGACGACGGCTGCTACTTCAAGGTCGGCGACAACACGGCGACCACCGGCTTCCACGTGGTCACCCGCGGAATCATGGACGCGCAGAACCACAAGTCGCTCAGCCGCCAGACACCGCTGACACCGGGCAAGTCCTACCAGATCACCTGGAAGACGCTGCCGCTGGACTACGAGTTCAAGGCCGGGCACCGGCTGGGCCTGGTGCTGACCGGAACCAACGACGACTTCAACATGGACGAGACCGGCCACGGCACCGGGGACGACGCCGAACCCGGCACCGGGGCCAAGGTCACCGTCGACCTGGCCGGCACCTCGATCTCGCTGCCACTGGTCACCGGCACGTCCATCAAGTAACAACAAAATCAATGTTCGCCTACGGCCGCGGCCACGCCGGCCGCGACCGTAGGCATGACGTTCCGGGCGCGGCGCGGGGCGCGCTATTGCCGGGTGCGGCGGAACGCCACCAGCGCCACGTCGTCCTCCCGGGCACCGAACTGCTTGATGAGCCGGTCGCAGAAGAGCTCCAGATCGTCTTCCACGACCTCCGCCAGGTGCCGCACGATCTCCAGGCTCTCGTCGAGCAGCTTGTCGCGGTCCTCGATGAGCCCGTCGGTGAACATCAGCACCGAACCGCCCTCCGGAAGGGTCAGCCGGTCGACCCGGTAGGTCTCCTCGGCCACGCCCAGCAGCAGGTTGCCCAACCGGTGGTAGCCGGCCTCCCCGTCGCCGATGAGCAGCGGCGGGATATGGCCCGCGTTGGCGATCTGTACCTCCCCGGTCAGCGGGGCGATGAGGATCAGGCACACCGTGGCGGTCATGCCGGGGTGGTATCGCCGCAGCACGTTGTTGAGCAGGGCCATGGACGCGCCGAGGTCCACCGTCCCGATGAGGGAGGCGCGCAGCGCGTGGCGCAGCTCCGCCATGACCGTCGCGGCGAGCAGGGAGTGCCCCTGGACGTCGCCGATGGCGATGAGCACCTGCTCGCCCATCCGCAACACCTCGTAGAAGTCGCCGCCGACCTCGATGTTGTCGACGGCCGGCTGGTACCGCCAGCTGATCACGAGGCCGGGCGTCTCCGGGATCCGCGCGGGCAGGAGGCTGCGCTGCAGGGTGAGGGCGATCGCGTGCTCCTCGGCGTAGGCGCGCAGGGCGTCCACGGCCAGTGCCAGGGCCTGGCCGAGCTGGCGCAGGATGTTCAGCTCGTCCCCGTCGAGCGGCGGGAGCGCCTCCATTCCCAGGTAGACGGGAGGGCGGCCGACCTTGGTCCGGCAGAGCACGGCCGAGACGTCTCCCTCGATGGCCGCGTCGGGCATCAGCTTCATCCAGTCGGCGACCGGGACCGTGAAGACCTCCGTCCCCGCCGAGTTGCCCAGGGACATCGCGCTGAGCCTGGGCAGCGTGTCCGGCGCCGATGTCTTGGACACCGCGACGCTCTCCGGCGGCAGGGCGGCGAACCTGCGAATCCGCCCGTCGGGCGGGAGCGCGAGCGTGCCCGCCTGCCGGCCGAGGATGCGGGCGGCACCCTCGACGGCCTTGGCGAGGAGTTCGTCGAAGGTGTCGGCGGAGTTCATCGCCAGGGTGACCTGGGTGAGGGCCGCCAGCCGCTGGGCCATCCGCTCGGCTCGCTGCCGCGCGCGGTAGTAGCGCAGCGTGGCCTCGACCGTCGCCGCGAACTCGTCGGGCTCGACCGGCTCCGCCAGATAGGCGTCGGCCCCCCGTTCGAGACCCTGGGCGCGATCGGCGGGGGCGATCGCCGCGCCGGAGATCTGGATGACGGGGATCGAGGAGGTGGCCGCATCCGCCTTGATCTGCTCGCAGACCTCGTAGCCGCTGATGTCGGGCAGCCGCACGTCGAGGACGACCAGGTCCGGCCGCAGTTCCTTCACCTTGGCGAGCGCCTCCAGGCCGCCGGTGGCCTGCATCACCTGATGCCCCGACCGCCGTAGCCAGCTGGACAGGATGTAGAGCTTGGTCGGCGTGTCGTCCACGACCAGCACCGTCGCCGGTCCTTCATTCATCGCCGCGCCCCAGGGCGCTCCGTACGGCTTCCAGGAGATCTTCCCTGCGCAGACCATGTTTGGGGATCACCGTGTGGGCGTCCTGCGGGTACTGGTTCGAGGTCGCCACGGTCACCACGACCACCGGCACCTCGCGCAGCCGCTCGTCGTCGGCCATCCGCTGCATCAGGGCCGCGCCGTCGAGCCGGGGCATCAGCAGGTCCACCAGCGCGACGTCCGGCGGCTGCCGCTTCATCGCCTCCAGCGCGACCAGCCCGTCGGGGGCCTCGTCGACGTGGGCGGCGAACCCGGTGAGCATCCGCCGGATGGTGGCGCGGAACTTCTCGTCGTCGTCCACCACGAGCACCCGGTCGATCACCGGTGTCCTGTCGTGCTGGTACGGCAGCCGCAGGACGGCCGTGGTGCCCTCGCCGGCCGTGCTGGTCAGCTGGAGCGTGCCCGCCATCGCCTGGGCCAGACGGCGGGCGTACGGCAGGCCGAGGCCGGTGCCCTTCGCGCGAACCTGGATCGGCCCCGGCACCTGGAAGAACTCCTCGAAGACGCGCTCCAGGTGCTCCTCGGGGATGCCGATCCCGCTGTCGGCCACCTCGAAGACCATCTCCTCGGTGGCGGCGTCGAGGCCCACCTCGAGCCTGACCGCGCCCTCCTCGGTGAACTTCAGCGCGTTGGACAGCAGGTTGCGCAGGATCCGGGTGAGCATCACCTCGTCCACGAACAGCTCCGTCGCCCCGTCCGCGACCTCGACCGAGAGCGTGATCTGGTCGCTGCCGCTGGTGGGGTGCAGCGTCATGCGCAGCCGTTCGGCCAGCGCGACCAGGTCCACCGCGGACGGCTGCGGGTCGAGCCGCCCCGCCTCCGCCTTGGCCATGTCGAGCAGCTCGCTCACCAGCGTCAGGAGGGTCTCCGCCGAGGAGCCGATGAGCTGGATCTGGTGCAGCTGCTCCTGCGCCAGCGGATCCCCGCCGGGCCCCACCAGGAGGCGGACCAGGCCGATGATCGAGTTGAGCGGGGTGCGCAGCTCATGGCTGACCGTGGCCCAGAATCTGTCCTTGGCATCGCTCGCCTCCCGCAGCTGCGCGGACTTCTCGTCCAGCTCCGCGTAGAGGGCCACGACGCCGCGGTTGGTCTCCTCCAGCTCCTCCGAGAGCTGGTTGTACAGGGCGAGCACACCCTGGTTGGTCTCCTGCAACTCGGCGTTGAGCTGCAGGACCTCCTCCAGGGTGGTCGCGAGCTCGTGGTTCTGCCGGCGCAGCTCGTCCAGGGCGGTCGTCGGCGTCAGCTTGGCGAGCCTGGCCCGTATCTCCTCCACCGAAAGCGTCGGCTGGCCGCTGGGAAGCCGTTTGAGCATCTGTATTCGTCCCCCGGCGGGGTCCAGCTCGATCACGTCGACGAGACGCCCCGCCAGCGTCACGCCGTCCGCCTGACTGAAATCGGTCGTTGCCGCCATGTCGACAGTGATGAGCAGGCCGTCTCTCCTGAGGAGGAAGGCGATGAACGCGTCTGCACCCTCACCCAACACCTCCCGCCCGATCTCACTCAGCGCCGTGGCCACCCGGATCTGGTCCTGGGTCTCCAACCCGACCGTCTCCGCAACCTCTCTGCCCAGCTTGCGCATGGCAAACACGCCCTGGTCGTCCTGGACGTGGACCCGGATCAGCTCGTCCCCGGTCATGTCATCCGTCATGTCCACGGCCTCAGGGTCACCACGCAGGCGTCGTCCCTGCGGGTTCCCGCGTCGCGCAGCATCGTGGCGGCGACGACGACGGGGGGCCGGGTGAGGAGCCCGGGATAGGAGGTGATGTCCCAGCGGTCGGAGAGCCCGTCGGAGTGGAGCACGACCATGCTGTGCGGCGGTACGGCGTATTCGTACTGGCGCAGGGTGCGGGCCTGGTGACCGGCTATGCCCGGCACCGAGATCATCCCCTGGCGGCCTTCCTGGTGTGTGATCCACGCCGAGACGTTGCCGAGACCGGCGAAGGTCACCATGCCCTCCGTTCGGTCGATGCTGGCCACGGCGACCGCGCCGCCCCTGGTCTGGCCGAGCCCGCGATGGATCCGCTCCAGGACGGTGATCGGGGCGAGGTCGGCGTTTTCGAGGAACAGCCGTACCGCCTCCTGCGAGGCGTAGGCCGCCGCGCTGCCGTGGCCGAGCCCGTCGCAGAGCATCACGTTCGTCGTGGCGTCGGTGTCGGTGACCGCGAACGCGTCACCGCAGACGGTCTCCTCGCCGATCGGCCGGGTCATGCCGCTCACCCGCGTGGCGGGGCGCGGGGCGCCGCGCGCGGTGAAGTACATGCCGAGCACTGTGCCCCGCCCGGGTATGGAATGAACCTCATAACCGCTGGCCATCCGCGCGATGCCGCCCAGGCCGATGCCGAGCGTGCCCGTGGTGGAGTAGCCGTCGCGCAGGGCGCGGGAGACGTCGCCCATACCGGGCCCCCGGTCGATCGCGACGACCTCGACCGCCGTGTTCAGCTCGGGATGCGGCCGGATCAGCATGACCCCCTCGACGGCATGCTTGACCAGGTTCGAGGCGGCCTCGCTCACCGCGACGGCCACCTGCCCGGCGTCCTCCTCGTCGAATCCCCGGGACTCGGCGAGGGCGACGGCGGCACGGCGGAGGGCGCCGATCGCGCTCGCGTCCTCGGCCCTCACCCAGGTGTCGTTCTGGGAACGGATCACCTCGCCCATTTCGTCACCGTGACCAGCGTCCCCTCACCGGGAGCCGACTGCAGGTCGAATTCGTCGACCAGGCGGCGGGAGCCGCTCAGACCGAGGCCGAGACCGCCGCCGGTGGTCCACCCGTCGGTGAGCGCCTGCTGGATGTCCGGAATGCCGGGACCGTTATCGCTGAAGGCCAGACGCAGGCCGCGCCGTATGCCGTTGTTCACGATCTCGATCCGCACCTGGCCGCCGCCTGCGTAGACGAGCGCGTTGCGAGCCAGTTCGCTGGCCGCGGTCACCACTTTTGTCTGGTCGACGAGAGACAGGCCCACGTTCACGGCGACGGTCCTGACGCGCTGGCGCACCAGGACGACGTCGCTGTTGCTCTTGATGGGCAGCTCGTCGGAGGTCGTCACCGGGCGGCCGTGACGATCTGTGCGCCGTCGAGGTGGTTCAGCAGCGCGACGCCCTTTTCGAGGTTGAGCGCGGTACGCACACCGCCGAGCGACAGGCCCAGCTCCACGAGGGTGATGGCCACCGCGGGCCGCATGCCGACGACGACCGTCTCGGCGTCGAGCATGCGGGAGATCGCGGCGATGGTGGCCAGCATGCGCCCGATGAACGAGTCGACGATCTCCACCGCGGTGATGTCGATGATCACACCACGTGCGCCGGTCGCGACCACCTGGTCGGCCAGATCCTCCTGGAGCGCGAGCACGCTCTGATCCTGGAGATCGATCTGGATGGAGACGATGAGAATGTCGCCGAGTTTGAGGACGGGTACTCGATCCATCAGTCCTCCACTGTCCGGACGGCGATGCGGGTCCCCCGGTTCTTGACGAACTCGAACCCGCTCTCCCGCAGCGCGTGCGCGAGCGCGTCGGCGAGTGAGGCCTTGGTCACGATGTCACCGAACTCGATTCCGAGGGTGACGATGGTGTGGGCGATCTGCGGGCGGATGCCGGAGATCACGCACTCCGCGCCCATCAGCCGCGCCGCCACCACGGTCTTGAGCAGATGCTGGGCCACCTGGGTGTCCACGGCGGGCACGCCGGTGATGTCGATGACCGCGTGCTCGGAACCGGTGTCGACCAGGGTCTGCAGCAGTTTCTCCATCACCACCTGGGTCCTGGCCGAATCGAGCGTGCCGACCAGCGGCACCGCGACGATGCCCTCCCAGAGCTTGACGACCGGGGTGGACAGCTCCAGCAGCTGCTCCGCCTGGTCGATGATGACCTTCTCCCTGGCCGCGGCGTAGCTCTCCATCGTGAAGAGCCCCAGGTCGTCGATCACCCGGGAGAACCAGATGAAGCCCCGCAGGGCCTCGGGGGAGCCGTCGTCCTCGACGACCTCGTAGAGCGCCTCCTTCAGCCCGAACACCACGACGGCGGTCTCGGTCGGGGTGAACCCCTGCCGGGCACGGGAGCGGGAGAGCTCGGCGAGCAGCCCTCGCAGGTCGCTGGAGTCTCCGGTGGGGCTGTCGAACGACTGGCGCAGCACCTGGTAGAGCTCGCGGAGCTGGCCGATCAGACTGCCCCGGTCCGTGTGGCCGTTGGAGGAGGCGGCGGAGGCCAGCCCAAGCCATCGTTTGAAGATGGATTCCTCGTTCTCCTGCAGAAGCTCTACGATGCGACGCCGACCGGCGTCCGCGTGGACGGACAAGGTAACTCCCATGCACGTGCAGCAGATGGACAGCTCGCACGAAAGATTACACTGAACGTCCTGCTTAGGGCCTATTTAAGGGGCCTGTGAGGCGGTATGCCAGGGGGTCGGCAGCCTCGGATCGAGATCGGGCCGGTTGGTGTGACCGCCCACCTCGGGAGCCTCGCCGTGACGCGGTCACCTCCCGGAAGCCGGGACCGGCACGGTCGTGATCGCCCTTCACGAGATCTCCGATCACCGGATGGGACGCCGGATTCCATCCCGGTTCCACCCGGATCCCACCCTGGCCCTCGGTCCGTCCGGTACGACGGGAAAGCGGCGTGGAGATGATGGAGACGACATCTGTCGGCGGGCGGCGATGGCCGGCAACTCCTGGAGCGGCGGCTGGGCGGCTGGGCGGCGGGCAGTGGGCGGCGGGTGGCGGGAACGGGCGGCGGCCAGGCCGGCACGTCGATCGGGGCGGTGCGATCGCCGTCTCGATCCCGGTGGCGGACTCTTCTGATTTCAGGCTAGAGAGGTAGTGCGGCACATTTCAATGCGAGACCTTGCCCTGGAAAGGCTTTATGGGCTGCACTGGCGGTGCGCGAAAACTGTACAAAAGCCCCAAAAGAGACAGTGGTCGGTCGAGGTTTGGATTGCTACCATAAGGCAAATCTGCCGAGATGTTAGGGTGCAAGTTGTCTCGGAGACCGATGTGACAGGCGGGAAAGAAGTGGCCTGAGCTGTGAAAACACGCTCAGGGTTAGGTGGCACCGCGGAGCTGGCGCGCCGGGTGTGGTTACGGCGAAGCGGCGTTCTTCCCAATTAGCCTGTACAGCGAGCTCACTTGTGAAATAACGTAACTGAACTGAAATCGCCTGATCATGATCCCGGCGATACTGTCGCCGCACCACAAATATGCGGATGAGAGCAGGAGACCCCCCAATGTCGTCCGGAATCACGGCGGACCCGGTGGGCATGGAGCCCGGCAACGGCTGGGTTCGTCCTTCGTGCCCGGAAGCGGTCTCCCTCCCGATGTCTTCCCCTGCTGACAAGGCGGTGATGCGATGACGGTCCGCCTTCTGACCAACATTGGCCGGCTTTGGACCGGCAATGACGTGTGCAGCAATGCCGCGATCCTGGTGCACAACGACCGGATCGCCTGGGTCGGCCGTGCCGCCGACCTGCCGCAGAGCGTCCCCGGTGTGGTGGACGACATCGTCGATGTCGACCACGTCGAGAACCTGGGCGGCGCGCTGGTCACGCCTGGTCTGATCGACGCCCACACCCATCCGGTCTACGCGGGCAACCGCTACGCCGAGATGGCGATGCGCTCCGGCGGCTCCACGCCGTCGGCCATCACCGCGGCCGGTGGCGGCATCGGCTCCACCGTCACGGTGACCCGGGGCACCGACCCGTGGACCCTGTGCAACGGTGTCCGTGAGCGCCTGCGCGACTGGCTGCTCAGTGGCACCACCACCGTGGAGGCCAAGACCGGCTACCACCTCACCCGCGACGGCGAGCTGGCCGACGTGCGGCTCCTGCGCGAGCTCGAAAAAGAGCCGATGATGCCGCGCGTGCACGTGACGTTCATGGCCGCGCACGTCGTCCCGCCGGAATACTTCGGCCGTCAGCGCGACTACGTCGAGGCCGTGGGCGCCTGGTGCGCCGACGCGGCCGCGGCCGGAGCCGACAGCGTCGACGTCTACTGCGACGAGGGTCACTTCACCACCGACGAGGCCCGCTGGGTCCTCGCCTCCGGCCGTAACGTCGGCCTGCTGCCGCGGGTGCACGCCGGCGCCTACAGCCGGCGCGGAGCCGTCCAGCTCGCCGCCGAGCTCGGTTGCGCCTCCGCCGACCTGCTTCACCACACCTCCGACGAGGACATCGCGATCCTGGCTCGCTACGGCGTCCCCGCCGTGGTCTGCCCGGGAACCGCCCTGCAACGCGGCAGCCTGCCGCCGGTCCGGCGCATGCTCGCCCAGGGTGTCACGGTGGCCCTCGGCAGTGACCACAACCCGGGCCACTGCGGGATCACCTCGATGTCACTGGTCATCAGCCTCGCCGTGGCCGCCTTCGGCATGAGCGTCAATGACGCGCTCCGCGCCGCCACCCTCGGCGGAGCCACCGTTCTCGGCGTCCCCGACCGCGGCGTCCTGGCACCCGGCCGCCTGGCCGACATCGTCCAGTGGGACGCCGACCACGAAGGCGCCTTCGCCTGGGCCTTCGGCCTCAAGCCTCGCCGGGTCTGGCGCGGCGGCACCCCCGTCCAGTAAGCCGAAGCCGAACTCCCGGGATCGGATTCACCGGGGTCGGGTTCACCGGGATCGGATTCATCGAGGCCGCGATCGCCGCGCCGACAGGCGGGTCACGACACAGGTCGCGGCACAGGTCGCGGCACGGAGAGTGAACCGATGGTCACTGCAGCCTCGGTTAAGCGATCTCTTCCAGGTAATGTCGGTATATGTCGCCATCGGTCGCCGTCGTCACGGACTCCACCGCGTATCTGCCGTCGGAGGAGCTCTCCCGCCTGGGGATCACCGCGGTGCCGCTCCAGGTCGTGGTGGGTGGCCGGGCACTCGACGACGTGGCGCAGATCGACGGCGCGCTGATGGGCGACGCCCTCCGGGAGTGGGCTCCCGTAACGACCTCACGGCCCGCTCCTCAGCGTTTCGCGGACGCCTACGACGAGGCGGCGGCCCGAGGCGCGGCCGGTGTCGTCTCCATCCACCTGTCGGGGGAGATGTCGGGCACCGTCGAGGCGGCCCGCGCCGGAGCCGAGGACTCGCTGATCCCGGTCGAGGTCATCGACAGCAGGTCGATCGCCATGGGCCTGGGGTTCCCTGTCCTCGCCGCCGCCGAAGCGGCGGCGAGGGGCGAGACCCGGACCGAGGTGGCCGACGCCGCTCGCCGGTGCATGCGCTCCACCCGCAGTTTCTTCTACGTGGACACCCTGGAGTACCTGCGCAGGGGAGGCCGTATCGGCGCGGCGGCGACCCTGCTCGGATCTGCCTTGATGATCAAACCGCTGTTGCACATCGCCGACGGCGTGATCGTCCCGCTGGAGAAGGTCCGCACCGCCGCCCGAGCCATCGCCCGCCTTGAAGACCTCGCCGTCCAGGCCGCCGGAACCGGCCCGGTGGACGTCGCCGTCCAGCATCTCGCCGCCCGATCGCGCGCCGAGACCCTGGCAGCGTGTCTGCCCCAACGCATCCCGGGGCTCGCCAAGGTCACCGTGGTCGAAGTCGGCGCGGTCATCGGTGCGCACGCGGGCCCCGGCATGCTCGGCCTGACCGTCTCGCCCTCCTGCTGAACCTCCGTCCTGTCTTCCGAACCTCCCGAACTTCTCGTGCCTCTCCCCGAACTCCTCTTGCCTCTCCCCGAACTTCTCGTGCCTCTCCCCGAACTTCTCGTGCCTCTCCCCGGGCTCCTCCTCTCTCTTCCCGAACTCCGGCTCGGTCTCCTCTTCGGCCCCGGCTCGCCCGTTCGCCTGCGGCACGGGCGCTGAGAAGTTCCGCTTTCTCCTGAAAGACGGGGTGTCCACCCCGGGTACGCGATGACCGGTCGTAACCGGCGAGGGACGCCTGCGCTGTGACCGTGATCGAGGCCCGCCCCGCTTTCGGGCACGGCATGCTCTCCTGGCGCGTCGACCTCTCAGGCCCGAGGTGTCCACAGCCCTGCCGCAGCTCAGGCCCGAGGTGTCCACAGCCCTGCCGCAGCCTCGACAGGTTGTCCACAGAGCCGAGTTCGGCAGAGACTCGCCCGGTGGTGCCGTCATAGCGTCCTGGATGTGCGGACCACGGATCATGTCACCGAGCGATTCCGAGCCGAGTCACGGCTGCGGATGCTGACGACGTTCAACTTTCCCGATCCCGTGGCTTTCCCGCCACTTCCGCTGCGACCCGTCCAGCGATCCCAGCCCGCCCACCCCGACGGTGCCCTCCCATCCGATGGTCCTGCCCGGGCCGACGGCTCGGCTGATCCGAACGACTCCCATCACGACAGCCCCGAAGCCCCGGGTGGTCCGGCCTGGGACGGTGGCTTCCCGCAGCCGGGTGGTCCGGCCGTTCCGAGCGGCCGAGTTCGTCCCGGCGGTCCGGCCGTCCCGGGTGGTCAGCCTGGTCGGGGCGATCTGGACGGCCGGTTCCAAGGTGGTGCTTCCGAAAGGCGGCTCGGCGCCTCGCCCATCCCAGGTGATCTGCCCGGTCGGGGTGATCGGGGTGATCTGGATGGCCGGTTCCAAGGGGGTGCTTCCGCAAGGCGGCCCGGCGGCCCGGTCGTCCCGGACGGGTCATCCGGTTCTGTTGACGGTTCTGTTGACCAGAGCGGTCTGGGTGGCAGGGCTCGAGATGGAGGCTTCGCCGGCGCGGACGGTTCGGCACGCCTCGACGGTCCTGCGGCTCGGATGCGCTCAGCGCCGATGCCGCCTTCCTTCGAAACCCTCCGCAGGCTCGTCGCCACTCAGGGCCCGGTGCTCGCTCCCGGCCGCCCAGGACTACGCCTGCTTCTCCTCATCGCACTGGCCGCGGCCATCGCCGGTGGCGTCCATGCCTGGCGGTCCCAGCCGCAGCCCGAGCCCCTCGCTCCGCCTCAACCCGTCTCCGGCTCCCTCCGTACGGCGCCGGCCTCCCCTCTTCCCCCGCGGGCCGTTTCCCCTTTCCCCACTCCCGGGTCAGGTGCCGTCCTCGAGGTCACCGTTCACGTCACGGGCAAGGTCCACCGCCCCGGGGTGATCACCCTGCCCCTCGGCTCCCGGGTGACCGACGCGCTCCAAGCCGCCGGAGGCGTCCGGAAGGGGACCGGCGCCGGTGCTCTCAACCTCGCCCGCAAGCTCGTCGACGGCGAGCAGATCGTCGTGGGCATGCCCGGTTCCGCCGCCGCGCCCATAGTGGCTGACCCGGCCGCGGTCGTCCTCGACCTCAACGCCGCCACCCCGCAGCAGCTCGAACAGTTGCCGGGCGTCGGCGAGGTGCTCGCCCGCCGCATCGTCGAATACCGCGACGGCCACGGTGGCTTCCGCGCCGTCGAGCAGCTCCGGGAAGTCAGCGGCATCGGCGACCGGAAGTACGCCGAGATGAAAGACAAGGTCCGCGTATGAACCGCCGCTTCCGAGGGAGACGGCCATGCCCCCAACTTTCACAGGGGAACGTTCGAAAGGGAACGGCAACGACCGTCGGTTCCCCGGGCACGGCCATGATCCGCCGTTTCCAGGAGGCATGGCGATGACCCGCTTCAGTGCCTTCGCCGTGATCCACGATGACGGCCTCGCCGAGAGGGGCCTGCCCGCGCACGCTCTCCACCTGGTTCTGCCCACCCTGGCCACCTGGGTGATCGCGATCGTCCTTCTGGGCTGCCCGCCCGTCGTGGGCGCCGCGGTGGCGGTGACCGCGGCCGCGGGGGCGGCCTTCGTGGCCATGAGGATCATCTCCCCGGGGGGTGCCGGCTGGCGGAACGCGACGATCGCGACGCTGGGATGTGTGGCCGCGGTGGCCGGCGTGGTGGCTTTTCACGTGCACGCGGTCAGCGCGGGACCGGTGGCCGAGTTGGCGGCGAGGCGGGCTTCCACGCAGGTCGAGGCGGTGGTGACAGACGACCCCCGGCAACTGACGCAGCGTGGAGGGCGGTTTCGGAGGGAGAGTTTCGTGGTCCATGCACGGGTTGAGTCGATCGGGGCGGGAGCGGCCAGGACGGCGGTGCGGGTTCCGGTGGTGATGCTCACCTCGGGGGAGGGGTGGCGGTCGTTGTCGCCCAGCCAGCGGATCGTCGTTCAGGGACGCTTCGGCCCGGCCGACTCCGGCGAGTTGCTCGCGGCGATCGTGCTGGTGCGGGGACCGCCGCGTGTCCTGAGCGCTCCTTCATGGGCCCAGCGTGTGGCCGGGACGCTCCGGTCGGGGCTGCGGGAGGCCGCCGACGTGCTTCCTCCGCTCCAACGGGGTCTATTGCCGGGGCTCGTGGTCGGTGACGTCTCCCGTATGGACGGGCAGGTCAGAGCCGACTTCAAGGAGGCCGGCCTCAGCCATCTCACCGCGGTGTCCGGGGCCAATCTGGCGATCGTGGCGGGCGCGGCGGTCGCGCTCGCCCGGACGGCGGGGCTTCCTCTCACGGTCCGGGCGGCGCTGGCGGCGTTCGCCATGCTCGCCTTCGCGGTCGTCGCCCGTCCTTCGCCCAGCGTGCTCCGCGCCCTTCTGATGGGAACCGCCGCCTCCGTGGCGCTCGGTACCGGCCGCTCACGTGACGGTGTCGCAGCCCTGTCGGCGACCGTCCTGGGGCTGGTCCTCTTCGACCCCGCTCTGGCCCGGTCCTATGGGTTCGCCCTGTCGGTCTGCGCCACCGGTGGCATCCTCGTTCTCGCCCCCCGCTGGCGAGAACGCCTCGCGACGCGGATGCCCCGCTGGGCGGCCGAAGCGGTCGCCGTGCCCGCGGCGGCCCAAGCGGCCGTCACTCCGGTGCTGGTCCTGATGTCCGGGCAGCTCGCGCCGGTGGCGATCCCCGCCAACCTGCTCGCAGGTCCCGCCATCGCACCGGCCACCCTGCTCGGCTTCCTCGTGGCGCTGGTCGCGCCCTTGCACATGGGGCTCGCCCACCTGCTCGTCCGTCCGGCGGGCCTGGCCACCGGATGGATCATCGAGGTCGCGGAACACGCCGCGCGTCTTCCACTCGCCACGATCCCATGGCCGGGCGGCATCACCGGACTGGTCGCGCTGGCCGCCGCGGTCACGGCCATCGCCCTGGCACTGCGGCGTCGCCGGCTGCGTCGGGTCGCGTTGGCTGTCGCGGCGGGCACGGTGGTCGCGGTCGCCGTGGCAGGGCCGGTCATGGTCCGCTGGCCGCCCGAAGGCTGGGTGCTGGTCGCATGTGACGTCGGTCAGGGTGACGCGCTGCTGGTCGCCGCGGGTCCGGGTCGTGCGGTCGTGGTGGACGCCGGGCCCGACCCGGTGCTGATGGACCGGTGCCTGCGGTCCATGGCGGTCCGGGAAGTGCCGCTGGTCATCCTCACCCATCCGCACTTCGACCACGTCGGTGGATTGGACGGGGTCTTCCGGGGGCGCCGGGTGGGAGCGGTGGTGGTGACTCCACACCGGGTCGCCGAGAGGGAGAGCAGCCGGCTGAGCGGTGACCTCGCCCGCCGCCGGGTCGTCGAGTGGGTGGCCAGGCCAGGCGTGAGCTGGCGCTTCGGCCCCTCCGAACTCACGATCATCGGCCCATCGGTCGAGACGTTCCCGGCGGGAGATGGAGAAGGGGCGGTCGTCAACAACGCCAGCGTCGTGGTGCACGTGCGTTGGGCGGCCGGCACCGCGCTGCTCAGCGGTGACATCGAGGCCGAGGCCCAAGCGGAGTTGCTTCGGCAGGGCTTTCCGCCGGTCGACATCCTCAAAGTCCCCCATCACGGATCAGCCGGACATGATCCCGCCTTCTTCGCGGCGGCCGGTGCCCGCTCGGCGCTGATCAGCGTCGGAGCGGACAACGACTACGGCCATCCCGCCCCCTCGACCCTGGCCCGGCTGAACGGCCTGGGGACGCGCGTTCACCGTACGGACCTGTCGGGAGATCTTGCCGTGGTGACCAGGGAAGGAAGCCTGGCCGTCGTCTCCCGAGGGCACCACGGCTGACTCGTCGCACGGTCTATCCCGTCTCCGCTCTCTCCCCCGCGGAGGTCGGCTGTGTTCACTACGGAGCTGTGTTCACTACGGAGCTGTGTTCACTACGGAGCTGTGTTCACTACGGAGAGGTGTTCACTACGGAGAGGTCGGTCATCGGCCACGTGGAGGTCGGCCGTATCGGCCGTATCGGCTGTGCGGAGGTCAGGGCGTGCTCGTGGCCGGGCGACGGAACTCGGTGTCCACGTCGGCGGCGTAAACCGACCGGCTGCAACGCGCGCAGCGATACATGATGGGGCCCTCGTCGAGGATCGTCCCGCAGTGCGGGCAGGCATGGCGGCAGGTAGTGGAGTTCATCGTGGGTTTCACCTCCTTGCTCGCGCCAAGGCTGCCCCATGCCGCCTGCATTCGAATTGCGAACGGCTTGCTGATTGCGATTTGGTCACCGGTACGTGGCATGCTGCTGAGCATGGCGGCAACCGATCCAGCACCCGTGATCCTGATACTCGGCGACGAGGAGTTGCTCGCCGACCGCGCGGTGGGCGAGGTGATCGCGGCGGTCCGGGCGGCGGATCCGGGCACCGAGGTGCACGACCTCGTCGGAGGAAAGGTGGAGCCGGGAGAGCTGACCCGGCTGACCTCGCCCTCGCTGTTCGGCGACAGGTCGGTGGTGGCGATCCGCTCGGCCCAGGATCTGGTCAAAGACGTCATCTCCGAGATCGTCTCCTACACCGCGCGTCCGGCGGAGGACACCGTGCTGGTCCTCGTCCACCCGGGCGGGGTCAAAGGCAAGGCACTGGTCGACGGGGTCAAGAAGGCCGGTGCCCAGGTGGTCGTCGTCACCAAGCTGACCAAACCGGCCGAACGGCTCGCATTCATCAAGGCCGAGCTGAAACGAGCGGGGCGTAACATCGGCGCCGACGCGGCGGGAGCCCTGCTCGACGCGGTGGGAAACGATCTCCGTGAGCTCGCCGCCGCGTGCAGCCAGCTCGCCTTCGACACCCCGGGCAAGACCATCGATGAGGCGGCCGTCGCCCGCTACCACCGTGGCCGGGCCGAGGTCAGCGGGTTCACCGTGGCCGACTCCGCCGTCGAGGGCCGCCTGGGTGAGGCCCTCGAACAGCTCCGTTGGGCGCTCGCCACCGGAACGGCCCCCGTCCTGCTGGTGAGCGCGCTCGCCGGAGGGTTGCGCTCGCTGGCCAAAGTGGGCGGTGCCCCGCGAAACCTGCGTGGCGGGCAGCTCGCCAGCCATCTCGGCATGCCGCCCTGGAAGATCGACCGGGTTCAGCGGCAGCTGAACGGCTGGGGCCCGGACGGCATCGCCCGTGCGCTTCAGGCCGCGGCCACCGCCGACGAGCAGGTCAAGGGCGGTGGCGCGGATCCGGCTTACGCTCTGGAGCACATGATCCAGGTCGTCGTCGCCAGCCGTACGGGGCGTTAGACGGACTGTGTGCTCGCGCGGACGCGGGTGCGCCGGGGCGGGGGAAGCTGGCCCGCGACGGTCGCGCCGAGGGCCAGGGCGAAGCCGATGAGCTGGAGCGGGCTCAGGGACTGGTCGAGGAAAAGCCAGCCGAGCACCGCCGCCGTGAGCGGACTGAGAGTGCCCAGCAGCGACACCTGGGGGGCGGGTAGCCGGGAGATACCGCGAAACCACAGCGTGTAGGCGGCAGCGGTGCCGACGAGCCCCAGCCAGAGGTAGCCGCCGACGGCGGCCGCGTCCAGCGCGGGCGGCATGCCCTCGACGGCGAAGGCCACCGGGGCGATCATCAGGCCGCCCGCGGTGAGCTGCCAGCCGGTGAGGGCCAGGTCTCCCACGCCCGACGGTTTGCCCCAGGAACGCGTGAGGACGAGGCCGGTGGCCATGCCCGTCGCGGCGACGATACCGGCGATGATGCCGATGACGTCGAGAGCCGCGTTGGCTCGGAGCACGACGAGGGAGACGCCGACCGTGGCCACGATTCCGGCGAGGACGCGGTGGATCGGGACGTTCTCGCGCAGCGCCGTGCGCGTCAATCCGGCGACGAGGAGGGGCTGGATGGCACCGAGGACCGCCGCGACGCCTCCGGGCAGCCGATAGGCGGACAGGAACAGCAGGGGGAAGAACATGCCGATGTTCAGCGCGCCCAGGACCGGCGCCCGCCACCACCAGTCGCCTCGGGGAAGCACCCGCGTCATGGCGATCAGCAGGAGTCCGGCGGGGAGGGCGCGCAACAGGGCGGTCAGCAGTGGCCGGTCCGGGGGGAGGAATTCGGTGGTCACGATGTAGGTGGTGCCCCAGACCGTAGGGGCGAGGGCGGTGGTGGCGACCAGGATGGGACGTGAGGCGGGCACGGGGGTCTCCTTCAAGCAAGCTCAATAGTAAGTAACTTAGCACTAAGCTATTTAGTGTCAAGTTAGGATGGCGCCATGGGAGAAGACCCGGTTGACCGGATCGTGTCGCAGTGGCGGAGAGAGCGGCCCGATCTGGAGCCGTCGCCGATGGGCGTCTTCGGGCGGATCTACCGCATCGCCCGGCTCATGGGCGACCGCATGGAAGAGGTCTACGGGGCTTACGGCCTCGGTCGGGGCGAGTTCGACGTGCTCGCCACCCTCCGTCGTGCCGGCGAGCCGTACACGCTCTCGCCCAAGGCCATGACCGCCACCCTCATGCTGACCTCCGGCGGCATGACAGGGCGGCTCGACCGGCTGGAACGGGCCGGACTGGTCGCCCGCACTCCCGACCCCGACGACCGCCGGGCGCTACGCGTCAGCCTGACAGCCCGGGGGCTTCAGACGATCAACGAGGCCGTGACCGCGGGGCTGGGGCCTCAGCACGAGGCGCTGGCCGGACTGTCGCCGCAGGAGCGTGAGCGTCTGGGTGATCTGCTCAGGACATTGATGGGCGCCCTGGAATAGCCCGCTCGTCCGCCGACGGGGCGATCAGGTCCATCCGTCTGTGGGCCTGCCGGCGGGTTCATCCGGTCTGTGGGCCTGCCGGGACGGGTCGCGCGTGACGGGCGGGAACGCGATCCGGACCCGCCCTCCGGCGGGGTCTGTCCCGGCAAGGTCGAACCCACCGAACCCACCGAACCCACCGAACCCACCGAACCCACCGAACCCACCGAACCCACCGAACCCACCGAACCCACCCGAGCCTCCGGGGGCGACGGGGCGTGAAATGCGCCCTGCCCGGGAACGCCAAGACGCCGCACCCCTTTGGAGGATGCGGCGTCTGGAAGAGCGAAGAGCCTGGACTACTTGGCGGCCGACAGCTCGACGACGCGCTGGGCGATCGCCGACTTGCGGTTGGCGGCCTGGTTCTTGTGAATCACGCCCTTGCTGGCGGCCTTGTCCAGCTGACGGGAGGCGGCGCGCTGGAGCGCGACGGCCTCGTCGACGTTGCCCTGGTCGGCAGCCTCGCGGAACTTGCGGACCGCCGTCTTCAGGGACGACTTGACAGCCTTGTTACGCAGCCGGGCCTTCTCGTTCTGCCGGTTGCGCTTGATCTGGGACTTGATGTTCGCCACGAAGAAGCCTCGGTGAATGTCGTCGGAGTGGGGCGCGCGGGCAGAGAGGGCGCGCCACACGCAGTTGAACAGGCTACCAACTGCCAGGACGGTCGCTCAAATCGACTGCCTGGACAGAGGGATGCCTGATCAGTTTACCGTGCCGTCGTCATGGGTGGGACCAGAAACGCTCGTATTCCGCCCAGTCCTCCGCCGTGGCCGCGAAGTCCACGTAAAGCGCCAGCCCGAACCGCTCGCGGGGCTTGCCGTGGGAGGTCAGCGCCAGCCGGGCGCCCTCGGCCGCGGTCTTGACGCTCTCCGCCGCGTCGGACCACGCCACGCCGTGGTCATGATAGGCGGGAGCGCCGATCAGCAGGGTCTTCTCCGGCGGCACGAGCTCCAGCGCGAGGGTGGCCTGCCGTACGACATAGCCGCCGTAGAGCAACTCGGAGGGCAGGAAGGAGTCGTAGGTCATGATCGCCACCTGGTCGGTGCGGGCCACCACCTCCCGGAAGTAGTCGGGCGACCAGTACTTGTCGTGGCCGATGACGGCGCGCACGGCCGGGCGCGTCAGCGGGAAGGGCTCGATCTGCGGGGTCGAGGTGGAGACCAGGCGGTCGCCGACGATCGCGCGCGTCCGGGTCAGCAGATCCAGGAAGTCGCCGTCGCCGCTGCCGACCGGTTCGAAGTTGTAGTGCACGCCGTCGAAGCCGAGCGCCACGATCTGGCTCACGCCGTCCAGCACGCGCTGCCTGGCGGCCGGGTCGTCGAGGTCGAGAACACCGTCGACCTTCTGCCCGAGCCAGGCCGACACCCGGACCTTGGGCAACTCCGCATGCCACCATTTCAGGAAATTTTTCGCTTCGGGGTATTTCGCGGCCGGAAGGGCCCCGTCGCCGTCGAACGGGCCCGCATGGACGTAGACGTCCTTGACGCCCGTCTTGCGTAGCCGTGCGGCCAGGTCCTTCACGTCGGCGGCGTCCTTACGGCCGTCCACCCACGCGTGGCCGAGCCAAAGAGCGTCGTTGCCGGTGGCCTTCGCCCATGGGGCGGGTGTCCCGGTAAACTGGATCGTGAGGATGGCCGCGGCCACCCCTGGAAGCACAAGGAGCACTGCCGCCACCACCGCGAGAAACCGCAGGCCGCGCCGTGCTCTGGTCCGGGCAATCACCCGGACATGTCACCATGGAAGACGGCTGGTATGCCAGTCGTCGATCGTCATCAATCCCGTCGAAACGGACACCGGTGCGCATTCAGCCTGGCCAGACCGATCCCGCGGTGATCCGCAACTTCTGCATCATCGCGCACATCGACCATGGCAAGTCGACGCTTGCCGACCGCATGTTGCAGATCACCGGCGTGGTCGACGATCGCTCCATGCGCGCCCAGTATCTCGACCGGATGGACATCGAGCGCGAGCGCGGCATCACCATCAAGTCGCAGGCCGTCCGGTTGCCGTGGCAGATGGGTGACACCGGCTACGTCCTCAACATGATCGACACTCCTGGGCACGTGGACTTCACCTACGAGGTCTCCCGCTCGCTCCAGGCGTGCGAGGGCGCGATCCTGCTGGTCGACGCCGCGCAGGGCATCGAGGCGCAGACCCTGGCCAACCTCTACCTGGCCATGAACAACGACATGACGATCATCCCGGTGCTCAACAAGATCGACCTGCCGGCCGCGCAGCCGGAGAAGTACGCCGCGGAGATCGCCCACCTGATCGGCTGTGAGCCGGAGGACGTGCTCAAGGTCTCCGGCAAGACCGGCGTGGGCGTCCGGGAGCTGCTCGACCACGTCGTCCAGAACGTTCCGGCCCCGGTCGGCGACGCCGACGCGCCCGCCCGCGCGCTGATCTTCGACTCCGTCTACGACACCTACCGCGGTGTGATCACCTACGTCCGGGTCATGGACGGCCACCTGGGCAAGCGTGAGCGCATCCTGATGATGTCCACCACCGCGGCCCACGAGACGCTGGAGATCGGCGTCATCTCGCCGGAGCCCAAGATCGCCGACAAGGGCCTGGGCGTCGGCGAGGTGGGCTACCTCATCACCGGCGTGAAGGACGTCCGCCAGTCGCGGGTCGGTGACACGGTCACCTCCGTCGCCCGGCCGGCCACCGAGCCGCTCAGCGGCTACGAGCACCCCAAGCCCATGGTGTTCTCGGGCCTGTACCCGATCGACGGCGACGACTACCCCGAGCTTCGCGAGGCGCTGGACAAGCTCCAGCTCAACGACGCCGCCCTGGTCTACGAGCCGGAGACCTCCGCGGCCCTCGGCTTCGGCTTCCGCTGCGGCTTCCTCGGCCTGCTCCACATGGAGATCGTCCGTGAGCGCCTGGAGCGCGAGTTCAACCTCTCGCTCATCTCCACCGCGCCCAACGTGGTCTATCGGGTGATCATGGAGGACGGCAAGGAGGTCACGGTCACCAACCCGTCGGAGTTCCCCACGGGCAAGGTCGAGAAGGTCTTCGAGCCCATGGTGAAGTCCACGGTGCTGGTCCCCTCGGAATTCATCGGCGCCATCATGGAGCTCTGCCAGAACCGCCGGGGCAACCTGCAGGGCATGGACTACCTGTCCGAGGACCGCGTCGAGATCCGCTACACCATGCCGCTCGGCGAGATCATCTTCGACTTCTTCGACCAGCTCAAGTCCCGCACGCGCGGCTACGCCTCGCTGGACTACGAGCCCTCGGGCGAGCAGGAGTCCGACCTGGTCAAGGTCGACATCCTGCTCCAGGGCGAGGCGGTGGACGCCTTCAGCGCCATCGTCCACAAGGACAAGGCCTACGGCTACGGCGTCGAGATGGCCAAGAAGCTTCGCGAGCTCATCCCCAGGCAGCAGTTCGAGGTCCCGATCCAGGCCGCCATCGGCGCCCGCGTCATCGCCCGAGAGAACATCCGCGCCATCCGCAAAGACGTCCTCGCCAAGTGCTACGGCGGTGACATCTCCCGTAAGCGCAAGCTGTTGGAGAAGCAGAAGGAAGGCAAGAAGCGGATGAAGATGGTCGGCCGCGTCGAGGTGCCCCAGGAGGCCTTCGTCGCCGCGCTGTCCACCGAGTCCTCCGCCGACAAGGTCAAGAAATAGCGTCTCCCCGGCTCGGGGCGGCCCCGAGCCGGGGAGGTCGTGCGGGCGGAACCGCCGCAGATCCGGGTCCTACGGCCCCGCCCGGTCCGGGGGCGGTGCCTCAGCGCAGGACGCTGTAGAGCACCGAGGTGAGCGAGGCCTTGGCGTCGTCCTGGTCGATGGACCACATCATGGAGCCGCCGAGACCCCTGAGACGGATGTAGGCCGCCTTCTGCAGCACCGAGGCCGGGTCGTCGTAGGACCAGAACTCGTTGCCGTCGTAGATCCAGGTGGTGCCGGTCCGCAGGTCGCGGTAGCGCTTGCCGGGCTTGTTCACCAGGTTCTTGTAATCGTCGCTGCCCGCGGCCCAGGTGCCGGGGGCGGGACCGGTGGCGGTGCCGTACAGGCCGCTCGTGCCGCCGGTGACGCCGGTCCAGCCCTGGCCGTACGCCGGGACGCCGACCACGATCTTCTTGGCCGGGGCGCCGCGTGACAGGTAGTCGCGGACGGTCTGGTCCACGCTGTACTTCACCGGGCCGGGGTCGCGCCGGTCGGTGAACAGGTTGCCGTTGTGGCCGGTGACGTTCTCCCACGGGCCGTGCAGGTCGTAGCCCTGGACGGTGGCGAAGGTGAGCTGCTTGAAGACCTCGCGGACCTCGAAGCCCGCGTCGATCTTCGCCACCGCGGCGGGCAGGTAGGCGGTCAGCTCGCTGCGCCGGTCGAACTCGTTCAGCCGGTGGCGCAGTTCGGTGGCGAACAGAGTGAAGTTCTGCTTGTCCTCGGGCCGGATGACGTTGCCGTCGTTGCCGGAGGAACCCGGCCACTCCCAGTCCAGGTCGATGCCGTCGAAGACGCCGGCCCCGCTGCCGGGCGCGATGCCGGGCAGGTCACCCTTGAGCCAGAGGTCCACGCAGGAGGCCGCCAGCTTGGCGCGCCCCTCGGGGGTGAGCACCGCGTCGGAGAAGTACTTCGAGCCGCTCCAGCCGCCCAGGGAGATCAACACCTTGAGACCGGGGTGCTTGGCCTTGAGCTTCTTCAGCTGGTTGAGGTTGCCGTTCAGCGCCTGGCCCGCGGTGTCGGCGACGCCGTCCACGCTCTGCTCGGCGGGCACCGGGCGTTGCCAGTCGGCCCAAGCGTCGGAGGAGACGCAGTTCGTAGACTCGGGCGATCCGGGCGTCAACGGTCCGTCGCGGATTCGCCGCACGGGCGGCGGTCGCCTCGTCGCGCGGGCGGCCGTCATGGTGGCCGTCATGGCGGCACGGCCGATGTTTCGGGCATCGCGGCGGGAGCGGCAGACTTGGTGTCGTGCCATCCACTCTTCCCGACGGCGATCCCGTACCGGCCTCCGGCCGGCTCCCCGACAGCGCGCTCCACGGGCTCGGCGGGCGGCCCTTCGGCTTCTACGTCCACGTGCCCTTCTGCGTGACCCGTTGCGGTTACTGCGACTTCAACACCTACACGGCGTCCGAGCTCGGTCCCGGCGCCTCGCACAAGGACTACGCCGACACCGCCATCGACGAAGTACGGCGGGCACGCGCCAACCTCGGCGCCGTGGACCTGCCGGTCGAGACCGTGTTCTTCGGAGGCGGCACCCCCACCCTGCTGCCCGCGGGAGACCTGGTCAGGATCCTGGGCGCGATCGAGGAGGAGTTCGGGCTCGCCGCCGGCGCCGAGGTGACCACCGAGGCCAACCCGGAGTCGGTGGACCCGGCCTATCTGGCCGAGCTGCGCGCCGGCGGGTTCACCCGGATGAGCTTCGGCATGCAGAGCGCCCGCGAGCACGTGCTCACGGTGCTGGAGCGCCGGCACACCCCCGGCCGCCCGGCGCGCGCCGTACAGGAGGCCAGGGACGCCGGGTTCGACCATGTCAACCTGGACCTGATCTACAGCACGCCGGGGGAGAGCGACGACGACTGGCGGGCCTCGCTCGCGGCGGCGATCGAGGCCGGGCCCGACCATGTTTCGGCCTACTCGCTGATCGTGGAGGACGGCACCAGGCTGGCGGCCAGGATCCGGCGCGGCGAGCTGCCGATGCCCGACGACGACGTGGCCGCCGACCGCTACCTCATCGCCGACGCCATGCTCGCCGAGGCCGGATTCGAGTGGTATGAGGTGTCCAACTGGGCGACCTCGGAGGCCGGGCGCTGTCGGCACAACCTCCTCTACTGGACCGGCGGCGACTGGTGGGGCGTCGGCCCCGGCGCGCACAGTCACGTCGGCGGCACCCGCTGGTGGAACGTCAAGCATCCGGCGGCCTACGCTCAGCGCCTGGCCTCCGATGTCTCGCCCGCGCACGCGCGCGAGGTGCTCGCCCCGCGGGACAGGGCGGTGGAGCGGCTGATGCTGGAGCTCAGGCTCGCCCAGGGCTTCCCGCTCAAGGAGATCGAACGGCCGCCGGTGGTCGCCCGGGCGCTGGCCGACGGCCTGCTGGAGGTGGAGCCGTTCAAGGCGGGCCGCGCGGTGCTGACGCTGCGAGGCCGCCTGCTGGCCGACGCCCTGGTGCGCGACCTGACCTGAGGACGCCGGAGCCCGGCCCGAAGACGCGGGGCGGTGCCCGCGATCAGCTGACGAAGCGGATGTTCAGCGGATAGCGGTAGTTCTCTCCCCGGTTGGCCGCGACGGCGGCGACGATCATCAAGACGATCGAGCCGATCCAGATCACCAGCATCAGCAGGAAACCGATCAGCACGAACGCCAGAATCCAGGAGACGAAGTAGGCGATCGTCAGGGTGAGCTGGAAGTTGAGCGCCTCGGCCGCCTGGGCCCGCACGTAGGGGGACTCGTCCTTCTTCGCGAGATACACCACCAGCGGGCCGACGAACCAGGTCAGCAGGCCCAGCAGATGGGCGAGCATGGCCATGGTGGTGTCGTCGCCGCCGGGCCGCGGGCCGTAGCCGCCCGGTGGCGCGGGATATCCGTAGCCGTACGGCCCGGGCGGCGGATAGGCGTTGCGGTAGTCGTCCTGATAGCCGTAGCCGCCGGGCCCGTACGGCGAGGCGGCGGGAGGCGGGTAGCCCTGCCCCGGCGCGGGATGATCTGGCCGGGGATGATCGGACCACCGGGGCGGCCCGGCGGGCCCGGGGTGCTCGCCGTCCGCGGGCTCGTGCCGCGGGTTCTCGTGACTGTCGCTCATGGC
Organism: Streptosporangium sp. CA-135522; assembly: GCF_050949235.1. Lineage (NCBI taxonomy): Bacteria > Bacillati > Actinomycetota > Actinomycetes > Streptosporangiales > Streptosporangiaceae > Streptosporangium > Streptosporangium sp. CA-135522. Next base: position 2,590,163 of record NZ_CP192026.1, read on the forward strand.
CCCTCCTGATGGGGTGCGGGATCAGCCATCCTCGCCGGGAACCGTCACGAAGTCGATCAGCTCCTCGACCGACCCGAGGAGCTCCGGCTCCAGATCGGCGTAGGTGGCGACCGATCCGAGAATGCGGCGCCATGCGTCGCCCGGCTCCAGATCCCAGCCGAGGGCGGCGATGACCCCTTCCTTCCACGGTACGCCACGTGGCACCGACGGCCAGGACGCGATCTTCAGCACCGCGGGCTTGACCGCCTGCCAGACGTCCACGAACGGGTGTCCGACGATCAGCACGTGCGGCGAGGAGATCTGGGCGGAGATCCGGCTCTCCTTCGATCCGGAGACCAGGTGGTCGACGAGCACGCCCAGTCGGCGGCCGGGGCCGGGCTCGAACTCCTCGACGATCGAGGGCAGGTGGTCGATCCCTTCCAGGTATTCCACGACCACGCCCTCGACGCGCAGGTCGTGCCCCCAGACCTTCTCCACGAGGGCGGCGTCGTGCACGCCCTCCACGTAGATCCGGCTCTCCTTGGCCACCTGTGCCCGCAGCCCCTCCACCGCGATCGAGCCCGAGGCGCTGCGTTTCGGGGCCCGTGGCGCGGCGGTGGGTCGTACCAGCGTCACGACCTTGCCCTCCAGGAGGAACGCGGCGGGCTCCAGCGGGAACAGCCGCCGCCGCCCGAACCGGTCCTCCAGCGTGACGGCCTCCTTGTCGCAGGCCACCACGGCGCCGCAGAAGCCGCCGTCGGCGTCCTCCACGACCAGGTCGAGCTCCGCGGGGACCTGGGGGATCTTCCCCTTGAGGGGGCGTCGCCAGTTCTCCGACAGCACGTCACGCTCGTACATCACCGACCGCCCGTCCTCTCTTCAGGGATCAAGGGGACGGTAGCAAAGGCCGCGATCACCCGCCGTAGGGTCCGGGCTGTCCCCACTGCCCGGCCGCGGCGGCCCGGCGCTTGCGGGCGCCGCTCCGCCTGACCAGCACGACGATCGTCACGATGACGGCCAGCAGGAACCCCAGTGCCGGCACCGCGAACAGCGCGACCGCTCCGCTCATCACCGAACCGGCGGCGATCTCCTTGCCCACGCCGAACCTGGCGTTCGACGTCTCGGGAGCCGTGCATGTGAGCTGGTAGTCGCCGGCCTTGTCCACTCCCACCCGCAGGGCCATCTCCCAGATGACGCCGTCGGCGGTCACGGTCTGCTGCACGCCCGGCTGTTCGAGCCTGACCTTCGCGGGGTCGCCCTGGAGCTGGCATTCGAACTTGGTGCCCGTCTCGGCGGAGACGTAGACGGCGGGCTTGTCCGCCGGGTCGAGCCTGACCGTGACGGTCTTGTCCGAGCCGAACGAGCTGGTGGGGGCGGCATCGGTGATCGCACTGAAGATTCCGCCGGCGAAACCGGCGATACCGACGATGATGCTGAGCACGAAGACGAGCCAGGCGCCGACGATCCAGCCGATGCTGGGCTTGATCTTCGTCTTCGGCGGCGGTCCCTGAGGCGTGCCGTATCCGGGTGGCGCGTAGCCGTAAGAAGGGGCGCCCTGCTGGTGGCCGTAGGGCTGCTGGGGCGCGCCGTGACCGGGCGCGCCGGCAGAGGCGCCACCCGAGGGGGATCCGAAATCGTGGGACATGTCGTAGATTGTGGGCCTTGTCGCTTGTATCCCGATAGCAATTGACTTGACGGACGCTTGGCCTCATCCTCCCGACGTCGCGTTATCGCACCCCGCGGGCGAGAGCCGTACACTTGGCACTCGGGAACACAGAGTGCCAGCCCTGACGTTTCACGTTCGGGTGCGGGCAGGGAGGTGAGCACGTTGGTCGACGATCGTAAACTGGCGGTGCTCCGTGCCATCGTCGAGGACTACGTGTCCACCAACGAACCGGTGGGCTCCAAGGCTCTCGTCGAGCGGCACAACCTCGGTGTGTCGCCGGCGACCATCCGCAACGACATGGCGGTGCTGGAGGAGCAGGGCTATATCGCCCAGCCCCACACCAGCGCCGGCCGGGTGCCCACGGACAAGGGCTACCGGCTGTTCGTCGACCGGCTCTCGCAGGTGAAGCCGTTGTCGAGCGCGGAGAAGAAGGCCATCGAGAGCTTCCTCGCCGGCGCCGTGGACATCGACGACGTCGTGATGCGCACGGTGCGGCTGCTGGCGCAGCTCACCCGTCAGGTCGCCGTCGTGCAATACCCCACACTGACCAACTCCACGGTCCGGCACGTCGAGCTGGTCCCGCTGAGCGAGCGCCGGCTGATGTTCGTGCTCATCACCAACACCGGACGGGTCGAGCAGCGCGTGATCGAGCTGCCCGACGTGGTCGACGAGGCCCGCGTCGCCCATCTGCGCGCGACCCTCAACGCCTGCCTGGACGGGTGCGGGCTGGCCAGGGTCCCCGACATGGTCGCCGACCTGCCCGCCCGGCTCGCGGTGGAGGACCGGCCGCTGGCGGCCACGATCCTGTCGGTGCTGCTGGAGTCCCTCGTGGACCGGCATGATGAGAAGATCGTTTTCGCCGGGGCGGCCAACCTCGCGGGAGCCGACTTCACCGTCGGTCTCCGCGACGTGCTGGAGGCCCTGGAAGAGCAGGTCGTGCTGATGCGCCTGCTCGGTGAGACCTCCGACCTGTCGGCTCTGACGGTGCGGATCGGCTCGGAGAACCCCTACACGGGTCTCCAGGGCACATCGATCGTCGCCGCCGGATACGGTTCGGGGGACAAACAACTGGCCCGGCTCGGTGTGCTGGGTCCGACGCGAATGGACTACCCGGTCACGATGGGCGCGGTGCGCGCGGTGGCACGCTACGTCAGCCAGATCCTGGCTGCATCCTAAGAGGTCAACTAAGTGGCTAAGAGCGACTACTACGGCACCCTCGGGGTGCGCCGTGACGCCAGTGCGGAAGAGATCAAGAAGGCTTACCGCCGTCTGGCGCGGGAGTTGCATCCCGACGTGAACCCCGACCCTGAGACCCAGGAGCGGTTCAAGGACATCACGCAGGCCTACGAGGTCCTGTCCGACCCCAACAAGCGCCAGATGTACGACATGGGCGCCGACCCGTTCGCCTCGGGCGCCGGTGCGGGCGCCGGCGGCTTCGGCGCGGGCTTCCCGTTCAGCGACATCATGGACGCCTTCTTCGGCGCGGCCGGCGGCGGCGGTGGCCGCGGGCCCCGGTCGCGTGCTCGCCGGGGCCGCAACGCCACCATCCGGGTGGAGCTCGACCTGCGCGAGTCGGCCTTCGGCACCACCCGTGAGCTGGTCGTCGACACCGCCGTGCTCTGTGAGGTCTGCACGGGCTCCGGCGCCGCGGCCGGCACCCACCCCGACACCTGTGACATGTGCCACGGCCGGGGCGAGGTCTCCCAGGTCACCCGCTCCTTCCTCGGCCAGGTCATGACCTCGCGCCCCTGCCCCCAGTGCGGCGGGTTCGGCTCGATCATCCGCAACCCCTGCCAGGAATGCTCCGGCGACGGCCGGGTCCGCACGCGGCGGACCATCAAGGTCCGCATCCCGGCGGGCGTGGAAGACGGCACCCACATCCAGCTCGCCGGCGAGGGCGAGATCGGTCCGGGCGGCGGCCCGCCCGGCGACCTGTTCCTGGAGATCGTCGAACGCCCGCACGAGATCTTCGAGCGTCGTGGCGACGACCTGCACTGCACCGTGCAGATCCCGATGACGGCGGCCTCGCTCGGCACCATCCTGACCATGGAGACGCTCGACGGCGCCGAGGAGCTCGACATCCGGCCGGGCACCCAGTCCGGGCAGACCATCCCGCTGTACGGCCGGGGCGTCCAGCGCCTCAACGAGAACGGCCGGGGCGACCTGCTGATCCACGTCAACGTGGAGACCCCCGCCCGCCTCGACCCCGCCCAGGAGGAGCTCATGCGCGAGCTCGCCAAGCTCCGCGGCGAGGAGCGCCCGCCCGGTAAGTTCGCCCCCGGCCAGCAGGGATTCTTCTCCCGGCTGCGGGATGCGTTCAATGGCCGCTGACCGCGACGCCTCCCGGCCTCGCCGGCACGCCTTCGACGGCCGATGACGGCTCCGGTCTTCCTGGCCGAGCCGGCCGACCTGGCGCGGGCGGAGTTCACCTTCGGCGGCCCCGAAGGGCGTCACGCGGCGGCCGTACGGCGGCTGCGGGCCGGGGAGCGGCTCGACCTGACCGACGGCGCGGGCGCCGTGGCCGAGTGCGTGGTCCTGGACGCGGGCAAGGAGTCCCTGCGCGTCGAGGTGCTGCGCCGCTACGACGTGCCGGCCCCGCGGCCCCGTCTGGTCGTGGTGCAGGGGCTGCCCAAGGGGGACCGGGGTGAGCTGGCGGTGGAGATGATGACCGAGGCGGGGGTCGATGTGATCGTGCCCTGGGCCGCGACCCGGTGCATCACCCAGTGGAAGGGCGACAGGGCGGTCAAGGCGCTGAGCCGCTGGCGTTCCACGGCGCGGGAGGCGGGCAAGCAGTCCCGCCGCTTCCACCTGCCCGAGGTGAGCGAGCTCGCCACCACCTCCCGGGTCGCCGCACTGCTGTCGGCGGCCGCCCTGGGCCTCGTGCTGCACGAGGAGGCGGCCTGCCCGCTGTCCACTCTGGAGCTCCCCGAGGCCGGTGACATCGTCGTGGTCGTCGGTCCCGAGGGCGGGGTCGCCGAAGCGGAGATCGCCGCGTTCCGCGAGGCGGGGGCCGTGCCCGCGCTGCTCGGCCCGACCGTGCTGCGCACCTCGACGGCCGGGGTCGCGGCGGCGGCGGTGCTCCAGACACGCACCGGACGCTGGTGACCGCCTAGCCGCCCGAGACGGCCGTCGCCACCTCCGTCGCCGCCTCGGTCGGCATCGGGGGCTCCTCCGACGGAGGGCACCCCTCGGTCGAGCACGGGCGATCGGAGGGCGTGACGGACTCCGAGGGCTTCGGGGCCGGCGTCTTACCGCACTCCTTCGGAGGATCCTCGGGCTCGACCGCTGAGGTGTCGGGAAGCGTCGTGGGGCAGGTGGGTGCCGGCGTGGGCCTCGGGGTCGGCGTGGGCCGGGGAGTCGGCTTCGCGCTCGGCTTCGGGCTGGGCACCGCGGTCCTGGACGGGGTGGCCGCCGGCAGGGGCGCCGTGGTCGCGGGCCCCGGCTTGGTGGCGGCCGGAAGGTGGGCGTCGTCGTTGGCGGGGGCCCGCGAGGTGGCCGACAGCTCGGGCGGGGCCGACTGGGTGAAGTTCACGTCGTCGATCTGCCGGGTCACCTGCTCGCGGAACTGCGGGACCATCATGACGACGGTGGCCGCGACCAGGACGGCTCCCGCGACGGAGGCTCCGGCGCGCCACCACATCAGCCCGCGGAGCCCGCGTCTTTCCACACGGGCCCGGATGATCTCCAGCCCGTCCGGGGAGGGAACGACCGAGTCCGCCTCCGCGCTGAGGACACGGCGGAGCAGCTCGCCGTACTCGTCGGGGGACTCGGTCATGACAGTTGCTCCAGTGAAGTTCGTAGGGCGGCCATGCCACGGGCCGTGTGGCTCTTGACCGCTCCCTTGCTGATGCCCATCGCGTGGGCGATCTGTGCTTCCGACAGGTCTCCGTAGTAGCGCAGGACCAGTGCCTCCCGCTGGCGCGCGGGAAGACCGCGAAGTGCCTCGATGACGGCGGACCGCTCGAACTCGCCGATCGCGCCGTTCTCGGCGCTCGGCGCGTCCGGCATGCCCTTGGGCGCGTACTTCTCCACGACGGCCCGATGCCGAAGCACCGAGCGCGATCGATTGACGACCGATTGACGCAGGTAGGCGAGTGCCTTGTCGGTGTCACGCAGGCGACGCCAGGCGCCGTGGATGGCGACGAACGCGTCCTGCACGACCTCCTCCGCGGTTGCCATATCGCGGACGAGTAACACAGCGAGACGCACAAGCGACCGGTAATGCGCGCTGTACAGCGCGGTAACGGCCATATCGGCGTCCCACTCGACGGGCACCGCCCCGAGCGACCTGTCGGCCACGAGGGTCTCGGTGGTCACATCAGTGGGACGCTCGGCCTTCCCAGAGGGTTTACGCTCTTCCGGTTCATTAGGGGGCATGACCCAGTCGTGTCCTCGCCAGGCGGCCATATCGCGCTAATCGCATGGTCTGTAGTTGTTGAAGTTTTGCATACCCACCTTATCCGGGTGGATCTTTCTTTGCTGGCGATGGACCATCACCGATTGGCAACGCCGGGGGAGGATAGGGTGCCTGCATGGTGAGTGAAGCCGACTGCCTGTTCTGCAAGATCGTGGCCGGGGAGATCCCCGCGAAGATCGTCCATGAGACCGACCGCACGCTGGCCTTCCGGGACGTCAATCCGCAGGCGCCCACCCATGTGCTCGTGGTCCCCAAGGACCACTACCCGGACGCGGCCGCGCTGGCCGCCGCCGACCACGGGCTCGCCGACGACGTGATCAAGGCGGCGCACGCGGTCGCCCAGCAGGAGGGCGTCGCCGACGCGGGATACCGCCTGGTCTTCAACACGGGCGCGCAGGCCGGCCAGACCGTCTTCCACGTGCACGGACACGTGCTCGGCGGGCGCGGCCTGACCTGGCCCCCCGGATAAAACCGGCAAGCGCGATCGCGTGGATCACGGATACGATGGCGTAGAAGTCCCACGCCGATATCTGGAGGCGAACAGGCCGAAAGGCCCGCCTATGTCCGAGACAAACGATTCCAGCAGAACATCCCCACCGCGAACGAAGGGTCCCAGCCGGACCCAGGCAAAGGTGGTGATTCCGGACGATCATTCGATGGTCAGCCTGCTGGGCTCGCGCGACGAGCTGCTGCGCGTCATCGAGGGCGCCTTCCGTGCCGACATCCACGTCCGGGGCAACGAGATCACCATCACCGGCAGCCCGGAGGAGAGCAGCATCGTGGTGCGCCTCTTCGAAGAGCTGACCGAGCTCGTCCAGGGAGGCGCGGAACTCACGACGGACGCCGTCGAGCGCAGCATCGCGATGCTGCGGATGACCTCCGACCGCCCGGCCGAGGTGCTCTCCCTCGACATCATCTCCTCGCGGGGCCGGACCATCCGTCCGAAGACCGTCAACCAGAAGCGCTACGTCGACGCGATCGACAAGCACACCATCGTCTTCGGCATCGGTCCGGCCGGCACCGGCAAGACCTACCTCGCGATGGCCAAGGCGGTGAAGGCGCTCCAGGAGAAGAAGGTCAACCGGATCATTCTCACCCGCCCCGCGGTCGAGGCGGGCGAGCGGCTGGGCTTCCTGCCCGGCACGCTCTACGAGAAGATCGACCCCTACCTGCGCCCTCTCTACGACGCGCTGCACGACATGCTCGATCCCGATTCGATCCCCCGGCTGATGGCCGCGGGCACGATCGAGGTCGCCCCCCTCGCCTACATGCGAGGCCGTACGCTCAACGACGCCTACATCATCCTGGACGAGGCGCAGAACACCTCGCCCGAGCAGATGAAGATGTTCCTGACGCGGCTGGGCTTCAACTCGAAGATCGTCGTCACCGGCGACGTCACCCAGGTCGACCTGCCGGGTGGCACGCTGAGCGGCCTGCGCGTGGTGCAGGAGATCCTCGAAGGCATCGCCGACATCCACTTCAGCCGTCTGACCAGTGCGGACGTGGTGCGGCACAGGCTCGTGGGCGACATCGTGGACGCCTACGGGCGTTATGACGAGACGCAGCGGCAGAGCGCCGCCCCGCAGGCGATCAAGGGCGTCGTCAAGCGCCCCCGGGAAAGAAGATGAGCGACCAGTGAGCATCGAGGTCAACAACGAATCCGGCGTCGAGGTCGACGAAGGACTCATCGTCTCGCTCGCCGGGCACGTGCTGGAGCGGATGGACATCAACCCGCTCGCCGAGCTGTCCATTCTGATCGTGGACGAAGAGGCCATGGCGGTGCTGCACGAGCAGTGGATGGGGGAGCCCGGCCCGACGGACGTGCTCTCCTTCCCGATGGACGAGCTGCGTCCGGGGCCCGGCTCCGGAGCCAGGCAGGAGGGGGACGCCCCCACCGATCCCGCGCTCCTGGGCGATGTGGTCCTGTGCCCGCAGGTGGCCGCCAAGCAGGCCGCCGAGGCCGGGCACAGCACCGAGGCGGAGCTGGAGCTGCTGTGCACGCACGGCATCCTCCACCTGCTCGGTTACGACCACGCCGAGCCCGAGGAGCACAAGGAGATGTTCGGCCTGCAGGGCGAACTCCTCGAATCGTGGCGGGAGGTGCGCCCCCAGCGGTGAACCTCGCCAACGGGTGGTTGTTCTCGGCCGTCGTCCTCGTCGTGGTCGGCGGCCTGATAGCCAGCGCGGAGACGGCTCTGGCCCGCATCTCACGGGTGCGCGCCGAGGAGTTCGTCCGTGAGGGGCGCCGGGGCGCGGTGCGCCTGCAGGCGATCGTCGCCGATCCGCCGCGCTACCTCAATCTGCTGCTCCTGCTCCGGCTCAGCTGCGAGCTCATCGCCACGGTGATCGCCACGCTGCTCTTCATCGACTGGCTCGGCGACAAGGGCTGGGCCTACGCCGCCGCGGCGGCGGTCATGATCGTGATCAGCTACGTGATCGTCGGCGTCTCGCCGCGCACACTCGGCCGCCAGCACGCCGAGCCGATCGCGCTCGCCAGCGCCCCCCTCGTGTACGGCCTGACCCGGATCTTCGGCCCGCTGCCCAAGCTGCTCATCCTGCTCGGCAACGCCGTGACGCCAGGCAAGGGCTTCAGGGAGGGGCCGTTCACCTCCGAGGCCGAGCTGCGCGACCTGGTCGACCTGGCCGAAGAGCGCAGGGTCATCGAGCCGGACGAGCGGGAGATGATCCACTCGGTCTTCGAGCTCGGCGACACCCTGGTCCGCGAGGTCATGGTGCCCCGCACCGACATGGTCTTCATCGAGCGCGGCAAGACGCTGAACCAGGCCCTGTCGCTCGCCCTGCGCAGTGGATTCTCCCGCATCCCCGTGGTCGGCGAGAACGAGGACGACGTCATCGGCATCGCCTATCTCAAGGACATCGTGCGCCGGGTGCAGGAGACCGGCGACGACGGTCGGGCCGAGCAGGTTGAGACGATCATGCGCCCGGCCAGCTACGTGCCGGAGAGCAAGCCCATCGACCAGCTCCTGCGGGAGATGCAGGCTCGTCAGATCCACCAGGCCATCGTCATCGACGAGTACGGCGGGACGGCCGGACTGGTCACCATCGAGGACGTCCTCGAGGAGATCGTGGGTGAGATCACCGACGAATACGACCAGGAGACTCCCCCGGTGGAGCCGCTGGACGACGGGTCGGTCCGGGTGACCGCCAGGCTTCCCGTGGGCGACCTGGCCGACCTGTTCGACATCGAGCTCGAGGTGGACGACGTCGAGACCGTGGGCGGCCTGCTGGCACACGCGCTGGGCAGGGTGCCGATCGCCGGCTCCGAGGCTGTGGTGGAGGGACTCAGCCTGACCGCGGAGAGCCTCGCCGGGCGCCGCAACCGGATCGGCACGGTCCTCATCAAACGGATCACCCCGGCCGAGCCCAATTCGGTCAGTGCGTCCGTGGAACACGACTAGGGCGGGACGCCGGCCCCGGGTGAAGGCAGGGGAGAGCCGCGTCCGGGGCGGGACGCCGGCCCTTTGCGGAAGGCAGGGGAGGGCCGCGTCCGGGGCGGGACGCCGGCCCCGGGTGAAGGCGGGGGCGGGTCGCGTCCGGGGCGGGACGATCTCCCAAGCGGCTCGCAAGCAGGCTGCAAGCGGCGCGCGCCATTCTCATCTCACGGCATCCGCTCGCGCGGGAGCCGGTGGAGAGGTCCCGGCGCCGGGAGGGGTTCGCGGCGCGAAGGACGGCTCCACGGGGGGAGAAGAAGGCGAGGACGGTCTCCGGCCGCTCTGCGCCTCTCGTCCGAGGGTGTTCTCGGCCGCATAATGCGGTTGAGGGCGCCCTCGGGCCGTTTCTCGATGATTGCCGCTTTTACCATCGGGGAAGAAAGCGGATCGGCGGGGACAAGACGCCTCGCATGTGACATCGGGGGAATAGTCATGACGCGGGGGATTCGTTTTGCCGTGGCGGCCGGCGTCTGCGTGGTCCTGGCCGGGGCGCTGACGGCGTGCGGTGCCGAGGCCGGGCCTGCCAGAAAGGACGCCGGTACAGAACTGGCGCGGTTGCGGAGTTTATTGCCGAACGCACAGCAATTACCCGACGGCTTTTCCGCGAGGCCGGGTGAGGGATGGAAACCCCCGTTCCGCCCGGCCGGCCGTGACTGCCGGCTCGTCCTCGGCATGGCGGGCGGCGGGGCGCCACGGCGGACGCCGGGGGTGCGGGTGGCCGCCACCTATCCGGGCGACGAACTGGGCGAACTACTCGGAGTCGGCCTGGCGTCCTACACCGGCGTCGATGCCGAGCACCGCTTCGACGAGCTGACCGAAGCGCTGGAGGGCTGCCCGGTCGCCAGGAGCCCCCTGCCCGGCAGGAGCACCTCCCTGAGGCTGTCCAGCCTGAAACTGGACGCCATCGGTGACGATGTGCAGGCCAAGCGGCTGCGCGGCCGGCTGAACGGATATCCCTACGAGATGCACATGGTCTTCGCCCGTATCGGCGGCACCCTGGTCTCGCTGGTGCACACCGGGGTCGCGAACGTCGACGTCCGGCGCACCCAGCAACTGGCCCAGTTCCTCGTCGAGCAGGCGGCCCGCTGACCGCGCTCGCCGTCGCCTGGCGGGCAGGTCGATTGGGATCGAAGGCCATGCGCTGATTACCCTTGCGCTGTGAGTGACGTGACCCTCGATCCCGAGGACAACAAGATCATTGTTCTGGCCCGCTCCGCCCGCGCCCGCAACGCCGCCGCCGAGGGCGCGGCCGTGCGCGACGAGACCGGCCGGACCTACTCGGCGACCAACGTGGCGTTGCCGTCGCTGACGCTGTCGGCGCTGCAGGTCGCCGTGGCGATGGCCGTCTCCAGCGGCGCCGAGTCCCTTGAGGCGGCCGCGCTGGTCACCGCGGGGCAGGGACCGGCCGAGGCGGACGCCCAGGCGGTCCGCGACATGGGCGGCAAGACGCTGCTCGTGGCCGACCCCGACGGGACCGTGCGTCAGAGCTGAGGCCGGCATCGGCGACAATGGATGACGTGAGTTCCTCAGCTGCTGATTTCCATGCCGGTTTCGCCTGCTTCGTCGGCCGGCCCAACGTCGGCAAATCCACGCTGATGAACGCGTTGGTCGGCACGAAGGTGGCGATCACCTCCTCCAAGCCTCAGACCACTCGCCGGGCCATCCGCGGCATCGTGCACCGGCCGGACGCCCAGCTCATCATCGTGGACACCCCCGGCCTGCACCGGCCCCGCACCCTGCTGGGCGAGCGACTGGACAGCCTGGTGCTGTCCACGCTCACCGAGGTCGACGTGATCGGCTTCTGCGTGCCCGCCAACGAGCCCATCGGTAAGGGCGACCGATTCATCGCCGAGAAGCTCGCCGCGGTCAAGAAGACCCCGGTCGTCGCCGTGGTGACGAAGTGCGATCTGGCGTCACGTGAGCAGATCGCCGCACAGTTGCTGGCGCTCTCCCAGCTCTCGGACTTCGAGGAGATCGTCCCGGTCTCGGCGCAGTCGGGCGAGCAGCTGGGCGTGCTGGGCGACGTGCTGATCGACCGGCTTCCCGCGAGCCCGCCGCTCTACGAAGGCGGCCAGCTCACCGACGAGCCCGAACAGGTGCTGGTGGGCGAGCTGATCCGGGAGGCGGCGCTGGAGGGCGTCCGGGACGAGCTGCCACACTCGATCGCGGTCGTCGTCGACGAGATGCTGCCCCGGCAGGGCCGTGACGACCTGCTCGACATCTACGCGCACATGTTCGTCGAGCGTCCGTCGCAGAAGGCCATCGTGATCGGGCACAAGGGCAGCCGGCTCAAGGACGTCGGCAGCCGGGCTCGCCAGCAGATCGAGGCGCTGCTCGGCACCCGGGTCTATCTCGACCTTCGGATCAGCGTCGCCAAGGACTGGCAGCGCGACCCCAAGCAGTTGCGCCGCCTGGGCTTCTACGACTGAGCCCGCCGCGGTCAGGTCGCAGCCGGGCCCGCGGTCGGGTTCGTCCCGTCCGGGTCGTCACGACCGCTCCCGAGGCGGGACGGTCACGGTCTCCAGGTGTGACTCACCGCTCCGCAGGCGCTGCCGCAGCTCGACGCAGTCCCGGCCGAGGGCGGAGATCAGAGTGCCGGGTCCGGCCAGGGGGAGCACCGCCCAGCCGTTCCCGACCGCCGACTCCGGCGCTCGCACGGTGGTCAGGATGCTGCCCACGCACCGGGCGTCGCCGTACACGGCGGGGCCGGTGTCGATCGCCGGGTCTCCCACGACGAACTCCTGCCGCAGCAGCGGTCCGTCCCCGGCCGTGGCGTCGAAGCGGGAATGGCAGCGGCCCGGACGCTCGCCGTACCGGCCAAAGACGATCTCCTCACGCCAGGACACCCGGGCGTCCTCGGCGAGCGTCAGCCGCACCACCACGCGGTGCAGGCAGCCGGCCGCGAGCACGGTCGGCTCGGGGGCGAACCGCAGCGACGCTCCCGGCCCGACCCGGGCCGTGACCGTCATCAGCGACTCGGCGGCTCCCGAACCGGGCAGCACCAGCGTGCTCGCGACCGACCGCACGTCCAGCGAGCTGCCCGCCCCCACCTCGATGTCGAGGGCGAGATCGTCGCCACCGAGCGGCCCGGCCGCGGTGGACACCAGGTGTACCTGGCCCGGCGCCGTGCCGCGCAGCGTGAGCGGCGGATCGGAGCGCATGGTGGCGAGCACAGTTCGCCCGTCCGGGGCGCGCTCGGTGACGATCGCGGCCCGAGCCGTCATCGAGCGCCGGAGTGCCGGTCGGCGGGTCACGGTCATCGGCTCAGAGGCGGACGTGGTCGTGGTCGTGGGGTTGGTCGTGGAGCCGGTCGTGGCTCCAGGAGCGGAAGAGCGCGGTGACCCATTCGGCGACCGCGGGCGAGCTCGGCTCCTGCCTGACCGAGGTGAACAGCACGGGTCTGCCGTTCCGTACGGCCGCCGCATCGCGGGACATGACCGTGAGGTCCGCGCCGACCATGGGGGCCAGGTCGGTCTTGTTGATCACGAGCAGGTCGGCCGTCGTCACGCCGGGACCACCCTTGCGGGGGACCTTGTCGCCACCCGACACGTCCAGCACGAAGATCTGGCTGTCGGCCAGGCCCCTGCTGAAGGTGGCGGTGAGATTGTCACCGCCGCTCTCCACGATCACCAGGTCGAGCGGGCCGCACCGCTCCTCCAGACTCTCCACCGCGTCGAGGTTGGCGGCGATGTCGTCGCGGATGGCGGTGTGCGGGCAGCATCCGGTCTGCACGGCGGCGATCCGATCCGGTTCGAGCACGCCGGCCCGGCGCAGGAAATCGGCGTCCTCGGTGGTGTAGATGTCGTTGGTCACCACGCCCAGGCGCAGCGTCCGGCCGAGCGCCCGGCACAGGGCCGCGGTCAGCGCGGTCTTGCCGCTGCCGACCGGCCCGCCGATGCCCAGGCGCAGCGCCCGGCCTCGCGGGTCGGCCGCCAGATGGTGGTCGTCGTGGTCGGCGCCCATGGGCGTCACCGTCCTTCCCGGTCAAGGTGTTCAGGAGACGAAGAGCCTCAGCTCGGCACGGACGTGTCCTTCGGCGAGCAGGTCGAGCGCGGGCGCCGCGTGGGCGGGCAGCGCCTCCCACTCCAGCGGCGCTCCCGCGGCGATCCGCTCCATGTCCGGAGCGAGATCGGCCAGAAGCCGATGGACCGGGACCGGGTCGAGACCCAGCAGCCGCACCGCCGCCGTGGCGGGGCCGGTGACGGCGGTGTAGGCCGCCGCGAGCGCGGCCTCCCTCGGGGCGCACCCCGCCGACGCCGCCACCGCGCCGAGCGCGATCGGGTGATGGGCACCCTGCGGTACGGCTCCTGCCAGATCGTCGAGCGCCGGTGACGGCCAGATCCGCCGGGCGGTGCGCAGCAGCAGCCTGCCCTGCGTCCGGCTCGCCTCGCGCTGGGCCGGAGAGGAGGCGCGGGCGTCGGCCTCCGCGTCCAGCCGGGCCCACGGCCCGGTACGGCCGGCCGCCGTCGCCGGACCGGCGGCGGGAACGGGCCCGCCGAGCTCGCAGGCGGCCGCCGCGAGGCCCGCGGCCACCAGGCCCGCGGTGGCCAGCCGCCCCCGCAGGAAGGCGGCGAGGCTGGGCAGGTCGTGGACCGCCCCGATCCGGACCGCCTCCTCGACGCCCCCCGAGTGCCCGTGCCCCCCGGCGGGCAGCCGGGAGTCGGCCAGCAACAGCAACGCGGCGCGCATCAGAACAGGAAGTAACGCTGGGTCATGGGCAGGGACTCGGCCGGAGCTGGCTCGATCGGCTCGCCGTCCACGCGGACGGCGAAGGTGTCGGGATCCACCTCGATCCGGGGCATGGCGTCGTTGAGCGGCATGCTCTCCTTGCCCCGGCGCCGGACGTCGGCCACCGGCAGCAGGCGCCGCCGTACGGCCAGGCGGTCGGCCAGGCCGTCCTCGATCGCCGCCGGGGCGACGAAATGCACCGAGGTGGCGGCGGCGGTCACCGGGGCCGCGCCGAACATGGGGCGGGGCATGACCGGCTGGGGGGTGGGAATGGAGGCGTTGGCGTCGCCCATCTGGGCGTAGGCGATGACACCGCCCTTGATCACCAGGTCCGGCTTGATGCCGAAGAAGGCAGGGTTCCACAGGACCAGGTCGGCCAGCTTGCCGGTCTCGACCGAGCCGACCTCGCGGTCCAGACCGTGGGCCGTCGCCGGGCAGATCGTGTACTTCGCGATGTATCGCCGGGCGCGGAGGTTGTCCGCGCGGCCGTCGCCCGGCAGCGTGCCGCGACGGCCCTTCATCACGTGGGCGGTCTGCCAGGTCCGGATGATCGTCTCGCCCACCCGGCCCATCGCCTGGGAGTCCGAACCGATCATCGAGATCGCGCCCATGTCGTGCAGCACATCCTCGGCGGCCATCGTGGCCGGCCGGATCCGGGACTCGGCGAACGCCAGGTCCTCGGGGATGGAGGGGTTGAGGTGGTGGCAGACCATCAGCATGTCGAGGTGCTCGTGCAGCGTGTTGACGGTGTGCGGGCGGGTCGGGTTGGTCGAGGAGGGCAGGATGTTGCCGTAGGAGGCGACCCGGATGATGTCCGGCGCGTGACCGCCGCCCGCGCCTTCGGTGTGGTAGGCGTGGATCATCCGGTCGCCGATCGCCTTCAGCGTCGACTCCACGAACCCGGCCTCGTTCAGGGTGTCGGTGTGCAACGCCACCTGGACGCCTGTGGCGTCGGCGACCGACAGGCAGGCGTCGATGGCGGCGGGGGTGGTGCCCCAGTCCTCGTGCAGTTTGAAACCGGAGGCTCCGGCGCGCAGCTGCTCCAGCAGGCCCTCGGTGCTTACCGTGTTGCCCTTGCCGAGCAGCGCGACGTTGACCGGGTAGGAGTCGAGTGACTCCAGCATCCGCGCGAGATACCAGGTGCCGGTCACCGTGGTGGCCTTGGTTCCCTCGGCCGGTCCGGTGCCGCCGCCGATGATCGTCGTCACCCCCGCGGCCAGGGCCTCGTCCAGGATCTGCGGGCAGATCAGGTGGACGTGGGAGTCGATCGCCCCCGCCGTCAGGATCTTCCCGTTGCCCGCGAGGATCTCGGTGGACGGGCCGATCACCAGATCGGGGTGGACGCCGTCCATGGTGTCGGGGTTGCCGGCCTTGCCGATCGCGACGATCCGGCCGTCCCTGATCCCGAGGTCGGCCTTGACCACGCCCCAGTGGTCGAGGACGACCGCACCGGTGATCACCAGGTCGGGGGAGCCCTCGGCCCGGGTGGTCCTGGCCTGGCCCATCGACTCCCGGATGACCTTGCCGCCGCCGAACACGGCCTCGTCGCCCGCCCCGGCGGGTCCCATCGACAGGTCCTCGGTGACCTCGACGAACAGGTCGGTGTCGGCGAGCCTGACCCGGTCACCGGCGGTGGGTCCGTAGAGCGCGGCGTAACGGGACCGTTCAACGAACATGGGCGCTCCCGTCGAGAGGCCCGGACCACTCGGCGCGTAGCCCGGGGACGATCCGGTGTCCGGCGATCGGCACGAGCGTCACGTCGCGCTCGACGCCGGGTTCGAACCGAACCGCCGTACCCGCCGGCACGTCGAGGCGGGTGCCCCAGGCCGCCCGGCGGTCGAACTCCAAGCCGGGGTTGGCGGCGGCGAAGTGGTAGTGCGACCCCACTTGAATCGGCCGGTCGGCGGTGTTGACGACGCGGACGGTGACGCGCTCGCGGCCCGGGTTGAGCGGGATGGGCGCCTCGCCGTACTGGATCTCACCGGGTCTCATCGCTCACGGTTCCTCGGTCACGGGATCGGCTGGTGAACGGTGACGAGCTTGGTGCCGTCGGGGAAAGTGGCCTCTATCTGCACCGACTCCAGCATCTCGGGCACGCCGTCCATGACGTCCCGCCGGGACAGCACGTTGCGTCCGGACTCCATCAGGTCCGCGACGGTCCGCCCGTCCCGCGCGCCCTCCATCAGGAAGGACGCGATGATCGCGGTGGCCTCGGGATGGTTGAGCCGGAGCCCCCGGGACCTGCGGTCACGGGCGACACCGGCGGCGACGTGGATGAGCAGGCGCTCCTGCTCGTGTGGTGTGAGCCGCATTACCGGACCATAGGAACCGGCGGTTTCCGAAGTGTTGCATGACGATGTCGGAGTGGTTTCCGCACTCCGCGCGCCCGCCGTGCGGCATCGCGAATGCCTGCCGAATGCCGTTGCACGCCACATTCCGGGCGGACGGTCGCCCGGTGACGAGCCGGCGGGTCGGACGGTCACCACGGGTGCGCCGGTCGGGCGTTCCACGCTCCGGGTGGGGCGCCGGCGGGTCCGGGTATGAACCCCACGGGGAACGACTACAGCACGGGGGCTGCCATGACCACCTACACCACCTACACCCTGTGGATCGTCGAGGGGGACATCGCGGGGGGCTCGGCCGGTGTGGACCTCTTCTCGCCGAACTCCCCGATCACCTACAGCGACCTGGGGCCGGCGGCGCTGCTGTGGCTGACGGACAACGGCTACGAGGACCCGGGCAGGCGGGTCGTGGTGACCGCGGCGGGCGTGATCCCCGACGGTGACATCGTGGCCTCCTACGACGTGGCCATGTGAGCGCGCCGCGGCGGCCCGGTGGCGTGGTCGTGTGAGCGCGACGCGGTGCTCCGGCCCGGTGCTCCGGCCCGGTGCCCGGTTCCCGCACCGGTTCCCGCACGGGGGCGGCGTCGGAACCGGAGACGGGCCAGGGTCTCAGGGGCGGGCGTCGAAGGAGTCGAAACTGACGTCCATCCTGACGCCACCGTGCCAGGCGTGGGCGAACATGCCGATGGAGCCGGCGGCGAACGGCCTGTCGTCGTCGAGCCGGGAGACGACCTCCTTGCCGTTGACGCTCAGGGTCAGCCTGGTGCCTGCCGCTCCACTGCGGCAGGCCGCCCGCAGGACGGTGAGCCGGGCCGGGTCGAAACCGGGAACGCGGACCTGTTTCACCGAGGCGGGCGCCTCGCCGCTCTTGCTGATGGAGGCGTTGCCGTTGCTGGCGAGCGAGAACGCGTAGCGTTTGGACCCCTTGTCCAGACCGCGGCAGAAGACGCCGAAGTCGCCCTTGCCGTTCAGCATCCGGACCTTCGCGGTGATGATCGTGTTCTTCACCGGACCGGTCAGGGGAGCGATGACCGGCAGGTAGCCATCGGACCTGGTGACGATCCGGTAGGCGCCCCGGGCCGGCCGGTGCTTGCCGCTGCCTCCCGCCGCGGTGGTCCAGCCCCGGTTCGCGCCGCTGAAGTCGTCTTGGAACGGCAGGGCCCGCGTCGGCGAGGGCGTGACCGCCGCCTTGGCCGAGGAGGGCGACGGGGAGGAGGTCACAAGCGCTGAGGGAGAGCCCGTGACCGTGGGATCGGCCGCCGGGACCGGTGTGGCCGCGGAGTCCGCCGCCGGGTCCGGGACGGACACGGCGGAGCTCGTCCCGGCGATCGGCTGCGCCGGAGACGCCTGGCCGGAGGTCGCCCTGTCCCGCGGCAGGAAGAAGGAGAAGGCGGCGATGACCAGCGCGACCGCCAGCCCCGCGAGGAGGGGAACGGCGACCGACCGCTTCCAGTGGGCCGGAGCGGCGCCTGCCGCGGCGGCACTGTTCGGCCTGCCCGCCCCGGGAGCCGGACTCGGCCACTGCGGAGCGGGCGAGGCGCCGACCGGCACCGGCAGGTCTGCCGGCCGCGCCGGGAGCAGGTCCGTCGAGGGAGGCTGACCGGGAGGCACGCCGGGTGGCTGCGCGGCGGGCCCGGCCATCGGGGCGGGCAGGCCGATCGGCTGCGCGACGGGTCCGGCCGCCGCGGGTGGGCGGGCTATGGGGATGGCCGGGTTGGTGGGTTCGTCGAGCGGCTCCACGGCGGGTGGCTGGACCAGGGACGTGGCCGGATCGATGGCGCCCGTCAGGATCCTGAGGATGTCCTGCACGCTGGGACGGCGAGCCGGGTCCAAGGAGAGGGCGTGGGCGGCCAGGTCACGGAGGGGGCCGTGCAGGCCGGCCAGAGCGGGGTCACCGGTCCCGTCCGCGCCGGAGCCGGACGGTTCGCGCCCGGTCGCCGCGTAGAGAACGACCCCGCCCCAGGCGAACACGTCCGACGCCGTGGTGGCCTCCTGCCCCCGCGCCTGCTCCGGCGAGGTGTATCCGGGCGTGCTCAGCGAGGGAAGGGCGGCCGGACCGGCGAGATGGGCCACGCCGAAGCCGATCACCCTGGGCCCGAGCGGGCCGAGCAGGACGGCGGACGGCCTCAGATTCCGATGCACGAGACCGGCGGCGTGGACGGCCTGCAGCGCGACGGCGGTGGACACGGCCAGCGTCTCCAGACTCGATCCGGAGAGGGGGCCGTGCTCGCCGACCTGGTGGCGAAGGTTCGGTCCCTCGACGTATTCGGTGACCAGATAGGCGTGGTCGCCGTCGAGCCTGACTCCCAGGACCGGGGCGGTGCATGACCGGGCCACCCGGGTCGCGGCCTGCGCCTCCTGTTGGAATCGCTGCCGGAAGGCGGGATCGGCGGCCAGGCCCGGGTGGATGACCTTGACGGCGACCTGACGCCCGTCGGGGTCACGGGCGAGGAAGACCTCGCCGGTCCGGCCCTGTCCCAGCTTGCTCACTACGCGGTACGGTCCAATGACGAGATCCATCGTCCCCCCTTCCAGAGATCTGATAGTGGATCCTAAGGGGTGTTTCGGGCGCTGCACCGGCATGCCGTTTGATCTCGTCTTGGTGAAGGGACGCCCGAGCCGGGCGGCGGCGGCATAGCCTGCCGGTCAGACGGGGAGTCCGGAGGTGCCATGATCGAAGAACCTGCGGACGCAGGAGCGCGGGGGAAGGATTCACCGGCTTCTCCCGAAGCCCGTGAGCCGCTGTCCGGCCCGTATCCCGGCTCCCGCCTGAATCCGGAGTCCGGTTCGCCGTCCGCGCCTGTTTCGCAGCCCGGCTCGCCGTCCGCGTTCGGCCACCGGCTCGGCGCACCGGCCGAATCCGGTCCGCCGCCCATGCCCGACCCGCCCATGCCCGACCCGCCGCCCGAGTACGGCCCGCCGCCCGGGTACGGCCGGCGGCGCGCGCGGCGGTTCCGGCTCGCGGCGTGGATCGCGCTGGTCCTGGCCGCGATCGTGGTCGGTGCGTCCGTCATGTGGGTGAGTGGGCCGCCCACCGAGGCCGAGCTGCGGGAGAAGGCCGGGCTGTTCAACAAGGACCGGCTCCGAATCGGGGTAAAGGCCGATACTCCCGGCATCGCGCTGCGGGAGCAGACCGGCAGACGCACCTTCAAGGGCTTCGAGATCCAGATCGCCTACCTGATCGCCGCGGATCTGGGCTATCCGCCGGACAAGGTCGACTTCCTGTCCATCGAAACCGAGGACAGGGCACGAATGCAGGCCCTGGACGGCGACGGCCGGTTCGTCAGGGTCGACCTCGTGGTCGCCACCTTCAGCGTGACACGCGCCCGGCAGGAGGATCCCTCCGTCGGCTTCTCCACGCCCTACCTCTACACCGAGCAGTCCGTGGTGACCAGATCCGACTACCCGGGAAAGATCACCTCTCTGGGACAGCTGGAGGGCAGGAAGGTCTGCACGCTCGGGACCTCGACCTCCGAGATCGAGCTGGCCAGGGCGACGAAGGCCATCGTCACCGCCAAGAATCTGATCAGCGACTGCGCCACGGGGCTGAAGAGCGGTGAGTTCGACGCGATGACCACCGACGCGGCCATTCTGGCCGGGTTCGTCGCAGAGTCCGGCGGAGCGCTGCGCCATCACGACATCGCGCTGGAGAAGACCGAGATGTGGGCGGTCAACACCGGCTCCAACAAAGCCCTGCGGACCCTGGTCGACCTCGCTCTCTACCGCTCCTACGCCGACCCTCAGGACCAGAGGTGGGAGCAGGCCTACCAGGCCTACATCGATCCGATGCTGTCGGCCAGCCCCAACGTGAACGTCGCCCAGGCGGAGCAACCCTGCGCTCTTCCCCCGCCGGTGCGCAGATGGCCGTGGGAGCGGTCCCTGCCCGTCCAGGACTGCCCGTCCCGTTGAAGAGCACCAGGCGGGTCAAGGATGCGCCGAGGAACCAGGAGTGGCTGCTCGCGCTGCTGCCGGTGTTCCCTCTCGTCCTGCTGGTGATGCGGCTGTGGTACGCCAGCCGGCAGGACACCCAGACACTGCTTCTCCTCCTGCAGAACATCAGCCCGCTGGGCCTGCTCAGTGCCGTCCTGCTGACGACCGTCTGGGTCCTGCCCGCCCTCATCCTGGGCGGCAGGGTGCTCGGCACCCTGTACTGGATCAGCACCGGCCGTTCCTCCTGGTTGGTGCGCACCGCCGAGCGGCTGCCCGGCTGGGTGGTGGCCCTGGCCGTCGTGGTGGGGCTGTTCGCCTGGCAGCTACGGTTCCTGCCGACGCTGGCGATGCTGTCGCTGGCCGTGGCGGGGCTGACGGTGCGAGATCGCTTCGCCCGGCACGAAGGGCTGCGGGGCGTCGTCTGCTACGGGCTGCCCGTGATGGCCGCGGTGATCTCCTACGCGGTGCTCTGGCCGGCCATCGGGGCCGCCTTCGCCGCGCGCGACGTGGCCACCGCGCTTCTCCTCACGCTTCCGCCGGGGCTCGCGGTCCTGCTGACCGGTCCGGTTCCCCCGGCCCCGGCCCGGGTCCTCACCCATGGCATCGCGATCGCGATGGCGGTGTTCACCCCGTTCCTGGTGGGCGTGGTCGTGATGAAGGCGCCGATCCTCCCGTTGATGGCCCTGCAGATGACCGAGAAGGAGACGCCCCGGGTGCTCGTGGGCTATCTGGTCGCCAGCGACGACCAGATGTCCACCGTGCTGGGACGCGAGGGCGTCGTGAGCTTCGTCCAGAACGACCGGCTCCAGTCCAAGGTCCTCTGCCCGGACCCCGGCGAGGTTCCCAGGACCTGGGTGAACCTGCACGGCTGGTACGTCGAGCAGAGCATGATCTCCTGGCTGGCCCCGGCCCCGCCGCCCGCCCCGGGCGACCTGCGCTGCCAGGGCCGTCCGGAGGACGAAGGGGAGCACCTCACCGGCGGGCTCCCTCGTTACTGACGGTAGTCCTCGACCTCGTCGATCGGGCGCGGTGCCGCCGAGTCGGGGTCCTCGCCGAACTCCCGGCGCGCCCGGCGCTGCCTGAGCAGGTCCCACGCCTGGTCGAGGGCCTCCTCCAGCTGCTTGATCCGGTTGTTCTCCTCGTGCGAGGAGATCGAACCTGAGGCCAGCCGCTGCCGCAGCCCGTGCTCCTCGGCGATGAGCTCGTGGATGTGGGCGAGGATGTCGTCGTCTTTCATCGCGTTCCCCTGTCTTGGCTCCTTTCGGGACTGTATCCGATCAGCGGGTGAGCGTTCCGGCGCAGACCGGGCCGACGGACGACGTATTTCGCCTGCGTCCCGTGCGGCGCCGTCCGTCCCGCGCGGTCTCTCGGGAGTGCTCCACGGCGACCGCCTCATGCCGGCCATACGGCACGGCACGGCGAAGGCCGGCGCCGCCAACGTCGGTGAGGCCGTTCGAGGCGGTCTGGCCGAGCGATGGGAGAAGACCCGGGGCGACCGAGCGAGGGGAACCGGGGTGACCGGGGGATGGGAGAAGGCCCGGGGTGATACGCCGGTCTCACGATGTGGGCACGGGTCCCAGAGATTTGCGGCCGTCTGCTAGCGTGCTATGCATGCTGCGCGGTCTGCTTCTTAGCTGCCGCGACGAGGGCCTGTAGAAGGCCGGCTCCCTCGTCGCGGAGCGAGCCATGCGCGTCGGCCGCGATTGTCTTTCCAGTCGAGGAGCCCTTGCATGTATCCGCAGCAGCAGCCCAGCCCCATGTCGTTCAAGCGCTACCAGCCCTACGCCCCGGTCCGGCTCGACGACCGCACCTGGCCCGGCAAGGTCATCGAGCGGGCCCCGCGGTGGTGCGCGGTGGACCTGCGTGACGGCAACCAGGCGCTGATCGACCCGATGGACTCCCACCGCAAGCTCAAGATGTTCGAGCTGCTGGTGAAGATGGGCTACAAGGAGATCGAGGTAGGTTTCCCGGCCGCGTCGCAGACCGACTTCGACTTCGTCCGGCAGATCATCGAAGAGGGCCTCATCCCCGACGACGTGGTGATCCAGGTTCTCACCCAGGCCAGACCTGAGCTGATCGAGCGGACCTTCGAGTCGCTCCAGGGTGCGAAGACGGCCATCGTCCACCTGTACAACTCCACCTCCACCCTGCAGCGCCGCGTCGTGTTCGGCCAGGACCGCGAGGGGATCACCGCCATCGCGGTGGAGGGCGCCAAGCTCTGCAAGAAGCTGGCCGACGCCTCCGACGTGGACGTCTACTTCCAGTACTCGCCGGAGTCCTTCACCGGGACCGAGCTGGAGTACGCGGTGGAGGTCTGCGACGCCGTCAACGACGTCTGGCAGCCCACCCCGGACCGCAAGGTCATCGTCAACCTGCCCGCCACCGTCGAGATGGCCACCCCGAACATCTACGCCGACCAGATCGAGTGGATGCACCGCAACCTGGCCTACCGCGACTCGATCGTGCTCTCCCTGCACCCGCACAACGACCGGGGCACCGCCGTGGCCGCCGCCGAGCTGGGCTACATGGCCGGGGCCGACCGCATCGAGGGCTGCCTGTTCGGCAACGGCGAGCGCACCGGCAACGTATGCCTGGTCACGCTGGGCATGAACCTGTTCTCCCAGGGCGTCGACCCCGAGATCGACCTGTCCGACATCGACGAGGTCCGCCGGGTCACCGAATACTGCAACCAGCTGCCCGTCCACCCGCGCCACCCGTGGGGCGGCGAGCTGGTCTACACCGCCTTCTCCGGCTCCCACCAGGACGCGATCAAGAAGGGCTTCGAGCATCTGGAGCGCGACGCGGCCGCCGCGGGAGTTCCGGTGGAGGAGTTCACCTGGGCCGTGCCGTACCTGCCGATCGACCCCAAGGACATCGGCCGCACCTACGAGGCGGTCATCCGGGTCAACAGCCAGTCCGGCAAGGGCGGGGTCGCCTACATCATGAAGGCCGACCACCAGCTCGACCTGCCGCGCCGCCTGCAGATCGAGTTCTCCCGCGTCGTCCAGGCCCGCACCGACGCCCTCGGCGGCGAGGTGAGCCCGGCCCAGATGTTCGAGGTGTTCACCGACGAATATCTGCCGAACCCGGTCAGCCCGTGGGGGCGCCTGGGCCTGCTGGCCCACCGCACCGTCTCCAGGGTGGACGAGAGGGACGCCATCAGCGCCGACCTGCGTGTCGACGGTGAGATCCGCGAGGTCGAGGGGGTCGGCAACGGCCCCATCTCCGCCTTCTGCGACGCGCTGGCCAGAATCGGCATCCAGGTTCGCGTCCTCGACTACGCCGAGCACGCGATGAGCGCGGGCACCGACGCCAAGGCCGCCTCGTACATCGAGTGCGAGATCGCCGGCGAAGCGCTGTGGGGCGTCGGCGTCGACGCCAACACCACCACCGCCTCCCTGAAGGCCATCATCTCCGCCGTCAACCGCGCCACCCGCTAGGTACGGCTCGCGCACCTGCGGCACGACCTGCCGAAGAACGCGCCCGGCAACCGCCCACGAGGCCACGTCGTCCATTCGACCGCGCTCTCCGCGTAACCCGCGGACGCGCGGTCGAGTCGTCTCCGGGGGTCACCGGCACGAACCCGCTCGACGGCACCGCTCATGCCGGCTCGGTCACGGTCTCCGCGCGAGCCATGGCGGTCGTCCGCGAAGGGAGCCCGGGTGAGAAGACCCCGGCGCCCCGACCTGGCACGCTCCGACCCCCCCTCCCCGCCCGGTGCCGTGTCTTTCCTGGCGATGCCGCGCCTTCCGGAAGCATCGCGCGATGAACCGACAATTTAAATTGTCTTGACTAGAGAAGCTGTCGGTGAGACGCTGGAGGCACGCTCGACGTGACGGTGACCGAGGTGCCGGCGACCGGGGTTTCGCCGAGTCGCGGCGGCCCGGTCGGCGCACGTGGAGAGACGACTTCGAGACGAGGGAACAGTTCGAATGAGCCAGCACGTCGAGAAGCGGACGCACCGGTCGCACGATGCCGGTTTCGGCGGTGACGACGTCTCCGCAGCCGCACGCCGCCTGCGTCTCGAATTCGGCGGAGCCGTGCACCTGCCGGGTGAGATCGGCTACGACACGCAGCGGCAGCCACTCCATCCGACGATCGACCCGCGTCCGGCGATGGTCGCCGAGGCGTCCGGGACCGCGGACGTGCGGGCCACCGTGGTCGCGGCACGCGAGCACGACCTGCCCCTCGCGGTTCAGGCCACCGGGCACGGCACGCACGTCCCGTCCGACGGCGGCATCCTGCTCAAGACCTCGGCGATGACGACGGTCCTGGTGGATGCGGACCGGCGGATCGCCCGGGTCGCTCCCGGTGCCCGATGGGGCGAGGTCATCGCCGCCGCCGCGCCGTTCGGCCTGGCGCCGCTGGCGGGTTCCGCGCCGGATGTCGGCGTCACCGGCTACACCCTCGGCGGCGGGGTCGGATGGCTGGCGCGCAAGTACGGTTTCGCCGCCGACAGCGTGCTGCGCGCCGAGGTGATCACCGCGGACGGAAGGCTCGTGACGGCGAGCGCCGACAGCCACCCCGAGCTGTTCTGGGCGCTGCGCGGAGGCGGCGGCAACTTCGGCGTGGTCACCGCCCTGGAGTTCCGGCTCTACCCGGTGACCCAGGTCTACGCGGGCGTCGCCTACTTCGCGATCGAGTCAGGGGCCGAAACGCTCGTCCGTTACCGGGAGTGGGCCGCCGGCGCTCCCGACGACATCAGCACCGCGCTCCTGCTGACGCGGATGCCCGATGCTCCGCAGATCCCCGAGTCGATGCGGGGCAGGCGGGTGCTCGCCATCAAGGTCATGCACGCCGGACAGGCCGATGAGGCCCGCCGGCTGCTCCGGCCGCTATGGGCGAGCGCCGGTCCGGCGCTGCTTGACGGCCTGCGGCCGATGAGCTTCGGGCAGGCGGCGATGGGAGGCACGGCGGCCCGGCACCTGGACCTGGTCCATGAGCTGTCCGACCCGGTGATCGACATCCTGGTGAAGGCGAGCGAGCAGGCGGGGACGGTGGAGATCCGTCACTGGGGTGGCGCGATGGCCCACCCGCGACCGGGCGCGGGTCCGGTGGGCCACCGTACGGTGCCCTTCTCCCTCATCGTCGACGCGGCCCTGCCCGGACTGGCGGCGGCGCTGCGGCCGCACGCGACCGGCGGTTCGTTCCTGAACTTCCTGACCGATCCCACCAAGACCGAGACGGCCTACACCGCCGACGACCATCGCCGTCTGCGCGAGGTGAAGAGGGCCTACGACCCGGACAACGTCTTCCGCCTCAACCACAACGTCCCTCCGGCACGTCCGGGCGCAGCGGCCGGGACGGGCGGCCGTCGTGGCGTGGCCCGCCAACGACGGGTGGAACCGCCCGGACTACGCTGAGCGCGGCGGTGACCGTTGCCGCCGCGCGGGGCGCGATCCGGAGCAGGCCGCAGAGGAGCACCTTGTTGGGCGAGCGCGAGCGGAACTGGGCCGGCAACATCACCTTGGGAGCCACCCTGGCGCGGACCGCCCGGCATCCCCTGCCGGACATGCCGGCCGTCAACTGCACCGAGCAACTGGGCGTGCCCGGCCCGTGGCATGAGCGGTTGCCGCACTTCCGGCTGGACTTCACGCCCAGCAGCGGGGAGGAGCTCCAGTCCGAATACCTGGTGCCGCGCCACGAGGCGAATCGCCCCCGTCCTGCAGGTGTCGGAGATCCGGACCGTCGCGGCGGACGACCTGTGGATGAGCCCCTCCTACCGGCAGGCGGCGGTCGCCGTCCACTTCACCTGGAAGAAGGACTGGCCGGCGGTGAGCCGGGTGCTCGCCCTGGTGGAGGAGGAACTGGAGCCCTTCGGCGCCCGGCCGCACTGGGGCAAGCTCTTCGGCATGCCCCCGCAGAGCCTGGGGGCCCTGTACGAGCGGCTTGCGGACTTCCGGCGGCTGCTCGACGCCTACGACCCGGCCGGTAAGTTCCGCAACGCGTTCGTGAACGACCGCGTCCTTGGCGGGGATCTCCCTTCATGAGCCCGCGGTACCGTGTCGGTGCTCATTTCCGCGGGTAGATAACCAGCGTTTCGACCAGTTCATACAGGTCCAGGCGCGGGGGAGAGGGTACGGCGGGCACCCGGGCCGTCTTGGGCGGGAAATCGGGGGCGAATCCATGGGACACGACGTGCGGTCCGGACAGCAGAGGCCGGGAGCCGGGGCGACAGGCCTTTCAGGTCGGCCGGGCCGGCCGTCCCGGCCGATGGCCTCGGACTACTCGGGGCCCGGCGTCGAAGCCGAGCTCACCGGGGCCATCGGCGGCGACGCCGGCTACGACACCCTCTACACGGCATGGGCCTCCTCGACGGGCGGCGGAGCCGGACGGGTGCGAACGGACGACGGGCTTCTCGACCTCGAACTGAGGGCGCCGGAGCAGCTCGGCGGCCCCGGCGGCGCCACCAACCCCGAACAGCTCATGGCCGCCGCGTACGCGGCCTGCTTCCGCAGCTCCCTCGCCCTGATCGCCGGCAGGGAAGGCGTGGACACCACCAACGCCAGCGTCGACACGACCGTCAAGCTGCGCAAGCGCGGAAAGCACGACGACTACGTGTTCGGCGTCGACGTCACGGTCCACCTGCCGGAGGTGGACCCGCAGCTCGCCGGCCGGCTCACCGAGCGGGCACACGAGCACTGCCCCTACTCCAAGGCGCTGCGGGGCAACGTCGACGTCGGGGTGTATCTCGCCTGATCACTCCCAGCTCGGACTCGCCGGACTTCAGGATCCCGACGTGATCGATATGCCGCCTTTGAGCACCCATCGATCGCTTGACGGCCCGGAGAAGCAGCGGGCGAGTGCACGGTCGTAGGCGAATCGGCGGCGTAGCTGAGAGATGGAATACGGGCGCTCTGCCGTGAGCGTCTTGAATCGGGCGGTGAGCGCAGCCTCAAACGCGCGGGGAGAGGCATAGGGCGGGATCGCTTGTGCCTCGGCCATCGCACCGAGGGTGGCCGTCGCGCTACTTTTCGTCATGATGCAACGCTTGCGTATATGCGAGGGTTGCGCCGGAGGAGAGCTCGGCGCGGGGTGCCGCTTGTCTTTTCCGGCCCGCCCCGCGGCGCGGGGGAGGCGCCGCAGGCGGTTCAGCCGTGGTTGAGATCGATGACGCAGAAGCGGTTGCCCTCGGTGTCGGCGAGGACGACGAAGTCAGGGTCCTCCGGGTAGAGATCCCAGTCGACCCGTTCGGCGCCGAGGGACACCAGCCGCTCGACCTCGGCGACCTGGTCCTCGGTGTGGAGGTCAAAGTGGACGCGCGGGTGCTTCTGCACGGGAACCTCGCTGAGGTCCAGCGCCAGCGCGGTGCCGGGACCGTCGGCCGGTTCCAGTACGACCCAGTCGTCCTTGCTCTCGCCGTCGCGAGGAACGTAACGCAGTGCCTGACTCCAGAAATCGGTCGCCCGCCGTATGTCGGCGACACCCAGCACGATCGTCCCGATGTTCAGCATGCGGCGATTTTGGCACATGCCGGTGCGCCTCGGTGATCGCATGAAAGGGGGCCGCCGCGCCACCGCTCGTGGCACGACTCTTGCACATGTGCAAGAGTCGTGCCACGGCGAGCCCCGGTGCCTCAGGCGGGCAGGCCGAGGAAGGCGGCCGAGCAGCGCATCGAGTGGTCGAAGGCCGCGGTGGGGTCGAGGATCGTGTTGTTGAACTGGCCGAACAGCTCGAAGTTGAGCCAGCCGAACAGGCCGGTCCAGATCATCAGGGCACGGACGATCACGTCGTCGGGGACGTCGGGGATGATCGCGCGCACGCGTGCGGCGTCCTCGCTGAAGGCGGCCGGCACGGGCGGGCAGATGCCCGGCGGGTTGAGGGCTCCGGCCCGGTGGGCGTCGGAGACGATCCGGCCGTAGACGATCGTGTCGCGGATCGCCGGGGCGATGGTGTCCTGCGGAGCCTGGTAGCCGGGCACGGGGGAGCCGTACAGCAGGGCGTACTCGTGCGGGTGCGCCAGTGCCCAGTCCCGTACGACGTGGCAGAGCGCCAGCCATCGGCCGGTGTGGTCGTGGGGCGGGCAGGCCGCGTCCGCGTTCTCCACGGCCTCTCCGACGGCGTTGTAGCCGTCGATGATCAGGGCGGTGAGCAGATCGTCCCGGGAGGGGAAGTAGCGGTAGATCGCCGAGGAGACCATGCCCATCTCGCGGGCGACCGCGCGCAGGGAGAGTCCGCCGGCACCCTCGGTGGCCAGGTGCCTGCGGGCGATGTCGGTGATCTCGCGGGTCAGCTCGGCGCGGACCCGTTCCCGTGCTGTTCGGCTTGAGCTCATGTCCGAACCATATCAGAGCACCGAAAATAAAAGAGAGCAGTGCTCTTGACGAGTCGTGCTCTTTGGAGAGAGCATTGCTCTCAGAACGGAACGACACTCTCTGAAGGAGCCCCCATGCTGTCCCTGGCCAAGAACACCAACCTGCTCGTCATGTTCCTTCTGGAGCTGGGCGTCCTGTTCTCGGCCGGTTACTGGGGTTTCACCGCAGGCCAGAGCCTGGTGACGAAGCTGCTCCTCGGACTCGGCGCCCCCGCGCTGTTCGTCGTCGTCTGGGCGCTCTTCGGCGCCGCCAACGGCGCCACGATCCCGCTCACCGGGTTCGCCCGGGTCGTCCTGGAGGTCGTCTGGTTCGGCGGTGGCGCCCTGGCGCTGGTCATGGCGGGCCGCCTCACCCCGGGGATCGTCTTCGCCGCCGTCTACGTCGTCAACGCCGTCCTGCGGCTCGTCTGGAACCAGTGAGCCCACCGCCACCGGTCATCCCGACTCATCTCAATGGAAGGAAGAACCATCATGGGCAAGCATGTCATCGCGGGAGCCGGGCAGGTCGGCTCGGAGGTCGCCCGGTTGCTGGCGGGCCGGGGACACGAGGTCGTCCTCGTCAGCCGTTCGGGCTCCGGGCCCGACCTGAAGGGGGTCCGCAAGGTCGCGGCCGATGCCGCCGACCGGGAGCGGATGACCGTCCTGACCCGGGGCGCCGACGCGCTCTACAACTGTGTCAACCCGCCCTACAACCGCTGGGCGCAGGACTGGCCGCCGGTCGCGGAGTCGCTGCTGGCGACCGCCGAGGCCACCGGCGCCGGATACGTCATCCTCGGCAACCTCTACGTCTACGCCGCGCCCGGCGCGCCGATGAGGGAGAGCGACCCGCTCACCCCGCCCAGCGCCAAGGGGGCCATCCGCGTCCGCATGTGGCGCGACGCCCTGGCCGCGCACGAGGCCGGCAGGGTCCGGGTGACCGAGGTGCGCGGGTCCGACTACTTCGGCCCCGGCTGCCTCGACCAGGCGCACCTGGGGGACAGGTTCGTCCCCCGGCTCCTGACCGGAAAGCCCGTCCGCTACATCGGCGACCCCGCCCAGCCGCACAGCTGGACCTACGTGCCCGACGTGGCCCGCGCCCTGGTGGCCGCCGCGACGGACGAGCGGGCCTGGGGCCGTGCCTGGCACGTCCCGACGGCCAGGGAGATGACGGCCGTCGAGGTCGCCGACCGCATGTGCGCGCTCGCCGGCGTCCCGAACCCGGGGGTCAAGGTCATGCCGCACTGGCTGGTCCGCACCGCGGGGGCCTTCTCGCCCATGCTCGGCGAGCTGGAGGAGCTGCGCTACCAGTTCGTCCGGCCCTTCGTGCTCGACTCCACCGACTTCCAGACCACCTTCGGCATGGCCCCGACCTCGATGGACGAGGCGCTGGCCGCGACGATCGCCTGGTGGCGCGACCGCCTGGCCGCGGCGGCGTAAGCCGTACGCTCTGAGCATGAAGACCGCCATGATCGGCCTGGGAGACATCGCGGAGAAGGCGTACCTGCCCGTGCTCTCCGCGCTGCCCGGCCTCGACCTCCACCTGTGCACCCGCAACCGCGCCACGCTCGACCGCCTGGGCGAGGCCTACCGGATCGACCGCCGCTCCACCTCGGTGGAGGAGGT
Source organism: Streptosporangium sp. CA-135522 (assembly GCF_050949235.1). Taxonomy (NCBI): domain Bacteria; kingdom Bacillati; phylum Actinomycetota; class Actinomycetes; order Streptosporangiales; family Streptosporangiaceae; genus Streptosporangium; species Streptosporangium sp. CA-135522. Next base: position 2,620,593 of record NZ_CP192026.1, read on the forward strand.
GCTCGCCGCCGGGATCGAGGCGGCCTTCGTGCACGCGGCCACGAGCGCCCACGTGAAGATCGTCGAGCCGCTGCTGCGCGCGGGCGTCCACGTCTACCTGGACAAGCCGATCGCCTACACCCTGACCGAATCCGAGCGTCTGGTACGGCTGGCACGGGAGACGGAGCGGTCGCTGCTCGTCGGCTTCAACCGCCGGCGGGCGCCCTCCTACGCGGCCCTGCTGGAGCTGCCCCGCCACCTGGTGGTGATGCAGAAGAACCGCAGGGGCCTGCCGGAGGATCCGCGAACCGCGATCTTCGACGACTTCATCCACGTGGTCGACACGCTCAGGTTCCTGGCGCCGGGGAAGGCCGAGCACACCGGGATCCGTACCCGGGTCAGGGACGGCCTGCTGGAGCACGTCACGCTGGAGCTGTCCGGGGACGGTTTCACCGCGTTCGGGATCATGAACAGGGTGAGCGGGGCGGTCGAGGAGACCGTGGAGGTCATGGGGGAGGACGTCAAGCGCCGGGTGGTCAACATCGCCGATGTGACCGACTACGCCGGAGCGGAGACGTCGACCCGGCGCGGCGACTGGACCCCCGTCTCCCGCCAGCGCGGCATCGAGCAGGTCTGCCTGGAGTTCCTGGACGCGGTCCGCTCCGGTGTCCGCATCGACGCCGAGGACGCCCTGCTCACCCACGCGATCTGCGAGGACATCGTCATCGCCTGCGCGGGCTGACCTCCGTCCCGGCGGGGCCGGTCACGTTGTCCCAGCGTCGCGCGCCCCGGCGGTGCGCGACGCTGGGACGGCTTTCACCGCCGGGGGTTCCCCCTCAGCGCTGGTCCAGATACGCCCGGCCGAGGGCGCGCAGCCGCTCGTGGGCCGACTCGTAGACGCCGGATCCGCCGAGGTAGGCCTTGGGGGCCTTGGCGAGCATCGTGTAGTTGGTGTCGCAGACGTTGCCGACCGGGGCCTCGCCGATCTGGCTGATCAGCTGGTAGGCGTCCAGGGTGTCCAGGCCGGTGAGGTCGGCGGCCCAGGTGACCAGGTCGTGCTGGCTGATCCGGAAGGCGTCCTCCAGGGGACGGGCCGAGCCGGTCGACATCAGGTGCTCGTCGTCCTCAAGGCGCGGCCACGGGGTGCTCACCCCCTTGATCAGCTCCACCGCGACCACGGTGTTCATCGCCGACTCGACGGCCGTGCCGCACACCTCGCCGTGTCCCTGGCGGGCGTGCCCGTCGCCCACCGCGAACAGGCCCCCCTCGACGTTGACCCCGAGGTAGACGGTCACCCCGGCGCGCAGCTCGGGGGTGTCCATGTTGCCGCCGTGGGCGTCCGGGGTGATCGTCATCCGGGCCTCCGACGCCCCCGGCGCGACGCCGACCGTGCCGTGCATCGGGTCCAGCGGGAGCTCGACCGTGAAGTCGCCCTTGCGAGCGTGGTAGCGGGCCACGCCCTTGGCCACGTCGATGTCGTAGCGCCACACGACCTCCTCCAGGGGAGGGGTGAGCATGGCGGTGGTGTGCGTGCCGGTCAACGCGCCGAAGTGGGGGAAGGTGGCCGAGACCGCCCAGTCCCTGGCGGGCTCGATGGAGACGAAGTGCAGGGCGAGCGTGTCACCGGGCTCTGCGCCCTCCACGTGGAAGGGGCCGGTGACCGGATTGAGGTAGGGGAAGTCGCAGACGCTGGAGGGCAGGTCGTCGACCGAGCGCACCCGGCCGCCGAAGCAGTCCTCGGTGTACATCTCGACGATCGTGCCGGGCTTGATCCTGCCGACCGCGGGGCGCCCGCCGAAGGTGTAGCTCAGCTCCTCGGGAGCCGGCCTGTAGGAGACGACGTTCACCGCACACCCGCCCGGCTGAGGTTCGTCACCGAGTTGAGGAGAGCCGAGGTGAAGCCCTCTTCCACCTCAAGAAAGATTTCGAACATGTGCTCTGTCCTTGCGTGATCGAGTGGGTCGGGCGGGGTGCGGTGCGTCCCCGGGGCCGCGGTGGCTACCGGGAGGGCGTCTCGTGCGTCTCACCCAGGGCGGCCAGCAGGGGGCGGCGGCCGTAGGCGTAGAAGGTCGCGAGCACGAGCACGCCGATGCCGAGCCAGACGATCCCCAGGACCTGGGCCGCGATGTTGGCGTTGATCACCACGTAGACCAGGATCGCGAAGCCGATCACCGGGGCGATCAGGTGGCGCCACCAGTCGCGGCTGCGGTTGCGGATGACGTAGTGGACGACCACCGAGATGTGCAGCGCGAGGAAGGCGGTCATCGCGCCGAAGTTGACCAGGCTGCTGATCAGCGGGATGCCGTCCTCGCGGCTGGTCAGGTAGAGCCCGACGGCCAGGGAGACGGCGGCCACGAGCAGGGTGGCGTTGACCGGCACCTTGTGCTTGGGGTGGACCTTGGCGAGGAAGGCGGGCAGTTGGCGGTCGCGGGCCATGGCGTACAGCAGGCGCGAGGTGGCGGCCTGGGCGACCAGGGAGTTGGCGAAACCCCAGGCGATGGCGGTGGCGACGGCGGTCAGCACGCTGAGCCAGTGGCCGCCGGCGAACTCGGCCATGTCGTAGAACGCGGTGCCCGCGGGGTCGCCCTTGGCCAGCAGGTCGGCCCGGTTGGGGGTGAGCAGCGCGCCGACCCAGGTCTGCACGATGAACAGCGCGCCCGCCAGGCCCAGCGCCGCGACCATCGACTTGCCGATCTTGCGGCTGTCGACCTTGCTCTCCTCGGCCAGCATGGAGATGCCGTCGAAGCCGAGGAAGGACAGCACCGCGACGGAGACCGCGCCGAAGACCAGCGGCCAGGAGAACGTCTTGGAGTCGAACAACGGGGTCAGCGCGCCCGCCTGCGCCTTGCCCATGGCCAGCGCGACCAGGCCGATGGCCAGGAAGATCACCAGCACGATGATCTCGCCGATCAGCATGATCTTGGTGATCCGCGCGGTCATCTGGATGCCCGCGTAGTTGACGATCGTGTTCAGGACCACGAACGCGATCAGCCATCCCCAGATCGGGATGGCGGGTATGAACGAGGCCATCGCCGCGCTCGCGATGAGGTAGAGCAGCGCCGGCACCAACACGTAGTCGAGCAGGATCACCCATCCGGCCAGGAAACCGACGGTGCCGGTGATGCCCCGGCCCGCGTAGGTGTAGACAGAGCCGGCCATCGGGAAGGCCTTGGCCATCTGCGCGTAGGACAGCGCGGTGAAGGCCATCGCGACCATGCCGATGATGTAGGCGAGCGCGACCATTCCGCCGGAGGCCTGGAAGACGCTGCCGAAGATGCCGAACGGCGCGATCGGGACCATGAAGATCAGGCCGTAGACGAGCAGGTCGCTGAAGCTCAGCGACCTGCGGAGTTCCTGCTGGTAGCCGAATTGCTCCAGGGAGGGATCAGTGGCCATGGACGGCTCCTAGATGTGGGTGCAGGCGTAACGATAGGACTTTTTATTGAAAAGGAAAAGATTTCCGACGAAAGCTTTTAATGGCCGACGGCGAAGCCTCGCCTTTAACGGACGATGTCGAAGTCCAGGCCGTCCGCCCGGCCGATGTGCGCGCCGCGCCGTACTCCCCGGTTCTGCAGCATCAGACGGCCTCGCGCGGTGACGATGGAGGTGCCGTCGGCGATCGCGTCCACCGCGGGCACGGCGAGCGTCCCGGCGCGCGAGCCGAGCGCGGCGAGCATCAGCACCGCCTCGTAGCATCCCTGCCCGTGCCCGTTGAGCAGGGGCGCGCTGGCGCCGAACCGGCGGACGTAGCGCTCGCCGAGGCTCAGGCTGTCGTCGGTGACCAGGCTCGCGAAATAACCCATCGCGCCGTAGAGCTCCCCGGTCGCGTCGCCGCCGATGCCGAGCAGGCCGTGCTCCTCCAGTGCCCCGCACAGCCGCGGATACGACAGGCCGGCGGCGGTGAAGGCCCGGTTGAAGGTGACCAGGTCGCTGCCGATCAGGCTGAGCAGCACGGCGTCGGGCCGGCTGGCGACCAGCCCCTCCAGCATCGGCGCGAGATCCCGCACGCCGTACGGCACGAACCGCTCGCCGACCACCGTGGCGCCGCGGGCGCGCAGGTGGTGGCCGGCCGCCTCGTGCACCAGGCGCGGCCAGACGTAGTCGTTGCCCAGCAGGAACCACCTGCGGGCACGGCGCCGGTCGATCAGCCAGTCAAGTCCCGGCCGCAGCTGGCGGCCGGGGGTCTCGCCGAGGAAGTAGACCCCCGGCGCGTGGCCGCCCCCCTCGTACGGCGGGGCGTAGACGAACGGCACCCGCCCGGCCAGCGCCCGGACCACCGCGATCCGCACATCGCTGCCGCAGGTGCCGACCAGCGCGTCGATCGCGCCGCTGCCGGCGAGCTTCCCGACCTCGGCGGCGACCTGCTGCGCGGGGGCGCCGCCGTCGATCAGGACCAGCTCGATCGGCTTGCCGAGCACCCCGCCCGCGAGGTTCACCTCGTCGGCGGCGAGGATCGCGCAGTTGATCGCACAGGGCCCCACCAGGCCGAGGACCCCGGAAACGGGCACCACAAGTCCGACGCGTAAGGCGTCGCTCCGGATGAGCTGAGCTTCCAGAGGTTCTATGACCGGTGTGATGGCTTCTGCCACACAGCCGAGTATCCTCCTAAAAGGAGGGTCTTGGCAGGCCCGTTACTTAGCCGGGACACAGGCGGGAGACTCACATGGTGACGACCGGGCTGGGATCCTCGCTCGCCTACCTGCTCAGCCGGGCCGAGCGCAGCGTCAACCGCGGTCTCGCCGCCGCGGTGACCGCCGAGAACATTACGGTCGAGCAGTGGCGCATCCTGCGTGCCCTGGCCGACGGCCGGGGGCACTCGATGGGTGAGCTGGCCGAGGCGGTCCTGATGCCGCACCCGACGCTGACCAAGGCGATCGACCGGCTCATCGACCGCGCGCTCGTCTACCGGGGGCACGACCCGGCCGACCGCCGCAAGGTCGCGGTCTTCCTGGCCGATCGCGGGGCCGATGTGCTCACCCGGGTGGAGGGCGGGGTCGCCGGCCATCATCGGGTGATCGAGGCCGCCTACGGCACCGAGCGCACCGAGCAGCTCATGCGCGACCTGGAAGCGCTGGTCAGAGCCTTGGACGAGCCCTCCCGCCCGGTGGAGCGGGATCTGAGCGGTCCCGTCCGCTCCTGAGGCGGCACGGCTCGCTCCGCGTCCGCTCATCCGGTCGGCCGTGAGCTCGGCCCCGCGTGGGCGTCGGGCCGCTCATCCGACCGGTTCGCGGTCCGGCCTCCGCGTGGGAACCAGGCCGCCCGCCCGGTCAGCCTTTCGGCCCGGCCCACACGGGGACCGGGCCATCCGCGTCAGGGGTGCAGACCGCGCATCCGGTGGGCCTCGGCGACCCGGCCCACGCCGATGACGTGGGCGGCCTGGCGCAGGCTGATCCCGCGCTCGGCGGAGGTCTGCGCCACCGTGTCGAAGGCGCTCTCCATGAGCTCGCGGAGCTTGGCGTCGACCTCGCCCGCGCTCCAGGAGCAGGCCTGCAGGTTCTGCACCCATTCGAGGTAGGAGACGATCACGCCGCCCGCGTTGGCCAGGATGTCCGGAACCACCGTGGTCCCGGCGTCGGCCAGGATCCGGTCCGCCTCCGGGGTGGTGGGGCCGTTGGCGCCCTCCACGATCAGTCCGGCCCTGATCCGGGGCGCGTTCTGCGCGGTGATCGCGCCCTCCAGCGCCGCGGGGACGAGCACGTCCACGTCGAGCTCCAGCAGATCCTCGTGGGACAGGGCGTCGGCGTGGCGGTAGCCGTACACGCCGCCCGTCTCCTTCACCCACGTTCGCAGGTCCTCGACGTCCAGTCCGGAGCGGTCGATCACCGCGCCGGTGGCGTCGGAGACCGCGACCACGCGGCAGCCGGCGTCGGCGAGGTGGCGGGCGGCCGGCGCGCCGACCTTGCCGAAGCCCTGGACCGCGACGGTGCGTCCCTCGGGAGAGCCGGGCATGGCCTTGAGGGCCGCGATCAGCACGCCGCGGGCGGTGGCTCCGGTCCGGCCGAGGGAGCCGCCGAGTGCCGCCGGCTTGCCGGTCACCGCGCCGGGCACGGAGTAGCCGGCGTTCACCGAGTAGGTGTCCATGATCCAGGCCATGGTCTGCTCGTCGGTGCCGACGTCCGGGGCGGGGATGTCCTTGTCCGGACCGATGATCGGCAGGATCTCGTTGACGTAGCGGCGGGTGACCCGTTCCAGCTCCCGCGTGGTCAGCGAGCCCGGGTCCACCGAGACGCCGCCCTTGGCGCCGCCGTACGGGATGCCGACCAGGGCGCACTTCCAGGTCATCCACATGGCCAGCGCGGTGACCTCGTGGATGTCGGTGGAGGGGTGGAAGCGGATCCCGCCCTTGGCGGGGCCGCGAGTGGTGTTGTGCTGGACCCGGAAGCCCTGCACGACGTCCATCCGGCCGTCCTCGCGGCGGACGGGCACCGAGACGGTGAGCGAGCGGCGGGGGGTGGCCAGCATCGCGCGCAGGCCGTCGTCCAGGTGAAGCCGGTCGGCCGCCTGGTCGAGCTGGAACAGCGCGGTGTCGAGGGCCTGGCGGCCGGGACTGATGAGGGTGGTGGCTGCCGGCGTCGTTGACGGCACCATGAGAGTCATGAAGGAGAGCCTCCATACGATGGGGGAGCGCCATTGCTCCGCCCAGGGCTACGTGCGGGGTTTTTACCTACAAACTGGGTGTATTGCGATCTTATGACCGAGTTTTGTGTGTTTCCTCACTTCCGGACTGATCTGTCGTTACCGATCAGAGCGGTTGGGCACGGTGAGGGCAACGCGCCAATATGGCAGGCTCCTGTTCGGACGCCTGCCGTTCTGTAGTGCTGAGGGGATGGACGTGCCGGAACTTGTGGTCGGGCCGCTGCTGCGTTACGTGAATGAGACCGGCGCATCGGTGTGGGTGGAGACCAGCGAGCCGTGCGAGGTGACGGTCGAGGTCGGTGGGGCACGGTCGCAGGCGTCGACGTTCACGGTGCACGGCCACCACTACGCGATCGTCGACGTCGAGGCCGAGGGCGCCTACGAGGTCCGCCTGGCGGGGCGGGCGGTGTGGCCGCTGCCGGACCAGCCGCCCAGCCACATCCGCTTTCTCGGCCCCGGCGGACCCCGGCGGGTGATGTTCGGCTCCTGCCGGACCAGCGTGCCGCACGACACCATGCACGTCATCTCGCACGGGGTCGACGTGCTGCGCGCCTACGGCTGCAGCATGATGAACAGCCCCGTGGAGGAGTGGCCGGACCTGCTGCTGCTGCTCGGCGACCAGGTCTACGCCGACGAGCCGTCCGTCGAGATGCTGGAGTTCATCGCGAACCGCAGGGACGGCGAGCCGGTGGGCGAGATCGCCGACTTCGAGGAGTACGCCGAGCTGTACCGGCTGGCGTGGACCGACCCGGAGATCCGCTGGATCCTCTCGACGGTGCCCAGTGCGATGATCTTCGACGACCATGACCTGCGCGACGACTGGAACACCTCCGCCACCTGGCGCGAGCAGATGGCCAAGGTCTCGTGGTGGCCGCGCCGGGTGATCTCCGGACTCGGGGCCTACTGGATCTACCAGCACCTGGGCAACATGTCCCCGCAGGAGCGCGCGTCGGACGACCTGCTCAGCAAGCTGTGCGCGGCGGAGGGCGACGGAGCCGAGATCCTCGACGCGTTCGCCGAGCACGCCGACGCCGTTCCCACCGACAACCGGTGGAGTTACTCCCGCGACCTCGGCGACACTCGTCTGATCATGCTCGACTCCCGCTGCGCCCGGCAGCTGACCCCCGGGGACCGGCGCATGATCGACCCGGTGGAGTGGGAGTGGCTCACCGAGCAGCTCCGGGACAGCGGCGTCGAGCGCTTCGTGATCGGCTCATCGGTGCCGTTCCTGCTTCCGGCCGGCATCCACCACATCCAGAACTGGAACGAGGCCCTGGCCCAGGGGGCCTGGGGCAAGAGGGCGGCACGCTGGTCGGAGGCGCTTCGCCAGGCCGTCGACCTGGAACACTGGGCGGCCTTCCGCCGCTCCTTCGAAGATCTGTCCAGGCTGTTGGCCCGAACCGGCAAGCCCGTGATCCTGCTCTCCGGCGACGTGCACTACTCCTACGTCGCCAAGGCCGAGGGCCTGCCCATCTACCAGCTCGTCTGCTCGCCGATCCGCAACCCGCTGAGCCGCACGCTCCGCCTGGCCAACATCGTGGCCCAGTTCGGCCTGGCCACCCTGGTCGGCGGCTGGCTGTCACGCCTGGCCAAGATCCCCAAGCCTCCGTTCAAGTGGCGGATCGTCCACGGTCCGTGGTTCTCCAACGCCGTGGCCACGCTGTCGCTGGAGACCCGCCCGCTGTCGGTCCGCTGGGACACCGCGGCCGCCACCGAGATCTCCGAGGTCACCACGGTGAAGCTCGCCGGTCACGGGTGACCGGCCGGTACGGCTCACGCCGGCGGGCGTGAGCCGTACCGTGAGATCACTTCGCGAACTCCGCGAGGGCGTCGGCGAGCTGGTCGACGGCCCACAGAAGGTCCTCTTCGGAGATGACGATCGGCGGGGCGAGGCGGACGGTGGAGCCGTGGGTGTCCTTGGCCAGGACACCGCGGCGCATGAGGGCCTTGGAGACCTCGCGGCCGGTGGCCAGGGAGGGGTCGATGTCGACGCCCGCCCACAGGCCGCGGCCGCGCACGGTCACAACACCATGGCCGATCAGGCCGCGCAGCCTCTCGTGCAGCACCGCACCGAGCTCCTTGGCCCGTGTCTGGTACTCGCCGGTGTTGAGGATCTCGATGACCGCGTTGGCCACCGCACAGGCGAGCGGGTTGCCGCCGAAGGTGGAGCCGTGCTGACCCGGCTTGATGACGCCGAGCACGTCCTCGTTGGCCGTGATGGCCGAGACCGGGACGACGCCGCCGCCCAGGGCCTTGCCGAGCACGTAGATGTCGGGCACGACGCCCTCGTGGTCGCAGGCGAAGGTGTCGCCGGTGCGGCCGAGACCGGACTGGATCTCGTCGGCGATCATCAGGATGTTCTCGGCGGTGCAGAGCTCGCGGACCTGGGTGAGGTAGCCGTCCGGCGGGACCAGCACGCCGGCCTCGCCCTGGATGGGCTCCAGCAGCACCGCGACGGTGTTGGCGTCGACGGCCTCGCGGATCGCCTCGACCGAACCGTATTTCACGATCCTGAAGCCCGGGGTGTAGGGGCCGAATCCGTCATGGGCGTCGGGGTCGGTGGAGAAGCTGACGATCGTGGTGGTGCGGCCGTGGAAGTTGTCCTCCATCACGATGATGTTGGCCTGCTCCGCAGCCACGCCCTTGACCTCGTAGCCCCACTTGCGAGCCACCTTGATCGCGGTCTCCACGGCCTCGGCGCCGGTGTTCATCGGCAGGACCATGTCCTTGCCGGTGAGGTCGCCCAGCCCGGCGGCGAAGGTGGCGAACTGGTCGTGGAAGAAGGCGCGGCTGGTCAGGGTGAGTCTGGCCAGCTGCTCCTGGGCCGCCCCGACGATCTTCGGGTTACCGTGACCGAAGTTCAGCGAGGAGTAACCGGACAGGCAGTCCAGGAACCGCTTCCCCTCCACGTCGGTGACCCAGGCGCCCTGCGCCTCGTGGATCACGATGGGAAGGGGGTGGTAGTTGTGCGCGCTGCGGCGCTCGCTGAGCTCGATGAACTTGTCTGTGGTGGTCATCCGATATTCGCCGTTTCCTTGGTCTTTGCCGTTCTACCTGCGGTTATCCCCGGATCTCAAGCGTGCAGCACTTGGGTCCGCCGCCTGCCTTGCGCAGCTCGGACAGTTCGACCGGGATGACCTCGAAGCCGTGGCGCTTGAGCTCCAGCTGAAGGTTGGCCGCCTCGGCGTTGATCACCACGCGGGTGCCGTCGCTGACTGCGTTGAGGCCTAGCACGGTCGCGTCGTCCTCGTCCGCGATGATCGCGTCGGGGAACAGATTCCGTAGCACTTCCTGACTCCCCGCCGAGAAGGCCCCCGGGAAGTATGCCACGTTATGTCCGTTTAGTGGGAACAGTGCGGTGTCCAGGTGGTAGAAACGCGGGTCCACCAGTTGCAGCGTCACCACCGGACGGCCGAGGAACTCCTGGGCCTCCTTGTGCGCGGTGATGTCGGTGCGGAAACCCGTTCCGGCCAGCACCACATGGTCCAGCGTGAGGAAGTCGCCCTCGCCCTCATTGGTGAACGCCGCCTCGTGCACCCGGTCGTAGCCGTTGTCGACGAACCACTTCAGGTACGCCGGCCCCTCGGCGGCGCGCTCCCGATGCGTGAACCGCGCGCCGTACACCCGGCCGCCGACGACCAGCGCCCCGTTGGCGGCGAAGACCATGTCCGGCAGGCCCTCCACCGGGTCGATCAGGCTGACCCGGTGACCGATCTCCTCATAGGCGCTCTTGAGTCCCTCCCACTGCCGGATCGCGACCTCGCGGTCGGCGCCGGCCTCGGGATCCATCCACGGGTTGATCGCGTACTCGACCGCGAAGTGGTCAGGCCGGCACATGAGGTAATGCCTCGTCATGGAGAACCCCGTAAAGGACGTCGTGGCAGGAATGGCAACAGCCTAAGAACGGGGTTCGCGCGGGCCAAGAGCCTGCTCTTGCGTGTTGGCGCGGGTCTCTTGCGTGCTTCAGGCGACGAACGTCGATTCGTTGTGCGAGGTGATCAGCGGGGTGGCGATCAGTCGTGAGAGCACGATGGAGCTCTTGGTCCGCACCACGAACGGCTCCGAGGCGATGCGCTCGATCACCTGCTCCACATGGCGGACGTCGGTGGCTCTGATGTGCAGCAACGCGTCGGCCTCTCCGGTGATGGTGCACGCCGAGACCACCTCGGGAAGGCGGGCGACGGCCACCCCGATCTCCGACGGCGAGGTCTTGCCCGCGCAGAACAACTCCACGTAGGCCTCGGTGGTCCAGCCGAGCGCCGCGGGTTCCACCCGCGCGGTGAACCCGGTGATCGCTCCCGTCTCGCGCAGCCGGTCCACCCGCCGTTTCACCGCCGACGCCGACAGGCCCACCTTCTGCCCGATCTCCGCATAGGTGCTACGGGCGTCTTCGACGAGCGCCCCGATGATGTCACGGTCCAGCCGGTCCAGTTCCACGCTGCTTTGTAACACAACGGGCCGGCCCGCTTCGCACCGCCGCGGCCCGCGCCGGTCCGCGGACCGGGGCCCGCAGAGACGATCGAGGGCCGCGACGGTCCGTCGCGGCCCTCGGTCGTTGTTGTGGCGGATGTGTGTCGGACGGGCTCGTCAGGCGGGCTCAGCCTCGCCGGTCGCCTGCTCCATGGCCTCCTCCGGGGAGGCCTCCAGGTCGTCACCGGCCTGGGCGAGCGCCGACGCCTTGTCCAGCCGGACCCAGCTCGTCACGCTCTCGATGGCGAACAGCACGCCGAGGTAGAGGGTGAGAGCGGCCAGCACCCAGGTCAGCACGCCGAGTGCGGCGCCGGCGCCGATCAGCAGCAGCCGGAGCTCCCAGCCCAGCCCCGCCCGGAACACCCAGGCGGGCGGCCAGATGCTCTGCCGGGTCCGGTACACCGTGTCGTAGGTGTGGTAGCCGATGACGTAGATCAGCACGAACAGCAGCCACTTGGGCGCGTCCGCCGCCAGGCCGATCAGGATGATCGTGAGGAACTCGGCGCCCCGGATCAGCGGCGGCACCAGCCAGTCGAGCTTGCCCAGGTGGTCGCGGGCCGCGGTCGGCAGCACCAGGACCACCATGACCACGGCCGGGACCAGCAGCACCGGGCCCTTGTCCAGCAGTCCGGTCACCGCCATCGCGGCGATCGCCAGCAGCGCGACGAGCGTGGCCGGCACCGGGGGCAGCCCCGGCCCCACCTTGTCGCGCAGCGCCGTCACCAGCGGGCCGTCGTCGCGGTAGGCGAGCAGACGCGCGGTCTGCACGCGCAGCCGCTCCTCGTAGGGGTCCGGAGCGGGGGTGGTCTGCGGCTGGGTGATCATGCGAGTGACCTCATCAGGCGTCCGGTGAGCGAGTAGGCGGTGGCGATGCCGCCCCAGATGATCAGGGTGATGAAGGTGACCCGGGCGTCGAAGAAGGCGCCGACGATGGCGATGGCCGCGAAGCGCTCACCGATCGGGAAGACGATCATCTTGCGGGCCCAGTGGACGGCCCGGTTCCTGCCCGCCTTGCTCCACATCCTCAGCAGCCCGCGGATTCCGCCGCTGCGTGCGATCTTCCGCTGCTCCAGCGCCGCGCGCAGGTCGGTGTCGGCGCTGATGGCCAGCGGCACCGAGGGAAGCGGCGACGGGGGCTTGCGCCGGTTGGCCGCGCCGAAGGAGAAGTCCAGCAGGTGCTTGATGGACTGCAGGCCGAGCGCGACCAGGGCCAGCGTCCACACGTCGCCCACGCCGGAGACGGCGGCGCCGACCGCCAGGCCCGCGAAGACCACGTATTCCTTGAAACGGTCGAAGGTGGCGTCCAGCCACGCCCCGAGCACGCCGAACTTGCGGGCGTAGCGCGCGACCTGCCCGTCCACGCAGTCGAACACGAACGCGAAGTAGATCAGGATGCCGCCGGCGACCATCCCCGCCCGCGCGCCGGTGGCGAAGCACGCCGCCGAGGCCACGCCCAGGGCGATCGAGATCAGCGTCACCTGGTTGGGGGTGAGCCCGCGCCGGGCCGCCCAGCGGGCGATGAAGCGCGAGTAGGTGCTGACGAAGTAGGTGGTGAAGAAGCCGTCGGCACCCTTGACCGCGTTGTTCAGCCGAGCCTTGTCCTCGTTGTAGGTGGACATCTCGGCCAGTGCCTCGTCGGCCTGCTCGCGGCTCTCCACCCGGCGGAAGAACAGGTCGCGGCGGCCTCGGATGCCGACCGAGACGCCTCGCCGTACGAGACCCAGGACCAGGAGCTGGACCAGGTCGTCCTCGGGGCCGAGCAGGTGCGCCATGTCGGCGAGCTCGCGGGCCGCCTCGGCCAGCGTGACCGCGTGCTTGTGGTGCAGGTGCAGCGGGCCCAGCAGGACGGCGTTGGGCCGGGTCACCGCGTGGTAGGCGGAGCCCACCGAGATCACCCGGGACTTGCTGGCGCGCACCCGGACCGGCAGGCCCTCCAGGACCCGGTCGCCGATCTCCGGCTCCGCCTCGTCGACGGGGACGTCGGGGACGATGGTGTCGCCGTTCTCGTCCTCCTCGCGAGGCTCCTTGGTGATCAGCGCGAGCGCTCCGCGCTTCGACTTGGTGATCTGGTAGATCAGCTCGTCGTGGACCAGCGAGTTGGCCGGGAGGATGAGCATGTTCTCGGTGGCGTGCTCGACCGCGTCCGCCACGGCGCGCAGGTCGCCGGCCAGATCGGAGGTCTCGACGAGCCGGCCGGGAAAACCCCGGTAGGCCGGCGCGTCGCCCGTGCGGGCGATCGTCACCGGCGCGGGGTCGAGCGAGGCGAGCTGGCCGTGCAGCTTGCCGATCACAGTGGGGCAGCCGGGAAGCGCGGGCAGAGTCAGCGCGGCGGACGGCGTCGACTGGCCGGGAGCGGCATCGGGGCCGGGCGATGAGCCCAGCAGGACCACGCGGGGCATGGCACCCTTTCGTGCGGGGGCGGGGTGAAACATGGCGCGGGGAGTTCGCCAGAGGCCAAAGTTTAGTGAGTTTTGGATGAACAACACGCACCCGTGATCCATCTGTGGCACTTGATCGTGCTTGACGCCGTGTCAGGCGGGGTATCCCACTAGACTGACCAGGTGAGTCTGTACCGTGACGACGGCATCGTGCTGCGCACCCACAAGCTGGGTGAGGCGGACCGCATCGTCACCGTCCTGACCAGGCGCACCGGCAAGGTCAGGGGGGTCGCCAAGGGAGTCAGGCGGACCACTTCGCGGTTCGGCGCCCGCCTGGAGCCGTTCACCCACGTGGACCTCCAGCTCCACACCGGCCGCACGCTCGATGTGATCACTCAGGCCGAGACGATCCGCCCGTACGGCGAGGCGCTCGTCGCCGACTACCCGCGCTACACCGCGGGCAGTGCGATGCTGGAGACCGCCGACCGGTTGACCCTGGGGGAGAAGGAGCCCGCGCTCCGCCAGTTCCTGCTGCTCGTCGGCGGTCTGCGCACGCTCGGTTCCGGGGAGCACGAACCCCGGCTGGTCCTCGACGCCTATTTCCTGCGCTCGCTGGCCGTCGCCGGTTACGCTCCCGCCCTGGAGTCGTGTGCCCGCTGCAAGGCCCCCTCGGTACGGGCGTTCGCCATCGTGGCGGGGGGCGTGGTGTGCGGAGGCTGCCGTCCCGCGGGGGCCGCGGTGCCCGCGGGAGAGACGCTCGCGCTGATGGTCGCGCTGCTGAAGGGCGACTGGCTCACCGCCGACGCCTCCGAGGGCCGGCACCGCGCCGAGTGCAGCGGGTTGGTCGCCGCCTACCTCCAGTGGCACCTGGAGCACGGCATACGCTCTCTCCGACACGTAGAAAGGGAGCTCGCCCAGTGAACGTCCGTCCCCCGGTCCCGCACCCCTCCGGCGCCACCCCGCCCCCGATCCCGCGCGATCTCGTGCCCCGGCACGTGGCGATCGTGATGGACGGCAACGGCCGGTGGGCCAAGCAACGCGGCCTGCCGCGGACCGAGGGCCACAAGGCGGGGGAGGCGTCGCTCTTCGACGTCATCGAGGGCGCGATCGAGCTGGGCATCCCCTACCTGTCGGCCTACGCCTTCTCCACCGAGAACTGGAAGCGCTCTCCTGACGAGGTGCGCTTCCTGATGGGCTTCAACCGCGACGTCATCCGCCGCCGCAGGGACGAGCTCCACGCGATGGGCGTGCGGGTGCGCTGGGCGGGCCGCCCGGGGCGGTTGTGGAAGAGCGTCATCCAGGAGCTTCAGGACGCCGAGCGGATGACCGAGCGCAACTCCACGCTGACCCTGCAGTTCTGCGTCAACTACGGCGGCCGCGCCGAGATCGTGGACGCGGCGCTGCGCCTGGCGCAGGACATCGCCGCCGGGCGGGTCAAGCCGGGCCGGGTGAAGGAGGAGACCTTCGCCCGCTACCTGGACGAGCCGGAGATCCCGGATGTCGACCTCTTCGTCCGCTCCTCGGGCGAGCAGCGCACCTCCAACTTCCTGATCTGGCAGATGGCCTACGCCGAGATGGTCTTCCTCAACCGCCTGTGGCCCGACTTCGATCGCCGGGACCTGTGGGAGGCCTGCGAGACCTACGCCAAGCGCGACAGGCGGTACGGCGGAGCCGTGCCGAACACGGTTACCGAATAATGTTATGTTCCGGGTGACGCCGACCCGTTGAGAGGTGCTCCCGGATGAATGTCAGGATCGAACGCGACGGGCCGGTCACCACGTTCGTGCTGTCGCGCCCCGAGGCCCGCAACGCCGTGGACGGGCCCACGGCCGCCGCTCTGGCCGACGCCTTCCGCGCCTTCGACGCCGATCCGGACGCGGCGGTGGCCGTGCTGTGGGGCGAAGGGGGCACCTTCTGCGCCGGAGCCGACCTCAAGGCCATCGGCACCGACCGGGGCAACCGGGTGGCTCCCGGCGGCGACGGGCCGATGGGGCCGACCCGGATGCGGCTGGGCAAGCCGGTGATCGCGGCGATCGCCGGGCACGCGGTCGCGGGCGGCCTGGAGCTGGCGCTCTGGTGCGACCTGCGGGTGGCCGAGGCGGACGCGGTGTTCGGGGTCTTCTGCCGCCGCTGGGGCGTCCCGCTCGTCGACGGCGGTACCGTCCGGCTGCCGCGGTTGATCGGGGTCGGCCGTGCGATGGACATGATCCTCACCGGGCGTCCGGTGCCCGCCCGGGAGGCCTGGGACATGGGCCTGGTCAACCGGGTGGTCCCGGCGGGAAAGGCGCGTGAGGCCGCCGAGAGCCTCGCCGCCGACCTCGCGCGCTTCCCGCAAGAGTGCATGCGCGGCGACCGGATGTCGGTGCTGGAGCAGGAGGGGCTGGAGGAGGGGGAGGCCATGGCGGGCGAGCTGCGCCACGGCGTGAACGCCCTGCCCGGCGCGGTGACCGGGGCCGCCCGCTTCGCCGCGGGCGCCGGGCGCCACGGCGACTTCGACGCGCTCTGACCGGCCGCCTTCTGCGATGGGGCGGGCTGCCGGGCGCCGGGTCTTCGGTCCTTTCCGCCCTTTCCGTCGTGCTGGAGGGCCCACCGCCGTGGTGGAGGGCCTACGGAGGCCGGGGGCGTCACGGGCCAACCCACCCCTATTACCTACTCGGTCAATAGATAATTACGGATCGTCACCTCAGGCGCGGCGGCGGGCCCGGTAGGCGGCGACGTGCATGCGGTTTCCGCAGGTGCGGCTGTCGCAGTAAACCCGTGAGCGGTTGCGTGACTCGTCCACGAAGACATGGTCGCAGTCGGGGGCCGAACAGGTGCGCAGGCGTTCCCACTCGCCCTCGACGAGCAGGTGGGCCAGCGCGACGCCCAGGTCGGCCGACAGATGCTCGGCGAGCGAGGCGTCGGGGGCGAAGTAGTGGACGTGCAGGGGGTGGCCGTCGTGTTCGACCAGGCGCGGGGTGATGCGGGAGCCGCTCAGCAGCGTGTTCAGCCGGATCACCGCGGTGGCCTGGTCGGGGGCGGTGAAGACCTTGTGAAAGGCCTCGCGCAGGGCGCGCACCTGGCTCAGGTCCGTGGCGCTGAGCTCGCCGATGCCGCTCACCTGCCGGCGTTCCACGAATTCGCCGAGCTGTCCCAGGCCGGTCAGCCCGTCCTCGCCTCCCGTGGAGGGGGAGGTGTTGACGAGATCGACCACAGTGGCGAGTGAGTGCACCATGTCATGTCCGAATGGCATGTTGACTCCTGTTGAATTCGATTTTAGCGTGGAAGGCGCGTACGGCGGCTCGCCGTCTCGGAAGCGTATCTCTCCGGCGCGTGTTCGGGGGCCTGTCGTGACCGCACACCGCCGCTCCGTCCCGGTGTCGGCGGTGGCGGTGAGCGGAGCGGCGGTCATCGCGACGTCGGCCACGCTCGTGCGCCTGTCCGGCGAGTCCGCCGCGACCTCCGCGCTGTTCCGGTGCGCCTACGCGGTGCCGTTCCTGGCACTGCTGGCCTGGCGGGAGAGCCGCCGGATCGGCCCGATGCCCGCCGGGCAGCGGGCGCGAGCCTGGCTCGCGGGCCTCGCGCTCGGCGCCGACCTGCTCCTGTGGCATCACAGCATCGACCGGATCGGCGCGGGTCTGGCCACCGTGCTGGGCAACCTGCAGGTGTTCGTGGTCGCGTTCGCGGCCTGGGCGCTGCTGCGCGAACGCCCCTCCCGCCGGCTCCTGTTCGCCGTCCCCGTCGTGTTCGCGGGCGTGACGCTGATCTCCGGCCTGTTCGACGCCGCGCCGTACGGCTCCGATCCCCGGTTCGGCGTGGCCCTCGGCGCGGCCACCTCGCTGACCTACGCCGCCTTCATGCTGGTCCTGCGCGGCTGCTCTGAGGAGGGCCGCCGAGGCGCGGGGGCGCTGGCCCACGCGGTCGCGGCGGCCGCGGTGCTGATCGCCCTGGCCGGCCCCCTGTCCGGTGGCCTCGACCTCACCCCGCGCTGGCCTTCGCACGGCTGGCTGCTGCTGCTCGCGCTCGGGCCCCAGGTGCTCGGCTGGGCGCTGATCACCTACGCGCTGCCGCGCCGGCCCGCCGCCCTCACCGCGCTGCTGCTGCTCCTGCAGCCCGCGGGAACGCTCGCGCTGTCCGGGCTGGTGCTCGGGGAACGTCCGTCGGCGATCCAGCTCGCCGGCTGCGCGGTGACGGTCCTCGGCGTTCTGTACGGCGCCCGCCCCGACCGGCGTCCACGTCCGGCCCGAGTCCTGGCCGGTCCGGTGGATCTCCCCGCCCATCAGACGCCTCAGGCCCGGCTCGACGCCTCCGCGGGCTTGACGGCGGCCGAGCAGGAGGCGCAGGTGCCGAAGACCTCGACCGTGTGGGTGATCCCGGTGAACCCGTGCTCGGAGCCGACCGCCTCGGCCCAACGCTCCACCGCGGGCCCGGCCACCTCCACGGTTCGCCCGCAGCAGCGGCAGACCAGGTGATGGTGGTGGTCGCCGCTGGCGCACGCGCGGTAGACCGACTCTCCGTCGTCGGTCCTGAGCATGTCGACATGACCGCTGTCGGCGAGCGCCTGCAGCGCCCGGTAGACCGTGGTCAGCCCGATCTTGGCACCCTGCGCGCGCATCTCGGCGTAGACGTCCTGCGCGCTGCGGAAGCCCTCGCTCTGGCGGAGGATTTCATGGACGGCATCACGTCTGTTGCTCATGGGCTGGACTCCTGAGGTCGGCTTCGGCGTACGAATCTACCGAGCCCGAGGGCAAGGACGAACCCTGCGAGGGCCACGATCACGATGATGGCGCCCGGCGGGACCTCGACGTAGAACGAGGAGGTCAGCCCGCCGACGGTGGAGATCATCCCGAAGACCATGGAAAGCGCCATCGTGCTCCGGAACCCCCGGGTGAGCTGCTGGCTGGTCGCCACCGGGACCACCATCAGCGCGCTGACGAGCAGCAGTCCCACCACGCGCATGGCGATGACCACGGTCAGCGCGGCGGTGACGGCGATCAGCAGGCTCAGGAGGCGCACCGGCAGGCCGCTGGCCCTGGCGACCTCCTCGTCCTGGCAGAGCACGTAGAGCTCGCGGCCGAAGACGGCGACCATGCCCAGCACGGCCGCGGCCAGCAGGCCGATCACCCACACGTCCTGGGCGCTGACGCTGCTGATCGAACCGAACAGGTAGGACATCAGGGTGGCGTTACTGCCGCCCGGGGCCAGCGAGATGAGCAGCACGCCTCCGGCGATGCCGCCGTAGAACAGCAGCGCGAGCGCCACGTCGCCGCTGGTCCGGCCGCGTGCGCGGACCAGCTCGATGGCCACGGCGCCCAGCACCGAGACCGCCACCGCGGTCAGCACGGGGGCGGTGCCGGTCAGGAATCCGAGCGCCACGCCGGTCAGCGCGACGTGCCCGATGCCGTCGCCCAGCAGGGCCAGCCGGCGCTGCACGATGAACGTGCCGATGGCCGGGGCCGCCAGGCCGACCAGGAGGGCGGCGATCAGCGCCCGCTGCATGAAGTCGAACTGCAGAAGGTCGATCACGATGCGGGTCTCCAGTCGAGCGGGCTTGCGGGCTTCTCCTCGGCGTGCGGATGCACGTGGTCGTGACCGGGCAGCGCGTGCGCGCCGACCGCGTGGGGCGGCGGTCCGTCGTGACAGACGTATCCGTCCCTGAGCACCACCGCGCGGGTGATGAGCGACTCCAGCGGGCCGAGCTCGTGGGCGACCAGCAGCACCGTCTTGCCCTGGTCGACGAGCGCGGACAGGGTGTCGGCCAGGAGCTGCTGGCTCTCGGAGTCGACGCCCGCGGTGGGTTCGTCCATGACGAAGGTGTCGGGCTCTCCGGCGAGGGCGCGGGCGATCAGCACCCGCTGTTGCTGCCCGCCGGACAGGGCTTGAACCGGGTCCGCGGCACGGTGGGCCATGCCGACGGCCTCCAGCGCCCTGGCGGTCGCCTCACGGTCGGCGGTGCTCGTCGGGCGCAGCCGCCGCTGCCTGGCGATCCTGCCCGAGGCGACGACCTCGCGGATGGTGGTCGGCACGCCGCCGCCCACCGAGAGCCGCTGGGGCACGTAGCCGACGCGCCACCACTCGCGAAAGCGCGGGGGCGGCGTGCCGTACAGGAGGGTGGAGCCGCCGGACAGCGGCGTCAGGCCGAGCAGGGCACGGATGAGGGTGGACTTGCCCGACCCGTTCGCGCCGAGCACGGCCACGACCTCGCCGGGTTTGACGGTCAGATCGACGCCACGAAGCACCGGCCGGCGGTCCAGGCTCACCTGGCCGCCGTTCATGGTGAAAACTGCTTGGTTGGATGTCACATGTCGCCTTTACGAGCAGCTGAGCGCCGCCTGAAGTGCGGTGAGGTTCTGGCGCATGGCGGACAGGTAGTCGCCGGCCGCCGGCTGGCTTTCGACCGGATCGAGAACCGCGGTCTTGGCGCCGACCTCCTGGGCGAGAACCTCGGCGACCTTGGGGCTGACGAGGGTCTCGGTGAAAATCGTAGTCACTTTCTCCTGCTTGGACACTTTCGCCACCTCGGCGAGCCGGGCGGGAGAGGGCTCGGCGTCCGGGTCGAGGCCGCTGATGCCGACCTGGCGGAGCCCGTAGCGATCGGCGAGGTAACCGAACGCGGCGTGGCCGGTGACGATCGCCCGCGAACCGCACTTGCTCAGGCCCCGTGCCAGCTCGCCGTCCAGCGCGTTGAGGTCGTCCACGGTCTTGGCGGCGCGTTCCTTGTAACCCTGCGCGTGCGCGGGGTCGGCGGCGGCGAGCTTCTCGCCGAGCCGGGTCGCGACCGTGGCGAAGCGGGACGGATCCAGCCAGAGGTGCGGGTCGTAGCCGACGCCCTGGCCGTGCTCCTCATCCGCGTGCTCCTCCTCGCCGGCGACCGCCGGGAGGGTCTTGACCGCGGTCGCCGCGTCGAAGCCCCGGTCGGCGGCGTGCTGTTCGACGGCCTCGTCCACGGCGGGTTGCACGCCCTTGACGTAGGCGACGAGGCCGGTGCTCTCCAGCCCGGCCACCTGTGTCGGCGCCAGCTCCAGGTCGTGCGGCTCGACACCGGGCTTGGTCAGGCTCGTGACGGCGACGTCGGGGCCGCCCACCCGCTCGGCCAGCCACTGCAGCGGATAGATGGCGGCGGTGACGCCGCTTCTCCCCCCGGACGCATCGCCTGGCCGGGCGGTGTCGGCCGAGCCGGAACCGCAGGCGGAGGTGGCGGTGAGAACGGTCGCGAGAGCAAGCAGGCCCGCACCGCGCATGCTCATACGTCGGGAAAAATCGGACATCATGTCCACTAGTATGGACGTAAATGAAAACGGTTGTCAAAACCGTCCTAGAAAGCTCCGAAACGATCGGCCACCAGGAGGACCAGGAAGGTGAGCAGCGCGACGCGCAGGATGCGGCCCCGGGCGCCGAGCGACGGCCACGACATGTAGGCCAGCCAGCCCACGAACCCGAGCACCGGCAGCGCCGCGAGGCCGCCCCAGAAGGTCGGCACGGCGAAGCCGACCAGGAGCAGGATCACGAGTGCGGCCGGGACGACCCAGCGGGGAAGCTGGAACAGGAAGACGAGGGGGGCCGCGCTACGCTGCTCGACCTTGCGCCGCAGGCCGGTCGCGCCCGGTGTGAAGAACTGCTCACCGGGCGGGAGGGGCCGTTGTTTCCGCTGCTGAGGGCGGTGCCGGGCCATGGGGTGTGCGGGGCGCTCGCTGCGTTTGTCGGCCACGGACCGAGCCTAACGCCGGCGGGCCCGCGGCGACATGTCCCGGCGCCCGCCCGTTGGTTCGTGCCGCGATCCGGAGGCCGCCAATCGGTGTGCGCCGATCGGCGCGCTGTGCTCCAGGCGGTGCGGAGGGCGTGCGGGGAGGACGATGCGGAGGGCGTGCGGAGGGTGGTGGGGCGGCCTGGCTCTGGCATGCTGTGCGAATGCTTGCTCTCATCCGTTACTCGGTGCCGTCCGGCCGGACCGAGGAGTTCCTGGCCCAGGCGCATGACATCGTCGACACGCTGGCCGGGCAGCCCGGATACGTGCGCGGACGCGTGGCGCGGTCGGTGGACGAGCCGGAGCTGTGGGCGCTGGTCAGCGAGTGGGAAGGGGCCGGGTTCTACCGGCGGGCGCTGGGGGCGGCGCGGATGGCGATGTATCCGCTCATGACGCTGATGATCAACGAGCCGAGCGCCTTCGAGGACGTGAACCGTCCCTAACCTGGACGTAAACCATCCCTAACCTGCCTTTACCGGACAAGATGTACGTGATGGTTCATGCGCGCGCCCCGCTCCTCCGACTCCCCTAAGCTGGGAACTCAATCATTCCTCGCCGACCTCCAGCCGGATGGAGACTTTCCCTTATGGCACGCCGTACGGACATCATGGACACCATCGTCAGCCTCGCCAAGCGACGTGGCCTTGTCTATCCCTCCAGCGAGATCTATGGCGGCCTGCGCGCCTCCTGGGACTACGGGCCGCTGGGCGTGGAGCTCAAGAGCAACGTGAAGCGGCAGTGGTGGAAGAGCATGGTGCAGGGCCGTGACGACGTGGTCGGCCTCGACTCATCGGTGATCCTGGCCCGCGAGGTGTGGCAGGCCAGTGGCCACGTGGAGACCTTCACCGACCCGCTGACCGAGTGTCAGGCGTGTCACAAGCGCTACCGCGCCGACCACCTCGAAGAGGCCTACGCCGAGAAACACGGCAAGGACCCGGAGAACGGCCTGGCCGACATCACCTGCCCCAACTGCGGCAACAAGGGCTCCTTCACCGCGCCCAAGCAGTTCAGCGGCCTGCTCAAGACCTACCTCGGCGCGGTCGAGGACGAGTCCGGCCTGGCCTACCTGCGGCCGGAGACCGCCCAGGGCATCTTCATCAACTACCTCAACGTGCAGCAGTCCGCGCGCAAGAAGATCCCGTTCGGCATCGGCCAGATCGGCAAGTCGTTCCGCAACGAGATCACGCCGGGCAACTTCATCTTCCGCACCCGCGAGTTCGAGCAGATGGAGATGGAGTTCTTCGTCAAGCCGGGCACCGACGAGGAGTGGCACCAGTACTGGATCGACGAGCGCTTCCGCTGGTACACCGACCTGGGCATCAGCCAGGACAACCTGCGCATCTACGAGCACCCGAAGGAGAAGCTGTCCCACTACTCCAAGCGGACCGTCGACATCGAATACCGCTTCAACTTCACCGGTAGCGAGTGGGGCGAGCTCGAGGGTGTCGCCAACCGCACCGACTTCGACCTGACCGCGCACGGCAAGGCCTCCGGCACCGACCTCAGCTTCTTCGAGCAGGACACCGGCGAGCGCTACGTCCCGTACGTGATCGAGCCCGCGGCCGGTGTCGACCGCGCCACGCTCACCTTCCTGCTCGACGCCTACACCGAGGACGAGGCGCCCAACGCCAAGGGTGTCATGGAAAAGCGCACGGTCATGCGTCTCGACCACCGCCTCGCGCCGGTCAAGGTCGCGGTGCTCCCGCTGTCGCGCAACGCCGACCTGTCGCCGAAGGCCAAGGACCTGGCCGCCCAGCTCCGCCGCCGATGGAACGTCGAGTTCGACGACGCGGGCGCGATCGGCCGCCGTTACCGTCGCCAGGACGAGATCGGCACGCCGTTCTGCATCACCGTCGACTTCGACACCCTCGACGACCACGCGGTGACCATCCGCGAGCGCGACTCGATGGCTCAGGAGCGCGTGGCTCTCGACCAGGTCGAGCCCTACCTTCGCAAGCACCTCAACGACTGAGGCGCCCCTCCCGACCGACGACGGCCGGCGACCCCACGGGGTCGCCGGCCGTCGTTTTCGTGGTGCTCGTCCGGCGGCGACGCGGACACCCGCAGGGGAGACACGGACACCCGGCAGGGGAAGGGGGTGGCCGTGCATCGAGGCGGGGGAGGGCCGTGCGCGCTTCATACCCCATGGCTTGAACGCCCCGTGAACGCGCCTGAATACTGAGACAATTGGTTTATACCAATTGGTTTATACCAATTCTCCGGACGTCCCATATCGCGGCGGATTTGACTCCGATTTGAATTGGATTAGACCGCTATATGGGCTTTGACGTGCGCAAACGTGCTGTCACCCATTGGGTGACGTTTCATCATCTTATTCATCGGTAGAGTCCGAAGTGAGGCGGAACCACACGTCGTTTGAAGTCGCAGAAGGAGCAACCGTGCCCAAGTACGTTTACGACTTCACCGAGGGCAACAAAGATCTCAAGGATCTGCTCGGCGGTAAGGGGGCCAACCTGGCCGAGATGACCAATCTCGGACTGCCGGTGCCCCCTGGCTTCATCATCACCACCGACGCGTGCCGCCGGTTCCTGGAGGACGGCGCGCTCCCCGAGGGGCTGGAGGAGGAGGTCTCCCGGCACCTGGCCGCGCTGGAGGGGCAGATGGGCCGCCGCCTGGGACAGGCCGACGACCCGCTGCTGGTCAGCGTGCGCTCCGGGGCGAAGTTCTCCATGCCCGGCATGATGGAGACCGTCCTCAACATCGGGCTGAACGACGAGTCGGTGCACGGTCTGGCCAAGCAGGCCGGCGGCAACGAGCGTTTCGCCTGGGACTCCTACCGGCGTCTCATCCAGATGTTCGGCAAGACCGTCCAGAACATCGACGCCGAACTGTTCGACCACGCCCTTGAGGAGCTCAAGGACGGCCGTGGCGATCTGGACCTGGAGGCGGCCGACTTCCGCCAGCTGGTCGAGACCTACAAGGACATCGTCCGGGCCCAGACCGGGCAGGACTTCCCCGCCGACCCGCACCAGCAGATGCGCATGGCCGTCAAGGCGGTCTTCGAGTCCTGGAACGCCCCGCGCGCCATCCTCTACCGCCGCCAGGAGCGCATCCCGGCCGACCTCGGCACGGCGGTCAACATCTGCTCGATGGTCTTCGGCAACTGCGGCATGGACTCCGGCACCGGCGTGGCCTTCACCCGCGACCCCGGCAGCGGACACCAGGGCGTCTACGGCGACTACCTGCAGAACGCCCAGGGGGAGGACGTGGTGGCGGGCATCCGCAACACCATGCCGCTGCAGGAGCTGGAGCGCATCGACAAGACCGTCTACGACGAGCTCATGCAGATCATGGAGAAGCTGGAGAACCACTACCGCGACCTGTGCGACATCGAGTTCACGGTCGAACGCGGCAAGCTCTGGATGCTCCAGACCCGTGTCGGCAAGCGGACCGCGGGAGCCGCGTTCCGCATCGCCGTACAGCTCGTCGACCAGGGCCTGATCGACCTCGACGAGGCCGTGACCCGTGTCACCGGCGCCCAGCTCGCCCAGCTCATGTTCCCGCGCTTCGCCAAGGACGCGGAGACCACGAAGATCACTACGGGCATGAACGCCTCACCCGGCGCGGCCGTCGGCAAGGCGGTCTTCTCCTCCGAGCGGGCCGTCGAGCTCGCCGGTCAGGGCGAGGCCGTCATCCTGGTCCGCAACGAGACCAACCCGGACGACCTGTCCGGCATGATCGCCGCCCAGGGGGTTCTGACGAGCCGCGGCGGCAAGACCTCGCACGCGGCCGTGGTCGCCCGCGGCATGGGCAAGACCTGCGTCTGCGGCGCCGAGGAGCTGGAGGTGTCCACCAAGGAACGCAGGTTCACCGCCCCCGGCGGTGTCGTGGTCTCCGAAGGGGACGTCATCTCCATCGACGGTTCCAGCGGTGCCGTCTACCTCGGCGAGGTGCCCGTGGTCGCCTCCCCGGTGGTGGAGTACTTCGAAGGCGAGGGCGACACCGGCGACGAGCTCGTCCAGGCCGTGCACCGCATCATGAGCCACGCTGACGCGTCCCGGCGGCTGGATGTGCGGGCCAACGCCGACAACGCCGAGGACGCCGCCCGCGCCCGCCGGTTCGGCGCCCAGGGGATCGGGCTGTGCCGTACCGAGCACATGTTCCTCGGAGACCGCCGCCAGCTCGTCGAGGACCTGGTCCTGGCCGCCTCCCCGCAGGAGCGGGAGGCGGCGCTGGCCGCGCTGGAGCCGCTGCAGAAGGCGGACTTCACCGAGATCTTCCAGGCGATGGAGGGCCTGCCCGTCACGATCCGTCTGATCGACCCGCCGCTGCACGAGTTCCTGCCCGACTACACCGAGCTGTCGGTCAAGGTCGCCCTCGCCGGAGAGCAGGCCGACGACAAGGACCGCAGGCTGCTCGCCGCGGTCAAGCGCCTGCACGAGCAGAACCCCATGCTGGGCCTTCGCGGTGTACGGCTCGGTCTGGTCATCCCCGGCCTGTTCGCCATGCAGGTACGGGCCATCGCCGAGGCGGCCGGGGCCGTTCCGGGAGCCCGCGCGGAGATCATGATCCCGCTCGTCGCCGCCGTCCAGGAACTGGAGAGCGTCCGGGACGAGGCGCGGGCGATCCTCGCCGAGGCCGGCGTCGAGGCGCTGGTCGGCACCATGATCGAGGTGCCGCGTGCGGCGCTGACCGCCGGGCAGATCGCCGAGGCCGCCGAGTTCTTCTCCTTCGGCACCAACGACCTGACCCAGATGACCTGGGGATTCTCCCGTGACGACGTCGAGGCTGCGTTCTTCTCCAAGTATCTGGAGCTGGGCGTCTTCGGCGTCTCCCCGTTCGAGTCCCTGGACCGCGACGGCGTCGGCCGGCTCGTGCGGATCGCCGCAGAGGAGGGCCGCAAGACCCGTCCCGATCTCAAGCTCGGCATCTGCGGCGAACACGGCGGCGACCCCGACTCGGTCCACTTCTGCCATCAGGTGGGCCTGGACTACGTGTCCTGCTCGCCGTTCCGCATCCCGGTCGCCCGGTTGGAGGCCGGTCGCGCCGCCCTGGCCGCCCCCACGGACTCCGGCACCCGCTAGGACCGGCCGTCCGGCTCCGTTCGCGGGCGCCTTCCGTCCGAAACCGGAGGGCGCTCGCGGACGCCGCACCGCCGCGGGCGCGGCGGAAACGCCGGTCGTGACCTGATGACCACAGGTCAGGGGTCATCAGGTGTTTCCTTGCTGTTCGGCATGGGTCGCCGTTTCCTGGATAAAATCACTGCACTTATGCACGGTTATGACGAGCACGATCAGGCGAGATGGGTGCCGGAACCGCCCGGCAACCCGGAGAGAAGCCCGTTCGAGCGCGACCGCGCGCGGGTGCTGCACAGCGCGGGGCTGCGCCGGCTCGCCGCCAAGACCCAGGTGGTGGGACCGGGGGAGACCCTCGGCAGCGGCCAGCACATTCCGCGCACCCGGCTGACCCACTCGCTGGAGTGCGCGCAGATCGGCCGGGAGATGGGACAGTCGCTCGGTCGTGACCCCGATCTGATGGAGACCGCCTGCCTGGCCCACGATCTCGGGCATCCGCCGTTCGGGCACAACGGGGAGACCGCGCTCAACGAGCTCGCAGCAGGGTGCGGCGGCTTCGAGGGGAACGCGCAGAGCCTGCGCCTGCTGACCCGGCTGGAGGCCAAGGTCCTCACCGAGGACGGCCGCAGCGCCGGCCTCAATCTCACCCGCGCCTCCCTGGACGCCGCGGTCAAATACCCGTGGACGCGGGAGACGAGCCCCAAATACTGCGCCTACGGCGACGACATGGCCGTCTTCGAATGGATCAGGGAGGGCGCCCCCGAGGGGCGGGTGAGCTTCGAGGCCCAGATCATGGACTGGGCCGACGACGTCGCCTACTCGGTGCACGACCTGGAGGACGCCCTCCACTCCGGCGCCGTCGTGCCGGAGGCCCTGCGCGACCCCGCCGAGCGCCGCGAGGTCTGCGTGACCACCCGCGCCTGGTACGCCCCGGAGGCCGACCCCGGCGAACTGGAGGACATCTTCGGCCGTCTGGTGGCCCAGCCGCTGTGGCCTCGCCACTTCGACGGCTCACTCGCCGCCCTGGCCGCGATCAAGGGGCTCACCAGCTCCCTCATCGGCCATCTGTGCCGGTCGGCGCAGATCGCCACCCGGGAGGCCTACGGCCCCGCAGCGGGCCGCTACAGCGCCGACCTGATCGTGCCCAGGGCCACCCGGCTGGAGTGCGCGCTGCTGAAGGGGCTCACCGCCCACTACGTGATGACCGGGCGCGCGCACAACGCCAACCAGGCCAGGCAGCGCGAGCTCATCCACGACCTGGCCCATCTGATCATGCTGGGCGCGCCCGGCACGCTGGAGCCGGCGCTGCGGCCCTCCTTCACCAGGGCCGAGGGCGACGCCGGGAGGCTGCGCGTGGTCGTCGACCAGCTCGCCTCGCTCACCGACACCTCCGCGGTCACCTGGCACAGGCACCTGTCCGGACGCTGACCCGGGGCGGCCCGGGAGGCGGCGCACAGTGCTTCGAGGAACGAAGGCACTGGCGCGTGTCCTGTGGATCTCCCTGTCGCGGGGAGGTGAAGACCCACGGTGCACACCTCAGCGAGTGAGCAGGTCGATCACGCCCGTGGTGCCCTCATCGCCGTGGCCGTCAGCGAGGCGGCGCTCCATCAGGGCCATGAACGGAGTCAGCAGCTCGGCGCTGACCCCCTGCTCCTCGGCCGTGCGCAGCAGCGTCGAGTTGCCCTCGACCATCATGGCGAGGTTGGAGACCACGCCCTTGGTGTAGTCGCCGCTCTCCAGGTGGTCGGCGATCCCGTACGCGTAGGGGGCCATGGCGGTGAGCCAGTCGACGAGCAAAGGGGCGAAGTCCTTCGGCACGACGTCCTCCTTGCGGATCAGCGCGAAGGCGTGCGAGACCCCGGCGAACATCCCGGTCATCGCGCTCAGCAGCGCCACGTCGTGGAGGGCGGCGAAGCCGGGATCCTCACCGACATACACGGTGCCGGCCGGTACGGCCAACGCGCCGTGGTGGGCATCGAAGAGGGCGCGGGATCCGCTGTAGAAGACGTAGCCTCCGGATCCCGGCGCGCCGATCATCGGCGGGACCGCCATGATCCCACCGTCCAGGAAGCGGGCGCCGCGCTCTTCGGCCCACTCGGCGCGGGCGCGAGCCTGGGCGGGGGTGCTGGTGGTGAGGTTGACCAGGTCCTTGCCCGTCAGGTCGGCATCGGCCAGGGCCTCGCCGACCGAGGCGTCGTCGAGCAGGCAGACCACCACGAGACCGCTCGCAGCCACCGCCTCGGCGGTCGTTTCGGCGACCGTCGCGCCCTCGGCGGCGAGCGGCTCGGCCCGCCTGGAGGTGCGGTTCCAAACGGTCAACGGATGCCCGGCGGCGAGCCACGCACGGGCGAGCACGGTACCCATGGCGCCGAGCCCGAGGAGAGTGAGCCGAGACTTCTCAAAGGTGTTGTCATTCATGCCGACTAGACTTGCCGCAGACCCCGGAATGATCAATTACGCACTTTGAAGTGGGTGGTTACCCCGGGGTGAGTGAGCAGGCGGGAGGGGTGGGTCATGGCGACCGCGCGGAGACCGGGGGCGTACGTCTGCGGAATCGACGCGGCGATGGACGTGATCGGCGGCAAGTGGAAGGTGTTGATCCTCTGGGCGCTCAACGAACGGGCGTGCCGCTTCGGCGAGCTGCGCAGGCTGTTGCCCGGGGTGACCGAGAAGGTGCTCGCCTCCCATCTGCGGGAGCTGGAGGCGGACGGCATCGTGCACCGCGAGGTGTACGACGAGGTGCCGTCCCGCGTCGAGTACTCGCTGACTTCGCTCGGCGTCTCGCTCAA
The DNA here is from genome assembly GCF_050949235.1 of Streptosporangium sp. CA-135522. Lineage (NCBI taxonomy): Bacteria > Bacillati > Actinomycetota > Actinomycetes > Streptosporangiales > Streptosporangiaceae > Streptosporangium > Streptosporangium sp. CA-135522. The sequence continues at coordinate 2,649,604 of NZ_CP192026.1, forward strand.
CGGGGCGCTGGCGTCGCTCGGCGCATGGGGACGGGAGCACATGCTCGGCAGCGTGGAGGACGCTCACCACGTCCCGCACTAGGCAGTGTCCCAGGCCTTCGCGGTCTGCCGTACATCTCCGGCAGGTCCCGTCAGGGACGGCCCGTCCAGGTCCGGGAGAAGACCCCGTTGATCACCAGCCGACGGCCGGCCCACCGGCCGCCCTGGCGCGGGTGGACGGACGGCAGCGGCGAGAGCCGCTGCCACCCGTCCTTGGATGAACCATGGCGATTCAGGCGATCATCCATCGTGCTGATCTGTACCGAACCACCATTGAAGATCCACGGGACGCGCCCTAACCACCCACGGTGATGTGCTCCTCGTCCGGCTGCGGAGGCTTCTCGGTGGGCTTGGGCTTGGGGCTCGGCTTGGACTTGCACAGGGTCACGCACTTGGGTGCGGCCCCGGTCTGGTTCATCACGGCCCGCATCTCGTCTCTGGGCGAGAGCGTGCGGTTGCCGTTCAGCCAGGCGTCCAGATAGCTCCACGGCCTGACCATGCCCCGCCGTACCCACCAGAGCGAGGGAGCGGTCTTCCAGGAGATCGCGAAGTAGAGGTTGCTGGCGGTGGATCGGGCGTTGCCCGAGTTGCCGATCTGGCCCAGGACCTGGCCCGCGCCGACCCGCGTCCCGGGTTTGATCCCCGGGCTGACCCGTTCCAGGTGGCCGCCGAGGTAGCGTACGCCGTCGTCTCCGACGACCGTGACGAACCGGCCCTCGCGGTCGGCACCCCGGTCGGTGGAGGGCTTCCACTGGTTCTTGGTGTTGACCTCGTCGACCACGCCGTTCACGGGCGAGACGAACGAGCATCCCTTGCCCGACCAGATCGTGGTCTTGGGCAGGACCAGCAACCTGCTCTCGTAGGTCACCCTGCAGCCCTTCACGGGAAAGGCGTAGGTGTACTCCGACAGCTTCGGCGGCGGCACCTGCACCGGGTCGTCGGCCTCGGGCCGCTGCACCGTCACCTTCGCCCCGGCGGTGGCCGGCGTCGGCGTCGGAATCGTCGCGGTCACCGCGCCCGGCGCCGCGGCGACCGCCTCGGCCGAAGGTGCCGGAGGCAGGGTGCTGATGCCGGCCACACCGCCCGGCGACGCGCACGCCCCCGTGACGAGCACCGCCCCGGTGACGGCGGCCAATCGTGCTATATGCCCCGATCGCATGATCTCCACCCGCGTAACTTATCGAGAATCAGCCTTTACCTTTGTAACCGACCTTCCGATTGGTCACGACCCGTTCGGAAAAGTCGCCTCCGCCGTCCGGCTCCGAGCCGTCCGAGCTGTCGGAGGGTCCCACTAGACTCGCGGCGTGGCAGGCCGGATCAGTGACGAGGACATCGCGCTCGTGCGAGAGCGCTCACCGATCGCGGACATCGTGGGTGAGCACATCCAGCTCCGCAACGCGGGCGGCGGAAACCTGAAGGGACTGTGCCCCTTCCACGACGAGAAGAGTCCCTCCTTCAACGTCACCCCCACCCGCGGATACTGGTACTGCTTCGGCTGTGCCGAGGGCGGTGACGTCATCACCTTCGTCCGGCGGCTGGAGCACCTGTCGTTCGGCGAGGCCGTGGAACGGCTGGCGAACCGGGCCGGCATCCAGCTCCGCTACGAGCAGGGTGGCTACGTGCCCGGCCGGGAGCAGGGCGAGCGGAGCCGGCTGATCGAGGCGCACCGGGCGGCGGCGGAGTTCTACGCCGCCAAGCTGTCCGCGCCTGAGGCCGCGATCGGGCGCCGCTTCCTGTCGGAGCGCGGGTTCGAGCGGGTCGACGCCGAGCACTTCGGGGTGGGATACGCCCCCGCCGAGTGGGAGGCGCTCTCGCGCCACCTGATGGCCCGGGGGTTCACCAGCGCGGAGCTGATCAAGGGTGGCCTGGCCAAGGAGGGGCGCCGGGGCCCGATCGACCGGTTCCGGGGACGGCTGGTCTGGCCCATCCGCGACATCACCGGCGATGTGATCGGATTCGGCGCACGGAAGCTGAACGATGCCGAAGACGGTCCGAAATACCTCAACACCCCCGAAAGTCCGCTCTACAAGAAGAGCGAGGTCCTCTACGGCGTCGACCTCGCCAAGCGGGAGATCTCCAAGCGGTCCCAGGCGGTGATCGTCGAGGGTTACACCGACGTGATGGCCTGTCACCTGTCGGGCGTGCCGACGGCGGTGGCCACCTGCGGCACCGCGTTCGGCGAGGAGCACATCAAGGTGCTGCGGCGGCTGCTGCTGGACCAGTCGGGCTCCCACGGTGAGGTGATCTTCACCTTCGATGGCGACGCGGCGGGGCAGAAGGCGGCACTGCGGGCGTTCGCCGACGAGCAGAAGTTCGTCACCCAGACCTTCGTGGCCGTGCAGCCCGACGGATTCGACCCCTGCGACCTGCGCATCAAGCAGGGCGAGGCCGCCGTGCGGGATCTGATCGCCAGCCGGGAGCCGCTGTTCGCCTTCGCCATCCGCAGCGTCATCTCCCGCTACGACGTGAGCACCAACGAGGGCCGGCTGTCCGCGCTGGACGCCGCCGCGCCGATCGTGGCCGGGATCAAGGACCGGGCTCTGCGCCAGCTGTACGGCGTGGACCTCGACCGGTGGCTGGGCTTCAACAACGAGCGGTTCGTCATGGACCGGATCGCCGAGATCTCCGCCACGGCCCAGACGCGCCCCCAGCGGCCCGCGGGGCCGCGGAAGGTCGCCGACCTCACCGACCCCGGCGTGCGGACCGAGGCCGAGGTGCTGAAGCTGGCCGTGCAGCGCCCCGCGCTGCTGGGGCCCGGCTTCGACGCGATCGGCCCGGAGGCGTTCACTCTGCCCGAGCACGCCGCCCTCTACCGGCTCGTCATGGAGACCGGGGGCACGGCCGCGGCCGGGCACGGCGGGCGCGAGTGGGTGGACCGGCTGCTGGACGGGGTGGCCGACGCGTTGCGCGGAGTGGTCACCCGGTTCGCGGTGGAGGAGCTGCGCGCGGACGTGGCCGGCGAGGAGCGCTACGCCTCGGCCATGCTGGCCGCGCTCGAACTCATCTCGGTGGCCCGCTCGATCGAGCAGCTGAAGTCGCGCATGCAGCGGACCAACCCGGTCGAGGAGCAGCAGGAGTACAACCGGCTGTTCGGCGAGCTGGTCGCGCTGGAGCAGCAGCGGCGAGTGCTGAAGGAACGCGCCGCCGGAAGTTGATCGCGTAATTGGCTTTAATTTCCATGCGTTGATTCGACCAAACCCCAATAAGGTCTCGGTTCGATAATGATCCGAGCCTTACCTTCGGTGACAAAAATAGGTCTGCCATTTAGGGGACCCAATACAGCAGACTGTGTCCCGTGGGTGCATCGGTGCTGCCAAGTGGGCCGCCATCGGTAGACCAGGTGGCCGACCTCGTTGCGAAAGGAAGAGAGCGCGGAAGCGTCACGGTCGATGACGTGGCCGCCGCTCTCGATAAATCCGAGCTGCCGTCCGACGCGCTCGAACGCGTCGTGCGCATGCTCGCCGAGCACGGAGTGGAGGTTCTCGAGCCCCAAGGCGATGAGGAGCCCACCCGCTCCGAGGAGGAGGACGTCGGTAAACGGGCGCCGACCAGCGATCTGGTCCGCATCTACCTGCGGGAGATCGGGCGGGTGCCCCTGCTGACGGCCGAGGAGGAGGTGGAGCTCGCCAAGTCCATCGAGGCGGGGCTGTTCGCCGAGGACAAGCTGACAAGCGTCGTCTCGCGGCTGGCGTTCCCCGAGTTCAAGGAACTGGTCTGGCAGGGGACGCGGGCCAAGCAGCGGCTGATCGAGGCCAATCTGCGACTCGTCGTCTCGATCGCCAAAAGATATGTGGGACGCGGGATGCTGTTCCTGGATCTGATCCAGGAGGGCAACCTCGGGCTCATCCGGGCGGTCGAGAAATTCGACTACACCAAGGGATACAAGTTCTCCACGTATGCCACATGGTGGATTCGCCAGGCGATCACGCGGGCCATCGCCGACCAGGCGCGCACCATTCGCATTCCGGTGCACATGGTCGAGACGATCAACAAGCTGGTCCGGGTGCAGCGCCAGCTCCACCAGGATCTCGGCCGCGAGCCGGCGCCCGAGGAGATCGCACTGGAGATGGACCTCCCGATCGACCGGGTGATCGAGATCCAGCGCATCGCCCAGGAGCCCGTCTCGCTGCAGTCGCCGATCGGCGAGGAGGACTCCGATCTCGGCGACTTCATCGAGGACGCCGACGCGGTCGTGCCGATGGAGGCCGCGGCCTTCATCATGTTGCAGGACCAGCTCGACGACATCCTCGCCACGCTGTCCGACCGTGAGCAGCGCATCATCCAGCTGCGCTTCGGCCTCGCCGACGGCCACCCCCGGACGCTGGAGGAGGTCGGCCGGGAGTTCGGCGTGACGCGCGAGCGCATCCGGCAGATCGAGTCCAAGACCCTGGCCAAACTCCGCCACCCGACCAGAGCGCAGATGCTCCGCGACTATCTCGACTGAGAGTCCGTACGGCGAAGGCCCCCTGGTTCGCATCCCGGGGGCCTTCGCCGTTTCCCGGGATGTCCGGCTTGGAGGCCGGTGGCGACGCTTGCCCCTCCCGGGATGTCCGGTTCGGAGGCCGGTGGCGGCGCCTGCCCCATCGGCTCGGAAGGCACCCGGATTGGCGGTATAAGGTAAGGGGAAGCTAAGTTAGGGACGCCTAACTACCAGCCAGGAGCCTTCATGCCCCCCGCCCTCCGTTGCGCCGCTCCCCGTGACCGGTTCGCCGATGTCACCGACGTCGTCCACGCCCCCGTCGAACCGACGCGCGCTCTCGCCGCGATCGCCGCGAACTGATCCTCTCTGGAGGGAAGACATGCCTGATCTCAGCCGTCGCAGGCTTCTCACCGGAGCGGGCCTCGCCGTGGGCGCCGGAGCCGCCGCGGTCGTGGGCACCGGTCTGGTACGGCAGACGCAGCCGGATTCCGTCCGGGTCGAGGCCGCCGGCGGGTCGATACCGTTCCACGGCCCCAACCAGGCGGGCATCGCCACCCCGGTCCAGGACCGGCTGCACTTCGCCGCCTTCGACCTGAACACCGACTCCCGGCAGAGCGTCGTGGCGATGCTGAAGGACTGGACGGACGCGGCCGCGCGGATGACCGCGGGGCAGGAGGTCGGTAGCGGGGCGACCGGTGCGGAGCTGGCTCCGCCCGACGACACCGACGACACCGGCGAGGCCGTCGGCCTGCCCGCCTCACGGCTCACGCTGACGGTGGGCTTCGGCCCCTCCTTCTTCGACAAGCTGAAGCTGCCCCGGCCGGACCGGCTCAAGGAACTGCCGCACTTCCGGGGGGACAACCTCGATCCGGCCCGTAGCGGCGGCGACATCTGCGTCCAGGCGTGTGCCGACGACCCCCAGGTCGCGGTGCACGCCGTACGGAACCTGGTGCGGATCGGCTTCGGCACGGCGTCGATCCGGTGGTCCCAGCTCGGCTTCGGCAAGACGTCCTCGACGACGCCCGACGCGCAGACCCCGCGCAACCTGATGGGCTTCAAGGACGGCACCAACAACATCGCCGGCACCGACCCCAAGAAGCTGGACGAGCACGTCTGGGTGGGCGAAGAGGGGCCGGCCTGGATGCACGGCGGCTCCTACCTGGTGGCCCGGCGAATCCGGATGCACATCGAGACCTGGGACCGGACCTCGCTGAAGGAGCAGGAGGACATCTTCGGCCGCACCAAGCGAGAGGGCGCCCCTTACGGAGGCGCGCGCGAGCACGATCCGGTGGTCCTGGACAAGATGCCGATCGACGCCCACGTACGGCTGGCCAACCCCACCGCCCTGAACGGGGTGACGATCCTGCGCCGCGGCTACTCCTTCACCGACGGCAGCGACGGCCTCGGACGGTTGGACGCGGGCCTGTTCTTCCTGGCCTACCAGCGCGACCCGGAGAAGGGCTTCATCCCGGTCCAGCGGGCCCTGGCGGCCAAGGACGCGCTCAACGAATACATCCAGCACGTCGGCTCGGCCATCTTCGCCTGCCCGGGCGGGGTGAAGCCGGGCTCGTTCTGGGGCGAGGCGCTGCTGACCTGACGGACCCGTCCTGACGGAGCGGCGTCGCCTCCGTGGTGTTCTCGCGCATCGTGCGGTGTCTCAATGGAACATGAAGGTGGATAACCCCTATTCTCCCAGTCGATACAAGCGCAGACTGGGCGAATGGAGGCGCGGTCGGCCGTAGACGACGCCGCGCTCGGGCGCGAGGCATGGTCCGTGCTCGACGCGAACTGGACGGGTTCCGCCACCGTGCCCGCACCCGGCCTCTACCCCCACCAGTGGAACTGGGACTCCACCTTCGTCGCGATCGGCCTGGCCCGCTGGGACACCCGCCGGGCCGGGGCCGAGTTGCTCAGCCTGCTGGCCGGGCAGTGGCGCACCGGCATGGTGCCGCACATCGTCTTCCATCCCGCCCACGCCGAGGCCTACTTCCCAGGGCCCTCCGTCTGGCGTTCGCGTGACAATCCGGCGTCGCCCAACGGCGTCCTCACCTCCGGGCTGACCCAGCCGCCGTTGCAGGCCCTGGCCGTCTGGTGGGTGTGGCGGCACGCGACGGACCGCGACGAGGCCGCCGCCCTCGTCCGCCGCCTGTATCCCATGCTGGCGGCCCAGCACGACTACCTCGCCACGACCAGGGACCTGGGCGGGGGAGGGCTGGCGGCGATCGTGCACCCGTGGGAGTCGGGGATGGACGACAGTCCCGTGTGGGACGCCCCGCTGGGGGCGCTGCCCCCGGTCCACTACGCGTACCGGCGCCATGAGTCGCCCGACGACCACCCCGACAACCACCAGGACCGCTACATCTGGCTGGCCGGCCGTTACCGTGACTCCGGCTACGACGGGACCTACCTGCGCGACGATCATCCGTTCGCGATCGAGGACCCGATGTTCAACGGGATCTGGCTGGCCTCCTGCCAGGCGCTCGCCGAACTGGCCCCGCTGGCGGGCGCCGACCCCGCCCGGCACTGGGAGGCCGCCGAGCGGATCCGCAAGGGACTGCTGGAGCGGCTCTGGGCCGACGGGGTCTTCCGCGCCCGTGATCTGCGCAGCGGGCGGCTCAGTCCCGTCTGCACGGTCGGGTGCTTCGGGCCGCTGCTCGATCCCGGGCTGCCCGCCGACCGGGTGGAGAAGCTGGTGGGGGTGCTGCAGTCGCCTCGGTTCATGGGTGCCGCGGGCTATCCGGTGCCCAGTTGTGAGATCCGCGCGCCGCAGTTCGACCGGTCCCGCTACTGGCGGGGGCCGTCCTGGGTGAACACCAACTGGCTGCTGCGACGGGCGCTGGCCGTACACGGCCTGAGCGAGCCGGTGAGGATGCTCGGCGCGGGCACCCTGCGGCTGGTCCGGCAGGCGGGCTTCCGCGAGTGTTTCGACCCTTTCGACGGCAGCGGTCGAGGCAGCCGGGACTTCTCCTGGTCGGCCGCGCTCACCCTCGATCTGCTCGCGGATAACGTGGACGCATGAAGCTCTTCAACCGCATGCCCGCCGAGGTTCGCGCCGCCGTCGCACCGACCGACCGGGTGCTCACCTACGCCGGAGGGCCGGACGGCTATGTGATCGCCACGGACCGGGCGCTCTACCTGGGCGACGCCAGGCTGCCCTGGTTTCAGGTGGATCGCGGGGTGTGGGACGAGCAGGGGCTGACCGTCGTCACCACGGCGGGGGAGGTCCACCGGGCGCTGCTGCCCGAGCCGGGACGGATCCCCGAGGCCGTGCGGGAGCGGGTGACCGCCTCGATCGTGGTGAGCCAGTACGCCCCGCTGGACGCGCGCGGAGGAGTCCGGCTGGTGGCCAGGAGGACCGACGACGACCGGATGATCTGGGAGTTCGTCTTCGACTCCGGCATGGATCCCGACGACCCCGGCCTGCGGGCGCTGGCCGAGCAGGCGCTTGAGGAGACACGCCGGAGTTTCGGCGTCTGATCCAAGACACGCGCGGACACGCGAAAGGCCGTCGGCATCTGATCCCGGACAGTCGGCATCGGATCCCGGACATACGAAGACACGCGAAAGGCCGTCGGTGTCTGATCCCGGACATGCGAAAGGCCCCTCAGGGGGCCTTTCGCCGGTCCGCCGCTCAGTGATCGGGGAAGGTCCGCGAGGAGGGCTGTGAGGAGGCCGCCTTGTCGTCCTCCGGCCAGCCCGTGCCCGTCTCGTCATGCTTGCCGTCCTGCCGGCCGTTCTCCGAATGCAGGAACGGCAGCCGGTTCTTGGCCGCGTGCGTCACCTTCGTCTTGGCCACGTCGGTGACCTTGGAGACCCGTGCGCCGACCAGACCGGCGGCCTCCTGCACCGCGGGGCTGTCGGACACCCGCTGGGCCAACCGCTTGATCTCCTCGTAACGCTCCCGCCCGGCGCGGCTTCCCAGGATGTAGCCCACCGCGAGACCCACCCCGAACATCAACCGATAACGCATCTCCACCTCCACAGCCGTGCTTCGCCAGGCCCCCTACCCACAGATCGTGGTTGTTGTCGGACCTACCCCGGTGTATCGATGCGACACACACTCCCGGAGTGCGCTAATCTATTCCTGCGCCGCAAGGAGCGGGGAAAACATCCCGACCCCCAGCAGCGCGAAGCACGATCCCGTGTAGCTCAATCGGCAGAGCAGCCGGCTGTTAACCGGCAGGTTATAGGTTCGAGTCCTATCGCGGGAGCATAATTCGAAGGCCTCTGGAGCTTGGCTCCAGAGGCCTTCGTCGTTGTGTTGTCCTGATTCGGAGGACAAATCATCTTCAGTCATAGAAGATGACAGACGCTGCGTCATGTATCGCTATGCTCACCTGTCAGCGAGGATGGCGCGGTTGCCGCGGAACACAGCGATCGCAGTGGGACAAGGGCCGCTGCACACAGGGCACCGCGCCGCCCGGAACGGCCGTCCGTGCCCGTGAGCCACGCATGGGTGGTTGTTCTGTGCTGATCTGGCAGAGGTCGCGGCGTCGTGCACCGGGTCTGATCCATGGGGTTCGGCGACTGGCGTCCATGTTCTTGAAGGCGAAGGAGTTCGTTCCGGTCGTGCAAGAGATCGACGTCGCGGCGGCCGAGGACTTCCTGAGGTTGTTCCACGCGGAGAATCCGGCCGCGGGGCCGCTGGAACCCCGCCTGCGTCAGGTGCAGATGGAGATCTACACCACGGGCACCTACACGCACACTCCCGAAGAGCTCACTTTCGGCGCCAGGGTGGCTTGGCGCAACAACGCCAGGTGCATCGGGCGGCTTTACTGGCACTCGTTGCAGGTGCGTGACCGGCGCTGGGTGACCACGGCCGAGGGCGTGGCCGCAGAGTGCGTGGGCCACCTGAGGGAGGCGGCGCCCGCCCGCAAGGTTCGGCCGACGATCACGGTGTTCGCCCCCGACCGGCCGGGTAGGCCGGGACCGAGGATCTGGAACGAGCAGTTGATCCGGTACGCCGGATACGCGATGGACGACGGGACCGTCATCGGTGACCCCCGGTATGTGGACTTCACCACGATGGTGCGCAAGCTCGGCTGGCCCGGCGGTTCCGGTACGCACTTCGACGTGCTGCCGCTGCTCGTCTCGGCGGCCGACGGGTCGCCGCGGATGTTCACGTTGCCCGATGACGCCGTGCTGGAGGTGGAGCTCACCCACCCGTCCTACCGGTGGTTCGCCAGCCTCGGGCTGCGCTGGCACGCCGTACCGGCGATCTCCAACATGTGCCTGGAGATCGGCGGGATCCACTACGGGGCGGCGCCGTTCAATGGGTGGTACATGGGCACCGAGATCGGCGCGCGCAACTTCGCCGACATCGACCGCTACGACCTGATGCCGATCATCGCCCATCTCCTCGGCCTGGACACCACCACCGACCGCTCGCTCTGGCGCGACCACGCCATGGTGGAGCTGAACGTGGCGGTTCTGCACTCCTTCGACCAGGCCGGGGTGACGATAACCGACCACCACACCGAGTCCCGGCGCTTCCTGACGCACGTGGCGCGCGAGGAGAAGGCCGGCCGGGTCTGCCCGGCGGACTGGAGCTGGATCGTTCCGCCGATCTCGGGCTCCGCCACGCCGGTCTTCCACCGTTACTACGACGAGGCGGAGCTGAAGCCGAACTTCGCCCATCACCCCGACGCGCTGGAGCGCGGACTCGGGCACGCGTCCGTGACGGGCTGGTGACCCGGAGGGGAGGGGGCGGGGCCGCGCCCGCGGTGCCCCGTCCGGCGGTGCGGCGCGCCCGGAGTCGCGCCGCCGTACGGCGCGGGCGCGCGGTGGCGGCTTTCCGGCCGTAGGGCGGCCGAAAAAAGATCTGGAGAAAAGTTCGCCCGGCATGTCGATCCGGTCGTCCACCGATCGACGCACAGGCAGAGGGCAGAAACGAGCCCGCCGCCGGGCGGGACCACAGATCTTCGAAGGGAACCCATCATGGACAAGGTCATCTCCAAGGACGGCACCGCCATCGCGTTCGACCGCTCGGGACAGGGGCCGGCACTGATCCTGATCGGCGGCGGCCCGACCGACCGCTCGGTGAACACGCCGCTGGCCGAGCTGCTGTCCCCGTGTTTCACCGTGTTCAACTACGACCGCCGCGGCCGTGGTGACAGCGGTGACAGCGCCTCCTACTCGGTCGATCGCGAGTATGAGGACCTCGCGGCGCTGATCGCCGAGGCCGGTGGGTCGGCGATGGTGTTCGGCACCTCCGGAGGAGGCATCATCGGTTTGGAGGCGGCCGCGCGCGGGCTGGCCATCACCCGGCTGGTGGTGTGGGAGACGCCCTACATCCTTGAGGGCAGCCGCCCGGCGGTGCCGGCCGACTACCGTGACCGGCTGGTGGCGCTGCTGGCCGAGGGGCGCCGGGGGGAGATGCTGGAGCTGTTCTTCACCGCCGCGGTGGGCATGCCCGCCGAGTTCGTCGCCCCGATGCGCGACCTGCCGTTCTGGGGAACGATGGAGGCGATAGCGCACACGCTGGTCTACGACGCCGCCATCCTCGGGGACTTCTCGCTGCCGGTCGAGCGGCTGGCCTCGGTGGCGGTGCCCACGCTGGTGGTCGAGGGGGCGACGACGCCGTGGCTGAGCGCCACCGCGCAGGCGGTCGCCGCCTCGGTGCCCGGTGCCCGGCGCCTCACCCTGGCGGGGCAGCCGCACAATGTGGATCCGGCGGCCATCGCCCCGGCGCTGACGGAGTTCTTCACCGCCTGACGGTCCGCGTCACCGATCGAACCACGCTGACGGTCCGCGTCACCGATCGAACCACGCTGACGGTCCGCGTCACCGATCGAATCACGCTGACGGTCCGCGTCACCGATCGAATCACGCTGACGGTCCGCGTCACCGATCGAATCACGCTGACGGTCCGCGTCACCGATCGAACCACGCCCGGCCGATCCGGGCCCCGGCCCGAGGAGCACGCGCGAACCGGGGCGACCGGGGCCCGGCGCGTTGCGGCCAGATGTAGAACATGGTTCGGTATGGGGGGGCGGACAAGGAGGGCGCGAGATGTTGGATCTGGTACTGCCGTCGATCGACCAGGGTGTGCTGACGCTGACGTTCAACCGGCCGGAGCGGCTCAACGCCTGGACGGACGCGATGGGGCGGCGCTACTTCGACCAGCTGGCGCAGGCCGAGCGGGACCCGGAGGTCCGGGTGATCGTCGTGACCGGGGCGGGGAAGGGGTTCTGCGCCGGCGCGGACTTCCAGACCCTCAACGCCATCCAGGACGGCTCCTACGAGGGGGAGCCGGACAAGCGCCCCACCACCTTCCCCGTCACGATCGGCAAGCCGGTCATCGCGGCCGTCAACGGAGCCTGCGCCGGGCTCGGCATGGTCCACGCCCTGGTCTGCGACATGGTCTTCACCGCGGCCGAGGCGAAGTGGACGACGGCCTTCGCCCGCCGTGGCCTGATCGCCGAGTACGGCCTGTCGTGGATCCTGCCCAGGCTCATCGGCCAGGCCAGGGCCATGGACCTGCTGCTGTCCGGCCGCACGTTCACCGGGGCGCAGGCCTACGAGCTCGGCCTGGTCAACCGGTCGGTGCCCGGCGAGAGCCTGATGGAGGAGACCCTGGCCTACGCCCGCGAGCTGGCGACGCACAGCTCGCCGGCGTCGATGGCCGTGATCAAGCGGCAGGTGTGGGGCGACTGGAGCCAGACCCTGGAGTCGTCGGAGTCGGCCGCCGTCCGCCTGATGACCGAGTCCTTCCGCCGCCCCGACTTCGCCGAGGGGGTGGCCAGCTTCGTCGAGCGCCGCGTCCCCGGATTCCCGCCCCTGTAGGGCGCCGAGCGGCGAGCCGTACGCTCCGGGGATCGCCGGACACCCCTCCCGTTCCCCTGCCGGAGGCTCCTCGCCGGAGGGTCAGGTCACCCGGGAGAGCCAGTGGGGGGCGGTGGTGAAGGGGGCGGTGCCGGCGGTGACGGCCTCCATGAGCCGGGCGGCCGTGCTGCGGGCCGTGGCGATGACGTCGGGGGGATAGGCGTATCGGATCTGGTGCTCCTCGAACTCGTCCTCGTCGTCCAGGATGATCCGGCCGTCGCGCATGCGGAGCACGTCGAGGTCGAGATCGACCATGGTCACCTCGCCGTCGCGCCACTCGGGCACGGTCGAGATGTCGCAGTAGATCTCGACCTTGTGCGGCTGGGCGTTGAAGGAGGCCGTCCACCACCCGTCGCGGGGGAAGAGCATCACGAACGCGTTAGGCCAGGTGACCGGGGGGTTGTCGCCCTTGCTGCCGCTGGAGCCGGCGACACAGCCGGTCCAGACCCCGTGCTCGTCCTCGCCGAGCAGCAGGGCCGGGTGATGCCAGTGCAGTGAGCCGTCGTACTTGCGATAGACCACATTCACGATCTCTTGTGACATCCCTCGACAATAAGGCTTGACATAGATCTATGTATTTCCTACCTTCTAACTAGGTTAAGAGTGTTAGTGCAAAGCCCCGGCTGACTGACCGGCAACCCTCGCACCGCGGCGGGGTGCCCCCGGGGAAGACCCGGCGGCACGGTGGGCGTGCCGCAAGCGCGGACCCCTCACCGGGTCACCGAGGCATGCCTGGGAGCAGCACATGTCCGAGATCACACTGAACTACGCCGGCCCCGTCGACCTCGACGCCTACGGCCGCTACCAGCCGGGTGGCCGGCCCGGCCCCCGCTACCCCTTCCAGGGACGGATCACCGCCGACGGCGCCGGTGATTTCCCGGCCCAAGCCGGGCGTTACCACCTCTACGTCGCGGCGGTCTGTCCCTACGCCCAGCGGGCGGCGATCGTGCGCTCGCTCAAGGGGCTGCAGGACGTGATCTCGCTGTCCTACGTGGACGACGAGCGTGACGGGCGCGGCTGGGCGTTCCGCGAGCGGCGCGGGGCCGACCCGGTGAACGGGTTCGCCACGCTCCGCGAGGCCTACGAGGCGACGGAGCCGGGGTTCGACGGGCACGTCTCGGTGCCGACGCTGTGGGACAGGACGACCGGGCGGATCGTCAGCAACGACTTCCCCGACATCACCATCGACCTGGCCACCCGGTTCGGCGGCGACCCGGAGACCGACCTCTACCCCGAGGAGCTCCGGCCGGAGATCGACGCGCTCAACGCCAGGATCTACGAGTACGTCAACACGGCGGCGGGCCGTGTGGCGTCGGCCGGCACCGAGGCGGACTACCACGAGGCCCGGCAGGCCGTGATCTCCTTCCTGGAGGAGCTCGACGCCCGCCTCGCGGACCGCAGGTTCCTGTTCGGCTCGGGGATCACCGAGGCGGACGTGCGGCTCTGGCCGACGCTGCTGCGCTTCGACGTGAGCGACAATCCGGCCGCCAGGATCAGCGAGCGCCCGCTGACCGCCTTCCCGAACCTGTGGGGCTACGCCAGGGACCTCTACCAGCACCCCGCCTTCCGCGAGAACACCGACTTCGCCGCGATCTCCGCCCCGGCCTCCACGGAGACCGACCCCTGGCGGATCCCGGTCGAGCCGCTGCACGCCGACTGGGACGAGCCCCACCGCAGAGCAGCGGTATGAGCGCCTCCATCGCCGTCATCGGTGCCGGGCCGACCGGCACCTGCCTGGTGGAGCGGATCTGCGCCAACGCGGCCGACCTGCTCCACTGGCCGTCGCTGGACATCCACGTGATCGACCCCTACCCGCCGGGCGGCGGGCGGGTCTGGCGCAGCGAGCAGCCCGACCTGCTCTGGATGAACTCCACCGCCGCCGACGTGACGCTGTTCACCGACGAGTCGGTACGGTGCCAGGGCCCGATCCGTCCCGGGCCGTCGCTGGCCGAGTGGCTCGGCGGTGACCCCGGCAGGTTCGCCTCGCGGCCGGTGCAGAGCGCCTACCTGTCCCACGTCTTCCACCACACGGTGGACACCGCCCCGCGCGGCGTCCGGGTGCACGTCCACGCGACCCGTGCGCTGGACCTCGCCGACGTTCCCGGCGGGCAGGTCGTGACGCTGGAGGACGGCCGGACGATCGAGGTGGACGCGGTGATCCTCGCCCAGGGACACGGCGACGTGACCCCGACCGGACAGGAGCAGGCGCTCGCGAGGACGGCCGCCGGCAGCGGGCTGCGCTATCTTCCCACCGGCTACACGGCCGACCTCGACCTGGACCGGGTGCCCGGTGGGGAAGCGGTGATCGTGCGCGGCATGGGGCTGGCTTTCATCGATCTGATGGTGCTGTTCACCTCGGGCCGGGGCGGCCGATTCGTCCGCGAGTACGACGGGGAGCTCGTCTACCTGCCCAGCGGGCGTGAGCCGCTGCTCCAGGTGGGCTCGCGCCGCGGCGTGCCGTACCGCTCGAAGACCGGATACCCCTTCCGGGGCGTTCGCCCGCCGGTGCCGCGCTTCCTCACCGCGCGGGCACTGGGCGAAGGGCCGTGGAACTTCCGCAGGGACGTGTGGCCGCTGGTCGCCAAGGAACTGGCGTTCGCCTACTACCACGAGCTGATCACCGCCCACCCGAAGCGATCCCGGGTGAGCTGGGCGGAGTTCGAGGAGGCGTTCGCGGCCGAAGAGTGGCGCAGCCCCGGGATGCGGGTGCTGATCCGCAAGGCCGTGCCCCGGCATCTGGACCGGCTGGACTTCGACCGGCTGGACCGGCCGCTGGACCGGATGCGATTCGGTGACTCGGCGGGGCTGCGCAGGTGGATGCAGGGCTACCTGGGGGCGGGCCTGGAGCGGCGGTCCGATCCGGCGCACAGCGCCGACCACGCCATGATCCTCGGGCTGCTGTCCGTCTACGGCGTCCTCGCCGAGGCGGGCGTCTCCGATCCCTGGTTCCACGGCTTCTTCAACTACATCGCCAGCGGCCCGCCCGGTCCCCGGCTGGAGGAGCTTCGGGCCCTCGGCAAGGCGGGCGTGGTCACCTTCCTCGGCGCGGACCTGAAGGTGGAACACCGCGACCGGCGGTGGTGGGCGCACAGCCCCACCGTCCCCGGCGGGGTGGCGGCCACGACCCTGATCGAGGCTCGCCTGCCCGCGCCCAGCGTGAGCAGGGCCACCGATCCGCTGATCTCCGCGCTCCGGGACCGGGGCGAGGCCGACGAGGACTCCGGGCTGCTGAAGGTACGGCCGGCCGACCGCCGCCTGCTCGATCGGTCCGACACCCCCCACCCCCGCAGATTCGCCTTCGGCCCGTGGGTGGTCGGCGGCCGGGCCACCGGCGGATTCGCCCGGCCCGGTCTCAACGCCCCGCTGTTCCGGCACGCCGACGCGCTCGCCCGGATCGTGCTGTCCGAAACCGTCACCACCCAGATCAGAAACGTCGCCTGACCGCGCCCTATGTCGCCCGAGCCGTTCGAAGCCGTTAATTCGAAGCCGTTAAGGAGAAGAAAGTGAAGTTGAGATGGGGCGCTCTGACGTTGGCCGGAGTGCTGGCGCTGGCGGCGTGCGGGGCCGAGACGGAGGCTCCGACAGCCGCGGCCGGCGGCGGAGGCGGAGGATCACTGGTGTGGGCGGTGGAGACACAGCCCATCACGTTCAACCCCCAGCAGTGGGGACAGAACAAGGCCCGCCTGCTGGTGCACAACCAGTTCGACTCGTTGATCGCCAGAGGGAAGGACGGCGAGTTCCTGCCGTGGCTCGCCGAATCCTGGGAGGTCTCCAAGGACGGCCTCACCTACACCCTCCAGCTCCGTGACGACGTCACCTTCCACGACGGAGAGAAGTTCGACGCCGCGTCGGTGAAGGCGAACTTCGACCAGCTCCTCTCGCCGGGCTACAACCCGGCGGTGGCCGCCATCCAGCTCCGCGACTTCGACGGCGCCGAGGTGGCCGGCCCGCACACCCTCAAGATCAAACTGAAGGCCCCGGACGGTCTGTTCCTGGACTTCCTGGCCTCGCCGTACGCCGGCCAGGTCTCCCCGAAGTCGCTGAAGAACGCCAAGGACCTCAAAGCCGGTGGGGTGGACGTGGTCGGCACCGGGCCTTTCATCCTCGACCGGTTCGCACCGGGCCAGGAGGTCCACTACAGGCGCAACCCGAACTACAACTGGCCGCCTGCCGGCTCGGCCCACCAGGGGCCCGCACGGCTTTCCGAAGTGACCTACCGTTTCCTGCCCGAGGCGGCGGTCCGGGTCGGCGCGCTCACCTCGGGCCAGGTCCAGGTGATCGAGGGCGTGCCCGCCACGGAGATCGGCCTGATCAAGAGCGACCCTCGGTTGAAGCTGGAGACCAGCCTCAACTCCGGCAGCGCGTTCTCCTACTACTTCAACGTCTCCCACGCGCCGTTCGACGACAAACGGGTGCGTGAGGCCTTCCGGGACGCCGTCGACGTGGACGCGGTCCTCAACTCGGTCTACCAGGGTACGGCGAAGCGGGCCTGGAGCGTCGTCGGCCAGGGCAGCGCGCAGGTCTACGACTCCTCGCTGGAGAACACCTTCGGCAACGATTCCCAGCGGGCCGACAAGCTGCTCGACGAGGCGGGCTGGGACAAGCGCGACGCCGAGGGCTACCGCGTCAAGGACGGCAAGCGGCTGACCGTGCGGGCGGTGAACTCCGCCCCGTTCGTCCGGGACCGCCGGGAGATCCTCGCCCAGGCGATCCAGGCGGCGGTCAAGCAGAGCGCCGGCATCGACTTCCAGGTCAAGCTGGTCGACCAGGGCAGCGCGCAGAAGGCCTACGACGACAACGCGTACGAGATCTTCGAGAACTCGCGCGGCGACACCGACGCCGGAGCCGCGCTCAACCTGATCCTCCCCAAGGGCGCCGCGATCAACCGGACCCACTTCGAGAGCGCCGAGCTGGACGAGCTGCTCGCCGAGGCGTCGGCCGGCTCCGATGCGGCCAGGCGCAAGGAGCTCTACGCCAAGGTGCAAAAGCTCGTCAGCGACGAGGCCCTGCTCCTGCCGCTGTATGTGCCCGCCGACCAGATCGCCTACAGCGCCTCCGTGACCGGCGTCACCTTCGAGCCGGTCTCCGGCACCCCCAACAGTGCTTATGACATCCGGATAGGGACATGAGCACCCTCACACTCACCCGGCGGCGGGGGCTGGCCGCCGCCGGGTGGCTCGGCCCGGTGGCCCGGCGGCTCGGAGCCGGCGTGGCCGTGCTCTGGGCCGCCGCCACCGCGGCCTACGTCTCGTTGCTGCTCGTCCCCGGCGACACCGTCGACGTCCTCATCGGCGACGGCCTCGACACCCCCGAACGGCGGGCGCAGATCATCGCCGAATGGGGACTGGACCGCTCGGCCCTGCGGCAGTACGGCGACTACCTGGTCCGGCTGCTCCACGGCGACCTCGGCCACTCCTACATCCTGCAGCGCGGCGTCGGCGAGGTCCTGTCCTCGCAGATCGGGCCGACCGTACGGCTCGCGCTCACCGCGGCGGTCCTCGGGGTGGCGCTGGCCCTGGTGCTCGCGCTGACCACCGCGGGCCGCCGGTCCTGGTTCAACGGCCTGGCCGGCCTGTCGGAGCTGGTGGCCGTCTCGGTGCCGCCGTTCATGATCGGGATCCTGCTGCTCGCCGTCTTCTCCTTCACCCTCGGCTGGTTCCCGGTCTCCGGGGACCAGGGCCTCGCCTCGCTGATCCTGCCCGCCACGGCGCTGGGACTGCAGATCGCCGGGGTGCTCGGCCAGGTGCTGCGCGAGGGCCTGGAACGGGCGCTGGAGGAGCCGTTCGCGGTGACCGCGCGCTCGCGCGGGATCACCGAGTGGAAACTCGTCACCCGGCACGCCCTGCGGCACGCCCTGCTCCCCGCCGTCACCTTCACCGGCTGGTTCACCGGCCTCCTGCTCGGTGGCGCGATCATCGTCGAGGCCGTGTTCGGCCGTCCCGGGCTGGGCCAGGTCACCGTCACGGCGGTGACCGGCAAGGACATGCCCGTGGTCATGGCGATCGTGCTGCTGTCGGCCCTGGTCTACGTGACGGTCAGCACGATCGTCGACCTCGCCTACCTCGTGATCGACCCCCGTCTGAGGAGGAGCCGTTGACTTCTTCCCCGCGATCGAAACCCGGGCGTTCCCGCCCTCACCGGCCGGCTCCCGCCCTTTCATCGCAGGCATCCCCCGGTTCATCGCAGGCATTCCCCGGGACGGACCCGAGGCGGGGATCTCAGCTCCGGAGCCTGCGATGACGACCGTCACCGAAGCACCGCCGATCGCCGCTTCCCCGATCCGGTCCGGGCACCGGTACGGCACGCGTCCCTGGCTGATCGCACCGTCGCTGTTCCTGGCCGTCGCCGCGGTCGCCGCCGTGGCTCCGGGCCTGCTGAGCGGGGTGGACCCGCTGGCCGCCGACCCGCTGCACGCGCTCGCCGGACCGAGCGCCGAGCACTGGTTCGGCACCGACCACCTCGGCCGGGACGTGCTGGCCCGAGTCGTCCACGGCGCCGGGCACTCGCTGGGAATCGGCGCGAGCGCGATCCTGTTCGCCGCGGTGACCGGCGCCCTCCTGGGCGTGCTGGCCGGGATCTCCCCCCGCTACCTCGACGAGGTGCTCAGCCGCCTGTTCGACGTGCTGGCGACCTTCCCCGAGTTGCTGCTCGCCCTGCTGGTCATCGCGATCACCGGTCCGGGCACCGGCAACGTCATCCTCGCGATCGGCCTGGTGCAGATTCCCAACTACGCCCGCGTGGTCCGAGCCCAGACCTTGGTCGTCCGCCGATCCGGATACGTCGAGCAGGCGGTCACCTTCGGCCTGACCCGGCCGATCCTGGTGCTTCGTCACGTGCTGCCCAACGTCCTGGGCCCGCTTCCGGTGCTCGCCACGATCGGAACGGGCACCGCGATCATCGCCACCTCGGGGCTCAGCTTCCTCGGCATGGGCCCGCAGCCGCCGAGTCCCGAATGGGGCTCGATGCTGTCGGAGGCTCGCAACTACCTACGCGTCGCCTGGTGGACGGCGCTCTTTCCCGGCCTCGCCGTCACGCTGACCGTCATCAGCCTGACCCTGGTCGGCCGCCGCCTCCAGCGCCGCTTCGAAGGGAGAAACCGATGAGCCTCATCGAGGTCGAGGACCTGCGGGTCTCCTTCCCCTCCTCCGGGGTGGAGGCCGTTCGGGGAGTGAGCCTGTCGATCGCGGCGGGGGAGTGCGTGGCGATCGTCGGGGAGTCGGGCTCGGGCAAGAGCGTCACGGCCAGGACCCTGGTGGGGCTGACCGGCCCCGGCTCGACGGTGTCGGCGGCCCGTCTCACCGTGAACGGCAAGGACGCCCTCCGCTTCGGAACCCGGGACTGGCGGCGGCTGCGCGGCCGGTTCGCCGGGCTGGTGCTGCAGGACGCCCTCGTCTCGCTCGACCCGCTCCGCACGGTCGGCGACGAGATCGCCGAGGTGCTCGCCACCCACGACGTGGTGCCGCGTGCCGGCCGTAAGGCGAAGGTGATCGAACTGCTCGACGCGGTCGGGGTGCCGGAGCCGGGGGCGCGTGCCCGGCAGTACGCCCATCAGCTCTCCGGAGGGCTGCGCCAGCGAGCCCTCATCGCCTCGGCCATCGCCGCCGATCCGCCCCTGATCATCGCCGACGAGCCGACGACCGCGCTCGACGTCACCGTGCAGGCCCAGATCCTGCGGCTGCTCGCCGCCCGCAAGGCCGCGGGCACCGCGCTGCTGATGATCAGTCATGACCTGGCCGTGGTCTCCTCCATCGCCGACCGGGTGCTGGTCATGAAGGACGGCGTGGTCGTCGAGGAGGGCCCGACCGCCCGCGTGCTGTCCGCTCCCGAGCACGCCTACACGAAGCTGCTGCTGGCCGCCGTCCCCTCGGCCGCCTCGCGCGGCACCCGCCTGGCCGCGGTCGCCGCCGGAGGCGTGGCGCTGCGCACCCCGCTGCCCGAGCGGACCGTGGACCACGGCTCGCCGGTCGTGCGGGTCTCGGGCCTGTCGGCCGCGTACGGCTCCCGCCGGGTGGTGGACGACGTCTCCTTCGAGGTGCACCCGGGCGAGACCGTGGGCATCGTGGGAGAGTCGGGATCGGGCAAGACGACCGTCGCACGGCTCGTTCTGGGCCTGGTGACGCCCATCTCCGGGGAGGTGCTGCTGAACGGCGCCCGCTGGTCGGCGATCCCCGAGCGCAGGCGCCGCTCCCACCGCTCCACCATCCAGGTGATCTCCCAGAATCCGCTCGACTCCTTCGACCCCCGCTACACCGTCGGCCGCCTGGTCGCCGAGCCCCTCGGCCGATCCTCCGGGGACCGCAACGCCAGGGTGGCCGAGCTGCTGGAGCGGGTGGGCCTGCCGGCCGACATCGCCGGCCGGCACCCCCGGAGGCTCTCCGGCGGGCAGCGCCAGCGGGTGGCCATCGCCAGGGCCCTGGCCCCCCGGCCCGACGTGCTCGTCTGCGACGAGCCGGTCTCCGCGCTGGACGTGTCGGTCCAGGCGCAGGTGCTCGACCTGCTCGCGGAGATCCAGGCGGCCGACGGGACCGCGCTGATCTTCATCTCCCACGACCTCGGGGTGGTGCACCACATCAGCGACCGGGTGCTGGTCATGCGTGGGGGCCGGGTCGTGGAGGAGGGGCACGTGGACGAGGTGTTCTTCATCCCCAAGCACGACTACACCCGGGAACTGCTCGGCGCGGTGCCCAAACTGGTGCCCGCGGGGGCCTGACCGGCCGGCCCGGCGGGCGGGCCGCCTGCCTGAGGGGACTTTCCGGCTGCCGCCCGGTGCTTTCCCGCTGTCAGACGCCGCCCGGTGCCTTCCCGCTGTCAGAGGTCGCGCAGCCGTGTCCCGAGCGCGTCCTGACGCGACCGGAGGAGGGCGGAGTGGCCGTCGGCGAACCCGGCCGGCTCCCGGGCGGCCTCGCCGGTGAGCTTCACCCCTCCTCGAGTCCGTGCGCGTCGGCGGCGGTGAGGGTCAAGCCGTAGACCGCTTTGAGCTGCTCGATCTTGGCCATGGTCTCGGGGGAGAAGGGGGCCTTGCCTTCGAAGGAGTGCAGGACGATCCCCTCGACGAGGTCGCCGAGGGACATGTCCAGGTATTCGGCAAGGCCCTTGAGTACCTTCAGGACGTTCTTCTCGATCCGGAGTCCGGTCTGTGCGCGCTCAATTGTTACCATGTTACCAAAGTAACATACCGACTCAGCTGAGCCGGCGGGCTCCGGCGGCCGGGGTGGCCGGGTAGATCCCCGGTGCGGCCCAGCCGCGCTCGGCATAGGCCAGAACCACCGCGTCCTGTACGGCCTGCACCCGGTCGTCGGCGACCAGCGCGATGGCCGACCCGCCGAACCCGCCACCGGTCATCCGCGCCCCCCTGGCCCCGCCCCGGATCGCCTCCTCGACGGCCACGTCCAGCTCGGGGCAGGACACCTCGAACTGGTCGCGCAGTGACAGATGGGAGGCGTTCAGCAGGGCCCCGATCTCCCGTACGGCGCCGGCCCGCAGCAGCCCGATCAGCGCCTCCACCCGATGGTTCTCGGTCACCACGTGCTGGGTGCGCTTACGCTCGTCGCCGCTGAGCTTGCTCAGAGCGCCCGCCAGATCGGTGACGTCGCGCAACGCGTCGACTCCCAGGCGCTTGGCCGCGTTCTCGCAGTCCTGGCGACGCCGGGCGTACTGCCCGTCGGCGAGCTCGTGGTGAACCCCGGTATTGATGATCAGCAGTTGCAGGCCGTGCTGGGCGAGGTCGAACGGGATGCTCCTGGTGCCGAGACTCCGGCAGTCCATGAACAGGGCCTTCCCCTCCTCGCCGAGAGCAGAGGCGGCCTGGTCCATGATTCCGCACGGCATGCCCACGAAGTCGTTCTCGGCCCTCTGCGCGGCGAGCGCGATCTCCATCTTGGTCAGGCCCAGGCCGTACAACTCGTTGAGGGCCGTCCCGACGACCACCTCCAGAGCCGCGCTCGACGACAGCCCCGCCCCCGGCGGCACGTCCCCGTCGATCACCAGATCCGCGCCCCGGACCGGGTGCCCGGCTTCGCGGAGCACCGAGAACACGCCGACGACGTAGCGCGCCCACCCCTCGGCCCGGTCCAGGACCTCGACGGTCAACGGCTCGCCCGTTTGGAGCGACCACAGCCGGACGACGTCGTCCTGACGCGGCGAGACCGCCGCGGTGACGCCCCACGGCACCGCGAACGGCAGCACGAACCCGTCGTTGTAATCGGTGTGCTCGCCGATCAGGTTGACCCGTCCCGGAGCGTGCCACACCCCCTGCGGCTCCGCGCCGAACGACTCGCGAAAAGCTTCAAAAACGCGCATGATCGAACACTCCTCAACAACGTCTCCTCGTAGAGTAGCGAGTCCCCGCAACCCCGGTTCCCGCCGAAGGTCACATCTTGAACGCGTACCGCCCGGCGGATGTGCGAACCGGCCGGACCTTTGGTTGAATGCGGCAGTACGGCATGCACAGGGGGCGGTAGCTCAGCCGGTTAGAGCAGGGGACTCATAATCCCTGGGTCGCGGGTTCGAGTCCCGCCCGCCCTACCCTTCGTGATCATACAGAAAGCGCCTCTGACCTGCGTGTTCGCGGCCAGGGGCGCTTTCGTCATGTCCGGCTGTCTACGGTTGTCACCGATCGTTTGCGGTTGGCTCTTCCCAATGCCTTCCCACGGGATCACGTCTCCCTGAGCGCGTCGGAGATCCGGCGCTTGGCGGCCTCGTCCTGACCGGCGATGCACTTGGCGTAGATCCGAAGCAGGACTTCCACGCTGTGTCCCGCCCACTGGGCTGCCTGGGTGGCGGGGACCCCGGCGTTGAGCCAGGTGGAGACGCAGGCGTGCCGGAGGTCGTAGACCCGTTTGGCCAGCGGTGAGGCGGTCTCTGCAGGAGTGAGCGCCTTCTCGCGAGCCGTGGCCCACGCTCGCCGGTAGGTGATGGTCGGCAGTTCGCCACCCCTGACCCCGTAGAACAACCGTCCCCCGGGGCCGTCGTCGAACTCCGCGAGATGAGTGCGGAGGATCCTGACCAGCTCCGGCGGACACGGCACGGTGCGGGTGTGCCCGTCGGGTCGATGCTTGAGCGAACGCACTTCGCGGAGCGCGCCGTCATCGGTCCACTCCCGGCCGGCGAAGGGCGCCGCCTCGGCGAAGTTCAACTCCCCCCAGCCGTCCGGCGGCTCCTCCATCCGCCCCGTCTCCGGGTTCTCGACCAGGGGCGGGAGGGTGACGTTGTATGCGCGGAGGTTGACGGTCTCCTCGGGACGCAGACCGGCGTAGTACATCACCGCGAAGAACGCTTTGAGCCGCCTGCCGCTCGGTTCCTGAGCCGCTACGGCGGCCAGCAGCGCCCGCGCCTGGGCGTGGTTGACGACGCTCCGGCGGTCCACCTCATAGGAAGTCTGGGGACGCTTCCACTTGAGCTCTTTGATCGGGTTCCTCGTCAGGAGCTTGAGCTCCACGGCGTAGTCCAGGGCGTTCTGCAGGATGGTCTTATTCCGCAGGACGGTGCTCGTAGCGGCCCTCTTGCCGTCGAGGCGGGTCGTAGCGGTGTCCAGCAACTTGCGAACGGTCTCCGCGTCGGTGAGCGCGGAGACGGGCTTGGTGTTGGCTGCGAGCCAGCGCAGAGCGGTGGCCGTGTCGCCGGTCGCCTCGTCACGCTGCTTGGTGTTGAACGCCCAGCGCTTCAGCGCATGCCTCAGCTCCTTGTCAGCGGGCTTGCCACGCTCACTGGCGAACATAGCGGGTGTGGCGGCTGCCAGCGCCCGCGCGATGTCCTGGCGGTAGTTCGCCGACGATGCCTTCCACTTCATGTCGACGAACTTGCACGCGAAGTCGTACCAGCTCATCTCGGCGGCCTCGGCCCGGTTCCACGAGAGGGGCTCCCCGGTGAGCAGGCTGAACGGCTCGCCGTTTCGCGCGGCGGTGAGCAGAGTGCTCCGATAGACATCGGCTTGGGCCTCTTTCGGGAACGACGTCTTCCACCACTTCCCAGCGGTCTGCCACACCACCCGATACGAAGTGACCTTGCCTGCCTTGTTCTTACGCTTCTCGATTTTGTGGACGCGTACGGCATAGGCGATGTTCTGCATCAGGCGGCGTCCTCCAAACCGGCGAGCCAGCGGTCGTAGTCGGCGCGGTGGACGCGGAGGTCTCCGTTGGGGAGCCTCATGCATCGGGGACCACGATTCTTCTGGCGCCATTCGTAGAAGGTGGAGCGGGAAATGCCGAGGTCTTCGCAGATGTCGTCGACGGTGAGCTTTTCGGCCTTGGCCATGGCGGTTGTTCTCCTCAACGAGGCGCTTGGGTTCAGCAGTTTTCGGGGAGGTCGGACCAGCTCTGAGGGGGTAGCCGTCCCAGCCGTCCCAGGCTCATTTGTGCTGGTCAGGCCGGGACGGCTAGTTTCACTGGGACGGCTAAGCCGTCCCACGGAGGGCAGCCGTCCCGCTCTGACCTGCGATGACGAGGCTGGGACGGCTGGGACGGCCACCCCCCTCAAGCAGCGCGATCTCGCTGTGCTCGGGGGGCTCCGGGACGACCGGGAGCGGGCAGTAACGCGCCCAGGCGTCGAGGAAATCGGCGCGCTGGTAGCCCTTGGCCTGGGTGCCATCGAGAAAGCGGATGTTGGCCGAACGGATCTCGTATTCGCGCAGGATCGCGCCCAGCTTCATCGCGGTCAGGCCGTTGGGTCCGTAGTCGGCCCACGGAGCTTCGGGATCGGCTTTGAGCCGCTCCAGCAGGGCAGCGGTAGGCAAGGCGGGATCGGTGCCGAAGGCCGCGCGGCAGTCGGTCAGCAGCCGGACCCGCGGCGAGGGCCGACCGGTCTCGTCGGCCTCGGCGGTCAGGGCGAGCACCGCGGCGCGGGCGCGCTCGGGCCAGTGGCCTCCGGCGTGGTCGGCGACGGCGACCAGAGGTTCCCAGGTGTCCGCCGCGCGGTCCTCCACCGGCATGGCGGGTTCGGCCTGCTCCAGGGTGGGCAGGTCGGCGCGCAGCCACGCGGACAGGTCGGCGGCGAGCCGGCGCAGTGCGGGCCGGTCGCGGCGATGCCGGTAGGGTGCGACGGTTTCGCCGGGGCCGCGCCGGCGCATGCGGACCACCACGGCGCGGTCTTCGATGGTGTCGGGCATCGCGCCGATTCCGGCGAGTGCGGCCATGGCGAACGTCGGGATGCTCTCGACGCGGCCGGTGTTGGCGTCGTAGCGCTTGGCGGGGCGGTTGCGCTGGTGCCCGGCGTTCAGCAGCCCGCGCAGGTCCTCATTGCCGTCGGCCTTGGGGCCGAAGATGGTGTCGGCTTCGTCGACGAGCATGGTGGGCGGGTCGTCGCTGATGGAGCGGTAGACGGCGGCGCTTGAGCTGTTGACGGTGATGAACGGCTCATGGCAGGTGGCCTCGACCACGTCCAGCAGCCTCGACTTGCCGCAGCGCTTCTCCGGGGCGCGGATCACGAGCCTGGGTGCGTGCGCCCACGCAGGTTGGGCGTGGGTGGCGGCGATCCACAGGGTGACCGCGTCGGCGGCCGGTGAGGTCGGCAGGATGACGTAGCGGGTCAAAGCGTCGAGCAGGGCGTCGAGCAGAGTCGCGCCGTAGGTGTTGTCGTCGGCGCTGGGCTTGGTCATGAGATGAGCTCCCGTATGGGCGAGTGGGCTGGTCATGCGCTCCGCCGACGCGGGATCGCAGTGGTGTTGGTCGCGGCGAGTCGACGGCCTTGACGGTCGCCGGGACGGGGTCTGCCGAAGTCCTCTCGGCGCCCGTCCCATCGGCGCGTTTCGAGTTCGGCGTGGGTACGGCTCCGCGACAGATTGCGGATCTGAGCGGCCAGGGCTTCCCAGTGGCCGGCCATCTCCTGGTGCGCGTAGCCGTAGCCGATCTCCCAGCCGGAGCGGTGACCATCGCGGTAGCCCTGCTCGTATGCCTGACGCTCGCGGCGGTGCTGGTCGTCCAGGTCGGCCACGAGGGCGGCGGCCAGGGCGTAGCGGATCGGGGCACCGGAGTCGCAGCAGGTGACCGGGACGCAGGTGGAGGTGGTGAAGATCGGGTGGGTGGTGTGCGGGGTGGACATGGGTGATCTCCGATTCGAGGTGGTCAGCGGGTGCCGTCGCGGTGCAGGCGGCGCAGGTAGACGTAGAGCTGCCAGCCGAGCCGGGGCCGCATCCCGGTGCCGTTGCAGGCGCGGCAGGTGCGGTTCTTGCCGCCGGGCCGGCACCGGTTGCAGGTCCCCCACGGGGAGATGGCACACCAGCCGACGTAGCAGAGAGTGACGATTGGTAGGCAGAGCAGTAGCAGGGCGATGAGGAGGGTCACGAGGGCTCCCAGGGCCGTTTTCGTGGGTCGCCGCAGGTGGGCGCTATCGCGCTACGCCGCAGCTAGATGAATGGGCAGGGCGCTAGCGGGGGTGCTAACGGTTAGCGGGGGCGCCGCTAGCCGTTAGCGGGTTCGGCGGCTATCTGACGGACCGGGCATCGTTACGCTCAGCGACGATTTCAGCGAGGCGGGCGCGTTCGATGCCGCGCCGGTTGACGATCCGCCCGTCCACCCGGCGGCCGATCTGGACGGTGTCGATGCCGTACGGCTTGACCATGGCGGCCAGGGTCTCGGTCTCCCACTCCCCGTAGACCTGCGGGCGCAGCTCGCCGAGCCGGGTGACCACGACCTCCGACCACACCTTGGTCTCGCCCTCGGGGATGACGGCCAGGATGTCGGTCAGCAGGTCGTAGGTCGGGGCGGCGGTGGGAGTCTCGCCGATGGCGTGTCCGGCGAGGGTTCCGGCGGCCTGGCGGGCGGCGCGGGCGCGGACCACGATCCGCTCGGAGGCGGGGCCGTCGAGGTAGGCCGAGCGGGTGATCTGCGGGTCGTCGGCGGCACCGACCAGGTAGCCGATGCCCTTGTCGCGCGGGGAGAAGGTGGTGGCGCGGATGCCGTTGCGGTAGGCCGAGGTGCCGAGCACCATGTCGTTTTCGACCTGGCCCATCACCCGCAGGCAGAACCGCACGCCGACGTTCGCGCTGACGCCGGTGGGCAGGCTGTCTTTGTCGGGACGCTGGGTGGCCAGCAGCAGGATCACGCCCAGGGCGCGGCCCCGCTTGATGATGGCCGTGCACAGTTCGCCGGCTTCCTTGCCGTACTCGGGGTGGGAGAACAGCTCCTGGCACTCGTCGATCGCCACCACCAGCGGGAACAGGCCGAGGGAGCGTTTGGCGGCCAGGGCCGGGGTGACCTTGTTCTCCGGGCAGATGTCGCGGGGCTGGCGGGAGATCGTGCGAGCACGGGTCTCCAGGTCCTTGTAGACCTCCCGCAGCGAGATCAGGCAGGCGTGCACGGTGTCGTCGTCGGCGCCGGAGCCGTAGTGGTAGGCGACCGGCTCGAACATCGACAGGTCCCCCGATCCCTTGAGCTCGAACAGGCGGAGTTCGGCGGTGACGTCGAGGGCGGCGGCCAGCAGCAGTACCCGTAGGGCGAAGGTCTTGCCCGCGCCGGGCATCGCGCCGATCAGCATGTTGGCGAACATCAGGGTGAGCTTGACCGGCCGCATCCGCTGGTCATGGCCAAAGGGGATCGGCTTGAACAGATCGGCGCTGCCGGTGCGGGCCAGCGGCCAGGCCGGGGCCTTGGCCGTGGACATGTCCTGGTCGCCGACCCACAGCACGAGGCGGCCGGGGTGCTGGCCGGGCGCGTTCTCCGGCCACACGCAGCCCAGCGGGCGGCGCAGGCCGGAAGCCAGCCGGTCGCGGCGCTCCATGATGTCGGTGACGGTGACACCGAGCGGCAGGTCCACATCGGCCCGCCAGCCGGGGCCGTCGCGGGTGATGGGGGCGGGGAAGTTGATGCCGCGCCCGCCCTTGCCGAAGGCCTTGTTCAGCTCGGCGATACCGAGGGCGGCCAGGGCGTCGATGACCACGGTGGAGGTCAGCCGCTCGACCTTGGTCGCGATGACCGCGCGGTCGATCAGCGGCCGGTCGGCCGGCGCGCCCAGCAGGCCCAGCAGAGCGACCAGGGAGCCGAGCGCGGCCCACTGCACCGGAGTCGGGGCGTCGGCGGCCAGCAGCAGGGAGGCCAGGCCGAGCACGATCAGCCCGGCCACGGCGACCGCGACACGCAGCCGCACTCGGGCATCGCGCTGACGGCTCAGCTTCAGGTAGGCCTCGGGGTCGGCCTTTTGCACCGCGGCGCGGCGCACCGGCTCGCCCTCCAGGTCGAACACCCACCTGACGCTGCCGCCGACGAAGCGGACCGCGCCGCGCGGGGAGCGGGCGGCCAGCTTGGCGACATACTTCGGAGTGCGCAGCAGGTGATAGGCGCCCACGTGCGCGTAGTGGGAGCCGACCCAGGCCAGGGTGTCGCGGGCCTGGCGGGCGGAGGTCAGCCAGATCGGGACGACCGGGCGCCGCTCGGCCGAGCGACGCGCCAGGTCGGCCAGCCAGTCGTGGTCATCGCCGCCGGGGGCGTCCACCCGGATGACCTCGCCCTCCAGGAAGGGGCCGCCGGTCGAGGTCTCGGTGTCGGTGGGCGGGTAGGCGTGGCGGCGGTCGCGGGCGGCCTCGATGGAGACCACCTCGGCGCCGGGGCCGTCGTCGGCCGGTCCGGGCTGCTCAGGGATGGCGGTGGTCGGGTCGGCGGCCCAGTTCGGGCGGTGGCCGTTGGTCCCGGTCGGGGTGTCGGTCATGATGGGTTCACCTCGGGCTGCTTGACGGTGGCGGGGTTGCGGGGCGCGGCCGTTGTCTTGGCGGATGAGGCCGCGTCCCGTACAGAACGGTCGGAGGGGTCGAGGGGCGGCAGGTCGAGTTCGGCCCGCCAACCGTTGATGAACAGCCGCAGCCGGTGGTCAGGCGGCGGGGCCAGGGCGAGCGCCTCGGCGATGCTCAGCGCGGTGATGGCCTGGTCGCGAGTGAAGGTGCGTGCCGGGTGGCCGGTCACGCTCCATCGGCCGTTCGCGCTGCGCTGAGCGCAGAGGCCGGACAGATCATCGATCATGATGGTGTGGGTGATGTGCAGGGCCATCACGCCGCCTCCTGGATCAGGGCGTCGCGTACGGCGCGGGCGGTGTCGGTGCCGCATCCGAGCGCCCTGCGGATCTTGTGGGTTCCGGGATCGGCGGGTAGCTCTCCGGCGGCGATCAGCCGCCGCACCCGCATGGTCAGGGCGTCGATGTCGGGACCGCCGTGGGGGTACTCCGGTCGCACGTTCGCCCTGTACTCCAGGCCAGTACGGGGGTACTGACGGCCATGGTCCAACCGGGAGAACGCGGCCAGGATGATGGGCAGGGCGGTGACGATGGCGACCGCGACGATCGGCCCGAGGATGTGCAACACCAGCCGTGACAGGCTGAAGACTTCGGCGACGCCGGGCAGGTACGGCCAGGCGTTCATCGACAACGTGAGCCCGAGGAAGAGCCGCTCGATGCGTATCAGTGTCCGGTCGTTGAGCGGCTGACCGCGGGTGCCGAGGTAGGCGCGGGCACCGACGACGACCAGCAGGGCCAGGGACAGGAAGGGCTCGATCAGCCAGGCGAACACCCACGCGGGCGACCAGGCCGGGGCGCCGTCTGCGGCGAAGCGCTGCACGCCCGCGGTGGACCAGGCCAACGCCAAGGCCAGCGAGACCATGCCCGCGGCCACGAGCAGGTTCCGTGTCCGCGCGGCCTGCCAGGCCCCCATCGCGGGGTCTTGGGCCAACTCGTGTAACCGAGCCGCCTCACTGGCGGCCTTGCGGCGCTTGCGGACTGCGGCCGTGTCCACCATCAGTGGCGTGTCGTCGTCCTGGAGGCCGGCCAACAGGTGAGCCTCGGCCACCTCGGCGCGCAATCGTCGCACGCGCCTGGTCTCGCCCTCAGCATTGACCGGCTGTGCCGCTGGCGGGAGGGCGGGGATCTGCTCGGCCAGGTGCCGTTCGATCTCCGCCAGGCCACGCGAGATGTCATCGGGGGGCGGTTCGGGAATCGGGTTCGTGATGCTCATCAGTCCTCCACGTAGGGACGTCGGAAAGTGCGGGTCGCATAGCTCCAGCTCTGGCAGGTCGCGCAGTCGGGCCGGGTGCGGCTGCGGTGAGCGGCCGGGGCGTCGGTGGGCGCATAGGGGTGGGGCACCGGGCGGGGCAGGCCGGTGACCTCCAGGTACAGCCGGACGTGCTCGGGGTTCTGGTGGCTGGGGTAGGGGCCGCGGAAAGCGGTGATGATGGCCAGGGCACGGATGGTCAGCGAGGCGTCGGCCACCTCGAACGGTGTGCCGATGAGGCGGATGTTCATTGGGCAGTCCTCCTTAGGGCTGGTGATGCCTCTCATGTCGTGGAGCTGGATTCAGCGGCGGGCCGGGCGGGTTCGTAGGAGAGCCGGCCGGTACGGCCACATCGGATGCGCCGGCGCTCGTCACGCCACCTCCAGCCAGTCAAGGTCGGCGGCGTGTTCGGCGATCTCGGGAGGCGTCATGCCGCTCCACACACCGAAGCTCGGAAGGACTTCCAGCGCGTAGGCGCGGCACAGCGCCAGCGCCGGGCAGGACGCGCAGACGTCGCGAGCAACGCTCTCGCGGGCTTCGCGCTCCTCGGGCGACTCGGTGCGGTCAGGGCCGGTGTGCAGCTCGGGGTCATACACGCACTCGACGTCCGGCATGCCGTTCTCGGGGCGGAAGGCTGCATGCCGCTGCGCGGGGGACAACAGCGCAGGGTGAAGCCTTATCGCGACGGTAGAGACGCCGGTGAAGTTGGTTGCCATGATGAAGGCACTCCTTGTTGCTCAGATGGTTGGCGAGGAGGACCGGAGCGGCTTCAGGTCTTGGCGGATCGGGGCCGCTCCGGTCTTTTCGGCTCGGGGTCAGAGAGCACCGACGAACGTGCTCAACGCGCTGGCGATGGTGGCCACGCCGTTCATCACGCTCGTGAGCGTCTGGGCCGCCTGGGTGGGCTGCTTAACGATGTAGAAAGCGGCCAGGACCATGAGAACGATGGGCAGAAGGCGGCGGGGCTTCGAGATGGGGAGCATGGGCTGTTCCTCCGGACGCTTGCCGTGTAGGGGGTGCTACACGAAAGACCGTACAGTCCCCCCTGCACGAACGTCAAGGGGGGACTGTACGTGGCGTGTCTAGCCCCCCCTTGATGGGCCGCGTACCCTGGCAGGCATGAACGAGGAAGACGCGAGCGAGGCGGTTGCCGCTGCACTGGCGGGCCTTGAACGCGCTTTCGAGGCCACAGTGGGCGCGATCCAGGCGGAGCCCGATGCCGACCGTGCATACGGGAAGGCGACCGAGCTCGTGGAGACATTGCAGCGCCTTATCGAGGCCTCGGGGGATCTCCGGGCGCAGTCAGCAGCCCGGATTTTCAACGATGAACGGCTGTCGCTGGCCGGCTTGGCCGGTCGCATCAGCGTGTCGAAAGCACGTGCGGCTCAACTGATCAATACCGCGAAAAAGGCAGACGGTAAGGCTAGCCCTGCAACGGAGGAAGCCCAATGAGTCTCAACACTGAAGTGCGGGTGGAAGTCTGGCCGGTGTCGGCAGACCAGGTCGGGCTATGGCTGATCAGCGGTCATGACGCATGGCGTTCTGACGCAATTCGCCAGGACAGCGACCCGCACAGCAATGTTGAGGCGCTGTTGGAAGAGCATGGAACATCGACCGACATAAAACTTTTGCATTCGACGTCATGGCGTGCAGAGGAGACGGCTGTAATCCTCACCTACGTAGCCGTTATCGGATGCACACACCTTGCGCTCGATCACTGGCCGAATGCCAAACCGATCAGTCCTGCACTTCCCGAAGCCGTGGGCAAACCGATCGAAGTAAAAGCAGACGAGGCGCCCATCCCTCGGTATATCGACGTCCTCATGCATGGGCTTCGTCATCTGCAGTTCCTGCTGCAGACGGACTCGTCTGCCCGCTCTGCGCTATGTGAGAAGTGGCGCGGCCACCTGGCCGATTTCCGCCCTGCTCTGGCGGGAATGTACGACCACAAGCATGGAGAGGCGCCGATTGACCTCCCTGGCGCAAGCGTTTCATAGAGCCGGACGAGGTAAGGGGGCACGGGTATGGTTGAGGACATCTCAAACACAAGCATCGTTTATCAGCAAGAGGCGTATAGAGCGCTCGGGGGAATTATTGAGCGCACGCTTCAGGAGAACCTTCCGGTCATCTCTTGGATGCTCGGGGATGGCGGCGTGGGTCCCTTGCTGGTGGGCGAGTGCCATGCCGCTGATCCCATAAAGCGGCAGGAGGATTTCTACACGTGGCAGGCTGCGATAGGGGCGGAAGCCTGGCCCAACGGCATTAAGCGGATGGGCGGCGTGCACCTTCACGCGTCCACCAAGGACTATGACGGTGTTGCGGTCACCTTGTCGGCTGACATCTCCGCCGAAGAGTTGGACGCATAGGCAGGCTTGGCCTGTCCGGTTCGCCGGGTCTCGCCGGCGTCTGGAGTCCGGCCGCCGGGCGGGGGAGTGCGGAGCTGAAGGCGCGTCATCGCACCGTCCACAATTCTGCCAAGTTCATGCAGCTCTATGGTCTGACGAGCCTTTTCCCGTTCCTCCCAGTCCTGAATAGCCTCGTGGATCGTGGCGAACTTTCCAACAGTGACGATGATCTCTCGTCCGGCGCCCTTGTG
This sequence comes from Streptosporangium sp. CA-135522, assembly GCF_050949235.1. Lineage (NCBI taxonomy): Bacteria > Bacillati > Actinomycetota > Actinomycetes > Streptosporangiales > Streptosporangiaceae > Streptosporangium > Streptosporangium sp. CA-135522. Next base: position 2,682,445 of record NZ_CP192026.1, read on the forward strand.
TATCGCCACGGCCCCGATGATGTGCCAATCGCTGAGCGCCATGTCAGGTCTCGGGGATTTTATCGTCAGCGTCAGAGTCTGCGGCGGCAACGAAAGGTGCCTGCTGGCGTATTCCGCCCATCTCTTGATATCGCTGTGCGATTCGACGTGCCGCTGTGGCCACTGCCGTAGCCGGGCAGAACGTGTAGAGCTTCCGGTTCGTTCGGCTCGAATAGCGGCCTGTCCACCACCTGAATATCCAGCCGTCACATGAGAACTGCACCCAAACAGTGAGATCGCACCACAGCGAAACAAGCGCCAGTCCATACCCATCATGGACATCGGCAACGATGCCGTGATCTTCAAGGCTGCGGCGCAACCTATGTGCCACCTGTGCGGCGGTTAGGCGTGACGGTCCAGGGGGCGCGCTGCGGATCTCATTTCGTCGCATTGCCGTCCATTGCCTTCCGGGCTGCTTTAAGGAGTTGAGCGGCTCGCGCTTTTGATATCCCGAGGCATTCGGCGAGGCCGGCAATTGACAGCTTCTCGGCCTCGTGAATGCGTGCCGCCGCCTCCGCACGTACCTGCGCCGCCAAGTCCGCTTTGTTGCGCACTTCGTTGGCGAGACGCGTAGCGGTGTCGTAGGCGTCCCGAGGTTCGGGCATGGCTCGTATGGCTCTTGTCGCTTCGTGGAATGCCTGGGAGAGCGCGTGAAAGTCGATGTCCGGGCTCGGCTGCTGATCGGCCGCATCCCTCGTGCTGTTGTGGTCCTTATCGCATGCCGTCATGACGCCGCCCGATGCCTGCGCAGAGCGGCCCACATCCGGTGCCCCTCGGGACCACCTGATGCGCCGAAGGACGTCGCAATGCTCGACAGCTCGGCTGTTTCAATGCCGCCGAGAGAGCCGGGACGGTCAGGATGGTGCACTTCGATGCGGAGGTTTTCGCGGGTGATGTCGATCTGCGCGTAGATGTACGCGGCGGATGGTGTGCGCCCGATGGCGGCAGACACCAGATTGCGGGCAACCTGTTCGGCCTCGGCGGCGAGTTCGGGGCACTGGGTCTGGGCGATATCGCGCACCCAGATGCCGGCGCTCTCGATGCTCTCTTTGACGGGCGGGAGGGACTGCCAATACATCACACACCCAACCTTCTCGGGTAGGTATAGCTGCGTCCCGATAAGCTTGAAGCTTACCGGTAAGGATGTCAAGCTACCTGAGTGAATCGAGACGACGAGCGGCCGCTCTACCTGCGGGTCGCGGAACAACTGCGCGCCAGGATCACCTCAGGTGAGCTCCGCGAGGGTGATCGCCTGCCGTCCGTGCCGGGGCTGGCGACCGAGCTGGGCATCTCCCGCTCCACAGCCGCCGAGGCGCTGAAGGTGCTCATCTCCGAAGGCCTCGCCGTCGCGCGATCCGGCTCCGGCACCTTCGTCCGCCTGCCTCGGGAACCGCAGCGTCTGATCCGCGCCTGGTACCGGGCGAGCATGTACGGCTCGCCGTTCCGACAGGACATGGAGCGGCAGGGCCGCGAGGCCGGCTGGACGTACGAGTCCGAAACCGTTCAAGCCTCACCAGAGATTCGCGACCGTCTGGGACTGGACGAGCCCGCAGGCGACGCCGAAGACGTGGTGCGCACCGACTACGTCTTCTCGGCCGACGGGGAGCCCGTCATGCTCTCCACCAGCTGGGAACCCCTCGCCATCACACGGGGCACGCCAATCGCGCTGCCCGAAGACGGCATGCTCGCCGGCCGCGGCGTGGCCGAACGGATGCTCAGCATCGGCGTGGCGATCGACGACTGGGTGGAGGAGGTCGGGGCACGGCCCGGCACCGCGGACGAATGCGAGCGGCTACAGCACGCGCCCGGCTCCATCATGATGACCATTCAGCGCACCTACTACTCAGGTGAGCGGCCAGTCGAAACCGCCGACATCGTGGTGCCGGCCGATCGGTTCTCACTGGTCTATAGCGGAAAGATGGGCCGGATCCCGGGGGAGTAGGTCACTCGCTGGTGACCATCGCAGAAAACGCGTAATTCGCAAAGCCCCGCATGAAGCCGCGTTTGTGCTGGTAGGGCGCTGGTACTCTTTGCGCCTGCGATCGCCCACGGAATGCTGTGGCAATGCATGCAGAATCGTGCTGCTCTTGCGCTGTTCGTTTTCTGTGGAATAGTGCGGCATTCTGCGATTGTGAATCCTCCACTGCTGCGTCGTCCGTGGTGTTCGACAACAGTGTTCATGGTTAGTTCTGTGGATTGCGTGGATTCTTTTGGTTTGCGTCAGGGGTCACGAGGAACGGGCTGGCTTCTCGCCGATACGCCGGTTGTTGGCGTAGCGGTCTACCTATGCATCGATCTGCCATCGACACAAGTGTCCGAAGAGTGATCTTTATCACCTTCATAACTGGTTTGTTTTATTTGTTACCTATATAGATCTTGTGGCTTGGAAGGTCGATGAGTAACTTCTGACCGTTTGCTTAGTGAAGCGCTCTGAACCGCTGATCCTGGCCTGGCCACGGCGTCGGTGCGGGATGGGGCAACGCGGCGGCCTCGGCTGTCGCGCTGACTGGTTCGGAGGGTGACGGCGTATGCGCCGGAGTTCGTCATGGTCGCGTTCAGCCGGCCGTAAGGCTGGGATGACGGTGGTACTCACGACGGCGCTGATGCCGGGCCTGTTAGCGCTCCAGGCGTTTCCGGCAACTGCCGCGACACGAGCAGTGACCTTGATTCAAGGCGCCGCTGATTCGCCGAAGCAGTTGACCGGCTCCGCCGAAGGGCTGCCGTCCCTGGTCGCTGCGACGGCCACCACGACTTCGGTCAAGGTGGATGGGCCTCGGAAGAAGCTGCGCCTGCCGAAGCAGGCGCTCCCTGTGGATGTTCGTCCGGCGCGCGTGCGTAAGAAGGCGACGGCAGCCGACAAGGGGGCGGGGGCGAAACCGGCTTCCGAGGAACGGCAGGCAAGCGCTCAGAAGTCGGCTGTGGCCACCTCGTCGGATCTTTATGCGGCGGACATGTGGCCGACGCCCGGTGCGTTGCTGGGGACGGTGACGCCGACCCTGGTGGCCCACGGCAATACCAGTCCGTCGTTGCTGCAGTATGAGTTCTCGGTCTGCGAGCTGCCGGACGCGGTCGATGAGGAGACCTCTCCTGCAGACTGTGATCTGGCACCCACCTTGGCCGCGTATTCGGGGAAGCTCCCTGCGGGAGTGAACTCTTGGAAGGTTCCCGCCGGTGCCCTGCAGTGGGGCAAAACGTATTCGTGGTGGGTGAAGCTCTACGACTCGGCCGGCAACAACGCAGCCTCCCCCGAGCGGACGTTCGTCACCGGCGCCCGGCAACCGACCATCGCCTCCCAACTGGCGGCGCGGGGAGCCAACGGTCAGGAGTTTCACCAGCTGGCCGGCAACTACACCACCGCGGTCACCGAAGCCTCGGTGGCGACGGCGGGTCCGCCGCTGAGCGTGCAGCGCTCCTATAACAGCAAGGACGCCCGCCGCGACGGGATCTTCGGCGCGGGCTGGTCGACCCGCTTCGACATGAAGGTCCAGCCGGAGGCAGGCGGTGCGCTGCTGGTCACCTACCCCGACGGGCGGCAGCTGCGCTTTGCCCCCCGTGGGGACGGCGGTTTCCAGCCGCCGCCGGGCATGTTCGCCACCCTGGCCACCGTCGCCGGCGGCGGGTGGCGGCTGATGGACAAATCCTCCACTTCTTACCTGTTCAACGCCGCCGGCCGCCTGGTAAAGGTGACCGACAACCGCGGCCGCGTCCAGGACCTCGTCTATGGCACCGACGGCAAGCTAACGACGGCGCGCGGGGTCGGCGGCCGGTCGTTGACCTTCACCTGGAACGGGACACGGGTGGCGAGCGTGTCCACTGACCCGGTGAATGGCACCCCGCTGACCTGGACGTATGAATACCAGGGCGAGAAGCTGGCCAAGGTTTGCTCCCCGCAAACGGCCCCCAACTGCACCGTCTACGACTACACCAGCGGCTCGGCCTACCAGGGCATCGTGCAAGACGACGATCCGGTCGGCTACTGGCGGCTGGGAGAGCCGGTCAACCAGCCGCAGCCCACCCCGGACCCCGACTGTGACGTCATCCCGCAGCTGTGTGAACCGCCGACGACCGAGGCCGCCAACCTGGGCTGGGGCTCACAACCGGCCACATATGAGGGGGTGACCCTGGCCGAACCTGGGGCGCTGGCCGGTTCCACCAATACCTCCGCACGCCTGTCGGGCACCTCCCGGATGTGGCTGCCCGACTACCTCATGACGCGCCTGGGCGGCCAGGTGTCGATGGAGACCTGGTTCAAGACCACCTCCTCCGGTGTGATCGCCTACGCCTCCGACGTCTACGAAGACGAAGGGCAAGGGTTTTCCGACGGCCAGCCGTTCATCTACGTGGGTGTGGACGGCAAACTCCGCGGCCAGTTCCGCACCACCAACGCCGGCGGTGTGGTCGTCTCGCCGATCACCTCGCCCGGCACCGTCAACAACGGCGCTTGGCACCACGTCGCGCTGACCGCCTCGGGCACCAGCCAGACTCTCTACCTCGACGGCGCTCCGGTCGGATCGTTGAACGGAACGATCGACCACCAGTGGTTGCGGTACGCGATGGTCGGCAACGGCCACATCAGCGCCGCCTGGCCGTCCGCCATCCCGGTCACCGGCGGAGCAACCGCGCCGTGGGGATTCACCGGTCACCTCGACGAGGTCGCCGTCTACGACCGGCCCCTGGCAGCAGGGGAGGTGGCCGAGCACTACACCGCCCGCCAGGCCGTACCGCACCTGCTGACGAAGATCAGCCTTCCATCTGGGCGGGTATGGGCCAACAACACCTACGACACGGCCAACGACCGGATCACCACGCACACCGACCAGAACGGCGGCACGTGGAAGATCGGCGAACCGCAATACAACAGCACCACCAGCATGTCCACGGTGACGGTCACCGACCCCAAGAACGAGACGCTGACCTACGAGCACGACGCCTGGCGCGGCTACCGGCTGGTGTCACAGACCGACCAGCTCGGCAAGAAGACCAGCTACGCCTACGACACCGGCGGCTACCCCTGGATGATCACCGACCCCAACCAGAACGCGGTCGTCTCCAGCTACGACAAACGCGGTAATCTTCTCGCCCAAAGCGCCTGCTCGGCCGAGGACGCACTCCTTGGCGCACCGTTTGAGTGCTCCCTGGCATTAGGTCCACAGCGCCGCTACAGCTACTACCGCAACACCAACGACGAGTTCGACCCCCGAAACGACCACCTGCTCGTCTACCGCGATCCGCGGTCGACTAGCGAAACGGACAACACCTACGCCACCACAACCGAATACACCGCCTACGGCGACGTGGCGAAGGTGACCACCCCGGCTACCCCGGACTTCCCCAGCGGCCGGTCGGCGACCTCCACCTACACCGACGGCACCGAGCCCGCCATTGGCGGCGGGACCACCCCGGCCGGTCTGGTCAAATCGCAGAAGAACCTCAAAGGCGACGAGACGACCTACCGCTACAGCGCGGCCGGGGACCTGGCCGAGCAGACCAGCCCGTCGGGGCTGACGGTGAAGTTCGCCTACGACGCGCTGGGCCGGGTGACCTCCCGCACCGAGGTCTCCACCGCCAACCCCGACGGGATCACCTCGACGTTCACCTATGACAGCCTCGGCCGGCTGCTCACACAGACCGGGGCCGGGGTGAAGAACGAGGTCACTAACGTCACCCACACGGCCAAGAGCACCTTCGCCTACGATGCGGACGGCAACATGCTCACCGAGACCCTCGCCGACCTGACCGGCGGCGACCCGGTGCGCACCACCACCTACACCTACGACACCTTCGGCCGGGTGGAGACGGTGACCGACCCCGAGGGCGGTGTGGCCCGCACCACCTGGGATGCCACCGGAGCCCAGACGTCGACGACCGACCCGGTGGGCACGGTGCTCACCTACGGCTACACCAAGCGCGGCGAGCAGGCCTCCACGACGCTGAAGAACTGGACCGGCAGTCCGGTCAACCCGCAGGCGGCCAAGGATGTGGTGCTAGAGTCACGCTCCTACGACCCGGCGGGTCGGCTGGCCACCCAGGCCGACGCGATGGGCCGCAAGACCTCCTACACCTACTTCACCGACAACCGGTTGTCGCAGATGGTCGCCGACGACGTCAAGCTGAACGGCTCGACCACCCCGGCCGACGTGGTGGTCGAGGACAACACCTATGACGCGGCCGGTAACCTCACCAAGCAGGTCACCGGTGGAGGCAAGGCCACCACCGACTACGTCTACGACGCCGCCGGCCGCCTCACCTCCACCACGTTCGACCCCGCTGCGCTCAAGCGTAAGACCGCCTTCGACTACGACGCGGCCGATAACGTCACGAAGAAGGACTTCACCGGTGCGGGCAGCACCCGCACCGAATCCACCGTGTACGCCTACAACGCCCTGAACCAGGTGACGCGGCAGACGGTGGAGAACGGCGCCGACGACCTGATCTCCACCTGGGCCTACGACGACCGCGGCCTTCTTACTACGATCACTAACCCGCGCGGCAACGCATCCGGCGCAGTCGCAGCCGACTTCACCACCACGATGCGTTACGACATCGCCGGACAACTCGTGGAGTCGAAGTCTCCGCAGGTGAAGATCGATAAAAACGGATCCGCCGCGGACGGGCGGCCCACAGTGAAGTACGGCTACGACACCGCCGGGCTGCAGACCCACACGGTCGACGCCGAGGGACGCGCTCTCACCTCGACGTTCGACAAGGCCGGACGCCTGACCTCGGCCGCCTCTCCCTCCTACACCCCGCCAGGCGGAACCGCTCTCACCCCGAAGGTCAATTTCGGCTACGACGTGGCCGGTCAGCTAACGAGCGTTACCAATCAGCGTGGCTATGTCACCTCGACCGAATACGACGCGCTGGGCCGTCTGGTCCGGGTGACCGGCCCCGGACCCTCAGGACCGGGCGGGCAGTGGGTGTCGGAGTATGACCTGCTGGGCGAGCAACTCGCGATGATCGACCCCACCGGGGCGCGCCGTGAGGCCACCTACGACGACCTCGGCCGGCAGATCACGACCACGCAGATCGAGCGCAAGCCCACCACCGCCGCCTACACCACCAAACTGACCTACGACAGCGCCGGCAACCTCACCAAGAGCGTCGCCCCCGGCAACAAGACCACCAGTTACACGGTCAACGCCGCCGGCCAGGTCACCACCGTGACCGACCCGCTCACCCACAAGTCCACCCTCGGCTACGACCTCCTCGGCCGTGAGGCCAAGGCCACGGATCCGCTGGGCAACGCCACCGAGGCCGAATACGACCTCGCCGGCCGCAAGATCGCCGCCAAGGACCTCGACGCCACCGGCGCCGTCGTCCGCACGTTCGGCTTCGGCTACGACCCGGCCGGCAACCCGACCAGCACCACCTCCGGCGAGGGACACACCACCCGGCAGACCCTCGACGCGCTGGGCCGGATCACCTCGCTGGTCGAACCGGTCTCCGCGACCAAGTCGATCACCACGACGTTCGGCTACGACGCCACCGGTGCCCGCACCCGCCTCACCGACGGCCGTGGCAACACCACCTGGACCGGCTACAACACCCTCGGCCTGGCCGAATCCGTCATCGAACCGGCCACCACCGCCCACCCGAACGCCGCCGACCGTACCTGGACCAGCGTCTACGACGCCGCCGGCAACGCGGTGAGCACGCTGCAGCCGGGCGGGGTGCGCATCGACCGCACCTTCGACCCTCTGAACCAAATGGTCAAGCAGACCGGCGCCGGCGCCTCGGTCGCCACCGCCGAGCGCAACCTCAGCTACGACGACGCGGGCCGGGTGACCGCGATCGGCGACTACACCCTGGACTACAACGACCGCAGCCTGCCGACCAAGGTCTCCAAGGCCACCAACCAGATCGCCACCTACGCCTACGACGCGCTGGGCAACCCCAGCCAGCGCGTCGACCCAACCGGCACCGCCACCTATACCTGGGACGACGCCGGCAACCTCAAGACCGCGACCGACCCGGTCACCGGGCGGACCTGGACCTACGGCTACGACAACGCCGACCGGCTCACCAGCAAGACCTCGGCCAACCCGGCGGGCAGCCAGAGCTACACCTACGACGCGGTCGACCGGCTCGCCTCGCACACGCTGAAGAACAGTGCCGGCACCCAACTGTCGAAGATCGTCTACGGCTGGGACAAGGACGACAACCTCACCACCAAGACCACAACGGGTACGGCGGGCGCGGGCGTCAACACCTACGGCTACGACCACGCCGGCCGCTTGACCTCCTGGACCGCGCCCGGCGGCGCCGTCACCGCCTATGAATGGGACGACGCCGGCAACCGCACCAAGGCCGGGGCTAAGACCTTCAGCTACGACGAGCGCAACCGGCTGACCTCCGGCGGCGGGGTCGACTACACCTACACCCCCCGCGGGACGGTGGCCACCGAGACCAAGAACGGTGTCACCCGAGGTCTGACCTTCGACGCCTTCGACCAGCTCGTTTCCGACGGGGACGCCACCTACGGCTACGACGCGCTGGGCCGGATGATGTCGCGTACCAAGGGTGCCAATCAGCAGCGCTTCGTCTACTCCGGCCTGACCAACGACATCGCCGCCGTCACCGACGGCGCCAACGTCGTCCAGGCCAAGTATGGCCGCGACCCCTTCGGTGGCCTGCTCAGCCTCCAGGAGGGAGCCGACCCCGCGCTCGGCGTGATGTCCGACTTGCACGGCGACGTGGTGGGCACCTTCTCCGGCACCGCACTGGTCGACTCGACCGCCTACGACCCGTTCGGCGAGGTCACCCAGCGTTCCGGCGCCAAGCGCTCGCTGGGGTATCAGGGCGAGTACACCGACCCGGACACCGGCAAGGTCAACATGCACGCCCGCTGGTACCAGCCCGGCACCGGCGCCTTTACCTCCCGCGACGACTGGACCCTCCCCCCTAACCCATCGGTCCAAGCCAACCGCTACACCTACGCCAACGCCAGCCCTCTCACCGGGATCGACCCCAGTGGACACCTGGTGTTCCTGCTGGCCCTCATTCCTGCATTGGATGCAGCCGCCACAGCGCTGCTGGCCGTCACGGGTGCGGTTGCAGTGGGAGCGGCTGCGGTCGGGGCGAAGAATGCCTACGACTCCAGAAAGCAGGCACCGCCCCCTCCTAAGAAGCAACCAGCGCCTGTTGTAGGAGCCGACTCCAAAAACAGTAACCAATCGAAAAATAGCTCGAAAGGTAAGAGTGGCGCCAATTATGATTCGAAGGGCAATTATTCCGATACACGTTACACAAACTCCAGCGGTAGCAACAAAAAGTCCACAAACAAGAAAACAACCGGGACCGGGACTCGAACTGTAAGCGCAACCCCAACCACAAGGACGGCAAACACCGGTTCTGGGGCCTGCCGGTCAAACTGCAATCCGTGCAGGACGCGATGCACGTCGCCAAAACCTCCCAAGCCGTCCGTTAAGAAGGTAAAAGAGCCGGAGATTGATGTTAAGGCCGACTGGTTCCTCAACGACCGCAACAACGCCAGGGTCAAACCGCTAACGCAGGAAGAAATTGATCAGCAGTGCCGGACTGGGTCATGCGGGAATAGCTACACCGGCCATGTTGGAACTCGGATCGGTAATGCTGTCGGGGATGGCGGCGGCGGAATTTCCTGCCAAGAATGGGATCCCGGGCACTGTAAAGAAGATTACTGCAGTGACTCGGTCGGGTTCGTGTACTCCAGCTCGGTTTCCGGGTGCTTGGCTACCTCCGACAAGGCCCTGGGCAACGGTGCGGCTCGTCCGCAGAACCTCCCTGACCCCGACGCCGATGCCGATCGTTACCCAGATGCGCCTCCGCCCCCTCCGGTGTCGTGCGACCCTCCGAATAGCTTCGTCCCCGGCACCAAGGTATTCATGGCCGACGGGACCACGAAGCCGATCGAAGAGGTGAAGATCGGCGACCAGGTGGTCGCGGGCGACTCCGCCACAGGGCAGACCGCCGCCAAACCGGTCAGTCGCCTGATCACCGGCAACGGAGAAAAACACCTCGTCCGTATCGTCGTCGGTCCCACCGACGGCTCCGGGGGCAACAGTGGCGCAGTGGTCGCAACCGACGGACATCCGTTCTGGGTAGCGAACCTCCGCACATGGGTCAAGGCGAAGGAACTTTCGCCCGGCATGCTCTTGCGGACCAGCGCCGGCACCTTCGTCCAGATAACCGCGATCAAGAAGTGGACCGCTGTCCAGCGCGTCCACAACCTGACCGTCGACGACCTGCACACGTACTATGTGCTGGCGGGGCAGACTCCGGTACTCGTTCACAACAGCGGATCGGGCCCTGACCCTAGCTCTTTCTCGAACTTGATACCGGAAGATACTCCGGAGTGGTTCAAGCCGATTGCTCCTGACGCCGTTCTTTCTCGCTCCGGAAACTATGCATACGTAGTGACCGGAGACGGTGAGCTCGTTATCGGGAAGCGCACGGCTGGTCACGTGAGCCTTGCCCAGGGGCGGGACGTGCTGGCTGCCGGAGAGTTCAAGACTAAGGGCGGTCAAGTCGTGTACCTCGACAATAAATCTGGCCATTATCAGCCTTACGGTGCGCACGCTCAGAAGGCGGCAGTGGATGCCTTTAACAGGAACGGACTTGGCGCTGATGGGAAGTACAACGAGGCATGGCGGCCCAGCTGCTGATCCGGTCGCGGAGTTCATGCAGGCTGTCCAGGGGGTCCTGACTGCCGCGGAGGAGACCTACGGCACCGAAGAGCTCGAGCCGGGCTTGGAGCGTACGCTCGCGATTCTGCAGAGGAACCCTGAATTCAGGGGACAATTTGAGAGTCAGATGATTGCTCTGATTGACTCCCCGAAGGAAGGTGTTGTTGAAATAGTCTCTTTCCTGATGCACGTGTTGCGTTGGGAAGCTGTCCGAGAGGCAGTCGGAGAGAGGATCCGTCACCCCAGAGGGAATGTCAGCAATATTCGACTTTACGAGGCCATGCTGGACGCTTTCTCTGATTCCTGGCGTGACCGTGATCTTTATGCGAGGTTCGCTGGGTCGTGAGGTCGTAGCTCTGCGGCATACGAACGGGTAGGTCGCGAACGCAAAACTGAAGCCCCGCCAGGTGCGTCCTGGCGGGGCTTCTGCGGTGGGTGACGGCAGTAGCTGACGGCAACGTCAGTGGACGGTGGCTCCGCACAATGGCCGGGTCGCCGCCGTCGTCGCGGGTCGACTCGTCGTCGGTAGGGCTGTCCAGGGCGGTGCTAAGGGTGTCGATGGCGTCGCGCTGGAGTCGGAGTCGGACGTGGGCGTAGACGGTGGCGGTGACGCCGATGTGGGCGTGGCCGAGGAGTTCCTTGATGATGACGAGTTCGACGCTCTGATCCAGGAGCAGGGGGGCGGTCGAGTGCCGGAGGTCGTGAAAGCGGATGCGGCGAAGGCCGGCCTTGCGGAGGAGCGTGGTGAAGGTCCAGATGAGGTTGGTCGGGTCGATAGGTCTGCCCTGCGGCGTGGTGAACACGTACCCGCTTCCCTGCCAATCGGCACCAGCTCCGTCCTGCTCCGCGTGCTGCTGCTCGCGGTGACGCTTCAGCGAGGGGGCAACTGGCGGGGAGGTCGATGCGGTGTTCGGAGGCCCGGGTCTTGGTGGGCAGAGTGGTGAGCCCGCCCGCGTTGGTGTGTTGGAGGGTGCGGCGGAGGGCGGCGGACACCCTGTTCCCGCCGCTGACCGGTTACCTGTTTGTTCCGACCATCCTGCCTGCGGTCTTCACCAGTGCGCAGCGGTTTGTTCGGCTTCCTCCGTATCTGCTGCCGAATATGGCCGGTACGGGATGTGCTGTGCCTTGTAAACCACGGTGCCGGCCGGCCCGCCCTCCTTCGATCACGATGCAGGAGCTCAACATGCACGACTTTCCCGCGTGGATTCCGGTGATCGCCGGCATCGTCAACCTATCCGCCGCCACCGTGAAGCTCGCCACCGCTTGCCTGCAACGCCGCCGCGTTCGGCCGAGGCATCGGTCTACTCCCTGATGAAGGCCGGTCTGCGACGGCTGAGGAGAGGATCGTGGAAGGGCATCTGAAGTCGGGTGCACGGATTTGAAGCGGGCGCAGACGCCCGGCGTGAACTCGCCATCGATCATGGTTGGAGCTCTCTTCAGGCGCGATTTTCCCAGCGTCTTCCCACGGATTGGAGGAGGAGGGCGGGGTGAGAACATCTCTGCAGGTAAGCGTCACTATCGCGATTCGCTGTATCGGTGTCTCATAACCTCTGGGGTGCGGGTTTGAGTTCCGCCCCTCCTACCCTCACCATCTCCTGGGAACGCCTCTGACCCGCTTGTTCACGGGCAGAGAAGTCCTTGACGCCGTCCGGCGAGCGCCCTGTTCGTGCTCGTCCCCCGAGACGAGCTGACAGGGGTTAGGCGACCTTCGAGGAGGGAGCCTTCCAGGTGTTGCATGCGCCCGGGCCTTGCGATCTGTAGCCCTGCTCGAACCAGTGAAGGCGGTTGGCGGGCTTGCCGTCCCAGTTGAATCTGCCGTATTCCTTCGGCGTCTCGGCGGTGAGGAGGGGCTTCCAGTCCTTTGCCGAGCGCCCCAGGACCTTCATGGACACCCCGCCCAGGCAGTCGGCCTGCAGGTAGAAGCGGTGCGTCTGCTCCTCGCCACCGTCCTCCTCGTCTCCGGCCGGCAATGCCCACCAGGCCTCGCTGATGCCCGTCTGCGCCTGAACGACTCCGGCGTACGCACGCGTGACCTCGACGAGAACGGCCTGGTCGGATTTGGCCTTGATCCAGTCGGACCCGAGCTGCACCTGGATGGAGCCGTGGCAGCTGATGGCGAAGGAGCCGGACACCTGCAGGCCGGTGAGGCACACGCCGCCTTCGACTTTGGCGTGGACACCCACATAGGCCGGGACGAAGTCCTCGATGGTCTCGCGCCAGGCGGAGTTGAGGCAGCCGACGACCTTGTTGAGGTATCTCGTCGTGGAGGCTTTGGTGGTGCCCTTGGCCGCCTTGCAGGCGATCATAGGGAGACGCCCCTGCTTGTAGAGCGGGTTATGGGTCAGCTCGGGAGCTCCGACGATGGGGCTGGCGGACGCGGTGACCGTACCGGCGAATAGCAGGATGAAAGCCCCGGTAGTGGTCGCCAATGCGCGAATCATCATGAGGCATGATCATAAGGGTGACGTAATGCGCAGGGCGTCTCATTGCCAGGCTCCCGCCCTGCTCCCGACGGGGTTGGGTCGTCTGTGGGCCGCCCGGGGTGGGTCAAGGTCTCCATCGAAGCCTGGGCGATTCATTCGGAAGACTCCCGTTTGCCATAGTTCGTCACCTGGCGACGTGGACCGGACCGTCATTGCCGGTGTCACTGGCGGGCGGCGCCAGGAAGCCGGGAGCTGGGACCGGCAGGGGGCGAGCGGCCTGTGGACGCAGGCCGTCGAGAACTAGGCTGAGGTACCGTTGCCACAGGCCGGGGATCGTGTCGCCGAGTGGCGTCGTCGCCTGCGCCACCGCGTTGATCAGCAGAACGACGTCATGCCCGGTGATGTCATCGCGCACAACGCCGTCCGCTTGTGCGCGGGCGATGAGTGCGCCCGCCGCCATCGCCAGTCGGTCGCCGGCTGCCCGGAGCTGTGGATCCCTTCGCAGTTCGGCGGTAACCGCCTGGCAGAAGGCCCGATCGGCGATCTGCAGGTTGATCGCGTCCGACATGAACACCAGCAGGGCCTGCTCGGAATCAGCACAACTGAGGAGCTCTGCGCCCTTGGCCGCCAGTCGGTCGAGTTGGCCACCGAAGATCGCGATGATCAGCTGCTCCTTGGTGGCGAAGTGCCGGAACACCGTGCCCTTGCCGACGCCTGCCCGTGCCGCGATGCGCGCGATCGAGACCTCCATGCCGTGCTCGGCGAACTCGGCTGCGGCCGCCTCCAGCAGTAGCTGCCTGTTCCGTCTGGCGTCGGCGCGCATTGTGCTCACACACAGGACTGTACTACAACCGGACCATGGGGTCATGTTATGCTCGGCCGCAACCTGACCGTGCGGTCCGTATGTGGAGGCAGCTCGATGACGACGACGATGAAGGCGCTGGTCGCCGCAGGATACGGCGGCGTGGAGGTCCTGGAACTGCTGGACGTGCCGGTTCCGCAGCCCGGCCCCGGGCAGATCCAGGTGCGGATCACGGCGGCGGCGCTCAACCCGGTCGATCTCAGACTGGTCAGCGGGATGTTCAAGGAATGGACCCCGCTGGTGTTCCCCCACGTCCTCGGAGGCGATTTCGCCGGCACCGTCACGGGCGTCGGTACGGGCGTCGGCCGATTCGCCCTGGGGGATGAGATCTTCGGCTTCGGTCTGCCGAGGACGGCCAGAGCCATGGCTGAGCCGCTCTTCTCACCGCCCTCGCTCACCACGGGCACGATGGCCGAGTACGCGGTCTTCGACGCCGATACGCCCGGCCTTGCTGTCCGGTCCGCGGAGATACCCGCCGAGCACGCCGCAAGCCTACCCACCGCCGCCCTGACCGCCCTTCCCTTGATGCGTGCCGGCGACTTCCCGGCGGGCGCGAAGGCGCTGGTCATCGGGGCGGCCGGCGGGGTCGGGGGTGCGGTGGTGCCACTCCTGGCCGCACGCGACATCCATGTGATCGCCACTGCCCGGCCGCAGGACGAGCAGTACGTGCGCGGCCTGGGCGCCGCCGAAGTGATCGACTACAGCTCCACCGACACGGCCGTCGAGACCCGCCGCCGCCATCCCGGAGGCCTGGACGCCCTGGTCAATCTCGCCCTGCCCGGAACGTCCCTGCCCGCCATGGCCAGGCTCGTCCGCCCCGGAGGGAGCCTGCTGAACATCGCCTTCCCCAGCCCTGGCGCCGACACCGGCATCGTGACCGTGTACATGGCGGCGCGCCCCGGCGACCTGGACGAGGTGGCTGCACTCGCCGCCAAGGGCGTCCTGCCGGACACCGTCACCCGCCGCTACCCGCTGGAGCAGGCCGCCCAGGCCTACGCGGACCTGGTGAACGAGCACGTGGTCGGCAAACTGATCGTGACGACCGGCTCGGCTGTGTAAGGAAGTAGTGGCCGAAGTAGGCGCCCTCGCCGCCGCTTTCGCCTACCCGATAATCGTCGTTCCGGTTGAGGGTGTGTTTCTTCCCGATGACTTCCCACGTGAGGCGTGGGAAGTCAGCGAGAGCGGCATTTTCACAGGTGGCGCGCGTAGCGAGGGCTCGTTGTCAGCGTGTCTCATGATCCTTGGGTCGCGGGTTCGAGTCCCGCCCGCCCTACCCCTCGTGACTTCACGAAAAGCGTCCTCGACCTACGTGTTCGTAGTCGGGGCGATTTTTCGTGTCCGGCGGCGCAGGGCTGTCCCCGATTCTCTGCGGTTGGCTGTGCCGAATGGCCGAATGTGTGCCGAAGTTTCCGGACGGCCGTCAGCCCTCGCTGAGGGCGTCGGTGATTCGGCGCTTGGCGGTCTCGTCCTGGCCGACGATGCACCTGGCGTAGATCTTCAGTCGTAGATGCGCTTGCCGGGTGGAGAGGCGTACCCGGCTTCGCTCGACACCGTCATCCGGGCCTTGTCCCGTGCGCGCCGGTAGGCGGCGCTCGGCAGGTCGCCCCCGTTCACCCCGGTGAACATCGGAACCGTCATCGGGTAGAGCAGGCGAACAGGCGCGGGGCGTGATGTCGTCTGCAGTGGTGGGTCCGGTCGAAGTACAGGTCAGAGCCATCGCGGCGGCGTTTTGGCAGGGTATGAGCGGCCCGCTCCATGGCGCTCGTGCTGTGACGGTTCTCTGCGGATGTGAGCCCGGGGGCGTGGGTGAATTCATGGGACGAACGAGATGAACATCGGCGGCGCGGGGTCGATCCGGGTCGATCAACTTGTCTAGCTTTGTGCCATGTCACATCCCCCTTATCTGTTATCCCGTATGGTCCGTGCCGTCGGCGTCCTCGCCGTGGCATTGGCCGTGACGCTTGGTGTCTGCGCTGGTCCCGCGTTCGCTCATCTGACGCGCGGCCATGCCGAGCTGGTTGTGAGCACGACCGCAGGAATGACAAGCGGTCGCTTGGTTGTGCACCGTGACGTGGTGAGTCCCGAGCGGGCCGGCGCCTGGGCGGCCGGGCTGCTGGGAGGCGGCTGCCCGGTGAGCGCGCACGGAGTGGCCGGTGAAGCCGGCGGCATCTCCGGCGGAGTGGTCGTCGAGCTGGCGTGGTCGTGCGCGGTGGACAACCTCGATCTCGGTCCGCTGCTGCGCGCGGGCGGGCTGTCGCAGATCGTGACCGAGTTCGACGGCGTGACGTCCGACGTGACGGCCGGACTGCCCGTCGTGGACGCCACCGGCTCGCACGCGGCCATTCGGCACTGGCCGACGCCGCCCGCCGCGGCTCTGCCGCTCGGGCTGCTCGTCCTCCTACTGGCGATCATGGCGGTGCGGCTGCGCCGGCGTGCGCGCTGGACGGGCCTCGTAGCGGTGACGGTGGTGATGGCGGTGCTCGCGCCGGGTGCCGCCCTGGCCGCCGCCGACCCTGAGACCGGTCCCTCACCAGATCGGACCGCGCAGCAGGACGCTGCGGCTCCGACGGGTACGCTCACGCTCACCACCGCCACCCCGAAGGTCGGCGAACCCGTCACCTTCCGCTACACCACCGACCAGCCGAACGCCCTCAACTGGGTCGGCCTGTACGGCGCCGCCGACAAGCCCGGCTCCGTCGCGTCGAAGACCTGGGTGCGGGCGCCGCTCGCCTCGGGAACCGTCACGCTGGATACCCGCGCCCTCGGCGAAGGCTCCTGGAGCGCACACTTCCTGGCCAACGACGGGTACGACCCGCTCAGCTCTCCGGTCGCCTTCACCCTGGCGGGAGCCGGCTCGGACGTCGTCACCGTCCAGGGTGCGGTCTTCGCCGACCAGGACGGTGACGGGGTCAGGGACGCCGGGGAGAAGGGCCTGCCCGGCGTGTCCGTCACCGACGGCGCCGTCTGGGCGGCCACCGGAGCCGACGGCGGCTACACGCTGGACGTGGACCGTAATCGCAGGGAGACCGACCTCGTCAGCGTCGTCTCGCCGAACGGGTACACGCCGGTCCTGCGCGACGACTTCGTGCCGACCTTCTTCCGAAAGGTGCCGGGCGGACAGGGCCCTCTGAAGGGCCTCGACTTCGCGCTGGTCCCCGACCCCCACGCCGCCGACCCCAAGGAGAAGTGGCTGATGGTCTCGGATGTCGAGGTGGGCAACCGCACCGACGCCGAGGCGCGAAACAGCCTGCCGCGCTGGCAGGGCCAGGTCGAGGCGATGGCCGAGGTGCACGGCGCGACGCTGACCATGACGACGGGCGACCTGACCGTCACCGACTACGCGGACGAGCCCCGCCGTCAGGGAGGCTATGACATCCTGCGCGAGGGGCTGCGCAAGGGCCGGCTCGGCCACCCTTACTACCCGGTGATCGGCAACCACGACATGGGCGGCACCGCGACCTCCGTCGGCTACGGCGGCAGCCTGGAGTACTACCGCAGGAACCTGGGCCCCGAGTGGTACGGGTTCGACCGCGACGGACGCCACATCGTGGTCCTGGAGGACAACTACGACTCCAGCGGCCTGGCCCCGCAACTCCAGTGGTTGCGCGAGGACCTGCGCAGGCACGCCACCGGCAAGCAGGTGCTGGTCTTCGCGCACCGCTCGCTGTTCACCCGCTGGGGTCCGGGAGCGGGCATGCAGCCGATCGTCGACGAGCTGGCCAAGTACGACGTGCGGATGTTCGCGGCCGGCCACAACCAGCAGGCGGAGTACCGCAGGGGCGCGTTCGCCCGATCGGTCGAGATCAACAACATGGGCGTGTACGGCATCGACTCGGCCAGGCCCGACTACAAGATCCTCGACTTCTCCGCCATCGCCGACGACCCTGACACCACGGCCGACGACACCGGCTACGTGACGGGCACCCACCGCCAGTTCGAGGTGGACGACGACGTCGCGCTGGTCAGCCCGGCCGAGGGCAGCGTGCACGGTGCGAAGCGCGGCGTCCCGGTCGAGCTGTACGCGGAGGACGACGGACGCACTCCCGCCACGGCGTCCCTCACCATCCGTGCAGGCAACGGCAAGGTGGCCTGGCACGACCGCGCCCTCCGGTTCGGCCGCGAGACCAAGCCCACCGGCCGGGTCAACTGCTACACCCCGCCGGGCGGCAGCGCCGAGCCCTGCCCCACGGCGCACGTCTCGTGGACCAGGGTCAGCTCCCGGATCACCGGCCTGAGGCCAGGCTCCTACACCGCGGACCTGGTCGCCGTGGACACCGCGGGCAAGTCCTGGCCCGCGGTCAGGACCACCTTCCAGGTGATCGCCGACTCCCGCCTCGACCAGCCGAAGTCCGGCCAGGACTGGACCAGGCAGGGCGGCGACGAGGAGGGCCGCTCGTCGGCCAAGGACGACCCGGGCGCCAGGCTCGGCCTGCGCTGGGCGGCCAGCACCGGCGAACAGTTCCATCTCAACGGCGCTGTCGTGTCGGATGGCAAGGTGATCGTCGCCTCGCGGGCGTTCGACTCGCCGTACAGCATGATGCTCGCCTACGACGCGCTGACCGGTGCGGAGCTGTGGCGCACCTATCTGGACGGTGACGCCGAGTCCTTTCCGACCGTGCAGGACGGCAAGGTCTACCTCACCACCGGCGTCGGGCGCGTCTACGCCCTGGACACCGCCACCGGCGCGGTCGCCTGGGAGACGATCGACGACGAGCACGTCTCGGGCTCGACCGTTCGGCGCTACGGCCGGGCGGGCGGACCGGTGAGCGTCTTCGACCTGCCCGGCCGGACGGTGGCGGTCTACCAGGCGTGGGATACGGTCCTGTGCCGCGACGCGAGAACCGGTGCCCGCCTGCCCGGCGGCTTCGCCGCGCCGGCGGGGTGGGGCCAGTTCCACAGCGTCGCCGTACGGCGGCCCGGCGCCACCACCGCCTACCTGCACTCGGGGTCCAGCCAGTCGCTGATCGCGATGGACCTGACCACCTGCACGCGGCAAGCCTCCGTGGACACGGGGGGCGACCTGTTCACCCAGTCCTCCCCGGCCCTCACCGACACGGGGATGGTGACCGCGACCTCGTCCGGCGTGCGCGGCCACGACCTTACGGCGGGTGGGAAGGTGCTCTGGCAGGCCAAGCTCGGCACCGCGAGCACCTGTGAGCCGGGGCCGCCGCCGGTCACCAGCCCGGCGACCCGGGGTGCGATGGCCTACGTCGCCAGCGTGGACGGCGTGGTCAGGGCTTATGACACGGCTTCAGCCGACCCGGCCAAGCCGGTCTGGGAGACGCCGCTCGGCTACCTGCCCGGGGAGAGCCCGATGGACGACCCGTGGCGGGTCGCCGCCGGGTGCGCGGCGGCAGGTCCCGGCTCTCCGGCGATGCACGCGCTGGCGACCGGCACCGTCGTCTACGCGACCACCTGGGATGGGCGCGTGGTGGCGCTCGACCGGACGTCCGGCCGCAAGCTGGCCGAGTATGACCTGGGCGGAGGCGTGGCGTCGGCGCTGTCGGTGAGTGGCGACCTTCTGTTCGCGCTCACCGACGACGGCTCGATCCACGCGCTGGCGGCCACGAGAGTCCGCGGCCAGGGCGGCTCCGGCCAGTGACCATGGTCGTGACACGGGTTCTGGCCCGCCTGCTCGCGTCCGCGGGCCTGGCGGCGCTGATCCTGCTGGGAGCGGCGGGCCCGGGGTGGGCACACCCCTTCGGCCCGCCGCTTGCGGCGAAGGTCACCGCACGCGCAGACACGGTGGAGGTGACCTGGTCCGCGGCCGCCGACGACCTGAACACGCTGGCCAGGCTGGCCGCCGACCGGGGCGAGCAGGTCGCCGGCTATCTCGGGGAGCACATCCGGGTCTCGCAGGACGGCACGGCCTGCGAGCTGGAGGCGGTGCGCACCGAGACGATCGCCGCCTCCGGCGCCGTGCTGAGCTTCCGATGCCGGGCGCGGGTCAGTGCCGTCACGCTGGACATCACCGCGCTCACCGACGTGAATCCGGCGTACCGGACGGTGTCCACGACGCCGGGCGGAGCGGGCGCACTGCACACGGCGGCGGCCCCCGCGCACGTGCTGCGGTTCGACGGTCCTCCGCAGGACGCGCCCAAGTCGCCGATCGCGCCCGTCGAGCTGTGGACGGCCGAGTTGTCCACGCTGCTGGACGGCGACGTCGTGATGCCCCTCGCGCTGCTGGTCGCGCTGGTGGCCGGGGCGGCGCACGCGTGCGCGCCGGGACACGGCAAGACGCTGACGGCCGGATACCTGGTCGGCGGCAACGGGCGGGCCCGCGACGCGGTCCTGCTCGGCACCGTGGTGGCGGTCATGCACACCGTGTCGGTGGCCGCGCTGGCCATCGGCTGGTGGCTGGCGGTGGACGGCCTGCCCGCGCTGGGGGCGGTGACGCGGTGGTTGCAGCTCGCATCTTCGCTCGTCGTCCTCGGCGTCGGTGTGGGACTGCTCCTACGGCACCTGCGGAATCTGCGCCACAGCCACAGCCACGGTCATGGACACGGCCACGGTCACGGTCACGGTCATGGACATGGTCATGGACATGGGCATGGGCATGGGGAGGCGGCGTCGTTGCTGACCTGGCGGGGCATCGTGACGATGGGCGCCTCAGGCGGCTTGCTGCCCTCGCCCTCGGCCTTCCTACTGCTGCTCATGGGACTGCTCACCGGTAGAGCGGCCATGGCGCTCGCCATGGTGGCGGCGTTCGGTGTCGGGATGGCCGTCACCCTCACCGGGGTCGGTGTCGCCGTCCTGCGGGGCAGGAACGCGCTGGACGGTGTGGCGAGGTCGCCCAGGTTGCGGGCGTGGAGCCGGCGGTTGCCGATCGCCGGGGCGGCGCTGGTGGTCGCCGGCGGCCTGGTGTCGTCCGTGCTGGCGGCGGTCGCGGTGGCGACCTCCTGAGGGTGTCACCGGCGAGCCGTCTCCTGAGGGCATGTCACCGGCGAGCCGTCAGGGCGGGGCCAGGGCGTGCCGGTGACACCGTCGACATGGGCGCATGTCATCGGTCGCAGCATGCGTGGCCGGTCGGGAAGTGAAGTCCTGAAGCCTTGGTCATTCCTGTCGAGGCGCGCCCGTGCTTGTTCGCCCGCGGGTCATGTGGTTGCTCATGGCTTCCACTCCTGCCGGTAGTCGGGGTGATCGGCGTAGGGCAGGAGGAGTAGGCGGAGCATGCGGCAGGGGTACGGGTCGCCTTCCTGGACGCTCTGGGAGCAGGTCGGGCAAGTGGGCCTGACAGGTCGGGTGCCGTCCCGGCCGGTCGTGGCGGGGTGCTCGTCGATGATGGCGCGCTTGGCGTTGATGTCGCGAAGTACTCGGTCGGGGTCGTGGCGGGCGATGTGCGGGCCGACCTCGCTCCACACTTCGGCGACGGTTTCCTCTCCGATGGAGAAGATCGAAGTAGCTTCGCCGTCGTTGTCCGGCATGCCCTTCACCAGACCCCAGGACGGGTTCCACCACCAGCTTTTGCCGTACACCTCGGAGGCGAGGCGGGCGGTCTGCTCGTCTTCGTCGAGACGGGCGGCGAGGAAGGCGATCAGGTCGTCCATGAGGTGGAGCGTACGGTGCAATTGGTATGCGATGCAGTTATTAGGGATCAAAACATCCACTCACGGCCGGGGAACACTTCTCGCCGGGCGCGGTGGAGTCGTGGAGAACAGGGTGAAGCGTCTCAGGGCCCATTCGACCGGGCCCTGCCGGTGGCGACGCAACCACCAGGCGCTCAACGTCAGCAGGATCGCGTAGATCGCCGCGGCCACGCCCATCACCGCGGTCGGCGCCAGTTCGCCCGCCAGCGCCAGGCCGTACCCGGTGAAGACCAGGCAGGCCAGCACCGACTGGCCGATGTAGTTGGAGGCCGCGACCCGGCCTGCCGGGGCCAGGGCGGCGCCGATCGCCGGGACGCGCTTGACCAGTTCGAGCAGGGTGACCACGTACGCGGCCGACAGCAGCGGCGAGGTCACGTCGTTGACCGCCATGCCGACCAGTTCCACGGCGCCGGACGCCTGGGACGACCAGGTGAAGAAGACCGCGGTGGGCAGGCCGACGCCGTACCCCAGCCACAGGATCCGGGGAACCAGATGGGCCCATCGCCCCGGCTCCTCCAGCAGTCGCGACTTGCCGGCCGCCAGGCCGAACAGGAACAGCGCCATCGCCATCGGACCCTGACCGATCCACACGAACGCGGCGAGCGGCGGGTAGGTCTCCGCCTGGAACCGCAGGAAGCTCAGCGGGCTGCCGGTGAACAGCGCCTCCGCCCGGGCGGAGGCCGCCGCATCGGGGACCGTGGCCGCCGCGCCGCCCGGGTCGAGCAGGGTGAGCCCGGCCAGCAGGAGCCAGATCACCGACATCACGCCGATGATCCAGCAACCGGCTTTGACGGCGGTCCCGGGGCGGATGCCGCGCATGGCCAGCAGGAGGAGGCCGAGCACGGCGTAGAGGGTGAGGATGTCGCCGATCCACAGCAGGAACCCGTGGGCCACGCCCAGGACGAACAGCCCCAGGCAGCGGCGGAGCATGCGGGTCGTGACCTTCTCTCCCCACGCGCGCATCTGCAGGGTGAAGGAGTAGCCGAACAGGAACGAGAAGACGACGTAGAACTTCGTCAGCACCAGGGTGCTGACGACGAGGGCGACGGGACCCTCGCTGATGGGCATGGCGCCGGTGCCGACGGCGTATCGGGGGTCGGCGAAGAAACCGATGTTGGCGACCAGGATGCCGCCCAGCGCGAAGCCGCGCACGGCGTCGATCTCGTGGACGCGCCTGGAAATCGGAGCCGCGGACTGGATCATGCACTCGATGCTAGGAATCCGGCGTGTGGCGCACATCGAACTTTGGGCGTGCGTCCTACGACCAAAGTCGGCAGTCGGCAGTCGGCAGTCGGCTCCGGTGACGCGTTCCTCGACGATCGGATCTTCGCGGCGGCACAGGGGCGAGTGAGCACGCGGCGTCGCCGGCGGTCAGCCGCGCCGGTGCCGCGGCAGCAGCAGGCTGACCGCCGCGATGGCCAGGCCGAGGCCGGCCGCGATGAGGAAGACCAGGTCGTAGCCGG
Organism: Streptosporangium sp. CA-135522; assembly: GCF_050949235.1. Taxonomy (NCBI): domain Bacteria; kingdom Bacillati; phylum Actinomycetota; class Actinomycetes; order Streptosporangiales; family Streptosporangiaceae; genus Streptosporangium; species Streptosporangium sp. CA-135522. The sequence goes on from NZ_CP192026.1 coordinate 2,705,482, forward strand.
CGGCGAGGGCGTCGACCGGGGAACGCCCGTCGGCCTCCACCGCGGCTCTGGTGCCGGCGGCCGTCGCGAGCACCGCCAGGCCGATGGACCCGCCCACCTGACCGGCGGTGTTGGCCAGGCCGCCGATGATCCCCGCGTCGCCCTCGGGAGCGTCGGCGGTCGACGCGGCCATGAGGGTGGGGAAGGTCAGCCCGATGCCGACCGCGATGAGCAGCGTAGGCCCGAGCACGCTGGTGACGTAGCCGCTGTCGGCGTGGGCCAGGGAGAGCCAGCCGAAACCGGCCAGGAAACAGCCGCTGCCGGCCAGCGTAAGGGGGCGCACACCGGTTCGCGGTAGCAGGGCGGCGGCCCACCGCGCGATCACCATGAACGTCACCGCCGCGGGTGTCTGCCCGAGTCCGGCTTGAAGCGCACTGTAGCCGAGTACGTTCTGCAGGAAGAGCGACGTGAAGTACCACATCGCTATGGCGATTCCGCCGAACAGCAGCAGCATGCCGTTGCCGACGGCCACCCCCCGGATTCGGAACAGCCGCAGGGGAACCATCGGCTGGGTGGCGAAACGCGCCTCCACCACGGTGAAGACGACGAGCAGGAGCAGGCCCGCCACTACCGGCCCGACGACCGGCGCGGACGTCCAGCCATGGTCGGCGCTCTGCATGACCCCGTAGACCAGCGCGGCCAGCCCCGCCGTCCCCGTGACCGCGCCGGTGAGGTCGAGCGATTCCCGCCGGCCGGTTCGCGCGCCGGCCAGCGACATCATGGCCACTACGATCAGCACCGCGCCGATCGGCACGTTGATGAGGAAGACCCACCGCCACGACAGGCCGGTTGTGATGGCGCCGCCCGCGACCGCGCCGGCCATCCCGCCCACACCGCCCGAGGCGGACCACGCGCCGAACGCCTTGGCACGCGCGTCCGGCTCGGTGAAGGAGGTGTTGATCACGGCCAGCGTCGCCGGGGCCATCATGGCGGCTCCGATGCCCTGCGCGACGCGGGCCGCCACCAGGACCTCCGGAGCGGTTGCCAGGCCGCCGGCCAGACTCGAGGCGGAGAACAGCAACAGCCCGGCGGCCAGCATCCGGCGCGGGCCGAACAGGTCGGCGGCGCGGCCACCCAGCAGCATGAAGCCGGCGAAGGTGAGCAGGTAGCCGTTCACCACCCAGGCCAGGCCGGTGGGTGTGAAGCCGAGGTCCTCGCGGACCGAGGGCAGGGCGACGTTGACGATGGACGCGTCCAGGATCACCATGAACTGGCAGGCACACGCCAGCGACAGGACCAACCAGGCGGGGCCGGCGTGCGGCCTGGCCCGCTGAGTTGCGGTGCTGGTGCTTGTCATGACTTCCTCCTTGTCGATCCGCCGCTCACGCGGTCTGGGAGATCGTTGCGGCCATGGTTTCGCGGGAGTTCCCGTCGCCCGCGGCGGCGTCGGTGACGCGGCTGCCCCCCAGCAGCCGGATCGTGATCTGGGCCAGCCGCCGTCCCTGGTACCTGGCCGCGTCCAGCGCCGCGGCGTCAGGGCCGTCTCCGGTCGGGCCGGTCACAAGCGACGTGCCGTAGGGGTTGCCGCCGGCGGCGTACACGACCGGATCGGTGAATCCGGGCGGGACGATCAGCGCCCCCCAGTGGTAGAAGACGTTGCCCAGCGACAAGATCGTGGCCTCGCTGCCGCCGTGCCGGTTGAACGCCGAGGTGAATGCGGTCACCGGTTTGTCGGCCAGCCCGCCTTCCTGCCACAGCCCGCCGGCCTGGTCGATGAACTGCTTGAGCTGCGCGGCCGGTGCGCCGAACCGGGTCGGCGTCCCGAACGCGAACGCGTCGGCCCACGCCAGGTCCTCGACCGAGGCTTGGGCGATCGATGTGGCGGCGTCGGTGTGCCGCCGCCACAGCGGGTTCTGGTCGATCGCGCTGTCGGGCGCCAGTTCGGCGACCCGCCGCAGCCGCACCCCGGCCCCGGCCGAGGCGGCGCCCTCGGCGACGGCCTGCGCGAGTGCGTGCACATTGCCCGTCGCGCTGTAGTAGATGACTGCGACGTTCACGGTCATGTCCAGCTCCTCGATGTCATGTAGGATTAGTTACGCGGATAAATATTATGCACGTAACTAATTTCGTCAAGGAGAGCCCATGGACTTCGAGCAAGCCGACGCCCTCAACCAGGCCATCCGCCTCCTGAGCCTGCGCCACCGGGCCAGGGCCGCGGCGCTGCTGGCCCCGCTCGGCCTGCACCCCGGGCAGGAGGCGCTCCTGCTCGAGCTCGCCCGGACCGGCCCGATGATCCAGGCCCAGCTCAGCGAGGCGCTCGGCTGCGAGCCGCCCAGCGTCACGCTCATGACCCGCAAGCTCGAAGCCGCCGGCCACATCCGCCGCAAACCCGCCCCCTCCGACAAGCGCGCCAGCATCGTCGAACTCACCGACAGCGGCAGGGCGCTCGCCGACCAGGTCAAGCAGCTGTGGTGCGCTCTGGCGGAGGAGACCGTGACCGGCCTGCCCGCCGAAACGGTGGCGGAACTACCCGGCATCCTCAAGATCTTGACCGGCAACGTGGATACCAGGCGCCCCGCCATCCACACGGCCGCCGGCACGGTCTAGCCGTGGAATCCAGACGTACGGTCGGGGCTGGTCGTTCCAGGTTTTGATCCAGGCGCGGATGCCGGCGTTGAGTTCGCGTATGGAGCGGTGGGCACCGCGTTGACCTCTGACCAGGCGGACCTACTCCTGGCGGATGCGCCCGAGCCGGCGGATGCGTCCGAGCGGAAAGATCATTTCATCCGCGACCGCCAGGTGATCGCCGGGGCCGGGCGCCCTCCGGCACCCGGGGGATCGGCGCCGGGCCCTGCTCGGCCGGCCGGCCCGGCGCTCGGCCCGGGCCGATCCGGCGCTCACACGGGAGAGGTGACCTTGCCGAGCCAGGAGGCGGCCTCATCCGGGGAGAGGGGCCTGTCGATGCGCAGGAGCGGCCGCATCATCGGATAGAGCCGTCCGATGTTCCAGGTCCGCGGGTAGGGCGGCGGCTTGAGGACGACGACCCGTCTGCCCTCGAAGAACGGGATGTCCGCGGGCACCCCCTCGTTCCAGATCGCCGAGCCGTACCCGTCCACCAGGTTGAACTGACCCCGGATCGGCCACACCGCGGGTTCGAGCGGGCCGTCGACGGCCGACGCCACCCAGGTCGGGTCGGGCCGCTCGACTCCCAGGAAGTCGCCGAGCGCGTCGGCGAGCAGGGTGTGCAGCTGGAAGTTGTCGCCGATACCGCCGATGGTCAGTTCGTAACCGAGCCCCGTGGCGGGGTGCAGGACGAGCAGGGGCTCGTCGTCCAGTACGGCGAGCAGCCGGGTGGGCCAGTCCAGATCCTGGTCAACCGTCGTGGCGGTGGTGATCGCCGCGATGAGCCGCTCGCTGCCGGCCAGCCGGCGCCGGACCGCGCCGGACTTCTGCAGCATCGTGACGGCCGCCATCTTCCACTGGCCGATCTCGGCCCAGCCCTGAGCCAGCCGCTGGGCGTGCTCCTCTCCGACGAGGGGGGCGAGCACGGGGAGGGACATCTCGAAGGCCGTGCCCTCCATCGGCGGGAGCGGCTCGTCGGGAGCGGCGTCCTTCCAGACCGCGGCGTACTCGATGACCAGCTCCAACGCCTCGCTCAAGCCATCGGAGAGCTGCTCGGCGAGGGGCGCCGGGTCGGCTCCGAGCTCGGTGAGCCCGCCGAACAGTACGGCGAGCTGCGCCCGCAGCCCGATGGAGGGGATCACCTGGAAGAGGCCGGGGGCGCGGACCACGACATGGCTCAGCTCGTCGGGGCCCGCGTGCTGCGCCACCTGCCACAGACCGCCCATGGCCTCGAAGAGGCTTGGGACATCCCCGGCCTCGGCCGCACGGAGAAGATCATCATATTTATGATCAAGCATCGCAGAATGGTAGGGCATGTCCGGGTACGGAGGCCTTGTCCCGCCGTCCCGAAGCCGTCGTCCCGAAGCCGCCGTCCCGAAGCCGCCGTCCCGAAGCCGTCGTCCCGAAGCCGCCGTCTCGGAACCGTCGTCCCTGAGCCGTCGTCTCGGAGCCGCCCCCGGACCGTCGGCGGTGACGATCCACCCTCTATTCGGCGGCCGACGCGGCCTCCGCCTCGGCAAGCTCCTTCGCCGGGTCCACCATCCTGGCGAGCAGCTCCAGGTCTTGCGGGTCGTAGCGTCGCCTGACCTCCCGCCAGCGCCCGGCGGCGGTCCGCAGCAGTGGCACCGCCTCGGCGGATCGGCCAAGGCGGTGCAGCACCGTGCCGTAGTAGCCCGCCGCCTCGACGCCGTACGGGCGCTCGCGTCCCTCCTGCCAGGCATGTCGCAGCAGCGGTTCCGCCTCGGCGTAGGCGGCGCGCTGGGCTTTCAGCTTGCCCGCGAACATCGCGGCCAGACCCCCGCCGCTCTCGGCCGAGCGCAGGTACCAGCGCTCGGATTCCTGCCAGTCCTTGTGGTGGTCGGAGAGCAAACCCATGGCGAAACAGGCCTCGTGGTGACCGAGTTCGGCGGCTCGACGGTGCCAGTGGTCGCGTGGTTCGGGCTCGCGCAGCTCCTTGTACAGCTCGCCGAGCCGGAAGGCGGCTTCGGCGTCGCCCGCCTCCGCGGCCGGTTCGAACCAGCCGGTCATGTGGCGGGCGGAGGCGCCGCCCCAGCCGTGGAGCATCCGCCCGTAGGCGTATCCGGCCTGGACGTCGCCGGCCTCGGCGCGCTCGCGCAGCTCGGGCAGGCGGCGCAGGTCCCTGTAGGTCGGGACCTCGTCCTCCTCGCGCAGCCGGGCGACGGCGGCGAGCTGGTCCGCCACGTCCTCACCGTTCTCGCCGGCTTTGCGGAACCACAGCTCGGCCTCGTCGAACCGGCGCTGCCGCTTGCACAGGATGCCGAGGTTCCACTGGGCGGACTCGTGATCGGCGGCGGCCGCGTCCGCGTACCAGCGCTCGGCCTCCGCCAGGTCGCCGCGCTGCTCGTGGAGAACGCCGAGCACGTAGGCGGCACCGTCGTAGCCCTGCTCGTGGGCGCGCAGGAGGAGCTCGCGGGCTTCGGGCCAGCGGTCCCGCGTCCGTACCTCCTCGACGCGGATCGCGTGGTTGACGAGCGCGGTCGCGCTGCCGAGGGCGGCGGCCCTGCGGTAATAGCCCTCGGCCTCGTCGAGCAGGCCCGGGTAGTCCCGGAAGTGGCGCTCCATGTCGGACAGCGGGTACAACGCGTCGGCCGCGGCCTCCGCGTCGCCGTCCTCCTCGGCCGACGCGAGATCGGCGGCGACGAGATCGAAGTCGCCGCGTATCCTCTCGAAGAGCTCCACCCAGCGGAAGACGGCGATGTCACCGATGCCGGCATCGCTCATCAGGAACTTCGGCGCCTCGTCGAGTTCGCCCTCGCGGACGAGGAGCTTACCGAGCTCGATCTTGCAGCCGAGGTCGCCCATCTCCCACCCGCGCCGGAACCAGTGGGCGGCCTCGGGGTCGGCGTTCTCCCTGAGGAGGGTGCCGAGTCCGTACGCGCAGCCGGCGTCGGTCTCGGCGGCGCCGCGGTAGAGCCGCTCGGCGGCCGATCGATCCCCCCGGATCTTCCGGTAGCGGGCGAGGGTGAAGGCGGAGAAGGCGTCCCCGGCCGCCGCCGCCCGCTCCCAGTACGGGATGCTTTCGTCGATGTGCCCGCCCTGGACGAAAGCGCCGGTGAGACGGCGTGCCGTCTCCCGATCACCGGCTTGCGCGGCGGCGACGAGCTCCTCACCCTTGCTTCGCGGATCGCGTGGCGACTCATGTGTCATGGACGAATTGTCCCAGTTTGCCGCGAGTGACAGATCATCTCCGCGGTGAGGGCGACCGTTACGGGAGTGTCCATTTCTGGTTGGGCTGGTCGCGGCAGTCCCAGATGATCGTTTGGGTGCCGTCGGCGGAGGTGCCGCCTTCGACGTCCAGGCATCTGCCGGAGGCAGGGTTCTTCAGCGTGCCGTCGGCTTGGGCGGTCCAGTTCTGGGCGCCGGTGCCGTTGCAGGTCCACAGCTGGACCTTGGTGCCGTCGGCGGTGCCGGCTCCGGCGACGTCCAGGCATTTGCCCAGGGCTTTGAGGGTCTGGCCGTTGACCGTCCAGTTCTGGGCGCCGGTGCCGTTGCAGGTGTAGAGCTGGACCTTGGTGCCGTCGGCGGTGCCGGCTCCGGCGATGTCCAGGCACTTGCCCGCCAACCCCCTGACCGGACCGGTGCGGGTCGTCGGGACGCCTCGCACCAGGGTGAAGTCGTCCACGTCGAACAGGCCGGTGCCGGTGCCCGTATAGGTCAGATACACCGTCTGGACGCCCGGCGGCACGCCGGTCAGACCGGTCTGCACGTCGGCGAAGGTCTCCCATCCGCCGGTGTTGGGCACGTTCACGGTGCCGAGGATCGGGCCGGTGGCCGAACCGGTCCGGACCTGGATCGCACCGCCCGGGCCGCCGGAGACGACCCTCGCCCTGAACCCCGTCACGCCGGTCAGGTCGACGCCCGCGTACGACGACCAGTCGCCGGGGTCGATGGAGCCGAGTGTCCGGCCGCCGTGCGCGCCGGTCTTGCCGAACGGCGAGGCCCCGCTGACGCCGCTGTAGGACTCGGCCTCGATGGTGGCGTCCTGCGGCGTGCCGAGCTCTTTGACGCGGATGTGGCGGAACGCGGCGTCGTCGCCGTCTCCGTGGTTCTGGATGCCGATGTAACCCTGCCGCAGGCTGCGCGCCGGGTCGGTGTTGGTGAAGTCGTTGATCCTGGAGCCGTTGAGGAAGACCTGCACCCGCTCGCCTTCGACCAGCAGCTCGTAGGTGTTCCACTCTCCCGGCGGGTTCAGCGCGGCGTCCCGGGCGGCGAGGTCGGCCGACTTGAACCCGTAGACGGCGCCGGTGGTGCGGTCGGCGGAGTCGGTCGCGTCGATCTGTATCTCGTAGCCGTTGTCGACCGCCGACCAGGGGTCGTCGCTGGAGGGGAAGCCGACGAACACCCCCGAGTTGTCGTCGCCGTTGAGTCTCCAGTCCAGCTTCAGCGAGTAGGAGTGGAACTCCTTGGCCGAGTACCACATCATGCCCAGGCCTCCGAAGGAGGTGAGGGTGGCGTCCGCGCTGGTGAAACCGCCGGGGCCGGCCTGGGACCAGCCGGTCGTCGAGCCGTCGTACAACGTGGTGTATCCGGTCTCCGGCCGGCAGTCGGCCTTCGTCCTGCCGGCCGCGTACCGGATGCCGCCCAGCAGCTGAGCTCTGAAGGCGCCGTCGCCGTACGACTCGACGGTGTGGCCGCCGCCGGTGTAGAAGGACCGGCCGCCGCCCACGGCCTTGCACCACGTGGTGGGGTGGTCGCCGCCCATCGAGCCGCCCGAATAGGTCGTCTCGTCCAGGGTCGCGAGCACGTGCGCGCTGGAGCGAGGGTTGGTTCGGTAGTTGTACCACTCGTCGGTTCGAGGCCAGGTCCGGCCGAGATGCGAGGTCGCCGCGTGCGCCCGGTCCTCGACCTTGACGGTGGCCTGCTGGATCGCCGGATGCGAGGCGAACCACGCGCCTACGAGGTCGCCGTAGAAGGGCCAGCCGTATTCGGTGTCGGCGGCCGCGTGGACGCCCACGAAGCCCCTGCCCGAGGCGACATAGGACTCGAACGCGCTCTGCTGGCCGGCGTCGAGCACGTCGCCGGTGGTGTTGAGGAAGACCACGGCGGCGTACTGGCTCAGATTGGAAACGGTGAACGCGCCGCCGTTCTCGGTGGCGTCGACGGTGAAGTCGTTGGCCGCTCCCAGGTCACGGATGGCCTGCACGCCCGCGGCGATCGAGTCGTGCCGGAATCCGGCGGTCTTGGAGAACACGAGCACCTTGTAGGCGCCGTCGGCCGCCGTCGCCTGACCGGTGCCGGTGCCGGTGATGATCGTGATGGCCGCCACCGCCAGGGACAATCCCCGGCGCAGAAAGTCTCTCACTCTGCGTTCCCTTCTCGGGACGAAGCTGCTTTCAGAACGAAGCCGTCTCTGAGGACGAAGCCGCCTGTCGATATGAGGACTCCGGAGCGCTTCCGTTCCCGGCTCCGGTGGCGGGCCCGCCACCGCACGTGTACGGCACGGGCCCGCGGCGGGACGCCTCAGGTCACGGGAGTGTCCATTTCTGGTTGGGCTGGTCGTGGCAGTCCCAGATGATCGTTTGGGTGCCGTCGGCGGAGGTGCCGCCTTCGACGTCCAGGCATCTGCCGGAGGCGGGGTTCTTCAGCGTGCCGTCGGCTTGGGCGGTCCAGTTCTGGGCACCGGTGGCGTTGCAGGTCCACAGCTGGACCTTGGTGCCGTTGGCGGTGCCGGCTCCGGCGACGTCCAGGCATTTGCCCAGGGCTTTGAGGGTCTGGCCGTTGACCGTCCAGTTCTGGGCGCCGGTGCCGTTGCAGGTGTAGAGCTGGACCTTGGTGCCGTCGGCGGTGCCGGCTCCGGCGATGTCCAGGCACTTGCCCGCCAACCCCCTGACCGGACCGGTCCCGCCGGTCGACAGCGTGAAGGCGTCGAGGTCGTACAGCGCGCCGGAGCCGCCCTTGAACACCAGGTACAGAGTGGTGGTGGTGCCGGGTCCTTTCAGCAGGCCCGTGCTGACATCCTGGAACGTCTCCCAGCCGCCGGTCACCGGCACCGGGACCGAGCCGAGCAGAGTGCCGGTGCTGGAGCCGGCCCGCACCTCCAGCGTGCCGCCGGCGCCCGCGGACGAGACACGGGCGGTGATCGAGGTGACGCCGTCCAGCTGGTACGGCTGGAACGCGATCCAGTCACCGTTGTGGATGTTGCCGACCGTCTTGCCGCCCTCGGCGCCGGCGTGGTTGATGGGGTCCACCCCGGACGCCGAGCCGTAGTGCTCGGCCTGGCGGTGCTTCGGCTGCAGCGTCGCCTGGACGGTGCCCTTCAGGCCGCCCGCGTCGGTGTACTCCGCGGCCAGGACGCCGAAGGTGTTCGCCTCCGTGGAGTGCTCGCCGTCCACCTGGGTCGTGATCGATCCGGTGCAGCCGTTCCTCGAGGTGATCGCGTGCGCGTGGCTGTCGTGGCCCAGCAGGTAGGTCATCGTGACCTTGGAACAGTCGATCGAGCCGTCCTCGGGATCGGCCACCGTGATCGCGTACGAGATCGTGTCACCGAAGGTGAACGGCTGCCCGTTCCTCGGGGAGGTGATGGTGAGGGTGGGGGCGGTGTTGCCGACCGTGACGATCACGCTTGCGGTGCCGGTCGCGCCCTGCGGGTCGGTGACCTTCAGCGTGGCGGTGTAGGCGCCGTTGCCCGTGTAGGTGTGGGAGGGGTTCGCCGCCGTCGAGGTGCCGCCGTCGCCGAACGTCCACGAGTACGTGAGAGCGCCGCCCTCCGGGTCGGCGGAGCCGGCGGAGGAGAAGCCCACCGTCAGCGGTGCCTGCCCGGAGGTCCTGTCGGCCGCCGCCCTCGCGGTCGGCGCCCGGTTGCCGCCGGCGATGTACTCGACGCGGTACAGGGCCGAGTTGGCGTCGCCGCCGAAGTAGCCGGTGCCGTAGTCCAGGACGTACAGCGCGCCGTCGGGACCGAACGCCATGTCCATCACCTGCTTGCCCGAGAAGGGGAAGGCGCTGATGGCGCCCCGGGCGCCGTCCGAACCGACCTCGATGGCCTTGATCCAGCCCCGGCCGAACTCGCCCGCGAAGAAGACGCCGTTCAGGGTGGCGGGAAACTTCACCGTCGAGCTCGACGCGGCGTCGTGGCGGTAGACCGGACCGCCCATCGGGGACTCGGAGCCGCCGCCGAACTCCGGTGGCGAGCCGGAGTCGCCGCCGTACTTGATCCAGGCGGGCTTCGCGGGCGGCAGGGCGGGCCTGCCGGTGTTGCGGGGGGAGTTGTTCGCCGGCCCGCCGGCGCAGTCGTATCTGGCACCGGAGACGCCGGTGGCGAAGTCGTAGTCGTTGTACGTCTCGTTCGCGGTGTTGCCGCCGGTGCAGTACGGCCAGCCGTAGAAGCCGGGGCCGGTGATCCGGTTGAACTCGACCTGCCCGCTCGGCCCCCGGGAGGTGTTCGAGGCGCCCGCGTCCGGGCCGTAGTCGCCGAGGTAGACGACGCCGGTCGTCTTGTCCACGCTCATCCGGAACGGATTGCGAAATCCCATCGCGTAGATTTCGGGCTTGGTGCCCGAGGTGCCGGGCGGGAACATGTTCCCCGGAGGGATCGAGTAGCTCCCGTCGCCGTTCACCTTGATCCGCAGAACCTTGCCGCGCAGGTCGTTGGTGTTGGCCGCGGTGCGCTGCGCGTCGTAGACGGGGTTGCGGCCGGTGCGCTCGTCGAGTGGGCTGTATCCGTCGGAGTCGAACGGGTTCGAGTCGTCGCCCGTGGTCAGGTAGAGGTTTCCGGCGGCGTCGAAGTCGATGTCCCCGCCGACGTGGCAGCAGATGCCGCGGTCGGCCGGCACGTCGAGGATCTTCACCTCGCTGCCCGCCTGGAGCTTCCAGTCAGCGGTGAGGGTGAACCGCGACAGCCGGTTGACGCCCTGCCACGCCGACCAGTCGGAGCCGGTGGCCGGGGCGTCGCCGCCCGGGGTGGACAGCGGCGGCGCGTAGTAGAGGTAGATGCGCCGGTTGGCGGAGAAGGCGGGGTCCACCCCGACCCCCTGAAGGCCCTCTTCGTCGTGGCTGTACACCGGCAGCGTGCCGACCACGGAGGTGTCGCCGCCGGCGTCGGTGCGCCGGAGCGTGCCGTCGCGGGAGGTGTGGACGACCGAGTGGTCCGGCAGTACGGCGAGCGACATCGGCTCGCCCATCTCCGCCACGCCTTTGGCGAGGGTGACCTGCTGGTAGTCGGCCGGATCGACGACGACGGCGTGCGCCGCCGGAGCGCCGGCGGCCAGGGCGACCGTCGTGGCTCCGGCTGCGAGGAGGACGGCCAGGGCCGTTGTCGGTGTTCGTCTTCTCCTGTGCTGCACGGGGGCTCTCCAGGGGTGGGGGGTGTCACCCGGTACGGCGGTATCCGGGCATGGCCGGACGGCATGTGGGCGGACGGCGAGCGCGCCGCCGGAGGCTCAGGGGATGGGCCGGCAGGACGTCGTGGATGTCTTCAGGCGACGGTGCCCCGGCGGAGCGTCACGCGGGCTTCCAGCCACTGACCGCCGAGACCGTCGTGCACACCTCCGCACAGGCTGTTTGCGGGAAGTTACGAGGTGCTCTCTTTTGTAGTTCTTCCGCCGTGAATGTAGGAACTTACGCTGCCAGCGTCAATGGTTTCGACTGATATTTCATGACTTTTGCTGAATTGAGCATAAGTCGCCGCTCGGTGAACATTTCCCTGGGGCCCGTAAGAGTTGATCACGCTTGCGAGATCACCGACGCGGATACTCGGCCGTCGACGGTGATCGCCTGGTCAGGCGGGCCGTCCGTAAGAAGCGCCATGGCACCTGATCGGCCCTGCTCGAGAACACCCTGTCTGTGCGACTCAGGTGAAGACAGATCCGCGACATCGTCGCTGCAATGCCGAGCGCACTCGATGTCAACGGCCGCTTTTGCATGGCCACGGACACTCGATCGCCTCAGCGTCGGTTCACCAGGTCTCATGCCGTGCTGCGTGCGCGCCAGCGCATGCAGAGTCCGAGCTCGGTCCGTGCACCAAACCCTCACATCTGCAGCGCAACGCGCGCATACGTGTCTGCTTTGATGGCGGCGTGGCCGTCGATAATGGATCAATGTCGGGATGGGATGCAGCAAAGCGTCGGCTGTACGAAGTTTTCGGACACGTTGAGCGACCTGAGCGCGTGATCGGCTGTCCGCACTGCGTGGATCCAGGCGATGAGCTGTGCCTCTTGGCCGGGCCGGTCAGATCCGTGGAAGCCGCGTCGCTGGCCCGCTACGCCGCCAAGGCCCTCAACACGTGGGGTGGTGTCACCGAGTTCCGCTACTTTCTGCCGCGCCTGCTCGAATGCGCGGCAGAAGACGCCTTCACCTATCCGGATTCCGAGATCGTTTTCGGCAAGCTCGCCTCTGTCGACTGGCGGACCTGGCCGATTGACGAGCGCGATGCCATAGCAGGGTTCCTGAATGAATGGTGGCACGAAACGCTGCGCAACTACCCGGTCCGCCCTCCGGTCGACACGGTGCTGTGCTCCCTGGCCGCCACAGGCATGGATTTGACGCCCTGCCTCAGCGCTTGGAGCAAGCTCGACGCCGACCCGGCAATCAAGCACCTGCACGACTTCGTCCTGACCGGCCTGTCAGGCAGCCGCCTGACCAACGCCTTCTGGAACCGTCGAAGCTCCGCGTACCAGCAGGTCCTCGCCTGGGTCACGGGCGGGCCCGCTGCCGCAGCCGTAGAGACGGCGTTCGCCGAACAGACACGAGAGCCCATGCTCGAGCTGCTCGCCGCCGTCGAACCCGCTCTGCATCCGCCTCGTGAAAATCCCGACAGGGCGCGTTAGGGGTGCGAACTCCAGCCATCGTGCCGGTCACGACCGGAGAACGACGGAAGCCGATCGGCGTCGTCGATGAGGGTGATGGACAGGGCCGGGTGGTGCCGGATCCGGCTCAGCGCGCGGAGTCCAGGGCGTCGCGGGCGTCCATGAGGGCGAAACCGAGCAGGTTCAGGCCTCGCCACGTGGCGGGGGAGGCGGCGCGTTCGTCGTCGGCGGTGAGCCCGATGCCCCAGATCCGGTCCACCGGGCTGGCCTCGACCAGGACCCGGCCGCGGGTGCCGAGCAGGAAGTCCTTCAGCTCGGGACGTCCGCCGAACTTGGCGGTGCTGCCGCGCACCACGATCTCGTAGCGGTGTTCGTTCCACACGTCCTCGTCGAAGCCGCGGACCTGGCGGCCGAGCTTCTTGGCCTCGCCGGGATGTTCGGCGGCGAGGATCCGTGCCGCGGTCTCGTCGTCGCCGAACAGCCAGGCCTTGTGCGCCATCATGTAGTGCTCGGCCGATCGGAAGAGACGCCCCTGTGCGGTGAACGCCGCCTCCCACCACTGGCTGAGGCATCCGGCGCCGACACCACCGCCGCGCGGCGGCTGATGCCCCCAGAAGAACAGATAGCGCAACCGCCGGCCGTCTCGCTCGGCGGCGACGGCCTCGGCGACCGATCGGGGTGGGGTGATGAGGTCGGACACCGTCATACCGTGCCATGTACGGCCGCCGCGTGGCCAATGGGATCAGATCCAAGAAACAGCCCTTAGACCTCGGGCCGGGACGACCATGGTGGTCGGCGGGGGACCGGGTCGTTCCGGACCCCGGGGGCCCGCAGGCGGAGGAGACCGGACGGCCCGCACCCGCGAGACCCCGGCGGCCCGCAGGCGGGGGAGAGCGAACGACCCGCACGCGGGGAATTAAACGACCTGCGAACTGTCGGTGCGACAGGAAAGAATGGTTCGCATCATGGTTATCTCCCCTCCACTTCCCTTCGCCGCCACGATGTCCCAGAACGGCGACATCGTGGTCTTCTACCGCGGCCCCGAGCCGCGCATGACCTCGGAGCAGGCACTCCTGTTCGCCGACCAGCTCCGCGACATGGCGGCCGAACACCACGCGCAGAGCCGGTCCACCGGCTGGGCCGACATCACGGCGATGCCGGATGAGGAGACCGGGCGGGGGTGAGTTCCGCCGCGTGCCGCCAGGCCGGACACTGCCAGGCCGGACACTGCCAGGCAGGAACGCCGCACGGTGCCCATGCCGGGCTCATGCCGCGGATCCATGGCGGCCGGGGCGCCCCGGGGTGTCAGCGATCGTCTAATTGGGCTCTTGGTCACTCTCTGGGGAGCGGTGACTGTCCGCGATCCAAGGCCGTCAGCTTGAGCCGGCTCCATTGCGTGGAGCGAGCGGTGGTGGGTGGCTCAATTACGTGAAAGTCGCGATCATGTAACGCGGTGCGCGTGGCTGCGGCCGTTCCGTCACGATCTGGATCACCACGATCTGATCATCCGGAACGACCGCAGAGGGATCATTGTGCCGCTTGCCCCGTCCAACGACCAGGCCCGCCTCCTGGCAACTCTGTTCCCACAGCTCAATGGCCTGTCCGTGGAGCGAATGGAGGACCAGGGCGAGGGGGTACGGATCGTCGCGCGCACGCGTGCCGAAGGGGCCGAATGCCGTGGGTGCGGCCGGGCCTCATCGCGAGTGCACGACCGGTATCGGCGCCGGTTGCACGACCTGTCGTGCGGTGGGCGGCCGGTGCTGATCGAGCTGGAGGTCCGCCGGTTTGTCTGCGGCAACACCGGATGCCCGCTGACCACATTCGCCGAGCAGGTGAACGGGCTGACCGAACGGCATCAGCGGCGCACGGCCGGATTACGGGTCTTACTGGAACGGATCGCGCTGGCCTTGGCGGGCAGCGCGGGGAGCCGGCTGGCGCGTGTACTCGGCGTGATCGTCTCCCGGTGCACACTGCTCCGGCTGATCAGGGCACTGCCCGACCCCGAGGTGGGGCAGGTCGCCGTGCTGGGTGTCGATGACTGGGCCAAACGCAAAGGCCACTCCTACGCCAGCGTCCTGGTCGACCTGGCCGATGAGCACCGGCGGCACCGGATCATCGACGTGCTGCCCGACCGGGAGGCCGGCACGCTCACCGACTGGCTTCGCGCTCACCCCGGCGTCCGCGTGATCTGCCGAGATCGTGCCGGAGCCTACGCCGCCGGAGCCAGGCAGGGAGCGCCCGAAGCCCAGCAAGTGGCCGACAGGTTCCACCTGTGGCAAGACCTGGGCAAGGCGGTGGAGAAGACCGTCATCGCCCACCGTGCCCACCTGCGCGAACCGGAATCGGAACCCATGACGCAGGAAGAAGCGCAGGAGACGCCGCTCCCGCACGCTCAGCCGCACGACCCGGCAGCCGAGCCGATACCGCCACAGGACGGCGCTCACGACGTGCTGGGACGTGAACGCCCTGTGGTCGCCCGTCACCGGGAACGATACGCCGCCATCCACGCCCTGCTGGAGGAAGGCCACTCCAAGACCGAGATCGCCCGGCGGCTGGGGATCGGCCGCGCGACCGTCGGCCGGTTCACCCGAGCCCAGAACCTTGAGGAGGTCCTGTTCAAATCCACCCACCGCACCGGCACCCTCGACGGATTCAAGCCCTACCTCAACCAGCGCTGGAACGAAGGCCGCACCAACGCGAGCGTCCTGCACGCCGAACTCCAGGCCCGTGGATGGACCGGCAGTGTCCAATCCGTGCGCCGTTACCTACACCAATTCCGGGGAACCCCGCCCTCGCCCACGCGTCCGGACCCGAGCTGCGCACGACCCGCACCCGCAGCCCCGGCGCCGCCCAAGCCCCGACGCGTCATCCGGTGGATCATGACCCACCCCGACCACCTGACCGAACACGAGACCCAACACCTCGCCCGCATCCTGGAACGCAGCCCCGAACTGGCGGCCACCACACGACACGTCCGTGACTTCGCCACGATGATGACCGAACGCCAAGGCCATCGCCTGGGTGACTGGATCACCGCCGTCCGCACCGACGACCTGCCCGCCCTCCACTCCCTCGCCCGCGGCCTCGAACAGGACTACGACGCGGTCCGAGCCGGGCTCACCCTGACTTACTCATCCGGCGCCGTCGAAGGCATCATCTGCAAGATCAAATTCTGGAAGAGGCTCATGTTCGGCCGAGCCAATCTCGACCTGATCAGAAAGATCGCGCTGCTCAACTGAGCCAGGACGGTCACCCAACGTGACCGTCCCCAGAAAGTGACCAAGAGCCCAATAACGTGATCGCTGACACCCGGGGGAAGGCCGGTCAGGCCCGCAGGCCGTCGCGGGACCCGTACGGCTCGCGCAGGCCGTACCGGAAAGGTGGATCAGGGCCACGGGCCGAGCTCGGGCAGGTCGCCGGAGTCACTGCGGACCGGATGGTCCGGAGCCCGTCCGGCCAGCCAGGCGGCCAGGTCGTCCGTACGGCCCCGCACCGCGACGGTAGCGCCCGTCCCGGAGGTCCACCGGAGGTCCGCGTCGTCGGCGACCAGCGTCAGATGGGTCCCGGTGGGGGCGCGAGAGATGAGAAAGCCTGCGACGTGATCGCAGAACTCGACGGACCAGTCCGACGGCCGATAGCCGAGGTCGAGGTCGGTCAGGTGGATTCCGACCTCGCGCCAGCGGGCGTAGGCGGTGTCGAGCAGGGTGGCGTCGCGATAGCGGACGGGCAGGCTCCAGCCCTCCTCACCGGTTTCCTCCCACGCCGCTTCGAGGGCGGCGCATGCCGCGCCGGTGGCCTCGCGCAGCTCGTGCGCGGCACGGCCGGCGCCGCGTTCGATCGCGGCGTCGCGACCGGGACGCCCGCCGTCGTAGACGTCGACGAGCAGGCCTCGGCGGGCGTGGTCGGCCTGGCGGGCGAAGGCGTCGGCCAGGTCGGCCAGGTGGGTGATGACGTGCCCGCGGGACCATCCGGGCAGCGCGGATGGGGCCCGGACGTCGTCGTCGGTGAGGTCCGCGACGAGGGCGGTCAGCAGGCGATGCCCGTCGCGGACGCGGGTGACGAGTTCGGCCGGTGTCATGGACAGTAGGTTACTGGTTGAACCGGTAACATCAATAGGGTGTACAGCTTCCGGTTCCGCGGCGGGCGCTCCTGCCTCGACTTCGTCGCCACGGTGAGCGAGCGCCGGCAGCACGGTGTCGAGCGGTTGACGACACCGGACGACCTGGGCCGCTGGTTCACCGAGGCGGGCCTCGCCGCTCCTGCTCCGCCGGTGTCGGAAGAGATCCTGCGGCGGGCCCGCCGCCTGCGGGAGGCGCTGTACGAGCTGTTCACGGCGCACCGGCTCGGGCAGGAGGTCCCGCCGGGCGCGCTGGCGGCCGTCAACGGCTGGGCCACTCGCCCGCCGCGGGCGCACCGGCTGGAGGTCGGCTCCGGGGGCCGCCTGCGGCAGGTGGGATGCGAGACGACCGTGGAGACGCTGCTGGCCGAGATCGCCCGCGACGCGGTGCATCTGCTCGGCGGGCCGCTCGCCGACCGCGTCCACGAGTGCGAGCTGGACCGGTGCTCGTCACTGTTCCTGGACACCAGCCGCGCGGGCCACCGCCGCTGGTGTTCGATGGACGGCTGCGGTGCCCGCGCCAAGATGGCCGCCTACCGCGCCCGCCGCAACGAGGAGACTTCCTGAGGCTCCGTGCCGAGGCGGGCCGGACGTCAGCGGGTGGGGTCGAAGTCCCGCAGGGCCGCGGGCTGCTTGCCCGTGGTGATCTGCTCGGCGAGCATGCGCCCGGTGACCGGTCCGTGGGTGAGTCCCCACATGCCGTGCCCGCCGGCGACGAACCTGCCGGGGGCGTGGGTCGCTCCGATGAGGGGCCGGCCGTCGGGGGTGACGGGGCGGGGACCGACCCAGGTGTCGGTGCGCTCGTCCCAGGAGACGCCGGTGAGCAGCGACCGGGCCGATGCGATGATCGCCTCGACCCGCCTGCGGTCCAGGGGCGCGTCGGCGTCACGGAACTCCATCGTTCCCGCGACGCGCAGCTTGCCCTGGTACGGCGTGCAGGCCACGCGCACGGCGGGCAGATAGACGGGCCCGGGCACCGGCTCGTCGGTCGGCACGGTGAAGGAGTAACCGCGCCCGGCGCGGACCGGGACGCGCACGCCCCACGACGCGCCGAGCCCGTTCAGCCAGGCGCCGGTGGCGAGAACGACGGCGTCGGCCTTGACGGAGTCTCCCTCGCTCGATCGGACGGTGAGCCCGCCGCCCGCGCCGGAGCGCACCTCGGTCACCCGGAAACCGGAGCGGATCGTGCCGCCGCGGGCGGTGACGGAGCGGGCCAGCGACCGAGTGAACTCCCCGGGGTCGACGTAGCGCTGGCCGTCCAGCCGGATCCCGGCCCGCGCCCGGGAGGAGAGCTGCGGCGCCTGCCGGCCGAGGTCGTCACCGTCGAACGCGGTGTATCGGATCTCCAGCCCCGACCGGTTGATGCGCTGGAGCTCGTGCAGGAGCCCCACGGCCTGCCGCGGGCTCTCGAACGCGGCCAGGATCGGAGCCTCGACCGTGGGGGCGTCGACACCGTTGGCGGTGAGCACGTCGAACGCCTCAAGACACTCCTCGTTGAACGGGAGGTTGGCCTGTACGGCACGCCCCCACGACTTCCAGGTGCAGTTCATCGCGAACCTGGTGAGGAAGGACCACAGCCCCAGATCGGGGGTGGCCGGCACGTGCAGCGGAGCACTCCGGTCGAGCAGGGAGCGCAGGCCGTAGCGGAGAATTCCCGGCTCGTTCAGCGGGATGGCCAGCCCCGGCGAGAGCCAGCCCGCGTTGCCCCACGACGCGCCCGCGGCCACCCCGTCACGGTCCACCACGGTGACTTCCACACCGCGCTCCTGCAGGAACCACGCGGTGGAAAGCCCCACCACGCCGGCGCCGATCACCACTGCCGTGCGCGGCCCACCATCGATGCCCATGATCACTTCTCCGCTCTGACGTGCTCTGCCCGCCGCGGGCGTCACCCGCGTGACATGAGCATCGCCGTCGTGGCGGGCCGGCGGTCTGTGCGTGTCGGACAAGCGTGGAGGAGGACTTTGTCCGGCCCCGACAAGCGCGGGAAGATCAAAGCTGCCTGTCCTGGCCGGCCGCCAACGCGATGATCATCGCCAGCCGCTTCTCCGGCAGGTCGAGCCCTAACTCCGTGATCTCGGCCATCCTCCGAAGCCGGTAGCGGACGGTGTTCGGATGGACGTCGAGGCGGCCGGCGGCGACGACCGGATCCCCCTGGGACTCCAGCCAGGCGCGCAGCGTCGCGATGTAGCGGGTGCCGTGTTCGGCGTCATGCCGGGTGAGCTCGGCGACCGGCCCGCGTGCGGGAGTGCGGCCCGACGAGGCGGCCGCCCGCAGGCGCTGCAGCAGGATCTCATCCCAGGACTCGTCGTAGACGACCGCCAGGGCGCCGCCGGGCCGCGCCGCCCGCAGAGCGAGGCTCTCGTCGGCCTCCTGCCTGCTCGCGGGCAGCTGGGCGGGCTCCGCGGCGCCGCCGACGCCGGCGAACACGGTGACCCGCCGCGGCAGGACACTCACGATCGCGGAGAGCCAGTCGCGGGCGGGCGCGGCGTCGTGGTCGCAGGGCAGCAGCGTGTACAGGGTGTTGCCGAACAGTGTGCTGCGTCCCGGCCGGGACCAGCCGAAGCCGGTGGTCGCGCGCTCGAAGGCGAGCAGGATCGCCGCGTGCCTCTCCTCGGCGACGTGCGCCTGGAGCGCGATCACCCGGAACCGCCCCCGCGGCAGGCCGAGCCTGCTGATGACGGCGGGCGCGTCGGCCGTGCCCTCCAGCAACCGGATGACGAGATCGGACTCCACCTGACGCTCCAGGTCCGCGCTGACCCGGGAACGCAGCAGGTGCAGCGCGACCGCCCGTGCCCCGTCGCCCAGGGTGACCCGGCGTTCGGCCGACAGCGGGCGTTCGCACTCGACCCAGATCGATCCCAGCAGCTCGCGCCCGGCGCGCACGGCGACCACCATGCGGCCCCTGAGGCCGTGCGCCGGAGAGGGGCCGACGAACAGGGGCTCGTCGGAGGTCGCCAGGTGCGCGAAGACGCCTGCGCGCTCGAACAGCCGCCGCATGGTGTCCGGCACCCGCCTGCCCAGGATCGTCTCCAGCCGCGCCGGGTCGGCGGTCTGCTGCGAGCCGGAGTAGGCCAGCACGCGTGACATCTGATCTTCGATGGTCACGGCGGAGCCGACCTCGGCCGCGAGCGTGTCGGCGAAGGCGAACAGGTCGGTCGGCCCCCGCCCGGCGTCGGTCTCACGGCCTTCGAGCACCAGGCCGTACACCACGCCGAAGAGCTGGCTCCAGGACACCTCCGGCTCCACCAGCAGCACGGCGATCCCGCCGTCACGCGCCTCCGCCAGGGCCCGCTCCTCCAGCGGCGGGTTCCCGCGCACCAGCAGCGCCCCGGCGCGCGCCGAGCGTGCCAGCCGTACGGCGTCGGCGGCCGAGTCCACGCCGACCGACAAGAACACGTCGCCGGTCGCCGGGCGGGGGTCGGTCGGGTCGTGCACCACCACGCTGCGCAGCTCCACCTCTCGTGACGCGGGGGCGCAGCACAACCGAGCTCCGTAGCCGCCGAGGACGTTCACCAGCCGATCCAGTTTCAGCATCCGCCACGCCCGCCCGCCGCCGCGATTCCCGCGTCGGCCGCCTCGCCGCGGCGCCGCTCCGTGAGGAGCGTCCGCGCGCGTGCGGGGATCTGCGGGCTCGGCCCGTCCGGATACATCCGTTCCACGCCGACGATTCTCCTCCGGTCCCCGAGCCGCTCCGGCAAGCCGGCGGCGATCGCGGCCCGGCCGCGGGTGTCGCCCCCGGCGGAGCGTCTTCACCCGCTGCCCGCTCTCACCCGGCGGCGGCCGTGGCCGGCGTGCCGGCGGCGGCGCAGACCGGCCGGGTACGGGCGGCGTAGGAGCGTGCGGCCACGACGAGGCCGATGCCCAGACCGGCGAAGGCCAGCCCGCCGAACTCGATCATCCAGGTCGACAGTTCCGGGCCGCCGCCCACGGCGGTGGACGACGGACCGGACCCGGTTCCCACGCCGGCGACGAGCATGACGGCGGCGGCGACGGTGAGCGCCGTCCCGTACAGGGCCAGTGTGGTCCCGGTCAGCCAGGCCGGGATCAACGGCAGCAGACGCGGCACCCGCCGCCCGGACAGCACCAGTGTCCAGCGGGGGAACACCTGGCCCCACGGATACACCAGGCCCAGCATCAGAAACCACGCCAGCATCGCCGCCAGCACGGTGAAGTCGATGCCCACCGACGCCAGCGCCTTCGTCAGCCCCGACCCGCCGGCGCCCGTCTCCCGCCACTGCCGGGCGGTGACGCCGAGGGCGTCACCGCCCATCGTCCAGATGGTCTTGGTGATCGCCCACGGCAGGATCCCGCACATGCCGGCGTAGACGGCCACGCGGACCCCCACCGACGCCGTGGAGGCGGCCGGATGGGTCAGGGGGCCGTCGACGTCGCCGGGATGCGCCCGCCCGCACCGCGGGCACCGGCCGCGCAGCCGCCGCCGGAAGGACAGGCCGGTGACCACCAGCAGCCCGGCCCCGGGGATGTCCAGCAGGAGGTGGGCCAGCCCGGCGCCGCTCGACCCCACTCCCGCCCCCGCTATCAGGGACACGAACTCGATCGGCGCACCGAACGTCCCCAGCACGAACACCGGGATCACGACGGCCATCGACGCCCGCACCGCCATCCGGCCGGGTCCGCCGCGGACACGAGCACCGGCCAGACAGGCCGCGGCGGCCAGGATCGCCAGGCCCGCCAGGATGAGCTGGACCACAGACGGGAGCGAACGGTTCGCCCCGAGCGGCAGGGCCGTGCCGGTCATCACCCAGGTGACCTGGACGGCGGCGTACAGCACCCCCCACACCGCCGCGGCGTAGGGTGCCCACGCCGGCCATCGGCGCCAGCGCGTCGCCCACCCGAGATCCCCGGACGAAGGCCGAGGGCCGTCCGGCATCCGAGTGTCGGTGGGAGTGGTCATGGTCGCCTCCGGAGATTCGATCGCTGACCCCAAGATCACCCATCGCCCCCGGTGGTCACCTCCCCCACGCGGGCCGTCCACCTCCCCCGCCCGAGGGAGACGACGCCTCCCGCCGGGGAGGACCCGGCCCGACTCAACCCGGCCCGGCCCGGTCAGCCGATGACCTCGGCCCGTACGGTGGAGCTGAACTCGACGTACTCGATGATCGCCCCTCCCGCGTGCCGTACGGTCATGTTGCGCCCGGTGGGGACCTCCTCCGGACCGGCGAGCACCTGCCCCCCGTGGGTTCGGAGGATCCGCTGGACCACCGCGAGGTCGGTGATGATGGCGGTGGCGTGGGTCTCGCGGAACGGAGCGAGGGCGCCGGGGGTGCCCGCGACGAGCAGGAACCCTTCCAGACCGGCCAGTTCCAGGTCACCGTAGTCGAACCGCAGCGCGGGCTCGGCGCCGGTGAGCTCGGTCAGGGGCGGCAGGGTCACGTCCACGCCGTCGACGTAGAGCCGGGCGTAGGTCGCCAGGATGGGGGCGGGCTCCTGCGGAGCGCTCAGGACACGCTCGCGGAGCTCGTCGTGCCACTGGACGTACTCGATGACGGCCCCGCCGCGGTGCCGCGCGGTGAGACCCCGTCCGTTGGGCGCATCGAGGGGGCCGCCGACGATCTCGGCCCCGTGGCTTTTGAGCACGTGCTCCACCTCGTCGATGTCGGCGACCACGGCCGTGCCCTGGGTGTCCCGGTAGGGCGCCAGCGCCTCGGGGGTGCCCGCGACGAGCAGGAACCGGCTGATCCCCGCCAGCTCCAGGTCGCCGAACCCCTCGCGCCACTGCGGGTCGGCCCCGGTCAGCTCGGTGAGGGACGGCAGGGCGGTGTCGAGGTCGTCGACGTAGAGCCGGGCGTAGGTGGTGAGCACCTGCATGGGAGTCTCCTAGATCATTTCGAGTTTCCCGAAATATGGAATTGAGGGGCATACTAGCTCCATGCGACACGTTCCACAGCCCGCCAGGGAGGATCTCGACCTGCCCGCCGTGCTCCACGCGCTGGGTGATCCGGTGCGGTTCGAGCTCGTCCGGCGGATGGCCTCGGGGGGCGAGGTCGCCTGTAGCCCTGACGACCTCGACGTGCCGCGCTCGACGCTGTCCAACCACTGGCGGATCCTGCGGGAGGCGGGTCTCACGGTGACCCGCCCGGAGGGCAAGGCGCGCTGCATGAGCCTGCGCCGCGACGACCTCGACGCCAGGTTTCCCGGGCTCGTCGACACGCTCTTCGGCCGGGCCGGCGAGCCGGTGTAGGAGCGACGTCTCCCGGACCTGCCGCCCGGGCCGGTCGGCGACGCGGCCGTCCCCGGTGGAAGGACTCCCAGCGCGGCGTTTCCTCGGTGGCGGTGTCGTCGGTGACGGTCGTACGGATGCGATCAGACGGTGAAGGCGGCCGGGGCTCAGCGGGGAAGCAGCGCGTCGCGCATCATGCCCGACAACCAGTCGCGGAAGGGGCCGGCGGACCAGCCTCGCTGCCTCACCAGGGTGTCGTGGTGGGCGGGGTCGTTGAGAAGCCACAGGACGTCGGTGGCCTGCTCGGCGTCCAGACCGGGGCGTAGCGGTCCGAACGTCCGCAGGTGCTCGACCACCATGTGCGCGCCCGCACGGCGGTTGGCCTGAAGCGTGTCCCATAGTTCCGTGACGTCGGGAGCCGCGTCGGCCGCCCGGCGGACGGTCTCGAAGATCGGTGCCACGCGCTCTCCGATCAGCGCGCACACCTGCGCGTAGGCGTCGAGAACGGCGGCCTGGCTCGCCGCGTCCCAGACCGGCTTGAACCACGGTCGCTCGGCCACCGGGACCGGGGCGTCGTCGCCGGCGAGGGCCTGGTCGAGCACCTGACGCAGCAGCGCGGGTTTGGAGCCGAAGGCGGCGAAGACGGTGGGGCGGGCCACGCCGGCGGCGGCGGCGACGTCGGCCAGGGAGGTGGCGACATAGCCGTTCGCGACGAACAGCTCGCCGGCCGCGGCGACGATGGCCCGGCGGGTACGGCGTGCGCTGTCCTGACGAACCGAGGATTGGTAGCGCCTCTTCGTCTCTCGATCCTCGACCACATCCGAAATACTAGCGTTATATTGACTATACTACTGTCTATCCAAAGAAGGTGACCATGACGCAGACGGCACCCGGCCGCCCCTATGTCCGTGGCCGGGACGACGGTGAGGCCTTCTGGTTCCTCGGCAACCTCGTCACTCTCAAAGCCACCGGCGCCGAGACCCGTGGCCGTCTCACCGTCGCCGAGTTCGTCAACCCGGCCGGGTTCGCCACGCCCCTCCATCGCCATCTGGAGGAGGACGAGCTGTTCTACCTGCTGTCGGGCACCGCGCGGTTCCACTGTGACGGTGAGACGTTCCCGGCCGGCCCCGGCGACTTCGTGTTCCTTCCCGTCGGGTTGGCGCACGGCTTCGTCGCCGGGCCGGACGAACCCCTCCGGCTCCTGCAGATCACCACGCCGTCCGGCTTCGAGCGGTTCGCCGCCGCCGTGGGCGAACCCGCGCGCGAGCGACGCCTGCCCGACCCCGCGCCCATCGCTGCGGCCCTCCTCGGCCACACGGCCGCCCGGCACGCCATCGAGATCCTCGGCCCGACCCCGGCGGGCTGATCGAGTTCGTCATCGCCCTGCTGACGGCGATGTCCTACGTCGAGCTCGTGACGAAGTATCCGCGGGCGGCCGGCGCCGCGTTCGCCGTGGCCGACTCCGCGCTGATCATCATGATGGTGGTCGACCGGCCGGTGACCCGTCGCCAGGGGCAGGGCGGGGCCGGCGTCAGTGCTGGTCTTTAGGCAGTCCGCACCATCTGTTGATGGTCGAATACGTGTGATCGGTGCCATACCGGAGATCTCCATATGGATCGGAAAAATGGTGTCCGGTATTCGAAGGACCGGCGGCTACCGGCCGCGAGGCGGGTTACCTGACCTGCGGGCGCGGGATTTTCGGTGACGCGACTACGACCGGTCTTCGACCCGGGGTTCACGCGGCGGGGCGAGCCGCACGGCTTCGAAAAGGAGCACACATGGCGAACCCAAGGAAGACCCCCGCACTCGTCGGTGAGCTGGTCGCCGAGTTCGCGGGGACCATGATCCTGATCCTGTTCGGCGTGGCCGTCGTGGCGCAGGTGGTCGCCGCCAAAGGCCTCGGCGACCACGACAGCATCGCGTGGGCGTGGGGGCTCGGCGTCATGCTGGGCGTCTACACCGCGGGCCGGATCAGCGGCGCGCACCTCAACCCGGCGGTCACGGTCGCGCTCGCCGCGTTCAAGGGGTTCGAGTGGCGCAAGGTGCTGCCGTACTCGCTCGCGCAGACCGCGGGCGCGTTCGTCGCGGCCCTGATCGTACGGTGGAACTATAGCGAGGTCCTCGCGGCGTTCGATCCCGGCCACACGATCAAGAGTCAGTTCATCTTCTCCACGCTGCCGGGCAACGGAGCGTTGCCGGTGGGCACCTGGGGGGCGTTCCGCGACCAGGTGATCGGCACCGCCATCCTGCTGTTCCTCATCCTCGCCATCACCGACCTGGGCAACTCGCCGCCCGGCGCCAACCTCACGCCGTTCGTGATCGGCCTGGTCGTCGTGGCGATCGGCATGGCGTGGGGCACCAACGCCGGCTACGCCATCAACCCGGCCCGTGACTTCGGACCCCGGCTCGCCTCGTTCCTCACCGGATACCAGACGGCCTGGCGAGATCAGTACGGCCAGCTCTACTTCTGGGTGCCCATCGTGGGGCCGCTGATCGGCGGACTGGTCGGCGCGGCCCTTTACCAGGTGCTCATCGGCCGTTCCCTGCCGATCGCGGAGGAGCCCGAACCCGGTCGCCTCCCCACCAAGCCCGGACCCGAGACCGCCTGAGGCGCCGGCCGGCACGCCGCAAAGGAGGCGACATCCTATGGCTGACTTCGTCGGAGCCGTCGACCAGGGCACCACGAGCACCCGTTTCATGATCTTCGATCATGGCGGTAACGAGATCGCCCGCTACCAGCTGGAGCACGAGCAGATCCTGCCGCAGCCGGGCTGGGTGGAGCACAACCCGCTGGAGATCTGGGAGCGCACCAGGGCGGTGATCGAGACGACGCTGGCACAGGCCGATCTGAGCGCCGCCGACCTGGTCGCGCTGGGCATCACCAACCAGCGCGAGACGACCGTGGTCTGGAACCGCATCACCGGCCGGCCCTACTACAACGCCATCGTCTGGCAGGACACCCGTACCGACCGCATCGCCGCGGCGCTGGATCGCGACGGCCGCGGTGACGTCATCCGCCGCAAGGCGGGGCTGCCGCCGGCGACCTACTTCTCGGCCGGCAAGATCCAGTGGATCCTGGAGAACGTCGAGGGGGTGCGCACGGCGGCCGAGGCCGGAGAGGCGATCTTCGGCAACACCGACAGCTGGCTGCTGTGGAACTTCACCGGCGGCACCGACGGCGGCGTGCACGTCACCGATCCCACCAACGCCAGCCGGACCATGCTGATGAACCTGGAGACGCTGGAGTGGGACGAGGAACTGCTGTCGTTCTTCAACATCCCGCGCCGCATGCTGCCTGACATCCGGCCCTCCTCCAATCCCGACCTCTACGGCGTGACCCGCCGCTACGGGCCGTTGAAGGGGGAGGTTCCGCTGTCGGGGGATCTGGGCGACCAGCAGGCGGCGACCGTGGGGCAGGTGTGCTTCGAGGTCGGCGAGGCCAAGAACACCTACGGCACCGGTAACTTCCTGCTGCTGAACACCGGCACCGAGTTGGTGCGGTCGAAGAACGGTCTGCTGACCACGGTCTGCTACCAGTTCGGCGCCGAGCGGCCGGTGTACGCGCTGGAGGGGTCGATCGCGGTGACGGGGTCGGCGGTGCAGTGGCTGCGCGACCAGTTGGGCGTCATCTCCGGGGCGGCCGAGAGTGAGGCGCTGGCCCGGCAGGTCACCGACAACGGCGGGGTGTACTTCGTGCCGGCCTTTTCGGGGTTGTTCGCCCCGTACTGGCGTTCCGACGCGCGGGGCGCCATCGTGGGCCTGTCGCGGTTCAACACCAACGCCCACATCGCCCGGGCCACCCTGGAGGCGATCTGCTACCAGACGCGCGACGTGGTCGAGGCGATGTACAGCGACTCCGGCGTCGCCCTCGACGTGCTCCGCGTGGACGGTGGCGTCACCGCCAACGAGTTGTGCATGCAGATCCAGGCCGACATCCTCGGGGTGCCCGTCTCCAAGCCGGTGGTGGCCGAGACCACGGCGCTCGGCGCCGCCTACGCCGCCGGCCTGGCACTCGGTTTCTGGCAGTCGACCGACGCGCTCAAGCAGAACTGGAACGAGGCCGAACGCTGGCAGCCGGAGTGGTCCGACGAGCAGCGCGCACACGGCTACGCCGGCTGGAAGAAGGCCGTGGAGCGCACGCTCAACTGGGTCGACGTTGACTGATCAACGGCCGGCCAAGGCTTCCACCCTCCTCCGGAACCGGGCCCCGCCTCCCCGGGAGACCGCGCTCGCCCCTGAAGGAGAGGAAGCCCAACCGTGAGATCGGCAGCATTGGGACCGCAGTACCGGACGAGGGTGCTGCGGGAGATGAGCGAGAACGACTACGACGTGCTGGTCGTCGGCGGCGGGATCGTCGGCGCGGGCGCCGCGCTCGACGCGGTGTCACGCGGCCTGTCCGTCGCGCTGGTCGAGGCCCGCGACTGGGCGGCGGGCAGTTCGAGCCGTTCCAGCAAGCTGATCCACGGCGGCCTGCGCTATCTCGAGCAACTGGACTTCCGGCTCGTGCGCGAGGCACTCAAGGAGCGTCACCTGCTGCTGACCCGGCTGGCGCCCCATCTCGTCCACCCCGTCCCGTTCCTGTTCCCTCTCACCCACCGGATCTGGGAGCGGTTCTACATCAGCGCGGGCATGACCCTGTACGACTTCCTGGGCGGCCTGCGCTCCGCCGTCCCGCGCCACCGGCATCTGAGCCGTCGCGGCGCCCTCCGGGAGGCTCCCGGACTGCATCCCGATGCCCTCATCGGAGCCCTCCAGTACTTCGACGCGCAGACCGACGACGCGCGCATGACCCTGGCGGTCGCGCGGACGGCCGCGCGGTACGGCGCCGCCGTCGCGACCAGGGCACGCGTGACCGGGCTGCTCCGGGAGGGCCCGCGCGTCACCGGGGCGCGCGTGCTGGACCTCGAGAGCGGCCAGGAGATCGCCGTGCGCGCACGCCAGGTGATCAGTGCCACCGGCGTCTGGACCGACGAGAGCCTCGCGATGGCCGGCACTCGGGACACCCACACCATGAAGCCGTCGAAAGGCGTCCACATCGTCGTGCCGCGTGAGCGGATCAGCCTTCGCACCGCCATGATCCTCCGGACGGAGAAGAGCGTGCTGTTCGTGATCCCGTGGGGGCGGTACTGGGTCATCGGAACCACCGACACCCCGTGGAGCCTGGACAAGGACCGTCCCGTGGCGAGCCGCGCCGACATCGACTACCTGCTCGACCACGTCAACGTGGTGCTGCGCCGGCCGCTGTCCCACGACGACATCGAGGGCGTCTACGCCGGGCTCCGCCCCCTGCTCGCCGGCAACGCGGAGAACACCGCCAAGCTCTCGCGCGAGCACCTGGTCGCGGCTCCCGTCCCGGGCTTCGTGGTCGTCGCCGGCGGCAAGTACACCACCTACCGGGTGATGGCCAAGGACGCCGTCGACATGGCGCTTCGGGATCTCGGCGCCGAAGCGCCGCAGTCGGTCACCGACCGGGTGCCGCTCATCGGCGCCACCGGATACGAGGCGCTGTGGAACGGGCGCCGCGCTCTGGCCGAGCGGTCCGGGCTGAACCTGCCCTCGGTGGAACGGCTCCTGCGCCGCTACGGCGCCGACGTCGAGGACCTGCTGGACCTGATCGCCGCCGACCCCTCGCTGGGGCGGGCTCTGGAGGGGGCCCCGGGTTACCTGAGGGCCGAGGTCGTCTACGCGGCGTCCCACGAGCAGGCGCTGCATCTGGAGGACACGATGACCCGCCGCACCCACATCTTCATCGAGGAACGGGACCGCGGCCGCGCCGCCGCGCCCGAGGTGGCCGCCCTCATGGCCCCGGTTCTCGGCTGGGACGACGAGGCGGTGCGGCGCGAGACGGACCACTACCGGCTGCTCGTCCATGCGGAGATCACCGCGGAGCGACAGCCGGACGACATCGCGGCCGAGACGGTGCTGCACGCCGTTCCGGAGCCGTCGGCCCACGCCGGTACGGCCGACGCGGGCCGTTGACGGCGATCGTCCCGTCCCGCCAGGACCGGACCGCCCGCCCTCATGATCGATATCCGTGGGCACCGGCCCGGGCGGGCACCCGTAAGGTGGGGTGCCAGTTGCCGGGCTCTGGATCATGGCGGGAATCGTGGGTGGTTGGGAACGGACTCCGGACGTGCTGGTCGGCCGGTATCGGCTGGAGGAGCTGATCGGCCGGGGCGCGACGGGGGAGGTGTGGCGGGGGCACGACCTGCGGCCGGACTGGCCGGTGGCGGTCAAGATCCTGTCGCCGCAGGTGGCCGACGTCTCGATGCGTGAGCGGTTCGCCCGGGAGGCGCGGACCGCCGCGCGGGTCGTCCATCCCAACGTGGTGACGGTGTTCGACGTGGGCGAGCACGAAGGCCGGCCGTTCCTGGTGATGGAGCTGCTGACCGGCCGCGATCTGGCCACCGAGCTGGCCGAGAACGGGCCGCTGAGCGTCCCCGCGGTGTGCCGCCTGGCGGGGCAGGCCGCGATGGGCCTGGACGCCGCGCACCGGGCCGGGGTCGTGCACCGTGACGTCAAGCCGGCCAACCTGCACCGGAACGCGGACGGCGTGCTCAAGGTCGTCGACTTCGGGACGGCCCGCATCGCGACCGAGGCCGCGATGCGGCTGACCTCGGTGGGAAGCGTCATCGGCACGGCCGCCTACCTGTCACCCGAGCAGGCCTTGGGAGAGGCGGGGAACGCGGCCTCCGACCTGTACGCGCTCGGCTGCGTCTGCTACGAGCTGCTGTGCGGGCGCCCCCCGTTCGCCGGGCCGGCGACGGAACTGGTCGCCCGGCATGTCCACCACCTTCCCGACCCGCCGAGCCGCTACCGGCCGGACATCCCGGCAGAGCTGGAGCGGCTGGTGCTGGCCCTGCTGGAGAAGGATCCCGCGGCCCGGCCCTCCGGCGGGGAGGCCGTCCGCCATGCGCTGGCCGAGATCGCCCGGCGGACGGCGCCCCGCGCCGGTGACACCGCCGTGCTCCATCGGCCGGTCCCCGGCTCGCACGTTCCGGACAGGCCGCCCGGTTCGCACGTTCCAGGCGCGCCGCCCGGCTCGCACCTTTCGGACAGGCCGCCCGGCTCGCACGTTCCGGACGCGTCGCGTGGCCCGCGGGCTCCGGGGACACCGGCGCAGGCCGGGCCGGAGGCGGCGCGGGCGGGCACGGCGAAGCTCGTGCGGCTCATGCCCGGGCGCCCGAGGGGACGGCACGCCGGGGCCGCGCTGGGCGCGGTCGCCGTGCTCGTGGCCGTGCTCGTGGCCCTGTGGACGTCACCCCCGCCGGACCCGGCGGGGGTGCCCGTGACCGCCGCGATCGCGTCCGCGCTCCCGTCCACGGCGCCGACCGCGCCACCGTCGCCGACCGCCTCGCCGAGCGTGTCCGCGACCCCGGCACCCGGCCGGACCTCATCGTCGCGATCGGTGCCCGAGGGCTGGCGGGCGCGCCTGTCGGCCTTCGGCCGTGCCGTCACCGAGCAGGAACGCCAAGGAGGCATCGACTCCAAGCTGGCCCGCAAACTCCGCGAGAAGATCGTCAAAATGGCCGGGAAGATCCAGCGGGGCGAGGACGAGGACGCCCGTGACGAGTTACGCGAGCTCGGCCGAGGCCTGATCAGGGCGCGGCGGGAGGGCAGGCTCGCCGCCGAGGGGCCGCTCATCACCTTCCTGCGCGAGTCCGGATTCCCCATCGGGTCACGCGGTCGCGAGTCCGACGACTAGGGCCTGTATGGAGTTGAGATCATAGGGATTGCCTGCGCTCTGGCCTGCGATCCTGGTAGTGCCTTCGCTATGGCGCGTGGCGACCTCACCGATGAGGAACGGTCCTTTCTACGGGAGGAAGCGGCGTGGCTGCTCAGGGTGTGGCAGAAGCTGAAGCGGACCACCGATCAGGCGGTGGTCGACAACGACAAGTGGCTCGTCGTGTAACCGACCTGTTCGCCCCGGCCTGGATTGTGATCAGCTTGCCCCTCGCGGTGGGCGCGCTGTCGTCGGGTTGGGCCGGATTCGGGTGGGGGCTGCTCGCCGCGGTGCTGTGTGGCGGGATCCCCGCGGTGGTCATTTTCGCCGGGGTGAAGCGGGGGTGGTTCGGCGACTGGCATGTCCGTGAGCGCCAGGAGCGTCCGAAGCTGGTTGCGGTCATCGTGGCCCTGGTGGTGCTCGCGCTCACCCTGCTCGTCGTCATGGGGGCGCCGCGGGTGATGGTGGCGTGCGTGGCGATCATGTTGGCCACGCTCGCCGTGGTGGGTCCGGTCACTCTGGCGTGGAAGATCAGCTTTCATACGGCGGTCGCGGCCGGTGCCGTGGTGATGCTCGCCGAGGTGCTGCCCGCCGTGCTCGTCTTCGTGGTGGGTGGGCTGCTGGTGGCGCTGATCGGGTGGGCACGGGTCGTGATCCGCGACCACACTTCGGGGCAGGCTCTCGCGGGCGCCGTGGCGGGAGCGGCCGCCACCGCCGCGACGCTCGCCGCGCTGCTGTAGCGCAGATCTGCCAGCGGCTTGGCGGTTCATGCCGTGATCGAGACTGCCTTACCGCCGAGGGCGGCCGCGATGCGCTCAGCCTGGTCCTGGCCCGTGCCACACGGGTGTGTCGCCGGGGAGGATGCCGGGTTCAGTCGCTTACGTCGCTTCGCCCTATTCGCGGCTGTTTATCTGCGCGGCGGGTTGTCGGCTCGTTACGCTCGGTTCTCCGGTCAGGTGGCAAGTGGAGGGCTGGTGTTGAACCTTGAGTCGGTGTTGGTACCGGCGGCGGTGTCGCTGACGGTCACCTTGGGGATCGAGTACGTGGCCAAGCCCCGGCTGGAAGCGCGGAAGGAGCGCATCCTGGACGCGGTGCGGGCCCGGCGGGAGCTGCTCACTCGGCTGGTCGTCGTCGGACATGCGGCTGCGGCGGCGGGGTTCGAGATGCCGACCGAAGCGAGCGGGGCGGCGCTGGAGAAGCTCCGGGAGGAGCGGTCGCGGCAGTTCGAGCGGCTGGACGCGGAGGTGCGGGGGTTGGCCGACGACGCGGGTCGCTACCTGGCGACGTTCGCGGGGCCGGCTCGAACGCTCGTGGCCGATTGCTTGTCCGTTCAGCTCGGGGTGGTGCTGTCGGGGCGTTCGCGATCGGAGCAGTGCGCGCGGGTGCAGGAGTTGGTGGGGCAGATGGCCGTGGTGCTGGGCGGGCCGCGCTGGCGGTTCTGGATTCGACTGAAGGCGTGGTTCGCGCTGAACCGGACGCTGGCTGGGCTGAAGGCTGTCACGGAGCCGGTGGCGTAGCGCGGCCTCGGGCAGTGGGAAAGGGGCGCCAGCCGGTTGGGCGGGTGCCCCTTTTGGGCCTCCTCCTTCCGGCCGTGTCCTTGGCCGCCAAGTAGGGATCCCAGTAGCAATGAAGAAATTTCCAGCGGATATGCAGGTCGGAGTCCCTTTAAGGGCCTTCGGGCGCAGCTTGGAAGACGGACTACTGACCTGCATATCCGTTGTTTCCTGCACCGTTACTACCGAGACCCCTAGAGGCTGGCGTCATAGACGGGCCCGGGCGCAGGTCCGTCAGTACGGGCCGCATAAATTAGCGGCCACACTATATCTTGTGTCTGCTAAATAATTTATGTACGCTATAGATATGTCGCAGCGCATCCTCGTGGTTCTCACCTCCCATGACGTCCTTGGCTCCACCGGTCGGCCCACCGGGTTCTGGCTGGAGGAGCTCGTCACGCCCCTACTGGCGTTTCAGCGTGCCGGCCTGCAGGTCGACCTTGCCTCCACACGCGGCGGGCTGCCTCCGGTCGACCCCTCCAGTGCCGACTTCGATATCTCGCAGATAGCGGACCTCGACACGCTGCTCGCCGACACGATGCCGCTGAAGTCCGTGGATCCGCACGGCTACGACGCCGTGTTCCTCGTTGGCGGCCACGGCACCATGTGGGACTTTCCCGCCAACGACACGCTCGCCGAGATCGTCAGCTCGGTGTACCACGCCGGGGTCGTCGCCGCGGTCTGTCACGGGGTGGCCGGCCTGCTCGAAGCCACCACACCGGAGGGCGCGCCCCTTGTCGCCGAGCGCACCGTAACGGGGTTCAGCGACGCCGAGGAAGCTCTGGTCGGGGCGGACACCGCGATCCCGTTCTCGTTGCAGCAGCGGCTGAAAGCCCTCGGCGCCGTCGTGGAGGTGGGTGAGCCGTTCACCGTGACGGTGCGCCGCGATGGCCGCCTGCTCACCGGTCAGAATCCGGCGTCGTCGGCCGGCGTCGCCCAGGCGCTGGTGGAAGCATTGCAGCGGCCATGACGGCGGCCGATCGGTTCGCGGCGCTGCCGCTGCGGGAACGCAAACGCGCCAAGTTGAAGGTCGGGCTGTGGCGGGCCTTGCGTGAACGTATCGAGCACACTCCGTTCGCTGACATCTCGGTGCGCGAACTGGCGGCGTCTGTTGAGGTATCCGAACCGACATTCTTCGCACACTTCGCGTCCAAGACCGACCTGCTCGCCTATCACATCTGCATGTGGCGGATCGGCACGGTGCTGGCCGCCGCCGAGGCGCCCGATGGAATCGAGTTCATCCGCCGCTTCTTCGACGAGACGGCCCGGTCCATCGTCGCCGGTCCCCGGATGTGGTTCGAGATCACCGCCGAGGTGGCCCGCGGCGGCGGTATATGCGCGGTGCTGGACATCGGCCCCGCCGAGCGGTTGATGGTCTTCGACGACGAGAGGGCACTCAACATCGCGCTTACCCCGCAAGCCGATCTGTTCCGTCACCACCTGCGCTCCTCCGATGACACCGATGGCACCGAGGTCGGCGTGACCGGGCTGCTCGCCGGCTTCTACGGGGTACCCCTCGCGCTGGGAACCGCCCGTCTCAATGAATTGCGGGAGGCCTACCGCACCCACGTCGACCGGTTCGCGACGACGGCCGTCCGATGACCGACTCCCGGATGACGGCCGAGCACGTTCTCGATCTGCTGGGGGTCCAGCCAAGGTAAGCACAGGCCACCCGCAAGTCCTTCTCGATCGCGGCCTGGGCGAGCCCTTCGGTGAAGTGGCTCTTGCCGGTGCCGGAGGGGCCGACGATGACGAGGTTCTCGGCGCGGCCGATCCATTCCAGGGTGACCAGGGAGTTCTGGGTGGGTTCGGGGATGGTGGAGTCTTCGGCCCGCCGGGAGGCCAGGGTCTTGACGGTGAGGAAGTTCGCCGAGTGGCGTCGCAGACGTCGGGTGGCCGGCGCCTCCCCTGCCCCATGGCCACTGGACTCAGGCGGAACTGCTCGAGGGAGGAGCCTGGTCAAGGCCCATCGGGAACAGCGGAACACTCGTTGGCGATAGCCGGCCGTCGGGCCGGGAGATACCGCCGACCACCGTTCCGCCGCGTCATGAGCCGGTTCGGCGGCGCTGGTAGGAAAGCGTGACGGCGGCGAGCAGCGGGGCCCACGCCACCGTGGGCAGGTAGACGAACCCGACGAGCAGACGTCCGGTCACGGTCATGTCGGTGTGCGGCAGCGCCCACCAGAACAGGAACGGGGTCCACAGCAGGGCGAGGATCCCGACGCCGAGCCAGGCGGGCACGGTGACGGCCAGGCGCGGGATCGTCCGGCCGCCGAGCAGCGGGATCCAGCGTGGCACCACCTCGCCCCAGCGTCGCACCAGGCCGACAGTGAGCAGCGCCGCGGCTTCACTCAGCACGGAGAGGGCGATCAGGTACAGCGGCCCCCACCCGGTCGGACCGACCAGATCGCGCAGGCCCTGCTCGGTGTAGCCGAGTGGAAACCCCAGGGCCAGGCCGATCCGCCACAGGCCCGACGGCAGCGCGAGCAGGGATACGACATGCGCTGCCCGGACGGCCCAGCGCGGGACCGGCCGTTCGGTGTCGCTTGAAGGTGGGAGCACCACCGCGTCCTCGATCATCATCACATCTTTCCGAGACTATAGTTCCGAAACTATAGTCTCGTATGATGAGGCAATGGAGCACAACGGGCAACAGGTCGGGCGGCCGCGTGATAGCCGGGTAGACGAGGCCATCACCACAGCCGTTCAGGAACTCCTGGGCGAGGTCGGATACGCGGGCCTGACGGTGGCCGCCGTGGCCGAGCGAGCCGGAATCGGCAGAGCCTCGATCTACCGGCGGTACGCCACCAAGCACGAGATGATCTTCGCCGCGATCGTCCACGGAGAAGTACTGGATGTTCCGCCCGACACCGGGTCGTTGCTCGGGGACCTGACCGCGCTGGCGCGGGTGATCATCGGCCATCTGAGCCACCCCGCGGCCGCCAGCGCGTTGATGAGCCTGCTCGGCGAGATCGCAGCCGATCCGACACTCGCCGAACGGTTCACCACGACCTTCGTGGAACCGGAACGGGCCGGCAACGCCGAGCTGCTGGAGCGAGCGGTGCGGCGCGGCGAGCTGGAGCGGCTGCCTGACATCGACCTGTTCCACGCGATGTTCGGCGGCACTGTGTTGTCCTGGCTGTTCATCTCCCACCATGACCCGCACGACCTGCCCGAACGACTTGCCCGGTTCGCCTGTGCCGCGCTCCGATCCACCGCCCACCAGCCGCTCCCATCCAACTGAGTCCCCGCTATCACCAATGAACGTTCGGTTGCTCCTGATGGCCGGTCAAGTCCGTGACGATCGCTGGCGAGCGTCAGACGCCGTTCATGGTCGGGGCGATCGGAGCCGCAGGGCCTCCTCCCTCGGCCCCACGGCATCGAAGCATCGAGCGACGGGAGCGCTACGGCCCGCTGAGCCGTAGCCGAGCATCGCTCACGGTCGGGGACTCGATGCCCGACCGGGCCACAGGGCGAGGGCCAAGGTGACCGTCCACCAGGAGGTTTCGCGGCCGCCTACCAGGAGCCATGCGGCCGCCCAGCAGGATCGCCATGGCCGCTGATCGGGGTTTTTCCCGACCGCTTGCACAGCGCGTCACCGAGATGGGCGGCGATCGAGGCCGCCTGATCGATGAGCTCGCCACAGGTTCACCGGAGCTGTTCAGGGATCGGATCATGTGGTTGAGGTGAGAAGTTTCAGCCACATGATCGAGCCTCGGAGGTAGAGTCCGGCCCCGTGGCGTTCCGGGACATCACGCCGGCCGGATCCGGTGCGAAAGCGCCACAGGATCCCGTTGAGCCGATCACGCACCCGCCGTGGCAGCGGCCGGTAGCCGCCACCGGCAGATACGGCTCGATCAACGCCCACTCGGCATCCGTCACATCAAAGCGCGCCGCATCCGAGTTCTACCGGCCACGGCCGGCCCGCCACCGGGCCTCACCTGGATCCGAACCCCGAACAGCTCCTAGTGCGGCGAGGGTGCGTGGTCATCGCCTCGCGACCCGCCGGATCAGGGGGCCTGCTCGGCGTCCGGGAGGGTGGCGCTGAGCAGGTGCGCCCGGGCCAGCACCTCCTCGGCCTCCGCCTGCTCGCCGAGATCCTCCAGGAGGTGGCCGAGGCCGGTCAGCGAGCCGGCGAGGGCGCGGCGGTACAGGGTCGGGTCCCGCGTGGCGAGCCGGTTGTCGATCTCGACGGCCTGGCGGCGATGGCCGAGCGCCTCCTCGGGACAGCCTGTGCGGCACAGGTAACCGGCCAGCTCGCCCAGCGCCCACGACAGCAGGGGCAGATGCTCGGGTTCCTCGTCGACGACGGCCGTCAGGAGTTCCACGGTCCTGCGCTGGGCCGCGACGGCCTCGTCGAGACGGAGCACGTCCTCCAGGCAGGAAGCCATGAGGCCGAGCGTGCGGGCGTAGGAGGCCACCGACGCGTCCGGCTGCTGGAACGAGGTGATCTCCCACAGCGTGGCGGCCCGGGTCAGGTGCTCCAGCGCCGCCTCCCGCCGTCCGGCGCCGATCAGCTGCTCGCCGAGCGCGGTGAAGGCGTCGACCGGGTCGGCGGCCGTTTCGAGCAGTCTGTCCGCCGCCTCCCCGGTGTCGCGGTGCAGGCAGCTCAGGGCGAAGACCTTTCTGCGCAGTGTCACCGCGAGTTCGGCGTCGCTGCCGAGCTCCCGCCAGATGACGGCCGCTCGTTCGAGCAGGGGGAGGGCCCTGTCGTGGTCTCCGCGCTCGCAGTGCCGTACGGCGAGGCCGTCGAGCTCGTCGGCGAGCTTGCTCACGTATAGGCCGGGGTCGAGCGACACGAGGTCCTCGTAAAGGTCCACGGCCCGGGTC
Organism: Streptosporangium sp. CA-135522; assembly: GCF_050949235.1. Lineage (NCBI taxonomy): Bacteria > Bacillati > Actinomycetota > Actinomycetes > Streptosporangiales > Streptosporangiaceae > Streptosporangium > Streptosporangium sp. CA-135522. The sequence goes on from NZ_CP192026.1 coordinate 2,742,253, forward strand.
ATCGCCCGCACGGCGCGCTCTCGCTGCCCGGCGTTCGCCGCCCGGTCGCCCAGGTGGGACAGGGCCTCGGCGGTTCCCGCCCGGTGGTCCGGCCCGGTCGGGCAGGCCCCGTCGTACAGGTCGACGGCAAGCTGCGCCGCGGCCACGGCCTCCTCCGGGCGCTCCAGCAGGGCGAGGTAGACGCTCTGGGCGACCCAGGCGTCGGCCAGACCGGTGCGGAAGCGGTCCGGATCGCGCCGGGTCAGCTCGCCGTACAACGTCAGAGCCCGCTCCAGGCACGCGAACGCCTGCTCCGGCCGCCCCAGCCGCTCGTGGTAGCGGCCGAGGTGCCGCAGTGCCTGGGCGAGCTCGTGGTCGTGGTCGGTATGCCCGCAGGCGTGCAGACGCTCCAGCAGGCTCACGGCGCGCTCGCCCGAGGTGACCGCGTGTTCGAACTGCCGGCGCTCCTCCCGCAGAAGGCCCAGGTAGCCCAGGGCGGTGGCCAGGCCGGCCGCCCGGCCGGGATCCTCGTCATAGAGCCGTTGGAGGATCTCCACCGCCTCGCGGGCCGCCTCCACGGCCTCTTCTGCCCGGCCGACGCCCTGCAGTCCGATGCCGAGGTCGTGCAGGGCGGTCGCCAGCCGGGAGGGGGCGCCGATCCCGCGCAGCAGCGCGGTGGCCGCCGTGGCGGCCTCGACGGCCTCTGCGCCGCGGCCCGTCGCGTTGAGATGGATCCCGAGCCGCGCCAGGACGTCGGCCCGTAGCTCCTCGCTGTCCGGGCATTCCTCGTAGAGCGCCGCGGACTCCTCCAGCACGGGCACCGCGGCCTCGGCCTGCCCGCTCTCCTCCAGGTCCCTGCCGAGGCAGTCGAGGGCGCGGGCCAGTTTCGGGGTCCACCCGGGGTCGCCGTCACCCGCCTCGCGGCAGAGCCGTACGGCCTGGCGCATCGCGCCGGCGGCGGCCCCGGTCCGGCCGAGCCGCCGGTACACGTGTCTCAGGTTGTGCAGGGAGCGCAGCAGCTCCGGGCCGTGGGCGCCCGGGTCGTCCTGCGCGAGCCGCCGGTAGATTCCGGTCGAGGTCAGGACGAGCTCCAGCGCGCCGGCGGGGTCTCCCAGCGTCAGGTCGATCCCGGCCATGCCGTCCAGGGCCAGCGCGTGCCAGAACCGCAGGTCCGGATCCTCCTCGCCGAGCACGGCGTAGGCCTGGACGGTCTCGGCGGCCACCTGCCTCGCCTCGTCCCACATCTCACCGGCGACCAGCTCCTCCCGCAGGGCCTGCAGAGCGGTGGCGACGGCGAGGCGGTAGCGGGAGGGGAGCAGGCGAGCCTGTCGCAGCGCCCGCCTCGCGGTGACGAGCGCGGCCTTGTGATCGCCCGCCTCCCGCTGCCGGTCGAGGAGGTGGTTCAGCCTGGTGAGCAGCTCGTACTCCGCCTCCCCGCCGTCGTCGGTCCGGTCCGCGAGCCGTCCCTGGATCTCGTCCCCGGCCCGGTTCCTCGGTGTCTCCGTCACCGGCCCACTCTCGCGGCCCCCGCTTGTCCTTCACTTGAAAGCCGGTGAAAGCCGGTGGAAGCCGGGGCGGCTGCTCAGCGGGTCGAGCCGGCTCGGCGCTTGGCCCAGACGTCGAAGGCCACGGCGGCCAGCAGCACCAGACCCTTGAAGAGCATCACCCGCTCGCTCGGCGCGCCGATGAGGGACATGCCGTTGTTGATCACGGCCATGATCAGGCCGCCGGTGATGGCGCCGACCACCTTGCCCACGCCGCCCTGGACGGCGGCACCGCCGATGAAGGCGGCCGCGATGGCGTCCAGCTCGAAGCCGTTGCCCGCGGTGGGGCCGGCCTGGTTCAGCCGTCCGGCGAAGATGACCCCGGCCAGCGCGGCGAGCACCCCCATGTTGACGAAGATCCAGAACGTGACGGACTTGACCTTGATCCCGGACAGGCTCGCGGCGTGCACGTTGCCGCCGATCGCGTAGATGTGGCGGCCGAAGACGGCGCGGTTGGTCAGCAGGGTGTATCCCAGGACGAGGGCCGCCAGGAGCACCAGCACCCAGGGCAGGTTCTTGAACCGCGCCAGCTGCACGATGACCGTCATCACCACCGCCGAGGCAGCGATGATCTTGAGGAGGAACAGCGGTGGCGCGTCGACCTTCTGCCGGTAGCCGATGCGCGCCTGGCGGGCGCGCCACTGCGTGCCGATGATCGCGACCACGGTGACCACCCCGACGAGCAGGGTGAACAGGTCCGCGCCGTCGAGGGGGCCGAGGCCGATGTTGCCGAGGTAGGACGGAGTGAAGCCGTTGGACAGCGTGCGCACCGCGTCGGGGAAGGGGCCGATGCCCTGGTTGCCGAGCACGGTCATGGTCAGGGCCCGGAAGACCAGCATGCCGGCCAGGGTCACGATGAACGCCGGTATGCCGAAGTAGGCGATCCAGTACCCCTGCCAGGCCCCGATGAGGGCGCCGGCGACGAGGGTGATGAGCACGGCCAGCGGCCACGGCATGTCCTGGTCGACCATCAGCACCGCCGATATGGCTCCGGTGAGCGCCACCACCGATCCGGCCGAGAGGTCGATGTGGCCGCCGATGATGATCAGGATCATGCCGATCGCCAGGATCAGGATGTAGGAGTTCTGCACCATGATGTTGGAGATGTTCTGCGGTTTGAGCAGCTCACCGTCGGTCACGAAGGAGAACAGGACGATGATCAGCGCGAACGCGATGTAGATGCCGCTCTGCCGCAGGTTGACCGAGAAGCGGCTTCCCGGCGCCCTCGCGGGGACGAGCGGAAGGCCGTCGCTCGCGGGTGGGCTTTGACGTGTCGGGGCCTGGCCGCTGCTCATCTGCGCCGTTTCTCCCTTTTCCTCGGTCGTGAATTCCCCGGTCACGGGCTTTCCTTGGTCATGAACTGCATGAGCCGCTCCGGAGTGGCCTCCGCCCGCGAGACCTCGCCGGTGACGCGTCCGGCCGACAGGGCGTAGATGCGGTCGCAGACACCGAGGAGCTCGGGAAGCTCCGAGGAGATGACCAGGATGGCTTTGCCCTGGTCGGCGAGCTCGTTGATGATGGAGTAGATCTCGTATTTGGCACCCACGTCGATGCCGCGGGTGGGCTCGTCGAGGATCAGCACGTCGGCGTCAGTGAAGATCCATTTCGACAGCACCACCTTCTGCTGGTTGCCGCCGCTGAGCTTGCCGGTGACCGACAGCACGCTGGGAGCCTTGATGTTCATGCTCTCGCGGAAGCCGTCGGCGACCCGGTACTCCTCGTTGTCGTCGACCCAGCCACGCCTGGCCAGTTTCTTCAGCGCGGCGGCCGAGACGTTGCGCTTGATGTCCTCGATCAGGTTGAGCCCGTACCGTTTGCGGTCCTCGGTGGCGTAGGCGAGCCCGTGCCCGATGGCCTCGCCGACCGAGCGGAGCTGGATCTCCCGCCCGTCCTTGTAGACGCGGCCGGAGACGCCGACCCCGTAGCTGCGGCCGAACACGCTCATCGCCAGTTCGGTACGGCCGGCGCCCATCAGGCCGGCCAGGCCGACGATCTCGCCGCGGCGCAGCGTCAGGTTGGCGCCGGACACGACGACGCGACCGTGCTGGGTGGGGCTGTGCACCGTCCAGTCCTCGATCCGCAGCACCTCTTCGCCGATCTTCGGTTCGTGCGGCGGGAAGCGGTGTTCCAGGTCGCGGCCGACCATGCCCGCGATGATCCGGTCCTCGGTGACCCGGTCGCTCTTCATGTCCAGGGTCTCGATGGTCCGTCCGTCCCGCAGGATCGTGGTGGAGTCGGCGATGGCCTCGATCTCGTTGAGCTTGTGCGAGATGATCACAGAGGTGATGCCCTCGTCGCGCAGCTCGCGCAGCAGGTCGAGCAGGTGCGCCGAGTCCTCGTCGTTGAGCGCCGCGGTCGGCTCGTCGAGGATGAGCAGCCGGACCCGCTTGGACAACGCCTTGGCGATCTCGACCAGCTGCTGCTTGCCCACCCCGATGTCCATCGCGAGCGTCACCGGGTTCTCGCGGAGCCCGACCCGATCGAGCAGCTCCGCGGCCTCGGCGTTCGTGCGGTTCCAGTCGATCAGGCCGCGGCCGGTCCGTTCGTTGCCGAGGAAGATGTTCTCGGCGATCGACAGGTAGGGGATGAGCGCGAGCTCCTGGTGGATGATGACGATGCCGCGTCTTTCGCTGTGCCTGATGTCGGCGAACCGGCACTGCTCGCCGTCGAAGTAGATCTCGCCCTCGTAGGAACCGTGCGGGTGGACGCCGGAGAGCACTTTCATCAGGGTCGACTTGCCGGCGCCGTTCTCCCCGCAGATCGCGTGTATCTCACCTCTGCGCACCGCGAGGTTGACGTCCTGCAGGGCCTTGACGCCCGGGAACGTCTTGGTGATCCCGCGCATCTGGAGTATGTCGTCGGTCATGCGTCCGCCTCCGCAGCGTTCGCCCCGCCGGCCGGACGCCGGGCCGGTGGCGACAGGGGTCGCCGCCGGCCGGGAGAACGGCCGCCGGGGTGCCGGTGCTGCTACTTGAGCTGGTCTTCGGTGTAGTAGCCGGAGTCGATGAGGATCTTCTTGTAGTTGTCCTTGTAGACCACGATCGGGTCGAGCAGATAGGACGGGACGACCTTGTTGCCGTTGTCGTAGTCCTTGGTGTTGTTCACCTCGGGCTTGGCGCCCTTGAGCACGGCGTCGGCCATCTTGACGGTGACCGCGGCCAGCTCACGGGTGTCCTTGTAGATCGAGGCGTACTGCTCGCCGGCGATGATCGACTTGACCGAGGCGGCCTCGGCGTCCTGGCCGGTGACGATCGGGTAGGGCTGGTCGGCCGTGCCGTACCCGCTGCTCTTGAGCGCCGACAGGATGCCGATGGACAGCCCGTCGTACGGCGAGAGCACGCCCTGGACCTTCGTGCCGCCGGAGTAGGACTTGGTGATCAGGTCCTCCATCCGCTTCTGCGCGGTGGCCGGGTCCCAGCGCAGGATGGCGACGGTCTTGAAGTCGCTCTGACCGCTCTTGACGACCAGGGTCCCCTTGTCGACGTAGGGCTTCAGGGTGTCCATCGCGCCGTTGAAGAAGAAGGTGGCGTTGTTGTCGTCCGGCGATCCGGCGAAGAGCTCGATGTTGAACGGGCCCTTGGCGGTGCCGTCGGAGCCGTCCTCCTTCTTCAGCCCCAGCCCCACCAGCAGCGAGGTCGCCTGCTGCACGCCCACCTTGTAGTTGTCGAAGGTGGCGTAGTAGTCGACGTTGGGCGAGTTGCGGATGAGCCTGTCGTAGGCGATAACCGGGATCTTCTTGTCGGCCGCCTCCTGGAGCTGAGTGGTGATCGCGGTGCCGTCGATGGAGGCGATGATCAGTAGCTTGGCGCCCTTGGTGATCTGGTTCTCGATCTGGTTGACCTGCGTGGGGATGTCGTTCTCCGCGTACTGCAGGTCCACCTGGTAGCCCAGCTTCTCCAGGGAGCTCTTGACGTTGTCGCCGTCGTGGATCCAGCGTTCGGACGACTTGGTGGGCATCGTGACGCCGATCAGGGCGGCGGCCGGCGCAGCCGAGCCGGACGCGCCCTGGTCGACGGTCTTGGTGCTGGAACCACAGGCGGACACTCCCGTGGCGAGAGCCAGGCCCACCGATACGGTGGCCAGCTTCGCGAACCTCATGTTCTCTCCTTCGGGGGGTGCGGTGCGGACGCGCGGTGCCGCCGTTCTCTTCCAGCCGGTCGGCGCGCACGCGCCGGTCCTTCGGGCCGCCACGTGCGCTGGTTCACCCGGCGGCCGCCTGGGACGGTCACATGGGTGTTAACGCTCACATTGGCTGTCACAGATCATGTAACAGGCCGATTGCTTGTGTGACGAGTTATCAAATGCCCACGTCGGCCCACTGTCAAGCCCTCCTGGAGTCCCCGCCGGTGATCTCGGGGCTCGGATCTGGCCCGCTCCTGCATTTCGGGCATGCCGGGCGAGAGGGGGGCGGCTGACCTTGGGCGGCCTCTTGACAGGGGAAATGTGAGCGCTAACAATAACGGCGGAACCTTATTCGGTAATAAGTGCCGTCACCTCAGGAGCGAGTCATGATCGCCGTCGCCGAGCCCGCCGAGCCCGCCGCCGGGAGCCTTCGGTGGCATGACCCGGTCTCGCCGGGTACCTCTTACACATGACCACAGCATCGAAGGATCCGCTGGCCGATCTCGACCCCTTCGACATCTTCGACATCGAGGCGGCCCGTCTGGACCGTCACTTCTCCGGGCTCGACGAGGAAGGCTGGAACCGTCCCTCGCGGTGCGCCGGCTGGTCGGTGCGTGACGTCCTGGGGCATCTGGCCGGGGAAGAGCTCTACAACCACGCCTGCCTGGACGGCGATGTCGAGGGTTTCACCGCGATGCTCCGGAGCGAGGGCGTCACCGGCGGCTTCGACGGGTTCAACGACTGGTGCGTGCGGCGCAGCCGAGACGTGCCCGCCGAGGAGGTGCTCCGGCAATGGCGCCGGGCGAACGGGGAGACGCGCGAGCGCATGCGCGCGCTCGGCCGCGAAGCGGAGCTGACGACCATGGCCGGACCGTACCCGGTGGGCCTGCAGACCTTCCACTACGACTCGGAGTACGCCACACACGCCGACGACGTGGCAGCGCCCGTGTCGGACGAGGAGGCCGACGAGCGGAGCCGGTGGCGGGCCGCGGTGGCGACCTTCGTGCTGGCCGAACAGGACTCGAAGGCGCAGGTCGAGCTGACCGCCGAGCGGATCTGGGTGCACGCCTACGGCATGAGCACGCAGCTGCCCGCCTCCGTGTTCGTCGAGGCGACCGTCGGCCGGTTGCCGGACGACCACCCGCTCGACCGCAGGATCAGGGCCGCGCTGCGCTGCCTGGCCTGAGGGCGGCCGTGGCGACCACGGGCACCACTCCCGCTCCGCCCCTCGTGGCCCCGTGGCTCGCCCCCTCGCCCCCTCGCCCCCTCGCCCCCTCGTGACCTCGTGACCTCGTGACCTCGTGACCTCGTAGAGAGTCTCCGGGGACATCGACGAAAGTCAATGGTGATCGCTGACGATCGGTGACTGCTTTCCTGACCTCCCGATTCCTACAGTCGTAGGCGACCCAGCAGGGCCGACACGGAGGAAAAGTGAGCGATCAGATCGACGGCGTGCCCGACGTCAGCGCCGAGTTGTACCGTGATGTCACCGAGTTCGCGCAGAGCACCCCACCCTGGTTCCAGACGCTGGCCGGGATCGGCACGGAGGTCGTGCTGCTGGCCTTCGCCGCCCTTCTCCTCGGCGCGTGGTGGCGGGCCCGGCGCCGGGACACCCGGACGATGACGCTCGCCCTCCTCGCCCCCGTCGCGGCGACGGCGGCCTATGTGCTCAGCGAGCTCTCCAAGAGCCTCGTGGCGGAGGACCGACCGTGCCGCGTCCTGCGCGGCGTCGCCACCGTCGCCGACTGCCCCCCGTACGGTGACTGGTCCTTCCCCAGCAACCACGCGACGCTCGTCGCCGCCGCGGCGGCCGCCCTCGTCATCGCCTGGCGGCGTACCACCCCCTACGTGCTGGCCGCGGCCGTGCTGGGCGCCTTCTCCCGGGTCTTCGTCGGCGTCCACTACCCGCACGACGTCATCGCGGGCGCCCTGCTCGGCGCGGTCGTGGCGCCGCTGCTGATGCTGTCCCTGACACCGCTGCTCGTTTCGCCGGTGGAGCGCCTTCGCAATCGGGGCGCGCTGCGTCCGATGCTCACCGCGCCGCGGTCCACGCGGTCCGCGGGCCGTGCCGGGGGAGCCTAGTCCCGTTCGACCAGCCCGGCCTCGTGGGCGAGGACGGCGGCCTGGACGCGATTGCGCACGTCGAGCCGGCCCAGGATCGTGCTGACGTAGGTTTTGACGCTGCCCTCGGCCAGATGCAGGCGCCGGGCGATCTCGGCGTTGGACATGCCCGCCCCGACCAGCCCCAGGACCTCGCGCTCGCGCCCGGTGAGGACGCCGACCCGCTCGCGTGCGGCGGCTCCGCGCGCCAGGTGCCCGCCCGACAGCTCGCCGATCACCCGCGCCGCCACCCGGGGCGACAGGTACGCGCCGCCCTCGGACGCCGCCCGGACCCCCAGCAGGAACTCGCGCGGATCGCCGGTCTTGAGCAGGAATCCCGACGCGCCGTTGGCGAGCGCCTGCGCGATGAAGGAATCCTCGCCGAAGGTGGTCATGATCAGGACCGCCGTCCCGGGCACCGCGCGGCGGATCTCGGCGGTCGCGGCGAGCCCGTCGAGCTCCGGCATCCGGATGTCGACCAGGGCGACGTCCGGCCGGTGCCCGCGCACCAGCTCGACCAGCGCCCGCCCGTCCCCGGCCTCGGCGACCACCTCGACCCCGGGGTCGGCCGACAGGATCATCCGCACCCCCGCCCGGATCACGGGCTCGTCGTCGGCCAGCACCACTCGGATCAACGTGCACCTTCCTGCCGGGCGGTCGTCCGCGGGAGCGAGAGCGGGGGCAGGAGGTCCTTGCCCGCCAACCGGCCGTCCCTGAAGCACAGCCGGTAGAGCTCACCGCTCCGCTCGTCGAACGGATTGCGGTGTGTGCCGTAGTGGAGGCAATCGGCCCCGGCGGGCACCGGAGGTCCCGGCCGTCCCTCGGCGTCACCCCGAGGTCGTGACGGCAGCACCGCCTCGACCTCGGCCCGATTCTGCCCCACCCGCAGCCGGGCGTAGTCGGCGGGCGGCAGGACGGAGGTGAAGGCGTCATAGGCCATGAGAGCGGCCACGGCCGCCGCCGACGCCGCGCAGGTGGCCAAGGCCGCGGTGATCGCCAGGGTGCGGGCGCGGCGCACCCGCAGCCGCGCCTCCCGCAGGTGCACTGCGGACGACGACGGGATCCGGCTCTGCCCGGCGGGCCCCGGAACCCGCGGCAGCCGAGCCGCCAGCTCGAAGCCGCCGCCGCGCCGCTCCGCCCGAAGGGTTCCGCCGCACAGGCGGACCCGCTCGGCCAGCCCGACAAGCCCATGACCGCCTCCCACGAGAGCGCCGGCTCGTTGGCGGCCTTCTTCCGAGACGAGGCCCGCCCACTCGTGGCCTCCTTCCATACGGCCGGACGCCGGACTCGCCGGTGGCGCACCGTTGGCCACGGTCACCACCGTCTCGTCCGCCCGGTGGTCGAGCCTGACCGTCACCACGGCGCCCGCCGCGTGTTTGACCGCGTTGGTCAGTCCCTCCTGCACCACGCGGTACACGGCCCGTTCCACCATCGGCGCGAGCCGTACGTCCCGCCGCTCGTCGTGCATCTCGACCGGGGCGCCGCAGGCCCTGGCCCGCCTCACCAACTCCGCGACGTCGTCCCCGGGTGGGGTCGGCACGGACGGGGCGGAGTCGTCGCGCAGCACCTCGACGATCTCCCGGAGGCGCTCGGAGGCGCCGGTGACGGCCCTGCGGGCCTCACCGGCGGCGTCGCGAAAGCGCGCGTCGAGGTCCGGCGCCACCTCGAGGCCGCCGATCCGCAGGGCGATCAGGCTCAGCTCATGCCCGAGCAGATCGTGCATGTCCCCGGCGATGCGCGTGCGCTCACGCAGCCGGGCCTGCTCGGCGATGATCCGCTGGACCCGCTCCAACTGCTCGGCGCGCTCCCACCCGGACCGGGCCAGCTCCAGATACTGGTGCCTGCCCCGGCCCGTCAGCCAGGGGACGATCCCGAACAGGGCGACTCCCACGACCGCGACGAACCCCGTCCCGAGGTCGCCGGTCAGCACGGGCACGAGGAGCGCGGTCACGACGAACGCCCCCGCCATCGCGAGCAGCCCGGGTCGCGACCGCGTCATCCGTACCCCCGCCAGGTAGCTCATGACGACGGCCGCGGGAAGGAACGGGACGATGGCCACCGCCGTCTCCTCCCGCGACAGCACCGAGGCCTCCCACGACGCCACGGCGAGCAGCATCGACGCCAGGGGAGCGGGTCTGCCGAGCGCCACCGTCCCGCCCAGGAGGACCAGTCCCGCCGTCATCTCCCACCAGGCGTACGCGTCCTCGGAGGAGGTGAGCCCGGCCCACAGCACGGGCAGGCACAGGGCCGACCACAGCAGGACGTCGGTGAGCACGTGATACCGGCCGGTCCGGCCGGCCGCCGTCTTCCTCATCCGGTCGACGCTAGCCAGTCGTCACGGGCAGCTCCACCACCGAAAGTCTGGTTTGCGGTGGTTCACGGCGACGGGAACTCCCCTCGCGCACCGTTCGTCACTCCTCATGCGACTCCTCCGACCTCCTCCTCTGACCTGACCTCCTCCTCTGATCTCCTCCGATCTCCTCCGACACGGAAGGCATCACCTCGTGCGCAGCTCGCTCTTCGGGAACCTGGAGCAGAACCAGGTCCCGGGCCACTTCGCCCTGCAGAACTCCAAGATGCTGCGGGTGCAGCTGAACGGTGAGGTACTGGCGCGGCAGGGGTCGATGGTGGCCTTCCAGGGGCAGATGGACTTCGACTACGAGGGGTCGGGCGGCGTCGGGCGGTTCCTGAAGAAGATGGTCACCGGCGAGGGCGCGCCGCTGATGCGGGTCCGCGGGCAGGGGGCGCTCTTCGTGGCCAATAACGCCGACGACGTGCACCTGTTCTACCTGGAGAACGAGGCGATCACCGTCAACGGGACCAGCCTGCTGGCCTTCGACCCGCAGCTCACCTGGGACATCCAGCGGCTGCAGGGCGCCGGCATCGCCACCGGCGGTCTGTTCAACACCACGGTCCAGGGCACCGGCTGGGTGGCGGTCACCGCCCACGGCGCACCGGTGCTGCTCGACACCACGCATGCCCCGACCTTCGCCGACAGCCAGTCCGCGGTGTGCTGGAGCGCCGGGTTGCGGGTGGGCGTCAACCGCACGATCAAGGTGGGAGCGCTGATCGGGCGGGGAAGCGGCGAGGCCGCCCAGCTCGCCTTCCAGGGCCAGGGCTTCGTCCTGGTGCAGGCCAGCGAGGGACCGATCGTGCCGCAGGCCAACGGCTGACCACCACGCCGGGCCGGGATGGCGTTCACCCTCTTTTGTAGAGCTTTGCTCGTGCGAGCTATAACGCGTCCTCCGGAGGATAGGGAATCCCCTGCGTGTCATTGATCACGCCCTGCCGGGCACCGGGTGCTTCGCCCGGGAGCAGGCAGGCCCTTGGAGCGCAGGGAGGACCCATGACCGAGACCGATCCGGAGAGCACGTCCCCCGAACCCCCGGCCCAGGTGCCGGACGACCGGCAGGACGCCGGCGGCTCCGACACTCCCACCGGCATCGACCCCGACGGTCCCGCCCCGCACATCCCGGACGACCGCAAGAGCGCCGGCGGCTCCGAGACGCCGGACCCGCGGGAGTGGGGCGAAGAGGGGGGATGACCGCCGTCCCGGAACCCGCTCCACCGGGATTCACCGTTCCCTGGTGCGGGTTCCGGCGGTCCGCTCAGCCCTCGGTGCTGGTCTCGGTGTGCGGGGCGCCGACGGGCTTGGACTCCGGTGACCCGCGCTGGCGCAGGTAGACCGACAGCACCACCATCGACAGCACGGCCAGGAGTTCCGACTGCCAGTTCTGCAGGGTGCGATCCCAGAAGTCGCCTGAGGCGACGTAGCCTCCCCAGCTCACGGGGTCCTGCAACTGGGCGAGCCGCTGCTCGTTGTAGCTGGCCGTGCCGGCCACCGACTGACCCAGCCACGACAGCACGAAGATCACTCCCATGACGAGGCCGAGGGAGTTGCCGTACAGCGTCTGCCGCAGTCCCGTCGCCTTGGCCCACTCCGGGCTGCCGGGTGTGGCGTGCCGTCCGATCTTCTGCTCGGCGTCGCTCTCCCCGCCCTCCTCGCCGGGCTTCTTCGACTCCGGCGAGCCGCGCTGCACCAGCCAGACTGTCACGAGGATGAACAGCAGGAACTGCAGATACTCCGACTGCCAGTTCTCCGCGACGTCGACGGCGAAGTCGGAGGAGGTGACGTACCGCAGCCAGGAGATCGGCGCCCCGCCCTCGCTGAGCCGCTGGTCGTTGGTGGCGGCGGTCCCGGCGATGGACTGGCCGGCCAGCGCCAGCAGGAAGGCGACGAGGAAGAACAGGCTGAGGGAGTTGTCCCTGATGAAACGTCTCACGGGATCCCCCTAACGGTGCAGCAGGCCGATGGCGAAGACGTAGAGCAGACCGACCGTGATGAGGGTGACGGTCGTGATGAACATGGCTCGCATGTCAGGCCTCCACCTCGCATCGATACGGCAGGTCACCACGGGGCCGGCAGCCCGCGCCGCGCACCAGCCAGCCCTGCGGGAAACGGTGCAGGAAGACGGTGTCGCGCGTGAGCCGCACCTGGGCCTCGTCGCCCCAGACCGCGGCGTCGCGCGCCTGGCCGCCGGGAAGGTCGAGGTCGAGGATGGCCTTGGCGCACGTCTGCCCCCCGGTGCCCAGGCTGTCGGCCGCCCCCGGCGTCAGCAGCGAGCACGCCTGCTCCCCGTGGCGCTCCTGCACCGCGGTGTAGAAACGCGCCACCGCCTGCTCCGCAGGAGCCTTGTCGGAGGACGCGCAGCCGGTCAACCCGGTCAGCAGCATCGCCGCGACCAACGACATGGTCCGAACTTTCATTGCTCCCCCCTTCCCCGTTCGTCACCGAAGTCACCTGGCTTCCGGGGGGAGGGGAGTGCGGGCGTCCGGCCGGGCCGGTGGCCGGCCGGACGCCGCCTCAGCGCCGGGCGGTCTGGGAGAGCACCCGATCCCAGTCGGACAGGAAGCGCCCGAGACCGTAGCGCGCGAGCGCGGCGGCGCGGGCGGCCTTCCCGCACTGCCGGGCCCGGGCGGGGTCGGTGACGAAGGCCTCCAGCGCCGCGGTGAGGGTGGCGACACGCGTCGAGATCACTCCCGCCTCCGGCGGCACCGCCTCCACGGCCTCGGTGGCGGCCAGCGCCACCACGGGCATGCCGAGCAGCATGGCCTCGATCAGGGAGAGGCCCAGCGAGGTCCACCGGTAGGGGTGCAGGTAGACCCGCCGCCGGGCGAGCTCGGCGTGCATCGCCTCCTGTGGCAGGTCCTCGAAGGTGCCGAACGGGAAGCGGAACCGGTGCGGCAGGCCGGTGACCTTCATGCCGAAGACGTCGAGCGGGGCCGCGGCGGCGAACCTCGGCAGCAGGTCCGTCCCGGCGACGCGTTCGCGCCGGATCGGCTCGTTGACGACGACGCCGGCGCGCGGCAGCTCGCCGGTGTAGCGGTGGCCGGGATCGACGACGCCGTGCTCGACCACCTGGGTGGGCGCCCTGCCGGAGTCCCAGAACAGGTCGTTGAAGTGGGTCACGTGGATCAGCGGGATGTCGTCGCGGCCGGCCAGCGGGTGCCGGGTGCCGGGCGCGTTCCCGGCCGGAGCGTTGTGCTCGACGTAGACGGCGGGCACGTCCCGGCCAGGGCGGCGGCGCAGCCAGCGCCGGGCGAGATCCAGCTCGTGGGGGCGTTGCAGGACGACCAGGTCGACGTCCTCCCCGTGGAGCCGGTCCCACGGCACCTCGCGCACGGCGGCGGGCCATCGGTAGGTCCTGGCCCGGCCGCGCCCGTCGGGGCCGCGGTCCGGGACGAGCGGTACGAGGTAGTCGTGGGCGCCCTGGACGAACGCCGTCGTCCAGGACCCGTGCACATGCCAGAGCAGGATCCTCACGGGCGGGCTCCTGCGTCCGGGTGAGACTCGGCCACCGGACGGCCCGCGGTGTCCGGGCGGGGCCCGGAGCTCGGAGAGGACCCGGAGCTTGAAGGAGAGGACCCGGAGCTCGAAGGGGACCCGGTGTCCCGGCGGGGTCCGGCGTCAGGAGGGGCCGCGGTGCCGGCCGCCGTCATCCGGCTCACGGCGTCGGTGGGGTCGTCCGCCGGGAGCGCTCGGCTCACGGCGTCGGCGAGATCGCCCGCCACCTCCTGAGCGGTCGCGATCTCGGCGGGCAGCGTCCGAGGGGTGGGCACGAGGATGCCCCGGGCCCCGGCCGCGCGAGCGGCCTCGATGTCGCGGCCGATGTCCCCGATGACCACGCAGTCACGGGCGCTCACGCCGAGCGCCGCCGCCGCCCGCAGCACGAGTCCCGGAGCCGGCTTGCGACACCCGCATCCGTCGCTCTCGTCATGCGGGCACACCGCCCACACGTCGAACGGCCCCAGCAACTCGTCCACCCGGGCGTTGACCGCGAGCAGTTCCTCGGCGCCGATGAGCCTCCGGGCGATGCCGGACTGGTTGGTGACCACGCCGATCGGCACGCCTGCCCGGCGCAGCCGCTCCAGCGCGGACAGGGCTCCGGGCATGGGCTCCACCCGGCCGGGATCACGGTTGTAGGGGACGTCCACGATCAGCGTGCCGTCGCGGTCGAACAGGACGGCGGCTGGGCGTCTGTGGCTCGGCACGGGCTCCTCCGGTGCGTTTCCCGTCAACGGGATCGGATGCTCGGCGGGCGAGTGGATACCCCACCAAATGGTCACAGAGAGTGACATGTAGCGATATGCAGGTCTCTTACCAGGACTTTTCCCCGTTCTATTGTTTTGGGAATCGCTTCGCTCGGTAGTTAACCAGTTACACACGAGAGGCGAATCCATGAGATTTCTCGGGATAAACGCGATCTTCCATGACCCCGCGGCCGCGCTGGTGGTCGACGGAGAGGTCGTCGCGGCCGCGGAGGAGGAACGGCTCAGCCGTCGCGAGCACGGCAAGCGCCCCGTCCTCGCCGCGCTGGGGCCGTCGCTGGACGTCATCGTGGTCGACGACCGTCCCGCGAACGGCGGGACCGACCGCCGGCCCGCCACCTCCACCACGGCGTGGGCGGTGCTCACGGCCGGATTCGCCCGGGCCCGCATCGTTCCGGGCCCGCGCCCCGGGGACGAGGTCCGGCGGATGGTGATCACGAGAGTGCTCATCCCGCCGGTGGCCCGCGCGCGGCGCCCCGCCGGGGAACTGCGAGTCCGCAGATGATCGGCACCGTCCTCGTCGCGCGGCCGGACAACGCGGGTGACGTCCTGCTGTCCGGGCCGGCCGTCCGCGCGGTCGCCGGGGGAGCCAGGGAGGTCGTGCTGCTGGCCGGGCCGCACGGCCGTGCGGCGGCCGAGCTGCTGCCCGGTGTGTCCAAGGTGGTGGAGTGGCGCGCGCCGTGGATCGACCCCAACCCGCCGCCGATGACCGGACCGCACGCCCTGCGGCTGCTGAGAACCGTCCAGGAGGTGGCGCCCGAACTGGCACTGATCCTGACCTCGTTCCACCAGTCGCCCCTGCCGCTGGCCCTGCTGCTGAGACTGGCGGGAACGCCGAGGATCGCCGCGATCTGCGCCGACTACCCCGGCTCGCTGCTCGACGTGCGGCACGTCGTCGACGAGGACGTGGACGTGCCGGAGGCCGAGCGCATGCTCGGGCTGGCCAGGGCCGCCGGGTTCGACCTGCCGCCCGGAGACGGGGGAGGGCTCGCCGTACGGCGCCCGCTGCCCGAGGTGGGACACCTGACCGGGCCACCCGGCTACGTCGTCGTCCATCCCGGCGCCTCGGCACAGGCCAGGTCATGGCCGGCGGAGAGCTGGACCAGAACGGTTCACGACCTCGTTCGCGCCGGCTGGCGGGTCGTGGTGACCGGCGGCTCGGGCGAGCGGGCACTCACCGCGCGGGTGGCCGGCGCGAGGCGGTCCGGCCTGTCGGGCAGGTCCGCCGTGCCGGACGGCTGGACCGGAAGAGTGCAGGTCCGGGGGCCCGCGGAGGGGCGCCCCGTCCACGAGGCCGCGCGGGGGACGCACCCCGCGCCGGGACGGGCCGGGGACGGTTCCGCCTGGGAGACCGTCACGGACCTGGGCGGCAGGACGACCTTCGCCGAGCTCGCCGGGGTGAGCGTGGTGGTCGTGGCCAACACCGGTCCCGCGCATCTCGCCGCGGCGGTCGGCACGCCCGTGGTCAGCCTCTTCGCCCCCGTGGTCCCGGCCACCCGCTGGGCGCCCTACGGCGTGCCGAGCGTGGTGCTGGGCGACCAGAACGCTCCCTGCCGGGGCACCCGGGCCCGGGTGTGCCCGGTTCCCGGCCACCCGTGCCTGTCGTCCGTGCCCAGCGCTCAAGTCGTCGAGGCCGTCAACCGCCTGGCGTTCGTGAAGGAGGCCGTTCGTTGAGGGTCGAACTGATATCAGAGCACGCGAATCCCCCCGCGGCTGTCGGCGGTGTGGACGCCCGGCTCAACCAGCCGGAGGACGTGGCCGCGACCGTTGTGTTCGCCCTCGGCCGGTCCGTGGGCTGCGAGATCGGAGAGCTGGTCGTCTGCCCCTCCACGGAGACGTCATGGCCGTGACGAGCCGGGACCTGCCGTGACCACCGCGGAACGGGCGGTCGTCGGGCGGGCGCCGGTCATGGTGGTACTGCGCGGGCTCGGCCTCGGTGACCTGCTCATGGTCGTCCCCGCCCTGCGCGCCCTGCGGCGTTCCCATCCCGGTCATCGGATCGTGCTGGCCGCGCCCGCCCGGCTGGCGCCCCTGATGCCGCTGATCGGCGCGGTGGACGAGGTGCTCGACGTGTCGGGGCCGGGACCGGTCCCGGCCGGTGCGCCCCCCGACATCGCGGTCAACCTGCACGGCAGGGGGCCGCAGAGCGTCACGGCGCTGCGCCGTACCGGCGCGAGAACGCTCCTCACCCACGCCCACCCCGACTTCCCGGACGTGCGGGGGCCGTCCTGGCGGAGCGACGCGCACGAGGTCCGGCGGTGGTGCGACCTTCTCGGCCGGTACGGAATCGCGGCCGACCCGGCCGACCTGGCCCTGCGGCCTCCCCCCTCGTGGGAGAGCGTGCCGGCGCGCCCCGCGCCGGTGATCGTCCATCCGGGGGCGGCCGATCCGGCCAGGCGCTGGCCGCCGGAGCGGTTCGCGCTGACGGCCGTCGCGCTGCGGCAGGCCGGCCACGAGGTGGTGATCACCGGGGACGCGGGGGAGCGGGCGCTGGCCGAGCGGGTGGCCTCCCTGGCCTGCCTGCCGGAGAGAAGCGTGCTCGCCGGGCGCACCGGCCTGCGCCGGCTGGCCCGGCTGGTGGCCCGGGCCCGGCTGGTCATCTGCGGCGACACCGGCGTGGCCCACCTGGCGACCGCCTTGGCCACGCCGTCGGTGGTGCTGTTCGGACCTGTCTCACCCGCTCTGTGGGGGCCGCCCCACGGGCCGCACGTGGCTCTGTGGGCCGGACGCTCCGGCGACCCCCACGGAGACCGGCCAGACGAGGGCCTGCTGGAAATCGGCGTCCGGGAAGTCCTCGACGCCGCCGTCAATCTGCTGGAGGTAGGCGTCAGATGAATCCGCGACGGGTGGTGGTGACCGGCGGAGCCGGTTTCCTCGGGTCCTACCTGTGTGAGCGTCTGCTCGCCGGCGGAGCCGGGGTGATCTGCATGGACAACTTCCTGACCGGCTCGCCCCACAACATCGAGCACCTGATCGGCCGGGCCGCCTTCCGGCTCGTCGAGTGCGACCTCACCGGATTCGTGCACGTCCCGGGTGAGGTGGACCTGGTGCTCCACTTCGCCTCGGCCGCCTCCCCGGCCGACTACCTGCGCCACCCGATCGAGACGCTCAAGGTGGGCAGCCTCGGCACGCTGCACGCTCTCGGACTCGCCAAGGAGAAGGACGCCCGCTTCGTGCTGGCCTCCACCAGCGAGGTCTACGGCGACCCGCTGGAGCACCCGCAACGCGAGAGCTACTGGGGCAACGTCAACCCGGTCGGTCCGCGCAGCGTCTACGACGAGGCCAAACGCTTCGCCGAGTCGCTCACCACCGCCTACCGCGACTCCCACCACGTCGACACCGCGATCGTGCGGATCTTCAACACCTACGGCCCGCGGATGCGGCCCCACGACGGCAGGGCCGTCCCCACCTTCATCCGCCAGGCGTTGCGCGGCGAGCCGATCACCGTGACCGGCGACGGCACCCAGACCCGGTCCATCTGCTATGTCGACGACACGGTCGACGGGATCCTCGCCCTGGCCGGCAGCGACTTCGCCGGTCCGGTCAACATCGGCCACCCGGCGGAGCTGACCATGCTCGCCCTGGCCGAGACGATCCGCGAGCTGACCGGCTCGGTCTCGCCGATCCGCTTCGTCGACCGCCCCGCCGACGACCCGGAGATCCGCCGCCCCGACACCTCGCTGGCCGCCTCCCGGCTGGGCTGGTCGCCGAAGGTGGACGTCGTCGACGGGCTGAGCCGCACCATCTCCTGGTTCATGGAGGAGCTGCGCGAGCCGGAGGAACTGGTCAGCCGCTAGGTGCGCGGCGGCCGGGTGAGGTGCCACGACGCTCGGCGCGAAGCTCTCCCGGGATCGGGGCCCAGCACCGTTCGCCGGCTGGGACCGGGCGATCCGCACCGTGTCGTCCGGCGAACGTTGGACGCAGGCCTCTCGCCTGTCAGCTCTCCGGGGCGGGACGGCCCTGCTCGGAGCGCCAGACCACCTCGCCGTCCATCCGGTCGCCGGTCGGGACCAGGCCGATGCGGCGGGCCACGGCCGAGGAAGCGGCGTGGTCGGGGTGGATCGTCGCGACGACGGTGTTCACGCCGCGCTCTTGGAGCCAGGCGAGCAGGGCGAGCGCGGCCTCGCCGGCGATGCCCCGGCCCTGCCAGGGGGTGCCGACCACCCAGGCCACGGACGCCCGCCCGGCGGCCAGGGTGGCCTGGACGTAGCCGACCAGGCCCTCCTGGCCGTCGAGGCGGATCACCCAGTTGAGCCAGGCGTCGTCACCGCCGGGCGGTGGCCCGGCCACCATGCGGGCGTAACGGCCGCGCAGCTCCTCCGCGGTCGCGGGGGAGCCCCCGGTGAAGACGTGCAGGGCGGGATCGGCGAGCGCCCGGGCCATCTGGGCGGCGTGCTCCACCGCCAGCGGCTCCAGCGTCAGCCGGGGGGTCCTGATCGGCTCCGCTGTCGTCATCGGGGCAGTGTCGCACGATCAGGCGCGGACGACGGACTGGTCGACGGTGCCGGGAGCCAGGACATGCTCGATGATCATGACGGCCGCGCCGATCACGCCCGCGCGGTCACCGAGCTCGCTGGCGGTGATCGTCAGATGCTGGGTGGCGAGGGGAAGGGAGCGGCTGTAGATGACCTCGCGGAGGCCGGCGAGCACCTGCTCGCCGGCCTCCGCGATGTCGCCGCCGACCACGATCACCGAGGGGTTGAAGAAGTTCACGATCGAGGCGAGGACGTCGCCGACCTCGCGGCCGGCCTGGCGGATGAGCTGGACGGCCTGGGTGTTGCCGCCGCGCACCAGGCGGACCACGTCGCGGCTGCCGTCGGCCGCCACGCCGTCGGCCGACAGCCGGGCGGACATGGCGGCGCCGCTGGCGACGGCCTCCAGGCAGCCGAGGTTGCCGCAGCGGCAGACGATGTCGACGGCCGAGGCCACCTGGATGTGGCCGATGTCGCCGGCCGCGCCCTGGGCTCCCCGGTGCAGGTGGCGGTCGCTGATGATGCCGCAGCCGATGCCGGTGCCGATCTTGACGAAGATGAGGTGGTCGGCTTCGGGACGGGCGGCCCAGTGCTCGCCCAGGGCCATGATGTTGACGTCGTTGTCGACGAGCACGGGCGCGCCGAAGCGCTCGCCGAGCCATTCGGGGACGGGGAAGCCGTCCCAGCCCGGCATTATCGGCGGATTGACCGGCCGGCCCGAGCTGTGCTCGACCGGGCCGGGCAGGCCGACGCCGATGCCGCAGATCTCGTCGCGGGTGTGCCCGGTCTCGGCGAGCATCTCCTCGAAGGTGCGCTGCAGCCAGGTGAGCGTCTCCACGGGGCCGCGGTCTATCGGCACCTCCTCCGCGCGCTCGGCCAGGACCTCGGTGCCCAGGTCGGTGATCGCCACCCGGGCGTGGGTGGCGCCCAGGTCGGCGGCCAGGACGACGCGGGCGGCGCGGTTGAAGGTGAAAGCGACGGCGGGACGGCCTCCCGAGGAGATGGCCTCCTCTGTCGGAATGATCCACTGCTGGCTCAACAGCGCGTCGAGCCGCTGCCCGAGAGTGGAGCGTGCCAGCCCGGTCAGCTGGACCAGCTCGGCACGGGTGCGGGCCTGGCCGTCGCGCAGGATCTTCAGAAGCGCCCCCGCGCCGGCGATTGAACCGTTCGCTTCGCTCAGCATGCGCACAGTCAACACTCCTCGTTTCCACCGCGTCAAAGCGACTTACGCTGACCTGCTTCTCCATTATGTCTACTCGTCACCATCTTTTGCTTGACCATCGCCATAAGATCCCTTTAGCATCCCGAAACATGGAGGAAATCGGCTGGTTACCGGCGGATCAGGTTCGAGCAGGTGTCATCGGAACCGGTTTCATGGGCACGGTCCACGCGCGTTCGGCGAGGCTCGCCGGGGCCCGGATCATCGGTGTGGCGGGCTCGGGCCGGGAGAAGACCAGGCAGGCGGTGGCGCGGTTCGGGGCCGAGCGGGGCTTCGGCTCGGCCGAGGAGCTGATCGACTCGGGCGACGTCGACGTCGTCCACATCTGCACTCCCAATCACCTGCACGCCCCGCTGGTGATGAAGGCGCTGGACGCCGGCAAGCACGTGGTCTGCGAGAAACCGCTGGCCACCGACGGCGAGACGGCCGCGATGATGGCCGCGCGGGCGGCGCAGGCGGGGCGGGTGGCCGCCGTTCCCTTCGTCTACCGCTTCCACCCGATGGTCCGTGAGGCCCGGTGGCTGGTGGCGTCGGGCGCGGTGGGCCGCATCAGCCTGATCCACGGCAGCTATCTGCAGGACTGGCTGCTGACCCCGGAAGACGACAACTGGCGGGTGGACCCGGAGCGGGGCGGTCCCTCGCGGGTCTTCGCCGATGTCGGATCGCACTGGTGCGACCTGGCCGAGTTCGTCTCCGGCGACCGTATCGCCGCGGTGTCGGCGCAGACGGCCGTGGTGATCCCCGATCGGGCGGTGAGCCGCCCGGTGCTGACCGAGGACGTGGCCGTCGTCCAGTTCCGCACCACCTCGGGCGCGCTCGGAACCGTGACGACCAGCCAGGTGGCCCCGGGCAGGAAGAACCGGCTCTTCCTGGAGATCTCCGGATCGCGGGCCGGCCTGGCCTTCGACCAGGAACAGCCCGAACTCCTGTGGTCGGGCCGGCGGGACGGCTCGCGGCTCCTGATGCGCGACCCGGCCACGCTGTCGGCCGGGGCCGTGCCGTACGCCACCCTCCCGCCCGGACACGCCCAGGGGTACCACGACTGCTTCGAGGCGTTCGCCCGCGACACCTACGCGGCGATCCGCGGCGAGCACCGCGACGGCCTGCCCACCTTCGCCGACGGCGCCCGCGCCGCCCGCATCTGTGACGCCGTGCTGGAGTCGGCCGCGACCGGGCGGTGGCTGGAGGTGGAGGAGTCGTGAAGCTCAGGATGCGGGGCATCGCCAAGAGCTTCCTCGGCGTGCGCGTGCTGACCGGGGTGAGCCTGGAGGCCGCCGCCGGCGAGGTGCACGCGGTCGTCGGCGAGAACGGCGCCGGCAAGTCCACACTGATGAAGATCCTCGCCGGCGTCCACGCGCCGGACGAGGGCGTCATCGAGATCGACGGCTCCCCGGTCTCCTTCGCCCACCCCGTCGACGCCCAGCGCGCCGGAGTGGCGATCATCTACCAGGAGTTCAACCTGCTGCCCGAGCGCGGCGTCGCGGAGAACGTCTTCCTCGGCCGGGAGCCCGTCAGACGGGGGCTGGTCGACCGGGCCGCGATGGAGGCCGACACCGCGCAGCTGCTGGCGGAGCTGGGCGAGACCTCCTTCGGACCCCGTGACCTGGTCCGTCATCTCTCCGTCGCCCAGCAGCAGGTCGTGGAGATCGCCAAGGCGCTCTCCCAGGACGCCCGGATCATCGTGATGGACGAGCCCACCGCGGCGCTGGCCGGCCACGAGGTGGAACTGCTCTACCGGCTCGTCGCGCGGCTGCGGGAGCGGGGGATCGCCGTCCTCTACATCTCCCACCGCCTGCGCGAGGTGTTCGACCTGGCCGCGCGGGTGACCGTGCTGAAGGACGGCGCGCTGGTCACCAGCGTGGACACCACTCGGGTCACCCCCGACGAGCTGGTGCGGCTGATGGTCGGCCGCGACCTCGGCGCCTACTTCCCGCCCCGCGACGGCTCCCGGGAGGGCGGGGCCGGTGAGGTACGGCTCAGCGTGCGCGGCGGCGGCAACGCCGTACTCGACGGGATCGACCTCGACCTGCGCGCCGGGGAGATCCTCGGGGTGGCCGGGCTGCAGGGATCGGGCCGCACGGAGCTGGCCAAGGCCCTCTTCGGGGCCGAGCCGTTCACGCGCGGCGAGATGAGCCCGCTGCGGCCCGGGTCCGTACGGCAGGCCGTGGCGGCCGGGATCGGCCTGGTGACCGAGGACCGCAAGGCCGAGGGGCTCGCGTTGCGCCAGTCGGTGCGGGACAACGCCCTGCTGGTCTCCCGCTCGGTACGGCGAGGCGGACACGGTGGGCGCGACGGTGGGCGCAGGGGCCACGGCGACGTCAGAGAGCTGCTGGAGGCCGTGCGGCTGCAGCCGCCCCATCCGGATCAGGAGGTGCGTTACCTGTCCGGCGGCAACCAGCAGAAGGTCGTGCTGGCCAAGTGGATGACCGTGGCGCCGAGGGTCATGGTCCTCGACGAGCCCACGCGCGGAGTCGACGTGGGAGCCAAGGCCGCCATCTACGACCTGATGCGCGGCCTGGCGAAGGACGGCATGGCCATCATGATGATCTCTTCCGAACTTCCCGAGCTGATCGGTATGAGCGACCGCGTCGTGGTGAT
This sequence comes from Streptosporangium sp. CA-135522, assembly GCF_050949235.1. Taxonomy (NCBI): domain Bacteria; kingdom Bacillati; phylum Actinomycetota; class Actinomycetes; order Streptosporangiales; family Streptosporangiaceae; genus Streptosporangium; species Streptosporangium sp. CA-135522. Next base: position 2,764,896 of record NZ_CP192026.1, read on the forward strand.
GCGCGACGGCCGCATCGCCGGAGAGCTCCCCGCCGGCCCCTCCGAGGAGACGGTCATGCGCCTGGCCGCCGGTGAGGTGTCGTCGTGACCGGGCAGGACAGGCTCCGCCTCGCAGGGCCGCCGGCGAAGCCGCCCGCCGCCTCCGCCGTCCGCGCCACTGACGCCGCCCCCGCCGCGCGCGGGCGCGGCGCCCTGGCCGGCCGTATCGGCTCGACACAGGTCGTCTACCTCGCCCTGGCCGGGGTCATGCTCGTCGGCTGGGTGCTGGTGGCGATCGACGGAGGCGACTTCCTCACCCTGGAGACCGTCGTCGGGATCCAGCAGCGCTCGGCAGCGCTCGGCATCGTCGCGGTGGGACAGACCCTGGCGATCCTGGCCGGGTCGCTGGACCTGTCGGTGGCCTATCTGATCAGCCTCGCCTCGCTCGTGGCGGCGGAGACCATGGCGGGCCGGGACGGCGGGATCGTCCCGGCCGTCCTGGCGGTGCTCGTGGCCAGCGCGTTGGTCGGCCTGGTCAACGGGCTGATCATCACCCGGCTCCACGTGCACGCCTTCATCGCGACGCTCGGCACGGCGCTGATCGTCAGAGGGGTCGTGGACCACCTCTACGACGGGCCGGCGGGCAGCGTGCCCGAGTCCTTCCAGCGGCTCGGCTACGACAGGATCGGGCCGATCCCGGTCTCGGCGCTGCTGTGGGCGGCGGTCGCGGTCGCGGCGTGGTTCCTGCTGCGCCGCACCAGGTTCGGCTACCGCGTCTACGCGGTGGGCGGGGACGAAGAGGTGGCCCGGCTGTCCGGGGTGCGGACCGGCCGCGTCATCGTCGTCACCCACGTGCTCTGCTCGGTCTGCGCGGGGGTCGCCGGGCTGCTGCTGGCCGCCAGGCTCGGCGCGGGAGCGCCCACGGTCGGCACCGACGGCGGCTACGACCTGGAGTCGATCGCCGCGGTGGTCCTCGGCGGCACGGCCCTGGCAGGCGGCCGGGGCGGGGTCGCCGGCACGGTCGGCGGGGTGCTGCTGCTGGCCGTGCTCGACAGCGTCTTCAACCAGCTTGAGATCAACGCGTTCGTCAAGGACGTGGTGCGCGGCGTGGTGATCGTCGTCGCGGTGGCCGTCTACGCCCGCCGTACCGCCGGGAGGCGACCCCGATGAAAGTCCTCAGGTCCGTGGGACCGATCTTCTTCGTGCTGGCCGCGCTGCTGGTGCTGATCGCCGTGGTCAACCCGTTCTTCCTGGAGCCCGCCGGGTTCCTGGCGTTCGTCAAGCGGGCCGCGCCGCTGGTCATCCTGGCGGCGGGGCAGTACTTCGTCATCGTCTCGGGGGAGTTCGACCTGTCGGTCGGGTCGCTGGTCACCGTGGAGGTGGTGGTGGCCGCCCGGCTGATCGGCGGCGACGAAGCGGCCACCTGGCCGGTGCTGGCCCTGCTGGTCGTGCTGGGGCCGCTGGTCGGGCTGGTCAACGGGGTGATCACCACCGGGCTCCGGGTGCCGTCCTTCATCACCACGCTGGGCATGATGCTGGTGCTGTCCGGCGCGGTGTTCCTGTGGACGGGCGGAGCCCCGCGCGGCGCGCTGTCGGAGACGTTCAGGATGTTCGGCCGCAAGGACCTCGGACCGGTGCCCTGGTCGGTGCTCGTCCTCCTGGTCGCCGGCGCGGCGGCGGTCCTGCTCATGCGCTCCGGCTACGGCAAACGGCTCGTCGCCACCGGCGACAACGAGCGCGCGGCGGGACTGTCGGGCGTCCGGGTCGACCGGACCCGCGTCCTGGCCTTCGTCGTCTCCGGCCTGGCCGCGGCCGTCGCGGGCATCCTGCTCGGCGGCTTCGCGGGGGTCTCCGCCCAGGTCGGGCAAGGCCTGGAGTTCCAGGCCATCACCGCCGTCGTGCTCGGCGGCGTCGTACTGGGCGGCGGGCGCGGCTCCGTGGTCGCCGCCATGGCCGGGGCTTTCACGCTGGAGGCCCTGTTCACCCTGCTGAACCTGCACGGGATCTCGGGGGCCCTGGAGTACGCGGTCCAGGGTGTGATCATCATCGCCGCCGTCGCCGCGGGCGCCGTACGGCTTCCGCGGCGACGTGCGGCACGTGCCTGAACGCGCCTGCCTCCGGACGCGTTCCCGGAGGGCTCCGGACGCGCCCCGAACAACAGGCACCCCCTGAAGAAGAAAAGGAGACCTTGAATGAACAGGTCCGTCGCGGCTCTCGCCGCCGGCGTCTGCGTGATTCTGCTGGCCGCCGGATGCGCCAGCGACAAGCCGGTGGCGGGCGGCGTCACCTCGCCGGCCTCCGCCCCGGCGTCGTCCGCCCCCGCCGCCTCCGCCGCCACGTCCACCGGGACGGGCGAGCAGTCGAAGTTCTTCGTCCAGGCCGACTACGACGCCCAGCTCGCCATGCGCACCCAGACCCCCGAAGGCCCGGCGGGCAAGCCGTGGGAGCAGGCCATCGCGCCGGGGGAGAAGGCGGACACCGCCAAATACAAGAAGAATGGCCCCTACCACCTCTGCTTCTCCAACGCCGCGGTCAACAACCCCTGGCGGCAGGTGGGATGGAAGACCATGCAGGCCGAGGTCGCCCTGCACAAGGAGATCGCCGAGTTCACCGCGCTCGACGCGGAGGGCAAGGACGACAAGCAGATCTCCGACATCGCCGAGCTGACCGGCAAGGGCTGTGACGCGCTGATCGTCTCGCCCAACACGACCGCGACGCTGACCCCCGCGGTGACCGGGGCCTGTCCGAAGCTCCCGGTGATCGTCTTCGACCGTGGCGTGGACACCGACTGCCCGGTGACGTTCATCAACCCCATCGGCGGCTACGCCTTCGGTGCCGACGGCGCGGACTTCCTGGTGGAGAAGGTGCCCGCCGGGGGGAAGGTCCTGGCACTGCGGATCCTGCCGGGCGTGGACGTGCTGGAGACCCGCTGGTCGGCGGCGAAGGTGGCCTTCGACAAGAGCAGGCTCGACGTGGTCGGGGTGGAGTTCACCGACGGCGACGCGGCGAAGACCAAGAGCATCGTGAGCGACTACATCCAGCGCCACGGCAAGATCGACGGTGTCTGGATGGACGCGGGCGCGACCGCCGTGGCCGCGATCGAGGCGTTCGAGGACGCCGGCCGGCCGGTGCCGCCGATCGTCGGCGAGGACCAGCAGGACTTCCTGCAGAAGTGGAAGGACGGCGCTCTGACCGCCGTCGCGCCCACCTATCCCACCTACCAGTGGCGTACCCCGGTGATCGCCGCCCTGCGGATCCTCAAGGGCGAGCAGGTGCCCAAGACGTGGAAGCTCCCCCAGCCCAAGATCACTTCTGAGACCTTGGCCACCTACCTCCAGCCCGACATGCCGCCCCTGCACTACGCGCTGTGCGGCTGCGAGGACCTGCCCGGCTTCCCCGGCAAGTGGGGCGGCCGGTAGGGCGGCCGGTCCACCGGGGTGTGGACGGCGGCGTCCGCGCGCGGACGCCGCCGTCCCGATGGGCGTTCATCCTGTCCTCCTCTCAGCGTAGGTCGATGGGTTGGAATCCCCCTCGTTCACGAGGGGGAGGATGTCAAGACGTGAGGAAGGGGTGGCCGATGTTCTCCATCGGTGTCAACACGTGGGTGTGGGTCTCGCCGCTGACGGATGAGGACCTTCTACGGCTGGCCCCCCGGGTGGCCGGCTGGGGGTTCGACACGATCGAGCTGCCGGTGGAGCGGGTCGGCGACTGGGACCCCGGCCGGGCGGCCGGCCTGCTGGCCGAGCTCGGGTTGACGGCGTCCGTGGTGCTGGTCATGCCGCCGGGCAGGGAGCTCGTCGCGGCCGACGGCGAGACGGTCCGCGCGACCCAGGACTACCTCAGGCGGTGCGTCGACGCCGCGGTGACGGTGGGGAGCCCGGTGATCGGCGGCCCGGCGTACGCGTCGGTCGGGCGGACCTGGCGGATGTCGGGGGAGGAACGGCGGGCGTGCTACGCCGAGCTGCGCGAGAACCTGACCCCGGTCGGCGAGTACGCGGCCGAGCGCGGGGTGACGGTCGCGGTCGAGCCGCTCAACCGCTACGAGAGCAGCCTGATCAACACGGTCGAGCAGGCCGTCGAGGCGGTCGGCGGCATCCCGGGCGTCGGCCTGGCTCTGGACGTCTACCACATGAACATCGAGGAGCGCGATCCCGCGGCGGCCGTACGGCAGGCCGGGGAGCTCCTCGCGCACGTGCAGGTCTGCGCCAACGACCGGGGAGCCCCGGGGGCCGACCACCTGGACTGGCCGGGTCTGAGCGGGGCGCTGCGCGAGGTGGGCTACCGGGGCCCGCTCTGCATCGAGTCCTTCACCGCGCACAACCGGTCGATCGCCACCGCCGCCTCGATCTGGCGGCCGCTCGCCGCGACCCAGGACGACCTGGCCACCCGGGGCCTGGCCTTCCTGCGCACTCTGTGAAACCCGCCGTCGCACTTTTGGAACCCGCCCGCGTCTTCTCCGAAATCCGCTGTCCCCGTGCGCCCCTGCGAAGGGCCGCAACCGCCGCACTTATTTGACCGATCGATCTAATAATGGTTACCGTTGGTGTCGTGGCAAGGACCAAGGAGTTCGATCCCGACGTCGTGCTGGTGCGGGCACAGGAGCTGTTCTGGGAGCGCGGCTACGAAAGCACCTCGATGGCCGACCTCGTGGAGCATCTCGGCATCGCCCGCGCGAGCATCTACGCGACGTTCGGCGGCAAGCACGACCTCTACCTCAAGGCTCTGGAGCGCTACCTCCAGGGCAACGGCCCGCGCATCCTGGAGGACCTCTCGCAGCCGGGGCCCGCGCTGCCGGCCGTTCGCGCGCTGATCGAGCGGTACGCCGAGGAGTCGGTTCACGATCCGCACCGGCGCGGTTGCATGGTGGTCAACGCGGCGGTCGAGCTGGCGTCCAGGGACGACCAGGCCGCGCGCTTCGTGGAGTCGAGCTGGGCCCACCTGGAGACTTCGCTCGCCTCGGCGCTCACCCGGGCGCGGGCCCAGGGCGAGCTGGCCGCCGATCGGGACCCGCAGACGATCGCCCGGTTCCTGCTGGTGCTGCTGCAAGGCATACGGGTGATGGGCCGGACGCAGGCGGACCCGGTCCGGGTCCGCGACGCCGTGCGGCAGGCACTGACCATCCTGGGCTGACCGGCCTGGGCTGACCGGCCCCGCCCGGGTCCGCGACGCCGCGGGGCGCGGGCGGGCCGGCCACCCGGATCCATCGATCCGGAAACGAGGCCGCCGGACGGCCGCCGGCAGCGTTCTGCGTCCGGTCGGACCCTTCCTCAGAACCCGCCGTCGACCGTGATGGTCTCGCCCGTCACGTACCGCGACATGTCGCCGGCGAGGAACAGCACGACGTCGGCCACCTCGTCGGGCCTTCCCAGCCGGCCCAGCGCGGTCAGCTTCGCCAGCCGCCCGTGCTGCCCGGACGGGGGCTGCGGGGGTTCGTCGGTGTCGATGATCCCGGGAGCGACCAGGTTCGCGCGTATGCCCCTGGGGCCGAGTTCCTTGCACAACGTGCGGTTGAATCCGATCAGGCCCGACTTCGCGGCCGTGTAGTGCGCACGGCCGGGCAGTCCCTTGAGGGCGGCGGCCGAGCCGATGGTGACGATGGAGGCGCCGTCCCGAAGCAGGCTCAGGGCCCCGCGCACCACGAGATAGACGCTCGTCAGGTCGTTGGTCACCACCCGGTGCCACTCGTCGATCGACAGCCCCTCGAGCGGCTGGTCGCCGATGACGGCGGCGTTGTTGACGAGGACGTCCAGGCCACCCAGCCGCTCGCGGCACTGCGCGAGGAGATGGTCCACATCCTCGGGGCGGCTGACGTCGGCGCGCACGGCGGCATGGTCGCCGCCGCCCGCCTTCAGCTCCCGCAGCAGTTCGGCCGCCGCCTCGTCGTCGCTGCGGTAGCAGACCATCACCCGCATGCCCGCCGCCGCCAGCGCGATGGCGATGGCACGGCCGATGCCGCGGGTGCCGCCCGTCACGAGGGCCGTCTTGCCCTCCAGTCCGAGGTTCACGCGTTCCTCCGGCATTCCAGAACCGCCCAGCCGCCGGTGGCCGGCTCGTTGACGAGGTCGAACCCGGCCGTCTCTATGAGGCGCCGCCACTCTCCCAGGCCGCGTTCACGTCCTCCGAAACGCAGCATCATGTCCAGGTCCAGCAGCGTCGCGTGGTCCCACCGGTTGGGCTGCCCGATGACCTGCTCGACGATGAACAGGCGGGCGTCGGAGCCGGCCGACATCGCGTCGTGGACACGTGACAGGATCTCCAGGGCGCGCTCGTCGTCCCAGTTGTGCAGCACGGCCTTGAGCACGTAGGCGTCGCAGCCGGATGGGACCTCGCCGAAGAAGTCGCCGGCGACGAACTTCGTTCGGCCCGCCACCCCGAGCTCGGCCATGGTCCGCTCCGCCTCGGGCAGCACGGCCGGCAGGTCGAACAGGACACCCTGGGCCAGCGGGGCCGAGCGCAGGAGCTCGCGCAGGAAGTGGCCCCGGCCGCCGCCGACGTCGGCGATCAGCGAGAACCGTTCGGGCCGGATCTGCCCCGACAGGCCGCGGGCCGTGACCCGGCTCATGTGCTCCATGGCCTTGTCGAAGAGAGCCCCGCTGTCCTTGTGGGTCTCCAGGTATTCGAAGAACGGCATGCCGTACAGGTGCTCGAAAGCGGGCTCGCCGGTGCGTACGGTGTGCAGGATGGCGCCGTACGGCGACCAGACCAGCTCCCCGCCGTTGAGCAGGACGATGTCGAGGACGCCGTCGGGGTTGTCGCGGCGCAGCATCTCGGACATGGCGGTGAGCGTGAACCGGCCGTCCGGCAGTTCCTCCAGCACCTCGAGGGTCGTCGCCGCGCGCAGCACCCGCGCCAGCGACTCCTCGTGGGTTCCGGTCACCTCGGCGAGTTCGGCGGCGGTCTGCGGGTGGTCGGCCAGATGGTCGGCGATGCCCAGTTCGGCGACCACATGGACGACCTGGGTGATGCGCTTGCCGCTGGTCAGCAGCAGCAGCCGGGCAGCCGCCGGAAGCCGCGCCGAGTAAGGGGGGCCGACGATCCCCGGTGATCCGTTCTCCATGGACTGCGGTCCCTTCTCAGAGGAGCGCGCTGGCGCTCGCCGCAAAGTTGATCAGCAGGCCGGTCACCGCGAGCACGGTGCGGACGAGATTCCACGTCCGCCAGCGGTACCGGGGGTCGCGCCGCTCCCAGTCGAGCGGCAGCTCGTCGGGGTCGAGCGAGATGAGCCATTTGTTGATGGGAACGTTCTTCGTGACGGAGATCACCATCACCGTCCCGACGGTCACCGCCGCCGCCGCGTACAGCACCTGGCCGGTGAGGCCGGGGGTGCGCCATGCCAGCACGACGTCGAGGACGGCCGTCGCCGCCAGCGTCACCGGCATGAACGGGTCGTAGCGCTGGGCGAGGAAGCCGTGCGCGTGCACGTACCGGGCGGGCGGCAGGCTCAGCAGGAGCGGGACGCCCCCCAGGACGGTCGACAACAGGACGCCTGCCGCGAGGCCGTTCCCGATCAACGTGACGAGCATGAGGATCGTGATCACCTCGCCCCCTTTCCTTCTTCCTTCGGCCGGATTGCCTCGACTGTGGGAAATGCCGCTCGAAAGCGCCTCGAAGACGGCTGAAGGCGTGCCTCCCCATGGGTCCTCCAGAGGGATTCGAGCCGGATCGGAGACCATCGCCTCCATCGGAAGACCCGACCGGAGGAAGGAGGGAGGTGAGCGTGCTCGCGCAAGTCCTGGGCGTCGTGGCCCTCGTCGGGTGCGGAGTCGTCGCCGGGGTGTTCGTCGCGGTGGCGGTGAGCGTGCTTCCGGCACTGATCGCGATGCCCGCAGACCGCTACATCGAGGCGCACCGGCTGCTCGGCAAGGGCTACCACCCGCTGATGCCGTTGCTGGTGAACGCCACGATGCTGACCGAGATCGCCCTCGCGATCATGCGGGAGGGCGGTGCCCGGCCGCTCTTCGCCACGGGCGCCGTCCTGCTGCTGGGCACCCAGTTCGTGTCCCACCTGTGCAACGTGCCGATCAACCGCTCGCTGCACGAGATCGACGTGTCCGCGATCCCCGCGGACTGGGACGACCCCCGCCCGCTGTGGCGCGGCTGGCACCTGCTGCGCACGGCGCTGGCCCTGGCCGCGTTGACCGTCACCGGCGCCGGAGCGGTGCTGCTCGCCTGACGCCGGCGAATCCGGGATCCGGCCGGCGCCCGGCCGGAGTTCGGCCGGAGCCCGATCAGAGTCCGGCCGGAGCTCGACCGGAGCCTGGCCGGAGTCCGATCAGAGCTCGACCAGAGTCCGACCAGAGGAAACCAGAGGAAGAGGACTGTCCATGGCCTTCGCAGCCATCACGTACAAGATCAAGCCGGGTGCCGAGGAGGAGATCGCGGAGATCTTCTCACCGGCCAACTTCAAGCGCGCCGCCACCCCCGTCATGCGGGACGGCCAGGGCTCCCAGACCGGCCTGGTCCTCGGCACGGGACTGTTCATCCAGGACGACACGATGGTGCGTGTCATCCAGTACGACGGCGAGCTCGACGATGTGGCCCGTCACATGGCCTCCCAGCGGGGAGTGCGGGAGGCCGAGGAGCGCATCGCGCCCTATCTGGCCGAGCCGCGCGACACCTCCACCGAAGAGGGCTTCCTCGCCTACTTCGGCAAGAGCACCATGCGCTGCCTGCAGCAGCGGGCGATCGAGGAGCGTCCGGGCGCCGAGCTCGCCGCCCTGCGCTACCGGGTCAAGCCGGGGTTCGAAGACGAGATCGCCCAGGTCTTCGCCGAGGTCCAGGCCGAGGCGCGGCCGGCGCTGCGCGACCAGCACGGGGAGGAGGTCGGCCTGATCCTCGCCGTCGCCCTGTTCGTCAAGGACGACTCGATGATCCGGGTCGTCCAGTACGACGGCAAGCTCGACGACGTGGCCCGCTACATGGCGGCCAGAGGGGGCCGTCCCGGTCTGGAGCTCAAGCTCGCCCCGTACATGGCCGAGACCCGGCACGTGGAGACGCCGGAGGACTTCCTGCTGCAGTTCAAGAAGAACACGATGCGCCGCATCTCGATGCTTTCGGCGGGACGCAGGCCGACCGCCTGAGACCCGGCCGGGAAATCCCGGCCGGGAACGACACGAGGCCGGTGACGGGAGTTCGTCCCGTCACCGGCCTCGCGCTCCTTCCGGAGAGGAACGCCGGATCTTCGCGCCCGGTCTCCGGTGTCCCTCTCCGGAAGGCGACGGTCCCGGTAAGGCGGGCGGCCCTCCGAAGAGGGCCGCTCTCACGCTCGCCGACGGCCGCCGGGTCTCAGAAGAAGACCACCGAGCGCTCGCCGACCCGGTGCCGGAACAGCCACCACGACCAGGCCTGGGCGATGAGGATCACGGGCAGCACCGGCAGTCCCATCCGGGCGAACAAGGTCAGCGAGGCGGCGTCGCCCGCTCCCTCCAGCAGGGCCGAGGCGCCCCCGATCAGGGCCACCAGCCCGGGCATGCCCGCACCCACCGCGGTCAGCGCGAAGGCCCGTCCGGGCCGCTTCACCAGCACCTGCCCGGCCAGCGCGACCGCGACCAGGCCGAGGACGGCCAGCACCAGGGCGGGCACCGGCAGGTCGAGCGCGGCGCGGACCTGTCCCGAGACGGCGCCGACGACCACCGTCAGCGCGACGGCCAGCAGCGTGGGCCGTACCAGCGCGGTGGCGATCTCCTGGGCGCGCTCGCCCGGGGCGTGCGTCACGCGCAGCGCGACGAACACCGCTCCGTGCAGGGCGAACAGCAGCATCACCGAGAGCCCGCACAGGAGGGTGAACGGGTTGATCAGGTGCAGGAAGCTCCGCTCGCCGGGGCCGGGCAGGCCCTGGACGAGGTTGCCGATCAGGATGCCGAAGGCCAGCGCGAAGCAGAGGCTCGCCACCGCGAGGGTGCGGTCCCACCACGTGCGCCACCCGTCGGACTCGCGGCGGCTGCGAAACCACACCGCGGCGTCCCTGGCGATCCAGGAGGCCAGGAGCGCGACGACGACGGGCCAGCAGCCGGCGAACAGATCGGTCTCGAAATGGGGGAACGCGCCGGTCATGACTCCGGCGCCGGCGATCAGCCACACCTCGTTGGGCAGGAAGAACGGTCCCATACCGGTCAGCACGAGCCGGCGTTCGGCGGGGGTGGCGCCGAGTCGCGGCAGGAGCATGCCGAGGCCGAGCACGAACCCGTCCAGCACTGACCAGCCGCCGAGCAATAACGTGAGAACGGCGAGCCAGACGACGTCCATGAGCATTTCTCCTCTAGTGGATGGGAACGTGTCCCTCGTCGGGGCGGCGGTCCTGCAGGTCGAGCTCGGCCAGCGTCCGGCCGAGCACGACGCCGTCGGGGCCCCGCCGGGCGTACTTGGCGATGAGCGACCAGTCGACGGCGACGCAGACGACGTACAGGGCGGTGAAGACGACCAGGGAGGCGAGGACCGCGCCGAAGGACAGCGGCGCGAGCGCATCCTCGGTCTTGAGCCTGCCGTACACCGCCCACGGCTGCCGGCCGACCTCCCGGACCAGCCAGCCGGCGGCGACCGAGACGAAGGGGATCGGGATCATCCAGGTGAGCAGGCGCAACACCAGGCGGCGCCGCTCGATGAACCGTCCGATCAGCAGCAGGACGAAGATCAGGCCGATGTACTGGTAGACCTCGCCGACGTTGAGCATCACGCCGTAGGCGGTCCTGATCCACTCCGGCGGGGTCCCGGCGCTCAGGTCGACGGCCGTCTGCCCGGCCTCCTGCAGCTTGCCGGGGGCGATCACGGCGATCTTCGAGGGCTGCATGGTGACGAGCAGGTCGGTCTGCCGGGCGCCCATGATGGTGGTGAACCAGGAGGCGACGAAGCCGACGAGCAGGCCGAGCCGCAGCGCGCGGCCGTGCAGGTCGCGGTCGTCGGTGCCGCGCCGCAGGTGCCAGGCGCTGATCCCGGCGATCAGGTAGCCGCCCACCAGGAAGGCGGCGGCCACGATGTGCCGCAGCGCCGCCATCGCGTTCGGGTTGGTGAGCAGGGCCGACAGGTCCGCCAGCCGGGCGGCGCCGTTCTCGACCACGTCGCCGACCGGATGCTGCATGTATCCGTTCGCGACGACGATCCAGAACGCCGAGATGTAGGCGGTGATCGTCACCAGGTAGAACAGCAGCAGGTGGACGACCTTCGGCAGCCTTCCCCAGCCGAAGATCCACAGGCCCAGGAAGGTCGACTCCAGGAAGAAGGCGAGCAGCGTCTCCATGGCCAGCGGCGCCCCGAAGATGTCGCCGGTGTAGGCCGTCAGACCGGTCCAGTTCAGCCCGAACTGGAACTCCAACAACAATCCCGTGATGATCCCGACGGCGTAGTTGATGAGGTAGATCTGTCCCCAGAACTTCGTCGTGCGCTCATGGATCGCCTTGCCGCTGAAGGCGTAGCGCGTCTGCATGAACGCGACGAACGGGGCGAGGCCCAGCGTGACGATGACGAAGAGGAAGTGGAAGCTCGTCGTCACGGCGAACTGCAGCCTGGCCAGGTCGAGCACTTCCATGATCGCCCCTTTAAGCAGTATGCATTCTACACGTAGAATGTCAACATATAGCACTGGGGGTCCGCTGGAACAGTGATCCAGGCATCTTCGATCCGGGTTTGAGGCGATTCCGAGATGGTCGGGCCATCACATGGCCTGTACACCTCGCCCGGAGGAGACCGATGTCCACCTGGTCGCGTTACCCCCGGTGGTTCGCCACGCTGTTCCTCACCGACATGTGGGAACGCTTCAGCTTCTACGGCATGCAGGCCATCCTGGTCCTGTACGCCGTCACGCCGGCGGAGCAGGGCGGTCTCGGCCTGTCCGTCCAGACCGCCGCCGCCCTGTTCGGGGCCTACATGGCGACGGTGTTCCTGCTGGCCCAGCCCGGCGGGTGGATCGGCGACCGCATCCTCGGCGAGCGGCGAGCGATCATGTACGGCGGCTGCCTGATCACCGCCGGCCACGCCTGCATGGCCGTCCCGCTGCCCGGGTCCGCCTACGCCGGCCTCGCCCTGATCGCGCTCGGCACGGGCCTGCTCAAGCCCAGCCTGAGCGCGCTGCTGAGCCGCTTCTACGGCGAGACGATCCGGCGGGAGGCCGCCTTCTCCATCTTCTACATGAGCATCCAGGTCAGCGCCGTCCTCGCGCCGATCGTCACCGGCTTCCTCGGCGAGTACGTGAGCTGGCACGCCGGCTTCGCGGCGGCGGCCGTGGGGATGGCGTTCGGGCTGGTCCAGTTCTCCGCCGGGTCCCGGCACTTCGCGGGCAAGGGGGAGCGGCCCGCCCATCCCGCCACCGACGCCGAGTTGTCCGTCGTGATCCGGCGCACGGCGATCGCGGCCGCGGTGGTGGTGCCCCTGCTGTGTGTGGACGTGGTGAGCGGCGCCTTCTCCATCGAGCACGTCCTCATCGCGCTCGGCCTCGTCTCGCTGATCGCGCCGCCGCTGTGCCTGCGAGCGCTGCGCCGGCACCCGCAGCTGACGGCCGCCGACCGCACCCGGCTGGGCGCCGTCACCTGGCTGCTGCTCTGCTCGGCGCTGTTCTGGATGGTCGTCAGCCAGGCCGGGTCGCTGCTCAACCTGTTCGCCCGCGATCACGTCGACCGGACGGTCCTCGGGATCACCATGCCGGCGAGCTGGCTGCAGAGCGCCACCCCCTTGTTCCTCATCTGCGTGGCCCCGCTGTTCGCCTGGCTCTGGCTGCGTCTGGGCGACCGGCTCGGGGTGCGCGAGAAGTTCGTCGCGGGAATGGTCTTCGCCGGTTCCAGCTTCGGCATCATGTACGGCGCCGCCACGGTCGCGGGCGACGGCCGGATCTCGGTGCTGTGGATGATCGCGGTCTACTTCCTGCAGGCCTGCGGCGAGATCGCGATCGGCCCCGTCGGCCTGAGCGCCGTGGCCGACGCGGCGCCCCCGGCCTTCCGGGTGCGCATGATGGGCCTGTACTGGCTCTTCGTCGCCTTCGGCGCCTCCCTCGGCAGCATCGTGGTACGCCTGTCCGCCGCGCTTCCCCAGGCGCTCTACTACCTCCTGGTCGGTGTCGCCCTGCTCGTCGCGGCGGGCGCGCTGGCACTGCTCGGCGGCAGGATCCGCCGGGTCTTCGCCACCGGCCGGGACGACGCGTACGACTCCACACGAAACGTGCCGGCTTCGGCCATCCACCAGGAGGATTGATGAAAGCTCTCGTACTGTCGGGCGGCAGTGGCACGCGCCTGCGCCCCCTCAGCCATACGATCCCCAAACAGCTCGTCCCCGTGGCGAACAAGCCGGTGCTCGCCTACGGCCTGGAGGCGATCCGGGACGCCGGGATCACCGAGGTCGGACTGGTGGTGGGCGACCGGATGGCCGACATCCGCGAGGCCGTCGGCGACGGCGAGCGGTTCGGCCTGAAGGTCACCTACATCCCCCAGTCGGCCCCCCTCGGCCTGGCCCACGCCGTCGTCATCGCGCGGGACTTCCTGGGCGACGACGACTTCCTGATGTATCTCGGCGACAACATCGTGCTCGACGGCGTCACCGAGCTGGTGGAGGGGTTCCGGGCGCGGCCCTGCGACGCGCAGGTGACCGTCCACCACGCCGACCCCCGGGAGGGCGGCCTGGCGGTGCTGGACGCCGACGGCAGGGTGCTCAGGGTGGAGGAGAAGCCCAAACACCCCACCGGCGACCTCGCGCTGATGGGCATGTACGTCTTCACCCCGGTCATCCACGAGGCCGTACGGGCGATCTCTCCCAGCCCCCGCGGCGAGCTGGAGATCACCGACGCCATCGGGTGGCTGGTCCAGGCCGGCCACGACGTCCGCGGCCACCTCTACGAGGGCTTCTGGCAGGACGCGGGCCTGATCGAAACCCTGCTGGAGAGCAACCAGGCGGTCCTGGACTGTCTCGGCTCGCGGATCGCCGGCAAGGTCGACGACGAGACCGAGGTGATCGGCCGGGTGATCATCGAGGAGCAGGCCACCGTCACCCGGTCCCGCCTGGTCGGCCCCCTCGTCATCGGCGCCGGGTCGATCATCGACGGCAGCTACGTCGGCCCCTACAGCTCGGTGGGGGAGCAGTGCGTCATCGAGGACGCCACGGTGGAGTACTCGATCGTCATGGACCGGGTGGCCATCCGTGACGTCCGCGGGGTCTACGGCTCGGTCATCGGCACCGGCACCTCGGTCCGCGCGGGCTCCGCCGGCCGCGCGGGTTCCGGCAGGGGCGGCCACCGCCTGATCCTCGGCGAGAACAGCCAGATCTCCCTGGTGTAGCCAGGCCGGTCAGGCGTCGAGGGACTCGGCGAGCCGGCGAGAGGTCTGCACGTCCCACCCCGGGTAGAGAAGGCGGTTCACCAGGCGCCGGGGCGCGTGCCGGGCGAGGAACACCTTGAGCTTGTACTCCCCGCCCGGCACGTGCACCGGCCGGCCGGCCGCCAGCGCCGCCAGCGCCTCGCGCACCACGAACCCCGGCTCGCGGACCCGGCCGAGCGTCCATCCCCGCCTGGTGCCCGAGCGGTGCAGGTTGGTGCGGGTGGATCCCGGGCACAGCGCCAGCACGTGCACGCCCAGCAGCCGCACCTCGCTGTGCACGATCTGGCTGAGCGAGGTGACGAAGGACTTCGCGGCCGCGTAGGACGACCCCCCGGGAATCTGCAGGAAGCCCATGGCCGACGACACGTTGATCACCCCGCCGTGCCTGCGACGGGCCATGCCGCCGACGGCGGCGTGGGTCAGGCGCATCACGGCGAGCAGGTTGAGCCGGAGGTTGCGCTCCTCGGTGTCGGGGTCGCGGGTGGCGAACGGCCCCACCTCGCCGATGACCCCGGCGTTGTTGACGAGCAGGTCGATCGGGGGCTCCTCGGCGGACAGGCGGCGCTCGACCCGGGCCAGGCCGGCGGGGTCGGACAGGTCCGCGGACATGACGGCGACGTCGACGCCGTGCCGCTTGCGCAGCTCCCGTGCGAGTTCCTCCAGGCGCACCTCGTCGCGTGCCACGAGCACCAGGGCGCTGCCGCGCGCGGCGAGCTCCCTGGCGAACTCCGCGCCCAGGCCGCCGGAGGCGCCGGTGACGAGCGCCGTTCGATACTGACGCATCCTGACTCCCTTTCGGATCGGGTTCTTTCAGACGAGGAAAGGGGCCGGAGCGCCGTGCAGGATCCGGGAGAGCGCCTCCCCGAGTGCCCGGTGCGGATCCGGGTGACCGGCAGGCGAGCGCCAGCCGACGAATCCGTCCGGCCGGACCAGCACCGCTCCGGCGGGACCCACGCCGAAGGCGCGTTCCCACTCCCCGGCCGGGTCGGCCAGCAGGCCGGGGCCGTCCACGCGGTCGTCCGGCCCGGAGACCGCGGGCACCACCCGGTAGGCGGCCAGCGGGATCCCGCTCTCGGTGGCGAGGGCGGCGGCGGCCTCGGTCCAGGTCACCCCCGCCGCGCCGGCCAGCAGCACGAAGCCGTCGCCGAACAGCTCGCCCACGGCGAGCCGCTCACCCGCCCGGGTCAGGACGAGATGCGGAGCGCGCACGCCCACCTCGCCGGCCGTGCCGAAACCGGCGTCGGCACCGCCCGCGACGACGCCCGCGCCACCGTCGCCGGCGCCGCCCGTCTCGCCGGCCGTGCCGGAACCGGCGTCGCCCGCCGTGGCGGGATCGGTGTCGGAGACGACGGCCGAGGAGCGGTAACGATGGGCGAACATGAGCTCGGCGTCGGGGCGGATCGTCCGGCCGCCGCCCTGCTCGCCGCCCTGCTCGGCGGCCCGGGTCATCCGTGAGCGGTCCCGGGACCTCAGCACCACCTGTTCCACGGTCCGCGCCGCGACCGGCCGCCGCTCGGCGTCATAGCTGTCCAGCAGCGTGGGCGAGGCTCCGTGGCGGAGGACGGCGGCGAGCTTCCAGGCGAGGTTGTGCGCGGCCTGGACGCCGGTGTTGGAGCCGAAGGCGCCCGTCGGAGGCATCACGTGGGCCGAGTCCCCCACCAGGAAGACCCGTCCCGACTGGAACGTCTCCGCGATGTGGCCGGCCATCTCCCACGGGACCGCCTGGTTGATGACGACGTCGAGGTCGGCCGTCCCGGCCGCGGCGCGCACCAGGGCGCGGCACTCCGCGGGGCTGATCGCGGCCGCCCGCCGGGGATCGCATTCGACGTGCAGGAGCCACCGGTCGGCGTTGTTGACCGGCAGCAGCGCCGCCCGCATGGGAAGCGCGCGCACGTAGCAGATGACGAAGCGGCGCTCGCCCAGCACCGGGCGCAGGTCGGCGGTGAAGGAGATGTTGAGGAAGTCGCTCAACGTGCCCGGGCCCCGAGTGGAGATGCCGAGCTCCTCGCGGATCCCGCTGTGGGCGCCGTCGGCCGCCACGAGGTAGCCGGCGTGAAGGGTCTCCTCGGCGCCGCTCGCGCGGTCGCGGGCCACCGCGGTGACCCCGTCGGGTCCCTGCTCGAACTTCACCAGTTCCGTGCCGAAGCGGATGTCGGCTCCGAGCTCCCGGGCGCGGTCGGCGATGATGGGCTCCGCCTCGTCCTGATGGCACAGGCACCACGTCACCGGGGTGAGCGCCGAGTAGTCGGTGTCGGTGTCCATGAAGTAGGCCTGCTCCAGCCGGGTGAACTCCTGCCCGGCGAGGGTGTCCACCATGGCGACGCCGGAGTTGCCGGCGAGCGCCCGGGCGGACTCGGTGGCGCGGAGCCGGTCCTCGATCCCCGCCTGGCGGAAAAGTTCCATCGTGCGGGGGTTGAGGCCCCGGGCCCGCGGGTGGATCGACAGGCCCGGATGCCGTTCCACGAGGACGCAGTCCACCCCTTGCCGGGCGAGGAACAGGGCCTGGGAAAGGCCAACGAGACTGCCGCCCACAATCAGCACCGAATGGGATCGCATAAGCCCGTCCTTCGTATTTCGTCAGCCGGTCGCCTTGAGCATAGGCTCATCGCGATATTGGTGACAATTGCCAATTAATTGTCTCCAGAGTTCTTCGAGGGATATTCCAGTCGATTGGTGGATTGTATTATTCGCTATTCCGATTTTTTTGGAGGCGTGGTGCCAGGTTCCGGTGAGACCAATGGTGAGCTGACGTTTCCGCCGGAGGCGCCCGTGCCGTACGAGCCGGCGCCGATCTTCGGGGAGCTGCGCCGGTCCCGGCCGGCCGCGCCGGTCCGGTTGCCCACCGGCGACCACGCCTGGCTGGTCACCACCTACGCCGGCAACCGGGCGCTGCTCGCCGACCCGGCTCTCAGCCGGGCGGCCGCCGCGGCCCCGGGCGCGCCGAGGGCCCGGCGCATCCCCCTGGAGCGCGACTCCCTGACGACCATGGACCCGCCGGAGCACACCCGGCTGCGCGGCCTGGTCATGCGGGCCTTCACCGCCCGGCGGGTGGAGCGGCTCAGGCCGGGGATCGAGGGGCTGGTGGCGGGGCTGCTGGACGACATGGTCGCGGCGGGTTCCCCCGGCGACGTCGTGGGCGGCCTCGCCCGGCCGCTGGCCATCGGGGTGATATGCGAGCTGCTCGGAGTGCCGAAGGAGGACCGCGGCGACTTCCAGGAATGGTCTCAGGCCTACCTCAGCGTCGCCGGTCACTCGCCCGAGGCGATGGCGGCCGCGGGGGAGCGGCTCAAGGGTTTCCTCGCCGGGCTCGTGGAGGCCAAGCGGCGCGAGCCCGCCGGCGACCTGCTGAGCGATCTGGCCAGGGCCCGGGAGGATGAGCGCCTGAGTGAGTCCGAGCTGGTCACCCTCGGCGTCACCCTGCTCGTCGCGGGTTACGAGACGGCGGCGAACCTGATATCCGGAGCGGTGCTGGCCCTACTGCGGCATCCGGCGCAGCTGGACCTGCTGCGGGCCGACCCCGCGCTGATCCCGAGCGCGGTGGAGGAACTGCTGCGCTACACACCCCTGGCGGTGAGCGGCGGCACGATCAGGGTCGCGGTGGCGGATGTCGTGATCGAGGGAACGCTCGTCAAAGCGGGCGAGGCCGTGCTTCCCGCCACCACCTCGGCCAACCGCGACCCCGCCGTCTTCACCGAGCCCGACGAGCTCGACATCACCCGCGCCCCCAACCCGCACCTGGCCTTCGGGCACGGCCCGCACCACTGCCTGGGCGCCCAGCTCGCCCGGCTCGAACTGGGCGTGGCGCTGCAGGGGTTGTTCGGCCGGCTGCCCGCCCTGCGCCTCGCGGGCTCCGTCGAGGACCTCGTCTGGGCCTCGGGGAAGATGATCCGCGGCCCCGAGGCCCTGCCGGTCAGCTGGTGAGCGTGTGTTCGGCGGTCAACGCGGAGACCGGCTCCGCCACAGGAGCCGCTCCAGCGCCCCGTCGAGGGTCAGCCTGGGTTCGGCGGGGCAGCCGGCCGCCCGCCAGGCGACGTATCCGTCGGGGCGCACCAGGACGGCGCCGGACGCGCTGATCCCGTACGCCTCGCAGCCGTCGGGCGTGTCCAGGTCCACTCCGAACCGGTAGGCGTCGATTCGCAGGCCCCGCCGGCTGGCCGTCTCCACCGCCGCCTTGGTCCACGCGTCGGTCTCCCCTCCGGACAGCAGCACGAAGCCGCGGCCGTACAGGTCGAGCAGGGAGCACTCGCGGCCGTCGATCCGCACCGGCAGGTGGGGCGCCCGCGTGCCGGGACGCCCCTGCAACTCGGCGGGTGAGGACAGGGCGGGAAGGGCGGAGGGGGAGTCGTCCCACACCGCGCCGCAGGGATATCCGTACCCGAAGATCACCGCTTCGGAGGGCGACAGCAGCCCGGCGTCCTCCGGGCTGCGCAGCCCCATGTTCACCTCCCGCTTGAGCGTGGCCTGACGGATCGTCAGGTCGGCGACCGGCCGCCGTTCCGACTCGTAGGTGTCGAGCAGGGCGGGATCGGCGTGGCCGCGCGTCACGGCGGCGAGCTTCCAGGCGAGGTTGTGCGCGTCCTGGATGCCGGTGCCCGACCCGTAGGCCCCGGACGGGGGCATGACATGGGCGGCGTCCCCGGCCAGGAAGATCCGGTCCTTACGGTAGGTCCCGGCCAGCAGGGCGTCGATGTCGTAGCTGAGCACCTTGGTGCCGTCGGCGAGCTGGGGGACGATGGAGACTTCGGCGTCCGCGAGCCCGAGGGCGGCGCGGATCAGCTCGATCGAGTGCTGCTCGGTGAAGGTGGCGGGGGACTCGCCGCGCGCGGGGTCGTAGGGGAAGCTGATCACCCAGCGGTCGGCGCGGTCGTGCGGCATGAGCACCGTGCCGGGAATCGGGCTGCGCAGATGGCACAGACCCACCCGCCGCCCGCGCAGCGCGGCGGACACCTCCGCCTCGAAGACGAGGGTGACGGTGTGACCGAGCCGGCCGAGGCCGGTCCGGGGGATCCTCAGCTCGTCCCGGATCGGGCTCGGCCCTCCGTCGGCCGCAATCATGTAGTCGGCGCGCACGGTCCGGTCGAGGCCGCTGCCGAGGTCACGGACCGTGGCGGTCACGCCCGCGCCGTCCTGCTCGAACCCGGTGAGCCGGGTGCCGAAACGGACCTCGGCCCCCAGCTCCTCGGCGCGGACCCGCAGGATCGCCTCCAGCTGGTCCTGGTCGATCGGAGCCCAGGAACACGGGCTGGCCAGCCGGCTCTCCCGGGGCAGTTCCATCGGGCTGCGCCGCTCCTCGGGAGCCGCCAGGGATGTCCCGTGGACGATGATCTGGCCGCCGGGGAGGCTGGGGACGGAAAGGATCCGTTCCTCCAGCCCCACCTGGCGATAGATCTCCAGCGTGCGCGGGTTGATCGTGCGGGCCCGTGGGTGGATCAATGTGCCCGAGTGCCGCTCGGCCAGGAGCACGGGGACCCCGTGCCAGGCCAGGAAGAGCGCGGCGCTGAGGCCGGTCAGCCCGCCACCGATGATCAGTACGGTCGTGCGGTAGTGGTACGTGGGCAAGTGCCCTCCCGAAGCCGAAGGGGAACCGACCGCCCCATCGTCTTCCGTGCCGCTCAAGGCACTCTCGAACACCACTCAGTGGATCGGTCGAGGGTGGCAGGACAGCTCTCCCCGGCGCGCTCCACCCCGTACAGGCGGATCAGTTCGGGGATGGCGCAGGAGAAGTCGCCGCCGTGGGAACACCTGGAGATCGTCATGAGACGGACGTCGAGCAGGTGCGACAGGACCTCTTCGGCGGAGGTGACGCTGATGTTGAGCAGGTCGGCGGTGTCACGGGTGGAGAAGTGCTGCTGACGGGAGGTGCCCAGCGTGATGAACGCCTGGCGCATCCTGGCGTCGAGCAGCCGGTAGCTGCCCTCCACCCGGGTGCGGACGTCGAGATCGCCCCAGCGCAGCTCGGTCAGGCGGGATCCCTCGTCGGCGAGTTTGGCGCGGTAGCGGTCCAGCGTCCAGTGCGGTGCCGCGGCGAGCCGTTCGCCGGCGATGCGAATGCCCAGGGGCAGCGCGCCGCACATCTCGATGATGGCCCGCGCCGCCTTCTCCTGGGCCGCCACCCGGTCGTTGCCGATGATCTGGCGCAGCAGCTGGATGCCCGCGTCGAGGTCGAAGGCGTCCAGTTCCACCTGCTCGGCGCTGGTGAGCCCGTAGAGCGGTGAGCGGCTTGTGACGATCACCGCGCTGTTGGGCCCGGTGGGGCACAGCGGCCGGACCTGGGCGGCCAGGGACGCGTCGTCCAGGACGACCAGCACGCTGCGGTCGGCGCTCCAGGTCCGGAAGAGCTTGCTGCGGCCTTCGAGGTCGGCGGGGATGTCCCGGGCGGCGAAACCCACGGTCCGGAGCATCGTGCCGAGCGCGTCCTCGGGCTCGCGGGGTTTGGACGACATCCCCCGCATGTGGACGTAGAGCTGGCCGTCGGTGAACCGCGACCGGACCCGATGGCCGACGTGGGTGGCCAGGACGGTCTTGCCCACCCCGGCGATGCCGGTGATGGAGACGATCGGGATCGCCTTCTCGTTGGCGGGAGTGACGAGCGACAGCTCGATCCGCTTGCGGACGTTGCGACGGTCGGTGAAGTCCGCGATGTCCGGTGGTAGCTCGGCGGGCGGCGAGGCGACCCGCGGCGCCGGCGGCAGCCGGATGGTCTCCGGCTCCTTCACCGGAAGGTCCAGCGAGGAGTCGCCCTGGAGGATCGCCTGCTGCAGGTTGCGCACCGGCTGCGAGGGCTCCAGCGCCAGTTCGTCGTTGAGCATGGCGCGCAGCTGCTGGTAGACCGACAGCGCCTCGCTGCGCCGTTCCGATCGGTAGAGGGCCAGCATCAACCGCGAGTAGAAGCCCTCGCAGATCGGATAGCTGGCCGTCAGCTCCTTCAGCTCGCTGATCAGCTCGCGGTGGCGGCCGAGCTGGAGGTCGGCGTCGATGCGCATCTCCAGCGCATTGAGATGGCCTTCCTCCAGCTTGATCGCGTGGGCTTCGAGCAGGCGTCCTCTGGGCACGTCCGTCAGGGCGTGACCCCGCCACAGGCTCAGCGCCTGGGAGAGCTTCTCGGAGGCCCGTTGCAGGGAGCCCTCCTGGAGCAGCTCCCTGCCCTGCTTGAGATGGCGTTCGAAATGGTAGACGTCGATGGCTTCCGGCAGGACCTGCACCTGGTATCCGGCGGCCTTGGTGACGAGGAACTCCTCGCCCGGCTGGCCCGCCGCCGTCATGAGGCGACGGAGCTGGTAGACGTAGGTCTGCAGTGTGGTGGCGGCGCTGATCGGTGGCGAGTCCCCCCAGAGCTCGTCGATCAGCGAGTCCGGACGAGTGATCCTGTTGTAATTAATCAGTAGAAGTGAAAGTACCGTCCGCAGCTTTGGTGCGGACGGGGTCAGGTCCTGACCAGCAATTCGCACCTCGAATGTGCCTAAGACATTGAAAAGCATGTCGGTCCCCATACCCCCGGCCTGGGTTGGCGTACGTGGTCTGCGTCCATGCGCCCTTTTAAGGGCAATTACACGGTAAATCATCAACAGGTAGAGTGTCTACCCATTAAAGATTTGGATCGCTGCAAATGATCTATGGTGCAGTGCCGGGCCGTACTAGATGACCGAAACCTCATGCCTTACTTGACCAAAAAGTCGAACTCGCGATGAAGTCCGAGATAGGCCTGCTTTACTCCGTTCTCCGGTTCCATGAGGAAGGACAGGACGCTGTACCTCCCGGGCTCGAAGTCCGCATGGACGATCGCCGAACGACCCGGGGAGATGGCGAGCATCCCGGCGACCGTCGCGACGAGCGGATTGGGCGGCAGCGGCCTGCCTTCCCGCTGGGCGTCGAAGTAGTTCTGCACGGTGGAGAACGTCGCGCCGGGGACGGTGCGGGCGAAGACGGCCTCCTGGGGGATCGAGGAGTCGTTGATGACCAGGAAGGTGCCGTTCGCGGGCAACCGGGACGGCATGACGAACCGCGGACGGTCCGTTCCGACGATCCGGATGATGCCGTCGATCCGCGGCGGGGTGGCCTCCACCCGATCCTCGCCCACGTCGAGGGTCTGCAGGTGCGCGCCGCCCTGCTGCGACGTCCCCACCAGGTAGTAGCGGCCCGGGGTCAGCCGCTCGGTGAAGGAGACCGGCCGGCCGGGGAAGACGGCGACGCCGCCGGCGAAGTCGGCATAGCGGTACTGGTCGCGCACGCCCTGCAGGGCGACCGCGGGATCGGGGGAGGCCGAGTCGTCGAACGCCTTGATGACCCGCTCCCAGGTGGAGTCCGGCTTCGGGCGCAGCAGCGCCAGCCACATCCCCTTCGGCTCGGGGGTGCTCACCCGGAAGGTGGTCAGGCCGCTCGGCCGGGGGTTGGCGCCCGGGATCTCGAAGCCCGCGGCGGTGATCGTGACGTCCAGAACGGGGGGAGGGGTGCGGGTGGGGCGCTCGGCCGTGCCGGCGACGCCGGCGGCGGCCACCGCCGGCATGGCCAGCAGGCAGAGCGCGGCCAGGCCGACCGCCCTTGTCAGGCCGACTGTCAGGCCTGCCGCCAGGTTGGCGCGCAGGCTTCGGATCATTGTCACGGTCACTCCTTCTGTTCGGGTTCGGCCCGCTCCTTGAGCGGGGTGCCGTTGGTGAGCATCTGGTCGACGAGGAACGTCGTGTGCTTGGCGTCCTGGAAGAGCGGGTGGGCGAGCACCTCCCGCAGGAACGCGCCGTTGGTGTGGACCCGAGGCCCTTCGACCTGGAGCTCGCCCAGGCAGCGTTCCATCCGGGCGAGCGCCTGCTCGCGGTCCGGCGCCCAGACGATCACCTTGGCGAGCAGCGAGTCGTAGTCGGGGCCCACGCGCCACCCCGGGTAGCCGTGCGTGTCCACCCGGGTGAACGGGCCGCCGGGGACGACGAACCGTGTCAGCTGTCCCGGCGTCGGCGCGAACCCGCGCGACGGGTCCTCGGTGTTGATGCGGCACTCGATCGCCGCCCCGTTGAGGACCACGTCCTCCTGCCGCAGCCGCAGCGGCTGGCCCGCGGCGATGAGGATCTGCTCGCGGACGAGGTCGAGGCCGGTCACCATCTCGGTCACCGGATGCTCGACCTGGATCCGGCAGTTGATCTCCATGAAGTGGAACGCGTCGTCCTGGTCGACGATGAACTCGAACGTTCCGGCGCCGACGTACCCGGCGGCGAGCGCTCCCCGCACGGCGGCCTCGCCCATGCGCGCGGTGAGACCGGGCGGCAGTCCGGGCGCGGGCGTCTCCTCCACCAGCTTCTGGTGGCGGCGCTGCACCGAGCAGTCCCGCTCGCCCAGGTGCACGGCGTTGCCGTAGAGGTCGCACAGGACCTGGATCTCCACGTGCCGGGCGGTCTCGCAGAAGCGCTCGACGTACACGCGCCCGTCGCCGAACACCGCCTGCGCGTGCGCGCGGGTCTCACCGTAGATGCGCAGGAAGTCCCCGCTGTCGCGGACGATGCCCATCCCGCGCCCGCCGCCGCCCGCCGCGGCCTTGATGATGACGGGGTAGCCGATCTCGTCGGCGAGGGATTTCGCCTCGGCCGCCGACTCCAGCGTCTCGCGGCTGCCCGGCAGCACGGGCATGCCGGCGTCGGACATGATCGCCCGCGCCTGCGCCTTGTCGCCCAGGCGGGAGATGACGTCGGCGGGCGGACCGATGAAGGTCAGGCCGTTCGCCTCGCAGATCTCGGCGAAGTACGGATCCTCCGACAGGAATCCGTACCCGGGGTGGATCGCCTCCGCCCCGGTGGCCAGCGCCGCCTCGATGACGGCGGCGATGTTGAGGTAGCTGCCCTTCGCCGGGGGCGGGCCGATCTGCACCGCCTCGTCGGCGAAGGCGACGGCGGCGGAGTCCCGGTCGGCGGTCGAGTGCGCCACGACGGTCCGGATGCCGAGCTCACGGCATGTCCGTGCCACGCGCAGGGCTATCTCGCCGCGATTGGCGATGAGAATTGAGGAGAACACAGCAACCTCCAGCTCAGGAACAGGCTTGCGCGCCATGGCGGCGAAAGCGTGCGCGCCGGGCGCGGACGAGCCGCTCTCCGTCGAGCGGTAGAAGCTCGGCGAGTGTGGACGTGACGGCCGCGCGGAGATACCCCGCCGCGCGGGCGGGGTCGGTGTGAGCGCCGCCGTCGGGCTCGGGGACGACGCCGTCCACCAGCCCCAGGCGCAGCAGCTCACGTGCGTCGATCCGGAGGGCCGCCGCGGCGCGCGGGGCCTCGGCGGCGTCCCGCCACAGGATCGCCGCGCACCCCTCCGGGCTGATGATGGAGTAGACGGCGTTCTCGCACGCGAGGACCCGGTCGGCGACCCCGAGAGCCAGCGCGCCGCCGCTGCCGCCCTCGCCGGTCACGATCGAGACGATCGGCACGGGCAGCCCCGACATCAGCCGGAGGTTCTCGGCGATCGCGATCGCCTGGCCGTGTTCCTCGGCCGTGAGCCCCGGCTCGGCGCCCTGGGTGTCGATGAGCGTCACGATGGGCAGGTTCAGCTTGGCCGCGGTCCGCATCAGGCGGGCGACCTTGCGGTGCCCCTCCGGGGTGGCCCGGCCGAAGTTACGGGCGATCACCTCGTGCGTGGCGTGGCCCTTCTGGTGCCCGATCAACATGACCGGCAGGCCTTCGAGCCAGCCGATCCCCCCGACGATCGCCGGACAGTCGGCCGACATGCGGTCGCCGTGCAGCTCCATGAAGCCGTCCAGCAGGTATCCGGCGTAGTCGAGCGTGGTGGGCCGGCCCAGCTCGCGGGCCAGCCGTACGGTCGCCCACGTCTCCTGGGACCGCAGGCGCGCCGGGTCGTCGATGACGGCGTCCGCGGTGACGGGCAGCCGGGAGGGACGGGGCTGCTGCAGGGAGAGCAGCCGGCCCAGCGCCGCCCGCTGCTGGCGCCGCGGCTGGATGACGTCGATCAGGCCGTGCGACAGCAGGAACTCGGCGGTCTGGAAGTCGGCCGGCAGGATCTGCCCGATGGTCTGCTCGATCACCCGCCGCCCCGCGAAGCCCATCCGCGCGCCCGGCTCCGCGATCATGACGTCGGTCAGGGTGGCGAACGACGCCGCGACACCCGCGTAGGTGGGGTCGGTGATCAGCGTGACGGTGAGGATCCCCGCCTCGTCGAGCTCGGCCAGGGCCTGGCTGGTCTTGGCCATCTGCATGAGGGAGAACAGACCCTCCTGCATCCGTGCCCCGCCGGAGGCCGTGACCAGCAGCAGCGGGACGCGCTCGGCGAGCGCGGTCTCGGCCGCCCGGGTGATGAGCTCGCCGGCGGCCGAGCCGAGGCTGCCGCCGAGGAAACGGAAGTCCATGACGGCGGTCATCACGGGCTGCCCGCCGAGCGTGCCGCGCGCGCACAGCACCGCCTCGGCGAGCCCGGTGTCCCGCCGCGCCTCCCGCAGACGCTCCGGATAGGGCCGGGAGTCGACGAAGCCCAGCGGATCGAACTCGGTGGGCTCCCACTCCAGCAGGCGGCTCGACCCCTCGTCCAGAAGCATGGACAGCCGGTCGGGAGCCGGAAGCCGGCCGTGGTGCCCGCAGTCGGGACAGACCGAGAGTTCGTCGGCGAAGCGTCTGCGGTACACGAGGGAGCGGCAACTCGGGCAGGCCAGCCAGTCCGAGTCGGTGACTTGTCGTACGCTGCCCAGAGTCGTCATCTTCACTCCTGTGCGGAAGGCGGCCGGGTTTCAGTAGGAGGCCGTGACCTCGTAGAGCTCGAAGGGCCGGTTGGGAGCCCGGTCCAGGTAGGGGACGAGCGGCGCGGTGGAGCTCTGGTGCGACGGGCCGCGTTCCCAGACGTTGAAGGCGTCGACGTCGCGCCACCGGCTCATGACGGCGAAGGCCGACGGGTCCGTGGCCGAGCGCAGCAACTCGTTGTCGAGCAGGCCCGGCGTCCCCGCCATCTCCTTGCTGATGCCGTGGTAGGCGGAGGTCACCGCGTCGGCCTTCCCGTCGGGCGCCCGATACCACACCACGACCCGGACCGGTCGTCCCCCCGGGGTCGGTGACTCGCCGCTCACCGCGCCGCCGCCTGGTGCGCCGCGGCTCCGGTCAGGTGGGTGACCACGTGCATCGTCGTCATCGACCCGCCCGAGCGGTAGGGGTGCAGCTTGGTGCGGTGCTCCAGGTGGGCCGCGCTGGTCTCGAACTCGCGAAAGCGCGGCTCGTCGAGCCAGTCGCTGATGATGTAGTAGATGCCCTCCTCCTCGGCGCTCCTCATCAGCCACTGGCCCAGGTTGGCGGGATGCTCGGTGATCACGTTGCCGATGCCGAGCCACGTCTGCTCGAAATCCCGCTCCATGCCGGGGTTGATCTGCATGCGCAGCATGACGCGGAAGGCCCCTTCGTGGGCCATGTCACATCCCTCCGTCCACGTTCAGGGTCTCGCCGGTGATGAAGGCGGCGTCGTCGCCCGCCAGGAAGAGGACGGCCCGGCTGACGTCCTCGGCGCGGCCCAGACGGCCCAGCGGCGTGCGCTTGCGGTATTCGGCCAGCCGTTCCTGCATGGCGGCGTACTCCTGCGGCGGCAGCCGGTCGGGATCGCTGGTGTCGATGATGCCCGGGGCGACCACGTTGACCCGGATTCCCCGCGGGCCCAGCTCCTTCGACAGCGACCGCATCAGGCCGACGAGCCCGGCCTTGGCCGCGGTGTAGTGGGCGCGCATCGGCACGCCCACGGTGGCCACCTTGGAGCCGACGTAGATGATCGACGCGCTGTCGCCCAGCAGGGGCAGCGCCCTCTGGGTGAGCTGGTAGGCGGCGGTGAGGTTGGTGTCGACCACCTGACTCCAGCCGTCGGCGGAGAGCTTGTCGAAGGGGACGTGGCTGATCGCGCCGGCGTTGTGCACGACGATGTCGAGCGAGCCGAGCCGCTGCCGGCACTCCTCGACGAGCTCGCCGACGGCCTCCGCCGAGGCGATGTCCGCCCGCAGGACGTGGTGGGTGCCGTCGCTCCCCTTGAGGTCGCGGGCGAGCTCGTCCGCCGCCTCCTGGTCGCTGTGGAAGTTCGTGACCACGTTGGCGCCGGCGTCGGCGAGCCCCTGGACGATCGCCCGTCCGATGCCTCGCGTGCCCCCGGTCACCAGGGCGTTCTTACCGGACAGGGACAGTGTCATGATGCCTCCGGGGCGTTGGCGGCGGCCTTCTCCAGGCGCTCCTTGATCAGCTCCATCTGGACCTTGCTGTTGCGGTTGATGCGCTCGGCCATCGCCGCGTCGTCCAGCGGGGCCCCGGGTTTCATCTGGAAGTCCTGCACCCAGCGCATCAACACGCCGTCGTCTTCCTGGTGGAAGCTCCAGAAGAGCTTCATGTACTCGAACCAGCCGGTCTCCACCCGGTGCGCGTTCACGGTCCGGGTCGTGGCGTCGGTGGTCCGCTCCGACACCCAGCTCCACGCGTTGCCGTCGGCGTCGGGATGCATCGTCAGCCGGAAGCGCACGGTGTCGCCCTCCCGGCTGAGCACCTCGGTGGCGGCGTACTCGCTGAACAGGTCGGGCCAGGACGCCACATCGTTGGTCCTGCCCCAGACCAGGTCCATGGGGGCCGAGATGACGATCTCGTTCTCGGTGTGCGCGGCCATGGCTATGCTCCCGCGGTGATCAGGTCGTTGACGAAGTCGAGCATCTGGCGCGGCGTCTTGGTCTGCTCCAGGGCGTCGTCGGAGAAGGGGACGGAGTAGAGCTGCTCCAGCTGGCCCTGGATCTCCAGCACCGCCAGTGAGTCGTAGCCGAGCTCCTCGAACGGCGTGTCCAGGATGGGGCCGTCCAGGTCGACCGCCTCATCCACGCCGCAGTTGGACATGATCTGTTTGAGCTCGTCGAGATTCAGATTGGCCATCGGTTCTCCTAGGGGATCTCATGGTTGCCAGGCGCGCAGGACGAGCGCGGCGTTGAAGCCGCCGTATCCGCGGGCCAGGACGAGGGCGGTGCGCACCGGCAGCCGCCGGTGCTCGCCGCGGACGACGTCGATCGGATAGTCGGGGTTGATCTCGTACTCCTCGGGCAGGGCGGGCAGCACGCCGTCGCGGATGGCCAGCAGGGCGGTGATGACGTCCAGGGCGCCGCCGCCGGCGTACATCCGGCCGGTCAGGACCTTGGGCACGCTCACCGGGACCCCGCGGGGACCGAAGACCGCGGCGATCGCCTCCGCCTCCTGCCGGTCGGCCTGCGGCTCGCCCATGGCGTCGGCGAACACCACGTCGACGTCCTCGGCCGGCACGCCGGCGTCGGCCAGCGCGTTCTCGATGGCCCGGCGCAGCGTGGGCGGCCGGTCGGAGCCGGGCGGCGGGTCGAACGTCGCCGCATACCCCGCGATGACGCCGTACGGCTCCCGTGCGCCACGCCCGGCGGCGTGCTCGGCGTCCTCCACGACCAGCTTGCCGCCGCCCTCCCCGGGCAGATAGCCGCAGGCGTCGGCGGCGAAGGGGCGGAAGGCGCGCCGGGAGTCGCCGTCGCGGCTGAGCAGACCGGTGCTGAGCTGGGCGGTCAGCCCGTAGGGGCACAGCGAGGCGTCCGTCCCGCCGCTCACCACCATCCGGGAGCCGTTGCCCAGCATCCGGCGAGCCTGCGCCATGACGTCGAGCCCGCCGGCCTGCTCGCTGGCGATGACGCCGCAGGGGCCGCGCAGCCCATGCCGGATGGAGATCTGGCCGGTGCTCGCCGCGTAGAACCAGGCGATCGACTGGTAGGCGCCGACGTGACCCGGCCCCTTGCTCCAGAGTTTCTGGATCTCCCGCTGCCCGAACTCGGTGCCGCCGGACGAGCTGGCCGTGACCACGGCCAGCTCGTACTCCTCCAGCTCCGCCGGGTCGATCCGGGCGTCGTCCAGGGCCATCTCCGCCGCCAGCAGCCCCATGTGCGTCCAGTGGTCGGTCTGGGGGATCAACCGGTTGGGCACCTGCCCGGTGGCGGTGAAGTCGCGGACCTCGCCGGCCAGCCGTACGGGGTAGGACGAGACGTCGAACCGGCTGATCGGCCCGATGGCCGTCTCGCCCGACAGCACCGCCGACCAGTGCTCCTCGACGCCGACCCCGGTGGGGGCGACGACGCCGATCCCGGTGACGACGGCGGTCATGCCGCACGACCTTCGAGGCCGGACAGCAGCATCGCCGTCTGGAACCCGCCGAACCCGCTGCCCACCGTCAGGACGGTGTCGACCCGCTGCTCCCGAGCGGTGTGGGGCACGTAGTCGAGGTCGCACTCGGGGTCGGGGGTGTCCAGGTTGGCCGTCGGCGGGACGGCGTTGTGCTCGATGGCCAGCACCGACGCGGCGATCTCGATCGAGCCGATGGCGCCCAGCGAGTGGCCGATCATCGACTTGATGGAGCTCACCGGCACCTCGTAGGCGCGATGCCCCAGGCTGGCCTTGAACGCCGCGGTCTCGTGCCGGTCGTTCTGCTTGGTGCCCGAACCGTGGGCGTTGATGTAGTCGATGTCCTCCGGGCGTATCCGGGCCTTGCCCATGGCGACGGTGATGGCCTCGGCCATCTCGCGGCCGTCCGGCTTGAGGCCCGTCATGTGGAAGGCGTTGCTGCGGGTGGCGAAGGCCGAGACCTCGGCGTAGATGTGCGCGCCGCGAGCCTTGGCCCGCTCCAGCTCCTCCAGCACGAACACCGCCGACCCCTCGCCGAGGACGAACCCCTTGCGGTCGCGGTCGAACGGGCGGGAGGCGTGCTCGGGGTCGTCGTTGCGGGGGGTGGTGGCCCGGATGGCGTCGAAGCAGGCGGAGGTGATGGGGGAGATGGGGGCGTCGGTGGCGCCGGCGATCATCACGTCGGCGGAGCCCTCGCGGATGAGCTGGGCGCCGTGGCCGACCGCGTCCAGCCCCGAGGTGCAGCCGGTGGAGATCAGCGCGACCGGGCCCTCGGCGCCGCACACCCAGGCGGCCTCCACCGCCAGGGTGCTCGGCACCATGTACCCGTACAGGTGGGGCACGGCGTAGGTGGGATCCACCAGCCACCGCTTGCCGCGGTCGCTGACGACGAGATACTCCTCCTCCAGCCCCATCGTGCAGCCCACCGCGCTGCCGATGCTCACTCCCGTCCGGTGGGCGGGCAGCTCGTCGGCGGTCAGCCCGCTGTCGGCCAGCGCGTCACGGGTGCAGACGACGACGAACTGCGCGGCCCGGTCCATCCGGCGGATCTCCCGGGGAGACAGGCCCTCGCGCACCGGGTCGAAGTCGCACTCCGCCGCCACCCGCGACCTGAAGCCGGTCGAGTCGAACAGGGAGATGGTGCGGGTCGCCGTGGTTCCACTGGTCAGCAGCTCCCAGAACGCCTTCGTTCCGATGCCCCCGGGAGCCACGACCCCCATTCCCGTGATGACGACCCTGCGTCCGCTCATCAGCCACCCTCTCTAGTCGGGGATCCGCCGACGGCGGCGACCGGTTCCTGGGCTGCGGGCAGCGGCTCGGTGTCCACGTGCCCGAGCTCGGGGCGGGGGGCCAGCGGGCTGAGGTGGAAGACGACGAACGCGCTTTCCTCGCCGTCGTTGCGCAGGCGGTGCCGCACGTTCTTGGGCACCATGAGCGCCTGCCCCGGCCCCAGGTGCACCGGCTCGTCCTCGATGCTCATGACCAGCGAGCCGCGTTCGACGTACAGGAACTCCTCGGAGTAGGGGTGGTAGTGCTCGCTGACGTACTCACCCGGCTCCAGCGTCAACACGCCCATGAAACCGGAGCACGAGTCGACCGTCTTCGGGCTGAGCAGAATCCGTATGTCCCCGCCCCTGCGCCGGTTGGGCGCAACGTCGCCGACTGCGACAGGGGGGCGGACGTCCTTCTCGGGCATCGTCGTCTCCTTAGGTAGCTCGGCCTTCAGAAGCGGGCCGGGTCCTTCTCCCACACGTAGAAGGGCGTGGCCATCGCGTCCTTGGGCTCCTTCCAGTTGGGGTCGTAGGGCCGCACGTGCTCGGCCAGCCGCCGGTTGATGTCCTGGTACAGCGGGTGGCTGCGGGCGCGGTACAGATTGGGGGTGATCTCGTCGTCCGCCTCGACGAGGTGGAAGTACAGGTCGTGGAAGCGGAACAGGGTGCGCCGGGTCACCCCCACCATGTGGGGGAGCTCGGTGGCGTCGGACTCGGCGAAGATGTCGGCGATCGCCTCCGCGGGGCCGGGTTCCAGCCGGGCCACGATCAGTGTCCTGCTCATTGCGGTCCTCCTTCATCGGGTGCGCAACGCCATGCTGCGCGGCTCGGCTAAAAGGCAGCTGGAGATCCGCTCCAGCCGCTGCGCGACCTCCAGCGGGCTGGGCCGGTCGTCGTTCTCCCGCTGCAGCCGCCGGGCCGCGTCGAGGTGGGCGGGCTCGGTGAGGAGCGCCTCGACCCCGGCGCGGATGGCGTCCGGTTCGGCCTCCTCTCCGGGCAGGTGGCGACCGGCACCGGTTCCGGCCAGCTGGCGCGCGCTGAAGCGCTGGTCGGGAAGCTGCGGGATGACGAGCTGGGGCACGCCGCCGGCCACCGCGGTGAGCATGGACCCGCCGCCGCCCTGGTGGACCAGGGCCGCGCAGGTGGGTAGCAGCATGTGCAGCGGCACCGACTCGACGATCCGCACGTTGCCGCCCGGCTCGCCGAGCAGCTCGCGGGTGGCGGAGTTGACCGCCACCACGATCTCGGCGTCCAGCCCGGCGAGGGCCTCCACCACCCGGGGGGCCAGGAACAGCTCCGAACCGGCCAGGGCCGCGGTGGACACCCCCCAGGTGACGCAGACGCGGGTACGGCCGGACGGTTCGAGCAGGTGACGCGGCGCGCTCGCGGCCCCGTTGTAGGGCACGTACCGCATCGCGAGCCGCTCCAGCTCCACTTGCGCCTGCATGCTCGGCGGGCACGGATCGACGCTCACGTCGCCCATCGGATCGAGGTCGGCCAGGCCGTAGCGCTCCGCCAGCCGGCGTAGCGAGGGAATGTCCATCCGGCCGCCCCCGCCGGGACCCGCGGAGGTGCCGTCCGGTCCCCACAGGTGCCGGACCGCCGGCACGCCGAGGATCCCGGCGATCAGCGGGCCCGCGAACGCCGTCGGCTCGTGCAGCACCAGGTCGGGCCGCCAGGACCGGGCGAACGGCACCGCCTCCGCGGCCATGGCCTCGGCGACGGAGACGAAGACGCCGATCGCGGCGAGGGTGCGGCGGCGCCGTACCTCCGGGTCGTCGTTGCCGATCAGCGGTTGGATGTCGCGTTTGAAGAGCTCGGTGATGTCGACGTCCTCCCCGACGGGCACCGCGAGGTGGCCGGAGGCGACGACGGTGCCGGCGTGCGCCGGAGGCACCGCGACGCGGACCTCGTGCCCGCGGGACCGCAGCGCCCAGGCGAGTGGCACCATGGGGTAGTAGTGGGTCGGCCAGGAGGACACGCACAGCACACGCACGGGGATCTCACCCTCCAGCGGGATCAGCGGCCGGTGGCCGGGATCGGCCAGCCCGGTTCTTCGAGCATCCGGATCACCGCGCAGGCGATCGACTGCCCGGGGGCGGTGCCGAACAGCAGCACGTCGTCACCGGCGCGCACCTGCCCCGACTCGGCCAGGTGGACGAACGAGGAGAAGCAGTCGTTGGCGGCCATGTGGCCGTTGCCCTGGCCGAACTCCGCGGTGCCCAGCGAGGGGGACAGGCCGAGCGGCTCGAACACGAACCGGTTGAGGTAGCCCCGGGAGACGTTGACGTTGCAGACCCGGCGGATGTCGCCGGTCCGCACCCCCGCCTCCTCCAGGGTCTGGTCCACCGCCTTGATCGTCGCCGCGGGCATCAGCGTGACGAAGGGCGGCATCCGGCGCTCGAAGCTCTCCAGGTAGCGGCGCGAGCGCACCCGGTGGTCCATGGTCGTGCCGACGGTGCAGGCCGGCGGGTACAGCTCCTCCCCGAAACGGTCGACCTCCTCCAGATCGACGACGGAGGTCAGGGTCAGGGAGAGCACCTGCGCGAACCCGCGTCTCTTCGACAGCACCAGGGATGTCGCCCCGTCGCCCAGCGCGCTGCCCGGGGCCGACCGCCAGCGGTCCACCAGCGGCGTGCCGAAGTTGTCGGCCGCGGCGATGAGCGCGGCCCCGCGCTCCGGCGCCGCCTGCAGGTAGCAGGCCCCGAGGTCGATCGCGGCGAACAGGCCGTTGCAGCCCTGCCGTACCTCGAACGCCGGGACGTCCCGGCCGAGCGCCTCCCGCAGCACGAAGTACTGCGGGGACCATCCGTCGGGGCCCTGGTGCCAGGCGTTGACGTAGAAGAGGGCGTCGATCTCGTCGGGCGCGTACCCCGACCGTTCCAGCGCCTCCCGCGCGGCCCGTACGGCCAGCTCGGGGGCGGAGACCGAGCCCGCCACCCGGACGGCGGTGACGCTCGTCTCCGTGCGGACCGATTCGTCGCACTGCCCGGAGGCGATCGCGTCGTCGACCGTCAGCGGAGGCGGCAGGTACATTCCGGCGCCGGCGAGGTAGACGTCGTGGAGTCTCATGAGCAGAGACTCCGTGCCGGCCCTAGAACTCCACTCGAATCGCGCTGGTACGGAGCACCTGTCGAGTGACTTTCGAGTCCGGCCTGCCACCGTCACCCCAGGAGGTAGGACATGTATGACGTGATCGTGGTGGGGGCGCGGTGCGCCGGCGCCCCCACGGCAATGCTGTTGGCCCGGTCCGGTTACCGGGTTCTCCTGCTGGAGCGCGCGACGTTCCCCCGGGACACCCTCTCCACCCACTACATCCACCAGCCGGGCGTGGCCCGTCTGGCCTCCTGGGGGCTGCTCGACGCGGTCGCGGCCTCCGGCTGCCCGCCGCTCGACCAGGCGGTCTACGAGGTGGCGGACGTCAGGCTGACGGGCTGTTCCGTCGCGGTGGAGGGACAGCGCGCGGCCTACGCCCCGCGCCGGCACGTCCTCGACCGGATCCTGGCCGACGGTGCGGTGGCCTCCGGGGCCGAGCTGCGCGAGGGGTGCTCCGTCGTGGGGCTGCTGCGCGACGACGACGGCAGGGTGTGCGGGGTGCGCTGCCGCAGCTCCCTCGGCGGGGAGTTCGAGGAGCGTGCCCGGCTGGTCGTCGGGGCCGACGGCATGCGATCGGCGGTGGCCCGCCTGGCCGGAGCCGCCCCCGTCATCGAGGACCCCCGGCTGACCTGCGTCTACTACACCTACTGGACCGACGTGCCGGCCACCTTCGAGCTGTACGAGGCACCCGGCAGGTGGGTCGGCGCGGCGCCCACGAACGACGGGGCGACCTGTGTCGCGGCGTACTTCCCGCAGGGCGAGTTCGAGACGGTGAAGGCCGACGTGGAGAAGGCGTACCTGGAGAACATCCGCGCGACGGCGCCCGACATGTACGAGCGGCTGCGTTCCGGCCGCCGGGCGGAGCGCATGTACGGCACCGGCGACCAGCAGAACTTCTTCCGCCAGGCCCACGGCCCCGGGTGGGTGCTCGTCGGCGACGCGGGCCACCACAAGGACTCCATCACCGCCCGCGGCATCACCGACGCCTTCTTCCAGGCGGAGCTGCTCGCCGGCCTCGTCGTGCAGGTCGGCGCCGACCTGCACGACGAGGCCGCCCTGACCCGGGCGTTGCACCGGTACGGCCGGGAACGGGACCGGCAGCTCGCCGAGATCTACGAGAACACCCTGATCGTGGCCCGTCTGGAGGTCCAGGAGCAGAGCCTGGCGATGCTGCGGGCGATCGCCTCCGATCCCGAGACGGTGCAACGGTACTTCTCGACGGTCGCCGGCGCATGCTCCATTCGCGAGCTCTACACCGAGGAGCTTCTCAGCCGCCTGTGACCACCGGCCCGCGCCGCGGCTTCCGCCCTGCCCGCCGCACCCGCTCCGCTCGGCCCGGCCCGTCCATCCGCCCCTCGCTCCGCCCGCTCGCTCTGCCCTCTCGTTCTGTCCGCCCGCCGGCCCTGTCCGTCCCGCTCGCTGGCTAGTCCTGCTCGCCCAGCAGCAGCGGGTCGTCCAGGGCCTCGGCCATCTTTGCGGGGGTGCGCCCCCGCAGGAACACCGAGACCGGCAGCTCCACGCCGCGCTCCCCGCCGATCCGGTTGGCGAGCTGGATCGCCGCGATCGAGGTGGCCCCCCGCTGGAAGATGTCGTCCTGCGGGCCCACCGGATAGCCCAGCAGGTCGTTCACGTGCCGCAGCACGACCTCCAGGGTTCCTCCGGGCGTCGCGACGTCCGGCCGGGGCGTGTCGTGGAGGATCTCGGCGAGCACCGTGACGTCGATCTTCCCGGTGCTCGTCACCGGAAGCGTCGCGATCCGCCGGATGACGTTGGGCACGAACGCCGCGGGCAGCCGTTCGCTCAGCGCGTCGTAGACCGCCTCCTCGGTGGGGGCCTGCGCCTGGGCCTCGTCCGGGCGGCCTGCCGTGGAGGACGCCGTGGAAGACGTCGTGGAAGACACTGCGGAGGACGCCGTGTAGAAGGCGGCGAGCGCCTCGACGGTGACGCCGCCCAGGGGCAGCGGCACCACGGCGGCGCTTCCCACGCCGGGCAACGCGCAGATGGCCCGCTCCACCTCGCCGGGCTCGACGCGCACGCCGCGGACCTTGAGCTGGCGGTCCTTGCGTCCCCGGTACCTCAGCCGCCCGTCCGGGGCGATCACGCCGAGGTCGCCCGTCAGGTAGACGCGCGTCTCCTCGCCGCCGTCCCCGAGGGGAAGCAGCGGGAAGCGGCGCGCGCTCTCCTGCGGATCCCCCAGGTAGCACAGGGCCAGGCCGGCGCCCGAGACGGCGATCTCACCGGTCTCGCCCCACGGGACGATCCGGCCGTCGTCGTCGAGCAGGTAGACGCCGGTGGCCGCGACCGGTACGCCGATCGGGACCTCGTCCCGCTCGGTGCCGTCGGCCAGATAGCCGGTGGGGCACATCGTCGCCTCGACCGGTCCGTACAGGTTGTGCACCCGCAACCCCGGGAACCTGCCGATGGCGGTGGAGATGTGCTTGGCGGAGGCCTTCTCCCCGCCGAGCATCACGGCCTCCAGGCCGGCGAGCGCCTCGATGTCGTCGTCGACGGTCGCGTTGAACAGCGTCGGGGTCAGGAAAACGGTGTTCACGCCCCGCGCGACCGCCAGGCGGATGTCGTCGTAGCCGAAGTGCTCGCTGTCCCGCAGGACCGTGGTGCCGCCGTTGATCAGCGGGCACCACACCTCGAAGGCGAAGCCGTCCCAGGCCACCGGTGCCGACTGCAGCATCACGGTGTGCTCCCCGAAGCCGAGCGTGGCCTCTCGCGCGACGCGGATCGTCCCAAGATGGGGGGAGAGGACGCATTTGGGAGTGCCGGTGCTGCCGGAGGTGAAGAACACGCAGCAGGCGTCGGCCGAGACCGCCGCGCCGCGCGCCGGCAGGGCCTGCCGCACCTGCGCGGTGCCGTCGCACAGTTCCCGCAGGCCGACGGTGGGCACGCCGCCGATCGGCGAACCTCCCTCGTCGGTGACGCAGATCCGGGCGCCGGTACGGCGCAGCACCTCCTCAAGGCGCGCCTCGGGCCACTCGGCGGGGACCGCGGTGTAGACCGCGCCGAGCTTCATCACACCGAGCAACGCGGCGATCATCTCCGGGCTTCGCGCCGTGCGGACGGCGACCACCTCGGACGCGCCGACCCCGATGTCTGCGAGAGCCCGCGCGACACGTCCCGCCTGCGCCACCAGATCGGCGTAGCCGACATGGTGACCCTTCCAGCGGACGGCGGGCGCGTCCGGGCGAGTCCGCGCCCACCGCTCCACCAGCTCCTCGATGCGGCGGCCCTCCTCGAATCCCATCCGCGGACCGGTCAGGACCGACAGCGTTCCCGTTCCCGTGGTCCTCGCGGCCCGCACGTCAGCCGTGCTCGTCATGGTCACCACCTCATCCGGCTCGGGTCCGGTCGGGGCCCGGGCATCGGTCGTCTCATCGCCGTCACGGTGGCATCGGCGGCTCGAGCGGCGCTCGTCCGCCGCTCGACCGGCTGGCTCCCGGCGATCCTCTAGCCGATTTCGAGCCGGGATTGTCACGTTTGCGAGATGAAACGAACCCTGGATGATCTGGCGATCTTCGGCGGTCCCGTGGCGTTCCGGGAGCCGCTGTACGTGGGACGGCCCAACATCGGCAACCGGGAGCGGCTGTTCGCCCGGCTCGAAGAGGCGCTCGACAGGCAGTGGCTGACCAACCAGGGACCACTGGTCGGCGAGTTCGAGGAACGCGTCGCCGACCTCGCGGGCACCCGGCACTGCGTCGCCATGTGCAACGCCACGCTCGCCCTACAGGTCGCGGCCCGCGCCACCGGCATGACGGGCGAGGTCATCGTGCCGTCCTTCACCTTCGTGGCCACCGCGCACGCTCTGTCGTGGATCGGGCTCACCCCGGTCTTCTGCGACATCGACCCCGAGACGCACCTCATGGACCCCGGCCAGATCGAGGCGCTGATCACTCCCGAGACCTCCGGCATCCTCGGGGTGCATCTGTGGGGGCAGCCGAACGCCGTGGAGGTCCTGCCCGAGATCGCCCGCAGGCACGGACTGCCGCTGGTGTACGACGCCGCCCACGCGTTCGGCACCCGGCACGGGGGCCGGCCGATCGGAGCCTTCGGCGACGCGGCGGTCTTCAGCTTCCACGCCACCAAATTCGTCAACGCCTTCGAGGGCGGCGCCCTGGTCACCGATGACGACACGCTGGCCCGCAAGGCACGGGCGATGCGCAACTTCGGGCAGACCGGCCAGGACGAGGTGTCCTACCAGGGAACCAACGCCAAGATGTCGGAGGCGGCGGCGGCGATGGGGCTCACCTCGCTCGAATTCATGCCGTCGGTGGTCGAGCGGAACGTGGCCAACCACCGGCGCTACATGAGCGAGCTCGCCGGCGTTCCCGGTCTGCGGGTGCTCCCCCTCGGGGCGGGAAACAACCACCAGTACGTCGTCCTGGAGATCGACCAGCGGGTGACCGGGGTGAGCCGCGACACGCTGCGCTCGGTGCTCGCCGCGGAGAACGTGAACTGCCGGTGCTACTTCTCACCCGGCTGTCACACGATGGCGCCCTACCGGACGGGGGCGCGGCTGCCGTACACCGAGGCCGTCTCGGACCTCGTCCTCGGCGTGCCCACCGGCATGGCCGTGGACGATGACGACATCAGCCGGATCTGCCAGATCATCCGGTTCGTCGTCACCGCCCACGGCGACGGTGTCAGGTTCAGGAACGGCTCAGCCGGGCGTACTTCCGCCCGGCAACTGGAACGCACACCGCGATGACGGCCGGCGTCCACACCGGGGCGGTCACCACGGGGTGGAAGAGGGACGGCCGCCGGGCCGCGCGCGCGCGGCCCGGCGGCCGTCCCGAATCCGGGTCGAAGCCGTTCAGCGCCCGAACGGCCCCGTAAGACTTCACGGGGCCGTCGGCGAGGATCGCACTGGTCATCCGGTTCCCTCTGCCGGGGCCGGCGACCGCGAGCTGAGGTCACGCAACCGCGCGGTGGCGAACTCCTTGAACCCGGCTTCGAACTCCACCGCCGGACGCCAGCCCAGCTCCTTGATGAGACGGTCGGGGGAGGCGGCGATGTGACGGATGTCGCCCAGCCGATAGGTGCCGCTGACGACGGGCTCGGCGCCGCCCGCCTCGGCGGCGAGCACCCGGGCCACGTCGATCAGGGGACGGGGGTCGCCGCTGGCGACGTTGAAGGCGCGAAAACCCGGTCCCTCCCAGCCCATCGCGGCCACGTTGGCGGCGGCCACGTCGTTGACGTGAACGTAGTCACGCAGCTGGGTCCCGTCCTCGTAGACGTCCGGCGGCTCTCCCCGGTCGAGGGCGGCCCTGAAGGCCGCCACCGTCCCCGAGTAAGGGCTGCCGTAGGAGATCCCCGGCCCGTAGACGCTGTGATACCGCAGGGCGACGCATGTGCCGCCCATCTCGTGCGCCCAGATGCGGCACAGATACTCCTGGGCGAGCTTGGTGGCCGCGTAGATGTTGCGTGGCTCGGCCTCGGCGTCCTCCAGCACGGCCATGGGGGCCAGTGGGGTGCCGCAGACGGGACACGGTGGATCGAACCGCCCGGCCTGCAGATCCTCCGCGCGGCGTGGCGCGGGGGTGGTCAGGCCGTGCTCGGGGCAGCGGTAGCGGCCCTCGCCGTAGACCACGACGGAGCTGGCGAGGATGAGCCGCTTGGGGCCACGCCGTGCCATGGCGGCCAGGAGCGCCGCCGTGCCGAGGTCGTTGCAGCCGACGTACTTGGCAGCGTCGTAGACCTCACGTCCACGGCCGGGCAACGCGGCCTGGTGGCACACGACGTCCACACCGTCGACGGCCGCCTCCGCGGCGCCGTCGTCACGTAGATCGGCCCAGATCGTCTCCGCTCCGGCCGGCGCTTCGGGCCGCACGTCGCCATGGGCGTCCGCCAGCGCGGCGTCGATCACACGGACCTCGTGGCCGTGTTCGAGGAAGGCCGCGACGACCTGTCTTCCGATGAATCCGGCACCGCCGGTGACCAGGATGCGCAATGGTGTTCTCCTGCTCTGGATGAGGCGGCCGTCAGGCCTTGCAGACGAAACTCACGAAGTAGCGGGCGTTGACGACCTCGACGACCTCTCCGAACTCCTGGCGCAGCAGCGGCTCCACCTGCCGGGCGGAAAGCAGCTGGCTGCGGTAGGCGGACGTGCGCAGCCGGCCGCCCGACAGGCGCAGCAGCAGCGCGCTGGCGAGGAACTTCGCGCAGTTGAGCAGGTGCTTGGCACTGCCGTGCTTGTGGCGCTGCTCCTCGTGGAAGTGGTCGATGGTCCACAGGTTCCCGATGAGGACCCCGCCCGGTGCGATGAAGGACTTCAGCCGCCGCAGCACCTGCCGTACGTCGCCGAGGTGGTGGATGGCGTCGATGCACATCACCAGGTCCGCCTCGCCCAGGCCGTGGTCGGCCCAGAAGTCGCCGCACACGAGCTTGAGGGAGGGGTGGTCCACCCGGCCGCCCGCTATCTCCAGGGCCTGGGGGGAGATGTCGAGCGCCGTGATCGACTCGGCGGGGGTGAGGGTGGCGGTCATGCTGGTGAACTGACCGGTGCCGCAGGCGAACTCCAGGGCCGTCCGCACCGTGCCGGCGTACCGCTTCATCAGCACGCCGATGTCGTCCTTGACGTGTTGCAACTGGTCGCCGAAGACCGGGACCTGCTCCAGCGTGTCACGGTCCCAGAAGCGCTCCGACCAGTAGGCCGCCCCGTCGGGCGGGATGTTCCTCACGAGACGCGAGCCGATCCCCGCCATCAATTCCGCGAACATGTGTTACTCCCTTTTGTCGGCCGTCAGCGTGACGGCGTTCGTACGACGTGG
This sequence comes from Streptosporangium sp. CA-135522, assembly GCF_050949235.1. Taxonomy (NCBI): domain Bacteria; kingdom Bacillati; phylum Actinomycetota; class Actinomycetes; order Streptosporangiales; family Streptosporangiaceae; genus Streptosporangium; species Streptosporangium sp. CA-135522. Next base: position 2,805,422 of record NZ_CP192026.1, read on the forward strand.
ATGTCCTGGGGGTTGTCGGGTGTGTCGTTGGTCAGCACCAGCGCCGCCTGGAAACCGGCGCGGGTGTGCGCCAGCCCGACGGAGGTGCCGAGGAAGGGGGCGCCCGACCAGGTGGCCGCCTTCTCGATGTCGAAGGGACCGGCCAGGTGCCGTTCACGCCATGCCCCGCGCGGGCACTGGCCGCGCCTGCAGGTGAGCATCCACACGTCGGTGGGCGTGCCGGGCTCCGGGGTGTTGCGCCGGAAGTCGTGGTAGATCACGGCGACGGTGCCGTCGTCGCCCACGTCGACCTGGGGGAGGAACGCCTGACCGTCTCCGCCCGGCGGGCTGTCCGGTGAGCGGTCCACCCGCACCGGCGGGCTCCACCGGCGCCCCCCGTCGAAGGAGGCCGACAGGCCGATGGAGCTGCGGCTGGAGGCCATGGTGGCGTCCCCCCAGACGGCGTACAGCGCTCCGGTGCGCCGGTCGACGGCGATGTCGGGGATGAGACCGCGGGCGCTCACCGGGCGCTCCACACCGGGCAGTTTCGGGTCGTTCACCTCGGTCGTGGTGACGGTGACCGGTTCCGACCAGGTGCGGCCGCCGTCCGCCGACCGGATGGCCCGCACCCGCGTGGGGATGTTCGGATTCGGCGGCCCGCTGACCGGGAAGTCGCCCTCGTAGAACAGGTCCACCAGCGTGCCGTCGGGCAGTACGGCGATCTGGTTGCCCACGGTTCCGGCGCCCTTCTCGGCGGGCTGGTAGATCGCCCGGGCCGGCTCCCAGCTGCCTCCGCCGTCGGTGGTCCGGCTGAACATCAGCTCGTGCTGGTTGTCGGCGGCCCGGTTGCGGTTCCACACGGTGTAGGCGCGCAGCGGGTCGCGGGGATCGGCCGTCACCGACGGCCGGTCGTTGAAGTAGGCCGGGCTGGGGTCCTGGGTGAGGGCGACCGGCGCGCTCCAGGTGGCCTCGTCGTCGGATCGCAGGGCGAGGATCGCCGTCGACTGACCGAACGACATGGCCATGGCCACCGCGAACAGGCGGCCGTCGCGGGCGTAGCTCACCGCGGGATTGCTGGTGCTGGTGAAGGGACCGCCCGAGCACTTGGTGATCCCGCCGAGCGCCGAGCCGCGCCAGGTCGTCCCTCCGTCGGCGCTGGTGGCGACCACGATGCCGCCGCGTGCGGCACCGGTCGTCGAACGGTCCTGCTGCCAGGCGACCGCGACCCGTCCGGGATCGCCCGGCCGGGTGGTCACCCACGGTTCGAACTCGGTGTTGCGCACCATCACCGGATCCGCGCAGGAGGCGAAGGGAGAGGGCGCGGAGACGGTGACGGAGGTGATGGGAGAGGGCGGATCGCCCCGGACGGCGGCCGCCGCGGGCTGGCCGGTCCCTGCGAACATGACGACGCCGGCGGCGGCCAGCGCGACCCGTCTGCGAGCGGGTTTCTCGTTGAGCACGTAGCCGGTCATGGCAGGAGTATGTGTTTCACCTGCTTTACCCCTGCTCGAAGACCGCTGGAGCGCCCTGGTGTCAGATGCCTCCGCCGGTCCCGCGTAGGAGGGTTCCCTGCGAGGTCAGTGCGAACTCCACGGGGACCGAGTGGCCCACCAGGTTGATCGCCGTCAGGGCGCGGCGCCCGACGTCCAGTGCCTCCTCCTCGCTGAGGCTGGGTACGTTGCGCAGGTGGGACGGCGTCGATGCGCGGATCGCGCCGCTGACGGCAGGAACGTCCATCCAGGGTTTGATGGCGCAGTCGACGCCGGCGAAGGTCAGGTCGGGGCCGTCGTGCGACCGTTTGAGGACGAAGGTGTCGGCGTGGACGCCGGGCAGGTGCAGATCCTCCCCGAGACCCCAGCACGCCGAGATCCTGACGGTGTCGGTGTCGGACAGGCGCGCGACCGCCGTCGCCCGCGCGGCGACGAAGCGGTGGACCATCAGCAGGACGCCCTGGCCGGTGTGGTGCTTGCGCGCCCAGCCGAGCAGCTCCAGCACCGCCGTCTTCGTGGCCTCACCGCCGAGGATGTTGAGGAACGCCAGCGGGGTGGGATCGGCGCCGACCACGCAGACCCGCAGATCCACCCCCGTCTCCGGTTCGCCCGCGACGAGCCGGCGCCGGGCGGTTTCCACCAGTTCGCCGCACCGCTCGGCCTCATCCGGCACAGGCGTCTCCCCGGCGGGCAGGGAGACGCAGAAGCCGGGCGCACCTCGCAGTCGCTGGAAGAGCCGGCACACGATGACGGCGGTCGCATCGAGCGGGGGCCCGTCGTGCGGGGGCGGCTCGGTCAGCCGCCACAGCACGGGGTACCCGTGTCGCGATCCCATGAATGGCCTTCCCGTCACTCAGCCCGAGACCTCGTAGTCGGCCATCATTCCCATGTCCTCGTGTTCCAGGTTGTGGCAGTGAAGCATGTAGCGCCCCTGGTATCCGGTGAATTTGATGAGGATCCTGGTTTTCTGCCCGGCGTTGAGGCCCACGGTGTCCTTCAGACCGGCGTCGGCTTTGCGCTCGTCGTCGCCCAGCACCTGGAACTGGTTGAGATGCACGTGCACGGGATGGTTGGCGCCGTCGATGTCGAGATCCCAGATCTCGACATCGCCCAGACGCGGCCGGGCGAACATCTCGCCCGGCTCGTAGGTCTTCCCGTTGATCGTCCAGGTGTGCTCGTCGCCCCGCTCGAAGCTGAACTGGCGGGTGGTGACGGCCTTGGACGGGTCGAGGGTCTCGAAGTCGGACAGCCGGGCGGGGATGGTGCTGTCCTCCTTCTCCCTGCGCGTCACCCGGAACCGCATGACGTCGGCGGTCGTGCCGTCGCCGAGCCCGTTGCGCAGCGTGACCTCGGCGCCGGCGCCGTACTGGGAGAAGTCGACCACCACGTCGTATCGCTCGGCGGGGGAGATCGTCACCGACTTGCGGCGCACCGGAGTCTTGAGCAGACCGCCGTCGCTGCCGACCTGGACGAAGGGGGATCCGCCCTTGGGCGGGGGATCGAGCTCGAGCCGGTAACGTCGCGCGTTCGAGCCGTTGAGCAGCCGCAGGCGGTAGCGCACCGGCGACACCTCCAGGACCGGCCAGGGGGCGCCGTTGACCAGGATGACGTCACCCAGCACCCCGGTGTCGTAGTCGCCGTCGAGACCGGGTCGCCTGCCGGCGGGATCCAGGGCGGGGTAGAGGAACGCTCCATCGTCGGCAAATGCCCGGTCCGTGATCATCAACGGGATCTCGCGGTCTCCCTTGGGCAGGGGAAGCGCGTCGTCGACGTCGTCGCGGAGGATGTGGAAGCCGGCCAGGCCTCGGTAGACGGCGGGCGCGGTGAAGTCCATCCGATGGTCGTGGTACCACAGCGTCGCCGCTCGCTGGTCCTGAGGGTAGGTGTAGTCCTTGGCCCCTTGACTCACGTTGGTGGGCGCCATCGGCTTGTGTGCTCCATGTGTGTGTCCGGTGTCCTCCTTCCAGCCTAGGACCGGCATCACGAGGTCCAGCGGGTAGCCGTCGCTATCGGAGGGCGTGTGCCCGCCGTGCAGGTGGGTCGTGGTCGGAACGGGCAGCTCGTTGCGGTGGCGCACCACGATCCGGCGCCCGCTGCGGCTGTCGATCGTGGGACCGGGGAATATCCCGTTGTAGCCCCAGATGGCGGTGGTGAGTCCGGGCAGGATCTCCACTTTGGCGGCTTTTTGGACGATGTCATAGAAGTCGGTGTCCCCCTCTGAGCGTGTTGGATGCAGGAGGGGTGGGATCGGCAATGGCACCTCGAAGGGCTTGGGAAGTTTCGCGCTGCTCTTCAGCAGACTGCCGGCTTCGGGATTGGATTGAGGACCGCACGCGGTGGCCCCGGTCGTGCCCAGGCCCACCAGCATGCCCGTGCCTCCGGCGATCTTGAGGAATTGCCTGCGTGTATGCCTCATCACGATTACCCTTCCTGTGCTTCCGGGGAGAAAATTAGGCGAAGCATGACTACATGTAGATATTCTACATATTCTTTCAAAGGTCGAGTAAAGAGGCAGTGAGGCGTAAAGTAAGAAGCCTGATACCGATCGACCGGACGCCTGCAGGGGATGCGGATGAGCCAAGGCCTGATCGAGGCGTACATCGAGGAATTGCGCCGCACGTTGAGCGGTCCGCGCCGTCTCAAGGCCGACCTTCTCGTCGAGTCGGGCGACAGTCTCGTCGACGCCATGGAGGACTACCGACACAGCGGTTACTCCGAGGCCGAGGCCGAGGTGATGGCCGTGGCCGACTTCGGGGCGGTGGCGGAGGTGGCTCCGGCCTACCAGCGGGAGCTCGCGCTCGCCCAGGCGCGACGCACCGTGCGCTGGTTCGTCCTGCTGATGGCGGTGCAGATGGTGCTGGCCAGCGAGAGCTGGAAGTCGACGGGCGCGTGGTCGGACCGCCAGCCGACCGACGGCTATCTGCTGTTCACCCGTTTCTGGGACTACAGCCAGATGGCCTTCGTCGTCATGGCGGTGGCCGCCCTGTTCGCCTTCAGCCTCGGCGTGCGCTACGTCAGCGCCCCCTGGCGGTTCGCGCGGATCACGGGCATGCTGACGCTGGCGGTGCTCGCCCTCAAGGCGCTGGCCTCCGCCGTCTTCCTGGTCGCGACGCCTCATCTGGCTTCGGGGATGGTCTCGACGGTGTCGCTGACGCATCCGGAGTCGCTGCTGACGCTCGCCGGCCTGCTCGTGTGGATCCTGCCGAACTGGTACGTCGCGGCGTCCGCCATCCGGTGCATCGTGATCTCCACGACCCGCAAACTGGGTACGGCGGAGCTGTCGCGGCGCCGTACGGCCTTCAACTCCTAGCCCTCCGCCCGCCCGGTCCACGGCTCGATCCCGCGCGGCGCGACGACCCGCGCCACGGGGGCGGGGCGCTCCGCTCGGGTCCCGCTGGGAGCCGTCGATCGGGCGGTGTCCGGCGAGGCCGTCCTTCGTCCTCGCAACTTCTTCAAGGGTAGAACTTCTACGTGTAGCCTTCCTACATGGAGGCAGCCTACTTCCTCAGCCCGGTCGACCGAGAGGTCCTTGCGGTGCTGGAGCGTGGACCGCTGTACGGCTACCTCATCATCGAGGCGCTCCGGAGCCGTGGCGGCGGCTCCTTCGATCTCCCGCTCGGCGGTCTGTACCCCATTCTGCGCCGCCTGGAGCGCCTGGGCTACGTCCGCAGCGCGTGGATGACGGTCGACAGCAGGCGCCGCCGCACCTACGCGCTGACCGGTGCGGGGGCACGGGAACGCCTGGAGTGACGGCCCGTCAGGGGGTGATCTCCATCTGCGCCATCATGCCCATGGAGGAGTGGTCGAGCAGGTGGCAGTGGTAGACGTAGCGGCCGGTGTACTCCTCGAATCTGACCTTGAAGGACGCCGTGCCGCCGGACAGCACGGTCACGGTGTCCTTCAGGCCGGCCTCGTGCCCGCTCACCGGCCGGCCGTTACGCTCCAGCACCTGGAACTGCGCCAGGTGCAGATGCATGTTGTGCGGGACCGCCGGCCGGGTGTCGGGGTTGCTGATCCGCCAGATCTCCGTCGTGCCCCGCTTGACCTGCTGGTCCACACGCGCCGGGTCGAAGACCTTGCCGTCGATCAGGAACATGCCCGTCGTCAGGTCGAGTTTGAAGACGACGTCACGGGTGACGGTGGCCTCGCCCAGGTCCGGCAACGGGCGCAGCGTCTCGGGGACCGAGCTGAAGTCGGGCGCCTCGCCCACCACGTCGAAACGCATCACGTTCCTGGTGGCCTCGTCGTTTCCCCGCTCGTTCACCAGCACGACCTGCGACCCGACGGGATAGCGCGAGAAGTCGACCACGACCTCGACCCGCTCTCCGGGCCACACGCCGACCTTGGTCGTCGGCACCGGGGCCGGCAGCAGCCCGCCGTCCGAGCCGATCTGCACGAACTCGCCGTTCGCCATCGTGAACGCCAGGTCGCGGTCGTTGCAGGCGTTGAGCAGGCGCAGGCGGTACTTTCGCGCCTTCACCTGGAAGTACGGCTGCGGCAGGCCGTTGACCAGGACGGTCGTGCGCTCACGGAACCCGCCGTTGGCGTACAGCAGCTTCCCCTGGTCGTCGAACTGCGCGTCCCGGAACATCAGCGGCACGTCGTAGCCACCTCTGGGCAGCGGCAGGCTCGCCTCCGTCTGGTCCTTCAGCAGATAGAAACCCGCCAGGCCGCGATAGACGTGCTCGGACTCCAGATGGTGGGCGTGGTCGTGATACCACAACGTCGCGCCGAGCTGGTTGTTGGGATAGACGTAGGTGCGCGAGGAACCGGGCGCGATGACGTCCATCGGGTGCCCGTCGCTGTCCGGCGGCACGTGCCCGCCGTGCAGGTGGACGGCGGCCGGCTCGGTGAGGGAGTTGGTCTGGGTGACCACGACGCGGCGCCCGGCGTGGGCGTGGATGGTCGGCCCGGTGAAGCGTCCCTCATAGCCGAGCACCGGGGTCTGAATGCCGGGGAAGACCTCCGCCTGCCCCTGCTTGATCGCGACCTGGTAGTAGTCGGTCGTCATGGTCCGCCGGGTCGGGCGCAGCACGGGAGGGATGAGGAGGGGACGGGCAAACGCCGGCGCGGGAGGCAGGACACCGCTCCTGACCAGGGCGACGTCACGATAGGGCGGCATATGGTGCCCCGCCTGGCGCCCGTTCTGCACGGCCTCCAGGATCGTACGGCCAGGCAGCGCGGCGGCAAGCCCCCCGAGCACTCCGAACTTTATGGCATTTCTCCTGCTCAGCATGGGTTCGCCTCCGTTTTTGCGTATTCGTCGCCCGCAGGGTGACGGTGGCGACTCGAATTTCGCTCTAGAACGGCTGGCCGCGAGCCTCTCCATCGGCGCTCGACCAAGGGTCGAGGCCGCCCTGTCAACGTCTGGCCGAACCTCGGAAACGTCGTCAGACGCCGCTAAGGAGAACGCACATGATCGGTCGCAGGGTGCTGCCCGAGGAGCAGCGAGAGTGGAACGAGCGCTGGGGCGTGCCGTACGGTCACCTCACCCAGGAGCTGTCGATCCGCCAGCGGCTGGAGGACCCCGACCCGGCGCGGTTCGGCCCGTTCGCCTACCAGCGCAACAACCACACCAGGCTGTTCGAGTACCCGTGGGCCTACTTCACCGCCGAGACCAAGCCGGGCATGCGCGTCCTGGACGTCGGCGGCGGCCTGGGCGGGCTGCAGTTCGTCCTGTCGTCGGAGGGATGCGAGGTCGTCAACGTCGACCCCGAGGCCCGCGAGGTGGAGAGCTGGGCCGACAAGCGCGGCTGGACCGGGTTCCCGTCGGTCGGGGTGCCGCTGACCGAGCAGAACCACAAGCGGCTCAACGAGGCGTTCGGCACCTCCTCCCGCCTGGTGACCCAGCGCATCCAGGAGGCCGACCTGCCCGCCGGCTCCTTCGACCGGGCCTTCTGCCTGTCGGTGATCGAGCACGTGGGGCAGCAGGAGGCCCGCGAGATGCTCCAGGCCATCCACACCCTGCTCGCGCCCGGCGGCCTGTGCCTGCTCACCATCGACCTGTTCCTCGACGTCAAGCCGTTCGGAGTCCTGGACAAGAACGTCTGGGGCACCAACGTGGACGTCTACGAGCTGGTCTCCGACCTCGGCTTCGAAGTCGTCGCCGGCGACCCGCGCGAGCTGCTGGGCTTCCCCGAGTTCGACCTCGACCGGGTCGTCGGGCTCCTTCCCGAACTGCTCATGGGCTACTTCTCCGCGCTGTCCCAGGCGGTCGCCCTCAGAAAGCCCGCCTGACCCCGAAGGGCGCACGCCGATGCGGATTCTGTTCTCCACCTGGGCCACCCGATCGCACTTCTACCCTCTCGTCCCCCTGGCCTGGGCGCTGCGGGCCGCGGGCCACGAGATACGGGTGGCCGCCCAGCCCGACGCCGGGGAGATGGTGACGAGATCCGGCCTGCCCTTCGTGGCGGCCGGGCCCGCACTCGACCTCGGAGCGATCATCGAGAGGATCCGGGTGCGGCCCGGCGCCGAGGCGAGCCGGGAGGAACGCGAACAGGCGCGTTCCGCCACGGCCGTGAAGATGTTCATGGCCGGATCGGCCGCGATGGCGGACGACCTGATCGACTTCGCCTCCGGCTGGCGTCCCGACCTGGTGGTGTACGAACCCCGCGGCTACGCGGCCATGAAGGCCGCGCAGGTCGTGGGAGTGCCCGCGATCAGGGCGCTGTCCGGCGGCACCGACTACACCTACGTCCGCGAGGAGGTCGAACGGCCGATCCTGGCGCCGCTGTGGGAGATGCTGGGCCTGCAGGACCCGCACGGCGCGCTGACCGTGGACCCCTGTCCGCCCTCGCTGCAGGTGCCCGCGACGATCGGCCGCCAGTTCATGCGCTACGTGCCCTACAACGGTGGGGGCACCGTACCCGGATGGCTGGCCGAACCCCCGGCGCGCCCCCGCGTCCTGGTGACCTTCGGCGTCACCTTCGCCAAGCACGCCGGCAACCTCGATCCGGTACGGCTGGCGACGGAGGCGGTGAGCGGTCTGGACGTGGAGGTCGTCGTCGCGGCCTTCCCCGAACAGCGTAAGCTCCTGGGGAACCTGCCGCAGAGCGTGCGGCTGGTGGAGTCGATGCCCCTGCACCTGCTGCTGCCCACCGTCACCGCGGTGGTCCACCAGGGCGGCGCGGGGACCATGCTGACCTCGGCGGCGTGCGGCGTGCCCCAGATGGTGCTGCCGTCCATCGCCGACGAGCCGCTCAACGCCCTGAGGCTGACCGAACTCGGCGCCGGCCGCCACGTCCATCTGGCCGACGCCGACCAGGACGTGATCCGCGCGGAGGTGGCGGCCCTGCTGGAGAGCCGCTCCCACCGCGAGGCCGCGCGCGAGCTCAAGGAGGAGATCGAACGGCAGGCCAGTCCCGCCGAGATCGTGGACGTGCTCGAGAAGCTGGCGCTGTGAGCCTCATCCGGCCAGCAGTCGCAGCGGCAGCTCCCTCGGTCCGCGGATCGTGAGGTTGTCCTTGTAACGCACGACGTCGGTCGCGAGCTCCATCCCGGCGACCCTGCTGGTCAGCGCCTCGAACGACAGCCGGCTCTCCAGCCGTGCCAGGCCCGCGCCGAGGCAGAAGTGGGGCCCGCCGTCGAAGGCGATGTGCCGGTTGGGGGAGCGGCCGACGTCCAGCCGGTCGGGGTCGCCGAACACCTCCGGGTCACGGTTGGCGGCCCCGCGGACCAGGACGACCTGGTCGCCCCGCGCGATCTCCTGCCCGCCGAGCTCGACGTCGGTGAGCGCGGTCCGGCGAGTGAGCTGGGTGGGCGGGTCGAACCGCAGGAACTCCTCGACGGTCGACTCCACGAGGCCGGGGTCGTCCTTGAGCCGCTTCAGCTCACCCGGGTTGCGCAGCAGTGCCAGGACGCCGTTGGTGAGCAGGTCCGTGGTGGTCTCGTGACCCGCCACGTAGATCATCGTGCAGGTCGCCAGCAGCTCGCCCTCGCTCAGGGCCGTCCCGTTGTCGCGCGCGGCGATGAGCTCGGTCAGCAGGTCGTCGGCCCCCTTCTTGCGCCTTTCGGCCACCAGCCCGCGGAAGTAGACGTCGAAGGAGGCCAGCGCCTCGTTGCGCTCGCTCTTCTCCTGCGGGCTCTGCTGGTAGTCGGGGTCGACGCCGCGGGCGATCGTCCGCGACCACCCCCTGACCAGTTCGCGGTCGGCCACCGGCACACCGAGCAGCTCGCTGATCACCGTCGCGGGCAGGGGATGGGCGAAGGCCTCCACCAGGTCGACCTCGCCCCGCTCCACCGCCTCGTCCAGCATCGACTCGACCAGGCGCTGGATCCACGGGCCGAGCCGCTGGACCCGGCGCGGGGTGAAGGCCCGGTTCACCAGCGAGCGCTGCCGGGTGTGCTCGGGCGGGTCGAGCAGGATGAACGGCATGGCCTGGCTGGGCGCAGGACGCCGCCAGCTGCTGTTGTCCAGCAGCCGCTGCCGGGTGCCGTGGCCGAACCGGTCGTCTCGCAGTACGGCGACGCAGTCGCGGTAGCGGGTGAGGATCCACGCCCCCCGCGGCGAGCGGTACACCGGTGCCTCCTCCCGCAGGCGCCGATAGTACGGGTAGGGATCGGCCCGGTGCTCGCGGTCGAAGGGATCGAAGTCGATCTCGGTCATGGCCACTCTCCTTCTCAGGGGGCACGCCAGCGTGGCACTCCGCTCTCGAAAGCGGCTTTAGCGGAGATCCAGGGCCCGCGACGGCGGGCCGACGGGTATTCCAGCGACCTTCGAGCGCCGGCCGCCAGCATTGCCGCAGGACGACGACCTGCGCTCTCCGAGGAGGCATGACACATGCGGGACTCCCAGACCGTATTCGAGCGGCCGGGGTTTCGGTTGCGCCTCGGGGCGCCCACCGACCCGTTCGTCCATCTGGACCTGGAGTCGTTCACCCAGCCCCTGCTGGTGGGCGTCGGCGTGGACGGCCCGGGGGAGCTGGACCGGGAGATCGACCTCATCGACAGGACCGTCTCCGACCGGGGCGCCTACCAGCGGATCACCTGGACCGCCAAGAGCACGCGGTGGAACAAGCTCTACCACCTCGACGTCCACCACGACCGCCTGGAGTTCCACGCCGAGCTCGCCGGCCGCGGCCCCGTCTCGGCCATCCGGTTCTTCGAGAACATCGAGGACGCGGGCTTCCGCGAGCACTTCGCGCTCACCAAGCACTTCAACGACAAGCGGCAGACGCCGGCGCGCGCGTACTCGCGACCCACCCCGGCGGCCTTCCGGCGGGTCTTCAGCCCCGAGCCGAACACCTACGGCAAGCAGGAGTTCCACCCCTTCGAGTACGCCCAGGTGAGCGTGAACGCCGACCTGGACTACCAGGGAGGAAACCTGGTCGCCAACCCGGGCGTCCTGTGCTTCGCGGTGGCCGCGCGGCCCGAGCGCGAGTGGCTGACCTTCGGGCTGCGGGTGCCGCCGGGAGAGTACCTGTTCGCCGACTACGAGTACGTCGGGGGCGCGGGCTTCGGACTCCACCTGCCGTGCCGCGGACAGCGCGACGTGGAGGGGCGCGCCGAGACCCCGCACGTGGTGATGATGCCGGGCCGCGACGCCGGCCACGCCGTCCGCTCCTACGTCGAAGCGGTGTACGGCGCCGCGCCGGGTCGCGAGCAGCCGTCCTGGTGGAGCCGCCCGATCGTCTCGGGCTGGGGACACCAGTCCTACCAGGGCGACCTGTTCCGTGTCCGCAGCCCGCGGGAGCGCGGGCCGGACAACGCCGTCTACACGTTGTGCTCCCAGGCGAACTACCGCGACATCGTCGACCGCCTGGACCGGCAGGACCTTCCGTGGGGGACGCTCGTCATCGACGCCCGCTGGTTCCTCGCGGGCGGGCTGAAGGACCTCGACGTCGGCCGCTGGCCCGACCTGCGAGGTTTCGTCGACCACCTGCACAGCCGGGGCAAGCGCGTCCTGCTGTGGTGGGGGCCGTGGACGGCCGAGGGGGTGCCGGACGACGAGTGCGTGCTGCATCCGCGCTCGGGCGCGCCGTCACCTTCCCACAAGCGCGGCAAGTGGAGCGACGCCCCGTCCGGGACGAAGCTGGCCGTCGACGTCACCCTGCCGCAGGTGCGCGAACGCATCCGGCGACAGCTCCACCGGGTGCTCGGGTCGGGACCGGGCTGCTTCGACATCGACGGCCTGAAGATCGATCATGTGTCGGCCACGCCCTCGGTCGACGGAATGGTCTTCCCCGAGGGATCCGGCCGGCTGTTCGGCATCGAGGCGGCCAAGGAGATGCACCGCCTCATCCACCATGCCGCCAAGGAGATCAAGCCGGACGCGCTCATCATGGGCCAGTCGCCCAACCCCTACTTCGCCGACGTCCTCGACATGGTCCGTCTCGGGGACATCTACACCCGGGACCGGGAGTCGGTGGTGGACGAGATGGCCTTCCGAGCCCGGATGGCCCGGATCGCCGACCCCGGCTGGCTGATCGACACCGACGGCTGGCCGCTGCCCTCCAGGGACGCCCTGCGCGAGTACGTCCGGGCCCAGCCGGCCCTCGGCGTGCCGAGCCTTTACTACGCCACCCACCTCGACACCACGGGGGAGGCAATCACCGATGCCGAGTTCGCCCTCATCAGATCCACATGGGCGAACCTGTGACCGAATCCGAAGAAAGGGACTGGAAATGAGCACACCGCCTCAGGACACCTCGCTGCTCGTAGAACTGTGGCAGCGCGCCGCGCAACTCATCGACACCGGGTCCGGCCAGGTCCGGCGGATCAAGCTCACCGCCGGGGACGCCAGCGTCGAAGTGGAATGGCCCGAAGCCGCGCCGGCTCACCCGGCCGCGCCCGCCCCCGCCGGGGTCGCTGCCGGGGTCGCCGTGGAAGTCGCGACCCCCGAAGCCGCCGAGACCGACGAGTACCGGCTGCGCGCCCCGCTCGTCGGCACCTTCTACCGGGCTCCCGCTCCCGGTGCCAAACCCTTCGTCGAGGTCGGCGACACGGTCGTGAAGGGCCAGCGCGTCGCCATCCTCGAGGCGATGAAGCTGATGAACGGCCTGGAAGCCGACCGCGACGGGCTGGTCACCGCCATCCTGGTCGAGGACGGCGCCCGCGTGGAGTACGACCAGCCGTTGATCACCATCTGTCCGCCGGACCAGTGATCGGCTCCTGCGGCTCCTGCCTGGGGTCGGCCGGGTGAGGGGCGCTCCAATACAGGCCGCCGAAGCAGGCCAGGGCCGACGTCAGCATGGCGGGAACGTCCCGCATCGTCGGCCAGTCAATGATCTTCAACGGCATGGACTTTTCTCCGTGTCTCCTGTGAGCGAGTGGAAAATGCCAATGGGCTTCAGATTCGATACATGTAGAATGGCTATATGAAGCTCGATACACTCCGCGGGCAACTGGACGCGCTGGTTCTGGCTGTGCTCGAGCAGGGTCCGCTGCACGGATACGCCATCATCACCACCCTCAAGGCACGCAGTGGCGGCAGCCTCGACCTCCCCACCGGAACCATTTATCCGGCGCTCCGCAGACTGGAGAGAGCTGAATACGTCAGCAGTGACTGGAGCACGGTCGCCGGCCGCAAGCGGCGAACCTACGAGCTGACCCCCGCCGGCCGCCGGGCCCTCGCCAGCGAGCGCGACACCTGGAAGACCTTCAGTGGCATCGTGGGCGGGGTTCTCGGCTCAGGCTGAGACGGCTCCGGCGAGATCGGGCCGCAGCGGTTCCCACCATGCCCGGTTCTCCCGATACCAGCGCACGGTCTCGGCGAGTCCCTCGTCGAACGGGATCCGATCCTCGTGTCCCAGCTCCGTCCGGGCCTTGCGGCTGTCCAGCGAGTATCTCCGGTCATGCCCCTTGCGATCGGCCACTCGCCGGACCCGTTCCCAACCGGCCCCGCACAGATCGAGCAACCGCTCGGTGAGCGCGACGTTGGTCAGCTCCACGCCCTCGCCGACGTGGTAGACCTCGCCGACCCGTCCCTTGCTCAGCACCAGGCTCAGGCCCCGGCAGTGGTCGTCGACGTGCACCCACTGACGCGAGACCAGGCCGTCGCCGTACAGCGGCACTCCCGTCCCGGACAGCAGGTTCGTGACGAACAGCGGAATGATCTTTTCCGGGAACTGGTAGGGCCCGTAGTTGTTCGAGCACCGCGTGATGCACACGGGCAGCCCGTGGGTGCGGTGGTAGGCCAGCACCACGAGGTCACTGGCCGCCTTCGAGGCCGAATACTGCGAGCTCGGACTCAGCGGAGCGTCCTCGGCCCACGTTCCCTGGTCGATGGAGCCGTAGACCTCGTCGGTCGACACATGTAGGATCCGCTCGATCCCCCGGTGCAGGCAGCAGTCCATCAGGGTCTGCGTGCCCAGCACGTTGGTCCGGACGAAGACCTCCGGATCGGTGATCGAGCGATCCACGTGTGACTCCGCCGCGAAATGAACGACCGCGTCATGGCCGGGAAGCAGGTCCATGAGCAGTCCGCGGTCGCAGATGTCTCCGCGCACGAAGGTCAGGCGCGGATCGTCCATGGGCAGTGTCGATCGGCTGCCCGCGTATGTCAGCTTGTCGAGCACGGTCACGTCCGCGCCCTCGTAGCCGGGATAGCGTCCTTCGAGCAGGCAGCGAACGTAATGGCTGCCGATGAAGCCGGCCCCGCCGGTGACGAGAATTCTCATGGGGTCAACATCGGCCCCTCGCCTCGTGTAAGGATCGAAGAGCGGTGGAAGAGGGCGGAACCGTGCCCTCCACCATTCCTCTAGCCCGCTCCTTCATCCTCGGTGCATGGGCGTCTACCTGTTCGTTCACTACCGCGGCTCGGCGGAGGCAATCCGGGACGGCTATGCCCGTACCGCCGACCAGTTGACCGCCACCCCCGGCCTGCTCGGCACCGAACTCCTGTGTGATCCCGCCGACCGGCACACCTGGACCCTCCTCATGCGATGGACGGACATCGATTCCTTCCATTCGTGGGAACACCGCCTCCGCGCCCAGGGCCACCCCTCTCACCTGCGCTCCTATCAGGACCGGGCACGCCCCGGCGGTCATTACGAGGTCTTCGCGACCTGAGGGGCGGGCGGCCGAGCGCCCCCGCGGAATATCGTGATAAACATTTCGCGGTTTCGTTCGAATTCGCCGGGAATTTTATGGACGGAATCATCCCGGCGAAGCCTGCCGCGCCGTGGCGATCCAACGGAAATTCGCCGGACAATCGACCTGATCCGCCGGGTGGACGCGACGGGGCGTGCCGGAAAACCTCTCTTCGATTTCTCGCCGTGGCCGGGGAGTGATGACCGGATGGCCTATTTCCTGTCTTCCATGGAAAGAGCACCGGAGTTTTCCGCGGACAACGTGGAATCGAGGTTTCGCGCGGCGCAGGTAACGGCCGGTGACCTCGCGATGCCGGTACGGCGCGCCGTGAGCCCGGGCACGCGCGGAGGCGGCGGCTCGTCACCACGCGGCCGCGCCGACCCCCGCGTGAGCCCGGGCGCGCGTAGCCGGCCCCGGCGCCCGCTCTCCACCGGGCGCGCCGACGGGCGGCCGCGGCTTTTCGCCGTGACGGTGTGCGGAGAATCCCGTATTGAGATCCGATCAATTTTCATGAATACCGGCCGGAGCTTGTCGTTCCCCACTCGGTTCGATTGAATGATCGGACCAATCGGCCCGGGAGAGTCATGATCGACGCGCATCATCATGTTTGGGACCTGTCCGTGCGGGACCAGGACTGGATCGCCGGACCGGCGCTGGCCCCGCTGCGCAGGAATTTCGGCGTCGAGGATCTGCCGGCGGCCCCGGCGGGCGTCACGGCCACCGTGCTCGTGCAGACGATCACGGTGCCGGAGGAGACGCCCGAATTCCTGGCCCTGGCCGAGGCGCACGATCTGATCGCCGCGGTGGTCGGCTGGACCGACCTGACCACGCCCTCGGTGGCCGACGACCTCGCCGCGCTGCGGGGCGCGCCCGGAGGCTGGTACCTGCGCGGCATCCGGCACCAGGTCCAGGGCGAGGCCGATCCGCGCTGGCTCTGCCGGGACGACGTGCGGCGCGGCCTGGCGGCCGTCGAGCGGGCGGGGCTGGTCTACGAACTACTGACCCTTCCCCACCAGCTTCCCGCCGCCATCGAGACCGTGACCGCGCTGCCCGGCCTCGGCTTCGTGATCGACCACTGCGCCAAGCCGCCGGTCGCCTCGGGCGAGCTGGAGCCGTGGGCCACGCTGATCCGCGAGCTGGCCGCCCGCCCGAACGTCACCTGCAAGCTGTCCGGCCTGGTCACCGAGGCCGACTGGGACACCTGGACGGCCGAGGATCTGCGGCCCTACGCCGACGTGGTGCTGGAGGCCTTCGGGCCCCGGCGGGTCATGTTCGGCTCCGACTGGCCGGTCTGCCTGCTCGCCGCGCCGTACGGGACCGTGCTGGAGAGCGCCCGCACGCTCACCGCTCACCTGTCGGAGTCCGAGCGCGACGAGGTGTTCGGCGGGGTGGCCACCCGCGTCTACGGCATCGCCTGACCTCCGGGCCGGCGGGCCCGCCGGCCGCGTGATACGCCTCGGCGGTCTCCCGCACCGACTCGGGGCTGGTGTCGAGGGTGTGCGCCACGGCCGCCGCGCCGGGCGGCCCGGCGGCCGAAGCTCGGGAGCCGCGGCGGGCGAGCCGGCGGCCGAAGCTCGGGAGCCGCGGCGGGCGAGCCGGCGGCCGAGGTTCAGGAGTCGCCGATCTGGTGGCGGACCGCCGCCAGGGCGGTGTCGAGGTCGACGCCGAGCTCGCGGACCGCCGTCGCGAATGTGCGGGCGGCCTCGGCCAGGCGCTCGTCCCGCTCCGGCACCGCCAGTGCGGGCACGCCCCGCACCACCGTGCCCTGGCCGACCCTGCCCCGGATGTAGCCGGCGGCCTCCAGCTCCCGATAGGCCCTGGCGACCGTGCCCGAGGCCAGGCCCAGATCCTTGGCGAGCTGGCGGATGCTGGGCAGCCGTCCGCCTACCGGCAGCACACCGCTGCGGATGTGCGCGGCGATCTGCGACCTCAGCTGCTCGTACGGCGGGATCGCCCCGTCGGGATCGACCTCGACGATCAAGGATTCACCCCCGGCCGTACCCGCCGGGAGCGAGCCTTGACGCCGAACCACGAGTAGATCGCCCCCAGCAGGAGCAGCAGCGAAGCCAGGCCGTAGAACCAGCTCACCGGCGCGGAGTCGGCCACCTCGAAGGTGCGCGGGATGAACACGCCGGAGGGGGCCAGGCACATCATCGCCAGGGCCGCACCCCCGATGCTCTGCAGCGAGCTCGTCCTGATCGCGCTGTCGGCGGCGTCGAGGTCGGGGGCGACGACCGGCAGGGGGCGGCGGACGATGAGCCGGCGCGACAACCCCAGCACGGCCGTCATGCCGATGACGAACGCGAGGTACAGCAGGGTCGTCCAGGGTCAGGCGCCCGCCTCACGCCGCCATAGGAGCTCGCCGAGTCCCTGGAGGACCAGGACGGCGAGCACGAGGACGGGGCCCCACTGCACTCCCCACGACATGTAGTCCTTCGAGTGCCGCTTGACGAGCAGGGCGCGGCGCGGTCCCGGTGCCCGCCGTACGGAACTGTGCAGTTCCGCGGCGAAGGCGCCGGCCAGATAGCCGATCGCGCCGCCGAAGAGGGCTCCCGTGGGAGGGGCGATCGCGGCACCCGCCAGCCAGCCGAGTGCGCCGCCCGTCGAGCGCCATCGGACGGAGCGGGTCAGGTAGCGGATGAGAACCGGCCCGTTGGCAGTGGTCACCGTGACGCCGTGAAGGGCGGCGAAGGCGGTCAGCCGTCTGCGGCTGATCGGCAGGAAGCCGAGGGTCAGCGCGGTGGCGGGCACGGCCAGCAGGCCGGCCAAGGGACTGTTCGCGGCGGACGCCTCCTCGGTCTCGTCCGGCGGCACGCTGCCGGTGCGTTCGCTCGAACCGCATCTGTCCGCCGGAGCCGACGGAGGCCCTGCCGAGTCCCTGGTCCTGCCCGGCTGGGATGTGATGCTGCAGCCGGGCGAGAAGCGAGCCCTCACCCTGAGACTCCAGATCCCGTGCGACCGCCCCGTGCCCGGCTGGCGGCTGGAGATGGTCGCCTACGGCCCCTCTGGCGGGCAGGAGGTGCACGTGCCCTGGCGGGACGGGATGGCGGGCTGGCGCGAAGCGGTCGTGAAGGCCGCCTGCGCAGGATGAGGGCGTGTCCCCCTGGCGCCGGGCGGTATCGCTCTTGGTCGAATGCCCCGCCTGCCGGGCGGGTGAGGCCGCTTCTGTGCGCGGGCCGTTCTTGCCGGTGGTCTGTCGACCCGATCGAGTAGGGCGACCCTGGGCCTGGCGCGGTCGGTGACCCGGCATGGTCGTGCAGGTGGGAGAGACGGCGAACGATGATCATGATGCGCGTCGCAGTCGGTGACCGAATTTCGATGGCTGTTCGAGTAGAAGCCATCGAAATAACATGTCACATTTGACGTTGCTTAGCTCTGATCAAGGAACGAATTCCTGTTTGCGATTGGGAGGTCTTGTGGAGATGATGCCGATCCCCGGGGCTCGGGACATGTTCTCCCTGGAGCCGGAGGTCATCCAGCTCAACCACGGTTCCTACGGCGCGGTGCCGATCGAGGTGCAGGAGCGGCAAGCGCGGTTGCGGACGGAGATGGAGCGTGCTCCTGACCGGTTCTTCGCCCGGCTGCCGGCCCGGCTGGCACGGGCACGGGAGCGGGTGGCCGCCTTCCTCAACACCTCCGGGGCCGCCTTCGTCGCCAACACGACCGAGGGGATCACCGTCGCGCTGGAGTCCGTGCCGCTCGGTGTGTGGGACGAGATTCTCTACACCGACCATGTGTACGCGGCCGTGGAGCGGGCCCTGCGCAGACGCGCCGGGGAGACCGGGGCGACGCTGGTGAAGGTCAAACTGGGTGACGACCCGGTCGAAGCACTCCTCGGCGGCGTCACGGCGCGCACGCGGCTCGCGGTCTTCGATCACGTCAGCTCGTCCGCCGCTCGGTTGTTGCCGGTCGAGCGGCTGGTCAAGGAACTGGCGACGCGGGATGTCGTCACGCTGGTGGACGGGGCGCACGCGCCCGGCATGCTGACGGTGGACCTTGAGGCGATCGGCGCCGATTTCTGGGTCGGCAATCTGCACAAGTGGGCGTTCGCGCCGCGTCCGACCGCGATCTTGCACGTCGCCCCCCACTGGCGGGAGCGGGTCAGGCCGCTGATCGTCTCCTACGGCGAGGGATTTCCCGAGGCGGTGGAGTGGCAGGGCACTCGTGACTACACCGCCCTGCTGGCCGCGCCGTACGGGCTCGACATGCTGGAGCGGCTCGGGCTCGAGCGGGTGCGGGCGCACAACGTGGCGCTGGCGGCCTACGGGCAGCGAGTCGTGGCGGAAGCCCTGCACGCGGCGGACCTGTGCGCGGACGCCTCGGCCGGAGACGTCCCGGGCGTGGACGGCCGGTGCTCGGCGAGTATGCGCGTGGACGGCCCGTGCTCGGCGAGTATGCGCGTGGACGGCCCGTGCGCAGCGGACGGCCGGCTGGAGCCCGCGCAAGTGGCGGGCTCGTGCTCGCAGGGCAGCCGCGGCTACCCCGGCGTACCGATGCGGATGATACGGCTGGCGTCGGGCCTTGGCGGTACCAAGGCCCAAGCCGATGCCCTGTGCCAGGAGGTCCTCGACCACCTCGGGTGCCAGATCAAGATCGACCCGGGCGGGCTGCTTCGCCTGTCGGCGCAGATCTACAACCGGACCGCCGACTACGACCACCTGGCCGACCGGCTGCCGGCCGTACTCGGACGAATATGAAAGATCAACACAGTTTGGTTACGCAGGCTTGTTTGTGCAATGTCACACATTTAATGTCTACCACGTTTAGATCGTTCAAATTTTAGGAGCGATGTATGACGAGGAACAAAAGCCTGCTCGCGCTGGCCACAACCCTGCTGCTGAGCCTGTCCGCGTGCGGCAGCGGCGATGAGAAGCCGCAGGCCACCACCGGGGACGGGCCCGCCAAGGGCGGTACTCTGACCGTCTTCAACAACGCCGACTTCATCCATCTCGACCCCGCGCGCAACTGGACCATGCGGGACATGGGCTTCGGCACACGCCTGCTTTACCGCACGCTCACGACCTTCAAGGCGGGCGGCTCCGAGGTCGTCCCCGACCTCGCCACCGACCTGGGCAGGCCGTCCGAGGGCGGCACGGTCTGGACCTTCACCCTCAGAGACGGCGTGAAGTACGAGGACGGCACTCCGGTCAAGGCGCAGGACATCAAGTACAACGTCGAGCGTTCCTTCGCCCCCGAACTCACCGGTGGCCCCGACTACGCGCGTAAGTACCTGGTCAGCGACAAGTATGAGGGCCCGCTGGCCGGCAAGCACCTGGACTCCATCGAGACGCCCGATGACAAGACGATCGTCTTCCATCTCAAGCGCCCGGTCGCCGAATTCTCCCAGACCGTGACCCTGCCCTCCTTCGCCCCCGTACCGGAGTCCAAGGAAGCCGGAGTCAAGTACGACGACCGCCCGTTCTCCTCCGGCCCCTACAAGATCGAGAAGTACCAGCGCAAGGTCGGGCTCGTCCTCGTGCGCAACGAGCACTGGGACCCCGCCACGGATCCGGTGCGCAAGGCCTACCCCGACCGGATCGTGGTCAACATGTCCGTCGGCGGCGCGGCCCGTGATACCCGGCTCATCGCCGACCAGGGCTCCGACCGCTCGGCGATCGGCTACACCGACGTCGCCCTGTCCGTGCTGCCCAAGATCTTCACCAACCCGAAGACACAGCAGCGAATGAGCAGCATGGTCGACGGCTGCACCGGCCTGATCTACCTCAACACGTCGAAGCCGCCCTTCGACAATCAGAAGGTCCGTATGGCGGCGCAGTTCGCGGCGGACAAGACCGCGCTGCAGACCGCGGCCGGCGGCCCGCAGATGGCCGAGGTCGTCGGCGCCATCCTGCCGCCGGGCCTCACCGGTGGTGTGCAGCGCGACATCCTGCACATCCCGCCGACCGGCGACGTGGAAAAGGCCAAGGCGCTGCTCGCCGAGGCGGGAGCGCAGGCCCCGGTGAAGATCCGCATGGTCACCAGCAGCGGAGGCAAGCCGCAGGCCGAGGCGCTTCAGGCGGGGCTCAAGCGGGCCGGATTCGACCTGCAGATCGACCTGGTGGACGTCTCCGCGGCGGGCGGTATCAACGGCACTCCCGCGAAGATGCCCGAGCTGCAGTTCGGTGGCTGGTGCCCGGACTACCCCTCCGGCTCCACCTTCCTGCCGATGATCACCGACAGCCGCCTCATCAGTGAGGCCTACCACGGCGGCAACGCCGCGCTGCTCAAGGACCCGGCGATCGACAAGAAGATCAGCGAGATCGAGTCGATGACCGACGCGGACGCCGCCGGCAAGGCCTGGCTGGAGTTGGAGGGGCAGGTCATGGCCACCGGCGCCTACATCCCCGTCACACTGGTGAAGCAGAACAACCTGTACGGCTCGAACGTGGCGGGCGTCAAGGGCAACCCGATCTGGGAGGGCAATCCCGACTTCGCCGAGATCGGGCTCAAGGACCCGAACCTCTCGAAGTGATCACGCGCTCCAAGGGGCCCTGGCGGCTGGCGTTCGGCCGGCTCCGCCGCAACAGATCCGCTATGACCGGGCTCGGCATCGTCTGCTTCTTCGTGCTGGTGGCCCTGGTGGCACCGCTGCTCGTACGGCTCGGCGGCTGGGATCCCGCCCAGCCCGACCCGGCCGCCATCGACCCCAACCTGGCGGGCCTGCCCCGGGAGGCCTTCAGCACCGAGCACTGGTTCGGCGTCGAGCCGGTGAGCGGCCGGGACCTGTTCTCCCGGGTCGTAATGGGCACCCAGGTCTCGATGCTGGTCGCCTTCGCCGGGGCCGCCGTGGTGCTCACGCTCGGCGCGCTGTTCGGCATCATGGCCGGGTTCTTCGGCGGCTGGGTGGACGCGTCGATCAGCCGTCTGATGGACCTGCTCATGTCGTTCCCCGGCCTGATCTTCATGATCGCGATCATGTCGGTAACGCCGCACGTCAATCGGCTGGTCATGATGATCTCGGTGATCGGGCTGTTCAGCTGGCCCGGCATCGCCCGCATCGTGCGGGGGCAGACGCTGTCGATCAGGGCGCGCGAGTTCGTGGAGGCGGCCAGGATCAGCGGTTCCGGCGTCGGCCGGATCCTGCGCCGCGAGATCCTGCCCAACGTGGCCGGGCCGATCATCGCCTACGCGACGCTGCTGGTGCCCGGCATGATCAGTGCGGAGGCGGCGCTTTCCTATCTCGGCATCGGCATCCGCCCGCCCACCCCCTCATGGGGCCAGATCCTCGCCGACGCGGTGACCTATTACGACGTGGCTCCCACCTACTTCGCGATCCCCAGCCTCTGTCTCTTTTTCGTCATCCTCGGGTTCAGCCTGCTCGGTGACGGGCTGCGCGACGCCATCGATCCCAAGGGGGCACGCTCATGACCGAGCATGTCGAGGCCACCGGTCGGCGCAGCACCCAGATCACGAGACCGGCCAAGGAGGTTTCATGATTCTTTACCTGCTGCGCCGGCTGGCGGCCGCGGCGGCCGTGCTGCTGGCAATCTGCCTGACCACCTTCGTCATCTTCACTCTGCTCCCCAGCAACCCCGCCCTCATCGCCTGCGGTAAGAGCTGCACAGCGGAACGGCTGGCCGAGATCAGCAGTCAGATGGGCCTGGACCGGCCGCTCCTGACCCAGGTCACCGACTACGTGACCGGAATCTTCGCCGGCCGTTCCCTGGGCACCGGCCAGTACGCCATCGCCTGCGACTTCCCCTGCCTGGGCTACTCCTGGCAGACCGGGCAACTCGTCTGGGACATTTTGCTGGAGGGCCTGCCGATCACCTTCTCGCTGGCGATCGGCGCGGCCGTGCTCTGGCTCGTCGGCGGGCTCGCTGTGGGCGTGACCTCTGCGCTGCACAAGGACACCGTCACCGATCGGCTGCTGGTCGGCTCGACCGTGGTCACCGCGGCCCTGCCGATCTACTTCGTCGGCCCGATGTTGCTTTTCGTGGTGGTTCGGTGGCTGGGGCTCATGCCGTACCCCGGCTACGTCCCCTTCGGGGAGGATCCCCTGTTGTGGGCGCGGAACCTGCTGCTGGCCTGGGTCGCGCTGGCGATGTTGTCGGCCGCGATGTACGCCAGGCAGAGCCGCTCCTCGATGATCGAGACGATGGCGGAGCCGTACATCCGCACCGCTCGCGCCAAGGGGTTGCGCCGCCGCACGGTCGTGGTCAAACACGGGCTGCGCGCCGCGCTGACGCCGATCGTCACCCTCTTCGGCATGGACCTGGGCGGGCTCATGGGCGGCGCGATCATCACCGAGTCCATCTTCAGCCTGCCTGGGGTCGGCAAGATCACCGCGGACAGCATCACCGGGCAGGACTATCCGGTGATCCTGGGCACCACGTTGCTGGCCGCGTTCTTCATCGTTTTCGCCAATCTCGTTGTGGACCTGCTCTACGGCGTCGTGGATCCGAGGGTGCGCCGTGCTTCTTGAGGTCAATGGGCTGGGCGTCTCCTTCGGCGACCTGCATGCGGTCCGGGATGTCAGCTTCGGCCTCGATCGGGGTCGCACGCTCGGCATCGTCGGCGAGTCCGGTTCGGGCAAGTCCGTGACCAGCCTGGCGCTGCTGGGTCTGCATGTGGACGCGCGGGTGACGGGGTCGGTGCGGTTCGACGGGCGGGAGCTGATCGGCGTGCCGGAGGAGACGCTGCGCCGGCTGCGTGGCCGGCGGATAGCGATGATCTTCCAGGATCCCCTGTCGTCGCTGCACCCCTACTACACCGTGGGCGAGCAGATCGCCGAGGCCTACCGCCTGCACTTCGGCGCCTCGCGACGGATCGCCAAGCGGCGGGCGGTGGAGACGTTGGCCGAGGTCGGCATCCCCGCGCCGCGTGAGCGCGCCGCAGACCATCCACACCAGTTCTCCGGAGGCATGCGGCAGCGCGTGATGATCGCGATGGCGCTGGCCTGCGAGCCCGACCTGCTGGTGGCCGACGAACCCACCACCGCCTTGGACGTGACCGTACAGGCCCAGATCCTTGAGCTGATCATGCGGATTCAGCAGGACAGGGGCCTGGCCGTGATCATGGTCACCCACGACCTCGGCGTGATCGCCAGGGTCGCGGACGAGGTGCTGGTCATGTACGGCGGGCGGGTCATGGAACGGGCCGCCGCGGATCCTCTGTTCGAGGCACCGCGTCACCCCTACACCCACGGCCTGCTCGACTCGCTGCCCCGGCTGGACGATTCGGACGACACGCCGATGCGGACCATTCCCGGCTCCCCGCCCTCACTGCTCGCCCCGCCACCGGGCTGCCCCTTCCACCCCCGGTGCCCGCACCGGATGGCGGCCTGCGAGACCACCCTGCCCGCCTTGGTCGAGTCGTCGCCCGGCCACCTCGCCGCCTGTCACCTGGGGAGTTCCTGATGCTCACGGTCAGCGATCTGCAGATGCGTTTCAAGGCCGTGAGAGCGGTGGACGGCGTCTCGTTCTCGGTACGGCCAGGCGAGACGCTTGGCCTGGTCGGTGAGTCCGGCTGCGGCAAGTCCACCACCGCGCGCGCGATCGTCCGACTGCTGGAGCCCACCGGAGGGTCGATTCTCTTCCAGGGCCGGGACATCGCGCACGCCCGGCAGCGGGAACTGCGGCCGTTGCGACGCGATCTACAGATGATCTTTCAGGACCCGTACTCCTCGCTGAACCCCCGGCAGACCGTGGGCCAGATCATCGCCAATCCGCTCATCGTCCAGGGAATCTCCGGCGTCACAGCCAAGGTGGGCGAGCTGCTGGACATGGTCGGCCTGATTCCCGAGCACGCCGACCGTTACCCGCACGAGTTCTCCGGAGGCCAGGCCCAGCGGATCGGCATCGCCCGAGCCCTGGCCACCCGGCCCAAACTGGTCATCGCCGACGAGCCGGTCTCGGCGCTCGACGTCTCCGTCCAGGCCCAGATCGTCAACCTGCTGGAGGAACTGCAGCGCGAGCTGGGCCTGACCTACATCTTCATCGCGCATGACCTGTCAGTGGTGCGCCGGGTCAGCGACCGGGTCGCGGTGATGTACCTGGGCCGGATCGTCGAGATCGGCGACCGGCACGCGCTCTACGACAGTCCCGCCCATCCCTACACCCGTGCGCTGTTGTCCGCCGTACCGGTGCCGGATCCGAAGGTTGAGCGGAAGCGGGAGCGGATCGTCCTCCAGGGCGACCCGCCCTCCCCGGCCGCGCCACCGCCGGGCTGCTCCTTCCACCCCCGTTGCCCGCAGGCGAAGGAGATCTGCTCGGTGGAACGACCACTGCTCCAGGTCCATCGTGACAGGGAGGTGGCCTGCCACTTCCCGTTGCAGCCGGACGACCCGTCAGCCGGACGTCCCGGGTAGGCCGTCATCCAGGCGTCGCGCCGGGAGTTCTTCCGGCTCGCCGGAAGAAGGCGGCCACGGCGTAGGGGTCGACGGGATCGGTGAGCAGGGCGAGCATCTCGTCCCCGCGCGCCGGGTCCACCTTGAACGGGTGGCCGAACACGCGCGGGCCCTCCCCGTCGCCCAGCAGCCTGGTCAGCATCAGGTCGCCGGGCAGGGCCTGCCGGGCGAGCAGTTCGTCGGTCAGCGTCACCGGCCCCTTCCCGGGCTCTCCCGTCTCGCGCAGCGTGATCTCGTCTCCGGCGACGCCGAGGACCTCCCACAGCCGCAGCGGCGTCCTGCGCCAGGACTCCAGCAGCTCCACCTCGTCATCGCGCAGCCACTCGCCCCGCGCGTCCAGGAACTCGCCGACGACGTCGTTCTCGAACAGCGCCAGGTCGGCCAGCGCGGGCTCGGCCACCCGGATGCTCAGCGCGACCAGGTCGTCGATCAGGCGGCGGCGGGCCGGACGGTGGACGTAGGCGAGCAGCTGCCGGAACAGGTGCGCGGCCCGCACGGGCAACGGGTCGCCCGGAGCGGTACGGCAGGCGGCGTACTCGGCCGCGTCCCGCCCGGCCGGAGCCGTACCCGGGGCGAGGGAGAGCACCTCGTCGATGAGCCCGGCCGCCTCGAACGACCGGCCCTCACCCTCGGCGGATCTGGCGATCAGCAGCAGCGCGGCCGGTTCGGTGCGCGGGAGCGCCTCGATCAGGCCGGGGCCGAGCGGCTCGCGCTCCACCTCGTCGGCGATCCTCGCGAGCACCGCCTCCGACCGGGACAGGTAGGTGATCGCCTTGGACAGGTCGGCGCCCTCGCCGTAGGTGCGCAGCGCGCTGCGCACCAGGGCGAGCCTGATGACGTCCAGCGGGGCCAGGTCGGCCACCGACCCGGTGTCCCACGGCGCGCCCACGATGCCGACCCGGCCGCCCCGCAGCTCCAACGATGCCTCACGCAGCAGCGGGGCCAGCGGCGGGAGCGGGTCGGCGAAAGTCTCCGGGGCCTTCATCAGCAGCTCCAGGACCACGACGTCGATCGAGGCGCCGGGGCTGGGCTCCAACCCCTCGGCGAAGGCGCGCAGGGCGTCCAGCGCCTGCTCGCCGAACTCCCGGACGACCCGGATCGCCCGATCAGCGGGGAAGCCGGTCAGCGTCACGGTGGACAGCTCCAGCGTGCCGTCGCGCAGCCGCAGCGCGACCACGTCCTGCGGCGCCACTCCCGCGAGCCAGCCGTCGGGCCCCTTCAGAGACGGCTCGCCCGCCTGGACCACGGTGCGCACCCGGCCGCCTCCCGCCAGCGGCACCCCGTCGCCGTCGGCCAGCCGTGCCCACAGCCGCAGGTCGTCGACGGCGCTCAGCGCACCGGCCGCCAGTTCCGCCCGGGTGACCAGATGCGTCAGCACCGCGCCCTCGCTCAGCCTGAGAAGCTCGCTCATCTGTCCATTCTTCTGGACATTCGGACACGATGACGCCGCCGCCCCTCCATGACGAGAGCGATGGTCGTCGGCTCGGGGTCACGGTCCGGTCGTCCAGGCTCCGGCGAAGGCCCGCCGGGCCGTCCACCGGGCCGTCCACCGGGCCGTCCACCGGGGGCGGACTCGGTCCTGGCCGCGGTGGTCTCCTCGGTCGGCGTTACGGGGAGGTGCCGAAGCGGGGGTTCTCGGCGAGCCAGGCGGCGTATCGCGGGCTTCGCCGTACGGCGTCGGCGTGGGCGGCCTTCGCGTGCTCGACGATCGACGCCGCGATCTGCGCGGCGGCCCCCTCCGGATGCCAGCCGAGCAGTTGCCGCCAGCGCAGCGGCGCGTCGGCGAGCGGCACCATCGCCACGCCGGGAGCCGGCTGGAGGGTCGCCTGGCACAGCACGGCGGCACGGCCGACCTTGGCCAGGTGCATGCACGTGCCCACGTCGGTCTCGTAGATCGTCTGAGGTGTGAAGCCCGCGCGGGTGCAGGCCGTGGCGAAGCAGTCGCCGAAACAGCTGTCGCCGGGGGTGAGCGCCCAGCGCTCGCCGGCCAGTTCGGCCAGCGCCACCTCCCTGCGGCCGATCAGCGGATGGTCGTCGTCGAGCAGCACGAAGACCGGGTCCACCCCCACGGTCAGCCACACCACCGGCCCCTCCACCGGTGGAGAGCTCTCCCCGCAGGCGCCGATGAGAGCGAAGTCGAGCCGGCCGAGCATGACCATCGTGGTGAGCTCCCTGGCCGACCAAGAGGTGTAGGTGCTCACCGGGGTCGATGGCCACGCCGTGGCGAGCCGGTCCACCAGGCCGCCCAGGACCGGCCCGTTGGTGGCGCCCAGCCGGTAGCTGGGGACGTCGTTCCCGCTGGTGTTGGCGAACCGCACCGCCTCCTCCTGGAGTTCCCGGGCGGCGGGCAGCAGCACCATCGCCCTGGACAGCACCAGTTCCCCCAGCGGCGTGGGCCGCGCGCCGTGGTGGTCGCGTTCGAAAAGGGCTCCCCCGAGCACCCGCTCTATCCGTTTGAGCTGCGCGGTCAGCGCGGGCTGGGCCAATCCCAGATGGGTGGCGGCCTTGGTGACGCTTCCGGCCTCGGCGACCGCGCGCACGATCTTGAGGTGTCGGAGCTCGAGGTCCATACCGGGAAGGTAAAGCCGTGAAGTTATGCCTGCAATGCAAACGAGTCACGAAATCTGACTCAATTTCTCGAAATCATGTCAACAGAAGAGATCGAAAGTGAAGTGAGGAAAGACGGTGACGGGGTAGGCGAGTCTGCATGACGATGGGAATCGACCCGAAGGAACTGATCGAGGACGACCTGCTCCGCGAGTTGCGGCACCTGCACGCGACCCGGACCGACACGCTCCTGCACGGTTCCGGTGACGCGCTCGCCAACCACACCGCCCGCACCGAGGAGCTGGAGCAGGAATACCTGCGCCGCCATCCCGAGCGAGACGTCGATCCCGAACGGTTGCGCGACGGCGCGCGACGGCGTTAGGGGCGTCGGCATGGCTGAGGAACGCCCCGACGTCCAAGCCCTGTCGGGCGTGGACACCGACGTCTATGAGGCGGTGTCCGGACTTACGGTGCAGGGCGGGACGGCCACGGTCGAGGAGGTGGCGCACGCGACCGCTCTGCCGGAGGAGGCGGTACGGCGCAGCCTCGACGGCCTGGTCGAGGCCGGCTGGCTGAGGGTGGCCGGGACCGCCTACGTCCTCGGCCCGCACAGCTGGGGACTGGAGCACTGAGTCCCCGAGCGGGAGAGGCCGTCAGGCACGGGATTTCCGCGGTGCCGAGGGTGACCGTCAGGCACGGGACTTCCGCGGTGCCGAGGGTTACCATCCGAGGATGGATCAGGCCGCGCTCACTCCGGGCGAGGCCCGGCGCCGCTTCCGGGAGGGGCTGCGAACGCCCACCGCGGGATGGTGCCGGGGCTGGACCCAGGCCAACCTGCTCGCCGTGCCCCGTGATCTCGCCTACGACCTGCTGCTCTTCGCCCAGCGCAACCCCGTCGCCTGCCCGGTGCTGGATGTCGGCGACCCCGGCGCGGTCGGCACCGGGCTGTTCGGCGGCGACCTCCGCACCGATCTGCCCGCCTACCGGGTCTACGAGCGCGGCGCGGCCGTGGCCGACGTGGACGACGTCCGTGACCTGTGGCGGGACGACCTCGTGGCCTTCCTGCTGGGCTGCAGCTTCACCTTCGAGGACGCGCTGCTCAGGGCGGGGGTCCCGGTGCGGCACATCGAGACCGGGACCAACGTCCCCATGTATCTCACCTCGCTGCCCTGCCGCCCGGCGGGCTCGCTGAGCGGCCCGATGGTCGTCTCCATGCGCCCGGTCCCCGCCTCGCTGGTGCCGGTCGCGATCC
Organism: Streptosporangium sp. CA-135522; assembly: GCF_050949235.1. Classification (NCBI taxonomy): domain Bacteria; kingdom Bacillati; phylum Actinomycetota; class Actinomycetes; order Streptosporangiales; family Streptosporangiaceae; genus Streptosporangium; species Streptosporangium sp. CA-135522. The sequence continues at coordinate 2,834,067 of NZ_CP192026.1, forward strand.
GGGTGACCGCGAGATACCCGGCCGTGCACGGCGCGCCGGTCCACGTCGGCGATCCGGCCGAGATCGGGATCACCGACCTCGGCGCGCCCGATTTCGGCGACCCCGTCGAGGTGAAGGCAGGTGAGATCCCGCTCTTCTGGGGGTGCGGGGTGACGCCCCAGGCGGCCGTCATGGCGAGCGGGGTGCCTTTCGCGATCGGCCACCTGCCGGGCCACATGGCGATCATCGACGCCAGGGACGACCGCTTCCAGGTCCCGTGAGCGCGGCCACCTGCGTTTCCAGGGGCGGCGCGCCGAGACGGTTGTCGATCTCGATGTACGGCACGGCGGGCGGTTCGTCCACCCGGATCGCCCGCAGGTAGTCCTCGAAGCGGGCGAGCTTCCCGGCGTCCCGGGCGAGTCCCCTGCGCTCCAGCCTGGCACGCAGGCTGGGGCCGTCCGACCGGATCCAGAGCAGGCGGACCGGGGGCCCGCCCAGCTCGTCCATCCAGCGCTCCCACCGCGTCGCGTCGTGCACCTGGCCGGTGAACGGCCCGTCGAGCATCACCGGGCAGCCGTGCGAGCGGATCTGCCGGGCCAGCGCGGTCAGCCCGGCGTATTCATGCCCCTTGATGTGCTCGTCGTACCAGGGGCCCTCGCGTTCGCCCTGATCCCGGCCGTGGGCCCGGAGGGTGGCGGCCACGAACCCGCCGTAGGCGGTGTCCTTGTCGAGCAGCGCGGGCACCGGGTCCAGCCGTGCCAGCAGCGCCGCCGCCACGGTCGACTTGCCCGCCCCCGGCGGCCCGCTGACCACCCACAGGTGTCCCGGCCCCGTCACGTCCGGGCCGTCAGGCACCGGTGCCTCCGTCATGCGCCCAGTTCTACCCGATCAGCCCTTGAGCCCGGAGCGTGAGATCCCCTCGATCACCCAGCGCTGGGCGCGATGCGCACGATCCTCTCGGCGGGCCTGCGGGTGCCGCGGGACATCGCGCTGGCCGGGCTCGACGACATCGAGGACGGTCGCTACAGCACGCCGGCCCTCACCACGGTGGCGCCGGACAAGGCCGAGCTCGCCCGGATCGCGGTCGATCTGCTCAAGCGGAGGATCGACGGCCAGGCCGGTCATCCTCCGCAGGAGGCCCGGGCCGGTTACCGGCTCATGGCGAGGGAGAGCACTCTCGGGCGGTGAGGGCCTTCGGCGCCGGGCCGGCTCGGGTGGGCAGGGCCGGGCCGGACGGTGCCCGCGCGGGGTCAGACGTCTCGGCCCGCCATGCCCTCCCGCCCGGGCTCGATGCCCCAGGAGATGATCCGCCGCGGATGGATGCGGATGACCTCCCGGCTCATGTACGGCGAGGGCGGCTCCTGGTCCTCCAGAGCCTCGGCCACACCGCGGATCTCCATGCCCCGGACCTTCCAGGGGTTGACGGAGGTGAGGTCGTCCACCACGAAGGCGGCCTGGCCGTTCGCCCGGACGTTGCGGAACTTCTTCGTCTTGCCCATCGCGCGGCCGCGGATGTCGATGGCGCCGGTCTGCGGATCGTAGGAGAAGCCGGTCGGGCTGTTCTGGAGCACGCCGTCGGGGCTCACCGTGGCCAGGCGGCCCAGATGCTGGCCGGCGAGATAGTCGAGTTCTGCCTGGGTGAAGGTCATGGCCCCAGCGTGCAACCTCAACGGTGATTGAGGTCAAGTTAGAGTGGAGCGTGTCCAAGAACCTGGAGATCACCGTCGGCCAGCTCGCCTCGCGCAGCGGGGTCGCGATCTCGGCCCTGCACTTCTACGAGTCCAAAGGACTGATCCGCAGCCGCCGTACGGCCGGCAACCAGCGCCGCTTCACCCGTGACACGCTGCGCAGGATCGCCTTCATCCGGGTCTCGCAGCGCGTGGGGATACCGCTCAAGACGATCCAGGACGCGTTGTCCGAGCTGCCCGACGGGCGCACCCCCACCCGCGACGACTGGGCGAGGCTCTCCTCGACGTGGCGCGGCGAGCTGGACGACCGGATCAGGCAGCTCCAGCGGCTGCGCGACGGCCTGACCGAGTGCATCGGCTGCGGCTGTCTCTCCCTGGACCGGTGCGCGCTGGCCAACCCCGACGACGTGGCGGCGGCCAGAGGGCCCGGCTCACGCCTGATGGTCGCCCCGCGCCGCGAGTGCCCCAGGGAGTGCGATGACCAGGCCGAGGCCGGACCGGAGGCCGTCAGCGCGTAGGCGTCCGCGTCGTGGCCCGTGTTCAGAGGCCGTGGGAGCGCAGCCAGGCGCGGTTGGCCCGCTGGTCGTCCACGGCCCGGCCGAGGTCCTGGCCGGAGCCCGGGACGTCCTGCTCGACGACCAGCCATCCCTCGTAGCCGCCGAGCTCGCCCAGGACACCGGGCAGATCGATCTCCCCCGCGCCGAGCCTGGGGAAGGCGCCGCCCGCGACGACCGCGGCCAGGTCGCCGCCGGTCGCCCGCACCCGGTCACGCGCCCGCCGGCTCGCGTCCTTGAGATGGAGCTGCCTGATCCGGTCGCCCCACTCCCGCAGCGCCGCGACCGGGTCGCCGCCCGCCAGCCAGAGATGACCGGTGTCCAGGCAGAGGGAGACGTCGGTGAGCTCCAGGAGCCGCTCGACCTCCTCCGGCGTCTCCACCAGGGTTCCCAGATGATGGTGGAAGACGGGCTCCAGGCCGTGGTCGCGGCAGCGGTCGGCCGCCCGCTGGACCCGGGAGGCGAACTCCGCCCACGCCTCCCCGGGCAGGCCCGGCGCGACGCCTCGCGCGAACCGCTCCGGATGGGCCGGGCAGGCCAGCGTCGGCCGGGGGGCGAACCGTCCGTCGGCGACCGGCACGCTCGTGAACACCGCCAGCGCCGCGTCCAGCCCGGCCAGATCGGCCGCGAACGCGCCGGCGTCCTCGTATCGCAGGTCGACCCAGCCGCCCGCCAGCCCCATCCCGGTCCGGGCCAGCCGCTGCCGTAACTCGGCGCCGGTGCCCAGGTAGCCGATCGGGCCGGAGTCGACACCGTCGTAGTCGGCCTCGGCGAGCGCGTCGAGCATCGCGTCGGCCTCCAGCGGTGCCCCGGTCGCCTGATAGATCCCGAAGCTGACGGGGGCGTTCGCGATCTTGATCGCCATGGGTCACTCCAGACAGGTCAGCCAGCGCAGGGGGTTGTCGTGGGTGATCATGCTGATGGTCTCCTCGCCGACCCCCGCCTCGCGCAGCCGGGGCAGGAAGGTGCGGAACAGGTGGCTGTAGCCGGCTCCGCCGTACCGCTCGATCTCGGAGACCTTGGACAGGCCGCTGCTGAGCAGCAGGCGGTGGGCGTATCCGGCCTCGATGAGCTCCAGCGCCTGCCGGAGCCGGTCGGCGCCGAGGGAGGTGAGGCAGACATAGGCCCCGCTCTCGACGATCTTGCGGGGGAGCGCCGGGTCGGTCCCGGCGTCGGCGACGCTGATCCGGTGGGCGGGCAGGCCCGCGCGGAGCAGGGTCTCCAGCAGGGCCGGGCCGCCGCGATGGTGGATGGCGACCGGCAGGCCGGAGACCAGGGACGCCCTGGCCGCGGCGATCGCGCAGCGCTCCTCGGCGGGGGTGGGCTCCCGGCCCCAGATGCCGATCTCGCCGATCACGCCGGGGCGGGCGCTGGTGCCGTCCAGGCCGTTGTCGATCTCCGTCAGCAGGTGGGCGGTGAGGGTGTCCACATCGGCCTCGAGCGCCCAGGAGGGGGTGAACGGGCCGGCGAAGAAGCCGGTCCCGGCCACCACCGCCACCCGGCTGCCGGCCGTGACCCGCGCCAGCGCGGCCGCGTCCCGGCCCATGCCGATGCAGCTCAGCTCGACGACCAGGCCGAGCCTGTCGGACTGGCGCAGCCCGCACAGCTCGCGGGTGACCTCCTGCTCCTCATCCAGCCACAGGTGCGGGTCGGACGCGACGCCGGCCGCCCGGCGCATGTCGCTGCGCAGGTGCTCGCGGGGCAGGATCGCTCCGTCGATGGCGGACGGGGCGCGGGACCCGCTGACGGTCCTGACAAGGGAAGCCTCGGATGTGCCGAGGGAAGCCTTGGGCATGGACGGACATTAACTCATATTTTGGGCAGAAAACACGGAACCCCTCATTGTTTTACCTTGCGGTTGTTAGTTGGCCCTTCAAACTATTGAGAGCCCATGGTCCGGTATGTGAATCTCTGGGCGTTCATGCGCGCGCACCATGGGCGGTCGAAGACCGGGGTCCCGTCACCTGATCGTGCACGGCGGTTTGTCCGCTGCTTTGCGAAGAAAGCCGTTCGGCGTGCTCGAACGGGGTGCCGGCCACCGCCACCTGCACGGCCGGCCGACCTCAGCCGGCCAGTCCCGGCCGACCGGTCCGGCCGGTCCGCGGCGGCCGGTTTCGGTCGATCTCCCGCGGGTCCATCTCCGCGATCCGGAGACGGGCCCGCGGGGGAGCGAGGAGCGCAGGAATTCCCGGGAACCGGTCGCGGACTCCCGGACGGAGCCCGGCCTCCTCGCCATGACGGGAAACCGCGATCCGGTGCGGGTGGTTACCGCATCGGCCATTGATTCGCTCTGGGACCCCGCATATGTTCCTCCCAACATCCGAGTGCACCTCATGTTTTAGGGGTTCTCACATGCACGCACGCCTCCGGCGGGCGATCACGGCGACCTCCACGCTCGCGATCCTCACGCTGGCATCCCTCGCCGTGCCCGCATCAGCAGCCACCTTCACCGCCGACTACTGCCTGGGCGAATGCGCGGACATCCTGCCGCCCGGCGAGAACGGCAACGCCACCCTGGTCGAGATCCTGGCCAACCAGTCGCTGGGCACGATGCCACGACACAGCGACGACCAGCTCGGCAGGTACGCGGGCCTCGTCTCCGGCTACACGGGGCTGACCGACGACCAGATCACCACGTTCTTCAACGACAGCTCGTTCGGCGTGCCCGCGGGACAGGTGCAGAGCACGACGAGCCCTCGGTCGGACGTGACGATCGTCCGCGACAAGGCGACCGGGGTCCCGCACGTCACCGGGACGACCCGCGAGGGCACGATGTTCGGCGCCGGGTACGCGGGCGCGCAGGACCGCCTGTGGGTGATGGACCTGATGCGGCACGTCGGCCGTGGCGAGCTGACGCCGTTCGCCGGCGGCGCGTCGGGCAACCGCGCGCTGGAACAGAGCGTCTGGCGAAACTCCCCCTACACCGAGGCGGACTTCCAGGCGCAGATCACCAGGCTCAGGGACTCCGGGCCCCGGGGCGCCCGGCTCTACGCCGACGTGCAGAACTACGTGAGCGGGATCAACGCCTACATCGACTCCTGCATGGCGAACCGGAACTGTCCCGGAGAGTACGTCCTGACCGGGCATCTCGACGCGATCACCAACGCGGGCGGTCCCGAGGACTTCACCCTGACCGACCTGGTCGCGGTCTCCGGGGTGATCGGCGGGTTGTTCGGCGGCGGCGGCGGGGCGGAGATGCAGTCCGCGCTGGCGCGGGTCCAGGCCCGCGTCAAGTACGGCGCGGCGGCCGGTGACCAGATCTGGTCGGCCTTCCGGGCACAGAACGACCCCGAGGCCACGCTCACCCTGCACAACGGCCAGAGCTTCCCCTCCGGGAACGCGCCCGGCGCCACCGGGGCCGTCCTCCCCGACCCGGCGACGGCGCCCGTGGACATCACCGAGAACGAGACCGGATCGGCCAGGACGCCGACCTCGGCCGCCAAAGGCATGCTGGACGGGCTGATCGTCGACAACTCCAAGCCCGGCATGTCCAACGCCGTGGTGGTGTCGGCGGCCAAGTCGACATCCGGGCATCCGATCGCGGTGTTCGGCCCGCAGACGGGCTACTTCGCCCCCCAGCTCCTCATGCTGGAGGAGCTCTCCGGGCCCGGCATCCACGCGCGCGGCGCGGCGTTCGCCGGTCTCAACCTCTACGTGCTGCTCGGCCGGGGCACGGACTACGCCTGGAGCGCCACCTCCAGCGGCCAGGACATCACCGACACCTACGCCCTCCAACTCTGCGACCCCGCCGGCGGCACGGTGACCACGGCGTCGGATCACTACCTCTACCGCGGCACCTGCACGGCGATGGAAACGCTGAAGAAGACCAACGCCTGGAAGCCCACCGTCGCCGACTCCACCGCCGCCGGCTCATACGACCTCGTGATAAAGCGCACGAAGTATGGCCTGGTGAGCTGGCGGGGCACCGTCAACGGGCAGCCCACCGCCTTCGCCACCCTGCGATCGACCTACCAGCACGAGGCCGACTCGGCGATCGGGTTCCAGATGTTCAACGAGCCGGCCCAGATGGGCGACGCGGCGGCGTTCACGAACTCCGCCTCCGCCATCGGCTTCGCGTTCAACTGGTTCTACGTGAACTCCTCCGACGCGGCCTACTTCATGTCGGGCGACAACCCGGTCAGGTCCGCGGTGTCCGACCCGAACCTTCCGATGCCGGCCGACGCGGCGCACGAGTGGGCGGGCTTCGACCCGTCCACCAACACCGCGACCTACACCGCACCCGCCACCCATCCGCAGACGGCCGACCAGGACTACCTCGTCAGCTGGAACAACAAGCAGGCCAAGGATTACGGCGCCGCTGACGGCAACTTCAGCTTCGGGCCGGTTCACCGCGCGGACCTGCTCGACGCTCCGGTCAAGGCGGCCCTGTCCGGGGGCGGCAAGCTCGGCAGGGCGGGCACCGTGAAGATCATGGCCGAGGCGGCCACGACCGACCTGCGCGGCAAGGAGGTCCTGCCCGACCTGCTCCGAGTGATCAACAGCGCGACCGTGACCGATCCGGCCCTCGCCTCGGCGGTCGCCGAACTGTCCGCCTGGGCCTCGTCGGGGGCTCGCAGGATCGAGACCTCGCCGGGCAGCAAGTCCTACGCGAACGCCGGGGCGATCCGCGCGTTCGACGCGTGGTGGCCGAGGCTCGTCCAGGCCGAGTTCAAGCCCGGCCTCGGCGAGGGCCTCTACCAGTCCCTGGTCAACGCCGTCCAGATCAACGAATCGCCCTCGGGGCGCCAGCAGGGCGACGTCTCCAGCCTGCCCACCTCCGCCAACGAAGCCCAGGCGCACAAGGGCTCGGCGTTCCAGTACGGCTGGTGGGGTTATGTGAGCAAGGACGTCCGGGCGGTGCTCGGTGACCCGGTCGCCGGCCCGCTGCCCAGGAGATACTGCGGCGACGGCACGGTGGCGGCCTGCCGTACGGTTCTGTTGAACAGCCTGGCGGCGGCGCTCACGGAACCCGCGACGACGACCTATCCGGCGGACGCCGTGTGCTCGGCGGGCGACCAGTGGTGCGCCGACGCCGTCCAGCAGTCGCCGCTCGGCGGGATCAAGCAGTCGCTGATCTCCTGGTAGAAGATTCCCTAGGGACATTAATCCTAGGGAGGTAATCACGGTGCGACGGCTACCCGCCTTGACCTCGGAAGACCTCGTTCCCGTCGTGTCATACGCCCGAGCTTCCTCGGACAAGAGGAAGAAGGACGAGCACAGCGTCAAGGATCAGCACAAGATCAACCGCAGAACTGCAGCTCAGCACGGTTGGACGGTCGTCCGTGAGTTCACCGACAACGACAAGTCCGCCGCTAAGCCTGACGTGGTGCGCGATGACTTCGAACTCATGCTCAAGGTGCTCAAGGCTGGCAAGCTCCCGGACGGGTCACCTGCTCGGGGCGTAGTCGTCATCCATGATGACCGCCTGGTGCGTCGTCCCGGTGACTATGAGCGCTTCGTCGAGGCGTTCACCTATCACGACGGCTTCGTGTTCGCCGATGCCAAGCAGACCAAGAACCTCTACAGCGAAGAGGTGGAGAGCATGGGCCTGTTCGGTGCGGTGATCTCCAAAATGGAAGTCCGGAAGATGCAACGCCGGATGCGGAACGACCACCGCCGACGGGCAGAGGCAGGCATAGCGGTCGGCGGTCATCGTCCGTTCGGCTGGATGCCGGATCGGCGAACGCTCGACCCCGTGGAGGCCCCACTGCTGCGGCAGGCGGCTCGTGACTTCATCGCCGGACGGTCCATCAAGTCCGTTGCTGATGAGTGGCTACGTCAGGGGGTGCGGACTCCACGCGGGAACGCCTGGAGGGGCACAAGGCTCCGGGAGACGCTCTCAAGCGCGCGGCTGTGTGGATGGCGAGAACTACACGGCGAACTCGTCCTAGACGAAGCGGGTGAGCCCGTTGCAGGCGATTGGACACCCATCGTCACGCCGGATGAGTGGCGGGCAATCAGATCTATCACGGACAGCCGTAAGGGCCACAGCGTGAACCAGGACGGCACACTAGGCGAACCGCTTCCGCAAGACTTCCGTGAGCACAAATACCTCCTCACGGGAATCGTGCGCTGCGGCCGTTCCAAGGATCAGGGCGGGGTGTGCAACATGCCGCTGCGAGTCGCACACACCTATGACAAGAAGGAACACCTATACAGGTGTCTCCCCAAGAGCGAGGGTGGGTGCGGATCACTGTCCCGCAAGGGCGATCTCGTTGACTTCTTCATCTCGGAACTAGTGCTGAGCAAAATGGAGAAAGAGGCGAAGTTCAGCAGCTCGAACGAGGTAACCGGGTGGCTTCGGGAAGAAGAATACGAGAAGGCCAAGGAACGTCTTGACGAGTTCACGCGGCAGTGGGAATCCGGGAACGTGGAGAATGACCACTACTTCCGGACGCTTCCCCGTCTCCAAAGAACCGTGAACGAGCTTCGGGCTGAACGAACCAGTTTCACCGCTTCAGCGGAGCGGCGCAGGACGAGGGCAGCCATAGATACGGCGGATATCCGTAAGCGGTGGTATGTGCCTGAGGGAGACGGCGGGTTGCCGCTCTCCCAGAAGCGCGCACACATACGCGAGGCATTGCACGCGGTGATCGTTCTCCCGGCAGGGAAGGGGCGCAAGCCGTTCAATCCGGACTTGCTTGAGCCTATCTGGCGCGAGGAATGACCTAAGACGTCCTGGACGTCCTCGGACCGCCAAGGGATCTGTGCCCCTTACCTTAGGGGAACAGATCCCTTACTTGTTGCGGCCACGCAGTCCACGCTGGCGGACGTCTATGGACTCTCATGGACGCTGGCGGACGTCCAGGGACACGCCTGATAATTCGCGGGAAGGGAACTTTGAGCTGCCCTTATTCGTTCTCAACGTGATAGATCTAGAGAGTCCTTACAGCTTCCCGATCACCCCGAAGCAAGCGAGAAACCGGCCGCGACAGATTCGAGCGCAAGAAAGCCACCGGGCAAAAAATAATGATCAGCCGTTCCGCTGGAGTGACCCGGCCCAGCGGTAGGCCGCAAGACCTGGCAGCGCTCACCGGTTAACCGTCGCATACAAACACTCCAAGATCCTCTCTCGCTGAAAGCACTATCGCTCCACAGGCCGTTACCCGTCCTTGGCCTGCCCTGCGTTGGTGCTTTCGCTGTCTCCGGACGTGGCGGGCGGCTTCCCTCTAGGAAAGGAGGCCCCTGCTGGTACCCGAAGAAATGGGACCGTATGCCGCGCTTGCTGAGGAGTGGTGCAAGCGCAAACTCGTTGAATCGCCCCGGTGGTCTGCCGACAAATGGCGTCGCATTGCCACCATTCACGGTCTTGAGTACACCGACGATGTTTCTTCCGTGCCCGGACTTCCCGCCGAGAGTGGGAGGGATGCCGCGTGATCTCCCATCTCTCGCCGGACACCAGAGCCGCGCTCGAACGTGCGGCCATGCCCGACTTCGCCCGGTGGCAACGCATGGTCTACGCCACCGGCGGCTGTGCTCAACCGGTCCGCCTGCACGGTGAACGCCTGACCTTCAACGGCGCGACCGGTGAGATCCTGGACATCTACCGGACTGCCGATGAGCCCACCGGGTTCCTGTTGACGGCCTGCGGCAACCGCCGTGCGTCGCGCTGTCCGGCCTGCTCGGCGGTCTACAAGGACGACACCTATCACCTGATCATCTCCGGCCTGCGCGGCGGTAAGGGCGTCCCCGAGGACGTGGGCGGCCATCCTCGGGTGTTCGCCACCTTCACCGCTCCGTCCTTCGGCGCGGTCCACGCTCACCGCACGGGCAGGGACGGCAAGACGCTGCCCTGCCGTCCCCGGCGTGACTCCCCGGTGTGCCAGCACGGCCGCTACGAAGGGTGCGGCAGACGCCATGAACGCGATGATCCACAGGTGGGTCAACCGCTCTGCGTGAGCTGCTACGACTATCAGGGCGCGGTCCTGTGGAACGCCCACGCGGGGGAGTTGTGGCGACGCTTCACCCAAGCACTCCCGTCCACCCTCGCCCGGCTGCTCGGTGTCCGCCGTGCCGTACTGCGTGAAACCCTGCGGCTGTCATACGCCAAGGTTGCCGAGTACCAAGCGCGCGGCCTGGTTCACTTTCACGCGGTGATCCGGCTCGACGGACCGGACGGCCCAACTTCGCCACCCCCAGACTGGGCCACTGTCCCACTGCTGGATGAAGCGATCCGGCAAGCCGCCGCGCAGATCGTCATCCCCACTTCGGAGAAGTCGCCGGACGGGCCTCCTGTCGTCCTGCTGCGCTGGGGTGATCAGATCGACGTGCGGCCGGTCTACGTCTCGGCCGACCTGGACGGAGTGAGTGATCAACGCGTGGCCTCCTACGTCGCCAAGTACGCGACCAAGGGTGCGGAGTCCGCCGGGACGGTAGATCGTCGCATCCATGACGTTGGGGATGTCACTCGACTGGACGTAACCGAACACGCTCGACGCATGATCTTTACCTGCTTCGCCCTGAACCGCCTGCCCCAATACCAGGGGCTCCCGTTGCGGCAGTGGGCTCACATGCTGGGTTACCGGGGGCACTTCTCGACCAAGAGCCGTCACTACTCCACGACCCTCGGCGACCTTCGGCAAGCACGGGCCGACCACCGCGCCGAACAAGCCCGGCTGATCCTCGGTCTCCCGGAGAGGGACGACAGGGAAACGATCACCGTGCAGGACTGGCGCTATGCCGGGAGCGGTCATCGACACGGCGAAGCCTTCTGGGCCGATGACGCCCGCCAACGCATCGCCACCGCACGCAAGATCGCGCGCGAACGAGAAGTCAACGGAACCGCCGCTGAGGAATGTCCACCTCTTCGAACTGGGCAGGCAGTTATGGTGGAGAAGCCGCGCGACTGCGAGGAGGAGTCGGTATGACCGGGCACGACTGGAATCCTGACCTAGCGCACACCGATCGCAGCGAGCACACCGGGCAGCGGATAGCCAGGGTGCGGAAGCTCCGCAACCTCAGCCAAGAGGGCCTGGCCACACTGGCGAACGTCTCTCGAAGCCTCATCGCCAAGGTTGAATCCGGCTCGAAACCGGCAACCCCTTCCCTCGTCGCCGCTGTCGCGCGTGCCTGCTCCGTGGACCCGGCCGAGATCAACGGCCAGCCGTATCGGGGCACGGACAAGCGCAGCGATGCCGTTCATGCAACGATCCCCGCCATCCGGATGGCTTTGGCGTATGTAGACGTCGCGCCCGAGTTGGGCATGCCTCCTCGGATGCTCGACGAGTTGGCTGCCGAGCTTGTCAAGCTTCAGAAGCTCCAAAAGGCCGCATCGCATGCTCGACTCGGTGCTCTCCTGCCTGCGGTTCTGGAAGAACTGACCGTGCAGGTCATGGAGTCGGACGCTCCTCGTGCCTGGCGCTTGCTCAACCGTGCTCAAAGTCTCGCTGGTTCCCTGGCGCGACGTCTTGGTTACAACGACCTGGCGCAAGTCGTCGTGGAGCGGACATCGGTCTCTGCTCAACGTGCTGAAGATCCGTACCTGCCGCATCTGGTCACGATGGGCCGGGCGCGGCTGTTGATGACCCTCGGCTCATGGGACGTCGCGGTCAAGATGATCAAAAAGGCTGCGGGCAAGATCGATCAAGACAACCCGGTGTCAACGGAGGTTTTCGGCTCGCTTCATCTCAGTGCGGCCATCGCTGCCGCACGAGCGGGGAAGGCGGCGGATGCGTGGGAGCATCACGGGACCGCGACCGAGGCGGCGGCGCGGGTCAATCCGAGAGATCGGCGCGACCCATACGGCCTGCAAATGAACCCGGAGAACGCTTCTATTCACGGGTGCGCGGTGGCTGTCGAACTGGGCGATTCCGATCAAGCAATACGGCTGGATCAAGTAGTTGATCTGTCCCGGCGAGACATCACCGACGAGCGCCGGGCGCATCATGAGCTGGATATGGCACGGGCTCATCTGTGGGTAAATGATCATGAAAGGGCGCTCAAGCGCATGATCAATGCCGAGCGGACCGCGCCACAGATGACGCGCTTCCACCCCTCGGCCAGAGAGACGGTCCGTCAGCTCGTGCGAGTTCATCGGAGGATTCCAGAGCCTCTCCGGGCGTTGGAAAGCCGCATGGCTCTCTAAGGCAGCTTGTCAAGGGGTCTGGTGTGCACAACTCGTGCACACCAGACCCCTTGACCATTTCTAAGGTCGCGGTGGCAGCGAGAACTACGGACCTCGCCGTCCCAATCTGATGATTCCGACCTTGGAGGATGGGTGACACGGCAGACGGCAACGGCTGAATCTGTGGAGGCAATCGACGAAGCCACGGCGGAGGATCAGGACAAGGCGTTGGCCGTCGTGCAGCGGCTGCTCAAGGAACGGGGAATCCGCTCCCGGTGCCATCACACGATCAGTCTCGGCATGTTCGCCAGCCGTACGGATGAGGTCACCTGGCCCAACCGGCCTGTCCGGTCGTGGCTGGACCGGTATCCGCCCGAGCTGGCCGTCATCGGTCCTCAGGGCGGCCACGACGTCACGGTGACCATGGGTCCGCGTTCCGGCTCCTACCTGGTGTCCCTGCAAAGCTGCCCCGATCCGCAGGTCGTCAGGAGCGAGCACCCGGAAAAGGTGGTCGCTCTGATCCTCGCCGCACAGCCGGAGCAAGAGCCCCAGTGAGCGCCGAGTCGTCACACGGCAACGGCGCGGTCACCCTGGCCGAGTTGAGGACGCGCCACGGGCGGGCCTGGATCGTCTCCGATGCGGTCGGGGGTGGCTGGTACGCCGTGCGGCGCGTGATGGTCTCGGCGCACGGGAGTGCGCATGGCCTGTCCGACGTCCGCTGCGGGGCGACCCTCGGCGAGCTGGCGCGCAACCTGGAGGCCGAGACACGGCTTGAGGGTCAGATCTGGATGCGCGCCCCGTCGCAGCGGGCGTCGTAGCCCATAGACGGGCGTGGCGGCGTGAATCCAACCGGAGGGACGGCGTCGCCACGCCTTTCAAGGTGCCATGGATCAACCGGGGTCCCTGGCCCATTCCTCTCCCGTCCCGGCGGCTGCTGGTCTGGTGGCCTGGCTGAGATCGGCTCCGTCCTGGCGTGCCCCCACACGCGCTGGTGCGTCGCTGCCCCCGCAGCGTGCATCGACGGAGACGACGCGCACCCAGGGACACGAGCACGTCAGGCGATCGAGGGCGGGGGAGGAACCATCTGGCATCGCCGGAGAAACCATCGACGGGAGCGGAGCGGCCGGCGCCGATGCGGAGCACCCCGTAGGGGCCGCGAAGCGGTTGGGGCCGGTGGTCGGAGCGGCGGAGAGCAAGCAACACCCTCTTACCCATGCCGGACAGTTCATCAGGCGAGAGTGAGCGGCTCGTTCCTCGTGACTTCCTGCACCCATCCTGGGAAACCTGCTGGCGGACCACGACGGGCACGCAGTGAATGAGCCGCGCCTACCCCGCTGCCCGGTGGGCCGGTGCTGAGGCACGAAGCGCCGGACCGTCGATCGCCCCCGACCCCGTTCGAAGATCGGCCACCATCAGGCGATCGTGAGGGCGTCGCCCATCGCCTAGATGATCATGGTCGTAGGATGTCCGATGCCTGTGGACGGGTCGGGGATCGAAGCGGCCTTGGCGGCAGTGCGTTGGAGGTCGGCGTGGTGTTCGGCTGCGGCGGGCGGCCTGGTGCGGCGGGCGGCGGGGTCTGACCGTTCGCGCGGCGCGGGCGCGGGCCGGGACCGGCCGCCAGAGCCGCATGCCCGGTCCCGATGTCCGCGCGGCGCGGGCGGGCACGCCCCGCCGTGCGGCGGCGCGGAGCGCTGCCGCCTTGACCCTGTAGTGAAGGTTCTCGCCAAGACTCCATCCTGTCGTCAGCCGATTGCTCTTCGCTCGCTCTGTCTACGGGGCAGTGAGGGCGTTTGTACAGGTCAGGGCGGTCTTCTGTATCGTGGCGTTCCCCGCCGTTCGATCAACGGCGCACGACTAATACTTGCCTTTGCGTCGGTTCTCCTGGCAGAACCGGCCGACCTACCAGCAGGTCGTCTCCTTCCCCGCTCATCGGGGTGACGCGGTCGCCAACCTGGCGAGCGGACGGAAGGCGAGCGCGTCCAGCGTCCAGTCCTTCCTCTACCCGGCGAGCAAGGCCGTCGACGGCGACCCGACGACCCGCTGGTCGAGCGCGTCCAGCGACGACCAGCACATCCAGGTCGACCTCGGAACCGCCACGACCGTGGCCCGGGTGGTGCTGCGCTGGGAGGCGGCCTACGGGGCCGCCTACTCGATCCAGACCTCGGCCGACGGCTCCACCTGGACCACCGTCTCCGCCACCACCACCGGAAACGGCGGCGTGGACAACGTGACGTTCAGCCCCACCACCGCCCGTCACATCCGCGTGCAGGGCGTCAGGCGCGGGACGTCGAACGGCTACTCCCTCTACGAGTTGGAGGTCTACCCTCGCTGAGGGTGACAGCCCCGACCGGGACGTGCGGGGCCGCCTCCCCGGCACCCCGCACGTCCGGAAGTCGCAGACGCGGCTCATCCCCCAGAATGAGTAGGGGCCGGATGAACTGGCCTATTCTTAGGTGAAATCGACTGCCGGGGGATCGCATGGCTATCTCAGATGGGGTGCGTGACACCCAGAGCGGGGCCGGGCGGCCGTCCGAGACCGGCGACGCCGACGCGCTGAAGGACGAGGCGGCGCGGCGATCCGGCATCCACGGCTGGCTCGACGGCGTCAGGTCCACCCGTACGGGCCGCCTCACCCTCAAGATCGTCATCGGTGTCGTCGGCGCCGTGCTGGTCGTCGCCGGTCTCATCATGGTCCCCTTCCCGGGCCCCGGCTGGCTGGTGGTCTTCGCCGGCCTCGCCGTGCTGGCCACCGAGTTCCACTGGGCGCACCGGCTGCTGGAGTTCGGCAAGCGGACCCTGTCGGCCTGGACGTCCTGGCTCGGCCGTCAGGGATGGCCGCTGAAGATCCTGGTGGTCCTGGTGGCCGCCGTGGCCGCCGTGGCCATCGTCTACTACGGCCTCAAGTTGAGCTTCGGCCTCGACCTGGTCGTCGAGGCGCAGAAGCTCATCAACCGCTAGACGCGCGCGTCCCGGCCTTCCGGCCGACGGGAGCGGTGAGGGGCGTCGGGGGTCGGCCGCGACCGCCGGCCGGAGGGGCCGACCGTCCCGGGACGGCCGTACGCCTCCGGAATGCTTTACTCCGAGCTTCCCGCGGCATGATCGGTTCGATGTGTCACTGTCCGTAGTCTCTCTCCGTCTGATCCCCGGAGACATCCCGAGACACAAGGAGAGTGACGTCCGATGCGCGTCCTGTCTTCGACGTTCGCCCTGGTGGCGGCCGGAGCCGTCGTCATGGCCGGCGGCGTTGCCCACGCCGACGCCGTCAACCTGGGCGCGACGGTCCAGCCCGGCGCCGAGGTGTTCCTCGCCGAGGCCCTCGTCCCCACGGCCCCCTACAAGGGCAAGGTGCTGGTCAAGCTGGAGAACAACAGCGTGACGACCGAGATCAAGATCGGTAACTGCAGGGGCAGGTATCTCGGCGTGGTGACGATCGCCGCCGACGACCACGCTCCCTACGTCGCGGCCGACCTCGACACGGTGCCGTCCTGCATCCGCTACCGGGTCAAGAACCTCGGCACCACCCCGGCCACCATCGCGGGCGCCGGCTACTTCTAGGCCGGCCGTCTCCCGGCCGTCTCCGGGCCGGCCCGCAACGGTACGGCGGGCGCGGCCGGGCACGGCAGGGGCAGGGGCAGGCGAGGCGGGGAGCGGCAGGCGCGGCCGTCCCCGCCTCGCCGATTCATCACCGGTCGATTGTCACCGGTGTGAGTGAAGTCACAGGGGAAAGTGTGCGCTCCGGTTAGAAGAAGGGCCGGGGAGATCGGAGTACCCTCCGTGGGCAGAAGGAGCCCACGTGAGCGTTGCCCGTGCCGCCGAACAACCGCTGGCCGACATTCCCCGTGAGTTCGCCGACGCCCTCCGCCCCTACCTGCACGAGCTGGCCGGGGAGATGATCGGCGAGATCCAGGCGAGCGTGCCCGAATACTCCCGGCAGAGCGACGCCTACGCCCGCATCGTCAGGCACGCCGTGGAAGAGGCCCTCGCCGGCTTCGTGAACCGGGTCGGCGACCGGGGAGCCAGCCGATCCCGCCTGCTGGAGGTCTATCGCGCCGTGGGCGGCGGCGAGGCCGCCGAGGGCCGGCCGCTGGACTCGCTGCAGTCCGCGCTGCGGATCTGCGCCAGGGTCGCCTGGCGCAGGCTGGCCGAGGAGTCGGAACGGCTGGACCTGTCCAGGCAGCGCATGTGCGACATCGGCGAGGCGATCCTGGTCTATCTCGACGAGATCGCCGCCGCGGCGGCCGACGGCTACGCCGAGGCCCAGGCACGGGTGGCGGGCGAGCTCGAACTGCGCCGCCGGCGGCTGCTCGACCTGCTCGTCGCCGACCCGCCGGCCGACCCCCGCGCCGTGGCCGATCTCGCGAGGTCGGTGCGCTGGACCATGCCGCGCACCGTGGCCTGCGTCGCGCTCGCCACACGCGTCCAGGGCGGCATGCCCAGGCCGGGACTGCCGCCCGACGTGCTCGCCGACCTCGACCGGCCCGACCCCTGCCTGGTCGTTCCCGACCCCGACGGCCCGGGGCGGCACGGTCTGCTCGACGCGCTGGCCGTGGACTGGACGGTGGTGATCGGTCCCGCGGTCGGCCTGGGCGAGGCGGCGCTGTCGCTGAGACTCGCCCGCAACACCATGGAGCTGGCCGAGCGCGGTGTGCTCGACGCCGGCCGGGGTCGGAGCATCAGGGCGGCCCACCACCTGGCCACCCTGATGATCTTTCAGGACGAGGCGCTGATCAGGATCATGGGACGGTCACGCCTGGCGCCCCTGCGCCACCTGCGGCCCGCCCAGCGCGACCGGCTGGCGGGGACACTGCTGGCCTGGCTGCAGAGCGGCAACGCCACCGAGGTCGCGGCCCGGCTGCACATCCATCCCCAGACCGTCCGCTACCGGCTGCGCCAGGCCACCGAGCTGTTCGCCGACCAGCTCAACACCCCCGGCGACCGGTTCGAGCTGGAGGTCGTCCTGCGCGCCCGGGCCGCCGGGCTGCCCGCCGTACCGGACTGACCAGCGAGTGCGGCGAGGCCGGTTTCACGGACGCCGCACCCGGACCGACCCGGGAGTGCGGCGGGATCCGTTTCACGGACGCCGCACCCGGACCGACCCGGGAGTGCGGCGAGGTCGGTTCCATGCCCGCCGCACCCGGACCGACCCGGGAGTGCGGCGGGATCCGTTTCACGGACGCCGCACCCGGATGGCCCACGAGAACCGTGGGCGCCGTGGTCGCCGGGGGCCCGCCGGGCGGCGCCCGCGTCTGCCGCCGGAGCGCGAGACGGCTCCGTCCGGCGTGGCACCGCCGTATCGGCCTGATCTAAAAGCGGCGAATCCGATAATTTAACTATTCAGCGATAATCCTCGCGCACGGCATATCCGCTGCGTGTGAACACATCGGCCAAACCCATTCGGTATAGGGCGTGATCTTGGCGGATTTCCCTGCCTAAAATGCCGCCGTGTCTGTGACTCCTGGGATTTACCGCCTGATCGGATGCGCCGTCATCGCCGCCTCGGTGACCGTGCTGACCCCGTCCACCGCGCACACCGCCGAGTCCGCGGACGTCACGTTGCCCGACACCCGGGTCACCGTGCACGAGAGCTCCGCGGACTCGCTCAAGGTCACCTCCTACACCGTCGGCAACGTGGCGTACCTGCGCAGGAGCGCCGGTTTCGTCAAACAAGCCGGCTATCAGGAGATCACGGTAGGGCCCAGAGGGGCCAAGGCCCTCGCGGTTCCCGACTCCTACGACGCCGGTCGCGATTCGGTGCTGCTGGCCGACCTGGTGGCGAACAACGGCACGAAGATCCGGACCGTCACCAAGCCGTCCGTCGCGAAGTTCGCCCACTGGTCCCGCAACGGCGGCAAGGCGGTCCTGACCACCCAGCGCAAGAATGGCACGGTCTGGGAGACGACCGGCTTCGTGGTCGTCGACGCGGTGACGAAGACCGCCCGGACGGTGAGCGTGACGGGGGTGGACCGGGCCGCGAGATTCCGCTGGAGCCCCGACGGCGCCGACGTGATGGCCGCCTACCAGGGCGGTACCCGCTTCTACGGCCCGGACGGCGCGATCCGGCGCACCCTGGCCAAGACGGGAACCCCCGCCGGAGGCGAAGACGTCTTCTCCCCTTCGGGGAGCACCTTCACGACCTGGTGCCCGGTGACCTACACCGAGCACGTCTGCTTCTGGGACCGCACCTCGGGCAGGCTCGCGGCCAAGGCCGCCATCCGGCCGAAGGCCCTGCTGGGCTGGTGGGACGACAAGCACATCATCGCCGTCGTGCCCAGCGGGAACGCCTACCGGGTGGTCGTGGCCGACCTCGGGGGCGCGAGCCGGCGGGTGCTGGCCGACATCTCCGCCGAAGACTGGAACAAGAAGGTCTATCTCAGCTACACCCGCAGGTGAGAGGCCCTTCTCCGGTACGGCGGGCGCCCGCCGTACCGGAGAAGGGAGAGGGAGGAGTCCGCCACGGCCCCGTCGCGGCACCGTCCGGTACGGCGGGCGGCGGCGCACCGTCCCGGACGGCGGATGCGACCCCTCTACAGGTACGGAGGCGGCCCCTCTACAGGTACAGGCCGGTGCCGTTGTCGGTCTGCGGGGTCGCGATGGCGTGCAGGTCGCGTTCGCGCATGACGAGGTAGAGCTGCCCGTGGACCTCGACCTCGTACTGGTCCTCGGGATTGAGCAGGACCTTGTCGCCCACCTTCACCGCGCGGACGTTCGCGCCCGCGCCGCAGACCTCACCCCAGACGAGCCGGTTGGCCATCTTCACCGTCGCCGGGATGACGATGCCCGCCGTGCTGCGCCGCTCCTCGGACTCCTGCTCGACCTTGACCATGACGCGGTCGTGGAGCATCTGGATCTCGAACTTCGGGTCACCCACAGCAGAAGCTTATGGGACCGGCGGGCCCGCGCCGGCTGATCCGGCGGGAGCCGTCACCTCACCGCGCCTTGCGGGGAAGCTCCAGTTCGGCGAAGACCGCCCGGTGGTCGGTGCCCGGAACGCGGTGAACGCCGAACGACCGGATCGCGATCCGGGAGTCGGCGAACACGTGGTCGAGGGTCACCCCGGGAACCGGCTCCCAGCCCTGCTGGGGCCAGGTCGGGGTGAGGCCCTGCCCGGTCGCATCGGCTGCGTCGCGGTAACCGGTGCCGAGCAACTCCCGCACGATCGCGTGGTCGAGGGTTGCGTTGAAGTCCCCCGCCAGGACCCGGTACGGCCCGGCCCCGGCCTTGGGCAGCGCCCGCAATCCCTGAGCCCAGCAGGTGGCCTTGTAATCGAACCGGGGCGCGCAGGGATGGACCGAGGCGATCTCCAGGTTCAGCTCCGGCACCACCGCCAGGGATTGACGGAAGTTGCCGTACTTGAGCGCGGCCTGATCGGCGCGCAGGGGGAAGCGGGCGTAGATCCCCGAGCCCCAGACGCCCGGGGTGGGCTCGCCGACCATGTGGGGCAGGAGCTTGCGGATGCCGGCCTTCTCCAGGCGCCCGGCCGCGTCCGGGGTGAGCTCCTGCAAGGTCAGGATGTCGGGCTTGAGCCCTGTGACGAGATCCATGAGGGTCTTGGTGTCGGCCTCACCGCGCGCGAGGTTGGCCGCCAGCACGCGCAGCGGGGCGCCGCCGGGAGACGGGGCGGCGTCGGCGAAGGTCCGGGGGAGCACCGCCACGGCGAACGCTCCCACCACGACCAGGCTCACCACGCTCGCCGCCCAGCGGCGCAGCGACAGGGCGAGCAGCGCGACGACGACCGAGGCCGCCGCCACGTAAGGGGTGAACGCCACGAGCTGAATCCACCGGAAGCCGGCATCCCAGCCTGTCACCCGGAGCGCCGCCCAGGCCGTGAACGGCGCCGCCAGGATCCAGATCAGGGCGCTGACCCAGCGCCGCCGGCGCGGCCGGGCGGCCGGGGGGACCTTACTGGAGATCGTTTCCGTGGTCATTCCGCCGGACGCTACCGTCTCGGGCGCGCCAGGAGAAGGCCCGCCGTCCACGTTTCGCTCCTGCAGCTGCTTCGACAGCGCTACGAGGTGCTCCAGGGAGCGGCCGAGCCGGTCGAGCTTGGTCACTACGAGTTGATCGCCCTCGCGGAGGACGAGGAGGGCCTTGTCGAGTTCGGGGCGGCGGGCGAGTTTCCCCGACGCCTGCCAGATGTTCGGGTGAGACCTCGCCTGGAGTGAGGCCGCGGCACTGGTGGACTTCGATGAGTTGAACGAACCACAGTTTGACAGGAGCGATGGCATCGGCGAAGAGCGAGGCCATCGCCGGGTTGCGCAGGGCTTCGCCCCAGATCTGGATGGCGAGCCGGGGGTCCCATCTTCGGTGTCCAGCCGTTCGATGGCGCGCAGGATTTCGGTGAGCGCCTGCATGAGCGTGGGCGGCTCATCGAGGAGCGTTCGTTCGAATGCGGTAGTCACCTCGGCCAGGGTGGCTTCCACGATGGCCAGCACGATGGCGTCCTTGCTGGGGAAGTAGCGGTAGAGGTTCCCGGCCGACATCTGCGCTTCGCGCAGGATGTCCTGCATGGACGTGGCATGGAAGCCGTTGTGGAGAAAACAGCGGCGCGCCGCTGCCACGAGCACGGCACCCGCGACTGCACGATCACCATCACCGCGACGCCGATGCCCGCCGGCACCAGCGCCTACGAGCAGAGCTTGAAGCGCTCCCCTGTGGCAGTGTGCCGCGGATGTGGGCACTCCATCAGCCACATCGACGGAGAGTGGATCTCCGGGCCCGTCACCGCGTGCCCCGGACTCGAGCACGGACCGCACCAGCCGGCGGTCATCCGGAGGGAAGCCCATCTGGCCTCCGACGCCCGGCCCTGCCGTCGCAGCGAGCCGCACGATCTCACCCGCTGCTGAGTTCGGCAGCGGGTGTTGGATGCGGACAACTGGCTGTGGCTGCTGTTCAGTGCAGCAGAGGCAATCGACGAATTCACGTAGGCACCACAGGCGCACGGCCGCTACGAGCCCCACTACAACACGGCGGTTATGGATCGGAGCTGTGGTGCGGAGGGCCGCGCGACGGTCCGTGAGCGTCGCTATGCGGAGGCTCTCAGGGGCTCGAGGGCGGTCAGGATGAGGTCAAGGCCGAAGGCGAACTCCTCCGCCGGGTCGAAGCCGGCAGCGACGAGCGCCGCGGCGGACTCGTTTAGGTAGGGGAACTCGTCAGGAGGAAGCTGGGGCAGGTAGGCGTCCTCGATCACGTCCGCGAACTCATCGGCGGTGTCGAACGGCAGGCCGGCTTCCTGCAGGGCGAAACCGTAGACGTAGCTGTCGAGCAACCAGTTGGCGTGCGTCGCCATCAAGACCGAGAAGCCGGCCTGCCGCAGGCAAGCGGTGACCGCTTCGTGGTGCCGGAGGTTCGCGGGCCCCGGCGAGGTCCGCGACTCCATCAGGCCGTTCGCCCACGGGTGGCGTGCGAGAACCTGTCGGGCGGATACCGCACGCCGTCGCATCGCCGACTGCCAGTCGGTCCCTTCGGGCGGGAGTTCGATCTCCTCGAACACGATGTCGACCATGGCGTCCAGCAACTCCTCCTTGCTCGCCACGTAGTGATAGAGCGACATCGCGCCCGCGCCGAGCGTGCCGGCCAGCCGGCGCATGCTCAGTCCGTCGACCCCCTCGCGGTCGGCCAGCCGGATCGCCTCGACCACCACCCGCTGCTTGCTCAGCCCCGCGTCTGACGCGATCTGGCGTTGCTCTCTCACAGACACGGGTCTCCTCGCTCGCTCGGACGGCTTGACAATCGTACAGCGTACGCCCATAGTACAGCGTACGACGTACGGTGTACGAGCCGCCGAGAGACGCGGTTCGGATGAGGGGACTTCTGTGGGAATCGAACAGCGATCGAATGCCGGAGCAGGCCTGGTGCGGGGGGCGAGTCGGGCCGAGGCGGCGATGATGCGGGCCGCCGTCCAGCGCCGCTACGGCCCGCCCTCAGTGCTTAAGTCGTCCGAGGTCGGGCTACCGCTGCCCGGTCGAGGCGATGTGCTCGTCCAGGTCGGCGCAGCCTCGGTGCATCCTGGCGACTACTTCGTCATGACCGGTGAGCCGTACGTGGTGCGCCTGGTGTTCGGGCTCCGCCGGCCCCGCCACGGCATCCCCGGCAGGGACCTCGCTGGCGTGGTGGCAGCGGTCGGGAACGATGTCACCACTCTCCGCCCCGGCGACAAGGTGTTCGGCTGGAGCACCGCTGGAACGCTCGCGGAGTACGCCTGCGTCCCGGCGGACAACCTCGTGTCCGTGCCTGCCAACCTGTCGATCGTGGACGCGGCAGCGGTGCCCACGTCGGCCATGGCGGCGTTGCAGGCATTGCGTGAGATCGCGAACGTTCGACCAGGCCAGACGGTGCTGGTCACGGGCGCGTCGGGCGGTGTGGGCTCGTTCGCGGTCCAGATCGCCAAGGCGTTCGGCGCCGAGGTGACAGGTGTGTGCAGCACCCGCAACGTCGACTTGGTCCGGTCGCTCGGTGCCGACCACGTCGTTGACTACACGGAGACCGACTTCACCGGCACCGAGAAGCGCTACGACGTCATCCTCGACAACGTGGAAGCCCAGCCCCTGGCGGCTGTCCGCCGAGCGCTGACGCCCACCGGCATCCTCATCCCCAACAGCGGACGCGGCGGCCGCTGGCTCGGCCCCCTCGGTCGGATCGTCAAAGCGCGCGTGCTGTCCGGGTTCACCCGTCAGCAGCTGAAGCCCTTTACGTCGGCCGGGAAGCGTCAGGACCTGCTCACCCTGGCCGACCTGCTCACGAGCGGGCAGGTCACGCCCGCCATCGACCGCACGTACCCCCTCGACGAAGCAGCCGACGCCCTCCGCTACATCGCGGCCGGCCACACCAGAGGGAAGGTCGTCGTGACCATCTGACGACCGGACCGACGAGAACGACCCAACCCGTGCGTACGCCCAGACCTGCCGCCACTCCGGCGGAGGGCCCGCTCCTCGAGAAAGAAGAACCGATGACCATCCGAACGAAAACCGCGAACCTGCTCGACAACCCGCCGGTCATCTGACCGCAACGAAGGAGTAAGAGATGAGATCACCGAAGAACGCCGCCACCACGCCAGCCCGCAGTTGGTTCGTTCGAGGCCGGCTCGTCGGTGCCGCGGCGATCGCGTTCGCGGTGTTGGTGGTGATAGAGAACGTGTTGCTTGCGGTAACGGGCGCGCTGCCCTACGGCGCTCCGATCGAGGAAGTGCTGGCCTACTACGCGGCCAACCGCGACGCGGTCGCGATCGTGTCCGGTCTGGTAGCCCTGTACCTGCCGCTGCTGCTCGTGTTCGTGACGGGCCTGCACGGCCTCGTGGAGCGGCGCGGCGGAGCGGGCGCCGACTGGTCGCGCCTCGCCTTGGCCGCTGGCGCGACGCTGTCGGCCATCTTCGTGCTTGTCAACGTCCTGCAGAACGGGCTCGCGCTCTCCGCCGGCGGGCTCGCCGAGCCGACGCTCGCGTTCGGGCTCGTCTGGCAGATTCACGCGGCGGCGTTCGCGCTGGCGCTGCCGATGCTCGGCACCACCTGCATCGGCTCGGCCCTCGCCGCGCACGCGAGCGGGCTGACTCCGGCTTGGCAGCGCCTGCTGGGCATGGTGGGCGGGAGCCTGCTGCTCGCCGCGGGGCTGGGCAACCTCGCGATCGCCGACGGCTCGCCGCTGATCTTCGTCGGGCTCCTAGGGTTCGTCGCCTGGCTCGTATGGCTGCTCGCGACCGGCGTGCGCCTCGTCCGGTCGTGACCGAGATGAGGGCGGCGCCGAGGTAGCGCACGCGGGCGAGGACTCCGTGGAGGGCCGCCCGGGGACGGCAGCCACAGCCTCGATCTCGACCACCCGTGCGTATGCACGCCCAAACCTGCCGCCACTCCGGCGGAGGGACCGCTCCTCTCGAAAGAAGAACCGATGGCCATCCGAACGAAAACCCCGAACGTGCTCGACAACCCGCCGATCTCCGTGCAGGCCAAGCTCGCCGCCGCATGGACCAGCTTCATGTTCTTCTACATCTACGTCGACTACTTCCACCTCTACAAGCCCGGCGCCATCGACGAAATCCGGAGTGGCGTCGTCTTTGAGTTCGACATCAGCGGGACATTGTTGACCATTTTCCTCGCGGTCATAGGGATCCCGGCCCTGATGGTGCTGCTCTCCACGGCACTGCCCGCCCGTGTGAACCGCGCCACGAACCTCGTCGTTGCATTGCTTTACATCCCCTTCTCGGTGGTCAACGCGGCAGGGACGTCCTGGGACTGGGCCTCCTTCTACGGCCTCTCCATCGGAATCGAGGTGCTGCTCCTGGCCTTCATCCTGCGCTCCGCCTGGACATGGCCTCGAACCCCCGCCGTCCCAGCCGGTCCCGCGACGACCGACCTTCGACAGTAGGTATCCGTGTAAAGCCCTTAGGCGAGTGGAAGTTGCCGGTGCAGGACCGCCGGGTGAATCGGTGTTGCGGGCTCGCCTAAGGCGGGCGATGGCGCCGAGGCCGGGGAGCATCTCACCGTCGAGGATCCGCCCGATCGTGGGGTGGCTGATGCCAGCGGACACCGCCAACCCACGGGCGGTGACGGATCGGGTCAGGAGGCTGGTCCCGACGCGGCGGTCCCGGTGTCACCGCTCGGCCCCGCGCCCCTCAGTTGGTCGGGTCTCCCCTGGCGCAGGGCCAGCGCCAGGACGGCCGCGAGCCCGGCGAGGACACCGCTGACCGCCAGGTCGGTGCCGTGCCCGGCGACCAGGTTGAGCCCGGTGCCGAGCGCGATGGCGCCGGACACCCCCGCCCAGCCGGTCAGCGCGACCACCTGCTCCGGCCCTCTCGACCACGGCATCCTCGCGCCCACGACGCCGGTGAGCACCGCGTGCGGGCAGACGAGTGTCATCTTCGCGGGTGACAGGAAGCTCGTCGGGTCGGCGTCGCCGGCGGGCGCCCCGCTCAGGGTGTACGCCACGACGGCGCCAGCCAGGAGCACCCCCGCCGCCACCACCACGTCAGCCCCGGCGCCTCGCGGGCGCTCCTGCGCAGCACCGCCGGTCGACGTGCCGGGTCGGGGCGGTAGGCCGGCAGCGGCGAAATGACGGGGGCGCGGAGTAGGCTCACCGGTCATGACGGACCTCTCCCCTGACCTGGTCGGCGACTATCTCGACTGGTATCTGAAGGCCAATCCCATCTACGCCGCCCTCGCCGGCGCCGAAGGCTACGACAGGACCCTCGGAGACTTCACGGAGGCGGGCATCCTGGCTCGGGAGCGGGAGTCGCGGCGCTGGCTGGAGCGCTTCCAGGAGGTTCCGGACTCCGGAGGGCAGGAGGGCTTCGACGAAGTGATCGATCGTGAGCTGATCATGTCCACGCTGCGCGGCGGGCTCGCCTACGAGGCCTGGCCCGCCTGGCGGCGCGACCCGTCCGTCTACCTGAACGCGATCTTCAGCTCGATGTTCGGCCCGTTCCTGCACCGGCTGGTCCCCGAGGGTGAGCTGGTCGACGCGGCGGTCGCGCGGCTGGCCGAGGTGCCGGACGTCATCGCGGCCTGCCGCGCGAACCTCGACCCGGCGCTGGCGGCCCCCTTGCTGGTCGAGCGTGGGCTGGGCCAGGCGCGGACCGCCCGGCGCTTCCTCACCGAGACGATCCCCGGCCAGGTCGCGGACGAGGCCCTGCGCGCCCGGCTGGTCGCGGCGGCCGAGCCTGCGGCGGCGGCCTTCGACGGGCTGGTGGAGTTCCTGGAGGGTTTCCGGGCCACCGGCACATGGCGGATGGGCGAGCAGCTCTACTCCACGCTGCTGCGCGAGCGGGAGATGCTCGGCTACGGCGCCGACGAGCTGCTCAAGCGCGGGCAGGCCGCCTACGACGAGCTGGACGCCCGGATGCGAGAGGTCGCCAGGCGGCTGCCCGGCGGATCCGACGACTGGCACGCGGCCATCGTGGCGCTCCAGGACGATCACCCGCCGACCCTGGAGGCCATGCGGTCGGAGTACGAAACCGAGACCGAGCGGGCCCGGGAGTTCGTACGCGAGCACGGTCTGGTGACGTTCGCCGAGGGCGAGGAGTGCCGGGTGGTGCCGTCGCCGGAGTTCCAGCGGCCCATCCTCGCCGTCGCCTCCTACATGCAGCCCCCGCCGTTGTCCGCTTCCCGGATCGGCCACTTCTTCGTGCCGTTCACCCCCGACTCCTTCACCGAGGAGCAGGTGCGCCAGCGGCTGCGCACCAACGCCAGGGCCCAGATGCCCTCCATCGCCGTCCACGAGGCCTACCCCGGTCACCACTGGCACCTGTCCTGGATGGCGGGCAACCCGCGCCGGGCCCGCAGGCTGCTGCGCACCCCGTACTTCACCGAGGGCTGGGCCCTTTACGTAGAGAAGGTCATGTGGGAGCAGGGCTACTTCACCACGCCCGCCCAGGAGCTGGCCCACCTGGACTTCCGCCTCTTCCGGGCGGCCCGCATCGTCGTGGACACCTCGCTGCACTGCGGTGACATGAGCATCGAGCAGGCCGAGGAGTTCATGACCACCAGGTCCTCGCTCACCCCGGGCACCGCCAAGGGCGAGGTCAACCGCTACTGCGCCTGGCCCACCCAGGCCCCCTCCTACCTGACCGGAGCCCTGGAGATCGATCGCATCCGCGACGACTACCTGACCGTCGGTCGCGGCGACCTGCGCGCCTTCAACGACACCCTGGCCGGCTCCGGCGGACTGCCCCTGGGGCTGGCCCGCCGGGTGGCTCTGGAAGGCTAGCGACATGTCCGACAGCGAGACGAGGGTGCTCTCCGCGCTGGAGGAGGCGGAGACGGTCCGGCTCCTGGCCGAGCTCGTGCGGGTGCCGAGCGTGACCGGCACCGACGCCGAGTCGGACCTGCAGCATCGCTGCGCGGGACTGCTCACCGAGGCGGGGCTGGACGTCGACGTCTGGAAGCTCGACCTCGACGCGCTCCGGGCCGCGCCCGGCTTCCCCGGCACGGAGGCGCCGCGCACCGAGGGCTACGGCGTGGTCGGCGTCACCGGGGGCGAGGGCGAGCCCGCCCTGGTCCTGCAGGGGCACGTGGACGTGGTGCCGACCGGGGACCTGGCCAAATGGCGGGGAGGCGACCCCTTCGGCGCCCGGATCGAGGGAAACGTCCTGCACGGCAGAGGCGCCTGTGACATGAAGGCGGGACTCGCGGCGAACCTCGCCGTCGCCGCCGCCCTCCACCGGTCGGGTGTACGGCTGGCACGACCACTGGCCGTGCACTGCGTGGTGGGGGAGGAGGACGGCGGCCTGGGCGCGTTCGCCACCCTGGCCCGCGGCCACCGGGGCGAGGCGGCGGTGATCACCGAGCCGACCGGCGGGGCGATCATCGCCGCGACGGCGGGCGCGTTGACGTTCCGGATCGAGGTCGCCGGCCGGGCGGCTCACGGCGCCACCCGCTACGAGGGCGTCAACGCCCTTGAGGCCTTCTGGCCGGTCTTCGAGGCGATCAGGCGGCTGGAGGCCGACCGTAACCGCGACCCGGACCCGATCTTCGATGGCAATCCGCTGCCCTATCCGATCGAGGTCGGCACGGTCCGCGCGGGAGACTGGGCCAGCAGCGTGCCGGACCTGCTCGTCGCGGAGGGCCGTCTCGGGGTGCGCCTGGAGGAGGACCCCGCCGAGGCCCGTCTCGCCCTGGAGACCGCGATCGCCGAGCTGAGCCACCCGTGGCTGCGCGAGCATCCCCCGGTCATCACCTGGTCCGGTGGCCAGTTCGCGAGCGGGCGGCTGCCCGCCGGGCACGAGCTGCCGGCCCAGGTCGCCGCGGCGGTGGCCGAGGTGACCGGGACCCGCCCGGCCGAGGCGGCCGCGCCGTACGGGAGCGATCTGCGCCTCTACGTCGCGGGCGGCGTCCCGGCCCTGCACTACGGGCCGGGTGACGTGCGCATGGCCCATGCCCCGCGCGAGCAGGTGGACCTGCGCGAGCTCCGGGACGTCACCCGGGCGCTGGCCCTGCTGGTCCTGCGCCGTTGCGGGGTCAGGAACTGAAGGGCACGGTGCGGGCGGTGCGGCGTGGGACCCGAGCCGTCAGCCGACGGCCGCACCGGCCTCCACGGGCAGTCCCGCCTCGGTCCAGTCCTGGATGCCCTCACGGTATTTGCGGACGTCGGTGTAGCCGAGGGCGGTCAGACGCCGGGCCACCGCCTCGCTGTTGCCGCAGGAGGGATTGGAGCAGTAGGTGACGACGGCGGCGTCCCGGTCGGGGAGCAGCTCGGCGGCGCGGGTGGCCACCTCGCTCTCCACCAGGGCGATCGCGCCGGGCAGGTGCTGCTGGGCGTAGTAGTCGCCGCCGAGGGCGTCCACGACGACGACGGTGCCCGCCTCGATCGCGGCGCTGAGCTCGTCGCGAGTGATCAGTCTGGTCATCTTCGGCCTCCCGGCCTTAAATGGACTATAGTCCGTTTGTGTGAACGATTCGGAATTTAGCGGACCGCAGTCCGCTTCGTCAAGTGAGCCGTTGCGGACGCTGCTGGGCGAGCCCCCCCGGGAGCGGGCCGACGCCGCGCGCAACCGGCTGAAGGTGCTGGCGGCGGCGGCGCGGCTGTTTCGGGAGAAAGGCGTGGACGGCGTCTCGATGGACGCGGTCGCGGCCGAGGCGGGGGTGGGCAAGGGCACGCTTTTCCGGAGGTTCGGCGACAGGTCCGGGCTGGCCGCCGCGCTCCTCGACGAGCGGGAGCGGGAGCTCCAGGAGGGGATCCTGTCCGGCCCCGCGCCGCTGGGTCCCGGTGCTCCGGCCGCCGACCGGCTGGCCGCGTTCGTGGACGCCTATCTCGACTACCTGCTCGGCCACCTGGATCTGGTCCGCATGTCGGAGACCGCCAGCCCCGGTGCCCGCTACCGGATCGGCGCCTACCGGTTCTGGCACCGCCACGTGGAGATCCTGCTCACCGAAGCCCGCCCCGGCTGCGATGCCGGCCCGCTCGCCCACGCTCTGCTCGCCCCGCTGGCCGCCGAGCACATGGCGGCCCTGGCCGGCGAGTACGGCCAGGCGCGGGCGGTGCGGGCGGTGCGGGCGCTCGTCCTGGGATGAGCCGACCGGAGCGGTCTTCGCGGGTCAGGTGTAGGTGCCGTGGACCTCGACGATGTCGGCCAGCGGGAATTCCAGGTAGTCTCCGGCCTCCTCGCACCACGCGTCGAGCACGCCGCCGCGCAGCTCGCCGTTGCTGATGGTGGCGGTCAGGCCGTCGGTCAGCGTGATCGCCGCCCGTACGCCGCGGTCCACCACGAAGCCGAGCAGCGACTGCTGGGCGGTCGGCAGCCGGGAGGCCATCCGGCCGATGATCGCCCACGTCCTGCCCTGCTGCCGGGCGGTGTCGTCCTCGGCGGCGAGCAGCCGCCGGGCGTGCTCGTGCGGGTCCGGGGGCGGTTCGAGCATCGGGCCCGCCGGCTGTTCCAGCTCGGCCACCCGGCCGCCGGGCAGCAGGATCAGCCGCCCGTTGCGCGGCTCCTCGATCCGGGCGCGACGGATGGTGATCTCCCCGGTGTCCTCGATCGGCACCGGGGCGTAGCCGTTCTCCCGGAGCGCGGCGAGGGTCTTGTCGGCGGGTAACGCGCTGGCCAGCACGGTGGGCGCCAGCAGCCGCAGGCCCAGCCTGCCCAGCCGCCGATGCCCGGCGATCTCGGCCAGCAGCACCGGGTCGGAGGCCTGCACGATGCACGCGACCGTGGTCACGGTGACCTCGCCGTGCCGCCTGGCCACGTCGCGTACCAGGTAGTCGAGGGGCTGCGGCACCGTGCCCACCTCGGCCAGGTCGCCCAGGAGGGCGTCGGCGGTGCAGCCGGAGTCCATCGCCCGGCGCACGCTCGCCGGGGTGAAGCGCCATATCGAGGCCGTGCCGCGCGACTCGCGTTCGGCGGCCCGGTCGAGCAGTTCGGCGAGCTCGCTGGAGGGCGGCCCGGTCACCACGGCGGTGAGGTCGGCGCCGAACAGCGCGCTCCGCCGTACGCTGGCCAGCGCGCGGGTCGAGCACTCCACCAGCGCCGGGTCCTGCTCCACGGCCGGGGCGGAGTCGTCGTTCTCGTCTCCCGCGACGGCCTCCAGGGCGGCCAGCGCGCGGCCCAGGTCGGTGATCGTGTCGTGGGCCACCAGCCCGAGCATCCGGGCCTCCTCCAGCACGGCCGGGGCGCACTCGGCCAGGAGCGCCTGGTCGAGCAGCGGGGCGTGCCAGTGCGCGGACCTGACCAGCCCGGCCCGGTCGGCACACGCGGTGCTCGCGGGCAGGCGGGCCAGCACGCCGAGCACCGCCCGCCGGGCCCGGGCGACCGTGGCCCCGGCGGGGTCGTCGCCGAGTGCGGTGCCGTACTTGCCGTCGATGCGGCGCAGTGACGAGCGCTCCATCCGCCACCACGCCGACAGCAGCACTCGCAGCCTGGCCGCCGCGTCGTCCAGCCGCCAGCGGTCAAACTTGTCGGTGGGCACCAGCCCGCCGGCCGGCTCGTCCCAGGCCAGCAGCCGGGCCACCGCGCAGATCTCCAGCAGGAGCCGGGTCTCGTCCTCGTCGCAGCCGGTGTCCCTGGCCAGCCGTCGCACCTCGCGCACGCCGACGCCGCCGGCCTTCAGCAGCGGCAGCGGGACCTTGGCGGTGTTCTCCAGCATCGCGGCGCAGCGCTCGACCACGTGCGGGGCGGTCAGCGTCATCAGGTGGTCGACGGTCTCGGGATCCACCGGGATGGTCGCGAGGTCGGGGACGCAGGGGGTGAACGGGGGGTGATAGCCGGGACCGCGCAGCGCGAGCGCCACCTCCCGGGGCATCTCGGCCACGTTCCAGCTCGGCCGGAAGAGCAGCCCGTGGTCGGCGGCCCACTTCTCCGGAGCGCCCGGCACCACGAACCGGCCGCCGTCCACGTCGCGGATCGGACCGTCCCAGGCGAACTCCTCCAGCAGCCGCTTCGTGCCCTCCGGCGCCCGCCCGATCATGGCGGTCACCCGTCCGGGGTCGGCGAGCACCTCGGTGACCCTGGCGACCGTGCGGCGCTTGGGGCCCTGGGGCAGGCCGAGCGAGCGGGCGAGCGCGCGAAGGGCGTCGGCGCTGACCGTCCAGGAGTTCAGGTAGTGGGAGAGCGGCTCGCCGAGCCCGCAGGGAGCCGTCCACCATCGGGAGACCCCGCCGGCGACCCGGATCCGTCCCTCGTCGTCCGGCCAGGCCAGGGCATGGTCGAACAGCCGGTCGACCCAGGGGGCCACCTCGGCCTCCGGCACGCCCATGAACCGGGCCAGCGTCTCCAGATCGACCTGGTCGCCGAGGGCCAGCGCCGCCTGCGCGACCTCCAGGCACGGCAGCGCGAGCCCACGCATGACGGCCATCACCGCGAACCCGTTGCCCAGCCGCTGCGCCAGGGTGTCCAGGCGACGTGGCCACGGCGGGGCGATGGCGTCCGGCCGGTTGGCCAGGAGGCGGGTGAGCCGTTCTTCGTCGAGGGTTTTCAACCAGCCGAGCAGGTGATCGTCCATCTCGGAGCTCTCTCAGGAATCTCGCGCGGGGACTCTCCGTGAGCCATAGGCATCTACGGTAATGCAGAGGGCCATCCCCGACGGCGTGTACCGCGCAGAATGCGACACGTTCCGGAGGTGTCCGCCCGCATTCTTGACCGATCCCGGGACCGCCGGCGGGGAGGCGCGGCGGTCCCGGGAGCGATCGGCGCCAAATGAGGGGAAGAGGCGGCGCCTTTCCGAGATGGTCTGCTGAGGCTCGGCCCGGGAGTCCCTACCGCAGGACGGCCCAGACGATTTTGCCGTAGGGAGCCAGCGGCGCCCAACCCCAGCGGAGGCTGAGCGATTCGACGATGTGCAGGCCGAGGCCGCCTATCTCCAGCGGCGAGGGGTCGCGGAGCGAGGGAAAGCCCGAACCCGGATCATTGAGCGCGCAGGCGACGAAACCGTCCCGGCGGAGCAGGGAGAGCCTGATCGGTTCCTTGGCGCGCGTCTCGGCCAGTCGCAGGCCGTGCCTGAACGCGTTGGTGGCCAGCTCCGAGACGACCAGTTCCATGTTCTCGCTCAGCTCGGAGAGCTTCCAACCGGTGAGGGTGCCCGTCGCGAAGCTGCGGGCGGAGTGAACGGATTCGGCCTGCGGGGGAAGCACGAATGTGGCGCTGGCCATGGTCGGTGATCCGGAGAGGAGATCACGCGCCGGGTCTGGCCACCAGCCGACTGGGGGCCACCAGTCGAGCGCTGTCCAGGACGTTCGGGGGGGCGCGGTTTGGGCGGACTGCACAGCGATCATCATGGTGCAAACTCCTGTGCAGGTGCAAGAGCGAATGCACGTGCATAAGGGGTGTGCAACCGCTACGGTTACCCCTGATTCGGCAATCCGGATGGAAAGGGGATCTTGTCCGCGGCTAGGGAATCTTGTGCCGCGAAGTGACAGACTGTCGATCAGGAAAGCGAGCGAGGAGCACACACGTGTCCATGGACCCGCCCGGTACCGGTTCCACCGTTCGGCGCATCATGCTCGGCGCAAGCCTGCGTCGCCTGCGTGAGGAGAAGGGGCTCCCCCGAGAGGTGGCCGGATTCCATATCCGCGCCTCGGAGTCCAAGATCAGCCGGATGGAACTCGGCCGTGTCGGTTTCAAGACACGAGACGTGGAAGACCTGCTCACCCTGTACGGCGTGCTCGACGACGCAGAACGGCGCGGCCTGCTGGAGATGGTCCGCGAGGCGAACACCCCCGGCTGGTGGCACAAGTTCGGCGACCTGCTGCCGAACTGGTTCACCACCTATGTGGGGTTGGAGGAGGCGGCGAACGTGATCCGCACCTATGAGGTGCAGTTCGTTCCCGGCCTGCTGCAGACGTCCGCCTACGCGCGCACGGTGATCCGGTTGGGCTACCCGGACGTGCCGGATGCGGAGATCGAGCGTCGTGTGCATATGCGCATGCAGCGGCAGGAACGCTTCACGAAGAAGAACGGCCCGCGACTGTGGGCGGTCATCGACGAGGCGGCCCTGAAGCGGCCCATCGGAGGCAAGGAGATCATGCGTGAGCAGATCCAGCACCTGCTGGAGGTGGCCACGCTGTCCAACATCACCATCCAGGTGATGCCCTTCCGGTTCGGCATGCACGCGGCCGAGGGTGGCGCGTTCAGCATCTTGCGGTTTCCCGAGTCCGACCTTTCGGACGTCGTTTATGTCGAGCAGCTCTGGGGTGCCCTCTACCTGGACAAACGTGAGGACATCGATCCATATCTCACGGCCATGGAGCAGCTGTGCGTGGAAAGCACCACGCCCGGGGGCACCGCCGAGATCCTCGGCGACCTTCTCAGAGAGATCTAAATGGAGCACACCTACAACGGCATGCCCGCCACGGACCTGGCCGGGGCCAGCTGGCGAAAGAGCCGTCACAGCAATTCACAGGGTAATTGCGTCGAACTCGCAGAGCTGTCGGATGGCAGCGTCGCGGTTCGAAACTCCCGCTTCCCCGACGGTCCGGCCCTGATCTACACCCGCGACGAGATCCGCGCGCTGGTGCTCGGGGTGAAGGATGGGGAGTTTGACAGCCTGATGGTGTAACACTGTTTTTACAT
Source organism: Streptosporangium sp. CA-135522 (assembly GCF_050949235.1). Taxonomy (NCBI): domain Bacteria; kingdom Bacillati; phylum Actinomycetota; class Actinomycetes; order Streptosporangiales; family Streptosporangiaceae; genus Streptosporangium; species Streptosporangium sp. CA-135522. The sequence goes on from NZ_CP192026.1 coordinate 2,867,832, forward strand.
CCGGCTCACCTCGTAACTCCGGTGCGTCGATGATGTAACGCAAAAAGCGGGCAGATCCGGCAGAGTCTGAGTTCCCAGAACGATCATGGGGCGGAGAAATTGGGGGCCCAGACCATGCTTGACCAGATGACCTTGTATCCGGTGGCCGATGACGTGCTGTTCGCGCCCGGGGGTCGTGTCGTGATCCGCACCTATGGCGTCGCCTCGGCGGCCCTGGGTGAGGGAGGGGTCACTTCGGTCTCCTACCGGACATGGGTGACGGGGGTCCGGGACCAGCCTCGTTACTGGCGTTGGGGGCATTTCGAAGACGCCTGCCATGGTCATCGCAAGGTCTTGGAGTGGCTGACGGGCCGGGGGCCGCAGCCGCGCGCCGCAGCCGCTTGACGGTATGGAGGGACGTGGTAGTCGTCGACGCAGGGATCGGCCTTCATGGTGACAGTGCCGGCTGACATCGTGTGAGCGCCGCCGACAGGGGTTCTCGCCCATGCCGGGTACGGCCGGTGGCCGTACCCGGCTCCCCGTACCCGGCTCCCCGTGCCCGGTGACGGCGTCCGGCTCCGGACGACGCCGGGCGGCCTGTACGGCATGCCTCTCCTCGATTAGATTGCCAACCAAGCATTCGCTTGGGCCGAGGAGGCGCCTTCCATGCGGCGAGGGATATATCTGATCGAAGAGGTCGACTTCCGGCCGATGAACTCCCGTAAACCGCTGGAGTATCTGACCTGGCTCACGCGCTACAAGAAAGAGGACGAGGGCCTCGAAGCCCCCGAACTGACCAGGGGACTGTCGATCAGATCGCGGGAGATCGACCTCGTGGGCGCCTTCTACGCCGTCGGCATCACCGGCCATCCGCAGTTCAGGGCCGTCACCCTCTGGGACTGTCACGGCGGCTGGGACGGCGGCTGGCGGCAGATGATGAACATCTACGACGGCGTGGACGACAGACTCTTCCTGAGCGACATCGACGACCTGCGCTTTTCCGCCTTCTCCCGGCCGCTCGGCGCGGTGGAGGGCAGTCCGGCGCTGGCCGACATCGTCGCCGAGGGGTACGCGGCGCCGTTCTACCTGTTCGAGAGCGCCCAGGTGCGCCCCGGCGCGGCGCTGGAGTATCTCGACGCGGTCCGGCGGGAGCGGATGCCGGTTCTCGCCGACCACGGTCACCGGGTGGTCGGACTGTACGAGGTGCTGCTGTGCGACAGCGAGGTCGTCACGATCTGGGGCACGTCACTGGCGGACCACCTGGCGTTGCAGCGGGCCAGGGACGCCGCGCTCGGCCTCGACGACGAGGCGGAGCCCGATCCGCGGCTGCTCGACTGGAGCAGGCGCTCCCGCGACTTCCTCACCGGCCCGTGGCGGGAGACCCTGCTGGCGCCGTTCCCGGGTTCGCGGCTCTCGCCGCTTCACAACCCCTGACAGACGCCCGAGACGATGACAGGGCGGCCCGGCCCCGCCGCCTCGGACAGGGGACCGAGCCGCGTATCCAGGTGGGGGAGCGGGTCAGACGGGAGCGTTCCAGGCGAGGATGACGGGCTCGTCACGTTCGAAGCCGAGCCGGGAGTAGGTGCCGGTGTCCAGGCGGAAGAGCCGCCCGTCCTCTGGGGGCAGGCCGAGCCAGCGAGCGCACAGCACCCGCAGGAAGTGCCCGTGGGCGACCAGCGCCACGTCGCCGCCGGCCTCGCGGGCCCGGGCGATCACCCGGTCGGCGCGGTCGCCGACCTCCCGCACGCTCTCGCCGGGGTGCCCGGCGTCGCCGGGGATGACCCCGTCACGCCACAGGAACCAGCCGGGACGGGTCTGGCGGATGTCGGGGGTGGTGATGCCCTCGTAGCCGCCGTAGTCCCATTCCCACAGGTCGGGGTCGATGTCATAGGTGGTGAGCCCGGCGAGTTCGGCCGTCCGGCGGGCCCGCAGGGCGGGGCTGACCAGGGCCAGGTCGAACGTCCGGCCCTTGACCAGGGGGACGAGCGCCCGCGCCTGGTTGTCGCCCTTGTCGGTCAGCGGCAGGTCGGTGCGCCCGGTGTGGCGCCCGTCCCGGCTCCACTCGGTCTCGCCGTGCCGCAGCAGAATCATCTCGTTCATGATGGACCCCATCATGCCGGTATGGCCTCCGGCGACCGGTCAGCGCCCCGCGAGCTCCTCGGCGACCGGGGTGAAAGCCTCCAGGTCGCGCTCGTGGTGGAGCACGAAGTAGGACAGGTCATGGGTGTCGCGCCAGTAGCGGAGCTTGTCGACGATGTCCCGGTGGGTGCCGAGCAGCACCTGGGGAGTCTCCTCCTGACGGGAGGAGTCGGCGGCGCTCCACGGCTCGTTCGGCCTGCGCACGCCGAGTTGCTGGACGCTCGTGCCGAGCTCGATCCGGTCGTAGCGGTCCGCGGCGGCCCGCCGTACCACGTCGACCTTGGCGAGGAAGGCCTCCAGGCCGCCGTCCAGGCCGTCGGGGCCGCTGCCGTCGGCCCGCACCCGCATGCCGAGGTTGACCACGTCGGCCTCGCGGGCGGCGAGCCGGAGCATGCGGGGGCCGCCCCCGCCGAGCAGCAGCCGGGGGTGCGGCCGGCGGGCGGGCTTGGGGTGCTGGTCCAGCTCGGTGATTCGATAGTGCTCGCCGTGGAAGGTGAACGGGCCGTCCGCCCAGAGCCCTTTGAGCACGGTGATCGCCTCGGCCAGCCGGTCCACCCGGACGCCGGGGGACTCCAGCGGCAGTCCGGCGCAGGCGTAGTCGGCGGCCATCCAGCCGGTGCCCAGGCCCAGCTCCAGGCGGCCCTCCGACAGCAGGTCGACGGTGGCGGCCTCCTTGGCCAGTACGGCGGGATGCCGGAAGTCGTTGGCGAACACCAGGGTGCCGACCCGCAGCCTGCTGGTCGCGCACGCGGCCGCGGTCATCGCCGCCACCGGGGCGAACCGGGGGCCGACCAGGTGGTCGGGGACGAGCAGCACGTCGAAGCCCGAGTCCTCCAGGCGGCGTGCCTTCTCGGCCCACGCCCTGGCCGACTCCGCCTCGCGGACCACGGCGGCGAACCGGAACAGGCGGTCCATCGCACCCCCTCTGCTTTCACCAAGCGCTTGGTAAGCGTAGGGGCGCAGGACGGCCAGGGGAATGGGGGCGGCGGATGGGACGGCGATCGATCCGTCTTTACCAAGCGCTTGCTTTATATCGGCGGGAGGTCCGACACTGGGCCCATGGTTGACGACACCCCGGTCCGCGACCTGACCGACGACGAGGTCGCGTTCTTCGAGGACAACGGCTGGGTACGGCTGCCGCGCCTGGTCGACCCCGACCACGTGGCCCTGCTCCGGAAACGGGCGCTGGAGCACCTACGGGAGCGTCCGCGCGCCGTCGCCTCCCCGGTGGATCAGGCGTTCGGCCAGTCCAGGGACATCGCCGAGACCGACGAGCACTTCAGGAAGCTGGCCCTCGCCCCCGCCCTCGGCCGCGGCGCCACCCGGATGCTGCGCGGGGTGAGCGGGGTCCGGGTCCAGGTGACGAACCTGCTGATCAAGGAGCCGCAGCGCGGGCTCCCGGGCACGCGTGACCCCGAGCGACCGGGCGGGCACGGGGCCACGGAATTCCACCAGGACTTCCCGTGGATGCCGATGGACCGCTCGGCCATGCTCACCGTCTGGCTGGCGCTGGTGGACGTGCCCGCGGACATGGGATCGCTGCGGTTCTACGGCGGCTCCCACCGGTACGGACTCCTCGGCCGCTCCTTCACCCGGGACGGCGACGACCAGCTGAGCCAGCACTCCTGGCTCGGGAGGCTCGACCTCTCCCCGCCGCTGGACCTGGCCGCGGGGGACGCCACCGCGCACCACGCGCTGACCGTCCACGGCGCCGCCGCCAACCGCCGCGACACCGCCAGGCTGTCGTTCACCGTCACCTACTTCGACGCCGACGCGCTCTACACCGGCACGCCGTACCGGCAGACGGACGGCCTGGGCCTGGCCGTCAACCAGCCGTTCGAGCACCCCGGATTCCCGGTCGTCCCCCATGAGGGCTGAGCGCGCGGAGCCGGCCGCGGGCGTCGAGACGGCCGCCGGCCCGGTCGGGGACCTCGGGGCGACGCTCATGCACGAGCACGTCTTCGGGCTCAGCCCGGAGATCCTGTGGAACTGGCCGGACATTCCCGAAGGGTGGGATCTCGAACGGCGCGCCCGCGAGGCGGCGGACAAGCTGACCGCACTCAAAGAGCACGGCATCGACTCGATCGTGGACCTCACGGTCATCGGGCTCGGCCGCCACGTCCCCGCCGTTCAACGGGTGGCGGAGCTGACCGAGGTCAACATCGTGGTCGCCACCGGCCTCTACACCTATGACGCGCTCCCGCCCTACTTCGGAAACAGAGGCCCGGGCTCGCTGTTCGGCGGCCCCGACCGACTGGCCGAGTTCTTCGTCAGGGACATCACCGAAGGCATCGGCCGCACCGGGGTGAAGGCCGCCATCCTCAAGTGCGCCTCCGACCACCAGGGCATGACGAAGGGCTGCGAGCGGGTGTTCCGCGCGGTCGCCGAGGCCCACCGGGCGACCGGCGTGCCGATCTCCACCCATTCCCACAGCGCCTCCGGCGGTGGCCTGGAGCAGCAGAGGCTGCTGGCGGAGGCGGGGGTCGACCTGTCCAGGGTGGTCATCGGGCACGCGGGAGACACGACCGACCTCGCCTATCTGGAAGAGCTCATCGCGGGCGGCTCCTACCTGGGCATGGACCGGTTCGGCATCGAGACGATCAGCTCGTTCGAGGACCGGGTGGCCGTCGTCGCCGAACTCGCCGCGCGCGGCCACGCCGGCCGGATGGTCCTGTCGCACGACTCCTACTGCTTCAACGATCGCTTCGACCACGACGTGGTACGGCGGCGCCACCCCAACTACCACCTGCTGCACATCTCCCGGGACGTGCTGCCCGAACTGCGCAGGCGGGGCGTCACCGAGGAGCAGATCCGCCAGATGCTGGTCGGCAACCCCCGTGACATCTTCGCCCGGCGCGAGCCGTACTGACCACGCCGCCCGTGACCGCACCGGCCGTGACCGCACCGAGAGGCATGTCATGATCATCGCCACCGACTTCGACGTCAGCGCGGCCTGGCACGTCGCCGCGCCGTACGACTTCCTGCGCAGGCTCCGGCACGAACGGCCCGTCTTCCACAGCGAGCACCTGGGCGCCTACGTCATCACCAGATACGAGGACGTGCGCGCCGCCTACGGCGACCCGCGGCGCTTCTCCTCCCAGGGCTCGCTGACGATCTCTCGCAGCCTGACCGAGGAGACCCGGCGCGTGCTGGGCGAGCACGGCTCGTTCCTGTCCAGCTTCGTGGCCAACGTCGACCCGCCCGCGCACACCCGGCTGCGCCGTTCGGTGTCGCGGGCGTTCACCCCCCGGGCGGTCGCCGCGATGCGACGGCTCTTCGAGGACCTGAACGAGGAGCTGCTCGACCGGGTGGCCCCGCGGGGCGCGGGCGACTTCGTCGCCGACCTCGCCCACGTGCCGTCGGTCAAGCTCACCGCCCGCTTCATCGGTGTGCCCGAGGCCGACGAGGCGTTCGTCCAGGAGCACGTCAAGGACTGGTTCCAGCTCTTCCTGTCGCCCCAGCCGCCGGAACGCCAGCTCGTGCTGGCCGACAGCTTCCTGACCTACCTCGACTACGTCGACAAACTGGTCGCCGCCCGCGCCGCCGAGCCGCGGGACGACTTCGTGTCGCTGATGACCTCGCTGATCGGCGCCGAGCTGTCGCACCGCGAGGTCGTCGAGCTGATCTCCACGATCCTGCTCGGCGGCAACGACACGGTGCCCAACCAGCTCGGCAACAGCGTGCTGCGGCTGCTGCGCGAAGGCGCCTGGCCCGTCCCGCCCCCGATGGTCCACGACGCGGTCGAGGAGTGCATGCGCATCGACGGCGCCAGCCTCGGGTCCTTCCGCCACACCACGACGGACGTCGAGATGCACGGCGTCACCATCCCCGCGGGCTCGCTCTGCCTGCTGTCCACCGACTCGGCGGCGCACGACGAGACCGTCTTCGCCGAGCCCGAACGGTTCCGGATCGACCGCCGCAACGCCGACGCGCACATGACACTGGGCTACGGCATCCACTTCTGTGTGGGCGCCGCACTCGCCCGCCTGCAGCTGCGCACGGCACTGGAGGTGCTCGGCCGCCGCCTGCCGCGGCTGCGGCCGGCGCCCGGCCGGCCCGTCGCCTACCGCACCTCGATCGTCGGGCGGGGCCTGAGCGCGCTGCACGTGGAGTGGTGACCCCGTCGGGAGATCGGGGCGTGAGAAGCTGAGTCAGTGACGATATCTGTGGGTTTGGTGGGCGCGGGGCCCTGGGCGGAGATGGTGCACGCGCCCATGCTGGCGGCCGGCCCGGACACGCGTCTGGTGGGCGTGTGGGCGCGCCGCCCCGAGGCGGCCGCGAGGTTCGGCGTCCCGGTCTTCGAGCGCATCGAGGAGCTGTTCGACACCTGCGAGGCGGTCGCGTTCTCGGTGCCGCCCGCCGTACAGGCCGAGCTCGGCGTGCTCGCGGCCAAGGCGGGCAAGGCGCTGCTGTTGGAGAAGCCGCTCGCGGCCGACCTGGACGGCGCCCGGCGGCTGGCCGAGGCGGTGGGCGAGGCGGGCGTCGCCTCGCAGATGGTCCTCACCTGGCGTTACTCGGCCGCCACCCGATCCTTTCTGGCGCGGGTCTCGGCCATCGAGCCGTTCGGCGGATACGCGGCCAACATCTCCGGAGCCATGCTCGGCGGTGACTTCGCCACCCCGTGGCGACTGGAGCGCGGCGCGATCCTCGACGTCGGCCCGCACATGATCGACATGCTGGACGCCGCGCTCGGCCGCGTCACCGGGGTCCGCGCCCACGGCAATCCGCTGGGCTGGGCCGGCCTGCTGCTGGAGCACGAGACCGGGGCGGTGAGCGAGGCGTCGCTGTGCATGAGCGCGCCCGGCGAGACACCGCCCTCCAACGTGGACATCTACGGACGGCTGGGCCGGGAGTCCATCAACGGCGACCAGCTCGGTCCCGACGTCTTCGCCGTCATGCTCTCCGAGTTCGCCGAGACCGTGCGCCGGGGCGGTGGTCACCCTCTCGACGCCGCGCACGGCCTGCACCTCCAGGAGATCATCGCCGCCGCGGAGGAGCAACTCGGCTAGGCGGCGGTCAGGGCGTGCGCGATCAGGGTGTGCGCGGTCACGGACGCGGTCATCCCGCACATGGTCACAGCGTGTGCGGTCACGGCGTGCGTGGTCACGACGCGCGCCGGCGACGCCGGGGCGGCGCAGGGCGGGATTCGCGCGGGAGCCACACGGGGTTCGCGCGAGTGAGACTGTGGGTGAGACGGTCGGACGCAGGCCCTTGACGTTGGAGTGTTCGAGAGGATTGATAACGTTTGTCCGACGCGCAGCGCGTAGCGAAGTCCGGTGTGAGTCCGGCGCTGTCCCGCAACTGTCATGATCCTCACGGATCGAGCCAGGTCGCCTTCCGCTGCGCCGACGCCGTCAACCCTCGTGGAAAAGGGTGATCCGTCGTTTCGCGGGTCTCTCGGTTCCGGTAACTGAAAGGACCTCGCTTGAGGCCCGTACGTACCGCCTTCGCCGGCGCGCTGCTCGGCGTGCTGGCTCTGGCCGGATGCGGCCAGAGCCCCGCCCCCGCCACCTCGGACACGGCCACCTCGGACACGGCCGCCTCGGGCGCATCCGCCTCGTCCTCGGGGTCCCCGGATTCCCCTGCCGCGGCGGGCTTCCCCGTCACCGTCGAGGCGGGCAACGGCTCGATCGCCATCGCCAAGCGGCCCGAGCGGATCGTCTCGCTGTCGCCCACCGCCACCGAGAGCCTGTTCGCCGTCGGAGCCGGAGCCCAGGTCGTCGCGGTCGACGACCAGTCGAACTACCCGGCCGAGGCGCCGAAGACCGACCTGTCGGGCTTCAAGCCGAACGCTGAGGCGATCATCGCCAAGAAGCCCGACCTGGTGGTGCTCGCCAACGACAGCGACGGCATCGTGGCCAAGCTGACCAAGGTCAACGTCCCGGTGCTGCTGGAGCCCTCGGCCGCCAAGCTCGACGAGGCCTACGACCAGATCGCCGACCTCGGCGCGGCCACCGGCAACACGGCCAAGGCCGAGGAGGTCGTGGCCGGGATGAAGAAGCAGATCGACGAGCTCGCGGCGGTCGCCCCCAAGGACAAGAAGCTCACCTTCTACCACGAGCTGGACAGCACGCCCTTCTCGGTGACGTCCACCACCTTCATCGGCCAGATCTACGGCCTGTTCGGCCTGACCAACGTCGCCGACAAGGCTCCCGAGGCGGCCGGCGGCTACCCCAAGCTCTCCGCCGAGTTCGTCGCCCAGGCCGACCCGGACCTCATCTTTCTCGCCGACACCAAGTGCTGCGCCCAGTCCAGGGACACCCTCGCCAAGCGCCCCGGCTGGTCAAAGCTCTCCGCCGTCAAGAACGACCGGGTCATCGCCCTCGACGACGACATCGCCTCCCGCTGGGGCCCGCGCGTGGTGGACCTGGCCAAGCAGGTCGGCGACGCCGCGCAGAAGGCCGCGACCGACTAGGTGCCCGGTCCCTATCGTTTCTCCGGGGCCTCCGGGGCCTCTAACGGTCCCGGAGGTCCCGGCATCCCCGGCGGTTCCACCCGGGCGGGCGGTCCGTCGGTCGGGGGCGCCCCCCCGGATGTCGTCACGGCTTCCTCGGATGCCGTCACAGCCTCTCCGGACGCCGCCGCGGCTTCTCCGGACGTCGTCACGGCCTCTCCGGACGTCGTCACAGCCGCCCCGGACGCCGCCGCGGTGAAGGGCGGCGCGCGGACGGCGGGCGTCCCGACGGATGTCCCGGCAGGTGTCCCGGCGGGGCGGGCGACCGGACTCCGGCCGGGGGCGACGATGGCGGCGGCGGCGATCCTGCTGGCGAGCATGCTCGCCGCACTGCTGATCGGCGCGGCGGACATCCCACCGGGGAAGGTGGGGCTGCAGCTGCTCGACTGGCTGCCGTTCGTATCGGCCGACTCGGGGCTGGCGCCGGTCGAGCAGGGACTACTGCTGGAGCTGCGGCTGCCCAGGGTCCTGCTCGCCGGGATCGTCGGCGGCCTGCTGGCCATCGCGGGCGCCGGCTACCAGGGAGTGTTCCGCAACCCCCTGGCCGACCCCTACCTGCTGGGAGCCGCCGCGGGAGCCGGCCTGACGGCCACGGCGGCGATCGTGTTCATGAAGGGCGACGACACGGCCTTCGTCATCCCGGCCGCCGCCTTCGCGGGGGCCATCGGCGGCGTCCTGCTGGCCTACGCGCTGGGCAACGTCGCGGGCCGGGGCGGCGGCACCGCCACGCTCGTCCTGGCCGGCGTGGCCGTCTCCTCCTTCCTCGCCGCCGTCCAGACCTTCCTGCAGCAGCTCAGAGTGGAGGAGCTCCAGCGCATCTACGCCTGGATCCTCGGCGACGTGGGCGGCGACTGGAGCCAGATCAAGCTGGTCATCCCGTACGCCGCGATCTCGGTGGTGGTCCTGCTGACGCACGGCAGGCTGCTCGACGTGCTCTCGGTCGGCGACGACGAGGCGGTCAGCCTCGGCCTCAACGTCGCCCGCGTCCGGCTCGTCGTGCTGCTCGCCGCCTCGCTGGCCACCGCGGCGGCCGTCGCGGTCAGCGGGCTGATCGGCTTCGTCGGCATCGTGGTTCCGCACGTGGTCCGCCGCCTGGCCGGTGGCTCGTACCGCGTCGTGCTCCCGCTGTCACTGGTCGGCGGCGCCGCCTTCCTGGTCCTCGCCGACCTGATCGCCCGGACCGTGCTGGCCCCGGCCGAGTTGCCCATCGGCGTGGTCACCGCCTTCGTCGGCGCGCCGTTCTTCGTCGCCGTGCTGCGCGTGACCAGACGGGTGGAGACGTGAGCGGGCGTCTCGCCGGGCCGGGCGCGCCCGCCGGCGGGACCACGGATCCGCGAGACGGGAGGAGCGTGTGAGCCACGTCGCGGTGCGGGGCCTCGCCGTCGTCCTGGAAGGGCGGGCCGTGCTGTCCGGCGTCGACTTCGAGGTGCGCGGCGGCGACTGGCTGGCCGTCATCGGTGCCAACGGTGCGGGCAAGTCCACGCTGCTCAAGGCGTTGACCGGGGTGCTGCCGTGCTCCGGCGAGGTGCTCGTCGACGGCACGCCCGTCCGCAGCCTCAGGCCCAGGGAACGAGCCCGGCTGCTCGCCTACGCCCCGCAGGCGCCGGCGCTCCCGGTCGACATGACGGTCTTCGACTACGCCCTGCTGGGCCGCACGCCGTACATCCCCTATCTGGGCAGGGAGGGGCGCCGCGACCGCGAGGTGACCGCGTCGGTGCTGGAGCGGCTGGATCTGTCGTCGTTCGCCTCCCGCGCGCTCGGCCACCTGTCCGGAGGCGAGCGCCAGCGCGTCGTGCTCGCCCGGGCACTGGTCCAGCAGGCTCCCGTGCTGCTGCTCGACGAGCCCACCACCGCCCTCGACCTGGGACACCAGCAGCAGGTCCTGGAGCTCCTCGACCGGCTCCGCCTGGCCGACGGGCTGACCGTGGTCACCACCCTGCACGACCTGAGCCTCGCCGGCCAGTACGCCGACTCGATGATGCTGGTCGCGGACGGCCGGGTGGCGGCCTCCGGAACCCCGGCCCAGGTGCTGACGGAAAGGCTGATCGGCGAGCACTTCGACGCCCGCGTCCGCGTCGGGACCGGTACCGGCGGCCGGCCCGAGGTCCACCTGGAGCGCCCGTGAGGCCGCCGGCGCCGCGACCGGACCGGTCCCCGCCGGCCCGGCGTCCGATGGGAGCGTCCATGAAGCTGAGCCACCGCGTCGAGGACGGGGCCCGGCTGGCCTCGCTGCTGTGGGAGTTCGGCCCCGGCTGGCGGGCGATCTCCTCGGCCATGGTCGGCGGCGGCATCGGCCCGGTGGAGTGGGTGCTCAACGCCCAGGTGATCGGCGGCTACTCGCGGATGGACCCGGTGGACCACATCCTCGGAATGGCCCCGCCGGGGCCGGGCGTCGGCATGCTGACCGCGGCCTCGGTCGAACGGTTCACCCGGGCGGCCGACGGGGGAGCGGAGGCGACGGCGACCGTCGGCCTGCGCGTCCCCACCTGGGCCGCCGCCCCCGAAGGGGTCGCCGACCCCGAGCTCGCGCCCATGTATCTTCCCGGGACGATCAACATCGTCGTCGCCGTGCCGGTCGCGATGAGCGACGCCGCCCTGGTCAACGCCGTCATGACGGTGACGGAGGCCAAGGCCCAGGCGCTGCTGGAAGCCGGTCTCCCCTGTACGGGCACCGCCTCCGACGCGGTCTGCGTGGCCGTGCGCGACGACGGTCCCGAAGAGCTGTTCGGCGGCCCCCGGTCGACCTGGGGCGCCCGCGTCGCCCGCGCCGTCCACGACGCCGTACGGCGCGGCGCCCACGACTGGGTGAATCGTGACCGGTCGACTACTTCAAGTCAGGTGATTGCGGAAAGTAGCATGTGAGCGAGGGCGAGACTCCCGAGGCTGACCCGGTCCGTCACTCCGCCCGCAGGATCGAGCCGTCCTCCCGTACGGCGGCGCCGTAGTCGGTGAGCGCGCCCTGGACGGTGACGCGGCCCGTCCTGAGGTCGGCCTCGATCTCGCCGAGCGGGCGGTCGTACGGCGAGCCGATGCCCCCGCCGCCCGTCGTCTCGATCACGAACGCCTCCCCGGCGGCGAACGGCACGTTGTTCACCTTGGAGCCGAGGCGTTCGAGCGAGCCGTCCGGACGCCGCCGGTAGAAGCCGCCGACCCGTCCCGGCAGGCCGCCCGAGCGGCCCGGCGGGGCGTTGCGCAGCCGGTCGCCACGGGTGGTGACGTGGGCGTCCGCCAGGAAACGGATCACCGTCCTGGAGCCCAGACCGCCGCGGTGACGGCCGGGGCCGCCCGAGTCGGGGACGGTCTCCACCGACTCCACGATCAGCGGGCAGCGCGTCTCGACCGGCTCGGCCTGGGGCACCGAGTTGCGGCCGATGCCGAAGTGCACGCCCGTCGAGTCCGGCCCGTCCTTGCCCTGGCGGGCCCCCACCCCGCCGAAGTCGTAGGACAGGTGGATCCAGTACGGCGCCCGCACGGCCGCGATGGAGAAGGGCTGCAGGATCCCGCTGGCCGCGATCGCCCGGTCCGGCATCGCATCTGACAGGGCCTGGAAGACGGCCTCCATCGCGGCGTAGACGGGCACGAACCGGCCGCCGCACGGGTGGGGGGAGTCGGCGTTCAGCAGCGATCCCGGTGGCAGCCGCACCTCGATCGCCCGCAGGCAGCCGTCGTTCATCGCGATGGCCGGGTCCAGGAAGCACCGCATCGCGAACACCGCGGCGGCCAGCGACTGCGACGCGGAGGAGTTGATCGCCGCGGGCACCTGGGGGTCGGTGCCGTCGAAGTCCAGCACGGCGCCCGCGCCCGGTTCCAGGGTGATCGCGACCCTGACCGTGTGCGAGGTGTTCAGGTCGATGCCGTCGTCGTCGATCGGATAGGAGGCCTCGTAGCGGCCCGGGGGCAGCGCGGCCAGGGCGGCGCGAGTCCTCGCCTCGGTGTGGTCCAGGTAGTCGTCGATCCCCCGGGCGAGGCCGGCCGGGCCGTACTCGGCGACCAGCGCCTCCATCCTGGTGGCGGCGACCGCGGTGCCCGCGATGAGCGCCCGCACGTCACCCATGACCTTGTCCGGGGTGCGGCTGTTGGCCCGCAGAATCGCCTCGACCGTGCTCTCGACACCCCTCGCGGTGGCCAGCCTGACGGGCGGGAGCTGCAGGCCCTCCAGGAAGATGTCGGTGGCCAGCGGAGCCATGCCGCCCGCCGACAGGCCGCCGAGGTCCGAGACGTGGATCATCGTGGCGGTGAAGTAGGCGGGGACGTCCTCGACGAAGACGGGCCGGTAGACCAGCAGGTCGTTGGTGTGCACGCCGCCCCGGTAGGCGTCGTTGAGCACGAAGACGTCGCCGGGGCGCATGGTCGCGGCCGGGATGTCCGCCAGCAGCTCCGGCAGGGCGACCTTCAGGGCCATGCTGTTCATGAGCGTGGTGGCCATCGACTGCGCGACCAGCCGGCCGCCCGCGTCGAGGATCGCCGCCGACGCGTCCGACCCTTCGACGACGAACGTGGAGTAGGCCGACCGCACCACCACGATGCTGGCCTCCTCCGCCGCCACCACCAGCGCGTTGCGCAGCACCTCCGCGGTCAGCGCTTCACCCGCCCGGCCGCCCGGACCGCTCAGGCCGTCATCCGCCCGGCCGCCTCGGCCGTCATCCGCCCGCTCGCTCCGGCCGGAGGCGCCGCCGTCGCCGGAGCGGTCCGGGCCGTCGGCTCCGCAGAGCGCGGGCCCGCTCACGTGCCCGTCCCGGTGAGGATCACGGCTCCGCTCCCGTCGAGCCGGGCCGCCCACCCGGGGGGCACCACGATCGTCGACTCGGCGTCCTCGACGATCGCCGGCCCGGTGAGCCCCCCGGCCGCGACCGACGCCCGGGTGAGCACCGGCACCGGCACGTATCCGCCCGCCTCCGGGAAGTACGCCGCCCGCCTCGCCGTACGGGCGCGTGGGGAGGCGGACCCGGTCCCGACCGGCTCGGCGGGGGGCCGGCGGACGGCCTGGGTCAGGCGGACGCGGTAGCTGACGACCTCCGTGGGACCCTCCTGGGCTATGCCGTAGACCTGCCGGTACCGGGCGAAGAAGCGGCCGGCCAGCTCGTCGGGGGAGTCGGCCCACGGGACGGTCAGCTCGTGGGCCTGGCCCGCGAAGCGGACGTCGGCCGAGCGCGCGACGGACACGCCGGGGGAGTCCGGGCGCACGCCGAGGTCGCGGGCGGCGGCCTCGGCCAGGGAGGCGAAGACCTGCCCGGGGTCGGCGTCCAGGGCGGACAGGACACGGTCGGTGGACAGGTCGCCAGACAGCAGGCCGACCGCCGAGCCGACGCCGCAGTGCGCCGGGACGACCACCGTGGAGATGCCGAAGCGGGAGGCGACCCGGGCCGCGTGCATGGGGCCCGCGCCGCCGAAGGCGACCATCGCGAAACCCGCCGGGTTGATGCCGCGCTGGACGGTGACGACGTGCACCGCCGACGCCATCGAGGCGTTGGCGATCTCGTGGACGGCGTAGGCGGCCTCGGCCCTCGACACCCCCAGCGGGCCGGCCAGGTGCCGGTCGACGGCCTTGACGGCGAGGTCCCGCGACAGCGGCATCGTCCCGGCGGCGAAGGAGGCCGGATCGAGGTAGCCCAGCACCAGGTCGGCGTCGGTCACCGTCGGCTCGTCGCCGCCCAGACCGTAACAGGCCGGGCCGGGCTCGGAGCCCGCCGACCTCGGCCCGACCCGCAGGGCGCCGGCCGGGTCCAGCCACGCGACGCTGCCACCTCCGGCGCCCACCTCGGCCAGGTCGATGGCGGGCGTCTTGACCGGCACCCCGGTTCCGGCCCGGCGGCCGCCGAAGCTGCCCTTGCCACCGACGTGGAACTCGTGGGTGATCTCCGGCCTGCCGTTCCTGATCGCACAGGTCTTGGCCGTCGTCCCTCCCATGTCGAAGGAGATCACGTCCGGGTGGCCGGTCGCCGCCGCGGCCAGCACCCCGGCCGCGGGCCCGGACTCGATCGTGGCCACCGCCCGGCGCGCGGCCAGCTCGGCCGACATCACGCCGCCGCCGGAGTCCATCACGTGCACCGGGGCGGTGATCCCGATGCCGGCCAGCCGCGCGGTCAGCCGCCGCAGGTAGCCCGCCATCACCGGCCCGACGTAGGCCGACATGATGGTCGTGGTCGCCCGCTCGTACTCGCGCAGCTCCGGCCAGACCTCCGAGGAGATCACCACGTTCGGGACCACGGCCCCGAGGATCTCCGCGACCCGCCGCTCGTGGCGGGGGTTGGCGTAGGAGTGCAGCAGGCAGACGGCGACCGCCGTGACGCCTCGCCGTACGATCTCCTCGCCGATCCGGACCACGGCCTCCTCGTCCAGCGGGCGCAGCACCTCGCCGCGGCTGCCGACGCGCTCGGGCACCTCGAAGCAGTCCTCGGCCGCGACCGGCGGCGCCGGCGGGTCGAAGCGGAGGTCGTAGCGGTCCTCTTCGACCCGGGCGTAGCGGCCCAGGGGGATCGCCGAGCGGAAGCCGCCGGTCGTGACGTAGGCGACCCGGGCGCCCCGGCGCTCCAGGACCGCGTTGGTGGCCAGCGTGGTGGCGTGCACGACCCGGGTCACCGCCGCCGGGTCGGTACGGCCCAGCGCCGCGGTGACCGCGGTGACGATCCCGTCGGCGGGGTCGCCGTGGGTGCTCAGGCACTTGGCGACGGCCGTCTCGCCGCCCGGCCCGCGAACCACCGCGTCCGTGAACGTCCCGCCGACGTCGACCCCGATCGTGTAACTCACGCAACGCAGGTTATTTCCCTACCAAGCGCTTGTCTATCAGTCGTTCTATTGACTTCTGCACTACGGTTGCCACGCTGTCCTTATCCCCTTTTGGAGTGGCGATGCGGCGGTTCGGCTCTGCTCTGATGCTCCTCGGCGGCCTGGCGCTCGCGGTCGCCGCGATGCCCCCTGCCCTGGCGCATGAGCACCCCAGCGGAATCACCGATCTGGTGACCCCCGCGGTCGTCCGGATCGAGGCGAAGGCGCACGTCGACATCACCCTGCTGGACCACATCGGCGAGCTGGTCCACGTGGAGCGCGGCTACGAGGTGCCGATCGGCAGCGGCACCGGGACCGTCGTCAACCCCGAAGGCGGCGTCGTCACCCTCACCCGGGTCGTCAAGACCGACAAGGACATCGCGGTGTACGCCGCCAACAAGATCTTCGCCGAGCACCACAAGGTCAAGATCCCCGCCGACTTCGAGCGGCACACGATCAAGGACGACAGGCTCGACCACCACCTGCAGGAGTGCTACCCGCCCAAGCAGCCCACGGCGACCTGCATCATCAACGTGACCACCGAGATCCATGTCTTCCCCAACATCTCCCCGCCCGACGAGGAGGGGTTCAGGGCCGAGATCGTCCGCGCCGACGCCAAGCCCGACGGTCCCGCCGTGCTGATGCCCGTCGGGCGCGCCGACGGCGGCGCGGGCCTGCCCACGGCGCCGCTCGCGGCCGCGGTGCCCGCCAAGGAGGGCTCGCCGGTGGCGGTCGCCGGGTTCACCGGACGGCCCGCCGCGAACCTGCCGGAGACCGTGGACATCGCGCACCTGCGCGCCGGGGGCGCCGGTGAGGGCGGCCGGCAGTTCAAGGATCCCCAGGGCAAGGCCGACGAGCCCGCCAAGCTGGGCGCCCTCGTCGACAGGGGCCTGCTCGGCGGACCGGTGATCGAGGACAAGAAGGGCGAGGTCGTCGGGCTGCTGGTCGGCGGCGGCAAGGACGGCCGGATGATCGGCGTCCGGGAGATCGTCAAAGCGCTGGCCGAGGCCAAGGTCGCGGCCAGGCGCGGCCCGATCGACGCCGCCTTCGAACAGGCGCTGACCCGCTTCCACACCAAGTACTACGGCGACGCGGTGCCCGCCTTCCAGCGCGTCCTGGACCTCTACCCCGGGCACACCGTCGCGGCGGCGCACCTCAAGACGTCCCAGCAGAAGCGGGGCACCGCCGAGGACGAGGGGGCCAGAAAGGCGGCCGTCGCCGGCGGCGTGGACGGTGGGCCGCCCCTGTGGCCGTTCCTGGCCGCCGGAGGCGTGCTGGTGGCGGCCGTGGTGGCCGGTGCGCTGCTGCTGTGGAGCCGCCGCTCCACGCCGGAGCCGGACGGGAGCGGGGCCGCGAACGGCCGGTCCGCCGACACCCGCGGCAATGACACCCGCGGCAGCGACACCCGCGGCAGCGACACTCGCGGCAGCGACACCCGGCCCGGGGACACCCGGTCCGGGGAGGCCGTCACGCCGATCCCGGGACCGCCGCCCACCCCGCGGCGCCAGCCGTCCGACGAGGCGGCCGATGCGACGGTCGTGGTCAGCCGGTCCTTCCCCGCCCTGCCGAAGACGTCCTCCCACTCGCCCGGCCGGCCCGTGCTGGTCGCGCGAGATCCCGGCGCCAGACCGGCCGACCTGGCCGGCCCGGCCGCCGCGGGAGCGGCCGGCGCCAAGGCCGCGGACGCGGCCGTCCAGAAATACTGCACCGCCTGCGGGATGCGGCTGGGCCCCGCCCATCGCTTCTGCGGCTACTGCGGTCACCCCTCCGAGACGTGACGGCCGTGAACGAGAGAGCGCTGATCGGCCAGGAGGTGGCCGGTTACCACGTCGAGGACATCATCGGCAAAGGCGGCATGGCCGTGGTCTACCTCGCGGTGGACTCCCGGCTCAACCGCCGGGTGGCGTTGAAGATCCTCAATCCGCTGCTGGGCGAGGACGACCGCTTCCGCCAGCGCTTCGTCCTGGAGTCGCGGACGGTCGCGAGCATCGACCACCCCAACATCATCCCGATCTACGAGGCCGACTCCGCCGCCGACGGCACGCTCTACATCGCGATGCGCTACGTCGACGGCCCCGACCTGCGCCGCCTCTTCTACGACCGGGGGCCGATGCAGGTCAGCCAGGTCAACCGGATCTTCGCCCAGGTGGCCGCCGCGCTGGACACCGCGCACGCCCACGACCTGATCCACCGCGACGTCAAACCCGCCAACATCCTGATCGCCGGTCACACCGAGGGAGATCACGCCTACCTCACCGATTTCGGCATCACCAAACACCGCACCTCGATCTCCGGGCTGACCCAGACCGACCAGTTCATCGGCACTCCCCGCTACATGTCCCCCGAGCAGATCAACAAGGAGCACATCGACGGTCGCTGCGACCAGTACGGCCTGGCATGCGTGGTCTACGAGGCGCTCGCCGGGCGGCTGCCGTTCCAGCGCGACAACGAGATCGCCCTGCTCTGGGCGCACCTGGCCGAGGCGCCCACCCCGCTCAGCGCGCTGCGGCCCGAGCTCCCCACGGAGGTCGACGAGGTCATGGCGCGGGCGCTGGCCAAGTCGCCCGAACAGCGCTACGACACCTGCACGCGGTTCGTCGCCGAGCTCCGCGACGCGATCAGCGGCCAGTCCTACCAGCTCGTCCGCGACACCGCCGCACAAGCCCGGCCGGTGCCGGGGGAGCCGGCGCGGGAGGAGGGGAGGTCCCGGACCGGTGGCAGGGGCATCCTCATCGGCGCCGGGGTGGCGATCGCGGCGATCGTCGCGCTGGTGGCGCTGCTCGCGACGGTCCTGCGGGGCGGTGACGCCTGGGTCCCCTACGCGGGCTCGGCCGCCGTGCCGATCGCCTTCGAGCATCCCGGTGACTGGACCCCGCGCCCGCACGCGGACGTGTTCGTGGTGGCCTCGCCGAAGGCGGGAGAGTTCGACGCGCTGTTCGGCACGCCGGTCACCGCCGACTGGGCGGCCGTCAACGAGATCATCAAGGACGCGCCGGAGCAGGCCACCGGCGTCTACGCGCAGACCCTGGACACCCTCGATCCCCGGGGCGGCGCGCAGCAGCTCCAGGAGACCCTGCAGTCCTCGCTGCCCGGCACCGTCAGCGTCTACTCCGAGGTGGTCCAGGTGCTGGTGGGAGGCAAGCCCGCCGTGCGGCTGGAAGGATCGATCACGGATCCGCAGCGCGGCGGCAAGCTCGAATTCACCGGGTGGGCCGTGGAACGACCGGACGAACCCGCGCTTATGATCTACTTCTGTGCTCCCGGCGGGTGCGACGACGCGGTGGCCAACCGCCTCGTGCGGAGCGTGTCCTTCCAGACGTCATGACTTGTGGCCCACTTGCAACCGGCTTGCTTGGGCGTTTTGTCCTATATGCATAGAGGGCATGAGGGTTTAGTCTCCCGGCATGGCGGTCCCCTTCCCCCTTGTTCGACACCGCCGCACGGTGTCGTTCACCCGGCACCTTCGCACGGTGTCGAAAGTCGATCTGCTCATCGGATGCGCGATCGTCGCCCTCGGCACGCTGGAGGCGTTCACCGTCGCGACCGACTACGGCGCGACCGAGACCCCCGAACTGTGGTGGATCGGCCAGGCGCTCGTCACCGGCGTGCTGGTGTGGTTCCGCCGTAAGGCGCCGGTCGCCGTCTACATCCTGATGATCCTCGCCCAGTACGCCTGGCACCGACAGGGCTACGAGCACTGCCAGACCTGGCAGCTGGCCTCCCTGCTCATCGTCTTCCACACGGTCGCCGCCGAGCTCCCGTTCAGGCCGGGCCTCGCCTGGGCCGTGACCGGCGTGCTGGTCTTCGACTCCGGCGCCGTCGACCACCGCTGGTTGCCCTTCGACGAGGTCATCTTCCTGACCGTCGTCTTCGGCGCGGCCTATCTCAGCGGCCTCGGCGTGCACGCCTACGCCGTGCGAGCCCGCCGGCTGGCCGAGCACGCCGAGCAGATGGAACGTGACAGGGAACGCCAGGCGGTCGAGGCCGTCGCCGAGGAGCGGGTCCGCATCGCCCGCGAGCTGCACGACGTGGTCGCGCACAGCGTCAGCATGATGGTGATGCAGGCCGGTGTGCTCCGCCGTATGCAGGGCGGGGAGAACGAGGTGCTCCTCGGCATCGAGAGGATGGGCCGCGAGGCGGTCGAGGAGCTGCGCGTCATGCTCGGCGCGCTGCGCATGCCGCTCGACGAGGCCATCCCGCAACCCGGCCTGGACCTGCTGTCCGGCACGGTGAGCACGCTCGTCTCCTCCGGCCTGCGGATCGCGCTGGACGTCGTCGGCGAGCCGGTACGGCTCGCGCCCGGACTGGACCTGTCCGCCTACCGCATCGTGCAGGAGGCCCTGACCAACGCGGTCAAGCACGCGGGCGAGTCCGAGATCCGGATCACGATCTCCTACCGCGCGAACGCGGTGGAGCTGGAGGTCCTGGACGGTGGCGGCAAGGCCTCGTCCGGGCTGTCGACGGGCAACGGGCTCATCGGCATGCGCGAGCGCGCCGCGCTGTTCGGCGGCGTCTTCGAGGCGGGCCCCCGTCCCGGGGGCGGGTTCCGCGTTCACGCGTCCCTGCCGATCTCCCAGGAGGTGCTCGCCGATGGCCGGATCGGATGAGCCGATGACACGGCGCCCCCCTGCACGAGTCGGAGACCCACTGGGCGAGGAGAAGAAGTGAACATCCGCATCGTGATCGCCGACGACCAGGCGATGGTCCGAGCCGGGCTGAAGCTCGTCGTGGAGAGCGAGACCGGCATGGAGGTGGTGGGGGAGGCGGCCGACGGGCTGGAGGCCGTCGCCGTGGCCCGCCGTACCCGCCCGGACATCGTGCTGATGGACATCTCGATGCCGCGCATGGACGGCCTCACCGCGGCCAGGCAACTGCTCGACTGGCCGGACCCGCCGAAGGTCGTCATGCTCACCACCTTCGACACCGACGAGAACCTCTACGCCGCGCTCCGCGCCGGGACCAGCGGGTTCCTGCTGAAGGTGTCGCCGCCCGAGCAGCTGGTGGAGGCCATCCGCGTCGTCGTCGGCGGCGACGCCCTGCTCGACCCCGCCGTCACCACCCGGGTCATCGCCTCCTTCGCCGGCCGCCACGATCCCACGCCCCCGCCGCAGCTCGCCGACCTCACCCCACGCGAGCTGGAGGTGCTGCGCTTCCTGGCCCGCGGCCTGACCAACGCCGAGATCGCGGGCGAGTTGTTCGTCGGAGAGGCCACGGTCAAGACCCACGTGGCGCGGGTGCTCATGAAGCTGCATCTGCGGGACCGGGCTCAGGCCGTGGTGTTCGCGTACGAGTCGGGCGTCGTCCGGCCGGGGGCGGCGGTCGGGTAGTAGGAGATCCACTCCTCGTCGCTCATCCGCAGGAACCGCACGCCGACCGAGCCGAGCCCGATCACCGGCGCCGCCCAGAAGGCGATGGTCGCCGGGCCGTACGGCACCGGGATCGCCCCGACGTAGCCGACGGTCACCGTGAGCGGGACCAGCCAGTGTGCGGCTCCCGCCCGCCAGACGGCGAAGGTGAGCAGCGGGAGCCCGACCCAGGCGAAGAAGATCCAGGGCATCTGGAAGCCGAACACCACGCCGGGCAGGTTCATCATCTCGTCGAGGTGGCGCTGGGCCTGCTCCGGCGTGAAGCGCTGTCCCAGCCACCACTCCACGGGGTCGGTGAGCAGCAGGGCCGACACGGCGATGTAGCCGACGACCGACATGGCCCCGCCGATGTGGCCGATGACGACCGAGCGGCGCCGGACCACGTGCAGCAGGCCGAACGCGGCCACGGCCATCAGCATCCAGCTCCAGTGGTACATCGCCGATTCGAGCTGGGCGAGGACCGGGTTGGCGCCGTAGCCGACCGCCTCGCGGTCGTCGCCCCAGGTGCCCGGATCGACGACTACGGCGACGGCCTGGAGCAGTGGGGCGGTGATCAGCAGCACCCCGGAAGCGATGCGCCGGAAGGCCGCGGAACTCTGGAAGAACATGGGATCTCCTTGCGGGCGAACCTGTGGCCGGGGCTCGCGGGGCGAGCCGTGGCCGAGACGGTAGGCCGCCGTCCCGGCTCGGGACGTCCGCCCCCGGGCGGATTCGCCGTCCCCCGTGCGGGCTAAGCACGCCCCCCGGGAGGATCCGCCGTCCCCGTGCGGGCTGAGCGCGCCCCCTGGGCGGATTCGCCGTCCCCCGTACGGGTTGAGCGCGCCCCCTGGAGGATCCGCCGCCTCCGGGAACGGGCGAGCGCCCCCGGAAGATCCGTCGCCGCCGAGATGGGCGAGCGCGGCTCCGGGGGCTCGACGAGCGGGCCAGGGTCAGACGGCGGTGCCGGCGGGGAAGCCGGACGCGACCGGGGCGGGGGCCGCCGCCGGGTAGAAGGAGATCCACTCCTCGCGGCTCATCCGGAGCATCTTCAGGCCGAGCGATCCCAGCGCGACCGCCGGGACGGCCCACATCGCGACGGTCGCCGGGCCGTAGGGGATCGCCAGCGAGGCGCCGTAGCCGATGCCGACCACGAGCGGGACCCACCAGTGCGCGAACCCGGCCCGCCAGACGCCGACCAGCAGGATGGGCAGGCCGAAGATGGCGAAGAAGAGCCACGGCATCTGGAAGCCGAAGACGACGCCGGGCAGGTTCAGCATCTCGTCGAGGATCCGGGTCGCCTCCTCGGGCTTGTTGTGCTGCCCGAGCCACCACTCCACCGGGTCGCTCATGAGCAGGCCCGACAGGTTGATGTAGCCCAGGACGGTCAGCGGGCCCACGATGTGCCCGAAGACCACGGCGCGGCGGCGCATCACGTGCAGCAGGCCGATGGACGCCAGGGCCATCAGCAGGTAGGCCCAGTGATACATGACCGACTCGACCTGGGCGAGAACCGGGTTGGCGCCGTAGCTGACCGCCTCGCGGTCGTCGCCCCAGGTGCCCGGGTCGAGGACGACGGCGACGGCCTGGAGGAGGGGGGCGACGATCAGCAGCGTGCCGGAGGCCACGCGCCTGAAGTCGGCGGAGTCCTTGAACATGAGGGTTTCCTTGCTGTGCGGGGGCTGTCGCACAGCAAGGTAGGTCGCCGGCCTCGGTCCGGTCGTCCGTCCTCGGACGGATCGGGTGTCCGCCTCGCGGGGTAAGCGGGACGTGCCGCGAACTCCGCGATCGACGAGCCCCGCGAGTCCAGCGGGGGATCGCCGTCGGTTCAGGGCGCCACGGCGACCTGGGTCCGGTGGTGTTTGGGGGCGTCGATCTCGTCGAGCAGGGCCACCGCGAGGTCGGCGTAGGGCAGCGGGGCCGCCCCCTCGCCCTCGGGCAGCACCTGCTCGCCGCCGATCCGGTATCTGCCGGTCCGCGGGGCGTCGGCGTCGAGGAACGCCGGCGGCGGAGTGACCACCAGCCAGTCGATCGCGCTGTCCGCCGCGCGAAGGATGTCGAGCTCCGCCGCGTGCCCGAGGGAGAAGTCCCGGGCCTCCTCCGGAAGGCCGGGCATGTCCAGGATCCGCACGCCCGGCGCGGCCTCCAGCGTGGTGCCGATGCCGATCACCAGCAGCCGGCCGACACCGGCCTTCGCCAGGCCGTCGAGCAGGGCGTGCGCCGCGCTCACGTAGAACTCCTGCGCCGACACATCGAGGCGGGCGGCGGCGTTGACCGCCGCGTCGTGCCCGGCGGCGACCGCCGCCACGCTGTCGGCTCGAGTGACGTCGCCGGTCACGACCGTCACACCGTCACCGGTGGGTCCCTCGTACCGGGCCGGGTCCCGCACGACTGCGGTGACCTGGTGGCCGCGGGTGACGGCCTCGGCGACCACCCGTCGGCCGGCCCGCCCACCGGCGCCGAAAACCACGATTCTGCTCATCACGGATGCTCCGTTCGACGGGGCCGGTGGGGGATCACCGGCCGATGTCGAGACGGTAAGCCGCCGGGTGTGGGTTCCCGCAACGATAGTTACCCTGACCTGCGCCTTCTCCGCCGCGCAGGTGTCGTGCGGCGGCCGGAGGCGGTCCTCGGGCGGTCGTGCGGATCGGCGGGCCGTCTCCGGAGGGGCGGCTTCGCGGCGCCCGCCGATCCGGCTCCGGCCTGGCTTTCAGCCCGGCTCCCGGCTCGGCTTCCGGCCTGGCTTTCAGCTCGGCTCCCGGTCCGGCTCTCGGGAGGTCCGGGCCGGGGCGATGCCGTTCATGACGGTGGTGATCAGATCGTCCACATAGCCGGGCGGAATCTCGAACGCGGCCGGTTCCCGGCCCCACAGCAGATGGGGCAGGACCAGCTCGTGGCAGGCACCGACGATCATCGTGGCGGCGGCCTCGGCGCCGGCCTCCGGGGCGAGGCGGCCGAGGTCCTGTTCGGCGCGCAGGTAGTCGGTGAGGGCCGTGCGAAGTCCGAGCCCGTTCCCGACGGGGTTGGGCATGCCGGCGAACAGGGTGAGCACCTCGGGCCGGGAGAGCAGGCCCGCGAAGGCGGGCAGGATCGCGGCGTGCAGCGCCAGGCCGTGGGTGATGTAGGCGCGCAGGTTGTCCTCGACGGTCCCGGCGCCCGCCCTGGAGGGCAGCTCGCCCAGCTCGCGTTCGACGCTTCGGACATGGGCGTGCAGGGCGAGCGCGAGAAGCTCCTCCTTGCCCGTGAAGTGGTTGTAGAGCACGCCGTCGGCGACCTGGGCCTCGCGGGCGATGTCGCGCACGGTGAGCCCGGCGGTGCCGCGCTGGGATATGAGGCGTTCGGCGGCGGCGATCAGGTGCTCGCGCAGGCTCTGAGCGCCGTCACGCAGGGCGGCTGCTTTTCTCGGTGACATCACGTCGCATCGTATTGACCGCTGTGGCCGGCCGCTGCCGCAGGGGCGGACGGCGACCGGCGGGCGGGTCAGGGGCGGGTGGCGGTGACCAGCCAGGCGGCGCCGCGCAGCCGTACGGCGCCGGGCTCCTCGTAGGTCCGCAGCGCCGTCGTGAGCGCGCCACGGGCACGGGCGGCGGATGCCGGATCGACCTGGTCGAGCACGAAGCGGACCGGTCCCCAGGCGCCGAGGAACCCGGCCGCGTCCGCGGCGTCCCGGCCCCACATCTGGGGCGCGTCGACGGGCACCGGGGTCACCGCGTCGAAGCCCGCGTCGCCGAGCACCTCGCGGATGCGGTCCGGGTCGGCCAGCGACTCCGGTCCGGGAGCGCCGGGACTGGTGGTGGCGGGCCTGAACGGGAGGTGTTCGGCCATCGCCGCGAAGACGGGGCCCAGGTCGTTGTCGCCCATCTCGCGCATGGACAGGAAGGCCAGGCGACCGCCCGGCCGCAGCGCGCGGCCGATGTTGGCGAACGCGGCCACCGGGTCGGCGAAGAACATGATCCCGAAACGGCTGACGGCCACGTCGAAGCCGGCGGTGGGGAAGGGGTGGATCTGGGCGTCTCCCTGTTCGAAGGTCACGTTGGCGACGCCTTCGCCGGCCGCGCTGGCACGCGCCCGCTGGAGCATGGGCGCCGACAGGTCGATCCCGGTGGCGTGCCCGAGCCGTGCCCGCCGGGCGGCCAGCCGGGTCACCTGCCCGTTTCCGCAGCCGACGTCGAGCACCCGGTCCCGCTCGCCCACGGCGGCCGCCGCGAGCAGACGGTCGTTGAACCCGCTGTTCACGGCGTCGTAGCGGTCCTGGTGGTCGGCCCAATGGCTGCCTTCGTAGCCGTTCCAGGCGTCGGCCTGCTCGGTGTTGACGATGGAACTCATCGATCTTCCTCTCGCCGGACGCGGTCGTACGGCCACGCCCGCGTGTCCGTACGGCTCGTGTTATGAACGTATGTTCATGAACGTATGTTCATAATGAGGGATGAGGGGAGGACCGTCAACCGGGCAGAGAGGTGATCAGCTGTCATCGACGGGGACGCCGGTCCCCGTCGCCGATGCAGGATGATCGAATGCAGACGCCGCCGTGGGATGAACCGGGCCCGGGCAAGCACGGGTACGTACTTCACGAACTCTCACAGAGCCGGCATTCATGGATCGGCTATCACGAAGGCCGGTCATGGCAGGCGGACATGACCGAGATCAGGTACGCCCCCCCGGCACACCGACCTGCATCTCCGCCTCGACGCCCTTTCCTGCCGGGCGGTCGTGAGAATACGCACCGAGCGGACATCATGACCGAATACGAGGCGATCAGAGCGGAGGCGCTCCCTTGGCGGATGTCGCTGGAGCTGATCGAGGAGATGAGGGAACGATGGACCGGGAGCTGAACGAGGCTGTGTGGGTGAAGTCCCCCTTCTCCGGTGGCAACGGCTTCTCCGGTGGCAACGGTGGTGAGTGCGTGGAGGTCGCGAAGCTGCCGGATGGGCGGGTCGGGGTCCGCGACGGCAAGGACCGGGCGGGTCCGGCGCTGGTGTTCACCCAGCCGGCGCTGGTGTTCACCCAGGGGGAGTGGGCCGCCTTCACCCGCTGGGTCCGCGCCGACGACACGGTCTGACCGGATGACGGCCCCCGTCCTCCGTACGAAAAGGTCCGGCCCCGCGGCGAACAGCCGCCGGGGCCGGACCGCTCACGGGTCGTCCCGGTTCTCGGAGGCCGGGGTTCTCGGTGGTCGAGACCGGGGTTCTCGGAGGTCGGCCGAGATTCTCAGAGGTTGAGGTCGAGGCCGGGGAAGCCGAAGCCGTCCCACAGCGCGCGCTCCTTCTCGCGCGGAGCGTCGACGACCTTCGCCGGGGTGTCCCAGATCATCGTCCGCCGCTCGGCCGGGGTGTGGCGCGGCCACGCGGGCCTGCTGACGGTACGGCCCGCGTTCGGGTCGCCGGTCCTGGCGAAGGAGGTCCACGCCTCCACCATCTGGTCCGACAGGCCGCTCACGCGGGCACGGTCGGCGCGCAGGGCCTCCTGGCCGCCCGGAACGCCGACGAAGCGCAGCGTGCCGAACATGAAAGGCAGTTCGGCGGTGTGGATCGCCCCGAGGCTCCTGTCGTTGCCAGGTTCCCAGTCGAACCGGTAGAGGTAGGTCTTCGCCCAGCGGCTCTGCGCCTCGGCGAGCCTGGTGGCGGGCACCCGCAGGCCCTGGTCGGTCAGCATGGCCAGTGCGATGTCGCTCTCCGACGCTCCGGGCCGTCCCGCCCGATAGGCCGCGATCATGTGCTGCCGCCGCTTGCCGAGCTCCCGGGGGAAGAACGCGCCGTACTCGCGCAGGGTCATCTTCAGCACCGACGGATCGAACTGGGCGAAGTAGCGCATCTCATCGCGATTGGAGCCGGCGATGATGTCGATGCCCCTGGCGTGGCCCGCCGCGACCCGCTGGAGAACCGGTCCGCGGACCAGCTCGCCGTCGATCGCCGGGCCGAAGTAGACGGCCCTCGCCGCCGCGCCCGGCAGGGCTCCCAGTAGTTTCTCCTGGAGCCGGAGGATCTCCTGAGTGCTCATCGAGCGCAGCGCCGGCAGGTCGAGGCCGCGCGGGGTGAGCTTGGCGCTCAGCGAGGCCGAGTGCGCCATGTATCCGGTGCCGCTCTGCAGGATCACCCGGCGGAACAGCCGCTCCGGGTGGTCGGTGCCGAGCATCGCGCCGATGGAGAAGGCTCCTTCGGACTCGCCGACGGCGGTCACGTTCCCCGGGTCGCCGCCGAAGTCGGCGACGTGCTCACGGACCCACGCCAGGGCGGTCATCTGGTCGCGCAGGCCATTGTTGCCCGATCCCCGGTAGGCCGGGTCGAGCCCGCCGAGCTCGGTCCAGCCGAGCACGCCGAGCCGGTAGTTGAGGCTGACGACGACCGCGTCCCCCTTGGCGGCGAGGGTCGTTCCGGCGTATCTGGCCTCGTTGCCCGTGCCGAACGTGGCCGCGCCGCCATGGATGAAGACGATCACCGGTCGCCTGCCGTGATCCGCCTTCGGCGTCCAGACGTTCAGGTACAGGCAGTCCTCGTCGGTGTAGACCTTCCTGCCATCGGGATACTCCTCTCCCTGACGGTCCGGGAACTGCGGGCACACTCGCGTCCCGTCGGTGGCCTTCAGGGTTCCGCGCCAGGCGCCGGCCGGCCGCGGCGGTTTGAACCGCTGTTTCCCGGTCGGTGCGTCGGCGTACGGGATGCCGCGGAAGGCGCAGATCCCCTTCTCCGTCCTGCCTTCGACGGCACCGAGCGAAGTGGTGGTGGTGCAGGCCGTACCGGACGGGCCGGTCGCCTGCGCGGTGGATCTCCCGGCGCAACCGCCGAGCGCCAGTGCCGCCGCCAGTGACACGACGGCGGTGGCGCGGAATGTGGCGCGGGATACGGCGCGGGGCATGGCGCGGAATGTGGCGCGGGACGCGGCACGGGGCATGGCGCGGAATGTGGCGCGGGACATGGTGGACATCATCGGCTTCCTCGTATCGGTTGCCTCGATGGTCGTCCTCGCGTCCCGCCCGGCGGATCGCCGCACGGAGTGAGTCCCGCTTCCCTCCCGGGGACTAGATTCCGGCGGCCGGGCCGCCCCGATCCCCGAAGGGCCGCCTCACCGCACCTGCGGGCCCGATCCCGCGACGACCAGGCCCGACTCGTAGGCGAAGACGACGGCCTGCGCGCGGTCGCGCATGCCCAGCTTCGTCAGCAGGTTGCTGACGTGCGTCTTGACCGTGTGCTCGCTGACGAACAGCTCCGCCGCGATCTCGATGTTGGACAGGCCCCGGGCGACCAGTCGCAACGTGTCGGTCTCCCTGGCGGTCAGCTCTCCGAGACGGGCCGCCAGGCGCGGTACGGGGTGCCCGCTGCCGATCAGGTGCTCGATGAGCCGCCGGGTCGCCGTGGGCGCGAGCAGCGCCTCCCCGGCGGCGACCAGCCGGACCGCCTCGACCAGCTCGTCGCGGCGGACGTCCTTGAGCAGGAAACCGCCGGCCCCCGCGCGCAGTGCGCCGTAGACGTATTCGTCGATGTCGAACATGGTCAGGACCAGCACCTTGGCGTTCGTCTCGGCGCAGATGCGCGCCGTGGCCGCCACGCCGTCCAGGTTCGGCATCTGAATGTCCATGAGCACCAGGTCGGGGCGCAGTTCGAGCGCCGCGCGGACGGCCTCGGCGCCGTCTGCGGCCTCACCCACGACTTCGATGTCGGGCTGCGCGTTGAGGATCATGGCGAAGCCGCCGCGGAACAGGTCCTGATCGTCGGCAATGAGGACGCGAAGCATGGTCATCCAATCGGGAAGGTCGCGAACACGGCGAATCCCGCTCCGGCGGGCCCGGGTCCGGCGCGCAGGGTCCCGCCGCAGGCCAGCACCCGTTCTCGCATGCCGATCATGCCATGTCCTCCGGATCCGCCGGGCTGTGGGCCGCGGCCGTCGTCGCTCACCTCCAACCGCAGCGTGGTGTCGGCCCAGCGCAGCCGTACCAGCACCTCGCGAGCGACCGCGTGCTTGATCGTGTTCGTGAGCGACTCCTGGACGACGCGGTAGAGCGCGACGTCGACGTCGGCGGGCAGCGCCCTGCGCCGCCCCTCCTCCTCCAGGCGCACCTCCAGCCCGGTCCGCCGGGACCGCGCGATGAGGTCCGGCAGCGAGTCGACGCCCGGCCGGGCTCCGTCTCCGGAGCGCAACGTGCCCAGGACGCGCCTCAGCTGGACGATCGCGCCCCTGCCCGTCTCGGCGATCGCGTCGAAGGCGGCCTCGGCACGGGCGGGGTCGGTCCGCATCACCAGCGGGCCCGCCTCCGCCTGGACGACCATGATGCCGACCGAGTGCGTCAGGATGTCGTGCATGTCGCGGGCGATGGCCAGGCGTTCGCGGGCCGCCGCCTCTTCTTCCTGCCTGCGCGCCCGCTCCCGCAGCGTGGCGACCTGCGCGCGATGGGCCCTGGCGCTCATGCCCAGCGCGACCGCGACGACGTAGGCCGCGCTCACGAAACCGAAGTCGGCCAGCGCCTCGCGCGGGATGACGAAGGAGACGACCACTCCGGCGGCGGTGATCGCGACGGCCAGCCCCAGCAGCACCGGCGGGCTCAGCACCGCCAGCGTGTACACGCATACCAGCGCCCCGTACGGCAGGCGCGGCACCGCCTCCAGCAGCGCCAGCGCGGTGGTCGCCAGGCCTACGACGAGCATCACGGTCAGGGGCGCCCGGCGCCGCCAGAACACCGGTGCCGACGCCAGGACGGCGACCACGACGACCCGCCACGGCGCACCGGCGAGCGGCAGCACCGTGGCGGCGCACACACCGGTGGTGATCACCGCGTCGAACAGGGCGTCCCTGGATCTCCCGGTCATGAGGAGAGGATCTCGCGCCTTCGCGGGCCCAGTGCCGGGCCGGTCGCCGTTCCGGTCGGGTCCAGGCGGGCTACGCCATAAGGGATGTGTCAATATCGGGACATATTGTGTATATTTTCCGTCATTGGGTGTCATCTGAGGGAGGATTTATCGTGCGAGCTTTCCCCCGCGTGCTCTTCGACGAGGCGCATAACGAGTCGTGGACCATCCGGCGGGACGTGGCCGAGACGATGAATCCGGGGCATCCCGACGACAACAGCTACGCGCGTGCCGCGGACCTGCTGCGCCGCCTCGGCCACACCGTGGCCGCGCACACCGAGGGCCCGGTCACCCCCGGCCTGCTGACCCCGAACGACGTCTTCGTGATCGCGCACCCCTCGGCCGACCGCTGGGAGCGCACCACCGGCCTGGGCAGCCCCGTCCTGCCCGTGGAGGAGATCGACGCGATCGAGGCCTATGTCGCCGACGGCGGAGGCCTGATCGTCCTGGCCGAGTGCGAGCAGGAGAAGTACGGCAGCAACCTCGACGAGCTCCTCGCCCGCTTCGGCGTCGGCGTCGAGCACACCACCGTCCAGGACCCCAGGAGCGCCCACAACGGCGTGGCCTCCTGGGTCCTGGGTTCCCCCGGCGACACCGGCGAGCAGGACCTCCTCGCCGGAGCCCGCCGCGCGTGCTTCTACCGCGCCGGGGTCCTCGTCGCCCCCGACGACGCGACCGTCCTGTTCCGGACGTCGCCCACCGCCGACCCCGCAGGTAGGCCGCTGGCCGTGGCCGTACGGCACGGCCGGGGCCGCGTCGTGGTGGTCGCCGACTCCGACCTGTTCGGCGACGACTCCATCGGCGACTACGACCACGCCGCGCTCTGGGGCAACCTCGTCACCTGGGCCGCGCGCGTCCCCGCCCCGGCGACGGCCGCCGGGGAGTCGGAGGCGCTCGCCGCCTTCCGGGGACTCAAGGAGGCCGTGGAGGCGCTCAAGCCGCTCCAGGCCAAGGACGGCTCGATCGAGGGCGACCGCGACCGGGCGGTGGTGCTGATCTCCGACATCGTCGACCACATCGACGGCCTCACCCCGCGCTTCCCGCACGACGAGGCCTACCTGGCCGCCGTCGTCGCCGACTTCCGCAAGTGGGTCGAGCAGGGTCTGGGCGTGCCCGACTTCCTGGACTCCCTCAACGCCTTCCACCCCGACACCCAGCGGGTGGACGGCCTGGAGCACCTGGTCGTCTTCCCGATGTACACCCAGAACGGCACCACCTTCCGCTACATCGAGGCCGTCTGGATCCGCACCGTCTGGCCCGAGTGGCTGGCCGAGCTGGAGAACACCCGCTACGACAACCCGCTGTTCGTGCCGATCGCCTTCGAGGACTTCACCTCCGGCTACGACACCAACTCCGCGGTGCTCTTCCCCGAGACCGTCGCCGTCCGGCAGACCCCGTCCCGCTTCACCTGGGGCGGTATCTTCTGCGACCGCGAGGCCGCCCGGTTCCGGGCGGTGAGCAGGGCCGCCGCGGCGACGCTCAAGCTGGCGCTGCCGCCGGACGCCGCCCGGCTGATCGAGTCGCAGGAGCTGGCCCAGGACACCTTCGTGCTTTGGGACCTGGTCCACGACCGCACCCACAGCCACGGCGACCTGCCGTTCGACCCGTTCATGATCAAGCAGCGCATGCCGTACTGGCTCTACTCCC
The DNA here is from genome assembly GCF_050949235.1 of Streptosporangium sp. CA-135522. Lineage (NCBI taxonomy): Bacteria > Bacillati > Actinomycetota > Actinomycetes > Streptosporangiales > Streptosporangiaceae > Streptosporangium > Streptosporangium sp. CA-135522. The sequence goes on from NZ_CP192026.1 coordinate 2,898,995, forward strand.
TCGAGGAGCTCCGCTGCGACCTCACCGCGTTCGGCGAGGCCGTGAAGCTGGAGAAGGAGGGCGTGCCGCACGCCCGCTACGTCCAGCTCGCGATCCTCTTCGACCGGCTCTTCCGCTTCCCGATCACCGGTGACCGGGTTCGCAACTACGACGGCCTCGGCGGTCAGCTCCTGTTCGCCTACCTGCACCGCAACGACATCGTCCGGTGGACCGACAACCGGCTGAGCGTCGACTGGACCCGGTTGGCCGACGGTGTCGCGGACCTGCGCGCCGAGGTGGAGAAGCTCTACCGCGACGGCATCGACCGCTCCAAGCTGGCCCACTGGCTGGCCGCGCACCAGCTTGTCGCGGCCTACGTGGAACCGCACCCCGCCTCGGTCTGGAACCGCGGCGTGGACGCGCTGCCGGTCGAGGGCTTCCCCAAGGCCGTGGTGGACGCGGTGCTGCCCGACGAGTTCCCCCTGAGCATGTTCTACGAGGCCCTGCGTCGTAAGCTCGGCGATGTCGTCGAGTCCACGAAGGGGATCCGAGCATGATCATTGTTGTTGCCGGCGCGGCGGGCCCCGCGGGCCAGGCCGTCGTCCGCCGCTTCACGGACAAGGGGCACACGGTCATCGGCGTCGACAGGTCCGGCGCCGACGGGACGCTCCCGGTCGACCTGCTCGACTTCGACGCCGTGCGGAAGCTCGCCCACGACATCCAGGCCGAGCACGGCAGGGTGGACGGGATCGTGCACCTGGTCGGCGGCTGGCGTGGCTCCAAGACCTTCGCCGAGACCAAGCTGGAAGACTGGAACCTGCTGCACGACCTGCTCGTGCGCACCCTCCAGCACGTCACGCTCGCCTTCGAGCCGTTGCTCAAGGCGAGCGATCGGGGCCGCTTCGCCATCGTCTCCGCCAAGGCGGCCGAGCGCCCCACCCAGGGCAACGCGGCCTACGGCACCGCCAAGGCCGCCGCCGAAGCCTGGACCCTGGCCTTCGCCGACGCCCTGGAGGGCACGAACGCGACGGCGAACATCCTGGTGGTCAAGGCGCTGGTGAACGAGGCCATGCGCGCGGCCAGCCCGGAGCGGACGTTCCCGGGCTTCACCGACGTCGACGACCTCGCCGGGGCGATCGACGGCCTCTGGGACACCGACGTCAACGGCACCAGGCTGGATCTCACGCGCGACTGAGCGCGACAGGCACCAACGGCGGCCGGTCGCACATCGCCGGCCGCCTCATCAAGGGGAAGAAGTGACGGACGCGATTCGCAGGCACGACCCGCTGGTGAAGGGCTTCGCCAGTGACAACTACGCCGGGGTGCACCCGGAGATCCTCCAGGCCATCGCGCTCGCCAACGAGGGGCACCAGATCTCCTACGGCGACGACGTCTACACCCGGGCGCTGCAGGAGGTCTTCAAGAAGCACTTCGGCCCCACGGCCGAGGCCTGGCCGATGTTCAACGGCACGGGCGCCAACGTGGTGGCGTTGCGCGCGATGACCGCGCACTGGGAGGCCGTGGTCTGCGCCGAGACGGCGCACATCCACGTCGACGAGGGCGGGGCGCCGGAACGGTCGGCGGGGCTCAAGCTGCTGACCGTGCCCACCCCGGACGGCAAGCTCACCCCCGAGCTGATCGACCGGCAGGCGTGGGGCTTCGGCGACGAGCACCGCGCCCAGCCCAAGGTCGTCTCGATCACCCAGAGCACCGAGCTGGGCACCCTCTACACCCCGGGGGAGATCAAGGCGATCTGCGACCACGCCCACCAGCTCGGCATGCACGTCTACCTCGACGGCGCCCGCGCCGCCAACGCCGCGGCCGCCCTGGACGTGCCGCTGCGCGCGTTCACCACGGACGCGGGCGTGGACGTGATGTCCTTCGGCGGCACCAAGGCCGGGCTGATGCTCGGCGAGGCCGTCGTGGTGCTCAACCCCGACGCCGCACGCGGCCTGCGCTACCTGCGCAAGAGCTCGATGCAGCTCGCCTCCAAGATGCGGTTCGTCTCGGTCCAGTTCGAGGCGCTGCTCGCGGGTGACCTGTGGCTGCGCAACGCCCGCAACGCCAACGCCATGGCGCAGCGGCTGGCCGCCGCCGTCCGTGAGATCCCCGGCGTCGAGGTACCGCGCCCGGTGCAGGCCAACGCGGTCTTCGCGATCCTGTCGCCGGAGGTGACCGAGCGCCTGCAGAAGCGCTTCCGCTTCTACGTCTGGAACCAGGCCACCGGCGAGGTCCGCTGGATGACCGCGTTCGACACCACCGAGGCCGACGTGGACGCTTTCGCCGCCGCCATCGCGGAGGAGATGAACTCCTGAGCATGAGCAAGCACAGTCCGGGTCTTCGGCGGGCCGCCCATCGGCGGACCCGCTAACAGCCCGGACTGTGCAACCAGACGGCCGCCGTGAACCGGCGGCCGTTTCGCGTTGCGCGCGGCTCGCGGGCGCACGGCGGTCCCTTCCACCAAGGAGTGACCATGACCAAACGCGTCTTCTCGGCTTTCAAGCCCACCGGCGCCGCGCAGGCCGCCGAGCGCACCGCCGGCCTGCCGGCCACGGCCCGTAAGGCGATCGGCCTGCCCTGAAGACACCCGCGTGGTCCGCGGGAGCCCACGGCGCCGGGAACGGCGGTGTCCCGGCGGTGTTCCCGCTGTCCCGCTGGATCAGTTCTTGTGGCCCGTCTCGTTCTCGTAGGCGGTGAGCTGTTGTTCCAGGGCCTTCATCAGCTCGAACACCTGGCTCGGAGGGATGCGGATCCGGCTGACGATCCGGGTCGGCACGCTGACGAAATGCTGCCCCGAGGAGGGGTCGTTGGCGAGCTGGGGTGGTCTGGTGATCACCGCGAAGTCCAGGACGAAGCCGTCCTGCGTGTGCCACACGGAGGCGAAGTTGGCGTACTGGCCCGCCTCGACCTCGGCGGAGATGCTCACCTCCAGGCGGTTCTCCGGCTCGTCGTTCACCATGATGTTCTCGTCTCCTCCGGCCAGGCTGGCTCCATGCTGCCCTGGCCGGGAACCGGCCGTGCAAGGACGCGCCGACGCTATTTAAGGATGGAAGGCAGCGGTTGGGCGCCGCGCTGCCTCAGCATGTCGGTCATCAGATTGATCTCACCTGTCTGACCCTCGACGATGTGCTTTGCCATCGTGGCCACCTCGTCGCGGTCGGACAGTTTCAACAGGGCCTGGCTCATCTGCACGCCGCCCTCGTGGTGACGGATCATGAGCTGCAGGAAGAGGATCTCCTGCTGTTGGCCGGTGGCCTCACGGAGCCTCTTGAGCTCCTCCTCGCTGGCCATGCCGGGCATCGTCGTGGAGGTCTGGGGTGTCGAGCCGTGACCGTGACCGGCCATCCACGCCATCGCCGGCCGTTCGCTGGACTGGTTGAGCCCCCACTGCTGCAGCCAGCCGCCGAACATGCCACGCTGGGCGGTCTGTGCGACGATGATGTCGTAGGCCAGCCCCCGGAGCGCCTCGTCCTTGCTTCCGTCCCTGGCGATGAAGGACATCTCGACGGCCTGGGCGTGGTGGACGGCCATGTCGCGGGCGAATCCCGCCTCTGCGGAGGCGTCGGTCGGAGTCGCGGTCCTGCCGAACATCACCAGCAGGACGACCGCCACAGTCAGGCAGCCGAGTAGCAGACCGAGCGCCACCCGGCGCCTGGGGTTCGGGTTGTCACGGGGAAATGTCTCCATCGCCTGCCAAGAGTACCCACTGTCAGGAAACCTCGCCCTATCGACCATTGCGATTCGTTTATTCTTCACACGCATCCATAGGGCATAGTCTGACCCGAAGTTGGGTGGCGGCTGGAGGGGCGATGACGAAGGAAAAGGCGCAGGCGCGGCGAGATCATCTCGCCCAGATGCGCGCGCAGCAGACTCGCAAGGAGCGCCGGACCGCGTTCCTGATGTGGGGCGTCGGAGGCGCCGTCATCCTGCTGCTTGTCGGAGTGGTGGGTTTCTACATCGTCAACGAGCGCTCGGCCAGCTCACTGGACGCGGTGAAGTCCTTCAAGTACGTCGGAAGCGAGCACACCTCCGGTCCGGTCACCTACAAGGAGACCCCGCCGGTTGGGGGGCCGCACGCTCCGCCGCCGGAATGGCAGAACTGCGGGATTTACGACAAGCCGATCGGCAACGAGAACGCGGTCCACTCGCTGGAACACGGCGCCGTGTGGATCACCTATCGCCCTGACCTGCCCAAGGCGCAGGTGGAGGAGCTTCGATCGCTCGTCCGCAAGCAGCGGGACTACATGCTCCTCAGCCCCTACCCGGGGATTCCCTCGCCGATCGTCGCCAGCTCCTGGGGTAACCAGCTCTCGGGTATCACGGACGCGGGAGACCCTCGGTTGGCGAAGTTCATCGCCAAGTTCAAGAACGGTCCCGGCACCCCCGAACTCGGCGCGGCGTGCTCCGGCGGCAAGGGCGAACCCCTGAGCTGACCCGGGAGACGGAAGGGGCGGCGCCTGCGAGCGATCGGCGCCGCCCTGCTTCAAGGACCTCCTGGCACCCGCTCACGCAGGACGCGAAGCACCACGCCCACCACGGCATCGGCGGGGACGTACCCGTACTGCCGGGAGTCCCCGCTGCCGTCGGGGTTGTCCCCGAGGAGCACCAGGCAACCGGGAGGCGCCACCGGTCCATTTCCTTCGATGGGAAAGGGCACCGGGTCGCCGGGGGCCGCGGCGACGCGTTTGATGACCCGCCGATTGCGCAGGATGTTCTCCGGGCTGGTCCCGTCCGGGCATGGCCGCATCCGCTCGGGCAAATCGACCACGGCCACCTGGTCGGTCCGCAATCGGCCGCCCGAGCGTCGTCGCACCAGCACCCGATCCCCGTTCCGATAGGTGGGAACCATGCTGGGGCCGCGTACGGTGACCACGAGATGTCGTCGGCGCAGCCACTCCAGCAGTCCCGCGAGTGTGGCCGCCACCGCCACGGTCACCGGCAGCCAGATCGCTGGGGTATCGGTCTCCGCGTAGCCGCGGGCCTGTAAGGCGATGAGCCGGGCGGAGGTACCGTTCGCGGTGATCAGCTGGTCATGGTTCCCGCATTCGGGGACTTCTCCATCGGCGATTATCACGATCTGGTCCGCGTCGCGAATCGTGTTCAGGCGATGGGAGGTCAGCAGACTGTATTCTCTGCGTCTGAAAACCGTCCGATCAAGATCTTGGAGTGTGTGAGCTATTTCATGGATTCGGCTCTCTGCGTGCCGGGTAGGGGCGAATGTTCGGATTATGCCAGCACCCGCTCCAGGGAAACCGCCTCCAGTCCGTGAGCCTCGGCGACGGGCAGGTTGGTCAGGTGCCCCTCGTGGGTGTTGAGGCCGAGGGCCAGCGTGGGGTCGTTCCGCAGCGCCTCACGCCAGCCCCGGTCGGCGATGGACAGGGCGTAGGGCAGCGTCACGTTGGTCAGCGCGTAGGTCGAGGTGTGCGGGACCGCGCCCGGCATGTTGGCCACGCAGTAGAAGATCGAATCGTGCACCTGATAGATCGGCTCGGCGTGCGTGGTGGGCCGGGAGTCCTCGAAACAGCCGCCCTGGTCGATGGAGATGTCGACCAGGACGGAACCCGGCCTCATCCGTGACACCAGCTCGTTGCTGACCAGTTTGGGCGCCTTCGCGCCGGGCACCAGCACCGCGCCGATGACCAGGTCGGCCGCCAGGACCGCGCGCTCGACCTCGTAGCTGTTCGATGCGACCGTCTGGCAGTGTCCCTGGTAGATGATGTCGGCCTGGCGGAGCCGGTCGATGTTCTTGTCCAGCAGCACCACCTCGGCCTGCATGCCGAGCGCGATGACCGCGGCGTTCATGCCGGACACGCCGGCGCCGATGACGACCACGTTGGCCGCGTGCACACCCGACACACCGCCCATGAGCACCCCTCGCCCGCCTTCCGGGCGCATCAGGTGATAGGCGCCCACCTGCGGGGCGAGCCGTCCGGCCACCTCCGACATCGGGGCCAGCAACGGCAGGGAGCCGTTGGGGTTCTGCACGGTCTCGTAGGCGATGCCGGTCACACCGGATTCGAGCATGGCCCTGGTGCACGCCTCGGACGCGGCCAGGTGCAGATAGGTGAACAGCACCTGCCCCTTGCGCATCCGGTGGTACTCCTCGGCGACCGGTTCCTTCACCTTCAGGACCAGGTCACCGGCGGCCCACACCTCGTCCGCCGAGTCCAGGATGGTCGCGCCCACGCTCCGGAAATCGGAGTCGGTGATCGAGGATCCGGCACCGGCGTCTTTTTCGATGAAGACATGATGACCGTGCCGGATGAATTCATGAGCCCCGGCGGGAGTGAGGGCCACGCGGTATTCGTGGTTCTTGACCTCGCGGGGAACTGCGATTTTCACGGCTCCTCCAGTATTCGCGCCTGTGTCTCCACTCTGCGTTCCCCCGAAGAGGACCACCATGTGCAAGATGGAAGGAATCAGTTGTCGATGATGACAGGTTGTCAAATTCTGTGATCATCTTTTTTCGGGAACGGCCCGCCTTCCCGGTTACCCGCTTCCCTCGCTGATCGGTAGGCTCGCCGCGAGCAGATGCGAGGAATACAGGGATATGACGATGGAGATGCACGCCGGTCCGGGTGAGCCGCCCGTGCCGCAGGGACCTCCATCCGGACGTCACGCGCGTCGTCCGGAGGCGTCCGGATCCTCGACCGAGCCCCCCACGGCTCCGGTGCCGCCCGGGGCGCCGCCGGAGCCGCCCGGATCCTCGACCGAACTCCACACCGTCCCGGGCCCGTCCGGACCCCACGGTGTCCCCTCAGGCGGTGTCCCGTCAGGCGGTGTCCCGTCAGGACCGCCCGGCCCCCAGCGGCACACCCCGCCCGGGTCCCCCCCGGGGCCGCGCGACCCACGGGAACGGGGGGCCGGTCCCGGCGGGAGCGTACCGGGTGATCCTCGGGCGAGCCGGGTCACCACCGTCGTCCTGATCGTCGCGCTGGTCCTCGTCGTGGTGACCACCGGCGTGCTCGGCACCCTCGCGGTGCTGATGACGAGGAACCCCGACATGCCGCTCGGCGCGGCGCCCCCCCAGCGTCTGCCGGTCCCCATCCACTTCGCGCCGGTGACCGGCTCGCAGCCCGGGGCCTGCACGACCTCCGACGGCATGCCCGACGACACCGGACAGACCTGTTACACGCTCGCCGGGGGAGTCAGCGTGACCGCCGTGCGGAAGATCGAAACGGTTCAGGACAGCAACGGCGCCTACTCGGTCAGGATCGCCCTCGCGCCCGCGTTCCGCGAGCGGATCAACGACCTGACCCAGGAGGCGGTCAAGCAGCAGATCGCGATCGTCGTGGGGGAGAAGGTGGTGGCGGCCCCTCGCGTCGCCCAAGTGATCACCGAGGACAGCCTCAGCATCGCGGGCTCTTTCACCAAGGAGCAGGCGGACGCCATGGTCGCCCGGCTGCGTGGCACCGCGGGGGGCGCCACGCCGTCCCCGAGCCAGTCGCAACCGGCTCAGGCTCCCACGTCCTCGGCCGTCGTCCCCTCCGCGACCGCGCCGACCGGGACCGCGTCCAACGGAACCACGTCCAACGGAACCACGTCCGACGGGACCGCTCCCGACGGGACGGCGCCGACCGGAACCGGGCCGACCGGAACCGGGCCGACCGGAACCGGGCCGACCGGAACCGGGCCGACCGGAGGCGCCTCCGGTGCGACGGCCCCCGCCACCGCTTCCACCAAGGCCTCGGCCACCGCGCCCGCGGCGCAGACCGCGAACCGCGACGGCCTCGACACCAGATACCCCGACTGCAAGACCGCCCGTAGGGAGGGCTACGGGCCCTACTTCCGCGACAGCCGCCCGGAGGAGTACGGATGGTATGTGGACAAGAACAACAACGGGATCGCCTGCGACTCCGGTGATCTGACCTAGACGAACAACCTCTGGACGGCCTCGATCGCGAAGTACACCGCGAAGACCAGCGTGACCACCCACAGCAGCCACGGGATCTCCCGGATACGGCCGGTCGCCGCCTGGATGACCGTGTAGCTCACCACGCCCGCGCCGACGCCGTTGGTGATGCTGTAGGTGAACGGCATCAGGGCGATCGTCAGGAAGGCCGGGATGGCCAGGGTCAGGTCGTCCCAGGGCACGTTCCTGGCCTGGGTCATCATCAGCGCGCCCACCAGCACCAGCGCGGGGGCCGCCGCGGCGGCCGGGACGACCGTGGCCAGCGGGGTGATGAACAGGGTCAGGGCGAACATGCCACCGGTGACCAGCGCGGAGAGACCGGTCCTGGCGCCCTCGCCGACACCGGCGGCCGACTCCACGAAGACCGTGTTGGCCGAGGCGCTGGAGAATCCGCCGATCGCCCCGGCCACCCCGTCGACGGTGAGGATGGCCCCCAGCCGGGGGACCCGGCCCTCGGAGTCCACCAGGCCCGCCTCGTCGCTCACCCCGATGATCGTGCCCATCGCGTCGAAGAACCCGGACAGCACCAGGGTGAACAGCACGACCGTCGCGGTCACCGCCCCGGCGCGGGCGAAGCCGCCGAACAGGTCCACCTGGCCGATCAACCCGGCGTCCGGCAGCGACACCACCGTCTCCGGCACCCGGGGCACCACGACGCCCCAGCTCGCCGGGTCGATCTTCGCGACCGAGTTGACCACGATCGCCAGCACGGCGGTCACCACGATGCCGATCAGGATGGCCCCCCGGGCCTTGCGCACGAAGAGCACGATCACCAGCAGCAGGCCGAAGCAGAACACCGTCACCGGCCAGCCCGTCAGGTGCCCGGTGCTGCCGAGCTGCACCGGCGTCCCCGTTCCCTTCGCGACGAACCCGGCGTCCACCAGTCCGATCAGCGTGATGAACATCCCGATTCCCACGCTGATCGCGTGCTTCAGGGCCAGCGGGATGGAGTTCATGATGAGCCGGCGCAGGCCGGAGACCGCCAGCAGCACGATCAGCAGCCCTTCCAGCACGACCAGACCCATCGCCTGCGCCCAGGTCATGTGCGGCGCCGCCTGGTAGGCGACCACCGCGTTCAGCCCCAGTCCCGCCGCGACGCCGAACGGAGCGTTGCCCACCAGGCCCATCAGGATCGTGCTCACCGCCGCGGCGATGATGGTCGACGTGGTGAGCTGGGAGATCGACAGCTTCGCTCCGGTGACGTCGACGGCCCCGCCCAGAATGATCGGATTCAGCAGGATGATGTAGGCCATGGCCATGAACGTGGTCAGGCCACCCCTGACCTCCTGGCCGACGCTCGACCCGCGTGCCGACAGCTCGAAGAACCGATCCATAACTCCCCCCTCGCGCGGGGGATGACCGGTTCCTACCCCTTCAACGCGATGTCATGGGGACGAATGGGCACGCGGGGCAGGGGCAGGCCGGTGGCGGCCCGTACGGCGGCGGCCACGGCCGGAGTGGACGACAGGGTGGGAGGCTCGCCCGCGCCGCGCAGGCCGTAGGGAGCGTGCGGATCGGGGTTCTCCAGGATCGACACCCGCATGGGCGGCATGTCGAGGATTGTGGGGATCAGATAGTCGGTGAAGGAGGGGTTGAGCACCTGCCCGTCCACGACCTGGATCTCCTCCATCAGCGCCAGCCCCAGCCCCTGTGCGGAGCCCCCGTGGATCTGCCCCTCCAGCGCGAGCAGGTTCATGACCTTCCCCACGTCCTGCACGGCGGCCAGTTCCACCACCTTGATCAGACCGAGCTCCACGTCCACGTCGACCACGGCGCGGTGCACGCACAGCGCGAGCTGGGTGTGGGAGTCTCCCTGCCCGGTGACCGGATCCATCGGGAACGTCCGCCGGTGCCGGTACTCCCGGGTCTCCTCGACCACCACGGCCCGCTCCAGCGCCTCCACCAGCGACGACCCGTCGGCCCGCAGCTTGTCCAGCCGTTCTCGCACGGCCTCGCAGGCGGTCTTGACCGCGCCGCCGGTGACATACGACTGGCGGGAGGCCGAGGAGGAGCCTGCCGAGCCCACCGTCGTGTCGGCCTGGGCGACCGTCACCCTGTCGATGCCGAGCTCGGTGCGGGCGATCTGTTCCTGGATCGTCACCAGTCCCTGGCCGACCTCCGCCGCGGCGGTGTGCACCAGAACGTGCGGCTCGCCGCCGAGCAGCTCGACCCGGACCCGGGCCGTGGAGTAGTCGTCGAAGCCCTCGGAGAAGCAGATGTTCTTGATGCCCACGCCGTACCCGACGCCCCGCCGCACTCCCTCGCCGTGGGTGGTCTGCGACACGCCGCCGGGCATGTCCAGCAGGTCCGTGCCACCGGCCGCGGGCAGCGGCATCGCCGCGAGCTCGCGGAGCATGTCGGCCAGCGGCGCGGGGCTGTCGATCACCTGCCCGGTGGCCAGCGTGGACCCCTGGGAGACCGCGTTGCGGACGCGGATCTCGACCGGGGAGAGACCGCACGCCTCGGCCAGCCTGTCCATCTGCGACTCGTAGGCGTAGCAGGCCTGCACGGCGCCGAAGCCCCGCATGGCCCCGCAGGGCGGGTTGTTGGTGTAGACGCCGTAGGCGTCGATGTGGATGTTGTCCACCTCGTAGGGACCCACCCCGAGCGAGGCGGCGTTGCCGACCACGGCGGGGGAGGAGGAGCAGTAGGCGCCGCCGTCGAGCAGGATCTCCGCCCGGACGTAGAGCAGCCTGCCGTCGGAGGTCGCGCCGTGTTCGTAGCGCATCCGGGCCGGATGCCGGTGCACGTGGCCGAAGAACGACTCCTCGCGGCTGTAGACGATCTTCACCGGGCGGCCGGTGCGCAGCGCCAGCATGCACGCGTGCACCTGCATGGACAGGTCCTCACGGGCGCCGAACGCGCCGCCCACCCCGGCCAGCGACAGCCGTACCCGCTCGGCGGGGAGCCCGAGGCAGGGTGCGATCTGGTCGCGGTCCACGTGCAGCCACTGGGTGGCGACGAACAGGTCCACCCCGCCGTCCTCGGCGGGTACGGCCAGGCCGGACTCCGGGCCCAGGAAGGCCTGGTCCTGCATGCCCACCTCGTACTCCCCGGTGACCACCACGGGGGCCTCGAAGTCGGAGCCGACCCGGACCGGCTGGTGGCGCAGCACGTTGCCCCGGTCGTGGATCACCGGGCACGAGGGGTCGAAGGCGGCCCGGCGCGGGTCGGTGACCGCCTCACGGACCTCGTAGTCCACGACGATCGCCGCGGCCGCCCGCCTGGCCCGCTCGGGATGGTCGGCGGCCACCAGCGCGACCGGCTCTCCCTGATAGCGCACCTGGTCGATGGCCAGCACCGGCTGGTCCCGGTGCTCCAGACCGTAGAACTTCTCGCCCGGCACGTCCTCATGGGTGAGCACCGCCAGCACGCCGGGCATGGCCAGCGCGGGGCCGATGTCGACGGAGCGGATCCAGGCCGACGGATGCGGGCTGCGCAGGGTCACCCCCCAGATCATGTCCGCGAGATACAGGTCGGAGGAGTAGGCGAACTCGCCCGTCACCTTCAGCGTGCCGTCGGGGCGCGGCGCGCTCTCGCCGACGCCCTGGCCCAGGCCCTCGCGCCGGCTCTCGCGCGGGCTCTGCCGAGTCTCGATGCCGCTCACTCTTGCAGTACATCAGCCCAGGTCAGAGGTGAACATGGCGGACACGACGAAACGCGGGACGGGGCCGTCGGCGGCTCTTGTAGTTTTATCCAACTATGCGGATACGTGACCTGGTCGGGATAGAGGAGCTCAAGCTCACCCTCCTCGCGGGTGAGGAGCATCTGGACCGTGACTTCACCGGTGTGCAGATCACCGACCTGCCCGACCCCGGCCGCTATCTGTCGGGCGGGGAACTGGTGCTGTCCGGGCTCATGTGGCGTACCGGACCGGACGACTCCGAGCGGTTCGTCGGCCGCCTGGCCGAGGCCGGAGTGGCCGCGCTCGGCGCCGGCAGCGCCTGGCTCGGCACGGTGCCCGACGACCTCGTCGAGGCCTGCCGCACGTATGGTCTGCCGCTGCTGGGAGTGCCCGTCGAGATCTCCTTCCGCACGGTCGCGGAGATGGCCGCGCCCCGGCACGTCGAGCTGCGCGACGCCCTCGGCCGCCACCGCAGGATCGTCACGGCGGTCGCCGAGGGCGCCGGCCTGACGGAGCTGTGCGCGCTGATGGACGAGGAACTCGCGATGACGGGCGCGGTGGTCTCGGCCACCGGCGCGGTGATCGCCGGCGTCCTGGACCAGGCGGACGCCGTACGGCTGGCGCACGAATATCTGAGCGCGTCCCGGCTGCCGCACGCGGTCCGCACCCCGGCGGGGACCTTCACCCTCTTCGGCGTCGGTCGCGAGCACCGCGCCGCCGGCTGGGCGCTGGTCTGCGGCGGCGACCTGCTTAACGAGGCGGACCTCGGCTTCGAGCTGGCGGCCTGCGTCGCGCTGGAGCGGACCAGGGCGGAGGAGGGCAGGAGGGTCGAACGCCGTCTCGCCGAGCAGCTGATCGCCCTGGCCTGCTCCGCGGGGAGCGACCCCGCCGAGCTCAACGCCGGACTGCGGACCTGCGGGATCGGCCCGGCCGAGCCGTACTCCGTGGTGAACGCGACCGTCGTCCGGCCGGGGGTGAACCAGGGGCCGGACCCGGCGAAACTCGGCGGCCAGGTCCTGGAGGAGCTGCTGCGTCCCCGGGTGGTGGCCGCGGCGGGAGCGGACGGGGCGGTGGCGTTGGTGCCGCTGGCCGGCACGGCCGGCGAACTGGCCGAGACGCTACGGGCGGGCACGCGGGCGCTGGAGGCGGGACTGCCCGGAATCCGGGTGTCGATCGGGGTGAGCGCCGCACTGTCCGGCCCGTCGGCGATCCGGGGCGGTGCCGAGGAGGCGGGACACGCGCGGCGGCTGGCGGAGGCGCGCGGCGGCGCGGTGGTGACCAGCGACGAGATCTACACGCACGCGCTGCTGCTGGCCACCGTTCCCGACGACGTGCGGCGGTCGTTCGCGGCGAGGCTGCTGGACCCGCTGTTCGACTACGACCGCCGCCATCATTCGGACCTGGTACGGACGCTCGGCACGTTCCTCGACTGCGTGGGTTCGTGGAACGCCTGCGCCGAACGGCTGCACGTCCACGTCAACACGGTCCGCTACCGCATCCACCGGGTGGAGGAGCTCACCGGGCGGGACCTGTCCTCGATGGCGGACCGGGTCGACCTGTTCCTGGCCCTCAGAGCATCATGACCTCGCCCGGAGCCGTGCCCGGTCCACCCTGAGCGGCCAGGAGAGCCTCCGCCCTCCGCTCCGCGGAGGGCGGAGGGGCGTCGTCCCGCAGTGATTCCACCAGATGCTCGATGGGTGTGGGGTGTTGGCCCTGAGGAGAAGCGCCGTCGGGAGCCGGCGATGTTTGAGGCGCCGGATGCGGATGGTGCTGTCATCGGCAGTACGGATGATCAAGCTGCCGAGTAGGAGAAATGTCGTGCGATGGGCTCAAAATGTCATCTACCCCAGTCCGTCCTGGGTGGTGCCAAATAAGACTTGTGAGGTTAACCGTAGGCATCCATTGGCGCGGATGGTTTATCTTGCAGATAAGTCTGTTTGTAATGTATTGGGAATGTATCCAGTCATCTCCGACATAATGTCCTATCGTTAGGATTGCTGGAAAGTTGGATTCGCCAGGTGCGCCGGAGCTTTGGAGTGGCCGGCCGATGTGAGGGCGGTGTTCCCATCCGAGGCCCAGGGTGTGAAGTCGGTGCGAAGCTTCACGCTTCACGCGACCTGATGGCATCACGGGGTGTGGCCCCCTGCTCCGAGTGGCGCGAGCGCGACGGAACGGGTGGTCAGGGGGAAGGGGGAACTTCTGCTTCTTAGCCGGTTCGGGAGAGTCTTTTACTCCACTTTCACGGCACTCTTGGGTGTTTAGTGCGAATCGCCCAGTATCGTGCTGAGGCTCTCGGATGAGTCCTGGAAGCGGGCCTTGCCGGTGACTTGGCCGCCTGACCGTTACCTTCATCTGGTAAGTAGGCTAACCGACCGTCATTTTCCTCTTGTGATCGGCGTTGAAATGTGATTTTCTCACGCCATGCCGATGGCGTGGTGGCCGGTGAATCTGCTCCCCGGCGGGCCGCTCCCATGTCCGGGATCGAGGCCTGCCAGAGAATCGCCGACGTGCTTCTGAGCCGTGAGAGGTGAGAAGCACGCCGGACGGTTCTCGTCAAAAATTAAAAAGGTCGGCTGACGCGCACACCGGGGGGAGCCGGTGGCGGTTTCCGGCCACGGTCTGTTCTCCCGCTACACGTATGGGTGACCTCCGGCCGATCAGCCCGGCCACTCCCACATGGTGGTGGCCTGAACTAGGGAGGGCTGAGGGGCAGACGAATCGGCGTTAGCGGCCGTAGCATTGCCTGCGACGGCAAACGTGGCCGTAAACATCACGGCGAGGGCAGACAAGGCAAGTCGTCGACGCACGGGGAGACTCCTGTCGTAGGTTTCTGCTGCTCAAGGCTATCTTTCAAGGGGTATCGTGACCGGTCAAGACCTCGTGGGGCAGCGGATCAAAACTGTCCGACGTCAGCGCGGCCTCTCCCAGGCACAGCTGGCCCACCCTGAGTTGTCAGACAGCTACGTATCACTCATCGAGAGCGGAAAGCGCACTCCGACGCCTGCCGTCCTTGAGCTGCTCGCGGCCAAACTCGACTGCTCGCTCACCTACCTGGTCAACGGGGTGACGGCCGAGCAGATGGAGGAGATCGAGCTCGCGCTGCGCTACGCCAGGCTGGCGATGGACAACGGCGAGGTCGCCGAGGCGCGGACGCGCTACGCCGAGCTTGTCACCGACGGCGGCCTGGCCGGCCTGCCTCAGCTACGCCAGGACGCCGAGTACGGCCTCGCGCTGGCCACCCACGCCTGCGGCGACCTGGACGGGGCGATCGACCTGCTGAGCGGGCTGAGGCAGGGTAGCGCGACCGAGATGGCACCCGATCGGCACGTCAGCGTCGCCGTCGCGTTGTCGAGGTGCTACCGCGAGCGGGGCGATCTGACGGAAGCCGTGCAGGTCGCCGAGCAGATCCTGGGCGGAGCCGTCCGGCCCGTCTGGACGGAAGGACTGATCGAACTCGGCACGGCCCTGCTCGCCGCCTACGCCGAGCGCGGCGACCTGCTGAGGGCGCACCAGTTCGGCATCGAGCTGCTCGCGGCCGCCGAGCTGGTGGCGACTCCCCGCGCCTTCGTTCTCGCCCACTGGGCTGCGGCGATCGTCGCCGTCGAGACCGGGCGGTCCGACGAGGCGGTCGCACTCGCCGACAAGACCCTCGCCATCTACTCCGAGAACGGTGAACTCCGCGAGCTGGCCAGACTCCGTGTCGACTACGCGCAGATCATGATGCTCGCACGGCCGACGGGTGTCATGACATGGCGCGACATGCTCGTGCGCGTGGAGACGGAGCTCCAGGAGAGCGGGGCCAGCGCGATGGGCAAGATGCGGTGCGCGCAGCAACTGGTGCATTGCGAGCTGCTGCTCGGACACCCCGAGCGTGCGAGGGTGCACATTCAGACGGTTCTGGACCTGATCGACGACATGCCCAGGACGTTGCAGGTCAGAGCACACCTTCTGGCCGGAGAGGTGATGGCCGCGCTCGGCCGTTCCGAGGAGGCCGTGCGCGAGCTGGCCATCGCCGACGGCTGGTTGGAGCAGGAGCCCGCCACCCGGCAGACCGCCCACCTGTGGCTGACCGCGGCGCAGGTGCTGGAGCACATCGATGAGTCGGCCCGGAGCGTGGACGCCTACCATCGGGCGCTGGCCTGCGTGGGATTGTAGATCCACAGAAGATCGGGACGGGGAGGTCGGGACCGCGTGACGGCGTCGGTAGCCTTGGGATTGCCATGAAGACTTCCCCAGTCGCGGTCGTTCTCGCGCTTCTCGCCACTCTCGTCCTCGGCACGGCCTTCGCCTCTCCCGCCCTCGCCCATGACACGCTCAAGAGCAGCAATCCTGCCAAGGGCGCCAAGGTCGAGAGCCTCAAGCAGGTGAAGCTGACGTTCAGCGCCACGGTGCGCTTCCCGAACGTCGTCGTGCACACCGCGGACAACGTCCCCCGGCAGGACGGCAAGCCCGTCGTCGACGGCGCGGTGGTCACCCAGAAGCTCAAGGGCGACCTCCCGCCCGGCGCATACGTCATCGCCTATCGGGTGGTCTCCACCGACGGGCACCCCATCGAGGGCGAGATTCCCTTCACCCTCGTCGGGTCCGAGACACCTTCCCCGTCGCCGTCCGGGGACGCTTCCGCGTCCGCGTCGCCGTCGGAGGACGGTACCGGATCCCCGGCGCCCGCCGAAGGCGCGACCGCGGCCACGTTCGCCCCGGCCACCGGCGCGCTCAGCCCCGCCCCGGCAGCGCAGGCGCAGGACGAGTCCGGATCCTCCGGCGGCGTGCCCGGCTGGATGTGGCTCATCGTGGGCGGTGTGACCGGCGTCGGCATCGGCCTGTTCTTCAGCATGCGCAACAAGAAGCAGCCATGAGCCGGCAGGAGCAGGCCGTTGCCCAGGCCGAGCGGACCGGAGCCGGCCGGACGGTGAAACTCGTGCTCGCCGGTACGGCCGCCGCGGTGGCCGGCCTGGTGATCGCCATGGTCGCCGGGGGCACCGCGACCCCGCGCATCATCCCCGGCCTGCCCGACGAGGGCGTGCTCACCCGCTGGGGGCTGCCGCTGGGCAAGCTGACGATGGACGTGGCGGGCGTGCTCACCGTGGGCGTGCTGCTGGCCGCCACGGCTCTGCTTCCCAACGACAAGGGCCTGCTCGGCAAGCCCGCTCTCACCTACGTCAAGGCCGCGTCGTGGCTCGCGCTCCTGTGGGCGGGCGCGGCGGGCGCGACGCTGGTGTTCAGCCTGTCCGACGCGCTCGGCCTGCCCGTCCTCGAGGTGCTCGCCGGCAACGAGCTCACCAGCTACGCCAGCCAGGTGTCGCAGGGCATCGCGCTCACCCTGGTCGTGCTGTTCGGAGTCGCGATCGCGTTGTTCGCCCGTGGGGCGATCACCGTCGGCGCGGCCGGCGGCCTGCTCGTGCTCGCCCTGGCCACCCTCCTGCCGCCCGCGCTGACCGGGCACGTCGCCTCCTCGCCCAACCACGACCTGGCCACCACCGGCGTCGCGGTGCACCTGCTGGTCCTCGCGCTGTGGGTGGGCGGCCTGGCCGTGCTCTGCGTCCACGCGCTGCGCAGGCAGTCACACCTGGAGATCGTCGCCACCCGGTTCTCCTCGATGGCGCTGTGGTGCTTCATCGCCGTGGGCCTGTCAGGGCTGTTCAGCGTGCTGGCCCGCCTCACCTCGGTCGCCGAACTGTTCACCTCGGCCTACGGCCTGCTGCTGCTGGCCAAGATCGCCGCGTTCACGGTGCTCGGTGCCTTCGGCTGGTGGCACCGCAGGCGGACCCTGCCCGAGCTCGCCTCCGGCGGGCCGGGGGTCTTCGTCCGGTTCGCCTCCGTCGAGATCCTCATCATGCTCGTGACCGTCGGGCTGGCCGTCGGGCTCGCCCGCACCGCACCACCTCCGGCGGTCCTCCCGCTCGACCGGGCCTTCGAGGCGCTGGGCTATCCCGTTCCGCCGGAGATCTCACCGGCCAACCTGGCTTCGCTGTGGTGGTTCGACCTCTTCTCCGGCACGCTGATCGCCCTGCTCGGCGGCCTCTACCTCAGCGGAGTCGTACGGCTCGCACGGCGCGGCGACTCCTGGTCGAAGGGGCGCACCGCCGCCTGGTTCACCGGCCTGCTGATCCTGACCGTCGCCACCCAGAGCGGCGTCGCGCGCTATGCCAAGGTGCTGTTCAGCGTGCACATGGCCGAGCACATGACGCTGTCCATGCTGGTGCCGATCTTCCTGGTGCTCGGTGCTCCCGTCACGCTGGCACTGCGCGCGCTCAAGCCCGCCGCCCGCCGGGGAGACCGGGGCCCGCGCGAATGGCTGACCACGATCCTGCACAGCAGGTTCGTCCGCTTCGTCGCCCATCCCGCGATCGCCACCGCGATCTTCGTGGTCTCCACCTACGCGCTGTACTTCACCCCGCTCTTCGCCGCCGCGATGGAAGAGCACCTCGGCCACATCGCCATGACGGTGCACTTCCTGCTCAGCGGCTCCCTGTTCTTCTGGGTGATCATCGGCGTCGACCCGGCGCCCTACAAGCTGCCCCACTACGCCAGGCTGATGCTCCTGTTCGTCACGATGCCCTTCCACGCGTTCTTCGGCATCGCGTTGATGAGCATGAGCACCGTGCTCGCCAGCGAGTGGTATGACCAGCTGGGCCGCACCTGGGGAGCCTCCGGGGTCGCCGACCAGCAGACCGGTGGCGCCATCGCCTGGGGCTTCGGTGAGATCCCGACGCTGATCGTGCTCATCGCGCTGGCCTTCCAGTGGTGGCAGGACGACGACCGCAAGGCCCGCCGTGCCGATCGCCGGGCCGACGCCGCCGCGGCCCGCACCGGCGGCAGCGGTGACGCGCAGCTCGACGCCTACAACGACTATCTGGCCAAGCTCAGCAAGCGCGATCGCGCAGAGTAGCCATCAGGCTACGCATCTCTATCTTTATCTCCCCTTTCGAGGGCCTCCGGTAGCCTTGAAGGCGGGGGATTCGGGCACCACCGTGAGCAGTGCAGCGCCTGGTCAGCGCGCGTCACACCCGGTCACACGGGCTGGTCACGGGCCGGCCCGGGGCCGGTGGCCGCCATGTGCATCAGGAAGGTTGAGCAGTGTCCGAGGAAGTGCGCATGCATGGAAGGCGGAGCCGCAGTCTCGCCCAGGCCATCGAGGAGCATCTCGCCGAGTGGGCCGAGCGCACCGGGATCGTCATCGAGATCTGGGCGCTGCCCGGGGAAGACGTTCCTCCCCAGTTGGCCAGGGCCGTTCTGGCCACGCTGGGTGAGGCGCTCGCCAACGTCGAGCGGCACAGCCGGGCCAATGTCGTCTCCGTCGCGGTGACCATGGGCGGCAGCGGGTTGCGCATGACGGTCAGCGACGACGGCGTCGGTTTCGCCGGTCCGGCCGCCGGTCGGGGCGTCACCGCGATGCGGAGCCATTTCACCGACCTCGGGGGCTCGCTCACCGTCAACGGCGTCGAGGGATCGGGCACCACGGTCACCGCGGCGGCACCCCGGATCTAGTCCGTTCCCGACGCTGTTCCCGGTGGCCCCGGGCCCGGGGCCACCAGGGGCCAACGCCATGCCCCGGAACCGGCGGATGGGCGGGTCGTCCTCGGCCGGCAGAACCGGCAGAAGCCGAGCCGCCCTGCGATCATCGGTCATCGAAGTGGCAGGTCAGCGGGCATATCCGGCGCAAGGCGTTATTGCGACAAAATCAGGGTCATTGTGTGGATCGGCGGCAACGGGGACGCTAGGGCAGCGTCAGGACCTCGTTGCCGGTGTCGGTGACCAGGATGGTGTGCTCGAACTGGGCGGTCCGCTTGCGGTCCTTGGTCACGGCGGTCCAGCCGTCGGGCCAGATGTCGTAGTCGATGGTGCCGAGGGTCAGCATGGGCTCGATGGTGAACGTCATGCCGGGCTCCAGCGTGACCGCCAGCGACGGGTCGTCGTAGTGCGGGACGATGAGGCCGGAGTGGAACGTGGTGCCGATGCCGTGGCCGGTGAAGTCGCGGACCACGCCGTAGCCGAACCGCTTGGCGTAGGCCTCGATGACGCGGCCGACCACGTTGAGCTGGCGGCCGGGGACGACGGCCTTGATGGCCCGGTTGGTGGCCTCGCGGGTGCGCTCGACCAGCAGGCGCGACTCCTCGTCCACGTCGCCGACCAGGAAGGTGGCGTCGGTGTCGCCGTGCACGCCGCCGATGAAGGCGGTGATGTCGACGTTGATGATGTCGCCGTCGCGCAGCACCGTGTCGTCCGGGATGCCGTGGCAGATCACCTCGTTGATCGAGGTGCACAGCGACTTGGGGTAGCCCCGGTAGCCGAGCGTGCTGGGGTAGGCCCCGTGGTCGCAGAGGAACTCGTGGCCGATGCGGTCGAGCTCGTCGGTGGTGACGCCGGGCGCCACGTGCCTGCCGACTTCTTCGAGCGCCTGACCGGCCAGCTTGCCGGCGATCCGCATCCGCTCGATGATCTCGGGCGACTTGATGTCGGCCTCGCCGGTCTTCGGGGATTTCTTCCCGACATACTCCGGCCGCTCGATGCCGGCGGGAACCTTGCGGATGGGCGAGATCCGCCCGGGCTGGAGCAGTGTCGTCATGGTCCCCCAGTCTAGTTGTGCTTCCCAGTGGGCAGTATTGCCGTCATGAGTGATCAGTGGTGGTTCTGCTTGAAGCACATGGCGGTCGAGCCCGACGAGGGATGTCCGAACAAGGACCGGCTGGGGCCCTACGAGACGCGAGAGGCCGCGGCCAACGCCCTGAAGACCGCGGCCGAACGCAACGAGGCGTGGAAGGAGGAGGACAAGACCTGGAACGGGGACGATTAGGGCGTGTCCCGTGGATCGTTGAACCGGGTCGCGGAGCCAGATCCTGACCGAGGCGACGTCCACGGTGTCCTGGTAGATCCGCTCGCGCTTGTCGGTGCGAAGGGCCACCGCGCGGTGGCCCTTCAGCTTGTTGAGGCACCGCTCGGCGGTGTCCGTTCGCTTCCCTCGTGGCCAGGCCTGCGCTTGAGCACTTCGACCGGACCGGGTGACGCTAGCCCACACGACCACGCAACAGTGGTCGTCGCCGTCCGATCCGTCCTCGGTTCACGGTCACGCGGGGCGGCACAGGGCGTGCTCGGCGGCGTCGGCCAGCAGGGTGGCGACGGTGTCGGTGGACAATGATCGTCCGGTGAACAGCAGGTCGAAGGCGTCGAAGCTGGTGTGGAGCCATAGCAAGTGACCGGCCTGGTCGACGGTGACCTCGTCGCGGAGCGCGCCTTGGTCGTGGAGGCGCTGAGCCAGATCGTTCATGCCCTGGGTGTGACCGTCCTGCAGCCCGGCGGACGGAGCCGCCGACGGCGTCGGCGTCGAGTTGCGCCATGGAGAACAGAGCGCGCAGCACGTCTGGTCCCAGGCGGTCGCGGCGTTCGACCCGTCGGCCAGGGTGTATTCGACCGTGGAGACCCGGATCCGGGCGGTGGCCACGCCGCCCGCCGCCGACATGGGAGGCCGTGGAAGACCCGGCCCGGTGCGGTCAGCCGTCCACGACCGCGTAGGCGCGGACCGGGAAGGTGCCCATGCCCGCCACCATCGGCGGGGCGGCGTGGAAGCGGAACCCGGTGTCGGGGAGCGCGGCCAGCCCGGTCATGTGCTCCACGATCGGGATGCCCGCGCCGAGCAGGAGGGTGTGCGCGGGACGCTCGCCGCGCGGCGGGGTGTCGTCGATGTTGAGCGTGTCGATCCCGACGAGCGCCGCGCCCTCGGCCACGAGCCACTCGGCGGCGGCGGGTTCGAGGTAGGGGTGGCCGTGGAAATACTCCTCGGTGCCGAAATGCCGGTCCCAGCCGGTGTGGACGAGCATGGCCTTTCCCCGCACGTCGCGTCCGGCGAACAGATCCGGGCCCGCCGAGCGCAGGCCCTCGGCGCGCACGACCAGTCCGGGCAGGTCGGCGATCGCTTCCAGCGGCACCCCGGACAGGTCCGGGCCGTCCGGGTAGCGGTGATAGGGGGTGTCCAGGTAGGTGCCGGTGTTGGCGACCAGCTCGATGCTGCCGATGTGGAACTCGGTTCCGGGCGCGTAGACCTCGCGGGAGGCCTCCCGGCTCAGATGCACGCCGAGCCGTGGCCCGGGAACCCCCGGATAGGTGCGCATGCCTTCGGTGATGCGGTGGCTCAGTTCGACCAGCCGGGTCACGGGACTCTCACCGTCTTCTTCCTGGTTCGGGCCATGAACATCCTTGCGGCGGCCATCAGGCCGATCACGCCCCAGACGACGTTGAGGATCGCCGAGGGCCAGGCGGAGTGGTAGGCCGAATTGATCATCAGGGCGATCGCCCCGACGAGGTTGATCGTCTGGTACGGCATGCCGTCCCCGGCCATCCGGGAGGCGGAGACCGTGGCGTAGCCGTACAGCATGAGACCGGCGCCGAGCCAGCCGAGCGTGTTGATCAGGAGGGACACCGGATCACGCGCCGGCGGACGAGGTGGGCATGCCTTCATGATTCCGGCTCTCGTCCCTGAAGGGCAAATAAAGTCTCCTAAACATCCACGTAAGCTCAGCTGTATGGACATCGATCCCCGGCGGTTGCGCGTGCTCCACGAGGTCGCGCGCCGAGGCGGCGTGATGCGCGCGGCCGAGGCGCTGCACCTGACCGCCTCCGCGGTCTCCCAGCAGCTCGCCCTGCTGGAGAGGGAGGTCGGGCTCGCGCTCGTCGACCGGTCGCAGCGCCGGGTGGCGCTCACCCCGGCCGGACGGGTCCTGGCCGGATACGCCGAACGGATCGAGGAGGAGCTGACCGAGGCGAAGCGGGAGCTGACCCGGTTCGCCGAGCTGCTGGCCGGGCCGGTGTCGATCGCGGCCTTCCCCACGGTCATCAGGCACCTGCTGGTGCCCGCGCTGGCCACCCTGGCCGAGCGCCACCCGCAGGTGAGGCCCCGCATCCACGAGCTGTACGGGCCGCCCGCGCTGCAGGAGCTCCGCCTCGGCGGCATCGATCTGGCCATCACCGAGCAGGACGCCGACGAGCCCGTCCCGGTGCGGGCCTCGATCGTCTCCCATCCCCTCCACGTGGACGAGTACCGCATCGTGGCGCCGCCGAGCTGGGCCCGGATCCCGCGCGAGGCCGCGGAGCTGGGCGGCGTTCCCTGGGTGGCGGGCCCGCCCGACCAGGCGAGCGGGCACGCGCTGGAACGGCTGGCCGCCCTGCACGGGTTCACCCCGGACCGGGCCCATGTGATCGAGGAGTTTCCGCCCGCCCTGGCTCTGGTGGCGGCGGGGCACGGGGTGGCGATCGTGCCGTCACTGGCCCTGCTGGAGGTCCCGGCGGGTGAGGTCGTGGTGACCGACATCACCGGCGTGGGCGCCCGTCGCCTGGACACTGTCACCCGTGTCAGCCGTACCCGCTCGGGAGAGCCCGGCCCCGTGCAGGCCGTGGTCATCGCCGCGCTCCAGGAGGCCGCCGGGGGGCTCGCCGCGCGGCTGGGGGAGCGTTATGAGGCCCTCTGAGCGGTGATCGGTGGCCGCCGGTTCGTCCAGCCGGTGACCGTCGGTCCTGCCGGTCGGCGACCTGTGGGTTTCCATCGGTCGCCGCCGGGTCCGGTCAGTCGGCGACCTGGGGGCCGCTGACGCGCTCCAGCAGCCTGGCCAGCCGGTCGCGCAGGCCGGTACGTCGCCCCCCTTCGCCCGCCGCCATGCTGACCAGGTGCTGGGCCCCGTCGAAGGTGATCGGGGCCTGGCCGGGGATCGCCAGCGCGTCGTGGGCCAGCCCCTCCAGGTCGGGGTCGCCGCCGTCCAGGGCCAGGATCGTGGCTCCGGTGCGCCGGGCGTCGCTCACCCGTTCCAGCAGTGCCTCGGGGGCCTGTTCCTCGGTCACCACGAACAGCGTCTCGCCCCGCCGGGCCCGCTCGATCCGCTCCAGCCCGACCCGCAGATGCGCGGGTGCGCCCGGATCGGGCCTCCATCGGACCAGGGTGGGGTCGAGCTGGGGCAGCCCGGCGAGCCGGGCCTCGTCGCCGAGGTGCGCGGTCAGGTGCCAGGGTTCGTCCTCGGGCGTGCCGACCACCAGCAGGCCCCCGGGGGACCGCGTCGCGCGCAGCGCGAGACCGAGTTCGCGGGTGCGCTCCACCCAGCCGGTGGAGCCGAGGATCTCGCGCAGGAGTGCCACCGACCGAGCGTCCATGCGTCCATGCTGCCTTAGTCACCTCCGCTTGGTCGCGCTAATACGGGCCCTGGCATGATCTGAGCATGCCGTGGGGGCCGGTGAACCCGGTGCCGACCAGCCCGTAACAACGCCGAGGAGCGACGAGTGAGCACTGACAATGTGGACGTGAGAGGGATCGCGATCGGGATCCTGGGTGGTACCGGCGATCAGGGCAAGGGTCTGGCCAGGCGATTCGCCATGGCGGGACACACCGTGCTGATCGGTTCGCGTAGCGCGGAGCGGGCGCGGGAGGCCGCGGAGGGCATCGGAGCGTCGGCGCGCGGTGCGGACAACGCGACCGTGGCCGCCGAGGCCGACGTGGTGATCGTGGCGATCCCGTGGGACGGCCACAAGTCCACCTTGGAGTCCCTGCGAGCCGAGCTGGCCGGAAAGATCGTCATCGACTGTGTCAACCCGCTGGGCTTCGACAAGCAGGGCGCCTACGCGCTGGCCGTCGAGGAGGGCAGTGCCGCCCAGCAGGCCGCCGCGGTCCTGCCGGACAGCCGTGTGGTCGCCGCCTTCCATCACGTCTCGGCCGTCCTGCTGTTGGACCCCGAGGTCGCCGAAGTCGACCTGGACGTCCTCGTCCTGGGCGACGACCGTGAGGCGACCGACACGGTCCAGGCGCTCGCCGGCCGGATCGCGGGCGTCCGCGGCATCTACGGCGGCCGCCTGCGCAACGCCCACCAGGTCGAGGCGCTGACCGCCAACCTCATCTCCGTCAACCGCCGCTACAAGGCCCACGCCGGGTTCCGCGTCACCGACATCTGAGGTCGCGCCGCCCGTTCTCCGGTTTCCGCAACGGGATCTCTCCGGCGGCCCGTCATCGGTCAGCTGCGGCCCGTCGCCGGTCAGATCCAGCCCGCGTCCTCGGCGATCCGGACGGCGTCGATCTTGTTGCGGGCTCCGGTCTTGGCGATGGCGCCGGTCAGATAGTTGCGCACCGTCCCGGCGGACAGATGCAGCCGTCCGGCGATCTCCTCCGCCGGGGCTCCCCGCGCGGCCTCCTTCAGCACCGTGGCCTCACGGGGAGTCAACGGGCTCGCGCCGTACGCGATGGCCGCCGAGACCAGTTCGGGGTCCAGCACCCGCAGCCCCTGGGCGGTGCGCCGGATCGCGTCCGCCAGGCGGTCGCCGGGGGCGTCCTTGACCAGGAACGCCTCGATGCCCTCCGCCAGCGCCCGGCGCACCTGGCCCGGCTGGCCCATGGCGGTGAGGATCAGGATCCGGCAGCCGGGCAGCCTCTCCCGCAGCTCCGCCGAGGCGGTGATGCCGTCGACACCGGGCAGGTCGATGTCCAGCACCGCCACGTCCGGCCGGGTCCGCAGGGCCGTGGGGACGATGTCGTCGCCGCGGACGACCTCGGCGACCACGTCGATGTCGGGCTCCAGTCCCAGCAGCGCGACGAGTGCCGCCCTGATCATGTGCATGTCCTCGGCGAGCAGTACCCGGATCACGCCGGCACCCCCTGGCCGATCGGAGCCCGCCTTCCGCCGGTCACGCCGATGCCTCCGCCGCGAGCCGGAATCCGCCGCCTCCGCCGGTCACGCCGGCACCTCCATCGCGAGCCGGAACCCGCCGCTCTCGGTCCGTTCCGCCTCGACCGAGCCGCCCAGGCCGCCGGCCCGCTCCTTCAGGCCGGTCAGGCCGGCGCCGTCCGCCGAGCGCCTGCGGGCGCGGTCGTTGACCAGCTCCAGCCGTACGGCGCCGCCGTGCGTGGAGGTGCTGATCGAGCAGGTCGTCGCCTGGCTGTGCCGTACCACGTTGGTGACCCCCTCGCGCACCGCCCAGGCCAGCGCCTCGTCGACCGGCCGAGACAACCGGAGCTCGGCGAGGTTGGTCTGGCAGCTCACCCCGGAGACCTCCAGCAGCGCGACCGCCCGGTGCACCTCCTCCGTCAGCGACATCTCCCGGTAGCCTCGCGCCACCTGCCGCACCTCCTGGGCGGCGTCCCTGGCCACATGGATCAGCTCGGCCAGCTCCGCCTCCGCCGCCGCGGGGTCGCGACCGACCAGCCTGCGGGCCAGGTCTCCCTTGAGGGCGACGGCGGTCAGGCTGCTGCCCAGCCCGTCGTGCAGGTCCCGGGAGATCCGCAGCCGCTCCCGCAGCACCGCGGCCTCCGCCAGGTCCATCCTGGCCTGCTCCAGTTCCCTGCTGACGACGACCAGCCGGACCACCCCGTAGATCACGAACCCGGTGACGAAGAGGGTCGTGACGGCGTAGAGGCCGTTGAGCGGAGCGAAACCCCGCGGGTCGCCGCTCCCGGCGGCGACGAAGTCGACCACCGTCATCAGGACCAGGCAGCCGAGGGCGAACGGCGGCCGCAGGCGCAGGAGCACCGAGCCGAGCAGGATGGTGTGGACGCCCCACCAGAAGCCGCCGGCCTCGGGCGGGAGGATCGCCATCGGGGCGTAGGCGGCGGCCGCCTGCACCACGAGCCCGGCGACCGGCCCGCCCGGTTCGGCGCCGCGCAGGGCGGCGCGGACGTGCAGGAAGTGCGGGATGAAGAATCCGGGCAGCACAGCCGAGAGCACCGCGATCCCGGCTGCTCCGCCGTACCGGACCATCAGGATCGCCGGAGAGATCGTGAAGCCCACGGAGATCAGCACGACCACGCCGACGGCCAGGCGCTGGGGGGTTGTCCGCATGGCAGGAAACCTACGGCTTCCTGGTGTCCCATCGAAACCACCGGCTGACCGCGAAGAGCCCGATCGCCGCCCAGACGGCCAGCTTCAGCGCGGGTACGGCCGCCGCCCGCAGATCACCGGCGAAGGTGCCGTCCGCCGCGTAGGCCGCCTGGGCCGCCTCGACGACGGCGCCGGTGGGCAGCAGGCCGAGCACCGTGCGGACCCAGCCGGGAAGGATCTCCAGGATCGGGCCGAAGCCGCCGGCGCCGACACCGGCCAGGAAGAAGACCGGCATGGCCATGACGGCCGCCAGCTCCGTGCGGGGGACGATCGCCGTGAACGCCGCTCCCAGCAGGCACAGGACGGCGGCGCCGGCGACCACGAACACCAGATACAGCAGCGGGTCGCGCGGCACCGGCAGGCTCGTCAGCGCGTACAGCGACACCGAGACCACGGCGGTCAGCAGCGTGCCCTGGACGACCAGGTTGCCGATCTCCCCGCCGAGGATGGCGCGGTCGCTCAGCCCGGTGGTCCGCATCCGCTTGAGGAGGAGCTGGTCGCGGCGGGCGGTCAGCGTGACCGCGATCTGGCTGAACGTCGCGAGGGTGAGGACCATCGCGAGCACTCCCAGATGCTGGTCCAGCAGGAACTCCGGGTGCCCCGCGCGGATCTTGTCCATCATGAACGGCAGCCCGATGCCCAGCCCCAGGAACAACGTCACGGACGTGCTCAACGCGGTGCGGTCCCGCCAGAACAGGCGACCGCTGAACCGGGTCACCACCGCCAGATCGCGTGTGGACACGCTCACGCCACCTTCCTTCCGTCTTTCTCGCCGGCGGCGAGGTCCAGGAACAGATCTTCGAGCGTCGCCGTACGGACCTCCAGGCCGCGCAGGCGCAGGCCGCGCTCACCGGCCCAGCCCAGCAGGGTCTGGGCGGCGAGATCGGGGTCGGCGACCCGGCAGACCGCGGTGTGGCCCTCCATCGTGGTGACGGGCACCGGCAGTTCCTCCGGGGCGACGCCGGAGGGAAGCTCGAAGGCGACCCGCCCCGTCCGGGCGGCCAGGGTCTCGGCCATGCCGCCGCTCGCGACGATCGTCCCGCGATCCATGATCGCCATGCTGACGGCCAGCCGCTGGGCCTCCTCCAGGTAGTGCGTGGTGAGCAGGATCGTGGTTCCCTCCCCGGCCAAGTCCCGGATGACCTCCCAGGTGTTCTGGCGTGCCTCGGGGTCCATCCCGGTGGTGGGCTCGTCGAGGAACAGGACGTCGGGCCGGCTCAGCACGGCCAGGGCCAGATCCAGGCGACGCTTCTCCCCGCCGGAGAGCTGGCGCACCTTCGTCGAGGCCTTGGCGCCCAGCCCGGTGAGCTCCAGAGCCTGCGCGCGCGGCCGGGGGGCGGCGACGAAGTCCCGCCAGGCGTCCACGGTCTGCGCCACGGTCAGGTCCGGGAAGAACCCCGCCTCCTGGAGCATGATCCCGGTGCGCGCCCGCACCCTGGCCCGATCCCCGACCGGATCGAGGCCCAGCACGCGTACCACTCCCTCATCCGGGGTCTGGAAGCCCGCCAGCACCTCCGTCGTCGTGGTCTTCCCCGCGCCGTTACGTCCGAGCAGGGCGAAGATCTCACCCTGTGGAACGTCGAAGGAGATATCCGCGACGGCCGTGAAATCCCCGTAGCTCTTTCTCAGCCCATCCACCTGAATCGCTGTCATGCCTTCGATCCTGGAGATCGGGCGCATCCGGCGACAGTGAGGAATTCACGACTTCGCTCAGACGACGAGGGCGCGCAGGGCGTGCGGGCGGCGGGCCCCGTCGTAGTCGCGCCAGGCGGCGGCGAGCCGGGTGACGGACTCGGTGAGCGTCTCCTCGGAGAACAGGAACGGCAGCCGCAGGTGGTCGCCGTGGCCGCCGGAGGGGTCGAAGGAACGTCCCGGCGGCACCGCGACCCGGTGGCGCAGGGCCACCTGGGCGAAGGCGTCGGCGTCGCCGTGCGGCAGCCTCACCCAGATCGTCTGGCCGCCGAGCGCGGGCTCGGTCGTCCAGGAGGGCAGTAGCCGAGCCAGTTCGGCGCGCAGATGGTCATGGCGCCGCCTCAGTGTCGCGGCGCGGTCGCGGCGCAGCTCGTCGATGCGGGAGAGCAGCCGGACCGAGGCGAGCTGGGCGAGCACGTCGCCGCCGAGGTCGTGGACGGCCCTCAACCGGGCCAGCCGCGTGATCAGCGACGCCGTCGCCCGGATCCAGCCGACGCGCAGGCCGCCCCAGACGAGCTTGCTCAGCGAGCCTATGGTGATGAGCTGCTCCGGCATCCCGTAGAAGACCAGCGGGGGCGGCGGCTCGCCGGAGAAGCAGAGCTCGGCGGGGACCTCGTCGTCGATGAGCGGCACGTCGTGCTCGGCGGCGAGTGCGGCCAGGCGGCGGCGGGCCGGTGCGGGCATGATCCCGCCGGTCGGATTCTGACCGGTCGGCACGACATAGCCCAGTACGGGCCGGTCCGCCAGCGCCGCGCAGAACTCCCCGGAGTCGGTCGCGGTGCGGAACAGGGCGGCGGCGTCGCGGAAGGACTCCAGCGCGCCGGGATAGGTGGGCGCCTCGGTCAGCACCGTGTCCCCGGGCGACACCAGCAGCCTCGCGAGCAGGGTCAGCGCCTGCTGCGCGCCGTTGGTGACCAGGATCTGCCCGGCGGTGGTGGGCACGCCGCGCGTCCGATAGTAGGTCGCCAACGCCTCGCGCAGCGCCGGATGCCCGGCCGGGTGGTAGCCGATGTCGTGCCGGACCCGCGCCAGACGGGCCGCCGCCTCCTGGTAGGCCTCGATCAGCACCGCGGGCGGCTCGTCCGGCGCCGCGCAGGTCAGCAGGATGACACCGTCCGGCGGAGTCAGAGTGTGCAGGAGCAGGGGGTTGACCACGCCGTCGACCGTGTCGCGGACGGCGGGTGGTTCGGCGGCGCAGACCCGGGTTCCGCTGCCCTGCCGGCGCACCACCTTGCCCTCCTGCTGGAGCTGGTCGTATGCCGCGACCACGGTCCCCCGGCCCACCGCCAGCCATCGCGCGAGGACCCGGTCGGGCGGGAGCAGGGTGTCGGGCGGCAGCTCGCCGTCGTCGATCAGGGCGCGCAGTCGTACGGCGAGCAGGAGGTAGAGCGGCCCCCGGCCGGACGACCAGCGGCCGAGCCGGGCGATCAGTTGCTCATAATTGGCTCGCATGATGAACCAATCTTGCCTGATTGGATCTGACAAGTAACCCGTGAACCGGACATTCTTGTCGCATGACTGAACTTCGTCCGGAGACCCGCACCGTCCACCTTCCCCAGCCGCGACTCGACGGCAGCCGCCCCATCTCGGTGCCGATCTACCAGACCTCGGGTTTCGTCTTCGACGACCCGGCCGTCTTCGCCGACGGGATGGGCCGTCCCGACGGTCCCTTCGTCTACGGGCGGCTGTCGAACCCGACGGTCCGGTCGCTGGAGGAGGCCGTTGCCGGGCTGGAAGGCGGCGTCGGCGCCGTCGCCACCGGATCCGGCATGGGGGCCGTCAACTCCGTGCTCCTCGGCCTGCTCAAGCCCGGCGACCACCTGATCGCGCAGAAGCCGCTCTACGGCGGCACCGCCGCCATGATCAACGATCTGGTCGGGCGATTCCAGATCGAGGTCTCCTACGTCCCGCAGGACGATCCGGCGGCGCTGCGCGCGGCCGTGCGCCCGGAGACCAGGATGGTCTACCTGGAGACCATCGCCAACCCGGTGACCCAGGTGGCCGATCTGCCGGGGATGTGCGCGGTGGCCCGTGAGGCCGGGCTCGTCTCGGTGGTGGACAACACCTTCGCCTCGCCGATCCTGTGCCGCCCGCTGGAGCACGGCGCCGACGTCGTCGTCCACTCCACGACCAAATACCTGAGCGGGCACACCGACGTGCTCGGCGGCATCGCGGTCTTCGCCTCCGAGGAGCTCTACCGGAAGGTGTGGCACTTCGCGATCGAGCTGGGCGCCACCGCCGACCCGTTCGCCGCCTGGCTCACCCTGCGGGGCATCCAGACGCTGCCGCTGCGCATGGAGCGCCACTGCGCCAACACGCGCGAGCTGGCCCTGCGCCTGGACAGCCACCCGGCGGTGTCGGCCGTGCACTGGCCGGGCCTGCCCTCGCACCCCTCGCACGAGCTGGCCACGAAGCTGCTGCCGGACTTCGGAGGGGTCTTCTCCTTCGACCTGGCCGGCGGGCGTGCGGCGGGGGAGCGGTTCATGAGCTCGGTACGGCTGGCGCTGCTGGCCCCGTCGCTCGGCGGCGTCGAGACGCTCATCCTGCACCCGGCGACCACCTCGCACCGCTCGCTGACGGCCGAGGAGCTCGCCCGGCACGGGATCGCCGAGGGCACGGTCCGGGTCGCGGTGGGCATCGAGCACATCGAGGATCTGTGGACCGATTTCGCTCAGGCGCTTTCCTGATTTTTCGTGTAATGCCAGTGTGTGGGAAAAATCATCCTGTTCGGAAGGTGGATCAATGCCGCTGAAGAGCTATGGGGTTCTCGCCGGGCGGGCCGTGGACAGACGGCGCGAGGGCGGTGCCGACACCCCGCACTACCAGATCCACCTCGTCGACGAGGCCGGGACCTCCTATCGGGTCGCGGTCAACGTCGAGTCCCAGCAGGCCCCGTCGGAGCTGCTCCAGCTCGTCGACGAGGACTTCCGGCACCCGGCGGCCCAGTCGCTCGCCCCGGCGGCGGTGGGCTGGACGGCGCTGCCGTCCAGTCCCGGCGGCGCGGCCCTCGACTACATCCGGGGCAACCTGTTCGACCCGGCGGCTCTGCGCCCGCTCCCGCCCGACCTCCCGGGGGTCGACAACGACCTGGCCGACAAACTCGACCACTACGTCCAGCGGGCGATCGCCGACCCCGGTGCGATCGTCTATGCCTTCGGTGAGCGCTGGGGCCCGGAACCGGCGACCCCCGACAAGATCTTCGGGTTCCGGCCGGGCAACGGCGTGCACGACATCCACATGAACCAGGGCAACTCCGGGCGCTTCCGCGGAGACGACGG
The DNA here is from genome assembly GCF_050949235.1 of Streptosporangium sp. CA-135522. Taxonomy (NCBI): domain Bacteria; kingdom Bacillati; phylum Actinomycetota; class Actinomycetes; order Streptosporangiales; family Streptosporangiaceae; genus Streptosporangium; species Streptosporangium sp. CA-135522. The sequence continues at coordinate 2,930,321 of NZ_CP192026.1, forward strand.
TGTGTGGCAGGACGGCGGCCTGCTCCTGCGCTTCCCCGCGGAACCACGCTGGATCGCGATCTTCCTGGCCTTCCAGTCACAGGCCTGGCACACCGACGACATCACCGGGCACACCCTGGACGGGACGCCCGCGCGGCCGGGTGCCGGCGAGGAGCCGGTCCGCGTCCTCGCCGCGCTGGTCAATCCCGCCGGACCCGCGCCCGAACACGAGGTCGTGACCCTGCTGAACGCCTCTCCACGGCCGGTCGACCTCACCGGATGGCAGCTGGCCGACCGGCACAAGAGCGCCTTCCCGCTGCCGGCCGGCACGCTGGCCCCCGGTGCCACGCTCGCGGTCGCCGCCGGCCCGCCGTTCGCGCTGGGCAACGGCGGCGGCGCGATCACGTTGCTGGACGCCGCGGGCCTGAAGGTCCACGGGGTCTCCTACACCGCGGCGCAGGGCGGCAGGGAGGGCTGGACGGTCACCTTCTGAGCGCAGGAGCGCTTTTCGAGGCCCCTGCTTCTGAGCGCTTCCGAGGGCCGCGCTTCCGAGAACCGCTTCCGAGGGCCGCGCTTCGAGAACCGCTTCCGGGGGTCGTGCTTCGAGAACCGTGCGGGCGTACCGCCGCCCCGGTGCCCCGGGAGTCTCCCGGGCACCGGGGCGGCGCCGGATCAGTGGTAGCTGTGCTCGGAAGTGGGGAAGGCTCCGGTGGTCACCTCGTCGGCGAAGGCGCGGACCGCCCGGTCCATCTCCTCGGCCAGGTCGAAGTACTTCTTGACGAACTTGGCGGGGTGGGGGGTCAGCCCCATCAGGTCCTGCCAGACCAGGACCTGGGCGTCGGTGGCCGGGCCGGCGCCGATGCCGATGGTGGGAATCGACAGGGACGCGGTGACCCGCTCCGCGAGGTCGGTGGGAACGCACTCCAGGACCACCGAGAAGGCCCCGGCGTACTCCAGGTCCTTGGCGTCGGCCATGAGTTCGTCGCCCGACTGGCCGCGCCCCTGCACCCGGTAACCGCCGAAGGCGTTGACCGACTGTGGGGTCAGGCCGAGGTGGGCCATGACGGGGATGCCGGCCGAGACGAGGGCCTCGACCTGGGGAAGCACGCGCCGCCCGCCCTCAAGCTTGACCGCGTGGGCACCGGCCTCCTTCATGAAGCGGGCGGCCGTCTCCAGCGCCTGCTGCGGTGAGGACTGGTAGGAGCCGAACGGCAGGTCGGCGACCACCAGCGCGCGCGACGAGCCGCGCACCACGGCGGCCGTCAGTGGCATGAGGTCGTCCACCGACACGGGCAGTGTCGAGTCGTAGCCGTACACGACCATGGCGGCCGAGTCGCCGACGAGCAGCACGGGGATGCCGGCCTCGTCGAAGACCCTGGCGGTCATCGCGTCGTACGCGGTGACCATCGGCCACTTCTCGCCCCGTTCCTTGGCGGCGGCGATGTCGCGGACGGTGATCCTTCGTCCTGCCTGGCCGCCGTAGAGAGCGGTCGGCCGGCTGGTGACGGAAGAGGACATGGAAACCCTCCAGGGGAGTCTCGAGGCGCCCCAGTGGCGTCCCCGGACGTTTCCGATGATTGCACGCGGTCGGCTTGTTAAACACCCCTGACCCCGCCGGTAATCCAGTGGCGGTGGTGCCGGTGCCGTACGACACAATGCATGCGGAGGTAAGCAATAAAAATGGCTATCGAACCTTACCGTCGCCTGCTCACCCTTCCGGGCGTGCGGACGTTGCTGCTGGTGGGGCTGCTCGCCCGGATCCCGTCCACGGCGATGGGCATCACTCTGACGCTGCACATCCGCAGCCTCGGTCTGGGGTGGCTGGCGGCGGGGGCGGTCGGCACGGCCACCACGGTGGGAATGGCGATCGGGTCGCCGCTGGCCGGGCGGTTCGTCGACAGGCACGGCCTTCGCCCGGTGCTGCTGGTGACCACCGTCGCCCAGCTAGCCTTCTGGTCCTCCGCCTGGGCGCTGCCCTACCCCGTGCTGGTGGTCGCCTCGGTGGCGGCCGGCCTGCTGTCCCTGCCGGTCTTCAGCGTGATCAGGCAGTGCCTGACGGCGCTGGTCCCGTCCGAGCAGCGCCGGATCGGTTTCTCCCTCGACTCGATCATGGTCGAGCTGGCCTACATGACCGGCCCCGCGCTCGGGGTCGTCGGCATCACCCTGCTCGGCAGCGGGTGGACGATGTGCGTCGTCGGTGCCGGTCTGACCTGTTCCGGCGTGGCGCTGGCGCTGCTGAACCCGCCGATCCGATCGGCCGAGGAGCTCGAGGCGCCGGAGGAGAAGGTCCTCAGGCGGCAGTGGCTGACCCCGGGCCTCATCACGCTGCTCGGGACCGCCTCCGCGTCCACTTTCGTGCTGACCGCCACCGAGCTCTCGCTGGTGGCGACGATCGAGCAGGCCGGCGCCACGGCCTGGACCGGCCTGGGGATCGGGCTGTGGTGCGTCTACTCGCTGATCGGCGGCTTCGTGTACGGCGGGCTGTCGCGAGGCTTCTCCCCGCTGCTCCTGATCGGCGCGATGGGCGTGCTCACCATCCCGGTGGGGCTGGTGGGCGCCGACTGGCGGTGGGTGCTCGTGGCGCTCGTCCCGGCGGGGATGCTGTGCGCCCCCGGGCTGTCGTCCACGGTCGAGACGCTCAGCCGCTGGGTTCCGGTGGGGGCCCGGGGAGAGGCCATGGGCCTGCACGGCACGGCGCTGCTCATCGGCGGCGCCGCCTCCGCGCCGATCGCCGGAGCGATCATCGACGGCGCCGGTCCCGGCTGGGCCTTGGCCGCGGCCGGCGTGGTCGGTGTGGTGATGGTGCTGGTCGCGCTGCCGTTCTGGCGGCGGATTCCCGAGCCGGTCGAGCAGCCCGTCACGGCCGCCGTCTGACTTCCCGTGTGAACATCACGTTAATACGAAACGCAACTGTTGCGTATCGAAAGCGCGAGCGCTACGGTTGCGTTGCGAAACTTTAGCGTATCGAAAACGGGGTCCCCCTATGGAACAGCAGCTTGGCCATCCCCGGCGGTGGCAAGTCCTGGGAGTGCTGGTTTTCAGCCTCCTGGCGGTCGTGCTCGACAACACGATCCTCAACGTCGCCCTCAAGACGATCGCCGACCCGGTGCAGGGCCTGGGAGCCACCCAGAGCCAGCTGGAATGGGCGATCAACTCCTACACGCTCGTCTTCGCCGGTCTGCTGTTCACTTTCGGGGTCATCGGCGACCGGACCGGACGCAAGCGCATGCTGCTGATCGGCATGGTGCTCTTCGGCCTGGCCTCCCTCGCCAGCGCCTACTCCCAGGACCCCACGCAGCTGATCGTGGCCCGGGCGTTCATGGGGATCGGCGGCGCCGCCATCATGCCGGCCACGCTCGCCATCATCTCCAACGTCTTCCCGCCGCAGGAGCGCGGCAAGGCGATCGGCATCTGGGCCGGCGGCGTCGGCATCGCCGTGGCGATCGGCCCGATCACCGGCGGCCTGCTCATCCAGAACTTCTGGTGGGGCTCGGTCTTCCTGGTCAACCTGCCGATCGTGGTGATCAGCATGGTGCTCATCACGCTGGTCGTGCCCGAGTCGCGTGACCCCAAGCCGTCCAAGCTCGACCCGGTCGGCGTGATCCTGTCCATCCTGGGCCTCGTCGCCGTCACCTACGCCATCATCCGGGGCGGCGAACTGGCCACCGTCGCCAGTGCCGAGGTGCTGGTCCCGGCGGTCCTCGGCGTGGCCGTGCTGGCCGCCTTCATCTGGTACGAGCGCCGCATCGACCACCCGGCCTTCGACGTCACCTATTTCCGCGACGCCCGCTTCGCCACCGCGGTCGGCATGATCGGCATCGTGTTCTTCGCGATGATGGGCGCGATGTTCTTCCTGGTCTTCTACCTGCAGATCGTGCTGGGCTTCAGCGCGCTGCAGGCGGGCGCGCTGATGATCCCGTTCGCCGCCGCCCAGCTCATCTTCGCCCCGCTCAGCCAGCAGATGGCCAGGCGCTTCGGCGGTAAGCTGACCGCCACCGTGAGCATGGTCATCGTGGCCGCGGCGCTGGGCAGCTACACGCTGATGAACGAGAGCACCCCGGTCCTGATGATCGAGATCGTCTTCTTCGTCCAGGGTGGGGCGATGGCCAACATCATGCCGCCCGCGACCACCGCGATCATGGAGTCGCTGCCCCGGGAGAAGGCCGGCGTCGGCTCGGCCATGAGCAACACGATCCGCCAGATCGCCGGCGCGCTCGGCGTGGCCCTGCTCGGTTCGCTGCTGTCGGCGACCTACCGCGACGAGATCGCCCCCGCGCTGACCGGCCTGCCCGAGCAGCTCCGGCACCTCGCGGGCGAGTCCCTGACCGGCACGCTCAACGTCGCCGGCGGCCTCGGCGCGCGCGGTGCGGCGCTGATCGAGCCCGCCAAGCACGCCTTCCTCGACGGCATGCACGTCACCGCCGTCGTCTCGGCCGCGATCGCCCTGCTCGGAGCGCTGGTGGCACTGAGGTGGCTGCCCGGCAAGAGCGCCCCGGCCGCACCTGCCGCATACAGGGATCACGAGAAGGAACCGGCGGTAGTGTAGGCATGAGATGACCACGACCGATGAGACGCGGACGGCCCGCCCGACGGGCCGTCCCCGCAGCGCCAAGGCAGAGAAAGCCATCATCGAGGCGACCCTCGACCTGATAGGCGAGGGCATGAGCATCGCCGAGCTGTCGATCGAGGCGATCGCGGCCCGGGCCGGGGTGGGCAAGACCACGATCTACCGGCGCTGGTCCAACAAGGAGGACCTGGTCGTCGACGCGCTGACGACGCTCAAGTCGCCCCTTCCCGAGATGGCGGGCAGGTCGGTCCGCGAGGACCTCATCGCCTACCTGGAGGTCGTCCGGCGCGACTCGTGCGACGCGCGCAGCCGGTGCGTGATGAACATCGCGATGAACGACGCCGAGCGGCATCCGCGCCTGGTGGAGCGGATCCGCCAGGCCACGATCGAGCCGCGCAGGGCGGTGATGACCGCCGTGCTGCGGCGCGGCGTCGCGACCGGCGAGCTCCGTCCCGATCTCGACGTGCCCATCGTGATCGCGTCGTTGGTCGGCACGATGATGTGGTACGCCCGGACCATGGGATTCGACGGATGCGACGAGTTCCCGGACGGCATCGCCGAGCAGATCGTCGACCACCTGCTGTCCGGCCTCACCCCGCGCTGAGCCCGGCCCGGCATCCACCCGGAGCGTCCCGTCCGTTGCGGCCGGAACGCGGTGGGGCCCCTGTCACGTGACAGGGGCCCCACCGCGTTCCGTCTGTCAGCGCTTCGGCCGGGAGCCGTCGCCGACGCGCCGGGCGTGCTACCGGAAGCGGGCGACGAAGCGACGCTGCCAGGGCGTCTCCACGGCGTGTGCCGCGTAGTGCTCCCGCACGTAGGCGACCGCCTCGCGGCCCGGCACCCCGTCCAGGACGGCGAGGCAGGCCAGTGCCGTGCCGGTTCGCCCCCGTCCGCCGGCGCAGGCGATCTCGACGCGCTCGGTCCCGGCCCGCGCCAACGCCTCGCGCAGTGCGTTCCCGGCGGCGGCGCGGTCGGAGGGCAACCAGAAGTCCGGCCAGCGCAGCCAGCGGGCCTCCCAGGCGACGGGAGGCGGTCGGCGGCCCAGCAGATAGAGCGCGAAGGTGGGCTCCGGCCCCTCCGGAAGCGGACGGCGCAGCCCCCGGCCGCGAACGAGCCGACCTGAGGGCAGGCGCAGCACACCCGCCATCGCGGGATCCCAGGAATCGATCACGAAACGAGCGTAGCCCGCCCGCTCCCGCCGCCGCGTGTGCCGGACCCGGCCGCCGTGCCTCCGGCGACCGGCCCGCACGCCGCCGCGACCGACCCGGTGAACCCTCCCGGCCAGAGCACCGGTCGTCGGGTTTTGTCAGTCGTCGAACTCGCCGAGCTTCACACCGCCGACGAAGGCGTCCCATTCGGATCGGGTGAAGAACAGCTTGGGCCCGTCGGGGTCCTTGGAGTCGCGGATCACGTGCAGGGGGCCGGTGCCCGCCTTGTGCCCGGCGCCGGGGGCGTCCACGACGGCCACCTCGACGCAGTTACCGCCGCTGGAGCCGCTCAGAGAGGACTTGCGCCAGGTCGCGCCGGTCAGGTCTGCTGCCATCGCGTCATCACCTTCGCTATGAGGTCGGCACTGGCCCGCGCGGGCAGGGCTGCCGAGCGGATCGTTTCGTAACGCTTGCAGATCACCGCCACGTCACGCGGATGGTCCGTGACATGCCCCACGGTGGCGGACTCCACGAACACACTATCCAGGCTGCCCTCGACGCCCGCAATGAAGAATCCGCCTTCCAGCCCGGCGATCGCGCCTCCGCTTCCGCCCGCTCCCGTGGGCACGACCTGCACGGAGATCCGCCTGCGCTCGGACGCGGTCAGCAGGGCGGCGAGTTGGTCGCGCATGACCTCCGGCCCGCCGACGGCGCGGTGCAGGACCCCCTCGTCGAGCACGGTCCAAAGCAGGGGAGGGTCGTCGCCCGCCAGCAGTCTCTGCCGCTCCAGGCGGGCGGTGAGCAGCTCCTCGACCCGCTCGTCGGTCACCCCCGGGTCGGCCTGCAGAATCGTGCGGGCATAGTCGGAGGTCTGCAACAGCCCTGGGACCAGCAATGGGTCCCAGCCACGCAGGGTGTGGGCCTGCCGTTCGATGTCCACCCAGGGGCGAAACCGCGACGGCAGGGCGCCGTAGGCCAGCATCGGCCAGATCCGGGTGAGCACGCCCCCGGAGCCGAGCGCCTGGTCGCACCGCTCGGTGAAGTCGAGCGACGGGGTGCGCCGGGCCGTCTCGACCATGCTGATCAGGCCGATCGAATAGGCGATCTCCTGGCCGAGCCGGCCCTGCGACCATCCTGCCTGCTCGCGCAGGCGGCGAAGCTCGGAGGCGAAGAAGGTCAGCGGGCTGGGCTCGCCGTCGGGCTCGCGTGAGGGGGGCATCACAGGCTCCTTTCGTGCGCCGAGCCCGCCCGGTGAGACCGCCGCAGGCTTCGTAATCGAACAACTACGAAAAGTAATGGAACGTTGCCGTAATAGGAAGCGCGTCTCCGGAATGCGATGAAAGTGCGCCGATCCGTGGATCGAAGGGTCCAGCGAATGCATATTCCCCGTGCGGACGCCAGTCTCGACTTATCAACACCTTCGGTTGTGAAGAATTCGGGATAACATGTTGAGGCCTTGTTGATACGGCGCCTCTACCCGAGGGGACCAGATGATATGGCGGAATTTGTCGGCATTGATCCGGCCGGGGCGCGGCGTCTGATCAACTCCATGGGCGAGGCCATACAACGAGCCCAGACGCTGAGACCCTTCTTGTCGGCCTCCATCGCCGAAGCGGGCCCGGACTGGCCCGCCGGTTCGGGCGCCGAGGTGCTGGACAACGTCGGGCGCTTCCTCGACGAGGCGTGCCGGGACCTGACCTGGCGCACCCAGACGATCGAGCGCATCGAGGACGCCGTGTCGAAGGGCGGTCTCAAGACGGCGGAGTTCGTGTTCGGCGACGCCGCGTCGGCCCAGACGGCGGGAGCCCTCGCGGGAAAACGGGCTCTGGCGGCCTGGCAGGACTACATGAAGGATCCTGGCGTCAAGAGCTGGGAGAAGGTCCGAGCGGCACTGGGGGAGTCGCGAGGCAAGACCACCGACGCCGCCTACTCTGCGGGGCTGTTGGCCACACTGGGCGCCACCGCCTTCGGTGCGATATTCGCCGCCGCGGGCGCGCGGAACCAGAACGACCGGCGGGGCTACTCGCCGCAGAGCCTGGAGAAGGTCGGAGAAGACCTGAATCCGCTGGCCGAGGCCTTCGCGTCGACCGACGTGGCGGGCACCCTGCCCAAGACACTCCGAGATCACGCGTTGAACGGGTTGCCCATCGGCGACATGGCCGCGCTCCTCGGCCTGGCCCGCCAGTCACGGGGTTTCCTGGTCCAGGCCGGTGCCAAACTGGCCCAGTACGGCGGGCACCGGGAGGACGAGGAGGACTGGAACACCTACTGGCTGGTCAAGGCGTTGAGCCAGAACGGCGAGGCGACCCAGGAACTGCTCGCCTCCGGCGACAACGCCGCCCTGCTGCTACGGCCCGAGGTGGTCAACGACGAGGGCCGTCCGGGGTTCAAGCAGTTGCTCGCCACCGCCCTGGACAAGGCGCTGGCTCCGGGTGCGGGTGATCCCACCCTCCGCCGAAACGCCTGGATCAACGTCATCAAGGTCTTCGGCGACAAAACCGCATGGCCGTCCCTCCTTCCGGAGCCCAGCAAGACTGAATACTTCGCGCCGCTGGACGGTCAGCCGTCAGACAAGCGTTATCTACCGGGTGACACGAAGATCACCCCCGTTCCGTCTCCGATCGGGCAAGTGCTCGCGAGGCACATCGCCCAATACTTTCCGCAACTCGCTGCTGTCTGGAGTAGTGGGCACGACTCTCCGGGGCCGACCCTGAATGACGGATGGCAGAAACTCGACTCTGATCGGATTGCGAGCTTTTTCGCCGGACTGCTGCGTGATCCGGCAGGGCTGCCCTTGCTGAAGAACGGCTATGACGTCTTTCTCGGCGGACTCGATCTGGGGAAGGAGCATCCGTTCGGCAGTGCTTCCACGGAGGAGGCCAGGCAGGAGCAACGCGAGCTGTTCTATGGAAAGGCGGTTGCTGCCGGGGCGATGGCGTCGCTGTTATTCAATGGTTTACATGAAGCCGACCTCGATGCAGAAGAAAAACACAAGTTCGCCGTCGAGCTACTCTTCCTTCCTGTGGATGCGATGATAGGCGGATTTGCCGGAAAAGTTATTGGTGATGGCATATGGGAAGGCGCGATGGCAGGAAAAATTGCGGATCTGCAATGGAAGAACACTGCCCAAGACGCGATCGAGGGTTTCTTGGACGAGGGATCTCCAGAAGAGGCCTCAAACCTGGTCGATGTGCTCGTCGAAGGGCAGGTATCAGCATTCAACGCCTCGCGCCGACACCACGGACAGCCTCCTCTCGCGGACTCGGACATTCGCCAGCTGAAAGATATCTTCTATGGGCGTTTGGAACCGGTGCTGGAGGCCGCACTCAGGGCACGTGGAGGATGACGATGACGGAACAATCCGAACTGCTGCGCCGGGCCGAGGAGAAAGACCTGCTTGCCAGTCGGCTTGATGGCTACGCCGAGAATCTCGCGACACTGCTTGAGCAGATCAAGACCGGCTCTACCGGCGGCCAGTCGGTCTGGACGGGCCTCGCAGCCCAGCGCTTCGCCCATGACGTCGTTCGGCGACGGTCGGATGCGGATCTACTTGCCGACCAATGTCGCGTGACGGCGCGGAACTTGCGGCAGGCCGCCCGGCGACTTCGGGAGCAGGCTCGTCTTTCAGCGAATCCTCTCTGATCATTGCCTGCCGGGCAGGCAGTCCGTCTTGCCGACGATCTCTACGTTGGGCTGGGAACCCTGCACCAGCACAATGAATGTGATTCCAGGATCTTTTTTGCGAAGTATCGCGATGCTCCGTCCCGGCTCCACCCAGCTGGCTCCCCGGTCGAGCTCGTAACCCGCCCTTTGAAGCTCGTCACGTAACGGCAGGGCGAAGGAGTCGGCCCGTTGAACGGAAGAGGATCGGCTGCTTTCAGCGAAATCGCCGCTCACCTGGTAATAGCGGAGAGCGGTATCCTTATTGGAACAGCTTGCAAAATCGTCATGGTCTTTGCCGGTGTTGTCGACGACTTTCTTGTTCGCCGATGGATGGAATCGCTCAAGCACCTTCGCATCCTTGGCCAGCACCCCGGCGGCCTCGTCCAGGGTCGGGCCGCCGGTGGTGCAGCCGGCGGCCAGCAGCAGTAGCAACAGGGCACATCCCGCGACATGACGCACCCTGTCGACTGTACTGATCGTTTCCTCGCCGGGGGAGCCCGACGAACGGAAACGCCCTGAGGACTCAGGCGATCGTCTCGCGCCAGTGGTTGGTGATGGGCAGGCGGCGGTCGCGGCCGAAGTTCTTGGGAGTGATCTTGGGGCCCGGGGGATACTGACGGCGCTTGTATTCGGCCAGGTCGACCAGGCGGATGATCCGGGCGACCAGGGCCGGGTCGTGGCCGGCGGCGATCAGCTCGGCGGACCCCATGTCCTTTTCGACGTAGTCGTCCAGGAGGCGGTCCAGCACGTCGTACTCCGGCAGGGAGTCGGTGTCGCGCTGGTCGGGGCGCAGCTCCGCGCTGGGCTCCTTCTCGATGGAGTTCTCCGGGATCGGCGGCACCGCGAAGCCGTACAGGAACTCGCCCGAACTGCCCGCCTGGGCGTTGCGCCAGCGCGACAGCTCCCACACCAGGGTCTTGAGCATGTCCTTGATGGGGGCGAAGCCGCCAGCCGAGTCGCCGTAGAGGGTGGAGTAGCCGGTCGCCAGCTCGCTCTTGTTGCCGGTGGTCAGCACCAGGTGCCCGTGCTGGTTGGACAGGCCCATCAGGATCATGCCGCGCACCCGGGCCTGGAGGTTCTCCGCGGCCAGGCCGGACAGCTCGATCTCCTTCTCGAAGCCGTCGACGATGTCGGAGATCGGCACGACCTCGGCGTTGATCCCCTGCCGCTTCACGAGCTCGCGGGCATCTTCCAGGGAGTGCTCGGAGGAGTAGCGCGAGGGCATCATCACCACGTGCACCCGGTCGGGACCGATCGCGTCGGAGGCGATCGTGGCGGTCAGCGCCGAGTCGATCCCGCCGGACAGGCCCAGGATGACCGACCGGAAGCCGTTCTTGGTCACGTAGTCGCGGACCGCGAGGACCAGGGCCGAATAGACCTCGGCGATGTCGTCGAGGTGCGGGGCGACGGAGGGGGGTTCCGGCGCGTACGGTTCCACGGGGAAGGCCGACAGCTCCAGCCGCTCCACCGTGATGACGGTCCCGTCCCCGGCGTCCACCTGGAACGTGCCGAGGCCGCCGAAGCGGGCCTCGGGCAGCTCCAGGTCGGTGATCAGCAGCTCGTCGGCGAACTGCGCGGCTCGCGCGACGAGCTCGCCGGAGGCGGAGACGATGATGGAGTCACCGTCGAAGACCAGCTCGTCCTGCCCGCCCACCTGGTTGACGTAGGCGAGGGCGCAGCCCGCCTCCCGCGCCCGGCGCGAGACGAGCGCCAGCCGCACATCGTCCTTCTCCCTCTCGTACGGCGAGGCGTTCGGCACCACCAGCAGCCCGGCTCCCGCCTCGGCCACCGCCGAGACCGGCCCGCCCTCCTGCCACAGGTCCTCGCAGACCGCGATCGCCACGTCGACCCCGTGCAGCCGGAAGATCGGCAGCCGGTCGCCGCGTATGAAGTAGCGGTATTCGTCGAAGACGCCGTAGTTCTGCAGGTGGTGCTTGGCGGTCTTGGTGACCACCTGGCCGCGGTGGAGCAGCGCGGCGGCGTCCAGCGGGGCGCCCTTGGGCTGTCCCACCCGTGGCGCCAGGCCCGCCCGGTCCACATAGCCCACGAGCACCGGGGTCTCGCCGAGACCCTCGTCGGCCAGTCGCCGGGCGAGGGTCTCGACCGCGGCGATCGAGGCTTCCACGAATGAGCTGCGCAACACCAGGTCCTCGACCGGGTAGCCGGTCAGGAACATCTCGGTGAAGACCACCAGGTGCGCGCCGCGGTCGGCGGCGCGCCGGGTCCACTCGACGACCTTGTCGGCGTTGGCTGCCAGGTCGCCGACCACGGGATTGGTCTGGGCCAGGGCGATACGGAGTTGAGCCACGTGCTCCACCTTATTCCCGGCCGGGGAGAGCGCCGTCCACGGGTGATCGCAGACCGGGGCTCGGAGGCCGGACGCGGGTGATCGCAGGCCGGGGCTCGGAGGCCGTCGGGAGACAGGCTCTCCACGTGGTTGGCGAGCTTGATCCCGGGGACCTTGCGCGCGAGGTGGGAGGCGGTGTCGAGCAGGTGGACGCCTCGGGTGTCCTGGCGTAGCCGGCGAGCGTCCTGCCGTCGGCCGACCGGGTCAGGTGGCACGGGCCGAGCCACTCTCGGTAGTTAGAGACCTGAGGGGCGGGAAAGGTTCACATCCGGCTGGCCGGAATCGGCAGCACGGCCTCCACCACCGTGCCGCCGCCCGGCGCCGAGCCGACCACGCAGGTCCCGCCGAGTTCGGCGGCGCGCTCGCGCATCGACAGCATGCCGATGCCGGAACGGGGACCGGCGGGCAGCCCGTGCCCGTCGTCCTGGACGCGGACCACCAGCGACTCGCCCCGACGCAGCGAGACCACCGCCGAGCGGGCCCGCGCGTGCTTGCGGATGTTGGTCAGTCCCTCCTGCGCGATCCGGTAGGCCGCGACCTCCGCCGCCGCGGGAAGATCGGACAGATCGCCTTCGGTCTCGACGGCCACCTGCGGCTCGCCCTCGGCGGCCAGCGCTCGTACGGCTCCGGCCAGGCCGAGCTCGTCCAGGGTCGGCGGGCGCAGGCCGTACACCAGCTCCCTGATCTCCTGGCCGACCGCGTCCATGCCGCCGCGCAACTCGACCAGGAGCCGGTCGGCCGAGGCGGGGGCGGTGCGCAGGGTGATCCTGGCCATGTTGATCGACATCGCCATGTCGGTCAACGCGTGGCCGAGCCCGTCGTGCAGGTCCCGGCGCAGGCGCCGGCGCTCCTCCTCCCGGGCGGTGAGAATGCGTTCGCGGGAACGTTGCAGGTCGGCGGTCATCCGTACGGCGTGCGCCACGTCCGCCACGTACGGCGTGGCCGCGGCGATCAGCCGGTCGTTGTGGGCGGCGGCGAACCTGCGGGGGCCCGGGGAGCCCAGGAGCAGCCGCCCGACCGGCTCCCCGTGCCAGACCAGCGGCACCGTACGGGGCCGCGGGCCCAGCAGGCCCACCTCCACCCGCCGGGTTCCCGGGTCGTTCACCTCGACCGCGACCCCGGTGACGCTCAGCCCGTCGCGGACCACGGCGGCCACGGCGGCGAGCGCGTTGGCGGGTTCGGCCTCGCCGACCTCCTGGGCCAGCCGGGCGGCCAGGGCGCGCGGATCACCGTGCGTGCCGTACATGAGCCGGTCGACCCACCGCCGCAGCAGGTGGCGGAGCGGGTGGAAGACGACCCCGGCGAACAGGGCCGCGGCCAGGCCGCCGATCCGGTCGTATCCGGACAGGAGCAGTCCGGCGATCGCGCCGACCCCGAAGTAGACCGCGCTGACCGCGGCGATCATCCCGGCGGCCACGAAGGCACGGCTGATCACGGTGTCGATGCCGTACAGCCGGTAGCGCAGCACGGAGAAGGCGATGGCGACCGGGATCAGCCCGGTCCAGACGGTGGCCGCCACCACCCAGTCTTCGCCGCCGAGCATGCAGACGATGTAGACGGCGAACGCGCTCATCGGCCAGGCGATCTGGCGGCGCACCACGGGGTCGGCCCGGCGAAAGCGCAGGGCCAGGGAGAGCAGCGCCACGACGGCGAAACCCATGATCAGCGTCAGCGTGAGCTGCTGGAGCAGGGGACCGTAGGGGGCGAGCGCCCGAACCGCCAGCGGGTTCGGGATGACCCGGGGGAAGGGGTAGCCGGCGGCGGGCGGGTCGGGGCGCACGACGAGGCGGATCGCCTCGATCGTCATCAACGCGAAGGCCAGGACCACCATCGGCCGCCAGCGCCGGGAGGGCAGCCGCCCGTCAGGGGAGTACAGCGGGAGCACGACCGCCAGCAGCGTGCCGCCCACGATCCAGCCGATCCCCGAGGCGTAGCGGTAGTGGCCCGCCGCCTGCAGCGCGCCCTCGGAGGCGGAGCGGAGCATCATGCCGGTGGCGAAGACGTTGATCGCGCCGCCGAGTCCGCCGAGGCACATCAGCCAGGCGATGGCCGGGCGGGAGCGGTGGGCCAGCAGGAACGCGCCCACCACGGGGAAGGTCAGCCCGACGGCCAGGTCGGGTGTGACGGCCGCGTTCGCGGACCAGTCGGACGGCAGGCGCACGGTGACCACGAATCCGATCACCGTGAGCGCGACCGCGGTGGCGGCCACCACGACGACGAGGGCCATCCGGATCGGCGGCGGCAGCGCGAACGCGGCGGCCGCGCCACTGCGGGCCGCGCCTTGGTCCCGTCGCTCCTGCGGCATCGTTACCCGCCCATGTGGCCCGGGTTGACCAGCCCCGACTCGTAGGCCGAGACGACGAGCTGGGCCCGGTCGAACAGCCCCAGGTGGTCCAGGAGCTTGGACACCGACTGCGACACCGACCGCTCCGAGATCGACAGGGTCGCCGCGATCTGCTGGTTGGTGAGCCCCCGGGCGACCAGCTTCATCAGGTCCAGCTCGGCGTCGCCGAGACCGGCGAGCCCGGGTGGGGCCGAGGGGTCGGTGCGCCCGGCGAAGGAGGCGATCAGCCGGGTGGTGACGGCCGGGTCGATCAGCGCGTCACCGGCCTGCGCGGCGCGCATCGCGGTGATGAGCTGCTCGGGGGCGGAGGTCTTGAGCACGAAGCCGCTCACCCCGGCGCGCAGCGCCGCGTAGAGGTTGTCGTCCGTGCCGAACGTGGTCATCATGATCACCTTCGGCGGGGACTCGTCGGCCAGGATCCGCCGTGCGGCGGTCAGGCCGTCCAGCCGGGGCATCTGGATGTCCATCAGCACCAGGTCGGGTGAGGTCTCCCGGACGGCCGCGATCGCCTGCTCGCCGTTCTCGGCCTCGGCCACGAGATGGAAGCCGGGTTCGCTGTCCAGCACGACCCGCAGGCCGGTGCGGACCAGGGCCTGGTCGTCGGCCACGACGACGCGCAGTTCCGCCGGCGCCGAGGTCACCGAGACCGGCGAGATCCCCGGACCCGCGGGCCGCTCGGCCGTCCGTATCGAGGCCGTCTCCTTGACGGCCGCGGGCGGGTCCAGATGGGCGGCCTGCGAGAGCATGTCGGACTCCAGGCGCTGCAGGGTGGCGCTGAGATCGAGGCCGAGCTCGTCGCGCAGCAGCACCCTGGCCCGTCGAAGCGCTCCCAGCGCGTCGCCCTGCCTGCCGCTCCGGTAGAGCGCCAGGGCGAGCAGCCGCCAGGCCTCCTCCCGCAGCGGATGAGCCGAGGCGTGCGCCTCCAGATCGGCCACCAGGCCGCCGGACTGACCGAGCAGCAATCCCGCGTCGGCGCGGCGTTCGACGGCGATCAGCCGAAGCTCCTCCAGCCTACCCGCCTCGGTCACCGCCCACGGCAGATCGGAGAACTCGGCCAGCGCGGGCCCCCGCCACAACGCGAGGGCGCCGTCCAGGCGTTCCCACACCCTGGCCGGCTCGCCCTCCATCTTGACGGCGCTCTCGAACCTCCAGGAGTCGACCTGGTCGGAGGTGGCGCGCAGCGCGTATCCCGGCGGGGCGGAGACCAGCACCTCCGCCTCCTCCCTGGGCGCGCGCCCGGGTTCCAGGGCGCGCCGCAGCCGCGACACGTATCCCTGGATGGTGGACAGCGCCTGGGCCGGGGGTTCGCCCGGCCAGAGCTCGTCGATGAGCATGCTCACCGGGACGGCGCGGCCACCCGCTACGAGGAGCCGGGCCAGCACCGCCATCTGGCGTTGACCGCCGAGGTCGAGCACCACGTCGCCATGGCGCGCCTGAAACGGTCCTAGGGCGCGAAACGTCAGCATTTCAGGCGCAAGCGTAGGGCCACCCGGTCCAATGTCATACGGCAATACCCACCATCATTCGCAGGCCGTCAGGAATCATCGGTAGTCAGATCTCCACATTCAAGTTCAACGGCAGCACCGCTTCGACCACGGTGCCCCCCTCGGGAGGTGAGGTGATCACGCAGGTGCCGCCCAGCTCGGCGGCGCGCTCGCGCATCGACGTCAACCCCACCCCGGAGCGCCGGCCGGGCTCGACGCCGACCCCGTCGTCGCTCACCCGGACGCGCAGTTCCTCCCCCCGCTCCAGCGAGACCCGCACCGCGTCGGCGCAGGCGTGCTTGCGGACGTTGGTCAGCGCCTCCTGGACGATCCGGTAGGCGGCCACCTCCGCGGCGGCCGACAACCCCGTGAGGTCACCGCTCACCTCCACCACGACGTCGGGCCCGGCCATCTCCGCCAGGGCCCCGGCCAGGCCGAGGTCGTCCAGGGCGGGCGGGCGCAGGCCGTACACCAGGTGCCTGATGTCGCTGGTCACGCTGTCCATGCCGGAGCGCAGCTCGGTGAGCATGCGCTCGGCGGCCTCGGGAGAGGCGCGCAGGGAGTGGCGGGCCGCGTTGATGGACATGGCCATGCCGCTGAGCGACTGGCCGAGGCCGTCGTGGAGGTCGCGGCGCAGGCGGCGGCGCTCCTCCTCACGGGTGGTGACGATCCGCTCGCGGGATCTGCGCAGCGCGCCGACCAGCCTGACCGCGTGGGCGGCGTCCGCCACGTACGGCGTGAGCGCGGCGATGACCCGCTCGTTGTGCGCGGCGGGCAGGCGCCTGACCCCCGGCGGGCCGATGAGCAGTCGCCCGACGGGCTCACCGTGCCAGACGAGCTCGACGTCGCGCACCACCACCCGCGGGTCGCCGGCCGTGGCCTCCCAGGGGCCGTCGTCCTCGAACCGCACGGCCACCCCGGTCACCGCCAGACCCTCGCGCAACACGTCGAGGGCGGCGATCAGCCCGCCGGCCGGATCGGTCCGCTGCAGCCGCCGGCTGAGCTCCTCGGCGAGCGTCACCGGATCGCCCTTGCCGCCGTACAGGAGGCGGTCGGCGCCCCGCTGGAGCACCCGCCGGAGCGGGTGGAAGAACGCCCCGGCGCACAGCGCGGCCAGCAGGCCGCCGATCTGGTCGACGTCGGACAGGAACAGGCTGGAGGCCGCACCCACCGCCACGTACACGCCGCCGATCACGCCGACCAGACCCGCGCCGACGAGCGTGCGCGTGATCAGGGTGTCGATGCCGTAGAGCCGGTGGCGCAGCACGGAGAACGTGATCGCGGCGGGAATGAGCGGGATCGTGAAGGAGGCCAGCCACCACAGCGGGTTCCCGACCACCCAGGGGACGATGAAGGCGGCCATCGCCAGCAGCGGCCAGAGGATCTGCCTGCGCTCCTCGGAGCTCGCCCGCCGAAACCGCACCGCCAGCGAGACGAAGGCCAGCAGCATCGCCAGGTTGATGAGCTGGTCCAGGGCGACTTGGGCCCGCCAGCCGAACGAGAGCCCGTAGGGCTCCCGGAAGGGCAGGAACTCCGCGCGGAGCGTGTCGGCCAGCAGGACGGCGACCGTGAACCAGATGAGCGGCCGCCAGCGACGGGAGGGCAGGCGTCCGTCCGGGTAGAGCAGCGGCAGCAGCACGCCGAGACACAGGACCGTCAGCTGCCAGCTCACCCCGACGACGGTCCAGATCGCCTCCGGGAGCGCGCCCCGGCCCAGGAACGCGACGTTCACCGTCAGGCTGTTCAGCGCCGAGCACAGCCCGCCCAGGCACAGCAACCAGCCGATGACCAGCCGGGGCCGCTGGAACACCAGCAGCGCCCCGAAGACCGGGAAGGCCGTGCCCGCCACGTCTTCGGGCGCGAACGGCAGCGGCGTGTAGGAAGGCTGCGGCAACTGGGCCGTGACCCAGATGTTGACGCATTCCATGGCGACGGACACGGCGGCGATCAGCAACGCCGCCACTCGCGCCCTGACGGGTGTCACCGTCGGGAACACCCGGCTCAGCCCGCGCATCGCCCCGGCCCTTCTCTGTCGTGCTTAGAGGGACCTTAACGGGCGCGAACTACAATCCAATCAACAAACGTTCAACGTCGAACTTATGCCGTACGGCGTCGCAGAGCGGGACCGATCGCCAGCAGGCCCGCCGCGGCCACGAGGTTGACGGCGCCGATGGTCAGCCACAGGAGCACCGGGCTCAGCTCCAGCAGCCGGGTGCCCAGCAGCGGGGCGAGCATGGCGCCGCCGGACCAGGACAAGCCGTACACCCCGGAGTAGCGCCCGCGCAGGTGGGGCGGGGCGAGGGAGGCCACGATGGCCCCCTGGATGCCCGCGGTGACGATCTCGCCCACCGTCCACAGGACCACCGAGACCGCGTATCCGGCGAGGCTGGAGACGACGGCGGTCAGCGCCAGGCCCACCCCGATGATCGCGAAGCCGACGGCGAGCACGGTGCCGTGGTCACGTCTGCCGAGCCAGTCGCCGGTCAACGGCTGGACGAGCACGATCAGGATGCCGTTGACGGCGATGATCAGGCCGTAGTCGACGGTGGTGAACCCCGCGTCGGTCATCGCCAGCGGCAGGGTGGTGAACGCCTGGGCGTAGGCCACCGAGGAGAGGACGATGATCACGCTGAAGGCGACCATCAGCCGGTCCTTGAACACGTCGGCGAAGCCGCCCCGCTCGCGCTCGCCCGGCGCGGGCCCGGTCTCCGGCACCGCCCGCCACACCAGCAGACCGAAGATCAGCGAGGTGGCGGCGTTGATCCCGAACATCCAGCCGTACCCGGCCTGCGCGAACCAGCCGCCCGCGACCATCGCCACCGCGAAGCCCAGGTTCAGCGCCCAGAAGAGCAGGCCGTAGGCGCGCGCCCGCTCCTGCGGCGGGATCAGGTCGGCCACCAGGGCGTTTGACGCCGGCCGGTAGGCGTCCATGGTCACTCCGAGCACGAACATGGTGGCGACGATCGCCGGGAGAGAGGTGCTGTAGCCGAGCGCCACCATGGTGATCGCGGTCGCGACCATGCCGCCGGTCAGGGTGACCCGCCTGCCGAGCCGGTCGGCCAGCCAGCCGGCGACGATCTGCGACAGCAGCGAGCCGACGCCGAAGACCGCCATCACCACGCCGGCGGCGGCGTAGGACATGCCGCGCGCCTGGGTGAGGTAGACGCCGATGAACGGCTGGACCATCATGCCCACCCGGTTCACCAGAGTGCCGGTCCACAGGGCCCAGAACGCCGGGGGCAGGCCGCCGACCTTCGACCGCAGGAAACCGGGCTTGGAAAGGGTGGCACTCGTCATGTGGCCAGGGTTGGACACGCGCCCGGCCGTAGGCGAATCTTTTAGCCGTGCCTAAAAAGCCATACCGCGTCGAGTGGATCTTCGCCCCGGACGACGTGGCCCGGATCCGCTTCGCGTTCTCGCCGATCTGGGAGCTGGTCGCCAGCCTGCGGCCGTTGCGCGACCCGGCCAGGCACTCCCTCCACCTGCCCTGGGCGCGCGCCGTGCGCTCCCGCCTCGACGGCCTGGACCTCTCGGAGCTGTTCGCGCTGGTCCCGCTCCGGGGCTACCTGGTCGACTTCGTGACCCCCACTCCCGAGACCCCGATGCCCGACTTCGCCGCCGACCTCGACCGGGTACGGCGGACGCCCCCGGAACGGGCGGCCGCGGAGGCGGGCCGGGTGGCCGGCTCCGACCCCCGCGTCATCGACCGCTTCGTCGCCGACCCCGTGGCGGGCGTGGCACGGGTCGCCGACGCCCTGGAGCGCTACTGGGAGACGGCCTTCGCCGAGTTCTGGCCCCGGATCTACGGCCTGCTGGAGGCCGACGTGCTGCGGCGCTCCCGGCAACTGGCCGTGGGCGGGGCCCGTGAGCTGTTCGCCGACCTGCACCCGGGCGTGCGCTGGCTCGGCGACCGGCTCGGCGTCGCCCGGCCGTGGGACTACTCCGGGTCGCTGGACGGCGACGGCCTGGTCCTGGTGCCGACGGCCTTCTACTGGCCGGACACGGCCGTGATGGTCGAGCCGTACCAGCCGATGCTCGTCTACCCGGCGACGGGCGTCGGCACGCTGTGGACCTCGGGGCCGCCGCCCGCCCCCGGAGCCCTCGCCGCGCTGCTCGGCCGTACCCGGGCGCAGATCCTGACCGCCCTGGCCGACCCCGCCACCACCTCGGTGCTCGCCCGGCGGATGACCCTCACCCCCGGTGCGGTCAGCCAGCACCTGGCCGTCCTGGCCGACGCGGGCCTGGTGGCCCGCCGCCGCCTGGGCCGCGAGGTCGTCTACCGCCGCACCCCGATGGGCGACTCCCTGGCCTGCGCGCCGTGACGGTACGTAACGAACCGTCAGGCGCCGCGGCACGCCGTGACAGGGCACGCGCCGGGCCGGGAGATCACGCCACGCCGTACCGGCTGGACTCCAGAAGCCATTCCAACTGGGCCCTCGGGGCCGCGAGAAACGCGCACGCCACCTTGCTGACGTCCCTGGCCCGCGCCGGTGGGAGCCCGAACCGGTCGAACAGCTCCGGCAGCCGCATGGCGGCGGCCCGCAGGTCTCCGGCCCGCTCGGCGATCCGGTCGTTGACCCACGCGACGGCGCCCGCGTCGGAGAGCCCGAACGCGGCGGCGGCGACCATCACGTAGTTGTGCACGTCCCCGTTCGCGCGCTCCTTGGGATAGGACGCGACGTCGTTGCACCACGCGGTGACGTCGTTGCAGGCGTCCACCAGTGTCCGCCACGCCGGGCTCTCCCGCAGTTCGACCGGCACCTCCACCCCGAGGCACGGCTCCACCAGGTCGAACAGATAGGGCCCGGCGGTTCCCCGTCGGAGCGCCGGGTACTCCCGGACCGAGGGCACCCGCCCGGCGCACCGGTTGTCCGCCTCGACACGGCAGGCCGCCCCCTGCTCCCGCAGTCCCCGGGCGAACCGCTCCCGCCACTGCGCGCTCATCCGCGCGGCGGTGACGTGCCAGAGGCCCTGGAAGGCCGCCTCGATCGGCGTGGCGCCCTCCGCCCGGCCCCCCGCGGCGGCACCGGCGGCCGAGCCCTCCACGAGACCCCCTGCGGCGGCACCGGCGGCCGAGCCCTCCACGAGGCCTCCCGCGAGGCCGGGCGCACCGTCCCCGGCCGGAGACGGCACGGCGCACACCAGGTGCCCCAGGCGCGCGAAGGTGGCCTCCACGACCTCGGCGGCACGTCCGGCGGGCTTCTCGTCCCACTCGTCGTCGAAGTGGAACAGCCACGTCAGCCACTTGGCGAACAGCAGCGCCGCATCCATGCCGAATCCGGCGAAGGCCCGGCCGGCCATCCGTTCGAACCCCGCCCGCGCGGGCGTCTCCAGTCCGACCTCGCGGGTCCACCCGGCGAGAGAGGCCCCGATGCGGTCGAGGGAGGAGTGCATGCGGCACGGCGCGGCCATCGCGGGAACCCGGTCGACGAGAGGCAGCAGCAAGGACGCGGCCACCGCGGGAGCCCGTTCCCACGGTGGCCGCGTTCGCGTCCCGCCCGTCCCGCCCGCCGTATCGGGGGCCGTCCGGGTGATCGTCACTACGGCGGTCGTCACTACAGCGGACCGAACAGCCAGTTGCCGGCCGCGTTCGGGTCCGCGCTCGTGTAGTACTGCCGGACGGCCTCGACCAGCTCACCGGTCGAGATGCTCCCGTCGTGGTCGCGGTCGAGCCGGTCGAAGGCGACGTCCACGTCGTCGTGCGGCGTGCCGAACGCCGTCAGCATGACCCGGAACTCGGCCGGTCCGACGACCCCGTCCCCGTCGGCGTCGCACAGTGCCGCGACCGCCTCGGCCGCCGGCCTGAACACCGCGTCGAACCGGTCGCCCTCGACGAACGCCGAGGTCATGCCGGCACGGAACTCCTCGGGGGAGATCGCGCCGTCGCCGTCGGCGTCGATCTCGGCGGACAGGGCCTGCCAGATGGACTCGAAGCCCTGGACGAGCCTGCTGCCGGCGGGCGAGGTGGGCGACTCGCCGAAGCCGACCAGGATCCTGGCTCCGAGACCGAGCAGGTCGTCACGCTCGATCTTTCCGTTGCCGTTCACGTCCAGGTGCGCGAAGGCGCGCTCCAGCTTGTGCTTGAGAAGTTCGATGCCCATCTTGACCCCCGTGTTACGTCAAGGACGCGGTCGATTACCGTAAGTGACGATAGCGAGGCGATTCCAAGAGCCATTCCAGGTAGGCCCTGGGAATGGTCAAGAAAGCGCAGGCCACCTGGATCACCTCGCCGGAGGCCACGAACCCGAGGCTGTGCCGTTCCACGACCGGGGAAATCGCGCGCGCGGCGGTCCACAGCTCCTCCATCCGGGCCACGACGCGGTCGATCACCCACTGTTCGGCCGCCTCGCCGCACAGGCCCAGCGAGGCCGAGGCCGCCGTCACGTGGCCGCGTCCGGCGACCAGATCGTCGCACCAGGCGGCCACGTCACCGCTCGCCTCGGCGACCGCCCGCCACTGCGGGCTCCGCCGGATCGGCGCGGGCACCTCCACCCCCGTGCAGGATTCCACCAGGTCGAACAGGTACGCCCCGAAACCGGCCCTGGCCAGCGCCGGATACTCCTCGATCGACGGCGTCCCGGCACCCAGCAACGCCGCCTGCTGGGCGATCAGCCCGGCGAGGAACCGCTCGCGTCCCCCTTCCCCGAGCCCGGGTGCGCAGGCCCGCCACAGGTCGGCGAAGGCCCGCTCCAGCGGCGGCCCCGGCTCGCCGCCTCCGGCCACCGCGAGCACGCCGGCCAATGCCGAAGGCTCCTCGCGCAGGCGGGACATCCAGGTCAGCCAGCGCGCGAACAGCGTGACCGTGCCCATGCCGTATCGGGCGAACGCCCGCCCGGCCAGCAGGTGGACTCCCACGCCGGGGCCCGTGTCCAGGCCGACCTTGCGAGACCAGTCGATGACCGCGGCCTCGATCTGGTACATCGACGGATGCATGGGGCACGGCGCCGTCAGCGCCGCCAGCCGTTCGGTGAGCGGTGCCCGCAGCGCGGCCCCGCCCGATGATCCGTGAAGTCCGGTGCGCATCGTCTCTTCCCCCGAATAGAACTTCAGCCGCTCCGGCGCACACTGTAGGAGTGGATGGGGCGGGTCACGCGGAGGCACGACGAGGGCCGGTCACCTGGGATGCGACGGACTCGATGCGGCATCTCACCGCTCTTCCTCGTAACGTGTGCGAAACACGGAGCGGGCAGACTGGTAGAAGACCAGGCGTGTCGCACCACGTCGGCGTCGGCGATGAAGGAGAAGGCCTTGGACCGCCAGCAGGAGTTCGTTCTCCGCACCCTGGAGGAGCGAGACATCCGGTTCATCCGGCTGTGGTTCACCGACGTGCTCGGGTTCCTCAAGTCGGTGGCGATCGCCCCGGCGGAGCTCGAAGGGGCTTTCGCCGAGGGCATCGGTTTCGACGGTTCGGCGATCGAGGGCTTCGCCCGGGTCTACGAGTCGGACATGCTCGCCAAACCAGACCCGTCCACGTTCCAGATCCTGCCCTGGCGCAGTGAGACGCCGGGCGCGGCCAGGATGTTCTGCGACATCCTCATGCCGGACGGCTCGCCCTCGCACGCCGACCCGCGCTGGGTGCTCAAGCGCACCCTGGCCAAGGCCTCCGACATGGGCTTCAGTTTCTACACCCACCCCGAGGTCGAGTTCTTCCTGCTGAAGGACCGCCCCGAGAAGGGCAAGCGGCCCGAGCCGATCGACGACGGCGGCTACTTCGACCACACCCCGCACAGCTCCGGCCACGACTTCCGGCGCAACGCGATCATGATGCTGGAGTCGATGGGCATCTCGGTCGAATACAGCCACCACGAGGGCGCCCCCGGCCAGCAGGAGATCGACCTGCGCTACGCCGACGCCCTCACCACCGCCGACAACATCATGACCTTCCGCCTGGTCATGAAGGAGGTCGCACTGGAGCAGGGCATCTGGGCGAGCTTCATGCCCAAGCCCTTCACCGAGTACAACGGCTCCGGCATGCACACCCACATGTCGCTGTTCGAGGGCGACCGCAACGCCTTCTACGAGCCCGGTGCCGACTATCAGCTGTCGAAGATCGGCCGTTCCTTCATCGGCGGCCTGCTCAAGCACGCCGCAGAGATCACCGCGGTCTGCAACCAGTGGGTCAACTCCTACAAGCGCCTGTGGGGTGGCGCCGAGGCGATCGCCGGAGCCGGTGGCGAGGCGCCGAGCTACATCTCCTGGGGTCACAACAACCGCTCGGCCCTGGTCCGGGTGCCGATGTACAAGCCGCACAAGAGCGGTTCCACCCGCATCGAGTTCCGCTCGCTCGACTCGGCCTGCAACCCCTACCTGGCTTTCGCGGTGATCCTTGCCGCGGGCCTGAAGGGCATCGAGGAGGGCTACGAGATGCCCCCCGGCGCCGAGGACGACGTCTGGGCGCTGACCTCGGCCGAGCGCCGCGCGCTGGGCATCCAGCCGCTGCCCCAGTCGCTGGACGAGGCCATCGCCGTCATGGAGCGCAGCGAGCTGGTCGCCGAGACCCTGGGCGAGCACGTCTTCGACTACTTCCTGCGCAACAAGCGCACCGAATGGAACGAATACCGCCGCCAGGTCACCGAGTTCGAGCTCGGCCGCTACCTCCCGGTCCTGTAGGCGCAGGTCCGTGGCGGACTGAGGGCCTTGATGTTCTCCCCGGTGTCCAGCAGGACCGAGGCGTAGCAGCGGGGATGTCGGTAACGAAGCCGTCATGAGGGACACGCGATCGCATCAGCCCAGGTCAGCAGGCTGGGATTGGGACAGAACCACGGTTTCCGTCGCGTGTGTCCAGAGCGGCTGCGGGAGCTGTCACCAGGGGCGATGCGATCGCGTGTCCCCGGTGGCGTCCTCGTTAACGGCAGGCCTTCATAGGCGGTCACCTATGAAACAGCACCATTCCCTGGGCAAGTAACAGCCGGTGGCGCCTCGCGTTCCCAGCGGCTGAGGCGGAGGTGGCGTGTGCCGCACAAGGAGGTCTTGTGCGGCACACGCCGTGGTCTTACCGGGCGAGTGAGGCGAAGAACTCGCGGATGTCCCCGATGAGGAGGTCAGGGGCTTCCAGAGCCGGGAAGTGGCCGCCGCGGTAGAACTCTGACCAGTGGGTGATGTTGTGGGCCTTTTCGGCGAAGCGGCGGATGGCGTAGTCGCCGGCATCGAAGACCGCGACGCCGGTGGGGACGGTGGCGGGGGGCTTGGGCGCCCACATGCTCGCGTCGTGGAAGCGCTCGTAGTAGGAGTTGGCCACGCTGCGGGCAGTGTCGGTGAACCAGTAGATGCTGACGGTGGCGAGCAGCCGGTCGCGGTCCACCGCATCCTCGGGCAGTTCCTTGGCCGGGTCGGTCCATTCCTTGTACTTCTCGGCGATCCAGGCGAGCTGGCCGACGGGTGAGTCGGCGAGGGCGTGCGCCAGGGTCTGCGGCCTGGTTCCCTGGAGCTGCATGTAGGCGGACATGTCGTCTTGGAAGTTCTTCATCGCCTTGAGCCGCAGCTGCTCGGTCTCGGTCAGCGCGGCCATGTCGGCCGGGTCGCCGGTGGGGAAGGTGACCAGTGCGTTGGCATGCACGCCGATGACGTGCTCGGCGTCGACCCGCCCCAGCGCCGGGCCGATGAACGCCCCGATGTCGCCGCCTTGCACGCCGTAGCGCTCATACCCCAGCCGGGCCATGAGCTCGGCGAAGGCCGAGGCGACGCGCGTGTCGGTCCAGCCGGTCTCGGTGACGGGCCCGGAGAAGCCGAACCCGGGCACGGACGGGATGACCAGGTGGAAGGCCGGTTCGCCGGCCTCGGGCGCGGTCAGAGGTTCGATCATGTCGAGGAAGTCGACCACCGAGCACGGCCAGCCGTGGATCAGCAGCAGCGGAGTGGCGTCCTGCCGCTCGGAGCGCACGTGCAGGAAGTGCACGTTCTGCCCGTCGATGACGGTGGTGAACTGCGGGTGGCGGTTGAGCTCGGCCTCGGCGGCGCGCCAGTCGAACTTCTCGCCCCAGTAGGCGGCCAGGTCCTTGAGGTAGCCGGCCGGGACGCCGCGCTCCCAGCCCGCGCCGGGCAGCTCGTCGCTCCAGCGGGTACGGCGGAGCCTGGCCTGCAGGTCGTCGAGGTCGGCTTGGGGGACCTCGACGCGGAAGGGCTTGATCTCGTTCGTCATGCCTTCAATGCTGCCGGTAAAGAGGCCGGCTCCGAATCACGAGATTTCGTTACCCTTCCCGTTCATGGGCATCTTTACGAGCAGCAGCACCTTCATCGGCCGCAACGCTGAACTGGCCGCGCTGCGGGCTGCCTACCAGGACGAGGGCGTCACCACCGTGCTGATCTGCGGGGAGGCCGGGATCGGCAAGTCCCGGCTGGTGCAGGAGTTCACCTCCCGGCTGGGGTCCACACCGCTGGTGCTGACCGGCCGCTGCCTGGAGTTCGGCAACGACGGGCTGTCCTTCGCTCCGTTCCTGTTCCCGCTGCGTCACCTGTCGGCCGCGCCGGGCGACTTCGGGGAGGTCCTCACGGTCATGGAACGCTCCGCGGAGGCCCGGCCGCTAATCCTCGTGCTGGAGGATCTGCACTGGGCGGACCGGTCCAGCTTGCAGCTGCTCACCTTCCTGGTGGCCAACCTCGCACACAGCGGCGTCTTCCTGGTCGGCACCCATCGGACGCCGAGCGGTCCACTGCGCCGGCTAGTGGCTGAGCTGGCGCGGCTGCCCGTCGTCCGGCGGGTCACGCCCCCGCCGCTGAACAGGCACGAAACCGGCCGCCAGCTGGCTGCCCTGCTGAGTCGCGAGCCGGAGCCATCCCTTGTCACCCGCGTGTTCGAACGCAGCCACGGCAACCCGCTGTTCGTCGAGGCGCTCAGCGACTCACCGGAGGATCCCCCTGCCGAGCTGCGCGAACTGCTGCTGGCCGGGCTGCCCGAACTGACCGACGACGCGCACCAGGTCATGACGGTCGCTTCGGTCGCCGGAACCGATGTGGAACACCAGGTGCTGTCCCTCGTTTCCGATCTGCCCGAGCCGCAGCTGCACCAGGCGCTGCGCCACCTCGTCGACAAGCACGTCCTGCTGGCGAGCGACATCGGCTACTCCTTCCGGCATGCGCTGATCCGCCAAGCCCTCTACGATCGGCTGCTGCCGGTGGAGCGGACCCTGCTGCACGCCCGCTTCGCCGCCGCGCTGTCGGCGATGCCACAGCGGGCCGCCCAGCTGGCAGCGCACGCGCACGCCGCCGGCGACCACGCTCTCGCACTCCCAGCGGCCTGGGAGGCCGCCGGGCAGGCCAAGCTCTCCGGCGCCGAGCCGGAGCGGCTGCACCTGCTGGAACGCGTCCTGCAGCTGTGGGACACCGTGGACGGCCCGCCGGGGCTTGACCGGCTCACCGTGCTCGACCATGCGGTGGAGGCCTGCCTGGCCACCAGCGCGGTCGACTCGGGCTTGCGCTGGTCAGCCGAAGCGCTGGCCATCGCCCCGCACCCACGGCGGCTCTATCAGCGGGCGCGGCTGAAGAACCTGGGCCGCAGCGGTGGCCGCGACGACCTGCTCACAGCGCTGGAACTGTTGCCCGAGCCGTCGCTGCTGCGCGGCCAGGTCCTGGCGGATCTAGCCGTCAGCAGCGTGTTCTCCGGCGATCCCGTCCAGGGCGAACGCCACGCGCGGGCCGCGCTGGAGATCGCCGAGCAGCTGAACAACGCTGCTCTCATGGCTCACGCTCACGCCTACCTTGGCCTGGCCGCCGCCGATCCCCAGACCGCTCGCCACCACTTCGCCGCGGCGCGGGCCATTGCGGATCCGCAGACGGCCATCGACGTCGCGAGGTGGGAGTCGGCCTTCTGCGTGACCATGGGTGCCTACGCCGAGGCGATCGAGGTCATTCAGGCGGGCCTCAAGGCGGTGCACGAGTCATTCCAGTACGCCAAGCACGCGCCGATTCTGGTGGTCAAGTGGGTGCAGGCCCTGACGGCATTGGGCCGCGGGGCGGAGGCGCTCGATCTCATCGATGAGGCGCTGGGCGAGGCCGAGCTGCCCCGGCTCAGTCACGCGGCGCTGCTCATAGGCCGCGGCGAGATCCACCTGGCGCAGGGCGACCCGGCCGCCGCTCGGGTCGCGGCCGAGAGCGCGGCGCAGCTGCTCGGTGACGAGCCCTGGGTCCGGCCCTATCGCATCAGGCTGCGCACCCTGCAGATCCGCCTCGACCCCGGCACCGTCCACGGACTGGAGTCCGCCGAGCTTGTCGCGCACCCGCACGAGGCATGGGCATTGCTCGCCGCGGCGCGACCAGCCGAGCTGCCGGACCTTCCCGTCGTGGGTCCGGTGGACGAGGCCTACCGGGCCATGGCCAGCGGTGATTTGGAGAGTGCCGCGCGGGGCTGGCGCGCGCTCGGCCAGCCGTACGAGCTGTCGCGATGCACGCCGCATGCCGAACCGCCGGCCCCACAGACGCCAAAGCGCGCCCCGGGCCTGCCCGGACTGACCGCCCGACAGATGGAAGTGCTGCACCTGGTCGCTGACGGCAAGAGCAACCGGCAGATCGCCACCGAGCTGTTCATCAGCGGCAACACCGCCGGTGTGCACGTGTCACGGATCCTCACCAAACTGGGCGCGGCCACCCGCACCGAGGCGGCACGCAAGCTGTTCGACGCCACTAGGGGCTGACCTGCGCCGGAAACCGGTCGACGAACCGACTGTCAGATCACCGGCCGACTACATCCAAACGGCCAGTGGCGGTAACCCAGCTCACGCGGTGGTGTCGTGGATGGCACGTACGGCGCTGCGGACCGCGGGGATCTGATCGGCTTCGCGATGATGAACCAGGTGGAGGGTCCGGGGACGGAGCTGTGCGGCCGTGCGGACCGTGACGTCGGGATCCTGGAAGGCGTCGAGGGCGAGCTGCGGGAGCAGCCCGATCCCGAGACTGCGGGCGATCAGTGCCTGGGTGACCACATAGTCGTCGGTGCTGTGGCGGATGTCCGGGACGAAGCCGGCGCTCTGGCAGGTCTGACGCAGGTTCGCGGTGCACCGTTCACAGCCCGCGATCCACTTGTCCCCCGCCAGCAGCCGCAGGTTCACCGGCCGGCCAGGTGGTACGGCGTGCGCGTGCGGATGGGAGCGCGGCAGAACCAGGCGCACCGGATCCTCTCTCACCGTGACCCGCGCCAGCCCGGGGTGGTCGGCCGGTTGTTCTCCCGCGTGGGTGAATGTCACGGCCAGATCCACCTCGCCGGCGGTGAGAAGGTCCAACGCTTCGGGGGGTTCCGCTTCGCGAAGCCGTACATCCATGCCGGGGTGGCGCTGAGCCAGCAGGCTCATGGCGGCGGGAACGAGGGTGGCGCTGGCCGAGGGGAATGCGGCGAGCCGGACGGTGCCCTCCCGCAGCTGAGCCAGCGCGTTCAGGTCGTCGTCGGCGGCATGCAGCCGCGTGAAGACGGCGTCGGCGTGGCGCAGCAGGACCGCGCCCGCTTCGGTGAGCTGGATCCCGCGCGGACGGCGCAGCACAAGCGCCATCCCAGCCTGACGCTCCAGATGGCGCAGATGCTGGCTGACCGCCGGCGGCGTCCACCCGAGCGAGCGGGCCGCCCCCGCGATCGAACCGGAATGTGCGATCTGCCGGAAGACAAGCAGGCGGTGGGCGTCCATGCCATAAGTATCACTTGGGGTTCAGCCAAGAAATACAGGACTACCTATGGGGTCCATCGTGAGCCACCATGAGCCCATGACACGAACCATCGGCCTGATCGGCGGCATGAGCTGGGAGTCTTCCGCCGAGTACTACCGGCTGCTCAACGAGGAGACCCGCAGGCGTCTGGGCGGCCACCACTGTGCCCGGAGCCTGCTGCTGACCGTGGACTTCGCCGAGATCGAGGCCATGCAGCGTGCGGGAGACTGGGAGGCCGCCGGGCGGCGGCTCGCTCGGGCGGCCAGAACCCTCGAACAGGCCGGAGCCGACATGGTCTTGCTGTGCACCAATACCATGCACCGGATCGCCGAGGTCATCGAGGTGGCGATCGCTGCGCCCTTCGTTCACATCGTTGACGCGACGGCGGAACGGATCACCCACGCCGGGCTCAAGACCGTGGGACTGCTGGGCACCCGCTTCACCATGGAAATGGACTTCTATCGATCCCGGATGTTCGGGCACGGACTGGAGATCCTGGTGCCCGACGAACCTGACCGCACGCTCGTGCACGACGTCATCTACCGGGAACTCACCCAAGGCCGTGTCGAGGACTCCTCCCGCCAGGCCTACCGGCGGATCATCACCGATCTGGCCGAACGCGGCGCGCAGGGAGTCATTCTGGGCTGTACCGAGATCACTCTCCTCATCGGCCCCCAGGACAGCCGCATCCCCGTTTTCGACTCCACCCGCATCCACGTCGAACACGCCGTCGACCTGGCTCTGATATGAACGGTGCGTGCTGTGGAGGACCACGAAAGTCCGCCCTCTGTCGCCCCGCCGTCCATGCCCTGGCTTCCACCACCGCGGAAGCGGACGAGGCGACCTCCATCCCGGCCGGATGGGCCGCCTGCGGCTGCCGCGCCGGCAGCTCGCGACCTTCGCTGGAGCCGATTTCTGGGCACTGAATGACGGCATCCACGGCTGTACGATTAGCGATCAACGGTTCGCCGGAACTCTGGAATCTTTTGATGTGTTGTATTCTCGCCCGTCCAACGTGCTTGGGCATGTCAAATTTTCGATGGTTTCGCAGTGAGCGACCGGACTATTTTAACGGGAGTCTGTATGCGTTGGATGATGATTCCACTCGCGGGGATCGCGTTGATCGCACTGACGGCTTGCGGAGTGTCCAGGGAAGTGCGTTTTACTCGATCCGTGGAGAGCATGGAGCAGGTGGCGCGAACGGTTGAACCGGATTCGGGGCCGGAGGACAAGCCTCGCCGGATCGGATTGTTCGATTTTTCTTCAGTCTACCGAGACAGGGATCTGGTGTATTTTCAACTGAGTCCCTGGGTGGGTGTGGACCCGTATGGCTATGTCTGGAGTCCGAAAGGCGAACCGGTGGATTCCCCTGACGACGCGGCTGCACAAACTTTTGAACATGTCCAGGGCCCCTGGTACCGGTGGAGTGAAAGCTGGTAGAGGCCGGTAGGCCGGTGGATCGGCCAGTGACGGTGGTTGCCATCAATGACATGGCGGCCTGATCGTGGTCGTTTCTGACCGGGCGTGGCGGCGCGGGCACGAGGGAAGACCGCGCCCCCGCACCGGCTTCAGGGGCGACGCCGAGGCGCCTCGGGGGGTGTCGGGGGCCCATCATCGCCAGGCCGCCGCTGATTCTCCCTCCCTGATGGAATTGTTCGTTCATGCCCCTGGAGTGATTGAGGTGCTGACCGTTGAGATTCCTATGTGAGGTTCCGCCGGGTTCACTGACATAGTTTCCCCATGCTCCGCGTGCTTCTCACCCTTGCATCGATGACGGTCCTCCTGTTGGGCGCCTCGGCTGCCGAGGCAAACCGGCTCCCGAAGATCCTTGCGCCCCCGAACGGGCCTTGGCCGGAAGGCGGAAGGTTCTCCGTTTTCCTGTGCGGTGAGGATGATGCCTGGGACGCCTGCGGAAACAAGGAGGTGACTCCGGCGCAGAGGCACGCGGTCGAGCAGGGACTACGGCAGATACCGCGCATCACGGAGCTTCGCTTCGAGACCAAATCGGAGTCACTGGCCGTGATGGAGGCCGCGCCTGAACTGGCGGGAGTTCTCGAAGAAAGCGACATGGCGGAGAGCTTTCACGGCAGGCTACTCCGATGGAGCGACGCCCCCGCATTCGATTCGGCGGTCCAGGCATTACCGGGCGTCTCCAACGCCGTCGCCTTACCTGCCACCTTCTGGCAGGGCAAGGATGATGTGGTCGTCACCCTCTGCGACGCTGGTGGAGGGCGCGAACTCTGTAAGGGGCGACAGATCACGGCTGATGAGAAGGCGGCGGTCGAGGCTTCCCTGAGGAGGACGAGGGGCGTCAAGCGCATCTATTTCGAGGACCGAGCGCATGACATGCGGATGACCGAGCAGTTCGTCGCCTTGTGGTCGCAGGTGATTGAGCGCGATCCTCGAGACAAGGACGACGAAGCCGAGCGCAGGTCGTTAGAGGAGTACTTCGAGAGCTACCACGTCAAGCTTGACGATCCGAAGCTTGCCCGATCGATCGTGAACGCAGTGAAGGACCTACCGGGGGTTGCTCAAGTGCGGTGAACGACCAGCCTGGGGCAATTCAAGACGGATTCCGGCGCGCCATCCGGCTGACGTAGAACCTGGTCGCCGGCTCCAGCCAGGCTAGATGGGCTGCCGCGCCGTCTTGCCGGCCCCGAAGAGCACAGGCCGCCGCGATCGGCCTGCTCAGCCTGTGCTATCTGCTGGGGACCGCGTTCGGTCCCGTGGCCGTGGCGCTGGTCGGCGCGGCCACGGCACCCCCTAGCAGGTGATCGTCGGGCGAGGCGGCCAGGTCCTCATCGCCGGAACCCCCGGCAGACGGTGCGCGGGTTCCGGCCGTACTTCGACGACCCCTCCGCCGAAGGCGGGAAGGGGGCGCCGGCCGTACGGGATATCTGATCAAACGCGGGGCGGCGGCGGGTTTCCCGGCGATATGCTCGGCGCCGTGCGCGCGGGCGTTCCGCCCCGGGCGACCGGACCGGCTCGACCGGACCGGTACGGTCGGGCGGCGCGACCGGCCGTACCGCCGTCCACAAGACGTGCGGTCCGCCGCGACCCGGACGGCATGCCGCCCACTTCCGGACGCCCGCGGACCATCGGACCCCCTGGTTCGCTGTACAGCCAACGACTCCGGTAAAATCGGTCGGTCTGTTTAAAGTGATTTTTGACGATCAATAGCCATATAAGGCGATATGGAGGTGCGGCATGACGACGGCTGCCGAGCTGCAGACCGTGTTGTCCGTTCCGGCGCGTTTCCGCGGGCCCGAGGGCACCGCGAACGGCGGATGGATCGCGGGCACGGTCACCGAGGCGTTGCACGGCGCCCGGCACGACTCGGCTGTCGAGGTCACGCTGCACGCCCCCACGCCGCTGGAGACCGAGCTGTCCCTGCGGCACCTCGCCAACAGCGCCACCCTCACCCACGGCGACACCCTCCTGGTGGAGGCCATTCCGGTCGCCGAGCAGCTCGACGCGCCGGCGTTCGTGCCCTTCAACAAGGCGGCCCTCGCCGAGAGCGGCTTCGCCGGGCTCCGCGGCCACGCCTTCCCCGGCTGCTTCGCCTGCGGCATGCGCGACCCCGGCGACGGTCTGCGGATCTTCCCCGGCCCGGTGTCCGGCACCGACCTGGTCGCCGCCGGTTGGCGAGTACCGATGACCGTCACCGATGAGGACGGCGTCGTCCCCGACGCGATCATCTGGGCCGCGCTCGACTGCGTCACCGGCTGGGCCCACTTCGCGCCCGGCGAGTTCGCGCTGCTCGGCCGCCTGACCGCGCAGGTCCACCGCCGCATCTACCCCGGCGGCACCTACTCCGTGGTCGGCCGGGCCACCGGCCGCGAGGGCCGCAAGCTCTTCGGCGAGAGCGCCGTCTACGAGGCGGACGGCACCCTGGTGGCCGCCGCCAAGGCCGTCTGGATCGCCCCGGCCTGAACCACCGGCGGCCCGGCGATTCGATGCCGGGCCGAACCGAACCGAACCGCCGGGCCCGTCGCGGCGTCTACCATCCCGTGGTGACGTCGCAACGGCTCCGCCCCGGGGATCCACAACGCATCGGGGACCACCTCCTGGCCGGCCGTCTCGGCGAAGGCGGCCAGGGGGTGGTCTACGACGCCTACGACCCCGACGGGCGCCGGGTCGCGGTCAAGCTGCTGCACGCCGACACCGACCGGGGACGGATCGCCAGGGAGGTCGCCGCCGCGACCCGGGTCTCCTCTTTCTGCACGGCCCGGGTGCTGCACGCCGACCTCGACGCGCCCCGCCCCTACATCGTCAGCGAGTTCATCGACGGGCCCAGTCTGCGCCGCGCCGTACAGATCTCCGGGCCGCTGGACGAGGACCGGCTGCGCCGCCTGGCCATCGCCGTCGCCACCGCGATGACCGCCATTCACGCGGCGGGAGTGGTCCACCGCGATCTCAAGCCGGACAACGTGCTGCTCGGTCCCGACGGTCCCCGGGTCATCGACTTCGGCGTCGCCCGCACCGCTGAGATGTCCCTCACCTCGACCGGGCTCGTCGTCGGCACCCCGACCTACATGGCGCCCGAGGTCCTCGCCGGCGCGCGGGCCGGCGCTCCCGCCGACGTCTTCGCCTTCGGCGCCATCGTGCTCTACGCGGCCACCGGCGACGATCCCTTCCGCGCCGAGACCCTCGGCGCCGTCATGCATCGCGTGCTCTCCAGCCAGCCCGACGTCTCGCCCCTGCCGCCTGACGTGCGCCCCCTGGTGTCGGCCGCCCTGGCCAAGGACCCCGCGGCTCGCCCGGCCGCGCGAGAGCTCCTGCTCGGCCTGCTCGGTCAGGACAGCCCGGAGGCCGGGGCGCTCGCCGCCGCCGCCCTGCGGGCCGATGCCTCGCCCTCGCTCGCCCAGCTCGCCGAGGAGGTGTTCACCCGGCTCGCGCCCGCCGAGCAGGAGGTCGTCCCGCAGATCTTCCTGCGCCTGGTCAGCGCGGACGGCCGTGAGGCCAGGAACGCCCCGCGGGCCGAGGTCAACGGCACGCCGGAGTCCGATCGGGTACTGGCCGCGTTCGCCGCCGCGGGGCTGGTCCGCGTGACGGGCGAGGCCGTCACGCTGGAGCGGCCGGGCCTGCTGCGGGCGTGGCCGCGACTGCGCGAGTGGTCCGCCGCCGAGCTCGCCGGCCTGCCGGTCCGCCAGCGGGTCAGCGAGGCCGCCCGGCTCTGGGACTCCGGCGGGCGCAAGGACGGCGACCTGCTGCAGGGCACTCCGCTCGACGAGGCGATGGAGTGGGCCGCCACCGGTCGCAGGCACATCAAGCTCAACCACCTGGAGACCGCCTTTCTCAGAGCGGCCTCGTCGCTGAGCCGTCGCAGGATACGCGCGCGTCGCCTGCTGACCGCCGCCCTGGCCGTGCTGCTCGCCGTGGCGCTGGCGGCGGTCGCCGTCGCCGAGCAGCGCCGGGTCACGGTGGCCGCGCAGCGCGAGCGGATCGCCGTCCAGCTGGACGAGGCCGTCGCCCGTCGCCTGGCCGGTCAGGCCGACGCCCTGCGCCGAGCGGACCCGCTGACCGCGATGAGGCTCAGCGCGGCGGCTCACGCGATCGCGCCGGTCGCGGAGTCTCGTGCCGCCCTGCAGAGCTCCCTGGCGCAGCGGGAGACCTCCGTCGTGCCGGTGCCGCGCTCGGCGACGCACTACACCCTGAGCACGGACGGGACGGCACTGCTCGGCGCGGGCACCGACGCGATCACCCTCTGGGACGCGGCCACCGGCCACGAGCTGCGCTCGATCCGGGCGCCCGGCCTGACCGCCACCGGCGTGGCCCAGGGGGCGACACCGCGCCACGCCGCGATCGACACCGCCGAGGGTCTGCGCCTGTGGGATCTGACGGCCGGCAGGCAACTGCCCGGGGTGTACGGCGAGGCGGGGAGCTGGGCCGCGATCAGCCCCGACGGTGCGGACCTGCTGTCGTTCGACGGCTCCGACCTGGTGGTGCGGGACATCGAGCGCGGAGGCAAGCCGCTGCGGCTGCCCGGCGGGCAGGTCTGGGGCCGCTCGGCGGGCGGCGGACGCCTGGCGGTCACCTCGGGCGACGGCACCGTCCGGCTGTGGGACCTGCGAACCGGCCGGCGGCTGCGGGCCCCGGCACCGCCGGCCGGAACCGGTTCGGTGGACGTGGCGCTGAGCGCCGACGGCCGGACGCTGGCGCTGGGCCGCGACGACAGGCTGGTCTTCTGGAACGTGGACTCCGGCAGGCGGCTCGGCGAGATCGGCGTCCCGCGGAGCGGCCATCTGCTGTTCTCCCCGGACGGCCGGACGTTGGCGGTACTCCATCTGGGCGGGGTCGTCCTGGTGGGTGTGCCCGGTGTCGTGACGCTGCTGGACTACTCCACCGACGAGCAGCCCGGAGCCGAGAGCGTGCGCTTCTCCCGGGACGGCCGTGCCCTGCGTTTCGTCGACGGCGCCGGCTCGGTGGTCACGCTCGCCGTGCCCGGACGGTCCGGCGCCGGAATCGCGCAGGGCGGCGCGCTCAGCGCGGACGGCGCCCGCATCGCCGTGCAGACCGCGTTCGGCGCCCGCCGCGAGGTCGAGGTGCGGCAGGCGCACACGGGCAGGGCGGTGGCCACCCTCGCGGTGCCGCCGACCCCACCGGCCCCCGAGCAGGGCGCCGGAGCGCTGGGAATCGTCTTCAGCCCCGACGGCGGGATCCTCGCCGTCACCCCCGACTCCGAGCCCGTGGTGCACCTGTTCGACACCGCTTCGGGAAGACGGCTGGGAGAGCTGCGCTGGGACGGCAAGTCCGCCTCGCGCATCGCGTTCACCGCCGACGGGCGCGGCCTCGCCGTCGCCGCCTCCACCGGTTCCGACCGGTCGTTCGTCGAGTTGTGGGACGTCGCGTCCGGCAAGCCGGGCAGGCGGCTGCCGGGAGAGGACACGACGGCCCTGGCCCTGGCCCTCCAGCCGGACGGCACGCGGCTGGCCCGGGGAGGCCCGGCAGGGGTCACCCTGACGCCGTTGCGGGAAGGCGCCGCCGCCACGCTCGACGGGGCGGGCGATGTGCGCACGGTGACATTCGCCCCCAAGGGGGAGCTGCTCGCCACCGGCGACGCCGCCGGGCGGGTCCAGCTGTGGGACGCCGCCACCCGAAGGCCGCGCGGCCCGGCGATCGCCGCCCACCCCGGAGGGGTGGACCTCGCGGCCTTCTCACCGGACGGCGGACTGCTGGTCACCTCGGGCGGTGGCCGGCTGGCGCTGTGGGACGCGGCGAGCGGCGCGCAGATCGGGCGGCCGGCGGCGGGCGTGGACCGGGCGGTGACGGGTGTGGCGTTCCCGGACGGCGGCCGGACGCTGCGGACGGTCACCGCGGACGGCACCGTCGCCGACCGGCCCCTCGACCCGGAACGGGCCGTACGGGCGGTGTGCTCGCGTGCCGGAGGCGGGCTGTCCCCCCGGGACTGGGCCCGATACGTCCCTGAGGTCGCCTATCGGCCGGCCTGTCCGTGACCCGCTTTCCCCGCGGTGTCCATCGCCCGGACCGCTCTTGGCCCGCTTTCCCTGAGGTGTCCATCGGCCGGCCCGTCCCCGGCCGGTCTTCTCCCCGGCAGCCCCCGGGCGCGCTGTTCGCCCGGTGATAACTTTCGCTGGATAAATCGCTTTTCGGGGTGCAGCCTGCGACGTTACGGGCGATTAAGTTCGGCGGGCATGGCCTCCCCTTCCGCTGTGCCGCCGGACCTCGCCGTCGCGCCCACGCCGTGGTTCGAGCGCTTGCTGATCGTCCTGTTCGTCGTCGTCCCCTTCCTCGCCGTGCTGGCCGCCGTCCCGTTCGCCTGGGGCTGGGGACTGGGGTGGCGGGACGTGGTCATCGCGGTGGTGATGTATCTCATCACCGGGTTCGGCGTCACCGTCGGCTACCACCGGCACTTCACCCACCGGTCCTTCCAGGCCAGGAGCTGGCTGCGGGTGCTCCTGGCGGTCGCCGGAGGCATGTCGCTGCAGGGGCCGGTGATCCGCTGGGTGGCCGATCACCGGCGGCACCACAAGTACGCCGACAAGGAGGGCGATCCGCACTCGCCCTGGCGGTTCGGTCCCGGCTTCACCGGGCTGGCCAGGGGGCTGTCCCACGCCCACGTCGGCTGGCTCTTCAGCCCCGAGCGCACCTCTCGGCGGCGGTTCTGCCCCGACCTGCTCGCCGACCGGCCCATCAGGTTCCTGTCGCACAACCTGGCCTACGTGCCGGTCGTGCTGCTCTCGCTCGGCCTGCCCGCGCTGGCCGGAGGCCTGTGGGGCGGCTCCTGGCACGCCGCGCTCACCGCCTGCTTCTGGGGCGGGCTGGTGCGCGTCTTCGTCCTGCACCACGTGACCTGGTCGATCAACTCCATCTGCCACACCTTCGGCAGGGAGGATTTCTCGGTCAGGGACCGCTCCCGCAACGTGTGGTGGCTGGCGCTGGTCTCGCTGGGGGAGGCGTGGCACAACCTGCACCACGCCGACCCCACCTGCGCCAGGCACGGCGTCCTGCGCGGCCAGGTGGATCCGAGCGCCCGGCTGATCTGGCTGTTCGAGCGGCTCGGCTGGGTCTGGGACGTCCGCTGGCCGGACGCCGGACGGATCGCCGCCCGGCGAGTGGTCACCGCGTGAGGCGGTCGGCCACCAGCGCGGCGCAACGGTCCTTCAACAGGATCGTGTAGTGGTTGCAGTCGTCCACCAACTCGTCCCGCAGGCCGGGCAGCCGCCCCGTCCACTCGGCGGCCAGCTCGGCGGGAATCATGCCGACCGGCTGGTCGAGCAGCCCGCGTGGGGCCCGCAGCAGCGACAGCGGCGACTTCACCGCGTGCAGCGCGGCGCCGATCGCCTCGACCTCGACGCGCAGCCAGCGGCCGTCCTGCAGAACCGCCTCCTCCCGCGCCCGTGAACGCACCGCGCCCTCGGGGCCGACCGCGTCATAGCGGACGTAGTCCTCCATCCGGTCGTTCCATTCGCCGACGAAGGCGGGGTGCGCCTTGAAGAAGTCGACGTAGGCGTCGGTGCTCGGGAAGGTCCGGCCGAGCCGGGCGAGGGCCGGGCCGAGGGCGGCGGTCAGGGCCGCGTCGGGATCCACACCGGGCGGCAGGGGCAGCGGGAGGCCGCCGTCGACCAGCACGACCCTGGCGTAGTCGTGATCGGCCGCGGCGAGAGCGGCGACATAGGCGCCCATCGAGTGGCCGGTCAGCACGATGTCGGACTCCGCGCCCAGGGACCGGGTCACCAGGCGGACGTCCTCGGCGTGCCGCGGCAGGCCGTACGGGCCCGGCAGGTCGGCGCTGTGGCCACGGCCCCGCAGATCCATCGCCACCAGCGACCATTCGGCGGGCAGCCGGCGGGCGACCGCGTTCCAGGCCATGAGCGAGGCGGTGATGCCGTGCACGGCCACGATCAGTCGGGGCCCGGCGCCGAACCGGGCGACACGCAGCCGTCCGCCGGGGACATCGACATCGCTGAAAACAGGGCTCAAGGAACTCTCCTCACGGTCGGCGGGGCGGATCGCGCGAAACGCCGGTCGTACCTGCCCGACCGGGTGACGCGTCGCTCTTCGAACGCGGCCGTCCCCGGGACGGCCCGATCACTTCGCATTCATACTGCACGCACCCCGCGCCCACCTGCGTCGCGTCCATGGCGGCGGGATCCCCCGCCCGGGTCGAAGAGCCCTCGATCGGCACCGTCGCGCGCCGGATGGGCGTCGCGGGCCGGTAGGCGCGGCATCCCCGGCAGCCCATAATTACCGCATGAGAATCACTGTCATCGAGCACGAGGCCGCCGCGGGCCTGGGCTTCTTCGCCGGATGGCTGGCCGGCGCAGGAGCCGGCTGCGAGGTGGTCAGGCCCTATCTGGGCGAGGCGGTTCCCGAGCGCGCCGACGACGGGTTGATCGTGCTCGGTGGCGAGGCGGCGGCGTGGGAGGACGAGGACCACCCCTGGTTGCCCGCCACCCGTGACCTGATCCGGAACTCGGTCGAGGGCGGCGTGCCGACCCTGGGGATCTGCCTGGGCGCCCAGCTGATGACCCTCGCCTGCGGCGGCGCCGTCGAACGGGGCGAGCACGGGCTGGAGGTGGGCGCGCGGGAGGTCGTCCCGCTCCCGGAAGCCGCCGACGATCCGCTGTTCGCCGGGCTCGGCCCCACCCAGGCCGTTCAGTACCACGGCGACGCGATGACCCGCCTCCCCGAGGGCGCGGTACGGCTGGCGGCCGGGGACCCCTACCCCAACCAGGCCTACCGGCTGGGGGAGAGGGCGTGGGCGGTGCAGTTCCACCCCGAGGCCACCGCCGAGATCTTCACCGGCTGGACCGGCGGCTCGGCCGATCAGCTGACCGCCCTGGGCTATTCGGTCGAGGAGCTCAACACGCAGGTGAAGGAGGCCGAAGAGGACCTGGTGGACACCTGGCGAAGGCTCGCCGAGCGGTTCGCCGCCGTCGTCCAATCCGCGTGACCGAGCGATTACGGTGCGAATCCACTAACGACGCAGCACACTTTCGGGATTAGCGTGTGCGGCGGCGCTCCCGGTTTCCCCGAGCGCGGGCCCGGCTCGGTGGACGGGCGCGGGTGGAGGGCGGCGCTCGATCCGCGCGGCCGGCGAGCGGCGGAGGCGAGCGGCAGAAGGGGCGAACGCGCCTGTTTCCTCCGTCATGGTAGGGATGTCGGGGTAGGAACTGGGAAGGCCACCCGTGCCTGTGATCGAAGATGAGGGAGAGTCGGTGAACGCCGTGCCCCGGATGCAGACGACCGCCGGGCGCCTGGCCCGGCTCGGGTTCGCCGACGGGGCAAGGGCCGAACGGCTGCTCGACGAGCTGGGGCCCGAGGCGGTCGGCGACTTCGACCTGCTGGACTCCCTGGTCGGCGTGGCCGACCCCGACCTGGCGCTCACCTCGCTCAACCGGCTGGCCGAACAGGACCCGAGCGTTCTCGGCGCGCTCCGCTCCGACCCCGGCCTGCGGACCCGGCTGCTCGGCGTCTTCGGCGTCAGCGCCGCCCTCGGCGACCACGTCGTCAGGCATCCCGAGCACTGGCGGCTGCTCGGCGGGACGCATGCCGTACGGCGTGCGACCGAGGAGGAGCTGCGCGCCGGGTTGCTGCTCGCGGTCGGTGCCGAGCCCGACGACCCGCAGCCGCGCGCCCGTGACGCGAGCACCGCCACCCTGCTCGCGCTGCGCGTCGCCTACCGGGGTCACCTGCTCCGGCTGGCCGCGCGGGACGTCACCGGCGTGGCCTCGCTCGCGGAGGTCACCGCCGAGCTGTCCGACCTGGCCGGCGCCGCGCTGGAGGCAGGGCTCGCCGTCGCGCGCTCCGAGCACGCCGAGTCCGGCTCGGTACGGCTGGCCGTCATCGGGATGGGCAAATGCGGGGCACGCGAGCTGAACTACATCAGCGACGTCGACGTCGTCTTCGTGGCCGAGCCGCGCGAAGGCGTCGACGAGCACGAGGCCATCCGGCTCGCCACCCGCCTGGCCCAGGGCATGATGCGCGCCTGCTCGGCCAGCACCCCGGAGGGCTCGCTGTGGGAGGTGGACGCGGCGCTGCGCCCCGAGGGCAAGGCCGGGCCGTTGGTCCGCACCCTCGCCAGCCACCAGGCCTACTACCGGCGCTGGGCCAAGACGTGGGAGTTCCAGGCGCTGCTGAAGGCCCGGCCGGTGGCGGGTGACCTCGACCTCGGCGGCCAGTACGTCTCGGTGATGAACGAGATGGTCTGGCAGGCCGCCACCAGGGAGAGGTTCGTCGAGGACGTGCAGGCCATGCGCCGCCGGGTCGAGGACCACGTGCGCAAGGACGAGGCCGAACGCCAGCTCAAGCTGGGGCCGGGGGGCTTGCGCGACATCGAGTTCGCGGTCCAGCTGCTCCAGCTCGTCCACGGTCGCCTGGACCCGCTGCTGCGCCGCCGCGCCACGCTCTCCGCGCTCGCCGCCCTCTCCCGGGGCGGCTACGTCGGCAGGGAGGACGCCAAGGCCCTCGCCGAGGCCTACACGTTCCTGCGCCGGATCGAGCACCTCATCCAGCTCTACCGGCTGCGCCGTACGCACGTGGTGCCCGAGGACGTCACCGACCTGCGGCGGCTCGGCCGGGGTCTGGGCATGACCGTCGACCCGGTGGGGGAGTTCACCACCCGCTGGAAGCGGCACGCGATGGAGGCCAGGCGCCTGCACGAGAAGCTGTTCTACCGGCCGCTGCTGCAGGCGGTGGCCCGCCTGCCGGAGTCCGAGGCCCGGCTCTCCACCGCCGCCGCACAGGCCCGCCTGGAGGCGTTGGGCTACACCGATCCCGCCGGGGCGCTTCGCCACATCAGCGCGCTGACCAGCGGTGTCTCGCGTCGTGCGGCCATCCAGCGGACCCTGCTCCCGGTCATGCTCGGCTGGTTCGCCGACGCCCCCGACCCGGACGCCGGCCTGCTCGGCTTCCGCCAGATCTCCGACAAGCTCGGCGCCACCCCGTGGTACCTGCGGCTGTTGCGCGACGAGACCGCGGTGGCCTCGCGGCTGGCCCGCCTGCTGGGAACCAGCCGCTACGTGACGGGCCTGCTGCTGCACGCGCCCGACGCGGTGGCCATGCTCGGTTCGGACGCGGAGCTCGACCCCCGGCCCGTCGAGGCGCTGCTGTCGGAGGCGCGGGCCACGGTCGGCCGCTATCCCGGGGAGGCCGAGAGCGCCGTGGCCGCGGTGCGCGGGCTGCGGCGCAGAGAACTGCTGCGCACGGCGGTCGCCGACCTGGCCGGGCACATCGACATCGAGCGGGTCGGCCAGTCGCTGTCCGCGCTCAACGACACCACCATCCAGGCCGCGCTGGACGCCGCGATCAGCAAGGTCGAGATGGAGCGGCGCGTCCGGCTGGGCACGAAGTTCGCGGTGATCGCGATGGGCCGCCTGGGCGGCGGCGAATCCTCCTACGGCAGCGACGCCGATGTGATGTTCGTGCACTCGCCGCTGGAGGGAGTCCCCGAGCGGGAGGCCACCGAGGTGGCCTTCGCGGTGGCCAACGAGCTGCGCCGCCTGCTGGCGCTGCCCGCCCCCGACCCGCCGCTGCTCATCGACCCCGACCTGCGCCCGGAGGGGCGTCAGGGGCCGCTGGTCCGCACGCTGGCCTCCTACGCCGCCTACTACGCGCGCTGGTCGTCGCCGTGGGAGTCCCAGGCGCTGCTGCGCGCCCGGTTCTCGGCCGGGGACGCCTCGCTCGGCACGGCCCTGCTCGCACTGGCCGACCCGCTGCGCTATCCGGCCGGCGGCATCTCCGATACGGCCGTGCTGGAGATCAGGAAGCTGAAGGCCCGGATGGAGGCCGAGCGGCTGCCGCGCGGAGCCGACCCGGCGCTGCACACCAAGCTCGGCAGGGGCGGGCTGTCCGACGTGGAGTGGGTGGCCCAGCTCATCCAGCTTCGCCACGCCGGGCGGCTGCCGTCGCTGCGGACCACCCGGACCTTGGAGGCGCTGCGCGCGGCGGTCGCCGAAGGGCTGCTGCCGGCCGCCGACGAGATCGCTCTGGCCCAGGCCTGGCGGTTCGCCTCGCGCATCCGCGACGCCCTGGTCCTGGTGCGGGGCCGCGCCTCCGACTCCATCCCGGTGGATCTGCGCGAACGCGCGCTGATCTCGCAGACCCTCGGTTACCCGCCCGACAGCAGCGAGGACCTCGTCAACGACTACCGCCGCATCACCCGCCGCGCCCGCCGGGTCGTGGAGCGCGTTTTCTACGAAGATTGATCGATTTTTCCGATCGCATTGCGCCAGGCGGGACAGACGTGTATCAACGGTGCGGGTGATCCATTTTGATATCCGTTTACATCGACCTGGCCATCGGGCTGGTCCTGGCCTTCCTGCTGCTGTCCCTCCTGGTGAGCGGGGTCAACGAGGCCTTCGTCCGGCTGTTCGGGATCCGCAGCAAGTTCCTGTGGGCCTACCTCCGTGACACCTTGGACGGCGGCCCCCGGGAGGGTGAGTCGTGGATTCCGGCGAAGGTCGCCGACGTCTTCGCGAAGCTGCCCTTCTCCAAGGACGACCCGCGCCCCCGGCACGACCCGGACCCCGCGCCGTCGGTGGTCGAGCCGGTGCCGGTGGACCCTGCCACGGTGCTGGC
This sequence comes from Streptosporangium sp. CA-135522, assembly GCF_050949235.1. Lineage (NCBI taxonomy): Bacteria > Bacillati > Actinomycetota > Actinomycetes > Streptosporangiales > Streptosporangiaceae > Streptosporangium > Streptosporangium sp. CA-135522. Next base: position 2,973,522 of record NZ_CP192026.1, read on the forward strand.
CGCCGAGGCGCCCGCGCCGCCGGTCGACATGACCGGGCGGCTGTACGAACGGCTCCAGGAGATCGACCACCCCAAGGGGACGCGGACCAGCATCGCCGACATCCCGCCCGAGCGGTTCTCCGGGGCGATGCTGGAGCTGGTCGCCGCCGAGGAGGGCGGGATCGACGGCCTGCTCACCAAGCTGGAGGCCATCGGCAGCCCGCTGGCCGGGCATCTGCGGGGCGTCTGGGAAGGCGCGCAGCGGGACCTGGGCAAGTTCCGCAAGGGCGTGGAGGCCTGGTTCGACGGTGAGATGCAGCGGCTGTCCACGCTGTACCGCCGCTACGTCAAATGGGTGGTGTTCGCGCTGGGCCTGGCGCTGACGCTGCTGCTGGGCATGGACGCGCTGGAGTACGGCAAGACCCTGCTGCGCGACAACGCCTACCGCGCCGGGGTGGCGGCCATCGCGGGCGGCAGCCAGGACGGACTGAGCGCGCTCAAGGAAAAGTGCGCCGCCGCGGGTGCGGGCGAGCCCTACACCTGCGTGACCGAGTCCTTCAGTTCTCCCGCCCTGGTCAAGATCTTCGATCACGCCATCGTGAGCGTGACGATCCCCCCTGACGGCTCGGAGGATCCGTCCTTCCACTGGAACGGCGGTCTCTGGTGGGAGCGCCTGATCAGCCCGGGCCACTGGCCCGGTTACCTGATCACCGTGATCGCGCTGCTGTTCGGGGCCTCCTTCTGGTGGGACATCCTGCGCCGGCTGACCGGCATTCGCGGCCGTCGCCCGTAGTCTCCCGCCCGCGGCGGGGTTCCGGGGCGGGCCGGCGCAGGCGGTGAGACCGGTCCCGCCCAGGGGGAGGCGCCTGGGCCCGCTGCGGGTTCTAGCGCAACTCGGCCAGGACCAGGTCGACCTGGGGGAGGGGGTCGGGCCCGAACGGGCGGAGCGCCACCGTGTCCGCCCCCGCCTCCCACAGCGACCTGACCTGGTCGGCGGCGGCCTTGGGGGAGCCCACCGCCTGCACGACCTCATCCGGGGCGACGTGCAGGAATTTCGCGGAACCGGCGGCCAGACGCGCGCCCACCGCCGCGTCGTCGCCGACGTAGAGGTTCGTGAACACCACCAGCTCGTGGTCGTCTCCGCCGGTCAACTTGCGGGCCTGCGCGATCTGGGCGGGGCCGACCCCCTCGGGCAGGATCGTGCCCTGGGCCGCCCGTCCGGACAACTCCAGCGAGCGGGGCCGTACCACCCCGGCGAGAACCGGCGGCGCGGTCGCGGGCGGATGCACCAGGCTCACCCCGTCGATCCGTACGGCCCGGCCCTGGAGGGTGACCGTCTCGCCGCGCAGCAGCGCGCGCACGGCCACGATGGTCTCCTCCAGCAACGCCAGCGGTGAGGGCGCCAGCACGCCCACCTGCCGCATCCAGTCCTGGACGCCGTGACCGATCCCGGCCGTGAGGCGGTGGGGGTGCATGCGGGCCAGGTTGCCGAGCTCCATGGCCAGCAGGGCCGGATTGCGCAGCGGCGCCGGAGCGATCCCGATGCCCACGCGCAGCCGCTCGGTGACGGCGAGCGCGGTGGCCGCCGACGAGATCGCGCCGGTCCAGCCCAGATCCTCCACCACCCAGACGTCGTCCACCTCGGTGGCGTCCAGATGGCGGCAGAAGGGGATGAGCGACTCCGGGGGGAGGTCGCGGTCGAACATCACACCCAGGCGCATGTCTCTCCTATGAGTAACGAAAGTAGCCGGCGAAGCCCTTGACGGCCGTGAGGGGATCGATCCGGATCTCGGTGCCGGTTCTCAACGCGTTGATCATCCTGCCATGGCCGACGTAAATGCCCACGTGGTGGGTCTTCACCGTGCGCCTGCCGACCTTGCCGTAGAACACCAGGTCCCCGGGCCGGGCCTTTGCCGCGGACACCTTCGTGAGCCGCCTGACATGATCGTTGGTGTTGCCCGGCCCCAGGACGTCGCGTCCGTACGCCAGGCGGTACACCCACCTGGCCAGCCCGGAGCAGTCCAGGCCCCGGGTCCTGGTCGCGGGGCACGGGCGGATCGCGCCGCTGTACCCCTGACAGGTGCCCAGAGAGGGGCCGGGATCCTCGTCGTGGCCGCCGCCCCACGAATAGGGGATCTCGCCGCCCCGCCAGCCCGGCTGGTCCTGCCCGGCCGCGACCGCGTAGGCGATCGCGGTCACCCGGTTGAGGGTGACGGGCAGGAACGGCACCGAGCCGCCGGCGACCAGGAGGGTGCCGGTGAGCGCCACGACCACGGCCGGTTTTCGAAAACGCGCGGACGACCTCGGGCGCCGCCGTTCGCCCTGGGAAACCCCGGCCACATTCACCCGCCTTGGTTTATCGCTACAAGTCCAATTTATTCTGCCTAATATGGCGTCGTGGTGTGCTGCCGACAATCGAGGGGCATGGTGCCGCAGCCGGCATGGGGCAGGCGGGATGCTACGAAAAAGCGGATACACAGATGCAGAATGTCCGCATATTTCCTCGTGTGGCATTGAATTGAATTGAATGCGCCATTCGTCCCTTAGGGGGCGATAGGGGCGTGGTGAGTCAGGACGCGCCGAGCGGTCGCGACGTCCACACGGCCTTGTAGATCGTCAGAGGCGAACACCGGCAGAGGCTGGGCGACCAGCTCGATCACCACGCTGGTCGGGGTGGCGTCATCGGGCCGCAGCCGGTCGGCCTCGTCGCCGCTGAGGGGTGTCCAGTCTCCCCGGGGGACGACGGCCACGCCGTCGTCATAGCCCGACGCGTCACCCGCGCCCCTCGCGTGGCCTCACGGCTCAGACGTCCCGCTGGTCTCATCGGTTTCAGTAGAAAGCCCCGCCGTCCTCTGGAATGCGTCTTGAGACGGCGGGGCTTCTTCGCATTGCGCGGCCTATGTGCCGGCGTTTGGTTCAGGCCCACTGTAGGAGGCGGCCTGAAGAGACGGATGAACGCCTCGGGGCCATGTCGATCGTCGAGCCACGCCGACAGCGAGGCTACGCATCCGCTGATCGTCGCTTGCACGATGACGGTGTGGAGAGCATCGGCTTCGTCGCCGCCGACCTCGGACAGGAAGATGCGGTAGCGGCTGTTCACCCCGCGAGCGTAGGAGTCCATCGAGGACAGGAAGTCCTCCGCGGTACCCGGTCGGTTCGCGTCGGCCTGTCGAAGGGGGAGGGCGGCCAAGTCGTCAGCGGTGAGAGAGCCGGTGACGTCGCGGAAAGCGAAGCGATCCACCCCTTCCGGCTCGGCCGCTCCTACCCGCTGGGCGGCCTGCCGGGTGATGGCCGCGGCTTCGCGGTCGGTGGCGCCCTCCATCACGACGCCCAGGTTGCGGGTCGAGATCGATCCGGCAGGGTCGGGCGCCGAGTAGGTGCGGCCATCCACGCCGCGGCTGTTGATGCCGTACCGGGTACGGACCAGCTCGCCGCGCCAGAGCCGATACTCGCGGTAGGAGCCGTAATGGAGGCAGTCGTGGGCGTAGGCGCGCAGCAGATCCAGCGCCACCAGCTCAGGGGACGCCGACGCGGGATTGTCCAGGGGGCCGTAGCGGGTGATGACGGCACCCATCTGCAGGTGCCGATACCCCTGGTCGGGGTGGTGGAACCCGCCGAAGGCGCCGGCGCGGGGGGAGCGGACGCCGACCCATACGCGGTCGGTCGGCAGGAGCCGGTGCAGGCCCAGTTCCTCGTAGCGGGCGGCCAGGAGGGACGCGCCGGTGTAGAAAATCTCCTGGGCTTCGCTGTTCTCGCCGAGATCGGCCAGTACCCAGGGCAGGAGCGAGAAGACCAGGCTCGGGTGAGCGCGGTCCAGGCCGGCGGTCGCCCGCTGGGCGGCGAGCCGCTCGACGAGCACCGGGCGGTCGGCGGGCTCGCCGGCAAGGTGTTCGTTGGGAGCCAGGCAGGAGCGCCCTGTTAGGGCTGTGTGTGCTGGATCAGGAGCCGGTGCGACTCCTGTACCCCCTCGGGGAGGTCGTGCGGCGAAAACCATTTCGCCTCCAGGATCTCAGTGGAGTCCATCTTGAGTGTGCCGCCGGTGAGCAGAGCCTCGTAGGCCACCTCGACCCGCAGCTTGTATCCGCTTTTGATGTGCACGAGCCGGTTGACCTTGACATCCAGCCCGGTTTCTTCGTGCACCTCGCGGACGACTGTGTCCTCGAATGCCTCACTCTTGTTGGCGTAGCCGGTAGGGCAGCCCCACTGCCGGTCCGGCGGCCACATGCGGTGCCGCAGGAGGAGCACGCGCCCCTTGTCGTCGCGGACGACCCCGGTGACTCCGACCATGAATTTCGCGTGCCACAGCCACAGCACGCGCCACTGCAGAGGGCCGCGGATGAGGCGCCACAGGCGGGCGAGGAGATTCTTCATGCTGATCCCTTCGGGGTTTCATCCGCGCCGCCTTCTGGTTCGGGGCCACGGAGATGGCGTGTTGCACATTGCCATGCCCGCCGCCGGGAGAGGGGCCGGTGGCTGATTTGCCGCTGGCGTTTTCTCGGCATCCCTGGTCGAGTGCTGCTGCTCGTCACGACGCACCATCTCTTGGAGGAAGGAACGGGGCGTGTCTCTGTGTCAGCACCTACTGGTCGGCGCGTTTCTCGTAGCTCGGCTGCTTGTTCGACCCGAGTAGCACGCCGAGGATCGGCCGACGCGAAGGAAGAGCAGCGCCTCCGCCTGAGGAGGACTCAAAGCGGAGGCGCCGCCGCGACCGGCGTTCCACGGCACCTGCCCTGGTGCCGGGCGGTCGCTTACCCGTGGCCGACCCATGAGGGCGTGCTTACGGGAAGTCTGTACCGGGATCGCCTGCGCAGGAGGGGCAGGGACGTCGCGGCCAGGCCCGCCGCGCATAGCGCGGTCATCACTGCGAGGACGGGTATCGGCACCGTGGCCGGTGAACTCACCAGCCATGCGGCGAACGCCAGGGTGCCGGCGATGAAGATGATGTTCCCAACGCGTTTGAGGTTCAACGATCTCTCCGATGTGTGAACAGAAGCTGGTCATGGTGACTGGACAGTGGCCGTGCGGTCGCGTCTGCCCTGGGGATGAGGGTCACCCGAGGATGGGACGGCGCGGCGACGCGGGACGGGGGCGCTCCGTGCCGCCGCGCCAGCTCAGGGGTTGGCTCGCCGCCCGTAGGTGTGCGCCGGCTCGACCTGATCGGCCAGCGCAGAGCCGAGCGCCTCGGCCGAGGGATAGGTGATCATGTACTTGACGCCTCCCCTCTGCTCCCGCTCGGACAGTGGTGCACGCCGGGTGGCCGTCCAGCGGCCGAGGAGCGGATCATGGGTGATGTGCCAGCCGGGGAAGGTCTGCTCCAACGCGGCGAGCTGGCATTGCTGCCGCGTGATGAGCACCCCTTTGAGGATGGGCGTCTCGGGATCGGTCACTGCGTACTCCCGTGTGGATGACGCGGGCGGGACGGGTGAGGACTCCGCCCGCCCGCGTCACGCACAACGTCGGGACCCCTTCGCGCTGCGTTGTGCGGGACCTGCGGCACGGCGGCGTGCGACTGGGAGAGGGCGTCGCCGTGCCTGCTCTGGGGAGGTACGGGGAGCGCGTGCCAGGCGCAGGCCATCTCCGCCTGGTGCATCTGCTCCTCCAGCCCCTCGGGGGTGTCGTCTTCGACGATCAACGGTTGAGGTGTCGGCCAGGCCGCTACGGCGTAGAAACGGCGGTTGCCGAGGCTATAGAGCACGCTCCAACCCGGCCGGGCGGCGGTCAGCCGTTCGGCCTCGGCGCGAGCCGGGCCGTCCCACAGACGGCGGTGCACGATGGCGAGGGCGGAGCTCTCGCGGTGCCGTCCGGGTATGCGGGGGTTCCCGATCATGGGACCACCTTCTTGGCGATCTCTTCCTGCCGTTCGACCTCGACCTCTAACCCGTCGAAGGTGTCGGCGTCCACGGTGGGCTCGGCTCCGGCGCGCAACGCGCCCCGGGGGAACGGCTTTTCACGGACGGCCCAGAAGCGGCCCCGGTCACTGAGGATCAGCCGCCAGCCCGGAATCGTGGGGCTCGCGGACTCGGGCATCGCGGATCTAGCATTCTCCATGGATCGGACCTCCATCCGATCAAGGGCCCGTCCGGTCGTCGCAAGCGCCGGGCGGGTCCGCTTTGGGCGGTGGGAAAGCTGTTCGGGCACTCTGTATGAGAGAGAGGGCCGAGAGCGTGAAGCGACCGTGACCCCACACTCACCACAGGGCATCGACTGTCATCCGTCTCTACGTCGAGAAATGACGGCGGCATTCCGGCCAAGTTGAGGCCGAATAACAAGGTGGTGCGTTCGTCGTCCACGCTGCCCAAGTTACGAAGATCAGGCCACGTTGAGTATGGGGTAAAGGCCTGTACGGTGGTCAAAGTGGTCAAAGACCGTTTATTGGGTTCGGCTGGGCTTCTAGTTATTCGTCATAAGAACGTTGATGCTGGCGGCTATGGTGATCAGCGAAATGCGGGAGATATGCGTACCGCAGATAAAGTCGATCAAAATGGTCAAGGATCCGTTTTGTCATGCGGAGGCGTATTATGGCGCGCGAACGAAATGAGCGGCTTGCCGCACTCCTCCAAGAGGCGGGCTGGTCACGGGCGCAAGCAGCAAATGCGTTCAACCGTGTCGCACAAGAGAGCAATCTGCTCGATTACGCATGCATAGGCCGCTCCCACGTCAGCATGTGGGTGGCCGGGACGAAGCCGTCAGGCGCAGCACCCATAATCTTGTGTCAGGCGCTGTCCCGCCGTCTGAAGCGTGCCGTTACACCAGATGAGCTCGGGTTCACAGTTCCCGACGCGCCGACACAGGAGGCGCTGGAGTGGCGTGTCGATCCGCTGATCGCGCTGACTGACCTGGGGAGAACGGACGTGAACTCAGACCGTAGAAGCCTTCTGAGCGGGGCAGTGTACTCAGTGGCTGCCCTTGCACTTCCGGGGCGAGGGTGGTGGGAGAAGATGGCCGAGCAGCCGTCCGCGCCGACGAAGCATCAGCGTGTGGGACGTGGCGATGTGGTGACTGTTCAAGAGCTCACTGCGGCTTTCTCCCGAATCGACCAGCGGCGCGGCGGAGGTCACGGCAGGAAGGCGCTGGTGCAGTACTTGCAGTCGGACGTCGCAGCCTTTCTCCATGGGACATTCCTTGATGAGCAGGTACGGCGCGATATGTTCTCCGCCGCCGCAGAGTTGGCCTACCTGTCGGGCTGGATGGGATTTGACAACGGTGAGCATGCTCTGGCGGAGCGGTATTTCATCTTGGCCGTGAAGTTGGCCGCTCGGGCTGACAACGCGCCGTTGACCGGCCATATCCTGCGCGCCATGGCGCACCAAGCCATCGACCTCGGGTTCGTTACGCAGGGCCTCGATCTGTCGACAGCTTCCATGCAGGGCCGGCGCTACGCCAGTGCCACGCCCCGGGAGCGGGCGTTGCTCGGTGTCGTTCATGCCCGTGCTCTGGCCGCTAGCGGCAGCAAACAGGGTGCGGCCAAGGCCCTGCTGAGGGCTGAGAACGATCTCGCTTCAGCCAACATGGACATCGAGGAACCGCAGCGCACGTTCTTTTTCGGGGAAGCTTCGTTGGCTCACGAAACCGCGTGCACCCTGCGGGACTGCGGTGACCGGCAGGGCGCCATCCGCCAGTTTCGACGCAGCGTCCGGACCCGAGGGGACGCCTTCCGTCGCACACACGTAGTGACGCTTGGATACCTGGGGGCGATACAGGTTGCCGCCGGCGGCGTGGAAGAGGCGTGTGCTACCTGGAGCACCGCTCTCGATGCGATGGAGGAGGGCATCTATTCGGGGCGGGCGCGGCAAGCGGTCGTCAACATGCGTAACCTTCTCTCCCCGTACCGGCGCCGAGGGATATCGGCGGTCGCTGAGCTGGACGCGCGAGCCACTGCGTGCTTGACCCACGTAGATTGATCCCGTTACGAGTCGCAGCGAAGGGATGAGGGCAAACATATGGCTCAGGCGCTGGAGATCAAGCCCATCGGCACCGTGGTCGGCGGACGCACCGAACCTACCGACGACCACTGGAGCGGCACGGCGATCATCCGCCTGAAGCCTGACTTCCCCGTCGAGGTCGTCCAGGGCCTTGAGGAGTTCTCCCACCTGCTGGTCGTCTGGCACTTCCACCAGGCTTCGCCCGATGATGTCGCTCTGCACGCTCGGAGCCCACGTAACAACCCCGAATGGCCGGCCACGGGAACGTTCGTTCACCGCAACCACCGCAGGCCGAATCAGCTTGCGCAGTCCTTCCCGCGGCTTCTGAAGGTCGATGGTCTGGACCTGCACGTGACCGACCTGGACGCGATCGACGGCAGCCCCGTCTTCGATCTGGCACCGTACTTCAAGGAGATGGGCCCGCGCGGTGAAGTGCGCGAGCCCAGTTGGCCGAATGAGATGCTCAAGGACTATTGGGGAGATCCGCAGAACTGAGCGCGGATCAGCGGAAGGCGGGGGGCACCACCGATGTGATCGGCAGCGCCCCCGCGTTCCCGGCGACGGGTTACGCCCGTTCTGCCATCTGCGGACCGTCCGCGGATTGATCCCGACGGCCTCGCAGGCCTGCCTGCCACTCATGCCCTTCACGCGCAAGCCGCAAATATTCAGCCCGCTCGGCGACCAGCTTCGCCCGCCCCCGGGTTCGCTGCCGGTCCTCCCGGATCTCGAAACCCATCGCATCCCCTCAGCCGGGGTGTTGCGACGATCCCTTGAACCTAAGATCACGATGTCGGGCCGTTCTGTTTCTTCCGACGTTGCTCAGCAACGACAACCGGCGACAAGGTTCCTCCAGCTCGGCGCCCGTTTCCGAGAAGATCGCCAAGGCCGGAGAACCGGGTCGTCACACGTCGTAGTAGAGCTCGAACTCGTGCGGGTGGGGACGCAGACGGATCGGGTCGACCTCGTTCTCGCGCTTGTAGGAGATCCAGGTCTCGATCAGGTCCGGCGTGAACACGCCGCCCTCCAGCAGGTATTCGTGGTCGGCCTCGAGCGCGGCGAGCACGTCCGAGAGCGAGCCCGGGACCTGCGGGATGTTGCGAGCCTCCTCCGGGGGAAGCTCGTAGAGGTCCTTGTCGACCGGCTCGACCGGCTCGATCTTGTTGCGGATGCCGTCGATGCCGGCCATGAGCTGGGCGGCGAAGGCGAAGTACGGGTTGCAGGACGGGTCCGGCACGCGGAACTCGATGCGCTTGGCCTTCGGGTTGGAGCCCGTGATCGGGATGCGGATGCACGCCGAGCGGTTGCGCTGGGAGTAGACCAGGTTGACCGGGGCCTCGTAGCCGGGGACCAGGCGGTGGTAGGAGTTCACCGTCGGGTTGGTGAAGGCCAGCAGCGACGGAGCGTGCTTGAGCAGGCCGCCGATGTAGTAGCGGGCGGTGTCGGACAGGCCCGCGTAGCCGACCTCGTCGTAGAAGAGCGGCTCGCCGTCCTTCCAGAGCGACTGGTGGCAGTGCATGCCGGAGCCGTTGTCACCGAAGATCGGCTTGGGCATGAAGGTGACCGTGTGACCGGACGCCTGGGCCGTGCTCTTGACGATGTACTTGTACAGCATCAGGGTGTCGGCGGCCTTGAGCAGCGTGTTGAACCGGAAGTCGATCTCGGCCTGGCCGGCCGTGCCCACCTCGTGGTGCTGCATCTCCACGTCGATGCCGGCCTCGATGAGCTTGCGGACCATCTCCGAGCGCAGATCGGTGAAGTGGTCCATCGGCGGGACCGGGAAGTAGCCGCCCTTGTAGCGCGGCTTGTATCCGAGGTTGCCGCCCTCCTGGGCCTTTCCGGTGTTCCAGGCGCCCTCGATCGAGTCGATGTGGTAGTAGCTCGTATGCGCGCTGGTCTCGAACCGCACGTCGTCGAAGATGTAGAACTCGGCCTCGGGGCCGAAGTAGACCGTGTCGGCGATGCCGGTGCCCTTGAGGTACTCCTCGGCCTTACGGGCGACGTTGCGCGGGTCGCGGCTGTAGGCCTCGCCCGTCAGCGGGTCGTGCACGAAGAAGTTGATGTTGAGCGTCTTGTGCTGCCGGAAGGGGTCCAGCACGGCCGTGGAGGGGTCGGGCAGCAGGAGCATGTCCGACTCGTGGATGGCCTGGAAGCCCCGGATCGACGAGCCGTCGAACATGAGGCCGTCGGTGAAGACGTTCGCCCCGAAGTTCTCCGTGGGAAACGTGAAATGGTGCGTCGTTCCCGGCAGGTCGGTGAACCTGACATCGACGAACTGCACCCCTTCGTCCTTGATGAACTTCAGGACGTCGTCGGCGGAGTTGAACACGCGAACCTCCCAAGGGGCACGGGCTATCAGAGCCGAACGTAGGCCTGTGCCGTTACCGCCCCGTGTCTCGTTTGTTTCACTCGTGTTAAGGGAAAGCCGCCTTCACGCTAGACCCGCAGCTCGGCCGGATCCGGCGGGAAAGGCCTTCCTTTGCCTGAGTCTTACGTCCGGGAGTGTCCGGGTCTCGCCTTTCAGACGGCCAGAGTCTCATGCCCAGGATCGGAGGAGGCAGTCGGAAACGACGGGAAGCGCCGGAGATCACCTGGTTCTCACGTCCTGGACGCTCGTCTGCAGCCCTCTTGCCGCGAGTCGTCCTCGCGCGAGTAGGGATCCACGGGGGCGCCGGTGGCCTTCGCCGCCACCTCGTCGGACTCCGAGTCCGGATAGGACGGATGCACGAAGCCGTCGTGGACGTCGCACCGCGCCGGAGTGACGGCGCCGTCGTTCCACCGGGTGACCCAGAAACGCAACCGGCCGCCCTCCTTCCACACCTCCAGCGTGCCGGCGCTGTGCACGACGAGCCGCATCGTGGTCTCCGGCCGGTCCGGCCGCCGGATCGCGTAGACGAACAGGTAGTTCACCTTGACCCGGACGCCTCTGTGGTCGTCGTCGCGGAAGGCGGACAGCCGGGTGTCGCCGGCCACCTTGACGGTTTCCACGGCGAGTTCTGCGGTGTCGGGCGCCAAGCTGGTCACCCACAGGCGGCTGCCGGGCTCGACTTTCCCGTGGCCTCCGCGGCGGTCGAGGTTCTTGACGAACCACTTCCGCTGCTCGGGATCGAGCAGGCCGATCAGCTTCCCGGGTCTGCCGCCCGCCAGCACCCCGCGCTCCAGATGCGAGGCCCGCAGCAGCTCCTTCGCCCGGCCCAGGGCGGCGGAGACCTCCTTGCGGCTCAGCCCGCCCGCCGCCCTGGCCGGCGGCGTCATCAACCCCTCGGCGCCGTCGGCGTACTTCTCGGCGGGCGAGCCGTGGAAGGGAGAGACGTCCACCGGCTTCGCATCCACCGGCGGGCTCTCCTCGGGGACCGCGCCGAGATCCAGGCCGTCGTCCACGACGGGAAGCCCCCCGGCGAGGGCCAGACGGATCTCGTCGACGACGTCGGGCCGGTAGGTGACGAACATCCCGGCCCCCGCCACCAGGACGACCGCGGCGACCACGGCGATCCGCCGCCTGCGGCGACGTCTGACACGCGGCCGGCGTGCCCATTCCCGCGCGGCGGCCTTGCTCATCTTCCGGCGTTCGTCCTGGTCGATCTGCGCGGTGAGTGCGTTGAAGCGCTCGTCGATGTCGTCCATGTCAGGCACTGGGGGGCGCTCCGGAGGAATGTGCTCGCTGAAAAATGATGATCAACATGATGTACGGATTTCGCGGGATCCGGGTAGCCGGCTCGGGCGAATGCCGGAGCGGCGCCCGGGCCGGATACCGTTTAGTCATGAGCAGCAGGCAGCAACCCCGTTGGACCCAGACCTGGCTCGGTGGCGTCAGATCGGCCGGAGTCGACCTGGGCTATCCGGGGGAGCGGCTCGGGCTGCCCCGGCAGGGCAGCGGCGCGGTGGCGGGATTCGGCCGCAGGATCGGCGCCCTCGTGATCGACTGGCTGATCTGCACCTGGGCCATCGCGCAGGGGCTGCTGCGGGTGAACCCGGTCGAACAGGGGTGGGTCCCTCTGGCGATCTTCGCGGCTGCGTACATCCTGCTGGTGGGCACCATGGGCATGACCTTCGGCATGCGGCTGCTCGGCATCCAGGTCGCGGCACTCGGCGGCGGCCGTCCCGGATTCGTCGCGGTGCTGGTGCGGACCCTGCTGCTGTGCCTGGCCGTACCGGCGCTCATCTGGGACCGTGACCAGCGCGGCCTGCACGACCGCGCGGCGAACACCGTGGTCGTGCGGCTGTAGACGGCTCACGCCGCCCGGAGGCCGGCGGACGGGCCTGGCCGGGCGGCGGAACGCGCGCGAGGCTGCGTCCCGGCCGCTATCTCACGCAAGTGAAGATCGCGGTGCCGGGCAGGTGACGGCCGCGCAGCGGGCTCCAGCCACCCCACTCCCGGTCGTGGCCGTCGGGCCACTCCGGTTCGACGAGCGCCGTCAGGGCCAGGCCCGACGCGACGATGTGCCCGATCCAGTCCGCCATCGTGCGGTGATGCTCGACGTAGGACGGCTGCCCGTCGTCGCCGATCTCCACATACGGCGAGCGGTCGAAATAGGACCGGTCGGCGGTCAGCCCGCGAGGTCCCGGATCGTCGGGGAAGGCCCAGCGAATCGGATGGCTGACCGAGAAGACCAGGCGCCCACCGGGGCGCAGCACCCGGTGCGCCTCGGTGAGGACGGCCACCGCGTCGGCCACGAACGGCAGCGCGCCGAAAGCCGAACAGACCAGGTCGAACGACTCGTCGGCGAAGGGCAGGGCCTCGGCGTCGGCCTGGACCACCGTGAGCGGCGAGTCGCTGTCGAGATCGATCCGGCGGGAATGCTGGAGCTGGCGGAAGGACAGGTCGAAGGCCACCACCCGGGCCTCCTGCCCGACCAGCCACCGCCCGCACTGTCCGGCGCCGCAGCCGATCTCCAGCACATCCTTGCCGGCCACGTCGCCCAGCAGGCGGGCCTCGGCCTCGTCGAGGCCCTCGGGACACCAGACGAAGCCGGAGTCACGCAGGAACTCCCCGTGCTCGGCCTGGTATCCGTCCGCGGCGCCGTCCCACCAGCCGCGGTTGGCCCGCGAGGTGACGGCGGCGTCCACTCGACGCCGGTCGACTCCTGCGAGGTCCATCAACGCATCTTCGGCCGGGGCATCCTCGCCCCGCGAGGCAGCGGACCCTTGGGCATCGGCAGGGTCTGCGGAAGAGCCTTCAACCGGTTGTTGATCTCGTAGACGGCGGGCTTCTTGAGGTTGCGGGGCAGCTTCATCAGATGCCGCTGCAGCTTGGCGATCGGGATCTGCCCCTCGCCGTCGCCGGACTGGATGTCGTAGACCGGCACGTCGAGCGCGACCCGCTGGACGCGCTTCTTCTCGGCGACCAGCATCTTCTGCACGCGGCTGCCCGGCCCCTCGGAGACCAGGACGATGCCGGGATAGCCGACCACGCGGTGCACGATGTCCTGGTCACGGTTGACCGCGACGGCCGGGGTGACCTCCCAGTTGCCGCGCATCCCCTGCAGGACCGCGGCGGCGGCGCCGACCTGGCCGTGCAGCATCGAATACTGCGACTTCTGGGCGATCTGGCCGAACACCACCAGCCCGACCGTGAGAGCCAGCATGATCCCGATGAACAGCAGGTACCAGAACAAGCCCGTGACCAGGCCGATCACGATGCACAGCGCAAGTGTGCCGAGCGCTGACGCGTAGACGATCGGCATCCCCTTGGGGTTGGCCTCCTTGATGATCTGGGCGATCATACGGAGTTGCTTGATGCGCCCCGGGCGCTCTGGGTCTTCGGGCTTCTTGGCCATGACTGAAGGATACAAATCCAGGGGTCAAGAAATGAAAACGTGACCTGCCGCGGTCGCGGTCGGGCGGAGGCCGGGCGCGGCCGGATTTCCCGATCGGCCCGTCGTCGTCCGTCCGGGAGGGTCCCCCCAGGACGCCGAAGGGCCCCGCGCGTCAAGCGCGAGGCCCTGGCGTCGAGACGGTGGTCAGGCGTGCTGACGAGCCTCGATGGCCTGCTTGTAGAGACGGCCGGCCCGGTAGGAGGAGCGGACCAGCGGGCCGGACAGGACCCCGGCGAAACCGATGGCCTCGGCCTCCTTCTGGAGCTCCACGAACTCCTCGGGCTTCACCCAGCGGTCCACCGGGTGGTGGCGCGGGGTGGGCCGGAGATACTGGGTCACGGTCAGCAGGTCGCAGCCGGCCTCATGGAGGTCGCGCATGGCCTGGACGACCTCCTCGCGATCCTCACCCATGCCGAGGATCAGATTGGACTTGGTCACCAGACCGGCCTCGCGGGCCTTGGTGATCACTCCCAGGGATCGCTCGTAACGGAACGCGGGGCGGATGCGCTTGAAGATCCGCGGCACGGTCTCGACGTTGTGCGCGAACACCTCGGGCTTGGCCGAGAAGACCTCTTCCAGCTGGGCCTGGTCGCCGTTGAAGTCGGGCACCAGCAACTCGACGCCGCAGCCGGGCAGCAGCGCGTGGATCTGCCTGGCGGTCTCGGCGTACAGCCACGCGCCGCCGTCGGGCAGGTCGTCACGGGCGACACCCGTCACGGTCGCGTAGTTGAGGCCCATCTGCTGGACCGACTCGGCCACCCGCCGCGGCTCGTCGGTGTCGTATTCCTTGGGCTTGCCGGTGTCGATCTGGCAGAAGTCGCATCGCCGGGTGCACTGGTCGCCGCCGATGAGGAAGGTGGCCTCACGGTCCTCCCAGCACTCCGAGATGTTGGGACACCCGGCTTCCTGGCAGACGGTGTGCAAGCCCTCCCGTTTGACCAGCGCCCGCAGCTCGGTGTGGTTGGGACCGGTTCTGAACTTGGTCTTGATCCACTCGGGCTTCTTCTCGATAGGGGTCTCGGCGTTGCGGACCTCCAGGCGGAGGAGCTTTCGGCCTTCCGGAGCAACGGTCATGCGACCTCCTTCGTCGGTCGCTGGACCGAAGTGCTTTGTCTATTCGCTCGCTCGCTACGCTCGCTCACCGCCCCAGCTTATGTCCCGCCGGAGAATGACCACACAGGAGGGGCGACGCTTCGAACCCGCCCGGTCGTGCGCCAGGTCCGGGCGTGGAGCGTCCCGCCGTCCCGGCCGTGACACGCACACGAGGACCGGAGACGCCCGGCAGGTCACCCCGCCGGAATCCAGCGCAGAAACTCAGCGCCGGAAGAGCTCCTCCTCCGGCAGCTCGAAGGCCCGCGCGCCGAGCGCCTCGGCGAGATGCTTCTCGGCGTACGGCATGACCTCGTCGACCACGATCCTGCGGCCGGTCTCCGCCGAGAGGGAGGAGACCCCGGCGTCACTGATCCCGCAGGGGATGATCCGGTTGTACCAGCTCGGGTCGTTGGAGCAGTTGAGTGCGAACCCGTGCATCGTGACGCCCCGTGTGACCCGGATGCCGATCGCGCCGACCTTCCGGTCGGGCAGGCCGTGCGAGGGGTCCCCGGCCACCCAGACGCCGCTGCGCCCCTCCACCCGGCCGGCCTGCACCCCGAAGTCGGCGCAGACGCGGATCAACGTGTCCTCCAGCAGCCGGAGGTAGGCGACCACGTCAAGTCGCTCGCCGAGCTTGACGATCGGATAGCCCACGAGCTGACCGGGACCGTGCCAGGTGATCCGGCCGCCCCGGTCCACGTCGATGACCGGGGTGCCGTCGGCGGGCCGTTCGTTCGGGGCGGTCCGCTTGCCGGCCGTGTAGACCGGGGCGTGTTCGAGCAGCAGACAGGTGTCGGGGGATTGGTCGGCCACCCGGCGGGCGTGGATCCGCCGCTGGAGATCCCATGCCTGCTCGTAGGGGAAGTCAACGCCGAGACGGACGATCGCCAGGTCACTCACGTCTCAAGAGTAGTTGACCCGTTCGTGGTCATGACGTGAGAAGGCGAGGCTCGATGCGGAACTCCTTCACCCCGCTCGCCCCGTCGTGCTCGACCCGATAGGCGTATCCCTTCGGGTCGACGGTGACGGCCTGGATGAACTCGGTGCCCACGTAGTGCAGCGCCACGCCCTCGTCGGCGGCGTAACCGCCGGGCAGCTCACCGGAGGCCACCGCCTCGTGCAGCAGCGTGCGGCGCTGCGGCTCGGAGTTGTAGTGAACGCCGCACGAGTAGGGCAACAGGCCGAGGCCGTCGGCCCACGTCTGCAACGTCGGCCCGAAGGAGTCGGTGTTGCCGCCCACGTGCCAGCACAGCGCCCCCGCGCTCTGCCCGGACAGCACCACCCCCGCCCGCCACGCCTCCTCGAACGCCTCGTCCAGGCCGTGCAGCCGCCACAGCGCCGCCAGATTGGCCACGCTGCCACCGCTGACGTAAATGACATCCTGGCTCAGGATCCACTCGCGGGGGTCTTCGACGTTGGGCATCGGGAACACGGTCAGGTGGCTGACCTCCACGTCCCAGTCGCGGAACGCGCCGTACATCTTCAGCAGCCAGTCGGAGTCGTCCCCCACGGCGGTGGCGAGCAGACCCAGCCTGGGCCGGTCCTGGCCGGTCAGGTCAAGGGCGTACCGCAGCAGCGCGCTCGCCTCTATGAACCCGTGGCGCTCGGACGCGCGAAACGAGCCGCCTCCGATGGCGAGGATGTGAGACTGCCCGGACCTGCCCATATGTGATCTCTCCAATGGCTTCGGCGGAAACGGGGGGACCCTAGAGTACGTTGGCGAGCGCCTCGTCGAGACGCGTATGCCGGAACGTGTGACCCGTCTCCAGCAGGCGCCGCGGAAGCACCCGCTGACCCGTCAGAATCCCCTCCTCGGCGAACTCCCCGATGGCCGTGCGCAGCGCGAAGCCGGGCACCGCGATCGGCATCGTGGGCCGGTGCAGAGCCTGCCCGAGCGCCTTGGTGAACTCGGCGTTGGTCACCGGTTCCGGGGCGGTCAGGTTCACCGGGCCGGAGAGCTCCGGGGTCCTCAGGATGTGCCGTACGGCGTGCACCCAGTCGTCGATCGTGATCCACGACCAGTATTGCCCGCCCGAGCCCAGCGGCGCTCCCAGTCCCAGCTTGAAGATCGGCAGTATCCTGGGCAGCATTCCGCCGTCAGGACTCAGCACCAGCCCGGTGCGCAGCCGGGCCACCCGGATGCCCGCCTCCTCCGCGGGCGCCGTCTCGGCCTCCCACGGCACCACCACCTCCTGCGCGAGGAACCCGGTGCCCGGCGGGGAGGTCTCGTCCACCTCGCGGTCCCCGGTGTCTCCGTAGAAGCCGATCGCCGAGCCGGACAGCAGCACCGGTGGCCTGGCCGACAGCTCCGTCAGCGCCCGCACCAGCGTCCTGGTCCCCTGGATCCTGCTGCGCGCCACCTCGCGCTTGAAGTCGTCGCTCCAGCGCCGGTCTCCGATCCCCGCTCCGGCGAGATGGATCACGGCCTCCGAGCCCTCCAGGGCCGCCGGATCGACGAGCCCTTTGCCCGGGTTCCAGAACGACTCGTCGGCGCCCTGCGGCGCCCGCCGTACCAAACGGACCACCCGGGCGCCGTCGGCCCGCAGAGCCTTGACCAGAGCCGATCCCAGCAGGCCCGAGGACCCGGTCACGATGATCGCCATGTCGTCCAATCTAATCGACCTCCCCCGGGATCTTCGGGAGCGCGGCGGTCACCGGATTCGCCGCCTGCCAGACAAGGCGTCGGAAAGCGGACCGGGCCGGCCCGCGAGAAGCGGACCGGCCCGGTGAGGGAGAACGGAGGCTAGGCGTTGAGGCCCAGCTGGTTCTCGAAGCGGCCCTCCTCGAGACGGCGCTTGATCGTCGTCAGGAAGCGGGCGGCGTCGGCGCCGTCGACCAGGCGGTGGTCGTAGCTGAGCGCGAGGTACACCATCGAGCGGACGGCGATGACCTCACCCTCGGGGGTGTCCAGGACCACCGGACGCTTGACGACCGCGCCGGTGCCCAGCATGCCGACCTGCGGCTGGTTGAGGATCGGCGTGTCGAACAGCGCGCCACGGCTGCCGGTGTTGGTCAGCGTGAACGTGCCGCCGCCGAGCTCGTCCGGGCTCACCTTGTTGGTGCGGGTGCGCTCGGCGAGGTCGGCGATCTTACGGGCGAGGCCGGCGATGTTGAGGTCGCCCGCGTCCTTGATCACCGGGACGATCAGGCCGCGCTCGGTGTCCGTCGCGAAGGCCAGGTGCTCGGCGTCGAAGTAGGTGACCTCGTTGGTCTCGCTGTTGATCGTGGCGTTCAGCTTCGGGTGCTGCTTGAGCGCCTCGATCGTGGCGAGGGCGAAGAACGGCATGAACGAGAGCTTCACGCCCTCGCGCCGCTGGAACTCGGCCTTCGCGCGGTCGCGCAGCTGCGCGATCTTGGTGACGTCGACCTCGACCACGGTGGTGAGCTGGGCCGAGACCTGCAGCGACTCGACCATGCGCTTGGCGATGGTCTGACGCAGACGCGACATCTTCTCGGTACGGCCACGCAGCGTGGTGTCGACCGTGACCGGCTCGGGGGCCGGGGCGGCCGCGGCGGGCTGAGCCGGAGCCTGGGCGGCGGCCTGCGGAGCCGGAGCCTGGGCGACGGCCTGCTCGCGCTGGTTGCGGGCGGCCTCCAGCACGTCCTGCTTGCGGATGCGGCCACCGACGCCGGTGCCGTTCAGCGTGTCCAGGTCGACGCTGTGCTCACCGGCGAGCTTGCGGACCAGCGGCGTGACGTACGGGCTGTCACCGGAGGCCGGCGGCGCGGCCTGCGGAGCGGGAGCCGGGGCCTGCGGAGCCGGGGCGGCCTGCGGAGCGGGAGCCTGCGGGGCCGGGGCCGGGGCGGGCGCCGGAGCGGGTGCCGGTGCCGGAGCCGGAGCGGGTGCCGGTGCCGGGGCGGCGGCCTGGGGAGCGGCGGGCTGCGGGATCGAGGAGATCGGCGGAGCCGGAGCGGGCTCGGGCTCGGGCGCGGCCTCCTGAGCCGGCGCGGAGCCGGCGGAACCGTTCTCGTCGATGACCGCGAGCTCGGCGCCGACCTCGACGGTCTCGTCCTCGCCAACAACGATCTTGGTGAGGATGCCCGCCGCCGGCGACGGGATCTCGGTGTCGACCTTGTCGGTGGAGACTTCGAGGAGCGGCTCGTCGGCCTCGACGCGCTCGCCCTCCTTCTTCAGCCAACGGGTGACGGTGCCCTCGGTGACGCTCTCGCCGAGCTGGGGCATCTGTACGGACTTCGGCATTGGTGTCTTCTCTCGTGTTCCGAGTGAGGGCTTGTGATTAGTTGTGAACGTGCAGCGGCTTGCCGGCCAGGGCGAGCATCGCCTCGCCGACGGCCTCGGACTGGGTGGGGTGCGCGTGGATGAGCTGCGCGACCTCGGAGGGCAGCGCCTCCCAGTTGTAGATCAGCTGACCCTCGGTCACGAGCTCGCCGATGCGGCGGCCCACCATGTGCACGCCCAGCACCCGGCCGTCCTTCTCGGCGACGACCTTGACCGCGCCCTGCGTCTGCAGGATCTGGCTCTTGGGGTTGCCGGCGAGGTCGTAGGTGAACTCGACGATCTCGTGACCACGCTCGCGGGCCTGGGCGGAGGTGATGCCCACCGAGGCGACCTCGGGGTCGGAGTAGGTGATGCGCGGCACGCCGTCGTAGTCGATCGGCACCGGGTTGAGCCCGGCGATGTGCTCGGCCACCAGGATGCCCTCGGCGAAGCCCGCGTGGGCCAGCTGCAGGGTCGGGATCAGGTCACCGACCGCGTACACGCCCGGCACGCTGGTCTGGCAGAACTCGTCGACGGTGACCGTGCCGCGCTCGATCGCGACGCCCGCCTCCTCGAAGCCCATGCCCGTGGAGACGGCGCCACGGCCGACGGCGACAAGCAGCAGTTCGGCGTCGAGGGTCTTGCCGTTGGCGAGCGTGACGACCACGCCGGTGTCGGTGGTCTTGACGCCCTCGAAGAAGACGCCCAGCTCCTGCTTGATGCCACGGCGGCGGAAGGCGCGCTCCAGCAGCTTGGAGCTGGACTCCTCCTCCAGCGGGAGCAGGTGCGGCAGGGCCTCGACGATCGTCACCTCGGCGCCGAAGGAACGCCACACGCTGGCGAACTCCACGCCGATGACGCCGCCACCCAGAACGATCACCGAGGTGGGCACCCGGTCCAGCTTGAGCGCGTGCTCACTGCTGATGACCCGCTCGCCGTCGATCTCCAGGCCGGGCAGCGACCGAGGCGCGGAGCCCGTCGCCAGCACGATGTTGCGGCCTTCGTAGACGTCGGAGCCGACGCTCACGCGGTTCGGGCCCGCCAGGCGGCCCTCACCCTCGATGATCGTGATGCCCTTGCTCTTGAGCAGGCCCTGGACGCCCTTCCAGGCGCGAGTGACGATCTTGTCCTTGAACGCGTGGACACCGTCCATGTCGATGCCCTCGAAGCGGGCCTTGACGCCGAACGCCGCGCTCTCCCGGGTCTCGTCGGCCACTTCCGCCGAGTGCAGAAGGGTCTTGGTGGGGATGCATCCCCGGTGCAGGCATGTGCCGCCGATCTTGTCCTTCTCGATCAGCGCGACCGTCTTGCCCAGCTCGGCCGCCCGCAGGGCGCAGGCATACCCACCGCTACCGCCACCCAGGACGACGATGTCGTAGGGGCCGCTGCCATCAGCCACAGGAAAGCTCCTTGTCGGATCGAAATACCGTCTTCACGGTCGCGCCCGCTCCGTGCCCTGGACGGTCTCGCGGACGCCGGTAAGCGTCCACGTTCCCCCCTCGGGCACGGCTCGCCGCATCGCCGGGGCCTTGCCGCTGGCCTGACCCCGACAACCGCATCTTTTCATTTGTCCACGTTGCTCGTGACCCGCTTGTGTCCACGTCGCTCGTGACCCGCTTGCGCGGCGCGGGCTAGCCCGCGTAACGCTCGGCGAGACCGATGAGGGTCCGGGTGATCGCCCCGGTACCGCCCTTCGGGGTGTAACCGTGGGGCTCCCCCTTGTTGAAGGCGGGCCCGGCCATGTCGATGTGTGCCCAACGGACCCCCGCCGGCACGAATTCCCGCAGGAAGACCGCCGCCGTCAGCATCCCGCCGAAGCGCTCGGGATGGAGGTTGGCGATGTCGGCGACGGGGGAGTCGAGCCCCTTGCGGAGCTCCTCCGGCAGGGGCATGCCCCACGCGGCCTCGCCCTGCTCGCCGGCGGCTTGGACGACTTCCTCGCGGAGTTCGTCGTCGTTGGCCATGACGCCGGCCGTACGCCAGCCGAGCGCCACGATCTGCGCCCCGGTGAGCGTGGCGATGTCCACGATCACGTCGGGGTTGTCCTGACCGGCGCGGGCGATGCCGTCGATCAGGACGAGGCGGCCCTCCGCGTCGGTGTCGAGCACCTCCACGGTCTTGCCCGCGAAGCTGGTGAAGACGTCGGAGGGGCGCTGGGCGGTGCCGCTCGGCATGTTCTCCGCCAGGCAGAGGTAGCCGACCGCGTTGACCTTCAGACCCAGCTTGGCGATCGCGACGAGCGCGCCGAAGACGGCGCCCGCGCCTCCCATGTCCGACTTCATCCAGTCCATCGACGCCGACGGCTTGAGCGACAGACCACCGGAGTCGAAGGTGATGCCCTTGCCGACGAACGCGACCGTCTTGGCGGCCTCCGGGTGGTTGTAGGCGAGGCGGACCAGGCGCGGCGGGTTGGCCGAGCCCTGGCCGACGGCGACGATGCCGCCGTAGCCCTCTTCCTTGAGGGCCTTCTCGTCCAGGATCTCCACCGACAGTCCCGCCTTCGAACCGGTCTGCTCGGCGATCTCGGCGAAGCGGGCCGGCCACAGGTCGGAGGGCGGGGTGTTGACCAGGTCACGGACCAGGGAGACCGACTCGGCCACGGTGGCGGCGCGCTCGATCGCGGCCCCGGCGTCGCCGGCACCGGCGCCGCTCAGCACCGTCAGCTCGGCCACCGGGGCGGCGTGCTCGCCGGTGGTCCGGTAGGCGGTGAAGGCGTAGGCGCCGAGCAGGCCGCCCAGGGCCACGGCCCCGGCGCGCTCGGCGTCGGCGGCGGGCAGGGCGAGCGCGACACGGGTGGTCCCGGCGAGGGAGCGGGTGGCCGTGCCGGCGGCGCGGCGCAGGGTCTCGGGATCGTGATCGCCCTCGGGGGCGTCGCCGAGACCGACGACGACCAGGAGCGGGGCGGTCAGCGCGCCGAAGGTCGGAAACTTGGCGATCTCACCCGCCCTGCCCTTGACACCCATCGCGCCGAGCGTCGCGGCCAGCCGGCCGCCGAGCGCCTCGTCCACGCTCTCGGTCCCGGGAGCGGGGCGCGGGCCGTCCGGGCCGGTATGGACGCCGACGACCAGGGCATCGGTATCAAACGAGACAGCGTTGTCAGTTGAGTTCAGCCGCACAGTGGTCACGTCGCCCGATGCTAGTCGGGCTTGCTCAGTACGCATAAACGAGGGTTCGTCCTACGAATCGCTTCGCCTGATGATGCCAATGTGATTGGCACCATTCGAGGAGATGGTGCTAATGTCACTATCACTATGCTGCTCACTTTGGATCTGAACGATCCTCGGCCCCTGCACGAACAGGTGTCCGAGGCGATTCGGCGTGCGGTCGCCGAGGGTTCCTACGCGCCGGGAGATCGGCTCCCGCCCGCCCGTGACCTGGCCGATGCGCTGGGCATCAACGCCAACACCGTGCTGCGCGCCCTGCGTGACCTGCGCGACGAGGGCGTGTTGGAGTTCCGCCGCGGGCGGGGTGTGAGCGTGCTCAGCCGCCCCGACCCGCGCAGCGTGCTGGAGGAGAAGCTGCGCTCGTTGCTCGCCGAGGCGGGCCGGTACGGCTACCGGCACGACGACGTCATCGATCTGATCAGGGAGATCTCGTGACCGGGCCGGGCGCCCGGTCATCGAAGGAAAGGACCGTCATGAGTTTGCGAGGCCGATTCGTTTCGGTGGCCACCGTCTGGGTGGCGCTGGTGGCCGCCGTGCTGGCCGCGGTGCCCCTGGCACTGCGCGATCGGCTGCCCGACCCGATGGCCTTCCACTGGGGGCCGTCGGGCGCCCCCGACGGGTCGGCGCCGTTCGCCGTCGCGCTCGCGTTCGGGGTGGGGACATGGCTGCTGGTCGGCGGCGGGGCCTGCGTCGCAGCCCTCGTCGACTCCGGCTCGCTGCGGCGTCGCGCCGGCCGGACGGGGCTCGGGGCGACGCTGGGCGCCGGAGGCCTGTTCAGCCTGGCCATGCAGCTCGCCGTCGTGTCGGCCAACCTCGGTGCGTCCGACTGGCGGCGGGCGGGCGGACTGTCCCTCACCGTGCTGCTGGCGCCCGCCGGGCTGATCCTGGGTGGCTGGCTGGGCGCGCTCGCCGCCCGACCCGGCCCCGACGAGGTCCTCCACCGGGGAGACACCGACGGCGACCTGCTCGACCTGCGCCCCGGCCAGCGCACGGCCTGGGTCTCCTACGCGCGCAACGGCTGGCTCGTCGCCGCCGGTGCCTCCCTCGCCGCCGCCGGGGCGGGCCTGCTGGTGGCCGGGGCCTTCGGCGGGGACACCGGCCTTCGGCCCCCTGCCGCGATCATCGTCGTCGCCGGTCTCGCCGCCGTGGCGGTCAGCTCGGTGCGGGTGCGGATCGCCGAGGACGGCCTGCGGATCTCCTACGGCCCGCTGCGCCTGCCCCGCAGGCACGTTCCGCTCGCCAAGCTGGACCGGGCCTGGGCGGAGGAGCGTTCCCCCCGCGAGGTGGGCGGCTGGGGCCTTCGCGGCCTGCCCGGCGCCACGACGGTCATGATCCGAGGCGGGGAGTGCCTCGTCGTGCGCTACGCCTCCGGCGCCCGGCTCGCCGTCTCCGTCGACGACGCCGAGCACGGCGCCGCCCTCCTGAACACGCTCGTCATCAACGCCTCCTGACCGCCCTCCGAGAACGCTCGTCATCAACGCCTCCTGACCGCCCTCCGAGAATGCTCGTCCTCAACGCCTCCTGACCACGTTCCTGACCAAGCCGGCCAGCCTTCCGGCACGCGACCCCGGGCACCCCGCCGGCCGCGTGCCGGCGGGGTGCCCGGGGTTCCTCGACGACCTCCCGAAGGTGGTGCCATGTCGCGTCGTCCGATCGACCTGTGGCTGTTCCTGCTCGTCGCGTTCGTCCTGTCCTGGCTGTGCGCCCTGCCGATCTGGCTGGCGGACGCCTCGCTCGCCTCCCCGCTGGTCCTCGCGGCCGGCGTCCCGATGATGTTCACCCCCGCGCTCGGCGTCCTCGCCGTCTGGCTGTACGGCAGGCGGCGCGGCGCACCGGGGACCTCCTGGCGCGAGTGGGCCGGGCGGACGGGGCTGACCTCGGGCGGGCGGCGGGGACGCACGCTCGCGCTCGTCGCGCTGGCCTGGCTCGGCACCCCGCTGCTGGTCGTTCTGGCGATCGCGCTCAGCGCCGTCCTCGGGGCGTTCACCCTCGACCTCGACGGGCTCAGCCTGCTGCGCGAGCGCCTGGTCGGCGCCACCGGGGGACGGGCGCTGCCGGTGGACCCCCGGTCGTTCGCCGCCGTGCAGTTCGCGTCGGCCTTCCTGATCGCTCCACTGATCAACTCGATCGCGGCGTTCGGGGAGGAATGGGGCTGGCGGGGCTGGTTGCTGCCGCGCCTGACGCCGCTGGGCACCTGGCGGGCGCTCGCGCTCTCAGGAGTGATCTGGGGCGCCTGGCACGCCCCGCTCACCCTGCGCGGCTACAACTATCCCGAACTCGGCGCGTGGGCGGCGCCCATGTTCGTCATCTTCTGCGTCGTCTACGGATCCGTGCTCGGCTGGCTACGCCTCTACTCCGGCAGCGTCTGGCCCGCGGTGATCGGCCACGGCGCGCTCAACGCGTCGGCGAGTCTCGTACTGCTCGTCGGCGACGCGGCCGCCCCACCCGACCTCGCCGTCGCCGGGATCACCGGGCTGGTCGGATCGGCGCTGCTGGCCGTGGTCGCCGCCGTGCTGTTCAAACGGTGGCCGATCCGCCCGCCCGCCCCGGTCGCCGTCTGAGGAGGCCGTCCGGTGACCGTCATAGGGGCCATCGGCCGATGATCGCCGCTGAGGGGTCAGCCGATGACCACCGCTGAGGGGGTCAGCCGATGACCACCGAGCACACCAGCAGCGCGGTGGTCGTGGCGATCTCGACGAGCGCGCCGAGCACGTCCCCGGTGATCCCACCCAGTCGCCGTACGGCCCTGCGCCGCAGGGCCCAGGCGGCCAGCAGCCCGGCGAGGACGGCCAGACACGGACCCCAGACCTCGGACGACGGCCCGAGATCCGTACCGGCCGCGGCCATCGTCCCCTCCGACGGGAGCTCCTGGATACCGGACACCGTCGTCACCCCCGCCGCGGCCTCGATCCCGCTGAAGGGTCCGGTGCCGGGCGGCGGGACCGGGAACGGCGATCCGAAGGCGCCGACGGAGGAGGGGAATGTCAGGGCCACGAGCGCGACGAGCACGAGCGCCGTCACGGCCAGCGCGGGGCCACGCCGCACGGTGCCCGCGACCATCGCGCCGAGGCCGTCCGGACGGGCCGGGGGGACGCCCGCGCGGCAGGCCCACGTGAGAGCCAGCCGCCCGGCCACGCAGGCCGTCACCAGCGCGGTCGCGCCCGCTCCCGCGGCGGTGACCTCCGACAGAGTCGCCACCTGCACCAGCAGGGTCAGCACCAGCGTCACGACGCCGAACGGGCCGATGTCGGAGCGCTTCATGATGTCCAGCGCCCGCTCGGCCGGCCGGCCGCTGCCCAGCCCGTCGGCGAGGTCGGCCAACCCGTCCAGGTGCAGCCCTCTGGTGAGCAGCGCCAGGGCCGCCACGGCCAGCACCGACGCCGGCAGGGGGGTGATCCCCAGCCACAGCGCCGCGACGAGCACGGCCGCGCCGGCGATCCCGAGCAGCACCCCCACGAACGGGGCGACCGTCATCGCGATCCCCCCGGCCCTGCGATCGACCACCCCCGGGCGGACCGGGAACACGCTCAACGTGCCGATCGCGAGGCGCACCCCGTCGGCGAACGTGGCGGGATTTTCCGAAGGCGGCGTTCCAGACACGGTCGTCGATGGTAGCCCGCGGGCTCCGGGGCGGTGGTCGCCCCGCGTCCGTTCGGACGGGCACGCGTCCGTTCGGACGGGCACGTGTCCGCTCGGGTGGATACGCGCCCGCCCGGACGGGCATGCGCCCGCTCAGACGGGCAGGGGAAGGACGCGGCCGGCGACCACCAGGGCGACGTCCTCGGATTCGAGGGCCAGACGCTGGTTCAGGCGGCCGAGGGCGTCGCGGAACGCCCGGCCGCTGGAGGTGGCGGGCACCACGCCGAGCCCGGTCTCGTCGGAGACCGCCACGACCTGGACGCGGGTCTGCCGCCACGCGGCGACCAGTTCGTCGCACCGGGCCGTGACCGCCTCCCCGGCGCGCGGGTCCGACCAGGCGTCGCACTCGTCGAAGACCGCGGCGACCCAGGTGCCGAGCCCGTCGACCAGCAGCGGGACCTCGGCGGTTCGCAGCAGCCCGGCCAGGTCGGTGGTCTCGGCCGTGCCCCAGTGGGCCGGTCGGCGCTCCCGGTGCGCCCGGACCCGGCGATCCCACTCGGCGTCGTCGCCGCCGGACGGTCCGGTGGCGACGTAGAGGACCTCGGGCTCACCCGCCAGCCGCAGTTCGGCCTCGGCCGACTTGCCCGAGCGGGCCCCGCCCAGCAGTAGGGTCCGCCGCGGCCGCGGGGGCCGGACGGGCACGGGCTCGCCGGTGTCGAGAACGGTCCCGTCCGGTACGGCCCGCACCCCCCACAGTGCGGCCCGCCGTGCCAGCTCCGCCTCCGTCGGCACTCGGTGATCGATGCCCACGGCCACGATGTGGGTCCGCTCGCCGATCACGCCCCGGCGGCGCAGATCTCCCAGCCGCTCCGGCCGGTCCAGCACGTCGATCAGCACCAGATCGCAGGCGAGCCGTTCGCCGTGCCCGCCGGGGCGGTCGCCGTGCCCGTCCGGGAAAGAGACGACGTGGTGGGCGTGCGGCGCCGCATAGAGGATCCGCTCCCCGCCGGGGGCGGTGAGGGCGAGACCGTCGGGGCCGGTCGAGGCGCGGTAGCCGGCGGGGAGCGGGCCGGCGGGCGGCAGCCGTACGGGATCGGCGAGGGCGATCTCGGTGGGGCGGCGATGACCGGAGGGCAGCCGCGCGCAGGAGGCGCACCCGCAGCCCGGAACGGGCCAGCCGTGTGCCGCCGCCGTGCCGGAGATCAGGACCTTCACGGTCTCAGCGTATGGGCGTGGGCCACGGTGCCCCGACGGTGGGCGCGTCCCGGATGCCGATCACGCCTTCGCCCTCCGCCGGCCCTCAGTCTCGGGGATGTAGGGTTCGCTGAGCCGTGGGAGGCACCGGCAAACCCGCGAGAGGAGCGTGCGGCATGGCTTGGCACTGGCGTTACGAAAACGCGAATGGCGGTGTGGTGACCGAGGGGGTCGCGCCGTCCGACACGTTCCCGAGCCAGGCGGATGCGGAGTCGTGGCTCGGTGAGAGCTGGCGTGAACTGCTGGAATCCGGGGTTGAAAAGGTGACTCTTCTCGAAGAGGACCGGGTCGAATACGAAAAGATGTCGCTGCGCCCGGAGTGAACGACGAAATCCCTGGGTTTCCCATTCGGGAATGGGAAACCCAGGGATTTCGCTCGCTTCGATGACTACGGGCGCTTCTCGGGGCTGACGGTCTTGGCGGGGTCCCGCTCGACGATCGAGCCGAGAACATCGTCGATCTTCGACATGACCTCGGCGTCCAGCTTCACGCCGGAGGCCTTGACGTTGTCGCGGACCTGCTCGGGCTTGGTCGCCCCGATGATGGCGGAGGCCACGTTCGGGTTCTGCAGCACCCAGGCGACCGCGAGCTGGGCCATGCTCAGGCCGAGGTCGGCGGCGATCGGCTTCAGGTTCTGGACCCGGGTCAGCAGGTCG
The DNA here is from genome assembly GCF_050949235.1 of Streptosporangium sp. CA-135522. NCBI lineage: Bacteria > Bacillati > Actinomycetota > Actinomycetes > Streptosporangiales > Streptosporangiaceae > Streptosporangium > Streptosporangium sp. CA-135522. The sequence goes on from NZ_CP192026.1 coordinate 3,001,200, forward strand.
TCGTCGAGCATCCTGGAGACGAAGTTGCCCCCGGTCGGGTCGGTGGCCCGGGAGCCGGCCGGCGGCGGCTGGCCCGGCAGGTATTTACCGGTGAGCACGCCCTGGGCGATCGGGGACCAGACGACCTGGCTCAGGCCTTCCTTCTCCGACAGCGGCACGACCTCGGCCTCGATGACCCGCCACAGCATCGAGTACTGCGGCTGGTTGGAGACCAGGCGGTCGAAGCCCATCTCATCGGCGATCTTCAGGGCCCGGGCGATCTGGTCGGCGTTCCACTCGCTGACGCCGACGTAGAGGACCTTGCCCTGCCGTACGAGGTCGTCGAAGGTCTTGAGGGTCTCCTCGAGCGGGGTCTCGTGGTCGAAGCGGTGGGCCTGGTACAGGTCGACGTAGTCGGTCTGCAGGCGGCGCAGCGAGCCGTGGATCGACTCGGTGATGTGCTTGCGGGACAGGCCGCGGTCGTTGGGGCCGGAACCCGTGGGCCAGTAGACCTTGGTGAAGATCTCCAGAGACTCGCGGCGGACACCCTTCAGAGCGCGGCCGAGCACCTCCTCCGCCCTGGTCCCCGCGTACACGTCGGCAGTGTCGAAGGTGCTGATTCCCTCGTCGAGCGCCGCCCGCACGCATTCCCTGGCGGCATCCTCCTCGACCTGGGAGCCATGAGTGATCCAGTTGCCGTAGCTGATCTCACTGACCATGAGACCGCTCCGGCCAAGGTGGCGGAATTCCATGCCCAAGACCCTAGTAGGTGTCATGTGGCAGACCGATTCGGGATACTCTGCCCGGCGTGTTGCGCTTGATCACTTCTCGATGGGTACGGCTCGCGCTCGCGGCCGCCGTGGCGGCAGCGGTCGTCGTGGCGATCCTGCGCCTGCGCCTGCGCCGGCGGCCTGTGGCCGTCCCCGGGGCCGTTCCCCGGGGTGAGGCCGAGACCGCCCCCCGGGTCGAGACCGAGCGCGAAGCCGCGCCGTCCTGGCCGCCCGCCCCGATCCTCGGCACCCCCACCGCCGAGGATCTCAAGCGCTACGCCGTCAGGCCCTACATCCCCCGGTTCCTGACCACGCCACTGCCGGCGCGGGAACCCCTGGACTCCCTCACCCGGCGCCGCCTGACCCGCTGGGGGGCCGTCGCGGTCGCGCTGTGCCTGCTGGTGCTCGGCACGCAGGCCCTGGAGAACGCGACCTTCTCCAAGGAGGCGGCCACCTCCGAGGAAGCGGCCGTCGGGCCGGCCTTCGCCACCGTGGTCGGCTCGTGCGAGCGGGGCGGGATGGCGAGCGCGGTGCCGCCGGACGTCGGCGGTGACAGGGCCGAGACGCTCTGCGAGGCGCGGCCCCCCAGTGCCCAGGACCTCTTCGACCAGGCACGGGGGGAGGATCTGCAGACGCCGACCACCGTCTCGGACCCGGAGACGAGCCCGGCCCCGGAGGCCACCACCGAGCCGTACCCGTACAAGCCGGTCTCCGACGCGGACTGCCACCCCGTGACGCGGGCGCCGAGGGCGAGGCCGCTCAGCCCGCGGGTGGTGCGGGCGGTGAACCGGCAGTGGGGACGGATCGAGAGGTGGCTGAAGGCCAACGCGCCCGCGAGCCACCGCACGCTCCGCCCGCCCGCCAGGGCCCGGACGATCGCGGTCGCGGAGGCGCAGATGGGCCTGCGCTTCCCCAACGACCTGCGCGCCTCGCTGCTGCGGCACAACGGGGCCGCGATGACGAGCGGGGCCCGGCCGTTCGGATTCCTGGGCGACACGGCCCTGGGCGTGCGCGAGATCCGCGACACCTGGCGGACGCTGTGCGGGACCGATGACCAGGACGAGGACTCCGAGCCGCGTGCGGAGTGGTGGGACGGGCGCATGATCCCCGTCGGCTCCGACGGATCCGGCGACCACCTCGTGATCGACTCGGTGCGGCACGACGTGGGGGAGACGGACAACGAGAGCGGGATGGGCTTCACGCCGGGCCAAGTCTCGATCCGCTCGCACTACGCGCTGCTCAAGGCGACCGCCGACGCGCTGGAGACCGGCGGGACCGTCGGCTACTGGAAACCCCTCGTCACCGAGGGCGAGCTCGACTGGCAGGTCGCGGACGTGGGCTGAGGGCCGGACGCGGATTGAGGTCCGGCCGTGAGCTGAGGGCTGGACATGGGCCGAGGGCTGGACATGGGCCGAGGGAGAGTGAGAACGGGGCGGAGAGGACGGGGCACGGCCGAAACCCCGTTCCCCGGAGAGCACCTGGCGAGAGAGGCCGGCGAGAAAGGCGAGGCGAGAGGCGAGAGGAACGAGCGAGGCCCCGCCCCCGGGAGGGGACGGGGCCTCGGAAGCCTTCGGCTACTTCTTCGCCGGGACGGGCCGGCCGCCCGGCAGGAAGGCGGGCGGCGGGAAGCGCAGCTTGCGGATCTGCAGCGCCCGCATGGCGGCGTAGAAGCCGACGCCCTTGAGGCTCTCGCCGGGGAACTTCTCGGCCGCGAGTTTCTTGACCTTCCAGGACACCCAGACCGAGGTGAACAGGACGCCGACCATCATCAGCGGCCAGCCGACCGTGATGACGGCGGCATAGACGTAACTGCGGACCTGGGCGGGGAAGGGGACCCAGGTGAGCAGCAGGATCAGCAGCGAGAACGGCAGGAAGTACTGGCTGATGATCCGGCGGGAGTCCACCCAGTCGCGGGCGAACTTGCGGGCCGGGCCCCGGTCGCGTGCCGGGAAGTAGCGCTCGTCGCCACGCATCATGCCCTCGCGCGCCTTGACGCGGTCGGTGGCCTGGCGTTCGCGGAGCTGCTTGTAGGCCTCTTTGCGGTTCTGGGGGGCGTTCACCGGCTGACGGCGACGGCCTTCGGCGTCCCGGCGCTTGGGTGTGGGACGCCCCTTGCCCGCAGGCTTAGGATCGTTGGCGGAGACGGGGGCGTCGTCCGCGGTGGTCTGGGTACGTCGGAACACATCGTCAGCCTACCGGGACCGCAACTTAGTGACGCCCTCGTACGTTATGCGTAGGGTGAACCCTAGGTGGCTCCGCTGCTTTCCATGGGGGGCTGGAATCACTGGGGTGATCCGAAGCGCATTTGAAGAAGGGGACGGCCGACGCGCATGAGCGTGATGAAGAGACTTTCCATGATCTTCAAGTCCAAGGCGAACAACGCCTTGGACAAGATGGAGGATCCGCGCGAAACCCTGGACTACTCCTACCAGCGTCAGTTGGAGTTGTTGCAGAAGGTGCGCAGGGGCGTGGCCGACGTCGCAACCTCGCGCAAGCGGGTGGAGCTGCAGATCAACCAGATCGAGGCCCAGTCGCGCAAGCTCGAGGAGCAGGGCCGCAAGGCGCTCGGCGTCGGTCGCGAGGACCTCGCCCGCGAGGCGCTGACCCGCCGCTCCAGCCTGCAGACCCAGATCGCCGACCTGCGCGTGCAGCATGACAACCTGCAGGGCGAGGAGGAGAAGCTCACCACCGCCTCGCACCGGCTGCAGGCCAAGGTCGACTCCTTCCGCACGCGCAAGGAGACGATCAAGGCGACCTACACCGCGGCCGAGGCGCAGACGCGCATCAACGAGGCCTTCTCCGGGATCTCCGAGGAGATGGGCGACGTCGGCCTGGCCATCCAGCGGGCCGAGGACAAGACAGCCTCGATGCAGGCCCGCGCGGGCGCCATCGACGAGCTGCTGGCCAGCGGCGCGCTCGACGACTTCAGCGGGCAGCGCGGCGACGACATCCAGGCCGAGCTGGACCGCATGGGCGGCGGCCACGACGTGGAGCTGGAGATCGCCCGGATGAAGGCCGAGCTCGGTCAGGGCCCCGCGCCCAAGAGCGCGATCGAGTCCGGCGCGCCCCACCAGCAGCCGCAGCAGTCGCAGTCCCCCCAGACCCAGCAGTACCGGCAGCCGGGGGAGGGGCTGTGATCGTTCGGATCATGGGCGAGGGCCAGATCGAGATCGATTCTCGTGACCTCGACGTCCTCAACGCCCTGGACGGTGAGCTCGAGGCGGCCATCGAGTCCGGTGACGAGGGGGCCTTCCGGGCCTGCCTGCACGACCTGCTGGACAAGGTCCGCCATGTCGGCAAGGCGCTCGCGGACGACAGCCTGGAGTCCTCCGAGCTGATTTTGCCTCCGGCCGACGCTTCCATGGAGGAAGTGCGGGAGATGCTCGGCAACGAGGGGCTGATTCCCGGATAGTTTGGGCATATGGCACACACCCGGTTCGCCCCGGACCGGGGCCTGACCAGTCGCATGGTCGTAACCATGTTCCTGCTGGGATTGCTGTATGTCGTCTTCGTGAGCGTGCTGGTCGCTCTGGGGGTCCGGACGATCCTGGTGCTGCTGATCGCAGGCGGCACCCTGCTGGTCCAGTACTTCATGTCCGACCGCATCGCGCTGTTCGCGATGCACGGGCGTGAGGTCACCGCGCAGCAGGCCCCGGAGCTGCACGGCATGGTCGACCGCCTCTGCGCGATGGCGGACATGCCCAGGCCGCGGGTGGCGATCGCCGATTCGGACGTCCCGAACGCGTTCGCCACCGGCCGTAACCAGAAGCACTCCGTGGTGTGCGTGACCACCGGGCTGCTGCGCCGCCTGGACCGGGCCGAGCTCGAAGGGGTGCTCGCCCACGAGCTGTCCCATGTGGCCCACCGCGACGTCGCGGTGATGACCATCGCCTCCTTCCTGGGCATCGTCGCCGGGCTCATGACCAGGTTCGCGCTCTACAGCGGCCTGGGCGGGCGCGACCGCGACGACAGGGGCGGCCTGCCGATCGGCCTGATCATCATGCTGGTCTCGGCCGTGGTGTACGCGATCAGCTTCCTGCTCACCCGCGCCCTCTCCCGCTACCGGGAGCTGGCCGCCGACCGCGCCGGAGCACTGCTCACCCAGCGCCCCTCGCTCCTGGCCAGCGCGCTGGTCAAGATCAGCGGCGAGATGGCCCGCATCCCGACCCGGGACCTGCGCGAGGCCGAGCCGTTCAACGCCTTCTTCTTCGCCCCCGCGCTGTCCGGTCGCGCGGGCCTGGCCTCGCTGTTCGCCACCCACCCGCCGCTGGACCGGCGTCTTGCGCAGCTGGCCGAGATCTCCGCCCGGCTCGGACAGGGAGTGTGAGCGGTGAAGTGGTGGGATGCGCTGCTGGGCCGTACCGAACCCGCGAAGCCGGACCTGGACGCGCTGTTCGCGCTGCCGTCGGCGGCGGTGACCCTGCAGGCGGCGACGGAACTGGCGCCGACCGGGACGGGGTCGGTCTGCTTCCGCGAGGCCGAGGGAGGGGCCTTCGCCGAGCTGGAGCGCGACGTCACCCGGTTGCTCGCCGCCGGAGGCGGCCCGCCGGTGGAGCAGTCCACCGACACCTACGGCTACACCTGGCTGCTGGCGCGCCGCACGCCCGAGCAGCTCGGTGAGCTGGTGACCGACCTGCACGCGGTCAACTCCTCCCTGGAGTCGGCGGGGTTCGGCCCCTCCCTACTGTGCTCCCTGATCGCGTTCACCGACCTGGCCGACCGCAAGCTCGCGCTGGTCTATCTCTACAAGAGAGGCACGTTCTACCCGTTCGCGCCGGTGTCCGGCCAGCACCGGGACAACGCGCTGGAGCTTCAGGTGCGCGCCGCGATCGAGGACGAGCTGCCGATCGAGCCCGATCTCGGCCGCTGGTTCCCGCTCTGGGGCGCCCCCGGACTCTAGAACGATGCGTGCCCGGCGGAGGCTGACCCGGATCGCGGCCTGCGCGTTCGCCGTCGCGGCCCTGGGTTACAGCGCCTGGGCGCCGGCGCAGTTCCTCAACTCCGGGATCGGCCGTTCCGGCGCGTACATCAGCGAGCTGGCGGCCGCCGACCAGCCGTGGTCATGGCTGGTCAGGGGCGCCGACGTGGCCGCCGGGATCGCGTGCCTGGTCGCGGTGGCGCTGGTGCCCGACGAGCGTCCCGGCCGGTGGGGCGCGGCCGGCTGGCTCGGCCTCGCGCTGCTGGGCGGGATGACGGTGCTGGACAGCGGCCTGTTCCCGCTGGACTGCGCCGCGGTGAGCGACCTGTCGTGCGCGGCGGCCGAGGCGGCCGGCCGGGTCTCGCCCGCCCACCGGATCCACACGGTGACCAGCGCGCTGGCGGCCACGGGAGCGGTGCTCAGCCTGGTGGCGCTGCCGGTGAGCGCGCTGCGGCGCCGCAGGTGGCCGTTGATCGGATACGGCGGGGCGGCGCTGGCCGCGCTCGCGGCCGCCGCCACGGTGTGGACCCTGGCGGCCATCGCTCTCGCCGCCCCGGTGGGGACCGCGCAGCGGCTCCAGGTCGCGGTCATCGGGCTGTGGCTGCTGCTGCTGGGGGTCGCGCTGTGGCGGGATCGGACGGCGCCCGCCCCGCCGAAGTCGCACGTCCTGCTGGAGGGGGCCGGGGCGCCGGTGCTGATCTGCGCGGGAATGGCCGGCGCCTGGTTCCACTGGGACCGGGTCGCCGCCGACCTGCGCCGCGACCACACCGTGATCCGGTTCGACCGGCCGGGTCTGGGGTTCAGCTCCGGCCACCGCGGCCCGCCCACGCTGCGCGAGGAGGCGGAGCGGATCGGCGCACTCGCGCGCTTCCCGGTGGTGGTGGGCCACTCGGTGGCGGGCTGGCACGCGGAGGCCTTCGCCCGGCTCCACCCCGGGCGGGTGGCGGGACTGGTGCTGGTCGATCCCAGCTGTGTGTCCGCGCCGCGACCACGCGGCGCCCCGCGCGCGGCCGTCGCGCACGCCCTCCAGCGGATCCTGCCCGCGCTGGGCGGCACGTTCGGCGCCACCGCCCTCACCCGCCTGGCACTGCCCCTGGCCCATCGTCTCGTCATGGGTCCGCACGAGCGCGCCCGGAGCGTGTACGGCAGGGGCCCGGTCCTGGCCGCCGCGGCGGCCGAGTGGCTCGCCTACCCGGACATGGCCGTCGAGCTCGACGAGCTGCGCCGGACCCATCCCTTTCCGGACGTCCCCGCCGTCATCCTGAGCGCCGGCCCGCAGGATCGCTGTCATCACGACCTCGCCGGGCTCCTGAACGCCGAGTTGGTCTCCCTTCCCGGCAGCGGGCACGAGGTCCAGCTCGACCGCCCCGAAGCGATCACCGAAGCAGTCCGTAAGCTCGGCAGATTTCACAATACGTAGCCGGGTATACGATTTGAGTGGCGATCATCTCGGGGGTGATGATGGCAGCTCGGTTGTGGGAGCGGCGCTGGAGGGCGGTGGTGCCTCGGGCGCTGAGCGTGTTCTTCGCGGTGCTGGCGGTCTATTCGGCGCTCATCACGCTCGTCGGGCCGTTGCGCAGGCTGCTGCGGCCGGTCACCGACGTGATCAGCACCAGCCTCTTCTCGGTCGAGGCCAACCTCGGCTACGCCGTTTTCCTGGCGATCCTCGCCGGAGCCGTCGCCCGGCACAAGCGCGCGGCCTACTGGCTGCTCGTGCTGCTGCTGTCGCTGACTGTCCTGCTCGACGTGTTCCTGCTGTGGCTGATCCACCTCCTGTACGACAGCGCCGTCCGCGGGCTGGAGTCCACCTGGTTCCTGGTCACCGGCACGATCAACCTGATCTTCGTTGCCGGCCTGCTGGTCGTGCTGGTGTGCGCGCGCCAGGAGTTCTACGCCAAGGTGCAGCGCGGCGCCTTCCGCAAGGCCCTGCTCACGCTCGCCGTCCTGTTCGCCGTGTCCTTCGGCGTCGCCTACCTGCTGGTCACGCTCTTCCCTGGCACGCTGGCGGCGCGGGGCAGGGCGGCCTGGGCGCTGGAGAAGGCGCTGGGCGGCGCGGTCACCCTCGACCTCGACCGGGTCGGCCACCCGCCGGCCTGGGTCGGCTTCGTGGTGGGCCTGCTGACCGCCGTCGCCATCCTCTCCGCCTTCCTGGTGCTGTTCCGCTCCCAGCAGGCCAGCGCCGAGCTGCCCCCGGCGCAGGAGGCCCGGCTGCGCGCGCTGCTGGCCGGCGCGGGCGCACGCGACTCGCTGGGATACTTCGCCACCCGCAGGGACCGGACCGCCATCTTCTCGCCGAGCGGCAAGGCGGCCGTCTCCTACCGGGTGGTCGCCGGAGTCAGCCTGGCGGGAGGCGATCCGATCGGGGACGTGGAGGCGTGGGAGCCGGCCATCCGCACGTGGATGGCCCAGGCGGGGGAGTACGGCTGGACCCCGGCGGCCATCGGAGCGAGCGAGGAGGGCGCCAGGGCCTACAACCGCGCGGGGCTGCGGGTGCTCCAGCTCGGCGACGAGGCGGTGATCGAGGTGGCCGGCTTCACCCTGTGCGGCCGGGAGATGCGCGGGGTGCGGCAGGCGGTCAACCGGGTCGAGCGGGCCGGATACACCCTGCGCGTCCGGCGGCATGAGGAGCTGACCCCGCAGGAGATGCGCCGGATCATCGACCGGGCCGAGGCCTGGCGGGACACCGAGGCCGAACGCGGCTTCTCCATGGCGCTGGGCCGCCTGGGGGATCCGGCCGACGGCAGGTGCGTGCTGGTGGAGGCTCTCGGGCCGGACGACGGCCACGCCGCGCTGCTGTCGTTCGTGCCGTGGGGGGAGCGCGGTCTCTCCCTGGATCTGATGCGCCGCGACCGCGACGCCGACAACGGCCTGATGGAGTTCATGGTCTCCGGCCTCGTCGAACAGGCGCCCGCGCTGGGCGTGGAGCGCATCTCGCTGAACTTCGCGGTGTTCCGGGCCGCCTTCGAGGAGGGCGCCAGGATCGGCGCCGGGCCGGTGCTGCGGGCCTGGCGGGGAATGCTGCTGTTCTTCTCCCGGTGGTGGCAGCTGGAGTCGCTGTACCGGTCGAACGTGAAATACCGCCCCGAGTGGGTGCCCCGCTACCTCGCCTACGAAGACGGTCGCGACCTGCCCAAGGTCGGCCTCGCCTCGGCGATCGCCGAGGGCTTCCTGGGGCGTGGGCCGAGCCTGCCCACGCTGCTGCGGCGCGGGGAGAGCCCGGCCCGCCCGGTGGCGGACGGCCCGCACCCGGCCCGCGAGGGCCGCGCGCCGGAGAAAGGCGACGGCCGGCGGAGCGGCGCCGGCGTACCGGAACAGGTCAGGGTCCGCCTGGCCAAGCTGGAGCGGATCCGGGCGGAGGGCGGCGATCCGTACCCGCCGGGCCACCGGCGCACCCACACCGCCGCCGAGGTACGGCAGGCCCACCCCGGCCTGGCCGCCGACGCGCACACCGGAGAGCGGGTCGCGGTCACCGGAAGGGTGATGCTGGTCCGTGACCACGGCAAGCTGCTGTTCGCCACGATCGCCGACTGGAGCGGCACCCTCCAACTCATGATCACCGAAGCCGCGGGTCTGGATCGCTGGCGCGCCACCGTGGACCTGGGCGACCACGTCGGCTGCAGTGGCGAAGTCGTCACCAGCAGGGCCGGGGAGTTGTCGGTGCTCGCCGAGGAGTGGGCGCCGACCGCCAAATGCCTGCGCCCGCTGCCCGGCGGGCACCATGGCCCCGCCGGTCCGCAGTCCCGCGCCCGGCAGCGCTACCTCGACCTGGTGACCGACCCCGACGCCCGCGAGATGCTGCGGATCCGGAGCGCGACCCTGTACGGCCTGCGCACCGCCCTGATCCGGCGGGGCTTCCTGGAGGTCGAGACGCCGATCCTGCAGCCCGTCCACGGCGGCGCCAACGCCCGGCCGTTCACCACCCACATGAACGCCTACGACCTGAGGCTCCATCTGCGGATCGCACCGGAGCTCCACCTGAAGCGGCTGTGCGTGGGCGGGGTGGAGCGGGTCTTCGAGCTCGGCCGGTCCTTCCGCAACGAGGGGGTCTCCCACAAACACAATCCGGAGTTCACGATGCTGGAGGTCTACCAGGCCTACGCGGACCACCGGACGATGCAGGACCTCGCCCGAGAGATCATCCAGGAGGCGGCCGTCGCGGCGTTCGGCGCGCCGGTGCTCCGCAGGCACGGTCAGGAGATCGACATCTCCGGGAGCTGGCGGACGACCGGCGTGAACGAGGCTCTCTCGGAGGCGGTGGGGGAGCAGGTCACCGCGGACACCTCGGTGCCCGAGCTTCGCAAGCTGGCCGACCGGCTGGCAGTGCCGTACGACCCGAAATGGGGGTGGGGTGCGATGATCATGGAGCTGTACGGGCGGCTGGTGGAGGAGCGGACCGCCGGACCGGTCTTCTACACCGGCTTCCCGGCGGAGGTGTCCCCGCTGGCCCGGCCGCACCGCGGGGATCCGAGACTGGCCGAGCGCTGGGACCTGGTCGCCTTCGGCATCGAGATCGGCACCGCCTACTCCGAGCTGACCGACCCGATCGAGCAGCGCCGCCGCCTGACCGAGCAGTCGCTGCTGGCCGCGGCGGGGGATCCGGAGGCGATGGAGCTGGACGAGGACTTCCTGCGCGCGCTGGAGTACGCCATGCCGCCCACCGGCGGTCTCGGCCTCGGCGTGGACCGGCTCGTCATGATGCTGACCGGCAGGTCGATCAGGCAGGCGGTGACCTTCCCACTGGTCCGGCCCCGGGGGTGATGCGCTGATCGTGACCATCTGCCCTCACAATGGACCGTAAAAAGTCCTTAAAGGGAGGGTGTGGCCATGCCGGACCTCGCGTCCTTGCGGCCCGGGGACCCCGAGCGGGTGCGGGAGTACCGGATCACCGGACGGCTCGGCGAAGGCGGCCAGGGGACGGTGTTCCTGGGCGTGTCACCCGCCGGCACCCGCGTCGCGGTCAAACTGCTGCGCGCCGACCTCGCCCAGGACGAGGAGGCGATGGAGCGTTTCGTCCGCGAGGTCAGCACCGCCCGGCGGGTCGCGCCGTTCTGCACCGCGGCGGTGATCGACACCGGCGTCGACGAGCACCGGCCCTACATCGTCAGCGAGTACATCGACGGCCCGACGCTGGACACGGTCGTCGCGGCCGAGGGGCCGCGCGAGGGTTCGGCCCTGCACCGCCTGGCGATCGGCACGGTGACCGCGCTGGTGGCGATCCACCAGGCCGGGATCGTGCACCGCGACTTCAAGCCGTCCAACGTGCTGCTCGCCTCCGACGGCCCCCGAGTGATCGACTTCGGCATCGCCAGGGCGCTCGACCGGACCTCCACGCTGACCGCGATGGCCATCGGCACTCCCTCCTACATGACCCCCGAGCAGCTCGCGGGGGAGAGCGCCGGCTCGCCGGCCGACATGTTCGCCTGGGGGTGCACGATGGTCTTCGCGGCCACCGGGCAGCCGCCGTTCGGCACCGACAGCCTGCCCGCGGTCTTCAACCGGATCATGAACATGGAGCCCGACCTGCGGGCGATCGCCGATCCGGCGCTGCGCGAGCTGGTCGGGCAGTGCCTGTCCAAGGACCCCGGCCTGCGGCCCGCCGCGGGGGAGGCGCTGCTGCGACTGCTCGGCCACGCCGGCGGCACGCCGGGCGTGCCCGCCCCCACCGCGCCCCGGGGCATCCTCGCCGAGGGCTCGGCCGCCGCCGCGCAACAGACGGGCCCCGGCCCGGGTCCGGGACACGGCGGCCATCCGCAGCCCCCGCGTCTCGGGCCCGGGCCGGGCGGCCACCCGGGGCAGACGGGGCCGGATGGCCATCCGCAGCCCCGGCAGGCCGGCCCCGGCGACCGCCCGCGGTCCGGACCGGGCGGTCACCCCCGGCTCGGGCCGGGCGGTCACCCCCGGTCCGGTCCCGGTGACCACCCGCGGCCCGGGCCGGGCTACGCCCAGGCAGGGCCGCCGTTCCCCGGTCCCTTTCCCCGGTCCGGACCGAACGGCCACCCGCACCACGGCCCGGGCCATCCCGGGCCGGGCGCCTTTCCCCCTCCCGGGCAGGCTCCCGGCCCCCGTCCCGGGCAGGCTCCCGGGCCGGCGGGGCCGGTGCGTCCGCACTCCTACGGCGGCCCTGCCGGCGATCCGGTGACCCACCCGTCCCGGGGCGCCTCGCCGTACTCGTCGGACGGTCCCGCCGGACGCGGGCGCGGGGTCTGGATCGCGGTCGGCGGGGGACTCGCGGCCACGCTCGTCGCGGCCACGGGGATCACGCTGGCGCTGCGCGGCGGCGAGCCGGACCCGGTGGTGTCCTCGCGGGCGACCACCTCCTCGTCATCTCCGTCGTTCCCGTCCGCCTCGCCCGGCGATCTCGCGGCCACGCCCGGCCCGACGACCTCCGTCCCGCCCGAGGGAAGGACGATCAAGCTTCCCGGCAGCTCGATCACACTCCATGAGAGCGGCGACGACCCGATCAAACTGAGCTCCTACAGCCTCGACTGGGACAAGAAGCTCTACGTCCGCAAGTCCGGAACCGACGAGTTCACCAAGAACGACGCGTACTTCCAGTACACGGTGAACGCCTCCGGCACCCGCGCGCTGGCCACCGACAAGGTCTACGACAAGAGCGACTACGCCGTCGTCTCCGTCGTCGACCGGCGGTCGGGCGCGACGAACAAGATCAAGATCACCAAGGCGCCGGTCTATCCGACCCTCCCGCAGTGGTCTCCGGACGGCAGGCAGGGCCTGGTGACGCTGTACGAGGCCGTCGGTGACACCAGCAAGGAATACGGCTACGCGGTCATCGACATCGCCAGGAAGAAGGCGAGGGTGGTGCGGGTGAAGGAGAAGGACGCCGGCACCTGGAGCTACTTCTGGCGGGGCGACGGCCGGGCGGTCGGCACCTGGGCGCTGACCGGCAAGACCCAGCGCATCCGCTTCTACGACCTGCAGGGCACCGTGCTGCAGACGCTGCTCGATGTCGGCACCCCGATCACGGTGGAGGGCGACGACGTCTCCCCGTCAGGCGCGTTGCTCATGACGTACTGCAAGGGGACCCAGAAGGAGATCTGCGTCTGGTCCACGGTCGCCGACGCCGAGGCCCAGGTCAGGATTCCGTTCGCGACCAAGCGGCTCATCGGCTGGTATGACGATCGGCACATCGCCGGCTGGCGGCGCAGGGGAAGCGGCTACGAGGCGGTAGTGATCGATTTTCGGGGGCAGGTGAAACGGGTGCTGGCCACCAGCACGAACGCCAAGGAGTATGACAAGCAGTTCATGCGCTTCACCCGGGAGGACTGAGTTGAGGGACTGGACCCACGCCGAGCACGCCGAGGCCGCCGGCAGGGAGGTCGCCCGGATGGCGCAGACCCTGCGGGACGCGGACATGTCCACTCCGGTGCGCACCTGCCCCGGCTGGGACCTGGCCAAGCTCACCGCCCACACCGGTCGCGTGCACCGGTGGGCCGCCGCGATGGTGCGGGACCTGGCCGAACAGCGCTACGACCGCGGCAAGACGGAGGCGGGGCTGCCCGCGGACGTCGGCGGCTACGCCGGCTGGCTCGCGGAGGGGGCGGCCATCCTGTCGCAGGCACTGCTGTCGCGGGCCCCGGACGCGCCGATGTGGTCCTGGGGCGCCGACCGGCACGTGCGGTTCTGGTCGCGCCGGCAGCTCCACGAGACCGTGGTGCACCGGGTGGACGCCGAGCTCGCGCTGGGCGTTCCGGTCTCGATCGACGAGGACGTGGCCGCCGACGGGATCGAGGAGTTTCTCGACATCCTGCCGTACGCGCACTGGAACCCGGGCGTGGCCGAGCTGAGGGGCGCGGGCGAGACGATCTCCTTCCAGACCGACGCCGGCACCGGATGGGTGGTCACCGTCGACCCCGACCGCTTCCATCACACGCGTTCGCTCCGGCCGGGGACCGTGACCGTCCGCACCGCCACCGCGGCGGACCTGCTGCAGGTCGTGTGGGGACGCCGCAGCGCCGACGACTACGCGGTCGAGGGCGACGGCGGGCTGCTCGGCTGGTGGCGGGAGCGTGCGGTGATCTGAGGTTCAAGACACGACAGGGCACACCGGCGGCTCCCCGGCGGCATGCCCGGCCCGTGGTGCCATGAGCTTATGATCAAGATGTCTCGCACCGCGGCCGTCGCCGCGCTCGTCACGATGGGCATGTTCGGCGGGGTCGCGTTCGCCGACTCCGGCTCCGAATCCGACCTCACGAAGGTGACAGTGGACGACACGCAGTCACGGATCACGGTCGGGGGACAGGGCAGCCTGTCCGCCACCCCCGACGTCATGCGCCTGAACGCCGGCGTGGAGGTGCGCCGCGCGAGCGCGGGCGAGGCCTTCGCCGACGCCCGTGAAGCCGCGGCCAAGCTGACCAAGGCGCTGCTCGATGCCGGGATCCAGGCCAAGGACATGCGCACCGACGAGCTGTCCCTCGGCCCCGAGTACGACAACTATCCCCATGTCTCCGGATATCGCGCGGCGCAGGGCGTCGAGGCCGTGGTGCGCGACATCGAGGCCGCCGACAGAGTGGTCGACGCCGTGGCCGGGGTCGGGGAGGACGTCCGGCTGAACGGCGTCTCCTTCGAGATATCCAACACCCGCAAGGCGCTCAGGGCCGCCCGTGACGCGGCGTTCAAGGACGCCGGCATCCGTGCCGGGCAGTACGCCAAGCTCGCCGGCCGCGAGCTGGGCCGCGTCCTGTCGATCAGCGAGGAGGACCTCACACCGCCGCCGGCCACGTTCGGCGGTGGCGCGCTGGCCGACAAGGCCTTCGTCAGTCCCGGTCAGCAGGCCGTCTCGGTCCACGTCCGGGTGGTCTACGAGCTGGTCTAGCCGGCCGCCCGCGAGACGGGCCCCGGCGGTCGCGATCCGCCGGGGCCCGCGTCGGGACGGATCAGATCACGGCAGCGCCAGCATCCGGTCCAGGGCGACCTTGGCCCAGTGGGCGGTGTCCTCGTCCACGGTGATCTGGTTGACGACCTGGCCGGCCGCGAGCGACTCCAGTGCCCACACCAGGTGCGGCAGGTCGATCCGGTTCATCGTCGAGCAGTAGCAGACGGTCCGGTCCAAGAACGTCACGTTCTTGTCCGGGAACATCTGCCCGAGCCGCTTGACCAGGTTCAGTTCGGTGCCCACCGCCCAGGAGGACCCCGCCGGAGCCGCTTCGAGCTTCTTGATGATGTATTCGGTCGAGCCGACGTGGTCGGCCTTGGTGACCACCTCGTGCCGGCACTCGGGGTGCACCAGCACGTTGACGCCGGGGATGCGCGCGCGGACGTCGTCCACGCACTCGGCGGTGAAACGGCCGTGCACCGAGCAGTGGCCCTTCCACAGGATCATCTTGGCGTTCTCGAGCTGCTCGGCGGTCAGCCCGCCGTTCGGCCGGTGCGGGTTGTAGACCACGCAGTCGTCCAGTGACAGGCCCATCTCCAGCACCGCGGTGTTGCGTCCCAGGTGCTGGTCGGGCAGGAAGAGCACCTTCTCGCCGCGGGAGAACGCCCAGTCGAGGGCCCGCCTGGCGTTGGAGGAGGTGCACACGACACCGCCGTTGCGCCCGCAGAACGCCTTGATGTCGGCGCTGGAGTTCATGTAGGTGACCGGAACCGTGACGTTCGCGATCCCGGCGTCCTCCAGGGCCTCCCAGCACTCCTCGACCTGGTCGAACGTCGCCATGTCGGCCATCGAGCACCCGGCCGCGAGGTCGGGCAGCACGACCTTCTGCGAATCGCCGGTGAGGATGTCGGCCGACTCGGCCATGAAGTGCACGCCGCAGAAGACGATGTACTCGGCGCCCGGCCGGGCCGCCGCGTCCTTGGCGAGTTTGAAGGAGTCGCCGGTCACGTCGGCGAACTGGATGACCTCGTCGCGCTGGTAGTGGTGCCCTAGCACGAAGACCCGGTCGCCGAGCGCGGCCTTGGCCCGCCTGGCGCGCTCCACGAGCGCAGGGTCGGAGGCGGACGGCAACTCGCCGGGGCAGTCGACGCCACGTTCGCTGTGCGGATCGGTCCCCCTGCCGAGGACGAAAAGCGGAAGCCCGGTCTCGGTGGTCGTCACGACCACACCCCCTTATCGTCGAACTGACGACTAATGATGACACACGACATGGGGGGCTTTATTCCGGGGTGAGGGGGTAGTTCCGGACTGAGGAATGTGTAGCTGCCAGCGGGTGTTGGTAGCGTCTTAGAAGGACGTCATAAACAGACAGCCGTTCCGATCGGACGGTTGACGCAGACGCGGGAGTCACCACATGTCGGTTGAGAGCAGCGAGACCACGGCGCAGGGCCTGATCCTCAGTGACGCCGCCGCCGCCAAGGTCAAGAGCCTGCTGGAGCAGCAGGGCGAGGAAGGCCTCCAGCTGCGCGTGGCCGTGCAGCCCGGTGGCTGCTCCGGCCTTCGCTACCAGCTCTTCTTCGACGATCGTTCGATGGACGGCGACGTCGTCACGGACTTCAACGGCGTCAGCGTGGTCACCGACCGGATGAGCGCTCCGTACCTCGTGGGCGCCACGGTCGACTTCGTCGACACGATCGAGAAGCAGGGCTTCACGATCGACAACCCGAACGCCACGGGCTCGTGTGCCTGTGGCGACTCGTTCAACTAGCCGGCGAGGGCGACTCGCCTGAGGAGTCGGCCAGGCGGTAGGACGGCGTACGAAGGCCCCGCGAAGTGATATCTGTCACCTCGCGGGGCCTTCGCGTTCCTGTGGGGTCGCGTATTCTTGCTGGGTTTCACCGCCCGCCTTTCAGAGATGCTGACAACGAGGAGAAGGATCCCGTGCGCATCGCCGTCACCGGCTCTATCGCGACCGACCATCTGATGACCTTCCCCGGACGATTCGGTGATCAGCTCATCGCCGACCAGCTCGACCGGGTGTCACTGTCGTTCCTCGTCGACGACCTGCAGATCCGCCGTGGCGGCTGCGCGGCGAACATCGCCTTCGGCATGGGCTGTCTGGGGCTGCGCCCCATCCTGGTCGGCGCCGTCGGCGCCGACTTCGCCGACTACCGCTCCTGGCTGGAACGGCACGGCGTCGACTGTGAGTCGGTGTACGTCTCCGAGCTGCACCACACCGCCCGGTTCCTGTGCACCACCGACGAAGATCACAACCAGATCGCGTCGTTCTACACCGGTGCGATGGCCGAGGCCCGGCTGATCGAGCTCGGCCCGGTCGCCGACCGGCTCGGCGGACTGGACCTGGTGCTGGTCAGCCCCAATGACCCCGACGCGATGCTCCGGCACACCGATGAGGCCCGGCAGCGGGGCATCCCGTTCGCGGCCGACCCGTCCCAGCAGCTCGCGCGCATGCCCAGCGAGCAGATCCGCCAGCTGGTCGACGGCGCCGCCTACCTGTTCGGCAACGACTACGAAAAGGGGCTGATCGAGCAGAAGACCGGCTGGTCCGACGAGGAGATCCTCGACCGGGTCGCCGTCCGCGTCACCACGCTGGGCCCCAAGGGCGTCGTGATCGACCGCAAGGGCGAGCCGTCCCTGCACGTCCCCCCGGCCCCCGAGCTCGGCAAGGCCGACCCCACCGGCGTCGGCGACGCCTTCCGCTCCGGTTTCCTGGCCGCCCTGGCCTGGGGGCTGCCCCTGGAGCGCTGCGGCCAGGTCGGCAACCTCACCGCCACCCACGTCCTGGAGCGAGTCGGAGGCCAGGAGTACGAACTCGGCCAGAAGGTCTTCCTTGAGCGTTTCGCCGGCGCCTACGGCGCCGAGGCCGCCGACGAGGTGGCTCGCTTCGTGAAGTGCCATTACGCCTGAGTTTCTCCTGCGGCGGGCCCGACGGAGGCTGTTCGCCATCCACCGGGCCCGTCGTGCCCCCCTCTCGTGGGCCGCGCGCCGTACGCCGTATTCCTCTCATGGGCCGCGCCGCCGAATCTCATGGGTCGCGCCGTCGAATCATGGGCCGCGCCGCCGTACGCCGTGCCCGCTCTCGCGGGCCGCGCGGCCGTACGCCGCGGTCCTCCCTCCGTACGGCGCGCCGGGAGCTCAGCTCTTCGCGTAGACGCGGTGGACGAAGTCGGCGAGCTGATCGTCCGGCAGGCGCTTGGCCAGGTCGGCCTCACTGATCATCCCGACGATGCGGCTGTTCTCGATCACCGGAAGCCGCTTGATCTGGTGCTGCTCCATCTTGGCCAGGACATCTCCGACGGTGGCGTCCGCGGGCACCCAGATCAGGCCGGTGGCCATGTCCCCGGCGGTGACCTTCGACGGGTCCTTGCCCTCGGCCACGCACTTCACCACGATGTCGCGGTCGGTGATGATTCCCTTGAGCCGGTCATCGCTCCCGCAGATGGGCAGCGCGCCGACCCCCAGCTCCCGCATCAGCTGCGCGGCCCGGTCGAGCGTCTCGTGCGCCTCGATGCAGCGGGCTCCCGAGCTCATCAGGTCTTTGGCGGTCTCTCCGCTCATGTGTCCCCCCGAAACGTGTGCGGACTTTCGGGAGGTCTTACCCTTTTCCCGGCAAATCAGTAGTTACGTCGCACGTGGATGGCCCAGCCGCCGCCGGGAAGCTCGTAGCTGGCCACGTGATGGTGGGACTTCAGCCGGCACCAGGCCGGGATGTCGGTGAAGGCCGCGGGATCGTCGGCGAGCACCGAGACGATCGCGTTGCGCGGGACGTGGTTGATCTGCTCGGCGAGCATGATGATGGGGATGGGGCACTTCTTGCCCAGCGCGTCGATGGTCAGTGCCGGAGGCTGGGTGGATCCCTCCGCGGCGGCCTGCCTGGACGTCATGAAACCTTCACTCCCCGAATGTTGCTCACAGCCTCACGCCCGCGTCCTCGCGGATCCGCCTCACGATGTCCGGCAGGACGGCGAGGAAGCGGTCGACGTCCGTCGCGGACGCGCCCTGGGGCAGCGATACCCGGACGTTCCCATGCGTAAGCACGCCCATGGCTTCCAAAACATGTGATGGACGAAGCGTACTCGCCGTGCAGGAACTGCCGGACGATATGGCGAATCCCGCCTTGTCTAATTCTGTCAGCAACGTCTCACCCTCTACGTAAAGACACGAAAAGGTGACGATGTGCGGGGCTCGCGTGACAGAGTCGCCGATCACCTCGACGTCCGGGACGAGCCGGGGCACCTCGGTCCTGATCCGATCCACGAGCGCCGACAGCCGCGCCGACTCCTGCGCCGACTCGGCCACCATGGCCCGCAGCGCGGCGGCCGCCGCGACGATGGCCGGCACGTTCTCGAGGCCGGGGACCCGGCGATGCTCCCGGTCGTCCTCCGGCAGCGGGGTGCGCCACCGGGTGCCCTTGCGGATCACCAGCACGCCGACCCCCGCCGGGCCGCCCCACTTGTGCGCGCTCGCCGTCAGCACCGACCAGCCGCCCGGCAGCGGCATCCGGCCCGCGCTCTGCGCCGCGTCCACCAGCAGAGGGACGCCGGCCTCGGCGCACAGGGCGGCCGCCTCGGCGACCGGCTGGACGGTGCCGACCTCGTGGTTGGCGCTCTGCAGGCAGGCCAGGGCCGTACCCTCCGCGAGGACCGCCTCCCCGAACGCCGCCAGGTCCACCGTGCCGGTGCGGCCGACGCCGATCGTCTCGACGGAGCCGCCGTCGCGTTCGTGGACCCCGGCGGCGTGCAGCACGCTGGAGTGCTCCACCGCCGAGGTGACCAGCCGGCGCCCGGCGCGGCGCCGTCCGTGCAGGGCGCCGAGCACGCCCAGGTGCACGGCCTGGGTTCCGGAGGAGGTGAAGGAGACCTCGTCGGGCCGGGCGCCGAGCGCCTCGGCGACCTCGGTCCGCGCCTGTTCCAGTAACATCCTTGCCCGGCGGGCGGAACCGTACAGCCTTGCGGGATCGGCCCAGCCGACGTCGAGCGCCGCGATCAGGGCTTCACGTGCCTGAGGGTGCAGCGGCTCGGTGGAGGCCGCGTCGAAGTACGCCACGTCCCAATCGTCGCACCATGTGCGGCGCAATCGGGGGCTGCGCGGGGGGGCGGGGGTAGTCCGCGCTAGTGTGTCCCCCAGCGTAAAGCTGTGAATTACATGTTGTGAGCACGAATAAACGACCGCCCAGGAGTGACTCCTGGGCTTCATCTGTGGGGTAGGCGATCCGTGAGTCCGACCCGCCGTTCTGCACGGCGTCCGTTGGCCCGCCGCCGGGTGCCACGCGCTGCCGCTCTGGCGCTGCTGTTGGTGTCCGCGACGGCGTGTAGTGCCGAAGACTGGTCCCGTGGCGGCTTGCCCGGCGGCATCACCAAGCAGGCCGATACGGTCCAGAATCTGTGGAACGGATCCTGGATCGCCGCTCTCGCCACCGGTGTGGTCGTGTGGGGCCTGATCCTGTGGTCCGTTGCCTTCCACCGCAAGAAGAAGCACTCGAAGGATGAGCTGCCGCCCCAGGTGCGCTACAACCTCCCCATCGAGATCCTCTACACGGTGGTGCCGATCATCATGGTCGGCGTGTTCTTCTTCTTCACGGCGCGCGACCAGAACTACGTGAACGCGGTGTCCGGCCACGCCGCCGTGAAGGTCAAGGTCGAGGGGTTCCAGTGGAGCTGGCGCTTCACGACGGACTACAACGGCAAGAAGGTCGAGGTCGTGGGCAGGCCCGCCGACGACTACACCAAGGGGCCGCAGCTGGTGCTTCCGGTCGACCAGAAGGTCGAGTTCGACCTCGTCTCGCCGGACGTCATCCACTCCTTCTGGGTGCCGGCCTTCCACTTCAAGCGTGACGTCATCCCCGGGGTGGCCAACAAGTTCGAGGTCGACACGCTGAACAAGCCCGCCGTCTACGCCGGCCGCTGCGCCGAGCTCTGCGGCGCCGACCACAGCCGGATGCTCTTCAACGTGAAGCTCGTCTCGCAGGCCGAGTTCGACCAGTACATCGCTAGCCAGGCGGGTGCCCAGTGACCGCACTTAACGAACCCCTCGTCCTCACCCCGGTGCCGACCCGCAAGGGTTCGATCATCGCGAAGTGGACGTCCTCCACCGATCACAAGATCATCGGACACCTCTACCTGATCACTTCGTTCGTCTTCTTCCTGATCGGCGGCGTCATGGCGCTGATCATGCGAGCGGAGCTGGCGCAGCCCGGTCTGCAGATCACCAGCAACGAGCAGTTCAACCAGCTGTTCACCATGCACGGCACGGTCATGCTGCTCATGTTCGCGACGCCGCTGTTCGCCGGCTTCGCCAACGAGCTCATGCCGCTGCAGATCGGCGCGCCCGACGTGGCGTTCCCCCGCCTGAACATGGTCAGCTACTGGCTGTTCACCTTCGGCAGCACCATCGCCCTGTCGGGTTTCCTTACCCCGGGCGGCGCGGCCAGCTTCGGCTGGTTCGCCTACACCCCGCTGTCGAACGCGATCAGCTCGCCCGGTGTCGGCGGCGACCTGTGGATCGTCGGCCTGACCATCAGCGGTCTGGGCACGATCCTCGGCTCGGTCAACTTCATCACCACGATCGTCTGCATGCGCGCCCCCGGCATGACCATGTTCCGGATGCCGATGTTCACCTGGAACGTGCTGCTGACCTCGATCCTGGTGCTGATGGCCTTCCCGGTGCTGGCCGCCGCGCTGCTGGCGCTGGAGGCCGACCGCAAGCTCGGCGCCCGCATCTTCGACCCGGCCACCGGCGGTGCGATGCTGTGGCAGCACCTGTTCTGGTTCTTCGGCCACCCCGAGGTCTACATCATCGCGCTGCCGTTCTTCGGCATCGTGACCGAGATCCTGCCGGTCTTCAGCCGCAAGCCGCTGTTCGGCTACATCAGCCTCGTCGGCGCGACCATCGCCATCGCCGGCCTGTCGATCACCGTGTGGGCGCACCACATGTTCCCGACCGGCCAGGTGTTGCTGCCGTTCTTCTCGTTCATGACGTTCCTCATCGCGGTCCCGACCGGTGTGAAGTTCTTCAACTGGATCGGCACGATGTGGCGAGGGCATCTGTCCTTCGAATCGCCCATGCTGTTCTCGATCGGTTTCCTGGTCACCTTCCTGTTCGGCGGCCTGACCGGCGTCATCCTGGCCTCGCCGCCGCTGGACTTCCAGGTCTCGGACTCCTACTTCGTCGTGGCCCACTTCCACTACGTGGTCTTCGGCACGGTGGTGTTCGCGATGTTCGCGGGCTTCTACTTCTGGTGGCCCAAGTTCACCGGCAAGATGCTGAACGACACCCTGGGCAAGGTGCACTTCTGGACGCTGTTCGTCGGCTTCCACACCACCTTCCTGGTCCAGCACTGGCTGGGCGCGCAGGGCTTCCCGCGCCGCTACGCCGACTACAGCCCGATCGACGGCTTCACCGACCTGAACATGGTCTCCTCGGTCGGCGCCTTCCTGCTCGGCGCCTCCACGCTGCCGTTCCTCTACAACGTGTGGAAGACCCACAAGACCGCGCCGAAGGTCACCGTGGACGACCCGTGGGGCTTCGGCAACTCGCTGGAGTGGGCGACCTCCTGCCCGCCGCCCCGGCACAACTTCACCTCGCTGCCGCGTATCCGGTCCGAGCGCCCGGCGTTCGACCTCAAGCACCCGTACGTCTCGTCCGTCCAGCGTGAGGTGGACGAGCTGGAGGAGAACCGATGAGGGTTCAGGGTTGGTTGTTCATCCTCTGCGGCATCTTCTTCGCCGCGGTGGACGTCGTCTACTGGTTCTGGTCCAGGGAGCCGGTCGGCACGACGGCGATGGCCATCTCGGTCGGCTTCGCCTTCATGATCGGCTACTACCTGATGTACACCGCTCGCCGCATCGGCGAGCAGCCTGAGGACAACAAGCAGGGTGAGATCAGCGAGGGTGCCGGGGAACTCGGCTTCTTCAGCCCGCACAGCTGGTGGCCGCTGTTCGTCTGCCTGGCCGTCTCGCTCACCGCGGTCGGCCTGGTCATCGGCTGGTGGCTGTTCATCATCGGCGTCTTCGCGGTCATCATGAGCATGATCGGATTCGTCTTCGAGTACTACCGGGGTCACTTCTCGCACTGATTCCCGGCGGATCTCCGCCGGAGAGCGGGTCACGGAAAATTTCCGTGGCCCGCTTTTTGGCGTTTGTTGGCAGGTTAGGAGTGATGTCTTACGTGGTGCTCCGCTTACTCCGGGTAATAACAGAATCAGTAGATGAGTCCGGGACAGGGGAGTTGATGTGAGGCAGGCGATTCGTCGTTCGAGCCCGGGGGCCGGATTGCTGGCCGTGGTTCTGGTGACCTCCTGTTCGGCCGGCAGTGGTGCCGGCGCGCCGGCCACGGCGAGTCCGATGGGCTACGCCGACGCCGCCGTCACCGTGCTGCCCGCCGACAAGGCCGGCCGGGTGCCGACCGACACGACCGTTCTCGTGGCGGTCCGGGGCGGCGTCCTGAAGAAGGTCACGGTGAAGGGGCGCGAAGGCTCCCTGCCGGGCGTGCTGAGCGCCGACGGCACCCAGTGGCGCAGCCGCGGCACGGCGACGCCGGGGGCCTCCTACCAGGTCAGCGCGACCGCGGTGAATCCTGGCGGCAAGGTCACCGAGACCACCACCTCCTTCTCCACCGTCAAGGCCGACAAGTCCTTCACCATCGCGACGTTCAGTCCGAGCAGGGACACGACGGGTCTCACCGTCGGCGTCGGCATGCCGGTCATGATCACTTTCGACCAGCCCATCACCGATCGCGTCGCGGTCGAGCGGAACCTGCTGGTCCGTGCCTCCAAGCCGGTCTTCGGGGCCTGGCACTGGTTCGACGACAAGACGGTGCACTTTCGCCCCAGGGAGTTCTGGCCGGCCCATACCAAGGTCCGGGTGGAGGCCCACCTGGCGGGCGTGCGCGGCGGCGACGGCCTGTACGGCAAGCGCAACCAGAGCATCGACTTCAAGATCGGCCGTTCCCAGATCACCCGGGGCAGCACCGGCTCCCATCACCTGACGGTCAGGCGGGACGGCAAGACGGTCCGCGAGATGCCCATGAGCGCGGGTCAGGGCGGCGTCTGGAAGTACTACACGACCAGCGGCGTACACCTGGCCATGTCCCGCGAGCCCGTCACCATCATGACCTCACCCGGCATCGGACCCGGCCAGGCGGGCTATTACCAGATGACCGTCTACAACACCGTCCGGATCTCCAACAGCGGCGAATACGTCCACAGCGCTCCGTGGTCGGTGGGCTCGCAGGGTTACGCCAACGTCAGCCACGGATGCGTCAACGTCAGCCCCGAGAACGCCAGCTGGTTCATCAACAACACCCTGATCGGTGATCCGATCATCATCACGGGCTCGCCCCGTGTGCTGGAGCCCACCAACGGCTGGGGCCACTGGCAGGAGAACTGGAAGCAGTGGCTCAAGTGGAGCAGCGTCAAGCACTTCTCCACCGACCCCCTCTGACCGCGCCTCAGATCCACCACGGCGCCCGGACACGGGGCTTCCCGGAAAGGGGCCGCCAGGACGCACGGCGTGGCGCTCAGCGGCCTGTAGGGCTCCGCGGTGCTCACCCCGTCCCGCGGGCGGCGTCGGGTGGGTTCCGGTGAGCGTCAGGCCCGGTGAGCGCCGCAGACGTCCGGGGAACGTCGGTGGTGGCCCCGGAAAGCGACTCGGAAAGGCCCGGGAAGGCTCGGGAAAACAGCTCGGGAAGGCTCGGGAAAGCGGCAGGGCCCGGACACCGAGGTGTCCGGGCCCTGCCTTGCGTGGCGGATCAGTGGGTGAGGGACTTGTCGCTCTCGCTCTCGCCCGAGCCGACGGCCGCGTGCTCCTCGTGACCGTGGTCACCGTCGAGCGCGATCTTCTCGCCGCCGTAGGCCTGGCTCATCTTGGCGCGGAGCCTGCCGAGCGGGCCGCGCATCCCCTTGGGCGGGATGCCGTCGCCGTCGACGTGGGTGTCGTCGATCACCGGGACCGCCGTCTTGCCGCGCATGTGGGCCTCGATGGCCTCGTTCGGCGGGACGTGGACCTCGATGTACTCGCCCGTGGGCAGGCGCTTGATGACGCCCGACTCCACGCCGTGCCCGATGACCGCGGCGTCGCTGCGCTGCAGGCCCAGGCAGATCCGGTAGGTGATGATGTAGGCCACCAAGGGGCCGACGAAGATCAGCACCCGGCCGACGTAGGTCGTCATGTTCAGCGAGACGTGGAAGAACGAGGCGAGCTCGTCGTTGGCGCCCAGCAGCCACAGGACGCCGTAGAACGTGACCGCGGAGATGCCGATCGAGGTGCGGTGCGGGTTGTTGCGGGGACGGTCGGCGACGTGGTGCTCGCTGCGGTCCCCGGTCACCCACTGCTCGATGAACGGGTACAGGGCCAGGCCCGTCATGATGATGCCCATCGGGACCAGCGCCGGGATCAGCACGCTCATCGGCAGCGTGAAGCCCAGGAAGTTGATCTCCCAGGACGGCATCAGGCGGAGCGCGCCCTCCAGGAATCCCATGTAGAAGTCGGGCTGCGAACCGGCCGAGATGTCGGCCGGGGTGTAGGGACCGAACAGCCAGATCGGGTTGATCTGGGCGAAGGTGCCCAGCAGCGCGATGGTGCCGAACGTGAACATGAAGTAGGCGCCGGCCTTGGCCATGAAGGCCGGATAGAACGGAGCGCCCACCACGTTGTTGTTCGTGCGGCCCTTGCCCGGCATCTGCGTGTGCTTCTGCACCCACATCAGGATCATGTGAGCGGTGATCAGCGACAGCAGGATGCCCGGGATGAGCAGGATGTGAAGCGAGTAGAACCGGGAGATGACGTCCTCGCCGGGGTATTCGCCGCCGAAGAGGAAGAAGGTGATCCAGGTGCCGACCAGCGGCAGCGAGATCGCCACACCCTCGGTGATCCGCAGGCCGGCGCCGGAGAGCAGGTCGTCGGGCAGGGAGTAACCGGTCAGACCCTCGGCCAGGGCCAGCGTCAGCAGGCCGACGCCGATCAGCCAGTTGAGCTCACGCGGCTTGCGGTACGCACCGGTGAAGAACACTCGGAGCGCGTGCACCATCATGCCGGCGACGAACAGCAGGGCGGCCCAGTGGTGCATCTGCCGCATCAGCAGACCACCGCGCACGTCGAAGCTGATGTGCAGCGACGAGGCGTACGCCTCGGACATCATGACGCCCTTGAGCGGCTCGTAGGAGCCCTCGTAGACGACGTGACCCATGGTGGGCTTGAAGAAGAAGGTCAGGAACGTGCCGGTCAGCAGCAGGACGATGAACGAGTACAGCGCGATCTCGCCCAGCAGGAACGACCAGTGGTCGGGGAAGACTTTCCGCAGGTTGCGCTTGAGGAAGTTTCCTGCGCCGATGCGGTCGTCGATGAAGCTGCTCGTGCTCGCTATGGGCTTCGGAACGGTTCCGCTGCTCATGCGTGGCCTCCGTTCTTACGAACCTCGGCCTCAGCGTCGCCGCGCTCCCAGAAGCTGGGACCGGGTGGGACGGCGAAGTCTGCCGTGGCGACGAGGTATCCCTCGTCGTCCACGGAGATGGGCAGCTGGGGCAGAGGCCGGGCGGCCGGACCGAAGATGACCTTGGCGCCGTTGGCGGCGTCGAAGGTGGACTGGTGGCAGGGGCAAAGGATGTGGTGCGTGCTCTGCTCGTACAGCGCCGCCGGGCAGCCGACGTGCGTGCAGATCTTGGAGTACGCGACGATGCCGTCGTGCGTCCAGTTCAGGTTCGTTCCGGACTTGATCTCTTCCGGGCGGAATTTGATCAGGATCAGCGTGGCCTTGGCCAGCGCGTTCAGGTCGTGCTCGTATCCCTCGGGCACCACCGACAGGATGCCGCCGGGGGAGTTGAAGTCCGCCGCGCGGATCGGCGCGCCGGTTCCCTCGACGACGAGCTTGCGGGGCTTGCCGTCCTTGGTCTTCTCGCCCCAGACGGTGTGGCGCAGCTTGCTCGGGAAGTCGGTGTAGGACGGGCCGAGGTCCCGCAGCAGGACCAGCGGGGCCAGGCCCAGCGGGGCCGCGGCCATCAGCAGCGTGCGGCGCAGCAGCGGCCGCTTGGTGATGCCGCTCTCGGCCACGCCCTGCGTGAAGGTCTCGGCGACGTACTCCCTGGTCGGGCTGTCGGAGGCCATCGGGTGGCGCTCCTGGACCAGGTTGTACTTCGGCATGATCATGCGGACCCAGACCACGATGCCCGCGGCCAGCGCGAGCAGCGCCACCGTGAGCGCGCCGCCCAGGGTCAGGGTGGAGACCTGCGTCTTCTCGACGTCGCCGACCTGGAACGCCACGTAGGCGACGATGAAGGCGATGCCCGCCAGCAGGGCGAGGGTGAAGCACAGGGCGGCGATCCGCTCGCCCTTCTTCGCCGTCGCCTCGTTCTGCGGGATCACGCCGGGGACGGCGGCGTCCGCGGCGTGCTGCTCCTCGGCTCCGAGCAGGGAGGTGCCTGCGGCGGGTGAGGGCGTGCCGATGACGCGCTTGGGCACGCGCCCTTCGGGCTGCTCGATGTCGTGGTTGTTGTCAGTCATTAGTGGGCCTGTCGCTTCTTCGCGGTGATCCAGATGGCGGCCAGGGCGAGCAGGCTGAGGCCCGCGATCCAGGCCACCAGGCCCTCGGTTACCGGGCCGATGCGGCCGAGACCTGCGCCGCCGGGGTTGGGCTCCTCACGCACGCCCACGATGTAGGCGATCATGTCCCGCTTCTGCTCGGGGGTGATGATGCTGTCGTTGAACACCGGCATCGCCTGCGGGCCAGTGATCATGGCCTCGTAGATCTGCGTCGGGGTGGCGTCGTGCAGCGGCGGCGCGTACTTGCCGCGGGTCAGGGCGCCGCCCGAGCCGACGAAGTTGTGGCACTGGATGCAGTTCGCGCGAAACAGCTCGCCACCCTTCGCCTTGTCGCCCTTGGCGGGATCGACCTGCTCGGCGGCCGGGACGGTCGGGCCGCCGCCGAGCGACTCGATGTAGGCCCCGAGCTGCTTGATGGCCTCGTCGGTGGCCCACGGGGCCCGAGGCTTGCGCGGGGCCTGCGCGCCGGGGTTGGCCAGGGGCATGCGGCCGCTGCTGACCTGGAAGTCCACGGCCGCCGCGCCGACGCCGACGAGTGACGGGCCCTGCTTGGTGCCCTCGGCGTTGAGGCCGTGGCAGCTGGCGCAGCTCTGCTCGAAGAGTTTCTTGCCCTGCGCGGCGTCGTCGGCCCTGCCGGACGCGATGGCCGCGTCAGCCCGCTCACTCGGCGGGGCCACGAGGGTGTAGAAGCCCCCGATCAGCCCGAGGGCCAGAAGCAGGACGGCGTATCTCGCGAGGGGATGCCGCCGCCTAGCGGTGATCCTGGTCACTGAGATCCCCGATTCCTTAATGAATGCCGTAGATGGTCACGAAAAGGCCAATCCAGACCACATCGACGAAGTGCCAGTAGTAGGACACGACGATCGCGCTGGTCGCCTGCTCACGGGTGAAGCGCTTCGCGGCGTACGTGCGTCCCAGCATGAACAGGAACGCGATCAGTCCACCGGTCACGTGAAGGCCGTGGAAGCCCGTGGTCAGGAAGAACACCGAGTCGTACGCGGAGTGCGACAGGGTGTGCCCTTCATGGGCGAGCTGGCTGTACTCGTACAGCTGGCCGCCGACGAACACGGCGCCCATCAGGAAGCTGACGATGTACCAGAAACGCAGCTTGGCGACCTGGCCCTTCTCGGCCGCCCACACGCCCATCTGGCAGGTCACACTCGACAGGACCAGGATGATCGTGTTGACCAGCGAGAACTGGATGTTCAGGTCAGCCTCGGGCCAGGGAAGATGCTGGCCCAGGCTCACCGACCGGATGGTGAAGTACATCGCGAACAGCGCCGCGAAGAACATGAGCTCGGAGGACAGCCAGACGATCGTCCCGACGCTGACCAGATCGGGTCGGCGGGACGAGTGTGCTGTCGTCGTCGTTGAGATTGCGGATGCTGTCGCCACGGGCAGCATTATTGCGGCTCTCCAGCTCGGGTCGCCGCACGACCCCCCAATAGGGGGTTCAAACGTCCATTCAAACTGGACGTAAAGGTCATTTCGCTCGCCGATGCCTCCGGCCTGGGTCTGCGGGCCGGGCGACCGGTAGCATCCCAGGTGACCATACATCGACAAGGGATAGTGAGCGCGACCGTGAGCACCGACGACAAGATGAGGGTCCTCGTCTACAGCGACGACGCGAGCACCCGCGAGAAGGTGCGGCAGGCGATCGGCCGGCGCCCCGCCGCCGACGTGCCCCTCGTGGAGATCGTGGAGTGCGCCACCCACGCGAAGGTCGTCCAGCACCTCGACTCGGGCGAGATCGACGTCGCCGTGCTCGACGCCGAGGCCCAGCCGGCCGGTGGCATGGGCGTCGCCCGCCAGGCCAAGGACGAGGTCTACGACTGCCCGCCGATCTGCCTGCTGATCGCCCGCCGCGACGACCGGTGGCTGGCCGAGTGGTCCCGCGCCGAGGCCGTCGTGCCGCAGCCGATCGACCCGGTGGTCCTGGCCGACACCGTCGCCGATCTGATGCGCCGCCGCCTCTCCACCCGCCTGACCGCCCGGTAGAGAACATCCTGGAGACCCCCATGGACGCGCGCACCACCTGGCCCGCGCTGCTGACGGCCCTGATCGCCGGCGAGCATCTGACGGCGGACGAGACCGCCTGGGCGATGAACGAGATCATGTCCGGCTCGGCGACGCCCGCGCAGATCGCCGGTTTCGCCGTGGCCCTGCGGGCGAAGGGCGAGACGGTCGCGGAGGTGACCGGGCTGGCGCGCACCATGCTGGAGCGGGCGACCCCGTTGTCGGTGGAGGGCCCCGTCGTCGACGTCGTCGGCACCGGCGGCGACCGCGCGCACACGGTCAACGTCTCGACCATGGCCGCGATCGTGGCCGCCGCCGCGGGCGCGCGGGTGGTCAAGCACGGCAACCGCGCCGCCTCCTCCTCCTGCGGCGCCGCCGACGTGCTGGAGCGTCTGGGGGTCGTGCTCGACCTGTCCCCGGCCGGCACCGCCAAGGTCGCCGTGGAGGCGGGCATCGCCTTCTGCTTCGCGCCGCTCTACCACCCGGCGTTGCGCTTCGCCGGCCCGCCGCGCAAGGAGCTCGGCATCCCGACGGTCTTCAACTTCCTGGGCCCGCTGACCAACCCGGCCAGGCCCGCGGCTCAGGCGATCGGAATCTTCGACCCGGGCATGCTCCCCGTGGTCGCGGGCGTGTTCGCCGAGCGCGGGGTGTCGGCGCTGGTCTTCCGGGGCGACGACGGGCTGGACGAGCTCACCACCGCCACGACCTCCACGGTCTGGGTGGTGCGCGAGGGCACCGCCACGCGGACCGTCTTCGACCCCGCCGTGCTGGACATCCCCAGGTCCGCGCCCGACGCGTTGCGCGGCGGGGACGTGACGTTCAACGCCCAGGCCGTGCACGACCTGCTCCAGGGCAAGACCGGCCCGGTTCGTGACGCGGTGCTGCTCAACGCCGCCGCCGCGCTGGTCGCCCTCGACGGCGGGGGCGACGACCTGGACGCCGCCATGTCCGCCGGCTACGTCCGGGCCGTGCGGGCCGTCGACTCCGGTGCCGCCGCGGCCACCCTCGACCGCTGGATCGCCAGCAGCCGGGCACAGAAGTCTCGCTGACCTCGGCTCTCCCCTCGCGGGCGGATGATAGATCCACCCGTGAGGGGATGTAGCCCTTTGGCGGGCCGCCCTAGATTGCGCTCATGTGGCGTGTTGACCCCCTGGCCGATCAGATACCCCCCACCCTGGTGATCGTGGTGCTGATCGGCCTGTTCCTGGCCGTGGCGGGACTCGCCCGCGAACGCGGGCACCTGCTCACGACGCTTCGCCGCGAGCGGGCCAGGATCGCCGACCAGCAGGACGCGCTGGCCCATGCCACGGTCACCGAGGAACGCGCCCGCATCGCCCACGAGTTGCACGACGTGGTCGCCCACGGGATCAGCATGATGACGCTCGGCGTCGGCGCCGGTCGGATGATCATGGAGAAGGATCCCGTGCGGGCCCGTGAGACCCTGCGGCTGGCCGAGGAGTCCGGCCGCCAGGCGCTCGTCGAGCTCCAGCGCATGCTGTGCCTGCTGAAGGCGGCGGACTCCCCGGGGACCAGGACGCCTCAGCCCAAGCTGTCCGACCTGTCCGACCTGCTGGCTCAGGTCCGTACGAGAGGGCTGCGGGTGGACGTGGTCGAGGACGGCAGTCCCGTCGAGATCGGCCTCGCCCTCGAACTGTCGGCCTACCGGATCGTCCAGGAGGCGCTCGGCAACACCCTCAGGCGCGCCCGGGCGCAGACGGCCCACGTCACCCTGCGCTGGCGGCCGGGCTTCCTGGACGTGCTGGTGCGCGACGACGGGCAGGTCACCACGACGACGAACACCGGTTACGGCATGCTGGGCATGCGTGAGCGCGCCACGCTCTTCGGCGGGACGCTCGAAGCCGGCGCCCTGCCCGAGGGAGGGTTCGAGGTGCGGGCCCGGCTGCCCACGATGGGCGAGGTGCGTCCGGGCTCCCACCCGTCCGGGTGAACGTCAGTCGGACTCGCCGAGGCCGATCGAGAAG
Source organism: Streptosporangium sp. CA-135522 (assembly GCF_050949235.1). Taxonomy (NCBI): domain Bacteria; kingdom Bacillati; phylum Actinomycetota; class Actinomycetes; order Streptosporangiales; family Streptosporangiaceae; genus Streptosporangium; species Streptosporangium sp. CA-135522. The sequence goes on from NZ_CP192026.1 coordinate 3,032,252, forward strand.
GCGGCGTCGAGGTCGTGCCTGGAGTAGGTGCGGAAGGCGATGTGCGTCTCGGTGCGCAGCACCCCGGCGACCTTGTTGATCCGGCCGGGGATGACCTCGGCGATCTCCTCGTAGGCGGAGACGCGGACCATGGCCATCAGGTCGTACTCCCCGGTGATGGAGTAGACCTCGCTCACCCCGTCGATCTCGGCGATCGTCTGGGCTACCTCGGGGATCCGGTCCACCTCGGCGTTGATGTGCACGATCGCGGTGACCACGAGCTTCCTCCTCGTTGAGTACGGCTTGCAGGCTCCGAAGCTATCAGCGCATCGGCCGGCCCTCACGCGACCGGTGCGGTTCGGCGGACCGGTAGGCGTGGTCGAGGCGGGCCTTGAGGCGCCCCGCACCCCCGATCGGCAGGCTCCAGGTGCCGTCGACCTGCACCAGGCGCACGCCGGGGGTCTCCAGCCAGCGCAGGATGCACTCGGTCTCCTCGGCGCTGGCGGCGGGGACGGGGCCCGGCCCCGGCACGACTGTCTCGGCGGTGGCCACCAGCGCGTCCACGAACGGGGTGGGGTGGGCGCCTCTGGGCATCACCCCTGCCGAGGCCAGCCGGCCGTACCGGACGACGTGGATCTGCCAGGCGCCGCCCGCCACGGGGGAGGCCGCGACCATCTGGGGGATCGCCGTCAGCGCCCGCAGCCGCTGCATCCGAGCGCCGGCGCGGATGTAGGAGGCGAGCCGGTCGCGGTCGGCCGCGGCCTCCTCGTAGCGCTGGTCGAGGGCCAGGCGCTCCATCCGCGCCTGGACGGCGGAGAAGACCGGGGCGGCGTCGAGCTCCATGGCCCGGCGTGCCGTCACGACGTGCAGGCCGTACTCCTCGGCGCTCTGGCGGCCCTCGCACGGTGCTCCGCACTTGCCGAGTCCGGCGAGGGCGCAGGCGGCACGTCCGGTGCGCGGGGTGATCCGCTCGGTGCACTGCCGCAGCGGGATCGCCTCGTGCAGCGCGGCGCGGGCGTCCTCGGCGGCGCGGGTGCTGGTGAACGGGCCCAGATAGCCGGCGTCGTCGTCCTTGACCTCGCGGACGATCGACAGGCGGGGGAACGGCTCGTCGGTCAGCTTGAGCCAGACCATCTTCTCCGGAAAGCGTGACCGGCGGTTGTACCGCGGCTTGGCCGAACCGATCAGCCTGAGCTCTCGCACCTCGGCCTCCAGCGCGGTCGCACAGGCGATCGGCCGGACCCGCTCGACGATGCCGATCATCTCGCGGATCCGGGGGCGGGTCTCGCCGGCGGTGAAGTAACTGCGCACCCGGTTGCGGAGGTTGGTGCTCTTGCCGACGTAGAGGGGATCGCCGCGCTCGTCCTCGAACACGTAGACGCCGGGGCCGGTCGGCACCGCGTCGGCGAGATGCCGTTTGCGGCGCTGCTCCGGGGTGGGCGCGCGGACGAAGCCCTTGAGCTCCTCCAGGGTGTGCACCCCGAAGGAACCCGCCCGTTCCAGCAGCGCGTGGAGCACGTCCACGGTGGCCTGGGCGTCGGCGAGCGCGCGATGGCGGGGCTCGGTCTTGCTGAAGATCCGCGCCAGCGTGGACAGCTTGCAGTTCGGCGCCTCGTCGCGGGTCAGCAGCTTGCGCGCCAGCACGACGGTGTCGACCACGGGGTGGGCCGGCGGGGGGTAGCCGTGGGCGGCACAGGCCGCCTTGATGAAGCCCAGGTCGAATCCCGCGTTGTGCGCCACGAGGGTGGAGCCCTCGGCGAACTCCAGGAACGACGGCAGCACCGACTCGATCTTCGGTGCCGCCACGACCATGGCGTCGGTGATGCCGGTCAGCACCGAGATGAAGGGCGGAATCGGCGAACCCGGGTCGACCAAAGTGCCGAATTCGCCCAGCACCTCGCCGCCCCTGACCTTCACCGCCCCGATCTCCGTGATCGCGTGCTCGCCCGCCGAAACCCCGGTGGTCTCCAGGTCGAACACGACGAACGTGATCTGGTCGAGTGGCGTGCCCAACTCGTCCAGCGTTCCCTGCACGACGTAATCCACGACTCAAGACCATAGGAGCCCCGACCGACATTTAACATGGCGCCCCCGGTCCCGGACCGGTTCCGGTTCCGGTTCCGGCGACGCGACGGGCGCGGGCTCCGGCCGGTGGTCAGTCCCTGTGGACGGCGGAGGCCGCCGCGCACAGCGCCAGCCCGAGCACGCCCAGCACGATGCCGGTGAAGATCTCGTATCCTTCGAGGAAGGCGAGGCGGTTGACCAGAAGCATCCCGTGCGCCCAGCCCCACCAGCCCAGCAGGGTGTTCACCGTTCCGCCCACGGCCTGGACGAGGCAGATCATTCCGGCCAGCTCGAGAAATCCCTTCATGGCGTCAATGCTGGTGACGGCGGTGCGGTACCGCTTCGGCCGAAGGTAGCCGACGGCATCGACTTTGGTCGGTACCGGACGGGCGGGCTCGGCCGTACTGTCTGGGAACGTGACGGAATACCGGTGGCTGCTTCCCGCGGTCCTGCACCCCGGCCCCAGGGAGGAGCGGTCCCGGGTGCGGCGCTCGACCCGTGACTGGGCCGCGGACATGCTCATCTTCCTCATGGCCGTGGCGATAGGGCTGGCCGTGGCCACCGCCATGGATTCCGACTTCTCGACGCCGCGGCCGGTCCTTGTCGCCGACCAGCTGATCGGCGCGCTCGCGTGCGCCGCGGTCTGGCTGCGCCGCCGCTGGCCGGTGGGGCTGGCCCTGGCCCTGGTGCCGGTCTCGCTGGTGTCCGGCGTCGCCACCGGCCCCGTGTGCGCGATGCTGTTCACCGTGGCCGTGCACCGGCCGTTCGCGTTCGTGGCCCTGACCGGCGGGCTGCATCTGGCCACGCTCGGGCCTTATCTGTGGTGGCGGCCCGACCCCGACCTGCCCTTCGGCATGGCGTTCCTCGTCTCCGTACTGGTCTATGTCCTGCTGATCCTCTGGGGCATGTTCGTGCGCGCCCGGCGCCAGCTCGTGTTCACGCTGCGTGATCGCGCCGAGCGGGCCGAGGTCGAGGCGGAGCTGCGGGTGGAACGGGCCAGGCACCTGGAGCGTGAGCGCATCGCCAGGGAGATGCACGACGTGCTCGCCCACCGGCTCTCGCTGCTCAGCGTGCACGCGGGCGCACTGGAATACCGCCCGGACATGGAGGCGCGCGACGTCGCCAAGGCGGCCGGGGTGATCCGGGCGGGAGCCCACCAGGCGCTCCAGGACCTGCGCGAGGTCATCGGCGTGCTCCGGTTCGACTCCGAGGGCACCACTCCGGATCGGCCCCAGCCGACCCTGACGGACCTGGCCGAGCTGGTCGAGGAGTCCCGGCTGGCGGGCATGGAGGTGACGCTCGACATGCGGGTGAACGAGGCCGCGCAGGCGCCCGCCCGTCTCGGCAGGAACGCCTACCGGATCACCCAGGAGGGGCTGACCAACGCGCGCAAGCACGCCGCCGACGCCCCGGTGGGCGTCACCGTGGCCGGCGGGCCCGGCGACGGGCTCACCGTGGAGATCCGTAACCGGGTCACCGCCGGGCACGCCATCCCCGGCAGCGGGACCGGCCTGATCGGGCTCACCGAGCGTGCCGAACTGATGGGCGGCCGCCTCGACTACGGCCGGGGCCCCGACGGCCGCTTCCGGCTCAGCGCGTGGCTGCCGTGGGCCGCCTGAGACCCGCCGCCCCGAAGGGATCCGGGACGGCGGCGCCCCGGCTCTCCGGCGGGCGCACGGGGGGTGCGCCGCGCTCCGGGGCATCGGGGCGGGTCGGGAGGATCGGGAGATGACTATCGTGACCGGCATGACCTCAGCCCCCGCCGCTCCGCAGATCCGCGTGTTGATCGTCGACGATGACGCGCTCGTCCGCGCCGGGTTGTCGATGATCCTCGGCGGCGCCGGCGACCTCGTCGTCGTGGGCGAGGCAGCCGACGGGGACGAGGTGCCCGCGCTGGTGGCCGAGCACCGGCCGGACGTGGTGCTGATGGACATCCGCATGCCCAGGGTGGACGGGCTGGCCGCGACCGAGCGTCTGCGCGCGGCTCCCGCGGCGCCCGAGGTGGTCATCCTGACCACCTTCCATGCCGACGCCCAGGTGCTGCGGGCGTTGCGCGCGGGGGCGGCGGGGTTCCTGCTGAAGGACACCATGCCCGGCGAGCTGGTCGCCGCGATCCGCCGGGTGGGGGCGGGGGAGCCGATCCTGTCGCCCGCGGTGACCAGGCAGCTCATCGCGCACATCGCCGAAGGAGGCGCGGGAGCTCGCCGGGAGCGGGCCAGGGCCCTGCTGGCCGGGCTCAGCGAGCGCGAGCGCGAGGTCGCGGTGGCCGTCGGCCGGGGAAAGTCGAACGCGGAGATCGCCGCCGAGCTCTACATGAGCGTGGCGACGGTCAAGGCTCATGTGTCGCGGGTGCTGACCAAACTGGACCTCAACAACCGCGTTCAGATCGCGTTGATCGTCCATGACGCCGGACGACTGGACGACTAGGCGCGGCTGCGGGGATCTTTCAGCCCGCCGCGGTCGTCCGGACGGCGCCTCGCCACGTCGTCTTCTCGACAGGGCGGCTGCGAGAGTTCCGTGTTCGCCGGGGAGCCCGGGGTCCTGCCGTGGACACCCCGTCATGGGACCCGCCGCCGAGAGGTGGCCGGCTCAGCCCCAGTAGCTTCCGTCCAGCATCCGTTCGATCGAGGCCCGGTGCATGACCAGGTCGTCGGGGTCCTCCGGCATGGGCTGCTCGCCGAAATGGATCCGCCGGTGCCAGACGCGGGCCATGATGACGCCGTGCCGCAGCGCGGCGTACATCTCATAGAACTCCATGTCACGCGGGCTGTAGCCGGTGATTTCTTGATATGTCCGGCAGACGTCTTCGCGCCGCATGAAATCCGGCATGCCGGGCAGTCCGAAAACCTCGGCGACGTCCTGGAAGAACCGGTGTAAGAAGATCATCCAGGCGATGTCCAGCTCGCGGGGGGCGACGCCCGCCATCTCCCAGTCCAGCACGGCCACCGGGGTGAAGTCCTGATACATCACGTTCCCGATGCGCGCGTCCCCCCAGCTCAGCACGGCGGGGCCGGAGTCGGCCGGCCAGTGCTCCTCCAGCCAGGCGAACGCCCGTTCCAGCACCGGGATCCGCATCGCGCCGTGCGCCCACTCGTAGTAGGCGCGCTGGCCGTCGACGTGCTCGCGCAGCGCGGACCCGCCGGACCGGTGAGATGTCACCGTCCCGAGCTCCTCGGCGGTGAACGGCGCGTCGTGCAACCTGGCCAGGATCTCCACGCTCTGGCGCTGCAGCCTGTCCTGGTCGGCCCGGCGGGCGTCGAGCAGCCAGCCCTCGAAGGTGTAGGGCATCACGTCCGGCGGCACGTCACCGGTGAGCCGCTCCATCACGAAGAACGGTGCGCCCATCGGGCCGGCATCGGGCTCGAACCACAGGGCGCGCGGGGCGGGCACCCCGGCACGCTCCCTGACCATCCGCATGACCTCGAACTGCCTGCCGAGGTCGTAGCTGGGGAAGACCGGCACCGCCTCGCTCGCCGGGGCCATCCGGGCGACGCACTCGATGTCCCGCCGCCCCTCGGGGGCGTCCCACGACGCGTCGAAGAGCAGGGTCTCGCTGGACATGCCGTTGCTCGAAGGCTGCGACAGCCGCGACACCGCGACCGGGCGGCCCAGACGGCCGGTGAGCCAGGAGCGCATCCGCTCGCGCAACTCGCCGAGATCGCGGGTGGAGACGCGCATCTGTTCTGTCTGGCCGCGCTGTTCGTCCATCGGGTTCTCCCGGGTGGCATGCGTCGCAAGTCGCTGGGCACAGTCGTATACCTGTGATCAACCACTTGTCCATACGCGGTTCACCGGCCGGACGGATGGGAGCCGGCTTTCCGGTCATGTCCGGGTCAGGGTGCGGTAGCCGTACCCTTGACGTGAAGACCAATCCGAGTAGGGGCCGTGATGAGTTCAGCCGGAGAGGGCCTGTCTCGTCCGTTACCCGAGCAGGTTCGCTTACATGTCGTAGAGCTGGCGTCCCAGGTCCTGGGATCGATGCCCGCTGCCACCGTGCCCCTGCCTCTCAAGGGAATCGCCCGGTTCGATCCTCGTAAACGCGCCAAACTGGGCAGTGCGCCGATCGCCGCCCAGTTGGAGGGCGACAAGAAGTTCCGGGAGCTGGTCGCCGAGACGCTGAGCGCGGGCTGGCCCGAGCTGGTCGCGAGCCTTGCCGAGGGTGTCGTGCCGCCGGCCGCCGAGCCGGTCTTGGTCGCCGCCTCCGCCTATCTCACCCGGCCACCCGGCTGGGCGGAGATGGTGGAGGCCGCCCGCGCGGACCTGGAACGGTCGGCCGTCGCGGCCGAGGGGTCGGCGCAGGAGCAGACGCTCAACCGGCTGCGCGAGCAGCTTGCGGCGCAGAAGACCTCGGCCAAGGAGGAGTCCGACCGGCTGCGTGACCAGCTCAAGACGGCCCGGTCGGAGATCTCCGACCTGCGCCGCAAGCTGCACGACGCCCGCGAGCGGGCCAAGGCGGCCGACGCGCGGGCCGCCGAGGTGGCCGAGGCCGCCCAGGAGATCAAGGCCGCCGCCGCGTCGGCGGGAAGCGCGGGGGAGAGCGAGCTGCGCCGCCTGCGTGAGCGCCTCGCCGACGCCGAGCGGCAGCTGGAGGCCACCCGCCGGGCCGCCCGCGAGGGCCGCAGCGTCGAGGACACCAAGGTCCGCATGCTCCTGGACGCACTCCAGGACGCCGCGGCGGGGCTGCGCAGGGAACTCGCCCTGCCCTCCAGCATCAGCCGGCCCGCCGACTCGGTGGTCTCCGTCGCGCCCGGTAGCCAGGGTGTCCAGGCGGTGCCCGCCAGGGCACTCGCCGACGACGACCCGGTCCTGCTCGACCAGTTGCTCGCGCTGCCGCAGATCCACCTGATCGTGGACGGCTACAACGTGACCAAGACCGGATACGGCACGCTCACCCTCGCCGACCAGCGCAACCGCCTGCTCACCGGGCTCGGCGCGCTGTACGCGCAGACCCGCACCGAGCTGACCTGCGTCTTCGACGGCGCCGAGCTGAACGGCCCGGTCCCGGTGTCGGCTCCCCGGGGAGTCCGAGTGATGTTCAGCGCCCCCGGCCAGATCGCCGACGACCTGATCCGCCAGCTGGTCCGAGCCGAGCCCGCCGGCCGTGCCGTCGCGGTGGTCTCCTCCGACCGCGAGGTGGCCGAGTCGGTCCGCCGGATGGGCGCGCGGCCGGTTCCGTCGGTCCTGCTCCTGCGGCGTCTCGGGCGCGGCTGAACTTTTCGACCCCATGGCGCGTCGGATCACCGGAGGTTGATTCGATGAAGAAGATCATGACGCTGGTCTGCGCCGCCCTCGTGGCCGGTGCGGTCGTCGCCGCACCCGGTGCGGCCGTCGCCGCTTCCGGCGTTCCCAAGGGGTTCTTGCTGTACGAGAAGGCCGCGGCGAAGAAGGACAACGACCCCGAGACGAACTGGAAGGTCAGCGACTCTCTCAAGGCGAGGCTCGCGCTCGACCCGTGTGACCGGGGAGCCCCCGGCAAGGCGGGCCGGGTGGCCGCGCGGACGGTGACGTTCACGGGTGTGCCGGACTTCATGAAGGTCGAGCAGGTGCTCCTGTATGGTTCGAAGGCCGACGCGGAGCGGGCCATGACCCAGGTCCGCGCCGCCCTGTCCGCATGCGCGTCCCGTACCGACAGCGGCTCCAGCTACCGCTACGCCTCCGCACCCGTGACCGGGCTCGGAGACGACGCGCTGAAGGTCTCCGGTCAGGTCTACTACGGCAGGAAGGCCGGCATCGGCGGCGACCGGAGCGTGGTGGTCCGCAAGGGCAGCGCCGTGCTGATCTATCTCTGGGCGGGAGAGTACGCCAAGCCGGCCAAGCATGACTGGGACAACCAGCTGCGGGACGCCGGCAAAATGGCCGGGAAGATCTGCACGATCGCCGTCTGCGCCTGAGAGCAAAACAGCCAAAAAGGTGAGCTAAGCCTTACTTCTTCTGTACTATTCCGCCCAGGTCTTTGCACTGGGGGAGGCGGCACCGTGGCCGTGGCAGGTATGCCGGTTGGATTTGGTCGGGTGCCGATGGCCGTAGGGCTGGCCTTCGCGCTGTTGCTGCTGCCGGTCGGCGGCAGCGCTTTCGCCGAGCCGAAGCCGACCATCGCCCAGGCCAAGAAGAAGCTGGACAAGCTCAACGACCAGGCTGACAAAGTCGTCGAGAAATACAACCAGGCCAGCGAGAAGTGGAAGAAGGCCCGCAAGAAGTACCAGACGCTGAACGGCGACCTCGCCCGTCAGAACGCCAAGGTCGCCGGGCTGCGCGAGGAGCTCGTCACGATGGCCGTCAGCTCCTACCAACTCGGCGGAGTGAGCAGCTGGGAGGGGCTGATCAGCCAGCCCAGCTTCGGCACGCTGCTGAGCGGCCTGGCCATGGTCGATCAGATGTCCGCCTCCCGCGCCCAGTCCCTGGAGGCCTTCGACGCGGCGAACAAGACGCTGCGCGACAACCGCGACAAGGCCAAGGTCGCCCTCTCGGAGGCCGACGCGACGCGCGACGAACTGGCGGCGGAGAAGACCAAGGCCGACAAGATGGTCAAGGTCCAGACCAAGCTGCTGCGCAAGCTCGGTGCCTACCGGACCGGCGACCCCAACAGCGCCGGCATCAAGTACAACGGCCCGGCCTCCGGCAACGCCAAGGCCGCCCTGGACTTCGCCTTCGCCCAGATCGGCAAGCCGTACCAGTACGGCGGCACGGGCCCGGGCGGCTGGGACTGCTCCGGCCTCGTCCAGGCCTCCTGGCGCAGCGGCGGCGTCAGCCTTCCTCGCACGACCTGGGAGCAGTGGGGCTGGGGCGCCAGCCGCAAGGTGTCCCTGAGTGATCTCCAGGCCGGGGACCTGATCTTCAGCTCGGGCCTGGGCCACGTGGGCCTCTACGCGGGCAACGGCCAGATCGTCCACGCTCCCCAAACGGGAGACGTCGTCAAGGTCGTTCCCCTGTCCTCCTACGGTGGCCGTCTGGTCGGAGCCGTCCGCCCCTGAACCGGTGGACGCCCGAAGCGGATGTCCCGGCGGACGGCCGATCTCGGGGCGGGGGTCCGGAATCGGGACGCGGCCATCTCCGGCGTCCGATCGGGCATTCCTCACCGAGGCTCTCGCAGGGACCCGGGCACTCACGTGCGGGCGTCCGCCTGCTCGAGGGGCGTCCGCGTACTCATGTGAGGGTCTCCGCGTATTCGCGAGGATCTGCCTTCCTGGGGCTTTTTCGGGTTAAGTGACATCTGACGCAAAAGCAGCCGTTCCCTTGGAGAGATCGACACGCCCTGGGCCAAGGACGCCGCGGGCAACACCGTGCCGACGGCCCACCGCGTCGAGGGCATGACGCTGATCCAGGCCGGCGGCCATCTGCCCGTCGCCGAGTACGACCGGTTCGGTCACGCGGTGCGCGGGCTCACCGCGCACAACCGGGCACTGGCGCTCGACGAGGACGGCCACCGTCTCGCCGAGCTCGCCATCACCCGGTTCGACGAGCCCGGAGCGCGCCGAGTCGCCGGCCACCCGCCGGATCTACGACGCCACCGTACGGCCGGCCGCGACGTGGACCGTCGCGGACGCGGGACGGCCGCCGCCTCTCGGCCGGCCCTCACGACGATCCGGGCGCCGGAAGGGTACTGAAGATCGAATTCAGTGTGACGAATGTTACAGAAGAGGTGTTCTTCGGGTGATCATTCACGGAATGTGACGAGAGTCATATTCGATTGAAGGAACCGGCTATCACGCTGGGGTAACGGAAGAACGGACAGCGCTTTCCGATCTTCATTTCCTTGTCATTGCTTTGCCGGAATTTGAGGATCGGAGTACCTTCTGGCGTCGCGGCGGCACGCCATGTCGCCGCTCCGAATGCCGGCCCTCCAGGCCGGCATTCCGCTGAGAAATCCAATTGGCCGCCGCTCCCCTGCGGGGTTGACCCCCACCGCGGCGGCCTGCCGAATCCGTGCAGCCAGGAGGCATGGAACCGGGGACCCAAGGGCCCTCAGAGCATGGCCAGGGGTGAATCGGCATATGTCATGCCGTAGGGCGACTTCCCCGCCCGAATCCGTCAGCTAACCCGGTAGGCATCAGTGGAAGTCCCAAGGAGAAATCCTGTCTACCACCCTGCATAACCCCCGTTTGTCGCGCCTTGCCCGCCTTTCCTTCGGCGGTGCCGTCCTCACCCTGACCGCTTCCTCCGGGGCGGTCGCGCTGAGCTCCACGGCTGCACAGGCGACGGCGGACAGCGTGATCACCGTCCAGGCCGAAAGCACCGCGAAGACCAAGGCGAAGGCCAAGGTCAAGGCGAAGGCCGGGACGAGCAAGATCGCACGGCAGAAGGTGAGGGCCGGCAAGGCCGTCGTGGCGGCCAAGAAGCAGATCGGCGATCCGTACCGGTGGGGAGCCACCGGTCCCGGCGCGTTCGACTGCTCCGGACTTGTCCAGTACGCGTGGCGCAAGGCCGGCGTGTCTCTCCCCCGGATCACGCAGAGCCAGTACCGCGCCGTCAGGAAGAAGGTCTCCTGGAGCCGTCTGCGCCCCGGTGACCTGCTGTTCTTCTACGGCAAGGGCCACGTGGGCATGTACGTCGGCAAGGGCAAGATGGTCCACTCGCCGAGCAGCGGCAAGACGGTCCGGATCGTGAATCTGAAGGGGTACTACAGGTCCTCCTTCGCCGGAGCGGTCCGCCCCGGAGGCTGACGGAGGGAACCGGCCCCGGCCATCCTCGACGGATGACCGGGGCCGCTCCATGCCGGCCGAACCGGGGCCGCTCCACGCCCGTCGAGTAGCATCGACTCATATGTCCGTCCCGAGAGGGCGTCGCGCCGTGCTCACCGGGATGCTGGCGCTGATGGGCGCCGGCCTGATCGCCGGGGCGGGGCCGCTGCCCCGGCAGCCGCGCGGCCCGTGGCCCGGCGCCGCCACCGTCGTCCGCGGCGAGCACTCCATCGTGATCGGCCACCGCGTCCCACCGGCGAACCTGCGGGATCTGGCGTCGAGGGCCGACCGCGCCCGCCGTGCCGTCGGGCGGATCTGGGGACCGGTCCGGGCGGTGATCCTCTTTCCCGCCACCGACGCGGAGGCGGCGGCGCTCGCCGGCGCGGGGAGCACCGGAGGGCTGGCCGCGATGGCCACCGCCGACCGGGTGGTCGTCCTGCCGTCGGGCTACGCCAGGCTCAGCGAGACCGGCCGGGACGTGGTGATCGCCCACGAGCTCACCCACGTGGCCACCGGCGCGACCCGGGGCGGCAGGGTGCCGATGTGGCTGTCGGAGGGGTTCGCCGACTACGTGGGATACCGCGACTCCGGGATAGGGGTCCGCGAGGCCGCCGCCGAGCTCGCACGGGAGGTGCGCGCGGGCGTCGTGCCCACCCGGCTTCCCGGGCCGGCCGACTTCGCCCCCGGCGTCCCTCGGCTGGCGCAAGCCTACGAGGAGGCCTGGCTCGCCTGCCGCTACATCGCGGAGCGCTTCGGCGAGAAGGCGCTGGTGAGGCTTTACGGTAGCGATGTCGGCAGCACGCTGGGCCTGTCGCAGGCGGAGCTCGTCGCCGCCTGGCGGGACCACCTCCGAAGGGAACTGGGATGACGCGAACCACGACCGGTACGCCCCCGGGCATCCGGGCGGCGGGATGGGCGCTGGCCGCCCTCGGAGCGGTCACGCTGGCGGTCGTGGCGTTCACCACGCCCTGGCGGGCTCTGCCGCCCACGGCGCCGCCCGTCGTCCCCGACCCGGCCCGCGACTTCACCCCGGACCAGATCGCCCGTTCCGAGAGCTTCGACGCCGTGCTCAGCGCGCCCGCCTACCTCTCGCTCGGCCTGACCCTGGTGGCGGCCGGGATCCTGGTGAGCACCCCGCTGGGCGCGCGGCTGGTCGGCAGGCTGCGGGGGCCGTGGTGGCTGAGGGTGCTGCTCGGCGTCCTGGTGCTGTCGGTGGCGGTGGAGATCCTGCGCTGGCCGCTGGGCATGTGGTCGGAGATCCACCTGCGCGAGTTCGGCCTGTCCACCCAGGACTGGCCGGCCTGGAGCGCCGACCGGATCAAGAACATCGGCATCAGGACCGGGCTGATCGCGATCATGGTGCTCGCGGTGGTCGCGCTGGCGCGCCGCTACCGGCGCTGGTGGATCCCCGCGGCCGTCGGCGCGTTCGCGCTGACCATGGTCGCCTCCTTCGCCTACCCGGTGCTGATCGAGCCGCTCTTCAACGACTTCACGCCGCTGCCCGCCGGGCAACTCCGCGACGACCTGCTCACCATGGCCTCCCGGGACGGCGTGCCCGTCGAAGACGTCCTCGTCGCCGACGCCTCCCGGCGGACCACCACGCTCAACGCCTACGTCTCCGGGCTCGGCGCGACCCGCAGGATCGTGGTCTACGACACGTTGCTCAAGGCGCCCGCGGACGAGGTCGAGCTGGTGGTGGCGCACGAGCTGGGCCACGCCAAGGCCGACGACGTGCTGTACGGCACGCTCGTCGGCGGCCTGGGCGCGGCCTGCGGAGCCTGCCTGCTCTACCTGGCGACCTCCTGGCAGCCGCTACGGCGGCGCACCGGGATCGCCTCGGCGGCCGACCCGAAGGCGGTGGGCCTGATCATGGGGCTGCTGAGCCTGACCGCGGTGCTGTCCAGTCCGGCGCAGAACCTGGTCAGCAGGCACATCGAGGCGCGCGCCGACGCGCACGCGCTGGATCTGACCAGGGATCCGGTCGCGTTCACGGCCATGCAGAAACGACTGTCGGTCACCAACATCTCGGATCTGTCGCCGGACGCCTTCGAATACGCCCTCTACGTCTCCCACCCCACCGCGCCGCAGCGCATCGCGATGGCGCGGTCCTGGGCCCTGCTGAACGGCATGCGCGAGCCGTGAGCCGTGCGCTGATCGTCACCAACGACTTCCCTCCCCGGGCCGGTGGCATCCAGTCGTTCGTGCACGGCCTGGCCGCCTGCCGCCCGCCGGACTCGGTGGTCGTCTACGCCCCGCGGTGGCCCGGCTGCGACGGCTTCGACGCGCGGCAGCCGTACCCGGTCGTGCGGCATCCCACCTCGCTGATGTTGCCCACGCGCGAGGTCGCCCGGCGGGCCGCCGAACTGGTCGCCAGGTTCAAGTGCGACACGGTGGTCTTCGGCGCGGCGGCCCCGCTCGGCCTGCTCGGGCCCAGGCTGCGCGCCGCCGGGGCGGACCGCGTCGTCATGATCACACACGGCCACGAGGCGTCCTGGGCGCAGGTTCCGCTCGCCCGCCGCCTGCTGGCCAGGATCGGCGACCACGCCGACGTGGTCACCTACCTGGGTGACTACACCCGGCGGCGGCTGGCCCGGGTGATCCCCGCCGGCAAGCTGGTACGGCTCGCGCCCGGCGTCGACACCGCCGTGTTCCGGCCGGACGCCGACGGGGGAGGGGTGCGCGCGGCACTGGGCCTGGCAGACCGGCCGGTCGTGGTCTGCCTGTCGCGGCTGGTGCCGCGCAAGGGACAGGACGTCCTGTTGCGGGCCTGGCCCCGGGTGCTGCGAGCCGTACCGGACGCGGTGCTGCTGCTCGTCGGCGGCGGACCCTACCGCGGGACGCTGGAGCGGCTGGCCCGGCCGCTGGGCAACTCGGTCAGGATCGCCGGCCCGGTGCCGTCCGCCTCGCTGCCGGCCTACCTCGCCGCCGGTGACGTGTTCGCCATGCCGTGCCGCACGAGGCTCGGTGGCATCGACGTGGAAGGGCTCGGCATCGTCTACCTCGAAGCCTCCGCCAGCGGGCTGCCCGTGGTGGCGGGCTCGTCGGGCGGGGCCCCTGACGCGGTGCTGCAGGGGGAGACGGGCCTGGTCGTGGACGGCGCCTCCCCGGCCGAGGTGGCCGGGGCCCTCATCGGCCTGCTGGCCGATCCGGCGAGGGCGCGCGCGATGGGGGAGCGCGGCCGCGAGTGGGTCACGCGAGAATGGGACTGGGCCCTGGTCGCCGATCGTTTCACCCGGCTGCTCGAATCCGGGTAGCCCGTCCAGCCGCAGGGCAGGGGGAGTTCGGCGAACGGGTTCCCCTTCTCGGATCAGGACGTCGTGAGCCGCAACGTCACCACCAGACCGCCCCCGTCACGTGGGGTCGCCGTCACGTCGCCACCGTGGGCGTTCATGACGGCGCGCACGATGGACAGCCCGAGTCCCGCGCCCTTGGCGGAGTCGATCCGGTCACCGCTGAGCCTCCTGAACGGTTCGAACAGGCCGCCGACCTCGTAGGCGGGTACGTACGGTCCGGTGTTGGCGACCTGGACGATCAGGGACCCGTCGGCCGAACCCGTGCGCACCCAGACGTGCCCGTTCTCGGGAACGTTGTACTTGAGGGCGTTCTCCACCAGATTCGCCACCGATCGCTCCAGCAGGACCGGGTCACCGGTCGTCACGGCGCTGTGCAGCTCGGCCGTCAGCGTGACGCCGGCCTCCTGCGCCACGGGCCCGAGGGGCTCCAGCGCCGTCATGACGACGTCCTTGACGTCCACGGGCTTGCGCACGGTCAGCTCGCGCTCGCTGCGGGCCAGCAGCAGCAACCCCTCGATGAGCCGCTCGTTGCGGGCGTTGACCTCCAGGAGGGTACGGCCCAGCGCCTTGAGGTCGCCCGAGGCCTCGGGGTCCCCCAGAGCGATCTCCAGGACCGTCCGATTGATCGTCAACGGGGTGCGCAGCTCGTGCGAGGCGTTGGCCACGAACCTCCGCTGTGTGTCGAACGCCACGTTGAGCCTGGTCAGCATGGCGTCGAAGGTGTCGGCCAGCTCCTTGAGCTCGTCGTCGGGACCTCTCAAGGCGATGCGTTCGTGGGCGAGCGTGTTGTCAGAGAGCTTTCGGGCCGTCGCGGTCATCTGCTGGACGGGCCGGAGCGCCCGGTCCGCAACGAAATATCCAACAATAAGTGCGAAAATTCCCATGCCGAGCAGGGCCATGAGCGACTGCTTGACCAGTCCGCCGAGCACCACATCGGTCGCGACGCGTTGCTGAAGCCGAATTTGCTGCTTCCAGAATTCGATCAGACTCTGCGGGGTGTTCTCGGGCACCTGGAGTGCGACGGACAGTCCTTCATGGAGAACGGATCTGATGACCACGTACATCGCCAGCAGCAGTGCGGCGCCCGCGGTGAAGAAAAGCGCGCTGTAGGTGAGGGTGAGACGCCACCGGATGCTCATCCGGTCCCGGACCGCCTTCACCCGGTCGACCAGCTGAAGAGGGATCGAACCGGGGGCGGGCAGCGGGCCGTCCCAGGCGGGCGGGCCGTGCGGTGCCGGATTCCCGCCGGGCCCCGGCACGGCCGGTCCGGGTGCGCCGGGAGCTCCCGGCGCGTGGGGAGGCCCGGAGGTGCCGGAAGGCGCGGACGGCCCGAGCGGCTCGGAGGTGCCGGGAGGCTCGGGCGGTTCGAACGACGGCCCGCGTCCCGTGTTCTCTCCCGTCGCCTCGCGCCCGCTCACAACTCGTCCAGGCCCGGCCGGAACGCGTCGCCGGCCATGTCACGCCGGAGCTCACCCACGCTCACGTCTGTGGACACCTGTTCGCCCTGCAACAGCGGCACCCGCACGGCCTCTGACACCTCCCAAGATTTCCGTCGCACGCCCATACCGGATATTCCCGCACGCAAAGATGGACCCATTGTCAGCGAGCTCCCGTAAAAGCGGAGTAAGTCTCTCCGTCCGGGGCTCCCGCCTGAAATGGTCGCCGGAATCGAGGTCCCCTGTTTCCATACGGCAAAATCCAGGCAATTAAATGTCCAGGAAGCCAAAAGGTGAAGATCGCCGGTGGATGCCGAAGATTTCCCGGCGAAGACGGAATCAGGCCTACGGAATCAGCCGTACAGGGAATCGATGTGCTTGGCGAAGTCGCGCATCACGATGTTGCGCTTGACCTTGAGGGTCGGGGTGAGGTGCCCGCTCTCCTCGCTGATGTCGCTGTCGAGCACCACGAACTTCTTGATCTGCTCGGCCTTGGAGACCGACCTGTTGGCCCTGTCCACCGCCTTCTGCGCCTCGGCCAGGATCGCCGGGTCGGTGCTGAGGTCGGCGAGGGTGGCCGAGGCCCTGCCGTTGGCGCCCTTCCACTGCTCCAGCGCCTCGGGGTCGAGGGTGATGATCGCCCCGACGAACGGCCGGTCGTCGCCGACCACCATGGCCTGGCTGATCAGCGGGTGGGCCCGGATGAGGTCCTCCATCGGGGCCGGGGCGACGTTCTTGCCCGCGGCGGTGACGAGGATCTCCTTCTTGCGGCCGGTGATGCGCAGGTAGCCGTCCTTGTCGAGCTCGCCGACGTCACCGGTGTGGAACCAGCCGTCCGCGTCGACGGCCTCGGCGGTGGCCTTGTCGTCGTTCCAGTAGCCGTGGAAGATGTGGCGGCCCTTGACCAGCACCTCGCCGTCGTCGCCGATGCCGATCGTGACGCCGGGGAACGGCTTGCCGACCGTGCCGATCTTGTTGGCGTCCGGCATGTTGACCGACGACGGCGCGGAGGTCTCGGTCAGGCCCCAGCCCTCGAAGACCTCGATGCCCACGCCGCGGAAGAAGTGGGCGAGCCGCTCGCCCAGGGCCGAGCCGCCGGACACCGCGGCCGACAGCCTGCCGCCGGTGGCCGCGCGGAGCTTGCCGTACACCAGCTTGTCGAACAGGGCGTGCCTGAGCTTGAGGGCCAGGCCGGGGCCGCCCGCCGACTGCGCCTTGCTCCAGGCGATGGCGGTGTCGGCCGCGGCGTGGAAGATCTTGCTCTTGCCCTCGCCGGCGGCCTTCTGCTCGGCGCCGTTGTAGACCTTCTCGAACACCCGGGGCACGCCCAGCAGGAACGTCGGCTTGAAAGCCTGCAGGTCGGGGGCGACGTTCTTCATGCTGGGGGTGTGCGCGAGCACGGTGCCCGTCTCGATCAGCACGACCTGGATCATGCGGGCGAAGACGTGCGCGAGGGGCAGGAACAGCAGGGCCGCCCGGCCGTCAACGGTGAACAGCTTCTCCAGCGGGCCCGCGGCCACGTTCCTGGCGGTGAACAGCAGGTTGTCGTGGGTCAGGGCACAGCCCTTGGGCCGGCCGGTGGTGCCCGAGGTGTAGACGATGGTGGCCAGGTCGGCGATGCCGCGGCCGGTCCTGCGCTCGGTCAGCGTCTCGTCCGGCACCTCGGCGCCGTGCAGGGACAACTTCTCCAGCGCGCCGTCGTCGATGCGCCAGAGGTCTTTGAGCCCCGGCAGCTCGCCCAGCACCTCGCGGACGGTCTCCTCGTGCGACTCCAGCTCCACGAAGGCGGCCTTCGCGCCGCTGTCGGAGATGATCCACCTGACCTGGTCGGAGGAGGAGCTCTCGTAGATCGGCACGCTGACCGCGCCGGCGGCCCAGATCGCGTAGTCGATCACGGCCCACTCGTAGCGGGTGCGTGACATCAGGGCCACCCGGTCACCGGGCTCGACCCCGGCCGCGACCAGTCCCTTCGCCAGCGCGGCGACCTGGTCGCGGAACTCCCCGGCGGTGACGGCGGCCCAGCCGTCGCCGACCTTGCGGCGCAGGCAGACGGTGCCGGGCTCCCGTTCGGCGCGCTGGAACAGCGTGTCGGTCAGGTTGGCGGAGGCGGGGACATCCACCAGCACGGGGACGCTGTACTCGCGCACGGGTCACTCCTGAAGACGCACGACAAATGGGCTGCCTGGAAGTTACCGCGATAAGTTACGCGCCGGTAGATACCGTTACCCAGGCGTTGCCGGGGGCGATTTCACGGTATCAGTCTCGTCATGCGGGACCTTCGAACCGCCCTTCCGGCGTCGATGTCGCATCCGAGTTGTTACTTATGTCCGTATTTTGCCAACGGTTAGGATGTCCGGCATGCGGGTTCATGTCGTCAGCGACGTGCACGGGAACGCCGACGCCCTGGCGCGTGCGGGAGACGGCGCCGACGCGCTCGTCTGCCTGGGCGACCTGATCCTGTTCATCGACTACGACGACCACTCCCAGGGCATCTTCCCCGAGCTGTTCGGGCGGGAGAAGGCCACGCAGTTCATCGCGCTGCGCACCGCCAAGCGCTTCGACGAGGCGCGGGCGCTGTCGGCCGAGCTCTGGGCCTCGCTGGACGGCGACCCTCGCGACCACATCGAGCGCTCCGTCCGCCGTCAGTACGGCGAGATCTTCGCCGCCATGCCGACCCCCGCCTACCTCACCCACGGCAACGTGGACCTGCCGCGCTACTGGCCCGAATACCTCAGGGAGGGCCACCGCGTGCTCGACGGGCAGAGCGTGGAGATCGGCGGCCTCCGGTTCGGCTTCGTCGGGGGCGGGCTGCGCACGCCGTACCGGACGCCGAACGAGATCGACGACGAGGAGTTCGCCCGCAAGGTGGAGGCCGTGGGAGAGGTGGACGTGTTGTGCTGCCACATCCCTCCCGCCGTGCCCGAGCTGCTCTACGACGTCGTGGCCCGGCGCTTCGAGCGGGGCAGCGAGGCCACGCTGGAGGCGATCAGGCGGACCCAGCCGCGCTACGCCCTGTTCGGCCACGTGCACCAGCCCCTGGCCGCCCGCACGCGGATCGGCAGGACCGAGTGCCTCAACGTGGGCCACTTCCGCGGAAACGGGGTTCCCTTCGTTCTTGAGTGGTGAATCAGAAGTTCGCCTGGAAACGATGAACGAGTACGGTAACCCCATGGCTGATCGCACGACTTCGAGCATCACGATCGGCGCCGGCCGGTCGCCCATCATGACGGTGATCGCCGACTTCGCCTCATACCCCGAGTGGGCGGGCCAGGTGAAGTCGGCGCGGGTGCTGTCCACCGACGAGGACGGACGTCCGGCCAGGGTCCGGTTCGTCCTGGACGCGGGTGTGATCAGTGACGAATACACCCTCGCCTACACCTGGCACGGAGACGACTCGGTCGACTGGAGCATCGCCGAGGCGGGCAAGATGGTTTCCGGGCTCACCGGAAGTTATCGCCTGGCCGACGAGGGCAACGGCACCGAGGTGACGTACGAACTCGCCGTGGATCTCAAGGTCCCGATGATCGGCATGATCAAGCGGAAGGCGGAGAAGGTCATCATCGACACCGCCCTGAAGGGACTGAAGAAGCGCGTCGAGGTCTCATGAGGCCGGGCCGGCGAATCGGCCGGTTCGGGACCGTAGCGGTGCGCCCGGTCTCCGGCCGCCCCGGCGGGGAGGGCGCGTGAGCAGGGTCCTGTTGTTCACCGGCAAGGGCGGCGTCGGCAAGACGACCGCGGCGGCGGCCACCGCGACGCTCGCGGCCCGGTCCGGGCTCAAGACGCTGGTGGTCTCCACCGACACCGCGCACTCACTCGCCGACGCGCTCGGTGTGACCGCCGGCGGCGAGCCCACCGAGGTCTCACCGGACCTGTGCCTGCACCAGGTCGACACCCAGAAGGCGCTGGAGCGCCAGTGGGGCGACCTGCGCGACTACGCCAGGGGGTTCTTCGCCGAGCTGGGCCTGGACGAGGTCACCGCCGAGGAGATCACGGTCCTGCCGGGCGCCGAGGAGGTCATCGCCCTGCTGGAGCTGCGCGAGCACGCCCGCTGCGGTCGCTGGGACGTCATCGTCGTCGACTGCGCGCCCACCGCCGAGACGCTCCGGCTGCTCGCCCTGCCCGAAGCCCTCGACTGGCACGTCAACCGGCTGCTGCCGGTCGGCAGGCGGCTGCTGCGCACGCTCTCCCCGCTGATCCGCCGGGTGGCGCAGGTCAGCGTGCCCGAGGACCACGTGGTCGGCGCGGGGGAGCGGCTGCACCGCGGCCTGCTCGAGGTCCGCGAGCTGCTCACCGGCCCCGACGCCAGCGTCCGGCTGGTGCTCACCCCCGAGGCCGTCGTGCTGGCCGAGGCCCGCCGTACGCTCACCTCCCTCAGCCTGTACGGCTACCGCGTCGACGCGGTGATCGCCAACCGGGTCTTCCCCGCCGGGGGCGCCGACCCGTGGCGGCAGAGATGGGTGGCGGCCCAGGCCAGGCACCTGGCCGACGTCGAGCAGTCCTTCGCCCCGCTGCCCGTTCACATCGTGCCCTACCTGGACGCCGAGCCCGTCGGCCCGGACGCCCTCGCCCGGGTGGCCGAGGCGATGTACGGCGACGCCGACCCCTTCGCCCCGCCCACCGCGGATCCGCCGCTGCGGATCACCGGTGAGGGCGAGCTGATCCTGGCCCTGCCGCTCGCCGAGAAGGGCGAGGTGGACCTGGCCCGCAAGGGTGACGAGCTGATCGTCAACGCGGGCTCCCACCGCCGGGTCCTGGCCCTGCCCGCGGCCCTGGCCCGCAGGCCCGTGCGGGACGCAGTGCTCCGCGACGGCCTTCTCCGGGTACGGTTCCAAACGGGAGGGCCTGATGACTGACAAGACCGACAAGACCGACACGGCCGACAACGGCAGGGATCCGCTGGGCAGCGCGACCGAAGAGGCGTTCAAACTCTTCGACACGCTTCAGCAGAAAGCGGCCAGAGAGCTGCGAAAGAACCTGATCAGAGGGACGATGACCGGGTTCGGCGGCGCCTTCTCCGGCGGCGGAGGCCGAGGCGGCAGCCGAGACGTGTGGGAGGAGGCGGTCTCCGACCATGACGAGTACATCTGCCGGGCCTGCCCCGTCTGCCGTGCGATGGCCGCCCAGCGCGAGTCCGGCGGAGCGGTCGCCGACCACCTGATGCAGGCGGGCAGCGAGCTGTTCGCCGCGTTCAAGTCGGCCGTCGACGGGCTCAACAAGCCCTCGCCCGGGCAGCGGGCACGGGAGCGCGGCAGGGAAGAGACCCCCGTGGAGCACATCGACCTGGGGTGAGCCCAGGGGGAAAGGGTGGACAATGGCGCTGACCATCGGCGTTGACATCGGCGGCACCAAGGTCGCGGCCGGGGTCGTGGACGAGGACGGCCGGATCGTCGAGCATCTCCTGCGGCCGACGCCGGCCACCAATCCCGAGCAGGTCGCCGAGACGGTCGCCGAGGCGGTCAGGGAGCTGTCCAAGGACAGGGAGATCGAGGCCGTGGGCCTCGGGGCGGCCGGGTTCGTCGACGAGACCCGGTCCATCGTGCGATTCGCGCCCAACCTGGCCTGGCGCGAGGAGCCCCTGCAGAAGAAGGTCTCCGACCTGATCGGCCTTCCCGTCGTGGTGGAGAACGACGCCAACGCGATGGCGTGGGGTGAGGCCAGGTTCGGCGCCGGGCGCGGCGAGAGCCACCTGGTCTGTGTGACCGTCGGCACCGGCATCGGTGGCGGCCTCGTCTTCGACGGCGTCCTCTACCGGGGTCGCTGGGGCATGGGCGCCGAGCTCGGCCACATGCAGGTGGTCCCGGAGGGACGTCTGTGCGGCTGTGGCAACCTGGGCTGCTGGGAGCAGTACGCCAGCGGCAACGCGCTGGTCGCCGAGGCCAAGGAGATCGCCGCGGCCGATCCGGCGCGTGCCGCCAAGCTGCTGGAGATCGCCGGCGGCACCCCGGAGCAGATCGAGGGCCAGGAGGTCACCGAGGCGGCCAAGCAGGGGGACCCGGCCGCGCTGGCCGCTTTCTCCTCGATGGCCGAGTGGCTCGCCCAGGGACTGGCCGACCTCGCCGCGATCCTCGACCCCGGCTGTTTCATCCTCGGCGGCGGCGTGTCGCGCGCGGCGGAACTGTGGATCGACCAGGTCCGCGAGGCCTTCGCCCGCAACCTGACCGGCCGGGGGCACCGCCCCATGGCCGACATCCGCCTGGCCGAGCTGGGCGCGTCGGCGGGTCTGGTCGGCGCGGCGGATCTGGCCCGCAGGCGCTGAGGCCCACGCTCCTCGCGGGCCCTGGCGCGCCGAGGCCCGCGGGATTACGCTCGCGGCAAGTTTCATCACGTTTCACGATTTTTCATGGTTTTTCGTGAAGTGAGGCAGCCGTGGTGCTCAGGGTCGCCAGCTACAACGTGCGCGCGATGAAAGACGACGTCGCCGCGCTGGGGCGGGTCATCACCGCGCTCCGGGCCGACGTGCTCTGTGTGCAGGAGGCTCCCCGCTTCCTGTGCTGGCGTCGCAAGCGCAGGCGGCTGGCCGCCTGCGGCGGGCTGACCGTGGCGGCGGGGCGTCGCCTGGGCGGTGTGGCCGTACTGATCGGTCCAGGAGTGCGGCTGCTGCACGGCGAGGGCCACCTGCTCAAGTGCTTCCTCGGCCTGGAGCGGCGCGCGATCGCCATCGCCGTGGTGGAGACGGGGCGGTGGCGGATGGCCGTCGGCTCCGTCCATCTGGACCTCGACGAAGCGGCCCGTCTGCACCACGCGAGAGAGGCCCTGACGCTGCTGCAGGCCGCAGCCGACCGGTTCGACGCGCTGCCGGTGCTCGCCGGAGACATCAACGAGCAGTCCCACCAGCCGACCTGGCGGCATCTGGCCGGTCAGCTGACCGACTGCTATCCGGTCTCGCCGCGCGGTGACGGCTTCACCTTTCCGGCCAGGGGGCCGAGGGAGCGGATCGACGCGATCTTCGCGGTGGCGGGCCTCTCGGTCGTCTCCTGCGGCGGGGTCGAGGCCGATCCCGCCGATCTGGCGGCCGCCACCGACCATCTGCCGGTGGTCGCCGAGCTGGACCATCCTCGTTCCGGAGATGCCGAGCTGGATCACCCGCGCTTCGAAGACGGCGAGCTGGATCACCCGCGCCTCGAAGACACTGAGCGTGCCGAGCACCCCGGTGAGTGAAGCGGCGAGCACGAGCAGAAAGCTCAGAAGATCGCCATGACGGCCGCCAGGCCGTCGCCCACCGCTGTCCGCCGCCGTCTGTGGTCTTCCGGCCGGCCGCCGGCGGCAATCGGGGGAGCCACGCACGGGGGCCGGACACGACCCTTACCATTTGGAGCATGACCAGTCGCCTTCCGCGGCATGCACTGGCGCTGTGCGCGGGAAGCCTGCTCCTGCTTTCCTCGCCGCCGCTCGCCGCTCATGCCGAACCTGTCAGCCCGCCGGCGGCGGACGTGTGGCAGGCGCCGACCAGCGCGCGGCTGAGCAGTGACGGGTCGCTGTCCGACGTGGCCGGAGTCTCGGCCTCCAGCATCTGGGCGGTGGGTCAGCAGAGCGTCTGGGACATCTGGCAGAGTCGCGGCGCGATCGCCCATTGGGACGGGACGGCCTGGACCGAGGTCGGCATCCGCAACGATCCCACCGGCGCCGGCATCCTGCGTTCGGTCGCCGCGGCCTCCCCGACCGAGCTGTGGGCCGTCGGCGAGGGGCATGACAGCCTTCCCTACCTGGCCAGGGGAGATGGCACGGCCTTCGACCGGGTCGCCGTCGACAAGCTGGTCGTGGGCGACTGGCTGGGTGGGGTGTCGGCCGTCCCCGGCCGTGCGGTCGCGGTCGGCCGTCGCGACAAGCAGCCGCTCATCGCCACCGGGGCCGACGGCGGCAAGTGGAAGGTCACGCAGCTGAAGGAGAAGGGCACGCTGTACGGCGTGGCGCTGTCCGGCAAGGCCGACGGGTGGGCCGTGGGCGACACCGGGAGCAAGCCGTTGATCGCACGGCTGTCCGACGGCCGCTGGAAGACCCTCCACGCCCCCGACATCCCCGGCGGCTACCTTCGTGACATCCACCTCGACGGCCCCAAGCGGGCGCTGGCCGTCGGCGGCGTCTACGACGGCTCCGGCAGCAGGATCACCCCGTTGATCCTGTCCTGGAACGGCAGAAGGTGGTCCCGGGTGACCCCGCCCGGCGGCGACGTGCGCCTGTACGGTGTGACCGGCGACCGCAAGGGCCACTTCTGGATCTCCGGAGTGGACCTGGAACAGCCCGGCGAGGCCTTCCTGCTCCGCTACGACGGACAGACGCTCAGGCCGCTGCGCGGCGCCCCGAGCGTCGGCCCGCGAACCATCAGACTCCAGTCGGTGGCCTACCTGCCGGGCACCGGCACCGTGGTGACCGTGGGGCACGTGGTGGACGCCGACGGCCGATACACCGACGTGATCGAACGACTCGGCACGCCGGGGCGAAACGAGCCGTAGCCGTCAGATGACCGCGCCGTCGTCCCAGCCGGAGTCGTTGGGCGGTCCGTCGCCCATCCGCACCACCAGCGCCACGAAACCGCCGATGAACGCCGCGACCGCGGTGAACAGCATCCAGCCCTGCAGGTTCCAGTTGAGGGCGGCGCTGAGCAGCAGGTAGGCCGGACCGCCGAAAAGGCCCAACCATGCGATCTTGGTGGTGGCGTCCGTCTTGGGCAGCGGAGGCGGCGGCGGGGGCACGTAGTGGCCCTCGTCGTCGGGATCCTCCCGCTCGTCGTCGGTGCTGTCGGCGACGAAGTCGTCCTGCACCGGCGGGCGCATGTCCTCGTCCGACTGTTTGATCACTCGGCGGAGAGGCTCGGGGGGCAGATTCTCGCTGTCGGGCCACGGCTGGTCGGCCGAATCACGTTCAGCGGTGTCATTGAAGGACGCGACGATCTGACGCCAGACCTCGTCCTCATCGCTTTGAGGTGTCACTTAGCTGGGCTCGTTACTCATCGACCGGCCACTTCCTCCCGGAAACCGCGCATCCCCCACTCGCGATCAGTCTGCCTGCAAGGGTACCGAGGCGTTCGCGTGGATGAACTCCAGGCTCCCCGTAAAGATCCGATCCGCGTCGTTGTCGAGCGTTGCGACGTGGTAGCTGTCATGGAGCTCCACCACATTAAGATTCCCCCCGCTCAGCCTCTCACGCAGAATACGCACACTGGCCGCTTTCACCACATGGTCCTGGGGGCTGTGGAAGACCAGCACCGGCTGGGTGACCTTGTCCAGCTCGGCCCGGGTCAGAGCCCACAACCGGGGAAGGGTGGCCGCCGCCCTGACCGGAGTGCGCGTGTAGCCCAACTCGGTCGCACCCTCCTTCTTGATGTCGCCCGCCACGCCGGGCACCGAGGAGACCACCAGCCCGAGCAGGGGCGCCAGCCTGAGCAGCGGCACGTCGTTGGCCACCGATGGATTGACGACCACCAGCCCGCTGATCCCCGGCCCGTGGACCTGGGCCAGCCGCAGCGCCATGCAGCCGCCCAGCGACAGCCCCATCACGAAGACCTCGGCGCAGCGGCCACGCAGGTCCGCCAGGGTCTTGTCCAGCTCGGCGTACCAGTCTTCCCAGCGGGTGCGGCTCATCTCCTGCCAGGTGGTGCCGTGCCCGGGCAGCCGGGGCAGCGCCACGGTCATGCCCGCCGCGGCCAGGTATTCGCCCCAGGGGCGGAGGGACTGCGGCGACCCGGTGAATCCATGGCAGAGTAAGACACCGATCTGCCCGCCTTTATGGTGATACGGCTCCGCGCCGGGCATCACTGGCATCTCAGCTCCTTGTAAGGTTCGCCCGATCGTCGCACGAGTGGGGCGTATTTTGCGAGAGGTCGATTTGAGTGGTTTCGCGGTGTAGTTGGCTGGGACCGAAGGTGCGAAGATAACTCCAGGTCCCATGTGCCGATCCAAGGAGCGTCGAGTGTTCTACTGGGTGGTGAAGGCCATCCTCTGGCCCTTCCTCCATTTCATCTTCCGTCCATGGGCGGAAGGGGTGGAGAACGTGCCCGAGGAGGGGCCGGTAATCCTGGCCGGCAACCACCTGTCGTTCGCCGACCATTTCTTCGGAGCGCTGTTCCTGCCGCGCAAGGTGATCTCTCTCGGTAAATCCGACTACTTCACCGGCCGCGGGCTGAAGGGCATCCTCAGCAGGGCCTTCTTCAGCGGTGTCGGTACCGTCCCCATCGACCGCTCGGGTGGCAAGGCCAGCGAGGCGGCGTTGCGCACCGGCAAGCGCATCCTCGCCGAAGGCCAGGTGCTCGCCATCTACCCCGAGGGCACCCGCTCCCACGACGGCCGCCTCTACAAGGGCAAGACCGGTGTGGCACGGCTGGCGCTGGAGTCGCGCGTGCCGGTCGTCCCCTGGGCGATGGTCAACACCTTCGAGATGATGCCTCCCGGTCATGCCCTCCCCAAGCTGGGCATCCGTCCAGGGGTGAAGTTCGGCAAGCCGCTGGACTTCTCCCGCTACTACGGGATGGAAGAGGACCGCCTCGTCCTGCGCGCCGTCACCGACGAGATCATGTACGCGCTGATGGAGCTGTCCGGCCAGGAGTACGTCGACAAGTACGCCGCGAGCGCCAAGGTCGAGGCCGCCCGCGCGGCCAAGGAGGCCGGTCGGCGCCCCTAGCGTGGTGACCACCACCGATGTGACGTCCCTGGTCGTGGGCGGGCACACGGCTTTTGACACGATCGAAGTCGACAGGCCAAGCCCACGGCGCCGGTCCGGCCGACCCGCGCCGGGATCGTTAAGGGGTGTGAGCCGAATGGACGTTCGCCTGGTCGACGACAAGGGGGTCGAGGAGCGTTCCGTCGAGGAACTGGCGGCGCTGCTCGACCGTGAGGACAGCCTGGTCTGGGTGGACATCCCCGGCTGTGACCGGGAGGCCACGCGCGTGCTGTCGGAGGTGTTCGGCTTCCATCCGATGGCGGTCCGGGAGTGCGTCGAGCGCAACCGTGTGCCCAAAGTGCACGCCTACCCGGACCACGTGTTCGTCGTCCTGCACACCCCCGCACGAGGCATGCGCGGCCACGTGCACTACATCGAGCTCGACCAGTTCATCGGCTGGAACTACGTGGTGACCGTCCACGGACCGATCAACCCGGCGGTCGAACCGGGAATCGCCCTGCGCGAGACCCGCGCGGTGCTCGCGCGGATCGAGGCGGGACGCCTGCGCCCCGCGACACCGTTCGAACTGTCATACGCGATCGTCTCCGCCCTGATCCGCAATCAGGAGGACTACGTGGAGACGGTGACCAGCGACGTGTGGAAACTGGAGCAGCGGGTCACGGGCGGACAGGTCGGCGATCCCGAGGAGTTTCTCAACGAGTTGTTCCGCGCCCGTCACGGGCTGCTCGCCGTGCGCACCATGGGCGCGCTGGGCGGCGCGATCTACGGGAGGATGACCAACCTCACCCGTATCTCGCCCGAAGGGCAACGGCTGGTGGTCGACGTCGCGGACCAGTTCGACCGAATCCGCAGCCTGGCCGACGGCGAAAGGGAGTATCTCCAACGGGTGATCGAGTTCTACCAGACCACTCTCACCATCAAGGCCGCGCTGGTCGGTCAGGCGCAGAACGCGGAGGTCAAGCGTCTGACCGAGGCCAGCTACACCCAGAACGAAGAAATCAAGAAGATATCCGCGTGGGCGGCGATCTTCTTCGCCCCCACCCTCGTCGGCACCGTGTACGGCATGAACTTCACCCACATGCCGGAGTTGCGCTGGAGCATCGGCTACCCGTACGCGCTGGTCCTGATGGTGCTGGGGTCCGCCGTGCTCTACATGATGTTCAAGCGGCGGGGGTGGCTGTGACCGCTCCGGACGAGGGGCGGGCCGTGGGCGGCGAACAGGAGAGGACCTTCGGCCACCACGGCTCACGGCCGTGGCGACCGTACGGCATGGGCCCGCCGGACGGCTCGGGATAGCCTGAACGGATGTGGCAGCACATCCTG
Organism: Streptosporangium sp. CA-135522; assembly: GCF_050949235.1. Lineage (NCBI taxonomy): Bacteria > Bacillati > Actinomycetota > Actinomycetes > Streptosporangiales > Streptosporangiaceae > Streptosporangium > Streptosporangium sp. CA-135522. The sequence goes on from NZ_CP192026.1 coordinate 3,059,639, forward strand.
GTCACCGGCATCCCGCTGGCGGAGAAGGCCGTGCGCACCGTGGCGGTCTACCTGGCGCTGGTGATCCTGCTGCGGGTCATCGGCAAGCGGGACATCGCCCAGCTCAACACCTTCGACCTGGTGGTCATGCTGCTGCTGTCGAACGTGGTGCAGAACGCCATCATCGGCCCGGACGATTCGGTCTCCGGAGGCGTCTTCGGCGCGGCCGTGCTGCTCGCGGTGAACTCCGCCGTGGTGCGTGCCATCGCGTCCTGGCCCTGGCTGGCCAGGCTCCTGGAGGGGGCGCCGGTGGTGCTGGCCCATGACGGGGCCTACGAGGACAGGGCGCTCCGGCGGCTGGGCCTGCCCCGGGCCGACCTCGACGTGGCGATCAAGCGTCAGGGGGGCGACCGCGTCGAGGACGTGTGCATGGCGACGCTGGAACCGGGCGGGGCCTTGCTGGTCAAGCTCCGTCCCGAGGAGGAGAGCGCCTCCGTCGGCGACATCGCGGCGATCAAGGCCCGGCTGGACCGTATCGAGCGGCACCTCGCCCGGCTCGTCGCGGACGGGACCGATCCGGAACGCCGGGAGAGGCCCGGCTGAAAGACACCCGGGCGGCTGTTGGCCCGGTGCGTCTGAAGGCCGCGACGTCCCTGGCCGGGTGTCCGGTGGGACCGGACCGTTCCGGGGCTCAGCGGGTCGACTCGCGGACGACCAGCTCGGGCTGGAACATGATCTGCTGGTGGGCGTGGGACTCGGGGTTGTCGCACTCGTCGAGTAGTAGTTCGGTGGCGACCCGGCCCAGCCGATGGGTCGGCTGCCGGATCGAGCTGAGCGAGACCGCCGAGGCCGAGGCGAAGTCGATGTCGTCGTAGCCGATGAGCGCGACGTCCTCGGGCACCCGGACACCCGCGTGGAGCAGCCCGCGCAGCATGCCCAGAGCCAGTAAGTCGTTGGCGCAGAACACCGCGTCCGGCAGCCGCCCCTCGGAGATCATCTTCTCGGCGGCCTCCTGCCCCGCCTTGGCGTTCATCGCGTTCGTGGTGATCTCCTCCAGCGCCGTCCCGGGATCGCGGCCCGCCGCCGCCAGCGCCCGCTCGGCCCCGTTGCGCCGGTCCAGGCACTGGCGGATCGTCATGGGCCCGGTGACGTAGGCGATCCGCTCGGCCCCGCCGCTCAGCAGATGGGAGACCGCCAGGGCGCCACCGGTGACATCGTTGACCGCCACCGAACACTGGTCGGCTCGCTCGGCCGGATGGTCCACCAGGACGACGCTGATGTCACGTTCCCTGAGCTGGTCGAGCTTGTCGAGTTTTCTCCCGGCCGGGGTGATGAGCACCCCCCGGACTCGCTGCTCGGCGAAGACCAGCAGGTTGCGCTCCTCCTTGAACCTGTCGCCGGAGGAGTTGCCCAGGATCACCGCGTACCCACGCTCGCTGGCCGCCTCCTCCACGCCCGCCGCCACGTCGGTGAAGAACGGGTTGCCGATGTCGATGACCGACAGGCCGATCGTGCGGCTGTGCCCGGCTCGCAGGCTGGAGGCCGAGCCGTGACGGACGAATCCGAGCTCCCGGATGGCCCCTTCGACCCGGGTTCGGGTGGACTCGGCGACCTTCTCCGGACGATTGAGCACATTTGACACCGTGCCGGGGGAAACGCCGGCACGCGCCGCGACGTCCCTGATACTCACCGAACTCATGAGCACTGATTAAAACGTAATAAACACGCGGACGCCACCGGAGGTCGCCGTCAAGGATGCCCTGACCTTCTGCGGGGCGCCGGCGGCCGGCGCCATCGTGATCGGCCGATACCTCGTCGGTCAGGTCGCGGCCGGGAGCGAGCCGGCCCGGCGGGTGCCGTGGTGGTATCCGCCGGTCCGCCGACATGTCGATCATTGTTGCCGTTAAAGGTGATATTTGCCAGTGCGACCGGTCGGGACGACATCCGGCCGCCGGACCGGCGTCGTGCCTTCGCGCAGCCGGTCCGGGCGTTGACAAAGGCTCGCGCTCCGCGTTAGTTTCGCGACAGTTTATTAAAACGTTTTTCTGGAGTCTTCATGAAGCGCGTCTGCTTCCTGCTGAAGGTGCGGCCGGACCGGCTGGACGAATATCGTCGGCGCCACGCCGAGGTGTGGCCGGAGATGCTCGAGGCCCTGCGTGTCACCGGCTGGCACAACTACTCGCTGTTCGCGCGGGAGGACGGGCTTCTCGTCGGATACCTGGAGACCGACGACTTCCAGGCGGCTCTGGCCGGGATGGCCGCGACCGGGGTGAACGCGCGGTGGCAGGCGGAGATGGCGCCTTTCTTCGAGGATCTGGGGGGCCGTCCGGACGAGGGCATGACACCGCTCGCCGAAGTGTTCCATCTCGACTGACGGCGGTGAGCGCCTCCCGGTGGGATCTGACCCGCCGACCGGCCGGCCATCGTGTCACGCGATTCGCCGGTCCTGGCGGGGAGACGCTCATCGGACGCGGCGCGTGACCTGACAGGAGCATCGGCGAGCACGCGGACAAAATCCCGGGGACCGCCCAGCCCCGTGGCGGACCGAAGGTCGTGCACCGGCCCTACGGCGGGCCAAAGGCCGTGATCACCTTGCGAACCTGGTCCCGCAACCAGGCCCCCGGCTGCGCGCCGGTGTGCTCGGGGTGACCACGGCCTTCTTCGGGCTCTTCTCCCTGTCCTTCGTCAACGCCCGGTATCTGCAGGAGGTGAAGGGCTTCAGCCCGTTGTCGACAGGTGTGGCCATCCTGTCCCTGGCGATCGCGATGTTCGTGGTTTCCCGGCGGGGTGTGCCGTCGGCCGCCCGCTTCGGGCCCCTCCCGGTCGTGACGACCGGGCTGCTGGGAATCGTCGCGGGCCTGGGGCTGCTCTCCCTTGCGGGCCCGGCCACGCCGTACCCGCTCTATGCCCTCTACCTGGTCGTCATGGGCGGCTCGATGGGTCTGTGCGTGCCCGTGCTGTCCGTCGGGGTGATCGCCTCGCTGCCGCCCGAGCGTGCGGGCCTGGGGTCGGGGCTGAACGGCGCCGGCCGCGAGCTCGGCAGCGCGCTGGGCGTGGCGGTGATCGGCACGGTGATGAGCCAGGCGGGCACCGCCCCGGGCTACCGCGTCGTCGCCGTCGCGACCCTGGTCGGGGCCTTGATCACCCTGCGGTGGCCGGTGTCGGCTTCGGCGTCCGCATCCGAGGCTCCCGCGTCCATGGCCGGGACTTCGCCGTCCGCACAGGAGGAGGTGTGAGTCCCCGGCCGGGCGAACCGGCCCGCGCTTTCGGCGGGCCCGTGATTTCAAGCGGTGGGCGACCCGGTGAGGTGGGCACGTATCTGGCGGATGTGCTCGGGAGTGGTGCGGCAGCAGCCGCCGACGAAGGCGCAGCCCGCGTCGTGCCACCCGGCCGCCGCCGCGCCGAACTCGACGGGATCGGCCAGCCCGAGCCAGCGGCGGTTCTCGGCGTCCCAGGTCTCGCCGGAGTTGGGATAGGCCATCGCCGGCTTACCCTCGATCCGGCCGATGAGGCCGGTGATGTGGCGAGGGGCCGTGCAGTTGACGCCGACGGCGATCACCTGCGGATTGCCGGCGAACAGCGCGGCGGCCTCCTTGAGCGGGGTTCCGTCGTTGATGTGTTCGTCGTCGCGGCAGGAGAAGCTCACCCAGGCCCGCGTCTCGGGGGTCTCGGCGAGCAGCCTGCCCAGCGCCCTGGCCTCGGCGTAGGAGGGGATGGTCTCGCAGGCCAGCAGGTCGGCCCCGCTGCCTGCCAGGATGTGCCAGCGGTCCCTGTGCCAGTCGGTCAGGCCGTCCTCGTCGAGATCGTAGTCGCCGGTGTATTCGGCGCCGTTGGCCAGATAGGCCCCGTAGGGCCCGACGCTGGCGGCCACCGTGCCGGTCCCGTGGGCGTCCCTGGCCTCCGCGGCGAGGCGGACCGACAGGATGATCAGGTCCTCGGCCTCGCGGACGCTGAGTCCCCGGCGCACGAACGCCGGGATGCTCGCCTGGTAACTCGCCGTGGTCGCCACCCCGGCTCCGGCGGTGAAGTAGTCGAGGTGCGCCTGCCTGATCACCGAGGGGTTCTCCAGAAGGAGCTTCGCCGACCACAGCTCGTCGCGAAGGTCGGCGCCGAGCGCCTCCAGATGTGTGGCCAGTCCGCCGTCCAGAATTACCATTTCGCTACTTTATGTCACTCCCGTCGGCGCCCGTCTCGCCGATGATCTCGCCGTCCCCGCGGTCCTGCTCGCGGCCGTGAAGCGGATCGCGGGGACTTTGACGAGGCTCGCGGGGACGACGGGAAACCCTGGCGTGGATCGCGGGGATCATGGTGTGGACCGCGGGGGTCATGGCGCGGACCGCGAGGGTCCGCGCCACGGGGGCTCCCGGGTCCCGAATCGGTCAAGGCCGGCAGCCGGACGGGCAGACGAATCGGTCAAGGCCGGCGGCCGGACGGGCAGACAGACCGGTCAAGGCCGGCGGCCGAATCGGGCAAGCCGACGAGCCGGACGAGCCGGACGAGCCGGACGAGCCGGATGAGCCGAACGAGACGCGCCAGGTCAGTCGATCCGGCGCAGGGCCTCGGCCAGGCTCGCCAGACCCACCGGGCCGAGCTCCAGCGCCGCGGTGTGCCAGCGGCGCAGATCGAAGTTCGCGCCCTGACGCTGCCGGGCCTCCTCACGGGCGGCCAGCCAGGCGCGCTCGCCGAGCTTGTAGGAAGGGGCCTGGCCCGGCCAGCCGAAGTAGCGGACCACCTCGGCGTGGACCCGGTGCGGCTCGCAGCGGCCCCGGTCGCGCAGCACCTCACACGCCTTGTCGAAGGTCCACTTCGAACCGTCGGGGAGCGGCAGGCTCAGGTGGACGCCGATGTCGATGACCACCCGGGCGGCCCGCAGCGCCGAACCGGCGAGCATGCCGAGCCGGGTGCCCGGCTCGGCGAACCAGCCCAGCTCGTCGGCGAGCCGCTCGGCGTACAGGGCCCAGCCTTCGCCGTGCCCGCTCACCCAGGAGTTCTTACCGAAGCGCGACAGGCCGTCCCCGGCCACGCGAGTGGCTCCCAGCTGGAGGTGGTGACCGGGCACGCCCTCGTGGAAGACGGTGGTCAGCTCGTTCCAGATCTCGAATCGTCCCCGGTCGCCGCCCACCGGCCACCAGGTGCGGCCCGGCCGCGACAGGTCCTCGCTCGGCGAGGTGTAGTAGGCCGCGCCCGACGTGGAACCCATGGCCAGCGTGACGTCCACCCGGCGCAGCGGCTCGGCGATGTCGAAGTGGGTGCCGTGCAGCTGCTCGACCGCCCAGTCATGGCGCTCCTGCAGCCACTCCCGGTAGGCGTCCGTGCCCTCGACGTACTGCGTCTCGTTGAGGATCCGGGTCGCCTCCTCCACCGAGGCGCCCGGCCGTACCCGCTGCGCCTCCGCGGCCAGCTCGGCCTCGATGCGGGCCAGTTCGGCCCAGCCCCACTCGTAGGCGTCCACCAGGTCGATGTCGGCGCCCAGGTTGAGCCGGGCGCCCACCGCGTAGCGCTCGGCGCCGACCGGATCGTCCTCCGTCGCCCGGGGGGCGTACTTCTCCCGCAGGTAGCGGGTCGCCTCGGCGTAGGCGGCGTGCGCGGCCGCGGCGCCCCGGTCCAGCTCCTGCCGGACGGGGCCGTCGCCGTAGCTCGCCACGAGCTCCCGGTGCGTGCCGTCGCTCGCGAAGAGCCCGGTCTGTACGGCCAGCTCCAGCGCCTGGCGGCGGGCCGCCGACATGCCCTGGGCGAGACCGGCCTCCAGGCTCGCCCGCCAGCCGTCCAGCATCTCCGGGATGGCCGCGAGCCGGGCCGCCACGTTGCGCCACTCGTCGTCGGTGCCGTGCGGCAACAGGTCCACGCTGTCGCGCAGGTCGGTGAGCAGCCCGAACGGCGCCTGCACCGCGCGGAGCGGCTCGCCGATCTCGTACCAGGCGAGCTCGGCCTCAAGACGCTCGCGCAGGTGCGCCGCGGCTCGCACGTCCGCCTCACCCTGCGGCTGCAGCGGAGCGAGCCTGCCGAGCGTCTCGCTGATCAGGGCGGCCCGGGCGGCGTTGCCGTCCGGGCCGTAGTCGGTGGCGGGGGCGAACTCGACGTCGACGCCGCTCGCGCCGGCGCCGACCGGGTCGAGCGCCGCCGACCGGGAGACATATTCATCGCAAAGGGCGAAGATCGGGCTGGTCATCCCGGCACTTTAGCGAACCTGACCTGCGGAGTCACTTCATGATCGACACGATTTGACGACTTCGGTCACGATTCATCTCTTCCAGAACGGGCGCCGCCCGCCGGGCCGGCTCAGAGCCTCCAGCGCGTCGATGGCCCGGCGCCACAGCGCGTCCACGTCGGTGCCGGACTGCAGGTCCTTGGCCAGGGACTCGAGCTCCGCGTGACCGCCCAGATGGACGGCCAGCGCCGCCAGGCGACTGCCCAGGTCCTGGAGGTGGCGCAGCCGATCGGCGGGGCCGAGGGACTCGGCGGCGCGCAGCCGTCGTAGTTCCTCGGCGAGCTCGGCCCTGGGCAGCTCCCTCGGCCCGGCGGTCTCCGGCATCGGCGCGGGATGGGGCAGCATCATCCCGCGGCGCGGAGCGAGGCTGTCGGCCGCCATGTCTCTCGGCGCACCGCCCATCCCGCTGGCCGCGAACTTCGGCGCCGCACCGGGCGCGGCGAGTCCGGGCGGTCCCGAGGGCGCGCCCGGCTGCGGCGGGGCCATGGAGGTCAGCATCATCGGCGCCGCCGCGACGACCGGGCTCTCCCAGCCGCCCGGCAGCTCCACCGGCTGGATCACCCGGTGTCCCGGCCCGCCCTCGGCGACCACCTCGCTGTCGATCGCGACGAACGCGGTGAACCGGCAGAGCACGCCGTACCTGAGCGAGATCCGGACGATCTCCTCTTCCAGCGAGCGGTCACCGGCGGCGTAGCCGTCCTCCAGGGCGCGTAGCCGGGCCCTGGCCCAGATCGCGGGCGTGGCGGGGCTGTCCACGCGCGTCCCGGCGACCCTCCGCTCCCAGGGGCGTCCGGCGGAGTCCAGGCCGTGTACGGCCAGCGCCCCGTCGCGGGCTCCCCGGTAGCGTCCCAGGACGGTGAGCGGCACGCCCGGATAGATCGAGCCGAGGTGGCTGACGGTCGCGGGGATCAGGTCGAGACCGTCGGCCTTGAGGGACAGGTCGGTGACCAGCGGAGCGCCGATCCTGCGATGGATGTGCTCCATCGCCTCGTCCAGGCGGTCCTCCGACTCCACCAGCTCGCACCGGCCCGAGCCCAGCCCGGCCAGCCTGCCGAGGAATCCGGCGTTGACCGCCCGATCGATGCCGACCGTGTGCACCCGTACCCCGGCCAGCCCGGCGCCGATCCGCTCCAGGATCTGGTCCTCGTTGCCGACCTGCCCGTCGGTGACGAGGACCAGGACCCGGTCGCCGGTGGAGCCGGCGAGCAGCGCGACGGCCTGCTCCAGCGGGGCCAGCATCTCGGTGCCGCCCCGCGCTTCCAACCGGGCCAGATGTTCCACCGCCCGGTAGCGGTTACGGTCGGACGCCTGCGCCAGTCCTTCGCCGAGGCCTTCGGGCCGCTCCACCACGGTGTCGAAGGAGAGCACCGCGAAGCGGTCGCCGCCGGTGAGCGTGTCGACGATGCGCGCGGCGGCGCGCCGCGCGGCGACCATCTTCCACCCGCCCATGCTGCCCGAGCGGTCCAGCACCAGCACCACGTCCTTGGGAGCGGTGGCGTCCGGTGTCCGGTCGGGGACGACGGTCAGCAGGAACGTGCCCTCCTCGCCGTCCGCGTCGGGGACCAGCGCCAGTGAGGTGGAGGCGTCGAAGGACAGGCGCAGGATGAAGTCGCGGTCCAGGCGCTCGCCCGGCTGGAGGCGGATCGTGGTGCCCTCCTCCCGGACCACGTGCAGGCTGGAGCGGATCTCGCGCAGCTCCAGCCCGGCAGGGTCGACGGAGACCGCGAGCGAGAGCCGTACCGGATTGGGGAAGCCGGGCAGCAGCACCGGGGGCGTGATCCGGGAGGCATCCGGGACCGCGTCGGTGTCCGGGGCCCAGCCGTCGCCGGCCTGTTCACCGTCGAGCGGGGTGCCGGGGATGTAGCGGGGGGCGACGACCAGGGGGAAGCGGAAGGTCGCCGCACCGTCCTCGTAGGGGAGCGGCTGGTCGAGCGTGAGATGCACGGTGACCCGCTCGCCCGGCACGATGTTGCCGACCCTGATGGTGAAGACGTCCGGCCGGTCCTCCTCGGCGATCGCGGCGCGCCTGCCCTCGGTGACGGCCCGGTCGTAGTCGGCTCTGGCCTGGCCCCGCTCCTTGAGGACTCCTTCGACGACCCGCCCGCCGGCCTCCATCCTGAAGGCGGTCACGGCGGCCCGGTCGGGCAGCGGGAAGACGTAGGTCGCCTCAAGCGCCACGTCGTGCGGGTTGCGGAAGCCCTGGACAACCTCGACGCCGGCGATCAACCCGGACACGGCGGCGGTGACGTCCACGCTCTCCAGCGGCAGGTTGCCGCGTTCGGTGACGAGTGTTCCCAGCCCGGCGTCCGGGACCGGCTCGCACTCCTCCGGTCGTAGCGTTGTGATCGAGGTGGTCATGACAGCTTCCCTTCCGGAGGGGCGAGGTCGTTCTTGCGCAGGACCGACAGGAGTGCCTCGGACGCGGCGGCGATCTCGGCGAGGTCGTCGGGCGAAGGCGTACGGCCGCCGCCGTCGAGCAGCAGCGTCACACCGTCGGCCAGCCGTACGCCGTGGACGATCGCGGCGGCCGGAACGGCCGGGCGGGACGTCGCCGCCGGTTGGGACGCGGCGGCCGGTTGAGGGGCGGCTGATTGGGGCGCGGCGGCTGATTGAGGGGTGGCCGGTTGAGGGGCGGCCGTGCCCGTCCGGGGCGTGATCGGTAGGGGCGGGGCAGGCTTCGGCGCGGCGGGGCCCGTCTCGGCCGTGACAGAGGGCGTCTCGGCCCAGAACCGCGGGCGCGGTGTCCGGGGGGTGGCCGCCTCGGCCGGGGACTCGGTGCCGCGGGCGATCTCCGTGACGCGGACGAGTGACTCCAGGGCCTGGTCGGTGGCCCCGGCCAGCTCGGCCTGGATCTCGGCGATGGTCAGGCCGTCGGCCTGGCGCCGTTTGACGGCGAGGAGCTGGAGCAGGTGGCGCCTGCCGTAGAGGGCGACACGGCCGCGGCGGGCCGAGGGCGGGTCCAGCAGGCCGATCGTGGAATACCACCGGATGAGGCGCTCGTTGGGCACGTCCCTGACGCGCCCGTTGAGCCGGGCGGCGGGGGAGAGCGCGGCGGAGGCCCGCTCCGCCAGTTCGCCGATGGTCCATTCCATGCTTCGATAATTACACTGTAACTATGACAGTGTCAACATAAGGAACGTGAGGTGGGGTAAGGACGTTTAAGTACAAATCGGAAACTGATGCCGAAACAGGGGAGGACATTCCATGTCCGCGATCACCAGTCCGCTCAAGCCCGATGACAAGAAGGTCGTTGCCGCCGCGCTCCAGGGTGCGCTCGTCGATCTGCTCGATCTGTCGCTCCTGACCAAACAGGCCCACTGGAACGTGATCGGCCACAACTTCCGCTCGCTGCACCTGCAACTCGACGAGATCGTCGCGGCGGCCAGGGAGCACGCGGACACCGTCGCCGAGCGGGCGGTGGCCCTCGGATGCAACCCCGACGGCCGTTCGTCCACGATCGCGAGCACGACCGAGGTGCCGCAGCTCGAGGCGGGCTACATCAACGACGGCAAGGTCGTCGCCGCCATGACGGACATCCTCGGGTCCATCGTCCGCCGGATGCGCGAGCGCGTCGAGGCCACCGACGAGCCCGACCCGGTGACCCAGGACATCCTGATCGAGATCACCCAGGACCTGGAGAAGCACCACTGGATGATCGAGGCCCAGCGCTAGACACGGCCCGGTACGGCAGGCGCCCCGGCCCAGGTGGGCCGGGGCGTTTTCTTCGCTTTCGTGACGGGAAAGCGTTGAACAGGAACTATCGCTACCAAGCTTTCAAGTCCCTGAAATGGGCTGGACAGAGGAGGCGGCGGGGCGGACACGTCCCATCGTCCTCGCGGCTCGCGCGCTACGCGCGATCCCTGCTCGGGCAGTGTTCCCCAGGGGGCGTGCCGCCCCCTTCGCCCCCCGGCGAAGGGCTGCGCCCCTCGCGCTCCCCGCTGCGCCGTCCACGCCTGACTCCCGCTCCTCATCACCGATGAGGGCGTGACGCTTGAGGACGATCCTTGTCCTTCGATGTCCGAAGCGTAGGGAGCCTTTCGATGCCCGAGACGCTGAGGGCCTGAGGCGAACCGTCCTGTCGCTTTCCGGGAACCCGGCCTGCGACGAACGGGGAGCTCTTTTCGCTTTGGCGGCCTACGGCAGGGGCGCTTCCGGGGAGTTCGATCGCGCGGCATCCTCTCCGAGCCAGACGAGGTCGGAGTGAAGCCGCCACGCGGCGCTGTAGGGGCTTCTCCATCGGCCGAATCCGTGGCCGTTCGCTCCAACGGTCGTCGTCGTGCCGCCCGGCAGTTCCAGCCCGTAGGCCACCACCTCCACGCTGGTCTCCTCGTCGTCGTCCTGGACCAAGGCGAACATGCGGGGCAGTTCGCCGGTCAGCGCTCGCATGTCCTTACGTGCGCGTTCCGGGTCCGTGTCCCGGATATCCGGGGCGTCGAAGTTCGAATCATGGCGGGTGGGTGACTGGCCGGAACCGGTGTGGCGCTCCATATCGAGTACTCCCTTCCGGTGCTGAGGTCTGAGCGGAGATCTGGTGGACGGTTCCGCTCTGCTCTGATTTCCCTGTGTTTTCGGGCGAATACTGAGCGTGACTACAGATGCTTCGGTAGCGTGACACTGAATTCAGTCGGATGCAAGGTTGCTTAAAAAGGTTGTTGGTATTGACCTAATTTGCCAGCAGCGATCGGGAAAGCAGGCGGCCTGAGCCCGGAGGAGACGGCGATGAAGGTGAAACGAGGACCGACGCTGCGGGCGCAGTGGCTCGGCAAGCACCTGAGGGAGTTTCGTGAGTCGGCCAAGCTGACGCTCAGACAGGCGGGAGACTATCTACAGCGTGATGCCGGGACGATCAGCCGGTTGGAGTCAGGCATCATCCCTGCGAGGGCGTCCGATGTGCTGGCACTCCTCAACCTGTACGGCGTTGATGACCAGAAGGTTCGAGACGGCCTGGAACGGCTGAGTCGCGACATATGGCAGAAGGGCTGGTGGGATGGCTACGCCACCGAAGCCCTCGGCGGAATGCTCGATCATGCCTGGCTCGAAGCGCGCGCCCGCGAGATCCGTTCCTACGGAGCGATGGTCGTCCCTGGGCTCCTCCAGACCCGGGACTACGCCACGGCGGTCATCACGGCGGGCGACGCGGATGTTCCCGGTGAGCAGATCGAGCGCTGGGTGGAGTTCCGGATGTCCAGGCAGCGTGTGCTCGACGCCGAAGAGGCTCCGAACGTTGAGGTCGTCCTCGATGAAGCCGTGCTTCACCGCGCGATCGGCGGTATGAAGGTGATGCGTGCCCAGTTGGAGCGCCTTGCCGAGGTCATGACGAGCCCGAATGTGACCATCCGAGTCCTGCCGTTCGCCGCCGGGGCACATGCCAGCCCGGAGGGCTCTTTCGCGATCTTCGACATGCCGGAGCCCTACTCCGATGTGGCCTGCGTGGAAACCCGGGGAGGTGCCGTCTACATGGAGGCAGAAGGTGTTGAGGGCTTCGCGCGAGCGTACGATTCCCTCCGGGATGCCGCGCTTGCACCGGATGAGTCCACGACCATCATCCGAGCCGCGGTCGGCCATATCAAACGATCGAGAGGGAGGAGCACGTGATGGTGATCACCCCTGAGGAACTGGCGGGCGTCGCCTGGCATATCAGCACGAGGAGTCCTGACGGTGGCGGGCAGTGTGTGGAGGCGGGGCCGTTGGCCGATGGGAGTGGGCGGGTCGCCGTACGGCACAGCCGTCATCCCGACGGCGAGGTGATCGTCTACACCCAGGCCGAATGGGAGGCGTTCGTCGGCGGTGTCAAGGACGGCGAGTTCGACTTCTCCGCCGAGTGACCACTCTGCCTTCGATCGTCTGTGCCCTATGGGCTTTCCTCGCGTAGGGTCCTGCTCTGTTGATCTCCTGGCGCTCATGGTGACGGCGCGGAGACGGCCTCGATCCGGAGCGGATCACGGCACCCTGCTGGACGCGATGGCCGTCCCATGGGGCGGCACGCCTAATGCAGTTGCTTTTGAGCGAGCTGGGCCCGTGACCGCCCGCACGGACGGGGCGCGTGCCGGAGTCCACGATCGCACGTGATCGTGGACTCCGGTTCCAGGAGGGGTCTGGGGAACCACGGGGTTCACCAGGATGCGCCCGCTCAACCGATCCTGGCTCGTCACCGGATCCGGCCGAGATACAGCCAACAGTCGATCATGTTTGTGATCTCGGAAGTGGATCTGGACGTCTCCGCGGCATCGCTGGTTCAGTGATGCTGAGGCGTGGCGAGTTTCTGCGTGACATACAGGCGGATCGCTCCCTTCGCCAGCTCATCCGCCTGCCAGACGAACCAGTCGTTGCCCACCGGGGTGTTCTGCTTGGTGGGGTACATCACGTAGGGCATGTCCGGATCGCGCGGCTTATCGGGAGCGGGCTCGGTGACCAGGTAGGTGACTTTGAGGCCGCGCTTGTCGATCTCCGGCAGGATCTCGCCCACGGTCTTGCCCTCCACCTGGTACCCGCCCAGCGACGTCGCCTTCACCCAGGGCGGAGGCGTCCTCGCCAGGTAGTGCGGCCGGTCGTCGGGGACCAGCTCGCAGGGCGCCACCGGGTCCCGCATGAGGATCGTGCTGGTGCCGTTCCATCCGTTGATGGGATCGACGTGCAAGGTCCAGACGAAGGTCTGGCCGGGCTTGAACAGCTTGGTGTTGATCTGCATCTGCCAGGCCCCGGGGTCGCCGGGGATGTTCCTGGGCGTGTGGTAGAGGTCCCCGGGGATGTCCGTCACGATGGCGCCGCGCGGCTCCTTGCATTTCTGGCCCGCCGGGACGTAGTCCACGATGGCAGGCACGTTGAGGCTCTGGAGCTGCCTGGTCAGTCCCTCCACGTCCGGGACGTCGCCGGGTACGGTGTCGCGTACAGTGACGTACACGATGCCGTCGGAGTCCTTGGTGACGGCGTAGGCGGGGGCGGCCCCGCCAATGGACGAGACCGTGACCACGCTCGCCACGGCGGCGACCGCCGCCCCTGCAGCCACGGCCAGGACGATCCGGCGGCGTGGCCGTCTGACCCGCTCGGCCGCCGCCCGCGCCGCCACGTGCTCCTTCAGCTCGGCCAGCCGGCGCTCTTCGAAACCGGTGAGAGATCCGTTCATGACGCTCCTTCCAAGATGGTCTCCGGGCGGTTGCCGGACTCGGTCATGAGCCGGTTGTGCGCGCGATGCAGCCGTACCCGGGCGGTGGGGACGCGGATGCGCAGGGCCGCGGCGGCGTCGGTGACCGACAGGCCGTCGATGTCCACCAGCTCGGCCACGGCCCTCAGGCTCTTGGGCAGCCGCGCGATGGCCGACAGCAGCGGGCGAGCGGCCCGTTCGGCGTCGATGCGTTCCTCCAGGCGTGCGATGTCGTCGCTGTCCAAGGGGCGGCGCCCCGCGGCCCTGCCACTCTTGTGTAGTTCCCTGGCCGCTCTGCGCAGCTCGGACGCCACCACGTTGCGCGCGATGCCGAACAACCACGCCTCCTGGCTGCCCCGGTCAGGCCGGTAGGTGTCCGCCGTGTCGATGGCGGCCAGGAAGACCTCGGTGGTGAGGTCGTCCACCGTGTGCGGGTCGGTCATCCGGCGGGCCACGAAGCGGCTCACGCGTTCGGCGTGTCTTCGGTAGAAGACCTCGAACGCCTCGGGATCTCGCATCGTCTGCCGGAGATCCTCCGGTGGAATGTCTGCCATCCACTGCGCCTTCCGTTACGGGGTTTCCCCTTCTTGGCGAGCAGAGGGGTGGGATATTACATTCCGATCAGATTCGCCTCCCCGCCGTACCAGCCCCACGCATAGTGGACAGCGGCGAAACAGACCCCGCCGAGGCCGCGAGCGGCGACCGCGACCACCGCGAGGTGTTCCCGTGTCAGCAGCAAACGGAGCGGCGCGGTGGCGGGTCGGCGTTCAGCGGAACGTGCCGCCCTTACACAGGACCGGATTCGGCGATCACGAGATCCCCGGGCCTGGTCGAATCGGCCAAGGGAAGAGCCAGGTGGCGTTCACCGTCGAGATATCCGCCGATGGCGGCATCCACTAGACACGGCCCGGTACGGCAGGCGCCCCGGGCTCTGTGTGCCGGGGCGCCCTTCTCTGTCCTCGGCCTACGGCAGCTCTATAGTGTTCTAGAGCACCAACAAAGTCAACGGATGATTTAGAGTGCACTAGAACAGGAGGGCTCCGGTGACTGACAGTCCGCAGGCGATGGCTCCGTACAAGCGGATCGCCGCGCAGATCAAAGTCCGGATCGAGTGTGGGGAGATTCGGCCGGGCGATCGTATTCCATCGGTGCGCGAGATCATGCGCGACGAAGGAGTGTCCACCGCGACCGCCACCCGGGTCGCGGCGGTGCTGAGAGCAGAGGGTTATGCGGAGTCGGTCCCGGGAATCGGAACGCTCGCCACCCTTCCGAAGAGGCTCACGACAGGCCCTGATCGCCTCCAGATGCTGCGGGCGACCGGAAGCGGCTACCGCCCAGGTGAACGGGCGGAAATCCTGAGCGCCCAACTTGTCCCGGCAACCGAGGAGATCGCGGACGCGCTCGGGATCGAAGAAGGGGTCTTTGCCATCCGCCGTCGCCGCGCGTACTACGACGACAGGGGCGTCGTCGCGCTGTCGACGTCCTGGCTTCCGGGCGGACTGGTCGAGGCGGCACCCGAACTGCTGACCGTCGATCCTCTGCCCACGATGACTTTCGGGCTGGTCGAGGCCAGGACCGGTCGCCGGGCGGTTCGGCGACGCGACGTCGTCGCCGTCAAGCCGGTCCCCGAGGACGTCGCATCAGTGCTCGGGGTGGAGAGCGGGCTACCGGCGCTCACCATGACCAACCACTATTGGGACCAGCACGGAGAGGTGACCGAGTACGCCGTGGACTTCCTCGGTCCTGGCCGCGAACTCTCGACCGACTACAACCTGGAGTAGATCTTCTGTTACGCCTTCGCTTCCGCGACCGGGGGTGTCAAACGGGAACTATCATCACCATGCTTTCAAGACCCTTGAAATCGGCGTGGTTACGCGTGTAGAGCGGCAGGCCCCGCGTGGACGCCACCGCCGCGATCATCAGATCCATTCTGCGAGGGCGGGGGCCGCGATCGACCGCGATCGTGAGGGCGACCAGGGTGCCATAGCGAGTCGCGGCGTCGCCGTCGAAGGGCAGGGGGTCGAAGTCGGTGGCCGCCGCCCCCAGCTTCTCCAGGCGCGCTGCCCTGCTCGCGGCATCCCGGCCATGGAAACGCCCTGGTGAAGCTCGGCGAGAGTGATCGAGGTGATCTCCGGGATGGCCGGCAGTCGTGCCGGATCGATCAGATCAAGATCGATGTAGGCACACGTGTCGAGCACCCCGGACCTGTCACGATCAGGCACGGTCGCGCTCCCAGGGGTCGTCGTCACTGCCGACATGGTCGTCGGCGCCGAAGAACTCGTCCGCTTCCCGGCGCATGAGCGCGTGGTCCACGCGCGGCAGGCGTCGATGCCGGGCCACCAGCTCTTCCGTGGTCAGTCGCCGCCTGCGGGCCAGAGGTCGCAACTCGGCGATCTCGATGCCATTACGCGTGATGTGGTAGATCTCTCCGGCCTCCACGGCGTCCATGACCGCTGCGGAGTTGTTGCGGAACTCCCGCTGGCTAATAGTCTTCACATGCTTAATGTGGCTCTCCGTGTCTCAGTGTGCTACGCATTTCGTGCTCCCGCCGTCGACGCCGATCACCCGGGCGCTGATCGGCCGGAGAGGAGCCTGCAGGCGACGGTCCGGAGTGACGGCTCTCCTGGTTCCCCTACGGCTCTACGGGGGTGTCGCCGACGGCGGCCACGAGTGATTCCGGGGTGGAGCCGGATACGGGAATTCTTGAAGATCTCAAGCTTGCCCGGCGAGCTCAGAGAAGGTGGCGGGCCAGGTCGGCGATGGGGTGGGGACACGACAGCAGGTCGCGCAGGGTGTCCAGGTGGGTGGCGCCCAGGGTGTCCGGGGCGATCAACCCCGTCTCGTGGACGGCCCGCTCCCAGCTCCGGTCGTCGCCCGCGGCCTCTTCCAGCCGCCGTAGCACGCTCATCCCGTCGGTCTCCTTGACCAGCGGCGACAGCAGGTGCGGCCAGTGGATGGTCAGTGCCGCGAGCTTGGCCACCTCGCCGTCCGAGGCGGGCGCCGCCCCGGCGAGCGTGCGCCGGTAGACGAGGAAGGAGTAGAAGCGGAAGACGTTCACGTAACGCTTGATCTCGCGCGGATTGAAGAAGGTCATGACCGGGAGTACGAACTCGATCGCCCGGTAGGCGTTCTCGTCGCTGTAGAGGTCGTCGAAGACCCGGTCGGCCGCCTCGCGCGTCGCCGAGGCCAGCCCGCCGATCGCGTCCAGGGCCTCGATGCCGAGGATCTCCTGCGCCCGTCTCGCCGCCTCGTCCAGGCTCGCGGCCGTCGGCTGCAGCGCCCAGATCGCGTCTTCCAGCCGGCTCACCAGCGCCGGATCCGGCGGCTCCACCGGCCGTGACCTGGGTACGGCGAGCGGCACGTCGACCGGCGGGCGCGACTCCGGCACGGCCCCGTTCCCGCTCTCCCGCGATCCGCCCTCTCGCGACCCGCCGTCCCGGGACTCCGGCACGTTCCCGCCGTCCCGCGATCCGCTCTCCCACGGCTCGCCGCCCCGGGACTCCGGTACGGTCCCGCACGGTCCCGGTTCGACGCTCCGGGACTCCGGTACGGCCCGGCACGGCCCCGGCCCGCTCGCCCGCGACCGCGTCCCGCCCCCGGGAGACCGCCGGCGGCGCCCCGGCGGGTTCCCCCCGGCGGCAGAGTCCTCCGCGGCCTCGCAGGCCCGTGTGATCTCCGGCATCCCCAGCAGTGCCCGCACGAAGCCGGGCAGCCGGTCGGCGTCGTCCAGCAGCGGCACGCTCAGCGGCAGCTGCACGATCTTCTCCAGGAACCGCCAGCCCAGCCCGGACCGTCCGTCGTCGGGCAGCGTCTCCACCAGTTCCGGGTAGGCGGCCTCCACGTGCGCGACCACCACCTCCGGCTCCATGGCCAGCACGAACACGCAGTTGGGGAACTCTCCGGCGAGGAAGAGGTTGATCGCCTCGATGACCTGCGCCACCGTCCCCGGCGAGCACCGGTCCAGGTCGTCGACGAACACCACCAGCGGCCGTTCCTCGGTGGCGATCAGATCGAGCACCTGCCGCATGTCGGTCTGCACCAGGTGCAGGAAGCCCGTCCTGGAGCGGTAGCCGGGGTTGACCGCGGTCTCGGCGACGAACCCCTCGGCCACGCCGGAGGAGAGCAGGTCGGGCTGGCGGACCAGTTCGCGGAAGGCGGTGTCGGCCGACTCCCGGAAGAACCGCGCCAGCCGTACGGCGCCGGCTCCCACCACCGCCACCGACCCGGCCGAGCCGACGGCGGCGGCCGCGTTCCGCAGGAGGGCGCCGAACGCGGGCAGCAGCGCGGCGGCCGCCAGGCAGGCGCCGGTGAGGACGAGGGTGGCGACCATGCCGAGGAGCAGCGGGGCCAGGCGGGTCATCGCCAGGTGATAGGCGCGCCCGCGGACCGCTTCCCGGTCGATCCTGGCGAGGTTGAGCTCCAGCCAGAACCGTTCGCGCTCCGCGCGGGGCAGCCGGCGGGTGACCTGGCTGATGATCTCGTGGGCGAGCCCGGCCCACACCTGCTCGCCGTTCTGATACATCCACGGGTTGAACCAGACCGTCGGACGCCAGTCCGCCCGCCGTAGGGGAAGGGCGCCGGGCTCGGCCTGCCCGGTGCTCTCCTGAGGCCGCTGCCGGGCCCTGGCCAGCACCTCCGCGTTGGTCGGCGTCCTGCTCCCGCGGGAGCCGGGCAGATGGATCGCAACGGGCCGGTCTCCGGCGGCCCCGGGGTCCAGCAGATCCTGGATCATCCGCATCAGGGAGGTCTTGCCGGTGCCCCACGGTCCCTTGACGCCGATCGTGAGCGGGGGCCGGGTCTCGGGGTGGCGGACGAACGCGGCGATGGCCTCGGCGTAGATCCGGTGCCCGAGCTGGTCCTCGGTGGTCCATCGGTCGGCGGTGAGCCTGGCACGCGGCTGCACGGCACGCCGCCCGGCCCGCAGGCGGCGTAGCACCGCGCAGGTCTGGGCGCGCTCGGTCGGCGACAGCCGTGAATAACCGAAGGTCCGCACGTCCGGATGGACGAACGTGCTCGTCTCGCCGAGCAGCCCCCACCGCCGGAGCTCGGTGGCGTCGCCGAGGATGTCGTCGATCGGCTCGCCCTCCTCCAGAAGGGAGGCCCTGCGCAGCAGCTCCCTGGCCGGCTCGCTGAGATGGAGTTCGTAGATCCGCCGGACGATCTCGATGCCCGAGGAGGGGGGCGAGGGATCGCCGAGCATGGCCACAAGATGTGCGAAGGCGGGGTGGGGCGGGGTGGACAGGTCCCGGACCTGGGTCAGGGCGACGTCCGCGACGGCACCGTAGGCGATCAGGATGGGGGTGCGGGCGGCAGAGACGGCCTCGTAGTGGCGCAGCACGTAGGTGTGCAGGTCGCCGATGGTGATCATCCCGTCGCCGTCCAGGTCGGCGGCCCTGGTCGCCAGGCCTTCGGCGATGACGGCGGTCAGGCTGTGCACGGGACCGTGAGCAGTCTCGTCGAGTTTCAAGGTCAGCGTGAGAGCCGCCGCGGCCACCCGGGGCTCTCCCGCCACGGCCAGCTGCCGGATCGGTGCGGCGGAGTGCTCCAGGGCGCTCCAGCCGAAATCCATGATCAGGAGTACGGCGGCCGCCAGTGACTCGCCGACCTGCCGGCCGAACGCGCCGATCATCGATCCGAGCTGCCCGGAGGTCCAGCCGTTGTCCCCGGGCAGCCGGACCACCAGCAGGTCCCGCTCCTGCCCCGAGCGCAGGAACTCCCACACCCGTTCGCCGTCGGCCTGGGCTCCGCGACTGCGCTCGGAGTCGACGGTGAAGCCCTCGGCGCGCAGCGCGCTCGCCAGGCGCACGTCCGGCGGCCCGGCGGGCGTCCCGGCGCCGCGGCCCGCGAACGGCGGAGAACCGGACGGGGTGTCCGGTGGGGAGTCGAGAAAGACCAGGGCCCTGCGGGCGCCCGGCCGGGGGGCGGCCTCGAAGATCGGATTCGCGAACGCGAGTCCCTCGCTCAACGGTGCTCCCGTCATGAAGACGATGTAAGTCCCACTGTGGACGCCCGGCCACCGCCGAATGCGGATCTTGGCGATAGGGCGACCTGTTTTGGGAAACGCTTGCTCACGGGTTTCCGAAAAGTTTGTGCCGGGGCAGTCATCCCGTTCATGTGAACTCGATCAACTGGGCACGTACCGTGGGAGGCAACGAGGAGGCATCATGCTTCGCCGTACGTTGGTGCGCACCGGGGGCCTGGCCGCCGGGGCGGCCTTCGCCGGATCGCTCTGGCAGGGGGCCGCGCACGCCGTCCTGCAGCGCGCCGGCAGCCCCTACGGCCCGCTCGGCCCGCCCGACGCCGACGGGGTCGCGCTGCCGGCCGGCTTCACCAGCAGGGTCGTGGCCCGCACCGGCCGCCGGGTCGGCGGGGTGCTGTGGCACCCGGCGCCGGACGGCGGCGCGTGCTTCCCCGACGACGACGGCTGGATCTACGTGTCCAACTCCGAGATCCCGTTGCTCGGCGGGGCGACGGCGATCAGGTTCGGGCCCGGCGGGGCCGTCCGCGGCGCCTACCGCATCCTGTCGGGCACCGACCTCAACTGCGCCGGCGGTCGCACGCCCTGGAACACCTGGCTGTCGTGCGAGGAGGTCCCGCGCGGGCGGATCTTCGAGTGTGACCCGTACGGCTCGCGCGCGGCGATGCCGCGCCTGGCCATGGGCAGGTTCAGGCATGAGGCCGCCGCCTGCGACCCCGACCGGCAGGTCGTCTACCTGACCGAGGACGAGCCGGACGGCTGCCTCTACCGCTTCCGGCCGGCCCACTGGGGCGACCTGACCTCGGGCCTGCTGGAGGTGATGTGCGCCCGCGCCGACACCGGGGCGGTGACCTGGCAGCGGGTGCCCAACCCGGCCGCGTCGCTGAAGGCGACCCGGCACCAGATCGAGACGGCCAGGCACTTCAACGGGGGAGAGGGTTGCCACTACGCCGACGGCGTCTGCTTCTTCACCACCAAGGGCGACAACCGGGTGTGGGGCTACGACGCGGACGACGAGCGCCTGGAGGTCGTCTATGACGCCGGCGCCCCGCTGAGCGGTGTGGACAACATCACCGGCACTCCCGGCGGAGACCTCTACGTCGCCGAGGACGGCGGGAACATGGAGATCAACCTAATCACTCCCGACCGGGTGGTGGCCCCGTTCCTCCGGGTCGACGGGCACCCCAGGTCGGAGATCACCGGTCCGGCCTTCTCCCCGGACGGCAGCCGCCTCTACTTCTCCTCCCAGCGCGGCGCCCGCGGTGACACCGCCGGCACCGACGGTGTCACCTACGAGGTCACCGGTCCGTTCCGCCGCTGACCGACGCGGCCTGCCGGACGACCCGCGTCAGCTCCTCGCGCAGCCACCCCCTCCGTCGTGGTCCGCAGGAACTGCTCCCAGACCGCCACCGGCTCCGGTACGAAGACGGGGGCCAGATCCGGGCCATCGCCACGGCCTGCCAGATCGCCGCCGGCGCGACCACCGCCGCGGCCCGCAGCGTCGGCGCGGGACCGTCCCCGGTCACGCGTCCGTCGGGGCGTCCCCGATCACGCGTCCCGCAGGTCCATGGCCCAGATCTCCTCGACGAACCCGTCGCCCGCCTCCTCCCCGACCCGCTCGAAGCCGGCCGCCCGATAGATCCGCCGGGCGCCGGTCAGCACGTCCCTGGTCCACAGCTCGATCCGCCGGTAGCCCGCGGCCCTGGCGAAGCGCAGGCACTCCCCGACGAGCCGTCCGCCGATCCCCATCCCCCTGGCGGACGGCTCGACCAGCAGCATCCGCAGCTGCGCGGTCTCGTCGTCCTTGCGCACGCAGAAGACGCACCCGGCCCGCTCGCCGTCCACCTCGGCGATCCATCCGGCCTCGCGCAGGGGATCGTGGTCGTCGACATAGTCGGCCACGATCCTGGCCACCAGCGCCTCGAAGTCCTGGCCCCAGCCGTACTCCTGGCTGTAGAGCACGCCGTGCCGGTGCACCACCCAGCCGAGATCCCCGGTGCGCGGCGGGCGCAGGACGTACGGCTCGGCCTTCGGCGCCCGGGTGAGGATCTCCCGGATCGTCGCCATGCTCGCGACCAGCCGCTGCCGGTCCTCCTCGGTGACCCCGTCCAGCAGGTCGCGCACCTGGGCCGCCGAGCGCTCGTCGAGGGTGCCGAACGTGGTCCTGCCCACTTCGGTCAGCCCGACGACCTGTCGCCGGCCGTCGGCCGCGGATCGCTCGCGCACGATCAGTCCGTCGGTCTCGAAGCGGCCGAGCATCCTGCTGAGGTATCCGGCGTCGAGCCCGAGCAGCCGCCGGAGCTCACCGCCCTCCATGTGTTCCCGCTGGGCCAGCTCGAACAGCACCCTCACCTCGGTGAGGGAGTAAGGCGTGTCCAGGACGCCTTGGCGGAGCAGGCCGATGACCCCGGTGTAGAAGCGGTTGAAGGCGCGGACCTTCGCCACGTGCTCATCCATGCATGACAGAATCAACTATTTCATTGACGCGGTCAACGATTTTCTCGCTCGGACACGCCGCGAATCTCTTCGCTGTGGCCCCCCTGGTCGCCGGACGGGTGTACTAGGTTCGCAGACTGGCCGAGAAGGGATGATCGGTCCCGACGGGCGTACGTCGCCCACCGCTGCGATGGGAGCATGATGGCCGAGGTTGCATATATCGGTGGATACACCCCGGACACCGATGGGACGGGCCCGGGGATCACCCTGGTGGAGCTGGGAAGCCTCGCACGGCTCGGTGAGACGGCGGCCTCGGGCCCGTCGTTCCTCGCCGTCCACCCCCGGCTTCCCGTCCTGTACGCGGTGGGGGAGAGCGAGCGGGGCACGGTCGCCGTCTTCGCCCGGGCCGACGACGGCGCGCTGACCCCGCTGGCCCAGCGGCCCAGCGAGGGGTCGGCCCCCTGCCACCTGGCCGTCGACCCGTCGGGCACCCTGCTCGCGGTGGCCAACTACGGCGACGGCACGGTGAGCGTGCACGGGATCGATGAGTCCGGCCTCCTCACCGAGGTGACGATCTTCCCCTACCGGGAGGGCGCTCACGCCCACCAGGCCGTCTTCGGCCCCGACGGCGTGCTGTACGTGACCGACCTGGGCACCGACGAGGTCCGCAGGTATCTGGTCGACGGCCAGGTGAGGCCGCACCCCGACGGCCCGGTACGGCTCGCATCCGGCATGGGTCCCCGGCACATGGCCCACTTCGAGGATCACTGGTACGTCGCCGGTGAGCTGGACGGCACGGTCCGCGTCTACGACGACGGGTGGCACGAGATGCGGGCCGTGCCGGCCAGTGCCACGGCCGGGGAGAACCACCCCTCGCACCTGGAGGTGTCCGGCGGGCTCGTCTACGTCGGCAACCGGGGGCCCGACACCATCGCG
The DNA here is from genome assembly GCF_050949235.1 of Streptosporangium sp. CA-135522. NCBI lineage: Bacteria > Bacillati > Actinomycetota > Actinomycetes > Streptosporangiales > Streptosporangiaceae > Streptosporangium > Streptosporangium sp. CA-135522. The sequence goes on from NZ_CP192026.1 coordinate 3,082,316, forward strand.
GTGCTCTCCCCCCTCACCCTGGACCCGGTCGCCGAGGTCGGCTGCGGCGGTGTCTGGCCGCGGCACTTCGCCTTCGCCGGCGACCGGATGTACGTCGCCAACCAGCGCTCCGGAGGCATCGCCGTACTGGCCCTGAAAGACGGGATCCCTCAGGCCGACGGAGAGGTGTTCGCGGTGGGCACCCCCTCGTGCGTGCTGCCGTCGAACTGACGCCAAGATCCGTCCAAGTCCCGCGTGGCAGGCCTCCCGTGCGGACATGCTGCTGCGCATGTTCCGAACGCCCACGCATCCGACCGACCCGCCGCTGGCGCCGCCGGCGACTCCGGCGACTTCGACGACTCCGGCGACGACCTGGGCGGTGACCCTGACGGGGGCCCTGGCGGCGGTCCTGGTGTCCACCGGGTGCGCCGTCACCACCGGGCCTGCCGCCGTCATGCCCTCCACCGCGTCCACCGCGTCCTCCACCGCGTCCCCGGCCGTCCCGGAGGGCGCCGGTGCGGCCGGGAGCGCCATCGCCGCCGAGAACGCCAAAGCGGGCGACCCGCGCTGGCGGCTGCGCGAGCGCGGCGCCGAGCATGAGATCGAGGGCTTCGCCGACCGGGTGAGCGTGCTGCCGGGGGGAAGCTTCCGGCTGTACGTCTCGACCACGGCCGGCCGCTACACCGCAAGGGCCTTCCGCGTGGGCTGGTACGGCGGAGCCGGGGCCAGGCAGGTCTGGGAGTCGGCCGAACTGCCCGGCGTCAGGCAGGCTCCGCCCAGGACGATCGCCGCCACCGGCGCGGTGAGCGCCGCCCACTGGGAGCCGGGTCCCGAGGTGAACACCTCCGGCTGGCCCGAGGGCTCCTACCTGATCCGGCTGGAGGCCGCCGGCGGAGGGCGGCGCTACGTCCCCATCACGGTCAGATCCGCCTCCACCCGGGGACGCCTGGTCGTCGTCAACGCGGTCACGACCTGGCAGGCCTACAACGACTGGGGCGGTCGCAGCCTCTACCGGGGCCCCGGCGGCTTCGAGGACAGATCGCGCGCGGTGAGCTTCGACCGCCCCTACGACACCTCCGGCGCCCGGCTCTTCCTGGACATGGAACGCGACGCCATCGAGGTCGCCGAGCACAGCGGCCTCCCGCTCGCCTACGTCACGAGCCTGGAGCTCGAGCGCGACCCGGGCATCCTCGACGGCGCCCGCGGCCTGGTCTCCCTGGGCCACGACGAATACTGGTCGGCGCGCATGCGCCGCACCGTCGAGGCCGCCCGCGACCACGGCACCAACCTCGCCTTCCTCGGCGCCAACGCCGTCTACTGGCGGATCCGCTTCACCGCGACCTCGTTGGGGCCTGACCGCATGGTCGTCTGCCACAAGGACACCGCCGAGGATCCATCGACGGTCCTGTGGCGCGACAGCGGCGAGCCGGAGAACGCGCTGACCGGTCCGATGTACGACTGCTACCCCTCCGAGTCCGCCTACGTGGTCGAGCGTCCCGACAACTGGATCTTCAAGGGAACCGGGGTACGGCGCGGCACCCGCTTCCCCGGCATGGCCGGAGTGGAGACCGACAGGGTCATGGCGGGCGCGCCGCGCCCGATGGAGGTCCTGTCGGTCTCCCCGGTCGACTGCGGCGGACGCTCCACGGTCGCGCACAGCGCTTACTACACCGTGCCGAGCGGCGCCGCCGTGTTCGACTCCGGCACGATGCGCTGGGTGTGCGCGATGCGAGGCGCCCGCTGTGGTCACGGCGTCACGCGGCAGGCCGGGGCCTTCGTCCGCAGGGCCACGAGGAACCTCCTGCGGGCCTTCGCCGCCGGTCCCGCCGGACGTCGTCATCCCGCCGACGACAACCTCCGATCCCTGGGTCTGGACGGACCGGCGCCCCGCTGAGACACGCCGGCTCCTTTCTCCGCGCGGCACGGGCCGTCACACGCGCGACCCGCGGGAAACGCCTGGTCGTCATGCGCGAACATGCGGCGAACATGGAGAAGACTGAAGTGACAGTGAACATTTCACGAGCCCGGCCGTTCCGGGGACTGCGGCGAGAGGCGACACACGAGGACTCCACCGATTTGGTCTAGACCATTGGCCTTCCAGCAGGCAGAATGCGTTGCGTCGGCGGCGGAGATTCCGCTCCGGCCGCGTCACCCCATTGAGTTTGGCCGTCTTGCCTCGGAACCACCACCGGAGGATGCCATGCGTATTGGAGTGCTAACCGGGGGCGGCGACTGCCCCGGCCTGAACGCTGTTATCCGCGCCGTCGTGCGCAAGGGGATCAGCGTCTACGGACACGAATTCGTCGGATTCCGCGATGGGTGGCGTGGCCCGCTCGAAGGCGACACCATGCCACTGGACATCCCGGCCGTGCGGGGCATCCTGCCGCGTGGCGGCACGATCCTCGGCTCCTCACGGACCAACCCGATCAAGATCGACGGTGGCGTTGAGAAGATCAAGGACAACCTGGCCGACGCCGAAGTCGACGCGCTGATCGCGATCGGCGGCGAAGACACCCTCGGCGTCGCCAAGCAGCTCTTCGACAAGGGCGTGAAGGTCGTCGGCGTGCCGAAGACGATCGACAACGACCTCAACGCCACCGACTACACCTTCGGCTTCGACACCGCCGTCAACATCGCCACCGAGGCGATCGATCGGCTGCACACCACCGCCGAATCCCACCACCGCGCGCTGATCTGCGAGGTCATGGGCCGTCACGCGGGCTGGATCGCCCTGCACGCGGGCATGGCCGGCGGCGCCAACGTCATCCTCATCCCGGAGAAGCCCTTCGACATCGACCGGGTCTGCGCCTACGTCGAGTCCCGTTTCAAGACCCGCTACGCGCCGATCATCGTGGTCGCCGAGGGAGCGCATCCCATCGAGGGTCAGATGACGTTGCAGGCCGGTGAGCTCGACTCCTTCGGTCACGTCCGGCTGGGCGGCATCGGCGAGATGCTCGCCAAGGAGATCGAGAAGCGGACCGGCAAGGAGGCCCGCACCACCGTGCTGGGCCACATCCAGCGCGGCGGCACGCCCACGGCCTTCGACCGGGTGCTGGCCACGCGGTTCGGCCTGCACGCCATCGACGCCGTGCACGACGGTCACTTCGGCGTCATGGTCGCCCTGCAGGGCACAGACGTCGTCCGGGTCGGCCTCGCCGAGGCCACCAAGGAGCTGAAGACCGTGCCGGTCAGCCGCTACGAGGAGGCCGAGGTCTTCTTCGGCTGACACGCCGGGGTCAGGCACGCGACCGGTGAGGGGGCTGCTTTTCGAAGCGGCCCCCTCACCGGTCGCGGGCGTTCCAGCCCGTTGCAAGCGTTCTGCAAGCGACAGAACGTAACCTCGCGCCACGGACGGTGACGTCCGATCCCCTCCGAGTACGGCTTGCGCCCCGATCAAGCGGCCCGCGGTGGCGCAAGCCGTACGTCACCCACTCGTGGAGTCGAACGGCGAGGGGCGTTTCGGAGCACCGGGGGCGACAGGGCCACGGCCGGCGGCAGGCCGAGCGCGCACCCGACTCCGGAGACGGCATAGGCCGGCGCGGAGTGTACGGGCCGCAGAAAGCGGTCCGCGTGGGACATGTTCCAAGTTCTTTGTGCGGGAAAACGGTGAATTGTTGTAAGTCGAGGTCGCCCGTGTGAAAGCGGGGGCGGAACGCCGCACGAATTGAGAGCCGGTTCTGGTCTGTTGCGGGTGATTCGTGCCGAGCTCGGCGGCCGCGCCCGTCCTCGCTTACGCGCCCATGACCCTGCGTGCCCGCTCGCCGTCACGCCGGCGCAGGCCTCCCCGAAAGCCGGATAGCCGAATGTGACCGGGCGACTACTTTCCGCTCCTTTTCGGGTTCGCAGGGTAATCGGACCGGATCGAGGGCTTTGGCCTCTCGTGGGCGACCGTCCCAGTTCTTCTCAACTAGCGTCGAATTCAGGTTCCGCGCCGTGTCGGAGTCTTCCGCGATGTCGACTCGGCGCCTTGTCAGCCCGGGTGTCACCCGGGGTGCACCTATGCGACATGGAGTGATCTCCAATGACGAAACTCAGAAACTCGCTCGCCGCCGGCGCGATGGTGGCCTCCGCGCTCGTCGCTCCCGTGGCGATGTCGGCCCAGTCGGCCTCCGCCGGCACCGGGGGAGCGGTCGCCGCCACGTCTCCCGTCGCTTCTGCGCAGAACTGGTGCGACAGGCACCCCAGAAAGTGCGCCAGGAACAACAACAACAACAATAACAACAACAACGGCAGGGGTGGAAACAACAACAACAATAACAACAACAACAACGGCAGAGGCGGGAACAACAACAATAACAACAACAACAACGGCAGAGGCGGGAACAACAACAATAACAACAACAACAACGGCAGAGGCGGGAACAACAACAATAATAACAACAACAACAACGGAGGCGCGAACAACAACAACAATAACAACAACAACAACGGAGGCGCGAACAACAACAACAATAACAACAACAACTGAGATCGGTAGGAACCGGGGTGTTCTTCCCCATCGGTCCCGGAAGAGGGTGGACCGGGGACCGACGGTAGGAGCCGAGGTCGTCCAGGGTGAGGTCGCCAGTCAGGCCCGGCTCGGAAAGTGACATCCGCAAGATTCGCCCCGGAAGGCGTCGACGGTCGCCGCGCGTGATCGCGCCACCGTCCGCCGACCGCCCGTAGCGGCGGGAAACCACCCGGAAAGAAGAGGTGGCCGTCATCGCCCTGACGCAGAGAGGGCCAATCGGTAGGAAGCTTCAGAATCGAATCCGTGTGAAAGGGCGTGATCGCCGCGGCCGGCGGGGATCGCACACCAGCGCCCCCTCGCAGGTCGGCCGGCCGCCGGACGGGCGCAGGCTCGCCGTACGGATACGGCGAGCCTGCGAACGCCCGGCCCGTGAGCCCCCGTCGACGAGCGATCGTTCGTCGACGGGGGCTTTCGTCTGTGCCGGCTCCCGGCCGTCTCCGGGGTACGGCGGGTGGTCTCGGCCCGCGAGTCCGTCCTCCGTACCGTCAAGCAAGGTCCGGATGGTCGTGGGGCGGATTAAAGTAACTAGGTCGAGGCGTTGTCTTCAGGCGGTTACGCATGACATCGGGCGGTAGGCCCGTATCTCCCCTGACCCTCACTGTTCCACCGGAGGTTGCAGCATGACCATGTCCGCCTTGGGTGAGCCCTGCGTTCTACTCAAACTGGGCGAGGTCGTCCTTAAGGGAAACAACCGAGAGATCTTCGAACAGCGGTTGCAGGCCAACATCAAGGCGGCCCTGAAGGACTTCGACTTCAAAGTGGACGTGCGCCAGCGTCACGGCGTCATCGCGCTCTTCCTCCCGGACGGCACCGGCCCCGAGGTCGCCGACGCCGTCGCCGAGCGGGTCGCTTACGTTCCCGGGCTGGTCTGGATTCACCGGGCCTGGCGGGTGGAGAAGGACCCGGGCGCGGTGACCAAGGCCGCGATCGAGCTGCTGGCCGACCGGGAGGACGTCAGGCGCGGCGTCTCCTTCGCGGTCCGCTCCCGCCGCCGCGACAAGCGCTTCCCGATGACCTCCATGGAGATCGACCGTTCGGTCGGCGGCGAGCTCAACGACATCTACGGCCTGCCGGTCGACCTGAAGAACCCCGAGCTGGTCGTCTCCATCGAGGTGGACCGGGACGAGGTCTTCGTCTTCACCGGCGGCACGCCCGGTCAGGGCGGCCTGCCGGTCGGCACCAGCGGGCGAGGCCTGGTCCTGATGTCCGGCGGCATCGACTCCCCGGTGGCCGCCTACCGCATGATGCGGCGCGGTCTGCGGGTGGACTTCCTGCATTTCTCCGGCATCCCGTTCACGACGTCGGAGTCCATCTACAAGGCGTACGCGCTGGTGCGCGCCCTGGACAAGTTCCAGGGCAGGTCGCGGCTGTGGGTCGTCCCGTTCGGCAAGGCCCAGCAGTCCATCAAGTCCTCCGGGCAGGACCGCCTCGCGGTCATCTCCCAGCGCCGTCTGATGCTCAAGACCGCCGAGGAGGTCGCCCGCCGCCTCCGCGCCGGCGCGCTGATCACCGGTGACTCCCTCGGCCAGGTCTCCTCCCAGACCCTGCAGAACATCACCGCCCAGGACGACGCGGTCGACATGCCGATCCTGCGCCCGCTGATCGGCCTCGACAAGACCGAGATCATGGCCGAGGCCCGCCGCATCGGCACCCTGGAGATCTCCGAGCTTCCCGACGAGGACTGCTGCACCCTCCTGGCCCCCCGGCGCGCCGAGACCGCGGCCAAGATCGCGGATCTGAGGCAGATCGAGAAGCGTCTCGACGCCGAGGAGCTCGCCGTCCAGCTCGCCGGATCCCTCCAGGAGTACAAGCTCGAAGGCTGACAGGAGTACAAGCCCGTGGGCCGGCAGGAGTACAAGCCCGTGGGCTGAGCGCGAGAGCACGGCCGGCGGTTCTTGGCGCCGGCCGTGCCGGGAGGCGGGGGCACTCGCGGTAGGGATGAACGCGGGGCCTGACGGCGACCACGATCAGGTGGACGCCAGGGCGTCGCCGACCGTGGTCTTGCCGACCAGCGGCGGGAAATCGCGCATCAGGCGGGCGAGCTCCTGCAGGTCGCCGTCGACCAGTGCCTGCGGGCCGTCGCACAGGGCCTGCTCGGGCTGTGGGTGCACGTCGATGATCACGCCGTCGGCGCCGACCGCGATGGCCGCGCGGCTGAGCGGCAGGACGAGGTCGCGGCGGCCGCCGGAGTGGGACGGGTCGACGATGACCGGTAGGTGGGACAGTCGCTGGGCGACGGGGACGGCGGAGATGTCGAGGGTGTTGCGGGTGGCGGTTTCGAAGGTGCGGATGCCGCGCTCGCACAGCACGATGTCGAGGTTGCCGCGCTGGGCGATGTATTCGGCGGCCATCAGCCATTCTTCGATGGTGGCGTTCATTCCGCGCTTGAGCATGACCGGTTTGCCGGCGGCGCCGACGGCTTGCAGCAGTGCGAAGTTCTGGGCGTTGCGGGTGCCGACCTGGAGCATGTCGGCGTAGGAGGCGACGAGGTCGACGTCGTGGGCGTCGACCACTTCGGTGACGACCGGCAGGCCGGTCTGCTCGCGGACGTCGGCCAGGATGCGCAGGCCGGCTTCGCCCAGGCCTTGGAAGGCGTAGGGGGAGGTGCGGGGTTTGTAGGCGCCGCCGCGTAGCAGGGTGGCGCCGGCGGCCTTGGCCATCTCGGCCGCTTGGAGGGTCTGCTGCGGGGTCTCCACCGCGCAGGGGCCGGCGATCAGGGTCACCGTGCCGGGACCGATCGGCACGCCGCCGACCCGGACCGTGGAGCGCTCGGGATGGTTGTCCCGGCTGACCAGCTTGTAGGGGGCGCTCACCCGCATCACGTCGGCCACCCCGCGCATGCCGCGCAGGTCGAGCGCGCTGAAATGGTCGATGTCGCCGACGAGCCCGATGATCGTACGGCTCACGCCCCGGCTGACGAACGCCTCGCCGCCCGTCGTGCCGATGATCTCCACGATCGCCTCGACGTCTTCCTGGGTGGCGCTGGGGCCCATGACGATGACCATGTCACTCCTTCGATCTCGATGAAAAAAGGTCCGTGAACGCAGAAGGCCCCGGGTCCGTAACCGGACCCGGGGCCTTCGCGTTCGCCTGGCTGTCAGCGCAGCATCTGGAGGCGAACGGTCCGACCCGCGGGTCCGTCGCCATACCAAAACCAGAAAGCAGTACGCATCGCGGGCAATAGTAGCGCATCGTCAGGACTCGTCGGCGAGGCGGACGGTGCGCCAGGCCCCTTTCCGGTGTCCGGCTCCGGCGCCTCCCGGTGTCCGGCTCCGGCGCCGACACGGCGAGAAAGCGTTATCCGGTGGCCGCTGAGACGGTGGTGGAGGCGCGGTGGCAGGATTACCCCGTGCCGTCGGGGAACAGGATCACCCGGTGCCAGCGGGAAACGGCGAGGGGAGTGATGGTGGAGCAGTCCGAACCTCCGGAGGAGACTCGCCTGCCTCCGGGCCAGTACGTCCCCCGGGGGCGCCCGGTGATCCATTACGGCAGGGTGCCCACGTTCCGCCCGGCGACGTGGGAGTTCCACGTCATGGGTGCGACCGCCTCGGGGCAGCCGCACAAATTCACCTGGCCACAGTTCTCCGAGCTGCCACGCACCACGGTCATCGCCGACTTCCACTGCGTCACCAAGTTCTCGATCATGGGGAACGAGTGGTGCGGGGTCTCCACGGCGACACTGATGGAGCTGGCCCCGCCCGCCCCGGGCGTGAAGCACGTGATGGTCTGGGGCGAGTACGGCTACAGCGCCAACATGCGGATGAGCGACTTCTCCCACCCCCACACGTTGTTCGCCCTGGAGCTCGACGAGAAGCCCATCTCGCCGGAGCGCGGATTCCCGGTAAGGGTCGTCGTTCCCCACCTGTACGCGTGGAAGAGCGTCAAATGGGTGCGCGCCGTGGAATATCTCCTGGAAGACCGGCGTGGTTTCTGGGAGGAGCGCGGCTACCACAACGTCGCCGATCCCTGGCGTGAGCAGCGATACTCCTATCAGGAGGAAACAGGCGAAGGGCCGCCGTGATCGACTATCAGGATGAATCAGGTGAAGGTCCGCCGTGATCGGCGTTCTCCCCTGATTGACCGGGGTGGTTGACTACGGTTTCCCGCATGTGGTCGACCAGTGGCTGGGTGCTGCTCTGCGCCGTCAGCACTCTCCTTGGATTCGTCCTGTCCCGCCGGCTTCCGGCCGCCCCCCGCCACCTGGGCGGCTCGCCGGACGAGGCGACCTTCGCCACCCTGCACGTCGCCGCGCAGGCGGCGCCGTCACTGCGGGCCGGACTGACGCGCGACTCCGCCTGCAAGGCGATCCGCCACCTGCGCACGCTGCTGGGCACCAGGGCCATCGCGGTGACGGACGCCTACGGCGTGCTCGCCTGGGACGGCGCGATGGACTGCCACCGCGACCACGCGCCGGAGCACGCCCGCGACGTGTTCTCCTCCGGCCGCCCGTACGTGGTGGCCGGTGACACGCTCACCTGTGACACGCCGGGCTGCGTGATCCGAGGTGCGGCGGTGGTGCCGCTCACCGTGGACGGCCGGGTGATCGGCGCGCTGGCCGCCTACGACGCCGAGGTGAGCGCGGCGCTCGTGCGGACCGTCACCGAGGTCGCCCGCTGGGTCTCCGGCCAGCTGGAGCTGGCCGAGCTCGACTCCTCCCGGCGCCGCGCGATGGAGGCGGAGACGCGGGCGCTACGCGCGCAGATCTCCCCGCACTTCGTCTACAACTCCCTGACCACCATCGCCTCCTTCGTCCGCACCGACCCCGAGCGGGCCCGAGAGCTGCTGATGGACTTCGCCGACTTCACCAGGCACGCGCTGCGCCGGGAGGGGAATTTCAGCACCCTGGCCGACGAGTTGCGCTGCGTGGACAGATACCTGCTGCTGGAGCGGGCCAGATTCGGCGAGCGGCTCCGCTTCACCGTCCAGGTGGCACCGGAGGTGCTGTCGGTGCCCGTGCCGTTCCTGTGCCTTCAACCGCTGGTCGAGAACGCCATCAAGCACGGCGTCGCCGCTACCGGCGGTTGCGGCGAGGTGAGCGTGGTGGCCAGGGACGCCGGCCCCGAGGCCCACATCACCGTGGAGGACGACGGGCTCGGCATGGACCCGGCGCGGGCCAGGCGGCTGCTGGAGGACGAGCCGCGCCAGGGGCGGGAGGAGGGCGGCATCGGCCTGGCCAACGTGGACGTACGGCTGCGCCGGCTCTACGGCGAGGGCTACGGGCTCGTCGTGGAGACCGCCCTGGGCGCCGGTACCAAAATACGGCTGCGCGTGCCGAAGCTTCCCTCAAGGTAATAGCTATTTGTAGTCATAGCTTTACTTAAAGTTGACATTTCTATTGCGCTGAACGCGGTTCGGCGGCAGCGTGGGGCCATGTTGCGAGTCCTGGCCGTTGACGATGAGGTCCCCGCGCTGGAGGAGCTGGCCTACCTCCTTCGCCACGACCCCCGCATCGAACACGTCTCCACCGCTCCCGGAGGAGTCAGTGCCCTGCAGGACATGGTCCAGATGATCGGCGCGGGAGAGCGGCTCGACGGAGTCTTCCTCGACATCCGCATGCCGGGTCTCGGCGGCCTCGACCTGGCACGGCTCATCGGTGCCTTCCCCAACCCGCCCCGGCTGGTGTTCGTCACCGCCCACGAGGATTGCGCGATCCAGGCCTTCGACCTGGAGGCGGTCGACTACCTGCTCAAGCCGGTCCGCGCCGACCGGCTGGCGGAAGCCGTACGGCGCCTGGAGTCCATGACGCCGGCGACGGCCGAACCGGTCCCGGAGGACGTCATCCCGGTCGAGCTCGGCGGGCGGACCAGGTTCGTGGCCCAGCAGGCGGTCCGGTTCGCCGAGGCCCAGGGTGACTATGTACGGCTGCACACCGTGGACGGCAACTATCTGGTGCGCATGTCGCTGGCCGCGCTGGAGCGGCGCTGGGCCGGCTCGGGATTCATCCGCGTGCATCGCAGCACGCTGGTCTCGGTGCGGCACGTGAGCGAGCTGCGCTTCGACGGCGGCCGGGTGACGCTGCAGGTCGGCTCGGAGACGCTGCCGGTCAGCCGCCGCCACACCCGGCAGGTCCGCGAGCAGCTCGTCCGGGACCGCCAGCTCCAGGACCGGTCGCTGTCCTCCGAAGCGGTCAGGTGAGCCGGTCGACCCGGGAATCGACCGTTCGTCGCGCCGGCCCGGCCGCTCGTCGTGTCGATACTCTCCGTACATCGACGACTACACACCGTTAATCGCGCTGACGGGAAAGGAGTGGTCGGCCGGCTGGACGCCCCTCTAGTGTTCCATTCATCGGAGAGCCAAACCCGCCGCATCAGGGGGACAGAGCCGAAAGGCTCGGACAAGACCTGATGCGCGGAGCCCTGGATGACCGCCGACGGCCGGTCATCCGGTCGCCGGGCCCTGAATCGGGGGGAGGGCCCGGCGATCTCCGGTGTGACGGGACGCCCGCGTTAGCCAGCGGGCCGGACCGTGATCTGGTCCGCGGGGGCGGCCGGATCACGAGAGCGGGCGTCCCGTCCCACCCCGCCGGTCAGGTGAGGCGCCCGCCGCTCACCGCTCCTCGCGGTCACGGAGCTTCTTGAGCAGCTCGATGTCCTCGCGGTGCTTGTCGATGGGGCCCGGGGTCTCGATGCACAGCGGCACGCCGGCGGCCACCGGGTGGCGCATCAGCTCGCCGAAAGGCTCGATGCCGATGTGGCCCGCGCCGATGTTCTCGTGCCGGTCCTTCTTGGAACCGCAGACGTCTTTGGAATCGTTGGCGTGGATCAGCTTGAGCCGTCCCGGGGCGATCGCGTGCAGGGCGTCGAGGGTCTCCTTGACGCCGGCGGCGGTCGACAGGTCATGGCCGGCGGCGAAGGCATGACAGGTGTCCAGGCAGACGCCCGCCTTCGGGTGCCAGTCCAGGGCCGTCAGATAGGGCTCCAGGTCCTGGACGGTCGCGCAGAGCATCGCACCCTGCCCGGCCATCGGCTCCAGCAGCAGGTCCGGGCCGTCGTCCGGGATCTCCTCCAGCAGGGGGAGCAGGTGCTCGTGCAGCTGGCGCAGGGCGTCTTCGCGGGACTGGCTCACCGCCGACCCCGTGTGGACCACCACGCCTTCGGCGCCGATCTCGTAGGCGCGCCGCAGGCCGTGCCGTACGGTGGCCGTCGACTTCTCCAGCGTGTCGGCACTGGGTGAGCCCATGTTGACGAGGTAGGGAACGTGCACGAAGGACGACATCCCCGACTCGCGGAGCTTGGCGTCCTGCTCGGGGTCGCCCGCGGTGAGCGCCCAGCCGCGGGGATTGGTGACGAACACCTGGATCATCTCGGCGCCGATGTCCGAGGCACACTGCAGGCCGCCCTTGGCCAGGCCGCCGGTGACGAAGACGTGTCCGCCGATGAGGGAAAGAGAAGTCATGGTGCCGCCAGTTTAGGCGCTGCGGCCGACGTTTCCCGGCCGCCGAGGCGGCCTCGACCGACCCGTTACGGGAGGTCGGGGCCACGCTCGCCCGCCCGGCTTGGAGCATGACACGAAAACACGGGGCAAACCTTTAGCCCCCTTGGGAGTTCTCGCTGCTGGACCGCGCACGGCGGCGGTGTGTGTACTGCTTGCATGCCGAACGTGAATCCCACGGCCTCAGCGACGGGGCTGACCGGCTTCAACGCGCTCGACGCCGCCGAGGCCGAGGCCGGGCTGCTGGCCTGCTGCGGCTCCCGGGTCTTCGCCCGCCGGGTGGCCGCGCTGCGTCCCTACCGCGACCTCGCCCAGCTGGCCGAAGCGGCCGGCGCCGCCGTCGGCGACCTGTCCTGGCCGGACGTGCGGGAGGCGCTGGCCGCGCACCCCAGAATCGGTGGGCCGCCTCGCGACGGCGGTCGCGCCGAGCGAGCCGGCGGGACCGAGCGGGAGTCGTCCTGGTCCCGCCGGGAGCAGTCCGGCGTGGACGGGGCCGGCCGCGCGGTGCTCGACGGATTGGCCGAGGGCAACCGCCTCTACGAGGAGCGCTTCGGGCACCTCTACCTGGTGTGCGCCACCGGTCTGACGGCCGAGGAGATGCTGGCCCGGCTGCGGGAGCGGCTGCGAAACGACGAGGCGACCGAGCGGGACGTCGTCCGGGCGGAGCTCGCGAAGATCACTCGCCTGCGCGTGGCGAAGCTGCTGGGCGAGGGCGTGTGAGGGCCGCGATCCCGTACGGGACCGTGCGGCCGTACGAAAGGCGCGGGAGCGGGAGCTCGCGCGCGGCGACCCGGGAGGTCTGGTGAGTCTGTCGACGCATGTGCTGGACGCGGTGCTGGGCAAGCCCGCGGCGGGGGTCGCGGTGCGGCTGGAGCGGGCGGGCGCCGTGCTGGCCGAGGGCGTCACCGGCGCCGACGGCCGCCTCGGCGGCTGGGCGCCCGCGGCGGGCGCCCACAGGCTCGTGTTCGACACCGGCGCCTATTTCGCGGCCCGGGCGGTGCGAGCCTTCTACCCGCAGGTCGCGGTCGATTTCACGGTGGAGGATCCCGACGAGCACTACCACGTGCCGTTGCTACTGAGCCCGTTCGCCTATTCGACGTATCGAGGGAGCTAGGCATGGCGGTCGTTCTCGGTGCCAACCGCTACGGCAAGGCGCAGGTGCGTCTGGTCCGGGTGGTCAAGGACGGCGCCGTGCACCATCTCAAGGACCTCAACGTCAGCTGCGCGCTGTCGGGCGAGATGGATGCAGTGTACCTGCGCGGTGACAACAGCGCGGTGCTGCCGACCGACACGCAGAAGAACACCGTCTACGCCTTCGCCCGCACGCACGGCGTGGACCAGATCGAGGACTTCGCGCTGGTGCTGGCCCGCCACTACGTCGCCTCCCAGCCGGCCGTCCACCACGCCCGGGTGGAGATCGACGAATACCTCTGGGAGCGCGTCCCCGCCGGCGGACCGGCCGGCCCGCCGCGGTCGTCGCACTCTTTCGTGCGTTCGGGCCGGGAGGTGCGCACCTGCGTGGTCCATCACGACCGCGACGGGACCACCAGCGTGATGTCGGGACTGAAGGAGCTGGTGTTGCTGAATTCGACCGGTTCGGAGTTTCAGGGATTCGCCGTGGACGAGTTCACCACCCTGCAGCCGGCCACCGACCGGATCCTGGCCAGTGAGGTGACGGCCCGCTGGCGGCATGGGCACGCCGGCGGCGCGTTCGGCGAGTCCTACAGTGAAGTGCGGCACTGTTTGCTGCAGGCGTTCGCCGACACCTACAGCTTGTCGCTGCAGCAGACGCTGTACGAGATGGGCCGGCGGGTGATCGAGACCCGCCCGGAGGTCTGCGAGGTGCGCCTGACGATGCCGAACAAGCACCACTTTCCGGTGGATCTGACGCCGTTCGGGCTGGACAACCCCAACGAGGTGTTCTACGCCGCCGATCGGCCCTACGGGCTGATCGAGGGCGCGGTGCTCGACGACGGCGCCCCCGACGCCGGTTCCGCGTGGGAATGAGCCGTGAAAGTGAGCGGGGAGTGAGCATGGAATTCGTGCGGGCGGCCGACTGGGCGCAGGCGCTGGCGGCCAAGGCCGCGCTGCCCGAGGCCCTGCCCATCCAGGGCGGCACCGACGTGATGGTGGAGCTCAACTTCGGCCGCCACCGGCCGGTCGCGCTGCTGGATCTGACCGGGGTGGCGGAGCTGGGGCGCTGGAGCGGCGAACCGGACGGGCGGCTGCGCGTGGGGGCGGGGGTGTCGTACACGCGGCTGATCGCCGAGTTGGGGCGGCAGCTGCCCGGCCTGGCCCAGGCCGCGCGTACGGTCGGCTCGCCGCAGATCCGCAACCGCGCCACGGTGGGCGGCAATCTGGGCGCGGCCTCACCGGCCGGCGACAGCCACCCGCCGCTGCTGGCGGCCGGCGCGGTGATCGAGGTCGAATCGGCCGCCCGAGGGGTGCGGATGATCCCGGCCGAGGAGTTCTACCTCGGGGTCAAGCGCAACGCGTTGCAGGCCGATGAGCTGATCAGGGCGTTCTGGATGAGGCCGGCCGCGGGTCCGCAGTATTTCTCCAAGGTCGGCACCCGCAACGCGATGGTCATCGCGGTGTGCTCGTTCGCGGTCGCGCTGGACGCCGATCGGCGGCGGGTGGGGACCGGGATCGGTTCGGCCGCGCCGACGCCGGTCCGGGCGGTGGCGGCCGAGGAGTTCGTGGCCGCCGAGGCGGACTGGGACGACGAACGGCTCGATCCCGGCGTGCTGGAGCGGTTCGGCGAGCTGGCGTCCCAGGCCGCCGCGCCGATCGACGACGTACGCGGCACGGCGGACTACCGGCGTCACGCGCTGGCGGTGATGGCGCGGCGCACGTTGAGCTGGGCATGGAACGAACGGAATGAGCGGTGGTCGCGGCACGGGCGAAGGGAAGCGATCTGATGCGTGTCGAGTTCGTCGTCAACGGCCGTCCGGAGCAGGCCGACGACGTCTGGGAGGGCGAGAGCCTGCTGTACGTGCTGCGCGAGCGGCTCGGCCTGCCGGGCTCCAAGAACGCCTGCGAGCAGGGGGAGTGCGGCTCGTGCACGGTGTATCTCGACGGGGTGGCGGTGTGCGCGTGCCTGGTGGCGGCCGGCCAGGCGCAGGGCCGTCAGATCCGCACGGTCGAGGGGCTGGCCGACGGGGAACGGCTCGACCCGGTCCAGCAGGCCTTCGTCGAATGCGGCGCGGTGCAGTGCGGGTTCTGCACGCCGGGTCTCATCGTGCAGGCGCATGATCTGATCGAGCGCAACGCGCGGCCCTCGGACGCGGAGATCCGTGAGGCGCTGGCGGGCAACCTGTGCCGGTGCACCGGCTACGAGAAGATCCTCGACGCCGTACGGCTCGCCGCCGCCCGCAAAGCCGAGCTCTCGTGAACGGGCGGGCCGGAGAGGGCGGCATGGGCGGTGACAGGGCGGTGAGGGGAGTCGAGCCCGTCATCGGACAGGTGTGATGATGGTGCTTCATCTCACCGTATTCCGGAACGCGCGCACACCCGCATCCGCCGGGCCGGAGCGCGCGTCCGCTCATCCTCCATCAGGGAGCAGCGTTGTCTGAGCCTTCGGGGTCTTCGGGACATGTCATCATCGCCCCGGACAAGTTCAAGGGGTCGCTGACCGGAGCCGAGGTCGCCGCACGCGTGGCGGCCGGTCTGGGTCCAGACGTCGTCATGGTCGCGCTGCCGGTGGCAGACGGCGGCGACGGCACCGTGGACGCGGTCGTGGCCTGCGGATTCACGCGCGTCGAGGTCGAGGTCACCGGTCCCACCGGGCAACCGGTCCGCGCCTCCTACGCCTGGGGCGAGCCCGCCCGCGCCGAGGCCGCCGCCCCGGCCGATGCCGGTTCCCCACCGGTCGAAGTGCCGACGGCCGGTGGGGGACTGGCATCGGTCGAAGTGCCGACGGCCGTCATCGAGCTCGCCGAGGCGTCGGGGCTGCGCCGCCTCACGGGTGATCTCCAAGCGCTGAGCGCGACCAGCTACGGCACCGGCGAGCTGATCGCCCATGCCGTACGGCGCGGCGCCAGGCGGATCGTGCTGGGGCTCGGCGGCAGCGCCTGCACCGACGGCGGCGCCGGCATGATGCAGGCGCTCGGCGTGCGATTCCTGGACGCGGACGGGCAGGAGCTGACGCCCGGCGGCGCAGCCCTGCGCGGTCTCAAGGAGATCGACAAATCCGGGCTGATCTCCATGGACGGGGTCGAGTTCGTCGTCGCCGGCGACGTGGACAACCCGCTGCTGGGCCCGCACGGCGCCGCCGCCGTGTACGGCCCGCAGAAGGGCGCCGGTCCCGAAGAGGTGAAGGTGCTCGAAGGGGCCCTGGCCCGCCTGGCGGCCGTCGCCGCGCACACCCACGGCCTGACCGGCGCCATCGAGCACGACGGGATCGTCCGGGCCATGGGCGTGGCCGCCCGGCCGGGCGCGGGCGCCGCCGGAGGGGTGGGCTTCGCCGCCCTGGCCTTCCTGTCCGCCGACTTCCGCCCCGGCATCGAATACCTGCTCGACCTGCTCGGCTTCCAGGAGCGGCTGGAAGGAGCCCGCCTGGTCATCACCGGCGAGGGCTCGCTGGATGAGCAGACCCTGCGCGGCAAGGCCCCCGCCGGGGTGGCTTCCGCCGCCGTCAAGGCAGGGGTTCCCGTCGTCGCGGTGTGCGGACGCCGCGCTCTCGACGACGAGGAGCTGAACGCGGCGGGCATCACGGCCGCCTACGCGCTCACCGACCTCGAACCCGACCCGGCCGTGTGCATGTCCCAGGCGGGTCCGTTGCTGGAGCGGCTCGCGCGGGAGGTCGCGCGCAGGCATCTGTGAGCGCCGTCCCGGCGGCCAGGCCGTTTGCTCGCGCGAAGCGGCCGATCCTGCCGCCGGGAGACCCGGCCGCCGTACGGAAACGGGAAGGGAAGGGGAGAGGTAGGGGTGATGGGCGGACAGGTCGAAGGCATGATGGATCTGGTCATCCGGTCCCGCCGGGCCGTGCTTCCCGAGGGGGAGGGGCCGGCGGCGGTGGCCGTACGGGACGGGAAGATCGCCGGCGTGCACGCCTACGACGCCGAGGTCGCGGCGGTCCAGCGGATCGACCTCGGCGAGGTCGCGTTGCTGCCCGGCCTGGTGGACACCCACGTGCACGTCAACGAACCGGGGCGGACGCACTGGGAGGGCTTCGCCTGCGCCACCCGGGCCGCCGCGGCGGGCGGCGTCACCACCATCGTGGACATGCCCCTCAACTCGCTGCCGCCGACCGTGAACGCGGCCGCGCTGGCCGTCAAGAAGACGGCGGCGGCCGGGCAGTGCCTGGTGGACGTGGGCTTCTGGGGTGGTGCGGTTCCCGGCAACCTCAAGGATCTCAGGGCCCTGCACGAGGCCGGGGTGCACGGGTTCAAGTGCTTCCTGTCGCCCTCCGGGGTGGAGGAGTTCCCGCCGCTGGACACCGGCGAGCTGCGGGCGGCCATGGCGGAGATCGCCTCTTTCGACGGCCTGCTGGTCGTGCACGCCGAGGACCCGGCGCTCCTCGGCGAGCCGGCCGGACCCGGCTACGCGGACTTCCTCGACTCCCGGCCCGGCCGGTCCGAGTGCCGCGCGGTCGAGCGGGTCATCGCGCTGGCGGCGCAGACCGGCGTGCGGGCGCACATCCTGCACGTCTCCTCCGCGCTGTGCCTGCGACCTCTGGCCAGGGCACGGCGGGAAGGCGTCAGGATCACCGCCGAGACCTGCCCGCACTACCTGACGCTGGCCGCCGAACAGGTGCCGCACGGCGCGACCCAGTTCAAGTGCTGCCCGCCGATCCGCTCGTCGGCCAACCGGGAGGAGCTCTGGCGGGGGCTCGCCGACGGTGTGCTGAGCTGCGTGGTCTCCGACCACTCCCCGTCCCCTCCGGAGCTGAAGGTGCCTGATTTCGCCGCGGCCTGGGGCGGGATCTCCTCCCTGCAGGTCGGCCTGGCGGCCGTCTGGGCCGAGGCGTCGCACCGCGGGCACGGCCTCGGCCAGGTGGTCCGGTGGATGGCCGCCAACCCCGCGGCGCTGGCCGGGCTGGGCGGTAAGGGGTCCATCGCCGTGGGCAACGACGCCGACCTGGTCGCCTTCGACCCCGACGCCGTCCACGTCGTGGACGCGGCCGCCCTGCACCACAGGAACCCGCTCACGCCCTACCACGGCAGGACGCTGCGCGGCGTGGTCCGCGCCACCTGGCTCCGCGGCCGGGCGGTGGACGACGTCCCGGCGGGAGCTTTCCTGCGGCCCGATCCGGCGTCGGAACGCCCTCGGGCATCGGAACGCCCTCCGGGAACGGCGCCCGCATCGGAACCGGCGGCCGTTCCGGGAAGCGAGCGTCTCGCGACCGCCGGGCGCCGTCCGGCGCCCGAGGCGTCCCATGAGAAAGGCCCTCTTCCGTGAGTGATTTCACCGCACTGCCCGACCTGGCCCTGCGCACTCTGGGCGGCTCGGTCGTCGCGGCCAGCGACGAGTCCTTCGCCGAACGGGAAAACCTCATCAGTCCCGGCCGGCCCGCTTTCCAACCCCATACCTTCGGCCCCAAAGGGCAGCGCTACGACGGCTGGGAGACCCGGCGACGGCGCGAGCCCGGCCACGACTGGGCTCTGGTCCGGCTCGGCCTGCCCGGCCTGATCCGCGGCCTCGTCATCGACACCGCCTGGTTCACCGGCAACTACCCGCCCCAGGCCTCCGTCGAGGCCGCCGCGCTCGACGGCCACCCCACCCCGGCCGAGCTGCAGGCCGCCGAATGGACGCAGATCCTCGCTCCCAGCGATCTCACCGGCGACGCCGAGCACCTGTTCACCGTCACCGACCCCCGCCGCCACACCCACGTCCGGCTGAACATCTTCCCCGACGGCGGCGTCGCGCGGCTACGCGTGCACGGCGAGGTCAGAGCCGACCTGAGCGTCTACGACGGCCTCGGCCTGGATCTGGCCGCGCTGGCCAACGGCGCGCTGGTCACCGGCTGCTCCAACGAGTTCTACTCCTCGCCCAACAACCTCATCGCCCCCGGCCTCGCCCGCCATCAGGCCGAGGGCTGGGAGACCGCCCGCCGTCGCGGCGGCGGCAACGACTGGGTGCTGATCCGCCTGGCCGGCGCCGGGGTCGTCAAGCTCGCCGAGATCGACACGACCAACCTGCTGTTCAACGCCCCGAGCGCGGTCGCGATCAGCGGCACCGCGGACGGGGACACCTGGTTCGACATCCTGCCCCGCACCCGCCTGCAGCCCGACACCCCGCACCGCTTCCGCATCGCCGACGCCCCCGTGGCCACCCACGTGCGGGTGGACGTCTACCCCGACGGGGGACTCGCCCGCGTCCGCCTGCACGGCGTTCTCGCCGAAGGCTGACCCGGGCGTCCGGCGCCCCTTCGCCGCCCGGCTCAGTGCCAGAGGGTCACCTCAGTGCCCGACGGAGCCTGCTGCCCTCCCGGCGGGAGCTGGGCCAGGACCAGAGCCCGGCCCGGGCCTTTTTTTACCTTCACCCTCATCCCCGCGGCCTGCAGCTCCTGCCGGGCCGCCTTGACGTCCTTGAACATCACGTTGGGAATGACGATGATCTTCTGGTTCGGGTCGGCGGGCTGGTTCGGGTCGGTGTTCTCCCACGGCCAGTGCCAGCCGCCGTTGTTGCACTGCGACAGGGTCAGCCGGACGACGGCGCCCTTGTCGATCTCCGCGTTGGGCTGGGGGTCCTGGGCGATCACCGTGCAGGGCTGGGCGGAGTCGGTCTGTTCGACGAACTCGGGCGAGAAGCCCGCGGTGCGCAGCATGGCGTCGGCCTGGTCGCGGGGCATGCCCTTGACGTCGGGCATGACCAGACCCGCGCTGATCACCAGGCTGACCTTGCTGCCCTCCTTGACCAGGTTTCCCACGGCGGGGCTGGCCCGCATCACCTGACCGCGCGACACGGTCTCGCTGGGCTGCTTCCTGACGCGGTCGACGACCAGCCCGGAAGCCGCCAGCTTCGTCGCGGCGTCGTCCTTGCTCAGGCCCACGACGTTGGGCACGGCGACCCGCTTGGGGCCGGCCGACGCGATGAGGACCAGCTTGGACTTGCCCTCCCTCTCGGTGCCCGCCACCGGGTCGGTCCGCAGCACGCTGCCCTTGGGCATCTTCTCGTCGTTCTCGGCCTTGCCGATCTCGACGACGAAACCGCGCTGCCTGGCCTCGTTCTCGGCGATCGTGACGTTCTTGCCGACCAGTTCGGGCACCGTGATGGTGGTGCTCTGGGAGAACAGCCAGCCGGTCACCCCGACCGCGGCGACCATCACCACGGCCAGCGCGATCACGAACCAGTTGGGCCGAAAGCGCGCCCGCGCGGGCGCGGCGGGCGCGGCGTGATCGGAGACCGGGCTGGTCAGCAGATCGACGCGCGGCTGGATCAGGGTCTGGTTGGCCGGCGCGGGCGCCTGGTCGGGGCTGTGCGCGGGGCCGACCGGGACGGACGGCACCGGGCCGCTCTCCCTGGGCAGCATCCGGTGCGCGTCCACCGCGGCGACCAGCAGCGCGGTGGCGTCGGCCGGGCGCGTCGCGGGGTCACGGGCCGTCGCCTGGGCCACCAGCGTGTCCAGCAGCGGTGGGACGCCCGGCAGCAGCGTCGAGGGAACGGGCACGGTGTCGTGCACGTGCCGGTAGGCCACCGACATCGGAGTGTCGCCCTCGTACGGCTGGCGGCCGGTGAGCAGCTCGAACAGCATGATCCCGGCCGAGTAGACGTCGCTGCGGGCGTCGGCGGCGCCGGAGGTCACCTGCTCGGGCGACATGTAGCCGATGGTGCCGATCATGACGCCCGTCCGCGTCTGGTTGGTCGCCTCGATCGCGCGGGCCAGGCCGAAGTCCACCACCTTGACCCGGCCGTCGTCGCTCAGCAGTACGTTCTCCGGTTTGACGTCCCGGTGGACCAGCCCGGCCTGGTGCGCGGCGCCCAGCGCGGCGAGCACCGGGATCATGACCTCGAGGGCCTCGCGGGCGGGGAGCCTGCCCCGGGCACGGAGCACGTCGCGCAGGGTGCGTCCCGGCACGTACTCCATTGACAGGTAGACGTTGTCTCCGTCGGTGCCCTGGTCGAAGACATGCACCACGTTGGGGTGCGAAAGGCTCGCCACCGACTTGGCCTCGCCGATGAACCGCCGCACGAAGGCGGGGTCCTCGGCGAGGGAGCGGTGCATCACCTTCACGGCGACCGTGCGGTCGAGCCGGATGTCCAGAGCCAGATAGACGGTCGCCATGCCGCCCCGGGCGATCCGGGACTCAACGCGGTAACGCCCGTCGAGGAGTTTCCCGACCAGGGGGTCCGTAAGCGTCGTGTCCACCCGGCTGAGTTTACGGGCGATTTGGCGCCCGCAGGGTCCCGGTGTTCCAAACCGATGCCGAGAAGTTGACTGTTTCCTACGGATTCATCGGCGACGACGCCTCCGCGTAGCGCCGCCGGGGGATCCGCCCCGCCAGCCGGGCCTGGCGTCCCGCGACGACCGCCGAGCGCATGGCCTGGGCCATCAGGTCCGGCCGCTGCGCCCGGGTCACCGCCGTCGCCAGCAGCACGGCGTCGCAACCCAACTCCATCGCCAGTGTCGCGTCACTGGCCGTGCCGATCCCGGCGTCCAGGATCACCGGAACCTTCGCCGCCTCCACGATGAGTTCGATGTTGTGCGGGTTGCGGATGCCCAGTCCCGAGCCGATCGGCGCGCCCAGCGGCATCACCGCCGCGCAGCCCGCCTGCTCCAGCCGGCGCGCCAGAGCCGGGTCGTCGCCGATGTAGGGCAGCACCGTGAACCCGTCGGCGACCAGCCGCTCGGCCGCGTCGAAGGTCTCGATCGGGTCCGGCAGCAGGGTGCGCTCGTCGGAGATGACCTCCAGCTTGACCCAGTCGGTCTCCAGCGCCTCCCTGGCCAGCCTGGCGGTCAGCACGGCCTCCCCGGCGGTGAAGCAGCCGGCCGTGTTCGGCAGGACCTTGATCCCGCGCCGGCGCAGCACGTCGAGCACCGAGCCCCGCGCGGACGGGTCCAGCCGCCGTATCGCGACCGTGGTCAGCTCGGTGCCCGACAGGGCCAGCGCCTGGTCCAGGACGTCCAGCGAGGGAGCGCCCCCGGTGCCCATGATGAGGCGGGAGGAGAACTTCTCCCCGCCGATGATCAGATCGTCGTCCATGTACGTCAACGCCCTCAGCCTCCCTGCACCGCGGTGAGGACCTCGACCCGGTCGGCCTCGGCGAGCGTCATGGAGTCCCACGAGCCCCGCGAGACGACCTCGTCGTTGACCGCCACGGCCACACCGGTCCTGACCTCGGTCAGCTTCTGTACGGCCTGCGTCACGGTGGCCCCGGGGGGCAGCTCGTGCGCGGCGCCGTTGATGGTCACGTTCATGGGTGCTCCTGGAAGCGCAGTGGCGAGCAGATCGTCGAAAGCTCCGGGTCCGCCCGGCCGGTGCACAGGTCGGCGGTCAGCGGGGCCAGCAGCACCCCGCCTCGGTGGTGCCCGGTGGCCAGCCACAGGCCGGGCAGGGCCGTGGGGCCGACCAGCGGCAGGTTGTCGGGAGTGCCGGGACGCAGCCCCGCGACCACGTCGGCCAGCTCCAGCTCGGTCACGCCCGGCACCAGCTCCCGCGCGTCGCGCAGCAGCTCCCACAGCCCTCCGGCGGTCACCCGGGTGTCGAAGCCCATCTCCTCCTGGGTGGCCCCGACGACCAGCTCGCCGTCGCCGCGCGGCACCAGGTAGACGTGTTCGCCGTGCACGACCCCCCGCACGCATCGCCGCAGGATCGGCTCGGGGGAGCGCAGCCGCATGATCTGGCCCTTGATCGGCCGCACCGGCGGCAGCACCTCGGGCGGCACTCCCTCCAGCTTTCCCGACCAGGCCCCGGCCGCCAGGATCACCCGGTCGGCGCCGACGGTCTCACCGGTGGCCAGCCGTACGCCCGCGACCGCCCCGGCGGCCGTCTCCAGCCCCGCGACCCTGGCGCGCACCTGTGCGCCACCGCGGCGCTCCAGGGCGGCCAGGAGGGCCCTGGTGACCCTCCTGGGGTCCACCCAGGCGTCCCCGCCGGCCAGCAGGCCGCCGCGGACGGACGGTGCGAGCATCGGCTCCAGGCGGCGGCACTCGCGGCCGGTGAGCCGCTCGGCGGGCAGGCCGAGCTTGTCGGCGAAAGCGGCCAGGTCGTCCAGCACCGCCAGATCGTCGGCGCCGAAGGCGACGTCCAGCGTGCCCTCGGTGCGGTAGTCGAGCTCGTGGCCGCTGTCGGTGGTGAGCTCGGCCGCGAACGCGGCCCACCTCTCCAGCGAGGCCAGGCCGAGCCGCAGCAGGGGCTCCTCGGTGTAGGTGACCTCGCTGACCGGCGCCAGCATGCCGGCCGCCGCGTGTGAGGCCCCCGAGGCCGGAGCGGGATCGACCACCGCGGTCCTCAGCCCTCGCCCGGCGGCGCGCCAGGCCACCGACAGTCCGACCACGCCCCCGCCGATGACGAGGACGTCGAAACGATGCGCCATGCGTGCTCCGCTCCCTTCGCCGGCATGACCCGGATCAGGTTCGTGGCGGTCGAGGGCCCGCTTGCGGTCGCGTTCGGATCACCGTTCGTCCCGTGCCGTGCTCGCTCGCCTCCGAGGCGCGATGGCCTCGCACGTCACCGGACTCGTCGTGGTCCTCGCCGCTCCGCAGCCCTCCTCTCAGCCCGGTGCGTCCCGGGCTCCCGCGCGTCTTGTCCCTCCCACCCTAAAGGCTCGGGCCACACCATCAGCGCGCTGGATGTGAGCTAAATACCGTTTTCGTTATCAAACCGCGTTGGTAGGGAATCGACTCGGCCGCTTAGGCTCGTGAGTTGTGAATCATGTCGTGGTGGTTGGCGCCGGCCTGGCCGGTGTGCGGAGTGTCGAGGCATTACGAGCCCGCGGGTTCGGCGGCGCGATCACGTTGATAGGCGAGGAGGCGCACCGGCCCTACGACCGTCCGCCACTGTCGAAGAGCGTCCTGCTGGGCGAGACCGACTCCACGATCGTCGACTCCGACCTGGACGCGCTGGAGGTCGACTTCCGCGCGGGCGTGTCCGCCAAGGGACTGCGCGAGGGCGTGGTGGAGACCACCGAGGGCGAGCTGGCCTATGACGGCCTGGTCATCGCCACCGGCGCGCGGCCGATCCGGCTGCGCGGCGACGGCGCGCAGCACGTGCTGCGCACCATCGACGACGCGCTCGAACTGCGCGCCCTGCTCACCGCGGGGACGAAGGTCGCCGTCATCGGCGCGGGCTGGATCGGCGCCGAGGTCGCCACCGCCGCGCGCAGGGCGGGCTGCGAGGTGACCGTCGTCGAGGCCGCCGCCGTCCCGCTGAGCGCCGCGCTCGGCCCCGTGGGCGCGCACACCGCCTCCTGGTACGGCCGGGCGGGCGTGGACCTGCGTCTGGGCACCGCGGTCGCCTCCGTCGACCAGGGCGGACTGACCCTGGCCGACGGCTCCACGGTCGAGGCCGGTGTGATCGTCACCGGGGTCGGGGTGCGGCCCGCGGTGGAGTGGCTGACCGGTTCCGGCCTCGAACTCGACGACGGGGTCGTCACCGACGAGCACCTGCGCACCTCGCTGCCGAACGTGGTCGCCGTGGGCGACTGCGCGGCCTGGTGGTCGCGCCGCTACGGCCGCCGCATGCGGGTGGAGCACTGGGACACCGCGCTGGGCGCCCCCGACGTGGCCGTGGCCGCCCTCCTGGGCCACGAGGCGGTCTACGACCCGGTGCCTTATTTCTGGTCCGAGCAGTTCGGCCACATGGTGCAGTACGCGGGGCACCACGAAGGGGAGCGCCTGGTCCTGCGCGGGGACCCGGCCACCGACACCAAGTGGAGCGTCTGCTGGGTGGCCGACGACGGCAGGCTCGCGGCGGTGCTCGCCGTGAACCGCCCGCGCGATCTGGTCCAGGGCCGCCGTCTCATCGAGCGTGGTCAGCGTCTCGACGTCGATCGCCTGGCCGACCCTGCGGTAGCGTTGCGCGACTGTACGGCGGCGTAACCTCGCCGCCGGGTGTTTGGCGAAGGGCTCGATGTGGTAGTGGTGGATTCGTGACGCTTTCTGTTGCGCAGATCGACCGGGAAACCGACCAGCTGGTGGGCGAGTGGCTCACCCTGAGTGAGGTGGCCAGGAGGCTCAACCTCAGTGCCGGTCGTGCCAAGCAACTCCTCAAGGACCGCAAGCTCATCGGAGTGCGACGGGGCGGCGGCGAGCCGCAGGTCCCCGCCGCCTTCCTCGCCGCCGACGACGTCGTCAAGGGCCTGCCGGGCACGCTCACCGTGCTGCTCGACGCCGGATACAGCGACGTCGAATCGCTTCGGTGGCTGTTCACCCCGGACGAGACCCTGCCGGGCTCACCGGTGGACGCGATCGTCGCGGGCCGCCATACCGAGGTCAAGCGGCGTGCCCAGGCCCTCGGTTTCTGACGCCCGCCTGTATCTGTGCACCGACGGACGTCGTGATCGCGGGGATCTCGCCGACTTCCTCGACGCCGCCCTCGCCGGCGGCGTCGACATCGTGCAGCTGCGCGAGAAGGGTCTGGAGGCGCGCGAGGAGCTCGAGCTCCTGGAGGTCTTCCGCGCGGCCTGCGACCGCCACGGCAGGCTGCTGGCGGTCAACGACCGGGCGGACATCGCCTACGCGGCCCGTCCCGACGTGCTCCACCTGGGCCAGGACGATCTGCCGGTGCCGATCGTGCGCGACATGCTCGGCGACGACATCCTCATCGGGCGTTCCACTCACGCCGCCGAGGAGGCGTCCGCCGCCGCGGTCGAACCCGGTGTCGACTATTTCTGCTGCGGCCCGATCTGGCCGACGCCCACCAAGCCGGGGCGGTTCGCCCCGGGGCCCGGCCTGCTGCGGCACGCCGCGTCCCTGGACACCGACCGGCCCTGGTTCGGCATCGGCGGCATCGACCTCCTCAACCTGGAGGAGGTCATGTCGTACGGCGTGCGCCGGGTCGTGGTCGTGCGGGCCATCACCGAGGCCGACGACCCGAAGGCGGCCGCAGAGGAGTTCCAGCGGCGGCTGACCGCCCCGGGCTGACCGTCTCGGGCCGGCCGCCCCGGCCGGCCGTCTCGGCAGGAGCGGTCGGCTCGACCGGCTCCCCGTGGGGTCAGGTGCGGCGGGAGGTCGCGGCCACGGCCAGATCGGCCAGGGCCGCACGGGCCTGCGCGGTGATCGGCGCGTCGTCCAGCGAGCCCAGGGCGTCTTCGAGATAGTTTTTGATCATGTCCTCGCACGCCACGAGCGCCCCGGTCTCCTCGATGATCCGGCGGAGCCGTTCGATCCCGGCCGCGTCCAGGTCCGGGTCGCCGAGCGTGCCGCGCACCACCCGCGCCTGCGCGGGGGAGGCCACGGCCAGCGTCCGGGCGATGAGCATCGTCCGCTTGCCCTCCCGAAGGTCGTCGCCGGCGGGCTTGCCGGTCTCGGCCGGGTCACCGAACACGCCGAGGATGTCGTCGCGCAGCTGGAAGGCGATGCCCACGCACCTGCCGTACTCCTCGCAGAGCCGGTCGATCCACGGGGCGCGCTCCTGGGCGGCCAGCACCAGGCCGAGCCGGAGCGGCTGCTCCACCGAGTACTTCCCGCTCTTGAAGAGAGCGACCCGCAGCGCGCTTTCGAAGGTGTTCTCGCCGTGAGCCTGCTCCAGCAGGTCCAGGTACTGCCCGCACATCAGCTCGGTGCGCATGTGGTCGTGCACCTGCTGGGCCGCGGCCAGCGAGGCTGGGGGAAGGCCGCTGCCGCGCCACATCTCGCCGGACCAGATGAGCATCAGGTTGCCCAGCAGGATGGCGGCGCCCTCGCCGAACTGCTCGGCCGAACCGTGCCAGCCGGCCTTCTCGTGCAGCATCTGGAACCTGCGGTGCGCCGACGGCATGCCCCGGCGTAGGTCGCTGGCGTCCATCACGTCGTCGTGCACCAGAGCGCTGGCCTGGAGGAGTTCGAGCGAGGCGGCGGCGGTGAAGAGCGCGGGGTCGTCGCCGCCGCCGGCGCCGCGCCAGCCCCAGTAGCAGAACGCCGGTCGCAGCCGTTTCCCGCCGGCCAGGAACTCCTCGGCGGCCGAGATCAGCGGAGCCAGTTCGGGAGCGCTGACCTGCGGTCGCTGCCGTTCGACGAACTCCTTGAGAGAACGATCCACTTCGGAGCGGATGATGTCGAGCGCGGCGGCGGAAGTGGTCATGCAATGACATTATCCGCCCCGGCAGGTGACTCCTATCTGTAGAGGTGGGTGTTTCGCGCACTGTCGGAGTTATGGCGGCCGGGCGGGCGGCCAGTACCCTAGGACCATGGCTCTGGGTCGCCCGTCAATCCTTCCCGATCGCGTGCCCACCGTCCGCGAGCTCCTCGCCGCCGGTGGCCGGTCGTTCTCCTTCGAGTTCTTCCCTCCGAAGACCGACGAGGGGGAGCGGCAGCTCTGGCGCGCCATCCGGGAGCTGGAGGCGCTGCGTCCCACCTTCGTGTCGGTCACCTACGGCGCCGGAGGCAGCACCCGCGACCGCACGGTCGAGATCGTCGAGCGGCTCGCCCACGAGACCACGCTGACCCCGGTCGCCCACTTCACCGCCGTCAACCACTCCCTCCGCGAGCTGCGCCATCTGGTCGGCCGGTTCGCCGGGGCGGGAGTGCGCAACATCCTCGCCGTGCGGGGTGACCCGCCCGGCGACCCGATGGGCGAGTGGGTGCGCCACCCCGACGGAGTGCTCTACGCCGAGGAACTGGTCCGGCTGATCCGCCTGTCCGGCGACTTCTGCGTCGGCGTGGCCGCCTTCCCCTACAAGCACCCCAGGTCGAGCTCGGTGGAGGACGACACCGAGCACTTCGTGCGCAAGTGCCGCGCGGGCGCCGACTACGCGATCA
The DNA here is from genome assembly GCF_050949235.1 of Streptosporangium sp. CA-135522. Lineage (NCBI taxonomy): Bacteria > Bacillati > Actinomycetota > Actinomycetes > Streptosporangiales > Streptosporangiaceae > Streptosporangium > Streptosporangium sp. CA-135522. Next base: position 3,110,080 of record NZ_CP192026.1, read on the forward strand.
CCCAGATGTTCTTCCAGGCGGAGGACTACCTGCGGCTGCGCGACCGGGTGGCGGCCAGGGGCTGTGACACCCCGATCATCCCCGGCATCATGCCCGTCACCCAGATGAGCACGATCGCCAGGTCGGAGCAGCTCTCCGGCGCGCCCTTCCCGCCGGAGGTGGCCAGGAGGTTCGAGGCCGTCGCCGACGACCCGGTCGCCGTGCGCAGGCTGGGCGTCGAACACGCCGCCGAGCTCTGCCAGACCCTGCTCGACGAGGGCGTGCCCGGAATCCACTTCATCACCTTCAACCGCTCCAGCGCGACCCGCGAGGTCTTCCAGGCCCTCGACGTCCGGTCCGAGGTGGCCGCGCTGAGCGTCCAGCCGGCCTAGCGGCTCAGCGGGAGCACGGCTCCGAGGATCGCGTAGCGCTCGTAGCCGCCGGGGAAGACGAACTGGGTGAGCAGGTCCACGAAACCGACGCTGCGGTAGAGATGCCGGGCCGCGGTGGGCTGGTCGCGGGTGGACAGCACGACGGTGCGCTCCGGGCGGCCGGCGCACATGCCCGTGACCAGCGCCCGGCCGATGCCCTTGCCGTGATAGTCCGGATGGACGTGGACCTCGGCGAGCTCCAGGGCGTCGCCGAGCCAGCCGCGCGCGCTCGCCTCGCCGTTGCGCTCGGCCATCGCCCGGTGGACGACGTCGTGCCACCACTGCCCGGGCACCCCGTGGAAACCGTAGGCCAGGCCCACCGGAGTCCCGTCGGAGCGCTCGGCGAACAGGCAGCTGAATCCCGGGTGGACGGCGTGGTTCCCCATGATCGTCTTCCGGCCGGGAAGCTGGTCGGCGGGTGGCTTCATCGCCGCGGTGTAGATCTCCAGGACCGCGTCCAACCGGGTGGTGAACTCATCGGGGGCGACCCGTCGCAGTCCGATCACGCACGCACCCTAGCAGGGCAGACACCGCCTTGACCGTCGAAAAGTACGTAAGTGGCGTTTGGTGACTTTCATAAGTTACTAGAGCGTCCTTTGCCCGCGATCCCGGAGGGCCGGGGCCGGGGCCGGGCGAGCCGGGCCCGGGAAGGGGCGCGGGCGCGCCGCCCGGCCCCTCGCGGCCCGCTCTACAGCAGCTCCTCCAGCGACTCCCCATCGCGGGCGACCACCGCGCGGCCGTCTTCGGTCAGCACGATCGGGCGCTGGATCAGCACGGGGTTGGCGGCGAGGATCGCGATCCACCGCTCACGCTCCCGGGGCGCCGAGGCCAGCCCGAGCTCCCGGGCCCGATCCTCGCCCATGCGGGTGATGTCCCATGGTTGCAGGCCGAGCAGGTCCAGGATCTCCGACAGCTCGGCGGACGTCGGCGGGTCGTCCAGATAGCGGCGGACGGTCACCTCCCGGCCCGACTCGGTGAGGGCTGCCAGCGCCGTGCGACTCTTGGAACAGCGCGGGTTGTGCCAGACGGTGGTCATCGATCCTCCTGTGCGGGCCGGGCGGCCGGGACGTCGTGCGCGTGGGCGGCCGCGCCCCGCGAGGCCGTCACCGCTCCACCTGCGCCGGGGTGCCGCCGGTGATGCGGACGAGCTCGGCGAAAGAGGTGGGGAAGACCGTGTGCGGATGACCGGCGGCGGCCCAGACGACCTCGTGCCGTTCGAGCCAGGTGTCGACCAGGGTCCGGAGCGGGGCGGGGTGGCCGATCGGGGCGACGCCGCCGATGACCTGGCCGGTGGCGGCGCGGACGAACTCGGGGGTGGCCCGCTTCACCTTCGCCGCGCCGACGGTCTGCGCGATCAGATCGGTGTCCACCCGGTGGGCGCCGCTGGTGAGGACCAGGAGCGGCTGTCCGTCGGCGTCGAAGACCAGGCTGTTGGCGATGGCGCCGACCTCGCAGCCGAGCTGCGCGGCGGCCGTCGCGGCGGTCGGGGTGGCCTCGGCGAACACGACGATCTCGCCGGAGACCTCGTGCTCTTCCAGGGCCGCGGCCACCTTCTCGATGTTGGGATGCAACTTTTCTGGCACGCGGCCACTCTAAACAGATTGACCATTGATTGCCGCTTCATCACCGGTGGCGGAGACAGGCGAATCATGCGCTATGGTCCCTTGGTTCGGGCATCAGTCATATGAGGGGATGATTTTAGATGGGGGTTGAACGACGGCTCGGAGCGGCCGCGCTCATGACGGCGGGCGCCGTGCTCGTCTCCGCGCTGAGCTCTCCCGGCGTCGCGAACGCCCGGACCGTCGCCTCGGCGGTCCCGGTCGCCGCGGCCGAGGCCGGGACGACCGCGTTCGTCTCGCCCGGCAAGACGCTCAGGATCGGCGCCAAGGGCGCCACGGTGAAGGTGCTCCAGACCCGGTTGAAGGAGCTCGGCTACGCGCCCGGCAAGATCGACAGTCAGTACGGCGGGGCCACCCAGGCCGCGGTCTGGGCCTTCCAGAAGGTCAACGGCATCTCGCCGACCAGCACCGTGGCGAGCAGGACCTGGCACGCCCTGGAGGCGCCGAAGGCGCCGAAGGTGCTGGTGCCCGGCGGCAAGCCGACCCGGGTCGAGATGAACCTCACCACGCAGGTGATGGTCCTCTACGTCGACGGCCGGGTGAAGCTGATCAGCCACACCTCCTCCGGCAGCGGTATCCCGTACTGCGAGACGGCGAACTGGAACGGCAAGGTGCAGCGGTTCTGCGGCAGCGCCCGCACGCCGACCGGCGACTACAAGACGACCTGGCGCAGGGGCGGCTGGCACAAGTCCTACCTCGGCCAGCTCTACAACCCGATCTTCTTCAACGGCGGCATCGCCTTCCACGGCGCGCTGTCGGTGCCGCTGGCTCCGGCCTCGCACGGCTGCGTCCGACTGCCGATGAACGTGGCCGGGATGCTTCCCAGCCTGCTGGGCAAGGACGTTCCGGTGCACGTCCGGGGACGGTTCGTCCGGTAAGCACGCAGGTGAAAGCCCCGGGAGATCGCGATCTCCCGGGGCTTTCGCGTCTCTAGAGAGATCGAACCTTTGTTCGTCGCTTTACTTGACACTGCGAGTGATCGAATTTATGTTCGATGCAATGACGTGGGACTCGCGGATCACGTCCAGGGCGGTCGGCCGTCCCGTGTCGTCACAGGCGACTCGGGGCAGGCCGGGGCGGACGGGGAGAGGGGAAGCTCCTCGTCCGGCCGCCCGGCGAATTTGTCGGTGGGGTCTGCAAGTGTTGACTTCACCGGCGAAGACGCCGGGAGCCGCTTGCGACCTAGGAGGCTGAAGCACATGACCCCTCGGCTCAGCGATTCCAGCGGGCCCCGGTTGTCGCCCACGGTGCGGGCGCACCTGACCGACGCGCGTGACTGCCTGGAAGAGGCCGCCGCCGCCCGGACTCCCGCCACCCGTTACGTCGCCGCCCACCTGGCGGCGCTCAGGGCGGCGGCCGCCGTCCTGGCCGCACGGCCGCGCCCCATGCAGGGCCGCCGGCGCCGGCTGCGCAGCGCCTGGGAGCTGTTGCCCGAGGCCGAGCCACGCCTCGCCGACTGGGCGCCCTATTTCGAGATGAGCGCCGCCAAGCGCGCCTCGGCCGAGGCGGGAATGACCCGTGTGGTGTCGGCGCGGGACGCCGAGGAGCTGATCTCCGAGGCGGAGCGGTTCGTCACCACGGTGGAGAAGCTGCTGGGCGTGCCCACCCAGCCCATGCTGCCCGGCCGCGTCCCCCTCGCCGGCTAGCGCGGGTTCCGCCGGATCTTCCACCTGCCGCAGGCGTGCGGGCGTCCGGACGGCGCCCCTGAGCGCTGGTCGACGGACCTGGGGCGGCCGAGTCCGTCCTCACCGGTCAGGCCGCCGACGAGGTCGCCGGGCGGGCCGCGCGGTGGCGCAGCAGAAGCATGGCGGCGTCGTCGCCCAGCGGACGGCCCACGTGGCGCAACAGGTCGGCGCGGAGGGCGTCCAGGGCGAGCTGCGGATCGGCGCCGTTCAACAGATGCGCCCGGGCGGGAAGCGGATAGAACTGCCCCGTCCCGTTGCGCGCCTCGATGACCCCGTCGGTGTAGAAGAGAACCTGGTTGCCCGGCTCGAACGGGATCTGGTGCGGCACCGGCTCGCTGGCCTTGAGCGAGCCCATGCCCAGCGGAAGCGCCTCGTCCGGGGGATCGGCGAACCAGTGTCCGCCGTCGGCGCCGAGCACCATGGGCGGCGGATGGCCGCAGTTGATCACGGTGATGGACGTTCCCCCGGTGATCTCGGCCAGTATGGCGGTGACGAACTGTTCGCCGGACAGCTCCCTGGTCAGGGCGTTCTCCAGCCGGGCCACCACGCCCTGGAGCTTGGCCTCGTCGTGGGCGGCCTCCCGGAACGCGCCTAGCACCACCGCGGCGGTCTCCACCGCCTCCAGACCCTTGCCCTGGACGTCTCCCACGATGATTCGCACCCCGTGCGGAGTGGTGACCACCTCGTACAGGTCACCGCCGATCCTGGCCTCGGCGGTGGCCGAGGTGTAGGAGACGGCCACGCCGATCCCGGGCCCCGCCCGCCGCGGCACCGGCCGCAGCAGCACGCGCTGGGCGGCCTCGGCCACCGAGCGGACGTCGGCGAGCTGCCGCTCGTGGCGGAGCCGTCCGGCGCTGGCCAGCACGCTGGCCACGGTGACGCCGAGGATCGCGCCCATGGTGATGTTGGTGCGGGGCGACCAGATGATGTCGTTGTAGAGGCCGAGCGCGACGCACAGCGCCAGGGCGATCACACCGACGACCGTGGTCCGGGCCAGCCCGCAGGCCACGCTGGCGAAGGCCGGACCCAGAGCCAGCAGGGGAAGCAGGCCGGCGGTCGGACCGGAGCCGAAGTCGATCAGGGCCACCACGGCCATGACGATGAAAGGCAGGAGCTTCAGGGTGTCTTGGGTCCTGCTGCCTCCGACGGAGGTCAGCAGCCTCAGGAACGCGCGGGTCTTGGTCGACCCCAGGGACGCCATGAGGGCGTCGAGACGGCTCTTCGGGCGCGTTTGAGAGTGATCGTGCCGATCCTCTCCCCCTGCCATGTCCACCACATCTCGTTAAATGCCATGTTTGCCTTTTCCTACCACAGGGACTGTCACCCGGGGCGCGATGCAGGCGATGTTCTAACGAGACGGCAAGATTTCCCGGCGGTGTTTCCCGGCGGTGGGCACGCCGGCCGCCGGCGCACCCACGATCGGACAGGTCGTCAGAAGGACTCGACGGCGCGACGCGCCTCGGGGTCCAGGACGCCCCAGTTGATGAGCTCCTCGGTCAGCTCGGTGGGGGACTTGTCATAGATCACGGCGAGGGAGCGCAGGTCCTCCTGGCGGATGGACAGCACCTTGCCGTTGTAGTCGCCACGCTGGCTCTGGATCGTGGCCGCGTAACGGGCGAGGGCACCCGCCTTCTCCTTGGGAAGCTGAGCAAGACGCTCGAGGTCGATCACAAGCTTCGGCGTCGGGCCCAGCGGGCTCGGGGCAGCGCCACCCGGCAGCAACTCCGAGACCGGCACTCCGTAGAAGTCGGCCAGTTCGGCAAGCTTCTGCACCGTCACGGCGCGGTCCCCGCGCTCGTAGGAGCCGACGACAACCGCCTTCCAGCGTCCACGGGACTTCTCTTCGACTCCGTGCAGGGACAGGCCCTGCTGGGTGCGAATGGCGCGGAGTCGTGCACCCAGCGACTTGGCGTACTCAGACGGCATCGTGTGGCCCCCCGGCTCTGTTATGTACTGCTTTCACTTGATTGTGCTCCCTCGCAACATATGCCCCAACCACCGGGTTGGCGCCTGGGGTAGGCACCTTCGGTGACCGGAGCGTCGGGGTTTACCCGATAACGCCGCGAGGTGTGGTTACGGACAGTGACGGTAAAGCGGTGGGCGGCTAAGGTCAAGCTGATTGGAAAAAAGATGCCGAATCCGATCCGGTGCGGTCCTCCTCAATCGCCACACTTGTCCCACCCCGCATAGTGAACCATCAGGGTTTCCCCTGCTTGACACCGGATCCGGGCTTCTTCGGCGGGTTTCGGGGCAACATCATCACCGGGCACGGCGCGGAGCGTATGATCTTCGAGGAGATGTCGCCGAGGAAGACCCGGCGCAACGGTCCCGTTTCGCTGGAGGCGCAGATCAGCACCGCACCCCCGCAGTCGGTGCCGCCGAGCGCCGCGGCCACGTCCTTGCCTTCCAGCACCTCCACCTCCACCTGCACCCGCCGGTGTCCGCGCGCGGCCGCCTTGAGATCGGCGGCGACCTTCTCCCGCAGCCGCTCCAGCATCTCCCGCTCCATCCTCGCCTGCCGCCCGCCGCTCACCACCAGGGTGATCAGGCGCAGCGGAACACCCATCTGCGCGGCGAGCCCGGCGGCCTGCCGTACCGCCTCGTCAGAGGCGGGGTCGCGCCGGTAGGCCACGGTCAGCCGCCGGATCCCGGCCGAGGACTCATCGCCGTACCCCTTGGGCGCCAGGGCCACGGGCACGGGGGAGGCGTGCAGCAACTGGTCGGCGGTGCTGCCCAGCCGGATGCGGCCTCGGCCGCCCCCCGGGGCCGAGCCGATGGCCACCACGTCGGCCTTGGTCTTGCCGACGAGCTGCACCAGGCCGCGCCCGCTGCCCCGGTTGCCGTGCAGGAGGTAGTCGATCGGCACGTCGTCCACCTCCGACAGCAGCCGTCGCGCCTGGTCGAGGGTCAAGGCGGCCTCCTCGGCCACGTAGGCCCGCCATTCGGCGTCGATCTTGGCCGGGCCCGGCGTGGTCCAGGCGGGTGGGTGGACGTAGGCCACCGTCAGACGGGCTCCGGCCTGTCTGGCCATTCGCACGGCCAGCGCCAGCCCCTCCTTGCCACGTGATTCGGGGATGAAACCGGCGAGAACATGCTCGATCTTCATCGGACGCTCCTGTTGAGGCGGGAATGGCGGTAGCCGTACAGGAAGTAGGCCAGCAGGCCGACCAGCATCCAGATCGCGAAGGCCAGCCAGGTGACTCCGGCCAGCCCGACCATCACGATGACGCAGAAGATCACGCCGAGGACCGGTGTGACCGGGAAGAGCGGTGTCCTGAAGCTGCGGGGCAGGTCGGGCCGGGTGCGGCGGAGCACCAGCACGCCGACGTTGACGATGGCGAAGGCGAACAGGGTGCCGATGCTGGTGGCCTCGGCGAGCTGACCCAGCGGGATGAACCCGGCGAGCACGCAGACGAAGGCGGCCACGATGAGCGTGTTGGCCACCGGGACCTGCCGGCGCGGGTCCACCTTCTCGAAGATCTTCGGTATCAGGCCGTCGCGCGACATCGCGAACAGGATGCGGGTCTGGCCGTACAGGACGGTGAGGACCACGCTGGCGATGGCGACGACCGCGCCGAAGGAGATGATGATGCCCGCCCAGGTGGAGCCGGTGGCCCGGTCGGCGATCAGGGCGAGGCTGGCCTCGGTGGTGTTCGGGTCGAACTGCTGCCAGGGCATGGCGCCGACGGCGGCCAGCGCCACCGCCACGTAGACGATCGTGACGATGACGAGGGAGAGGATGATCGCCAGGGGCAGATCGCGCTTGGGGTTCTTGGCCTCCTCTCCGGCGGTGGAGGCCGCGTCGAAGCCGATGTAGGAGAAGAACACCTGCGAGGCGGCGGCGGTGATGCCGGCGACGCCCAGCGGGGCGAACGGCGTCAGGTTGCCCGTGCTGAACGCGCTGAAGGCCACGATGCAGAAGAAGACGAGCACCACGATCTTGATCAATACGAAGATCACGTTGGCGGTGGCGCTCTCGGACGCGCCGCGCAGCAGCAGCCAGGTGGCCAGCAGGACGATCAGGATCGCGGTGAGGTTGAACACGCCGCCCTGGTCGCCGGGGGAGTGGGTGATGGCGTCCGGCAGCTGCCAGCCGAACAGGTCCCGGAAGAAGTGGTTGAGATACTCGCCCCAGCCGACCGCCACCGCCGCCACCGAGACGGCGTACTCCAGCATCAGGCACCAGCCGCATATCCACGCCACGAGCTCGCCCAGGGTCGCGTAGGCGTAGGAGTAGGAGGATCCGGACACCGGGATCGTGCCGGCCAGCTCGGCGTAGGACAGGGCCGAGAAAAGGGCCGTGATCGCCGCCAGCACGAAGGAGGCCACCACGGCGGGGCCCGCCTTGGGCACGGCCTGGCCGAGGATGACGAAGATGCCGGTGCCGAGGGTGGCGCCGACGCTGAAAAGGGTGAGCTGCCACAGGGTCATGGTCCGGCGCAGCTCGCCGCCCTCGCCGTGGCCGCCCTCTGCGACGATTTCGTCGGCGGGTTTGGTGCGAAACAGCCGATGCGCCACGGAAGCCATCTCTCGTCCCCCTCGACTGGGCCAGTGTGATGATGATCTGTCATGCAGGGGGGACCGGCCAGGCTCCGGCCGCCGAAACGCGGACGGGGCCCGGATCAGAGAGTGCTTTCCAGCGGCCAGGTGGCGTTGGGTGTGACGATCGTGCCGGCCTTCCCCTCCAGTATCTGCTCGGCCTCGTCCAGCTTGCCGATCGCGGCCATGTCGCCGGTCGTCTCCACGAAGCGGCAGGCCGCCTCCACCTTCGGCCCCATCGAGCCGGGCGGGAAGCTCTCCGCGCGCAGCTGGTGGGGGGTGGTGTGGGTGATGTCCTCCTGCAGCGGGGTGCCGAAGTTCCTGGCGACCCGGGGCACGTCGGTCAGCATCATGAAGACGTCCGCCTCCAGCGCCTCGGCGAGCACCGAGCCGGTGAGATCCTTGTCGATGACCGCCTCGACGCCCTGGAGCCGGCCCTTGTCGTTGCGGATGACCGGGACGCCGCCACCGCCCGCGCATATCGTCAGGACGTTGTCGCGGATCAGGCGGCGGATCAGCCGGGTCTCCACGACCCGCTGCGGGGCGGGGGACGGCACGACCCTGCGCCAGTACGGGCCGTCCGGCTTGACCGTCCAGCCGTACTCCCGGGCCAGCTTCTCGGCCTCCTCCCGTTCGTAGACCTCGCCGACGAACTTGGTCGGGTCGTCGAAGGCGGGGTCCACCGCGGAGACGAGCGTCTGGGTGACCATCGCCGCGACCTGCCGCCCGGGCAGGGCGTTCTGCAGCGCCTGAAGCATCCAGTAGCCGATCATGCCCTGTGTCTCGGCGACGATCGTGTCGAGAGGGTAGGGCCTGGCCAGGTTGGTGTCCTTCGTGCTCTCCAGCGCCAGCACGCCCACCTGCGGGCCGTTCCCGTGCGTGACGATCAGCTCGTGCCGCTCGGCCAGCTTGGCCAGCGCCGTGACCGACGCGCGCAGGTTCTCCTGCTGGACGTCGGCGTCGGGCTTCTCCCCGCGTCGCAGCATCGCGTTTCCTCCGAGGGCTACCAGGACGCGCATCGGTCGGCCTCCCACGATGGTCCGGACGGCAGGTGCCTCGACGGTCGCACGGCTCAGCCCCCCAGGGTGGCCACCATGATGGCCTTGATGGTGTGGAGCCGGTTCTCGGCCTGGTCGAAGACGATCGAGCGGGGTGACTCGAAGACCTCCTCGGTGACCTCCAGCGCGTCGTGGCCGGTCTTGTCGAACAGCTCCTCGCCGACCTTGGTCTCCCGGTTGTGGAAGGCCGGCAGGCAGTGCATGAATTTGACCTCCGTGTTCCCGGTGGCCCGCACCACCTCCGCGTTGACCTGGTACGGCATGAGCAGCTTGACGCGCTCGTCCCACACCTCCTTGGGCTCGCCCATGGACACCCACACGTCGGTGTAGAGGAAGTCCACGCCCTTGACGCCCTTGGCCACGTCGTCGGTGACGGTGACCGTGGCGCCGGTCCGCACGGCGAGGTCCCTGGCCGGCTTGACGACCGTCTCCTCATCCGGCCAGAGGTCCCTGGGCGCCACCGTCCGCACGTCCATGCCGAGCATCGCGCCGGTGACCAGCAGCGAGTGGCCCATGTTGTTGCGGGCGTCGCCGAGATAGGCGTAGGAGATCTCGTGCAGGGGCTTGTCGCTGTGCTCCTGCATGGTGAGCATGTCGGCGAGCATCTGCGTCGGGTGCCACTCGTCGGTGAGGCCGTTCCAGACCGGCACGCCGGCGTAGGCCGCGAGCTCCTCGACGTAGGCCTGCCTGCTTCCCCGGTACTCGATGCCGTCGAACATCCGGCCGAGGACCCGCGCGGTGTCCCTCACCGACTCCTTGTGGCCCATCTGGGAGCCGCTCGGGTCGAGGTAGGTCACGTGGGCGCCCTGGTCGTGGGCGCCGACCTCGAACGCGCAGCGGGTGCGCGTCGAGGTCTTCTCGAAGATCAGAGCGATGTTCTTGCCCGTGAGCCGCGGGTCCTCGTTCCCGGAGTACTTGGCGGCCTTGAGGTCGGCCGACAGCTTGATCAGGAACCTGAACTCCTCCGGAGTGAAGTCCAGCTCCTTCAGGAAGCTGCGGTTGCGCAGGTTGAATGCCATGGATGTCCCCCGTCGTGTCCCCGTGGCGCCGAATCGGGTCAGATGCCGTCGCGTTCGAGCGGGCAGCTCATGCAGCGCGGCCCGCCCCGGCCCCGGCCGAGCTCGCTACCCGGGGTCGTGATCACCTCGATGCCGTTGTCGCGCAGGTGGTTGTTGGTGGTGGTGTTGCGCTCGTAGGCGATGACGACGCCGGGTTCGACGGCCAGCACGTTGCAGCCGTCGTCCCACTGCTCGCGCTCGGCGGCGTAGACGTCCTGGGTGGGGGTCAGGACCTTGATGTCGTCCAGGCCGAGGGCGCGGGCGATGGCCTTGTGCATGTCCTCCGCGGGATGGTCGGTGATCTTGAGTTCCTTCTCGGTGTCTCCGGGTTCGACCGTGTAGGAGGGCAGCATGCCCAGGCCGGCGTATTTGGTGAACACCCCGACGTCCACGTTCGTCATCACCGTGTCGAGGTGCATGAACGCCCGGGCCTTCGGCATGTTCAGCGCGACGATCTTCTTGGCCGAGCCCTTGGCGAACAGGCTCCGGGCGAGCATCTCCACCGCCTGCGGCTGGGTGCGCTCGCTCATCCCGACCAGCACCGTGTCGCGGCCGATGACGAGCACGTCGCCGCCCTCGATGGTGGCCGGCGCCGCGGTCAGGCCGGACATCCAGACGTTGTAGCCGTCGTCCTGGCCGGGATTGTCGTAGCCGGAGGCGAACATCGGGTGGTAGCGGTAGATGGCCTCGTAGTTCACGGTCTCGCGCTGGCGGGCCTTCTTCTTCATCGCGTTGACGGAGACGCCGTCGTAGATCCAGCACGAGGTGTCGCGGGTGAACAGGTGGTTGGGCAGCGGCGGCAGCACGAAGTCGTCGTACTCCAGGGTGTGGAAGGCGAGGCTCTTGGGGTCGGTGCCCCGCTCCAGCAGTTCGCGTTTGGTGATGCCGCCGGTGAGATACGGCTGGAGCACCGAGGAGTCCATCGCGTCGAAGGCGTTGCGCAGGGCGTCGACGGCCATCGGCCCGAAGTAGCGCTCGTCGATGACGCTGTCCAGGATGTGCTTGCGGGCCTCGGGGATGTCGATCGTCTCGTGCAGCAGGTCGGCCAGCATGTAGACGGTGACGCCGCGCTCACGCAGCACCTGCTGGAACTGCTCGTGCTCCTCCAGCGCGCGTTGCACCCACAGCACGTCGTCGAAGAGGAAGTCGTCCTTGTTCGAGGGGGTGAGCCGCTTGAGCGCCAGTTCGGGGTTGTGCAGCAAGACCCGGTGGAGCCTGCCTACTTCGGAGTCGACATGAAAGGCCATTTCTTGTCTTCCTTCGTCGTCGTCAGCGGGATCGTCCGGGAGGCGACACCGGGGCCTCGTCCTTTGGGCCGTATTCGCCCCGTTTCGCCTTAGTCCAGATGTAGACCGGGATACCCACGAGCATCATCAGGAAGCCGATGAAGACCGCCTCCGTACCGGCGCCGTACGTCATCCAGAAGGCGAACAGGATCGCCACGGCGGTGATGGCCAGGTCACGGCCCAGGCGGGCGCCGCTGACCCTTCTGGCCCCGGTGACCAGCCAGAACAGCTGGGCGGCGGCGGAGAAGAAGTAGGGGATGACGGTGGTGAAGGTGGCGATCAGCAGGATCTTGTTGAAGCCCTCGGTGGTGCCGAAATAGTTGTAGACCGCCACGAGCGAGGTCAGCGCGGTGCCCAGGACGATGCCCACCCACGGGGCGCCGCCGCGGTTCTCCCTGGTGAAGGCCTCCGGGAACAGGCCGTCCCTGGCCGCGGCCATCGGCATCTCGGCCACGAGCATGGTCCAGCCGTTGATCGCGCCGATGCCGGAGACGACCGCGCAGGCCGCCATGATCCCGCCGCCGACGCTTCCGCCGAACATGTTGTTGATCGCGTCTGCGAACGGGGCGGGGGAGTTGACGAGGGCGCTGTGCGGGACGGTGCCGAAGATGGCCACGGTGCTGAGCATGTACATCGCCGCGCAGATCAGCACGCCGTAGACGCTGGCCCTGCCGATGTTGCGCGCCGGATTCCTGATCTTCTCCGCCACGATGGTGACGCTCTCGACGCCGGAGTAGATGAACAGCGCGAGCGCGCCCGCGGTGGACACGGCGCCGATCCAGTTGCCCTCGGTGGCGTTGAACGGCCCGAAGTTGGCCCACCGGACGAAGAACAGCCCGACCACGGCGACGAAGATCAGCGGAATGAACTTCAGCACCGTGGTGACCAGCGTGAACGTGCCGATGTTCCGCACGCCGCTCAGGTTGATCAGCGCGGGGATCCACAGGGCGACGAACGCCAGCGCGATCTGGGCGCCGGCCGACTCCCAGTGCAGGAAGTAGTTGATGTAGTTGACCCAGACGACCGCGATCGCGGCGTTGCCGATCCAGGCGGTCAGCCAGAACGACCAGGCGTTCCAGAAGCCGGGGAACTCGCCGAAGGCGTCCTTGGCGTAGGCGTAGGGCCCGCCGCCGGTGGGCACCCGGGCGCCGAGCCTGCCGAACACCACGGCCAGGGCGATGGCGCCGATCGACACCAGGCCCATCGCCAGGATGCTGACCGTGCCGTAGGCGGCGAGGGAGGCGGGCAGCAGGAAGACCCCCGTGCCGACGATGTTGCCGACGACGAGCGAGGTCGCCGCGGGGAGGCCGAGCCTGCCCCGTTCCTCGGCGACGGCCTCGGCGGCCTCGTCGCGGAGCACCCCCTCCTCGGCGATCCGTCCTTGCGGACGTCGGCCCGAAAGCTCCCCCATCGTGCGCCCCCCGGCACATGCACCTCATACCGCCATATTTAGCGGCAATACCCATGAGGTCCCCAGGGGCGGAAAGGGCGAAACCCGGGCCGTCGGCGTGGCGTGGCCTCGCACGGATCCCGCGCGGGTCAGTCGCGGGTCAGCGCGTTGGAGACGGGGGCGGAGCCGGTCTCCACGCCCGAGATCGGGGGGAGCACCACGGCCATGATCGCCATGATCGCGGCCAGCAGGGCGACGGGGAGCAGGATGACCTGGAACCTGCCGTGGCGGGGGAACAGGGGTTCGGCGGTGACCGCGCCGGTCGCGAAGGACGACAGGGACTCCGCCAGGGCGGGATCCTCCGCGTAGAGCCGGTCGGCGATCACGTCAAGGGTGCGCTTCTCGTGAGCGGACAGGCCCATGTTCTCGATCCCCCGGTGGCTGACGACGACGCGAAGGATTTTAATGGCACTTTGTCGGGTTTTGCCAAGCCGGGGAGGTAGATCTTCGCTCCCGCGTCACTCCTCGGCGTTCGACCGGGACAGCGCGTCGGCTCCGCTCACGATCTCGTTGAGCTCGTTGGTGATCTCGTCCTGGCGCGCGGAGTTGGCCCGGCGGGTGAGGTGGCCGATGAGCTCGTGGGCGTTATCGGTGGCCGACGTCATCGCCTGCCGGCGGGCGGCGTGCTCGGCGGCGCTGGTCTCCAGCAGCATGCTCCAGATCCGGCCCCGGACGTACTGTCTCAGCAGCCGGTCGAGCACATCCCCCGGGGTCGGCTCGAACTCGTACGGCGGCGGAGGGACGGAGCCGGAGCCCTCGGCGTCGTCGCCGATCTCCCTCTCCTCGACCTCCAGGGGCAGGATCCGGCGCACGCGGGTCTGCTGGGTCAGCATGGACACGAATTCGGTGAAGACGACGTGCACCTCGCCCACCCCGCCGTCGCGGGTGGGCATGTCGAAGGCCTCCACCAGGGTCTGGCCGATCTCGGCGGCGACGTCATAGGTCGGGTGGCCGGACAGCCCGGTCCACTCCCGCTCGGTCTTCCGATGGCGGAAGCGGTAGAAGTCCACCGCCTTGCGGCCCGACAGGTAGAACACCGGCTCCTTGCCCTGTTCGCGCAGGAGTCCGGCCAGCGCATCCCCCTGGCGCAGCGCGTTGTTGTTGAAACCGCCGCAGAAGCCCCGGTCGCTGCTCATCAGCAGTACGGCCACGCGCGAGGTGTCGGGCCTGCGGTTGAGCAACGCGTGGTCCATGTGCGTGCCGTGGCTGATGAGGATGGAAGCCACCCTGGTGATCTCCGCGGCGTACGGCCTGGCGGATTCGAGACGCTGGCGGGCCTTGGGGATGCGGGAGGAGGCGATGAGCTCCTGTGCTCGCGTGATCTTGGCCGTCGAGGTGACGGACCGGATGCGTGCGCGGATCGCGCGGAGTTCGGCGCCCATGGTGTGTCCCTCCGTGCTCTACCCGTGCTTCTGCCCGGATCTGCCCGTGCCTGCTCGTGCCCTGCTCGTGCCTGCCCGGGGTCTGCCCGTGCCCTGCTCGTGCCTGCCCGGGGTCTGCTCGTGCCCTGTCCGTGCCCTGTACGGGGTCTGCCCGGGGCCTGCTCGGGTCTGCCGCCGGGATGCCGTTCACAGTTGCCCTGCCCCGGCGTCGCGCCGTCACGGCGGGACGGACGAGAGTTTGCCATTCAATGATCTATATGTAGCTATTAGGGAACTATCGTGATCTTTGTCATGGTTTATCCCCGTTACCGAATCAAGGGGTCGATTCCGACGTTCCGCCGTACGGCTGCTAACGTGAGGGCGTTGACTTCCTTTAAGACCCGTCCCGTGAGGCGGGAAAGGTGGTGTTTTCTTTGGCTGACGCCATTTCGCATGCGCACGGCAGCGCCCGCGCGGTCCTCGAAGGACCCGACATCAATCGCGCTCTGATCCGCATCTCCCACGAAATCCTCGAACGCACCAAGGGCGCCGAGGACATCATCCTGCTCGGGATCCCCACGCGGGGCGTCCATCTGGCCCATCGCCTGGCCGCGTGCATCAAGCAGTTCGAGGGCCGCTCGGTGCCCGTCGGATCCGTCGACGTGACGATGTACCGCGACGACCTCCGCCTGCGCCCCGCCCGTGCGCTGGGCCGCACCGAACTGCCGGCCGACGGCATAGACGGCAAGATCGTCGTCCTCGTCGACGACGTCCTCTACTCCGGCCGCACCGTCCGCTCCGCGCTCGACGCGCTCAACGACCTGGGCCGCCCGCAGGCCGTCCAGCTCGCCGCCCTGGTCGATCGCGGTCACCGCGAGCTGCCCATCCGCGCCGACTACGTGGGCAAGAACCTCCCGACCTCCAAGTCCGAGATCGTCAAGGTCTACCTGGAGGAGAACGACGGCCGCGACGCGGTCCTGCTGCTGAAGGAAGACGACAAGTGAAGCGGCACCTGATCTCGGCGGCCGACCTGAGCCGCGACGACGCCCTGCTCATCCTGGACACCGCCGACGAGCTGGCGAAGATCTCGGAACGTTCCATCAAGAAGCTGCCGACCCTGCGCGGCCGCACCGTGGTGAACCTCTTCTTCGAAGACTCCACCCGCACCAGGATCTCCTTCGAGGCCGCGGCCAAGCGCCTGTCGGCCGACGTCATCAACTTCTCCGCCAAGGGCTCCAGCGTCTCCAAGGGGGAGTCGCTCAAGGACACCGCGCTCACCCTGGAGGCGATGGGCGCCGACGCCGTCGTCATCCGGCACGGCGCCTCCGGCGCGCCGCACCGCCTGGCCGGGTGGGTGCGCGGCAGCGTCGTCAACGCCGGCGACGGCACCCACGAGCACCCCACCCAGGCCCTGCTCGACGCCTTCACCATGCGCCGCCGCCTCGGCCCGCTGGACGGCAGGCGGGTCACCATCGTCGGCGACGTGCTGCACAGCCGGGTGGCCCGCTCCAACGTGCTGCTGCTGAGCACGCTCGGCGCCGAGGTCACCCTGGTCGCCCCGCCCACCCTGCTGCCGGTGACGGTGGACTCCTGGCCGTGCGAGGTCTCCTACGACCTCGACGCCGTGCTGCCCAAGTCGGACGTGGTGATGATGCTGCGCGTCCAGCGGGAGCGGATGAACGCCGCGTTCTTCCCCACCGAGCGGGAGTACAGCCGCCGCTACGGCCTCGACCGCGATCGCGTCGCCAAGATGCACGACGAGGCCATCGTGATGCACCCCGGCCCGATGAACCGGGGAATGGAGATCGCGGCCGAGGTGGCCGACTCTCCGCGCTCGACGATCGTCGAGCAGGTCGCCAACGGCGTGACCACTCGCATGGCCGTCCTTTACCTGCTGCTTGGCGGCGCCGACCTCGGGGGAGAGATCCAGTGACCAGCATCGTCATCAAGGGCGCGAAGATCCTCGGCGGAGAGCCGGCCGACATCCTGATCCGCGACGGCGTCGTCGCGGAAGTGGGCCAGGGGCTGAGCGGCGACGAGACCGTCGACGCGCGGGGCCTCATCGCCCTGCCCGGCCTGGTCGACCTCCACACCCACCTGCGCGAGCCCGGCCGCGAGGACGCCGAGACCGTCGACACCGGCACCCGCGCCGCCGCCCTGGGCGGCTACACCGCCGTGCACGCCATGGCCAACACCGACCCGGTCGCCGACACCGCGGGCGTCGTCGAGCAGGTCTGGCGTCTGGGCCAGGAGGCCGGACACTGCGACGTGCGGCCGGTCGGCGCCGTCACCGTCGGCCTGCAGGGCGAGCGGCTGGCCGAGCTCGGCGCGATGGCCGACTCCGCCGCGCAGGTGCGCGTCTTCTCCGACGACGGCAAGTGCGTCTCCGACGCGGTGCTCATGCGCCGCGCGCTGGAGTACGTCAAGGCCTTCGACGGCGTGGTCGCCCAGCACGCCCAGGAGCCGCGCCTGACCAAGGACGCGCAGATGAACGAGGGCGCGGTCTCCGGCAGGCTGGGCCTGACCGGCTGGCCCGCGGTCGCCGAGGAGGCGATCATCGCCCGCGACTGCCTGCTCGCCGCGCACGTCGGCTCCCGCCTGCACGTCTGCCACCTGTCGACCGCCGGCTCCGTGGAGATCATCCGCTGGGCGAAGTCGAAGGGCTGGAACGTCACCGCCGAGGTGACCCCGCACCACCTGCTCCTGACCGACGACCTCGTCGAGGACTCTCCGGTGGGCTCCTACAACCCGATCTACAAGGTCAACCCGCCGCTGCGCACCCGCGCGGACGTGCAGGCGCTGCGCGAGGCCCTGGCGGACGGCACCATCGACTGCGTCGCCACCGACCACGCCCCGCATCCGGTCGAGGACAAGGAGACCGAGTGGGCCGCCGCCGCCATGGGCATGATCGGCCTGGAGACGGCGCTGTCGGTGGTCCAGGAGGCCATGGTGGAGACCGGGCTGCTCGACTGGGCCGGTGTCGCCGAGCGCATGTCCCACGCCCCGGCCAGGATCGGCAGGGTCGCCGACCACGGCCGGCCGATCGAGGTCGGTGCCCCGGCCAACATCACCCTCTACGACGCCGCCGTGCGCGCCGAGGTGGATCCGGCCGGCTACGCCTCCAAGAGCCGCAACACGCCGTATGAGGGCAGGACCCTCCCGGGCCGGGTCGTGGCCACCTTCCTGCGCGGCAGGCCGACCGTCCTGGACGGAAAGCTCGCGTGAGGAGTCGCGTCCACCGCGTGCCTGCCGCGCGCCCGCGCGCGACAGGCATCCCACATCGTGGAGGCGCACCCCTGAGGTGCGCCGGATATTTCATACTTTGCGGAGCAATGACCGAGATGATCGGGGTGTTTGAGTGACCGCAGTGCTAGTGCTGGAAGACGGCCGCGTCTTCCATGGGATTCCCTACGGCGCCGAGGGTGAGACCTTCGGTGAGATGGTCTTCAACACCGGGATGACCGGCTACCAGGAGACGCTCACCGACCCCTCCTACCACCGCCAGATCGTCGCCATGACCGCGCCGCACATCGGTAATACCGGGGTCAACGACGAGGACCCCGAGTCCTCGCGCGTATGGGTCTCCGGCTACGTGGTCCGCGAGCCCGCGCGCGTCTCCTCCAACTGGCGCGCCAACCGCTCCCTCGACGACTACCTCAGGGAGCAGGGCGTCGTCGGCATCGCCATCGCCGGCACCCGCGCGCTCACCCGTCACCTGCGGGAGCGGGGCGCCATGCGGGCCGGGGTCTTCTCCGGCGAGGCCCTCGCCCCGGTCGAGGAGCTCCTGGAGCGCGTCCGGCGCAGCCCCGCGATGGAAGGCGCCGACCTGGCAGAGGCGGTCTCCACCGCGCGGTCCTACGTCGTACCGGCCATCGGCGCCAAGCGGTTCACCGTGGCGGCCGTCGACCTCGGCATCAAGTCCATGACCCCGCACCGGATGGCCGAGCGCGGCTGCGAGGTGCACGTCCTGCCGGCCTCCAGCACCGCCGCCGACATCCTCGCGCTCAACCCGGACGGGGTGTTCTTCTCCAACGGCCCCGGCGACCCGGCCACCGCCGACGGACCGGTCGAAGCGCTTCGCGGCATCCTGGAGACGGGCACGCCGTTCTTCGGCATCTGCTTCGGCAACCAGATCTTCGGCCGCGCCCTGGGTCTGGGCACCTACAAGCTGCGCTACGGCCACCGCGGGGTCAACCAGCCGGTCCAGGACCGGCGCACCGGCAAGGTGGAGATCTCCGCGCACAATCACGGCTTCGCCGTACAGGCTCCCCTGGAGGGGAGCTTCGACACGCCGTACGGCCCGGCGGAGGTCAGCCACGTCAACCTCAACGACGACTGCGTCGAGGGGCTGCGGCTGGTCGACCGCCCCGCGTTCAGCGTCCAGTACCACCCCGAGGCCGCGGCCGGTCCGCACGACTCCGCCGGCCTCTTCGACGAGTTCTGCGCGCTGATGGAATCGGCGAGAGGACGGGCCGCGGGCGAGGAGCCGGGCGCCGACACGGAGGGAAGCAAGGGTGCCTAAGCGTACGGACATCCAGTCGGTCATGGTGATCGGCTCCGGGCCGATCGTGATCGGGCAGGCCTGCGAGTTCGACTACTCGGGCACTCAGGCCTGCCGAGTGCTGCGCGCCGAGGGTTTCCGCGTGATCCTCGTCAACAGCAACCCGGCGACGATCATGACGGACCCCGAGTTCGCCGACGCCACCTACGTCGAGCCGATCACCCCGGACATCGTCGAGAAGATCATCGCCAAGGAGCGCCCCGACGCGCTGCTGCCCACTCTGGGCGGACAGACCGCGCTCAACACCGCGATCGCCCTGCACGAGGCCGGCGTCCTGGCCAAATACGACGTCGAGCTGATCGGCGCCGACGTGGACGCCATCCAGGCGGGCGAGAACCGCGAGCTGTTCAAGGGCATCGTGGCCAAGGTCGCCGCCGAGCGCGGCCTCAACGCCGACTCGGCCCGCTCGTTCGTCTGCCACACCCTGGACGAGTGCCTGGCCGCCGCCGGCGAGCTGGGCTACCCGCTGGTGGTGCGCCCCTCCTTCACCATGGGCGGCGTCGGCTCCGGCTTCGCCCACGACGAGGAGGGCCTGCGCCGCATCGCCGGAGCGGGCCTGGACGCCTCGCCGACCACCGAGGTGCTCCTGGAGGAGTCCATCCTCGGCTGGAAGGAGTACGAGCTGGAGGTCATGCGCGACAGGGCCGACAACGTCGTCATCGTCTGCTCCATCGAGAACATCGACCCGATGGGCGTGCACACCGGCGACAGCGTCACCGTGGCCCCCGCCCTGACGCTCACCGACCGCGAATACCAGAACATGCGCGACGTCGCCATCGCGGTCATCCGCGAGGTCGGCGTGGACACCGGCGGCTGCAACATCCAGTTCGCCGTCGACCCGGGCACCGGCCGCATGGTCGTCATCGAGATGAACCCGCGCGTCTCCCGCTCCAGCGCCCTGGCCTCCAAGGCGACCGGCTTCCCGATCGCGAAGATCGCCGCCAAGCTCGCCATCGGCTACACCCTGGACGAGATCCCCAACGACATCACCAAGGAGACCCCGGCGTCGTTCGAGCCTTCGCTCGACTACATCGTGGTCAAGGTGCCGCGCTTCGCCTTCGAGAAGTTCGCCGGCGCCGACCAGACCCTGACGACCCACATGAAGTCGGTCGGCGAGGCCATGGCCATCGGCCGCTCCTTCCCCGAGGCCCTGCAGAAGGCGCTGCGCTCGCTGGAGAAGAAGGGCGCCGCCTTCACCTGGGCGGGCGAGCCGGGCGACAAGGACGAGCTTCTGACGGCCTGCCGCACCCCGCACGACGGCCGCCTGTCCACCATGCAGCGGGCCATCCGCGCCGGAGCCACGTCCGCGGAGCTGTTCGAGGCCACCGCGGTCGACCCGTGGTTCCTGGACCAGCTGTTCGCCATCGACGAGGTCGCCGCCGAACTGCGCCAGGCTCCCCAGCTCACCGCCGAGGTGTTGATCCGGGCCAAGCGGTACGGCTTCAGCGACGTGCAGATCGCCGAGCTGCGCGACATGACCGAGCCTCGGGTCCGCGACCTGCGCCACGCCCTGGGCGTCCGGCCGGTCTACAACACCGTCGACACCTGCGCCGCCGAGTTCGCCGCGCGCACGCCCTACCTCTACTCCACCTACGACGAGGAGACCGAGGTCCCCTACGGCGACCGGCCCAAGGTCCTCATCCTCGGCTCGGGGCCGAACCGGATCGGTCAGGGCATCGAGTTCGACTACGCCTGCGTGCACGCCTCCTTCGAGCTGTCGGCGGCCGGCTACGAGACCGTCATGGTCAACTGCAACCCGGAGACGGTCTCCACCGACTACGACACCTCCGATCGGCTCTACTTCGAGCCGCTCACGCTGGAGGACGTCCTGGAGGTCGTCCACGCCGAGCAGCAGACCGGCCCGGTCGCCGGCGTCATCGTCCAGCTCGGCGGCCAGACCCCGCTCGGCCTGGCCCAGGCCCTCAAGGACGCCGGCGTCCCGATCGTCGGCACCTCGCCGGAGTCGATCCACCTGGCCGAGGAACGCGGCGCCTTCGGCCGCGTCCTGGCCGAGGCCGGGCTGCCCGCGCCCAAGCACGGCACCGCGGTGACCGTGGAGGAGGCCCTGGCGATCGCCGAGGAGATCGGCTACCCGGTTCTGGTACGGCCCTCCTACGTCCTGGGCGGGGCGGGCATGGCCATCGTCTACGACGACGAGACGCTGATCACCTACATGTCCAAGGCCGGCGCGGCCAGCCACCATCCGGTGCTGGTGGACAAGTTCCTCGACGAGGCCGTCGAGATCGACGTGGACGCGTTGTTCGACGGTGAGGAGCTCTACCTCGGCGGCGTGATGGAGCACATCGAGGAGGCCGGCATCCACTCGGGCGACTCGGCGTGCTCGCTGCCCCCGATGACGCTCGGCAGCTACGACATCAAGCGCATCCGCGCCGCCACCGAGGCCATCGCCCGCGGCGTGGGCGTGCGCGGGCTGCTCAACGTGCAGTACGCCATGTCGGCCAACATCCTCTACGTGCTGGAGGCCAACCCGCGTGCCAGCCGTACGGTGCCGTTCGTCTCCAAGGCCACGGCCGTGCCGCTGGCCAAGGCGGCGGCCCGGGTGATGATGGGCGCCACGGTGGCCGAGCTGCGAGCCGAGGGCATGCTCCCGGCCGAGGGCGACGGCGGCACCATGCCGCTGGACGCGCCCATCGCCGTCAAGGAGGCGGTGCTGCCGTTCAACCGGTTCCGGGGCGTGGACATCGTGCTGGGCCCGGAGATGCGCTCCACCGGCGAGGTCATGGGCATCGACGAGTTCTTCGGCACGGCCTACGCCAAGTCGCAGGCCGCCGCCTACGGCTCGCTGCCGACCAAGGGGCGGGCGTTCGTTTCGGTGGCCAACCGGGACAAGCGTGCGATGATCTTCCCGGTCAAGGCTCTCGCGGACCTCGGTTTCGAGATTCTGGCCACCGAGGGAACGGCCGAGGTGCTGCGCCGTAACGGCGTCCATGCCAAGATCGTGCGAAAGCAGAGTGAAGGAACGGGCCCCGAGGGTGAGCCGACCATCGGCCGTCGCATCCTGGATGGTGAGGTGGATCTCATCGTGAACACGCCCTTCGGCAGCCCCGGCCAGTCCGGGCCGCGGCTGGACGGCTACGAGATCCGCACCGCCGCGGTGCTGCGGGGCATCCCCTGCATCACGACCGTCCAGGGACTCGCCGCGGCCGTCCAGGGCATCCAGGCCGTGGTCCGCGACGACATCGGCGTACGGTCGCTCCAGGAGCACGCGGAGCGGTTGAGGGGACGAGCGAGCGCAGTGGCCGGCGAGGAATGAGCCGTCCGCGGAGTGAGTGAGGAGCCGAACGCGACCGTGGGCACGGCGGTTGAGGGGACGAGCGAGCGCAGTGGCCGGCGAGGAATGAGCCGTCCGCGGAGTGAGTGAGGAGCCGAACGCGACCGTGGGCACGGCGGTTGAGGGGACGAGCGAGCGCAGTGGCCGGCGAGGAATGAGCCGTCCGCGGAGTGAGTGAGGAGCCGAACGCGACCGTGGGCACGGCGGCTGAGGGGCTGATGCCCGGGCGGAGGTGAGGGAGACGCCTGTTACTCCGGTACAGGTGACGGGCACGGTGCTGACGACGCGCCGGGTCGACGCCTACCATGCGCTGACCGTGGTCGCGCCCGGCATCGCCGAGCGATTCCGGCCCGGCCATTTCGTCGCGGTGGCCGTCGGCGGGGCGCATACCTCGATGCTGACGCGCCGGGCCTTCTCCGTCCACGACGTCAAACCCGACTACGGCGGCACGGTGGAGTTCGTCTTCACCGTGCGCGGCCCGGGAACGGCGTGGCTGGCCGAGCGCCGCGCCCGCGACACGCTGGACCTGGTCGGACCGCTCGGCCGCCCGTTCCCGCTGCCGCGCGACCCGGTGACCTGCGTCCTGGTCGGCGGCGAGTACGGCTCGGCGACGTTGTTCGCCGTGGCCGACGCGCTCCAGCAACGTGGCTGCCGCGTCGACTTCGTGCTCGGCGCCGCCTCGGCCGACCGGGTGTTCGGCGCGCTGCGCGCCCGCCGGATGGGGGAGACGACCACGCTGACCACCGAGGACGGCTCCCTGGGGCTGCGCGGCCGGGTGACCGACGTGCTGCCCGGTGTGATCGCCGACGCCCGGGCCGACGCGGTCTACGCCTGCGGTCCGATGCCCATGCTGCGCGGCGTCACCGCCGTGGCGGTCGAGTTCGACATCCCGGTCCAGGTGGCCGTGGAGGAGCGGATGGCATGCGGGGTCGGGGTGTGCATGACGTGCGTGCTGCCGGTCATCGGTGACGACGGGGTGACCCGGATGGTGCGCTCGTGCGTCGAAGGACCGGTCTTCCGGGGCGAGCGCGTCCGCTTCGACGACGTGGGAACGATCCCGTTCGACGCGCTCGGAGCGCCCGGTGGGGGATCGCGGAATGTCGGTTGACATGCGGACGTACCTGGGGCACGTGGAGCTGGTCAATCCGATCACCACGGCCGCCGGATGCGCCGCGTCGGGCTCGGAGCTGGCCCAGTTCTTCGACCTGGGCCGGATCGGCGCGCTGACCACGCGGTCGATCACGATGGCCCCCAGGGCGGGCCGTCCGACCCCCAGGATGGCCGAGACGCCCTCGGGCATGCTCAACGCCGTCGGCCTCCAGGGGCCGGGCGTGGACGCCTTCCTGGAGCGCGAGCTGCCCTGGCTGGCCCAGCGCAACATCAGGACGGTGGTCTCCATCGGCGGAGGCACCGTGGCCGAGTACACCGCGCTGGCCCGCAGGCTCACCGACGCCCCCGGGGTGAGCGCCGTGGAGGTCAACCTGTCCTGTCCCAACATCGAGGACCGGGGCCGGGTCTTCGCGCGCGACGGGGCCGCCTCGGCCGAGGTGATCGCCTCGGTGCGCTCGGTGATGCGCTACGACGTGCCCGTGGTGGCCAAGCTCTCCCCGGACGTGGTGGACATCGTGAGCGTCGCCCGCGCGTGCGTGGACGGCGGCGCCGACGCGCTGTCGATGATCAACAACCCGCTCGGCATGAGCATCGACACCGAGGCCATGCGTCCCTCCCTGGCGGCGGTCACCGGCGGGCTGTCCGGACCGGCCATCCGGCCGCTGGCCGTACGCTGCGTGTGGCAGGTCCATGCCGCGCTGCCCAGCGTGCCGATCATCGGCATGGGCGGTGTGCTGACGGGCAGGGACGCCTTCGAGCTCGTCCTCGCCGGCGCCTGCGTCGTCGCCGTGGGCACGGCGCTGTTCCACGACCCCTACGCCTGCCTGCGCATCCTGCGCGAGCTCGAGGAGCTCCTGGCGGCCCGGGGGTTCCACCGGCTGGCCGACGCGGTCGGGCTGGCCCATCGCCCGCCGGGGGCGCCCACCCGGCACCGGATAGACCTGGAGGAGAGTTCCCTGTGACGCCCGCACCCATCGCCGTCGCCCTGGACGCACCCGACCTGGAGACCGCGGCCCACTGGGCGAGCCTGGTGACGCCACATGTCAGCACCGTCAAGGTCGGACTCGAACTCTACCTCCGCTACGGCCCCGAGGTGATCGCCTCGGTCCGCGGGGCGAGTGGCGTGCAGGTGTTCCTCGACCTGAAGCTGCACGACATCCCCAACACCGTCGCGGGCGCGGCCAGGGCCGTCGCGCGACTCAAGCCCGCCATCCTGACCGTCCACGCGGCCGGCGGCCCCGCGATGATCGGCGCGGCCGTGGAGGCCCTGCCCGCCACCAAGATCGCGGCCGTGACGGTGCTCACGTCGCTCTCCGAGGCCGACCTGGAGCGCATCGGTGTCGCGGGTCCCCCCGACGCCGCCGTGCGCCGCCTGGCGGTCATGGCCGTCGGCGCGGGCGCCCAGGCCCTCGTGTGCTCACCCCGTGAGGTCGCCGCGGTGCGGGCAGAGGTCGGGCCGGACATCACCCTGATCACTCCCGGCGTCCGCCCCGCCGGCGCCGAGAGTCAGGATCAAGCCAGAGTAGCGACTCCCGAGCGGGCTTTCGCCGACGGGGCCGATCTTCTGGTGATCGGGCGCCCGATCACCGGTTCGGCCGACCCGGGTGCGACCGCCGCGGGCATCGCCGCGGCGCTGCGACGCACTCTCGCCGACAGCGGGCGCGGGGTGTGACGCAAGTCGCTGAAAACACGGCGGTGAGCGCAGTTTCATCGACACTGGGCAACATTGCGGATACACAAAGTGACGAAGTAGATTTTCTAAGGGAAGAAACTGGTCTTGACGTTGCTTGAAGCGTCATGACCAGCTAGTTTCCCTTCCCGTCCGAGTACATCGACAGGAAATTCGAGGTGACCCGGCGTGGCTCTTCCTCCCCTTACCCCTGAGCAGCGCGCCGCAGCCCTAGAGAAGGCTGCCAAGGCCCGCCGAGAGCGTGCCGAGGTTAAGAATCGCCTGAAGCACGGCGCGATCTCTCTGGCTGAGGTGCTCAAAGACGGGCAGGCCGACGACGTCATCGGCAAGATGAAGGTGTCGGCTCTTCTGGAGTCGCTCCCCGGCGTGGGCAAGGTCCGCGCCAAGCAGCTGATGGAACGCCTTGGCATCGCAGAGTCCCGCCGCGTGCGGGGTCTGGGCGCCAACCAGCGCGCTTCGCTCGAGCGTGAGTTCGGCGGTGCCGAGAGCTAGTCTCGGTTCAGTAAGAACACGCTCACCCCGCATCCGCGGGGATGGCATCACGGGGGGTTTGGAGTGACCGGAACGTCGTGGCCCGATGAGAGTCGGGTCTCGGAGGCAACCGCTGAGAGCGGGTCCGGTGGCTTCACCTCCCCGGTCGCAGGCCCGGAGGCGGCGCGAGCCTTCACCGGGCCCACCGGCAACCGCCTGACGGTCCTCTCAGGGCCGTCAGGCGTCGGAAAGTCCACGGTCGTCGCCGAGCTTCGGCGGGCACACCCCGAGGTGTGGCTGTCGGTCTCGGTGACCACCAGGAAGCCCCGGCCGGGGGAGACCCACGGGGTGGAATACTTCTTCGCCGACGACGACGAGTTCGACCGGCTGGCCGCCTCCGGTGAGCTGCTGGAATGGGCCGAGTTCGCCGGCAACAGGTACGGCACGCCGCGCGGTCCGGTGCTCGACAAGCTCGCCGCCGGGGTGCCCACGCTGCTGGAGATCGACCTTCAGGGCGCGCGCCAGGTCCGGGCGAGCATGCCCGAGGCGATGCTGATCTTCCTGGCCCCCCCGACCTGGGAGGAGCTGGAAAAGCGCCTGCGCGGCAGGGGCACCGAGCCCGAGGACGTCATCGCCCGCCGCCTCGCGGCGGGACGCGTCGAGATGGCGGCCGAGCAGGAGTTCGACCTGACTCTTGTGAACACGTCCGTCCAGGATGTATGTCATCGGCTGATAGCCTTACTGGCTGATGCTCCCGAGGCTTCGAGCCCCGGTCGTTCACCTAGCTAGGGGAAATCACAACGTGGCAACGAACGCCGCCTACTCCGAAGGCATCACCAACCCGTCGATCGACGCGCTGCTCGACATCGTCGACAGCAAGTACAGTCTCGTGATCTTCGGCTCGAAGCGCGCGCGGCAGATCAACGCCTACTACTCCCAGCTCGGCGAGGGCCTGCTGGAATACGTCGGCCCGCTCGTGGAGACCCACGCGCAGGAGAAGCCGCTGTCCATCGCGCTGCGCGAGGTCAGCGAGGGTCTGCTCACCTCCGAGCCGATCGAGGGCTAGTCCCACCGATGCGGACGCCTGGCGAGGACGCGGCGACCGGCCGGTCCGGAGAGCGGGCGGTGCCGGGCGACCAGCCCGCCGTCGTCCTCGGTGTGAGCGCGGGCATCGCCGCCTACAAGGCCTGCGAGCTGCTTCGCCTGTTCACCGAGTCCGGTCACGACGTCCGTGTCGTCCCGACCCGGGAGGCGCTGCGCTTCGTCGGCGAGCCGACCTGGGCGGCCCTGTCCGGCAACCCGGTGGCGGCCGACGTCTGGGATTCGGTGCACGAGGTGCCCCACGTCCGGATCGGGCAGGGCGCCGACCTGGTGGTGGTCGCCCCCGCCACCGCCGACGTGCTCGCCAAGGCCGCCCACGGGCTGGCCGGCGACCTGCTCACCAACACGCTGCTCACCGCTCGATGCCCGGTGGTGTTCGCTCCGGCGATGCACACGGAGATGTGGGAGCATCCCGCGACCCGGGCCAACGTGGCCACGCTTCGGGAGCGCGGTGCGATCGTCATCGACCCCGCCGTGGGCCGCCTGACCGGTGCCGACACCGGCCGCGGCCGGCTGCCCGATCCCAAGGAGATCTTCGAGGTCTGCCGCCGGGTCCTGTCCGGACGTCCGGCCGACCTGGCCGGCCGCCGCCTGGTGATCTCCGCCGGAGGCACCCGCGAGGCCATCGATCCGGTCCGTTTCATCGGAAACCGTTCCTCTGGTCTGCAGGGATACGCGCTGGCCCGCACCGCCGTCGCCCGCGGCGCCGAGGTCACCCTGGTGAGCGCGAACGTCTCCCTGCCCGATCCGGCAGGGGTCACGGTGATCCGGGTGGAGTCGGCCGTCGAGTTGCGCGCCGCCGTGTTGGAGGCGGTGGAGAACGCCGACGCCGTGGTCATGGCCGCCGCCGTCGCCGACTTCCGGCCCCTGGCGCAGAGCGACTCGAAGATCAAGAAGACCTCGGCGGAGCCCGACCCCATCCATTTGGTGAAAAATCCCGACGTCCTCGCCGAGTTGGGCGACCGGCGCCGGGAGGGGCTCAAACCGTACCCGTCGGTGATCGTGGGATTCGCGGCCGAGACCGACGACGTCCTCGCCAACGGGCAGGCCAAACTCGCCCGCAAGGGCTGCGATCTGCTCGTCGTCAACCAGGTGGGCGAGAATCTTGCCTTCGGCACGCCGGACAACGCGGCGGTCGTCCTGGTCGCGGGCGGAGAGCCGGTGGAGATCCCGCGCG
Organism: Streptosporangium sp. CA-135522; assembly: GCF_050949235.1. Classification (NCBI taxonomy): domain Bacteria; kingdom Bacillati; phylum Actinomycetota; class Actinomycetes; order Streptosporangiales; family Streptosporangiaceae; genus Streptosporangium; species Streptosporangium sp. CA-135522. The sequence goes on from NZ_CP192026.1 coordinate 3,137,948, forward strand.
GTCCCAAGGAGGACCTCGCCGACGTGGTCTGGGATCTCGTCGCCCGACGGCTCACCTGATCCGCTTGCCGAAGCCGTCCTCGCGGCGGATACTGCGTCCGGAGCGCCCCGGGACATCGCCGCCTGAAGGGAACTGACCATGCCGGTCCCCGCCGCCGTCAGGGCCCGTTGCCGCGCCCTGCTTCCCCCGGGGGAGGACATGCGCTACGTCCTGCCCGCCCTGTCGGTGGGCTCGCCGGGGATGGCGACCTTCCTCATCGTGGTCACCGACCGGTCGATCTCCGTGTTGTCCACCAAGTTCTTCGACCAGGACGCGCCGACCTCCGTCTACGCCACCCACGCGCGCCGCACGCGGCTCGGCCCGGTGGAGTTCTCCGCGGGCGCGGCCATCGAGCTCGGCGGCATGGTGTTCGAGATCGACGAGGAGTACGCGGCGGTGGTGTGCGCCGCGGACGCCGAGGTCTTCGCGCCCGAGACGCTGCCCCCCGATCCGCTGCCCCATCTGTGACCTCATAGTGTGGCGAGTACGTACGCGGGTCGCTCGGGCCTACGAGGGTCGTCTGGGGATCGGCCGGTCCGCGGGCCGGGGCCGGGGACGGCGGGGGGCTGCCGGTGCTGCACATCGTTCGCGTTCTGGCCGCGCTGACCTTGACGCTGCTCTCCTGGGGGCTGTCGCGGGAGCTTCCCGCCGGGCCCGTGGTGCGCGCCGAGCCGCCGGCCGCGGTCTCCGCGCCGGTGACCGATCGGGTGGGTGTGCTGGACGGCCGCCGGGCCGAGGTCGAGGCGGCCGTCGCGAAGCTGCGGGCCCACCACGGGGTGCGCCTGTATGTCGTCTACGTGCGCGGCTTCTCAGGCCTGAGCGCGACCGACTGGGCCGCGAGGACGGCACGGCTCAGCGGTCTGGGCCGGCTCGACCTCCTGCTGGCGGTCTCCACCGTGGACGGCCGCTACGCCGTCTCCGCCGACGCGGCCTTCCCGCTGTCCGGCGCGCAGCTCGACTCGGTGGCCGCGACCACGATCGAACCCGAGTTGCGGCACGCCGACTGGGTGGGCCTGCCGATCGTCGCGGCCAGGGAGTACGACGCGGCGCTGACCTCCCCGGGTGTGGTTTTCGCCCTGATCGGCCCGGCTGGGCGGGTCCTCCCTGTACCGGCCGCACCGGGCGTGCGCCCCGGCCACATGGTTCAAACCAACACGACGCGCCCAAATTGGACACGATGTGGTTTCGCGACGCTGCTCCGGGTACGGCTAGACTTCGGCTCAGCGCTACTGGTGTCACGTCGATGCCAGAGCCCCCAGACGCCAGCAGCCGCTGCATGAGGAGCCACTGACTTGTCCCGTCGCCTGTTCACCTCCGAGTCGGTCACCGAGGGCCACCCGGACAAGATCGCCGACCAGATCAGTGACGCGATTCTCGACGCCATGCTCAAGGGTGACCCCAAGAGCCGCGTCGCGGTCGAGACGCTGATCACCACCGGTCAGGTCCACGTCGCCGGAGAGGTGACGACGGAGACCTACGTCGACATCCCCGGTCTCATCCGGGAGAAGATCCTCGAGATCGGCTACGACGCCTCTCACAAGGGCTTCGACGGCGCCTCCTGCGGCGTGTCGGTGTCCATCGGCGCGCAGTCGCCCGACATCGCCCAGGGCGTCGACGACGCCTACGAGGCCCGTGAGGGCGAGGACGCCGACGAGCTCGACCGCCAGGGCGCCGGCGACCAGGGCCTGATGTTCGGCTACGCCTGCCGGGAGACCCCCGAGCTGATGCCGCTGCCGATCCAGCTGGCGCACCGCCTGGCCGAGCGCCTGTCCCAGGTCCGCAAGGACGGCACCGTCCCCTACCTGCGCCCCGACGGCAAGACCCAGGTCACCATCGAGTACGACGGCGACCGCCCGGTCCGTCTCGACACCGTGGTGGTCTCCACCCAGCACGCGGCCGAGATCGACCTCAAGGAGATGCTCGCTCCGGACATCAAGGAGCACGTGGTCGACCCGGTGCTCGCCGGCCTGGAGATCGCCACCGAGGGCTACCGCCTGCTGGTCAACCCGACCGGCCGCTTCGAGATCGGCGGCCCGATGGGCGACGCCGGCCTGACCGGCCGCAAGATCATCGTCGACACCTACGGCGGCATGGCCCGCCACGGTGGCGGTGCCTTCTCCGGCAAGGACCCGTCCAAGGTGGACCGTTCGGCCGCCTACGCGATGCGCTGGGTCGCCAAGAACATCGTGGCCGCCGGCCTGGCCGACCGCGCCGAGGTCCAGGTCGCCTACGCCATCGGCAAGGCACACCCGGTCGGCGTCTTCGTCGAGACCTTCGGCACCGAGAAGGTGGAGATCGAGAAGATCCAGCAGGCCGTGACCGAGGTCTTCGACCTGCGTCCGGCCGCGATCATCCGTGATCTCGACCTGCTGCGCCCGATCTACTCGGCGACCTCCGCCTACGGGCACTTCGGTCGCTCCGACTTCTCCTGGGAGTCCACCGACCGCGCCGACGCCCTGCGCACCGCCGCCGGTCTCTGATCCGCTCCGCCGCCGTCCCCCACGAGACCTCTCGTGGGGGACGGCGGCGTCGCCGTTCCTCCTCCTTCCGCTGCCGGTGAGGCCGCATGAGCCCGTGCCGGCAGCGCCCGTCCCATGGTCGGGACGGGTGTCGCCGGCCGCCCCGACCGCGAAGCGGCCCAGGCGACGAGGGTGACGAGGACGGCGACGATCACGACGAGGACGAGTCCCGGGGCGCGGCCTATGTGCGGACCGCGGGAGAGCGCATCCACGAGTCGATCAGGAACTGCTCGATCGAGTCCCCGCGGTGGGCGCCGCGCTCGATCTGCGCGGACCGCATCTCGGCGACCTGCGCGGCGGTGAACCAGCGGGCCTCGACGACCTCGTCGCCGTCGACGTGGATCTCCTCCGACAGCGCCGTGGCCCTGAACCCGAGCATCAGACCGGCGGGGAACGGCCAGGACTGCGAGGCGAGGTAGTCGACGCGGTGCACCCGCACCCCGGCCTCCTCGAACACCTCCCTGCGCACCGCGTCCTCCAGGCTCTCGCCGATCTCGACGAAACCGGCCAGGGTGGAATAGGCCCCCGTGGTCGAGGCGCGGTGCCTGCCCAGCAGGCATCGGCGGGGCTCTCCCGGAGCCTCCACCAGGACGATCACCGCGGGCTCGATCCGCGGGAACAGCGGTTTGTCGCACGTCAGGCACACCCGCAGGTGGCCCCCGTCGCGGCTGTCGGTGCCGCCGCCGCAGGCGCCGCAGAAACGCTGGTCGCGATTCCACCGCAGGATGCCGCGCGCGTAGGCCAGGATGGCGGCCCGCTCGGCGTCGAGCGTGGAAAACAGCTCGCGCACGTCGGCGCTGCCCGAGGCGCCCGCCACGCGCAGCGCCTCCCGCTCGTCGAGCGCGGACAGGTCGACGGCGAACACCGCGCGCTCACCTTCCAGGCCGAGGAAGGTCGACGCCTCGCCGGCCGCGGCCGCGGCCAGCGTCACCGGAGTCGTGCCCTCGACCAGGCACCTGTCCCGCCACAGCGGGATCGCGACGCTCGCCGGGTCCGTGCGGCACGCCCGCACCCAGGCGGGATCGCCGCGCCGGGCGCCCGCCCGGTCCAGGCGTCCCCCGTTGTAGGGCAGCGCGGCCCCGGCCGGCGGGGGAGTCCGCATCACGGATCCGGCGGCGCCGCCCCCGGGACCGGGCGCCTCGTGACCGATCATGCGCCGGCCGTCCGGGCGGGCACGACGCCGAAGTGAACGCTCATGAATCCTCGTCCTTCCCGTGAGAGTCAGCCGCCCACGATAGACGGGCCCGCCCGGACGCCGGATCCGCCCCGTGACGACGGCCGGTGGCCGCCTCCGGCCGTCCTCGGCCGGCCCTTGACCACCGCCGGTGGGCCTGAGCCGTCATCTCCTGTGTAGCTTCTCTATTTTTGAGATCTTGGGGAGAGACGTGAGCGGACGCTCGGGGACAGGCGGACTACCGGTGGAGAGCACCGGCTTCGTGGGGCGCAGAAAAGAGGTCCGCCAGGTCAGGCGGCTGCTTCAGGGCTCCAGGCTGGTCACCGTCACCGGAGTCGCGGGCATCGGCAAATCCAGGGTGGCCGTCGAAGCCGCCTCCGGGGTGCGCAGGGCCTTCGCCGACGGCGTCCGGTTCGTGGAACTGGCCGGGGTGGGTGATCCCGGTCATCTCGAAGAGGCGGTGGCCCAGGCGTTGGACATGGCGGACCTGTCCGACCGCCCGGATGCCGAGGCGCTGGCCGACCATCTCCGCGACCGGCAGACCCTGCTGATCCTCGACACCTGCGAGCACCTTGTGGACGCCTGCGCCCGGCTGGCGCAGACCCTGCTGGAGAACAGCCCCCGGCTGCGGATCCTGGCCACCAGCAGGCAGTCGCTCGGCGTTCCCGGGGAGCACATCGTGGCACTCGCGCCGATGCCCCTGCTGGACCCGCACGCGGTGGAATCGGTCGCCGCGCTCTCCCGATGCGACTCGGTGGCGCTCTTCCTCGACCGGGTCAGGGCCGTGGACCCGGGCTACACGCTCACCGGTGAGAACGCCCGGGAGGTCGCCGAGGTCTGCGCCAGGCTCGACGGCATACCGCTGGCCATCGAGCTGGTCGCCGTCCGGATGCGCACGCTCCCGCTCGGCCGGATCCTCGACCTGCTCGACGACGGACCGTGGCTGCTGTCGGGCCGTACGGCGGGCGGGCGGCACCCGACCGTGGGCGCCACCGTCGAATGGAGCCACCGGTTGTGCACCGACGACGAGCGGCTGCTCTGGTCACGGCTGCCGGTCTTCGTCTCGGCCTTCGACGCCGCCGCGGCCGAGAGCGTCTGTTCCGACGAGGCCCTGCCCGCCGAGCGGGTCCTTCCCGCGCTGCTCGGTCTGGTGGACAAGTCCATCGTGATCCCGGTCAAGCGCGGCGACGGCACGGTCTACCGGCTGCTGGACATCATCCGGGAGTACGGCGCCGCCAGGCTGCTGGAGAGCGGGGACCGGGAGCGGCTGCGCCGCCGCCACCTGAGCCACTACGTCGAGTCGGCACGCCGGGGACGCAGAATCGGTCCGGGCGTCGACCAGGTGGAGCGGTGGGGCCGGATCCGGCGTGACTGGCCCAACATCCGCGCGGCCCTCGACCTGTGCGCCGAGGACCCGGACGAGCACGAGACGGGCCTGAACATGGCCGCGACCCTGTGGTACCTCTGGATCGCCTGCGGCATGCTCCGCGAGGGCCACCACCACCTGGAGCGGCTGCTCGCACGCTCCCGGCCCGGGACCGAGCCGTGGTCGTGGGCGACGCTGGTGCTCGCCTACATCGCCATCGCCCGGGGCCATCTGGATCAGGCGCGGCTGCTGCTGGAACGGTGCAGGGAGCAGTCCTCGCACGACAGCGACCCGGTCCGCCTCTTCCTGCTCAAGTTGAGCGGCACCCTGGCCGTCATCGAAGGGGATCTGACCGGTGCGGAGGCCAGGCTGGGCGCCGTGGTGGAGCGTCTCGGCCCCGGCACGCGACTTCCGGGGGTGCTGCTGCCGGCGATGGTCGAGCTGGGCCTGAGCCTGATCTGGCGAGGTGAGATCGCGGCCTCCAGGGAGATGTTCCTGCGCTGCCGGGCACTCTGCGAGGAACGCGGAGACTCGTGGGCGCGCGCCTACGCCGACTACGGGCTGGGACTGGTCGCCCAGGCCGAAGGGGACGCCGCCCGGGCCGTCGCGCACGCGCGGGACTCGCTGCGGGTCAAAAGGCACTTCTCCGACGCCATGGCGATCGTGTTCTGCCTGGACCTGCTGGCCTGCGCCGCGGCGGACCAGGGTGACCTGGCCAGGGCGGGACGGCTGCTCGGCGCGGCGCACACCGGATGGCGGGACAGGGGCCTGCTGCGGCAGGGCTACCCGATGATGGCCCGAGACGGCGCCCGCTGCGTCGAGCTGGTCAGGCGAGGCCTGTCGCGCCGGGAGTTCGACCAGGCGGCCCGCGAGGGGACCGCGCTCGGCCTGGAGGGGGCCATCGCCTATGCGCTCGGCGAGGAGACGGCCGAGGGCGGCGCCGTACGGCGCGACTCCGGCCGGGCACCGCTCACCCGCAGGGAGTGGGAGGTCGCCGAGCTGGTCGCCGAGGGGATGACCAACCGGCAGATCGCCCACCGGCTCATGATCGTCCAGCGGACCGTCGACTCCCACGTCGAGCACATCCTGGCCAAACTCGGCTTCTCGGCGCGCGCCCAGGTCGCGGCCTGGGCGACCCGGCGGAGGGGGAGCCCGGCCGCGGCGGAGAACACATGATCATCTGCTGGTAGCGTTTCGGCGAACATGGGGGCGAAAATGGCGCGGCGGCCGGGGAACCTTCCCGTGGACCTGTCCAGCTTCGTGGGACGGGCCGAGGAACTGGCCGAGGGCCTGGACCACCTCGCCGCCGCCAGGCTCCTGACGGTCACCGGCCCCGCCGGGGTGGGCAAGACCCGCACGGCCCTGCGCCTGGCCGACATCCTGCGCCGCGGCTTCACCGGCGGAGTCTGGCGGGTCGAGCTGTCCGGCGCCGCAGATCCGGTGGCCGCCGTCGCCGCGGCCCTGCAACCGGGCACTTCGCCTTCGAAGTCGCGGATCGCGTCGGTGCCCGAACACGGCGGCCGGCCTTCGGCGTCGCCGATCGCGTCGGAATCGGAACCGGGCGCTCCACCTTCGGCGTCGCGGATCACGGCGGCGCTGGGCGCCCGGCGGTCGCTGGTCGTGCTCGACACCTGCGAGCACCTGCTCGGCGAGGTGGCACGGCTGGTGCCGGCCCTGCTCGCCGGGGCGCCCGGGCTCGCGGTGGTCGCCACCAGCCGCCAGCCGCTGGGCCTGCCGGGGGAGCGGGTGCTGGAGCTGGCGCCGCTGCCGATGCCCTCGGCCATGCGGCTGTTCGAGGACCGGGCGGTGGCCGCCGATCCCGCCTTCTCGCTGACACCGGCCGTCGCGCCGGTGGTCGCCGAGATCTGCGGCAGGCTGGACGGGCTGCCGCTGGCGATCGAGCTCGCCGCCACCCGGATGCGTTCCCTGTCGGCCCGGGACCTGCTGGAGCGGCTGCGGCACCGCTTCACCGTGCTGACCGGGATCAGCAGGACCGTGCTGCCGCGTCACCGGGACCTGCGGGCGTCGGTGCAGTGGAGCCACCGGCTCTGCGACGACGAGCAACGCAAGCTGTGGGCCCTGTTGTCGGCGCTGCCCGGAGCCTTCGACCTGGCCGCCGCCGAGCAGGCCTGCGGGGCCGAGCTGGGAGCGGAGCGGGTCGCGCCGGTTCTGGCGTCCCTGGTCGAGCGCTCGATCGTGCTCCGTGAGCCGGGAGGCCGCCACCGGATGCTGGAGGCCTACCGGGAGATCGGGGTGGAGCCGTCCGGGGGCCGGTGGCGGCCGGCCGTACAGGAGCCGCTGCGGGGTGCGGGGCGGCCCCTGTGCGCCGGCCATACGGGCCGGGTGGCTCGGGCGGTCACCGGCACGCTGAGCGCCAGGGAGCTCCAGGTGGCCGAGCTGATCACCGAGGGGTTGTCGAACCCGATGATCGCCGCGCGGCTGGACATCGCCAAGCGCACCGTGGACGCGCACGTCCGCAACATCCTCGCCAAGGGGGGCCTGACCTCCCGCACCCAGGTGGCCGCGTGGGTGACCGAGCACGACTGCCGGCCCTCCACATAGGCGCGTCCGTATAGGCACATCACCCGATGCGGGACACCGGCGACGGGGGGCATGATGGCCGAGGCCAGTGGGGAACCGTGTGCTCCGATGTTCCGCAGCGGTCGGGTGGTGCCGAGGGAGGGGTCCCCTTCCGCCTGATCTGACGCCGGAGTGCTCCTGTGTCGGGCGTTACCCCACTGGCCGATCGCCTTCGCCGTACCGGATGTACGGCGGGCGTTCGCCGGTGTCCGGCGGTGCGCGCAGACGCCGGAGTGCTCCGCCGGCGGGGGGCGTCGACCGCCTCGTGATCTGGCAGGACGAGCGGCCGGGCGCCTTGACCGCCCCCGGGATCTGGTAGGACAAGTGGGTGACCCACGCCAGCCCCTCACCGGACGACGGTGCCTTGCTGTCGCTCGACGCCGTCCGTGAGCGGCCCGCGCCCGTTGCCGCCAAGCCGGCCAAGGGGGTGCCGGAGCCCGCCGCCGCGCTGCCGATCGCACGGGTCGCCGTGGACACTCCGCTACCGCATCTGGACCGGCCCTTCGACTACGTCGTCCCGGCTCCGATGGACGCCGACGCGGTGCCGGGGTGCCGGGTCAGGGTCCGGTTCGCGGGAAAGCTCGTCGACGGTTTCCTGCTGGAGCGTTCTGACGCCAGCGAGCACGAGGGCAAGCTGGCCCGGCTGGAGAAGGTGGTCTCGCCCGAGCCGGTGCTCAGCCCTGAGATCGCCCTGCTGGCCCGCGCCGTGGCCGACCGGTACGCCGGAACCCTGGCCGACGTCCTGCGCCTGGCCGTTCCGCCCCGCCATGCCCGAGTGGAGGCCGAGGTCGTCCCCTCGCCCTCGCCCTCGCCGGAGTGGGACGCCGAGGGACACCATCCGGGCCCCTGGGCGGACTATCCGGACGGCGAGGCGTTCTTGGCGGCTCTCACCGACGGACGCTCGCCCCGCGCGGTGTGGACCGCGCTGCCCGGTACGGAGGACGGTCCGCAGTGGGCGAGGGCGGTCGCGGTGGCCGTACGGGAGACCCTCCGAAGCGGCAGGGGCGCGCTCGTGGTGCTTCCCGACGGCAAGGACGTCGCGCTGGCCGACGCGGCGCTGAGCGCCGTGCTGGGGTCCGGGACGCACGTGGCGCTCACCGCCGATCTCGGCCCCGCCGAGCGCTACCGCCGGTGGCTGCGAGTGTCCCGGGGGCAGACGCGCGCCGTCGTCGGCACCAGGGGGGCGGCGTTCGCACCGGTCAGGGATCTCGGGCTGGCGGTGATCTGGGACGACGGTGACGATCTGCACGCCGAGCGGCTCGCGCCGTACCCGCACGCCCGGGAGATCCTCGCGCTGCGCGCCCACCAGGGGCGCGCGGGCCTGCTCATCGGCGGCTACGCCCGTACCGCCGAGGCCACCCGGCTCGTCTTCACCGGCTGGGCCGGCGCCATCTCCGCCACCCGGGAGACGGTGCGGACCAGGGCACCGAAGGTCCGGCCGGCCGGTGAGGACTCCGAGCTCGCAAGGGACGAGGCGGCGCGGGCGGCCCGGCTGCCCAGCCTCGCCTGGCGGACGCTGCGGGCCGGCCTGGTGAGCGGCCCGGTGCTGGTGCAGGTCCCCCGGCGGGGTTACCTGCCCGCGCTGGCCTGCCAGAGTTGCCGGGCCCAGGCCCGTTGCGGGCACTGCAGCGGGCCGCTCGCGCTGCGCGGCGGCCACGCCGCCCCCTACTGCCGCTGGTGCGGCCGGATCGCGGGGCGGTGGCGCTGCTCGGCCTGCGGCGGCGTCCGGGTGCGGGCCCAGGTGATCGGCGCCCGCCGTACGGCGGAGGAACTGGGGCGCGCCTTTCCCTCGGTCCGGGTGAAGACTTCGGGCAAGGACGGTGTGCTCGCCACGGTGGGCGCCGCGCGCGCTCTGGTGGTGGCCACCCCGGGGGCCGAACCGGTGGCCGAGGGCGGTTACGCGGCGGCCGTGCTGCTGGACGGGTGGGCGATGCTCGGCCGGCCGGACCTGCGGGTCGCCGAGGAGACGCTGCGCCGGTGGATGAACGCCGCGGCGCTGCTGCGGCCCCAGGCCGAACTCGTCGTGCTGGCCGACTCCTCGGTGCCCGCCGTGCAGGCGTTGCTGCGCTGGGATCCCATCACCCATGCCGAACGGGAACTGGCCGACAGGACAGAACTAGGTTTCCCCCCGGCGGTAAGGATGGCCACGTTGACCGGTTCGCCCGCGGCGGTCAGGGAAATGCTCGGCGAGGTGGTGCTGCCGGACGGGGCGCAGGTCCTCGGGCCCGTCCCGATCGACTCGCCCAAGGGCGATCAGGTGCGCGAACGTGCCATGGTGCGGGTTCCGAGCGGGACGGGATCGGCACTGGCCGCCGCGCTGAAGGGGGCTGTCGGGGTGCGCTCGGCGCGCAAGGCTCCCGAGGTGGTCAGGGTATGCATTGACCCTCTCGATGTGATTTGAGTTGTTTCCCCGATTCGCGGTGCTGACAGTAAGCCGTTAATTTTCCCCTGTGTCGATCGAATGGGTAAACCGGGCCGTAGAGGATCTGCGTGCGTGGGGGCGCGCGCACGGCCTGGACGTTGACGTGGACGAGGTGCGGCTGCTCTGCGACTACGCGAGCGATTACTTGGACGTGAACGAGCTGGGTGATTTCACCCCGGTCACTTTCGAGGAGCTGCTGCTCAACATCTACCCGCGCAAGGTCATCGCCCCACCGGAAAGTGCCCCCGAGACCGTCGCGGCCGCCCGCACACTGGTCGACTTCCTGCTGGCGACCGAGGAGATCGGCGGGAAGATGGCCGCGCGCATGCGTGTCGTCCTGGACCGGATCGAGCCCGAGATGCCGATCGCGCTCGCCGACACCTCCAAATTCGGCATGGCCAAAAGCCTGTTCAGCGCGATGGGCGCCGACTCCCTGGAGCAGGGCGACGTCTCGGTGTCGGCGGCGGAGGAACCCGCCGCCGAGTCCTGCGACTGCCCTGGCTGCTCCCCCCTGCCCCCGGTACGGCTCGCACCCCGCGAGACGCTCGCCCGCAGCGTCCTGCGGGTGCCCCTGGTGACCGACGCCCGGCGGCTGGTGCAGTGGATGCTCGCCGGAGGCCGCAGGCCGACCGTCAAGGGACGCCTGCGGGTCCGTGACGCCGCCGAGGCGACCGCTCAGCTCGCGGTGGCCGACCCCGGCTTCCTGTGGGAGCTGGCGGTGCACACCGGCCTGGTCGAGGTCGAGGGAACGGCCATCTTCGACGGCGAGGACTTCGACCCGCTCGACACGTGGGCCGCGGTGCTGGAGTTCCTCGTGGAGAAGGAGACCGGCGGGGCCGTGACCGGCGACCGGTCCCTCGACGAGGAGCTCTACGGCCTGTGCGACATGCTCTACCGGCTGCAGGCGCCGGTTCCGATCCCCCTCGTCATGGAATACCTGGAGGAGATCGGCCTGCTCGACGAGGGGGAGGCGGACGTCGCCGAGGCCGTGCGCGGCCTGGCCTACTGCGGCGTCGCCGAGCAGAGCGAGGAGACTCTGGAGCTGACCGCGCTGGCAGTGTGGGGGCTGCGGGAGCACTACACCGACCTGGGCATCGAGGCGCCCGAGGCCGCCGATCTGACCGCCGCCGACGCGTCCGAGCTCATCGAGGGCCTGCTGTCCGGGATGCCCACCGAGCTGGCCGAGGCCGACATCGAGGGCTGGCTGCGCGGCAGGACGCCGCAGGAGGCCGCCACCGAGCTGCTGGGCGCCGCCTGCGGCGCGCCGTCGGTCGTCCGCGGCATCGCGGTGACGATCGTGGACCGGCTCGGCCCGGACGCCGAGCCCGCGGTCCGCCGATACCTCGACGAGGCCGAGCTGCGTCCGCACGCCGTCCACTGGCTCTCCGCCCGGGGCCTGGCCGCCCCGGCGCTCTCCCAGGAGGAGGTGCTGTGGATGAGCGTGGACATGCTCGCCCTGGCCATCTCCGCCGCCGAGGACGATCCGGAGACGTTCGCCGAGAACATGGCGGCCTCCGGGCCGCCGGCGCACGTGATCGAGGAGATGTGGCGGGTGGACCACCCCGAGGTCGTCGAGGTCCTGGAGTTGCTGGGCCGCTCCCTGAACGACCAGAACGTGGCCAAGGCCGCCCGTAAAGCCGCTTTCAAAGCACGCTCCCGCGCTATCGGCTAGCCGTACACCCGTGTGGCTCGAGTGCAGTAAGTTTCACGGGTGGCAAAGAGCGGGAACACCGGCAACGTCTTCGATCTCGGCGAACTGCGCAGGCTGGTCGACGAGCTGGGATCGGGGTCCCGTGAGGCGCGCGCGGCCGTGCTCGACGCGACCTCCGCGGACGACAAGGGCTGCGACTGCCCGGGTTGTGACAGCGAGGTGCTGAGCTTCCCGCCGGTCGTGCTGGCGGCCGACGAGGAGCTCGCCGACGCGGTGCTCCGGGTCCCGCTGGTGCTGGACGCCCAGCGGCTGGCGGTGTGGACCGGCACCCGGGTGGTGACTCCCGCGGGCCTGCTGCCCGATCCCTTCCTGCCCTGTGCCGAGCTCGGGGTGCCCAACCCGGCGCGGCTGCACCTGCTGTGGGTCGTCGCGGTCAACACCGGCATGCTGCGCATCTCCCGGGGCGTGGCGACGGCCGGCCCGCTGGCGCTCTCGGCCGAGCTGCCCCCCGCGGCGCTGCTGGAGTTCTGGGACGGCGTGGTCATGGACGTCCTGGACCGCGCGGACGAGAGCCTGACCGGCTCCTCGGTGGTGGACGACCACCTCGCCGAGATGCTCGCCACGATGTACGCCGTGAGCGACGGCCTGTCTCCCGCCACCCTGGTCAAGGGCATTCTGCAGTCGCACGAGGTGGCCTGCGAGGCCCGTCCCGCGGACATGCGGGCGCTGGCCGCCGCGCTCCCGGGTGAGCTGGAGGGCGCGCTGTCGCTGCTGAGCTACTGCGGGCTCGTCGAGCAGTCGGAGGCGGGTCGGCCCCGGCTGACCCCGCTGGGCATGTGGGCGGTCCGCCAGGATCTGCTGCGTGAGGGGCACGACGCCCCCACCGGGGCGGAGGTCGCCGTCTTCGCCGACCTGGGCGCCGCCGAGCTGGTCGATGCGATCATGAAGCGCTCCGCCGCTCCCAGCGCCGTCACCGTGTGGCTGGAGTCGCGCATTCCCGAGGCCGCCGCCCGGGAGCTGGTCAAGATCGCCGCATCCGGTACGGCCGGCCAGCGCGCCACCGTGGGCACGATCCTGGAGGAGCTCGGCCCCGAGGCCGAGGCCCCGCTGCGGGAGGCGCTCGCCGAGCCCGCCATGTGGCGCTACGCCGCCTCCTGGCTGCACATCCGCGACCTGCCGGCCCCGGCCCTGACACCCGCCGACAGCACCTGGATCGCGATCGACACGCTCGCCTCGCTGATCCACCTCGGCAACGCCCCCGAGGCGATGTGCGAGTTCGACATGCTCGAACCCGGCGAGGACCTGGTCCGCGTCGTGGAGGAGATGACCCTGGCGGACCACCCCGACACGATCGCCGTGCTCGACCTGCTGGGGGCCCACCACAGTGACGCGGCGGTCGCCAAGGCCGCGCGGAAGGCGGCCATGAAGGCCCGCTCGCGCTAGCCGGACGCGACGCGTGAGCCGGACGCGACGCGTGGGCCGGACGCCGCGTCCGTGATGTGCGCCGGATGCGGGGCGAGCGCCGCCCGGGAGGTGAGCGGAGGGAGCCGCGGACACGACGGGGAAGGCCGCCCGCGGTTCCCGGCGCGGACCGGCGCGGGAGCGGAAGATCCGAGGGGCACTCCCGGTGGCCCTTAGACTGTGGGCATCCCCGAAAAGCGTGAGGAGAGCCCTGTTGACCATTCAGTCGATCCGCCTTTTCGGCGACCCCGTGCTGCGCACACCTGCGGAGCCGGTGAAAGACTTCGACAAGGAGCTGCGCAGGCTCGTCAAGGATCTCACCGACACGATGATGGACGCCCCCGGGGCCGGTCTGGCCGCGCCGCAGATCGGGGTCGGCCTGCGGGTCTTCACCTATTACGTGGACGAGCAGCTCGGGCACCTGATCAACCCCAACCTCGACCTCTCCGACGACAAGGACGAGGAGGGCGAGGAGGGCTGCCTGTCCTTCCCCGGCCTGTCCTTCCCGACGCCCCGGGCGATCAGGGCCGTGGCCAGGGGATTCAACATGCACGGCGAGCCCGTCACGCTCGAGGGCACCGACCTGATGGCCCGCTGCTTCCAGCACGAGACCGACCACCTGGACGGGGTGCTGTTCATCGACCGGATGGATCCCAAGCAGCGCAAGCTCGCCATGAAGGAGATCCGCGAGGCCGAGTGGAGCGGGTTGTCGGCTCCCGCGTTCAAGTTCTCCCCGCACGCCACCCACGGAAAGGCCCTGTAGGGACGTGCGCCTGGTCTTCGCCGGAACCCCGGACACCGCCCTGCCCTCGCTGCGGGCCCTGCTCGACTCGCCGCGCCATGACGTCGTCGCCGTCGTCACCCGGCCGGACGCCCAGTCGGGCCGGGGCCGCAAGGTCCACCCGAGCCCCGTCGCCGAGCTGGCGGAGGAGGCGGGGATCGAGGTCCTCAGACCACGGAAGGCGGCAGACCCCGACTTCCTGGAGCGGCTGCGGCGGATCGACCCCGACTGCTGTCCGGTGGTGGCCTACGGGGCGCTCCTGCCGCAGGCCGCACTCGACATCCCGCATCAGGGCTGGGTCAACCTCCACTTCTCGCTGCTGCCCGCCTGGCGCGGTGCCGCCCCGGTGCAGCACGCCGTGCTCCACGGTGACCAGATCACCGGCGCGGCCACCTTCCGGATCGTCAAGGAGCTGGACGCCGGCCCGGTCTACGGCGTGGTCACCGAGGAGGTCCGGTCCGCCGACACCAGCGGCGACCTGCTCGCCCGGCTCGCCGAGTCCGGTGCCGGACTGCTGGTGGCGACCCTGGACGGGATCGAGGACGGCAAGCTGGAGGCCGTGCCCCAGCCCGCCGAGGGGGTGAGTCTCGCCCCGAAGATCAACGTTGACGACGCCAGGGTCGACTGGTCCGCGTCCGCCATGCGGGTGGACCGCCTCATCCGTGCCTGCACGCCCGCCCCGGGCGCGTGGACGGAGTTCCGCGGCCAGCGGGTCAAGCTCGGTCCGGTACGGCTCGCACCCGACGCCCCGAGCCTGGCGCCCGGGCGGATCGCGGCCACCAAGAACTCCGTCCTGGTCGGCACGGCCACCCACCCGGTCGAGCTGGGCGAGGTGCAGCCGCAGGGCAAGCGCCTGATGAGCGCGGGAGAGTGGGCCCGCGGCGTGCGGCCCGCAGACGAAGATCGGCTGGGCTAGGAATCATGAGCAATCGGGGGAACGGCGGGCACGCTCCGCGCGGTGGCGGCCGTGGTTCCGGCAATCATCCGCGCGGCGGCCAGGCGAGCCCGGGCGGGGGCAGGGGCGGCCGTCCGCCCCGGCCGGTCCGTGACGAGGCCCGTAACGCCGCCTACGACCTGCTGCGCGCCGTGGACGAACGCGACGCCTACGCCAACCTGCTGATGCCCACGCTGCTGCGCGAGCGCCGCCTGTCCGGGCGGGACGCGGGCCTGGCCACCGAGCTCGCCTACGGCACCCTGCGCGGTCTCGGCACCTATGACGAGGTCATCGCGGCCTGCAGCGACCGGGCTCCCGAGGATCTGGACCCGCCGCTGCTCGACGCCATCCGCCTGGGTGTGCACCAGTTGCTCAAGACCCGGGTCCCTCCGCACGCCGCGGTGGGCACGACCGTCGATCTGGTACGGCTGCGCGTGGGCGCCGGCGCGTCGAAGTACGCCAACGCCGTGTTGCGCAAGGTCGCCAACCGCTCCCTGGAGCAGTGGCTGCCGATCGTGGCCCCCGACCCCGGTGACGACCCGGTCGGCCATCTGGCCGTGGCGCACAGCCACCCCCGGTGGATCGTCACCGCGATGCGTGACGCGGTGGGCGGCGACTTCGACGAGACGGCCGCGCTGCTGGCCGCCGACAACGAGCGGCCCCGTGTCACCCTGGTCGCCCGGCCCGGACGCGCGTCGGTCGACGAGCTCGTCGCCTCCGGCGCCCAACCGGCCGCATACTCCCCCTACGCCGCCTATCTGCCCGAGGGCGACCCCGGCTCCATCAGAGCCGTGGCCGAGGCGCGCGCCGCCGTTCAGGACGAGGCCAGCCAACTCGTCGCCCTGGCGCTGACCCGCGTTCCGGTGGTCGGCGCCGACTCCCGCTGGCTCGATCTGTGCGCGGGCCCCGGCGGCAAGGCGGGCCTCCTCGACGCGATCGCCACCCACGGCGCCGGAGCGGATCCCCCGGCGGCGTCCGGCGAGCGCCCCGGCGCCCGCGACGGGGTCCGTGACGGGGCCGTGTCCCGTGAGGGCGCGGGGTCGTCCGCCGTCGCGGGGGAGCCCGGTGCGAGGGACGGAACTCCCGGCCCCGTCGAATTCCCCGGCGGGGCCAAACTCCTGGCCGCCGAGCTTCAGTATCACCGCGCCCGCCTGGTCCGGCAGACCACCCGCGAGGCCGTGGTCGTCACCGCCGACGGCACGGTTCCCGCCTGGCGCCCCGGGGTCTTCGACCGGGTCATGGTCGACGCCCCCTGCACCGGCCTGGGCGCCCTGCGCCGTCGCCCGGAGGCCCGCTGGCGCCGCGATCCCCGCAGTCTCCCGGATCTGGGCAGGCTCCAGCGCGAACTGCTCACCTCGGCCCTGGAGGCCGTACGCCCGGGGGGAGTCGTCGCCTACGTCACCTGCTCCCCCCACCTGGCGGAGACCGCCGCCGTGGTCGGCGACGTCCTGCGCCACCGCGACGACGTGCAGACCCTCGACGCCCGCGCCTATCTCCCCGAGGTGGAGGGTCTGGGCGAGGGCCCGCACGCCCAGTTCTGGCCGCACCGCCACGGCACCGACGGGATGTTCCTGGCCTTGCTGCGCCGCCGCTGAGCGATCGCCCGCCGCGCGCCGTATCGGTGTGGTGTTCGGGCGGGTGACCGGAAGGTGACCCGCTGGGCGCGCCGTACGAAAACGGCGTTCGGGTGGCCGGTCGCACGCCGACCGGCGCGTGTGACGGCGGAACTCGGCGTACCCACATGGACGCGGCGCTCGCCGCGGGTTTCAATGGCGTGAACGGCGTTTTACGGTGATGCCGACTGTCACGTCTCGTCCGGGCATGGGGATGTGCGGTCGGTCGTTCGACACGGGTAACGACCGCCGACGGGACGTGGGGTTGTCGAGATGTGTGGAATTTCCGGCTGGGTGGACTTCGATCGCGATCTCGGTCGGTCACGGGACGCCGCGCAGGCCATGACCGACACGATGGCCTGCCGGGGGCCGGACGACGAGGGCGTGTGGCTCGACCGGCACGCCGCGCTGGGGCATCGCCGGCTCGCCGTCATCGACATCGAGGGTGGGTGTCAGCCGATGGTCGCCGAGGAGCATGGGCGGCCGCTCGCCGTCCTCACCTACAGCGGCGAGGTCTACAACTTCCGCGAGCTGCGCGCCGAGCTGGACGCGCGCGGCCACCGCTTCCGTACCCAGAGTGACACCGAGGTCGTACTACGGGCCTACCTCGAATGGGGCGAGGACCTCGCCACCCGGCTGAACGGCATGTTCGCCTTCGCGATCTGGGACGTCCGCCGGGAGGAGCTGCTGCTCGTCCGCGATCGGATGGGCGTCAAGCCGTTGTATTACCACCCGACCCCGGCGGGCGTGCTGTTCGGTTCCGAGCCCAAGGCGATCCTCGCCAACCCGCTCGCCGGGCGGGCCGTCGTCGGCGCCGACGAACTGTGCGAGCTGTTGTCCCTCATCAAGACGCCGGAGCACGGCATCTACCGCGGGATGTACGAGGTGCGTCCCGGCCAGCTCGTCCGGGTGGGCCGGCGGGGTCTGCGCCGGCGCCGCTACTGGGAGCTCGAATCGCGCGAGCACGCCGACGACCTCGACACCACCGTCCGGACGGTGCGCGGGCTGCTGGACGACATCGTCGATCGCCAGCTCATCGCCGACGTGCCGTTGTGCAGCCTGCTGTCCGGCGGTCTCGACTCCAGCACCATCACGGCGCTCGCCGCGAAGGCTCTGCGGGAGCACGGGGCGGGCAGAATCCGGTCGTTCGCCGTCGACTTCGCCGGATACAGCGAGAACTTCGAGCCCGACGAGATGCGCGACACCCCCGACGCCCCCTACGTCCACGACGTCGTGCGGCACATCGCCCCCGACCACACCGACATCGTCCTGGACTCGGCCGATCTCATCGATCCGGTCGTGCGCGCCGCGGTTCTGCGGGCGCGCGACCTGCCGACCGGCGTCGGCGACATGGACGCCTCCCTCTATCTGCTGTTCCAGGCCATCCGCGGCCACTCCACGGTGGCGCTGTCCGGAGAGTCCGCCGACGAGGTCTTCGGCGGCTACCGGTGGTTCCACGAACCCGAGACGGTCGGCGCCGACACCTTCCCCTGGCTGGCGGCGCCGGGGGTCGAGCGGTACGGCGGCCTGACGGCGCTCCTCGACGAGTCCCTGCTGCGCAAACTCGACCTGCCCGCCTACCGCGCCGAGGGCTACCGGCAGGCGCTGGCCGAGGTGCCCCGGCTGCCGGGTGAGAGCGGCCTGGAGAAGCGGATGCGGGAGATCAGCTATCTGCATCTCACCCGGTTCGTGCAGATCCTCCTCGATCGCAAGGACCGCATGAGCATGGCGGTCGGACTCGAGGTCCGGGTGCCGTTCTGCGACCACCGGCTGGTGGACTACGTCTTCAACGCGCCCTGGTCGATGAAGACCTTCGACGGGCGGGAGAAGAGCCTGTTGCGCGCCGCCTCGGCCGACGTCCTGCCGCGTTCGGTCCTGGAGCGCCGCAAGAGCCCCTATCCCTCGACGCAGGACCCCTCTTACGGGCAGGCCGTCCGTGCGGAGGCGGCGCGCCTGCTGGAGCGCCGCGACATCGCCGCCGCGCCGCTGATCGACCCGGAGAAGGTGCGGACCGTGCTCGACGCGCCCGCGGATCCCGGCGGCCCCGCGGGGGCCCGGTCCTCGCTGGAGAGGCTCCTGCAGCTCAACGCCTGGCTCGAGGAGTACGGCGTCCAGATCGACCTGTGACCCGCCGGGGCGTCCGCACGACGCAACGGTCCGCCGGTGACGGGTGGCCGGAGGCGGCGCAATAGACTCGCCGCATCATGGCCGTACAGATCTCACCCAGCATCCTGTCCGCCGACTTCGCCCGCCTCGCCGAGGCGGCCGCGGCGGTGCCCAACGCCGACTGGCTGCACGTGGACGTCATGGATAACCACTTCGTGCCCAATCTAACGCTCGGTCTGCCGGTCGTCGAGTCCCTGCTCAAAGCCACCTCGACGCCGCTCGACTGCCACCTCATGATCGAGGATCCGGACCGCTGGGCCCCGGCCTACGCCGAGGCCGGAGCGGGCAGCGTGACCATTCACGCAGAGGCGTCCAAGGCCCCGATCCGCACCCTGCGCCAGCTCCGGGCCGCCGGGGCCCGCGCCGGTCTGGCGCTGAACCCGGCCACCCAGATCGAGCCGTACGAAGACCTGCTCGGCGAGATCGACATGCTGTTGCTGATGACCGTCGAGCCCGGGTTCGGCGGTCAGAAGTTCCTCGACGTGGTGCTGCCCAAGATCCGCCGGGCCCGCACACTGATCGACAAGCATGGGGGCCAGATCTGGCTGCAGGTGGACGGCGGGGTCTCGGACCGGACCATCGAGCGCTGCGCCGAGGCGGGGGCCGACGTCTTCGTGGCCGGCAACGCCGTCTACGGCGCCGATGACCCGGCCCGCGCGGTGGACGACCTGCGGGCCCTGGCGACCAAGGCTTGATCCTCCGTCGGTTGTGACCCGCGAGGCCCTGCCCGCCCCTCCGCGGGCAGGGATCGCCACGCCCGGCCCCGAACGGTCCCCGCGGAAGGGGAGTCGCGGTCGGTGTCCCGCGTCCGAAAGGCACCCGCGAGTACGGCCGGCAGCGCCGTCGGCGCGGTGAGCCCGTGCCCCCCGCTTCCGCCCCCGAGCGGTTCCGGTGATGTCATGGTCGTGATACGTGTCATCGCGGACGAATAGGGTAATCAGTCACTTACAAGGGAGGTGGCCCGTGGATCACGGACTGTTCGGGCCCGGCTCGGTGACCTGGCGGGTGATGGGGGAGCCGATCCTGTTGGTCGGGGGATTCCGGGCGCTGCTCATGCAGGGGCTGCACCCTCGGGCGATGCGCGGGGTGGCGCAGAACTCCGCGCTCATGGACCCGTCCGAGGCATGGTCGCGCTTCCTGCGCACCACCGAGTTCGTCCGTGTCCGCACCTACGGCACGACCGACGAGGTGGCCGACGCCGGCGCCCGGGTCAGGAAGATCCACTCACGCCTCACCGCGCTCGATCCCGACACCGGAGAGCGGTTCCGTCTCGACGATCCCGGCGCGCTGCTGTGGGTCCACGTCGGTGAGGTCGATTCCTACCTGTCGGTCGCCCGGCGGGCCGGGGTGCGCCTGACCGACGAGGAGGCCGACCGGTTCGTCGCGGAGTGGCGGCGTGCCGCCGAGGTCGTCGGCCTGCGCCCGGACGACGTCCCCGGTTCGGTCGGGGAGATGCGCGACTACATCCAGGGCTGTCGCCCAGGGCTTTACTTCGTCCC
This sequence comes from Streptosporangium sp. CA-135522, assembly GCF_050949235.1. NCBI lineage: Bacteria > Bacillati > Actinomycetota > Actinomycetes > Streptosporangiales > Streptosporangiaceae > Streptosporangium > Streptosporangium sp. CA-135522. The sequence continues at coordinate 3,158,153 of NZ_CP192026.1, forward strand.
AGAGGTTCCACATCCGCTTCGCCAATCTCTCAGCCAGTCTCTCGGTGCGCCGCTTCCGCCCTACCTGCTGCCGCTCAAGCCGGTCATCCCGATGCTCACCGTCCTGGCATTCGCGACCCTGCCACGCTGGGCCCGCAGGCTGTACGGCCTGCCCGCCACGCCGCTCGGCGACCTGTGGGCGACGGCCACGTTGAAGGGCCTGCATGCCGGCATCGGCCTGGTGCCCGCTCCGGTCAGGTACGCCCCGGACGCCCGTAGGGCGCGGCGCGTGACGGCCGAGCGGGCCGCCTGACCCGTCCGGTGCCCGACGTGTGCGGCCCCTCCTCGCCGGCGTGCGCATGCGCGCCGGGTCCACGCCGGCGAGGAGGGGTCGTGCGGGTCTTCCCCCTCGATTGAAGGGGGTGGCGAGGTCCCGGCCAAGGGTTTCGGGTGGTCCGAACAGTCCCGCACGGCCTCGAACGGCATCGAGCGCCCCGGGCGGAAATACACCGGAACCGCACGGGAATCGCGCCGGAGCCTGCACCGGAACCGCCGCCGCTTGCCGTCCCGGCCGGTGGATCATCTTTTTAAACAAGCGCTCGCTTGGTTAGTGCGATACAGGGGTGTTCCTTCCGTTGTCGGGCATGGCACACTGATGTATGGGAAACGAGCCCGCAAGGGTGAGGGACCCACCAAGCAAGCAGCGTGCTCCGGGGTCGGTGAAAGTCCGAACCGGCGGTTACAGTCCGCGACCCGGTCGAAGCCATCGACCGGTTGACCTGGTGAAATTCCAGGACCGACGGTTAAAGTCCGGATGGGAGGAAGCGCGCGAGCGGAGAGTGTCTTCGGGCACCCTCCGCTGATGAGGTGTATACACCTGTGATCCCCCGGGGCCCGCCGTGGCAGTTGAAGCTACTGGCGAGTAGGAGACCCCGGTGACCGATCAGGCGCACATGCGCAGGGCGATCGAGCTCGCCGCGCACGGGCGCGGCACCACCAGCCCCAACCCCATCGTCGGATGCGTCGTCCTCGACGCCTCCGGACAGGTCGCGGGGGAGGGCTTCCACGCCTACGCCGGCGGTCCGCACGCCGAGGTGGTCGCGCTGCGCGCCGCCGGAGAGCGAGCCAGGGGCGGCACCGCGTACGTCACCCTCGAACCCTGCGACCACACCGGTCGCACCGGCCCCTGCGCGCTCGCACTGCTGGAAGCCGGGATCGCCCGCGTCGTCGTCGCGGTGAACGACCCCAACCCCATGGCGGCCGGCGGCGCCGACCGGCTCAGGCGGCACGGTGTCGTGGTCGAGACCGGCGTGCTCGCCGAAGAGGCCGAGCGCGGCAACACCGAGTGGCTGACCTCCGTCCGGCTCGGCCGGCCGCACGTCACCTGGAAGTACGCCGCGACGCTGGACGGCCGCTCGGCCGCCGCCGACGGCACCAGTCAGTGGATCACCTCGCCCGAGTCCCGCGCGGACGTGCACCGCCTGCGTGCCGAGGCCGACGCGATCGTCGCCGGCATCGGCACGGTCCTCGCCGACGACCCCCGCCTCACCGCCCGTCGCCCGCCGGGGGACGAAACCCCCGCCGCCGGGGGTCCCGGCCTCTCCCCCGGCGGCGCCCGCCCGCACGGGGACGGCGTCGCGGCGGCCAGGCCGCCACTGCGCGTGGTCGTCGACAGCGACGCCCGCACCCCCCTCACCGCCCGCGTCCTGGACAGCCGGGCGCCGACGCTGGTGGCGGTCGCCGACGACGCCGCGGCGCAACCGCTGGCGGACGCGGCCGAGGTGGTACGGCTGGCACGGCGGCGGCCGTACGGGATCGACCTGGCGGGACTGCTGGCCGAGCTGCACCGCCGCCAGATCGTCAGCGTGTTGCTGGAAGGCGGGCCGACCCTCGCGGGTTCCTTCCTGAAGGAGGGTCTGATCGACCGGGTCGTCGGCTACCTCGCCCCGGCATTGCTGGGGGCGGGAGCCGCCGCGCTCGGTCCGGCGGGCGTCGCCACGATCGCCGAGACCCACCGCCTGGAGTTCGAGGATGTCACCCCCACCGGTCCGGACCTGCGTCTGACCGCCCGGCCGGTACCCCTGAAGGAGCTGTGAATGTTCACCGGAATCGTTGAGGAACTAGGCGAGATCGCTGCGATCGAGCCGTTGAGGGACGCCGCCCGGATGTCGATCCGGGGCAAGGTCGTCACCGCCGACGCCGGTCACGGCGACTCGATCGCCGTCAACGGCGTCTGCCTGACCGTGGTGGAGGTGGACGGGGAGGTGTTCACCGCCGATGTGATGAAGGAGACCCTGGACCGAAGCTGCCTGGGGGCGCTGCGGCCCGGCTCCCGGGTCAACCTGGAGCGCGCGGTCCGCGCCGACCAGCGGCTGGGCGGCCACATCGTGCAGGGCCACGTGGACGGGACCGGTGTGCTGCTGACGCGCGAGCCCGACGAGCACTGGGAGGTCGTCAGGATCTCGCTGCCGGCCGAGCTGAACCGCTACGTGGTGGAGAAGGGCTCGATCGCGGTGGACGGCATCAGCCTGACCGTGGTCAGCGTGGAGGGCGAAGGGTTCGCCGTCAGCCTGATCCCGACCACCCTGCAGCTCACCACCCTCGGCGCCAAGCAGCCCGGCGACCCGGTGAACCTCGAAGTCGACATCATCGCCAAGCACGTGGAGAAGCTCGTGGGCGCCTACGGTCTCGGAGCGCCTCGTGAACTGGGCTGAAGCGGGATTCGAGGTTTTCGGGACCAAGGTCCTGTGGACCGACCTGGTCGGAAACGTGGCCGCCCTGTCCACCGTGCTGCTGGCCATCCGCAAATCGGTCTGGACCTGGCCGGTGCAGCTCGTCGGTTCGGTGCTGCTGTTCATCACCTATGCCAACGCGCACATCACGGGCAACGCGCTCAAGCAGGTCATGTTCGGCGCCCTGGCCGTCTACGGCTGGTGGCGCTGGCAGCGCGGCATGCAGGACGGCCGGGAACTGCCCGTGCGCCCCGCGACGAGCCCCGAACGGCTCGCGCTGGTCGGGATCATGCTCGCGGGCACCGCGGCGGTCGCCGTGCTCTTCTTCGTCACCAAGCTCTCCTGGGGCGCGCTCGTCCCGCCGCCCAAGGGTTACTTCCTGGTCCTGGCCGACGCCTACATCTTCGTCGGCAGCGCGGTCGCCACCTGGGCCCAGGGCCGGGCGCTGGTCGACTTCTGGCTGATCTGGATCGCGGTGGACCTGGTCGGCGTGCCGCTGGCCTTCAGTTCGGGACTGGTCGTCTCCGGGGCGGTGTACGGGGTGTTCTTCGTGCTCGTCCTGGTCGGATTCTTCAACTGGCTAAAGGAGTACCGGTCGAGGACCGTGCTCGTTCCCAAGGAGGCGATGTGATCAAGCTGGACCCGATCGAGAGGGCGATCGCCGATATCCGTGACGGCAAGCCCGTCGTGGTCGTCGATGACGAGAACCGTGAGAACGAGGGCGACATCATTTTCGCCGCGGCGAAGGCCACGCCGGAGCTGCTGGCCTTCACCATCCGGCACACCAGCGGCGTGATCTGCGTGTCGATGCGTGGCGAGGACCTCGACCGGCTCGGCCTGCCGTTGATGGTGCAGGACAACAAGGAACGGCTTCGCACCGCCTACACCGTCAGCGTGGACGCCCGCGACGGGGTGAGCACCGGCATCTCGGCGTCGGACCGGGCCAAGACCATCCGCACCCTGTGCGACTCGGCCACCGAGCCGTTCGAGCTGGTACGGCCCGGTCACGTCTTCCCGCTGCGCTATCGCGAGGGCGGTGTGCTGGTCCGGCGCGGTCACACCGAGGCGGCCGTGGACCTGGCCAGGCTCGCCGGGCTGAGGCCGGCCGGCGCGCTCGCCGAGGTCGTCAACGACGACGGGACCATGAAGAGGCTTCCGCAGCTGCGAGAGTTCTGCGACGAGCACGACCTGGCGCTGGTCTCGATCGAGCAGCTGGTGGAGTTCCGGCGGCGCAGCGAGCGGATGGTGACCCGGGTCGCCGAGACGCGCCTGCCGAACAGGTACGGGATGTGGCGTGCCTACGGCTACGCCAGCGCGCTGGACGGCGGCGAGCACGTGGCCCTGGTCTACGGCGACATCGAGGACGGGGAGAACATCCTGGTCCGGGCGCACTCCGAATGCCTGACCGGTGACGTGCTCGGGTCGTTGCGATGCGACTGCGGGGTGCAGCTCGACCACGCGATGGCGGAGATCGCCGCCGAGGGCCGGGGAGTGGTCGTCTACCTGCGCGGTCACGAGGGGCGTGGGATCGGCCTGATGGCCAAGCTCAAGGCGTACAGCCTGCAGGACGACGGCCGGGACACCGTGGACGCGAATCTGGAGCTCGGGCTGCCGGTGGACGCCCGGGAGTTCTCCAACGCCGCGCAGATCCTCGCCGACCTCGGCATCAAGTCGGTCCGGCTGCTGACCAACAACCCGGCCAAGCTGCGGGGCATGGACGGCTACGGTGTCAAGGTGCTCGGCCGCGAGCCGATGCCGGTGGCGATGAACCCCTACAACAAGAGCTATCTGACGGCCAAGCGCGAGCGCCTCGGCCACGACATCCAGGAGGAAAGGGCATGATCGAGCGGGGCAGTGGGCCCGGTGCGCCCGCGAAGGCGCACGCGGAGCCGCTGCAGGAGGTGTTCGCGTGAGCGGCACCGGACGACCGGCGGCCTCGGCCGTCGAGGCCGCGGGGCTGGCGGTCGGAATCGTGGCCGCCCGCTGGCACGAGAAGATCACCGATCAGCTGGTGGCCCGCGCCGTACAGGCCAGCCAGGACAGCGGCGCCACCGCGACCGTGGTGCGCGTGGCCGGGACCCTGGAGATCCCGGTCGTGGCCCAGGCCCTGGCCAGGCGATGTGACGCGGTCGTCGCCCTGGGAGCCGTGATCCGTGGGGAGACCGCCCACTTCGACTATGTCTGCGACTCGGTGACCTCGGGTCTGACCCGGATCTCCCTCGACGAGGAGACACCGGTCGGCAACGGCGTGCTGACCTGCGACTCGCTCGACCAGGCCGTCGACCGCTCCGGGTTGCCGGGCAGCCACGAGGACAAGGGCTACGAGGCCACGGTGGCGGCCCTGGAGACCGCCCTGCTGCTGAGAGACCTGCGGCCCTAGCCGGCGGGCTCCGGCCGGGACCGCGCCGGCCGATGGGGCCGGTCGATGGGGCCGGCCGGTGGGGGCCGACCGGCGGCCCCCACCGGTGCGGTGTTACGCCTGTGGCGGGCATGGGCGGGAGGTCCCCCAGCCCCTCCTGCGGAGTCGGGGGCCGGTGGGGCGGTGCGGTAAATTTCATTGGCAGTGTGTCAGCGGTCACGCCGTTATGACCGGTGGTTTTCCCGAAGGATCGTGATCTTCCAGTGAGCCCCGAGAGCGTCTCTCCGCCCGAGCTGCCCGTTGTGTGGCGGCCGAAGAAGGGCCGGATCGTGGCGTACGGCTTCGCTGCGCTGATCATGCTGGGCGCGCTGTCGCTGGCGATCTACCTGCCGGCGCCGTTCACCCTGGCAGACAAGATCGCCATGGTCGTGCTGGGGGTCATGATCGCCGGAGTGCTGCATCTGCTGGGGCGCTGCCGGGTGGAGGCGGACGAGCGCGGCATCACGGTGGTCAACCCGCTGCGGGTGCACCGCTACGAATGGCCGGAGGTGCTGGGGGTCACCCTGGCCCAGAGCGAGCCCTGGGCGAAGATCGACTTCGCGGACGGGGCGACCATCGGGGCCGTGGGGCTGCAGGGGTCGGAGAAGGACCGGACCGTGCGGCAGGTGCGCGAGTTGTCCGCGCTCATCCGGGAGCGCGGCGAGGCGGAGGAGACCCGCTAGCCCCGCCGGACCGCCACGACGCCGGGGCGCCGGCACGACCGATGCCCCCCGCCCGGAAGGAGCGGAGGGCACGGCCCCATGCGACATGATCTCGAATGATCGACAGGTTCCGTTCTCGTCACCGTGGTCGTTCTTCCTCCTGACCGCTGACCGCTGACCGTCGGCGTTTCGGCTGCCACCTCTTCGCGCCGACGGGCCCCTTTCCGGGCCCCGTTCGCCGGCGCGGAGAGTTTCCGCGAGGCGGCCGCGTCATCGTCATCGGCCGACTCGATCTCGGGCCGACGGGATCTTGCCTGCCGGTGCCTTCCCACGGCTTTCGGCGTCCCCCGGCCGATCGGGATGTCCGGAGATTCCACGATGACCTCTCAAGGGTGCCAGCGCGGCGGATAGCGAAACACTGCGACGTTCCTAACGAATCGTTAAGACAGGGCCGGACCGAGCTCAAGGACGATCTCTGCTCCGCCGGACGGTGACGGCCCGGTCCTCAGCCGGCCGCCGGAGCCCTCCGCCGTACGGCGGGCGATGTCGAGGCCCAGGCCGGTGGACGACCTGCCGCTCGTCCCGCGGTCGACCGGCACCGGATGCGAGAACCCGGGGCCCTCGTCGGTGATCGTCAGGAGGGCGCCGCCTCCCGGCCGCGGCACCAGCTCGACGGTGAAGGGCGTGCCGTCGGGAGTGTTGGCGAACACGTTCTCCAGCAGCAGGTCGGCGCAGGCCGCCAGATCCTGGGCGCCGACCCGGACGGGGAGCGGGCCACCGGGAAGCCGCAGCCGTACCGGCCGGTCCTGATCCTCGGCGAGCGCCGACCAGAAGGTGACCCGTTCGGTGATCACCTCGGTGGCGTCGCAGCGCGCCACGCCGGTGTGGCCGAACCGGCGAGCCTCCCTTATCACCTCGGTGACCATGCGCTCAAGAGTGTCGACGGCCTCTCCCACCCGCGTGGCCTCGTCCCTGTCGCGCAGGGTCTCGGCTTCCAGCCGCAGCGCGGTGACGGGGGTGCGCAGCTGATGCGACAGGTCGGCGACAGCCTCGCGCTCGCGGGCGAGCAGCTCGCGGATGCGCGTGGCCAGATGGTTGAGGGCGGCGCCGACGTCGCGGATCTCCGGGGGCCCCGCCGGATCCACCCTCGCCTCCAGTTCGCCGCGGGCCAGCCGGCGGGAGACGCCGGCGACCTGCCTGACCGGCTGGATCAGGGAGCGGGCGAGCCTGTCGGCGACGACGATGCCGACCATCAGCAACGCCAGCCCGATCAGGCCGAGCACCAGCCAGGCCTTCCCGACCCCCTGCCGTAGCCGCCCGGTGCTCACGAAGGTGCGGATGACGGAGGTGCCGCCGGTCCGGCCCTGGACGGCCACGAGGATCTCCCGGCCGTTCGGGGTCTCCATGGTGATGCTGCGCCCGCGCGAGGCCAGCTCCACGGCGGGATCCCAGGCGGCCGGGGCGCCGAGGGAGGTGCGGTCCGGCAGGAAGACCGTGATCGGGGTCTCGGTGGCCGCGTTGACCTGCCGCAGCGTGGCGCCCAGGCTCTCGCGGTCACCGAGGGCGACCACGGCGGCCAGCGACTGCGCCGCGGCGGTGGCGCCGGCCGTGGCCCGCTCGGCGGCCACCGTGCTCACCAGCATCGCCAGCGGCACGAGGAACGCCACCAGGACCAGCGAGGTGGTCGCCACGGCGAGCAGGGCCAGACGCCTTCTCATCGGCGCGCTCTCAGGAACCCGGATCGACGAGCTTGACGCCGACCCCGTGCACGGTCTGCAGGTAACGAGGCCGCTGGGCGCTCTCCCCGAGCTTGCGGCGCAGCCAGGACAGATGCACGTCGACGGTCTTGTCGGCGCCCCCGTAGGCCATCCGCCAAACCTCCGTGAGCAGCTCGCGCTTGGTGACGACCTGACCGGCCCGGACGGCGAGGTAGTGCAGCAGCTCGAACTCCCGGGGGGTGAGGCCCAGGGAGATCCCGTCGAGGGTCGCCTCGCGCGCCGCCCGCTGGATGTGGAGCCCCCCGACCACCACGGGTCCCTTCTCCTCGTCGGTCTCCCGGCCGCGGCGCAGCACGGCGCGAATCCGGGCGTCCAGGTGGGCCGAGCTGAACGGTTTGACGACGTAGTCGTCGGCGCCGGCGTTCAACGCCCGGACGATCTCCGCTTCGTCGTCGCGCGCGGTCGTCACGATGACCGGGACGGCGCTTACGGCGCGGAGCATGCGCAGCACCTCACAGCCGTCGAGGTCGGGCAGGCCCAGATCGAGCAGGACGAGGTCGGGCCGGGTCTCCATCGCCTGCGTTAGCCCTGACATGCCCGCGCCGGCCGAGGTGACGGCATGCCCACGTTCGGTGAGCGCGCGGGTCAGCGCGGACCGGACCTGGGCGTCGTCCTCGACGAGCAGCAGCTGTGCCACAGCAACACGCTAAACCTTTCTCCGATCGACCAGCCGAGTTGGCCGGGACGTGAGGACCGCTTGGCGGGTCGTTGGCAGGGCCGGTGAGACGTTTGTCTGGTGAACAGGCACACCCTGCTCGGTCTGGGAGGGTGGCTCGCCGCGGCCGCTCTCACCACGGTCGCCAGCACCTGGGCGGTGTCCCTGATCGGCGTGCACCTCACCGGCCAGGTCGTCCACCCCATGACGCTGAGCGAGGTCGAGCGCACCCTGGCCGGTGCGGCCGGCAGTCCCACCTTCGTCCTGCCCGCCGCTCCCGCCGCACCCGCCCCGCAGGCCACGGCCAGGGAGTTCTCCTACGGCCAGGGGTCCGTCGTCACCGCCTGCGAGACGAACCAGGCCATCCTGCTGTCCTGGAGCCCGGCCCAGGGATACGGCGTCGACAGGGTCGAGCGCGGACCCTCGCCCGTCGTCTCGGTCGAGTTCACCGCCCCCGGCGAGAGGACGACGATCCGCGTCACCTGCCCCGCCGGGGCGCCCGCCGTGACGACCCATTCGACCGGCGCGGACTGAACGGCCCCTCCGGGAGCCGCCGCGGGCCGGGCCGGCCGTACGGCGAGCATCGCGAACCGGGTGGTCCGGAGCGGCCCGCCCGCCGGATGTCAGGTCTCCTCGGCGAACCGTTCGGCCTGGTCGGTCTCACCCGCGACGAGCAGGGTGTCGTCGCCGCTGATGACCGTGCCCGAGGTGGCGTAGGTGAACCTGCCGCCGGGCTTCTTGATCCCGATCACGGTCACCCCGTACTTCTTGCGGATGCCCAGCTCGCCCAGCGTCCTGCCGTCCGCCCACCGGGGCGCCTTGGTCTTGACCACCGCGTAGTTCTCGTCGATCTCCACGTAGTCGAGCATCCGGCCGGTGACCAGGTGCGCCACCCGCTCGCCCATGTCGTGCTCGGGCTGCACCACGTGATGGGCGCCGACCCGCTCCAGGATCCGGCCGTGCTGGAGGCTGATCGACTTGGCCCAGATGTCGGGCACGCCGAGGTCGGCCAGGATCGAGGTGGTCAGGATGCTCGCCTCGAGGTCGGTGCCGATGCCGACGACGGCCCGGCCGAACTCGGCGATCCCCAGCTGCGTGAGCGCGTCGGGGTCGGTGGAGTCGGCGCAGACCACGTGGGTGAGCCGTCCGGAGAACTCCTGGACGTTCTTGGCGTCGCTGTCGATGCCCAGCACCTCGATGTCACGTCCCACCAGCTCGGCCGCCAGCGCGCCGCCGAACCGGCCGAGACCGATCACCACGACCGCGTCACCGCGGTTCTTTCTGTCAACCAACGAGGGGACGCTCCTCCGGATAGCGGAACCGACGGGTCTGGACGTGCAGCGCCAGCGCGGCGCCGAGGGTCACCGGGCCGAGCCGGCCGACGAACATCAGGATCGTAAGGACCAGATGCCCGCCGATGCCGACATCGGGGGTGATCCCCGTGGACAGGCCGACCGTACCGAACGCCGAGACCACTTCGAACAGTACGCGGTCGAGCTTGAACGGCGTGAGCATCATCAGCAGGAAGGTGCCGGCGGCGACCGAGGCCACGCTGAGCAGGGCGATGGTCAGCGCCTGCCGTTGGAGCTGCTCGGGGACGCGGCGGCGCCCGGCCGTGACGTCCGGCTCGCCGCGCAGCTCGGCCAGGATGACGTAGCCGAGCAGCGCGAACGTCGTCACCTTGATGCCGCCGCCGGTGCTCGCGCTGCCCGCGCCGACGAACATCAGCACGTCGCTGATCAGCCAGGTGTTCTCGTGCATCTGGGAGACGTCGACGGAGTTCAGTCCGCCGCTGCGGGTCATGGCGCTGTGGAAGAACCCGGCCAGGAGGCGCAGGCCGGGGGAGAGCGAGCCCAGCGTCGCGGGGTTGTTCCACTCGGTGGCGGTGACGGCCGCGGTCCCGCCGAACAGCAGGAGGGCGGTCATCCCCAGGGTCATCTTGACGTGCAGCGACCAGCGTGCCGGTCGGCGCGGATGCCGCCGGAGCACGGCGTAGACGGGGAAACCGAGGCCCCCGGCGATCACCGCCAGCGCGAGGGGGAGGCAGACCCACGGGTCGGCGACGAACCGCGTCATGCTGTCCGGCCAGAGCGCGAACCCGGCGTTGGTGAACGCCGAGACCGCGTGGAAGACCCCGTGGTAGACGGCGCGGCCGAACGGCTCGCCGTACCCGGTGAGGAAGCGGGCGGTGAGCACCGCGGCGGTCAGCGCCTCCACCGCCAGCGTGACCTTGGCGACACCCGCGATCACCGTGCGCACGTCGCCCGGGCCGAGGGTCCGGGTCTCGGCCTGGGTGTTGAGCCGGGCCCGCAGGCCGAGTCTGCCGGAGACCAGCATCGCGAGGATCGAGGCGAGCGACATGATCCCGAAGCCGCCGATCTGCATCAACACCAGGATCACCATCTCGCCGAAGAACGTCCAGTGCGTCGCCGTGTCCTGTACGGCGAGCCCGGTGACGCACACCGCCGAGGTCGCGGTGAACAGCGCCGAGGTCCACGACGCCGGCCGGCCCGCCTCGACCGCGATCGGCAGCGACAGCAACGCCGAGCCGCCCAGGACCACCGTCAGGAACGCGGCCACGACGACTCTCGATGGCGTGTTGATCCGCCGGACCAGGTTCTTCACAGGGGGTGAGAATACGCCTGTGCCGAACATCCGGGCGTAGCCTGAGGTGGTGCTGAGGCGGACAATCAAGGCGTCGGACGTGGAGTCGCCCGGGCAGCTGACCGAACTGCTCGACCGGGAGGCCTATCTCGCCGGCGTAGGGCTGGCCACCGCGGCGTTCCTGGCGTTGCGGATGGGCCGTCCGCTGCTGCTGGAGGGCGAGGCGGGGGTCGGCAAGACCGAGCTGGCCAGGACGCTGGCCACGGTGCTGGGGGCGCCGCTGATCCGGCTGCAGTGCTACGAGGGGCTGGACGGCCCCCAGGTGCTCTACGACTGGGACTTCGCCCGCCAGTTGCTGCACCTGAAGGCTGCCGAGGCCGGTGGGGTCACCGACGCGGCCCGCCTGGAGGGGGAGGTCTACGACCGGCGGTTCCTGATCGCCCGGCCACTACTCAAGGCGATCGAGACCCAGCCCAGCGTGCTGCTCATCGACGAGATCGACCGGGCCGACGTGGAGTTCGAGGCGATCCTGCTCGAGGTGCTCTCGGATTTCGCGATCTCCGTCCCGGAGCTCGGCACGATCCGCGCCGAGACGCCGCCGGTGGTCGTGCTGACCTCCAACCGCACCCGTGAGGTGCACGACGCGCTGAAACGGCGCTGCCTCTACCACTGGCTGGAGCATCCCTCCTTCGACCGGGAGGTGGCGATCCTGCTGCGGCGCCTGCCCGCCTGCTCGGCGACCCTCGCCGAGCAGGTCGCCGGGGCGGCCGGCCGGCTGCGCGAGGCCGGGCTGGTCAAGCCGCCCGGGATCGCCGAGACCATCGACTGGACCGAGGCCCTGCTGACCCTCGGCGCGCGTGAGCTGGACCCCGACCTGGCCGCGGCCACGCTGGGCGCCCTGCTCAAGCACCGAGAGGACCACCAGGCCGTGCTCGGGAACGGAATCCTCGGTGACCTCCGCGGCTGAGGGGCGCGACCTGGTCGCCGTCATGACCGGTTTCGCCAGGACGCTGCGCGCCGCGGGCGTCCCCGCCGACCACGAGAGGACCCAGGGCCTGCTGCGCGCGCTGTCCCACCTGGACGCGACCGAGCCGCGCGACGTCTACTGGGCCGGCCGGCTCACCCTGTGCGCCTCGGCCGACGACCTGCCCCGCTACGACCGGGTCTTCGACGCCTACTTCGGCGGACTGCGCGCGGGCCGTCCGAAGCCGGCCGTGGTCAGCGTGATCCGGCACACCGCCACCACGTCCGGCGCGCCCGGCGGCGCCGACGACGGCCCCGCCCAGGCGGCCGGGGCGAGCGCGGCGGAGGTGCTGCGCAACCGGGACGTCGCCAAGATGACCGGGGTGGAGCTGGCGGAGGTGCACCGGTTGCTCGCCCTGTTCCGGGCACGGCGTGAGCAGCGCAGGTCGCGGCGGTTGCGGCCGTCGCACCGGGGACGACTGGACAGCAGGGCGACGATCCGCGAAACCCTGCGGCGCGGCGGGGAGACCGCCCGGCTCCGCTACCGCGACCACCGCACCAGAGCCCGCAGGGTCGTGCTGGTGGTGGACGTCAGCGGCTCCATGACCCCCTACGCCGACACGCTGCTGCGCCTGGCCCACGCGCTGGTCAGGTGCGAGCCCCGGGCCACCGAGGTGTTCAGCGCCGGCACCCGCCTCACCCGGATCACCGCCGAACTGCGCCACCGCGACCCGGCCGCCGCGATGGACGCCGTCTCGCGGGCCGTCCCCGACTGGAGCGGCGGCACCCGGCTGGGCGAGGAGCTCAGGAGGTTCCTCTCGCTGAACGACGCCAGAGGCGCGGTGGTGGTGATCGCCTCCGACGGGTGGGAGCGGGGCGACGTCTCGCTGCTCGGCGCGCAGATGGCCCGGCTGTCGCGAATGGCGCACCGGGTGATCTGGGCGAACCCCCACAAGGGGCAGGAGGGCTACCAGCCGCTCACCGCGGGGATGCGCGCCGCCCTGCCGTACATCGACGACTTCGTGGCCGGGCACAGCCTCGCCGCGTTCGAGGAGCTGGCCGGACTGCTGGGAGGGGCCCATGCGTGAGGTGCTGTCGCAGATCATGCGGTGGTGGGAGAGCGGGCAGACGTTCGGCCTGGCCACCGTGGTGGAGACCTTCCGCAGCGCGCCTCGCCCGCCGGGCGCGTCGATGGCCGTGCTCGGCGCGGAGGCCGAGGGCAGCGTCTCGGGCGGCTGCGTCGAGGGAGCCGTCTACGAGCTGGCCCAGGAGGTGGTCGCCTCCGGCACACCGCTCCTGCAGCGGTACGGCGTGAGCGACGACGATGCCTTCTCGGTCGGCCTCACCTGCGGCGGCATCCTGGACGTGTTCGTCGAGCCGGTGTCGCGCGAGACGTTTCCCGAGCTGGGGGCGGTCGCCGGGTCGGTGCGGGAGCGCGAGCCGGTGGCGGTGGCGACCGTGCTGTCCGGTCCGGGCGCCGTCGGCGCCCGCAGGGTGATCTGGCCCGACCGATCCTCGGGCTCGCTGGGCCCCGCCCGGCTGGACGAGGCGGTCGACGACGACGCGCGCGGCATGCTCGCGCAGGGGCTCACCGGAATCCGGCGGTACGGCGCACGCGGGGAGCGACGGCTCGACGAGCTCTCGATCTTCGTGCACTCCTTCGCCCCGCCGCCCCGGATGCTCGTCTTCGGCGCGATCGACTTCGCCGCCGCGGTGGCGAGGGTCGGGAAGTTCCTCGGCTACCACGTGGTGGTCTGCGACGCCCGTCCGGTCTTCGCCACGGCCAGACGCTTCCCGGAGGCCGACGAGGTGATCGTCAAATGGCCGCACGACTACCTGACCTCGATCACCGTGGACGAGCGGACCGCGATCTGCGTGCTCACCCACGACCCCCGCTTCGACGTCCCGCTGCTGGAGGTGGCCCTGCGCACCCCGGCGGGTTACGTCGGCGCGATGGGCTCGCGCCGTACCCACCAGGATCGGCTGGCGCGGCTGCGCGAGGCGGGCCTGGAGGAGGCGGAGCTGAAGCGGCTTCGCTCGCCGATCGGACTGGACCTGGGCGCGCGAACCCCGGAGGAGACCGCGGTCTCCATCGCCGCCGAGCTGATCCAGCTGCGCTGGGGCGGTTCGGGCCGGCCTCTGACCGACGGCTCCGGCCGGATCCACGGAGAGGCGGCGCCGGCGTGAGCGGGCGGGGAGAGGCGCCCGCTCGGGAGGCGAGCGCGGGGCTGCTGCTGGCGGCCGGATCGGGCTCGCGGCTCGGCACGCCGAAGGCACTGGTGGAATTGCGGGGAGAGCGGCTGGTGGACCGCGGGGTCCGGCTGCTTCGCGACGGCGGCTGCCATCCCGTGGTCGTCGTGCTCGGGGCCGCCGCCGCGCAGGTGCGCGGCGCGGTGACCGTGGGCAATCCGCGCTGGCGGTCCGGGATGGGCTCCTCGCTGCGCGTCGGCCTGGACGCGCTTCCCTCGGACGCGGCGCGCGTGGTGATCGCCCTGGTCGACCAGCCGTTCATCGGCCCGCAGGCGGTGCGGCGGCTGATCCGGGCCGCGCGGGAGGGCGCCTCGGTCGCCGTCGCCACCTACGGCGGGGCGCCGAGGAATCCGGTGCTGATCGCCAGAGAGCACTTCGCGGAGGTAGCCGCGCTCGCGGTCGGCGACGTCGGGGCCCGGCCGTTCCTGCGGGCCCACCCCGAGCTGGTCGTCAGGGTGGCCTGCGACGATGTCGGCGACCCCGCCGACATCGACACCCCGGCGGACCTGTCGGAGCTGCGCGCCCGATGACGCTCCGGCCGGCACGCCGAGGTCTTCAGGAGGACGACGCGCGCTTCGCCAGGCGCAGCGAGGCGACGGCGGCCCGGTGGTCGCTGCCGGCGGCTCGCTCGACGCCGGCGCTGGTGGCGCTGAGACCGCGGTAGAGGATGTGGTCGGGACGGGTGATCGGGAAGGACGACGGCCAGGTGAAGCCGAATCCGGCGCCGGCCTCCTGCTGGGCGTCCGACAACGGGGGCACCAGGCCGGAGCGCTTGCGGTCGGTGGTGGCGGTGTTGAGGTCGCCGAGCAGGAGCAGGTGCGCGCTGTCGTCCCTGTCGATGATCTTCCGGGCGTGGGCGAGGGTCTCGTCACGCTGGGCCGTCTCGCCGGGACGGGCCGAGGCCAGGTGCATGACGTAGACGGTCAGCTCGCCCTTGGGCGTACGGACCACGGCCCGCAGCGCCCGCACCCAGTCCAGGCCGATGTCGGCCTTGCGGGCGTCGACGATGGGGAACCTGCTCCACAGCCCGACCGTGCTGATCTGGTAGTGGTGCGGGAAGCGGTCGCTGAGCTCCTTCGCCGCCGGGCCGCCGCCGGTCAGCTCCTGCAGGGCGACCAGGTCCCTGCCCTTGGCGACGGTCCGTACGGCCTGCGCCGAGGCGGCGTTGGTCGCGCCCACGTTGAGGGTGGCGACCGACAGGTCGCTCGGCCCGCCCGGCGGGGTGCGCAGCAGCGCGGGGCCGAACATGACCCCCCACACGACCGCCGGGAGCAGCGCCGTGACGATCACCTGCCACGAGCGGGTGAACAGCGCGCCGGCCAGCAGCACCGGCACGGCGAGGCCGAGCCAGGGAAGCATGCTCTCCAGAATGGTCGTGAACCCGCCCAGCTCCGGCAGAAGCCGATGGCCGCCGAGAACCATAGCCAGCGCCCCCGCCACCGTGATGATCGACCGTCTCAGCACACCGCTCCTCGTCCGCTCGGCATCGAGCTTCCCCCTGCCCCAGGAACCCGTACGCTACCGGCCCCGCGCCGGGGTCGCGGGGCTTGGTGCTTCGGCGGTGAATCGATAGCCTTTGCCCGGAGGAAACGGAACATCATTCGGTTTCGTAGGCGCGCGCGGAAGGACGATCTCAGGATGCGTATCGGTATGGCCCTCAACTACTCGGGGGGCTTCAAGAAAACGGTGGCCGCGCTGGCCGACTACGAGCAGGCCGGTCTCGACATCGTGTTCGTCGCCGAGGCCTACAGCTTCGACGCGGTCAGCCAGATGGGCTACATCGCGGCCAAGACCGAGCGTCTGCAGATCGCCTCCGGCATCCTGCCGATCTACTCCCGGACCCCCACCCTGCTGGCCATGACCGCCGCGGGCATGGACTACGTCTCCGACGGCCGCTTCACCCTCGGTCTGGGCGCCTCGGGCCCGCAGGTCATCGAGGGCTTTCACGGCGTGCCGTACACCGCCCCGCTGGGCCGCACCCGTGAGGTCGTCGAGATCTGCCGCCAGGTGTGGAAGCGGGAACGGCTGACCTACGAGGGCAGGCACTACACGGTTCCGCTCCCCGCCGACCAGGGCACCGGCCTGGGCAAGCCGCTGAAGATCATCAACCATCCCGTCCGTGACCGCATCCCCATCGTGATCGCCGCCATCGGCCCCAAGAACGTCGAGCTCTCCGCGGAGCTGGCCGAGGGCTGGGAGCCGATCTTCTACATGCCGGAGAAGGCCGCCGACGTCTGGGGCGCCTCGCTGGCCGCGGGCAAGGCCAGGCGTGACCCCGCCCTGGGCGAGCTCGACGTCATCGCCCAGGCGTCGCTGGCCATCGGCGACGACGTCTCGGGCTGGCTGGAGCTGGGCCGCCCGATGGCCGCCCTCTACATCGGCGGCATGGGCGCCAAGGGCAAGAACTTCTACAACGACCTGGCCCGCCGATACGGCTACGAGAAGGAGGCCGAGCAGATCCAGAACCTCTATCTCGACGGGAAGAAGGACGAGGCCGCCGCGCTCGTCCCGCAGGAACTGCTGGAGAAGATGTCCCTGATCGGCTCCGAGGGGCACGTCCGCGACCGCCTCCAGGCGATGAGGGAGTCGGGCGTCACGACCGTCAACGTCGCCCCGCTCGGCCACACGCACGAGGAGCGCGTCCGGCTCATCGAGAAGGTCAGGGAGCTCGCTTCCTGACCTTCCGGGTGTGAGGGGCCGCGGCTTGAGCCGGGGCCCCTTTCTTGTGCCTGTTTCTTGTGCCCGGCCTTCTCGTGCCCTACCGGCGCCACCGCCGCACGCCTTTTCGATAATCGACCCGCAAGGGTGGATATGACGTGTATCACATGATAAATCGGAATATGTGCCTCCTATCAGGATGTTCTACCCCCTCGTGAGGTTCTCCCCGGTGATCGTGTGGCTCGTCGAGCGACTGCACGTCGACCTGTGCCGTTCGAACAGCCAGCTCTGTCGCTGACCGCCGCCTTCGCCCGCCCTTCCTCACCCGCATGCCCGTGTCCGCTCCGGCATGCCCTCCTTCGGAGTTCCGTTCATGAAGAGGTTCTCTTTCTCCCTGCAGTTGCTGCTGGGTCTGGTGGTCGGTGTCGCCCTCGGGTTCGTCGCCCGCGCCGGTGACGTCGCCTGGCTCACCGCCACCCTGACCGAGGTCGGCAAGCTCTTCGTCCAGCTCCTCAAACTCGCGGTCCCGCCGCTGGTCTTCACCGCCGTCGTCGTCAGCGTGGCCAACCTGCGCAACGTCAACGGAGCCGCCAGGCTCGCGGGCAAGACGCTGCTGTGGTTCCTGGTCACCTCGCTGATCGCCGTGGTCTTCGGCATCGGCCTCGGGCTGATCCTCAACCCGGGCCAGGGCGTCGACATCTCCACCGCGGGCGCCAAGGCCGTGGACCTGGAAGGCGCCGGAACGTGGGTCGACTTCCTGACCGGCATCATCCCCACCAACATCGTCACCGCCTTCACCGAGCTCAACGTCCTGCAGATCGTCTTCCTGGGAGTCGTCCTCGGCGCCGCCGCCCTGGCGGTCGGTGAGAAGGCCGAACCGTTCCTCGCCTTCAGCCGCTCGATCCTCGAACTGGTCCAGAAGGCCCTGTGGTGGGTCATCCGGCTGGCTCCGATCGGCACCGCCGGCCTCATCGGCAAGTCCGTGGCCGGCTACGGCTGGGATCTGCTCGCCCCGCTCGCCAAGTTCAGCGCGGGCGTCTACATCGGCTGCCTGCTGGTCCTCCTGGTGAGCTACCCGCTGCTGCTCGCCTTCGCCGGCAAGGTCAGCCCGATCGCCTTCTACCGCAACGCCTGGCCCGCCATCGAGCTGGCCTTCGTCTCCCGTTCCTCGGTCGGGACCATGCCGCTCACCCAGCGCGTCGCCACCGACCGTCTCGGCGTGGACCGCGACTACGCCTCCTTCGCGGTGCCGTTCGGCGCGACCACCAAGATGGACGGCTGCGCCGCGATCTACCCGGCGCTCGCGGCGATCTTCGTGGCCCAGGTGTTCCACATCCCGCTCGGAGTCGGCCAGTACCTGCTGATCGCGTTCGTCTCCGTGGTCGGCTCCGCCGCCACCGCCGGTCTCACCGGCGCGATCGTGATGCTCACCCTCACCCTGAGCACGCTCGGCCTGCCCCTGGAGGGCGTCGGACTGCTGCTGGCCATCGACCCGATCCTCGACATGATCCGCACCGCCACCAACGTGGCCGGGCAGCTCGTGGTGCCGGTCATCGTGGCCCGTTCGGAGGGACGACTGGACGAGAGCGTGTTCAACTCCCCGCCGCAGCCGCTGGACGATGCCCCTCGCTCCGCGATCCGGACATCGTCCGGCCCGGTTCCGGCCTGAGACCCGCCGCTGGACGGGCTCCGGGTGTCCGGAGCCCGTCCAGCGGCGCTTCCGCCCCGGCGAGGCCGGGACGATGACCGGCGCCGCCCGGGACGGCCTTCCGCCCCGCGCGGGAAGCACGCCACCGGCGAGCGGTCAATAGCATGCGAGTCATGACCCTCACCCACGCCGGCCGCCGCGAGCGCCTCGCGGCTCTGCTCCCCGCTCACGAGGCGGACGCGATCCTGGTCACCCGCGGCGTCAACGTGCGCTACCTCACCGGCCTGGCCAGCTCCAACGCGGCCGTGCTCGTGCGGGCCGACGCCCGCGCCACGCTGGCCACCGACTCCCGCTACGCCGAGACCGCGCGGCGGGTCTGCTCCGACATCGAGGTGGTCGAGGAGCGTGACGTCGCCGGACACCTGGTCACGCTGGCCGACCGGGTCGCCGTCGAGGCCCACCACATGCCCGTCGCCGACTACTTCCGGCTGGGCGAGGATCTGCTGCGGCTGTCCGGGGTGGTGGAGTCGGTGCGCCGGATCAAGGACGAGACCGAGATCGACCTGCTCCGCACCGCGTGCGCGCTCACCGACCAGGCGTTCGCCGACGTGCTCGCCATGGTGCGGCCCGGGGTGACCGAGAAGGAGATCGCCAGGGCGCTGGAATCGCGGATGATCGAGCTGGGTGCCGAGAAGCCCGCCTTCGACTCGATCGTGGCGAGCGGCCCCAACGGCTCGATCCCGCATCACTCGCCCACGGACCGGCCTCTGGAGCGCGGTGACCTGGTCACGATGGACTTCGGGGCCCTGCACGAGGGCTATCACGCCGACATGACCCGGACGGTGGCGGTCGGCGAGCCCGCCGGGTGGCAGCGTGAGCTGTACGACCTGGTCCGCGCCGCACAGCGGGCCGGCCGCCGCGCCGTACGGCCCGGCGCCCTCACCCACGAGGTGGACGCCGCCGCCCGCGACGTCATCGCGGAGGCGGGCTACGGCGACTACTTCGGACACGGGCTCGGGCACGGCGTCGGACTGGAGATTCACGAGGCGCCGTTCCTGTCTCCGGCGAAGCCAGAGCCCGACCCCGAGCACGCTAGACTAGAGGATCGAGTTCCGGTCACCGTCGAGCCTGGAGTTTACCTTCCGGGCAGGGGCGGCGTCCGCATCGAGGACACGCTCGTGACGCGTGATGGCGGACCGGAACTTCTCACACGGACGACCAAAGAGCTGCTTGTCCTTTAAGAGCGGCCGTACGCAGGAGAAACTAGTGGCGACGACGAACGACCTCAAGAACGGCCTGGTGCTCAAGCTCGACGGCGGTGAGCTCTGGACGGTCGTGGAGTTCCAGCACGTCAAGCCCGGCAAGGGTGGTGCGTTCGTCCGCACCAAGCTGAAGAACGTCCTTTCGGGCAAGGTCGTCGACAAGACCTTCAACGCCGGCGTCAAGGTCGAGGTGGCCAACGTCGACAAGCGCGAGATGCAGTTCTCCTACATGGACGGCGACGACTTCGTCTTCATGGACACCGAGACCTACGACATGCTCCACGTCTCCCGGACCGCGGTCGGCGCCGCCGCCGACTACCTGCTGGAGAACATGCTCGCCACCGTGGCGATCAACGAGGGCAACGTGCTCTACATCGACCTGCCCGCGGCCGTCGAGCTGATCATCGCCGAGACCGAGCCCGGCCTCCAGGGCGACCGCTCCACCGGCGGCACCAAGCCCGCCAAGCTGGAGACCGGCGCCGAGATCAAGGTGCCGCTGTTCATCACGACCGGCGAGAAGGTCAAGGTCGACACCCGCACCGGCGATTACCTCGGCCGGGCCTGATGTCGGCACGGGGTAAGGCGCGCAGACGCGCGCTGGACATCCTGTTCGAGGCGGAGGCGCGCAGCCAGGATCCGCTCAGCGTCCTCGCCGAGCGCCTGGAGCGGGCCGAGCCGCCCGTCAACGAGTACACCGCGACGATCGTCGAGGGCGTGTGCCGGCACCGGACGCGCATCGACGAGCTGATCACCACTTACGCCGAGGGCTGGACGCTCGACCGCATGCCCGCGGTCGACCGCAACCTGCTGCGCGGCGGCACCTACGAGCTGCTGTGGATGCCCGACGTCCCCGAGGGTGTCGTCATCAGCGAGTGGGTCAGCCTGGCGTCCGAGCTGTCGACCGACGAGTCGCCGCAGTTCGTCAACGGCCTGATGGCCCGATTCAAGCAGCTCAAGCCGTCCCTGACGCTGTAGGCGCGTTCCGCGGCCGGGCCGGGGACCCGGCCCGGCCGCGGTCGTGCCGGCGGTCCGTTCCCGTTTCTCCCGTGGCCTTCCTCCGGTATGGCCCGCGCGGAAAAAGACTCGATCAAGCACGCGTATGGATCGCCCCTGGACGGTCTTTGGGACGGCCCGGCGTAGGCTGGGCTCGTCACCGGAAATAGGAGGCGATCTGAAGGTGCATGCCGTAGGCATCTCGCGGCAGTCAGGCACGCCGGCGGTCCGCACCGCCGTCGTCTGGGACGTCCTGCGTGCAGTGCTGGCCGACCGGGCGTCCGCGACCGGCCGGGATCGACTCGACATCGTCGACGCCGGGGGCGGCACGGGCGGCTTCGCCGTGCCGCTGGCCGAGCTCGGGCACGCCGTCACCGTCGTCGATCCCAGCCCCGACTCGCTGGCCGCCCTGGAACGCCGCGCCGCGGAGGCCGGGGTGAGCGTGCGCGCGCTGCAGGGCGACGCCGCCGACCTGGGAGACCTGCTTCCCGCCGACAGCGCCGACCTGGTGCTGTGCCACAGCGTGCTGGAGTACGTCGAGGACCCGACCAGCGCGCTGGCGGCCATGGCCGCCCTGCTGCGCGAGGACGGTGCGATCAGCGTGCTGGCGGCCAACCCGCTCGCCGCCGCGCTGCACCGCTCGGTCGCCGGCCGCTTCGACGAGGCCCGCCAGGTTCTGGAAGACCCCCGGGGACGCTGGGGCGACCGCGACCCCACGCCCCGGCGCTTCACCCGGGAAGACCTGTCGCAGCTCCTCGCCGCGACCGGGTTCGCCCCGGGCGAGGTCCACGGCGTGCGGATCTTCGCCGATCTGGTGCCCAGCCGGTTGCTCGACGGCGAGCCGGGGGCCGCGCGTGCCCTGGTCGCCCTGGAACAGGCGGCGGCCGCCCATCCGGTGCTCCGGGACATCGCCACCCAGCTGCACGTCCTCGGCCGCCGGTGACGCTTGTCTCGAACGCGTGTTCCCCTAGGATGATGCCGTGTCGAGGAAACAGCAGGTGTCGCGTCCGGGGGCGGATCTGGGCGCCGACGACACCGGCTGCCCGATCCTTCACGTCGACATGGACGCCTTCTACGCCAGTGTCGAGTTGCGTGAGCGTCCGGAGCTCAAGGGGACGCCTGTCATCATCGGCGCGCCCGGCGCGCGGGGCGTGGTGCTCAGCGCCACCTACGAGGCCAGGAGGTTCGGGGTGCACTCGGCCATGCCCATGACACGGGCTCAGCGGTTGTGCCCCCGGGCGGTGGTCATCCCTCCGAGCCGGGAGAAGTACGCCGAGGTCTCCCGGGGCGTCATGGAGATCTTTCGGTCGTTCACTCCCGAGGTGGAGCCGATCGCCTCCGACGAGGCCTTCCTCGACGTCGGCGGGGCGCGTAAGCGCCTCGGGCCGCCGGCCGCGATCGCCGCCATGATCCGCGAGCAGGTCGTGCGCGAGCACGGGATCACCTGCTCCGTCGGGGTGGCCGGCAGTAAATTCCTGGCCAAACTCGCCTCACAGCACTGCAAGCCCGACGGCCTCCTGATCGTGCCCGTGGACAGGGTGGTGGATTTCCTCCACCCGCTCCCGGTGGCCGCTCTGTGGGGCGTAGGGGAGCGTACGGAGCAGTCTCTCGTGCGGCTGGGGATCAAGACCGTCGGCGATCTCGCCCGAGTTCCGGTCGACACCTTGCAGCGCCACCTCGGTCAGGCGATCGGCGCGCACCTGGCCGCGCTCGCCTGGGGACGTGACGAGCGTCCGGTGACCCCGCACGTGCCCGACAAGAGCATCGGTGCCGAAGAGACATTCGCCACAGATGTGGACGATCCAGTGAAGATCCGCAGGGAGTTGCTTCGCCTCTCCGAGCGGGTCGCCGCCAGGCTCAGAGAAGGCGGTCACGCCGGTCGCACGGTCAGTGTCAAGCTCCGCCGCGCCGACTTCAGCACCATCTCCCGCTCCCGGACCCTCCGGGAGCCCACGGACGTCGCCCAGGTGCTCTACGCCACCGCCTGCGACCTGTACGCCGCCGCCGGTCTGGAAAAAGTCCCGTTGCGCCTGGTCGGAGTGCGGGTGGAGAACCTGCGCCCGGCCGGGGAGACACCCCGGCAGCTCGGCCTGGGAGAGCGGGAGAGCGGCTGGCGGGAGGCCGAACAGGCGATGGACAGGGCGGTGCGGAGATTCGGTCGAGATGCGGTGCTCCCGGCGTCGCTTGTTCGTCCGCCATTTGATGGAATAGATCCATGACGTCACCTCCGGTTTGGACTACGTTGGACGTTTTCTTTCGTCTACGTCTACAGCCTCGTATTCTGGGGATAACCGATCGCGAGGTTCGGACACCCCGTGTCGTTCGTCACCGTCTTCCCCGTCTTGGGGCTGTCCTTGGGAGGCGCCGTGCCGCTCTCTGATCACGAGCAGCGCTTGCTCGACCAGATCGAGCAGGCCCTCTACGCTGAGGACCCGAAGTGGGCCAATACCGTAAGGATCAGTGATCCACGCAGTCACTACAGGCGCCGTCTGGTGAAGGCCTCCATCGGCTTCATCCTGGGCATCGTCCTGTTGATGGTCGGCGTCGTGATCAACAATATCCCGCTCGGCGTCGGCGGTTTCGTGGTCATGCTCGCCGCGTGTCTGTGGGGTCTGTCCAGCTGGAAGCGGATGAACGGGTTCGGCGAGGCCGCATCCGCCCCATCCGGGCGGCAGGGCAGGAGCGGGCGCCGTGGTGGCCCTCGACAGAGCTTCATGGAGCGCATGGAAGAGCGCTGGCGTCGTCGTCACGACGAACACTAGAGATGTGAGGTCCCGCCGTCCGTCATTGCGGGCGGCGGGACCTTCCGCTCCGGTGATCACGGGCCGCCCCATCGGGGCGGCCCGTGTGGATCGATCAGACCTTCCGGGGTCCGCGCTCAGGCGTTCTTGCGGGCCGGTCGGCGAAGCCGGAGGTTCTCCAGCCGGTCGAAGCCGTCCAACGCCCGCTCACCCAGGCGTCGCGCCCGCAGCAGCGTGGAGGGCGGCAACAGCACCGCGCGGATCCGCCGGCCCCGCGTCACTGTGACCGCCAGCGCCCGCCGTACGCTGCGAAGGTCCTCCGGCAGCGGGCCGATCTCGGCGGGGGTGCGGGCGAAGAGCATCCGCTCCACCGCGGTGGCGATCCGCGTCACCGCGGCCGAAGCCTCCGCCTCGAACGCGTACTGCTCGATGAGCCGCCGGGCCAGGGCCCGAGGACTCTCACTCGGCCGCCTGGACATGCCGTAGTCGCACAGGGCGTCGTCGAGTTCGGCCCAGGCCGCGGTCACCGCCGACTCCCGCCGGTCGGTCCTGACCGCCACGACGCCCGTGGACCCCGACGTGTCCTCGTGCGAGGGATCACCCGAGGCTCTCTTCTCGCGGGAGTAGGACCGGCGACGCCGGGCCCGAAGCTCCCAGCGGAGCATCGCGGGGATCAGCGCGATCAGTGCCGCGACGACGACCCCGATGCCGATCTGCGCCGCCAGGGGCATGCCCTCGTCCACCGCGATGGCCGGACCGCCGAAGTCGCGGTCGAGCATCTGGTCGCGGCGGTTGCCGGCGGACCCGGTGGGGCCGTCCGCTCCGGTCGAGCCGCCGGTCGGCTTCACGGCCGGCTCGTCGCCGCCGGTCGTCACGATCTCCGGCCGGGTGTAGGACGGTACCGTCGCGCTGCCCTGCCCTCCGGTGCCGGCCGGGGTGGGCTCGAACCGCAGCCATCCCACGCCCTCGAAGTAGAGCTCGGGCCAGGCGTGGGAGTCGTGCGTGCGCACCTGCCACGCGCCGGAGAAGTTGCTGCCGCCGGTGTAGCCGATGGCGACCCGGGCGGGGATGCCCAGGACCCGTGCCAGCACCGCCATGGAGGCGGCGAACTGCTCGCAGAATCCGGTGCGGCCGCGGATCAGGAAGTCGGTCAGCGCCGCCTCGCCGTGCCCCTGGGTGGACAGGCTGTAGGTGAAACCGCCCTTCTTGGTGAAGAACTCCTGCAGCTGGACCGCCTGCTCGTAACGGCTGGAGTCCCGCTTCGTCACCTGGGCGGCCAGCTCCCTGATCTCCCGGGGCAGGCCCTCCGGCAGCTGCAGGTACCGCTCGCTGATCTGCGAGGGCGCCGGCGCGGACGCCTTGAGCATCTCCGCCGTGGGCTTGGGCTCGTTGGTGACGACCTCGTAGGCCTGCCCCTCGGCGGTGTCCCGCGTGGAGAACACCATGAGGGTGTCCCGGTCGGGTCGCCAGTCTCCTTCGATGGTGACTTTGCCGGCGGGGTAGGGCAACGGCAGGAATTCCACCTTTTTGACCTGGTCGCTCACCGCGATTCTGATGGTCGCCCGGGTGGTGGGCACGCTCGTGCTCTGGCCAGGGGCCGGCGGCATCGGCTTGTCGGAGATGCGGTCCTCGGGGTGGCCCTGCGGCGCCGTCATCGTCCACTGCTCGCCGTCGAAGACGTCCAGCGAGTGCAGCCGCAGGTAGCGGGGAGAGCCGTCGCTGGAGGTGTAGGTCAGGACGGTGGAGTTATTCGGAAGCGAGAGCTGACCCCGCAGGCTGACGATCGGGTTGGCGATGCTGATCGAGTTGCCGCCCCCGCCCTTGCCGTTGCCCACGCCGAACCCGAACAGGGGGTCAGGCTCCAACGTGGGCAGCAGCGCGGGCAGCAGGATGGCCAGCGCGATCGCGGTGACGCCGATGCGCTTGCCCGACAGCCGCAGGGTCCCGGTGTCGGGGGCGGCCTTCGGGGCGATGAAGGAAGGGGCGCGGCGCACCAGCACCGCCCGGCCCCAGTGGTTGACCCGTTCCCGCCCGTCGGCGGCCAGCAGACCCAGGTAACCCAGCGCCGCGATGATGAACGCCAGCCAGTTGATCGGCTCGGAGACCACCGCCGCCGGGACGGTGAACAGCGCCAGCAGCGGCAGCCCGGTGAGCGCGGCCCGGCGCAGCCGGGAGGCCAGCAGGTCGACGAGGATCGCGACCAGTCCGACACCGCCACAGGTCAGCAGGGTGATGCCGCTGTTGGGCGGCACCGGGGCCGCGAACCGCTGGATGTCGGCGAACCCGGTGGCCAGCAGCTTCGCCAGCCCGAGCACCGAATCCCGGGTGGGCACCACCACCGCCCAGGCCTTGGAGCCGGTGAACACCGCCGTCAGGTAGATCAGCACGGCGAGCAGCTGGGCCGGCGGCACCAGCCAGTTCGGCAGGGTGTAACGGCTGCCCAGGACACTGATCCCGGTGACCACCAGGATGACTCCCAGCGAGGTCCAGAACCAGCCGCCGCTCTGGAAGAGCGGATAGAGCGCGATCGCGACCGCTCCCGTCGCCGCGCCCGACGCGATGGGAAGTCTCATGAGTCGCCCCCACTGAGTGCGAATCGTCCGCGTCGCGCGGCGTCCGGCCACACGCTCGCGATCGAGGCGCCCGCGGGCAGCCGCACGATACGCCAGCCCGTCCCGGCGAGAACCGCCTGCGCCGCCTGGTATTCCTCGTTCCGGCCGAGCTCGGGCCGCTCCCAGCCCGCCACGTCCAGCATCACGGCAACGCCGGTCACGTTGCCGTGCCGCAGCCTGGCCAGAGCCTGGGCCTGCTCCAGGTCGATCCCGCCGAGCACCGCCACGATCAGTCCGTCACCGCCGCCCTGCCGCAGCGCGCTTATGCCGTACTCCAGCGAGCGTGCCGAGCTGGTCCGCGCCACGGCGAGGGTGTCCAGCAGCGACCAGCTCAGCCCGGTGTCGGCCAGGTGCTCGGCGCCCTGGTCGGTGACCAGGCGCAGGCCGAGCCCCTCCCGAGCCAGATGCACGCCGATGGAGGCCGCGGTCGAGACCGCCACTTCGAACGACGAGCGAGGTCCCTCGCCCCGGTGTGCGTACCGGCGGGTGTCCAGCAGCAGCGCGCCCCGGCTCTGCCACTGCTGCTCCTCGCGCCGCACCATCAGCTCGCCGTACCTGGCGGTCGAACGCCAGTGCACCCGTCGCAGGTCGTCGCCCTGCCGGTATTCGCGCGGCGCGACGTCGTCGTCGCCCGCGGCCGCCACGCTCCTGGTACGGCTGTCGCCGCCGCCCGTCCACTCGCCGGACAGGCGCACATGCGGTAGTGCCACGACCTGAGGGGTCACCACGAGCGTGTCGCTGATGCTGAAGGACCTGGTCAGCTCGACCAGACCGAACGGGTCGCTGATCCGGATGGTGAGCGGGCCGATGCGGAAGCGGCCGCGCAGGTCGGAACGGACCCGGTAGTCGATCTCCCGGATGCCGTGCGCCTCCACCCGGTCCAGGACGAACCTGGGCCGTGCCCCCAGCGCGTAGGGGACGGTGTCCTCGATCATCAGCAGGCCCGTCGGCAGCCGGGTGATGTTCTCCAGCCGCAGCGTCACGGTGGCCTCGCTGCCGACCTCGGCCCTGGGCGGATCCAGGCGCCGCGCGCAGCTCAGCCGGTAACGGGTGCGGGCCACCACCATGGCCGCCAGCAGCGGCAGGGAGACGATCAGCACCCCGATCCTGAGCAGATCGTGTTCTCCGAGGATGAAGGCGCACAGCAGCGCCGCGCCGCCGGACGCGAGGAAGGACCGGCCGCGGGCGGTGAGCGCCTTGAGGCCTGACATCACTTCGGTTGCGCCTCGGGCACGGGCACCCGGCGGATCAGATCGGCCATCACCTGTTCGGGCGTGCGGCGCTGGCTCTGGGCCTCGACGCTGGGCAGCAGCCGGTGGGCGAGGACGGGCAGGCACAGCTCCTGCAGGTCGTCGGGTATGACGTAGTCGCGGCCGGCGAGCGCGGCGTGCGCCCGGGCCGCCCGGACCAGTTGCAGGGTGGATCGTGGGGAGGCGCCGAGTCGCAGCTCGGGACTGTGACGGGTGGCGGTCACCAGGTCGATGGCGTACTTCTTGATCGGCTGCGAGACGTAGACCGCGCGCACCGCCTCGATCAGGGCCCGGACCTCCGCCGTGGTCGCCACCGGTTCCAGCTTGTCCAGCGGGGAGGCGCCCCCGTGCACGTCGAGCATCTCCAACTCGGCCGTGGGCTCGGGATAGCCCATCGCGATCCGCGCGGTGAAACGGTCGCGTTGCGCCTCGGGGAGGGGATAGGTCCCCTCCATCTCGATGGGGTTCTGGGTGGCGATCACCATGAACGGGCCGTCCAGCCTGTAGGTGGTGCCGTCGACGGTGACCTGGTGCTCCTCCATGCACTCCAGCAACGCCGACTGGGTCTTCGGCGAGGCCCGGTTGATCTCGTCGCCCACCACGATGTTGGCGAACACCGGGCCGGGTTTGAACTCGAACTCCCTGGTCTGCTGGTTGTAGGCGCTGACCCCGGTGATGTCGCTGGGCAGCAGGTCCGGGGTGAACTGGACGCGGCGCACCGGGCAGTCGATGGATCGTGCCAGGGCTTTGGCGAGCATGGTCTTGCCTACTCCGGGCACGTCCTCGATGAGCAGGTGGCCCTCGGCGAGAAGGACGGTCAAGGTCAGGCGGATGACGTCGCCCTTTCCCTCGATCACCGACTCGATCGCCTGACGGATCCGATGCGCCGTGACGACCAGATCATCGAGCCGAGGTGAGACGTCATGGGTTACTGCCACCAGGCCTCCATGAAGGTGCGGCGGTTTTGCGCCGGGGGTTCGTATTTCCAGGGCCTTTGCGGCCCCTTTTCCATTGTGGGTACCGACACTACGACGCGGCGGGTTCCCGGGCGACTCTATGTAGGCATTAAGGCCGTTTCCGGGTGAACAGCCATAGTGTGTGCCATCTTCGTGGTGTTCCTGTGTGATACACGTGCCGATCTCGTGACAAGTTCGTCGGCGCTCCACTTTTCACCCCCCCCGTCTCCGCCGACCCGTCGATTTCGTAATCGTCCGGCCATCGGCCCTGTTCTCGACACGCCCACGGCCCCGCGGGGCGCCCCACGCCCTCCACTCCGCTCCACCCTTGTTGAGCTGGGAAAATAGCGCTGGAACCGATCGTGAAGACGGACGGAATCAGTTGACGGTGGAGAGAAGTGGAGTATGGTGGTGCGCAGTGGAGGGCAGGGGCTACAGCGCCAGGCGCTCCGCTAGGCACGGGAGGTGGGGCCGGTGTTCCTCGGCACTCACCATCCGCGCCTCGATGACAAGGGACGGCTGTTCCTGCCGGCGAAGTACCGTGAGGAGCTGGCGGAGGGTCTGGTGATCACCAAAGGCCAGGAGCGCTGCCTCTACGTCTTTCCCGTAGAGGAGTTCCAGCGCATTACCGAGGCTCTGCGCACCGCGCCGGTGACCGCCAAGGCGGTCCGTGACTACAGCCGTGTCTTCTTCGCCAGTGCATCTGACGAGGTCGCCGACAAACAAGGCCGTGTCACCATCCCGCAGGCTCTGCGCGAGTATGCCAGCCTGCGTCGTGACTGCACGGTCATCGGGGCCAACACCCGGCTGGAGATCTGGGACGCACACGCCTGGGACACCTATCTGGCCGACCAAGAGCAGGCTTTTGCCGATTTGTCGGAGGAGGTGCTGCCAGGGATTCTGTGACTCCACGGTCGACTCATCGGTGAAAACGTCGTTCGGCGAGGTCTCCACCCGCAACCACGATGCACGTCAGCTGATGCACCTTCCCCGGTGTCAGGTGACGAGCGGACAGGTGGATGCGGATGGGGACCTGGCCGGACGGCCCGGGGTGGGGGCCAGTAAAGACACCGATGAACATCCGCCGCGCATTCGCGAGCGCGGCGGCAAGAGGGGGGTTTGCGCTTCATGCGCGCCGAAAACGATATGCATGACCTTCAGGCTTCGGGCGGTCATGTGCCCGTGATGCTCGAGCGCGTGCTCGAGCTCCTGGCTCCCGCCCTCGCGGGCCCCACCCCCGTCGTCGTCGACGCCAATCTGGGCCTCGGCGGGCACGCCGAGGCCCTGCTGGCCGCCCACCCCTCACTCCATCTGATCGGGATCGACCGCGATCCCACCGCGATCGAGCGCTCGACGGCGCGGCTGGCGCCGTACGCCGACCGGACGACGCTGGTCCGCGCGGTCTCCGACGAGCTGACCGAGGTGCTGGCGGAGGCCGGCCGCCCTCGCGTCGACGCCGTCCTGTTCGACCTGGGTGTCTCCTCGCCCCAGCTCGACGAGGCCGAGCGGGGTTTCGCCTATTCCTACGACGCGCCGTTGGACATGCGGATGGACCGCGAGCAGGAGCTGACGGCCGAGGTCGTCGTGAACACCTACTCGGCCGCCGAACTCATCCGGATTCTCCGAGATTACGGTGAAGAGCGATTTGCCCCGCGTGTCGCGCGCCTAATCATCAAGGAACGGGGCAACGAGGCCATAACGTCGACCAAGCGGCTTGCGGACATCGTTCGTACGGCGATCCCGGCCGCTACCCGACGAACCGGGGGAAACCCCGCAAAAAGGACTTTTCAGGCGTTGAGGATCGAGGTGAACGCGGAGTTGACGGCACTGGAACGCGCGCTCCCCGCCGCGCTCGACGCCCTGACTCTGGGCGGGCGCGTGGTCGTGCTCGCCTATCACTCCCTTGAGGACCGGCTGACCAAGCAGGTCCTCGCGGCGCGAACCAAGGACACCAGCCCGCCGGGGCTGCCCGTCCCGTTGCCGGCTCACCAGCCGCGGTTCGCCCTTCTGACAAGGGGAGCCGAACTTCCGAGCGAAGAGGAGGTGGCCCGCAATCCGCGGGCGGCCTCCGCCCGGTGCCGGGCAGCAGAGAGGATCCGTGAGGCAGTTGACGAGGAGTGACTCAGACGTCCGTACCGCGCCGAGCCGCGGCCGGCGCCCCGTGCGCGTACCCCGCGCGACGCCGCAGACGCACAGGCCCAGGCCGGTCAGGACCGTGCCCGCCACCGATGCCGCGGCCCCGGCCCCGGCTCCGGCCAAGGCGGCCCGGCGGGGACGCGCGCCGCGCGCTCCCTTCGTGCTGCTCGTGGTCGGCCTGCTCTGCGGTGGCCTGGTCAGTCTGCTGCTGCTGAACACCGTCCTCGCCCAGGATTCCTTCAAGGCCTCCCAGCTGAGTGATGAGAACAACCGGCTCCGCCAGAAGAAGGAAGAGCTGAAGAACGGCAACATGCGTCTGGAGGGGCCCGGCGCGCTCTCCAAGAACGCCGCCAACCAGGGTCAGGAACCCGACTGGGACAGGGTCAACGTCGTCATCCCCGACCGCTCCGCCGGCGGCCGGGCCGCAGGTGACGGCCAGACGCCCATCGGGCAGGAGCGAGTGCCGGGCACGGGCCGGTGAGGGAGACCGGTGGCCGGGGTCCCGGCCGCGGCGGTTCCGGCAACGGATCCACCGGTGGCTCCGGTCGCCGGGCTCCCGGTGGTCCCGGCCGTGGTGGCAGGCCGGGTGGTCCGGACGCGACGGGGAAGCCGGGTCCCTCCGGCAGGCCCGCCCGTCCGGAAGGCTCGAACCCGCCTGACGGTGCCGGTCGCCCGGACCGGCCCACGGGCCGGCCGGAGCGCCCCGACGAGGCGGGCAGGCCGCGTTCCGACGCCTCCGGCGGGCAGGGAGGTCCCGCGGGCAGGTCCGGCGGTCCCGCGGGCGCGGGCAGGCCGGGCGGTTCCACGGGTTCCGGCAAGCCGGGTGGTTCCGGCAGGTCCGGTGGCTCGGAGGGAGCCGGCAGGTCCGGCGGTTCGGGTAGGTCCGGCGCCTCCACCGGCGCGGGCAAGGTAAGTAAGCCCGGCAGGGCGGGGGGTCCCGCGGGCGCGGGCAGGCCGGGTGGTTCCACGGGTTCCGGCAAGCCGGGCGGTTCAGGCAGGTCCGGCGGTTCAGGGGATGCGGGCAGGCCGGGCGGTTCAGGCAGGTCCGGCGCTCCCGCGAGGGCCGGCAGGCCCGGCACCCCTCCGGCGTCCGGCAAGCCCGGCGGCGGCGCCGCGGGCAGGTCCACGCGTCCCGAGGGAGCCGGCAGGCCGGTCAGGCCGCAGGCGCCGCGCAGGCCGCACAGCTCTCCACGACCGGAGACGGCGCAGGCCTCCCCGGGGCGGATGCGCTCCGGCGCGGGCCGCGCAGACGGGCAGAGGAGCGATTCCGGCCGTACGGCGGGCAGGGGCGGAACGGGCGGCAGGCCGCCCCGGCCGCCGGTGCGCCCGCCGGCGGTGCTGCACCTGGGCAACCCCGGCAGGCGGATCAACATCGGCCTGATCGCGATGGCCTTCGTGCTGACCATCTTCGCCGGCCGGCTGGTGCAGCTCCAGGGCCTTGACTCCAAGGTCTACATGGCGGAGGCGGCCGAGCAGCGGGTGCGGGGCGAGAAGCTGACCGCGCGGCGCGGCTCGATCACCGATGTCAACGGGCACGAGCTCGCACTGACCCTGGAGGCGCGCGAGATCTTCATCGACCCGTCGCAGGTCGAGCCGGGCAAGCGCGACCAGGTCGCCACGATCCTGGCCTCGCAGCTCAACCAGCCCAAGGAGCAGATCGCGACCAAGCTGGGCGTCGCAGGCAGCCATTACGCGGAGATGGCCACCGTCGAGCCGTCCGTCGCCGAACGGATCATGAAACTCAAGCTCAAGGGCGTCGGCAGCAAGGAGCGTTACCGCCGCGACTACCCGGGCGGCGACCTGGCGGGCACCCTGCTGGGCTTCGTCGGCGACGAGGGCACGGGCCTGAGCGGGCTGGAGAGCACCTACAACAAGCTGCTCGCCGGTCGCGACGGCGAGCAGTTCATCGAGACGGGCGCCAAGGGGCAGCGCATCCCGATGACCCGCAGCACCCTGAAGACGCCCGTGGAGGGCAGCAACGTCCGGCTCACCATCGAACGCGACATCCAGTGGGCCGCCCAGAAGGCGATCACCGACCAGGTCGAGGCGACCGGCGCGCGCACCGGCAGCGCCATCGTGCTCGACGTGCAGACCGGCCAGGTGGTCGCCATGGCCAACGCGCCCGAGCTCGACCTGCAGAACTGGAAGAAGAGCGCGCCCGAGGACTGGGTCAACCGGTCGGTGACCGACGTGTTCGAGCCGGGCAGCACCAACAAGGTCATCACCGCGGCGGCGGCCCTGGAGTCGGGGGCGGTGCGGCCCGAGACCGTGTTCAGGGTCCACGACAACATCAGGTGCGCCGACCAGGTGCTGAGAGATTCCCACCCGCATCCCATGGAGCGGCTGACCTTTTCAGGAGTGGTCGCGACCTCCAGCAACGTCGGCACGATCCTCGCCTCGCAGCGGGTCGGCGACCAGAAGCTGTACGAGATGCTGCGGCGCTTCGGATTCGGCGCCAAGCCCGGCAGCGGCCTGCTCGGCGAGGAGGCCGGGCTCCTTCCCGACTGGAGGAAGTGGTCGGGCAGCCAGCGCTGCACGATCGCCTACGGCCAGGGCGTCTCGGTGACCGCGCTCCAGACGGCCAGCGTCTACCAGACCATAGCCAACGGCGGGGTACGCGTCACCCCGCAGGTCGTGGCCGGTGTGACCGGCGAGCACCGGGTGTTCACGCCCTCCGTGCCGGGCAAGCGGACCCGGGTGATCAGCGAGCGCACGGCCAAGGAGGTCACCGGGATGCTGGAGGCCGCCGTCAGCCAGGAGGGCACCGGCAACCTCGCCGCGATCGACGGCTACCGCGTGGCCGGCAAGACGGGCACCGCGATGCGCTACGACCCCAAGTGTCAGGGATACTGCGGATACACCTCGACGTTCGTCGGCTTCGCCCCGGCGGACAAGCCTCGCCTGGTCGTCCTGGCGGTCGTCCAAGACCCTCAGAAGGGCCACTACGGTGGAGAGATCGCCGCCCCGGTCTTCAAGAAAGTGATGACGTTCGCGTTGAAGAGCAAGAAGATCCCGCCCACTGGAACGATGCCCTCCCCGGTGCGGATACGCGCCGGGGAGTGAAGAGGGAAGGTACGCTCTCGCCGTGCGTCCCCCGTCGTCCATGCGACCGTCAACCAGTTCGCCCCGTCCGCTCTCGGGGCTGGCGAGCCTGCTCGGCGCGCCCTCCGGCACGTCACGCGCGCCGCTGGCCGCCGTGTCCGGGATCACCATCGATTCGCGCCAGGTGCAGCGCGGAGACCTCTACGTCGCGCTGCCGGGGGCCACGTCTCACGGCGCCGACTTCTCCGCGCAGGCCCTGGCCGCCGGAGCCACCGCCATCCTGACCGACGAGACGGGCAGGGAGGCCGCGGTCGCGACAGGCCTGCCCGTTCTCGTCGTCCCCGACCCTCGCCACGTGCTCGGTCAGGTCTCCGCCTGGGTGTACGGCCGGCCCGCTGAGGACGTGCTCGTCATCGGCGTCACCGGCACCAGCGGCAAGTCCACCACCAGCTTCCTGCTGGAGGCCGGGCTGCGGGCCGCCGGGCACAAGGCCGGGCTGATCGGCGGCGTGGAGATCCACGCGGGCGAGCTGCGCTTCGCGCCCAAGCTGACCACGCCGGAGGCCAGCGACCTGCAGGGCCTGTTCGCCCTCATGCGCGAGCACGGCGTCACGGCCGCCGCGATGGAGGTCTCCAGCCACGCGCTGGCGCTGGGCCGCGTCGACGCGGTGTTCTACGACGTCGCGCTGTTCACCAACCTCTCCCAGGACCACCTGGACTTCCACCGGGACCTCGACGACTATTTCGCGACGAAGGCCCGGCTGTTCACCCCCGAGATGAGCCGCGCCGGCGTCGTCAACATCGACGACGCCCACGGGCGGGAGCTCCTCGGCCTGGCCAAGATCCCGATGACCACCTTCTCCGCCGCGGGCGCCCCCGAAGCCGACTGGCGGGCGGCGGACGTGCGCCTGGGCAGTGACGGCAGCGCCTTCCGCGTGATCGGCCCCGGCGGCGTCGAGGAGGACGCGACGGTCGCCCTGCCCGGGCCGTTCAACGTCGCCAACGCGCTGGGCGCGATCGTCTCCCTGGTGGAGGCCGGGGTGCCGCTGCGGACCGCGGTGGCCGGTGTCGGCACGCTGGCCGGCGTGCCCGGCCGGATGGAGCGGGTGCCCGGCGGCGAGGACTTCCAGGCGATCGTCGACTACTCGCACAAGCCCGGAGCGGTGGAGTCGGTGCTGCGCTCGCTGCGCGAGGTCACCACCGGCAGGCTGACAGTGGTGCTGGGTTGCGGCGGCGACCGTGACCGGGGCAAGCGCCCGATGATGGGGGAGGCCGCCGCCCGGCTGGCGGATGTGGCCATTCTCACCAGTGACAACCCGCGCTCGGAGGATCCGCTGCAGATCCTGGCCGAGATGATGAATGGAGTCCTCGGCGTGTCTCAGGACGAGCGCGCGCATGTGATCATTGAGCCGGACCGGGCTGCGGCCATCGACCTGGCGATCGGCCGGGCGGGCTTCGGTGACGTCGTCGTCGTGGCAGGCAAGGGCCACGAGCAGGGCCAGTACGTCGGGGGCGAGATCCTTCCGTTCGACGACAGACAAGTGGTGGCCGACGCGATCGTCAGGCGGCGGAACCGGATCGGGCGCCGAAGCACATATGGAGAGTAGGTAAGACGCATCATGATCCCGTTGCCGCTGGCCAGGATCGCCGAGATCACCTCGGGCGCCCTCACGGGCATGGCCGACCCCCGTGCGGTCGTGCGCGGCCCGGTCGTCATCGACTCCCGCGCCGTCGAGCCGGGGTCGTTGTTCGTCGCCATCAAGGGCACCCGGGTCGACGGGCATGACTTCGCCGCCCAGGCCGTCGAGGCCGGGGCCGTGGCCGTGCTGGCGTCCAGGCCCGTCGAGGCCCCCACGATCGTCGTCGGCGACACCGTCGCCGCGCTGGCCGACCTGGCCACCGCCGTCTGCGCCGAGCTGCCGTCGACCACGGTCGTCGGCGTGACCGGATCGGCGGGCAAGACCACCACCAAGGACCTGCTGGCCCGCCTCACCGCCAGGATCGGCCCGACGGTCGCCCCGGTCGGCTCGTTCAACAACGAGATCGGCCACCCGCTCACGGTGCTGAAGGCCGACGAGGCCACCCACTACCTGGTGCTGGAGCTCAGCGCGAGGCACGCGGGCCACATCAGCGATCTCGCCCGCATCGCCCCGCCGAAGATCGGCGTGGTCCTCAACGTCGGCACCGCCCACCTGGGCGTCTTCGGCGGCAAGGAGGCGATAGCCGAGGCCAAGGGCGAACTGGTCGAGGCACTGCCCGCCGACGGCGTGGCCGTACTGAACGCCGACGACCCGCTGGTGGCCGCGATGGCCCGCCGTACCGATGCCCGGATCACCTGGTACGGCCGCGCCGAGAACGCCGCGGTGCGAGCCGAGGGAGTGACCCTCGACGACCGCGGCCGCGCCTCCTTCACGCTGCGCACCCCGTCCGGCGCCGCGCCGGTCGCGCTGCGCCTGTACGGCGAGCACGCCGTGGAGAACGCGCTCGCCGCCGCCGCGGCCGCCTACGAACTCGGCCTGCCGGTCGCCACCATCGCCGAGGAGCTGTCGGAGGCCGAGCCCCGCAGCCGCTGGCGGATGGAGGTCACCGACCGGGAGGACGGCGTCACCGTGATCAACGACGCCTACAACGCCAACCCCGACTCCATGCGGGCCGCCTTGGGCGCCCTCGACGCCCTCGCGGGCGGCCGCCGCCGCTTCGCGGTCATCGCCTCCCTGCTCGAACTCGGCGAGGAGAGCGCGGCCCTGAACGAGGGCGTGGGCCGCCTGGCGGCCGGCGCCGGCCTCGCCGGCCTCCTCGTCGTCGGACCCGACGCCGGCCCGCTCCTGGCCGGGGCCGAGGCCGCCGTGGCGGACGCCTCGCCCGCCACGCGGATCACGCACGTCCCCGACGCCGAGTCGGCCGTCGCCGCGCTGTCGCCGCTGCTGGCCCCCGGTGACGTGGTGCTGGTCAAGGGGCCGCGGGCCGCCGGACTGGAGCGTGTGGCCGAGGCGCTGCTCGGGGGTGACCGCCGATGATGGGGATCCTCATCGCGGCGGCGGTGGGCCTGCTGCTGTCGATGTTCGGCACGCCGCTGGCGATCCGCCTGTTCTCGCGACGCGGCTACGGCCAGAGCATCCGGGAGGAGGGCCCCTCCGGCCACCACGACAAGCGCGGCACCCCCACCATGGGCGGCACCGTGATCGTCATCGCGGCGCTGGTCGGGTTCGTCTGCGCCCACCTGGCCACCTGGACCCCGCCCACCGCCTCCGCCGTGCTGGTGCTGTTCCTGATGGTGGGCCTCGGCGCGGTCGGCTTCCTCGACGACTTCATCAAGATCTACAAACAGCGCAGCCTCGGCCTGCGCAGCGGCGCCAAGGCCCTGGGCCAGCTCGTCGTCGGCGCGGTCTTCGCGGTCCTGGTGACCCGCTTCGAGAACCCCTACCTGATCACTCCGGCAGAGACCCGGCTGTCGTTCCTGCGGGACTTCGGGCCGTCCATCGGCATCATCGGGTTCACGATCTGGGTGCTCATCATGATCGTGGGCTTCTCCAACGCGGTGAACCTCACCGACGGCCTCGACGGCCTGGCCAGCGGCGCCACCGGCGTGGTGCTGGCCTCCTACGTCCTGATCGGCAACTGGCAGCTGCGCAACAGCTGCACCACCCAGCTCAGCCCCAACTGCTACTGGGTCCGCGACCCGCTGGACGTGGCGGTGGTCGCCGCCGCCGTGCTCGGCGCGCTGATCGGCTTCCTGTGGTGGAACGCCCCGCCGGCCAAGATCTTCATGGGGGACACCGGCTCGCTGGCCCTGGGCGGCGTGATCGCCGGCCTGGCCATCACCACCCGCACCCAGCTCCTGCTGATCATCCTGGCCGGGATGTGCGTGGTCATCACGGCTTCGGTGATGATCCAGGTGGGCTTCTTCAAGATGACCGGCAAACGGGTCTTCAGAATGGCCCCGCTCCAGCACCACTTCGAGCTGGCGGGCTGGGCGGAGACGACCATCGTGGTCCGCTTCTGGCTGCTGGCCGGCCTTTTCGCCGCCGCCGGCCTCGGGCTGTTCTACGTCGAATGGATGCCGAAGTCATGAGCGCGGCGGCTTCGAGCGCCTGGCCCGCGGAGGTGACCGCATGATCTGCGTCGCCGGCCTCGGGGTCTCCGGCACGGCCGTCGCCCGCGTCATGGCCGCCCGGGGCGACAAGGTGGTCGTCCTGGAGGGCCGGGACGGGGAACGGGCCAGGGCGACCGCCGCGGAGCTGGCCGGGCTGGGGGTCGAGGTGCGCTTCGGCGAGCCCGCGCGGCTCCCCGCCGGCACCACCCTCGTCGTCGCCACCGGCTGGCCGCCGCACCATCCGCTGCTCGTCGCGGCGGCCGAGGCCGGGGTGGAGGTGATCGGCGAGGTCGAGCTGGCCTGGCGGCTCCGCCCGGCGGGCGCCGCACCGTGGCTGGCGCTGACCGGCACTAACGGCAAGACCACCGTGGTCCGGATGCTCACCTCGATGCTGACCGCCGCCGGGCGCGCGGCGCTTGCGGTCGGCAACGTCGGCACCCCCATCGTCGAGGCCGTCACCGGACCCGCCGAGGTGCTCGCCGTGGAGCTGTCCAGCTTCCAGCTCCACCGCTCGCCCAGCCTCGCCCCGCACACCGCCGCCGTGCTCAACCTCGCCCCCGACCACCTCGACTGGCACGGCTCCATGGAGGAGTACGCCCGGGTCAAGGGGGAGATCTTCACCCGGGCGGGGACGGTCGTCCACAACGCCGACGACGAGTGGTCGGCCCGGCTGGCCGCGCCGTACGGAGGGATCCCGGGAACGCGCGCGGTGAGCTTCACCCTCGAGGTGCCGAGGCCGGGGCAGATCGGCGTGGTGGACGATCTGCTGGTGGACCGGGCGTTCGTGGACGACCCGGTGCGCAACGCCGAGGAGCTCGCCTCGTTCGCCGACGTCCGGCCGTTCGCGCCGCACAACGTGGCCAACGCCCTCGCCGCCGCGGCCATGGCCCGGTCCTACGGGGTGCCCGCGGCGGCCGTACGGCAGGGCCTGCTGGACTTCGTCCCCGACCCGCACCGGATGGCGCGGGTCGCGCGGATCGGCGAGGTCGACTACGTGGACGACTCCAAGGCCACCAACCCGCACGCCGCCGCGGCGTCGCTCGCCGCCTACCCCTCGATCGTCTGGATCGCCGGCGGGCAGCTCAAGGGCGCCGACGTGGACGAGCTCGTACGGCGGGCCGCGCCCCGGCTGCGCGGCGCGGTGCTCCTGGGCGTCGATCGCGAGCGAATCCGGCAGGCTCTGGCGCGACACGCCGAGAATGTCCCGGTGGTGGAGGTCGTCGGCCAAGACACTGGGGTCATGGACCGTGTCGTCACCGAAGCCGCCAGGCTCGCCACTCCCGGAGACACCGTGCTGCTGGCCCCGGCCGGCGCCTCCCTGGACATGTTCCCCAACTACGGAGCCCGCGGGAAGGCGTTCGCGCGGGCCGTTGTGGAGGGTCTGGGCGGATCACGGCACGACGCCGGGGACGCATGACCACGCTAGAGGACCCGGGGCGCCCGGCCGGCCGGCGGAGCGGGGTGGCGAAGAGCGCCGAGCAGGATCGGGAGCCGGACTCCGGCTCCTTCGACGGCAGGCTCGCGCGCGTGCGCGAGCTGCTGGCGCGTCCGCTCTTCTCCTACCACCTGCTGCTGGGCGTCACCGCGCTGCTGATGGCCCTGGGGCTGATGATGGTGCTGTCCGCGTCGAGCGTCGAGGCGCTCCAGACGAGAGGGTCGGCGTTCGCGCTCTTCGGGCGGCAGTTCGTCTCGATGGCGGTGGGGCTGCTGCTGATGTGGATCTGCTCCCGGCTGCCCGTCAGGTTCTTCCGGCTGGTGGGCTACCCGCTGATGGTCTTCGCCGCCCTGGGCCTGATCCTGGTGCTCTTCATCGGCACCTCGGAGCTGGGCGCGCAGCGCTGGATCTACATCGGCGAGCTCACCATCCAGCCGTCGGAGCCGGCCAAGCTCGCGCTGGTGATCTGGGGCGCCGACCTCCTCGCCAGGGGAGCGCGCGCCGGGCGGATCGAGTGGCGCAGGCTGCTGATCCCCCTCATGCCGGGACTGGCGATCATGGCCGTCCTGGTGATGCTGGGGCGTGACCTCGGCACCACCCTGGTGCTGATGATGATCTTCCTGGCCCTGTTGTGGGTGGTGGGCGCGCCGCTGAAGCTGTTCGGCGGTCTCCTGTCGCTCCTGGTGCTGGCCACCATCACGATGATCACCTTCGAGGGCTACCGCTCGGATCGGATCAAGGGGTGGCTCAATCCGTGGGGTAACGCCCAGGGAGCCGGATACCAGCTGGTGCAGGGACAGATCGGGATGGGCAGCGGTGGCTGGTTCGGGCTCGGGCTGGGCTTCAGCAGGCAGAAATGGAACTGGACCCCGCACGCCGAGAGCGACTTCATCTTCTCCATCCTCGGCGAGGAGCTCGGCCTGATGGGCACGCTGGTCGTGGTGGCCCTGTTCGGCCTGCTGGGTTACGCGGGCCTGCGGGTGGCGACCCGGGTCAAGGACCCGTTCGTCCGGCTCGCCGCGGCCGCCGCGGTCGCCTGGATCGTCGGTCAGGCCATCGTCAACATCGGTGCCGTCATCGGCGTGCTGCCCATCACCGGCATCCCGCTGCCCCTGGTCTCCTACGGCGGATCGGCGCTTTTGCCGACCCTCGCCGCGCTCGGGATGCTGCTCGCCTTCGCCAAACACGAGCCGGGCGCGAGCCAGGCGCTGGCCGCGCGTGGCCCCGGACCGCTGGCGCGGGGCCTAAGCTGGCTTGGCCTGGGTGGTCCGGTCCGCCAACGACGGCCGGTCCGGGCGAGGAGATAGGCGACTGGGTGGTCCGACGCGGAAACGACGGCGGGTCCGAGGAAGACGATAAGTGAAAGGACCGACATGAGGGTGGTCCTCGCCGGCGGCGGGACGGCCGGTCACATCGAACCGGCGTTGGCACTGGCCGATGCGCTTCGCCGGCTCGACCCGAATATCGGGATCACGTGCCTCGGCACGGAGCGCGGCCTGGAGACGCGATTGGTGCCGGCTCGGGGCTACGAGCTACAGCTCGTGCCCGCGGTGCCGCTGCCCCGGGCGATCACACCCCAGCTGCTGACCGTGCCCGGACGGCTGGCGGGCGCCATCAACGCGGCCGCGGGCATCATGGAGCGGGTCCAGGCCGACGCGCTGGTCGGTTTCGGAGGTTACGTGGCGACCCCCGCCTACCTCGGGGCGCGACGACGCGGAGTGCCGATCGTGGTGCACGAGGCCAACCCGCGGCCCGGCCTGGCCAACCGGCTGGGCGCCCGGCTCACCGACCACGTGTTCACCGGTCATCCGAACACGCCGCTGAACCACGCGCAACACGTGGGGATCCCCCTGCGCCGTGAGATCGTCTCGCTGGACCGGCTGTCCATGGGCGACAAGGCGCGCTCCTGGTTCGGCCTGGAGGCCGACCTGCCCACGCTGCTGATCACCGGTGGCTCGCAGGGCGCGCGTTCGCTCAACCAGGCGGCCCTGGCCGCCGCCCCGGCGCTGCGCCGGGCCGGGGTGCAGGTGCTGCACGTCATCGGCCCGAAGAACACGCTGGAGCAGGAGCCGCCGCCCGGCGACCCGCAGTACGTCGTGCTGCAGTACGTCGACCGGATGGATCTGGCCTACGCCGCGGCCGACTTCGCGCTGTGCCGCAGCGGTGCCATGACCTGCGCCGAGCTGACCGCGGTGGGCCTGCCCGCCGCCTACATCCCGCTTCCCCACGGCAACGGCGAACAGCGGCTCAACGCCGAGCCGATCGTGCAGGCCGGCGGCGGCCTCATGGTCGACGACGCCGACCTGTCACCGGAGTGGATCATTCAGAACGTCCTTCCCATCCTGTCCGACCCCGAGCGCGTGGTCACCATGTCGGAGGCCGCCTCCAGGATGGGCCGTAAAGACGCCGACATGACGCTCGCCCGCAGGGTGTTGCAGATCGCGGCGCAGGGGAGAGCCCGATGAGCTGGACGCGTGACCGGTCGAGGCCCCAGGCCGCCGGCGCAGTGAACGAGGAACGGTGAGCGACCGATGAGCTTGGTCAAATTGGTGGATCCGGTCGCGGCGGAGGATCTCGGGCGCGTCCACTTCATCGGGATCGGCGGCGCCGGCATGTCCGGCATCGCACGCATCCTGCTCAAGCGCGGCGTGCCGGTCTCCGGCAGCGACTCTCGCGGCTCGGACATGGTGACCGAGCTGCGGGAGCTGGGCGCCAGAGTCCACATCGGCCACGCCGCCTCGCACATCAAGCACGTCGACACGGTGGTGGTCTCCACCGCGATCCGCGACTCCAACCCCGAACTGGGCGAGGCGCTGCGCCAGGGCCTGCGCGTCATTCCCCGAGCCGCCGCGCTGGCCTCGGTCATGGCGGGCCGGACCGGGATCGCCCTGGCCGGAACCCACGGCAAGACCACCACGACCTCGATGCTCACGGTGGCGCTGCAGAAGTGCGGCGCCGACCCGTCCTACTGCGTCGGCGGTCAGCTCGTGACCACCGGCCTGGGCGCCGACGAGGGCGCGGGCGGGGTGTTCGTCGCGGAAGCCGACGAGAGCGACGGCTCCTTCCTCATGCTGGCCCCGGACATCGCCGTGGTGACGAACGTGGAGCCGGACCATCTTGACAACTATGGCGATCCGCGCGCGGTCTACGACAGCTTCGCCCGTTTCGTCGAGCGGGTCGGGGAGTCCATGGTGATCTGCGCCGACGACCCCGGGTCGGCGGCGCTGGTCCCGATAGCCCGCGCGCGAGGCCTGAAAGTGATCACCTACGGTGAGGCCGAGGGCGCCGACCTACGGGTGAACGGGATCGTCCCCGACGGTCTGGGCATCTCCTTCACGGTCGGTGGCCACGGGGAGGTCAGGCTCGCCGTACCCGGCCGTCACAACGCGCTCAACGCCACCGCGGTCATCGCCGTGGCGGCGGAGCTGGGGGTGTCCTTCGACGAGATACGCGACGGCCTGGCGGCCTTCACCGGCGCCAAGCGCCGGTTCGAGGCCAAGGGCGAGGCGGGGGGAGTGGCGGTCTTCGACAGCTACGCCCACCATCCGACCGAGCTCGCCGCCGACCTGCGCGCGGCGCGGGACGTGGTGGCCTCCTTCTCCGGCTCCGGCAGGGTCGTCGCGGTCTTCCAGCCGCACCTCTACTCCCGCACCAGGTTCTTCGCCGACGAGTTCGGAGTCGCCCTGGGGCTGGCGGACGAGGCCATCGTGCTGGACGTCTACGGCGCCCGTGAGGACCCCGAGCCGGGCGTCTCCGGAGCGCTGGTGGCGGGCAAGGTGCCCCTGCCGTCCGGGCAGGTGACCTACGCGCCGCAGCGGGAGGCGGTTCCCGCCCTGGTGGCCGACCGGGTCAGGCCCGGAGACATCGTGCTCACCATGGGCGCGGGCGACGTGACCGAACTGGGCCCCCGCATCGTCGCGGAGCTGGCCGCCAGGTGACCCACGGGAGGGGACGCAGGGCGCCCGCGCCCGAGCCGCCGGACGGGGGGAGACGGTGAACGGGGTCTGGAGGTCGGCCTTCCTGGCCCTGCTCACCGTCGGGGTGGTGTCCATCGCGGCCTGGCTGGTGTTCTTCTCGTCGGTGCTCGGCGTGCGGGACATCCGGGTGGTGGGCAACCTCGCCATCCCGGCCCAGCAGGTCCAGCAGGCCGCGGGGGTGCCGACGGGCAGACCCCTGGCCGTCGTGGACGTGGCCGAGGTCGAGAAGCGGATCAGGCGGATCCGGCAGATCGAGACGGTGCGGGTCAGCCGTGGCTGGCCCGGCACGTTGGTGGTGGAGATCGTGGAGCGCGAGCCGCTGGCGGTGGTGCCGGTCGGGCCCAAGTTCGCGGTCATGGACCGGCACGGCGTGATGACCGAGATCAAGGACACCGCTCCCGCGTCTCTTCCGGTGCTGCGGGTGGACCGCCCGCAGCCCGGCGATCCGGCGACCGGCGCGGCGCTGGCCGTCATGGCGGCGTTGCCGGGAGATCTGGGCCGGCTGGTCGCCGAAGTCCTCGCGCCGTCGCCCGAGACCGTCTCGCTGCGTCTGAAGGACGGCCGCGCGGTCGTGTGGGGCGGCCGGGACCGTCCGGCCGAGAAGGCGAAGATCCTCCTTACGCTGCTGAAACGTCCGGCGGACACCTATGACGTGAGCTCGCCCGACGTCGTGACGGTGAAGTGATCTCACCCGGTCGCGGGCGTTCTCCGAAAAGGACGGCCCGCGACACGCCGGGCGCGCTTGCGGCGCGGTTAGTTGACCCGCCAGGAGCGCAACTCCTA
This sequence comes from Streptosporangium sp. CA-135522, assembly GCF_050949235.1. Classification (NCBI taxonomy): domain Bacteria; kingdom Bacillati; phylum Actinomycetota; class Actinomycetes; order Streptosporangiales; family Streptosporangiaceae; genus Streptosporangium; species Streptosporangium sp. CA-135522. Next base: position 3,201,759 of record NZ_CP192026.1, read on the forward strand.
CTGTCCGTATCACTCCTCAGGTTGACATAAATCTAAATCTCAACTTGAGGGTGAGAGTTTTGGAAGCGACGGCACGGGCCCCCGTGCCGCATGAAATTGCAAGTCAACGAGCGGAAAGGCCCCTCGTCGTGGCAGCACCGCAGAACTACCTCGCGGTCATCAAGGTTGTAGGAATCGGCGGAGGCGGAGTCAACGCCGTCAACCGGATGATCGAGGAGGGACTCAAGGGCGTCGAGTTCATCGCCATTAATACCGACGCTCAGGCGCTGCTGATGAGTGACGCCGACGTCAAGCTCGATGTCGGGCGCGAACTCACCCGCGGCCTCGGCGCGGGGGCCAACCCCGAAGTCGGGCGCAAGGCGGCCGAGGACCACCGCGAGGAGATCGAAGAGGTCATCAAGGGCGCCGACATGGTGTTCGTCACCGCCGGAGAGGGCGGTGGCACCGGCACCGGCGGCGCCCCGGTGGTGGCCAACATCGCGCGCTCGCTGGGCGCGCTGACCATCGGCGTGGTCACCCGGCCCTTCAGCTTCGAAGGCCGGCGCCGGGCGATGCAGGCCGAGGCCGGCATCGAGACGCTGCGCGAGGAGGTCGACACCCTCATCGTGATCCCGAACGACCGGCTGCTGTCGATCTCCGACCGGCAGGTGAGCGTGCTGGACGCCTTCAAGGCGGCCGACCAGGTACTGCTCTCCGGTGTCCAGGGCATCACCGATCTCATCACCACGCCGGGTCTGATCAACCTCGACTTCGCGGATGTGAAGTCGGTCATGTCCGGCGCAGGCTCGGCGCTCATGGGCATCGGCCACGCGCGCGGTGACGACCGGTCGGTCGCCGCCGCCGAGATGGCCGTCTCCAGTCCGCTGCTGGAGGCCAGCATCGACGGCGCGCACGGCGTGCTGCTGTCGATCGCCGGCGGGTCCGACCTCGGCCTGTTCGAGATCAACGAGGCGGCCCAGCTCGTCTCCAACGCCGCCGCGCCGGACGCCAACATCATCTTCGGCACGGTCATCGACGACGCCCTCGGCGACGAGGTGCGCGTCACCGTGATCGCGGCCGGGTTCGACGAGCCCGCCGCGGAGAACAAGGCGGTCGTGCCGCAGCCGGCCGCCCGCCAGCAGCCGGCGGCGCGCCCGGCGCCGGCCGCGCCCTCGGTGACCGCGCCGGTCCGTCCGGCGCCGCCCACGGTGAAGGCCGAGCCCCGGCCGGAGCCGAGAGTCGAGCAGCCGCCACCGGTCCGGCCGGTCGTCAGCCCGCCTCCCGTGCCCGCCCCGGTGGTGGAGGCGCCGATCCCGCCGGCACCGCAGCCGCTCCCGCAGGCCCAGCCGGTCCAGCCGATGCACTCCGCCCCGCCGGCGCACGTCCCGGCCGAGCAGGCCGAGCCGCCGCGTGCGGAGGAGTCGCCGGTGCCGCCGGTGTCGATCCCGCGTCCGGCGCCGGAGCCGTCGCAGCCCACTCCCATCTCCGCGAGGGTGTCCGACCCCGCCCGCCGGCGGCCGGTGATCTTCGAGGAGCAGGAGGAAGAGCTCGACGTCCCTGACTTCCTGAAGTGACATTGCTCACGGCTGGGTGGGCGACGAATCACCCAGCCGTGACAGGGAGAATGGATTCCGCCGGTTTGTCGGTATGTGAACGGCGGAGAAGTGACGGAAACAACACGACGTGATGAGATCGCGGCCGGTCTGGCCCAGGTCGAGGCGAACATCGCCGAAGCCTGCCGGGTCGCCGGCCGTGCCCGTGAGGAGCTCACGCTCATCGCGGTGAGCAAGACATATCCGGCCTCTGACGTGCGATTACTGGCGGAGCTCGGGGTCACGGACATGGGGGAGAACCGTGACCAGGAGGCTTCGAGCAAGGCGCGCGAGTGCGCCGGTCTCGACCTCACCTGGCACTTCGTCGGCCAGTTGCAGACCAACAAGGTCCGTTCCGTGATCGAGTACGCCGACGTCGTCCACTCGGTGGACCGCCCTCGCCTGGTGAGCGCGCTCAGCCAGGAGGCGGTCCGGGCGGGCAGGGAGGTCACCTGCCTGGTGCAGGTCGCCCTGGACGACGATCCCGGACGTGGCGGGACGCGGCCGGCGGACGTGGCCGCGTTGGCCGACGCCCTCGCCGGGGCCCCCGGGGTGCGGCTGGGCGGGGTGATGGCGGTGGCGCCGCTGGGGGAGGAGCCCGCCAGGGCCTTCGCCAGGCTGCGGGAGATCGCGCAGGTCGTACGGGACGCCCACCCGGAGGCCGGGGTCATCTCGGCGGGCATGAGCGGTGATATGTCAGAGGCTATTGCGAATGGTGCGACACACCTGCGTGTCGGTACGGCGTTGCTCGGTCGCAGGAAGCCCTTAGTCAGGTAATGTCCCTTCAAGTGGACCTTGGCGTCCGCGTATCCAGATAGAGGTCGATCGGTGGTGAGCTCCAAGGGGGTGCGGCTACCGCCCCAGGCAAATCGAAGTAAGGCGGAGGAAGAAGTAGCGATGGCCGGCGCGATGCGCAAGATGGCGGTCTACCTCGGTCTTGTGGAGGACGACCGCTACGAGAGATACGACAGCTATTCCGACGACGAGTACGACGACTTCGACGACTCGCGGAGGGTCGGCGACGAGCGGCCCGGCACGGTCCTCGACCGCGAGGACGACACCGATCCCGGCGTGCCCGCGCCAAGGCCCGCGACGGCTGTCATAGAGCGCCGCACGACCGATCTGGCGCGTATAACGACACTTCATCCCCGCACCTACAACGAGGCGCGGACAATTGGCGAGCACTTCCGGGACGGCACCCCGGTCATCATGAATCTGACCGAGATGGTTGACAGCGACGCCAAGCGGCTTGTCGATTTCGCGGCAGGTCTTGTCTTTGGCCTACACGGCAGCATTGAACGTGTTACGAACAAGGTGTTCCTGTTGTCCCCTGCCAATGTCGAGGTGACCGCCGAGGACAAGGCCCGAATCGCGGAACGCGGGTTCTTCAACCAGAGCTAGAGTTCCACCATGAACAGTGATCGGCCGGACAGGTCCAGACGAGACCGGGGACGGCGGAACAGAGCGGAGGCGGGGACGGGCCGTGGGGATCGTTAGCGAGATCTTGGTCGTTGTCCTGTCCCTCTACCTGGTTCTGCTGATCGGCAGAATGATCTTTGAGACGGTGCAGGCGTTCGCACGTCAGTGGCGACCCACGGGGGTCGTGCTCGTTCTGGCGGAAGCCGTGTACACGGTGACCGATCCACCTCTCAAGTTCCTCCGCCGTTTCATTCCACCACTCCGGTTGGGTACGGTGGCCTTTGACCTAAGCTTCACAGTGCTGTTCATTGTGGTCTTGGTCTTGATCCAACTCGTGTCCGCGCTTCGTTGATCGGGTACCGTCCCTCCGGACAGACTCCAAGCGCGCCAAGGAGACCGAAATGCCGCTGACGCCCGCTGATGTGCGGAACAAGCAATTCAGTACGACCCGGCTCAGGCCGGGCTATGACGAAGAAGAGGTAGACGCCTTCCTCGATGAGGTCGAGTCCGAGCTGGACCGCCTCATTCAGGAGAACGAGGAGCTCCGCGCCAAACTCGCGGAGTGCCTGCGGGGCAAGGTGCCCGGCGGAATGGGGATGGCCATGGCGCCCGCTCCCGTCGCCGAGCCCAAGCCCGAGATGATGATGCCGCAGCCGGAGCCGATGCGTGCCCCCGAGCCGGTGCAGCACCAGCAGCCTGTTCCCGTCGGCATGGGGATGCCCCCCGCCGAGGACAACATGGACACCGCCGCTCGCGTGCTCGCGCTGGCCCAGCAGACGGCCGACCAGGCGATCGCCGACGCCCGCCGGGAGGCGGACGAGACGGTGACCCGGGCGCGCCGCGAGGCCGACGACATCCTGGGCAAGGCGCGTCGTCAGGCCGAGCAGGTCATCGGTGACGCGCGCGCCCGCGCCGAGACGCTGGAGCGCGATGCGCAGGAGCGGCACCGCCAGGCCATGGGCTCGCTGGTGCAGACCCGCGACGAGCTCGAGCGCAAGGTCGAGGAGCTGCGCAGCTTCGAGCGCGAATACCGCAGCCGTCTGAAGCTCTACCTGGAGAACCAGCTCGCCGAGCTGAACGTGGCTGCCGAGGGCAGTGGCGGATTCCCGATCGTGGGCGGCCCCCCCGCCATGTCCCACGCCGTCGCCCCGGGTGGGCAGCCCAACATGCAGGGCGCCGCCAACCCGTTCGGTGGCGAGCCGCCGCAGCATTCGGGCGCCTTCCAGGGCGTTGACGGTCCGCACAACGACCGCCGCTAGGGTAACGGGTCAAACCCCCCTGACCCGTATCCGGGAGTTCCTCTGTGATCCTTATCAGCGCCGGTTTGGTGGTTACGGCCATCGTCCTGCTCATTGCAGGATTCGTGCTGGCCAAGCCATTTCTGGTCATGTGGTCGATCGCGGTCAGCGTGCTGTCCGCGGTCTTCCTGGTGATCGGGGCGCTGCTGCGCCGCCACGAGTTGTTCCCCGGCCGCGAACGCGCCGGGTCGGCTCCGCTCCCGTCCAAGGGGCCGGTCCCGGCCGGGCCGATGCCCGCACCGCACATGATGCCGCCGCACCGGCAAGCCCCCCCGGCACCGCACGCCGGGGTGCCGCAGGGGACGCCGCGACCGGCGACCGTCGCGACCCGGCCCCGGCCGAGTCAGACGGCCGGGCCGGTCCCCGCCGCGAGGCAGGGCCTGCTGGGCCCCGAGGCGATCGTTCTGGTGATCCCCGGGCGCAAGCGGTATCACGTCGCCGGATGCCGGCAACTCGTCGGCAGGGACCATGAGGAGCTCACTCACGAGGAGGCGCGCGAGGAGGGCTTCACGCCCTGCACCACGTGCCTGCCCGAGTTCAGCGGCGGAACCCAGCCGCAGAACGCCCCGGACGAGGCCCAGGAGACGGCCAAGCCCCCGCTCTCCTCGCAGGAGTCCAGCCTCTCCGCCGAGGCCCGCGAAGCCGGCGTGCACGAGCCCACCGCCCGCTTCGGCCCGCCGTACGCACCCGTCCCCTCGTCCGGCTCGCAGGAGAGCCAGGAGAGCGCTGTCGCGGTGACCCGCCCCTACATCCCCGGCACCCCGCAGTCCGGAGATCAGGCGCGGTCCGAAGAACCGGCGAGCCCGTCGCGCGCCGCGGAGTCCGCCGGCCGATCGTTCTCGGCCCGGCCTCCGGCGCCCGAGCCGGAGACCTCCGCAGACTCCGAGACCTCCAACGACCCCGAGACCTCCGCCGACTCCGAGACCTCCACCTCCGCCGACTCTGAGGCCACCAGTTGGTTCAGTCGCGACGTGGTCGCCTCGGTCGCGTCCGAGCCGGAGCCTGAGGAGCTCGACGAGCCCGAGGAGTTCGACGAGCTCAAGGGTGAGACCCCGGCCGAGCCCCCCTCCGCCGAAGACGATTCCGCCGGGCCTGCCGGGTCCTCCACGGCGTCACCGGAGCCCGAGGTCATCATCGAGATCGAGGACGACGCCCCGATCGGAGACGTGGACGGCCCAGCCGACCCCGCGCCCGCCGAACAGGAGGAGCCGGACGCGCCCGCCGAGGCCGATTCCGCCGAATCGGGCCCCTCAGAGCCCGACACCCCCGTCACGACCACGACCCGCTCCGCCGGACAGGAGGCTTCCGAGAAGCCTTCCCCGGCGAAGCGGAAGGCTCCCGGCCGGCCCGCGTCCGTGGAGCCGGACAGCCCCTCCGAGCCGGTGGAGCCGGTCGACACCGCACCCGGGCGCGCCGGGCAGGTGACGGCCGACTCCACCTCGGCGGAGCCGCAGGAAGCTCCGCAGGAGACGTCCGAGGAGGTCTCGCGAGGAGTTTCCGCCGCGGAAGACGAAGAGGTCTCCGTCGCGGACGACGAAGGGATTTCCGGGGCGGACGACGAAGACACCGACACGGCCCCCCACGGGATTCCCGTCGTCATGGACGAGCAGCCGGATTCCGACGACTCCGGAACGGTCAAGGTCATCGTCGGCACCCGCCGTTTCCACAGCTCGGCCTGTCCGCTCATCAAGGGCACGGACGGCAGCGGCATCGAGACCATGTCCCGATCCGAAGCCGAGGAGGCCGGCCTGAGCAGTTGCTCGGTCTGCCGCGACGGCGGCTAAGCCACCGGCCGGATCACCCGCGAGCCGCATCGCCACAGCGGAAGGGGCCCTGGGGAAATCCCCAGGGCCCCTTCCGTTATCGTCGCGACCGCAGACCTCGCGCGTCAGGAGAGATCAGACGGTGCGGCGGAGCTGGAAGGTCAGACCAAGGTCGGCGTCGTGGTGGGTGGGCAGGTCGCTGTCGGAGCCTTCGGTGAAGGAGAGGGCCAGGACCTCGCCCGCCACCGTGCCGCCCTGGGCGCGCAGAGTCTCGGCCAGGTCGCCGTCGGTGGTGGACCACCACACGTCGATCCGGTCGGAGATGGACAGGCCGGTCGACTTGCGGGCGTCCTGGAGCAGGCGGACGACGTCCCGGATCAGGCCGGAACGGCGAAGGTCGTCGGTGATGGTCAGGTCGAGGGCGACCGTCTCGCCGGTGCCGGTGTCGACGGCTCCGGTCTCCACGGCCCAGCCGGACTTCGGCTGCTCGGTGACGATCACCTCTTCGCCGCTCAGCTCCACCGTGCCCAGCTCGCCGGCCTCCACCGAGACCGCCGAACCGGAGCGCAGGCCGCGCGCCAGCTCTGCGGGGTCGGCGGCGGCGACGGCCGCGGCGACCAGCTTGGTCTGCGAGCCGAACCTCTTGCCCAGCGCCCGGAAGTTGGGCTTGACCGTGAAGGAGACCAGGTCGGCCTCGATGCCCGACAGGTCCTCCAGGCCCTGCACGTTGAGCTCGTCGGCGATCAGCTCGCGCAGCTCGGTGGAGAGCGCCGCCCAGCCGCGAGCGCCCACCAGGGCACGGCCGAGCGGCTGGCGGGTCTTGACTCCGCTGGAGGCGCGGGCCGAACGGCCCAGCTCCACCAGGCGGCGCACCAGCCCCATCTGCTCCGACAGGGCGGGGTCCAGCAGCTCCTCGGTCACCGCGGGCCAGCCGGCCAGGTGCACCGAGGAGGGGCCGCCGGCGTCGCGGAGCACGTCCCAGACGTAGTCGGTGATGAACGGCACCACCGGTGACATCAGCCGGGTGACGGTCTCCAGGCATTCGTACAGCGTGGCGAACGCCGAGGCGTCACCGGACCAGAACCGGCGGCGGGAGCGCCGGACGTACCAGTTGGACAGGTCGTCGAGGAACTCCGACAGCCGCCGCCCGACCCGGGCGGTGTCGAACTCGTCCAGCGACGCGGTCACCTCGGCGACCGTCCGGTGCAGCTCGGCCAGCGCCCAGCGGTCGATGAGCGGGCGCTCGGCGTATGAGGGGGCCTCGGCCAGCTTGGCCGGCGACCACGATTCGGCGTTGGCGTAGAGGGTGAAGAACGACGCGGTGTTCCAGTAGGTCAGCAGGACCTTGCGGACGATCTCCTCCAGGGCGCCGTGCCCCACCCGGCGAGCCGCCCACGGCGAACCGGCGCAGGCCATGTACCAGCGCAGCGCGTCGGCGCCGTGCTGGTCCATCAGCGGGATCGGCTTGAGCACGTTGCCCAGGTGCTTGCTCATCTTGCGGCCGTCCTCGGCGAGGATCAGGCCGAGGCAGAGCACGTTCTCGTAGGACGATTTGCCGAAGACCAGCGTGCCGACCGCCATCAGCGAGTAGAACCAGCCACGCGTCTGGTCGGTGGCCTCGCAGATGAACTGCGCCGGGTAGGCCTTCTCGAGCATGTCCTCGGACTGATACGGCGCGCCCCACTGGGCGAACGGCATCGACCCCGAGTCGTACCAGGCGTCGATCACGTCCGGCACCCGGCGCGCCTCGGCCCCGCAGGTGGGGCAGGACAGCGTGACGTCATCGACGTAGGGGCGGTGCGGGTCGAGCGCGGAGACGTCCTGGCCCGACAGCCGGCTCAGCTCCTCCAGCGAGCCGACACAGGTGACGTGCGACTCGTCGGCCGAGCAGATCCACAGCGGCAGCGGCGTGCCCCAGTAACGCGAGCGGGACAGCGACCAGTCGACGTTGTTGCGCAGCCACTCGCCGAAGCGGCCCCACTTGATCGTCTCGGGGTACCAGTTGGTCTTCTCGTTCTCGGCGAGGAGCTGATCCTTGATCGCCGTGGTGCGGATGTACCAGGCGGGCAGCGCGTAGTAGAGCAGCGCGGTGTGGCAGCGCCAGCAGTGCGGGTAGCTGTGCTCGAAATGGCTGCCACGGTAGAGCAGGCCCCGCGCCCTGAGGTCCTCGGTCAGGCCCTCGTCGGCGTCCTTGAAGAACTGCCCGCCGACCTGCGGGACGCCGTCGAGGAAGCGTCCGTCGGGGCCGATCGGGTTGACCACCGGCAGGCCGTACCGCTTGCAGGTCGTCATGTCGTCGGCGCCGAAGGCGGGAGCCTGGTGGACCAGGCCGGTGCCGTCCTCGGTGGTGACGTAGTAACCGAGGACCACGTAGTGCGCGCCGGGGATGTCGACCAGCTCGAAGGGGCGGAAGTAGGTGGTGTGCTCCAGGTCTGCGCCCTGGAAGGTGGCCAGCACCTGCGCGCCCTCACCCAGCGCGGCGGCCAGCAGCGGCTCGGCCACCACCAGCACCTCGTCGGACCCGGCGGGGCGTGCCGCGACATAGGTCACGTCGGGGTGCACGGCCACCGCGGTGTTGGAGACCAGCGTCCACGGGGTGGTGGTCCAGATCAGCAGCGAGGCGCCGAGGTCGGCCAGCGGGCCGGAGGTGGCGGGCATGCGGACGTAGACCGACGGGCTGGAGACGGTCTCGTAGCCGCCCGGCTGGCCGAGCTCGTGGTCGGACAGGCCGGTGCCGCAGCGGGGGCAGTAGGGCGTGATCCGGAAGTCGCGGAACAGCAGGTCCTTGTCGAAGATGACCTTGAGCGACCACCAGACGGACTCCACGTAGGCCGGGTCCATCGTGCGGTAGGCCTGGGACAGGTCGATCCAGTAGCCCATCCGCTCGGTCATCTCTTCGAAGGCGTCCACGTGCCGCAGCACCGACTCGCGGCACCGGGCGTTGAACTCGGCGACGCCGTACGCCTCGATGTCCTTCTTGCCCGACAGGCCGAGCTCTTTCTCGACGGCCACCTCGACGGGCAGGCCGTGACAGTCCCAGCCCGCCTTGCGGGGCACGCTGTAGCCCTGCATCGACTTGTAGCGGGGGAAGACGTCCTTGAAGACGCGGGCCTCGACGTGGTGCACGCCGGGCATGCCGTTGGCGGTGGGCGGGCCCTCGTAGAAGACCCAGGTGGGGCCGTCGGAGTTCTGCTCGACCGAGCGCTCGAAGACCTTGCCGTCACGCCAGCGGTCAAGCACCTCATGTTCGAGCGCGGGCAGATCGACCTGCGCGGGAAGAGAGCGGAAATAGGCGGACATGACGGGCGGGACCTCCACGCTGGTGCTGGCAGTGGCGTGGAGGGACGAGACCGTACGGCCCCGCGGTACCACCCTCCTTGACCTTCGATGGCGAAGGTCCTCTTCCTTGGGTTGCTGCCGGGTCTACTGGGTCGCGAGGACCGTTCTTCCGGCGGCTCCGGGGTGATTTTCCCTCCGGGGCTCGCCCCGGGCTCACACCGTCCCCGGGTCGCTCGTGCGAGGGGGCACGGAGGTAGTTGTCCCCATCAACGCCTTGCAAGCTCAAACGATAACGCACGGGCCTGCATAAAGCTTCCCGATATTGACGGAGTGAGGGAATCGAGAGGAAGGGGCCGGATGTTACGGGAGTGGTAAACATCACGGCGGGTCGTTTGCCGTTCTGTTATGGGAGACCTAAGCTGCCCGCACCGTTTACCGCATTGGATACGGTCCGATCGAGCAAGGAGGCCGACATGGCCGCGACTGTACGCGCAGACGAGAGCGCGGTAGCGCCGTCACAGGACAGTACCGTCGTCACCTGGTCGGCCAAGGAGCTCGCGGAGGTCCGCGGGCGACTGGCCACGGAGATCGAGGAGCTCAACCAGGAGATCGCCAGGGCCGAGTCCGAGATCGCGTCGAGCGATGTGACCGATGGTGCGGGAGACGACCAGGCGGACGCCGGTGCCCGCACGTATGAACGGGAACGCGAGATCGCCCTTACCCTGAATTCGCGCGACCTGGTCGCGCAGAACGAGCGGGCGATCGCCCGGATCGACGCGGGAACCTACGGAGTGTGCGAATCGTGCCACAAGCCGATCGGCAAGGAGCGCCTTCAGGCGTTCCCGAGGGCGACGCTGTGCGTGGCCTGCAAGCAGCGGGAGGAGCGCCGCTGAGCGGCGACACCGTCGGCGGGGCGGCTCGGGTCGCCCCGTCCGGAGTGCGGCGGATCGCCGCGCTCGCAACGATCGCGGTGGTCGTCTACGCCCTGGACCTGGCGACGAAGACCCTCGTGCTCAAGACGCTCGAGGGCAGGGAACCGGTCGTGCTCCTCGACGACCTGCTCCAGTTCCGGGTGATCTTCAATCCGGGGGCCGCCTTCAGCCTCGGCACCGGGATGACCATCGTCTTCACGATCATCGCGACCGGGGTCGTGATCGCCATCCTGCGCACCGCGCGTAACCTGCGCAGCGTGCCGTGGGCCGTCACGCTCGGCCTGATGCTCGGCGGGGCGCTGGGAAACCTCACCGACCGGGTCTTCCGCCACCCCGGGGGGTTGCAGGGACACGTGGTCGACTTCATCGAGGCCTTCCCCGGGCACTTCCCGGTCTTCAACGTCGCCGATTCGGCGATCGTCTGTGGCGGCATCCTGGCCGTCTTCCTCGCCTGGCGGGGTTACCAGATCGACGGCACGCGCGACACGGGAGGGGAGAAGAAGGATGGCTGAGCACAGGAGTCTCCCCGTTCCCGACGGCCTGGAGGGCGAGCGCCTCGACGCCGCCCTGTCCCGGCTTTTCGGCTTCTCCCGCACCCGGGCCGCCGAGCTGATCGCCTCCGGCGACGTGCTGGTGGACGGCTCGCCCGCGGCCAAGTCCGACCGGGTGCACGCGGGCGCGTGGCTGGACGTCGTCCTGCCGCCGCCGCCCACCACCCCGATGCCGGTCGCGGAGCCCGTTCCCGGCATGAAAGTCATCTACGAGGACGACGACATCGTGGTCGTCAACAAGCCCATCGGCGTGGCCGCCCACCCGACCACCGGCTGGACCGGGCCGACCGTGATCGGCGGCCTGCTCGGCACCGGGCACCGGGTGGCGACGAGCGGCGCCGCCGAGCGCCAGGGGATCGTGCACCGCCTGGACGCCAACACCACCGGAGCCATGGTCGTGGCCAAGAGCGAGCACGCCTACTCGCATCTGAAGCGGGCCTTCAAGGAACGCACCGTCGACAAGCGCTACCACGCGCTGGTCCAGGGCCACCCCGACCCGCTGCGCGGCACCGTCGACGCGCCGATCGACCGCCACCCCTCCGGAGACGGCCGGTTCGCGGTCGTGGCCGGCGGCAAGGAGTCGGTCACCCACTACGACACGATCGAGGCGTTCCGCGCGGCGTCGCTGCTGGACATCAAGCTGGAGACCGGCCGGACCCACCAGATCCGGGTCCACATGTCGGCGCTGCGCCACCCGTGTGTCGGCGACATGATGTACGGCGCGGACCCCACGCTGGCCGCGCGCCTGGGCATGACCCGGCAGTGGCTGCACGCGGTCTCCCTGGCCTTCGAGCATCCCGCGACGGGCGAGTGGGTCTCCTTCACCACCGACTACCCCGATGACCTGGCTCACGCCCTGAAGGTCGTCGAGAGCGAGTCGTAGGGGTCACCCCGTCCCGGTGGCGATCACTTGCTCTTCTTCCCCTTGCCGGCCTTGACCTTGCCGGCCTTCCCGGGGGCGACTTCCGCGCCCACGAAGCCGGCCCGCTCGGCTATCTGCCCTTCCTGGGGCGGCTCGGGCCGGTCCTGGGTGGCGTCGTCGGCGGAGGTGGCACCGGAATCGTCGCCGGAGTCGTCGCCGGGGTTCTGGCCCTGCCGCTGACCGGGATCGTCTCCGGAGTCGTCCTTCGAGCCCTCGCCGGGCTTCTTGCCGGGTTCCTTGCCGGGTTCCTTGCCAGAGTCGCCGTCCGGCTTCTCACCGGGCTTCTTGCCGGAATCGTCCTTCGATCCGCTCTCCGGGCCCGTCGAGTCGTTCCGCGTCGGCCGGGCCGACGGGGACGGTTCGCCCTGCGAGGGCCTCTCCTGGGCCGGGGGAGTGGAGGGCGGGTACCGGCCGTCGCCGGTCCTGGCCGGTGTGGGGTCCTTCTTCTTCGTGGGCAGCTTCGCCTGCTCGGTCTTCCTCTTCGGGGTGTTCTCCCGGGCGGGAACGCTCGCGGAGGTCGGGGGTTCGGTGGGGGGCCCACCGGAGGAGTTGAGAGCCACCCAGGCCGCCCCGCCCGAAGTCAGGGTGATCGCGAGCACCGCCGCCGCCAGGCCCGCGACCGCCGGACGCCGCCGTCTGCGGGAGGAGGCCGCCACGGGGTCCGTCGCCGCCCGGTCCGCCGGCCGCGCCGACGGCCCAGGCTGAGCCGGCACCGCAGCCGCCGCAGCCGATGACGGCAGCGCGATCGGTGCGGTGGGCTGCGGTTCGGTTCCGTTCACGATCGCCCGCAGGTGGATCAGCACCTCCTGGGCGGACATGCGCTGCGCGGGATCCTTGCGGAGCAGGCCGAAGATCACCGGGCCCAGTGACCCGGCGAACCTCAGCGGGGCGGGTTCCTGGTGCATGACCGCGCTGAGCGTGGCCAGCGGGTGGGCGCGCTCGAAGGGAGAGCGTCCCTCCACCGCCATGTAGAGCGTCACCCCCAGTGACCACAGGTCGGAGGCGAACTCCGCCGGGCCCCCGCTCGCCCGTTCCGGCGCGATGAACGCCGGGGTGCCGATGAGGGCGCCGGTCCTGGTCACCGACGAGTCGCCTTCGAGCACCGCGATGCCGAAGTCGGTCAGTACGGCCCGGCCGTCCTTCGACAGCAGCACGTTGTCCGGCTTGACGTCGCGGTGCAGCACTCCGGCGGCGTGCGCGGCCAGCAGCGCCCCCAGCACTTCGAGCCCGATCTGTGCCGCCCGCGCCGGCGGCAGCGGCCCGTCCTCCCGGACCACGGCGCCGAGGGTTCGGGAGTCCACGAGCTGCATCACGATCCACGGGCGCCCGTTCTCCTCGATCACGTCGTAGACCGTCGCGACACCCGGGTGGCCGATCCGCCCGGCGGCGCGAGCCTCCCGGAGCGTCCGCACGGTGAAGACCTCGCGTTCGGGGCCGGTCAGGTCGGGAGAGGGAATGACCTCCTTGACCGCCACGTCACGGCCGAGCACCTCGTCCCGCGCCCGCCAGACGGTGCCCATGCCTCCGTGGCCGATGTGTTCCAGCAGCCGGTACCGGGCGCCGATGATCCCCTGAGAGTCGGACATGGGCCTCCGCATACCCCTGATTGACCCGGACATTCCCTATGTGCCACATCGTCTGGTAAATGAGGGGGAGAAATCAGGCGATGAACCAGCGCAGCGCGGCGGTCACGACAGCCGCCGTCGCGAGCACCACCAGGAAGGGCGCGCGCAGCAGCAGCGCCACCACGGCCGCCCCGAGTCCGGCGGTGCGAGGTCCGTCGAAGTGCAGGTCCTGGCCGTGCGCGAAGGTCTGCACCGCGATCAGCGCCGCCAGCAGCGCCACCGGGACCAATGCGGCGAAGCGCTGCACCGTCGGATGGTCGAGCACCCGGCGCGGGGCCGACAGCCCGGCGAGCTTCAGCGCGTAGCAGCCCGCGCACGTGACCACGATGGCCCACCAGACAGTCAATTCGGCCTCCTCAGGATGACGGCGAGCACGGCCACCGCCGCGATCAGCACGGGCACGCCCGGCGGGGTGAAGGGGGTGGTGGCCAGCGCGACCGCCGCGCCACCGCCGGCGACCAGCCGCAGCGTGCGGGCCTCGGCGCCGCCGCCGGTGAGCCGGGGCCACAGGATGGCCAGGAACGTCGCCGGGCCCACCGCGTCCAGGCCGAACACCGACGGATCGGCCACCCGGGAGGCGCCCGCCGCGCCGAGCAGGGTGGTGGCGTTCCACGTCAGGTAGATGCTGACGAACGTGACCAGGAACCCGGTCCTGGCCGAGGACCTGTCGGGCTGGGCCAGAGCCACCGCGGTCGTCTCGTCGATCACGCCGTGGGCCGTCGGGAACCTGCGCCAGCCACGGGCTCCCAGCAGGTCGGACATGCGCAGGCCGTACAGGCTGTTGCGGGCCCCGAGCAGCAGCGCGCCCGCGGTGCCCGCGATCAGGCTGCCGCCGCCCGCGACGACCCCGACCATGGCGAACTGCGAGGCTCCGGTGAAGGCGAAGAGGCTGAGCACGCACGCCTGCGCGACGCTCAGCCCCGCGGTGACCGCGGCGGCGCCGAACGCCAGCCCGGCCAGTCCCACGGCGATCCCCACGCCCAGTCCGTCCCTGACCGCTGAGGAACGAGTGGTTGTATCCATGTGAACGAGGTTATGTCCGTTTTTCGGGTCCAGTCTTGTACGTTCCTGCGCGCTGGTACGCGGCCGGCGGCACGCCGACGATCCGCTTGAAGTGCCTGGTCAGGTGAGCCTGGTCGGTGAATCCCACCTCGGTGGCGACCCGCGCGGCGGGCATGCCGGAGTCGAGCAGGCTCCGGGCCCGCCGAACCCTGAGCGTGTTCAGATAGGCGTGCGGGGGCAGGCCGGTGGCGGACTTGAAGGCCCGGATCAGGACGAACGGCCCGGCGTCCACGGCCTGTGCCAAGTCCTCCAGGGTGGGCGGGTCGATGAGCCGTTCGTGCAGGATCTCCCGCGCCCGCCGTACCGCGTGGTGGCCCGCCGAGGGCGCGGTGCCCGCCGGGCGGCGTCCGGCGTGGTGCTGGAGCAGGACGCCGAAGGCCACGCGGGCCAGCGTCGAGGAGGCGAGGTCGTCACCGTGCTCGGCGGCGTCGTGGGCGGCCCGCAGCAGCGCGGCGCCGTGCGGGTGGGACACGACGGCCTCGGGGAAGTACGGCGTGCCGCGTCCGGCCAGCAACTCCGCGGCGATGCCCGCGATGACCTCGACCGACGGGTAGAGCATCTGGTAGGCCCAGCCGCCCGGCTCGCCCGCATGGCCGGTGTGCACCTGCTCGGGGTCGACCAGGACCAGGCTCCCACCGCCGGCCCGATGCCGGACGCCCCGGTAGTCGAACTCCTCGACCCCGGACAGGATCACCCCGATCGCATAGCCGTCGTGCACGTGCCGGCTGAAGCGGTGCGTGACGTACCGGGCCCTGAGCAGGTCCACCCCCGGCAGCGCCGGGCTGCGCCAGAAACGCGCGGTCTCCGGCGCGGTCACGGCCGGAAGGCCTCGGTGAACCTGTCGAAGAGCGTCCGGCTCCACCTGTCGTCCGGGCCCTCCCAGTAGATCGCGTACGGGCGGCCGGTGAGCGTGCGGAAACCCCGGTCCAGGACGTGTGTCTTGACCTTGCCGTCCTTAAGGTAGGTGAACTCCCAGTCGGCGGCCGGAAGGCTGCGGTATCTCAGCGGGGTGATGCCGATTCGCTCGTAGCCCGGCCAGAGCTTCTTGGCCAGGCCGCCCCGCTCCACCTTCTCCCAGTGCTTGACCGGGTCCTTCACGGGGTCCTCGGTCGACTCGATCCACAGGAAGCCGTCGCCTCCCGGCGGCCGGAACTCGACTCTGTCGCGGCCGGAGAACCGCTTGACGGTCCAGCCCTTGGGAATCGCGACGGTGAAGCCCAGCGGATCCCGATGGAGCCGCCAGCCGGCCGGGATCGCCGGGGACGGACGGGCGGGCGGGGTGGTGCTCGCACCGGGCGACCTGGTGGGCCTGACGGGCGTGGTGGTCGTCTCGCCGGGGACCACCGCGGTGGTGTCCAGGCCGCTCGGCCGCGTGCCGTCCGTATTCCGCAGCACCAGCCATCCGCCGATGCCGACCGCTATCACGAGCACGGGCACCCCGACCGCGAGCGCCACTCGTCCCGCCGCCGCCCGCCGCGCCGGAGGGGTGAGCCCGCCGGCGTCGGTGGGCTGTCCGTGCTGTGGCCACTGCCCCGGGTACGCCGGATCGCCGGGGTGGGACCGCCCGGCGTGGGACGCGCCGCCGAGGTGGGGCGGTCGCGCCGGATCGCCGGTGTGGGGCGGCCACTCGGCGTACTGCGGATGCCACCCGCCCGGCGTCGTCTCCCCCGGAGGGGAGGCGTGTCCGGCGTGCGGCCACCGGGCGCCGTAGGAGGGGTCGCCATGGTGGGCGGGGTCACCGGCGGGGCCGCCTGGGGAGGGGGCGGTGAGGCGGGGGGCCGGGCCGTAGGGCGAAGGAGGCACGACCGGCGGGGCGGGCGGGGCCGTGTGCGCCTCGCCCACGGGGGTGCGCGGCGCGGCGCCCCGATCCGAGGCCGCGCGGCCCAGCAGGGCCGTGGCCTGCTCGGCGGTCATCCGTACGGCGGGGTCCTTGGCCATCAGGCCGACGATCGCCGAGCTGAGCGGGCCGGTGTGCGTCATGGGGCTGGGCTCGCCGTGGAGGACGGCCATCATGGTCGCCGCGGCCGTGGCCCGCTCGAACGGAGGACGGCCCTCCAGGGCCGCGTACAGCGTCGCCCCGAGGGACCACAGGTCCGACTCCGGGGTGGCGGCCATCCCGTGGAGCCGCTCCGGGGGGAGGAAAGCCGGGGTGCCGACCATTCCACCGGTCTGGGTGATCCCGGTCTCCTGCGCCATCGAGGCGATGCCGAAGTCGGTCAGCACGACCCGGCCGTCGTCGGCCAGCAGCACGTTCTCCGGCTTGACGTCGCGGTGCAGCACTCCGGCGGCGTGCGCGGCCAGCAGGGCACCCAGCACCTGCAACCCGACCGAGGCCACCCTGTCGGGAGCCAGCGGTCCGTCCTCGCGGATGACCGCGCCCAGCGAGCGGGACCGGACCATCTGCATGATGATCCAGGGCCGCCCCTCCTCCTCGACCACGTCGTGCACGATGATCACGGATGGGTGGTCGAGCCGCCCGGCGCTCCTGGCCTCCCGGATCGTGCGCCGGTTCAGCTCCGCCCGCGCGGCCTCGTCGACCCCGCGGTAGCGGACCTCCTTGATCGCCACGACCCGGTCGAGAAGCTCGTCGTGGGCGCGCCAGACGACGCCCATCCCGCCTTCGCCGATGGGTTCGAGCAGGCGATAGCGGCCCGCCACCTTCCGTTCGGTCATTCTCCTCGCCCCTCCCAAACTCACGAATCGTAGCCGGTCGGGGCGGCCCTCACTTTTTGGAGGAGAAGGTCTCGGTGAACCCCTTGAAGAAGTGCATGTTCTTGTCCCAGTCGGCGGCCGGGGTGTGCCAGTAGATCGCGTATCCCCGGCCCCCCTTGGTGACGAACCCCCGGTTGATCACCCGGGCCTTGCCCGAGCTGGTCCTCCAGGTGAACTCCCAGTCGGCGGCCTTCTCCATGTAGTCGACCTTCTCGATCCGGACCCGCTTGTAGCCGGGGAAGTTGCCGCGGCTGTAGTTCTCCTGGTTGTACCAGTCCTTCTTCGGGTCGGGACCGGCCTTGTCGACGTATTCGACGAACACGAAGCTCCTGCGGTCGGGCCCGCGGAACCACACCTGCTGGCCCGGCCGCTTCTCCACCTCCCAGCCCTTGGGCAGGCCGATGGAGAAGCCGTTGGAGTCCTTGTGCATGTGCCAGCCGTCGGGAAGCTTCGAGTCGTCCTTCTTCTTCTCGGTCGGACTCGCGCTGGGACTGGCCGTGGGGGTGGGGCTCGCGGACGCGGACGTGGACGGCGTGGAGTCGGCGGTCGTCTGACCTGATTTGGCCGGTTCGGTCGACTTGGCGGTTTTGCTGGTGTGCGGGGTGGACAGGGCACCCGTCTCACCGCTGCGCATCCCGAGCCAGCCCGCGATCGCCCCGACGATGAGGACCGCGGGCACGATCACCAGCAGTCCCCGCTTCACCGGCGAGCGGGACGGCCCGGAGAGCATCGTCGGCGACGTGGGAAGGCGCTCCCCCGTCGGCGCGGGGGCGGGCTCCGAAGGTCGGTCCCAGATCTCGGAGTCCGGCATGACCGGTACGACCGGCTCCGGCCTGGGCCGGGGGACGGGCTCCGGGCGGACCGGGGGGAAGGGGTCGCGTCTGGCCCCGGCGGCCGGCCGGCCGCCGGAGCCGGGAGCGGAGACCGGCCGGGGGGCGGGAGCCGCCGGCCGGGGGACGGGCTCCTGCCGCGCCTCGGCCGCGGGCTCAGGCCGCTCGGTCTTCCCGCGCGCTGAGATGGGCGGAGGCGCCTTGGCGGGGGCCGCAGGGGCGGGGGAGCTCTTGGCGGGTGCCGGAGAGGAGCTCTCGGCCTGGGCCGGTACGGCGGGCCCCAGCTTCACCCCGGTCGCGGGGAAGCCCTCGGGCTGGTATTGGATCCCGGGATCGGTCTCGGCCGTCGCCTCGGTGGTCACGGCCGGCATGAGGGCCGTCTTGGCGGGCGCGGCGGGCCGCTGCTTGCCGCCCTCGGCCACCTCGCGCAGCAGCCGCGCGGCCTCGTCGTAGGACATGCGCCGGGCCGGGTCCTTGCGCAGCAGCCCGTCCAGCACCGCGGCCAGCTGCCGGCCCGCGCGGACCGGTGGCTCCGGCTCGTCGTTCAGCACGGCGTGCATGGTCGGCAGCGCGCCGCCCTTGTCGTGCGGGGGCTTACCCTCCACGGCCGCGTACAGCGTCGCTCCGAGAGACCACAGGTCCGACTCGCGCTGCGCGCTTCCGCCCTTGATCCGCTCCGGCGGGATGAACGCGGGTGTGCCGGCGATGCCGGTCATGGTCAGCGCGGTCTCGGTTTCGAGCGTCGCGATGCCGAAGTCGGTCAGCACGACCCGGCCGTCGTCGGCCAGCAGCACGTTCTCGGGCTTGACGTCACGATGCAGCACTCCCTGGGCGTGCGCGGCGCGCAGCGCGTCCAGCACCTGCAGGCCGATCTCCGCCACCCGCTGCGGCGGCAGCGGCCCGTCCTGCCGCAGGACCTTGCCGAGCGAGCGGGACTCCACCAGCTGCATGACGATCCAGGGGCGTCCGTCCTCCTCGACCACGTCGTGGACGACCACCACGTTCGGGTGCGTCAGCCGGCCGGCGGCACGCGCCTCGCGCTTGGTGCGCCGGTTGAAGTCTTCCTGGTTGTCCTCGCCGAGCATGTCGGCGTAGCGGACCTCTTTGACCGCGACCTCACGATCGAGAAGCTCGTCATGGGCCCGCCAGACGATGCCCATGCCACCCCGGCCGATGGGCTCGCGCAGGTGGTAGCGGGCGGCAATGCGACGTCCCTCAGAAGACTGTGCTCCGGCCATCAACCGCACCTACCCCTTTCTAAACCCCCGAATACTCTCATAGGCCGAGAAGGGTGATCGACTCCCGCGAGCCACGAGTGTCCACAATCCGAGACGTATTGTCCAGCAGGTGGCGTCCGGTTCGGAGATGGCCTATCGTCGAACCCATGACTTGCTATTTCGCGTTTATCAGGCCGGTTCCGGGAGGACCGGTCGCGAGAGCGTGATCTAGCGACCATCCGGAGCCGGCGCCAGGCAGAGACCCATGTCTCTGCCTTTTTTGTTTCTTGCGATTCGCCGGCTCGCGGGATGTGCGCCGGCCGGACATGAGGAGCCGAAATGTCGTTGTCGACCGCACACCTGGAGCGTGGGGCCGTGAAACTGGGGACGCTCACGGTGGGGGCCGGGCCGGCCGTGGTGATCGGTGGTCCGGGCGCGGACGCCCGTTGGATCAACCTGCGTGACCACCACGGGCGGGTGCGCGCGGCCGAAGCCGTGGCGGCGGTCCGCGCCGAGTGGGCCGGGCCGATCCTGGTGGAGCCGTTCTCGACGGGCGACCTGCCGGAGATCGCGCAGAACGCCGACGGCGTGGTGGTCGGTGCGGCCTGGATGCAGGACTTCCAGCTGGTCCGCGCGGTCGCCCGGCTGGGCCTGCCCGTGCTCGTCCAGCGCGGTCCGGCCGCGACCCTGGAGGAGTGGCTGGCCATCGCCGACTACTGCGTGGCCGAGGGCAACGATCGGGTCGTGCTCTGCGAGAGCGGCAGCCGTACGCACCTGGCCGGGGTGACCGTCGACCTGGCTCTGATGCGCGCGGCCCGGGAGAGGTCCGGCCGTCCCGTCCTGGTCGACCTCGGCGAGGACCCCGCGCTGGCCGCCGCCGCGATCGCGGCCGGAGCCGACGGTCTTCTCCTGGCCCCCGACGCCACCGGGCAGGCCGTCCTCGCCGCCCAGGAGGCCGTGCGGATCATCGGCGCGGTGACCCGCCGCGAGACCCCCGAGTCGATCCTCGCCGCCCGCGGTGCCATCGACCGCGTCGACGCGGCCCTGGCCGTCCTCCTCGAACGCCGCGCCGAACTCGCCGGCACCGTCCAGCGCCTCAAACCCGTCGGCGGCTTCGCCGGCCGCGACATGGACCGCGAGCGCCGCCTGGTCGCCGAGATGGCCCGCCGCGCCCCGACCCTGGGCGAGGTGCGGCTGGCGCCCATCATGAACGCCGTCATCGAGGCGGGTCTGCACCTCGCCGAGGAGCGCAGGGCGAACGGTCAGCCCTGACCCGGCGCCCGGTGCCGGGACGCCGCCTTCCCCGCGCGGCGCCGGGGGTCGACGATCCGCCAGCCGACGGCGATCGCGACGACCAGGAGCGGGATGCAGAAGAAGGCGATCCGCTGGTCGGCGTCGGCGAAGGGCATGAGTAGCACCACCAGTGCGAGGAAACCCAGGGTGAGCCAGTTGGTGTACGGCGAGCCGGGCATGCGGAAGGAGGGGCGTTCGAGCAGGCCCCGCAGGGCGGCCCGGCGCAGCCCGATCTGGCAGTAGACCAGGGTGCCCCAGGTGGTGACGACGCCGAGGGAGGCGACGGCGGTGGCGATGTTGAAGGCGCGTTCCGGGATGAAGTAGTAGAGGACGACCCCCGCCAGCAGCACGCTCGCCGTGATCATGATGCCCCCGTAGGGGACGTGCCGGGAGCTGAGCCGCCCGGCGACGGCGGGGGCCTCGCCCTTGACGGCCATGGCGCGCAGGATGCGGCCGGTGGAGTAGAGGCCGGAGTTGCAGGACGACATGGCCGCGGTGATCACGATGAGGTTCATGGCGTCGGCGGCCCAGGGGACGCCGAGCGCGGCGAAGACCGTCACGAACGGGGACTGGCCGGGGCCGTAGGCGGTCCAGGGCAGGACCATGGCCAGCAGCAGGACCGAACCGACGTAGAAGATCGCGATTCGCCAGACCACGCCGTTGATCGCCCTGGGCATGATCTGCCGAGGGTTCCTCGTCTCGCCGGCGGCGATGCCGACCAGCTCGATCGACGCGTAGGCGAAGATCACCGACTGGAGGCTCATCAGCACCACCGGGAAGCCGTTCGGGAAGAAGCCCCCGTGGGCGGTGAGGTTGCCGATCCCGGCGGTGCTCCCGCCCAGGTCCAGCCCGAAGATCACCAGCGCCAGGCCGGTCACCAGGAACGCGCAGATGGCCAGGACCTTGAGCATGGCGAACCAGAACTCCAGCTCGCCGAAGAGCCGCACCGACAGCAGGTTGACGGCCAGCACGAACGCCAGCGCGACCAGAGCGGTGAGCCAGCGGGGGAACTGCGGGGCCCACAGGCTCACGTAGATGGAGATCGCGGTCAGCTCGGCGATGCCGGTGAAGGCCCAGTTGATCCAGTACATCCAGCCGCTGGCGAAGGCGGCCCAGGGGCCGACGAAGTCGGCGGCGTATTCTACGAATGAGCCCGAGGTCGGCTTGTAGAGAACCAGCTCGCCCAGGGCCCGCATCACGAAGAACGCCGCGAGCCCGGCGACCGCGTACGACAGCACCAGCGCCGGACCGGCCGCCTGGAGCCGCCCGCCCGACCCGAGGAACAGGCCGACGCCGATCGCGCCGCCGATCGCGATCATCTGCACCTGGCGGTTGCCGAGCGCGTGGCTGTAGCCCTCGTCGGTCTTCACGAGTCCCTCCAGTATGCCCAGCTCACAAAGATTATTACTCAACGTATCCGACCGTTGCTCAGAGTGTGCGTGGGTGGGTGCTCCGAGGGGCCGCAAACACGCGTAGGCTTCCCACGCCGACACGCGATCAGGGGAGGAACGAGGCCGCATGTCCGACTCGTTTGTGCATCTTCACGTTCACACCGAGTACTCCATGCTCGATGGAGCCGCTCGCCTGAAGCAGATGTTCAAACAGGTCGGTGACCTGGGCATGCCCGCCATCGCGATCACCGACCACGGCAACATGCACGGCGCCTACGACTTCTACAAGCAGGCCACCGGGGCCGGCATCAAGCCGATCATCGGTATCGAGGCCTACGTCGCGCCGGCCTCCCGGCACCAGAAGAAGCCGGTGCTGTGGGGCGAGCCGCACCAAAAGCGCGACGACGTCTCGGCCGGCGGCTACTACACCCACATGACGATCTGGGCGAAGAACGCCACGGGCCTGAGCAACCTGATGAAGCTCTCCTCGCGCGCCTACACCGAGGGCTTCGTGCGCAAGTGGGCCCGGATGGACGCCGAGATCCTCGCCGAGCACGCCGAGGGGCTGATGGCCACGACGGGCTGCCCGTCGGGTGAGGTCCAGACCCGCCTGCGTCTGGGGCAGTACGACGAGGCGCTCGCGGCGGCGGCGAGGTTCCAGGAGCTCTTCGGCAGGGACAACTACTACCTGGAGATCATGGACCACGGGCTCGACATCGAGCGCCGGGTCCGCGACGGCCTGACCCGCATCTCCAAGGACCTGGGCATCCCGCCGCTGGTCACCAACGACTCCCACTACACCTACGAGTCGGACGCGACCTCCCACGACGCGCTGCTCTGCATCCAGACCGGCAAGCAGCTGTCCGACCCCGACCGCTTCCGCTTCGACGGCAGCGGCTACTACATCAAGACCGCCGACGAGATGCGCGCGGTCGACTCCTCCGACCTGTGGGCCGAGGGCTGCCGCAACACGCTGCTGGTCGCCGAGAAGGTCGATCCGACCGGCATGTTCGGCTTCAAGAACCTGATGCCGACCTTCCCCATCCCCCCGGGGGAGACCGAGGAGAGCTGGTTCCGCAAGGAGATCCAGCGGGGCATGGAGCGGCGCTTCCCCGAGGGCGTCGACGACGAGCACCACCGGCAGATCGACTTCGAGATGGACGTCATCCTGCAGATGGGGTTCCCGTCCTACTTCCTCGTGGTCGCCGACTTCATCATGTGGGCCAAGAACAACGGCATCCGGGTCGGCCCGGGCCGTGGCTCGGCGGCCGGCTCGCTGGCGGCGTACGCGCTGGGCATCACCGACCTCGACCCGCTGCCGCACGGCCTGATCTTCGAGCGGTTCCTCAACCCCGACCGTGTCTCCATGCCCGACGTCGACATCGACTTCGACGAGCGCCGGCGCGGCGACGTGATCCGCTACGTGACCGAGAAGTACGGCGCCGACAAGGTCGCCATGATCGCCACCTTCGGCACCATCAAGGCGAAGGCGGCCATCAAGGACGCGGCCCGCGTCCTGGGCCATCCGTACGCGCTGGGCGACAAGGTCTCCAAGGCGTTCCCGCCGGCGGTGATGGGCAAGGACATCCCGCTGTCGGGCATCTTCGACAAGGACCACCCGCGCTACAACGAGGCCGGCGAGCTGCGCAAGCTGTACGACGAGGACGTCGACGTCAAGTCGGCCGTCGACCTGGGCAGGGGTCTGGAGGGGCTGATCCGGCAGACCGGCGTGCACGCCGCCGGCGTCATCATGTCCTCGGAGGTGCTGACCGACTACATCCCGATCATGCGCCGCGACTCCGACGGTGTGATCATCACGCAGTTCGACTACCCGACCTGCGAGACGCTCGGCCTGCTCAAGATGGACTTCCTGGGCCTGCGCAACCTCACGATCATCGACGACTGCCTGAAGGCCATCGAGGTCAACACCGGCACCATGATCGACCTGCTCGACCTCCCGCTGGACGACGTCAAGACCTACGAACTGCTGGCCCGTGGTGACACGCTCGGCGTGTTCCAGGTCGATGGCGGCGGCATGCGCTCGCTGCTGCGGCTGATGCGTCCCGACAACTTCGAGGACATCTCGGCGGCGCTGGCGCTGTACCGGCCGGGCCCGATGGGCGCCAACTCCCATACCAACTACGCGATGCGCAAGAACGGCCAGCAGGAGATCACCCCGATCCATCCCGAGCTGGAGGAACCGCTCAAGGAGATCCTCGACACGACCTACGGCCTGATCGTCTATCAGGAGCAGGTCATGGCCATCGCGCAGAAGGTCGCCGGGTTCTCCCTCGGCAAGGCCGACCTGCTGCGCCGCGCGATGGGCAAGAAGAAGAAGTCGGAACTGGACAAACAGTACGAGTTCTTCGAGCAGGGCATGAAGGACAACAGTTACTCGGCCGCGGCGATCAAGTCCCTGTGGGACATCCTGCTGCCCTTCTCCGACTACGCCTTCAACAAGGCGCACACCGCCGCCTACGGCCTGGTCTGCTACTGGACCGGTTATCTCAAGGCCAACTACCCGGCCGAGTACATGGCCGCCCTGCTGACGTCGGTCAAGGACGACAAGGACAAGTCGGCGCTCTACCTCAACGAGTGCCGGCGCATGGGCATCAAGGTGCTCCCGCCGGACGTCAACGACTCCGACTTCGACTTCACCCCGCGCGGCAGCGACGTCCGGTTCGGCCTGTCGGCCATCCGCAACGTCGGCGGCAACGTGGTCGACGGGATCATCGCCGCGCGCAAGGAGAAGACCCGCTTCGCCGACTTCAAGGACTTCCTGCGCAAGGTCCCGATGGTCGTGTGCAACAAGCGGGTCATCGAGTCGCTGATCAAGGCGGGCGCCTTCGACTCCTTCGGGCACGTGCGCAAGGGCCTGGTGATGGTCCACGAGCAGGCCGTCGACAGCATCATCGGCATCAAGAAGAACGAGGCCCAGGGTCAGGACTCCCTGTTCGGCGCCATCGAGGGTGCCGAGGACCAGACCTTCGACGTGCAGATCCCGCCGGGGGAGTGGGACAAGAACACGCTGCTGCAGTTCGAGCGGGAGATGCTCGGCCTGTACGTCTCCGACCACCCGTTGTTCGGCGTGGAGCACATCCTCGCCTCCGGCGCCGACTGCTCGGTCGCCGCGCTCCAGGACGACGGCCGTCCCGACGGGCAGATCGTCACGGTCGGCGGCATCCTGAGCGGCGTCCAGCGCAAGGTCACCAAGAAGGGCGACACCTGGGTCCTGACCATGCTGGAGGACCTGGAGGGCGCCATCGAAGTGATGATCTTCCCTTCGGCGTACCAGCTCTGCGCGACGATCCTGGCCGAGGACGCCATCGTCTTCGTCAAGGGCCGCCTGGACAAGCGCGAGGACGTCGGAAAGATCATCGCGATGGAGGTGACCGCCCCCGACCTGACCCGCGAGAGCGGCGGCCCCCTGGCTGTCAGCCTTCCCCTCACCCGCTGCACCCCCCCGGTGGTCGGCCGCCTCAAGGAGGTCCTCACCGCCCATCCCGGCACCACCGAGGTCCATCTCCAGGTGCACAACGGTCCGAAGACCACCATCGTGCGCCTGGACGACCGCCTGCGCGTGGCGCCCTCCCCGGCTCTGATGGGCGACCTGAAGCAGCTGCTGGGGCCCGCCTGCCTGGGAGCCTGAAAAGAGGGTTCATCCCTCTTCGGCGTCGTCGTGTTCACCCCCGAGCCGTGCGTCGGCACGGCTCGGCGGTACGGGCGTCGGCACGGCTCGGCGCGTACTCCGGGCCGCGGGTGACACGGCGTCTCGGTGACGCATGCCTTGCCATGCGGACCGGGTATGAATGCTGTCAGTCATCGCGAGTTGGGGGCAGCCGATGGGCTCTGTGATGGGCTTGGGCTCCGTGATGGGCTCTGGGATGGGCCTGGGCTCCGTGATGGGCGAGATCGCGCCACCGGCGTTGGGAATCGCGCTGTCGCCGTTTTCCATCATCCCGGCGATATTCATGCTGTTCACTTCCCGGGCGCGGGCGGCCGGTGGGGCTTTCCTGGCCGGCTGGGTGGTCGGGATCGCCGTGGCCGCCGGGGCCTTCGCCGTGCTGTTCTCGATCGTCGAACTGCTCGGGGAGCCGCCCGTCTGGGTCTCCTGGACGAGGATCGGCCTCGGCGCGCTGCTGGTGCTGTTCGGCGCGTGGCACTGGTATGACCGGAAGGGGAAGGCGGTGCCGGGATGGATGCGGTCTCTCGAGGCCACCACCCCGGCCAGGGCTCTGTGGCTGGGGCTGGGGTTGTCGGCGGCCAACCCGAAGATCCTGCTGCTGGCCGCGGCGGGCGGGCTCGGCATCGGCTCGGCCGGCCTGTCCGCCGCGGGCGTTGTCGGGGCCGTGGCGGTGTTCACCGGCCTGGCCGCCTGCACCGTCGCTCTTCCACTGGTGCTTCACCTGCTGCTGGGCGAGCGAATCGTCGTTCCGCTGGGCCGGGCGAAGGACTGGCTTGAGGTCCACAGCGCCGCGTTCATGGCCCTGGTGATCACCGTGCTCGGGCTCCTGCTGGTCGTCAAGGGCGTCGGCGGGTTGTGACCGGCCTCCGCTCCGGCGCTTCGGCCGACGATCCGTGACGCGGAAAATCCCGTGTTCCCAGCGGGTGCCCTTCCTCGAAACGATTGAATACAAGTTAGGAAACCTTCCTAACTTACATTGACATCGCGCCCGGCCGCTTGCCACTATGCCGGTGAGCGGCTTGGCGCGGCGTCCCCCTGCGGGACGTGACGTGCTCAGTGAGAGATGTGCTGTCCCGGCCGCTGATCACACGGTGCCGCCGGCGGCACCGTGGCTTTCGTCTCTCACCCCTCAGGAGACAGCTCGTGTCGTTAACGACGCCTCACTTCACCCCCCACCGCCTCCTGCCGATCCTCGCGGCGATCGGGATCCTCCTCGTAGGCGCCCTCGTCGCCACGGGCCGCGCCGAAGCCGCCGAGACCCTGCTGTCACAGGGCAAGCCCGCCGCCTCCTCCTCCAAGGAGAGCTCCTCCTACAGTTCGGGCAAGGCGGTCGACGGCGACCTCACCTCCACCCGCTGGGCCTCCGCCGAGGGCAGCGACCCGCAGTGGATCCGCGTCGACCTGGGCGCGGTCTCCCCGATCTCCCGGGTCAAGCTGTTCTGGGAGGCCGCCTACGGCGAGGCCTACCGGATCCAGGTCTCCGACGACGCCGCCACCTGGACGACCGTCTACTCCACGAGCACCGGTGACGGCGGCGAGGACGACCTGACGGGCCTGTCGGGCGCGGGCCGCTACGTGCGCATGTACGGCACGGCCAGGGGCACCGACTACGGCTACTCCCTGTATGAGTTCCAGGTGTTCGGCGGTGGCACCACGCCCAGCCCGACGCCGACCCCCACCCCGACCCCGACGGTGACCCCGACCGTGCCGCCGGGCGACACCTTCGTCGTCGCCGCCGCCGGTGACATCGCCGCCCAGTGCACCGCGAGCTCCAGCTCCTGCGCCCACCCCAAGACGGCGGCGCAGGTGCAGGCGATGAACCCGGAGTTCGTCATCACCATGGGCGACAACCAGTATGACGACGCCCGGCTGTCGGACTACCAGAAGTACTACGACAAGACGTGGGGCAAGTTCAAGAGCAAGACGCGCCCGGTCCCCGGCAACCACGAGACCTACGACCCGGCGGGCGTCTACGCCGGCTACAAGGGCTACTTCGGCTCCATCGCCACCCCGCAGGGCAAGACCTACTACAGCTACGACCGGGGCAACTGGCACTTCGTCGCCCTCGACTCCAACGCCTTCGACCAGTCGGCCCAGATCAGCTGGCTCAAGGCCGACCTGGCCGCCAACACCCGGGGCTGCGTCGCGGCCTACTGGCACCACCCGCTGTTCAGCTCCGGTGAGCACGGCAACGACCCGGTGAGCAAGCCCGTGTGGAAGATCCTCTACGACGCCGGGGCCGACCTGGTGCTCAACGGGCACGACCACCACTACGAGCGGTTCGCCCCGCAGAACCCCGACGCCCAGGCCGACCCCAAGGGCATCGTGGAGATCCTCGGCGGTATGGGCGGCGCCTCGCCGTACAAGATCGAGAACGTTCAGCCCAACAGCCAGAAGCGGCTGCAGGACGTCTACGGCGTGGTCAAGCTGAAGTTCGCCCCCAGCGCGTTCTCCTGGCAGCTCATCGGGATCGACGGCGCGGTGAAGGACACCGGCCCCACCTACGCCTGCCACTAGATGTACATTTCGGCAAGCCGGGCCGCGGACGGAACCCGCCCGCGGCCCCGGCTCTCCTGGACGGTCCCCGGGAACGTGCTCGCGCTGGGAGCGGTCAGCCTGGTCACCGACATCTCCTCGGAGATGGTCGCGGCCGTGCTCCCGCTCTACCTGACCCTCTCCCTCGGGCTGAACCTGCTGCAGTTCGGCCTGCTGGACGGGCTTTCCTTCGGGGTGACGGCACTGGTCCGCCTGGCCGGCGGCAACCTCGCCGACCGGTGGCAGCGGCGCAAGCTGGTCGCCGGCGTCGGATACGGGTTGTCGGCGCTCTGCAAGCCGGCCCTGCTCGCGGCCGGCGGTTCGGTCGCGGCGCTGGGCGCGGTGATCGCCCTGGACCGGACCGGAAAGGGGCTGCGCACGGCTCCGCGCGACGCGCTGATCTCGCTGAGCGTGCCACCGGACGAGCTAGGGCAGGCGTTCGGCGTGCATCGCGCCATGGACACCTTCGGCGCGCTGCTCGGCCCGCTGGTGGCATTCGCCGTCCTGACGGGCACCGGCGGGGCCTACGACGCGGTGTTCGTGGTCAGCTTCTGCGTGGCCGTGCTCGGCGTGCTGCTGCTGGTCATGTACGTCCGTGACCAGCGCGCGCCGCTGCCGGGTCCGGTGCCGGGCCCACGATCGGGTCCGCAACCGGGCCCGCAACCGGGCCCGCAGACGGGTCCGCAGCCAGGGTCACAGTCAGGCCCGCGGCCGGATCCACGGCCGGCGACCTCGCCGCGCGCGGCGCTCGGGCTGCTGCGCGAGGCGGCGTTCCGGCGAGTGTGCGTGGTGGCGGCCCTGCTGGGACTGGTCACGATCAGCGACGCTTTCGTCTACCTGCTCCTGCAGAAGCGCGGCGGCCTCACCGCCGAGTACTTCCCGCTGCTGCCGATCGGCACGGCCGCCGCCTACCTGCTGCTGGCCGTGCCCGTCGGGCGGCTCGCCGACCGGCTGGGCCGGATACCGGTCTTTCTTGCCGGTCACGTGGCGCTGATCGCCGCCTACCTCGTGCTGCTCGGACCGGGGTGGCTCGTCGCCGTGCTGGCCCTGCACGGGGCCTTCTACGCCGCCACCGATGGCGTGCTGATGGCGGTGGCCGGGCCGATGCTCCCCACCCACCTGCGCACCAGCGGCCTGGCACTGCTGCAGACGGGACAGGCGACCGCCCGGCTGCTGTCGTCGGCCCTGTTCGGCGCGGTCTGGACGGTGTGGGGGAGCACCACGGGACTGGCCGCCGTCACCGTCGGGCTCGCGGCGTGCGCGCTCGGCGCCTGGTTCGCGGTACGGAGGCGTTCGTGAATCCCCGGATGGCGCGCCGGACCGACGACGTGCGGGCGTTCGTGAATCCCCTGGTGGTGCGCGGGACCGATGACGTGCGGGCGTTCGTGAATCCCTTGACGACGGATACGGCCGGTGCCCGGCCGGTGAGGAGGTGTTCGTGACCCGCGTCCGGCGCCTGTTGGTCTTTCTCATGGCCGTCGCCGTCCTCGGCGGGACGGCCGTCGGCTACGCGGCCTGGGCCGCGCGCCGCGACCCCGGCCCCGCCCAGGCGGCCGGGGACGGCGCGCCCCGTCCCGGGCAGCTGATGTTCCGTACGGCGGGCGGCCGGGTCGCGGCCGTGCCGCTGGGGGACGCCTCCGCCGCGCCCGCGGTCGGCGGCCTGGCCTGCGACCGGTTCTCCACCGCGGCCGGCACCTCGATCTGCCTGGTCGCCCAGCCGGGACCGGTGGTCACCACGCACGCCGTGATCCTCGACCGGTCGATGCGGGAGACGCGCCGGATCAAGCTGGCCGGCATCCCGAACCGGGCCAGGATGTCGCAGAGCGGCCGGATGGCGTCGTGGACGGTGTTCGTCACCGGCGACTCCTACAGCGAGGGTGGTTTCTCCACCTGGACCGGCATCCTCGACACTCGAAGCGGCTACGCGGTGACCAACATCGAGGACATCCCGCTGACCCTGAACGGCCGCCGCTACCACGCCGCCGACGTCAACTACTGGGGTGTCACCTTCGCCGCCGACGACAACCGGTTCTACGCGACCGTGGGCACCGCGGGCAAGACCTACCTCGTCGAGGGCGACTACGGCAGGTGGCAGGCGCGCGCGCTCCGCGAGAACGCCGAGTGCCCGTCGCTGTCGCCCGACGGGACTCGTCTGGTATTCAAAAAGCGCGTCTCCGCCGACCCCGACCGGATGTGGCGGCTGCACCTGCTGGACCTGGCCACCATGCGGGAGACGCCGCTGGCCGAGCCCGCCAGCGTCGACGACCAGGCGGTATGGCTCGACGAGCGCACCGTGGCCTACGCCAGGGGCGGGGACGTCTGGTCGGTGCCCGCCGACGGCTCCGGCGCCCCGGCCCGGCTGGTGCGCGGAGCCTCCTCGCCGGTGGCCGTCCGGTGACGGTCGGCGCCGGCGGGCGCGCGGATGTTCCGCCGTGACCGCGTCCCCCGCGTCCCCCGCATCCCCTGCATCCCCCGCGTGCCCCGCGTCCCCCGCGTGCCGGGGCCCGGCTCCAGGCCCCCGCGGCCGGAGTCGAGCCACCGACCACGGCGACGGCGGTCAGGGCGGACGAGTCGCCGCACGCCGTAGGGCGTGCGGCGACCTGGTGGATCAGGAGATCAGCGCGCCGGGGTGCCCAGCGAGCAGTGCCGGGGATCAGGACGGCCGCGCAGGCCGGCCAGGTCGGCCAGGAGGGCGTCCCACCGGGCGCCGACGGTGTCGAGGTCGTAGCGGGCTGCGGTGCGCAGCGCGTTGCCGCCCAGCGTGCGGCGGAGCTCCTCATCCTCGATCAGGCGGCGGATGCCGCCGGCGAGAGCGTCGGTGTCCCCGGCAGGGATCAGCAGGCCGTCGTGCTCGTGGGCGATGATCTCGCGGGGGCCGTGCGGGCAGTCGAAACCGACCACCGGCACCCCCTTGCTCATCGCCTCCAGGATGGTCATGCCGAAGCCCTCGTACCGCGAGCTGACCACGTAGATCGACGACTTGGCGAGCTCCACGCCGATCTCCTGGCTGCTGCCCATCAGGAACACCCCGTCGGTCAGCCCGGCCTCCTCGATCTGTTCGCGCAGCCGCTGCTCCCGCTCCGGCGTGCCGCCGCCGAAGATGCGCAGGATCCAGTTCGGGTGCGCCGCCGCAACCTGCCGCCAGGCCGTGACCAGGCGGTCGAAGCCCTTGGCGTGCACCAGCCGGCCGATGGCGACCACGACCCTCTCGTCCAGATGCGAGAGGTCCCCGGCCAGCCGAGGCACGGCATTGGGGATGCGCAACAGCTGCCGGGGGGCGTCGGCCTTCAGCAGCCCGGCGTACTGCGCCAGGTCGGCCTCGGTGAGGGTGACGAACGCGTCGAGCCTGCCGTACCGCCTCTTGATGAGCCGTCGCATCTGCGGCCTGTGGACCTGGAGAGAGACGTGCTCCTGCCCGATGGTGATCACCTCGGGGGGTGCGAACAGCGCGGCGGCCAGGTTGTAGGCCGGACGCGTGGTGATCAGGACGCCGCCGCGCATGGCGCGCAGGCGGCGGATCAGGCGCAGGTCGGTCCAGAGCGAGACGGTGTGGTGGATGTTCTCCTGCTCGGGTACGAGCCTGCTGGCGAAGCGCGACAGTAGCCGGGCCGCCGGGCTCCGCGCCGTGATCCTGTCGTCCAGGAACGACACCCGCACGCCCGGCGGGATGGGCAGGAACGGCTCCTCGGCCGTGCGGACGACGCTGATGATCTCCACGTCCCGCTCACGCGCCAGGTATCCCGCGAGGTTCAGCACGGTCCGGATGGTGCCGCCCATCCCGTAGGCGTGATGCAGCACGATCCGGACCGTCCCGGTGTCCGGCGCGGGCGCCCGCCGCGCCCGCCTGTCGTTGAGCCTCTTCAGTGACCACAGCGCCGCACGCGTGACCGGCCCTCGAATCTTCCCCGTCAATTGAAGGTTCCCCGTTCGAATGGTTTTCCGTCCCATGACGCGCTCGCGGGACCTCCCCCGGTCCCGGGAACGCGGAAGCCCTTTACGGGAGGGCGGGCACCGCCGGCTTGTCGTCGGTCCAGCCGGCCTGGAGCGTGATCGTGGTGGAGGACTCGGTGGGGAACGGCTCGCCGTCCATCGTGGTCTTCGTGTCGAAGGCCAGCGGTGTCATCGTGCCGGTGTCGACGATCAGCCGAGTGGTGCCGGTGATCGTGTGCTTCTGCTGCCACTTGCCGGAGCCCTGCTGATGGTCGATGAGAAAGCCCTGACCGGTCCTGCCCCGCGGGTCCTCGTCCTTCCCCAGGGAACGAACGCCGGGCATCGTCGGCAGCGCCTCGTACGCCGCGGCACGGACCTCCTTCACCGGAACCTCGGACAGCATGGAGACCAGCGTTCCCCTGATGTAGATATCGCGGGTGTCGTCGGAAACGCCGGAGTTCGGATCCCGCGACGCCTTGTCGACCCAGGCCTTCAGTCCGGCCGGGTCGGTGGGCAGCGCCCGGACCTGCTCGTACGACAGCAGTCGGTCGACCACGTAGAAACCGAGCACGGGGTCGCCCTTCTGGTCCTTGCCGGGAACGAGCCAGCTCTTGTTCGGCTTGATGGACGGGGACCCGTCGCGGCGCCACGCCGCCTCGTCCGCCGCGCTCCGTGGGCGTAGGCCGAACTCCCGATACCCGCTCCATGTTCTGCCGTCGGGTGAGGTCCAGCGCTCCAGGAGCTCCTGCTTCTCCAGCCGGTAGCGGTTCTTTCCCCGCCCCGCCTGCTGGGAGGTGCCCTTCCAGAGGGTCCTGGTATGCCAGTAGGCGCCCTCCGCCGGGACCGCCGTCGTCTGGGCGGCGGCCGCGAGCCGGAGCGCCGGTGCGGGCGAGGGACCCGGCAGCGCGACGGCGCCGACCGCGGCCAGGCCGGTCCCGATCGCGGTCAACCAGCGGATCGGCGTGGCTGGGCGTGTCTTCCGGTCCTTCAGATGATCAGATCGCATGCCCCCTAATACGCCCGGGCTGTCCGAAACGTTGCCTGCCAAATCCGTTATTTCGGGAAATCACGGAGTTTGGCGGATACGGGCAACGGTTCGTCGGATCCGGGCGTATTAGAGGGCATGAAACTGGATGAACAGGCGTGAGCGGCCCGGATGACGATGGGTTCGCCGGGTTCGTCGCCGCGCGCGGCACCAGCCTGCTGCGGGTCGCCTACCTCGCCTGCGGCGACGAACGGGACGCGGAGGACCTGCTACAGACGGCGTTGGAGCGCACCTACCGGAAATGGGACCGGGTGCGCTACGACGACCCCGA
Organism: Streptosporangium sp. CA-135522; assembly: GCF_050949235.1. Taxonomy (NCBI): domain Bacteria; kingdom Bacillati; phylum Actinomycetota; class Actinomycetes; order Streptosporangiales; family Streptosporangiaceae; genus Streptosporangium; species Streptosporangium sp. CA-135522. The sequence continues at coordinate 3,235,090 of NZ_CP192026.1, forward strand.
GCCCTACGTCCGCCGCGTCATCGTCAACACCGCCATCAGCCGCGCCCGGCGCCGGGCGATCCTGCGGATCGTCCCGACGCACGCCCCGCCGGAACTGCCGGCCCGGGAGTCCGACGTCGACCTGCGCCGCGTGCTCATGGACGCCCTGCGTGCCCTGCCTCCCCGGCAGCGCGCGGTGGTCGTCCTGCGCTACTGGGAGGACCTCAGCGAGACGCAGACCGCGGAGATCCTCGGTTGCTCGGCGGGCACCGTGAAGAGCCAGGCGTCGAAGGCGCTCACCAAACTCCGGTCGGCGATCGGCGCCGAATCAGTGGAAGGGCTGATCAGGAATGTCCATGCTTGAGGACGACCTCCGTCAGATCATGGCTGAGGAGACGGCGCGGCTGCGCGCCGCACCCGACCTGGTGGACCGGGTCGTCCGGTCCTCGCGCCGCAGGAAGACGGTGCGGACGAGGTATGTCGCGATGGTCGCCGCGGTGGCCGTCGCGGGGATCACGGTCCCCACCGGGCTGACCCTCGCCTCCGGGCCCACGGCCGGGGGGCCGGCCGCGACGGCGTCACCCGACACCACCGACCACGCCGTGCCGCAGCCCTTCGAGCCGCCCCCGCTGCCCACCCCGTCGCCGACCCGCGACTTCGGGGATCTCGGCGACGGAAAGGCCTTCGGGCACGTCAAGGTGGGATACCTGCCCGACGGCCTACGGTGGTCGAACTGGTCGATCGACAGCGGCGACGAGTACACGACCGCGTGGAACTACGACGGCGACAAGAACGGCTTCTACTGCGTCCAGATCTTCGTCTACGAGGATCAGTCCGCCCAAAGGTCCCGCGACCGCGTGCGGTCCTACCGCGACGAGTCCGAAGGCGAGGAGGTGACCATCGGCGGCCGGACCGGCTACCTGGTCACCCAGTGGGTCGGCGAGGACGGCGGCAAGGGCACCCCCACGATGTTCCTCGACATGGGACCCGACCGGATGGCCGAGATCATGTTCAGCCCGGTCTTCGCCAAGAAGCTGCACACCCGCAAGGCGGTCGAGCGCGAGCTGAGGAAGATCGCCCTGGAGCTCACCTCCGACGACGGGGGATCGGAGAGGACCGCCGAAGCGCCCGCCGATGACGACGGAGGCTCGGGCACGACCACCGAAGCGCCCGTCCCCGACGGAGGAGACCCGGGCACGACCACCCGGGCGCCCGCCTCCGGCGGCTGAGCTTTCCGGAGGTCGCCTCCGAGGGCTCGGCCGCGGCCGGAACCCGCGGGAGGTCTCCCGAGCTTCCGGCCGGGATCGGACCCGCTCGGCACCGGCTCAGCGACGGCGGGGGCGCCACCGGTTCCACCCGTCCTGCCACCCCCGGTGGGGGCGGTGGGCACGGTCGCGGCGGCCGCCCGTGCGCTGCCCGGCCGCGTGCTCCCAGCCCCCGCGCGGCCCGGTGGCGCGGAGCTCGCCCTCCTCGCCCTTGTCGTCCTTTTCCATGCCGGGGGTGAAGCCGCCGCCGAAACGCCCCATGTCCGGGTGATGGAAGGAGGACGGCCGGACCTCCTCCAGGGCGGCCGACATCGACGCCACCCAGATCGGGCCGGGCAGGGAGGCGCCCTGGACCTGACCGTAGTATTCGCCGCCGATCCGCACGTCGCTCAGCGGGTAGCGGTAGGAGCCGCGGATGTCGCCCATGCTGACCGCGGCGGCCAGGTCCGGGGTGTATCCGGCGAACCAGGCGGAGGTGTAGCCGTTGTTGGTGCCGGTCTTGCCCGCCGCGTCGCGGTCGATGCTCTGGCCTTTCATGGTGCCCTTGGTGAACACCCCCGACAGGACGTGGTTGACCGCGTCGGCCACCTCACGGTCGATCGCCTGCTCGCAGCTCGGCGGCACCTCGACACGCCTGCCGTCCCGCTTGACGATGTCGGCGATGGCCATCGGCCGGCAGTAGCGGCCCCGGGCGCCGAGCGCGGCGAACGCCCCCGCCACCGTCACCGGGTCCATCTCGTTGACGCCGAGGGTGAAGGTCGGGACCTCGCGCAGCGGCGTGCCGTCCGCGCGGGCGATGCCGAGGGCCTTCGCGGTCCTGACCACCGGGCACAGGCCCACGCGCCGCTCCAGCATCATGTAGAAGATGTTCACCGACTGCCAGGTGCCGGTGGAGATGCTGTACGGGCCGCCTTTGCCCTCGCCGCTGGCGTTGAAGACCTCGGCGCGAGGGTCGTTGACCTTGCGGCCCCGGCAGTCGACGAAACCGGAGTCGGGCTCGAACCGGCCGGGTGTCATGAAGCCCTGGTCGAACCGCCAGCCCCTGCCCAGCGCGGTGGCCAGGGTGAACGCCTTGAACGTGGAGCCGGCCTGGAAGCCCATGCCGCCGCCGTGCGCCACGTCGGCGGGCAGGTTGTAGGTGGTCCGCGGGCCGTTGTCGCTGTTTCCGGCGTTGCGGCCGTACTTCTTGCTCGCCGCCATCGCACGGATCCGCCCGGTGCCCGGCTCGATCATGGCCTCGGCCGCGACCTCGGTGTCGTCGGCGTCGACCCGGGCGGAGATGGCCCGCTGCGCCGCCCGCTGGGCGACCGGGTCCACGGTGGTGCGCAGCACGATTCCGCCCCTGGCCAGGCGGCGTTCCCGCTCGGCGCGGGTGTTGCCGAACACCGGGTTGGTCAGCAGTTCCTTGTGCACGTAGATGCAGAAGTAGGGGTAGGCGCTCTCCGCGCAGCCGCCGGGCTCCGGCTTCAGCCGGATGCCCAGGGGAGCCCTCTTGGTCGTGTCGGCCTCGGCCTGGGTGATGTCGCCCACCTGGGCCATCCGGTCCAGCACGGTGTCTCGGCGCTCCCGCAGCCGCGCGCGGCGCTGGCCGCCCAGCGACGGGTCCGTCGCGTACGGCGTGCGCACCGCGCCGGCCAGCGTCGCGGCCTGCCGCAGGGACAGCCGCGCGGCCGGGACCGAGAAGAACCGCTGGGCGGCGGCCTCGATCCCGAACGCCCCCGCGCCGAAGTAGGCGATGTTGAGGTAGCGCTCCAGGATCTCGGCCTTGGTGTACTTCTTCTCCATCGCCAGCGCGTACCGCAGCTCGGTGATCTTCCGCTTGAGGCTGGGCGCCCTGGCCTGGGCGCGTTCGGCGCTGGTCTGGGCGTTCTCGACCAGGATGTTCTTCACGAGCTGCTGGGTGAGTGAGGATCCGCCCTGCCGTACGCCGCCGGCCTGGGTGTTGGTCACCAGCGCCCGCAGCGTCCCCTTGATGTCCAGGCCGGCGTGCTCGTAGAACCTGGAGTCCTCGATCGCCACGATCGCTCGCTGCATGATCGGGGCCACCTCGCCGAGGGGCACGATCGTCCGGTTCTCGGTGTAGAACTGGGCGAACTGCTTGCCGTTCTTGTCCAGCAGCACCGTGCGCTGCGGAAGCGGATCCTCACGCGGGCCGGCGGGCAGGACGGTCAGGGTGCGCGCGACGTTGTTCGCGGTGATCCCGACGCTGCCCACCATCGGCAGGGCCGCCGCCGCCGCCAGCACCCCGCCGAGCACGCCGCAGGCCACCAGCCCGCGCAGGCACACGACAGGGCCGCGTCTCACCTCGTGTCGTCGCGAAGTCACACATAGTAAGGTGCACCGGATGATCAGCTGCAAACGTCCGGGCGGAAAACTTTACTCCGGAGGAGCCTCTTCTCGACTGATCTTCAGGCCCAGCGAGGCGAACTGCTCGAAGGGGCGGTGATAGCCCCGCTCGATGTGGTGCACCCCGCGCAGCGTGGAGGTGCCCTCGGCGGCCGCGGCCGCGAGCACGGCGGAGAATCCGGCCCGGATGTCGGGCAGCGTCACGTCGGCGCCGCGCAGCTTCGACACGCCTCGCACGACCGCCGAGTGCTTGGCGTTGGTGTCGTGGTAGCGGCAGGCCGGGCCGCCGAGGCACACGTCGAAGACCTCGATCTCGCAGCCCATCCGCTGCAGGGCGGGCACGTAGACCAGCCGGTTCTCGAACACCGTCTCGTGCAGCACCGACATGCCCTGGGCCTGGGTGAACAGCACCATCAGCGGCGTCTGCCAGTCGGTCATGAACCCCGGATGCGTGTCGGTCTGCACCGCCGCCGCCCGCAGCCCGTCCGGCGCCGACGCCGAGACGTAGTCGTCGGTGATGTCCATCTCGGCGCCCATCCGGGCCAGAGTGGTGATCGCGGTGACCAGCCGGTCCTGCGGGCAGCCGTGCACCCGCACCTCGCCGCCGGTGATCAGGCCGGCCGCGAGATACGAGAAGGCTTCGATCCGGTCGCCGTTGAGCCAGGTGGAGGCGCCGCGCAGCCGCTCCACGCCCTCGATCACGATGCGCCGGTCCGGGCTGAGCTCGATGCGCGCGCCCATACGCTGCAGGAACAGGGCGAGCTCCACCACCTCCGGCTCCATGGCCGCGCCCTTGAGGACGGTCTTGCCCTCGGCGAGCACCGCCGACATCAGGATCGTCTCGGTCGCGCCCACGCTCGGGTAGGGCAGCTCGAGCCGGGTCCCGCGCAGCCGCTTGGCCTTGGCGTAGACGCCGGTGTCGCTCACCTCGACCTCGGCGCCCATGGCGCGCAGCGCCTCGACGTGGAAGTCGACGGGCCGGCGCCCGATCGGGTCGCCGCCCACCAGTGGCACGAACGCCTCGCCCGCCAGGTGCAGCAGCGGGCCGAGCATCAGGATGGGAATCCGGTTGAGGCCGGTGAACGCCGCGGGCACGTGCGGGTTGATCTGCGGGCCCTGCGCGATCCTGATCTCCCGGGGCGTGATCTCCACGTCGATGCCGAGTGCCCTCAGCATCTGCGCGGTGATCGCGACCTCGCCCACGTCGGGGGCGTTGTGAATCGTGCTCTCGCCGGTGCCCAGCATCGCGGCGACCATGTGCTTGGAGACGCCGTTCTTGGAGCCGCGCACCTCGACGTCGCCGCGCAACGGCCCGGAGGGCTCGATCAGCCATACCTCTTCGTTCACCTGGACAGAGTAACGGGAATCCACCCGAGTCTCGGGGAGCACGGGCCGCGTGGTCGGTAACATCGGGCACATCCGTACAGAGGGTGAGGGGAAACACATTGCGGCATGCGCGCGACTTCGCCGTCACGGTGCTGGTGCTCGGCCTTCTGGGAGTGGCCGGCGGTGTCCTGTGGTCCCTTCTCGCGCCGCGCCCGCCGTACGTCATGACCAAACAGGGCGCGCTGCTGGCAGATCCCTCCACCCAGACGCTCATCGCGGCCGACGGCTGGTTCGCCGTCGTGACCGGCGCGCTCGGGCTGGCCTGCGGCGCCGTCGGCTACAGCCTGTCGCGCCGGGGACGCCCGCTGGCGATGGTGCTCGGCCTGACCGCGGGCGGCCTGCTCGGCGGATATCTCACGCTGGTGGTCGGCCGGGCGGTCAACCTCGGCGCGCAGAGCGTCACCGCCGCCGGGACGTCGATGACCCTGATCCCCGGCCCGCTGGGCCTGACCGCCCACGGGGTGATGTGCGCCTGGCCGATGCTCGCCGTCGGGCTGTTCTTCGCCCTGGAGGGCATCGCGGGATACCGCGACTCGCCGCTGCGCCGCCCGTTCGGCGGACAGGACCCCTACGGGCCGCTGTCGACCTACGACATCAGCGGCAGCTAGGCCTGCGCGCGCCGTGCCCGGTGGCCCGCTCGAACGCGCGGGCCAGCCGCAGCACCCGCAGGTCGGCGAAGGGACGCCCGACGATCTGCACGCCCACCGGCAGCCCGTCCGCGGTGAACCCGCACGGCACGGACGCCGCGGGGGAGTGCAGCACGCTGATCCAGTAGGCGGAGCGCATCCACGCCAGGTAGTCCGGGAGCGCCTGCCCGTTGATCTCCGAGACGTACGGCGCGTCCACCGGGAACGGCGGCACCTGGCTGACCGGCGTGATCAGGAAGTCGTAGGCGTCGAAGAAGGCGGCCATCCGCCGGTAGAGGCCGCTGCGCAGCCGCTCCGCCCGGGCCAGGTCCGCCCCGGTCACCGCGCGTCCCTGCTCGACGTTCCAGCGCACGTTGTCCCCGAGCCGGTCCTGCGGCAGGTCGCCGTAGGACAGCGCGTAGTACCACGCCCGGTAGATCCGGAACGCGTCCTCGGCGTCCGACAGGTCCAGCTCCACCCGCTCCACCCATGCGCCCAGCTCCGCGAGCACGGCGGGGGCGGCGGCGGTGACCCTCGTCGTCTCGGCGTCCACCGGCAGCCCGCCCAGGTCGGGGCTCCACGCGACGCGCAACCCGGTCAGGTCCAGCTCCAGCGGCTCGGTGAAGATCGCGCCGCTCTCGGCGACCGACAGGGGAGAGGCCGCGTCGAAACCCGACACCACGCTCATCAGCAACGCCAGGTCCTCCACGGTGCGGGCCATCGGACCCGGCACGCCGAGGGTGAACCACGCCGCCGTCGGCGACGGCGACGGCACCCGCCCCGGGGTCGGCCGCAGGCCCACCACGTTGCAGAAGGAGGCCGGGTTGCGCAGCGAGCCGCCCATGTCGGAGCCGTCGGCCAGGGCCACCATCCCGCTCGCCAGCGCCGCCGCGGCCCCGCCGCTGCTGCCGCCCGCCGACCTCGACAGGTCGTAGGGGTTGCGGGTGGCGCCGAACAGCTCGTTGACGGTGTGCGAGCCGGTGCCGAACTCCGGGGTGTTGGTCTTGCCGACCGTGATCGCCCCGGCCTCGCGCATCCGCCGCACGATCAGGGAGTCGGCGCCGGGGACGTGGTCGGCGAAGAGCGGCGAGCCGTACGTGGTGCGGATCCCGGCGGTGTCGGCCAGGTCCTTGTGCGCGACCGGCAGGCCGTGCAGCGGCCCGCGCAGACGACCCCTGGCCAGGTCCTCGTCGGCCTCCCGGGCCTCCCGCAGGGCGCGCTCGGCCACCAGGGTGACGATCGCGTTGACGCGCGGGTTGACCTCCTCGATCCGGCGCAGATGCGCCTGCATCAACTCGGCCGCGCTCACCTGCCGGGTGCGCAGCAGTTCGAGCATCTCGATAGCGGTCAGGTAAAACATCTGCTCCCCCGATCAGGTGCGGCCTGCGCCGAGTCTCGCCGAAGACGCCGTCCGGGCGCCTCGGCAACCTTCGACAACGCGGAGGCCGGGGGGACTAGCCCGCCTTGCCGATGGGCGCGGTGACGGCCTGGGTCAGCCGTACCAGCTCCGAGGGGGCGGTCTCGATCTGCAGCCCGCGACGGCCGGCCGAGAAGTAGATCGTGGGGAAGTCGAGCGCCGAGGCGTCGATCACCGTCGGCAGCCGCTTGCGCTGCCCCAGCGGGCTGATCCCGCCCACCACGTAGCCGGTGACCCGCTCGACCTTGGCCGCGTCGGCCATCGCCGCCCGCTTGCTCCTGAGCGCCGCCGCGAAGGCCTTCAGGTCCAGCTTGCCCGCCACCGGCACCACGGCGACGGCCAGCCCGCCCTCCACCTCGGCCACGAGCGTCTTGAAGATCTGCTCGTACGGCACGCCCAGCGCGTCGGCGGCCTCCTCGCCGTAGGCCTGGGCGGCGGCGTCGTGCTCGTAGGGATGGAGGGTGAAGTCCACCTCGGCCTGGGTCAGCGCCACCGTCGCCGGCGTCCCCTGGCCGCCCTTGCTCCTGCTCTTGCTCACGGGGCAAGCTTAGTGGTTGATTAAAATCTACTTTGTAAAGGGCATGTCCGGATGGTGGACGGAACGAGACCGGGCGCCGGACCTCCGTAGACTAGATGGGTGATTTCCCGTACCGACCTGCGCGGAACCCTCCCCGAGGACCTGCGCGACGTGCTGCCCCGTGCCGAGCTCGACGTCGAAGCCGCCCTGGAGAAGGTGCGGCTGATCTGCGAGGACGTGCATCATCGCGGCGTCGAGGCGGTGCGGGAGCTGACCGCGAGATTCGACGGCGTCGAGCTCTCCTCCACCCGGGTCCCCGCCGAGGCGATCACCGGGGCGCTGGAGGAGCTCGACCCCAGGGTCCGGGCGGCGCTGGAGGAGTCGATCCGCCGTGCCCGGCTCGTCCACCGCGACCAGCGGCGCACCGACGTCACCACCCAGGTCGTGCCCGGCGGCACCGTCACCGAACGGTGGGTCCCCGTCGAGCGCGTGGGCCTCTACGTCCCCGGCGGCCGCGCGGTCTACCCCTCCAGCGTGGTCATGAACGTCGTGCCCGCGCAGGAGGCCGGGGTGCCCTCCCTGGCGGTCACCTCTCCCGCGCAGAAGGAGTTCGGCGGGCTGCCGCACCCGGCCATCCTGGCCGCGTGCGCCATGCTCGGTGTGGAGGAGGTCTACGCCGTCGGCGGAGCCCAGGCCGTGGCGATGTTCGCCTACGGCACCGAGGAGTGCCCGCGCGCCACCATGGTCACCGGTCCCGGCAACATCTGGGTCGCCGCCGCCAAGCGGCTGCTCAAGGGCCGCATCGGCATCGACTCCGAAGCCGGGCCGACCGAGATCGCCATCCTCGCCGACTCCACGGCCGACCCCGTGCACGTGGCCGCCGACCTGATCAGCCAGGCCGAGCACGACACGATCGCCGCAGCCGTCCTCGTCACCGACTCCGTCGAGCTGGCCGACGCCGTCGAGCGCGAGCTGCCCCGGCAGGTCGCCGCCACCAAACACGGCGAGCGCGTCACCGAGGCGCTGTCCGGCCGCCAGTCCGGCATCCTCCTCGTCGACGACATGGAGGCCGGGCTGCGCGTCGTCGACGCCTACGCCGCCGAGCACCTGGAGATCCACACCGCCGACGCGCCCGCGCTGGCCGCGCGGGTCCGCAACGCCGGAGCCATCTTCGTCGGCACCTACGCTCCCGTCTCGCTCGGCGACTACCTCGCCGGGTCCAACCACGTGCTGCCCACCGGCGGCTGCGCCTGCCACTCCTCCGGACTGTCGGTGCAGACCTTCCTGCGCGGCATCCACGTCGTCGACTACACCCGCGAGGCCCTCGCCGGCGCCGCCGCCCACGTGTGCGTCCTCGCCGACGCCGAGGACCTCCCGGCGCACGGTGCGGCCGTCCGCGCGAGGTTCGACTGGGAGGTGCCCTCGTGAGGACCTCCCGGCCCGTGTTCACCGGGAGCGCGCCCGCCCGTGCCCGCCTCGACCGGGAGGTGTCCTCGTGAGCCTTGAGGATCTGCCGATCCGGGACGATCTCCGGGGACGGTCGCCCTACGGCGCCCCCCAGATCGACGTCCCGGTCCGGCTCAACACCAACGAGAACCCCTACGGTCCCTCCGCGTCCCTGGTCGCCGACCTCGCCGAGGCCGTACGGCACGGCGCGGCCGGGCTCAACCGCTACCCCGACCGCGACGCCGTCGCCCTGCGCCGAGACCTGGCCGCCTACCTGGGCCACGGCCTGGCCGTCGAGCAGGTCTGGGCGGCCAACGGCTCCAACGAGGTGCTCCAGCAGATCCTGCAGGCCTTCGGCGGCCACGGCCGCACCGCGCTCGGTTTCGAGCCGTCCTACTCCATGCACCCGATCATCACCACCGGCGCCTCGACCGAGTGGATCTCCGGGGCGCGCGAGGACGACTTCGGGATCGACCCGGACAAGGCCGTCGCCGCGATCGAGGAGCACCAGCCGGACATCGTGTTCCTGACCTCGCCCAACAACCCCACCGGCACCGCGCTCGACCCGGCCGTGATCGCCCGGATCGTCGAGGCCGCACCCGGCATGGTCGTCGTGGACGAGGCCTACTTCGAGTTCGCCCGCACCGGCACCCCGTCCGCGCTGACCCTGCTGCCGGACAACCCCCGGCTCATCGTCACGCGGACCATGTCCAAGGCGTTCGCCATGGCGGGCACCAGGCTCGGCTACCTCGCCGCCAACCCGGCGGTGATCGAGGCGCTGCTGCTGGTCCGGCTGCCGTACCACCTGTCGACGCTCACCCAGACGGCCGCGCGTGTCGCGCTCGCCCACCGGGAGGAGCTGCTCGGCACCGTCGACAGGCTACGGGCCGAGCGGGACGCCACGGTGGAGTGGCTGCGTGGCAAGGGACTGGCGGTCGCCGACTCCGACGCCAACTTCGTGCTGTTCGGCCGCTTCGCGGACAGGCACGCGGTCTGGCGGGCCGTCCTCGACCGCGGGGTGCTGATCCGCGAGGTGGGACCGCCCGAGTGGCTGAGAGTTTCGATCGGAACGACCGAGGAGATGGCGGCCTTCCGGGCCGCCCTGGAGGGAACCCTGTGAGCAGTCTCGCCGGAGACGAGTCCGCCAAGCGCGTCGGACGTGTCGAGCGTGTCACCAAGGAGACCTCGGTGCTGGTCGAGGTCGACCTCGACGGCACCGGGAACGTCGAGGTGTCCACGGGCGTGGGGTTCTACGACCACATGCTGAACCAGCTCGGCAAGCACGGCCTGTTCGACCTGATCGTCAAGACCGAGGGCGACCTGCACATCGACTCCCACCACACGATCGAGGACACCTCGCTCGCCCTGGGGGCCGCGTTCCGCGAGGCGCTGGGTGACAAGTCGGGCATCCGTAGGTTCGGCAGCGCGTCCTGCCCGCTGGACGAGGCACTCGCCCAGGTCACGGTCGATCTGTCCGGCCGCCCGTACCTGGTGCACACCGAGCCCGCGGGGATGGCGCCGATGATCGGCGCGGAGTACGACACCACGATGACCCGGCACATCCTGGAGTCGTTCGTCGCCCAGGCCGCCATCTGCCTGCACGTCCACGTCCCCTACGGCCGCAATGCCCACCACATCGTCGAGGCCCAGTTCAAGGCCCTGGCCCGGGCGCTGCGCGAGGCGTCCGAGCGCGATCCGCGCGCCACCGGTGTGCCGAGCACCAAGGGCGTGCTGTGAGCCGGGACCGTACGGCCGGCGGGGAAGGAGGCCGATGAGCGACAACTGGACGGCCGTCGCCATGGCCTTCATCGCGTTGTTCCTGGTCGGCGGGATCATCTCCTTCTACAAGCAAGGCCTGAAGAAGGGCGCGCTGCTGCTGGCGGCCCTCGCGGCCCTGGCGACTACCGCGGCGGTGCTCTGGTGGTGAACATAACCGTTCTGGACTATGGATCCGGCAACCTCCGCTCCGCGGAGCGCGCCCTGGCCCGGGTCGGGGCGAATGTCACGGTGACCTCCGACTACACGGAGGCGATGGAGGCCGACGGCCTCGTCGTGCCGGGCGTCGGCGCGTTCGCCGCCTGCATGTCCGGGCTGCGCGCCGTACGCGGCGACCGCATCATCGACCGGCGCCTGTCCGCCGGGCGGCCGGTCCTGGGCATCTGCGTCGGCATGCAGATCCTGTTCGGCGTGGGCGTCGAGCACGGCGTCACTACCGAGGGCTGCGGCGAGTGGCCCGGCACGGTCGAGCGCCTCGACGCGCCGGTCCTGCCCCACATGGGCTGGAACACGGTCAAGGCGCCCGAGGGCACCGTGTTGTTCGACGGCATCGACCCGAGCACGCGCTTCTACTTCGTCCACTCCTACGGCGTACGAAACTGGGAGCTTCAGGCCGGGCCGGGGTTCACCGATCCGCTGGTCACCTGGTCCGAGCACGGTGTCCCGTTCGTGGCGGCGGTGGAGAACGGGCCGCTCATGGCGACCCAGTTCCACCCGGAGAAGTCGGGCGACGCCGGAGCCCAGCTGCTCACCAACTGGCTCGGCACCGTCAAATGAACCGCCGGGCGCATCACCGGACGAGCCGCGGGACGGACCGCCGGTGAGCAAGGAGCGGGCCAGGCGCAGGGCCGAGCGGGAAGCCGAACAGGCACGCCAGGCGGCCCTGCACGCCGAGCGGGAGGCGAGGCTGGCCCGGCGGCGCGAGTGCGTCGGCCGGATCACCGCGCTCCTGCCCGGCAGGCCCGTCCGGATCGCCGTCCAGGGCGGCATCATGGCTCGCCGCCGCCGCGCGCAGAACGGCCTCGTGGCCGTGCTGTTCTTCATCGTCCAGGCCATCGCCTGGCTGCTGTGGTCCTCGTGGACCACACGGCTGGGCGTGTTCGTTCTCTCGGTGCTCTTCGTGCCGCTTTTCGTCACCCTCGTTTTCGACCGGAGGTCCTGATCAGATGTCGCTAGAGTTGCTGCCCGCCGTGGACGTCGCCGACGGCCAGGCGGTCCGCCTGGTCCAGGGTGCGGCAGGCACCGAGACCTCCTATGGCGACCCCCTCTCCGCGGCGCTCGCCTGGCAGGAGTCCGGCGCCGAGTGGATCCACCTGGTCGACCTCGACGCCGCCTTCGGCCGCGGTTCCAACCGCGAACTGCTCGCCTCCGTCGTGGCCGCGCTCGACATCAAGGTCGAGATGTCCGGCGGCATCCGTGACGACGCCTCCCTGGAGGCCGCGCTGGCCACCGGCTGCCGCCGGGTGAACATCGGCACCGCCGCCCTGGAGAACCCCGCCTGGTGCTCCAAGATCATCGCGGAGTACGGCGACAGGATCGCCATCGGTCTCGACGTCCGCGGCACCACCCTCGCCGCCCGTGGCTGGACCAAGGAGGGCGGTGACCTGTGGGAGGTGCTCGAACGCCTGGAGGCCGACGGCTGCCCCCGCTACGTCGTCACCGACGTCACCAAGGACGGCACCCTGCGCGGTCCTAACCTCGACCTGCTCCGTGAGTTCTGCGCCCGCACCGACAGGCCGGTGGTCGCCAGCGGCGGGGTGTCCTCCCTGGACGACCTGCGGGCCCTGGCCGCGCTCGTCCCGATCGGCGTCGAGGGCGCGATCGTCGGCAAGGCCCTCTACGCCCAGGCCTTCACCCTCGAAGACGCCCTGGCCGCGGTGAGCTCCTAAGTTGCCGCACGTGGGAAAGGACGCGGTGAGCCACCGCTCGGGCACCCGGGTCTTCAGCGGTGGCATCTGGGAGGAGAGGTACGGCTATGCCCGCGCGGTCGTGGCGGGGCCATGGGTGATCGTCTCAGGCTGCACCGCTACCGTCGATGGTGAGGTCCAGCACGTCGGCGACGCCTACCGGCAGTCGCTGACCGCCTTCGGCGTCGCGCTGGACGCCATCGAGAAGGCCGGCCTGTCCCGCCGCGACGTGGTACGGGTCCGTTACTTCGTGGTCGACGACGAGCATTACGACGAGGTGGGCCGCGCGCACGCCGAGTTGTTCGGCGAGATCCGCCCGACCTGCACCGGGGTCCGGGTGGCGGGCCTGATCGACCCGCGCATGCTGGTGGAGGCCGAAGTCGAGGCATACCGTGAGTGAGGAGCTGTAGATGACTGTCGCGGTGCGAGTGATCCCCTGCCTGGACGTGGACGCCGGGCGGGTCGTCAAGGGTGTCAACTTCGAAAATCTCCGCGACGCCGGAGATCCCGTCGAGCTGGCCCGCCGCTATGACGCGGAAGGGGCCGACGAGCTGACGTTCCTCGACATCACGGCCTCCAGCTCCGACCGGTCGACGACGTACGACATGGTCAGGCGGACCGCCGAGCAGGTGTTCATCCCGCTGACCGTCGGCGGGGGAGTGCGCTCGGTCGAGGACGTCGACAAGCTGCTGCGCGCGGGCGCGGACAAGGTGGGGCTGAACACCGCGGCGATCGCCCGGCCGGAGTTGCTGACCGAGGCGTCGCGGCGCTACGGCGCGCAGTGCATCGTGCTGTCGGTGGACGCCCGCCGGGTGGTGGACGGCCCGCCGACCCCGTCCGGCTTCGAGGTGACCACCCACGGTGGCCGCCGGGGCACCGGCATCGACGCGGTCGAGTGGGCCCGCCGTGGTGAGGAGCTGGGGGCGGGTGAGATCCTGCTCAACTCCATGGACGGCGACGGGACCCGTGACGGTTACGACCTGGAGATGATCCGCGCGGTCCGGGCCGTCGTCTCCGTCCCGGTCATCGCCAGCGGCGGCGCCGGGGCGCTGGCGGACTTCCCGCCCGCGGTCGAGGCGGGGGCGGACGCGGTGCTGGCCGCGTCGGTGTTCCACTTCGGCCAGCTCAAGATCGGCGAGGTGAAGGACACGCTACGCGCGGCGGGTCACCCGGTGCGCTGACGATCGCGGCGTCCGGAAGGCTTTGAGCGGGTCCCTTACGGCGGCCGGTGACCGAGGTTCCGCGCGCGAGGGCACGGACGCCGCGACGTCCGCACCTTCACGTGCCGGGGCTGGATCAGTCGAGGTCGGCGGGGTCGACGGCGTGAGCCATCGCGCGGTAGCCGGCGTCGTTGGGGTGCAGGTGGTCGCCGACGTCATAGGCGGGGTCGAGCCGGTCCTCGTCGGACGGTGAGGCGAGCTCGCGGTCGAAGTCGACCACCTCGTCGTACTCGCCCGAGGCGCGGATCCAGGTGTTGACCTCATCCCGCTTGGCCTCGCTGCGCACGGTGTAGTACCGCGATCCCTTCATCGGTGGCAGTGTGGCGCCGATGACCCGCAGGCCTTTGGCGCGGGCCTGCCGGATCAGATCGCGGTGCCCCGCGATGATCTCCTTGGCGGAGACGTCGGTGGGCGGCGCGCCGATCGGGGTGGGAGCCTCGCTCATGCCTATGTCGTTGATGCCCTCCAGGATGATGACCGTGCCCACACCGGGCTGGCCGAGGACGTCGCGCCGGAAGCGGGACGTCGCCTTGTCGCCGAGGCACGCGGAGTCGACCGTTACCCGGTTGCCGCCGATGCCCTGGTTCAGCACGGCGCGTGGCCGGCCCATGGCGGCCAGGCGCTCGGCCAGCTCATCGGGGTAGCGGTTGTCAGCGCCCGGCCTGGAGCCGTAGCCATCGGTGATGGAGTCACCGAAGGCGACCACGCCGGCGCGGCGCGACGTGCCGCCGATGACGTCTACCCCGCTCAGGTAGTACCAGGACGGCGAGGTCTCGGTGAACGCCTCGGCGCCGCTGTCGGCCCGGTGGTCACCGTCGGCGCGGTAGCTGATCGCCATGGCCTGGGCGTGGTAGGTCGCCGGGCCGGTCGGTGCGGCGACGTAGAGCGTGACCGTCACGGAATCCAGGGCGGTCAGCGGCAGTGGCATCGGGTCGCTGGCGAGCTCGGCACCGGCCGGGACGGTGAACGCCCGTGCCTGGTTGACGGTGAGGTGCCGCAACGACCTGGGCCGGACGGCGGCGCCGTTCACAGTGCGGGCGACGGTGGCACCGGTGACCTTCAACGGGGTGGTGCCGTAGGCGTTCGACAGCCGGATCCGGATCAACGCGCCGCCGGTGCTGACGCGGACCACTTGGCGGATCGTCTGATTCGCGAAGCCCTGTTCGGACCAGTTCGGGGTGAAGCTCGCGCTCGGGCGGTGTGGCGAGGCGGTCCAGGTGGCGACCCAGCCGTGCGCGGTCGCGGCGGTGGCCGGCGCCGAGGTCACTGCGGACGCCGTCCCGGAGCCTGCCAGCAGCGTGGCGAGCGTGAGGGCCAATACGGGTGACAGCCGTCGCGGTACGGCATGCATTGTTGCTCTCCAAACGATTGCCCGCATGCGCGAACACATGCGCGGTGGTGTGGTGACGGTTCAGGACGGCGGCGGGATCTTCCGGAGGTCATCTCTCTCCGGATGAACCGCGGACAGCGGGTGAGATCCCGTGCGGAGCGGCGCGGGCGTCCGTCATTCGGCGGTTACCGGGGCGACGCCGGGCTTCTTGAACCGGCCGCCGACGACAGCGACAAGGACGATGAGGAGGAACGCGGTGAACGCGGTGACGGTCCGCACGATGTGGAATGTCTCCCACCGTTGCAGAATCGCCGCGTAACCGGTTGGGGCCGAAGTGACGGCCCACTGTTTGATCTGGCCGTTGATGGGGACGTTGCCGAACCGGGTGACCAGGAACGAGGTCAAGACCAGGGCGCCCGCGCCCGCGGCGAGGAGCCGCGGGACGGCGCGCGTCATGACGGCGAGTACGAACGAACTGAGCATCGCCAACGCCATCGTCGTCTGCATCACGAGGCCGTTCACCTGCATCAGC
Organism: Streptosporangium sp. CA-135522; assembly: GCF_050949235.1. Classification (NCBI taxonomy): domain Bacteria; kingdom Bacillati; phylum Actinomycetota; class Actinomycetes; order Streptosporangiales; family Streptosporangiaceae; genus Streptosporangium; species Streptosporangium sp. CA-135522. The sequence goes on from NZ_CP192026.1 coordinate 3,250,837, forward strand.
GCCGTATGGAACGTGAAGCGCACGTCGAGGGGAACGACCCGGAACGCGTAGGCGACGTTCACGGCGCCATAGCCGAATGCGCCGGCGAGCAGGCCTGTGGACAAAAGTGCAAATGCTTTGACAGGTCGAACCAGCACGGTGAGATCTCCTGATACAGATCGTTTTCTCAATCCGTGTCCCTCCATCGCGGCGGTCCGGCGGAGACGCGGTGCGTCATCTCGGTCCTTCCATGAGCGGATTCAGGTTGAGATCGTCGCCTTCATGGCCGCCGGCGGTCGTCGTACCCGGGATGACTCCTTCGGCTACATCGGGGAACGCGGACATGGCGGGAACTACCACGCTGGGAGTAGCGCAGGATCCGACCAGATGCGGAGTAGGGCGTTCCGAATGGGTTCTACTGTGCAGGGATGAGGTTTAGGCTCGGATGGCACCCGCTCGCGATGGATGTGCTGCTCGCGGTGTCGGTCGCCGTCCTGCTGGTGGTCGGCGCGCTGTCCGCCCCTGATACGCGGCTCCTGGACTACCTGGCCATCCTGGTCGGCTCGCTCGCGCTCGTCGCGTGGCGCAGGGCTCCGGTGGCGGCCCTGGCCATCGCCACAGCCTGCATGGTGCTCTACACGGTGCGGGCGAACCCGGGGCCACCGGCCGCCTTCCCCGTGCTGATCACGATCTTCGCCACCGTCAGAGCGGGCCAACGGCTGCCCATGGTGGCCGCCGGTGCCGCTTTCCTGGGCGGCACCCTGGCGGTCAGCTTGGCCGGCTTCGCCGAGCAGCCCGTCCAGGACCTCATTGATCGCACGGTCCTGCTGCTCGGCTGGTTCCTCGCCGCAGGGATCGCCGGAACGGTCAGCAAGCACCGGCGGGCCTACCTCCAACAGGCCGAGCAACGAGCCGCCGAAGCCGAGCGCACCCGGGAGGAGGCAGCGCTGCGGCGGGCCGGGGAGGAACGGCTGCGGATCGCCAGGGAACTGCACGACTCGCTCACCCACAGCATCTCGATCATCAAGGTGCAGGCGGGGGTGGCCGTCCACCTCGCCCGCAAGCGCGGACAGGAGGCGCCGGCCGTGCTGCTGGCCATTCAGGAAGCCAGCGGCGACGCGATGCGCGAGCTGCGCGCCACCTTGGAAGTGCTGCGTTACTCCGGCGGCGAACTGCCGGGCAGCGGGCTCGATCGGCTCGATGAGCTGGTGGAGCGGGCCCGTTCCACCGGCCTTCCCACCACCGTCACGATCAGCGGCCGGCGCCGGGCGCTGCCCGTCGCCGTCGACAGCGCCGCCTACCGGATCGTTCAGGAGGCGCTTACCAACATCACCCGGCATGCCGGCCCGGCGTCGGCATCGGTGCGCATCGGCTACGGCGCCGGTGAGCTGGTGGTGCAGGTGGACGACGACGGTCACGCCAGCCCAGGCGCGAGCCCGGCACCTGGCATCGGGCTGACCGGTATGCGCGAGCGCGTCATCGCTCTCGGCGGCCGGCTGCGCGCCGCAGCCCGCCCGGAAGGCGGCTTCACCGTCCGCGCCGAACTCCCCGTGGAGAAGCTGTCGTGATCCGCGTATTGCTGGTCGATGACCAGGCACTCATCCGCGCGGGATTTCGCGCCCTGCTGGAGGCCGAGGACGACATCGAGGTGGTCGGCGAGGCCGCCGACGGCCAGCGGGGCCTCGCCCTCGCCCGCCACCATGTCCCCGATGTCGTGCTCATCGATGTGCAGATGCCGGTCATGAACGGTATCGAAGCAACCCGGCAGATCGCCACCGACCCGGATCTGAGTGACGTCCACGTGGTGATCCTCACCAACTACGGGCTGGACGAGTACGTCTTCGACGGGCTACGGGCGGGCGCGACCGGATTCCTGGTCAAGGACACCGAGCCGGCCGACCTGCTGCACGGGATCCGCGTCGCGGCACGCGGGGACGCACTACTCGCACCAGCCATCACTCGCAGGTTGATCGGCGAGTTCGTCGCCCGCCGTCCCACGGCACTCCCCGCCGGACTGAGCACGCTCACCAACCGCGAGCGCGAGGTGACGGCGCTGGTCGCGCATGGTCTGTCCAACGACGAGATAGCCGCCCACATGGTGATCAGCCCGACCACCGCCAAGACCCACGTCAGCCGGGCCATGACCAAGCTACAGGCCCGAGACCGCGCCCAACTCGTCGTCTTCGCCTACCAATCCGGCCTGGTCACCCCAGACGACCCCACACGGCCGGCATAGATTCGACGACGCCCCGGAGGACTTCCCGCCGGCCGTCGAGGCGGGAGCCGACATGGTCCTGGCGGCCCCGGCGTTCCACTTCGGCCAGCTCAAGGTCGGCGAGGTGAAGGAGACCCTCCGCCAGGCCGGACACCCCGTACGCTGGAGGGCATGACGTCCGGGGCCGGCCGTTGAAGCCGTCGTGGTGAACAGTCTGCACGTTGCTGGGGATCTCGGGGGCCTGGCCTTGCGCGCGTCCGGGAATACCGAGAGGGCGTCTGCCATGGCTGACATCGATGCCACGATGAAGGGATGGCGATCATGTTCGCTGTGATCCGTTCCGGAGGCCCGTCCCGTCCGGTGAGGGGGATCGTCGCCGCCGCGCTGACCCTGGCGGTCTGCGGAGGGACGACCGCCGCGGTAACGCCCCAGGCTCGGACAGGCGACACGTCTGTCACGGTGACCGCCTCGGAGTTCTCTCTCACGCTCTCGAGGAAGGACTTCAGCCCGGGGGCCTACACATTCGAGCTCAAGAACGTGGGGGCCGCTCCGCACGGCCTGTCGATCAGAGGGCCCGGTGTCGACGCGACCTCCGACGTCATCCCGGGCGGGAAGACGACAGGGCTCACGGTCGTGCTGCGGAAGGGAAGATACGAGCTGTGGTGCCCGGTGGACGACCACCGCGCTCGGGGGATGATGACGACGATCAGTGTGAAATGACGGATCCGCGGCTGTCGTGCGGCGATCGTCGCCGTGTGCCGTGGAGGTGCCGGCCGTGACGGCCCCGTCCGCCGACGTGGCCGGCGCGGGCCCGGACCGGAAGTGGGCCCGGACCCGCGCCGGAGGTGATCACGTGATCACGAGATGGCGAGCTGGGTGAGCGAGGGACCGGGCAGGCTCACCGTCACGGTGCCCTGGGAGACGGGCAGCGTGCCCAGCGAGGCGGGCAGCTGGTAGCTGGCCGTGCCGCCGCTCTTCTGGACGGCTGCGGCCTTCGTGACCCCGGTGCCGACGCCGACGACGGCGGTCACCGGCGTCGTGCTCTTGTTCACCAGGACGACGACCTTGGGGTTGGCCGAGGCGTACACCTCGACGCCGGCGAGGGTGGTCTGGGCGCGCACGAGGGAGCTGCCGAACCGGGCCAGCGAGGTGTCCTGCTGGCCGGTGAAGAAGCCCACCCCCTGGTAGATCGGCATGCGCTCGTCGAGTCCGGCCCCGTTGCGGGCATAGGCCGGACGTTCGTCGTTGGGCTGGTCGTACAGCAGGCCCAGGGCGCCGTTTTTGTCGCCGTACACGAAGCCCTGGGCGCCCGCCTTCAGCAGGTGGCCCCAGACGCTGGCCGCCCACCAGATGGCGGCGTTGCGGTACTGGAAGGGCTCGGTGCCGATGTTGCCGCACTGGGCAAGCTCGGGCGGGTCGTTGTCGACGCTCCAGGAAGAGTTGATCTCTCCCACCTGGATGTCGATCTTGCCCGCGCGTGCGGGTGCCTCCTCCTGGATGATCGAGCGGACCTGGTTGACGTCGTTCTCCCACTCGACGGTCTCGGCGAGCAACTGGCTGTCACAGACGAGCTTGCCACCCGGTTTGCCGGGCTCGCGGCCCTCGCCGTACTTGTGAAAGTCGACGAAGTCGGTCCGGGTGCCGCTGGTTTTGAGAAAGGTCCGGATGTCCCCCATGGCGGGGTGGGCGAGCGCCGGCCCGCCGACCTTGATGGCCGGGTCGACGGCCTTCATCGCGTCGTAGGCGGCGTTGAACCTCGTGGCGTACGCGGTGATGTCGCCGGGCTCGTTGCCGACGATCCACCGGGTGACCCTGTTGGGCGCGGACCCGGTGTTGAAATGCCTGACCATGTTGGCGGCGTCGACGGCGTCCTCCGGGACGATCACCACGGGTTCGGCGCCGCGCGCCTTGATGGCCGACACCCACTGGTCACCCGTCACGACGGTGTCGGCGCCGGCCCCGTTGGCCACGATCGCGCTGGCGGGATCGTGTGGGACGGCATATTTCAACCCCATCCGCATCGTGCCGAAACGGCCCTGGACCATGGCCTGCTCACGGGTGTCATTGGTGACGTAGTGCCCGTAACCGTATCCGGTGACGTCCAAGCCGAACGACTGCGGCGACACCGGGCGCTCGACGGTGGTGAAGTCGACGGTGACGTTCGCGGCGGCCGCGCCGGCGGGCGGGGCGGACATGCCGGCGGCGACGGCCAGGAAAGCCGTCACCGCCGCCAGGCGGGAGGTTCTTCTGCGATTCATCGGGGGCCTTCCACATCGGTGCTTCCACAGGGGGTGCGGCACGGTCCGGCTTTCTCCGGGATGATCGTGCCGCAGCGGCCGTCATGTTAATCAAAGATCGTTAACGGCGTGTGTCTTCGCACGTCTTCGTTTGACGGAGGCGACCTCGACGGATCGACCGTGGCCCGGCCGGGGCCTGCGGGTTAGAGTCTGCGGTGACGGGGCCGGCTTCGGCGTGTCTCAGCTGAGAGCCCGGCATGCCTCACCCGGAAGGAGGGCGCGATGCGGTCGCGAACCTAGCCGCCCGCCCGGACGGTCCGGGCTCGCGGGCGGCGGTTCCAGAGAGAACGACATGTCCCGCACTGACAAGACCAAACCCCTGCGCGTGCGTCGTGCCGAGCACGACCCCTGGCCGGTGCACGACCACCGTGACGGCGTCTGCGACCTGCCCGACAGCCCGATGGACGACAAGCGCGCCGGGTGCCGCTGGTCGGATGACTGCCTGCTGCTGGTCCACTCGTGTTGCTCGCACTGCGGAAACCGTTCCTGCGGAAAGGAATGGCAGTGGTACCGCAGGGTCGAGAACCGTAAGGATCGCTACGCGAGCCGACGTGAGGTTCGCCGGTACGCGGACGACGAGTAGACGCCGCGCCGCCGCCCCGGGCGTCGGTGTTCAGAAGACGCGGAAGTGGTGGAACAGCTCGTAGTCGGCGTCTTCCAGGGCGAAGGCACGGGCTTCGGAGCGTTTGACGGCGAGGTAGGCGGAACTGCGCAGGGGGCCGAGGGCGTCCATGAGGACGTCGTCGGCCTCCAGCGCGTCGAGGGCCTCGTCCAGGGTGGCGGGAAGGCGGCGCACGCCCAGGGCCGACAGCCGGGCCTCGCCGAGGGTGGCGGGATCGACGTTGACGGCCTCGCCGGGGTCGAGGTCGCGGCGGATGCCGTCCAGGCCCGCGTGGATGACGGCGCCCAGCGACAGGTAGGGGTTGGCCGAGGAGTCGGAGGGCTTGAGCTCGAGGTTGGCCGACGCCTCGGCGTCCTCCCCCAGCGGGGAGCAGATCCGCACCGCGGCCTCCCGGTTGTCCATGCCGTAGCAGGCGTACGCGCTCGACCACATCCTCGGTGCCAGCCGCCGGAAACTGTTCACCGAACCGCAGGTCAGCGCGGTCAGTGCCGGCAGGTGGGCGATCAGGCCGCCGATGAAGCGGTAGCCCGTGGCCGACAGGCCGTAGCGGTCGGAGGGGTCGCCGAAGGCATTGACCCGTAGCTCGGGATCCCACAGCGACAGGTGCAGGTGGGCGCCGTTGCCGGCCTGGTCGGCGAGCGGTTTGGGAGCGAGGGAGGCCCACAGGGACATCCGGGAGGCGACGCCGCGGACGGTCTCGCGGTAGATCACCTGGTTGTCGGCGGCGCGCATGGCGGAGGCGTGGCGGATGGACAGCTCCTGCTGGCCGTGGCCGAGCTCGGGATGGTAGTGCTCGACCCGCAGCCCCTGCGTCTCCAGAGCGTGGACCAGGTTCATCGTGTAGTCGTGGGCCTGGTCGAAGCCGGTGGTGGAGTAGCAGAGGCTGTCGTCGACGGGCACCAGCCGATCCAGGCTTCCCTCGGGGCCGGGCACCCGGCGGCCGAGGGTGAACTCGGGCTCGAAGGCGGCGACGGCGACGTGACCCTCGCCGGCCAGGGCGGCGATCGCCTCGCGCAGGAAGGTGCGCGGGCAGGCGGGCCAGGGGGAGCCGTCGATTCGGCGCAGGTCCGACAGCATGGCCGCGGCGCCGGGGGCGTAAGGGAGGGGGACGAACGTGGCCGGGTCGGGGACGAGGCGGACCTCGCCGACCGGGCCGAGATGCTCGACCTCCTGGAGCTGGTCGAGCATGTTCATCGCCATCATGGCCACGGTGTGCCCGATGCCGGAGGCGAGCCGCTCGCCCAGCCGGGAACGCGAGGTGGCCTTGCCGCGGATCACCCCGCCGTGGTCGGCGTAGAGGAAACGAATGAGCTCGATGCGTTCGGTCTCGGCGTGTTCGACGACGCGAAGACCCGTCGGGCCGAGCCGTTGAACCCCGGTCACGTTGTGACGATCTGCCATGCTCCCTGCGTAACACGTTCCGGGGGGACAGCGGAAGCACATCGCACAGGGGGCTCGGCGTCGGGGGATGCCACGATCCTGCGCTCCCGCGTGGAGCGGGCGGGAGCGCCACGGAAAAGACGGGCACAAAAGGTCAGGGGCAGGGCAAACCCCTGCCGGCGGTCAGCTCAGCACACGTGTGAAGAACAGCGCCAGTTGGTCTGCTCCCCTCACGATCCCGTCGAAGACTCCGTTCACCGCGTTCGCCGCCTCTGCGGGTTTGGTGAACAGATAAAAGGCCACGAACGCCACCGCTACGTAGGTAGCGACCTTCTTGACCTGCATGGGGGCCTCCTGCAGTTCCAGTCCCAGCCTTACATACCCTGATTTTAAGGATCTTTGGCATCTTCGGCCCGGGTGGCTCCCGGATTTTGATGATCATACCTGTCCCGCCGGGGCGAGCCATGGCCAGATCACCGGATCGGCATGAGTCCCCCCACGCCATCGTGGGGTCGGCGGGCGCTTCTGTCCAACCCTTACTGCCAGATGTACCGGTAGGGGTAGGGGCGGGGCAGGTCATCGCCCCTCACGTTGAAAACCAAGGGTTCTTGGCGAATGGGGCATCCGGCGGAACGGGACCGAGGCCTCGCCTGTCGCGGACCCGCGCGTGATCATCGAGGAGTTCGGCGTCCACGGCCGTGGCGAGTCCGGCCCGGCGGCCGGGGTGGCCGCCCTCCAGGTGACCGGGAACGGCCACGCGATGCTCCGCCGGGCCGGGCTGTGGCACCGCCTGGCGGTGGAGCCGACCCTTCTGTCGCTTGACCGCCCATCCGTGACGGGACCGGTCGCGAACGCCTTCCGGAGGGCGACCGACGGGCTGTATCCGGCCTGCTGCCTGTTCACCTTCTGGCGGGCAAGACCGGAAAGCCGATGCTCGAGAGGCGGTTGTCGGAGTCTCGTCCCGGTTACGCCGACCACATGCGCCGTACCAGCGGGTTCTTTCCGTTTCCGCCGAAGAAAATAATTTTGAGTGGTGCTCATGGTTATTGCCGATGAAAATCGGAGTGCGTATCACCTTGTTAAGTGAGTCTTGACTGTTCCATGCGGTCCGCTTAGTGTCTGACATTGGTCACCGCATATGAGTAAAACGACAAGTATGTGCGGTGGGACATCTTTCTTTTCGGTCGCGGAGAGCCGAGGAGGTGTTCTGTGCGGATCAGACGTCGTGCCAAGGTGACCGCTCTTTCCGCTGTTCACCTGTGATGTGACGAACCACCGGAAGGCCGGTGCCGCCGGTGCCGGTCTTTCGTCCGCGTGTCACCTTCCCGGCGTCAGAAGGAGTCCGTCGGTGTCTTCGAAATTCCTTCCGGTAAAGCCCTGTCTGCGGGCCGGCCTGCGAATAGGCGATAAAGGCGAGGCCGAATTGCACACACCCGACGGCGTCCTGGAGGTCGAGGCCCCGGAGGGGATGAAACAGCGGGATTTCCTGGAACTGCTGCGGCTGCTGGACGGCAGCAGAACCATCGAGGACCTGAAACGTGAGACCGGCCTCGACGACGAGGCGGTGCGCGAGGTCGTCGAGCCCGCCGTGGTGTGGGGCCTGGTCGACGACGGCGCCCCTCCGGCGGCCTCCTCGGGGCTGGCGGTCCTGTCGCGGCTGGAGGACACCCTCAACCGGCTCCTGGAAGACCTGGTCTTCGCGGGCCCGTTCTGGTGGGAGGTCTCGGAACGTCCGCAGGAGCTGCACCGCAACGTCTTCTTCGGTTTCGGGCTGGAGAACTGGTTCTTCCTCTTCCGGGAGAACGAGTTCGACTCCGCGGTGCTCGCGCTGGCCGAGAACGCCGAGCTCAGGTCGATGCTCAACGACTTCTACCAGGAGGAGCACCGCCACGACGACATCGTGGTCCGCGCCTTCCGGCCCCTGGGCATCACCCGCGACGACCTGCTGGGAGCGCGTCCCCTGCCGACCACCACCGCCCTGATCAGAATGCTGTCCTGGTGGGCGCGGACCGATCCGCTCTTCTTCGTCGCCACGATCGGCGTGCTGGAGGGCCGCCTCGAATCCGGCGGCGAGGGCTCCGGCGGCGAGGGCTCCGGCGGCGAGAGCCGCGGCGGCGAGAATTCCGCGGACGAGAATTCCGCCGACGGGAACTCCGCCGACGGGGACTCCGCCGGCGACTCCGCGGGGGGCTCTGCCGGGCGGGTCGCCCATGACTCCTTCCTGGCCGCCTGTGACCGGGTCGGTCTGGACCCGGGCTTCGTCGAGCCGATGCGCGCGCACGCCAGGGTCAACGCCGGGCACGATCACGGATCCGTCAGCCGGGAGTTGTTCGCGCGGGTCCCCGGGATCGACCGGGAGACCGAACGGCGCTGGCAGGACAAGGCCCACCTGTTCATGGAGGCCTACGCGGCCTTCTTCAACGGCATTTTGGAGCACTACTCCGACCCCCGGCGCCCGCTGCTGCGCACCGGCGACATCTGAACAGGAGGCATGATGAGCGACTTCGCCGGGTTCCGGCGACCCGTGCTGCGCCCGGGGGTGCGCTCGGCCCCCACCGCGGACGGCGGCATCGAGTTCACCTACCTCGACGGGCGCCGGTTCGTCGAGTTCGAGTTCGACGCCGACCGGGCCGGGCGGTTCCGGGAGTTCCTCACCGTGCTGGCCGGGGGCGGCCTGAGCGCCGCCGAGCTCGGCGCCGCCTTCCCCGGCAGCCCGCAGGAGTACGGCGAGATGCTCGCCGTACTCGACGAGCAAGGCATGATCGCCGAAGCCGAGGAGGCGGCCGGGGGCGGGATGAGCGGCGTCAGCGCCTACGCGCATCTGCGCCGGCACGCCGACCGGGTGCGCGCGCGGGTGCGCAGCCCGCTGGTCGAGGCCCTCGTGGAGGGCAGCGCGACCCGCGGTCAGCTCATCGGCTACGCGGTCGAATACTGGCACGTCACGCACCTGTGTCCGCGCGCCCTCGCTCCCGCGCTGGCCCGTGACGACCTGGGTGCGCCGGTGTGGGAGAAGCTGATGCGCTTCTACATGACCGAGCGCGACCATGACCGCATGATGGAGAAGTCGCTGCTCGCGGTCGGGATTCCCCGGGAGCGGCTGCTGCGCGCCCAGCCGCTGCCTGCCACGATGGCGATCATGGCCTCTCTCGGTGTGTACGCCTACAACTTCCCGCTGGCGCTGATCTCGACGCTCTTCCCCATGGAGGAGCCCGAGCCGGAGTTCCTGGAGCTGTTTCGCCTGCGCAGCGCGGAACTGGGCCTGCCGGACGGCTTCGTCGGGCCGATCGTCGGCCACTCCGAGGTCAACGAGGACGAGGCGCACGAGGCGGTCTCCCTCGACCTGCTCGCCGGCTTCCCCTACCTGAGCACCGAGACGGTGCGCGAGTGCGCGAAGGCGGTGGCCGACGTGATCGAGCAGCGGGCCCGCCTCGACGCGGAGGTCGTCTCCTGGTACGCCGCGGGCGGCGAACTGCGCGACTTCGGACATCACGGTTACCCGACGCAGGCGGGTAAGGCTCTCACGTGCGCCCCGTTGACGTCCTTGGCATAGGCGTCCTCTCAACCCCAACGAGGCGCTCGGCTCGGCGCTCATCCTGACCGCGCTCGCGGCCCTGTACGTCTGCGAGCGCGCGCGGGAGAGAAGGCCCGCGCCGGCTCGCGCACTGGCGCAGACCCGCTGATGTGGAGCTTCGCGACGACTTCGGGCTGTCGGTCGCGCTCGCCTCCGCCGGACGACGAACCCGCTACCGCGACCTCCGCCCGGCCGCGGCCTGACACCAGCCGCTACCGCTCGGTTGACCCGGCACTCTCTCAGACGCCCAGCGGGGCGTCCATCAACCTGGCCACGGCCTCGCCGCCACCGGTGACGTCGACCCTGGCGTGGGACTGGCGGCCGAAGCAGAACAGCAGGAGCTCGCCGGCCGTGCCGGTCACCTCGACCCGGGGGGCGTTCTTGGCGCCGCCGAGGGCGACGCCGCCGCCGATGCGGTGCAGGACGACCCCGACCGGGGACCTGCGCAGGAACAGTCGCCGACCGGCACGCAGCCGCCTCCAGAAGGTCTCCTCCAGGTCGGCCGGGAGCTCACGCGGCTCCCAGACCCGTTGTGCGCGCCGTACGTCCTCGTGGTGGATGAAGAACTCCATGGTGTTGACGGCCCCGTCCATGCCGGGGACCAGACCGTAGACCCCGGCCGGGCCGGAACGGACCAGCTCGACGAGGCCCGCGTAGCCGTTCCTGGCCTTCAGCGACCGTTGCACCGCGGCGGTGTATCCGGCCAGCGGCTTGAGCGCGATGCCACCGGCGGCGTCCAGCCGGCGCTCGCGCAGGACCAGGTGGGCGGCGAGGTCGAAGGTGGTCCAGCCCTCGCAGAGCGTGGGGGCGTCCGGGCCGAGCCGGACGAACAGATCGCTGAGCGCGGCGCGTTCGGCGCGGGCGTGAGTCATCTGGTGATCCTAACAATGCCGTTGTTCCGGCAATCGGTGCGGATACGGATCATCAGCCCCATATCCATGACCGGTGGAAACAAGTCTCGGGCAGGATGCCGGGAATAAGAACATGATCCAACGTGATAGGGCTTATGTAGCAATGTTCCTCTTCGAAAGGACACCCCCCGAGTGGCGAGCAAGGTGACTCCCGCTGTCATGCGCAAGGGACTCCGCGTGCTCGGGGTGGCCATCGGCGCCGAGAAGACGGTCTTCGCCGCAGCGACCCTGTCCAGCGCGCTCTACGGCGTCATGACGGTCGGATCGGCATGGGCACTGGGCTGGGCCACCGAGAACGTCATGCTGCCGGCGTTCGCCAGAGGCGAGATCGCCGCCGGCACGCTGGTCCTCGGCGCGCTCCTCATCCTCGGCGTGGCGCTGCTCAAGGCGCTGGGCGTGGCCGGGCGGCGCTTCTTCGCCGGGGTCATGCAATACCGCATGCAGGCCCGGTCCCGCCGGGACGTGACCCGCCAATATCTCAGGCTCCCGCTGTCCTGGCACCACCGGCACCCGACGGGCCAGCTGCTGTCCAACGCCAGCGCCGACGCCGAGGCCGCCTGGGCCCCGCTCGCGCCGCTGCCGATGGCGGTCGGCGTGGTCGTCATGCTCTTCACCGCGGCGATCGCGCTGGTGATCACCGATCCCGTCCTCGCCCTGGTCGGCTTCCTGATCTTTCCGGCGATCGCCGTGCTGAACCTGGTCTACCAGCGCAGGCTCAGCCCCCTGGCCACCCGCGCCCAGCAGCTCCGCGCGGAGGTCAGCGAGATCGCGCATGAGAGCTTCGACGGCGCCCTGGTCGTCAAGACCCTCGGCAGGGAGGACGAGGAGACCGCCAGATTCGAGGCGAAGGCCCAGGAGTTGCGCGACGCCAACATCGCCGTCGGCCGCGTCCGCGGCCTGTTCGACCCGATGCTGGAGGCCCTGCCCACGCTGGGTGTGCTCGCCGTCCTGCTGGTCGGCGCGGAGAGGCTGGAAAGCGGCGCGATCACCTCGGGTGTCCTGGTCCAGGTCGCCTACCTGTTCACCCTGCTGGCCTTCCCGATCCGCGCGCTCGGCTGGGTGCTCGCCGAACTGCCCCGCGCCGTCGTCGGCTACGAGCGGGTCCAGGCCGTGCTCGCCGCGACGGGCTCCATGGAGTACGGCACCGCCACGCTGCCCGGCACCGCCCCGGCCAGGCTGGAGGTCCGCGACCTCGACTACGCCTACGACGGTTTCCCGGTGCTGCGCGGGGTGAACTTCCGGGCCGAGCCGGGCCGCACCGTCGCCCTGGTCGGCCCCACCGGCTCCGGCAAGTCCACCCTGACCCAGACCTTCGTCCGCCTGGTCGACCCCGCGGCGGGAGCGGTGCTCGTGGACGGGGTCGATCTGCGCGAGGTCGCCCGCGGCGGGGTCAGTGACGCCGTGGCGCTGGTGCCACAGCAGACGTTCCTGTTCGACGACACCGTGCGCGGCAACGTCACCCTCGGTCTGCCGGTCGGCGACGAGGACGTCTGGGCGGCACTGCGCCTGGCCCAGGCCGACGGTTTCGTCAGCGCCCTTCCCTCCGGGCTCGACACCAAGGTCGGCGAGCGCGGCACGACCCTGTCCGGAGGCCAGCGGCAGCGCCTGGCCCTGGCCCGCGCGCTGGTCCGCCGCCCCCGGCTGCTCATCCTGGACGACGCCACCTCCAGCGTGGACCCGCAGGTCGAGGCCAGGATCCTGTACGGCCTGCGCGACGCGGCCCAGGCCTCGACCGTGGTCGTCGTGGCCTATCGGATGGCCACCATCGCCCTGGCCGACGAGGTCGTCTACCTGGAGCACGGCGCCGTCGTCGACCGGGGCTCGCACGAGAGGCTGCTCGCCCGCTGCGTGGGTTACCGCAACCTGGTCACCGCCTACGAACGAGAAGAAGCCGAGCGCGAGGCGCTCGGCGCAGATGGACTCGGCGCAGATGGACTCGGAGCAGAGGAAGAGGTCAGCGCGTGAACCGGCGAGCCAGTGGTCACAACGGCCGGGCGAACTCCCGGACCGGCGCCCCGCCGGCCGGCCTGATGAGCGAGGGGTGCGCGTGAGCTCTCTCCAGGGAGTCGAACGGTCGGCACTGGCCACCGTCAGGCACGGACTGTCGCTCACGCCCGAATTCCGTAAGGGCATGGCCGGGACGCTCGTGCTGGCCGTGCTGGCCACGCTGGGCAAGGTGATCGTGCCGATCGCCGTCCAGCAGACCATCGACCGGGGACTCAAGGGGACGGTCCCCGACCTGCCTTACATCCGGGTGGCGGTGTCGCTGTGCGCCGTCGCCGTGGTGCTCACCGCGCTGTGCGCCTACCTGATGAACGTCCGTCTCTACAAGGCCACCGAGACCTCTCTGGCCGGGCTGCGGGTGCGCGGCTTCCGGCACGTGCACGACCTTTCGGTGCTCACCCAGAACTCCGAGCGGCGCGGTGCCCTGGTCTCACGGGTCACCGGAGACGTGGATCAGATCAGCGTGTTCATGCAGTGGGGCGGGCTGATGATCATCATCGCCCTGGGGCAGCTGCTGGTGGCCACCGTGCTGATGTTCGTCTACTCCTGGCAGCTCGCCCTGCTGGTCTGGGTGTGCTTCCTGCCGCTCATGGTGGTGCTGCCGCGCTTCCAGCGGTGGCTGTCGGGTGCCTACACGCTGGTCCGCGAGCGCGCGGGTGACATGCTCGCCGCTGTCAGCGAGTCGGTCGTGGGCGCGGCGGTGATCCGGGCCCATGGTTCCGAGGCCCGTACGGCGGGCCGCCTGGACGCCGCGATCGACGCCAACAGGGCCGCCCAGGCCCGCACGCAGCGGATCGTGGCGACGGTGTTCCCGCTGACCGAGATCGTCGCGTCGGTGGCGATCGCCGGTGTGGTGCTGCTCGGCGTGCGGCTGGGCATCGACGGTGACATCACCGCCGGCCGCCTGATCGCCTTCCTGTTCCTGATCACGCTGTTCGTCTCCCCGATGCAGATCGCCACCGAGGTCCTCAACGAGGCGCAGAACGCGGTCGCCGGTTGGCGGCGCATCCTCGGCGTGCTCGACACTCCGCCCGACGTCGCCGACCCCGGACCGGCGGGCGTCGAGCTGCCGCGCGGCCCCATCTCGGTCTCCTTCGAAGAGGTCGGGTTCGCCTACCCAGGCGGAAGCCCGGTGCTCAACGAGGTGTCGGTGGACATCCCGCCGCGCTCGCGCATCGCGGTGGTGGGGGAGACCGGTTCCGGCAAGACGACCTTCGCCAAGCTGCTCACCCGGCTGATGGACCCCGTCTCCGGCCGGGTCACCGTGGACGGGGAGGACCTGCGCGAGATCCGGTTCTCCTCGCTGCGCGAGCGGATCGTCATGGTGCCGCAGGACGGCTTCCTGTTCGACGGCACCCTGGAGGAGAACATCCGCTTCGGCCGCCCGTCGGCGACCGAGGCGGAGATCCGGCTGGCCATGACCGAGCTGGGGCTCACCGACTGGCTGGAGGGTCTGCCCGCGGGTCTGGACACCCCGGTCGGCCAGCGCGGCGAGTCGTTGTCGGCGGGCGAGCGCCAGCTCGTCGCGCTGGCCCGCGCCTACCTGGCCGACCCCGACCTGCTCCTGCTCGACGAGGCCACCTCCGCGGTGGACCCGGCGACGGAGGTGCGGCTGGCCCGCGCCCTGGAAGGGGTCACGCGGGGCCGTACCGCCATCTCCATCGCCCACCGGCTGTCCACCGCGGAGGCCGCCGACGAGGTCCTCGTCTTCGACCGGGGCCGCATCGTGCAGCGCGGCCCGCACGCCGAACTCGTCGACGAGCCCGGCGTCTACGCGGACCTGCACGCCTCCTGGGTCTCGGCCGCCCGGTCCTGAGCACTGGTCTGAGCGGTGTGCTGAGCGCTGTTCCGAGCGCTGCCCCCGGATGGGGAGACGGCGACGGGACAGCGGATGGAGGCGGCGCGGCCCGGTGAGGGCGCGCGCCGCGCTCAGGGTGCCGTGGTCCCCTGCCAGGTCCGCATGTAGGCCTCGGCCCCGGCGGCCATGTCCTGGACGATCTCGTCTCCGGCGACCATCCGCATGTCCTCGATCCAGTCGGGAACCAGGCCGTAGTGGGCGACGCCGTCGACGTTGACGTCCCAGACCCGCTCGCCGGTGCGCTCGCGGTCCAGGGTCACGCCGCCGTCGAAGGACTTGAAGGGGTAGACCACCGGGTTGCCCGAGCTGGTCGGACGGGGGGAGGGCAGGGGGCCCATGCCGTTGGCGTCGAGCCCATAGCCGAATCCGGAGACGTGCTGCTCGTCCCGGAGCGCCTTGGTCCTGCGCCACTCCTCGGCGAACTGCCCGGCCTGGGAGCCATAGGCGGTGATCATGCCGCCCAGGCGGTAGATCCGGCGGAAGTAGTTCGGGTCGGCCCAGCTGTGGGAGGAGATCACGCCGGGGTAGCCGGCGGCCTCCAGGATGTCGAGCGTCTGGTCGGCCGCCTTCACGCTCATGTGGTCGATCTCGACGAGCATTCCCCGCTTCATCATCCCGGCCAGCATGTACTCGCCGAGCTTGGTCAGCCCCCTGGTGTTGCAGTGCGGCGCGGGGGGATAGAGCGGCAGCGAGACGCCGGGAGGCAGCAGCCTCGCCAGCTGGTCGGGGAGGATCCCACCGGGTTCGATCGGGTTGTCGTGCTCAGGCCCGGTGCAGGTCGTGGCCTTCCAGAAGTTTCCGGTGCTCAGGAGGTTGCCCAGGTTCACGATGACGCCCTGGGTGCCGGAGTCGAAGCGGACGCCGCACAGCGCGTTGTCGTACTTGTGGCACAGGAACATGCTGCGCACGCCGAGGCGGTACATCTCGTCCAGGCCCTGGTCGATCTGCGTCTTGGTGCAGTGCGGGATGCCGAAGCTCTGGCGGCAGCCGAACGGCTCGGAGGTCTCGATCCCGAGGACCACGGCGAGCTTGCCGTCGGCGATCACCCTCCTCGCCTCGGCGGGGTCGCGGACGACCCGGAACCAGCCCCGGCCGGGCCCGCCGTACTCGGCGTCGATGTAGTTCTGCAATTCGAAGGTCCGCTGGGCCTCCAGCCGGATGATGGTCATCTCGTCGCAGGAGTTGCTCTTGAGCGGGTAGATCTCGCACAGCTGCCGGTTGGCCACCAGGTCGTTGACCATGACGCGCAGCCCGCCGCGCCAGGCCCGCTCGACCCACTTGTAGTAGGTCTGCTGATGGGTCAGCGAGTCGTGGGCGGGCCAGTCCTTGAAGGTGGGCCAGCCGACCGGATCGTGGGTGCCGACCGGCGAGCCGGCCCGGGTGAAGTTCTCGAACCACGCGGCCTCGCCGTGCGGGTAGTGGTCCAGGCAGTCGACCAGGGCCTTGGTGATGCCATCGGGATCGAACGGCTTGCCGCACATCAGCTTGCCGCCGAACGCCTCGTAGGACATGAGGTGGGTGTGCGCGTCGACGAAGCCGCGGACCGTGCCGTCCGGCGCGGTGCCTTTCAGCGGCTCGCCGGAGGCGTTGACCTCCGATTCCGGCCGGGGCGGTGCGGCCATGGCGGCGCTGCCCGCCATGGCCACGGTACCGATCAGGAGAAGCGCGAAGACGATTGTTCGGAGAATGGAACGAGGACTGGCCACGAACACCTCGCAACAGGCCTGCATGGGGGATGCCGCAAGGATTGATCGCTGTCAGGCGTCCAGTCAAGACTTAATATGAGCCATGCTCAAAAATTGCCGGCTCTCCGGGCTGCCTGCCGTGGGGCGCCGACCGCGCATCCGCCCGGCGCTCTACGGCGTGCGGGCCGGCGGGTGAGGATCGTACGGAAGATCGCCCCCTACCCCCGAAGGCTCTTTTCGAAGGGGAGGGGGCCGATGGTCTCGGGGGCGGCCGTCACGTCGTAGAGCGGGGTGTATCCGCTCGCCAGGTAGAGCGCGGCGGCCTCGGGCTGGCGGGGACCGGTGGTCAGGTAGATCCTGCGGTAGCCCCGCCGTACGGCCTCCCGTTCGAGCTCGCGTACGACGGCCAGGCCGAGCCCGCGCCGCCGGTGGTCCGGATGGGTCCAGACCCGTTTGAGCTCGGCGGTCCGCTCGTCGTAGCGCCGGAAGGCGCCCCCGGCGATGGTCTGCCCGTCCTCGACGAGGACCAGGAACGCACCCCCTTGTGCCGGGGTGAACTGGTCGTCGGGATAGCGGTTGAGCTCCTCGTTGGGGCCGTACCTGCTGGTGTACTCGTGGTGCAGGTCGTCCAGGAGCGGCCTGACCTCGGGGTCGCGGACCGCGACGTGCCGCACCTCGACGGACTCGACGGTCACTTGGTCTGCCTGGGCAGGCCGGGCGGGTTGATCCGGGACTCGGTCACGGCCTCGTTCGAAAGGCCCCAGCGGCTGAGCGCCTCGGCGTACTCGCCGTTCTCGATCAGCTTGTTCAGCGCCTCGCCGACCGGCTTGACGAGCCCGTTCCCCTTGAGGGTCATGGCCGCGATCAGGCCGTCGACCGAGCCGCCGCCCGAGAGCGTTCCGACGATCCTGCTGTCGCCGCCGACGGCCACCTGGTAGGCGATGGGCGGGTTGGGGCCGAGGTAGGCCTGGACCCGGCCGGACTTCAGGGCGAGCAGGACGTCGCCGTACTTCTGGTAGTACTGGATCTGGGCGGGTTCGAGGCCGGCCTTCCGGTTCTGCGCGTCCCACTCCAGCAGGATCTTCTCCTGGTTGGTGCCCGACCCGACCGATACGTTCAGTCCGGCGATGTCGGCCGCCTTCTCGATCTTGGTGATCGGGCTGCTCTTGGCCGTCTGCCAGGCGAGCCGGTCCACCCGGTAGGTGGCGAAGTCGTAGATGTCCTTGCGCTCCTCGGTCACCGTGACGTTGTTGAAGACCAGGTCGTACTTGCCGGACTTCGCCGCGAGGAACAGGTTCTCCCAGGAGGTGTTGACCTCTTTGACCTTCAGGCCCAGGACGTCGGCGACCAGGTGGGCGATGTCGGTCTCCACGCCGATCAGCGTGGTGTCGTCGTCGGCCAGGGACACCAGCGGCGGAGCGCCCTCGCCGTTGAAGCCGATGGTGAGCTCTCCCTTGGCGCGGATCGCCTCGGGGACCTGCGCCGCGATGGAGTCGACCTTGTCGGCGCGGATCCGGTTCTGCTCGGGGGAGGTGTTGATCCGCACCCCGCCGGCCCCGGACGGAGCCGCGGGCGCCACCTCGGACCTGACGGCCGTTCCGGAGGCGGTTTCGGAGGTGGTGCCGGAGGCGCCGCAGGCCATGGCGAGCAGCAGGGGGAGTGCGGCGGCGACGGGGGTCAGCCGTGATGACAGGGGCATGTCGATCCTTGCTGGGTGACGGAGGGTTTCGCCGGGCGGCGAGGGTGTGGAAGGCGTGGGAGAGAAGGCGGGAGGGTCACAGGACCTTGCCGAGGAACAGGCGGGTTCGTTCGTGCCGGGGAGCGTCCAGCACCTGGGCGGGGGTGCCGCGTTCGACGACGCGTCCCTCGTCCATGAACACGACCGTGTCGGCGACCTCGCGGGCGAAGCCGATCTCGTGGGTGACGACGATCATGGTGGTGCCGCTCCGGGCGAGGTCCTTCACCACGTCGAGCACCTCCCCGACGAGTTCGGGATCCAGCGCGGAGGTCGGCTCGTCGAAGAGGATGACCTTGGGCTCCAGGGCCAGGGCCCGGGCGATGGCCACCCGCTGCTGCTGGCCGCCGGACAGCTGCCGGGGATAGGCCCCGGCCTTGTCGGCCAGCCCCACGCGCTGCAGCAGGCGGTTCGCCAGCTCGTCGGCCTCGGTTCGCGGCCTGCGCTGGGCCGACAGAGGCGCCTCGGTGACGTTCTGCCGCACGGTCAGGTGCGGGAACAGGTTGAAGTTCTGGAAGACGAATCCGATCTTGGTGCGCTGCCGGAGGATCTCGCGTTCGGGAAGCTCGTACAGCCTGTCGCCGGCCCGGCGGTAGCCGACGAGCTCGCCGTCCACGCTGACCGATCCGCTGTCGACCTTCTCCAGGTGGTTGACGGTGCGCAGCAGGGTCGACTTGCCCGATCCGGACGGGCCGATGATCACCGTTACCTCGCCGGCGGCGACCTGGAGATCCACCCCGCGCAGCACCTCCAGCGAGCCGAAGCTCTTGTGCACCTCCCGCAGGTCGACCATCGCGGTGCTCATGCGCGGCCCTTCGCGTAGTGGCGCTCCAGGTAGTGCTGGACGATGGACAGGGCCGTGGTCATGACCAGGTACCAGATGGTCGCGACCAGCAGCAGCGCGATGACCCGGCCGTTGCGGTTGTAGATCACCTGAACCTGGTAGAAGAGCTCCGGCAGGGCCATGATGTAGACCACCGAGGTGCCCTTGACCAGGCCGATGATCTCGTTGCCGGCGGTGGGCACGATCGACCGCATGGCCTGCGGCAGGATGATCCGGAACAGCTGTCTGGTCCTGGGAATGCCCAGCGCGGCGGCCGCCTCCCGCTGGCCGTGGTCCACCGAGAGCAGCCCGGCCCTGACGATCTCCGCGGCGTAGGCGGCCTGGTGGAGCGAGAGGCCGAGCGCGGCGGCGGTTACCGGGCCGATCAGGTCCATGGTGCCGATGTCGAAGAACGACGGGCCGAACGGGACGCCGAAGGAGAGCCTCGGATACAGCAGTGCCAGGTTGTACCAGAACAGCAACTGCAGGATGAGCGGGATCGAGCGGAACAGCGCGATGTACCCCCAGGCCGCCGAGGACAGCAGCGGGTCGCCCGACATCCGCATCAGTGCCAGCACGCTGCCCAGCAGGAAGCCGAAGGCGATTCCGAGGGCGGTCAGCTCCAGCGTGAACACCACCGCGCGCAGCACGGAGGGGGCGAGGAGGAACTCCCCGACCACCTCCCATTCCCAGGCGGGGTTGGTGATCAGCGCGCTGGCCGCCATGGCCAGCAGTACGGCGACGGCGGCGGCGGCCACCCACCGCCCCGGATGCCGGGTGGTGACCACCTTCGGCGCGGGTCCGCTCCCCTCCCGCGGGCCGGAGGCGGGTGGCGCCTTGGATCCGTCCGGCGGGCCATCGATGTCCAAGAACTCCACGGCCATGGTTGAGCCTTTCCACGCTCGGCCTGCATGGCTTTCACTCCAGCACGGGCGCTTAATTCCGTCAAGACCTACTTGTTTAGTAGGTTTTTTGGTGACCGAAGGAACCCGCGCCGCCCGGCCCGCGAGGATTAGCGCCGCCCGGCGGAGGTAGGGGACGGTGATGAGGGCGAAGTTTCGCGGGGTGGGGGATCGATGACGGACACGGCGGGCGAGAAGCCCGAAGACGAGCAGTTCCCCGTGCTCGACGTGCGCTCGGCCGTGGCGCGCAGCGACCTGCTGGACGAACTGCCGAACCTGAGGGTCCTGGACGATGACGACGACGACCCCGTCCTGGTACGGCTGGACGGCACCCCGGTGGACACCTGGCGGGAGAAGTATCCCTACGGGGAGCGGATGAGCCGGGCGGAGTACGACAGGGCCAAGCGGCTGCTCCAGATCGAACTGCTGAAGCTGCAGTACTGGATCAAGGACACCGGCGGCCGGCTGGTCGTGCTGTTCGAGGGACGCGACGCGGCCGGCAAGGGCGGCACGATCAAGCGGTTCATGGAGCATCTCAACCCGCGCGGGGCCAGCGTGGTCGCCCTGGAGAAGCCCAGCGAGCGCGAGAGCACCCAGTGGTACTTCCAGCGCTACGTCTCCCACCTGCCGGCCGCCGGGGAGATGGTCTTCTTCGACCGTTCCTGGTACAACCGCGCGGGGGTGGAGCGGGTGATGGGCTTCTGCTCGCCGGAGGAGTATCTGGAGTTCATGGAGCAGGCCCCCGAGTTCGAGCGCATGCTCGTCCGTGACGGCATCCACCTGGTGAAGTTCTGGTTCTCCGTCTCCCGCACCGAGCAGCGCACCCGGTTCGTGATCCGCCAGGTCGACCCGGTGCGGCAGTGGAAGCTGTCCCCCATGGACCTGCAGTCGCTGGACAAGTGGGAGGACTACACCGCGGCCAAGGAGGACATGTTCCTCTACACCGACACGGAGGAGGCGCCGTGGACGGTGATCAAGAGCAACGACAAGAAGCGGGCCAGGATCGAGGCCATGCGCCACCTCCTCAACCGGTTCGAATACGACGACAAGGACCACGAGATCGTGGGCGAACCCGACCCCCGGATCGTGGTCCAGGCGGCCGACTTGTTCGACGACGACCGCACCCGCTGAGCCGGCGGCACGGGCGCGGCCGGCTCAGTGGCTCCCGGTCTCCCCGCCGGACAGGCGCTGGGCCAGGTAGATCGGGACGACCGACAAGACGATCAGGGCGGCGGCGACCACGTTGACCACCGGGGCCTGGTTCGGCCGGAAGAGGTTCTCGAAGATCCACAAAGGCAGGGTCCTGACCCCGGCCCCCGCCGTGAACGTGGTCACGATGATCTCGTCGAAGGACAGCGCGAAGGCCAGCAGGCCGCCCGCGAGCAGCGCCGAGCGCACCATCGGGAAGGTGACCAGTCGGAAGGTGGTGAAGGTGTCGGCGCCCAGGTCGGCCGAGGCCTCCTCCACGGAGGTGCCCAGGCGGCCCAGCCGGGCCAGCATGTTGTTGTAGACGGTCACCACGCAGAAGGTGGCGTGACCGACGATCACGGTGAACAGCCCCAGACCCACCCCGAAGGGCGCCAGCACCGCCCGGAAGGCGTTGTTCAGCGCGATGCCGGTGACGATGCCCGGCAGGGCGATCGGCAGCACGATCAGCAGCGAGACCGCGTTCCTGCCGAAGAAGGAGTAGCGCTGGATCGCGAAGGCGACCATCGTGCCGAGCACCAGGGCGATCGCCGTGGCGCCCGCTCCCGCCTGGATCGACGTCCACAGTGCCGCACGCACGCCGGAGGAGTTCCAGGCCGCCTGCCACCACTGGACGGTGAACCCGCTGGGCGGCCAGCCGAAGGTGCGGTCGGCGTTGAAGGAGTTGAGCAGCACGATCAGCAGCGGTACGTAGACGACGCCGAGTCCGGCCGCCAGCGTGGCCCACAGCGTCACGCGAGCCGTACGGGACAGGTTCACAGGTTCTCCAGGGCGCCGGTGCGGCGGACCGCGGTGAGGTAGACCAGCATGATCATCACGGGGACGGTGGCGACCGCGGCGGCGAAGGGCAGGTTGTTGGCCGCGCCGATGTTGTCGTAGACGACGTTGCCGATGAGCTGTGACTTACCGCCCACGATCTTCACGGCGATGTAGTCGCCGAGCGACAGGGAGAAGGTGAAGACCGAACCCGCGACCGCGGCCGGGAAGGTGAGGGGCCACACCACCGTCCGGAACGTCCGCCAGCCGCGCGCCCCGAGGTCGCCGGCGGCGTCCAGCAGCGAGTTCGGTAGCCGCTCCAGACCGGCGTAGATCGGCAGGATCATGTACGGCAGCCACAGGTAGGACAGGGTGACGATCGTGGCGGTCAGGCCGTATCCCCAGCCGAGGACGCCGTTGGAGGAGAGCATCACCCGCCAGGCGTAGGCCTTCACCAGATAGGACGCCCACAGCGGGGTGAGCACCGCGATCACCAGCCAGCGCTGCGCGCCCGGCGAGGCCAGCTTGGCCATCGCGAACGCCATCGGGAAGGCGATCACCAGGTCGATCAGCGTCACCGCGACCGCCACTCCCACCGAGCGCAGCGCGATCGTCCGGTACACCTCGCCGGTGAACAGGTCCTGGAAGTTGGCCCAGGTGAACTCCTTGACCAGGTCGCCGGTGAAGGTGTCGGTGCTCCAGAAGGCCGTCACGAACAGGGCGGCCAGGGCGCCGAGGTAGGCGACGCCGAGCCAGAGCATCGGAGCGGACAGCAGCAGCGACAGCCGTACGCCCGCGTGCCGGTGCAGGAAGGCGGCGAGCCTGCGCCGCGGCGCACGGCCCGCCAGAGCGGTGGTGTTCAGCTTGGGCTCCTTGCCATGGGGAAGGGGAGGGAGCCGCCGCCGCGCTCCGGCGGGAGCGGGACGGCGGCCCGTGCTGCGGGATCAGCCCTTGATCTCGGTCCAGGCCCGGGTCCACGCGGAGTAGTCCTTGCACTTGACGTCGGTGCGGCCGTCCAGGCACTGGGCGATCGGCGTGGTCCAGAACCAGACCTTGGAGAAGTAGCTCTCGTCGGTCGCGTGGAAGGTCTCGCAGTGCTTCGGGTCGGCGGTCAGCGCGCAGGACTCGGAGTTGGCGGGAGCCTCCCCGAAGTATTCGGCGACCTGGGCGTTGGCCTTGGGGGAGATGATCCAGTCCATCCACTTGTAGGCGCAGCCGGGGTGCTTGGCGGCGGCGGCGACCATCCAGGTGTCCGACCAGCCGGTCGCCCCCTCCTCGGGCAGGGTCACCTCGACCGGGGCCTTGTCGGCCTTGGCCACGTTGGCGATGACCTGCCAGGTGGTGCCGACGACGGAGTCGCCGCTCTTGAAGGCCTGCACCTCCTTGGTGTAGTCCGACCAGTATTCGCCGACGAGCTTGCGCTGCTGCTTGAGCAGGTCGACCGAGGCCTGGAACTGCTTGTCGTCGAGCGCGTAGGGGTTCTTGATGCCGAGGTCGGGCTTGGTCGCCATCAGGTAGAGCGCCGCGTCGGCGATGTAGATGGGCGAGTCGTAGGCGGTGACCTTCCCCGCGTACGGCGAGGCGGGGTCGAACACCGTGCTCCAGGAGTCGGGCGCGGGCTTGACCGTGTCGGTGCGCCACATGAGCAGGTTGGCCCCGCGGCCGTGCGGCACGCCGTAGGCGACCCCGTTGACCGAGTTCCAGGCCTTGTTCTTCAGGCCGTCGAAGACCTTGGCGTAGTTCGGTATCAGCGAGGTGTTGACCGGGGCGACGGCCCCGGAGGCGATCAGGCGGAGCGAGGCGTCGCCCGAGGCGGAGACCACGTCGTACTCGCCGGTCTTCATCAGGTTGACCATCTCGTCGGACGTGCCGGCGGTCTTGGAGTTGACCTGGCAGCCGGTGGCCTTCTCGAACGGGGTGACCCAGTCGACCTTGGGGTCGTTGGTGCCGTCCTCGGCGTAACCGGCCCAGTTGACCAGGTTGACCTGGCCCTCGCCCGCCCCGAGCGTCTTCGGCGCGTCGAGTTTGGGCGGAGTGAAACCGTTCTGGCCCGGAGCGGCGGCCGTACCGGGCCCCGGGGATGACGAGCCACCGCAGGCGGTCGCGGTGGCGAGGGCGAGCGCGGACAGGGCGACCGCGCCGTGCCTGATGAGAATCCGGGGACGCATATGATGACGACCTTTCTTACGGGACGATCGCGAACTCGTGTCTGCGGTTCCAGACGAGCCGGACCCTGGTGCCGCGCAGGCCCATCACGTCCATGGACGAGGCCTGCAGGTTCTGCTGGAGCGCGATGAGCCGCCCGCCCGCGTCGAGGTCGACCACGAAGCGGGTGGCGGGCCCGGCGTAGACGACCTCGCCGATGGTGCCCGTCGCGCTGTGCTCGGCGTCGCCGACCTCGTCGCCGAGATCGGCCACGCGCAGTTTCTCCGGCCGCACACTGAACGTGCCCTCTTTGCCGAGCACGATGCGCGCGGCCTCGCCGGAGATCAGGTTGGAGGTGCCCACGAACCCCGCGACGAACGTGCTGGCCGGTTGCTCGTAGATCTCCGCCGGCGTGCCGACCTGCTCGATCCGGCCCCGGTCGAACACCGCGACCCGGTCGCTCATCGTCAGCGCCTCCTCCTGGTCGTGGGTGACGAACAGGAAGGTGATGCCGACCTGGCGCTGGATGGACTTGAGCTCGACCTGCATCTCCTCGCGGAGCTTGAGGTCCAGCGCGCCGAGCGGCTCGTCCAGCAGGAGCACGCGGGGGCGGTTGACCAGGGCGCGGGCCAGGGCGACCCGCTGGCGCTGGCCGCCGGAGAGCTGGCCGGGCCTGCGCCGCTCCATGCCCTCCAGCCGGACCGAGGCCAGCGCGGCCATGGCCCGCTCCCGCCGCTCGGCCCGGGGCACCCGCTTGACGCGCAGGCCGTACTCGACGTTGTCCACCACGCTCATGTGGGGGAAGAGCGCGTAGTCCTGGAACACCGTGTTGACGTCGCGTTCGAAGGGGGCGAGCCGGGTGACGTCCATCCCGCCGAGCTCGACCGTGCCCGCGGTGGGCGACTCGAAGCCCGCGATCATCCGCAGCACGGTCGTCTTTCCCGAACCCGAGGGCCCGAGCATGGCGAAGAACTCGCCGTCGGCGATGTCGAGATCGACGCCGGTGACCGCGTCGACGGCGCCGAAGCTCTTGCGGAGGCCGCGCAGCCTCACAGCTGGGTCTGACATGGCCGAAAACATATGGGGTTAAATGTTTTCTTGCAAGCTCTGATCAGGTATCACTGGTGCGGGCGCCAAGAATGAGGCGTTTGCGGCGGTCGCTGCGCATGGGCGAGCACCGCGTGACGTCGATGGTGAGGGGGCGCACGACCGTGGCCGACATCTCCGGTGGCGCCCGGCTGGCCGCGTTCGCGCCGGTGGACAGCACCGCGCGGGTGGACGCCGTGGTCCGGCGGCTCACCGACGCCATCGCCCTGGGCCTGCTCGCCGACGGCGAGCAGCTGCCGAGTGAGGCCGAGCTCGCCGCCCAGCTCGGCGTCTCCACGGTCACGTTGCGGGAGGCGCTGATGGCCCTGCGGCAGCAGGGCATGGTCGAGACGCGGCGCGGGCGCGGCGGCGGCAGCTTCGTGCGGGTGCCGGCGGAGGCGCCGGGCCCGGGCGAGCGGCTGCGCGCCTTCACCGTGGACGAGCTGCGCGATCTGGGCGACCACTACGCCGCCATCGCCGGGGCCGCCGCCAGGCTGGCCGCCCAGCGGGCCCTGCCGGAGGACGTCGCGCCGCTGCGGCGGACGCTGCGGGAGATGGCCGACACCCGGGACGAGGCGCACCTGCGCAGACTGCACGGCCGTTTCCACATCGAGGTGGCGGCCGTGTCGCAGTCGGCGAGACTCACTCAGGAAGAGATCCGGTTACAGGCTGACATCGGACCGTTGCTCTGGCTCGCCCACACGGGAGAGGATGGGCCGTCGGCTCGGCACCACGCCATCGCCGAGGCCATCCACCGCGGTGACGACGACCACGCCAGAAGCCTGGCGGAGCGGCACGTGCTCGACGCGGTGGAACACCTCATCGAACTGCGTCTGCGGCAGCCGTGACGGTCAGCGTGTGTAGGGGGTGGGTCGAGGTGAGTGAACAGGGCGTGCTGCCGGCGCCCGGCGCCGCGGCCGCGGTCGCGGCGGCGGTGGGCGACATCGTGGACATCGTGGACGGCGTCTTCGCCCGGCTCCACCGGGTGCGTGACGCGGCGGTCCGCGCCGTGGGCCCGGCGCCGGTGAGCGCCGACCTGGCGGCGCTGCGCCCGGTGCTCTTCCCGCTGCTGGGTGGTCTGATCTCCGGGATCGGGTTCATCGCCGCGCCGGGGCTGCTCGCCGACGCGCCGTGGTATCTGGAGTGGTGGCAGGAGGGCGCCTCGGGCGAGCCGGTGCAGCTCATCAGGGACATGAACCCCTCCAGCAGCGCCTTCTACGACTACACGCACTGGGAGTGGTTCGCCGGTCCGCGCTCCGGCGCCGAGCACACCATGGCCGGTCCCTACGTGGACTTCCTGTGCACCGACGAATACTCCCTCACGCTGTCGGTGCCCGTGTTGAGCGGCGGGGAGTTCCTCGGGGTGGCGGCGGCCGACGTGTTCGTGCGCCGCTTCGAGACCGCGGTGTCGCCGGTGCTCCGCGGGATCGAGGGGCCCGCCTTCCTGGTCAACGCCTCCGGCCGGGTGGTGGCCTCCACCACCGCCAAGTGGCTGGCCGGATCGATCTTCCGGGGAGCCCCGGGCCTGGCCGCCCGGCCATGCCGGAAGCTACCCCTCTCCCTGGTTGCGGCACAATTGCCGCATGTCCCTTGACCCCGCCATCGCGGCACGGCTGAAGCGCACCGGCGACGGGCTGGTGCCCGCAATCGTCCAGCAGTACGACACGGGTGAGGTGCTGATGCTCGCCTGGATGGACGACGAGGCGCTGCATCGCACGCTCACCACCGGCCGCGCCACCTACTGGTCGCGCAGCCGCGGTTCCTATTGGGTGAAGGGCGACACCTCCGGTCACGTCCAGCATGTCAAGTCCGTCGCCCTCGACTGCGACGGCGACACGATCCTGCTCAAGGTCGACCAGGTGGGCGCCGCCTGCCACACCGGCGACCGGACCTGCTTCGACGCCGACGAGCTTGCGGTGAACCCGAAGTGACGGCCGCACGCGCGCTGTGGACCTGGGTGGCGGCCTGCGCGGTGGGCGCGGGGCTGGTGCTGCTCGCCGCGGGGCGCGACTGGTTCACCGTGACCTACGGCGCGCGCAGGGCTGCGGTGCCCGCCGCCGAACTGGCTCCCGCACTCGGCCCGGCGGCCTGGGCGGCGCTCGCCGCGGTGGTCGCCGTCCTCGCGACCCGGGGCGTGTGGCGCAGGGTCGTCGGAGGGGTGATGGCGCTCTGCGGAGCGGGGGTGCTCGCCTGGACGTGGCAGGGCGGCCGTGCCGACGCGGCGCTGCGGATCGCGGCTCAGAAGATCCCCATGGCCGGGACCGACGCCCTGAACGCCACTCCCGCCACCGCCTGGCCGCTGGTCGCCGGGGTGGGAGGGCTGCTGCTGGTGTGCGGGGGGGCGGTGGCCGTTCTGCGGGGTGCCGGCTGGCCTGGCATGTCCGACCGTTACGACCGCCGCGGATCGGGCTCCGCTGGCGCGGGCCGTGCCGCCGCGGGGGCTCCGAGCGAGCGGGCGCTGTGGGATGCGATCGACCTCGGCGCCGATCCGACGATCGACTCGGAGCACGGGGAGCACGGGGAGCACGGGGAGCACGGGGAGCACGGGGAGCACGGGGAGCACCGGGAGCACAGGGAGCGCTGAGGCGGGTGGCGGGGACGGGGCGGGCGCCCCGGATCCGTGGGCCGGAGCGGGCCTTCTCCGCCGATCACAACTTGCCCACGGAGCGGGCACGATTCCTCGATGGAGACGCGGGTTTCGCTAGGATTTCGCCCGCAACTCGCAAATAGGGGAGTCATTCATGAGCTATGGGAATCAGTCCGGCGGCTACGGACCGCCGCAGGGCGGGGGATACGGCTCCTCTGGCGGTTACGGCTCCCCCGGCGGCTACGGACCGCCGCCCGGCGGCGGTTACGACCCCTATGGCTATGGCGCGCAGCCGCCGCCCCGGGGCAACAACGGCATGGCCATCGCCGCGCTGATCATGGGCATCGTCGGGCTGTTCACCTGCGGCGTCCCCTCGATCGTGGGCATCGTGCTCGGCCACATCTCGCTGGGCCAGATCAAGCGGACGGGGGAGGAGGGCCGGGGCATGGGCATCGCCGGCCTGGTCCTGTCCTACTTCGGCGTCGCCGGCTGGGTGATCTTCCTGCTGGTCTGGCTGGTCATGATCGGCGCCCTGGCCAGTTCCGCCTCGCTGTCGGGTTACTGACGGGCATCGGCGCCCGCCTTGAGTATCGTGGCCGGTGACGGGTAGTCGCTCAGCCGCTGGTGGAAGAGGTGCGGGCAGGCCGATGGTGAGGGGAAGAGCCGTGAGTGCGCGAAGGCCGCGGGCGCGGGCCGTGCTGGCCCCGCTCGGCGCCGCGCTGGCCGCTGGGGCCGCGGTCGCGTTCGTGCGCGCGGTGGACCCGAACGAGCCGGGCCATTACCCCACCTGTCCCTTCCTCATGCTCACCGGGTTCTACTGCCCGGGGTGCGGCGGCCTGCGCGCGGTGCACGCGCTGGCGCACGGTGACCCTGTCTCGGCGCTGGGGCTCAACCCCCTCGTCGTGGCCGCGGTTCCGGTCCTGGCCCTCGTGTGGGGCCGGTGGACGGTGCGCTCCTGGCGGGGCGAGCCGTTCAACGGGAAAGCCGTCCGCCCTGTCTATGTATGGGCTTTTCTTGCGTTAATGATCGTTTTTTGGATAATGCGAAATGTTCCTTTTGGGGAATTCTTGGCTCCATAGTCACCTATAGGCGTCACCCGGTGGCGGGGTGACCGCGGCGAGGCCGATAGCATCGGCTGGACAAGGCAATCGATCGGGAGGGGCCTTACTCGTGAGCGAGTGGAGCGAGCGGACCATGGGCACGGCAGCGTTCGCGAACTTGACCTCCGAGTTTCGCGAGGAGGGCAAGTGAGCGTGCTGGAGGAGATCCTCGAAGGGGTCCGCGCGGATCTGGCCGACCGGCAGGAGGCGGTTTCGCTGGCCGAGCTCAAGGAGCGGGCCGGACGGGCGCCGGCACCCCGTGACGCCTACGCGGCGCTGGGGGGCGACCAGGTGGCGGTCATCGCCGAGGTGAAGCGTTCCAGCCCGTCCAAGGGCGCGCTGGCCGCGATCGCCGACCCCGCCGCGCTCGCCGGCGACTACGAGTCGGGCGGCGCCCACGTCATCAGCGTGCTGACCGAACGGCGCCGTTTCGGCGGCAGCCTCGACGACCTGGCCGCCGTGCGCGCCGTGGTCGACATCCCGGTGCTGCGCAAGGACTTCGTCGTCACCTCCTACCAGCTCTGGGAGGCTCGGGCCTACGGTGCCGACCTGGTGCTGCTGATCGTGGCCGCGCTGGAGCAGAACGCGCTGGTCTCGCTCATCGAGCGGGCCGAGTCGATCGGGCTGACCCCGCTGGTCGAGGTGCACACCGAAGAGGAGCTCGACCGGGCGCTCGCCGCCGGAGCGAAGATCATCGGCATCAACGCGCGGAACCTCAAGACCCTTGAGGTGGACCGCGAGGTGTTCGCCAAGCTGGCCCCGAAGATCCCCGAAGGCATCATCAAGATCGCCGAGTCGGGCGTGCGCGGCCCCCACGACCTGCTCGCCTACGCCAGGGCCGGCGCCGACGCCGTCCTGGTCGGCGAGAGCCTGGTCACCGGCAAGGATCCGCGGGCCGCCGTGGTCGACCTGGTCACCGCCGGTGCCCACCCCGCATCCCGACCCGAGGGGCAGTAAGCAGTGGCAGCGACAGACGGAACCCTTCTCACTCCGGCCGACCTGGCGGGCAACGGCGTCCACGGCAACGACCCGGACGTCCACGGCAAGTTCGGCGTGTTCGGCGGGCGTTACGTGCCCGAGGCGCTCATCCCGGCGCTCGACGAGGTGGCCGCCGAATACGAGAAGGCCAAGAACGACATCGCGTTCCTGCGCGAGTTCGACCACCTGCTGCGCACCTACGCCGGACGGCCGACCACGCTCACCGAGGTGCCCAGGTTCGCCGAGCAGGCGGGCGGCGCCCGGATCATCCTCAAGCGCGAGGACCTGACCCACACCGGCGCCCACAAGATCAACAACGTGCTGGGCCAGGCCCTGCTGACCAAGCGCCTGGGCAAGACGAGGGTGATCGCCGAGACCGGCGCGGGCCAGCACGGCGTGGCCACCGCCACCGCCGCGGCCCTGATGGGCCTGGAGTGCGTCATCTACATGGGGGCCGTCGACTGCGAGCGCCAGGCGCTCAACGTCGCCCGCATGAAGCTCCTCGGCGCCACCGTCGTCCCGGTCACCAACGGCAGCCAGACCCTCAAGGACGCCATCAACGAGGCCTTCCGCGACTGGGTCGCCAACGTCGACCGGACCCACTACCTGTTCGGCACGATCGCCGGCCCGCACCCGTTCCCGGAGATCGTCCGCGACTTCGCCCGCATCATCGGCGTCGAGGCCCGCCGCCAGATGCTGGAGCTGACCGGAAAGCTGCCGGACGCCGTCGCCGCCGCGGTCGGCGGCGGTTCCAACGCGATCGGCATCTTCCATGCCTTCCTCGGTGACGAGGGCGTCCAACTGCACGGATACGAGGCCGGCGGCCGAGGGCTGGAGTCCGGTGAGCACGCCCTGACCCTCACCGAGGGGTCCATCGGGGTCCTGCACGGCTCGCGCACTTACGTCCTGCAGGACGAGGAGGGCCAGACGGTCGAGTCGCACTCGATCTCCGCCGGCCTCGACTACCCCGGCGTCGGCCCCGAGCACGCCTGGCTCAAGGACACCGGCCGGGCCTCCTACCACGGCATCACCGACGCCGAGGCGATGGACGCCTTCTCGCTGCTGGCCCGCACCGAGGGCATCATCCCGGCGATCGAGTCCTCCCACGCGCTCGCCGGAGCCCTCAAGCTCGGCCGCGAGCTGGGCCCCGAGGCGACCATCCTGGTCAACCTCTCCGGCCGCGGTGACAAGGACATGGGCACTGCCATGAAGTACTTCAACCTCTGACGACCGACTTGCTTCCCCTCCGGCGCGGCCGGAGGGGACGGAGGCCACGAACCGCAACGGAACCAACCATGACGACTCTTCAGACGGTGTTCGCCAAGGCGAAGGCGGACGATCGCGCCGCTCTCATCGGATACCTGCCCGCCGGATTCCCCACCAAGGACGGCGCGATCACGGCCGCCGCCGCCATGGTGGAGGCGGGTTGCGATGTGATCGAGATCGGCCTGCCGTACTCCGATCCGCTCATGGACGGCCCGACGATCCAGGACGCCGTGCACCGGTCGCTGACCAACGGCACCCGCATCGCCGACGTGTTGCGCACGGTCGAGGGCGTGGCCAAGACGGGCGCCGCCACGCTGGTCATGACCTATTGGAATCCGATCGACCGCTACGGCGCCGACCGGTTCGCCCGTGACCTGGCCAGCGCGGGCGGGGTGGGCACCATCACCCCCGACCTGACCCCCGAGGAGTCCGAGCCCTGGCGCGCCGCCAGCGCGGGGGCCGGGATCGACACCGTCTTCCTGGTCGCGCCGAGCTCTCCCGAGAGCCGTATCAAGGCCGTCGTGGACTGTTGCACCGGCTTCGTCTACGCCGCCTCGCTGATGGGCGTCACCGGCGCCCGCGAGTCGGTCGGTGAGGCCGCCCAGGGCCTGGTCGAGCGGACCCGCCTGCAGACCGACATGCCGGTCTGTGTCGGACTGGGTGTGGGTACCGGCAAGCAGGCGGCCGAGGTGGCCCGCTACGCCGACGGCGTCATCGTGGGTTCGGCGTTCATCCGAAGGCTCCTGGACGCCCCGGACGAGGTCTCCGGCCTGGCGGCGGTTCGCGAGCTGGGCGCCGAGCTGGCGGCCGGCGTCCGGGCCTGACCTCTCGCTCCGGCCTGACCGTCCCGTCCGAGACCTGACCGGCCTGTCCGTCCCGTCCGAGATGACCGTCCCGTCCGGGACCTGGCAGCCCCGGGCCGGGACCTCCTCGCCCGGGATCCGGTCCTCCATCCGGGACGCTCGCGTCCCGCCCGGGACGTCCCTCAGGAACGCGGCCGTCCGTCACGACGGCCGCGTTCTCTTTTCCGGGGGCGGGTCGTCGTGATCCGCGCGGGCGGAGGCGCAAAGCCGTCTCGCCCGAGCCGTACCGGCCCGCTTGCCCTTCTTCTTCCTCGTCCGGTGGGACCTTCGCCCGCTTCCCTGTCCGGCGGGACCCCGCCCGGCGGTGCGGTCGGTGAACCGCCGCGGCCCGGCGGGGAGGGGGAGGGTCGAAGCCCCTCGGACAGGTCGTGCCAAGTGCCGTGCGGCGCCGTGAAGGAGCCGTCCAGCGAGATCGTGGCCGAAGTTCGCCGTAGGATTACTGTCTGTCGCGTCGGCCCGTCACCTTCGCGCTCCGGTGTGCCGGCTCCGCAGGTTTCCTGTCCGGCATTTGACTTATTCGACGCTTATCACGCTCGTGATGGGGTTTCCCCCAGATGGCATCGTATTTATAGAGGTCGGTTTATAACGGGGGCCCGGAATAGGAGACGATGGTGCTCGTGACTTCTGACAAGCCCGTGCTTCCGCGGTCGCACTCGGCGAGTTCGGCGCTACCCTGGGTGACGACCGTCTCGCGGCTGGTGCTGGCGGGTGTGCTCATCGTCGCAGGCTGGCAGAAGATCGGCGCGCCGGTGCTGTCCGTGCAGGCGGTCAAGGCATACGAACTGCTTCCGGACTCGCTCGCCACGGTGCTCGGCTACGGCCTGCCCATCGTGGAGATCGTTGTAGGGGTGTTGCTGGTTGTCGGGCTGCTCACACGTGTCGCGGGCATCGTCTCCGCGCTGCTCATGCTGGCGTTCGTCATCGGCATCGCCTCGGCGTGGGCACGCGGGCTGCGGATCGACTGCGGTTGCTTCGGGGGCGGCGGTCAGCTCAAGGCCGGTGTGGAGCCCGACTACCTCGTCGACATCCTGCGGGACGCCGGCCTCTTCGCGCTGGGCGTGATCGTGGCCTGGCTCCCGCCGGGACGGTTCGCGCTGGACTCCGCGCTGGGGCTGGCCCCGGGACGGGAGCCGTACGACGACGACATCGAGGGCGACGACGAGAAGCCCTATGAAAAGGAGAAGCACTGATGGGCAAGGCCGCGCGGGATCAGTCGGCGCGTGACCGGATCAAGGCGCAGCGCGAGGAGCAGCGGCAGAAAGAGCGGCTCAAGCGCATCGCGACGATCACGACCGTCGCGGTCGTCGCGCTCGGCGCCGTCGGGGCCGGCTGGTGGTACGCCGCTCAGGGAAGCAAGCCGGAGGAGGCCACCGGGGCACTGGCGCCGATCACCGTCGCCGAGGACGGCTCCGTGGTGATGGCCAAGACCGGCGTGGACAAGCCGGTGCTGGACGTCTACGAGGACTTCCAGTGCCCCGCGTGCAAGGCGCTGGAGGAGACCAGCGGCGCCACGATCAAGAACCTGGCCGCCGAGGGCAAGGCCAAGGTGGTCTACCACCCGATCACCATCTTTCCGCAGGAGATGAACAAGGGCGTCACCCGCGGCAACTCCGTCCGGGCCGGCGCGGCGTCCCGCTGCGTCCCCGGCGGCGCCCCGTGGTCCAAATACCACGACAGGCTGTTCAAGGGACAGCCGTCCGAGACCGTCGAGGGCTTCAAGATCGGTGACCTGGTCGCCTGGGGCAAGGACGCCGGGGTCACCGACCCGGGCTTCGAAAAGTGCGTGACCGACCAGCAGAAGGCCGCCACGCACATCGCCTACAGCACCAAGGTCCTGGAGAGCGCCAAGCTCCAGGGCACCCCGACGTTGAAGCTCAACGGCACCGAGGTGAGCAACGACGTCGCGTTCAAGCCGGGCGATCTGCGCAAGGCGGTCCTTGATGCCGCCAACCAGCCCGCGACACGGTAACGTCACCTGACATGCCCCTCGCCTCGATTCCCAGCCCCTCCCAGGGTGTCTGGCATCTCTTCGGCGTGGTCCCCATCCGGGCCTACGCACTGTGCATCGTGCTCGGCGTCATCGTCGCCGTCGTCATCGGCGAGCGCCGCTGGCGCGCCCGCGGCGGCGCGCCCGGCACGATCGTGGACCTCGCCGTCTGGGCCGTGCCGTTCGGCCTGGTCGGCGGGCGCCTCTACCACGTCATCACCGACTGGCAGCTCTACTTCGGGCCGGACGCGCCCAACGAGCCGATCGAGGCGTTGTTCATCTGGAACGGCGGCCTGGGCATCTGGGGGGCCGTGGCGCTCGGCGCGCTGGGCGTGTGGTTCGGCTGTCGCGGCCGAGGGCTGTCGCTGTCCGCGGTGGCCGACACCGTCGCCCCCGCCATCGTGGTCGCCCAGGCCATCGGCCGCTGGGGCAACTATTTCAACCAGGAGCTGTTCGGCAGCCCGACCGACCTGCCGTGGGGCCTGGAGATCGACCCCGACCGGCCGGGCACGGTGCCGGGCGAGGCGACCTACCATCCCACGTTCCTGTACGAATCGATCTGGGACCTGGGCCTGGCCCTGTTACTGATCTGGGCCGGTCGCAGGTTCGCGCTGCGCCACGGCCGCCTGTTCGCCCTCTACGTCGCGGGCTACACCCTGGGCCGGTTCTGGATCGAGGGCCTGCGGGTCGACGCCGCCCACCACATCCTTGGCCTGCGGCTCAACCAGTGGACTTCCGTCATCCTGTTCCTCGCGGCGCTGGCCTATTTCTGGTATGCCGGAAGGAAGACCGGTGAGGAGTCCGTCGGCGTGACGCCGGAGCTCGCACCGGCCGGTGAGGGGGCCGTCGATCCGGCCCACCCGTCCGATGAGGCCGACGCCGCGGAGACGGCCGGTGAGGGCGGCGAGCCGGGCGGTGACGACGAGCCGGGCGGCGTGACGCCGCTGGTCGCGTCGGCAGCCGAGGGGGCCGTCGATCCGGCCCACCCGTCCGACCAGGCCGACGCCGCGGAGACGGCCGACAGTCCGGACACGCTCGGGGCTTCCCGGGAGGAGGTCGCGACGCGAGTCGCGTCCGAAGGAGAGAAAGAAAAGCGATGAGCGTAGGCGAGTCCGGGGGGCGCGCCGAGATCCATCACGCGCACCGTGACGTCAACGGCGGCTGGCTGCGCCCCTCGGTGTTCGGTGCGATGGACGGGCTTGTCTCCAACTTCGCCCTGATCGCGGGCGTCGCCGGCGGCACGCCGAGCACCAGGGTCATCGTGCTGGCCGGCGTGGCCGGGCTGGCGGCGGGCGCTTTCTCCATGGCCGGAGGCGAATACGTCTCGGTGGCCAGCCAGCGTGAGCTCGCTCTCGCCGAGATCGACGTGGAGCGGCGCGAGCTCGAGCGCCATCCCGAGGCCGAGCAGGCCGAGCTCGCCCAGCTCTACGAGGCGCGCGGAGTCGACCCCGACGTGGCGGCCGAGGTGGCCAGGCAGATCTCCCAGGATCCGGTGAAGGCGTTGGAGGTGCACTCCGAGGCCGAGCTCGGGGTCACCCCCGACGACCTGCCCTCTCCCAAGATCGCCGCGGTGTCCTCGTTCCTGTCCTTCAGCGTGGGCGCGGTCCTGCCGCTCCTGCCGTACCTGCTGGGGGTCACCAGCCTGGTGGGCTCGGCGGTGATCTCCTGCCTGGCCCTGTTCGGCGCGGGTGCGCTGGTCTCCCGTGTCACCGCGCGCAGCTGGTGGTACAGCGGGCTGCGCCAGCTCGTCGTCGGAGTGGTCGCGGCCGGCCTGACCTTCGGTCTCGGTCACCTCCTGGGAGGGGGCGCGCTGTGACGCCCCCTCCTGCCCGCAAGCGCCGCCGCACCTCGTCGAAGACCTCGACCTGGAGCATCCCCCAGCTGGAGGAGTGGGGGCTGAGCCGGTTCCAGCAGCGACTGCTGGCGGTCATCGCGTCGGTGGCCGGCGTGCTGGTCGCCGCGGTCGTCCTCACGTTCGTGATCGGTTCGATGGGCAACGACTTCGTGCCCGAGCGGGCCACCGCCGCGGCCATCTCCACCCAGCCCCGGCCCGACGCCTACAAGGGCTGGGTCTCGCCGAAGCTGTTCGCGCCGATCGCGCAGAGCAAGGCGGACCCCACCCCGCTGACCTTGAAAGACGTCTTCGCGGAGAAGGTCCTCAAAGAGGGCAGGATCACGCTCAAGCTGGCCGGCACCAAGCTCGACGCCGACTGCTCGGCGGCGATCTGGGGGCAGGCACTGACGGACCGGCTCGTCCAGGCCGGATGCACCCAGGCCGTGCGAGGGGTCTACGCCGCCGCCGACGGCCGCCACGTCGCCCAGTACACCCTGCTCAACCTGCGCGACACCGCCTCGGCCGACGCGCTCGTGCAGTCGCTGACGACCATGCACAGGGGTGGCTGGGCCCGTCCGCTGGAGTCGGACCGGGCGCGCTTCCCGGCCGGTGGCCACACCGAGGCCAGCGGCCATGCCATGGGCCACTATGTGGGCCTGGTCTGGATCGGCCGCGCCGACGGGGCCGAGCCGGGGGCCAGGGACGACTTCGTCTCCCTGTCCCTGGCGGTCCGTGGCGCGGAGAAGGCCGTCTTCCGCCGTGTCGTCGCGGCCGGATCCGGCACCGCTCCCTGAGATCGCCCTGCGCTCCCGTCCCCGGCCTCCGGCGTCGCCGCCGTCCCCTAAGCCTGCGCGGCGCCCCAGGTCCCAGTAGGCTCATCGGTCATGCGCAAGTGGATCGCCGTCGTCGCCGTGCTGCTCACCGTCGCCGCGGGGGCGGCGTTCCTGTGGCTGCGCGGCGGCGAGGACCCCACGCGTCCGGCCACCTTCCGGGGTGAGCCGACCACGGCGCACTACGCGGCGATCGCCACCCGCGCCGCCGACCCCGATCCGCTGAGCGCCGCGGAGATGTTCCCCACCGGGTCGGTGACCGCGGGCGGGACCACGCTCGCGAGCCAGGGCAACGAGACGCTCACCGACTGCGCCTCGGCGGTGTGGGGAAGCGCCGAGGCGGCGGTCTCCGGCTGCACCCAGGTGCTGCGCGCCCACTACGCGACCCCGGACGGCCGGGTCTCCGGGCAGTTCCTCATCTTCAATCTGGCCGACTCCGCCGCGGCCGACAAGCTCGTGGCGGCCCTCGCGAACGGTGGGTTCGTACGGCCGGCCCCGGGCACCCCCGCCGGGTTCGACGGCTCCCGCGGCTGGGCGCAGGCCCGGGCCCTGGGCCACTACGTGAGCGTGAGCTGGGTCGCTCCGGTGGGTGGCGCGGGCCGGGCCGACCTCACCTATCCGCAGGTCGCGGTGGACGGTCTCAGCCTGGTGATCCAGCGGCGCCTGCTGCGCTGAGGGAGCTCGCCACCACGGACGGGAGCTCCTGGAGCCGGTGGGCCGGCAGTTCCAGGACGGTGACGTCGTCGGCCCACGGGGCGACGTCGGAGATGATCGCCCTGGCCTGTTTCTTGGTCAGGTCGTCCCGGGCCTTGATGAGGGCCTCGCGCCAGGTGTTGGCGAGCTTGCCGTGGGCGTTGTCCAGGATGCGGCGCAGGATCCGCTCCTCCTGCGTCGCCGGAGGCGGCAGCCGTAGGGCGTGGATCGTGCGGCCTTCGACGGTCAGCTCGTAAACCGGGGAGAGCAGGGCGGCGGGGAGATCCTTCGGCGGCGCGGCCAGGGTGACCTGGACGTCGCGGGCGCGGGTGGCCAGCAGCAGCCGGGGGAGGGCGGCCTCCAGCCCGGCCGGTACGGCTATCGCCACGGTGCCGGGGTCGCTGGCGTAGGGCTTGGCCAGCCAGGTCGCCAGGCGGGCCCGGGGTGTCCTGGCGAGCGTCTCCTTCGGCCATTCGCCCACGAGCACCTCGGGAGCCCGGTCGGCGGCGGCCGGTGCGGGGGAGACCGGTGCGGGCGAGGCCGGGCCGGTGGACTCGATGGACTGGGGGCCGTGGGTGTAGATGGCGGCGCCGAAGCCGTCGACCCGGGCGGCCACCGCGGGCCAGGTCTTGGTGGTGGGGCGCAGGATGTAGAGGTCGGCGGCGGAACCGATGGCCTCGGCGCCGTGGTAGCGGTTGAAGTCGGGATAGATCGCCTCGTTGACCAGGTTGAGCTGGGACAGGGCGTGCTGCACTTTCAGCGCGAGGGCCGGGGTGCGCTCGCTCGCGCCGTAGGCCAGCAGGATTCGGCCCTGTTCGCGGTCCCGGAGCCCCTCCACGGCGCGGGCGGTGAACAGCCCGATGCCCTCGGGGGTGTAGGGCGGATCGGTGATCGCCAGGTCGGCCCACGACTGGGCGGAAGCGGGCAGCCCCAGGCGCAGGTCGGCCCAGCGGGTCCGCACGTTGAGGCCGAGCCGGTCGGCGTGGCCGGCGATGTAGGCGAGGATGCGCTCGTCGACGTCCACCACGGTCACCTCGACGCCGGGGTGCAGCATCGCGGTGGCCAGCGAGGTCAGGTCGTGGTCGCCCACGCACAACAGCCGGGCCCCGTCCAGCCAGAATCGGGCGTCCAGCAGCAGCGCCCGCCGGACCACGGTGTCGGCGGTCGCGGCCACGTGGTCCAGCGCCTGGCGGCCGCGGGGCGCCTCGGCGACCAGCTTCTCCATCCGCGCCACCAGGCCGGCGTGCTCGGCGAGCAGGTGCGCCACCGGGTCGGCGGGCGCGATCCCGCCTCCTGCGAGGCCGATCAGCGGTTCCCGGAGCCGGAAGCGGTCACCGGAGCGCTCCAGCTCGACCTCGCGCAGCAGGGCCTCGACGGTCCGTCGTGACGTCGCGCTCTCCCGCACCAGATCCGCCAGCGTCCACCAGCGGCCCTCGCCCAGCAGCGCCAGGACCGTCCGCAGCCGCCTGCCGTCCACACCCGCCTGCGCGATGAGCGCCGCAATCGCTTCCATGGGGCCACCCTAGAGCCCTCACCTGGAATGCCATGACCCGTTGACGTGTTGAACGGTGTGGACGTATCAGCACTAAATGTTCGCGATGTGGACCGGGTAGGCACGTTTCCGACAGGGTACGGTAATGTCTACACACCACGCAGCAGGGCCAACGTCGTCCCTTGCTTGTTCCAAAGAAGCAAGACGACGGGAGGGATTCAATGCCTGCTGCCCACCTCGGCTTTCCCGAGCCCCAGGGCCTCTACCACCCCTCGCACGAGCACGACGCCTGTGGCGTCGCCATGGTCGCGGACGTGGCCGGGCGCCGCAGTCACGACATCGTCGCGAAGGCCCTGACAGCGCTCTGCAATCTCGATCACCGAGGAGCTCAGGGTAGCGAACCGGACACCGGCGACGGAGCCGGAATCCTGACGCAGATCCCCGACGTCTTCTTCCGCGCGGTGACGGACCTTCCGCTGCCCGCGGCGGGTTCCTACGCCGTCGGCACGGCCTTCCTGCCCGTCGACCCCGAGGCCCGCCGGAGCGCCGTGCGGGTGATCGAGGAGATCGCGGCCGAGGAGGGCCTGACGGTCCTCGGCTGGCGCGACGTGCCGGTCGACTCCACGCTGCCCGGGCCGAGCGCCCGCGCGGTGATGCCGTTCTTCCAGCAGCTCTTCGTCTCCTCCCCGGACGGCGAGAGCGGGCTGGAGCTGGACCGGCTGGCCTTCTGCCTGCGCAAGCGGGCCGAGCACGAGGCGGACGTCTATTTCCCCTCGCTGAGCTCCCGGACGATCGTCTACAAGGGCATGCTCACCCCGCCGCAGGTCGAGCCGTTCTTCCCCGACCTGAGCGACGAGCGCTACGAGACCGCGATCTCGCTGGTCCACTCGCGCTTTTCCACCAACACCTTCCCGTCGTGGCCGCTGGCGCACCCCTACCGCTACGTCGCCCACAACGGCGAGATCAACACGGTCAAGGGCAACCGCAACTGGATGCGGGCCCGTGAGGCCATGCTGGAGACCGCCGCCATCCCGGGCGAGCTGTCGCGGCTCTTCCCGATCTGCGACCCCGACGGCTCCGACACCGCCTCCTTCGACGAGACGCTGGAGCTGCTGCACCTCGCCGGGCGCAAGCTGCCGCACGCGGTGCTGATGATGATCCCCGAGGCGTGGGAGAGCCACACCGAGATGGACCCCGCGCGGCGGGCGTTCTACGAGTTCCACTCCACGCTCATGGAGGCGTGGGACGGCCCGGCTTCGATCACCTTCTCCGACGGCACCCGGGTGGGTGCCGTCCTCGACCGCAACGGTCTGCGTCCCGGGCGGTTCTGGGTCACCAAGGACGGTCTGGTCGTGCTGGCCTCCGAGGCCGGCGTGCTCGACATCGCGCCGCAGGACGTGGTCCGCAAGGGCCGCCTGCAGCCCGGCAAGATGTTCCTGATCGACACCGAGCTCGGCAAGATCATCGAGGACGACGAGATCAAGGCCGAACTCGCCGCCGAGCTGCCCTACGCCGACTGGCTGCACGCCGGGCTGGTCCGCTTCGAGGAGCTGCCCGCCCGCTCGCGTGAGATCCCGACCCACGAGGCGCTGATCAAGCGGCAGCAGACTTTCGGCTACACCGAAGAAGAGCT
Source organism: Streptosporangium sp. CA-135522 (assembly GCF_050949235.1). NCBI lineage: Bacteria > Bacillati > Actinomycetota > Actinomycetes > Streptosporangiales > Streptosporangiaceae > Streptosporangium > Streptosporangium sp. CA-135522. The sequence goes on from NZ_CP192026.1 coordinate 3,291,275, forward strand.
GCGCATCATCCTGTCGCCGATGGCCAAGGTGGGCGCCGAGCCGATCGGCTCGATGGGCACCGACACCCCGGTCGCCGTGCTCAGCGAGAAGCCCCGGCTGCTGTTCGACTACTTCAGCCAGCTCTTCGCGCAGGTGACCAACCCGCCGCTGGACGCCATCCGAGAGGAGCTGGTCACCTCCCTGGCCAGCACGCTCGGCCCCGAGGGCAACCTGCTCAACCCGGGCCCGGCCTCCTGCCGCCAGCTCGTGCTGCCGTACCCGGTGATCGACAACGACGAGCTCGCGAAGATCATTCACATCAACGACGAGGGCGCGCTGCCGGGCTTCCACCCGCGGGTGATCTCCGGCCTGTACGAGGTCCGTGGCGGCGGCGACGCGCTGCTGCACCGTCTGGAGGAGATCCGCGCCGAGGTCTCGGCGGCGATCGAGGACGGGGCGCGGATCATCGTGCTGTCCGACCGCGGCTCCTCCGACGTGCTGGCCCCGATCCCGTCGCTGATGCTCACCGGCGCGGTCCACCACCACCTCATCGCCCAGAAGACCCGCACCCGGGTCGGCCTGGTCATCGAGACCGGCGAGGCCCGCGAGGCCCACCACATGGCGCTCCTGATCGGCTACGGCGCGGGCGCGGTCAACCCCTACCTCGCCATCGAGACCGTCGAGGACATGGTCGACTCCGGTGTCCTGGAGATCGACAAGCACAAGGCCGTGCGCAACCTCATCAAGGCGTACGGCAAGGGCGTGCTGAAGGTCATGTCCAAGATGGGGGTGTCCACCGTCGCCTCCTACACCGGCGCGCAGATCTTCGAGGCGCTCGGTCTGGGCAAGGACGTCATCGACGTCTGCTTCGCCGGGACGACCTCCCGCCTGGGCGGCGTCGGCTTCGACGTCCTCGCCCGGGAGGTCGCGCTCCGCCACGGGCGGGCCTACCCGAGGGCGGAGAACCCCCACCGCCGCCTGGAGGTCGGCGGGGAGTACCAGTGGCGCCGCGAGGGCGAGCCGCACCTGTTCAACCCCGAGACCGTCTTCAAGCTGCAGCACGCCACCCGCTCGCGCCGCTACGAGATCTTCAAGGAGTACACCGGCCTGGTGGACTCCCAGGCCGAGAAGCTGATGACGCTGCGCGGCCTGTTCAAGTTCCGTGACGGCGTCCGCGAGCCGATCCCGATCGACGAGGTCGAGCCGGTATCCGAGATCGTCAAGCGGTTCTCCACCGGTGCGATGTCCTACGGCTCCATCTCCATGGAGGCGCACGAGACCCTCGCCATCGCGATGAACCGGTTGGGCGCGAAGTCCAACACCGGCGAGGGCGGCGAGGACCCCGAGCGGCTCTACGACTCCGCCCGCCGTTCCGCCATCAAGCAGGTGGCCTCGGGCCGGTTCGGCGTGACCTCGGAGTATCTGGTCAACGCCGACGACCTGCAGATCAAGATGGCCCAGGGCGCCAAGCCCGGCGAAGGCGGTCAGCTGCCCGGCCACAAGGTCTACCCGTGGATCGCCAAGACCCGGCACTCCACCCCGGGGGTCGGCCTCATCTCGCCGCCGCCGCACCACGACATCTACTCCATCGAGGACCTCGCCCAGCTCATCCACGACCTGAAGAACTCCAACCCGGTCGCCCGCGTGCACGTCAAGCTCGTGGCCGAGGTCGGCGTCGGAACGGTCGCGGCGGGCGTGTCCAAGGCCCACGCGGACGTGGTGCTCATCTCCGGCCACGACGGGGGCACCGGTGCCTCCCCGCTGACCTCGCTCAAGCACGCGGGAGCGCCCTGGGAGCTCGGCCTGGCCGAGACCCAGCAGACGCTGCTGCTCAACGGCCTGCGCGACCGGATCGTCGTGCAGGTGGACGGCCAGCTGAAGACCGGCCGCGACGTGGTCATCGCCGCGCTGCTCGGCGCGGAGGAGTACGGCTTCGCCACCGCTCCGCTGGTCGTCTCCGGCTGCGTGATGATGCGCGTGTGCCACCTGGACACCTGCCCGGTCGGCGTCGCCACCCAGAACCCCGAGCTGCGCAAGCGGTTCAGCGGCAAGCCCGAGTTCGTGGTCAACTTCTTCGAGTTCATCGCCGAGGAGATCCGCGAATACCTCGCCGCTCTGGGCTTCCGCAGCCTCGACGAGGCCATCGGCCACGCCGAGCTGCTGGACACCACCTCGGCCGAGAACCACTGGAAGGCCGCGGGACTGGACCTGGCGCCGATCCTGCACCAGCCGGAGCTGCCCGAGGGTGCCGCGCTGCGCCGTACGCAGGAGCAGGACCACGGCCTGGACAAGGCGCTGGACCACACGCTGATCCAGCTCGCCGAGGGGGCGCTGGCCAACGGCCGGCGGGTCACCCTCGAACTGCCCATCCGCAACGTCAACCGCACGGTCGGCACCATGCTCGGCCACGAGGTGACCAAGCGGTACGGCGGGGCCGGGCTCCCCGACGACACCATCGAGGTCCGGTTCACCGGCTCGGCGGGCAACTCCTTCGGCGCCTTCGTGCCCAGGGGCATCACGCTGCGGCTGACCGGCGACGCCAACGACTATCTCGGCAAGGGCCTGTCGGGCGGCCGGATCACGCTTCAGCCGCACGACGAGGCTCCGCTGGAGGGGCACATCATCGCCGGAAACGTCGGCCTGTACGGCGCGACCTCCGGCGAGGTGTTCGTCCGCGGGGTGATGGGGGAGCGGTTCTGCGTCCGCAACTCCGGCGCCACCGCGGTCGTCGAGGGCGTCGGCGACCACGGCTGCGAATACATGACGGGCGGCAAGGTGGTCGTCCTCGGCCCGACCGGCCGCAACTTCGCGGCCGGCATGTCCGGTGGCGTCGCCTATCTGCTCGATCTCAACGCCGACCGGGTCAACCGCGAGATGGTGGAGATCGAGGCGCTGGACGAGACCGACTCCGAGATGCTGCGGGAGGTCGTCGAGGCGCACCTGACCGAGACCGGTTCCACGGTGGCCAAGGCGCTCCTCACCGACTGGGACCCGGCCCGGTTCAGCAAGATCATGCCGACGGACTACAAGCGGGTCCTCAACGCCGCCGAGGCCGCGCGCCTCGAAGGCCGCGACATCGACGAGGCGGTCATGGCCGCCGCGGTCCAGGGATGACGCCGATGCCGACACACATCGAAGCGATCACCGCCGGTCGCGCTCACGAGACTGTTCAGGGATAAGGGGGGTACACCGATGGCTGACCCGAAGGGTTTCCTCACGCACGGACGCGAGCTGCCGGCGCGCCGCCCGGTGGACGTGCGCATCCGCGACTGGCGGGAGGTCTACCAGGACTTTCCCAAGCCCGCTCTGACCAAGCAGGCCGCTCGTTGCATGGACTGCGGCATCCCGTTCTGCCACAACGGCTGCCCGCTGGGCAACCTCATCCCCGAGTGGAACGACCTGGTCTACCGCGACGACTGGCAGGAGGCCATCGAGCGCCTGCACGCCACCAACAACTTCCCGGAGTTCACCGGCCGCCTGTGCCCGGCGCCGTGCGAGGCGGCGTGCGTGCTCGGCATCAACTCCGACCCCGTCGCGATCAAGCGGGTCGAGGTCGAGATCATCGACCGGGCCTTCGACGAGGGCTGGGTCACCCCGCAGCTCCCGACGTCGAAGACCGGCAGGCGCGTCGCGGTGGTCGGCTCGGGTCCCGCGGGCCTGGCGGCCGCCCAGCAGCTCACCCGGGCCGGGCACGACGTGGTGGTCTTCGAACGGGCCGACCGGATCGGCGGCCTGCTCCGCTACGGCATCCCCGAGTTCAAGATGGAGAAGCGGCACATCGACCGTCGGCTCGCGCAGATGCGGGCCGAGGGCACCGAGTTCCGCACCGGCGTCAACATCGGCGTCGACATCACCGGGGCCCGGCTCCGCGAGGAGTTCGACGCGGTCGTCCTGGCCGGTGGCGCGACCCGGTGGCGGGACCTTTCCGTCGCCGGGCGCGATCTGAAGGGCGTCTACCAGGCGATGGAGTATCTCCCCCCGGCCAACAAGGTCCAGGAGGGCGACTACCCGGTCTCGCCGATCAACGCCGCGGGCAAGCACGTCGTCGTGATCGGCGGCGGCGACACCGGCGCCGACTGCATCGGCACCGCGATCCGCCAGGGGGCGGCCTCCGTCACCCAGCTGGAGATCATGCCCCAGCCTCCGGCGGACCGGCCGGGCAGCCAGCCGTGGCCCACCTTCCCCATCCTGTTCAAGATGGAGAGCGCCCACGAGGAGCTGGCCGACGGCGGCGGCGACCGGGTCTACGCGGTCTCCACCACCGAGTTCGTCGGCGACGCCGGCGGCAACGTCCGGGCGCTGCGCCTGGTCGAGGTCGAGGGCCCGGCGACCGGTTTCAAGCCGATCCCCGGAACCGAGCGGGAGATCCCGGCCGAGCTGGTCATGCTGTCGATGGGCTTCGTCGGTCCGGAGAAGGCCGGACTGCTGGAGGAGCTGGCCTCGGACGCCGGGGACGAGTTCTTCGACGCGCGGGGCAACGTGGCGCGCGACAAGGGCTACATGTCGTCGGTGGACGGCGTGTTCGTCGCCGGTGACATGGGCCGCGGCCAATCGCTGATCGTCTGGGCGATCGCCGAGGGCCGTTCGGCCGCGTCGGCGGTCGACCGCTACCTCACCGGCCAGACGGCCCTGCCGGTGGCGATCCCGCCGACCGCCCGGCCGCTGGTCTGACCGTTCCCGCGGTGTTTCCGGTACGGCGCCGCTCGCCGTACCGGAAATATCGGATGAATCAGTGTTCAGGTTGCTATGCCGGATATATCCCTGAAAGATGATTCTTCCTGTATGCGGGATGTGGGGGATATATGAATCGGTGGAGCGGCCGCCTGACCGGCGCAGCGACGGCGGTGGCTCTGGTGGGCGCCCTCACCGCGGGCGCCCTGCCCGGCGGGGCGGCGTCCGCGAGCGGGCAACTCCGCGACTACCTGGTCTTCTACTCCGACGGCGCCCGGGACCGGGCGGTCGCCGCGATCGAGGCGGGCGGCGGCACCGCGCTGTCCACCGAGCCCAGGCTCGGCTACGTCATCGCCACGGGCCCCGGTGACCGCTTCGTCGAGGGCCTCGCCGGCAGCGACGCCGTCGCGGGAGTCTCCTCCAACCGCAAGATCGGCTCGGCGACGGCGCTCCCCGCGACCGCCTCCGCCGGCCGGGTGAGCGCCCCGGACGTCCGCCAAGCCCCGCTCCCGCGCGGTGCCGAGCCGCTGTCACGCGGTGCGGAGCCGCTGGCCGGACGGCAGTGGGACATGAAGATGATCGGCGCCACCGTCGACGGTTCCTACGCCACCGCCCCCGGCAGCAAGAAGGTGCTCGTGGGCGTCATCGACACCGGCGTGGACGGCAGGCACCCCGACATCGCGCCCAACTTCAACCGCGCGCTGAGCCGCAACTTCGTGACCGACATGCCGAAGGACTCCAAGGGAGTGGTCTTCGACGGACCCTGCGAGTTCAAGGGATGCAAGGACCCGGTCGACTGGGACGACGACGGCCACGGCACCCACGTCGCCAGCACGATCGGCTCGCCCATCAACGGCCTGGGCATCGCCGGCGTCGCCCCGCGGGTGTCCCTCGTCAACCTGCGCGCCGGCCAGGACGCCGGTCTGTTCTTCCTCAAGCCCAGCCTCGACGCGCTCACCTACGCGGGCGACGTCGGGATCGACGTGGTCAACATGAGCTACTACGTCGACCCCTGGCTCTTCAACTGCAAGGCCAACCCGGCCGACTCCAAGGCCGAGCAGCTGGAGCAGCGCGGGGTGATCACCGGTATGCAGCGCGCGCTCGACTACGCCCGCAAACGCGGCGTCACCCTCATCAGCGCCCTCGGCAACGACCTCAACGACCTCGGCAAGCCCAAGGTCGACTCGATCAGCCCCGACTATCCGGACGACTCCGTGCGGGTGCGCAAGGTCGACAACTCCTGTGTCAACGTCCCGGCCGAGTCCCGAGGCGTCATCTCGGTGTCGGCGCTCGGCAAGAGCGGGCGCAAGGCCTACTACTCCGATTACGGCGTCGAGCAGACGGACCTGTCGGCGCCCGGTGGGGACGAGTACGACGGCACCGGCAAGCCTGACAGCACCAGGAGCATCCTGGCCGCAGCCCCCGAGCACGTGCTCCGCGCCCAGGGCCTGATCGCCGGTGACGGCCGTACCAAGGGCTCCTCCGCCGTCCGTGACTGCCGTAACGGCACCTGCGCCTACTACCAGTACCTCGCCGGCACCTCCATGGCCTCACCGCACGCCGCCGGTGTCGCCGCCATCCTCATCAGCCGCTTCGGCAAGCCGCGCAAGGACGGTGTCGGCATGCGTCCCGCCGACGTCGAGCGCCTGCTCTACGCCACCGCCACCAAGAAGCCCTGCCCCTCGCCGCGCAAGCACGTCTACCTCATCGAAGACCAGAAGTTCACCCAGACCTGCGAGGGGTCCAGGTCTCGCAACGGTTTCTACGGCCGCGGCGTCGTCAACGCCGCCAAGGCCGCCACCGTCAAGCGCTGACAGAGCCCCTTGGACAACCCCTCAGGCAGCTCCTCCTCATCGACCGGGCCGCCGCCGCGTAGGGGGAGTCGCCGTATCGTCGAGCCCGGCGCCCGGCCGTACAGCGCCCCGGCGAGCGCGCACGCCGCGACCAAGCATCCACCTTGACCATCGCGGCTCTGTTCGCATGTCCGCGGGCACGCCGTCGAAGCGGCCCCTCAACGCCTCCTCGGCGACCGATGAAGATCCGATGAGAAGTCCCGACGGGACGCGGAGGCCGGTTCGCCGCCCGCCGTCGACGGACGGTAGCGTGATGTCACCGAGTTTTTCATCGGTGCTCCGGCCAACGTAACAACCAAGTGGTCTGTACCAATTAGGGTGGGACCCGTGACCCGTCGCGCGAAAATCGTCTGCACTCTCGGCCCTGCCACCTCCTCTCCGGAACGCCTCCGCGAGCTCATCGCCGCCGGCATGGACGTGGCCCGTTTCAACCTCAGCCATGGCAGCCACGAGCTGCACAAAGAGGTCTACGACAGGGTGAGGGAGGTTGCCGCCGAGCTCGGTCGCGGGGTGGGCGTGCTGGCCGACCTGCAGGGCCCCAAGATCCGGGTCGGGAAGTTCGAGGAGGGCCCGGTCCGTCTGGGCTTCGGTGACGTCTTCACCATCACCACCGAGGAGGTGCCGGGCGACCGCGAGCAGGTCTCCACGACCTACCTCGGCCTGCCCAAGGACGTCCGCCCCGGCGACAGCATCCTCGTCGACGACGGCCGCGTCCACCTGGAGGTGACCAGGGTCGACGGCCGGCGGATCACCACCCGCGTGATCATCGGCGGCATGATCTCCGACAACAAGGGCCTCAACCTGCCCGGTGTCAACGTCAGTGCCCCGGCCCTCACCGACAAGGACGAGACCGACCTGCGCTGGGCTCTGCGCACCGGATTCGACCTCATCGCGCTCTCCTTCGTCCGCCGTCCCTCCGACGCCGACGTGGTGCGCAACATCATGGAGCAGGAGGCCGTCCGCCTCCCGCTGCTCGCCAAGATCGAGAAGCCGCAGGCCGTGGAACGGCTGCCGGAGATCATCGAAGCCTTCGACGGCATCATGGTCGCCCGCGGCGACCTCGGCGTCGAGCTGCCCCTCGAAGAGGTGCCGATCGTGCAGAAGCGCGCCATCGAGCTCTGCCGGGAGAAGGCCCGCCCGGTCATCGTCGCCACCCAGATGCTCGACTCGATGATCAGCGCGCCGCGTCCCACCCGCGCCGAGGCCTCCGACGTCGCCTACGCGGTCATGGACGGCGCCGACGCGGTCATGCTCTCCGGCGAGACCTCGGTCGGCAACTACCCCATCGAGGTCGTGCAGACCATGAGCCGCATCGCCAGCGCGGCGGAGAAGACCTCGCTGCAGGCCACTCACAGCCTCGACCGGCTGCCGGAGACCACCGGCGGGGCCATCGCACGTGCCGCGGCCGAGGTCGGCGCCATCGTCGGCGCCAAGGCTCTGGTCGCCTTCACCATGTCCGGTGAGACCGCCCGCCGTCTGGCACGCTACCGGTCGCCGATCCCGCTGCTGGCCTTCACCTCCTCGCCGCACGTCCGCAACCAGCTCGCGCTGACCTGGGGCGTGGAGACCTTCGAGGTGCCGTTCGTCCATCACACCGACGACATGGTCCGCCAGGTCGAGGCCTCACTGCTGGCCAACGCCCGCCTGGAGAAGGGCGACAAGGTCGTCATCGTCGCCGGGTCGCCTCCCGGCACGGCCGGTTCCACCAACGCCCTGCGCGTCCACACCATCGGCGCGGCCGTCTCCAACCTCTCCTGAGGTCCTCACTGCGGTACGGCCGCCGCCTCAGCGGCGGCCGTGCGCCCATGTCCGCAGATACAACGGGCGTCCCTTGTCCTCGCCGGGGATCGGCGGCGCGTCGGTCAGGTGGTATCCGGCCGCGCGCGCGACCGCCTCGCTCGCCGCGTTGCCCGCCTCGATCTCCAACAGCAGCCGGGTGATCCCCATCGTGTCGCGGGCGAAGCCCGTCATCACCCGCACAGCCCTGGCGGCCAGTCCCCGGCCCCGGTGCGCCGCCCCCACGATGTAGCCGATCTCCGCGACGTCCAGGCCCGTCCCGGCCAACATGAGCATCACCTCGCCCACGGGCTCGTGCCCGTCGACGGTGATGGCGAGCTGGACCCGCCGTCCCTCCGCCCGCCTCTCCCCGGCCCTCTTCAGATAGATCCGTGCCGCGCCCAGATCGAACGGGGTGACCAGCGGTGTCCAGTAGGCGACGTCGGGGTCGTCGAACAGCCCCACCATCGCCGCCAGGTCGCCGTCGTCCCACTCGCGCAGCATCAGGCCGTGCCCGCTCAGCCGGAGGCCGGTGGGAAAGCTCACCGGAACGCCGCTTCGACCCGCCTCAATGTGGCTCACCGCTCGCCCATGCCTTCTGCTCCCGAATCCCCGGGTCCATCTGATTCGCCGCTTCCCGGGCAACCTACTCGACCACCGCCTCCGGCTTTCATCCCCCGTCGGATCTTCGGTGTTTCGGTTCTACGGGCCTGCGTTTCCGGACGGGGCCGCGGCATCGGGGACGGCCTTGCCGGAGACGACGGCGCGCGGGCGGATGCCGCAGGTGGGCATGAGAAAACCGCCCGGTCGAGGACCGGACGGTTGCTTGTGCCCCGAGTGGGATTCGAACCCACACTAGATGGTGTTTGAGACCATTTCCTCTGCCGTTGGGATATCGGGGCATATTTCTAGACTTGCCTGGATTATCTGGGTGGACTGTGAGTTTACCCAGAACCGGATCACTCCCGGACACCGGCGTGGTCCTAATCTAGCGGACATCGGTACTCTCTTGCTCGTGAGTACGCAGCGGCGAGTGGTGATCGCGGAAGACGAGGCGCTGATCCGCCTCGATCTCAAGGAGATGCTGGAAGAAGACGGCTACGCCGTGGTGGGCGAGGCCGGAGACGGGGAGGCCGCGGTCAAGCTGGCCCTGGAGCACCGGCCCGACCTGGTGATCCTCGATGTGAAGATGCCCATCCTGGATGGGATCTCGGCCGCCGAGCAGATCGTGTCACAGCGGATCGCGCCGTGCCTGATCCTCACCGCCTTCTCGCAGCGGGATCTGGTCGAGCGGGCCAGGGACGCCGGGGCGATGGCCTACCTGGTGAAGCCGTTCACCAAGTCGGACCTGGTTCCCGCGATCGAGATGGCCGTCAGCAGGCACGAGGAGATCGCCGCCCTGGAGCGGGAGGTGGGAACGCTCTCGGAGCGGCTGGAGACGCGCAAGCTGGTCGAGCGGGCCAAGGGGCGGCTCATGGAGCAGCACGGTTGGAGCGAGCCACAGGCCTTCCGGTGGATCCAGAAGGCGTCGATGGACCGTCGGTTGAGCATGCGACAGGTGGCGCAGATCGTGCTGGACGGGACTCCCGGGCCCTCCGAGACCACGGAGACGACCGAGACCGGGGAGGCCTGAGAGGGCGCACCCACCGCGTCCCACCGCACCGTACGACCAAGAACCTTTACCCCGATAAGCCCGCGGATCCCCTTCAGGCGAGGGAATGCGTGGGCTTTCGTGTACCCGTAGTGATCATCTGGAGCGGGGGAGGTCGCCAGTGACCATGGCTTTTGTCGCTGATAGCCGAAAAGGATCGGTGCTGTAACGAAACGGTAACTGGAGGCCGTCCTGTATCGACCCGTGACATCCGCTGGCTGTACTAACCGACACAACCCCCTGGCCACTCCGTCAGGGGAGGGCATCTGTAAACCCGTTCCCGAAGTGGGACCGGGCGAAAGGAAGGCAACCTTGCGGCCTAAGACTGCTCGCCTCGGTGGAGTGCTCGCTGCCGGTGTGGCGCTCACCCTCGGTCTCGCTGCCTGTGGTGATGGCGGCACGGAGGCCAAGCCGGCGGACGGCGGCTCCAGCGCTGCCGCTCCCAGCACCGTCAAGATCGGTTTCATGGGCGACCTGACCGGCCCCAACGCCGGCATCGTGATCCCGCCCAGGAACGGCGCCAAACTCGTCATCGACGAGTACAACAAGACCAACCCGGCCGTGAAGATCGAGCTGGCCGAGTACGACAGCCAGGGCGACGCCTCCAAGGCCGTCGCGCTGGCCCAGCAGGCCATCAAGACCGACAAGATCGTCGGCCTGATCGGCCCGGCCTTCTCCGGCGAGTCCGCCCAGGTCGGCCCGGTGCTGGAAGAGGCGGAGATCCCCAGCATCACCGCCTCGGCGACCAACACCAAGCTCGCCGAGAACGGCTGGAAGTTCTGGCACCGCGTTCTGCCGAACGACGGCGTCCAGGGCCCCGGCATCGCCGACTTCATCGCCGGCGCCGCCGCCGGGAAGAACGTCTTCGTGATCGACGACAAGTCGGAGTACGGCAAGCCGCTGGCCGACGCGGTCCGGGCGCAGCTCGGCACCAAGGGCGTCAAGGTGACCAGCGACTCGCTCGACCCGTCGGAGAGCGACTTCTCCTCGGTCGTCAACAAGGTCGCCGCGACCAAGCCCGACGCGCTGTTCTTCGGCGGCTACTACGCCGCGGGCGGCAACCTGCTCAAGCAGCTGCGCGACAAGGGCGTCAAGGACACCAAGTTCTTCTCCGGTGACGGCTCGCTGGACAAGGGCCTCATCGACGGCGCCGGCGCCCCGAACGCCGAGGGCGCCCTGGTCGGCTGCCCGTGCTACATCGCCACCCCGGACGTCACCGACGCCAAGGTCAAGGGCTTCGCCGACGCCTACAAGGCGGCTTTCAGCGCCGACCCGGCGATCTACGCGGCCGAGGGCTACGACGCCGCGACGGTCTTCGTCGAGGCGATCAAGGCCGGCAACACCACCACCGCCAAGATCAACGAGTTCATCAAGACCGTTGACCTGGCCGGTGTCTCCAAGCAGGTCAAGTTCGCGGCCAACGGCGAGGTCGAGGCCAAGGACATCTACATGTACCAGGTCAAGAACGGCGCCATCACGCTGCTCGGCAAGGCGGCCGAGGCCAAGCTGGGCTAGCCGCGAGCTCGAGAACAGTAGGTAGTTGACGCGCGGGGAGCGGGAACGCCGCGATGGGTTCCCGCTCCCCGCGTACTTCCAGAGAGTCCACGAGGCCCTGCTGGAAGCGGTGTGCTACCGGCAGTGCAGGCGACCCCCGCTAGAAGTGGTAACCCCTAGTGCTCAATGACTTCATCAACCAGTTCTGGCCGGCCACGATCGATGGCCTGGCCTTCGGCTCGATCTACGCCCTGATCGCGCTCGGCTACACCATGGTGTACGGCGTGCTGCGGCTGATCAATTTCGCGCATTCCGAAGTGTTCATGATCGGCACGTTCGGGGCGATGTTCGTCCCGTTCGTGCTCGGTATCAATTCCGCGCTCACCGGCCTGGCCCTGGTCGGTGTGATCATCGCGATGATCCTGGCCGGCATGCTGGCCTCGGCCGGCACCGCGATCGCGCTGGAACAGATCGCCTACCGGCCGCTACGCAGGCGCGGCGCCTCCCGGCTGGCCGCGCTGATCTCGGCGATCGGCGCGTCGATCTTCCTGCAGGAACTGTTCGCCCTGCTGGTCATCCCGCAGGTGTTCAACCGCCCGCAGCAGGGCCGCATCCAGATGGGCCTGCCCCGGCTGATGGAAAAGACCGAACTGTTTTCACTGTTCGGTCACTCGGTGCGGGTCGATCAGGTCCTGGTGATCGTGGCCGCGATCGGCATGATGATCGCGCTGGACGCGCTGGTCAACCGCACGAAGATCGGCCGCGGCATCCGCGCCACCGCACAAGACCCCGAGGCGGCGGTGCTGATGGGGGTGGACATCAACCGAATCGTGCGGATGACGTTCTTGATCGGCGGCGGCATGGCCGGCGTGGCCGGCGCGCTGTATCTGATCTCCTATGAAAACACCAACTACTACATCGGGTTCCTGTTCGGGATCAAGGCGTTCACCGCGGCGGTACTGGGCGGGATCGGTAACCTGCGGGGCGCGTTGGTCGGCGGAGTCGTGCTCGGCCTGGTGGAGAACTACGGAGCGATCTTCTTCGGCTCCGACTGGAAACACGTGATCTCCTTCACCATCTTGGTCTTGGTCTTGATGTTCCGGCCCACCGGCATCCTCGGTGAATCACTTCAGCAGGCGCGCGCATGAACCACAAAAACTCCCTGGAAGCCTTCCGGCACAAGGCCGGCCACTACGGCGATGTGCTGCATGAGCGGTGGCTGAGCACGCCGGGCTGGCAGCGGTGGATGCTGTACGTGGCGCTGATCATCGGCGCGCTGCTGCTGCCCTCCGAGAGCATCGGCTCGTTCATGTCGCCCTACACCGACTGGGCGAGCATCCTGTTCTTCCCGATCGGCACCTATGTGGTGTTGGCCATCGGGTTGAACGTGGTGGTCGGTCAGGCCGGCCTGCTCGACCTGGGCTATGTCGCGTTTTACGCGGTCGGCGGCTATTCGATGGCACTGCTCGGGACCCGGCTGGGCTGGAACTTCTGGCTCATCTTGGTGGTGGGCATCGCGATCTGCGCGTTGTCGGGGATCACGTTGGGTGGTCCGACGCTGCGGTTGCGCGGCGACTATCTGGCGATCGTCACGCTGGGCTTCGGTGAGATCATCCGGATCACCGCCCGCAACACCGACGCGATCGGCGGCCCGAACGGTATCCGCGGCATTCCGCACCCGCCCAGTTGGGGCGAGGGTTTCGAGCTGTTCGGGGTCAAGGTCTTCAAGTACGGGGTGCTGGATCCGCGGCCGTATTACTACCTGCTGGTCGCGCTCGCCGTGATCGTGATCATTTTGGTCAAGCGGTGGGAGAAGAGCCGGGTCGGCCGGGCCTGGGCGGCGATCCGGGAGGATGAGGACGCGGCCGAGGTGATGGGCGTGCCCACGTTTAGGTTCAAGATGCTGGCCTTCGCCATCGGCGCCTCGATCGGCGGGACGATGGGCGTGTTGTGGGCCTCGAAGGTCATCTCAATCAACCCGAACGATTTCCAGTTCCTGTTGTCGGCGACGATTTTGGCCGCGGTGGTCATGGGCGGCGCGGGCAATTTGCCGGGGGTGATGCTGGGGGCGTTCGTGGTGGCGTGGCTGCCGGAGCGTTTCCGGGGTCTGCAGGAGTACCGCATGCTGATCTTCGGCGCGGTGCTGGTGGCGCTGATGATCTTCCGTCCGCAGGGGTTGCTGCCCTCCCGGCAGCGTAAGGCGGAGTTGCAGGAGGGCTCGGGCGGGATGGGCACGCTCGGCGCCGAGGTGCCCGGGCCCGAGTCACGGGGCGAGGAGGTGGCCTCCAAGTGAGCGCCGACAACAACACGACCGACACGACCAACGGCGGCAACGCCAGCACCCCGGTGGCCGGTGCGGCGACTGGGCGGACGATGCTGCAGCTGGACAACGTGGTGATGCGCTTCGGCGGCGTCACCGCGCTGAAGAATGTGGACTTCACCATCAACGAGGGGGAGATCTTCGCGCTGATCGGCCCGAACGGTGCGGGCAAGACCACGGTGTTCAACGTGATCACCGGCGTCTACCAGCCGACCGAGGGACAGGTGCGCTTCCAGGGCGAGAAGATCAGCGGCGTCAAACGCTTCAAGATCACCAAGCGGGGTATCGCCCGGACCTTCCAGAACATCCGGCTGTTTCACAACATGACCGCGATCGAGAACGTCATGGTCGGCGCCGATGCCCACCACCGCGCGGGCATGGTCAGCGTGGCGCTGGGCCTGCCCTGGCACCGCCAGGCCGAACGGCAGGGCCGGCAGCTGGCGATGGAGCTGCTCGACTTCGTCGGGATCGCGCACCGGGCCGAGCACGCGGCCAAGAACCTGCCCTACGGCGACCAGCGCCGGCTGGAGATCGCCCGGGCGCTGGCCACCCAGCCCAAGCTGCTGCTGCTGGATGAGCCGGCGGCCGGGATGAACCCGGCCGAGAAGGTCGCGCTGCAGCAGCTGATCCGCGACATCCGCGACGCCGGCCGCACCATTTTGATCATCGAGCATGACATGAGCCTCATCATGGGCATCAGCGACCGGATCGCGGTGCTGGACTTCGGCCAGAAGATCGCCGATGGGCTGCCGGATGAGGTGCGAAACGACCCCCGGGTCGTCGAGGCGTATTTGGGGGCTCCGGCCGATGCTTCTTGAGATCAACGACATTCGTGTCCACTACGGCAAGATCGAGGCGCTCAAGGGCATCTCGGCGCAGGTGAACGAGGGCGAGATCGTCACGCTGATCGGCGCCAACGGGGCGGGTAAGACCACCACGCTGAAGACGATCTCGGGGCTGCGGGGTCTGTCGTCGGGCAGCATCGTCTTCGACGGCGTCGATATCAGCAAGATGGCCGGGCACAAGCGGGTGATGGCCGGGCTGGGGCAGGCGCCCGAGGGTCGCGGGGTGTTTCCCGGGATGACGGTGCACGACAACCTGCTGATGGGTGCCTACTCCCGCTCGGGTGACTTCACCGCCGATCTGGCGGAGGTCTATGAGCTGTTTCCGCGGCTGGCCGAGCGGCGGACCCAGATGGGCGGCACGATGTCGGGGGGTGAGCAGCAGATGCTGGCCATCGGCCGGGCGTTGATGGCCAAGCCGAAGGTGTTGTTGCTGGATGAGCCGTCGATGGGGCTGGCGCCGTTGATGGTGCAGCAGATCTTCACCATCATCGAGGAGATCAACCGGCGGGGGACCACGGTGTTGCTGGTGGAGCAGAACGCTCAGCAGGCGCTCAAGCTCGCGCATCGGGCGTATGTGCTGGAGACCGGCAAGGTCGTCAAGAGCGCGCCGGCGGCCGAGTTGCTCAACGATCCCGATGTCCAAGCCGCCTACCTCGGCGGCGGTCTCGGGCACGACACACCGCACTAGCCGGCGCGTCGGACGAGCCCCTCACTCAGGTGTGGACCGTACGGTAGGCACCGGACGGGCCCGCCGCGCACCCGTGCGCGGCGGGCCCGCTCAGGACCCGTCCAGACGACGCCGGGCCCTGTGCCCAGGTCGCGCTCAGGGCAGGGGGACCTTGACCCCGTCGGTGCTGCCGCCGACGCCGAGCGGTGGGTCGCCGAACAGCTGGATCGCGGCGACCTTCGCGTCCTTGGGGATGTCGAACCACAGGTCGAGCTCGATCCTGACCTCGGCGCCGAGCGGGAGCGTGTCGGGCTGGCGTTTGATGGCCTGGACGAACCTGTTGATGCCGTAGGTCGCGCCGTCGGCGGTGACGAGCTTCTGTCGTTTGGCGTCGAAGCGCGAGTTGGCGCGGCCCGGGTTCTCCACGACGACGCGCACGGCCACGTACTGGCCCTTGGCCGGCCATTCGGCGTGGGTGCCGAAGATCGTGCTCAGGCCCGTCTGCAGGCCGATCACCTGGAAGCGGCCGTCGCCGTCGGTCACCGGACGGGCGTTGATCGGACGCTCGCCGGGCCGTACCGGGCGCGGGGCCAGGTTGTAGGTGGGAGTGGGAGTGGGCGTGGCCGAGGGCGCCGACCCCGGCCGGCCGGTCTCGGTGCAGCCGGTGAGAAGGAGACCGACCAGGGCGGCGACGGTGAACCGCGTGAGAGGGCTGCGCACATCGGGCAACCTAACCGAGCCGGGGCGCCGGGTTCAACGCTTCGATGCTCGGCGTCTTCCGCCGGAGAACACGACGCTCTCTTCGGTGTACGGCAGGCGAAAAGAGATTTTGCATTGTTTGGCGGGTTCCGGGAACCGGTTTGAGGCACCCGGATCGCCGTCGCATGGGCGGAAAGCTGCAGCCGGGGTGACCTTCCGTGTTCGCCGGGCGAGGTGAAACCGACTTGAACTGCGGATATAGGCTATTTTCATGTCCCAGGACTCGATCCAACCGGCTTGAGTCCGTGACGGTCGGCTCGAAGAGGGGCCGTTGACCGTTCGATGAACGGGCGCGCCGGGATCTGTGCCGGAACAGGGCACCGACCAGGCGAATCCGAACGTGGTTGTTGTCCGAATTGTGTCGCATCAGTGATCTGCATGGTTATGCAGGTGGGGCAGCATCGCCAGCACTGAGGTGTCTGTTCGAGATGCGACATTGACCGTAAGGAGGCCTTTGTGGGCCTGAGTTTTGTTCCCCGCCGCGCGATCGCGGTGGGTGCGATGGTCGTCGCCGGTGCGCTCGGCCTGTCCGCCTGCGGCGGCGGCGGCACCACCGGTGCGAGCACCAGTGACAGTGCCTCGTCGAACGCCCCAGCGGCTGCGGGTGGTCCCAAGCTGGTCACCCCCGGCAAGTTGACCACCTGCACCAACCTTCCGTACGAGCCCTTCCAGTTCAAGCAGGGCGACAAGGTCGTGGGCTTCGATGTCGACATCGTCGACCTGGCGGCCAAGAAGCTCGGCCTGACACAGGAGATCGTCGACATCGACTTCGCCGTCATCAAGAGCGGCGCGGCGATGGCTGCGGGCAAGTGTGACGTGGCGGCCGCGGGCATGACCATCACCCCGGAGCGTCAGGCGAACATCGACTTCTCCGTACCCTACTTC
Organism: Streptosporangium sp. CA-135522; assembly: GCF_050949235.1. NCBI lineage: Bacteria > Bacillati > Actinomycetota > Actinomycetes > Streptosporangiales > Streptosporangiaceae > Streptosporangium > Streptosporangium sp. CA-135522. Next base: position 3,308,176 of record NZ_CP192026.1, read on the forward strand.
GACGCCACCCAGGCGCTGCTGGCGAAGAAGGGCCTGGGCGTCAAGACGCTGGACGAGATCAAGGCCAAGAACCTCAAGCTCGGCGCCCAGGCCTCGACCACGGGTCTCGAGTACGTCAAGAAGCAGGGTCTCAACCCCAAGGAGTTCGCCGACTCCCCCAAGGAGCTCCTGGGTCTGCAGTCCGGCCAGGTGGACGTGATCGTCCAGGACCTGCCCGTCGTCCTGACCTGGCTGAAGAAGCCGGAGATCGCCGACAAGTTCGAACTGATCGGCAGCCTGGACACCGGTGAGCAGTACGGCATCGGCCTGAAGAAGGGCGCCGACCCGATCCTGCTCAAGACCATCAACGATGTGATCACCACGGCGAAGTCGGACGGCACTTACGAGCAGATCTTCGTGAAGTGGTTCGGCAAGAAGCCCGGCGAGCTCGGCTGATCCATGACCGACCAGTCGATGAAGACCGAGCCCGGTCCTGACGGGGGCGTTCCCCCCAGGACCGGGCTCAGTCCCCGTAAGAAACAGCAGATCAGCCGGACCGTCCAGTACGTCGTGCTGGTGGCCGCCGTGGCCTTCCTCCTTCTGCGCATCGAGTGGGGCAAGCTCGCCGAGAACTTCGCCAAGCCCGAGGTCGCGGGGGAGACGCTGCCGGACCTGTTCACGGTCGCGCTGAAGAACACGATCATCTACTCGGTGGGCGGCTTCTTCTTCGCCTTCCTTCTCGGTCTGCTGTTCGCGCTGATGCGGATGTCCTCGGTGCGGCCCTACCGGTGGATCGCGATCGCCTACATCGAGGTCTTCCGGGGCCTGCCGGCGCTGCTGATCTTCCTGCTCATCCTGTTCCTGCCGCTGGCCCTGCCGGGCTTCGAGGTGCCCGGCGGAACCTACGGCCAGGGCATCCTGGGCCTGACCATCGTGGGTTCGGCCTACATGGCCGAAACGCTCCGCGCCGGACTGCAGGCGGTTCCCAAGGGGCAGATGGAGGCGGCGCGCTCGCTGGGCATGTCACACGCGCGGGCCATGACGACCATCGTCATCCCGCAGGCGGTGCGCATCGTGATCCCGCCGACGACCAACCAGTTCGTGTCCCTGCTCAAGGACTCCTCGCTGGTGCTGTTCCTCGGCGTCTCCGGTGAGTACGTCGAGCTCACGAAATTCGGCAACGACATGGCGTCGACCTTCGCCAACGCCACGCCGATCCTGGTCGTCGGCGTGACGTACCTTCTGGTCACCATCCCGCTGGGCTATCTCGCGTCCCGGCTGGAGAAGCGTCAGGCGAGGGGACGGTGACTCCGGTGAACCACGCGGTCGAGATTCGTGACCTGCACAAGCGTTTCGGCAAGCTCGAGGTGCTGAAGGGGATCGACTTCGCCGTCGACCCCGGCCAGGTGGTCTGCGTCATCGGACCGTCGGGGTCGGGCAAGTCCACGCTGCTTCGTTGCGTGAACCTGCTGGAGCAGCCCACGTCGGGCAAGGTGGTCCTGGAGGGCATCGAGCTGACCGACCGCGACGTCGACATCGACGCCGCCCGTCGCCGGGTCGGCATGGTCTTCCAGCAGTTCAACCTGTTCCCCCACATGACCGCGCTGCAGAACGTCATGATCGCCCAGCGGCGGGTGCTCAAGCGGGGCAGGGCGGAGGCCGAGAAGATCGCCAGGGAGAACCTGGAGAAGGTCGGCATCGCCGACAAGTGCGACGCCTATCCGCTGCAGATGTCCGGCGGTCAGCAGCAGCGCGTGGCCATCGCCAGGGCGCTGGCGATGAGCCCGGCGCTGATGCTCTTCGACGAGCCCACCTCGGCGCTCGACCCGGAGCTGGTCGGCGACGTGCTCACGGTCATGCGCAAGCTGGCCGAGGAGGGGATGACCATGCTCGTGGTCACCCACGAGATGGCGTTCGCCCGGGACGTGGCCGACCGGGTGGTCTTCATGGACGGGGGCGTGATCGTGGAGGACGGTCCGGCCGCCCAGGTGATCGGCGACCCGAAGCACGAGCGCACCAAGACCTTCCTGCGCCGCGTGCTCGACCCCACCCACACCGACGTCTGAGGCGTTCGCTCCGGTGAAGCCCGCGCCCGCGTGGCGCGGGCTCTGCCTTGTTCACCGTATGCGCGCCGCGTGTCAGCCGCATGCCGGCCGCACGCCGGCATGCGGCTACGCGAGCCCGGGAGAGGCCTTTGGCGCCGTGCAGAGCTTCCCCGACCCTGCACGTTTTCTACTCAGCCTCCCCGCGGGCGTCGCTGTCACCCACGGTAGCGACTCATGTGGCAAGAGTCCAAAAGGTGAGGTGCTGTTACGGACGAATATGCATGTGATCAAACGTCGCGCAACATGCAGGTGAGCCGTGAGGTGCACACGCGCCGGCCCTGATCGTCGGTGATCTCGATGTCGTAGGTGGCGAGCGTCCGGCCCCCGTGAAGGAGGGTCGCCACACCGGTGACGTGCCCGGAACCGGCCGGACGGTGGTGGGTGGCGCTGATCTCGACACCCACGGCCATGCGTCCGGCGCCCGCGTGGAGGCTCGCACCGGTCGAGCCGAGGGTCTCGGCGAGCACGCACGAGGCGCCGCCGTGCAGCACGCCGTACAGCTGGACGTTGCCCTCGACCGGCATCCGGCCGACCACGCGCTCGGGGGTGGCCTCGGTGATCTCGATGCCCATCCGCTCCACGAGCGTGTCGCGGTAGGAGGCGCCGAGCCGCTCTTCCAGGCGACGGGCCACTTCCGCGAGGTCTGGCATGGTCAAGGGGACGTCTCCTGTCGTGCGCGGCCAGGTTTTCTGTCGCACCAGCAGACTAGGCTTCCGTTGTGCCGAAGAGCGAAGCGACCCCCAATCGTCCGTGTCTCCTGCTGCTGGACGGGCATTCACTGGCCTACCGGGCCTTCTACGCCCTGCCGGAGGAGAATTTCTCCACGACGACGGGTCAGACGACAAACGCGGTCTACGGATTCACGTCGATGCTGGTCAACGTGCTCCGCGACGAGCAGCCCACGCACGTGGCGGTCTGCTTCGACCGGTCGGAGCCGACGTTCCGGCACGAGGAGTACTCCGACTACAAGGCGAACCGGAGCGCGAGCCCCGACAGTTTCCGCAGCCAGATGAGCCTGATCCACGAGATGCTCGACGCGCTGCGCGTCCCGCACCTGTCGCTGGCGGGCTACGAAGCCGACGACCTGATCGCCACCCTCGCCACCCAGGCCGCCGGGCAGGGGATGAACGTCCTGGTCGTCACCGGCGACCGTGACGCGCTGCAGCTGGTCGACGAGCGCGTGACGGTGCTGATGACCCGGGTCGGGATCAGCAACATGACCAGGTTCACCCCCGAGGCGGTGCTGGAGAAGTACGAGCTCACCCCCGTCCAGTACCCCGACTTCGCGGCCATCCGCGGCGACTCCAGCGACAACCTGAAGAACATCCCCGGGGTGGGAGAGAAGACCGCGGCCAAGTGGATCCGCGAGTTCGGCTCGCTGGAGGAGCTGGTCAACCGGATCGACGAGGTCAAGGGCAAGGTCGGCGACAAGCTCCGCGACCACCTCGACCAGGTCCTGATGAACCGCCGCCTCACCCAGCTCATGCGCGACGTCCCGCTGGAGCACGAGGTCTCCGGCCTGACGATCGGCCAAGGAGACCGCGAGGAGATCAACAAGATTCTCGACACGCTGGAGTTCCGCGGGGAGCTGCGCGACCGGCTGTTCAAGACGCTCGGCTCCGCCGAGGTGGGGGCCGAGGAGGGCTTCGAGGTCGAGGCCGTCGCGCTCGGCCCCGGCCAGGTGGCGGAGTGGCTGCGGGAGCTGCCCGAGGGCCGGGCCGGGCTCGCCTTCAAGGGCGCCTACGGCAGCGGCACGGGCCGGATCGACAGCATCGCGATCGCCGCCCCCGGCGGCCGCGCCGCCTTCATCGACCCCACCGCGCTGACCGAGGACGACGAGACGGCTCTGCGCGCCTGGCTCTGCGACGAGTCCCGTCCCAAGGCCGTGCACGACGCCAAGGGGCCGATGCTGGCGCTGTGGGCGCAGGGGATGGATCTGCGCGGCCTGACCTGTGACACGGCGCTGGCGGCCTACCTGGCGATGCCGGGACAGCGGACCTTCCCGCTGGAGGACCTCGTGCGGGCCTATCTTCAGCGCGAGCTGCGCAGCGAGGCCGAGACCGGCGGCCAGGCCAGCCTCTTCGACGACGAGGACGACGACGCGGCCCGGGAGCTGGGCCTGCGGGCCATGGCCGTGCGGGAGCTGGCCGAGGCGCTGGAGGCCTTCCTGGAGCCGCGCGGCGGCACCCACCTGATGCGCGAGGTGGAGCTGCCGCTGGTGACCGTGCTCGCCGAGCTGGAGCGGGCCGGGATCGCCGCCGACAGCGCCCACTTCAGCGCCCTGGAGGCCGAGTTCGGCGCCTCGGTGAAGCAGGCCGTCGAGGCGGCGCACGCGGCCGTCGGGGAGCAGTTCAACCTGGGCTCGCCCAAGCAGTTGCAGGAGATCCTGTTCGTCCGGCTGAACCTGCCCAAGACCAAGAAGACCAAGACCGGCTACACCACCGACGCCGACGCGCTGGCCTGGCTGGCCGCGCAGACCGACCACGAGCTGCCGACCATCATGCTGCGCCACCGTGACCAGGCCAAGCTCAAGATCACGGTCGAGGGCCTGATCAAGGAGATCGCCGACGACGGGCGGATCCACACCACGTTCAACCAGATCGTGGCGGCCACCGGGCGGCTCAGCTCGGAGAAGCCCAACCTGCAGAACATCCCGATCCGCACCCTGGAGGGCCGCCGGATCCGGCAGGGCTTCGTGGTCGGGTCCGGTTACGAAACCCTGTTGACCGCCGACTACAGCCAGATCGAACTGCGGATCATGGCCCACCTGTCCGGCGACGAGTCGCTGATCGCGGCCTTCGAGTCCGGGCACGACTTCCACCAGGCCACCGCCGCGCGGGTCTTCGACATCAAGCCCGAGCAGGTGACGGGGGAGATGCGCGCCAAGATCAAGGCGATGAACTACGGCCTGGCCTACGGCCTGTCGGACTTCGGGCTGTCCGGGCAGCTCAACATCCCGGTGCCGGAGGCGAAGGCGCTCAAGGAGGAATACTTCGAGGAGTTCGGCGGCGTCCGCGACTTCCTCAACGCGATCGTCGCGCAGGCCAGGCAGGACGGCTACACCGAGACGATCATGGGCCGCCGCCGCTATCTGCCCGACCTGAACAGCGACAACCGCCAGCGCCGGGACATGGCCGAGCGGATGGCGCTCAACGCGCCGATCCAGGGGTCGGCGGCCGACATCATCAAGGTCGCCATGCTCAACGTGCGCGACGCCCTCAAGGAAGCGGCCCTGAGCTCCCGCATGCTCCTGCAGGTCCACGACGAGCTCGTGTTCGAGGTGGCGCCGGGAGAGCTGGAGACCCTGCGTGAGCTGGTCACCGACCGGATGAACGCGGCCTATTCCCTGCGGGTCCCGCTGGAGGTCTCCGTGGGTGTCGGTCGCACCTGGGAGGACGCCGGTCACTGACGCCGGTCACCGAGGCCGATCGTTGAGGATTGCCCGGCCTGCCCGACTCTGTTCTAGGGTGGTGATTCAGCCGGTATCTCGACGGGCACGGGAGTTTTGTGCGGAGTTCATCCCCCCTCACGAAGATCATCATGATGGCCAACGCCGTGGTGGTGGCCGCGGCGGTGGTGGTGCTTGCCACGCTGCCCACGGCGGCCGTCCCGCGGCCCTCGCCGATGACGGGTGCGGCGACCGGCGCGGTGGCGGGCACGCCGTCGCCGTCGCCGTCACCTGATCTTCCCTCGGCCGATCTGCCACCGCCTGTTCAGGCGACCCCGGAGTTCGCCCGTCAGGTCAAGGCCAACGAGGCGGGGATGGTCCCGGTGCTGATGTACCACCGGATCATGAAAAAGCGGCTGGCCTCCATCGACCGCACGCCCTCCCAGGTGCGTCAGGAGATGGAGAAGCTGGCCAGGGGCGGCTACGTCCCGATCACCGCGCAGGAGTTCGTCACCGGGAAGATCGGCATTCCGGCGGGCAAGCACCCGGTCGTGCTGACCTTCGACGACGGGCACTCCAGCCACTTCGCCCTGGACGGCAACGGCATGCCGGCCAAGGACACCGCGGTCGAGATCATCTACCAGGTCGCGAAGAAGTATCCGGGCTTCCGGCCCGTCGCCACATTCTGGGTCAACCGCCAGCCGTTCGGCCTGCGCAGCCAGCGGGACCAGGCCCGAGCCGTGCAGTGGCTGACCTCCCGGGGGTTCGAGGTGGCCAACCACACCTGGAGCCATCCCTATCTGCCGGGTCTGTCGAAGAAGCGGATCGCCGAGCAGATCGTCCGGATCGAGCGGCTGCTCAAGAAACTCGGCACCGGCCCGTCCGACACGCTGGCGCTGCCCTTCGGCGCGATGCCGCGTAAAAGATCTACCGTGCAGTCGGGAAAATGGGACGGAACCCGCTTCGGATTCAAGGGCGTCTTCCTGGCAGGCGCGCAGCCGTCGGAATCGCCGTTCGTCAAGGACTTCGACTGGCGGGCCATCCAGCGGATCCAGAGCAACGGCAAGAAGGGGGAATGCCGCAAGTGGTGCTCGCAGTATTGGCTGGAGTGGCTGGGCAAACACCCCGACAGGCGCTACACGGCGGACGGCGACCCCGATCGCGTGTCAGTACCGCAAAAATTTCGGGGTATCATCACCTCGAAGCACAGGCAGCAGGTCAATGCCTATTAACGCCCTATTTCCGGCGTGTCGTGCCTTTGGATTGACCAGACTCGTCTGGTCTCATATGCTGATCGCTGCGCTGTGGGCTCGCGCGTGTCTCGGACGGAGTGGGCTCGCGCTCGGTCACGCCGATGAATTTTCCTTCGGCTGAACGATAAGAGGCCTGCCGCGTGTTCGCCACATCGACTTCTGTCCGCGTTCGGAGCAATTCCACACATGACGAGCAGCACTGAGGCCACCTCGAGCACCCCGCAGGTAGCGGTCAACGACATCGGTTCCGAGGAAGACTTCCTCGCAGCGATCGATCTGACCATCAAGTACTTCAACGACGGCGACATCGTCGAGGGCACCGTCGTCAAGGTCGATCGAGATGAAGTTTTGCTCGACATCGGCTACAAGACCGAGGGCGTCATCCCCTCGCGTGAGCTCTCGATCAAGCACGATGTCGATCCCGCGGACGTCGTCGAGGTTGGCGAGCACGTCGAGGCCCTTGTCCTCCAGAAGGAGGACAAGGAAGGCCGCCTGATCCTGTCCAAGAAGCGCGCTCAGTACGAGCGGGCCTGGGGCACGATCGAGAAGATCAAGGACGAGGACGGCATCGTCACCGGCACCGTCATCGAGGTCGTCAAGGGTGGTCTCATCCTCGACATCGGCCTCCGCGGCTTCCTGCCGGCGTCCCTGGTCGAGATGCGCCGCGTCCGTGACCTTCAGCCGTACGTGGGCCGTGAGCTCGAGGCGAAGATCATAGAGCTGGACAAGAACCGCAACAACGTGGTTCTCTCCCGCCGCGCCTGGCTTGAGCAGACCCAGTCCGAGGTTCGCCAGACGTTCCTCAACACCCTGCAGAAGGGTCAGGTCCGCAAGGGCGTCGTCTCCTCGATCGTCAACTTCGGTGCGTTCGTGGACCTCGGCGGCGTCGACGGTCTGGTTCACGTCTCCGAGCTCTCCTGGAAGCACATCGACCACCCCTCCGAGGTTGTCGAGGTCGGCCAGGAGGTCACCGTCGAGGTTCTCGACGTCGACATGGAGCGCGAGCGGGTCTCCCTGTCGCTCAAGGCGACGCAGGAAGACCCCTGGCAGCAGTTCGCCCGCACCCACCAGATCGGTCAGGTCGTCCCGGGTCGCGTCACCAAGCTGGTGCCGTTCGGTGCGTTCGTCCGCGTCGAGGAGGGCATCGAGGGCCTGGTCCACATCTCCGAGCTGGCCGAGCGCCACGTCGAGATCCCCGAGCAGGTCGTCCAGGTCGGCGACGAGATCTTCGTGAAGATCATCGACATCGACCTGGAGCGTCGTCGGATCTCGCTGTCGCTCAAGCAGGCGAACGAGAGCGCGACCGGCGCCGACATCGAGTTCGACCCCACGCTCTACGGCATGGCGGCGACCTACGACGACCAGGGCAACTACATCTACCCCGAGGGCTTCGACTCCGAGACCAGCGAGTGGCTCGAGGGCTTCGAGAAGCAGCGCGACGAGTGGGAGCGGCAGTACGCCGAGGCCCAGACGCGCTTCGAGGCTCACAAGAAGCAGGTCGAGGAGGCCCGCAAGGCCGAGGCCGAGGCGGGCGAGGCTGCCCCCACGTCCTACTCCGGTGAGACCCCGGCCGCTGGTTCGAGCTCCAGCTCCAGCAGCTCCTCCGCTCCGGCGGCGGGTGCCCTCGCTTCCGACGAGGCTCTCGCGGCGCTGCGCGAGAAGCTCGCGGGCGGCCAGAGCTGACATCGGCGACACGGTAGAGATCTGAGGATCTGAGGAAGGGCCCCGCTGCGGCGGGGCCCTTTTTCGTGCGCGTGGCCACCCGGGAGCTAAGGTTGCGCCGTGACTGTGATCGAACGGGCGGAGCCCGAGGACGCCGGTGAGATTCTGACCGTGCAGCGAGCCGCCTACGTGAGCGAGGCACAGCTCTACGGGGATCCGTTCATCCCGCCGCTGGTGGAGTCTTCCGAGCAGGTCCGTAAGGCCGTCGAGACCGGCACCGTGCTGGTCGCCCGCAGGGGGAAGCGGATCGTCGGCGCGATCCGCGGGCAGCTGTCCGGCACGACCTGCCGAGTCGGCCGCCTGGTGGTGGCGCCGGACGCGCAGGGCCGGGGTGTCGGCGGCACCCTGCTGGCCGCCCTGCACGAAGAGGTCCCCGCTGTGGCATTCGATCTGTTCACCGGGCACCTGTCGGAGGGCAACCTGAGGCTCTACCGCCGGCACGGTTACCGCGAGACCCGCCGGGAGCGGATGAGCGACCACCTCACCCTCGTCCATATGCGCAGAGAACTCCAGGCATGACCTGAAAGATCACCGATTATCGGCCTGTTCGTCTTCACGGCTACCGGGTGATCGGCACGGCCACGCTCGCGTGACCGGCGCTCCCGGCGGCCGCTCGGCGCAGGGTGAGAACGCGCGTCCCGGCATCCCGGGGCGCCGGCCGTACCACGTATGCTGCGGATCATGTTGAAGGTGGGACTTACCGGCGGGATCGGGTCGGGCAAGAGCGAGGTGTCACGGCGGCTGACCTCCAGGGGGGCCGTGGTGATCGACGCCGACAAGATCGCCCGCGAGGTGGTCGAACCGGGGACCGACGGGCTGACGCGCATCGTCGGGGTGTTCGGCGAAGAGGTGCTGCGCGAGGACGGCTCGCTCAACCGGGAGAAACTCGGTTCGATCGTCTTCGCCGACTCCGAGAAGCTGGCCTCGCTCAACGCGATCGTGCACCCGCTGGTCGGGGCGCGGGTCGCCGAGCTGCAGCACCAGGCGGACGAGGACGCGATCGTGGTCTACGATGTGCCGCTGCTGGCGGAGAACGGCCTCGCTCCGATGTACGACGTGGTGGTCGTCGTGGACGCCGCCGACGAGACCCGCCTCGCCCGGCTGGTCGGGCTGCGGAGCATGAGCGAGCAGGACGCCCGAGCCCGGCTCGCCGCCCAGGCGACCAGGGAGGACCGCCTGAAGATCGCTGACCTCGTGGTGCCGAACGAGGGGTCATTGGAGGATCTCGAAGCCCGGGTGGACGAACTCTGGGCCGATCTGTCCGCCCGCGCGGCGGCGGCCTGAGTCCGGGCGACCGGGGATCGCCCGGAACCGCCATCCGAGGTGACCGGGGATCGTCCGGAACCGCCATCCGAGGTGACCGGGGATCGCCCGGAACCGCCATCCGAGGTGACCGGGGATCGTCCGGAACCGCCGAGTGCCGGGGCCGCCTGACCCGTTTCTGTCAGAACTCGGCGTCCAGCGCGATCTGCCCGATCGCGGGCAGGTAGGCGTCCAGCTCTCCGGGTTCGAACCTGCGGGTCCCGACGACGTACCAGAACTGGCCCGCCATGTCGCCCACCAGCTTGTAGCGGCCGTCCGGCGCGATCGCCGCCCACCCCTCGGGCAGGCCGAGGAGGACGGCCCGCTGGGCGGGGGCCGTACCGGAGCGGAGGTTCCAGAGGATCACGACGCCGTCGTCGCCCGCGCTGGCCAGCAGATCCCCGCCGGGAGCGAAGGCCAGCGACCAGATCCGGCGGGTGTGCCCGCTCAACGCGTGCAGGTGCCGGCCGGTCCGGGCGTCCCAGAGCCGCACCGCCAGGTCGTCGCCCCCGGTGGCCAGCAGTGAGCCGTCCGGGCTGAAGGCCGCGGTCCACAGCCGTCCGGAGTGGCGGGTGAGGGTGTGGACGAGCCGGGGCTGCGACGGGTGGCCCGGCCATAGGTCCCACACGCGGGCGTCACCGTCGTTGCCCGCGCTGACCAGCCGGCTCCCGTCGGGACTGAAGGCCACCGAGTACACCCGGTCGGCATGACCCTGCAGGCTCGCGACGCACTCGCCGGTCTCCACCTCCCAGATCCGCACCATCCGGTCATCGCAGCCGGTGGCCACATGACGGCCGTCGGGGCTGAACGCGATGGAACGGACCCGGCCGCGGTGGCCGGTCAGCTTGACGACCTGGCGGCCGCTCGGCCGATACCAGACACAGACGCTGTCGTCGTCATTGGCGGTGGCGATGTGGTCCCCGCCGGGACTGAAGGCCTCCGCCCACACGTGGTCGGTCTCGACGTCCAGTTCGCGCTCGTAGTCGCCGGTGACGGCGTTCCAGAAGTGCACCCCGCCGTCGTTGCTCGCGGTGGCGAGCGTGGGACCGGCCGGGCTGAAGGCGGCCGAGATGAGGCGGTCCGCCTGCCCGGTGAGCTCCCGCAGGCGGCGGCCCGTACGGGGTTCCCAGATCCGCACGACTCCGTCGTTGCCGCTGGTCGCCAGCATGCTCCCGTCGGCGCTGAACCGCACCGAGGTGATCTTGCGGCCGTGGCCGCGAAGGAGGCGCTGGCACTGCCCGGTGGCCGGATCCCACAGCCGGATGGTGCCGTCGTTGCTGCTGGTGGCCAGTTGGCCGCCGTCGGGCCGGAAGACGAACGGCCAGACGGAGCCGCGATGGCCGGCCAGCTCCACCCGCTCACGGCCGTCGGCGGCGCTCTGCAGGTGGACCGCGCCGTCGGAGTCGGCGCTGGCCAGCAGCGACCCGTCCGGGCTGAACCCGACCTGGTAGACGGCGGCCTGATGGCCGGTGCGCACGCCGCGCGAGGCACCCGAGTCCGGGTCCCACAGCCGCAGCCCGCCGTCGGTGTCACCGGTCGCCATCAACCCGCCGGAGGGGGCGAAGGCCAGCGCGTAGACGCTGCCCGTGTGCCCGAGCAGCTCGTGCAGGACCCGCCCGTTGCGGGGATCCCAGATCCGCACCACGCCTTCGCGGTCGCCTGCGGCCAGCAGCGTGCCGCCGGGGTCGTAGGCGATGCGGTAGACGGAGCCGTGGTGGCCGGTCAGAGTCCGTACGATCTCGCCGGTCCGCACGTCCCACATCCGGATCGTCCCGCCCGCGTCGCCGGTGACCAGCGTGTCGCCGCCCGGGTCGAACGTCGCGGTGTAGACCGGTGTCTGGTGCCCCGACAGCTCCCGGTACGGCAGTCCGGTGGCGGTGTCCCAGACTCGCACCACGCCGTCGGCGCCGCCCGCGGCGATCAGCCGGCCGGTCGGGCTGAAGACCACCGGCCAGACCCCCTCGTGATGGCCGGTGAGAACGTGCGAGGCGCTCGCCGTCACCGGGTCCCAGAGCCGGACCGTGCCGTCGCTCGCCCCGGTGGCCAGCAGTTCGCCCGAGCGGCTGAAGGTGACGGCGTAAACCCGGCCCCGGTGCCCCTGCAGGCTCTTGACCGGCAGGCCCGTGGCGCTGTCGCAGAGCAGCACTCCGCCGTCGTCGCCGCCGATCACCACGGTCTCACCGTCGGGGCTGTAGGCGACGGGCTCGGGCAGCCTGCTGGTCTGGAAGTGATATCCGTACGGCACGCCGACCGCGGCCGGGGCCAGCTGGGTCTCCACGGGCTGCCCGGGAGCGATGGCGGCACCGCGCAGTTCGGGGATGCCGGCGACCCTCCCGGTGACGTCGATCAGCGCCGCCCGCTGCCAGCGGCTGCCCGCCAGCGTCACATCCCGCAGGTCCGCTCTGGCCAGCCGGGCCCGGGTCAGGTCGGCGCCGCGCAGGTCGGCGCCGGTCAGCCGGGCCTCGTCCAGCCGGGCCCCGGCCAGCCGCGCGTCACGGAGCACGGCGCGCGACAGGTCGGTCCCGACCAGGACGGCATCGGTCAGGTTCGCGCCGGTGAGGTCCACCTCCCGCAGGTCTCGCGCGGACAGGTCCTCGCCGCGCAGGTTGGCGCCGCGCAGGTCGGCCATGGCCGGCGTCCGCAACCGGGTGGTGATCTTGATGGCGTTGGTCCGGGAGACGTCGTCCGAGCCGGGGTCGGCGAGCACCCCCGCCGCCCAGCCCTGGCAGGCGCGCACGTCGGCCAGATCGCACAGGAACTCCACCGTGAGCTGCGACAGCGGCCTGCGCGCGAGCGCGGCCGGGGCGGCCAGCGTGGTGGCGATGTGCCGGGCCACCAGCCATTCCATGACCGACGAGTGGATGAACCCGAACAGTCCCTCCTCGGTGCGGACCATCAGGCTTCCGGTCCCCACCGCGTGCGCGGTCTGCTGGCCCGACAGTTGCCCGTCCGCCAGGCCGGTCAGCGTCTCGGCGACCTCGGCCAGCTCCGCCGGGCGCAGATAGGCCTCCCCGCTCTCCCACAGCCGCAACGCCAGCGTGGTCACCGCCTGCCACAGCTCCCCGGTGCGCAGCCCGGCGGGCGCGCCCGGCACATCCCGCACCCGGCGCTCCTCGAAGGCGAGCCAGGAGCCCAGGATCTCCTCGTACAGCAGCGCCGCGCTGATGGTGTGCCGGGCCTGGGCGACGGTGGTCAGGCGCTGGTCGTCGAGGTCGGCGATGAAGCTGAGCATGCGCGGGTTGCCGGCCAGGCCGAGCAGGTCCTCGATGTCGCTCATCAGCGAGAAGCGGTCCCCGGCCGCGGCCTCGTCGCCGCCGTAGCGGTTGACCAGGTAGGAGTGGATCTGCGGGCGGGTGAAGTCTTCCAGGCTGAGGAGGCGCCGCTGCGGCAGGAGACCCACCTTCTCGCCGAGCTTGGTGAGCACCTGGGCACTGGATTTGAAGTGCTGGGTACGGCTGGCCACGACGATCTTCGCCTTGTCCTCGGCGGCCTGCAGCAGCGTGTCCAGGTGGTCGGCGGCCCGGTCGTAGGTCACCCGGGTCACCAGCTCGTCGAACCCGTCGAACAGCAGCACGATGCGGCCCTGGCGGAGCATGTAGTGAAAGGCCTTCAGGTCGATGACGTCCTCGCCGTGGTTGGCCAGGTGCGCGGCGACCAGCCCGTCCACCGAGTGCGCCTTGTCCAGCGCGCGAAGCTCGATCAGGATCGGCACCAGATGGGGCAGCTCCACCGGGATCCGCCTGGCCAGCTCGCGCAGGGCGAAGGTCTTGCCGTGCCCGAAGTCGCCCAGCACCAGCAGGAACCTGCCGTGGTCGGTGGCTAGCAGCCGCATCAGCTCGTCGGTGAGCCCCTCCCGGACGTGCCGGCCCGGCCGGTCCAGCTCCCGGAAGCGCTGCGGCACGTACAGCTGCTGAGGGTAGCGCCGGTCCCCGCGCAGCCGCGCCGTCTGGTCGGCCACGTATCCGCTCAGGTCGAGCAGCCCCTGGAACTCGGTGAAGCTGCGCAGCCGCAGCCCGCGCCGGGTCATCTCCTCGCGCAGCGCCTGCGCGGGCGGCGGTCCCTGGTAGACCAGCTCGGCGCCGTGCTCCAGCCCGGAGGCGTGCACCTGCCCGGCGAAGGCCGCCACGTCCTGAGCGGTCAGTTCACCGGCGTGCGCGCCTATCCTGAGCTGCCGGACGAAGCCGTCCTCCGGGTAGGTGACCAGTAGCTGCGGGACGTCGCCGGTCACCTTTCTGATCTTGACCCGTTCGTGCCGCGTCTCGCAGACCTCCGCGATCCGCTCCAGCAGCAGCATCGCCGGGGCGGCCGCCCGCTCGGGTTCGGCGCTCGCGGGGGGAACTCCCAGGGGTGTGGCGGCGGGCGCCACGCCGGCGGGGGAGAACGTCGCGCCCGTGCCGTGCCATGGACGCGACACCTCCTCGGCGGGGGCGAGGTCGCCGCGGTCCCGGTCCCAGCGGCGCAGACCGTCGGAGGTCACCTCGATGAGCCGGTGGCGGCCCGGGCCGAGGGCGGGTAGGCACAGCGGGCTCTGCGGTCCGGTGCCGCCCGCCCCGTGCAGCAGCAGGTTGAGCCGCCCGGCCAGCAGGTGTTCGAGCGTCGCCGCGTCGCGCAGGTGCGCGGGCGGGTGGGCGATCGCGCCGATCCGCAGCCAGCCCGCCTCCTCGAACGGCCGCAGCCGCTCGGCGAACCACGCGGCCTGCGCCTCGCCCATGAAGCCGTACTGATCCTCCTCGCGATGGCTCATGGCCATGGTGGAGTTCAGGCCGGCCACCACGACCTTCAGGTCGGGGACGGCGAAGAGGGTCCATGGCTGGGCACTGTCGAACTCCGGCCCGTCGAGCCCGAGATAGAGCTCCTCGAACAGGCCGGTGAAGTGCCGCCACTTGGGCCAGTACGGTGCCTGCGGGCGCACGTCGTCGGCCTCGCAGTTGCTGAAGTACGCCCGGGAGGCGGCCTTGGTGATGTCTCGCGGCCCGGGCACGACGATCAGCCGCTGCGGCTCCAGCCCGAGCAGCACCCGCAGCCCGGTCAGGAACGCCGCCGCCTCGCCGAACTCACGGCGGCTGCCCGACTCGGTCAGGTCGCCGGTCACGATCATCAGATCCGGCCGGGGCACCCCGGCGTCCCGCAGCCGGGTCAGGTCCGCCCAGATCCTCGGCTGCAGCTCCTCGGCCGTCAGCGGCTCGTCCTCGGCGGCCAGTCCCCGGCCGAACCGGGGGCCCGCGACGTGCAACAGCGTGATCGACTCGCGCGGGGCGTGCGCCGACGGGCCGGCCGGGTAGGCGGGCGGCGCCACCGGGGTACGGCGGGCACGCGCCGGTCCGCGCCGCGACGGCGCGGACAGCACCTCGCCGGGGATGGTCGCCGGGCCGTTGGGGAACGACGGCCGGTCCAGGGGTTTGGCCCGGCCCGCCAGGGCCTGTCCGATCCGCTCCAGCAGCAGTCTCCGTGCCTGGTCCGGGTCGCCCACCCCGACCAGGTCGACCCAGGTGATGGTGGACAGCAGCCCCTCCAGCGGGCAGTCCTCCAACCGGATCGTGACCAGCTTGTTGGAGGGGTTGTCCGGGTCGGCGCGGAGCGCGGCCTGCCATTCCATTCGTCCCCAGCGCGACTTGAGGTAGTTGCGCGACAGCACCGCCACCACCAGCGCGGCCTCGCTGACGCTGCGGTCCATGAACTCGATGAACTGGGTTCCCGGCACGAAGTCCCAGGCCTGGATCATGGTCCGGTATCCGGCGGCCTCCAGCTCCCACGCGATCCACGACGCCCAGCGCTCGTCGGCGGGGGAGTAGCTGACGAAGATGTCGACCGGCCTGTCGTCGCGCGCCATCGCGTCCCCGCCCCTCGCCGTCGTGCCCGGGCATTCAGTATCGCCTCTGGCGCCGGGGTTTTGGAGAGATTCGATCAAGGACGGGACGTGCGATCTTGACCTGTCTCGTAGATCATGGTCGGTGTGCTGCGGCGACTGAGCGTTCTCGACTGGATCCGGGTCGGCCTGCTGGGGCTCGGCGTCGTGTTCGTCGTCACCGGGCTGCTGCCCGACGGCGAGGCCCGGGGCGAGCTGGAGCGGATCGCGCCCATCCTGCTGTTTCTCGGCGCCGTGATCGTGCTGGCGGAGCTGGTCAAGGAGGCCCAGGTCTTCGACGTGATCGCCGCCCGGCTGGCGGCGGCCGGACGGGGAGACTATCTCGCGCTCTTCCTGCTGTGTACGGCCTTCGCGTCGCTGGTCACCATGTTCCTGAACCTCGACACGACGGCGGTGCTGCTGACGCCCGTCATGCTCGCCCTGGCGGCCAGGACCGGGATCGCCGCGCTGCCGCTCGCCATGACCACCGTCTGGCTGGCCAACACCGCCAGTCTGTTCCTGCCGGTCTCCAACCTGACGAACCTGCTGGCCATGGAACGGCTCGGCATGTCGACCAAGGAGTTCGCCGGGCGGCTGTGGCTGCCGCAGCTCGTCTCCGTCGCGGTCACCATGATCTTCCTCTGGGTGTTCTTCTGGCGGCGCGGCCGGCGCGGCGCCGACCGCTACGACCCGCCGCCTCCCGTGCCGGTCGCCGACCCGGTGCTGTTTCGGACGGCGGCCACGGTGTGCGTGCTCTTCATCGCCGCGATCCTGCTGGAGCTGCCGATCCAGGTGGCCGCCCTGCTCTCGGCGGTGCTCATGATCGCCGCCTTCGCCTGGCGCGACAGGTCCAAGCTGACCTTCGCGTTGTTCCCGTGGCAGCTTCTCGTCTTCGTCACCGGCCTGTTCCTGGTGGTGCCCACGCTGAGCCGGTACGGCCTGGGCGGCCTGATGAGCGCCCTGGCCGGTACCGCCCGCGACGGCGACGGCGCCTACCGGGCGGCGACGGTGGGGACGGGCCTGTCCAACCTGATCAACAACCTGCCCGCCTACACAGCGGTGGAGAAGGTCATCCCCGCGGGCAACCAGGACCAGCTGCTGGCCCTGCTCATCGGCACCAACATCGGACCGGTGATCACTCCGTGGGCCTCGCTCGCCACCCTGCTGTGGTTCGAGTGGTGCCGCCGCAGGGAAGTGCGGGTACCGCTGCTCAGGTTCGTGCTGGCCGGAGCCGGACTGGCAGTGGTGGGCGTGGGCGCGACCGTGGGCGCGCTGTTGCTCACCGCCTGACCGAGACCGCGGGCGCACTGCTCACCGCCTGACCGAGATCGGGACCGGGCCGAGACCGGGAACGAGATCGGGACCGCGGTCACACTGCTCACCGCCTGACCGAGGCCGGGACCGGGACCATGGACGCGTCGCCGCCCGGCGTCTGCCCGGAACCCTGCCGGCCGCTCTTCCACCGCCCGCGGCGCACCGCCCGCTCAGGAGGCGCTCCGGACCACCTCCAGCAGGTCCTCCTGGAATCCGGCCCGGCTCGCGACGAAGTCGCGTCCGCCCCCGGCGAGCGGGGCACAGTCGAAAGGGGCGCCGTCGAAGGCGCTGACCATCGCGCCGGCCTCCTGCGCGATCAGCAGGCCCCCCGGCAGGTCGACGACCCCGGTGCGGTAGCCGACGATCCCGTCGATGTCCCCCCGGGCGAGCATCACCCAGGCCAGCAGCGGAGCCCAGAGCCTCAGCACCCGGCGGGCGCGCCTGTCCAGCCCCGCCTTCAGCGCGCAGGCCACGGTGTCATCGCGCCGCACGCCGTACCCCTGGATCCAGGCCAGCACCGGGCCGCTGCCGGCGGGCCGGTACGGCGGGGCGGTCACGGGGCCGCCGGGGCCGAGCGCGCCCCGGCCCCGGACGGCCGACCAGGTCCTGCCGGTCACCGGTTCGTGCACGACCCCCAGCTCGGGACGTCCGCTCCGGCACAGGGCCAGGCCCACGGCGTACAGGGGCAGGCCGATCGCGATGTTGTTGGTGCCGTCGAGCGGGTCGATGAGCCAGGTCCACTCCGCTCCTGAATCGCCCAGCTCGCCGGATTCCTCGGCGATCACCGCGTGGCCCGGGAAAGCGGTCAGCACCCGCTGCAGGAGCAGCTTCTCGGCGGCCAGGTCGAGGTCGGTGACCACATCGCCGTCGTCGCCCTTGGGACTGACCGAGACCGCCCCCCGGGCGCCCGTGACGATCAGCCGGCCGGCCGCCCGCGCGGCGTCGACGGCGACCCGGCGGGCGTATTCGAGATCTGTCTCCTGAACCATGCGGTTCTCCTCGGTCGTGTCGTGGACCGGGTGCCCGGACTCGTCGGGCGCCCGGCTGGAGCCAGGTCAGGACAGGCGTCCGGCGGCGTGCAGCGCGGCCCGGGCGGTCTCCCGCGCGTCGCAGCGGTAGCGGGGGACGAGGTGGGTGCCGAGATCGGGCGGGCCGAGCGACAGGTCGCTCCCGCCGGGGCGGCCCCGGCCCAGTGCGATCGTCGCGGTCTCCCCGCCGGGGATCACGCTGGCGTGGAAGACCCCCGCGGGCAGGGTGTAGGTCTGGCCGGGGCCGTACACCTCGCTCACCCCGGGGGCGCATCGGACGGTGCGCGGGGTCGGCCGGATACGGTCGCCGTCGGCCCCGCTGACCACCTCGAAGACCCGGTGGGTGAGGGCGGAGGTCGCGTCGCTGACGTCGGCGCGCACGTTCTCCACCCGGCCGTACAGCACGTGGCTGACCAGGTCCCAGCTGTGGCAGTGGATCTGAGAGGTGGTGGAGGCGGCGCGGGGGAGCGCGCCGGACCAGATGTGCACGCACACGCCGTACTCCTCGGTCCGCTCCAGCGGCAGGCAGAGGAAGCCGAGCGGGTGGCGGACGGCGGTGATCGGCCGGCTGCCGGAGGCGATGGCCGTCAGGACCCTCCCGGCCCAGCGGGGCAGGGAATCGCGCGCGGTGCCGCCGGTCATCTCGTCGTACAGATCCTGGTATCTCATCACAGGTACGGGTTCTTGGCCCGAAGCGCCTTTCGCGTGAGGTCGACGACGTCCCTGTCGGTGTAGGACCGGGGCAGCGGCAGGCCGAGGGTCTCGAGCAGCCGGCGCACCTCCTCGATCGTGGGTTCCTCGCTGAGCGGGGCCGACCTGGCCAGCTCGACCGGCACCCGCCGGGCCTGCTCCAGGCTGGCCATCAATTCGGTGGCGCAACTGTCGTAGTAGAAGGAGCCCTTACGGGCGATGAGCGCCCGCCGGGGGTCCTCGCCCGTGATGATCAGCGATGCCGCCGACAGGTCCCAGCGGAACGTCGTCATCGTGGCCGACAGCCCGATGTGGATCTCCAGCAGCCCGAACCGCTGGTGGTGCCAGCAGCCGGCGAGAATGGTGCCGAAGGCCTCCTTGCGGGTGCGCTCGGGCGTCCAGACCTCTCCCGTTCCGTCCGGTTCCTGGGACATCGACCGGCGGAAGCGGGCGTAGGCCTCGCAGACCCGTTCGTTGCTCGGGTCGAGGATCTCCAGGCGCATCAGCAGCGCGCGCCGGTCCCTGCGGGCGGCCGCGACGCACTCGGGCAGCGTCACCGCGCGCAGGTAGGTGCCCGTGCCGCCCTTGAAGATCCAGCGATCGGTGCCGGCCCGCGCCTCCGCGTGCGCCTTGGCGATCTCCTCGGCGCCGTTGAGCACGTTCACGACCGACAGGTCCTGCAGCGCCCGGCCGGCCCC
The DNA here is from genome assembly GCF_050949235.1 of Streptosporangium sp. CA-135522. Classification (NCBI taxonomy): domain Bacteria; kingdom Bacillati; phylum Actinomycetota; class Actinomycetes; order Streptosporangiales; family Streptosporangiaceae; genus Streptosporangium; species Streptosporangium sp. CA-135522. The sequence goes on from NZ_CP192026.1 coordinate 3,327,500, forward strand.
GGAGACCACGCCCTCCAGCCGTTCCAGCCGCTCCGGCAGCGCGGCGGTCCTGGCGAAGCTCTCCCGCATCGCGGTCTCGACCGGCTCCTGGCGCCAGCGGTCCCGCAGGATGGCGGTGGTCAGCAGGGCCAGCACCAGGAGGGTCCCGGACTCGATCACCTGATCCCGCAGGATCTTGTCGATAGCGTCGTCCAGCAGGCCCACCACGCCGACGCCCACCGCGAGCAGCAGGGCGATGAAACCGTCGACGTTCTTGCCGAGCCATGCCCCGAACCGTGCCATCCGCCCCATGCGCGCCCCGCCCGTCCGGCCGCAAGTCGGCCCCGCCGTCATGCTTGCGCCGTCATCGTAGGACCAGACCACGGTCGCACTCCAGGCTCCGCCTTTTGGATGATCTTCGCAACCATGGATCATCCGAACGACCGGTTCGGCGGTGTGCGATGGACCTCTACGGTCGAGGCGACGGGTGGCATCGACGGGGGTCGGCATGCGGGGCGTGCGAAGCGTGGGCGTTTTCATGGCGGTCGCCGCCATCGTGCTGCCGGTGGTGTTGCCGCTGGCCCGGTTTCCCGCGCTCGCGGCGCTGCTGCCGGGAAAGACCCCGGCGGGCCTGTACCTGCAGGTGGCCGCCCATCCCGACGACGATCTGCTGTTCATGAGCCCCGACCTGCTGAAGCTGGTGGCACACGGTGCGCGCACCGTGACGGTCTATCTCACGGCGGGGGAGTCGGTGGCGGGGATGCGGGACGACCACGCTCCGGGGCCGTACGCCGCGAGCCGGGAACAGGGCGTCCGGGCCGCCTACGCGTGGGTCGCCGGGGCGCGCGACCGGTGGCGGCGCAGAACGCTCCTGCTGGGCCGGGTCCCGGTCGCGGTGGACACCCTGGCGGACCTGCCCCGTGTCCAGCTGGTCTTCGTCGGGCTGCCCGACGGCGGTGACCCCCGGGCGAGCGGGGGCCGCGGCGCGCTGACCCGGCTGTGGGCCGACCGCGACGGCCTGTCCTGCGTGCGGGCCTTCCTCCACCGCGCGCTCTGCCTGTCCCATGGTGACGTGACGGACATGCTGCGCGCCCTGATGCGGGGCTTCCGCCCCACCGTGCTGCGCACCCTCGACCCGGAGCCGTCACCGGCCGGCCTGGACCATCCGGACCACGTGGCGGCCGCCCGGTTCGCGGCCGAGGCCGTGCCCCCGGGCGTCGAGGTGATCGCCTATCGGGGGTACACGATCCAGCTTCTCCCGCCCAACCTGAACCCGATCGAACGAGAGATCAAACGCGAGGTCTTCGGCGTCTACCGGCGGCACGACTACCGGGCCGGCCCCGGCCATCGCTACGACGCCTGGACCGAGCGCATGTACCGCCGCCGGCCGGACGCGCCGCCCGCCCACGACTCGTGGTCCGCGCGATGACGGGTGAGCGCGGCGCGCCGGCCGTGGGGCGACGGTCTCAGAACCAGCCACGCCTCTGGGCCATCGCGTGCAGGCCGGCGCGGAGCGACTGGTCCACCTGGCCCGGGTGGTCGTCGTAGCGGACCGTGAACCGGTTGTAGGTGTCGTGGCTGGAGGTCAGGAAACCGCCGCGCTTGTCGGCCTCCAGGATGACGTCCATCGCCCTCGGGCCGGCGATGAAGGTCAGCTCCAGCTCGTTGAAGTGCCGGCCGTATTCGTGGCCGGCGTAGTATTCGATCTCCTGGAAGAACGGCATCTGCGAGCCGTGCAGGGTGCCGCGCTCCAGGTCGGCCTTCTTGAAGCGGAAGCCCATGTTGTCCAGCGCGCCGAGCACGTGGTCCTGGGCGGGCAGCGGGTTGACGAACAACGGGTCGAGATCGCCCTTGTCCAGCGCGCCGGCCAGGGAGAGCTCGGTGGAGACGCCGAGCCGCATGCCGTGCAGCGGGTGACCGCCGATGGCGCTGATCGGGGTCTCCCAGGGAACGGGGATCTCGAAGGGAGCCGACTGGGGGGCGCCCGCCGCGAGGTGGAACGGACCGGTGATCTGCTTGCGCAGGAAGCTGTAGGTCGACTTGTACTCGTTGTCGCCGCTCTCGACCTCGACCACCGCGGTGAAGTCGATGAAGATGCCCTCGACCTTGTAGTCGGAGCCGCCGCCGCGGAAGTTGACCTGTCCGCGCAGGACTTCGCCGGGACGGACGTTGGAGTTTTGCAGGATCGTGTCGACCTCGACGCCCGCGCCGAACGCGGCCATCAGCTTACGGAACACCATTGGGGGACTCCCGGGATAGAAAGAAGGTTCTCAGTTCGGTTCAACGGGCGGGTTGACCTGGCCGTTCCCGCTGCCGAGTCGCGGCAGGATCTGGGCCAGGAGCATGGTGGACAGCGCCGAGGAGTCGCCGGCCGCGCCGTCGGTGCGGACGACGACGGGGCGCGGGGCGCTCTCGGCGAGCTTGGCGCCCACGTCCAGCCGGCGGCGGGCCAGCTCGTACTGGAGCACGGCCCGGTTGTCGCGGTAGGCCTCGGCCAGCCGGCGCAGCCCCTTGGCCTCGTTCTCCGCCGAGGTCAGCTCGGCCCGGCCCTTGGCCTCGATCTCCCAGCGCACCCGCTGCGCCTCGGTCTCGTGCTCCTCGAGCATGCGGGCGACGTCCTTGCGCGCGGTGTTGGCGGCGGCCCGCACCTCGACGATGCGGGCGTCCCGCGTCTTCTTGGCGCGCTCGATCTCCATCAGCAGGGTGTCGATCCGCCGCTTACGGGTGAGCTCCCACTCCCGCTCGAAGGCCGACAGCTCCTTGGCGACCTTCTCGCGGGTGGCCAGGTGCTGCTGGTACTGGTCGGGCAGTTGCACGTCGGGGATGTTGGCGCCGGTGATCCGCACGCCGTACCGGCCGAGCTGGCGGGTCAGCAACTCCTGCATGTCACCGACGTCGGACCCGCGCAGGTCGTAGGCCCGCTCGGTGTGCACCAGGCGGCTGCGCTGGCGGATGGCGTCCTGTACGGCGCTGCTGAGCACGAGGTCGAAGTTGCCGGCGCCGATCGTCCGGACGAAGGCCACCGGGTCGAGGATGCGGAACTTCAGGAAGAACTCGATCGACTTCAGCGGCACGTTCTCCGCGGTCGGGCAGGCGGAGATCGGGGCGGAGTAGGGGATCTCGGTGGAGGTGTCGACCACCGCGTCCACCCGGTCCCACGGCAGCCACAGATAGTGGCGGCCCGGCGGCAGGGTGCCCGTGATCGCGCCCCACCGGCTGCGCACGCCGGTGGTGCCCTCCTCGATCTCGATGATCGCCCGGCGCCACAGCCAGACCAGCGCCGCCAGCAGGGACAGCACCGCCCCGCCCGCGGCGAGCAGGGACAGCGCCCCGCCGCCCAGCAGCGCCGTACCCGCGAGGTAGAGGGCCAGGAACAACAACGTGACCCAGGCGAAGCCACGGCGGTCTTTGGGGATGACCACCGGGACGAGCTGGCCCGACTCGCCGCCGCGCAGCAGCTGGCGGATCTCCGACCAGGAGGCCAGGGATTCCTTGATCTTGGAGAATTCTCTGCTCATCTCAACCCTCTTCCCGCACGGTCGGCGCCGCGGACTCCGCTACGGCCGGCGCGGGCACGGCCGGCGCCGTGGCCTCGGCCGGGTGAAGCAGGGCGGCGATCTCCGCCTCGCGCCCCTCGACCCGTCTGCCGATCTCGTCGATCCGTGCTCTGATCGCCGCCATGTCCGCCTCGGAGAACAGCTGTGTCTCGCGGCTGCCGACCAGCTGCCTGGCCAGGACGAGCAGGTCGATGTCGATGGTCTCGCCGACCTGCACCACACGGGGCAGATGGGCGGCCACGGACTCGAGCTTGTCGAGCAGGTCCTGCTGGAAGCGGTAGTCCAGGATCTCCGGCGCCTCGGCGGCGCTCAGCGCCCGGATGTCCAGCGCCTGCGCCTCCAGCAGCGCCGCGTTGGCCTTGGCGGTGGACTCCGCCTCGACCAACCGCTGGCCGGCCTGCGCCTTCGCCTGGTGGGACGCGCGTTCCAGGGCGGTGTCCATCCGGGCCTGGTATCCGGCGATCTCGGCGTGGATGGCGGAAAGCTGCTCCTGCAGCCCCGCGAGCTCCTTGATCAGGTCGCCCTCGTTCTGCTCCTTGCGCAGCTGGAGCTCGTACTCGTAGGTGTACGCCTCCTTGGCGACCCTGATCATCTCCGGCGCGGCCAGGTCCATCCGGTATTCCTGGCTGGACGGCTCGGCGTGGGTGATGTTCACGTCGGTGAGCCGTACGGCGGGCAGGAACTGCTGGTTGAGGTTGTCGAGCATGCCGAGGGTGCTCTCGCCGACCAGGTCGTAGATGTCCTCGGCGCGCTGGGCGTAGATGAGGGAGCGGGTGACCTCGCTGATCGCGTTCTGCAGCTTGGCCTGGAAGCCGCCGACCGAGCCGAGGACGAAGATGAACTCGGCGGGGTCCTCGATCCGGAACTGCAGGAACAGGTCCACGCTGGCCTTGACACCCTGCTGGGTCGGGGCCTCGCGGATGGGCGCGTTGAAGGGATACTCGCGGGTGGTGTTGACGATGTAGCTGACCCGCTTCCACGGGTTGAACAGCGTCACCCTGCCCGGCTCGGCGATCTGCACGAGCTTGCCGAACTTGGTGATCAGCGCCTTGCAGCCCTCGGGCACCATGACCACGCTGCGCCGCCACCACAGGAACGCGGCGGCCAGCACCAGCACGGCCCAGTAGTGCGGCCCGAACAGCACCCGCGCGCCGTCGGGGAGCCCGGTGGCGACCAGGCCCGCCAGGCCGAGCACCGCCAGCACGATCAGCGGGACGATCACCCGCGCGGTGGTGCCCTTGGGGATGACCACCGGCGAGATGACGTGGATCGCCTCGCCGTTCGGGCCCGCGGCGGCGAAGCTGCGGTTGACGATCTCACCGGCCTCGTTCAGCGACGCGCTGCGGGCCTCGATGGCGGTGCCGATGGACGCGCCCTGCTCGCGGGCGGCCAGAAAGTCGGTCGGGTTGAGCGCGAACCCCTTCTCGCCGGTGACCTGGCCCATGACCTGACCGGCGAACTGACCCACCGCCTGACCGACGACCTGACGAGGATCGCCCCCTTGCCCTATCGCCTGCGCGGCGGCCATCGCCGACTGCATGGCCTCTCTTGGCCGGGCCATCAAACCTCCGGAATAGGTGTATATCGAAAGGCCGATATATCACGCTTGGTAGGCGGTCGCACGCGAGACAGTAAAGGGCATCCGGCTTGCGGCCCGCTTGCCACGCGGTTGAAGGATCCTCGAAGAGGCCGTCGCGGGGCATCGCGGGGGCGTCGCAGAGGCTCGCGGAGGCGTCGCGGGGGCCGTCGTGGAAGTCCTCGCGGATGCCGCAGGGAGGGCGGCCCGTCCGGAGACCGGGAGGAATGTCGGTGGCTCCGCCTACAGTGGGTGGAGTGAGGCCGGTAACTGATTTGCAGCGCAAGGTGGCCCCCTTCGAGGTCGTCACCGACATGACCCCTTCGGGCGACCAGCCCGCCGCGATCGCCGAGCTGGAGCGGCGTGTGAAGGCGGGTGACAAGGACAACGTCCTGCTGGGTGCCACGGGCACGGGCAAGACCGCCACGGTCGCCTGGCTGATCGAGCGGCTGCAGCGGCCGACCCTGGTCATCCAGCCCAACAAGACGCTCGCCGCGCAGTTCGCCAACGAGCTGCGCGAGATGATGCCCAACAACGCGGTCGAATACTTCGTCTCCTACTACGACTACTACCAGCCCGAGGCCTACGTCCCGCAGAGCGACACCTACATCGAGAAGGACTCGTCGATCAACGACGAGGTCGAGCGGCTGCGCCACTCGGCGACCAACTCGCTGCTGACCCGCCGTGACACGATCGTGGTGGCGTCGGTGTCGTGCATCTACGGCCTGGGCACCCCCCAGGAGTACGTCGACCGGATGACCCGGCTCAAGGTGGGCCAGGAGATCGAGCGCGACAGGCTGCTGCGCCGCCTGGTCGACATGCAGTACACCCGCAACGACCTGGCCTTCACCCGGGGCACCTTCCGGGTGCGCGGCGACACGATCGAGATCATCCCGAAGTACGAAGAGCTCGCCGTGCGCATCGAGATGTTCGGTGACGAGATCGAGAAGCTCTCCACCATGCACCCGCTGACCGGCGAGGTGATCACCGAGGACGAGGAGCTCTACATCTTCCCCGCCTCCCACTACGTCGCGGGCACCGAGCGGATGGAGAAGGCCATCCGGGGCATCGAGGCCGAGCTCGCCGAGACCCTGGAGACGATGGAGCGGCAGGGCAAGCTCCTGGAGGCCCAGCGACTGCGCATGCGCACCACCTACGACCTGGAGATGATGCGCCAGATCGGCACCTGCTCCGGCATCGAGAACTACTCCCGCCACATGGACGACCGCGCTCCGGGCAGCGCGCCCAACACCCTGCTCGACTACTTCCCCGAAGACTTCCTGCTCGTGCTGGACGAGTCACACCAGACGGTGCCGCAGATCGGCGCGATGTACGAAGGCGACGCCTCCCGCAAGCGCACGCTCGTCGAACACGGCTTCCGCCTGCCGTCGGCGATGGACAACCGCCCGCTCAAGTGGGAGGAGTTCCTGGAGCGGATCGACCAGACCGTCTACCTGTCGGCCACCCCGGGCACCTACGAGCTCGGCCGCTCCAAGGGCGACGTGGTGGAGCAGGTCATCCGGCCGACCGGCCTGATCGACCCCGAGGTGATCGTCAAGCCCACGAAGTCCCAGATCGACGACCTGGTCCACGAGATCAGGACCCGCACCGACAAGGACGAGCGGGTCCTGGTCACCACGCTGACCAAGAAGATGTCCGAAGACCTCACCGACTACCTCCTGGAGCTCGGCATCCGGGTCCGCTACCTGCACAGCGAGGTCGACACCCTGCGCCGCATCGAGCTACTGCGGGAGTTGCGGATGGGCGAGTTCGACGTCCTGGTCGGCATCAACCTGCTCCGTGAGGGCCTGGACCTGCCCGAGGTGTCGCTGGTGGCCATCCTCGACGCCGACAAGGAGGGCTTCCTCCGTTCGGAGACCTCGCTGATCCAGACGATCGGCCGCGCGGCCCGTAACGTCTCGGGCCAGGTGCACATGTACGCCGACCGGATCACCCCCTCCATGGAGCGGGCGATCGAGGAGACCAACCGGCGCAGGGCCAAGCAGACGGCCTACAACGAGGCCAACGGCATCGACCCGCAGCCGCTCCGCAAGAAGATCGCCGACATCCTCGACTCGCTCAACCGCGAAGACGCCGACACCGCCCAGCTTCTCGGCGGCAGCGGCCGCCAGCAGTCGCGCGGCAAGGCGCCGGTCCCCGGCTTCGCGGTCAAGCAGGTCGGCCAGCACGCCAAGGCGATCGCGGGGGAGATGCCCCGGGCCCAGCTGGAGGCGTTGGTCGAGTCGCTCACCGACCAGATGCACCAGGCCGCCGCCGACCTGCAGTTCGAGGTCGCGGCCCGGCTCCGCGACGAGATCAAGGAGCTCAAGCGGGAAGTCCGCGACATGCGCGAAGCCGGAGTCTCCTGAACAGCGGAGTCCCCTGAGCAGACGGGGTCTCCCGGCCGGGTTCGCCCCCGGCTGCCGTGCGTGGCAGCCGGGGCGTCTGGCCTAGGACGGTCAGCGGCGGTCGTCGGGGCGCGAGCGATCGACCATGGCGCGGTTGTACAGCTCGTCGATCTGGTCCAGGGGGTCGGGGGCGCGCCGGCGCGCCTCGATCTCCAGGTCGGTGCGGCTCTGGATGTCGGCGATGCTGCCGGACGCGTGCGCCATCTGGTCGTTGAGCAGGTCGGCGCGGATCCGGGCGCAGGAGGTGGTGAGCTTGGCGTGGTGCTCGCGCAGGCGGCCGAGGGCGGCGTGGTCGACGTAGGCGGACACGCGGCGCTCCTGGGCGTAGCGGCCGAGCTGGTCGTCGAGCTGCTCGGCGTGCACGCCGATCTCGGCCACGAGCTGGGGCAGGTCGCCGAGTCCCCAGCCGTCACGCAGCGCCTGATCCACCGCCTGGCGGGTCAGGGAGACCTCGCGGCGCAGGTCCAGCCGCATCCGCTCGGTCTCGGCCGCGTCGCCGGTGCCCATCGCCGCCATGTGGGAGGCGACTCGGGTGCTCACCTTGCGGGCCTTCTTGGTGGCCTTCTTGCCGACCTTGACCAGGAGGTAGATCCCGGCCGCTCCCATGAGGAGGAAGAACAGGAGAACCACCAGCATGATGGTGATGAAAGTGCCGATCGAAGCCACCTCCCGGCAGGGGTGAAACGGGGTGTTTCGAGCATAGCCCGCGCGTTCACATGCGCGCGGGGCCGCGCGTTCGAGTCATTCTTCCGAGCCCGGGTTCGAGTCATTCTTCCTGACCCGTTCAGGCCGGGCTTCGCCGGACCGCGCGGCGTCGCCGTACTTTGCGGATCGCCCACCAGGCGAACAGCGCCAGCACGGCCACCGCCACGACGACCAGGATCGGCAGGAAGATCGCGATAAGGCTGATGCCGAGCGAGCCGGCGTCCTCGACGGTGCTGACCACCGGCGCGCCGACCCCGGCGGTGGAGACGTTGACCACGGGCCTGGCGGTCGTCTTCATCACGTGCACGGCCAGGGCGATCGCGATGCCCAGCACCCAGCTCAGCCAGGGATTGTGGCTCATCCAAGCCGACCCGTCGAGCCGGGCCGCCGCTTCGGTGGCGCTGAACACCACGCCACCGGAGGCCGGGCGGACGACGGTCTGGATCATGTCGTTGACGCTGTCCACCACCGGGACCTTGTCGAGCACGATCTCGGCGAGCAGCAGGACGCCGATGATCCCGATCACCCATCCGTTGGCCAGCCAGGCGAACTCCTGCGGCAGCCGTATCTGATCGGTGAAGTTGGCCAGCAGGCCGACCACCAGCAGCGGTATGTAGGCGTTCAGCCCCGCCGCGGTGGAGAGCCCCAGGCCGGTCAGTGCCGCGAGCATCGTGCCTCCGTCGTGTTCTCGTCCCTCCTTCAACGATTCCCGGCCGCCAAAGGATCCCGCCGCGCTCCTGGTCATGCCGTCGGCGGGTGACGGCGCGTCCGTCCTCAGGCCGACGACGGCGTCACGGCCCGGGGCGGCGGCTCGTCGCCGGTGACGGCCTGCAGGCGCTCCACGGCGGCGGCGAACCCCTCGATCATGTCGTAGACGACCCGGCGGGCCGGCTTGATCTGGTTCAGCTGGCCGACGACCTGCCCGACGAAGTAATTGGCGAGCTCCCCGGCGCCGGGGTCGCCGCTGTCGGCCGCCTGACCGATCCTGGCCATCGCGCTCTCGGCGAGCAGCATCTGCAGCGGCATCGGCAACGGGCCCGGGCTCTCCTGCGCCTCGTCCCACTCGTCCGTCCAGGCGGACCTCAGCTGCCGGGCGGGTTTGCCGGTCCGCGATCGGGAGCGCACGGTGTCGGATGAGGTGGCGGCCAGCATCTTGCGCTTGACCGAGGGCGGGGTCTCGGCCTCCTCCGTGGTCAGCCAGACCGAACCGCACCACACCCCCTCGGCGCCCAGCGCGAGCGCCGCGGCCATCTGGCGGCCGTCGGCGACGCCGCCCGCCGCCAGCACCGGGACGTCCACGGCGTCCACGACCTGGGGGACCAGCACCATGGTGGAGATCTCGCCGGTGTGCCCGCCGGCCTCCGACCCCTGCGCCACGATCACGTCCACCCCGGCCGCGACCTGGCGCAGGGCGTGCTCGACGGTGCCTACCAGGGCGGCGACCGCGATCCCCGCCTCCCTCGCCTTGGCCGTCATCTCCGGCGGCGGCGGGCCGAGTGCGCTGGCGATGAGGGCGATCGGATGCTTGAGCGCCACATCGACGAGGCCGGTCGCGCCCTCGGCGGTCACCCGGCGGCCGACCTCGTCGGCGTAGGCCGACATCGCCCCGGTGAACGGCTCCGGCATGCTCACGCCGTACTTGCCGAAAAGGTGGGCCACGAAGTCGCGGTGCCGTTCGGGGATGAAGTCGAGGAGGCGGGCACTCCGGTCGGCCGCCGCCGCGTCGATCCTGCCGGGCACGAGGACGTCCACCCCGTACGGCCGGCCGCCGACCCGCTCGTCGATCCACTTCAGTTCGGCGTCGAGTTGCCGGGGGGAGTAGGCGACGGCGCCGAGCACGCCGAGCCCGCCCGCGTTGGTCACCGCGGCGACCACGTCGCGGCAGTGGCTGAAGGCGAAGAGCGGGAACTCGACGCCGAATCTCTCACAGATCGCGGTGCGCATGCCGCGACCGTAAGTCGCAGAATCTTGTTCGGTCCAGGGTCGTGGAGAACTTCAGGCGGTGCCGACCGACTCGGCGCCGACCGGCCCGATCGGTCCAGGTGTCCCGGGCTGCCGGATCGGCCGGGCCGACGCGACCGGTCCGGCGAGCGCGATCGGCCCGGCCTGTTCTGCGGATCCGTCGAGTCCGGCGGACCTGACCACCTCGACGGGCCCGGCGGATCCGGTGACCTCGACCACCTCGACGGGCCCGGCGACCTCGACCGGCTCGACGAGGCCGGCGGATCCGGCGGCCTCGACGGGCTCGGCGCGGGTACCGCTGAGATGGGGCGGCAGCCACCCGTCGCCGGCCACGTAGTGGCGCACGACCTTGGCCGGCACGCCGGCGATCACGCTGTGGTCGGGGAACTCCCCGCGCACCACGGCTCCGCCCGCGACGACGCACTGCCTGCCGATCCGGGTGCCCGGCAGGATGACCGCGCCGGTGCCCAGCCAGGAGCCCGAGCCGATGATCACGGGGTTGTTGCGCGGCCACTGGCGGCCGATCGGGATCTCCGGGTCGTCGTAGACGTGGTTCTGGTCGGTGATGTAGACGTATGGGCCGGTGAAAACGTGGTCGCCGATGTCGATCGACTGATGGCCGACGATGTGGCTGCCCCGGCCTATCGAACAACTCCCGCCGATCCGCACGATCGAGTCGGGCCCCAGGTCCACCCCGGGCCCCATGCCCGCGGAGATGGAGACGCGCTCGCCGACCAGGGTGTGCTCGCCTATCTCGATCCATGCCTCGCCGAAGATCGCGCCGACCGGGAACGACAGGCAGGCGCCCTCGCCGAGGCGGCGGAACCGGTACCCGGCGGGATTGGCCGGGCTCACCGTCCCGGCGGCGCGAATCGCGGCCCAGCCGCGGTGAATGAGGGCGCCGGCGGCACGCCGTACCACACCACGAATCGACATAACGGACTAAATTACCGCTTGGTCACGTTCTACGGGAATGCGGGCCAGGCGATGTACGGACGGTTCGCCGGAACGGTTTGATATTCTGAGAGTCCGTGGACAGGTGGGCCGCTATCAGGGTGCGCCGACTGATCTATGACGACCACGGGAGACTTCTTGCGCAGCGCCGCACATACCAAGCATCTGTTCGTCACCGGCGGCGTCGCCTCCAGTCTCGGTAAGGGACTGACGGCGTCGAGCCTCGGACGCCTTCTCAAACTGCGTGGTCTGCGGGTCACCATGCAGAAGCTCGACCCCTACCTCAACGTCGACCCCGGCACGATGAACCCGTTCCAGCACGGTGAGGTCTTCGTCACCGACGACGGGGCGGAGACCGACCTCGACGTCGGCCACTACGAGCGCTTCCTCGACACCGAGCTGCACGGCTCGGCGAACGTGACCACGGGCCAGGTCTACTCCAACGTCATCGCCAAGGAGCGCCGCGGCGAATACCTCGGTGACACCGTGCAGGTCATCCCGCACATCACCAATGAGATCAAGGACCGCATCCGTTCTATGGCCGGTCCCGACGTGGACGTGGTCATCACCGAGGTCGGCGGCACCGTCGGCGACATCGAGTCGCTGCCCTTCCTGGAGGCCGTCCGTCAGGTCCGCCACGAGGTCGGCCGTGACAACGTGTTCTTCCTGCACGTCTCGCTGCTGCCGTACATCGGGCCGAGCGGAGAGCTGAAGACCAAGCCGACCCAGCACTCGGTCGCCGCGCTGCGCAGCATCGGCATCCAGCCCGACGCGATCGTGTGCCGCTCCGACCGGCCGATCACCAACTCGCTCAAGCGCAAGATCAGCCTGATGTGCGACGTCGACGAGGACGCGGTCGTCTCGGCCATCGACGCGGCGAGCATCTACGACATCCCCAAGGTCCTGCACTCCGAGGGCCTGGACGCCTACGTGGTGCGGCGCCTCGGCCTGCCCTTCCGCGACGTGGACTGGAAGGAGTGGGAGCAGCTCCTGCGCCGGGTGCACCGCCCGGCCAAGGAGGTCACGATCGCGCTGGTCGGCAAATACATCGACCTGCCCGACGCCTACCTCTCGGTCACCGAGGCGATGCGCGCGGGCGGCTTCGCCAACGACGCCCGCGTCAACATCCGCTGGGTCAAGAGCGACGACTGCGAGACCCCCGAGGGCGCCGCCCGCGAGCTGGACGGCGTGGACGGCGTGCTCATCCCCGGCGGCTTCGGCGTGCGCGGCATCGAGGGCAAGCTCGGCGCGATCCGGCACGTCCGGGAGAACAAGATCCCGCTGCTCGGCATCTGCCTGGGCATGCAGTGCATGGTCATCGAGGCCGCCCGCAACCTCGCCGGCATCGAGGACGCCGGCAGCACCGAGTTCGACCCCGAGACCACCCACCCGGTCATCTCCACCATGGCCGACCAGGAGGACGTCGTCTCCGGCGAGCGTGACATGGGCGGCACCATGCGGCTGGGCCTCTACCCCGCCAAGCTCGCCGAGGGATCCTTGGCGCGTCAGCTGTACGGCAAGGCGAAGGTGGACGAGCGCCACCGCCACCGCTACGAGGTCAACAACTCCTACCGCGACGAGCTGGAGAAGATCGGCATGGTCTTCTCCGGCCTGTCGCCCGACGGCCGCCTGGTGGAGTACGCCGAGCTGCCCGCCGACATCCACCCGTTCTTCATCGGCACCCAGGCGCACCCGGAGTTCCGCTCCCGGCCGACCCGCTCGCACCCGCTGTTCAAGGGCCTGATCGGGGCCGCCCTGACCTACGCCGACACCCGGGGCACCGCGGCCAAGGCCGGGCGGGGCAAGTGAGCGCCCCCGAGACCGACGTCCAGGACGCTCCGGAGGAGTGGAAGGTCGTCTCCTCCACCGAGCACTTCGGCGGGCGTGTCATCAGTGTGGTGACCGACGCGGTCCTCATGCACGGCGAGGAAGTCGTCGAGCGCGACTACGTGGTCCATCCCGGATCGGTGGCCGTGGTCGCGCTCGACGACCAGGACCGGGTACTGATGATCCGCCAGTACCGCCACCCGGTCCGGCGCATGCTCTGGGAGCTTCCGGCGGGCCTGCGCGACGTCGAGGGGGAGCCGCTGCACGTCGGGGCGGCCCGCGAGCTCGCCGAGGAGGCCGGCTACCGGGCGCGGACCTGGCACACCCTGGTCGATGCCTTCATCTCCCCGGGAATGACCAACGAACGAACCCGGATCTTCCTCGCGAGGGACCTCAGTCCTCTTCCCGAAGGAGAGCTGGACTTCGTTCACCGGCATGAGGAGGTCGACATGCCGGTGGTCTGGATTCCCCTGTCCGACGCGGTTCGGCGTGCCCTGGAGGGAATGATCCACAATTCCCAAGCCGTGGCCGGTATTCTCGCCGCATACGCCGCTTCGGCGGATGGTTTCGCCTCGTTGCGGCCCGCCGACGCACCGGAGGCATGACAGGAGGACACCCTGAGCGAGACGGAGGCCGTCCTCTCCAGCTACCTCACCCATCTGGCGGTGGAGCGGGGCCTGGCTGCCAACACCCTGGCCTCCTATCGCCGTGACCTCCTGCGGTATGTGGAGCATCTGAAGAACCGCGGCCGCGTCACTTTCTGCGAGGTCGCCGAGGCCGACGTCGCGGCCTTCCTGGCCGCGTTGACGGAGGGCGACGAGGAGCACCAGGCCCTCGTCGCCAGCTCGGCGGCCCGCGCCGTCTCCGCGGTGCGCGGCCTGCACCGCTTCGCGCTCCGCGAGGGCGCCGCCGACCACGACCCGGCCCACGGGGTGCGCCCGCCGCGAAAGCTCAGGCGGCTGCCCAAGGCGATCAGCGTGGACGAGGTGGAGCGGCTCATCGCCGCCTCCGGCCCCGAGGGCGCACCGCTGACGATGCGCAACCGGGCGCTGCTGGAGCTGCTGTACGGCACGGGCGCGCGCATCTCCGAGGCCGTGGGGCTCGCGGTGGACGACGTGGACCTGGGCTCCAGGACCCAGCAGGTGCGCCTGCGCGGCAAAGGCGGGCGCACCCGCCTGGTGCCCCTGGGACGTTTCGCCAGGGAGGCCCTGGGCGCCTATCTCACCCGGGCGCGTCCGGGCATCGCCGCCCACGGCCGGGGCACCTCGGGACTGTTCCTCAACGCCAGAGGCGGGCGGCTCACCCGCCAGGGCGCCTGGGAGGTCCTCCAGGCGGCCGCCGAGCGGGGAGGGCTGGCGGGAATCTCACCCCATATCTTGCGACATTCGTTCGCAACGCACCTCCTTGACGGGGGTGTGGACGTTAGGGTGGTTCAGGAACTACTCGGCCACGCCTCGGTGACCACTACGCAGGTATACACCCTGGTCACGGTCGACAAGCTCCGCGAGGCCTATGCCGCGGCGCACCCGCGCGCACGGCATTGACCTTGCTTATGTCCGGGCGTGCCGCCTTGCCGCATACGTGTTGACGCCATAGTGTCCGTCCGGACGGTCCGGTTCGAGGCCGTCAGGGAGGTTCGACTGGTGACTGTGACCACCGACGGTTCTGTCCGGGGAACGACCCCCGGAAACCCCGAGAATCCCTGGGGTGACACCAAAACCGCCGGGACCCCTCACACTGGGGGAGTCCTCGGCCCGACCGGGCGGCCCCGCCCGGTCTTTCCCGACCCGCCACCTCGTACGGTGCACGGACCGGCGCGTGTCGTGGCCATGGTCAACCAGAAGGGCGGCGTCGGCAAGACGACCACCACCATCAACCTGGGCGCGGCGCTGGCCGAGGCCGGGCTCAAGGTGTTGCTGGTCGACTTCGACCCGCAGGGCGCTCTCTCCGTCGGCCTTGGGATCAACCCCCACCAGCTCGACCTGACGGTCTACAACCTCCTGATGGAGCGGCAGATCACCGCCAGGGACGTGCTGATGGAGACCGGCGTCGAGGGCATGGACCTGCTGCCCAGCAACATCGACCTGTCCGCGGCCGAAGTCCAGCTCGTCACGGAGGTCGCCCGCGAGCAGGTGCTCGGCCGGGTGATCAAGCCACTCCTGCCCGAGTACGACGTGTGTCTGATCGACTGCCAGCCCTCCCTGGGCCTGCTCACGATCAACGCGCTGGCCTGCGCGCACGGCGTCATGGTCCCGCTGGAGTGCGAGTTCTTCGCCCTGCGCGGCGTCGCGCTGCTCATGGACACCATCATCAAGGTCCAGCAGCGCATCAACGAGGACCTGGTCATCGAGGGACTGCTCGCCACCATGTACGACGCGCGGACCCTGCACGGCCGCGAGGTGCTGGCCCGGGTCGTCGAGGCGTTCGACGACAAGGTGTACCACACGGTGATCAACCGGACGGTTCGCTTCCCCGACGCCACCGTGGCCGGTGAGCCCATCACCAGCTTTGACTCCTCCTCCCTCGGCGCCAGCGCCTACCGCGAGCTGGCCAGGGAAGTCCTCACCCGGTGGGCCGCGCTGGAACAGTGACCGCGGTCCCGGGTGCGGGACAATGGTGGGATGACCGAGCAGCCGCAGACGATCGACGGCCCCTCCGGGGCGCAGACGGCCGACAACACCTTCAGGGTGCACCTGGAGGTCTTCGAAGGCCCCTTCGACCTGCTGCTCGGTCTGATCTCCAAGCACAAACTCGACATCACCGAGGTCTCCCTCAGCCAGGTCACCGACGAGTTCATCTCCTACATCCGAGCCCGAGGTCCGGAATGGGACCTGGAGCAGACCAGCCACTTCCTGCTCGTCGCGGCGACCCTGCTCGACCTCAAGGCGGCCAGGCTGCTGCCCTCGGGAGAGGTCGACGACGAGGAGGACCTCGCCCTCCTGGAGGCGCGCGACCTGCTGTTCGCCCGCCTCCTGCAGTACCGGGCCTACAAGGAGGTCGTGAAGGTCTTCTCCGGCCGGATGGCCGAGGAGGCCCTGCGCTTCCCCCGGACCGTGCCGATGGAGGCGCGCTTCGCCGACCTCCTGCCCGAGCTGATCCTGGGCATCGGCCCCGACCGCCTCGCCCAGCTCGCCCAGCGGGCCTTCGCCCCCAAGACTCCCCCCTCGGTTTCCGTCGCCCACATCTACCAACCGCTCGCCAATGTCCGGGACCAGGCGGTTATCCTTGTCGAGCGGCTGCGGCGGCTGCGCCGGGCGACCTTCCGAGCCCTCACCTCCGACTGCGCCGGCACCTTCGAGGTCGTCGCGCGCTTCCTGGCCGTCCTCGAGCTCTACCGGGAGGCGGCCGTCTCCTTCGACCAGGTGGAGCCGCTCGGAGAACTGCACGTGACCTGGACCGGCAGCGACGACGGAGACGTCGCCGTGGCCGACGACTACGACGAGAGCACCAAGAAAGAGCCTTCCGATGACTGACGTGGTGCCCGAGCCGGATCTGAGCGCCGGATTGGAGGCGATCCTCCTCGTGGTCGACGAACCGGTCAGCGAGATGACCCTCGCCCAGGTGCTCGAACGGCCCACCGCCGAGGTCGCCGCCGCGCTGCGCAGGCTGTCGGCGGAATACACGGAGGCCGGTCGTGGTTTCGATCTGAGAGAGGTCGCGGGTGGTTGGCGGTTCTACACGCGAGCCGAGTGCGCGACTCTCGTGGAGCGGTTCGTCCGTGACGGCCAGCAGACGCGGCTCACCCAGGCCGCGCTGGAGACCCTGGCCGTGGTCGCCTACCGGCAACCGGTCAGCCGGGCTCGGGTGGCGGCCATCAGAGGCGTCAACAGCGACGGTGTCATGCGCACGCTGGTGACGAGAGGGCTGGTCGAAGAGGCCGGCACCGAACCGGAGAGCCAAGCCGTGCTCTACCGGACAAGTTCGTATTTTCTCGAGCGGATGGGCCTGCGGGATCTCGACGAGCTCCCCGAACTGGCACCGTTCCTGCCCGACGACGTGGAAAACCTAGAGGAGCAGAAGTAGTGAACAGCAGGCGCAGCACCCCGTCCGGTGATGGACGCGGTCGAGGCCGTGGCGGAGCCCCCCGCGGTGGCAACCCCCGTGGGGGCGACAACTCCCGTGGCGGCTCCCGGTCCGGCGGTTCCCGTGGTGGGTCGCAGGGCGGTTTCCGCTCCGACGCTCCGCGCCGGGACGACCGTGGTGGTTTCCGTGCCGAGCGTGATGGTTCGCGCAGCCGGTACGGCAGGCCCGCGGAGGGCGGTTTCCGCTCCGACACCCCGCGCCGCGATGACCGCGGCGACTCCCGCTCCGACGCTCCGCGTCGTGACGACCGCGGTGGTTTCCGTTCGGACGCTCCGCGTCGCGATGACCGTGGTGGTTTCCGTTCTGACGCTCCGCGTCGTGACGATCGCGGTGGTTTCCGTTCGGACGCTCCGCGTCGTGACGATCGCGGTGGTTTCCGTTCGGAGGCGCCGCGTCGCGATGACCGTGGTGGCTTCCGCTCCGACGCTCCGCGCCGGGACGACCGTGGTGGTTTCCGCTCTGACGCTCCGCGCCGTGACGATCGCGGCGGCTCGCGCGGCGGTTTCCGCTCCGACGCCCCCCGGCGTGACGACCGTGGCGGCTCCCGGCCCGGCGGTTCCCGTGGTGGGTCGCAGGGCGGTTTCCGCTCCGACGCTCCGCGCCGGGACGACCGTGGTGGTTTCCGTGCCGAGCGTGATGGTTCGCGCAGCCGGTACGGCAGGCCCGCGGAGGGCGGTTTCCGCTCCGACACCCCGCGCCGCGATGACCGCGGCGACTCCCGCTCCGACGCTCCGCGTCGTGACGACCGCGGTGGCTTCCGCTCCGACGCTCCGCGTCGCGACGATCGCGGTGGCTTCCGTTCTGACGCTCCGCGTCGCGATGACCGTGGTGGTTTCCGTTCGGAGGCGCCGCGTCGCGATGACCGTGGTGGTTTCCGCTCCGACGCTCCGCGCCGGGACGACCGTGACGGCTCGCGTGGCCGCCCCGGCTCCGACCGTGGCCGCGCGGAGGCGCCGGGCGCCGGCTCCCGCAGCCGGTTCGGCAAGCCTCCCCGCAGGGACGAGGTCCAGACGATCGGCGGCAAGCGGTCCGGCTCGTACGGCGAGCGCCGTACCGTCGCCGGCCGCGGCCCCGCGAAGGTCGAGCGCCGCCCCGGCGCGGTCGAGAACGACCGGTTCAAGACCGCCCGCCAGCCCAAGCGGGACTCGGACTTCTACGACAGGGACTATGTCGACGAGCGCGACACCACCGAGGTCCCGGACGGCGTCCGGCTGCAGAAGGTCCTCGCCCAGGCGGGCGTGGCCAGCCGGCGGGCCTGCGAGGACATGATCGGTGACGGCCGGGTGACGGTCGACGGCCAGGTGGTCCGCCGCTTCGGCGCCCGGGTCGACCCGGCCAAGCAGGTCATCCACGTCGACGGCAAGCGCCTGCCGACCATGCCCGACCTGGTCTACCTCGCCATCAACAAGCCGATCGGCGTCGTCAGCACCATGTCCGACCCCGACGGCCGTCCCTCGCTGGCCGACTTCGTGGCCGACCGCACCGAGCGGTTGTTCCACGTGGGCCGCCTGGACACCGAGACCGAGGGTCTCATCCTGCTCACCAACGACGGCGAGCTGGCCAACCGGCTCACCCACCCGAGCTACGGCGTGCAGAAGAAGTACTGGGCGAAGGTTCCCGGAAAGATCGAGCGCGACCTGGGCCGCCGTCTGAAGAAGGGCGTCGAGCTGGAGGACGGCATCGCCAAGGCCGATGCCTTCACCCTGGTCCAGGAGCACGGTCAGCAGGCCCTGGTCGAGATCGTCCTGCACGAGGGCCGCAAGCACATCGTCCGCCGCATGCTGGAGGAGGTCGGGCACCCGGTCATCGACCTGGCCCGCATCGAGTTCGGCCCGGTCAAGCTCGGCCGCCTCAAGCCGGGCACCGTGCGCGCGCTGACTCTGACGGAAGTCGGCGAACTCTACGCCGCCGTCGGCCTGTAACCTTCCGTGAATACGCACGTTTAGGACACGCCGGACCGCCCCGAACGGGCGGTCCGGCGTGAACGGTATGGAGGGACGACGATGGTTCGGGCGATCCGGGGAGCGATCCAGGTCGAGGGCAACGACCGGGAGGCCATCCTGTCCGGGGTGACCGAGCTGGTCACCGAGGTGATGGGGCGTAACCGGCTCACCACCGACGACGTGATCAGCGTGATCTTCACGGCCACACCCGACCTGACCGCGGAATTTCCCGCCCTGGCCGCCCGCAAGCTCGGCTTCCACGACGTCCCGCTGATCTGCGCGTCCGAGATCGACGTGCCGGGTGCGCTGCCTCATGTCGTACGGCTGATGGCCCACGTGGAGACCGACCGCCCCCGCCAGGAGATCCAGCACGTCTACCTGCGCGGTGCGGCGGCCCTGCGGGTGGACATCGCCCAGTGATCTTCGGTGGCTCAGTGATCTCGTCGTGCGTCACCACGTCCAAGCAGCCCAGGGAGCACGCGTGAGCGGTCTGGAAAGCGTCCTCGTCGTCGGCACCGGCCTGATCGGCACCTCCATCGCCCTGGCTCTGCGCGAGCAGGGCGTCGCCGTCTACTTGGCCGACCGTGACGAAGGAGCCGTCCGCCTGGCACGGGAGCTGGGCGCCGGCACCGAATGGTCTCCGGGACGACGCGTGGACCTCGCGGTCATCGCGGTTCCCCCGCACGTGGTCGCCGACCGGCTCGCCGACCTTCAGCAGGCCGGCGCCGCCCGCTTCTACACCGACGTGGCCAGTGTCAAGGCACTCCCGATCCAGCAGGCCGCGAGCCTCGGGTGCGACCTGACCACCTACGTCGCCGGGCACCCGCTGGCGGGACGGGAGCGCTCGGGGCCCGCCGCGGCCCGGGCGGACCTGTTCCTGGGCCGTCCGTGGGCGCTGTGCCCGACGGAGGAGACCCTGCCCGACGCGGTGGAGGCGCTGCTCGGCCTGATCAAGCTCTGCGGCGGCGAGGCGGTCAAGGTCGAGGCGGCCGAGCACGACAGGGCCGTCGCCGTCGTCTCGCACGCTCCCCATGTGGCCGCCTCCGCGGTGGCCGCCCGGCTGGCCGACGCGCCGACGACCGCGCTCGGCCTGGCGGGGCAGGGGGTCCGGGACGTCACGCGCATCGCGGCCGGCGACCCGGGTCTGTGGACGGGCATCCTGTCGGGCAACGCGCTTCCGGTGGCCGACGTGCTGGAGGCGGTGGCCGCCGATCTGGCGGCGGTGGCCGCCTCGTTGCGGGCCGGCGCCGATCCGGCCGCCATGGGCCAGGTCACCGACCTGTTGCGCCGCGGTGTCGCGGGCACGGACCGGATCCCCGGCAAGCACGGAGGCCCGGCGCGCGTCTACGCGACCGTCCAGGTCATCATCGGTGACCGTCCGGGCGAGCTGGCCCGGCTGTTCCAGGTGGCCGAGGCGGTGGGCGTCAACATCGAAGACGTCCGGCTGGAGCACGCTCCCGGCCTGCCGTTGGGCGCCGCCGACCTGTCGGTGCAGCCGGAGGCGGTCGCCGTGCTGTCGGAGGCCCTGCGCGCGCACGGCTGGCACCTGCCGTGACGTCTTCGGCGCGAACCGCTCCGGCCGGCCGCGCCGGAGCGGGCCCGGACCGATCGATGCGTGCTTCCGCCTCCACTCCCGGTAGCCTCGTACGGGACAACTGAAACGGGCTGCAAGGGAGAGGCGTCGTGACCGGACTGGTCGTCGCCATGGACGGTCCTTCGGGATCGGGCAAGTCGAGCGCGTCGCGCGGGGTCGCGCGCGCGCTGGGACTGCGTTATCTCGACACCGGAGCGATGTACCGGGCGATCACGTGGTGGATGCTCGAACGAGGCGTCGATCTCACCGATCCCGGGGCGATCGCGGTCCGGGCTCTGGACCCGGTCCTGTCGATGGGCACCGATCCCGACGCTCCGTCGGTGGCCGTGGACGGCGCCGACGCGGCCGTGGCCATCCGCACCTCCGAGGTCACCGCCGCGGTCTCCGCGGTCAGTGCGGTGCCCGAGGTGCGTCGCCGACTGGTGGCCGAGCAGCGTGAGATCATCGGTGCGGGCGACATCGTCGTCGAGGGGCGTGACATCGGCACGGTGGTCACGCCCGACGCCCCGGTCAAGATCTACCTGACCGCGAGCGCCGACGCTCGGGCGCTTCGCCGTACGGCGGAGCTCACCGGCACCACGGTGGATGCGCAGAAGGCCGCTATGGCCCGGCGCGACACCCTGGACTCGACGAGGAAGACAGACCCGCTGGCAATGGCGGCCGATGCCGTCGAACTCGACACCACGGCGCTGAACCTGGAAGAGGTCATCGCCGAGGTGCTACGCGTGATTAAGGAAAAGGCGTGACCGGGGAAGAAGACCGCGGCTGGATCGAGGCTGAGCTGGCCGATCTGGGTACCGAAGACAGCTCTGTGGAAACGGGCCCCGACGCGGGCCCGCAGCCGGTGGTGGCCGTGGTGGGCCGTCCCAACGTGGGCAAGTCCACTCTGGTCAACCGGATCATCGGCCGCCGCGAGGCGGTCGTGGAAGATGTGCCGGGCGTGACCCGCGACCGGGTCACCTATGACGCCACCTGGCGTGGCCGCCGGTTCACGGTGGTCGACACCGGCGGCTGGGACCCGGACGCGACCGGCATGGCGTTGCGGATCGCCGAGCAGGCGCAGGTGGCGGCCGAGCTGGCCGATGTGATCCTGTTCGTGGTGGACGCCGTGGTCGGTGTGACCGACGCCGACGAGATCGTCGGCCACGTGCTGCGCGGCTCCGGCAAGCCGGTCATCCTGGCCGCCAACAAGGTCGACAACCAGCAGATGGAGCTGGAGGCCGCGGCTCTGTGGTCGCTCGGCCTGGGCGAGCCGCAGCCGGTCTCGGCCCTGCACGGCCGTTCCAGCGGTGACCTGCTGGATGTGATCCTGGACAAGCTGCCGGAGACGCCGCCGCAGCGATTCGGTGACGAGGGCGGCCCGCGCCGGGTGGCCCTGGTGGGCAAGCCCAACGTGGGCAAGTCCTCGCTGCTGAACAAGCTGGCGGGTGAGGAGCGCGTGCTCGTCGACCCGATGGCGGGCACCACCCGTGACCCGGTCGACGAGCTGATCCAGCTCGGCGGCAAGACGTGGCGCTTCGTGGACACCGCGGGCATCCGTCGCCGCGACCGTGAGCTGAAGGGTGCCGACTTCTACGCGAGCATGCGTACCCGGGGCGCCCTGGAGCGCTCGGAGATCGCCATCGTGCTCATCGACGCCAGCGACGTGCTGACCGAGCAGGACCTGCGGATCATCTCGCTGGTGATCGAGTCGGGCCGCGCCATGGTCGTGGCGTTCAACAAGTGGGATCTCCTCGACGAGGACCGCCGCTACTACCTGGAGAAGGAGATCGACCGCCAGCTCGTCCGCGTGCCGTGGGCGCTGCGGGTCAACATCTCCGCCAAGTCCGGCTGGCACGTGGACAGGCTCGTACCGGCCATCGAGAAGGCGCTGGATTCCTGGTCCACCCGGGTTCCCACGGCTCGCCTCAACGCCTTCCTCACCGAGCTGGTCGCGGCCACTCCGCCCCCGGTCCGCGGAGGCAAACAGCCCAAGATCCTCTTCGCCACCCAGGCGTCGACGGAGCCGCCCAAGTTCGTGCTGTTCACCTCGGGTTTCCTGGAGGAGACCTACCGCCGCTTCATCGAGCGCCGGATTCGCGAGGAGTTCGGCTTCGCCGGCTCTCCTCTCGAGGTCACGATGAAGATCCGTGAGAAGCGGCAGTCCCAGAAGAGCAGATGATCCTGTGGCGAACGGCCCGGCTGACGCCGGGCCGTTCGCCGTTTCGGCGGTCCGCGGTGACGTCCCGCCGTAATCACGCCACGGTCGCCCTCCCGGGTCCGTGCGGAAGCAGGAGCGCCACCAGCGCCCCCACCGCGCACAGCGCCGCGGTGATCAGGAAGATCTCGCTGTACTCGGTGTGCAGGGCCGCTCGCACCTCGCCTTCGTACTTGGCGAGCCGTACGGCGTAGACCGCCGGGTCCACACCGAACGGCAGCGGCGTGTCCAGGTCGGCGGTGAGCGACTGGAACCGGTGGAAACCCCACGCCGACAGCCCGGCGACGCCGAGCAGCATGCCCATCATCCGGGCCACGACCACCGCCGCGGACGCCACGCCGTGCTGGGCGGCCGAGGTGGCCCGCAGCACCGCCGAGGAGACGGGGGCGATCACCAGGCCCAGCCCGAGCCCGGCGACGACCAGATCGAGGTCTATGCGGTATCCGGCGGCGGCCAGGTCGGCGGGCCACTGGCCGATGCGGAGGTAGCCGGCCGTGGCGAGCGCCAGCCCGGCGACCGCCACGGCCCGCTCGCCGTACCGGCGGGCCGTGATCCCGCCCAGCAGCGCGGCCACCGAGAGCGCGACGAGGAAACGGGACAGCACCAGCGCGCCGTCCAGCGTCTGCAGTCCCAGCAACGTCTGCGCCGACAGTTGCACGTCCACGAGCGTGACCAGCAGCGCGGCGCCGGTCAGGAAGCTCACCGCGAGCGTGGCGAAGAACGGGCCGCGCAGCACGCCGGCCATGTCGATCAACCGGGTTCGGGCGCGTCTCTCCCATCCGATGAACGCGAGGGCGGCCACCATCCCGGCGACGATCATGGACGGGCCCCATGGCGGCAGGACGGACTCGCTCGGGTCGGGGTTGTAGAGTCCGGCCACCAGCAGGCCCAGGGCGAGGGCCAGCAGCAGGCCGCCGACCAGGTCGAGGCGGGCTCCGCGGCCCGGATGGCGGGACGGGTCATGAGACGGTGGCGGCACGGATCGCTGCACGGCCACCGCGGCCAGGGCGACCAGGGGGAGGTTCAGCCAGAAGATCGACCGCCAGCCGCCGAGCTGGACGCCGCCCAGGTTCAGGGTGGTCGGCACCAGGGCGGCGAGGGCCGCGCCGTACAGGGGACCGAGCACGCTGCCGAGTTCCTGGGCCGCGCCGACCGCGCCGAGGGCCACCGGACGGTCCTGCTCGTCCCACAGGTCGCCGACCATGGCCATGGTGATGGGCAGCAGCGCGCCGCCCGCGACGCCTTGCAGGCCGCGCCCGGCGACCAGCCAGGTGACGGTGTCGCCCAGCGCGGTGACGACCGAGCCGGCCGCGAAACCCGCCAGGCAGAGGTGGATCAGCGGGCGTCTGCCGTAACGGTCGGAGAGCCGGCCGAGCAGCGGCATGGCCGCGATGTAGCCCAGCAGGAAGCCGGTGACGATCGGGGTGGCCCGCTCCAGGTGGTTCAGCGGGACACCGGCGTCCTTGGCGATGTCGACGAGGACGGTGACCACGACGTAGGCGTCCAGCGCCGCCAGCAGCACCGCTGTGCCGCCGACGCCGAGGGCGATCCGCCGCCTGGTCGCCCGGCCGTCACCGGTCGCCGGGGCGGTCGTGGGCTCCGGGGCGGTGTCGGCGGCGGGTCCTGGCACGGAGTCGGCCGCGGGGTCGGTCGCGGGGTCGGCCGCGGGACGCGCCACCGTGTCGGCGGGTTGCGGCACGGGGTCGGTCGCGGGGTGCGCCGCGGAGTCGGTCGCGCGGGGGGCCGTGGGGTCGATCGAGGAGTCGGTCATGGGTCACTCCGCCGGTGCGGTGACCTGGACCGGCACGTCGTAGTCGCGGAAGGAGACGACCACCTTGCCGCCGGTCAGCGGCAGGTCGGCCTTGAGCAGCCGGCTGCTGGCCTTGTCGATCCAGAGCCGGCCGTTCACGCCCTGCGTGAGCCCCGGCACCATCGTGGCGAGAACCTGCTGGGAGAGCGTGGCGGAGACACGGTAGGCATCGGCGCCGTCCACCTTCTCCTCGGCCTCGGTCTTCGGGTCCAAGGCGTTGGACAGCAGCTGGACGACCCCCTTGTCAGGATTGAGGATGGCCGACGGATCGTAGATCGAGGCCAGCTGGCTTCGCGATATCCGTTGGAAGCCGCCGGTCACGCCCTTGAAGTGGACGGTGTCCCCGATCAGGACGAACCGGATCTCCTGGAGGCTGCCCGCCAGGTCGATGCTGATGGTGCCGTCGGCGTCGCCGGTTCCGCTGAGGCGGCCGGTGGCCTTCTTGACCGGCACCTGGGGGGTGCCCTCGGTCTCCATGGTGAAGGCGGCGGACTTGGCGCCCCGCATCGCCTCCGCGGACTTCTTGACCAACTCGACTCCGCCGGGCAGTGCCGCTTGTCCGTCGGAGGAGCCGCCGCCGCATGAGGTGACCAGGGAGAGCGCGGCGATCACCGCGGCGATGAGGATCCGGCGAGCATGCATGGCCGGATCGTAGCGACCGCTCGGTCAACTAAGGGAGGATCCGCCGGTATCGGTTTCGCTTCAGCGCAGGCTTTTCAGGTGGTTCACCACGGGGGTGTAGGCCGTCTCCAGCTCGCGGAGCTGGTCGTCGGTGAGCAGATCGATGAAGTGCTGCCGCACGCTGGCCACATGGTGCGGCGCGACCTTCTGAATGGTGGCCCAGCCGTGTTCGGTGAGCACGGCGAAGGTGCCGCGCCGGTCGTCCGCGCAGGTCTCCCGGGCGACCAGGCCGGCCGTCTCCATCCGGGAGATCTGATGGGACAGACGGCTGCGGGACTGGATCGTGGCGTCGGCCAGGTCGCTCATGCGCATGCGATGCTCGGCGCTCTCCGAGAGGTTGACCAGGATCTCGTAGTCGTTGACGGAGAGGCCGAAGGTCTGCAGGTCGCGGTCGAGACGATGTTCGAGGAGCTTGTGCGCTGCCAGATGGGCCCGCCAGGCCCGCTGCTCGATCGAAGTGAGCCAGCGGGGCTCCTCGTCGTCCATCGGCCGCTCACCATTCCTCGTTTGTCGCGCGGGCGGCTCCATCGAGCCGGCCCCCCTGCTCCCCGCGTCGGCTCGCTCCCTGCTCATAGGTCAGAACCTACATCCTGCTCATAGGTCAGAACCTACATCAGACGGTGGTGACCACCTCGTCGTAGCCGAGGCGGGGCAGGCGGTCGCGCCAGGCGTTCTCGCCGGGCTTGCCGATGTTGACGACGGCCAGCACGGTGTGGGCGCCGTCCAGGAACTCCTTGTCGATGCCGGCGGCGTCGTAGCCGGACATCGGGCCGGCGGCCAGACCGGCGGCGCGGACGCCCATGATGAAGTAGCCGACCTGCAGGGTCGCGTTGAACCTGGCGGACTGGACGCGCTTGGCCTCGTCGGCGGAGAAGGCGTCCCTGGCGGGTCTGCTGATCGCCGCGTGCGGCCTGCTGGCCTACCAGCTGACCGGATCGTCCCTGTGGGACGGCGCCGCCTCGGTGGTGATCGGCCTGCTGCTGCTCGGGGTCGCGCTCAACCTCATCCGCACCAACGTGTCCCTGCTGATCGGCCAGGCCGTGCCCGTGAGGATGGAACAGCAGATCAGGGCCGAACTGCTCGCCCTGCCCGAAGTCGAGAACGTGGTGGAGCTGCTCACCATGACGCTGGGACCGAGCGAGGTGCTGGTCGCCGCCCGTGTCGACTTCGCCGACGACGCCACCGGGGCCGGCCTGGAACTGGCCGCCGACCGGGTGGAGCACAGGCTCAGGGAACGCTTCTCCTCGATCTCCCAGGTGTTCCTCGATCCGACCCCCGGAAGGTCAGCCCAAGACGGCCGGCTGGTCGGTGATGACGCAGACCGCGACGCCTGAGCCGGTCCGCCACTCCAGCAGGTGCCTGCCCTCCCACTCCAGGCGGCGGAGCGCGTCCCCGCCGAAGTCGCCGGCGGCGGGCGCGTCCCCGTCGAGGGGGAGCCCGGACAGGTCCGTGGTGCGCAGTCCGTCCAGGGTGAGCTCGCCGCGCTTGATGAGCGCCTCCTTGCGGACCCAGAGGCGGATCAGCGCCTCGTTGTCGCGGGCCAGGGGCCTTTCCGCGGAAGCCAGGGCATGCGAGGCCAGGGACGCGTCCAGTGGGCCCGCAGGGACGCGCTCGGCGTCCACGCCGACCCGGCCGGGGCCCACCGCCGCGCACACGTAGCCGTGGCTGTGGCTCAGGCTGACGCCGAGCTCGGGGACCTCCGCCAGGTACGGCTTGCCGTGTCCCGGTCCGCAGTGGTCGCAGTGCTGCAGCAGCGTCAGCCGATCTTCGGGCACGCCGACGACCTTGGCCGCGCATCGCCGTACCAGGACGTGGGCCGCGACGAAGTCGCGCCGGTCGGCCTCATGGAGGAATTTTCCGGCGCGTTCGCGCTCGACCTCGGTGAGTAGATCCGTTTCGGCCGAGGTGTAGATCTCGTCGGTGGGACCGGCCAGCACCAGGCAATCGCGCATTTGCTCAGATTAAGCTTTTTATCGGCGTAAGAGGCGATTTATTGCTAAGAGCTCATGGCGGAGTGCGCGCCTCTGGCCGGGCGAGGACCTTCCCGGGAAGCTACTTGTCTTTCTTCTTGGTGTTCGGGGAGGGGGTGGGAGTCGGTTCCATGGTCTTTCCGCTGGGGTCGGTCACCTGCTCGTCGGCCGCGCCCATCACGGTCGCGTCGTTGACCTTCCACTGGCCACCGGTCTTGATCAGGCCGAGTTCCATGTAGGTGCCGAGCATGCGCCGGGTGCCCGCGGTGCTGGTGACCTGGGAGTCGACGACCGTGATCGCCTTCGCCCTGCCCTCGGCGATCTCGGAGATGTACACGCCCCTGACCGAGGCGGAGGAGTTCGCCTTCATCGAGGTGATCACACCTTCGAGGGGGCTGAAGGCCTCGTTGTAGGTCTTCTCGAAGTCCTCGCCCGAGATGGCGAAGACCTGGTCGCGGTAGGCCTGGAGGTTGGAGTAGTCGTAGGTCTGCAGCGCCACGGCGAACTCGCCCGCCCGCGCGGACACCGCGCTGCGTTCGGCCTTCTCCTCGGCCAGGCGGTCGGCCGCCATCCACTGCAGTACGGCGGCCGTCGCCGTCGCCGCGAACACCATGGCCGCGACCGCGCCCATCAGCCTGCCTCGCCACGCCCGTGACCTCGTACGCGGCCCGGCTCCGGCGCCTTCCCTTTCCCGGGCTTCGTCCTGAACGGCCCCGCCCGCTGCGACCCTGTCCGCCGCGGCCCTGTCCTCGGTCGCACCGGCCGAGGGCATGGCGGCCGCACCGGCCGAGGGCATGGCGGCGGAATCCGGCTCGGTGGGCTCCCCGCCGTCATCGGAGACCTCGCCGCGGCCCGCACCCGGCACCTCGGGAAGATCTTCGGGCTGCTGAGGGACTGGGCTCATCTGTCACTCCTGTTCACGGCGGCGTGATGCCCGACCGACGGCGATCCAGCCGAGCACGCCGCCCGAGACGACGACGGCGAGGAAGATCGCGACGATGAAGGGCGTGAGGTTCTGGCGGGTGGAATTCGAGGTCCTGTCGGCGCTCGCCGCCGGTGGAGCGGTCGTGCCGGAGTCCCCGGAGTCGACGGAGTCCCCGGAGTCGGATGGGCCGTCGCTCTCCCGTGGTTGCGAAGTCTCGTCGTCGGGTGCGGTGGCCGGGTCGCCGTCCGCGCCGTCGGCGATCGCGGTGCCGTCGGTGGGGTGGGGGCCGCGGTCCTCATCGTCGTCGCCCCTGGCGGACACCTTGACCGCGGCGCCCTTCGGGCAGGAACGCAGCGCGTGGACCTTCGGCGGGGACAGCGGGTCGCGGTATTCCTGCGGCACCCGGGGACCACCGGGGACGCTCAGGATGAACGTGGTCCTGCCGTACACCCCGTCGGGCTGCTTGTCGATCACGTCGGCGAGGAGCGCCTGGGCGGTGGGCACGGTCCGGAGCAGATGGTTGATGTGCGCCTGGCTGCGGGGCGTGAACACCACTCCGGGGTTCATGCCCGTGGCGGTCAACATGCAGGACAGGCCGGGGCGCGCGGTGTTGAGCAGATCGTCGACCTGGCGGAAGAAGCTCGGGCCGTGGTCGAGGGCCGTGTAGAGCTGCTTGCGGGACTCGCGGATCGACCGGGTCACCCCGGCCAGGTCCGTCACGCCCTGCGCCAGCTTCTCACGCCTGCCCGCCAGCGTGCCGGTCAGCCGGGTGAGCTGCACCGATAGATCGTCCAGCAGGTCGGCGTTGTCAGCGAGGGTCGAGGTGAGGTCGTGCGCGTTGTCCACGATCTCGCGGATCGAGGTCGTCCGGCCGTCCAGCCCCGTCGCCAGCTCGTGCACGATGGTCCGGGCGTCCTCCGGCGGCACCGCCTTCAGCAGCTTGCCGACCCCGTCGAACAGCTTCCGGTAGTCCAGCGGCACCGAGGTGTCGGCCAGCGGGATGGTGGCACCCGCCGCCAGGACGCCGCCGGCCCCCGCCTTGGGCGGAGAGATCTCCACGTACGGCTCGCCGATGGCGGACTTGCGGCGCACCTCGGCGGTGACGCCCCGCGGCAGCCGGACGTCCCGGTCGATGCTCAGACCCACCACGATCTTGCCGGGGGCCAGCGCCACATCGTCGATCCGGCCGATCCGGACGCCGAGATAGGCCACGTCGAAGCCCCGGACGAGACCGGGAGAGGACAGGAACTCCGCGTTGATCCGGTACGGCCGCTCGATGAAGTCCAGCTTGATGATGCTGGTGAACGCCCACACCGTCATCACCACGCCGAGCACCACGAAGAAACCGAGGTTGATCCAGATACGGTTCCTCATCGCGGCGGCTCCAGCAGCAGGCGGAAGTCGTCCACCGAGTTGGGCAGACGAAGCCGGTCGCCGCCTTTCTTCGCCTTCTTCGGCTTGGGCAGTAACAGTCCCTTGAGCCAGACGAAGGTCAGCAACTGGCCGTTCACCACGATCGGTGGCAGGTCGATGAACCGCTGTATGCGGCTGACCAGGACCTTCAGGTCTTCTTTACCGCGGACCATCGATGTGGAAACCGCATCGAGGTCACGCAGCAGGGTGCGCAGCCGGGCCTCGTGTCTCGGATAGACGGTGCTGTTGACCTCACGGGCCAGCGCGGTGAGCTCCTGAAGGGTTTTCTTCACGTGCTTGCGGCCGTGGTTCAGCCGGGCGGTGGCGTCGGCGAGAGTACCGGGCAGCTTGTCCAGCTCCCCGCTGCCCTTGGCGAGGTCGTCGCCGAGCCGGGCCAGGCCGTCTATGGTGCGGGCCAGATCCTCGCGGGACTCGGCGTAGGCGGTGGTGACCTCGGTGGTCTGCCTGAGCAGCCGGTTGAGATCCTTGCCCTTGCCGCCGAGCCCGGTCGCCGCCGCGTCCAGGATGGCGTTCACGTCCTGGGCGCCGAGCGCGTCGATCAGGGGTCCCGCCCGCTCGGTTACCTGCTCGATGTCCGGCTGCACCGATGTATCGGTGATCACCGAGCCGTCCGGCATGAACGGCCCGTTCGTCATGTCCTTGCCTTCGGGCAACCTCAGCTGGACGTAGTTCTCACCCAGGATCGAGGTCTTGGCCACGACGGCGCCGGTGCCCCTGGGCACCCGGGTGCCGTCCTCGATCGACATGGTGACCTTCGCGCGGTATCCCTCCAGGCGGATGTCGGTCACGCTGCCCACCCGCACGTCGGAGATCTGCACGCTGTGCCCGGCCACCAGGCTCTGCACGTCGTCGAAGGTCGCGGTCAGGGTCAGCCCGCCGGTCGGCGCCCCCACGGTCTGCAGGCTGCACGCCGCGGTCAGGCAGAGTACGGTCAACCCCGACGCCAACCGCGTCCACGGCCTCATACGCCGCCCTCCCTTCCCGCCGGTCGCCCGCCGCTGGCTTTCCTCATCGTCTCCCCTTCTCCCAGGGGCAGTTGCTCAGCTCGCCGGGCAGGCACGGCACCTTGCCCAGACCCAGTGCCTCGAACAACGGCCTTAGCCAGGCCCGGGTCATCGCGTTGAGCACCAGGCGGATCTTGACCACGTGGTGCTCCCTGTCCCACGACGCGACGAGATTGTCGGCGAACTTGCGGGCTCCTTCGATGGCCGTGGCCGCCGACCGGCTGTTCACCTTCAGGGTCAGCACCAGCTCGGCGAGGTTGGCCACGCCTTTGGGCAGCCTCTCCTGGTACGCCTCGATCAGCACGTCACCCCGCTGCACGAACTCCGCGAGGCCGGTGATGAAGCCTTTCAGGCGCCGGCGCTCGTCGGCGAGGGTGGCGCTGGCCTCGGCGAAGGCGTCGATGGCCGTTTTGACCTGACGCTCGCGCCCGTTGAGTTTGGTGGCGATCCGGTTGAGGCCGTCGGCCAGGTCGATCAGCTGCTGGTCTTGCCCGGCGAGGGTGCGGGTCAGCGAGGCCGCGTCCGTCAGCGCCCGGTTGATCTGCTTGCCCCGTCCCCGGACCGTCTCGGCCAGGTTCCCCGCCACGTCGCCCATCTTGTCGGTGTCGAGGGCGTCGGTGAGTTTGGTGAACGCCTCCAGCGCGTCGTCGATCTCCACCGGGAGGTCGGTCCGCTCCAACGGGATCACCGCGCCCGGCGCGATCCTGGTCTGGCCGGGCTTCCACGGCGGATGCAGCACCACGTTCCGTTCGCCCAGCGTGTTCTGCGCGGCCACGACCGCCTCCACATCGGCGGGCAGCGGCACCCGTCCGTCGATGAGCAGATCCGCCCGGACCCTGTCGCCCTCCACGGTCAGCTTCTCCACCGTTCCGGCATCCAGGCCCAGCACCTTCACTTTGGCCTGTTCGTACAGGGAGGGCGCCGCGCTGAAATAGGCCGTCAGCCGGTACGGCGACGCCCCGCCAGGCAGCAGCGAGCAGCCTCCCACCGACAGCAGCAGCACCCCGGCCAGAAACGCCGCCACCGTTCTCAGCATGAGACCTCCCGCTCCGGTGCACGCCGTGGACGGCTCGTTCCTCGCAGTCCGCCTGTCACTGGTCGCTCCGCTCCGGTGCACGCCGTGAACAGCTCGTTCCTCGCAGTCCACGGCGTGTCAACGGCTGTTCCTGTCCTTGCGGATGGCGCCGAGCACCTCGGGGTTGATCGGGCCCAGGCCGGTGGCGATGGCTTCCACCCAGGGGCCTTGGCCGCCGGCGGTGGCCAGTCCGGAGAAGGTGGGCCCGACCCAGGCGAGGGTGGAGTTGAGTCCCTGGCCGCTGGTGGAGTCGAGCCGGTTGCCGATCGCGGTCACGTCGTCCACCACCGCGATCAGGTTCTTCTCGTGCTCGGTGACCAGGGTGGTGATGCTGTTGACCAGGTCGCTGCCATCGCCGAGCAGGGACTTCAGCTCGTCGCGGCGCAGCCGTAGCTCATCGAGCATGATCGCGATCGAGTCGATCAGCCGGTCGAGCTGCGCGTTCTTCGTGTCCAGCACCTTCATGATCTTGTTGCCGTTGTCCAGCAGCCTCCGAAGCTGCGGCTCGCTCTCGCTGATGATCTCCGACAGTTCGCCGATGTTGTCCAGTAGCTTGCTGACCCGGCCCTTCCGGGCCGGTTTGAGCTTGGCCAGCTCCGAAAGGAGCTTGTCGACCGAGTCGGTGTCGAGCTTCTGCACCAGCCGGGTGGCGTCCTTGAGGGCATCGGTGATCAGCACGGGGGTGCTGGTCCGTGACATCGGGATCTGCCGCTTCTCCTCGGGCAGCTCGTCCATGTAGGGCCGGGTGACCGGCCCGGTGAGCTTGACGTAGCGGCCGCCCAGCAGGTTCGACAGGGTGATCTCGGCCCGGGTCTGCGGGCCGAGCCTGATCCCGTCGTCCACCTTCCAGGTGACCACGACGTGCCCCTGACCGTAGTCGGCGCGGACCTCGGTGACCTTGCCGACCGGGACGCCCGCCACGCGTACGTCGTTGCCGGTCTGCAGGCCGGCGGAGTCCGGCAGCACCGCCGACATCGTGTAGCCGCCCTCCAGCAGGCCCAGGTTGCCGACCAGGAAGGTGGTGATCAGTATGGCTCCCAGGGCCGCCATCGACACCAGGCCGACGACGGTCTTGTTGCGGTCGCGAAACGACTTGAGCGCCATCAGGGGCCCACCAGCACTCGCCGCAGATTCCCGGTGCTGGTGAGCTTGAGGCCGCCACGCAGCGGAGGGGGACTGCTCATCGGATAGGGGCAGGGCAGGGGGCCGAGCGTCAGGCAAGGCACCGCCGTGGTGACGAAGTGGCCCCGGCCGGTCACCTGGAACGAGCGCCGCAGCGGTGGGGTGATCGTGTTGAGCACTTTCTCGACGCTGCCGATGTTGCGCCGGATGCCGCCGGTGAGCCGGGTCATGCTGTCGACCACCCGGCCGAACTCCCGGGAGTTGTGGCCGAGCACCTGATTGTTGACCCTGACCGTGGTGGACAGCTCCACCAGGGCGTCGTCGACCAGTTCGCGGTTGCGGGCGAAGGCGCCCGTCAGCGCGACCAGGTTGTCCACGAGCTGGGAGATCTGCTTGTCGCGGCGGGCGACCACCCCGGTCACCGTGGCGTAGTCCTCCAGCAGCCCCTTGATGATCTTCTTGCGTTCGACCACCGTGGTGGTCAGGTCGTCGAGGTTGTCGACCAGCTTGGGGATGTTCTCCTGGTTGCCTTCCAGCGCCTCGCCCACCGCGGTCAGCAGCTGGTTGATCTGGTCGGGGTCCAGGCTGCGGGTGAGCGGGCCGAGGTCGCTGACCAGCTCGCCGATGTCCACCACCGAGCTTGTCCGCTTCACGCGGGCGCCGTCGCCGAGCATGTCCCGGGCGGTGCCGGGCATCAAGTAGATCACCCGCTGGCCGATCGTGTTGCGCCACCGGACGGCGGCGGAACTGTCGGCGGGCACCTTCACCGCGGCCCGCACGCTGAGCACGACCTCGGCCCTGCCGTCGACCACTTCGATCGAGTCGACCTGGCCGACCGGCGCGCCCGCGATCTTCACCTGGTCGCCCTCGTGCAGCCCGGAGACGTCGTCGAAGGTGCCGATGAGACGGTAGGTGTCGCCGACGCTCACCCGCGCGATCTGGGCGCCGATCAGGACGATCAGGGTGCCCGTCACGAGCAGGAAGAGGACGAACTTGGCGAGCGTCCAGCGGCGCTGGACCTGTTCTCTCGACCGGGCCAAAAGGCTCACCTGCCGTTCGTGGGGCCGCAGGCGCCGACGAAGAGCTCGCAGATGTCGGTCGCGACGAAGGCCTCCATCTTGATCTGGTTGGCGCCGTTCGGTCCCTGGCCCGCGACCAGGTCGTTCAGCACGCTGAGGATCTGGTTCAGCCCTCGCACACCGTCACCCGCGACGCCGAGCTGCGCGTAGAGCAGCGCGGCCGCGCGCTCTCCGGCGTTCACCGCGGCCTTGAGGTCTTTACGGTGCTTACGCAGGCCGTGCGCGCTCAGGTGGGAGATCTCGTCGAACTCCCGCAGCAGCGCGCGGACCTTGTCGGCCCGCTTCAGCAGGTCAGGGGTGATCACGTTGAGGTCGGAGGAGATCGCCACCAGCTCGTCGCCCTTGTCGGCGAGGCTGCCGCTCAGCGCCCCGGTGTCGCCGATGAATCGCCGGAACTCCCCGCGGCGCCGGTGGGCCACTTCGACGATCTTCCCGGTGTCGTCGACGATCTCCCGCAGCTGCGGCCCCTTGCCGTCCAGCCCGCGCCCCAGGGTGTGCACGATGGTCGTGATGTCCGCCGGGTCCACCGCGCCGAGTCCCTCGTAGGCGTCGTTGAGGGTGTCCGACAGGTCCTTGGGCGCCTCGGTCCTGGTGATGACGGCGTCGTCGCCCAGGTAGGGGCCGCCGGCCTCGCCGGATCCGAGGATCAGGTTGACGTATTTGGGACCGAAGACCGAGCTCGGCTCGATCGCGGCGGTGACGGTCTCGGGCACCTTGACGCCGGGCTCGACGTGCATGGTGACCACCGCCTGGCCGGTGCGGTCGAGGGTGACCGAGCTGACCCCGCCGACCGTGATGCCGCGGATCTTCACCGGGGAGTTGGGGTCCAGGCCCTGCCCGGCGTGGGTGAACGCCGCGGTCAGCCGCGTGCCGCTCTCGTTCGCCGCGCTCCGGACGACGAGGACGAGGGCCACGACGACGGAGAGCACCACGCCGAGTGAGATCGCGAGCCGGATCGGCAGGGGGACGTCACCGCGCGCCATCGCGGCTCACCCCGTCAGCTTCACGCCGCTGCCGTTACCCCAGAACAGGTAGGACAGCAGCAGATTGAGGAGGATGACCGTGACGATCGACTGACGGATCGCCCGTCCCGCCGCGGTTCCCACGCCGACCGGGCCTCCGGTGGCGTTGAACCCGTAGTAGCAGTGGATGCTGATCACGGCGAACGCGAAGACGATCACCTTGATCACGCTGTAGACGATGTCGATCAGCGGCAGACCGAGGTAGAAGTAGTAGTCGTAGACGCCCGGCGACATGCCGAACAGGACCGTGCACATCAGCCGGGTGGCGAAGAAGCTGGCGAACAGCGCGATCATGTAGACCGGGACCAGCGCGATCAGCGCGGCCACCACCCGGGTGCAGATCAGGTAGGTGAAGGCGTTGATGGCCATCACCTCCAGCGCGTCGATCTCCTCGGAGATCCGCATCGCGCCCAGCTCGGCGGTGAAGGACGAGCCGACCTGCGCCGCCAGCGCGACCGCCGCGATGATCGGGGTGATCTCCCGGACGTTGGCGAAACTGCCCACCAGGCCGATGAAGGACTCGGCGCCGATCGCCTGCAGGCCCTGATAGCCCTGCAGGCCGACGGTCGCGCCGACCGCGAAGGCCATGGTGAAGGCCACGAAGACCATGCCGCCGCCGATGACGGTCGCCCCGACGCCCACCACCACGTCGCTGACCTGGCGGAGCACGACCTTGGTGAACTTCATCCGGAAGACGATGTCCCGGACGGAGTAGAAGACGACCTTCCACAGGAACAGCGGCCAGTCCGACAGGGAGGCCAGCCGGTCGGCGAGGTCGCGCAGCATGCCGTACGCGCGGAATCCGGCGCTGCGCGCTCCCGGGATCGTCGCCATCACATGGGCCTGGGCGGGTAGGCGAGGAAATAGATCATGGTGATCACGTAGTTGACCGCGAACACCAGCATGAACGTGACGACCGTGGACTGGTTGACCGCGCGGCCCACGCCGACCGGGCTGGTCTGGCAGGTCATGCCGAAATAACACGACATGATCGCCGCGATGAAGCCGAAGATCCATGCTTTGAGCAGCGTGACCAGCAGGTCGCTGGTGACCAGCAGGGACACCGCACCGTCGAAGTAGGCGCCGGGGGTGACGCCCTGGATGATGACGTTGAAGAAGTAGCCGCCGCTCGCCCCGGCCACGATGACCAGCGGAACCAGCAGCACCGCCACCGTGCTCGCCGCCCACAGCCGGGGGGTGACCAGGCGGTGGATCGGGTTGACCGCCATCACCTCCATGGCGGCCAGCTCGTCGCGGATGTTGCGGGCGCCGATGTCGGAGGTCATGGCCGAGCCGCCGGCGCCCGCGATGAGCAGGGCCGAGGCCATCGGGGCCACCTCGCGGACCAGGCCGACGACCACGGCGCCGCCGGTGGCGGAGGAGGCGCCCAGCTGCCAGGCGAGCTGGCCCACCTGGAGGGCGACGGTCGCCCCCAGGGGAAGCGAGACGAGCAGGACGGGAAGACTGGTGACGCGGGCGAGGAACCAGCACTGCTGGACGTATTCCCAGAACCAGGTCCGGACGTCCCAGGTACGGCGGAAGCCCTCAAGGGCGATCACCGACATGTCGCCGACACGGCCGAACACGTCGGTGCTCCTGCGGACGAGGTAACCGGTGACCCTGTCCCGCCCGCCGACCGCCATCAGTGCGCCGTCCGTTGTGCCATGAACACCTCGGGGTTCGCGACTCCGACCATGGATCAGTCACCCTACTGACGGGTAGTCCAGTAAGTCGATGGCTCCTGTGTAATTTGAGGAAAAGGGATGAGGCCCAGATCACATCTTGTCAGGGCCTCACACTTTCCGCAGGTGGTCGGGAGAGCCGGGCCCGTGATCAGCCGGCGAGCGCGCTCATCCAGCCCTCGATCTCGTCGGGGTGGCGAGGCAGGCCGGCGGACATCAGCCGGGCGCCGTCGGCGGTGATGACGAGGTCGTCCTCGATGCGCACGCCGATACCGCGCAGCTCCGGCGGGAGCGTCAGGTCGTCCGGCTGGAGGTAGAGGCCGGGTTCGACGGTGAGCACCTGGCCCTCCTCCAGCACTCCGTCCAGATAGACCTCCGAGCGGGCCTTGGCGCAGTCGTGGACGTCCATGCCGAGCATGTGGCCGCTGCTGCACAGGGTGTAGCGGCGGTACAGGCCGCTGTCGGCCTCCATCGCCTCATCCGCGCTGATCTTCAGCACGCCCCAGTCGTGCAGCCCTTCGGCGATGACCCGCATGGCCGCCTGGTGGAAGTCGCGGAACCTCGCGCCCGGCCTGAGGGTGGCGATCGCCGCGCTCTGGGCCTCGTAGACCAGCTCGTAGACCTGGCGCTGGATCGGGCTGAAGCGTCCCGACAGCGGCAGGGTCCTGGTGATGTCGGCGGTGTAGAGGTTGTCGGTCTCCACACCCGCGTCGAGCAGCAGCAGGTCGCTGTCGTTCAGCCGGCCGTCGTTGCGGATCCAGTGCAGTACGCACGCGTGTGCGCCGGAGGCCACGATGCTGTCGTAGCCGACCGCGTTGCCCTCCAGGCGGGAGCGGAGGCCGAAGACTCCCTCCAGGTAGCGTTCGCCGCGCCGGTGGGCCAGGGCGGCGGGCAGCGCCCGCACCACGTCCTCGAACCCGCGCGCGGTCGCGTCCACCGAGAACTGCAGCTCGGCGACCTCCCACTCGTCCTTGATCAGGCGCATCTCCGACAGGAACGTCTCCAGGTCGCCGTCCCCGTCGTGCGGCGCGACCCGGGCGTCCACCGAGGCGTCCACCCCGCGCAGCACCCTCGCGGGACCGCCGAGCACGTCGTCGAGCCTGTCCACGGCGGCGCAGTCGATCAGGTAGATCGCCTCCGCCTCGGCCAGGTCGGGACGGCGGCCCACCCAGAACTCGCCGTAGCGGCGGTCCCGGTAGAACTCCTGCCCGGCCGTTCCCGGCGCCGAGCGCGGCGAACGGGGCCGCAGGAACAGCGTGGCCGACCCGGAGGGCTCGATGACCAGCACGTTGCCCGGCTCCTGGTCGCCGGTGAGGTAGGTGAACGCGCTGTGCGCCCGGAACCGGTAGTCGCTGTCGTTGCTGCGGACCTTGAGCGTGCCCGACGGGATGACCAGGCGCTCGCCGGGGAAGCGCGCGGCGAGGGCGGCGCGGCGCTTGGCGGTGTAGGTGGCCAGCGGCAGTGCGGTCAGATCGTCGCGGTGAGTGTCGGCCCAGCCGGTCCCCATGAACGCGGCGAGGGCGTCGGAGACCGGCAGGTCGTGGCTACCGGTGTTGAGCTTGTCGGTCATCGTGTCCTCGGGAGCGAAGGTGTGTGGTATTTCACACACTACTCCCGGCGAGTGGGGTCCGCACCCCCACTTTAGGCGGGTGCGGACCCCGTCACAGACCGGCGATCAGCCGACCGGCACCGGGTAGTCCCTGGCCAGCTCGGAGACCGCCGCCTCCTTGAATACCGCGGCGCCGCCGAGGGCGGACTTGTCCGGCTTGACGACGAACGACGCCCGTGACGCGGGCTTGTCGAACACGGTGAAGTCCATGGTCGTCCCATAGGCGCCGCCCCACGAGGACCGGCTGCGGTGCGCGGCGATGACGGCGGCGCGGCCCAGATCCTTGCCCCGACAGGCCTTCGCGAGCGCGTCGCCGACGATCGCGGCCGCCGAGTAGCCCGTGGCGACGCCGCTGTCGATGGTCTGGCCGGGATGCTTCGCCTCGTAGTCGGCCGCCGGCTTCTTCATGGCCGGCAGCGGCGAGCTGATCGGGGCACCGCCGGTCATGACGTAGAAGTCCTTGAGCAGGGCGGGACCGGCCGGGGTCGGCAGCAACTGCGGCGAGTAGGCCGAGTTGCTGCCGACGAACGGCACGTCCATGCCCTTGGCCAGCGAGACGCCGACGAGCGAGGCCGCCTGCTTGGGACCGACGGAGACCAGCACGGCCTTGACCCCCTCGGCCTTGAACGCGGCAACCTGGGCGCTCATGTCCTGGTCGGTCGCCTTGATCTTCTGTTCGACGACCGTCAGGCCGAGCTTCCCGGCGGCGTACTTGGAGCCGTTCAGCGCGCTCTCGCCGTAGTCCCCCTCGAAGTAGAGGTGGCCGATCTTGTCTCCGGACCTGACGCCCTTCTCCTTGACCAGGAAATCGACCCCGTTGATCATGTCGATGTCGTAGGTGGTGGCGGTGACCTGGATGGCCTTGCTGCCGAGCAGCCCGGTCGCCCGCGGCGCTGGTGGTGAGTCAGCCCGAGCTCGCCGGCCGGCTCGGCGGTGTCATCCTGCGGCCCGTCCTCACCCTCGACCCGGCCGACCGGGAGGTGCTGCTCGGCACTCTGGAGGCGTGGCTGCGCTGCGAGGGCTCCGCGGTGCGCGCCGCCGGGCAGCTGTACTGCCATCGCAACACGGTCTTCAACCGCATCCGGCGCATCGAGCAGCTCACCGGGCGTTCCCTGGCTCGTCCGCTGGACATCGTGGAACTCTCCCTGGCCCTCGACGCGGTACGGCTACTCTCGGTGACGTGACAGTCACGGTCTTTACCGTCGGAGGTGCTCAGACGGCGCTTAGACCGAGGGTCGGCGGGGCAATGGTTAGGGATACCCCAGCCAGGCTGAACCGAGGTGGTGTCGATGCTGATCGGTATGATTCTGCAAGGCAAGGGAACGGATGTGGCAACCGTTCATCCCGAGGCCACGGTGACCGAGCTCCTCGCGATCCTGGCCGAGCACAACATCGGCGCCGCGGTGGTCTCCGAGGACGGCTCGGAGATCGTGGGCATCGTCTCCGAGCGTGACGTGGTGCGCCGACTGAACGACCGGGGCGCGGACGTGCTGGCCGCTCCGGTGTCGTCCATCATGACGACCGAGGTTCGCACCTGCCCGCCCAATGCCGACGTCGATGACCTGCGCCAGACCATGACCACCCACCGTATCCGGCACGTGCCGGTCGTGGCCGACGGCCGGCTCACCGGGATCGTGAGCATCGGCGACGTGGTCAAGAGCGCCATCGAGTCCTTGGAGAGCGAGAAGGCCTACCTGGTCGACTACCTGCACCGCTGAGGCTTGGAAGAGGGATCCGGAAACCCGGAAACCCGGCAACCCGGACCGCCTGGAAAGGGCGGGCAGAGGGGCCCGGCACCGGGTGCCGGGCCCCTGGGCGTTGCCGCCTCCTACTGCACGGTTATCTTGTCGACCTCGATCGTGATGCCCTTCACCTGCGGCGTCGACGTTCCCGTCGTCACCGTCCCGGTTCCCGCGCCGACTCCCTTGACCTTCATCGTGTAGGTCAGGGTGCCGCCGGGGGCTCCGGGCGTGCTGGTCACCCGCAGGTCCTGGGTCGGCGGCCCGGTGATCTGGCCGCCGGCCGTGCCCTCGTCGTTCTCCGCGCCCACGGTCAGGCCGTAGCTCGCCGGGGCGTCACCGGGCAGGTGGTCCGGGTCGTAGGTGTAGGTGATGTCCTCGGCGCCGTTCAGCCCGATCCACTGCTGGAACACCTTGGCGTCGGTCGTGCCGTAGACGTTGAGACGCCATTCGACGACGAGCCAGTCGCTCACGCCGTCGGTCAGCGTTCCGACGTAGACGCCCGGCGTGCCGGTGCCGTCCAGGTCGGTCCAGTAGGGGGCGAGCACGTTGTTCGGAGTCGCCGGGTTCGGCAGCGACTGCGGGGTGGCGGCGATGTCGGTCGAGCCCGAGGTGCCTCCCGCGACCGTGTAGCCGTTGGAGACGACGCCGATCCGGTTGTAGGTCTTGCCCGCGTACGTGAACGGCGGGACGTTGAAGTTCAGCGCCTGCTCGTCACCGATCGGCGTCGGGGTGATGCCGAAGGCGTCGAGCGGCAGGTAGGGCGCGGGCCCCGTGCCCGGGGCGATGCTCGGCCTGTCCGGCTGCCTGGCCGCGAGAGTGGTCTTCACCGTCGCGATCTGGGAGCCGACCTGGGTGGCGCCGGTCACGGAGTTCAGCCGCAGCTTGCTGTCCAGCGTGCTGACCGCCGTCACCTCGGCGTCCTTGAGGGTGCTGTTCTGCACGCTCACCGTGCAGGTGGACTCACCGGTGTTGCGGGCGATGGTGGCCGGCACGCAGGTCTGGTCGACCGGGACGGCGCCTTCCTTGCGGAAGAACGCGACCGGCAGGTGCAGGTCGCGGGTGCCGCCGTCCTGCTTGAGGTTGACCTGGCCGAAGTACTGCCCCTCGGGCAGGTCCGGCGCGGTCACCAGCACGGTGATCTGAGCGCTCTTGCCCGGCTTGACGCTGAAGCGAGGCGGCAGCACCGAGATGTTCGCCCCGCTCACGGTCGTGCCCGTGGCGTTGTAGGTGAGCGTCTTGTTGGTGACGTTGGTGAACGTCCGCTTGGCGGTGATGAGACCCGGCATGATCGGGGCGTTGACCGACGGCAGGTTGAGGTCGACGCGGTTGAGCTCGTCGTTCGCGGAGGCGGCGAAGTTCTCCGCGGTCTCGTTCAGGGTCAGGCCGGGGTCGCCGGCCCTGGTCAGGTCGATGCGGCCGCCGCCGAGGTCGAACGGGTCGGCGGGGGTGACGCGGTCCTGCTTGGTGACGGAGGTCTTGGCGGTCGTCTCCAGCGCGGACTTGACCTGGCCCGGCGTCCAGTCGGGGTGCAGCGCGAACACCAGCGCCGAGGCGCCGGCGACGTGCGGAGACGACATCGAGGTGCCCGCGATGACCTGGTACAGGTTGCCCTGCGGGCCGCCCACCGGATCCTCCAGCGTCGGGGTCTGCCCGGCCAGGATGTGCAGGCCCGGCGCGGTGACGTCCGGCTTGAGGAAGTCGCCGCCCGGTCCGCGAGAGGAGAAGGTGGTCATCACGTCGCCCTGCCAGGTGGCCTTGGCGCCCTGGGCGAACTTACCGGTCGCGCCCGGATTGGCCGACAGGAAGGCCAGCAGCGCGTCGCCCTCCGGCTTGTCGATGTGGACCGTCGGGATCCAGTGGTTGTCGGTCATCACGTCGAGCGGCGTGGCGTTGTAGAGGATCATGCCGGCCGCGCCGCCCTGGAGCACGTTGTAGCCCTTCATGACCCGGCCGGGACCGCGCTGACAGGCGACGATCTTGCCGGTGAACAGGCCCGCGGGAGCGGGTGTCGTGCACAGCGCGTTGGAGTACGGCGGGGCGGAGGCGAGCACCACCGGCAGCGGCGAGTTCACCCCGGCCGTGATGGAGGCGCCCTTGACCGTGGCCGTCGCGCCCCCCGAGCCGGTCAGCGTGATCGTGGACTGGAAGGTCCTGCTCTGCGTGGAGGCCGCCACGGTGGTCACCCACGGGCCGAGGTGGTTGACGGTGGCCGCCCCCGGGCCCTCGTTGCCCGCCGAGGCGGACACGAGCACGCCGGCCGCGTAGGCGTCGAGGAAGGCCAGCTCCACCGGGTCGCTGTAGGGGGAGGTGCCGCCGGAGATCGAGAAGTTGATCACACGGACGCCGTCGAGGATGGCCCGGCCCACCGCCTGTGCGGAGTCGGAGGGGAAGCAACCCTGCACCCCGCAGACCTTGTAGACCGACACGTGCGCCGCCGGGGCGATGCCGTGGATCGGTCCGCGGCTGATGCCGAGCGGGTTGGCGTCGGCCACCGGGCCGCCGGCCGAGGTGGTCGCGGTGTGGGTGCCGTGACCGTTGGAGTCACGGGCGCTGTCGGGGTAGACCTCCCCGCCCGGGAACACCGCGTTGTAGGTGTCCAGGAACGGCGCGCCGCCGATCAGTTTCCGGTTGCAGGCGAACGGATCGGCCGCCGGGGTCAGCGGGTTGTCGCCGAAGTCGCAGACGCGCGGGGTGCCGTCCCTGGTCGGGGGCGCGGCGGGCAGCGTGCCGGGGTCGGCGAACTGGGGGTGCTCCGGCCAGACGCCGGAGTCCAGGATGCCGACGACGACCCCCTTGCCGGAGGAGGCGCTGCCGCCCAGCTTGCTGTAGATCGCCGGAGCCCCGATGAAGGAGGCGCTGGAGTCGGTCAGCAGCTTCTCGGGCTTGTCCTCCTGGACGGCCACGACTCCGGGCAGCTTCAGCAGCTCGGCCGCCTTGTTGGCGGGCAGCCGCAGCGCGATGCCGCCGTAGACGGTGCGCAGCTTCTGCCCGGCCTTCGCCGTGGGAACGTTCCTGGCCAGTCCGGCGAGGAAGGTGTTCTCGACTTCTTCGATGTGCTTTTCGTATTTCTTGGATTCGGCGCTTTTGATATCGAGAGCTTTGCCGGTCTTGGCGGGGCTCGTAGCAGGAAGTCCCTCAAGTCCGCCCTGATAGGCGGCGTACGAGTCATAGTCGAGTTTGACCATCACGTTGACCGTGGCGCCTGAGGTTGACTTCAGC
This sequence comes from Streptosporangium sp. CA-135522, assembly GCF_050949235.1. Lineage (NCBI taxonomy): Bacteria > Bacillati > Actinomycetota > Actinomycetes > Streptosporangiales > Streptosporangiaceae > Streptosporangium > Streptosporangium sp. CA-135522. Next base: position 3,370,659 of record NZ_CP192026.1, read on the forward strand.
AGCGCCGTGTCACTCTGGGCGATTTTTCCGGTTGCCGATTTGGCCCCCTGTACCAGCTCGCCGCCCGTCAACGGGGTCGCCGTCCACTTCGAGGGCGGGGTGGGGGTGGGAGCCGCGCTCGCCGGCGGCGCCATCGCCGCGACGAGTCCGACGCAGGCGGCGAGCACCGCCACGCGCCTGGTCCTGGATGGCTGGGACTTGCTTGGCAACGAGACCTCCCTGGGGGACGCATGACCACGTCACGCCGTGGAGAGGTCACAGGTCACCCGGGCACGCCTGGATCAGGGCATGGCTGAGGAGGCCTCGACCCTCCCCGTTGGGTGACGAGAGAGCGGCCACCGGTAAAGGCGGCCGATCATGACAGGGAGCCTAACTAGAGATCATTTATTTGCCTAGATCGTGGAATTGCCACAATCACCGGCTTAATTGGTCAAATTTAATTACACGGTCAGCCCAGCGGCCTGACGGGACGTCGACATGATCGCTTTCCGATCCACCGGTACGGTTCCATCCGGCGGGCGTCGGCGAAGGCGGGCGTTGGTGAAGGCGGGCGCGCGCCTGAGCGAACCCGCCGGACGCGACAGGACGAAGCCCCGGAGCCGTTCCCGCCCAGAGGGGACTGACCCGGCGGTGCGCGGAGATGAGAAGCTGGGACGCGTGAAGCTGAAGCTGGATCTGCACCCGATCTTCAACCGCGGCGGCGAGATCGACAAGGCGCTGCGTGACATCATCGACGAGGCCATCAGGAAGAGGGCCACCGAGGTCGAGATCATCCCTGGCAAGGGCTCGGGCCAGCTGAAGAAGAAGGTCCTGCGCTTCCTGGAGCAGAAGGAGATCAAGGCCCTCTATCACCGCATCGACAAGGACTCCAAGAACCACGGCCGCCTGTTCGTCTACTTCCGCCACAAGTAGACCAGCGAGCGGAGCGGTGACCGCTACCAGGCCGTCACGTTCGAGCTGAGCCGTTGGCGTTTGACGCTATAAGCGCAGGTCAGAAGGAGATTTCTCAGCGCGGGAAGTGCAGGGGCCAGCGATGTCGAATCGCCGGCCCAAGATGCTCCTACCGGTCCTGGGCCGTCTGTGGGCCGTCAGAATCGCGGCCCAGGCCGAAGTTCATCGGAGATCCTGCCCAAGGCCCACACCACCCGCCTCACGCTGCTGAGCACCGTCTGCGACGCCCTGCTCATGTGACTGGTCACCGGCAGCACCGAATGATCTCCGCTACGGCGACCACTCGGTGAGCGCGCGATTCACCCTGAGACGGACCGGAGGAGACGGGGACGGTTCCGCTCTGCGCGGATCTGGCCGAACTCGAACGCGCCGTCTATCTAAGGTGAGGCATGGCCTCTTCTGTCCCGCCGCTACGTCCAGCGATCGATCGGACCAACTCCACGCCGTCTCCGGCTCGTGAGCCGCTGTGGCGGCACGCGCTCGGCGAGTGTCTCAGAGGTCTTCGTCACGAGCGGGGCGAGAAGCTGAGCGAGACGGCACGTCGCGCCGGAGTCTCTCCGCAGTATCTCTCCGAGATGGAACGAGGCGTCAAAGAGCCGTCGAGCGAAATGATCGCTGCGGTCGCCGGCGCGCTGGATGTGACCCTGGTCGATCTGACCCTTGCCGTCGCCGAGAGCTTGCGGTCTGCTCAGAGCAGCATGTCGAGAGGTGCTACCTGCTCGGCGGCGTATGCCCTGGCCGCGTAGCGTGGCTTGCCGGGATCATCCACTGGCCTATGAATGCTCCTCGATGATCTGATCGAGGAGTCCGTACTCCAAGGCCGCGGTCGCGGTGAACACGCGATCGTGATCGGTGTCGGCGCGTAGGGTCTCGATCGTCTGGCCGGTGTGCCGTGACAGTATGCGCTCGATGTCTGCTCGGACGCGGACGACCTCGTCGGCTTGCAAGATGAGATCGGGGATCGCTCCGCGCCCCTGAGCAGCTGGTTGGTGCAGGATCACTCGTGCGTGCGGGAGAGCGGCACGTTTTCCTTCGGCACCCGCGGCGAGAAGGACGGCACCCACCGCGACGGCCTGTCCAACGCAGGTTGTCGAAACCCGCGGGCGGATATGGCGCATGGTGTCGTATATCGCGAGCATTGCGCTTGGGTCCCCGCCTTCGCAGTTGATATAGAACTGTATTTCGGCATCGGGGTTGTCTGACTCTAGAAAAATCAGCTGCGCGATGAGCGCGTTCGCGACGCCCGCGTCGATTGCGGTGCCCAGATAGACGATTCGCTCGGTGAGCAGGTGCGAGTAGACATCCATGATCCGCTCGCCACGAGGATTCTGGGCGATGACGTTCGGGATCGTATACGCGGTCACTGGCCGACTCCTTCGGTGACGCCGAATCCGGGCCGTGGGCGATTGCGCGGCGCGATTTCGTCGAAATTTTGCACGATTGCATCTATGAAGCCGTAGTTCAGTGCCTCTTGCGCTGTGTACCAACGATCGTGCAGAGAATCCTCGAATATGCGTTCGACGGGCTGCCCCGTGTCCTCGGCGATAAGACCGAGCACCGTGTCGCGAGTATGCCGAAGGTCGCCGGCCTGCAGTTCGATGTCGACTGCGGTGCCACCGATTCCCGCCGAGCCTTGGTGCATCAGGACACGTGCGTGCGGCAGGGCGCGGCGCTTCCCTCGGGCCCCCGATGACAGCAAGAATTGCCCGGCGCTGTAAGCAATGCCCAGCACGAGGGTCGATACGTCACAGGGAATGAGTCGAATGATGTCGCGGATCGCAAGCATCGAGGGAACCGACCCGCCCGGGGAGTGAATCCACAATGCGATGTCCGTCGACGCGTCCTGCGTGGCGAGTGCTATCAGTTGCGTGGTCAGCAGTGTCCCATTGTCATCATCGAGAGGGCCGTCGAGAACGAGAACACGCTGCTCGTAGAGCTCGCGCCTTACCCTCGTATCGAACAGTGGAAGATTCGATTCTTCGCTCATGCGTCCATCATGTGAGGCGATTCGGACCGGCGTCGACACGATCCGCTTGGGGCAGATCTGCTCTGAGCAGAGGGAGCTCGGTTTCCGGCCCGGTTCGTAGCATTGCGGTCGGGGAATCGAGTGGGGTGAGCGCGCTCTCCTTATACCCGCGCCGGGGCCGAAGATCCGACCGTGAACTACCGAGATCGGCGGATTGCGATCTATACGCGCCCGTCAGCCCTCAGCGCCGGATGGCCACGTCGGGTGCGGCCACCGCCGGCTCCCCGGAGACATCGATGTACCCGTGGACCCACCGGTACCTCGGTCACATCGAGACCGCCCGCCGCCGCTTCGACGCCTGACGGCTGGAGCACTCGCATGCGCAGGCATCGGCCGGGCTCACTTGGGCAATCGCGCTAGGCGCAGACGACACACTCGATCATGCTGGGGCACGCCGGGGGCACACGGCCCATCCGAGGGAGAAGGCGTCCGTCGCCTTCCCGGAGCGGTCGGCGGCGTCGGGTATCAGGGTCGGGCAGGGCGGGCGCAGGTCCGCGGCGTGAAGCCGGGATCGGCGTGCCCGAGGTTTTCGGCGGCGCGTGACGCGTCCGGGGCGGTGTCCCCGCCGGTGTTACGTGGCGTCCGTCATGCGGTTCTCCCAGGCCCAGGCGGCGATCTCGACCCGGTTGCGCACCCCGAGCTTGACGTTGATGCCGGAGATGTAGCCCTTGACGGTGCTCAGCGAGATGAACAACTCGGCGGCGATCTCCTGGTTGGTGCGGCCTCTGGCGATGGCCCGGACGACTTCGGTCTCCCGGTCGGACAGCGGCCGGGCGGGCCCCCGGGCGGCCGGAGCCCCGGCGGCCGTGAGGTGGCGCAGCAGCCGCAGGGTGACCGACGGCGAGACAAGGGCGTCCCCGGCGTCAGCGGCCCGGACGGCCTCGACGAGCAGGGCGGGGCCGGCGTCCTTCAGGACGAAGCCGACCGCCCCGCCGCGCAGCGCGCCGTAGACGTACTCGTCGAGGTCGAAGGTGGTGACCACGATCACCCGGAGCGGGTCGGGGACGCCGGGGCCGGCCAGGGCACGGGTGACCTCGATGCCGTCGAGGCGGGGCATCTGGACGTCCACCAGGCACACATCCGGGCGCAGCCTCCGGGCCAGGGCGACCGCCTCGGCGCCGTCGGCGGCCTCGGCGACCACGCTGATGTCGGGCCGGTCCTCGAGAATGATCCGCAAGCTGGCGCGGATCATCGCCTGGTCGTCGGCCAGCAGCACCCGGATGGTCATCGGCGCGTCCGCGCGGGGAGGGGCAGGGTGGCGAGCACGGACCAGCCGGCCTCGGGGCGCGGGCCGGCGCACAGCGTGCCGCCCAGAGCCTCAAGGCGCTCGCGCATCCCGACCAGACCGTAGCCGCCGCGGTGGTGGCGCCGGGCCGGAGCCGGTGAGGCGTCGTCGACGACCTCGACGACGACCGCCTCCCGATCTCGGGCGACGCTGACCGTGACCGAGCGGGCGTGCCGGGCGTGGCGGGAGATGTTGGTCAGCGACTCCTGGACGACCCGGTAGACGGTGCCGGCCACCTCGGGCGGCCACACCGACTCGTCTTCGCCGTCGGGCAACCGCAGGCACACCGCGGGGCCGTGGCCGCCGAAGCGTTCGACCAGGTCGCTGAGCCGTTCGGGACCGGGCGCGACGGGGGCCGCGTCGTCGGCGTCGCGCAGCAGGCCGACGACGCGGCGCATGGCGGCCAGCGCGTCGGAACCGGCGGCCTCGATGTCCGCCAGAGAGCCGTCCACCGTCTCGGGGCGCTTGCGGGCGAGCAGGCGGGTGGCCTGGGTTTGGAGCACGATGCCGGTGATGTGGTGGGCGACGACGTCGTGTAGTTCCCTGGCCAACTGCAGGCGTTCGTCGCGGCGCACCTTCTCGGCGACGGACCGGCGACGGGCCGAGAGCAGCCGCAGGCACAGCCCGATCGCGAGGCCGGCGAGCCATCCCGTGCCGTTCAGCGCCGTCACCGACGGGACGCCCGAGGAGGACGCGTGGGCGGTGAGCAGGCTGCCGGCGACCACCGCGCACCCTCCGGCCGCGACGGCGCAGGCCGAGGGGGCGGGAAGCGCTCTGACCGCGGAGCCGACGAGCACCGACAGGCCCAGGGCCATGGCGGGGCCGGGCTCACTGGGCAGGTGGGCGAGGCGGGCGACCAGGACGGCGGCCACCGCGACGGCCAGGCCCGCGACCGCCGCCCACGTCCGGTCGCGCCGGCGTGCCAGAGCGATCACGCACACCACCGCTCCGGCGGCGCAGCCGAACCGCCAGTAGTCGCCGCCCCAACTTCTCGCGATCAGAAACGCCCAGAAGGCGAGCGTCGCGGCGAACACGGCACCGAGCCCGACGTCGGCCATGACGCCGGTTCGCTCGGCCGGCCACCCCTGAGCACGCACGCCGTTCAGGCTAGGAGACCTTCCCCCGCGCGTTGAATCGGCCGAAAGTACGGTCGCGGACGGCGCGAACCCTGCTTTCGACCCGTGCCGCCGCCGGGTCGCCCCGCGCAGCATGAGGTCCCATGCCACATGAAGATTTCGCCTCCCGCGCCGAGAGCCGAAGGCCTGACCGAGGGCCTGACCGAGGATCCGGCCGAGCGCTGGAGCGGCCGCCGGGCACCGGCCTGCCGCCCTCCGCGCATCCCACCGGGCCGGGTCATCGGCCCGATCGCCCCCAGGGGGAGGGCCATCCCCACCGCCCGCTCCCGGACGACGGTCCGGCAGGCTCCGCGACGACGTCCCCCGGCCGGCCGCGTATCGCCGCGCTCGACATAGTGCGGGGGTTCGCGCTGTGCGGAATCCTGCTGGCCAACATCGAGCCGATATCCAACTCCGGCAGGATCGTCCTGTCGGGCGGGCCGGCGGGCGCGAAGGAGGTGTGGATGGGGCTGCTCGTCGAGCAGCGCTTCTTCCCGATCTTCTCCCTGCTGTTCGGCATCGGGTTCTCGCTGCTGCTGGGCTCCGCCACGGGCCGGGCCGCCCGCCCGCGGCTGCTCCTGCTGCGCCGGCTCCTGGTGCTGCTCGGGATCGGTCTGGCGCATTTCCTGCTGCTGTGGCAGGGCGACATCCTGACCATCTACGCCACCGTCGGCCTGCTGGTGCTGCTGCCCTCGACCTGGCTGCCACGGTGGGCCGTCGCCGCCCTCGCCGCCGTGCTCGTCGCGACGTCGATGGTCATCGGTGCCGACCGGATCGTGCTGATCGCCGGACTGTTCCTGCTGGGCTCGGCACTGGTCCGGTACGGAGTGATCGACCGGGTAGAGCAGTCCACCCGGGTGCCGGCCCTGCTGGGCCTGGTCCTCGCGGCGGGGGCGGCGCCTGTCCTGTGGGTGCAGACCGGGCAGCGGGCTGACGACGTGCACAGCTCGGCCTTCGGCATCTCGCTGGCCGGCACCGGATTGTTGCTCGCGGGGGCCTACACATGCGCCCTGCTGGTCCTGCTCAGGACGCCGCTCCGGCCGGCGCTGCAGGCCGTCTTCGCGCCGTTGGGCCGGATGGCGCTGACCAACTACCTGACCGCCACGGTCCTCGTCCTGCTGGTGGCCGGCCACGTCCTCAGCGGCCCGCCGGACAGCTGGTCCCTGACGGCGGTGCTCTCGACCGCCGGCGCCATCCTCGCCGCCCAGTGGGTGCTGTCCACTCTCTGGCTGCGCCGATACCACCAGGGCCCCATCGAGTGGCTCTGGCGCTGGGCCACCTGGGCCCGGCGCCCGCCCCTGCGACGCACCCCCTGACCGCCGCGCACATATCCCGTGCCCGGTCCCGGGCCCGGCCGAACGAATCGTCGCAGAGCCGTCCTGACGCCGCCGGACGGCCGTCGAGAAGAGAGCGGGTCAGAGCTTGCGGAAGCTCCTGGCCTCCTCCGCCGCCGCGAGCACCGCCGCCAGCGGCGCGCCCGTGCTCGCCGTGACGACGGCCGCGATCGCGCCCTCCACGAACGGCACGTCGGCGATCACCACTCCCGGCCCCTCCACCAGCCGGGCGGTCAGCACCGAACTGCCCAGATCGGGGATCAGGATCACCCCGTCGCCCCGGTCCACCTTCTCGATCGCCGCCTGGACCAGGTCGGGGCTGGTGCCCAGACGGCCGTCCTCGGTGCCTCCGGCGGGAGCCAGCGGGACCTCCGCGCCGCCGACCTGCGCGGCCAGGGTCGCGACCTCGGTGGCCAGCGCGCCGCTGTGGGAGATGAGGACGATGCCTACCATCGGGGGGATCCGTCCGACCCGGCCGAAGGCGGACAGGCAGTGCCGGTCGCCGTGTCGTCACCGCGTGGAGGGCCGATCGCGTTGCCGTTGCTGTTGCTGTTGCCGTTGCCATTGCCGTCGCGGTCGGGATCGGCCCATCGTGCGGTCACTGTGCCGTCACCGTGCGCAGAGCGGTGAGAATGAGCGCCGTCGAGGCGGCGCCGGGGTCCTCGTGGCCCACGCTGCGGGGACCGAGATAGCTGGCCCGGCCCTTGCGGGCCTGCATCGGGATCGTGGCCTCCGCCCCGGCGAGAGCGGCCGACGCGGCCGCGTCGGCCGCCTGCCGCGGATCGCTCCCGTCCTGTACGGCCTGCGCCAGAGCCCGGACCGCCGGAGCGAGCGCGTCCACCATGGTCTTGTCGCCCTCGGCGGCCGACCCCAGATTCTGGATCCCGGCCAACCCGGCCTCCAGGGCGCCGGCCAGCTCCGCGACGGACACCTCGGTGGCGTCGCCCAGCGCCTTGCCCGCCTCCCGGAACGCGGTGCCGTACAGCGGTCCGGAAGCCCCGCCCACCTTGCGGATGAGCGTGCTTCCGACCAGATGCAGCAGCGCTCCGGGGGTGCCCGGCTCCTTGTCGGCCAGCGCCTGGGTGATCGCGGTGAAGCCCCGATCGAGGTTGGCTCCGTGGTCGGCGTCGCCGATCGCGGCATCCAGCCGGGTCAGCCGGTCCTTCTCGGCCCCGATGGTCCGGGCGACCTCCCCGATCCAGGCGGCGAAGAACGCGGTGTCCAGGTCGGATGCGCCCATGTCAGCGGCCCCAGCGCAGGCCGGGGGTCTCCACCGGAGCGTCCCAGAGACGGGTGAGCTCGTCGTTCAGCCCGCAGACCGTGACCGAGAAGCCCTGCATGTCGAGGCTGGTGACGTAGTTGCCGACCAGGCTCCGCGCCGCTCGGGCGCCCTTGCCCGCCAGATAGTCCACTGCCTCGGCGAAGGCGACGTAGAGCTCGATCAACGGCGTGCCGCCCATGCCGTTCACCATGACCAGGACGTCACCGGAGATCGGCATGTCCTCGTCGACGGCGTCCATCGCGACGCCGACCAGCTCGCGGGCGCCGCGCATGGCCGCGCGGGACCGGCCCGGCTCGCCGTGGATGCCGATGCCCAACTCGATCTCGGTGTCCTTCAGGTCGAAGGTGGGCTTGCCCGCGGCGGGGGTGACGCAGGCGCTCAGCGCGACACCGAAGGACCGGCTGCGCGCGTTGACCTCCTCGGCCACCCGTACGACCTCCCGCAGAGGCGCTCCGGCCTCGGCCATGGCCCCGGCGATCTTCTCCACGAAGAGCGTCGCGCCGGTTCCCCGGCGACCCGCCGTGTAGAGGGAGTCCTGCACGGCCACGTCGTCGTTGACCAGCACGCTGGCCACCTCCACGCCCTGCTCGGCACAGAGCTCGGCGGCCATCTCGAAATTCAGGACGTCACCGGTGTAGTTCTTCACGACGTGCAGCACTCCCGCGCCGCCGTTCACCGCCTCGCTGGCCGCGATCATCTGGTCGGGCACCGGAGAGGTGAAGATCTCGCCTGGGCAGGCCGCGTCGAGCATGCCGTACCCGACGAAGCCGGCGTGCAGCGGCTCGTGCCCGGAACCCCCTCCGGAGACCAGGCCGACCTTGTCCGGACGAGGCCCCGAGGCGCGTACCACGATCTGGTTTTCCACGTCCACCCGCAGTCCGGGGTGCGCCGCGGCGAGCCCGCGCAGCGCATCCGTGACGACCGAGTCGACACCGTTGATGAGCTTCTTCACATTTCGGAGCCCTTCCCTTCCTGGGACGGTGGCAAGCCTGATCGGGAAAACCTCTTGCCCGGCATTCGCCCACGCCGGGCCTGCCGGTGGCCTCCGGGCGGCCTTCAGCGGTTTCGGGCCTCAGCGGCTTGGGGAGCGATCCGCAGATGCCGGAGCACGGCCGCGGCCTCCTTCCTGATCCCTCGGTGCGGATCGTCCCGAGCGAGCGCCGCCAGCCAGGAGAGGGTGAGCGGATCCCCGGGAGCCAGGACGCCGGCGGACCATAGGGCGGTGTGCCGGGCCCGCCAGGCGCCGTCGGCGACCGCGCGGTCCCGCAGCCATGTAAGCGTGGTGGAGTCATCCGGCCCGCAGAGTCTCATGATCTGTTCCACGGCCGTCGCCCGAACGATCCATCGAGGGTCGCCGATCGCGCGCTCACGGAGCCAGGCCATCGTGCCCGCCGGATCCTGCCACCATGCGCCGGCCCACTGCATGACGGTGCAGGCCATGGCCGGACTGGGATCGCGCACGCTCAGCTCGTGCAGCCAGGCACGGGTCTCCGGCGCCTCACCGGCGGCCTTGACGATCCCCGCCACGGCCCCCTCGCGCACCCTCCAGTGGCCGTCGCGGACGGCGCGGTCGCGCAGGAGCTCCAAGGTGGCGGCGTCGTGACACCAGCCCCGGACGAGGGCGTGCACCGCCGCCAGCCGTACCTGGGCGTGCTCGTCGTGTACGGCCCGCTCGCGCAGGAGGGGGAGCGTGGCCGCGTCACCGGCACGGTCGTCGGCCATCGTCCGCACCATCGTCCGGCGGACCTCCCAGTGCCCGTCGCGCCGCGCCGCCTCGTGGAGGAGGGGAGGGGTGCCGGGCTCCTCCCGCCATGTATCCGCCAGCGCCACCAGCGCGGCCACCCGCACCTGCCAGCACGGATCCTCGCTCGCGCACGCCCTCACCGCGGAGTACGCGCCCTCGTCGGGCCGGCCTCCGGCCAGCGCCAGCAGGGCCGCTCGCCGGACCGTCCAGTGCCGGTCGGTTCTCGCGTGGTCCCGGAGCCGGACCGGCGTGCCAGGCTCGTCGGGCCAGCCCCAGCCCAGAGCTGTGATCGCCGCGGCCCGGACCTCCTCTGCCCCGTCTCCGTCGAGCCAGACCAGAACCCGGGACGGTGTGTCGTCGTGGTCGCGCCAGTGGCGGGCGATCGCGGTGACCGCGGCGGCGCGGACGTCGGGGTCCGGGTCGCCGCAGACCCGGCCGAGCAGCCAGGTCAGGGTGGCGTCGCCGTCGGAGGCCCGTGCCGTCTCCCGGACGGCCGCGCCGCGCACCTCCCAGTGGGGGTCGTCCTCTGCCAGTGCCCGTAGCCACGGCACGGTGGCCGGTTCGTGCGGCCAGATCGTCGCCACCGCCGTGACCGCGGCTCGCCGTACCTTCCAGTGCTCGTCCCGCGAGGCGACATCCCGCAGCCACGGGAGCGTCGCGGGATCCCCCGGCCAGCAGTGCGCGGCTGTCGTCACACTCACCGCGCGGACGTGTTCGTGGGCGTCGGCCGTCGCGCGACCACGCACCCATGAGGAGACTCCGGGCCGGTACGGCCAGCCCAGGGCGACCCGTTCGACGGCCATGCCGCGGACGTCCTCGTCAGGATCCCCTATGGCGCGTGACCGGAGCCAGGCCAGCGCGGCAGGTTCGCCCGGCCAGATCCGGCCCACGATCTCGACCATGTCCCTGCGGGCTCTCCAGTGGCCGTCCGTGACGGCGACGCCCATGACCCACGACGCCGTCGCGGGGTCGTGGGCACGGCTACCGGCCACCGCCTCGACAGCCGCCACCCGGACGTCCTCGTCCCCTTCGAGGAGGGCCCGGTCACGCAGCCACGCGAGGGTTCCGGAGGGGTCCAGATGTGTCGCGGCCTCCTGCAGGGCGGCGCGGCGGACCTCCCAGTGGCCGTCCGCCACCGCGCGCTCACGCAGCAGCGCCATGGTCTCCGGGTCGGACTGCCAGAATTCCAGGCGTTGCAGGGCGGCGCGGCGCATCTCCCAGTGGCCGTCCGCCACCGCGCGCTCGCGCAGCAGCGCCATGGTCTCCGGTCCCTGGTGCCAGCTGACGAGCCTCCACAGGGCGGCGCGGCGGACCTCCCAGTGGCCGTCCGCCACCGCGCGCTCGCGCAGCAGCGCCGCGTTGACCGCTCTGTGGCGGCTGAGGTCGAGCCGTTGTACGGCGGCGCGGCGGACCTCCCAGTGGCCGTCCGCCACCGCGCACTCGCGCAGCAGCACGAAGGCGTCGGGATCACGCAGCCAGAACATGTCGAACTTCAGCACGGCGGCCTGGCGGACCTCCCAGCGATCGTCCGTCACCAACCGTCGCAGAATCTCGAAGGCGGGAAGCTCCTCCAAGCTTTCCACGGCCGCCCGGCGGACCTCCCAGTGGCCGTCCGCCACCGCGCGCTCGCGCAGCAGCGCCAGAGTGGCGGGGTCCTCGGGCAGGCCGGTGGCCAGCGCCTCCAACGCCGCCGCCCGCAACGCCGCGGCGTCACCGGTCTCCGCCAGCCGCCGCAGCCATCCCATCACCTCTGGGAAATCGCGGTATGTCCCGCCAAGAACGGCCAATGCCCTGTGACGCACCGCGCCGAAGCCGTGCAAGGCCTGCCGTTTCAGCCACTCCAGGGTCTGCCTGCGGTCATGCCGGCTCGTCGCGATGGCCTGGAGGATGGTGCTTCGCACCTCGTCGTGCGGGTCTTTCGCGACTCGGCTGTACTGGAGAGGGAGGGTGCCGGGGTGGTCGTGCCAGTTCGTGGCGATGGCTTGGAGGGCGGCCGTCCGTACGTCTTCGTCGGGGTCGGTGAGGGCGCGTTCGCGCAGCAGGAGCAGAGTATCGGGGTGGTCGCGCCAGCCTGCGGCGACGGTCTGGAGGGCGGACGTCAGCACGAGGGCATGCGGGTCGGCGAGGGCGCGTTCGCGCAGCAGGGGGAGGGTGTCGGGGTGGTCGTGCCAGTTCGTGGCGACGGTCTGGAGGGCGGCCGTCCGTACGTCTTCGTCGGGGTCGGTGAGGGCGCGTTCGCGCAGCAGGGGGAGGGTGCCGGGGTGGTCGCGCCAACCCCGGACGACGGCCTGGAGGGCGGACGTCCGCACGAGGGCGTGCGGGTCGGTGAGGGCGCGTTCGCGCAGCAGGGGGAGGGTGTCGGGGTGGTCGTGCCGGCTTGCGGCGATGGCTTGGAGGGCGGCCGTCCGTACGTCTTCGTCGGGGTCGGTGAGGGCGCGTTCGCGCAGCAGGGGGAGGGTGCCGGGGTCGTCGCGCCAGCTCGAGGCCAGGGTGTTGAGCACCACCCGGCGGGTGTGCCAATGCGGCTCCTCCACGGCGCGTTCCCGTAGGAGGAGCAGGGCGTCAGGAGTATCACCCCAGTTCGAGGTGAAGGCGCCGAGCGCTGTCTGGCGGGTGCGCCAGTGCGGGTCTTTCGCGGCGCGTTCGCGCAGCAGGGGGAGGGTGTCGGGGTGGTCGTGCCGGCTTGCGGCGATGGCTTGGAGGGCGGTTGACCGTACGTCTTCGTCGGGGTCGGTGAGGGCGCGTTCGCGCAGCAGGGGGAGGGTGTCGGGGTGGTCGTGCCGGCTTGCGGCGATGGCTTGGAGGGCGGTTGACCGTACGTCTTCGTCGGGGTCGGTGAGGGCGCGTTCGCGCAGCAGGGGGAGGGTGTCGGGGTGGTCGTGCCAGTTCGTGGCGACGGTCTGGAGGGCGGTTGACCGTACGTCTTCGTCGGGGTCGGTGAGGGCGCGTTCGCGCAGCAGGGGGAGGGTGTCGGGGTGGTCGTGCCAGTTCGTGGCGATGGCTTGGAGGGCGGCCGTCCGTACGTCTTCGTCGGGGTCGGTGAGGGCGCGTTCGCGCAGCAGGGGGAGGATGTCGGGGTCGTCTGACCAGCCCTCGGCGAGGGCGTCGAGGGCCGCCTGACGGGCTTTCCGGCCCGGGTCGGCGAGGGCGCGCTCGCGCAGGAACGGCAGGAGATCGGGGTGCCCGCCCCGGGCGCCGGTCAGCATTTTGACGGCGACGGCCCGCGCCTCGCCGTGCGGGTCGGTGACGGCTCGGTCGCGCAGGAGGGGGAAGGTGCCGGGATGTTCGGGCCAGCTCTCGGCGATCGTCCGGAGAGCGGCCGAGCGGACCTGGTGGTGCGCGTCACCGGTGGCGCGCTCCTGCAGCAGGGGCAGCGTTTCGGAATGCTCTCGCCAGTCGCCGGCGATGGCCTGGATCGCGGTCGTCCGCACGCTCTCACTCGGGTCGGTGAGGGCACGTTCGCGCAGCAGCGGCAGAGTGACGGGATGATCGGGCCAGCCCTGCGTCAAAGCCCGCACCGCTCCGTCACGCAGGCTCACATCGGCCTCGGCGATGGCCTGACGGCGGAAACGCTCCCGGAGGCGATCGTCGTCCGGGAACAGGGCGGCGGCGATCTTCGCCATGATCTCCCGGCTCTTCGGCAAAGTGATCGCCCTCTCCCGGCCGAGGAACCAGCGGAGATAGCGGTCACGCCCCGGCCATCGCGGCCGGATCGTCCGCAGCAGAGGGATCACCTTGTCGATGAGGAATCCGTCGACGTCGGAGACGTAGTTCCGTTCCGCCTGCTCCAACCAGGAGGTGATCTTCTCGACGACGGCGGCGCCCTGCTGTTCCATCGCCCCGAGGTTGCGGGTCTCGGCGATGCACTCGGCCGCCAGGACCAGGTGGTACGGCGTGTCCTCGGCCTCTGCGAACGGCCACAGCGGGTTCGCCTCGCCGATGAGGTAGTCGATGATCCCGCCGGTGAAGCGCTCGTCGAGCATTCCGGCCACCAGCAGCAGGACCTCCCGCCACGCGGGATCGGGCCAGTGGCGGCCGAACATCTCCGAGATCAGCTGGTCGGGGCTCCACTGGCGTTTGTTCTGGAACCGCCGGACGATCTCGTCCGCGCAGAAGAACTCCAGGAACGCCCGGTGTACGAATCCGTAGACGCCTCCGCCGTACAGGCTGAGAATGAAGTTGCGCTCCCGGAACTGGTCCAGCATGCCGCGGGCGACGATCTTCGCCGCGGGAGGGTCGAGCTGGTAGCGGCTGCTCAGGTAGCCCACGAACTCGTCGAGGAGGTCCTCGCCCCGGATGTGATTGCCGGCGAGCCCCGACCTGCCGCTCTGCATCCGCCAGGCCACCCGGCGAAGCAGCTCCTTCTTGTCCTCGGCGTCGATGTATCCGGCCGGTATCCGCGCGTCCTCGAGATGTCTGTTGACGTCCCAGTGCTCGACCAGCACGGACGCCGCGTGGACGTACACCGTCCGCCGCTCACGGGGAAGCTCCTGGCGCCGCCCGGTGATCGCCAGAATGGTCAGCAGCAGGGGGTTGCCCGCCAGCTCCCGGATGGACGGCGAATCGGTCATCGCGCGCATCAGGCGGTCCCGCAGACGTCGCGCCTCGTCCTTGCGGTCGTGCATCGCCAGCTCGTACCAGCGTGCGATGAACTCCTCGATCTGCCCGGTGTCCAGATCCTGGAGCGTGTAGTGCCGGAATCCGGCGTCGTGCAACTCGGCCCGCCGATATCCGATGACCCGGCTGGTGACCAGGATCCGCGCCTTCGGGTAGCGCGTGGCGAACCCGGCGATCTGCCGGGTCACCGTCTCCCGCACCTTGGGGTCGAACAACTCGTCCAGCCCGTCGAAGACGACGAGGGCCCGCCCGTCCTCGCGGAGGTAGCGGTCCAGCGGCTGGGCGGGCAGACCGGTGCCGTCGGTCCGGTGCAGGTGTTCCAGGTATTCGAGGAAGGTCTCGCACCGCGACCGGAGATCGGCGTAAGAGCGCAGTTCCACCAGGATGGGCAGCCACCCCCTCAGCCCTGCCAGGCCCCCTTCCTTCCCCTCACCCATCAGCCTCAGGACCAGATAGCGCGCCAGCGTCGACTTGCCCGCGCCGGGGTCGCCGAGCAGCGTCACCAGCCGGTTGCCCGGCTCGCCCAGGACGTCGAGGATCGCGCGCCGGGGGGTCTTGTCATAGGTGGTGCGCGCCTGCGCGATCCTGTCGGGGTCGAGCCCCTCCGGAAGGTCTCTTTCCGAGATCTCCTCGGCACTCAGCAGCCGACGCCACAGCTCCTTGGACAGCTCGACGGGGGGCGGGTCGGCCCTGACACTCTGCGGGACGAACATCGACCTGAGGAGGACGGGCAGATGGACGTCCTGCTCCGCCGGGGTCAGCACCTCCAGGTCGAGCCGCCGGTAGCGCTGTTCCATCCTCGTGAGGTAGGCCGCCCGCGCGATCGTGAACGACTCCTCTCCGGCGGTGAGAGGCCCGGAGCCCGCCTCGGGCGAGGTCCGCGCGCCCAGGCATTCGACGAGCGCGTGCAGGACCCGGCCGCTCAGGTCCTCGGCCGAGGTGAACCGGTCGACCACGATGGCGGACTCCAGCAGGCGTGTCCGGAAGGCCTCGACCGGCGAACGGTCCCTGTCGACGAGCCGCAGGGGGATCGGCGCCTCCTCGTCGAGAAGGAACAGCAGCCGCGGCATGCCTCTCTCGGACGCGGCGGCGAACTCCAGCTCCGTGTAGGAGACATCGGTGCCGGGCACCCGGGACCCGTAGCGGAAGCCGATTATCCCCAGGTAGAAATCACATTTTTGAACGCGATCGCGACAGTAATCCGCCGGTGCGACTCCCTGGGCGGAGAAATACCTCATATCCACTGGCACCAGGCCCGCACGTGCCACGGCGTCGATGGCCGACTGCACGAACGACCCCGCGAGCGGATATTCCGCCATGTCCGATGTGTGGCTGATGAAGACGCTCGGCACGTCCCATAAAGTACCCCTCGTCAAGCTCCGGCCCGCATCTGTCCGTGAAATATCCCCTATTCGGCAAAAACGGTGCTTCCTTCGGCCGGAGCGCCCTTTTCCGTTCGGCACGGCCGCCGGGGAGATGGCGCGGGCCGAAGCGGTGTAGGAGGATCTGGCCAGGTCCTCTTCCCACGCTGGAGGCGTCATGTCGGTGTTGCGGAATCTGGTGGAGAGCATCCGGAACGGCGGGATCGAGGTGATCGACCTGACCGCGCCGCTGTCGTCGCAGACGCCGATCCTGCGGTTGCCCGAGCCGTTCGGGAACACCGTCCCGTTCACGCTGAAGGAGATCAGCCGCTACGACGACCGGGGGCCCGCCTGGTACTGGAACGACATCTCGACCGGTGAGCACACCGGCACGCACTTCGACGCGCCGATCCACTGGGTCACCGCCCGAGACGGCCAGGACGTCTCCCAGGTGCCGGTGGACCGGTTGATCGCCCCGGCCGTGGTGCTCGATCTCTCCGCCCGGGCAGCCGAGGACCCGGACTTCCTGCTGGAGATCGAGCACGTCAAGGCCTGGCAGGAGATCAACGGGCCGCTGCCCGAAGGCGGCTGGCTGCTCTACCGCACCGGCTGGGACGCCCGCTCCCACGACCAGGAGCGCTTCCTCAACGCCGACGAGACCGGCCCGCACACCCCCGGCGTCTCGGTGGCGTGCGCCAGATGGCTGGCCGAGGAGGCGCCGATCGCCGGGCTCGGCGTGGAGACGGTCGGCACCGACGCGGGCACCGCGCACGGGTTCGACCCCGCCTTCCCGTGCCACTCGTTCCTGCTCGGCGCGGGAAAGTACGGCCTGACCCAGCTGCGCAACCTCGACCGGCTGCCGGTCACCGGCGCGGTGGTGGTCGCGCCTCCGCTGCCCATCGTCGGCGGCTCGGGCAGCCCAGTGCGGGTGCTGGCCCTGGTCGAACGGTGAACGTCGCCCGAGCCGTCGGCGCGACCCTCGCCTCGCTCGGCGTGGACATGGCCTTCGGGGTGGTCGGCAGCGGCAACTTCCACGTGACCAATGCCCTCGTCGAGCGGGGCGTGCGGTTCGTCGCGGCCCGCCACGAGGGCGGCGCGGCGACCATGGCCGACGCCTACGCGCGCACCGGCGGCCGGGTCGGCCTCCTCAGCGTCCACCAGGGGCCGGGGCTCACCAACGCGATGACCGGCATCACCGAGGCCGCCAAGAGCCGCACGCCGCTCGTCGTGCTGGCCGCCGAGGTGACCGCGCCCCGTTCCAACTTCTTCGTGGACCAGGCCGCCCTGGCGACGGCGGTCGGCGCGATCCCGCTGCGGATCGACTCCGCCGCGACCGCCGTCGCGCGGACGGCCGAGGCGTTCCGCCTGGCTCGCGACGGGCGGCGCACGGTCCTGCTGAACCTCCCCCTGGAGGTGCAGAGCCAGGCCGTCCCGGTACCGGCGGACCTTCCCGCCGAGCCGCCTGGGCGCCGGGCCGAGCCGGAGACGGAAGCGGTCGCGCGGCTGGCGGAGCTCCTCGCGGCCGCGCGGCGGCCGGTGTTCGTCGCGGGGCGGGGAGGGCGCGCGGCCCGGAGGGAGCTGGAGGAGCTCGCCGACCGCGCCGGAGCGCTGCTCGCCACCTCCGCCGTCGCGAAGGGACTCTTCCGGGGCAGTCCGTGGGATCTGGACGTGAGCGGCGGCTTCGCCTCACCGCTCGCCGCCGAGCTCGTCCGCGACGCCGATGTGATCGTCGGCTGGGGGTGCGCGCTCAATATGTGGACCATGCGTCACGGCACGCTCGTCGGCCCCGACGCCAGGGTCGCGCAGGTCGACCTGGACGCCGACGCCCTCGGCGCCCACCGTCCGATCCATCTCGGTGTGGTCGGCGACGTCGCCCTCACCGCGCGGGCGGTCGCCCGCCTGCTCGACGACGCTCCCGGGGCGCGGACCGCGTCCGGCGGCACCGGTTACCGTACGGCGGCGCTGGCCGGACGGATCGCCCGCGAGAGCCGCTGGCGGGACGTGCCCTACACCGACGAGGGCGGCGACGGTCGCATCGACCCCCGGACCCTCACGATCGGGCTGGACGACCTGCTCCCCGCAGAACGCGTCGTCTCCATCGACTCCGGAAATTTCATGGGATATCCATCGATGTTCCTCGACGTCCCCGACGAACGCGGCTTCGCCTTCACGCAGGCCTTCCAGTCCATCGGCCTCGGCCTGGCCACCGCGATCGGCGCCGCTCTGGCCCGGCCGGACCGGCTCGCCGTGGCCGCGCTCGGCGACGGCGGCGCGCTGATGGGCATCGCCGAGCTGGAGACGGTCGTACGGCTCGGCCTTGCGATGGTGATCGTGGTCTACGACGACGACGGCTACGGTGCCGAGGTACACCACTTCGGCCCGGAGGGACACCCCCTGGACACCGTCACCTTCCCGCCGGTCGACATCGCGGCCATCGCCCGGGGCTTCGGCTGCGAGGCGGTCACCGTACGGGACCGGGAGGACCTGGCGGGGGTGGCGACGTGGCTGGCCGGATCACGGGAGCGGCCGTTGCTGGTTCATGCCAAGGTCAGTGGCGCGCGTGGCTCGTGGTGGCTGGAGGAGGCCTTCCGGGGACACTGAGCCTCGGACGGTGTCCCGAGTCGGTGTCCTCAAGCGGTGTCCCGAGTCGGTGTCCCGGCATGGGGGAGATGTTCCGGGCCGGGACCGCCGTCGACGTCTCTGCTCACGCCCCGCGGCCACCGGTCGAACCCCGCCGAAAGGCTGAGGTACGGTTCAGCCATGGCTGAGATCGTGTACCCCCCGGTCATCGGGGCCGCGCGGACCCTGTTCCGCGCGCTGGACCTGAAAATCCGCGTCGAGGGCGCCGAGCGGATCCCGCGAACCGGTGGCGCGGTGCTGGTCAGCAATCACATCAGCTATCTCGACTTCATCTTCGCCGGCCTGACCGTGCTGCCCGCCAAGCGTCTGGTGCGCTTCATGGCCAAGAAGGAGGTCTTCGATCACAAGATCTCCGGTCCGCTGATGCGCGGCATGCACCACATCCCGGTCGACCGGGCGGCGGGCGCCGCGGCGTTCGGCGCGGCGCTGAAGTCGCTCAAGGCCGGTGAGATCGTGGGCGTGTTCGCCGAGGCCACGATCAGCCGGTCCTTCACGGTCAAGGAGATCAAGAACGGCCCGGTCCGGATGGCCGTGAGCGCGAAGGTGCCGATGATCCCCGTCGCGCTGTGGGGGACCCAGCGGCTGTGGACCAAGGGGCACCCCAAGAAGCTGTTCCAGCGGCACGTGCCGATCACCATCCTGGTCGGCGAGCCGTTGTACGCCAAGCGCGGCGACGACTACGACGCCGTCACCGCCGAGCTGCGCGGGCGCATGGCCGAGCTGCTGGACCGGGCGCAGCGGACCTACCCGGAGATCCCGCCGGGCGCCTGGTGGCAGCCCCGCCACCTCGGCGGCACCGCCCCCACCCCGGAGGAGGCGGACAAGCTGGACGCCGCCGAGGCGGAGGCCAGGGCCGCGCGCCACAAGTCGTGAGAACCGGACGCAAGTCGTAGGCAGGTGCGTCACAAGTGGTGTGGCCGAGGCTGACCTCATGAGTGACGCACTTGAGAACATCGTCGGTGCCTTCCAGCCCGGACCGTCCCCGGGCCCCGGGCGCACGCCCGGCCCGATCGGCATGACCATCCTGCTGATCTGCTGGATGGTCACGGGCCTGCTGCCCTTCGCCTTCTCGGTGACCGACCTCAAGCTGGCGACGGGGCGGATCGGCACCCCGGGCACCCTCACGGTCGTCTCCTGCGACTCCCTCGGCCAGGGCCGCTACGACTGCAAGGGCAGCTTCGCACCCGACGGCGGCGGCGACGCGATCGCGGTGGCGGCCTCACCCGACTCGACCGCCGGAGACGTCAGGCGCACCCGGCTCACCCCCGAGGGCGACCGCGCCGTCCCGACCGGCGCCACCGGCGTCCTCGCCGCGCTCACCATGCCCTTTCTCGGGGTGGGCGTCCTGGCCTTCCTACCGTATGTGTTCCTCTACGTCCTGAAGGTACGGCGTGGCCGCCGCGCCACCGTGATCTGCGGAGGCCTTCTCACGCTCGTCTCGCTTGCCGGTGTCGTCATCGGCATGGTGGCCTCCTACGCCTGAAGGTCCGGCGGCGGCGCCGGTGGGGCGCGACCCTCGGCGGGAGCGGTCGTCGTGCCCGTGCGCGCTCGGCCGCCGGTGGCCGGGCGGCGTTCACAGCCGGTCGGCGAATCGTTCCAGCAGGGGGAGAGCCTCGGCGAGCGTGCGCCGCTGCCCGGCGTCGAGGGCGTCGTCGAGGGCGCGCTCCAGCCGTTCGGTGACGGCGTGGGTCCGGTCGTCCAGGGCGCGCCGTCCGGACTCGGTGATCCGGGTGACCACCCTGCGCCCGTCCCGCGGGTCGGGCCCGCGGACCACTAGGCCGCGCCGGTCGAGTGCGCCGAGTGCGGTGCCGATCGCCTGGGGGGTCACCTGCTCGGACTCCGCGAGCGCGGCCGAGGTGGAGGGGCCCAGGCGCTCCAGCCTGGACAGCACGGCGAGCTCGGTGAAGGTGATGTCGTTCGTCGCGTCGGCGATGGCGTACATCTGCCTGATCCGCCGGGCGATCCGGCCGACGACGATCCTGAGATCGCGGGCGGCGTGGTCGGTCTCCATGATGCCAAGGTTAGCTTTATCAATCCAACTTTGCTAATTTTCCAGGGACACCGGCCAGGAAGGACTCAACGTCCAGGACACCAGAGTGCTCACCTGCCGACGGCCACCACCGACTCCGGAGTCTGCTGGATGGCTTACTCCCAGAACTGATCAGGACACCCGTCCCATGTGTTACGACGCTGACGCGACCCCTCCCATCGAGTCCACCGGCTCGCCTGTCACCTCCGGCCCGCTCACCCTGACCTCGGCCGACGGCACCCGCCTGGCGGGCTTCCTCGCCGTTCCCGGGCGGCCGACCGGCCCCGGGGTGGTGGTGATCCCCGACAACCGGGGGCTGGCGCCCTTCTACGAGCGGCTGGCCGTACGGCTGGCCGAACACGGCCACCCGGCGATCGCCTACGACCACTTCGGCCGCACCGCGGGACCCGTCACCACCGGGCGGGGCGCGGATTTCCCGACCATGGAGCACTTCGCCGGGCTCAGCAGGAGCGGCATGCAGGACGACATGGTCGCGGCCGCCGACCGGCTGCGCGAGTTCGGGGACACGCGGCTGGCCCTGGGGTTCTGCATGGGCGGCCGGCTGGCCTTCTTCGCCGCCGAGCCCCGCTTCGGCCTGGCCGGAGTGATCGGCTTCTACGGCGCTCCGGGCATCGCCGGCCCTTACGGCCCCGGGCCCACCCAGCACGCGGCCGACCTCTCCGCCCCGATCCTGGGCCTGTTCGGCGGCGCCGACGAGGGCATCCCGGCGAGCGAGGTGGCGGCCTTCGACGAGGCGCTGACCGCCAACGGCGTGGCCCACGAGTTCGTCACCTACCCCGGCGCCCCGCACGGGTTCTTCGACACCGGGAGCGACGAGCATGCCGAGGCCTGCGCCGACGCTTGGCGGCGCGTCCTCGCCTTCCTGCGCGACGCGGGCTGAGACCGGCGGCCTTCCTGCGCGACGCGGGCTGAGACCGGCGCCGCTCGCCGCCGGATCGGGGGCGTCAGGCCGAGGCGAGGTCGTGGTCGTCCGCCACGGGTTCCGCCTTCAGCAACGGCACCGACAGGCCGAAGGTCTGCACCAGGCCGTCGACGCCCTCGTCGGTGACCTTCACCACCCGCTCGCCCTCGCGGGGCCGC
The DNA here is from genome assembly GCF_050949235.1 of Streptosporangium sp. CA-135522. NCBI lineage: Bacteria > Bacillati > Actinomycetota > Actinomycetes > Streptosporangiales > Streptosporangiaceae > Streptosporangium > Streptosporangium sp. CA-135522. The sequence continues at coordinate 3,392,144 of NZ_CP192026.1, forward strand.
ATGATCCAGCCGAGCTCGAACAGCCTGCCGGTGATGGCGCTGGCGAGACCGCCGGCCACGTGATGGCGGCGCTCGCTCCAGTCGACGCAGGCGCGGATGGCCGGGCGACGGCCCTTGAGCCACGGGCGGCAGTCGATTTCCAGCGGTCGCTGGTCCTGCCAGAGCGGCACGTCCAGCTCAAGGGTCTGGGCGGTGCGTTTCACCAGCCCCCGGCTCTGCAGCACGTCCGCGATGGCGACCCCGACCCGGCCGGCGACGTGGTCGTAACAGGTGCGGGCGTGGCGCAAATTGTCGAGGTGATGGGAGGAGCGAAGGGACCGCGGCGGGTGGATGGGGGCCAGAACGGCCAGCGCCTCCAGCGCGTCGGCCACCTCGGGTCCCGCCAGCCGGTAATAGGCGTGGCGGCCGCAGCGTTCGACGGTGACGATGCCGCTCTCGACGAGTCTGGCCAGATGCTCGCTCGCGGTGGGACGGGACACTCCCGCCAGGGCGGCGAGCTCGCTCGCCGGCATCGCCCGGTCGGCGACCAGCGACTTCACCATCGTGGCCCGTGTGCGGTCTCCCAGCAATCCGGCCACGGCCGCGATGTCCGGCCCCACATCCGTCCTGCTGTCAGCCGGTTTCGCCATGGCCCCTCGATCCCTACCCCCGAGCGTGACAGATTCCGAGCTGTCACTGAGATTATGGGGGGTGGTCTCCGGCCATGGCCAGGCTTCACGCGTCCGAAAAGGGGGGTGGCCGGGCCCGCCGACGGGCCCGGCCGCGCACTCAGCTCCCGCTCTACCCGCCGGGGAGGATCTGCACGCAGTCTTCGGGCAGGCCGGAGCCCTTCTCCGGGGTGACGAACCGCGTCGCGATCCCCTCCTCGGCGCAGCATCGCTCAAGGTATGTCACGACGTTCTTCCATTCCGGGCTGCCGGGGAGTGCGTGAATCGGGTCGTTGTCCTGGTTGATGACCGCCGGCCGGAACCCGACCGCCGTGACACCGCCCGCGCCGACCCGGACCACCGCGATCCCGGTGAGCCGTGAGTCCTCGTGGAAGGGGAGCAGCGGGTATCCCTCCCGGGGCTGGATACGGTACTCGCCGAACCGGCGGCTCAGCGCGAGCTCGTCGTGCGGGCCGGTCGCGCTCAGATAGCCGTCCTTGGCCAGCCGCTCCCGCAGCCGTGGCAGGTCGAAGAGATAGTGCCCCAGGCCGTAGAAGATGGGCCGGTTCCGGTAGAACTCGACACCTCGCAGCATGTGGTGATGGTGCCCGAGCACGATGTCGGCCCCCGCGTCCACCGCCAGCCGGGCGACCCGCCGCTCGTGGTCGGTGAGAACGTACGGGCGCGTGAAGTCACCCCAGTGGAAGCTGGCGACGACGATGTCCGCCTGTTCCCGCGCCGCCTTCAGATCGTCGTGCAGCGCCGTCTCGTCCTGCGCGAGCAACTCGGTGGTGACGCGGGGGAGCAGACCCGGCTGCCACTCGTTGAGCTCCCAGGGGGTGAACCTCGTGTGCGCCCGTAGCGGAGCCAGCCCGGGTACCGCGGCGCGGGCCTCGTAGCCGTAGGGGAAGACCGAGGCGTACGCGACGAAGGCGATCCGCAGATCACCACGGGTCACGACGACCGGTCGCCGGGCCTGTGCGATGTCCGCGCCCGCTCCGACCGGCCGGATCCCCAGGCTTTCCAGGGTGCCGCACGTGTTCAGCAGCGCGCCATGGCCGCCGTCGACGCTGTGGTTGTTCGCCAGCGAGACGACGGTGAACCCCGCCTCCGCCAGCGGTTCGGCGTTGGCCGCCGGCGCGACGACCGGAGAACCCGAACTCGGGGCGCGCTCCCAGACGTCGCTGAACGCTCCCTCACAGTTGCCGAACAGGACGTCACCTGCGGTGAGAAACGCTTTGGACGACTGGAAGGCGGTCTGCGGTTCGTCGCGATCGATGAAAACGTCGCCGACAGCGAAAATCGAAGCCTCGGTGGCCACAGACAGCTCCTAACAATCGATTACGAGTAACAGTGGATTCGATGAACAGATCGATGCCGTGCCTCCGGCTGCGGGCTTCACGATAACAAGGGGTCGATTCGGCGGCGGCCGAAGTGTTTCCACCCGGGGGCGCGGCCGCGCGCTCATTCCGCAGCCTGATCAAGGTCATCGGAATTAAAAGCCCGGGTTGGCGGACCCTTTTCCGAGATGTGTGCGGCCCGATCTTCCGGTGCCGCCCGACGGATAATCGGCGGCCGTCGGATCGTCTGAGGGGCGGCCGGGCTCCGGGATCTTCGGTCGAGGCTTCCGGGAACCACGACGATTCGGGGTCCCATGCGTGGGTCCCCGATGACCGGGATCTCGTGCCCGGATCACCGGCCGTGGCCGGCGATCCGGAGGGGCGCGTCGCGGATTCGCCGACGCCTTTTCCCGGGATCGCGGAGCGGCCGATCGGGTGAGAAGCGCTTTTCGTCGGCCTCAACGAGCGTTTCGGCCGGTCCTTTGCATTTACAGTACCGTTATGTTCGCGTACTCTCCGTGTTTTTGCGATGTCCGCGGATCCCCTGATCTCGCGAGGCTAAACATTTATATGCCGGATGGCCTGTTCGGCCGGTTTCGCCAACAATTAGGCGGTGGCCTAACGGTCGAGTAGTTAAGCTTTCTGCGGCCTTGGAAATCCCCGCCCCAGGAACGCGGGGTGCGGATCCCCGAACAGTCAATTCCCACTCGTGAGGAGAACGTCATGGCCGATCGCAGGACTTACCGCGGCGAATACGACGAGGCTCTGTACTGGGAGCGCGTCGATCGCAATCTGGGATGGCTCGGTGACACTCCGGAGGAGCAGCGCAAGCGTCAGGAGAAGCTGCGCGACTCGGTGATCGGGATTGTCGGGACCGGCGGGATCGGTGGCGCGGTCGCGCTCAGACTGGTCCGCATGGGCGCCCGGAACCTCAAGCTGGCAGACCCCGACGACTTCGACATCACCAACATCCAGCGGCAGATGGGCGCCGACCTCGACACGATCGGCCGCAACAAGGCCGAGGTGGTGGCGGAAATGGCCTACAACCTGACGCGAGACGTCAACATCGACGTCTTCCCCGAGGGGATCAACGCCGACAGCGCGGAAGAGTTCATGGACGGTTGCGACTATGTCATGGACCAGATGGAGTTCTATCAGGTCAAGAACCGCTACGCCCTGCATCGGGCGTTCCGTAAGTCCGACCGGTGCAAGTTCATGCTCAAGATCCCCACGGTCAGTCACACGGTCATCGTGTACAAGTACACCAAGGACTCGATGACGATCGAGGAGGTCTACGACATCCCCGAGGACGCGGAGTTCACGCCCGAGGTGATCCACAAGCTGGTCGAGCGGGCCATCGCCGTGATGCCGGGTTACCCGGACCGCAAGGAGATCGACCGCTGGTTCGTCGACATGCAGCGGATGCCCATCTTCGGCGGCTGCCCGCCCATGGCGGAGGGAATCCTGGTCGAGCGTCTCGCCATGGAGATCATGGAACTTCCCGGGGTCGCCCCGCTGCCCGTGCAGCCCGGCTACGCGATCTTCGACTCCCTGAACTGGACCGCCCGCATGGTCCCGGGCAAGTGGTGGGAGAAGTGAACCTTCCGATCAGGGTCGTCCTCATGTCCGAGGTCAATTCCAAACTCGGAGCCCCGTTCCTGTCCATCCTCGCCGAGCACCCCCTCGTCGAACTCGTGGGAGTGGTGACCAGCCCGCCGGGCCGGCTCTGCCCCTACTTCCTCGGCGAGGAGGACCAGGTCGACCTTGAGGCCCAGGCGCGCCGGAGGGGAGTCACGCTCCTGCGTCCGCCGGACGTCAACGCCGCCGAGACCGTCTTCGCCATCGCGGCCCTGAACCCCGACTACATCATCGTGGGCAACTACCAGCAGATCCTCAAGGCCGAACTGCTGGCTGTGCCCCGCATCATGCCGATCAACTTTCATCCGAGTCCGCTGCCGAGCTACGCCGGATGGGCGCCGTTCTTCTGGATGGCCAGGAACGGAGAGACGGAGAGCGGCGTCACGGCCATCTCCATGACGGTCCACATCGACGGAGGCCCGACGATCGCCGCCAAGCCGATCCGGCTCAGCGGGACCGAGACCGCGCTGGAGATAAGGGAGTCGCACACGGTGGCCAACGTGGCACTGCTGCGCGAGCTCATCCCACGCCTGGCCGCGGGAGCGCCGCCCACCGTCCCGCAGGATCCCAGCCGGCGAACCTATTTCAGCAAACCCCGTGACCAGGACTACTGGCTCGACTTCACCCAGGACGCCGAGACGATCCTGTGCACCGTCCGCGCCGGCTACCGGCGACCCGGAGCGTACGTCGTGACCGAGGACGGGAACACCCTGGTGGTCCTGTCGATGGAGTCCGTGGGGTCTCGCTACCCCGCGTCCGTCACCCCGGGAAGCGTGCGCCGCGAGGACGGTGACGTCTTCATCGCGGCGAAGGACGGATGGCTCCGGCTCTGGTCGATCGAGGTGGACGGCGAGGAGCGGCTCGGCCACCTGCCGCGGTCGCACACCTCGGTCAGGACCTGGTTCGAGGCCCGCGCGGCCGGCTGAGTCCGCGGCCGTACCGCAACCGGCACGTCGGCGCCCACGCGCCGACGTGCCACCGCGACATCCCTTTCAGCCCACCACTCCAGCCCACCACGACGCCTGTTCACCGACGCGAAGCGTCGGCCGCCCATATCCCCGTACGGAGCCGCGAACCAGTGGCGTGCGACGGGTGCTCCGCCATGCCTTCACCGGCATGCGCGCCCGCCGTACGAGCCGCGAGGAACGTGCCGCCGTGCCACATGCCCGAAGGAATGAGCACTCATGAAACACAAGCCCTCCACCACCTTGACCCCGCACCATCCCGGAGCGCTTCTCCCGGGACCGGCGGGCGGAGTCCAGTCGCTGGTCGACCGCGCCCGGCTGGACGGCGAGAGCCAGGAGGACCAGGAGATCCAGGCCGCCCACCGGTTGTACGAACATCTCATCGGCCTGTGGGCCCCCGGTGTGATCGAAGCGGCCCACGACCTGGGCCTGTTCACCGAACTGGCGAACGGGCCGGTCAGCGCCGCCGAGATGGCCAAGGCCCTGCGGACCGACGAGCGGGCCACCCGCATCCTGCTGGACGCACTGCACGCCTACGAGATCGTCACGACCGTGGTGCCGGCCGACGGTGTCGCGCGCTACGCGGTCGCCGATCGGATGCTGCCGGCGCTTCTCCCCGACGGGGTCTACAGCCTGACCGGCAAGATGTCCTACGACCGGGTGGTCGCCTGGCGCGCGTGGCGAGAGCTGGCCGACGCCGTACGGAACGGTTCACACGACACCACGGGCCACGACCGGACGAACCAGATCTCCGAGACCGACTACGAGTCGCTGGCCCGCGGCATCAACTTCTGGGCTCCGCCGATTGTCGCCCGGCTGCACGATTGGCTCAAAGGCAGCGGATGGGACGTGCAGGCCCCCGCACGAATCCTCGACGTCGGCTGCGGAAGCGGTCTGTACAGCCAGCTCATGCTCCGCCGGTCGGAGAACTGGCGGGCGACCGGCCTGGACGCGCCGCGCATCATCAAACTGGCCGAGGCCCAGGCGCAGCGTCTCGGAGTGGCCGACCGTTTCAGCGGCATGGTGGGCGACTTCTGGGCCGACGAGTGGGGCGGCGGATTCGACCTCATCTTCTTCGCCAACATCTTCCACCTCCAGACGGCGGAGAGCGCGGCGAAGCTGGCCGCGACCGCGGCGGGCTCGCTGTCGGAGCGCGGGCTGGTCTGCATCGCCGACCACATCGTGGACGACCTCGGCCCGACCGGCTCCCAGCAGGACAGGTTCGCGCTGCTCTTCGCGGCCTCGATGCTGGCGACCGGCGGCGGGGACGCCTACCGCCTGAGCCAGTACGACAGATGGCTCGACTCCGCGGGGCTGAAGCGTGTGGGCCTCATCGACGCGCCCATGCATCGCATCCTCATCGCCACCCGCGCCGACAACGCCCTTTGAGGCAGGCCGCCCGGACGGGAGGAAGCCGAGATGATGGAGATGGCCGACACTCAGGACGCAATCGCCACCCACTGCCCGTACTGCGCTCTGCAGTGCGGCATGAATCTCGTCGGATCTCCCGGTCGGGTTCGCGCCACGCCGCGGCGCACGAACGCGGACCCGGGCGGACTCTGCCAGAAGGGCTGGTCCTCCCCGGAGCTCCTCGACTCGCCGGAGCGTCTGACCCGCCCTCTGCTGCGCGCGGGTAAGGGCGCCGCGCTGCGCCCGGTGAGCTGGGAGCACGCGCTGGACCACGTCGCCGGCAGGCTGACCGAGCTGCGGCGACGGTACGGCGCGGACTCCGTCGCCGTGTTCGGCGGGGGAGGGCTCACCAACGAGAAGGCGTACCTGCTCGGCAAGTTCGCGCGGGTGGCGCTGCGCACCAGCCAGATCGACTACAACGGACGCTTTTGCATGTCATCGGCGGCGGCGGCCGGACTCCGGGCGTTCGGGGCCGACAGGGGGCTGCCGTTCCCGCTCGACGACCTGGCCGAAGCCCAGGCCGTCATGCTGGTCGGCTCGAACGTGGCCGAGACCATGCCCCCGTTCATGGGACACCTGCGCCGGGCCGTCCAGGGCGGCGGCCTGATCGTCGTGGACCCCCGGCGCACACCCACCGCCGAACGCGCCGCCCTGCACCTGCAACCGGTGCCGGGTACGGACATGGCCCTCGCCCTGGGCCTGCTTCACGCGGCGGTCACCGAGGGGCTCCTCGACAGGGAGTACGTGACGCGGCGGACCACGGGATTCTCGCAGGCATGGGGCGTCGCCGCGCAGTGGTGGCCGGAACGGGCCGAGCGGGTGTGCGGCGTGGCCGCCGCGGACCAGCGGGCGGCCGTGCGCCTGCTGGCCTCGGCGTCCCGCGCCTACCTGCTGACCGGGCGCGGGACGGAGCAGCACAGCACCGGAACGGATCTCGTGTCGGCCTGGATCGGCCTCGCGCTGGCCCTCGGCCTGCCCGGCCGGCCCGGTCGCGGCTTCGGGTGCCTCACCGGGCAGGGAAACGGGCAGGGGGGCAGGGAACACGGGCAGAAGGCCGACCAGCTCCCCGGATACCGCCGGATCGACGACCCGCGGGACCGCCGCCACGTCGCCGCCCTGTGGGGCGTCGTCCCCGGCGAGTTGCCCGGCCCCGGCCGCTCGGCGTACGAACTGCTCGACACGCTGGGCACCGAGGCCGGTGCCCGGGCCCTGCTCGTCTTCGGCAGCAATCCCGTGGTGTCCGCCCCCGGAGCGGCTCACGTCACCGACCGGCTGAAGGCTCTGGACCTCCTCGTCGTCGCCGACTTCGTGCCCTCGGAGACCGTCGCCCTCGCAGACGTGGTCCTGCCCGTGACGCAGTGGGCCGAGGAGGACGGCACGATGACCAACCTGGAAGGCCGGGTCCTGCTCCGCAGGAAGACGGCGGACCCTCCGCCGGAGGTCAGGAGCGATCTCACGGTGCTGCGGGAACTCGCCGTACGGCTGGGCCAGCCCGCGGGCCGCTTCCCCTCCGACCCCGAGGAGGTGTTCGAGGAGCTGCGCCGCGTGTCGGCCGGCGGGCCCGCCGACTACTCGGGCATCACCTACGGGCGGCTGCGCGGGAACGAGGCACTCCACTGGCCGTGCCCCGCCACGGCGAACGCCCATCCCGGTACCCCGAGGATGTTCCTGGACCGCTTCGCGCACCCCGACGGCCGGGCTCGCTTCACCGCCGTCGACCACCGGGGGCCCGCGGAGAGGCCCGACGCGCGCTTTCCCCTGTACGCCACCACCGGGCGGGTCCTGCAGCACTACCAGTCGGGGGCCCAGACCCGCCGGGTGGCCGAGCTCCGCGACGCCGTACCCGAATCCTTCGTCGAGGTCCATCCCGACACGGCCGCCCGGGCCGGACTCGCCGACGGCGACCGCGCCCGAGTGTCGTCGCGGCGCGGCGCCGCGCTGTGCCGGGTCAGGTGCACCCCGGACATCCGCCCGGACGTCGTCTTCCTCCCGTTCCACTTCGCCGGAGCGGAACGGGCCAATCTGCTGACCAACCCCGCTCTGGACCCGACGAGCCGGATGCCGGAGTTCAAGGTCTGCGCCGTCCGGCTGGACCCTGCCGACCACGTCGACGGGGACGGCGGGTGAGCCGGCGACGGGTCGTCGTGGTCGGTTACGGCATGGCCGGCTGGCGGCTGGCCGAGGCGATCCGCCGCCGTGACCCGGCGGGCGAGCGGGTCTCGCTGACGGTGCTCGGCGCCGAGCCGTATCCCGCCTACAACCGGGCGCTGCTGACGGAGGTCGTGGCGGGAGCGCTGCCACCCGACGCGCTGTGGCTGCGAGATCCCGCGTGGACGCCGGCCGACGGCGTCGACCGCCTGCTGCCCGTCGCCGCCCGCCGGATCGACCGCGAAGGCGGGGCCGTCGTCCTGGCGGACGGGGCGCGGATCGGCTACGACGCGCTCGTGCTGGCGACGGGCGCGCAACCGTGGACGCCCCCGATCGAGGGCGTCCACGCCGAGGACGGTTCGCTCACCCCCGGAGTGAGCGCCTTCCGCACGCTGGAGGACTGCCGTCTCATCACGTCGTCGGTCTCCCCCGGCACGAGCGTCGCCGTGGTCGGCGGCGGGCTTCTCGGCGTGGAGACCGCGCTCGGCCTGGCCGGCCGCGGGGCGCGGGTGACGCTCATCCATCCGCGGCCGCACCTGATGGAGCGGCAGCTCGACCCGCCGGCCGCCCGCGTCCTCGCCAGGAGCGTCACCGACCTCGGGGTCCGGCTCCGGCTCGATACCCAGGCCACCGCGTACGTCCTCGGCACCGGAGTGAAACTGGACAACGGGGAGCACGTCCCGGCGGAGCTGCTGGTGATCTGCGCCGGCACGCGGCCGCGGACGAGCCTGGCCGCCGACGCCGGCCTGGCGGTCGAGCACGGTGTGCTGGTCGACGACGAACTGCGCACCAGCGATCCGCGCGTCCGCGCGCTGGGGGACTGCGCCCAGTACGCGCGCGCACCCGCCGGCCTAGTCCAGTCGGCGTGGGACCAGGCGGACGTGCTCGCGGACCTGCTCACCGATGCCGCCTCCGGCGCGCGCTACCGGGGGACACCGGTCGTGACCAGGCTCAAGGCGGCCGGGGTCGAGCTGGCCTCGCTGGGCGAGGTGCACACCGAGCCCGACGACCCCTCCCTGGAGACGCTGGTGTTCTCCGACGCCGCCCGGGGCCGGTACGGCAAGCTCGTGCTGCGCGACGAACGGGTGGCGGGGGCCGTCCTGCTGGGCCTTCCGGACGCCGTGGCGAACATCGTCCAGCTTTACGACCGCGCCGGTCCGGTTCCCGCCTCCCCCCACACGCTGCTGCTCGGCAGGCTGCTGTCCCAGCGACCGGCCCCGGCCGGGGCGGCGGATCTGCCACCCCAGGCGGTGGTGTGCCGCTGCAACACGGTCACCAAGGCAAGGCTGGTGGAGGCGTGGCGGGCGGGCGCGCGCGACACGGGGGCGCTGGTCGCGGCGACCCGCGCGATGACCGGATGCGGCGGGTGCCGCGACCAGGTCGCGACCATCGCCGACTGGCTGGCGGGGTCGGACGGCGGTGAGGAGCCGGCCTCGCGGCGATGAGAGGGACGCACGAGCGCGCATCAGTCGAAGGAGAGGAACATGAGCATGCGTCGGTGGCTGTCCACCACCCGGAGCAGGGCCGGCCTCCGTCGCCGGATCGAACACTGGGAGCCCGAGGATCCGGCCTTCTGGGCTCGGACGGGACATCGCGTCGCCACGCGGAACCTGATCTGCTCGATCCTCGTCGAGCACCTGGGCTTCTCTATCTGGCTGCTGTGGAGCGTCGTGGTGGTGTACCTGCCGGCGGCGGGCTTCCGCTTCACGGCCGACCAGCTCCTGTGGCTGGTCGCCGTGCCGAACCTGGTGGGCGCGTTGCTGCGCCTGCCCTACACCTTCGCGGTGCCGATGGTGGGCGGCCGTAACTGGACGGTGATCAGCGCGCTGGCGCTGCTGCTGCCCGCCGGCCTGCTCGCGTGGTGCGCCGCCGATCCCGCCACGCCGTACTGGATGTTCGTGGTGGCCGCCGCGACCGCCGGACTCGGCGGGGGGAACTTCGCCTCCTCGATGGCCAACATCTCCTTCTTCTACCCGGCGTCCCGCAAAGGACTGGCCCTGGGGATCAACGCCGCGGGCGGCAACCTCGGGGTGGCGGCCGTCCAGGCCGTCATCCCCGTCGTCATATCGGTGGGAGCCGGAGCGCATCTCGTCCGGGCCGGTCTCATGTGGGTTCCGCTCGTCGTCGCCGCCGCGGTCGTCGCGCTGCTCTTCATGGACAACCTCCGGGTGGCGGCCTCCGGTCTCGCCGTACCGGCCAGGGCGCTGCGGCGCGGCCACACCTGGACGATCTCGCTGCTCTATCTGGGAACCTTCGGCTCGTTCATCGGCTACTCCGCCGCCCTGCCGATGCTGGCCGCCATCGCCTTCCCCCGCTCCTCCGGCGGCCACTTCGTCTTCCTCGGCGCGCTCGTGGGATCGCTGATCCGCCCGGTGGGCGGCTGGCTGGCGGACCGCTGGGGCGGCGGGCGCGTCACCGCGGCGTCCTTCATGGCGTTGGGGGCGGGGGTGCCGATCGTCCTGGTGGCCCTGCGCGAAGGCGACTTCGGGCTGTTCCTCGGCGCGTTCGTCCTGCTCTTCGTCGCCGGCGGCATCGGTAACGGCGCGGTCTACCGCATGATCCCCGCCGTCTTCGCGGCCCGTGCCAGGCAGCGGGCCGCCGGGGGAGTCGTCTCCGCCGGAGCCCTGCTGCGAGCCGGGCAGGAGGCCGCCGCCGCCATCGGCATCGCTTCGGCGGTCGGCGCGTTCGGCGGGTTCTTCGTCCCCCGGGTCATCGCCATGTCGCTGACCTCGACCCGGTCGGTGGCACCCGCGCTGTACGCCTTCCTCGGCTTCTACGTCCTGTGCCTGATCGTCACCTGGTGGTTCTACCTGCGGCAGCGACTGCTCGCCGGGCGCGCCCCCAGCCTGGCGCACGCCGAGGTGTGACGCCCAGGTGTGACGCCCAGGTGTGACACGGTGGGTCACCTCCCGCGGGAGGTGACCCACCGTGCTTTCTCCTCCTAATCGTGGAGTTCGAGCTCGGCCTCGATCTCCACGGGCATGTTCCAGGGCAGGCCGGCCACGCCGACGGCCACCCGGGAGTGCCCTCCCACCTCGTCGCCGAAGGCGTCGAGGAGGAGCTGTGAGGCGGGATTGAACACGGCGGGGAACTCCAGGAAGCCGTCGGCGGAGTTGACCATGCAGTGCAGGCGGCACCAGGCGCTGATCCGGCCGAGATCCCCCAGCTCCCGCTCGAGACTGGCGAATATTCCCAGCAGGGTGCGGATCGCGGACTGCTGCGCGGTCTCGAGGTCGACCTCGGAGCCGACCTTGCCGGCGGGGCCGGCCACCGTGCCGTCGTCGGCGATGGGCACGTGCCCGGAGACGAAGACTCGCGAGCCCAGCACCCGGATGAGACTCGGCGCGATCTTGATCTGGTTGGGAAGCTGCCAGGGCTCGGGCAGGGACCGGCCCAGGGCGGCGAGCCGCGCGCGGACCTCCTCGCTCGTCACGGCCGGCCTGACGGATGTGTCCTGAACGTTCATAAGGTTGGCTTTCCTCTGGAAACTCTGCGATGTACGGGCGTCTCAGGCGGGGCGGACGTCGGAGAACCGGTCCCGCAGGCTCTTCTTGTCGATCTTTCCGATGCTGGTCCTGGGCAGCTCGGGCAGGAAGGTCACCGTCTTGGGCAGCCAGGAGGGCGCCACCCGGGAGGTGAGATGAGTGATGATCTGCTCGGCGGTCACCTGGCCGGAGCGGTCGTCTCCCTGGAGCACCACGCAGGCGAGCGGCCGCTCGCCCGCCTCCTCGTCGGGGATCCCGACCACGGCGGCGTCGGCGACCGCCGGGTGCGCCATGAGGTGCTCCTCCAGCTCCACCGTCGAGATCCGCTCGCCGGCGGACCTGATGAGGTCCTTCATCCGGTCGACCACGCGGATGTAGCCGAGCTCGTCGATCCGGGCCGCGTCACCCGTCCGCAACCATCCGTCCTGGAACTTGTCCGGCGCGGCTCCGTCGCGGAAGTACTCCCGCGCCACCCACGGCCCGCGCACCTGGAGCTCGCCCATGGACATGCCGTCCCACGGGATCTCACCGCCGGCGTCGTCGGTGATCCGCATGTCGACCATGGCCAGCGGCCTTCCCTGCGAGATCGCGTAGTAGGCGCGAGTCTCCTCCGGGGGGTTCTCCCCGGCCTCGGCGGGCAGCCGGCTGAAGCTACCGTGACCGCTGGTCTCGGTCATGCCGAACACCTGCACGATGGGGACGCCCACCTCCTCCTCGAAGGCCCGCGAGACCGCCCGTGGAACGGGCGACCCGCCGCACACCATGCGCTGCAGCGAGGACAGGTCCGGCCGCAGGCGTCGCCAGTGGTCGAGCAGCCCGGTGAGAGCGGCGCCGAATCCGACCGCCACCGTGGGCCGTTCCCGCTCGATCAGCTCGCAGACGCCCGCGGGCGACAGATCGCCACCGGGCAGCAGGAGGCCGCACCCGTGCATCGCCGCGCTGAACGGCAGACCCACCTGGCTCAGGGACAGGGGTACCAGCGCCAGCAGCGTGTCCGCCGACGACAGGCTCTCGGCGTCGCGAATCCCGGCGCAGAAGCTCTGCAGGACGGTGCTGCGATGACTGAAGACCACCCCTTTCGGAAGTCCTGTCGTCCCGGTGGTGTAGCTGATGTGCGCCGCCGCGCTCTCGGAGACCTCCGGCCAGGCTTTCAACGGCTCCGCCTCGGCCAGCAACGTCTCGTAGTCGAGGTCGCCGCCGGTGGCGGCCCCGGCCTCGTCGCCCAGCACGACGAGCGGCCGTGACCGGTCGAGCCGCCGTTCGGCCTTCCTCCAGGTGTCAAGCAGACCGGACTCGCACAGGACGAGCGAGTCGTCGGCGTGCTCCACGATGTAGGCGACCTGCTCGGCCGTGAGGTGGACGTTGATCGTGTGCAGCACCGCCCCCATCGAGGTGGCGGCGATGTAGGCCTCCACATGCCGGTGCGTGCTGCCGGCGAACGTCGCCACCCGGTCTCCCGGGCCGATTCCCAGGGCGGTCAGCGCACCGGCCAGACGGCGGGCGCGTGCGACCACCTCGCCCCAGGTGAGCCGGCTGACGCCGGCGCCGGACCGGGTGATCACAGGCCTCTGCGCGAACAGCCGCTCGGCGCGGGTCGTGACCATTCCGGGAATGGTGAGCGGAGACTCCATCATTCCGCTTTGCATGAGATCTCTCTCCCTGTGGATCGATATGTTTCCCGTCACGGAGCGACCGCCGGACGCGGCAGTCCGGTGGGCTCCGGGACGCCGGGCTCCGCGGGCACGACGAACAGCACCGTGACGGCGGAGAGGATCATGAATCCGGCCACGATGAACAGGCCGGTGCTGAACGAGCCGGTCCAGTCCTTCAGCCAGCCGAACAGATGCGGGCCGAGGTATCCACTGGCCGCGCCGATGCAGTTGATGAGGGCGATCGCCCCGGCGGCGGCCATCCCGGTCCCGGCGATGACCCTTCCGGGCAACTGCCAGAACGCGACGGTGGAGCTGAGCATCCCGGTGAGACCGAGGGCGATCCCCGCGACGAGGATGTAGGGGTTGCTGGCCAGCACGCAGGCGATCACCGCGACCGCCCCCACCACCAGCGGGAGCGCGGTGTGCATACGCCGTTCGCCGGTCCTGTCGGAGTGGCGCGCCCACAACACGAAGCCCACCGAGGCCACGGCGAACGGGATGGCCGTGACGAGGCCGACCTGGAGATAGGAGAACTTCGTGCCGAAGGCGCCCTCCAGACCCTTGATCATCTGGGGGAGGAAGTAGGTCAGCGCCCAGAGCCCGAACGCCTGGCCGAAGAGGACGAGGCCGAGCAGCAGCACCCGCGGGTTGCGCAGCGCCCTGCCCAGCGCGCCCTTCTCGTGGCGCGGCGCCTCGTTCTCGACCTCAAGCGTCCGGATCAGCCAGTTCCGCTCGTCTTCGGGCAGCCACTTGGCCTCCTGCGGCCGGCTGGTGAGCCAGAAGAACGCCCAGATGCCGACGAGGACGGAGGGAATCCCCTCGACGAGGAAGAGCAGGCGCCAGCCGTCGAGCCCGAACAGGCCGTCGCCGTACTGCATGATCGATGTCGACAGCGGCGCCCCGAGCACCGATGACAGGGGGATTCCCAGCAGGAACATCGACAGCACCCAGGCGCGCTGGCGGGCGGGGAACCACATGGCCACATAGAGCAGCAGACCCGGGTAGAGGCCCGCCTCGGCGATGCCCAGGAGAGCGCGGACCACGTAGAGGCTCTCCACCCCCTGCACGAACACCATCGCGGCACTGCACAGGCCCCAGGTGACGGCGATCCGCGCGATCCAGATCCGGGCGCCGAGCTTGTGCAACATGATGTTGCTCGGCACCTCGAAGATCACGTATCCGATGAAGAAGATCCCGGCGGCCAGGCCGAACTGCGTCGCGCTCAGTCCGAGTGCCGCGTTCATGTCGAGCGCGGCGTAGCTCATGTTCACCCGGTCGAGGAAGTTCAGGAAGTAGAGCAGGATCATCAGGGGGATGAGCCTGCGGACGAGTCTGCGGATGGTCCGGGTCTCGATCTCCTCGTGCCCGGTGTGCACAGCGGCCATGTTGCTCTCCGGTTGGTTCTCGAACTTGACAGGCCGGGGACCTCACGCGTCGACGGTGCGCATGATCCCTTCGGGGTAGCGCTCACCGGACACGGCGTTGGGAGGGATCGCCGTCTCGAGCAGGCGGATCTGCTCGGGCGTGAGTTCCACCTCCGCCGCGGCGGCGTTCTCCTCCAGATACTTGATCCGCTTGGTGCCGGGGATGGGGACGATGTGCTCGTCCTGGGCGAGCACCCAGGCGAGGGCGACCTGGGCGGGGGTCATGCCGAGCTTCGCGGCGATGAGCTGGATCCGGTCGACCAGCCCGAGGTTGTGCAGCAGGTTCTCGCCCCGGTAACGCGGATCGCTGTGCCGGTAGTCGTCCTCGGACAGCGAGTTCAGGTCCCGTACGGTGCCCGTCAGGACGCCGCGGCCCAGCGGGGAGAACGCCATCAGGCCGATGCCGAGCTCCCGGCAGGCCGGCAGGACCCCGCCCTCCACGTACCGTTCGAACAGCGAGTACTCGCTCTCCAGCGCCGCGATGGGGTGCGTCGCGTGCGCCCGCCGGAGGGTCTCCTCGCTGACCTCCGACAGGCCTATGTGGCGAACCTTCCCTTCGGCGACCAGAACGGCCATGCCGCCGACGATCTCCTCGATCGGGATGCTCCGATCCCGGCGGTGGAGGAAGTACAGGTCGATGACGTCCACCCCGATCCTGCGGAGCGAGGCCTCGCACGCCTTTCGCGCGTACTCCGGGCTGGAGTCGAGGACGAAGCTGCCATCCCCGGTCCAGCCCTTGATGCCGAACTTGGTGGCGATGACGGCGTCGTCACGCCTGCCGGCGATCGCCCGGCCGATCAGCTCCTCGTTGTGGCCGTTGCCGTAGCCGTACATGTCGGAGGTGTCGAGCAGGGTGACACCCAGGTCGAGCGCTCGCCGAATGGTCGCCATGGACTCCGCGTCGTCGTGTGGCCCGTATGACTGGGACATTCCCATACAGCCGAGACCGATCGCGGAAACATTTAATGCGCCGAGCATTCGGTGTTTCATCGGATTCTCCTTTTTTCGGTCGGATCTCGATGATTCTGAGCGCGGCCCGGGGTCTCCCGACACGGAGAAAACGCGAGCGAGCCGTGTCCGGCGGCGCGACGGGAGGCGACCGGCGTCGAGTCCTCACGCAGGCGGATGACCGGCTTCCGTGCGGGCCCGGGACGACCTCGACCACGCTAGCCGAGGAGTTGTTAGGTGACCGACGAACCGTGATCGCCGATCGACCGTCCGAATGCGGCGTCGTCGATCGGGGCGGTCACGCGTTTTTCCCGGCCGTTAACGGCGGTGCGTGTGTTTCAGCGGAAAATGTGGTTAAAACTGTTTTCTGGTACTGTCCCCGGCTTTTTGGAGTCGCTGTGTCTCCC
This sequence comes from Streptosporangium sp. CA-135522, assembly GCF_050949235.1. Lineage (NCBI taxonomy): Bacteria > Bacillati > Actinomycetota > Actinomycetes > Streptosporangiales > Streptosporangiaceae > Streptosporangium > Streptosporangium sp. CA-135522. The sequence goes on from NZ_CP192026.1 coordinate 3,408,208, forward strand.
ATATCCGGTCGCGTGACCGAAATCGTCGAGGAACTCCGCTGCGAGCTGGGTGCGCGGTTGCTGGCCGGCGACGTCGTCGAGGCGTACCGCTACGACTCGGCCTGTCTCACCTCGCCGGGCAGGCCCCTGGCCGTCGTGCGGGCCGAGAATGAGGAGGACGTCCGGACCGCCCTGCGGTGGGCGCACCGTCACGGCGTCCCCGTCGTGCCCCGGGGCGCCGGAACCGGGCTGGCCGGCGGGGCCGTCGCCGTCGACGGCTGCCTCGTCGTGAGTTTGGCCGGCATGGACCGGATCGTCGAAATGCACCCGGACGACCAGTACTGCGTGGTCGAGGCCGGTGTGGTCACGGCCGAGGTGGATCGCGCGGCGGCCGGGCACGGGCTGATGTACGCCCCCGATCCGTCGAGCTACGAGACCTCCACGATCGGCGGCAATCTCGCCACCAACGCCGGAGGCCTGCGCTGCGTGAAGTACGGGGTGACGCGCGACTGGGTGCTGGGACTGCGCGCGGTGCTCGCCGACGGCCGGACGCTGGCGACGGGGCGGCGCACGGTCAAGGGAGTCGTGGGTTACGACCTGACCAGCCTGCTGATCGGCTCCGAGGGAACGCTGGGCGTCATCGTCGAGGCGACGCTCCGGCTCCGGCCGCGGCCCCGGGGGGTGCCGGTGACGGTCGCCGCGCCCTTCCCGCTGCTCGAGGCCGCCGCGTCGGCCTCGCTGGAGATCACCCGTGCCGGCCTTGATCCCAGCCTGATGGAGCTGCTCGACGCGAACACCCTCGCCGCGCTGCGGGATCACGCGCGCCTCGACTTCGAGGGGTCGGCGGCGCTGCTGCTCGTCCAGTTCGACGGCCCGGACCGGGAGAGCGCCGCCGACACCGCCCTCGCGATCCTCACCCGTGGCGGGGCCGAGACGGCGATGCGGTCGGAGAGCGACACCGAGGCGCGGCGGCTCGTCGAGTTGCGACGCCTGGCCTACCCGGCCCTGGCGCGGCGAGGCATCCCGTTCACCGAGGACGTGTGCGTGCCCCGCTCGCGGATGGCCGAGATGGTGCGCCACATCCAGGCCGTCGCCGAGGCGCGCGACTGCGAGATCGCCACCGTCGCCCACGCGGGCGACGGGAACCTGCACCCCCTGTTCGTCCTGCCGCACGGGACGACGAGGATTTCCGGCGAGGTCTGGCGGGCCGCCGACGAGATCTTCGTCCGTGCCCTGGAACTGGGCGGCACCTTGACGGGAGAGCACGGGGTGGGAACTCTCAAGCGGGGCTGGCTCGCCCGGGAGATGTCCCAGGAGTCCTTCGACGTGCATTCCGCCGTCAAAGGGGCGCTCGATCCCCGAGGCATCCTCAATCCGGGCAAGGCCTTCTGACCCCTCGACCGGAGCCTCCGGCGCCTACCGCGCGACCCTGGGCTTGAAGGTCAGGCGTGTGCTCTTCCGGTGCTCCAGGCCCAGGCGGCGATGCCGACGCGGTTACGGACGCCGAGCTTGCGCTGAATGCTGGCGATGTGGTTCTTGACCGTGCCGGCGGAGAGGAACAACTCCGTGGCGATCTCGGCGTTGGTCTTGGCCTGCGCGACGAGGCGAACGACGTCGTCCTCTCGCTGGGTGAGCCCCGGATCCGCGCAGACCTCCCCGGTGTTCTGCGCGGCGCGGGTCTGGCGGAGGAGCCCCATCGTGAGCTGCGGGCTGATCAGCATGTCGCCGCTCATCGCTGCCCGTACGGCCTCGACGAGCAGGGCGGGTCCGGAACGTTTGAGCACGAAGCCGGCCGCGCCGTGGCGCAGCGCGGCGTGCACGTACTCTTCCAGCCCGAACGTCGTGACGACCACCACGCGGATGCCGGCTCCGGCCAGGACACGGGTGACCTCGATGCCGTCGGCGAGCGGCATCCTGATGTCGGCGAGAACGATGTCGGGGCGTAGGCGGCGGGCGGTGTCGATGGCGGTGACGCCGTCGGCGGCCTCTGCGACGACGGTCATGTCAGGCTGGGCGTCGAGGATGAGCCGGAAAGCACTGCGGATGCCCTCCTGGTCGTCGGCGAGGAGGATACGGGTGGCCACGGCGTTCATCGTGTCAGAGGGATGCGAGCCGTCAGCGACCACCCGGCCGGTACGGCTCCCGCGTGCAGGTCGCCTCCCAGCGACCGGAGGTGTTCGGCCATGGTGGGCAGGCCGAACCCGCCGCGTCCGCCCTCGGCGGACCCGGTGACTCCGTCGTTCGTCACCGTGACCAGGAGCGAGGCGGGTCCGGCGCTGACGCTGATGTCCACCCGGGTGGCCTCACGAGCGTGACGGCGCACGTTGGTCAGGGCTTCGACCACGATCCGATACGCGGTGGCGGCCGCCTCCCGGGGCACCCGCTCGCCCAGCTCTCCGGCCATGTCCACCTGGACCCGAGGCCGCCCCGCCGCGGAGAACCGGTCGGCGAGTTCGGGCAATTCGGCCAGGCCGGGAACCGGCGCCGTCGTCGCGAACTCGTCCTCGTGCAGCATGAGCACGGTCCTGTCCATCGCCGACATCGCCCGTAGCCCGGCCTTTTCTATCCGTTCGAGTGCCCGCAACGCCTGCGTCGGGTCGCCGGCGCCGACCACCTGACCGGCCTGCGCCTGCGCCACCATCTCGCTGACGTCGTGGGCGACGAAGTCGTGCAGGTCTCCGGCCACCTGCAGCCGCACAGCGGTGCGGCTGTCGGCCACCGCTCGGGCCCGTCCGGTGTCCAGGGAACGCAGGTACGCTCCCGCACCGGCCGTGACCAGCGCTCCGATCGACCAGAACGCGCAGGCTCCCACCCCTTCCAGCAGGGACGAAGGCGTGAAGAACCGCAGCAGCCAAACAGCCGAGGCGGAGCCCGCGAGCGCACCGGTGACCGCCGCCTGCGGTACCGGCGACCACCGGACGGTCAGCGCGACCAGCAGCATGAGCGCCGCGCTCTCCACCATTCCCCACATGCCGACCTCCTGGACGAGGGGCAGCCCCATCAGGTGAGCCAGGGTGACCGAGAGGGAGACCACCGCGGCCGCGCCGGTCACCGCGGCCGGGCGCGTCCGCGTTCGCGGCCGGCCGGTCACCCAGACCAGGGCGACCACCGCCGTCGTCACCGACGCCATGGCCGCCGCCCCGAAGACGGACGAACCGCCGATTCCGGCCACGATCACGCAAGAAACGGTGATCACCCGGATATGCCCACGAAGGTTCACCGGGTCGACGATACGCAAGGGACAACCCCGCCGCGCCTGCCATACGGCATGGGCAAAAGGGGTGAAAATCGCCAAGACCTGCCGAACGGCACATGGCAGATCACCTACCCGGGGCACGACGCTGGCCGTATGACAACGATCACCTCCCCATCCCCGCCTGCCCGCCGGCCGGCCTGGCCGGGCCATGCGGCGGCTCTGTGGTCGCTCGGCTACGGCGCGCTCGGTCTGTCATGGGTGTTCGGCGCGCCCGGCTTCCCCTGGGGCAGGTCCGACCCCGATCCCGACAGGGTGCTGTCCGTCCTCGCCGGTGCCGCCCCGGACCCCGGCGGTTGGTGGATCGCCGCCTTCGGCGTGCTGAGCATGCTCACCGCGCTGGCCCTGCTCCGGCCGAACGGACACGGCCCGTTGGGCCGGGTGCTGCGGTTTCTCGCCTGGCCCATGGCTGTGCTGCTCATCCTCGTGATCCCCGACTCCCGTCTGATGATGGGGGTGGCCTACACCCCGCTGCTGCTGGTGGCGCCCCTCTTCGACCTGGATCTGGGGGGGACCACCGTGGCCGATGCCTGGCCGTGGCCGGTGTGCAACCAGCTGTTGTGCGTTCTCGGCGGGTTGCTGCTGGCCGCCGCGGCGCTGGACCGCCGGCGCCGCCGTCACGACGCCTGCGGCACCTGTGGACGCACCGATCGTGACGGATGGACCCTCCCGGCGATGGCGGCTCGTTGGGGGCGGGTGGCCGTCTACGTCGCCATCGCCGTACCGCTGGTCTACTGCGCGACCCGATGGAGCTGGGCCCTCGGCATTCCGCTCGGAGTGAGCCGGGAGTTTCTCGACGAGGGCGCGAAAGACACCCCGGGCATCTGGCTGGCCGGTGCGTACCTGGCGACGTTCGGTGCCTGCGGCGGCCTGCTCACACTGGGGCTGATCCAGCACTGGGGTGAGGTTTTCCCCCGCTGGATCCCCGGCCTGCGCGGCAGGCGTGTCCCTCCGCTCCTCGCCGTCATCCCGGCCGGCTTCGTCGCGATCATCATCACGGTCGCGGGCCTGACCTACGTCCGCTGGACCGTCGCCGGCCGTTTCGCCTTGGCCGAATGGGGCGCCTGGCTCCCGGAGACCTTCTGGCCGCTCTGGGGAGCGGCTCTGGCCGCCGCGGCCCTCGCCTACCGCCTGCGCAGGAGCGGCGGATGCCGGCGCTGCGGGCGCGGCCTGGACCGGGCCGATGCCGTGGCCGGCACCGGATGAACGCGCGGCGCCCGGGTCGCGATCCGATGTAAAGAAATATAGACACGATGTCTCCTCTGCTTTACATTCGTGGCATGCCATTCGAAGAGAAGCTCGCGTGGATCATGGCGGTGGTCACGACCGTCGCCTACGCGACGTACCTCACCCTCCTTCTCGGGAGGACGGGTCCCACCCCGCTCGCCGAGGTGCCCTACGTGCCGACGATGCTGTGGACCATCGGCGCCGCGATCCTCGCCTCGATCGTGCTCCGCATCCTGGTGTCGGCTCTCGCACCCCAGGACGCCGGCAAGAAGGACCAGCGGGACCGGGAGATCAACCGGTTCGGCGAGCACGCCGGCCAGTCGTTCGTCGTCGTCGGCGGCGTAGCGGCCTGCGGCCTGGCGATGGCCGAGGCGGACCAGTTCTGGATCGCGAACGTGCTCTACCTGGCCTTCGTCCTATCCTCGATCCTCGGTTCCATCGCGAAGATCGTCGCCTATCGCCGGGGCTTCTGGCCGTGGTGAAGCCGACCAAGGTCACCAACTCGATCCGGTCCCTCCGCTTCGCCCATGGGGAGATGACCCAGGCGGAGCTCGCCGACCGCGTCGGCGTGACCCGCCAGACCGTCATCGCCATCGAGCAGGGCCGCTACTCGCCGTCGCTGGAGATGGCCTTCCTGATCGCGCGGGTGTTCGGCGTCCCGCTCGACGACGTGTTCCAGTACCCCGACAGCGCGGAGGAGATCTCGTGAAGGCGATCGTCCAGGACACCTACGGCCCGGCCGACGTGCTGCGGCTCAGAGACATCGACCCGCCGGTGGCCGGGGACGACGACGTGCTCGTCCGGGTGCACGCGGCCGGCGTCGACGCGGGCGTCGTCCACCTCATGACGGGCCGGCCGTACCTGCTTCGCCTGTTCGGCTACGGGCTGCGCACGCCCAAGGTCCGGGTGCGCGGCATGGAGGTGGCGGGGCGTGTGGAGGCGGTCGGGCGCGATGTCACCCGCTTCCGGCCGGGGGATGAGGTGTTCGGCACCTGTGAGGGCGCCTTCGCCGAGTACGCCCGCGGCCGGCAGGACAGGTTCGTGCCCAAGCCCGCCGCCCTCACCTTCGAGCAGGCGGCGGCCGTACCGGTGTCCGCGCTGACGGCCCTGCAGGGCCTTCGCGACCGGGGGGCGGTCCAACGGGGACAGAAGGTGCTGGTCATCGGGGCCGGAGGCGGGGTGGGCACGTTCGCGGTGCAGCTGGCCAAGGCGTTCGGCGCGGAGGTCACCGGCGTGTGCGGTGCGGACAAGACGGACCTGGTCCGCTCGATCGGCGCCGACCACGTCATCGACTACACGCGCGAGGACTTCACCGACCGGCCGTCCCGCTACGACCTGATCCTCGACATCGCGGGCAACCGCTCGTTGTCCCGCCTGCGGCGGGTCCTCACACCCCGCGGGACCCTCGTCGTCATGGGCGGTGAGGGAGGCGGGCGGTGGATCGGCAGCGTGGACCGCCAGCTCCGGGCGATGCTGCTGTCGCCGTTCGTGGGTCACAAGCTGCTCATGCTGTTGTCGACGCAGCGCGAGGAGGACCTCCGATTCCTGACGGAGTTGATCGAGACCGGTCAGGTCACGCCGGTCATCGGCAGAACGTACACGCTGGCCGAGGTCCCCGACGCCGTCGGATATGTGAGTGAGGGCCACACCCGGGGCAAGGTCGTCATCACCGTCTGAGGCCGGCCCTCGCCCCGCCTTCGCGTACGAGCTTTGGGACGGCTTGGACGTTGGCCTAAGCTGATGCGCGGGAAATCGGTTCGCGTGCCAGGCGTCCCGCCGATGCTGTCGCCGCCGGCACGGATCGGGGGAGCGCATGACCCGGCTGTCGGCTACCGTCGCCGAGTTGACGCACGCCCTCGGCGCCGGCGGCGTGGGCGGCCCGTCGTGACCGCGCCGCAGGCCCATGGGCAGGACTCCATCCCCGCCGCGTCGGCGTACCGGATGTGGCCGCTGTACGCGGCGGGCTTCACCACGGCCTTCGGCGCGCACGGCATCGCCGCCAACCTCGGCCAGGGTGGTGCGGAGCTGACCCGTTCGGTGCTGTACCTCGGGGTGCTCCTCGCCCTGTACGACGGGGCCGAGGTCGTCCTCAAACCGTTCTTCGGGTCGCTGGCCGACCGCGTCGGTGCCCGCCCGGTACTGCTGGGCGGGCTGGCCGCCTTCGCCGCCGCCTCCTTCCTGTTCGTCGTGGTGCGCGATCCGGGTTGGCTGTGGGCCGCCCGCCTCGGCCAGGGGGCGGCGGCCTCGGCGTTCTCCCCGGCGGCCTCCGCCCTGGTCGCCCGCCTCATCCCGGCGACCGGGCATGGCCGCGCGTTCGGCTCCTATGGTTTTTACAAGAGCGTCGGCTACACCGCCGGCCCCCTGATGGGCGGTGTTCTGGTCTGGGCCGGTGGCCTGAGCCTGCTGCTGGCGGTTCTGGCCGTCCTCGCAGCGGCGGTCGCCATCTGGGCCGCGCTCGCGGTGCCCGCCGTACCGCCTCTGCCCAAGACCCGCCAGACCGTCGTCGAGCTGGCCCGCCGCCTGACCGACGGCGCCTTCCTGCGTCCGGTCGCCGCGCTGGCCGCCACCACCGCCGCGCTGTCGGTCGGGGTCGGGTTCCTGCCTCTTTCCGGGGCAGTGGCCGGACTGTCGCCACTGGTCACCGGTGCCGCCGTCTCGGTGCTCGCCCTGTGCGCCGCGCTCACCCAGCCGTGGGCAGGGCGCGCCCTGGACGCCGGGCGTCTCACCGTCCGCACCGGACTGGTCGCCGGGCTGTTCCTGGCCGCGTGCGGGCTGGCCGCAGCGATACTGCCGGGCCTGCCCGGCGTGCTCCTGGCCGCCGCCCTGATCGGCGTCGGCACCGGCCTGGTCACCCCGCTCGGCTTCGCCGCCCTCGCCTCCATGGCCCCGCCGGAGCGGCTGGGCCAGACCATGGGGGCGGCCGAGCTCGGCCGCGAACTCGGTGACGCGGGCGGGCCGCTGCTGGTCGCGGCCGTCGCCGTCGCCGCCACACTGACCTGGGGTTATGCCACGCTCGCCGTGGTAACGATCCTCTTGCCGGTCGCCTTAACGGCCCGTCGCACTCGCCCGGCACACGACTGACCCGTCCGGCACACGACTGACCCGCCCGCCGCTCACGCCCGCCCGCCGCTCGCGCCCGTCCGCCCGCGTTCAGCGCGCGGCGACCTCCTCCTGCTCCTCCTCTGCTCGTGCGAGCAGCTCGGCCGGGGTGTCGGACAGGCCGAGCCGTAGGTGTTCGACGTGATAGAGAGCCTGGTCCAGCAGTTCGGCGACGTGGTGGTCGTACAGCGAGTACACCACCGAGCGGCCCTGACGTTCGCCGACGACCAGGCCGAGGTTACGCAGCAGCCGAAGCTGGTGGGAGCAGGCGGACTGCTCCATGCCCACCTCGGTGGCCAGCTCGGTGGTCGGCAGCGGACCCTCGCGTAGCCGGGCGAGGATCAGCAGCCGGGATGGAGTGGCCAATGCCTGCAGCGTGGCGGCGACCTTCGGGGCGTTGCCCGCATCCAGACGGGTGCGCGGCACGGCGTTATCGGCGGGAGTGACGACTCGATGGCCCATGACTCCAGGATACCGACCGCATATATGCATGAAAGAGTGTTCATGTGTTCCTGTATGGTGAGGGGGTCGGCCCGACCTGACCCGCACGCACTCACGCACAAGGATCGCCGCTGTGTCTTCCACCCTCACCCGTCCGGCCCCGCCCGCCGGCACCGTCCGTGACGCGCTCACCTCCGGACGCCGCAGCCGGGTCTTCGCGCTGCCCGAGGCCCGCTGGGCGGCAGCCGCTCTGGTGTCGTTCCTGGTCGCGCTGCCACCGCAGCTGCTCGGCGCCTCCGCGTGGGTCTGGGGCCCGCTGTACGCACTCACCTACGTCTGCGGAGGCTGGGAGCCGGGCTGGGCGGGCTTGAAGGCGTTGAAGGACAAGACCCTGGACGTGGACCTGCTGATGGTGGTCGCCGCGCTCGGGGCGGCCGCGATCGGACAGGTCCTGGACGGCGCCCTTTTGATCGTCATCTTCGCCACCTCCGGCGCCCTGGAGGCCGTCGCCACCGCCCGCACCGCCGACTCGGTACGCGGCCTGCTCGATCTGGCCCCCGACACCGCCACCCGGCTGACCGGCGACGGCACCGAGGAGACGGTGCCCACCGAGCGGTTGTCGGTCGGTGATGTGATCCAGATCCGGCCCGGGGAGCGGATCGGCGCCGACGGCCGCGTGCTGGAGGGGGCGAGCGAGGTCGACCAGGCCACCGTCACCGGCGAACCCCTTCCCGTCGCCAAACAGGCCGGGGACGAGGTGTTCGCCGGAACCCTGAACGGCACCGGCGCGCTGCGCGTGAGGGTCGCACGGGACGCCTCCGAGTCGGTGATCGCCCGGATCGTGGCCATGGTCGAGGAGGCCTCCGCGACCAAGGCCCCCACCCAGCTGTTCATCGAGAAGATCGAACAGCGCTACTCGGCCGGCATGGTCGCCATCACCCTGGCCCTGTTCGTGCTGCCGCTACTGTTCGGCGCCGACGTGCGGCCGACCCTGCTGCGGGCGATGACGTTCATGATCGTCGCTTCGCCGTGCGCGGTGGTGCTGGCCACCATGCCGCCGCTGCTGTCGGCGATCGCCAACGCCGGACGCCACGGCGTGCTGGTCAAGTCCGCCGTGGTCATGGAGCGCCTCGGACAGGTCGACGCGGTGGCGCTGGACAAGACCGGCACCCTCACCCGGGGCGCCCCCCGCCTCACCGACATCCGCACCCTGGCCGGCTCCGGACTGGACGCCGAGGACGTGCTGGCCCTGGCGGCGGCCGCCGAGCATCCCAGCGAGCACGCGCTGGGCCGCGCGGTCGTCGAGGCCGCCCGCGCTCGCGGCGTGGACGTCGCCGTCGTCACCGGCTTCACCTCCACCCCCGGTCTGGGGGTGAGCGCCACGCTCGGCGGAGCGAAGATCGCGGTCGGCGCCCCGGCCCGGCTGCTGTACGGCCTGGCCGGGCCGCGCGCCGCCGACGCCGCCGGCGCCGTGACCGCCCTGGAGACCGAGGGCCGCACCGCGGTCCTGGTCACCCGGGACGCAGAGCCGGTGGGGGTGCTCGGCATCGCCGACCGGCCACGCCCGGACGCCGCCGGCACCGTCGCCGCTCTCACCGCGCTGGCCGGCACCGCTCCGGTGTTGCTCACCGGTGACAACCCGCGCGCCGCACACCGGCTCGCCGCGGAGGTCGGCATCACCGACGTGCGCGCCGGGCTGCTACCGCAGGACAAGGTCACCGCCGTTCGGGAGCTGCAGGCGGCCGGGCGCAGGGTGCTGATGGTCGGCGACGGCGTCAACGACGCGCCCGCACTGGCCGCCGCCCACACCGGCATCGCGATGGGCCGGGCCGGCTCCGACCTGGCGCTGGAGACCGCCGACGCCGTCGTGGTCCGCGACGAACTGGCCGCCATCCCCGCCGTCGTGGCGCTCTCACGCCGCACCCGCCGCCTGGTCGTGCAGAACCTCGTCATCGCCGCGGTGTTCATCACCGGCCTGGTCGTCTGGGATCTGGCCGGACACCTGCCGCTGCCGCTGGGAGTCGCCGGTCACGAGGGCTCCACCGTCATCGTCGGCCTCAACGGCCTGCGCCTGCTGCGCACCGCCGCCTGGCGCCGCGCCCGCATCGGGGACGAGCGATGAGCCGCCGCACCCGCCGGAGCAGCACCGGGAGGCGGGAGCCGGGCGGCCCCGTACACGGTCGCGGTGTGCCACGGCGGCCACCGCGGCACAGGGGCGGCGTCCCGTTCGGCCCCGCCCTGAATGCATGCAACGTGCATGCTAACATGCATGCATGGGAATAATGCAGATTCGGGACATCCCCGAGGAGACCGAGCGGACGCTGAAGGTCAGGGCGGAGCGTGAAGGCAAGTCGCTGACGGCCTATGTGCGCGACCTTCTGAACGAGGAGGCGGCCACCCCGACATTGGACGAGGTGATGGCCAAGATCGCCACCGATGAGCCGGTGCCGTACGACCCCGACTTCGTCCGCGAGACGATGCGTGAGGGTCGCCGGTGACCCTGGTCGTGGACGCCTCGATCGTTTTCCGCCTGCTGGCCAATGTGAGAGGCGACGACCTCCTTCGGCAGCGGTTGGCCCGCAAGCTGCACGCGCCGGCGTTGATCGATGTGGAGATCGCCTCGGTGGTACGCGGACATGTGATCACCAGCAAGCCGGAAGTGCGCATCTCCGAGGAGCGGGCCCGGGTCATGCTGGAGCGCTACGCCCAGCTCAAGATCGTCCGTCATTCGATGCTGCCCCTACAGCGGCGGGTGCTGGAGTTGCGGAACAACTTCACCGCCTATGACGGCATGTACGTGGCCCTCGCCGAGCTGCTGGGGGTGCCGTTGCTGACCGACGACGCCAAGTTCGCCGGTTCGACCGGGCACCGGGCGGAGATCCACCGCTACCCGCCCCCGCCGGTGTAGATCGTTCCACATGTGCCGCCGACAGCGGTGGTCGGTCGCCGGCACGACGCCTTCCCGATGGCAGGGGTTCGCGGTTCGCGGTTCGCCTACTGGCTGGTCATCTCGATGAGGGCCTGGTCAAGTGGGGCCGGCCCGAAGCCGAAGGTCCGCTGGGTCAGGGATGAGTCCAGGACGAAGGGGCGCCGGTAGAGGTACTGCATCTCGGGAACCTCCGCCATGATCGGGTCGGTGAGGGCCAGGCGGCGGATCTCCTCCAGGGGCATGCTTTCCAGCTTCGGCTCAGGTGCTCCGGTCAGGAAGGCCATGCGGACCGCCACCTCCCGCGCGGTGACCACCGTGGACGGAACGTGCCAGGCCCTGCCCCACGAGCGGTCGTCGCGCGCCGCCGCGACCAGGGTGCGCGCCACGTCGCCGGTGTAGGACCAGCTCTGGGGTACGTCCAGATCGTAGGGAAGGAAGGCGGGATCCCCGGTCAGCAACGGCCCGGTCACCATCAGGTTGAACAAGGAGTAGGCCCCTGCGCCGAGGAGGTCGGCGGCGCGCACCTCGGTGACCCGTGCGCCAGACGCGACGGCGTTCGCCCAGATCCGTGCCCGGACCGCGCCCTTGACGGTGGTCGGCGCCATGGGCAGATCCTCGGTGAAGGCGCTGTGGGTCGGGCCGTAGCCGTAGACGTTGCCCAGCATCACATAGCCCGCTCCGGTGCGTTCGGCGGCGATCAGCTGCGCGGCGGCCAGCGCGGGGAACTGCTCGGGCCAGCGGTCGTACGGCGGCGCCGCACAGTTGATCAGCGAGCCTGCCCCCTCGGCAAGGGAGGTCAGCAGGCTGACATCGGTGGCGTCGGCTGCCACCCGCTCGACCAGCGGGTGCTCGACACCGCCACCGCTTCGGGTGATCTGGCGCACCCGCTCGCCCGAATCGGCGAGCAGGCGTGCCGTCGCGATTCCGGTTGAACCTGCTCCAAAGACAACGGTGAAAGTCATGTGGACCACCCTGCTCGGGATGCGAGCCGTACACTAGTGGCTGAAATGCCATATATCCGGAGGTTCTGGCCATGCATCGGATAGCAGTCATCGCGGTGCCACCCGTGACGGTGTTCGACCTGTCCATCCCCGAGATGTTGTTCGGGGCGGCCGAGGTGGACGGTGCTCCCGGCTACGAGGTCGTCATCTGCGCCGCCGAGCCGGGAACCATCGCCGGCACCTACAGTCTGGACGTGGTGATCCGCAACGGCCTGGACGTGGTGGCCGGTGCGGACACCGTGATGGTCACCGGCTCGGGGGAGCGGCACGCCGCCGACCCTCGGGTGTTGGGCGCCCTGCGCGAGGCGGCCGCCGCAGGTGGGCGGATCGCCTCGATCTGCACAGGTGCGTTCACCCTGGCCCAGGCCGGCCTGCTCGACGGCCGTGGTGCCACCACGTACTGGGTGCACTCCGAGGAGCTGAGCAGCCGCTTCCCCGCCGTCAAGGTCCAGCCCGACGTGCTCTACGTCGAGGACGGCGACGTCCTCACCTCGGCCGGGCTCAGCGCGGGGATCGACCTGTGTCTGCACATGATCCGCACCGACTACGGTGCGGCGGTCGCCAACGCGGTGGCCCGGCTGGCGGTGTTCGCGCCGGTACGGCCCGGCGGCCAGGCCCAGTTCATCGACCTACCCCTGCCGTCCGAGCGCGGTGTCTCCCTGGCCGAGACCCGTGAGTGGGTGCTGCGGAGGCTGCACGAGTCGCTGACCCTGGCCGATCTGGCGGCCCACGCGCGCACCAGCGTGCGGACCCTGACCCGCAGGTTCCATGCCGAGACTGGGCTGAGCCCACTACAGTGGCTGCTCCACCAGCGGGTGCAGCGAGCCAGGGAGCTGCTGGAGACGACGGCACTGTCCATGGACCAGGTGGCCCGGCAAAGCGGCCTGGGCAGTGCCGACTCGCTACGCCAGCACTTGCTGAGGCGACTCGGCATCAGCCCCAGTGCCTATCGCGCGAGTTTCACCCGCCGAGAGGCCGACCGCGCGCTTCCGGGCGGACGGGTGGCGCGTTGACGTCGCGGACGTTTTGGAGGTCGGGCCTGTTCACCGGAGGATGGGTCCGATGATGATCGGCTCGGGCAGAGCGTGCGGCCGCAGGCCGGCGACGCAGCAGCACCACCGGGACCCGCGGGGGATGGGCGGCGACCCGCGGACGATCACGAACTGCCCGTGCAACGGGCTGGACCTGGACGACGTCTGCCACGCGTGGGTCGAGCAGAACCGGACGATCGCGCGGGAGCTGGGAGTGCTGCTGGGGCCGGGGGAGGATCCGTGCACGGAGCCGGTGCTGGTGCGGGCGGCGTACGGGCCGGGCTGGTATCGGCTCGATGTCGACGGCGGCGCCTCGTGGGTCGGGTCGATGCCGTGGCCGTAACCGGAAACGGATGACGTCCGGGTCTCGCGTTCGAGGCTCGGGCGCCGCTGCTTTTCACGGCCTACGACGACGCGGGCAAGCCGAACCGGTGGTGACGGCCGGTGCTCAGGTGCGCCGTTGGCCGGCTGGTTCTGTCGGCTGGTTGGTCGAGGTCAGCTGGGTGATGCTGGTCTCGCCGAGGATGGTGCGTCTGGCGAGGGCGTGTCCGTCGCACAGTCGTCGTCGCAGTTCGCCGGGGCCGACGATCCAGCGTGCGGTCTCGGGGCAGGGCAGCAGGCGGCGGGGGTAGTCCCAGGTGCGGTCGCATCCGGGTGCGACGCACCAGGTGCGGGTGGTGGGCCAGGCGGCGCCGTGGATGAAGCACATGCCGAAGCGGAGTTTCTCGCCGCAGTGGCAGAGGTCGGCCTCGTGATCGTCGACCAGGGTGCAGCCGTGGTCGGGGCAGCCGCCCTCCAGGGCCTGGCAGGCGTCGGCGGGCCGGGCGTTGACCATGGCCAGGCCGGATGCCACGGCGCGCAGGGTGGCGGCGGTGCGTCTGATCTGGTCGGGGTCGCCGTCGATCTGGTGGGCCAGGGGGATCAGCGCGGCGCGGCCGTCGAGCAGGAACAGTGCCTGGGTGGCGCGCAGTTCGGTGGACAGGGCCTCGGCGCGGTCGGCGAGATCACGCAGCTGGGCGGGGGTCACCAGGTGGTCGGAAGGATCGGTCATCGTGTCATTTCCGGTTACGTCGGCACAAGACTGCATGAAGAGTGAGACCCATGCGGGGTGACCCCTTTGACCGGGGTCGCCCCGCACCGCCGGGAAGTGATGAGGGCTGTCCGCCGCCCCCGGGTCTCACACACGAGACCCGGGGGCCGCTGCCTGTTCGGAATAGCCCAGCTTCTCAAGGTCGGGCTGCTGCCGACCAGTCTGGGGAATGTCAGCCCATGTGCGGGTAGCGGTGGTCGGTCGGCGGCACGAACGTCTCCTTGATCGTGCGGGCGTTCACCCAGCGGATCAGGTTGAAGATCGAGCCGGCCTTGTCGTTGGTGCCCGAGGAGCGGGCCCCACCGAAGGGCTGCTGGCCGACGACGGCGCCGGTGGGCTTGTCGTTGACGTAGAAGTTGCCCGCGGCGAAGCGCAGCCGCTCGGACGCCGAGGCGATCGCGTAGCGGTCCTGGGCGATGATCGAGCCGGTCAGCGCGTACTGGGAGACGTTCTCCATCTGGTCGAGCACGGTGTCGAAGTCGGCGTCGTCGTAGACGTGCACGCCGAGAATCGGCCCGAAGTACTCCTTGGAGAAGATCTCGTCGGTCGGGTCGGCCGACTCCAGGATGGTCGGCTTCACGAAGTAGCCGGTGGAGTCGTCGTAGGAGCCGGTCAGCACGTTGATCGAGTCGAGCCCGCGGGCCCGGTCGATCGCGGCCTTGTGCTTGGCGAACGCCCGCTCGTCGATGACCGCGCCCATGAAGGTCGACAGGTCGGCGGCCACGTCGCCGATGGTCAGCGACTCGGCGGTGCCGATGAGCTCGTCACGGATCGCCGACCAGATCGAACGCGGCACATAGGCGCGGGAGGCCGCCGAGCACTTCTGCCCCTGATACTCGAAGGCGCCGCGGACCAGCGCGGTGGTCAGCACCGCCGGGTCGGCCGAGGGGTGGGCCAGCACGAAGTCCTTGCCGCCGGTCTCGCCGACCAGGCGCGGGTAGGACCGGTAGGAGGCGATGTTCGCGCCGACCGTGGACCACAGGTGCTGGAAGGTCGCGGTGGAGCCGGTGAAGTGGATGCCGGCCAGCTCCGGATGGGTCGTGGCGACCTCGGAGACGGCGGTGCCGTTGCCGGTCACCATGTTGATGACGCCCGGGGGCAGCCCGGCCTCCTCCAGCAGGCGCATGGTGAAGTGCGCGGCGAACTGCTGGGTGGGGGAGGGCTTCCACACGACGACGTTGCCCATCAGGGCCGCCGCCGAGGGCAGGTTGCCGGCGATGGCGGTGAAGTTGAACGGCGTGATCGCCAGGACGAAGCCCTCCAGCGGGCGGTACTCCATCCGGTTCCACACGCCCGGCGACGACACCGGCTGGTCGCTGTAGAGCTGGCGCGCGTAGGCCACGTTGAATCGCAGGAAGTCGATCAGCTCACAGGCCGAGTCGATCTCCGCCTGCTGCGCCGACTTCGACTGGCCCAGGATCGTGGCGCCGTTCAGCGTCTGCCGGTACGGCCCCGCCAGCAGGTCGGCGGCCTTGAGGAAGATCGCCGCGCGCTCGTCGAAGGACAGCGCGCGCCAGGCGGGAGCCGCCTTCAGCGCGGCATCGATGGCGGCCCGCACGTCGTCGGCGGTGGCGTCAGCCGTACGGCCGAGCACGGAGGCGTGGTTGTGCGGCTGAACCACGTCGATGGAGGCGCCGCCACCCATCCGCTGCTCGCCGCCGATCGTCATGGTGAGGTCGAGCTGGGCTCCGGCCAGCTCCTTGATGCGGTTTTCGAGCGTGGCGCGCTCGGCGCTGCCGGGCGCGTAGCCGAGGATCGGCTCGTTGGCCGGGGCCGGGACGTTGGAGATGGCATCCATCACTTGCCTCCAAGGGCACGAAGAAAGAAGGCGATGTTCGCCGGGCGCTCGGCCAGGCGGCGCATGAAGTAGCCGTACCAGTCGTCGCCGTAGGGAATGTAGACGCGCATGGTGTGACCGGCGCCGGCCAGAGCCTGCTGCTTGTCGGTGCGGATCCCGTAGAGCATCTGGTATTCGTACTCGCCGCGGGTGCGGCCGAAACGGTCGGCGAGGGTCTCGGTGATCGAGATCAGCCGGTCGTCGTGCGTCCCGAGCATGGGGTATCCCTTGCCCGCCATGAGGATGCGCAGGCAACGGACGTAGGCCTTGTCGACCTCGCTCTTGCTCTGGTGGGCCACCGATACGGGTTCGGCGTAGGCGCCCTTGACCAGGCGGACCCGCGATCCCTCGTGGGACAGGTCACGGCAGTCGGCCTCGGTGCGGAACAGGTAGGCCTGGAGGGCGACACCGGTGGAGGGGAAGTCCTCGCGCACCGCCCGCAGAATGCCGAGCGTGGAGTCGACCGTGGTGTGGTCCTCCATGTCGAAGGTCACGTTCGCCCCGGAGGCATGGGCGGCCTCGCAGATCTGGTGGGCGTTCTCCAGAGCGATCTTGTCGCCGTCGCCGCCGAGCGCCTGGCCGACCGCCGAGAGCTTCACCGACGCCTCGACCCGGTCGCCGAGCCCCAGCTCACGAAGCGCGTCGAGCAGCACGACATAGGCGTCCGCCGTCTGGGCGGCGGCCGCGGCGTCCCGAGTCTCCTCACCCAGATGGTCGATGGTCACGGCGAGGCCGGCGCCGGTCAGCCTGCGGACGGCCTCGACCGCGTCCTGGGTGGTCTCGCCCGCGACGAAGCGGTCGACGACCTTGCGGGTCAGCGGAACGCCGGACACCGCGCGCCGCACGAGCGGCACCCGTGATCCGGCGAGAAGAAGGGAACCGAGCATGTATTCAGACTAAAACCCCAGTTCAGATAAGGCTCATGTGCATCTGCCACGACCGTTGTGACCTCCGTTCATACAGATGCACAACAATGGGAGGGTGCTGCAGGAGACAGTCGACGAGATCGCCGCCAGGCTCGGGGCTTCCGCCACCCTGGAAGACCGCTCGTTCCAGCTCCTGGCCTATGCCGCGCAGAGCGGCGACATCGACATCGTGCGCCAGGAGTCGATCCTGCGTCGCCGCGCGACGGAGGAGGTCCGAGCCTACTTCGAGGGCTACGGCATCGCGACCGCGCGCGGCCCGGTCCGCATCCCCGCCGACGCCGAGCTGGGCGTCCTCGCCCGCGTGTGCGTGCCGCTGCGGCACCAGGAGGTGACCTACGGCTATCTGTGGCTGCTGGACGACGGCACTCTCGACGGCGACGCACTCGCGTCGGTGTCGGGCCTGGTCGCCCGGGTCGCCGCGATGCTCGCCCAGGAGGCGCGTCGCCGCCAGGACCTGGGCAGGAGCCTGCGGGAGTTGTTCTCCGCCGACGCCGACGAGCGCTCCTGGGCGCTGTCCCGGCTCGACGTGCACGGTCCGGTGGCGGCGATCGCCGTTCGCAGCTCGCTGGACCGGGTGGCCGCGCTCTGGACGCTCCCGCGCGGCGTGCTCGCCGATCCCGGGCTCCTCGCGCAGGGCGAGTCGCTGGTCGCGCTGCTCGCCCCGGCGGGCCAGGCCGGGGAGCTGGCCGGCCGGATCCAGGCCATGTACGGCACGGCCGCGGGCGTCGGCGACGCCCGGACCGATCCCTCGCAGGCCTGGCGAAGCTGGCGGGAGGCCGTACAGGCGCTCAGGGTGGCGGACAAGGTGCCGGCCCTCGCGCCCGTCGCGGCCTGGTCCGACCTCGGCGTCTACCGAATGCTCGCCCGCCTGCCCCCGGCCGACCTGCGCGAGCTGGCGCGGGAGACGGCCGCGCTGGCCGGAGACCCGGAGCTGGCCAGGACCGTGGAGGGCTACCTCGACCGCGCCGGTCACGTTCAGCAGACCGCGGCGGCGCTCGGCGTGCATCGCCAGACGCTCTACTACCGGCTGGGCAAGGCCGAACGGCTCACCGGCCGTGACCTGGCCGACGGCGAGGACCGGCTGCTGCTCCATCTCAGCCTCAAAGCGGCCCGCCTGCTCTGAGGTGCGTTTCCGACATGTGCGAGCATGCCGCCATGAACGACGCTGATCCGGTACGGCGGGCGCTGGCCAGGCTGGTCGACTCCGGCGAGCTCCGCGCCGAGCAGGTGGAGCCGGTGGCCCTGGCCGTGCACGAGGCCCTGCGCGCCGGTGGGGCCGCCGGCCGGGTGCGCTGGAGCGAGATCGTCTCCTACGTCGGCGGCGGGCTCGTCCTCGCCGGGGCGGCCACCTTCGTCGGCCTGGGCTGGGATCGAATGACCCAGCCCGCCAGGGTCGCGGTGCTCGCGGTCATCACCGTCCTGCTGCTGGCGGCCGCCGCCTGGCTCGGCAGGACGGTGCCGCCGGTGTCCGGCAGGACGGTGCCGCCGGCGGCCGACGGGACGGTCGCCGTGCGGCGCAGGGTCGCCGCCACGCTCGCCGCGCTGGGCTCGGGCACGGCCGCCCTGTGCGTCGGGGTCGTCGCCGGAGGCCACGAGGTGCTCGCCGGTGGTGTGGCGGGGATGGTCGTCGCGAGCGCGGCCTACGCCGCGCTGCCCACCGCGATCGGCCTGCTGGCCTGCGGCGCGCTGGCCCTGGTGACCGTCACCGGTCTGCTGGACCTCTTCGCCCGGCCGAGCGGCGCGGCATGGGGAGCCGGTTACATCGCGCTGGGCGCGCTCGTCCTGGCGCTCGCCCTCGCCGGACGGCTCGTCCCCCGTTCGCTCGCCCTCGGCATGGGCGCGGCCATCGCCCTGTTCGGCGGGCAGTGGCCGGTCATGTGGGATGAGGAGGCCTGGGGCTATTCGGCGACCGCGGTGATCGCGCTGGTTTGCCTGGCGTTATACGGCAGGGAACGCGCTTGGGTGCTGATCGTCGCCGGCGTGTCCGGGTTGACGCTGGCGATTCCCGAGGCCGTCTGGCACTGGACCGGCGGAGCCGTCGGCGGCGCGGTGATCCTGGTCCTGACCGGAGCCGTCCTGCTGGCCGCCGCGGGCCTCGGCGTCCTGCTCCACCGCCGGGCGGCGCGCTGACGGGCGGCTCCTCTGGCCCCGCCCGTCGCGCCGGGCGGCGTACCGGCAGGACGGGGCGGGAGGTCGCCTGCTCGCCGGGTGGTGCGCGGGAGGGCAGAGCGGGAGGTCGCCTACTCGCCGGGTGGTGCGCGGGAGGGCGGGGCGGGATCGCCTATCCGCCGAGCCCGCGCAGAAGACGGCGACGGGCCGCGGCGTCGCCGGGACCGCCGCGCTCGGCCAGCCGGTCGGCGACGTGCCTGCGGTGCGGCTCGTCGGCGTTGCCGCCGTACTTGAACTTGCCGCTGACCTTCTGGATCGTCAGTCGCAGGCCCAGGATGCCGGGCAGGAGCCGCCGGTGCTCGGCCGGGTCCACCAGGTCGCCGTCGACCTCCAGGCGGGCGAGCTGGGCGCGGAGGATCTCGGCCTTGCCTTCGGCGTCACCGACCACCTCGGCGTGGCAGACGAGCTGGACGGCGGCATAGTAGGTGGTCGGGACGCCCGTGCGAGGGTCTTCCAGGCCGGGCAGGGCCTTCCATGCCCCGGGGACGTATGCCCAGTCCCCGGCGAGGGAGAGCACGACGGCGGGATTCTCCGCTATCGCCGCCCAGATGGGATTGGGTCTGGCCAGATGGAGCAGGATCGTGCGGTCGTCGGCGAGCAGGAACTGGGTCGGCACCACGACGGGGATCTCGCGGTCCCGGCCGGCGGCGATCAGGTGACCGAATTCGTTCGCCCGGACGAAGTCCAGTGCCTCATCCTCGGCCGCGGAGTCCCAGGGGTGAATCAGCATGCAGTCAAATGTATTTATATTCGAACAGCGCCATCAAGTGGATTTCCCGTACTGAAACAAAAGGAACGGGGATCCCGTTCCGGGGTCCCCGTTCCTTCGTCCGATCAGTGTCGCGTGGCGAGCGCGTTCTCGTAGACCTGGACCAGCTCCTGGCCGATCCTCTCCCAGGAGTAGCGGGACCGGGCGCGGTCGGCGCCGGCGAAGCCGAGCGCGGTGCGACGGGTGGGGTCGGCGAGCAGTTCGCGGATGAGCCGGGAGGTCCGCGCGGGGCGGTCCGCCGGCACCAGCAGGCCGGTCACCCCGTCCACGACGGAGTCGAGGTGGGCGCCCACGGCCGAGGCGACGACGGGCACGCCGCACGCCATGGCCTCCAGCGCGACGACACCGGTGGCGGCCTCGCGCGGCAGCGAGACGACCAGGTCGGCGCTGCGCATCAGCTTGGGCACCGAGGTGTGCGAAACGTGCCCGAGCATGGTGACCCGGTCCTCCACACCGACCTCCTTGGCCAGCAGCATGACGCGGTGCGCGTCGGCGTCGTGCGCCAGCCCTTCGGCGTCCGGTCCGCCGACGATGACCAACTCGGCGTCGGGAATGCCCTCCAGGGCGCGGATGATGGTGTGAACGCCCTTGTCCGCGGTCAGCGGGCCGACGTGGAGCAGGCGGGGCCGGGTGCCGCGGGTCGCCGCAGGACCCTGGCGACGGAAACGCTCGACGTCGACGCCGCAGGGAATCACCGCGATGTTGCGGCGCGGCACGCCCAGCCGGATCAGGGTGGACTCCTCGTCCCCGCATCCGGCGATCACCGCGCTGGCCCGGCGGCCGATCGCGCGCTGCACCCGGACCTTCTTGGCGTCACGGGTGTGCTCGCTGCTGAAGCTCTGGGTGAAGGGCACACCGAGGCCGTCCGCTCCCGCGATGGCGGCCAGGCCACCGGTCCAGGAGTGGGCGTGGATGACGTCCGGGCGATCCTGGCCCCAGCGGCGCATGAGCTGGTCGCCGAGGTCGGGCAGGTAGGGGAGCACACTGTCTTCGGGGAGGTCACGGGCGGGCCCGGCGGGCAGGTTCTCCAGCGTGACGCCCTGCGCCACGCGAACCCGCGGCTTGTCGTCGTCGGAGTGCTTGCGCGTGTAGATCGTGACCTTGTGCTCCCGGCCCAGCTCACGAGCGATGGCGATGAGGTGGGCGCGCTGCGCGGCGATGTCGGACGAGCTCTGTGAGGAGGACAGAGTGTCGGAGGAGACGAATGCAATGTTCACGGCACACCTCTGGGAGGAGATAGGCATGGAAAGCCTGTGATTCCTTCAGGGGTGCCTGCTTCTTAGGCACACGTCTGTATGGGAGAGACCATACCCGGATTCATGCCGAAGGCAAACCTCAGTATTTGCGGCTTTGCCGCAGCTCTTCGGCGCGTGTGCTGGGGACGTGTAGCTGGATCGCGTATCCGTCCAGGTCATTGTGGATGTCCAGCCGGTCGCAAAGCTGCCGGGCGATCCACAGTCCGTCGCCCGGCCTGGCGGTGGGGCCTGGTGGGAGGAAGCCCGCGACCGGATTGACGATGCTGCCGCCCCGGCAGTGGAGGTGACAGGTGATCGCCCCGAAGCGCTCCCACAACCGGACGGTCACCGGTGGTTCCACCTGCTCGGCGGCCTTGCCGGCCGCGATCGCGAGCAGGGTCGCCCGGTCCTGGCTCAGCCCCAGCAAGGACGCCTGGCCGGTGACGAACTCGCGCAGGGCATGAGACGTCTCCGCCGAGACGGTGACCGCGTCCGGCGGAGGTTCCAGCAGCGGAGCCGAGTCACATTCACGGATGAAATCCACTGGATCGGTGTATTCCGGGCAGGCAAGTCGGGTACGGCCATCCGCCGAGATCGTCGGATGGGTGCGCCGCGCGGCCGTCACCACGTCCGGATCCAGGACGCGCGCGTCATAGGGGCAGATCATCCACACGTTGGTGTCGCTCAGCAGCAGGTTGAGCCCCGACTCCATGCGTTGCCAGGCCCGGACCTCGCGGGTCGCCCGGCCGGTCCACACCGGCTCGGCGATGATCCGGACGTGCCCGTCGCCCCGGGCCTCCAGGCCGCGCCGCCGCCAGTAGCGGTGGAAGGCGGTGGTGCGTTCCACCGTCCGGCGGCCGAGGAAGCCGCTCTCCGCGTAGTCGACCAGGAGGCCGTCCCGGCCCAGCGCGTCGCCGAGCAGTTCGAGGTTGGCCGAGGTCGTCGCGACCATCACCGGGTCGCCCTTGGCCAGCCCGTCCCGGATGAACGGCAGCGCCATCGCCAGAAACCGCTGGTCGGAGTCGTACACCGCGGCCTGGTGGACGGCCGTCACCGCGAATCGCCCCCGGACGGCCGCAGGCCGGTCGCCAGGTCGCGCTCTCGCACCGGACCGGCCGGACGACGCCGGGCGGCGCAGGGGCGCCCTTCCCCTCGCATGCGGCCGCAAGGGCGCCGATTCAGGGCTGGTGACATTCTCCGTCCCCACTTCACTGGACACGAGCACACGTCTTCGCCGGACACGGAACGTCCCATGTGACAGGAGCACCGGGCCGGTCACCCGGCGCGACCGCCAAGCTATACGACGCGCAGGGCGAGTATCACGATCTCGTCCCATACTCGTCCGCCGGAGAACGCGTGCCGGTCCTCCTCGATGGCCTTGACCACCGTTGCCGGGGACTGCGCCACGCACCGCGCCAGCACATCGGCCAGGCGGCTCTCGCCGTACGGCTCGCCCTGCTCGTTCTGTGAGGCGACCAGCCCGTCGGAGTAGAAGACCAGGGTCTGGCCGGAGGTCAGCGTGAGCTCCTCGGTGAACATCTCCGCCTCGGCGCCGATGCCCAGCGGCACGCCGCCGCCGGCGGTGAACCGCACCCCGCCGTCGGGCTGCAGGAGCGCGGCCGGGTGGTGTCCCGCGCTGGCCAGCCTGATCTTGCGGGCCCGGACGAAGCCCGCCACCGCCATCACGAACATGCCGCTGTTCTGCGCCGTCAGCGCGTGGTTCAGCTTGCGCAACGCCTCGCCCGGGTCGGACTCCCAGACGCTGAGCACCCGCAGCCCATTGCGCACCATCGCGCTGACCGACGCGGCCTCCTCGCCCTTGCCCGCGGAGCCGCCGAGAGCGAATCCCCACCCGTCCAGCACGGGGAAGACGTCGTAGAACTCGGCCCCGACCGGGCTGGAACCCGCGTGGTAGATCGCCGCCGCCTCGAAGCCCGGGATGTCGGGCAGGCTCCGGGGCACCACGCTGGTGCGCAGCGCGTCGGCGGCCTGGGACCGCGTCTGGAAGCTGCGCCGGGCCCGCAGGGCGAGCCCGAGGTGGGCGCCGATCTCCTCCATCAGGCCCAGGTCGGCCAGGGAGAACGGTTCGCGGTCGCGCAGCCGTACGAGAGTGAGGGCGCCCAGCGCGCCGGCCTCACCCTGGATCGGCACGATCAGCACCGAGGCCGCGCCCATGACTCGCAGCAACGGCGGCCCGCCGGGGATGTCGCCGAGCAGCCCCTCCTCCTCCAGCATCTCGTGGACCACGCCCGAGCCGCCGGTCAGCACGTGGGCGACGGCCGGCGCGGTCAGCGGGGTCATCCCCTCGATCATGCGGACCAGGTCGGTCACCGGCTTGTCGCTCGGGCCCAGCACGCAGGCCCGCCGGGGCATGCCGTCGCGGACCACGTCGGCGATCACCCAGTCGGCGCTCTCGGCCGCCAGCAGCCGCGCGGCCCGGGTGACGGTCACCGGCTGGCGCAGGCTCTCCTCGTCGAGCAACAGGCGGGTCATCCTGGACAGCAGCTCCTGGCGGCGCGCGGCGGCGATGACCAGGGAGGCGTCGGAGCGGTCCACCGGTCCCGGGGGCGGCCCGGCCACCTGGGCCTCCAACGGGAGGATCATGACGGCGGTCATCTCCTGCGGCTCGCCCGGCATCGTCAGCCGGGTGACGGCGAGCTGCACCGTGTGCGCGCGGCCCTGATGGGCCAGCCGGGTCTGGAACGTCGCGGTCTGGCCGCCCTGCTGCACCGCGGTCAGGTGCGAGCGGAACGCCGCCCGCCGGGAGACGTCGACCAGCAGCGGGAAGGGGCGGCCGATCAGATAGCCGGCCGGGCTGCCCAGCATCTGGGAGGTCTCCGCGCTGATGCGCCGGACGACGCCGGAGGCGTCCAGCACCACCACGGGGACGGGGAAGGTGCGGAACACCTGCCTCAGCAGCTTGAGCTCACGCTGCGACCCGCTCTCCCGCTCGCCGGACCGCTTGGGCGCCTTGCGCAGCTCGCGCAGGGACGCCTCCAGCAGCTCGCGGGCGGTGTCTAGCTCCGCGAGCGCGGCGTCAAGTGTGGACCGGGGGTCGGCGGGGTAGGCGGACCTGGCCTCGCGCAAGGAGGAAACCCTGGTCGTAAGCGCGCTCAGCGCCTGCTCCAGGGCCTGAAGGCCAATGGCGTCGGTCAATGTTCGTCCTCGTCGGCGGCCGGGATGGGGCTGGCCCCGTCGTAGACGGTACGCCACCCGGTGGATCGGATCGATGCGCGGTCGGATAGTGATTAAGTTAGCGAAGTCAGGAAGGGGTTTCGTGACATGGAAATGGTCACTCCCGTTCTCGCCAGGGATCTCGCAGCTCTGAGCCGGGTGAGCGAGGAAACCTCAAGCGAGAGCGTACTGCGCGGGCTCACCGCCACACTCGCGGGCGACGTGCCCGGTTGCGCCGGCGGCTCGGCCGAGCTCTGGCGTGAGGAGCGGATGGTCGTCTCGGCTTCGCACAGCGAGCTCATCGTGCTCGTCGACAGCGAGGAAGACCTGGGGCAGGGCCCCTCCACCGAGGCGCGGGCCACCGGTCGTCACGTGATCGTGCAGGACGTGCTGCGCGAATCCCGGTGGCCGGACTACGTCGGGATGGCGGTTCGCTGCGGGGTCCGCTCGGTTCTGGCCATGCCGATCACCGTCGAGCGCGCGGTCCTGGTCCTCGGCCTGTACGGCGTGCGCCCCGGTGTCTTCGCGGCCCGGAACGTGCCCCCGCTGGCCGACATGCTGGCCGAGCAGGTGAGTGTGGCGCTGGCCAACATGTGGGACTACGACGAGGTCAGGACCGACGCCGCCCAGATGCAGGAGGCGCTGGCCGGCCGGGCGATCATCGACCAGGCCAAGGGCATCATCATGAAGTCCAGTGGTTGCTCGGCCGAGGCCGCCTTCGACGAACTGCGCAGGATCTCCCAGCACCACCAGGTGAAAGTGGCCGATCTGGCCCGGCTGCTGGTCGACGAGCATCAGCGCAATCGCGCGGGAAAAGCCGGCTGAGCGGGCTCTTGGCGCCCTCGGAGTCCTCGGCCGGCGGCACCCCGGAGTCCTCGGCCGGCGGCGCGGCGAAACCCGCTAGCCGAACGCGGCGAGCGCGTCCTCGATCGTGTCGTACAGCGGCAGGCGCTGGGCGAGACCGGTGATCCACATCACCTTGGTCTTGGCGTACTCCACCCCGATGAGGGCGAACTTCGCGCCGGCGTTGGTGCTGAGCTGCCAGTGGTGGACGATGAGCCCGAGTGCGCGGGAGTCCATGAAGGTCACCCCGCTCAGGTCCAGCGCCATGTCAGGGCCGTGCTCCTCCGCCTCGACAGCCAGATAGTCGGCGAACTGGTCCCTGGTCGTGGCGTCCAGCAGGCCCGTCACCCGGATCACGTTGATACCGCCGACCAGCGCCGACGTCAGAGTCAGGGCTGCTGCTCTCTCGCCGTTCTCTGACACCGTCACTCAGGTCCTCCTCGACATTTGATTAGCAACCTTACTGTTACCTGAGAGGGAGCAATACTCCCGGAATCGGGGTAATACTAGAACCGAGGTCCAGCAGAGGGCCTCGCCTCGAAAAGTGGTCGAGGCGATGCCGTCTGCCCGGATGCTGTTCCGTGCTATCGGCGCCGCCCGACAGTCATATCAGGGAGCAGCAATGTCTGTTCAGGCCCTCGAACTCGCCGACATGACCGCCGAGGAACTCCTCGCCGAGATGGTTCTGCCCGAAATCTCCGAATACCGCGCCGAGCGCCTGCGCGAGCGGATCGTCGAGATGCACCGGCCACTCGCCATGGAGATCGCCCGCCGCTACCGCTACCGGGGCGAGCCGCTGGAGGACCTCCTCCAGGCCGCCTACGTCGGGCTGATGAAGGCCATCAACGGATTCGACCCCACCCTCGGTCACGCTTTCCGCGGTTACGCCGTGGTCACCATGACCGGCGAGGTCAAGCGACACTTCCGCGACCGCACCTGGGCCATCCGGGTGCCCCGGGTCTACCAGGAGCGCAGGGCCGAGCTGAACCGGCTGGTCGCCGATCTCAGCCAGGACCTCGGCAGGTCCCCGACGGTCGCCGAGCTCGCCGCGAAGATGAACATCTCCGAAGAGGACGTCCTGCTCACCCTCGACGCCTCGGCCGCCTACAGCGCCCTGTCGCTCGACGCGCCGCTCGGCGCCGACGACGACGCGGCCGCCCTGGGCGACGTCATCCCCGACGAGGACGACACGCTGGGCACGCTCGTGGACCGCGAGGCGGTCAAGCCGCTGATCGACAAGCTGCCGGCGCGCGAGAAGAACATCCTCCTCCTGCGCTTCTTCGGCAACCTGACCCAGGCGGAGATCGCCGCGGAGTTCGGGATCTCCCAGATGCACGTCTCCCGTATCCTGCGGAAGGTGCTGGACCAGCTTCGCGAGGAACTCGTCGCCGAATGCTGAATACACGGCCCCTCACCGGGCACCCCAGTCGGCGACGGCAGGAGTGGCGTAGGGTGCGTTTGGATGATCCCCAGGTGGCGGTGAAAACGGCGCGATGGGACAGGGGAGGCGGATCTCGCGTGAACGAGGACGGTGGTCGTCCGGCTCGCTTCATGGCGAGTGGCGACCGTTCTCGGCCCGTCCCCGCCGGAGCAGCCGTGGCGGAGCTCGCCTTCTGCCTTCCCGACCTGCCTGACGTGCGCGACTTCGCCACCGCCCAGGCCATGCGGAGCGGTATGTCGCAGGAGCGGCTGGCCGACTTCCTGGTGGCGGTGAACGAGGTGGCCACCAACGCCGTGACGCACGGCCACGCCGCGGCCAAGGCCATGCTGCGGATGTGGGCCGTCGACCGCACCCTCGTCGTGGAAATCCACGACGAGGGGTGCTGGACTCCTCTGGAAACGCCCGGTCTGACGCCGCCCGGGCCCTATGCCACCAGCGGCATGGGGCTCTGGGTGGCCCGCATGATCAGCTCCGACATCGCGTTCGAGACCGGGGCGGCAGGAACGTTCATCACCATGTCCTTCAAAGTCTGAACCGCCTTTTTCCGGCATAAGGTACTTAAAGGTCCAAAGTGCCCTTTCTGGGTACAAGCCGGTTTATGACTACACCTGTCCGCATATTGATCGTCGGTGGCGGCTATGTCGGCATGTACGTCGCCCTGCGGCTCCAGCGCAAACTCAGGCGTGGCGAGGCCCGCATCACCGTCGTCAACGTCGACTCGTACATGACCTACCAGCCGTTCCTCCCCGAGGCGGCGGCAGGCAACGTCGAAGCCCGGCACGTCGTCGTGTCGCTGCGCAAGGTCTTGAACAAGTGCACGATCCTCAACGGCCGGGTGGTCGGCGTCGACCCGGTCGCCCACACCGCGGATCTCTGCCCGCACGAGGGACCCGGCCGCACCCTGGAGTACGACATCCTGGTCTTCGCGCCCGGTTCCATCTCCCGGACCCTGCCCATTCCGGGCCTGGCCGAGACCGGCATCGGTTTCAAGAGCGTCGAGGAGGCCATCCACCTGCGCGACCATGTGCTCTCCCAGCTCGATCTGGCCGAGTCCACCACCGACCGGGCCGTCCGGGCCAGAGCCCTCACCTTCGTCTTCGTCGGTGGCGGTTACGCCGGCGTCGAGGCCCTGGCCGAGCTGGAGGACATGGCCCGCGACGTCTGCCGTTACTACCCGACGGTGGACCCCGGCGACATGCACTGGTTCCTGGTGGAGGCCACCGACCGCATCCTTCCCGAGGTCGGGCCCGAGATGGGCCGGTGGACGCTGGCGCAGTTGCGCAGCCGGGGAATCGACGTGCGGATGCGCACCCGGCTGAACTCCGCCGAGGACGGCCACATCGTGCTCGACGACGGCAGCGAGTTCGACGCGGACACCCTGGTGTGGACCGCGGGGGTCAAGCCGAATCCGCTCGTGCACGCCAGCGGTCTTCCCCTGGACGACAAGAGCCGGGTGAAGGCGACCGCCGAACTGGTCGTGGAGGGCTTCCCCACCGTCTTCACGGCAGGGGACTGCGCCGCCGTACCGGATCTCACCAAGCCGGGGGAGACGTGCGCGCCCAACGCCCAGAACGCCGTACGGCAGGCCCGCAGGCTGGCCGACAACGTGGTGGCCACGCTCCGCGGCAAGGCGCGCAGCCCGTACAAGCACGCCTACGTCGGATCGGTGGCCACGTTGGGACTGTACCAAGGGGTCGCGCAGATCTACGGCCGCAAGCTCCGTGGCCTGCCGGCCTGGCTCATGCACCGGACCTACCACCTGTCGCGGGTGCCCACCGTGAACAAGAAGGTCCGGGTCCTGACCGACTGGACACTGGGACTGTTCTTCAGACGGGAGATCGTCTCGCTCGGCGCGATAAGCGATCCCCGTCAGGAGTTCGAGCTCGCCATCCGGGCCGCCTCCCTGGCCTCGTCCTCCCGGTGACAGGGCCTCCTCCCGGTGGCACGGTGTCCTTCCGGCGACACGGCCCGATGATCCGGGCTCGATGATCCGGCCGGGAGCCGGTCGCCCGATGCCCTCGGTCCGAGGGAAGCCCGCCGGGAGCCGTGCAGTGCCCGTCAGGGCGGTTGCGCCGAAAGGGGACGCCGCTTGCACGGGCGGCGTCCCCTTTCGCGGGCGCGTTCTCCGACTCGGGAGCGCTCAACGTCGGCGGCGCCAGGCCGTACCGCCCCGCACACCCGCCGTTCCGACTCCCGCCTGGTGCAGCGCCAGCAGGAGCAGTCCGAGGAGCAGGAAGGTCGTGCCGCTGATGCCGCCGATCCTGGTGTTGATCAGGTCGAGCAGGAAGCCGAGGCCGAACACGACCGCGGCAGCGATTGCGAGCATGGGTCACCTCGTCCCGTGGATCAGGGCCAGCAGCTGCTCCAGCGTCGCCCGATAGTCGCGCAGGGCCGTACGGAGCTGCTCGGTGTCGTTGTGGTCACTGTTCTTCCAGCGGCCTTGAAGATCCGCCGTCCGGCTCTCCAACGCGGTCCGCAGCGCGGTCGTGACCTCGGCGACGAGGGAGTCGGCGCGTTCCACCGAGTCACGCGGGTCGTCCACGAAAGCGGTCTGGACCTCCTGCCAGCGCCGCCGTACCTCGTCGGGGTCCTGATCGAACAGGAACCCGTCCGCGGCGTGCGCGGCCGTGTCATGCGCGGCCGTGTCATGCGCGAGGTCGGACCGGTCGGCGGGGACGACCGCCTGATCCCGATCCGGCATGTCGTCGGGCCGGTTCGCGATCACCGTCGGTGCGTCGTCGTCCAGCGCGCGATGCCGGCCGTCATCGAGGCCGTCATGCCGGTTCGGGAATGTTTCGGCGTGGCGAGACTCCTGGAATCCGGCGGTCGTCTCATCGGCTCGCTGGAGTGGGACGTTCAGGTCGTCTTCGTTCTTGTAGACCAGGCGGTCTTCGTTTCGATCGGGTCGATCGTTCATGTCGGGTCACCGTCCTTGGGGGTCGTGGCGGCCGGTTCGCTCGTCGTCGATCGTGTCCTCGCGACGCGGATCGGTGTGCCGGGGGGACCGATCACCGTTGGTCGCGCCCTCGGGAGCCGAGAGCAGCTCCTCGAACAGGATGCGGTAGTGCACCATGGCCTGCCGGAGCTCCTCGGTGGAGGCCTCCTTGTGGGCGGCACGGCTGCTGATCTCGTGGGCCTGCCGGTAGTGGTCGAGGGTCCTGCCGTGCGCGACCGACAGGTCGGAGAGCCGTTGCTCGAAGTTCTCGGTCGGATAGCCCCGCTCCGCCATCACGGAGGTCACCAGATGGTCGGCCTCGGTCACCGCGAAGCCGGGGGCGTCCACGAAACGCTCCTGGACCTCCATCCACTTCTTGGTGTAGGCCTCGCGTGTCCCGGAATCGAGTGAGCGGATGTCGAGGGAGTTGACACGCTGCTCACGGGCGATGAGCTCCTGCTCGGCTTCCTGCCGTGTGTCGCGCTCCCGCAGGGTGCGTTCATACTCGGGGCCGAATCGATCGCGAAGCCGGTGCCGGCGTTGCTGCTGCAGTACGACATAGCCGACTGCGATGATCGCCACCACCGCTACCGCGACGACGGCCACCCAGATCACGGTGGACATGTCTGCCTCCGGTTGTGTAAGCGGTTGTCCCCGTGCGCTGCCCCAGGGGCAAGCCTCGAAACCGGCTGCCTGTATCAGTGATTAGCTGTCAAGAAATACTGAACCAGCGTTTTATCAACATTTATCGGGTGATAAATGCCTGTCTTTGTCGTCCTTTCGATCGGGGCCGGGCCTGGCCGAACGACGGGCGAACCCACCCGCCCGGCCCCCGGGGCGAGACCCCGCGCTGCGGGTGCCGGTCGCCTCCCGGTCACCGCGCGGCTCTCACCCTTCCGGATGCTCCAGTGTCCGGTGGGCCTCGGCCGGATGCTCCAGTGTCCGGCGGGCCTCGGTCAGGACCGTCTCGATGAGCGACCGCCCGGGAGGGGCCGGAACCTCCAGGAACCCCCGCCCGGGCTCATAGGCGACGTCGAGCCCGTCGTTCACCAGCCGGCCGGCCCAGCGCAGCGCGGTGTTGAGCTTCTCGGCGGGGATCGCACGCCCCTGGGCGACGGAGGACAGATTGCGTAGATTCGTCGCCGGGCCGGACTGGCTGTGCGAGCGGTCCAGCTTCCACGGGATCGCCCGTGAATGGTCGAGCATCGGCTTGGAAAGTCCCGCGGCCCTCTTGGCCTGCAGGATTCCGGATTCGCTCACCCCGAACCGCGCGGCCAGCTCCACGTTGGACAATCCCTCCCGGGCAAGTCGTCGCAGCTCATCATGATCGATCAGCGCTTTGCGCCCCACGTGCACCTCGTTCATCGCATGATCAATGTGTCCGGCGGACGCCTTGGCGTGCACACGTCCATCCGATCTGCGCTAAGGTTATGACGTCCCGCTCGAGAGGGCGCAGGACAACCGGGACGTAGCGCAGCTTGGTAGCGCACTTGACTGGGGGTCAAGGGGTCGCAGGTTCAAATCCTGTCGTCCCGACCAGGTTTTCACTGGTCGGCAAGGGTGTCACCCGAAAGGGAGACACCCTTTTCGCATTCTGGGTGACTAACTGAGTGACTATTACTCTCCTCATGTGAAGATCCGATCCATCGCCTCCGCGCCGCCGAGGAGCACCGGGCGGATCTGCTTGCGGTAGACCGCCTCCGTGACCGCCGTCCCACTGTGACCGACGAGCCGCGCGATGTCCTCCAGGGGTACGCCGGAGTCGGAGAGCAACGAGACGAAGCTGTGCCGCATCTCGCGGGGAGTCCAGTCCTTCGCGGACAGTCCGGCGTCTTCCACGATCTTCCGGAACGCCCGCCGTACGTTGTGGGAGTCCAGGGGAGTGCCGACCAGGGAGGCGAAGACGAGATCGTTCTCCTGCCACTTCGCGCCCGCCGCCTCGCGTTCCCTGTCCTGCTGTGCCCGGTGTTCCCACAGGGCCTCAACGCACCGACGAGGTAGCGCGAGGGACCACCGGGACTTCCGGGTCTTGGTGTCGCCTCCCTCCCGCACGGAGCGCCACACGGCGATCCACGGGGGAGCCTCGCTGCCCGGTTCACCAGCGAGATCCACCTCCGACCAGACGAGTGCCCGCAGTTCCTCCGTCCGGGCGCCGATGAGGAGTGAGAGCACCACGTAGGCGTGCATCCGCGTGCCCTCGGCGGCCTTGAGTACGGCCTCCGCCTGGTCGAGGGTGAGTGCCTTGGAAGGGCGTCCCTCCTTCCCCTCAGGGACCTCGCAGAGGCCCACTACGTTGCGCTTGACCTTGTCCCGCGCCTGGGCGAACTTCACCGCCCGGTTCAGGCAGGAGTGGAGCAGCCGGACCGTCCGAGCGCTGAGTGTCCTGGCCTTACCCATGAGCCATCGGTCCACGTCTTCGGCGCTCAGTTCCCGCAGCTTGCGGGCGCCCAGGCCGGGGATGACGTGCTTGTCGCACAAGGTCCGGTAGTTGGCCACGGTGTTCGCGTCCCGCCCGTGTAAGCCGTAGGTGAGCCAGCTCGTCACGGCCTCGGCCACGGTGTAGTTGGCCGGACCGCTGGCCAGCCCGTCATCGTGATCCCTGATGATCTCCTTGAGCTTGGCCTTGGCTTCGGTCTTGGTCTTGCCGCTGGCCTTCTTGACGATGCGCTTTCCGGCCGGGGTGTAGCCGACCGTCACCGAGGCGATCCAGCGCTCCCGCGCCTCGTCCCAGTGCAGTCCGCCATCACCCCGGCTGCGTCGTGTGGTCATGATGCCCTCGCTTCCTGTTCGAGTAGTGCCACGTAGTCGGAGATGGCCGAGGCCGGGATCAGCCGGGTACGGCCCTGGGTGACCGAGCGCAGACGGCCCGATCGGATCTGTTCGTAGATCACGCTGCGGCTCATGCTGAGCAGGTACATGGCCTCGCAGACGCGATACAGCCGTCGCTCGCCGGGGGATCCGGCTGCTGTCATCCGTCCTCCCGTTCCGCCTGTTCCGCCGTGATGGCGCGGGCCAGGGCGACGCGTCGTCGGACGTCTTCGGCCAAGATCGCCTCACCGGGGGTGTAGCCGGATCCGGCGAAGCGCCAGTGGCCGAGCACGAGCGTGGTCTCGTCGCCGAGAGCGGGCAGGCCGTACCGCTGGCGTGCTTCGGTGGCCCGGTGTACGGCCCGCACCCCGCGCAGGTCGCCGAGGGTGGTGGAGTAGCGGCGGGACTTGGTGGAGAAGTGGCCCCGGAAGCCGAGCATGTGCGCCTAGGGCCGCAGCCGCAGTGCGCGGAACTCCCGGCGTGTGCCCAGATCCCAGCAGGTATGGATCATCCGCCGCGCGTGCTCGGTGACCGGGAGCGCGTCCAGATGCAGGCCCGGCTTCAGGCCCGTTCCGTGGCAGCGTCCGCACGAGGCGGTCAGGCTCAGCCGACCACGCCCCTTGCAGGTGGGGCAGGACAGGCGATGATCGACGGTGCCGGAGGCTTCGGCGCCCTTGGTCGCGTACTTGGCGATGTAGCCCGCCACCGCCCGTTCGCTCAGTCCGTTCGCCGCCTGGTCGAGCAGGATGGGGCGGATGTCGAGCTGATCACCCCATCGCAGGTTCCACCGGCCCAGGCCGCTTTCCGGCGTACGCACCGTCACCCGGCGGACCGCTTCCGGGATGGCCCGGGTGAGTAGGTGGTGATCGGCCCAGGCCGGGGGAGGTTGTGTGCTGCCGTCCGGTCCGTCGAGACGGATCACGGTGTGGAAGTGCACCAGGCCCCGCCGCTGGTACTCGGCGACCTTGGCGAAGGAGACTCGCACCCGTTTGCCGAACTCGGTACGGCTCAGGCCCGCCTCGCTGGCGAGGGTGCGTCGCACTTCGAGGGTGAAGCGGTGCCACAGCGCGCCCGCGTGGGCCTGCCACAGCACCGCGCCGGGGTAGTCGTAGCAGCCCGGGCAGATCGGTTGGCCGAGCCGCTCGTCTCCGTTCTCGTGTCGGGCGTGGCAGCCGACCGGCCGCCCGTGCTCACACGTCTTGTTCCGCGCCCGGGGACGGCAGGCCCGTACGACTCCGTTCCTCTCCTTTCTGGTGTGGACCGGCCCGAACGACGGGGCGGTGAGCGTGACGAACGCCCGGGGATGAGCGCTGACCGTCTCCGGGGTGCCCTTGCCGCCGGACAGGCCCGCCCGGATCAGGTGGAAGGTGTCGGCCTGATAGACCTGTGAGCAGGCCGCACACACCGAGGCCCGCCGGTTGCCGCAGGCCACCAGCAGATGTCCGCGCACCTCGTCACTGGTCTGGTAGCGGTGCAGCACTTCCCCGGTGGCCGTATCGACGATCAATGATTCCCCGGCGAGGTGGATCGGGTGAGCGCACCCGCCGGTTGTCGCGACCATGGAGCGCCACCGGTCATAGCCCGGATCGTTGATCAGGCTTGCCAGGTCGATCATCCATTCGGGATGGCCCGGCTGGTCGGTCGCGCCGTCCCCGCCGGGTGATGTGTGGTG
Organism: Streptosporangium sp. CA-135522; assembly: GCF_050949235.1. NCBI lineage: Bacteria > Bacillati > Actinomycetota > Actinomycetes > Streptosporangiales > Streptosporangiaceae > Streptosporangium > Streptosporangium sp. CA-135522. The sequence continues at coordinate 3,442,067 of NZ_CP192026.1, forward strand.
CCGTTCCTCCTTGCCCATGATCACCACCTCCTCCTGTCTACTCATGCTGTGTACTTGTAGTACAGGCTGAGTCATGTTGCCTTGCCTTGTCAACCTGTAGTACAAGAGAAACGTATGAGTGATACGGAGGAGTTCCCATGAACAGCAACGAGTACGAGCCCGACCCCAGCGACCTCGACCTGACCCCCGAGGAACGCGACCGCTTCGCCGACGCCCAGCGCCCCCTCTGGGAGGTCATCGCCGCATCCCTGCGCGCCGACATCCTCGAAGGCCGCTACACCCCCGGCGCCCCCCTGCCCAGCGAGACCGCCCTATCGGCCCGCTACAGCGTCTCGCGCCCCACCGTCCGCGACGCCGTCAAAGCCCTCGTCGGCGAAGGACTCGCCACCGTGGTACGCGGACGCGGCACCTTCGTCCGCGCCGTCCCCGACCGCCACGCCGTCTTGCTGGGCGCATGGCCCCGCCACGACATCGCCGACCCGGAGTTCATCCCCACCGCTCGCCAGTGGGGGTGGAATCGTCTTGCCATCCCCAACATCTCCGACGACGAAGGTCAAAAGGTCTACGGCCGTAGTGAGTTCACCAACGCCAATCGCGACATCGCCACCGCCCTGGGGCTGCGTACTGGCCACACGGTGTTCCGTCGTTATAGCCGATGGCGGCACGACACCACCGGCCTGATCATCGATGTCAGCTCCTACACCATTCCCGAGATCATGCCCGACCCCACCATCAACCCGTCCCTCGTCCAGGCGCTTGCCCCGCAGTCCTTCCGTGACGTGATCATCGACGGGCGCGGCCCCACCACCTGGGAGACCACCGTCACCGCCCGCATGCCCTACGCCGACGAACGCGAACTGATGGCCCTGTCGGTCGGCAGTCCCATCCTGATCATCCGCCGTACCCTCGCCGACAAAGACGGCCGTCCCCTGGAGATGACCGAGGTCAAGGCCGACGCCGAACGCATCGAGACCGTCTACGCCCGCGAGACCCCCGGCTACTTCCCCGAGGAGCCCGAAGACCTCGACCCCACGATCCAGTCGGAGCAGCCCGATCCAGAGCCCACCGGCCGGATCCTGCTCCTGCTGTGATCAACATTGGCTCAGAGTTTCTTTACTGGTTCAAGGCGGCAGCGCTCCGCGCCGCCGTACGGCGCGGCGTGCCCGCCCGCACCGGACCGGCCAGCGGGCCGGGCGTGCGGCCCTGGCGGCCGGTCCCGGCCCGCGCCGTCCAGCGCGCACGGGCAAACCACGCCGCCCGCCGCGCTGAGCACCCGCCGAACCGAACGCACCCGCCGCCCTGGAGGCGCGCTGCCGCCTGCCGCTGCGACCGCCGGCCCAACCGCTTCGCGGCCCCTTCGGGGTGCCTTCGGCATTGCGCCGGCCGTCTCCGCTCCGCTCATGTTCTTCAGGGTTGAGGCCGGTGACTCCCCCGCCCCCGCCGCCTCATTGTTCGTGTCCCTCAATCGGCGTCAACTCCGTCTGTGCACGTTGGGTGGGATCAACGGTGCACGTAGCGGGCTGGGGGACACGCGAAGACGGAGTTGACCCCTCAATCGGGCCACGAAGATCGGCAGCTGTCGGGGACGGGGGAGGAATGGGCCAGGAGTCACCCGGTTGACCCCTGGCACCTTGAAAGGCGTGGCGACGCCGTCCCTCCGGTTGGCTTCACGCCGCCACGCCCGTCTAGGGGCTACGACGCCCGCTGCGACGGGGCGCGCATCCAGATCTGACTCTCAAGCCGTGTCTCGGCCTCCAGGTTGCGCGCCAGCTCGCCGAGGGTCGCCCCGCAGCGGACATCGGACAGGCCATGCGCACTTCCGTGCGCCGAGACCATCACGCGCCGCACGGCGTACCAGCCACCCCCGATCGCATCGGAGACGATCCAAGCCCGCCCGTGACGCGTCCTCAGGTCGGCCAGGGTCACCGCGCCGTTGCCGCGTGGAGTCTCGGTGCTCACCGGCTCTCTCGCTCCGGCTGTGCGGCGAGGATCAGAGCGACCACCTTTTCCGGGTGCTCGCTCCTGACGATCTGTCAGAGCGACCACCTTTTCCGGGTGCTCGCTCCTGACGATCTGCGGGTCGGGGGTGCTGGGCAGCGACACCAGGTAGGAGCCCGAACGCGAACCCATGGTCACCGTGACGTCGTGGCCGCCCTGAGGACCGATGACGGCCAGCTCGGGCGGGTGCCGGTCCAGCCACGACCGGACAGGCCGGTTGGGCCAGGTGAGCTCATCGGTGCGGCTGGCGAACATGCCGAGACTGATCGTGTGATGGCATCGGGAGCGGATTCCCCGCTCTTTGAGCAGCCGCTGCACGACGGCCAACGCCTTGTCCTGGTCCTCCGACGTCGCCTCGTCAACGCTGGGCCGGGTAGCCCTACAGTTGTCCATGGGTCGCACCTCCAGCGTGCGGTCAAGGGACCCGTACGGCGCTGATATCGCCTGCGGGTCCCGCCATTTATGCGGTCTCTCCATCACATCGCCGCAGATACGCCCGCTGACAGTGCGAGTAGGGGAGACTGGGGGAGACGAGCGGATCCCCGACTCTCCCCTGAGGTGTACGCGATGCGCGATCTTCCGGGCTGGGCCGTACGGCTACGCGCCGAACGACGGCAACGGCTGTGGACGCAGCGGGACATGGCCAAGCAACTCACCGAGGCTGCGGACGCCCGCACTCGTGAGCGCTTCCCAGAACGGGAGTCCCTGGTTCGCATGATCAAGGACTGGGAGGCAGGCAGACACCAGCCCAAAGACCCCTACCGCGTCCTGTACTGCCGTGCGTTCGGCATCGACGAGGCCGAGCTGTTCGGCGATCGGCAGATGGTTCGGGACCGCACGCCCGCCGAGGTTTTGAGCGTTCCGATCCCCGCGTTGCCGTTGCCGACCATCGCGCCCGACGCGGACCTGTTCGAACGGATCACCCGCACCCTCCAGCGGCCCAGCCGGGTCGATCAGCAGACCGTGGAGTGGCTGGAGACCTGCTTGGCCGAACACCGCAAGGTCGAGGACACCATCGGCTCCCGTCCGTTGCTCGGGATCGTGCGCCAGCAGCTCGGCGTGGTGGTCGAGCTGGCCCAGCACGCTCGCGGTTTGCTTGCCGACACGGTGGTCGACCTGGCTGCGCAGTACGCCCAATTCGTCGCGTGGATGTCTCTGGACGTCGATGACCAGGCCGCCGCGCTCGCCTGGTACGACCGCGCCCATGACTGGGCACTGGAGATCGGCGACGTGAACATGGCCACCACCACACTCAGCATGAAAGCCCACCAGGCATGGAGCGCGGGCAACGCCCGCAGATGCGTACGGCTCGCCGTCGCGGCACGCTGGCACGACGGCCAGGTCACACCCGGCGTGCGGGGGATGGCCGCCCAGATGGCCGCCCGAGGTCACGCGCTCGCTGGTGATGCCAGGCCCGCCCGCACGCTGCTGGACGAGGCCGAGGCACTGATCCGCCAGGCCGCCGAGCATGCCGACGACGAGCCGGTGTGGATGTACTTCTACGACGAGACGTGGTTTCGCCTCCAACGCGGCATGACCGAGCTACACCTTGCCAACTGGCCGAAGGCGATCGACTTGCTGGCGGAGGGGTTGTCCGGCCTGCCGGAGAGCTACAAGCGGGATCGAGCCTGGTACGGCTCGTGCCTGGCCAAGGCCCACGCTGAGGCCGGAGACGCGGCGGCAGCCCTACAGGTGAGTCTTCCCGTCGTGGCCGATGCCGTCGCGCTGAACCGTCACGCGAGCAAGGAACTGATCGATGTCGCGGTCTTGCTCGCCGAGCGCAGGTCACCCCAGGCCGTCGTCTTGAAGGAGGCGCTCATGGCTGCCGGTCGTACGGATGGAAGCGCGCTCTGACCGGCTCGGACAGGTGAATCTCTGGGTGACCAACTGAGTGACAACGACCCCGGACAAGGCTGGACGTCGGTGGACTACCGTGGACCGTATGCGCAGGTGGGGGCGGGTATAGCCCATGGTCCCGCCCCCATCCGGTTTGCCTGGGGGTCAAGGGGTCGCAGGTTCAAATCCTGTCGTCCCGACAGATCGAAAAGGTCTGTTGGTCTGGTTGAAATCCCAGATCAACAGACCTTTTTTGCTTGATTCTCTCATTGCCCGCGATCAGCTAGACGGCTCGCAGCCGGGGACCATCTGGGGACCGCCGGGCCGCGAGATGGGCGCTCAGCGACTCCCCGGCATCGGCGATGGAGCGCGCGTCCGGGTGAAGGTATCGCTGTGTCGTCGTCAGCGAGCCATGACCGGCGATCTTCCGTAGGACATGCACGGGAACACCGGCATCGGCCATCCAGGTAAGGCCGGTATGGCGGAGATCATGGCGACGGAGATGCTCGTAGCCGAGCTTCGTCACCACCTCATCCCAATGGGTGGCGTCCCGAAGAACCGCGGTGGTGATGCGTCCACCCTGGGACCGACGAACAGACGCGCAGCCGGATCTGAGCCCAGCACAACCAGGCGCCGGGCGACCAGGTCACGGACTTCCGCGATGAGCGGCACAGTTCGAGCGCGCTTGCCCTCCGTGCCCTTGTCCACGATCCCGCCGGGACTGGGAGTGGTCTGCCGGCGCACGGTCCAGGTCCATGCGTCTCGATTGATGTCGCCGGCCCGGACCCGGAGACCTCACCGATCCGGGCAGCAGTGCAGGCCGCGAAGATGACCACCTCAGCCCAACCTGCGTACTTGTCGGCCGATCGTTCGACGAGCGCGCCGGCGAGCTCCGTCAGGGTCTCCCAGGGGTGCCACCGGAATACGGCGGAAACGGGCTGCGTCCGCCGGAGACCGCATGGCAAGCAGTGGGGGCGGAGGCCGAGGTTTCGGCTGTGGACAGCCATGCCCGGCGTGGGGCCGGATTGGTTCCCACAGCGGTCTCATTACGCTGACCTGGTCAGACACCGTCTCGGGAACCGGACAGAGTGAATGTTCTGTTGCCTATGCCTCTACCTCGGGACCTGATTCAGGTCTTAGGTATCGGCCCCAGATCTGGGCTTTGCGGTAAGGCCCGCCCCCATCACTGTCGTGCTGAGGGGCATCAAAGGCGACCCAGTACTTCAATTCCCCAGGGTGTGCGCGGGGATGCTGAACGGGCTCAGGCGCGCCCATGGCATCGATCGTTCCCAGGAACTCGATCTGCCATGGCCCGTCCCAGGCCGGGTCGCGCAGCACCATGACCCGGCTTCCGGGGGCCAGCGCATCCGCCGGCCATGACTGGCTCAGAGGATGACCGAGGATGCGCTCGACAGCTTCCCGGTCTCGCGCGCTCGCCGCATCAAAAGTGGGGTTGGGGGGCATGCGTTCATCCTCCCGCACAACTCCCGCAGCCCCAGGGGTTAAAGAACAAGCTAAGAGGGCGTTTGATCCCTTCGGCTGACCTGCGAGTCCACCGTGCAGTACGCCGGAGGCATGACCGAGCGGCGACCGTACCCCAGCGACCTGTCCGACGCACGCTGGGCGCTCGTCGAACCCGTACTGAGCGCCTGGCGCGCCGAACGCCGGGGCAGCGGCCTGGACATCGGCCGCCCACCCGAGCACGACCTGCGCGCCGTCATGGATGCGATTGTGTACGTGGATCGCACCAGCATCGGCTGGCGCTACCTGCCGCACGACTTCCCACCCTGGGCCACGGTGTACGGCTGGAGGATAGTTGTCGGGTGAGTGCTCCCCAGGGCTACGGCGCCTCATCTGCCGGTGTTGCACGCCACCGCCGGTTCTGTCCCGTCGGCGCTGAAGCCGCGAGTGGGCTCGCGGCTGAGGACCACGGCCTACACGCTCTCCATGTCGTCGCACACCCCACCGCCGGGCCGGGCTCGCCCGACGTGGGAGCGGGCAACACGTGACGGTCAACCTTGCCGTTGAGACCGAACGGCAGGCGCGGCAGGAACTCGAGTGCTCTGGGGGCTGGCTTCAGGGGATGTAATGGAGTCAGTGCTCTGGGCCGTGCGTGGTGAAGCGCGGCCCAGAGCACACCGCGCTGACAGCCGGGTGAGGCTAAGTGAACGCCGGGCAGGTGGCCGGCATGTCGCCCAGGGCCGCCTTCTCCGCGTGGTCGACGGTGAGCGACCATTGGTATTTGATCTCGATCCACGATTGGCGTAGGTGCACCAAGGCGCCCGCCGCGGTGGTTTCTGGTCGGCGGGGGGCGCGCGTCAGCTTGCGCGCGGGCGCGTTCGATGTCGGGGACGTGGCGCTCGGCCCATTCCCGGACGGCACGTAGCGGGATCAGCAGGGAGCGACCGAGATCGGTGAGGGCGTACTCCACATGCGGGGGATGTGCGGGCATTTCCGTGCGGGAGATCAGACCGTCGTACTCCATCGCGCGAAGCGTCTCAATGAGCGCCTTTGGCGTGATCCCTCGTACATGTGCCTTGAGTTGAGTGAATCGCATCGGGCCGGCGTCCAGCGCGTTGACGATGAACACCGTCCAGCGCGCCCCGATCCGGTGCAGGACGGTGCGACTGGGGCAGGTCGCGGCCATGACGTTGTATGCCTTGCCCATGCACGCCTCCCGGTAGCGTTGTAGATACCGGTATAGATTCTATACCGTCCGTGCTGTGACCATTTCCGATCGCGCGACCCATCCCCAGATAGCTTCGCACCGCCGGTTCGTCGCGGCGATCCTCATCGACTCGATCGGCACCGGCGTCTTCATCCCCGTTTCGATGCTGTACTTCCTGGCCACCACGTCTCTCACGTTGGTGCAAGTGGGAGCGGCGCTGACGACGGCCGGGCTGCTGGCGCTCCCTGCGGGCCTGCTATCCGGCGGGCTGGTCGACCGGTACGGCGCCAAGCCGGTATTGCAGGCGGCGAACCTGGCCCAGGCGCTCGGCTTCGCCGGGTACCTCGTCGCCGACCAGACATGGCAGATCGCCCTGTGCGCCTGGTTGAACAGTGCCGGCCGGGCGGTGTTCTTCGGCTGCTACGGAGTGACCGTCACGGCGCTGGCCGCGCCCGGCCAGCGCGAGCGCTGGTTCGGCCTGCTGGGGTCGGTACGCAACCTCGGCTATGCGCTCGGCGGGCTCCTGTCCGCCTTTGCCGTCACCATCGGCACTCACGGCGGGTACACCGCGATCGTGGTCGTCAACGCCCTGTCCTACATCGCCGCGTTCGCCCTGCTGCAGGCCGTACCGAACGCCCGCCCCAAGCCCGGCCACGATGCTGCTGGAGGCTGGCCGCGTGTGCTCCGGGACCGTAGATACCTGTCGCTCGTCGCGCATCAGCTGTGCTTCGCCCTCTCGTTGTTCGCCCTCAACATCGCGATACCGGTCTACGCCGTGAACGTCCTGGGATTGCCAGGCTGGACCGCCGGGGCGGTCTTCACGCTCAACACCCTGATGGTCGGCTTCATCCAAGGCATCGTGGTCAGGCGGCTCAGCGGGCGGATCCGCAGCCGCGTCCTGATCGCCGGCCACGCCTTCTTCGCGGCCGGCTACCTCCTCTTCCTCGCGGCCGACCAGATGGCTGCGCCGGCCCTCGCGATCGCCGTGGTGTTGCTCGGCACCGGCTGCTACACCTTCGGTGAGATCCTCGGCGGCCCCATCACCTCGACCGTTGCCGCGGAGAGCGCCCCAGACGCTCTGCGCGGCCGGTACTTGGCCCTCAACCAACTCGCCGTGACCGGTGCAGGGGCGGTCGCTCCGGTCGCACTCTCCGGGTTGCTGTCCATCGGGGCAGCCGCGATCTGGCTGACCCTGGTGGGCGTCAGCGTCCTTGGGGCCACGCTCGCCGCCGTAATCGGAAGGGGGGTGTCGGCGGCGCAGAACCGCATCGGGAGCGTCTAGTCATCACCCGGCAGTTGCCCGAAGGGTCCTCACCGCTTGAACGGATTCCCTGCAGCGGAATCATGCCCATCCAAGAATGCCCGTTTTGAACCTTTGATCTCGCGCGGATGGGAGCGGAGCTCAGAGCGCCCATCGGTCCTGAAGCTAGCCGATCGCCCTCTGGCGTGATCTTTCCCTGCAGTTCGACCATAGATTCGAGCGCGTATGCCCAAGAGGCCAACAGCCAAAAGCAGTCGTGGGTGACAGAGCCTTCGGTCGGAGTCGGACCGGCTACTCGCCGTTTACAGGACGGCCGCTCATCTCCATGAGCTTCGAAAGGGGCGCGGCAGGCCGACCGAGGCGGGCAGCGCAGTCGTCCGCGTGGTATGTACGGCGGGAGTCGGACCCGCAACCTTCGGCTCCTCGGGCCGATGCCTCTCCCCGTTGGGCCACGGATGCATGAGAGCCGCCGCCCGGCGCCGACCCGGGCCGCCCGCCGTACGAAGGCGGGCCGCAGCCGTGCGCGGCGGCATGGTTGTTCTTCGGGTACTGGCCGCGAGGAGTCCTCCGGGCAGGACCTGCGCCATGAGTTGCCCGTCGGCGTCGTAGGCGCCCGTGAAAGTGCCGACCCCGAAGTAGTCGATCTTGGATGGGAGCCATCGCCGCTACTCCCGCTACCAACTGCGCTTGGCCGCGCGTGCCCGGGAACTCGTCGACCAGGGCACACCCGTGGAAGCCGCCTGCCGGATCATCATCTTGGAAGACCAACTCGCCGAAGCGCTGCGCATCAACAACGAACGCGACCGCCCGGCCGGTCACTAACCCCGGCGGTGTGAGAAGACCGGGCAGCGTGCGGCCGGCCGGCCGGGTCTTGGTGCGTAGGTAGGCAACGTGATCGCACCCGTAGTCGCGGGGCTTGGAATGGGGCGCCGTCGGGGCTGCCATCGCAGTGCGCGGCGAACTGGAGGAGATCGTGCCCGGGTGGAGGCCGAGGATGATCGGCTGTCGCGGTTGGTGGTGACGGGGCCCCGGCCCCTTGAAGGGCCGGGGCCCGTTGTCACGCCGGCCGTTCGGTGTCCGTCAGGTACCGGATCTGGAACGGCGCGGCGAGCAGCTCGTCCAGGACGTCGACGACATGCTTGAAGTGAGGCGTCGTGAAGTGGAGGTCAAGTGCGGCCTGGTCGGCCCACTCCTCGACGATCACCATCCGCTCCGGGCGGTTCGGGTCGAGGTACGGCTCGTACACGATGCACCCTGGCTCGGTGACGGACGGTTCGATCATTGCTTCGAGCGCCGTACGCAGGTCGTCCTCACGCCCGAGCTTGGCCTCGAAAGCGGCGATGACGGTAAGGGTCATGTCAGTGTCCTTTCTGGGAGTTCAGGCGGTGGTGATGTCGTCCTCGACGCGAGTGCCCTTGATCAGCCGGGTGGGCCCCTCGGCGAAGTCCTGGATGATCTCGAAGAACCGCGCGAAGTGCGGGCCCTTAGCGTGGACGTCGAAGGCCGCCTCGTCGTCGTAGGCTTCGTTCAGGTAGAACCGGTTCGGATGGTCGGCGTCGGTGATGAGCTCGAAGCGCCGTGTACCCGGCTCATCAGCGGCCGAGTTACGGCCGTCCTCCAGTGCGGCGGCGACGAACTCGGCGCGGCGCTCGGCGGGAACATCGAAGCTGACGGCAATGTGGAACACGGGATCTCCCTTGCAGTGGAGGCCGGCCGGGCGGCCCGCCTTCCTTCTGATAGAGATCCTGCTGGCCCGCCGCGCCCCCACCCAGGGCCAGCCTCACCCCTCCCACTCGTGAACCTGGGTCTGCCAAACCCCCCATAAGGTGGTGACGGTGGACGGCAGATCAGAACTCGGCGCATTCCTCCGCTCGCGGCGCGCCCGCCTCAAGCCCGAGGACAGCGGCCTGGACACCTACGGTGACCGCCGCCGCGTCCCCGGTCTACGCCGCGAGGAACTGGCACGGCTCGCGGGCGTGAGCGTCGACTACTACGTCCGGTTCGAGCAGGGCCGCACCGACACCGTCTCCAACGCCGTCGTCGACGCGGTCGCCACCGCCCTGCGCCTGACCGACGCCGAACGCGCCCACCTCCACAACCTCGCCCGCGCCGTCGGCCGACGCCCCGCGACCCCGCCCGCCCCGGCGAAGCAGACCCCGACGCAGGGCCAGCTCCGCCTGCTCGCAGCCATGCCGGACGTCCCGGCGTACCTCGTCGGCCGCCGCACCGACATCCTGGCCTGGAACCCGCTCTACGCCGAACTGATCGGCCCGCTCGACACGATGGCGCCCGAACACCGCAACACCGCCTGGCTGACCTTCCTCGACGCCGACGTGCGCGCCCGCTACGTCAACTGGGACGTCAAAGCCCGGAACGTCGTCGCCTACCTCCGCCGCGACCTCGGCCGCCACCCGGACGAACCGGCGTTCACCGCTCTCATCGACGAACTCACCACCGCCAGCCCCGAGTTCCGCAAGCTCTGGGCCGAACAACAAGTCGCCGACCGCACCGACGGCGACTACCACATGCACCACCCCACGGCCGGCGAGCTCCACCTCTCCTTCGAAAGCTTCGTCTCCACCGCCGACCCGAACATCAGCCTGATCACCTACACCGCCGAACCGGGCTCCCCCTCTGAAACAATCCTCCGTCGCCTGACTCCGCGTTCGCCAGGTCGGCCGCGGCATGGCCGTCGCCCGCCGCCACCTCAGGCCACGCCTTCGATGACGAGCACGATGCCGAGACCGACCCCGATCATCCGTGAGGAACTCCGTGAGGAACATCGCGCATGACGACCGCGACTGATTCGACCCCTACGGGTGAAGGCGGCTGGGTCTGTGACTTGCATCGCTCTATGGCGTGATTCTGGGATCGCTGTTTGGCGTATTCTTCGATCTTCGGAACGGTCTCAACCAGGCAGAATCCGAGTAATGCCTCGTTCGCAAAACGCCGTATCCTCAGGTCAACGCCCTGTCTTCAGTCCGGTCCCTAATCCGGCCCCATGCCTCGCACCGTCGTCCACAGCCAAAACCCTCACCTGCAGACGACACGAAGCGATGCAGAAAATGCGACATCAAGCGCTGCAAGTCACAGCCAAGCCCTCCCACATCCCGGCCTCAGCCATCACGGTTGACCCCCACGCATGGGCCTAGCGGACGTTTTCGTCCCACCAACCGCTCTACTGAGTCCAGGAGCGCTACCTGGCGGCTGGGGTCATACTCGGGAGGAGGGCGCCTTTATCTTGCGCGGCGTCACCCTGGCTGGCATCGATTCCGTTACGCCCCATGGCACAGCGAATCCATGCCTGGGCACGACTGGCCCGCGATCTCGACCTGGACAAGCTGGAGCGCATGACCTCGGTCATCACCTTGGATGAGGCACTCGACACCGCGGAACGCATACTGGCCGGTCAGATACGAGGCCGCACCGTCGTCGACGTCAACGCGTAGCGCGACCAGATCAGGCCTCCGCCACACTGCCCGACAGATCTCCGTAAGGTTCCCCCGTTGCACGGACACCTGAGCGTGGTCACTCGGTGGTATCTGACGGCTGGTAGAGGCCTTCGAACGTGACGGGGCTGTGCATTCCGATGATGGAATGGCGTTCCTGACCCGGGCGTTGAAAGCATCGACGCCGCGCGAGTCGCCGGCGCGCTTTCGGCGCTGCAGTCAAGGGCGCGTCTTGGCCAGAAGCCATAGTCGGCGAGATTTCCCTCGACAGCCCCCGAGCCCGTCCACCTGATCGGCGTCCTGCGGCCGAACCGGGCACATGCCCCCTCCCCCCACGCGAACCGGCGCAGCCCGTGAGACGGTCGCGGCCAACCCGCCGGACCGGACAAGACGGCGCCATCGCCCTCCCACCCCGGACCGGGAGCGCTGCTTCCCTCCAAGCGGATGAGGTTCGTGCTACGCGGAGGTGTGCACACCCACCCCCGCCCCCGCATGATCGACCCGGTGCCGGGCGCAGCCCTCTACCGTGTCCCCCGGGGAGAGGCGGTCCGAGGCGTATCGCCCTGACGGAAGACGTCCGGTCAGCGCTGCCGGATGGCCCAAAGGCACCCCGATGGACGCGCCTCACCTCCGAAACGATCGGCACCAGCGAGTACGGACCGGTCTGGCAGTGATCCGCTTCATCTTGTGGATCTGCTGGATGGTCTGGCTGGTGATCGATCACGCCACCCGGTAGGGGTGGCCGGGCCTCCTGCCGGCCTTCTGCGGTGCGGGCCAGACGCCGCAGCAGACCGTTGAGCTGGGTGAAGACGCCGTCGTTCTGCCAGTGGGCGAAGGAGTGCGTAGATGCTCTGCCGGGGCGGGTACTCGTGCGGCAGGTAGCGCCGGCCGATGCCGGTGCGGTCGACGTAGACGATGGCGTTCAGGATGGCGCGCAGGTCATGTTCACACGGCCGCCCGATGTCCAGGCCTTTGCCTCGGCGGTCGGCGCGCCAGGCGCTCAGCACCGGCTCGACGAGCGCCCAGCGGGCGTCGGACAGGTCACTGGGGTAGGGGCGCTGCTCGGCCATGCCTCCGGCGTACCGTGCGGCACATCGGCCGCCCAGACCTCGAATGGCATCCCTCACCGGCAGGTAAGGACAGGGCGCCACGTCTTGGGATGAGACAGGATTTTCCTGGATGAGACCGGCACTCGGCAGCCCGTTCACCGAAGGCCGCCGTTTCGGAATCCATCGAAAGCACACAAGCCGGGCGCGCAGGCTACCAAGCGAATCGGACGATTCACTATCTCATGGGATCAAACACCCACCTAGCTAGGGCGTGTTTCAGAAGTTGGGGTAGTGGCTGATGTGTAGTTCGGTCGGGAAAAGTGTTGGTCGTCTTGACCTTGTCATTGGCGTCATGGTCTGAAGATTTCTCGCATGGACAGCTCACTGCAGGACATGGTGGTTATCGTTACCGGAGCCGGCACAGGCATCGGCCGTGCGACGGCGCGGATGTTCGCGGGCAAAGGCGCGCAGGTGGTGGCGGTGGGCCGCAGGGCGGAGCCGCTGGCGGAGGCCGCGACCGGCTATGACAGCATCCATCCGATGATCGCTGACGTCACCGCCGAGGATGCCGCGGAGGAGATCGTGCGCGGCGTCATGGAGTCACACGGTCGGTTGGACGTGCTGGTCAACAACGCGGGGATCGTTCGCAGCGCGGCGCTCGGGATGCTGACCCTAGATTTGATCGAAATGCAGATGACGACGAACCTGGTTGCGCCGATGCTGCTGGCGCAGGCCGCGTTGCCCGCGCTGGAGATTGGTGGCGGAGTGATTGTGAACGTGAGCACGTCGGTCGGGCAGCGTGCTTGGCCGGGCAACTCGGTGTATGCGGCGACGAAGGTCGCCCTGGAACTGCTCACCCGTAGCTGGGCGGTGGAGTTGGCGCCACGCGGGGTCCGGGTGGTCGCGGTGGCACCCGGCGGGATCGATACCCCGATCGGTGAACATCAAGGGCTGTCGCCTGAGCGGATGACCGCGGTCAGGGAGTGGCAGATGGCCCACACGCCGCTGGGACGGATCGGTCGCCCCGAGGAGGTGGCGTGGGCGATCACACAACTCGCCTCGCCGCAGGCCTCATTCGTCACGGGAGTGGTGCTCCCGGTGGACGGTGGGGCGGTGGTCGCGTGATAGGACTGGCGGCGGAGGTGAGGTCGGTGCGTATCGGCGAGTTGGCGCAGGCCACGGGCACGACCGCGCGTGCGCTTCGACACTACGAAAATGAGGGGTTGATCACCTCCAGGCGGGCACCCAACGGCTACCGGATCTACGACGAGGACGTGGTGGTGCGGGTCCGTAACATCCGCCATTTGCTGGCCGCTGGTCTCACCCTGGCAGATGTCCATGCGTTCCTGCCGTGCCTGGATGGTGACGTGGTGGCCGTGCCACCCTCGGACAGAGGCATTCAGATCGCGCTGGATCGCCTTGCCGTCCTTGATGAGCGCATTGCCGTCCAGATCGAGGCACGCGACCGGTTGGCGGCGACGCTGCGTCGGGTGACCGAGGGGAAGATCCGCTCGGTTGCCTGATCTGCGTTCCACGGTCACAACCACTCGTTGATGGTGGCGATGATGACGGTGGCCTCGTAGCGGACGGCGAGTTTGTCATATCGGGTGGCCACGGCTCGGTGGCGCTCAGGGCCTGGACGGGCTCGGTGACCGGCCCGGGCCCGGCCGCAAGCCCCGGATCACCCAGGAGCAGCGATCGCAGATCATCGCGCTGGTCAAGACGACGCCGCCGGGACGGCTGCGCTGGGAGCCCTGGGGCGAGGTTGCGGCAAGCGGCGTGAGGAAGCTCGTTGACTCTGGCGTCTGGGTGGCCATCGCTACACGACGGGTCAGTGAAGGTCGTCGTCATGCGCCCAGCTGTTCGACCGCACCAGCCGCCGCGTCCGGCTGACCCCCGCCGGCGAGGCGATGGACTGGACCCTGCACGAGGTGACCGACGACCACGCGGTGCCGCGCTCGGCCAAGGGCGTCGGGCCGTATCTGGAGTTCCTCTGCACGCCCGACGTGAAGACCGTGAAGAACCGCGTCCATCTCGACCTGTGACCGTACGCCGGTGACGACCAAGCAGCGGAGGCTGCCCGGCTGCGGGCTCTCGGCCGGGAGAAGTTCTCCACCATCAGTCTGGTCTGGGCCGATGGTGGTTACGGCGGGCGGTTGGTGACCTGGGCCAAGCGGGTTCTTGGCCTGGTCGTCACGGTCGTCAAGCGCAACGACGACCTCGGCGGCTTCGTCGTGCCGCCCCGCAGGTGGGTGGTAGAACGAACATTCGCCTGGCTGTCTCGCTACCGCCGCCTGGTGCGGATCTATGAACGTAAGTCCGGACAGCATAAGGCCATGATCTGGTGGGCCACCGTGCATCAGATGACCCGTCGCCTGACGCGCGAACTGGCAGGGCGGCCACTCTCGAGTCGCTGGAGCAACCCGCCGCCGCTTCCGGATCTTGTCCAGTCCCGACCGGTGCGGCAAGGTCCTGGAACTCCTGGCCGCTCAGCCCTGGCGGGTCTGGAGAGGGAGCGAGCTGGCCGCCATCCTCGGGATCGAGAACGTCAACAGCTTCCGCGTTCAACTGTCCCAATGGTCCCACCAGGGTTACATCAACGAGATCGGGCCACCCCGAGGTCTTCCGGACGAGCAGAGTACCGGAGGGCGGTGAAGTCGCGTTTGACCAGATCAGCGGGGCGGCGTGCCTGATCATCGGAAATCGTGGTGCGCCGCTTGCGACCCCGGATGACCCCGCGCAGGTGTGCGCGCATGAGAGGCTCGACAGTGCATCGGGCCACCACGGTGCCCTCGCGTTTGAGCTGCAGGTGGACGCGGTGCGCCCCATAGACCCGGACGTACTCGCGGGCGTGCACGTCCTCGATCAGGCCGAGGATGGCTCCTCCCTTATCGGCTTCCCTCCGGCCGGATCATGGCCTCCAGCAGCGAGCGTATGCTCTGCTGGAGGCCGTCTCTGCTCTCCTGAGTGCCGGGCAGTGGCGCGATGGACGCTCCCACGCCGACGAGGCGGTCGAGGATCAGTCCGTCGACGCATGCGATGTAGTCGCGACTGCGGCGGTCGGTGTCCCGAACTCCGGCACGAGCCAGGAACGCGCTCGCCGATGCTCGCGCAGCGTCGTTGTGCGGGGTCAGCAGTTCACGCAACTCGGGGTCATGGACGGCCTCAAGGATGCAGACGTGGCGAGCGAGTGTACGGGTGCGGCCCGCGCTGAGCCAGTGGTCGATGACCGCGGCCGTGGCCTCGGCCAGACGGTTCACCTCGGCGGCGGTCACGGGAATGTCCTCGATCGCGGGAATGTCCTGTGGTCCCCCCAGGAGTGGTCCTTCCGCTGCCAGGGCACGGCGTTCCAGGTCGATCCTGTCCAGGTCGGCGAGTCGCCGTACCAGCCCGGTGAGCAGGGCTTTCCACGTCCGGTAGTAGGCCGAGGTGGTGCCGGGGGGCATCTCTGCCTGGGCGTCGACCGCGCGATGGGTGAGCCCGCGTATCCCGCGCGCGGCCACCAGCTCGATGGCCGCGTCGGCCAGTACGGCGCGGCGATCCCGGCGCTCCATCATCTCTTGCCTTCCCTTCGCCTTCTACATGCGTAGTAGTATGCTCTTCTACAAATGTAGAAGGAGTGCCATGGGCGAGAGATCAGCGGTTGTCATCGGTGGCGGTATCGCGGGGCTGGCCGCCGCCGTCGGGCTGCGGCGCATCGGATGGCGGGTCACAGTGCTGGAGAGGGCTCCCGCGTTCGGGGCGATCGGGGCGGGCATCTCGCTGCTGGCCAACGGATTGCGCGCGCTCGACACGCTGGGAGTGGGCGCTGCCGTACGCGACGTCGGGTGCCGCCAGCCCGGGGGCAGGATCGTCGCCCCATCGGGCCGGCTGCTGACACCCATGGATGGCGCCGCCATCGAGGACCGGCTGGGGACGGCGGTCTACTCGTTTCTCCGTCCCGAGCTGCACAATGTGCTGCGCCAGGCCCTGCCGTCCGACGCCCTGGTGTCGGGCGCGCTGATCAGGGCGCTGGAGCAGGACGGCACGGGAGCCCGCGTCCGCTTCACCACCTCGGACGGCGACGCCGTACTCGACGCGGATATCGTCATCGGCGCCGACGGGCTGAACAGCTGGGTGCGGTCACAGATGTGGCCAGAGCATTCTGGCACGGTCTACAGCGGCGCGACCGTCTGGCGGGGCGTGACGAGCGAACCTGTCGAATCCCCGCAGGGCATCGATCAGACCTGGGGCCGTGGCATGGAGTTCGGCTTCTCATCGCTGACCGGCGGGCGAATAGAGTGGCACGCCCTGGTCAATGCTTCACGTGGCACGCGGTACGCCGATGAATTCGGAGAAGTACGGGTGCGATTCGGCTCCTGGCATGATCCGATCCCAGCCGTGCTCGCGGCCACGCCTCCCGAGGCCGTGCTCCGCCACGACATCTTCCACCTGGCCGATCCTCTGCCGAGCTATGTCCGCGGCAGGGCGGTCCTGATCGGAGACGCGGCCCACGCGATGCAGCCACACCTCGGGCAGGGGGCTGGCATGGCGCTTGAGGACGCCGTCGTCCTTGCCGCCGAGCTGCGAGCCGGAGCCGATCCGGCCTCCGCGCTCGCCCGCTACGATCACGCGCGGCGACCGCGAACCCAGGCCGTCGCGCGCAACGCCCACCGGGTGGGGCGGATGGGAGCACAGCTGGAGAACAGGCTGGTCATCCTGGTGCGCAACACCGCGATGCGGCTCCTACCGGCAAGCGTCGGGCTGAGGGAACTGGTCCGAACCGCTGATTGGACACCGGTATCGCTCGAAGGCCCAACGCTCAAGGGGTGACCCGCTTCCCGCCCGTCCATGGATCGCCCTGGGCTGGGAAGACCGGACGTACGACAGAGGTCCTCGCGCATTCCGAGTAACTCGGATGTGTCAGCCCGGCCTTCAACGTTCCAGCGGTGTGCGCCGGGCGCTCGGCGGCCTCCTCGGCCGTGTCCCAGGCACTGCCCAGGCCGACCTCGGATGTGCCTCATCTCCCACCGGTACGGCGGCATCCGCCCGACCAAAAAGACCTGACCAAAAAACGACATTTACCCAAAAGGTGCAATTCGCGGTCATCGGTCGATCCGAATAGGCCCAGAACTCCTATAGCTCCGGCGAGCCGCCACTCAGTTGGTCAGTGGGTACGGCGGCGGGGTGCCAGGACCTCGGTGATCTTGGCGATGGCTTCGGCGCCGGGTTTGACGTAGCGCATGGCGGTGCGGGGGTTCTTGTGGCGGGTCTTGCCCATGATGAGCTGCAGCGGCACTTCGGCCTCGCCGAGGTGGGTGGCGGCGCTGTGGCGCAGCTGGTGCAGGTCGAGCCCGGCGTAGGTGTCCAGCAGGACGCGGGCGCGGTCGTAGCCGAGGCGGGCGCGGCCGGTGTGCGGGCAGATGTCGGTGGCCGCCGGGCGGCGGGCGGGGACCGGGCGGCGTTCGGACAGGAACAGCGGCCCGTGGGTGCGCGTGCTGCCGTCGGGGAGGCGGATCAGGCGGGGCAGCAGGTGGGCGGTGCCGCTGTCCCAGTACACCCACTCGGTGGCGCCACCCTTGGAGCGGACGGGGGCGCGGCGGTGCTCCAGGTCGAGGTCGTCGACGTTCAGCGCGAGGATCTCGGCGGCCCGGGTCGCGGTCTCGTACAGCATCCGCCACAGCGTTTTCTCCCGCAGCGGGATGTCGCGGCGCGACGGCCTCCACCGCGAAGGGCGGTGACCTTCGGCGCGGCGCTCATGCCGAAGGCCGGGCGATGCTCGTTGCGCCGACCCAGATGATGTACCGGATAACGTGCCGGAGTCGCGCACCGCCCCGGCGAGGGATTCTCCTGGTCGCCGCGCCGCCGTGATCGCTCACGTACGTGATAATAGTCCGTTATCACGTACATCAAAGAAGGATTCTACGGGCGGGCCGCCGGGCGTTGGGTCGTGCGGGCGGTGAGGCGTTCCCAGTTGCGGTGGGCGATGTCGGCCTTCTGCCCGTCGGTGAAAGGCGCGTCCTCCAGGAAGGAGCGGGCGGCGCCGTTGCTGGTGTCGACATAGGGGAAGCCGCCGGGGCGGAAGCCGTAGGTGAAGGGGTAGTCGGTGGAATACAACATCCGGTCGGTGCCCATGACCTCGGCGGTCCAGCGCAGGTAGCGTGGGCTGTTGGTGCCGCTGCCGGCGACCCAGAAGTTCTGCTTGAAGTAGTCGGCGAGCGGCCGCTGAAGGCCGCCGACTTGGGCGAAGAATCCGGTGTGGTCGAGGTAGAACATGACGACCTCGCCCCAGTGTCCGGCGATCACCTGCAGGTCGGGGAACCGGTCGAAGACGCCTGAGAAGATCATCCGCAGGTACTGGATGCCCAGGTCGTAGTACCAGCCGATCGCCGCCCCGGCCTCGCCGGCCTCCGACGAGCTCACCGAGATCCGTGCCACGCTGCGAGACCTCTCGCAGCGGCTGGAACGCGTGGAATCCCAGCCCGCCGAGCGCGAGTAGCGCGTTCACCCCCGCACATGGCAGCCGGTGACCCGCCGGGCCAGCCCCGCCGCCCTGCTCGGCGGGATGTCGCCTAGGCGCATCCGCCGATCCTCCTGGCGCATCCCGACCAGGACGAGCATGTAGCCGGCGGCTACGGCGATGCCGAGCACCAGGCCGATGATCAATGGGATCGCGGTCACGTCCAGATCACCTCCGCCTCGACGACGCCGCGCGGGCGGCTGGCCGGGCGCCGGGTCTGCCCGCTCCTCGTGGTCGTCCCGCGCTGGGCCGTCTGACGGTGCACCCAGCGGTCCCGCGCCCGGCACTCGCGGTAGAGGAACCGCCCCTGTTCCGCGACCGCACCGCACTCGCAGACGGGCATCTCGTCGATCGACCCGATGTATTTGATCACTGTCGTCTCTCCTCTCGTCGCGGTCGGCACTGCCTTGCGGTACCGAGAATGCGTTGGAGAGGCGGGACGAGATCACTACAGGACGGGACATGTCCAGGACGTCCGGTCTACGATTGCCACGTCCCTGGACGTCCCCCTCTACGGACAGGTGAGATGGCGAACGAGCGGTTGCGGGTGGCCCTTCTCGAACATGGCACCACCGTCGATGCGCTGGCCGAGCCGTCCGGGTCGACGCCAAGACCGTGGAGCGGTAGATCACCCAGGGCCGCATACCGTACCGAAAGCATCGATTCGTGGTCGCCAAACTCCTCGGCGTGGAGGAGGCCTACCTGTGGCCGAACGCGCTGACCCCCACTCAGACAGTTGCTATCTCCGAGACTGAGATGGTCACCGTCTACCCCCACCGCTGGGTCGTCCCCAAGGACGCCTGGGGACGACTGTTCTCGGCCGCCCAAGAAAAGATCGACATCCTGGTCTACAGCGGCATCTTCATCGCCCAGGACGTCGGCATCGTGCGCATCTTCACCGACAGGGCCGACGCCGGAGTGAAGGTGCGCATCCGGCACTACCTGGCCGGTACGGCCGACGGTCCGTACATCGGATAACCCATCCACGTCCGGCACGGCGCCCGCGAAGCGAGAGCCGTGCCGTCGAACGGGAAAATGGCGGCGACAGGATTCCGTCGCGAAGGGCTACGCGACCTTGCCAGACGGGGCGGTCCAGGTGTTGCACGACTTGGGGTCGCCGGTGGAGTAGCCCCGGTTGAACCAGTAGGCCAGGTTGACGCCCTTACCGAATATGTCGATCTTGCTCTTGTCCGCCCCGGCCTTCGCCAGCTCCGCCAGGCGTTCGGCGTCCTTGGCGGGGTAGCCGAGAGCGGACCACAGGCTCTTGGCGGTCACTCCGCTGATGCACTGCGCCTGCAGGTTGTAGCGGCGAAGCTGTTCGGACATCTCAGTGCCGTCGTCGGCGTGCAGGGCGTTGTAGGCCTCGGCGATGTCGACCATGTTCAGCACGTGCTCGCCGTACGCCGAGCTCAGCTGCGCGAAAATCTGAACGTCGTCGGACGTCTTGAGCCAGTCAGAACGAATCTGCACGATGAAGTTGGCGTGTCCCCCGCAGTAGAAGACCGCTGATTTCTTCGGGCTCAGCGTCCGCCCACGGCAGTCCGTCTTGTACGTGCCCTTCATCTCCACCAGGGTCGGGACGAACGGCAGGTTGGCTTCCTTGAGATAGGAACCCCAGGTGTCGTTCAGGCAGGAGATGACCGCGTTGACGTGCTTCGTGACCGAGGCCAGGGTCTTCCCCTTGGCGGGTTTCTCCGCGCATGCCGCCTCGGGGAGCTTACCGACGGCATAAAGAGAGTTGTTGGTCAAGTCCCGGGCATCGTTGACCGGATATGCGTAGGCACTGGTCGTACCGGAGAAGAGCAGGACGGATGCCCCGGCAGCCACCATGATCGCACGAATCTTCATGGCGATGAACATTAGGCCATATGTCTAGGAATGGTAGGTGTTTCACATACGTCCACCCCTTCCCTTATCGCGGAAATGGGTAACTTGGGCTGCATCATCCCCGGGTCGCTCACTGATTCCACGGCAGGACGTTGTGGCCTATGCGCGTCATACGTATCTCTTGAGCAGCACAGCCTCATGAAGATGGGCGGGGAAGCGATTCCTGGCGCTGCTTTAACGCGGCCTGCACGGCGTGCACGGCCGCGGTGACGTATGGGGTCGCGTTGCTGGTCGAGCGGCCGACCAGATGCTCGGGGCCGTGTTGGGAGCAGGTCTCCGTCAGGCGTATCTCGGCCTCGACCGGCACGGCTACCATTCATGATCATGTCGATGTGGTTGAACCTCGCGAAGATCGATGTCGAGCTGCTGGAGTCCGTACGGGCGGACCCTGATCTGATCGGAGAGATCTTCTTCGATAACGGGCAGGCGCCCGCCGGCTTCCGGCCGGAAACCGACATGTTCGGATGTGACTACCGGACTCTCAACGCTGTCGCGGAGGGCAGAGCCGAGGCCGAGCGTGAGAGCGCGCAGTGGCGGGAGTGTTATCCCTGGCTCATGGCGGCGACCGGCGAGAACGGTGAGAACGACGTGGAGGGGTACGAGTTCGACTACGGCCCGGCGTTCGTCCTCGATCCCGGCCAGGTGACGATGGTCGCGCAAGGCCTGATGGGCGAGGGATGGGGGTTCGGCGCCGCTCGGCGGGACGCGGCGGACGGCGCCGATGAGGGGTTTGAGGACCTCGGGCCGTTCTACGCGGCGGCGGCGCGAGAGGGCAAGGCCATCGTGGGCGGGGTGAGCTGACCCGCTGCCGTGCTCACCGCACCGCTTCCGACGGGCTGTGCACCAGAGCCGAAACCTGTGGCCGTGCCTTGCCGGCGCCCGTAAGGTGCCGGTCATGATGGAGACGACATCCGGAGGGCGCGCCCGATGACGTTGTTCACGCACCTCACCTCGGCCGATGATGTCCGCTCGATCCGGCGGGCCGGCGTGCGCGCCCGCAGCCGCGACCACGAGGGCACGGCCGGGCTGTTCTGCCTGCCGGTCCTGCCCTCCTACCAGCTCACCCATCAGTGGGGCCGGGAGCTGCGACGCGGCGGGCGGCGCACGATGGTCGCCGTGGACTTCCGGCTGCCCGACGATGAGCCCGTGTTCGTGGGCCACTATGGACGGGCCCATCAGGAGCTTCCCAGCGCCGAAGCCGCGGCCCTGATCGCCGGATGCGAGGACGCCCGGGGATATGAGGTGTTCGTCCCCCGGGCGATCGGTGCCAAGGAGATCCATCGGGTGCGCGGCGTCAACCGGGTCACCGGCTGGCGGTACATGCCCAACGCCCACGGCAGGGTCCCCTGCCCGTGTCCGGGGTGCCTGCGGCGTGGCGAGTACGGCAGCGCGAAGATCCGCCGGAACGCCGAAAGCCGCGGCTACTGACCGCCAGAGGTGATCTGGATTGCTCCGCCGTCGAGGTCGGTTTCGCTTCAACGCGGCCTGTACGGCGTGCACGGCCGCCGTGATGCACGGAGTCGCGTTGCTGATCGAGCGGCTCACCAGGTGCTCAGGACCGTAGCGGGAGTGGATCTCCGCGAGCCGGTCGAGAACCTCCAGAGGGAGGCAGTCCGGGCTGGTGGTCATGTCGGCATAGGTCAGCGCCGCCACCAACTCCGGACGCTCCTGGTCGAACTCGGCGTTCAGCGCCCCCAGCAGGCCACGCTCGGTCGCCTCACCGCACACGAATGATGCGCGATCAATCGGACGAGCGTGCCGTCGGCCTGCTGGACGTCGCGCAGGTGGCGGGCCCGTCGAGTAGTGCAGTCCGGTGTCGACCAGCAGACGTCCCAGGACATCTCACTTCGGTGCGAATCGAATGAATCGGCCCTTGCCGTGCGCTGCCACGATCAGCCCTTCATTTCTGAGCTCGTCGAACGCCTGGCGGACCGTGTTGCGCGAGGCGCCGTAATGCCTGCGCATAGCCATTTCACTCGGCAATCGGGCACCGGCTACGCACGTTCCCGAGTGGATCTGCTCACGCAGGTCGTTCGCTATCGCCTGATACCGGTAGCCGGACTCGTCTCTTGGCCGGGATAGTTGACCACACGCCCCTTGCCGGGCAACGTGGTGATCAGTCCTTCGTTCTCCAGTACGGCCAGGCCGCGCCGGACGGTGCTACGGGCTATCCGGAAGTGTTCGGCCAAGGTCGGTTCCGAGGGCAGAACACTCAGTGGTGGTGCGGCTACCCCGTATCTGAACGGCTGCCCGTGCCTGTCCGGTCATGGCGGCCCTCCCCATCTCACGAATGCGTGAGGGCCGCCGTGACCGGCGTTCACCTACCGGGCTTAACGCCTCGGCCGGTCTGTACAAGGAGAACGGCCGCCTTGCCGACCTCAGCCGGTTCCCTGAGTGGCCACCCGCTGCGATGGCCACACGATCCCGCCACCGGCGAGGTCGTCGGCGACACCATCACCGAGCAGACACAACAGGTGCTGCGCAACCTCAGCGCCTTGCTCGCCGCCCGCGGCCTCGACTTCTCCGACGTCGTCAAGGTGACGGCGCATCTTCACATCTGTCTGCAGGTCACCGAGGCCGGTGGCCCTTCCTTTTACGGCTGGCCGGCACGGCCCGGCGACCGGAGCCATTCTGTGCGGGTTTTTGTGCCTGCCGCTGTGCCGGTTTCTCCGCAGGGGAGGCGGGGGTACGGCCCCGCGAGCTGTTCGCCGTCCGGCCGCGGACGATGCCGATGAAATCTTCCACCAGGTCAGTGGTCGCGTCCGTGGGCCAGGTCAGCGCAACCTGAGACTGCGGCGCGTCCGGCACCGGCCGGTAAGTGAGATCCCTGCGGTGGTGGAGGCGTGCCAGCGACAGCGGAACCAGGAGAATCCCAGTACCGGCCGCTACCAGCTCGACCGCGTCCGCCGTCGTGGCCGGGCGGGTGAACGCGGGCAGCCCAGGCCGGACCGTCCACTCGATGGTGTCGTCCAGAGGATGGAACACCTCGTCGTCGGTAAGGTCGGCGATGGCCACCTCGTCGACAGCGGCCACCGCGTGGTCCTTGGGCACCATGACCACCGTGGTCTCCACGTAGAGAGGAATCACGCTGAGCCCGTCCCGGTCGACCGGCAGCCTGACGAATCCGGCGTCGGCGCCGCCGCTTCGCAGGAGTCCCACCACCTCGTCGGCGGGAACCGCGACCAGGGTAACCGGCACGCCGGGCATTCTCTCGGTCCAGACGTTGACCCATTTCGCGGGTGTCACCCCGGGCACGTACGCCAGTCGAAACATCCTGCCGGTCTCTCCATCAGTCACTTCCTCAGGGTACCGATGTCAAGGGAACCTGTTCCGGCTGACTACTCTTGATGCCATGACCTCGCCCAAACCGAAGACCATCCAGACAATGAAGCCCGCGACCGCGGCCAAGAAGCTGGGTGTCCCCCTCTCGGCCACTCCCGCCGAGTTCCAGGCGAGTGTCGTCTCCAGGGACGAGCTGAACGAGTTGCAGTCGACGCCACCCGCCTGGCTCGCTGACCTGCGCCGCAACGGCCCGCACACCAAGCAGGTCATCGCCGCGAAGCTCAGGGTCTCCATTGCCGGCCTGATCAGAGGTGGGATCACCGGACCGCTCACCACCGCTGAGATCGATGCGCTGAAAGCGGAGAACCCGGCGTGGCTGGAGCGCGAGCGGTCCCTCCACGCCGAGGCTCGCAAAGAAGCACTCCGCCTCAAGCAACGCTAGTGCCGCGTCAGGGAACGTTTGCCCTGTGTGGCGCTAATCGGCACCCATGGGGCGCAGGACGATCGTGAAACACCCGATGCCGGACAGGCCGAGCGTGCCAGGATCGCCCGCATGACTTTCGCTCCCAAGAGTTCTGCCGGGCAGGCGGACACCGCAGCGCCCACGCAGCCGTCGTGGATCCGTCCCGTTCCCGAGGGTTCTGCCGGGCCCGCAGAGCGGGCTGTGCCCAATGACTACGACAGCTTCGCCGAGGCGTATTCGGCCGAAAACGAGACCAGCCTCCTCAACGCCTACTACGAGCGGCCCGCGATGCTGGATCTGGCCGGTGACGTGGCCGGCCGGCGGATCCTCGACGCCGGCTGCGGCTCTGGCCCTCTGTCCGCGGCACTGCGCGAGCGGGGCGCCATCGTGACCGGCTTCGACTCCAGCGCCAAGATGCTGGAGCTGGCCCGGCAGCGGCTCGGCGACGGCGCTGCCCTGCACCTCGCCGATCTGGGCAGCCCGCTGCCGTTCCCCGACGCCGCGTTCGACGATGTCGTCGCGTCCCTGGTCCTGCACTACCTGGAGGACTGGACGGCACCGCTGGCCGAACTGCGGCGCGTGCTGACACCCGGCGGCCGGCTGATCGTGTCCGTTAATCACCCTTTCGCCGACTACCTGCAGGCCGGTCCCGGCGCCGGCTACTTCGCGACCCGCGAGTACTCCCAGGAATGGACCCTCGGCGGGCACAGCGCCCTGATGAGCTTCTGGCGCCGGCCGCTGCACGCGATGACCGACGCCTTCACCGCAGCCGGCTTCCGGATCGCCGTCATCAGCGAACCGTTTCCCGCACCGGGCGCCCGCGAATTGTTCCCCGACGTCTTCGCGGACAGGCCTTCGGGGGCCTTCCTGTGCTTCCTGTTCTTCGTTCTTCAGGCCGACTGATGCCGTATCAGGCCACGTTCGCCTCGGCGACGACGGTCGTCGCCGGTGAACGACACCTCGGCGATCTTCGCCACCGGCATGCCCTGCGCGGACAGTAGCACCATCTGGGCCCGCCGCCAGGTCACCACCGCCCCAGTGCCCCTGCGGATGATCCGTAGCAGCCGTCCGCCCTCGTCATCGTCGATCTCGCGTACATGGACTCGTTCCGCCACCCGGCCAGGGCGACGACCACGCGCCGTCCGGCACAGCACCCGGACGGCGCGTCACACCGCAACAGGGCAAACGTCGCCCGATCCGGCACTAGGCGACCATCACCGACGCGGACCAGGCCCCTGGCGCGGGACGGTTGCCCTCATGGGCGCCTTTGCAGACCTCACAGAGATCGTGATGCGGGTACGGCACGCGGACGGCCGCTGGTCGGCCCGGCCGATCTGGGTCGTGGAGATCGACGGAGAGGCCTACGTGCGCTCCGCCTTCGGCACGCGGAGCTTTTGGTACCGCCGCGTCCTGAAAAGTGCGGACACGGAGGTCGAGATCGATGGGGCGGTCCAGTCCGCGCGCCTGGAACCGGTGAACGACCCGGAGCTCGTCCAGCGCGTCTCCGGCGCCTACCGCGCCAAATACGGACTGGCCTGGCCCGGCCCCGTGGAGTCGATGAACGCCCACGAGGTCGCGGCCACCACGATGCGGCTAACGGATCTCGGGGAGGTCGCGCAGCTGCTTGCGTGAGCTGAGCCCCAGCTTGCGGAAGATGTTGCGCAGGTGCGCGTCGACCGTACGCGGGCTGAGGAACAGCTTGGCGGCGACCTCCTTGGAGGTCGCGCCGTCGGCGACCAGGCGGGCGATGTGCACCTCTTGCATGGTCAGCTGGTCGGAGACCTGAGCGGAACGGCTGCGGGCGTGCTCGCCCGTGGCCCGCAGCTCTCCGGCGGCACGCTCGGCGAAGGCTTCGGCACCCAGGTCAAACAGCAGTTCGTGCGCCATCCGCAGCTCGGTGCGGGCCTCGCGGCGGCGTCCCTCCCGGCGCAGCCACTCCCCGTAGAGCAGGTGCGCCCGGGCCCGGTAAAGCGCCATCCGGCTGTCCTCCAGCACCGTGACGGCCTCCCGGTAGGCGTCCTCGTCCTCGGTCACCAGGGCCCGGCAGTAGGCCTCCACTCCCAGCCCCCACGCCTGCCCGCCAGCCGTGGTGCGCTCGCGCAGCTGGGCCAGCGCCGACTCGGCCAGGTCAGCGGAGCCGCAGCGCACCGCGGCCTCGACCAGTTCGGGCAACGCCATGCCGGCCGGCCCGAGGTCGCCGTGGGCGACGGCCTGCCGGGCCGCCTCCAGCGCGGCCGGGTAGTCGGCCAGGCCGTTGTTGAGTACGGCTGTCGCCCACTGCACGCTGAGGGACATGTACGGCCCCACCGACGCGAACAGCTCGAGCGCCTCCTTGCGGCGTCCCCGCAGCGCGGCCAGATGGATCCGCGGGTAGACCAGCGGAGCGGCTCCGGTGGCCTCGGCGATCGCCTCCTCCTCGGAGATCATCTCCATCGCGGCGCCGAAGCCTCCGCCGTGCACGGTCGCGGCGGCCAGCATCGCCAGGCCGATCGGCAGCATGTGGAAGGACCCGGACTCGCGGCCCGCGGCCACGGCCCGCGCCGCGATGCCGTGCAGGGAGTCGTAGTTCCACAGCTCCACCGCCAGCATGAAACCCATCGACGGGCGCGTGGTCCACACCTGGTCGTCGACGTCGCCGACGATCGGCCGCAACGCGCCCGCCGCGGCCCGATGCCCTTCGGTGGACAGGCTGACAATGCCGTCCAGTACCACATCGGAGCTCGTCGGTGAGTCGACCGAGGGGGCTTTGCGGGCGGCGTCCACGACGTGGTCGAGACCGCCGGTCAGGATGCCCATCTCCATGGCGTCCAGGTAGCAGGCCCGCGACCGCGCCGGATCCGTGCCCGCCAGCCGGGCGGCGGCACGCAGCAGGAAGGTCGTGGGTCCCTCGTCGCCCCGCCGGCGCACGAAGGACAACCTGCCGCGCAGTAGGTCGACCCGGGGGTCGTCGCCCGGCACGGTGCTGAGCAGCTCGGCCGACTCATCGAAGGCGCCGACCGACAGCTTGGCCTGGACGGCGGCGAGCACCCGTTCCACGCGCAGGTCCGGGGCGATCGTCAAGGCGGCGGCGCGTTCGAGGAAGGCGGCCGCAGCCGCGATCCCGCCGCGGGCCTGTGCGCGGGCGGCGGAAGCCTCCAGCTCGGCGGCGATCTGCTCATCGGCTCCGGCGCTGGCCTGCGCGCGATGCCAGGACCGGCGGTCGGGGTCGGCGACGGGGTCGGTCGCGGCGGCCAGCGCCTCGTGCGCCCGCAGCCGGTCCTCGACGGAAGCGGCCTGGTAGACGGCCGATCGCGCCAGCGGGTGCGGAAAACGGACCCGGGTCCCGAACTCGACCAGCGAGGCCGCCTGAGCGGTGGCCGCCTGCTCGATGCCCAGGAACTCGGCCGCTCGCCACAGCAACCCAGGATCACCGACCGGGTCGGCGGCCGCGACCGTCAGCAGCAGCCGAGCCTGCGGGGGCAGGATCTCCAGACGGGCGCGGAAGCTCTGCTCGATCACCCCGGATGGGGGCAGGTCGAACCCGCCCGCCATCCCGGTCAGTCCGGCGCTGCGGGGCAGTTCCAGCAGCGCGAGAGGATTGCCCCGGGCCTCGGCCAGGATACGGTCGCGCACCCGTACGTCCAGCGGTGCCCTGATCGCGGCGGCCAGCAGCGCGCGAGCGTCCATCTCGCCCAGACCACGCAGCTCCAGGGTGGGCACCTCGGGCAGGCTGCTGGGCGTCCGGACTCCGATCACGATGGCGATGCGCTCGGCCGAGATCCGGCGAGCGAGGAAGGCCAGCGCCTTGGCCGAGGCGTGGTCGAGCCACTGGGCGTCGTCGACCACGCACAGCAGCGGGCGTTCGCGCACGGTCTCGGCCAGCAGCCCCAGCGTGGCCACCCCCACCAGGAACGGATCGGGCGTGCCGGTGTCCAGGCCGAAGGCGACCTCCAAGGCCTTGCGGTGCGGTGGCGGCAGCGCCATCACCTTGCCCAGGACCGGCGCGCAGAGCTGGTGCAGCGCGGCGAACGGCAGCTCCATCTCGAACTCCGCGCCCGACGCCTGCATCACCAGGAAACCCTCGGCGGACTCTTCCAGGTGCCGAAGGAGGGCGCTCTTGCCGATGCCCGGCTCCCCGCGCACGACCAGGGCGCCTCCGTCGCCCTCTCCGGCGGCCTGAAGTAAGGCGTCGAGCCGCCCGATCTCGTCCTGCCTACCGATCAGCTTGTCCATATATGTCAGGAGCATGCCTGAAAAAGTAGGCACCCGCGCCGTAACGAATCTAGGAACTACCCCAGCCTGGGGTCGGCGATGTCGCCTATATAGGCGAAAACTACCGACGCGAGCGGCGTTGCCCCGCTGCGAGGGTGATGGACATGAAGACACGGACCACCACCTGGACGCCCCTCGTCGTCCTGGCCACTGCGCAGTTCGTGGTTGTACTGAGTACCTCGATCGTCAACGTGGCCCTCCCGCAGATCCGCGCCGGCCTCGGGCTGTCGGCCGCGGGACTGTCGTGGGTCGTCAACGCCTACGTGCTGGTCTTCGGTGCGCTCCTGCTCCTCGGTGGCCGCTCCGGTGACGTGTACGGCCTGCGCCGTGTCTTCCTGGTCGGCACCGGCCTGTTCGCCCTCTCCTCCCTGGCCGCGGCCCTGGCTCCCGACGCGGTCCTGATGATCGGGGCCAGGGCTGTCCAGGGAGTGGGAGCCGCGCTCCTGGCACCGACCGCTCTCGCCCTGGCGCTCACCCTGTATCCCGATGGGAAACGCCGCGGCACCGCGCTGGGCGTGTGGGGTGCGGTCTCCGGCGCGGGCGGGGCGGCGGGCGTGCTGCTGAGCGGCCTGCTCACCGGCCTGTACGGCTGGCGCTCGGTGTTCTACGTGCTGGTGCCGCTCACGCTGATCGTGCTGGTGGCCACGTGGCGTCTGGTCACACCTGACCAGCCACGCGGCGGACGGCTGGACGTGCAGGGCGCGGTCACGGTGACCGCCGGGTTGGTCGCCCTCACCTACGGTCTGTCCAGCTTCTGGCCCGCTGCCCTGCTCGGCCTGGCGCTGCTCGGGTTGTTCGTGGTGCTCCAGCGGCGTTCCCCCGACCCGTTGCTGCCCGGCCGCATGGCGATCGTCGCCTGGCCCAACATCCTGATGGCGCTGCTCGGCGCGGTCTGGCTCGGGCTGTTCTACTTCCTGCCGCTCTACCAGCAGCGGGAGCTGGGCTACACGCCCATGGAAGCCGGGCTCACCCAGCTACCGCTCGCCCTGACGATCACCCTGACCTCCTGGGCCGCTCCCAAGCTGCGCAGCCGGGCCGTCCTGCCCGTCGGCCTGGTCCTGCCGGCCGGAGGGCTGGCGTGGCTGGCCACCTCACCCACCGACCTGCTCCCGCTCATCGCCGCCTCGATGCTCATCGGCGCCGGGCTGGGCGTGGCCTTCGTCGAGCTCACCGCGATGTCATCGGCCGGAGTGCCCGTCGAGGACAGCGGGCTGGCCGGCGGGCTGATCAACGCCACCCGGCAGATAGGCGGCGCGATCGGTCTGTCCTTCCTGACTCTTCTTCCTCCGTACGGCGGAGCCTTCCTGGCCTGCACCGTTCTCACCCTGCTCATCACCGTTCTCACCAGCCGAAAGGCATGACTGTCATGAACGAGCTGCCCGTGCCGTACATCACCGGCCACTTCACCCCGGTCACCGACGAGATCACCGCCCGCGAACTGACCGTGCGCGGCACCCTGCCGCCCGAGCTGAACGGCCGCTACTTCCGCAACGGCCACAACCCCAAGCCCGGGATCACCCCCAGCCACTGGTTCAAGGGCGAAGGCATGCTCCACGGCATCCGCCTCACCGAGGGCCGCGCCGAGTGGTACCGCAACCGCTGGGTGAAGACCCCGTACCTGGACGACGTGCCGTTCACCGGGACCGAGCTCGAAGTCAGCGCCGCCGCCACCAACATCATCTTCCACGGCGGCCGCTACCTGGCACTCCAGGAGGCCAACCTGCCCTGGGAGGTCAGCGCCGAGCTCGACACCATCGGCCCCTACGACTTCGGCGGCAAGCTCACCAGCGCGATGACCGCCCATCCCAAGGAGGACCAGGTCACCGGCGAGCTGCACTTCTTCTCCTACAGCCCGTTCCCGCCCTACCTGACCTACCACGTCGCCGACGCCGCCGGCGAGATCATCCGCACCACGGTGGTCGACGGGTCGGGGCCGTCCCTGATGCACGACTTCGCCATCACCCGCGAGCACGCCGTCTTCATCAACTCGCCCGTCGTCTTCGACCACGCCGAGCACTCGGGCATCCCGTACCGCTGGCACGACGACGTGCCCTTCCGCATCGGCGTCATGCCGCGGACCGGGCCGGCGAAGGTCACCTGGTTCGACATCGACAACCAGGCGGCGATCCTGCACGTCACCAACTCCTACGTCGACTCCATGGGCCGAGTCGTCCTGGAAGGGCCGCGCTTCGACCGGTCCGCCTGGGAGACCTCCTGGAAGTGGTGGGTCGGCGCACCGGGCTACGGCCCCACCCTGGACGCCGGTTCCACCTTCCACCGCTGGATCATGGACCCGGCCACAGGCAAGGCCGTGGACGAATCGCTGGACGACCTGATCAGCGAGTTCCCGGCCATCAACGACGTCTACACCGGCGTCGCCAACCGCTACAGCTACGCCATCGCCTTCCCCGGCGCCGGGCTGCACGGCCACCACACCGTCAAGTTCGATACCGCCACGGGACAGCAGAAGTTCTTCGCGCACGGGGAGGGACGGATGCCCGGCGAGGCCGTCTTCGTCCCCGCTGCCGGTGGAACGGCCGAGGACGACGGCTACCTGCTCACCATCGTCAGCGACCTGACGGCCAACGCCTCCGAGCTGCTCGTGCTGAACGCGGGCGACATGAGCACGGTCGCCGCCGTCGAACTGCCCCGCCGGGTGCCCGCCGGCATCCACGGACACTGGATCGAGGACCAGAAGTGATCACCGGAATCGACACACGGGCTGCTGTCGTCGTACGCGTCAGCATCGAGATCGACGCCCCCCTGCAGCGGGTCTGGAACCTGCACACCGACGTCGGCAACTGGCCGACCTGGCAGACCGACATCACCACCGCCACCGGTTCCGTCGAGGAGGGCTCCGTCTTCCACTGGAGCACCTTCGGCCTGGACATCGCCTCCACCGTCTACGCCGTCGAGGCCCCCCACCGCACCCTGTGGGGCGGCCCCGCCCACGGCATCGACGGGATCCACCAGTGGACCTTCGGCGAGGAGGACGGCGTGGTCCACGTGCACACCGAGGAGTCCTGGGACGGCGAGCCCATCCGGGCCGACGTCGACGGCATGCGCGCGAGCCTCCAGGTCTCGCTGACCTCCTGGCTCCAGCACCTGAAGAAGGCCGCCGAGAGTTGACCGGTTTCCTTCAGGCCGGGTGGCTGCCGCCACCCGGCCCTTTCTTGTGGAGATTTCATGACCGAGTGGGAACGCCGGAATTCAAGGCCGCGCCGACGGCTGGACGTCGTCGACGCCGAGGCGGACGACCTCGAGGGCAGGGTGGGGCAGGCGCCGGCTGGGCGCTTCGTGATCTCGGAAGCGGATCCGCCGCCTTCTGGAGGCCGGAATCGCGGAATCTCGGAAGTCGCAACCGGGAGTGCACTTCCGAGATGGCGTTAATCTCGGACGTACGACTCGCCTGCCGGCCGAGGTTCTACGGCGACTCCGCCCCCCTGGAGAAGTTCCGTTGCCGCCGCACGCCGGGGAAGCGGACGGCCACCACACCGATGCTCACGGCAGCCGCCGTCCACACGACCCACTGCCCGATGGTCATGATCACTTCATTTCTGCCCGGTGGCATCACGACCATCTGGACGGCCGCACCGACCGGCACGGTCAGTTTTGCGAGCACACCGATCGCTCCCGGCTGCCTGGCGCATGACCCTATGGCGCCCAGAATCGGACCGAACAGAACACTCGCCACCCACCAGTAGACCGTGTCAAGCCCGTAGGAGCCAAGCGAGACGCCGTGGACGACCGTGTCCACGGCGTAGTAGGCCGCCGTGGCGGCGAGCAGGGCCACCACGCCGGCCACGGCGCCCCGGGCCGGTGTGCGGGCCCCAAGGCCCCTCTGCCTGGCGCGGGTGGCCAACGATCCCGCCAGCACCGCCAACCCGGCCCATGCCCACCCGGAGTCCAGCAGCACGCTCACGATCTCCATGACCGACCACCCGCTGGTCGTCGCTTCCCGGCTTTCCAGATCCACAGAAAGCTGGGCCACGGCGTTGACCAGGGAGGTGGCCGCGCCGAACACCGCACCGGCCGCCAGGACGCTCACCAGGGGTTTCCGCCCGGGTCGCGGGTTGTCGTTCATGGGTGACTTTCTACCAAACCAGGCTGTAATCTGCGCGATCGGAAGGAAACTGGAGCAGGTTCCCATCAGAGCATCAGCGGGCTGCCGAGCAGCCTGCGGGCGACGAACCGAGCGAGCGGTCGCCGCCTCCCTGAACAAGATCGACTCATGGCCGGTTTCACACGTGTCCCGGCTGGACCCGGCGGCGGTCTTCGCGCTCAGACCTGACGGGAGCGGCGCCTACATCTCGATGCGCAGCGACCATGGGGTGATGGGGTGTGCCGCGGCGCTCGACCAGGGCCGTGTCTTCTGCATCAGCTCCGGGCAAGGCGTGGTCGGCCCGGAACCGGAGTTGCTCCCCTGTCATCGAAATGTCACTTTGCGTTGAGGGGTTCGCCGGCGCTCCCATCCACCGCTGACGGACCGGCGATCAGTTCGTTCACGGGCAATGAGAAGGCCTGGTCACGATGGGCGTGTCGTCGTCGCGTCCAGCTCAGAGGTGATCAAGGTGGTCGGGTGCACGTGAGTGCGGCGGTCGGCCGAGACCCGGCTGAGTTGAAGGACGCTCATGCCGAACAACAGCACGCCCAATGGGACGTGCAGGGTCTTCACGTGCGCGATGCCCAGCGCTATCTGCGCCAGCGTGAGCCCCAAGAACCCGACCGCGTACAGGATGGGCCTGGGCGAGCCGCCGCCCGGCCGCCACACCAAGATCGCGGTGACCAGGTGCGACAGCGCCGCGGCGAACACCCCGTACGCCGAAACACTGTGCAATGTTCGTCCGCCGGGCGAGGACAACAACAGTCCGGCGGTGATCGGCGCGGCGAAGAGGGCCAAGGTCTGCAGGATGATCGCGACGCGCAAGAACACGGGTGACTCCTTGACGGCTGTGGGACGGGTGAAGACGGCGACGATGACGACCAGGACGCTTTCCTGCGTGCTGGATGGTGTCTCATGAGTCCGACGACACAACCGCTGGGAATGTGAGGCCACGCGCCGACCTCACGGTTCGGCGCGCCGTCTCGGTCGAACCGGTGAGGGCGGTTGCACCAAGGAGAGTCGGCGACCACGCGAAGTAACCGCCGATCTTCGCGCACCAGAGGATGTAGATCACTCGATCAACGGTCTCTGCCGGTAGCACGAGTGGATCTACGTTCCGTTGCGAAGCATCGCACGCTGTAACGGTCGGGTTGCTTCGACGGCCGCGCGTCCTGGTTGGTCCTAGTCCTCTCGCCCCGCCGTCCACGGCCGGAGCTTGTCCGGGTTTCGTACTGCCCAGATGTGCGTGATCCGGTCGCCTGCGACCTCGAACGCCGCCACCGCCATGGTGACGCCGTTCTGCTGAGTCACCAGACCGGGCTGACCGTTGACCGTACGCTCCAGGATCGTCAGGTCGGGTGCCATGCCGGTGATGGCCAGGGCGTAGCGCGCGATCTGCTCGCCGCCTTCGATCGGGCGGAGCAGGGCGCTGACGAGGCCGCCGCCGTCGGCGATCATCGTGGCGTCGGGGTCGAGGAGGCCGATGAGGGCGTCGATGTCCTTGGCCTCCCAGGCCTGTTTGAAGGCTCTGACGATGTCGGCGCGCTGGGCGGCCGGAGTCGCGGGAGCCTGCGACGCGCGAATGCGACGGCGGGCCGAGGAGGCCAGCTGGCGGCAGGCCGCCGGGGTACGGCCGACGATCTCGGCCACTTCGGCGAAGGGGTAGCGGAAGACGTCGTGCAGGATGAACGCGACGCGCTCGGCCGGGGTCATCGATTCGAGCACGACGAGGAAGGCCATGTTGACCGACTCGTCGAGAGTGACCCGATCGGCCGGGTCGGCCGAGGTGCCGCCCGGCCGCCCGCTGATCCACTCCGTACGCTCGGGCAGCGGCTCCGGGATCCATTCGCCCACGTAGCGCTCCCGCCGGGCCCGCGCCGAGCCGAGCAGGTCGAGGCAGATGCGACCGGCGACCGTCGTCAGCCAGCCGCCGGGGGAGTCGATGGCCTCCTGCTGCTGTCGGGACATGGCGTACCAGCGGGCGTAGGTCTCCTGGACGACATCTTCGGCGTCGGCCAGGGAGCCGAGAAGCCGGTAGGCGAGATTGATCAGCTGGCGCCGCTCGCTCATGATCGCGCTCAGGCCCGGATCGAGCCGGCCGTCTCCTGGCTCGGATGGGGTGGTCATGGTGTCGCCGACACTCCTTGGTCGCAGCTGCCCTCACCGGTTCGACGAGACGGCGCGCCGAACTGTGAGGTCGGCGTGTGGCCTCACGTTCCCAGCGGTTGTGTCGTCGGACTCATGAGACACCATTGCGCATCGGCCCCGTCACGGCCCTGAACCGACGCGGCCATCACACACCACAAGAAGCAGCCCCAGGGTGTCGGTCACGATGAACCGCCTGCGGCCGTTGCCCTTCTCGCCCGCATCGAACCCGCGCGTGCTGGTCCCGACGGTGTCGGCGCACCGTGATCCGTATCTTCCGGCCCGGCGCTCGATCTCACCCCCTGGCCGGGGCCTTCCCGTCGGTCAGGTGGCCGGCGGGAAGGTGAGGACGGCGGCCGGCAGATGACGCAGAGCAGGAGGGACGGCGACCGTGCCGTCCGCGGAGATCTCCGCGGGGCCGTCGCCCCAGTAGGCTCCCAGACGGCGGAGCCGGTCCACCTGTTCGTCGGGCAGCGAGCCGTCACCGCGGGGACTGATGTTGAGCAGCAGGTTGCCGTTCTTGGCGACCGTGTCCACCAGGAGGTGCACCAGCTCGACGGGGCCGATGAGGTACGTGCCGTCCTCCGCGCGGTTGTAGCCGAACGAGGTGCCCAAACCGCGCGTCGCCTCCATGCCCCTACCTCCGTACCGGGAGGATCTGATCAAGGCGGAGATCCTCGCCATGACCGGGTCGCAGCCGCTCAACCGGTCACAGATCGCCGCCCGGCTCGGCCTGGGCGCCGCCACCGTGACCGACCACACTCGCCGCCTGATCAAACTGGGCTTCCTGCGCGAGTTGCCGCCGCGGGTCACCGGTAGGGGGCGGCCGAGGGTGCCGCTCGAAGTGGTGGCCGACGCGGCCTACACCCTGGACCTGCGGGTGCACCCCGATCACCTGATGGGCGTGCTCATGCGGCTCGACGGCAGCGAGGTACGGCGCTTCACCCGGCCGTTCTCACCGGCCGACGACCCCGTGGGGCAGCTCGCGACGGCGTGCGAGGAGGTGCTGAGCGATCCGGCCACCGGTTCGCGAGTGCTGGGCATCGGCCTGGCCGTGCCCGGGGTGATCGATCCCGGCACGGGGACGGTACGGCTGTCGCCTCGCCTGGGCTGGGCGGACATGCCGGTGCGGCCGCCGCTCGCCGCGCGGCTGCCGGTTCCCGTGCTGATCGACAACGACACCAGAGCCTCCACCACGGGTGAGCTGCTGTTCGGAACCGGCCGCGACCACGACGACTTCCTGGTGCTGGCGATAGGTGACGGCGTCGGCATGGGCATCGTGCTGGATCGCCGGGTGCATCGGGGGCCCGACGGGGTGGCGGGCGAGTTCGGGCACGTGCCGACCGGCCCGGGCGGTCCCGAATGCGTGTGCGGGCGGCGCGGCTGCGTCGACGCCTATGTGGCGGACTACGCGCTCGCCGCCGAAGCGGCGGCGGGCGTGGTGAACGTGCTGGCCGTACGGGCGCTGACGGTCATCGGTGAGAGCCATGTGCTCTGGCCGTACCTCGCGCCGGGCTTCCACCGCGCGGTCGACGACGGGATCATCGCGGCGCTACCCGGTCTGGAGATCAAAGTCCGGCCGTGGGACGACAGCGGCCACGCGCGCGGCGCGGCAAGCCTGGTGCTGGCCGCCAGTGTGGCGTCCTGATCCTCGGGGGAGGCGGTCGGCGACGGCACCCTCACCGGTCAGGCTCCCGATGACGGCGGCAGCGGAAAAGAGGGCGGAAGGTCCCACGCCGGTGGGACCTTCCGCCCTGCCGTGCCGAGGCCTCTGCCGCCGATCCTGGGAAGGAGGTGAGAGCGATGACCGATTCCCACGACATCGTCGTCGGCTACGACGGCTCCGACTTCTCCATGCAGGCCCTGGAATGGGCGATGGACGAGGCCGAGCTCAGAAAGCTGCCGCTGACGGTGGCGCACGCCTGGCGGTGGCCCTACGGCCCGGCCGACGAGGAGGCCAAGGGGCACCTGCGCAAGGCCGCCGAGCACGTGCTGTATCACGGGGGTGAGTGCGCCCGCTCGTGCAGCGCGATCCCCGAGGTCACCACCGATCTGTACGAGGGCGCCGCGGCCGAGCGGCTGGTGGAGCTGTCGGCGCACGCGCGGCTGGTCGTGGTGGGATCGCGCGGGATGGGCGCTCTGGCCCGCGCCGTCGTGGGGTCGGTGGCCGGCTATGTGGCGGCGGAGGCGCGCTGCCCGGTGGTCGTGGTGCGCGGACCCGGTCCGATTCCGGTCCCGCGGCACCGTGGGGCCGTGGTGGTGGGCATGACCGGGCACACGCCCGATGCGGCGATCGCTTTCGCCTTCGCCGAGGCCGACCTGCGCCGGCTGCCCTTGGTGGCGGTGCACGCCGGGCATCTGCAGCCGATGGCGTGGAGCGCGCCGATGCCGCTGGTGCCCGACACGCGGGCCATCACGACGGCGGCCGAAGACGACATGCTGGAGCGGTTGCAGCCCTGGCGGGCCGGTCATCCGGCGGTGTCGGTGCACACCTACTTCGTGGCCGCCTCGGCCAAAGACGCCCTGCTGGATCTGTCGAAGGAGGCGGCTTTGATGGTGGTCGGCGGCGCGCGTGGGCACGGCCGGCTCGGCTCGGTCACCCGATCGATCCTGCAGCACGCGTCCTGCGCCGTCGCGGTCGTCCCGGTCACCGTGGACGGCCCGCCGCAGGCCGAGGCGCCGCTTTCCGGCTCGGAGACCGCCGAAGGCTGATCCGAGCGTCTCACTCCGGACGGTCGGCCTTCAGCCGTGCGGCCAGGGCGGCGGCCTGGGTGCGGCGTTGCATGCTCAGCTTGGCCAGCAGGTTGGAGACGTAGTTCTTCACGGTCTTCTCGGCGAGATAGAGCCGCTCGCCGATCTGCCGGTTGGTCAGGCCTTCACCGATCAGCTCCAAGATGTGGCGTTCCTGCTCCGACAGGGCGGCCAGCGGGTCCTTGCGGGTGGCCTGCTCACGCAGGCGGGCCAGCATGGAAGCGGTGGTCTGCGGGTCCAGCAGCGACTGCCCGGCCGCCACCGTCCGCACCGCGCCGACCAGGTCCGAGCCGTGGATCTGCTTGAGCACGTAACCGGACGCGCCCGCCATGACCGCGGTGAACAGGGCGTCGTCGTCGGCGAAGGAGGTCAGCATCAAACAGGCGAGTTCCGGCACCAGGGAGCGGACCTCGCGGCAGACGTCCACACCGCTGCCGTCGGGCAGGCGCACGTCCAGCACCGCCACATCCGGCCGCAGCGCCGGGATGCGGGCCATGGCCGACTCCGCGGTTCCGGCCTCGCCGATCACCTCGATGTCGCCCTCGGACTCCAGCAGCGCGGCCACACCCCGGCGCACCACCTCGTGATCGTCGACCAGGAACACACGAATCATGCTCCGAACGTTAATCCCCTCGTGGCGGCGTCGCCAGGGACCAAGGTCCCGAGTGCCACATTCCCAGTGCCACGGGCGGGGGCAGGGGATCGCTCCATCGCGCTCCATGCCCGGTGATCGTCGTCAAGCAGCGCGGTCGACGGCGAGGCGGCAGGCGCCCGGGTGCGTACCGCGGCGGGAAACGGGTCGAAAGTCCCGACGCGGACGGACCGGCGCCTCTGGGATCCCTGGCACCCGACGACCGGATCGCCAACGCACGGTTTCGGTGAGATCCGTGAAATGGTTGCGCCTTATGAGTAGATCGTTGAAGATAGCGCGCATTCTCCTGGTAGCCGTGTTCGTCGCCGGTCTTTCCGCCTGCTCGGGGCAGGACGGATCGTCTTCCTCCCCCTCGGCCGCCGCCTCCCCGTCTCCGGCGGAATCCGAGAGCGCCGCCGCCTCCCCGTCTCCGGCGGAATCCGAGACCGGTTCCGCCGAGGACGCGACGGAGACGCCGGGTGACGGGGCCACGGACACGGGCCCCGCCGTCGATCTGATCGGATCGCTCAGCGTGACACTGACGCAGCCGGGCTGGATCACGGTGCAGTTGGACGGGGGTGACGCCCAGCCGGTCATGCTTCGTCCGGACGCGGTGGTGCTCGACGTGCAGGGAGCGATCTGCGACAAGGGCGCGATCCCGCACAAGTGCACCGCGGCGCAGCTTGAGAAGGCGCTCAAGGCGGGCAAGGACGTCTACGCCAAGGTGACGCTCAAGAGCGGGACGGCCACGCGCGTCGAGGAGATCGTCAGGCAGTGACGGCGCTCGCGATCGCTCTTCGCGCTTCTCGTCTCGAGAGTTTCATAGGTATTGACCATATTTATGGGCTTTTGTCGCCCTACTCTCTCGGCGAGGCAATCGAACAAAGGAGCGAATAGTGTGCCGATACCATGGATTCTCCTTGGTTGATCAGGCGAAGAACCGTCGATAGCTTCGACTAGTCCCCACCGGGGACACGGCGCGGCCGCGCACATGACGACGGCCCCCCGCTGGCACGGGGAGCCGTCTGGACCTCTTCTCCGAGGAACCGTCATGACCATACCCGGCGAACCGTCCGACTCCGGCGCACCCCGGCGCTCATCGTTGGTATCCCTGCGGGTCACGGTGATACTCGCAACCGGCCTGGTGGCCGGCATCGGCGCCGCGACCCTGCTTCTCCTGGGGGGCGTTCTACTCCCGCTGGCCGTTCTGAGCGGTTGCGGCACGGCAGGGGGAGTCATCATGGCGCTGCACAAACTCGTGGAATAGCCGACCGGCGGGTCGCCTTACACCCTGCGCCGAAGGGCGCGGTGAACGGTCACACCGGCCAAGGTGTGTCGCCGTGCGAGTCGGGGTCTGATCGGCGCCGCGTGGCCCGGCCCGCACGGCGACGCGGAGCGTACGATCTCGTCGCGGCGCCGGATCACTCCTCGATGGCTCCGCCCACGGCCCGCAAATGATCGCGGAAACTCAGGGAGGGCACCTTTCGGCGCTGGGAAAGGAAGGTGTCGAACCGCACCTGCCCGCGCAGGGAGACGCCCGCGCGAATCTGCTCGGCCTGGCCTCGCTCGGTGTCGCGAATCCTCTCCGCAAGGGTGAAGACGTCCTCGGCGTGGGCGGCCGGTATGAAGAGCACGCCGTCGTCGTCGCCCAGGACCACCTCCTCGCGCCCCACCGTCAAATCTCCCACGGCGGCGGACTCCAACGCGTCCTGGGGACGGGCGTCGAGGCGCAGCGGGCCGGTCGGAATCGCTCCCATGCTGAAGACCGGCAGCCCGATCGCCCGTATGTCGGCCGTGTCGCGATGCAGTCCCCAGATCACGACCCCCTCCAGCCCGGCGGCCTGAGCCTCCAGGACGACCAGGTCGCCGACGCAGGCCTCATCGAGCCGCCCGCCGTTGTCGACCACCAGTACGTCACCGGCCGCGGCCCCTTCGAACGCCTCCAGGAAGACATCGACGCTGCCGACATGCCGGGCGGGGCACACACGCCCGGCCAGACGACTGCCCGGCACCACCGCGTGCAGGAGCGCGGGCGCGCACCGCACCGGAAGCCGGGCGCGAATGCACGCATCCGCCAGATGAGCGGTGGTCAGCTTCGCGAACCGCCGCTGAAGCTCCTGGTGGTTCATACCGTGCTCCCTCGCCTTCTCCTTTGACGCGTCATCTTCGCCGCGTCATCGTCTTCGAGACTCGCACGTCGAGAAACCGGCATCAATCCACGCGGCGCCGGGGTCCGCCCGCCCGGCCCGCTGCCCGCCCGGCCCGCTGCCCGCCCGGCCCGCTGCCCGCCCGGGCGGTTCCTGCGGCCCGGCGAGAGCGGCCCTCGAAGAAGGGCCACGGCCGGCCGGTGCGGCCGGCCGTGGCCCAGAAGACCGCCTAGAAGACCGCCTAGAAGACCGCCCAGAAGACCGCCCAGAAGACGACGCGTGTCACCCCGGGAGCAGGCGTACCTGGATCGGCCGTCCGTCAACGGTCTCGAACTCGACCACGGTCCGCTCATGCCGTGCCCGCACCGTGCACGGCTGGTCGCCGTCCGCGCGCCAGCGCCCCTCCAGGGTCACCCGCATCCGGTGGGGGTGGCTCGGGCTGGTCAGCCATGTCCGTGACCAGGGACTGTAGTGGCCGACATACCGGCCGCGCTCGTACTGGTCGTGGTCGATTCCACTGTAGAGCCGCAGGTCGGGGTCGCACACCGCCAGCACCAGGCCGTCGTCGCCGTCCTTTCTGGTCAGCACCATGGACGGCGTGTCCACCTCGCGCACCGGTCCCTCGGCCAGTTCCGAGGGGACGAAGACCGCGTAACCGGTGATCCCGGTCGCCCGGTCGCTCACCACGTGCGCGGAGGTGTCGGCGCGGAGCACGACGTACGGCGCGCGCGCCGGGTCGGTCATCGCGTCGGCGAACGCGGCCATGCGCTCGGGGGTGGTGTCGACGACCATGGCGTAGCAGTAGCCGCCGTTCCGCGGCGCGGCACCGTGCTTGATCCAGGCGGTTGCGAAGTCGCCGCTGGTCGGGGCTTCGGTCG
Organism: Streptosporangium sp. CA-135522; assembly: GCF_050949235.1. Lineage (NCBI taxonomy): Bacteria > Bacillati > Actinomycetota > Actinomycetes > Streptosporangiales > Streptosporangiaceae > Streptosporangium > Streptosporangium sp. CA-135522. The sequence continues at coordinate 3,483,364 of NZ_CP192026.1, forward strand.
CGTTGTCGCGCGAAGTCTGGGTGGAGCGCGTCAGCCCGACCCTCTGCCCGGGAGCCAGATGGTAGCCGATGCCCTTGTCGTCGAGCAGCCAGCGCGGTGTGAGATCCGGCGCGTCGTGCGGGAAGGCCACGACCGGCTCGACCCCGTCGACGTAGGTGGGAGCCGTCTGGCTCGGCAGGCGGGTCTGGAAGAGCGTGGTCTCGGTCTCCTGCGGGGAGTCGTTCCGGATCCCGGTGCCGACGGCCACGATCCGGTCGTCGAACAGGAAGACCGATTTCAGCGCGCGATGTGAGCCCTCGTACTTCGGGTGCTCGCGCAGCTCCATCGCGAACATGCCGTTGCGGCCGTCGATGGTGTGCGCCCCGCCGAAGCGCGAGTCGGTGAGCAGCATCTCCTCGATCGCCCCGGTCAGGTCGCCCCGGAGCTCCTCCAGCGGCCGGTGGACGACGGTCGTGCCCGGCCTGCGGTTCCAGTCCCAGCCCGCCTGGGCGTAGCCACTGTCGGCGTTGCCGACCGGGTCGCCCCGGTGCAGCACCTGGATCTGGCCGTAGGTGTTGTAGCGGCCGTACCAGTTCGCCCCCTGATAGATCTCCGTGCTCCACAGATAGCGGTTGTGTCCGCGTACGGTGACCTGCCACTTCTCCCGCCGGTGCACGGCCAGGGCGGCGTAGTTGATCGTCCAGTTGCCGTTGGGGTCGGGTTCGGCGACGATACCGCGCGCCGCCAGCCGTGCGGCGAGCTGCTTCTGCTGGGTGCTCGGCGCGGCGGGCAGCAGGCGCAGGAACGCGGCCGCGATCTCGGGGTCCACGTCGCCGGAGCCGTCAGGGGTGCCGGAGATCGCCAGCCACTGGTAGGGGACGAGCGACAGGGCGGTCAGCCCGCTGGGATTGCGCCCGCTGATGGAGATGGGCCAGTGGTTCTTGTTGGCGTAGACGCGCATGGCCAGGACGGCCCGCTTGAGCGAGGCGTGGGAGTCCGGGGCCAGACGGAACACTCCGCCGCTGAGCACGTAGACCAGCGGGGCCAGCCCGGTGAAGCCGTCACGGGCGTAGTCGGGGTAGAAGCCGACGTGGTGGAAGGTGGCCCCGTCCGTCTTGAGGCCGTCCTGGATACCCGCGCTGGGCAGCAGCGCCCGGTTCAGCCAGTCGCGCAGTGCCCGGAGGTAGGTGATCTGCTCGGCCTCGGTGTCGCCCAGCAGCACGGCCGCGAGCATCCCCCGGAAAGTGGTGTTGAGGATGTCGGCGACGCTGCCGTAGGCCATGCGGTGCTTCCAGCCCCGGAAGATCCGGCCGAGCCCGCTCAGCCAGGCCAGGTCGGCGCGGACCTGCTCGAACAGCCCGGCCTCGCGCAGCGCGTCCTTCATGAGATAGACCGAGTCGTAGTAGCCGCGCGCGTCGTAGCCCAGGTGATGGATGGTGCCCTGGCAGCTTCCCCGGGTCCAGCCCTGGTCGCGCAGGTGGGCGATCATCCGGACGTAGAGGGCGGCGAGCGCCGGTCTGTGCGTCGCGCCGGCCGAGGCGAAGGCCAGTGCCACGGCTTTCATCAGGTCGGTGTAGGCGCGCAGGGTGACCGCGTCGACGAACGTCTTGAGCTCGGAGGCGATCTCCGGCGGGTAGATCTGTGACTGGTAGGAGAGGACCGGGCGGCCCACCCCGCTCGCGGACGCCTCCGGGACGCCCAGCGCCGCGACCTGTCCGGTGAGCGCGGCCACCGAGGCGTCGTCCACCTTCACCGGTGACGGGAGGAGATACTCGTCTCGATAGCGGGCGACCAGCGCGCGCAGCGATGCCGTCTCCTCCGCCGAGGGCGCGGTCGCGTCCGGCCTGGCCTTGGTCAGCAGGTCGTCGTAGCGATAGAGCGCCTGCCAGTGCTGGTTGTCGTAGTCCTCGCCCTCCCTGGCGACGTCCGGCACCTGGGCGTCGCGGGTGGGGGCGTCCGGCCGCAGCGCCACGTTGAGCATGAGCTGGTCGAGGTGGAGTGTTCCGGTACGGCCGGGCGCGATGATCCGCAGCGTGTCCATGCCGGGGTGCGGCCGGCCGTGCATGTCGTAGTCGTAGCGGACCCAGGCCGTCCGCCAGCCGGTGAAGCCGAGCCGGAACTCGAACCAGGCGTCGGTCCGGTTCCCACGGCCGAACTCGAAGCGGACCACGTCGTCCACCGGGGTCTCGTTGAAGATCCAGACCGAGAAGGTGTCCACCGTCCCCTGCCAGGCCTGGTCGTCCATCGGCCGGTAGGGGTCGGGGGCGAAGCCGACGGGGCCGCTGACCGTGATGGTGGAGGCGCGGCCGTGCTCCCAGCGCAGTGAGCGGCTTCCGCAGATCGCGGCCCGGTCGCTGATGCTCAGCTTCGAGCCCTGTCCGGCGGTCATCTGCGGCGGGACGGCGGTTTCCAGCAGGAAGACCGGCGGGGTCATGGCCAAGGCCCGCTGTTCCAGGTCTGCGGTCACGACGGCGGACGCCGTACCGGGCGGCAGGAACGCCGCTCCCGCCACACCCGCCGCTCCGGCCTTGAGCGCGGTCCTACGAGAGATCTCCAGCACGGCTCCTCCTTGCGGGTCGGATGAGCCGTATCAAACGGTAGGTAAAAGTGATGAATAAAGAAGTACTTCAAGATTTTTTAGCTCTGATCGCCTTACCGGCGCAGGAAAATCGCCCGATTCGCAGGATTCATCTCTAATTCATTGTGTTGACTTAGAGATGAATAAGCGCCCAGGATTCCGGCATCCACCCCTTCGCCGGCGGATCATCGAGGGCATGACCCTCGGTTCAGTGAAATGAGGGCTGAGACCATGCCGGATGCGCGGGAGCTGAAGTTCCGCAGGCTCGCCACCGAACTCCGCGCGGAGATCCGCGCGGGTGTCTGGACGTCCGGTGCGAAGCTGCCCACCGAGCAGGAGCTCTCCCGCACCCATGAGGTCAGCCTCACCACGGTCCGCAGGGCGGTGGACGAGCTCGTCGAAGAAGGGCTCGTGATCCGGCGACAGGGAGCGGGCACCTTCGTGGCCGAGCATGCCCCGGCCGTCCGGGGCGGGGCCGCGCTGGTCGGCGTCATCGTGCCGGACACCACGCTCTACTATCCGAAGGTCCTGGAGGGCATCGAGGAGGCGCTGGCCGCCGCCGGGGCGCGGCTGATGCTGGCCTGTTCCCACTACCGGCCGGTGGAGGAGGAGGCCGCGCTGAAGCGCATGCTCGACTCCGGTGTGGACGGCCTGCTCGTCGTTCCCACGCTCATCGGGCGGGCCGACCCCCTGGCCGTCGTCGAGCGCCTCACCGCTCTGCCGGTGCCCGTCGTGTTGATCGAGCGCGGTCTGGACGGCGGGGACGACCCCAGCGAGCACGTCCGCACCGACCACGAGGCCGGCGGCTACGCGGCCGTGCGCCATCTGGCCTCACTCGGCCACACCCGGCTGGCCCTGCTCACCCGTTCGGGCAACCCCACCAGCGCGCCGGTCGGCCAGGGTTTCGCGGCGGCCGTGTCCGACCTGGGCCTGCGGGCCGCCGAACCGTTCTCCGCGCCGCAGGGCGAGTGGAGTCCCAGGGTCGCCGACGAGCAGGTGCGCCGCGTCATCGCCGAGGACTCCACGGCCGTGGTCTGCTTCGGCGACCGCGAGGCCACCCTGGTGGTCTCGGCCGCCCGGCGGGCCGGCCTCGCCGTACCGGGTGATCTGGCGATCGTCGCCTATGACGACGAGATCGCCGACCTGGCGGAGGTGCCGCTCACCGCCGTCTCCCCGCCCAAGCGTCACCTCGGCCGTCACGCGGCCGAGCTCCTGCTCCGCCGCCTGCGCGAGCCGGACCTGCCCATGCACCGGGTACGGCTCCGCCCCGGCATCGTCGTGCGCCGATCATGCGGCGCCTCCTCGGGAGAGATGACAAGTGACTGAACTCCGTCTGGGCCTGATCGGCGCGGGCGCCGTCGGCGCGCTGCACGCCGAGGCGTCGCTGCGGGTGCGCGGCCTGCGGGTGGGCGCGGTCTGCGACCTGAACCCGGATGCCGCGCGCCGGGTCGCCGAGCCCCACGGCGCGCCGGCCTACGCCGACCACCGCGACCTGGTGGCCTCGGGTGAGGTGGACGCGGTCCTGGTCAACACCCCGCACGCGCTGCACACCGCGATCGTGTGCGACGCGGCGGCGGCCGGCCTGCACGTCCTGGTCGAAAAGCCCATGGCCACCTCGCTGGCCGACTGCGATCTGATGATCGACGCCTGTGCCGCCGCCGGGGTACGGCTGGCCGTCGGGCACATTCAGCGCTTCCTGCCCGACAAGGTCGCGGCCATGGCCGCACTGGCAGCCGGAGAGATCGGCGGGCCGCTGCTGATGTCCGACCGGCGCGGCTCCGACTACCGGCCGGGTTCGCGGCCCGGCTGGTTCCTCGACCCGGAGGTCTCCGGCGGCGGCGTGTTCATCAACATCGGCGCGCACTGCGTGGACCGGCTGCTGTGGCTGTCCGGCCGCCGGGCCGAGCGGGTGGACGCCTCCCTGAACGGCTCGCCGATCGAGACCGACGCGCTGGTCAGGCTGACCCTGTCCGGCGGCTTGACCGCGCAGGTCGCCGTGACCAGCACGGGGCCGCCGGCCCCGCACGACGAGGTCGTCGTGGTCGGGCGGAACGGCACGCTGTCGATCTCCCCCCACCTCGGCACGGCGCTGCACAAGGACGGCGAGACCGCCTGGCTGCATCGGCCGGATCCCGACGACATCCCGGCGGCCTTCGCCGCCCAGCTCACCGATTTCGCGGGCGCCGTGCGCAACGGCCGCGAACCCGCGGTGGGCGGCGCGCACGGGCGGCATGTGCTGGAGGTCGTGCTGGCCGCCTACGCCTCGGCGGCCGGCGGCACCCCGGTGCGAACGGGGAGCCTCGTTGGCCGGCCGTGATCCCGGTCGCCCCAACGTCCTGCTCGTCCTGCGCGGGGACCCCGGCCGGCTCGGCCCCGCCGGGGTGGTGGCGGAGGCCGCCGGGCGAGGCGGTTCGCCGGCTATCGGTGAGGCGTCTACGGCCAGGCCGGGGGCCGGCCGTCGGACGCGGCGGCATGGCACGCGCCACGGCCGTCGGCTCGGGCGACGATCCGGCCCGCCTCGACGCGGACGGCGACCTCGGTCTCGTCGCTGACCGCGGGCACGCCGGCCGCCGCGGCGAGGACGCCGGACTCGTCGTGGACCACCTGCAGGCGCGGCCATGCCCAGGGGGGGAAGGCCGGGCGCAGGCAGTTGCGGAGCTCGGCGACGGCCAGCCGCGCCAGCGGTGCCAGCTCGCCGGGGTCGCCGGTGACCAGGACGGCGGTGACCGTGGCCCCCGGCGACGCGGCCCGCAGGGCCTCCTCGGAGGCTTCGAGACGGTGCAGGCCGAGAACCGCCACCACACCGTCGCCGGTGAGCCGCGCGGCCTGGCCGCCGATGACGTCCGTGGCGGGCGGCGGGGACCAGGGTTCGTCGGTGGGCCGCGCCTGCGGAATGTAGGGGATGTGCGGGGGCTGCCACGTGTCGCCCAGGTCGAGGTCCGCGAGCCGCTCGCAGACGCTGACGATGTCGAAGGGCTCGACGAAGCCGGGCGCGGCGGCGGCCATCTGACTCGCGCCGTACAGGGTCGTGAGCGTGGCCTCGGCCACGCGCACCAGGCGGCCGACGGGCGTCTCGGCCGGCCGCAGCCGCTCCAGGGCCAGCCCGAGCAGGATCGCGTCGAGCTTCATCAGCTGGGTGAACGGCCGCCGCGTCCGTTCGTCGATGAGGATCTCCGACATCAGGTCCACCCCGAGCCGGGCCGAGCCGTGCTGCTCGTCTGCGGCGAGGGGGAGCCGGACGAGCCAGGCACGGGCGAACGCGCTGAGCGCTTCACGGACGGTGCGCTCCCGCTCCGAACACGGCGGCTCGGACGCGCGCTCGGCGAGGTCGGCCAGGACGGCGAAATAGAGAGCTCGTTTGCCGGGGAAATTGGAGTAGACCGCGCCGCGGGTGAGCTCGGCGCGCTCGGCGATGCCGTCGATCTTGGCCTCGCGAAAGCCCCTCTCGGTGAACTCGTCCTCGGCGGCGGCCAGCACCCTGAGGCGGTTGCGCTCCTGCATTTCCGCCCTGGTGAGCCGGTCCATCGTCCTCCTCGTCCCGACGTTGCCCATTCCTGCCGGTCCAAGATACCGTCCTCATACATATGTTCTGAGCATATGATCTCATCATCTGAAATCTGGAGTGCCCGTGACCGACGTCAGACCGGCTGAGACCGGCGTCCCCGAGATCGACCTGACCGACCCCGAGGTGCTGCGCGACCCCGCCGCCGTCTACGGGCGCGCCCGGGAACGCTCGCCGCTGGCGCGGCTGCTGGCTCCCGGCATGCGCCCGATGTGGGTCCTGACGCGCCACGAGGGCGCCAGGGCGATGCTGGGCGACCCACGGTTCCGGCTCAGCGCCGACAGCTTCACACGGCCTGCCGGCATCCCCGAGCACTGCCTGGCCCACATGCGGACCATGCAGGAAATGGAAGGGCCGGAGCACACTCGTCTACGCGGACTGGTGTCACCGGCGTTCACCGCGCGCCGCACCGCCGAATTCCGGCCGCGGATCGAACCGATCGTCGACAACCTGCTCGACGAGCTGCCGGACCACGCCGAAGACGGCTCGGTGGACCTGCTGGCGCACTTCGCGCGACCGCTGCCGATCGGCGTGATCTGCGAGCTGGTCGGCATTCCCGAGCCTGACCGCCCCCGCTGGCGGGAGTACGGCGCCGCCGTCGCGGCCGGCTGGGGCCAGGCCTTCGCCGACGCCATCCCCGGCATCATGGAAGGCGCCGAGGCGGCGGTCGTGCATCGACGGGCCGAGCCCGGCGACGACCTGATCTCCGATCTCATCCGCGCCCAGGCCGACGACGGGGACCGGCTCGGCGACACCGAGCTGGTCACCTTCGTCTGGCATCTGGTCCTCGCCGGGCAGACGCCGACGAACCTCATCGCCAACGCCGTTGACACCCTGCTCCGTCACCCCGACCAGCTCGCCGCGCTGCGCGAGGACCCCGGCCTCATGCCCCAGGCCGTGGAGGAGCTGACGCGCTGGTGCGGGCCGCAGCTCCTGACCATTCCCCGCCACCCGCGAGAGGACGTCGAGATGGGCGGCGTGCTGATCCGCGAGGGCGAACCCGTCACCGCCGCCATCGTCTCCGCCAACCGCGACCCGCGTGTGTTCGCCGACCCCGACCGCTTCGACATCGGCCGCGCCCCGGGAGCGCCAGGGCATCTCGGATACGCCCACGGACCGCACTTCTGTCTCGGAGCCTCGCTGGCCCGGGCGCAGACCGAGATCGCGCTCACCGCGCTGCTGCGGCGCCTGCCCGACCTGGCGCTCGCCGGCGCCTCGCACGGCGCCGGGCACATCCCCGACCCGGGCACCTGGCGCCTGGCGGCGCTGCCCGTGACCCTCTGACACCCGAACCCGACCTGGTCGCGGGCCCCGGCCCGCACAACCGTTGAGGAGACGTCCACATGGCACGCATCGGTGGCGGTGGCGACCTGCTGAGGTGCACGTTCTGCGGAAAGAGTCACAAGCAGGTCCGCAAGCTCATCGCGGGCCCGGCCGGTGTCCACATCTGCGACGAGTGCGTCGAACTCTGCAACGAGCTCATCGAGGAGGAGCTCGAGGAGGACTCCGGGGGAGGGCTGAAAGAACCGCCGAAACCGCGGGAGATCCACGAATTCCTCGAGCAGTACGTCATCGGGCAGGACGAGGCCAAGAAGACGCTCGCGGTGGCGGTCTACAACCACTACAAACGCATCCGGCCCGGAGCCGGCGGGAACGGGCGGCACGCCGCCAAGCAGGAGCCGGTCGAGCTGGGCAAGTCCAACATCCTGCTGCTCGGCCCGACCGGCTGCGGTAAGACCCACCTCGTCCAGACGCTCGCCCGGATGCTCGACGTCCCGTTCGCCATCGCCGACGCCACCGCCCTCACCGAGGCCGGCTACGTCGGGGAGGACGTCGAGAACATCCTGCTCAAGCTGATCCAGGCCGCCGACCACGACGTCAAGAGGGCCGAGACCGGCATCGTCTACATCGACGAGGTGGACAAGATCGCTCGTAAGAGCGAGAACCCGTCGATCACCAGGGACGTCTCCGGCGAGGGCGTGCAGCAGGCCCTGCTGAAGATCCTGGAGGGCACCACCGCGAGCGTGCCGCCCCAGGGCGGACGCAAGCATCCTCACCAGGAGTTCATCCAGATCGACACCACCAACGTGCTCTTCATCTGCGGGGGGCGCCTTCGCCGGCCTCGAAAAGATCATCGAGCGGCGGACCGGCCGCGGCGGCGCGGGCTTCGGCGCCGCGATCCACGCCGGGCGGTCCGGGCGGTCCGGGCAGGACGGAGAGAGGGGGGACGCCTTCGCCGAGGTCATGCCCGAGGACCTGCTGAAGTTCGGGCTGATCCCGGAGTTCGTCGGCCGGCTCCCGGTGGTGTCGGCCGTCCGCTCGCTGGACCGGGCGGCGCTGGTGCGGATCCTCACCGAGCCGCGCGACGCGCTGCTCAAGCAGTACCGGAGGCTCTTCGAGCTCGACGGCGTCGAGTTGGTGTTCACCGAGGCCGCCGTCGGCGCGATCGCCGAACAGGCGCTGCTTCGCCGCACCGGCGCCCGAGCGGTCCGCGCGATCCTCGAAGAGGTCCTGCTCGATGTGATGTACGAGGTGCCGAGCCGGGACGACGTGGCCCGCGTCGTGGTCGACCGCGACACCGTGCTCGACAACGTCAACCCGACGTTGGTGCCGCGCGAGGAGCCCGATCACGGATGGGAGCGCCCCGAGAAGTCCGCCTGAGACGGCCCCGCCGCGCGGCCCTCACCGGGGCCGCAGCAGCGATATCAACGACTTGAACTGGGGCTCCTCCATCTCCTGGCCGGGTCGGGGCGCGTAGGCCCAGATCAGGTGGCGCACGTAGGGGAAGGTGCCCTCCATGACCAGCCGCAGTGCCCGCAGGTCGAGCTCCTGGTCCATGGCCGTGCCCCGCTCGAGGTGTTGGCGCAGATGCTCCTGCGCCGTCTGGACGGTGAACGTCTCGACGTAGAGGGTCGGCTCCTCCATGTCCTCGAAGAGACTCCACATCGTCGCCCCGGTGCGCCGTCTGGCCCGGCCGACCTGCCGCATCACCTCCAGGAACGCCTCGGCGTTCTCCGTGCCGACGCGCCATTCGACCACGACCAGCAGCGGCCCCCTGTCGTGCTCCATGTCCTCGGGCGGCTCGGGATAGTGACGTACCGAACGCATGTCCAGACCGCCCTTAGGCAGCGGTATCCGCAGCGCGCCGACCGGCGTGCCGAGGATCAGTACGGCGGCCGGCACCACGAAGGCGACCGGCAGGTTCAGCCGTTCGGCGACCGTTCCCCACACCAGCGATCCCACCGCCTGCCCGCCCATGAAGACCAGCTGGTAATAGGCGAGCGACCGTGCGCGGGCCCACTCCGGCAGCAGGAGCTGGGCCGAGGCGCCCAGCGTCGACAGCACGGCGATCCAGGCCAGGCCCGCGCCGACCAGGGCGGTGATGACGACGGGCACGGTCGTCACCGTGCCGACGACGATCATCGCCAGGGCGTAGCCGATCGTCGAGGCGGCGACGACCGTGTTCGGCCCCGCCCGGGCGCGGACCGCGGGGAGCGCGACCGCGCCCGCGACCGCGCCGAAACCGACCGCGGCCAGCAGCAGGCCGTAGCCGCCGGCGCCGAGACCGAGAGGGTCGCGGGCGAGCGCGGGCAGCAGGGCCCACATCCCGCTCGCGCAGAAGGTGAACATCACCGCGCACAACAGGACCGAGGCGAACTCCGGGGCGCTGCGGACGTAGCGGGCGCCCGCGCGGACCGCGTCACGGATGTGCTCGGCGCCCAGAGGCCGGTGGTCGGGGGGCCGGTTCCAGACGAACAGCACGAGCATGACGCCGAGGAAGGACAGCGCGTTGAGGGCGAACGTCGCCGCCGGCCCGGCGAGGGCGATGAGCACGCCGCCGAGCGCGGGACCGACGGCTCGCGCGACGTTGCCGTTGGCCCCGTTGAGCAGCGCGGCCTGCGGGATCTCGTCCAGGCTGACGAGCTCCGGCTGGATCGCCTGGAAGGTGGGCATGGCGAAGGCCTGCCCGACGGCCATCGTGCCGGTCAGGGCGAGCAGGAGCGACGGCGTCATGATTCCGGCGGCGGTCAGCGCGGCGAGGCTCGCCGCCCCGGCGAAGGTGACGACCTGACTGGCCAGCAGCAGGCGGCGTCGATCGAGGATGTCGCCCAGCGCTCCGGCGGGGACGACCAGCAGGAAGACCGGCAGCGTGGTGGCGGTCTGCACGAGGGCGATGGCCAGCGCGCCACCGCCCAGATCGCCCATGAGCCACTGCGCGCCGACGGTCTGCATCCACGTGCCCGTGTTGGCCACGAGCTGCGCGATCCACAGCGCGCGGAACAGGCGATGACGCAGCGGGGTCCACATCGCCTTCGGCGACGGGGCGCTGTGCGGGTGTTCCCGCTGCTCCGGTGGCGGCTGGCCCATCCCTGGTGCTTCCGGTCTCCCGCACCCGCGCGGGGTCCTAGGCGGTCCGGTCCCACACGGGCGTGTGCGGCGCGATGAGGTCGAGCTGTGACAGGAAGTGTTCCGCCGTCGAGGCGGCACGGGCGCGCAGGGCCGGAGTGCGCGCGTTGATCCGCTGTCGGTGGGCGGGACGTTCGTCCCATACCCGGTCGACCTCCGCCAGCAGCGGACCGGCGGCCTCCCTGACCACCCCCCGCAGGGCCGGCGCCCCCAGCTGCTGGGCGAAGTCGAAGACCTTCCCGGCGTAGGGGAGTGGCAGCAGCGGCACGCCCTGCAGCGCGGCGAAGATCAGGAAGTGCAGCCGCATGCCGACCACCATGTCCAGATGCCGCACCAGGCCGAGGATCTGGCGCGGCCGGTAGTTGCCGTGCAGCACGCGGCAGCGCTCGGCGGCGTTCATGTGGGACAGCACCGCGTGTGAGTGCCGGATGTCGTCGCGCTCCATCGGGACGAAGACGACGTGGGCGTCGAGCCGGCTGACCAGGAAGTCCCCGACGTGTGCGAGCAGCTCGTGGTAGCCCTGCGCGTCGAGGTGCTCGGCGGCGCGGCCGGGTTCGCGCACGCTCATGCCGACCAGCCGTCCGGCCTCCGGCACCCCCTCGGCGCGCAGCAGGTCATGGCCGAACTCCTCCTCCTGGAGCAGGAGTGCCGGGTCGGCGGTGACGATGATCGTGCCCATCACCCCGGCGTCCTCCAGTGCCAGCCGGGACTCCTCGTCGCGGACGGTGATCGTGGCCGCGGCGGTGAGCGTCTCACGCACCATCATGCAGTCCAGGCGGTCGGTGAGCGGTCCGGCGCCCAGGGCGTAGGCGAAGACGGGGATGTTCTGCTCCTGGGCGAGCCGGACCAGCCGCAGGTACCGGCGGGCCTCGGTGTCGTAGAGGATGCCGCCTCCGCCGAGGACCAGCACGTCCAGCCGGGCCACGATCTGTGAGGCCGGCTCGCGGCTGACCCCTTCCCACCCCACCACCTCGACACCTGGGTGATGGGTGCGGGTGTGTTCCGGAGTGCGGGAGAACACCACCGTCGAGGCGTCCGGGCGCCCCTGGCGGATGCTGGCCAGGATGCTGGTCAGGATGGCCTCGTCCCCTACATTGCGGCCGCCGTACGAACCCAGGAGTCCGATAGTAGGCCCGCGAGTTTTGTCCATATTTGCGCCTTTCATCCTTTTTGATGGTTCTGTACCCCCAAGGTGTTTGGCGTATCCCCGCCGCCCCGGTCGCCCTCGCCGCCCTGGCCGCCCCGGGCCGCGGCCGACCGGCTCACCGCCGACGTGATCGTTGCCGGCCGTCGGCCGGCGCGCGACACGGAGCACGAGCCTGCCTCTCGCCCGGACGCCGGCGGCGTCCGTCAGCAGTCCGTCGGCACCTGCCGGACGGCCTGCGCCCTCCCCTCGCCCCGGCGGGAGACGCTCTGGAACGGTAGTAACTTCATCCCATGCGACTGGGCGTTCTCGACATTGGTTCCAACACGGTGCATCTGCTGGTGATGGACGCACATCGGGGGGCTCGACCGCTGCCCGCCTACTCCCACAAGGAGGAGCTGAGGCTCGCCGAGCACATGGAAGACGGCAACCGGCTCTCCGAGAGGGGCGCCGCGCGGTTGCGGGAGTTCGTCGAGGAGGCCCTGCGGCTGGCCGAGGACAAGGGGGTCGAGGACCTCATGGCCTTCGCCACCTCGGCGGTCAGGGAGGCGGTCAACGGCGAGGAGGTGCTCGGCCGGATCAAGGCCGGCGCCGGGGTGGACATCGAGGTGCTGTCCGGCCAGGACGAGGCCAGGCTGACCTTCCTGGCCGTGCGGCGGTGGTTCGGATGGTCGTCGGGACGGCTGCTGGTGCTGGACATCGGCGGGGGGTCGCTGGAGATCGCGTCCGGGATCGACGAGCAGCCGGATGTGGCGGTGTCGCTGCCGCTGGGCGCCGGGCGGCTCACCCGCGACTGCTTCACCGCCGACCCGCCCCCGGCCGACGAGGTGCGGGCGCTGCGCAGGCACGTGCGGACGGAGATCGCCCGCGTCGTGGGCGACGTGGCCCGGTACGGCCAGGCCACCCACGCGGTGGCCACCTCCAAGACGTTCCGGCAGCTCGCCAGGATCGCCGGGGCCGCGCCCTCGCACGAGGGCCCGAACACCCGCCGGGTACTCAGGCACGCCGACCTGGTCGAGTGGACCGACCGGCTGGTCAGGATGGATGTGCGGGAGCGGGCGGAGCTGCCCGGCGTGTCGGACGGTCGGGCGCCGCAGTTGCCGGCCGGGGCGATCGTCGCCGACGCCACGATGGACCTGTTCGGGGTGGGGGAGCTGGAGGTGTGCCCGTGGGCGCTGCGCGAGGGGGTCATCCTGCGGCGCCTGGACGCGATGCCCGAGAGCTGAGGTTTCCGGGTGTGATGCCCGAGAGCTGAGGTTTCCGGGTGTGATGCCCGAGAGCTGAGGTTTTCGAGTGTGATGCCCGAGAGCTGAGGTTTGCCGGGCCTTTACCAGGTAAGAGCGCACTGTTATGAACAGCGCACAGGCACAGCTGGAAGGCGCCGCGCGCAGAGCGGCGAACAGTCAGACGTTGGACAGGCTGGCCCGTCTCGGACTGGCCTGCCGCGGCGTCCTCTACGGGCTGATCGGGTTCCTGGCCCTGCAGATCGCCTTCGGCGGCGGGAGCGGGGGCAAGGAGGCCGACAAGACCGGAGCGGTCGAGACGGTGGCCGAGCAGCCCTTCGGCACGGTGCTGCTCTGGCTGATGGTCGTCGGCTTCGTCGCCCTGACCCTCTGGCAGCTCTCCGAGGCGGTCATCGGCCGCGGCGAGGCCAAGAAGCGGGTCGAAGCGGCGGCACACGCGGTGGTCTACGGACTGATCGTGGCGACGCTGCTCGGCCTCCTGCTGCGCGGCGACGCGGGCAGCTCGACCGACAAGAGCTCCAAGGACCTCACCGCCAAGCTGATGGACCTGCCCGGCGGGCAGATCATCGTGGGCCTGGTCGGGCTGGGGCTGATCGCCCTGGGCGCCTACTGGGCCTACAAGGGCTGGAAGAAGAGGTTCCTGGAGGACCTGCGCACCGGCGAGATGCCCCCGAAGGCGCGCCGGCTCGCCGAGAAGCTCGGCATGGCCGGCTACATCGCCCGCGGCGTGATCGCCGCCGTCGCCGGGGCCTTCGTCATCCAGGCCGCCGTCACCTACGACCCGGACAAGGCCAAGGGCGTCGACTCGACGCTGCGCGCACTGACCGACACCCCCGCCGGGCCGTGGCTCCTCGGGGTCGTCGCGATCGGTCTGCTGCTGTTCGCGGCCTACTGTTTCCTCCAGGCACGCTGGCACCGGCTGTGACGGGTGGCGGCGCACGGGGCGGCAGGTGCGGGCACGCAGGCGAAGGTCGTCCTGGCAAGCCCGACCTGCCTATCCGGTAAGGGATCCCATTCATACTTTTCCGAGACATCTACCTTCCGGAGCCCCGCGTCCTTCCAAAGGCGCGAACGGCATCGGAGGGGCGGATGGATTCGTCGGAGTACGACGGCAGCGAATGGATTCTCCGCCTGGCGGGCTCTCCCGACCAGGTGGTGCGAGCCCGTCGGCTGATCTCGGTGACCCTGGGGCGCGACCATCCCCTCCACGACGACTGCGTACTGCTGACCAGCGAGATCGCCACGAACGCGGTGGTCCACTCCCGGTCGGGGGACGGCGGGGCGTTCACCGTCACCGTGCTCTGCTCGGCCGACGCCGTGCGGGTCTGCGTCCAGGACGAGGGGTCCTCCAGCGCTCCCTGCGTGTGCCGCACCTCGGCGGACGCCACCGGAGGCCGCGGCCTTCCCCTGGTGGAGGCGCTGGCACACCGCTGGGGCCTGATCCGGGAGGCGGGAGCCAACAGGGTCTGGTTCGAGCTCGTGCTGGAGCCGGCCACCGTGCCCAGGAGCCGGCTGGCCGGTGTCAGGTGATGGCCGTCCCTCGTCGCCTGCAAGATCTGTGGGGTCAACCGGCAGAGGTTTGGGGCTGCGCGTCAGGCCGAGCGAGTCCTACGAGAACGTCACGCATGTATATGAGGGCGGCGCGGTCGTCGATGTGGCGCACGGATGCCGGCGTCGGATCTGAATCGCGCCCGACGCTGGCAGCGATCTTGTCGACGGCTTCGGTGACGAGAGTCCCGGCGGCCAGGGCGCCGAAGTCGTTAGCCGTCTCAAGATACCTGAGCATGTGGGCCGCCTCGGCGGTCCGGTCGATCGCGGCCATCATGTTGATGAATTCGATGCAGATGACGCTGGCGGCGATCACGTTGTCGGTCTCGACCAGTTCGTCGATGTGGGACCGGAGGAGCCGAAAGGCTCGCAGCCGGTCGCCTCGCCGGAACGCGGATCGGGCTTCGGTGGCCTTGTTGGCCGACAGCGTGCCCGTGGGGAGGTCGACACGGGCCGCCTCGTCGAAATACCGTTCGGCCTCGTCGTGCCGGCGCTGGAACGAGGCGGAGTAGCCGAGGGTTTGCAGCGCCCAGTGCAGGAGGGTCGGCGGACCGTGGATCCGATACCGATCCGCCAGGGCCGAGACCGACGTATCGACCTGCTCGAAACGCCCGATGCCCAGCAGCGGCCCCGCCGACGTCATTTCGAGGAACGCCGCCAGATACTGCTCATCCTGGCGGCGTAGATCGGCCACGGCGTCCGGCAGGTACCGCCGCAGGGCCTCGCCGTCGCCGGATGCGTACGCTTGCGCATAGCGGCTCAGCGGCCGGCCCGGTTCGCCGCACCGGTCCGCCACGTGGCGGTAGCCCGCCGGGTTGGCGTTCTGGGTGTGGCGCTCGGCGATCCAGACGAGCCAGAAGGCACGCACATCCTGGCTTTCCTGGTCCTCCGCCGGCGTCGTGGCCAGGATGTGCTCGGCCCAGACGCCGATCTCCTGCCGCCCCCCGCAGGGGGAGTTCCGTAACGACCGGCCGGACCAGCGCGTCGGCCAGCCGCGGGTCTGCGGCCGCACACGCCCACGTGACGGCCGCACGCAGATTCGCCCAGAGGTCGCCGAGGCGAGCGACGCCCTCGATCTCGCTCGGGCCCGTGAGCAGGCGGTGAATGTGGGTGACTTCGCGCAGACACCAACGCGCGTGGCGCCCGGCGGCCAGGTCGGTATGCCCATGCTCACGCAGGTGCTCGGCGGCGAACTGGCGCATGGTCTCCAGCAGCCGGAAACGCCGGCCGAACGGGCCGAAGGCGACGGTGACCATCGACCGCTCGACCAGGTCGCCCAGAAGGTCGTCGACGTCCTGCTCGTCGGCGACGGCTTCCGCCGCGCTGAGGTCGAACGGTGCGTTGAAGACGGACAGGCGTTGGAACAGTGTTCGCTCGGCGGGCGTGAGCAGGTCGTAGGACCATTGGACGGCCGCCCGCAGCGTGCGATGCCGTGCGGCGCCGGTCCGGCGGCCACCGGTCACCCGGAGACGATCGTCGAGCCGGGCGACGAGGTCGACCGGCCGGTGGCTTATCGTCCGGGCGGCGGCCAACTCGACGGCCAGCGGTATGCCATCGAGTCGCCGGCAGATCTCCTCGACGTAGCGATGATGCGCACGCGCATCGTAGGTCCGATCGGCGGCGAGCGCACGGGCATGGAACAGCTCGGCGCCGGCGGCCGGATCCAGCGGTCCCACGACCAGCACCTGTTCGCCTGTGACGGCGAGACGTTCCCGTGCGGTGGCCAGCACGCGCACCTGCGAGCAGCCCGCCACGATGGCCTGTACGAGCTCGGCCGCGCCGTCGATGACGTGTTCGCAGTTGTCGATGAGCAACAATGCCGGACGCGACCGCAGGACCGCGACGATCGATTGGGTCAGGGTGTGTCCCGGACGCTGCGCGACTCCCAACACGTCGGCGACCGCGCGGGGCACGTCGGCCGACGATGCGATCTCCGCCAGCTCGATCAGCCACCCGTCCCATCCGTGACCGGCTGCCGCCGTGCGGGCCGCCGCCAGCGCGAGCTGGGTCTTGCCGATCCCTCCCGGTCCCACCAAGGTCACGACTGAGGACCGCGCGAGCGCGTCGGAGGCGGCCCGCAGGTCCCCGTCGCGGCCGATGAGGCGGCCCACGCGAAGGGGTAGGTGGCCCCGCCGGATCCCGGTCAGCCGTATCGGTGCGTACTCGCCCGCGCCGATCTGGACGATGCGCTGGTCGCCCGGAGCGCCGTCCAGGCAGAACCACCCGAGATCGTGCAGGTCGCTCCGGTCCAGAAGGCCGGCCGTCGCCCCCGAAGCCAGGGTCTGTCCACCATGGCCGGCGGCGGCGATACGCGCGGCCATATCCACCGCGGCACCGACGTACCCCGTGGCCACTTCCTCGGACTCTCCGGAGTGCAGGCCGATCCGCACGCCTGGCTCGGCGCCGTCCGGCCGGCGTTCGCCGGCAGCCGCCCGCTGCAGCCGTGCCGCCCACGCGGCGGCGTCATCGGCTCGGTGGAAGGCCACCCCGACCGACTCGTCGTCGGTGGCGAAGACGTGGCCACCGTGCCGGTCCGCCGCCGCCCGGACGAGCTGGTCCAGGCGGGCCATCGGCGCGGCCGCCGCCCGATGCGTCGCCCAGCCGGACGCCGAGTGGGCGACCTGCGCGATGCCGAAGGTCACCGTCCCGCTCGGACGGCGTGGCGGCGCCTGCTCCGGTGCGGCACGTCCGCGCAGCCGCTCGTCGTGGCCGAGGATCCGCGACTCGAGCTCGCGCAACGCCCACCGGTCTCGGCGACCATGGGCGCGGCGGCCACGACAGGCCGACGGCTCCATGACCTGTCGGCGTCCCGGACGGCGGACCGGCCGAGAGCCCGATCGTGGTGGGAAGAAACATCGGACTGACGGAGCGAAGGTATGCACAGGCAGACAACGGCACGGATGGCGGGTTTCCTTTTCCTCACCGCGACGGCCGCGGGAGTGCTCAGCGTGGCCCTTCTCGGGCCGCTCGATACCCTGCACTCACCCCGATCCATCGCCGACAACGCGCACAGAACATCGACCGGCGCCCTCATGGTGCTGGTCATGACCATCGCGATCGCGATGATCCCACCGACGCTGTTCCCGGTTCTCAAGAAACACGGCGAGGCACTCGCGCTCGGCTACGTCGCCGCCAGGATCATCGAGGTCGTCCTCCTGCTTCCCGCCGCCGTCGGTCCCCTCATGATGGTGGCGATGAGCACCACCCGATCGGCCGCCGGCACACCTGACGACGCGGCGCGCCTGGATACCGTCCGGATGTTGACACAGACATACGACCTGTGGGGCCACGCCAGCAGCCTGGCCTTCTGCCTCAGCGCCCTGCTCCTCAACCACCTGCTGTACCGGTCAAGGCTCGTGCCCCGATGGATGGCCGGTTGGGCGCTCGTCGCGGTGGTACCGTACCTGGCCGATGCCTTCCTCGTGATGTTCGGCCTGCTCGCCCCGTCCTCGGCGTTCCACGCCGTCCTTGACTTCCCACTGGCGCTGAACGAGATGGTGTTAGCGGTTTGGCTGCTGGTGAAAGGATTCAGGGCACCGTCGTCGGCGCTCACCGCTCATGCCACGGCCAGGCGGAGTGGGATCGACCACGCATGACGGCGAATCCCCCGGCGCGCGGCCACCTGCCGGTGGAGCGGTTCGGACCTCGTCCCCGAAACGTGCAGGCCGATCGACGGAATCGGAGTCGAAGATCGTTGAATGGGTCCGGCTCAGGCCGCCGAACGGGGCCGGCCGGAGCCGTCATGGCCGCGGAGAGGCAGGGGCCCGGCTCCGGGCGTCAGACGAACAGCCGGCACAGGCCCTCGGCGAGCGCCTTGGTGGTGAGCCGGGTCCGGCTCTCGCAGCCGAGCTTGGCGAAGATGTGCTCCAGGTGGGTGGTGACCGTGCGGACGCTCAGCACCAGGGCCGCCGCGATCTGCGGGTTGGAGTCGCCCAGCGCGACCCGGGTGACCACCTCGATCTCCCGTCCGGTCAGCTCGTACGGCAGCGCGCACGGGCGTTCGGCGATCACCGCGCCCTGGATGGCCCCGTGCGGCCCGACGCCGGCGCGCAGGAGCCGCACCTCCCGCCACTGTCCGGTCCCGTCGAGCCAGAGCCCGCGCCGGTTGAGCTCTCGGGAGTCGATGAACTCCCTGGCCAGCTCGGCCATGGCCGGCTCGGCGGCGACGGCCTCCGAGGCAGGGGCGCCCGTGACGTCTCTACGGGTGCCGCCGCGGTCGAAGGCCGCCGCGTGGAAACCGGCCGGCAGGCCGACGGGGTCGATCACGCAGCGGCTCAGGTCGGTGACGTGCGCCAGGGTGGGCGAGACGGCGCTGATCAGCGTGCTGGTCTCGGCGGAGAAGGCCTCGGGGTCACGGGCGTTCAGGTGGAGCAGGCCGGTGTAGCGGCCCTCGGACAGGAACAGGGGGGTGGTCAGCCCGGCCCGCCAGCCGTACGGCTCCAGATGGCGCCGGAAGTAGCGCTCGGTGCCCGGGGCGCCCATGACCAGCGGCACCCGGGAGTCCATGGCGCGGCGGTAGGAGTCGAGACGGACGTATTCCTCGGCGGCGTCGCCGTCCACCCGCGCGTAGCCGTCGGAGACCAGGCTGCGGTGCCGCCCCGTCGCCGGGTCGTAGGCGACGAACTCGTAGGCCTCCAGCGGGATGACCTCGCGCAGGGCGCGCATCGCACCGGACGCGCCACTGCGCCCGGCGACCTGGAAACCCACCTCGGTGAACGCGTGGAGGTGGCGCGGGCTCAGGGTGATCTGGTCCATGGTCTCCTCCGTGCACAGCGTGCCCCAAGTCACCGGCGGTAGGGAATACGTAAATTATCCGATGTATCGACTTGGGACCGTCTTTACCCTCTCCCGCAATACCCCCTGGGAGGAACAGTGACGGTCTTGACGAGGACACGAGGCTCTGCCGTCCTCCTGGCGACGATGCTCGCCGTGAGCGCGTGCGGCGGATCGCCGGCTCCGAGCGCCGGAGGGCAGGGCGCCAAGGAGTTCTCCGTCGGCCTGACGGAGCCGGACCACCTGACTCCCGGCAACACCTCCAGCAGCTACTCGATCACCGTGCTGCAGGCGTTGTTCGACCTGCCGGTGTTCATCGACGCCAAGGGGCAGCCGCAGATGCGGGCCGCGGAGTCGGTGACCAGCGAGGACCAGAAGATCTGGACGATCAAGCTCAAGCCCGGGCAGAAGTTCCACAACGGCGAGCCGGTGACAGCCGAGAGCTTCGCCGACGCGTGGAACGCCGCCGCCTACGGTCCCAACGCGTGGACCAACAACTACTACTTCGAGAACATCGAGGGCTACGACAAGCTGAACCCCGAGGCTCCCGAGGGCTCGGACGTGGCGCCCAAGCCGGCGACCGACAAGCTGAGCGGTCTGAAGGTGGTGGACGCCACCACCCTCCAGGTGACGCTGACCGCGCCGTTCAGCCAGTTCCCGATCACCCTGGCCTACACCGGGTTCGCCCCGATGCCCAAGGCCGCCTTCGCCGATCTCAAGGCCTACGACGCCAAGCCGATCGGCAACGGCCCCTTCGCCCTGGACGGCGAGTGGGTGCACAACCGGCAGATCAAGGTCAAGCGGTTCGACGGCTACGCCGGGCCCCGGCCCGCCAAGTCCGCCTCGGTCAACTTCAAGATCTACGAAAGCCGTGACACCGCCTACGTGGACCTGCGGGCCGGCAAGGTGGACCTGATCCAGACCATCCCGCCGGCGAGCGCGGGGGAGGCCAAGCGGCTGCTCTCCGACCGGTTCGTGGCCACGCCCAGCGGAACCATGGACTATCTCGGCTTCCCGGTCTTCGACAAGCGCTTCCAGAACGCCGACCTGCGCAAGGCCGTCTCGATGGCCATCGACCGGCAGGCGATCGTGGACGCGGTCTTCAACGGCACCTTCAAGCCGATGGGCTCGCTGGTGGCGCCGCTGGTGCCGGGCTACCGGGAGAACGCCTGCGGCGAGGCGTGCGTCTTCGACAAGGCGAAGGCCAAGGCGCTGTTCGACAAGGCCGGCGGCTTCAGCGGCACGATGAACCTCTACTTCTCCAACGCCGACCCGAGCTACGAGCAGTGGATGACCGCGGTGGCCAACCAGCTCAAGGACAACCTCGGGATCGCCGACATCCAGTTCCGCAAGATCCCGGCGGCCGACTACCTGTCCACGCTCCGCGCGCACAAGCAGGACGGGCCGTACCGCAACAACTGGGTGATGGACTACCCGAGCCCGCAGAACTACCTGCAGCCGATGTGGGGCGAGGGCAACCGGATGGGCTGGGAGAGCAAGGAGTTCAACGACCTGCTCACCCAGGCCAACTCCGCCGCCAGCATGGAGGCCAGTATCCCGCTCTACCAGAAGGCCGAGGACATCGCGCTCGGCGAGATGCCGATGGTCCCGCTGTGGAACTGGCAGGACCAGGCCGGATACTCCAGCAGGATCAGCGGGGTCCAGATCGACGCCTACAGCCCCAACCTCGACACGATCACGGTGAAGTAGTGGTCCACGAGGCACCCGTGACCCCGGAGCGCGCCGCTCCGGGGTCTCCCCGTGAGGCGGGGACGTGAGATACGCGATCCACCGGCTGCTGCAGGCCGTCCCGGTCTTCTTCGTCACCACGTTCCTGATCTACGCGATGGTCTTCGCCCTGCCAGGCGACCCGATCGTGGCCCTGGCCGGGGACAAGCCCCTGCCGGACGAGGTGCTCCACACGCTCAGGGAGCGCTACCACCTCAACGATCCCCTGATCGTCCAGTACGGCCTCTACATGCTCAACGCCGCCCAGGGAAACCTGGGGGAGACCTTCAACGGGCAGCAGGTCAGCGAGCTGCTCCAGGGGCGGTGGGCGGTGACCGCCCAGCTCGCCGTCACCGCCTGGATCTTCGAGCTCGTGGTCGGCATCGGCCTCGGCGTGATCGCGGGCCTGCGCCGCGGCGGCATCGCCGACACGGCGGTGCTGGCCGGGACCACCTTCATCATCGCGGTCCCGGTCTTCGTCATCGGCTACACCGCGCAGATCATGCTGGGCCTGAACTTCGGGCTGTTGCCGACCGCCGGCGTGGACGAGGGATGGCCGGTCAGCTACCTGCTGCCCGGCATGGTCCTCGGCTCGTTCGGCCTGGCCTACGTGGCGCGGCTGACCCGCACCAGCCTCATCGAGAACATGCGGGCCGACTACGTCCGCACCGCACGCGCCAAGGGGCTGCGCCGAAGGCGGGTGATCGGCAGGCACGCGCTGCGCAACTCGCTGATCCCGGTGGTCACCTTCCTCGGCGTGGACTTCGGCAACCTGATGGCCGGCGCGGTCGTCACCGAGGGCATCTTCAACCTGCCGGGCATCGGCCAGCAGGTCTTCCAGTCCATCCAGCTTCAGGAGGGTCCCGTCGTCGTCGGCATCGTCACCCTGCTTGTGATGATCTTCATCCTGGTCAACCTGCTCGTCGACCTGCTGTACGGCGTGCTCGACCCGAGGATCCGCCGTGGTTGAGATCCAGGTCGCGGAGGCCGGCACCGTCCAGACCCGGGCCGGCTCCCTGTGGTACGACGCCTGGCTGGAACTGCGCCGCCGGGTGATCTTCTGGTTCTCGGCGGTCATCCTCGTGGTCGCCACCGCGATGGCCCTGTTCCCCGGCCTGTTCACCCGCTTCGGCCCCAACCAGGGCTGCAACCTCCGGATGACGAAGAAGGGGCCCGGCACCGGCGCCGTGTTCGGATACGACCTGCAGGGCTGCGAGTACTGGTCGCAGATCGTGCACGGCACCCGGGCCTCCGTCCTGATCGGCATCGCGGTGACGGTCTTCGCGCTGCTGATCTCGATCCTGCTCGGCCTGCTCGCCGGCTACTACGGCGGTTGGCTGGACGCGTTCATCTCCCGCCTCACGGACGTGTTCTTCGGCATCCCGTTCGTGCTGGGCGCGACCGTGATCCTGGTCGCCTTCCCCGACCACGGCGTCTGGGCGATGACCCTGGTGCTGGTCGTGCTGGGCTGGACCACGATGACCCGTCTCATGCGCGCCCAGGTGATCGCGGTCCGTGACATGGACTTCGTGCTCGCCGCCAGGATGCTCGGCGCGAGTGACGGCCGGATCATGTTCAAGCACATCCTGCCCAACGCGATCGCCCCGGTCTTCGTGGTGGCCATGCTCAACGTGGGCAACGTCATCGCCGGCGAGGCCACCCTCGACTACCTGGGCGTCGGTCTGCAGTATCCGGACGTCTCCTGGGGCCTGCAGCTCAACATCGCCCAGACCTTCTTCGCCGAGCACCCCCACCTGCTCGTCTTCCCGTCGTTGTTCCTCACCGCGACGGTGCTCAGCTTCCTGCTGCTGGGCGACGTCGTCCGCGACGCGCTGGATCCCAAGCTGCGCTGAGCCCAGGGAGCCTAGGGAGATCGGGGAGCCCGGGGACGAGGTCCGATACGGCCTCCCAGCCGGGAGGCTCGGGCCACCGCGCGTCCGGCGGGGCCTGCCCGAGCCCCAGCACGGCGCATGCCAGCCAGTGCTCACCCGCCTCGTGCTCCCCGGTCAGCGTGGGGATCACCGTTCGCGGCGCGAGGACGTTGGTGCCGGGCAGGGCGTGCACCAGCCGCCCGGCCCGCGCCCCGCCGAGATCCTCTATCACGCACAGTCCGGCGGGGGAGTCGACGCGGGCGTGGCCCGCCCCGGCCTCGGAGCGGCGCGCGGGCGTGTCGCGGTTCACCGCGAACGCGCCCTCGGCGGAGAGGAGCCCGCGCTCGGACCGCAGGCGATGCACCCGTATGTGCCACGGGGCGCGAGCGATCAGCCAGGTCTCGACCTCCACGTCGGGCCATGGCGCCCACCGGGTGTGGAGGAGGTCGCGGTGTGCCGGGCACTCCTGCGGCACCTCGCACGGCCGCCAGTGCGTCCCGTCCTCGCTCAGCGCCAGCGTGCTGTCGAACGCGCCCTGCTCAAGCCCCCAGGAGCCGCCGGGCACGCTGAACCCGAAGAAGGTGGAGTAGGCGAACTTGGCGTATTTCGCCGCGCCGTGCCGTACCCACGTGTGGTGTTGCCGTGCGCTCAGCATGACCACCTGCCGGCCCTCCTCGCACCGCATCAGCGCGACGCCCGCCTCCGGCTGGGCACTGACCGGCGGCAGGTCCGGCGCGGCCTCCTCCGGCGCCGTCCAGAACGGGTGCTCGGCCGGCACCGCCAGCGGCAGAAAGGCCTTCAGCGCCCAGTAGGGGGAGCCGGGGGCGTTGTACTGCTCGGTGAGCGCGGGCTGGGCGTAGGCGTACCCCAGGGTGAGCAGACCGGCGCGGTCGCGGATCGGCCGCGCCAGCCACCAGCGCAG
The DNA here is from genome assembly GCF_050949235.1 of Streptosporangium sp. CA-135522. Taxonomy (NCBI): domain Bacteria; kingdom Bacillati; phylum Actinomycetota; class Actinomycetes; order Streptosporangiales; family Streptosporangiaceae; genus Streptosporangium; species Streptosporangium sp. CA-135522. Next base: position 3,507,120 of record NZ_CP192026.1, read on the forward strand.
GTGCCGCATCAGATGGCCCTTCACCGTCCCCCAGGGCAGGGCTTCGACGTCGGCGAAGGCGAGCGCGCCCCAGAACGCCCCCTGCGCGAAGCGGTAGGTCATGCTCCGGCCGAAGGGCACGGCCGACCCGTCCGAGGCGAACCAGTGCTGGAAGTCCAGGCTGAAGGCCGCCGCGCGCTCGCGGAAGCGCTGGGCGCGGCCGGGGTCGCGGTCCCCGGCGAGGGCGGCGTAGATCAGGCCGTAGAAGTGCATCGCGAAGGGGACGTAGTAGTCGCGCTGGGCGGTGGGCCCGTCGCTGTACCAGCCCGCGCCCAGGGCGAAGGACTCCAGCCGCTCCAGGTGGGCGAGGCCGGCGGCGGGGTCGAACCGGACGCCGACGCGGTCGAGGCCGAGTCCCACCATGACGGGGAAGAAACGCCAGTTGTTGTCGGCGGGTTCGACGGTGGTCGCGTGCAGCAGCCACGCCGCGAGGTTGTCGCGCTCCCGGCCGCTCAGCGGGTCCCATACGGCCTCGGGCGCGACGGCGAGCGCCAAGCCGATCGCGGCGGTCTCCACCAGCCGCTGGTCGACGTCGGTCACCGCCCCCCAGAACTCCTCGTTTCGGAGGTCGGTGCCCGCCGCCAGTCCCCGGCGCCACAGCTCCCAGTGCTCGAACCCTCCCCCGCCGGCGGCCAGCGGGCCCAGCCCCCACAGCGGCCGGGCGAACGCCTCGAGCTCGGCGGCCGCGTCGGGGTAGTGGGCGGCGTTGTCCCCCAGCCGCAGGCGTGCGCGGCCGGGGCTGAGAAGGGGGATCAGCGGGTCGGTCAGCTCGCGCACGAGCCGGCCCATGCTCTCGCGGTCGCGCGGGACGGCCGGTCCGGTCTCGCGTCCGGCGGCCGGGCTCCCCGCTGGTCGAATCCGCGCCGCCGCTGATGTGGCTGATCGTTCCAATGCCGCCGAACCCCATGTTCCGTGGTGGGTGCCGAGTCCGCCGCGTGGGCCGTCTGCTTTCGGCGGTCCCGTCGATCGGGTCGCGTGCGGACGGGACGCCGGGGAGAGGGAAGGGTGCCCCACCGGTTGAGAGTGGCCTCTCATCAGATCTTTGTCAATGCTTAAATTTATATCTTGACGAAAGCTGTCCTGTGGCCGGCCCACCGCCCTGGGGTCCCATCGACCGGCTGGGCTTCGGCCGCCGTTCACCAGGGCGGGAGGGGTGGGCGCCGGACGGCCTGCCCGATCGTCCGCCCACATCGTTTTCACCGTGTTTCAACACTTATTTTTGTACAAGAACAAACATATGATGCCGCGATGACACTCTCTATCGGAGACGGCAAGCTCTACATCGACGGGACGTTCTGCGCCTCCGAGTCGGGTCACGAGGCCGCCGTGTACGAGAAGGCCACCGGCGAGCGGATCGGCGGCTACGCCCTGGGCGAGGCCGCCGACGTCGAGCTGGCCGCGTCGTGCGCGATGATCGCCTCGCTGGAGTTCCAGGGGCAGACCTGCATCAGCTCCAGCCGGCACATCGTCATGCGCGGGGTCGCCGACCGCTACCTGGCGGCGGTGACCAGGCGGGTGGAGGCGCTGCGGGTGGGCGACCCCGTCCGGGAGGAGGTGGATCTCGATCCCCTGATCAGCGAGGTCCAGCGGGACAGGGTGCACCGGACGATCGTCCAGCCCTCGATCGCCAAGGGCGCCCGGCTGGTCACCGGAGGAACCTACGAAGGCCTCTTCTACCGTCCGACGGTCCTGGCCGACGTGACGCCGGACATGCCCGCGTTCACCGAGGAGATCTTCGGCCCGGTCATCCCGGTGACCGTGGTCGACTCCGAGGAGGAGGTCGTCTCCCTGGTGAACGGCCATCCGATGCTGATGAACTCGGTCTTCAGCGCCGACCTGTTGCGGGGCATGGCCGTCGCCGAGCGACTGCAGGCCGGCGAGGTGCACGTCAACGACGCGCACGCCCGTCACGGCGCGGAGAACCAGATGCCCGGATTCACCAGGCGCCAGTGGATCGGGGTGCAGCGCACGCCTCTCGACCTGCCAGCCTGGACCCGCTGACAAGCTCCGCGACCGGACGGGGGCGGTCCCGGAGGTCAGCCGTCCCCGCGGACCTTCCCGCCGATCCGGGCCAGGTCCGCGGGGCGGTCCGCCCGCACGTCCCGGTCGCCGACGGTGATCGACGCGGGTACGGCGGAGTCGAGGAAACCGTTGAGCCCCTTGACGACGAAGTCGTCCAGCTCGCCCCCGGCCAGCCGCACCACGACCGCCCCGCCCCGCGCGCACGTGGTCTCGACCACGCCGTGCGGGGTCTCCACCCTGACGGGTCCCTCGTTGTCGCTCTGCACGAGAATCGTCAGGTACCGGACGTCGTGGCCGGGGTGGACCCGGACGAACGCGTCCGCGCTGCCGCGCGTCACCCGGACCGCCTCGGCGGCCGGGGCGGCCGGCGTGGCGGCGGCGCGGGCGAGCGCCTCGGCCAGCGCGCCGTACGGGCGCAGGTCCTCGTCGAGGTCGGGCGCGGGACCGTCCAGCATGATCCGCCCGCCGCCCGCGAGGTAGCCGGCCAGCAGGTCCTGGACGTGGCGGTGCATGAACGGCCCGCCGGGAACCGTCAGCGTCTCGTGCGCGGCCAGCCGCTCGAGCGTGGCGCTCTCCAGCTCGACGACGGCGTAGTCACGTCCCGCCGAGCGCATGCGGTCGTGGAAGGCGCGCAGCGAGCGGCCGCATTCGGGGCCGCCGGAGCCGGGTCCGGCCCAGGCGGCGATGCCCGCGTAGGGCAGGTACAGCCCGAAGGCTCCCGCCGTCGCGGGCGCGCACTCCAGGAACTCCGCTCCGTGGAAGGCGAAGAAGTCCGCCAGCGCCTGGATGACGGGGGCCTTCTCGGTGGCGGAGCCGTCGGCGGCGATGGGGGCGCAGTCGGGGTAGGGCGCGGTGTGGGTGGAGTCCATCTCGGGCGCCCAGCCGGAGGTGCCGACTCCGGTGTAGACGTTGAAGCCGGTGGCTCCGGCGGCCAGCGCGAGCAGGGTCTGGTGGTGGCTGGTGGCCGCGTCGGCGTAGGCGCGGTCGTAGAGCAGGGAGAAGCCCCAGTTCTCCTCGAGATTGGGGCCGGGGGCCCGCTTGGCGGCCGTCACGTAACGGGCCTGGGCGTCGGGATCCGTCGAGACCACGCCCATCCAGTTGGTGAACCCGTAGGCGACGTCCCGCCAGGTCTCGGGGCGCACCCGGGCCAGCCAGTCGTCCAGCTCCTCGACCGTCGGCGGGTTCAGGTTGACCACCGTCGGAACCCGGCAGTCCACCGCCGCGGCCCAGCGGTGGTAGACCTCGGCGAGGTACTCGGCGTGGAAGCGCCCCCAGTCGGCGTAGGTCTGCATCTCCTGCGGCAGGGTGGTCGCGCTCCAGGAGCGGGGCGGCTCGATCTCGTCCCATTCCCGGTGCGCCGTCGCGTGGGTGCGGTTGTACTCCTCGACCGAGCCGTACCACGCCGACAGGCGCTCGCGGAAGAACGCCAGCGCTGAAGGGCTGTAGTCGTATGCCGACAGCGACCGCGAGCCGTTGGTGTAGATGCCCTCGTTGGCGATCTGCATCATGATCACCGGGCCGTCCGGGTGGGTCGTGGCGTCCAGCACGTCCTTGCCGACCGCCGACAGCCACTGGGTCGCCTTGGCCAGGAACACCGGCCCCAGCGGGGCGGGCAGCACCTTGCCGGGTGGCACGGGCGAGTCCATCCAACGCGAGGGCTCGCCCGCCGCGTCGAGCAGCGGCTCGATCTGCGCGTCGGCCGAGGGGCAGATCCAGTCGGGCAGGCCGCCGTAGGTCGTCTCGGCGTGGATGAACGGCCCGGGCTTGGCGATCACCTTCAGCCCCAGCTCGTGGCACAGGTTGATGAAACCGACGACGTCCCTGGACGGGTGGCCGCTGCCGGTGAAGTCGGGCGCCGTCGCGGGGTCGGGCTGGTGGTGCCGCCACGGGATGTAGCTGCTGATCACCTCGATGCCCAACTCGTCGCGCATCGCCCGCAGCCGGTCGGCCCAGACACCGGGCTCATCCCGGTAATAGGGGTAGTCGGCGCTGACAAGCACCCGGGACTCGCCGTCGATGACGGTGATCCCGTCGCGGACCTCGATGGTCACGCTCACACTTCCGTTCGTCAGGTACGGCTCACGCCGTAGTGGGTCAACTCTTGAGGCCGGTGAAGGCGATGCCCTGCATGATGCGGCGCTGGAAGATCAGCAGGACGACGATCACGGGGACGACCGCGAGGGCGGCGCCCGCCATGATGTAGTAGGCGCGTCCGGATTCGCTGCTGGCCAGCTGCTGCAGGGCGAGGGGCAGCGTGTAGAGGTCGGGGTCGTTGAGGACCACGAGCGGCCAGACCAGGTCGTTCCAGTGAAAGATGAAGCTGGTGATCGTGACGACCGACAGCACCGGCGTGGACAGCGGCAGGATGATCCGCCAGAAGATCTGCATCCGTCCGGCGCCGTCGATGCGCGCCGCCTCCTCCAGCTCTCCCGGCAGCGACAGGAAGAACTGCCGCAGCAGGAAGATGTCCAGGACCGAGGCCACGTTGGGCACGATCAGGCCCCACCCCGAGTCGAACATGCCCAGCTGCTGGGTGACGTGGATGCGCGGCACCAGCAGGGTGATGGTGGGCACCATCATGCCTGCCAGCAGCAGGACGAACAGCTTGTCCCGCCCGGGGAAGGGGATGCGGGCGAAGGCGTAGGCGGCCAGCGCGTCGATCAGGAGCTTGGCCGGCACCAGGATCAGGCAGACCCAGACGCTGTTGAGGAAGGCCTGGCCGAGGCCGCCGACCTTCAGGACGTGCTCGTAGTTCTCCAGCGTCGGCGACCAGGCGCCGGTCTTGCGGTCCAGCGGCAGCAGGCTGGGCACCTTGGTGTAGACGTCCGAGCCGTGCTTGAAGGAGGTGGCCAGCATCCAGATGAACGGGACGACCGAGACCGCCGCCAGCAGCACCAGGGCGACGTAGATCGACGCGCGCCCCGCCCTCCCCGATTTCCCCGAGGTCCTCACGACGCCTCCTGCTTGACGAACTTGAACTGCAGCGCAGTGATGATCATGATGAAGAGGAACAGGATGAACGACATCGCGCAGGCCGCGCCCATCGCGTCGTAGCGGAAGGCGAACAGGTACAGGTGCAGGACGTAGGTCAGCCCCGACTGCTCGGGGCCGCCGGTGACGCTCTTGTTGCCGCCGCCCGAGAAGATCACGTAAACCAGGCCGAACACCTGCAGGGCCGCGATCACGCCGGTGACCAGCAGGTAGAAGGTGGTGGGCCGCAGCATCGGGAAGACGACCTTCCAGAACCGCTGGAGCGGCCCGGCGCCGTCGATGGTCGCCGCCTCGCGGATCGAGTCGGGGATGCCCTTCAGCCCCGCCAGATAGATGATCATTGAGATCCCGCACTGCCAGGCGGCGATGAACGCCAGGGCCGGGATGACCAGCTCGGGGGTGTTGAGCCAGTTCTGCCCGGGGATTCCGAACAGCCCCAGGAAGCCGTTGACCAGCCCGTACTGCGGGTCGTAGAGCCAGCGCCAGATGGCGCCGACGGCCGCCTCCGCGGTGACCACCGGCAGGAACAGCAACAGCCGGAACAGGTTGGAGCCCCGGCGGATCGCGTTGATCAGCAGTGCCTGGGCCAGCGCGCTGCCCAGCGTCAGTGGCACCGCGATCAGCGTGTACTGGAGGGTGACCCGCACCGACTTCCAGAAGTGGGGGTATTTGACGTCGTCGAAGAGCAGGTCGGTGTAGTTGGCCGGCCCCACCCAGTTCGCCGGTGAGCGCAGGTCCCAGTCGGTGAAGCTGTAGTACAGCGCCGACAGTGCCGGATAGAGCAGGAAGATGATGAAGTACGCCATCGCGGGGGCGATCAGGAGCCACCCGATGACGTGGTCGCGCCCCCCGAGGCCCGGGAGGCGTCGCCGCCGCCCAGGCTCAGGTGTGGCGGTGGGCCTGTCGGCCGGCGCCGGAGATGCCACGTCCGCCTCGCCTTCGCGTCAGCCGGTCCAGCCGAGCAGGGCGCGGGTCTTGTCCGCCGCGTCGCTCAGGGCCTGCTGAGAGGTGACCTTGCCGCTCAGTGCCGCCTCGATGGCGGGAGCGATGATCTCGTCGTTGATCTGGATCCACTGCGGCAGGGCCGGACGCGCCTGGGCGACCTTGAGCTGCTCCAGGAACGCGGCCTGGTCGGGCCCGAAGCTCGCGGCGTCCCGCTCGGCGGCCGCGATGTTGGTCGGGAAGCCGCCGAGGGCCTGGGCCAGCTTGGTGTTGTTGTCGGCGTTGGTGAGGTACTGGATCCACTTCCAGGCGATGTCGGCGTTCTTGCCCTTGGCGAAGACCACGGAGTTCTCGCCGCCGATGTTGCCGGACGGCTGCGTCTTGTACGGCAGCGGCGCGGTGCTGAACTGCAGGTCGGGGAACTGGTCCTTGATGTTGGCGACATCCCAGGGGCCGGAGATCATCATGCCGGCCAGGCCGTTCTCGAACGCCTTGTCCGAGTCGGTGATCGACCTGGGAGAGGAGGGGAGCAGGTCCGCCCACAGCTGCAGCGCCTCGACCCCGGGTTGCTGGTCGAAGAGGATCTTCTTGTTCTTCTCGTCCACGAGGGAGCCGCCCGCGCCGCCGAGGACGCCCGGCCACATCCAGGCGCCGTAGCCGTCTCCCTTGGGCACCACCATGCCGGCGGTCTTCGGGTCGTCCGCGTGGATCTTCGCGGTGATCTGCTTGAGCTCGTCCCAGGTCTTGGGCGGGGTCGGCACCAGCTTCTTGTTGTAGAAGAGGGCGACCGCGGTCTGGTCCACCGGCAGGCCGTAGAGCTTGTCGTCGACCCGGTTGGTGTTCAGCGCCCCGGCGTAGAGCGACTTCTCGTCGACCGTGCCCGCGGGCACTTCCTTGATCGTGCCGTCCAGCGCGTAACGGGCCACGAGCGGTTGGTCGAGGATGCCGGCGTCCGGAACGGTCCCGCTGGCGATGGCGCTGCCGAGCTTGGTGTTGTAGTCGTCCTTGGGGATCTTGACGATCTTCACCGTGACGCCGTTGGCCTTCTCGAAGTCACCGCGGATCTTTTCGACGACCTCGCCGGCCTGCGGGGTGCGGTCCTGGAACATCCAGTAGGTCAGCGCCTTGGTGTCCGAGGCCTGCTCAGAGCCGCTGCCGCACGCGGCGAGCCCGATGAGCATCGCCACGCCGGCCGCGGTCCCTGTGACTCTCCTGATCATTTCCAACTCCTCATAAGGGGTTGAACGGACGATAATGTAAGCTGTGAAAAAAGTTCAGCCCTCTGAGGAAACGTTTTGGTAACGCACCCGCGATGACCGTGAGATCAGCGATGTCGCGACGGGCCTTCGAACTTCGAGGTATGCGCTTTCGGACTTTGAACTAACATGTGTCACGAAGTGGGGGACGATCATGGTGAGGCCTGAACGCAGGACGGTCCGGGATGTCCGCAAGGGCAACCAGTCCATGCTGCTGCGGACGCTGTACTTCGAGGGTCCGGCGAGCCGTAACGAGCTGACCAGGCTCACCGGCCTCAGCGCCGCGACGGTCAGCAGCATGACCGGCGACCTGCTCGCCGACAACGTCGTCGTCGAGGCGGGCCACGTCGAGTCCGACGGCGGCCGGCCCCGCATGATCCTGCGCGTCAACCCCGTCTACGGCTACGCCATCGGCGTCGACGTGGCCGACACGCACGTGCGCGTCGAGCTGTTCGACCTGGAGATGAACGAGAAGGCCAGGGTCGAGTACGCGCTCCGTCCCGCCAGGCACGACATCGAGCTGGTGGTGCGGCACATCCTCGCGGGCATCGATGTCGTGCTCGCCGACGCCGAGGTGTCCGCCGGACAGGTGCTGGGCGTGGGGGTCGGCGTTCCCGGCATCGTGGAGCACGACGGCGACGTGCGCGTCCACGCCAAGACCTTCGGCTGGGACGGCGTCCCCCTGGGGGCCCTCATGCGGGCCGGCACCTCGTTGCCGGTGTTCGTCGACAACGGCGCCAAGGCGATGGGCCAGGCGGAGCTGTGGTTCGGCGCGGGACACGGGGCCGGTGACGCGGTGATCGTGCTCATCGGGTCGGGGGTCGGCGCCACCGTCGTCACCGACGGGACGACCTTCCGCGGCGTGAGCAACAGCGCGGGCGAGCTGGGACACACCAAGATCGTTGTGAACGGCCGGAGCTGCCGGTGCGGCGGGCGCGGCTGCCTGGAGGCCTACGTCGGAGCCGAGGCCATCCTCGACCGCGCCGGGGTTCCCACGCAGACCACCGACTGGCAGGTCGAGCTGGGCCGCCTGCTCGAATCCGGCTCGCCGGTGATCGAGGAGACCGCGACCTACCTGGGGGTCGGCCTGTCCAACCTGATCAACCTGATCAACCCCGAGCGGATCATCATCGGCGGCTGGGCCGGTCTCCTGCTCGGCCGTCACCTGCTCGCCGACATCCGCGCCGCCTCGGCGGCCAACTCCCTGGCCCAGCCGTACGCGGCCACCTCCATCGTGCTGGGCCGGCTCGGCCCCGACGCCGTGGCGCTGGGCGCCGCCACCCTCGTCCTCGAAAGGTTCCTCAACGCCCACTCCGCCGCGAAGACTCCCCTCGCCCGCTGACCTGGCGGGCCGGGGCGAATCCGCCGATCGCCGTTTATCGCCGCCGAGCGGGGTAAGGCGTAGGCCCGACCATCGCCGAGCAAAGGGGGCTCCAGATGAGCAGCCAGAATTTCTGGACCCGCCGTACGGGCGCGCCCCCCGGACATGTTCTCCGGGGATGCGCCGCCGTGCGGGAGTCCGCGGGGCGGTATGGCCGGCTGGGAGTGGAGGGCTGGGAGTAAGGTCCTTCGGCCGCCCGGCCGTGGCGTGCCGCCGGACACGGCTCCGCGCGAGCCGAGGTGGTCACCCGGACCCCGCCGCGCCCGCCGGCAGGGAGGCGAGACGCTTGCGAAGCGTGCGGTACAGGAGCGTGATCCTGCATCGCCATCGCAGGCGAAGAGGCATCGCGGAGTCCAGGGAGAGTTCTCGTAGGACGGCTTCGCCCGCCTCCCCGTCGTAGTCGATGAGCATCTCGGCGGCTAAGAGCCGCCATTCGCCGCCGAGCCCGCCGTCGGCCGCCAGCCTGGTCAGCCCCGCCGCCGCCTCGCCGGTGGAGTCCAGCCAGATGTGGCAGAAGACCCGGTGGAAACCCGGCGCCCGGGAGTCCCCGGACAGCGTCTCCACGACCCGGGCGCCGTCGGCCGGCGACTGCCGCAGCAGGACGGCACAGGCGAGAGAGCGGTGCAGGCCGCTGTCCGATCCGTTCGCCACGGTCTCGGCCAGCAGGGAATCGGCTCTGGCGGAGTCCATCTTCCGGATGAGCCTGAGCCTGTCGAAGCGCACGGTGATCGCCACCGACGGATCGAGGACGAAGGCGCTGAGCGCGTCCAACGGTATGGCGGCGTTCTCGTGCAGAAGTCGTGCGATGTAGGCCGATCTTTGTGCCGGATCGACGTTCGGGTCGGCGATGAGGGGGGAGAGCGCCGCGACTCCTCGCTCGCTTGCGAGCTCCAGCAGGCGGTCCGCCGCCGACTGACGGTCGTCCTCCCGCATCGAGGGGTCCGCCACGAGCCCGGAGAAGGCGTCGATGCCCGCCTGGTGGTCCGCCTCGACGAGGTTCTCGGCGCACTGGAGGCGGTCGTTGCTGTCCATCGTGGGGTCCGCGCAGAGCTCCCGGCTCAACGGGGTGCCCAGCCGTGGATCCTTGTCCAGGACGAACTCGGCCATGGCCGCCCGATAGTAGCTTTCCTGCGAGTCGTCGGCCGCCAGCCGGCTCAGCAGCGCGAGATCCTCGCCGGGGGCGATGTTCAGCAGGTCCGTCATGTAGGCGCCGACATCGGGGACGTGGAAGCCGCCGACCCTGGGGTCGGCGGCCAGCCGGGTCAGCAGGCGCAGGCCGTTCTGCTGGTCGATGAGGCTGAGAGAGATCGCGGCCAGGACGCAGTCGTCCTCGTAGTCCCAGAAACGCTCCCGGAGAACCGCCGGGAGCGCCACCGAGCGTCTTTCGATGATCTCCGTTAGCCGGTCCTTCGCCGTCTGGACCATGTCCTCGGGCAGGTGGACGCCGTCACGGACGAGCGCGGCGACGAGCCGGGCGTGCACCAACCGGCGCCACATGAGCAGTCGCGGGACGGGACGGGTCAGGTCGACGCCACCCTGCTGGAGCAGTGCGGCCACGAAGAGATCGAGTGACTGCTGCCTGCCCGCTCCGACGGCGATCCTCCATCTGTCCCGGAACCCGAACCTCCCGCTTCGCCAGGCGGACCATCTGGCCGCCAGATATTCGGCGATCGTGTGGTGGACGAACTCGAACCCGCCGCCCTTTTCCAGAATGAGGCCGCTCTGACGCAGGGACTCGGCCACGAAGTCACGCCAGATCTCCTCCGGCAGGTTCGCCGGGCGGATCGCGCTCGTGGCCGCCCGGGCGTGTTCGAGGACGTCTCCGGACGTGTCCACCGCGCTGAAGATCCGTACGGCCAGGGTCTCCAGGTGGGTGCCCAGATCACCTTGCAGCGACTCGACCGCCCGCACCGCGTCCGTGCCGTAGGGCGCGGCGCGCCGCTTGAGCAGGTCCATGGCGTTGACATGCGTGAACGACTTGTCCAGCAGGACACCCACGAACCTCTCATACAGCTCCGCCCGGGAGTGGGGGAGCTGCCGCCCCGGCTCGTGGGCGAAGACCACGCAGATCATGGTGGAGATGAGCGGGGTCCGGGCGAGCTGACCGAGATGCTTCTGGAAGAGCTGCTCGACGAACTCCTCGATGAGGGAATCGACCTCCCGCAGCCCCAGGGCGGTGAACCAGCGCTCGGCGAGCACCGGCAGCTGCTCCTCCGAGAAAGGCTGGATGTCGAAGATCGGGATTTTCTTGCGCAGCTCGTCCAGTTCGGCATGGGGCAGGGGGCGGCTGGTGATCAGGAACCGGTAGCGCTCGTCCGGCCACCAGCGCACCACGGCGCGCAGCACCCTGGCCCTGGCCGCGGGGTCCAGGATCTCGTCGACGCCGTCGAGGAGGATGAGCCAGGGCGTTCCGGACGCGGCCTCCCGCGTCAGGTCCTCGGCGAGATGCGCGTCCTCCAGTCGGGACCCCAGGTCGGCCTGGACTCCGGCGGCGACCGCCTGGGGAAGGGGGAGATCGCCGGCGAGGGCGTGGGCGCGCACGAGCACGGGCACGTATTCCCCGCTCCCCGTCTCCAGCCACCTGTCGGCGGCCGTCTGCAGGAAATGCTTGAGCAGGCTGGACTTGCCGGCCCCCGGCCCCCCGACGATCAATCCGCCGTGGTGGCGCTCCAGGATGTCGTCCGCGTCGAAACGCTGCAGGAACTGGTATCCCTCGGCGGGCGCCGTCCCCCGATGCTGCTGATGGGCGGGCCGCCGGCCCTGCGCCGTTCCCGAGATCTCCGGGGCGGCCGGTCCCTGCGGGGACTCGCTCTGCCGGGCGGCCTGCTGGTGCACATAGACGGCGTCCAGGCGGGGAGCGCCGGGCAGGGCGGTGGCGTAGGGGTGCTGGCGCGACTCCTCGCGCGCGACCTTGAGATAGGCGCGCAGCCGCGGGCCGAGCCGCCGCCAGCCGCCCGCGTGGAGCCGCGCGTCGTCGAGCAGCGACAGCCACCCGGTGTCGGCGTCCTGCGCCAGTTCCTCCCGGCAGACCCGGTTGATCACCTCCGCGGGGATCAGCCGCGCCCCGGGCGGGCCGCCGGCCGGGCTGTCGGCGAGACGGAGCACGCCGCACACCCCTCCGGTCCGCCAGTTCAGCACCGGTGCTCCGCTGAACCCCTCCACCGCGCGTCCGTGCGTGATCCGAAGCAGCCGGGCACCGTCCTCGCGCAGGGACGGCCCGTCATAGCGGAAGCTGACGGAGTCGCCCGGGCGATAAGGCCCCTGGGGAAAGCCGAACGTCCACAACTCGTCGCCCGGCAGGACCGACGCGGACAGGGCCGCCGACAGTTCGTTGGGAGGCGGGGTCACCCGCAGCAGCGCCAGATCGGGCCCGTCCGGCGCGGGGAGCCAGCAGGCGCCGAGCACCTCGAGCAGGAGCTCGCGCCCCTCCCACCTGCCCAGGAGGTGGGAGGGTGGGGCCTGGCCACGGGCCGCCACGACATGAGCGCAGGTCAGGACCTGCCCGGGGCCCACGAAGAAACCGGAGCCGACGCTGTCGCCGTTCGTCGTCTCCAGCGAAACGCAGACGGATCGGAAGGCGGCTTCGAGCCGGGCCCGATCCTCGGTCACGACGAGGCGTCCTCCCATTCGAGGGTGACCTTGACCGAAGACGTCGCGCTTCCCTTGCCGAGCACCGCGACCAGGCGCCCGGTCTCGGCCGCGACCTCGCATCCGAACTCGACGCTGAAGCGCGAGGCGCCGCTCTTCTTCAGGGAGTCGGTCAACGTCGTGGAGAAGCGGGTGAGGGCGTCGGTGAACTGCTCCAACGAGGCGCGGCGCCCCGAGATCTCCCGCTCGCCGTCCTGGAACACCGAAGAGGAGACCTCGACGTACATCTCCACGCCGTCACCGAGCGGCAGAGGCACACGGTTGACCGGCTCTGACTCAGACAAGACACGTCCTCCAGGGTTTCGGCGTCGTCGACCTGCGGGGACGCGAGCTCCGACGATCGCCGGCGGTGGGATGGCAGGGGTGCGACCCCGCACGGATCGTAGATCATCCTCCGATCCCGGGAAAGCCCGCCGCGGGAATCGCGCCCCGCCCGTTCCGTCAGGAGGCCAGGAGACGATCCAGGACGCGCACGCCGAACTCCAGGCCCTCGACGGGAACGCGCTCGTCCACGCCGTGGAACATGCCGTAGTAGTCCAGCTCCGGCGTGAGCATCAGGGGCGCGAAGCCGTAGCCCTTGATGCCGAGGTCGGCGAAGGACTTCGCGTCCGTGCCGCCCGACATCACGTACGGCACCGGCCGCGCGGCCGGGTCCTCGGCGACGAGCGCGGCGCACAGCTCCTCGAAGAACGGGGAGTCCAGCGGCGCGGAGGGGGCGTCCTCGATGTTGACGAACTCGCGGGTGACCTTCGGGCCGAGCAGGCGGTCGATCGTCTCCAGGAACTCCTCCCGGTGACCCGGCAGGAAACGGCCGTCCACGTGCGCGGTCGCGGTGCCGGGGACCACGTTGACCTTGTAGCCGGCCTCCAGCATCGTCGGATTCGCCGAGTTGCGGATCTGCGCCTTGAACAGGGCACCGACCTGGCCGAGCCGCTCGGCCTCCTCCTCCAGCCGGTCGTAGTCGATGGTCTCGCCGAGGATGTCCGCCAGACTCGTGATCAGCGCCGCCACCCCGGGCGTCAGCCGTACCGGCCACCGGTAGGAGGCGATCCTGGACAGGGCGTGGCAGAGCTCGGCCACCGCGTTGTCCTTCGGCGGCCGTGAGCCGTGGCCCGCGACGCCGTGGGCGGTCAGCTTCATCCAGGCGGTGCCGCGCTCGCCCACCGCGACGGGGTAGATCCGCGCGTCCGGAGCCTGGACGCTGTAGCCGCCCGACTCGCTGATCGCCTCGGTGCAGCCGTCGAACAGCTCCCTGTGCCGCGTCGCCGCATACCGTGAGCCGTACTCGCCGGTGGCCTCCTCGTCGGCGAGGAAGGCCAGCACGATGTCGCGCCTGGGCCGCACGCCGCGCCGGGCCCAGTCACGGACCAGGGCGAGCGTCATCGACAGCGTGCCCTTCATGTCCACCGCGCCCCGGCCCCAGACGCAGCCGTCGGCGATCTCTCCGGAGAACGGGTGTATCCGCCAGTCGGCGGGCTGGGCCGGGACCACGTCCAGATGGCCGTGGATCAGCAGCGCCTCGGGCGAGTCGCCCGGGATCCTGGCGACCACGCTGGTGCGGTTCCTCGCCGACTCGAAGACGACCGGCTCGATGCCGGCGTCGGACAGCAGCCCGGCGACGTGCTCGGCCGCCGGGCGCTCGCCGGAGCCCGGGTTGGTGGTGTCGAACCTGATCAGATCCGAGCAGATCTGAGCGACCTCATGCATGGATGGAGCTCCCCCGAAAACGATTGATCATGAATGCATACCCCGCAGGACCAGGGGCGGCACCTCGGGCGTCGGGAAACCGAAGATCAGGCCGTAGAAGGCGAGTTCGGCCTCCAGCACGGCGATGATGGTCTCCTCCCGGCGCCAGCCGTGCTGCTCGCCGGGGAAGGTCAGGTAGGCCCACGGCGTGCCCTCGCGCTCCAGCGCCGCGGCGAACCGCTCCGCCTGGACCGGATCGACGATCGCGTCCTCCAGGCCGTGCATGAGCAGCGCGGGGCCGGAGGCGTTCGCGGCGTGCAGGGTGGGGGAGCGGTCCAGATAACGCTGCCGGGTCTGCGGGAGCGGGCCGATCAGACCGTCGAGGTAGCGCGATTCGAAGTCGTGGGTCTCGGCCGCCCATCCCTCCGGATCGGTGATCGCGTAGTGGGCCACGGCGCCGCGGAACACCTTGCTGTGCACCAGCGCGGCCACCGACGTCCAGCCGCCCGCGCTGCCGCCGCGGATCGCGATCTTCGACGGGTGCGCCCGGCCGGCGGCGATCAGGCCGTGCGCCACCGTCTCGCAGTCGCGCACGTCGACCACGCCCCACTGATGGCGCAGCCGCTCACGATAGGCGCGGCCGTAGCCGGTCGAGCCGCCGTAGTTCACGTCGGCCACGCCGATACCCCGGCTGGTGAAATAGGCGATCTCCACATCGAGGACCATCGTGGCGGCGCTCGTCGGCCCGCCGTGCACGAAGATCACGTAAGGGGCGGGGCCGGTGACGCCGCGCGGCGGGTAGAGGTGCGCGTGCACGCCGTCGAAGGTCACCGCCTCCGGGTCGGGCAGCGCCTCGCGGGCCGGCAGGTCCTTCTTCGCCGACAACACCGCGTGCGCCCCGGTCCGCAGGTTCACCGTGACGACCTCGAACGGCGTGTACGGCGAGGCCGCCACGCCCGCCACCAGATCGCCGCCGGCGGAGACCGTGGGATTCCAGTAGGTGGGCGGGGCCTCGACGTCGGCGATCTCGCCGGTGGCCGGGTCCAGCACGCCGAGGCGGCGGCGGTCCGGGGTGCCGTGGACCATGACGATCCTGTCGCCCGCGAGCGCGAACCAGGTGTTGCCGAGCCGCCAGACGGCGTCGCCGCACTCCTCCCGGAGCGGGGCCAGGTTGCGGGTCCCGGAGCCGTCGAGGGGGACCAGGTGCAGGTTCCACCAGCCGTCGGGGTCGGTGAGCGCGTAGAGCGCGCCGTCGTCGCGCCACTCGGCCTGGATCACCGACTCCTCCGGGCCGCCGGCGACGACGCGGTACGGCCCGGCCGAGCCGGCCGCGTCCAGGGGGGCCACGCACAGCTCGGTGCCGTCCCAGGGCATCGCGGGGTGGTCCCAGCCGATCCAGGCGACGTGCGTGCCGTCCGGGGAGAGGCGGGGATTGGTCACGAAGTGCTGGGCGATGGCGATGACCCGCACCGGCCCGCCGTCCAGCGGCACCGCCACCAAGTCGCGGCGGGGGAGGGCGCGGGCATCGGGCCCGATGCCGGATCCGGGCGCGGCGGCCTCCGAAGCGGCGCCTTCCGGGGCGGGTTCCGAAGCGAGGGCTCCCGGCGTGCCGGTGTCCGGAGCGGTGGGATGGATCTCGCGCACGGCCCAGACCTCCCCGCGCCCCGGCGGCAGGTACAGATCACCGTAGCGGGCCCCGTCGTCGGGGGTGAGGGGGACCGGCTGCCCGGTGTCACCGGCGGGAGCCGTCTCATCGGTCGTCTCATCGGTCGTGTCACGGGTCGTCTCGGCGACCGTGTCACGCAGGGCCGGAGCGATGAGCCCGCCGTACCGGTAGATCCGCTGGTCGGCCCAGTTGGTGAACACGACCCCGCCGTCCGGCAGCGGCCGCCAGGACCGCCCGCCGTACTCGATGAGGCGGTTACGGGAGTTCCAGCCCTGCGGGATCGCGTCGCGCGGCATGCCGTCCGGCCCGCGCCGGACCACGCACCTGCGCCCGCCCTCGTGCGGACGAGGCTCGTCCCACCACACCTCCTCACCGAGGATCTCCACCCAGAGCGGACGGTCGTCCACCCTGGCCACGTCGACGGGGCGGATGGGAGAGTCGTTCAGCATTGATCACCAATTGCCGTCGGAGGCGGGCAGGGGAAGGCCGGGCGGGTGGACGACGTGCACGATCCCCCCGCTGCCGGAACTGCGGAGCCAGACGTTCTCGAACGCGGCCCTCGGATAGACCCGGCGCACCGTGTCGTCGTCCGGCGCGGCGGGATCGTTGGCGATGACGTCACCGCTCGCGGTGAAGCCGACGACGACCATGATGTGGCCGCCGGTGGAGTATCCCGAGCCGGGCAACTCGTGGTCGCGGAACGACTGCGAGGTGAGCACCGGGATCCCGGCGCGGACCAGACGCTCCAACTCGGTGAGCGAGCGCAGCCGCGTGACGAATCCGTCCAGGCCGTACCGACCGGCGTAGGCGACGCCGAACGGCCAGTTCCCGGTGCCCTGGTAGCTGTGGTCGTACATGTCCCGGGCGGCGTGGTCCACGGCCGGGCACGGATCGTCCGGCGCGACCCAGGACAGCTCGTCCCCGCGGGGGCCGCGCTCCCAGTAGGCGAGCACCATGCTCATCGAGGCCGGGCTGCACCAGTTCTCCCCGCCACCGTCCCACTCGGGAAAGTGCCCCTTGTGGACGTTCTGCGACCGTCGCGGCACGTCCAGCTCGACACCCGCCGCCTCCCCGGGCGGGCTCGCCGGCACCGCGGGCCGCGAGGGCACCGCCGAGGCCATCACCCCGGCCCGGTGGACCTTCGCGCCCGCGCCGTACAGCGTGAACCTGAGCCGGTAGGCGGTGACCGGCCTGGTGGCCACGTAGGTGTCCACCGCGACGTCACCGTCCTCGTCGCCCTGACCGGGCAGGGAGGTCCGGCAGATGTCGCCGTCGCCCTCGGCCCAGCGGCCCATCACGTACCACTTGGTGAGGTGGCCGGAGGCGGTGCGGGCCTGCAGCCCGACCTCCAGCCAGGTCCCCGGCGGGGCGCTCGCCGTCCATGACGGCACCAGCTCGGTCGCGGGGAAGCCGACGGCCGTCTCCTCGCCGGTCCAGCGGGTGTAGTCCCAGGTCCGGACGGTCCCGCCGAACGGGTCGCGATAGTCGGCCCGGCCGTTCTCATACGGGGCCACGTCCGCCCAGCGGTGCAGGACGACGCGGCTCGGAGCGGCGGGAGACGGGGTGACCACCTGCCCGATTGTGGTTTCCGGCCGGACCTGGCGCATCGGATGGTTTACGTATCCGTAATAAGTGGTCAGGCCCGGTGCGCGGGGCGTTATCCGATCCACTCCGTGAGGCGGCGGAGGAAGACGGTGGCCACCGGCAGCGGGGTGTCGGGCAGCACGGTCGCGTGGAAGGCGTGCGGCATGCCCTCGTAGACGTCGAGGTGGACGCTTCCGCCGGCGGCCGAGACGGCTTCGGCGAAGCGCCGCGCGTCGTCGAGCAGCACCTCTTTCGAGCCCACCGCGAGCAGCAGCGGCGGCAGCCCGCCGAGCTCGCCGTACAGGGGGGACTGCGGCGCCTGGTCCGGGCGCGCCCCGGCCAGATACCGGGTGCGGACGTGGTCGAGCACGGCCCGGTTGACGAAGTCCTGGCCGTCGTTGGCGTCGATGGACGGGCTGGACAGGGTGAGGTCGGTCTGCGGGGAGACGGCCAGCGCCGCCGCCGGGAGAGGATCGCCCGTCTGCTTGAGCACCAGCAGCGCCGACAGCACCAGCGTGGCGCCGGCCGACTCGCCGGCCAGGACGATCCGTGAGGCGGGCACGCCCTGGTCGAGCAGGCTCCGATAGGCGGTCAGCACGTCGTCGAGCGCGGCCGGGTACGGATGGTCGGGGACGAGCCGGTAGCTCACCGCCAGGGCGGGGCGGCCGGTCGCCCGGGACAGGCGATAGGCCATGATCATCTCCAGGTGGGGGTTGGTGTACTCGAATCCGCCCCCGTGCACGTAGACCGTCACCCCTGTCTCGGCCGCCGCCGCGGGGTTCGCCGGGTCGCGGGGGGCGGTGACCCACTCACCGGGGACGCCGCCGGTGTGCGGCAGGACGGGGGTACGGTCGGCGTCGGCGGGCAGCACGGGAGGCTGGGACCGCATCGCTCCCATCTGCGTCGTCACCGCGGCGACGGCGTCGGGTGAAAGGGGGATGTGGGTGACGTTCATGAGGAGGCTCCTTCGGCCATCGTGTTCAGAATCGGGATCAGCTGCTGCTCCTCGTAGTCCAGGTGCGCTTCGAGGTCGGCGGTGAGGCGGTCGACCTCGGCCAGCACCATGTCGGCGTCGGACCCGTCGCCGGAGACGACGGACCGCAACCGCGTCAGAAGCCGCTCGACCACCACGTGCTCGCTGCGCAGCCGGGCCAGGGTCGGGGCGAGTTCGGGATGGCGGGTCTCCAGGAAGGGGAACATCCCACCGTCCTCGATGGTGTGGTGGTGGTGAAGGCCCTGGCACAACGTCAGGCAGTTGACGCGCAGCTGCGTGCCCAGGCCCGGTCCCGACTCGGCGAGCTCCTTGCGGATCAGGACGAGCTCCCTGCGGAACGCGTCGTGGATCAGCTTGAGGGCCTCCGCCGGTGACCCCGCGGGCGGCGGGCCGCCGCCCGCGGTCAGAGCGACCACGGGGATGATCCGGCTCGTCCTGGCCTGGTAGTCGGCCCAGCCGGGATCGGCCTCCACCGCGCGGGCGAAGAGGCGGTCCCGCTCCTCGCCGCGCACGACGGTCGCCTCCGCCTGGTAGGTGAAGACGCCGTCCTCCACGGTGACGTGCGGGTCGGCGAGGAGATTGTGGTACCAGGCCGGATGGGTCGAGGCGCCCGCGGCGGAGGCGATGACGAGCTTCCGTTCCCCGTCGGGCAGGTAACCCAACGGAGTCGTGCGGCGCGCTCCGGTCCTGGCCCCGATGGTCGTCAGAAGGAGCAGCCGGGCTCCTTCGAAGGGGCCGCCGACCCGTCCGCCGTTGGCGCGGAACTCCTTGATGATCTGCTGGTTGAAGTCTTCCGGCATGCTCTGCTCTCCAGGTATGGGGAAATCCGCGGCTGGGCGCGGTGATGACGAATGACCACGACGGTGAACCACCGTCGTGGGGACACCGTCGTGGGGACACCGTCGTGGGGACAGGGTGAAGCGGGCACGGGCCGACCCGGCCCAGAACGGATGAACCTCGCCGAGCACGCGGGACGGCGGACCGTCAGCCGGTCACCGATCCATCGGACCGGCCGGATTCGACCAGGGCTCGCGTGCGGGAGTGGTGCTCAGCACCATTGGCACGGGGACGACGCGCGGGCGCCGATGGGGTCAGGCGCGGCCTGTGGAGTAAGAACTCACGACATCATCCCCTGCTACGTTGCCTCCATGCCGCCGCCGTCCTCCCGGCCGGCGGCACGCGACATGCGGATCATTACAGGCCCTCACCCCGGACCCTGTCAAGGCGTGACGCTCCTACGGCCCGCCGCCGTCCGTCCGGACGAGGATGAACGGCAGGAGGATGAACGGCGGACGGTGCGACAAGGATCACGCGATGGCCGTCCTCATCCCGATGCAACGCCATCCAGCCGGGGAAACTCACCCACCACGGTCGTGGACGCGATCCGGATCGGGTGGAGCGAAGGGCGCTGGTGCCCGGGTGAGGTGAACATCCGGCGAAATGATCCTTTCGCCGGAAAGGGCGCTGGCACGGTAAAACCGGCACAGTAAAAGGGCGCTGGCACAATATGGGCATGCGATGCACCCAGTGTGACGGCACGGACCTGGAGCAGGGCTTCATCGAGGACGACGGTGAGCACTCCCACGGGTACAGCCGCTGGATCCAGGGCCCTCTGGAGCGCGGATTGTTCGGCGGTGCCAAGCGCTTGTGGAGGGCGCGCTGGACCATCGACGCCTTCCGCTGCACCCGCTGCTCCCATCTCGAACTGTTCGCCCGTTCGCAGGACTGAACGAGGCGGCGCGGGAACCCGGCCCGCCGGTCGTGCCGCGCAGAAGTCCCAAGCGGAGCAGGCGCGGATCACCCGGCCCCTACGTTGTGGCACCCGCTCGGGAAAGGCTTCGTCGAGGCCTGGAGCCCGCCGGAGGAAAAGGCCCCGGACCGCTGGGAGAGGTGGAGTCCGGGGCCTTCGAAGCCGGTTTTCAGAGGTCGAATTCGGCGGCCTTGACGCCGTCGAGGAAGGCGACCCACTCGCTGTCGTTGAAGAACAGCACCGGGCCCGCGGGGTTCTTGCTGTCGCGCAGCGCCAGGGTGGCGTCCTGCTTGTGCGCCGGTCGCTGCGCGGCATTTTCGAGTCTGGCGATCTCGACGCAGTCACCGCCGTTGTTTCCGCTGAGGCTCGACTTGTGCCATTTGAGTTCGTTCAGGTCCATCGCTCTTCCGCCGTTCTCCTGATGGCGTCGGCGTCCGCCCGCCCGGCCGGTCGATCATGTTTTGTCGGTAGTGATCTCTACTGTCCGCGGCATGACGAATGCGGTGCAGGCGTACTCCTACGCCGGACCCTCCACGCTCTCGGAGGGCCATCTGGGACTGTCGACCTCCGGAGGCCGGACGGCCACGGGCTTCCTCGACCATCCCCGATTCTTCAGCGGGCTGCTCACCCAGGCCGCACCGGCCGCGGCGGGACTGCTGGCGGTCGCAGACGTGGCGCTGGCGCGCTACCACCGGCCCCAGCCCGGCTTCACCCGCGACCCGGTGGTGACCTGCGGCGGCGACCGGCTCCGGTTCGAGTCGTTCTCCGCCTGCGGCGGCGTCTACTCCCGCCTCGACGTGCTCGGCCCCGCCCTCGACGGCGAGGTCTTCGACCGGGGCACCACCAACGTCGACGTCAACAACCCGCTGCGCGAGGCGCTGGCCAGGGTCGGCGGCCGGGACCCGCTGCACGTGGGCGTCGGACCCGACGAGCTCACCGTCACCACGCTCGACGGCGCGGTGGTGGAGAAGAAGGTGCCGCTGCCCGCCCGGTGGCTGCGCGGCTTCGCCGAGGTCCAGGTGATCGCTGCTGGGTTCGACCTGCGCGCCGAGCTGCCCGGCCCGCAGGCCGTACGGTTCCTGCGGGGCCTGCCCAAGCGGGCCGCGGCCGAGGTGTGGGCGATCCCGGCCGGCCGGGAGCTGCGGGTGTCGGACCGGCAGGCGCCCGGCGGGGTCCACCTGGCCGGGGTCGGGCGGCTGGCCACGATGACGCCGCTGCTCAGGTTCGCCAAGGCCCTGCGGGTGTACGGCCCGGCGGACGGTTCCGGGTCCAGCGCGTGGGAGCTGGAGCTGCCCGGCATGCGCTACACGCTGGCCCTGTCCCCGCAGGCCTGGCGCGGCTTCTCCGGCGAGGGCGCGGTCCTCGACGACCTGTCCGGCGACGAGGTGGCCGACGACGCCGACCTGGTGGGCGTCCTGCTCAACTTCGAACCCACCTTGGAACTCGGCCTGCTCGCCGAGCGCTCAGGCCTCTCCCCCGAGCGGGTCAGGGCCGCGCTCACCCAGCTCGGCACGGCCGGCCGGGTCGGCTACGACCTCGCCGAGGCCGCCCACTTCCACCGTGAGCTGCCCTACGACCGCGACCACGTCGCGGCGCTGAACCCCCGCCTCACCTCCGCCCGCGCGCTGGTGGCCGCGGGCACGGTCCGGCTGATCGGCCCCGATTCCGCCGAGGTGACCACGGACGGCGGCGTCCGCTCCGTCGGGCTGGAGGCCGGATCGTGCACATGCCCCTGGTGGTACGACCACCGAGGCTCGCGCGGCCCGTGCAAGCACGTGCTCGCCGCCCGCATCCTCGCCCGTGAGACCGCCGAAACCCCCGGCCCCGAAACCCCCGGCCCCGAAACCCCCGGCCCCGAGACCGCCGTGATCTCGCAGGCCCTCCCGACTCAGGAGCCCTCCCGATGACCGTCTGGGACGAGGTCCGCGACCTCATCGACGCCTGCAGGACCACCAGGCTGGCGACCCGCCTGACCCTGCTCGACGACGCCGGACGGCAGGAGGTCGCCCGTGAGCTCCCCGGACACCTCAAGCTGCTGCGCGGCAGGATGGCCGAGGACGCCCCCTGGGAGAGACTGGGCGAATGGGCCGAGCCGCTGCGGGTGGCGGGCGCCGGCTCGCTCGGCGGCGCCGCGGCCGTGGCCGCCTGGCTGAACAAGCGCGACCTCGCCGCCCCCCGGTGGGGAAGGACGTTCGACGACACCGCGGCCCTCGCCGAGGTGATCTCCGCGCGGGAGCCGCAGTGGCAGGCCGATCTGGCCGCCCGGCTCGCGCTCCGCGTCCGCGACCGGCGCTCCCCGGACGCGCCGCTGGTCCTGGACCTGCTGCGCCGTACCGGCGTGACCCCGCCGCAGCACGACCCGCTCGTGGTCGCCTGGGTCTCCACGTCGCCCAGCGTGCGCGGGCTTCGCCGAGACCCGCTTCTCGGCGCGCTGCTGCCCCGGATCTTCGAGGCCCAGGGCGTCGGCCGCGCTCTGCGCGAGGAGCGGAGCAAGCCGCTGAGCGCCTACTCCTGGCTCGGCGTGCTGGCCGTGCTCGCCAGCGAGGGCACGGTCAAACGCGAACTGCTCCTCGACGGCTGCGTCAGCCGCTTCCTGCGCGGCGGAGACGTCCAGGACCTGCGCTTCTTCGTCCGGCTGCACGAGCTGCTCGAACCCACCTACGTCGAGGTGGAGGCCCGCGCCCGCGACTACCTGCGCCTGCTGCCGGCGGCTCCGGGCCCGGTCGCCGAGCTGTCGCTCAAGCACCTGCGCCGTCTCGACCACCTCGAACCGGCGGACGAGACCGAGGCCCTGGAGGGACTGCTCTTCCGCGCCGAAAGCGGGCTGGTGCGCGCCGGGCTCACCTGGCTCGACCAGGCTGTACGGCAGGCGCCGGAACGGGCCGACGAGCTGGCCTCCGCGCTGGCCTCGGCTTTGGGCCATGAGGCCTACGCCGTACAGGAACGGGCCGTGCGCCTGGCGGTCAAGCACGCGGCGCACTTCACCCCGCTGGGCGCGGAGACGCTGCGCGCGGCGCTCGCCACGCTCCCGCCCGACCTGGGGCGGAGCCTGGCCGAGACGATCGGCGGGGAGGCGGAGCCCGAGGAGGAGCCCGAGGTCTTCATCCCGCCGGTGCTCGCCACGCCGGAGCAGCCGGAGCCGTTCCCCGAACTGCCCGGTACGGTGGCCGAGTTCGTGCAGACGCGGTGGCCCCACAGCTGGCATTCGGGGGAGAACCGGCTCGCGGGCTTCGTCCGATTCGCGGCCGAGGATCGCGAGGCGTTGCGCGCCGCGCTCGCCGAACCGGCCGGTCACGCTCGCGTCCTCTACGAACGGGAGGACTGGTACGCGACCGAGGAGTGGTTCACGGCGATGGCCGCGGAGCTGGTCTCGCCCGGCGCCGACCCCGGGCCACCGGTCGAGGAACCCGAGGTCTTCGATCCCGACGCCGTGCGGCGCAACACCATGATCAGCATCAGCGGTGAGAACGGCGAAGAGCTGTCCTTCGACGACCTTCCCGCCGAGATGCAGGACTCCATTCTCCGGAGCATCGCGGGATTCGGGGACGACGACGTCGCTCCGGACGGCACGGAACCCGCCACCGGTGAGCCTGCCGAGGACGCGGCGCTCGAACCCGGCGGGGGGATCGGGGGCCCGAACTCGGTCGTGGAGGAGGCGGAGCCGCAGGGCGCGATCAGCGTCATGAGTTTCGGCTACGCCTCGTCCGGACCGCGGCGCATGCGCCGGGAAGTCCGGCCCGACCGGCTGCCCCGGGACCACACCGTCTCCGCGCCGCACCGGTTCCTGCTGCGGCGGTGCGCCGAGGCGCTCGCCGCGCTCAAGGCGGACGCGCTGCCGCCGGTGCTGCTGGCGACCCCGACCGGCGAGACCGGTCACCTCGACCCGGCCGTGTTCCTGACCCGGCTGGAGACGCTGGAGGCGGCCGGGGCCGAGCCGCTGCCCGCCGACTTCCAGCAGGCGCTGCTGCGGCTGCCGCGAACCGTCGCCCCCGAGGTCGTGGCCAGGGCCGGGCGGCTGACCTCGGAGGCCGGGCGGCGGGCGGCGCGCAGGCTGAAGGACGGCCCGGTCGAGCCGGAGACCGGCGCCCGCTGGAGGTATTTCGAGGGCGCCCGCGCCTGCTACGTCGACGAGCGGAGAGCGCCCCATGGCTCCCACGTGAGCCTGACCCCGCACCTGAGTGTGGAGCCGACCGGCCTGGCCTTCGTCGACGAGCTGCTCGGCGAGGTCTCCACCGGCAGCTGGGGAGAGCATGGCTCCTACATGACCTGGTGGCCCGCGATCCTGCCGTCGCACCGCGACGTGGTCGCCGCCCACTACCTCCCTCACCTGTTCAGCGTGTGGGGTCGGTCCGGAGTCGAGGCGGCCTGCGCCGAGATGCTCACCACCGCCGGCGGACCGGCCGGTGAGCCCCTCGCGCTGCTGCTCGCCTCCTTCCTGGCCAAACCGGACTCGGCCGAGGGGGTGCGGCTCCTGCTGCTGATGGCGGCCCGGGGGGATCTGCCCGCGGCCGCGCTCGGAAAGCAGCTGGTTCTGCTGACCAGGTACACCGAGGCGAAGCTGGCGCACGCGGCGACCGCGCTGGAACAGGCCGCCCGGCAGGGCGCCCACCGGGAGGTCTGGCAGGTGATCCGGGCGGCGTTGCCGTACGCGCTGCCGGGCGAGGGAGAGAGACCGGCCCCCGGCCTGACCGACCTCGTCGCCCTGGGCGTCACGGTCGCCAGGTGGGCCGCCGCGAGCGGGGAGATCGCCGAGCTCACCCCGTTCGCGCACCGCAGGTCCTCCAGCGCGTTCGCCCGCGAGTGCCGCCGCCTGCACGAGCTGCTGGTCGCCACGGAGGCCGGAGCCTGACGACCGCGTGGCCCGAGATCCGCGAGCTCGTCGACGGGGCCGGGCGGGGAGGCGGCCGTTCGGTCAGGCGGAGGTCACGGCCACAGCGTCTGCTTCGACCAGGCGTCGCCGGCGCGTGAGTAGCGCAGCCGGGTGTGCCGCCGCTCGGGGTCGCCCTGCCAGAACTCGACCTGCTCGGCGCGCACGCCGTACAGGGTCCAGTGCGGGGCGACGAGATCGGGGTCGTCCTCGACCTTCGCGTACGCCTCGGCCAGGGCCGCGTCGAGCTCGGCCGGGTCCGCCAGCACCTGGCTCTGCCGTCCGATCAGCGCCTCCGCACGTGAGCCCGGCGGACGCCCCAGGAAGTCGCGGGCGCTGTCGGCGCGGTCGGCGGGCCGTACGGCCCCGCGGATCCGGATCTGACGGCCGATCGTCGGCCAGAAGAACGTCAGCGCCGCGTGCGGGTGCGCGGCGAGCTGGCGGCCCTTCGGGCTGGTGGAGCCGGTGGCGAACTGCCATTCGCCGCCGGTGAGGTTCTTCAGGATGAGCACGCGCGCCGCGGGACGCCCGTCGTCCACGGTGGACAGCGTCATGGCGTGGGGCGCCGGGACTCCCGCCGCGATGGCCGCCTCCAGCCACTCGACGAACAGCTCGTCCGGGTCGTCGGGCGCGCCGGCCGTGTCGAAGCCGGGCATGGAGGCGGGGAACACCGGCAGCGCGCGAAGAAGCCGCCGGAGATCGTGGACGGACATGTCCCTCCTGATTCTCGGTGAGACCGGGACAGGAGGGACTGTAGCGAAGGGGGCGCGATGTGTTCATCGCCCCCTGCCCGTCGGCCGGTTCTCACAGGTGCGTGCCAGCGGCCATCGGTGCGATGTCGAGACGCCCGTCGTCGCACGCCCTGGCCGTGAAGGGAATCTCCAGGTGTGCGACCTCGTCCGGCGGGATGATCATCAGCCGTGCGGAGACCGGGCACCTGGTCTCGCTGCCGACCGGCACCTCGGTCCAGTGGAGCCTGGCGTGGGCCCCCGCTCCGGGGCGCAGGGTGATCCGACGCGGCCGGACGTTCTCTCTGCGTGTCCTGGTGCGCAGCGCGTCGCCGTTGCGGTCGATCATGATCAGACCGGCGAAGCCGTACACCCAGCACGTCCGGGCGGACCTGTTGGTGATCACCAGCGGCGCGTACCGCTGGCCCGCCCCCGCGTCCACCGTGCCGATTCGCGCCGCGAGTGCTTCGGTACGGCAGCGCCCGACCGCCGTCCGCGCGGTGGAGGAGCCGGTGGCCGCGACCTTCAAGTCCGCGCCGGTGAGCCGTGTGTTCGCGTCCGTGAGCCGTGCGTCCGCGCCGGTGAGGCGTACGTCTTCCGCATCCGCGAGTCGTGCGACGGCCGCCTTCGCGGCGGCTCCCGCCGCCGGCATGGCGTTCCATTCGGGGGACGCCCGCTCGGAGGACGTCCGCTCGAAGGACGGGGAGGAACCGCACGCGGCCGACACGACCAGCACGCCCGCCATCACCGTCGAGAGAGCCGCCAGCCGCCCGGCACCGTTGGATCGTTTCATGCCCTGTTGGACGCACGCGGCAGGGGTTTTGTTGTCATTCCTCGTCCGGGCTCCGCCCGGCCGCGCCTTCCTCGAACGCTCGCGGGGTCGACCCCTCGGGCGATGCGCGACCGGACGCTTCCCCGCCGTGCCTTCCTCTCCTCACCCCGCCCGGCGGCGCCTTCCTCGAAGCGCCCCGCCCCGCCCGGCGGCGCGTTCCTCAGAGGTAGAGGCCGGTGTTCTCGGGGGCGAGGACCGGGCGGTCGGCCACGCCGTCACGCAGGGCGAACAGTTCGGCCAGGGTGGCGCCCGAGGACGGGACACCCTCGGCGGTGCCGAGCCAGCCCGCCGCCTCGTCGTGGGGGAGCGCGCCCACCTCGATCTGGGCCAGGCAGCGACCCGGGCGGACCACGGCGGGGTGGAGGCGGGCCAGATCCTCGTTGGTGGTGATGGCCACCAGCACGTCACGCCCCTGGCCCAGCAGGCCGTCGGTCAGGTTGAGCAGCCGGGACAGGCCCTGACCGGTCGCCTCCTTGGCTCCGGACCTGATCAGCTCGTCGCAGTCCTCAAGCACGAGCAGCCGCCACTTCTCCCCGTCCTCGTCCGAGCCCACCGCGACCTCCATCAGGTAGCCCGGAGAGTTGAACAGGTGCTCCGGGTCGAGCACGCAGTCCACCTGGCACCACGCCCGCCACTCATGGGCGAGGGTGCGCAGCAGCGTGGTCTTGCCCGTGCCGGGCGGGCCGTGCAGGAGGACCAGGCGTCCGTGCACGTCGGAGGGAGTGACGGACATCAGGCGCGACAGCGGGCCGCTCAGGACACGGGCGTAGTTGTCGCTGACCTCCGCCCACGGAGAGGCGGTGATCGGCTTGGCGGAGCGACGGGCGCCGTGGGAGCCCTGCCACCAGAAGCCCATCTCCACATGGGCGCTCTCGGGCGCGGGCTCCACCGCGTCCTTGGTGATCTCCTCGATCACCGAACGGGCCAGCTCCTCCCGGATCGCGGTCACGCTGACAGTGGCAGCGCGGTTGCGGAACCGGACGGCTCGTAACGTCCAGCCCTCTCCGCACACCAGCCGGGAGTCGCGGCCGTCCTCCTCCCGCGCCGCGCGGACCAGAATCCCGGCAGCCGGCATGAGTGACGCCTCGGGACGCACCCGCTCCAGGCTCACGGTGCACGACCAGGGCTGGGCGCCCGTGGCGAAGGGGGACAGCGCCAACGCGTCGATCACGTCGACCGCCGAGTCGCCGTCGTCGAGCCACACCCTCATCGGCAGCTCTGCCGGGCGTGGTTCCGGTGTGAAGTGGACCTCCTTGAGTACGGACATGACGGCAATGATCCCTTTTGCCGGTACGGAGGTCGAAGGGTTTTACGGGACAGGCGGAGGGGCGACGGCGGGTTGTCCGACGGCGGAGCGTCCGTCAGTGGGGCGTCCGTCAGGAGAGGGGCCAGAGGGCGTCCGTCAGGGGAGGGGCGGTGAGAGCGGAGGAGAAGCGGTGAGGGCGTCCGCCGGAGGCCGCGGAGCGGTCCGGCGGCGGGTGCGGGTCACCTTGACCGGGTCGATGTCGGCGGCCCACCGCTCGGCCAGGGCCAGGGTCGGCTCGCGGCCGTCGGCGACGTGACGCAGCGCGCACGCGGCGGCCCGGTCGGGGTCACCGTCGGAGATCGCCGCGTAGAGCTCCTCGTGTTCGGCGCACTGCCGGCCGGGATCGCGGTCGGAGGTGAGCCGGAACAGGCGCCGGAGCCGGGCGTCGAGCGGCCGCATCAGCGTGTCCAGCAGCGTGTTGCCGGAGACCCGCACGACCTCGGAGTGGAATTCGGCGTTGGCCGCCGCGATCTCCCGCCGGTCGCCGCGCCGTACGGCGTCACGGGCGTGTTCGAGGCGGGAGCGCAGCCGGGAGAGGTCGTCGGCGTCGGCCCGTTCGGCGGCCAGCCGCGCCGCGAGCACCTCCAGGCTCTCGCGCACGTCGAACAGGTCGCGCACGTCTGCGGGGGTGAACGGGCTGACCAGCGCGCCCCTGTTGGGCACGATCACCACCAGGCCCTCGGCGGACAGCAGGCGCAGCGCTTCGCGGAGCGGTATGCGGGAGACGTCGAGCTCGGCGGCGAGGTCGCGTTCCACCAGGCGCTCACCCGGCCGCAGCTCCACCTCGACGATGCGCCGCTTGAGCGTCTCGTAGACCCGGTCGCGCAACGCGCTCACCCCGCCCCCCTCTCGTCGGGGCCAGCCTAGTCAAGGGGCGCTCCGGCTTGCCCGGTTAACGGTATACCACTAACGTCTGCGGCGTCACCGCGGAGAGGGAGTGGGAAGACGATGAGCGAGCTGCTGCTGCGCGACGCCCGGATCCAGGGCCACGAGGGTCCCGTCGACCTGCTGATCCGGGACGGCCGGATCGCCGAGCTCCGCGAGCTCCGCGAGCTCCGCGAGCCCCGTGAGTCCCCGGAGTCCGGAGGGGACGGGCGGCACGGCGTCGAGGAGCTGGGCGGCAAGCTCGTGCTCCCCGGCCTCGTCGACGGTCACGCCCATCTGGACAAGTCGCTGTGGGGCGGCCCCTGGGTGCCGCACGACGCGGCTCCCGGTCTGATGGGCAAGATCCGAAACGGCCAGGAGCGGCGGCCGGAGTTCGGCGTTCCGAATGCCGACTTCGTGACCGCGCTGCTGGAGAACATGACCGCCTGTGGCACCACCCACGTCCGGTCGCACGTGGACGTCGACCCCCTGGTGGGCCTGGGCTCGGTCGAGGCGGTCCGCGAGGCCGTCGAGCGGCACGGCGGCCGGATCACCGCCGAGCTCGTCGCCTTCCCGCAGGCCGGCATGCTGATCAGTCCCGGCACCGAGGCGCTGCTGGAAGAGGCGCTCAAGGCCGGGGTCGAGACGATCGGCGGGCTCGACCCGGCGGGGGTGGACCGGGATCCGGTCCGGCACCTGGACGCCGTGTTCGCCCTGGCCGAGCGGTACGGCGCGGGCGTGGACGTCCACCTGCACGACGGCGGCACGCTCGGCGCCTGGCAGTTCGAGCTGATCATCGAGCGGACCCGGGTGCTCGGCCTGGGGGGCAAGGTCACCATCAGCCACGCCTTCGCCCTCGCCGACGCCGATCCCGACACCCGGGACCGGCTGATCTCCGGCCTGGCCGGAGCCGGGATCGCCCTCGCCTCGGTCGCGCCGAACAGGGGCCTGCTGCCGCTGCGCCGGCTCAGCGAGGCCGGGGTCCCCGTGACGCTGGGCAACGACGGTGTCCGCGACCTGTGGAGTCCCTTCGGCACCGGCGACATGCTGGAGCGCGCCATGTTCCAGGCCAAGGGCACCGGGCCCCGCGACGAGGACATCGAGCTCGCCCTGGACGCCGCGACCTACGGCGGCGCCCGCGCCCTGGCCCTGCCGGACTACGGGCTGACCGTGGGCGACCACGCCGACCTGGTGGTGGTGGACGCCCGTAACGCGGCCGAGGCCGTGTGCGTGCGTCCGCGCCGGTCCCTGGTGGTCAAGTCCGGCCGGATCGTCGCCCGCGACGGCGATCTCGTCTGACCGCCTCGGTGCCGGGAACGGCGGACCCGGCCGGCGTGCGGGGCCGACGGCGATCCGGCTGCCCGCCCTGCCCGCTGGAAGACGCCGGGCGGGGTGTTTGGGCGGTCGCCTCCTGGATAGAGGATGGCTGTTTTTCTACCGGAATCTTGCACAGAGCCCTGTTCCATGACGATCTGCTGGTAGGTCAGATGGTAAAACCCGCCATACAGCGACGTGCCACCCATTACGCTCCGGTAGGCCTCAGTCACTAGAACCGTGGGAGAAGTCTCGTGGCCATCGATCTTGTCACCCGTCGCGAGTGGGGGGCCCGTGAGCCGCGCGGTTCCTACGGCCGGCTCGGCTCCACCAGAGGCGTGAAGGTCCACTACACCGGCGGTCAGGTCAGTCCGGACATCGTCAACGACCACGCCAAGTGCGTGGCCCTGGTGAGGTCCATCCAGAGCCATCACATGGACGGCAACGGCTGGATCGACATCGGATACAGCATGCTCTGCTGTCCGCACCGGAAGGTGTTCGAGGGCCGCGGGCCCGGCCACCTGCCCGCCGCCAACGGGGCCGGACTCAACAGCGGCCACTACGCCGTGCTGGGCCTGGTCGGCTCGACCGGGTTCACCCGGCCGACCGACGACGTCCTGCACGCCATCCTCGACGCCGTCGAATACCTCCGGGACAAGGGCGGCGCGGGCAACGAGATCAAGGGCCACCGGGACGGCTACTCCACCGACTGCCCCGGCGAGCCGCTGTACGCCTGGGTGAGGCGGGGCGCTCCCCGCCCCGGCGGCGGGGACAACCCGCCGCAACCGCACCCGCCCTTCCCCGGCAGGGTCCTCACCTACCCGCCGGTCATGATCGGCGAGGACGTCCGCACCTGGCAGCGGCAGATGAGCAGGCGCGGCTGGAACATCGACGTCGACGGCATGTACGGCGAGGCCTCCCGCGAGGTCTGCCGCGGATTCCAACGGGAGAAGGGCCTGTCCGCCACCGGCGCCGTCAACCGCGCCACCTGGCAGGCCACCTGGGAGGAGCCGGTGACCTGACCCGGCCGGCGACGGGCCGACCGGACCCCGGGGGCGCGTTCCATCGCGGCGGCGCTTACTATCCGGTTCATGACGGTGCCGCCTGAGGAACTTCGACCGGCCGCCGGTTTCCCGCCGACCACGCGGGAACGGTGGCGCGAGCTGGCGCTCGGGGTCCTGCGAAAGTCCGGCGTCGAGGCCGGTTCTCCGGAGGAGGCCCTGTCCTTCCTGACCTACGACGGCGTGACCGTCGCGCCGCTCTACGACGCCTCGGACCTTCCGGGCGATCCGGGCCTGCCGGGATCGGCTCCCTACATCCGCGGCTCCCGGCCGGAGGGCGGCGGCTGGGACGTCAGGCAGCGCCACGAGGTGGCCGACCCCGAGGCGGTCCTCGCCGATCTGGAGAACGGCGTCACCTCGCTCTGGCTCGCCCTGGAGCCGGAAGACCTGCCCCGGGTCCTGGAGCGGGTCCACCTGGAGCTGATCTCGGTCACCCTGGACGCGGGGGAGCGGACCCGGGAGGCGGCCGAGGCACTGTTCGCGGTGGCCGAGGGGAAGAAGGCCGCCGCGGGGACCGCGTCCGCCGAAGCCGCGGGGACCGCGTTCGCGGAAAGCGCCCGCGAGGGCGGCGAGGCCTCCCGGTGGAGAAGGCCGGGCGAGCTCGCCGGCAACCTGGGCGCCGACCCGCTCCGCGACCCGGAGACGGCGATCGATCTGGCCCGGCGCTGCGCCGCGGACTTCCCGGACCTGCGGGCCATCGTCGTGGACGGCACGCCGTACCACGACGCGGGCGGCAGCGACGCCGAGGAGCTCGGCTGCTCCGTCGCGGCCGGGGTGACGGCCCTGCGGGTCCTGACCGGCGCCGGCCTCACGGTCGAGGAGGCGCTCGGGCAGCTGGAGTTCCGTTACGCCGCCACAGCCGACCAGTTCCTCACCATCGCCAAACTCCGCGCCGCCCGCCGGCTCTGGGCGCGCGTCGCCGAGGTGTGCGGGGCCGGGCGGACCGCGAGCGGGGCGGGCCAGCGCCAGCACGCGGTGACCGGCTCGGCCATGATGACCGCCCGCGACCCGTGGGTGAACATGCTCCGCACCACGCTCGCCTGTTTCGCCGCCGGCGTGGGCGGCGCCGACGCGGTGACGGTGCAGCCGTTCGACGCCCGCCTCGGTCTGCCGGACGCCTTCGCCCGTCGCATCGCGCGCAACACCCACGCGCTGCTCGTCGAGGAGGCCGCGGTGGCGCGGGTGATCGACCCGGCGGGCGGCTCCTGGTACGTGGAACGGCTCACCGCCGAGCTGGCCGGCAAGGCCTGGGAGTGGTTCCAGGAGATCGAGCGCGCGGGCGGCATGGCCGCGGCCGTGGAGGCGGGGCTCGTCACCGAGCGGATCGCCGCCACCTGGCGACGGCGGGCGGACAACATCGCCCACCGCCGCGACCCGATCACCGGGGTGAGCGAGTTCCCCAACCTCGCCGAGCGGCTTCCGGCCCGCCGGGCACATCCCCGGCAGGCGCCGGGCATCCGGTACGCCCAGGAGTTCGAGGCGCTGCGTGACCTGGCCGATGCCCAGGAGAGCCGGCCGAGCGTGTTCCTGGCGACCATCGGCCCGGTGGCCGTGCACACGGCCAGGGCGTCGTTCGCGGCCAACCTCTTCCAGGCCGGGGGCATCGCCACCCTGACCGCCACCCCCGCCGCCCCCGCCGCGCCTGGCGTGGACCCCACCGCCCCCGCCGCGCCTGGCGTGGACCCCGGCCGGATCGCCGCCGCGTTCACCGCCAGCGGTGCGAGGGTCGCGTGCCTGTGCTCCAGCGACCGGCTGTACGGCGAGCACGCCGAGGCCGTGGCCGCCGCGTTGAAGCGGGCGGGGGCGGTGAGAGTCTGGCTGGCGGGCAAGGGAGAGTTCGCCGGTGTGGACGCCAACCTCTACGCCGGATGCGACGCGCTCGGCGTGCTCCGCACGACCTTCGACGACCTGGGGGTGCCTCGATGATTCCCGACTTCTCCGGAATCGGGCTGGAGGGCGGGTCCGCGACGCCGGACCCGGCCGGATGGGCACGAGCCGTGCGGGAGGCGACCGGGAAGGCCCCGGACGACCTGGTGTGGGAGACGCCCGAGGGAATCGGGGTCAAGCCGCTCTACACGGCCGAGGACCTGGCCGGGCTGGACTTCCTGGCCACCTACCCGGGCGCCGCGCCGTACCTGCGCGGGCCGTACCCGACCATGTACGTCAACCAGCCGTGGACCATCCGGCAGTACGCCGGCTTCTCCACCGCCGAGGAGTCCAACGCCTTCTACCGGCGCAACCTGGCGGCCGGGCAGAAGGGCCTGTCGGTCGCCTTCGACCTGGCCACCCATCGCGGCTACGACTCCGACCACCCGCGCGTGGCCGGTGACGTCGGCATGGCGGGGGTGGCGATCGACTCCATCTACGACATGCGGCAGCTCTTCGACGGGATTCCCCTCGACAGGATGAGCGTGTCGATGACCATGAACGGCGCCGTGCTGCCGGTGCTCGCGCTCTACATCGTGGCCGCCGAGGAGCAGGGGGTGGCCCCCGAGCAGCTCGCCGGGACCATCCAGAACGACATCCTCAAGGAGTTCATGGTCCGCAACACCTACATCTACCCGCCCGAGCCGTCGATGCGGATCATCTCCGACATCTTCTCCTACGCCAGCGAGAAGATGCCGAAGTTCAACTCGATCTCGATCTCGGGCTACCACATCCAGGAGGCCGGGGCCACGTGCGACCTGGAGCTGGCCTACACCCTGGCCGACGGCGTGGAGTATCTGCGGGCGGGTGTCGAGGCGGGCCTCGACATCGACAGGTTCGCGCCGCGCCTGTCGTTCTTCTGGTGCATCGGCATGAACTTCTTCATGGAGGTCGCCAAGCTGCGGGCCGCCCGGCTGCTCTGGGCGCGTCTGGTGGCCGGGTTCGGGGCGCGAGATCCCAAGTCCCTGTCGCTGCGGACCCACTCGCAGACCTCCGGCTGGTCGCTCACCGCCCAGGACGTGTTCAACAACGTCGTGCGCACCTGCGTCGAGGCGATGGCCGCCACGCAGGGCCACACCCAGTCGCTGCACACCAACGCCCTCGACGAGGCCCTGGCGCTGCCCACCGACTTCTCCGCCCGGATCGCCCGCAACACCCAGCTCCTGCTCCAGCAGGAGTCGGGCACCTGCCGGGTGATCGACCCCTGGGGCGGCTCCTACTACGTCGAGCGGCTCACCCATGAGCTGGCCCGCAAGGCCTGGGGGCACATCGAGGAGGTCGAGGCTGCGGGGGGCATGGCCAAGGCGATCGGCCAGGGCCTGCCGAAGCTGCGCATCGAGGAGGCCGCCGCCCGCACCCAGGCGCGCATCGACTCCGGCCGCCAGCCGGTCATCGGCGTCAACAAGTACCGGCCCGACGCGGACGAGGCCATCGACGTGCTCAAGGTCGACAACACCTCCGTCCGCGCGCAGCAGCTCGACAAGCTCCGCCGCCTGCGTGAGGAGCGGGACGCCGACCAGGTGGCCCAGGCCCTGGAGGCGCTCACCAAGGGGGCGGCGGGCGACGGCAACCTGCTCGCGCTGTCCATCGAGGCGGCCCGTGCCAAGGCCACGGTCGGGGAGATCTCCGACGCGCTGGAGCGGGTGTTCGGCAGGCACGCCGGTCAGGTCCGTACGATCTCCGGGGTGTATCGCGAGGAGGTGGGGTCCGGCGTGGACGAGGTCCGTACGGCGTGCGCGGAGTTCGAGCGCCTGGAGGGGCGCCGCCCGCGGATCCTGGTGGCCAAGATGGGGCAGGACGGGCACGACCGGGGGCAGAAGGTGATCGCCACCGCCTTCGCCGACCTCGGGTTCGACGTCGACGTCGGCCCGCTGTTCCAGACGCCCGAGGAGGTCGCCCGCCAGGCGGTCGAGGCCGACGTGCACGTGGTGGGGGTCTCCTCGCTGGCGGCCGGGCACCTGACACTGGTGCCCGCGCTCCGCGGGGCGCTCGCGGAGCTGGGCGCCGACGACATCATGATCGTGGTCGGCGGCGTCATCCCGCCGGGTGACTTCGACGAGCTGCGCGCCGCCGGCGCCGCCGCCATCTTCCCGCCCGGAACCGTGATCGCCGACGCCGCCCGCGGCCTGCTCGGCGACCTTCTCACCCGGCTGGGCCATGCCGCGGACGCTTGAGGACTATCTCCGGGGGGTGAAGGAGGGCTCGCGCACCTGGATCGCGCGGGCGATCACGCTGGTGGAGTCGTCCAGGGCCGACCACAGGGAGCTGGCCCAGCGACTGCTGGTCGAGCTGGGCCCGCTCGCCGGCAGGGCGCGCCGGATCGGCATCACCGGCGTGCCGGGCGTCGGCAAGTCCACCTTCATCGACGCCCTCGGCGTGCTCCTGACCGGGCAGGGGCACCGGGTGGCGGTGCTCGCCGTCGATCCGTCGTCCACCCGGACGGGTGGCAGTATTCTCGGCGACAAGACCAGGATGTCCCGTCTGGCCGCGGACCCGGCCGCCTTCATCCGTCCCTCGCCCACCTCCGGCACCCTGGGCGGAGTCGCCAGGGCCACCCGTGAGGCCATGGTGGTGGTGGAGGCGGCGGGATACGACGTCGTGCTCGTGGAGACCGTCGGCGTCGGCCAGTCGGAGACCGCCGTCGCCGACATGGTGGACACCTTCCTGCTGCTCGCCCTGGCCAGGACCGGGGATCAGCTTCAGGGCATCAAAAAGGGGGTCCTGGAGCTCGCCGACGTGATCGCCGTCAACAAGGCGGACGGTCCGTACGAGCTGGACGCCAGGAAGGCGGCCAGGGAGCTGGCGGGGGCGTTGCGGCTGCTCCGCTCCGAGCGCGCGGTACCGGTGCTGACCTGCAGCGGACGGGAGGGCACCGGCTTGGAGGAACTCTGGCGGCAGCTCGTCCAGCACCAGGATGCCATGGCGGCCTCCGGTGAGCTGTCCGCCCGCCGCCGCCGGCAGCAGGTCGCCTGGACCTGGTCTATGGTCACCGAGCGCCTGCTGACCAGGCTTCGCGAGCACCCCGGGGTCGCCGAGATCACGGTCGAGGTCGAGCGGGAGGTCGAGGCCGGGACCCTGACGCCCGCACTCGCCGCCGACCGTCTCCTGGCGGCCTTCAAGCACTGATGCGACCGCTCGCCGCGCGTTCGTGGACTGAAGGCCGCCCTGCGCTTTCTCACCGTGAAGGCGGACCTGCCATAGGGCGGGTGAGATGCGCCCCGGCGGGACCCCGCAGGGTAAGCACGCAAGGAAAATAACTACTCTGCGTGACTTCAGGTCGAGAAGTGAGTTGCCTACTGTATTCGCATCCTGTGAATTCTCGGTTAAATGCCGGTGATTCGTCCGCGGTGCTGAAGCGGTTGACCGGTACCAAACTTGATCACCGGTGCTGGATCGTGCGATACTTTGCCAAAAGAGCTGCGAATGTCGTAATAAAGTACTTTTTAGATATGTGAGTGGGAAAGGCGTACAGCGAGGCGCGGGAAGGTTGCGGAGGGGCTGCCGGTCGACCGGCCCTGATCTGCTTCCCGTGCGAGCGCCGGCCACGACGCGGTGGCCGGGATAAGGCGGCTGAAGCGCGGCGGCCGGGTGCCGGATCGCGCCCGCACATCTCATGTGCCGCCACGGCGCCACGGCGTGGGTTCACGCCGCACCAGGTGGGAGAGCTTAACGATGTCGACCGATGCGACAGTCCGGCCTGTCCGGCGGGCCAGGTCCGTTCCGATACACCGGGCTCTGCCCGAACTGGCGCGTGAGCCGGCGGCCGCGCTCGCGGGGTTCGCGCGGGAGGCCGGCGGGAAGGTCGTCCGGCTGGAGCTGGGGCCGTTCCGCCCCTACCTGGTGACACATCCCGACGACGTCCAGCAGGTGATGCGTCTGGAGTGGACGAACTACCGGCGCGTGGGGACGTTCTGGCGGCCCCTGGAGCGGATTTTCGGGCAGAGCATCATGAGCGACGGCGCGCACTGGCACAACAGCCGCGAGATCCTGCAACCCCTGTTCACCGCGCGTTACATCGCCACGATCGCCGACGAGGTGGCCGCCAGCGTCGCCGGGCGCATCGAGGAGTGGGACGAGCACGTCCGCACCGAACGGGACGTCAACGCCGCCGAGGAGATGGCCGGCATCCTCAGCTACATCGTCAACCGGGTGCTGTTCGGCGACAAGCTGAGTCGCGAGGACGGGGAGCGCATCATCCCCGCCTTCGACCGGGTATCCCACTCGCTCGTCTACCGGTTCCTCATGCCGTTCATGCCCTATTCCATCCGCGTGCCCCGTGACAAGGCCTTCCTGAGGGCCGTCGAACAGATCGACGACGTGGTGTTCCCCGTGGTCCGCAGGGCGATGGCCGCCTCCGGCGGCCAGGGGGAGGGCACCGATGTCATCTCCGTGCTCTGCCGCTCCACCGACGAAAACGGCGAGGCGCTCACCGACGTGCAGATCCGCGACGCGCTGGTCAGCGTGTACGCCGCGTCGTCGGAGACCACCGCGATGGTTCTCACCTGGCTGTGGCCGCTGCTGGAGCGGCATCCGCGGGTCGCGGCCCGGCTCCAGGAGGAGATCGACGAGGTGGTCGGCGCCGGACCGGCCCGGCCCGAGCACATCCCCCGGCTCCGCTACACCCGCATGGTCCTGATGGAGACCCTGCGCCTGTACCCGGCCGGCTGGCTGCTGCCCCGGCAGGTCATGGAAGACGCGGAGATCGGCGGCGTACGGGTCAGGAGCGGCTCGACGGTGCTGATCTGCCCCTACGCCACGCAGCGGCTTGAGGAGTTCTGGGAGCGCCCGGACGAGTTCGATCCCGAGCGGTTCGCGCCCGAGAACGGAGAACGCCCTCACCGGTACGCCTACTTCCCCTTCGGGGGCGGCCCGCACAAGTGCCTGGGCGAGCACCTGTTCCACGTCGAGGTGCCGCTCGTGGTCGCGTCCATCCTCAGCCGGTTCCGCGTGTCGGTGCGCACCCCGGGTCCGTTCACCACGGCGTGGGCCGCCTCGCTGCGTCCCCGGCAGAAGGTCGAACTGGGCATAGGACTCGCCGGGCACGACCGCGCCGGGATCGGCCGATGACGGCCCGACCCGATCACGGCGTCCGGCCGACGGCCGCGGAGTGCGGGGCGATCTGCGCCGGAGCCGGCCGGTCGCAGCGGGACATGCGCGAGTGGGCGGAGGCCTACCCGGGCCTTTTCTCCGCCCGGCCGTTCGACGCCGCGCTGTACAGCACGCTGTCACTGGCCATGGCGTTCAGCGGGCCGTGGTTCACCGCCGAGCAGTTGCGGATGGCGAACAAGGCCTCCCTGTGGGCGTTCGGGCTGGACTGGCTGGTCGACTACGTCGCCGGCACCGAGCGCGAAGCGGAACAGGTCGCCCGCCGATGCCTGGACGTGGCCGCGGGCGGCCCGCCGGTCCCCGGCGACGACCTCACCCGTATGCTCGCCGACATCCGCGACGAGCTCGCGTCCTCGCCCGCGTTTCCCACGCTCGGACCGGTCTGGCGTGAGGAACTGGAGCGCATGCTGGACGGGATGCTCACCGAATGGCGCTGGAAGAGCGACAAGGTCACACCCGCCTTCGAGGAGTATCTCGGCAACGCCGACAACCTCGGCTTCTCCTTCGTGTTCGCCGCCCACTGGATCCACGTCACGGGCGACGGCCAGGTCGCGGACGTCGACGGGCTACGCGAGGCGGGCCGGGCCGTTCAGCGAGTCATCCGCCTGCTCAACGACCTGGGCACCTACGAGCGGGACGTCGTCTGGGGGGATCTCAACGCCCTCCTGCTCGGCGGCGACCGCGTCGAGGTCGAGCGGCGAATCGCCGAGCTCGCGGCCCGGAGCCGGGAACTCATCACCCCCCTTCGGGACGCCCATCCCGAGCTGGCCGGTTACATGGAGCGGCAGATGGACTTCTGCGCCGGGTTCTACCAGGTCGGCGACTACTGGGGGACGCTGTGAGCGTCGACGGCCTGACCGCCCCTCCGATATGGGGCCTTCACGTCCCCGACGTCCAGGGGGAGACGAGCGTGGCCGCGCAGGCCCAGGAACTGGTCGCCGGGCTGGTGGCCGAGCCATGGGGCCAGGTGTCCGCCTCGCCGTACGAGACCGGCCGGGTGGTCAGCCTGGCGCCCTGGCTGGCCGGGCACGCCGAGCGGGTCGGCTTCCTGCTCGGTGCCCAGCGGGCGGGCGGCGGCTGGGGGTCGCCCGGGGCCTACGGCCTCGTTCCCACCCTGAGCGCGGTCGAGGCGCTCCTGGCCGAGCACCGGCGGGAGAGTCCCTGCGCCGACCCGGCCCTGCTGGGCGAGGCCGCCTGCCGCGGGCTGCGGGCCGTGCAGGGCTGGTCGCTCACGGGGCTCGCAGAGGCCCTGCCCGACATGCCGGCGATCGAGCTCATCGTGCCCTCGCTGCTCTCCCTGATCGACGGACACCTCGACGGCCCCGGACCGCTGCCGGGCATGAGCGACGCCAAGCTGGCGACGGTCAGGCGGTGGCTGACGTCGGGCGCGGCGATCCCCCAGAAGCTCGTCCACGCGCTGGAGGTCGCGGGAGGGGAGGCGACCGCGGCCTCCGGGGTCGTTCCCACCCCGATGCCCGGCGGGATGGCGGCCGTCGGAGCATCGCCCGGGGCGAGCGCCGCCTGGCTGGCCGTGCCGTCCCGGCCCGGACGCGACGCCGAGCGGCAGGACGGCGTCACGCCGCCCGGCCCGGGGCGGTCCGCCGAGGAGACGGCACCCGTGCGGAGGTACCTGGAAGCGGTCGTCGCCTCCTTCGGCGGGCCGGTGCCGTGCGCCCTGCCCATCACCGTCTTCGAACGCGGCTGGACGCTGAGCTGGCTGCTGCGTGCGGGTATCGCCGTGGACGTGCCGCCGGAACTGGCCGCGAGCCTGCGGGACGGGCTCGGCCCGGACGGGGCCGCCGCGGGGCCGGGGCTGCCGGCCGACGCCGACACCACCTCCATGGCCCTGTACGCGCTGGCGCTGCTCGGCGAGCCGCGCGAGCCTGAGGGGCTGTGGCCGTTCGAGACGGACAGCCACTTCTGCACCTGGCGTGGGGAGGAGGGGATGTCCCCGACGACCAACGCCCACGTTCTCGACGCCTTCGGCGAGTACGCGCGCAGATGCGGCGGCGATCTCCGCCACGCGGCCGTCGTGGCCAAGCTGGCGGCCTGGCTGCGAGGCCGCCAGGAGGCGGACGGGAGCTGGCTGGACCGCTGGCACGTCTCGCCGTACTACGCCACGGCCTGCTGCGCGATCGCGTTGAGCGAGTTCGGCGGCGAGGAGTCG
The DNA here is from genome assembly GCF_050949235.1 of Streptosporangium sp. CA-135522. NCBI lineage: Bacteria > Bacillati > Actinomycetota > Actinomycetes > Streptosporangiales > Streptosporangiaceae > Streptosporangium > Streptosporangium sp. CA-135522. Next base: position 3,547,250 of record NZ_CP192026.1, read on the forward strand.
CAGGGCGCGGTGGGCAGGGCCGTGGACTGGGTGCTCGACACCCAGCACGGGGACGGCTCGTGGGGCCGGTGGGAGGGCACCGCGGAGGAGACCGCCTACGCGCTGCAGACCCTGCTGCTGGCCGGCGCCGCGCACGGCGGGCGACGGCGTCCGGCCGTGGAGCGCGGCCACCGCCGGCTGCTGGCCACGCGCGATCACGAAGTGCCGCTCTGGGTCGACAAGGATCTGTACCTGCCGGTGGCGATCGTCCGGGCGGCCGTTCTGGGAGCGCTTCATCTGGCGGAGCGGACAATGAATCTTACGAGAGAGTAACTCACATTGAAAAATCGACCGTAAATCCATAAATGGGACAGAAGGCCATTTTTGGCGATCTCGCCTTGAGTCTATTTGTTGGCATTGCTAGGGTGCAGCGGGTGCGATGTGGGATGTCCTGCTGATCCGCGCAATGCGGCGACCGGTGATGTGTAAGCGTTGATTGCCGCATAACGTGCCGTCTATTTCTTTCTGTTTCCCGGGGTGGATGCTATGCGCTTGCGCAACGCGCGCTTGCGGACCAAGATCACGGCACTACTGGTGTCACTCATCGCGCTCTGGGGTTTCGCGGCGTGGGTGACGGGCCGTGACGGCCTGAACATGCTGGGTGTGGCCACACTCAACTCCAACGTGGCCGAGCCGAGCGAGCGGCTCATCGTCGAGTTACAGGCCGAGCGACGGCTCACCGCGATCACGCTGGGCGAGCCCGGTACGGAGGTCCGGCGGCGGGAGGCACTGTCCGCCCAGCGCAAGCGCACCGACGAGGCCGGCGCGAACTTCCGGGAACTCACCGGCGGCGGCGGGGTCCGGTGGCTGGGAAGTGCCGAGCTCGAGAATCGCATCGCCGGAACCCGCCGGTTGCTGGACGGCCTGGCGGCCACGCGCAAGGCGGTCGACGCCGGGCGGACGGATCGGTCGCGGGCGGTCGTGGCGTTCACCGGCGTCGTCGACTCCATCTTCCGCGTCTACGACTCCATGGCCACGCTGGACGACGAGGACATCGCCAACGACACGCGCACGCTCATCGTCATGAACCGGGCCCGCGACATGCTGGCCCAGGAAGACGTCCTGGTGGTGGGCGCCCTGACGGCGGGCCGGTTCACCGACGGCGAGCGCGTCCAGCTGACGCAGATCGTCGGCACCCGGCGTTTCCTGGTCGATCAGGCGGTGGTCGATCTGCCCGCCGCCGACCAGAACGCCTACCGGCGGCTGGCCGGCAGCGAGCAGTTCACCCAGCTTCGGACCTTGGAAGACCTGCTGATCGAGGACGAGAACGCGGTGCCGGCCGGGCTGATCGACGCCTCGCGGTGGAGCGCCGTCGCGCAGCCGGCCCACTCCCGGCTGGCCGAGGTCGTGCTCACGGCCGGCGCCGGAGTGGTCGAGCGGGCCGCCCCCGTCGCGACCGGCGTCATCGTACGGCTCGCGCTCGCCGGCGGTCTGGGGCTGCTGGCGGTCGTCGCCTCCGTCGTCCTGTCCATCACCACGGCGCGGGCTCTGATCAAGCAACTGGAGAAGCTACGGCTGGCGGCCTGGGAGCTGGCCAACGAGCGGCTGCCCTCCGTCGTCGAGCGGATCGGCCACGGGCAGGAAGTGGACATCGCGGCGGAGGCGCCGCCGCTGGAGTTCGGCAGCGACCAGATCGGCCACGTCGGCCAGGCGTTCAACGCCGTGCAGCAGACCGCGATCAAGGTGGCGGCCGAGCAGGCGCAGCTCCGGCGCGACATCGCCGACATCCTTCGCAACCTCGCCCGCCGCACCCAATCGCTCGTCCACCGCCAGCTCAGCGTGCTGGACGTGATGGAGCGCCGGGAGAACGACCCGCAGGAACTACGGGACCTGTTCCGGCTCGACCACCTGGCGACCCGCATGCGCCGCTACGCGGAGAACCTGCTCGTCCTGTCCGGCGCGGCCCCCGGCCGCGCGTGGCGCGACTCGGTGCCGATGATCGACGTGGTCCGCGGCTCGCTGGCGGAGATCGAGGACTACACCCGGGTGGACGTGCTGCCCCTGGGAGACGTCGCGCTGGACGGGCGGGCCGTGAGCGACGTCATCCACCTGATCGCCGAGCTGGTCGAGAACGCCGCCTCCTTCTCCCCGCCCTACACCACCGTGCAGGTCAGCGGGCACATCGTCGCCCACGGATACGCCATCGAGATCGAGGACCGGGGCCTGGGCATGAGCCCGGAGGACATCGCCGCGGCCAACGAGCGGATCGCCAACCCGCCCGAGCTCAAGCTGGCGGGCAACGCCCGACTGGGGCTGTACGTGGTCAGCCGCCTGGCCGAGCGGCACGAGATCCGGGTCACCTTCAAGGCCTCGCCGTACGGCGGCACGACGGTCGTCGTGCTGATCCCGCAAGAGCTCATCACCGAGCAGCCGGAGCCCGACACCGTCGTCAGCGTCCCGCAGGCCCGCACGGCGGTCACGGGCGCGCCGGCCGGCGGGATGCCCGACATCTTGCTCCGCGACCCGCCGGCGATCGCCGGGGGAGGTGATTTCGCGCGCGGCCCGGCCGGAGAACTCGCCGATGGGCCGTTCGACGCGGACTCGACCGGCGGACCGTTCGACAGGAGGGACAGGGCCATCGAGGAGAGTCTCCGGGCGGTGACACCGCCCCCGCGGCGAGAGAGCGCCGAGCCGCCCACGGGCCGTCACGCGGCCGCGGGCCTGCCCGGTGCCACCTCCCCGCTGCCCCCCGTCATGCCCGCGCCCGACACCAGCCACACGCCGGGCGGCCTGCCGCGCCGCGTCCCCCAGACGCATCTGGCCGCCCCGCTGCAGGACGACGGGCCGCCGGCACCTCCGGCCGATGACGACGACGAGCGCTCACCGGAGACGATCCGCGCGGCCATGGCGTCCTTCCAGGCCGGCACGCGCCGCGGCCGATCGGAAGCGGCACAGCTGCTGGAGAGAGGTGCCGACCCCGCGAGCGGGGGAGAGACCGACGTGTGACGCCAGTGATGATCTCGATTCGCGCGTGCCGGCCCGGCGCCGACGAGCCGTCAGAGACCGGCGACCGAACACCCGCCGGCAGAAAGAGGACAACGAGTGGTGCAGGGAACAGGATCTTTCACCGACCTGGCCTGGTTGCTGGATGACCTGGTCGCGCGAGTGGGGGAGGCCGAACACGGAATCGTCTTCTCCGCCGACGGCCTGCTGCTGGCGGCGTCTGCGGGGTTCGACCAGGCCGACGCCGAGCACCTGGCCGCCGTGGGCTCGGCGATCCAGAGCCTGGGACGAGGGGTCAGCGACCGGGTCGAAGGCGGCGCGGTGCGCCAGACCATCATCGAGATGCGCTCGGCGTATCTGGTCGTGACCGCCGCCGGGCAGGGAGCCTGCCTGGCGGTGCTCTGCACGCAGGAGGCCGACGTCGGCCTCGTCGCCTACGAGATGGCCATGCTCGTCACCCGGGTCGGCCAGTACCTCACCTCGCCCGCGCGCGCGGCGGAGCCCGGCAAGGACGACACCCCGCGATGAGCCCCCACGAAGAGCGTCCCGACGCGCAGTGGGTGGGGGAGGAGGCAGGGCCCATCGTCCGGCCCTACGTTCTCACCCGGGGCAGGACCGAACCGACCCAGGGCAGGTTCGACCTCATCACCCTGGCGGTGACCGTCCGCTTCACCTCACCGAGGGAGGTCGGCCTCGATCCGGAGTGCCTGGCCATCGTGCGGTTCTGCCACCAGCCCCAGTCGGTCGCGGAGATCGCCGCGCACATGAACCTTCCGGCAGGCACCATCCGTGTCCTGCTCAGCGACCTGCTCGACCAGGGATTCATCGCCCTGCAAGAGCCCCATTCGGAGACGGACATGCACGACGAGAGGCTGTACAGGGCGGTGCTCGATGGACTCCGTGCACTCTAGCCGTGACGCCGGGCGGGTCAAGCTGCCCAAGGCGATCAAGATCCTGGTCGCCGGCGGCTTCGGAGCCGGCAAGACCACGCTGGTCGGCGCGGTCTCCGAGATCGAGCCATTGCGCACCGAGGAGACGCTGACCCACCGGGGCGTCGGCGTCGACGACCTGTCCGGGGTGGAGACCAAGCAGACGACCACCGTCGCGATGGACTTCGGCCGCATCACCATCGGGGACGCCTACCGGCTCTACCTGTTCGGCACCCCGGGACAGGAACGGTTCTGGTTCCTGTGGGACGAGCTGGCGCTCGGCGCGATGGGTGCGGTCGTCCTGGCCGACACCCGCAGGCTGGCCGACTGCTTTCCCTCCCTCGACTACTTCGAGCGCCGCGAGACGCCCTTCATCGTCGCGGTCAACTGCTTCGACGGGGCCCGCCGCTACGACCTCGACGAGGTCCGGCTCGGGCTGACCCTCCACCCGGACATCCCGGTCGTGTTGTGCGACGCGCGCAGGCGGGAGTCCGGCAAGAAGGTGCTGATAACCCTTGTGGAGCACGCGATGAGAATGCGCCTGGGCACCGCGCCGTCCTCTGACAGCGCGGCGCCGGTGACCTGACCCCGCCTGCGGAATCGGGCAGATCACACGGGCCCGGGATGGGTACCGACCGTCTTGGGAATCGCTTCTTCTCCCAAATAGGGATAAATCAACTCTTCGGGTGCCCTGTGCTCTCAGTGACCCGTGGCGGAGATGCCACGATGGCGGAGATCGAGAGACGACGGCGATCAAGAGGGCGCCACCACGGGGAGAGACTCATGTGCGATGATCCGGCGCTGCCCGACGCGCTGCCCGACGCGCTGCCCGACGATGTGGCGCGGGCGCTGGAGAGCTATCGGGCGCTGCTCGCCGAGCACGGGGTCACCTGGGGCGAGGATCCCGTCTTCTGCGTCAGGTCCATGTCCACCGACGCCTACCTGATGGGTACCACTACCTTCTGGGAAGTCTGCTACGGCATGGCCCTCGCCCGTCACCCGGGGGCCTCCCCGTCCGAGCTACGTGAGCGGCTCACCGAGCTCGACATGGACGAGGTCGTGCGCAACGTCCTGGCCGGGAGGGTGCCCGACAACCTCGCCGCCCTCCGGCTCACCGCGGAGGGCCTCACGCTCGAGGCACGCGCGCAGGCCGTACTGGACGCGGAGCCCCTGCGCACGACGCTGCTGGTCGACTCCACCCGCGACCGGCCGGTCACCGTGCTGGTGGACGGCCACGCGCACGAGGTCGGTCCGCACGGTGCCCGGCTCATCAAGATCACAAGTGGCAGTGAGGTGATCGCCGGCGGTGAGCGCGTGGATCTCGCACCCCTGACCCGCCCCACCGTGGCCGCCCGCCTGCGGTTGCGCGCGGGTTTTCCCTGCAAGTGGAGCGTGTACGGCGAGCACGGGCAGGGCTGGTACCCCGAGGACGCGCCGGCCAGGCGCGACTACCACGTCAGGCCCTACTTCCACGGAGACGACGTCGTGCTGGACGTTCCGGCCGAGCCGCTGACCGTGCGGGTGTCCAGGGGGATGGAGTACGGCTCCGCCGAAGTCGAGCTCACTCCCGTCCCCGGCGCGGAGACCCTGGTCGAGCTGGCCCCCGAGCGGCTCTACGACGCCGCGGCCCGCGGCTGGTACGGCGGGGACATGCACGTCCACCTCAACTGGGCCGGCGACATGGTCGGCACGCCGCGCCTGGCGGCGGCCATGCAGCACGGCGAGGACCTGCACGTGCTCAACCTGGTCGCCGGGAACGTCTCCTCCGACCGGGTCTACGACGCCGAGGCGCTATCGCACTGGGCGGGCCGGGACCTGCCGTGGTCGGACACCACCCACCTGGCCAGGATCGGCGTCGAATACCGCAACGACCTGCTCGGCCACCTGTACGCGTTCGGGGTCTGCGCGCCGCCCTCGCGCTTCCACACCGGCTTCCTGGGCGCCGCGGACTGGCCGCCCAACAGCGTCGCCTGCCGGGAGCTGCGCGGCCTCGGCGCGATCATGGGCTACAGCCATCCCTTCCACGCCCCGGTATCCGACGACGCCGCCCCGGGCAAGGCTCTGGCGTGGGGGCGCAACTGCTCCTCCCGGGAGATCGTCGCCGACGCGGCACTCGGCCTGGTGGACAGCCTCGACGTGCTCAACCACAGCTCGATCACCGCGACCGCCGTCGTCTACCGACATCTGATCGGCGCGGGCAACCGGATCGCGGTCACCGCGGGCACCGACGCGATGGTCTCCTTCGCCCGGCGCGGAAACCAGTCCAACCCACCGGGCTGGGCCCGGGTCTACGCCCACCTGGAGGGCCCGCTCACCGCCGAGGCGTTCGCCGAGGCGATCCGGCGGGGGCGCACGTTCGGCACCACCGGCCCCTGGCTGGAGCTGTCGGTCGACGGGCACGGGCCGGGCGCCACCCTGGACCTCTCGCCCGGAGATCGGGTCACGGTCACCGTGAGATCGGTCGGCCCCGAGGTGGAGAGACTGGAGATCCGCACCGCCGACGGTGTCCTGGCCGCCGGGCCGCCCGCCGAACTGGCCGCCGAACTGGTCGTCGGCGACCCCACCTACGTCGTCGCCGTGGCCGCCGGCGGCCCGCACGAGCGCGCCTTCACCACCGGCGCCTATGCCCACACCAGCCCGGTCTACCTCGACGTCGGCGGCCGCCACGTGGCCAGGGAACGAGACGTCCGCTGGTGCCTGGAGTGGCTGGACGGCATGGAGGCGCTGCTTGGCGAGCAGGGCGTGTTCGACACCGCCGGGCAGCTCGGCGACCACCTGGAGCTGATCGATCAGGCGAGGAAGGTCTACCGGACCCGCCTGGCCTGACCACCGGTGCGGCCGAACTTGAATATGGGTTCAAGTTCGGGGCTAGGGTTGCCGGTATGCCGGAATCCACGATGATCGCTAAGGAACTGACCATCGGTGAGCTGTCCGAGCGCAGCGGCGTGCCCGCCTCCGCGCTGCGCTTCTACGAGCGGGAGGGGCTCATCCACAGCCGGCGCACCACCGGCAACCAGCGCCGCTACCACCGGACCACCCTGCGCCGAGTGGCGTTCATCCGCGCCTCGCAGAGCGTCGGCATGCCGCTGTCGGTGATCGGGGAGGTGCTGGGCTTCCTGCCGGCGAACGTCCCGCCCACCCGCGAATTCTGGGTGCGGGCGTCGGAGTGCTGGAGCAAGGAGGTCAACGCTCGCATCGAGAAGATGGAGCGGATGCGCGACCGGTTCACCGAGTGCATCGGCTGCGGCTGCCTGTCGTTCGAGCAGTGCGCGCTGGTCAACCCGGGTGACACGCTGGCCGGACAGGGCCCGGGACCCCGGCGTCTGCTGGCGCCCTGAACCGACCGGGCGGCCCGGAGAGCCCGGTGCTCCGGGTAACTCCGGGGAGCAGGGCCCGGCGCCCGGCGGTGCTCCGGAACGCCCCTGGCCCGTCCCGGCCAGTCCCGTCCCGTTCCGTCACGGGGCCGGTCCGGCCCGGGGCCGCCCCGTTCCGGCGGCGGTCCGTTTCTCTGGAAAGATCGCCCAATGGACGCGAACATGATCCTTCGTGTGGCGGGCGAATCCCGGGCCCATCTCGAATCGGCACTCGATCGCGACTGGGAGCGGGCGATTCCCGGCATGGAGTGGACCGTCGCCCAGGCGGTCGCGCACATCTCCGACACCATCCTGTGGTACGCCACGGATTTCGCCGCCGGACGGCGTGAGCTCAGCACGATGGACCTGCGGGTGCGGCCGGAGAGCTCGCCGGCGGACCTGGCCGCCACCCTCGGGGCGTTCGCCACGGTCGTGGCCAGGGTCGTCCAGGGCGCCCCGGCCGGCGCGCGCGGCTGGCATCCGTACGGCATGGCCGACGCCTCCGGGTTCGCGGGCATGTCCTGCGACGAGATGCTGATGCACACCTACGACGCCTCCCTGGGCCTGCGGCTGCCGTTCACCCCGTCGGCCGAGCTGAGCGAGCCCACCTTGCGCCGGCTGTTCCCCTGGGCCCCGAACGACACCGATCCTTGGCAGACGCTGCTGTGGGCCAACGGCCGTGCCGACCTTCCCGGCCATCCCCGCCAGAGCTCCTGGCGCTGGCACTGCGCCCCGCTGGAGGAGTGGGACGGCACGGCCCCCTGAGGCGCCGACCTCCGCGGTCGCTACTGTGAGCTGCGTGATTCACCGAACGGGCTTGATCGTCCTGCTGCTGGTGGCGCTCGTCGCGGGATGCGGCACCGGAGCCGCCGTCTACAACTTCGGCGTCGTCGTGCACGGGGGTGCCGGCAGGACCGAGGAGGTCCGGCTCACCCCCGGCCAGCGCTTCTCGCTCGCCATGGACGAGAACGCCTCCGCCGGAGACAGCTGGCGGATGGGGGACCTGCCGGACGTCAAGGTGGCCTCGTTCATCAGCGAGGAGCTCCGGGCCGCCGAGGATGGCGGCGCGGGCGAGGTTCGCTACTTCGTCTTCAACGCCAAGTATCCCGGCACGGTCACCATCGTCCTGTCCAACTGCCGGCGCTGCCCGGCCGGCCAGATGTCCGCCGCCGAGCTGAGCAGGCGCGCCTCGGGCGAGGCGACTTTCCGGATCACGGTCGCCTGACCCCTGATCACGGTCGCCGAGCTCCGGATCGTCGTCATCCGGCCGTCCGCACCGGCACCGCCCGGGTGGGTGGCCGCCTTCCCGCCGGTAATGCGAGGCTGATGTCCATGAATCGGTTGTCTCAGGTTGATCTGTCGCAGAAGCTGCCGAAGAAGGAAGCCGCCGAGCGGCTCGACGCCGCGTTGGAACGCCTGCTGCGCCTGCGGCTCGTACTGGGCGGGCAGGTCGGTGAAAAGCGCATCGGCCCTCCGCTCTGCGCGGTGTTCGAAGGCTGGGACGCCTCGGGTAAGGGAGGAGCCATCAAACGGCTGGTGCGCCCGCTCGACCCGCGGCACGTGCGGGTCGCCCAGTTCGCGGCGCCCACCTACGACGAGAAGCGGCACCACTTCCTGTGGCGGTTCTGGCCGGTCCTTCCCGGTTGGGGCGGCATGGCGGTGCTCGACCGTTCCTGGTACGGGCGGGTGCTGGTGGAGAGGGTCGAGGGTTTCGCCACCGAGGAGCAGTGGTCGCGCGCCTACGGCGAGATCGTGGAGTTCGAGAGAACGCTCGTCGCCGAAGGCATGATCATGGTCAAGTTCTGGATGCACGTCTCCGAGGAGGAGCAGTTGCGGCGTTTCCAGGACCGGGCGGCCGACCCGCTGCGAGCCTGGAAACTCACCGACGAGGACTGGCGCAACCGGGAGAAGCGTCCGCAGTACGAGGCCGCCGTGGAGGACATGCTCTCCCGCACCGACCATCCGAAGGCTCCCTGGCACGTGGTCGCGGGAGACGACAAGCGGCTGGCCCGCGTCACGGTCGTGGAGACGGTCTGCGCCGCGATCGAGGCGGAACTGCTGTCCCGGGGCCACGATCTGCGCGATGCCGATGCCGATGCCGGTGCCGGTCCGGCGCCGACGCGCGGGTGACCGGAGCGCAGCGGTCCGCCCGGCGGACGCGCGGCCGGATCCGCCGCGCGGCCGCCCCGCTACAGGTCCAGGTCGGATCCGCCGCTTGACCGCTCCGCTACAGGTCCAGGTCGGATCCGCCGAACCGCTCCCGTAGGAAACGGCCCTGGTCGCGCAGGGCCTGCTCGTCGCCCCGGTGCACGGCCCCGGCCACCTCGCGGAGCTTGGCCTCCAGCAGGTCGAGCTGGGCCAGGAGCTCCTCGTGGGCGCTGCGCTCGCGGTCCGTGCGACGGCTGAGGGCGTAGGCGCGGGGCAGGTTGGCGTAGGCCTCCAGGCTGGCCGGCAGGTAGTCGCGGATCGTCTGGGAGACGATGTGCAGGTGGTCGGGGGAGATGGTCAGCACCTCCGCCCGGCCCAGGACGCCGCTGAGCACGTCGGCCAGTCCGCCGAGCCGGGCCTGCACGTCGGCGGGGAATCGCTGTGAGCCCTCCACCTTGCGCAGCAGGGCGTCGAGGTCGGCGCGGAGCAGGCCGGTCTCGACCTCGGCATGGGAGACGGCCAGCCGGACCCGGTCAGGTGGGGCCAGCAGCGCGCCCACGCCGTACAGCCCGGCGACCACCACCGGCCAGAACGCGCCGGCCAGGCCGAGGAAGTGCGCCAGCGCCCCCAGCAGGGCCAGTGCGCAGCCGACGATGTTCCTGGTGGAGCCGAGATATCTCAGCGCCCGCTCAGCGGACACGGCCGCTCCCGTCCCCGCCGCCGGCTCGCCGGGCATGCGCCGGGCGGGCCATCGGATGATCACTGGTAGCCACGGATCTCCTTGAACGCCGAGGCCAGCGATCCGCTGCGGGCGTCGAAGACGGCGCCCCGGGTCAGCCTGGCTATCTTCCGCATCTCTTCCACGTCGCTCTCGCCGAACAGCACGACGAACGTCCGAACCCGCTGCTGCTCCAGGGGAAGCGTCCGATAGAACATCATGAACTCGTCGTAGGAGATGCCGTTGGTGTTCTCGCCGTCGGTCATCAGCACGACCGAGGTGTAGTGGTCCCGGCCGGTCGCGGCGGCCTGCTGGTAGGCGGCCCGCAACCCGTCGAAGATCGCGGTTCCGCCGCCCGCCCGGAGGTTCTCGGCGTAGGTCCTGATCTGCGCCAGGACCGGCTGCGGATCATGTTCGGGCAGCGCGAACGGCTGTGGCTGCCCGGCCGAGTCGTTGAACGGGATCATCACCACGCTCTCCCTGCTGCGGAAGCGGGAGAACGTGCCGGAGGCAGAGGTGTCGGCGCCGGTGAGCGTGACCAGCGCCTGGCGCAGCGCGTCGATCCGCCCGCCCTCCATCGACCCGGAGGTGTCCAGCACGAACAACGCCCGCGCGGGGACCCGCACCTCGTCGAGGTAGGCGGTGATCAACGCGTCGGCGGCGGCTCGGCGGTTGGGGAACGGCAGCTCCAGCAGCGGTGCCGTGCCGAACTCCGGTCCGGGCCGGACCCCCGGGATGATCGGCCGCCGGTGGGTGGTGGTCATGATCTCCCGTTGCGCCTCCGGTGTCCGCAGCCAGCCGGTCAGCTTGCCGTACAGCTCCTTCTTCTCCGGCCTGGCCGAGGCCAGCAGGGTGAGCGGGTAGTCGGCGGTGACCACGCCGTCGCTCGGATAGATCAGGCTCAGCCCCTTCATGCCGAGCAGCACCGACTCGTAGTTCACGATGCCGTCCACCCCGCCCTCCCGGGTGTAGGCGTCGGCCAGCCAGCCGGAGGACCCCGAGGTCAGTCGCTGGGCGGAGAAGAAGTCCTTGAGCTTGGGCGTGACCGCCGTGACCTGCTCGCCGCTCAGCGCCTCCCCGGCGTCCGACAGCGCGGCGGCCACCCCGACCAGCGCGGAGAAGCCCGAGTTGGAGGAGGCGGGGTTGGTCATGCCGAAGGTGAACCGTTTGCCGCGCGCGGCGGTCGCGATCTGCTCCCAGGTGACCGGCCGGTCCGCCCAGCCGAGTTCCTTCGCCTTGGCGGTCGTGAGGCCGAGGACCACGGGAGAGGACATGATCTTGGTCTCGGTGGACAGCCGGGCCGACGCGCCGTCGATCAGCGACAGGTAGCGGTTGGAGGAGAACCAGATCGCGTCGTAGGAGCCGTCCGCGCCGCCGCTCGCCACCTGCTCGGCGCCGTCCAGGGTTCCGGCGTAGGAGATCTTCACCTGCACGCCGGAGCGCCGCAGCATCGGCTCCAGGTCCTTGACCTCGCTGCCCGCCAGCACCCGCAGCACGTCCGGGCCGTCCTCGGGCGCGGCGCCCGGGGCGCACGCCGTCAGCGCGGCCAGCGCGGGCAGCGTCAGCAGCGCCAGTGCCACCGCCGCCAGCCGTACGGTGGACGGGACGGTCCGGCGGGGCGAAGACACAGAAGACACGGGAGACACAAGAGACAGCGGAGACATAGAGGACGCGGGAGACGCGGAGGACGGCGGAGCGGGCGGGGTCGGGGGAGGCGTCGCGCTCATGAGGCGGCCTCGGCGCGGTCGAGGTAGGTTCTGGCGTGTGCGAGTTCGGTGCTCAGGTTGTTCACGGTGATCGCCATGCTCTCGACGGCCTGCGAGCGGAAGCCGTCGATCATGTCCATGGTGGCGTAGACGTTGTCGAAGGCCCTGCGCAGCACGTCCATGTCGACGGTGGTGGAGGCGGCCTGGTTCTGGACGGCGCCGGCCTGGGTGCGCAGCATCTCGCTGGTGGCCAGGATCAGGTCTCCGGTGGTGGAGTTGAGCGCGGTGATCTGGTCCAGCACCAGCTTCTGGTTGGCCAGCGCCTGGGCCACGGTCACCGCGGTGCGCAGCGCGGCGATCGTCGTGGTGGTGGCCCGGTCCACGCCCTTGCTGAGCTCCAGGTTGTTCTTGCGGACCAGGTCGAGGGCCAGGTAGCCCTGGACGGAGACCGCGAGCTGGGTGAGGATGTCCTGGTGCTTCTGCCGTACGGCGAACAAGGCGTCGGAGCGTAGCGCGGTGGCCTTGTCGGGGTCGGTCGCGTCGAGGAGGAGGATGCGCTCGTCCAGCTCGGCGTCGAGCGCGGCGACCAGCACCGCGTACTCCTGCAGGCGGGTCATCGTCTCCCACAGGTTCGCCTTCTCGCCCTCGATCGCGGCGTTGTCCTTCAGCAGCTCGTCCTGGCCGGACCTCAGCGCCCGGATGATGTCGTCCAGATGCTTCTGGGCGCTCTGATACTTGGCGAAGTAGTCGCGCAGCCGGTCTCCGAAGGGGATCAGCCCCAGCAGCTTGCGGGGGCCGCTCGCCGCCTGTTTCGGATCGAGGTCCACCACCGTACGGCGCAGCGCGACCAGCCGGTCCGCCACCCGGCCCTGGGCGTCGGCCCCTTCCCCCTTGGCCGCCGCCAGGGCGGCCACCGGGCGCTTGAGCATCCGGTTGGCCACCTGGGAGGCGGAGCGGATCTCGGCGTCGCCCATCGAGGAGATGTCGCGCACCTTGCGGGTGAAGTCCGGCGCGCGGGGATCCATCGCGGCCAGTTCAGCGGCGAACCCCTGCGCCTTGACGGCGAGTTCTGCCTCGCGGCCGTCGGCCAGCGGGAGCATGGTGGCCGCTGTCGAGGCGGGCACGGCGGCCACCGGGGCCGGAGGGGTCAGGGTCAGTTCGCTGTCGGCCATGTCGCCGCCGGCCATGTCAGGGCCTTCCTTCGGTTCGCGGCACGGCGCCGCTGGCGTACAGCCGCTCGATGTCGGAGATGAGTTCCTCCAGGTGCTCGTAGGTGGGCGGCTCCACCACGTCCACCAGATCCCGTGCCACCGGTGCCTTGTGCTTGGCGACCAGGCCGGCGAACGGCCCCGGGTCGGCGGTGCGGAAGCCGTGCTGCGCGGCGAGGTCTCTGAGCTCGGGATCCTCGGTCAGCAGCCGCCCGACCTCGGCCGCCTGCGAGGTGAACGGCACCAGCGTGTGCTTGCTCAGCACGGTCGGCGCGGGGTAGAGCAGCTGCATCTCGGGCCGGATCGAGCCGTCGCCGGCGAACACGTGAGACAGGTACTGGGCCTCGTAGATCATGACCATCGGCGTCTTGCCCCACCCCATGACCAGGTAGTCGTCGAACGGGGCCTCGGTCGAGGCCTGCGAGTGGCCCTGGTCGAGGAAGATCGGCGCCACCGCCTTGGCCACTCCGGGCACCTGGGCCGGGGTGGTGACCACGTCCTCGCCGTTGGCGACGTAGCTGGTCATCGCCAGATACATGGCCGCGGAGTTGGAGGTCCTGATGTCGGTGGTGGTCAGCAACACCCGCTTGCGCGCCGGATAGGCGTCGTTGCCCGGCAGCCGGTCCCATCGGGTGCCCTTGGCCACCAGGTCCATGTACGCGGCGATGTCGAGCACCCGGTAGCCCCGGCCCGAGTCGCGCACCAGCCCGGCCTTGGCCAGGACGTCGGAGATCGGCCGGAACGTGGCGACCGCCATGGGCGAGTAGAAGGGGGAGAACGTCGTCGAGACCTTCCGATCCTTTTTGATCTTCTCCGCGGCGGGGAGGCTGGAGGGGAACGCGAACGCGTAGTCGTCGAGTTTGACCTCGGTTGCGATCTGCCGGGATCCGGCGGTGTCCACCTCCACCCGCAGCCCGTGCCGCTCGAACGCCGCGCGTACCCGGGGATCCTCGAAGAACGGCTTCTTCTCCGAGCCGATCACTCCTCGCACCGTGGCCGGTTCACCGCCCCCGTTGCCCAGGACGACCGCCGTCACCACCACGGCGCCGAGCAGCAGCGCAAGAACGATGCCGATCGACCGTTTCATTCCACCCCATTTCTGCAAATAGGCTCTCTTCTGGGAATTATGGGAGGGTAAGAAATGGGGCGTGCGCCGGATATCGGGGTATGCGACAGAATTAAGTTCCTGTTCACTCGCCCGTCATTCGGAAAGGTGGAGCGCATGCGGTTGAGGTCGCGGCTCGGCAGGCTGGACCGGCGGTTGTTCGCCGCGGTCGCGGGCGCGAAGCTCCCCGGCCTCGAACGGCTCGTGCCCGCCCTGTCGCGTGCCGCCGACAACTCTCTGCTGTGGGCCGGGCTCTCCGGAGCACTGGCGATCAGCGGGCGGCGGCCGATGCGCCGCGCCGCGACCCGCGGCCTGCTGGCCGTCAGCCTGGCCAGCCCCCTGGTGAACCTGGTGGGCAAGCAGGCCTTCGCCCGGAACCGGCCGTCACCGGACGGGCTCCCGCTGGCGCGGATGGTCAAGATGCCCGTGTCGGCGTCGTTCCCCTCCGGCCATTCGGCCTCGGCCGCCGCGTTCGCCACCGCCGTGGCCATGGAGGCGCCCGGCGTGGTCGCGGCGCCCGTCGCGCTGCTCGCGGCCGCGGTCTGCTTCTCCCGGGTCTACACCGGCGTGCACTACCCGGGGGACGTTCTCGTGGGAGCCGCGATCGGCGTGGCGACCGGACTGCTCACCCGGCGGCTGTGGCCGCAGGCCATGACGGGTGCGCCAAGGGTCGTCACCGCGCCTCCGGTGCTCGGCCACGATCCCGAGGGTCGGGGGGTGGTGGCGGTGATCAACCCCGCGGCGGGCGCCGGTCCGGACACGGCCACGGCCACGATGGTGCGGGCCTGGCTGCCCAAGGCCGAGGTGGTCGAGGCGGACGGAGACGACGTGCCCGAACTGATGGACGAGGCCGCCGCCCGTGCCCGGGTGCTCGCGGTCGCGGGCGGCGACGGCACCGTCAACCGCGGGGCACAGGCCGCGCTGGAACACCGCAGGCCGCTGCTGGTCATCCCCGCGGGTACGCTGGACCACTTCGCCGGAGCGCTGGGCCTGCGCGATCCCGAAGACGCGATGGCCGCCTACCGTTCGGGCGGGGTGGTCGCGGTGGACGTGGGGGAGGTGGCCGGCCGGATCTTCCTCAACAACGCCGGCCTCGGCGTCTATCCGGAGATGGTCGACCGCCGCGAGGCCGTCGAGCAACGCGTCGGCAAGTGGCCCGCGCTGCTGTGGGCCCTGGGCCGCGTGCTGCGCACCGCCGAGCCCGATGAGGTCGTCATCGACGGCGTGCCCCAGCGGATGTGGCTGCTCTTCGTCGGCAACTGCCGCTACGACTCGCGCGGAGCCGCCCCGCGTCTGCGCCGGCGACTGGAAGACGGGCTGCTGGACGTCCGGCTGCTGACCGCAGCCTCCCGGCTGCCGCGGTTGCGCGCGTTCACCAGTGTGTTGCTGGGCGGAATAGGCCTGTCCCGGCACTACCAGCAGTGGCAGGCCGACACGTTGAGGGTCTCCTCACCCTCCGGCGCGTTGCGGCTGGCCCGCGATGGCGAGACCTGCACCGTGCCCGGGGAGGTGGAGTTCACCAAACGGCCCCGCTCCCTGCTCGTGGTCCGTCCGGTGTCCTGAGGGTCCGTCCGGCCTGGGGGTCCGCCCGGTGTCCTGAGGGTCCGTCCGGCGGGCGAGGGGGAATTGCTTTCGCGGCGTACAGGCGTGCACCGTCCCTTGTATCGCGATAAATCATGTCGTATTTATGCATGTGAAAGCCATTTCTGGTGATTTTCGTTGGCGTCGCTCGCCTGGCCGTATGGTGCGGTCCATTTCGACCGTTGACGGGTCGTGATCGATCCGGCAATAGTGGGACAGGTGACTACCCCCCGTCTCCTGTCCTGCGTCGTGGTCACCCTGTTGACCTTGAGCGCCTGCTCCTCCGGCACCTCCGACGAGCCCCCGACCGGTTCGGCCAGTGCGAGCGGCGTGGTGGGAACGGGGCCGGGATCCGGCGGTGAGACGGGCGCGCCCGCCAGCGGCACGCCCGCCCCCGTGGAGCTCACCTCCGAGGCGTACCGGGCCGAGTTGGAGAAGGCGCGAGGACCGGTGCGGGAGGCGGTGCGGAAAGTGGCCGCGACCGCAAAGCTGAAAGACCTCGACAAGCGGCTGGAGCGGGCGTCCGCCGCGGTGAACGACGCCGTCGCCCAGCTGACGCCGCTGACGCCGCCCGCCGACGTCAGAGCCCAGCACGACGAATATGTGCTGGCGCTGCGCCGCTTCGCCGCGGCTTTCGACACCGCTCGCCAGGACGCGCAGGACCAGCAGGTGTGCACCGGTCCCGCCGTGCTGACCGGGATGGACAAGGCGGACGAACTGTCCGGCGTGGAGAAGGCCGCGGGTGCGCTGGCCGGATATCCGGCGGGCGTCGTCTCGGTGAAGGCGGCCGGGCAGAAGACCCGGCGCCTGTCCAATGGCAAGTTCATCCACTCCGAGGGGCGTCCCGGGCGCGCCTATCTCGAGTTGAAGAACGGCAACGGGCAGGACGCCGTCGTCGTGCTGATGCGCGGCAAGAAGAAGGCGATCACCGTCTACGTCCGTAAGAAGTCGAAGTTCAGGGTCCAGGGCGTGCGTGACGGGAAGTACAAGGTCTACTACACCCTCGGCACCGACTGGGATTCCAAAGCCCGCAGCTTCACCCGCTCGTGCACTTTCGAGCAGTTCGGCAAGTCCGTGCGCTTCAGGACGGTGCACACCGCGACCCAGATCCGCTGGACCGACTGGACCATCACGCTGAACGCCGTCAGGGGCGGAACGGTGCGGCCCAAGCGCGTCAAGCCGGGAGACTTCCCCGGCTGAGCCCTCGCCGGCGCATGCGGAGGCCTCCTGGCCGAACCCTCCCCGGTGTGTGCGGAGGCCTCCTGGCCGAGGTCTCCCCGTCGCATGAGAAGACCGCGATCCCTTGCCGGGATCGCGGTCTTCGTTTCCCCCTGGGCAGATCAGGTCGAGAAGAGCATTCCCACCCAGCTGCGCTGGCGGTGGTGGCCGTAGTGACCACCGTGGTGCGGCGCACCCCAGCCCGGGGCGCCGTGGACCGGCGGCGGCGGGGGCGGCGGGGGAGCGGCATGCGACTGGGACCACTGGCTCTCCATGCGAGTCAGCGTCTCAAGCTCGCCATAGTCCAGGAAGATCCCGCGACAGCTGTCACACTGGTCGATATGGACGCCGTTGCGCTCATAAGTGCGCATGGCGCCGCGACACTTCGGGCACTGCATCTGGCTGATCTCCTTGCCTTTGGCATTGTGTTGAAGTAACCACAACCTACTGCGTGGGCACACTATGGCAGGCGCTTCGGAACCGGACAATCCTTTGACAGGTGTCGATCAGCACCTGCTCGACCTCGTCCAGCGGCCGTCCCTCCCGTTTCGCGGCGGCCACCGCGGCCGCGGTGAGCTGCACGGTCATCGCCTGCGCCGGCAGGTCCAGTCGCTCCCACGGGTCACCGTCCCCGGCGGCCCGCCCGCCCGCGGCGCGGTAGGCGGAGAGGAAGCGGTGCCATACCTGCGGCTCCAGCAGCCCGGCCGCGAACCAGGCGGCGGGCCTGGCCAGATCCCAGGCCGGATCGCCGATTCCCAGATCGTCGACGTCGATGAGGATCCACTCGCCCCGGATGCGCACCAGCTGGCCCATGTGCCAGTCGCCGTGGGTCGTCGAGCCGGGTCCGGCGTCGAGGGCGGGCAGGCAGGCCAGGGCCTGGCGCACGACGCGCTCGGCGGCGGAGTCGCCGTCCAGGCGGGCGACCGTGCCGGCGACCCGGGCGGGGCCGCCCGCGGGCGGCAACGGGGGCAGCGCCCGCGCCGGTACGGCGTGCAGCCGGGCCAGCAGCCGTGCGGCCGCCTCCCAGGGGGCCTCGTCCGGGTCCCGGTGGTCCACCGGGGTGCCGGCCGGCCATACGGTGACCAGCCGGTCGCCGACCACGGTGACCTCCTCGGCCACCGGTTCGAGCATGATCTCGCGCAGCGCCGGATGCGCGACGACTCGCATCCGCGCCGCCAGCGGCGCCTCCTCGGCCCCCGGGGCATGCGCCTTCACCACGACGGACCCCGCCCGTACGATGATCACGTCCGGCCTGGTGGGCAGCACTTCGGCGGGCGCGTCGCCGTACCGGACGCCGATCCGGCGGAGTTCGTCGATCAGGTCGTCGCTGTCGCTCATCCGGCAAGTGAACCACTGATCCGCCCTGCCGCCTCACGGCCGCATAAAGTGCATGGCATGAGGATCGGATTCGCGGTGCCGGTGTCGGGGTCCTGGGCGACGCCCGCCAACATGGTGCGGGTCGCCCGCAGGGCCGAGGAGCTCGGCTACCACGAGGTGTGGACCTTCCAACGCCTGCTGTACCCCCAGGGGCATCCGATGGGTCCGGTCTACCGAAGCGTGCACGATCCGGTGGTCACGCTCTCCTACCTGGCGGGGGTGACCACCCGCGTCCGGCTCGGTGTGGCGGTGCTCAACATGCCGTTCGCCTCGCCGGCGATGCTGGCCAAGCAGCTGACCAGCCTGCAGGCGGTGTCCGGCGGCAGGCTGGACGTCGGACTCGGGCTGGGCTGGCTGCCGGAGGAGTTCGCCGCGTCGGGGGTGCCCTTCGAGCGGCGCGGGCGGCGCGGGGAGGAGTTCATCCACGTGCTGCGGCGGCTGTGGTCGGAGGAGGTCGTGGAGCACAAGGGGGAGTTCTACGAACTGCCGCCCGTGCACCAGGATCCCAAGCCGCTCACGCAGCCGCCGATCCTGCTCGGTGGGGGTGCGGAGGTGGCGCTGCGGCGCGCGGGGAGGCTGGCGGACGGCTGGATCAGCGCGAGCCGTGAGGACCTCGACCGCATCGACGAGAAAATCTACATTGTAAAGGAAGCGGCTCGGGCGGCCGGACGCGATCCCGGGGCGCTGCGGTTCGTCACCCGGGGCGTCACCCGGATCCGCTCGGCCGGAGCGGCCGGACGCGCCGCGCTTACCGGCTCGTTCGAGGAGATCCGGCAGGACGTGGCCCGGCTGGAGGCCAAGGGTGTCACCGACGTCTTCCACGACCTCAACTTCGATCCGGAGATCGGCTCACCCGACGCCGACCCGGAGGAGTCGATGCGCAGGGCGGAAGCGGCGCTGGAAGCCCTCGCGCCCTGACCAAGCGTTTGGTTGGATAGGGGGATGAGGGAACAGGAGATCGCGGACCGGTTGGAGATCGGCGACCTGCTCGCCAAATACGCCTACGCCATCGACACCGGAGACTGGGCGCGGCTGGACCTGGTGTTCACCCCCGACGCGGTGATCGACTACACCGCGGCCGGCGGCATCCGGGGCACCCGGGACGAGGCCCGGCGCTGGCTGGCCGAGGTGCTGCCGCACTGGCCGGGACGCCAGCATCTGATCGGAGCGACGGCCGTCAGGTTCGAGGGGGAGGAGGCCGTGGTCACGGCCTCCTTCACCGACACGCTCGCCCCCTCCAGAGAGATGGTCGCCGCCGACGTCGCCGGGCTCATCCGCGGTGGGGGGTGGTACCACCATCGCATGATCCGCACGCCGTACGGCTGGCGCAGCAGGGAACTGGTCGAGGAGCAGAGCTGGCGCACCGTGCAGTAGGGCGTCCGGCCGACCGCCGTCCCGGGCGGCTGGATCGGGCCGGTTCATTCGCCCGCGAGGTCGTGGTCGGCGACGACGGTCTCGTGCCAGTTGATGTGGTGGCGGTGGAGGGGGGCGAACATCTGCTCGGGGGTGGGCATGGCGGGCTTGCCGCCGGCCTGGCCGGCCTTGGCCTTGTTCGTGGCGGCGGCGTTGCCGCCGACCATCTCCACCCGGGGGCGGCGCAGCTGTTCGTAGGCGGTGAACGCGGCGGCGGCGGGCAGGTCACGCAGGCACCGGGCCAATTCGACGGCGCTCTCGATGGTCATGGAGGCGCCCTGTCCGGAACTGGAGGACGGGGCATGGGCCGAGTCGCCGACCAGCACCATGCGGCCGCGGTGCCAGCGCGGCACCGAGGGCATGCGCTCCATCGGGCCCACAGCCATCAGGTTCCGGGGATCGGTGTGGGCCAGGAGGGTTTCGCCGGGCACATGGCCGATGTACAGGTCGCGTAGTTGCGCCAGCCAGTCGGCGGCGGGGACGCGGCCGACCTCGGCGGAGGTGAGCGGGGCGGTGCGGGGAAGGCTGGCGAACCAGCAGATGCGGTCGTCGGGCAGGCGCCAGTAGCCGATGAAGGTGCGGCCGAAGGCGAAGTACATGACGCCCGGCTCGGCCTGCACCCCGCTGCCGGTGGCGTAGCCGCCGAAGCTGAGGACGCCGCCGTACTCGGGGCCGGGCGCGCCGGGGTCGATGAGGGTACGGACGGCGGAGCGGATGCCGTCGGCGCCGATCAGCACGTCGGCGGTGGCGGTGCTGCCGTCGGAGAAGGTGGCGATGACGCCGTCGGAGGTCTCTTCGGCGGTGACGAGCCGCTTGCCGTACTCGATCGGCACGCCACCGTCCATCGCATGGTCGGCCAGTGCGCGAAACAGGTCGGCGCGGGCCATCGCCAGGGTGGCGGGCAGGCCGGGGAAACCGCCGAACTCGGCGAGCCGGTTTCCCTCGCCATCGGCCATCACCACGCCGGGGACCGGCTGGCCGATGGCTTGCACGGCCTTGTCCGCCCCGATGACCTGCAACGCGTCCAGTCCGTTGGGCGCCAGACTCAGCATGGCTCCAATGCCGTCAGCGGCGGCCGCGTGTGCCTCGTAGACAGTCGCCCGGATGCCCGCTTTGGCCAGTGCCAGTGCCGTCACCGGGCCGGCGATGCCGCCCCCGATCACCAACGCCGTGCTCCCCTTGCTCATATCCAACTCCTTGGTTCGACCCAACTCCTGAATAGTTGCATTGATACTAGTTTCACGTCAACCAGTTTTTTTGAGGCTAGTATCGGCGGCATGAGCACCTCTGCCTCCCCACTCGCCCTGACCGTGCTGGCGCTGCTGCACTACAAGCCGCTGCATCCCTACGGTGTGCAGCGGCTGATCAAACAGTGGGGCAAGGACCAGGTCGTCAACGTGAGCCAGCGCGCGAGCCTGTATCGGACCATCGACCGTCTACATGCCGAGGGCTTGATCTCGGTTCGCGAGACCGGACGTGACCACGCCTATCCCGAGCGGACCGTGTACGAACTCACCGACGCCGGACGCCAGGCCGCCCGCCAGTGGCTGGAGCAGATGCTGGCCCTGCCCAAACAGGAGTACCCCCGCTTCCCGATGGCCCTGTCACATCTGATGATGATCACTCCGCTGGAGGCGCTGCGGGTGCTGGAGCGACGCGCCGACCTGCTGGCCCAGACCCTGGCAGGCATGGAGGCCGGCCTGACCGCCCAGGCCGACGGGCTCCCCAGGGTCTCCAACCTCGAGACCGAATACCTGCACGCCGTCACCGTGGCCGAGGAGCGATGGGTGCGCTCGGTCATCGACGACCTGCGCACCGGCCGGCTCGCCTGGTCGGCGGAGGAGGCGGCCGCCTTCGACCAGGCCGCCGGACCCGAGACCGGCGCCTGACCAATGCCTGGCCGATGTCCTGCATGACAGTGCATCGACGACATCGGGACTGATTCTGCGCGTCGAGAACGCAGGTGAGGTATTGGCTGCCGGCAGCGGAACCGAACCGGTCACCCTCACCGACATCCTCCGAAACGCCACCGCCGAGCGTCGGGGCCACTCCGATCGCCGGGACCGGTGTGACCGGACATGGTCGTGGACCGTGGGTTTCGCGCCCGGAGTCGGTGTTAACTCAACTGCTTGGTCTCTTTCGTCTTGTGCCGGAGGATTCTCCTGCGGCGATTGATGCTCGCATGCGGCCAAAGGGATCTTCTTCGTCCGTGTTGCCTGCCGGTTGGCCGGAAGATATTTATGGCGGCATCCGTATTCGCTGTCGCGGCTGGTCCGATCATGCGCAATGAAAAGCTGCACCCGATGGGGTCGACGTAAATTCGACGTGATACGGCTCGACGAGGCCGCGAAGCCGTGCTTTGCGATTCAACGCGCGGCCTCCGCTTGTCGACGGCTGCGCGACGAACTGCAAGAAGGATCTTCCGTAACGTATAGTGTGCGGCATTTCGGCCTCGCGAAATTCCATCGGATCGGTCGATTCGTATTCCCGCGAGCGAAGCGCTTATCTCAACAGAGTTTTCTGGAATTCGCGATGGAAAATCGCGTTTGACAAAGATATTCGACTCGTCGACATTGACGGAGAATATGCGGATATCTACTCTCACGGTGTCCGGTAAATTACATGGGAGTGGTCGATGAAACGTACCCGGAACCTCGCCGCCGTCGTCGTAGCCGTAACCACTGTCGCATTCACTCTCGCCTCGGTCCCCGCGTGGGCGGCCACTACCACGATTCACCGGGACAACGCGGCCGGTGCCGCTTACTCGGGCAAGGTCCGCGCGACACTGATCGCGCCCGCGACGGTCTCGACGTCACTCGGCACCGGCACCTGCAACATCGGCAACATCGACGGCACCGTCCAGTCGAACGGCACCGCCCTGAACATCTCGGCCTTCAACTTCAGCAACAACCCCGGCCCGGCATGCCCGAACAGCGGCGGCGGCACCTCCACCGTGACCGCGGTCTCGCTGCCCTGGAACGACGGCAACGTCACCTACGGCCCGGTGAGCGGCGGACGCGACAGCACCGTCACCATCAAGAACGTCAACGTCTCCGCGGCGACCACCGGCTGGTTCGGCACCATCATTTGCACCTACCGAGGCTCCGGCACCGGAAACAGCATCGTCATGGACGGCTTCAACCCCGACAACGCCAATCGCCCGATCACTTCGATCGCCCAGGCTCAGGCGAAGGCCACCAACTACAACCTCGTCAAGACCGGCGGCAGCTTCCTGTGCCCCGGCTCGGCCACTTTCAGCGCCACCTTCCAGATCCTCGGTGAGACCACCGCCGGCTCAGGTGCCTACGATCAGAAACTTTACGTCACCTCCTGAACAACCCCCTTGAACAGCTCCCGCCCCCGGTGGAAAGTGGGCCCGCCTCTGCGGCACGCACGCGCAGAGGTGGGCCGCGGTGTTTGAACGCGGGCCTGCGAAGCCGTCTCCGTCAGTGCTTCCCAGTGAAGACCGTCAGCGCCTCCCGATGAAGAACCGGGGGATCTGATGCTTCCAGGGCATGGCCTGTTCCAGTTGGGTGGCGACCTGGAACAGTAGATCCTCGCGGCCGTAGGGGGCGATGATCTGCACTCCGATCGGCAGCCCACTGTCGCTGCGGCCCAGCGGCAGGCTGATCGCGGGCTGACCGGAGATGTTGAAAACCATGGTGAACGGGCCGTAGTCGAAAATCGACTGTAGCCAGCTCATCAAGGTGTGGGCCGGGTCGTCGTAGCGCAGAGTGCCGTGCGGCGCCGGAAGCCGGCCCAGCGTCGGAGTGATGAGCAGGTCGTAGTCGGTGAAGAACGCACCCACCGATCGGGTCACCCGGTTCTGCGCGCCGAAGGCGGCCAGCAGATCCAGCGCGCTGTACTCCCTGGCCACTTGCAAAAGCCGCCTGGTGACGGCTTCCAGCTTGGCCGGGTCGGGTTGTCGGGGTGCCATGAGCAGCAAAGAGGCGATCGTGACCGCTTCGGCCACCGTACTTTGCAGAACGGCCTCCCAGTCGAGGACCGGGCTGGCATCGGTGATGATGTGCCCCATCTGCTCCAGCACGTGGCCGGTCCGGATCGCCGCCGCAGCCACCTGGCCGTCCACCGCCGCGCCTGACCAGGCCTTGGTGGTCACCGCCACCCGCAGTCGGCCGGGGACGGCCTCCAATTCGTCGACGTACCGACCGCGCGGAGGTGGCGCGGTGTACTTGTCACCGACACCGGGTCCTTGGACCGCGTCCAAGAGGTGGGCGGCATCGCGGACGGTACGCGTCAACCCGAACTCGTACGCCATCCCGAGCATCGCCTCTCCCAGATCGGGCCCGCACGGGACTCGGCCCCGGCTGGGCTTGAGCCCGACCAGCCCGCAGCAGGAGGCCGGAATCCGGATGGACCCGGCTCCGTCGCTGCCGTGGGCGACCGGCACGGCGCCGGCGGCGACCAGAGCGGCGGCGCCGCCGCTCGACCCGCCCACGCCTCGCTCCAGATCCCACGGGTTGTGGGTCGGGCCGTGTTTGACCGATTCGGTGGAGAAGCTGATCGCCATCTCCGGCACGGTGGTCAAGCCCAGCGTGACCAGTCCGGCGGCCCGGAAGCGGGCCATCAGATCGCTGTCGTGCCGAGCGACGACGCCCGGCAGGGCACGGCTTCCAAGGGAGAACGGGACCCCCTTCGCCACCGGTCCATGGTCCTTGATCAAGAACGGCACCCCGGCGAACGGCCCGTCTTCGGCGTGCTCGAGCGCTGGGGTGAACACCGGCAACGCCAGACCGTTCACCTCGGTGTCCGCCATCGCCAGCGCCTTTCGCGCGGCGGCCTCGACCTCGTCGGCGGTGACCTCGCCCGTCCTGATCAGGTCCCGGAGCCCGACGGCGTCATACCGCGCATACTCGTGGAGTTCCATGTGAAGAGTCCTCTTCTCGGCGTCATCGACGCCGCACATCGATCACAGGTGGTTCCGTTGCCGGGAACCCCTGTCGTCCAGATGATGAGCAGCGCGTGGCAAGCCAAGGCGCTGCTGACGACAGACAGCATCGACAGGGGGATGGTCTCTACGCCGGGCCTACGGCTCCGGGGTCCATCCCCTGCCAGTGATCGAGGTGTTACTACGCTCGGGACATCAAGACCATGTTGACAGCGGCCGTCCCGCATCGTCGACCGAATTATCGTCGCCGCTACATGTCATCCCGATCGGGGCGTGCGCATCGCCCTCCGGACTCCTCGGCTTCGGCAACCCGCTTCCCGCCCGAGCCGCACCGGACAGTCTTGGCAGTACTGCCTGTCCAACCGTCCCGCCGCCACCACCCCCGCGGGCGCCGACCGTGCCCCTTGGGAACGTGGTTTCCCAAACGCGGCGCCACTGAGGGGTGCAGGCCGTAAGAGCTGGGAAATCCCCCGGAGAAAGCCGAACACGAGCACATCCCTGCCGTCTTGGGACGGCAGGGGCGTTTCGTCGTGGCCGGGCTCGTCTGTGCCGCCGCCGGCTGTCGCACTGCTCGACCAGGCGGGTCTGATGACGCGTTGCCTATCTTGAACCTGTCATCCTTGTTGCGTACCTGTTGGCCTGGAATGCGGGGAAACGGTGAACGAGCGAAAGCCGATCGAGTGCTGGTTGTCGGACATGGACGGAGTCCTCGTCCACGAGGGGCATCCGGTGGCCGGGGCCGATGAGTTCATCCGCCGTCTGCGCGAGTCCGGCAAGCGGTTCCTGGTGCTCACCAACAACTCCATCTACACCCCGCGCGACCTCGCCGTACGGCTGCGCGCGGCCGGCCTCGACATCCCGCCGGAGTCGATCTGGACCTCGGCGCTCGCCACGGCGAAGTTCCTGGACGGCCAGCGCCCCGGTGGCTCCGCCTATGTGATCGGCGAGGCCGGCCTGACCACCGCGCTGCACGAGGCCGGCTACATCCTGACCGACATCGAGCCCGATTACGTGGTGCTCGGCGAAACCCGCACCTACAGCTTCACCCAGATCACCCGGGCCATCCGGCTGATCGAGGGCGGCGCCCGGTTCATCGCCACCAACCCCGATCCGGTCGGCCCGTCCAACGAGGGCTCGCTGCCCGCCTGCGGCGCGGTCGCGGCGATGATCACCAAGGCGACCGGCGTGGAGCCCTACTTCGTGGGCAAGCCCAACCCGATGATGATGCGCAGCGCCCTGCGGGCCATCGACGGCCACAGCGAGAGCACCGCGATGATCGGCGACCGGATGGACACCGACATCGTCTCGGGCATGGAGGCCGGGCTGCACACGATTCTGGTGCTCAGCGGCGTCATGGCCAAGGAGCAGGTCGACCGCTACCCGTTCCGCCCGTCCCTGGTGGTCGACTCGGTGGCCGACCTGATCGACATGATCGACGACGGCGCCTGACCTCGCAGTGCCTGACAGGAGATGTCAGGCACTGCTGCGATGCTGCCAGGTATGACGAACGTCTACCTGGAAATCGGTCCGAAGAAGGTCTTCGCCTGCTCCGTCGAGTGGCCGGGGTGGTGCCGCATCGGCGGGTCCGAACCGCTCGCGCTGGACGCGCTGGCGGACTACGCACCCCGCTACCGGGTCATCGCCGAGCGGGCCGGGCTGGCGTTCGAGCCCGGTGATCCGGTGGTCGTGGAGCGGGCCCCGGGAGGCTCGACCACCGACTTCGGGGCGATCGAGGCGATCCCCGAGCTGGACGGCGAGCCCGTCGGCGCCGCCGAGGCCGAGCGCACCGTCGCGCTGGTCAGGGCGGCGTGGGAGCTCTTCGACGAGGCCGCGGCGGGTTCGCCGGAGGAGTTGAGGAAGGGGCCGCGCGGCGGCGGCAGGGACCGGGACAAGATGGTCGCCCATGTGGTCGAAGCCGAGCGCGCGTACGCCCGCAAGATCGGCGTGCGACACAGGCCGTTCCGTGACGCCTCCGGCTCGGCGGCCATGCGCGCGGAGCTCGTGGAGGTGCTGGCCCGGCCCTCGGACGGCGCCCCGGCGGTCTCCGGCGGCTGGCCCGCCCGCTACGCCGCCCGCCGGATCGCCTGGCACGTCATCGACCACCTGTGGGAGATGGAGGACCGGCGGCACTGAGCTCCGCGCGTGTCTCCTCCGGCTCCGTGACGCGTCCGGATCCCGGGTGGAGGTCGAGCCGATCCGGCCGGGTGACCTCGCGGCGTTCACCGACCCGGCTGGAGCCCGGCCCGGCTCCAGCGGCCCTCGCGATAATCACCGCCGGAAAGAATGGCGGCCGCTGAGGCCTCGTACGGGCATGCAAACGACTTATAGCGCATAGCGCGAGATTCATACCCGCTTCTCGATATATCGATATGAATCGTGTTTATCCCTTCCGCGACGCGGTCTTCGCGTTTACCGTCTAGGCAGGATCGGGGGCCGAAGAGAGGCGGTCGTGAGCATGCGGCGATGGAGGACGGTCTGGCTGGTGCTCGCCGTATCGGCCCTGATCTCCGTTGGCGCGGGCGGCGCAGTCGCCTCGGCGTCCGTACGGCGGGCGGACGACATGGACACCGACATCGCCACGGCCGTCTACGTGGTCAACCGCTACTGGGCGAGCCATTGGTCGCAGTTCTTCACCGGCCGCTATTCACCCCCCGGCGTTTTCGGCGGTTACCGGAGCGGCGGCAGGAAACCGCCTTTCTGCGGCGGCAGGCGCCTCGACTACGGCAACGCGTGGTATTGCCGTGACGGCGACTACATCGCGTGGGACGTCGGCCTCATGGAGGACGGCTACCGGTTCGGAGACGCATGGGTGTATCTGGTCATCGCCCACGAATGGGGCCACGCCGTGCAGCGGCGGCTCAAGCGATCGCTGGTCCTGCGGACCTACGAGCTCCAGGCCGACTGTCTGGCGGGAGCCGCCCTGTACGGCGCGGCGGCGGACGGGAACCTGCGGTTCGAAAGGGGCGACCTGGAGGAGATCGAGCAGGTGCACCGGAGACTGGGCGACGAGACGCCGTGGACGGACGTCAGCGACCACGGAACCGCCGCCCAGCGGATGTCCGCCTTCAGACGCGGCGCGGGCCACGGCGTACCCGGCTGCCTGCCCGGCTGATCCACCCGGGGCCGGGCCCGCGACGACCGCCCGGGGCCGAGGCCAGGCCCGCACCGTGACGATCGCCCGTGGCCGGGGTCGCGCCGCGACGACCGCCCGGCCCGGGTCCCGCGGCCACGCGTCACGAGATCAGCTCGGGCAGCCTGCTGATGTGGTCGGCCAGGTAGGCCCCGAGTTCACGGGGGATCAGATTGATCGCGGTGATCTCGGCGGGGTCCAGCGGCAGCCGTACCACCTCGTAGAGGCCGCGGGCGGGGTCGTTGAACTCGGGGCCGCAACGCAGCGCCGGATCCATGGAGACCAGGCGGCAGCCGTAGACGTGCTGGGTCTTGACGCCCTCCTCGCGGACGCATTCGAGCGTGGTCAGCGGGGTGACGCCGGAGACGGTGGCCCCGAGCTCCTCCAGGACCTCGCGGTGGAGGGTGTCCTCCAGGGAGGCGTCCTCGGGCTCGACGTGACCTCCCGGGATCGACCAGTAGAGCTCCTCACCGGGAACCGTGCGCCGGAACAGCACGAGCCGGTCGTCGTCGATGAGGACGGCGCGGACGCTGGGGACGAGAGACATCTGTTCATTGTGTCACCGTGCCCCGGCGATTCTTCCCGCGTCGCCCGTGCCCACGCCCGTACGACCCGTGCCCGTACGACCCGTTCACGCTGGTGCCGGCCCACACATTCGCGCCGTCCTGCTCACACTCGTTCACGTTCGTGCCGGCCCTCACGTCCGCGCCGGCCCGTTCACGCCCTCCCCGTCCTGCTCACACCCGCTGCGACCGCCCGCCGAGGCCGCCGGGCCCGACCGTCCTGGCCGGTGCCGGGATCCGCACCGCCGAAGTGCCCAGCCCCGTGGGCAGGAACCGGGAGACCGCCGGCGTGTCCGGGGTCCGGCGGCGCCGGAGCTCGGCCTCGGTGTAGCGCGCGCACCCGCGGTGCCACTCCAGGATTCCCGACATCCACTCCTTGAGGTCGTCGGCGTGGCGGGTGAGGATGTCGCGGACCCGCTCGTCGAGGGCGAAGTCGTCGAACAACGCCGGCAGGCCGGTGGCGACGATGTGCTCGAACTGCCGCATCCGTGCCCCCATCAGGTCGGCCACGATGTCACGCGCCGTCCATCGGTCCACGTCCAGGAAGTTTTCCACGACCAGGACGAGGTTGTGGACCTCGCCTTCGAACTCGATCTCCTTCTGGTAGGAGAACAGGTCGTTGGTGAAGGCGGCGTAGTCCTGTGCCGCGGTGTCCAGCTCGCGGATGACCCGTGTCTCGTAGAGCTCGGCGGGGACCACGTCGGAGTGGGAGAGCCGGGCCAGGCTCATCGTCATGTCCGCCCCGAACGTCCTGCGGCGCATCTCGATGTAGTCGACCGGGTCGGGGACGCGATTCTGGGCCTGGTTGGCCAGCTCCCACAACCAGCTGGAGGTCATGCTCTCGACCGTCTCGCGGAACTGTCGCCGGGCGGTCGCCGTCATCGGCCCCGCGGTGCGCCGCCACAGGTCCTCCAGGCCCCGCTCGATCGGGTTGGCCGGCTCCGGGGTGGGTTCGCCGTCCAGCGGCATGAACGCCGCCAGCCGTTCGTCGCACAGCTTCGCGGCCATCAGGTCGCGCCTGGCCCCGAAGACCGCGGGGAAGTAGTCGTCGCCGTAGGTGCCCCAGGCCAGCCAGTCCGATGACAGGTTGAGCTGCTCGGGGCTCGCATCGGCGTGGATCATCGCGGCGCAGTGCGCGAAGTCGAAGCCGATGAAGCGCCGCTCGTCCCACAGACCGCCATGCTCCATTCCCGGCACCGAGTCGAACATGCCCATCCGCCGGGCCCAGCCGACCGCGTAACGCCGTGCGGCGTCCAGGTGGGGGCTGGTGCGGACCGGGTAGGGCATGTAGAGGTCGGGCGGCGGCAGATGGCCCACCGGCTGGAACGGGACGTAGGAGTGCTGCTGGATCCTCCGCCGCAGGCCCAGCGTCGCGGGGGAGGGCAGCGGCCTGGCGGCGGAGGTGCCCAGGCCGGTCGGTCCCCCCAGCACGCCGGCGGAGTCCGAGGCGGCTCCGTCGTTCATGTACCGGCTGGATCTGGCATGCCATTCGTGCCCGCCGGACTGCCAGTCCTGCAGGCCCTTGACGTAGGCGGCGACCCCGCCCTGCTCGTGCGGGAGCACCGCGTGCTCGGCCAGCAGGGCCGGGACCTCGATCAGCGCCGTGTTCTCGAACTGCTGCAGCCGGGAGGTCAGCAGGTCGTTGACGAGCTCGGCGGCCTCCTGCGTCGAGCAGTCGAAGAACCGCTCGAAGACCAGCACCGCGTTGGAGTTCTCGCCCTCCTGCTGGACCTCGCGCTGGTAGGAGAACAGGTCGTTGCGCAGGTGCACCGCGTCGGAGAAGGTGTCCGACAGCACCCGCATCGGTCGCGTCCCGGCGAGGCCATCGGGGATCTCCGCGCCGACGGCGTACTCGACGAGGTTCGCCGACCACGGCGCCCCGCCGACCCTGCGCCGCATCTGCACGTATTCGATCGGGTTGGCGATCCGGCCGCGGTCGATGTTGTCCAGCTCCCACATCGACTCCACCATCAGGTTGTGCGTGCTGGTGATGAAGCGTCGCCGCCACCCGTGCGACATGGCCGGCACCGTGCGCTCCCACAGGTCCCTCAACCCCGCCTCGGCCGGGTTCTCCGGCTCGGGCGGCGCCTGCCCTTCGACGGTCATGAACAGCTCGAGACGGTCCAGATGGGCCTTGGCCCCCGAGAGGTCGCGGGAGTGTTTGAACTGCTCCAGGAAGTGGTCGTCGAAGAAGAACACCCAGACGTACCAGTCGGTGATCAGGTCCAGGACCGGGCCGTCGCAGTCGGGGTGGGTGTAGGCGCACATCAGCGCATAGTCCATCGTGGCCAGCGCGGTCTCGTCCCAGACGACGCCACCACCGGGCTTGGGCGCGTCGAGCATGCCCATCCGCCGGGCCCAGGCCGCACTGTGCTCGCGGGAGCGTTCCAGGTGGGGGTTGATCCTCGCCGGATACGGCATATAGAAGTCGGGCAGGGTGAAAGCCTGCATGAGCGCGCCTACTCTCTTGAGCCGACCGGGGGAACTCACTCACGGTTACGACACAGATACTCGCGGTACGGCGGCGCGATGTCCAGCCCGGCGGCATTCCCGGAGCCCGGCCGTTGCCGGGCTCCGGCGTTCAGATGTCGCGGCGCAGGCGCTTGAGGTCGGAGCGCTGCTTCTTGGCGGTGATCCGCCGCTCGACGGCGCCCTTGCTGGGTTTGGTCGGGCGGCGCTTCTTGGGTGGCGGGGCGATCGCCTCGCGCAGGAGCTGGGCCAGGCGCATCTCGGCGGCCTCGCGGTTGCGCAGCTGGGAGCGGAACTCCGAGGCGGCGATGGTGACGACGCCGTTCACCAGGCGGGGGGCGAGGCGTTCCAGGGCGCGGGCCCTGAGGAGCGGGCCGAACGCCTCGGTGGCGGCCAGGTCGAAGCTGAGCTCGACCCGGCTGTCGGTGGTGTTGACGCCCTGCCCGCCGGGGCCCGAGGAACGGGAGAACCGCCAGTGGAGCTCGGTCTCGGGAACGGAGACCGAGCCGCTGATCTGAAGCGGACCGGGCATGACGGGTGACTCCTTTTCGCAGGACGGGCGTTCAGAATAACGGGAGAGCAAACCCATACATCAAGCGATTTATGCCCCATTCAAGCCGTGCTGACGACGATGGTCTTGTCGCGCTCGTTTCCTTCCGCCACAGTGACTCCGGGCAAGTCATAGTGACTCGGGCAGATGGTACGAACCGGTGAACGGGAGGCGGGGGCACGTGGGGAAAATCGTCGGCGTGCACGGAATAGGCAAGTACCACTATTACCGCGACGCCGGAAACTCGGTCGACGGCGCCGCAGCCGCGGTGCGCGACAAGTGGGACCGTTACCTGCACAGGGGCCTGACCGGCGGCAGGCCGTACGCCAGGGAGCGCTACATCACCGAGATCGCCTACTACGCCCACCTGCTGGGCGAGCACAAGGACGACTCTCCCCGCGCCGTGCAGAACATGGACACCCCCGCCCAGGAGGTCTTCGTCGCCTGGGCCGGGCAGCTCGGCTCGGTGGGGGAGAGGCTGACCGGCGCGCTGCACCTGGCGACCGGCTGGCTGCTGGACCGCCTGCAGACCAACGCGGCCGACTTCGCCAGGTTCTTCTGTCCCGAGGTCGCCGCCTACATGGCCGCCGGCGGCGAGGCGCGGGCGAAGGTGCGGGCGGCCGTGGCGGGGACGATCAGGCGCAACCAGCCCAGAGTGGTGATCGCCCACTCCCTCGGCAGCGTGGTGACCTACGAGACGCTCTGGGCCAACCCCGACCTGAAGGTGGACCTGCTGATCACCCTCGGCAGCCCGCTCGGCATGCGCAACGTGATCTTCGAGCGTCTGCTGCCCACCCCGGTCAACGGCCGGGGCCGGCGCCCGCCGTCCGTCGGGCGCTGGGTCAACGTCGCCGACAAGGACGACATCGCGGCCATCCCCGCGGCCCTGCGGGAGCGCTTCACCGGGGTCGATCAGGAGGCTCTGGTCAACCTGGACTGGCTCGACTTCCACACCGTGGAGAAGTACCTGGGCTGCGGCGCGCTCAACGAACATCTGAAGCCGTATCTGGGCTGACCCGCCGCCGGTGGCTGCGGGTGGCCCGCTCGCCTGTGCAACGGCTGTTCACCCCGCCTTGATTCGCAGGCCACAGCGGGGACAGATGAAGGGGTTGCACTGGCGGTGTGGAGCAGAAGCCGTCACGCAGAGCGTTCCTGTCCGTCGCCGCCGCGGGTGCGGGTGGCCTGTTGCTCACCGGGGCCGCCCTCGCCCCGGCCGTCGCCCCCAGGGCCCTGGGCCGCGATCCGTTCACCCTCGGGATCGCGGCCGGCGACCCGTCGCGCGCCGGGTTCGTGCTGTGGACCAGGCTCGCCCCGGACCCGCTGGGCCCGGACGGGCACGGTGGGATGCCGGCCCGGGACGTGGACGTCGAATGGCAGCTCGCCACCGACGAGCGGTTCGCGAAGGTGGTCCGCAGCGGTACCGAGACCGCGCGGTGGAAGCGGGCGCACAGCGTCCACGTCGAACTGGACGGGCTGGAGCCCGGCCGGGAGTACTTCTACCGCTTCCGCGCCGACGGTCATCTGTCGCGGATCGGGCGCACCCGCACCACGCCGGCCGTCCTGTCCCCGCTCACCCTGGCCATAGCCGCCTGCGCCCACTACGAGCACGGCTACTACACGGCGTACCGGAGGCTGGCCGAGCAGGATCCCGACCTGGTCGTGCACCTGGGCGACTACATGTACGAGTACGCGCCCCAGGGCTACACCGCGCTCGGCGGGAGCGTCCGGCGGCACACCGAGGGCAAGTGCGCCACGCTGGCCGACTACCGGATGCGGCACGCGCAGTACAAGAGCGACGCCGACCTGCAGGCCGCGCACGCGGTCGCGCCCTGGCTGGTCGCCTTCGACGACCACGAGATCGAGAACAACTGGGCCGGCGACGTCTCCAGCAACGGCCTGCCGGGGTTCGCCCGGCGCAGGGCCAACGCCTTCCAGGCCTACTACGAGAACATGCCGCTGCGTCGGGCGAGCCTGCCCGGCGGGGCGTCGATGCGGATCCACCGCCGGGTGGACTGGGGGCCGCTGGCCCGGTTCCACCTGCTCGACACCCGGCAGTTCCGCGATGACCAGGCGTGCGAGGACGGGCTGAGGTCCGGCTGCGACGACCGGCTCGCGACCGGGCGCACCCTGCTCGGCGAGGACCAGCGGCGCTGGCTGCTGGACGGGCTGGCCGCCTCCGGCGCCCGGTGGAACCTGATCGGCCAGCAGGTCCTCATGGCCCAGCGCGACTCCAAGATCGGACCGGGCACCGAGGTCAACATGGATTCCTGGGACGGCTACGCCGCCGAGCGCACCCGCCTACTCACCGGCCTGCGGGACTCCGGCGCGGCCAATCCGGTCGTGCTGACCGGCGACGCGCACATGCACCACGCCGCCGACCTCAGGCTCGACTTCGACGACCCCGACTCGCCCCGGGTGGCGGTGGAGCTCGTCACCTCGTCGGTGGCCAGCGACGGCGACGGCTACCGTGACAGGGGGCGGATCGCCGAAACCCTCGCGGAGAACCCCCACATCTCCTACCTCGACCAGCGGCGCGGCTACATCGTCTGCCGCCTGACCTCCGATGAGCTGCGGGCCGATTTCCGCACGCTGGACTACATCAGCCGCCGCGGCGCCCCCGCCAAGACCGGCGCCCGGTTCACCATTCCGGCCGGCCGGTCTTCCTTGATCTAATTACGCGGAATTCCGGATGATTTGTTAGATGATGCGGCGTATGAGTCACCTCGCCATGAGGCTCACCGCCGCGGCTCTCGCCGCCGCGCTGGGCGGCGCCCTCCTCGTTCAGAGTCCCGCCACGGCCGCCTCCTTCACCGCGGCCCCGACCCTGACCCCGGCCCTGACCCCGGCACTGGCCCCGACCGCGGCGCTCACGGTGGTCCCCGCCGCCGCGGCCGCCCCCGCCACCACGTCCGCCGCCGCCTTCCGCTACGAGGTCTATTTCCCCAAGTACGTCCACCGGGGCGGATACCTCACCTACACCGTCAAGGTGCGTAACAGGAAGGCTCGCGGCCAGCACTACGTGGCACTCGTCGGAAAGTTCTCCAGCCATTTCCGCAAGATCAAAGTGATCGGCAAGCCGCGCAGCGTCAAGTGTTCCGTCGACCGGCCGGCCGTGGCCTGCCGGATCTCCTCCCTCGACAAGGGCGACTCGACGACCGTCAAGATCCGTGCGTGGGTGGGCTCGCGCCGGGGCACCGCCACGGTCACGTTCGGCGCGGTCGTCACCGACGACCCCCGCGCCCGGCTCGGCGAGATGAAGAAACACATCCGCGGCGGCATCAAGGCGCGCTCGAGGGTCCTGTGAACGCGTAGCCGAAGAGCGTCTTCCCGGCGGCGCCGGCGAGGCTCCTGCCCGTCGCCGGGCGCACGCCCGGATACGCGCCCTTGCGCGTCTGCCCCCGCAGCAGGGTGAGCCTGCCGTCGCCCGGGGCGGCCACCACCAGGCCCCGGCCCGGAATCGTCGCGAGGGCGGCGCCGAAGTCGCCGCCCCGGCCGGAGATCAGCACGTTGTTCCTGCGGGTCAGGCCGCCGGAACGGCCGCCGGCCAGCACCTGGACGGCGTTCTCCCCCGGCACGCCCACGACCAGCTCGTCGTCCCCGTCGCCGTTGAGGTCTCCGGCGGCCAGCGCGGCGCCGAACCGGTCGAAGTAGCGGGGCTCGCCCTTGAGCGAGCGCTGCGACCAGGCCTCCGTGCGCGCGCCGCGCAGGCCGGCGCGCGAGCCGTAGACCACGTCGACGGTGCCGTCGCCGTAGTCCATCGCCCGCTGGTTGACGGTCAGCCCCTCGCCCGGCACCCCGATCGCCAGATCGTCGCGGCCGTCGGCGTCGAAATCCCCGGTGGCCAGCGCCGTCCCGAAGGAGTCCCAGGCCTCACCGACGCCGGCGACGCCCGGACTGTCCTGCGTGAGCAGGGTCGCCCTCCTGCGGCGAACGTCGAGCACGGTGACCGAGCCCTGGCCGTTGCGCTCCCGGATCGAGTCGCCGGGCGCGCCCACCGCGATCTCGTCGCGGCCGTCGCCGTCGAAGTCCCCGGCCGCGAGCACCGCCCCGAACTGGTCGGTCTCCTTCGCGCCCTGCCGGACCCAGCCGCTGTCCTGATCGATCACCCGGTGCCCGCGCCCCTCGAACCCGTAGATCCCGACGCCGCCCCCGCCCAGACCGGGGATGCCGATCGCCAGCTCGTCGTCGCCGTCACCGTCGAGGTCACCGGCGGCGAGCGCGGCCCCGAACCGGTCGGGACCGCGCCTGCGGCCCAGGTCCCGGGCGCTGATCACCCTGCCGGGGCGCAGGCCCTCGGGGGAGCCGTGAAAGAGCTGCACGACGCCGTCACCGTCGGCGCCCGGCCGGGAGCGGTCCTCCTCGGAGACGCCCACGGCCAGGTCGGCGCAGCGGTCGCCGTCGAAGTCCCCGGCCGCCAGCGCCGCGCCGAACGCGTCGCCGGTCTCCGCCTCGCCCGGCACACCGGCGTCGTCCTGGGTGAGTCGCGCGTCGTCGCGCATGCCGTACAGGACGGTGACGGATCCGGCGCGGGCGTGACCGCCGACGGAGGTGTACGGCGCGGCCACCGCGAGGTCGGCCCGGCCGTCGCCGTCGAAGTCGGAGGGGACGCCGGAGCAGGCGCCGGCGGCGGCGGGGAAGACGGGGAGAAGGAGGCCGGCGAGTACGGCGGAGGCGGGGACGAGTACGGCGGAGGCGAGGAACGCGGCTCTCATAGGGGAATGGTTTCCGGATATTCGGACATCCGGCCCACCGGGATATGAAATCCACATGGCCGGTACGGGTAAAGAACATGCCGGGATTCCCGGCGGGGAACGTGTCACGATTGACGGCATGGAGATCGACCTGGCCGACCTGGGATTCTGGCGCCGCCCGCCGAACGAGCGGCACGAGGCGTTCGCGCGCCTGCGGGACTTGGACCGGCCGGTGTTCTTCGAGGAGAGGCGGGTGCCGCTGCTGCGTTCGGGCAAGGGCTTCTACGCGCTCGTGCGGCACGCCGACGTGGTGGAGGCCAGCCGCAACGCCAGGGTGTTCTCCAGCGAGCCCGGGGTCTCCAGCCCCGAGCCGCCCGGCTGGGTCAAGCACGTGTTCGGCGAGTCCATGGTCAATATGGACGACCCCCGGCACGCCCGGCTGCGCCGCATCGTCTCCCGGGCGTTCAGCCCGAAGATGCTGGGCAACCTGCAAGGCGACATCGACAGGGCGTGCGCGCGGATCGTCGACGACGCGGTGGCGGCCGGGCCCGGCGACTTCGTCCGCCAGATCGCCGCCCGGCTGCCCATCCACGTCATCTGCGACATGATGGGGATTCCCGACGACGCGCGCGCCGAAGTGCACGAACACGTGGACGTCTCCACCGCCTACAGCGGGATACGGCCCAGCCTGGCGCACACCGTCCGGATGGCCGCGCGCAACACGTTCGCGCTGCTCGCCCTGCAGCGCCTGGTGATCAGGCTCGGCCGGGAGCGCGCCGGTACGCCGCGGGACGACCTGGTCTCGGCGCTGGTCACCGCCAACATCGACGGCGAGAGGCTGACGGACCGGGAGCTGGGGTCGTTCTTCGCCCTCCTGCTCGTCGCGGGGAACGAGACGGCGCGCAACACCATGGCGCACGGCATCAAGCTGCTCACCGACAATCCGGAGCAGCGGCGCCTGCTGACGGAGGACTTCGACGCGCGCGTCGGCGGTGCGATCGAGGAGATGGTCCGCCACGTCTCGCCCGTCATGCAGTTCCGTCGCACGGTCACCGAGGACTACGACCTGCGCGGCCTGCGCCTGAAGGCGGGGGACAAGGTCGTGCTCTTCTACGGCTCGGCCAACCGTGACGCGGAGGTCTTCCCCGATCCCGACCGGTTCGACATCACCCGCGACACCAAGTCACACGTGGGCTTCGGCGGCCCGGGGCCGCACTTCTGCCTGGGCGCCAACCTCGCCCGCCAGGAGATCAAAGCGATGTTCCGCGAGCTGCTCACCCGGCTGCCGGACATCCGCTCGGTCGGCGAGCCGGAACTGCTGGTCTCCAACTTCGACAACAGCGTCCGGAGCCAGGCCTTCACCTTCTGAGACCGTCCACCGAGAGGGGCTCACAGACCTGCGGCGAGGTTGCGGGCGAGCCGGCCCGCGGCCTCGGCGGGGGCCTCGACGTCGGAGAAGTGGCGCAGGAAGGCGTGCTGCAGGCAGGCGCCGAGCAGCAGCGCCGCGACCGCCTCCGGGTCGGCCTCCGGCCTGACCCGGCCCAGGGCCTGTTCGGCGCGGAGATAGGCGGCCAGACCGGCGTTGACGGTCTGCGGTCCGGCGCCCCGCTCGCGCATCGCCGCGCGATAGCCCTCCAGAAGCCGCAGCTCGGAGAAGATCGAGGCCGCCATGGGGAAGCTCTCGTCATAGAACGTGATCGCGGCGTGCGCGACCCTCTCCAGGGTTCCCACGACCGTGTCCCGGCCCGCCTCATCCGCCAGGCCGGCCAGGAGGCGGGGCAGGCCGCCGGGCACGCGCTCCTGGAGCACCGCCAGGAAAAGGTCCTCCTTGGCGCGAAAGTGCTTGTACAGCAGCGCCTCGGAGCAGCCGGCCGTTCTGGCGATCTCCTTGGTGGTGGCGCGGGCGAGCCCCTGGTCGCGCATGACCTGTGCCGCGGCGTCGACGATCCGCTCTCTGGTGCTCCGCACGGGTGTCTCCCATTTGACAGGTGAGTGAGTGCTTACTCACGATAGGGGTAAGCAAACACTCACCCAGTCATCCCGGCCGGGAAACCCCGGCCGGGGGCAGGAGCGATTCCGATGAAGTTGACAGTTTTCGGAGCGAGCGGCGGAACGGGGACGCAGTTGGTCCGGCAGGCGCTCGACGCGGGGCACGAGGTGACCGCCGTGGCACGTGAGTCCTCCCGGCTGTCCTTCCCCGACCACCCCGGGCTGACCGTGATCCGCGCCGACGTGCGCTCCCCGAACGCCGTCGGACCCGCCGTCGAGGGCCGGGACGCGGTCCTGTCGGCGCTCGGCTCCACGAGCGCGCGGACCCCGACCGACGTCTGCGCCGCCGGCGTCCGCGGCATCCTGGGCGCCATGGCGGACACCGGCGCGCGGCGGCTGATCGTGGTCAGCGCCAGCGGCGCGTTCACCGACGGCGGGGATGGGCCGTTCACCCGGCTGGTCGCCAAACCCCTCCTGCAACGCTTCCTGCGGCACCCGTTCGCGGACACGCGGATCATGGAGGAGGAGATCCGCGCCACCGCCGACCTCGACTGGACCATCGTGCGCCCGCCCCGGCTGACCGACGGTCCCCGTACGGGCCGCTACCGCACCTCGCTCGACCGCAACGTCCGCGGCGGCCTCACCCTGTCCCGGGCCGACCTGGCCGACTGCGTCCTCAACCGCCTCGACGACCCGGAGACGATCAGGACCGTGGTGTGCGTCGGGTACTGACCACTGCCCGCGCGATCCGCAGCGGCACTCACATGCCCTGCTGGGGGGACTGCACCGGGCAGCCCGTACACGCCTCCGTCTCGGCCGCGTGCTCCCGCACGTCCGCCAGGACGTTCTCGCGGATGGACAGGAAGGCGATCAACGCGGCGGCGGCCATCATCGCCGCGCTGATCAGCATCGTCGTGTGGAATCCCGTGGTGAAGACGACCGGGTCGTGGAAGGCGTCGCCGGTCAGGCCGGCCAGCGGCGGGATCGCGGCGACGGCCAGCAGGCCGCCGGTGCGCGCGACGGCGTTGTTGACACCGCTGGCCACCCCCGCGTAACGCTCCTCGGCGCTGGCCAGCACGGTCGCGGTGAGCGGCGCGACCGCCGCCGACACTCCCAGGCCGAACAGGGCCGTCGTGGGCAGCACGTCCGTCAGGTAGTCCGAACCCGGGCCGATCCTGGACATCAGCAGCAGAGCGGCGGCGCAGATCAGGATGCCCCCGGTCATCGGCAACCGGGGGCCGATCCGCTTGGCCAGCTCACCCGCCCGGGAGGAAAGCAGCAGCATCAGGATCGTCATCGGGATCATCGAGGATCCGGCGAGCACCGGGGAGAAACCCGCCGCGACCTGCAGTTCGACGACGAGCAGGAAGAACACCACGCCCATCGCGGCGTACATGACGAACGTGACGAGGTTGACCGCGGTGAACACCTTCGAGGCGAAGACCCCGACCGGCACCAGAGCGTCGGGCGAGCGCCTGATCTGCAGCCAGACGAACGCCGCCCCCAGCAGGCAGCCCGCCACGAGAGGGATCGGCTGCAGGCCGATCAGGCCGTAGGTGATCCCGGCCAGCGCCAGCGCGGCCAGCACCGCGCCGAGCACGTCGAACCGCCCGGTGGCCGTCACGTCCCTGCTCTCCGGCACGTGCCGTGCGGCCACCGCCACCACGAGCACGGCCAGCGGCA
Organism: Streptosporangium sp. CA-135522; assembly: GCF_050949235.1. Lineage (NCBI taxonomy): Bacteria > Bacillati > Actinomycetota > Actinomycetes > Streptosporangiales > Streptosporangiaceae > Streptosporangium > Streptosporangium sp. CA-135522. The sequence goes on from NZ_CP192026.1 coordinate 3,586,972, forward strand.
GGTTGATCAGGAACACCCACCGCCACCCGGCCGTCTCCACCAGCCATCCGCCGAGCAGCGGCCCGACGGCCGCCGCCACCCCGCCCAGCCCCGACCAGGCTCCGATCGCCCGGGGCCGGTCCTCCCGGACGAAGGACGCCTGGATGATGGCCAGGGAGCCCGGCGTGAGCAGCGCCCCGCCGACGCCCTGCAGCGCCCGGGCCGCGATCAGCATCTCCACGTTGGGCGCCAGCCCGCACAGGGCCGAGGCGAGCGCGAACCAGGCCACGCCGATCAGGAAGACCTTGCGCCTGCCGTACCGGTCGCCGAGCGAGCCGCCCAGCAGGATCAGGCCCGCCAGGGTGAGGGTGTAGGCGTTGACGGTCCACTGCAGGCCCGCCATGTCGGCATCGAGGCTCTCACCGAGCGCGGGCAACGCCACGTTGACGACCGTGCCGTCCAGCAGCGCCATTCCCGAACCGAGCACGGTGGTGAGCAGGACCCAGCGCCCGCGGGCCGAATCGAGCCGAATATGGCCGTTTTTCATAACTATCATCATCGCGGACCGGTTTCCTTGATCTCACACGCCTGCATGATTCACGAAGTGTCGGTGATCTCTGGTAGGACGTGATCTGCCATGTTTCGCCTGACAGGAGCCCTGATGAACCGCAGTGAGTTCGACGGGTGACGGCCGGTCCCGCGTCGGCGGTCGGTGAGCAGGCCGGCATCCCCCTTCCCCTTTCCTCCAGAGGAACCGAGATGAACAACGACAACCCCGGCCACGGCGCCGTATGGAACCTGCGCGGCGACTCCTACGCCCATGTGACGGGCGATGACAAGGCAGGGGCATCGCTCCGGCAGGCGTTCGACGATTTCCTCGCCACCCGCGACCTCGGCCGGGTGCGCGAGATCGTCGTCGGCTGGTGGGGGCCCGGCTGGGAGGGCAACACCTCCGAGCTTCCGATCCGCCTGCTGAGCGAGGTGGCCGACCGCCTGACGAACGTGCGGTCGATCATGATCGGCGACATCGAGCCGGAGGAGAGTGAGATCTCCTGGATAGAACACGGAGACCTCACCCCGCTGCTCGAAGCGTTCCCGAGGCTGGAGACGTTGCACGTCCGCGGTGGCAGCGGGCTCCGGCTGCGGCCGGTCCGGCATGAGGCGCTGCGCACGCTGTGGTTCGAAAGCGGCGGGCTGCCCGCCGGCGTGGTCCGCGCCGTCGCGGAGAGCGACCTGCCGGCGCTGGAGCGTCTGGAGATGTGGCTGGGCGTCTCGGAATACTCAGGAGACGCCACGGTCGCCGACCTGGCGGAAATCCTGTCCGGTGAGCGGCTGCCCGCCCTGCGGCACCTGGGCCTGCAGGACAGCGAGATCCAGGACGAGATCGCCGCCGCGGTGGCGTCGGCGCCGGTGGTGGCGCGGCTGGAGTCCCTGGCCCTGTCGATGGGCACGCTCACCGACGAGGGCGCCGAGGCGCTGCTGTCCGGCCAGCCGCTGACCCACCTCAAGCGGCTGGACCTGCACCACCACTTCCTGACCGACGCCATGGTCGAGCGCGTCGAGGCCGCCTTCGCCGGCACCGGCGTCGAGGTCGACCTGTCGGAGCAGGAAGAGGAAGACGACGACTGGCGCTACGTCGCGGTGTCGGAGTGAACGCGTGAACGACCATCCAGCCGAAGACGAGTGGGACGACCCGGATTTCATGACCGACGACGGGGGCGACCCCGGCCAGAGCTTCATCGCCGAGCCCATCCACCTCTACGACGAGCGGCGCCACTACGCGGGACTGCCGGTGGTGCATCCGGACTTTCCCGACGAGATGAGGAGCGTGTCGGACCCCGGAGCCGTCGCCTGGTCGCTGACCTTCGGGTTCGGTGACGAGGGAGGCTGCGAGCGGTTCGTGGACACCCCTCACGCGACCCGGGCCCGGGCGATCGTGATCAGCATGTGGGACGAGCCGACCGAGGTCAGCTCCGAGGAGGTCATCGGCTTCTTCGCGGAGAACGCCGGGAGGTTTCCGAATCTGAGGTCGATCTTCCTGGGCGGCATGCCGTCCGAGGTGTGCGAGATCTCCTGGATCCGGCAGGCCGACGTCACGCCGCTGCTGGAGGCCTACCCCCGGCTGGAGCGGCTGGAGGTCAAGGGAGGTGACGGGCTGCGGCTGCGCCCCGTCCGCCACGAGGCCCTCAACGTGCTCCGGTTCGAGTCGGGCGGTCTCCCCGGGCACGTGGTGCGCGCGGTGGGCGAATGCGACCTGCCCGGCCTGGAGCACCTGGAGCTCTGGCTCGGAACGGACGGCTACGGCGGGGACGCGACGGTGGCCGACCTCGGCGGAATCCTATCCGGCGAAGGACTGCCCTCACTCAGGAGACTCGGCCTGCGTGACAGCGAGATCCAGGACCAGATCGCGGCCGCGGTGGCGTCGGCGCCGGTGGTGGCGCGGCTGGAGTCACTGGCCCTGTCGATGGGCACCCTGTCCGACGAGGGCGCCGAGGCGCTGCTGTCGGGCCAGCCGCTGACCCACCTTCGCCTGCTCGACCTGCGCCATCACTTCCTCGGTGAGGCGATGTGCGAACGCCTGCGGGCGGCGCTCGCCGGAGTCCAGGTCGAGCTGGGAGAGGCTCAGTCCTCGTCCGAAGGCGACTGGCGTTATGTGGTGGTGTCGGAGTGAGCGTGCTGACGGTCGTCGGCACGCCGGGGGAGCGGCGGGTGACCATGTTCGCCGCGGCCTGCGTCCGGTACGGCCTGCGCGAGCCCCGGGTCGTCCCGTGGATTTCGGTGCTCACGGGTGAGGACATCCGTCTGGAGCCGGGGACGTTCGTGCGGATCGAGTCGCCCGGCGAGGACGCCGGGGCCGACGCGTTACTGCGTGGCCCGGGTGAGCCGTCCCGGGTCGGCGGCGGCGCCGCCTGGCACGCGGCCTTCACCGCCGGGACGGCGCGGATCCGTGAAGCCGTCGAGCGGACGCCCGGAGCCGTGCTGCTCGCCGACGTCGGCGAGATCGCGGTGATGTTCGACAAGCGGTTGTGCCACGCGAGGTTGTCGGCGGCCGGGATTCCGGTGCCACCCGCGCTGCCCGGCCCGATCGGAGGTTACGCCGAGCTCCGCGCGCGGATGGACCGGGCCGGCTGGGCGCGGGTGTTCGTCAAGCCGGCCCACGGCTCGTCGGCCTCCGGGGTCATCGCCCTGCACGCCTCCGGAGCGCGGGTCAAGGCGGTGACGTCCGCGGACCTGGCTTCCGACGGGCTGCACAACTCGCTGCGGGTGCGGTCCTATGAGAACGAGGCCGACGTGGCGACGATCGTCGACCTGCTGGCCGGTGACGGCCTCCACGTGGAGCGGTGGTTTCCCAAGGCGAGCCTCGACGGGCGGACGATCGATCTGCGGGTGGTCGTCGTCGACGGCACGCCGACCCATGCCGTGGTCCGCGCCGGCCGCGCTCCCATGACCAACCTGCACCTGGGCGGCAAACGCGGCGATCTCACCGCGGTCAGGGCCAGGCTGGGCGCTCAGGGCTGGGAGCGGGTCCTGCGGACCTCCTCCCGGGCGGCGGCGTGCTTCCCGGGGAGCGTGGCCGTCGGGATCGACCTGATGATCGGCGTCAACTGGCGGAGCTTCGCCGTGGCCGAGGTCAACGCCTTCGGCGACCTGCTGCCCGGGCTGACGGGCCTGCCGGGCGGCGGCGCCGAGGGCCTGGACACCTACGCCACCCAGGTCGAGGCGATCCTCGCCCGTCGTACGGCGGCGGCGGCGGACGCCGTGTGCGGTTCTGCTGCACGCGGTTCCGCCGTGCGCGGTTCCGTTGCGCGTGGTTCCGCCGTGTACGGCTCTGCCGCGCCGATGCCCGTGGGAGGGAACGCCGGTGGATGAGGACCTGGCAGGCGGGATCCCGGCGGGCGAACGGGCGGCGGGGACGGTGGAGATGGCGAGGACGGTGAGGACGGCGGGGACGCTGCCGGACATGAACGCGATCGTGGGAAGCCACGACCTCCTGCTGGTGACGCTCGACACGCTCCGCTACGACGTGGCCGCCGAGCTGATCGCCGCCGGGCGGCTGCCCACCCTGGCGAGGGCGCTGCCGGGTGGACGCTGGGAGCGGCGGCACAGCCCGGGAAGTTTCACCTACGCCGCGCACGCCGCGATCCTCGCCGGGTTCCTGCCGACTCCCGACGTCCCCGGGCCGCATCCCCGTCTGTTCGCGGCGGCGTTCCCCGGCAGCGAGACCACCGCCGCCCACACCTGGATGTTCGACGCGCCCGACCTGCCCGGCGGACTGGCGAAGGCGGGCTACCACACCGTTTGCGTCGGGGGAGTGGGGTTCTTCAACAAGCTCACCCCGCTGGGGTCCGCACTGCCGGGACTGTTCGCCGAGAGCCACTGGGATCCCGCGTTCGGGGTGACCTCGCCGACGTCGTTCGAGGCGCAGATCGAATGCGCCGAGCGGGCGGTGGCCAGGACGGACGGGCCGGTGTTCCTGTTCGTCAACGTGTCGGCGCTGCATCAGCCCAACTGGTTCCACCTGCCGGGGGCCACCCGCGAGCACGGGGACGGCCGTGACAGCCACGCGGCGGCGCTGGAGTACGTGGATCGGCACATCGGCCGGCTCTTCACCCTGATGAGCGCCCGGCGGCCAGGGTTCGCGATCATCTGTTCCGACCACGGCACCGCCTACGGTGAGGGCGGGTACACCGGGCACCGGATCGGCCACGAGGTCGTCTGGACCGTGCCCTACGGAGAGTTCAGGATGGAGCGGGGACGATGGCAGTGACTCCGGCGACCCCGGCGGCTTCGGTGACTTCGGTAACCCCGGAGGCTTCGGCGACTCCGGCGACTCCGGCGGCTTCGGTGACCCAGGCGGCTTCGGATTCCGGCCGGGCGCGGACGCGGGCGCCGCGGGCGGCGGACCCCGGGCCGGGCGGCTCCGCGGCGCGATCGGGTTTCGACGGCTCGATCGACGCGAGCCCGTACCAGGGATACGTCTACGCCTACCCGCACAAGTCGGCCTACCGGCCGCTGGAACCGCGTCCGCCGCTGCGGGAGGTGTGGGCGGCCGAGCCGTTGGAGAGCCTCTTCCTCTACCTGCACATCCCGTTCTGCGAGATGCGCTGCGGGTTCTGCAACCTGTTCACCCGAACCGGCGCCCCCGAGGAACTCGTCGCCGCCTACCTGGACGCTCTGGAACACCAGGCGCGGGCCGTACGGGACGCCCTGGACGGCCCCCGGTTCGTGACCGCGGCCATCGGTGGCGGCACACCGACCTATCTGAGCGCGGCAGAGCTCACCCGGATGTTCGACCTCACCGAGCGGATCATGGGTGCCGACCTGCGGGCCGTGCCGCTGTCGATGGAGACCTCACCGGCGACCGCGACGGCCGACCGGCTCGCCGTCCTGGCCGAACGGGGCACGACCCGGGTCTCGATCGGCGTGCAGAGCTTCATCGACGCCGAGGCCCGCGCGGCGGTCCGGCCGCAGCGGCGGCGGGAGGTCGAGGCGGCGCTCGGCCGGATCAGGGAGGCCGGGTTCGAGACGCTCAACATCGATCTGATCTACGGGATCGACGGGCAGACCGAGCAATCGTGGCGCCACTCGCTGGACGCCGCGCTCGGCTGGGAGCCCGAGGAGATCTACCTCTATCCGCTCTACGTCCGTCCGCTCACCGGTCTCGGCCGCCGCGCGCGCGACTGGGACGACCACCGGCTCGGCCTCTACCGGCAGGGACGCGACCACCTGCTGGCCGCCGGATACGAGCAGGTGTCGATGCGGATGTTCCGGCTGCCGGGGTCTTCCGGCGCGACCGGCTACTGCTGCCAGAGCGACGGAATGGTCGGCCTCGGCTGCGGGGCCAGGTCCTACACCTCCCGTCTCCACTACTCCTACGAGTACGCGGTGGGCGCCCGCCAGGTGCGCGCGATCATCGACGACTACGTACGGCTCGCACCCGGCGAGTTCGCGGTCGCCAACGTGGGATTCCACCTGGACGAGGACGAACGACGGCGGCGCCATCTCATCCAGTCGCTGCTGCAGGCCGAGGGGCTCGACCCGGTCGCCTACCGCGAGCGCTTCGGCGCCGAGGTGACGGCCGACTTCGGCGAGGAGCTGGAACGCCTGACCGTCCGCGGCTGGCTGGAGCCGGTCCGCCCTCCTGGTCCGGCCCGTGGGACGTCCGGAAGCGAGGTGGGCGGTGCCGGGCGGCTGCGGCTCACCGCCGAGGGGCTGGCACGCTCCGACGCGATCGGCCCGGCGTTGTTCTCCGGCCGGGTCCGCGAGCTGATGGCGGGGTACGAGGAACGATGACCGAACGCGCGACGGATCGTGACCTGCCCCTCCTGCCCGGGGAAGGCCTCCTGCCCGGGGAAGGTCGCGGTCTGCCCGTCCTCCCCCCGGAAGGTCGCGGCCTGCCCCTCCTATCTACGTCTACGGTGGAGCCGGCCTTCGGCCACCTGACCATTCTCTACCGGGGCCCGCTGGCGAGCTGCGACTACGACTGCCCCTACTGTCCGTTCGCCAAGCGCCGCGACGACACCGGGCGGCTGCGCCGGGACCGGGCGGCGCTGGAGCGCTTCACCGCGTGGGTGGCCGGGCGGGACCACCCGGTCTCGGTGCTGTTCACCCCATGGGGTGAGGGGCTCGTCCGGTCGTGGTACCGGCGGGCGATGGTCGAGCTCAGCCATCTTCCGCACGTCCGGCGGGTCGCCATCCAGACCAACTTCAGCTGCCGTCCCGACTGGCTGGCCGAGGCCGACCTGGACACGCTCGCGCTGTGGGTGACCTACCACCCCGGTCAGGTCGCCTACGAACGCTTCCTGGACAGGTGCCGCGACCTGGCCGGGCGTGGGGTCCGCTTCAGCGTCGGCGTGGTCGGCCTGCCCGAGCACCTGGACCGGGCCCGGCGGCTCCGGGCCGACCTGCCCGCCGGGGTGTATCTGTGGGTGAACGCCGCCGAGGGCCACCTCTACACCGACGCGCAGGCGGCGGCGTGGACGCGGATCGACCACCTCTTCCCCTACAGCCGCACGCCGCACCGCAGCGCCGGGCGGCCCTGCCGTACGGGGGACAGCGTGATCTCGGTGGACGGCGAGGGCACCGTACGGCGCTGCCACTTCGTCCCGGCCGTCCTCGGCAACCTCTATGACGGGACATTCCGCCCGGCGGCCAGGGCGTGCCCGGCCGCCCTGTGCGACTGCCACATCGGCTATGTCCACCTGGAGCCCACCGGGCTCTACGACGTCTTCGCCGGAGGGATCCTGGAGCGCATCCCGCACACGGGCTGACCCCGCCCGGCCCTCAGGTCTCCAGGGCCGGGTGGTAGTCGGCCTCGGACATGCCGAACGTCCACGCCACGCCCTCGCGCGCGGTGCGGGTGGACGGGGGCACCCGCAGCCAGTATTTGCGGAAGGTGCCGTCGGGCTCGGCGGTGGAGTTGACCACCTCGACCATCACCACCGGCTCGTCGTCGGGCAGGTCGATCCGCCACAGGACGCCCGTCTCGTCTTGGTGCAGCGGGGTCGCGCCGGATTCGGCGAGATAACGGTCGTAGCCGAAGTGCTCCAGCATGACCCGGCGAAGCTCGGCGTTCTCCTCGGCGCGGATGCGCTCGGGGGTCAGCGTCGCCATGGAGGCGGCGAAGCCGGCCGGGACCGGCATGCCGCCCCAGGCGTGCACGGCGAACCCGTCGGGGAACAGCAGCGCCGGGCCTTCGGCGCGGTGCAGTCGTGACAGCTCGTCCAGGTGCAGCTCGGCCGGGCGCTCGCACACGATCGCCACCCGCTCGAACGGCCACCACCAGCCCGCCGACCGGGCGACCTGGACCAATCCCGCCACCTCGGGCCTGCCCAGCGCGTCGAACAGCGACAGCCACGGCGCGTCCTGCTGTCCCAGCACGGCGTCCAGGGTCGAGGCGCGCAGCGCGGCCGCCACGATCTCCGACTCCTCCGTCGCGGCGATGCCCCGGCGAATCTGGGTGACCAGCCTGCTCACCGGATCCCAGAGCCGCCCTCCGGTCAGCGACCAGGCCAGCGGCCAGTCCGTGGGACCCAGCGAGGCGTGCACCTCGGCCCTGGCCCGCTCCCACGGCCCGGTCCGTACCGCCTCGCGCACCGGCCTGCCGGCGCCGAGCGTGGCGATGGCTCGCGCGCCCGCGGCGGGGGAGTCGACCCAGATGATCTTCTCGGGCTCGGTCAGCCCGGCGGCCCGGTAGGCCAGCCGTACACCCTTCTCGGCGCCGGGCCGGTCGGCGGGACCGGGCTGGAAGGCCACCTCCTCCCAGCGGAGTGCGGCGGCGGACAGGACGTCGGCCAGTTCGGTGGTGAGGGTCATCGAATACCTCCAGCGTGGAGATCCCGGGCTTCACCCCGGGGATGTCAGGCTCGGAACTCCTCGGCTGACGGCCGCTCGCTCCGGTGGCGCCCGCGGGGAGAGCCGGTCGGGCGGGAAAAGGGGAAGACGGGGAGAGAGAAGACGGGAACGAGGAAAGACAGGAGAGTCAGTCGGCGACGACGCGGAAGGCGCCGGGGATGTATTCGCGCTGGCGCTGCACGCGATACCAGCCCTTGGGTAGGGAGATCGCGGCGTGCTCCTCGTGGACGACGCGTCCGCCGGAGGGGACGTGCAGGAAGTCGGGGTCCATCGGCCGCGGACCGCGCACCAGCGTGCCGGAGCCGACCACCGCGTGGGCGTGGCCGGTGGCCTCGCCCAGGGCCAGCACCAGCCGGCCGCGGGCGTCACGCGGCGCGGACGGCGAGGTCGTGACCGAGGCGGGCACGGCCTCCTCGCGGACGGGCACGATCAGGATGTCTCCCTGGCGGTACATGTCGATGGCTCCTCGGATCGGGGGTGATCGAAAGCTATCGGTCCCCACCGACATTTCTCAGGTCCACCGCGTCCCGCCGATCTGCGGCCACTGGTCTCCGCTCATCGGCCGTCCGCCGGTCTGCGGCCACCGCTCTCCACCGCGTCCCGCCGGGCTCCACCTACCGTCCGTCCGCCGGGCTCACCTACCGTCCGTCCGCCGGGCTCCACCTACCGCGTCCCGCCGGTCTGCCTACCGTCCGTCCGCCGGGCTCCACCTACCGCGTCCCGCCGGTCTGCCTACCGTCCGTCCGCCGGTCTGCGGCCTATCGGGACGCGCTTCAGGCGCCCAGCCCCCGGAGCACGAATCCGCAGACGGTCTCCTCGGCCTCCTCCGGCGTCACCGCGCCGCCGAGCAGCGGCACCCGCTCGGCACCGATGACGGCGAGGATGATCCGGGCTGTGGCGGCCACGTCGGGGGCGTGGAAGTCGCCCGAGGTCACGCCGCTTTCGATGATGCCGGTCAGGATGTCCTGCATCGGCGCGACGTGGTCGGCCAGGCGTTGGTAGGCGTCGGGGCCCAGGGCCGCCGACAGGTCGGCGGGACCGGGATGGGGGTGGGCGAGCAGCCCGGCCAGCTGGAGCCGGATGAAGGCCCGCAGCCGCTCGGCTGGGGAGGCCCGCTCGGGCAGCTCCCGCTCGTAACTTTCGATGAAGTAGTGAGTGACCCGCTCGGTGAAGGCCAGCAACAGCGCGGCCTTGTCGGGGAAGTAGTTGTAGAGGACGGTGCGGGTGATCCCGGCCTCGTTCGCCACGTCGGTCATCGAGATGGCGTCGATGCCCTGGTCACGGGAGAGGCGCGAGACAGCCTGCAGGATGCGATCCTGTGTCCGGGCGCGATGTTCGCCGATCGTCGGGGCCGAGATCCGGGGCATGCCCCCATGGTCGCACAGGCTCGGCGACGCGAACCGGTCATGAGCCCGCCCGCCTCGGCGCCGAGGCGGGCGCTCCGGCGCGGCGTGCCGCGCGGGGGCGCCGGGACGGTGAGGTCAGGCGGCGGACTCGGCCCGCACCACCCGGCCGAGGTCGCCGAGCACCTCGGTGTTGAGCAGGTAGGCCAGCTTGGTCTCGCGGATGATCCGCTGCTTTTCCGCGTCGTCCACCGGCAGCGCGTCCAGCCGGGCGCGATATTCGTTCTTGAAGCGGGGAAGGCTGCCGATCTGGTCGAACAGGTAGAAGTCGACGCCGCCCCCCGCCTGATAGCCGTAGATCTTCTGCAGTTCCATCCGGATGAACTGCCCGCCGGACAGGTCGCCCATGTAGCGGGTGTAGTGGTGGGCGATGTAGCCACCCGGCCAGGTGGCGACCTGGTTGATCCGGGCGACCAGCGTCCGGGTCGGCTTGGAGGGCTCGATCCTGGACCGCCAACCGGCGCCGTAAACGGTCTCCAGGTCGCGGACCAAGGCCTCTTCGCGGTAAAGCTCGGGAAAGACGAACGGCGCGGCGATCGGGTCGTCGGTCAGAGCCTTGGCGGCTCCGTCGAGGGCGAGGTAGGCGAAGTAGTGCTGGGCGACCATCGCTCCATAGGCCTCGGGGCTGAGCCGTCCGGCCATCAGGGCCTTGAGGTAGCTCTCGTCCTCGGCCGACTCGTGGTCGCCCCAGGTGGCGTTCCGGAGAACTTCGGAGAACGGCGACTCGCTCATGATCACTCCGCGTCGAAGAGGCTCTTCGTGACTTTTATGACACAGTGTCACAAAAGCCGGGTGGCCTCGTCAAGTTGATGACGACACCCTGTCATTAAACCGCCCCCGGACGAAACGGGGCAGCGCGGCGAGTGCCAGCAGCGCGGCGAACACGGGGAACCAGCCCAGCCGGTGCAGCGGCCATCGCGGCTCGGTGGGCGAGGCCAGCAGACCCGCGACGTCACCGAAGCGCAGCGCCGCCAGGGCGGTCACCGCCAGGGCGGTCTGGTGCCACAGGAAGATCGTCATCGCGCCCAGGTTCAGCGTCGCCACCGCCGCCCAGAGCCGGGGACGGCGCATCAGCCGGGCCAGTGGCTCGCGAGCCAGCAGCGCCAGCCCCACCTGGGCGATCCCGAAGAAGGCGGCGGCGAGGGTGGGCGGGCTGAGGTTGGAGACCTTCGCTCCCGTCACGCCCACCATGCTCGCCGGGTAGCCGAACACGGTGACCAGGACCGCGGTCCCGGCCACGCCCGCGGCCAGCAGCCCCGCCGCCGCCCGGCGGGAGGCCAGCGCGCCGTTCGCCCAGTCGATTCCCAGCGCGTACGGCACCAGCCACCCGGCCGCCAGGTTTCCCCACTTCAGCCACTCCGGCCCGGCCTGCCCGAATCTGATCACATCCACCACGAGCACGACGGCGACCGCGCAGCCGGCCGTGACGCCCGGCCGTACCCGCGTCAGCAGCGGGGTGGCGGCGTTGAGTGCGGCGAAGACCGCCAGAAACCACACCGGCCCGACCGCCGGGAGCACCAGCGCCCTGATCGCCTCGTGCGGCATGCCGTGCAGCGCCATCCCCGCCGCGATCCCCGTCCAGACCAGCACCAGCGGCCCCACCGGCCGCAGCAGCCGATCGAACCTGGCCCGCACCCGGGCCGGACGATCCCTACCCGGCCGCAGGCTCCGCGCCGCCGCGTAGCCGCCCACGAAGAAGAACACCGCGAGCGTCTGGAACACCCACGACAGCGGTGTGAGCGATGGCAGCGGGCTCAGGGGGCTGGTGATGCGCATCGTCCCGCCGGGTCCGCGCACCCACGCCGTGACCAGCCAGTGCCCCGTCACCACGCCGAGGATCGCCAGCGCGCGCAACGCGTCCACCCCCCGGTCCCGGTCCGCCGGGGTGGCCGCCTCGATCCGGCTGACGACGCTAGCCACGCGACACCTCGCCGGTCCGGCCGAGGGCGATCAGGGTGAGATTACGCAGGGACTCGCCGCCCGGCTGGAAGTAGTCGCTGTGCCCGCCCGCGCCCGCCGCGAACAGACGGGAGCCGAAGACCGGATCCGCCGGGTCGGCGCCGAAGTCCAGCGCCCGCGCCTCGGCCAGCACCGCCTTGGCGCCGCCGCCCGGCGTGCTGTACGGCTTGGCCCTGCCGCCGTCGAAGGTGGCGGCCCTGGTGTCGGAGCCCGGCACGATGACCGCGACGTGCTCGGCCGTCCTGAGGTCGCCGTAGACCCTGACGATCCGGTCGCCCGGGGGCGTGGGGACGATCACATAGGTGAGCGCGGCGGTGGTGAGCACGGCGAGCGCGCGGCGGAACATGGAGCCTCCTGTCCGGTCGGGGAACCGGAAAGGACGCTAGAGACCAAGATCCGTCGCCGGCGTCGTCCCGTGGTGCTCACCCCGCGGGTCCCTCCCGAGGGTGAGGGACCCGGATCTCAGGCCGGAGCGCCCACGAGGGCGGCCCGCCCGCCATCTCCCATCGCGGCGGGACGGCTTGGAACCCGGGCTCCGCCAGCAGTGGAACGAACTCGCCTGAGGCTCCGCAGGGGTGGGATGAACTCACCTGAGGCTCCGCCGGTGGCGGGACGGGCTTACCCGAGGCTCCGCCGGGGGACGGACGCAACCGAGGCTCCGCCGGTGGTGGGGCGGTCTTACCCGCCTGGTCGGACCAGGCCGGTCTCGTAGGCGTGGACGATGGCCTGCGCCCGGTCGCGCAGGTTCAGTTTCGCCAGGATCCGGCCCACATGGGTCTTGACGGTCTGCTCCGACAGCACGAGCTCCTCGGCGATCTCCTGGTTGGAACGGCCCTGGGCGATGAGGGTGAGCACCTCGGTCTCGCGCTCGGTGATGTCCTCCAGCCGGCCGCGCGGGCGGCGCGGCCCGACCCGGGCGAACTCCGCGATCAGCCGCCTGGTCACCGAAGGCGCCAGCAGCGCCTCCCCGGCCGCGACCACCCGGACCGCCTCGGCCAGCTGCCGGGCCGAGGCGTCCTTGAGCAGGAAACCGCTGGCCCCGGCCCGCAACGCCTCATACACGTAATCGTCGAGGTCGAACGTGGTCAGGATCAACACCTTCGGGCACAAGCCGCCGCCGCCCAGGATCTCTCGCGTCGCGGCCAGCCCGTCCATGACCGGCATCCGCACGTCCATCAACACCACCTCCGGCCGCAGCTCGGCCACCCGGGCCACGGCCTCACGGCCGTCGGCCGCCTCGCCCACCACCTCGATGTCCGGCTGCGAGTCCAGGAACACGGTGAACCCGGTCCGCACCATGCCCTGATCGTCGGCGATGAGCACCCGGATCGTCACACGTCCTCCACGATCGGCAGTATGGCAGTGACCGCGAAGCCCGTGCCGACCGGTCCGGCCCACAGCTTTCCACCGAGCATGGACGCCCGTTCCCGCATCCCGATCAGGCCGTGCCCGGCGTGTCCCCCATGTCCGGGGTCAGCGGGGGAGCGGTGCCCGGCGTCGTTCGCCACATTGATGTGCAGCTCGGCGCCGGAACGGGCGATCCTCATCGAGACGGTCGAACCGGGCGCGTGCCGCATGGCGTTGCTCAGCGACTCCTGCGCGATCCGGTAGGCGGACAGGCTCACCGCGGTGGGCAGCCCCGTCAGGTCGCCCACCAGCTTGAGCGTCACGGTGAGCCCGGCGGAGCGCGCGGTGCCGACGAGCTCCTCCAGGCGGCCCAGGCCCGGCTGCGGCGCGGTGTCCGTGCGCCCGTCCCCGTCTCGCAGCACGCCCAGCACGCGGCGCATCTCGGTCATGGCCGACAGCGACAGCGCGCGGATCTCTCTGAGCCCCTCCTCCAGGCGCCCGGGCTCCCCGCTCGCCTGCAGCGGGACGGCCTCTGCCTGGATGGCGATCACCGACATGTGGTGGGCCACGACGTCGTGCAGTTCCCGGGCGATCCTGGCCCGTTCCTCCAGTGCGGCCTGCCCGGCCAGGGCCCGCTCGCTGCGCCGCTCCTCCTCGGCCAGGCGGCCGGCGGCCAGCCGCCGGGCACGCACGTTGTAGCCGAGGATCGCGGCGGCGCCCAGCAGGGCCGCACCGCCCAGGATCTCAGGGCTCCACAGGAGATCAGGGGCATGGGAGGGGTTGAGGACCCCTCCGGCCAGAGCTGAGAGGACCCACACGCCCAGGGTGGTCTCCCGTTCGCAGCGAGCAGCGACGGAGTAGACGACCAGCGGGTAGGTGATGATCGCTGCTACGGAGTAGGGGGTGGAGATCAACGTCTGCACGATCGGGACGCTCAGGAGCATGCTCGCCGTGGCCAGCCGCCAGGCCGCCAGCGGCCACCAGTTGCGCAACAGCAGGGGAAATGAGGACGCCGCCGCCGCGAACCACAGGAACGCCTCGGGGAACCAATCCGCCGGGCCGCCGGAAGAAGACGCCACCAGCCGCCTCTGCCCCTCCAGGAGGTCCGAGAGCCCGGTGCTGAACAAGCTCCAGGCGAGCAGGAGGTCGGCCAGCAGGACCAGATCGATGGTCCGGAACGGCAGCAGGCCCAAAGACGCGGGAATCGGTATCCGCAGGCGGCGGGAGCGAGGGAACGGAGGGTCGGCGTGGTCGCTGACCACCGCCAGGGTCAGCGGCCGGGTGAGCCGTAGGAGACCGGCGGGCAGATTCACCCGGCAAGCCTAGGCAGTCGCGGACCGGCCCGCGTCACACCCGGGAGGGATCACCCGTCTCACCCCTGAGAGGTACGGCGGGCCTGCGAGGTACGGCGGGCCCGCGAGGTACGGCGGGGCCGCGTATTCCGCGGGCCTGAGGGGTGTGCGGGCCCGCGTATTCCGCGGGCCTGAGGAGTACGCCGGGCCCTGCGGAGACGGTTCGCCATGAAGGGAAATTACACGATTACGATCGCTCACAGCGAACACACTCAATCCCGGGAACATTTGGCGACTCCCATTACTTGAGCGTATGTAACTCAACCTTTGGAGATCGCATGAGTGAGAGCTTGATCCTCCCGGTTCTTCCGCTCGACGACGAGGTCGTGCTGCCGGGCATGGTGGTTCCGCTGGACCTGTCCGAGAACGAGATCCGGGCCGCGATCGACGCGGCTCAGGCTCTCTCCGACAACAAGCCAGAGGTGCTGCTCGTTCCCCGGATCGACGGGCGATACGGCCCCGTCGGCGTCCGGGCCATCGTCGAGCAGGTGGGCAGACTGCCGGGCGGCGAGCCCGCGGCCGTGGTCCGCGGCGTCGACCGCGTCCGCGTGGGTTCCGGCACGACCGGTCCCGGCGCCGCCCTGTGGGTGCAGGCCACCCTGGTCGAGCGTGTCCCGGCGGGCGAGCGCGCCGAGGAACTGGCCAAGGAGTACAAGGCGCTGGCCACCACCATCCTGCAGAAGCGGGGCGCGTGGCAGGTCGTCGACGCGGTCAACCAGATGGACGACCCGTCGATCCTCGCCGACAACTCCGGCTACGCCCCCTGGCTGAGCACCCAGCGCAAGGCCGAGATCCTGGAGACCGCCGACCCCGCCGACCGGCTTTCGATGCTGGTCGAGTGGTCGCGCGAGCACTTGGCCGAGCTCGACGTGGCCGAGACGATCCGCAAGGACGTCCAGGAAGGCATGGAGAAGCAGCAGCGTGAGTTCCTGCTCCGCCAGCAGCTCGCCGCGGTCCGCAAGGAGCTGTCCGAGCTCAACGGCACCTCCCCGGAGACCGAGGAGGAGGACTACCGCGCCCGCGTCGAGGCCGCCGACCTGCCCGAGAAGGTGCGCGAGGCCGCGCTCAAGGAGGTCGACAAGCTGGAGCGGACCTCCGACCAGTCTCCCGAGACCGGCTGGATCCGCACCTGGCTCGACACCGTCCTCGACATCCCGTGGAACGAGCGGACCGAGGACTCCTACGACATCACCGCGGCCCGCGCCGTCCTCGACGCCGACCACACCGGCCTCGACGACGTCAAGGACCGCATCATCGAATACCTCGCCGTCCGCGGTCGCCGGGCCGAGAAGGGCCTCGGCGTGGTCGGCGGGCGCCGCAGCGGCGCCGTGCTGGCGCTGGCCGGTCCTCCCGGGGTCGGCAAGACCTCGCTGGGCGAGTCCGTCGCCCGCGCGATGGGCCGCAAGTTCGTCCGCGTCGCCCTCGGCGGCGTCCGCGACGAGGCCGAGATCCGCGGTCACCGGCGCACCTACGTCGGCGCCCAGTCCGGCCGGATCGTCCGCGCCATCCGCGAGGCCGGCTCGATGAACCCGGTCGTGCTGCTCGACGAGGTCGACAAGGTCGGCTCCGACTACCGGGGCGACCCGACGGCCGCGCTGTTGGAGGTGCTCGACCCGGCGCAGAACCACACCTTCCGCGACCACTATCTGGAGGTCGAGCTCGACCTGAGCGACGTGCTGTTCCTGGCGACCGCCAACGTGCTGGAATCCATTCCCGGCCCGCTGCTGGACCGCATGGAGATCGTGACGCTCGACGGCTACACCGAGGACGAGAAGGTCGCCATCGCCCGCGACCACCTGCTCCCGCGCCAGCTCGACAAGGCCGGCCTCACCGCCGAGGACGTCACCGTCGAGGAGGAGGCGCTGCGCAAGCTGGCGGGCGAATACACCCGGGAGGCCGGAGTCCGGTCCCTGGAGCGCTCGATCGCCAGGATCCTGCGCAAGGTGACCGCCAACGTCGCGCTCGGCGAGGGCGAGCTGCCGGTGACGGTGGGTGACCTGGTCCCCTACCTCGGCCGCCCGCGCCACGTGCCGGAGTCCTCGCTTCCGGAGTCGCGTCAGCGTACGGCGGTGCCCGGCGTGGCCACCGGCCTCGCCGTCACCGGCGCCGGCGGCGACGTCCTCTACGTGGAGGCGTCCCTGGCCGACCCGGAGACCGGTGACACCGGCCTGACCCTGACCGGCCAGCTCGGCGACGTCATGAAGGAGTCGGCCAGGATCGCCCTGTCCTACCTGCGCTCGCGAGGTGCGGAGCTGGAGCTGCCCGTGGCGTCCCTCAAGGACCGCTCGGTGCACATCCACTTCCCGGCCGGCGCCGTTCCCAAGGACGGTCCGTCCGCCGGCGTCACCCTGACCACCGCCCTGGCCTCGCTGCTGTCGGGCCGTACGGTCAGGAACGACGTGGCCATGACCGGTGAGATCTCCCTCACCGGCCGGGTGCTCCCGATCGGCGGGGTCAAGCAGAAGCTGCTGGCCGCCCACCGGGCGGGCATCACCACCGTGCTCATCCCGGCCCGCAACGAGCCCGACCTGGACGACGTCCCCGAGGCCGTCCGCAACGAGCTCACCGTCCACACGGTGAGCGACGTGCGCGAGGTCCTCGAGATCGCGCTCACCCCGGCCAAGGTCGTCGAGCGCACCACGGTCTGACCCGTCCCCGAAAGGCCCGCCCTCCTTCATCGTGGAGGGCGGGCCGTTCGCCGTCCCGGGAATTCTCACTGGCTGAACAGGCGAAACGCACTCATGGGACATATATGTGCAAATCATAGAGTCGATTGACTGAATGATTTGTGCATGCTGTCATGGATCCCATGCTGTACGAGACGCCTCGGCTCGAGGCCATGGACGAGACGGTGCTCGGCGAGATAGAGGAGATGCGGCGCGACCTGAAATACCGCCTCGCCGAGACGCATCGCTGGGACGGCCAGCTCCGGCGGCAGCTCCAGGCGCGGGCGGTCCAGGGATCGAACTCCATCGAGGGCTACCGGGCCAGCGTCGAGGACATCGAGTCGATCATGTCCGGCGAGGATCCCCTGGAGGCCCCCGCCGCGGTCGCCCGGGAGATCTCCGGATACCAGCAGGCGCTGACCTACATCCGGCTCCTGTCGCGGACCCCGGTGTTCTGGTTCGACGCCGGTCTGCTCCACGGGCTCAACTTCATGATGATCGGCCACCACGTGGACAAGGGGCCGGGCACGGTGCGGCCCGGCGGCATCTACGTCCGCAACTCCGCCACGGGCGAGGTCGTCTACGAAGGGCCCGACGCCGATCGGGTGCCGGAACTGCTGGGCGAGCTGGTCGACTGGCTCAACGCGGGTGATCTCGAGGCGCCGAGCTACGTGCGGGCGGCGATGGCCCACTTCAACCTGGTGAGCATCCACCCGTGGCGGGACGGCAACGGCCGGATGTCGCGCGCCCTGCAGACGCTCGTGCTGGGCAGGGACCAGATCACCACCCCGGAGTTCTCCTCGATCGAGGAATGGCTTGGGCAGGGAAGGAACACCTACGACTATTACGATGCCCTCGCCGGAGCGCAGAGCGGCCGGTGGAGCCCGAACGGGAACACGCTGCACTGGGTGCGTTTCTGCCTGCGCGCCCACCACATGCAGGCCCAGCAGGTACGGCGGCGCCTGGCGGAGGCGGGGGAGGTGTGGATGCTGCTGGAGGAGCTGACCGACGCCGACGGGCTGAACACGCGGACCGTGTCGGCCCTCTACGAGGTGTTCGTCAACAGGCGGCTGCGCCGCACCAGATACCAGCTGGACGAGTCGCTCAGCCAGGGGCAGGCGGCCAGGGATCTGCGTGATCTCGCGGCCAAGGGCTGGCTCAGGCCGTACGGGGAGACGAAGGGACGCTTCTACGCGCCCGGCCCGCGGATGCAGGTGATCAAGGAGGAGTTCGCCGCACGGGTGGCCCCGTTGCGCGACCCCTACCGGCGGGACTGAGCGCGCCGACCCTGGAGGGCGTGACCGACGTCACATAATGTGTCGGGAATGGGGGGAAGTAAGCCTCGTGTTGACGCAGACGTGAATATGAGCGTGGCACATCGTGTCGGCACGACCTCGCGGTGGCGGGGTGCGTGTCGCGGCATGCGCATGTGTGAGGCCTCCGGCATGCGCGCCATGCGCCGCATGCGCCCCATGCGCTGAGTCCCGCCTCGACCGCTCTCCTCACGAAGGCCACAGACCATGACCTGCCCCGCGGATGGCCTCATCCTGCGCCGTCTGAGCCACCTCCCCTTCCATCCCGGCACCCGCTAGCCGTTCCCCCGCGGAGTCTTTTTCGACGATCCATTCATGTTGGGGAACAGTTGTGATTGATGTGTCAGGCCTGCGGAAGGTCTATCGAGACCGGGGCCGTGAGGTGGTCGCCGTCGACGGCGTCGACCTCCATGTCCGCGAAGGCGAGATCTTCGGCGTGCTGGGACAGAGCGGCGCCGGCAAGAGCACGCTGCTGCGCTGTGTGAACCTCCTGGAACGGCCCACCGAGGGCACCGTCACCGTCGCCGGGCAGGAGCTGACCGCGCTGCGGGAGGCCGAGCTGCGCAAGGCCCGGCAGCGGATCGGGATGGTCCACCAGCACTTCGCGCTGCTGTCCTCCCGTACGGTCGCCGGAAACGTGGCGTTCCCGCTCGAGGTCATGGGGTTCGGAAAGGCCGAGCGCGCCAGGCGCGTCGCCGAGCTGCTGGAGCTGGTCGGGCTGGCCGACAAGGCCAGGGCGCACCCCGCCCAGCTGTCCGGCGGGCAGAAGCAGCGGGTCGGCATCGCTCGCGCGCTGGCCGGCAACCCGTCGGTGCTGCTGTCGGACGAGGCCACCTCGGCCCTCGACCCGGGCACCACGCAGTCGATCCTGGCCCTGCTCAAAAGCCTGAACCAGGAGCTCGGCCTGACCATCCTGCTGATCACCCACGAGATGAACGTCGTCAAGTCCATCTGCGACTCGGCCGCCATCATGCGCAACGGTCTCGTCGAGGAGTCCGGTGCGATTCCGGAGTTGATCGCCAGGCCGGGATCCCAGCTCACCGCGGAGCTCTTCCCACTGCCTGCGCCGGATCCCGGCAGCGTCACGATCACCTTCACCGGGCGGGCCGACGAGCCCGTGGTGTCGCAGGTGGTCCGCAAGTTCGACGTGGACGTCAACATCCTGGGCGGGGCGTTGGAGGAGGTGGCCGGCGTCTCCGCGGGCCGCCTGCGACTGCGCCTCACCGGTGAGGAGCGCGCCGCCGCCCTCGCCTACCTGTCCGAGCGCGGCCTGCTGGTGGAGGAGACCCGGTGAGCAGGCGAACCGACACACACGGCACCCCGGTCACGCGGCCGACGGAGGAGATCGCATGACATGGGATGAGATGGCCCCCCTGCTGTGGGAGTCGACCTGGCAGACCGCCCAGATGGTCGCCTGGTCCACCCTGTTCACCGTGCTGATCGGGCTGCCGCTCGGAGTGGCGCTGGTCGCCACCGAGCGGGACGGCCTGTTCCCCTCGTGGACGCTGAACCGGGTGCTCGGGTTGGTCGTCAACGTCGGCCGCTCCCTGCCGTTCATCGTTCTGATGATCGCGGTGATCCCGTTGACCCGGCTGATCGTGGGCACGACCATCGGCACGGTCGCCTCGGTGGTCCCGCTGACCCTCGGCGCGGCGCCGTTCTTCGCCCGGCTGGTGGAGACCGCGCTGCGCGAGGTCGGCCGGGACAAGGTGCAGGCGGCCCAGGCCATGGGGGCCGGCCAGGCCACCATCGTCGGCAAGGTCCTGCTGCCCGAGGCGATGGCCGGCCTGGTCGCGGGACTCACCGTGACCGTGGTCGCGCTGATCTCCTATTCGGCGATGGCCGGGGCGATCGGCGGTGGCGGGCTCGGAGACCTGGCCATCCGTTACGGCTACCAGCGCTTCGAGACCACGCTCATGGTGGTCACCGTCGTCGTGCTGATCGTCATCGTCCAGCTCGTGCAGACACTGGGTGACACCGTCGCCCGCCGTCTCGCGCGTCACTGACCCCTCTCCCTTCCCCCGGGGCCCGCCACAAGCAGGGTCCTGCGGTTTTCCACGCCCACAAGGAGCACACGTCATGCGCAAGTTCTTCGCGACAGCGTCCGCGATCACCGCACTGGCCCTCGCGTTGACGGCCTGCGGCTCGAGCGAGACCACCGCCGCCGCCGGCACCGCGAACAGGAGTTCCGCCGCGGAGGCGCTCAAGGTCGGCGCGAGCCCGGTCCCGCATGCGCAGATCCTGAAATTCGTCAAGGACAAGCTCGCCGCCAAGGAGGGCCTGAACCTGGAGATCGTCGAGTTCACCGACTACGTCCAGCCGAACCTCCAGCTCAACGACGGCCAGCTCGGGGCCAACTACTTCCAGCACAAGCCCTACCTGGACGACTTCAACACCTCCAAGGGCACCAAGCTGAGCTTCGTCCAGCCGGTCCACCTGGAGCCGCTGGGCCTCTACTCCAAGAAGATCACCGGCGTCGCCGCGCTGCCTCAGAACGCGACCGTCGCCGTGCCGAACGACGCCACCAACCTGGGACGCGCGCTGAAGCTGCTCGCGGACAACGGCCTGGTCACTCTGAAGGAGGGGGTCGGCACCGCGGCCACCGAGCGCGACGTGACCGGCAACCCCAAGAGCCTGAAGTTCCAGCCGCTGGAGGCCGCCCAGCTGCCCCGCTCGCTGGAGGACGTGGACGCGGCCGTCATCAACGGCAACTACGCGCTGGAGGCCGGTCTCAAGCCGGCCCAGAGCGCGCTGGTGCTGGAGAAGGCCGTGGGCAACCCCTACGCCAACGGCCTGGTCGTGGCCGCGGGCAAGGAGCAGGACCCGCGCGTGGTCAAGCTCGCCAAGCTGCTCGCCGGTCCCGAGGTGAAGCAGTTCATCGAGCAGACCTACCAGGGAGCCGTCATCCCGGCCGCCTGATCCCGGAATCTCCTTCGAGGCCGTGTCTTCTCACCGAACATCGAACCGAGTAATGTTCTGTTTCATGCATCCTGGAGCCATCGCGGCGATCTCGCCGGACAAGCCCGCCGTGATCATGGCGGACTCCGGGCAGGTCATGACCTTCCGCGAGCTGGACGAGGAGTCCAACCGGCTCGCCCACCTGTTGCGCGCCGCCGGGCTCCAGCCGGGAGACCATGTCGCCTTCATGCTGGAGAACCATCCGCTGTTCCTGGCGGTCGCCTGGGCCGCGCACCGGTCGGGCCTGTACTACACGGCCATCAGCTCGCGGCTGAAGACCGACGAACTCGCCTACATCGTCGACAACTGCGAGGCCCGCGTCTTCGTCTCCTCCGCCCGACTGGCCGAGGTCGCCACCTCGATCACGGCCGCGACGCCGAAGGTGGAGCTCAGGCTCATGCTGGACGGCGCCGCCCCCGGCTTCGTCTCCTATGAGGAGGCGGTGGCGGCCCATCCCGCCACGCCCGTCGAGGACGAGTGTCAGGGCGTGGACATGCTCTACTCCTCCGGCACCACCGGACGGCCCAAAGGCGTCAAACCCACCCGGTCCAAGGCTCCGCTGGACGCGCCGGGGCCGCTGCTGCAGCTCATCCAGTTCCTGTTCGATCCCTCGCCCGGCAGCGTCTACCTCTCCCCGGCGCCGCTCTACCACGCCGCTCCGCTGCGCTACTGCATGAACTTCCAGCGGCTCGGCGCGACGATCGTGGTGATGGAGAGGTTCGACCCCGAACAGGCGCTCGCGCTGATCGAGAGGTACGGCGTCACGCACTCGCAGTGGGTGCCGACCATGTTCATCAAACTGCTCAAGCTGCCCGAGCCGGTGCGGTCGCGCTACGACCTGTCGTCGCTGAAATGCGCCATCCACGCCGCCGCGCCCTGCCCGGTCCCCGTCAAGGAACAGATGATCGAGTGGTGGGGGCCGATCATCCACGAGTACTACGCCGGGACCGAGGGCAACGGATTCCTCTACGTCGGCTCGGACGACTGGCTCAAGCACAAGGGCACGGTCGGCCGGTCGCTGCTCGGCGTGGTGCACGTGTGCGACGAGGATGGTGACGAGCTGCCGCCGCGCGAGCACGGCACGGTCTATTTCTCCGACGGCCCCCGTTTCGTCTACCACGGCGACGAGGACAAGACGAGAGCCTCACAGGACCCGCGGGGCCGGGGCTGGACCACTCTCGGCGACATCGGCTACCTCGACGAGGACGGCTTCCTCTACCTCACCGACCGCCGCTCCTACATGATCATCTCCGGCGGGGTGAACGTCTATCCGCAGGAGGCCGAGAACATCCTGTCGATCCACCCGAAGGTGGCGGACGTGGCGGTCTTCGGCGTCCCGGACGAGGAGATGGGCGAGCAGGTCAAGGCGGTCGTCCAGCCGAGCTCCATGGACCTGGCCGGTCCGGAGCTGGAGGCGGAGCTGATCGACTACTGCCGCTCCGGGCTCGCCCCCTACAAATGTCCCAGGTCCGTCGACTTCCGCGAGGAGCTGCCCCGGCACCCCACGGGAAAGCTCTACAAGCGCCTTCTGCGCGAGGAGTACTGGCCGGGCTCCTGACCGTGGAGGCGCCGCGCCGGGGAGACGGGATGCGGACCGCCCGGGAAACCGGGTGCGGTGAACTCTCCTGCCGCCTGCGGCGTCCAACCATGTGAGAACCCTTGCCGGCGTGCGGCCGGCCCGGGTCCGCGCCCTCCTCCGGGCAGCCGCCGTCCCAGCACCGCGGGCTGGGACGGCGGCCGTTGCCCGGATGGGCGGCCTCGCCAGGAAGACCCGTCCGCCTAACAGGGTTCCGGACCGTCCTGACAGGGCAGGCGACCATCCACGAGACCCGAACGGGAAGTGACCTCCCCGCCAAGGCTCAGTGCTGTCGATCGCCTAGCTTGGAGGGATCCCGACATGACGCAGCCCCAACCCCCCATGTGCAGGACATGCGGAGCCATGGTGGAACACCCCGGGCGGCACCGAGAGTGGCACGAGGCCCTCGAGCGCCTGGTGCCCGGTCTGGAAGCCGAGCTGCGGGGAACGCAGCCGAGCGAGGGGTCGGGTCAGGGCTTCACCTTCTGACCTCCGGCCGAGCGTGCACACCCTCACTCATATCGAAGTATTCCGAAACGTCGGTATAGCGTATGATCGGGGTTCATGGCGGAGACTGTGCTCTCATCGGATCCCGACCTGGTCGACGTGCTGCGGGCGCTGGCGAACCCGGTACGGTTGCAGCTGCTGTCGTGGTTGCGCGAGCCCGAGCGTCACTTCTCGCTGGAGGGGGCGATAGCCGACCCGGTCGAAGTAGGGGTGTGCGTGAGTCACATCCAGGCCAAGGTGGGGCTCGCGCAGTCGACGGTGTCGGCCTACATGGCCGAACTGCAGCGAGCGGGTTTGGTGCGGGCGACGCGCGTGGGCAAGTGGACCCACTACAAGCGTGACGAGCAGCGCATCGCCCAGCTCGTCGCCACGCTCGGGCGGACGCTCTGACGTCTGCGGCGTCGCTCGCCGGCGGTCTCGGAGCGGGCTTGCGATGAAGCGACTTGTGCATCATATCGACATTTTGCGATACTTCGATGTGACTTGATAAGTGCCGAACGCGAGGAGAATGTTCGATGGGCATCGACGGCTTGGATCTGGGGACGTTCGGGATCTACACCTTCGACTTCGAGCACCTGTCAGCCGCGCAGATGCGCGAGTCGATCCAGGAGCTCGAGGAGCGGGGATGGCAGGCGTTCTGGATTCCCGAGCTCGCCGGGCGCGAGGCGTTCACACACGCCGGCTATCTGCTCTCCTGCACCGAGCGGATGCACATCGTCAACGGCATCGCGCAGATCTGGTCGCGCGGCGCCCAGTGGGCGTACGGCGCCGGCCTCCTCCTGGCCGACGCCTACCCCGACCGTCACGTGCTCGGTCTGGGATTCGGCGGCGTGCCGCAGCCGGGGGTCAAGCCTCTGGCCGCCATGACCGGGTATCTCGACGAGTTGGACGCGCTCAAGGCGTCCAACCCGCCGAAGGCTCCGATGCGCCGCATCCTGGCCGCGTATGGGCCCAAGATGCTCGAGCTGGCTCGCGACCGCTCTGCCGGCGCCCTCACCTACCACGTCAACGTGGCGCACACCGCGCACACGCGGGAGATCCTCGGACCGGACGCGTTCCTGGGCGTCGAACACGCGGTGCTGTTCGAGCCCGACCCCGACAGGGCCCGCGCGATCGCGCGCGAGCACCTGCACCCCTACCTGAACACCACCTACAACATCGCGAAGTTCCGCCGGCTGGGCTATTCGGAAGAGGAGATCGCCGACGGCGGCAGCGACCGCCTCGTCGACGACCTCGTGTTCTGGGGCGACCTGGACGCCATCGTCGACAAGCTCCACTCCCACGTCGAGGCCGGCGCCGACCATGTCGCCGTGCAGGTGATCGGAATCGAGCCGGGCCGGTCCGCGATGCCGTATTGGCGCATGCTCGGCGACGCGCTCCTGCCCCAGGGCGTCGGCACTGATCCGCGGTGACTCTAGCGCCTATGGTCGATGAGTCCTGACTGTTTTCGGGGCCATCAACCCGTTTTGACCAGCCGGGATAAGGCCGTTGTCAGAGGATTCGAACAACCGAGATCATCCTCTTAACCTGCGCTTACGCACGCTGGGGCATCGTTTCAGTCACCGGGAGGACCGGTCGCCGCCCGGCGATCCACGGGCGGACGCAGGACTTGGGGGAAGACATGGACCCGAACAAGAATGAGCAGCAGGACATCGCCCAGGCCGAGACGACCTCCGGTAACGACGGCTGGAGCCAGTTCGGCAGTACGCCGCCGCGCGTGGGCGAGTACCGCGCGGGAAGGAACACCGAACCGCAGCCGACACTGATCAACCCGGTGCAGGGAGCGGCCGTGGCGGCGCCGCCGGTGCCCGCCCAGCGGGTCCCGCTCACCGCCGCGCAGAAGCTGGGCGCGGGTCTCGCGCTGGCCGCGATGGCCGTCGGCGGCGGAGTGGCGGGGGCCTTCGCCGCGACCTCGTTCGGCGGCCCCACCACGGTCGCCTCCGTCGCCAGCCCGGTCATCAACCCGGCCAGCCCGGTCAGCAACGTGACCACGATCGCCGACGTCGCCAAGGCCGTCCAGCCCGCGGTGGTGTCCATCCAGGTCAAGACCGCCAACGGCGGCGGCGAGGGATCCGGCGTGGTGCTGTCGGCCGACGGGCTGATCCTGACCAACAACCACGTGGTGGCGGCCGGTGGGCTGGGCCAGGGCGCTCAGGTGAGCGTCAAGTTCAGCGACGGCAAGACCGCCACCGCGAAGATCGTCGGTACCGACCCGGCCACCGACCTCGCCGTCATCCGCGCCGAGAACGTCTCCGGCCTCACCCGGGCCGCGATCGGCGACAGCGACAAGCTCAAGGTGGGTGACTCGGTGCTCGCCATCGGCAGCCCGCTCGGACTGTCGGGCTCGGTCACCGCCGGGATCGTCAGCGCGCTGAACCGCACGCTGACCGTCGGCGGCCAGCAGCAGCAACAGCTCCCGCCCGGCTGGGGCGGCGGCATGCAGCAGGGCGGCAGCGCGCCCACCACCATCGGTGGCGCCATCCAGACCGACGCGGCGATCAACCCCGGCAACTCGGGCGGCGCCCTGGTCAACGCCTCGGGCCAGGTGGTCGGCATCAACAGCGCCATCGCCACCAACGGCGGCGAGGGCAACATCGGCGTCGGCTTCGCCATTCCGATCAACACCGCCAAGCAGGTGGCCCAGCAACTCATCGACAAGGGCAAGGTCGTCCACGCCTTCCTGGGCGTGAGCGTCGCCGACGCCACCGGCGACGCGGGCGGGGCCCTGGTGGGCCAGGTGACCGACGGCAGTCCCGCGGCGAAGGCCGGGATCAAGCAGGGCGACCTGATCACGAAGATCAACGACACCCAGGTCGAGGACGCCGCCACCGTGATCGGCGCGGTCCGCGGCTTCGAGCCGGGGCAGAAGGCGACCGTCACCTACGTCCGCGACGGCCGGACGCAGACCGCCGAGGTCACCCTCGTGGAGAAGACGGGGGAGTAGCCGTCACCGACCGATACGGCGCCGGGTTCACCGCGAACCCGGCGCCGCATTCGGTTTCCCGCCGGGTTTCCACCGGCTTCTCACCCGGGCGCGTCCTTCCCGGGGCGTAGGGGAGCTCTCACCGGCCGCCCCGATATCCCGGATGTCTCGATCGGGCTCCGCCCCGACGCCCCGGCCGTCCCGTGGACGACTCAGCGCCCGGCGGTCAGCGCCTCCGACCGCCACAGGTCGCGGTAGTACCCCGGGACGTCGACCAGCTCTCCGTGGGTGCCGCGCTGGACCACCGAACCGTTCTCCAGCACGACGATCTCGTCCACCTGCTCCAGCCCGCGAAGGCGGTGAGTGATCAGCAGCGTCGTGTGGCCGTGGGTGGCGTCCAGCAGGTCGGCCATGAGCGCGTCGGCCGTCTCCTCGTCCAGTGCCTCGGCGGGCTCGTCCAGCAGCAGCACCGGCGGGTCGTTCAGCAGGGCCCGGGCCAGCGCCAGCCGCTGCAACTGCCCTCCGGACACCGTCCGGCCGTCCTCGCCGAGCACGGTGTCCCATCCGGTCCGCTCCACCCACCGCTCCAGACGAGCCCGCCGTACGGCCTGCGTCATCTCCTCCTCGCCGGCCTCCGGACCGGCCAGCCGCAGATTGTCCCGCAGCGAGGCCTGGAAGACGTACGGGTCCTGGGTCAGGCCCGTCATCACCCGCCGGACGTCGTCGGAGGGCAGCTCCCGGATCTCCACCCCGCTCAGCCGGATCGTGCCGGACTCGGGTTCGACCAGGCGCATCAGGGCCGAGATCAGAGTGCTCTTGCCGGCGCCGCTGGGGCCGACCAGGGCGACGCGCCTGCCGGGGGTGAGGGTGAGGCTGACGCCGTTGAGGGCGGGGGCGCGGTCGGCGCTGTGCCGGACCACCAGGTCGTCGATCTCGACGGTCGGCGGGCCGTCGGGGAGGGTGGCGGGGGCGGTGGGCTCGGTCGCGGCGGGTGGGGTCGCGCGGACGTCCCGCAGGCGGCGCAGGGCGGCGAGCACGCCGGTCAGGCGCTCTCCGGCCGCCGCCATCGGCAGCACCGGCTCGAACGACACCAGCGAGGTCAGCGCGAGCACCGCGGTGACGACCGCGCCGGCCCCGGCGCTACGGGCGGTCAGGACGACCCCCAGCACGGTCAGGCCCTGGGCGAGCACGCCCAGTCCCATGGCCACCGCGTTCGCCCGGGCCTGCCGGCGCTCCAGTGCGGCCAGCCGGGCGTCGGCCTCGGCGCAGGCCGCCAGCGCCCGCTCCTCGGCCCCGTAGGCGGCCAGGTCCGCCGAGCCGTGCACCAGGTCGGCGACCCGGGCGGCCAGGTCGGCCCGCGCGGGGGCGATCCGCGCCGACCAGCGGCGGGCGGCGGCGGCCGTGCCGGCCGGGATCAGCACCCCGGCCACCAGCAGGCCGGCCAGCAGCACCAGCGCCGCCGCCGGCAGCAGGAACAGCGCCATCACGACCGCGGCCACCGCGGTGACCAGCGCCGCCGCCGCCGGCAGCAGGCAGCGGACCAGCAGGTCCTGCGCGGCGTCGGTGTCGTCGACCATCCGGCTGAGCAGGTCGGCTCCCCGGTGGTTCAGCGGCCCGGCCGGGATGAGTGCCCGGTACAGCCGCTCCCGGGTCGTCGCCTGGGCCCGCAGCGCCACGTCGTGCCCGGCCAGACGCTCGCCGTACCGGAAGACGCCCTTGCTCGTCGCGAACGCCCGGACCCCGACGATCGCCACGCTCAGCGCCGCGAGCGGGGGCTGCTCGGCGGCCCTGGTGATCAGCCACGCCGCCGATCCGATCAGCCCCAGACCCGCCAGTTCGGCCGCTGCCCCCGCCGCGGCGGCCAGGGCCAGCCGTCCACCCGCCCGGTTCATCGAGAACCTCCGATCTTCTGCGCCGACACGGCCTCGCCGGTCACTGCGCGTTCGGAGCCGGCCGCCCGGCCGGGCCCGGGGGACGCAGCCCCGTCGGACACCACGCGGCCGTCGGCGATCCGGATCACCCTGTCGGCCAGGTCGATCATCGCGGGCCGGTGGGCCACGATCACGGAGGTGCGGCCCCCGGCCAGCTCGCGGGTGGCGGTCACGACCGCGCCCTCGCTGCGGCCGTCGAGCCGTGCGGTCGGCTCGTCGAGCAGCAGGACGTCGGTCGAGGGGCGGCAGAACGCGCGGGCGAGCGCGACCCGCTGCCGCTGCCCGGCCGACAGGTTCGCGCCGCGCTCACCGAGCACCGTCTCGTATCCCTCGGGCAGCGCCGCCACGAACTCGTCGGCGTGCGCGGCCTCCGCCGCCGTCCGGACCTGCTCCGGCGTCGCGCCGGGGAAGCCGAGCCTGATGTTGTCGGCCACCGAGGTCGCGAACAGGTGGGGCCGCTGAGGCACGAAGGCCAGCCGCTCGCGCCAGGAGCCGAGGTCGGTGAGCTCGACGCCGTCGACCAGGATCCGACCGGCCGTGGGGGAGACGAAACCGAGCAGCAGGTGCAGCAGGGTGCTCTTGCCGGCGCCGCTCTCGCCGACCAGCGCGACCCGTTCGCCGGGCGCGATCACCAGGGAGACGTCCTGCAGCGCGGCCTCCTCGCGGTCCGGGTAGCGGACGGTGACGTTCTCCAGCCGGATCTCCGGCGCCGCGCCGCCGTCGGCGCCGCGCGCCCGCCCATCCTCCGCGGGACGCTCCGCCTGACCGTCGAGTACGGCGAAGGCCTGGTCGGCCGCCGCGACCCCCTCCATCGCCGCGTGGAACCTGTTGCCCATGTTGCGCAGCGGCAGATACGCCTCGGGAGCGAGTAGCAGCACCAGCAGCGCGGTCGACAGCTCCAGCGAGCCGGACAGCAGCCGCAGGCCCACCGGCACGGCGACCAGCGCCAGCGACAGCGAGGCGGCCAGCTCCAGCACCAGCGACGACAGGAACGCCACTCGCAGCGTGCGCATGGTCGCGCCGCGATGGGCGTCGGCGACCTGCCGGATCACCCCGGCCTGGAACCGGGCCCGGCCGAAGGCGCGCAGCGTGGGCAGTCCCCGGACCACGTCCAGGAAATGGCCGCCGAGGCGGGCCAGGGCCTGCCACTGCCGTTCGGTGACGGCCTTGGTGTGCATGCCGACCAGCGCGCCGAAGATCGGAATGAGCGGAAGCGTGACCAGCACGATCAGCGCGCTGGTCAGGTCGGCGGCGAACAGCCGCACGAGCACGGCGACCGGCACGACCCCCGCCACCGCGGCCGCCGGGAGATAGCCCGACAGGTAGGGGTCGAGGGCGTCCAGACCCCGCCCGGTCAGCGTGACCAGCTCACCGGAACGGTGCGCGGTCAGCCGGGCCGGGCCCAGCTCCTGAAGGCGCGACAGCAGCCGATGGCGCAGCGCCGACTTCACGCCGGTCGTCGTACGGCCGGCGGCGACGCCCTGCGCCAGGCCCAGCGCCGCCCGGACGCCGACGACCAGTGCCAGGAAGACCAGGGCCGAGGTCGCGAACCGTCCGGACAGCACCCCGGCCAGCAGCTCCGCCTGGACCAGGACGAGCAGTCCGGCCAGGACCGCTGCGGCCAGGCAGAGGGCCAGATGGCGGCGGACGGCCCGCTCACTCCGGGCAAGCCGTAGGAGATCCTTGTGCATGGGAACCTTAGAAGAACGACGGGATCCGGTCGGTCGCACGCCGGGGACCGAACGTGCGCCACACCCATACTTGCGCCGCGACCATGAGCGGCGCGAGCGGCGCAATCATGACACTCAACACATTCAGCGTCCCA
This sequence comes from Streptosporangium sp. CA-135522, assembly GCF_050949235.1. Lineage (NCBI taxonomy): Bacteria > Bacillati > Actinomycetota > Actinomycetes > Streptosporangiales > Streptosporangiaceae > Streptosporangium > Streptosporangium sp. CA-135522. The sequence continues at coordinate 3,617,066 of NZ_CP192026.1, forward strand.
GCGGGGGCGATGTGTTCCAGCAGCCACGGAACGAGCACGGCGAGCAGCACCGCGGGGGGCGCGGCGGCGACGCACGCCGAGACCAGCAGCGCTCCGCCGGTCCGGCTCGCGCCGGTCACCTGCCCGGGCAGCCGCCAGGACAGGAAGGTCCAGCCGTGGAAGGCGAACGCCGCGGCGACCACCACGCCGCCGGCCAGACCGAGCAGGCCGATCGGCGGGCCGGACAGGCCGCCGGCCATCGCGACCAGGGCCATGCCCCAGCTCACCGCCAGGCCGTACGAACCGAGGCAGATCACCCAGTCCCAGGCCGCCCGCCAGGCGTGGCCGTCGAGACGGCGACGGAACCACAGGCCCGCGTCACGCAGGATCCACGACACGAGCAGGGTGACCACCAGCGGGTAGAGGGCGAACAGCGCCTCTTCCTCGACCGAGGGGAAGGCGCCGAACAGCACGCCCGCCACGGCCACCAGCCACACCTCGTTGGCCAGGACGAACGGCGCCATGGCGGCGACGATGCGGTCACGGTCGGGCTGGGTCCTGCCCAGCACGGGCAGCAGCATGCCCAGACCGATGTCGAAGCCCTCCAGGGCGAAATAGCCGATCAGCAGGAGGGCGAACACGCCCGTCCAGAGGATGTCCACGGTCTTCTCCCTAGAAGCTGAGCGCGTGCGCGGGCTCGGTGGATTCGGCGGGGGCGTCCGCGCCGAGGGTGACGGCGGCGGGCCCGCGCCGGACGGTGCGGGCGATCAGGAGATAGTCGACGACCGCGAGAAGGCCGAGCACGCCGGCGAATCCGATGAGCGAGAGGGTGACCATCCCGGAGGTGAGGCCGGGGGACATGGCGTCGGCGACCGTGAGCCTGCCGTTGACCATCCACGGCTGGCGGCCGATCTCGCGGACCAGCCAGCCGCAGATCGCGGCGAGGAACGGCAACGGAGTGATCAGCATGAGGACCGGGTGCGTCCAGCGCCAGCGCGGCAGCCAGTACACGACGGGCAGCAGGACGAACATGATGAGGAGCTGCAGCAGCTGTCCGACCGCGATCATGGCGTCCAGGCTGATCCCGACCACCGGCGTGCCGTTGAACTTGTCCGGCTGGAACTCCGAAACCGGGGTGAACTGGGCGTAGCCGAAGCCGACGGTGATCAGCGAGCCCACGAACGCGGCGATCACCCCCAGGCGGAGCGAGCCGGTGAAGAACTCCCGGTCGGCGGTCCGCCTGAACAGCTGGTACGCGCTGGCCCCCATCACCACGAAACCGCCGGTCCACAGGCCCGCGCCGAGCACGTGGGGCAGTGCCATCGTCAGCGTGGGGTTGGTGACCAGCGCGCCGAGGTCGGTCAGCACCAGCCGGCCGCCTCGCTCCACGGCTCCGGCCGGGTTCTGCAGGAACGAGTTGGCAACCATGATCCAGAACGCGGAGGCGTAGGCGGTCAGCGTCACCAGCCAGATGCACGCCAGGTGGAGCCACCTGGGCAGCCGGTGCCAGCCGAAGATCCACAACCCGAGGAAGGTGGACTCCAGGAAGAAGGCCCCGAGCGTCTCGATCGCGAGCGGCGCGCCGAAGACGTCTCCGGCGTAGCGGGACAGGCCGCTCCAGCTCAGGCCGAACTGGAACTCCATCACCAACCCGGTGGCGATGCCGAGCGCGTAGTTGATCACGTAGATCTGACCCCAGAAACGGGTCATCCGCTCGTGGACCGGTTTGCCGGTCAGGGCATGGCGAGTGTGCATGATCGCGACAAGGGGGGCCAGGCCCAGGGTCAGTACGACGAACAGGAAGTGAAGACTCCCCGTCACCGCGAACTGTGTCCGAGCCAGGTCGAGCACGTTCATGGTGTCACCTCGGTTGTCATGGCTGCCTAGATGTAGACAGTCTATATGTAGAAATTCTACTCTATGGCTTGGGAGGTCATCGTGAGAGAGCCGGGAGAGCGGGCGGGCGTGGGGCCCGCGCGGGAGGTCCCGTGAACGCCGACGCGCTCCGGGGGCACATCGAGGCCCTGTTGATGTCCGTGCTGGAGCACGACCACCTGCACGGCTACGCGATCAGCGAGGCGCTGCGGGAGCGCAGCGGGGGCGCGCTGAACGTGCCGACCGGCACCCTCTACCCGGCGCTGCGCCGGCTGGAGCGGGTGGGACGCCTGACCAGCGAATGGACCACGGCAGGCGGTCGCAGGCGGCGCACCTACCGGCTGACCCCGGCGGGGCGTATCGCCCTGGCCCGGGAGCGCGCCGCCTGGCAGGAGTTCGCCGGCGCGGTCGGCGGTGTGCTGGAGTCACACGCTAGACGGCGACGGGACGGTGCCGGCTGACGCTCAGGCACTGGGCCGCGCCGTACAACTGCAGGAGCCAGAACCCGTCACTCACCAACGCGACCCCGACGCCCAGCGGGTAGCCGGAGAATCCGGCCGGGCCGTGCGAGCCGTACATCAGCGCCACGCACAGGGCCAGCGTGACCGGCATGGCGGCCCAGACGAACAGCGCCAGCAACCGGGTGACCAGCCGGGGACGCCGGATCCGGTGCAGCCCCCGCCCCAGCGCGAACATCGCGAACGCGCCGAGCACCCCGATGCCGACCTGCAGGACGTCCAGCACGTACGAGACCGGCGCGAGCCAGTCCGGCCCGGCGGTGTAAGCCGACCCGGCGGGGAAGAGCCGCCAGATCACACTCCACATGAGCGTGGTGAGCGGCGCGCTGATGAAGAGCAGGGCGGCCAGCCTGCGGCCGGCCAGCGCCGACAACTCCTCCTGGTAGCGCGGCGCGATCGCGCCGAGCGGGCCGAAGTCCTCGACCGCGGCCCGCTCGGCCTCGGCGCGCTCCAGCCCGTCGTCCTCCAGCGCCTCGGCGGTGTCGAGCAGGCTGTCGCGCGCCTCGGCGACCATGTCGAGCCGCGGCCCCCGCGGGCCTTTGAGGGTACGGCCGAGCCCGGTCACATAGTCGTCGATGACCCCCACGCCCGCCATATCTCTCTCCAGTCAGATGATCCCTTTTGAAGGGTATTCAACCCACATCGTGGTCCTCAACGCGGGATCGGTATATCGGGGACCTCCCTGATAAGCCCCCGGAACGGTCCGGCCGCCGCTCAGGGCGACAGGTGGATCGAAGGGGAGGGGACCCGGGGACCGGCCGGGCGGCGGGCGGCGTGGGAGGCGGAACTCACCAGCAGGCTGCCCGCGGTGATGGCCGCCACCAGGGCGAACCACCCCAGGGCACGGCCCATCCGCAGGCCGTACCCGCACAGGACCCAGTAGAGCGACAGCAGCCAGCGGCCGGAGGACCGGCTGGTGACGCGGCGCATCTCCATCGCCCCGAAGGCGAAGTCGGCGGCCGTCGCCTTGTCGTCCACGCCGGTGCCCAGCCGGGAGTAGAGGACGGCGAGGCGGTGCGGGGTCGGCGGGTCGGTCTCGGATCCGGACCAACCGCGCCAGGCGTGCTCGTCGGCGAGGGTGCGCCGCCGGGTCCACCAGCGCAGCGGCGGCCAGCGCAGCGCGAACCGCACGCCGCGAGGGGTGGTGGCGAACGCGCAACCGCTCAGCCGGAGCCGCTCGGGATGGCGGATCCCGGTGAAGCCGCAGATGCTGAGGTCCACACGGCTCAGCTCCAGCGCCTCGGAGTCCACCCCGCGCAGCGAGGTCACCCGCGCACCGCCCCGGCCGGTGACCGTGGCGGGACCGCGCAGCGTCGCGCCCTCCAGGTCGGCGTCCGCCCCGTCGAGGCGCACGGTCAGCCGCCCGGCCACCCGCAGCCGCCGCAGGTCCACCGCGCAGTCACGGACCGTCACGTCCAGACCGTTGCCCGCCCACGCCCCGGCCAGGCTCAGACGGCGGCCGGCCGTGACCGGCGACAGCGAGCAGCCCGCCCAGAACCGTGCCGCCTCGAATCCGGCGCGCCCGCCGAACTCCGCCCTGCGCACGGACACCGCCCGGCCGAACCGGCACCCCCGGAAGGTCACGTCGCCGGCGAACCGGGTGCCGTCGAAGGTGGCGAAGCTGTGGAACTCCGCGCTTTCGAAGGACGTGGTCCGCCCGAACCGGGCCGCGCCGAACAACGCGTCCCGGCCGGCGGACACCCGGTCGAAGGCGGCGTGCCCGGCGACGGTCACTCCGTGCAGGGACAGCTCCCTGGCGAACCTGACCTCCCGAAATGAGACGTTGCCCGCGAAGCGCGCGTCGAGGAACGAGGCGAGGCGCTGGAAGCGGGCGTGGTCGAAGGAGACGTCCCCGCCGAACACGACGTCGCCGAACCTGGCCTCGTCGGGAAAGAGCGCCCGGTCGAACCTGGCCCGGCCCAGGCGGCCGTGCGTGGCGGCCAGGATCCGCTCCAGCAGGGGCCCGCCGACGGTGGTGCCCCGCAGGTCGACCGCGGAGCCGGGAGACAGGCCGCGGACCACCTCGTCGAGCTCGCCACCGTCGAGATGGGCCAGACAGCGTCCGTACGGTTGCCGCGCCGATCCGGCGCACTGCGGGGCGGCGCAGGTCACCCAACCCACGTCCAGAGTCGTCATGACCGAGTGATACCCAAAGACGGCGGCGAAGCGAGATCTAGGTCAAGGCAAGCCATATCTCATGCCGTCCGATCGACATGAAGTGTCAAGATTTACCGATTTCACTCTCTATCCACTTATAGGTAAGTGTCCGCAGATCCATGGAGCTCTACGCTCCCGGTCATGCGCGCTTTATCCAGGGCGATCGCCGCCCTCGCCGCCGTCGGCGTCGCCGCCGCCGGCATCACGGCCCTCGCCTCAGCCCCCGCCCTGGCCGAGCCTGGCACCGTCGTCATCAGCCAGCTCTACGGCGGTGGCGGCAACAGCGGCGCCCCGCTCGCCAGCGACTTCGTCGAGCTGTTCAACCGGGGACCCGCGCCCGTCGCGCTGGACGGGTGGTCCGTCCAGTACGGCAGCGCCACCGGCACCGGTGCCTTCGGCGCCAACCCGGTCGTGGCCCTGTCCGGCACGCTTGCGCCCGGCCAGTATCACCTGGTCCAGCTCGCCGGCGGCGCCAACGGGTCGCCGCTGCCCGCGCCGGACACCACCGGCGCCATCAACATGAGCGGCACCGCCGGCAAGGTCGTCCTGGCGCGCTCGGCGGAGGGGCTGGCCTGCAACGGCGGTTCCATCCCCTGCACGGCCGAGCAGACGGCACTGATCGCCGATCTCGTCGGGTACGGCACGGCGAACTACTTCGAGGGCACCGCCGCCCCGGCTCTGTCCACCGCCACGGCGGGCGTGCGCAAGGACCACGGCTGCGCCGACACCGACGCCAACGGCGCCGACCTGGAGGCCGCGGCCCCCGCGCCGCGCAACCGGGCCACCACCCCGGCGCCCTGCGGCGGCGTCGAGCCCACCCCCACCCCCACCCCAACCCCGACGGTGGAGCCCACGCCCACCCCCACCGTGGAGCCGACCCCGACCCCGACCCCGACCCCCACGCCGACCCCGCCGGGAGAGCCGTGCGAGACCCCGGCCACCCACCAGATCGCTCAGGTGCAGGGCGGCGGTGACGTCAGCCCGCTGGCCGGCCGGACCGTCCGGGTCGAGGGCGTCGTGACCGGGGACTTCCAGGAGACGGACCAGCTCAGCGGGTTCTTCCTCCAGGATCCGACCCCGGACGACGACCCGGCCACCTCCGAGGGGCTGTTCGCCTTCGCCCGCAGCTCGTTCAAGGACGTCAAGGCCGGTGACCGGGTGCTGGTCACCGGCAAGGTCGTGGAGTTCAACGGCTGGACCGAGCTGTCGCCGGTCACCGTGGTGGACGTCTGCGGCACGGGCGCCGTCACCCCGGCGCGGCAGAGCCTGCCCCGCGCCGAAGGCGTGACGTTCGAGCCGGTCGAGAGCATGCTCGTCACCTTCCCCGAGCCGCTCACCGTCAGCGACCACTACAACCTGGGCCGTTTCGGTGAGATCACCGTCTCCTCCGAGGGCCGCCTGTTCCAGCCCACCGACCGGCCGGGCGCGGACACCGCCGTGAACGCGCGCCGCAGCCTGCTCGTCGACGACGGCTCCACCAGGGAGAACCCCACGGTCATCCCCTACACCGACCCGCGCGCGGTCCGGCTGGGCGACACCGCGTTCGGCGTAACCGGCGTCCTGGGGTACGGCTTCGGCAAGTATCGGCTCCAGCCGACCAAATCGATCGACTTCCTGCGGACCAACCCGCGCCTGCCCGTCCCGTTCCCGGTCGTCGGCAACGTCAAGGTGGCCAGCTTCAACACCCTCAACTGGTTCACCACCCTGGGCTCGCGCGGCGCGAACAACGCCGAGGAGCAGCGACGCCAGCTCGCCAAGCTGGTCGCGGCGCTGAAGGGCATGGACGCCGACGTGGTCGGCCTGATGGAGGTCCAGAACAACGGCCAGACCGCGCTCCAGGCCCTGGTCGACGCGCTCAACGCCGAGGTGGGGGCGGGCACCTACGCGGCGCTCGGCCACCCCTATCCCGGTACGGACCTGATCCACGTGGCGATGATCTACAAGCCCGGCAGGCTCCAGCTCGTCGGCGCGGCCCAGTCCTCCACCGATCCGGTCTTCCGGCGGCCCCCGCTGATCCAGACCTTCCGCCGGGTCCAGGGCGGCCAGCCGTTCACGATGATCGTCAACCACTTCAAGTCGAAGGGCTGCGACGCCGACGCCACGGGTCCCGACGCCGATCAGGGCGACGGCCAGAGCTGCTACAACGGCGAACGCGTCCGCCAGGCGAAGGCGACGCTGGACCTGATCGACACCCTGAAGCCGCCCAACCCGCTGGTGCTGGGCGACCTCAACGCCTATGGCGAGGAGGACCCGATCGACACCCTGGAGGCCGGCGGCCTGACCAGCGTGACCAAGAGGTTCGTCCCCGCGCCGCTGCGCTACAGCTACCTCTTCGACGGCCAGAGCGGAGAGCTGGACCACGCCCTGGCCGGCAAGGAGCTGCTCAAGCGGGTGACCAGCGCGACGATCTGGCACATCAACGCCGACGAGGCTAGATTCCTGAGTGCGATAGGTCAAGGTCACCGGGATGACCTGCACGAACCCAACGCCTTCAGAGCCTCTGACCATGACCCCGTGGTCATCGGCCTCACTCTCCCCGGAGGTAAGCGCTAAGCGTGGACATTGAATCGTTCACAAGGGATCTCGCTCCGCTGACTCCAGCGGAGCGGGTTCGTTCCCTCAGTCACATGTACCGCGCGATGCGTGCCGTGGCCGATCAGTTGGGGGAGGAACTAAAGGAAGCCGCCAAGGCGTGTGTGGATGAAGACATAGATCACGCTGCGCGTGTCCTGGATCTTCCCCTTGATGTGCTTGCACGGCTGTCCTTGGACCCTGACACACCAGATGTGGCGCTCCTCCGGAGGGGCTTAAGGGCTGTCAGCAAGCGGCCTGATCTCTCGTTCGACGGCGTGTGCGATGCCGCAGATGCCTTGGCCATTCAGGAAGCATCTGACGACGCAATCCGAGAGATTGCCCGGCTTCTTGTCTTGGTATCCGACAGTGCACCGGTAGACGGTGCTGTGTGGGACGCTGCCCCACAAGCGGAGCGGAGCACGTTCAGTCAGGCTGTCGAGTACGCCAAGACGCTCCTGTAAGCCCCGCGAGCAAGAAGGACCTCGGTCTTGGCATGGCCGCTGCTCCGTGCTAGCCCATTAACGAGCTCCCTTTCTGGAGCATGAAATTGCGGGGTTCGCCGAACTGCTTGACGCCCTTCTCTGCCTGGGTCAGGCTCGCATCCAAGCAAGTCGGAGCACACTCGCAGCACTGGAGGAGACCATGACGCTACGGTTCATCGGCATCGACCCAGGCACCGACGGCAACAACTGTCCCTCGGTCTGGGTAGACGAGAAAGATGGCAGCATCGTGATCCAGGGATGGGAAGTAATGGATCACGCGGACCTGGCACAGGTCGCGGCCCGTAGCCCCATCCCTGACAATGAGAAGATCGTTCGCGTCCCGCGACGTATGGCAAAGCTCCTGATGGAGGCGTGTGGTGGAGCCGCTGATGACGTTTGATGAAATGCTGGCCACCGCACGGCATTCAGCGGTCCACCTGGAGATGCGCGACACCTACGTCCCGGACGACCCCTCGTTCATCTCCTGGCAGGGCGGGCCGCCCTACGACCGCACGGAGCGTGAACGCGACTGGCACCGCCTCATCGGCGACGCCCGCAGCCGGGGTGTTCACGTGAGGCGAGCCCGCGTCGTCTCGGAGCCGGTGACCGACTACATCCGCTTCGAGCACTCAGTCACCGACTCCATGAACATCACCGCCGGGGAATCGGTGCGTTGGCTCCCCCGCCGACAGGCATCTGACCTGGCATTGCCCGGTAACGACTTCTGGGTCTTCGATGACCATCTGGTCCGCTTCGGATTCTTCGACGGCGAGGGGCATTACCTTGGCGAGGAGCTGACCGAAGACCCGGCCCTGGTCAAGCTGTGCCTCACAGCGTTCGAGGCCATATGGGAACGGGCCGTGGACCACTCGGAATACAAGCTCGTCTGATCCTTCGCACATGCGCACCTCGCCGTCTTCCAGCGCCCAACGGGCACGCCAGGGCATTGCCCAGCGCCTTCGTGAGATCCGTCTCGACGCGGGTCTGACCGCCCGCGCGATCGCGAAGGCGGCAGGGTGGCATGAGTCGAAGGCATCGAAGATCGAACACGCCCGCACCGTGCCGTCTGAGGCTGACATCAGAGCATGGTGCGATGCGTGCGGGGCTGAGGATCAGGCAACAGAGCTGATCGCCGCTTCTCGGGCGGCTGACCTGATGTATGTGGAGTGGAAGCGGCTGCAGCGAACGGGCCTGCGTCAGCTCCAAGAGTCCAAGATGCAGATGTACGCCCCGGTCCGGCATTTCCGTGTCTACTGCTCCAACGTAATACCCGGCCTCTTCCAGACACCCGCGTACGCCGGGGCTCTGCTGTCGTCCATCGCCGAATTCCGGGAGACACCGAATGACGTGACGGAGGCCGTGGCGGCGCGGGTAGCCCGTTCGCGATTCCTGTACGAGGGTGATCACCGCTTCGGGGTGCTGGTGGAGGAGTGGGTGCTCCGGTGCCGCATCGGCGACCCGGGGGTAATGGCGGGGCAGCTTGGACACCTGCTCGCCGTCATGTCGCTGCCCTCGGTGTCGCTCGGTGTGATCCCGCTGGCCGCTGGCCGCCAGATCTGGCCGGTAGAGGCGTTCAACATCTTCGACGATTCCCTTGTGCAGGTGGAACTACTGACGGCAGAGGTGAACGTGAGCCAGCCGTCAGAGGTGGCCCAGTACATCAGAGGCTTCAACCGCATGGCTGACATGGCCGTGTACGGCGGGCAGGCCCGCCAACTGATCGCGGCTGCTATCACCGCACTCCAGTGATAACGAGCAAGTTCGAGCACACTCGTTGAGGGGGCAGGTCCGCCGTTTCTACGGTCGTAGGCATGGCGACCGGACAGACAGCAGCAGAGCCCCGCACCGGGGAACACGAGCGCGACGAAACAGCGAACCCTACTGGGCAAGAGCCCCCCGAAGCGTTGCGTCACCTCGCGGAGCTGGTGAACGCACAAGGGGTACGTACGTCCTTCGCTCACCACGTGGAACTTCGCCTGTACGGCGATCGCCCCAACCCATTCCCACGAAGTGACCGCATCGAGCTGGTGGCCCACAGCCACAACGGCTGGGAGATAGCGACGGTGACCCTGGGGGAACGTTCCGGCTACTTCCTGGTCTCCCTTCCCACGGTCGGGGTCGGCTGCCAGCAGGTGAGCCCAGACGCGCCGGGCGCGGTGGTGGATCTGATCCTCGCCGCGATGCCGAAGGACGCCACGTGACGCGGGAGATCCCGGAGTTCGACGTGACCGAACACCCGGACGGCACCTTTGAAGCCCGCCGCACGGGCACCCCCGCGAGCGCTCCCGCCGACGCGACCGCCGCGACCTTCCATGAGCTTGAGATGGAGTGCCTAGCCGTACGGGTGGCGTGGCTGATCGCGCCGGACTGGAGGGATAGCCGTGTCGGTGAGTGACTGGGACATCATCGGCAAGCTGGCCACCCGGAGAGTCAACGGCCAGGAAGTCATGCTCACGGCCCAAACACCCCAGGAGCTACCGGGCGTCATAACTGCATGGGAACGGGCAGAACGTCAACGGATGCTCCGGGATCTGGGCGAGCTAGGCAGGCTCGTGGACGGCGCGATGATGCGCTTACAGGTGAGCTACACCGCCGACAGCCGGGGCGAGCCGCCGCTGACCACGGGAGACCTTCAGTGATCCCCGACCCGAGAGGAATCGCCGGCCACTACGTCACTGGCCCGATCTTCCTCATCATTGCGGGCTACCTCGCGTGGTCCTTCGTGGAGGACTGGCGCAACGGCTGGCGGCCATGGCGCTGGGACTCCTGGCGCAACTCCTGAGACTCCCCGACAGGGGCGCGGACGCATCACCACCTTCCCCGGTGACACGGCGTCCGCTCTCCGACCCCTGTTGGGGCGTAAGCCCCTCCGGTAGGCAAGGCGCGCTCTACCGGAGGTCCCGATCCCGTCGCCTGGAGGGAGCGATGTAAGAACTGGAGGGAGCGATGTAAGAAACTGTGTCTCTTGCAAGCGGGGTCGGGTGCGGTCCCTGCCATTGGCAGGGACCGCCCACTTTCTCCCTACGTCCACCCCCTTGCCGAGAGTCCGCACGAAGCGGGACGGCCGGAGCCGTAGTACGTCTGGGAAATCACGTACACCGGTCGGCAAGTGACGTACTCCTGAAACCCCACATGCCCCCGGCCTGCGGGCCGGGGGCGGTGTGTGGTTGGTGAGGTTAGGCGGCTACGTCCGCAGTGGGCGGGGCCTCACAAGCGAGTACAGAGTGCATTCCACCAGGTTCTAGATGTCCACTGGACAACTCCAGGGAAGTGGTCTACCTCAGATAGCTGGGCTTTTATGCCCCTAGCCCCCGAACGGGGACATTCCCGAGTAGTGTTTCGTTGTTCATGGTGTCGCCATGTAGCGCTGAACCAAGATCACGGTAACTACTCGCCAGGAGTGCAGGTGGCAGAAAGCTCCGATAAGCGCCGCCCTCGTCTCACCGTGGCGGCCGAAATCGCTGCCGTACTAGGACTACTGATCGCCTCGATAGCAGCCGTCATTGCCTTTCTTGATTACCGTATAAACAAAGAGGAAACTACAGGTAAGACATCACCGCCCACCGCCACCTATTCGCCTTCGATGTTGCCAGTCAGCAGGCCCACCCATACGCCATCCCCCAAAAGTCCACCTCCTACATCCAAAGCAAGCAAGGAAGAAAAGGGAAATTTTTATGCCAAAATAGATGAGTGGCGATATTCTCAACCAGAATGGGTGGCCCCAGCCTCAACGTTCGTCATCCTACCTTTACTTGCGGCAGTTTTAGCGCCAATAAAAAATCGCCATTTATTTATTGTAGCATACGCGATAGTTATAGCAGCTTATTTGTGGGCAATCTGGCCCCATGTATGGGTTCCGCAGGTTGCAATTCCCGCTTTTACTACTATTTTTGCCATAGCGATTTATCTGGACAAGGATACCTGGACAAAGGTGCCTGATTAAGGAGACGTGGCGATTAACAATTCTGAGCCATCAAGCACGGCAGGGACTGCTGTATGTCTCGGAAATCACGTACACCGCTCGGGAGATGACGTACCTCTGAAACATGAAGAACCCCCGGCGCAGCGGCCAGGGGTTCTGTCGTTGGGAAGGGTTAGGCGGCGACGCCTTCACTTGTCGGGGCCTGGAAGAGGACCAGGGGCACCGCAGAGACCGCAGCCGCCGGAGGGGTGGTCTTGGCCACGGTGGCGGTGGTCGGGGTTGCCTGACTCAGCAGGGCGCGCAGGGCGTCAACGCCCACCGGCATGGCCGGGGCAGGCTCTACGGTCGCAGGGATCTCAACGGGCTTCGGCGTGGTGGCCGTGCCGTCGAGCATGGCGCGCAACGCTTCGACCCCACGGGGCAGGTCCGGGTTCACCGTGACCGGTGTGGCCTTGGCAGAGGCCGGGGAGGCGGTGACGGTCTCGGCGTCGAACGCCTCCCACTCATCTTCGGACAGGATCAGCGGGCACACCGTGACTGGTGAAAAAACCTGGTCTTCGAGGGTCTTCGGGTTCGTTTCTTCGTTCGCTGCGACCGTGAGGGGAGCCAGCAGGGTGGGGGTTTCTTCGGCGACGTTCGTTTCTTCGCATCCGTCGTCGGTGTCCTCAACGATGTCGCCTTCTGCGATGTCCTCATCCTCGAAGGTCTCGGCGGGCTCACCGGTGTAGATGTAGCGGACGCTGGGACGCCCGCCCCTGCCCTTGACACTCTCGCCCTTCACGACCGTGATCGTGTCCAGCTCGGCCACGATGCCATGAAGGTCACTGGCCTTGATGTTGAACGCCCGGTAGATTTCGGTGGCCGTCCGGCCGGTGTTTTCGGCCTCTCGGATGAACGCCTCAACCTTGATGGTCATGGACGCCTCTTCGGAGGTGTCCGCCTGCGGCAGGATGTAGGCGATCGTCTCGATGCTGTAGGAGACCAGGGCAAGGGCAGCATCAAAGTCAGCTTCGCTCACTTCATCTCGGCGCTCTGACAGGGCATACAGCGCAGCCAAGCGGATCATGTACGCCATGGCGCGTTCGGCGTACTGGCTCATCTCCTCAGAGGAGATCATGGCTTCAATGATCGGACGGTGCTTGGCCTCGAAGGTCTCGGCGACGTGTCGGGGCACGATGACGCTGTCCACCTGTCGGGCGTAGTCGGCAGCGTTGCGCAGTTCTCGGGCCGCCGCCCGGATCACCTCAGAGGCGTTGGACGCCTCGAACACCGGCAGCGTCTTGGACTGCTGAACCCACACCGGCAGGAACCGGTTGTAGGTGCCGCCGGTGGCGTCCTTCGTGCCGCTGATCGCCGCCCAGTTCCTCGGCTGGCAATGCATGATCACGCCGACGTGCGGGCGACGGACCCGAAGGTCATCCTGCTTCGTCTTGTGCGCGATCGTCTGGGCATCCCAGGACTTGCGGAGGTAGACCCCGACCTTGGTGTCTCGCCGGGCGTTGGCGATGAAGCTGTCCCCCTCTTCCTCGATGAACTGGACAGGGGTGGCCGTGCCGCCTTCGGCGCGGTCGGAAAGCTCGGTGATGTAGCCCAAACCGGTAGCGGGCAGGCCGTAGATCACGGCGTCATCGTGGAAGGTGTTGAATGCCTGAGAGAGCACCCTCATGGCCAGAGAGGTAGCCGTGCCCTTCCGGCCACGGCCAGACGGACCAACCAGGACAGTCCAGAGGGCAAGGGGACTGTCCCCCTTGCCAGTCTCCACGGTCGGCCCGTGGCCGGCGTAGGCGGAGAACCCCGACATCAGGGAGACGAGTACACCGACCTTGGACCCCTCGGTGTAGGTGTCCAGGGCGTTGGTGATGCGTCCGAACAGTCCGGAGAACGCAGCGTTGGAGATGACAGGCGCATTGCTGGACATGGGCTTGGTAGCCTTCCTCTGCTGGCCCCAACGTGTCCGGTCGCCAAACTGAAGCGCGTTGGGGCTGGTCTATGTCTGAGGCTGGTCTCTCAGTCCCGAGTCAGTTCGTTACTCGGTTGAATCGGAGCCAGCGAGGAGGAAGCTAAACCATTTGAGTTTCTTCTGTCAACTAACAAACGCCACTTAGTTCGTTAGTTGGTAGCCGCACGGAAGGCCGCTCGGAAAGTTATGCACCGCACCTCATCAGGCATTGTTAGTTAGAGCCCCTGGGGTAGTCACTATGTTAAGCAGCGAAGACCCCCGCCAGGGGAGTGCTCCCTCCGCCGGCCCCGTACGGTGAAACTTTTTAATGCGGCCCGCAAAGAAATAATCAAACACCTAGGCGTCACACATGGGGCAGGGCTGGAAGCCCTGCGGAACACGGCAATCTATGGGCTTACAGTGCTCGGACATGATTCGTGAGACATCCGCATGAAATTGCCCGCTGGCGTAATAGAGATCACAGGTGACGTCGTGACCAGCCTCGTTCCTGCACGCGCATTCGACATGTGCAATCACCGTCGTACGGCGTAAAACCCTCCCTTGTTTCTTCTTCCCGCTCGCGAACCGGCCATTCTGGCGATCCTGATAGGTGTGATTGTTGCCTCTCAACTGTCCTCATCCGGCGCTGGAAGCTCCAGGGACTTGATGAGCTTGGACAGGGTTTCGCTGGCCTGCCGGTGCGAGGTGAGGGCGCGGTTCACGATCGCCGTACCGTTACCCGCAAGAGTGATGACATCTCCTGATGCAATCTCCGCCTCCAGACGGCTGCAAATGTCGGCGGTGTGACAGGCGCGGCGTAGAAGCGTGAGCTTGTCTTCCGGTAGGTCGAATTCGTCAGTAACAAACTTCCAGAGCTGTTGCCCTTCCGGGCCGAATTCCGTCATTCGTCTTCCCTTTTCGTGAAAACAAAGAAAGAGCCCCCAAATCCTTGAGGGGATTGGGGGCTCAATGCGGCCGTCAGGCTTCAGAGGCGATGATCAGAGCTTCAGGGCGGACCACCTTGGCACCGGCAACGTGAAGGCCGCGCACCACGTCGCCGAACTTGGTGGGGTGCCTGAGGGCCTCCAGCTTGGTGAGCTGGTCACCGTAGGTGGTCGCCACCGGGGAGCCAACAACCATGTTCACCCCGACCGGGAGATGCGGAGTGGACGCAACGGTGAACCCGGCGAGACTGCCAATGACACCGTTCTGGATCGGCTCAGCAGAGCCGTAGGAGCTGGCGATGAACTTTTCATGCTTCAGCATGAGGGCCTTAACCTCAGGGCGGACAACAGCAAATCGGCCCTTGGCGGGAATATCACTGTTGTCGAGAATGACGCCATAGTCAACGAGCGCATTGAACGGGTCACCGGGGGTCGCCCCGGTGGCCTTGAAAACCTTCTTGTTAGCAGGGAGAGCCCCCTCAAGCACCTTCACGCCAACATAGGAGTCAGCAGCGACCCTAAGGCCCTGCATCGCCTCATCGGTGGCGATGCCGATCGGGTCGGGCTTACCGGTCTCGTAGGCTGCCTGCTGGACCTTGTCCAGGTCCCCCAGGATGAAGGCGAACGCCCTACCGTGATCAATGACAAGGGTCTGCTTGTCGGTCTCCACGAACTCCGGCTGAACATCAGCATTTCGGGTGTAGTCAACAATGGTCGGGCGGGTCAGCGCGTTAATGTGGAGCCGATCACCGAACCCATGGATCTCGTCATCAAAGTCCCGGTTCGTACAGAGACCAGAGGCAAGAACGAGTTCCTCGGAGAGAGGAACCATCAGTAGTGCCGACCAGACCTCAGGAATGAACGACGCGATCTCGGTATTACCAGTAGCGGGGAAAACTGCCATCAGGGCATCAACTCTTTCAGGGAGGAACTGTCGAACGTCAGTGCTTGAGTAGTGCGGGTCAGATCTTCCAGCCGTGTACCGTGGGAGCCCAGTACGTGATGGACTTGGGGTCATCCAGCGGTCCGTTAACCGCCACAATCTGAATCTCAGAGTCAAGGCGGTTCTCTCGCCAGGCGGCGAGAACTTCCTTGGCCGTCATATCCGAGAACTGGTCAACAGTGATCATGTGTAGGTCTCCAAGCGGTAGGTAGGCATGCGAAAGGCCCCCGGCCTGAAAGTGGCCGAGGGCCTTAAATGAGGTATCGAGAGGAGAGCCCTTACGTTCTTCTCTCACTTACTATTAGACAGTCTCGTCCAACAATTGTGCTAGACACCCCTGGAGAACTGACGCCTACGCCATCAGCGTCAACAGCTCATACGAGCTATCCCAGCATTCATCTGAGCAGTGCTCCACCATGTCGGGGCTCATCTTGGAGCCACAGATCAGGCACAGGCCTTTTCGACGGCGATAGCTACGACGGGCATGCTCCCGATCCCGTAGCCGCTTCGCCTCCCTGAAGCACTCTGTAGAGCAGTACTCGCGCCATGCTCCGGGCCGTCCTTCGCCAAGCTTTCTGGTTTCTTTGGCCAACTTGCCGCAGTGCGGACAGTTGAGGAGACGGGTGAGGTGACCATCTTCGTAACGGTGGATGTCTTCTCCTAACGATGTGTGCTCACCGGCCGCCCGTGAGGGGGGCGGCCTGAGTCACCCAACGGACCAGTACAGACCTAACGGTCACTCTGGGTAGAGCCCACGGCCTGAACCGTGGGCACTGTAAAAGTGTCTGAAGTAACTAACTGGGCTCATGAGAGCCAGGGGCAACCTGATGACCTACACCGTAGAAGGCTCCAAGCTTCAGGCTTGGAGCTTCCTACTTCTCTCTTCGCCCTTCGGGCTTCTAACTTTCAACTCTTAACTTAGTGCCCGCTACGGCGGGCATCAGACGGGCTCTTCAGTCGGGTGGTTGAAGGGATCGCCGTTGTAGTAGTTCGCCGGAGGCGAGACCTTCCCGTTTCGCTCCGCCGCCTTGTCTGTGGCAGTGATCAATTCAGCCCCAATGCTGTCTTGGAAGTCCTCCTGATACTTCTCCCGTAGATGCTCAGGGAGGGACATGCGAATCTTGGGTGCCCGCTTCACATTGCCGTCTTGGGTGAAGAACCCCAGAGCCAAGAGGATGTTCAGGCTTGCTCTGAACTTGTGATCATTTCCTGTGTATCCCAAGTCTTGGGCAACCGTGGCCAAGCCGATGTGGGTAAACCCGCTGGCTCCATTGATGTGGCGAACGATCGCGAGGGCGAGCAAGAGCGCTTTGCGCGCGTTCTCTGGCCTGTCGAAGTGGGGAAGAATCTCCCGTCCGAACTCATCAAAGAGCATCCGTTCAAACAACACTTTGTTGTCGTACTCCGCTGTGAGCAAGCGGCGGGACTGTATATCAGGGCTCAACTTGATTCCTTGCAGTTAGGGGAAAGTCGGCCCCCGCCGTTAGCGGGGGCCTTAGATAGATGTTCCTGCACTCAGGGGCGTCTTGAGGCCACTTCAAGCATGGCCTCGAAAGTCACGCCCCAGGTCACGTGGATGTTGTTCATTCGCTTGCTCATCTCGGTGACATAGACCTTGTACTCAACCTCTCGGAGATACACACCCTTCTCTTCCTGAGTGAGCCGCCTCCAGAAATCGCGGAACTTCTCGCCTGTGGGCAAGTATTCGGTTCGGGCTTCTCGGTGTGGTAGGGAGGCCAGGTACTTACGCCGCTTGACTAGGGCGTTGATCTCATTTTCAAAGTCTTCTTCGCCGCCAGGGTAGTCGTAATGCCCCTTGCGTCGTTCCTCCCGGGTCTTCCGCATGAGTTCGGCGACGTCGGCAAGCTCTGAGGTGTGATCTTCGCCAGGAACGTGGACTGCCTTCTTTACCTCTTCATCTGCAAGATGGTCGAGAAGGGAGGCCTCTACATACTGTTCAAGCAGATCCTTCCGGATGTAAAGCGCGTCGCAATTCCCGGTCTGGCGGCCGTAGCAGACGTAATAGTCTGTCTTGTTGTACTTGTTTGTTGACTTTTTTGTGTACAAAGGCTCTCCGCACCGGCAGAACGCGACGCGGAGAAGGAGGGAAGCATTCTTGCGCTGAGTGCGCTTCTGGCCACGAACATTGTCGTTGATCGCATCCTGAAGACGTTGCCACTTCTCCCGGCTCATGATGGGAGTGGTGCGGAGGATTGGCGCTCCCCTGTCGTCCCGGAGCACTTCCCCGTTGTGAACCGTTTCCCCAGTCAAGATTCGAGATGTCAGGATCTTGGTCACCGCCTGGAGGGTCCAGACGTTTCCCTTGGGTGACCTCCCCACGCGCATGTTGTTGACGTCCGCAGGAGTAGGGACCTTGGTCGCCCTCAGTTCCTCCACGATGGACACACGCGACTTACCGGCGATCACGGCATCAGCCCATTCGAGAATCCGCTTGGAGTTCTCGTCAGGCTCAAGCCGGAATCCTCCGTCGTCTGCCGGTACGGGTGAGTAGCCATACGGGGCGCTGGAGCCGTTCCACTTGCCCGCTTTACGGCGAGCATCCTTGGCGCTCATCACGCGCGCTCGCGTGGCCTCTGACTCCATGCGGGCGAACACGGCCTGGATGGTTGCGATGCCCTCGCCGGTCGCCGTGATGACATCGAAGTTGGGTTCTGTGGCCGAGATCAGCCGCTTGCCGTGCTTTCGTGCCCAGTCGGCCATCTGGGTAAGGTCCCCGGCGTTGCGGACAAGTCGGTCCGCTCGCCAGAAGACCATGACATCGAACTGGGCTGCCCGATCTCTCATCCACTCCCCAAGCTCGGGGCGATCCCAGGGAGCGTACTCAGTCGCGGAGACGTCAAGGTCCTCCGCATGGCCGACGATCGTGAGGCCGTTCGCTGTGCAGTACTTCTCGCAGATCTCCCGCTGGCGCTGTGGGCTCGTAGTCGTGTCCGTCATGTTGGACAGGCGGATCACGATCAAGGCTCGGGTGCCGTCCGTGACGCTCATCACGGCGGATCGTAGAGCTTGCTTACGCGGAGGCAACGGTTCTCCTGTGCTCATGCCCGGTTCATCTGAACCGGGGAGACCCCATGCGACGGTAAATCCATCGCAAAGTAGAACACAGACGAGAGCCGGATCCTCGATTACAACACCGAATACAACCCGCCGGGCCTCTACCGGCCTGACGCCTTCCGCTCCTCCGACCACGACCCCGTGGTCATCGGGCTCACCCTGCCCGGCGGACGCTAGCCGTACCGGACCGGCTCTGGTCAACTCCGGCAGAACCGGGTCAAACCGCACCGGCCCCGATCCGCCCTGAGCGGCCGGATCGGGGTGCCGGGCCGGCGGCGGCCGATCGGCCGGCGCCGGCCCGTTTCGCGGCCGGTGCGGGATGGAATGCTTGAAGCCGGGAAATGGTTATGCCAGCCGTACAGACGCGAACGACTAGAGGAGCCACCGGTGGCGACCATTGAGGTAACCGAGAAGAACTTCAACGAAATCGCCGACGACGGAATCGTCCTGCTGGACTTCTGGGCGGCCTGGTGCGGACCGTGCCGCACGTTCGGGCCGATCTTCGAGAAGTCGTCGGAGAAGCACGGCGACATCAAGTTCGGCAAGATCGACACGGAGGCCGAGCAGGCACTGGCCCAGGGCTTCGAGATCACTTCGATCCCGACCATCATGGCCATCCGTGACGGCATCGTCGTCTTCGCCCAGCCCGGCGCGCTGCCCGAGCCGGCCCTGGAGGATCTGATCGGTCAGGTCCGCGCGCTCGACATGGACGCGATCCGAGCCGAGCTCGCGAACGAGATGGGCGTCCAGAACAACTGAAGCCGGATCGGAAAAGCCCCGCTGCCAGTGACGGCGCGGGGCTTTCGCACGTGTGGACCCCCTTGACGGGTCGCGGGGCGGCTCAGACCGAACGGTAGAGCTCCGCCACCCGGAAGGCCAGGTCCAGAGACTGGCTTCGGTTCAGGCGCGGGTCGCAGGCCGTCTCGTAGCGCAACGCCAGGTCGTCCTCGACGATCTCCGCGCCGCCGCCCACGCACTCGGTGACGTCGTCACCGGTGAACTCGATGTGGATGCCGCCCGGGTGGGTGCCGAGCTCGCGGTGCACCTCGAAGAAGCCCGCCACCTCGTTCAGGACGTCGTCCAGGCGGCGGGTCTTGTGGCCGCTGGGCGCCTCGAAGGTGTTGCCGTGCATGGGGTCGCAGACCCAGGCGACCTGGGCGCCGCTCGCGGTGACCTTCTCCACCAGCGAGGGGAGGTGCTCGCGGATCTTCGACGCGCCCATCCGGGTGATGAACGTCAGCCGCCCGGGCTCGTTGTCCGGGTTCAGCTTCTCGATCAGCGCGAGAGCCTCCTCCGGGGTGGTCGTCGGGCCGAGCTTGACGCCGATCGGGTTGCGGATCCGGGAGAAGAACTCCACGTGCGCGCTGTCGAGCTGGCGGGTGCGCTCGCCGATCCACACCATGTGCGCCGACACGTCGTACGGCTCGCCGGTGCGGGAGTCGATCCTGGTGAGGGCCCGGTCGTAGTCGAGGATCAGCGCCTCGTGGGAGGAGTAGAACTCCACGCTGTGGAACTCCTCCGGCTCGGCCCCGCAGGCGCGCATGAAGGCGAGCGCCTGGTCGATCTCGCGGGCGAGCTGTTCGTAGCGCTTGCCGGCCGGGGACTCGCTCACGAAGTCCTGGTTCCAGGCGTGCACCTGGCGCAGGTCGGCGTAGCCGCCCTTGGTGAAGGCGCGGGCCAGGTTGAGGGTCACCGCGGAGGAGTGGTAGGCGCGCAGCAGCCGCCAGGGGTCGGGCACACGGGACTCGGGGGTGAAGGCGAAGCCGTTGACCATGTCGCCCCGGTAGGCCGGCAGCTCCACGCCGTCGCGCACCTCGGTGCCCTTGGAACGGGGCTTGGCGAACTGCCCGGCCATCCGGCCGATCTTCACGACCGGCACCTTCGCCGCGTAGGTGAGCACGATCGCCATCTGCAGCAGCGTCTTCAGCTTGTTGCGCACGTCGTCCGCGGTCGCCCCGGCGAACGTCTCGGCGCAGTCGCCGCCCTGCAACACGAAGGCCTCGCCCCGCGCCACCGCCGCCAGGTTCGCCTTGAGGTTGTCACACTCCCCCGCGAAGACCAGGGGCGGCAGCCCCTGCAGTTCGGTGACGACCTTGTCCAGCTCGCCGCGGTCGGGCCACTCGGGCTGCTGCGCCGCGGGCAGCTGCCGCCAGGAATCGAGGTTGATGCTCACGACATACCAGGTTATTGCAACCGAGTGCGCGAGCCGACCCGATTGTCCACGGACTGAGAACGTCTTTATGAACGGTGAGACCCGTCCGAGGTCCGCACATGCTCGGGACGGACGCCTAGGCCGATGAAACGGCGTGCCAGGATGCCGATCAGCGGGAGGTGGGAAATGTCGCGCGATACCCGTATCGGCCTGGCGCCTGCGGACAGGGCGGGGCGGATCAGCCGGTCCTGCACCACGCGCTGGGCGAGCTGGGTGATCACCGTCGGCGGGATGCGGCGGCGCTGGACCTTGGCGAGCAGGGACTCGGGGATCTCGGCTCCGGAGGCGAGCGGGCCGGCCAGCAGGTTGGCCGCGGCCACCGCGTCCTGCACGGCCAGGTTGATGCCGACGCCGAAGACCGGCGACATCGCGTGCGCCGCGTCACCGATGACCAGCAGGCCGGGACGGTGCCAGCGGCGCAGCCGGTTGAGCGCGACCGACAGCATGCTCACGTCGTCGAAGCCCGACAGCAGCCCGACGCGGTCCTTGAGGAAGGGCAGCAGCCTGGCGACCGGCTCGCGAAGCGCTTCGACGCCCCGGGACCGCAGGGCGTCGAAGCCGCCCTTGGGGATCAGATAGGCGAGCTGCCAGTAGGTCTCGCGGTTGATGGCCACCATCATGTGACCGGTGGACACCCGCAGGAACGGGTCGACGGGGTCGGCGGACTCGCGCGGCAGCCGGAACCACAGCACGTCCATCGGCGCGCCGTGCTCCACCGGGACGAGTCCGGCGGCCCTGCGCACGTCGGAGCGGCGGCCGTCGGCGGCCACAGTGAGCGTCGCCCGCAGCTCGTGCTCGCCGTCGGCGTCCCGGTAGCGGACCCCGCGCACCGCGTCGCCCTCACGGATGACGTCGTGCACCTCGGCGTTCATGACGAGGCGGAAGGTGGGACAGCGCTGGGCGGCCCCGGTCACCAGATCGAGGAAGTCCCACTGCGGCACGAACGCGATGTAGCCGTATCGGCCGGGGAGCTTGGACAGGTCGGCGAGCCGCACCGTGGCGTCGTCGGTCCGAATGGACATGGTGCGGGCCTTGCGGTGGGGCAGCCGGTCGAACTCCCCGGCCAGGCCGAGCTCGTCGAGGACCTGCAGGGTCGAGGGGTGGATGGTGTCGCCCCTGAAGTCGCGCAGGAAGTCGCCGTGCTTTTCCAGCAGCGTCACCTGGACGCCGGAGCGGGCCAGTAGCAGCGCGAGCACGGCCCCCGCCGGGCCGCCTCCGACGATCACGCATGTGTTCCGACTCATAATTCATCACCTAATGAAATACTGGCACAGGTCGCCCACGAAGAAAACACCTCTCCCGGCAATCCATTCCTCACCCGGTGTCGAATAGGTAGGTGTGAGGACAGAACGCGAACCTTCAGAGGCGCTGGCCTCCGGGGCGGAGCCCGGCCTGGAGGACCTCCTCGCCCAGGTGGCGCTCGGTCACGAGCAGGCCTTCGAGCGGGTCTACGACCTGCTGGCGGGACCGGTCTTCGGGCTCGCCCGCAGGGTCGTGCGCGACCGGGCCCAGGCCGAGGAGGTGGCACAGGAGGTCCTGGTCGAGGTGTGGCGCACCGCGTCCCGATACGACCGGACACGCGGCAGCGCCCTTTCGTGGGTGATGACCATGGCCCACCGCCGCTCGGTGGACCGGGTCCGGTCCGCGCAGGCCTCGGCCGACCGGGAGGAAAGGGTCTCCCGGATGTCCGGGGAGATCCCCTACGACCAGGTCTCCGAGGCGGTCACCACCCGCCTGGAGGGGGAGCGGGTACGCCGCTGCCTCGGCGGCCTGACGGATCTCCAACGGCAGGCCGTGACCCTTGCCTATTACGGTGGCTACAGCTATCCGGAAGTGTCGGGGCTGCTCCGGGTGCCGCTCGGCACGATCAAGACCAGGATGCGCGACGGGCTCGTCCGGCTCCGCGACTGCATGGGGGTGGAACGATGAACGAGGACCTCCACACCCTGTCCGGCGCCTATGCGCTGCACGCGCTGCCGGAGCGGGAGGTGACGCTCTTCGAAGACCACATGGCCAGGTGCGAGGCCTGCGCCGTCGAGGTGCGAGGCCTGTCGGAGACCGCGGCACGCCTGGCCACGGGCGCCGCCGAGGAACCGCCCGCCGCGCTGCGCGCCCGCGTCATGGCGCGGATCGCCGAGGTCCGCCAGGAACCGCCCCTCCTCGACGTCCGTGTCGAGCCGCGGCTCGGCGCCGTCGTACGGCCGCTGCCTCGCTCCTCCTGGCGCGGGCGCGCCGTGGCGGGCCTGGCCGCGGTGACGAGCGCCGCCGCGGTGGCCCTCGGGGTCGTCGCCGTCGACGCCCAGCGGGAACGCGACGCGCTCCAGCAGATCGTGACGGTGATCGCGGCGCCCGACTCCAGGACGGTCAGCCATCCCGTCTCCTCCGGCGGCACCGGCACGATGGTGATGTCCCCCTCCCGGGGGAAGATGGTGTTCACCGCGAGAGGGCTGCCCCCGCTGCCCGCCTCCCAGGTCTACGAGCTGTGGCTGATGGGCCCCGACGGGGCCCGGCCGGCCGGGCTGCTGGAGCGGGGCGCCGGCGGAGTCACACTCCCGATCATGGCCACCCCGCTGCGCGGGGACGCCCGGGTCGGCCTGACCGTCGAGCCGGCGGGCGGCTCCGACCAGCCCACCACGACCCCCATCATGGTCGCCGACCTCCCGGCCGCCTGACCGATGTCTTGGCCGCAAGCCCCGTTCCTCAAGGCGGGGTCGAAGCCGGGACACGCCACCACGCCCGTCCCCGAGGACGGGCGCCGGGACGGCGGGGATCGCGTCCGCCGCGGGCGGTGCGCCTCGGGACGATGGGGATGACGATGGGAATCGGGACGGTCGCCTCCGCCTCTGGAGGTCCACCCCGAGAGGTGCGCCCCGGGAGGACGGGAGGCTCATCCGCCTCACGGGGGACGCGCGGCGCGACCCCGCCGGGCGATAGTCGTTCCATGACCGTTTACGAGACCGACCGGCTGGTCGTGCGCCAGTGGACCCACGATCAGGCCGACCTCGACCGCATGACGGACCTCTATTCCCGAACGGAGGTCACCCGCTGGCTGCCGCCCTTCACCTTCGAGGCGGCGCCCGCGGTGGACGGCTGGCGGGCCTTCCACGAGCGGGACCGGCGGTTCGGGTCCTGGGCGGTGGAGGTGCGCGACACCGGGGTGGCCGCCGGGACGGTGCTGTTTCGGCCGATTCCCGGGGGAGAGGGGGAGGTCGAGGTGGGCTGGCACTTCCACCCCGACTCCTGGGGGAACGGCTACGCCACCGAGGCGGCCCGCGGCGCGGTCGAGCGCGGCTTCGCCTCCGGGCTGGAGGAGGTCTACGCCCTGGTGATGCCGGGCAACGAGGCGTCCATGGCGGTCTGCCGCAGGCTCGGCATGACCTCGCTCGGCCGGACCCGGCGGTTCTTCGAGCTGGAGTCGGAGATGTTCCGCCTTCCCCAGGAGCGGTAACCCCTTCCCCGGGAGCGGTGACCCGCCGAGGGATCTCGGGGGTCGCCGGCGGAAGGTGCCTGCGGCCCGCCCCTACGGTTCGGTCAGGTCCCTTCGCCGCAGGCGGCTTCGTGCGCCCGGCCCGGCCGTCGCCGCCGGTCGGCGGGGTGGGGGTGGATCGTGACCGGGCCGCCGGTCTCGGCCGACTCGTAGGCCGCCTCGATCACGGCCACCGCCGCGGCGGCTTCCGCGCCGGGCGCGTGGTTCTCGCCCCGCCCCGCGACCAGTGCTCCGAACGCCTCGACGGGAGCGTGCCTGGCCCACGCGGTCTGGCTGGGGTCGGGAGCCAGGCGGATCTGCGAGCCGTCCGGCCGGTGGACGGCGGCGGTGCCGTACTGGATGTCGTGCTCGACCATGCCGGCGGTGCCGTAGAAGCGCAGGCGCTGCCTGGTCGGCAGGCCGCCGGGCACGGTGCCGGTCGCGGTCAGCGCGCCCACGCAGCCGCCGGCGAGGCGGAGCGTGAGCGCGTTGACCACGTCGAGGGGCAGCGAGCGGTTGTCCATGTAGGCGAAGACCTGTTCGGCCCGGCGGCCGGTCGCGCGGATCAGGGCGCCGACGAGGTGGGTGAGCTGGGCCTGGCCCTGCCCACCCGCGGCGAGGGCGGGGTCGCCGTAGGACGAGGTACCGGTGAACAGGTCCATCATGGCGGAGGAGAAGTCGCCGTTGACGCAGACCAACTCGCCGATCTCCTCCTGTACGGCGGCGCGCACGCGTGCGGCGGCGGCCGTGTACTGGCCGGTGTACCC
This sequence comes from Streptosporangium sp. CA-135522, assembly GCF_050949235.1. NCBI lineage: Bacteria > Bacillati > Actinomycetota > Actinomycetes > Streptosporangiales > Streptosporangiaceae > Streptosporangium > Streptosporangium sp. CA-135522. Next base: position 3,641,919 of record NZ_CP192026.1, read on the forward strand.
GACCGACAGATGCGCTCCCGCGCGGTCGGCCGTGGCGACCAGGTCCCATGCCTGCGCGGCGGTGGTCGCCATGGGCTTTTCGACCAGGACGTGGATGCCGGCCTCCAGCGCGGCGCGGGCCAGGGCGTGGTGCGTGGCGTGCGGCGTGGCGATGACGACGCCGTCGACCAGGCCGGAGGCGAACAACTCGGCCGGGTCGGTGAAGGCGCGGACTCCGCCCGAGGCCCCGGCCGCCTGCGAGGCGCGGAGCGGATCGGTGTCGCACACCGCGGCCAGGTCGAGCTCGGGAGAGGCGGCGATGGCCGGCAGGTGGGCGAAGCGAGCCCACCAGCCCAGGCCGATCACACCCAGTCGAACGGTCACCGGACGCGGTGCAGCGGGACGGCGGGGTCGAGCTCCAGCCCGAAGCCGGGCGCGTCGCCCAGCCGCACCCTGCCGTCGACCGGGAACGATTCGCCGGTGAAGACGGGATGTTGCGGGACCAGGTCGCCGCAGTCTCCGGCGAAGATGCCGAACTCGGCCAGCGGCGGCTCCGGCCGGGTCGCGATGAAGTGGTAGGCGTAGTGGCCACCGGTGTGCGGGATGAGCCGGGCGCCGCTCGTTCGGGCGACCGCCGAGATCCGGCGCAGTTCGGTGAGCCCGCCGCACCAGTTGGGATCGGGCTGGAGGAGGTCCACCCCCGATTCGCAGAGCAGGCCGAACCCGGCGGCGGTGTACTCGTGCTCACCCGAGGCCAGCGTCATCTGCGGCGGCAGGCGGTCACGTAGGCGCCGGTGGGCGGCGTAGTCGTCGGGCCGCAGAGGTTCCTCGATCCAGTGGAAGCCGAGCGGCGCGACGGCGTGGCCCAGGCGAGCGGCGTAGTCGACGTCGAGTGACATCCAGCAGTCGTACATGAGCGGGAAATCCGCGCCGACGCTGTCACGCGCCTGCTCGGCGATGGAGACGTTGGCGCGGAAGCCGTCCTCGCCCTCGACCGGCGCGTAGGTCAGCGGGATCTTCGCGCCCCAGAAGCCGAGCTTGCGCGCGATCTCGGGCCGCGGACCGGTGGCGTACAGCTCGACCGACTCGTGCACCGGGCCGCCGAGCAGGGTGTGCACCGGGGTCTGCGTGATGCGCCCGTGCAGATCCCAGATCGCCAGGTCGACGGCGGAGAGGGCGTGCAGGGCCAAGCCCTTTCGCCCGTAGTGCAGCGTGCTGTTGAACATCCGGTCCCAGAGCCGCTCGTGGTCGAAGGCGCTCTGGCCTCGCACGAGGTAGGCCAGGTGCAGCGCGACCAGGGTGGCGACGACCACCCCGCCGTTGGTGGTGCCGACGCCCACGTGCCCGGAGGCGCTCTCCACCTGGACGACCACGGTCTGCTGGGAGTTGGGCCCGATGGCCGCCATCCGGTCGTCGCGGAAGTCGGCGTGCTGGCTCATCGGGCTGGCGACCTTGCGCCGCTTCCACTGCCGTAACGCCTCATTGTCGGCGGGGTCGGCCGCCGCGGGCGGAAGGTTGGTGTAGTCGGCCACGTAGGCGCGGACGTCCACGATCCGGTCCATCAGTTCCCCTGCTCTTTGTACGGCTGGACGGCCTGCTGCGCCGCGGCCATGGTCTCGCCCGCCTGCTCGAAGGTCCGCTGGGCCACCGCGATGAACAGCACGTCGACCACGGCGAGCTGGCCGTGCCGGGTGGCCAGCGCCTCGGTGCGGAACCCGGTCTGCCGGATCCTGGTCAGCAGGGTGAGCTCGGCGCGGGCGGCGAGGGGGGAGGCGGGGTCGTTGCAGATCGCGATGGTGGCCGCGCCGTGGATCATCGCCTCGGTCACCAGGTCGATCACCTCCTTGGTGCGGCCGCTGTGCGAGATGGCCACCACCACGTCGCCGGGGCCGAGCAGCGCGGCGCCGCTGAGCGCGATGTGGGTGTCGGTCGAGGTCCAGGCGGGCACGCCGATGTGGTAGAGCCGCTGCTGCAGCTCCGAGGCCACGGTGGAGCTGCCTCCCGCGCCGAACGCCCACACCCTGCGGGCGGTGGCGAGCATGGTGGAGGCCCGGTCGGCAGCCTCCAGGTCGAGCCGGGAGACGGTCTCGACGGCGGCCTGAGTGATCGCGGCGGAGACCACCTCGGCGATGCGCTGGATGCCGTCGTCCTCGGCCACGTCGGCGCCGATGCTCGCGCTCCACGGCTCGGCCCGGGTCCTGCCGCTGTCGGAGGCCAGGGCCAGCCTCAGCTCCGCGTAGCCGTTCAGGCCGAGCGCCCGGCACAACCTGGTGACGCTGCCGGTGGACACCCCGCACCGGTCGGCCAGGTCGAGGATGGTCAGGCGGGCCACCGCGCCGGGATCTGCCAGCACCAGTTCGGCGATGGCGCGCTGGGCCTCGGGCATCGAGGACGCCAGCGAGGCGATCCGGTCGACGATGCCCTCCACGGGGCTCTGCATGTAGGTCCTCCCTATCCGCTTCACGGAGAATAATTATTCATCGTTACGGCGTCAATGGCGAATCCGTGCGTACGCAACCCCTTGACGATCAGGGTGATTTGGTCGCATCTTAGCGGCCACAGAGAAAAATTGATCGCTATTGATCGAGGTGTCGATGTCTTCCGTCTCCGCTGCGGCCTATCTGGACGTGCTTCAGGACCTCATGGCCAGGGTGAGCGCGTCCCAGGCGCCGCTCGTGGACAAGGCGGCGGCGCTGATCGCCGAGGCCATCACCGCCGGAGGCGTCCTGCAGGCCTTCGGCAGCGGCCACTCCGAGGCGTTCGCCCTGGAGCTGAGCGGCCGTGCGGGCGGGCTGGTCGCCGCCAACCGGATCGAGCTGCGCGACCTCGTGTTGCGCGGTGGCGCCGAGCCGGACGTGCTGACCGATCCGCTGCTGGAGCGAGATCCCGGCGTCGCGCGCCGGCTGTACGAGCTGGCCGCGCCGCACCCGCGCGATGTCTTCGTCATCGCGTCCAACTCGGGGGTCAACGGCTCGATCGTCGAATTCGCCGCCCTGGTCAAGGCCAGAGGCCACGCGCTGATCGCGGTGACCTCGGCGGAGCACTCCGGGCGGATGGCCTCCCGGCACCCGTCGGGGCTGCACCTGGCCGACCACGCCGACATCGTGCTGGACAACGGCGCGCCGTACGGCGACGCGATCATCCCGCTGCGCGACGGCGGCCACGTGTGCGGGGTCTCCTCCATCACCGGCGCGCTGCTGGCCCAGCAGATCGTGGCCGAGGTGGTGCGCCGGATGGAGGAGTCGGGCGTGCGGCCACCGGTGTACCTGTCGGCGAACGCCCAGGGTGGCGACGAGCACAACCGCCTCCTCGAAGAACGGTACGACGGGCGCATCCGCCGGACCACCAGGTAACCCAGGAGAACGACCATGAAAGATCTTTCCCGGCGTCAGCTTCTGCGCGGAGCGGCCCTGACGGGGACCGGCCTGCTGGCCGCGGCCTGCGCCATGCCCGGCGGCGCCGCCGGCACGCCCAAGCCGGCCATGACGGGCGCGATCAGCGCCACCAACCCGCTCGGCATCGACGAGACCGGCCCCCTTGAGATCGTCATCTTCGACGGCGGATTCGGCGACGCCTACGCCACCGAGATCCACGAGCCGATGTTCCTGAGCAGGCATCCCAAGGTGCGGCTCAAGCACGTCAGCACCAAGGAGATCTCCGGGACCCTGCAGCCGCGTTTCGTCGGCGGCGACCCGCCCGAAGTGATCAACAACGACGGCGCCCAGGCGCTCGACCTGGCGGCGCTGGTGCAGGGCGGTCAGGCGCAGGACCTGACGCCGCTGCTCGAAGCCCCCTCCTGGGACGACCCGGGCAAGAAGGTGCGTGAGGTCCTGCTGCCCGCCGCGATCGAGGCCGGTTCGTTCGACGGGAAGCCGTACAGCCTGCCGTACGTGTTCATGATCTTCGGCTTCTGGTACTCCGGAAAGCTGTTCGCCGAGAAGGGCTGGAAACCCGCCACCACCTGGGATGAGTTCCTCACCCTCTGCGGAGAGATCAAGAAGGCCGGCATCGCGCCGTTCGCCTACGCGGGAAAGTACCCCGGCTATGTCTGGGAGGCGATCCTGACGATGGCCGTCAAGCACGGGGGGCTCGACGTGATGAGGAACGTCGACAACCTGGAGGACGGCGCCTGGAAGGTCGACGCGCTCAGGAAGGCGGCCACCGCGTTCGGCGAGCTGCACGCCAAGGGCTACCTGCTGCAGGGGACCGAGGGCCTCAACCACACCGAGTCGCAGACCAGGCAGAACGGCTACGAGGTCGCCGTGATCCCCAACGGCTCCTGGCTGGAGAACGAGCAGAAGAAGGTCGCCCCGGCCGACTTCGGCTACGCCATGTCCCCGGTCCCCGCGCTCGAGGCCGCTGAGGCGCTCCCGAACACCGCGCTGCACGCGATGCCCGGCGCCGGGTTCCTCGTGGCGTCCAGGAGCAAGAACCCACAGGCGGGCATGGAGTATCTGCGCACGATGGTGTCCAGCGAGGGCGCGGGCAAGTACAGCGGCCTGGTCAGCACGCTCACCACGGTCCGCGACGCCGTACTGCCCGCCGACGCCCGGCCAGGGCTCAAGAGCGCGGCGGCCGCACTGAGCGCGGCGGGGACCGGCCTGGTCAACTGGCGTGTGCACGAGTGGTATAAGGAGATCGCCACCGAACTGGACGCCGCCACCGGCCGGCTCATGACCGGCGGCATCACCGCCGACCAGTGGGCGGAGCGTCTGCAGCGCAAGGCCGACGCCGTCAAGAAGGACTCCTCGATCAAGAAGTTCTCGAGGTAGCCCGCCGTGCGGCACGGACGACGGCGCTTCGTCATCGGATTCCTGACGGTGCCCGTCCTCCTCTACGTGGTCTACGTGATCTCCCCGTACGCCCAGGCGTTCCAGATCTCGATGACCGACTGGAGGGGGATCGACGCCCGGCCGGAGTTCATCGGGCTGGAGAACTTCCGGCGGTTGCTGGACGATCCCGTCTTCTGGAAGGCGATCAGCCACAACGCGATCCTCCTGGCCGGCCTGCCCGTCATCACCCTCGGGCTCGCCCTTTTCTTCGCGTACCTGCTCAACGCCGGAGGCGACCGCCCCGGCGCCGGGATCCGCGGGTCGCGCTTCTACCGCGTGGTGTTCTTCTTCCCCCAGGTCCTGTCGGTCACGATCATCGCGGTGATGTTCCAGTCGGTGCTCCGCCCCGACCGCAGCGGCGTCGTCAACGGGCTGCTCATGCAGCTGGGCCTGGAACCCGTCGGCTTCCTCACCGACCCGGGCCTGGCCCTGTGGTCCATCCTCGGGGTGCTGGTCTGGCAGGCGGTCGGCTTCTACGTCGTGCTGTTCTCCGCCGGCATGGCCGCGATCCCCAGAGAGCTGCACGAGGCCGCGCAGATCGACGGTGCGGGCAAGGCCGCCGCCTTCTTCCAGGTGACCCTGCCCCTGCTGCGGCACACCGTGCAGGTCGGCTGGGTCTATCTGGGGGTCGCCGCCTTCGACGCGTTCTCGATCGTGTTCGTGCTGTCGGCCGAGCACGGCGGCCCCGACTACAGCACCACCGTGCTGGCGAACGAGGTCTACCGCAACGCCTTCGGCTACGCGAAGTTCGGTTACGCGTCGGCCATCGGGGTGGCCCTGTTCTTCTGCACGATCACCTTCGCCGCGCTCACCCTGCGGCTGACCCGGCGCGACCGACTGGAGTTCTGACGATGGCCGTCGACGTCCATCCCGCCGTACGGCGGCGCGCCCCGAGCCCGCCTCGTGCCCCACGGGCCCCGCGCGGGCCGAGGCGGCTGGCGCACCTGGCGCTGATCCTCTGGGCGATCCTGGTCATCGTCCCGATGCTGTGGACCTTCCTGGCGTCCTTCAAGGACACCGCGGAGATCTTCGGCCCCGCCTGGACGCTGCCGGCCAGGCTCCGGCTCGACAACTGGGCCAGAGCCGTCGACCAGGCGCACATCGGCACCTACCTGGTCAACACCGTGATCGTCGTGCTGTTCTCCACGGCGGGCACCATGGTGCTGGGCTCGATGGCCGCCTACGTGCTGGCCCGCTATCCCTTCCGTGGCAGCGGCGCCATCTACCTGCTCCTGGTCTCCGGCATGGCCTTCCCCGTCTACCTGGCGCTCACCCCGCTCTTCTTCGTGGTCAAGAACACCGGCTCGATCCCGGTCATCGGCCCGTTCATCGGCCTGGACACGCACGGCGGACTGGTGCTGGTGTACATCGCCTACTCGCTGCCCTTCACGGTGTTCTTCCTGACCGCGTTCTTCAGGACGCTGCCCGGCTCGGTGGCCGAGGCGGCGTTCATGGACGGCGCCTCGCACTCACGGATCTTCTTCCAGGTGATGCTTCCCATGGCGAGACCCGCGCTGACCGGCATCACGATCTTCAACGTCCTCGGGCAGTGGAACCAATACCAGTTGCCGCTCGTGCTGCTCAGCGGCAACGCCCGTGACAAGTGGGTGCTCACCCAGGGCATCGCCGACATCTCGACCGCCACCGGCTACAGCGCCGACTGGGGCGCCCTGTTCGCGGCGCTCAGCATGTCGATCCTTCCGATGCTCGCCGTCTACGTCGTCTTCCAACGGCACATCCAGGCCGGCATGACGGAAGGAGCGCTCAAATGACCCTCACCCTCGGACTGGACGTGGGCGGCAGCACCACCAGGGCGCTGGTCGCCGACCTGGAGGGCACGGTGATCGCCAGGGCGACGGGCGGTGGCGGCAATCCGGTCGCCCACGGCGCCGTGGCCGTGGAGGTGATCGGCGCGACCGTCCGTGAGGCACTGGCCGGGCTGGACCCGGCCCGCGTGCGCGCCGGAGTGATCGGCCTGGCGGGCGGGATGGGCCGTCACGCGGCGGAGTTCGACCGGCTCTGGGCCCGGCTGGGGCTCGGCCGCGGGCCCCGGCTGGTAAGCGACGTGGAGCTGGCCTTCGTCGCCGGCACGCACCACGCCTCGGGAAATGTCCTGGTCAGCGGGACCGGGGCGGCCGCCGCCCGGATCGTCGACCACGCGGTGACGCGGACCGCCGACGGCCACGGCTGGCTGCTGGGCGACCTCGGGTCGGGGGTCTGGATCGGCAGGGAGGCGGTGCGGCACGCGCTGCGGTCCATCGACCGCGGGCTCGCTCCGCCGCTCGCCACGGCCGTGCTGGAGCGGCTCGCCGGGGGCGGACCCGCCGATCGCGCCGCCGTCGGGAGAGTGGTCGAGGCGGTGCACGCCGCCCCGGTGACCGCGCCGGCCGCACTGGCTCCCGCGGTGGTCCAGGCCGCCGCCGAGGGCGATCGGGACGCGGTGGACATCCTCGCCCGGGCCGCCGCCCACCTCGTGACCACCCTGGGCGTCGTCCGGGACGCGGCGGACGACTCGCCCGTCGTGCTCGGCGGCGGCCTGCTCGCCGCCGGCACCCCGCTCGCCGTCGCCGTGGGAGAGGCGGTCGCCGAACGCTGGCCCGCGGCGCCGATCACGTACTCGGGCGACGGCGCGGCCGCCGCCGCCCGGCTCGCCCGTCACGACCTCGGAAAGGGCCGCCGATGAAGCGCACCCTGTTATGCCTGACCCTGCTCGCCTCCTGCCTGACAGCCCTTCCGGCCGCCACCGCCACCGCTGCCGCGGCCCCCCAGCTCACCGACACCTTCGACCGGGCACGCGACACCGACCCCACCTACGGGCTCAACGACTCCCTGGGAGTACGGCAGGGCGGGACCGCGCGGGGTGTCACCTACACCCGGGTGTCGGGGTCATGGACCTCCACTAATCCGCCTGCGCCGTACTACTCGCAGGTCAACCACTCCGACTACCCCGGCAAGCTGGCCTTCGCGCTGGGCCGCTCCGCCGTGCGGCTGGACGCGCCGGTGGCGCCGGACGTCAACGACGCCTACACGGTCTCGGCCACCGTCGACCCCGACCCGAAGCTGCGCGGCACGCCCGGGGACTGGAGCTCGATCATGCTGTCGCGCACCTCCGGCTCGGTGGGCTACGTCACGAGCGCGGACGTCCAACTGGGGCTGACGGTCGCGCGCAACGGCGAGGTTCAGCTGTTCCGCGCCGGGACCGCGCTGTGGAGCGCCCCGCTGACCACCACGCGGGCCGACGACGGCTTCCACGTCACCATCGCCGTGACCGGCGCCTCCAAGGCCGACCCGTCGGTCACCGTCACCGTCAACGGCGCCACCCGCACCACCGGCCTCGGCGCCCCCATCGCCAGGCCGTACCTCTACCTGGGCGCCTATGTCAGCAACGACAAGCAGGTCAGCACCGTCGACGACCTGGCCGTCAGCCGCGTCTCCCGCTTCGCCGACAGCTTCGACGGAGCCAAGGACGTCGATCCCGGCTACGGGCTCAACGACTCGCTGGCCGGCAGGCAGGCGCCTCTCTTCAACGAGAAGTACACCCGGGTGTCGGGTAACTGGTATTCCTACGACCCGCCTGCGCCGTACTACTCGCAGGTCAACCACTCCGACTACCCCGGCAAGCTGGCCTTCGCGCTGGGCCGCTCCGCCGTGCGGCTGGACGCGCCGGTGGCGCCGGACGTCAACGACGCCTACACGGTCTCGGCCACCGTCGACCCCGACCCGAAGCTGCGCGGCACGCCCGGGGACTGGAGCTCGATCATGCTGTCCAGGGCGGCGGACTCCACCGGCTACGTGACCAACGGCAACGTCCAACTGGGGCTGACCGTCGCGCGCAACGGCGAGGTTCAGCTGTTCCGCGCCGGGACCGCGCTGTGGAGCGCCCCGCTGACCACCACGCGGGCCGACGACGGCTTCCACGTCACCATCGCCGTGACCGGCGCCTCCAAGGCCGACCCGTCGGTCACCGCCACCGTCAACGGCGCCACCCGCACCACCGGCCTCGGCGCCCCCATCGCCAGGCCGTACCTCTACCTGGGCGCCTATGTCAGCAACGACAAGCAGGTCAGCACCGTCGACGACCTGGCCGTCAGCCGCGTCGATCCCTACCCCGGCCTGGAGTACTACGGCTACTTCGCCACCCGGGCGCTCAAGAGCTGGGGCAACCACCTGCCCGAGGTCACCGGCTTCGCCAACCTCCACTGGATCAGCGTCTCTCCCGACTGGAACGACCCGACGACCGGATACACGGTCTCCGAACTGGCCGGCTGCCCGCCCCACTCCTGCGCGCTGTACGTGGGTGAGGAGTTCTTCCCGCCCTCGACCTGCGTCAACGGCACCTGCCCCATCGATCCGCAGCAGACCAGATGGAAGAAGTTCGTCGAACTGGTCAAGCCCTACCAGGACCGGATCGCGACGATCTACCTGAAGGACGAGCCCCAGGTCTACGGCGTCACCAACGCCGACCTGCAGACCATGGCCGGCGCGGTGAAGGCGTCGATGGCGCCCGGATCCGGATTCGGGCCGTTCCCCATCATGCTGACCCTGGCCAGCGGAGACGTGAACCCGGCCACGTACATCCCCGCGGAGGTCGACTGGGTCGGCGTCGACGACTACAACGCGGACGCGGCCAGGCTCGACCACCTGCTCGGCGCTCTGGAGCGGATGACGGGCGGCGCGAAGCGGACCTACCTCTTCCCGCCGACCGAGGTCGCCCCCTACACCGGCCAGTACGACACCCCCGCGAAGATCGAGGCGGTCCAGCAGGTCTACTTCGACGCCGCCAGGAAACACCCGAGCGTGATCGCCATCATGAACTTCGGAGTCTGGGTGGAGGCCACGGCAGGCAAGCCGATCACCTACCCGAACCAGATCCCCGGCGTCTGGGCGGCCCAGGAGAGGTACGGCAATGCCGTCACCGTCAAGAATTGACGCCCACCACCACGTATGGGAGCTGGCGCGGCGACCCCACCACCGGCTGGACACCCCCGCGCCGGCCCCCATCCGGGCGGACTTCCCGCCGGCCGCCAACCCGCCCGTCGGGTCCGCGACGGCCGACGCCCTGATCGCCGGCCTGTCGCCGAGCGAACGCGCCGCCGTGCTCCACGGGACGGCGACCAGCGTCTACGACCTCACCCTCACCTGATCCACCGGAGTCTCCATGCCGTTGTTCGATCTCCCTCTCGACGACCTGCGGTCCTACCGGCCCGCCGTCCCCTCGCCGGACGACTTCGACGAGTTCTGGAAGGCGACCCTCGCCGCACCGGGCCCCCTCTCGCCGGTCTTCACACCGGTGGACGCGGGCCTGCCCCTCGTCGACGTCTTCGACGTGACCTTCGCCGGGTTCGGCGGCCATCCGATCCGCAGCTGGCTGCTGCTGCCCGCCGGTACGGCGGAGCCCGTGCCCTGCGTGGTGCAGTACCTGGGGTACGGCCGCGGCCGGGGCGAGCCCTACCCCTGGCTGACCTGGCCCGCCGCGGGCCATGCCACCCTCGTCATGGACAGCAGGGGGCAGGGCAGCGCCTCCGCCGAACACGCCGGGGCCACCCCCGACCCCCACGGCGCCACCCACGGAATGCTGACCCACGGAATCCTCGACCCGGCCACGTACTACTACCGCAGGCTCTACACCGACGCCGTCCGCGCGGTCGACGCGGCCCGCGCCCATCCCGCCGTCGACCCGGACCGCGTCCTGGTGGCGGGCGTCAGCCAGGGCGGCGGCGTCGCGCTGGCCGTCGCGGGGCTGCGCTCCGACCTGGCCGGGGCCCTCATCGACGTGCCATTCCTGTGCCACTTCCGGCGCGCCGTGGAACTGGTCGACACCGAGCCGTACGCCGAGATCACCAGGTTCTGCGCGGCCAACCGGCACCAGGTCGAGCGGGTCTTCGCGACCCTCTCCTACTTCGACGGCCTCGCCTTCGCCGCCCGCGCCACGGCACGGGCCCTGTTCTCGGTCGGCCTCATGGACCAGGTCTGCCCGCCGTCGACGGTCTACGCCGCGTTCAACGCCTACGCGGGCCCGGCGGAGATCACCGTCCATCCGTTCAACGGCCACGAGGGCGGCGCCGCCACCAGGCTCCGGGACCAGATCGCCTGGGCGACCTCATGATCTACAAGGGGCCATGACCGCGACGGGAAACACGATTCGGGTCGCGTCTTCGTGATTTCCCGATGTTTCCCGTCACCGTCGAGGTTCGTCACGCGTTTTCGGAAGCGACCGCGGTAACAATGGAGGGGATCCACCGATGATCACTATGCCCTGCCGCTCTCTCCGCCGTTCGCTCTGCCCTCCGGCAGCACGGACACCATGGCCACCTGATCACTGACATGCTGTGAGGCCCGCTCATGATCGATCCAGAAGACGTCAGCCGGCTTGACCGAATGATCCAGTGTGTTCGGGAGAACGACACCGCGCAGGCGCTGCGCTCGATACTTCCCGGCCGAGCGCCTCACGACAGGGCCGGCGAACTGGCCGGCCACTGCGACTTCGATCACGCCGGCATCCTCGTCTTCCCCGGATCCGCGCAGGACGTGCAGGACCTGCTGGTGAGCCGCACGTTCGAGATCGTCACCGTACTGCCCAGCGTCGTGGTCCGCGACCGCCTGCGGCAAAGGTACGGCCTGGCCGGGAAGGCCGCGCCGGTGACGATCGTCCGCGGCCGCGACGTCTCCCCACGGGGAGAAGGGCGGCAGATCGAGGTCTTCGTCCTCCCCCGGCGGGCATGCGAAGAACTACCGGCGGCGCTGCCCGTCCGCGAGCGGCGCGAGGAGAACGAGACGCACCTCGCCTTCCGGGTCCGCGACGACGACACCCGCACGCTTCGCCTCCTGCGCGACCTGGCCGGCCGGTATCGCATGAGACCGGACGGCGGCGGCCACAACCCCGGAGACGAGGCGGACCGCGGCGGCCGCTCGGTGCTGTACTTCGCCGTTCCCCGGACCGACGCGCAGGAAGCACCGGGAGTGCACCGCATCGAACTGTTCTCCGCGGGTGAGCACACCCGTGCCCTCGACGAGCACCTGAACGCCATCGACCGGCAGGACGGGCACACCGGCGCTCCTCCGTCCGAGTCCGGCCTCCCGATCGCCGACGGCTCCAGCGAACTGCGCCTGCTCAACCTGATCACGGCCTACTGGTCGGCGCAGGCGGTGCACGCCGCCGCCGTCACCGGCGTCGCGGACGCGCTCGCCGACGGTCCGCGCACCGCCGCCCAGGTGGCGGCCGTCACCTCCTGCGACCCGGCCGCGATGGCGCGGCTTCTGAGGTTCCTGGCCCACATCGGACTGCTGCGTGTCGATGCCGAGCTCGGGTACGGGACGACCGGAGTGCTCGATCTCCTCCGTTCCGACAACCCCTTCCGGGACCTGACCCTTCTCTACGGCGAGGAGTTCTACCGGGCGTGGGGAGAGTTCCCGCACGCCGTCCGCACCGGCAAGAGCGCCTTCGGGCAGGCGTTCGGAGACGAACACTTCGAATACTTCAAGGCTCACCAGGACAGCGCGCGCCGCTTCGACCGGGCGATGGCGGCCACCACGCAGATGATCGCCAACGATCTGTGCCAGGCGTTCCCCTTCCCCCCGGCCGCGCGGATCGTCGACGTGGGAGGCGGCGACGGCACGCTCCTGGAGGCCGTCCTGTCCCGGACGCCCGCCGCCAGCGGGGTTCTCGTCGACCTCGAGCACGTCGTGGCCCAGGCCGGAAAATCGCGTGCGGGCTCGGACGGCCGGATGACGATGGTGACCGGAGACTTCTTCGAGCACATCCCGGCGGAGGGGGAGGTGTTCCTGCTCTCCCGGGTGCTGCACGACTGGGACGACCAGGACTGCGACACGATCCTGCGAACATGCCGCAAGGCACTGGACGACTCGGCCCACCTGCTGATCATCGAAAGGCTGCTTCCGGTGGACGGTTCGGCCTCGCTCGCCGTCGCCTGGGATCTGCAGATGCTGGCCGTCACCGGGGGAAGGGAGCGCACCCGCGCCGACTACGCCGGGCTGCTGTCCGGCGCCGGCTTCACCCTCACCTCGGTGCGCCCCCTCGGCCTGGACCTGAACCTGCTGGTGGCCCGGCCGTCGTGACGCCCTCGCGCCGACCCGCCCGGCGCGATCACCGCATTCGGCCGGAGAGCTGATCCAGTGCCCTGACCAGGGCGGCGGCGCTCAGATCGCGCAGGGGCGCGTAGTCCTCCTCCGGATACTGCCGGGGACCGTTCTCCACCAGGATGATCAACGCGAGGTAGAGGCGGTAGAGGGCCAGCCGGGCGCGGGCGGAGTCGGTGAACTCCACGACGCCGCCCACCTCACGGTAGCCGGCCACGATCTCGTCGGCCTCGTCCAGCTCACCGAAGATCGTCGGGGTGACGAAGTCGGCCAGCGGATCGCCCCAGAACGCCCGTTCGTGGTCGATGATCGCCTGGATGCGCGGGCTGTCGCCCGAGGTCAGGAAGACGTTGCCCGGCCAGACGTCGAAGTGGACGAGACAGGGCCGCGTGACCTCCTCCAGTGCCGCCGCGCCGGCCTCGATCACCGCCGAGATCTCGGCCGCCGGCCGGGGGAGCGGCGTCGCGTAACGGCGCGCGTCCGCCAGAATCGCGTCGGTCATCGCGAGGAAGGCGGACCGCCAGGTGTCACCGGTCAGACCGGCGTGCGGATAGCCGTAGACGTCGCCGGTGATCGTGTTCAGCCGGGCCAGGTGACCACCGAGCTCCCTGCGGAGCGCGCGCTGGTCCGCCTCGGCCGGCGTGACCCGGTTCCACGGCACCCCGTCGAGGGCGGACAGGATCAGGTAGTCGCCGCCCAGCACCGGATCGTCGAACCCGGCCCGCAGCAGCTCGGGACCCGGCACCCCGGCGGGCCCGGCCAGGCCGTAGACCATGGCCTCGGTGCGCAGCAGGTTGCGTTCGTAGCGCAGCTGCTCCAGCTCGGGCGGGGGCGACAGCTTGAGCACCACCTCGCGACCGTCCCGCAGCGTCAGCCGCCACACGGCGTTGGCGAAGCCGTCGGTCAGCTCGGTGGCGGCGGCGAGCCCGGTGCCCAGCGCCCGCCGGGTCAGCGCGTCCAGCTCCACGGAAGTGAGCGGGCGCTTGGTCCTGCTGTCCATCGTGGCACCTCAGGCGGGGGAGATCGTCCAGGAAGTCTCGATCTTGTCGCCGGGTTGGAGCACGACCAGGTCGGTGCCGGAGTTGAAGGCGTCCGGCGGGCAGGTCATCGGCTCGACGGCCAGTCCGGAGTGGCCGAGCCCGGTTCCGGTGCACACCTGGACCCAGGGCAGCGCCGCGGCGTCCCAGCGGATCTCGACCCCGCCGTCCGGACCGCTCACCCGTACCCGGGCCGTCCCGTCGGCGTCGGCGAGGAGGCCGGTGAAGGCGTGGTCCACCGCGGTGTCGCCGACCGTCCGCGCGGTCGTGAAGTCGTACGGCGTGCCGGCGACGTCCTCCAGGGAGCGCGGCAGCAGGCGGTCGTCCACCAGCAGCACCCTGGTCGCGGGCACGTGCAGCTCGTAGCCCTCCACATCGCCCGGCAGCAGCCACGGGTGCGGGGCGCAGCCGTAGGGGGCGGGGCCGTCACCGATGTTCTCCGCGGTCAGCGTGGTGGTCAGCCCATCGGGGGTGAGGGAGTACAGGACCCGCAGGGCGACGGTGAAGGGGTAGCCGGGAGACGGGGTGATCGTGTGCGCCAGCCGTACGAAACCGTGCTCGTCCTCGACGGCCAGCCATTCCACCGCCTCCCAGTCGACCTGGGCGACCAGCCCGTGTATGGCGTTGCCCCGGTCCTTCTCGTTCATCGGCAACCGGTGGGTCCGGCCGTCGAAGGTGTAGGAGGCGTCGGCGATCCGGTTGGGCCAGGGGGCGAGCAGCGTGCCGCTGTAGTAGGGGATCGGCTCGTCCGCCGGCCAGCTGGTCACCAGATCGCGCCCACCGTGACGGAGCACGCGCAGGGCCGCGGCGCGCTCGGTGATCTCGGCGTGCATGGCGCCGCTGCGGAGGGTGAACTGCCGGGACACGGTGGTCCTTTCGCCAGGGGGGAGACTGAGACAAGCATGACCGGTTCGAACTTACACAGCCGGGGTGCCTCGCTACGCGGAGGCCCGCTCGACCAGATGGGTGTCCAGTATCACCACGGGCTGCTCCAGGTGCTCGCCGTTGATGCGGGCCACGAGCAGATGGGCCATCTGGCGGCCCATCTGCTCGGTCGGCTGATGCACGGTGGTCAGCGCGGGCGAGGAGTGCGACCCGGCGGGGGAGTCGTCGAAACCGATGACCGCCACGTCTTCCGGGATCGCCCTGCCCTCCTCCCGCAGCACCCGCATCGCGCCCAGCGCCATCGGGTCGGAGGCGGTGAAGACCGCGTCGACGTCGGGGTCGTCCGACAGGAGCTTGCGCATGGCGACGATGCCGCTCTCCTCGCTGAAGTCGCCGTAGGCCACGATCTCGGTCATGCCGGTCGCGAGCAGCGCGTCGCGGTAGCCCGCGAGCCGGTCGACGCCCACCCCCATGTCCTGCGGTCCCGCGATGGTGGCGATGCGACGGCGGCCCTTGCCCAGCAGGTATTTGACCGCCTGCCGGGCGCCGGCACGGTTGTCCACGTCGACGTAGCTGTAGGGGGCGGGACCGACGGGGCGGCCGCCGATGACGGTCGGCACGCCCATCGCCTCCAGCCGTCCGGGCAGCGGGTCGGCGCCGTGCAGTGAGATCAGCAGCACGCCGTCGACGTGCTGCCCGGTCAGGTAGTGCTCCAGCCGCTCGTGGTCCTGCTCGGACTGGGCCATCGCCAGGATCAGCTGCAGGCCGGTCTCCGACAGCGCCGAGCCGATGCCGCGGATGGTCCCGGCGAAATAGGGCTCGTCGAAGACGCGCAGCTCCGACTCCGAGACCACCAGCGCGACCGTGTCGGTGCGCCGGGTCACCAGCGCGCGCGCGGCCCGGTTGGGGACGTAACCCAGCTCCTGGATCGCCTGCTGCACCGCGCCACGGGCCTTCTCGCTCACCTTCGGTGAGCCGTTGATGACCCGCGACACCGTGCCGCGGCCGACACCGGCCAGGGCCGCGACCGCCTCAAGGGTCGGACGACGGTCGCCGTTCATGTTCCTCGCCCCCATGAAAGATTGCCGACCCCTTATTCTGCCGGACCGCTCAGGCCTCCACGCCTGATTGTCCCGGCATACCAGAGAGCGCTCTCTTTGGGAACTCTCCGCTGGGTCTCGTAATCGACGTGAACCAGCCCGAAGCGCTTGCCGTATCCCCACGCCCACTCGAAGTTGTCCATCAGGGACCAGGCGAAGTAGCCCTCCAGCGGCACCCCCGCCTCGATCGCGGCATGGCAGGTGCGCAGGTGGGCGTCGATGTAGCTCAGACGCTCGCGGTCGTGCACGACGCCGTCGGCGTCCACGACGTCGTCGAAGGCCGCGCCGTTCTCGGAGATGACCAGCGGGACCGGCGGATACTCCCGGGCGACCCGCAGCAGGATCTCGTGCAACCCCGTGTCGTCGATCTCCCAGCCCATCGCGGTGACCGGCCGTCCGCCCTCGACGAACGACACGTGCTCGCTGCCGACCCAAGGCGACCCGGTGTCGGTGGGAGCCGACGCCGCCGACGCCGCGCCGCCGGGCGTGCCGGAGACGGTGAAGCGGCTGTAGTAGTTGATCAGCAGCATGTCCAGCGGAGCGGAGATCACGTCCATGTCCCCGTCCTGGACGAACCCGCTCGGGTCGGCGAGGTCCTCCAGGACGTCGGCCGGATACTCGCCCCTCAGCAGCGCGTCCAGGAAGAAGCGGTTCTGCAGGCCGTCGATACGGCGGGCGGCGTCCCGGTCGGCCGGGGAGGCGGTCTCCGGCGAGATCGCGTAGAGGTTGACGCAACCGCCGATCCTGCTGTCGGTCCGCTGGGCGCGCATGGCCGCCGTGGCCAGGCCGTGCGCGAGGAGGAGGTGATGGGCGGCGCGCACCGCCTGCACCGGCTCGCGCCGTCCGGGGGCGTGCTCGCCGGAGGCGTACCCCAGGAACGCCGCGCACCAGGGCTCGTTGACCGTGCTCCAGTTGCGGACGCGGTCGCCGAGCGCCTCGTGTACGGCCGCCGCGTAGTCGGCGAAGCGCTTCGAGGTGTCCCGTGACGGCCAGCCGCCCGCGTCCTCCAGAGCCTGCGGCAGATCCCAGTGGTAGAGCGTCACCCACGGGTCGACGCCCTGCGCGAGCAGCTCGTCGACCAGCCGGCTGTAGAAGTCGAGGCCTCTGGCGTTGATCGCGCCGCTGCCGTCGGGCTGGATCCTGGGCCAGGAGACGGAGAACCGGTAGGCACTCAGGCCGAGGTCGGCCATCATCCGGACGTCGTCGCGGTAGCGGTGGTAATGGTCGATGGCGACGTCGGCGTTCTCGCCGTTGACCACCCGGCCGGGCTGCCGGACGAAGGTGTCCCAGATGGACCGGCCGCGGCCGTCCTCGGAGACGGCGCCCTCGATCTGGTAGGCGGAGGTGGCCGCGCCCCAGACGAAGCCGGTCGGGAACACCAGATCCGGGGTCTGAATCTGCGTTTCTTGCGTGATCACGCCTTGACCGCACCTTCCATGAGGCCGCCGACGATCTGGCGACCGAACGCGACGAAAACGATGAAGAGGGGGAGGACCGAGGCGGCCGTGCCGGTGAACAGCATGACGTAGTCGGTGCCGTGGGCCTGGTTGAGCGCGGCGATCGAGGTCTGCACCACGGGGTTGTCCGGGTTCAGCACGATCAGCGGCCACATGAACTCGTTCCAGGTCTGCATGAAGACGAGCAGCGCCAGTACGGCCATCCCGGGACGGAGCGCGGGCAGGATGACGTTCGCGTAGATGCGCATGGTGGAGGCGCCGTCGACGCGGGCCGCCTCGACCAGTTCGTCCGGCACCGCCTGGGTGGCGTACTGGGTCATCATGAAGACCCCGAACCCGTTGACCAGGAAGGGCAGGATCACCGCCTTGAGCTGGCCGGTCCAGCCGAGGGTGACCATCAGCTCGTACAACGGCACCACGCCCATCTGCTGGAGCGGAACCATCATCGTCACCAGGATCAGGCCCAGCAGGATCTTGCTTCCGCGGAACCTGAGCTTGGCGAAGGCGAAGCCGGCCAGCGTGGAGATGAGCACGACCGACACGGTCACGATGACCGAGACGATCGCCGAGTTGACCAGGCCGGTGAGGAAGTAGGCGTCCTCGGTGGCCAGCAGCCGCTCGACGTTCTCGCCGAGGTGCCCGCCCGGCAGCAGCGGCGGCGGGACGTCGATCGCCTCCTCGTTGGTCCGCGTGGCCATGACGAACATGTAGTAGATCGGGAAGGCCGACAGCACGAGGGCGAGGGCCAGGACGACCTTCGTCAGCGGCCCGGCGTCCCAGATGCGGTTGCGGGCCTCGGGCCGCGCGGGACGCCGCCGGGTCTGGATCGCCGTCACTTGGAACCCCCGATACGGCGGGTGAAGGAGTAGTTGATGAGCGTGCCGATGAGGATCAGCGCGAACAGCAGCCACGCGGCGGCCGCGGCGTAGCCGAAGTCGAAGTCGCGGAACGCCTTCTTGACGATGAACATCGCCACGGTCTGGTACTGACCGGTGGTGCCGCCCGCCATCGTCGGGTTGCCGTCGAACATGACCGGTTCGGTGAACAGGGTCAGGCCGCCGATGGTCGAGATGAACACCGTGAAGATGATCGTCGGGCGGAGCATCGGGATGGTGATCTGCCAGAACTGCCGCCGGGCCGTGGCGCCGTCGATGGCGGCGGCCTCGTAGAGGTCCTTGGGGATGGTCTGCATGGCGGCGAGCAGGATGATCGCGTTGTAGCCGGTCCAACGCCAGTCGATCATCGTGGAGATCGCGAGCCACGAGGACCACTTCTCGTTCTGCCAGTTGATCGCGTCGACCCCGAAGAGCCCGAGGAACCAGTTGATCATGCCGTAGTCGCGCCCGTAGAGCTGGGTGAAGACGACGGCGACGGCGACGACGGAGGTGATCAGCGGCAGCAGCACGCCGAGGCGGAAGAAGAGCCGGCCCCGGATGCGCTTGTTGAGCGCGTTGGCGAGGATCAGGGCGAGGACGAGCTGCGGGATCGTCGACAGGACGAACATCCCGAGCGTGTTGACCACCGCGTTCCAGAACGCCTCGTTGGTGATCAGGTCGATGTAGTTGTCGAGGCCGGCGAAGGTCTTGTCCCCGGCGAGCTCCCAGTCGTGCAGCGACACCCAGAAGGTGTAGCCGAGCGGGAAGACGCCGAAGACGGCGAACAGGAGGAAGTAGGGGGAGACGAGGAAGTACGGGGTCGCCCGGAGGTCGAACCTGGCGAGTCCGCCGCCCCGTCCCGAACCCCGGTGCCCGGACGGCCGGCGGGGGCCGGGCCGGGCCGGAGCCGGGGTGTCGACGTGCAGGGTCATGTTCAGCCTTTCAGCCGAGGGCAGGCCACCGGCCCGGCGGCGGGATCACCGCCGCCGGGCCGGTGCGGGGCGGGAGGGGATCAGCTCGCCGCCTTGACGCCGGCCTCGAGGAACCTGGTCCAGGCCTGGTCGTAGGGGACGGAGCCCTGGTCCATGCCCTCGAGAACCTTCTCCACCGAGGTCTTCACCTGGGCGTGCTTCTCGCCGAGGAAGACCGGAAGCAGGTCCTTGACCGAGGCGCCGAAGATCTGGCCGGTGGGCGCGTCGTTGAAGAACGGGTTCTTCAACTCGCTGACCGCCGGGTCCTGCTGGGCGGGAATGGAGCTCGGGAAGGCCGCGGCCTCCTGGAAGGCCATGACGTGACCCTCCTTGCCGGTGAGGTAGTTCAGGACCTCGGCGGCCTCCTTGGGATGCTTGCTCTGCTTGGGCACCGCCAGGTAGGAGCCGCCCCAGTTGCCGGCGCCGCCGGGCACCGCCGCGATGTCCCACTTACCCTTGCCGACGTCGCCGGCCGCGCCGGAGACCACGCCGAGCATCCAGGCCGGGCAGCCCATCGTGGCGAACCCGCCCTTCTTGATGGCGGCGTTCCACGGCGGGGTGAAGGAGGCGAGCTTGGCGGTCAGGCCGGCCTCGCTGAAGCTCTTCACCGTGTCGAAGGAGGTCTTGATGGCCGGGTTGCTCTCGATGACGAGCTGGTTGTTCTTGTCGATGTAGGAGACGTTGCCGTTCTTCGGCGCCTCCTGCGACAGGATCACGTTGTAGAGCGTGTTCGGGCCGTCGAGGAACTTGGGATCGCCCTTGCCGGGGTTGGCGGCCTGGAACTTCTTGCCGACCTCCATGAACGCGTTCCAGTCCGGCCAGAGCTTGCCGACCTCCTCGCGGTCGGTGGGCAGGCCGGCCTTCTTGAACAGGTCCGTGCGGTAGCACATGGTCATGCCGCCGATGTCGGTGCCGAGCGCGAACAGCTTGTCGTCGGCGTTGATGCCGTTGTCCCACTTCGCCGCGGGGAAGTCCGCCTTGCGGCTGTCCAGGCCGTACGCGCCGAGGTCGGTGAAGAACTGCGGACGCGCCTTCATGAGACCCATCGCGCCTTCGTCCAGGGCGATGATGTCGGCCGCGCCGCTTCCGGCCTGCAGACGCTGCAGCAGCTGGGGCAGGTAGACGTCCTCGAAGCGGTCGGTGAGGTTCTGGTACTTCACCTGGATGTTCGGATGCGCGGCGTTCCACGTCTCCACGGCCTTGTCATAGCCGAAGTTCTCGCCACCGCCGAAGGTGTGCACGGTGATGGTCACCGGCTCGGCGGCCGGCGCGGAGGAGCCGCCGCCGGTCGCCGGCTTGGCGGGTTCACTCGAACCGCAGGAAGTGATCGCCAGGGCGGTGGCCGCCATCACCGCGACCGCGGCGAGCTTGCCATGCCGCTTGTTGTTCAACATTCCGGACCCCTCTCAGGTGGTCGCCCGAATCGATGGGAGGTGGCGTCGCGGATCGGTCCCCGACAAACGCGTCCGCGACGGGTTGTCCCTCAACGTGTTTTGGGAGCGCTCCCACGAAGAGTGGACGATAGGCATCCGGGACGTCAATATGCCGAAACTCAACCGTTACATCCCACCCTTTATGTGGGGACGAATAGTTATATAAGTCGACAAATCACCCAGAGGTGTGTTTGGGAGCGCTCCCATCGCAGGGGGATGCAACCGGACATTCCTTACGGCGAGGTCGTCGTTCGAGTGGACCGGGCACCGCGAAGGGCCGGCGAGCCGTGGGGGCGGGGTGCCGAGAGGCCGCGGGGGCACGGGGAGGGGGCCTGCCGGGGAGGACCGTGAGACGCGGCCGGGTGAGGACCGTGAGACGCGACTGGGGGAGGGAGGCGAGAGCGCGAGCAGGGGGCGGACGCCGAAAGGGCCCGGCTCTGATGAGCCGGGCCCTTTTTCGTGCTCCGTGCCGAGGGGGCGGCCGGTGCGTGCCGATGGATCGGCGGTGCGTGCCGAGGGGGCGGCCGGTGCGCGCCGATGGATCGGCGGTGTTGCGCGCCGGTGGATCAGCCGGCGTAGACCGGGTAGCCGTAGCCGACGACCTGGGACTTGGGCCGGACGCGCTGCTCGACCCGGCCGTTGCCGGTGTTGCCCTCGATCGTGCTGATCGTGCCGTCGCCGTTGTCCTTCTTCACGAAGCCGACGTGGTCGATCCCGCTGATGCTCTTGCCACCGTTCCAGTCGAAGTAGACGACGGCGCCGGGCTTGGCGGCGTTGCCCCAGTGGTCGTTGTTCTTGAACCACCGGGCGTGGGCGACGGTGTAGGCGTCCCAGCCCATGGTGGGACGGATGCCGGCCTGCTCGCCGACCCAGGAGACGAACATCGCGCACCAGGGGGCGTTGGCGTAGGCCCGCACGTTGCCGCCGTCACGGGCGACGGTCTCCCGGGCGCGGGGGGAGGAGACGTACCAGGACTGGAACTTCGTCCCGCCGCCCTGGGCGTTCTCGGAGACGCCGACCTGCTTGGCGGCGATGCGCAGGACCTGCGCGGCCGTGACCTTGGGCAGGCGCGCGGCCTTGGCCTGGAGAGGGGTCTCGGTGGTCTTGGAGATCTCCACCTGGGGGATGGCGACGGGGAGCTGTCCCGGAGTGTCCGCCAGGGCGGCGGGGACTGCGGCGATGCTGCCACCCAGGGCGATGGAAGCGCCCAGAACGATGCGGGTCAGGTGACGGGTCTTGGGGGTGAGGCGGTTCTTGGCCATGCGGGGGTGTGACTCCTTGCTTCGCTTCTCATTCCGCCTACCGGGTTAGCTGACGGGTTCGGGCTGGGAAGTGCCCTACGGCGCGCAAAGGCGCCGATTCACCCCAAGAACGTGGTTCCCCGGTTCCGCGACTCGCGGATTCGGCGGCCGTGCTCACCGGGCGGAGTGATCCACTCCGATGCGACACGGTCGGGCAATGTGTTGGTAACGCGTAGACCTGCAAAGACCTAGGCGTTCACCAGGAATGACTAGAAGCTACGTGAAACGGACAAACGATTACAAGTGGGACACATTGCCTTGGCTTGGGAATGCGTCCGAATCGAGGGGGAAGACTTGGTCTTTCCCAAGATCACTCCGCTCGCTCCCGGCGTCCGGGAGGAGACCGGAAACGCCGAGGCGCACGGCCTTTCCGCGAGGAGACGAGGGAAAAGTGCGCCGCCCGACTCCCTCCTCGTCCCCCGGTGTTCGTCATCAACGTAGATCTTTTCCCCAAGAGGGGTTTTACCTGCGAAAACGCTCGCTTCGATCAGTGTTTCGTCGCGGACCAGGCATGGATCAGCGGCAGCAGCACCCGGTCGACCGTCTCCTCGGCGAAGGCCTCGTCGAGCGGCTTTCCGAGGATGAGCAGCCGATGCCAGACCAGGGCCTCGGTGACCCTCCTGATCTCGCCGGGCTCGATCCTTTCCGGTAGTTCGCCCCGCTCGCGGGCGCGGTCGAGCAGCGGGGTGGTGCCGGTGATGTCGGGGCGGGGCACGTGCTCGCGCAGGGCGGCCGCCAGGTCGGGCGTGGTGAGCAGTGCGGGCAGCAGCCCGAAGACGAGGCTGTGCCTTTGCTCCAGGGTCCGGCAGAACCCGGCCACCACCGCCGTCAGGTCGCCGCGCATCGACCCGGTGTCGGGCGGCGGCGCGACGTCGATCTCCAGATGGTTGCAGACCAGGTCGACGACCAGCGCTTCCTTGCCCGGCCAGCGGCGGTAGATCGTGGCCTTGCTCGCGCTGGCGCGCTTGGCGATCTGGTCGACGGACATGCGGTCGAACCCGACTTCGGAGAGCAGTTCCATGGTCGCGTCGAGAATCGCCCGCTCCCGGCTGGGATCGAGACGCAAGGTGCCTCCGATGGGCTACGAGTGCCGTGTGATCGTCTTGAATCGTACGCCCGTGAGCTCCTCCGAGGTCTCCCACAGCCGCCGGGCCACATCCTCCTCCAGTGCCTTGGGGGAAGGGGTCAGCGTCTTCGGGCCCGGACCGATGAACTGGCCGCCGGTCACCTCGGTGGAGGTGGCGGCGTAGAGGGAGGGGATCGCGCCCTTGAGCGGAGGCTGCAGCGCCAAACGCATGAGGGCGTTGACCGGCCTGGTGAGCACGCCCAGCTTCATGATGCCGGTGGCCGTCGCACCGGGATGAGTGGCCACGCTGAGCAGCCGCCCCTCCGCTCTGCGCTGCAGCTCCAGCGTGAACAGCAGGTTGGCGAGCTTCGACCTGCCGTAGGCCGAGAACCGCCCGTAGCGGCGTTCGAGGCCCAGGTCGCCGAAGTCGATCCGGCCCAGGCCGTGCGCGTCGCTGGAGACCGTGACCACCCGGGCGCTCGGCCGGGCGAGCAGGTGCGGCAGCAGCAGCCCGGTCAGGGCGAAGTGACCCAGGTGGTTGGTGCCGAACTGCATCTCGAACCCGTCGGCGGTGGTCCGCCGAGGGATCATGCCGACTCCCGCGTTGTTGACCAGTATGTCGAGGGGCCCGTCGAAGGCGGAGGCGAACGCCCGCACCGAGCTCAGATCGGCCAGGTCCAGCCGTCTCCACTCGATTCGCGCGTCCGCGACCCGCAGGCGGATCGCGGACGTCGCCGCCTCTCCCCTGGCCCGATCCCGTGTGGCCACGATGACCCGCGCACCGTGCCCGGCCAGGTGCAGCGCGGTCGGGAGTCCGATGCCGCCACCGGCGCCGGTGACCACCGCGGTGGTGCCGGTCAGGTCGGGGATGTCGTCCGGGGTCCACATGGCTCGCTCCTCTGAGGCGTGAGGCAAGGTGTACGAAACCGTTCCGTACACCACGGTAGATCGTCCTGGATCAGATGCGCAAGTGGGCGTATTCGGGTGTTCACCCACAGTTCCCGGGCGTGTAAGACATCCCGGTTACGGTGAGGCAGTCGTGAACGGGTCATCGCCCGGCGTGGAGCACGGTCGAGACCACGCGCGGGAGCAGGGTTCGGCCGTTGCCTGGGTGGAGTCCCCGCTGCAGATGCTCTGCGCCGTGGAAGCCCACCACGCCGGGCTGCTCGGCCCACGTGCCCGAGTGGTGCCCCGAGCGGGCCTGCGTCCGCTCCTGATCACCCGCCGTGAGATCTCCCGGCTCGGCCCGCCCGGCGGGCTGGAGCTGGCCGCTCCCGAGCCTGAGATGCCCAGGCCCCGCCGGGGCACGACCTGGGCGGTCGGCGACGCCTTCTCCGGCAAGGTGCAGTTCGGCTGGCTGACCGCCCTGCCGGGCCGCATCGTGATCGTCGACGACGGCCTGGCCACCATCAGGCTCCTGGAACTGCTCACCGGACAGGTCTTCACACCGCTGCTGCGGGCTCGCGCGAGCGCCTCCGGCCCACTGCGGGCCGGGCTCAGGCGCGCGCTGGGGACGGCCGCCGGCCTGCGACTGCGCGCCGCCGCCCGCTCCGGCCGCCTGTCGATCTTCACGGCGTTGCCCGTCCCCGCCGAGCTGGCGCGGGCCGTACGGGACGGGGGCACGGAGCTGATCACCCACGACTTCGCCTGGCTGCGCTCGCAGCCCCTGCGCAGGCCGCGTCCGCAGGAGCGCACCGTCGTGCTCGGCACCTCGCTGGTCCGCAACGGCCTGATCCACCGCGAGCGCTACTTCACCTGGCTGGCCGGACTCGGCTCGTCCGAGCCGGTGGCCTACTTCCCGCACCGCCGGGAGGATCCCCATGATCTCGACCGGGTCAGGCGACAGCCCGGGATCACCGTCTACGACGGCGGGATCCCGGCCGAGATGACCCTGCGGGGGCTGGCCGCCGAGCAGCGGGTGCTGAGCCTGCCGTCGACCGCGGTCACCTCCCTGCGGGTCCTGCTCTCGGCTCGGGGCGTCACCGTGGAGACGGTGGACGTCCCCGACGAGTGGTGGACCGCTCAGGCGGCGCCGTCACTGCGTTCCCACCTGTCGATGTTCGCCCATCACGACACCGGAGTCACAGGGGCATGAACCCACGGACGAATCCGAGGGTTCACGGCTCCACAGGTAGGCCCGGGGGACTCCACACCGGAGGTGTTTGTTGAAAATCCTGGCCGTGGCCGACTCGGATTCCTACCTGAAGTGGGCCGCCTATCTGCTCGGGGACCTGCCCGCGAGCTGTACGGCGGAGCTGACGGTGATCCGCACTCCCATCACGCCCTCCCCGGCCCAGATCCACGCGGCCGTCACGGGTGCGGCCACCGACCCGCCCGTGCTGTCGGCCCGGGCGCTGCGCCGGGCCGCCGAACGGCTCAGGCCCGACGTGGTGCTGGTCGCCTGCACGGGACCCGTGGTGGACGTGCTGGTCAGCGAGGTGCTGTCCGGCCTGGCACCCAGACCGGTGTTCGTCTCCGGACTGCCGGGGATCTCCATCCCGGCGACCGAGAAGGCATGGGTGTTCCGCAGCGGATGCGACCTGTTCGTCCTGCACAGCGAGCGGGAGGTCGCGGAGTTCACGGCGATCGGCCGGGAGCTGGGCGGGGGCGGGGTGGTGGGGATGGCCAGGCTGCCCTTCCTGCACAGCGGTGCGGAGGTGCCCGTCACCGGCCCGCGCGACCGGGTGGTGTTCGCGACGCAGGCCAAGGTGCCCAGACGCAGGGAGGAGCGGGAGCAGATCCTGCTCGCGCTGGCCGCGCTGGCCGGGCGCCGGCCGGACCTCGACGTGGTGGTCAAGCTCCGCGCCCTGGACACCGAGCGGCAGACCCACAACGAGCGTCACCACTACCAGCGTCTGTGGCAGTCGCTGGCCGACGGCGGCCAGGTCCGTCCCGACGCCGTGCGCTTCGCGGTGGGCCCCATGCATGAGCATCTGGCGCACGCGGCCGGATTCGTCACGGTCAGCTCGACCGCCGCGCTGGAGGCCATCGCCCAGTCGGTGCCCCAGCTGGTGCTGTCGGACTTCGGGGTCAGCGCCGAGATGATCAATCTGGTTTTCGAGGGCAGCGGCCTGCTCGGCAGCCTGGACGAGCTGTCCGAGGGCCGTTTCCATACTCCCGACGAGGCCTGGTGCCGGGCCAACTACTTCCACCCGCGAGGGGAGAGCGACTGGGTCTCCCAGATGGTCACGCTGGTCGCCCAGGTCCGCGCCGGACGCCTGGCCCCCGCCCGGTCGCTGCTCGACGGCCCGCAACACGCCGCCGCCCGGCGGCGCGCCCGCCTGCGCGTCGAGGTCCCGCCCAACGTGCTGCGCGTCGGCTACCGGGCCAAGCGCCGGATGCGTCGCTATCTCAACGCGCTGAGCTGAGCTCTGTTCCTTTGAGGGTCAGGGCGTTGACGGCGACGATGACGCTGGAGCCCGACATCGACAGCGCGGCGATCTCCGGGCGTAGCACGAGGCCGAGGCGGGCTCGAACACGCCCGCGGCAATGGGCAGGGCGACGGCGCGGTACGCCACCACCGCGGCGCCCGATCGAGTCGCGTCCGATTCGTGCCGACGCCTTCCTCGGCATGCTCCGCGGGCGGAACAGAGGACTGGATCACCGCGCCGGCATGAACTCGCCGACCGGCAGGGCCCGGTCGGCGATACGGACGTCTCCGACCCAGCCGTGCAGGATCTGATCCAGCTTGCCGCCGTACTCGTAGCCGCCCAGGAGCCACTGCAGTCCGACGGTGGACAGGCCGGTCGCCTTGGTGGTGGGGTTGCGGGCGACAGGGCAGCCGTCGACGTACATGGTGGTGTGGCGCCCGTCGTTTACCACGGCCACGTGCCACCAGCGGTCGAGCGGCAGCTCGTGACCCCAGTTGGTGACGGGGCCTTTCAGGTTCAGCGGGTAGACGGCCCACTGCAGTTCCCGGCCGGGGGACAGGCTGAGGGTGGCCACCGGCTCGTCGCGGTCCCCCTCGGTCTTCCCGGCCTCGCCGCTCAGGCCCCAGCGGCTGAGCAGGGCCGCCCAGCCGTTCTGGCCTCCGTCCCAGTCGGCGGGGAGTTTGAAGAACGCCTCGAACGTGTAGCCCGAGGGGAACGTGGCGGAGTTGAGCGGCGCCGTGGGTACGGTCTGGAGGTAGGCGCCCCCGAGCGGATTCTTGTTGCCGCCGAAGTACAGGCTGCCGTGCCCCGGTTGGTCTGGATGGTGCTGGGTGGACCAGGTCAGCGCGGTCGCGGGGCTGCCGGGCACCGTCATCTTGGTCAGGTCGTTGCCGCGCCCTGACAGGTCGGTCACGCGTTCGGTGTCCACGACCGGTGAGCCGTCCTCGTGGGAGCCGTCGAACCGCCAGTAGGCCACCGTCCCGGGGATCACCATGGCGGCCGCGGGCCGTGGTGCCCGCGGCGGCACCGGTGCGAACCCGGAGAACCGCTCATCGAAGTCGATCGCCATGGAGAAGTAGTCCTGCGGCCCGGTCTGCTCGATCTCGAGGCGTTCGAGGCCGTTCAGGTGCTCGGCGGTCCGGCTGAGGACCCAGGGGGAGAAGGTCTCGACGTCGATGGCGTTCCTGGCCAGGTCGAACCGGTAGAGCCGGATCATCGCCGCGCCGCCGTAGTAGCGGTTCTGGTAGTTCGTGATGTGCACGTGAACGTCGTGGCCCGCGGTGTTCTTCCTGGTCGTGCGCGCCGGCGGCCAGTAGTGCCCGTTCAGGGCGAGAAAGATCTGATCGTTCCCCGCGATGAGCTCGTCCCACAGACGGGCGCCGAACTCGGAGAACTGACCCTCGTCACCGTAGGTGTCGGTGTAGATCAGCTCGTGTGTCGTCAGGATCACCGGCAGCTTGGGGTTCCGCCTGATGACGTCCTGGGCCCAGGCGATGCTCGCCGCGGACGGCCGCCAGTCGAGGGCCAGCACCAGCCACTCCCGCCCGGCGGCGCGGAACACGTGGTAGGTGTTGTAACCGTCAGGGGTGGCACCGCCGAACGTCCGCGACTTGCGGAAGCGGTGCGGGCCGAAGGCGTCCAGGTAGGGAGTGCGGCCTCGTTGGTCATCGGTCGAGGAGTCGATGTCGTGGTTGCCGGCCAGCACGCTGTACGGCAGGCCGCGCCGGTCCAGAAGCTGGAACGTCTTCCCGATCGGGTCGAACTCGTGCTTCAGGCCGTTCTGGGTGAGGTCGCCCAAGTGCGCCATGAAGACGATGTTCTCCTCGCGGCGGTGGTTCAGAATGTACTGGAACGCCGCCTCGACCGGCTCAGGGTTGATGCTCTGGTCGTCGAAGAGATATTGGGTGTCCGGCATCACCACGAGGGTGAAGCGGAGGTTGTCCGAATCGGACTGCCATGATCGGGCCTCGTCCGAGGCGAGCCCGCCGGACAGTGGTGTCGCGGACGCCGCAGGCGCGCCCGCCACGCTCAGGGCCGCGGCGCCGACGCCGGCCAGCCCAGTGGCGCGCAGAAAGGAGCGGCGGTTCGGGACCGTCTCCCCGTCGCGTCGGTGGTCGTCCTGGCTGCTCATGCCGATCTCCCAATTTCCGGAGTCCCAAAAAGCTTTGGAAACTCGCTGTTCGCCCGATTCGCGTGCTTCTCGCGATGGGCACGTCACGGTATCGACGGCAGAGAGAAGCGCACGGCGCACTGATCGGCAACGCCCGAAGAAGATGGAGTGAACAGAATCCGTGTGGCCACGGAGTGTCATGAGAGCACTCTTGAGGCCTGTGGGGTTTCTGAGGCGTCCAGCGGTCCGCTCAGGGAAGCGTTCAGGAAAGCGCTCAGGAAAGCGCTCTGGAGAGTCGGCGGCGGAGCCGGTCCAGGGCGCCGGGCTGCCGGCCGTCCGGGAGCCGGGTCGCGGAGCCCAGCTCCAGGGCGGTCAGGCGCTGGCGCTTGAAATAGCGGCCGGGTCCGTGGGCGTCGAGATAGGCGGCGGCCTGCTCGCGCAGGCCGGGATGGGTCTCGCTCTGCATGCAGTAGCCGACGGCGCGGACCAGGGCCTGCAGATCCACCGGCGGCGGCTCCCGCAGTGATCCGTCGGCCGACAGGCGGGGGAGCAGGGCGTCGGTGACGGTGACGGGGATGCGATTGCTGTTCTCGTACGGCGTGAGCCGTTCCAGCACCAGCTCCCCGCCCACCGTGGCCACCGGCAGGCCGAAGTGCCGCCTGGCGGTGATCAGGGCGGTGGAGAAGCATCCCACAACCAGGGCGGGCCGCAGTGCCGCGAAGCACGCCTCGGCGGGGACGGTCTCTCCCACCACCGCCAGCCGCACGCCCAGCTCCCCGGCCGTCTCGCGGAGCTGCTGGGCGTGCCGCCGTCCGCCGGCGGGGTGGGGCTTGAACAGCACGGTGTCGAACCCCCGGGCGACCAGGCCGCGCAGCATGTCCGCGTGTAGGCCGGCCTCCTCCTCCGGGGTGACGATGTCGAGCGCGGACAGGTACTGGCCGAGGATCATCGGCTGCCCGGCGGGCAGGCCCGTCGTGTCCTGCCCGAACACGCCGCCACGCTCGACCACGTCGAGGAAGGCCCCGTCGGGGAGGGTTTCGGCGGGCACGCCGTACTCCGACAGCAGCAGCGGGGACAGGCCCGGCACGAGGTCGAGGTGGAGCAGGCGGGTGATGCGGCCGGAGATCTCCGCCGGAAGCGGGTCACGGGTGGGGCCGTAGCTCATCAGGCCGTCGGAGTAGACCGTGATCGGGCAGTCCTTGACCAGGCCGGCGATGGTCCGCGACGGGGGGACCGCGATGGACTCCAGGATCAGCTCGTCGGGGCCGTCGCCGAGGGAGAGGTGGGAGCGCAGCAGGCGGCCCAGCATCGGGGCCTCGATGATCCGGGCCTTCCAGTCCGACGGATGAAGCGGGGCCACGATGTCGTTCCACGACCGGACCTCGTCGAAGCGCGGGCGCAGCGCGGCGAAGCCGGGGGTCTCGTCCAGGGCCGGGGTGATCTCCGGAATGGCCGCGTTGTTGGAGACCAGCAGGATGCGGCGCCCCTCGTGCGGCCCGAACCGGCCGTCGTCGATCGCCGCCGCCAGCGTCATCGCGCCGAACAGCGTCGAAGCGTAGAAGAGCTGTGTCAACTGTCCTCCAGGAGCCTCTGCAGGATCTGGTCGCGTTCCGGTTCCAGGCGGACCTCGGCCAGCAGGCCCGAGGGCAGCCGCCGCAGGGCGTCGGCACCGCGCTGCTCGAAACGGGCGCGGAGGTCGGGGGAGAAACGGTCGGCCAGCTCCAGATGGTGGGCCAGCAGCGCGCAGAAGGTGCGTGCCGCCTTGGGCGCGAACTCCTCCTCCAGGTCCGCGAAGACCAGGTCGAAGGCGTCGAAGAAGTGCAGCTGCCTGGCGTCGCCGATCTGGGTCAGCGAGCCCGACACCATCCGCCGGTAGAAGAGGCCGGCCAGCGAGACCACCCCGAACGAGCCCGCCTGCCGGTGCAGCCGCCAGATCCACGGCCGGTCCTCGGCGGTGTGCAGGTGCCCGGGGAAGGTCAGCAGGTCGCCGAGGTCGCGGCGGTAGATCCCGGCCCAGGCGTAGGGATAGTCGACCATGGTCTTGACTCCGGCGGGCAGGATGTGGTCACGCGGTTTCAGTGCCACCTCGCGGGTGGCCAGCGGCGCCCGGTGGATCACCCGCTTGCGGCCCTCCACCTGGACGTGGTCCACCCGGACGAAGTCGCAGCCGAGCCGTTCGATCGCCTCGACCAGGTCGGTGAGATAGCCGGGTGCGAGCCAGTCGTCGCCGTCCATGAAGGTCAGGTAGCGGCCCGAGGCCAGCGACACCCCGAGGTTGCGGGCGTCGGCCAGCCCGACCGGCGTCTCGTTGCGCAGGACGACCAGACCGGGCAGGTCATCGCGGAAGTCGTCGATGATCTGCCCGGTCGCGTCCGCCGACCCGTCGTCGACCACGATGAACTCGAAATCCCGGTGCGCGTTCCTGACGAGCGAGGTGAGCGCGTCGGAGACGTAGAGCTCGGCGTCCCGCACCGGGACGACGACGGACAGCTTGATCAAGTTCCCTTTCCATTCGGAGTTCGGGCTCCCACGCGGACGCGCCGGTGGCCGGACCGGGGGAGTGAGGGAGCCAGGTGGATGAGCGGTGAGGGGGGTTCCGCCGGTGGGGAGGATCCGGGCCGCGTCGCGCGGCGCCGTTCTGCCACGCGGATCACACGGTGACGCGGCGCAGGCGGGACTTGGGAGCCTCCTCGCCGGGGAAGACCCGCTTGACCCCGTCGCCCAGCGCGGTCTCGATGATGCGGATGTCGCGGACCAGGTGCTCCAGGCCGGCCGGCTCCAGCGAGGCGGCGTGGTCGGAGCCCCACATGGTGCGGTCCAGAGTGATGTGCCGTTCCACGGTCACCGCGCCCAGGGTCACCGCCGCGAGCGAGATCTGCAGGCCGCGCTCGTGGCCGGAGTAGCCGACCGGCACGCCGTAGCGCTCCTGGAGGGTGACGATCGTGCGGAGGTTGGCCTCCTCCGGCGGGAGCGGATAGGTGGAGGTGGCGTGCATCAACACCAGCTTGGAGGTGCCGAGGATCTCCACCGCCCGGTCGATCTCCTCCAGCGTGGACATGCCGGTGGACAGGATGAGCGGCTTGCCGGTGGCGGCGAGCGCGCGCAGCAGCTCCAGGTCGGTCACGCTGGCCGAGGCGATCTTGTGCGTGACCACGTCCATGGACTCCAGGAAGTCCACCGACGGCACGTCCCACGGCGAGGCGAACCAGTGCAGACCGCGCTCCCGGCAGTGCTTGGCGATCTCGGTGTACTCGTCCAGGCCGAACTCCGTCCTGATCTTGTACTCCATGTAGGTCATCTCGCCCCACGGCGTCTGCCGGATCTGGTCGCGCTGCTCCAGCGGCACGCAGATCTCCGGCGTGCGCTTTTGGAACTTGACCGCCTGGCAGCCCGCCTCGGCCGCCACGTCGATGAGCCTGCGCGCGATGTCCAGGTCGCCGTTGTGGTTGATGCCGATCTCGCCGATCACGTAGACCGGCTGGCCGGCGCCGACCAGGGCGTCGCCGATCTGGACGGGCTTGGCGACCGGGGTGAGGCGTAGTTCGGCGCGCGGCGCGGGCGCGGATGCGATCTCGGGCTCCGGGCGCGCGGCGAGGACCCGGTCGCACAGCTCCCGTACGGCTCCCGCCCCGCCGGGCCGGGTGAGCACGGTCCGGGCGGCGGCGCGGACCCGGGGGTGGGCGTCGGGGACCGTGACGGGCCAGCCGACCTCGCTCATCGGGCCCAGGTCGTTGACGTCGTTGCCGACATAGGCGACGCGGGCCGGGTCCAGCCCCTCGATGCTCAGCCAGTCGCGCAGCACGGTCCGCTTGTCGGTCAGGCCCTGCAGGACCGGCACGCCCAGCTTGCGGGCGCGGGCGGCGACCACCGGGTTGTGCTCGGTGGACATGATCATCAGTTTGACGCCGGACCGGCGCAGCAGCGAGATCCCCATGCCGTCGGAGCGGCTGACCGCGACCATCTCACGGCCGTCCTGGTCGACGTAGGCGCGGTCGTCGGTGTGCACCCCGTCGAAGTCGGTGATCACGGCGTCCACGTCGATCGGCTCGGGCTCGTCCACGAACGGTGCCAGCGCCCGGACGATCTCCAGGTCCTCGGGGGTGTCGACCTCGATCGCGTGCCGCGACGGTACCGCCTGCACGGCGACGGCGCCGAAGAAGCGGTGGCCGTGCTCGCGCAGGCCCTCGGTGCGCATCACGTAGAACGCGCCGGTCTCGCGGAAGTGCGGCTCGCGGTCCTGGCGCCGTGGCCGGGAAGACGGGTCGTGGTTGACGCCGGCGCCGGCGGCGCTCCACAGGAACTCGTGCGTCTCCAGCCCGGAGAACACCACGTCCGCGGCGCCGTCGAGGACCTTGACGATGGCGGTGTCCAGGTCGGCGGGGTCGATGAACGCGCTGGTGCACTGCACCAGGACGACCACGTCAGGGTTGTCGGACATGTGGTCGAGCACGTGCAGGACGGCGGACTCGCTGGAGGCGGTCGCGTCGCTCAGCTCCTCCGGCCGGTGGATCACGGTCGCCCCGGCCTCGCGGGCCACCGCGGCGATCTCCGCGTGGTCGGTGCTGACCACCACCTCGTCGACCAGCTCGGCCCGCACGCAGGCCTTCACCGCGCGGGTGACCAGGGGAGTGCCGCCCACCGCGGCCAGGTTCTTCAGCGGGACGCCCACCGAACCTCCACGGGCGGGGACAACGGCCAGGACTCGCAAGGTGGCTCCTCATGACTACGGCAAACGCCCCTGAACTGGGGTGTTTTAGGAACGCTAGTCACGAGGGTGACCGGACAGGGGTGCCTGAGCTGAACGTCCAGAGTCGCCCGCCTTAACTTTCCGGGCGAGGCGGGAGCTCCAACGACGAAGGCGTCGCGGACGGCATCGAGTGCCGTCCGCGACGCCCGTCATCCGGTGCGGTCCCTACTCGGCGAAGCGGCCCCGCGCGTCGTCGGAGGCCTTCCTGGCCCTGTCCTTGGCCTTGTCCGCCGCCTCCTTCGCCTTACCCTTGGCCCGGTCCGCCCGGCCCTTGTCGGCCAGGTTGTCTTTGTCGACCGCCTCCCCGGCGGTCTCCTTGACCTTGCCCTTGATCTGGTCGAAGTTCGTCATCGTGCTCCCCCGTAGTTCAGGACCGATTGGTTATTTCCTCTCATAGCCAGAAATGGGAGGACCAATCGCCACTTAGCTAACTTTGAGTGACGAAATACTGCTTCATGGTGACAGATGGTGATGAATCATCAGGAGATGGCGCCGGTGGACTCCATGAGCATGGGCGGCGCACGTTCCGGGCCGCGCTGCCAGTACGGCCGGCCGTATGCGCCGGGACCGTGGAGAGGTCCCGGTAGTGATCGCCGGGAATCCAGCGGACATACCCCTGGCCTGCTCTGATGTGGGGGCGTCGCGGGGTGGCGTGCCGGTTGGTGGATGAGGCGGCCTCGGCCGAGGCGGGAGAGCGGTGAGCCGATGGATGGTCGCCGAACAGGCGCACGCGCCCAAGGGGGCCGGCTGCGGCGAAGACCGGCTGGTGGTGATCGACGACGAGCACGGCATCCGGTGCGCGGCCGTCATCGACGGAGCAACCGACAAATCCGGGCGCACCTACGCTGGACTGAGCGGAGGAGCACTGGCCGCGGAATGCGTTGCCGCGACACTGCAGTGGTTGCCGCCGAACACCGCAGTCGACCGGGCGCTGCGCAGGAACAGGGCGCTGGTCAGGACGCCGATGAGCACGATGGCGGCGTTCACCGCGATCGCGGCCGGCTCTTGGAAGATCCCGTTCCCTGGGAAGATTCCCGGATCGGTAGCGCGGCGGCGGGTGCCCACCTTTCGGGTGTCCGTGTGGGCCTGGAGGCTTCTCGGACCCCTTTCGGCTCGTCGGGTGTAGAGGGCGTTTCGCTACGCTTAGCGCTATTTGCCGGTCCGGCTGGAGTTGATAGCGCATGACGTCGGTCGACGATACGGTCCTTACCGCCATACGCCACGCCGATGCGGACCTGCTTTCCACCAGCCTTGATCCGTTGAGGTGTCCGCCGGCCACCCTGCGGCTTCTCATCAGGCATGAGGATCCACGACTGCGGGGACCGGGCCTGGTAGGCCTTGCCGAACGCCTTGACGCGAGACGCGACGAAGACCGTTCCGAGCAGGCCGGATTCGCGGCGTCGTTGCCGGGCTCGCTGGATGGCCCGCCGGAGGCGGCGCTGGCTCTGGCACACCTTTATCTCCAGCTGCGGGCCCATGTCCGTCCCCGACCCTGGCCGCAGTGGCGCAAGGCGGATCTGCCGACCCGGGTCCAGATCGCCTGGCTGAGCGCCGAGATCACTGACCGGCCTGAGACCTTGCGGAACGAACCCGAGGGCGAACTGCTCTACCAGGCCGTCCGCGGGATCGGCGCGGTTGACGTGGACGAACCAGAGAGTTTCGCCCGGGAGCTGTCGGACCGGCTCGATCCTGTGTTGCGGGTGGAGGCTCTGCGGATCACTCGCGAGGCCCTACACGCCGGTCTGCTGGCACCGGCACGAGCCCGGCGGCTCGTGGTGGGGCTCGTCGGATCGATCGCCGGGGAACCCGGCACGGACGCCGCCGCGGCCGACCTCGCCGCGGCCGCGCTGCGTGAGCTGTCAGAGCCTTGGGCCGCGTCGGATCCGCTGCCACGAGAGCACCTGTACCGACTCCTCAGGACCGAGCCCGGCACCGCCGTCTCCGCGGTGGCCGACGCGGCGATCGAAGCCGCAGCACACCACGGGCATCAGGACGTGCTCCGCGACGTGGCCGCCGACCGGAATCGGCCCCCGGTGCTCCGACGGCGCGCGCTGGAACTGCTCGGGGACCTTGCGAGCCGCGACGACATCCGGGACCTCGCGGGCATCGCCGCGATCGACCCGCTCTTGCTCGCCGGGCCGGCCATCCGGTGCCTGCGCGGCCTACACCGGCGTGGACACTTCCCAGCGGGCGAGGACGCACCGGCGATCGTGCGCCTGGCGATCGCCGACCACTCGGTGCCTGCGGGCGAGGTCGCCACCATCTTGTTCACGTGCCGACGAGAGACGCTCCAGGAGCTGACCGCGGCGGCCGCGGACGATCCGCACTGGCCGCGGCGGCTGGAACTCCTGGTCGCCTTGGCCGCTCAGGGCACCGGGGACCTGCCGGTGGGGGAAAAGGTCACCGGCCTGCTGCGTATCGCGCCGGATCCACGACCGTTCTTGGGAGCGATCCGCGCGCTGTGCCATACGGCCGCCGAGGAGGCCGTCATCGCCGCGCTACCACGGTCACCCGCGGCGGCGCTGGAGGCTCTTGAAGCCGTGGGCGGAGACCGGACGGTCACGGCGCTGCGAGACGGGCTGGGCTTGGACGGGGCAGAGGGCGGAGACGCTGTCGGTACCGTGGTGTCCTACCTGCGGCCGATTCGCCGCCGGGCCTTGGAAGTGCTGTGGCATCTCACCGAGGACCCCGACCGGCGACAGTCGATCCTGGTTCGGCTCGACCCGCAGGATCTGCCTCGTCGGATCGTCGTCGACCTTGGAGGCCCGGACGAACGGGAGCTGGCGTTGCTCCGCGCGGGCCTGGACCCGGATGAGCCCGTGGCCGCCCTGTGCAGGCTGGCGCGAAACGGCGGCTCCACTACGGTGCCCGCCATCGCCGACCTTCTGCTGCGGGTCGTGTCCGACCTCGCGGCCTCCTGGGCGCCGGGCGCGTCCGGCGGCGGCGGCGAACCGGCGGTGCCGCCGGAAGTCGTCGCGGCCGTCGGCGACCTCGGTGGCCGCCTCCACGAAAGGGGGAAGATCCGGCCGCGCTGTCTTTTGGACGCCGCGGACGCGCGGGAGGCCGGCGACGCGCTCGTGGCGAGCATCGCGCTCGATCTACTGGACCGCCCCGCGCTCACGGCGGCTGAGCAGATGATCCTGCTCAGCCTGCTCCTCCAGACTTCCCACCGCGGAATCCGGTCACGAGTACATCCACTGCTACGCCACCGTGACCGCCACGTCCGCAAGCACGTCATCGCGCTACTCGCCCGCGACGCCGACGGCGAGGACGCACAGGCGTTGTCGGCGAGCCTGATCCCGCTCACCACCGCCTCCGACGTGCAGACCGTACGGCAGGCGCTGCTCGCGCTCGGGCACGCGCGCGCGTGCTGGGCCGCCGCGGCGGTCGCGGCCTGTCTCGACCATCCCAACATGAACGTCAAGAAGACCGCCGCGACCGCGTTGATCCACGCCGGAGCCCCGGTGGCTGTGCCGAAGCTGCTGTACTGGCTCGGCCGGCACGACAACCCGGGTCTGCGTGCCGCGCTCATCGAGGCTTTGCGGACGATCCTCGGCGACGCCTACGCCGCCACCGTCGTCGCCGCGGCCGACCGCGCCGGCGACGACCGTACCCATGACCTGCTGCTGAACGGCCTCGATGGCGTATTGTCCGCCCGTGCCGTCGGCGCGCTGGCCGACCAGGGGTCACAGGCCGGGGCCACCCTGATCTCCCTCGTCGCCGCAGGCCGGCTCACCCTTGGTTCGGGTACGGCTGCGGAACTGGCAGACCGGATGACAGCCCACGGCATCACGCCGCCGGCCGCCCGGCCGGATGCCGACCTCGACGCCCTGGCGAGCCGTGGCTGGAACACCGAGATCGCACGGCGCCTTGTGGAAAGGTACGAGCGGGACCCCGACGAGCCAACCGCCCAACGGCTGAGCCGGCTCCGGCCGATGCTGGAACGCTGGCTGGAACTGGCCGCCGAAGGGCCAGAACATCGCAGCCGGGTCCTGCGGTTCACGCTACGGCTCTGCCCGCCGCCGTGGACGGCCGGCGAGATGGGAACCTTCGCTCGGTCGGTACGGACGCTGGTCGCAGGGCTGGCCGACATCGGCGATGCTCACCGCGACCGTCTCCTCGCACTGCTTGAAGACACTGTCGTGCGGCTGTCCTCCACCGACCTGTTCGACATCGCCGCGCGGATTCGCGCGCTGCCGCCAGAGGCCGCGGGGAGCCGGTCCGTGCTGGTGCTGCTGCGCCGATGCGGCGCGGTGCTGACCCGTGTCGATCTTGGGCGGGCGCTGGCCGCCGCCCGCGCGGGCGCGAATCCGTGGCCGGCCGAGGAGGAGGTGCTGCGGGAGGCATTCGGGCTGCCGCGACCGGTCACCGCCGCCGCGTCGAGCGGCGGCGGTGAGGTGCACGAGCGCCCCGCCGTACGCCGATGGCGGGAGGCCCTCGCCGCTGCCGCCCGCACACCTGACGCCCTCCGGCGATTCCGCGTCGCCGACAGGCCCATGGACGGTCTCGACTCCCAAGCCTCTGACGAGGCCCCTCCCGGAGACCGCGCCAGTGCTGGTCGCGACGGACGCCCAGTGGATTCGCGCGACCGGCTCAACGCGCTGATCGGCGTTTTTCCTGCGGCCGGCACGGAGGTGCGCGACGTCCTGCTGGACTGGATGATCGAGCTGCAGCCGTTCGACGCGCCATCATGGACCATCGCGGAGGACGCCCGCCGGTCCGCGTCGACCGCCCGCGTACCTTGTCCCGGTGATCGGGACCAGCCCCGCTCAGCGATCCTGTACGAACGCCTGCTGGAGATGCTGGACGATCCCGTTCAGGATCAACGCGAAGCCGCGGCACGGGCCTTGCTGAGCTGGCCCGAACCCCGGTTCCGGCTCACGGTGTCGC
The DNA here is from genome assembly GCF_050949235.1 of Streptosporangium sp. CA-135522. Taxonomy (NCBI): domain Bacteria; kingdom Bacillati; phylum Actinomycetota; class Actinomycetes; order Streptosporangiales; family Streptosporangiaceae; genus Streptosporangium; species Streptosporangium sp. CA-135522. Next base: position 3,680,070 of record NZ_CP192026.1, read on the forward strand.
GTGCCTTCCTCCACGGCCGGGTCGACCTCACCGTCACCGCGGATCTCGCGCATGCCCTGACCCTCATGAGCGATACCGAACTGCGCGAGGCCGGCGAGCATGACTCCGGCGACGACGCGGCTTGCGAACGGATCGCCCGCGTCGCCGCCCATCTGGATCCGCTGGACATGGAACGGCTCATCCCCCCGTTGTTGTCATGGTGGGAACACGGCGGACCCTCTCTTCACGTCTCAGCCGAGCGGGCGTTGCGCAAGGCGGACCCCGACGTCTTGGCCGAGATCCTGTCCGGCCGCCTCGAAGCCGGAGCCTGGGGTCTGCTCGATCTCATCTCCGGCGTCGCGTTGCTGCGTACCCCCACGCTGGTGCGGGCGCGCCGGCGGCTACGCGAAGAAGGACGCGACGATCTCGCGGACAAAATCGTGCTGGTGGAAGGGCCGCTACGCGATCCCGATGCGGCCCAGCAGGACTCCGCCGCTCTCTCGGCGCTCCGCAGCCGGACCCGTGCCCCGCAAGCGGCCGCCCGGGAACAACGGCCGCCCCGGGCGGAACTGCTCCACCTGGCCCGTACCGGCGACCCCGAGCAGATCCGCCGGGCGCTGACCCTGCTCGCCGAGCGTTACGACGACGACCCCGCCCGCCTGCGCCGACACGACGCGGACCGGCCGGCGGATCGCGATCCCGAGCTCAAGGAACTACTCGCCGAGTCGCTCGGCCATCCCGAGGCGAGAGTCCGGCTGCACGCCCACCGGATCTCCCGCAAGGTGATGAGCCACGGGGACTACCTGGAGCAGACTTCGCTGCTGCTGGACGACCGGCAACCCGACATCGTGCGCTCGGCGGTCAAGACCCTGTGCCACGCGGCGTGGAAGCCGGCCATCCCCGCACTGGTCGAGTTGCTCACGCACTCCCACCCCGCCGTCCGAAAGGCCGCCTCCGACGGGCTCGTCCTCCTCGGCGCGCCGGCGATCCCCGCCCTCAGGCACGCCGCGGGCAAGGCACGCCCGGACAAGCGGCACCTCTTCACCTCCGTGCTGGAGAAGATCGCGTCCACGATCACCGCTGACCTGGAACCCAACGGCCGACCAGGGTGATCGAGAACCCGGCCGCCCCGTCTCAGCGGAGCGGCTCGTCCCGCGGGCCCATCCCCATCACGTCGGCGAGGCGGCGGTAGGACTCCTTACGTTCGCCCGGGTCGGGGATGTTCGTCACGACCAGCACCTCGTCGGCTCCGGACTCCTCGACGAGACCGGTCAGCCGCTCGGCCACCTGCTCGGGCGTGCCGACCGCGGTGACATGCCCGTTCCATCCGGTGCCGCGCGGGGTCAGCGCGTCCGGCTCCCAGCTTCGCCACAGCGCCCGCACCACGTCCACGAACTCCTCGGCTCTGGAGTAACGGTCTTCGCGGGAGGCGACCCCGGCCTGCCCGAAGTTCTCCCCGACGGCGGGCACGAAGGTGGTCACCGCGTTCCATCCGGCCCTGCCGTGGCTGATCAGGTCGAGCGACTTGAACCTCCGTGCGATGTTGTAGGGCTCGTTGAAGCTCGTCGAGGCCGTGCCGATCAGGCCGATCCGTTCGGTGGCCCGCGCGATGGCGGTGAGGATCAGCGTCGGCTCGAGGAAGTGGGCGCCCTGGGGGTCGGTGCCGATGTCGCCCCACAGGCCGGGAGTGTCGGACAGGAAGACCGCGTCCAGCAGGCCGCGCTCGGCGACGCGGCCCGCCTCGACCCAGTGGTCGACGTCCGCGAAGGCCAGCGGGTCCGCGGCGGGGCGTCGACGGGCGGGTCCGGCGGACAGGCGGACGACCCCGGGAAGCGTGCGTGGGATCAGGAGCCGGGCGGGCGGGGCGCCCGCGTCAGATGGCGCAGGAACCACTCCCTGGCCAGCTCGGCCACCTGCTCCAGCGCCCCGGGCTCCTCGAACAGGTGCGACGCCCCCGGGATCGTCTCCAGGCATCTTTCACCGCCCAGCTCCTTCAGCGCCTCCTGATTGAGCGTGATCACAACGGGGTCGCACTCCCCGACGATCAGCAGCGTCGGCTGGCGAACCGATCGAAGCGCCGCGCCGGCGAGGTCCGGCCGTCCGCCCCGCGAGACGACCGCCCTCACGAAGGCCGGCCGGGCCGCGGCGGCGACGAGAGCGGCCGCCGCACCCGTGCTGGCGCCGAAGAGCCCGACGCGCAGACCGGCGGTGGGCTCATGCTCGACCAGCCAGTCGGCCAGCGCCGCCAGCCGTACGGCGAGCCGGTCGATGTCGAAGCGCACCTCGCCCGTGCGGAGATCGGCTCTTTCCTCCCGCGGCGTGAGGAGGTCGGCCAGGACCGTCGCCAGGCCGGCCCGCTGGAGCTCGCCCGCCACATGGCGATTGCGCGGGCTGTGGCGGCTGCTGCCGCTGCCGTGCGCGAACAGCACCATCCCGTGCGCGGGCCGCGGCACCGCGATGTCGGCCTCCAACACGACGTCCGCGGCCGGAATCTCCAACCGCTCCAGGTTCATCCGGACGGCGTTCATGGCGTCCTCCCCCGGGGGAAGGAGATCGCCCCCGCCTCCGGGCAGGGGCCGACCCGCCCCCGATCGGCCTACTCATCCCTTTCCTGGAAATATGCCCAAATCAGGGCCAGTGAGACGGCGGGTCGGCATGATCACCCGCAAGGGGAGGCGACCTCGCGGGAACCACCCGCCGGCATGGAGGACCGCGCCGGTCGCGTCACCCGGATTCCCCGGACGCCCTGTGCCGGGCATCGGGGAACACGCCGAATCTCAGATCGGTGACCGCGGTGAGGTCGATGCCGTGCCCGGCGTAGACCTTGATCGTGTTCTCGCCGGTGAGCTGCAGCTCGTCGTAGCCGAGCCGCCGGGCGACCTCGATGACGTGCTCACGACTGTCGCCTTCGATCTCCAGATACGGCGGGATTCCCGGCCACTCGTCGATCTCCAGCCGGGCGCCGCCGAAGGCGAAGCTGGTGCGCCGGTTCTCCTGATAGGACTTCGGGGTGAAGCCGAGCCTGCCCAGCAGCTCGTTGGTCGTGTCGAAGCCGGAGACGGCGATCTCGGTCTCATGGGTCTCGTCGATGCCGTCACCGGCGATCTCCTTGACCGCCAGCGTGATCTCGGTTCCGGTGTCCCGGAGCCTGGCCCATCGGCCCGCGTCACCGGAGACGATGTCGTAGACGTAGCGACGCATGAGCCGGGCGCTGGAAGTCCGCCGCCCGCCGAGAGACGTGATCAGATCGGTGACCCGGTCCGGGTCGATGTCGAGCACTTTCGCTTCGTATTCGGTGGGCACCTGCGGTCTCCTCGTGTAGAACGGCCGGCGAGCCGCCGCCCCGCCCCGGTGGTGCCGGTGCCCGCGCCGACACAGCGGCCGGGTGAGGCGGGCCGGCGTCGTGAACGCCTCGCACATGTCACTGTGGATTTCCAACGGTCGCACAGACCGCGAAACGGTGTGGCAACGCGACCGCCCGGTGGACGGCAAGAGCAGGTGTGACCTTCCGCCTCGGGGACGGCTACCAGCGGTTGCGCGCCTCCTCCGCCCAGCCCACCAGGCCGTCGAGGTCGATCCACGCGCCGTCGTCGGTCCGCGCCCGCCCGGCGAAGTGGCCGAAGCACTGGTGAGTCTCCGCACCCACCACGCCGAGCTCGGTCCGCGTCACCTTCTCGTGGAAGGGGGTGAACTCCACCTCGACCCGCGGACCCGCGATCCGCCAGGGACGCAGCCAGTCGGTCCGGTCGTAGCTCCACGCCAGCTCTTCGCCGATCTTGTGCAGCCGTCCTTCCACGAACAGCGCGTTCTCCGTCATACCGGTGCCGTCGGTCCATTTCCCGCCGAGCTGGATCGCCCGGCCGCGACCGCTGCCGGCCGCCCAGTTCCAGGTGGCCGAGTACGGCCACTTGCCGCGGCCGTGGTCGAGCACCGCGAAGGAGTCCTCCTCGTTCACCGTGTGCTCGCCGGACGCCAGCCGCAGCCGTCCCCGCACCGGACGCCCGACGTCCTTGACCGTGTACTGGAACCGATGGGGCCCCCACGGAATCACCACGCCCAGCGACTCGTGCCCCGCCGGTAGCCGTACCTCCAGATCCACCTCGACGCCGGGCGCGACGGCGCGCAGCGACGTGCCGGTCGGACGCTGATCGATGTCGATCGACACGCCGCCACCCCGGACGGACGCCGTCCCGGCACCGCTGCGCTCCGGCATCGTGGCTCCGCGCGCCAGCGGCACCACGGCGTCCTCGGCCAGCTCCGTGCCCGTCGCGCGGTCCAGGACGTAGACGCCGTGCACGCCCGCGTAGTCGAGCGACGACGCCACCAGGCCGATCACGTGGGAGGGGGTGACGATCCCCCAGTACTCCCAGCGCTTGGCCCGTCCCCAGCCGCGCAGGTTCGCCCGGTGCAGCGGGCGCCGCGTCCAGCCGACGGCCCTGGGATCGAGGCGCCCGTCCGGGAGGCACAGGTCGACGGGGACGGTGATCTCCCGCTCGTGGGTCAGCATGGCGAGATGGTAACGCCCGGGATCGTGGGCGAGGCCCGGATCGTCCGCGACGGCCTTTCCCGCCGCCGGTACGGCCTGCCGCGCCGCGCGGCGGGCTCCGGGACGACGCCCGTGCGCGGGCGGCGGTTCGCGCCGGCCCTGCAGGGGTACGTCGGTGCCGCCGGCCATCTCGCGAAGAGGTGGGGAAGGCGGGCCAAAGGGGGACAGGTATGCGCGGGCTCGTGTGGATGAAGGGTGAGGGCGCCGAATACGCGGAGGTGGGTCTCGGGGCGGAGCTGACGGCGGTCGGCGTGGCGATCGGCGCGAACCCCACGCCCTACCGGCTGGAATACACCCTGCGGACCCTCCCCGGATACGTGACCGAGCTGTTGTCGGTACGGGCTCACGGCACGGGCTGGCACCGGGCGCTCGACCTGCGCCGCTCGGCCCACGGCACCTGGTCATGCGAGACCAAGGAGGAGGGCCGTCTCGACGGGCCGCCGCCCGGCGGGGACATGAACATCCTGAACGACGCGCTCGACTGCGACCTGGGACTCTCGCCGCTGACCAATACCATGCCGGTGCTCCGCCACGGCCTCAACGAGTGCGAGGGGCGGATCGACTTCGTCATGGCCTGGGTGCAGGTTCCCCACCTGCACGTGATCCGCCACCCCCAGCGCTACACGCACCTGCGCTCGGGAGCTGTGCGCTACGAAAGCGAGGGCTTCAGCGCCGACCTCACCCTCGACGACGACGGGATCGTCGTCGACTACCCGGGCCTGGCGACGCTGCTCCGCACGTGACGGCCGCGGTGCGAGCCATGGAGGGCGCGGTGAACCGCCCGCCCGGGTCGAGACCGCTTCAGGGCAGGCGGGTCAGGCGGACGAGAGCGCTGGCGTAGCCGGTGCCCGGCAGGTCGAGGGGGAGGCCGTGGGCCAGGAGGACGGCCCCATGATGGACGATCCCGGTGTCGTCGTCGCGGTAGCGGGCGTCCGGGTCCAGAGCGCGCGGCCGCAGCGGGACGGGCGAGACGCCGAAAGAGGTGGGAAGCCGCCAGGCGAGCACGACGACCCGCTCGTCCGCGACGTACTGCACACCGGTCAGCGGCGGATCGCCCAGCCGGTACTGAACGCCGTGCTGCACGACCGGCCGGATCTCCTTGTAGAGCGCGACGAACTCCGCGGCCTCCTCCCGCTCGGCGGCGCTCCAGCTCAGCAGGTCACCGCCGATGCCCAGCACTCCAGCCATCGCCACATGGAACCGGAACCGCAACGGCAGGTCCCGGCCGGTCAGGAAGTGCGGGCTGTCGGTCACCCAGGCGGCCATCGTCCGCGCGGGATAGAGCTGCCCGTACCCGTGCTGGATCGCGATCCGGTCGGCGGCGTCGGTGTTGTCGGAGGTCCAGGCCTCGTCGGTGCGGCGCAGCACGCCCAGGTCCACCCGGCCGCCGCCGCCCGCGCACGTCTCGATCCGCAGCCGGGGATGGTCGGCGCGCAGCCGGTCCATGATGTCGTAGACGCCGCGCACATGGTCGATCCACACCCGGCCCGGATCACCGGACCCGGGCCGTCCCGCCTCGGTGAAGGCCCGGTTCATGTCCCATTTGAGAAAGTCGATCTCGTGCCCGTCCACCAGCCGGTCCAGCCAGCCGTGCGCCCACGCGGCCACCTCGGGCCGGCCGAAGTCGAGCACCAACTGGTTGCGGAGCAGCGTGCGGTGCCGGTCCGGCTGATGCAGGACCCAGTCAGGATGGGCGCGATAGAGGTCGCTGTCGGGGTTGACCATCTCCGGCTCCACCCAGATCCCGAACCGCATGCCGAGTCGCCGCACTTCGGCGATCAGTGGGTCCAGCCCCGCGGGGAACTTGCCGGGGTTCGGCGCCCAGTCGCCAAGCCCGGCGCCGTCACTGTCGCGCGCACCGAACCAGCCGTCGTCCATGACGAACAGCTCCGCGCCGACCTCGGCGGCCAGCGCCGCGAGCCGCTTCTGCCCCTCCTCGGTCACCGCCCAGCCGGTCGCCTCCCACGAGTTGTAGATCACCGGACGTAGCTCGGATCCGGCGGGAAGCACATGCCGCGTGATGTAGGCGTGCCAGGCCCGGCTCGTGCCGCCGAACCCGCCGGCGCTGTACAGCCCCGCGAACACCGGGGTCTCCAGGGACTCGCCCGGCCCCAGCCACCAGGTGACGCCCTCGTGGCCGAACCCGCCGGTCCAGCACAGCCGTTCGGCGGACGAACGGTGCACCGTGACCCGCCAGCTGCCGCTCCAGGCCAGCGCGGTGCTCCACACCTCGCCGTGGTGTTCGCCCGCCCCGCCGTCGTCGATCATGATCCACGGGTTGGCGTGATGTCCTGAGACACCGCGCCTGCTCGTCAGCACGGTCTCTCCGCCGGGGACGGGCTCGCGACGCAGCCGGAACTCGCTGCTCCACGCCCCGGTCACCTGGCTCAGCCGGTAGTCCGGCAGGCGGGGAACGCTCCATGAGGCCGAGTCCGCGCGCAGCAGTTCCATCGGCGCGTCCGTCCCGGTGTGCCGCAGCACGGTCCACCGTTCCAGCACGTCGCTGTCCTCGCGCACCCGATAGTGCAGTTCGGCCGCGAGCGGATAGTGCCGGTCGTGCAGATGGATCGTCAGATGTCCGCCGTCCACCACGTGCCCGTCGTAGCGCCACTCGATCTCCCGTGCACCGCCGGGAAAGCGGATCTGCAGCGCGGACGGCCCGAACCCGGAGACCGGAAGCTCCGCCTCACCCTCCCGCGGGTGCTCGAAGGTGCTTTCCGCCGGATTCCGGAAACGTGGCACGGCCGCCGCCTGCTCCAGGGTCAGGGGCCGCCCCCAGTGCGCGTGGCAGAGGGTGTCGTCTTCGTCCAGCCGCAGCGCGTACGCGCTCGCAGGTGTGCTGAGCAGCCAGATTCGGTGCGTGGGGTCGAACTCGATCACAGCGGAGTGCTCCTCGGGGGGTGACGCTCTGGAATCGTAGAACCTAAGTCGTTGAAATTAAATTCTTGACGAAGTTAATTAATTAACCCTACGGTAACCGGCATGCCGAGAAGCCAGGATCCGGGGGCGCCCATCACCAGCCCCGCCGCCGCCGCGGTCTTCACCATGGTCCTCACCCGGGGCCCGGTGAGCCGGGTCGACGTCTGCAGGCTCACCGGTCTGTCGTCGGCGGCCGTGACCAAGGCGGCCCGCCCCTTCATCGAGGCGGGCTACCTGCGGGAACTGGCGTCCACCGAGCGGACCGCGCCCGGCGCGGGCAGACCCGCCAGTCCCCTGGCGATCGTGCCGGAGCGTGAGTACTTCGTCGGCGTCAAGATCACCAGCGATGATCTCATCGGGGTGGTCACCGACCTCGGCTCCCGGATCGTGGCCGCCCGTCATCACGCCCTGCCCGGCTTCGACGTGCGGACCGCCGCCCCCGATGCCCCCACCCCCATGGAACCCGCCGACGTGGTCGCGGTCATCGCCGCTCTCGTCACGGAGCTGCTGGACGAGCACCCCGATTTCCGGGGACGGGCACGTCGGCTCGGCATCGCCATTTCCGGTGACGCCGACCGCAGCACCGGCACCGTCCGCTACTCTCCGTTCCTCGGCTGGCGGGACGTCCCGCTCGCCGGATTGCTGGAGGAGGCCACCGGGCTCATCACGACCTTGGAGAACGACGTCAAGGCCCTCGCGGTGGCCGAGCAGTGGTTCGGCGAGGGCGTCGGAGCGTCCTCTTTCGCCCTGGTCACCGTGGGCACCGGCATCGGCAGTGCGTTCGTCGTCAACGGTGGTCTCGTCTCCGGCGCGTTCGGCGTGTCCGGCGAGATCGGCCATGTGCCGATCGGCATCGAGGGACCGCACTGCCACTGCGGCGCGATGGGCTGCCTGGAGGCGCTGGCCTCCACGCAGGCCCTGCTCACCGAGGCCCGCCGCGCCACCGGTACGGACGACCTCACCATCGAACAGGCGGTCGATCTGGCCCGCTCCGGCGACCAGGTTCTCCGCGGGGTCTTCGCCACCGTCGGCCGGGCCATCGGCCTCGGCCTGGCCGTGGTGGCGAACCTCCTCGGCCCCGAACGGCTCGTGGTCTCCGGCGAAGGCCTCGACGCCTACGACCTGTTCGAGGAGTCGATCCGCGAGGCGTTCGCCGTCCAGGCCTATGGCAGCGCGGGGCGGTGCGGCCTGGTCATCCGTCCCCTGCCGTTCGAGGAATGGGCGCGCGGCGCGGCGGCCGTCGCCATCCAGTCTCTCGTCACACCATCCAGTTAGCGGCATTCAGCACCAAGGCCTGCTCCACGGGCCCTCGGGTCCCGGTGCCTATTTCCGAAAGGAACCCCCCAATATGAGCACCTTCCAGACATCCCGCCGAGCCTTCCTGGGCGGCTCGCTTCTCTTCGTCGGCGGCATGGCCCTGGCGGCCTGCGGCAAGGACGACGCCGTCAAGGCCGGGGCCAAGGTCACGCTGGAGCAGTGGTACCACGCCTACGGCGAGGCCGGCACCCAGCAGGCCGCAATCCGGTACGCCAAGGAGTACACCAAGGCCAACCCGGACGTCGCGATCAAGGTCACCTGGATCGCGGGCGACTACTCCGCGAAACTCCACTCGACGCTGCTCACCCCGCAGGCGCCCGACCTGTTCGAGGTCGGCGACTTCCAGTACATCGACGTCAAGAACGGGCTGTTCGCGCCGCTCGACGACATCGTCAAGGGCCAGGAGGGCGAGTACGCCAAGGTGGCGCTGGAGTCCGCCACGGTCGGCGGCAAGCTGTACGGCCTGAAGATGATGGACGACGCGATGGTGCTGTACTACCGCAAGAGCGTCCTGGAGAAGGCCGGGATCACTCCGCCACAGACCTACGCCGAGCTGGCCGCCGCCGCCAAGAAGCTCACCACCCGCGCGCAGAAGGGCCTGTTCATCGGCTCCGACGGCCTCGGCAACGCTCCCTACCTGTTGCTGTGGTCCAACGGCGCCGACCTGCTCGACACCGAAGGTAAGAAGGTCGTCTTCAATTCGCCCGAGGGCATCGCCGCGATCTCCGCCCTCAAGCAGCTGCACGACGACAAGTCGCTGCTGCAGGACTTCACCACCGACTGGTACGACCCCGGCGCGTTCGTCCAGGGCGCCACGGCCATGCAGTGGTGCGGCCTGTGGGCCATGCCCGCCATCAAGAAGGCGCTCGGCGACGACTTCGGCGTCGTCGCGTGGCCGAAGTTCGGCGACGCGGGCAAGCCCGTCTCCCGCATCGGTGGCTGGTTCGCGGTCGCCAACGCCAAGAGCAAGCACGCCGAAGAGGCCAGGAAGTACATCGAGTGGCTCTGGATCAAGCAGGAGGAGCTGCAGAAGGACTGGTGCGTCAGCTACGGGTTCCACGTTCCGGCGCGTAAGAGCGTCACCGCGAAGACCACCGAGTTCACCTCCGGCCCGGCCAAGGACGCCGCCGACATTCTGGCCAACACCGGGAAGGCCTACCCGAACCTGTGGAACACCACGATGGACTCCCTGTTCGCGCAGGCCGTCCTGAAGATAGCCAAGAGCGGGGGCGACGCCAAGGCGCTGCTCGACGAGGCCGCGGCCAAGTGCCAGGCCGAGCTCGACAAGCAGCTGGCCTGAGCATGTCAGACACCGCCACGACCGGGCGTGCGGCCACCTCGGCACGCCCGGCCGGGGGCCGGACCGTCCGCCGGGAACGGCGGACGGACTGGCGGGCCGTGGGCGCGTTCGTCCTGCTGACCGCGCCCATGCTCCTCGGCCTCGGCCTGTTCAAGTACATAGCCATCGGCTGGAGCTTCCTGCTCAGCTTCAGCGACGCGCGCGGCACCGTCGACCTGGGCGACTGGGTCGGCCTGGAGAACTACACGTTCCTGCTCCAGGACGAGGCGTTCCGGTCCTCGATGACCGGGATCGTGGCGTTCACGATCTTCATCGTCCCGGTGACGTTCGGCATCGCGCTCGGGCTCGCCGTGCTGCTGAACGGGCTCCGCCGGGGCCGGGCCTTCTTCCGCACCACCTTCCTCATCCCGGCCGCCGTCTCCTACGTCGCCGCCGCCCTGGTCTGGAAGATGAGCCTGTTCAACGGTCTGCCGTCCGGTGTCGCCAACACCATCGGTGAGTTCTTCGGCTGGGACGTCCAACCGTGGATCTCCAGCACCGACCCGCCCCTGTACTGGATCGTGATCGTCACCCTGCGGCTGTGGCTCCAGATCGGTCTTTACATGATCCTGTTCCTGGCGGGCCTGCAGGCCATCCCGGTTCACCTGTACGAGGCGGCCGCGCTGGACGGCGCATCCCGGTGGCGTCAGTTCCGGCACATCACCCTGCCGATGCTGCGCAACACCTCGGTGGCGATCTTCATGCTGATCCTCATCGCCGCGTTCCAGGCATTCGACGAGTTCTACAACGTGTTCGGCACCGCCGCGGGCAGCTCCGCCGCCCCGGTACGGCCGCCGCTGGTCTTCCTGTACGACTCCGCGCTCAAGGACCAGAACTACGGGGTGGGCTCGGCCGGCGCGTTCCTGCTGACCCTGCTGATCGTCCTGGTGACCCTCTTGCAGGGCCGCCTCGTCGGGTTCGGCCGGAAGGACTGACCATGCGCAAGAATCTCGGGACGGTCCTGACCTACCTGGTCGTCGGCGTCGCCGCCGCGCTGTTCCTGGTGCCGTTCTACCTCATGCTGCGCGCCGCGCTGATGACCGGAACGCAGGTCACCGATCCGGACTGGCACTGGCTGCCCGACCCGTTCAGCCTGCAGGGCTTCAGGGACGTGTTCGACGACCTGTCGGTGCCGATGGGCCAGGCGCTCTGGAACTCGTTCCTCATCGCGATCATCACCGCGCCGGCCTCCGTCATGCTCGGCTCGATGGCCGGCTATGCCCTGGCCCGCATCCCCGTGCCCGGCCGCGGCGTGATCATGGGCTTCATCGTCGTCACCCTGATGATCCCCACCTCGGCCACGTTCGTGCCGAGCTTCGTGCTGGTCAGCGCGATGGACGGGGTCAACACCCAGTGGGGTGTCATCGCTCCCGGCCTGTTCAACGCGTTCTCGGTGCTGCTGTTCCGCAACTTCTACCTGAAGTTCCCCCAGGAGATCGAGGAGGCGGGCCGCCTGGACGGCCTCGGTCATCTGGGCGTGTACTGGCGGCTCGCGCTGCCCAACTCGGGCGCCATGCTCGCCTCACTGGGCGCGCTGTCGTTCATCGAGAGCTGGAACGCCTTCCTCTGGCCCCTCGTCATCGGCCAGGACCCCACCTCGTGGACCGTTCAGATCGCGCTGTCCACCTTCCTCACCTCCCAGACGATCAACCTTCCCGCGCTGTTCGCCGGCGCCGTCGTCACGATCCTCCCGCTGGTCGTGATCTTCCTGGTCGCGCAGCGTTATATCGTCCAGGGCATCACAGCCAGTGGTGTGAAGGACTGAGCTCATGATTCTCACCCCCCATGACGTCGCGGCTCTCGCGCGTCCTTCCCTCTCTGAGGTGCCCTCATGAGAACGAAAGCACTGCCGGCGGTTCTCGCCGCCGTCCTCACCCTCGGCGGTCTGGCCGCGGTCTCCCAGCCCGCGGCGGCGGTCACCGCCACGAAGGCCACGGCGGAGGCCGCGGGGCCGCTCTCTCTCGCCGAATCCTGGGAGGGGCCGCTCAGCACCCGGGGCCGCTACATCGTGGACGCCACCGGAAAACGGTTCAAACTGCAGTCCGGCAACTGGCACGGCGCCAGCGGCACCTGGACCGGCAGCGGCGACGACGAGAACCCGGCCAACAACTACGCGTCGGAGACCTCCCACCGAGTCCCGCTCGGCCTGGACCGGGTCCCGATGAGCAAACTGATCGCGGATTTCCACACGCTCGGCGTCAACAGCATCCGGCTGCCGTTCTCCAACGAGATGATCACCGACGCGCGGCCCGTCACCGACGTCGGCGTGGCGGCCAACCCGAACCTGCGCGGCCTGACCCCCCTCCAGGTCTACGACAAGGTCATCGAGGCCCTCACCGCCGGCGGGCTCGCCGTCATCCTCAACAACCACACCACCACCACCCGCTGGTGCTGCGGCGTCGACGGCAACGAACGCTGGAACAGCAGCCAGAGCGTCCAGAAATGGCTGGACGACTGGGTGTTCATGGCCGGGCGGTACCGGGCCAACAAGCGGGTCGTCGGCGCCGACCTGCGCAACGAAGTGCGCCGGGACACCTGGGACAACCCCAACTGGGGCATGGGCGACGACCACGACTGGGCCGCCGCCGCCCAGCGGGCGGGTGATCGGATCCTCGCCGAGGCCAACCCGGACCTGCTGATCATGATCGAGGGGATCAACTGGTCGGGCATCCCGGTCGACGGGCTCTGGCACGACAGGCCGCTGCTCAAACCGCTTCAGACGCTCTCGCAGACTCTCATCCGCTCGCACAAGCTCGTCTATGCGGCGCACTTCTACGGCTACACCGGCCCGCGGCACACCGGCGCGACCGGACTGGGCGAAACCCATGACGCCCGCTACCGGGAGCTGAGCCGCCCCGACCTCTTCGCGGTCATGCGCGACAGCGCCACCTACGTGGCGAGCACGCCGGACCGGCACTTCACCGCCCCGGTGTGGATCAGCGAGTTCGGCGTCGGCAAGGTCGCCACCGACCAGGACAAGGCCTGGTTCGGCAACATGATCGACTTCCTCGTCGACAACGACGTCGACTTCGCCTACTGGCCGATGGTCGGCTTCCAGGACAACGACCAGGGCAACACCTGGGGCCTGGTCCGCTACGCCGTCGGCGGCGGACTGCGCAGCGTGCTCGACACCGACGATTGGCGGGGGACGCACTGGCGCCGCCTGATCGCCGCCACCGGACGCACCGGGCCGGTCACCCCCGTCCGGACCTGGTCCATGCTCCAGGGCATCCACGCCGACGCCGACCAGTCAGCACGGATGCGGGCCCGGGGTGACTGGGACCAGGGGGCTCACAAGCTGTCCTGCCCGGACGACCAGCGCATGATCGGTATCAGCCAGAAGGGCCAGGGCGGCCTGTGCACCGACGCCGGGGCGGCGGATCTGTGGGCCTCCGGCCCGGCCACCGTGGTGAGCAGCGAGAACGTCACGACTGACTGGGCGACCACGTTCACCAAGTACCAGTGCCCCGCCGGCCAGTTCATGATGGGCTACAGCCTGCGCGGGGACAAGGTGTCGGCGGTCCTCTGCGCCCCCGGGCGGACCCCGCTCGCCGGGGCTGGACGGACGGTGTGGGACGACAGGGGCGACAGCCGTCCCGCCTCCGGCGAGGGCGGTGACTACGCCTACGGCTACCACAAGGCGCAGTGCGCGTCCGACGAGTACGCCGCCGGGATCGCGTTCTCTTATAACGTCGGCCGCTACGGCACGCCCGACGCCCTGTACTGCCGCAAAATCTGAAGGGTCCCCTCTTGTCCGCTCTTCCCCCGTCCCTGCGGGCGGCGCTGGCCCGGCCTGCGCCGCCCGGGGGGCTCGACTCCCTCCGGCACGTCGTGTTCTTCATGCAGGAGAACCGATCCTTCGACCACTATTTCGGGACGCTGCGCGGAGTGCGCGGGTTCGGCGACGGCAACGCCATCACGCTGCCGGACGGACGGCCGGTGTTCGACCAGTCGGGAGTGCTTCCCTACCCGGTGCGCGCCGGGACGGGCGACCGTGACCTGAGCGAAGGTGACCTCCAATATGTCGAGGGTGTCGACCACGAATGGGACACGGGGCAGCGGACCCGGGGTGGTGGCTGGCACGACGGCTGGATCGCGGGCAAGGGGGCCGGCGCGATGGTCCACTTCGACCGCCGTGATCTGCCGTTCCAGTTCGAGCTCGCCGACACGTTCACATTGTGCGACGCCTATCACTGCTCGATGTTCGGGCCGACGAATCCCAACCGCCTGTACCACTGGTCGGGGACCGTCGGCCACGAGCCGTCCGGGCGGCGCACCACCGCCAACGACGCCTGTGAAGAGGACACCCATCCCGGCTACACCCACACCTCCTACCCCGAGCGGCTGACGGCGGCAGGCAAGACCTGGCGGGTGTACCAGGAGTGGGACAACTACCAGTGCAACTCGATGGAGTACTTCGCGTCCTTCAAGAGGGTCGCGCGCGAGGCCCTGCGGCACACGCCGTACCGGAGCCTGCACTCCTTCTATGTGTCGGCCGTCCTGCTGCCTGCGGAACGGGAGGGCATGCTCGCGGCCCTGGAAAAAGGGGTCGCGGAGCTCACCCCCGCCGATCGGGAGGCCTACGAGCGCGGACTGCGCAGGGTCACGCCGGGGTCGCTCGCCGCGTCCTTCCGCACGGACGTGGCCGAGGGGCGGCTTCCGCAGGTTTCCTACATCGTCGCGCCCGAGGCGTACTCCGAGCACCCGGACCCGTCCAGCCCGGCGCATAGCGCCGGCCTCGTCTACGAGATCCTGGACGCGCTCGCCTCACACCCCTCGGTGTGGGAACGGACGGCCCTCTTCCTCACCTTCGACGAGAACGACGGCTTCTACGACCACGTGCCGCCGCCGCTGCCACCGGAAGGCACCGAGGGGGAATTCATCGACGGACTCCCGATCGGGCTCGGTTACCGGGTGCCGACAACGGTCGTGTCGCCGTGGACCGTCGGCGGGTACGTCTGCTCGGAGGTGTTCGACCACACATCCACGATCCGGTTCGTGGAACGTTGGCTCGGCGTCGCGGAGCCGAACATCAGCCCGTGGCGGCGGCGTGTCGCCGGCGACCTCACCTCGGCGTTCGACTTCACCTCGGTTCCGGTTCCGGTTCCGGTTCCGGTCCCGGTTCCGGTCCCGGCGCTCGTGCCGAAGGCCGGTGCGGCCGTGTCCGTCCCCCCGTTCCGCATGCGCTGGCCGGCGACGCCGCCCGCCGCACCGCGGCTGGCCGCGCAGGAGCCGGGCACCCGGCCCGCCCGGCCGCTGTCCTACCGGTCCGAGGCGTCCGCCGTCCTGGAGGACGACGGGCTGGTCGTCACCATGACCGACACCGGGGAGCGGGGTAGCCATTTCGGGCTCTACCCGTACGCGGGGGAATTCGAGTTTCCCCGCCATTTCGACGTGCTCGGTGCGCAGTCTCTCACCGTTCCGTTGGAAGCGGACGCCTACCGGCTGGTCCTCACCGGCCCGAACGGGTTCCGGCGTGAGTTCGCCGGAACCCGAACAGGCTCGGCCGCCCGAGCGGCGGTGACCTCCCACGCTGAGGGGCACAGGCTCACGGTGACGATCGTCAACCCGGGCCCGGCCGCGTTGACGTTCACGGTCGAAGCACTGTCCTACGGCGCCGGCCGGCGCGAGGTGCCCGTCGTCCCGGGGGGCCGGGCCTCGCTCGGCTGGGACACCGCGTCAGGCTGGTACGACCTGCGGCTGACCGTCGCCGAGGACCCGTTCTTCCACCGCCGGGTGATGGGCCACCTCGAAAACGGCCTGGCCGGCGTTTCCGGCTAGTTCGTTCGACCGCGGGGGTGACCGTGACTCCCGCCACAGCGGTCCTGCGGGGAGCCCCGCGGGGTCGCGGGTACGACCCCCGGGCCGGGCCGGGTGCCGCAACACCCGGCCCGGCGCCTTTGCCGGGCTGCGCTAGCACTGCGCGAACGCGCTAGGACTGCACGAAGACGGCGACCGTGCGGGCCGGGACCGTCAGCGTGCCGGTGGCCGGCTCGAAGGCCGACCGCTTCACGACGGCGTCGTCGCCGGCCGTCTGGACGGGGTGGAGCGTCACCCGGGCGCCCTTCAGCGCGGCCACGGTCTGCGGCTGTGTCTCGGGGGTCGCGTTGAAGACGACGGTGATCGACTTCCAGCGCGGGTCGATGCCCGAGGAGTCCAGGTGCATGGTCACGACACCCGGGATCTCCGCGGTGCCGCTCGTCGGGAAGGTCAGCCGCTTCTGCACCTCGGCCAGGGAGCCGAGCGCGAAGGCGGGGGAGGAGGAGCGGATCTTCAGTAGCTCGCCGTAGCGGGCCCGGGCCGAGGCGATCGACGCGCAGTCCGGCCTGAGCGCCGGGTCGGCGAGCAGCGGTCTGGCATAGGCCCATTTGTCCTCGTTGCTCGCTCTGGGCGGCAGGCCCGCGCCGAAGCCGTTGCCCTGCGAGCAGTCCCACAGCAGCCGGTTGAACCAGTCGCCGGAGTCGAAGGAGTTACGGTCGAGCGATTTCGAGCGCAGCCGCTCGCTGCCGGCGTGGACGAACGAGACGCCCTGTGCCAGCACGGCGGTGGCCAGCGAGAGCGACTGCATGCGCACCCGGTCGGCCATCGGGGTGGCCGGCGGCAGCTTGTAGGCGAGCGCGTCGAACAGCGTCTCGTTGTCGTGGGCGTCCACGTAGGTCACGACCTCGTCCGGCGCGGCCGTGTAGCCGGCAGGGGAGCCGTTGTAGTCGACCTCCGAGCCCTTGACCCGCCTGCCGTCGGAGGCGGTGAAGGTGTAGTCGCGCAGGTTGCCGGTGAGCCCCACCTTGATCAGATCCTGATACCCCAGCAGGCGACCGCGCTGCTGCTCGGCCGTTCCGTTGGCCGCCGACCCGTTCGGCGCGCCGGCCAGGCCGGAGCCGAAGCCCTGGATCCTGGGGTCGGCGTCGAACGGGCTGCCGCCGCGCACCGCGTCACGCAGCCGGTCGCTGAAGGTGCCGATGCCGCTGCCCGCCATGTTGAGCTGGGTGGCCTGTTCGAAGCGGGCGTCGTCGGCCACCTCGCCGAAGTTCCAGCCCTCGCCGTACAGGATGATCGACTTGCCGTCCACACCGTCCTCGGCGAGGGTCAGCCGGTCCAGGGCCTCGCGGACGGCGAGCATGTTCGCCTTGGGATGGTGGCCCATCAGGTCGAACCGGAAACCGTCCACTTTGTAGTCGCGGGCCCAGGTGACGACGGAGTCGACGACGAGCCTGCCCATCATCGTGTGCTCGGGGGCGGTGTTGGCGCAGCAGGTGGAGGTGGCCACGGCGCCGTCGTCGAGCAGCCGGTGATAGTAGCCGGGCACGATGCGGTCGAGCACCGAGGTGGGGTCCTGGCCGGCGGCGTGGGTGTGGTTGTAGACCACGTCCATCACCACCCGCAGCCCGGCCCGGTTCAGTCCCGCCACCATCCCCCGGAACTCCTTGATCCGGCCGGAGCCCTCCGGGTCGGAGGCGTAGGAGCCCTCGGGCACGGTGTAGTGCAGCGGGTCGTAGCCCCAGTTGAAGGAGTCCTTGGCGGCGACCTTCGCGATGCAGTCCTGTTGCCGCTCGGAGTCGGCGGGCATCGAGGCCAGGTCGCAGTCCGGTTCGGCGCGGTCGGCCCTGCGCTCGGGGACGGTCGCCAGGTCGAAGACCGGTAGCAGGTGCACGTGGGTCAGCCCGTCCTCGGCGAGCTTGCGCAACTCCTTCATCCCGGCGGACTGCCCGGTGAACGCCGCGTAGGTGCCGCGCCGCCCGGCGGGGACCGAGGCGTCGGAGGCGGAGAAATCACGCACGTGCAGTTCGTAGATCGACGCCCTGTTCTGGGCCACCGCCTCGGGCTTGGCCAGGGAGGCCCAGCCGTCGGGGGCGAGGGACCGGTCGGACAGGTCCACCACCTGGCTGCGGACGGAGTCGGCGGCCAGCGACAGGCTGTAGGGGTCGGTCACCTCGTTGGTGACGACCTTGCCCGCGGCGGGCGAGTAGACCGTGACCAGGAAGGTGTAGTAGCGCCCCTTCCAGGAGGACGGTCCCCGCGCCGACCAGACGCCGGTCTCGTCGTCGCGCCGCATCCGGTGGACGGTACGGCCGGCGCCCGAGGCGTCGCGGTAGAGCGCCAGCTCCACCTTCCGCGCGGTCGGCGCCCAGACGGACAAACGGGGGGATCCGTGCCAGGTCGGGCCTAACTCGGCACCGGCGGCCTTGGCGTAGACGTCGTCGAGCACGCCGGGGATCTGCACGCCGGTGGCGGTGAGCAGGGCGCCCGAGGCGTCCCGCTCGACGGCCACGAGCTGGCCGCGCAGCGCCTCGTCGACCAGGCCGGCGTCGCGCGGATCCACCTTGAGGGCGACGTGGGCGGCCAGGTGCGGCCATCTCGCCTTCTGGGCGTCGGTGAGCGCCCCGGGGATCAGCCGGATGATCCGCAGGTCGCCGGAGAGGTCGCCCCCGGTGTGCGCGATGTCGCCCTTGCCGGAGAAGGCAAGGGAGTAGTGGAGGGAGGAGGACGGCTCGACCTTCCAGGCGAGGGTGTCGCGGTCGATCCAGTGCGCCGCCGACTTGGTCAGGTCGGCGTCGGCGCCGCGGGCCGGCGGCTGGGGCAGCAGGTAGCCCTCGGTGGCCGCCGCCCGCCAGGCCTCGTGGCCCACGGCGGTGAGGTCCAGCGCCTGGTCGTCCGGCAGATCCTTGTCGTCACCCTTGTGGATGATGTAGCTCACGTTCTTCGCCCCCTCGGTCAGGGGGACGCGGAAGTAAACCCCGAACCCGTCCTCGCCCGTGGGCCGGAGCGGGGTGGCCCACTCGGTGGGAGCGGCCACGTCACCCCACAGGTGCAGTCCCCAGCCGTCGTAATTCCCGTCCGGCCGGTGGTAATGCAGGATCGCGACGTTCTCGGCCGCGGCGCGGGTCGGATGGGCCTTCGCCACGCCCGAGCCGACGTAGGCGTCCGGTTGCAGCGCCGGAGTGAAGGCCTGGTCGGGGCCGGGATCCTTGAGGTCGCCCTTGTGGATGATGAAGTTCACCGGGGCGGAGGCGTTCTTCAGCGGGAGCTTCCAGAACGCGCCGTAGGAGTCGGTGCCGTCCGGCGGGCGTGGCGCGGCCCACTCGGTGGGCACCCCGTCGGCGAGCCCGTCGCCCCACAGGTGCAGGCCCCAGCCCTGGTAGTCCTTGCCGGGACGGCCGTAGTGGACGGTCGCGTGGCCCTGGGCCGCCGCACGGGAGGCGTGGGTGGCGGGATCGCCCGCCGCCAGCCAGACCTCGCCGGTCCTGGCGGGGTTGACGGTCCGGTCACCGCCGTCTTTCTCGTCGCCCTTGTGGACGATGATCCCGACGTCGGTGGCGCCGGGCTTGAGCTTGATCCAGGCGAACCTGCCGTAGGAGTCCTCGCCGGTCAGCGGGAGCGGGCTGGTCCATTCGGTCGGTCTGTCGACGTCGCCCCAGACGTGCAGGCCCCAGCCGTCGGCGTCCGGCCGCCCGTAGTGCACGATCAGCCAGTCGCGCCGGACGGCGCCGGGCTCCTGCGGGGTGGGTTCGGGGCCGACGGCGGCCGTCGCGGTCGCGGCGGCGAACCTGCCCGCGGAGTCCTTCACGACCGCCTTGTAGGTGATCTTCGTGCCCGCCGGGATGTCACGCAGGTCGTGGAAGACGCGGAAGGTACGGCTCCCGCCCGAGGAGTTCGGCGCGTCGTCGGTGCCGAGCACCTTCCAGGGGCCGTCACCCGACCTGGCGGCGAAGGTCACCTGGTCGAAGCCCGTTCCCGGTACGGTCGCGGAGACCGGGATCCGGCCGTCCTCGGCCGTCCCCCGGATCTCGGCACCGGGCAGGGCGATCGAGATCGCCGGCGCCGCCGCCGGGGCGGCGAGTTTCGCCGAGGCCCGGTAGACCACCGCGGACAGGGCCGGTACGGTCACCGTCAGCCTGGTGTCGGCGCCCGTCGTGGACTCCGCGGCGGCCTCGCCGTACACCCTGGTGAAGGCCGTGTCCGCGGAGAAGGTCGGCACGTTCACGGTCGCCGCCCGCTCGGCGTTGTTGACCGCGACGACGTATTCGACCTGTGCCCGGGCGTCGATCCTGGAGAAGGCGTAGACGCCGTCCGCGGCCAGGCGCTCGATCTGGGCGCCGTCGGCGAGGGCGGGATGGGCGTCACGGAGCTTCGCGAGGGCGGAGATGCCCTGGTAGAGCGGGTGGGCGGGAACGAAGTTGTCCTGCGCGTGGGTGGCCGCGGTGCCGATCAGGTCGTCGCTCAGATAGCTGTCGGTCCTGGAGGCGAACATCGGCTGGCGGGCGTCCTGGTCGCCGCCCTTGCCGGTGAAGCCCTGCTCGTCGCCGTAGTAGACCACGGGCTGGCCGCGGGTGAGATACATCAGTTCGTGGGCGAGCAGGTCCCTGCGAAGCAGTTCGGAGTCGGGCGCCCCCGGATTGTCCTGGGTGAGGAACCGGCCGATGCGGCCCATGTCGTGGTTGCCGAGGAAGGTCGGCAGCGACGCCGCGTTGCCGTCGGCGTCGGTGTGGTAGTCGTCCCCGGCGAAGAGCCGGGCCAGTCTCTCCGCGCCCGCCGTGCCGCCGCTGAAGGCGCGGGCGGCCTCCTGGAAGGGGAAGTCCAGGGTGGCGTTCATCCCGCCACGGGTGGAGTAGCGGCTGGTGAAGCCGGGATCGCCGGAGTAGACCTCGCCGAACATGAAGAACCGCTTGTTGCCGAGTCCGGCCGCGTAGCCGCGCAGGGCGGGGGAGAACCTCTCCCAGAACTCCATGTTCACGTGCTTGGCGGTGTCGATGCGGAAGCCGTCGAGACCGGTGTCGCGCACCCAGGTCTTGTAGACGTCGGTCAGGCCCCTGACCACCTCGGGCCGTTCGGTCCACAGGTCGTCGAGGCCGAAGAAGTCGCCGTATTCGGAGTTCTCGCCGCTGAAGGTCGAGTCGCCTCGGTTGTGGTACATCGTCGGATCGTTCAACCAGGACGGCGTCTTGGCGTTCATCGGCGCGATCGGCGTGTAGGGGAAGGATCCGGGGCCGACCTCGGGGAAGGCGTTCCCGCCGGCGTAGCGCCGGTCGTCGAACGGCACGCCCTTGACGTCGACGTAGGGGTAGGCCCCCTTGGACCGGTAGGAGCGGCTCTTCTCCTGGTAGTCGATCACGTCGGCCGTGTGGTTGGTGATGATGTCGAAGAAGACCTTCATCCCGCGCCGGTGCGCCTCCCGCACCAGCCGCTTCATCTGGGCGTTCGTGCCCAGGTGCGGGTCGATCCTGGTGAAGTCGGTGATCCAGTAGCCGTGGTAACCGGCCGAGGCGTTCTCGCCCGTGCCCTGGACGGGGCGGTTGCGGAAGGCCGGAGTGATCCAGATCGCGGTGCTGCCGAGGTCCTTGACGTAGTCGAGCCTGCCGAGCAGTCCCTCGAGGTCGCCGCCCTGGTAGAAGCCCTTGTGCGTGGGGTCGAACCCGGTGGCGAGCCGGTCACCGGACAGGTCGCCCCGGTCGTTGCCGGGATCGCCGTTGGCGAACCTGTCGGTCATCGCGAAGTAGAACCGTTCGCGGCTCAGGTCGGCGCGGAGCGCGTCGCGGGCGAGGCCGGCGTCGGAGGGCTCCGCCGTACGGCTCAGCCCCGAGATCACGGGGGAGCCGGAGACCGTCGGGGCGGTGAGCGGTTGCGGCGCGGCCATGGCCGTCGTGCCGGTGAACGGGGAGGGCGGCCGCGCCGCGGCGGCGGGAGGAGGGGGCGCGGCGAGACAGGAGGCGATCAGGGCCGTCGTGAGTCCGGCGCCTGTCAGGAGGGTCGCTCTCGCGCGTCGTGGGAGGAGTGGCCAGACCACCGGGGGCCTCCGCGAAGTTGTTTCGGGGGTGTTGCCCGGAAGCTACTCATTGGACATGATCTATGCAATCCCTTACCGAAACTTTCTGAAGTGTGGTGATTTTCGGTTGCGGGCGGCGTTCCCACCCCCCGAGTCGAAGATCCATTTCGACGTAGATGATCGCTCTGACGTGCAAGTATCTGCGGTAACACCTTCGATGGCGGGGATGTCACCCTCGGCGCTTTTGGTGGAGTATGTAACAAATTTGCAGAGACTTGCAGAAACTTCTTCCAACACGGTTCACGGCGGCGTAACGTCCGGCGTACTCCAAACCCGGCCCGGTGGCTTCCCCTGCCCGGACCGGTCCCCTGAGCTATGAGGAGAAATGATGCGGCGAGCCTTCTCGGCTGCGACGATCGTCGCCGCCCTCGCCCTGGCGGTCTCCGCCTGCGGCGGCGGAGACGGCGGCTCGGCGGCGGCGCCCGCCCAGTCCGCCGCGGCCGATCCGTCGAAGATCAGCGGCGAGATCACCTGGTGGGACACCGTCCGGCCGGACAGCGAGGGCCCGACGTTCCAGGCGCTCATCAAGGACTTCCAGGCGAAGTACCCCAATATCAAGGTCAACTACGTCAACGTCCCCTCGGACCAGGCGCAGAACAAGTTCCAGACCGCCGCGCAGGCCGGCAGCGGCGCGCCGGACGTCATCCGCTCCGAGGTGGCCTGGACCTCACAGTTCGCCTCTCTCGGCTACCTCCAGCCGCTGGACGGCACGCGCGCGCTGGAGAACGAGTCCGACTTCCTGCCCAGCCCGCTGAGCAGCACCAAGTACAACGGCAAGTCCTACGCGGTGCCGCAGGTCACCGACACCCTGGCGCTGCTGTACAACAAGAAGCTCCTGGAGAAGGCCGGCCACGACAAGGCTCCGGCCACGGTGGAGGAGCTCAAGAAGACCGCCCTCGACGTCAAGGCCAAGACCGGCGTCAACGGTCTCGCGCTCAACGTCGACTCCTACTTCCTGCTTCCGTTCATCTACGGCGAGGGCGGTGACCTTCTCGACGTCCAGAACAAGAAGATCACCATCAACTCCCCGGCCAACGTCAAGGCCATGGCGACCGTCACCGACCTGGTCACCTCCGGCGCGGCGGCCAAGCCCGCCATCCAGGACAGCTACGCCAACGCGATGACCGCCCTCAAGGACGGCAAGGCCGCGATGATCTACAACGGCCCGTGGGCGCTGTCGGAGATCTACCAGGGCAAGGAGTTCAAGGACAAGGCCAACCTCGGCATCGCGCCCGTCCCCGCGGGATCGGCCAAGGCCGGCGCCCCCACCGGCGGCTGGAACTACGCCATCTACGCCGGTTCCAAGAACCTGGACGCCTCCTACGAGTTCGTCCGCTTCATGAGCACCCCCGAGGCCCAGGCCAGGATCGCCAAGGAGATCAGCCTCCTGCCGACCCGCGCCTCCGCCTACGACA
Organism: Streptosporangium sp. CA-135522; assembly: GCF_050949235.1. Taxonomy (NCBI): domain Bacteria; kingdom Bacillati; phylum Actinomycetota; class Actinomycetes; order Streptosporangiales; family Streptosporangiaceae; genus Streptosporangium; species Streptosporangium sp. CA-135522. Next base: position 3,703,406 of record NZ_CP192026.1, read on the forward strand.
ACCCCGACGTCCAGGCCAACAAGGACGTCGTCACCTTCAAGCCGATCATCGACACCGCGGTCGCGCGGCCGTGGATCCCCGAGGGCGGCCAGCTCTTCCAGCCGCTGCTGGAGGGTTACCAGTCCCTGGTCGGTGGCAAGGCCTCGCCCGAGGACATGGTCAAGTCGGTGGACGAGAAGTACCACGGCATCTTCAAGGGCTGGAGCTGATCCGTGGCGACTTCCACTGGACGTGTGACCGGCACGGCCAGGGACCGGGCCGCGGGCGACGCCCGCGGCCCGGTCCGCCGCGAGGAGGCCGGCCCGATTCGGCGGTCGCTGTCGCAGTACTGGTACGCCTGGGCGATGGTCGCCCCGGTCGTCGTGGTCACCGCCGTGCTGATCGGCTGGCCGCTGGTGCGGGGTGTGTACCTGTCGCTGACCGACGCCACCGAGGCCACGATGGGGCGGACGATCGGCGTCAACGTGATCCCATCGAGCTATGAGTTCGTCGGGCTCGGCAACTACGTCGACATCCTGACGAGCGGTCTGTTCTGGGACAAGCTGACCTGGACGGTCGTGTGGACCGTCGCCTGCGTCGGGCTCCACTACGGCCTCGGCCTCGGCCTGGCCCTGCTGCTCAACCGGAAGATGCGCCTGCGCTCGTTCTACCGGCTGATGCTGATCCTGCCGTGGGCGATCCCGCCCTTCGTCGCCGCGTTCATCTGGCGCTACCTCTACAACAGCGACTACGGCGTCATCAACGCGATGCTGAGGGCCGCGGGCCTCGGGACGGTCGGCTGGCTCGACGACCCGACCATGGCGAAGATCGCGGTCGTCGCGGTCAACGTCTGGGTGGGCGTGCCGTTCATGATGGTCGCCATGCTCGGCGGCCTCCAGTCGATCCCCGGCGAGCTCTACGAAGCGGCCGAGGTGGACGGCGCCGCGCCGTGGCAGCGCTTCCGCCACATCACCGTCCCCGGCCTGCGCACGGTCTCCAGCACCGTCGTCCTGCTGGGCACGATCTGGACGTTCAACATGTTCCCGCTGATCTTCCTGATCACCGGCGGAGGCCCGGGCAGCTCCACGGAGATCCTGGTGACCTACGCCTACCGCGAGGCCTTCACCGGCATCCGCAACTACTCGGGCTCGGCGGCATGGGGAGTGATCATTCTCCTGCTCCTCGTCGTACTGGCCCTGGTCTACCGCCGCGCGCTGCGCAAGCAAGGGGAGGTCTGGTGAGCACCGCCACCGCAGGTCCCGCGGGGCGCCGTCGTGCCCGCGGCCGTGAGGAACGCAGCATCGGCGGCTCGATCCTGCTGCACGGAACGCTCATCGTCGCGTCCGTCATCGCGCTGTTTCCCATCGTGTGGCTGGTCCTGACCTCGCTCAAGCCGCGCGACGGCTGGCTGTCCACCGAGCTGAAGTTCTTCGACGACTCGTCACTGGACAACTACGTCCGGGTGCTGACCGAGACGCAGTTCCCCAACTGGCTGCTCAACTCCGTGATCATCGCGGGGCTGACCACGATCATCGGCGTGTTCCTGGCCTCGACGACCGGGTACGCGATCAGCCGCTTCCGGTTCCCGGGCTACCGCGGCGTCATGTGGATGCTGTTGATCACCCAGATGTTCCCGGTGGCGATCCTGATCGTGCCGCTCTACAACCTGATGGCGGGCCTCGGGCTGCTCAACCAGATCCCCGGCCTGGTCCTCGCCTACATGACCGTGGCGGTGCCGTTCTGCGCGTGGATGATGAAGGGCTACTTCGACTCCATCCCGCGCGAGATCGACCAGGCCGGCATGATCGACGGGCTGACCCCGTTCGGCACCTTCTGGCGGGTCATCCTGCCGCTGGCCCGGCCGAGCATCGCGGTCACCGCGTTCTACTCCTTCATGACCGCCTGGGGCGAGGTCGCCTACGCCTCGGTCTTCATGACGGGAGAGGAGACGCGCACCCTCGCGGCCGGCCTGCAGCAGTTCGTCGGCCAGCACTGGTCCGACTGGGGCCTGCTGACCGCCTCGGCCGTGCTGATCGCGCTGCCCGCGGCGGTCGTCTTCCTGCTCGTCCAGCGTCATCTGGTCGCCGGGCTCACCGCCGGCGCCACCAAGTCGTAACACCACCGTGCTATCACGTCCTGATATGTCATTTGATCGGGGGACAAATATGACCGAGCTCGTCCACGCGGGCCATGCCAGCGACACCGCCACCCGATGGTGGCGAGACGCTGTGATCTACCAGGTCTACGTGCGCAGCTTCGCCGACGGCAACGGCGACGGGATCGGCGACCTGTTGGGCGTGCGGAGCCGGCTGCGGTATCTGGCGGACCTGGGGGTCGACGCCGTCTGGCTGACCCCCTTCTACACCTCGCCGATGGCCGACTTCGGGTATGACGTGGCGGACTACCGGGACGTGGATCCGATCTTCGGGTCGCTGGCCGACGCCAAGGCTCTGATCGACGACGCGCACCGGCACGGTCTGCGGGTCATCGTCGACGTCGTGCCCAACCACACCTCCGACAGGCACGTGTGGTTCCAGCAGGCGGTGGCGGCCGGGCCCGGCAGCCCCGAGCGAGAGCGCTACATCTTCCGCCAGGGCAAGGGCGAGAACGGACAACTGCCCCCGAACGACTGGGAGTCGGTCTTCGGCGGCCCCGCCTGGACCCGGCTGCCCGACGGGGAGTGGTACCTGCGCCTGTTCGCCCCCGAACAGCCCGACCTGAACTGGGAGAACCCCGAGGTCCACGCGGAGTTCGAGTCGGTGCTGCGCTTCTGGCTGGACCTGGGCGTGGACGGCTTCCGTGTCGACGTCGCGCACGGCATGGTCAAGGCGGAGGGCCTGCCCGACGTCGGCCATCCGGACCAGGTCCGGATGATCGGCTCCGAGGTGGTCCCGTTCTTCGACCAGGACGGCGTGCACGAGATCCACCGCGCCTGGCGCAAGCTGCTCGACTCCTACCCGGGCGAGCGGATCGGCGTCGCCGAGGCGTGGGCGCCGTCCCCGCAACGGCTGGCCGACTACGTCCGCCCCGACGAGCTGCACCAGGCGTTCAACTTCCACTTCCTGAACACCCCGTGGGACGCGGCCAGGTTCCGCGCGGTGATCCAGGAGTCGCTGGCCACGGCCGGGCTGGTCGGCGCGCCCAGCACCTGGGTGCTGTCCAACCACGACGTCAAACGGCACCTGACCCGTTACGGCGGCGGCGAGATCGGCCTGCGCCGCTCCCGCGCGGCGGCCCTGCTGATGCTCTCCCTGCCCGGCTCGACCTACGTCTACCAGGGCGAGGAGCTCGGCCTGCCGGAGGTCCTCGACCTGCCGGAGGAGTTTCTGCGCGACCCGCAGCGGCTGCGCAACCCCGACGACGGCCGCGACGGCTGCCGGGTCCCCATCCCGTGGGCCGACGTCGAACCCCACTTCGGCTTCAGCCTGCCCGGCATCGAGGAGTCCTGGCTGCCCATGCCGGCCTCGTGGGGCCCGCTCAGCGTCCAGTCCCAGCTGCGTGACCCGCTGTCCACGCTGCGCCTGTACCGCGCGGCGCTGGAGATCAGGCGGGACCGTGAGGCCTTCGGCGGCGCGCCGCTGACCTGGTTGGACTCTCCCGAGGGCACGCTGGCCTTCACCCGGGGCGACGGGTTCGCCTGCACGCTCAACCTGACCGGCCAGCCGGTCGAGCTGCCCGCTCCCGGGCGGGTCCTGCTGGCCAGCGAGGAGCCGGCCGTCGAGGGCGACACGGTACGGCTCGCCCCCGACTCCGCCGTCTGGTGGGAACGCGATGGCGTATAACGGCGGCCAGCCGGGGAACGGCTCGGCCAGGCTGGCCGACATCGCCGCGCAGGCCAAGGTCAGCGAGGCCACGGTCAGCAGGGTGCTCAACGGCAAGCCGGGGGTGTCGGCCGCCACCCGGCAGGCCGTTCTGGCGGCGCTGGACGTGATGGGTTATGAGCGTCCGCAGCGGTTGCGTCAGCGCAGTAACGGGCTGATCGGCCTGGTCACCCCGGAGCTGGACAATCCGATCTTCCCGGCCTTCGCCCAGGCCTTCGAGAAGGCGCTGACCCAGCACGGCTACACCCCGCTGCTGTGCACGCAGCTTCCCGGCGGAGCGGTGGAGGACGAGTTCACCGAGCTGCTCGTGGATCGCGGGGTCAGCGGCATCATCTTCGTCTCCGGCCTGCACGCCGACGTCACCGCGCGCTCCGACCGCTACACCCAGCTCATCGGGCAGGGGGTGCCGATCGTCCTGCTCAACGGGCACGCCGTTGACGTTCCGGCGCCGTTCATCTCGCCGGACGATCGGGCGGCGGCGCGGCTGGCCGTACAGCATCTGGTGGATCTGGGGCATGAGCGGATCGGCCTGGCCGTCGGGCCAGGCCGGTTCGTGCCGGTGATTCGCAAGATCGAGGGGTATCGGCAGGCGATGGCGCAGTTGCTGGGTGCGACCGAGGTGGAGGGGTTGATCTCGCATTCGCTGTTTTCGGTGGAGGGGGGTCAGGCGGCGGCGGCGCAGTTGCTGGAGCGGGGGTGCACCGGGATCGTGTGCGCGTCGGATCTGATGGCGTTGGGGGCGATCCGGGCGTGCCGGGATCGGGGGTTGTCGGTGCCGGCGGATGTGTCGGTGGTCGGGTTCGACGACTCGCCGTTGATCGCTTTCACCGATCCGCCTCTGACCACCGTGCGTCAGCCCGTCCAGTCGATGGTGACCGCCGCGGTGCACACCCTGCTGGAGGCCGTCTCCGGTGCGCCCATGCAGCACTCCGAGTTGATGTTCCAGCCGGAGTTCATCGTGCGGGGTTCCACCGGTTCGGGGCCGAAGGTCCTGCGCTAGGTGTGCTCGGCCTTCCGGGCCTCTTCCGGGGAGTGGCGGACCCCGGGCCTGCTGGAACGCGGCGTCCAGGAGTGGGCCCGGCCCGCCGGGGGAAAGGTCTGTCAGGACTGATATTTCGCGATGTCAGGTCTTATCCTGGACATCTCCCCGGAACCTTCATGAAACCTGTCTAGGACACCCTGATGTCCAAAGAGAGGTGATCGAAATGATGTTGCGGCTACGGGTGTCCTTTCCCGATCGCCCGGGCGCCTTGGGCCAGGTCGCCCGGGTGCTCGGCACGCTGGGGGCCGACATCCTCCAGGTGACGGTGCTGGAACGCGAGACCGGCCGGGCCGTGGACGACTTCACCGTCTCCTGGCCCGGCACCGTCGACGCCGAAACAGTCCGGGACCGCCTGTCGGTCGTCCCCGGCATACGCGTCGAAGCCGTCTGGCCCACCCGTGAGATCCCCGGCGCCGCCCCCGACTACGACCTGCTCAAGCACGTCGCGACCGAGCCCGGCAGGGCCATCGCCACCCTCGTGGACGCCGTTCCCGGCCTGGTGAGCGCCGAATGGGCGGTCGCGGTGTCCTCCGGGAGCGGAGAGCTCGTCCACCGAAGCTGGCAGGCCCCGATCTCGCTCGATGAAACGGGCGGTCTCGTCGGCGTCAAGGCGGCCGACCTCACGCCCCTGCGCCCCTCGCTCCTCAGCTCGGGTCGCAACAGGCTGATGAGCCTGCCGGTGCCGGACACGGGCCTGCACCTGGTCCTCGCCCGCACCGAGGGCCCGTCCTTCCATCGGGCGGAGCTGGACCGTGCCATCCGCGTCGTCGAGGTCGTCTCCATCATCGCCCGCTGACCCGGCGGCACCGCTGCCCGACCGGGCGCGTACGGCGTGGCGCCGGTGCGGCCGACCCGTGCCTCAAGGGCCGGCCAGTGGGGGCCGGTCAGCGGTGCGGGGGGTCGATGCGGGAGCCGTCCAGGGTGAAGAGCATCAGGCGGGTGGCGTCGACACCCACACGGGCGGGTTCGCCGGCCCGCCAGATGGGCCGGGAGCCGATGCGGACGATGAGGTCGGCGCGACGGTGAGTGCCGCCGCCGACCTGCTCCTGCTCCTGCTGGGGCTCGGGGTCGAAGCCGGTGCCGGGCAGCAGGCGCCTGATGGCCGCACGAGCCCGCCCGCCCGTGGCGGACGTCGCCAGGCCGCGGGCCTTGTGGCGAGGATCGGGAGGCTGGGGGACGGGCACGGTCGGGATGCCGCTCTCGACGTAGGCGAGCCACTCGTGGCCGTGATACTCCAGCGCGCGGACGCGGCCGAGGAAGACGGGACCCTCGAACGTCTCGGGGACCGGGGCCAGGCAGTCCGGGCGCAGGCCGACGATGATCTGTTGACCGACGTGCTGGGAGATGGCGTAGGCCCTGGGATCGGTCCAAGGGATCATGATCTGATGCACCCCGAAGTCCAGCAGGATGAACTGGTTCTGCGGGGTGCGCACGGTGGCCGCGAGGAGGTTGAGCTGCTGGGAGCTGAGGAAGGCGGCGGTGAAGGCGGTGGCCGGGTCGTTGTAGACCTGGCCGGGCGTGCCGACGTCCTGAAGCACGCCCCGGTTCATGATGGCGATCCGGTCGGCCAGCGTCAGGGCCTCCACCTGGTCGTGCGTCACGTAGATGGTGGTCACGCCGAGGGATCGGACCAGCGAGGAGATCTCCATGCGCAACTCGGTGCGCATGCCCGCGTCGAGGTTGGACAGCGGCTCGTCCATCAGGAAGAGCGAGGGCTGGCGGACGATCGCGCGCCCCATCGCGACGCGCTGACGCTGGCCGCCGGAGAGCGTTCCAGGGCGGCGTTCGAGCGTCTCGTCGATGTGCAGCGCCTTCGACAGCTCCGTCACCCGCTCCCGGACCATCGCCGGGTCGGCCTTGGCGATCTCCAGAGGGAAGGCGATGTTGCCGCGCACCGTGCGGTGCGGGTAGAGCGCGCCGTTCTGGAAGACCATGGCCACGTCACGATCGCGTGGGGCGAGGTCGTTGGCGAGCGTGCCGCCCAGCCACAGGTCTCCGGAGGTGACTTCCTCCAGGCCCGCGATCATTCGTAGCAGCGTGGACTTACCGCAACCGGAAGGCCCCAGAAGGACGAGGAACTCCCCGTTGTCGGCGCGCAGGTTCATGCGGTCAACCGCGAGGTACCCACCGGGGTAGACCTTGGTCACATTGTCGAGGACGACGGTACTCATGCGCGCTCGTTCCTCCCGGACTCCACTGCCCGGATCCAGCCGTGTGATTGATGAGGTAGTACATCGCGCCTCTTGCCCATGTGTCCATAGATGTCGTTAGAAATCGCACATCTACTGGTTACTTTGTCGCCGGTGATGAGCAGCAAGTTGCGCGTTGGGAGTTTCGTTGGAGCGGCTGTGACAATGCGCATGATCACGAGCGCGGGATGTTACAGTTTGGGAAAAGTTTCAACAACGAGTTTCACATCAAGGTGCTCAATGCCGTCCGGCTTGCGCCCAATTCAGCCGCATGGTGGGGTTACTTCTGATGGATGGTGAACTCACGAATATTCCCCGGTCGCGTCCCGACGGCGCGGGAATCCGCCTGACCGACATCGCCGCGCAGGCCAAGGTCAGCGAGGCCACGGTCAGCAGGGTGCTCAACGGCAAGCCGGGGGTGTCGGCCGCCACCCGGCAGGCCGTTCTGGCGGCGCTGGACGTGATGGGTTATGAGCGTCCGCAGCGGTTGCGTCAGCGCAGTAACGGGCTGATCGGCCTGGTCACCCCGGAGCTGGACAATCCGATCTTCCCGGCCTTCGCCCAGGCGATCGAGAAGGCGCTGACCCAGCACGGCTACACCCCGGTGCTGTGCACGCAGCTTCCCGGCGGAGCACCCGAGGACGAGTTCACCGAGCTGCTGATCGATCGCGGGGTCAGCGGCATCGTCTTCGTCTCCGGCCTGCACGCCGACACCACGGCGAAGATGGACCGTTACACCCGCCTGACCGAGCGCGGGCTGCCGATCGTCCTGCTGGACGGCTACAGCGGCCAGATCGAGGCGCCGTTCATCTCGCCGGACGATCGGGCGGCGGCGCGGCTGGCCGTACAGCATCTGGTGGATCTGGGGCATGAGCGGATCGGTCTGGCCGTCGGACCGCGCCGGTTCGTGCCGGTGATTCGCAAGATCGAGGGGTATCGGCAGGCGATGGCGCAGTTGCTGGGTGCGACCGAGGTGGAGGGGTTGATCTCGCATTCGCTGTTTTCGGTGGAGGGGGGTCAGGCGGCGGCGGCGCAGTTGCTGGAGCGGGGGTGCACCGGGATCGTGTGCGCGTCGGATCTGATGGCGTTGGGGGCGATCCGGGCGTGCCGGGATCGGGGGTTGTCGGTGCCGGCGGATGTGTCGGTGGTCGGGTTCGACGACTCGCCGTTGATCGCTTTCACCGATCCGCCGCTGACCACCGTGCGCAAGCCCATCGGCGCGATGGCCTCGGCCGCCGTGGCGACCCTGCTGGAGGAGATCAACGGCGTCCGCAGCAGGCACATCGAGCTGATGTTCCAGCCCGAGCTGGTCGTGCGCCGCTCGACGGGCTCGGGCCCGCTGGTGAACCGCTAGCGGAGTCCCACCGGCACGGGGCCGCGAGCGAGACCGCTGCCGCCGGGGCGAGCGCGGTCCGTCGGGGCGAGCGCGGACGGTGAATGGGACCATGAGGCGATGAAGACTGGTTATGACGTCATCGTCATCGGCGGGACCGGGGTGGACACCACGGCCTACGTGCCCGAACTGCCCCTGCCGTACGCGGACACCTACGCCGTCCCCCCGATGGTCGACCGGATCGGCAACACCGGCAGTGGCGTCGCGCTCGGCTGTCACACACTCGGCCTGAAGGTCAAGCTCGTCGACCTGATCGGCGACGATCCACAGGGCCGTTTCATCCGGGCCCACATGGAGGCCAAGGGCGTGGAGTTCGAATGGGCGCTCGCCCCGCAGGGCACCCGGCGCAGCGTCCTGCTGGTCGGCCCCGACGGGCGGCGGTTGTCGCTGTTCGACCCGCGTGACGCGCCCGGCGAACGGCTGCCCAGGGAGCTCTACCTACCGGCGGTGCGCGAGGCCCGGCACGTGCACGTGTCGCTCACCGGTTTCTCCCGGCACGTCTACCCCGACCTTGAGGGCGGGTCCGTCTCCACCGACCTGCACGACTGGGACGGGGACAACGACTTCCACCGGGACTACGCCTACTCCTCCGACCTGGTCTTCCTGTCGGACACGGCGTTGGGCTCCCGCCGCGAGGCCGTCATGCGCGACATCCTGGCCGGTGGCCGTGCCAGGACGGTGATCTGCACGGCGGGCGCCGAGGGCTGCCACGTCCTCGACGCCGACGGGCTGCGGCACTTCCCCGCCGCCCCGCTGCCCGGCCCGGTGGCCGACAGCAACGGGGCCGGGGACGCGTTCGTGTCGGGCGTCCTGTACGGCCTGCTGTCGGGCCGGCCCCTGGACGACTCCGTCCGGCTGGGCACCATCGCGGGCGCGCACGCCTGCACGTCGACGGGCACCCACGAGAACCCCATCGACGAGCCGTCCCTTCTCGGACGCGGGGAGGAGCTCGCCCGCCTCTCGTAGGCCTGACGTCCTGCCCGGCCTGACGCCCTGTCCTACCCGTGACACTCCACCGACCGTCACTTTAGGCTATTTCTAACTACACTATGTAGTTATGGGGGAATCGCAGGATCGGACCATCCAGACACTCATCCCGGCGCGGATCGACCGGCTGCCCTGGTCGCGCTTCCATACCAGGATGGTCGTCGCGCTCGGGGTGGCCTGGGTGCTCGACGGCATGGAGATCACGATCGCCAGCGCCGTCGGCGACGTCCTGCGCGAGCGGCAGACGCTCGCCCTGACCGCGGCCGAGGTGGGTCTGGCCGCCACGGTCTACCTGCTCGGCGAGGTCGCCGGCGCGCTGATATTCGGACGTCTGTCGGACAGATTCGGCCGGCGCAAGCTCTTCATCATCACACTCGGCCTCTATCTCGTCGCCAACGGCATCACCGCCTTCTCCTTCTCCTACTGGTGGCTGCTGCTCTTCCGCTTCTTCGCCGGGATGGGCATCGGCGGAGAGTACGCGGCGATCCACTCGGCCATCGACGAGCTCATCCCCGCCCGCTACCGCGGCCGGATCGACCTGGCCGTCAGCGGCACCTACTGGCTGGGCGCCATGATCGGTACGGCGTCCACCTACATCCTCCTCAACCCCGACCTGCTCCCGGTCGACCTGGGCTGGCGGCTCGGCCTGCTCATCGGCCCGCTGATCGGCCTGCTGATCTGGGGCCTGCGCCGGCACCTGCCGGAGAGCCCGCGCTGGCTGGTCATGCACGGCAGGGAGCAGGAGGCCGAGCTGGCGGTCCGCGAGATCGAGCAGCACGTGCGGGAGTCCGGCAAGGAGGTGCCACCGGTGGACGAGCGCAGGATCATCGAGATCCGCCCGCACGGCGCGGTCCGCTACCGCGACGTCCTCCGGGTGATCTTCAAGGACTACCCGAAGAGGTCGATTCTCGGCGCCACCCTGATGATCAGCCAGTCGTTCCTGTACAACGCGATCTTCTTCACCTACGTGCTGGTGCTCTCGCAGTTCTACGGGGTGAGCGCATCCGACGCGTCGAAGTACCTGTTCCTGTTCGCGCTGGGCAACCTGCTCGGCCCGTTCGTGCTCGGCCCGCTCTTCGACACCGTCGGCCGCAAACCCATGATCTCCTCCACCTACATCTTCTCCGGCCTCCTGCTGGCCGTGACCGGCTGGCTGTTCAAGGAGGGCGTGCTCACCGCGACCACCCAGACCCTGCTGTGGTCGGTCATCTTCTTCGTCGCCTCGGCCGCGGCCAGCTCCGGATACCTCACCGTCAGCGAGCTGTTCCCGCTGGAGATCCGGGCCCTGGCCATCGCGGTGTTCTTCGCCGTCGCCCAGACCTTCGGCGCCCTCGGCCCGGCCATCTTCGGCGCATTGATCGGCGACCAGCGCAACCCCGACCCGACCCGCCTGTTCTACGGCTATCTGGTCGCGGCGGCCATGATGGTGCTCGCCGGGATCGTCGCCCTCCTGTTCGCGGTCAAGGCCGAGCGGGCCTCCCTGGAGGACGTCACGCCCCCGCTGTCCGCGGTCACCGTGTGACCCCCGGCGGGGCCCCTACCGGGACCCCTGGCCGTCGCCGGGTGACCTCCGGCGGGCCCCCCCTACCGGGACCCCTGGCCGTCGCCGAGGCCGCCGAGCAGCGCGGCCACCCGCTCCCGATAGGCGACCACGTTGCGCAGCTTGACGTGCTCGTAGCCGCGGATCATCTCCGGCAGCTCGGCCAGCTCGCAGACCCGCTCCTCGGTCTCCGGGCGCAGGTGCGCGAGGGCGCGGTGCACGTCCCGGGTGTATTCGGTGACGAGCTCGCGTTCGGTCCTGCGCACCCCGGCCATGCCGAACGGGTCCAGCCGGGTGCCGCGCAGCCCGCGCATGCCGTACAGCAGGCGGAAGGCCGGGTCGAACCAGGAGCCGAGACGGATCTTGCGGTTCATGCCCATGGCGCGCAGGACCGGCGGGTGCAGGTTGTAGGAGATCTTCGCGCCGGGGCCGAACTCGGCGGCGATGCGGGCCCGCTCGGCCGGGTCGAGGTGGAGGCGGGCCACCTCGTACTCGTCCTTGTAGGCCATCAGGCGGTACAGGTGACGGGCGTAAGCCTCGGTGACCGGGCAGCGCTCGGCCGAGACCTCCCGCTCCTTGGCGAGGACCGCGCGGACCGCCTCGGCGTAGCGGGTGGCGTAGCGCGGATTCTGGTAGGCGGCGAGGTCGGGCACCCGGACCGTCAGGATCCGGTGCAGCTCGGTGCCGGGAGCGGCGATCGAGTCGACGAGCGCGGTGACCTCGGGGCTCGGCGCCCGCTCGGCCGGGGCGGGGGAGCCGGTCGCCCGCGCCACCGACTCCGGGTCGGCGGCGACGGCCCGGCCCCAGTGGAAGGCGGCGATCGTCTTGTCGGCGCTCTTGCCGCCACCCATGCGGATGGCCCGTTCGATCGACTCCAGGCTCAGCGGGATGAGCCCGCGCTGCCAGGCCGCGCCGACCACGATCGTGTTGGCCGGCATGTGGTCGCCGAACAGCTTCTGCGCCACGTCCTCGGCGTCGAGGTAGACGTTCAGCTCGCGCCGGGTGCGCGACTCCAGCGCGCCGATGGGCGAGCCGAGGTCGGTGACGTGCTTGGACGGGTCGAGGACCATGGATCCGGTGGGGACGAGGCTGGTGGAGACCACCGCGACGGTCCGGTCGCGGTCGGCGCCGCGCAGGTGCTTGGGATCGGTGGCGCCGATCAGGTCGAGCGCGAGGTAGGCGTCCACGCCGGCCGTGCCGGCCTGCCCGGAGCGGTCGCCCGCACCGTCGAAGATCAGGATGTCGGAGACGACCGTGCCGCCCTTCTGAGCCAGGCCGGTCTGGTCGAGCCCGCGCGACTGCCTGCCGTCGAGCATCGCGGCGGTGCCGAGCATCTGCGCCACCGACACCACGCCGGTGCCGCCGATGCCCACCAGCCGGATCGTCGTCTCCCCGGCACGGAGCTCGGGTGCCGGCGTCTGAGGAGGAGCCGGTACGGCGGCGCGCCCGCGGGTCGCCTTGGCCGGGACGACGGTCAGGAAGGAGGGGCAGTCGCCTTCCACGCAGGAGTAGTCCTTGTTGCAGGACGACTGGTGGATCTCGGTCTTGCGGCCGAACTCGGTCTCCACCGGCAGCACCGACAGACACTCGGACTTCTGCCCGCAGTCACCGCATCCCTCGCACACCCGCTGGTTGATCGCCACCCGCCGGACCGGGTCGGGCAGCTCGCCCTTCTTGCGCAGCCGTCGCTTCTCGGCGGCGCACTGCTGGTCGTGGACCAGCACGGTCACTCCGGCGATCGCGGCCAGTTCGCGCTGGGCGTCCTCCAGCGCGGTGCGGTCGCGGACCTCGGCGATCCGCGCCAGCCTGACCCCCCGGTAGCGCTCGGGCTCGTCGGTGGTGACGATCACCCGGCGCACGCCCTCCGTCTCCAGCCAGCGGGTCAGGTCGGCCACGGCGAGGGACGGGGTGATCGTCTGGCCGCCGGTCATGGCGATGGCGCTGTTGTAGAGCAGTTTGTAGGTGATGTTGACGCCCGCGCCCACGGCGGCGCGCACGGCGAGCGAACCGGAGTGGTGGAAGGTGCCGTCGCCCAGGTTCTGGAAGATGTGCGGGGTGTCGGTGAAGGGCGCCTGACCGATCCACTGCGTGCCCTCACCGCCCATCTGGGTCAGGCCCGTCAGGGTGCCCTTGCCCTCGCGGTTGAGCACCACCATCGTGTGGCAGCCGATCCCCGCGCCCACCGGGGCGTCGTCCGGGACGGCGGTGGAGCGGTTGTGCGGGCAGCCCGAGCAGAAGAACGGGGTGCGCTGGGCGCCGAGCAGCTTCAACGGTCCCGGGCGGGAGATCACGGACAGGCCCTTGGCGATCCGGTCGCGTACCTCGGGCGTGAAGCGCTCGCCCGCCGCCAGGGAGACCTGCTCCCGGCCGCCGGCCGGGGAGCCCTCCTGCGGTGCCGCTCCGACGCGCCCGTCCAGGCCCTTGCGGCGCAGCCGGAAGGCGACCGCCTTGGCCGCCAGATCGGCGTCGACGCCCCCGGTCCGCGGGATCAGGACGGCGCCGTTCTCGTCGAGCTTGCCGAGGACGCGCGGGGCGTCGGCGGTGCCGTACAGGACGTCCTTGATCAGGGTCTCCAGCATCGGGCCCTTCTCCTCGACGACCATGATCTCCTCAAGGCCGCGGGCGAAGTCCCGGACGATTCCGGGCTCCAGCGGCCAGAGCATGCCGATCTTGAGAATGCGCACGCCGAGCTCAGCGGGCTCCACGCCCAGCTTGCGGAACGCCTCGCGCACGTCGTAGTAGGCGGTCCCGGAGGCGACGATGCCGAGCCAGGCGTCCCCGGGATCCACGGTGATCCGGTTGAGGCCGTTCTCCCTGGCGTAGGCGCGGGCCAGCTCCAGCCGCGGGCCGACCAGCGTCCGCTCCATCTCCAGAGACCAGGGGGTGAGCAGTGTGGCGTCCGGTGTGTGCCGGTACGGCCTGCCCTCGAATTCGACGACGGGCATGACGGGAACCACCCGGCCGGTGCCGACGCCGACCGTGCCGGTGCCGTCCATCACGTTGGTGACCGCCTTCACCGCCACCCACAGGCCGCTGGCCCGTGACGCCGAGATCGCGTGCCGGCTCAGGTCGAGCAACTCCTGGACGCTGCCGGGGTGGACGATCGGCATGCCCAGCGCGGCGAGCGCGCTCTCGGTGGCCGAGGGCAGCGTCGATGACTTGCACGTCGGGTCGTCGCCGCAGAAGGCGATCAGGCCGCCGTCGGGGTGGGCGCCGACGAAGTTGCCGTGCCGGAAGGCGTCGGCCGCGCGGTCGACGCCGGGGGCCTTGCCGTACCAGACGCCCAGGACGCCGGCCTTGCGCGGCCGGGGGAGGCCGGGCACGAGCTGGCTGCCCCAGACGGCGGTCGCGCCCAGCTCCTCGTTCTGGCCCGGCCGGTGCACGATGTCGAGTGGCTCGGTGTGCCGGCGCGAGCGGACGAGCTCCTGGTCGAAGCCGCCGAGCGGAGAGCCGGGATAGCCCGACACCATCGTGCCCGTGTCGAGGCCGGCGTGGCGGTCGGCGCGCATCTGGTCGAGGATCACCCGGACCAGCGCCTGCGTGCCGGTCATGAAGACCTGGCCTTCGTCGAGGGCGTAGCGGTCGTCGGGAGTCACCTCACGGGCGTCGGCGAAGATCGTCATGATCGTGGTCCCGTCTGTCTGCGCCTTGGATTGCCCGCAAGGTTATGCCAGGCGGCCTGAAATTCGATGTCAATATTTATGCTGATTAACAGATTGGTTAGCATCAGTTGCCATGGATGCAACCGATCGCGCAATTCTCGGTCTCCTTCAGGTGGAAGGGCGGCTGAGCAACCTGGAACTCGCCGAGAGGGTGCGGCTGACTCCCTCGCCGTGCCTGCGCCGGGTCCGCAACCTCGAGGAGTCGGGAGTGATCACCGGCTATCGTGCCGTGGTCGACCCGGCGGCCGTCGGGCGCGGGTTCCAGGTCCTCGCCTACGTCGAGCTGGAAGGTCAGGACGCCGAGACCGTCACCGCCTTCGAGGCGGCCGTCATGGAGGTCGACGACGTGATCGAGTGCCTGCGCATGTTCGGCCGCCCCGATTACGTGCTGCGGGTCGCCGTGCCGGACATGGACTCCTACAGCCAGCTCTGCCTGGAGAAGCTCGGCCGCCTGCCCGGACTCGACAAGCTCACCTCCCAGATCGCCATGAAGGCCCTCAAACCAGGGGGTGTCCTGCCGCTGTGACCTCAGGACGGCGGGATCCGAGGCGCTGGGGGCGCGGCCGGCCCGGCTTCGGGGTCGGACGGCAGGCGGACGGCGATCATGGCGATGTCATCCTTCCCGCCGGCGGTCATCCTGACCAGCAGTTCGTCGCAGAAGGTCGCCAGGGATTCCCTGGCGAGCGCCGCGGCGTGGCGGCGCAGCCGGGCCAGGCCCGTGTCGATGTCCTCGCCCGGACGCTCGACGAGGCCGTCGGTGTACAGCAGCAGCGTGCTGCCCGACGGCAGTGGCTCGATGCTGCTGCCGCGCGGCCTGTCGTGGAGCACGCCGAGGAGGGGGTCGGATGTCTCCAGGAGAAAGCGGCCGTCGCCGTCCGGGGTGACCAGCAGGGGCGGCGGGTGCCCGGCCACCGAGTAGTCGAGCTGCCACCGGCCGGGCGCGGGCTGCTCCACGCGCGCCAGGACGCAGGTCGCGGTCTCCTCGTCGTACAGGGTCTCCATCGCGACGTCCAGGCGTCTGAGGATCTCTCCGACCGGTTCCTCGCGGTCGACGGCCAACCCCCTGAGCATGTTGCGCATCTGGCTCATGGTGACGGCGGCGGGCAGGTCGTGACCGGCCACGTCCCCGATCGTCAGCATGGTGGCGCCGTCGCGCAGCCGGAAGCAGTCGTACCAGTCCCCGCCGACGTCGGCCGCGGCGGGGCTCGGCTGGTAGCGGGCGGCGATCTGCAGGTCCGGGACGTCGGGCGGTTCCGGCAGCAGGCTGCGCTGCAGGGCGAGGGCCACGCGCTTGGTGCGCCGGAACTCGATGGCGTTGCTGAGGGGGTCGTGCGCGTGGTCGAGCATCTGGCCGATCAGGGTGATGTCGGCCACGCTGATCGGGGGGCGTTCCCCGCAGACGGAGGCGGCCACCACCGCCGCCACGGTGCCGTCGACGATGACCGGCACGAGGACCACGCTGTTGGCCTTGGCCGCGACGAGCCACGCCTCGGCCTTCGCCGGCGCGACACCGGGTGCCGGCATTCCCGGCGGGAACGTCCGGTGGATGGCGCGGCGGCGCTGGACCGTGCGGGTCAGCACGTTGTCGGAGGTGAAGATCTCCTCGCCCTGTTCGGGTAGATCGGGCAGGCCCGGTCGGGCGGCGGAGGCGACATGCTGGGCCACCAGCGGCGCGTTCGCGGGACGGTCCGGCGACTCGGACAGGAGGTAGATGATGCACCCGTCGGCCAGTTCGGGCACGATCGCGTGTGCCAGCGCGGTGAGCATCTCCTCCAGGCGGGTGATGTCCGCGGTGGCGGCGGCGGCGAGGCCGAGCAGTTCCAGGCGCCGGGTGTCCTGCCACTCCTGCTCGATGTCGGTGCAGCTGCCCACCCACTCCACCACGGTGTCGCCTTCGATGACCGGCACGGCGCGGACGCTGAAGTGCCGGTAGGTGCCGTTCGCGAGGCGTATGCGGTGGATGTTCTCCCACAGGGGAGGCACCTCCTCGGCCGCCCGCGACCACGACCGGACGGTCGCCTCGCGGTCGTCGGGGTGGATCACGTCCCGCCACCCCTCCTCCCTGAACTCCTCCCACGACTGCCCGGTCACCCGTTCCCAGCCGGGGCTCGGTTCGATGACGCGGCCGTCGGCCGAGGTCACCCAGATCATCTCCGCGCCGACGCTTCCCAGCTTGTGGTAGCGCTCGACGAGACGGCGGCGTTCCTCGGCGAGGGCCTGGATCCGCTGCGCGGCGGTGACCTGCTCGGTGACCTCCACCGACACCAGCAGCACCCCGGGATCGCCGTCGCCGAGAGAGATCTCCGAGAGGCTGAAGGTGAAGAAACGCTCCTGCGGGCCGGTGTCGGCGTAGGCGATGGCCACGGGGGCCTCGATGACGGTCACGGGCTTCCCGGTGCACAGGACCTGGTCCAGCAGCCCGTAGTAGTAATCCCGTTCGACATGGTCGCCGAACGCCTCGCGAGCGAGGGCCCACAGCGACCTGTCACCGAAAACCGACCGGTAGACGGCATTGGTGTACACCAGCCGACGGTCTCGCGTGCTGGTGACCGACACCCCGACGGGGGCCGGATCGAACACCTCCAGCCCCAGCCCGCTGGACCTTTCCCCCCGGGCAACTTTCATCGTGCCTTCCCTGGCCGAAGCCTTCGCGTGCACAGGCGTCGAACGTTGCCCGCACGCTCCCCCTGAATGAGTCGCATACCCATACAGGCTGGGTGAATATGCACGATAGCTACCGTCGGGGTGGAAAGATCTACGCTACGCCCGCAGGAGCAATTGGCGAAATGCGGCGGGCGCTCCTAGATCGAGTCGCCCTTGATCTGGGTCAGGAAGGTGGTCCAAACCTCGGGAGAGAACAGCAGGGCGGGACCGTCGGGGTTCTTGCTGTCGCGGACGGCGACCACGCCGGGGAGGTTGACGGCCACCTCGACGCACTCGCCGCCGTTGCCGTTGCTGCGGCTGCTCTTGCGCCACCGGGCACCGGTCAGATCCATGAACTCATCCTCTTCTCGATGAAGGCCGCGGAAGCGGCCTGTGGGAGTGCCCAGGAACGCAATGCGTCGAACTGGGCCGACAGGGGGTCGACCCTGGCGGGATCGGTCAGGAGCTGCGCGTTCTCCGCGTTCTCCATGTAGACCACATCGGGCGCTCCCCTGAAGGAGAGGACCAATATGGGTCCGGCCAGTCCGGGGTAGGCCCCCACCTCGAAGGGGATCACCTGAAGGGTGACCCGTGGTCGCGCCGTCGCCTCCAGGAGGTGCGCGAGCTGCTCGCGCATCACCCGGGCGCCGCCGATGGGGCGGGAAAGCACGGCCTCGTCCAGCAGGACGAAAAGAATCGGCGGGTCCGGGCGGTCCAGCAGCCGCTGCCGCTGCATCCGCACCGTCACCATCTCCTCCACCTGCTCGGTGGTGTCGAACGGCCGGCCCAGTCGGGTCAGCGTCCGCGCGTAGTCCTCGGTCTGCAGCAACCCCGGCACCACCGCGAGCTGATAGTTACGCAGCGTGCGCGCCTCCCACTCCAGCTCGAACAGCGAGCGGACCCAGGCGGGCGAGGACTCCCGGCCGATCAGCGGCCAGAGCTTGACGAGCGTCCCCCCGGTCTCCAGCACCTCGTCGCATCGCTGCGCGAACTTCCTGGTCGGAGCGCGCATGGCGGTCTCGACCAGGCCCACCAATGAGGTGGAGTAGGTCGTCCGCTTGGCGAGCTCCTGCTGGCTCCAGCCCATGGCCTCTCGCAGCCGGCGCAGCTCAGAGCCCCAGTAGGCCATGACACTGGCACTGGGATCCAGCTCGTTTGGGGCGGGCATGGGGGCTCCCGTCCTTTCGGGTCCTACATGTGCCGGGGCGGGTCCCACAGTGAAACCCAACCACGTTGCATGTGTCTCTTAGTAATCGAGCACCTACCGAAAGTAATCATCCCACGACACCCTGTGAAGGGGAAACGGTTCGTCGTTTTCCCCGAACGCCGAGAGGAGGTGGGCAATGGCGAACCTCCGAGGTGTGCTCGCGGGAACGCCCGCCGTGCACGCCGCGTGTCTGCTCCGTGACGAGCTCGCACGGCACGGTGTCCAGGGCGACGTCCACGACGGCTACGGCCTGGCGCTGGTGTCGGTCTGGGCGGACCTGGTGATCTGGACGGACGGCATGGTCTACCGCTGGTGGACCGGACGGCTGTCGCCGAGAACCAGGCGGCGGCTCTACGCCGTGTACGGCCTGGACAACCCGGCGGCCGTCGCCCGCGTGGTGGCACAGCGCTACACCGAGCTGAAGGAGAGCCACCCTCGCTCCGGACTGATCGCCGAAGCACTCCGGACGTGCCCGTACGGGCCGGAAGGAGGGTGGGTCGGCCTGCTACGGCCGGGTGTCGCGGTCACCGGGCGTGACGACCGGGTGGGCCTCCCCTCGGCCTCCCTGCCGCTGGACGCCCTCCATGGTCAGTGACAGCAGCCGGTCGGCCAGATCGGCCTGAGCGGGGATCCGCTCACTCACCCAGGAGATCCCCGCGACGAGTGCGAGCAGTTCCTCCATGGTGACGTCGGAGCGTACGGCTCCGGCCTCCTGGGCGCGGGTCAGGAGCCGGGCTCCTCCCGCCCGCATGGCCGCGCACGACTCGTGCAGCCACGACTCCTCGTCGTGCACGGCGGCCATGACCGACGCGGGCAGCCCGTGGTAGGTGGTGGTGCCGGCGGCGAGGTCGCGCAGCCAGGAGATCAGGGCGTCGCCGGGTGACTCGGCGGTGAGCAACTCCTCCGCGGCGGCGCTCAGCCCGTCGAAGCCGTGGCCGACCAATGCCTCCAGCAGTGCCTCGCGGGTGGGGAAGTGCCGGTAGAGCGTGCCGATCCCGACCCCGGCGCGCCGCGCCACGTCCCGCAGGGAGGCGTCGGTCCCGTGCTCGGAGAAGACGGTCCGGGCGGCGCCCAGCACCCGGTCGCGGTTACGGCGGGCGTCGGCGCGCATCGCGGGGTCGGTGGCGTCCGGCGTGGCCGCTGTCTTCGCCATGCGGTGGTCCTTCCGTGTCACTGCCCGGAGCGGGGGCTCGCGTGTTCTCCGAAAGCGGCGCTCCATGCGGCCGGAGTCTAACCCGGCCCTCAGGAGTCACCATGGTAGGGACGGTTCTCGTCACCGGCGCCGCCGCCCGCGTCCACCCCGCCCGTGTGGAGGACGGTGTGGAGGGCAGTGTGGAGGACATCGTCGGCCGACGGTAAAGTCATCGGCCCGGCGCGGGCATGACGGCTCCCTGCGTCGCCTGTCTCCGCACCGCATCCGCCGGCGCTGTGATGGACTACCGCGGTGAAGGGCGCCGGAACCCGCAGCGGCCGAAAGGATCTCTCGTCATCATGTGGTCGCGGTTTCCGGGCGGGCTGACAGCGGCCGCGGGAGCCCTGGTCGCCTTCGTCCTGGCCGGGCACCGGCTGCTGCCCAACTGGCGGGGGATGGGTAACACGCTCGACAGCGGCCTGCCGTGGCTCGGCCTCGCGGTCCCCGTCCTGGCGGTGGCCGCGCTCGTCCGGTGGTCACGACTCGCTCTGGCGGGGGCCTTGATCCCGGCCATGACGTGGGTGCTGCTGTTCGGGCCCGCGTTCGTCCGCGAAGCCGGCGCCGGGCCGCGGGACCTGCGCGTGGTCCACCAGAACGTCAACTACGCCAACGGCGACCTGCCGAGGACCGCCCGGGCTCTGCGGTCCGCCGGCGCGGACATCCTCGTGGCGGCGGAGGTCCCCGACGACCCGGTGCTGCAGAACGGAACGGTCGACCCCGCCTTCGCCAAGGAGATCGACCCCGGCTATCCCTACCGGTTTCCCGACAACCCGGGTGTGGCGGTGTGGAGCAGGTATCCCTTCGACGGCCGGCCGCAGCCCGTGCCCGGGGTGGTGCGCTCACGGCATGCGATCATCCACACGCCGCAGGGCGAGGTCAGCTTCTACGCGGTGCACCTGGCGTCCTTCCGCCCCGACCGGCCGTCCTTCATCGCCAACCGCAACGCCGAGGTGGAGGCCCTGGCCCGCGCGCTCCAGGGAGACCCCAGCTCCCGGATCATCGTCGTCGGCGATCTGAACACCGCCAGCACCGACCGGGAGCTGAGCCGCCTCACCGCACTCCTGTCGCCCGTGTCGGAGCAGGCCGGCACCGGCCTGCAGTTCACCTGGCCGGCGGTCCTGCCGGCCGTCCGCCTGGATCACGTGCTCACCCGCGGGTTCACGGCCCTCGACAGCCGGGTGCTGCCGAGAACGGTCAGCGACCACCGCGCGATCCTGGCCGATCTGAGGGTCTCCACCCGACGGTAGGCGGCAGATCCGCGCGACGACGCCCGCGCCGGGTGGCCCGTGACCTGGCCGATCCGCCGGTCACCCGGTGAAGCGGCGACGAGCGGGAAGAAGGACACCATGGCCGCCACGGGTGTCAACCATCCGATCTTCGCCCGCTTTTACGCCCGAATCAGCCGGGTCGTGGAAGATCGAGGGCTGGCCGAACATCGCCGGGCACTGCTGGCGGGCCTGTGCGGGCAGGTGATCGAGGTGGGCGCCGGAAACGGGTTGAACTTCGCCCACTACCCGCCCACCGTCACGCGCGTGCTCGCGATCGAGCCGGAGCCGCGGTTGCGCCGCCTGGCCCGCGCGGCGGCCGAGCGGGCGCCGATCCCGATCGAGGTGAGCGACGGCCTGGCCGAGCACCTGCCGGCCGCCGACGGCGTCTTCGACGCCGCGGTGGCCTCACTGGTGTTGTGCTCGCTGCCCGACCCGCACGCGGCGCTGAGACAGATGCGCCGGGTGCTGGGCAGGGGCGGGCAGCTGCGGTTCCTGGAGCATGTGCGCGCCGACTCGGCCGGACTCGTTCGAGTGCAGGATCTGCTGGACGCCACCGTCTGGCCGCGCCTGGCCGGTGGCTGTCACACCGGCCGCGACAGCGCGGCGGCGATCCGGCAGGCCGGGTTCACCATCACCGCTTTGGAGCGCTTCTCGTTCCCGGCCGTGCGCACGCCGATGTCCTTCTTCATCCGGGGAACGGCTCGCCCGTCCGCGCCCGGGGCGGCGCCCTGATCGCGCCGGGCGCGGACGGACGCGGTTCACAGGAATCGCTGGGCGAGGCTGTGGTCGCAGGCGTAGATGTGCATGGCCAGGCCGAGCTGCCTCGACTGTCCGGGGACGTCGAGTCAGTGGTTGCTCGTGTCGCCGGCCGTGGACCGAATCTCGTACGGCACGTCCACCAGGTCCCGGTCCACCAAGGTCCACCGTTCGTTGCTGATGGACCGGTTCCACACCCTCACCGCTCGTCTCGGCGTCAGCTCGTCTCGGTGTCAGTGACTTCGTCCCCGTCGAAGCGGATGGCGCGCAGCAGGTCCGAGGCCGGCCGGTCCAGCACGACGACGCCCGCGGCCGGGGGGAGCGCGCCGCTGCGGGCACGGCCGACGAGCACCCGCCAGCGCCGGCAGTGCCGGGCGAAGCCGGCGGCGGTGACGACCCTGCCGCGGGAGAGCTGTCCGGCGCGTGCGGTCTGCGGATCCACATCGAGCAGGATCAGATGGACCTCGCTGCCGACCCGGCGGGCCAGCCAGGCGAAGCCGTACAGGATGTGCGGCCAGGTGCCCCGGGTGTGCGCGACGACGCCGTGCCCGCGTAACAACGCCCGCGCGATCCTCGACACGTGGGTGGCGTGCACGATCGGGGTGCGGATCCGCGGCGGGATCGGGCCGAGGTAGCGCGCCCACCAGTTGCGGGACTGTCGCGAGTCGATCACCCATACCTCGCCGGCCCGGACCGGTTCCCGCTCGTCGCCGCGCAGCCCGTACAGCCGGTCCAGCAGGGTGCTCTTGCCCGCGCCGGGAAGTCCCGCGAGCAGCACCAGCGACCCCGGGGGATAGTTCAGGTCCTCGGCGGACCTCTGGCCGGTCACCACGGCAGCGGCCGGTGGCGACCGGTGCCGGAGGTCTCCCCGGGCCGGGGCGGGCCGGGGAGAACCCCGTCGGAGATGTGGGGTGATGTGTCTGCGAGCATGGGGGCTCCTCGAATGCGCTCGGCCATTCGAGGTCTCCTTCACCCGCACCTCGCGGGCGACCGCCCGGGGACGCCGCAGGGCGTCCGTATTGACCGGGCCGGCTCTTGGGAAGTACTCCCCTCGTCCTCACAGGTTAGGGGACCGCGGCGGATCACTCCACCTTTTCCGGGACCGACCCCGCGCCGGACAGCGGCACGTGATCGCAGTCATAGCCGAAGTAACGCGGCCCGGCGAGCGCCAGGCCACCGGGAGTGAGCCATCGGGGGTCGCAGGGAGCCGCGATCACCGTGACGCGCAGGCCGTACCGCATGGCCTCGGTGGTGACCGGTTCACCGGTGTCGGTGTCCAGCACGCAGATCAGGTCGGGAGTGGTGGCGACGATCACGCCGTCGCGTACGGCCAGCAGATGCTCGTTCTGGAAGCTCAGCTCAAGGGCGCCGTCCGGGCTCTCCAGCCGTGCGCGGCCCCGGGCGAAGCCGCCGGTGGTGCGGCGCTCCACGTCCACGACCTTGCCGGCGAGCAGACGCACGCCGCCCAGCAGCCGCCTGGCCGCGTCCACCGGGTCGGCGTGCTCGGTCCGGGCCAGCCGTACGGCGCGGCCCAGGTCCTCGGCCAGCGTGAGCGTCGCCGGAACCAGCCCGTCGCGCAGCTGGTCGCCGCGGAGCACGGTGTCGGCGCAGGAGACCTGGCAGCCCATCTCCACGCAGGCCGCGCGGGCGATCCTCTCCGACCACCGGTTGGAGACCGCGTCGACGACCAGGGTGTTGCCCTTGTCGTCGGCGAGGGCCATCGGGGTGGTCGAGACGCCGATCAGCGTGGGCAGCACCATCTGGGCCTCGGGGAAGGCTCGCCCCATCGCGTCCCCGTCGACCAGCGGCAGCCCGGCCTGAGCGGCGGCGGCGATCGGGATCATGGAGTTCACGCCGCCGATCTCGATCGGGACGATGTGGGTGGCCCGCCGGCCGAGCACCGCCTCCAGCGCGCGCAGGGCGGTGAGCTCCTCGGTGCCCGCCGGGAGCTTCTCCAGCAGCACGGTCGGCGCGCCCATGCCGGAGATCGGCACGACGGTGGCGTCATACGGCACCTCGTCGATGTCCAGGACGGTCACCGGGCCGTGGGCGAGGATCGCCTCGCGGGCCAGAAGCTTGCCGATGTAGGGGTCGCCCCCGCCGCCGGTGCCGAGGATTCCGGCGCCGCGGGCGAGGTCGTCGAGCTGGTCGGCTCCGAGTTCACGCATTGATCTTCTCCAGGTCCAGGTCGCCGACCGCTTTGACACGGACGCGGGTCGCACCGCCGGGCAGGTAGGCCAGGGGGATCTCCTCCACCTCGACGATCCGCACGCCGCCGGTGCGGGCGCCGGCCCGCTCGGCACGGGAGACCGCCTCGTCGCGGGCCTCGTCCAGCATGGCCTCGCGGGCTCCGGAGAAGACCTGGTCCACCTCGCCGCCGACCTGCGCGATGGCCGCGCCGACGGCGTTGGCGACGGCGAAGTGGCCGGGACGGCGGACCTCGTCGAAACCGGGCGGGCCGTCGGGGATGAGGACGCTGCCGCCGCCGACGGCGACGACGGGCAGCGGTGCGGCCGAGGTCCGCATCCGGTCCACGGTCTCGGCGACGCGCTCGGCGATCGCCGCCAGCGCGGCGCGCGGGTCGAGATGCGCGACGAGCGAGGGGTCGCCGATCTCGGCGTACCCGGCGGCCACCGCCAGATCGGTGGCGGTCAGGGTGGAGCCGCCGAAGACCAGGGCCTCCTCGGTGAGCCGGTAGCCGACGCTGCGCGGTCCGGCCGAGCCGTCCGGGCCGATGAGCGAACCGCCGCCGATGCCGAGCGACAGCACGTCCGGGATGCGGAAGTTGGTCCGCACCCCGGCCAGCTCCGCCTCGCCCGAGGCTTCCCGGGGGAAACCGCCGACCAGGATGCCCACGTCGGTGGTGGTGCCGCCGATGTCGACCACGGCGCAGTCGGTGAGCCCGGACAGGTACGCCGCGCCCCGCATCGAGTTGGTCGGCCCCGAGGCGAACGTCGCCACCGGGTAGCGCTGCGCCTGCCGTGCGTCCATCAGCGTCCCGTCGTTCTGCGACAGGAAGAGCGGGGCGACGATGCCCGCGGTCTTCAGCGCGTCCTCGAACGCGCCGGCGATGTGCTCGGCGAGCGGCCGCAGGGCGGCGTTGACGATGGTGGCGTTCTCCCTGGCCAGCAAGCCGATCCGGCCGATCTCGTGGGAGAGCGACAGGTGGACCTCCGGGCCGAGCTCGGCGGCGAGGATCTCCGCGGCCCGCAGCTCGAACTCCCCGCTGACCGGGGAGAAGACCGAGGAGATCGCCACCGAGCGAAGACCCCGGGCCGAGATGTCGGCCGCGACCCGCCTCAGCTCCTCGGGGTCGAGCTCGGAGACGGGGGTGCCGTCGTACTCGTGGCCGCCGTGGCACAGGTAACTCTGCCCCCTGACGACCTCGCGCAGCCGGGAGGGCCAGTCGACCATCGGGGGCAGCGCGGCCGTGGCGGGCAGGCCGAGCCGTACGGCGGCGACCGGCTCCAGGCGGGAGGCCTCCACGAGCGCGTTGACGAAATGGGTGGTGCCGATCATCACGGCGGAGGCGTCGACGGCGCCGAGGGCGGTGATCGCCCCCGCGACGCCGGAGGTGACGTCCGCCGTGGTGGGGGACTTGACGGCGGCCAGCACCTCGCCGGCGTCGCCGAGGAGGGCGGCGTCGGTGTTGGTGCCGCCGACATCGATTCCGATGCGCATCATGCTCTCTTCCGGATGACTTCCAGGCGTGTACGGCGGTGACTTTCAGGCGTGTACGGCGGGCTGTTCGACGGGCAGTTCCCGCGTTCCCCGGACCAGGCCGAGCTTCCCGGCCGCGACGTAGCCGAGCCCGGCCAGGACGAGCGAGTTGAGCGCGGGGATGCCGATCCACCCGTAGACGTCGCTCAGCCAGCCGACCAGGGCCGAGGCCGACCAGATCAGGAGGGTGGCGGGCACCCAGGCGGGCTCGGTCTGGGGCAGCCGCCCGAGCTCCCGGGAGGCGTCCAGGACGGGACGCCAGCGCTTGACCACGAAGTATTCGGCGACCATGATCCCGGCGATCGGCGGGGTGACGACGCCGAGGACGAACAGGAAGCCGGCGAAGGCGTCCAGGATTCCGGCGGCGGCGGCGATGCTGCCCAGCAGGCCGATTCCGACGGTGACGGCGACCCGGTTGAGCCGCAGGCCGACCGTGGACTCCACGGCGTTCATCAGCCCGAGCGTGGCCGAGTACAGGTTCCAGTTGTTGATCTTCACGGTGGCCGAGACCAGGATGACGACGCCGACGACGCCCGAGGAGGCGGTGATGATCGCGATGATGTCGGAGGTCTTGACGGCGTAGGCGAGGAGCACCCCGGCCAGGCCGAGCACGTACTCGCCGAGGGAGATGCCGACCAGCGTCTGCTTGACCACGTCGGCGGTGTTGCGGTTGAACCGGGTCATGTCCGGGGTGGTCACCGCGCCGACGATGTAGGAGCCGGCCACGATCGTCGCGCCGGTCGCGATCGTGATCGGCGTGCCGAACGGCGCCGAGGAGATCAGCTCACCGAGGCTGTGCCGGGAGACCTCCACCCACATGGCCCAGCCGGCCAGCCCGAGGAAGGCGGGCACGGTGACGAAGGCCGTCCAGCCCATCGCCCGAAATCCCCGCAGGACCAGGGCGGTCACGCCGAGCCCGGCGATGAGCGACCAGGCCCACAGGGGGATGCCGTCCATGATGGCGTGCAGGCCCGCCGCGAAGACCGCGGTCTGCACGCCGAACCAGCCGAACAGGCTCAGCGTGATGATCACGCCGATCAGCGTCGAGCCGTACCGGCCGAACCCGGTCCAGCGGGCCAGCACGGAGGTCGACAGGCCCTCGCGCATCCCGGCGATGCCGACGAAGATGCAGACGACCTCCAGGATCACCGAGCCGAGCGTGAAGGCCCAGAACGCTCCCCAGAACGACAGTCCCGCGCCCAGCGTCGCGCCGAGCAGGAACTGCGTCAGGTCCGACAGCTGGCCGAAGCGCTGTACGGCCACGTTGAACCACGAGTAGCGGGCCTCTTGCGGGACCCGCTCCAGCGGGTAGTCCTCATCGATCATTTCAGGGCCTTTCCAGGGGGGTTGTCACAGTCGTGAGGGCGGACCGGCCGCCCGGGCGCGGAGCCTGAGGAACGGGCCGGGCAGGTAGGGCAGCGGGGAGGCGCCGGTCTCGACGATCTCGATGTGCCGGGGGTCGGCTCCGGCGCGCACCGCGTGCGCCCGCGCCTCCTCGACGACGGCGTCGAGCGCCTCGGCGAGCCGGTCCCGCTCCTGCAGCCGGACGATCCGCTCGCACTGCCCGCCGACCGGGCTGGTCGCCGCGCCGATCGCCCCGGCCGTCCGGCCGTGCTCGGGCCGCCGCACGTCCGGGACTCCCAGCATTCCGTCCGCTACGGCGGGCGCCCCGCCGCCCACCATGACCACCGGCAGCCGGTCGACGCCCGGCTGCAGCCGGTCCACCGCCTCGGCCAGCTCCGTGAGGCCGTCGTCCGGGGCGCGGGGCACCCGGATCAGCTCCGGGATGCGGAAACCCACCGGGACGCCGCCGATGTCGGCTCCCCGCGCGGTCTCCTCGGGGAAGCCCCCGGCCAGCACCCCCACGCGGATCCGGCTCGCGCCCACGTCGACGACCACCGCGTCCCGCAGGCCGGTCAGCATCCCCGCGCCGCGCAGCGTGCTGGCGGGCCCGCTGCCCAGGCTGAGCCCGGGATGCCGGGCCAGATACTCCAGGCTCATCAGTGTGCCGTCGCCCCGGGTCACGAAGACCGTCGCGCGGGGAAGGGCGAGGGCCAGCCGTTCGGCCGTCTCCCGGGCGAAGCGGGAGAGCGCCGCGTCCAGGATCGTCGCGTTCTCCCGCTCGATCAGCCCCAGGGAGCCCAGGTCGGCGGAGAGGGAGATCGGCAACGGCCCGAGCTCGGCGCGGATGATCTCCGCGGCCTCGTGCTCCTGGCCTCCGTCGACGGGCGCGAACACGCCGGTCACGGCGACGGCCTCGACCCGCCCCGCCACCCGAGCCGCGAATCGCGCGACCGCCTCGCGGTCGAGCGGGGTCCAGTGCTCGGGGCCCAGCCCGCCGCCGCCGTCGACGATCTCCGCGTCCGCCCCGACCGCCGTCAGCAGGTCGGCGGGCCAGCCGAAGAACGGCCGGACCGCCTGAGCGGCGGGACCGCCGATCCGCAGCGCCGCGACCCGGCAGAGCCCGGTGCGCCCGGCGACCGCGGTGGCGGCTCCGCGCAGCCCGACGGCGACCCGGGCGCCCCCGCCGAAGCCGGTCGGGCCGAAGGCCCCGGACTCCCTGGGCGCGGTGAGTTCGGTGAGCTCCAAGAGCGTCTCCCCGGGCTCGGTGAGCTTCGCGAGCGCCGTCAGGGCCGCGACCACGCCGGCCACCGGGTCGCCGTGGACCGAGCCCACCTTGACCGTGGCCAGCACGGCTCCGGTGTCGTCCAGGGCGGCGGCGTCGGTGTTGGTGGGGCCCACGTCCACGCCGACGTTCATCTCTGCGCCTCCGGCCTCGACGACGGTGCCGACGACGGTGCCGATGACCGCCCCGATGAGCGCCCCGATGAAGGTGCCGCCGGTGGTGCCGCCGGGTCGCACGGCAGGGGAGGCCGGGGAAGACCCGACAGGCCGAAGGCCTCCGGGCCGCCGAGCCGGAGCCCGGCGGGAGTCCGCCAGACGGGGGCGCACTCCAGATGCACGACGCCGACGCGCAGGCCGTACCGGAGCTGCTCGACCTGGACGGTCTCCCCGCCCCTGGTGTCCAGCAGCGCGATGACGTCCGGGACGGCGGCCAGCAGGCGGCCGTCCTCGAAGACCGCGAGGTATTCGCTCTGCGCCTCGATCCGGACGAGCCGTCCGGCGTCCGGCCCCAGCCCTTCGACGAGGATCGAGCCGTCCTCCACCGCGGTGACCTTCCCGGTGACCAGAGGGCCGGGAAGGTTCTCCCCGATCTCGACCGCGCGGGTGACCGAGCCGGTGACGGTGCAGGTCCGGACCTGGCCGGCGCGCAGCACGTATTCGCTGGAGGCGACCTGACCGCCGAAGGCCTCCAGCGACACCCGCACCAGGCGCTCCAGCCAGCGTCCGTCCACGTGGTCGATCACCACGGTCCGGCCGCGTTCGTCGCACAGGACGGCGGGCGTGGGGCTGATCCCGTGCAGCTCCATCGCCGTCTGATCCATGCGGGGGAAGGCCCGGCCCATGCCGTCGGCGTCCACCAGCGGCAGTCCGAGATAGGCCGCCCACGCCACGGCGACGCATCCGTTGGCCCCGCCGATCTCACTCGGCATCAGCGCCCCGACCCGGCCGCCGTGCGACTTCTCGACCTCGGCGCGCAGATAGGCCGGCTCGCCCCTGCCGCCGATCCGCTCGAGCTGTACCGCGGAGGTGCCCGCGCTGCCGCAGGGCATGACGAGAACGTCCGGATCCAGCTCCTCCGGCTGCACGACGCGGACCGGGCCGTGCTCCTCCAGCGCCTGCTGGGCCACCGCCCGCATCATCGCCACCGACCCGCCGCCGCCCGATCCCAGGACGGCGCAGCCGCGCGCGTACGCGGGAAGCAACTCGATGTCGATGTCCACACCGAAAGGCTATGGACAACCCTCCGCATGCTCCCTGTGCTGGGAGAACACGGTTAGCCGGAAAAATGTGACCCTGGCACACTGGGAAGGTGATAGACCGCCTGTTGAGCGCTCCCGGCCTCGACGGACTCCGGCATCTGGCCGGTCCGCTGGGCGCCCGGCGGGTCGGCCGCGTCCGGCTGGCGGAGGACCTGCGCGACCTGGCCGGCCAACCGCCCGGTTCGGTGATCGTGCTGACCGGCGCCGCCACCCGGCAGGCCGCGGGCTACCGCCTGGACGTCGCCATTCGCGACGCCGCCGCCGCCTCGGCAGTCGCCCTGGTGCTCACCTCCTTCGACGGTCCGTTGCCCGTCACCGCGACGGCCCTGGCCGAGCGGGGCGGCCTGGCCCTGCTCGCCTTCACCGGAGATCTCGCCGAGCTGGCCGTGGCGGCCGAGCGCGCCCTGTCCGGCTCGGCGGCCGACGCGCTGGTCCGGGCGGAGGCGGCGGCCTCGGCCGTCCTGCGGGCGGGCGGCGACCCGGACCGGATCGCGACCGCGGCGTCCCGATCACTCGGCGTCCCCGTCCGCACAGACGGCACGACCTTCTCCGCCTTCTCCGCGCCCCCCTTCTCCGCCTTCTCCGCGCACGCGCCGGACGAGTTCCCCGGCGGGCCGGACGCGCCGGGCGGGCTTCGCGGCGACTGCGGGGAAGCGGATCTGCGCGGTGATCTCGAGAACCGGCCCGGGGAACCGGGCGGCGGCGCGGCGCGCCCCGGGGCGCCGGGGGGTCATCTCGCCCTCGCCGTACGGCTGGTCCTCGACGTCGCCGCCCTCGCCGCCGCCGCCGGTCACGCCGACGACCACCCGGTGCGCTCACGCTCGCAGCTGCTGACCGAGCTGCTGGTCGCCCCCGAGGAGCAGGCGTTCCGGCTCGCCACCCGCGCACGTGCCCTCGGGCTCGCCGTCGACTCCTGGCACATCGCGCTCCGCGTGGAGCCCACCGCGCTGACCGGCCCGGACCGCTACGCCGTACTCGACGCCGCCGAACCCGTCGCGGCGCGCCTGCTGCGGTCGGGCGGCGGCCCCGACTGGCATCCGGCCCGCGCCGACGACGCGTTGATCATCATCCGCACCCAGCAGCTCGACCCCGGCAGGGAGGGCCTGCGGGCCGCCGTCGTCGCCGCCGAACGGCTGCTGTCGCGCCTTCGCGACCGCTTCCCCGGCGCGGACCTGCGCTGCGGGGTCAGCGGTGCGCATCGCGGTCCACTCGGCCTGCGCGCCTCGGCACTCGAAGCACGTACGGCGCTGCTCCGCAGTCCGGCCGCGACCTCCCCGGTCACCGCCTACGACGTGGCCGGCCTCGATCGCATGCTCGTGGAATGGTACTCATCCGACGCCGCCCGCCAGGCCGTGCAGGAGCTCCTCGCCCCGCTGCTGGCCCTCGGCCCCAAGCGAGCCGAGCCGCTGGTGCGGACCCTGCAGTCCTACCTCGACCACCAGGGCTCGCCCGCACGCGTCGCCGAGGAGCTTCACCTGCACCGCAACGCGGTCAGCCAGCGGATCCGGCGCATCGAGGACCTCCTGCGCGCCGATCTCGACGACCCCCAGCAGCGCCTGGCCCTGCAACTCGCCTGCCGGGCGGCCCGCATCTGAGAGCGCGGCGGACGCGGGCCCGCCACGCGACGGAACCGATCAGCACAGAAGATCGGCACAGAAGACCAGTACGGGAAAGGCCCGTGGCCGCCGGGTAAGGCGACCACGGGCCGGGTCCCATGAGCATCACACCGGGTCGCGGTGACTCATGGCCGCGGGCGGACCAAGGGAGGAGGCGGCCCACCCGCGAGGCTCCCGGTGATCTGCGGCGACTGCCGGAAAAGCGGTTCTAGCGGAGCGCGGCCGCCTCGGCGGCCAGCTTCTCGATCCGGGCGTAGTCACCGGTGGCCAGCGCGTCGGCGGGGGTGAGCCAGCTTCCGCCCACGCAGCCGACGTTCGGCAGCGCGAGATAGTCGGGAGCCGTGGTGAGCTTGATCCCGCCCGTCGGGCAGAATCGCACGTCGGGCAGCGGGCCGCCGAGCGACTTCAGGTACGGGAGCCCTCCGGCGGCCTCGGCCGGGAAGAACTTCATCTCCGTCAGCCCACGCTCGGCCAGCGCCAGGACCTCCGACGCCGTCGCCACACCGGGCAGGAACGGCACGCCGCTCGCCTCCATGGCGTCCACCAGCTTCGGCGTGCTGCCCGGGCTGACCAGGAACCCGGCGCCGGCCGCCACGGAGGCCGCCACATCGGCCGGGGTGCGGATGGTTCCGGCGCCGATCACCGCTTCGGGCACCTCGGCGGCGATCCGCTCGACGGCCTTCAGGGCGTCGGCCGTGCGGAGGGTCACCTCGATGACCGGCAGACCCCCCGCCACCAGGGCGCGCGCCATGGGCACCGCGGCCTCCAGGTCGTCGATCACGACGACCGGGATGACCGGGGCGATGTCCAGCAGACTCATGCGTACTCCATATTCGACAGGCGCTGGTTCAACCAGGCCGCCGCGCCGACCAGCGCGGGCTGGGGGGCCACGATCAGGGCCGTGGTGATGGCGGACAGGTAGTCGTTCAACGTCGGGGTGGCCTCGAACCGGCGGCGGAAGTCGCTGGCGCGGACCCGCTCCACGATACGGGGCAGCACGCCGCCGCCCAGATAGACGCCGCCACGGGCGCCCAGGGTCAGCGCGACGTTCCCGGCGAAGGTGCCGAGCATGCCGCAGAAGACCTCCACGGTCTCCGCGCACAGCGAGTCGTCCAGCCGGGCCACGATGTCCGAGGCCGACAGCCGCGGCGCGTCCACACCACGCACCAGCGCGAGCCCGCGGTGCAGCCGGGTCAGCCCCGGCCCCGACAGCAGGTGCTCGGCCACCACGTGCTGCAGGCCGTCCGCGCGCAGCGCCTGGACGATCGCGTGATCCCGCTCGTCCAGGACCGGCATGGTGACATGGCCGCCCTCACCGGGGATCGGCACCCAGCCCCGGCCCGCGGGTACCAGGCCGCCCACGCCCAGCCCGGTTCCCGGGCCCAGCACGGCCTTGACCCCGCGAGAGGGCTCCGGTCCGCCCAGCGAGACCAGATCGCCGCCGCTCAGGTGCGGCAGGGACGCCGCCAGGGCCTCGAAGTCGTTGAGCAGCTCGGCGTTCGGGATGCCCAGGTCGCGCACCGAACCGGACCATCCGGCGTTGGTGAGCCGATAACGGTCGCCCTCGACCGGACCGGCGATCGCGATGCAGGCCGCTCCCGGCTGAACTCCGCCCGCATGTTCTGCGAGATAGGCGGCTACGGCTTCGGGAAGCCCGTCGTGATCCGCGCCGGCCAGTACGGCCACCGCCTCCGGCTGCCCGCCCGGCTCCATGACCAGTCCGAACCGCGCGTTGGTGCCGCCGATGTCGGCGACGAGCCAGGGAAGGCTCATCGGGCCTCCTCGCTCTCGGCGCGGCCGTTCAGGGCGAA
The DNA here is from genome assembly GCF_050949235.1 of Streptosporangium sp. CA-135522. Lineage (NCBI taxonomy): Bacteria > Bacillati > Actinomycetota > Actinomycetes > Streptosporangiales > Streptosporangiaceae > Streptosporangium > Streptosporangium sp. CA-135522. The sequence goes on from NZ_CP192026.1 coordinate 3,736,116, forward strand.
GATCCCGGCGCCGCGCTCCGCGGGGCCCGCCGTACGGCGGAACGCGGCGAACAGCTCGCGGCCGGTGCCCACCCACTGGGCGTCGGTGAGCGGCGCCCCCTGCGGCGTGCGGGCGGCCAGCTCCTCGGCCGGGACCAGCAGCTCCAGGGTGCCCGCGGTGGAGTCGAGACGGATCGGGTCGCCCTCCTGGACCAGCGCGATCGGACCGCCGTGGGCGGCCTCGGGCGACAGGTGGATGGCGGCCGGGACCTTGCCCGAGGCACCGGACATGCGGCCGTCGGTGACGATCGCCACCCGTTGTCCCCGATCCAGCAGCACCGACAGCGGCGGGGTGAGCTTGTGCAGCTCGGGCATGCCGTTGGCGCTCGGCCCCTGGTAGCGGATGACCGCCACGAAGTCCTGCCCGTCCAGCTCGCCCGCCTCGAAGGCGCGCAGCAGCTCCAGTTGGTCGTCGAAGACCTTCGCCGGGGCCTCCACGATCAGATGCTCGTCCTTGACCGCGGAGACCTTGCTGACCGCGCGGCCGAGGTTGCCGTCGAGCATGTGGATGCCCCCGTCGGGGGAGAAGGCGTTCGAGACCGGGCGCAGCACGTCCGGGTCGGCGCTGCCGCCGGTGCGCTCCTCCCAGACCAGCTCGCCGTCCTTGAGCTCGACGGAGGAGCGGTAGTGGTCCAGCCCGCGACCGGCGATCGTCAGCACGTCGCCGTGGAGCAGCCCGGCGTCCAGCAGGTCGCCGATGAGCACCTGCATGCCGCCGGCGGCGTGGAAGTGGTTCACATCCGCCTGCCCGTTGGGGTACATGCGGGTCAGCAGTGGCACCACCTTCGACAGCGCGGCCAGGTCGTCCCAGAGCAGGTCGATGCCGGCGGCCGCGGCGATCGCGACGATGTGCATGGTGTGGTTGGTCGAACCGCCGGTGGCCAGCAACGCCACGCAGGCGTTGATGATCGCCTTCTCGTCGACCACCCGGCCCACGGGCGTGTACTCCTCGCCGTGCGCGGTCAGTTCGACCGCCCGCCTGCCCGCGGCCTTGGTCAGGGCCTCGCGCAGCTCGGTGCGCGGGTTGACGAAGGTCGAGCCCGGCAGGTGCAGGCCCATGACCTCGATCATGACCTGGTTGGAGTTGGCGGTGCCGTAGAAGGTGCAGGTGCCGGGGGAGTGGTAGGACTTCGACTCGGCGTCGAGCAGCTCGCCCTTGCCGACCTTGCCCTCGGCGAACAGCTGCCGGGTGCGGGCCTTGAGCTTGTTGGGCAGGCCGGAGGCCATCGGCCCGGCCGGCACGAACACCGCCGGCAGGTGGCCGAAGTGCAGCGCCCCGATCAGCAGGCCCGGCACGATCTTGTCGCAGACGCCGAGCAGGAGAGAGGTGTCGAACATGTCGTGCGAGAGGGCGATCGCGGTGGCCATCGCGATGACCTCGCGGCTGTAGAGCGACAGCTCCATCCCCGCGCGGCCCTGCGTGATGCCGTCGCACATGGCGGGCACGCCGCCGGCGAACTGCGCGACGCCGCCCGCCTGGCGGACGGCCGCCTTGAGGATCGGCGGATAGGTCTCGTACGGCTGGTGCGCCGACAGCATGTCGTTGTAGCTCGACACGATCGCCACGCCCGGCTTGACACCGGCCCGCAGATGCCGCTTGTCGTCCTCTTCCGCGGCCGCGAAGCCGTGAGCCAGGTTGGCGCAGCCCAGACTGGCCCGGGCCGGTCCGCGCCGGCGGGCGGCCTCGGCTTCGGCGTCGAGCCGTGCCAGATAGGCGGTACGGCTGGCGCGGCTGCGCTCGATCAGGCGGTCGGTGATCTCCTGGATGACGGGGTTCACCCGGCCTCCTCCATCGTTGTCGGGTCGGTCTGCGTGTCCTGCTCGGCCCGCGTCGCCGGGTCGGCCTGCGTTGTCTGTGCGGTCTGTGCGGTCCGCGTGCTCGCTACTCATGCGGGGTCCTCCTCGTGCCAGAAGCGCCCGCTGCGCAGGACGAGCTCGTGGGCTCCGGCCGGGCCCGGGGAGCCCGCCGGGTACGGCTCGGGCGGCGTGCCCCACGACTCCCATTCGCGCAGGATCGGGTCGATGAACCGCCAGGCGGCCTCCACCTCGTCGCGGCGCATGAACAGGGTCGGGTTGCCGGTCAGGACGTCCATGAGCAGCCGCTCGTAGGCCTCGGGCACCCGGGTGGTGAAGGTCTCGGCGAAGCTCAGGCTGAGCGGGACCGGCTTGAGCGCCACCTCGCCCGCACCCGGCTCCTTGGCCATGATGTGCAGCTCGATGCCCTCGCTCGGCTGCAGCCGCAGGACCAGGCGGTTGGGCGCGCTGCCCGGGAAGATCGAGTGGGGCACGTCCTTGAACTGCACCACGATCTCCGAGCGCCGGTACGGCATGCGCTTGCCGGTGCGCAGGTAGAACGGCACACCCGCCCAGCGCCAGTTCTTCACCTCGGCGCGGATCGCGGCGAAGGTCTCCACCTGGCGAGAGGCCTCGGTCGGCGCGGTGTTGTCGGGCTCGTCCAGATAGCCCGGGACCGGCACGCCGCCCGACTCGCCGGCGGTGTACTGGCCGCGGACGGTGAAACGGTCCACCTCGCCGCCGGTGATCGGTCGCAGCGACTCCAGGACCTTGACCTTCTCGTCACGGATCGACTCGCGGTCGTTGCGCGACGGCGGCTCCATCGCCACCAGGCAGAGCAGCTGGAGCAGGTGGTTCTGCACCATGTCGCGCAGCGCGCCCGCGTGGTCGTAGTAGCCGCGGCGACCCGGCGTGCCCACGGTCTCGGAGGCGGTGATCTGGACGTGGTCGATCCACAGGGAGTTCCAGATCGGCTCCAGGAACGCGTTGGCGAACCGCAGGACGAGCAGGTTCTGGACCGTCTCCTTGCCCAGGTAGTGGTCGATGCGGTAGATCTGCCGCTCGTCGAAGATGGCGCCGACCTCGTCGTTGATGCGTTGGGCACTGGCCAGGTCGCGGCCGAGCGGCTTCTCCAGCACCACCCGTGAGGCGGGCGTCACCAGACCGGCGCGGTTCAACTCCCGGCAGAACGGGCCGAACGTCATCGGCGGGCTGGCCAGGTAGAACACCCGATCCCGCTGCTCGTGCCCGGCGAGCAGTTCGGTGATCTTCGCCCAGCCCGTCATGTCCTCGCCGCCGATGTCGACCGACACGTGGTGCAGGCGGCCGAGGAAACGCTGCCAGGTGTCCAGATCGTCCACCGGCACGGAATCCCGCACCTCGGCGTCCACCTTGCCGCGGAAGTCGGCGTCGTCGAGCCCGCCGCGGGACATCGCGATTATGCGGGTCTCGGGGGAGAGGCGGCCGTCACGGTCGCAGTGGTAGAGCGCCGGTAGGAGTTTCCGCATGGAGAGGTCGCCTGTGCCACCGAAGACGATCAGGTCGGCGGATTGCGGTGTCTCGGACATGGGGTGTGCTCCATAGTGATCTACCGAAATTGGGGATAGATAGGACAGTAGTCATATCTTGCGCTCCGCACAAGCGGAGTTTTGTAATCTGAGATGAGAAAGGTCGAAGTTTTCATTTCCTAAGTGGGTGTGATTCACTTGGCCGATGCCTCGACGTCCCGCTGCCGCGCTCGCCACCAGCGGTGAGGTGCTTCGCCTCATCCGCACCGGTGAAGCTGTCACGCGCGCGGACATAGGGCGCGTCACCGGCCTGTCCCGGCCCGCCGTCTCCCTGCGCGTCACCGAACTGCTGGACCGCGGCCTCGTCGTGGAAGACAGCGAGGGTCCCTCCACCGGCGGCCGGCCGCCCACACGTCTGGTCTTCAACGCCTCCGGCGGCGTCGTGCTGGTCGCCTCGCTGGGTGCGAGCCGCGCGCAGATCGCCGTCTGCGACCTCGCCGGATCCGAGCTGACGGGCAGGACACTGGCCGTCGACGTGGAGGAGGGCCCGGACGTCGTCCTTCCGCTGGTCATGGACACCTGGAGCGAGCTGCTCGATGACCGGCCGCTCTCCCAGGTACGCGGTGTCGGCCTGGGCGTCCCCGCCACGGTCGAGTTCGCGGCCGGCCGTACCGAGAGCGCCCGCATCATGGCGAACTGGACCGGCGTCGCCATCCCGCCGATCATCGCCGAGCGTTTCCCGGTCCCGGTCTTCCTCGACAACGACGTGAACGTCATCGCGATCGGCGAGCACCGCGCGGTCTACGCGGGCGAGGCCGACGACCTGCTGTTCATCAAGGTCTCCACCCGGATCGGCTCCGGTGTCATCGCGGGAGGCGAGATCCTGCGCGGCGCGCTCGGCGCGGCCGGGGAGATCGGGCACATCCCGGTCCGTGACGGCGGGGGAGTGCTGTGCCGCTGCGGCAACATCGACTGCGTCGACTCGGTCGCCAGCGGCACCGCCATCCTGCGCGACCTGCGCGCCCGGGGACACGAGGTCAAGAACCTGACCGACGTGGTGAGCCTGGTACGGGCAGGCGACGCCGAGACCATGACCGTGGTCCGCAACGCCGCCCGGATGCTCGGGGAGGTCGTCGCCAGCGCGGTCAACCTGCTCAACCCCGCCGTGGTCGTCCTCGGCGGCGACGTGGCCGAGACCTTCCAGCCCATGGTGTCGGGCGTGCGCGAGGTCGTCCACCGCCGCTCGACCGCCCTGTCCACCCGCAACCTGCGGATCGAGCGCAGCCGTCTCGGCCCCGGCGCGGGCATCGTCGGCTGCGCCCACATGGTCCTCGACCACATACTTTCACCCGAGGCCGTCGACGCCGTCTCGTGAACCGGTTCATAGGGCCCGCGGGCCGGGTCCACGGCCGGACTCCCGACACGGGGCGTTTTCCAGGTCAGGAATTTCCGATCCAGGCGGCTCCGAGGGGGTCCCCGCCTCCCGGAGCCGCCGCCGGATCATCGAATCCCTCAGCCCGCTTCTTCGGTGGTGGCATCCGGTCGGTGTGACTGGCGGCGGACCGCGAGGGTGATGAACACGATCACGATCACCGCGAGCACGGCCATGGCGACGATCAACCAAGTGAGGCCGGTGGCGAAGCCGAACACGCCGAGGATGGCGATCGGTATCAGCCCGAACGAGCCCAAGCGGATGTACACCACGTCACGCGGTGTCGCCCGAACCATCGGCTTGCCTCTTTCGGACATCTCCTCCGGCTGTCCTTCGGGATTCATCTTCTCCTCCTTCGATAAGGATCCCCCTGTACCCGGGAGCCCTCCCGTCATGTGCCCTGAGAACGTTCGATTGCCTTGGCCAGTCCTTCGGAATCGGCGAGCGTGAGGGTTGCACCCGGGTGGGTGAGGAACCCACCCGGGGCGAGTGCGGGCACCGGGGTGTGGAAACGGACGCAGACGCCGCGCCGGGTGTTGGTCCCGAAGCTCACTCCCCGGTCGGCCAGCGAAAGATGCGGGCCGATCACCTTCCACGCCGTGTAGGGACCGGTCATGGTGGTGCCGGCGACGTTGGACACGGGCGTGCGCAGCAGCCAGGGCCCGAAACGCACCGTGAGCCCGCCGTTCTCGACCAGGGCGAAGGCCCGCTCGGGCGTCACCCCGATCAACCGGAGGGGAAGCCTCCAGGTCGGATCGATCGCGAAGCCGAAGCGTGGCATGCCGATCAGCGATCCCAGGGAGCGGTGTCGCCCATCTTGGCGTAGTACTTGGCCAGGTGGGATTTGATGCGGTCGACGTCCTCATCGGGCACGTCGACCCCGCCCCGCGCTCCTTGCATGACCGCTCCGGCGGCCATGACGGCATGTGGCACCGCCTTGAGCCTCCCGTCGATCACATCGGCGATCAGCAGCTTGTGGCTCTCGAACTTGTCAGGGTCATCGCCGTCGTACCAGACATGCGCGTCGCGGTACTTCGCGTTGGGCTCATCCTCGGCTCCCGCCCACGCGCGGACGCGCTTCTCCGCCGCGTCTCCGTCCCAGTGCCGCTCGCGGTCGGCGAGGGGGAGATCCTGAAATCGCGTCACCGTCATGATGGTGCTCCTTCCTCCAGGGGATTCTGTACCCGGTTGTCTGACTCCATGCCTGGTGGGCGACATATTTAGACTTTTGTCGGGGAGAGGGGGTGTCATGACCGAGCACCGTGCAGTGAACGAGAAGACGGATGGATCCGACCCCTCACCGGAGAGCCCGCCGCCCGCGGCCCCGCGAGGCGTCGATGGGGAGAGCCGGGTCGTGGCGGAGAGGTCGGGGGCCGACACCTCCTTCCCCGAGCGCCCGCTTCTGGCCGACCCCGACGACGCGCGCAGTTCCGCCGGGACCGACTCGGCGGCTACCGGGGAGGAGTCAGGCAAGCGCGCTCCCGAACCCGAGGTGGGACCGGCGTCCTGAGCCTTTCCACGGCCTTGAAAGGGGCGTGAAACGACGGAGGCCCCGGAAATCGGGGCCTCCGCCGCAGGTCCGGTCGGTCCGGACGGTGGTCAGCTCTTGAAGGCGTCCTTGACCTTCTTCATGCCGTCCTTCGCCTTTTCCCCCGCCTGCTTGAGGTTGCTCTCCGCCTGGTCGGCCCTGCCCTCGGCTTCCAAGCTCTCGTCGTCGGTGGCGCGACCGGCGCCTTCCTTGAGCTTGCCCTTGAGCTCTTCGGCCTTGTTGGAGAGCTTGTCGTCAGCACCCATGGTGTGATTCCTCCCTCTTACGCGAAGTTCTCTTCGTGCAGGAATACTTAGTGTCCGCAGATGAGAGGGGTAAACATGGGCCGCGCTGTTCCCGACGTGACACCGGACGGGATGAGCTCACCGGATGGGCGTCCGGCCTGGCGCGTGCTGTTGCTCTGCGGGGCCTCCGGCGCAGGGAAGAGCCGGGTCAGCTATCCGCTGGCACGGCACTACGGGACCCCCATCGTCGAGGTGGACGATCTCGTCGAGGCCCTGCAGGCCATGACCACTCCGAGCCAGCAGCCACTCCTGCACTACTGGCGGACTCATCCCGAAGCCGCTGCCCGGCTCGCCCCGGCCGACATCGTCGACCTGCAGATGGCCATCGCGGAGGTGCTCATCCCGGCCGTGGACGCCGTCGTGGGCAACCATCTGGAGACCGACACCCCGGTGATCGTCGAAGGGGACTACCTGTTGCCCGCCTTCGCCCTGCGCGACAGCTTCGCCGGCGTCCCCGCCGCCGGGAGGGTCGCCGCGGTGGTCATCCGTGAGCCGGACGAGGATCGGCTCGTGGAGAACTACCGGCATCGTGAACCCGATCACGGCGAGCAGCGCCACCGCGCCCGGGTGAGCGTCCTCCACGGTGAGCGGCTCGCCGCGCAGGCCGCCGAGGCGGGTGTCCCGGTGGTGGCCGCACGTCCCTGGGCCGACGTGGCCCGCCGCGTCATCGCGGCTCTCGACGTGCCCGTCTCGTCGGAGGAGCGATCCGCGGCGCGCCTGACCGCTCCTGCCGGCCTGACCGCTCCTGCCGGTCTGACCCGCTCCCTGACAGCCTGACCGCTCCCTGACGAACCGCCGGGACCGTGGAGTCGCGCTGCCCGCAGTGGGTGAGAGCGGTCGGGGCCGGCCGTTCAGTCGATTTCGTTGAGCAGCCGGGCGAGCACCTGCGCGGCGTGTTCGGCGCCGGGCCCTTCGGCGCGGACGGTGACGGTGGAACCGGCCGTGGCCCCCAGACCCATGACGGAGAGGATGCCGGTGGGGTTGACCGTCCTGCCGGCGTACTCCAGCCGGACGGCCGGTCGGAGGCCCGCGGCGACCTGGGCCAGTTGCCCGGCCGGACGCGCGTGGAGCGCGGCGGGCAGAACGACGGTGATCTCGGCGACCTCCGCGTCCGTGGTGACGGGATCAGAACTTGCGGACATGGCGTGCCTCCTCGGCTGACGCGACGACGGTCGCCAGGTCGGCGCCGGTCGCGGCGGTGGCGGCGACTGCGACCGACCCCTCGACGAACGGGGTATCGATCATGACGACGGTGGAGTCGGGGTGGTCCTCCAGGACCGTACGGGTGGTGAGCACGGAACTGCCGAGATCGGGCAGGACCACGACACCGGCCCCTCGGTCGGCGTCGGAGATCGCTTTGCTGATGAGCGTGTAGCTCGTCCCGATCTCTCCGTCCTCGGTGCCGGCCGCGACGTGCACGGGCACCGCGCCGGAAGTGATCTGTTCCAGGAGTTCGGCCAGTCCGGAGGCCAGCCGAGGGCTGTGAGACACGAGTACGATGCCGACAGGTTCACTCATGAACGCTAACCATATATTTCGGAACAACGTTCAGCAATACCGAACGAATGGCGGCCCATGATTCAGTCAGTGCAACGTGCGGTGGAAATCCTGCGACAGCTTGCCTCCGCGGGGTCGAAGCTCGGTGTGACCGAACTTTCCGAGCGGCTCGGCGTCGCCAAGCCGACGGTGCACTCGATGCTGCGGACGCTGGAGGCGGAGGGGCTGGTGGTGCAGGATCGTGACTCCAGCAAGTACGGGCTGGGTCCTGGCCTGCTGCATCTCGGCAATGCCTATCTGGACGGCCACGAGCTGCGTACGCGGTCGATGACCTGGGCCGACTCGCTGGCGACCCGGACGGGTGAGGCCGTGTGGGTGAGCGTGCTCACCGGTGACCACGTGCTGGTGGTGCACCACGCCTTCCGTCCCGAGGGGGCGATCCAGATCCTTGAGGTCGGCGCCAGCATTCCCTGGAGCACCTGCGCGCTCGGTAAGGCGATGGTGGCGTTCGGGTCCGAAGCCGTCGAGGCGGAACTGCTGGCGGCGGAGCCGGCCGTGCTGACCGGCCGGAGCGTGACCGATCCGGCCCGGCTCGCCGAGCAGTTGGAGGCGGTGCGCCACGTCGGATATGCGATCGAGGATCAGGAGTCCGCCATCGGGGATGCGGGTATCGCGGCCCCGGTGTTCGACCGTTCGGGAGAGGTGGCCGGTGCCATCGGCCTCGTCGGGCCGGTCGAGCGGCTGCTGGCCGAGGGGCGGCGGGAAGAGCTGGCCGTCGCGGTCCGGGAGACCGCCCGCAACCTCTCCCGCGACCTCGGTGCGGCCCGCGGGCACGCACGCCGCGCCGCCGGTTGACGCCGCTGGTCGACCCCGCCGGTCGACGCTGTGGACCGGAGCCGCCGGTCGACGTGGGCCGGCGTTTTCGGTCGCTGACGCCTTCGATCGAGGACGCCGATCGAGGACGCCGATCGAGGACGCTGATCGAGCTGATCGAGGGCGTGGATCGGGGTGCCGGCCGGGCGAATCCGGCCGGATCTCCGGTAACGCGACTGTCACAAGCCCGAAACACCCCCTTGACACCACTTTAGGACGAGCTTAAATTCCGACCAATGTTCATCATTGGTGAACAGGGTTCAGCTCTCATCTGAGGAGGTGAGGCGCTTGGCGGCGATGCCGTCAAGCGGGGTCATGGCAGAAAACAGCCAAACGCAGAAACTGCTGGCCGAGACGCTCGGCACGGGAACCCTCGTATTCATCGGTGTCGGCTCGGTGCCGGCCACTCTCATGGTCGGCGGTGACGCGCCGTTCACCATGGCCCAACTGGGAATGATCTCCCTCGCCTTCGCCACGGCGGTCGTCGCCATGATCTACACGATCGGCCACGTCTCCGGCTGTCAGATCAACCCGGCGGTCACGCTGGCGCTGGCGGCGACCGGGAAGATGCCCTGGCGGGAAGTGCCCGGCTACCTGGCGGCGCAGGCGCTGGGCGCGATCCTGGGCAGCCTGGCCATCATCGGCGTGCTGGGCCACAAAGCCGTCGCGGCGGGTCTGGGCATCGCGGCCTACGGCCAGGGGGTGGGAGCTGGACAGGCGTTCATCGCCGAGGCGATCGGCACCTTCCTGCTGGCGCTCGTGGTCTTCGGCGCGATCGACGGCCGCGCGCCCGGCGGCTTCGCCGGGATGGCGATCGGCCTGGCCGTCTTCGCGATCATCATTCCGGTCGCTCCCGCCACCGGAGCCGCGATCAATCCCGCGCGCGCGTTCGGGCCGATGCTCGTCGGCCAGTTCGCGGGAGCCGAGGTGCAGTGGGGACAGTTCCCCGTCTACGTCGTCGCCGAAGTGATCGGAGCGGTGCTCGCCGGAGTGGTCTACGAGTTCGTCCTCAACACACGCCGGGCGGCGCAGACCGCCGCTCCGGCCGTCGAGCCGGTCATCGTCAAGGAGGCACTGTCGTGAAGAAGTTCATCAACAGCCCCGACTCGGTCCTGCGGGACGCGCTGATCGGCGTGGCGGCGGCCCACCCCTCCCTTCGAATCGACTCCGACGGTCGTGTCGTCACCAGGGCCGCCGCGACCCCGCCCGGCAAGGTGGCGCTGATCTCCGGCGGCGGCAGCGGGCACGAGCCGCTACACGGCGGGTTCGTCGGAACGGGCATGCTGGACGCCGCCTGCCCCGGCGAGGTCTTCACCTCCCCGGTGCCCGACCAGATGCTCGCCGCCGCGGGAACGGTCGACAGCGGCAGCGGAGTGGTCTTCATCGTCAAGAACTACACCGGCGACGTCATGAACTTCCAGCTCGCCGCCGAGCTCGCCGCCGACGTCGGCATCACCGTGGAGACCGTACTGGTCGACGACGACGTGGCGGTGAAGGACTCCACCTGGACCGCGGGGCGGCGCGGCACCGGCGCCACCGTGTTCGTCGAGAAGATCGCCGGCGCCCTCGCGGAGCAGGGCGCCCCGATCAAGGAGGTCGCCGAGCTCGGCCGTCAGGTCAACGCCGCCTCCCGCTCCTTCGCCATCGCCCTCACCTCCTGCACCACTCCCGCGGCCGGCAGGCCTGGTTTCGTCCTGCCCGACGACGAGATCGAGATCGGCGTCGGCATCCATGGCGAACCCGGCCGCCGCCGCGGGAAGATCCGGCCCGCGGCGGAACTCGCGGACGCCATGGTCGAGGCGATCCTGGCCGACATGCCGTTGTCGGCCGGCGACAAGACCATCGTCATGCTCAACGGCCTGGGCGCCACCCCCTTGATCGAGCTGTACGTGCTGTTCGGCGAGGTGGCGGCACGGCTCTCCGAGCAGGGCGTGATCATCGCTCGCAGCCTGGTCGGAAACTACGTCACGAGCCTCGACATGGCCGGTGCGTCTCTCACCGTCTGTCATGCGGACGAGCGGATGCTCGCCCTGTGGGACGCCCCGGTCAACACCCCGGCGCTGCGCTGGGGAGTCTGACCGCAGCGGGCCGCGTGACACCGGTCCGGTGTGACACCGGCTCGTGTGACACCGGACCGCCTTCCGCCCACCACATCGCCGCATCTCACGCCCCGGCCGCCCGGGCCGGGGCCACGACAGGAGTACTTCACATGGACACCGACACCGCCCTGGCCTGGGTACGGGCCATCGCCGAGGCCGTCACCGAACACACCGACCAGCTGACCCAGCTGGACGCGGCCATCGGCGACGCCGACCACGGCACCAACATGCACCGTGGCTTCTCCGCCGTCGTCGCCACACTGGACGGCTCGCGGTTCACCACGGTCGGCGAGGTCCTCACCAAGACCGGAACCACGCTGGTGTCGACCGTCGGCGGCGCGTCCGGCCCCCTCTACGGGTCCGCGTTCCGCGCCGCAGGCAAGCAGCTCACCGATCCGGTGGTCACCGCCGAGCAGCTGCTGGAAGGACTGACGGCAGGGCTGGAGGCGGTCCAGAGACTCGGTGCGGCACAGCCGGGCGACAAGACCATGATCGATGCCTACCGTCCCGCCCTCGACGCCTTCGACAAGGCACTGCGCAACGGCGGCGACCTGGTCGCCGCGGCCCTGGCGGCGACGGACAGCGCGGAGGAGGGCATGCGCGCGACCATCCCCATGATCGCCCGTAAGGGCCGTGCCTCCTACCTCGGCCCCCGCAGCCAGGGCCATCAGGACCCCGGCGCCACCTCCACCGTGCTGATCTTCCACGCCCTTGCCGAGGTGGTGAGCGGATGACCGTGGACCAGGCCGAGTTCACCGGTGACGCAGCCTCTTCCACCGGTGCGGCCCCCTCTTCCACGGCCGAGGTGACCTCTTCTTCACGGTCTGCGAGCGAGGGGGCCTCTTCTCCGGACTCTTCAAGCTCTCCGGGTTCTCCGGACTCTGCGGGCTCTTTGGGCCCTTCGGGTGAGGTGTCCTCTTTCACGGGCAGCGTGGCCTCGCCGGGCGTCGCGCTGGGATTCGCCCGCCGTACCGACCGCCCGAGGCCCGCCTCGACGGGGGAGAGGGCCGGTGGAGAGCCCGCCCGGCGCGTCACCGAGGCCTTCGACGCCGTCGCCGAGCGGCTGAGCGACCTGGCGGCGACCCTGCGCGAGCGTGGTCGACCCGAGCAGGCCGACATCATGGAAGTCAACGGTCATATCGCCCGCGATGGTGACCTGCGCGCCGCCGCGATCCAGCGCGCCGACGAGGGCGTGCCCGTGGCCGACGCGATCCGCGAGGCCGTCGGCCATTACGCCACCATGATCGCCTCCCTGGGCGACCCGACCCTCGCCGAACGCGCCGCCGACGTCCGCCAGGTCGGAAAACGCGCTCTTGCCTGGCTCGACGGCGCCGACCTCTCCGGCGGCGCCGGAACGGACGGCCCGCTCGTCCTCATCGCCGAGGAGATCGGCGCGGCCGACCTCCTGGAGACCGAGTCCCCGATCGCCGCGGCCCTGTCGGTGACCGGGGGGCCCAACTCCCACGCCGCCATCGTCGCCCGATCCCTGTCGATCCCCCTGCTCACCGGCATCGACCGCGCCCTGCTGGACATGGCCGACGGTGTGGAACTGCTCGTCGACGGGGGGCGGGGCACCGTACGCCCCCACCCGCCGACTCCCGACCGCGAGGCCGCGCTCGCCGAGATGGCGCGGGCCCGGGACCGGCGAGTCACCTACGCCGCCGAGCGGGACCTGCCCTGCCAGACGCTGGACGGGCACCCGGTCGTCCTGCGGGCCAACATCGCCACCGCCGAGGAGGCGCGCGCAGCTCTGGCGTCGGGCGCCGACGGCGTGGGGCTGCTCCGCACCGAACTGCCGTTCCTGGAAGCGACGAGCTGGCCGACGCAGGCCCTGCACAGCGTCGAGCTCAGCCCGATCATGCGTGAACTCGTCGGCCGAACCGTCACCGTGCGCACCCTCGACTTCGCCGACGACAAGCTCCCGCCGTTCCTCACCGCGGGGCGTCAGGGGCAGCGTCTGGGGCGGGGCCTGCCGCTCATGCTCGCCGAGCCCGCCGCGTTCGCCGACCAGTTCCGCGCCGTCCTCAGCGTCGCCCCGGCCGGCGACGGCCTGCGCCTGATGATCCCCATGGTCGCCGACATCGCCGAGTTCCGCGCCTGCCGCGACCTGCTGGACGCCGCCGCCACCGAGCTCGGCGTCCCCGCCCCGCCCCTCGGAGTCATGATCGAACTCCCCGAGGCCGTCGCCGCCGCCGACCGGCTCGCCGCGGAGGCCGCCTTCCTGTCCATCGGCAGCAACGACCTGACCAGCCAGATCCTCGGCCTCGACCGCCGTGACCCCGCGGCCACGCCGATGATGACCGCCCACCCCCGCGTCCTGGCCGCCATCGCCGAGGTCGTCCGCGCCGCCCACCGCCACGGCCGGCAGGTCTCGATCTGCGGCGACGCCGCCGCGAACGCCACCGTCATGCCCCTGCTGGTCGGCCTGGGCTGCGACGTGCTCTCCGTCTCCCCGGCCGCACTCGACGAGATCCGCTACCGGATCCGCCGTCTCCGCCGCGACGACTGCCGGAACCTGGCGGCCGACGCCCTGCGCTGCGACAGCGCCGAACAGGTCTGGGACCTCGTCCAGCAGAGCTCCTCAGTCCTCCCGGCCTGACCATGTACGAGTAAGTGGAGAGCACTCTTCGCGATAAGGATGCTACGGAACGACAGGAAAATGCCCGAGCTCCCGTTGTGATGATTGTTCCCATCGGCAATCTCCCAGCGGGAGCTTTTCTATTCCATGCCGGGCCCTCTGAGTTGCGGCGCCCCGTGACCTGGGAAATGAAGAGGAAACGAGTCTGCATAGGGGTCCCTCAACCCAAATTCTTCGATCTTGTATTGTTTGACCCGTTATCGAAGATTTGATTTGTTGAGACTGCTCTCCGAGATGAGGCGGCTGCACGGTGTATGCCGAACTGGCATACACCGTGGCCGGCATGCCCGGAGGTGAATCTCAGGGTTGAAAGGGGTCGGTTTGGAGTTCCGGGTACTCGGGCCGGTGGGTGTCTGGCGTGACGGACGATTGTTCTCGGTCGTCGGCCCGAAACAGCGAACATTACTCGCCGTGCTGGTGCTGAACGCCAGTCGTGTCGTCTCGCACGATCGGCTGCTTACCGCGCTGTGGGGAAACACGGTTCCGGCCTCCGGGCGCAGGCTGCTGCATAACCATCTGTGGTCCCTGCGCCGGTTGCTCACCGATCCCGCTGTTCTGGCGAGCACGCCCATGGGTTACTCGTTGCAGATCCCGTCCGATGCCTCGGATCTCGGCGTTTTCCTCACCGAGACCGAGGCCGCCCGCGCCTGTTTGTCGGCGGGCGATGCAGTACAGGCGTCTGAGCGATTCCAGAAGGCGTTGGCACTGTGGCGCGGCTCCGCGTTCGAAGGCGCCAGTCCCGGCTTCCAGTCGGCTGAAGGTCCCGCGTTGGAGGAACAGAGAACCGCCGCGCTCGTCGGGCGAATCGAGGCCGACCTCGCCTCGGGCGGCGGTTCCGAGCTGGTCAGCGAGCTGAGAGGGCTCGTCGCCGAGAATCCACTGCACGAGCGGCTGCGAGCGCAGCTGATGCTCGCGCTTCATCGCGCGGGACGGACGGCGGAGGCGCTCGAGGAGTACAGGCGGGCACACGAGCATTTCCGGCGCGAGCTCGGTCTGGAACCGGGAGAGAACCTGGCCAGGCTTCACCAGGAAATCCTTTCGGCCGACCCCGGGCTCGATCTCACCGCCGAGGTACGGCATGCAGAGGCACCCGCTCCTCCGGCTCGCCCCCATTCGATTCCCCGGCAGCTTCCCGCTGACATCGCTCGCTTCACCGGCCGGGAGGAAAGCCTGCGGCAGCTGGACCGGTTGTTGGCCATGGAGCAGGAGGGCGTGCCGGTCGTGGTCATCACCGCCATCGCGGGCACCGCCGGAGTCGGGAAGACCGCGCTCGCGACACACTGGGGCCACCGGGTGGCCGACCGGTTTCCCGACGGGCAGCTGTATGTGAACCTCCACGGCTATTCGCAGCAGGAGCCCGTCACGGGAGCGCAGGCTCTACGCCAGCTTCTCGGTGGGCTGGGTCTGGCGGTGGAGGAGATTCCTCGTGACACGGGCGAGCGGGAGACCCTTTACCGGTCACTCATGGCCGGCAAGCGGATGCTCGTGGTGCTCGACGACGCGGCCAGATCCGAGCAAATACGTCCCCTCCTGCCCGGATCGCCTTCGTGCAAAGTGGTCATCACCAGCCGGGACTCGCTGCGAGGACTATCGGTCACCCATGATGTCCGCGCCATCGCTCTCGAGGTCCTCTCGGCTGAGGAGGCGCGGGCACTGCTCGTCGCCGTTCTGGGGATCGATCGAATCCGCGATGAAATGGACGCGGTCTCGGAGCTGGCTCGGCTGTGCGGATACCTGCCGCTCGCGCTCCGGCTGGCCGCGGCCCATCTCGCGAGCGAGCCCGCCCTGCCCGTCGGCGACTTCGCGGCGCGGCTGCGCAAGGAGAACCCCCTGGCCACCCTGGAGATCGAAGAAGATCCACACATCGGGGTCCGCGCCGCCTTCGAGCTCTCCTACCGGGCCCTACCAGAACCCGCCCGGCTGGTCTTCCGGCTGATGGGTCTCGCCCCCGGAGAGGACATCAGTCTTGACGGCGTCGCCGCCCTGACCGACCTGTCCGTCGGAGAATGCCGCGCGGTGGTCGACACGCTCGTCAACGCGCACCTGGTCGGCCGAGACGATGCCCGGCGGCTGACGATGCACGATCTGATCCGTGTCTACGCGCGTGACCGCGCCGAGGTCGATGACCCGGAGGCCGACCGCCGCGCTGCGCTGACACGCCTGTTCGACTGGTATCTGCGCACGACCGTCGCCGCCATGGACCTCATCGATCCCGGCCGTCTGACGAAGGCGCTCGATATCCCGGTGGAGGATGACGACAGAGCGAGGTTCAAAGGTCCGGCGGATACGTGGAAGTGGATGAAAGCAGAACACCGCTCGTTGATGGCCGTGGTTTCCTATGGAGCTTCCCATGGATGGTCCGCTCACGCCTGGAGAGCGGCGCGATCATTGTCACGGTTCTTTGATGTGCAGAATCGCATAGACGATTGGATCGCCATCCAACAGATCGGCCTGACCGCTTCTCGTGTGATCGGAGACCAGCACGGTGAGGCTCAAATGCTGGCGGCCTTGGGCTATGCGTACATGTTCGCTGGAGACTATTCCATGTATCTGGACCTTCAGCGGCAGAGCCTTGCCTTGTGTGAGGCCATGGGAGATCGTGAGGGGCAGGCCAGAGCCCTCAGCGATATCGGCTACGGCCTGACACGCGTCGGACGGCTGACCGAGGCGGTCGAGGTCTGCCGGAAATCCATCGAACTCGAACGTTCTCTTGGTAAGCAGCCCGATCCTGCCGGTGCGCTACACCGCATATCAATAACCTACCTGCAGTTAGGACGCCCGGAGGATGCGCTGAGCCATCTCCAGGACTGCCGATTTTACTTGCAAGAGCAAGGGGGCGGGCAGGGCGACGCGTACATTCTGATGCATCTGGGCGAAGCCCATGCAAGGCTGGGTGACTTCGAGGCCGCGTTGAAGTGCCATGCGCAGGCTCTTGAAATTGGCCATAAGTTGGGAAATGTCCGTATGGTGGCGGACGCCTTGAATCATCTCGGTAGAGACCATTTGAGGCAGGGACGCCATGCCGAGGCCCTCGCCTATCACAAGGAGGCCCTCGTCAAGATAGGGGAGGCGGGTAACGGGGAGATTGAGTGCGAAATACTCATCGACTTGGGGAAAGCTCACCTGGCGGTCGGAGAGAACGATGCCGCGATAGAGAATCACCGGACGGCCTTGGGGTTCTCCTCATCTTTGAACAATCTCTATTATAAAGGCCTTGCGCACAGTGTGCTTTCCGTGACACTGGAAGCCTCGGGAAGAAAGAAGGAGTCAAGCCGGCACAGGAAAGAAGCTCTCGCCATACTCACCCCGATGGGGATCCCGGAGGCCGAGGTCATCGCCGCAGGGGTGGCATTCGCCTGAGGTGGCGGTCCTCCTGATCGATCCGGATGGCGGGCGGCTGTGGCGGGCACTGATCGAGGCGGCGCCACAGGAGGTTGTCCTCCGATAAGCCTCCTGTTCAGACACGCGGCGATGCGGCGAAGACCAAGATCGCGACACAATATAAGACAAGATCAACATCGCCATCCTGCATGCTTGCGGTGATCATTTCCGGCCGGTTCTCCCACTTCCCCACACCGGCCGGACCATCTCCCTACATGCTGGAGGAATTGGTGAGGTCTTCCTTGCCGTACCGCCCATCCACGCCGCCGCCACGGCGCGGATCACCCCCACGGACCACGTTCACGGTCGTGACCGTCTCCGCTCTTGCCGCGTCACTCCTGGCGGCGGGCGGCTCCCTGCCCGCCCAGGCCGACCCGAAACCAGGTGCTGCGCCGACACCCGCGACACCTGCGGTGACGACCTTCCCTCGCCCGGAAGATCCGGATGCTCCACTCCGCGCCGGTGTCGAGGAGGCCAGGAAACAGAACAAGCCCGTCGAGGTGGAGGCCGCGGGCACAGAGGCGTCCCGGTCGTGGGCCAACCCTGACGGCACCATCACCATGCAGTCCTACGCCGGCCCGGCCAGAGTCAAGCAGGCCGACGGTTCCTGGGCTTGGATCGACACCGCCCTGGTGGAACGTGACGGTGTTCTGAAGCCGAAGGTCGGCAGGGCCGACATCGGGTTCTCCCTCGGAGGCGACGGCAAGGCGTTCGCGTCCATGGAACGCGATGGCAAGGGGCAGCGGTTCGCCCTGGACTGGGGGAAATCCCTTCCACGCCCGGAGGTGACGGGCAATGTCGCCCGCTACGTGGACGCCGCCGGGCCCGGAGCGGATCTGGTCCTGACGGCCCTGCCCACCGGGTTCCAGCACGACGTGGTGCTGCGTGAGAAGCCCAAGGGGCCGGTGGAGTTCCGCATCCCGATCCAGCAGGAGGGCCTGCGGTTCGCCGAAGGTAAAAAGGGCGGCCTGAAACTGGCCGATCCGAAGGGCAAGACAGTCGCTCAGGCCCCGGAACCGATCATGCGGGACAGCGCCGAGCCGGACGCCGATGGCAAGGGAAGCCGCCGGACCGGCTCGATCGACACGCAGGTGATCACCGAGAACGGCACCTCGGTTCTGGTTCTGAAGCCGGACGCGAAATTCCTCGCCGACCCCGCCACCAAGTATCCGGTCGTCGTGGATCCGACCTCCACGCTCACGCTGGACACTGACACCTATCTGCACTCCAACAGCACGGGCTATGACCAGCCTGGTGCCAGCTCCCTCAAAGTCGGTGGTGAGACATGGCGACCCAGCGGCAGCACGGCAACCGTCGTCGACTACAACAGATCCCTGCTCAAATTCGACGCGAGTCCCCTGGCCGGAAGGGCGATCGCCAGCGCGCAGCTGGAACTGTGGGCGCCGAACGGCTCCCGATGCGACGTCTACGGAGACGGCCTGAAGGCTTCGCGTCTCACCGGCGCGTGGACGCCTGGTCAGGTCACCTGGGCCAATCAGCCCGCCACGGCGGAAAGCGGGTCCCAGATTCAACTCTGCCCGCCCTATGCCGAGGGCGTCTATCCCCGGGCGTTCACCTGGTCGGTCAAGGACATCGTCAGCAGCTGGGCGGCGGGAACGGCCAATTACGGCCTGCAGATCCGCATCGCGAGCGAGTCGATGACGTGGGGGACGAACGGCACCATCGAGTTTCACTCCGCTGAGACCACCGGCAGCGGTGCGCATCCCCCGAAGCTGACCGTCTCCTACATGCTGCCGCCGGAGATCCCCACCGTCACCGCGGAGTCCATCGACTCCATGGCCGGCAACGACGCGATCGCGCGCAGCACCAACGTCAAGGTCGGATTCAAGTCCAGTGTCGCCGAGGCCACCAACCTCGACTACACCGTGAGCGTCAACGACTCCACCATGGGCACCCCGCCGGCGACCCCAACGGGTGAGGCCGCCTACTGGAAGTTCGACGAGGCCTCCGGAACGACGGCGACAGACTCGTCCGGCAAGGGATTCCCCGCGACGATGAACGGGGCCGCCAGCCGTGACACCGGGCAACTCGGCAAGGCGCTGAAGCTGGTCAACGACGGCCTGACCGACCCCAACGACGCCTACGCCGTGACCACCAAGCCGGTACTCAACACCAACCAGAGCTTCTCGGTCAGCGCCTGGGCGCGACTCGACGGCAGCACCGGTGACCACACCATCGTGAGCCAGATCGGCACCAAGCAGGCCGGTTTCTTCCTCACCTACCACGAGTACGAACAGAAGTGGTGGTTCGGCATGCCGCGCAGCGATGCGGTCCCCACCACCACGACGATCGTGGCCTCCGACAAGCCGGCCCAGATCAACACCTGGACCCATCTGGTCGCCGTCTACGACGCCGCCACGCTGAAGCTACGACTGTACGTGGACGGCAGGCTGTCCGGGGAGAAGGACCACGCCACCCCGTGGAACGCCCGAGGGAACTTCCAAATCGGTCGCACCAAGGTGGACAACTCCTTCGCCAACTACCTCAACGGCGCGGTCGACGACGTCCACGTCTACAGCCGCGTGCTCACCGAGACCGACGTTCAGGCCCTGCACGGTGTCCCCACCGCTACCAGCTATAACGGCGTCCCGTCGGGACAGATCGTCGACAAGCTGTTCACCCTCGACAATCCTGCCAGCTTCAAGTTCGTCGTGAAGGCCTGCCGTACAGGCGTCACTCCGCCCTCCTGCAACGAAAGCCCGGCCTACCGCATCACCAGTGACGCTCCGTTCGTCCCCACGGACGCCGAGACCGGCATGGCCGATCCCACCCGGCCGATCCTGTCGGGCATGGTGTCGCGTCCCTCGGGTGGACAGGTAACCGCCAAGTACTTCCTGTACGACAGCACCGGTGCTCCGGTCGGTTCCAGCCCACTGGGCGAGCGCGTCGTCAACGGCGGAGAGCGGGCGTCCTTCCAGATCCCTGAGAACACCGTTCGTCTCGGCGGGACGTACACCTGGCAGATGCAGGCGTGTGCGCTGGAGGTATGCACCGCTAAGACCGCCCCGGTCAGTTTCACTGTCCCTGGCACCCCAACTGATCCGCCCGCTGAAGACGTCCGACATCTGACCCTTCTTAAAGACAACTTTGTCATCAAGACGGCGAAGACCGACCCGACTGCCTGCGGTGGCGCCCCTTGCACCGTTACCGACGACACGGTCATGCGGATCGGCGGCACTGGCACCGATAAGATCGCCGCCGTTATCGGATTCAGACTCGATGAGCTCCCCGACGGTGCGGTCATCACGGAAGGGGTCCTTAAGCTCGGCGCGTCAGGGTGTCCGGCAGGTACCTGCCCCACAGGCGCGGTCATCACCGCTACTCCGCTCAAGAGTCCGGTTACGAGCGAGTCGAAGGGTTCGGATCTGGCGGGCGACGCCGATCCCGAGGCGACGCCGTACTCGCTACCGCTGGCTGGCCCACAGGCCGACATCGCTGGAAGCGAGTACCAATGGCTGTTGCTCACATCCAACCAGGACGAGATCATCACCTTCGCGGATGCAGCGGCTACCGAACAGCCCTCGCTCGCGCTCACCTACCTGCCCGCCGGACCGCCGAGCAAGGTGCTCAACCTGAACGCCTCCGGTGGCGATGCCAGCGCTATCGCCAGTTGGGGCGTGCCGGAATCCAACGGCGGCATGGCGTTGCTGGACGGCTACGACGTCGAAGTGGTCGATGATGGTGGCACCGCCGTCAAGACGGTGCAGGTCAAGGACCCGTGGGCGGCGATCAGTGGCCTGGCCAACGGTGTAACCTACACCATCAAGGTGCGGGCTAAGACCGCATTCGGCGTCAGTGACTGGGAAGCAGCCACCGCCACGACCAAAGCGGTCCCACCGCCTCCGACACCGAATCCGACAAGGGCGTGCATCCCCTTTCTTGACACACCGCCTTCGGCTGTGAAGAGCGTGTCGGTCTCGGAATCGGGGGCACAGGAGTACCTCGACCGCATCCAGGCCTATTACCAGGCACAAGACGCCGTACTCGAAGGCCGGGCCACCACCATCTGGGACGCCCCCGGCGTCACCGCGAGCGCACCCAGCGCGGCCAAGCTGTCGCTGCTGAACGCTGCTCTCGTGCAGGAACGAGAGGCGCTGGCGCAGGATGGCAAGATCAGATCCGGCTCATCGGTGCAACTGGCCAATACGGTTGTGCAGGCGATTGCGGATGGCAGCGTCCGCGTCGCCGCCGAGGTCAAGCGCACCTGGACAGAAACGAGTGGATCCACGTTCAGCACCGTCCCGGATCAGTCCGCTGTAGGTACGGGGGGGACGATCGAACCAAGCGAGGCGACTATCTCGATCTTCGTGTTCGACCGCTGCGGCAATGTCACCATCATCGACGTCCCGTTGGAGGCGAACGAGGATTCCACTGACCACGCAGACCGCGGAGCTGGCGGCGCTGCTATTCCTCCGCCGTGCGGTGCCCCCCGAGCGCCTGGCTGCAAGACAACACCGGGAGAGCGGACGTCATGCTGGACTGCCGACCAAAGCCTGTACTGCGAGATGCGGCAGCAGCTTGGCCGGAAGAATTGGTGGCTTCTCACCTCGGGCTACGCCGAGTGGGGACCTCACGAAGGTATAGGTGTCGGCTGTCCTCTGGAGTGCGACGAGTTCCCGGAGCACCGCTGGAAGATCAACAGATTCCACAGCTTCATGCACGTGTATCCCGCCAACGGCCAGAAGGAGTTGAACACCCCGTTCGGTCGTGCATTCTCTAAGGTGCTCTACTCCAATTCCACTAAGAGTGGCGGTATGGAGTACCGTTCGAAAGGCTGCTTCCAGAAGCAGACCATCGATGGTCAGGTCAAGGGCGCGATATCGCTGATGTGGGAGCAGGCTGGGGCTTCGGGCGAAAAGACTGTGAGCGGTCAGATTGCCGAAGGCTGCACGGATGTCCTCCTGCTGAAGAACCACGACCCCAACAACCCCACGAAAATCTCGGATGCAACCGGAGACGTCCAAGCGAGATGCACCGTCCCGGTCTTCGGTGAATGCGGGATCGGAAGATACCGCCATCACTTCACCGCCATGATGTGGGCGTACTTCAGTGTGAAGGCCACCAACCCGAAGACCGGGAAGGTTTCCACTCAGAATTACTCGGTGAAAGCCAACCACTCGGCGGACTGTTACGTGTCGCGGTACCGTAAGAATCCTAATGAGGTGGTGTCGCGTCCGCTGAAGTGCGAACCTGTGATTCAGGCGCTTGTCGCGGGAACGCTGGATTAAGATAGGGCGTTCATATGATGCGGCGGCAGGGTGTTGAGACACATCCTGTCGCCGGTCTCGGCTGAGCCAAGTAACAACACGAACTCTTGGAGCATCATGACAATGAAGGCGAGCAGAGTTCGCCTGGGGAGTTTGGCCATCGCCGTGATGGTGGTGTTAGCCGGCCTCGTCCTGCTTCCCGTGGCCGCCCGAACGCCTTCCTCAGACCTATGGCGGAACATGTATAGCACCCAAGACGTATGGCGGGTTCTCGTGAACGGCTTCGCCTCAGCTAACCCTGACTATGCGGTCGACTACCTTGAGTCAGACCGCGAGAATGCAAGCGTATCAAGCCGAGGAAGTGATTTGCGGCTGGTACTGTCACCCATGCCGGGGCAACTGGGCAACGACCTACGATTCGAGACGTCGATCGGGCTACTCCCAGACGGCTCGATCAAGTTGCCCAAACTGTGGACTACGCGAATCTCAGCCGCCTACAGAATGCTGGCATTCAAGACCGAATCTGTCGAAGACATGCTGGATGAGATTCAGGGGCCTTTCTGGGCAACTGCCGTGGTGTGGTTCAGGCGTCCCCTGAAAGAGAGGGAGGTGGAAGCCATCTGGCCGCATGCAGTGGAGACGGTATTCTTCCCTCCGTCAGCGCGAGGCGCTGAGGCATCCCCGATCACCTGGTCGGCGACGACAAACTGCTATTCCCGTGGACTTCAGGAGTGCGAGCAGATCCTTTCTAACGTTGGTCAGTTTCAGCGCTGGGCGTCCAGCCTCACTCGAAAGGACCAGGATCTCCTTGAGTTGGTGGGCCTAGACAGCGACGAAATCGCGACAAGAGCCGCGTCCGGCCTTATCGCGGGGATCCTTGTGACCAGCGACGTTTCCGGGATTCGCCAGCTGGCCAAGAAGCCGGTCATCGAGGGTGCCCAGGTGGTCGAAGTCACCCGTATGTGGAGGTAGTCGCTATCTGGATCTCCTACGGCTTCAGTGAGCCTTTTTCATCCTGAAGCCGCAGCTTAGAGCGGCTGAGTCGGTAGAGGTGAACACTCAGGCCGCCACCGGGCAGGTTGTCGGGTGATCCGGCCCAGTCCAAGCGCGTCACGCCGCATTGCGCCCAGTCCCATCGTCCTGCGGCGATCGGGTCCTGTGCCTGTCGGTGGCGGCTGGCAGCATGACGACATGACGATGCAGCCCTTCGATATCTCTTGGCTCTGCGGTGAATACGCCGAGGAGTGCTACAGCTTCATCTACATCCGTGCCACGCCTGAACAGGTGGTCGCCCACCTCGGCGGTCGATGGGAGGACTTCACGCCGGGTCCCTTCCCCGACGACCCGGATTACTACTCACGCTCTGAGAAGCCTCTCGGCGTCACCTCCATCGGCGATTGGACGTTCGTTTTCGACTCTGACTGGCTCGGCACCCGCGAAGACGTGATCACTGAACTCTCCGAGGGCACCCGCCTCGTCTCCCAAGCCGCACTCGGCATCAAGGACATGGACTACTTCTACTGGTGTGAGGACGGCGAGATCCGATTCGCCTGGGGCGGCGATGACGGATATCTGACGGAGATTCCGGACGAACTCGTGGACACGATGGCGGAGATCGACAGGCTCTACCCATCGGGTCCCCGGCTCTACCAAGGGCCGGCTTTCCTGCTCGTCGAGCACCTGACCGGGATCAGGGCGACGGAGCAACTACTGAAGAGTTCCACGTTCATGTGGGGCGTCGTCCCAGAACCAACCAAGTCGTAACGTTGGCCAACAGTGAACCTATGTCAGCCTCATGCGGCCTGGGCGACACGGTGGTTCTGAAGCACGGCGATGGCTTTGCAGGGGTGGCCGGCCTTGGAAGGGCCGTAGCGTAGCTTTCGGAGGATCTTCAGTCTTTGAGCTGGGCGTTCGCGCGTTCGCCGGGTCCGCGTAACCTGGCGTGGGCGCGGTTGGCCCGCTTCTGGGATTCGGGCTTGTTCTTGCCCTTGTACGGGGTGATCAGCGGTCCCTCGGCGCCCTGATAGCCCTTGTCGGCCAGGGTGACGATTCCGGCCCGACGACAAATCGACGGCAGCACGATAGAACAGCATCCGAAGCCCCTGGTTGCGACGGTGTGGGTTGTGGTGATCAACCCGTCTACCAGGGGTTTCTCTATGTCGTCAGGCGAACGCCGACCTTGCGATCACGCTGTGACCAGCGCTCCGCCGTCAGGGGATGAAAAACGTTCAGTGAATCGCCCCGGGTTCGGTGGAGACTCTGATGTGCTCCGAGTTGCATGAAGTTACTTTGGTTGGCTTCATGCTGGTTGGCGGGCTGGGTAGAGCATCTCGTATTCGACGAGGGTTCGCATCCCGAGGGCACTGTGGCGGCATGGTCCCTCCAGATCCCACGCCGCCACGCCCGTCTTCACCGGGCTCGTCCGGACAGCAGCGCCGTCCAGATCGCCCGAACCTCATGGATCGAGCTGACAGAGGTCTCATGCACCTCGTGCCTGCCGTCGAGTTGAATGGTCCGCCGGATGAACGCCCGCCCGCCGCCCTCGCACAGTTCATAGACAGTGGCGCGGCAGAAGCAGGTCCAGGCCACCGAGCGCACCCGCGCGAGCACCGGATACGGCTTTCGCCACTCCAGCCTCGCGTGATCGCGCTGGGCCATGACCACGTGCGGGCTCAGGCATTCATCCAGCGTGATCACGCCGTGCTCTCGGCGATCAGCTCCGACAGCGGATGTGTCTCCCGAAGCTCCCGGTAGCGGAAGGTGACGCGCCGGGCGGCGCGGTCAGGGTCGGTCGCCGGGTGCCAGGCGTAGACGAACCGCCGGCGCCGGGCGTCCCAGCCGGTGCGCCACCAGAACCGGTCCCCGTCGCACCACACCACCAGGCCGACCCAGACCGACACCAGCGCCAGCCCGTAGCCGTCATGGACGTCGGCGACGATGCCGTATTTCTCCAGAGCAACGCGCAGAAGTTCGGCCCTCCGGCCGGGATCGACGGTGATCAGGGCCGGGATGGTGCGCCGAGTGGGGTGCTGGAGATCTGGGCCTGTTTCGAGGCTGGTCACGGTACCGTCCTTCGCCGTAGTCATTGACCGCGCCCCCGTACCGGAGCCACCATGGATTGCGCCGTAGCCGCGTGACGGCAGTTGCTTTCCGGTGGTCGCTGAACAGGGAAATGACCTTTCGGGGCGAGGAAGACGAATTGGTAGCCGCCTGCTCCCCGCCTGGTAAAAGCATCAGGGTCGACAACCGGCAATTCACCGTTGCGCCGTTGCCGCAACAATCGTTGCCGCAACGGTCAGAGAGGGCGTTCGGCGTGGTCAGTGGCCAAGACTTACGGGCAGCGCGGCAGGGCGCGAAGGTCAGTCTCGATGCGCTCGCCGAGCAGATCGGCATGTCAAAGGGACATCTCAGTCGCGTGGAACGTGGACAACGAGAAGCTACACCGGCCTTACTGCGCAGCTACCAACAAGCATTAGGCGTGTATGTTGCGGCAACAAACACCGAATCTCTCTTACCGGACACTATGGAAGATATGAAACGCAGAAGTGTTTTAGGAATCATTGCGGCTGCCTCTGTGGGATCGGCCGCACTGGAGCCGCTGGCTCGCCTGCTGGACGGCTTGGACGGCAAGGACCTCGCCAGTGTTGGCGTCGCCGAGGTCCAGGCGGTCGAGGCCGCCGCCGATCTGTACACCCGCATGGACCTGGCCCACGGCGGAAGCATGGCAGCGGCCATGGCGCGCGGCTCCCTGAGCTGGGCGATCGAACTGCTGGACAAGCCGATGACACCGCCGATCCGCGAACGCCTGTCCTCAGCCATCGGACTGCTGGCCGACCGCCTCGGCTGGGCCGTCTACGACGCGGGCGACACCGCCAAGGCCAGCCGAGTGCTCACTCTCGCTCTGGACAACGCCGCACGCGGCACCGATCGGGACCTGCGCGCCCACGTCATGCTGGACCTGTCCACCGTCGTCACCGACGCAGGCCGCCCATTGGAAGGCGTGGAGATCCTCCGGCTGGCCCTGGGCGATGAGCGGATCAGCTCCGCCGAGCGGGCCAACCTGCACGCCGTCGCCGCCCGGCACTGCGCCGCAGCCCACGACCGCCCAGCAGGGCTACGACACGTCGACCTCGCCGAACAAGCACTGACCAAAGCGCAACCGGCCTCATCACCGGACTGGGCACGGCGCATCACCGTCTCCCCCGGACACCATGACAGCGCCCTGGGCCTGGCCCTGTTCGCTCTCGATGAGGACGCCCGAGCGCGGGAGCGCCTGTCATCGGCCGTGGCCAGGCTGGAGGCCGGCCGGACCCGCACCGGGCTGCGCTGCCGTACTCGGCTGGCCGTCCTGCACATGCGCGCCGGAGACCAGGGACTCGGCGAACGCGAGGCGCGCCGGGCCGTACGGGACGCCACCGGCGTCCGATCCCGGCGCATATCCAGCGACCTGCAGATGATGGTGGCCAGCGCCCGCACACACGGCATGAACGGACTCGCCGACGAGCTGACACGGGCGATGGCGCAGGAGGCAGAGGCCTCGACAGAGGTGTAGAGCCTCTCAGGGAGCTGACGCTCTACACACTCGGGGCCGCCGTGCGACAGGAGCCGCACGCCGTACGGCGCGGGGTCACAGGGCGTCAGCGGGGTCGTGGATGGTGGGGACGCGTGCCCGCCGGGGATCGGCATGCGAGGCGAGCTTTGGCGATCATGGGCTGTTCCGTTGGCTACGGTGGGCGCATGATCAGGAATGTCTCGCTGCCGGACGACTGGGAGCCGAGAGTCCGGAAGTCCCTTGGTGGCGTGCTGCCCGAGCTGCGCGACGCCTCGCTTCGCCCCCTCGGCGCCGGGCTGGACAACGTGACGCTGCTCCTGAACGAGGAGATCGTCCTGAGGCTGCCGAAGAACGACGACGGAGCCGAGAGCGTCGAGCGGGAGGCGCGGCTGCTTCCCGAGCTCACTATCGACCTGGCCATCCCGCGCTTCCTGTTCACCGCGCCCAACCCGCTCGGTCCCGGCTCCTTCTGTGGTTACGTCCTGGTTCCCGGCGAGGTGCTCTCCCCGGAGCAGTGGCGCGCACGGGGGCTGCTCGACCGGCCCGAGTCGGTACGGCGGGTCGCCGCGGCGCTCGACGCCGTCCACGCCTTCCCGGTGGACAAGGCCGAAAGGCTCGGGCTGCCGGCCCCGGGACTGCGGGAGGACTTCGCGGACGACCTGGCCTCGATCCGGCGGGAGGTGCTCCCCAGGCTGACCTCAGAGCAGGGGAAGACACTGCTCGCGGCCTGGGAGGGCTACCTCGGGGGCGACGCCAACTTCGCCTACCGGCCCACGCTGACGCACGGCGACGTGAGCCTGGACCACCTGCTGGTCTCCGGCGAGGAGATCACCGGGCTCATCGACTTCGGCGACGCCGAGATCGGCGATCCCGACTACGACCTGTCCTACCTGTGGGCCGAGGCGGGGCCGGAGTTCGTACGGCGGGTGCAGGCTCACCGGGGCCTGCCGTTGGCCAAGGGGCTGGTCCGGAAGCTCGATTTCTGGAGCCTGGCCGATCCGGCGCAGGACGTGGTCTACGGCCTGGAGATCGACGAGCCCGAGCTGGTCGACGACGCCCTGAGCACGCTCCGCGCCCGCCTCGCCGCCGGAACCCGTCAGGGCCTCGACCGGGAGTAGACCGGCCGGAGTCCGGGTCTGCTCAACCGGGAGGGGTGGCGAGGGCGTCCGCCGGTGGTCGTAGACGAAGAGAGCCGGGCGGGGCGGGCGGCTGGGGCTCTGGTTCCCCTGTCGTTTTGAACGGGTGCGCGGGCCGAACGGGGCCGACGTCGCTACAGACGATCCTCGGCGTCGTATCCGCTGTCTCGTGCGCGCCGGGACTCTTTCGCAAGCCGTACGGCCACGTGCATGACCGGGACGGTGGCCGTGACCACCGGCTTTCCCGCCATGGGCGCGGGGAGCCGGTGGCGGCCCGCGAGACCACCGACGATCCGACACGCCGTGCCGATGCCCGAACCGACGGGAATCGGAGAGTGTCTGGGAGATTGCTCTATGTATTTATGCGATGAGTAGTTGTATAAATACTTTACGTAATCATTGCCGGTCGAGTGACGCTGCTTGACCGGTCGGCGGCTTCGGGCTCGGCGGGTGTGAGGCGGATCGAAGATGCGGATCGAAGGGGATGCAATGCTCAGAAAACGGATCGTGGTCTCGCTTGCCGTGGGCGCCCTCGCAGGCTTGTCCATGGTCGCCGGTTCACCGGGTGCGGCCGCCGTCCGTTCCTCCGCGCCAGAGTGCCCGGTGCCCGGAGTGGTGTCCCACCGCGGTTACTGGGCCGGGACGGTGGAGAACACGGAAAGGGCGTTCGAGCAGGCGCTCGACGAGGGCTCTCCGAGCGTCGAGCTCGATGTGCGTTTCACCACGGACCACCAGCCGGTGCTGATGCACGACGAACTGGTCGACAGGACCACCGACGGCACGGGCCGGGTTTCCGGCATGACGTTGGCGCGCTTTCGCGAGCTCCGCACCACGGACGGCCAGCATCCGCCGACCCTGTCCGACACCCTGGAGCTCCTCGACGGAAGGGTCGAGGAGCTGCTGGTCGAGCTGAAGGAGGTCCCCGACGCCCAGGACCTGCGCTCCCTGCAGGACGATTACCGCAGGTTCGACGCCTACCGATGGGCGAGCCTGATGTCGTTCCTTCCGGCGGCTCTCGACGCGGTCAAGTCCATACCTGCCCGAAAGGGCCTGTTGTCGACGCCCGCGCCGAGACTCTCGCTCGCCGAGAGGTTCTCCTTCGTCGGGGTCAGGTACGACAGCCTGACTCCGACGCTGGTCGACGAATATCTCGACCACGGCCTGACCGTGTACGCCTGGACGCCCGACGACGAGAGTTCCTGGCGACGCCTGGCGGACTACGGAGTCGATCACATCATCACCAACGAGACGCTCGCCTACCTGGAATGGGCCCGGGAGGAGTGCCTGCCGTAAGACAGTGAGACCGCCGTAAGACTGTGAGAAAGGTCGTGCGTCCCGGGAGGACGGCCGTGACTTCGGCGGGCCCGGATGGCTGTGCCCCGTGCGCCAGGGCCCGCCGGTTGCGTGCCGTATACCCGGCTCATGATCGGAGCCGGCCGGGCGTGCGGGTCTCATGATCGGAATCGGCCGGGCGTGCGGGTCTCGTGATCGGAATCGGCTGGGTGTGCGGGTCCCGGCTCGCCGCCGGAGCCGAGGGAATCCGGTAGTGGACTCGGCGTCCGGTGACGAGGGGAGCGGCGGGAGAGCCCTGATCAGGACAGCAGGGTCTCCCCGATCCATCCTCCGGCAGAGCAGCCGGGCGGGATGGCGAAGACGGCCGAGCCGATCGGGGTCGTCCACTCGTTGAGCAGGTCGGCCTCGGCCAGCCGTTTCTGGATGGGGACGAACTGGCGGGTGACGTCGGCCTGGTAGGAGGCGAACAGCAGACCGGAGTCGCTGTGTCCCTCGGGGGTGAGGCCTTCGTCGTAGTTGTAGACGCGGCGCAGGATGCGCATGCCGGGATCGGTGACGTGGGCGCGGCGGATGTGGGCGTATTCGGAGATGACGGGGAAGCCGGTCGCGTTGAGCCTGGCGAAGTCGGGCTCGTCGTGCTCGTCGCGTCCGGTGAGCGGGGCGCCGGTGTCCAGGCGGCGGCCGATCGTGAACTCTCTGGCCACCCGGTCGGCGGCGTCCCAGGTCTCCAGCTTGGTGTGGATGCGTCGCAGCACCAGCGTGGTGCCGCCGTGCAGCCATCGCGGGCCGTCGGCGACCCAGATGGCCCGCTCGAAGTCGGGCGTGCCGGGTTGGGGGTTGACGGTCCCGTCGATCTGGCCCATGAGGTTGCGCTGGGTGGTGCCGGGGACGGTGGCATGGGCGCTGCGGCGGAATCCCCGCTGGGTCCAGCGCACCCGGGTGAAGGAGCGGGCGTCCTTGACCGTCATGCGCAGGGCGTGAGCGAGGGTGACGGGGTCGTCGGCGCAGATCTGCAGCAGCAGGTCGGCGCCGGTCCACCGCTCCTGCAGCCTGTCGATGACGAACCGGGGGAGGGGGGCGACCGACTCCGGCCGGCGCTCCTCCACTCCGGCCGCCTCGAACAGGCCGGGGCCGAAGCCGAAGGTGACGGTCAGCCGGGCGGGCAGGACGGTCAGCTCCGGTTCGGTGTCGGCCAGGGCGGGGCGGCCCTGGGTGAGGCGGCGGGCGTCGTCGGTGAGCAGGTGCATCATCCGCACGATCGCCTCGCGGCCGGTGCCGGGAAGCAGGTCCAGGCCGACGAACACGGCGTGGGCCTGCGGGGTGGTGGCGATCCCGGCCTGGTGGACGCCGTCGAAGGGCTCCACCGCCGAACCGCCGGGCAGCGGGGCCGCCGCGTGCGCCGCCCTCGCGGCGGCGGCCCGGCCGGGAGCGGTGGCGGTCTGGCCGGGGGAGGCGGCTTGCTCGGGGGCGCACGCCGCGAGGGCGCCGACCGCTGCGGCGGCGCCCCCGGCGAACAGTCCCCTGCGAGTCAGCTGGGGGTCTCGCATGGTCGCTGTCCTCGGTCAGCCGTTGTCCTGGCCCATGTCCATGCCGGGCTGGTAGTCCTCCTTGCCCCCGGCGAAGTCCTTGCCGACGGCGGTGAATTCCAGCTTCTCGCCACCCTTGAGGGTGAGGGTGAAGGGGATCTGCGCGCCCGGCTTCACCTCCTTGGTGACGCCCATCAGCATGATGTGGTCACCACCCGGCTGAAGCCGGTGAGTGCCCCGAGCCGGGATCACGAACCCGCCCTCCTTAGGACGCATGATCATCTTTCCCTTGGAATCGACCACCTCGTGCAGCTCGATCTTCGGCGACAGGGGTGAGTCTCCGGAGACGACGGTCACGTCGGTGTCGGTGTTGTTGACCAGGGTGCCGAAGGCGGCGCTCATGCCCTTCTTGGTGGTCTTCACCCACGGGTCGGTGATCGCGACGGGCGGGGCGGCGTCAGACGTGCTCGCCGCGGCGGGGCTCTTCGCGGCCGGAGCCGCCGAAGCCGCCGGAGCGGCCGCCTGGTCGGCGGACCGGCCGGTGGGCTGCGCGCCGCAGGCGCTCACCGAGGCGGCGGCGAGCACCGCGAGGAGGCCGGAGGAGAGAACACGACGAACGATCATGAAAAAACCTTTCGGATGTCAGATGTACGGCATCGCGCTCAAGTGGCCGCGAGAGGCCGAGGGAGAAAGCAGGTGGAGCACCCGCCGCCGCGTGACGCGGCCCGGGGAGGTCGGATCGTGAGACCAGTCGGGTCGTCAGGTCGCCAGAGGACGGGCTCGTCGGCGGGCACGGCAGGGCTACCGGGCGGAGAGCCGCCGGACAGCCAACCGTAGGACAGCCAACCGTCGGACGGAGAGGCGCCGGACAGCAGGGCATCGGACAGCAGGCCGCCGGGCGGCGAACCCTCGGACGACGCGCCGCAGGCCCGGCCACCGGGTGGACGGAAGGCCGCCAGGAGGTGAGGCCGCAAACACGGCCATTGGTCAGTGGGACCGTCGGACACCGACCCTCAGGCCTGGCCATCGGATGGCGAGGTACAGGCACCCGAAGGGCACGGGCCACCGGAGAGCCGTCCACGGACACGGCCATCAGAGACGAAGGCCATCGGAGCCGGAGCCGCCGGAAGCCAGGCCCTGGAAGTCAGGCCCTGGGGGACGGACCTCCGGAAGCCAGGTCTCCGAAAAGGCGGCTCTCCGAAGAACGGGTCTCCGAAGAACGAGTCTCCGGCGGGCACGCGTTCGAAGACGTGACCGAGTGGGTCGACCATCGCAGACCGGGTAACGGGCAAAGCCGTCGAAAGGAAGCGCGACTCGAAGGCCGAGGGCGCCGCGAGGACGAGCTCGTCAGCGGGACGTGACGGGAGGGGACAGAGGCGGGCCGCGCCGGCTCACCACGTGGCGGAGCGGGGACGGGCGCAGGACGGCCTCGTCCCGGTGGGGAGCCGCGGAAGGCGGCGAGAAGATGGACGGAGGCTCGCCGGTGAGGACCGGGCCGAGTCGCGCGCCGAGCCGTCGCAGCAGCGCCCAGAGCAGGGCCTCGCCGCGGGCGAGCCACAGCGCGGTCAGTCCCACGGCCCAGCCGTGCATGACCAGCATGGCCAGACCGGGCAGCAGGCCCGAGTGCGGGTGCGTGACCAGCGTGGCCAGATCGGGTAGCAGACCCGACCGCCCTCGGTGCGAGGCCGCCGCGTCCGTCGCGGCGAACAGCAGGTGGAGCATCGCCTGCCCGCCCCCGAGGAGGGGCAGGATCGCGGCCAGACCGCGCTCGCGCCCGGTCATCGGAAGCGCGGCCGCCAGCGCCAGCGCCAGCCCGCCCGCCGCGCCCCACGCCGACACCGTGCCCCCGGCGAACACGTGCGCGACCACGCCCAGCCCGACGGACACCGCGGCGAAGGCCGAGGCGCGGGCGAGACGGAAGGGCACGGTCGCGGACATGGTGCGGCAATCATCACACACCGCCGGGCCGCCTCCCACCCCGGAACCGGTCGTGTCCCGGCCGCGCGAAACAATTCGCCGGCGCTGCGCTGTCAGCGGAAAGCGCTGACAGCGAACGGAGCGAAATCACGGCACCGCGCCGCGTTATGGTCGCAGGGATTCACCATTCATAAATTCTGGATTTGGGGCAGGTGAAAGAGATGAGCGGTCCACAGCCCATGGTCGAGGACGCGCTGTACCAGCGGTTGCTGCGCAAGCGGATCGTCGTGCTCGGCACTGAGGTGAACGACGAGGTGGCCAACCGCATCTGCGGCGAGCTGCTGCTGCTCTCGGCCGACGACGATCAGCGCGACATCTGGCTCTACATCAACTCGCCCGGCGGCTCGGTGTCGGCCGGAATGGCGATCTACGACATGATGCAGTACGTCCCGAACGACGTCGCCACCGTGGGAATGGGCATAGCCGGCTCGATGGGCCAGTTCCTGCTCTGCGCGGGCGCGCCCGGCAAACGCTATGTCCTGCCGCACGCCAGGGTCATCATGCACCAGCCGTCCGGCGGCGTCGGCGGCACCGCCACCGACATCGCCATCCAGGCCGAGCAGATGCTCTACACCAAGCAGACGATGCGCGAGCGGATCGCCTTCCACACCGGCCAGACGCTGGAGCAGATCGAGGCGGACTGGGACCGCGACCGCTGGTTCACCGCCGCCGAGGCCAAGGACTACGGATTCGTCGACGAGGTTATCCGGAGCACCAGGGAAGTGGGAGCGGAGAATTAGTCATCCATTATCCGGATGATTTCCTCGCCTAATTCAGGCTCACCCCGAGAATGGCGCCGAGTTCTTCCGGGGAGTCGTACGAAGGCTCACCGCGCAGCTGGCGGTAGGCCCGGGCGAGCGCGTGGCGTGCCGTCTCCTCCGGGAGCGGCACGTCACGCAAGGCGTCATCCATCTCCCGCCCCGCGGTGAAGGCCTCCCGGGCCACCCGTGCGACCTCGGCGAGCGATGCCGCCTGCGCGGTCACGTAGCCGGGTTCGACGACGTCGCCGTGGCCCGGGACCACCCGTTCCGGCGCCAGCCGTACCAGCGCTTCCAGAGTGGCGGGCCACTCCAGCGGGAACGAGTCGGAGAACACCGGAGGGGCCCCTTCCTCGACCAGGTCTCCGGCGAAGACCACCCCCGTGCCGGGCACCTCCATCACGACGTCGTTGTCGGTGTGGCCCCGGCCCAGGTGGCTCAGGCGCACTGCGCGACCGCCCAGATCCAGGACGGCCTCGCCGGTGAAGGTCCGGTTGGGCGGGACGATCTCGACCTCGTCGAGATCGTCTGCGAATTCGTGATCACCCGCCTCGGCGGCCCGTATCCGGAAATACGCCTTTTTGACGGCGCCGTGGGCGATGAGCATGTCCGCACAGCCCTTGTGGCCCCAGATATCGGCGGGCAGGAACACCGCGTTGCCGAAGCAGTGGTCGTAGTGGCCGTGGGTGTTCGCCACCGTCCACGGCAGCGAGGTGATCTCACGGATCGTGGCGGCGAGCTCGCGACCCTGCCGGTGTGACATTCGCGTGTCGATCACCAGGCAGGACTCTTCGCCGACCACCAGTCCGATGTTGAGGTCGGCGATCTCGTGACGCCGTACGAACACCCCGTCGCCCACCTCGCGCCAGGCGTCCATGATTCGCATACCGGTGCAGCCTAGACCAGCGAGCCCGGAGCCGTTCGGGACGCGGCCCGCCCTGTCTCATCCGCGCACCTCGCGCGGATGAGGATCCACGTCATGTGCTCGCGTGAGGATCCACGTCATGTGCTCGCGCCTTCCGGTGTATCCGTGAGGTGCGCGGCCGTCGTCAGTGGTGGCAGAGCAGGCAGCGCAGGGCCTGCTCCAGGGATCCGGCGTCGGTCATGGGCGCGGGCCAGGGCAGGCGGACCAGGGTGGGCCGCTCGATTCCGGAGCGGATGGTCGCGCCGAAGCGGTCGAGCTCCCAGAGCCACACGTCGGAGACCGGGGCGGCGAGCAGCGAGTGCAACGCGGACTCCAACTGTCCCCGATGGGTGGCGTTGACGTGACGCAGCATCCGCTCGGCCTGGCCCATCAGGGGATCGGGGGTGGCGCCGAGATACTCCTCGGCGTCCAGGACGCCCGATTCCGGGCCGATGAGATAGATCACCTGACCGACGTCGACGCGGAGCAGCCGAGGTCCGCCGGTCTGCTCCAGTGTCTCGAACAGCGCCTCGTCCGGACACTGCTCGGCGATCGCCACCGCGGTCTCCCGCGCCTCGTCCGCCGGTACGGCCTGCACCCAGCCCTGCACCTTGAGCAGGCCACGCGAGAGCTCCAGGCCGCCCAGGGAACGGTTGGCGGCCAGGTCGACGGTCACCACCGGTTCGTTGCCCGCGTCGTGCAGCGGATCTCCCGGCAGCACCAGCAGGACCGGGCGGCCCGCGCCGTCCACGCCCCCCTTGGCCGGCATCGCGGGCCGGGCCGTACCGGCCAGGGACACGTGGGTGGGGACGGCGGTGGCGGCCAGCGTGCGGACCCGCTCAGGGATCGGTGGAGCGGTGACGGGCTGCTGCATGAACCGGCTCTCCTTGAGATCAGGCTGCTGTTTCAACTAAGGTTAGGCTTACCTCAATAAGGCAAACCTAACCACAAAGGAGTGACCGTGCGCTACACCGGACCCAAGGTGCGCCTGTCCCGCCGGGCAGGCGTCCCGCTGACCCGCAAGGCCGTTCGCTACTTCGAGGAGCGTCCGTATCCGCCGGGTGAGCACGGGCGCAAGACCAACCGGAGGCAGACCGGTGACTACGGGTTGCGGTTGATGGAGAAGCAGAAGCTGCGCTGGTACTACGACGTCTCCGAACGGCAGATGCGCCGTTACTGGGACATGGCGCTGCGCGGCACCGGCCGTTCCGGCGCGGAGCTGGTGGTGCTCCTGGAAAGCCGTCTCGCCTCGCTCGTCCTGCGCGCCGGTCTGGCCCCGTCCATCTACGCGGCTCGCCAGTACGTCACCCACGGTCACATCACCGTGGACGGCCGCAAGGTGGACATCCCCAGCTACCTGGTCAAGCCCGGCCAGGTCATCGCGGTGCGGCAGAAGTCGCGGGGGATGCAGCCGTTCGTCGCCGCCGCCGAGGGCGTCTACGCCGACGACCGGATCGCCCCCTACCTGGACGTCGACCACGCGGAGCTGCGTTTCACCGTGGTCGGCCGCCCGCTGCGCGAGCAGATCGCCGTGCCGGTGGACGAGCAGCTCGTGGTCGAGTTCTACTCCCGCTGACCGCGCCGCCGACCGTCCATCCATCGCCGGACCGTCCGCGTGCCGGTCCGCGCCGTGGTCATCCGCCGCTGGATCGTCCGCGTGCCGATCCGCGCCGCCGGGGCGCCGGGGCGCTCGTTCGCCTGTCGTCCGTCCCCGGCGCCGCGGGCGCCCGCCCCTGGAACTCCCGCAACTCCCGCACCTCAGCCCTGAGCGCGGCCAGCTCGGCGAGCACCGCCACGCCGAGCTCCTGGGTCGCCTGGACCGACTCCTCGGCGTGCTCGTCCTCCATCGCGCTGACCACCACCGCGATGAACAGGTTCAGCACCACGAAGGTGCACACCAGCATGAACAGCACGAAGAACACCCAGGCCGACGGATGCTCGTCCATCACCTCCCGGGTGATGTCCGACCACGCGTCCCCGGTCATCATCTGGAACAGGGTGAACAATGAGGTGGGCAGGTCCCCGAAGTATTCCGGGGCGGTGGCGTGGTAGAGCTTGGTGCCCATCACGGCCGTGACGTAGAGCACCAGGCCGAGCAGCAGCACGATCGACGTCATCCCCGGCACCGCGGTGAGCAGGGCCGTCACGACCCTGCGCAGGCTCGGCACCACAGAGATGAGCCGTAGCGCCCGCAGGATCCGCAGCGCCCGCAGCACCGACAGGCCTCCGGCCGTGGGCAGCAGGGACACGGCGACGATCACGGAATCGAACAGGTTCCACGGGTCCCGCAGGAATTCCCGGCGGTAGACGTACACCTTCGCGGCCAGCTCCGCCACGAAGATGTAGAGCGCCAGGTGGTCGACGACGGTGAGCGCCGTGCCGTACCGCTCGACGGCCGCGGCCGAGGTCTCCAACCCCAGGGTGGCCGCGTTGATCACGATGACCGCGATGATGACCTGCTGGAAACGCGGGGCCTCCAGCGTTGCGCGGACACGCTCGCGCATCGGCACGAATGACTCTCCGGGGGGTCGTGGGGCCGAGTGAACTGCCGGTAGATCATATCGCCCCGAAGATCTTCCTATTCATGGCCGGCTTCGCCGCCCGCCCCGCCGGGAAACGCGGCCGGCGTCAGGCCGGTTCCCTGACGCCGGGAGCCGGTGAGGTCTCCTCCCACCGGACGCAGTAGCCGCCGATGCCCGACTCCAGCATGTCGAAGGCCTGCCTGGCCCGATCGCGCAGGTCGGGAGCGATGGCCTCGACGCTCTCGCCCGCGAGCATGCGCCGTACGGCGTAGCCGACCACGGTGCGCAGGACGGCGTTGACCTGCGCGGCGACGAGTGCGGGGGTGAGGTCGTCGGGGTCGGCGTCCGACTCCTCGGCGATCGCCTCGGCCAGCCTGCGCTCTCGGGCCTCGTTCATCTCCCGGACCCGGGCGACCAGCGCCGGGCTGGCCTCGACCATGCGAACGAAGCCGTCACCGCCCTCGTGAAAGCCGTAGCGCTCGTGGCCGGTCTCCAGCGCGTCGAGGAAGTCGCGGCGCACCGCCTCCAGCACGCTCTCTCCCGGCCTGCGCTCTCGGACGACCCGGCCGAGCAGGCCCTCGACCTCGGGGGCCCGGTCGAGGAGCAGGTCCTCCTTGGTGGCGAAGTAGTTG
Source organism: Streptosporangium sp. CA-135522 (assembly GCF_050949235.1). Taxonomy (NCBI): domain Bacteria; kingdom Bacillati; phylum Actinomycetota; class Actinomycetes; order Streptosporangiales; family Streptosporangiaceae; genus Streptosporangium; species Streptosporangium sp. CA-135522. The sequence continues at coordinate 3,773,738 of NZ_CP192026.1, forward strand.
AAGACCGTGTTGACCGAGACGTCGGCGGCACGGGCGACCTCCGCCACTGTCACGTCGTCGAAGCCGCGCAGCATGAACAGCCCCGTCGCGACATCGGAGATGCGTCGCCGGGTCTCCCTCTTCTTGCGCTCACGCAGGCCTTCGCTCATGGCCTCATCCTATGGTGCCGGACAATATTTTCAGTCACTCAAATTTTGGTGTTACTGTAAAAATGGAGGCGATTAAATGATCAAGACATCGAGTCTGAGCAAGACGTTCCCGGGCGGCATCGAGGCCGTCCGAGGCGTGGACCTGGCCGTCGAGGCGGGGGAGATCGTCGGTTTCCTCGGTCCCAACGGTGCGGGGAAGACGACCACCATGCGCATGCTGACCACGCTGCTGCGCCCCTCGGGGGGCACCGCCACGGTCGCCGGGCACGACCTGCTCGCCGATCCCGAGGGGGTGCGGCGGCGGATCGGCTACGTGTCCCAGGCCGGTGGGCTCAGCCCGGTCAACCCGGTCGGCGAGGAGCTCGAACTCCACGCCATGCTGTACGGCATGCGGCCCGCCCAGGCTCGCGAACGGGTCCGCGAGGTGCTCGGCGACCTCGCCCTCACCGGCCTGCAGACCCGTCCGGGCGGTGCGCTCTCCGGCGGCCAACGCCGCCGGTTCGACCTCGCCTTCGGCCTGGTCCACGGCCCGGCGCTGCTCTTCCTCGACGAGCCCACCACCGGTCTCGACCCGCAGAGCCGGGCCGACCTCTGGGACCACGTCAGGCGCCTGCGCGCCGAGCGCGGTCTCACGGTCTTCCTGACCACCCACTACCTCGAAGAGGCGGACGCGCTCGCCGACCGGCTGCTCATCATCGACCACGGAGTGATCGTGGCCGAGGGCACTCCGGCCGAGCTCAAGGACGGTGTCGGCACCCTCGACGACGTCTTCCTGTCCATCACCGGCCGTTCCCTCCGGGAGAAGACGGCCGGCTCTCTCCGGGGAGACTCTCTCCGGGGAGAAACGGCCGACGTGGCGAACGGGGAAGGGTGAGCGACCGATGAGCATCGTCCGTGACACCTGGCTGATCTTCCGGTACAACGTCCGGATCTCCCTGCGGCAGAAGATCGGGATCATCTTCGGCGTCGTGCAGCCCCTGCTCTACCTGGTGCTGTTCGGCCCGCTCTTCGCCACGATCGGGACCTGGGAGACGCTGATCCCCGGCCTGCTGGTCCAGGTGGGGCTGCTCAGCGCGGGTATGGCCGGATTCGGTGTCGTCTTCGACGCCAGGTCGGGCGTGCTGGAGCGGCTGCGGGTCACTCCGGCGCACCGGATGTCCCTGCTGCTCGGCAGGGTTCTGGGCAACTCGGTCACCCTGCTGATCCAGTCGGTGATGTTGATCGTGGTGGGCTACGCCTTCGGCATGCGCGCGGCGATCCCCGGCGTGCTGGCCGGGCTCGTCCTCATGGCGCTGCTGGGGGTGAGCCTGGCCGCACTGTCCAACGCGATCGCACTCACCATGAACAACGACATGTTCGCGCCGGTCATGAGCACCGCGGTCGTCCCGCTGGTCCTGCTCTCCGGGGCGTTCCTGCCGATGTCGATGGCGCCCGGCTGGTTGGACGCGTTGTCCCGGCTCACCCCGTTCCGCTACGTGCTGGAGGCCATGCGCGATCTGTTCGACGGGCGCTACACGACCTGGACCGTGGCCGCGGGGGTCGCGGTGACCCTGATCCTTTCGATGGTCTGCGTGACGGTCGGCACCCGCGTCTTCAACCGCGAGAACGCCTGAGCGCCGACGCCGTCCCCTCTCACCCCGGCGGACCGTTTCCCCTCGGTCCGCCGGCCGACCGTTTCGCACCGGCGACCCATCCCGCCTCGCCGGCGCGTCCCGTCCCCTACGGCCCGTCTCACTCCGGCGGGCCGTAGGGCTCGATCCTCGGGTCGGCGTAGGGCCCGCCGCCTGCCGCCGGGTCGACGCGGCGGGCGGCCTCCTCGGTCACGCGCAGGCCGTACAGGCCCTGGTCGGGATCGATGAGCACCAGACCGTAGCCGATGTCGACCTCTTCCTCCGACAGCCCCAGGCGGTGCATTGCCTGTGCGAGCGTCGCCCGGGGCGGGAGTCTTACGGTGACGAGAACCATGACCTCACGCTACGCGCATGGCCCTGCGGCGCAATGAGGCGACCACCCCCAAGCTGTCGACGATGCCGTAGCCGTAGTCGTAGTCGAACCCGATGTCGCTGCGGTCGTCGGCCGTGCGGCGGAGCAGGGTGCGCAGCTGGGAGGGGGACAGGACGGAGGAGGGCCACCGGGTGCGGATGGCCGCCACCAGGCCGGCGGCCACGGGACAGGCGGCCGAGGTGCCCGAGTCCGGCTCGCCGTCGCCGAAGGCCTTGGAGCCGGAGAAGTGGGTGTAGGAGCAGAGGTCCGGCTTGCGCAGGCTCAGGCGGCCCGGCCCCTGGGAGGAGTATCCGACCCGCTCGCCGTTGGTGTCGACGCCGCCGACGGACAGCACTCCCTGGTGGGAGTTGGCGCCCGCGATCGGCCGGTCCGGATAGGCGCACCGGCCGTCCTTGCATTCGCGTCCGCAGTTGCCGGCGGCGAACAGCACATCGGCGCCCGCCTGCGCCAGGCTGGCCACGATCAGGTTGAACGGGTGGGCCGGGTTGTCGGAGTAGTTACCGGGGTGGCCGACCGGGAAGTCCCAGCGGGGAGAGAAGGAACCCCAGCTGTTGCTGATGACCAGGGAGCGTGACTCCTCGGGCTGGGCCTCCAGGACGGTGCGCAGGTGGGCGAAGGCCGCGACCGCGTCCGACAGCAGGCCGTCCAGGGCGGAGCCGCCCGGACGCTGGGAGAGCAGGACGGGAATGTCGATCAGCGACGCCCCCGGAGCGGCGATGAGCGTGTCGAACGCGCACATCGTGCCGTGGTTGACCGGGAACTCGCCCGGTCTGCCGGTCACCCCGTCGGGGTTCCAGCTCCGCTCCTCGTCCAGCAGGAACTCGCGGCCGAGGTGGCGCTTCACGTGCGCGGCGTTGATGCCGGTGTCCAGCACCGCCAGCGCGACGCCGGACCCGTCCAGCCCCTCGGCGTGCAGCTCGGCGACGTGCAGCAGCCGCTCCACGTCGTGCCAGTCGCCCACCGGGGCGTCGCCGCCGCAGGTGAGGTTCGGCTCGATCACCGGATCGGCGAACACCCCCACGACGTCGTTGCGGAGTGTGGGCAGCAGGGTCACCCGGGTGGACAGCTCGTCGTCGGAGATCTCCCCGCGGACCATGACCGAGGCGTGGTCGGCGGCGAGGGAGAAGGTCAGCGACTGGTTCAGGGACAGAGGGTCACCCCCGGGCGCGGGGATGGGGCGTGGCACGGCGATCGGGGTGAAGGAGGGATCCAGGACGACCCCGGGCAGGCCGTCGGCGACGTCGGTCGTGGTCGCGGTCACATCGGGGTCGGCCACCGCCGCGACGACGTCCGGAGAGGGGCGGAGCTGGATGAGGACCCGCATGGTGCACCACCAGGGCTGAAGGGAAACGGACTCCACCACGTTCCTTCATGCGCCTCGGCCACGTCCAGCCGTTCAAAACAGCGTGCATGGGTCTTCGTGTCCCTAATCATCGCAAACCGCCGACACTTATTTCCTTCCCTGGGGCTGGGACGGTCACTAGCGTTGTACGGCATGACCGCAGCGGCGGAGACAACGCCATCCCCCCCTTCCGATGCCCTGTCAGCGCACTGGCTGGGCACCAGGCCGAGACTGGTCCTGGCCAGCGCATTCATGCTTTTCCTGGAACTGGCTCTGATCCGGTGGACCGGATCGAACATTGTGCATCTGAGTTACTTCACGAATTTCGTCCTTCTCGGTTCGTTCCTCGGTATCGGACTCGGTTTCCTTCGGGTGGGACGCACGACGCGGCAGCCGTACTACTCGCCGATCGTGCTGGCCGTCCTCGTGTTGGTCATCCTGTTCTTCCCGGTCACCGTGGACCGGCAGACCGAGGGCGTCCTGTACTGGACCAGCCTGAGCACCAGCGGGCCGCCGCCGTGGCTGATCCTGCCGGTGATCTTCGCCGCGGCGGCGATCGTGCTGATGGGCCCGGCGGAGCTGGTCGGCCGGTGCTTCCCCGAACTGGACCGGCTGGAGGCCTACCGCTACGACCTGCTCGGCAGCCTTACCGGCATCGCGCTGTTCACCGGGCTGTCGTTCCTCAGCGCGCCCCCGGTCGTGTGGGGGACGATCGCCGCGGTCGCCTACATCGCGCTGCTGTGGCCGCGCAAGGTGTGGGGGCGGGTCGCGCTGGCCATCCCCTCGCTGGTCATCGTCGGGGCGCTGGCGGTGGAGACGCTGACGGCGGGGGCGCTGTGGTCGCCCTACTACAAGGTCACCTACAACCGCCTGGACTACGGCGGCGTCCCGGTGATGGACATCCAGGTCAACGGAATCCCGCACCAGCAGGCCGTCCCGGCGCGCAACCGGCTGGAGTGGGAGCGGCAGTACGCGCTGCCGTACGAGCGGGCGACGGCACAGAAGCTGGACGACGTCCTGATCGTCGGCGCGGGCAGTGGCACCGACGTGGCGATCGCGCTGTCCAAGGGGGCCAAGCACGTGGACGCGGTGGAGATCGACCCCAAGCTCCGCGAGCTCGGCGCGACCTACCACCCGGACCGGCCCTACAGCGACCCCCGTGTCAGAACCGTCGTCACCGACGGCCGTGCCTTCCTGGAGCGCACCTCCGGGAAGTACGACCTGATCCTCTTCGCGCTGCCCGACTCGCTCACCCTGGTCTCCGGGGCGAGCTCGCTGCGGCTGGAGAGCTACCTGTTCACCCAGCAGGCCATGGAGGCGGCCCGGGACCACCTCAAGCCCGGCGGCACCTTCTCCATGTACAACTACTACCGGGAGAGCTGGCTGGTGGACCGGCTCGCCGCCACCATGCAGGCCGCCTTCGGGCACAAGCCGTGCGTGGACATCGTCAGCGAGACCGGCCAGCAGGCCGTGATCACCGCCGGCCTCACCACCCAGGCCCAGAGCTGCGGCGCGGAGTGGGCCGGCGCGACCGCCGACACCCCGCCGCCGACCGGCGACGACCGCCCGTTCCTCTATCTGAAGGACCGGACGATCCCGCAGATCTACATCATCACCCTCGGCCTGATCCTGATCGTGAGCATGCTGGCGGTGCGGGTGGTGGCCGGGCCGTACACCCGGATGCGCCCCTACGCCGACCTGTTCCTGCTGGGCGTGGCCTTCCTGCTGCTGGAGACCAAGAGCGTGACGGGGTTCGCGCTGCTGTTCGGCACGACCTGGGTGGTGAACGCGATCGTCTTCGCCGGCGTGCTGGTCGCCGTGCTCGCCGCGGTGGAGGTGACCCGCCGCTTCACGACCCCGCCGCTGCCCGTCATGTACGGCGTGCTGCTCGCCGGGCTGGTACTGGCCTGGCTGGTGCCCAACTCCTGGTTGCTGGGACTGCCGCTGCCGTTGCGGGCGGTGGTCGCGGTGATCGTGGCGTTCCTGCCGATCTTCGCGGCCAACGTGGTGTTCGCCAAGCGCTTCGCCGGCTCCGGTGACGGCACGACCGCTTTCGGCGCGAACCTGCTGGGCGCGATGGTCGGCGGCTGCCTGGAGTACCTGGCGCTGGTGATCGGCTACCAGGCCCTGCTGATCGTGGCGGGCGTCCTCTATCTCGGCGCCTTCGTCCTGCTTCCTCGCGGGGCCAAGGCCACCTGAGGTCGGGTGGGACCGTCCGGGCCGAGGCCGCCCGGACCCGTCCGGGCCCGCCCGGACAAGGGTAGACGACCGTGGCCCGGCCTCCCACGAGGGGAGGCTGGGCCACATGGGTGGTGCAAGCGGGCGGTCAGAACCCGCAGAGCTCGCCGAGGGACTTGGCGACCTTGCCGTTCTGGGTGGGGGTCTCGCTCGGCCGGGCCGTGGCGGTCCTGCTGGGCGTCGGGGTGGGGGTCGGGGTGGCGCCGCTCGCCTCGGGGGAGGCCGTCACGCCGGCGGCCAGGGCGCGGCGGCCGGGCTGGACGGACTGACGCAGCGCCCGGGCGGTCACGGTGCGGATCTTCTGCCAGTCGGGGGAGCCGCTGAAGAACTCCGGCGGCACGAACTGCAGGCTGGTGATCCTGGCGTCCTTGACCCGGATGGCCAGCCCGGTCACGTGCTCCAGCAGCTCTCGGGGGATGTTGGTCCTGGCCATCCGCTTGGCGACGTTCGCGATCTTGACGAAGTTGGTGAGCACGACCTGCGGGGTGGCCTGCTGGGCGAAGGCGCCGATGACGCACCGTTGACGGGCCATGCGGGAGAAGTCGTCGCTACCGACGCGGGAGCGGCCGTACCACAGCGCCTCCTCGCCGGACAGCGTCTGGTAACCCGCCTTGATCGTGCCCGCGGTGCCGTAGAGGCCGCCCCACTTGACGTCGGTGTCCACCCGGATCTTCAGGCCGCCGATGGCGTCCACCAGGTGGGCGAAGCCGAACATGTTGATCAGGGCGTAGTAGTCGATCTTCAGGTTGAGCGTGTAGCCGATGGCGTCCATGAGCGCCCGGGCGCCCCGCTGCCCGTCCTTGCCCGGGACGACCTCGGGGTGTTCCTCGCCGTACTGCCAGACCTCGTTGAGCAGCCCGCCGTTGGGCAGCTCGCGCATGAAGCCGTTGGGGAACCGCTTGCCGAGCGGGGTGTTGGGGGGGAAGTGGACGTGCTGCATGTTGCGGGGCAGGCTGAACATGACCGTGTTGGCGGTTTTGACGTCGACGCTGGCCACGGTCATGCTGTCGGTCCGGATGCCCTCGCGGTTGCCGGCCCCGTCACCGCCGATGAGCAGGAAGTTCACCCGGTCCCGGCCGGCCCAGGGGTCGTCGTGCTTGATCGGGACCGCCGTCGGGTCGCTCGCGGCGGGCTGGAAGATGGTGTTGGCCGTCTCCTTGGCGGTCAGCACCGTGTTCGCGGTCAGCGCGAACGGCGCCATCACCGACACGCACAGCAGTCCGACGACGACGCCCGAGACGATCTGCCCCCGGCCGGTCAGCCGGTTGGGTCTCAGGGTGATGTAGGACGACAGCACCAGCAGGAACCAGCAGAGCGCGCCCGCCCCGGCGACAACCGCACCGGTCAGGAGCGTGCTGTCGCGGGTGAAGAACCCGAAGTCCTCCTGCGAGCTCTTCAGGACGAGGCCGCCGACGAGCGCGGTCACCAGCAACAGGGCGAACACGCCGAGCAGGACGTAGCCGATGCGGCGGCGCCCGGCGCGCAGGTGCGCCGCGCCGGGCAGGATCGCCGACAGGAGGGTCCAGCCGATGAGCGAGCCGGTCGTCAGCGGCTTGGCGAACTGCGGACGCCCCTTGGGAGCGGTGCCGGGCGGCGGGGGCGCGGGAGGTCCGGAAGGGACCGGCCCCGTCGCCTGCTCGGTGGCCTCCGCCGCGCCCTCGGGCTCGCGCATCGGGCCGGCCTCCGGCGTCCCCGCCACCCACACGTCGTGGGGGCCCCGCGCGCCGTCTGCGCCGGGCTGTGCCTCACCGCCCGTGCCGTGCCGCCGGGGGTTTTGTTTCCCGCCGTCGCCGGCGGGCTCCCCCGAGTCTTGCCCAAGGTGCATCGTCACACCGCTTCCTAGGTCTTATCCCGGTCCACCTGGCGAAACGGACCAGATTCCCCGATTTCACAGAATTGCCAGGATTCTAGTCCCCATACCTGGACATGACAGACAGATGACCAATTTTCGGTTAACGGTCATCTACGCTATGACGTCGATGAAGACGGGGCCAGCCAGGTGTTGCACTGGAACGTCTTGTTCTTCTCGTAGCCCTGACGGAACCAGCGGTTGTTGTTCGTGGGGGAACCGTGGTCGCGGGGATGGCCCTGCCAGTCGCCGACCTGCGAGTAGAAGTAGTAGAGGGTGTTGCGCCGCGCCGGGGTGACCGGGTAGGTGGCCGCGACCGAGCGCATGAACATCGCGCCGAAGCAGGTGGCCTGGAGCTCGCCCCGGCGGCTCAGCGCCAGCTTGCCGCTCTCGCTCGTGGCCTGCGAGGTCTGCCGCCACCAACTGTCGGACAGGCCGGACAGCTCCTGGACGTGGTGCCCGTACTCGTGGGCCATCATGCTGACGATCGCCCCGTGCCAGGGAAGGCCGTCGCCGTACTCCTTCACCAGGGCCGAGGTCGAGCCGTAGATGGTGTCGTTGCGCGGGCAGTAGTAGGGCACGTTGCTGTTGCGCGAGGGGAAGTCGCCGCAGGCGCCGCGTCCCTTGGTGGCGACGATGGCGTAGCCCGGACGCTGCCAGGCGATGCCCTGCGCGCGCATGACCTGGGACCAGGCCTTGTCCAGACACCTGGACGTCTTCAGGATCAGTGCCTTGAGCTGGCTGTGGTCGTAGATGCTGGGCGATCCCACCGGACAGCTCACCGGGGGCAGGCCGCCTGCCCGGTAGAGGGTGTTGTTCTTCAGGCTGGTGTTCAGGACCTGCTGCTTGACCGGATTCTCGGTGGGATCGGTGGACCTGGTGGGCTCGGCGGAGCTCGACTCGGTGGCCTCCGGGGAGGTGGGAGTGCTCGTGGGCCGTTCGGACGTGCCGAAGGTGGGGATCGCGATCGGCGAGACCGGATCCGCGTGGCGGCCGCTCTTGATCAGCGCTCCGACCACCACGAGCCCGACGAACACCAGCGCGACCACCCCGAAGATCCCGCCGATGACCGCCCCTGCTCCGCCGCCGGAGCGAGGGCGCTGCGGCTGCCACTGGGGCGGCGGGTACGACGGCTGCCGCCGCCGGGGATCGGGTGGCGGGGGCGGCGGCTGGCCGTACGGCATCGGCCCCCGGGGCGGGAAGGGCTGGGGCGGATGTCCCTGCCCGGGCGGCACCGGTGGCGGGTAGCCCTGCCCGGGTGGCGATTGGGCCGGGTAGCCCTGTCCCGGGGGCTGCGGCGGATGGCCCTGTCCGGGCGCGGGTGGGTAGCCCTGTCCGGGCGCGGGCGGACGGCCCGGCGCCGGATGACCCGGGTGCGGTCCCTGGGGCGGGAGCGGATGGGGCGGATAGGTCCGAGGGGGATGAGCCTGAGGGGGATACGCCTGAGGGGGCGCAGGAGAGGGATGCCCCTGGTTCGGCGGCGGCGGCGGGGCGGGCGGATGGCCGTAACCGGACGGGAACCCCTGGGCGGGCGGCGGGGCGGGGTGTCCCTGCGCGGGCGGCCACTGCGCCGGAGGGCCCTGGGGATGGCCTTGTAGGTGGTTCTGCGGAGGGCCCTGGGGCGGATATTCCTGGGGAGGTCCCTGGGGCGGGGCGGGGGCCCAGCCGGGCGGTTGCCGGTCGGGGAGCGGATACCCCTGGGGTGGAGGTGGTGCTGGAGGGTACTGCCCGTTGCCTGACACGCTGTCTCCCCGTTAACCCGAACGTCCTCTATGGCATGAATGCCAGGATCTTTATCGAATTTGGGGCGTAAGCATACTGATTTCTCACCCGTCACGGATGTCGCTGCATTCGATTACATTCCGAAATCATCCAAGGTGATCTCCGCGATGTGCGGGACCGATGCCGCCCCCGTGATTTAGCTTCAAAGCCATGAATCTGCAGCAGCTCCGCTATGTGGTCGCGACAGCGGAGCATCGCACCATGACCGACGCGGCCAGGTCGCTGTACATCGCGCAACCTGCGCTTTCACGCGCGATCAGAGATCTCGAACGAGAGCTCGGGATGACGTTGTTCGCCCGTTCCGGGCGTGGCGTGGTCGTCACGGCGCAGGGGCGCCGGGTGGTCAAGCTCGCCCGGGAGGCACTCGACGCGGTTCGCGAGATCGAGGCGCTGTCCAGCCATGGTCACGCCGAGGCGGAGTTGCGCATCGCCTCGACCCCGAGCCTTGAGCCGGGGCTGGCCGGGCGCCTCCTTCCCGCCTACAGTGCCGAGCATCCCGGAGTGCGCGTGCACATCGTCCGCTGTGACGGACGGGACGGCGTGGTGAACGCCATCAGGGACCAACGGGCCGATCTCGGCCTGACGGACCTGCCCGTCCCCACCGACCTGATCAGCCATCCGCTGGAGCGTCAGGAGATCGTGCTGATCTCCCCGCCCGGCATGGATCTGCCCGACCCGGTGCCGATGAGCAGGCTCAACGGCATGCGGCTGGTCCTGCCGGTGCCGGGCAGCGCCCGGCGCAGGGAGTTCGACGCCCTGTTCGCCAAGTACGGCGTCGCCCCGGTGCCGTCCGTACAGCTGGACGAGCGGGGCAACTGGCTGAACACGGTCCGCTCGGGTGCGGCCTCCCTGCTCTGGTACCGGGGGATGGCCGAGCAGGCCGCCCGGGCCGGGCTGGTGGTCCGTCCCCTCCATCCCTCGGTCCGCCGGGTGATCGCCCTTGTCCACGCGCGACGGCGGCTGCCCGCCATCGCCCAGGAGTTCCTTTCCGTGGCCGAAGGTGGGTCGGCCGCTTAGGAACGCGTCGTTCGTCCTTCCCGAAAACCCCCAGAGGCGGCGCAGGTGGGAGCGCCTGCCTCTCCGACACCGGGCGATAGGCTCGGTCTCGATGACTATCTTGCGCCTGCGTGGCCGTGAGTTCCGGCCTGGCGAGTTCGCGATCATGGCGGTGGTCAACCGCACCCCTGACTCCTTCTTCGACAGAGGCAGGACCTACGGCTTCGCGGCCGCCCTGGAGGCGGTGGACGAGGCCGTCGACGGCGGCGCGGACATCGTGGACATCGGTGGCGTCAAGGCCGGCCCCGGTGAAGAGGTGGACCCGGCCGAAGAGATCCGCCGGGTGGCCGATCTGGTCGCGGCGGTCCGGGAACGTCATCCCCAGCTGATCATCAGCGTCGACACCTGGCGCGCCGAGGTAGGCGAGGTCGTCGCCGAGGCGGGCGCCGACCTGCTCAACGACACCTGGGGCGGGGTCGACCCCGCACTGGCCGAGGTCGCCGCCAAGCACGGCATCGGGCTGGTCTGCGCGCATGCCGGACGCGTCGTCCCCCGCACTCGCCCGCACCGTATCGCCTACGACGACGTGGTCGCCGACGTCATCGGCTACACCACCGCCCTCGCCGAGCGGGCGGTCGCCGCGGGGGTCCGCAGGGAGTCGATACTGATCGATCCGGCGCACGACTTCGGCAAGAACACCTGGCACTCCCTCGAGGTCAGCCGCCGCCTGCACGAGATGGTGGCCACCGGCTGGCCGGTGCTCGTCGCCGTCTCCAACAAGGATTTCGTCGGCGAGACTCTCGGGGGCCTGCCGGTCGACGAGCGCCACGCCGGCACCATGGCGACTCTGGCGGTCTCCGCCTGGCAGGGCGCCCGGGTCTTCAGAGTCCATGACGCCGCCTCCGCCCGCACCGCGCTGGCCGCCGTCGCCGGGCTGCGGGGACGGCTCCCCTCCTGACCCGCGCGGACCTCCTGACCGGCGCGGAGAACGGAGATTTCGCGCAGGAGGCGATACTGACAGCGCTCGGCAAGCACGCGCGGGGAGCCCGTACATGACCGAAGAACTGCTCGACCATCTCGTCTACGCCACCCCCGACCTGGACGGGACCGTGCGCGAGGTCGCCGCCATGACCGGCGTGCGGCCCGTGGAGGGCGGGCGGCACGTGGGCCGGGGCACCCGCAACTACCTGCTCGGCCTCGGCGGCCGCCGTTACTTGGAGATCGTCGGTCCGGACCCCGGGCAGCCCGAGCCCGAGCTCGCCCGCCCGTTCGGCATCGACGGGCTCGCCGCCGCCCGCCTGGTCACCTGGGCGGTGCGCTCCGCCGATCTGGAGGAGACCGTCGCCGCGGCCAGGAGGAGCGGCTACGACCCCGGGGAGATCAGCCCGCTGTCACGCCGCACCCCGGACGGCGAACTGCTGGAGTGGCGGCTCACCTGGCCGCACGAGGGCAACCGCGACGGCCTGGTCCCGTTCCTGATCGACTGGGGGAGCACGGTCCATCCCGCCGACCGCGGCCTGCCCGTGGCGGAGCTCACCTCCTTCACCGCCCTCCACCCCGACCCCCGAGCCGTCGCCGCAGACCTGGCCGCGCTCGGCGTCGAGCTGCGGGTCCGGGCCGGGACCCGGGCCGGTCTGGTCGCCGAGCTCGGCGGGGTGCGGCTGCCGTAGTCTCCGGCGCCCGGCGCCCGGCGGCCGGCGGCCGAACAGATCGGGCCACCCGTGGGGGGAACGGGTGGCCCGATCGCGAGACGGGGGCACGTCTCGCCTTTCACGTGGTCCTGTCGTGTGGTGCTGGTCATGCCGTTCGGCCCGGTTCGGGGACGAGCGACGTCGCGGAGACGGGCCCGGCGGCTCGGGCTCCGGTGACCTCGCTCATCGGGACGGGGCCTTCCGTACGGGGCGGCCCGGCGCGTCCTCACGAGCCCGGGAGCGGAGGGAACTGTTCTATCGTCAACCAGGCGAATTGTTTACGCAATATCCTGACAGGAGTAAATTAATTTGTTATGTACTCCGGGCGTTCCGATCAGGCATAGATCACGGACAGGAAACGGATCAGGATCGCCTCCCGCCGGGAGGCCGGCAGCGCGTCCAGGACCGCGTTGACCACGGCCATCTCCGGCTGACCCGACCCGCCGAGATCGACCCCGACGGACGCGGCGAGCTCGCCGAAGGCGGCATCGTCCAGCGCGTCCAGGTCCAGGCTCGCGACGAGCTCCACCAGCCCGGCGGGCAGCGTCACCGGACCGCGCTCCCGCGCCGCCCGCGCGGACTCCGCGATCACCTCCAGCATCGCCTCCACCCCCCGGAGGGTCACCCCGGTCACCGTGATGTGGATGTTGGCCGGAATCCCCGCGTAGGAGAGCTGCGGCTGCAGGAACCAGCCGCGCTTCCTGGCCTCGTCGGACAGCACGAACACGTCCACCTCGTCCGAGCCGAAGGCGACCAGGGCGGATTCGGGGTCGCCCAGCACCCGCAGGCCGGGGATCCGCGCGATGCCCTCGCGAAGCCGCCGGGCCGCCGCCAGGGTGGCGCGGCCGAGTTCGAGGTAGCCGTCGCGGCCGAGGGCCTGGAGAGTGGCCCAGGCGCCGCCCAGCGGGCCGGCGGACTTGGAGCTCTGCACGGTGGCGTTGATGACCGTGTAGCCGGGCCACGACGCCGAGGCGAAGTAGGCCCTCCTCCGCAACGCCGGGTCGGCGAACAGCACGACCGAGGCGCCCTTGGGAGAGTAGCCGAACTTGTGCAGGTCGCAGGAGAGCGAGGTGATCCCGGGCACCGACAGGTCGAACGGCGGGACCTGCGCCCCGGCCTCACGCAGCCAGGGCAGCAGCCACCCGCCCACGCAGGCGTCCACGTGGCAGAGCACGCCGCGCTCGGAGGCGATCGCCGCCATCTCCGCGACCGGGTCCACCACACCCTGCGGATAGGACGGCGCCGAGGCCACCACCAGCACCGTGTCCTCGGTGATCGCCGCCTCGACGGCCGCCACGGAGGCCCGGAACGTCATCGGGTCGACCGGCACGGCGTCCACCGTCACCCCCAGATAGTGGGCGGCCTTGTGGAAGGCAGGATGCGCGGTGACCGGGACGACCATCCGGGGACGCCCCGCCACCGGCCGGAAGTCCCGCGCGGCCTTCACCGCCAGCATGATCGACTCGGTGCCGCCGCTGGTGAAGATGCCGCAGCCGCCGCCCAGCAGCTCGGCGACCGCGCCGACGACCTGCCTTTCCATCTCCACCACGCTGGGGAACGCGGTCGGGTCGAGGGTGTTGACCTCCAGCATCTCGAAGTAGGCCCGGGCCGCGGCCTCGTGCACCTGCGGTCGTCCGGTGTCGTAGACGTACGCGGTCACCTTGCCTCCGCGCACCGGCAGGTCGTCCTGCTTCAGCCGGGAGATCTCGGCGAGCAGTTCCTCGACGTCCCGGCCCTTCTCAGGCAGGCTCATGAATCTCCTTGGGGGATACGGCTCGTGTGAGCCGGGGGTAGGCGATGACGAGGGGAAGGCTGAGCGGTATGAGCAGCGTGGGGAGGGCGGTCAGGTAGCACAGCAGGAGCAGGCCGGGAACCGCGGGAAAACCCCGGTGCCGACCGAGCCCAGGGCGTAGCCGAGCGGCCGCCCGCGGCTGAGTGAGGGTGCGGCCGCCGACGGCCGCCAGGGGGAGTGTTCCAGGGTCAAGGAAATTCTCCGGGGAGGGAGGCGGCACGGTGGATCATCCGGTGGAGGTGGACGCGCAACCTGCGCAGCGCCTCGGGGTCGTCGGCGCGCCTGCGGTTGCCGTCCTGGTCGAGCGTCCCGCTCTGGGAGAAGCCGTTCACACACCACAGCAACGACCACATGACGTAGTCCAGGTCGACGTCGGGGCCGATGTGCCCGGCGGACATCGCGGGGGCGAACGCGTCGCGGATGAGCTTGACCAGCGGCTGGGTGTAGCGTCGCTCCAGCTCGGTGACGTCGATGGCGTCGGAGAGCCAGCGATGCATCCATAGCGTCGGCACCTCGGGATAGGCCGCGCACAGATCGATGTAGTGGTCGACGATCCGGTGCATGAGGGCCGACGTCTGCTCGGGAGTCGTCGCGGGGCCGATCTTGAGCGCCTCGGCCAGGGAGGACCGCTCGATCTCGTATACCCGGTTCATGACCGCGAGATACAGCTCGCGTTTGCCGCCGAAGCTCTCGGTGACGGTGGCGACGTCCAGCCCCGTGGCGTCGGCGATCTGGCCGATGGAGGTCACGTCGTAGCCCAGCGCGGCGAACAGCCGGGTGGCGACCTGCAGGATCATCTCCCGCTGACCGCCCTCAGCGGAAGTCATGAAAGCGACGCTAGATCCGAAAACGCGCTCCGGCCAATCACTGGACGGACAAGCCACGGTCAAGATAGCGGAAGGAGGGTGGCGGCCCGCACGCCGGGGAGCGATTCCCCTCCGGATCAGGGGGAATCGCTGCGAAGGGACAGGACGCAGCGCAGCATCTCGTGCATGTACGCGCGGAAGCGCCGCAGGGTCTCCGAGTCCTCCGCGCCCACCCGGTTGCCCTCCTCGTCGAGCACCCCGCCGCGGGAGAAGGCGTGGGTGCACCAGATCACCGACCAGATCACGTACCTGAAGTCGGGAGCGCCACAGGTCAGCGGCCTGAGGGCTTCGGTGACGAACTGGACCAGCGGCTGGACGTAGTAGCGGTCGAGCTCGGGGACGTCGCTGGCGTCGAACAGCCAGCGGTGCATCCAGAGCGCGGGGATCTCGGAGTTCTGGGTGCAGAAGTCGATGTAGTCGTCGATGAGGTGATGCACGGCGGCCGCGGTCTCTTCGGGCGCCGCGGCTGCGATGCCCGCGACCGACCGTTGCAGGCCGGACAGCTCGGCCTGGTGCGCGCGCTCCATCACCGCCATGTACAGCTCGCGTTTGCCGCCGAAGCTCTCGGTGATGGTGGCGACGTCCAGGCCGGTGGCTTCGGCGATCTGGCTGATGGAGGTCACATCGTAGCCCAGCGCGGCGAACAGCCGGGTCGCGACCTGCAGGATCATCTCCCGTTGACCGCCCTCAGCGGAAGTCATGAAAGCGACGCTAGATCCGAAAACGCGCCCCGGCCATCACCTGACGGACAAGCCTCGGTCAAGATAGCGGAAGCCGGACGACGGCCCGCAGGCCCGGGGAGGCGTCCTCCAGGTGGACCGCGCCACCGTGGGCGTGGACGGTCTCCCGGACGATCGCCAGGCCCAGCCCCGCTCCGCCCTCGTCACGGCTGCGGGCGCTGTCCAGCCGGGTGAACCGGTCGAAGACCCGCTCCCGGTCGGCCTCCGGGATGCCGGGGCCGTCGTCGGTGACGGTGAGCACCGCGTCGGCGCCCGCGACGCGCAGCTCCACGGCCACCGGGGCGCTGGTGTGCCGCAGGGCGTTGTCCACCAGATTGACCAGCACCCGTCCCAGATCCAGCGCGTCTCCGGCGACCACGATCGGATCGGCCGCCCGGTCCACGCCGGCGCCCGTGCCCGTTTCCGTGCCCGTGCCGACGTCCCCGCCGGCGTCCGTGCCCGTTTCCGTGCCCGTTTCCGTGCCCGTTTCCGTGCCCGTGACGGCGCCCCCGCCGGCGTCCGTGCCCGCTTTCGTGCCCGCTTCCGGCCTCGCGTTCGTACGGCCCGCGGCTCCCGGCCGCTCGAGCGGGCCGTCGCCGATCCGCACCGTGACGGCCCCGCCGTACCGCTCGACGGTCTGGGGGATCAGCTGGTCCAGCTCCACCGGCTCCCTGCGGGCCGGCGCGCCGCCGCGCTCGTCCAGGCGGGCCAGCGCGAGCAGGTCCTCGGCCAGCCGGGCCAGGCGCAGGGTGTCTTCGAGCACGCCCTCGGCCGTCTCCCGCCAGTCCTGGCCGTCCGGATGGCCGAGCGCCACCTCCAACTGCAGCCGGATGCTGGCCAGCGGGCTGCGCAGCTCGTGCGCCGCGTCGGAGACCAGGGCCCGCTGGCGGGCGTCGGCCTTCTCCAGCCGGGCCAGCATGTCGTTGAGCGTGACGGCCAGACTGTGCACCTCGTCATGGGCCTCGGGCACCGGCAACCGCCGGGAGCGGGCGGTGTCGGTGATCTCCTCCGCCCCCCGGCGCAGCGCGGCGATGGGCCGCAGGGTCCCACCGATGATCACCCAGCTGGCCCCGGCGAGCAGCACCAGCAGCAGCGGGGTGCCGACGAACAGCACGTGACCGGTCGTGGTGACGCTGGCCTGCACCTCGCTGAAGGGGCGCGCGGCGATCACCGTCAGGCCCCGGTCGGCGCTCAGCACCCGCACGCGCAGCACGTGCGGGATCCCGTACGGCTCGCCGTCCAGGAACCGAGCCTGGCCCCTGCCGATCGCGGACGTCCGATCCTCGGCGTTCAGCAGCGGGACGAGCCGGTCGGTGCCGGTGGTGGCGTGGGTGATCCGCCCGGTCTCGTCGATCACCTGAAGGAGGATGCCGTCGGGCGAGGTCACCTCCTCCGGCAGCCGCTCGGCGTCGGCCAGCGAGACCGTTTCGCGGGCCCGCTGGTAGATCGACTCGTCGATGGCGGACAGCAGCGACCTGCCGAGCACGCCGATCATCACATAGGCCGAGACGAACAGCGCCACTCCGAGCACGGCCGAGGCCACCGCGGTCAGCCGGAACCGCAGGCTCTTGCGCCGCCACCAGCCGGCCGTGCGCCGCCGGTCCCGTGCGCCGGTCCGCGGGCGCGGGTCAGCCTCCATCGCCGGCCAGCCGGTATCCGGCCCCGCGGACCGTCTGCAGCGCGCTCCTGGAGAACGGTACGTCGATCTTTCGGCGCAGGTAGCCGACGTAGACCTCGACCACGTTGGGGTCGGTGTCGAAGGTGTCCCAGACGTGCTCCAGGATCTCGGTCTTGGAGACGACCTCGTCGTGGCGGCGCATCAGATATTCCAGAAGCGCGAACTCCCTGGGCGTCAGCTCCACCGGCGTCTCACCCCGGCAGACCCGCCGCCGCGCCGGGTCCAGCGACAGGTCCCCGGCCCGCAGCACGGCGGGACGCCGGCCCGCGCCGCGCCGCAGCAGCGCCCTGAGCCTGGCCACCAGCACGACGTAGGAGAAGGGCTTGGTCAGGTAGTCGTCGGCGCCCAGGTCCAGCCCGTCGGCCATGTCGTACTCGCCGTCCTTGGCCGACAGCATCAGGATCGGCACCCAGTTCTCCTCGGCCCGCAACTGCTTGCAGACGTTGTAGCCGGAGATCCTGGGCAACATGATGTCCAGTACGACCACGTCGTAGTCGCCCTGCCGGGCCAGGTGCAGACCGTCCTCGCCGTCGTGCGCGAGATCGACCGCGAACCCCTCGGCCTGCAGCCCGCGCTGGAGCGCCGCTGCCATCCGCCGCTCGTCCTCCACGACGAGAACCCGCATGCTCCCCCTCCTCCGCTGTCCGCCACTGTCCGCCCCCATCCTCGGCCAGCCGTCCTGAGAGGCGGCTGAGAACCCTGTGAGCCCTCTCAGTCTGTCTCAGCTCCGGCACAGGACCCTTCACGCAAGCTGCGAATGTCAGGGATTGACGGCATACCGTTAGGGAGTGACATGTCAGAGCGAACGAGACGAGGCCGCGTGGTGAGGTGGGGCGTGCCGATCGCCACGATCGCGGTGGTCGCCGGAGCCATCGGGGCGGGCCCGGTCATCGCGGCGGTCCAGGGAGAGCCGGCGCTGCCCCAGCGCACCGCCCAGCAGCTGCTCGCCGACGCGACCCGGGCCGCCGAGTCGGGTCTGAAGCCCATGTCGGGCACCGTGATGCAGACCGCCTCGCTCGGCCTGCCCGCGCTGCCGGGCATGGCGGGCGCGTCCCCCGCGGCCCTGCTGGCGGGCTCTCACGAGCTCAAGGTCTGGTACGGCGGCGCGGACCGGGTCCGGTTCGCCCTTCCCGGACGCATGAGCGAGACCGACCTGATCATCAACGGCGGCCAGGTGTGGTTGTGGGACAGCCAGGCGCACAAGGCCACCCGGATCAAGGGCGCCCCGACGGAAGACCCGGCCGGCGCCCGGCTCACGCGGGACCACACCGCAGCCCTGCCCTCGGCCACCACCCCGCAGCAGCTGGCCGAGGAGGCGCTGAAGCGGGCCGACGCCGACACCGTGGTCAGCGTGAGCAACACCGAGAGGGTCGCCGACCGCCCGGCCTACCAGCTCGTCCTGGCTCCCAAGGACGGCTCCTCCCTGGTCAAGGAGATCAGGCTGGCG
This sequence comes from Streptosporangium sp. CA-135522, assembly GCF_050949235.1. Taxonomy (NCBI): domain Bacteria; kingdom Bacillati; phylum Actinomycetota; class Actinomycetes; order Streptosporangiales; family Streptosporangiaceae; genus Streptosporangium; species Streptosporangium sp. CA-135522. Next base: position 3,792,291 of record NZ_CP192026.1, read on the forward strand.
CTCGACGGGGAGACCCTCATCCCGCTGCGGGTCCAGATCTACGCCAAGAGCGCGGCCGAGCCGGCCTTCGAGGTCGGCTTCACCTCGGTGACGTTCACCCCGCCCGCCGAGGACAACTTCGCCTTCACCCCGCCCGCGGGCGCGAAGGTGGAGGAGAAGTCGCTCACAGACCTGGGCCGCGACCCGCAGGCCGGGCAGGAGCGGGCCGAGGAGCTCAAGAGCGAGGTCAAGACCGTGGGCAAGGGCTGGACCACGGTCGCGATTCTCCCGTTCTCCCTGGACGACCTCAAGGACCAGGCTCGGTCGCAGCCGGAGGGCCGGCCCGCCGGGCAGGACGCGACCGCGATCACCGACACCCTGCTGAAGGCGGCCAAGCCGGTCAGCGGGACGTGGGGCAGCGGCAGGGTCATCCAGACCAAGCTGGTCTCCGCGCTGCTGACCGACGACGGCCGCCTGCTTGTCGGGGCGGTCACCCCCGACAAGCTCACCGAAGCGGCCGGACAGGGATGAGAGAGATGCCGGGAGACACACGACTCCTGGCGGGCGACCGCGGCGACCGCGGCGACCGCGACAGCGGAACCCACGGTGCGGAGCTCGCGGAGCTCGACGAGAGCCGGGGGGCGTCCACCGCGGCGCCCCCGCCCGCCGTCCGGAACACCGAGACCGGCGGGGGAGCCGCGCGGGCAGCCCGGGAGCCGGCGTCGCCCGCCACGGACTCCGCGGAGGACTGCTCGATCGTCACCCGCGGGCTGACCAAACGGTTCCGGGGCGGCCAGGTCGCCGTGGACACCCTCGACCTGGCCGTGCCCAGGGGGTCGGTCTTCGGCTTCCTCGGCCCGAACGGCTCGGGCAAGACCACTACCATCCGCATGCTGCTCGGCCTGGTCTCGCCGACCGCGGGCGCCTGGGAACTGCTCGGCACGCCGATGCCCGGTGGGATGCCCGGCGTGCTGTCCCGGGTGGGGGCGCTGGTCGAGGGGCCGGCGTTCTACCCCTACCTGTCGGGCGAGGCCAACCTGCGCCGCTACGACGCGGCCGATCCGGCGGCAGACCCGCGTACGGCCTCCGCCCGGATCGGGCTCGCCCTGGACCGGGTCGGCCTGGCCGCCGCGTCGCGCAAGCGCTACCGCGCCTACTCGCTGGGCATGCGCCAGCGGCTGGTGATCGCCGCGGCGCTGCTCGGCCCGAGGGAGCTGCTGATCCTCGACGAGCCGACCAACGGCCTGGACCCGCAGGGCACCCGTGAGGTGCGGGCGTTGGTCAAGGAGATCGCCGCCGAGGGCACGACCGTGTTCGTCTCCTCCCACCTGCTGGCCGAAGTGGAGCAGATGTGCTCCCACATCGCCGTCATGCGGACCGGCCGGCTGGTCGCGCAGGGCCCCATCACCGAGTTGCGGGCCGCCGAGGTGGTGCGGATCCGGGTGGAGACCCCCGACACCGCCGAGGCGGCGGCCGTACTGGCCGCGCTCGGGCTGGCGCAGGTCCGGGCCGGCGACGGCGAGGTCGGCGCCGAGCTGGGCGCGGAGGCCCCGGAGCGGGTCTGCGCGGCGCTGGTGTCCGCGGGTGTGGCCGTGCGCGGCCTGGCCGCGCAGCGACCGAGCCTTGAGGACATGTTCGTGGGCCTGACCGGGGAGGGGTTCGATGTCAACGGTTAGCCGGGAAGAGGCCGTGTCCGCCGGCGGGAACGGCGCGCCGGCCCGTGGGGACGCGGACGCCGGACCTACGGCCGCCGGCGCCGCGCCGGTCATCGCGCCGGCCGGCGGGCCGATCATCCCGCGGGTCACCCCGCCGGTCATCGCGCCGGTCGCTCGGGGACGGGCGGTGGGCGCCCCCCGCGCCTGGCTACGGCTGGTCGGCTCGGAGGTGGGGCTGACCTTCCGGCGGCCGAGGAACATCGCCATGCTCGCCGTGCTCGCCGTGGTCCCGGTGGTGATCGGCATCGTGCTGCGGACGTTCGGCGGCCCGGACGAGGCCGAGATGGGACCCTCGCTCTTCGGGGAGGTCACCGGGAACGGACTGTTCCTCACCTTCGCCGCGCTTTCCATCCTGGTGCAGCTGCTGCTGCCGGTCGCGGTCGCGGTGGTCGCCGGAGACTCGATCGCCGGGGAGGCGGGCATCGGCACGCTGCGCTACCTGCTGGCCGCCCCGGCCGGCCGGGGCCGGCTGCTGGGCGCCAAATACGCCAACGCCGTCGTCTTCTGCCTGGCCGCCGTCGGTGTGATCGCGCTGTCCGCGCTGCTCGTCGGGCTGCTGCTGTTCCCCGCCGGCCCGATCACCCTGCTGTCCGGGGCGACGATCCCGCTGCTCGACGGGGTGCTCAGGATCGGCGTCGTCGTGCTGTACGTCTCGGCGGGCATGGCCGCCCTGGCCGCCGTCGCGCTGGCGCTCTCGACGCTGACCGAGGTGGCCATCGGCGCCATCGCCTCCACCGTGACCCTGGTCATCGTCGCCCAGGTGCTCGGCGCCATCCCGCAGCTGTCCGGCCTCCAGCCGTACCTGCTGTCGCACTGGTGGGGCGGCTTCGACGGGGTGCTGCGCGATCCGATGGCCGTCGGCGACATGGCCCAGGGCCTGCTGGTCTTCGCCGCCTACACCGCGGTCTTCGGCTCGATCGCCTGGTCCCGCTTCACCGGCAAGGACATCACCTGCTGAACTCCGGCCGGCGGGCCGGCCCCGGGCGTTCCCGGCCGCGGCGCGGGCCGTACGGCCAGGCGTCCCGGGGCGGCCCGACCACCGGCCCGACCATCGGCCGGACCGCCCCGCCGCGCCGAGCCTCCGCCAGGAACGCGCGACACCGCGCCGAGCGCCGCCAGGAGCGCGGAACGCGCCTGCGGCCTGTGCGTATTTGTACGTGGTCGGTCACGCCCGGAGCGGTGACCATCGACATGCCGGTCACGCGCACTCTCGCGCTGCCGTGCGCAGGCGATGGAGCCCGAGGGCGGGAGCGTCGATGGGTGAGGCGCGCGAGCGGATTCCGCTCGGCAACAGAAGGCTTTTCGGCACCGAGGACCTCGACGAGGCACGCGAGCAGGTGGCGCGGGTGTTCTGCCCGCACCGGCTGGAGCTGACCGGGGACGTGTCGCGGCTGGCCGCGCGATTCAACTCCGCCCAGCTCGGCGCCGTGCGGGTGAACTACCTGGACTACGGCACGGACGTCCGCATCGAGCCGGGACGGCTGGAATCCTTCTTCCTGGTGCAGATCCCGCTGGCCGGGCGCAGCCTGATCCGGTGCGGCGGGCAGGAGATCGTGTCGACCCCACGGCTGGCCTCCCTGCCCGCGCCGTCGGAGCACCTGGACATGCGCTGGGAGGCCGGCTGCCCGCAGCTGATCGTCAAGTTCGACCGGCCGGCCGTCGAGGGCGCGCTGGAAGGCATGCTCGGGGAGCGGCTCGACCGGCCCATCGTCTTCGACCTGGGCATGGACATGACGGCCGGCTGGGCGCGGGCCTGGAGAGCGATGGCCGACCTGATCGTCAAGGAGGCCGAACACGACGACGGGCTCGCCGTGCAGCCGCTGGCGGTCACCCATCTGGAGAACGCGCTGCTCACCTCGCTGCTCACCATGCAGCCGTCCAACTACCGGGCACGGCTACGGGACCCCCGCTCTCCCGCGGTGCCCAAGGTGGTGCGCCGGGCGATGGAGTTCATCGACGGCCACGCCCACCAGCCACTGACGATCGGCGACGTGGCCCGCGCCGTGGCGGTCAGCGGACGCTCACTCCAGGAGGGCTTCCGACGCCATCTCGGCCTGAGCCCGATGACCTATCTCAGGGACGTACGCCTGAGCCGGGTCCACGAGGAGCTGGTGACCGGTGACCCCGCCCGATGCACCGTGACCGTCGTGGCCGCGCGGTGGGGGTTCCTGCACCAGGGGAGGTTCGCCGCGGCCTACCGCGCCCGGTACGGGCAGGCGCCGTCGCAGACGCTGCGCGGCCGCTGACGGCCCGCGGCGGGACCCGGGAGAGCTCGCGGACGGAGATCCCGCGCCAGGCGGACGAAGTCCGCGCTGAGCGGATATCCCGTACGGAGCCGCCGCCGTACGTTTTCACCAGGCGCCGTACGACCGTCCACCGGAGCGCCGTCCGACCAACTCTCCTCCTTCTCCTTCGGAAAGGACACATCGTCATGCGTAGAATCCTCCTCGTCGGGGCCGGGCAGGCGGGCCTCCACCTCGCCGTCGGCCTGCTGCGGAACGGCTACGACGTCACCGTCGTCTCCAACCGCGCTCCCGAGGACATCCGTGACGGCCGCGTCATGTCGAGCCAGGCCATGTTCGGCACGGCCCTCGGCCATGAGCGCGCCCTCGGCCTGGACCTGTGGGCGGACGACTGCCCGCCGATCGACGGGATCCAGTTCACCGTTCCCGGCCCGGACGGCGGCAGGGCGATCCACTGGGCGGCCCGGCTCGACACCCCCGCCCGCTCGGTCGACCAGCGGCTGAAGATGCCCGCCTGGATGGCCGAGGTGGAACGGCTCGGCGGCAAGGTCGTCGTTCACGACGCGACGGCGCGCGACCTGGAGGACTACGCCGCCCACCACGACCTCGTCCTGGTCGCCGCGGGCAAGGGGCCGATCGCCTCGCTGTTCGAGCGCGACGAGTCGCGCTCGCCGTACGCCGCCCCGCAACGGGCCCTGGCCCTCACCTACGTCACCGGTCTCACACCGCGGCCCGAGCACTCCGCGGTGTGCTTCAACCTCATCCCCGGGGTGGGGGAGTACTTCGTCTTCCCCGCGCTCACCGTCACCGGCCCCTGCGAGATCATGGTGTTCGAGGGGATTCCCGGCGGCCCGATGGACTGCTGGACGGATGTGCGCACCCCCGCCGAGCACCTGGCCAGGAGCCGGTGGGTCCTGGAGACCTTCCTGCCGTGGGAGGCCGCCCGCTGCGGCGGCGTGGAGCTCACCGACGGCGGCGGCGTCCTGTCCGGCCGCTTCAGCCCCGTCGTCCGCAGGCCCGTCGCGACACTGCCCTCGGGCGCCGCGGTCCTCGGGGTGGCCGACGTCGTCGTGCTCAACGACCCGATCACCGGCCAGGGGGCCAACAACGCCGCCAAGTGCGCCGCCTCCTACCTGGCCGACATCGTCGAGCACGGCGAGCGGCCGTTCGACGCGGCCTGGATGGAGCGGACCTTCGAGCGCTACTGGCGGAGCGCCCGGCACGCCACCGCCTGGACCAACGCGCTCCTGGCGCCACCGCCTCCGCACGTGCTGGAGATCCTGACCGCGGCCGGGCGGCTGCCCGAGGTGGCCTCGCGCTTCGTCAACGGCTTCGACGACCCGTCGGACTACGCCGCCTGGTTCATGGACCCCGACGCGGCGGGTGAATACCTGGCGCGGGCCGGCGCCCGAGAGGGCGCCGTGAGCCCTCCTGAGGAGACACGATGAGATCTCTGCGCGACGCTCTCGGGCAGTTCGCGACCGGGGTGGCGGTGGTCACCACCGCCGCCCCGGACGGGGCCCGGGCCGGCGTCACCGTCAACTCTTTCACCTCGGTCTCCCTCGACCCGCCCCTGGTGCTGTGGTGCCTGTCGAAGCGGGCACCCAGCGCGCCGGTCTTCCTGCGGGCCGGGCGGTTCGCGGTCAACGTGCTGGCCGCCGGACAGGACCACCTGTCACAGCGGTTCGCCAGGCCGCTGCCCGACAAGTTCGCCGGGGTGGAGGTCCGTCCCGGGCCCGGCGGCGTGCCGATGCTCGCCGGGACCCTGGCCGGCTTCGCCTGCCGTACGGTGAGCACGCACGACGGCGGCGACCACCTCATCTTCGTCGGCGAGGTCGGCCGCTTCCGGTGGTCGGAGGGGGAGCCGCTGGTCTTCCACGCGGGCGGCTACCGCGCGCTCGCAGAGGCCGGCCGGACGGCGGTGCCGGCTTGCGCCCGGCCCGCCCGGCCCGCCCCGTCCGCCGCCGGGGTGCCGTGAGGCCGCCCCGTCCGGTCGAGGAGCCCCGGGCGACGAACTCCGCGGCATGCCGGAGCGTCCTGGGAGACCAGAGCCCCTGGGGAGACCGAAGCCCCTGGGAAACGGGACGGGCCCCGCGGAAGTCTTTCCGCGGGACCCGTCTCGTCGGCGTTCGGGAGGGACTCAGGAGGTACGGCCGCCGCGGCGCAGCCCGAGCGCGCCGACCACGAGCCCGGCGAGCCCGACCAGCAGGCCGGCACCTCCGAGCAGACGGGCGGTGCCGTCGGAGGAGTCCGTCCCGGCGATGGCCGCGACCGTCGGCGCGGCGTCGGTGGTCGAGGGCGTCAACGGGGCCGCCGAGGCCTCGTCGTGGCCGTGGTCGTCACCCTCAGCGGAGGCGGGCGTGAGCTTCAGCGTGGGCGCCGGGTGCTCGGGCTCGGAGCCGTCGGCCTTGGGCTCGTCGGCCCACTTGACGACCTCGCCGCCGGTGTAGGTCTGGGTCGTGGGGAAGACGAGGTGGTCGGTGTCCTTGGGCAGCGCGCCCATGGAGACCTCGAACTCCTGGAACTGGCCGGGCTCGATCTTCCCACCCGACCAGGTGACCTTCGTGACGGATTCGGTGATCTCGCCGTACTCCGTGGCGACCGGCTTGGGCAGCTTGCCCTCGGTCACCTTGACGTCCCAGCCGGGCAGCGGCTTGACCGAGACGAACGGCAGCGGGTGGTCGGACGGGAAGGTCACCTCGATCTTGCTGGTCGAGGCGTCGTCACGCTCATTGGGGACCCGGAAGGCGACCTTGGTGAAGCCGCCCTGCTGGGCGCTGCCGGGGTTGATGGTCACGTGCGCGAGGGCGGGCAGGGCCAGGCCCAGGGTGAGGGCGGTGACACCGGCGGTCACGGTCACGGCGCGGCGGCAGACGGCGGAAAGCGACATGGGGATTCTCCACTTCGAGATTTCGAGCACGCCGAGGCGTGCGGGGGTGAGAAAAAGAGGTCAGGCGGCGGGAAGTGGAGGACCACGCCGGCTGACGGTGTGACGCAGGACGCCCCGCGCCGGGGGAGACACGGGGGCGGCGAGGATCGCACGCGGCGGGGCGGCGATCGTCGCCGGGCGGGGAAGCAGGCGGAACATCGCGCCGAGGCGCTCTCCCGCCGCACGCAGCAGCGCCCACAGGGCGGCCTCGCCGCGCGCCAGCCACCAGCCGGTGACCAGCGTGACGGTCAGGTGCGCGGTCAGCATGCCCAGACCCTCGCCCAGCCCCTGACCGTGGGGATGGGCGGTCAGGGAGATTCCCGAGGGGTCGCCGTAGGCGAACAGCTCGTGCAGGAACAGCTGCATGGCCGACAGTCCCACGCTGATCGTCACCATGGAGCGCTCGCGCCCGGCGAGCAGCACCGCCAAAACCGTGACCACCGTGGTTCCGGCGGCCAGCGCCCACGGTTGCGGCCCCGAACCGCCCGCGGCCAGGTGGCCGAGCGCGGCAAGCGTCACGCAGACGGCCGAGAAGGCGGCCGCCCGCATGAGGCGTAACGGGAGACGGGCATGCATGATGACCCATATATTCTCACGCGCTCGCAAGACCTGCCGTTTCAATTCATTTGTCGCTATGGTTGCCGCGATCGCGACAGGCGCTCCAAGTCGAGGTGGTGGTGATGCGGCACTTCTTCGGGCTGCTCGTCGGACTGGTCATGACGGCCGTCCTGCTGTTCGGCGGGGGCTGGGCGGCGCAGGAGGCCGCGGCGAGCGCGACCGCGCTCACCGGAGAGAGCGGTCCGAGGATCTGGACCATGCTCGGGGTGATGGCCGCGATCGGTCTGCTGTTCGGCCTGGTGGTCGCCGGCCGGATCTCCCCGATGGCGACCTTCGTCCCGTCGATGGTCCTGCTGTCGTGGAACGTGGTCTACGCCCTCGACGTCGGGCGCGCCGGTGGCCTGCTGTCCGACGTGGTCTCCCTGCACCAGGACCTCGCCCCGATCGCGCGGGGCATGGGCCTGCTGCTCGCCGGCGGCGTCTACGCCCTCCTCGGTGTCGCGCTGTTCGTCCCCGTCCTGATGCCCTCCCGCTGGGCTCGCCGTCCCCGCGGCGATGACGACGACTACGAGCGCTCGCAGGACCAGGGCTACTACTGAGGCCCACCCGCCTCGGTCACCGGATCGGCCTCCGAATCCCGGCGCGGATCCCGGTGCGGATCCCGACGCGGAGTGGGCCCCGGCGAGCGTGGTCATCCCCTGTAGAGGCGGGCGACCACGTCCTCGATGGAGTCCTCCTCCGGGACGGTGGCGCGCAGGTCGTCCAGGGTGCCGTCGAAGGTCAGGCGGCCGTGGTCGATGAGCATCACCCGGCGGCAGAGCTTCTCGATGTCGCCCAGGTCGTGCGTGGTGAGCAGGACCGTGGTGCCGTGCTCGGCGTTGAGGCGGCGCAGGAACTCGCGCATGGCCGCCTTGCTGACCACGTCGAGGCCGATGGTGGGCTCGTCGAGCACCAGCACGGCGGGGGAGTGCAACAGGGCGGCGGTGATGTCGCCGCGCATGCGCTGGCCGAGGCTGAGCTGGCGGACCGGTGTCTTCATGAACTCGGCGAGGCCGAGCAGGTCGGTCAGCTCGTCGAGCCGCCGGCGGAACTGAACTTGTTCTACTTTGTAAAGGTGTCGGATCAGTTCGAAGCTGTCCTTGAGCGGCAGGTCCCACCACAGGGTCGTCCGCTGGCCGAAGACCACGCCGATCCTGCGAGCGAGAGCCGTACGGCGCCGCGCCGGGTCGAGCCCGGCCACCCGGATGTGGCCCGAGGTGGGCGCGAGGATGCCGGTGAGCATCTTGATCGTGGTGGACTTGCCCGCGCCGTTGGGGCCGAGATAGCCGACGAACTCCCCCGCCCCGACGTGGAAGGAGAGATCCTGTACGGCGTGCACGGTCCTGCGCTCGCGGCGGCGCCCCACGGCGAACGAGCGGCCGACCCGGTCGACTTCGATCATGTGATCAACTCCCCGTTGAACGGTAGCGGCGGATGCCCGCCCGCCAGGCGAGCGCGGCGACCGCGGCCAGGATCAGCGCCGCCAGGGGCGCGGCGAAGCGCAGCCAGTACGGCAGGCCGAAGGGGTCCGGCCGGTCCAGCACGAACAGTCCGGGCTGCCAGTTCACGAACGCCAGCGGCACGACGAAGGTGACGCCCCGGACGAGCTCGCCGCCGTAGACGCTCAGCGGATACTGGGTGAGCGTGCCGCCGCCGTAGGTGAACGCGTTGGCCACCTCCGGCGCGTCGGTCAGCAGGAACTGCAGCGCGCCGCCGAGGGTGAAGATCGAGGCGAAGATGACGACCCCGCACACGACCATCACCGGGACCATCCACGCCCTGCTCCAGGACAGGTCGAGCTGGGACAGGCCGATGCCCAGCGCGACCAGCGCCTGGGCCGTCCGGCCGAAGCGGTGCACCCCGAAGCGGTCGGTGGCCATCTGGACGAACGCGCCGGCCGGGCGGATCAGCATGGTGTCGAAGGTGCCGGCCCTGATGTGCTGGCTGAGCCGGTCGACGTTGCCGAAGAGCATGTCGCTCAGCGCGAACGACAGGCCCGCGGTGCCGTACAGGAACATCACCTCGGCCAGGCCGAAGCCGGCCAGCGACCCGGTGTGCGTGAAGATCACCCAGATCGCCAGGACGTCCAGCGCGTTGACGGCGAACGAGCCGATCGCCATCATGATCAGCGGTCCCGGATACTGCGCCGAGGCCCGCAGCCAGGTCCAGGCCAGCAGGATGTAGGTTCTGACCATCACGGGCCCGTCCCGGTTCGGCGTTTCGTGGCGTCCATGCCGTCACCCACCCTGGATCACGACCTTGTGGCGGGCCGCGCGGGTGACGAGCGCGCCCAGGGCCAGCAGCGCCACCGCCCAGGCGGCCTGGAATCCCAGCGCGTCCAGGACGTCGCGCTTGCCGAGGTAGACGTCGGCGGGGACCTGGACCATCGCCGACCAGGGGAGGGCGTTGGCGAGGGTGCCGAGCCATCCGGGGAAGAGGTTCAGCGGCAGCACCATGCCGCTGAAGAAGAACGTCATCACCAGAGACAGCGACTGGGCGCCCCGGTCGTCGACGATCCAGCAGGCCGACAGCGCTATCAGGTAGCGCCAGCCGAAGCTGACGACCACCCCCAGCGTTAAGGCGGCGGCGAAGAACAGCCAGGTCGCCGGGTCGGCCGGCGTGACGAGGCCGAACAGCGCGGCGCCGACGAGGGTGGGCGGCAGGCTGCGCAGCAGGAACAGGTAGCCCGCCCGGCCGAGGTCGTCGGCGAGGCTCCACATCTGCAGCGACGCCGGCCGGACGAGGTCGACGGCGATGTCGCCGGTGCGGACCCGTCCGGCGAGTTCGAGTCCGCCGCCGAAGACCTGCATGGGGCCGATGAAGGCCTGGCTGAGGAAGCAGAAGGTGACGGCGTCCGCGACGCCGTATCCGGCCAGGCCGGGGCGGGCCTCCCACAGGGCGATGAGGATGTAGGCGCGCAGGATCCCGAAGACGGTGTTGGTGAACGCTCCGGCAAGGGCGGCGGCGCGGTAGGCGGAGTGGCGGCGGAAGCCGTATCCGGCGATGCGCAGGTAGAGCAGGAAGGCGGCCTCCCAAAGGACGTCCGGGCAACCCTCCTATTTTCCTCGGCGGCTTGAGTGTGGGCAACGGATTTATCTCCGGCCGGTGGGCGAACCGGTCAGCCGTAAGCGCGGAGTGGGAAGGTCCGACATGTGGCCGTGATCGCCAGGAAACGGTTACCGATGGAATAGAAGGATGTTCTGCGGGAATCCTCCCTTATGGAGGTCCGCATGCACGAGGAGATCGACGTCGACGTCTGCCCGGGCTATCCCGTGAGCTGGCAGGCCGCCGCCCTCAACACGTTGATGCGCGGCACCCTCAAGCCGATCTCCGGTCTGCTGCTGAGGACCGACGCCGGTTTCCTGGCGGCCTCCCGCCTCGTCACCCTGGCCGGGAGGGTGCCCCTTCCCCTGCCCGCCCACGTGAGCGTGGTCCAGGAGCCGATCGGCTCCTGCTCCGGTGAGTGGGTGCGCGCGGGACAGGGGCTGGACGAGACCGGGGTGCTGCTGTACTTCCACGGCGGCGGCTACTTCCTCTGCTCTCCGGCGACGCACCGGCCGATCACCTGGCGGCTGTCGGCCGCCGCCGGGTGCCCGGTGCTGGCCCTCGACTACCGTCAGGGCCCGGTCCACACGCTGGCCGAGTCCCTCGAGGACGCGGTCGCCGCTTACCTGTGCCTGCTGGATCGGGGTTACGACCCGGCCCGCATCATGGTCGCCGGCGACTCCGCGGGCGGTCACCTCACCCTGGCCACGCTGCTGGCGCTGCGCGACAGGGGGCTGCCGCCGCCGGCGGCCGCGGTGTGCCTGTCGCCGTGGGCGGATCTCACCGACGTGCCTCGCCGGGCCAACCGCATGCTCGACCCGTTGATTCCGGCGGGCCGCGTCGAATGGCTCGCCCGTCGCTGGACCTCCGGCCTCGACCCCCGCGACCCTCTGGTCTCCCCGGTCTTCGGCGACTACACCGGCCTGCCACCCCTGATGATCGTCACCGGTTCCACCGAGGTCCTCCGTGACGAGGGGCGCCGTGTCGCCGAGCGGGCCCGCGCCTGCGGGGTTCCGGTGACCTACGAGGAGTGGCGCCGCATGCCCCACGTCTTCGCCATCCTCGCCGACCTCGTCCCCGAGGCCCGCCGGGTCTTCCGGCACATCGCCCGTTTCCTGGCGGCCGTGCGGAGCCTGTCCGCGCGGGATCCTGCCGTCCTGGAGCCGCCCGATCCGCCCGTGCGGGCGCGCTCCGACCTCGGTGCCGTCGTTCGGGACGGGTCCGCGAGGCGCGGCTCCGCCGCCGCCTGACGGGACGCCCTCCCGGCCGCGCAGGCACGTCCGGCGCGTCCGGCATGTCAGGCAGGTCCGGCGTGTCAGGCACGTCCGGCATCACGACGCACCTGGCACGCCGCCGGTGACTTACCCCGGGGGACCATTCGCCTTACCCGCCATACCCCTTGTGACAGGTCGGCCGCGAAGTCCCGTCGAATCCCGCCACAGTGTGCTTGCCATAGCGCGTACACGAGAGGCTCACCCAGGATGGCACGTGGCGGAACCGATCCGACGAACGGCATGCCGCCCGGTGTGCGGCCGTTGACCGTCGGGGATCCGGTCATCATCGGCCGTTATCTCCTGCTCGGTCGCCTCGGCGCCGGTGGTATGGGTGTGGTCTATCTGGCCGAACACCCGCAGGGCGGGGTGGTGGCCCTCAAGACGCCGCATCCGGCGCATCTCAACGATGCCACGCTCCGCGCCCGGTTCGCGCAGGAAGTGGAGTTCTCCCGGCGAGTGGTGCCCTTCTGCACCGCCGCCGTCGTCGAGGACGGCGCCGATCGGGGCCGTCCCTACCTCGTCTCGGAGTACATCCCCGGTCCGGCGCTGTCGCAGGTGGTGTCCGCGCGGGGCCCGCTGACCCCCGACCTCGCCTACGGCGTCGCCCTGGGGACGGCCGGCGCGCTGGTCGCGGTGCACGAGGCGGGGCTGGTCCACCGTGATCTCAAACCCGCCAACGTGCTGTTGTCGCGCACCGGGCCCCGGGTGATCGACTTCGGCATCGCCCGGGACGTGGACGCCCTCGCCGCGCACACGCAGGCCGGGCAGGTGATGGGCAGCCCCGGCTGGGTGGCCCCGGAGCGGCTCGTCGGCACTCCCGCGCTGCCCGCTTCCGACGTCTTCGCCTGGGGCTGCCTGATCGCTTACACGGCCACCGGTCACCACCCTTTCGGCTCCGGCGAGCCCGACGCGCTGGCCCGGCGCATCATGGTCGAGCCGCCGCACGTGGCCTCGGTGCCCGCGTTGCTGCGTCCGGCCGTAGCGGCCTGCCTGGCCAAGGACCCCGCGCACCGGCCCCGGGCCGCCGACGTGCTCGGCGCGCTGCTCGCGGCGGGCGGCGTGGGCGATCCGTGGGATCCCCGTGTGGCGGTCGCCGAGGTGCTGGCGGAGATCTGGACGCCGGTGCCCCACCCGCCCGGAGGCGGTCACACGGGGCACGCCGCCTGCGAACCGGTGCGTGAGCAGTCCTCGGTGCCGGCCGGCACCGCTCGCCGGGCGGCGCCGCGCAGGCGGGCGCACCTGTCGCAGGCGGGTTTCGCGGCGCTGGCCACGGTCTCCATGGCCGCCGTCACGGTGGTCGCCGCCGCCGGTGGCGAGGATGGTCCGGGCGTGCCCGAGCTGATGCCGGTCGTGGTCCCGGCCCGGGAGAGCGCCGGTTCCGCCTCGCGCGGTCCCCGCCCGCCGGGCGCCAGGTCGCGCAGCACGCCGCCGGTGACGTCCGCCACGGTCCTGGTCACCGCGACCCGCACCGTCTCGGCGTCCCCGGTGGGCGACGACCGCGCGAGACTCCGCCCCGACCGCCCCGACCGCCCCGACCGCCCGCGGGGCGGTGATGGTCCGTCCGACGGAGCCGGGCCGCAGACCTGCGCGGACGCGAGGGGGCGGAACGGGGGAGCGGGCAGGGGTCCGGCCGAAGACTGCCCGGCGACGCCGGACGGCTCTCGCCCGTCCTTCACGCAGATTCCGCAGACCGGAGACGGGGAGAGCCCGGTCCCGTCACCGGCCCCGTCCGCGACGGTCACCGCTTCGTCGTCCTTGCCGGCCACGAGCCCCTCGGTGCAGATCGGCGGTTGAGACGGGGGGTTCGCCGGCCCGCTTCCACCGCCCGGACGGATCATGAGGGCCAGGCGGTGCATCCGTTAAGGTGAGCGCCGCGTATCGAATCGGAGGGGGAACCGATGGACGGGTTCGGGCCCGGTGCGGTGGAGTTGAGCGGCGTCGGCGTGCGGGCCGTCGGGCGGACCCTGCTGGCAGCCATCGACTGGCGGGTGGAGTACGGCCAGCACTGGGTGGTGCTCGGCCCCAACGGTGCCGGCAAGACTACGTTGCTGTCGCTGGCCGCCGCCGTACGGCATCCGACCGAGGGCATCGCCACCGTGCTGGGCCAGCGGTTGGGCCGGGTCGACCTGAGGGAGCTGCGCCGGCACATCGGCCTGGTCGCGGCCAGCCAGCGGCTCGTCGACGAGGAGCTGCTGGAGGAGGAGGGCGCCACCGCGCACACCGTCGTGCTGACCGGCCACACCGGGACCAGTGCCCCCCTATGGGATCGATACGGCCCGGCCCAGCACGAGCGGGCCCACGGGTTGCTGGCGGACATGGGCTGCAAGGATCTCGCCGACCGGCTTTTCCGGGTCTGCTCCCAGGGCGAGCGGGCACGGATCAGGGTGGCCAGGGCGTTGATGGCCGACCCGGTGGTCCTGCTGCTGGACGAGCCGTTCGCCGGCCTGGATCTGCCCGCCCGCGAAGACCTGATCACCGCGGTGGAGGACCTCGCGGCGACCCGTCCGGTGCTGACCACGATCACCGTCACCCACCACCTGGAGGAGGTTCCGGCCACCACGACCCATGCCCTGCTGATGCGCGACACCCGCGTCCAGGCGGCCGGGCCGGTGGCGGAGATCCTGACCGGGGAGAGCCTGTCGGAGTGCTTCGGCAGGCGGCTGCGGATCGACAACCTCGACGGGCGCTGGTACGCCCGCGCCGTACGCAGCTGAGAGTGCGCGCGGACCGTACACCGGTGAAGCGGGCCGTACGCCGATAAAAGGGATGAGGTGGGGTGATCTTCCCGATAGCGTGTCCTCCATGGCGACCAAGTTGAACCAGATTCTCGCCGTGGAGAAGGGCGTCAAGTCCGACACCCAGCGCAAGGTGACCGACGCGTACCACACGATCCAGAAGAATGCTCTGCTCTCGGGCATCTCCCGGACCTACCAGCCGATCGACGATGAGGGCGAGCATCTGCCGGCCGAGTCGACGCGTGTGCAGGTCCAGGCCGAGGATCTGCTCAAGCAGCTCGGCACCGCGCTCACCCGGCTGTTCGACGTGACCGCCACCAAGGACTGGGCGAACTGCGTCGCGCGGGCCGATGTCAAGGTGGAGGGCGCCGTCCTGCTGGAGAGCGTGCCGGTGACCTATCTGCTCTTCCTGGAGAAGCAGCTCATCGACCTGCACACCTTCGTCTCCAAGCTGCCCGTGCTCGACGCGGCGGAGACCTGGACGTTGGATCAGTCGACCGACTGCTGGCGGACCGAGCCGGTCAAGACGACCCGGACCAAGAAGGTGCCCCGCAACCACGTCAAGGCCGAGGCGACCGACAAGCACCCGGCCCAGGTCGAGGTCTACCACGAGGACGTCGTGGTCGGTTTCTGGACCAAGATCGCCTTCTCCGGCGCCGTCCCGCGAAAGCGCGTCAACGAACTCCTGGAGCGGGTCACCAAGCTCCAGGACGCCGTGAAGTTCGCCCGTGAGGAGGCCAACGGCACCGAGGTCACCGACCAGCGCATCGGCGACAAGGTGTTCGGCTACCTGCTGGGGTAGCCTCCCAATACTCCCCGTGGGAGCGCGGGGACGCGCGAAAGCGCGAAAGCTGAAACTGAAATGTCAGACTGACACGCGGTCCAAGTGGGGGTTCGAGTCCCTCTCCCGGCACTCTCCGCGCCGGGATAGCCCAAGTGGAAGAGGCGGCCGCTCAAGCTCAGACTCTCGCTCCAGGTTCAGCATTCGCCGCCGAGCGTCAGATCGACCGGGGGAAGGCAGTGATCGTCGGGTGTGGGTTCGAGTCCCGCTGGACGCTCCACGTGCGTTCGTAGCTTAATGGCAGAGCACGACATCGTTATGAATGACCGGCCCTCTTAAACGCGCTGACGCCGCGACATGGCGGCACCCAAGGCCCCCGGGGAATGGACACTTCCCCGGGGGCCGTCGTCTTTCCCGGCGCGCTCCCGCCCGGTGGCATCCGTCCGTGGGAACGATCAGTCCTTCTTGCGCTGGCGGATGAGGCCCATGAACCCCGGGCTCGGCTTGAACTTGGCGGTCCAGGTCTCAGCGATCTCCAGGGGCTCGCCGGTCTGCGGGTTGCGTCCGGTCCGCGCCGGCTTGTGCACGATCTCGAAGGATCCGAAACCGGGGATCGCGACCTTGTCCTCGGCCGCCACGGCCGTCTGGATGGTCCCCAGGATCGCCTCCAGGGCGGCGGCGGTCTGCCGCCGGCTGAGCCCCGCCTCAGCCGCGGCCTTCTCGATCAGCTCGCGCTTGTTCATCTGAACTCCTTGAGCGTGGATACCCCCGCCTTCAGGCGAGGAGGAAACGCGGCACGACGCCGCACGGTTTGTCGGTGCCGACGGCTAGGTTGATCGGCGTGTCCCGCTACCGTCTCCAGCCCACGCCCGCCCAAGAGCAGGCGCTGGCCGAACACTGTGGACACGCACGTTTCGTGTGGAACCTGGCCGTGCAACAGCACGCGCATTGGCGGCCCGGACGCACGCCGGCACCGGGCTACAACGAGCAGTCCCGCCAGCTGACCGAGGCCCGCGCGGAGTTCGCCTGGCTGCGCGCCGGTAGCCAGACCGTCCAGCAGCAGGCGCTGCGAGACTTCGCCCAGGCCATGGCCAACTTCTTCGCCGGGACTCACCGCAGGCCGACCTGGCGCAAGGCCGGACGGCACGAGGGGTTTCGGATCGTCGCGGTCAAGCCCGGCGATGTACGGCGCGTGTCCCGCCACGTGGGCGAGGTCAGGATTCCGAAGGTGGGGTGGGTACGGTTGCGCTGGTCGCGGGCCGTGGCCGCCGGGGCGAAGTCCTACCGGGTAACGCGTGACCGCGCCGGGCGCTGGCATGTCGCCTTCGCGGCGATCCCCCCGCCGATCGCCGCGCCGGGCACGGGCCAGACGGTGGGCCTCGACCGGGGTGTGAAGGTGTCGGCCGCGCTGTCGACCGGCGAGATGCTCAACGCCCCGCCTGTGCGCGAGGCCGAGCAGGCGCGGCTTCGGCGGTTGCAGCGCAAGCTGGCCAGGGCCAAAGGCGGGTCGAAGCGGCGGGGCAAGGTCAAGGCCGCGATCGCGACGCTGAAGGCCCGCCAAGCGGATCGGCGTAAGGACTGGGTCGAGAAGACCAGCACCGACCCGGCCCGCCGCTTCGAGGTGATCGCCGTCGAGGACCTCACCATCAAGAACATGACCCGCTCGGCCAAAGGCAGCGTCGAACGGCCCGGAACCTGCGTCCGTGCCAAGGCCGGGCTGAACCGTGGGATCTTGGCCAACTGCTGGGGCGGCCTGGTCCAACGTCTGGAACACAAGGCGCCCGGCCGGGTCGTGAAGATCAACCCGCGTCACACGAGTCAGCGGTGCTCGGCGTGCGGGATCGTGGATGCGAAGGCGCGCGAGAGCCGAGCGCGCTTTTGCTGCCGGTCCTGCGGGTATGCCTGCAACGCCGATGTGAACGCGGCCCGCAACATCAAACACGCGGCAGGGCATGCCGTGTCTGCGCGGGAAGGGCCACGCGATAGCGGGCCGGTGCACCGCGAACCTCAACCCGTCCTCCTCTCCGTGTAGGTCGATGGGTTGGAATCCCCCTCGTTCACGAGGAGGAGGATGTCAAGGGCATAGTTAATGCTATCGAGGCCGTGTCCATCGAGCCGTGGTCGCTTTGCCGATCGGCCCGTCAGCCGCCGAGGATCGCTAGATCGAGTCGGCTCAGATGCTCCGGGTCGGAGAGCATGTCAATCGCGGTGATCTTCCCGTGCGTGATCGTGAAGCTGAAGACGACGCGCGGCTGCCCGCCCGGGGCCCACACGGCTCCGGCGGCCCCGTTGATGAGCGCCGGTTGGGCGGCCTGGGCACGCCCGGAGAAGGTGCCGGCCACGGCCGTGGCGCCGCGGACCAGTCCCAACGCGCCCGCGCCGACGCGGTCAGGACGGAGCACGACGTCCGGGTCGAGCAGCGCGAGCAGCGCGTCGAAGTCACCGCCGCGCGAGGCGGCGAGAAAAGCGGTGACGACTTCTCTCCGGCGGGCCAAGTCGGCGTCGGGAGAACAAGATGAGGAAGCCCGCCCGTGATGACCCCGCCGCCCCGCATCCCGCCGGCAGCGGGGCCATCATGACGGCATGTGGTGACGGCGGCCCCGGGTGGTTCGATGGCCACGGATTTCGTGGCCATGTTCGGACGGAGGAGCTCCGGCTGGCGGTCGGTACGTGGTGCGACAGTGGCGGTACGGCCGGCATCCCTGGAGAGAAGAGCATGACGGGTGCCTGTCACCTGGATGAGGTGACAGGCACCTGTCGTCGTTCAGCGGTCGGACTGGGCGGCCAGCCGTTCCGCCTCCTCGTACAGGGCCTCAACGAGGAGGAGCTCCAGTCGGAGGTCTTCGTCAACGAGGCCGTCCAGAACTTCCATACGGGCCTCCCTTGCTACTCCGACGTCCCAGGGAGCGCAGAAGTTCACGGCCATACCGAATCAGACTCTGCTGTGACCCTAACTTGATCGTTCAGAGACCGGCCCCTACGCCGCGACGAGTTTCGCCAGGTCCACCAGCCGCTCGACCTCGCGCACGTCCATGCAGTAGGCCAGTACCATTCGCTGCCCGCCGATCGGCTGTGTCACGCGCAGGAACGGAAGGTCGTCCAGCATGATCGCTTCGACCTCGATGCCTTCCGGCCCTTGCCAGATACCCATGGGGTCGAGGCTACGAAGAGTCAGGTAAGGCCGGGGTAACCATCCGGGCATATCGTGATGGTCTGTGCTAGACAGACTGCTTTCCCCTGATTCGGCGATGATTAGCCGAGTCGCTGTGGGTAACAGACCGTCATAATCCGAGTAATTGAGGAGAAGTCAACATGGCTCTGCCCAAGCTAACCCCCGAACAGCGTCAGGCCGCCCTCGTCAAGGCCGCTGAGACCCGTACGGCCCGTGCCAAGCTTCTGGCCGAGGTCAAGGCCGGCTCTGTGAGCCTTGAGCAGCTGCTTGACCGCGATGACGACATCGCCAAGCGCATCAAGGTGTCGCAGGCGTTGCGCGCGCTGCCCGGCATCGGCAACGTGAAGGCCGCACAGCTCATGGCGGAGGCCGAGGTGGACGAGGCCCGTCGTCTCGGCGGGCTCGGCGCGCAGCAGCGCCGCAAGCTGATCCAGGCCATCGCCGGCTGAGACGGCCGGCTCTCCGCCCGCCGCGTGACCGGGCCTCGATCCCGGCGAGTCCCGGTCACGCGGCGGGCGGCGCACGGCGAGAAGCCCCGCCGGACGGAATCGGGGTGATCCGTCCGGCGGGGCCTCGACCGACGACCTGGTCGTCGAGCTCGCCCGGGAAGGAGATCCATGCCCTGGGAACGCCCGGGCGAGCTCGGTTCGAAGGGTTAGTGAGCCTTCTCGAACTGCTCCTCCTCCGTGGAGCCCCGCAGGGCCGTGGTGGAGGAATCCGGCGCGATGGCCGTGCTGACCAGGTCGAAGTATCCGGTGCCGACCTCACGCTGGTGGCGGGTGGCGGTGTAGCCGCGCGACTCGGCGGCGAACTCGGCCTCCTGGAGCTCGACGTAGGCGGTCATGCCCTCCTCGGCGTAGCCCTGGGCCAGGTTGAACATCGAGTAGTTGAGCGAGTGGAAGCCCGCCAGCGTGATGAACTGGAACTTGTATCCCATGTGGCCCAGCTCGCGCTGGAACTTGGCGATGGTCGAGTCGTCCAGGTGCTTCTTCCAGTTGAAGGAAGGCGAGCAGTTGTAGGCCAGCATCTGGTCGGGGTACCGGGCCTTGATGGCCTCGGCGAACTCGCGGGCCACGTCCAGGTCCGGCAGCGAGGTCTCCATCCACAGCAGGTCGGAGTGGGGCGCGTAGGCCAGACCCCGGGCGATGCAGGAGTCGACGCCGTTGCGGACGCGGTAGAAGCCCTCGGCCGTGCGCTCGCCGGTGGTGAAGGCCTGGTCGCGGGGGTCGACGTCAGTGGTCAGGAGCGTCGCGGCCTGGGCGTCGGTCCGCGCGATGATCAGAGACGGGACATTCAGTACATCGGCCGCGAGACGGGCAGCGCTGAGGGTCTTGACGTGCTGGCCGGTCGGGATCAGGACCTTGCCGCCCAGGTGGCCGCACTTCTTCTCGGAGGCGAGCTGGTCCTCCCAGTGCACGCCCGCCGCACCCGCGGCGATCATGCCCTTCATCAGCTCGAAGGCGTTGAGCACGCCGCCGAAGCCGGCTTCGGCGTCGGCCACGATCGGGGCCAGCCAGTGCGGCGCGTCCTCGTCCCCCTCCGACCAGGTGATCTGGTCGGCGCGCAGCAGCGCGTTGTTGATGCGGCGCACGACGGCCGGGACCGAGTTCGCCGGGTAGAGGCTCTGGTCGGGGTAGGTCTGCGCGCCGAGGTTGGCGTCGGCGGCGACCTGCCAGCCGGACAGGTAGATCGCCTTCAGACCGGCCCTGACCTGCTGGACGGCCTGGTTGCCGGTCAGCGCGCCGAGCGCGTGCACGTAGTCCTCGGTGTTGAGCAGGTCCCACAGCCGCTCGGCGCCGAGCCTGGCGAGCGTGTGCTCCTCCTGGACCGACCCTCGCAGCCGGACCACGTCCTCAGCCGTGTAGGTCCGCTCGATGCCCTTCCAGCGAGGGTTGGTCTCCCACTCGCGCCGCAGCTCGTCTGCGGCTCCCTTGAGGCGATCATTCATTTTTTCACTCCTTGTCGTCCCCTGGGTGCCTTGCTCCGAGTGTGTGCTCCGACGAAACGGGCAAACAAGGTCGATCTTTACGAAAAATCCTTCATTTTTCTTGTCAGGCGAATACTGACGGGTATTTAGATGAGAAGAATTTGAGAGTTTGCGCTATGGACTAGACCAATCCGCCGGTGAGGATCAGCCGTGATGGGGGAGGGGTGAAAAAACCTCTGAAATTTCGTTTAGCATCGTGCTATGGCATCCTTGGTCGGTGAAGAACCGCTGTCCTTGACGCAGGAGCTGGATCTCATCGCGTTCGGCCAGCGCCTGAGACACCTGCGTAAGCAACGCGGGCTCACCCTCTCCGACCTGGGCGAACGCGTCAGCCGCGCACCGAGCCAGCTGTCCCTGCTGGAGAACGGCAAGCGCGAGCCGAAGCTGTCGCTGCTGAAGTCCCTCGCCGCCGCGCTGAACGTGCCGGTGGAGGAGCTGCTGCGCCGTCAGGCGCCCAACCGCCGCGCGCAGCTGGAGATGGCCCTGGAGGAGGCGCAGCGCGACCCGCTGTATGCGGGGCTGGGCCTGGCCAGGCTGAAGGTCTCCGCGCGCGTCCCCAACGACGTGCTCGAACACAT
This sequence comes from Streptosporangium sp. CA-135522, assembly GCF_050949235.1. Lineage (NCBI taxonomy): Bacteria > Bacillati > Actinomycetota > Actinomycetes > Streptosporangiales > Streptosporangiaceae > Streptosporangium > Streptosporangium sp. CA-135522. The sequence goes on from NZ_CP192026.1 coordinate 3,813,326, forward strand.
CCTCGGCCTGTACGGCGAGCTGCGCTCACGCCAGGCCAAGGGCACCGCCACCCCCGAGGAGGCGCGCGTCGCCAACGCCGAGCTCCGCCGCATGCAGCGCGAGCGCGGCAACTACTTCCAGGAGATCGAGAAGGCCGCGGCCGAGGCGCTCTCCGCGGTCGGCTACCGCGCCGGCGCGCTGTCGCAGAGCACCGTCCAAGCTCTGGTCACCCACTTCGGCTACACCGTGCAGACGGTCCAGGACCTGCCCCGCACGGTCCGCTCCATCACCGACCTGCGCAACCGGCGCATCTACGTCAAGCACGAGCAGCTCGGCATGCACACCCCGCGCACGATCCTGCTGCAGACTCTCGGCCACCTCGCCCTCGGCCACCACAAGCCCCGCGACTTCGCCGACTTCCTCCGCCAGCGGACCGAGGCCAACTACTTCGCCGCCGCCGTGCTGGTGCCCGAGGCCACCGCCGTGCCGTACCTGAGGGAGGCCAAACAGGACCGGGCGCTGAGCGTGGAGGACCTGCGGGACGTCTTCGCCGTCTCCTACGAGATGGCCGCGCACCGCTTCACCAACCTGGCGACCCACTTCCTGGACCTGACCTGCCATTTCGTCCGCAACGACGCCGGTGGGATCATCTACAAGGCATACGAGAACGACGGCATCGTCTTCCCCGCCGACGAGCAGGGGGCGATCGAGGGACAGCGGATGTGCCTGCAGTGGTCGGGGCGGCAGGTCTTCCTCTCCCCGGACAGGTTCTCCGTCTTCTACCAGTACTCCGACTCGCCCACCGGAACCTACTTCTGCGTCGCCCACGTCGATCCCTCCCGGGAACGGGACTTCGCCATCACCCTCGGCGTGCCGTACCGCGAATCACGCTGGTTCCGGGGCAGGGAGACCACGCATCGCACCAGGTCCGGCTGCCCCACCGGCGACTGCTGCCGCCGCCCGCCCGCCGAGCTGACCCAGCGCTGGGAGGGCTACGCCTGGCCTTCGGCGCGCGGCAACTCCCACGTGCTCGCCGCGCTGCCGCCCGGATCCTTCCCCGGCGTGGACGAGGCCGACGTCTACACCTTCCTGGAGCGTCACGCCCTCGAGTGACCCCGCGACAGCGTGAGCGCCGGGTGGCCGAAGAATTGATAGGCGGGCCCCGTGGCGGGGGACTGGCAGCGCAGGGAGCGCAGCACCTCGGCGGGAGGCTCGCCGCCCAGGCAGCGTCGATAGAACTCCGGCGCCAGGCCGTCGCCGACGGGCCAGAGAGGGGCGACGACCCCGTTCGCGCCCGCGAGCAGGAACGCCTGGCAGTCTCCGGGTTCTTCGAGGAAGACGAACGAGCCGTCGCCCATGCCCCGGCCCAGGGCTTCGAACGCCGCTCCGCCGGCAGTGAAATGGATCATGTCCGGCGGTTCGGCGAGCATGGCCAGGACGTCGCCGAGGACGGGGGTGACCCGGGTGGCGCCGTAGGCGGTGACCAGTGGATGGACCTCCGCCCCGCCGTACACCACCGCCATGCTGTCGGCCCGCGCGCGCACCGGCGGAGGCAGCTCCGGCCGCCGGCCGCCGAGAGGCCAGCGACCGGTCACCGCCTGGCAGTTCAGCAGGGCGGGAACCGACGGGTCGAAGGGCTGCTCCAGCATGGCCAGCTCCCAGGGGACATGTGGCTCCTGGGAGAGGATCAGCACGCTCGGGCGGCGCGGGGCCACCCGGCCGGCCACCGCGTTCAGCAGCTCCCAGAAGCCCCGCGGGATCTTCGAGGCGACCTGCCGTCCCATGTCCTCGACGCTCTGTGCCCGCTCCGCCACGTGCCGCCCGAACTCGGAGGTCCGCATCTCCAGATCGCAGCTTTCCGCCTGGTCCGGCGTGGTGAAGTGCGGGGACTGGTAGGTCCACCACAGCCGCCCCGGCCGGTCGCCGTGGACGACGACCACCGTGACGTCCGCCGGTTCGGCGGCGTCGGGCACCCGGATCCGGGTGCCCGCCACCGGCTGCGGGACGCTCTCCCGGCCGAGCATGCCGGGAGAGTCGAGGACCGCGAGCGCGCGCACGCCGAACCCGGTCACCTGGCCGCCGACCGCGTGGATCGTCTGGACCTGCCGGGCCATCGCCGGTTGATCCTGCGGGAGGGCGACCAGCCGGACCGTCGCCTTCGGGTACGGCGAAGCCTCGTCGACGCGCAGCCGTACCCGCCATCCACCGGGCGCGTCGAATCCCTCGGCGATGATCTGGATGTCCAGATCGGCCGGCTCGTGGGTGAAGGGGGCCGGGGCGAAGGGGATTCCGAGGTCGGGACCGTCGCCGGGACCGCCCGGACCGCCGGGAGCGGTGCCCGTGCCGGAAGCGCCGGGGGGCATCGGGAACGAAGGGGCACCGGGAGAGCCGGAAGACCCAGGGGACCCGGGGGAGAGACCGACCTCGACCTCGACCCCCCAGCCCGCGACCACCTCGCCGGGCACCTCGATCAGCGGGAACGCCTCCCACTCCGGCACGGCGGGGGCCGGATCCTTGCGCCGCCGGCGAAATGCCCCGGTGAGCCTGCCGAGCACGGACGGGCCCCGGTCGGCCTTGGCGGCGCTCGCCTCCCGCCGGGGCTGGATACCGTGCCCGGGGAACGTGCCGGCCGACGGCTCGCCGGCCCGGTCCGATCCGCCCTGATCGGGCGGCGGGCTCTGGGGGCCGGGCGGAAGCGGGTCCACGGAGCCGGGTGCCGGAGGGTTCCGGAGGCCGGGTGAGGAGGGGCTCGCGGGGCCGGGCGGCGGCGGGCTCGCGGGATCGGGCGGAAGCGGGCTCGCGGGATCGGGAGAGAACGGGGCGGCGGGGTCGGGCGGAAGCGGGCTCGCGGAAGCGGGCGGCGGCGAGGCCGGCTGCTCGGCGGCCTGTTCGTTCAGACGACGCAGGACGGTGAAACGCTCCCAGACGGGGCCGTACTGGGCGATGAGCATCACGACGGCATCCGCCAGTGGCCCGGGAGCCTGACCGCCCTCCTCGGCCAGCAGCGGATCGAGCCGGTCCCGCAGTTCTGCGGAGGCGTCGCCCAGCAAATAGTCGAGCTCGTCACGGACGGTACGAGCCGCCCTCATCACTGCTGCCGGGTCCATGCCGCCCCCTCGCTCCGGTCTGAACCGATCTTCCCATCTACCGGAGAGGCCGGGATCCGGTACCCGGTGACAATCGGCGCCACATAGGGTGATAGCCGTGGGTTCCAAGGTGATGGGAAGGGTGGGCTGTGCTGCCTGAGGTGGAGGCATGGCTGCGTGAGCGCACCTCATCATCGGACGACTGGTCGTTGCCATGGTTGCTGGAGGCCAAGGGCGACACGACGATCAGCGTCGTGCTGCCTGCCCGTGACGAGGGGGAGACGGTCGGGGAGATCGTCACCGCGATCCGGCACGACCTGATGGAGACGGTGCCGCTCGTCGACGAACTGGTGGTCATCGACTCGCGTTCCGTCGACGACACCGCCGCGCGCGCCGCCCAGGCGGGAGCCAAGGTGATCGCGCAGGATGAGATCCTGCCCGACCTGAAGCCGATGGACGGCAAGGGGGAGGCGCTGTGGAAGTCCCTCGCCGTGACCTCCGGTGACCTGCTGGTCTTCATCGACGCCGACCTGCGCGAGTTTCGTACCTCGTTCGTGACGGGGCTGCTCGGCCCGCTGCTCGCCGACCCCGGCGTGGTCTACGTCAAGGGCTGCTATGACCGGCCACTGCAGAATGTGCAGAGCGGCGGCGGCCGTGTCACCGAGCTCGTCGCGCGCCCCCTGCTCAACCTGCACTGGCCGTTGCTGGCCGGGTTCGTGCAGCCCCTGGCGGGCGAGTACGCCGGGCGGCGGTCCGTGCTGGAGCGGGTCCCGTTCGTCACCGGCTACGGCGTGGAGCTGGGTCTGCTGATCGACCTGCTGGAGATCGCCGGCCTGGACGCCCTCGCCCAGGTCGACCTGGGGCGCCGCGTCCACTCCCACCAGTCGACGGAGGCGCTCGGCGGCATGGCCGCACAGATCCTGCAGACTTCCTGGTCCCGCCTCGAACGCCAGAACAAGATGATCTCCCTGCACACGCCCTCGTCGCGGCTCGCCCAGTTCCGGCGGGGTTCGAACGGTCACCACCCGACCGTCCGCGACGTCGCCGTGGCCGAGCGCCCCCCGATGATCACCATGCCCGGACGCCGCCCACCCGCCACGGGCTGACGAGCCACCGGCCGGCCGCGCACTCGCCCTGTGTCGCCGGGCGACTCGTTCCCGTGTCCCCGGGTGTCCAGACTTCACCCTCGGTGTCCCCGGGTGTTCACGCTCCACCCTCGGTGTCGCCGGGTGTTCACGCTTCGCCCTCAACGTCGCCGGGCGGCTGCCGATGTGAGCCGCTTGCGGCTACGCCCCGTGGCCCGGCTCCCCGCCCAGAGCCGCCCGGACGAAGTCGACGAGATGCTCGCGCATCCGTCGATGACCCTCCTCGGTGCCCGACTCGTCACCGACGACGATCCGGCCGAGCCTCGGCATGATCATCGGCCAGGCCGCCAGGCCGATCAGGGTCATCATCGTGCGCGCCATCTCGGGGGAGGGATCGCGGCCGAGACCGGCGGCGAGCGACTCGGCCTTGCGGGCGCACCGGGCGATCCGTTCCTCCTGACCGTCAAGGTCGTCCGCCCGGTGGTGCAGGGACTCCCACATCTGCAGCCGAACCAGCTCCGGATTGGCGAGGTGGAAGTCGTAGATCCTGCCCACATATTCCACGGGGTCGTCGCCGGGCATCGCCACCACCTCGGCCAGCTCGTCGAGCACGGCCGTCATGACGGCGTCGAACAGCTTCTCCTTGCTGCCGAAGTAGCCGTAGATGCGCTCCTTGTTGACCCCGGCGCGCTCGGCGATCCGGTCGACCCTGGCCCCGGCGATGCCATGGGCGGCGAACTCGCTGCGGGCGGCGGAGAGAAGGGCGTCCCTGGTGGCTTCCTTCGGCATGGCGCAAGTCTATTGGACCAACCGGTTGGTTGACTTCCGGCTGGACAGTTGGTCACGGTCCCTCCCGTGAGCGGTCTCCGCCGCTGATGCCCGCTGATGCCCGTCGATGCCCGCCGCCGATGTCCGCTGCCAACGCCAATGCCAATGCCAATGCCAATGTCCGCCATGGTGTTGCGCGCGGCGGTCCGTCCATCGGTAAAGTAAGGGTGTTACCGGTGGTAACGCTTCCCAGGAGGAGTGGACGATGAGCGAGATCGGCTTCTGCCCGGAGTTGAGCGATGACGTGCGGGAGGTGCGCGACTGGGTGCACCGGTTCGCCCGGTCCGTCGTCCGCCCGGCCGGCGCCGAGTGGGACGAGCGTGAGGAGACGCCCTGGCCGGTCATCCAGGAGGCCGCCAAGATCGGGCTCTACTCGCTCGACTTCTTCGCCCAGCAGTGGTTCGAGCCGAGCGGTCTCGGCCTGACGGTCGCGTTCGAGGAGCTCTTCTGGGGAGACGCGGGCATCGGCCTGTCCATCGTCGGTACCGGTCTCGCCGCCGCCGCCCTGTCCGCGGGCGGCACCCCCGAGCAGTTGGGGGAGTGGCTTCCGCAGATGTTCGGCACCCCCGACGACATCAAACTCGGCGCGTTCTGCGCCTCCGAGCCCGATGCCGGTTCCGACATAGGGGCCATCCGTACTCGAGCCGTTCACTCCGGCGGCGACTGGATCCTGAACGGCGTGAAGACCTGGGCCACCAACGGCGGCATCGCCGACGTCCACGTCGTCGTCGCCTCGGTCGACCCCGCGCTGGGCGCCCGGGGCCAGGCCTCCTTCGTCATCCCCCCGGGAACGCCGGGCCTGTCGATGGGACAGAAGTTCAGGAAGCACGGCATCCGCGCCTCCCACACCGCCGAGGTGATCCTCGACAACGTGCGCGTCCCGGGCTCGTGCCTGCTCGGCGGCAAGGAAAAACTCGACGCCAGGCTGGCCCGCGTCCGCTCCGGCGAGCGCGCCGGAGAGCAGGGCGCGATGCGGACCTTCGAGACGACCCGCCCATCGGTGGCGGCGATGGCGGTGGGCATCGCCCGGGCCGGATATGAGTACGCCCGTGACTACGCCCGTGAGCGCGAGCAGTTCGGCCGTAAGATCGGCGAGAACCAGGCGATCGCCTTCCTGCTGGCCGACATGGCCACCCGTGTCGACATCGCCCGCCTGATGACCTGGCGCGCGGCCTGGATGGCCCGCAACAATCGCGCCTTCGACCAGGCCGAGGGTTCGATGTGCAAGCTGGTCGCGGGCGAGGCCGCGGTCTGGGTGACCGAACAGGCCATTCAGATCCTCGGCGGAGCCGGCTACACGCGCGAGCATCCCGTCGAGCGATTCCACCGCGACGCCAAGATCTACACCATCTTCGAGGGGACCAGCGAGATCCAACGGTTGATCATTGGACGGGCGGTGACCGGGTTGCCCGTACGGTGACGTTTCCGCATGCCGGTGGCGGTGTAAAGCGATCACGTTCGGGCGCCTTGACCACGTGCCCTTGATCGTTCCCGCGGCCACCGGTTGCCGGTTATTCCCGTCGAGAGGCGGAGCACCCGTTTGGTACTCGTCCCGCGATACCCCTCTCGCCGTGTATCCGGCGCCGCCCAGCGCCGAGCGTATACGTGGACACATCTACGCGGGCCGACTCGGCTCTTCTTATCCCGTTCTCCTCGGACGGGTGGGAGGGCGGGGAGGCCGGAGCCCTCGGCCTTGATCGCTTGAACCGCCGTCGCACGCTGGATCCTGAGTCTCCCCGCAGGCTGGGAAGCCGGGCTTGCCCGCTGGTAGGAGGCCGCGAAACCACTGGTCCCGAGATGCTCCAGCGCTCAGGCAGGGGCGCCGTTCAAGATTTCGACCTGGCCTGTGTCCAGGGAGTAGTACGCGCTGACCACTGCCAGTACTCCTTTGCTCACCAACGGCGCGAGGTCTTGATTGCCCCGCAGGGCGTCCGCGGTCAGCTTCACCTGGGCTCTGGCCATCGTCTCGACGGGGTCGGCGCTGCTCTCCCTTACGGCCTGCTCGTATGCCGGACGCAGAGCCTGCGCGATCGCCTGCAGGTTGCCCGGCAGCGGCTTACCTTCCCGCAGGGCCTTGTACGCGGCGGAGACCGCGCCGCACCGCTGGTGACCGAGTACGACGATCAGCGGGGTCCCGCTGGTCATCGGCCCGTACTCGACGGATCCGGTGACTACCGGCCCCACGGCCTGCCCGCCGGTACGCATCACGTACAGATCACCCAGCCCGGTGTCGAAGACAAGCTCGGGCGGGACCCGGGAATCGATGCACGACAACACCACTCCGTAGGGCTGCTGCTTGGTGGCCAGCAGTTCCCGGCGCGTGGGATCGCGATCAGGATGCTGAAGTGCGCCGGTCACCCAGCGTCTGTTGCCCTTCATCAGCCGTTCGTAAGCAGCCTTTGGCGAGCCCAGGGGCGGTTCTGCGGTAGACACGGGCACCGCCTTGTTCGCCACCTCGGCCGACGAGCAACCGGCAAGGCACGCCGTTGCAAGGGACACGGCACCTGCCAGCAGCGTTCGCCGCCCCGGACCGTCAGCTGGAACGCTCATGACCTGAATCCTTCCCACCCCTGGCAAGGACGCCGTCAGCAGGTAACACCAGCTCGTCGGCGGTCCGCTGCGGGGGCGCGGGCCGCCGGGTGGTTGCCATCGCCGCCCTCTGGCCGGCGGGTGGCCGAATGCGCTGAGCTGGTCGAGGCGCCGGACGTTTAGATTGGTTCAAACCCGCCGGGGTAGTCTTCCCCGTCATTCGTCTTTGCTCTCGAGCTCGCGCTGTTCGGGACCGTGAAAAGCTTCGTCATCCCTTCGTAATCAATGCGAATGGTAACGAATCCCAGGTCGACCGCCGTAATGCCGTAATCGTTTCCTTGGAGCCTGTACTTGAAGTCGAAATGGTAGGACTGTGTGGTCGTCTCCTCGAACGCCTTCTTCAGTTCGTCATGGTCCTTTTCTTTTTGGTATTTAATGAACCAGTAGTCGGCCGACTCGTTTTCCTTGAGATTGTAGATCTTGTAGATTTCTTCGTGTGCGTACGTCGTGAGATCGCCTGTGAGGGTTCCTTCCACCCAGGCGCCCGATCCGATGACATCGATCGTGGCTCCGGTGACCTTGCGGAATCCCTTGTATACCTCGATCTTCGACCCTCCGCCTATCATTGAAACCGCCGGGGCCGACGGATTGATTTCGTTGTCTACGACACGTAGATAGTTTTCTTGATACATTTTCTCACACCTAACGACATTCGAGTTCTTGTGTGGGATGTCTTTCATGATTTTCGGGGATTGAAGCCGTCTCCCCGCACTGCATCATGCCCTTGGTGGAATAATTCCATTCGTATCCGTCGACAAACAGTTCGCCAAGTCCTATGCCGCTCTGAAGTCAGGGCCGAAGTGTTCTCATGTCGTGAGACCGAGTGGCTGAAGACCGTCGGAGAGATGGCTACGGTAATGGTTGGCGGCAATGGCAATGGCAATGGCAATGGCAATGGCAATGGCGATGGCGATGTCGGTGCGGCCGATCAGGCGAGCCGACCCGATGACCAGGTTCCGGAAGCCGGCCATGATCCGAGGAGCGGAGCCGGTGCGGATCTTCGAGGCTTCCTCGCCTGATGGACGCCAACCGCATCGCCGAAGGCATCGACCTGTGCGCGCCGTGCGTGCCGGACGAGGAAGCGGAACCGTTCGTGGATTCCTAGCGACAGTTCCCGCGCGACTTCGGCGGTGTCCGGGCACGCAGGGCCCGGGTGAACCAGTCGAGCACCGGCGCGAGGCTTTCCGGGGCCGGCCAGCCGTTGATCACCGCGAGCAGACGGAGGTACCGCTCCCTGCGAGGGTCGTTCGCGGTCTCCAGCCGGGCCAACAGCCGGCGCCGGAGGTCGGCGTCGTCGGGACAGCCGAAGACGTGCGCGTACTGAGCCGTGACCGCCGCGACGACCGGATCGGCCTGGGGCGAGGCCGGATCGACGCCGGCCGCCAGGGCCGGGCCGGCCTGGTCGCGGACCATCGCGGCGGAGTCGCGGCGCAGGACCGTGGTGTCGCCCTGGGCCCGCTCGGCCGCGTGTTGTTCGGCCATGCGCCGCACACCGGCGCGAAAATCCGGATCCTGCGACAGCTCGGCCAACTCCATCCACGCCTCGACCTGCTCGGCCTCGGGATTGTCGGGCAACTCGGGGGTCATCGAACGCCTGATCCCCGCGAATCCGGTGTCGGCGTCCAGGCCGTCGAAGGCGGTGTCGAGGAAATCGTCGATCAGACGTCGGCGTTCGTCCTCGGAGAGCTTGGCCAGTTTGTGCATGAGATCCATCTCCTCAGGTGTGGACCCGCGCTTGGCCACCGCCGTCAGCACCGCGCGCCGCAGGCGCAGCGTTCGGATCTGCGTCGCCAGTGCTTCGGCGTGCGCCGTGGCGACCTCGGGAAGCGAGATCTCCCGGTCCACGACCTTCCGGATCGTGGGAAGGCCCACTCCCAGCTCGCGTAGCGTCCGTACGAGATCCAGGCGCGCGACGGCGTCGATGCCGTAGAGGCGGTAGCCGGCCGGGCTACGGTCGGTCGGCGGCACGATCCCGCGGTCGGAGTAGAACCGAATGGCCTTGACCGTCAGCCCGGTCCGCCTGGCCAGATCACCGATCGAGTAGAGCGTGTCGCCGTCCATGCCCCTACTCTCGCGCCTCCCCTTACCGGAGACTCAAGCCCGTCCGCCGTGATGAGGCTCCCGGGCCCCGCGTAGGGATGCCGTCAAAGCTTGCCGCTCCGCCGTATGGAAGCCGTCAAGAAGTGCCATATGTGCAGAAAACCACGATTTGCTGGCTTTGTGCCACCGGTTCGGTGGCGGTGAGAGCATTTCCGGATTTTGAGGAGTGGGGATGGCCGACGTCATCTTCGTCGTCCTGACGGTCGCGGTGTTCGCGGTCCTCGGGCTTGTGGTGAAGGCGGTGGAGCGGCTGTGAGCGCCGTCAACGCCGCCGGTCTGGTGGTGGTCGCGGTCTTGGTGATCTTCATGGTCGCGGCGCTGCTCTTCCCGGAGCGTTTCTGATGAGCCCCACCCTCGCCGGAACCCTGTTCGTCGGGTCCATCGTCCTCGTGCTGGTGCTGACCCACCGCCCGCTGGGCGATCACATGTACCGCGTCTACACCGGCACCGGACACACCGTCGTCGAGCGGGTGATCTACCGGGCCATCGGCGTGCGGCCGGAGGCCGGACAGCGATGGAGCGTCTACGCCCGCGGCGTGCTGGCGTTCTCGCTGGTCTCGGTCCTGTTGCTGTACGGCTTGCAGCGCCTGCAGGACAAGCTGGCGCTGTCGCTGGGCATGGCGCCGGTCACCGACCACGTCGCCTGGAACACCGCGGTCAGCTTCGTGACCAACACCAACTGGCAGGCCTACTCGGGTGAGTCCACCATGGGACACCTGGTGCAGATGGCCGGCCTTGCCGTGCAGAACTTCGTCTCGGCGGCGGTCGGCATGGCGGTGGCGGTCGCGCTGATGCGCGGATTCGCCGGGAAGCGGACCGACGACCTCGGCAACTTCTGGGTGGACCTGGTCCGCGGCACGATCCGCATCCTGCTGCCGATCGCCTTCGTCGGCGCGTTGGTGCTGGTGGCCGGCGGCCTGATCCAGAACTTCGCCGAGCCGCACACGGTGACGACCCTGACCGGTGGACAGCAGGCGATCACCGGTGGCCCGGTGGCCAGCCAGGAGGTCATCAAGGAGCTCGGCACCAACGGCGGTGGCTTCTACAACACCAACTCCGCTCACCCCTTCGAGAACGCCACGAGCTTGACCAACTGGTTCGAGATCGTGTTGATCCTGCTCATCCCGTTCGCGCTGCCACGCACCTTCGGAAAGATGGTCGGCCAGGTCAGGCAGGGGTATGCGATCGTCGCGGTGATGGCCGTCCTGGCTCTCGCCGGCGTCGTGCTGACCAACGTCTTCGAGCTGTCCGGAGGCTCCACCGTCGCGCAGGCCGCCGGCGCCGCGCTGGAGGGCAAAGAGGTGCGGTTCGGGGTGTCGAACTCCGCCACCTTCGCCGCCGCCACCACGCTGACCAGCACCGGCGCGGTCGACTCCTTCCACGACTCCTTCACCCCGCTCGGCGGCATGATGACGATGGTCAACATGATGCTGGGCGAGGTCGCGCCGGGAGGGGTCGGCTCGGGCCTGTACGGCATGCTCGTCCTCGCGGTCATCACGGTCTTCGTCGCCGGGCTCATGGTCGGCCGCACGCCGGAGTATCTCGGCAAGCGGATCGGCGCCCGCGAGATCAAGCTCGCCTCGATGTATTTCCTGGTCACCCCGGTCCTGGTGCTGACCGGCACCGCCGCGGCCATGGGCTCGCCACAGCAGCGGACCGGCATGCTCAACGGCGGCCCGCACGGCCTGTCGGAGATCCTGTACGCCTTCACCAGCGCCTCCAACAACAACGGCTCGGCGTTCGGCGGTCTCACCGTCGACACCCCGTGGTATGACATCGCGCTCGGCCTGTGCATGGCGTTCGGACGCTTCCTGCCCATCGTGTTCGTGCTCGCCCTGGCCGGGTCGCTGGCCGGACAGGCGCCGGTACCGGTCTCGGCGGGCACGCTGCCCACGCACCGGCCGCAGTTCGTCGGCATGGTCGCCGGCGTGACGGTCGTCCTGGTCGCCCTGACCTTCCTGCCCGCCCTGGCGCTGGGCCCGCTCGCAGAAGGAATCCACTGATGTCCACCCCCACGATCGAGGCGCCGGGCCGTACCCCCGCTCCGCGCAGGAACGGCAGCGTCGGCGGCGGGCTGCTCGACCCCAAGCAGCTGATCACGTCGCTGCCGGCCGCCCTCGCCAAGCTGAACCCCGCGCACCTGTGGCGCAACCCGGTCATGCTGATCGTCGAGGTCGGCGCGTTGTTCACCACGGTGCTCGCGGTGATCGACCCGTCGTTCTTCGCCTGGGCGATCGTCGCCTGGCTGTGGCTCACGGTGGTCTTCGCCAACCTGGCCGAGGCCGTGGCCGAGGGGCGCGGCAAGGCGCAGGCCGCCACGCTGCGCGCGGCCAAACGCGACACCACCGCCCGGCGGTTGAAGGACTGGCGGCCGGGCCGGCAGGACGTCCCCTTCGACCACGTCGGCGCCCCGGAGCTGAGGCAGGGCGATTTCGTGATCGTCGAGGCCGGGGAGATCATCCCAGGCGACGGCGACGTGGTCGAGGGCATCGCCAGCGTCGACGAGTCGGCCATCACCGGCGAGTCGGCGCCGGTCATCCGCGAATCCGGCGGCGACCGCTCCGCGGTCACCGGTGGCACCAGGGTGCTGAGCGACCGGATCATCGTCCAGATCACCCAGAAACCCGGCGAGAGCTTCATCGACCGGATGATCGCCCTGGTCGAGGGCGCCAACCGGCAGAAGACGCCCAACGAGATCGCGCTGAACATCCTGCTGGCCGCGTTGACGATCATCTTCCTGGTCGCCACCGTCACCATGCAGCCGCTGGCGATCTACTCCACGACCGTCAACCCCGCGATTCCCGACTCCCTCGCCCTGACCGGCGACGGCGTCACCGGCGTCGTGCTGGTCTCGCTGCTGGTCTGCCTCATCCCGACCACGATCGGCGCTCTGCTGTCGGCGATCGGCATCGCGGGCATGGACCGCCTGGTCCAGCGCAACGTGCTGGCCATGAGCGGCCGGGCGGTCGAGGCCGCCGGCGACGTCAGCACGCTGCTACTGGACAAGACCGGCACCATCACTCTCGGCAACCGCCAGGCGTCGGAGTTCGTCCCGGCGCCCGGCGTCTCCGCCGACGATCTCGCCGCGGCCGCGCAGCTGGCCAGCTTCGCCGACGAGACCCCCGAGGGCCGCTCCATCGTGGTCTACGCCAAGCAGGCCTACGGCCTGCGCGAGCGGCAGCCGGGGGAACTGGACCACGCCGAGTGGATCGCCTTCACCGCCCAGACCCGCATGTCCGGCGTCGACATCACGCCGGACCCGGGCGATCGCGGTACCGGCGGCCGTCAGGTCCGCAAGGGCGCCGCCACCGCGGTCATGCGCTGGGTCCGCGACAACGGCGGGCACCCGACCGACGAGGTCGGCGCCATCGTGGACGCCATCTCCGGCTCCGGAGGAACCCCGCTGGTCGTCGGCCAGGTCACCGACGGCAAAGCACGCGTGCTGGGCGTCATCCACCTCAAAGACGTCGTCAAGCAGGGCATGCGCGAACGGTTCGACGAGATGCGCCGGATGGGCATCCGCACCGTCATGATCACCGGGGACAACCCGCTGACCGCCAGGGCCATCGCCGACGAGGCCGGCGTCGACGACTTCCTGGCCGAGGCCACCCCCGAGGACAAGCTCGCGCTGATCAGAAAAGAGCAGGAGGGCGGGCGGCTGGTCGCCATGACCGGCGACGGCACCAACGACGCGCCCGCGCTCGCCCAGGCCGACGTGGGGGTGGCGATGAACACCGGCACCTCGGCGGCCAAGGAGGCCGGCAACATGGTGGACCTCGACTCCAACCCCACCAAGCTCATCGAGATCGTCGAGATCGGCAAGCAACTGCTCATCACCCGCGGCGCGCTGACGACCTTCTCGATCGCCAACGACATCGCCAAGTATTTCGCGATCATCCCCGCGATGTTCGCCGCGCTCTACCCGGGACTGGACGCCCTCAACATCATGCGCCTGGCCAGCCCGCAGTCGGCCATCCTGTCCGCGGTCGTCTTCAACGCGATCATCATCGTGGCGCTGATCCCGCTGGCCCTGCGCGGGGTGCGCTACCGCCCATCCGGTGCCTCGAAGCTGCTCAGCCGCAACCTCTACGTCTACGGCCTGGGCGGCATCGTCGTCCCGTTCATCGGCATCAAGATCATCGACCTGCTCGTCCAATTCCTTCCCGGGATGGCATAAATGGACCGCCTGCCCAGCTGGATCCGCCGGCACCTCGCCGCGCTGCGCGCGCTGCTCGTCCTGACCCTGGTCCTCGGCGGGGCCTACCCGCTGCTGGTCACCGGGGTCGCCCAGGTCGTCTTCAGCGGCAACGCCAACGGCTCGCTCGTCCAGAGCGAGGACGGCAAGACCGTCGGCAGCGCCATCGTCGGCCAGAACTTCACCGACGCCGACGGCAAGCCGATCAGAAAGTACTTCCAGAGCCGCCCGTCCGCGGCCGGAGACGGCTACGACATGCTGGCCACCTCCGCGAGCAACCTGGGCCCCGAGGACGTCGTGGACGTCCCGCCGGTGCCCGGCGCCGAGAACGCCGCGGGCGAACCGGAGGAGGGCAGGCAGAGCCTGCTCACCCGGATCTGCGCCCGCAGCAAGGCCGTCGGGGAGCTGGAGGGCGTCAGCGGGGCCCGGCCGTACTGCACGCCCGACGGCGTCGGCGCCGTGCTGAAGGCCTTCCCCGCCGTCGGGGCCCCGGCCCGGGTGGTCAGCGTCAACCAGGCCTGCCCGGCCGCCCCGTTCGTCGCCGTCTACCAGGGGGTGAAGGTGGAGTGCGCCGAGCCCGGCGAGGACTACGCGGCCGGCCGTACCGTCCCGATCCGGGGCGACGCCAGGGCGACGGTGCCCGCCGACGCGGTCACCGCCGGCGGCTCCGGCCTCGACCCGCACATCTCGCCGGCCTACGCCGAGTTGCAGGCACCCCGGGTGGCCCGGGAACGCGGCCTGCCCGTGCGGACGGTCAGGCAGCTCATCCGGGACAACACCACCGGTCGCTCCCTCGGCTTCATGGGGGAGCCGGGCGTGAACGTCCTGCGGCTCAACCTGGCTCTCGACAGGGGATAGCCGTCCGCCGCGAGGGAGCCCGGTCGCGGGCTCCCGCTCGCGCGCTTCCCCCTCACGACCTCTCAGGTCGCGCTGGAGGCCCCGGCGAGCGACGGGTAATCCTTGAGATCGATGTTCGTGGCGAACATGTCGGTCGACTTCAGCAGCGCCCACATCAGGAACCTGCGTTTGAACATCCAGTTCCGCATCCTGATCTTCCCTGGCGTCGCCGGGGCGAGGAAGGCGCCGGCGTTGCCCTGCCGGGACACCTTGGCGTAGCCGCGGAACGCCTCCTCGTACGCGCGGAACGCCATCCGGTGGTCGCCGCCGGCCGCCGCCAGCTCCCCGGCCAGCACGTACGCGCCCACGACGGCCAGTCCGGTGCCGAAGCCGCCCAGGGTGTTGCCGTAGGCGGCGTCGCCGAGCAGCGCCACCCGTCCCGTGGCGTAGGTGTCGATCTCGACCCGGCTGATCGAGTCGAGGTAGAGCTCGCGCGCGTCCGCCACCTTTGCCATGAGCTCGGGGATCCGCCAGCCCCCGCCCCGGTAGGCGTCGGCCAGGATCCGCTTGTGCCGGTCGGTGTCGTAGCGATCGTAGTCGAGCTCCTCGGAGGCGAAGACGAAGAACGCGGGCGCCTTGGGGCCGCCGATCGCCGCCATCCTGCCCGGCTCGTTGTACATCACGCCGTCGGGACCGGTGTCGATGTCGGCCAGCGCGTAGTAGTGGCCGAGGAAGCTCACATACTGCGACTCGGGGCCGAAGGCCAGCCGCCGCACGTTGGAGTGGATGCCGTCCGCGCCCACCACGAGGTCGAAGGTGCGCGGCGCGCCGCGCTCGAAGGTGACGTGCACGCCGCCGGCCGTCTCGGTCAGCGAGGTGATGCTGTCGCCGAAGACGTACTCGCAGCTCCCCGCGGTCCTGTCGTACAGCAGGGCGGCCAGGTCACCGCGGGAGATCTCGACGTCGCCGCCGGTGAACTCGCCCGACATGACCGCCAGCCGCCTGCCGTCGGCGTCGACGATGACCTGGTCGATCCCGCCGGTCTGGTGCCGCCGCACCTCCTGCAGGATTCCCATCCGCTCCAGAACGGCGAGCTGGGTCGCGCCCTTGAAGTCGACGCGCTGGCCGCCGGGGCGGAGCGCGGGCGCCTTCTCGACGACGGTGACGGCGCAGCCGTAGCGGTTCAGCCAGTAGGCGAGCGCGGGGCCGGCGATGCTCGCGCCGGAGATGAGGACCGTGGTGTTCTTCATGTCCACGAGCTTGTCGAGGGGCGCTGACAGCTCACCGACCAACGGCTGACACTCTTCTCCGCACCTTGTCGGACTCCGCACCTTGTCGGACTCCGCACCTTGTCGGACTCCGCACCTTGTCGAGCTCGGTGGCTCCGGTGATCTCTGTGGCTCTGGCCGCCCAGGGCCTGACCAACGCCGAGATCGCCGGCCGCCTCTCGATCACCGTCAATACCGTCGAGACGCACCTAAGCCGGATCTACAGCAAATTGGACGTGTTCCGGCGCGATCTCATCCTCCGCCCGCCCCTCGCCCCCGAAGCCTGACGGCGGAGGGTCACCGGGTCATGGTGAGGACGGCGGTCGCCTGGTAGTTGCTGTCGGGGTCAGGGCCTGTGCGCGATGGCGGGGTCGTTCCCGATGTGGTCATATCCACGGTCCGGCGCTGGTGCTGCCGGCCTCCCCGTCGAGCACGGCCGTCGCCTCGTCGTAGCGCATCGCGGCTCCGCGGGCGAACGCCGACGCGAACGCCTCCGCGCCCGCGAGGTCGCGGGCGTCCGCGGCCGTCCGGGCGACGTCGCGGTCGGCGGCCACGGCCGCCCCGCGCAGCGCCACCGCCACGCCTAGCAGCAGCGCCGCCCGTTCCCCCGCGACCTCCGGCCGCGTCTGCGATCCCCGCGGGGCCTTCCCATCACCCGCCGGAGCTTCCCCCACCCGCTCCAGCAGGACGGCTTCTGCCTGCCCCTCGGCGGCCACGGCGCGGTCCACCACCAGGGGCGACCTCCGGGCCGCGGCCAGCGCCTGCCGATGGCGAAGCCGGGCCTCGGCGAGATCGCCTTCGGCCCGGGCCAGCCGGCCCAGCGCGGTCAGCGCGCGCACCCGCACCCCTTCCGAGCCGAAAACCCCGGCCTCCGAGGCTCGCAGTGCCGTCTCGAACCGGCGGCGGGCCTCGGAGAAGTCCCCCTCGGACCGTGCGATCCCGCCCAGGCCCAGGTGGACCTCGCCGGGCGCATCCGGCCAGCCCGCCCTGCGGGCGAGCTCTGCGGCGCGCCGATAGTCGGCGGCGGCGGCAGCGAGCTCCCCCTGGCGCGTCAGCCCTTCGGCCCGGTGCACCAGCACGTCCGCGGCCTCTTCCAGGGCGCCGAGCTCCTCCAGCACGGTCAGCGCCTCCCCCCACAGCTCGCCGGCCCGCGCCCACTTTCCGCGCAGGCCGGCGAGCAGGGCCAGCCCGTCGAGCCCCTGGGCCGTTCCCCAGCGCTCGCCCAGGGAGCGGAAGCGGGACAGCACCTCCTCGAACTCCCGCTCCCCCCGAGCGGGGTCACCGTTGAGCACCGCCAGCAGGGCCAGGCTCAGCCGTCCCAGCGCCTCGTTCCACGGGTCGGAGCCCATGAGCCATTCGACATCGGCCCCGGGCCGCTGCGGCGGCCCCGCGACCATGCCCCACAGGGCCATGGCGAACGGGTGCTGCGGCGGCCGGTCCAGCGACCACATGATCGCCCCGGCCTGTTCCCAGTGCTCGGGCGACGCCCGTGGCACGGCGTGCGCCACGCACATGACGTACTCCTCCTCCAGCCCCTCGGGAGGCCCGCCCATCGCGCCGAGGAGTTCGGCGGCCGCCTCCCCGGTCTGACTGCGCCGCCCGCTCAGCCACCAGTACGCCGCCAGCGCGGCGATCAGCCGCAGCGCCGTCTCCCGGTCCTCGCGCACGGCCCAGTGCAGCGCGTTCATCAGGTTGTCGTGGTCGGCGGAGAGCCGAGCCAGCCAGTGGAGCTGCTCGGCCCGGCGGAGGTGAGGGTCGGCACGCTGGGCCAGGTCGAGGAGGTAACGGGCGTGGGCGCCGCGCAGGACCTCCTGCTCTCCGGCCTCGGACAGCCGTTCCGCGCAGAACAACAGGATCGTGTTGAGCATCCGGTACCGGTCGCCGTCCGCCTCGATCAGCGACTTGTCCACCAGGTCGGCCAGCACTCCGGCGGCGTCCTCGACGTCACAGACCGCCTCGACCGCCTCCAGGGACGCGCTTCCTGCGAAAACGGTGAACCGCCTGGCCAGCGCCTGCTCGTCCGGCGTGAGGAGGTCCCAGCTCCACTCCACCACCGCGTGCAGGGTCTGATGCCGGGCCGCCGCGGTGCGGTCGCCGCGCGACAGCAGCCGGAAACGGCCGTGCTCGGCCAGGCGCGCGGCGATCTCCTCGACGCCGAACGACCGCAGCCGCGCCGCCGCCAGCTCGATGGCCAGAGGCAGTCCGTCCAGCGTCGCGCAGATCCGGCTGACCGCCGCCACGTTGTCCGGCCCCACCTCGAACGCCGGCCGTACGGCCGCCGCGCGGCCGGCGAACAGCCGCACGGCCGGATAGGTCAGTGCGACGGCCGGCGAGGAGTCTGGCGGCGGGGTGGCCAGCGGCACCAGCGGCACCAGCGTCTCGCCGGTGATGCCCAGGGGCTCGCGGCTGGTCGCCAGGACGCTCAGTCCCGGGCACCCGCCCAGCAGCGCACGGGTCAGCGCGGCGGCGGCGGCGATCACGTGCTCGCAGTTGTCGAGGATGAGCAGCAGCTCCTGCTCGGCCAACGCCGACACCAGGCGCCGCGCGGGGTCGGGCGCGTGCGGTGACGGGAACCCGGTCTCGCGCAGGCCGAGCGCGCCGAGCACCGCGTGGGGCACCTGGTCGCCGCCGTCGAGCGGGGACAGGTCGACGAAGCACGCCTCACGCCGCGCGCGCCCGGCCGCCTCGATCGCCAGCCGGGTCTTGCCGGTGCCGCCGGGCCCGATGACGGTGATCAGCCGGGAGTCGCGCAGCGCGTCGAGTTGATCAAGCTCCCGCTCGCGTCCCACGAAGCTGGTCAGCTGTGCCGCGATCCGCTGCCGCGGCACCGGTGCCGGCTGCTCGGCGCGCAGGATGGCCAGGTGGAGCGCGGTGAGCTCGGGCGACGGGTCGGTGCCGAGCTCGTCGGCGAGCAGGCGCCGGGTCTCCTCGAACACCGCCAGCGCCTCGGCCGGTCTCCCCGCCGCGCACAGAGCGCGCATCAGCTGCCCGCTGAGCCGCTCCCGCAGCGGATGCGCGGCCACCAGCCGTTGCAGCTCGGCGACCGAGGCGCCCTCGGGAAGGGCGAGCTCCGCCTCCACGAGGTCTTCGGCCGCCGTCAGCCTGAGCTCCTCCAGCCGGGCCGCCTGCGCCTGCCCGGAGGGCAGGTCGGCCAGGGCGGGTCCCCGCCACAGGCCGAGCGCCTCCCGCAGCAGCGCCGCGGCGGCGGCGTTACCACCGGCGGACACCAGCCGCCGCCCCTCGCGGGCGAGCCGTTCGAAGCGGTGGGCGTCGACGTCGTCGGGGTCGATCGCGAGCCGGTATCCGGCCCCGTGGAATTCGATCAGCTCGGCGGGCAGGACTCGGCGCAGGCGGGACACCTGGGCCTGTACGGCGTTGGCGGCGCCGGCGGGCGGGTCGTCGCCGTACTGGCCGTCGATCAGCCGCTCCACGCCGACCACCCTGCCCGCGTCCAGCAACAGCATCACCAGCAGGGCGCGCGGACGGGGCCCGCCGACGGCGACCGCTTCACCGGCGGGGGAGCGGACGTCCAGAGGACCGAGAATGCCGAACTGCATGGCGTCGATTGTCCCTTACGCCCGACCTGGCTACGCCCGACCTGGCTACGCCCGGCCCGGCGCGGTGCACGAAGGCGGCCGGGGCACGGGCGGAAGATCATCCGGTGCTGTCGGTGCTGTCGGTGCTGTCGGGGGCGTTCCGGCGTGAGGTCCGCGACCAGACGACCGCACCGAGAATCACGAGCGCGACGAGCCCACCCCAGATCCACCCCGGCACCTCCGGGGAGGAGCCCTGGCCGCCGGTCGTCGCCGGACCCGCCGCCACCGGGGCGGGCGAGAGCGACGCGGTGGGACCGCCGCGCGTGGCCGGGGCGGACGGGGCCGCCGAGCCGGTCACGGTGAAGGGGATCTCGCCTTCGACGGGGTGACCGTCGGAGGAGACGACCCGCCAGGCGATCACGTACTCGCCCGGGGCGATCGCCCCGGTGACCTTCGAGATCACCTTGGACCCGTCGGCCTGCGACCTGCCGATGGCCACGGGCGCGCCGCTCGCCTCGCGCAGGGCCACGGCGGGGAACATGACGCGGGCGCTGAAGACCAGCTCGATCCGCTCGACGGACGAGACTTCGGCGTCCCTGGCCGGGAAACTGCTCTTGAGACTGTCATGGGCGAGCGCGGTGGGCGCGGTGAGCATGAGCGTCGACCAGCAGCAGAACGCCACCAGAACGGTCTTGCGGATGAAACGTGGCAGGTGTGCCATCACGGAACTCCAGAAGAGACTCCCGGACCGCGCCCTCGGCACGGCCGGCAGGCCGGAAAGACGCTTCCTCACAGAAAGGGAGCGTTCGGTCACGGGGCGCGTCGGCCGCCGGACCCTCCGGGTTCCCTCAGCCGACGCCACCCGGCGTGGGCGGGCCACGCCTGCGCAGCGCCGGGCAGATCTCCCAGCCGCCGTACGGCCGGACATCGGAGGTGGGTACGGCCCGCCAGGCCTGCCATGAGGTCTCGACGACGGTGACGAACAGCCGGATCACCGGCATCCGCATGCCGCACAGGCGGATCATGAGCCACAGCGCGCTCTCGCCACGGTGCAGCCACCACCCGGTCAGCGATGCCACCACCAGATGGACCACCGTCATGCCCCAACCGGGATGGCCGTGATCGGCGGCGACGGAGGTCGTGTGCGGCGCCGGCGCGGCACGGGTGAACAGCTCGTGCAGCAGGATCTGCGTGCCGGCGGTCGCGGGAAGCACGACCTCCAGGCCGCGCTCACGCCCGTTGAGCATGTAGGCGAGGCAGAAGGCGATCACCGCGCCGAGAACAGTCGGCCCGACGGGTATCGGTCCGCCGCCGGCCAGGGCGTGGCCGCCGCCGGAGACCGCGAGGCACGCCGTCGCGAAGACGAGTGCTCGCGGCACGCGCAGCGCCGACGCCATCGGGGTCACGGACGCCATCCTTCCAGCCCGCCCATCCGGGGAGAAGACCGGCCTTCCAGCCTGCCCACCCGCGGAGAAGGCCAGCTTCCCGGGTCCTTCGCCCCTGACGGGACACCGCCGGTGCAACCGTGACGTCTTCCGCGGACGACGCCTGCCGTCCGCAGAGCGCCCGCCGAGGGCTCGAACATGGTGCGCGGGCTCAACCGGTGAGCGGGCTCAACCGGTCAGGCGCCGGACTCTGAGGATGTTGTCCGTGCGGGTGCCCGGCCGCCCGTCGGGGCCGGTCTGGACGCGCGGGTGCTCCTCGCAGAGCTGCACCTCCCACTGCCCGTCCGGGAGGTCAAGGGAATGGAGCACCTCTTCGGGCGTGGGGAAGCGCACGTCGGAGTGCGGATCGTGCTCCCATGAGGGATGCCCGGCGTGTCCGACGACAAGGAGCACCCCGCCGGGGGCGACGGCGTCGGCGGCGGTCCGCAGGATTTCCTCTCGGGGCAGTTCGGCAGGGGAGTGCAGGAAATGGGCGGAGACGAGGTCGAAGACACCGGCGGGGAAGGTCGTGCCGAGGTCGTGCCGCTGCCAGTCGATGCGGTCGGCCACATCGGCCTCCGCCGCGTGCCCGGCCGCCCGGTCCAGGGCGACCTGGGAGACGTCGACGGCGGTGACGTGCCATCCGCGCCGTGCGAGCCAGATCGCGTCGGCTCCCTCGCCGCATCCCAGGTCGAGAGCTCTGCCAGGGGGCAGGTCGGTGGCTTCGCGGATCAGGGCGGCGTTGGGGTTTCCACTCCAGATCCGGTCGCTCTGGGAGTAACGGGCGTCCCAGAACCGCTCGGCAGAGGTGTCGTCCAGGTAGTGGGTCGCGGCGTCTCCTCTGCCGGCGCGGTGGGCGGCGACGGCCCGCCGGGTCTCCTCGGCGATCAGGTCGGCGTTGATCGCCGCGCCGGCGCGCACGCCCGCGCCGGCGGCGCCGATGAGCTGCTCGGTCAGGTTGGCCACGTTGCCGGCCACCCACACTCCGGGAAGTTTCGTCGCCCCGGACGGGTCGGCGGCGACGTAGCCGCCGATCACCTGTCCGCCCATCTCCTGATCGGTCGGCTCCAGGCCCAGGCCGGTGAGGAAGCCGGCGCGAGCGGTGAGGCGCGGGGCCACCACGAGAGCCTCGCAGGAGACCACCCGGCCATCGGCCAGGCGTACGCCGGTGAGCCGGTCGTCCGCCACCTCCAGCGCCGTCACCTGTCCGTCCAGCACGGTGATGTCGCGGGCGGCCAGTTGCTCGCGCTCGTCGTCGCCTGGCTCGGAAGCGGTGTGCAGGAAGAGGGTCACGTCCTTGCTCCACTGCCGCCACAGCAGGGCCTAGTGGACCGCCAGCGGCCCGGTGGCCAGGACGCCGATCGCCCGGTCGCGCACCTCGCAGCCGTGGCAGTAGGGGCAGTGCAGCACATCGCGTCCCCATCGCTGCGCCATGCCGGGCAGCGGGGGCAGTTCGTCGACCAGGCCGGTGGCCACCAGCAGCCGGTCCGCCACGACCGCGGACCCGTCCCCGAGCACGACACGGAAGCTTCCGCGGTCCAGCCGCTCGGCCGCCACGACGTCGCCCGTCACGATCTCACCGCCGTAGCCGGTCACCTCGGCGCGGCCCGCGGCCAGCAGCTGCGAGGGCGGCATGCCCTCGCGTGTCAGGTAAGCGTGGACGTGGGCCGCTGGAGCGTTGCGCGGCCGGCCGGCGTCGATCACCAGCACCGAGCGTCGTGCCCGGGCCAGGGTCAGCGCCCCGCTCAGCCCGGCGGCGCCACCGCCGACGACCACGACGTCATAGCGCCGTTCCTCGCCCACGGGGGCGGCGGGCGTCTTCTGTTCCACATGTGCAGTCATGGGTAGTACCTCCGTTCACCGTTCACGATGGATGGTGCGCCCGCGCCCCGGTGTTTGACAAAATTCGTTGCCGGATCGGCAAACAGGCGGGTGGCGGACGGCGACCTCGTCCTCATCGCCGGCGAGGTCGCCGAGTTCGACACCGCGTACCGCACGCGTACGCCGGCGCCGGAGCGCAGCCGGTCGAATTCCTCAGTCCGTTCGGGAGTCCGTTCGGGCCGCGGGGCGAGTGGACGAAGGTGCGTGCCCGCGGCCGGCCGGGCTGAGGTGCGCGACGAACCGCGCGGTCGCCGCCGTGGGGACCGATCTCGGGTGCCAGGCCAGGCCGATGGGCCGGTGCTGGGCAGGGAGGAGGGGACGGTAGGCGGGATCGTCGTGTTCCAGGACGGCCGGGCGGGGCAGGACGCCCACCCCGAGGCCGGCACCGATGAGCCCCCGCACGGTGGCGATCTCCTCGCTCTCGAACGCGATCACCGGCTCGAAACCGGCGGCGTGGCAGAGCCTGTCGATGACCCGGCGCAGGTCCGTGGTGCGGGCGAACGCGATGAACGGTTCGTCACGCACGTCCCCGAGTGCGAGCCCGGGCGCGTCGGCGAGCGGATGGTCGACGGCCAGGGCGATGCACAGCTCCTGCTCCCGCAGTCGATGCCAGCGCGCGCCGGTCTCCTCCGGGGGCGGCGTGACCAGGGCGACGTCGATGTCCTCGTTGTGCAGCCAGGTGAACAGTTCCCGGGCGAAGCCCTGATGCAGCTCGAACCTGATGCCCGGGGTGACGCTCCGGTAGTCGCGGAGGATCTCCGGGACGAGCCAGCGTCCCACGGAGTGCAGGAATCCGAGCCGGATCAGCCCGGTGTCGGGGTTGGCCAGGGCGTCGATGCGGCGGCGGGCGGCGTCCAGGTCGCCGACGGCTCGACCGGCGTGATCGCGGAACAGGGCGCCGAACCGGTTGACGGCGAGTCTGCGACCGTGCCGGTGGAACAGCTCGACACCGAGCTCGGCTTCCAGCCGGGCGAGCGAGCGTGACAGCGTCGACTGGTTGACCCCTTCGATCGCGGCCGTGTCCCGCATGTTCTCCGTGTCACACAACGACAGGAACCAGCGCAGCGCCTGCATGTCCATCCAGTGATGATGCGTATCACGCATCAACAATGTCAATTATTGCATTTTGAGCATCATGGCTGGCGAAGCAGCATCGGAGCATGACCTCCACTCTTCCCTGCCGGACCGCGCCTGCCGGGGCCGCACCGGCCCATGCCGGGCACCGGCCGGGTGACCCCGCCTACCGGCGGGTCACCTTCGGCCTGGCGCTCGGCGGGCTCGCGAACTTCATGGCGCTGTACTACGTCCAGCCGCTCCTGCCCGGCATCGCCAGGGGCTTCCAGGTGTCCGCGGCCGCGTCGACGGCGGTGCTGTCGCTGTCCACGGTCACCATGGCCGCCGCGCTCCTGCTCGTCGGCCCGCTCTCTGACGTGGTCGGGCGCGTGACGATCATGCGGCTGTCCCTGGTCGGCACGGCGGTGCTGGGCATCGCCGCCGCGTTCGCGCCGACCTGGCACGGCCTTCTGGTCGTCAGAGGCCTGGAGGGCATCGCGCTGGCCGGCCTGCCTGCGGTGGCCCTGGCCTACCTGCGCGAGGAGGTGCACCCCCGGGCGCACCTGCGTGCGAACGCCGCCTACATCACGGGCACGGCGCTGGGCGGGGCGGCCGGCCGGCTGCTCCCCGGACCGCTCGACGCGCTGTGGGGCTGGCAGGGCGCCACCCTGGTCGTCGGCTGCCTCACCCTGGCCTGCGCGGCCGGCCTGTGGATCATGGTGCCGCCGTCCCGGCGCTTCGAACGCTCCAGCCCCAGGCCGAGGAGCCTGCTGCGCAACACCCGGCTGACCCTGCGGGATCCGGTCCTCGTCATGCTGTGCCTGGTCGGGGCGGCCACCATGGGCGCGTTCGTCGGGCTGTACAACGCCATGGCGTTCCGGCTGGAGGCCGCCCCCTACCTGCTGGGGGGCGCTGCCGCGCTGGTGTTCCTGGCCTATCCGGTGGGCGTTCTCGCGCCGCTCGCGGCGGGCCGCGTCGCCGCCCGGACCGGGCGTGGCCGCGGCGCTCTGATCGGTGTCGTCCTCCTGCTCGCCGGCGTGCTGCTCACCGCCGCGACCCCGTTGCCGATGGTCGTCGCCGGTCTCGGCGTGGTGACCTTCGCGTTTCTGGGCACTCACTCGCTGGTCAGCGGCTGGGTGTCCGACCGGGCCCATCGGGTCGGCGTCGGCGTCGGGCAGGCCTCCGGGCTGTACCTGCTGGCCTACTACCTGGGCAGTTCCGTGTTCGGCGCGCTGGCCGCCCACCGGTGGCAGAGCGGGGGATGGCTCAGCGTGACCGTCGTCTCGGCGGCCCTGGTCGCCGGCGCCGGCGGTCTCGTGCTCGCGGCGCGGCGCTTCGACGGGGCGGCGCGTCGTTATCCGCCGAAGGAGGCGGCGAAGTCCCGGCCGCAGATGCCGGCGGTGGGCGGCACGCGAGAGGCGTCCAGCGCGACCGCGGGCGGTTTGCCGGTACGCAGCACCGTGCTCAGGAGGTCGTCGGCGGCGCGGCGGATCGTCGCGCGGACGAAGTCGTAGATCAGGTGGGCCGGTGCGCTCGCGAACGCCTCGGGCGCGTAGTGCTCGATGGAGTCGACGATGACGGCTCCCGCGTTGGTCAGCGGGCTGGGCAGGTGGGTGATACCCCGCCGGTGCAGCAGGCCGGCGGTCGCCGGGCCACCGGCCAGTACGGCGTTGGCCGCCCCGATCACGGCCCGGCAGCGCAGCCGCGCCGCCAGCTCTGGACCGATCAGGTCGTTGGTGGAACAGGGGACGAGGACGTCCACGGGGTGCCGATGCCAGTCGGTGACCGGATGGCATCCGGGCACGGCCGCCGCCCTGGGCCGGACGTCGTAGGTCAGGACCCGGGCCCCTTCGACGGCCAGCTCCATGGCGAGAGGCATGCCGACCTTGCCGGTGCCGTGCACGAGGAAGGTGTGATCGGCCAGCCGCCCGCCGGTGAAAGCGTCGAGCGCTCCCAGCACGCCGAAGGCGGTGGCGATGCCGGGATCGACCGGACTGCCCAGAGCGCTGAGGACGTAGGGGGTCAGCTGTGCCAGCCGGATCATGTCCGCTTCGCCGGTGCCCAGGTCGACACCGGTGTAGACCTGGCCCCGGCGCCGGTTCAGCACCTCGGCGACGGCGTGCAGGAGATCGTCGCTGACCGTTCGCGCACCGCTGACCACGATCTTGGCGCCGATGAAGCCGGTACGGTGCAGGCGGTGCTTGGCCAACATCTCCTGCGCCAGCCGGCGGCTCAGCGCCCGGGCGTGGTTCTCGCCGACCCCCGCCGGGCAGAGCCGCAGACCGCCGCCGGCAGGGAGGGGGCCGTCACGCTTCGAGCCGGCGAGCGCGAGGTGGATGGTGGTCCCGTCCGGACCCCGATGGCGCTCGACGGTGTGCCGCCCCGGCGACGGCCGGTGCGCGGCGACCGTGGCGGTGGGGCAGGCCTTGTCCATCGGTGACCGTCTCGCTTTCGGTTCAGGGGCGGGCCGGGCGGTTGCCGCCGAGCACCGGCCCGGCGCGGGCGCCCCGGAAACCGGGGCGGATGCGAGGACCTGGCCGGTCGTCCACGCGGCGATCTCTTCCTCGGCGAGGCGTGACCGCGGGACGCCTGAAGAGCCGACACGCGGGATCGGCGGATCGGCCGGGCACGTGCTCGATTGTGGCGGTTCGGAATCCAGCACCGGCATGTGCCGGCGCATCCGGCCCGCGGTCCTGCCGACGGGCGCGCCGGGTCATCCCGGCGCGAGGGTCGCTTCGTCCGGAATGCGATCCGGAGGGGCTCATGTCGAGCCACGGGCCTAGGCCGTGGCGCGCGTGACCGATGCCGTCGCAGTCCGAACATCGAAGAGGATATCAGATGGCGAGATACGCACCGTTATCAAAGCGTGATCTGTGGTCGCTCTCGCAACCCGAAGACCGTGTCATCCTCCGGGCCGTACCGCGGGTGCCGGGCGCCCCGGACGTGTGTACGGCTCACGCCCGGCCGGGCGTGAGCCGTACACGCGCCCTCACTTGATGGATCCGGCCGTGAGGCCGCCGACCACCTTCCGCTCGATCAGCCCGAACAGGATGATGACCGGGATCGTGGCGATCACCGAGCCGGCGAACAGGTTCTGCCAGTCGACCTCGTACTGGCCGATGAAGGAGTTGAGCGCCACGGTCAGCGGCTGCTTGTCCGGTGAGGTGGTCAACGTCAGGGCGACCACGAACTCGTTCCAGGCGGCGATGAAGGTGAAGATCAGCGCGGTGACCACGCCGGGCGCCGCCAGCGGCAGTGTGATCCGGAACAGCGCGCCGAATCGGCCGTTGCCGTCGATGAACGCCGCCTCCTCCAACTCGCGCGGGATCGAGGAGAAGTAGGCGTTGAGGATCCAGACCGCGAAGGCCAGGTTGAAGCCTCCGTTGACCAGGATCAGCGACCAGATCGAGTCGACCATGCCGAACTGGAAGAACTCGCGGTAGATGCCGACCAGCATCGCCGTCGGCTGGAACATCTGGGTGATCAGCACCAGCACCAGGAACGCCGTGCGGCCCCGGAACTCGTGCCGGGCGGTGTAGTAGGCCGCCGGCAGCGCCACCAGCAGGACCAGGATCGTCGACCCGGCGGCGACCTGCAGGGTGACCAGCAGGTTCCCCGCCAGCCCTCCGGACCAGAAGCCGGTGAAGTTCTCCCAGGCGAACGACTTGGGCAGATAGGCCGCCGTGCGCAGGTCCTGTTGCGGCCGCAGCGCGGTCAGGACCATCACCAGGTACGGGAAGAGGAAGACGAACGCGATCAGGTAGGCGCTCGCCGCGACGATCACCGTCTTGATCGACGGCAGCCTCCGGGCCGGAGCCGGGGACGCGGTACGGCCGGCGGTCCGGGCCGCGGGCGCGGTCTGGGTGACGGTCATCAGGACACCTCGGTCTTCCACTTGCTCACCTTGAGGAAGATCGCCACCAGGACGATCACCATGCCGAAGTTCACGACGGACATGGCGGCCGACTCCCCGATGTTGGAGCCCTTGAGGATGTACATGAAGATCGTGGAGGTGGCCGTCGAGTAACCCGGCTGGCCGTGCGTCATCGCCCAGATGATCGGGAAGCTGTTGAAGACGTTCATCACGTTGATGAGCGTCGCCACGGTCAGCGCCGGACGCAGCATCGGAAGGGTGATCGACCAGTAGATCCGAAGCTTGCCCGCGCCGTCCATCCTGGCCGCCTCGTAGACGTCCGACGGGATCGTGGCCAGGCCGGCCAGGAGGGCGTAGGTCGTGAACGGCAGCGAGACGAACACCGCCACGGCGATCAGCCACGGCATCGCGGTCGAGGCGTTGCCGAGCGGGTCGGCGTCCGCGCCGCCCAGCGCGTCGAGCAGTCCCAGGTCGTGCAGGATCATGTTGATCAGGCCGACCTCGGGGTCGAGCATCCACTTGAAGATGATCGCCGTCATCAGCACCGAGGCCGCCCACGGCGCGATCATCGCCCAGCGCGCGATCCGGCGGCCGGGAAAGCTCTGGTTGAACAGCTGGGCGAGGCCGAGCGACAGCAGGACCGTTAGGGCGACCACGGCCACCACCCAGATCAGGCTGCGGAACATCACCCCGCCGAAGTCGGGCTCGTCGAACAGCTTGCCGTAGTTGTCCAGCCCGTTGGTTCCCTGGACCACGCCGAACCTGCTGATCTTGAGGAACGACGACTGGATCATCGTGACGACCGGCCAGACGACCACCACGCCGATCAGCACCACCGCCGGACCGATCCAGGCGAGAGGTCCCAGCGCTCGGGCCACCCTCTTCGGGGTGGAGATCTGCTGCATAACTCCTGCTTCCTGCAAGGGGTACGGCTCGCGCCCGCGGCGCGCGCCGCGGGCGCGAGCCGTACCGCTGGATCAGCCGGCCTCGGCGACCTTCTGGATCGAGCCGAGCACCGCCGCGGGGTCGGAGGTGACGGCGTTGCCGATGGTCTGCTTGATCTGGGTGTTCACCTCGGACCACTTGGGGTCGGTGAACGGGTAGAAGGTGGCGTTGGGCAGCGCGTCAAGGAACGGCTTGAGCTTCTCGTCCGAGGAGAGCTTCTCGATGCCCGAGGTGGTCACCGGCAGCAGCTTGTAGGTGTCGCTGATCTTCTGCACGGCGGAGGAGGAGTAGAAGAAGTCGAAGAACTTCTTGACCTCCTCCTTGTGGCCGTTCTTGTTGAAGGCCATGATCCAGTCCATGACGCCGAGAGTGGTGTCGAGCGGACCGGACTTGCCGGCGATCGGGGCGACGCCGAAGTTGGTCAGGCCGCCCTTCTCGAAGATCGGGATGGACATGGGGCCGCCGTTGACCATGCCGACCTTGCCCGCCGCGAAGTCCTCCCAGACCTTCTTACGGTCCTTGGTGCCCGGGTTCGGGGTGGTCAGGCCGGCGTCGACCATGCCCTTGAGGAACGTGAACGCCTCGACGTTCTGTGGCGAGTTGATCGTCCACTTGCCGGCGGTGTCCTTGTATCCGCCGCCGTTACCCAGGAACCACAGGAACGACTCGGCCTGTGCCTCCTCCTGGCCCAGCGGCAGGCCGAACGGCTGGGAGACCCCGGCCTTCTTCAGCTTCTCCGCCGCGGCCTTGACCTCGTCCCAGGTCTTGGGGGCCTCGGTGATCCCGGCCTTGCCGAACAGGTCCTTGTTGTAGAACAGGGCACGGGCGGAGGAGACGAACGGGATGCCGTACGCCGAGCCGTCCACCTTGCCGAACTCCGCGAACTTCGCCAGCAGGTCGGACTGGGTGGTGGACGAGAGGACCTCGTCGGTCTTGTAGAGCAGACCGTCCTTGACGAAGCCCGAGTAGTCGCCGGTCTGCAGGATGTCGGGCATCTGCCCGTTCTGCACCATGGTGGCGACCTGCTTGTCGATGTCGTTCCAGTTGATGACCTGGACCTCGACGTTGATGTTCGGGTTGGCGGCCTTGAACTCGTCGGTGACGCCCTTCCAGAACTTCTCGCCGCTGTCCGGCGCGGTGGGGCCGGCGCCGTAGTCGGCCGCGACCAGCTTCAACGTCACCGAGCCGTCGGCGGCCTTCTCGCCGCCGCCGTTACCACCGCCGTCACCGCCTGAGCCGCAGGCGGAAAGGGCCAGCAAGGCGGCCACGCCGAGGGTGGTCGCGCCGGCGATCTTCTTGTTCATCTCGATTACCACCTTGAACTGGGACCGCTGGTCCGTACCGGGTGAGGGTGAGAGGGAGGGACGCCCGTGTTGTGGGTTCCGTCAGAGTAAGTGGACGGCGAATGATCGGTCTATACCAGTAGATATCGGATCTACAACAACCTGGAGACAAAGGGGAGTGCTGGTCTATACCGGTTGAATCGGCCGATTCGGGCGGCGTCATGGGGCGCAGACGAACTTCGCGTCGGCCCGGTCGGCTCGGTCGGCGCCGTTGCCGTCACCGGAGTCGTTGACCTCCAGCTCCGCGACCCTGGCTCGGCGATGTCCGTGTCCGGCGTCTCCGGCCGGGTGGTGCCGGTGAGCAGCCCGGAGGTGAGCGCGACCTCGCCGTCAGCGATGACCTTGAACGTCACCGGCCGTGGTCGGCGATCTCGTCGTCCCGCTCCGACCTTGGCGGTGAACCGGGTGCGGCCGTCGCCGAGGTGGTGGGTGGCCTTCGAGTATGCGTGGTGCCCGGCCCCTGGCGCACGTCGTGCCGGCCGGGCCGAGGGCCTCGTCGTTCCCGGCGCGGTTCTCGCCGTCGCCGCGGTCCCTCTCCACCGTCCCCCAGCGGTCGGCGCTCTCCAGGGGGCAGATCCGAGGCGTACACCGTGCCTTCGCGCACCTCGCCTGCGGTATAGACCGGGGTGAGCAGGAAGTCCTTGCCGGGCGGGAACCGGTATCGGGCCGCCTCACTCCAGGAGCCGGCGTCCTCGGGATGTTCCGGCGCCGGCGGCCGGGAGATCGGCGCGCCGGTCCACGGGTGGTGTCGGCTGCGGCCTCGGCGCCCCGCGGCGGCCCGGTCAGGACGGTGGCGGCCAGATCGGTGGCGGCCAGATCGGCGGCCACCGCTCCGATCCTGCCGGAGGGTCGATCTGCGCGATTCTGCTCATAAAGTCTCCGTTTCGCTCTTGTTTGAGCTTATAGGGAGGGTATAGTGCATTAAATCGCGCATGTCACTACTTGAGAGTCACGCCAAAGTGGGGTACGGGGTCGGCTCGCGGCCTGCAGCCTGCACCGTGGTCGGCACTGCGGCGAGCCGTGCCGGCGGGCACTCAAGGGTAAGAGTCCGACAAAAACCAACATCAGGGCGCGAAACGTCGTTGACATGTGCCCAGAATGCAACTTTTATATGATTAAGTCTGTTTGATTAAGGTGAAGATTGATTAATTGATCAAGAAAATCACCGTAACCAAACTAGCGCCGGTGCTCGCTGGAGTACCCCGTGAGGCTCGCCGCCGGGTGCGGCTGCCATCGGGGCCCGCCATCGTGGCGGGCGACTCCAACCTCGCTGAGTGGAACGCCGCCCGTCTCCAGGAGCCCGAAGAGAACTCGTCTGGCCTGACCTGACCTGCTGTAGGAAGTAGGAATCATGTGTCGACATCAGCCCCAGTGCCCTCCCGCGGAAGCTCCCGATCGTGAGGCGGCGATGCTCGTGGCCTTCCATCCGGAGCAGGGATGGTGGTTGCTCTGCAACGGTGTGGTGATCTTCGACGACACCGGTGAACTCCTGCCTGACGGAAGCAGCGTTCCCGCCCACCGCAGCCCTTGCGGGCAGGCGACATGAACCCGCATCCCGGTCCCGTCGACGGACGGACGAACACACCACGCCTTCCGGCGGGCTCACCTTCGTTCGCGGTCGTCGCCGAAAGCCACCACGTGCGTCGCCAGCGCTGGTTCGACGCCGTTCTCAGCCGCTTCGCCGGGCTTGCCGCCGGCCAGGACGCCTCCTGGCGACTGACGCCCAAGCCGTCATCCGCGCGCAGGGCCCGCCGCCTGGCCCGGGCCTGGCTGGCCTACCAGGGGCTCGACGCGCAGAGCGAGGTCGCCGAGTTGCTCATCAGCGAGCTGGTCACCAACGCCCTGCGGCACACGCACGGCACGATCCGGCTCGCTCTCTCCTTCGAGGACGGCCTGCTGCGCTGCGAGGTCGAGGACGCCGACGGTGTGCCACCCCGCCCGCGCCAGGCCCGCGACGACGACGAGGCGGGGCGCGGACTCCATCTGATCGAGCAGCTGTCCTGCTGTTGGGGCAGCGCCCGCACGTCCACGGGCAAAGTCGTTTGGTTCGAGCTGCCCGCGTCCATCGCCTCAGGAAACTGAAGGCGGAGCCCTTCGCCGTCAGGCCGTGGATCGGCGGCATGAACGGCCGGCCGCTCGGCTCGGTGTAGCGGTCGATCGGCATGTGAGGTCGGTGGGCTTCGGTGAGACGAAGGAGTAGGCGTCGAAGCGCCGTTCCTTCCGGGTGGTGGTGACCTGTCGGCCGAAGGGGCGGCTGCCGGCGGTGCGCGGCCTCGGCCGGACGACACGTCGGCGCTAGTCGCCGTGGGGGAGGCGGTAGACGGAGACGTGGGAACGTGACTCGGCGGTGAATTCGGCTCCGTGCCAGTCGGTATGCCTGGACTCCAGCTCGAATCCGGCCAACTGGGCCATGAGATCGAGCTCGGCCGGCCAGATGTAGCGGTGTGGGCTGCGGAACACCCGCGCCTTCCTGCCGTCGTCGAACCAGAAGTGGTGGGAGACGACTTGCTGGCGCAGGACGTCGTAGGTGTCCAGACCGATGTAGCCGGCCTCGGATCGCCAGACCACGGCCTGCTGACCGGGGGGAAGCTTCCGCACCTCGGGGACCCACAGCTCGATGGCGAACCGTCCGCCCGGTGCGAGGTGGCGGGCGGCGTTGCGGAAGCACGCGACTTGTTCGGCCTGGGTGAGCAGGTTGGAGATCGTGTTGTAGACGAGGTAGACCAGCTGGAACATGCCTGGAGCGCCGGCGGTCGCCATGTCGCCGACGACGACCGGGATCGTCGCGTCATCCGCCTTCGTACGCAGTTGGTCGATCATCGGCTGCGACATCTCGATGCCGGCGACCGGTACTCCTCGCTGCGCGAGCGGGACGGCCACACGGCCGGTTCCGATGGCGAACTCGAGCGCCCGTCCGCCGTCGGCGAGTTCGGCGAGGCGGTCCAGTGTCGGTTCCAGAACCTCTGGCGCGAACACGCCGGTGCCGGGTGTGTCATAGCTCCGGGCGGCTTCGACGTCCCAGATCTCATCCTGTCGCATGCCGTCGACGATTCCCGGAGCGAGCGGTGATGTCGACAGATTTTGCGGTCTCGCACCATGGATCCCGTCTCTTCGGTGCCGGTGCGCCGGAGACCTCGGGCACGGTCGCTCGGGGTGCTGAATCAACCTCGGCTGCCGGGTCGGCAAGTGCCGCATCAGTGGCTCCTCAGATGTTCTCAACTCAGATGGTTTGACTTGAGCGCAATGGGCCTCCTATTCTTCTGACATCAGAAGTTCTTGTTTCAGAACATTTAGGAGTTCCCGTGACCGAAGTGCTCTCCGACGCCACCTTGGCCCTCTCTCTGGAGGGGGGCTTCTCCAGCCGTCTCGCCGAGGTCAACGGGGTTCGCCTGCACTACGTCGAGGGCGGGCAGGGTGATCCGCTGGTGCTGCTGGGCGGATGGCCGCAGACCTGGTGGCAGTTTCACAAGATCATGCCGGCGCTAGCGCGCCACTACCGGGTGATCGCCGTCGACCTGCGCGGCATGGGCGGCTCGGCCAAGCCGGAAACCGGATACGACAAGAAGACCATGGCCCGTGACCTCTATGAACTGGTGCGGTCTCTCGGCCACGAGAAGGTGAACATCGCCGGGCACGACATCGGCGCCATGGTGGCCCAGTCGCTGGCTGCGAATCATCCGGAGGTCGTCAAGAAGCTCGTGCTGCTGGACGTCCACCACCCGGACGAGACCATGTACGGGCTGACCCTGCTCCCGCAGCCCGACCAGCATGTCAACGGTGACTTCAAGGCCGGCTCCCGCACCTACCTGTGGTGGTTCGCCCTGAACCAGGTCCGCGGCCTTCCGGAGAAGTTGCTGGCCGGCCGCGAGCGGGAATGGATCGACGCGCTCTTCGACTACCTGCTCCTGGACCGCGAGTCCATCGGCGAAGGCGACCGCGACATATACGCGCGGGCCTATTCGTCCCCGGACGCGATCCGCGCCGGCAACGCCTGGTACCAGACGTTCATGCAGGACATCGAGGACGAGAAGGGCCACGAACTCCTGAGCGTGCCGGTCCTCGCACTCGGGGGAGACCACAGCAACCACGCCTACCTGGCCGCCGTGCTGCCGAGCAAGGGAACCGACGTGCGGGTGGTGGAGGTGAGGAACAGCGGCCATTACCTCCCCGAGGAACAGCCCGAGACCGTCGTCCGACTCCTCACCGAGTTCTTCGCCTGAACCGGCAAGCCCGCCCCTCATCGCCGTGCGGGGCGGGCCCGACATGACCTGACATGAGGAGTGCGTCGATGTCTCAATCTAACCGGACGAGCCGGCGGCCGGGCTCGATGATCCTGCTGGGCGCCGGGATCGTGCTGATCGCCGCGAACTTGCGCCCCACCATCGCCAGCGTGGCGACGGTGCTGGACCAGCTCCACGCGGGACTGGGCCTGTCGACGACCGGCGCCGGCGTCCTCAACGCCCTGCCCGTGGTGGTCTTCGGGCTGGGTGCCCCGCTGGCTCCCCTGCTGACCCGCCGCTTCGGCATCGAGCGTGCCTTGTTCGTCTCGCTGGTGGCCCTCGTCGCCGGGACGTTGCTGCGGCTAGGGCCCTCGCAAGCGACACTGTTCATCGGAACGACCATCCTCGGCGGTGGTATCGCGGTCGCCAACGTGCTGCTCCCCGCACTGGTCAAGCGTGATTTCCCGGACCGGATCGGCCTGATGAGCGGTCTTTACACCGCCTCGCTGTCAGCGGCCGCCGCCATCGCCGCCGGGACGACCGTCCCTCTTGGCGACGCCCTCGGGCAAGGCTGGCGCGGCTCGATCGGGAT
Organism: Streptosporangium sp. CA-135522; assembly: GCF_050949235.1. NCBI lineage: Bacteria > Bacillati > Actinomycetota > Actinomycetes > Streptosporangiales > Streptosporangiaceae > Streptosporangium > Streptosporangium sp. CA-135522. Next base: position 3,848,162 of record NZ_CP192026.1, read on the forward strand.
CTGGGCAGTTCCCGCGATCCTCGCGCTGATGGTGTGGTTGCCGCAGATCCGCCGATCGACCCGTGGAACACGGCCCCGGGGCGGCGTGACAGCCCTCCTGCGCAACGGACTGGCATGGAAGTTCACCCTTTTCATGGGACTGCTGTCGCTGACCTACCACACCATCCTGGCCTGGCTGCCGTCCATCTACACCGCCCACGGCATCAGCGCCTCCACTGCCGGTGCCCTGCTCTCGGTCGCCACCATCGTGGCCACCCCCGTGACCCTCGTACTGCCCGCGCTCGCCAGCCGTAGCCGCGATCAACGCCGATGGGTGGCGGGACTGATCGCCCTGACCGCCGGCGGTCTCGCCGGGCTGCTGATCGCGCCGACCTCGGCGCCCTATCTGTGGGCCGCGCTGACCGGTCTGGGCATGGGGGCGCTCTTCCCGCTCGCTCTCACCTTGATCGCTTTGCGCACCAGCACGAGCGAGGACGCCATCGCCCTGTCGACCATGGCGCAGTCGTTCGGATATCTCATCGCCGGCCTCGGCCCCCTGACCATGGGCATCCTGCACGAGATCACCGGCTCCTGGACATCGACCGTCGCGGTTCTCCTCGTCCTGCTCGTCCCGCAACTGCTCGCCGGCCTGGCCTCCGCACGTGACCGCCGGATCCAGCGCGACCCTGCCCTCACGAATTCCGTAACCGAGATGGTCTAGGATGAGAACATCTGAGCTCAGCTATTGTCGGAAAGGAGAGCGGCCATGGTGGTCCGCCCGCTACGCGAGCACCTCATCCTGCTGCTGTCGGTCGCCTCCCACGTCTCAAAACAGACCCAGGAACAACGCCTGGCGGAGCAGGATCTGAGCGTGCGCGAGCAGGTCGCCCTCAACGCCATCGCGGAGGGCGCACCCACCCAGCTCACCATCGCTCACAAGGCCGGCCTCGACAAGAGCACGCTCACCCCCGTCCTCGATCAGCTCGAACGAAAGAAACTGATCGAAAGGCAACCCGACCCCGGTGACCGCCGCGCCCGCATCGTCACCATGACCGACGCCGGACGCGAGGCTCTGACCCGCTCCAGCCAAACCGTCACCGAGGTCGAAGACGATCTCCTCACCGATCTCACACCGGCCGAACGGGCACAGTTCCGCGCCCTGCTCCAGCGGATCGTCGAAGGACGCATGGCCGACCTGCCCGTCCCCGGCTCGTGCCTGTAGACGCCTCACATCGGCCAGGCGGCCAAGGCGTCGTCGGGGAGGACCGGGGCCGGCCATGAGGGGTCGGTTCGCCAGTCGGGCCAGGGCGCGGCGAACGGACCGCGCCGTTCCTCTACCATCGCCAGCGCCTCGTCGCGCGCCTGCTGCACCCGGCGGTGTTCGGCGTCGGTGACGACTCCCAGTCGCCTGCCGTGCAGGTATTCGTCCTCGTCCTTCCACGTGTAGGAGGACAGGTCGGGGGTCACGACCAGGTCGAGCAGGAGGTCGAAGGTGTCGATCCCGCGGGGAGTGCGCCGGTAGGGACGCTGGAAGTTCACATACCAGCGGGAGAGACGGTTCATGGCGCCATCCTCGCCCGAATCTCGAAGGCTGTCCCGGGACGGCCTTCAGGATCATGCGTTCGGTGGCCGTTCCGCGTCGGCGCGGCCGGTGGCCGTGCCGCCCCCGGCGGTGTCCCGGGGAGAGGCGACGGCCGGGGCGGGGGACAGGACGATGTGATGGACGGCGCCGTCGGGCCAGGCCAGAGTGGCGTGGTCGCCATGGACGTCCAGGGTGGGGACGGCCTCGTCGCCTGTCGAGGACGGGCTGAGGATCGCCGCGCACGCCAGGACGGTGGTCTCGCCGGAGGTCACGGCCTTCAGGGCGGGGACGCGGGCGGGGGAGCCGAAAACGGTGCCGGCCACAGAGACGAGAGGCTCGGCGGCGGCGAACCCGGCGATGCCGAACAGGTCGCTGGTCAGGCCGTCACCGGGGACCACGGCCCAGCCGGTCTGGCGGATGAGCGTTCCGGCCGGGGCGGTGACACGGTGGACCCGGACCTCGACCGGACCCCGGGTGACGCTCAGCGACTCGATCAGGGCGCCGGGAGCGGGACGGTGGGAGGAGGCGGCCCAGTCCGGTCCGGCGCCCAGGGGCGTGAGGCGGCCTCGGGCGGTGATCGTGCCGTCGAGGACGAGGCCGACGTGGTTGTCCGGCACGTCGAGGCCGGGGCCGGTTCGGGTGGAGTAGGCGAAGCGGGCATAGAGCGGGTCGTCGGGCAGCGCGTCGCCGTCGAGGGGCTGGTGGTCGGTGCCGTGGTTGACCAGCCGGACGATCCCGCCGTGCCGGTGGACCAGCAGGCCGGGGCCGGGCAGACCGGTCGAGCCGTCACCCGGGCCGGGCTCCTCCACCGCCGTCCAGACCGGGTGGTCGGCGGGCAGCAGCAGGCCGACGAACCCCTTCGACGCCCAGTACGGCGAGGCGGAGCCCGAGTAGTCCTGCAGGGAGGGCTCGTGCGGGCCGTGCCAGCCGAGGGAGAGCAGGCCGTCGGTGAGCGCGTCGTTGTCGAGGAAGTGGCGCAGGGCTCCGCTGGCCAGGCGGCGGGTGGCCCCGGGGGACAGGGGCGAGACACCGAGCATCGCGCCCAGCCAGAGGGGGGCGGCGGTGGCGAACCGGTAGATGACGGACCGGCCCTGGTAGACGGGGGAGCCGTTGACGTCGAACGCGCCGCCGTAGCCGGACAGGAACTCCCGCAGCCGGGAGCCGTACGGCTCGGCCGGGGCGCCGGTCAGCCAGACGTGCAGGGCCGGGTAGAGGTGCATGGCCCAGCCGTTGTAGTGGTCGAGGTTGCGGGCGTCGCCGTCGGAGTACCAGCCGTCGCCGAGATACCAGTCCTCGATCCTGCCCAGGCCACGCTCGACGGCCGCGTGGGCCGCGGCCTCGTCCCGGCCGTCCGACCGCAGGAAATCGCCTACCGCGACGGGGAACAGCCACCAGTTGTTGTCCACCGGCTCGTGCCGCAGCGCTCCGCCGAGCCATCCGGCCACCGCGTCCCGCACGGCCGGGGAGAGCCGGTCCCACAGGTGCTCCCTGGTGAGCTGGAGCCCGATGGCGATCGAGGCCGCCTCGACCATGGGCTGGGTCCGGTCGGTGATCGGTCGCCAGGCCTCCGCGTGATCGGGGTCGGCGCCGGCCGCCATGCCCTCGCCGTACGGTGTCAGCAGGGCGGGGTCGCCGCCGCCCGCCACCCGGAAGGCCGCGAGCAGGAACGTGCGGGCGAAGCCCTCCAGGCCGTCGCAGTCCGACCAGCTGGCCCGGCCGGGGAGCCTGATCTGTGCCTTCGCCGGGGAGAAGTATGGCCCGACTCCGGCGAGGAGACCGTCGGCGGCGGCCTCCCAATGGGCGCGAGTCCATCCGGTGTACGGGCTGAGCACGCGGTCCTCCGGGGGAAGCGGCATGATCATCAGCGGAAACCTCCGGAGAACGGGATGCTGTGCGGCAGTGACGCTAGGGCGCTCATCCACCCCCGGTCAACACCGGAATGATCGAACGATCGTAATCGTGCAGAAACGAACGCCGGCCGTTAGGCTGGACCCTGGATCCCATCGGTACGAAGGAGACGCCCCATGCTGGCCACGGAGCGGCACGACCTCATCCTGCGCGAGGTCCGGACGCGGGGACTGGTCCGACTGGCCGAGCTGGCCGACCGGCTCGGCGTCTCGCCGGTCACCGTACGGCGAGACGTGGCCGATCTGGAGGAGCAGGGCCTGGTCACACGGGTGCACGGCGGCGTCGCCCCACCTCGGAGCCCCGCCGCGGCCCTCGGCGCGGCCTCGGCGGGAGCCGGCGGGCAGGGAGCCGGCGTCACGCCGGCCGGAGCGGGCGGCCCGGCGGCCGCGGGGGCGGCCGTCCCGGCGGGCTCGCCCCTCTCGGCGACCCGGTCCGGAGAGTCGCTCACCCTGGGCATGCTGGTCCCCTCGGCGACCTATTACTACCCCGAGGTGATCCGCGGGGCCAGGGCGGCGGCCGCCCGGCTGGGGGCCAGGCTGGTGCTCGGCATCTCCCGCTACGAGCCGGCCGAGGAGCGCGCCCAGGTGGAGCAGCTGCTGGTCGGGGGAGTGGACGGACTGCTGGTCACTCCGTGCCGGGCATTGGACGCCCCCGGACAGAACCTGGCCTGGCTGGCGGACCTGGACCTTCCGGCCGTGCTGGTGGAGCGCCGGGCCGCGCTCGGCAGCGGCCTGGAGCACCTGGACCACGTGGCCACCGACCACGCCTACGGCGGGCATCTGGCCGTCCGCCATCTCGCGGCCCTCGGCCACCGGGACATCCTCTTCGTGGCCAGGGGAGACAGCCCCACCACCCCGCGTGTGCGGGCCGGCTACGAGGCGGCGCTGCGCTCGCTCGGCCTGAACGGACCGCCGATGATCGAGACGCTCGCGTTCGAGCACGACCCGGAGACCTTCGGCGCCTCCTTGGATCCGGCGATCGCGACGATCCGGGAGGGCGGCGCCACGGCGGTCGTCGTCCACAACGACCAGGACGCGCTGGTGCTGGTGCAGAAGCTCAGGTCGAGCGGGTTCAAGCTGCCCGGCGACGTCTCCGTGGTCGCCTATGACGACGAGGTCGCCGCGCTCGCCGACACTCCGCTGACCGCGGTCGCGCCGCCCAAGCACGCGGTCGGCCAGGCCGCCGTGGAGTTCCTCGTGGGCCGGATCACCGAGGGCGAGGACCGTCCGCATCACCATCTGGACCTGCTTCCCCAGCTTCGCCTGCGCGACTCCTGCGGCTCTGTCGTATGATTTCGTGCCTATTGGGTGATTTGTCCGTGTCGAATCGTTACGCTGCCATTTCGTTACTGATCATTTGAACGTTTCCTCTAGCCATCTGTTCGTTCTTGAGCGAATGATGTCCTATCGATCGAATGGACATGAGGAGCGATTCGATGGAGCGTAAGACGTCTCGGGCCACGGCCGGACTTGCCGGGCTGCTGGCCTCGGTCACGCTGCTGACCGCCTGCGGAAGCGGTGGCGAGGCGGACAGGGCGGCCTCCGGCGACGCCGCGCGGGCCGCCACCGAAGTGACCTTCTGGGGCTGGGCCAAGGGCACCAAGGAGGTCGTGGACGAGTTCAACAAGAGCCACACCGACATCAAGATCAAGTTCGAGGAGATCCCTTCGGGCGCGGCCGGTGGCTACGCCAAGTTCTCCAACGCCGTCAAGGCGGCCAACGCCCCCGACGTCATGTCGATCGAATACGCCCAGCTTCCCGATTTCGTCAACCAGGGCGCGGTGGAGGATCTCTCCGTCGAGGTCGCCGACGTCAAGGCCAAATATCCGGCCAACGTGCTGAGCATGGTCGAGCTCGGAGGCAAGACCTGGGCCCTGCCGATGGACGCCGCCCCGCAGGTCTTCTACTACCGCAAGGACCTGTTCGACAAGTGGGGCGTCGAGGTCCCCGAGACCTGGGACGAGTTCCGCGCCGCCGCCGAGAAGGTCAAGAAGGCCGACAAGAAGGCCCGCATCGCGACGTTCTTCCCCGACGACGGCCCGGTCCTGGCCGCGCTCGCCTGGCAGGCGGGCGCCAGGTGGTTCGGCGCCGAGGGCGACGCCTGGAAGGTCGCCGTCAACGACGCGGCCACCAAGAAGGTCGCCGACTACTGGCAGGGCCTGGTCAAGGACGGCCTGGTCCACTCCCACGCCGCCTTCAGCCAGGAGTGGAACGCCTCGCTGGAGAGCGGTGAGACCGCCGGTTACGTCGGCGCCTCCTGGGGCGCGGGCGTCATGAAGGGCAACCACGCCACCCAGTCCGGAAAGTGGGCCGTCGCCCCCGTGCCGAACTGGGGCACCCCCGCCAGCGGCATGCTGGGCGGCACCAGCTTCGTGGCCGGCAAGGGCACCAAGAAGCTCAAGGCGGCGGCCGAGGTCATCAAGTGGCTGACCACCTCCGATGCCGCCTGGACCTCGCGCCTGGCCTCCGGCACCTCCAGCGGCTTCCCCGCGGCCCCGGACCTGGTGCCGGTGGCGGCCAAGAGCTTCGACACCTCCTACTACGACGGCCAGGACATCTACGCGTTGTTCGCGGAGTCCTACAAGACGATCCAGCCCGGCTGGACCTGGGGCCCGACCATGACCCAGGTGTTCACCTCGATGAAGGACCAGATGGGCAAGGTGCCCAGCGGCGGCACCACGCTGCCCCAGGCCCTCGACGAGACGCAGAACGCGACGGTCACCGAGATCAAGGGCCGCGGTCTGAACGTGGCCGGCTGAACCGGCCCGCGGATCGAGCGGCCCCGGCCGGACCGTCCAGAACCGGACCGGTCAGGGACTGGACCGTCCAGAACCGGACCGATCTCGAACCGGCCCCGCCGCGAGCAGGACCGGTCAGGGACCGGACCGTCCAGAACCGGACCGGACCGGCCGAGGACCGGGCCGGCCGGGAGCCGCCGCGGCGGGCGGCTCCCGCACTCATCTGGATCAAATCCCGCACTCACCGGGATCTCACGATGAGGCCGACCTTTCGGGAAGGCCACAGAAAGGGGGGAAGGGGCACGATGTCCTCCCTCACGACGACCCTCGACCGGTCGGCGGCCGGTCCGCCGGGCGACAGCCGTACCGGCCCGGAGTCCCTGAAACGCCGGACGCGGCGGCGGCGCGGTGCGATCGCGCTGTTCCTGGCGCCGTTCTTCGTGCTGTTCGCGGCGGTGATGATCGCGCCGCTGGGCTACGCGGTCTGGCTCAGCCTGTTCAGCCAGAAGTCCTCCGGGCTCGGGTTCGGCGGATCGGAGACCGTCTTCGCCGGGCTGGGCAACTACCTCGACACCCTCGCCGACCCGGCCTTCCTCGACGGCTTCGGCGTCATCGCCGGATACTGCGCGCTGTACATCCCACTGATGATCGGCGGCGCCCTGCTGCTGGCCCTGCTGCTGGACTCCGGCCTCGTCTACGCCAAGCGGTTCTTCCAGCTCGTGCTCTTCCTGCCGCACGTCGTGCCGGGCATCATCGCCGCGCTCGTCTGGATGTACCTGTACCTGCCCGGCGTCAGCCCGATCGTCGCCGCGCTGGAGTCCGGCGGGATCCACTGGGACTTCCTGTCCTCCGGCAAGGTCCTCGGTTCCGTCGTCAACATCGCGGTGTGGGAGTGGATCGGCTACAACATGATCATTTATTTCGCGGCGCTGCAGGCCATCCCGCGCGAGGTGATCGAGGCCTCCACGGTCGACGGCGCAGGACCGGTCCGCACGGCGCTGCGCGTCAAGCTTCCGATGATCCGGGGCGCGGTGGTGATGACGATGCTGTTCACGATCATCGGATCGCTCCAGCTGTTCACCGAGCCGATGATCCTGGCCGACGCCAGCGCGGGAGTGGTCAGCGGCTGGACGCCCAACATGTTCGCCTACACCGAGGCGTTCTCCAAGAACGACTACGGCCAGGCGGCCGCCGCCTCGCTGCTGCTCGCCGCGCTCGCCGCGGGCCTGTCGTTCGCCGTCACCCGGTTCGGCGCGAGGAGCGGCAAGTGAGCAGGCCCGCCTTCCTCTCCCGGGGCGTGGTCAACGCCCTGCTGGCCGTCGCCGCGGTCTACACGCTGCTGCCTCTCACCTGGTTGCTGTTCGCCTCCACCAAGTCGCTGCACGACCTCTACTCCAGCCCCGGGTTCGCCTTCGCCGGCTTCGACTTCGGCGCGAACCTCTCCGCGGTCGCCGAGGAGGGCGGTGGGATCTTCTTCCGCTGGTATCTCAACAGCGTCCTCTACGCCGGCGGCGGAGCCCTGATCGGCACGCTCATCAGCGTCATGGCGGGTTACTGCTTCGACAAGTACGGCTTCCGCGGCAAGGAGAAGCTGTTCGGCGTCGTCCTGCTCGGCGTCCTGGTCCCCAGCACCGCCACGGCTCTGCCCCTGTACCTGCTGGCCTCCAAGGTGGGCGTGGTCAACACCTTCTGGGCGGTGTTCATCCCGGTCCTGGTCAACCCGTTCGGCGTCTATCTCGCCCGCGTGCTGTCGTCCGGCTACGTGCCCGGCGAGGTGCTGGAGGCGGCCCGCTCCGACGGCGCGGGCGACCTGCGGACGTTCGTCTCGGTGGCGCTGCCCATGCTGAAGCCCGCCTTCGTGACGATCTTCCTGTTCCAGTTCACCGCGGTGTGGAACAACTTCTTCCTGCCGCTGGTGATGCTCTCCGACCACAACCTGTTCCCGCTCAGCCTGGGCCTGTTCTCGTGGAACAACCAGGGGACCGCGTTCCCCGAGTTCCACACCCTGGTGATCACCGGCTCACTGCTGTCGGTGGTCCCGCTGCTCGTGGTGTTCGTCTTCCTGCAGCGCTTCTGGCGGGCGGGCATGACGGCGGGCAGCATCAAGTGATCATCACATCGGGGGAATCGATGTCTCGTCGCCCGCGGGTGGTCGTCGCGATGTCACACGACGTCGCCGACCGCCTCCTGGAGGATCCGGTACGGCGCCGCCTGGCCACGCTGGCCGAGGCGGACCCGTCGCTCGTGGCCGCCGACTTCGCCGAGCCCGCGGTCCGCGCCGCGCTCGCCGAGGCCGAGGTCCTCTACACCTGCTGGGGCTGCCCGCCCCTGACCGCCGAGGTGCTCGCCGCCGCGCCGCGGCTGCGGGCCGTCGTGCACGCGGCCGGCTCGGTCAAACACCACATCACCGACGCCTGCTGGGAACGCGGCCTGAGCGTCTCCTCGGCGGCGATCGCCAACGCGCTGCCCGTCGCGGAGTTCACCCTCGCCGCGATCCTGTTCGCGGGCAAGCGCGTGCTGGAGATCGCCCAGCTCTACCGGCGGCATCGCGCCGCACTCGACTGGGACCGGCGCTTCCCCGGCTTCGGCAACTACCGCCGCACGGTCGGGATCGTGGGCGCCTCCACGATCGGCCGCCGGGTGATCGAACTGCTCCGGCCGTTCGACCTCGACGTCCTGGTCAGCGACCCCTATCTGGACGCCGCCGAGGCGGCCCGGCTGGGTGTCCGGCTCGCCGAGCTGGACGAGCTGGTCGCCGGCAGCGACGTGGTGAGCCTGCACGCCCCGGCCCTGCCCTCGACGCACCACATGATCGACGGCCGCCGCCTCGCGCTGATGCGCGACGGGGCCACGCTGATCAACACCGCCCGGGGCGCGCTGGTCGACCAGGAGGCCCTGACCGGCGAGCTGCTGTCCGGGCGGCTGCACGCGGTCATCGACGTGACCGAACCCGAGGTGCCGCCCGCCTCCTCGCCCCTGTACGACCTGCCCAACGTGCTGCTCACCCCGCACATCGCGGGCTCGCTCGGCGGTGAGCTGCGCCGCATGGCCGACGTGGCACTCGACGAGCTGGAGCGTTACGCCCACAGCCTGCCGTTCCGCTACGGCGTCGCCCCGGAGGGGCTCGTCCGCTCCGCCTGACCCTCTGGTCCCCCCCCACCGAGAAGGAGCAGTTGAATGCGGTTATTCCGTCCCACCGCGATCGCCGCCGTGGCTCTGGCCTGCGCCGGCGCACTCGCGACGCCGGCGCAGGCGCAGGCCGCCCGCGTCTTCTTCGTGGACTGTACGGCGACGCCCGGCGGCTCGGGGCGCGACGCCGCGGGGCCGCTGACGAGCCTCGCGGAGGTCAACGCCCTCCGGCTGCGGGCGAAGGACAAGGTCAAGTTCAGAGCCGGGACCGTCTGCGCCGGCCGCCTGGAGCCGGTGGGCTCCGGCGCCCCCGGCCGGCCGATCACCTTCACCTCCTACGGCGAGGGCCCCAGACCGATCATCCAGGGCGACGGCGGAGAGTGGGCCGTCCACCTCGTCGACAACAGCCACATCACCGTCGAGAAACTGCACGTCACCAATCCTGCGGCCACCACGGCCAAACGGACCGGCATCCAGTACAACTCCACGACGCCCGAACCCAAGGCCGGGCTGGTCCTGCGCGACCTGGAGATCTCCGACGTCGCCGGCTGGGGCGACAAGACCGGCGCCAACTCCGGCTGGTTCGCCTACTCGGCCGGCATCAGCGTTCAGGCCCTGCCCGAGGGCAAGGTCGGCTACATCGACGGCATCACCATCACCGGCAACTACGTCCACGACACCGGCGGCGGTGGAATCAAGATCAGCCGCAAGGGCACGGACTACCACAGGAACGTTCACATCGCCGGCAACACCATCCGCAGCGTCGGCGGCGACGGCATCGTCGTGCACGCCGCCGCCCGCCCGCTGGTCGAGCACAACCTGTTCGACGACGGGGGCGGCGGCAAGTATCCCTACGTCGACGGCAACTTCGCCGGAATGTGGCCGATCAATTCCGTCGACCCGGTCTTCCAGTACAACGAGGTGACCCGGCAGCGGCCGACCATCTTCGACTCCACGGCCTGGGACTGCGACGGCGGGATCAAGGGCAGCTGCGTCTACCAGTACAACTTCTCCCACGCCAACGCGGGCGGCTTCTACCTGGGCTGCCAGAGCTGCACCGAGTTCCCGAACTACAGGGCGACGGCGATCCTGCGGTTCAACATCGCCCAGGACGACTGCCGCATCGCCGGCAACGCGTCCGGAGACAACGGCAGCCCGCTGTGGATCCACAACAACACCTTCTTCTGCGCGAGCGAGAAGCTGAACGTCGCGGTGCCCAACGGCCCGTCGGCGAACACGAAGATCGTCAACAACATCTTCCACGCGGCCCAGGGGACGCTGCCCACCGGCCAGAACGTCACCTATGACTCCAACGTCTACTACGGCGGCATCACGGCGCCCGCCGGCGACGCCACCGCGATCACCGCCGATCCCGGTCTGGCCGCGCCCGGCACCGCCACGGGCCAGGGCGACGCCGCCGGGTACAAGCTGGTGACCGGCTCTCCGGCGCTCGGTACCGGAGCCCTCGTGGAGGGCGTGGGCGGGCGCGACTACTTCGGCAACCCGATCGGTGCGACCGTCTCCCGCGGCGCCTACTCCGGACCCGCGGTCGGCCCCGTGGTCCACGCGTCGGTCAAGGCCGCCTACAACAACGTGGGCGTCAGCTCCGACCGCAACCCCGACGTCGGCGGCCTGTCCACCTCCGGCCGCAGCTACTCCGGCCAGGGACTGGAGGCGGCCGGACTCCGCCCGGGCGCTACCGTGACCGCCTTCGGCGCGGACTTCACCTGGCACCCCGGGGCGTACGGCACGCTGGACAACGTCAAGGCGGCCGGCCAGACCATCGAGCTCTCCGGCCGGGGAAGCAGGCTCGTCCTGCTCGGCACCGGCGTCTTCAAGGTCCGTTCAGGTGTCCTCAAGGTGACCTACACCGACGGGACGGTGGAGGACAGGACCATCCGCTTCGGTGACTTCTGGGACGCGACGGCTCCCGAGGGCGCCGTCGTGGTCGCCCGGTCGGCGTATCACAACATCACCCAGACCAACTATCGCAACCCCGCCACCGGACAGACCCGGGAGTCCGGAGTATCGGTGTTCGCCCACGCCGTCCCGCTGGATCCCGCCAAGATCGTCGCCTCCGTCACCCTGCCCGCCGGCAGCCCCCTCGCCGACGCGGGCCTCCACGTCTTCGATATGAAGATCGCCTCCTGACATGCGGGAACCCACCTCGGCCACCCCGTCTCCCGCCGGCCGCGTGATCACTGGCGGACGGGTCGCCGGCGGACGGATCACCCGCGGACGGATCGTCGGCCGTGGCATCACGGGCGGACGGGTCATCGGCCGCGGCGTCACGGGCGGACGGGTCGCCGGCGTCTTCGCGCGGCCGCGGGTGTGGGCCGCGGTGATCGGCTGCCTGCTGGTGGCCGGGGTGGTCCTGCCGGTCCGCCTGGGGACATCCCGGGAACCGGAGCCCGCCGGGCTCCCGGCGTCCGCCACCCCGGCCCAGGTCCTCGGCCTCGCGCCGCGGGACACGGTGACGGAGGCGGCGGGCGAACCGGTGGTCGGGGCGGAGGTCCTCCGATCCGCCGACGTGGTGCGACCCGAAGTGATCGCGGAGTTCACCGGTGGGGGCGTCGCGGCCGGATCCGGATTCTGGGATCGGCCGCTGGCCGGGGTCACGGCCCGGGACCGGCTCCGGGAACGGGCGCTGGCGGCTGCCGTACGGGACAAGGTGCGAAGGATCTGGGCCCGGGAGGCCGGGCTGGTCGAGGAGGTGAGCGAGGCGGCCTTCCAGCGGGCGCTGGCGCTGGAGAACGGGCGGCGGGAGGCGGCCCGGCGGGCCGGACGGCCGCTGCCGGGCGTGCCCCGCTACGACGAGTACACCTACGCCCAGGTGAGCGCGGCCGAGCTCGACTACGCGCTGAGCGAGCGGCTCGCCGGAAAGCTGGATCTGTCCGAGAGCCGGCTCCGGGCCCACTACGGGAGGCTGTCGCGACCCGGCGCGCCCTCCTTCGCCGACGCCCGCGACGACGTCCGTCGTTCGCTGGTGGCCGAGGAGTACGCTCGGGCCCTGGACGGCAGGGTCGCCGCCGCACTCGGGACAGCCCTTCGAGACAACAGACGGAGTCCGGCATGAAACTGTCCTTGAGCACGCTGGGCCTGCCCGGTGCGGGACTGCCCGAGGCGATCCGGGTCGCGGTGGCGCACGGATGCGACGGACTGGAGCTGCGCCTGCACCCCGACACCGGAGTCCATGTCGGGCTGCCGGGAGCGGGCGCCCGCCGTACGGCATCGCCGGCGCCCGCGCAGGCGGTGGCGCAGCGGGAAGACCCGCCCGCCGACCGGCCCCGGGTCCGGGCGGCGGTGAGCGCGGCGGGGCTGGAGATATCCGCTCTTGCGGGGTATGTAGGGATCTGCGAACCGGGGGACGACGGTCCGGTGATCGAGGCGCTGACGGCCGAGCTGCTTCTCGCCGCCGACCTCGGGGCGCCCGGGGTGCGGGTGTTCCCCCGGGGAGAGGATCCGGCGATCGGGGCGCGGCGGCTGAGGGCGGTCGCGCGGGAGGCCGGGCGGTCCGGGGTGCGGGTACTGGTGGAGACGCATGACGCGATGCCCACCGGCGCGGCCGTGGCGCGACTGCTCGACGCGGCGGACGAGCCGGAGACCACCGGGGTGATCTGGGACCTGCTCCATCCCTGGCGGCACGGCGAGAGCCCGGCGAGCACGCTCGCGGCCCTCGGTGACCGTCTCGCCTACGTCCAGATCAAGGACGCCGGACCTGACCTCACCCCGGTGCCGATGGGGAAGGGCGGGGTCCCGCTGGAGGAGGCGGGGGCGCTGCTGCGCGAGCGCGGATACGAGGGCTGGGCGTCGCTGGAGTGGGAACGGACCTGGTACCCCCAGGTCGATCCGGTGGAGAAGGTGATCCCCGGGGCGGCGGCCTGGGTGCGCCGTTTCTCCTGATTTTTGCCTTTACTCCGGTCATGGGTATCAGGAGACCATCCGGTTTTGACGGACCGGTTCCATCCCGGGCCGGCGCTCCTCGCGGCGGCCGGCCCGGCGACGGTTTTCTCGCGACGACGGTCTACTTCGCGACGACCGAGGCGATCCTGCTGATCGGCTCGGCCAGCGCGTTGATCGCGTCGGACAGCGCCTTCAGCTCCTCCTTGGACAGCTTGTCGTGCAGCTCCCAGCCGTCGCCCTTCTGGTGGGCGCCCAGCGCCGCCTCAGCGCCGGCGAACTTCTCGTCGAGCGTCTTGACCAGGTCGGGCGCCCGCTCCTCCAGGACGGGTCGCAGCGCCTGAACGGCCGCCTTCGATCCCTGCAGGTTGGCGTCGAAGTCCCACAGGTCGGTGTGCGACCAGATGTCCTCCTCGCCGGTGATCTTCCCGGTGGCGACCTCGTCGAGCAGCTCCTTGGCACCGTTGGCCAGCTGGAGGGGGGAGAGCTGGGCCTCGTTGGCCTTCTGCACGATGGTCTTGACGTCGGTCATCAGCCTGTCGGCGATGGGGCCGTCCTTGGCGACGTCCTTCTTGATCCACAGATCCTTCTCGATCCGGTGGAAGCCGGTCCACTCCTGACCGTTCTCGAGGTCGGCCTCGCGGGCGTCGATCGCCGGGTCGAGGTCTCCGAAGATCTCCGCGACCGGCTCGATCCGCTCCCAGTAGGTGCGCGCGACCGGGTAGAGGCCCTTGGCCTTGTCGATGTCGCCCGCCTTGACCGCCTCGGTGAACTCCTCGGTCTTGGCCAGGAGCGTGTCGCTCTGCGACTTGATGTAGCGCTTGTAGCCGGCGGTGGCCTCGGCCAGCTTGGCGTCGGCCGACAGCGGCTGGTGCGCTCCGCTCACCTTCAGCGCGTTGCGGATGCCCTTGCCCACCATGCCCGGCTTGCAGGTGGCCTCGTAGCTGCCGGGCGGCAGCTCGACGATGACCTCACGGGTCAGGCCGGGCACGATGTTCTCCACCTCGCCCATGACCCGGTCACCCGGCGCGTAGACGTAGAACTCGGTCACCTTGGAACCGCCGTTGGTGATCGCGAAGGTGGAGGTGCCGGAGCTGATCTCGCTGGCCGCGACCTTGCACTCGGTGTCGGTCGCCGCGACGGTGATCTTGCCGTCCTTGGCCTGCGCAGGGCTCGGGCCTCCCGCCTGAGGCTCGCTCGAGCAGGCGGACAGTGCGGCCAGGGCCAGTCCGGCGGCGGCGAGGACGAAGGGGGTACGCATGGCTCTCTCGTTTCAGGCGGTGGTGGGAACGGCGGGCGCGGAACGCTTGGACGGCGGCCGCAGGAAAAGGACGAGCGTGGGCACCGCGTAGGCGACCCAGGCGACGGTCTCCAGGACGGTCGGCTGCGGGGTGATGTTGAACATCCCGGAGAACAGCGCGCCCCACCAGGAGTCGGCCGGCATGATCGCGGTGATGTCGAACGCCTGGTTGGACAGGCCGGGCAGGATGTTGGCCTCCTGAAGGTCGTGCACGCCGTACTTGAAGATGCCGGCGGCGACCAGGATGAGCAGCAGTCCGGTCCAGGTGAAGAACTTGGTGAGGTTGATCTTGAGTGCGCTCTTGTAGAGGCCCCAGCCGATCACGATCGAGGTGAGGATGCCCAGGCTGATCCCGACCAGCGGGTTCGCGCTCATGGTGGCGCCCTGAACGGAGGCGAAGAACAGCAGCGCGGTCTCCAGTCCCTCGCGCGCCACCGCCAGGAACGCCATGACGACCACGGCGACCGGGCCGAGCTGGAGTGCGTCGCTGAGCTTGGCGCGCAGCTCGCCGGAGAGCGAGCGGGCGGCCCGCCGCATCCAGAAGATCATCCAGGTGACGAAGACGGTGGCCAGCAGCGAGGTGATCGCGTCGAACAGCTCCTGCTGCTGGTGCCCGAGGTGAGCGGCGGTGAAGGTGAGCAGTGCGCCGAACCCGATGGAGAGCGCGGTGGCGGCGATCACCCCCGCCCACACCAGCGGGAGACGGTCCCTGCGGTCGCTCTTGACCAGGAACGCGACGAGCACGGAGACCACGAGCGTGGCCTCCAGACCTTCGCGCAGGCCGATGAGGTAGCTGGCGAACACCGTCACTCCAGAGACTTGGGAATTGGGAAGGCTTACCTAAATTAGGGCAGGGAAACCTTACTCTGCGCAAGACCCGGTTTCGTCCAGGGGGTCGCTGGAGTGACGCTGTGATCGCGGGCGGCGCGACACTGTGGTTCCGGGCGGCGTGACGCTGTGATCGCGGGCGGCGCGACACTGTGATCGTGGGCGGCGTGACACCGGTTCCGGGCGGCGTGACACCGCGCCGCCGGGGTGGTCAGGGCCGGGGGCCGGCGCCGTGACCGCCCGCGGAGATCAGGCGAAGACGCTTCCGGTCTCGGTGAGGAGCGCGTTGAGCGCCCGCGGGCCGCGCCACGCCTTCGTCATGCCGAACCGGGCGGAGAGCCGGAGACGTTGGTCGTGGCGTTCCGGAGCGTTCCCTGTGGGTTTCGCCACAGTTCTCCTATTGATCATTACGGTGCAATGTTACATGTGGCATATTATTAATCACGGGCACCCGGCGACGAAGCCGGCCATCCGTGACCTCATCCGTGACTTCAATGGAGGAACTCGATGAACAAGATCGCCAATCGTGGTGTCGCCCTTCTGGCGGCGGGGGTGGCCATGGCAGGCGGGCTCGCCGTGGCCGCGCCCGCGTCGGCAGGGACCGTCACGACGACGACCACGTGCAGCACCACGGGCCCGATCCAGGGCCTGAACGTCAAGGCGTGCGTGGACGTCACCGGTGACCTGGTGCGGGTCTACGGGATCGTCGGCGCCCTCGGTATCTCCGAGCCCCCGGGGACCCCCCGAAACGTCGGCGCGCAGGTCTCCGGTGAGATCGTCGGCGGTGCCTTCCTCGGCTCCGGGAGCCGGGCACTGAGCATCTGGAACAACTTCTTCACCGTCGAGGGCGTCACCGCGACCGTGGCCTCCGGGTCCACGGTCCGCGCCAAGGTGACGATCACGCCCGGCCCCGTGGGCCCCGGCGGCGGCGGCACCCCTCTGCCCGGTCCGACGTCCGTGTCCGTCGACGTGCCGGTCGCCTACTGATCGGGAGCGCGCTCTCGCGGGGTGGCGAGGCGCGGGTGCCGGGCTGACGGCGGGCGACGGGCGGCTCGCCGCCGGCCGGGGACTCGCCGTCGGCCCGGAGATCCGCCGGCGGGGGACTCGCCGTCGGCCCGGGGATCCATCAGCCGGGGAAGTGACAGGCCACCATCCTTTCCCCGGAGCCGTGGATCTCGAGCAGGGGGGCCTCGGTCCGGCAGACGTCCCGCGCCGCAGCACAGCGGGGGTTGAAGGAGCAGCCCGGGGGCGGGTCGGCCGGGCTGGGCGGGTCGCCCGGCAGGACGATCCGCTCGCGGGTGAGCTCCACCTCCGGGTCGGGGACCGGTACGGCCGACAACAGGGCGCGGGTGTAGGGGTGGGCCGGGGTGGTGTAGACGCTCTCGCGGGAGCCGACCTCCACGACGCGGCCGAGATACATCACCGCGACCCGGTCGCATACGTGCCGCACCACCGACAGGTCGTGGGCGATGAACAGGTAGGCCAGGCCCAGCTCCCGCTGGAGGTCGGCGAGCAGGTTGACGATCTGCGCCTGGATCGACACGTCCAGCGCCGACACCGGCTCGTCGCAGATGATCAGCCTGGGCCGTGACGCCAGCGCCCGGGCGATGCCGATGCGCTGGGCCTGGCCACCGGAGAACTCGTGCGGGTAGCGGTCGGCGTGCTCGGCGCCCAGGCCGACCATCTCCAGGAGCTCGATCACGCCGCGCCGGTCCAGCAGCCGCAGCGGGCCGGCGACGATCCGCTCGACGGTCTGGCGGGGGTTCAGCGACGCGAACGGATCCTGGAAGATCATCTGAATGTCACGACGGAACGGGCGCATGTCGCGCGGGCCGAGCCGGGTGATGTCGTGGCCGTCGAAGACGACGGTGCCGCCGGTGGGTTCCAGCAGCCGGACGATCATCCGGCCGGTGGTGGACTTGCCACAGCCCGACTCCCCGACCAGGCCGAGAGTCTCTCCCGGCCACACGTCGAAGGTGACGCCGTCCACGGCCCTCACCCCGTTCCGCCTCCCGAAGGTCATCCGCAGGTCCCGTACGGACAGCAGCGGCGTGGTCCGGGGCCCGGTGTCCGCCGTGCTCTCCGACGCCGTGTCCGAAACTGTCTCCGACGCCGTGTTCGATCCGGTGTCCGGGCCGGTGTCCGATCCGGCGCCCGGCTCGCTGTTCGGCCCGGTGAGGAGTGACTCGGTCATCGCGGGTCTCCGGAGGTCTCGACGAGGTGGCATGCCGTCCGGTGACCCGCTCCCACCGGGTCGCCGCCGCCGGGACCGGTGAGACGGGGCTGCGGGGCCTCGGTGACGCAGGCGTCGTCGGGGGTGGCGGCGTAGCGGGCGCAGCGGGGGTGGAACCGGCAACCGGGCGGCGGCGCGAGCAGTGACGGCGGATTGCCGGGGATGGCCCGCAGCCGTCCCCCCTCCGTCCCGTCTTCGGCGGTCAGGCGGGGGACGGAGGCGAGCAGCCCCTGCGTGTAGGGGTGACGAGGGGCCTTGAAGATCTCCCTCACGGGGGCGTGTTCGGCGGTGCGGCCGCCGTACATCACCAGGACCTCGTCGGCGACCCGCGCGACGACGCCGAGATCATGCGTGATCATCAGGACCGCCACGCCGCGGTCCTGCTGGATCTTCCTGATCAGCTCCAGGATCTGCGCCTGCACGGTCACGTCCAGGGCGGTGGTCGGCTCGTCGGCGATGAGCAGGTCCGGCTCGCAGGACAGAGCCATCGCGATCATCACGCGCTGCCGCATGCCGCCGGAGAAGTGATGGGGGTACTCACCCGCGCGCCGTCTCGGTTCGGGGATGCCCACCTCGGCCAGCATCTCCACCGCGCGCTCGCGCGCCACCCGGCGTGAGGCGCGCAGATGCAGCCGGTAGGCCTCGGCGATCTGCTCGCCGACGGTGTAGAAGGGATGCAGTGATGACAGCGGATCCTGGAAGATCATCGCCATCCGGCGGCCGCGTAACTCGCGCAGGCGGGAGGCCGGCGCGCCCACCAGTTCCTCGCCGTCGAAGACGATCGAGCCGGAGACGGCCGCCTCGCGGTGCAGGCCCATGATCGCCAGTGACGACACCGACTTGCCGGAACCGGACTCGCCGACGACGCCGAGCGTGCGGCCCCGGTCCAGGTCGAAGTCGATCCCGTTCACCGCGGTCCCGGCGGGAAAACCGACCCGCAGGTCTCTCACTCGCAGGATCACGCGTACCTCACACGGGGATCGATCACCGCGTAGACGAGGTCCACGCCGAGGTTGGCCAGGGTGATGAAGAACGCGGCCAGCAGGGTGACGCCGAGAACGACGGGCTGGTCGGCCTTGAAGATCGCGTCATAGGTGAGCTGCCCGACACCCGGCAGGCCGAAGACGTGCTCGGTGATGACGGCCCCCGCGAGGAGGCCGCCCAGGTCCATGCCGAAGATCGTCACGATGGGGGTGAGCGCCGAGCGCAGGCCGTGCTTGGTGACGACGGTCCGTTCGTGCAGGCCCTTGGCCCGTGCCGTCCTGATGTACGGCTCCGCCATCGTCTCGATCATCGAAGCCCGGGTGAGCCGGGCGTACATGGCGGCGTACAGGCTGGCGAGCGTCATCCAGGGCAGCAGCAGGTTGCCCGCCCAGGCGGCCGGGTCCTCGGTGATCGGCCGGTAGTCGGGATAGGGCAGCCATTCGAGCTGCTGGACCAGGATCAGCAGCAGCATCATCGCGGTGAAGTAGACCGGCACCGAGGCGGAGGCGAGCGTGGCGGCCATGAGCGAGCGGTCGAGCACGGTCCCCCGGCGCAGTGCCGCGACCAGCCCGACGGCCAGGCCGCCGACGAGCCAGAGCACGGCTGAGCCGAGGGCCAGCGAGACGCTCACCGGCAGGCGGTCGGTCAGCAGGTCCCAGACGGGCAGAGCGTTCTGGTAGGAGTAGCCGAAGCAGGGGACCGAGCACGTCAACGCGGCCGGGCCGGTGCCCAGCGTGCGGCCGGTGAAGATGCCGGCCACGTAGGCGCCGAACTGCTCGTGCACCGGCCGGTCCAGGCCCATCTGCGCGCGCACCAGCGTCACCTGCTCCGGGGTGCAGGTCTTGCCGCAGGCGTGGGCGGCCGGATCCGAGGGGAGCACGTAGAAGATGGCGAAGGTCACCGCGCAGATGACCAGCAGCACGCCCGCCACCGCGGCGATCCGCCGCAGCACGTAGAGGGTCATCGGCCGCTTCCCTTCGGGTCGAGTGCGTCGCGCAGCGCGTCCCCGAGCAGGGTGAAGGCCAGGACGGTCAGGAACAGGCAGGCGCCCGGGACGATGAAGTAGGTCGGCACGACCTGGTACCAGAGCAGCCCGTTGTCGATCATCTGACCCCATGACGGGGTGGGGGGCCGCACGCCGACGCCGAGGAAGGACAGCGCGGCCTCGGTGCCGATGTTGGCCGGGATCGCCAGCGTCGCGTAGACGATGATGGGCGCGGTGAGGTTGGGCAGGATCTCCTTCAGCAGGATGTGCGGCCCCATCGCCCCGTTGACGCGGGCGGCCTCCACGAACTCACGGTGTTTGACGCTCATCGTCTGCCCGCGCACGATGCGCCCGACGTACGGCCAGCCGAACACGCTCATGATCAGCACGAGCAGCAGCAGGCGGTTGGCCTCCGGCGCGACGGACAGCAGCGCCAGCATGAAGATCAGGCTGGGGAAGGACATCACCAGGTCCATGATCCGGCTGAGCACCGTGTCCACCCTGCCGCCGAAGTACCCGGCGACCAGGCCCACCACGGTGCCGGCGAGCACGGTGACGGCCGTGGAGGCCACCGCGATCAGCAGCGACACCCGCGCGCCGTACACGATGCGGCTGAAGACGTCACGGCCGTTGCCCGGTTCGACCCCGAGCCAGTGCTCGGCGCCGATCCCGCCGAAGTCACCCAGGGGGATCCCGCCGAGCGCCTGGTCGATCGCGCTCTTGTCGAAGGTCTCGGGCTCCCAGCCGTTGAGCCGGGTCAGCAGCGGGGCGGCCAGCGCCGTGACGACGAACAGCGTCACGACGGCGAGACCGGCGAGCGCGGCCGGGTCGCGGCGAAGCCGCTCCCAGGCGATCCGCCCCGGAGAGCGCCCGCGGCCGGGCGGGGCCGCGGGCCTCACCGCGGTCCCCTCCCGTACGGCGGCGGTCACTTCCTGATCCCGAGCGTGGCGTAGTCGAACTGGCCGGACCAGATCGGGTGGCCGAAGGCGCCGCCCACGCCGGAGCCGGCGAGCAGCGGTTTGCGGGCCCAGACCAGGGGGATCATCGGGGCCTTCTGCATGATCGCGGCGTCCAGGTCGACCCAGGCGCGGTCGGCGGCCTTCAGCTCGGTCATGGCCTGGATCGCGTCGATCCGGTCCATGGTCTCCTGGTCCCTGAACAGCGATATGTTGCCGCTGTTGCCCTTGTCGGTGATGGTCCGGCCGTCGAACATCATCGGGATGAAGGAGGATCCGGACGGGTAGTCCTGGCACCAGCCGTACAGGGCCATCCCGTCGAACTTCGCGGTGTCGCCGATCGTGTCGTAGAAGACCGACGGGTCGAAGGTGTTGATCTCGGTTTCGACGCCGACCCGCTTGAGCGACTCCTGGATGGCGGTGGCGGCCACCTTGTCGCCGGTGGAGGCGTACATCTTGATCCTCACCGGCATCGGTACGCCGGACTCGGCGATCAGCGCCTTGGCCTTCGCCACGTCGCCGGCCGGCGGGATCTTCAGGGTGTCCTGCGGGACACCGCCGGACAGCGACGGCGGCAGGTAGGCGGTGGCGATCTCGCCGGCGGCCGGGCCGCCCTGGGTGGTCTGGTAGGCCTCCTTGTCGATCGCGTACTGCAGGGCCAGGCGGAACGCCGGTTTGTCGAACGGCGCCATGGTGGTGTTCATGGCCAGGGTGTCGGTGCAGCCCCGGATCTCGTTGTGGAAGCGTGCCTTGACCTTGGGGTTGGTGAGGATCTTGGCGAAGCTCTCACCGTTGACGTCGGCGTAGGTGACCGCGGTCCGGTCGTCGCCCTGGTCGGCGATGAGCCGGTCCACGATCACGCTCTGCCGCAGGCCCTGCTTGACGACGATCTTGTCCGGCAGCGCCTTGCGGGTCGGGTCGGTGGCCGGGTCCCAGTGCTCGTTGCGGCTGAGCACGAGCTGCTTGCCCCGGTCATAAGTGTCGATCTTGTACGGTCCCGACGAGAAGACGTGGTTGTCGTACTGGGCCTTGGTGTCCTTGGCCTTGGGCACCGGGGCGAAGGTCGGCAGGGTGGCGTAGTAGGGGAACTCGGCGACGGGGCGCTTGAGCCGGAAGACGATCGTCCTGTCATCGGGTGTCTCGATCGACTTCAGCGAGCCGTCCCGGTAGGGGCCCCGGTACTTCTCGGCGCCGGCCAGGACCAGGCGGGCGTAGTTGGGACCGCCCGGCAGTTCGGGGGCGAAGGACCGCTCGACGTTGTATCTGACGTCGGCGGCCACGACGGGGGAGCCGTCCTCGTACTTCAGGCCCTCCTTGAGGGTGAAGGTCCATGTCTTGCCGCCGTCGGACATCTCACCGACGGTGGTGGCCAGGTCAGGAACGACCTGCAGGCCGGCCGCGCCCGGTTCGGCCCGGTAGGTGACCAGGGAGCGGTAGAGGTAGCGCAGGCCGAAGTCCATCTCCGGCATCGTCCAGTTGCGGGTCGGGTCGAGGTGGGAGAAATCCTGGTTGGACAGGATCGTGAGCGTGCCACCCCGGGCGGCCTCGCCGGCGGAGGGCTGCGAGGCCTCCCCGGACCGCTGTGCGGCGGGCGCCTTGCCGCCGCCGCTGCAGGCCGCGGTGCCCAACAGCACCGCGATCGCGAGAAGGCAGGGGCCCGCCGTGGTCTTTATGAACATGTGTCACTCCGCGTCGCTGGGGGGAAGAGCGTGAGTGTCACGTAACATAGTAATGTGAAATTGTATTGACAATAGAGCGTTACCAATCCGTGGCCGTGTGTTCCGTCCTCCCGGATCGGGGGTCGGTATCGCTTGAATTCATCGCTCGAACGGTCATAGCAGCGGATGCACCTCGGGGTGGGTGTCCCACCAGCGCTTGAAGATCGGGTTGTCGCCCACGTGGTCGGAATAGGCGATGGCCAGGCCGCGATAGACCGCCGCCGCCTGTTCGTTGCTCAGCCGATCCCGACGCCAGGCCACCACCAGCCGGGCGGTCTGGGGTTGCCCGGCGAGCGGGCGGACGACCGTGCCGGACGGTGCGGGCCAGGAGGGATCGACCAGGCGCACCCCGTGGCCCGCCGCCACCAGCGGCCGTCCCGCGCCGCTCGGGGCGTCGTAGCGCACGTTGGGCTCGAACCCGGCCGCGCGGCAGGAGGCGCGCAACGCGGCGAGCGAGCCGTCGTCGGCGCCCGGCGGGCTGATCCAGTGCTCGTCCTTCAGGTCGGCGAGATGGATCTCCTCGTGCCCGGACAGCCGGTGGTTCGCCGACAGGGCGATGAATATCGGATACCGGGGGATCAGGGTGCGGCTGACGACCGGCGCCGTCAGCGTGATGTCGAACCCCTCGATGACGCCCAGCAGCGCCGCGTCGAGGTGGCCGTGCGCGAGCGCCTCGCCCAGCAGTGCCGCCGAGGGCTCGATGCGCAGCGAGATCTCGCATCCGGGCAGCATGTCGCCGACCCGGTCGACGATGCTCGCGACGCAGGCCAGATGCACGCACCCCAGCCGGACGACCCCGGTCGGCCCGGAGGATCCGCGCAGGTCACCGAAGAGCGCGTCGACCTCCATCAGGACGATACGGGCGCGGGCGATGATCTGCCGTCCCAGTGGGGTCGGCTGCACTCCGGAGTGGCTGCGCACGAACAGCGCTCCGCCGACGAGCTCCTCGACCCGGTGCAGCTGGTTGGTCATGGCCGGTTGGGACAGGCCCAGCCGGGCGGCGGCACGTGTGACACTGCCGGTCTCCGCTATCGCACAGATCATGCGGAGATGCCTGATATCTAGATCCATAGCCAAGAATTATGTGCCGCGTTATGACAAAGAACCCCGTTCGGTCATGAAACTGCGACGAAAGGCCGCTTCCGATCCTCCGGTGTGAGGCCCCGGAGTTCCGCCCCTCGCTCCTGGGTCCGGTGCGATCGCCGATCCCCCCAACCCCGGCTTCCGGCCGACCAGATTCAACCTCGCATGCCGTCATGCATACCCCCCGGAGGTTTACTTGAGATTCACGCCGCCTCTTCACGAATTCAGAAGGCACCTGCCGGCACTGCTCGCCCCCGTCCTCGGGCTGGGACTCGCCCTCCAGCCGCTGGCGGCCTCGCCCGCGAGCGCCGCTCCCGCCGCCCCCGCCGTCTCGCAACCCCCGCCCGTGGGGGTGAGCTCCACCGACGATGCCCGGCATGTCGAGGAGTCCTCGCTGGAAGTCAAGGAACGCCCGCCGCTGCCGGCGTCGGCGGACGCGTTACGGCGCGACGTCGACAAGCCCGCCCGCACACCCGAGCATCCGAGACCTTCGGCCAAGACGGCCAAGGCCGCAGCCGCGGCGGCATGCAACACGAGTGACTTCACCAGCAAATCCGGCAGCGCCCTCGTCCAGCAGATCAAGGCCTCGACCACCGACTGCGTCAACACCCTGTTCCGTCTGACCGGCAACGACGCCTACTACGCCTTCCGCGAGCCGCAGATGGCCAGCGTCGCGTACGCGCTGCGCGACAACGCCGCCTCCTACCCGGGGGACAACAGCACGAGCACCGCCCAGCTCGTCCTGTACCTGCGCGCCGGCTACTACGTGCAGTGGTACAACCCCTCCACCGTGGGCGCCTACGGGGCCACGCTGAAGACCGCCATCCAGGCCGGCCTCGACGGGTTCTTCGGCAACTCCCGGTCCGCCACCGTCAGTGACGCCAACGGCGAGATCCTCGCCGAGGCGGTCACCCTGATCGACAGCGCCCAGGAGAACGACCGCTACCTCGGCGTCGTCAAGCGGCTGCTCACCGGCTACGACAGCTCGTACGACGCCCACTGGTGGATGGTCAACGCGGTCAACAACACCTACACCGTGCTCTTCCGCGGTCACCAGGTTCCGGCGTTCGTCAGCGCGGTCCAGGCCGACCCGAGCGTCATCGACACCCTGAACTCCTTCGCGCTGAACCACCTCGGCCTGCTCGGCACCGACCGCAGCTACCTGACCGCCAACGCCGGCCGGGAGCTCGGCCGCTTCCTCCAGTACTCCACGCTGCAGCCCAAGGCCCGGCCGATGGCCAAGGACCTGCTCACCCGCAGCAGCATGACCGGGAAAACCGCTCAGCTCTGGGTCGGGGTGGCCGATACGGCCTACTTCTACGACAAGGCCAACTGCTCCTTCTACGGCATCTGCGACCTCCCGCAGCTTCTCGCGCGCAACGTCCTCACCGTCAACCACACCTGCAGTCCGAGCATCAAGATCCGTGCCCAGGAGATGACCTCCGCGCAACTGGCCGACAGCTGCAAGAGCCTCGCCGACCAGGACGCGTACTTCCACAACCTGGCCAAGGACGGCAACCGCCCGGTCGCCAACGACTCCAACACCACGATCGAGGTCTGCGTCTTCGACTCCAGCACCGACTACCAGACCTACGCCGGCGCGATCTTCGGCATCGACACCAACAACGGCGGCATGTACCTGGAGGGCGACCCGGCCGCCGCGGGCAACCAGCCGCGGTTCATCGCCTATGAGGCCGAATGGGTACGGCCCGCCTTCCAGATCTGGAACCTCAACCACGAGTACACCCACTACCTCGACGGCCGGTTCGACATGTACGGCGACTTCAACGCCGGCGTCACCACCCCGACCATCTGGTGGATCGAGGGCTTCGCGGAGTACGTCTCCTACTCCTACCGCAAGCTCGCCTACGACGCCGCGATCACCGAGGCCGCCAAGCAGACCTACGCGCTCAGCACGCTGTGGAACACCACCTACGACAACGACACGACCCGCATCTACCGCTGGGGTTACCTGGCGGTGCGGTACATGTTCGAAAAGCATCCCGCCGACGTCGCCACCGTCCTCGGCCACTACCGGACCGGCGCCTGGAACTCCGCCCGGACCTTCCTGACCACGACGATCGGCAGCCGCTACGACAGCGACTGGCGGACGTGGCTGGCGGCATGCGCCGCGGGCGGCTGCACGGGTGGTGGCGGCGGGAACCAGGCGCCGAGCGCGAGCTTCACCTCCACCGCCAACGGTCTCGCGGTGACCTTCACCGACACCTCGGCCGACCCCGACGGGACGATCGCGTCGCGTCAGTGGGACTTCGGTGACGGCGGCACGTCGACCTCGGCCACCCCCTCACACACCTACGCCACCGCCGGCACCTACCCGGTGAAACTGACGGTCACCGACAACGGGGGCGCGACCGCCACGAGCACCCAGCAGGTCACGGTCTCCTCGGGCGGATCGTCCGTCCCCGAGTGCACCGGAGCCGACACCCGGCAGCTCGACCGGAACTGCCGGCGCAGCAACCTGTCGGAGACCGTCGCCAACTACGCCTACTTCTACCTCTACCTTCCGGCGGGCACCCGCACGCTGACCATCACCTCCTCGGGCGGCACCGGAAACGCCGACCTCTACTACAACGGCGCCGCCTGGGCCACGACGTCGGCCTACACCAGCCGGTCGGCCAACTCGGGCAACGGCGAGGTCCTGACCATCGCCAACCCGCCGGCCGGCTACGTCTACATCAGCCTCCACGCGGCACAGTCCTTCACCGGAGCCACGATCAAGACCGAATACTGACATCGCGTCGGCGCCGCACCGACGCCGCACCGACGTCACCGTGAACACGCACCGCGTCGCCTCGCCGGACGGCATGCCGCCGGCACCGGCGGCGCGGTGCGCGCCTTCGCGCGACCCGGCGGCGGGCACCGTCCGCGACCCGAGAGCAGGGGGCGACTGTCCCCCGCGCCGCCACACCGGGAATGATCCCCCCATGCGTACTAAAGTCGGCATCATCGGAGCAGGGCCCGCGGGCCTGCTGCTGTCTCATCTTCTCCATCTGCGCGGCATCGAGTCGGTGGTACTGGAACGCCGCAGCCGCGACCACGTGGAACAACGGGTACGGGCGGGGGTCCTGGAGCAGGGCACGGTCGACACCCTCGTCGCCGCCGGACTCGGGGAGCGACTCCTGCGCGAGGGGCTCGTCCACCAGGGGATCGAGCTGCGCTACGGCGGTGCGGGCCGGCGTGTCGCCTTCGAGGAACTGGTGCCCGATCGGACGATCACGGTGTACGGCCAGCAGGAGGTCGTCAAGGACCTCATCGCCGCACGCCTGGCCGCCGGCGGGGACGTCCGCTTCGAGGTGGACGACGTGGCCGTGCACGGCATCGACACCGACCGGCCCTTCGTCACCTTCGGCGGACAGCGGCTGGACTGCGACGTCATCGCCGGCTGCGACGGCTTCCACGGCGTGTCCCGGCCGTCGATCCCGCCGGGCGTGCTGACCGAGTACGAGCGGGACTACCCCTTCGCCTGGCTCGGCGTCCTCGCCCGCGTCAAGCCGTCGGCCGAGGAGCTCATCTACGCCAGAACCGAGCGCGGCTTCGCCCTGCACAGCATGCGCTCTCCGGAGATCAGCCGGTTCTACCTCCAGGTGCCCGCCGGTGAGGACGTGGAGAACTGGTCCGACGAGCGGATCTGGGCCGAACTCAAGGCCCGGCTGGAGACCGTGCCGGGCTTCACCCTGGCCACCGGGGAGATCATCGAGAAGGGCGTCACGCCCATGCGCAGCTTCGTCGTCGAGCCCATGCAGTACGGCAGGCTGTTCCTGGCCGGAGACGCCGCGCACATCGTTCCGCCGACCGGGGCCAAGGGGCTCAACCTGGCCGTCGCGGACGTGCGGGTGCTGACCGAGGCGCTGGCCCACTGGTACGCGACCGGCTCGGCCGACCTGCTCGACGACTACTCCGGGGCCTGCCTGAAGCGCGTCTGGCGGGCACAGCACTTCTCCTGGTGGATGACGACGCTGCTGCACACCTTCGACTCCGACGACGCCTACGGACGGCGGCTGCAGACCTCCTACCTGGACTACGTGACCTCTTCGGCCGCCGCGGCGACGACGCTGGCGGAGAACTACGTCGGCCTGCCGTACGAGGAGACGTGACCGGCCGCCGGGCGCCCGGCCTGCGCCGTCAGGCCCGGCCGGGGAGGGTCAGATGCCGCCCGAGCCACTCGACGACGTTTCCGACGAAGGTCACCCGGTTGGCGGCCTGCCGGATCTCGTGTCCTTCGTCCTCGAACAGCAGCAGGTCGCACGGCACCCCGCGGGCCCGGGCCGCCCGGAGCACCTGATGGGCCTCGTGCACAGGGACATTGGTGTCACGGGCGCCGTGCACGACCAGCAGCGGGGCGGCCAGCCGGTCGAAGGAGCGCAGCGGTGACAGGGCCCGCAGCAGGTCGCGGTCGGCGGTGGGATGACCGTACTCGCTGACGGCCGCCGCGGCGATCCACGGCTCGGTCCGCGCGTAGAAGGTCTCGAAGTCGGCCATCCCGCAGACGTCGACACCGGCCCGGAACAACTCGGGATGGGTGACGAGGGCGGCCAGCGTCAGGTAGCCGCCATAGGAGCGTCCCATGCAGGCGATCCGGGCCGGATCGGCGACGCCTCGCCGTACCAGCTCAGAGGCGCAGTCGGCGACGTCGTCGATCGCGCGGAAGCGGAGCGCGCGGTTGTCGGCGTCGCGGAAGGCGCGCCCGAATCCGCTCGAACCACGGACGTTCGGTGCGAACACTCCGATCCCGGCGGCCGGCAGGCTCTGGAACAGCGGGTTGAAGGTGGGCCGTTCCTGGCTCTCCGGGCCGCCGTGCAGGTAGACGACGAAGGGCGCCGGAGCCTGGACGCCCGGGACCCGGTAGAGCCAGCCGGTCAGCTCCACGCCGTCACGCGCCCGCAGGCCCACCGGTTCCGCCTCGACCGTCGCGGCGATCCGACCCGCCCCGGCGACCTGCCGATAACCGCCGGTCGCCAGGTCGCACAGCACCACGTGAGAGGGCCGGCCGGGACCTTCGGCGGCCAGTACGGCCAGGCCGCCGTCGGCGGACACCCGGACCGAGGACACCACCTCCGCGGGAGGCGGGGGGAGCGGGCGCACCACGCCGGTGCCGGTCTCCAGCACCTCCAGCTCGGACCGGCCGCGAACGTTCCACAGCAGGACGGCGCGACGGCCGTCGACGCTCAGCGCGAACCGGTCCAGTTCGGCGTCCGCGCGCTCGGCCAGCACGGCCGCCCCGCCGTCCTCGCCCACCGCGACCAGCGCGGTCCGGTCGCGGCCGGCGTCGGACAGCAGATAGGCGGTCATCCCGTCGGGGGAGAGGGCGCCGTGATCGGTGGATCCGGGCAGGCCCGCCAGCAGCGGCCGCTCCCGTCCTCCGGGAGGGTCGCCCACGGGGACTCCCGGCGGGCCGGGCACAGGACCGGCGGGAAGATCGGCGGCGCGGCCGGCGGGCAGGTCCGCCAGGTACATCCGCCGGGCGCCGCGCGGGCCGCGCCGCAGCAGCATCCGCCCCTGGTCACGGCTCACCGCCGCCGGGTGCATCAGCGCTCCGGCGGCGACCACCTCCCGGCCGCCGGTCTCGGCGTCGATCAGCACCGCCTCCGTCCGGCCCGCCGCGGAGACCTCGGCGACCAGGAGGATCTCGCCCCGCCCGCTCCAGCGCACGAACGACGCCGAGCCGCCTGCGGGGCAGGCCAGCGGGCGCAGGTCCCCGCCGTCGGGCCGGACCGTCCAGACCTGGGTGTGCTCCCCGCCGCCCGGCACGACGAGGACGGCCAGCCGCCCGCCGCCGGGCGACCAGCTCACGTCGGCGACGGGTTCCGGGCCGGTGCCGACGGGCCGCGCCCGCGCTTCCCCTCCAAGGGGCTGGATCCAGACCCGGGGCGAGCCGTCCCTGTCGCTGACGAAGGCGACGGCGCTGGCGTCCGGCGCCGGGGCGGGCTTCCAGCAGCTCCAGGCGGTGAGGCCCGTGTCCGCCGACGGGCCGCGACGGGCGCCGAGGATCTCCGTCATCAGACTCCCCGGGCCTGCAACCACAGCTCCAGGAGTCCGAGCTGCCACAACGCGTTGGCGCCGAGAGTCGTCCGGTGCTCATCGGGCGCCGCGAGCAGCTTGTCCACGTACGATTGGTTGAACAGGCCGCGTGAGCGCGCCGCCTGCCCGGTCAGCGCGTCCCTGACGAGCTCCAGGAACGGCCCGTGGATGTGCCGGATGGCGGGGACGGGGAAGTAGCCCTTCGGCCGGTCGACGATCTCGGCGGGCAGCAGTCCTCTGGAGGCGTCCTTCAGGACGCCCTTGCCGCCGGAGGCGAGTTTGAGTTCCGGAGGGCAGGCCGCCGCCAGCTCCACCAGCTCGTGGTCGAGGAACGGGGTCCGGGCCTCCAGCCCGTAGGCCATCGTCATGTTGTCCACGCGCTTGACCGGATCGTCGACGAGCATGACGGAGGTGTCCAGGCGCAGCACCGCGTCGAGCGCGGTGTCGGCGCCGGGCGTCGCGAGGTGACGCCGGACGAACTCGCCGCTGACGTCCTCGTCCGTCAGGTAGCCGGGTGCCAGGACCTCGGCCAGGGCTCCGTGCGAGCGGTCGAAGAACTCCCGGGCGTACGTGGCGGCGGCCTCTTCGCGGGCCACCCCGGCGAACGGCGGATACCAGCTGTAACCGGCGAACACCTCGTCGGCGCCCTGACCGGACTGCACGACCTTGACGTGTTCGGAGACCTCCTGCGACAGCAGGTGGAAGGCGACGCAGTCATGGCTGACCATCGGCTCGCTCATCGCCCCCACGGCGTGCTCCAGGGCGGGCAGCAGGCGCGCGTCGTCGATGACGATGCGGTGGTGATCGGTGGCGAAATGCCGGGCGACCAGGTCGGAGTAGGCGAACTCGTCCCCCTGCTCGCCGCCCACCGCGTGGAACCCGATGCTGAAGGTCGACAGTCCCTCCTGCCCCTCCTCGGCCAGCAACGCCACGATCATGCTGGAGTCCAGGCCGCCGGAGAGCAGCACACCCACGGGCACGTCCGCGACCATGCGCCTGCGCACGGCCACTCGCAGCCGGTGGAGCACCGCCTCGCGCCACTCCCCGGAGGACAGGCCGCCGTACTCGCCCAGGGCCGAACGGGAGTAGGGCGGCCGCCAGTAGCAGTGGTCGGTGACCGTGCCGTCGGCCTCGACGGTGCGCACGGTGGCCGGGGGGAGCTTCCGCACGCCGGTGAGGATCGTGCGCTCGGCAGGCACCACCGAGTGGAAGGTCATGTAGTGGTGCAGGGCCACCCGGTCGATGTCGGT
Source organism: Streptosporangium sp. CA-135522 (assembly GCF_050949235.1). NCBI lineage: Bacteria > Bacillati > Actinomycetota > Actinomycetes > Streptosporangiales > Streptosporangiaceae > Streptosporangium > Streptosporangium sp. CA-135522. The sequence goes on from NZ_CP192026.1 coordinate 3,878,773, forward strand.
GCTCACCCCTCCGCCCGCCAGCAACGCGGGCAGGGACGAGGCGAACCGCAGCCGCTCGGCGTCCTGGGCCACGTACATGGGCTTGATGCCCAGCCGGTCCCGGCCGAGGGTCAGCCGGCCGGTGTCCCGCTCGGCGACCGCGAAGGCGAACATGCCCTTGAAGTGGCCGACGCAGTCGGGTCCCCAGCGGTGGAAGGCCTTCACCAGCACCTCGGTGTCGGAGGCGGAGAAGAACCGGTAGCCCTCGCCGCGCAGTTCCTCACGCAGCTCCCGGTAGTTGTACAGGCAGCCGTTGAACACCGCCGCCAGGCCGAGGTCGCTGTCCACCATCGGCTGCGCGGCCTTGTCGGACAGGTCAATGATCTTCAGGCGCCGGTGGCCGAGGGCGACCGGTCCCAACGACCACAGCCCCGATCCGTCGGGGCCGCGCTCGTGCATGGCGTCGGTCATCCGGCCCACGGCGCCGATATCGGCCGCGCGCCCGTCGAATCGGATCTCACCGCTCAGTCCGCACATCGGTCATACCTCCGAAAGCCACGTGTCCTTGGAACCCCCACCCTGGGAGGAATTGACGATCATGCTGTCGGCCGGCGCGACGCGGGTCAGCGCCGCCGCGGGCACCACCGCCGTCTCCCCGAAGCAGACGAAGGCCCGCAGGTCGACGACGCGCGGGCGCAGCCGCTCCCCGTCGAAGGCCGGGTGAGTCGACAACCGGACCGTCTCCTGGGCGACCCACCGGTCCGGCTCCGCGAGGATCCTCTCCCGGATCTCCCGGAGCTCCGCGCGGGACGCGCCGGGGCCGATGACCACGTCCTGGCCGCCGAATCCGTCCACCGGTTTGATCACCAGCTCGGCCAGCCGGTCCAGCACCCGCTCGCGGTCACCGTCGTCCCGGCACAGATAGGTGGTGACGTTGTCGATGAGCGGCTGCTCGCCCAGGTAGTAGTCGATGAGGCGGGGCACGTACCGGTACAGGCATTTGTCGTCGGCGACGCCGTTGCCCGGCGCGTTGGCCAGCAGGAGCGCGGAGCGTCCGGCGGCCCGCAGGATCTCCGGCCCGGCGGGGCTCGCCAGCAGCTCGTCCTCGTCGATCCGGCGGTAGAGCACGTCGATCCGGCGTCCGGCGGCCTCGACGTGCCCATCTCTGACGGTCAGGTCGGCGGGGACGGTCAGGATCGCCCCCATCTCCTCGGCGAGCATCCGGTGCTCGTAGTAGGCGGAGTCGCCCGGCCCCCCGGAGACCACGGCCAGGACCGGCGAGTCACCCGAACCCGCCAGCAGCGCCTCCCGCAGCGTTCGCAGACCCTCTCGCGGGTCGGCGAACCCCTCGCCGGGGACGAGTTCGGGCAGGACCTGGGCCGTCAGACGCCTGTTGGCCACGGCGTACCCGATGCCCGAGGGCACCCGCAGGTTGTCCTCCAGCACCGCCCATCGGCCGACGTCGTCTCGGACCAGGTCCATTCCCGCGACGGTGCAACGTACGGCGTCCGGCGGGATCAGCCGTCCCGCTTCCCGGCGCCCCGGGGATTCCTCGACCACCCAGGCGGGGATCACACCGTCCTTGACGATCCGGCGCTCGCCGTACACGTCGCGCAGGAACGCCTCCAGCGCGCGCACCCGCTGCGGCAGGGCCCGCTGGATCTCGGACCACTCGTCGGGCGGGACCAGCCGCGGGACCAGGTCGAAGGGGAAGATCCGGCTCTCGTCCTCTCCTTCCACCTGGAAGGTCATGCCGTTGTGGCGCTGGTACCGGTCGCGCCGGCGCTCCCTGCCCCGCAGGCCATCGGCGCCCAGGCGGTCGAGAATTCGCAGAACCGGCTGGTACGGCTCGCGCACGGTGCCCTCGATGATCACTTCGTCGCCGGGGGCGTCGTAGCCGTCGAGCAGGCTGGTGCGCATCCGCGGCGTCGGCCCGCCGAAGGCGGTCTCCCACTCCTGCGACCGCGTCTCGGCGACGACCAGGTCGACCACGTCGGCCAGCCGGCCGTCACGGGCGAACGCCTCCCGCTGGCGGGCGGCGGAGCTGCCCCGTGCCAGTGCCTCTTCGGCCAGGGACGTGACGATCTCCCAGTCGCCGGACTCCTCCAGCTGCGGGCGTAGGCCGTCCACCATCCGCCCGATCACCTCGGCGGCCGGCCCCGGGCCGCCCTCGACCGGATCGACGAGCTCGCCCTCCAGACCGGAGCGCGCCGCCCGCCACGTCGCGGCGCGTACCATCTCCAGCCGGACCGAACGGTCGGGCCCCTTCTGGACCGCCTCCAGCTCCCGGGCCACCAGGGCCCGGAACAGCCCGGCGATCAGCATGATGTCGCTCACGCGGGGGCAGGCGTCGCATATCCGCAGCTCGACGGTGGGGACGTGCGCCGAGGGCCGGACGTCGAAGTAGATCATGCCGGGGTCGGTGATCACACCCGAGCGCACGAGCTCGTCGACCACCCGGTCGTACTCGGCGGCCGAGTCGAACTCGGCCACGGGGCCGGCGGTCGGCCAGCGCTGCCAGATGAGCGGGCGGTAGCTGGCGTATCCGGTGTCGGACCCCAGCCAGTACGGCGAGCTGGAGCTCAGGGCGAGCAGCGGCGGTAGCCAGGGGGCGAGCCGGTGGGCGACGGCGACCGCCAGATCGCGGTCGTCGACCTCGGCGTGCACCTGGGTCCCGCAGATCAGCTGCTCGCGGGTGAGGAGCTGGTAGTCGGCGAGCATCTGCTCGTAGCGGGGGTCCGGGGAGATCTTCAGCGCCTCCAGGTCCACCAGCGGCACGCTTCCTGCCGCCACGATCCCCAGGCCCACCCCGTCCGCCGCCTCGATGACCGTGCGCCGCAGCGCGGTCAGGTCGTGCCCGAGATCCTCCAGCCGCACGAAGGGCCGGCTGTTGGCCTCCACCACCGACCGCTGCAGCTCGTGGGTGAACCGGTCGGCCGGTAACTGCTCCAGCAGGACGCCGGCCCTGGGGACGAGGTGCCGGGTGTCGACGTCCACGACGTGGAACTCCTCTTCGACACCTACCGCGATCGGTCCCGCGAGACCCGCCATTTGACCACCCCAGAGCATGTCGGTTCGTCAGGAATTCCTTCCCTTTTCCCAAAAAAAGGTCTTCTGCACTTCAGGGGCCGTCCCAAGAGGGTGGCGAGCCGGCCGGGAGCCGTTCCGCCGCGTCACCCCCGCGTCATCACCGGACGGCCTGGCCGCGGGGCGCGGTTTGCACCCCGGATGCGAGGGCATGCCGAGGCCGGTGAGGCGAACAGAAATTCGAGGGGAGGCCAGGATGAGCAACGGGCCGGTGGAGAAGAACCCGGAGGAATGGGCGACCGGAGACGAGCCGATGACCGCGCCGCAGGAGTCGTACCTGCGGACGCTCGCCCGGGAAGCGGGTGCGGACGTGCCCGACGGCCTCAGTAAGGCGCAGGCGTCCAAGCTGATCGACGAGTTGCAGGGCCGAAGCGAGCGGCTGCATCCGACCGGCGAGGGCGGCGAGGCCTGAACGGCCTCTGAGGACGAGATCCGAGGCGCTCTGAGGACGAGATCTGATGCGGAGGCCTGAGGACGGAGGCCTCGGAACGGAGATCTCAGGGCGGAGAGGAGGCGGACTCCCGCCGCCGACGCCGCTCGGCGGCAGGCCGAACGCCTGCCGCCGCGTCTCCGGGCCGGTCGACCGACGACCGGCGATTCCTCGACCGCCGAGGTCTATCCGTAGCAGCACAGGCCGCCGTTGGGGCTGGTCACCCAAACCGTCGAGCCCGCGGCCGACGTGGAGTTTTCCGGTGTGGGGGCGGCGGCGCCCGCCGTACAGAGGGAAATGGTCAATGCGGCCGCAGTGACGGCGACCTTGACCAGCGCGCGCTTTTTCACAGATGACCTCCGTGATGCCTTGTGGATCTTCGGGAGGATTGTCTCGCGTGCCGCCGGTATGACACAACACCCGAATGCGCATACCGATTCGGCTTTGGCGGGCGAAAGCTTGCGATGTTTAAGATGCGCTGTTGAGATGATCCAGACCAAGGATGAATGTGGATCCTATGGCGGCGTCCAGGGAGTGCGACGTGAGCGGCACGAGCGTGGGTGAACGTCTGCGGGCACTGCGCAGGCGGTGTGGCATGACAAGAGCACAGATCGCGGAACCGGAACTCCGCGAAGAGGACGTTGAGGCGATCGAGAACGGCACACGGGACGCCGACGCCGCGGAGCTGGGGATCCTGGCCGAACGGCTGCACTGCTCCTCCGCCGAGCTCGAATACGGCATCACCGACCGGTGGACGGCCGCTCTGCACGCCCGGGTGACTCGCGCGGAGACGGCTCTGCGCCAGAGCGACGTCCAGACGGCAGGGGAAGAGCTGGCCCGGTTGATCGCCGAACCCGCGCTCCGCTGCCTGCCCGATCTACGCCGGCGTGTCGGCTACGGCTACGCCCTGGCGCTGGAGGCCGCCGACAACCGGCCGGCCGCGATCGAACAGCTGACGATCCTGCTACGGGAGGCGTGCTCCGACCGCGCCGAGACGGCGGCGGCGCTGGCCGGGATGGAGATGCGGCTTCGCGAGCAGCGCATCTCCATCGCCCTGGCCCTGTGCCGGTGTCATCGGGAGGTGGGCGCGCTGGCCACGGCCGTCCAGGTCGGTGAGGAGGCCCTGGAGCGGGAGACGCCCTCGGGGTGGACCGACCGGCTGGTGGAGCTGGCCTCGACCCTGCTGGCCGCCTACGTCGAACGCGGTGATCGGGAGCGAATGGCGCAGTTCGCCACAGAGTTGCTGGAGGAGGCCGATCTGCTCGGGTCGCCCCGCGCGATCGTGGCGGCCTCCTGGAACAGTGCGGTGGTGGCGCGCATCCTCGACGATCCGCTGGAGGCCGACCTGCTGACCAACCGCGCCCTGCGCGTGCAGGCCGAGCTGGGCGACGGGCTGGCGATGGGCCGGTTGCGGATGTGCATGGCCGAATACACCCTGCGGCACGGGCCGCAGGATGTCGAGCGGATCGAGCGGATGCTCACCGACGCGCACGCCGAACTGGTGGCGAACTCGGCCCACCCCGGCGACGTCATCTCCTGCCTGCTCGCGCTGGCACGCGTCGACCTGCTGCGCGAGGAGCCGCAGGCGGCTCTGAAGCGCGCGCTGATGACGGTGGAACAGGCGGCGGATGTGGTGGGACCGGTGGCCGTGGAGGCGCACGAACTGCTGGCGGAGGTCTATCGGGCACTGGGACGCCTGGACGAGGCGGCACTCGCCCAGACCGCGGCCGCGCAGGCGCTGGAGAAGATGACCGCGCTGCGGCCGGCCTCGGCGGCGTGGATGGTCGTCGCCGATCTCCACGGCGACGCGGGCCGGCTCGATCAGGGGCGGGCCGCGCTGCAGCAGGCACTGATGTGCGCGGCGCTGTAGGGGATCGCGGCGCCGATCGGCCCGGGGCGAGATCCCGGAGAGCACACGCATCGAGCCGGCCACCGACCTGATCGTCCGCCGCGGCACCGCACCGCCTCGCTGATCGGACCGCCTGTTCCGTAGCGGGTCCGTTCGCATTGCGCCGTTTCCGGCAGCCGGCTGTTTTCGACGCCGACATCCCTCGACACGGTCGAGCGCATCGGTACGGCGGCGCTTTCCTCCGAGGGGATTCACCGGAGGGGATTCACCGGGGGCGAGGCGGCCGCGGAGATTGCGCGACCGTCGTCGCGCGGTGCGACAGGCGACCGGATGGCGCTCTGCTTTCTGTGCGCCGGAAAGCTCATTTCCATTGGCCCGAATCGGGAGAAAGTCGAGGTGCCGGAGGCTTCTATCCGGTTGCCGATAAGTTGCAAGCCGGGCCCAAGTGATCTCCAAGCAGAATCTATGACGCTGTGGAAGCCACGCCTTTACCGCTCCGAGTTCTTCCGTGAAAACATCTGGTTAAAGGAATTCGGAGCCGCGGTGTCGCCGGGAAGTGCTCGCTGGAATTTCCATGGAAATTTCAGCGGACTCCTCGTGTCGGTTATTCCACGCAATTCGTCAGGAGATTCGAGTGAAGAAGCTGATCGGTCTGGCCGCGTTCACCGCCATGGCCTCCGCCGTCCTCGGTGGCATCCCGCCGGTGTCGGCCGCCACGCCGCCGACCCCGGCCGTCGAGAAGCCGGCCGCCGAACGGGCGGCCGGAATGGAGGCCTACAAACGGGCGCTCGCCGAGCAGGTGGCTCGCCGCCTCGGCGACCGCGGATTCCGGACCGAGATCACGCGCGAGCTGGCCGACGACGGCCAGGCCGACCTGGCGGCGCTGTTCGGCGCGGTGTCCGATGGCCGGGAACTGGCCGACTACACCCGCCGTGCCAACCAGGACATCCTGCGGCTGAAGGGGATCCAGGCCGAGGGGGAGTCGCTGCTACAGATCCGCACCGATCCGGCCATGGCACGCCGGGTCGCCGCCGGAGAGCAGGCCCTGGTCATGTTCACCCCCTCCGGGGACGAGAAGGCCGTCCGTACCGTCACCGCCTACGACTCCGCGGGACGTACCCACCAGCTGGACGCCCGCCGGGCGCCCACCCGCCCGGTGCTCATCGTCGGCCTCGACGAGCGCAGGACCGCCGCCCTGAGCCGGCAGACCATCCGGCGCCGGCTCACCGAGGCCGGCATCGGCGGAACCGATAGAACGCTCGAAACCGGCACTCAGCAGGCGTCGTCCTCGCCCGCGCCCCTGGCCGCGACGCGACCGGTGTCCCACCTCTTCCGCATCGTCAACCGCATCGACCAGGAGCCGTGGTACAAGGGCGGGCCGGAGATCTATGCATGGGTCATGGGCGCGGGTCTCGACGGAAAAGCCCGGATCGACGCCGTCGAGATGCCCTACATCCAGCAGGAAGGCAAGGTCTACTCGCCCGGCCAGGTCCTGGTCGAGTGGTCCAACTTCAGCTGGACCGCCGTGGACGTCGTCTTCATGGAGCACGACGACGACACCGACCTGTCCGGCCTGGTCCGCGCCGTCGTCGACGGCGCGCTCGTGATCAGTGGCAACGGCCAGTACGTCCAGGTCGCCGACAAGGTCATCGGCGCGCTTCCCAGCGACTGGACCACCGACCACGACGACTGGGTCGACTCCTGCTACCTCATCACCGCCCAGACCCAGGGTTCGGACTGCGCGGCCGACCCCGAGGCGATGAGCTTCGTGCTGGCCTACCACTGGGTCTGACAGCCACGCCGACGACGGCTCCGGCCAGGGCTCCGGTCAGCGATCCTGACCCGGTTCCCTGGCCGGAGCGCCGTCGCGCCGGCCGAGTGCGATCCGGACCGCGCCTGGTGATTCGCTGATCCGCCCGCGTCGGGAAGCGGCCCGGCCGGTCGGCCTCGGGTCGCTCAGTCCCGAAGCTCGGGGAACTGGTCGTCACGCCACTCCGCGGCCGGTGTGGTGCCCGCGGACCGCTCCTCGCGGGCACGGAGCTCGACCCGGCGGATCTTGCCCGAGATCGTCTTGGGCAGTTCGGAGAACTCCAGCCGGCGCACTCGCAGGTAGGGGGCAAGGTTCTCGCGCGCGTGGCGGAGGATGGCCAGCGCGGTCTCCCTGTTGGGCTCCCATCCCGGAGTGAGCGCGACGTAGGCCTTGGGCACGGCCAGCCTGACCGGGTCCGGGGCGGGCACGACGGCCACCTCGGTGACGGCCGGGTGCTCGATGAGCACGCTCTCCAGCTCGAACGGGGAGACCTTGTAATCCGAGGCCTTGAACACGTCGTCGGTCCGCCCGATGTAGGTGATGTAGCCCTCCGCGTCCCGGGAGGCGATGTCACCGGTGTGGTAGTAGCCGCCGGCCATCGCCTCCTCGTTCCTGCCGGGATCGCCCTCGTAACCGGCCATCAGGCTCATCGGACGGCGGGCCAGGTCGATGCAGATCTCGCCCTCCTCGGCGGGCTGCCCGGTGATCGGATCGACCAGCACCACGGGCACGCCGGGAAGCGGGCGCCCCATCGAGCCGGGCTTGACCGGTGAGCCCGGGGTGTTGCCGACCTGGGCGGTGGTCTCGGTCTGCCCGAACCCGTCGCGCAGCGTCAGTCCCCAGGCGTTCCCGATCTGCTCGATGACCTCGGGATTCAGGGGCTCGCCGGCCGCCACCACCTCGCGCAGCGAGCCCGGCCCACCCGACAGGTCGCTCTTGATCAGCATCCGCCACACCGTCGGCGGCGCGCAGAACGTGGTCACCCCGGCCCGGCGGATCTGGGCCAGCAGCGCGCCCGCGTCGAAGCGGGCGTAGTTGTAGACGAAGATCGTCGCTTCGGCGATCCACGGGGTGAAGAAACAGCTCCACGCGTGTTTGGCCCAGCCAGGCGAGCTGATGTTCAGGTGCGTGTCGCCCGGCCGCACCCCCATCCAGTACAGGGTGGACAGGTGCCCGGCCGGATAGGACACCTGTGTGTGCTCGACCAGTTTGGGCCGGCTGGTCGTGCCGGAGGTGAAATACAGCAGCAGCGGGTCGTCCGGCGCGGTGCCCGGGTGCGCCACGGGCGCGGCCGCGATGTCGTAGGCGTCATGGTAGGCAGCCCACCCCGCCGGTGCCCGGCCGACGCACAACCGGGTGTAGTCGCCTGCCACCTCGGCGAACTTCCCGGTGTCGGCGCTGTTGGCGATGACGTGCCGGGCACCGCCGCGCTCGATGCGGTCCGGCAGGTCGGCCGGACCCAGCGCGGTGGTCGTCGGCATGATCACCGCGCCGAGCTTCATCACCGCCAGCATCGACTCCCACAACTCGACCTGGTTGCCCAGCATGATGAGCACCCGGTCGCCGCGGGCCACACCCTGCCCGGCGAGCCAGGCCGCGACCTGGTCCGAGCGCCCGGCGATCTCGTCGAAGGAGTATCGGGCCTCTGATCCGTCCTCTTCGACCAGCCACAGGGCCGTCCGCCCGTTGCCCCGGGCGATCACGTCGAACCAGTCGTGCGCCCAGTTGAAGGTGCCCCGCAGAAGCGGCCACGCGAAACGCCCCACCGCCCCGTCGTGGTCTCCGCTCAGCCCCAGCAGCAGGTCCCGGGCCTCCCGGTAGATCTCAGTGTTCTTCGTCGTGCCCACGATGGCGACTCCTTTCGGCGGCGACGGATCGCCGTTCGGAACTCACCGGGTTCGATACCCCCTCGTGAGGGGATGGAGTCGGCCGGCGGGCGGTCGGACCCGCCCCGAGGTCCGGGCCCGTGACCGGCCGGAGCTACCGGCCGTGCGCGTGCCCTCCGGACGCCGGCACCCAGTCGGTGTGCCGTACGGCGGGCAGGGTGCCCGGGAGGTGGACCACCGCCTGCGGCCGGCCGGTCAGGTCGAAGGCGTCGAGCACCAGCAGTTCGCCTCGCCGCTGTGCGGCGTTCTGGGTGAGGACCACGATCCAGCCGTCGCCTTCGACGCGGCCGCGGGGGACGAAGACCGGCAGGCCGGCGCGCCAGCCGGGGGCGAGCCTCCGCACCCGGCTGCTGTCGGCCGCGAGGTCGTGGCCGACCAGCGCCCGCCCGCCGGGGGCGCAGCCGAACACCAGCTGGTGCCTGAGGCCTGCCCGCCGGGTGTCCACCGACGCCAGCGCCACGGAGTCGACCAGCGGTCGTTCGCACACCGCGCCGCTCGCCGTGTCGAGGGTCCACCGGTGCACCCGCGGCGATCCGGCGGCGCCGTCCCCGCCCCACGGTGAGGCGTCGAAGGCGCGGTCGTGGCGCACCGCGTCGACGACGACGCGGTCGCCGTCGTCGTAGGCGTTCACCGACTGGAAGACGTAGCAGGGGTCGATCGGGAACCAGCGCGCCTCCTGCGCGTCGCCCGGCCACCGCGGCAGCAGCCCGATGCGGGCCGGCCGGCCGTGCTGCCAGCGATAGGGGAGACGTCCGCCGACCATGGCCGCGGCCCGGCGGTAGGTCACGGGCAGGTCGAAGACCACGACGAACCGTTCGGTGAGCGCGACCGCGTGCATGAGGGGCGCGCCGTCGAGCGCGAACGGCCGGCTCCCGAGCACGGCGCCGTCCGGCCCGATGACCAGGTGCTCCGCCCGGTCCAGACCGGGGTAGGTGGCGACGGTGTGCCACTGCCGCGTGAGCCGGTCCTCGACCGGCAGCGCGACGCTCGCCCGGCCCGGACCCTCCGGCCGCGGATCGGCGGATCCCGCGGGCCGGGCCCACAGCGCGGCGCCGGGAATCGGGCAGGCGAACTCTCCGGTGGGGGCGTGCAGCCGCCGGGCGGCGGCGGCGCCGAGCCGTACGCCGGACAGGAGGGCGGAGTCCCGCTGCGGGCCCGGCCCGGCCGGGCGGCACGACGCTCCCGGGTGCGGGACCGTCTGCACGAAGGCCCCTTCGAGTCCTGCCGGGATGACGCCGTCGACGCGCAGTCGCTCGTCGTGCGGCAGGTGGCCGGACGTCGTGATCAGATCGAGCTCGGGGTCCGTGGCGGTCATGTCGACTACCTCCCTGCGAGGTCCGGCGCTGTAGCATAACGGCGTTGTGTTTAACATATCGGCGTTATGCAATACTGTCAAGATGAGCCCACGCCGGTCCGATCCGCAGACGCGCTCCGCCCTTGTCGACATCGCCGCACGGCTGCTCGCCGCCGAGGGGCCCCAGGCGCTGTCGACGCGCCGTATCGCCGCGGAGGCGGGCAGCTCGACGATGGCGGTCTACACCAACTTCGGCGGGATGAGCGGGCTGGTGCGGGAGATGGTGTACGAAGGGTTCGCACGCCTGCAGAACTACTTCACGCACGTCACCGAGACCGCCGACCCCGTCGCCGACATGGTGCTGTTCGGGCGGGCCTACCGGCACAACGCCCTGACGAACCCGCACCTGTACGCGGTGATGTTCGGTGGGGCGTCACTGGCCGGGTTCTCCCTGGACGCGGAGGACCGGCAGTACGGCCGCTACACCCTGGGCGTCGTGGTCGGGTGCGCGACCCGATGCGTCGAGGCGGGCCGGTTCCGGACCGGCGACGCCGAGCTCATCGCCCACCAGCTGTGGACCGCGATCCACGGGCTGGTCACGCTCGAACTCGGCGACTATCTCATCGCCCCGTGTGATGCCGACCGGATATTCGAAGCCCAGCTGACCGCCCTGATGGTCGGCGTCGGTGACACGCTGGAGGCGGCCGGTCGGTCGGTGCGGTCGTCCCAGAGGCGGCTGAAGAAGGTGGTCGAGGGCGTGCGTGCCGATCCTGCGGCGGAGGACACGGTGAAGGGCACGGCGGAGGAGCCCGCGCGCCGGCGGCGCGGACGCCCTCGGCAGGCCGCGCAGGCGGGATGACCGCGCTGGCGGAACTCGTGGTGGGGGGCGGACCAGATCTCCGCCGACCGGCGGATGCCGGCCGTTTCGGATGAAGTGGCACGGCCATGTAGGGGAGGTCGCCCCTGGTCGCGTCGCTGTCGGCCGGGCGGGGCGATCAGGCGGGTAAGCGGATGAGGCGGCAGGATCCAGCAGATTCCGGTCGCCCGCCGTAGAGTGTGCGGGGCCGTATGGCCCTCTCTGACAGAGGGGTCGATATCCATGGGTAACGAGCTGACACTGATGGCCGTCCACGCTCATCCCGACGACGAGGTGCTCGGGACGGGTGGACTTTTCGCCAGGTGCGCGGAAGAGGGCATCCGCACCGTTCTGGTCACCTGCACGAACGGTGAGCAGGGTGACGGTCCCGGCGGAGTCAAGCCGGGGGAGCCGGGCCACGACGAGGCGGCGGTGAGCGCCCTGCGGCTGGAGGAGTTGCGCGAGTCCGTGGCCCATCTCGGGATCGCCCACCTGGAGTTGCTCGGCTACCGCGACTCCGGCATGGCCGGTTGGGCCGCCAACGAGGCGCCGGACGCCTTCGCCAACGTTCCCGTCGAGCAGGCCGCCGGGCGGCTCGCCGAGCTGATGGAACGCTACCGTCCCCAGGTCGTCGTCACCTATGACGAGAACGGCGGGTACGGCCACCCCGACCACATCCAGGCCCACCGGATCACCGTCGCCGCGGCGGAGGCCGGCGGCGTTCCCAGCAAGCTCTACTACACCGCCGTGCCCCGCGAGCGGGTCGCCGAGCTGTTCGAGTATCTCCGTTCGAGCGGAAGCGCCCCCGAGGACCTGGAGCTTCCCGAGGACTTCGGCACCCCCGAGGAGCAGATCACCACCGTGGCCGACGTGGCGCCCTACGTGGAGCGCAAGCTCAAGGCACTGGAGGCGCACGCCAGCCAGGGCGAGAACATCTTCCTGCTGCGCATGCCCGCCGAGGCCCAGCATCGCGCGCTCGCCCACGAGGCCTTCATCCGGCACTTCACCCGGGTTCCCGCCGCAGACCGCGAGGACGACCTCTTCGACGGCCTGCGCTAAGGACGCCCGCGGCGGCGGGCCGGATGGCCCGCCGCCGCGGGACGCCGAAAGGTCTTCGGCCCGACGCGGTCGCCCGCCTGCCGCCTGGCTGTACTGACCTGAGAGGTCAGGCACACGTGTCGCCCGCGTACTCGACCTCTGTGATCAGTACACCTAGCGCAGGGTGAGGGCGCGGAGCGTGGTCTGGGTGACGCGGTTGCCCGCCGCGTCCCAGGCCTCGGCTCGCAGGCTCACCGCGCCGCTGGTGTCGGCCAGGCGCGGATACCGTACGGAGGCGGTGAAGGCGCCCGCGTGGCCGCGGCGGACCTCGACCGGCTCCCAGCGCCCGCCGTCGTCGGTGCTGGCCCACAGCTTCAGGCCGGCGATGGCGGGCATCCGCTCCCCGCCCGGCGAGTGGTAGACGTTGACCTGGAAGGCGTGCCGCCGGCCCGCCGGCACGGTGTTGTCGAGCGCGATGCCGTCGGTCATGTCGTAGGAGACGAACACCACCGGCTCGGGCCGGCACGGCGCCTTGGAACCGAACACGCTGCCCGCGCAGGCGAACCCGGGCTGCGTGGCGTCCTTGGTGACCGTCCCGGAGCGGAAGGTCCACTCCGTCGTGGTCCTGATGTCACGGTCGTCGAGCGTGAGCCGGTAATCGCCCGCCTCCTTGGGCAGGGAGAACGTCGGGTAGCCGGTGCCGGCGGCGGGTATCTCCGTGCCGTCCCTGTAGAGGTGGACGCCGCCGATCCACGACCCGCCGTACTGGCCCTGCCCGCCGATCTCGGTGAAGTTGGGCCACAGGGTGTCGCCCTGCCGGCAGATCGAGCACAGCCCGATGACGTTCTGCGTGCCGTAGGGCGCCTTCGGGTCGGGCAGCCCGTAGACGGAGTCGGACGCCGTCACCGTGCCCGGCGTGAACGGCCCGGCGTTCCAGTGCCGGGTGAGGTGGACCGGCCGGTCGAAGACGTCGAGCGACATGTGGTAGCCGCCGCCCGGAGTGCTCGCCTCCCGCACGGTGATCGCGTCCGGGTCGAGCGGGCCGACATACTCGCGGCGGGTCCCCGGCACCGGCTGCGCGGGCAGGAACGAGGGGAAGAACATGAGCTGCCTCATGGTGAACGCCGCGGAGTCGGCGTAGGAGTCGCCGGGCGTGCCGGAGTGATAGGGGGTGTCGATCGTGGCCAGCTGTCGCTCGGTGAGCCCGTAGTGCATCGAGGCGGGCACCCGGCCCTGCTCGACGGGGTGCAGCTGGTAGCCGTAGGAGGAGTACGGCGTGCCGTGCACGGTGATCGTGACCGGTTCCGTGGCGAGCCGCTTGACCAGCGCCCGCGCCTCGACCGGCGGCAGCGTCACGTAGGGGATGCCGATGGTCGTGGACGGGTCCTCGTCGGTGGAGACGACGTACTCGGGAATGATCGGGCCGCCGATGCAGACCCCGAGCGGTCCCGACGGCCACAGCAGGATGCCGGCCGCCCCGGCCCGGCGGATGTTGCGGAAGCGGTCCATCCGCCCGGCGCAGGTCTGGTCGTCGTCGAGCAACGCCAGCTTGCCCCTCAGGTCGAGGCCGGCGAGATTCTCCGGCCTGCCGACCCCGACGTCGACCAGCTGCGCGGTCAAGGTTCCGTCGAAGGGCACCTGGCCGTCCATCATGCCGCCGTTCGGAACGGTCTTGTCGTGCGGGAAGACCTCGGGGTGCAGCGCGATCGGACGGCGTCCGCGCATCTCCATGGTCACCTCGGGGGCGGTCAGCGCCCGGCTGACGGTGTAGAGGAACTCGCCCTTGGTCACCCGCTTGGTGGGAGTCACCCAGAACCGGTAGAACGTGGCCGCCATCTCGTAGCTGCCCCATATGCCGCCGTCCGCCAGGATCCGCTGGACCAGGGTGTAGCTGCCCGCGCCGGGCGTCACCGCCGACGGTTTCGGCGTGCTGAAGGTGACCTCCTGGAGTTTGCGCGCGTCGAGGGTGATCTCGGTGTCGTCGGTGACCGTGACCTCCGGGTCGAGCAGCCAGGCGCTGTTGGGTACGTACGTCGACGGCTCGATCCAGTTGAGCCACTCGGTGACGCTGTAGACGCCGCGCGGCACCAGGACCTTGTTCACGCCGGGGGCCACGTGCTGGATGTGGCCGGAGACCTCGCCCCGGTCGCCGGTGACGTCGAGGATGCTGATGAGCCCCGGGTCGACGGGCGTGCCGTCGCGGCCGAGGGTGTTGACGGTGAGCGCGACCTTGGGCGGCTCACGCAGCAGGCCGACGGGCGTGGTCAGCCGGACGCCGTGGCCGTCGGTCGCGGTGACCGCGCCCGTGTAGGTGGCGACGCCGAGACCCGACGAGGTGAGCGTCACGGTGGCCGTGGCCGTCCCGCCGGCCGGAACCGTCAGCGTCTTGTCGACGGTCAGCGCGTCCTGCGGTACGGCCTCGCCTCCGACGGTCCGCAGCGCGGGGGTCAGGGTCAGGGTCACCGGCTGGTCGGACAGGTTGGTGTAGGCGAGCTGCTTGCCGAGCGGTTCGCCGCCGTCGGGCACGGCGCCGTAGTCGACGCTCGCCGTGCTCGCGTAGACCTTCTGGGCGATCGCGGTGGCGAGGTCCAGGCGCCCGGCGCCCCGCTCGTAGACGGTCAGGCCGACGTCCTTGGAGGTGCTCATCAGGGCCGCCTTGAGCTGCGGCGCCTTCCAGCCCGGATGCCGCTGGGAGAGAATCGCGGCGGCGCCGGAGACGTGCGGCGTGGCCATCGACGTCCCCGACAGGTTCGTGTACGAGTCGTTGACGGGCGTGCCCAGGCTCGTTCCCGCCGCGCGGGCGGCGACGATGCTCAGGCCCGGTGCCGCGATGTCCGGCTTGATGGTCGCGTCCAGCCGGGGGCCGCGGCTGGAGAAGGACGCGAGCCCGTCGCTCTTGTCGGTCGCCGCGACGGTGAGGGCGGAGGCGGCGCTGCCCGGCGTGCTGACGGACTCGGCCGTCCCGTTGTTGCCGGCGGCGACGACGAACAGCGTGCCCGTGGACGCGCTCAGCTCGTCGAGCGCCTGGCTCACCGGATCGGTGCCGTCGGTCGGCTCGCCGCCGATGCTCATGCTCACCACCTTGGCCCCGCTGGTGGCGGCCCACTGCAT
The DNA here is from genome assembly GCF_050949235.1 of Streptosporangium sp. CA-135522. NCBI lineage: Bacteria > Bacillati > Actinomycetota > Actinomycetes > Streptosporangiales > Streptosporangiaceae > Streptosporangium > Streptosporangium sp. CA-135522. The sequence goes on from NZ_CP192026.1 coordinate 3,894,113, forward strand.
GCCCTCGATGATGCCGCTCCAGGTGCCGGTGCCGCTGTCGTCGAGGACCTTGCCGATCGCGAGCTTCACACCGGGCGCGACACCCTTGTACTTTCCGCCCGAGGCGGCGCCGCTGCCGGTGATGATGGAGGCCACATGCGTGCCGTGTCCGTTGCCGTCCCGCACCGGGACGTCCGGGACGAACGACCTGGTCTCGGCGATCTTTCCGGACAGGTCCGGATGGGTCTCGTCGACGCCGGTGTCCAGAATGGCGACCTTGACCCCGGTGCCGTCGAATCCGGCCGACCACGCCTGCGGCGCGCCGATCAGCGGCACGCTCTGCTCCAGGTCGGCCGCGACCTTCTTGTCCAGCCACAGCTTCGCGAGCCCCGCACCGAGCGTGGTCACCGCCCCGTTCCGGTCCGGTTGCCCTTGTACGGCGGACCAGAACGCGGCCGTCCCGTCGTGCGGCACGGCCAGTGCGGCGCCGTGGACGCTGGGCAGGGCCCGGGTCGGCGTGCTGGCCGGCAGTGCCTCGGCGGCACCCCGGACGGCGGGCTCGGCCACGGGATATTGCGCGATCACGGGGGTCTGCGCCGACTGCTCGTCGGCGTAGCCGTTCTCGGCGAGATACTTCACGTCGAACAGTTCACGGTCGATCCGGCCCGCCTGGATCGCGGGCAGCACGTCGTCGGGGTAGACGTAGAAGCCGTCGGGTCCGCTCAGCCCCCGGAAGGAGGTGGGTGCGGGCCTGCCCGGTCGGGCGGCCGGTTCGACCCGGAAGCCGTAGCGGCCGCCGATCTCGGTCAGCGTCACCTTGTCGCCCGTGATGAGAGTGATCTCATGCTTGCCCGGCCTGACGCCGTCGAGGGTGATCGGCGTGAGCGTCTGCCGCGCCGTGGCCGGGTCATCGCCGGCCGCGGCGGCGCGCACCGGCAGCGTCGCCGCGGCCATCGCGACCACCGCGGCGGCCACGACCGGGCCGCGCCGTAACGCGCCTTTCATGATCTTCATGGGATTCTCCTGGGGGAGGGGCTAGAGGGGCTCGTACTCGTCGGCCTCGCCTGCGGGCGGAGCCTCCTCGACCGGAGACTCGTCCGGAATCTCATCGGAAGGCGTGTCCATGCGGAGAGTTTCGGGCCGCCGGAAATTCTTGTCATGGGGCAGATGACCTAATGAATGCGACACGCGAATGATCGCGCCGGTCAGCGGTCAGCGGTCAGGGCGCGACGCCCGGCACGGCGGTGCTCGTCACGGCCTGTACGGGTACGGGGCCTGACGCCTGGTTCGACGACGTCGCGAACGCCCTCAGGGCAGGAGGCTCGACTCGACGGTGCCGCGAACGCCCTCAGGGCAGGAGGCTCGACTCGACGGTGCCGCGAACGCCCTCAGGACAGGAGGCTCGACTCGACGGCGCTGACCGCCAGCGCCGTGCGGGAGCTGACACCGAGCTTGCGCATGGCCGAGTTGACCTGTGCGGCGACGGTCTTGGGCGAACGTGACAGGACGGTGGCGATCTCCCTGTTCGTCCTGCCGGTGGCCAGCAGGCGGACGACCTCCAGCTCGCGGGGCGACAGCTGGTCGCCGTAGCCGCGCCGGCCTCGTCCCCGCATCTCGACGCGGTGCTCGCGCAGCAGGCGCGCCATCCGGTCGGCCGCCGTACGGGCACCCAGCTCGGTCAGCTCCTGGAACACCCGCCGTGCCAGCTGGAGGGCCTCCTCGGCCGCGCCGGCGGCCAGCAGGCAGGCGACCTGGCGTTCCTGAGCGAGCAGCGCGTCGTACGGGCGGGGGAGTCCTCGCCAGGCACCGGCCGCACGGGCGAACGCGACCGCGGCGCGGCCGGGGTCGCCGCGGCTCTCCGCCAGGAGCGCCCGGCACAGCTCCAGCCCCGCGCGGGGCGCCGCCGCGTCCCTGCCCCGCACCCATCCGGCGAACGCGCCGGTCAGCTCGACGGCCTCGTCGAGCCGCCCGGCGACGACCAGCGCCTGGACCCGGGCTGGGGCGAGATCGGTGGCCCAGAGCCAGACCTCCTTGCCGGCCACCAGCCGGATGGGCCCCTCGGTGATCCGCAGGGCCTCGTCGGCGTGGCCCTGCTCCAGCAGGACCCGCGCCAGGGCCGCCGCCGGCTCGGAGACCAGTTCGGGGGCGCCGCGCCGGTGTGTTTCGGCGAGCACGTGCCGGAAACGCTCACCGGCGGCGGGGTCGCCGCTCGCCGCGCCGAGCAGGGCGCCGACCAGCACCGCCTCCAGCTGGGTCACCGGCTGCATCACGTTGTCGTCCGCGAGGGCGGTGGCCCGCGCCGCCAGCCCCGGCCAGTCGCCGGTGAACCAGTCGAGATGGATCCGGGTCGCGCTGATGGTGTCGCGGTATCGGGTGAACCGGTGCCGCTCGACGATCTCCGAAGCCGTCGCCAGATGCCTGTGAGCCTCCTCGAACCGCCCCCAGTACACGGCCGCGTCACCGAGATTGAGATGGGCCTTGCCGAGGTGCCTGCTCTCGCTCGCGGTCGAGGCGGCGCCGGGAAGCAGGGCGGCCTCGGCCCAGCCCGACTCCTCGCCCAGCAGCAGCAGCGCGCTGATCCGTTCGGTGAGCAGGCCGAGCCGCTCGACCGGCGGCAGCGACTCGCTCTGCTCGCCCGCGCGCCGCAACCAGCACAGGTGCTCCGACGCCGGCGCGGAGGACTCATGCGGCCACCCCAGCATCACCATGGCCTGGGCGGCGCTGAAGGAGCCGGGCGGCAGGTGCGGGACGGCCTTCTCCAGCTCCACCCGTCCGGCCTCGAACTCCTCCATGAGCGTGAGCACCCGGCCGAGCTGGTAGCGGGTCTCCGCCTCCTCGGCCGGCGACAGGGCGGCGGTGTCCACCGCGGACCGCAACGCCCGCACCAGACCCCTGAAGCGGTCGTCCCCGGTGAACGAGGAGAACGGGATCTTGCGGGTCAGCCGGGCCGTCGCGGCGGCGGGCAGCTCGGTGTGCGTCACCAGGTCGTATAGCAGCGCCGAGGCGCCGGCCTCGTCGGCGGCGGCCAGGGCGAGATCGGCGGCCTGTTCGGCGTAGCGCATCCACTCGCCCACGTCGCCGGCCTCGCGGAAGTGGCGGGCCAGCCGGGAGACCGGCAGCGGGGTGCGAGCGGCCAGGGCGTGCCCGGCCCGCCGGTGCATCGTCCGGCGTTGCGACGGCGGGATCGCCTCGTAGACCGTCCGAGAGGCCAGCGCGTGCCGGAACGACACCAGCCCGCCGCTCTCCCGCAGCAGGCCGGACGCCAGCGCCTCCGCCAGCCCGCCGGCCGGTGGCGCCGCCATGCCGAGGACGGAGCCGAGCATGGCCTCGTCCACGGGGTCGGACAGCGCCGAGGCCGCCCGGAGGACGGCTCTGGCGGGTGCGCTCAGCCGCTCGACCCGTTCCAGGACCGCGTCGCGCACCGTCGGGGGCACGTCGATCTCGTTGAGCCTGCGGCGCATCCACTCGCCGTCGCGCCGGGTGAGGTCGGCGCGGTCGTGCAGCAGGCGCACCGACTCCTCGACGGCCAGGGGGATCCCGTCGGTGTGCTGGTGCAGCAGCGCGGCGAACGCCGGTGAGACCGGCTCGTCGTCCAGCATCGACGACATCAGCCGGCCGGTGTGCGTGACGTCCAGCGCGCCCACCGCCAGCCGCAGCCGTGCCGTCCCCGCGGCATGCCTGGACGACAGTCGAAGCAGCAGCGAGCCGGGCGGCACGTCCTCCGGGCGGTAGGTCACCACCAGGCTGAGCAGCGGAGGCTGCCGGGAGACCAGGAAGAGCAGGAACTCCAGCGTGGCGTCGTCGGCCCAGTGCACGTCCTCGACCGCCAGCACCGACACCTTCAGGCGCTGCAGCACTTCGGCGAGGGCCCGGAAGAGGCGGTGCCGGGCGGCTCTGACGTCGTCCAGCGGGTCCGGGGCCACCGGCAGCTCGTCGGCCCACTCGGGAAACAGCGGCCGCAGGGCTCCGGCCAGCGGGCTCAGTCGCAGGCCGGCCACCCGGTCCGCGGCCTGCCGTACCGCGTCCACGATCGGGCCCAGGGTGTACGGCTCGCGAAAGGGCGGGCACCAGGCCACCAGGCTTCGACGCCGGCGCGCGATCGGCGAGCCCAGGAACTCCCGCAGCAGGCGGCTCTTGCCGATTCCGGCCTCCCCCTCGACGAGGACGATCGCCGGTGCCCCGGTCAGCGCCTGCTCGAACGCCGCGAGCTCCGGCTCGCGCCCCACGAGCGCCGGCACCGACATCAGGCGTGGGACACCGGGCCCATCGGGCGTCGTGGCAGGCACAGGACGCCCCCCATCGTGAGATCACGGCCCGGGAAGCCGGTGTCCGGCGCCGGAGTCTCCTCGACTGAGCACGGCACTGGACGCGGCTTTCGAACCGCGGACGGACGATCGTCCGGCACGGGCGGACGGGCCGATGCCGGGCCGGAATTCGATCATCCTAGGCCGCGGGCGGGGCGCGCGCCAGGCCACCCCTACGGGGTGGTCAGAGTGGCGGCGCATCGGGTGACGAGCTCTTCGGCAGAGCCCTGAAGTGAGCGGGCGAACGGCGTGCGGCCGGGAGTAGATGAAGCTCGACTGTGCCGGTCCGACCCGCCGCCGCTAATGTGCGAGGGGTGTATGTGAAGATCTGCGGGCTGCGCGAGCCCGAGCACGTGACGGCCGCCGTCGAGGCGGGAGCCGACGCGATCGGCTTCGTCCTCACCAGAAGCCCTCGGCGGGTCACTCCCGCGTGGGCGCGCGAGCTGGCCGCCGAGGTTCCCGCACACGTGCTGACCGTGGCGGTGTTCGCCGGCGAGGCCACCGAGGAGGTCCGGGCGGCCGCGCTGGAGGCCGGGGTGCGCGCCGTCCAGCTGCACGGCAACCACCCGCACGAGGATTTCACCGCGCTGAAGGACCTCGACCTCACGCTGATCCGCGCCGGAGCCGCGGACACGGACCTGAACTGCGGCGCCTTCGACGAGGACCTGCTCATCGTCGACGCGCCCAGACCCGGTTCGGGGCGGCCGTGGGACTGGTCGGCGGTGCGCGGGCGCCCGGCGGGCCGCTGGCTGCTGGCCGGAGGGCTGGACCCGTCGAACGTGGCCGAGGCCGTCGCCGCGGCCCGGCCCTGGGGGGTCGACGTGTCGAGCGGCGTGGAGGTCGCGCCCGGGGTGAAGGACGCGGGGCTGATCAGAGCCTTCGTCGCCGCCGCCCGCGCGGCCGCCGACGAGTAAGGGATTGCAGAGGATCAACCCGCCGAGGCGGTTGACGTCACGTGGAACTGGGCGGAGCGAGCGGCCCGCACCATCATGACGTGGCGTCCCGGGCGGTCAGCAACAATGCCACACCACAGCAGCACTGCCACACCACGGGAAGGCCTGCATCTCGGCGAGGGCGGCGCTGGCCTGCTTGTCGGCCCGGGGCAGCACGGTCCTGCCGTCCTTGCGGGAGGTCAAGACGCCGCCGCGCCGGCGCTCGGCGCTGAATAGGCTTTCCAAGCCCGCTGGGGTTGACCGCAGCGAACGCTTCCGGCTCGCACTGATCGCGCTCGCCTCCGGCTGCGGCCTGGCACCCGGCGAAGTGATCGCGGTCCAAGGCTGCCACCTGCGCCACCCGGACTCGGGCGCCGTCGTGACCTGCGTTGCGTCGCCACCCGCGTCGGCCAGGCCGCCGACGAGGCCCACCAGTCGGCCTACAGCCCGGAGCACGCCTTCGAGTTCGACCTGGAGCGCATCCTCAACGGCGTCGAGGCGCTGATCAGCCGGCGCTGAGGAAGTGCAGGTTCACCACCGTCAGCCCGGAACGGGTTGATACCGCCAGGCCCAGATCGGTGGTGAAGCAGAGGTCGGTGACGGGGGAGTCGAGGCCGAAGGAGCAGACGATCCGGCGTGTGGACAGATTGAGGATCCGCACCTGCCCGGCCTGGTCTCCCGAACAGACGAGCAACGTGTTGCCCGCCACCAGGCTCCTCACCGCGACGGTATGACCCGCATATCCCGGATCGATCATGGTGTAGGCGGGCGGGTCGACCCCAAGGTCCAGGAACAGGATCCCGCCGGTTCCCCCGAAGCCGGCCAAGAGGGCGAAGCCGCCGTTCACCTCGAACAGGTCCAGCGCGGATATTCTCCCCTTCTCGAGGGTCGGCATTTTGGCCGCCAACTCCCCTGAGGCTGCCTCGAAGATACTGATCAGGGCATCACGGGTGGTCGCTGTGGCGATGAGTCCGCCGCCCACTGTGGAGACGGCCGACACACTGCAGATGTTGTTCAAGCCGGTGTCGATGAGGCGTTGCGATCTGGGCTCGGACAGCTCTATCTCGAGGAGTTCCGGGCCGCCGATGGAGGAAATGATGAGCCTGCCGTCGAGGAGCGTGAAGTCGCTGATCCCGCCCGCGCCCATGACCTGAGCGATCGTCTCAATGAACTCGCCCGTCATGGAGTCGAACGCCTCGATGTCGTTGACCCGGTCCTCATCCTGACTGACCCGGGCTCCGGGCCCGCGCAGCCAGTTGTCGTTGTGCGCGACGAGCAGAACTCCTCCGCCGTCGGACACGCCGGCGGAGAGCGCGACGATGGGCTGCGTCCACTCCGCCTCACCGACCGTGCCCGCTCCCTCGGGCCGCCATACGCAGATGTCGCCGTAGCTGTTCCCGAACACCACGGCGAGAGGCTCCTCAGGCGAGGAGGCCGCCGCCAGGGCGCTTCCCGTGACGTGTGCACGCTGCTCGTCGAGGCCTGCGATCTTCTCGCCCGTCTCCAGGTCGTGGACCGCTAAGCCCTCGGCGGCGGCCACGAGCACCTGCCTGCCTTGGAGCCAGCCGCCGGCCAGGGCGCAGACGGGTGCCTGCCCCAACTCGACGCGTGTGACTCCCGTGCCGTTGTTCAACTCTGTGAGCTGGGCGTAACGCGAATTGGTGGTCGAGGCCAGCACGGGCACTCCCCGCCGGAGGAGAGCCGACACGTGGGTGGGGTGTTTGGGATTGTCCCGGTCCAGCCCGGAGGCGGTGATCTCGTACTGGGCCCGGGAACCCTCGTCGGCTTCGATCACCGCGGGCATGCTCAGCGAAGGCGAGCCCCTGAGCGCCGTGCTCGCCACCCGCCGCCGGTCGTCGGCCGAGATCAGGAGCAGCGCGTCGCCCACTTCGAGGAAGTCCAGCGAGGTGATCACCGAGTCATGAGGCCGCAACTCGGTGTCGGCCACGATGTGCTGGTCCGCGCTGAACACCTGGATCGTCCCGTCGCAGTCACCGGCGGCGACCAGCAGCCCCGAGGGCAGGGAGAAGGCCGCCAGGGCGGTCACGTTGTAGCCGACGTGGTCCAGCAGGATCGTGTCCAGCAGGTCACTCGTCTCCAGGTCGTGCACGAGGAGCCTCTTACTGCGGTTGGCCGCCGACACCACCAGCGTCCGGTCGCCGAAGCGGGCGCAGGCCAGGGCGGTCACGAAGTCCTCGTGGTAGGCGACATGCTGGATCACCGGCTCGGACAGGCGCTTGATCCATCGGATCGACCAGGGACCGCCCTGGCTGAGCCTGTCCGCCGCAGCGGCCACCTCGTGCTGGCCGAGCTGCCGCGCGGCCAGCGCCAGGAAGGCGGCGCGTTCCTCCTCGGGCCGCCCGCGTGCCTGCCGGTAGGCGATCTGGAAGCTCTCCCCCACGGCCCGCGCACGGTCCGAGACGGCGTCCGCGGCGAAGGGGATCAGCCCGTCGGGGTCGGCCGCCACCACGAAACCCAGGTCGTCCAGCAGGGCGTCGAGCTCCGCTCCCACGGCGGCGTGGAAGGGCAGGTGGAACCTGGCGTAGTCGTCCATCGCCGCCCAGTCGGCGGCGAAGCCGGCGCGTGCCACCGCCACGATCTTCCGGTGCCATCGCTCGCCGTCGCCCGCTGCCAGGAAATCGGCGAAGCTGGCGTGATAGAGGGTCAGCCCGCCCTCCGCCGGGTGAAGGAACTGGCTGAGCAGATCCAGGGCGTGGTCCACGTCGTCGGGGGTCGCGCGGATGCCGCCGTAGTCGGCGAGCTGCCGTGGAGTCAGCGGCGCGCGAGCGGCCGACAGGATGCCCAGCAGGGGCAGGTAGAGGGCCGTCCAGGCCGACAGGTAGACCTCCTCGCCCACCTCGACCGAGGTCCTGCCGACGCAGTCCCTGATCAGCCCCAGGAAGTAGGCGTACAGCTCGTCCAGCGTGGGCGGCAGGTCGTCGAGGTCGCGCAGCAACCCCGCGAGCTGCGGGTGGGCGCCCGCCGCGTCCATCGCGCGACCGATGGCTGTGACGTATTGGAAGTTCCCGTCGGCCTTGGCCACGACCCGGCCGCGGAAGCCGATCGCGGAAATGGCGTGCTCGGCCAGCAGCCTCGACGTGGCCGCCTCGCCGACGAGCCTGCCGACGTAGAGGTCGATGTCCGAGCGCGCCCTGTCCCGCTCGGCGTCCAGGTTCAGCTCGGCCAGCGCGCCGCCGTGGACCTGCCGAAGGCGCTGCAGCAGAGGAGGGTCGTGCCTGGAGGTCACGACGATCATGATGTTGTGCGGCAACGTGCCGCATGAAGCCAGCCAGGTCAGGATGCTGTCGGAACCGCCGCCGTGGTAGCGGACGTCGTCCACGGCGTCGATCACGATGACGATGCGCTCGCCGGGCTCGGTGCGGGCCAGCACGCCTGCCGGGAGCCCCAGCGCCAGGGCCTGTAGGTTGCCGACGTCCAGCATGTGCGGCTCGAGCGTCGCGGACTTGATGTCCACACCGGTCACGGTCCCGTCGACGCGCGAGGCCGCCTGAGTGACCTTGATCGAGGTCGACAGGAACGGGGAGGCCTGCAGGTTCTCGATCCGCACTCCGGTGACGGAGGCGTCGCCGTGCACCTTCCCCACGCGCTGGTCGACAGTGATCTGGACGGCGGGGTCGAACAACTCGGGGCGCGTGGCGGCCAGTTGGTGCCCGAGCGTGAGCAGCAGCGAACGCGCGTCCACGGCTGACAGCGGCGAGCGGCTGTCCCTGCGCACGAAGTAGCGCAGCCAGGCCGGGTTGTCCCTGCACAGCGCCGCTGCCAGGGCGCTCTTGCCCGCTCCCGGCTCGCCGGTGACCAGGACGATCCGGTGCGAGGGCTCGGCGGCGAGCGCGGTGACGACCCCGGTGAGCCAGGTCCGCTCGACGTGGCGCGGATCGTCGTCGGTGTAGACCTGGACGAGGGGCCGGTAGAACAACTCGTCAAGTGCCGTCATACCCGATGACCTCTCCACCCTTGCCGACCTCGTCGACGTCCTGACGGATGTCCGCGGACGCGACCTCGCCGGACCTCCTTACCCCGATGACCTTGCCCAGCACCCGTCGTCTGACCCGCTGGACCACGCGGATGACGCCATTCCCGGCCGTCGCAGCCCTGGTCATCTCCACGCTCATCCACAGTGCCACAGCGGCGACCAGTCCTCCGGCCAGCGCCCAATTCCAGCTCCCCGTCAGCAGGTTGGTCAGAGCGCCCACGATCGTGCCGGACCCCACCGAAGCGGCTGCCAGGACGACCTGACGGCCTGGTCTCCTCATGGATCTCCTCCCGGGTGTGCCTGTCCCTAACAACAGGACGCGCGGCAGGCCGTGTTGGTGCCTGCCGCGCGTCCTGTGACGCTCGGGGTGTGTGGTCATGCGATGTGGTTACGCCGCTCGGCCGGTAACGGGGGCCGCCACAGCGGCTCAACTTGATTCGCCGGGGACGGGCTTCCGGGGGTTCAGGCGACGGTGACCTACGCAACCCCGACAAGCTCCGCCCGTGGACGACAGGCTGACTCGCACCGCTCACCCTCGACAGCCAAGCGCTGACACGGGCTGCCCAACCGGGATGGCCAAGGCCCGGGGCATGTCGCACCCACCCCGCGAGCTGATCATCAGCGTTTCTCTCGGGGTTCGCCGGTGATCCAGTCCCAGCTGGTGATCGTGGTGCGCATCAGGCGGGCGGCGGTCGACAGGCGGCTGTCGGCGTCCCAGTGCAGGGTGACCCTGCGATGACAGTCGGGGCTGTCGACGGCGACCCAGGCGAGGGGGGCACGCGTGGCGCTGCGGCGGGCGAAGGCGGGGACGAGACCGATGCCGAGTCCCGCGCTGATCAGCTCCGCGATGGCGGCGGGCTCGTCACTCTCGCAGACGATCTTCGGTGTGAGGCCTCGTGCGGCGAAGAGCCGGTCGAGCAGCCGGCGTAGCCAGTGCCCCTGGCGGGCGGTGACGAAGGACTGGTCGGCGAGTTCGTCGACGCTCACGGACTTACGGCCCGCGAGCGGGTGATCGAGTGGCGTGCCCACCCCCACAGCCTCGTCGAACAGCTGCATCGACTCCAGGCCTTCGGCGTGGATCGGTTGCGAGGCGACACACAGGTCGACGTCCTGGGCTCGCAGGCGGCGGGCCATGTCCTCGGCCAGGGACCAGTGGAGCTCGATCTCGATGGAGGGATGGGCTCGCTTGTAGGCCGCCAGCGGGCCGGTGAGGGTGAGGAAGGTTTCCGACGCCAGTCTCACGGTGCCCGGGCCCTCGCCGGTGGCCTCGGCGACGGCGCGTCGTCCGGCCTCAAGCTCACCGAGGGAACGTTCGACGTGATCACGGAAGAGCTTGCCCGCGTCGTTGAGCCGGAGCCGGCCGCTCCGGTCGAACAGTGGTGTGCCCAGTTCGCTCTCCAACCGGGCGATGGTACGGCTCAGCGACGGCTGGGCGATGTGAAGCTCGTCGGCTGCCCGGCTGAGGTGCTCCAGTCGCGCCACCACCAGGAACTGCTTGAGCGAGTTCAGCTCCATCATGCCTCCCGCAACATAACGCTATAGCAATATTGATCTTAGACAAGATAACCCACGAGCCATAGTGTCGGGTTCGTTCACGAATCGAGAACGGAGTGAGGAGGGATCCACATGCTCACCGTTGCCGCGTCCCGGACGACACCCACGGGATGGGTGCTGCGGGCCGTCGTCAGCGCGCACGCGGTGGCGATCGCCGGCCAGCCGGTGTTCGCCGGGGTGTATCTGAGCGGTGACTACGGCGGTTTGAGCTTGCATACGGCCGGCGCCAACGTCGTCACCTCCATCGGCTACCTGCAGGCGGTCGTCGCGATCGCGATCTGGGTCCGGCTGCGCCAGGTCTGGCCGTTCCTCGCCACGACGGCGGTGGTGGCAGCCGAGACGGTGCAGTACTTCGCCGGGTTGGACGGCGCGCTGTGGTTGCACCTCCCGTTGGGGGTGATGACCATCGTCACGGTCGTGGTGCAGTTCATCGATGTATGGCGGCGGCCTCTCCTGCGTGTGGGGGCCGAGAATGCGTAGCGGCCGTGGCGTGACCAGGCGGCGGGTGCTGGGCATCGGTGGGGCGCTCGGGTTGATGGCGGCCACCGGGCTGTCGGTCTCGGCCGCGCTGGCCCGCCGGCCGTCGATCACCGGTGCCGAATTGCGCAGCGCCGTACCACTACCGCCGCCCTTCCAGGTGCCGCTGCCGATTCCCGCCGTGCTGAAGCCGGTCAGCACCTCCGGCGGGGTCGACCGTTACGAGATCACCCAGCGCGAAGCGAGCGCGGAGATCCTGCCCGGTGTCACGACGCCGATGTGGACGTACAACGGGACCTTCCCGGGGCCGACGATCGAGTCGCGCCGCGGCCGGCCGGTCACCGTGTCACACCGCAACGAGCTGCCCGTCCCGACGGTCGTGCACCTGCACGGCGGGCGGACTCCGGCGGCCTCCGACGGGTATCCGACCGACCTGCTCCTGCCCGAAGGCCGGCAGGAGCACTCCATGGGGACGGGGCACGGTTCCGAGCATGGCATGCACGACCCGAGGGCCGTGGTGGCCGAGCTGACACGGGACTACACCTTCCCGCTGGACCAGCGGCCCACGCTGCTGTGGTACCACGACCACCGGATGGACTTCACGGCGCCCGCGATCTGGCGGGGCCTGGCCGGGCTGCACCTCGTGCGCGACGACGCCGAGGACGCCCTCGGCCTGCCCGCCGGGCCGCGCGAGCTGCCCCTCATGATCGCCGACCGGGCGTTCGCCGCCGACGGCGGCCTCTCCTACCCCGCCCTCGACCCCACCCTGCGCGTACGGCCCGGCGTCCGCGAGCCGTACCTCGCCGGGGTCCTCGGCGACGTCATCCTGGTCAACGGCGCGCCGTGGCCCGTGCACGAGGTCGACGCGGCCCGCTACCGGCTGCGCATCCTCAACGCCTCCAACGCCCGCCACTACGAACTCGAAGCGGTCACCGACGACGGGCGCCGCCTCGACCTCATCCAGATCGGTGCCGACCAGGGACTCCTCGCCGCCCCGGTCACCCACAAGCTGCTGCCGATCGCACCCGCCGAACGCTACGACGTGGTCGTCGACTTCTCCGGCGTCGCGATCGGCGGCCGCGTCAGGGTGATCAACCGGCTCGGCTCCGGCCGTACCCGCGACGTGATGGCCTTCCGTGTCGCCCGCAAGGCCGCGGACGACAGCCGCATCCCCCGCACCCTGTCCAACGACCTGCCGGCCTGGCGGCGCTCGGACGCCGTCAGGGTGCGCGAGTTCGCCTTCCGCGCCGGGCGGATGCACACAGGCCACGGCTGGCTCATCGGCGGCCTGCCGTTCGACCCCGCCCGCACCGACGTCACCACCCGGCTCGGCGACGTCGAGGTCTGGCGGCTCATCGCCGACGTCCACCATCCCGTCCACCTGCACCTGGTCGGCTTCCGGGTGCTCTCGCGCAGCGGCAGGCCGCCACTGGCCCACGACGCGGGACTCAAGGACACCGTCTCGCTACGACCCGGCGAAGCCGTGGAGATCATCACCCGGTTCGACGGCTACCGCGGCCGCTACCTCTTCCACTGCCACAACGCCGAACACGAGGACATGGGCATGATGGCCAACCTCGAGATCATCTAGATGATTGCTTCCAAGGCGTGGGCTGCGTGGGCTTGACCCCGACGTAACGGAAGGTTCTAGCGTTGCGGTTGCGCCGTCGGTGCGGTATCAGCGTGTGTAGAGACCGTCGAGGCGGCCGCAGGCCAGGGCCGGGCCGCTTACGGTGGAGAGCACGGCCCTGGGCTTGGCTGTGTCCAGCGCTGTGTCGCCTTCCGCCGAGGTGATGGCGGTGGGCAGGGCGAACAGTTGGAAGACGTACCGGTGCAGGCCGTGTCCCTTGATCGGTTCGGGGCCCAAGTAGTCGCGCCCCACTCCTGAGCGAAGTACCCGCACTCCCTGGACCGGACTTCCTGCGTTCAAGGCTCGGTGGGCAGCGTGACGGGATCAGGTTCGAGCAGGGCGACACAGTAGACGAACGGGGTGCGGGTGGGAGAGACGATGTCCTGGACGGCCAGCAGCAGTTGGGCGGTGCCTTCGGGTGTGCCGCTCCAGGCCAGAGCAGGAGAGCGGTTCTCGCCGCCTGCGCGCTTGCCGATGTGGGCCGTAGGGATAACGCCCTCGTGTTCGAAATCGGTGCTGTAAAGGCCCAGCACCTCAGGTCCGGCCAGGGTGGGAGGTTCCAGGCCGGTTTCGCTTCGCCGGCGCGCTTGTTCTTCAGGAGGGTTCCCAAAATCGTCATGGTGTGTCCTTGTCTGTCGAGGTGCGGGCAGGTCTAGTGGGGCGCGTTACGCGCTGAGCCGACGATGTCCGGCATCCGGCTGCGTGGATAGCGTTGCGGCCAGTTCGCGCACCTCGCGGGCGACGGCTGGCCACAGGACGGCTGGAAGGTCGCGACCGACGCCGGGGTTGGTCATCAGCTGGGCCCCGTAGACGGCGCGAGCGGTGGTTTGGGCCGCGGTGACGCGCAGGATCGCGTTCTGCTGGCCGTGCAGGATCAGGGGGGCTGTCTCATCGTGCCCCGGCAATCGCCAATGTTGAGGAAGGGCACTGCGGCCGCCGTGTGGACCTCGGTGACGGTTGGGCCGGCCCCTCACCAGCGGACGGCCGTGAAGTCGATCGGCCGGGGCCGTAGCAGTCGCGTGCGTTCGGCCAGCGCTCGCAGCCGCCGGGACATCTCGTCGGCGGGCAGGCGGTGGCGGTCACCGTGGCCTGGCAGGATCCATTCGAATCGCATCCGTACGGCCGTCCTGGCCAGGGAGGCGGCCAACTGCTCGATGGAGTACCAGGTCACGCTCTCCGCGACTTCCAGATCGCCGGTGGTGCGTGACCAGTAGAAGCTGTCGCCGCTGAAGCAGTACCGGTCATCCGCGAGGTAGAGCACACTGCCCCGGGTGTGGCCGGGCAGTGGATGGGCGGTGACCCCCTCGCTGATCTCCAGAGGTTCCAGGCCCCGGATCACCTGGTCGGCGTCCGGCGCTGCGTCGAGGTCTCCCTCGTGGATCCACAGTTGGGCGCCGAAATAGTCCGCGTATTGGCGGCCGTGTGCGGCGTGGTCTCGGTGTGTGAGTAGCACATCGGTAACGAGGCCCGATGCCGCGTAACGCTCGGCGAGTTCACGGCTCCAGCGCGGTGTATCGATCATCATGGCCGTGCCGGACGGCCGCAGCAGCAGGTAGGAGTTGGCCCCGGCGGTGTGCCGGGAGTTGTGCCCGCACATCAGTACGCCGTTGTCCAAGGCCATCGGAAAAGGGTCGAGTGCTTGGTCCGGTTGCCCGGACGCCGGGCGGATCGAGCGTGTGGGGCAGGCGAAGGCGGCCGCGTGGAGGCGCCGTGTCTCCGCCTCATCGTTCGGCGGGCGCAGGATCTGCGACCGTCCGCTGGCCTCGCCGATCAGGTCGGGCGCGAGTTGTCGGGCGGTATCGCAGTTGATGCAGCGGTCGTCCACATACCAGCTGTCCATGGCAGGGCTCCTTCCAAGGGGAACGACCTGGGCCTGGGCCGCCATCAGGCCCTCCAGTTCGCAGAAGTAATGCATCGGATACAGTAGCTTCATAGCTAAGTATCTGAACCGTGAAGGTAAATGGAAGCCGCATGTCCGTCAAACCGCAGGACGACCAGCCGAACGAACTGGCCAACCGGATCATTGCGTCCATGACGGACCTCGCCGGAGCCCTGGGACGCCTGAACGACCTGATCGCCCAGCAACTCGGCATCGCGCAGACTGATCTGCTATGCCTGCACGTACTCAACCGCGCCGGAGCCTCCACGGCCGGCGCACTCAGCTCTCAGCTCGGGCGTACCACTGGCGCGGTCACGCACATGATCGACCGTCTAGAGAAGGCGGGATACGTCCGGCGTAAACCCGACCCGCAGGACCGCCGCCGCGTACTCGTCGAAGCCTCGGCCCCAGGACTCGAACGGATCGCTTCGTTCTACGACGGGATCGACGCCCGCAGCCGCCGATTGATGGCCACCTTCTCCGGCGACCAACTGACGGCGATCCACACCTTCCTTCTGAGTAGTTACGAAAGTGCCGCCGAAGAGTGTGATCACCTGATTCGGTAGCGAGGTCCCGCCTCGCACTCCATGTTCCTTGGCTTGAGGGGAGACGGAGACGTCGGTGAAGCCGGACCTCGGCAGCTTGGCCACTGCGCTGTACGTACGATCCGACGACCTGCTGAAGGAATCACCTCAGCTGGCACCCTGGCGCCCGTCGGTGGGCATCACACCAAAGCTCAGCGACGCGGAGCTGGTCACGCTGGCGATGCTGCAGGCCCTGCTGGGCTTCACCTCGGAGCGGCGGTGGATCCGTCATGCCCGCGCTCACCTACGGCATCTGTTCCCATATCTACCGATGGCACCCGGTTACAACAAGCGGCTGCGCAAGGCGGCGGGCCTGCTCCAGCAGACCATACGGCTGCTGGCGGTCGAAACTACGCTGTGGAGCGACGATGTGTGGGTAGTGGACTCCACCCCGGTGGAGTGCGGCCGCTCCCGCGAGACCGCTCTGCGCTCCGAATTGGCCGGCTGGGCGGAGTACGGCTATTGCGCCAGCCATTCGCGGTACTTCTGGGGGCTGCGGCCGCACCTGGTGTGCACCGTGCACGGCCTACCGATCGCGTTCGCCCTGACCGGGGCCAAGGCCGACGAGCGCGAAACGCTGCTGGGCATGTTCGAAATCGAACCCGGTCTGCTCCACGGCCGCTGCGGACAGACGCTGATCGGTGACAAGAATTACTTCGGCTGTGACTTCGAGCAACAGCTGGCCGAGTGGAACCTCCGACTGCTCCGGCCAGCCCGTAAAAGCGAGGCGGCGCGGCCCGGCGCACCGATGCTCAAGCCATTACGGCAGATCATTGAGTCGATCAACGAGACCTTCAAAGGCCAGCTCGATCTGGAGCGCCACCGCGGACGCACCCCCGGTGGTGTGATCGCTCGCGTCCTGCAGCGCGTCCTGGCGCTGACCGCCGCGATCTGGCACAACGACCACACCGGCCAGCCCGTCAAACGTGCCTTGATCGCTTACGACCACTGAACCCCTTGGAAGCAATCATCTAGCTCCTCCACTCCGCCACCGTGGCCATCACCGGCGAAACCCCCGTCGAACGCCTCTGGCACGCCGTACCGCCCTTCCCCACCATCAGCGAGGTGTGGCTGCGGCTGCTTGAGACGTACCGGGACTAGCACAGCCGAGGGAACGCGACGAGCGGCGAACGAGCAAGATCCTAAAGACCGAAGATGATCAATCGACGACCAGATGGATCTTGGTGGTCAGCCCGCCGAGCGAGCGCCCGAGCACCTGTCGGCCCTGATGGATCTGAGCGCTTTGCTGCCCGTGCGTCCCTTCACGGCTTCCCCTTTACGGGGGCCGGCGGCGTGCTGGTGGGCGCGCATGATGGTGGAGTCCACGCAGATGGCCGACCAGTCGACCTGGCCGACCGCATCGTTGTGGACCCGCACGTGTTCCAGCAACCGGGTGAAGACACCGTCGGCCGAGGTCAGGGGCTCGTGAGGATGACGAGCCGCTGGGTCGCCCGGGTCATCGCGACGTAGCGGTCGACCGCTCCTTCGATGCCCTCGCCGAACGCCTCGGGATCGATCAGGACGACCAGGTCGAACTCCAGCCCCTTGGCCAGCTCCGGGGTCAGCGACCGGACGCGGGGCCTTTCCTGGAAGGTGGGATCACCGATGACGCAGGCGATCCCGTCGGCATGCGCGGCGAGCCAGGTGTCGAGGATCGAGCTCAGATCCGCAACAGATCCGTGGACGACGGGGACGTCGCCGCTGCGGATGGAGGTCGGCACGTTGGCGTCCGGGAGCACGGCCCGGATGACCGGCTCGGCCTCTGCCATGATCTCTTCCGGCGTCCGGTAGTTGACGCTCAGGCCGGCCAGGGTGATCCGCTCCAACCCGACCCGCTCCAGCCGTTGCTGCCAGGACTCGGTGAAGCCGTGCCGGGCCTGGGCGCGGTCGCCGACGATGGTGAAGCTCCGCGACGGGCAGCGCAGCAGCAGCATCTGCCACTGCGCGTCGGTGAGTTCCTGCGCCTCGTCCACGACGATGTGCGCGAACGGGCCGGCGAGCAGGTCCGGGGCGAGGGTGGGCAGCTCGGACTCGTCGACCAGATTGCGCTGCAGGTCCTGTCGGCGCAGCTGCGTCACCAGACCTTCGCCGTCGTCATCGGCTTGGAGCAGGTTGTCGATGACCTGCGCCATCCGCTCGCGCTGGGCGGCCAGAGCGGCTTCCTGCCGGCGCTTGCGCCGTGCCTCCTGCGGGTCGCCGAGCCGTTGGCGTGCCGCGTCCAGCAGCGGCAGGTCCGACACCGTCCAGGCCTGGGCGTCCTGGCGCTGCAGCATGCGGACCTCCTCCGGGCTGAGCCAGGGTGCGCACATCCGCAGGTAGGCGGGCACCGACCACAGATCTGCCACGAGGTCGGCCGCGTCGAGTAGCGGCCACGCCTTGTTGAAGGTGGTCAGCAGTTCCCGGTCCTGCAGCAGCGCCCTGCGCAGCAGGTCGGCCGAGACGCCGCCGCCGTCGCGATCGCGGTCGCGGTCGTCGTCGTGCTTGTCGATCAGGATCGTCAGCAGCTCTTGCCAGATCTGCTCGCGCGCATCGTTGTGCGCGGTGCCGGGGTCGGGTGCGTGGAAGGCCTCGGCCCAGTCCTCGGCGCTCAGCCAGATGTCGGACCAGGGGGTGGCGATCGTCATCCCGGTGGTGGGTGGGTTCTCGTAGAACCTGACGGCCGGCTCGATCGCCTCCACCAGCTTCGCCGATGCCTTCAAGGCGGCCACCTGCGGGTCGGTCTCGATCGTCGCCGTGGCGCCTTCGGCGACGAGGTCGCGCAGGGTGCAGGTCTGCACGCCCTCCTCGCCGAGGCTGGGCAGCACGTCGGCGACGTAGGCCAGGTAGGGCTGGTGCGGGCCGACGAACAGCACGCCGCCCCGGTGGTGGTCCAGGCGCGGGTCGGAGTAGAGCAGGTAGGCGGAGCGGTGCAGGGCGACGACGGTCTTGCCGGTGCCCGGGCCGCCGTCGACGACCAGAGCGCCGCGAGATCCCGCGCGGATGATGGCGTCCTGGTCGGCCTGGATGGTGGCGAGCACGTCGCGCATCCGGGGCGAGCGGCTGCCGCCCAGGCTGGCGATGAAGGCGGACTGGTCGTCGAGCGCGGCGTGTCCTTCGAATCCGTCGGCGGTGAACACCTCGTCCCAGTAGTCGCTGATGCGGCCGCGGGTCCAGCGGTATCTGCGGCGGCTGGCCAGCCCCATGGGGTTGGCGTGGGTGGCGCCGAAGAACGGTTCGGCCGCCGGGGAGCGCCAGTCGAGCAGCAGCCGGCGGCCCGCGCTGTCGGTGAGGCCGAGTCGTCCGATGTAGAGGGGTTCGGGGTGGTCTGTGCTGATGATGTGTCCCAGGCACAGGTCCAGGCCGAAGCGGCGCAGGGCGCGCAGCCGCGTGGTCAGCCGGTGGATTTCCAGGTCTCGGTCCATCGCTTGGCGGCCGATGCCGCCGGGCGCCTTGCGGGCGGTATCGAGGCGGTCGGACAGTTCGGTGATCGATTGTTCGAGGCTGTCGGCGATGGCCGTGAAGTGTTGCTCGTCGCCGGCGATCAGTGTCGGGTCGGCTTTGGGGGAGAGGTGGTCGGGAAGGTCGAACGCGCTGGTGGTCAGGGGGTTCATGGCATCGGCTCCGATCTGAGGTCGCTTGCGACCGTTGCGCGTGGCAAGGCGTCTGGACCGGTGTGACGAATCTGGTGGTCATGGCGATCAACGCTCTGCCTGGCGTGGACCTCGTAACCGTTGCCGGTTCAGGCCGCCGGGGGTTCGCGGGTTCTCGGCTTCGGGGTCCTGGCCCGGCTTCGGGGTCCTGGCCCGGCTTCGGGGTCCTGGCCCGTGTTCGGGGTCCTGGCCCGGCTTCGGGGTCCTGGCTCGACGATCCCGCGTGGTTCACGCCGACACGGGCGGCCTTTCCCGGCTGACCGCGCTGACCGTATCGAGCAGCAGCGTCGCGGCCACCGGCGGTTCAATGTCCCCACGCGCCCCATACGTCGACAACAGCACGCGCACTTCGCAAATCTCCTATTTCAGCAGATTCTGGCTTCGGCGGACGATTTTGCCGCACGACCCGGCTCTTGCCGCAAGCCCCCCGGTGCGCTATACGTTGAGAGTGGAAAGGAGCGGGCGCTCCCCCTTTCCCTTCCTGTCCGCTGTGGACGGGCAAGCCCTTCGCGAAGCGGCGGCGCACCGCAGAGCTCGTGACAAGATCTTGTGGACGTGTCCTGGTGGGGCGTGGCCAGCGTGATGACCTGGTCGTTTGCCTCGCAGATGGCGTTCATCCCGGCGTCCGCGGCAGGGCGCATAGAGTACGCCCTCATGACGAGCACACGCTTCCCCGGGATCACCAGCCGTGCCGGGCGGCCCGCCTTCGTCGTGAACGTGGAGGTCTTCCTCGAACGGGACGGCCGCTGGCTGTTCATCGAGCGCGGCGCGCACGAGTCCCAGGCGCCCGGCGCGCTCGCCGGCGTCGGCGGCAAGGTGGAGGGCGACCCCGTGATCAACGTCGTCTTCACAGGACGCATGCCCGCCACGGCGAGCCCCGCCATCGCGGCACCTGGAGAGGTCGCTGCGATGGAGTGGCTCACCGTCCGCGAGGCGGAGGCTCACCCGAATTGCCCGTCCTGGATCCTCGGCACGCTGCGCCGACTGGCGTCCGAGTAGAACCCCCGCTACGGCGACGCGCATGTCGGCCGTACCGCCGGGCCGCCTTCTCCGCCGCATAGTCACAGCCAGCCCGCGTCGGGAGACGCAGATCGCGTAGAGGCAAGGCCACGGGGTCTTGCTGCAGCCCAGGGCTTCGACGATACGCCCGTCGCGGATGTGCATGAGGTCGACGCCGGCCACGGAGGTGGACTGCCCGTGGGCGTCGCCGTCGCTCAGGTGATGATCTTTCCGATCTCGGCGATCAGTCTGGCCACGACGGATTCCGGTGCCCGCGGCGTCCACACGACAGCCAGCTCGCAGGGTTCGGCGTCGGTGAGGGGAAGCCAGCGGACACCGGGCGTCGGAGCCCATCGGCTCAGCGGCTCGGGTGCCAGCCAGATCCCGCGCCCGCGGGCGACCATCATCAGGCAGTCCTCGATCGTGGCGGCGGCAGGGCCGCGTGGAGCGGGGGTGCCGTCGGGGCGCGGGTCGACGATCCAGTGGCGTTCCGACTCTGCCGAGATGAGGACGTCGGGGCAGATGACGGGCTCGTCCGCCAGGTCGGCGAGGGACACCGCGTCACGTCCGGCCAGCGAGTGGCCGAGGGGTAGTGCCACGGCTCGCGAGTCGGTACGGATCACCGCGTGGTGCAGCCCCACTTCTCCGACCGGCAGCCACATGAACGCCGCGTCAGCGGTGCCGACGTTGAGCAGTTCCAGTTCCTGCTTCGGGGTACGCACGCTGGTCAGCTCGACGGACAGGCCGGGAACCGCTGCCTCCATCGCATCGGCGACCTCGACCGCGAACAGCGAGGTGGCGTAGGGGCAGCAGGCCAGCCGCAGGGAACCGGCCTGCTGCCTGGCGGTGCGCCGTACCCGCTCGGTCAGCTCCGACAGGTCCGCGACGATCGTCTTGCCGCCGGCTGCGAGCTCGTCGCCCGCGGGGGTGAGCAGCACACCTCTGGACGTGCGCACCAGGAGCGTCACCTCCATAGAGCGTTCGAGCTGCTGGATATGGGTCGAGACGGCCTGCTGCGTCAGGTGCAGGCGCGCGGCGGCGCGGGTGATGTTCAGCTCCTGAGCAACCGCAATAAATGACTCAATGTGCCTGATATCCGTATCAATCACCGCACTCACATTACCGGAGATCCTGCGGCACAAGCAGAAGCTGTGACGCCCCCAGAAATTCTCTGTTTCCGCAGCTAGTGCGGCTGGGTGCAGGATTTGGGGCGTCCGCTGGCCCTGCTGAGAGGAAAGCTCATGTCTCCCTTGCGTGATTTCGAGGGCAAGGTCGCGTTGATCGTCGGCGGCAGCCGTAACCGGGGGGCGATGTTCGCCGAGAGCCTCGCCTCGCGCGGCGCCACGACGGTGATCAGCTACGCCCACGACGACCTGGCCGCGGAGCGGACACTGGCCCTCCTTGAGAAGTACGAGGTGACGGCCGAGGCGAGCCGTTCGGACGCCACCGTCTCGGCGGATGTGAACACGCTGTTCAAGGGCATCATGGCCCGGCACGGCAGGTTGGACGTCGTCATCCACGTTCCAGGGGTGGTTGCCGGCGGGCTACTGGCCGACCTCACCGACGACGACTTCGACCTCCTCATCGACCGCAACACCCGCGGCGTGTTCAACACCCTGCGCGCCGCCGCTCGCCACCTGGCGGACGGCGGGCGTTACGTGGTGCTGCTGGCCGCCCCCGCCTGGTCGCCGACCGGGCATTACGGCCTGTACTCAGGTGCCAGAGCCGCCATCGAGCACCTGGTGGCGGCCGCCGCCATGGAACTCCGTGACCGTGGCATCACCGTCAACGCGGTCACCCCCGACCCCGAGGACGCCCCTTCCCCCCAGCCCAGCCGGGTGCGGAACCTGCCAAGAGACATCACATCCCTCGTCAGCTGGCTGATCAGCGACGAGGCCGGCTGGGTGACCGGCCAGACCCTCCGCGCCGGCAGCGCCGTGTAACCCCTTCCCCCATCCCGTCGCGTACTGCGACGGAGAGGAGTTTTCCCGTGACCACCTTCGCTTCCTTGCCCGTCACCGACCATGTACCAATCAAGCGCTGGCTCGGTGTTGTGGCGGTGGCCGTCGGCACGTTCTCCGTCGTCACCGTCGAACAGCTACCAGTCGGCCTGCTCACCTCTGTCGGCGGGGCGCTGGAGGTGTCAGAGGGTACGGCGGGCCTGATGGTGACCGTGCCCGGCCTGGTCGCCTCGGCCACCGCCCCAATCCTCCCGGTGGCGATCGGCCGCTTGGACCGGCGGATCGTCCTGCTCGGTCTGATCGTCTTGATGGTGCTGGCCAATCTGATGTCCGCGCTGGCTCCGACGTTTGCGGTGCTGCTGGCGGCGCGGTTCCTCGTGGGGATCAGCATCGGCGGCTTCTGGGCGCTCGCGGCCGGCATCGCCGTACGTCTGGTGCCGGAAAAGTACGTCCCCCAGGCCACCGCGCTCACCTTCGGCGGGGCCACGGCCGCCAACGTGCTCGGGGTTCCTGCGGGAACGCTGATCGGCGGGCTGACCGACTGGCGCGTCGCGTTCGCGGCCGTCGGCGGACTCGGCCTGCTGGTGGTCATCGCCCTGTTCCTCCTGCTGCCGGCCATGCCGGCCACTCAGCCCGTACGGCTGCGGACGCTCGCCGAGCAGCTACGCAACCCCACCGTCAGGGCCGGCATCATCTCCACGTTCCTCCTGGTCAGCGGCCACTTCGCCGCCTTCACGTTCGTCAGCCCGATCCTGCAGACCATCGCAGGAATCGACAGCGGCCTGATCGGGCCGCTCCTGCTGGCCTTCGGCATCGCCGGGATCATCGGCAACTTCATCGTCGGAAGCCTGGTGTCACGCAATCTCCGCGGGGCCGTCATCGCCATCAGCGTCCTGCTCGCCGCGATCCTGGCACTCTTCCCGGTCGTCGGCGGCAACGCGATCGGCGGGGTGAGCCTGCTGATCCTGTGGGGGCTGGCCTTCGGAGGTGTGCCGGTGAGCGTGCAGACCTGGATCCTCCGGGCGGCGCCGCAGTCGGCCGAGGCCGCCACCGCGTTGAACACCTCGGTGTTCAACCTGGCCATCGCGCTCGGCGCCCTGTTCGGCGGCATCATCGCCGACAACGTGGCCATCGCGGGGGTCCTGTGGTTCGGAGCGGCCCTCGCCGTTCTCACCTCCCTGGCCGTGGCCCGCGTACGCAACTCCAACTGACGAGAAGAGCTTCTTCCCATGTCGAACTTCACCGTCCAAACCGCGGACACCCGGCTCCACGGCACCGACACCCCTGGTCCAACGCCCGCGCTGCTCTTCCTGAACGGCGCCTTCGCGACACAGCGGCACTGGAAGCGCGTTATCCAGCGGCTGGGCGGCATGTACCGCACCATCACCTTCGACGCGCGGGCCCGCGGCAAGTCGGGCACGTCGTCGGACTACTCCACTCAGGCCGCCGTCGACGACGTCGGACGCGTGATCGCGGAGACCGGTGTCGAGCGGCCGATTCTGGTGGCCTGGTCCCAAGGCGCGACGCTCGCGGTGCGCTATGCCGCCCGGCATCCGGAGCGGATCGCCGGACTCGTCCTTATCGACGGCGCCTACCCGATCTCCATGTTCGACGAGGCAGGCAGGGAGGCCGTGCGCGCGCAGTTCCGCCGACTGGGATGGATCATGCGTATTCTGGCCTTCTTCGGCGCTTCGGCCAGGATGTCGCCCGCCGAGAGCGCGGAGGTCGTCATCGAGATGGATGCCATCAACGGCACGCTCGGGGCCGATTTTGCCGCCCTGCGATCTCCTACCGTCTTCGTGGTGGGCAGCGGCGCCCACTCAGGCGCCTCAGCGGAGGACAACCGCAGTATGCGCGCCGCCGCCGCCGAGGCCATCGCGAGCAACGACCTGGTGACGGTGTTCGCGACCACACCCAGCAACCATGTGCAGATTCTCGCCAAGGATCCCGGCGTCGTGGTCGCCGCGATCGAGGACGTCATCAAGAAGTCGGCGTGAGCCCGGACCTTGCGCCTGGAACGGGCGCGAGGTCCGGGCAGTCGGTTCAGAGCTCGATGACGACCTTCCCGAACGCCTTGCCCGAGGCGTAGTAGCGGTAGGCGTCAGGGGCGTCGTCGAAGGGGAACACCCGGTCGATGACCGGACGGAGCCGGTTGACGTCGATGGCGCGGCTCATCGCGAGGAACTGCGCACGACTGCCGACGGCGACGGCGCGCACGGTGGCACCGGAGAGGAACAGCACCTGGGAGTCGATAGGTGGCGCGTTGTCCCCGACGAAACCCACACAGGCGACATGGCCCCCTATCGCCACGGCCTTGAGCGACTGCTCCAGCAGGCCGGCGACATCGATGACGCGATCGGCGCCCTGCCCGCCGGTCAGTTCCCGGACCTTGGCGGGCCAGTCGGGCGCCGCCCGGTAGTCGATGACCTCATCGGCACCGAGTTCGATCAGGCGGGCGGCTTTGTCCGGGCCACTGGTCGTGGCGATCACACGTGCTCCGAGCATCTTGGCGAACTGGAGCGCGAACAGGGACACGCCCCCGGACCCCTGCGTCACCAACGTCTGCCCCGGCCCCAGACCGGCGCCATCCCCCGTCAGGGCGTTCCAGGCGGTCACCGCGACGCAGGGCAGCGTCGCGGCCTCCTGGTAGGACAGGTGATCGGGGACCGGCACGAGCGCGCTCTCCTCCAGCACCGCCAGTTCGGTGAGCATGCCATCCAGCGAGCCACCCAGCTGCGCCAAGTGCTGGACGCCGAACGGGCCGTCCTGCCAGCTCGGAAAGAGCGTGGCCATGACCCGGTCACCGACCTGCACGGTGTGTACGCCGGGTCCGACCGCGACGACATCGCCGGCGCCGTCGGAGACCGGGACCACATCCGCCTTCACCGGCAGCACGTAGTCACCGCGCAGGACCATCAGCTCACGGAAACTCAGGGAGGTGGCTCGCACGGCAACCAGAACCTGTCCGGGGCCTGGAACCGGGGCGTCGTGCTCTTTGATCGACAGGCCATCGATCCCGGCGCCGCTGTTGACGTGATAGCTGCGCATGAACTCAGCCCTCGATACCGGACTCGGCGGCCAGCGGGACCTCGCCTGCGGTCTTGCTGAAGCCGAGAGCCTCGACGATCAGGCCGTCGCACACCCGCATGACATTCACGCCGCTGACCCAGTCGGCGTCGCCGGGGCCGAAACGGTAGTGCCAGAGGATCGTCGCCCGGTCTCCGGCGACCACGACCTCCTGGGGCTCGAACTGGCTCGTGCGGTCCTCCACGAGCGCCCGCCACCAGGCCAGGCAGGCCTCGCGGCCCTCGACGCGCTCCCCCGTGGGGGCCGGCTGGACCGACTCCATCACGCAGTCCTCGGCGACCAGGTCGGTGAGCAGGTCGGGGTCGCCCTCGACGAAGGCCCGGTTGAAGAGATCCATGACCTCGGTCGTTGTGCGGTGCGTCATATGAGAATCCTAAGAGATAGAACGTTCTGTCTAACAGATATATATAGACTGGTTGATCTGTTCGTCAAGCGATGGCAGGCTGAGGACCATGAGCACACGCGCCACACCCGGCCCGCGGGAACGCCTCCTGGATGCCGCCCAAGAGCTGACCTACAGCCACGGCGTGGGCATCGGCGTCGACACCATCCTGAAAGCCGCGAACGTGGCCCGGCGCTCGCTGTACGACCACTTCGGCGGGAAGGAAGGGCTGATCGCGGAGGTGCTACGGCGCAGCACCACCGAGGACGAAGCCCGTTACATGGAGGTCATGCAGGCCGCGGGCGAGGACCCACGCGAACGCCTGCTGGCCATCTTCGACAACCTCGCCCACATCATCGCCGAGCCGGACTTCCGCGGCTGCCGCTACCTGGCCGCCGATCTCACCCTGGCCGACCCCGACCACCCCGCACACGCCATCACCCACGACTACCACCTGCGCCTGCACCGGCTCTTCGAGCACGAGTTCGTCAAGCTCGGACATCCGCAGCCCGCGCACGCCGCCGCCCAACTCCTGCTGCTCATCACAGGCACGCTGGCAGCCGGGGCCACCCGAGCCGACGACCGCCCCGCGGCGTTGGCCCGCGAACTCGCCGAGCAGATCCTCGATCTCCGGCACCACGCGGCACCGGCAGCGCCGGATGTGGGGCACCGCGAGAATCATGGCGATGAAGTCACGGCGCCATGAGGACGGGAAGTGCGGCACGCCGGTGAAGAGCCTATGTTCGATTGAGCGACACGGCCCCGGCCCCGCTTTCGATCCGGCCTTCGCGCAGCAAGAGGTGCGAGCCGGCGAACCGCGACCGCATCCGGCGGTCGTGCGTGACGATCACCAGCGCCCCCTGATACCCGGTCAGTGCCTCCTCCAGTTCCTCGACGAGCGCGGGGGAAAGGTGGTTGGTGGGCTCGTCCAGTAGCAGCAGATCGACCGGTTCGCTCACCAACCGAGCTAGTTCGATCCGGCGCCGCTGTCCGTAGGACAGCTCACCTACGCGCCGGTGCAGATCGGCGGGGCCGAACAGGCCGAGGGAGAGCAACGTCTCGGCGTGCTCGTCCGCGTCGCCGGCCCTTCCTTGACGGAACGCCTGGACGACCGTCAGCTCGGGCGCCCACGGTGTCCCCTCCTGGCGGAGGTGTCCGACGCGGCCGGGAACGCGCACGGCGCCGCCGTCCGGTCGCAGTTCCCCGGCGAGGACCCGCATGAGGGTGCTCTTGCCGGCTCCGTTGGGGCCGGTCACCAGCAGCCGCTCGGCGGGCGGGATCAGCAGGAAGGGCACGTTCAGCCTGTTCCCGACGTGCACGCCGGTGAGCTGGGCGGCCGGCTCGCCGGTCCGGACGTCCGATCCCGTGGCGACCCGCGCGGTGAGCACCAGCGGGTCGGGCGGTGGCGTCACGGGTGCGGCGGTCAACCGCTCGACCCGTTCCTTGGCGTTGCGGATGCGGACCATCGCGCCGTGCCCGCGCCCGCGTGCGCGGAACCCGCCGTGACCGAACACGCTCAGCGGCGCCTTGCGCGGGATGGCGTTCAGTCTCGCCACGTTGGACGCGGCGATGCGTTTGTTGCGAGCGAGTTCGTCGCGCCAGTCGTCATACTCCCTCATCCGTCGTCGTCGCTCGGCGAGCTTGGCGGCGAGGTAGCCGTCGTAGCCGTTGCCGTACTGGGACACCTGGCCGGCGTCGACCTCGACGATCGTGGTGGTCAGCCGCTCCAGGAACACTCGGTCGTGGGTGACCGCGACCACCGTTCCGCGGTGCGCGCGCAGGTGCGCTTCCAGCCAGCCGACCGCCTGGTCGTCCAGGTCGTTCGTCGGCTCGTCCAGGAGTAGCAGTTCCGGCTGTGACGCCAGCGTGGCGGCCAGCGCCAGGCGGGCGCGCTCCCCACCGGACAGCGTGCCGAGCCGCCGGGACGGCTCCAGGTACGGCAGGCCGAGGCCGTGAAGCGCGATGCCCACGCGGGTGTCGGCTTCGTAGCCGCCTCGCGCCTCGTACTGCTCGATCAGCGTGGCGTAGGCCGTGGCCGCGCGGGAGGTGTCGAACCGTGCTTCGCCCCCGTGCTCCAGGATGGCCACGGCCTCGCGCATCCGTGCTTCGAGCTCACGCAGGTCAGTCAGGGCCAGGTCGACGGCGTCCTGAACGGTGGCGTCGAACGGCAGGTCCAGCGTCTGGGCCAGATAACCGATGCCGCCGGGCGCGCGCACTGTCATCTCGCCGCCGTCGAGGCGCTCCTGCCCGGCGATGATCCTGAGGAGTGTGGACTTACCCGAGCCGTTGTCGCCGATGACGCCGACTTTCTCACCGGGCTTGATCGTCAACGACGCCCGGTCGAGGACGATCTGGTCGCCGTAGGTCTTGGTGATGTCGTGCAGGGTGAGTTGTGAGGTACGCATAAGGCTGTTCCCCTGTTCTCGGCCAAGCCGGTCGATGTGGATCGATGACGGGTCCGCGGGCACCGCCCGCGACGTGGTGCGGCGGGGCCGGCGAGGGGATGCAAGGCGTCCTATGGTCTGTCTCCTTGGATGGGTGGCGTGGGGCGGGGCTCGTCAGGCGGTGGCCGGGTGTGGCCGACTCGACGGACCGGACGACGATCCCGCCGGGGTCGGTGATCTTGAAGAGCCGCTCGCCCTACGTCTGACGAGTTACGCAGCACGAGGTCAGTCGGCGCTCCCCGGGGCCGGTACGGCGCGCTCGGCGGCCCGGCTGACCTGTTCCCAGCCGGACCAGACCTCCATCCGCCGGCGGGAGATGTCGAAGGCCAGGTCGTAGACCATGCTGCCGAGCAGCAGCCGCAGCGGCGGATTATCGCTGTCGACCAGCTTCAGCAGCGCCTCGGCGGCCAGCCTGGGCTCGCTGTCGATCGATCCCTCGGCCCACTGCTTCTCCAGCTCCGCGCGCAGCGGGCCGTACGGTTCCAGCGGCGTGGTCGAGGTCATGCTGGTGTACAGGTCGGTCCAGTAGCCGCCGGGCTGGACGATGGTGAGCTTGACGCCGAAAGCCGCGGCCTCCATTGCCAGCGCCTCGCTCATGCCCTCCAGCGCGAACTTGCTCGCGCTGTACATCCCGGTGGTCGGGAAGCCGCCGAGGGCGCCGATGCTGGAGATCTGCACGATGTGGCCGGAGGCCTGGGCACGCAGGTGCGGCAGCACGGCCTGGCAGACCCACAGCGCGCCGAAGAGGTTGACCTCCAGCTGGGCGCGGGCCTCGGCCTCGGTGAACTCCTCGATCATGCCCGAGGACATGGTTCCGGCGTTGTTGACCACGATGTCGAGTCGGCCGAAGTGCTCGACGGCGGTGGATACGGCGGCGAACACCGCGGCGCGGTCGGTCACGTCGAGGGTCAGGGTCAGCAGCCGGTCCCCGTACCGGTCGTCGAAGTCCTTTCGGGTGATGCGCCGGGCGGCGGCGACCACTCGGTCACCGCGTTCCAGCGCGGCTAGGGTGAAGGCGCGGCCCAGGCCGCGGCTGGCCCCGGTGATGAACCAGGTGCGCGGGGAGGTGGGGGCCGGGGTGCGCATATGCGATCTCCGTTCGTTCGACGAAAGTCATGCGAGTCGAGACGGTTCGTCTCGTTTCGTGATGGCGACTGTACGCGCCCACGCACGACGGGTCAAGACGATCCGTCTCGTCTAGCTGTTGTTAGATTGGCGGCATGACGACGCAGCGCAAGAACTCTCCCAACGCGGCCCGCCGTAGCGACGCCTCCCGGCGGGCCATCCTCACCGCGGCGTTCGACCTGGTCCAGGAGGTCGGATACGCCAAGCTGAGCATCGAGGGCATTGCCGCGCGGGCCGGCGTCGGCAAGCAGACCATCTACCGCTGGTGGCCCTCGAAAGGCACGGTGCTCTTCGACGCCTTCCTCATGTTCAGCGAGGGGCCGGACGGCGAACCCGCAGCACTACCCGACACCGGCGACCTGGAGGCCGACCTGAAGACGGTCCTGCGCGCCACGGTCGCGGAGCTGAACGATCCGCGCTACGACGAGCCGATGCGCGCGCTCGCCACCGAGATCGCACACGATCCGGAACTGGCCGCCGCCTACGCCGAGCGGCTGGACGGACCGATGAAGGAGCTCAAGAAGCGACGGCTGCGCGGTGCCCAGCGGGCCGGGCAACTGGCGGAGGATCTCGATCTCGACGTGGCCGTGGAGATGGTCTGGGGCCCGCTGCTCAACCGGTGGCTGCAGCGCAGCGGGCCGCTCACTCCCGAATACGCCGACAGCGTCGTCGCAACCGCCCTCAACGGACTGCGCCCGCGCCGGCCGGGCCACTGAGCACGGTCACACAGCGCCGATCACCTCAATCGACATCATCCGCTGACCGGCCCGGGCACGCGGACGGCCGGCACGGACGTTCCGCTCGTGGGCGCGGGAACACGCGGACGCTTTCCGCTAGGCGCCGAGATCGCCGGTGGGGTGCTCCATCGGGGCGTCGACGTGGCCGAACAGGCCGGACAGAAGAGTCGACGCCGCACCCGAGGTAATCGGCCCCGGTGACCTTATGTGACACGATGATCGTCACAGGCGATTTTCGGTGATGCACTCTCCCTATTTAGTGCCCATCTTTATTAAAGTTTGCACAAAAAACTCAGGGAGGACAGATGTCACCTTCCAGGTTCGTCGCGGCCGTAGCCGCCTGCCTAGTGCGGTGACCACATAGGTTCATCGGCTCGAGGAACAGCGCTGTACTGCTTGCGCTGGCTGTCCTGGTTGCCCTCCACTGTCGTATCGACACCGAAGCGATCGATGGAGGAGGAGCACAATGGCCGAGCCTGTGCGGGCGCGGCGGTTGTCCGACCATGAAGGGCAAACGCTGCAGCGGCTGGTGCGGCGGGGAAAGCACGACTCGGTCCGGGTCCGCCGCGCGTTGATCGTCATGGCATCGGCCAGCGGGACACCGGTGACGGCGATCGCCCAACTGGTCGCGGCCGATGAAGACACCGTGCGTGATGTCATCCACGCCTTCAACGAGCGGGGCCTGTCCGCGCTGGACCCTAACTGGGCGGGAGGCCGTCCCCGCCGCATCACCAGCGATGATGAGGACTTCATCGCCCGGACGGCCACGACCCGGCCCGAGAAGCTGGGTCGTCCTTTCACCCGGTGGAGCATCCGCACACTCCTCGCCTATCTGGCCGACAACCCGACCCGCATCGTGGTGATCGGCCGGGAGCGGCTGCGGCAGTACTTACGCGAGCACAAGATCTCCTTCCAGCGCACCCGGACCTGGAAGGAGTCCACCGATCCCCATCGGGAGGCCAAGCTGGACCGGATCGAGGAGGTCACCACCCGCTTTCCGAACCGGTGTTTTGCCTTCGACCAGTTCGGGCCGTTGTCGATCCGGCCGCAGCCCGGCTCGGGCTGGGCTCGCGAGGGCAGACCCGAACGCTGGCCGGCCACCTACCGGCGCGAGCACGGGATCCGCTACTTCCACGGCTGCTACAGCCTGGGCGATGACCAGCTGTGGGGCGTCGTCCGCGAGCGCAAGAGTGGTGCCCACACGCTGGCCGCGCTCAAGAGCATCCGCAAGGCCCGCCCCGACGGCGCGCCGATCTACGTCATCTGCGACAACCTGTCGGCCAACAAGCCCCGGCCATCCGTGCTTGGGCGGCCAAGAACAAGGTCGAGCTGTGCTTGACGCCGACCTATGCCTCCTGGGCCAACCCGATCGAAGCGCAGTTCGGACCGGTGCGCACCTTCGTGATCAGCAACTCTCACCATCCCGACCACGCCGTGCAGACCCGCAAGCTGCAGGCCTACCTACGCTGGCGCAACGCCAATGCCCGCCACCCCGACGTGCTGGCCGCCCAACGCCGCGAACGCGCCCGTATCCGCAGCGAGAAACAACGACGCTGGGGCCGACCGCTCGCCCGAGCGGCCTGATCACTCAAGCCGGTGAACGTTCGTGGTCACCGCACTAGGAGCATGACCTCGAGTGTCGATCCCGGCATCGCCCTGGCCCTCGGGTCCCCGGCCCCCGCCCTCGACCTGGACGCCCGGCGGGTGCGGCCGGCCGGCGGTGCGCGGACGTCGACCAACCGAGTGGAGACGGTGAGAGGGGCGGAAAACGAGGGTTGACGGCCCATGCCGACGCGCGTAACTTCCCAAATTAAATAAGAAAGTTTCTTGTTTGTTGCTTCCCTGACGAGCGCTCTCCGTCGGCCGGGGGAAGGTCACGCACGCGTGCACGATCACCCGGGGGACCCACACGTCCTATCCGACCATCCGAGCCTCCAGAGAGGAAGCACGATGTCCCGTCTCCGTCCATGGAGAGCAGCCGTCGTGGCGGTCGCCTGTACGGTCGCCGCCGCGGGCCTGGCCGCCGTCGGCGCGCCGGCCGCGCACGCCGCGACGTCACTGACCGCCAAGTTCACCGCCGCGGACCGCGGCACATGGTGGCAGGGCGGCTACGAGGTGAAGAACGCCGGTGACACCGCGGCCACCACGTGGACCCTCGAATTCGACCTCAACTCCGGCCAGTCCATCGGTAACTGGTGGAACGGCACGCCGACCGTGAGCGGCGGCCACGTGACCGTGAAGCCGTCGAGCGCCAACGCCAACGTGCCCGCGGGCGGCACCACCGGGAGCAACAGCTTCGGGTTCGTCGGGACGGGACCGAGCACGGCGCCCGCCAACTGCAAGATCAACGGTAGCCCGTGCGAGGGCGGACCCGCGCCGGACACCCCGCCGACCGCGCCCGGCAGGCCCGTGGCGACTCCGGCGACCACCAGCGTGGCCCTGACCTGGGCCGCCTCCACCGATGACAAGGGGATCGCCGGCTACGACGTCTACCAGGGCGCTGCCAAGGTCACCTCGGTCACGGCCACCTCGGCGACGGTGAACGGCCTCACACCCGACACCGACTACACCTTCACCATCAAGGCGAGGGACACCGCCGGCCAGGAGTCGCCGTTCTCTCCGGCCGCCACCGCGCACACGCTCAAGGAGCAGACCCCCGACACCGAGGCGCCGACCACGCCGGGCACCCCGGTCTCCACCGGTAAGACGAGCACCGGCGTGACACTGCAGTGGGCCGCCTCGACCGACGACCGGGGCGTCACCTCCTACGAGGTGTACAACGGGGACGCCCTCGCCACCACGGTCACCGGCACCCCGCCGGGCACCACCACGACGGTCGGCGGCCTCGCCGCCGACACCGACCACACCTTCAAGGTCCGGGCCAAGGACGCGGCGGGCAACCAGTCGGCCTTCTCCGGCACGGTCACCGTACGGACCGACAAGCAGCCCACCGACCAGTCGGCCTGCCGGCCCGACGGGCTCTACCGGTCGCCGGGTGTGACCGGCGTGCCGTACTGCACGGTGTACGACACCGACGGGCGCGAGAAGATGGGCGCCGACCACCCGCGCCGCGTGCTCGGATACTTCACCAGCTGGCGGACCGGCAGGGACGGCTCCCCGGCCTACCTGGCGAAAGACATCCCCTGGGACAAGATCACCCATATCAACTACGCCTTCGCGCACATCGACGGCCAGGGCAAGGTCTCCGTCGGCACCTCGGGTCCGAACAACCCGTCCCTGGGCATGGAGTGGCCGGGCGTCGCCGGGGCCGAGATGGATCCGTCGTACTCGTACAAGGGCCACTTCAACCTGCTCAACAAGTTCAAGAAGCAGCACCCCAACGTCAAGACGATCCTGTCGATCGGCGGCTGGGCGGAGACCGGCGGCTATCTCGACGACAACGGCACCCGGCAGGCCACCGGCGGCTTCTACACGATGACCGGCTCGCAGGCGGGCATCAACACCTTCGCCGACTCGGCCGTGAAGTTCATGAAGGACTACGGCTTCGACGGTGTGGACATCGACTACGAGTACGCGACATCCGCTCCGAGCGCCGGCAACCCGGACGACTTCACCTTCTCCAACCCGCGCCGCGCCACGCTGGTGGCCGGCTACGTCAACCTGATGAGGACGCTGCGCCAGAAGCTGGACGCGGCCGCCGCGGCCGACGGCAAGTACTACCTGCTCACCGCCGCCACCAGCGCCTCCGGCTGGATCCTGCGCGGCAGCGAGTCCTACCAGGTCACCCCGTACCTCGACTTCGCCAACATGATGACCTACGACCTGCACGGCGCGTGGAACCAGTTCGTCGGCCCGCTGCAGGCCCTGTACGACGACGGCACCGACGCCGAGATGAAGCACTGGAACGTGTACGGCACCTACAGCGGCATCGGCTACCTCAACGGCGACTGGGCCTACCATCACCTGCGCGGCGCGATCCAGTCCGGCCGGATCAACCTGGGCCTCGGCTACTACAGCCGCGGCTGGCAGGGCGTCACCGGCGGCACCGACGGACTCTGGGGGATCTCCGCGCTGCCCGACCAGAACAACTGCCCGGAGGGCACCGGCGGAAAGATCGGCTCCACGGTGCCCTGCGGCAACGGCGC
This sequence comes from Streptosporangium sp. CA-135522, assembly GCF_050949235.1. Lineage (NCBI taxonomy): Bacteria > Bacillati > Actinomycetota > Actinomycetes > Streptosporangiales > Streptosporangiaceae > Streptosporangium > Streptosporangium sp. CA-135522. Next base: position 3,927,916 of record NZ_CP192026.1, read on the forward strand.
GGTCGGCATCGACAATCTCTGGCACGACCTGGACAAGGCGGGCAAGGAGGTCCCGGCGGGCGTCAACCCGGTCTGGCACTTCAAGAACCTGCAGGAAGGCAAGCAGGGCAGCTACATCACCCAGTACGGGCTGACCCCCGACACCGACCCGGCCGACCGCATCTCCGGCACCTACGCCCGTAAGTACTCCTCCTCCATGGTCGCTCCCTGGCTGTGGAACAACGACAAGAAGGTCTACCTGTCGACCGAGGACGACCAGTCGGTCCAGAGCAAGGCCGACTACGTGGCCGCCAAGGGCCTCGGCGGCATCATGATCTGGGAGCTGGCCGGCGACTACGCCTACTACCCGGGGCGCGACGGCGGCAAGGGCGAGTACTTCATCGGGGACACGCTCACCACGAAGATCTACAACACCTTCAAGACGGCCGCGCCGTACGGGAACCTGAAGGCCGGAACCAGGACGATGCCCACCCAGGCCCTGAACGTCCAGGCCGAGCTGTACGGCTTCGCGGTCGGCGACGCGAACTACCCGATCTCGCCCAAGCTCAAGTTCACCAACAACTCCACGACCACCATCCCCGGCGGGGCCACGATCGAGTTCGACTACGGCACCTCCGCACCGGCGACCATGACCCAGCAGACCGGCTGGACGCTCTCCATCGTGTCCACCGGCCACACCGGCCCGAACGCCGGCGGCCTCAAGGGCGACTTCCATCGGGTCCGGCTGACGGTCCCGAACTGGGAGAGCATCGCCCCGGGACAGTCGAAGGAGGTCCAGCTCCGCTATGACCTGCCCATCGCCACTCCCTCCAACTTCACCGTGACGTTCGGTGGCCAGTCCTACCGGCTGGCCTTCGATAATCCTCGCTGACCGTTCCTGAGCGTTCCGCCCGGCCGCCTCCGGGCCGGGCGGAACGCGTTTCCCGTTTCGGAGGGCATGACTTCCGTAACATGGACGGCCGCCGTCAGATGACCCGATTGCGTCATTTGTCGGTGGGGCCCGGCACGATGGGCGCATGACTGACGCCCCCCAGGACGCCTCCCATGGCACCCCTCACGCCACCCCGCTCGCCGACCGGGCCGAATACGCCCAGGCCGTCCAGCTGGCCGTCGACGCCGCCGCGGCCTACTACGGCGCGGGTGACTCCGCCCTCGACGACGACGCCTACGACCGGCTGGTGCGCGGCATCGAGGCCTACGAGGCGGCGCATCCCGGGCACGTGCTGCCCGACTCGCCCACCGGGAAGGTCGCCGCGGGCGCCGTGGTCGGGGACGTCCCGCACACCGTCCCCATGCTGAGTCTGGACAACGTCTTCGGCGCCGGGCAGCTGGTCGAATGGGCGGCGTCGCTGGAGCGCAGGCTGGGCCGGCCTGTGACGGCGTGGAGCGTGGAGCCGAAGCTCGACGGGCTGGCGATCACCGCACGTTATCGCGGCGGGCGGCTGGCGCAGCTGGTCACCCGGGGCGACGGTACCAAGGGGGAGGACGTCAGCCACGCGATCGGCACCATCGTGGGGCTGCCAGCCAGACTGGCCGAACCGGTCACGGTGGAGCTGCGCGGCGAGGTGATGATGACCACCTCGCAGTTCGAGGACGCGTGCGCCAAGCGCCAGGCGCACGACGGCACCACGTTCGCCAACCCGCGCAGTGCCGCCGCCGGCACGCTGCGCGCCCAGGACCGGCCCTACGTGTGCGAGCTGACGTTCTTCGGCTACGGCGCGCTGCCACACCCCGACGACACCTCCGAGCAGGCCGCGCGGCTGCGCGAGCTGCCGCACAGCGAGGTCATGACGTGGGTCGCCAGCCAGGGCGCGCAGACCACCGACGCCACCCCGGTCGCCGGAATCGTCGCCGAGACGCTGGAGCAGGTGCAGGAGCGCGTTGAGTAGATCGCCACGCTGCGGCCGGAGCTGCCGTTCGGCATCGACGGCATCGTGATCAAGTGTGATCTCGCCGCCGACCAGGCGCAGGCCGGCTTCAGCTCGCGCGCTCCCCGATGGGCGATCGCCTACAAACTGCCCGCCACCGAAAAGATCACCAAGCTGATCGGCGTCGAGTGGAACACCGGCCGCACCGGCATCATCGCCCCGCGCGCCGTGCTGGAGCCGGTCGAGCTCGACGGCAGCACCGTTACCTACGCAACATTGCACAATGTTGCCGACATCGCCCGCAGGGGCCTGATGCTCGGCGATTCCGTGGTCGTCTACAAGGCCGGTGATGTGATCCCCCGGGTCGAGGCCCCGGTCGTGCACCTGCGCACCGGCGACGAGCAGCCGATCGTGATCCCGCAGGTCTGCCCGCTGTGCGGCGACGCGATCGACGCCTCCCAGGAGCGGTGGCGGTGCGTTCGCGGGCGCGCCTGCCGGGCGATCGCCTCCATCGGCTACGCCGCCGGCCGCGACCAGCTAGACATCGAGGGCCTGGCCGAGAGCCGCATCCAGCAGATGCTGGACGCCGGGCTGATCGTCGACTTCGCCGACCTGTTCTATCTGACCCGCGAGCAGGTGCTGGGCCTGGAGCGGATGGGTGAGACCAGTACCGACAACCTGCTGGCCGCCATCGAGCGGGCCAAGGCGCAGCCGCTCAGCAGGGTGTTCTGCGCGTTGGGCGTGCGCGGTACCGGCCGTTCCATGAGTCGGCGCATCGCCCGGCACTTCGGCAGCATGGACGCCATCCGCGCGGCCGACGCCGAGGCGATCGAGGCGGTGGAGGGCATCGGCCCGAAGAAGGCGCCGGGGGTGGTGGCCGAGCTGATCGAACTCGCCGACCTCATCGACAAGCTGGTCAGGGCCGGGGCGACCATGACCGAGCCGGGCTGGACACCACCCGTCGAGCCCAGCTCCGACAGCGGCACCGGCACCGATGCCGAGACGAGCGGCGCGTCCGACCTGCCGCTGGCCGGGATGGCCGTCGTGGTCACCGGTGCGATGAGCGGAGCGCTGGAGGCGCTGTCTCGCAACCAGATGAACGAGCTGATCGAGCGCGCCGGAGGCAGATCCTCCTCCAGCGTCTCGGCGAAGACGTCGTTGCTGGTGGCCGGGGAGAAAGCGGGCTCCAAGCGAGCCAAGGCCGAGAGCCTGGGCGTACGGATCGTCGGCCCGGAGGAGTTCGCCGACCTCGTCGGCCCGTTCATCTGATCAGGACCGGAGTCATCTCATCTGATCGACGAGCTCGAATCAGCCACGTGGCAATCACCTCGTAGAGACCTATACGAGGTGATTGAACCGATCACCGCATCTACGAGGTGATTGAACCGATCACCGCATCTACGAGGTGATTGAACCGATCACCGCATCGGCCTGGACGCGGCGACGGTTCGATAGCCATCACCGGCCCGCCCATCACCGGCCAGATCCACCTCTGACAGGAACCATCGGCATGCACCTCTCCCCCCTCGCGCAGCGCCTGCACAATTTGATCACTGGGACCGCGAATGACCCCACATACTGGCCCGAGGCCTCCCAGTTGAGCGCCGGGCTGGGCGCGGCGGTCCGGGCCGTCGACGGCAGCTTGATATCGGCACCGTACGTGGTCGACGAGCAGCGGCTGGCCGTGGCGGCCCGCGAGCTGGTCGGATACCTGCTGGACGAACACCGACGGTACGAACACCGACCGTACGAACCCTTCTCCGTGATGGCGGCGGCGGGGCTGGCGGGCATGGACGCCGAAGTGAGCGCCCAGTTCACGGAGAAGCGCGGGCCGATCGCGGTCGCCGAGATGGAGGTGGTGTTCGGCTGGGACGTGGAGCTGCGGGCGCTGCTCGCCGAGGCGATGGCCAAGGCGATGCGAGAACGGCCAGACCACGCCGCCCCGCTGCCCGCCGTCATCGAATGGCTCGGCGGCCGGCCCGGCTACCTGGACCTCGCCCGGACGGTTCTGGAGGCGGCCGAGGCCCGCGTCACGGCGATCCACGCCGGCGAGATTCCCTACAGAGCGGAGAAGGCGTTCGACGACGGAGAGAAGAGGACCATCGGCCGGGCCGTACGGCTGGCGCTCCTGCGGGACGAGCCCTGGCTGCCCGATCTGCTGGACAGGCTGCTGCGCGGGATCGCGGTGGCGCCCACCCAGGCCAAGACCCTGCCCTCCCAGGGGCTGCTGTTCGAGATCGCCCGCGCGGTGGAAGAGCACCCGACGCCCGAGGCGATCTCCGCGCTGCGCGCCGCCCGCCAGGCCACCCGGCATGCCGGGGTGCCCAAGCAACTGGACCGCATGTTCAAGCGCATCGAGGCCGCCCTGGCGAACCGGCTGGAGGTGGCGTTCCGGATACCCGACGGGCGGCTGCGGCAGGCCGTCGGCGAGCACACGGCGATGATCTCAACCGACGGCAAGGTCGAGCTGTCGTGGTGGCACGGGGACAAGAAGCTGAAGGCGGTCCCGGCGGCGGTCAAACGGGAGCACCCCGAGGAGGTCAAGCGGCTGCGCGAGCTGGCCAAGCAGACCGCGCAGCAACAAGCCACCCTGAGTAGGGCGCTGGAAGCCGGATGCGCCGGCGAGACGGCTCCGCCGTACCGGCAGCTGGAGGGTCACCCGGTCACCGATCGGCTGATCTGGGAGTTCGAGGTCTCGCCCGGTGTGTGGCGCAGCGAGCTGGGGTTGACCGTTCCGGACGTGCCGGTGCGGCTGTGGCATCCGGCCCGCGCGTCCCTGGAGGAGGTGCGCGCCTGGCGAGAGGTGGTGCAGGGCAAGGAGCTGCGCCAGCCGTACAAGCAGGCCTTCCGCGAGGTCTACCTGCTCACCCCCGCCGAGGAGGAGACACGCGACCACTCGCGCCGCTTCTCCAACCACCTGCTCCGGTACGGCCAGGCCAAGACACTGCTCACCGACCGCGGCTGGACCGGCATGACGCTGGGCCACTGGGACTGGGCCGGAGGGTCCGCTGAGTGCACGGCCACCAAAAAGCTGCCCGGCGGCCTGACCGTCACCTGGGACTTCCACCTGGACGAGGGGTCCGCCGAGCGGGACAACGTCGGCCCCGTCTCCATCTGCGTCAGCGGCGACATCCGTTTCCTCGCCGGCATCTCGCCGGTCCCGCTGGCCGAGGTTCCTCCGCTCATCCTGTCGGAGGCGCTGCGAGACGCCGACCTGGCCGTCGGTGTCACCTCCACCGGCCTGGACCCCAACGGCCACGGGGACTACTGGCAGTCCTACGGCTTCGGCGACCTGGCCGAGAGCGCCCAGGTCCGGCGCGACGCCCTGTCCCGATTGATCGGGCGTACGACCATCGCGGACCGATGCACCATGACGGACCGCTTCCTGGTGGTTCGAGGCGATCTACGCACCTACAAGATCCACCTGGGGTCGGCGAACATCCTGATGGAACCCAACGACGCCTACCTGTGCATCGTCTCCGGACGCGACCCCCACGCCGGGCTGTTCCTCCCGTTCGAGGAGGACGGCCGGTTGGCGCTCATCCTCAGCAAGGCTTTCCTGCTGGCGAACGACACCGCCATCACCGATCCCTCCATCACCTGTCAGATCCGGGCTTGACGCACGCGGGAAAGGAACCTCCGCAATCGCGTGCGGTTTATCCCGAGGTCGCCGGGCGGACCACGTCATGGTCCTTCCAATACCGGGTCGGTCCGGGAGCCGGCCTCCCAGTACCTTCAGCTCTCGATGCCTGACACCCTCCGACGGACACGACGGTGGATCACACGGATCCACCGTCGTTTCCAGCCGCGTAGCCACTTCATGCCCGGCCCCGGGCGTCACGCCAGGCGACGGTAACCGATGACGTGCCGCTCGACCTGCCGGGCAACGCTGGTTTCGGTAGTTCAGAGAAGCCACCCTGCACAATGTCGCCGACATCAACCGCCGGGGCCTGATGCTCGGCGCGGCCAGGGGTCGGCCTCGACGCAGAACCGCCGGCTCGCTGTATACGGAGAGCGAGCCGGTCGGCGGTTGCCCGGCTGTCGATGTACTCGTCTCTGATCGTGCGGAGGTCGTGAGTTCGAGCTCTGACCAGGTAGACGGTCGGCTTGGTGACGCCCCGGGGCCGCCTCGCGGGTTTGAGCCCGGTGCCGCGACTGACGAACCTGGCGAAGAGTCGTGTCCTACCGGCTCGAGGCGCGGCCAACCGCCCCCGCTACGTCCTACTCCTACGGCTCCCAGGCGCGGAGCAGGTCGAGCAGCCCTGCGTCTCCGTCAACGTGCAAGGAGCCGGCCGGGATACGGTCGTACAAGTAGAGGACCAACTCACTGGCCGTGCCATGGACGGAGGCACCGGCTGCGTCCGAGTCCTCGCCGGTCGCGGCAGTGGGCGCGGGGATGCGGGTGGAGCGTGCGCCGTCGCCGTCGACCGTGAGGCGCCAGGAGCGGCCCTCGGCGGCGTGGAAGTCGAAGGCCGTGGGCTTGTGCGGCCAGGCACTCTGCGTTGCGCAGACGGTGAACAGGAACTCCTCCACACCGTCGAGTGCCACCTCGACCGGCAGCGGCTGCGGGGCACCCCCGGTGAGCTGGGCGTCGTACGTGTGCACCGCGCTCTCCTGGGCCCGGTGCCGGGCGATACCGCCGGAGGTTTGCGGTGACTGCGACGCAGGCCACCACGTCCAGCAACCGCTCTCCGGTCCTGCCTCGCGCAGGGCGCTCAGCAGAAGCTGCGTCGACGCGGCCAGCCAGGCCAGCAGGACCTCACGCTCCCGCGGCACTTCCAGAGCGGCGCGCGCAGCGGTGGCCTCGGCCGGGGGAGCGTCGGCAGGCCCCGCGCCGACGATGGCGGCCCAGAAACGGTCTCCCCCACCCAGGTGCTTCACCAGATCGAACAGCGTCCACCCGGGGCAGGTCGGCACCTGTGCGTCGAGACTGGGCGCGGCGGCGACCGTGGCGCGGAAGGCGGTCGACCGTTCATCGATCAGTCGCAGCAGGTCAGGGAACTCAAGTTTCTTTTCCACGCCGAATGTCTATCACCATGCTCCGGTGATCGGATAGCGATTTTCACAGTCGCCGCCGGTTGGCCATTGCGGACGTCGTCCTCGCCTCCCACCGCTCGGGTGACAAGCTGCGCACTACTGCGAGGACGCTGGTGGTGGCGGTACGCCCGGCGTCGTGCCTGTGGGTGCTCTGGCCTCGCCGCGCGGCCGGGCACCTCGACGACGTGAGGTCCACCCGGTGCGCGCGGTCATGCTGCCGCTCGATGTGATGGACGCGGAGGTCACGACGGCGGGGGAGGACCGGTCGGGTCGGGAGTTCATGTCGCGCCAGGAGAACCGGCCGGGCCGGGTCCGGCGGGTCCAGCGCCGCCTGGGCGCCGGGCTGATCGTCGACTTCGCCGACCTGTTCTATCTGACCCGCGAGCAGGTGCTGGGCCTGGAGCGGATGGGTGAGACCAGTACCGACAACCTGCTGGCCGCCATCGAGCGGGCCAAGGCGCAGCCGCTCAGCAGGGTGTTCTGCGCGTTGGGCGTGCGCGGTACCGGCCGTTCCATGAGTCGGCGCATCGCCCGGCACTTCGGCAGCATGGACGCCATCCGCGCGGCCGACGCCGAGGCGATCGAGGCGGTGGAGGGCATCGGCCCGAAGAAGGCGCCGGGGGTGGTGGCCGAGCTGATCGAGCGCGCCGGAGGCAGATCCTCCTCCAGCATCTCCGCCCGGACCTCCCTGCTCGTGGCGGGGGAGAAGGCCGGCTCGAAGAAGGACAAGGCCGCGGCGCTGGGAGTGCGGATCGCCACCCCCGAGGAGTTCGCCGCCCTCGTCCAGGACTTCGTCTGACCCGGTGATCGGGGTCCCGCGGCGAGCGGGACCCCCGCCTGGCCGGACGTGGGCCTAGATCACTCCGGTCGGCGAGTGATATACAGCCCTGGGAACCCAGGGGGTGAACGGTATGCGTAGTCGATGGCTCCTCGCGCTGATCGCCTCGGCGGTCGCGATCGTCGCCTTCGGCGTGTACGGCCTGGTGACCACGTCGGGCACCACGGTGACCTCGGTGTCACCGCGCCCGAGTTCTCCCGGCGAGATGACCGAGGAGAGCCCGCTCGCCCCCAAGCCCGATTCCACCCTCGTGCTGCTCGACCCGTCTCCCACCCCCATGCCCGCCACCCTCCAGTCGGCGCCACCGGAGGGCCCCGAGACGACCGCGACGAGGTATCTCACCGCCTGGCAGTCAGGTGACCTCCCGGCCATGACCGGCCTGGTCGCCGACCCGCCGGCCGACTTCGCCGAGCGGCACCGGCGCTTCGACACCGAGCTGCGAGTCTCGTCGCTGTCGCTGACCCCCGGCGGTCTGCGCCGCCAGGGCGGGGAGGCGGCCGAGGTCCCCTTCCGCGGGGTACGGGAGATCGCGGGACTGGGCCGGTGGGAGTTCTCCTCGATCCTGCGTCTGGGACTGCGGGCCGGCGCCTGGAAGGTGCTCTGGACCCCGGAGACACTCCACCCGGCGCTCAAGGACGGCGGAAGCCTGCGGCTCAAGGAGACCCAGGTTCGCCGGCCGGCCACGCTCACCCGTGAGGGCGTGCCGTTCCCCCGCGACAGCAGGGCGGGCGACTACGTCACCGGGCTGGACGGCACGGCGACCATCCTGTCGCTGGAGGAGGCACCCTCGGGCCGGACGCTGCTGAAATCAGCGGCTCCGCCGGTGCCCGCCGGGACGCGCAGCACGATCTCCCAGCCCGTGCAGGCGGCGGCGGCCCGTGCTCTGGACGGTCTCGGGCAGCCCGCCGCGATCGTGGCCGTCGACGTCCAGACCCGACAGGTGCGCGCGGTGGCGGACACACTCGGCGGCAGGCGGGCCTTCAACGGTCTCTATCCGCCCGGCTCGACGTTCAAGGTGGTGACCGCCGCCGCGCTGCTCCGCACCGGCCTGGCGCCGGAGTCACCGGTCGCCTGCCCGGCGACCTACACCGTTCCCAACGCCAGGAGCTTCCGCGACGCCGACGGCACCGATCACGGCACCGTGCCCCTCACCACGGCTTTCGCGCTCTCCTGCAACACCACCTTCGTGCAGAACGCCTACGAGCGGCTACGCGACGACCGGCTGCGCGCCGAGGCGGCCGACCGGTTCGGGTTCCGGGAGAAGCCGGGCCTGAGCTCCTGCCGGATCGGCCCGTCCGCGGACCTGAACGAGCTGGGTTCCGACGCCATCGGTCAGAACTCGGTGCAGGCCAGCCCGCTGTGCATGGCCGAGGTCGCGGCGGCGGTGGCGAGCGGCGTCTGGAAACCAGCCGTCATGACCACCGAGCCTCCGGACGACTCGCCGCCCGCGGTGCCGCTGGACGAAGGCGTGGCCGCCGGCCTGCGCACGATGATGGGCGCGGTGGTCACCCAGGGCACGGCCGCCCAGGCCGGCCTCCCCCCGGAGACCGCGGGCAAGACCGGCACCGCCGAGGTCGCCGGCGCGCAGTCCCACGCCTGGTTCATCGGCTACCACGGCTCCCTGGCCTTCGCGGTCTTCGTCCAGAACGGCGGCAGCGGCGGCCAGGTGGCGGCGCCGATCGCCGCGCGGTTCCTCAAGGCGTTGTAGAACGAGGGAAGGTCGCCGCGCGGTTCTCAAGGGTGTAGCGCGAGGCGAAGCCGTCGTACGGTCCACGAGGCGCTGCGGCGCGGGGGCCGCCTTCGGCGCGTCCACCCTCCCGGTCAGGGGCGCAGCGCGGCGAGCGGTCAGGGGCGCAGCGCGGCGAGCAACTGCTCGAACGGGATGACGGCGTCGGTCCGCTCCGTGCCGGCCTGTTCGGCGTCGGTCCGCCCGGCGTCGGTTCGCCCGGCGTCGGTCCGCTCCGTGCCGGCCTGTTCGGCGTCGATCCGCTCGGTCGCCGCCGGTCGGCGTAGCATCAGATCGACCAGCTCCCCGGCCGCGCGGGCGATGCGGGCGGTCAGGCCGTCGGTGCGGGCGTCCCCGCCCGACCCCCAGTCCTCGGACGCGGCGTAGACCGCGGTGGGGGCGACGAGCGCGCGCAGGTAGACGAACAGCGGGCGCATCGCGTGCTCGAGGGCGAGCGAGTGCCGAGCCGTGCCGCCGGTGGCCGCGATCAGCACGGGCTTTCCGGCCAGCGCGGTGTTGTCGATCACATCGAAGAAGGACTTGAACAACCCGCTGTAGGAGGCGGTGAAGATCGGCGTGACGGCGATGAGGCCGTCCGCCTCCGTCACCGCCCCGACCGCTTCACGCAGCGCCACGCCGGGGAAGCCGGTCACCAGGTTGTTGGCGATGTCGGTGGCCAGATCGCGCAGCTCGACCACCGTCACCTCGACCGCGCGCTCCCGCGTCAGGCGCCGCTCGGTCGCCTCCGCCAGCCGATCGGCCAGCAGGCGCGTCGACGACGGCCGGCTGAGACCTGCCGAGACGACCACGAGCTTCAGGGGCTTCATCTACTTCTCCTCCATCGGATGCGCGCGAGGACGCGGGGCGGGGTCAGGCCGGGGAGCCGGCGGGAACGGGCGGCTGCGTGCCGTCACCGGAGTCACGGCGAGCGACGAGGGCGGCGTGGGTGGGGCCGTCGGGCACCTCACTCGGCCGGCCGGCGGCGAACTCCTTGCGCAGGACGGGCACGACCTCCTCGCCGAGGATGTCGAGCTGCTCCAGCACGGTCTTCAGCGGCAGCCCGGCGTGGTCCATCAGGAACAGCTGGCGCTGGTAGTCGCCGAAGGAGTCACGGAAGGTCAGCGTCTTGTCGATGACCTCCTGCGGGCTGCCCACCGTGAGCGGCGTCTGGTCGGTGAACTCCTCCAGCGACGGGCCGTGACCGTACACGGGCGCGTTGTCGAAGTAGGGCCGGAACTCGCGCACGGCGTCCTGCGAGTTCCGGCGCATGAAGACCTGGCCGCCGAGCCCGACGATGGCCTGCTCGGGGGTGCCGTGCCCGTAGTGGGCGAAGCGCTCCCGGTACAGCTCGATCAGGCGCTGGAAGTGCTCCTTCGGCCAGAAGATGTTGTTGGCGAAGAACCCGTCGCCGTAGTAGGCGGCCTGCTCGGCGATCTCCGGGCTGCGGATCGAGCCGTGCCAGACGAACGGCGGCACGCCGTCCAGCGGGCGGGGCGCGGCGGTGAAGGACTGCAGGGGCGTGCGGAAGCGGCCTTCCCAGTCCACGACGTCCTTGCGCCACAGCTCGTGCAGCAGCGCGTAGTTCTCGATGGCCAGCGGGATGCCCTGACGGATGTCCTTGCCGAACCACGGGTAGACCGGGCCGGTGTTGCCGCGGCCCAGCACCAGATCGACGCGCCCGTCCGCCAGGTGCTGCAGCATCGCGTAGTCTTCGGCGATCTTGACCGGGTCGTTGGTCGTGATCAGGGTCGTGGCGGTGGAGAGGATGAGCCGCTCGGTCCGCGCGGCGATGTAGCCGAGCATGGTGGTCGGCGACGACGGCACGAAGGGCGGGTTGTGGTGCTCGCCGGTCGCGAAGACGTCGAGGCCGACCTCCTCCGCCTTGAGCGCTATGGCGACCATCGCCTTGATCCGCTCGCGTTCGGTCGGCGTCCTGCCGGTGGTGGGATCGACGGTGACGTCGCCCACGGTGAAGATCCCGAACTGCATCGTGCTCACCATTCTCTTCCTCGTGCTATTTAAATTTCAACCACCCTTAACATCGCGGCCGGCGGATTATTCCCGCCCCCGTCCAGACCCCCCGTCCATGCCCGGCGCCTCACGCGCGAGCGCCGGCCCGGTGGCCCGGACACCGGCCGCGGCCAGCAGCGCGGCGGTCAGATCGGCGACGTGCGGTTGCGTCCGGCGCCGGCGCGTGACGGCCATGCCGATGTACCGGGCGGGACGCGGCGGTTCGACCGGCAGCACGGCCAGCTCCGCAGACGGCTGTAGCGCTACCTGCGGGATCAGGGCGATGCCGACCCCGGCGGCGACCATCGTCTGGGCGAAGAAGTAGTCGGTGGTGGCGGCCGAGACGCGTAGCTCGAAACCGGCGAGCTCCGCGTACCGCTGGAGGAAATCACCGGTTTTGAGGCAGCCCAGCACCCAGCGCTCGGTGGCCACCTCGGCCAGGTCCACCGACGAGCGGCCGGCGAGCGGGTGGCCGGCGGGCATGACGATCGACATCGGGTCGTCCATCAGCGGCGTCCACGTCAGGCGGGAGCGCTCGCCGGGTCGGATCGGCAGTGGCTTGTCGAAGTGGTAGGCCAGCGCGATGTCGGCCTGCCCCTCGCGGACCATCGGCAGGCTGTCCTCCGGCTCGCGTTCCAGCACGGTCAGCTCGACGTCGGGGTGCTCGGCGGTGAACCGGGCGAGGGCGGCGGGCAGCAGATGGCGGCCGCCGCTGGTGAACGTCGCGATGGTCATGGTCGTGCGTCCGGTCGTGAGCCGGTCGATCCGCTCCTGCGCGTGCCGCAGCTCGGCCGAGATCGTCTCGGCCGCCTCGACGAGCATCCGGCCCGGTTCGGTGAGTGCCACCCCGCGGGTGCTGCGGTGGACCACCGGCGTGCCGAGCGTGCGCTCCAGGGCGGCGATCTGCTGGGAGACGGCCGACGGCGTGAGCAGCAGCGCGGCGGCGGCCCTGCTGAAGCTGCCCTGCCGGGCGACCTCGCGCAGCATCCCGAGCCGCTGGACATCGATCATCAGTTTTCCTAACAGCCGGTTAAGCGGATCGCCACTTCTGCTTAACACCGTATCGGGACATGCTGGGGCCATGAAAGAGGTATGCGTCATCGGCGGCAGCCGATACTTCGGCAGGCGCCTGGTCGTACGGCTGCGCGACGCCGGTGTCAACGTCACGCTCGTCAACCGCGGGTCGCAGGCGGCGCCCGAGGGGGTGGAGCACCTCGTCGCCGACCGGGACGACGAGCGGGAACTCGCCGCGGCGCTGGGTGAGCGCACCTTCGACGTGGTCGTCGACCAGGTGTGCGGCACGCCGCGCCAGGCGGCCGTCGCCGCACGCGTTTTCGCCGGTCGCACCGGCCGGTACGTGATGACCTCGACCATCGAGGTCTACGACCACGCCCTGACCGACGGCATTCCCGCGGCCACGCCCGGTACCCCGATGGCGGAGACGGCCGTCGACCCGTGGCTGTGGCCGGTGGACCAGGACCTGCCCTGGCACGACCCGGCGTTCCGCGAGGACATGTACGGCGAGGGCAAGAGGCAGGCCGAGGCGGTCCTCACCCGGGCGGACGCCTTCCCGTTCGTCGCCGTGCGCTCCGGCCACGTCGTGGGCGGCGGTCCCGCCGACTTCACCGGCCGGCTGCGGCACCACGTCGAGCGGATCCGCGACGGCCGGCCCGTCGTGATCCACCGCGACAACCACCCGTCGTCGTTCGTCCATGACCGGGAGATCGCCGAATTCCTGTACTGGGCGGCGGGCGCGGACTTCACCGGTGCCGTCAACGCCCGCTCCCACGGCGAGTTCGGCGTCGTCGAGCTGTGCGAGCGGATCGCGGCGCAGGTCGGGGTCCGGCCGGTCTACGAGACGGGCGAGGCCGGGCAGGCGTCGCCGTACTCCTTCGACCACTACTACGGTATGGACAACGGCCGGGCCGGGCGGCTCGGCTTCGGCTTCTCGCACACCGCCGACTGGCTGCCCGGCGCCATCGCCGAAGCGCTGTGAGGTCGCTGTGAGGTCACCGCGAGATTCACCGCAGGATTCACTGTGAGGTCACGGAACATGCGCACACGCCACATCGGCGACGTCCCTGCCGGTTTCATCGGGCTGGGCGCGATGCCCCTGTCGATCGAGGGACGGCCGGACGAGGGCCGGGCGATCGCCACGATCCACGCCGCGCTCGACGCCGGCGTCATGCTGGTCGACACGGCCGACTCCTACCACTGGTACGCCGGTGAAGCCGGTCACAACGAGGAGCTGGTCGCTCGCGCGCTCGCGGCGTACGGCGGCGACACCGGCGCGGTGCTCGTCGCGACCAAGGGCGGGCGGGGCCGGCCGGGCGACGGCTCGTGGACGGTCGACGGCTCGCCGGAGCGTCTCAAGCGGGCCTGCGAGGCGTCGCTCGCTCGGCTCGGTGTCGAGGCGATCGGGCTTTACCAGCTGCACAAGCCCGATCCGGCCGTCCCCTGGGCCGACTCCGTCGGCGCGCTGGCCGAGCTGCTCGACGAGGGCAAGATTCGCATGGCCGGGATCTCCAACGCCGACGCCGGGCAGATCCGCGAAGCGTACGAGGTCCTCGGCGGCCGTCTGGCGTCGGTGCAGAACAGGTTCTCTCCGGCCTTCCGGTCCGGCGAGCCGGAGCTGCGCCTATGCGAGGAGCTGGGCGTCGCGTTCCTGCCCTGGAGCCCGCTCGGCGGCATCTCCCGCAGCTCGCTCGACGGCGAGTCCCGTCTCGGTGCGCCCGACCCGCTGCACGACGCGTTCCACGCGGTCGCGCGCGAGCACGGCGTGAGCCCGCAACAGGTCTGCCTCGCCTGGCTGCTCGCCCGATCCCCGGTCGTCATCCCGATTCCCGGAGCCAGCCGTCCGGAGACGATCCGCGACTCCGCGGCCGCCGCCGGCCTGGTGCTCGGCATGGACGAGATCGCCCGGCTGGAGGGTGTTCCGAGCGCCGGTTGAACGGGGGCCGGCGCCGCTCGGAGAAGCGGCGCGAAGCCCGGTCGCCGACCGGCCGGCGATGCCGGCGGGGTGGCCTGGCTCGCCGGCGGGGCGAGCCAGGCCACCCGGTGCCTACGGCAGGCGCCACACCTGCGCGCCGGTGCCGTTGCAGTCGTAGATCTGCAACTGGATTCCATTGGCGGTGTTGCTGTTCGGCACGTCAAGGCAGCGTCCGGACGGTGGGTTCACCAGCGCCCCGCCGGGTTTCGGCCACCACTGCTGCGCGCCGGTGCCGTTGCAGTCCCACAGCTGGACCTTCGTCCCGTTCGTGCGGCCGCTCTGCGAGACGTCGAGGCAGCGGCCCAGCGCGCGGACCGACCCGTCCGACGCGAGGGTCCACTGCTGGGCGGACGTTGCGTTGCAGTCCCACAGCCGGACCCAGGCGCCGTTGGTTCCGCTGCCCGGATCGGCGTCGAGACACTTGGACGCCAGTCCCGAGATCGCCCCGGACCGCGGCGGCACCGGGCCGACGTCGTACGACGGCGGTGCGTCGCCCGGCGCGCTGCCCCACCCGGCATTCGCCGCCGTGCCGAGAGTGAAGTCGAGCGTGCCGCCACTGGCGACGAACGACTCCGGCAGCCACGGCCGAGTCGAGGTCTGCCCGTTGACCTTCAGGCTCTGCACATACTTGGCGCTGTCGGAGGCGTTCGGCGCGTTGATCGTGATCGTCTTGCCGTTGCCCCTGCTGATGGTGGTCGCCGGGAACTGCGGGCTGGCCAGCACCAGATCGGCCCTGCCGGGTGCCTGGGGGTACATGCCCAGCGCCGCCCAGACCGCCCACGACGACATCTGGCCGAGGTCGTCGTTGCCGACCATGCCGTCCGGGGTCGGCTTGAAGATCGTCGTCAACGCGCGGCGCGTGACGTCCTGGGTCTTGTACGGGGCGCCGGCATAGGCGTATGCCCACGGCGTGTTCAGGGTCGGCTCGTTGCCGAGATAGGCGTACGTCTTGTTCGGCCCGGCGTTCAGCTCGGTGAAGAAGTCGTCCAACCTGGACAGGACGGCGGCGTTGCCGCCCATCGCGTCGAACAGGCCGCGGTGGTTGTAGGGCACCATCCAGGTGTACTGCGCCGCGTTGCCCTCGACGTACTCGTTCTGCTGCACCGGGGTGAACGAGGGGAACGTGGCGTCGGTTTTGCGTGGTTGCAAGTACTTGCTGCCGGAATTGAATAGGTTGCGCCAGTTTTGCGCG
This sequence comes from Streptosporangium sp. CA-135522, assembly GCF_050949235.1. Lineage (NCBI taxonomy): Bacteria > Bacillati > Actinomycetota > Actinomycetes > Streptosporangiales > Streptosporangiaceae > Streptosporangium > Streptosporangium sp. CA-135522. The sequence continues at coordinate 3,943,576 of NZ_CP192026.1, forward strand.
CGTCGCAGGAACGTCTCGGCGGTCGCGGCGTCGCCGATCCTGGCGGCGAACTGCGAGATGGCGAAGTCCGCACTGGTGTACTCCAGCGTGGTCGACGCCGAACCCCAGACGTCACCGAGCCCGGTCGGCACGTAGCCGTAGGTGTCGTACTGCAACCAGCCCGGCCGCTGACGCACGTCCTTGGTGCCGGCGACCATCCGGCGCAGCCCGTCCGCCGTGTCGAAGCCGGTCGCCCCGAAGGCGTGCATGGTCGAGACGATGATCGCCAGCGGGTCGCCGTTCATCACCCCGGTGCCGCCGTTGGCGACGGTCCAGCGGTCGAAGTAGCCGCCGTACGCCGCCTGGTTGATCGCGGACTGCGCGACGTCGGCCGCCTCCTTCGGCGCGATCAGCGCGACGAGCGCGGCCTGGGAGCGGTAGACGTCCCAGCCGGAATAGTTGGCGTACTGCGCGCGACCCGCCGGCACGGTGTGGATCTGCCGGTCGAAGCCGATGTAGCGGCCGTCGACGTCACTGAACACGTTGGGGTGCAAGAGCGAATGGTAGAGCGAGGTGTAGAGGACACGCCGCTGCGGATCGGTTCCGCCGGTGACCGAGATACGGCCGAGCAGGTCGTTCCAGGCGTTCCTGGTGCCCGCCTTCACCTCGTCGAATCCCCGCGAACCCTGCTCGGCGGCGAGGTTCGCCTTGGCGCCGTCCAGGCTGACGAACGAGATGCCGACCCGGACCGTGACCGATCGCTGGGTGCTGGTGTCGAATGAGACGAACGCGGCCGCGGCGAGCGGCCGGACATCCTCGACCGTGGCGGCGGCGCGTGCCTTCTCCTGCAGTTTCGCGCTCTTCGGCGCGGGCGGGGCCGCACCCTTGCTGCTGCCCTCGATCGTCCGCTCGCCCTGGTCGACCTTGCCATCGGCCGAGGCCACACCGGCGGTGGCGAAGGGGTGGTCGAACACGGCGTGGAAATACAGCCGGTAGCGGTTGCCGGCACCGCAGAAGCCGCCGCTGTCGGTGTATCCGGACATCGTGTCGGTGCCGATGGTGAGCGACCCGCTGGCCGCGTTGAAGGCCTTCGCGACATCCACCGAGAGCGAGGCGCGCTGTCCCGCCGGATAGGTGAACCGGCCCATTCCGGACCGGGGGGTCGCGGTCAGCTCGGTCCGCAGACCGTTGTCGAACCCGACCGAGTAGTAGCCCGGCGAGGCGGACTCGTTGGCGTGCGTGAAGGTCGAGTAGCTGACCGGGGACGAGCCGAGCACCGGCATGAACGGGATGTTGCCGAAGTCACCGCACCCCGGGCCGGATAGGTGGGTCAGGCTGAATCCCCTGATCCGGTTGTCGTCGTAGTGGTATCCGCCGTGCTGGTAGGTCACCGTGTCCGGGCTCCACTGCAACATGCCGAACGGGGCGTCGGCACCGGGGAAGGTGTTGCCGGCGCCGCCGCCGTGCCCGAAATCCGGGCCGCCGGGCTTGGTGCCGACGAACGCGTTGACGTACTGGGCGGGATCATCGATCGCGAGTGACTCCGCGGCGACGCCGGCGGCGGAAGTCGGTGGTCCGATGACAGCCAGGGCGAGGGCGAACGCGACTAAGGCGCGCACTGTGTGCCTCCTGGGGGGTGACAACGCCTGACAGGGCCTGAGCATTCACGCGGGAGTTAAGACAACGTTGTCTTAACTAGGGCAATTGACCGGATAGTCGAATGGGCGTAACCCGCTGTCAATAGAGATCACCGATGTTTCTTTTCCGGCACAGGTCAAAGCTCCGCTTACGGCGTCCGAGGGGACCGGCGAACGGCTCCGTCAAGGTTGCGGACCGATCACAGCCGACAGGGCGCTCTTGACAACGATGTCTGCAGATGATGGCCGGAAGGCCGTACGGGACGCGCCGCTCACCTGACGTGAGACGCCTGTCCGCGTCTTCGGCGCTCTTCGGCGGCTCGCCGCTCAGGGCTTCAACGGCTCGATGCCGCGGCGGATGAGCCTGGTGTCGATCACGGTTTCCGACGGCCAGGAGGCATCCCCGCCGATCCGCTCGAAAAGCCGTACGGCGGCCGCGCGGCCGAGCTCCTGGACGTCATAGGCGATCACGGTCAGCGGGCGTGGCATGAGCGTGGACAGCTCGAAGTCGTCGAAGCCCACCAGCGCGGCGTCGTGGCCGCGCCGGCAGAGCTCCTGGATGGCGCCGACGGTGATCCGGTTGTTTCCGGTGAAGAACGCGGTGGGCGGATCGGTGCCGTCGAGCATGTTCGCGACCGCTTCGGCGGCCTCTTCGGGATGCGCGGCCCCGACCCGGACCAGGGAGTCGTCGTAGGGAATGCCCGCTCCGGTGAGCGCCGTGCGCACGCCGGCCAGCCGTTCACGCGCGGTGTAGATGGTCGACGAGTCGGTGATGACGCCGATCCGGCTGTGCCCGGCCGCCAGCAGGTCCTCGATGCCGGCCTGGGCCCCCCGCGCGTTGTCGATCACCACGCTGTCGGCCAGGATGCCGGACGGCGGTCGGTCCAGGAAGACCATCCGCATGCCCATCTCCGCCTCGGACCGCGTGTAGGAGTGATCCGACCCGGCGGGCACGATGATCAGCCCGTCCACCCGGCGCTGGCACAGCTCGAGGAACTGCCGGTGCTCCAACTCGGGATCCTCCTCCGAGCTGACCGTGATCAGGTGGGTGTCGTGTGAGCGCGCGACCTTGGCCACCGCCGCCGCGATCACCGAGTAGAAGGGGTTGGCCAGATCCTCGATGATCAGCCCGATCGTCGCGGTCCGTCTGCCGGAGCGCAGTGAGCTGGCCATGTCGTTGCGTCGGAACCCGAGCTCGCCGACCGCGCTGAGCACCTGCTCGACCAACTCGGGCCGCACCGTCGGCACGTTGTTGATGACCCGGGAGACCGTTTTCACGCTGACGCCGGCCGTGGCCGCCACGTCGGAGATCGTCGGCCTTCGCGGTCTGTCCTGCCCACCCACCGGAGTCCTCCTGACGAGGTCGCGCTCTTGTCATCACGGCCGGCGCCATCCGTGATGACGGGTGTGCGATAACGATGTCCTGACCAAATGTAGTGCTCCGGTTCACAGGTGAGCGTGGGCCTGCCCGGTGCCGGTGGGTGAAGCCGGGGTGGTGGAGTCGCCCGGCCGCCCGGGATCGGGGCCGGCACGGGCGAGCGCGCCCGGTGGACGGCGCCGTGACCGGGGGTTCGGTGGCCGAGCCCGCCGCCTGGACGGGGGCGGGGGTCTCGGCGACTTCTGGATCTTCGGGGCCGGGTGAGGTGACGCCGGGCGATTGAAGTGGAGACAACGTTGTCCCAGCAGGAAGTCGAGCCGATGGCACCGGCGGTATTGCGTGTTGTCGGCAAAAGTCGCTGACTGTTCCGCTTATCCGCAGTTCAAAGACCCTATTTCGGTTCCGGAAGAAGTCCGGGAAGAAGGCGGCGAAGGTCACGGGGAGATCACAGCTCCTCGGCCATACTTGACAACGATGTCTGTAGATGAAGACCTTTAGGCGGCAATGTGCGATGCGTCACAGTCGACCACCAGCTGGCGAGGACGGATGCCTGAACTGCGCCCCATCCCCCTGACCGCCAACCAGCCCCGGCACTTCTACCGGGGTGGCGGCAACATCGGCCGCTTCCGGGGAGCAGCTCCCCCCGACGACTACCGGCCGGAGGACTGGGTGGGGTCGGCGACGTGCCGGTTCGGCGCCGATGCCCTCGGGCTCACGGTCCTGCCCGACGGCCGTACGCTGCCCGCCGCGATCGCCACCGACCCGGCCGGATGGCTGGGACCGGCACACCTGGACCGCTGGGGAGACACCCCGGCCCTGCTGGTGAAGCTGCTCGACGCCGGCCAAAGGTTGCCGGTGCACTGCCATCCGAGCCGGGACTTCGCCGGCGCCCACCTCGGCAGCGCCTTCGGCAAGACCGAGGCATGGCTGGTCGTGGACGTGCCGGAGGGCGGAGAAGGGCAGGTCTATCTCGGTTTCCAGGAAGAGGTCGCCGAGCGGCGGCTTCGCGAGTGGTCTCGCGTCCAGGACCGGATGGCGATACTGGAGGCGACCAACCCGGTGACGGTCCGGCCGGGCGACGCCGTGCTCGTACCGGCCGGGCTGCCGCACGCCGTGGACGCCGGAGTCTTCCTCGTCGAGATCCAGGAGCCGACCGACTTCAGCGTGCTGATCGAGTGGGCGGGATTCGCGCCGTACGGCGGCACGGAAGGGCACCTGAGACTCGGTTGGGACACGGCGCTGCGCTGCGTGGACCGGCGCGCGTGGTCCAAGGAGGAGATCGCCGGGCTCGTCCGCCGCCCGTCCGCCCTCGCGGAATCGGCGCCGGGAGTGCGCCGGGTGCTGCCCGAGTCGGCCGACCCCTACTTCCGGGCCGAACTCGTCGGGGCGGGCGCCGAGCTGGCCGAGAGCTTCGCGGTGCTGGTGGTGCTGGGCGGCATCGGAGAGCTCGAGCCCTCCGAAGGTGAGCCGTTACCGCTCAAAGCCGGCGAGACCCTCCTCGTCCCGTACGGATCGGGGCCCGCGACGGTGCACGGCGAGGTCGAGGTGCTGCGCTGCCTGCCCCCCAGCCCCGGCACGCCCCCGGGCGGCGGCGTATGAGCGGGGAGGACACCATGACGCGGCCGTTGCTCGAGGCCCGGGGCGTCGTGAAGAGCTACGGGCAGGTGGACGCGCTGCGCGGCACCGACTTCGCCCTGTCGGAGGGTGAGGTCGTCGCCCTGATCGGTGACAACGGCGCCGGCAAGTCGACGCTCGCGAAGATCCTGTCCGGCGCGGAGAGTCCGGACGCCGGGCAGGTCCTGATCGACGGGAGACCGGTCCGGTTCGAGTCGGTCGAGCAGGCCCGTGCCATGGGAATCGAGACCGTCTACCAGGACCTCGCACTGTGCGCCGACCTCACGCCGGCCGCCAACTTCTTCCTCGGCAGGGAGGTGCTGCGTTCGGGATTGTTGGGCCGGCTCGGCTTCCTCGATCACGCCGCGATGCGGACCCGGACACGGCAGGAGTGCGAACGCCTCGGGGTCCTGCTCAAGTCGGACTCGGTACCGGTGTCCACGCTGTCCGGTGGCCAGCGGCAGGGTGTCGCCGTCGCCCGCGCGGTGACCTGGGCACGCCGGGTGGTGTTCATGGACGAGCCCACCGCGGCACTCGGCGTGGTGCAGACCGGCCGGGTGCTGGACCTGATCCGCAGCGTGCGCGACACGGGGGTGGCGATCGTGTTGATCACCCACAACATGCAGGACGTCAGGGCGGTCTCGGACCGCATCGAGGTGTTGCGCCTGGGACGCCGGGTGGCGCGTTTCGCCACCGCCCGGGTGTCCATGGAGGAACTCGTCGGTGCGATGACAGGCGCGCTGGAGCAGGATCTCGCCGCGGCGGACGGCGACGAGCCGCGACTCCCCGGACCGGGGAGCATGGACGGGGAGCGGCACAGATGAGCGCATCCGGCCGTTCTCCCGGCTCCGAACGGACCCGGGTGGATGATTCCGTGGCGGGCCAGGCTGCCGGGCGCGGCCGGCCACCACTGCCGAGGCTGCGTGAGCAACTGCTGACGGCCCAGGTGGTCTGGATCGGCCTGGTGCTGGCCGGGCTGCTCATCACCTTCTCCGTGCTCAGGCCCGACAGCTTCGCGACCTCCTTCAACCTGCTCAACCTGGTCAGCGACGCGGCCATCCTCCTGCTGCTGGCCACCGGCATGACATACGTGATCATCACGGCGGGCATCGACCTGTCGGTCGGCGGGGTGCTGGTCTTCTCCGGCGTCACCGCCACCACGGTGATGGAGGCCACCGGTGGTGAGTCGGCGGGTTCGCTGCTGCTGGGCGCCGTTACGGCGGTGCTCACCGGGCTGGCCTGGGGGGCGCTCAACGGCGTGCTCGTCGCGTACGGACGGATCCCGTCCCTGATCGTCACGTTGGGCACGCTCGGCATGTCGCTGGGCGGGGCGCTGCTGATCACCGGCGGGGTCGACATGCGGGCGCCCGGCGAGCTCAACCTGGGCCTCGGCCTGGACAGGTTCGCCGGGGTGCCGCAGATCGCCTGGATCTCGGCCGTGATCACCGCGGTGCTGGGCGTGGTGCTCGCGCAGTGCCGGTTCGGCCGCCACACGTACGCGAGCGGCTCGAACATGGAGGCCGCGCGCCGCTCCGGAGTCCTGGTCGACCGCCAGCTGGTCAAGGTGTACGGGCTGGCCGGGACGCTGGCCGGGCTGGCGGGCTATCTGTCCCTGGCCAAGTACGGGATCACCGGGGTGTCGGCGCACTCCACCGACAACCTGCAGGCGATCGCCGCCGTGGTGATCGGAGGCACCAGCCTCTTCGGCGGCGTCGGCACCGTGGTCGGCACGGTCATCGGGGTGTTCATCCCGGCGGTGCTGCAAAACGGCTTCCAGATCCTCGGGGTGAAGCCGTTCTGGCAGCAGGTGGTGGTCGGCGCGGTGCTCATCGCCGCCGTCTACCTCGACCAATGGCGCCGCAGGGCGCGCGATCACTGACAGCGGCCTCGACGGAACCCGGCGGGCACGACAGATGCGACAGGCACGACAGGAAGGCAGACGATGCGCAAGGTGACCAGCCTGACCATGGCGGCGGTGCTCGCGGTGGCCGTCACGGCCTGCGGCGACGACGGAGGCTCCGCCGGTGGCGGCGCCGCGAAGACGAAGGTGACCCTCGTGCAGGGCCTGGCGGGTGAGGAGTTCTACGAGACGATGGCCTGCGGAGCCAAGGCCAAGGCCGCCGAGCTCGGCGTCGACCTGCAGGTCCAGGGGCCACAGAAGTTCGACCCGATACTGCAGACCCCGATCGTCAACTCGGTGGTGGCGAGCGGTCCCGACGCCATGCTCATCGCGCCCACCGACGTCAAGGCGCTGGTCGCGCCGCTGACCCAGGCGAAGAGCGCCGGCATCAAGATCATCCTGGTGGACACGGTGGTCGAGGAGCCGAGCATCGGACTGTCTCGGATCAGCACCGACAACGCCAAGGGCGGCGCGGCCGCGGCCAAGGCGCTGGCCGAGCAGATCGGTGACAGGGGGAAGGTGCTGGTCGTCTCGACCGATCCGGGCGTCAGCACGGTGGACGCCCGGATCGCGGGCTTCGAGCAGGAGATCAAGGCCGGCCACCCGAACGTGGAGTACGTCGGCGTGCAGTACTCCCACAACGACGTCGGCGAGGCCAGCAAGATCGTGAACGCGGCGCTGGCCAAGAACCCGGACCTGGCCGGGGTGTTCGCCACCAACCTCAACTCCGCCACCGGCGCGGGCTCGGCCCTGCAGCAGGCGGGCAAGCTCGGCAAGGTGAAGATGATCGGCTTCGACGCGGGACCGGCGCAGGTCAAGCAGTTGCGCGACGGTGTCGTCCAGGGCCTGATCGCCCAGCTTCCCGGTGACATCGGCGCCAAGGGCGTCGAGCAGGCCGTCGCGGCGGTCGAGGGGCGGCCGGTGAGCGCCTCCATCCCGACCGACGCCACCATCGTCACCAAGGAGAACATCGACAAGCCCGAGATCCAGAAGGTGCTCTACAAGGCCGGCTGCTGAGACCCGGAACCCGGGAGGAGGAACGGAGGAACATGGTCCGGATCACGGTCTTCGGCGAGAGCCTGGTCGATCTGGTCGCCACCCCGGACGGCCGGCACTTCCGGGCCGACCCCGGCGGCAGCCCCGCCAACGTCGCCGTCGGGCTGGGCCGCATGGGAGTCTCGGTGACGCTGGCGACCGGTCTGGGCGACGACGCATTCGGCCGTCTGGTCGCCGCGCGTCTGGTCGCCTCGGGGGTGACGGTGGAGGCCCAACCCGCCCCGTTCACCGGTCTGGCCATCGTGTCGGTCGACGGGGCGGGTGTCCCCTCGTACGACTTCGCGTTGTCCTGGGAGCCCGCGGCGCCCGTGCTGCCGCCGGACACCGCCGTACTGCACACCGGATCGCTGGCCGCGGCGCTACCGCCGGGGGACCGATCGGCCGAGGCCGCGATGGCCGGGGCACGGGCGACGGCCATCGTGACCTACGACCCCAACATCAGACCGGCGCTGCTCGGAGACCGAACGTCCGAGCGTCGCCGGGTCGAACGGCAGGTGGCGCTCAGCGACGTGGTCAAGGCCAGCGACGAGGACCTCGGGTGGCTTTACCCGGGGGCCGATCCGGTGGGGATCGCCCGCGCGTGGCAGCGCTCCGGGCCCGCGCTCGTCGTGCTCACCCGGGGGCCGGGCGGCTGCGTCGCCGTCACCGCCGCCGAGCAGATCCACCGTCCCGCCCCGGCCGTCGAGGTGGTCGACACCGTAGGTGCCGGGGACGCGTTCATGTCGGGCCTGCTGTCCGGGTTGCTGGCGGCCGGATTGCTCGACCCCGGGCGGCGGGCGGAGCTCGGCCGGGCCGACCGGGCCCTGCTGTCCGGGCCGCTGACCCGCGCGGTGACGGCCGCCGCCATCACCTGTGCCCGCGCGGGGGCCGACCCGCCCACCGCCCTGGAACTCGAGGACGCCGGCCGAAGAACGCCGGCGGAGCCGTTCGCGAGCTTCCCTCCGACACGGAAGTCGGGGACCTGACCTGCGAAGAAGAAACAGCCGCACCGGCGGCACCGACCAACGGCGGACCTCCCCACCCCCCGAACGACGCGCCCGTCCCGCTGCGGCAGGTCGTTTCCCGCCGTGAACGACCGTTCGAAGTCCGGCCCGGGACGGCGCGGACGAAAGGATCAGCCATGCGACGGAACATCAGACGGTTCTTCGCCGCCGGGCTCGGGCTCGCCCTCACCGCCGGGTTGACGATGGCGACGGCAGCGCCGGCGCGAGCCGAGTCGAACGGCGGAGTGCGGGTCATGCCGCTCGGTGACTCCATCACCGACGGGTTCAACGTGCCCGGCGGCTACCGCAACAACCTGTGGCAGCGGATGGCCTCGGGACAGTACACGGTCGACTTCGTCGGGTCCGGATTCAACGGGCCGGCCGGCCTCGGCGACCACGACCACGAGGGCCACTCGGGGTGGCGGATCGACGAGATCGACGCGAACATCGTCGGCTGGCTGCAGACCTCCGCCCCGCGCACCATCCTGCTGCACATCGGCACCAACGACATGGGCCAGAACCGCGACGTCGCCAATGCGCCGGCTCGGCTGTCCGCACTCATCGACAAGATCCGCGCCAATGCGCCGACGGTCGAACTCTTCGTCGCGCAGATCACGCCGGCGAGCGATCCAGCGCTGGAGGCGCGGGTGCAGGCGTTCAACGCGGCCATTCCCGGCGTCGTCTCGCAGAAGGGGCCGATGACTCACCTGGTCGACATGCACTCCGGGTTCACCACCGCCGACCTCGCCGACGGCCTCCACCCGAACGAGGGCGGCTACGACAAGATGGCGGCGCGCTGGTTCTCCGCGCTGCAGTCCGTACCCGGCAGCCTCACTCCGCTGGTCGTTCCGCCGGTGGGCGTCGCCGTCTCGCTGTCCAACCCGCAGTCGAACCGTTGCATGGACGTCTACGGGGCCGCTACCACCCCCGGTGCGCAGATCATCATCTGGGACTGCCACGGCGGGACCAACCAGCGCTGGACCCGCACCGCGGCCGGTGAACTGCGCGTCTACGGCGACCGCTGCCTCGATGTGAACGGCAACGGCACCGCCAACGGCACGAAGATCCAGATCTGGACGTGCAACGGCGGGGCGGCGCAGAAGTTCACGTTCAACACGAACGGCAGCATCGTGGGCGCCGGGTCGGGCAAGTGCGTCGACGTGACAACGAGCGGGACCGCGAACGGGACACTGGTCCAGCTATGGGACTGCAACGGCACCGGGGCACAGCGCTGGTCCGTACGATGAGCGCCGCCGCGGACGCACCCGCGCGCGGGTGCGTCCGCGGCGGCGGGGCGGCACGTCCGGGCCGATCCGCCGCCCGGCGGGCGTCGTGCTCGTGATCCGGGCGCATCCGCTGGTGCGATCGTTGTTTTCGGGATACTCTCCGGGTCCCCCGGAAGCGGTCGCCGGCATCGCCTGACCGCCCCTCGTGGACGGAGGACGGACATGGACGTCACGGCTCCGGACCTTCCCTCCGAGCCGGCCCGGTCCGGACGTCTCCCGAAGGCCTACGACGCCTTCGTCTCCTACTCCCACAGAGCCGACGGCCTGTTCGGTCCCGCCCTCCAGCGCGGACTGCAGCGGCTGGCCAAGCCCTGGAACCAGCGCCGCGCCATGGAGGTGTTCCGGGACCAGACGGGCCTGGCCGCCGGCCCGGCCCTGTGGCCCGGCATCCAGGCCGCCCTGGACGCCGCCCGCTGGTTCGTCCTGCTCGTGCTCGCCGTCACGGCGAGCGTCCTGGCCGCCGTCAGGACCGTCACCGTCGTCCGGCAGCGCGACGCCGCCATCTCCCAGGTGGCGGCCATCAGCAGCGCCCGGCTTCCCGACACCTCTCTCGCGGCGCAGCTCAGCCTGGCCGCCTACCGGATCTCCCCGACCGTCGAGGCCCGCAGCGCCCTGCTGTCGTCGCTGGCCCGCCCGGTCGGCACCCGGCTGCTCGGGCACGGTGACCAGGTGAACGCCGTGGCCGTCGCCCCGGACGGACGTGTCGCGGCGAGCGCCTCCCGGGACGGGACCGTGCTGCTGTGGGACCTGGCCGACCCCGCCCGTCCCCGGCCGCCGGCGGTGCTGACCGGCCACACCGACCTCGTCGCCGCGGCGGCCTTCAGCCCGGACGGGCGCTTCCTCGCGACGACCTCCGCCGACCACACCGTGAAGGTGTGGGATCTCACGGCCGAGTCCCCGGCACTCCACGCGACCCTCACCGGCCACCCCGACTGGACGCTGGGCGTCGCGTTCCGCCCGGACGGCGGCGTCCTCGCGACCGGATCGCGGGACGGAACCGTACGGCTGTGGTCCGTGGACCCCGGATGGACGGCCTGGCGGCTCTGCGAGCAGGTGGGAGCGGCCACCACCCGAGAGGAGTGGGCGCAGTATCTACCCGCCGTGCCCTATGACCCGCCGTGCCCGTGACGCCGTACCTGTGACGCCCTGCCCTATGACCCGCCGTGCCCGTGACGCCGTGCCCCGCGCCCTTGCCGGAAAGGGGCCGGCCGCCGAACCGGCGGCCGGCCCCTCGGGCTCGCGACGAACGGGACGGGTCAGGCCGTCATGGCGACCAGGATGCGGCGAGCGCCGGTGAACGGCTCCCGGCCGTGCGCGCACAGCATGTTGTTAATGATCATCAAGTCGCCCCGGCGCCAGGGGAACGCGTAGGCGGCCTCGTCGTAGGCGGCCTTGACCGCGGCGAGGTCGGCCGGATCGATCGGGCCGCCGTCGCCCAGATAGGCGTTGCGGGGCAGGTCGGCCTCGTCGTACAGCGACAGCAGAGCCTCGCGGACCTCCTCGTCCAGGCTGGTGACGTGGAACAGGTTCGCCTGGTTGAACCAGACCTGCTCCCCGGTGAGCGGCTCGGTCTGGTGGGAGGGCCGGTGGTGCCTGGTGCGCAGGCCGTCCTCGACCCATTCGAACGTCTGCCCGTGCCGCGCGCAGTGGTCCTCCACCGCCGCCGCGTCGTCGGTCTGGAACGACTCCTGCCAGGACAGGCCGAGTCCCTCCCGGAACGCCCTGGCGTACACCACGCCGCCCGCGAACCTGTCCTGCACCTCCTGGGGGATCAGGCGGAACACCGCCCGGCTGTCGGCGATCGGGGTGGCCCCGCCCGTGGCGGCGGCGATGTCGCAGTAGAAGAACAGATGACCCGGCCAGGTGTCCGAGTAGGAGTTCTCGTTGTGCATCGGGAGCGGCTGGTCGGCCGGATACTCGGTGGAGGTGTAGATGGACTCGGTGACCGACGTGCGCGGGGTGGAGCGCTCGGTGTAGCGCAGCGGATCACCGCCGACCACCCGGACGATCCGGTCGAACAGCTCCAGATCAGCCGGCAGGTCGCGGAGCAGTACCGCGCCGTGTTCGGCCAGGGCGGCGCGCAGGCCGTCGCGATGGTCCGTCACCCAGCCCAGGTGATCGGTCATGTCCGGCCCGAGGCCGTACACCACGATGGTGGTGTGGTCGTTGCCGTCCAGACGTCCGGTCACCGGCCCGAGCCGGGCCGGGTCCGTGGGAATGACACCCGTCATGATGCGATGGTTCCTTTCAGACGACGCTGCCGTTCCTGCATGCCGATGAGGTCGTCGGGGAGCGAGTCGGGCACCTCGGTGTCGAAGCGCCGCAGCAGCCGGATGCCCGACGCGCCCACGGTGACCGCGGCCATCATCAGCGCGAAGACGATGTAGGTGAGACCCATGCCCCGCCCGTCCCCGGTGCCGATGACCGCGCCGACCGAGCCGGCGAGCGCACCATCCGGTCGCAGCAGGGGAGTGAACAGGGAGGTGGCCAGGGGGGCGAGCACGGCGAACCCGAGCGGCAGGGTGGACCACGAGATGGCCTGGTTGAGCGCGAACACCCGCCCGTGGAACCGCTGCGGCACCTTGACCTGGATCAACGTCACGTAGATGCCCTGGGAGATCGTCATCGTCATTCCCAGGAAGAAGACACCGGCCATGACCACGGGCAGGGACGGCCGCAGACCCATCACCAGGCAGCCGACGGCCATTCCCAGGTTGCCGAGGAACACCCCGACCATCCTGCGCTTGCGGGGACCGCCCCACAGCGCCATCACCACGCCGCCGGCCACCGCGCCCAGCGCCTCGGCCACCGACACCTGGGCGACCTGGTCGACCGTGCCGAAGGAGAGCGTCAGCGGGACGGTCAGCACCAGGGCGGGGCCCAGGAAGACGTTCGCAACCGTGAAGTAGACGACCATGGCCCGGAAACCGCGGAGATTCCAGGAGTACCGCAGCCCCTCCGCGATCGCGGTGACCAGCGGTTCCCTGCGGCGGAAACCGAGGGTGTCGGGGAAACGGACGACCAGCAGCACCGCGACGGCGAACAGGTAGCTCACCATGTCGATGGCGAGGATGCCCGACAGGCCGATCGTGACGTACAGCCCGGCGCCCAGCAGGGGGGCGAACAGCATCGCGAACCCGTTGGTGAGCTGCGTGAGGCCGACCGCGTGTCCCAGGTAGCGTTTGGGCACCAGTTGCGGGACCGCGGTCTGGAAGGCCAGCCGCTGGTAGGTGGCGGCCATCGAGTTGATCGGCAGCATCACGTAGATGACCCACAGGTCCAGATGGCCGGTCCACAGCAGCAGGGTGACGCAGAGCTGGACCAGGCCCGACAGGCCGCTCGCGGCGAGCATGACGCGCCGCCGGTCGAACCGGTCGATCAGCGGCCCGGCGATGGGCAGCATCGCCACGCCGCTGATCAGCGACAGGGCCCACAGCAGGCCGAGGTCGGTGACCGACCCGGTCCGGTCGAACAGCCACACCGGGATGGCGAAGCCGGTCAGCGCCGACCCGGTCACCGACACCATCTGGCCGACCGCGACGCTGAGGAACCTCGTGTTGCTCGGCTCCACCGCGGGCGGGTCATCGGCCTGACCGGGCTCGGCCGGGTAGTGCGTGTCGTGCAGCGCCCACGAGGCGTCCGGTCCCCGCGCGGCGACGCCGTACTCGGCGGTCTCGCGCCGGGCCATCGCCGGGTGGATGTTCGTGACGATCTCGGCCAACTCCTCCGCCCGGTGCTTCAGGAAGAAGTGACCGGCCCGGTCGAGCACCACCAGCCCGGTGGTGTCGGTGAGGAACTCCCACTCCCGGTATCGCTCGGCGTAGTAGTCGGTGATCGGGTCCTCGGAGCCGACCACCGAGATGATCGGAGCGGACATCGGTTCCGGGCGCCGGTCGAGCAGCTCGGTGAAGTACTCCTCGGCGGCCCGGGAGTCGGCCCGCATGTTGCCGATGATCCGGTCGGCCTGTTCCGGGTCGAGGGCGTCGGTGTCGACGCCCATTCCCTTCAGCCAGTTGGCGGACTCGCGGTTGCTGCGCAGCCTCTCCAGCCGGGTCCGCACCGCGCCGATGACGCCCTTGAGCCGGGCGAAGGGGAACATGGCGCCGATGTAGACCGCCTCCACGTCCCGGCCGGCCTCGGTCAGCTTGCGGGCCACGCCGACCGCGATGGCGCTGCCGACGCCGCAGTGCCCGTACAGGACCAGCGGGCCGTCCACCTTCTCCCGGACCTCGGCCACGATCCGGTCCACCAGCTCGTGGAAGGGCAGTCCCTCCTCGGTCAGGCCCACGTCGTGGCCCGGGATGGCCACCGAGTACAGCGCGTGCCCGGCGGGCAGGGCGTCGGCGAGCGGCTGGTAGACGATCGCGCTGCCGCCGCCGTACGGCACGCACACATAGGACAGGGTGCGTCTGCCCCCCTTGGGGGTCAGCTCGTACAGCAGCGGCTGCGGCCCGGCCGCGGTGTCGGCTCCGGCGTCGATGAAGACGGCCAGCTCACGGATGGTGCGGTTCTGGAACAGGTCCATCACACCGACGGGACGTCCCGAGCCGTCGGACGCCTTGCGGATGCGGGCCACCACCTGGGTGGCGAGCAGGGAGTGGCCGCCGGAGTCGAAGAAGTCGTCGTGGACGCCGATCTGCTCCAGGCCGAGGACCTCGGTCCAGATCCCGGCCAGCATCCGCTCCGTGGGGGTCTCCGGCTCGACCAGCTCGGCGGTGGCGTCCCGCGTCGCCTGCGGGGCGGGCAGCGCCGCGCGGTCCAGCTTGCCGTTGGGGGACAGCGGCAGCGCGTCCATGACGACGAACGCCGTCGGCACCATGTAGTCGGGCAGGCCCTGCTTCAGCGCGGCCCGCAGCTCGGCGACGTCGATGTCCGTCCCGCCGGGGGTGGTCAGGTAGGCGACCAGCCGCTTGTCGCCCGGGGTGTCCTCGCGGACCACCACCACCGCGTCGGCGACGTCCTCCCGTTCCCGCAGCACCATCTCGATCTCGCCGAGTTCGATGCGCAGGCCGCGCAGCTTCACCTGGTGGTCGATGCGGCCGAGGAACTCCAGGTTCCCGTCACCGCGCCAGCGCGCCAGGTCACCGGTGCGATACAGCCTGCCGCCCAGGTCGGAGCCGAACGGGTCGGGGACGAACCGTTCGGCGGTGAGCGCCGGGCGGCGGTGGTAGCCCCTGGCCACCCCGACCCCGCCGATGTGCAGCTCCCCGGGCACGCCGATCGGCGCGGGGGCACCGTGCCGATCGAGGACGTAGAGCCGCATGTTGGTGATCGGGGCGCCGATCGGCAGGGTGACCGCGCCGGCGACGGCCTCGGGGGTGCAGTGCCAGGAGGTGACGTCGATGGCTGCCTCGGTGGGACCGTACAGGTTGTGCAGCTCGCAGTTCGGGAGCGCCGCCAGGAAGGTGGCCGCCGTGGCCACGGGAAGCTCCTCGCCGCTGCAGATCACCCGGCGCAGCCCGGTGCAGTCGGCGGCGGCCCGTTCGTCGTCGGCGAGGAACACCGCCAGCATCGAGGGGACGAAGTGGGCGGTGGTCACGTTCTCGGAGATCAGCAGCTCGCGCAGGTACGCCGCGTCCTTGTGGCCGCCCGGCTTGGCGAGCACCAGCCGCGCCCCGGTGAGCAGCGGCCAGAAGAACTCCCACACCGACACGTCGAAACCGGCCGGGGTCTTCTGCAGCACGACGTCGTCGTCGCCCAGCCGGTAGGTCCGCTGCATCCACCGCAGCCGGTTCACGATGCCGCGATGGGTGTTCGGCACGCCCTTGGGCTTGCCGGTGGAGCCGGAGGTGTAGATGACGTAGGCGGCGTTGCCCGAGGTGACCGGCGTCCGAGGGGCGCCGGCGGGCCGGTCCGCCCACTCGCCGGGCCGGTCCAGGTCCAGGACGGTCGCGTCGGTGGCCGGGAGGGTCGCCCGCAGGTGCTCCTGGGTCAGCACCACGGGCGCGTCGGCGTCATTGATCATGAATGCCAGCCGGTCGGCGGGATACTCCGGGTCGAGCGGCAGGTAGGCCGCTCCCGCCTTGAGCACGCCCAGCAGTGCCACCACGAGTTCGGCCGAGCGTTCGGCGTAGACGCCGACCAGGGTCTCCGGCCCCACGCCCAGCTCACGCAGCCGGTGCGCCACCCGGTCGGCCCGCCCGCTCAGCTCGGCGTAGGTCAGGTGGCTGCCCTCGAAGGTCACCGCGACCGCGTCGGGGGTGCGGGCGACCTGATCCTCGATCAGGCCGTGCAGCGTCGTCCCCTCCTCCAGCGCGGCGCCGGTGTCGTTCCACACGTCCACCAGCAGCGTCTGCTCGGCGGCGTCCAGCATCGGCAGCTCGGACACCCGGGTGGCCGGGGCGGCGACGATCGACCGCAGCAGGGTGACGAAGCGGGTCGCCATGCTCGCCACGGTCGGCTCGTCGAACAGCGCCGTGTTGTAGACGAACTTGACGATCAGGCCGTCGGGGATCTCGATGACGTGCAGCTCGATGTCGAAGCGGGTGGCCCGCAGGTCCATCGGCAGCCAGGCGATGCGCAGGTCCGAGCTTCCCGCCTCCGCGATCCTGCCCATCTGGTAGTTCTGCAGCGCGAACATCGCCTGGAACACCGGCGACCGGCTGACGTCGCGCGGCACGCCGAGCGCGTTGACCAGCTGCTCGAAGGGGACCTCCGCGTGGTCGAAGGCGTCGAGCACGCCGACCCGGGTGCGTTCGAACAGCTCGTCGAAGGTGGGGTCGTCGCCCAGTCGCGCGCGCATCGGCAGCATGTTGACGAACATGCCGACCACGTTCTCCAGCTCCGCCAGCGACCGGCCGGCCGACGACGATCCGACCGCGAAGTCGTCCTGGCCGGAGTGCCGCGCCAGCAGCACCTGGTAGGCGGCCAGCAGCGTCATGAACAGGGTCGCGTTGCGCTCCCTGCAGAACCGGTTGACCGCGCCGGTGAGCTCGGCGCCGACCTCGATGACATGCCAGTCACCGTCGAAGGCCTGGGTGGCGGGGCGCGGCCGGTCGGCGGGCAGCTCCAGGGCCGGGACGCCGGTGAGCCGGTCGCTCCAGAACGCCAGCTGACGCTCCAGCTCGGTGCCGGTCTGGGTCTGCCGCTGCCAGTGCGCGAAGTCACCGTAGGAGATCGGCACGTCGGGGAGCGTGTCCGAGGTGCCGGCGCGCAGCGCGTGGTAGGCCGCGGCGAGATCGCGCAGCAGCAGGTCCACCGACCATCCGTCGCCGACGATGTGGTGGGTGGTGACCAGCAGCCGGTGGTCGTCGTCGGCCAGCCGGACCAGCAGGGCGCGCAGCAGCGGCCCGCCGGCCAGGTCGAACGGTTCGGTGGCCGCCTCGTCGATCAGCACCTGCGCCGCGGCCTCGTCGTCGGCCGCCACGAAGCGCAGCGGCACCGCGACGGCGGGCTCGACGTGGACGGTGGGCCGCCCGTCCGCGTCGGCGGGGAAGCGCATCCGCAGCGCCTCGTGCCGGACCGGGAGCGTCTGCAGGGCCGCCTCCAGCAGCTCGAGGTCGAGCTCTCCGGCGAGGCGCATCGGGACCGGGATGTTGTACTGGCTCGTACCCGGCGCGAACTGCTCCATGAACCAGACTCGCTCCTGCTGGTAGGACAGGGGCGGAGCGGTTCCCTCGGGGCGGGGCGTCACGGTGGTGGTGGCGCGCCGGCGCAGCCGCCGTTCCAGCAGGGCCCGGCGAGCCGCGGAGGAGGAGGCCGGCGAAGGGGCCGGCAAGGGGGATTGCGAGGGGGTCTCTGGGGTGGTCGTCATGCCCGGCCGTCACCTTCCGCTGCGAGTAGCCGCTCGACGTCCTCATCGCTGAGCCGGTCGAGGTCTTCGGTGAGCCGCCGTTCGATCTCGGCCGCGAGGTCGGCGACAGTGGCGTAGGAGAACAGCCCACGGACCGGGATGTCGACCTCGATCTGGCCGCGGATCTTGGCGATGGCCCGGATCGCCAGCAGGGAGTTGCCGCCGAGCTCGAAGAAGTCGTCCTCGGCGCCGACCTTCTCCACTCCCAGCAGCTCGGCGAACACCTCCGCCACCAACTCCTCCGCGGCGGTGCGGGGGGCGATGTACCTGCGCTCCACCGCCACCGTCGGCGCGGGAAGCGCGGCGTGGTCGAGCTTGCCGTTGGCGGTCAGGGGCAGGACGTCGAGGGTGACGTAGTCGGCCGGGACCATGTGGGCGGGCAGGGCGGCGACGAGGGCGTCGTTCACCGCCGTGCTGTCCGCCTCGCCGACCAGATAGGCGACGAGCCGCTTGCCGTCGGCGGTGTCCTCGCGGACGCTGACGGCGGCGTCCCGGACCTCGGGCTGCGCGCGGAGGACCGCCTCGATCTCGCCGGGTTCGATGCGGTAGCCGTGCAGCTTGATCTGGTCGTCCGCGCGGCCGACGAACTCCATGCTCCCGTCGGCGCGCCGGCGCGCCAGGTCGCCGGTGCGGTACATCCGCCGGCCGGGCGGCCCGTAGGGGCAGGGCAGGTAGGCGGCGGCGGTGGCGCCCGGCCGGTTCAGGTAGCCGCGGGTGACCTGGGGGCCGGAGACGTAGAGCTCACCCACGACACCGGCGGGCACCGGTCGCAGTCGGCCGTCCAGCACGTAGGCGGTGTTGCCGGGGGCCGGGAGACCGATCCCGACCGAGCCCGCCTGGTCGACGGGCAGCGCCTCACCCGGCGCCACGCGGGCCGCGACGCAGCCGACGGTGACCTCGGTGGGCCCGTACTCGTTGACGACGGTGACGCCGGGGTGCCGTTCCCGCCAGGCGGTGACGGCGTCGGCGGACAGCGCCTCGCCGCCCAGCACCAGGTCGGCGCCGGGAGCGGCGTGGTCGGGCAGCGCCGCCAGCAGCGCCAGGTGGCTCGGGGTGGCCTTGAGGAACGTCGGCCGCTCACCGGCCGCCACGTCGTCGAGAGCGGCCAGCCGTACCGCGCCTCCGACGGTCAGCGGCCCGAACAGGCCGGTCACGGTCAGGTCGAACGAGATGGGGGAGTGCACCAGCGCCTGCCCGGCCAGTCCGGGGTAGGCGGCGGCGGCCCACGCCAGGTAGGCGGCGACCGAGCCCTGCTCGACCACGACGCCCTTGGGAGTGCCGGTCGAGCCCGAGGTGTAGATGACGTACGCGACGTTCTCCGGACCGGCCGCCCGCGCGGGGCCGGCGTCCGCCTCCCCGGCCCGCTCGCCGGGGTCGTCGAGGACGAGCACGGTCGCCTCGACGGCCGGCAGGGCGTCCGCCAGGCGCCGCTGGGTGAGCACCACCGCGGCGGCGGAGTCGGAGAGCATGTACGCCACCCGTTCGGCGGGATAGGCCGGGTCCACCGGCACGTAACCCGCCCCGGCCTTCCACACGCCCAGCAGGGCGGGCAGCAGCTCCGGGCACGGCTCGGCGTGCACCGCGACCAGCGACTCGGGGCCGACGCCCGACCGGCGCAGCCGGTCGGCCACCCGGTCGGCGGCCTCGTCCAGCTCCGCGTAGGTCAGCCGCCGGTCACCGGCGATCACGGCGACCGCGTCCGGGGTACGCGCGATCTGGGCCCGCACCATCTGGAGCGCCGTGGCGTGCTCACGCGGCGGCTCCTGCGCGGCCGGCCCCAGCACCGTCGCGAGCTCGGCCTCGTCCATCAGCGGCAGGTCGCCCACGCGGGTGTCCGGGCCGGCCGCGCCCGCGGCCAGCAGGCGCAGGTAGCGGGAGACGAACGTCTCGGCGGTGCTCCGGTCGAACAGGTCGGTGCGATACAGCAACCGGCTGGTGTCGGTGGTCAGGTCGAACGCCAGATCGTCCTTGGAGGTGGTGTAGGGGATCGGTTCGATGCCGGAGTCGGGGATGAAGTTGAAGCCGATCTGGTAGAGCGGCTGCACTCCCGGGTTCCGCTGCGGCGCGACGGCCTCCACGACCGCCTGGAACGGGACCTGGCCGTTCTCCATGGCGTCGAGCAGAGTGGTGCGGACCCGGCCGAGCAGCTCGGCGAATGCCGGGTCGCCCGAGGTGTCCACCCGCACCACCATCTGGTTGACGAACATGCCGATGAGGCCGGCGACCTCGGGCAGATCCCGCCCGCCCAGGGTCACCCCGACCACGGTGTCGTCGTCGCGCGACAGCCGCGCCAGCAGCGCGACGTACGCCGTCAGGAACACCATGAACGGCGTCGCGGCCGAGCGGCGCCCCACCGCGGCGACCTGCTCCTGCATCTCCTGGGGGATGGTGAAACGGACCTCGTCGCCGGCGTAGCCGAGCCGGGCCGGCCGCGGCCGGTCGGTCGGAAGGGTGTGCACGGCGGGCAACCCGGCCAGCCGCGACCGCCAGTATTCCGCCTGCCCGGTCAGGGCCGGACCGGTGAGCTGGTCACGCTGCCAGGCCGCGTAGTCGGCGTACTGGACGGGCAGTTCGGGCAGGTCGGCGGGCCGGCCGGCCGCCGCGGCGGCGCACAGCTCGACCACCTCCTCGGTGAAGACGACGGCCGAGGTGGCGTCGAACACGGCGTGGTGGACGACGAAGCTCACCATCCAGTACGCGTCCTCGCTCCGGACCGCCGTGACCCGCCACAGCGGGGCGCCGTCGGTGGGGATGGCCGTCCCGGCGGAGTCCGCGGCGTACTCCAGCATCCGCTTCACCCGCTCCTCGAACGGAAGCGCCCGCAGGTCGTGCACCTGCACGTCGAGGTCGATCTCGGCGTGCACCACCTGGCGCAGGACGCCGTCGACGACCCTGAAGGAGGTGCGGAGCGCCTCGTGCCGCCCGGCGACGGCCTTCAGCGCGGCGACGACCACGTCGGCCTCGACCGGCTGCGCGACGTCCAGCATGCACGGCAGGTTGAAAACCGGCGATCCGGGGTCCATCTGGTCGGCCAGCCAGATGCGTTCCTGGCCGAAGGAGGCGGGAGCCTCCCATTCCCTGGGGGTCACCTTCGTCATCCCCCCTGGCGGAGGCTGAGCGGGCGCATGTCGGTCCACACCGTCTCGATGTGGTCCAGGCACTCCTGCTTGGCTCCGCCGAAGCCGGCCTCGTACCACCCGGCGGGCAGGGCGCGCCCCGCCGACCAGATCGAGTACTGCTCCTCGTCGTTGCGCACGACCAGGTAGTGGTCGTCGTTCATGGTTCCTGCCTCGTTCATCGACGGTCCAGCTTGGGAATGGTGGTGGCCGGGCGCGACTGCTCGGCGCCGCCGTCGGCGGCGCGAAGCCGCTCGACGACGGCGGCGAGCTCGGCCACGGTCGGGGACTCGAACAGGCTGCGCATCGGCAGCTTCACGCCGACGGCCTTGCGCAGGGAGGCGATGAGCTGCACCGCGACCAGGGAGTTGCCGCCGAGTTCGAAGAAGTCGTCGTCGACTCCGACCCGGGGCACGCCCAGGCCGTCGCTCCAGACCCGCGCGATGGTCGCCTCCAGTTCCGTGCGGGGCGCGTCGTGACCGTCGTCGGCCGGCACGCCCCAGGCCTGATCCCCGGCCTCGCCGTCCCCGGCGAGGGTGTCGGAGGTCCGGGCCCGGACGCGCTCCAGGAGCTCGGTCACCGGCAGCGGGTTGACCACCACCTGGGGGCCGAGGCGCGCGGCCATGATCCGGAGGAACGCCTCGGCGCCGTCCACGGGGGAGATCCCGTCCGTGGCGGGCGCCGCCACGGCCACCGTGTCGGTTCCGCCGGCCAGGTCGCCGGTGACGGCGTCGCGGTTCACCCGGCGCAGCACGAAGTCGCCGATCTCCACCAGTACCCGGCCGTCCTCGCCGAACAACGTCAGATCCGCCGAGACCACGTCGTCGCCGCCGTCGGCGTAGCGCAGGTGGCTCCAGAACCGCGCCGGCAGCGCCTCGCGCACCAGCACCCGGCCGTAGGAGAGAGGCAGGTAGCTGCCCTCGCCGCGGCCCTCGCCGAACGCGGTGGCCACGTCGAGCAGCGCCGGGTTCAGCACCCAGCGGTCCAGGTCGGCCAGGGCCGCCTCGGGGGCGACGATCCTGGCGAGCTCCTCGTCGGCGCCCACGTGGTGCTCGCCCAGCGCGTCCCACCGGGGACCGAAGGCGAGCATGCTGGTGCGGCCGGATTCGAGATCCGCCGCGCCGCCCGTCTCACGTCCGGCGGACCGGGGCCGGCAGCGGGCCGTGATCGCGGTGGCGTCGGCCTCCGCGGCGGGCTCCGGACGGACCCACGCGGCCGAGCCGCGCACGTGCGTGGCGGAGCGGCCCGCCGTACGGCTCACCACGCGGAACTCGGCGCCGTCCGCCGAGGGGGTGAGCTCCACCCGGTACTGGGCGACGCTCCCCTCGGGGACGGAGAACGGCTCCAGGAACGCCACGTCCCGCAGTTCCACGACGTGGCCGGAGTCCGGGGCGGGCAGGCTCGCGGCGACGGCGGCCCGGACCGACTCCAGGTGGCCGGTGCCGGGCACCACCGGCACCTGTCCGATGCGGTGCTCGTCGAGCAGCCAGTGCGTGGCGGCGGAGACCAGACCGTGGCACTCGGCCTCCCCGTCCTGGCCGTTGACCAGCGTGGAGAGGACCGGGTGGTCCATCGCCCCGGCCACCGCGCCCCGGGCGGTGCGGAACCCGTCGGGCGCGGACACCTCGACGGCCATGCCGACCTCGGTCCAGCCGCCCCAGTTCTGGGAGACGACCGGCGCGCGCCAGCCGTGGGCGCCGCGGGCGTAGGCGTCGAGGAAGGCGTTGGCCGCGCAGTAGTCGACCTGCCCGAAGCCGCCGACCACCGAGGTCACCGAGGAACAGAGCGCCACCCAGTCGAGCGGCAGGTCGCCGAAGACCCGTGCCAGGGCGAGGGTCCCGGCGAGCTTGGGGGCCAGTACGGCGGTGGCCGCGGCGCGGTCCTTCACCTCCGCCATGCCGCCGCCGGGCAGACCGGCGGCGTGCACGATGCCGTCCAGCCCGCCCAACTCGGCGTCGATCCGCTCCCGCACCGCACCCAGCTCCGCCGGGTCGGTGACGTCCGCGGCCAGCACCAGCACCTGCGCGCCGGCCTGCTCCATCCGCCGGATCGCGAGGATGGCCCGGCCCGTCCGGTCCGCGCCGCCGTGCACCGCCAGGTGCTCGTCCCACTTCTCGCGGGGCGGCAGGCCGGCCCGGCTGAGCAGCGCCAGGCGAGCGCGGGCCCGCCGCGCGAAGTCCTCGGCGAGGGTGATGCCGATCCCGCCGACGCCGCCGGTGATCAGGTAGCGGCCCCCCTCGCGGAGCGCGGTGGTCCCGGCGGCCTCCTCGGTCACGGGCACCTGCGCGTAGTCGGTGACCCAGCGGCGGCCGCCGCGCAGCGCCACCTCCTTCTCGTCGGCGGGCCGCAGCAGCTCCGCCACGAGGTCGGCCGCCTGCGCGGCACCCGCCTGCGGGTCGGCGTCGATGTGGCGGACGGTGAGTCCGGGCAGCTCCAGCGGCACCACCCGGGTGATGCCGGCGAGGGTGGCGTGCTCGGGACGGGTCAGGGCGCCCTGGACGTCCGAGGTGCCGGACGACACCACGTCGAGGTGGACGCCGTCGGCCACCCCCGCGCCGGCCAGCGCCTGGACGAGGCCCAGCAGATCGAAGAAGCCGCGTTCCTGCGCGTCCCAGGCGGCGGCGATCCCGTCGCCGGCGGGCTCGCCGTCCAGCGCGAGGGCGTGCACGATCCTGGCGGGGACGCCGCCGGCGAGTGCCGCCTCGTGGCCGCCCGCGCCGGCGACCCGTACGGCGACGCCCCGGGCGCGCAGCTCGGCGACGAGCTGCTCCCCGCGGGGCCCGTCGGCCAGCACCACACAGTCGCCGAGGTCGGTGCGGCGCAGGTCCGGAGCGGCCTGGCGCCAGGTGGGCACCGCGAACCAGTCGGCCAGCGGCAGCGGACCCCGGCGCCGTGCCGGCGCGGGCGCCGCCTGGTCGGCGGGGTCGGGGTCGATCCAGTAGCGGCGCCGCTCGAACGGGTAGGCCGGCAGCGGCACCCGCCGGCCCGCCGCGCCGAAGCCCGCCGACAGCGGCACCCCGGCGGACCAGAGCGTGCCCGCCGCGTCGTGCAGGGTGACGGTGTCCTCGCTGCGCTCCCCGGGCCCCGGCAGGCTCGGCAGCGGCGCGGGCGCGCCCTTGGGAAGCTGCATCCTGGTCAGTCCGGCCAGCTGCCGCCCGGGTCCGCACTCCACCAGCAGCGGCGGGGTGTCGCCGGCGGCGGCGTACAACCCGGCGACGCAGGCGCCGAACCTGACCGGCTGCCGCAGGTGGCCGGCCCAGTATCCCGGGTCCGTCGCCTGCTCGGCGGTGATGGGCTCGCCGGTGACGTTGGACCAGAACGGGATGCTCGGCGCCTGCCGCGGCACCGAGGCGACCAGCGCGGTGAACTCCGCGAGGATCGGCTCCATCATCGGCGAGTGGAACGCGTGGGAGGTGCGCAGGGCCTTGCAGCCCACCTTCTCCGCCTTCAGCGTCTCGGCGAAGGCCTCGATCGCGTCCGTGGGACCCGCCACCACGCAGGTGCCCGGACCGTTGACGGTCGCCACCGACACCCCCTCAGGCAACCGTCCGGCCAGCTCCGACTCGTCCCGCTGGACGGCGAGCATCGCGCCCGGCGGCATCGACTGCATCAGCGCGCCCCGGGCGGCGACCAGACGCGCGGCGTCGGCCAGGGTGAAGACCCCGGCGACGGTCGCCGCGACGTACTCGCCGATGGAGTGGCCGATCATCGTCGCCGGCCGTACGCCCCAGCTCTGCCACAGGCGGGCCAGCGCGTACTCCACCGTGAACAGCGCCGGCTGGGTGTAACGGGTCTGCCGGAGCGATTCGTCGGCGTCGGCCGCGGTGCCGAACATCAGATCGCGCAGGTCGAGGCCGAGGTGCTCGGCGAGCGGGTCCGCGCACTCGTCGACGGCCGCGGCGAACACCGGTTCCGCGCCGTACAGCTGCGCGCCCATGCCGGCGTACTGCGCGCCCTGCCCGGAGAACAGGAAGGCCACCGGCGGCGGGGTGGTGCCGGCCTTCCCCTTGCGCAGGCGCTTGCGGTCCCGCAGCGCGGTGACCGCGTCGGCGAGGCCGGTGACCGCCACCGTGGCTCGGTGCGGATACTCCGTCCGGCCCACCCGCAGCGTGTGGGCCACGTCCTGGAGGTCGAGATCCTCGCCGGCGGCCAGGTGCCCGGCGAGCTGCTCCACCGCGGCGTCCAGCGCGGTGGGGGTCTTGGCGGACACCTGCAACAGGTGCGCGGGCCGCTCCGGGCGGGCGACCGCCCTGGCGCGCGGCGCCTCCTCCAGGACCACGTGCGCGTTCGTGCCGCCGATGCCGAAGGAGCTCACCCCGGCGCGGCGGGGACCGCCGTCCGTCTCCCACTTGCTCAGCGTGGACGCCACGTAGAACGGGGTGTCG
This sequence comes from Streptosporangium sp. CA-135522, assembly GCF_050949235.1. Taxonomy (NCBI): domain Bacteria; kingdom Bacillati; phylum Actinomycetota; class Actinomycetes; order Streptosporangiales; family Streptosporangiaceae; genus Streptosporangium; species Streptosporangium sp. CA-135522. The sequence goes on from NZ_CP192026.1 coordinate 3,968,702, forward strand.
TCGAAGTCGATCGCCGGGTTGGGGCGCTCGTAGTTGATCGTCGGCGGGATCAGGCCGTGCTCCAGCGCCAGCACCGCCTTGATCACGCTGATGACGCCCGCGGCCTGGCTCAGGTGGCCGATGTTGGACTTCACCGAGCCGATGCCGCACCAGCCGCGGTCCCGCGTGGCCTGCGTGTACACCGCCGACAGCGCCGCGACCTCGATCGGGTCGCCCATCGCGGTACCGGTGCCGTGCGCCTCGACGTAGGTGATCGTGCGGGGGTCGATCGCGGCGAGCCCGACCGCCTGCGCGACCGCGGCGGCCTGCCCGTCGACGCTGGGCGCGGAGAAACCGACCTTGCCGGCGCCGTCGTTGTTGATCGCGTTGCCCCGCACCACGGCGCGGATGTGGTCGCCGTCCGCGATGGCGTCCTCCAGCCGCTTGAGCACCACGGCGCCGACGCCGCTGCCCCAGACGGTGCCGTTCGCGTCGGCGTCGAACGGCCGGCAGCGACCGTCGGGGGAGGTGAAGCCCTCCACCCCGATGTACCCGGTCCCCGGCGGATGCTCAAGGTTCACCCCACCGGCCAGCGCCATGTCGCACTCGCCGCCGCGCAGCGCCTCGCAGGCCAGGTGGATCGCGACCATCGACGTGGAACAGGCGGTGTGGAGGGTCATGCTGGGCCCGCGCAGGTTCAGCCGGTACGACACAGTGGTGGCCACGTAGTTGGGCGAGTTGGCGGTGGCGAGCCCGATGCCGTGGCGGGTCTCCCACACCCGTTTGTTGCGGGCCAGGTTCTCCCACAGGTACAGGCTGCCCCCGGTGCCCGCGTAGACGCCGATGGCGCCGTCGTAGCGCGCCGGATCGGTCCCGGAATCGTTCAGCGCGGAGTAGCACGACTCCAGGAAGAGGCGGTGCTGCGGGTTGAGGATCTCCGCCTCCCGCGAGGTCAGGCCGAACAGTTCGGCGTCGAACTCGTCGCACCCCTCCACGTACGGCGCCTTCGACACCCAGCTCGGATCGTCGACCTCGTCCTCCGGCACCCCCCTGGCCAGCTGCTCCTCGCGGGTGAAGGTGCTGATCGACTCGACTCCGTCGACCAGGTTGCGCCAGAACGCGCCGATGTCGGCCGCGCCCGGTACCCGGGCTGCCATCCCTACGATGGCGATCGGCTCGACGCCCTCGTCGGTGACGTCACTGGTCATGGTCGTTCTCCTGTCCGGTGGTGCTGTGGACGCGTCGTGGGCGTCGGGTACGGTTGCGCCGCGCCTCGGCCCGGGAGGCCGCACGGGCGAGTTCGGGATTCCCGGCAGAGGGGTGGTCGCCGGGGGCGCCCGCCTGGGCGTCCAGGTGGGCGGCGAGAGTGCGGATGTTGGGGTAGCGGAACAGGTCCACCATGCGCAGCTCACGGTCGAGCCGTACGCACAGGCGGGCGTGCACGGCGGCGAGCGCCAGCGAGTGACCGCCGATGTCGAAGAAGTTGTCGTCGGGGCCGACGGCGTCCCGTTCCAGGACCTCACGCCAGATCGCGGCGATCAGCTCCTCGGTGGCGGCCGATCCGGCACCCGGCCCCGCGATCGGTGCCGTCACCGGGTCGGCGACCCGCATGGCGCCGGGAGCCGCGTCCGGCGAGACCGGCGCGGGCAGGGCGACCGCGGCCACCGGGACGGCCGGGGCGGCGGCCAGCGCGCCGACCGCGTTCACGTAGTCGGTCAGCATCGCGTCGATCCGGGCGGCGTCGAACAGGTCGGGGTTGTAGACGACCTCGACGTGGAACCGGCCGCCCCGCTCCACCACGTACACGGTCAGGTCGAACGGCGATCCGGGCTTGTCGACCTCGATCGTCTCGCTGCGCAGGCCGGGCAGCTCCAGGCGGGGCTCGGTCAGGTTCAGCACGTTGAACATGACCTGCACGAGCGGGGCCCGGGAGGTGTCCCTGCGGATGCCGAGCTCTTCGACCACCCGTTCCAACGGCGCGGCCGAGTGCGCGGCGACGTCCAGCAACTCGCGGGCGCCCCGCCGTACGTGGGCGGCGAAGTCGCTCTGATCGTCGGACCGCAGCCGCAGGGGGATCATGTCGATGAAGAACCCGATCAGGTCGTCGAAGGCGGCCAGCCGCCGATCGGCGACGACCGCGCCGAGCACGTGGTCGGTGGCGCCGGTGAGCCTGTGCAGCAGCAGGCCGAGCCCTGCCAGCAGCACTCCCGCGGGAGTCACCCCGAGGTCGGCGGCGAGCGCGCGGACCGCGGCGTCCGTCCCGGGCGGCAGAGCCACACGGGCCTCGGCGCCGCGGTAGGTCTGCACGGCCGGGCGGGGCCGGTCACGGGGCAGGTCCAGCACGGTGGGCGCCCCGCGCAGGTGCTCCGACCACCAGGCCAGGTCCGCCTGGCCGGCGCGGTCGTCCCGCTCGGCCCGCCAGACCGCGTAGTCGGCGTAGGACGCCCGCACCGGCGGCAGGTCCGGCGTCCGGCCGGCGACGGCGGAGGTATAGGCGGCCGACAGGTCGCGGTAGAGCGTCTCCCGCGACCAGCCGTCGAACACCGCGTGGTGCAGGGTCAGCGCCAGCACGTGCTCGTCGGGGCCCAGCACGTACAGCTGCGCCCGCCAGGGGGAGCCGCCCGCCAGATCGAACGGCGCGGACGCGCCGGTCGCCAGCCGGGTGCGCAGCTGCGTCTCCCGCTGCGCACGGCCGTACCCGCTCAGGTCCACCACGGTCAGATCCACGTCGGCCGGCGGCTCACAGACGGCGTACGGCACGCCGGCCGTCTGCCGGATCCGCCAGCGCAGCACGGCGTGCCGCTCGGAGACGGTCCGCAGCGCCGCCCGCAGCGCGGCCACCTCCAGGGGCCCGTGCAGCGTCTCGGCCAGCGCGATGTTGTACGGCGCGGCCTCGGGGGCCAGCTGGTCCAGGAACCACAGGCGGCGCTGCGGCGGGGCCAGGGTCGGCGGGTGGCCGAGGGTGAGCTCCGGCTCCGACAGCCGGGCGGCCCTGTCGAACAGCGCGGCGATCTCCGGCAGGGTACGGCCGGCGAACACGTCGTCCACCGTCACGTCCAGGCCCAGTTCGTCGCGGACGGCGGCGACCAGCCGCATCGCGGTGATCGAGTCGCCGCCGGCGGCGAAGAAGTCGGCGCCGACGCCGAGGCGCCGCCATATCGCCGCGAGCGCCCGCTCGGTGGGCGTCTTCCCTTCCGGTGAGTCGTCGGCCGGGCGTTCGGCGGCGGCCAGCTCCCGCAGCCTGGCCCGGTTCACCTTGCCGGAGATGTTGATCGGCAGTTCGGGCAGGCGCAGCACGCGCCCGGGCAGCATCGCCGCGGTCAATCGCGACGCGGCGTATCCCGCGTCCTGCGGCGCGTCCTCGGGGGTGAGGAAGGCGACCAGCTCCAGGCCGCCGGGCCCGGGCACCGCCTCCACGGCCGCCTGCGTCACCGCCGGGTGCTCCTCCAGAACGGCCGCGATCTCGCCCAGCTCGATCCGCTGTCCGCGGATCTTGACCTGCCCGTCGCGGCGGCCCAGGTAGACGAGCCGCCCGTCGTCGGCGTACCGCACCCTGTCCCCGGTCCGGTAGAGCCGCGCGCCCGCCTCACCGGAGAACGGGTCCGGCACGAACGCCTCGGCGGTCAGACCGGGCCTGTTCAGGTAACCGCGGGCCACGCCTGGACCGCCGACCAGCAGTTCACCCTCCACGCCGGGCTCGACCTGGTGGAGCCGCTCGTCGACGACGTAGCAGCGATGGCCCGTCGTCGGGTGACCGATCGGCACCGGTACGGCCTGCGGCGCGGTCAGCTCGTCGGCGACGACCGTCACCGTGGTCTCGGTGGGTCCGTAGACGTTGAGGAACCGGCGGCCGGCCGTGGCCCACCGGTTGACCAGCGCGGGCGGCACCGCGTCGCCGCCGCACATCACCAGCCGCCAGCCGGGCAGCGCGGCCGGGTCGAGCAGGGACAGCACGGCCGGGGTGACGACCCCCCAGGTGACCCGGTGTTCGGAGACGAAGCGCTGCAGCCTGGCCGGGTCGGTGCGGTCGGCGTCACCGGCGAGCTGGATCGCCCCGCCCACGGTCAGCGGCACGAACAGGTCGATTACGGAGGCGTCGAAACCGAGAGAGGAGAACGCCAGCGCGCGAGTGGTCTCCTCGGCCCCGGTGCTCGCGGCGCAGTCGAGGACGAACTCGATCAGGTTGCGGTGGGTGATGAGCACGCCCTTGGGCCGTCCGGTGGAGCCGGAGGTGTACATCACGTAGGCGAGGTTGTCCGGCGCGGCCGGGCAGGCGGGCACGGCGGCCGGGCCGGCGGGCCGAGCCGGTTCGGCGGCTTCGGCGGCTTCGGGTACGACGACGCACCGCAGCCCCGCCGCGCCGGCCACCTCGGCTCCCGTCCGGTCGCACACCGCGACGTCCAGCCCCGCGTCGGCGGCGATGTCCCGCAGCCGTAGCCGCGGACCGGCCGGGTCCAGCGGCACGTAACAGCCGCCGGACAGCAGCACGCCGAGGACCGCGACCAGCAGCGCGGGCCGCCGCTCCATGCAGATCCCGACCCTGGTCTCCGGTCCGATGCCGAGCGCGCCGAGCCGGGCGGAGAGCGCCGTGGCGCGACCGACCAGCTCGCCGTAGGTGATCTCCTCGCCCCACTGGGCGACCGCGACCGCGTTCGGCACCGCGCGGGCCCGCGCCACGACGAGGTCGACGACGGTCCGCGCCGCGGGGAGCGGCCGGCCGGTGTCCGGGCCGTGGCCCGTCTCCACGTCTTGGCTCGCCTTCGAGCCGGTCAGCAGATCGCTCACCGCTCACCGCCGGTGGTGGTGGGGTCGGTGATCTGGAGGCGGAGTTCGCTGAAGTAGCGGTTGCCGTTGTGGTCGGGGACCCAGGCTTGGTCGGGGGTGGGGAGGGCTTCGCTGATGGTCACGGAGGCGTCGGGTCCGGCGGTGCGGAGCATGGTGCACAGGACGCCGATGTAGTGGGGGCTGGTGAGGTCGAAGTAGCAGGGTTTCACTTCGGTGCCGATCTTGACGAAGATCTGGTCGGGGAGGGTGAGGCGGTGTCGCCAGGTGCGGGTGGCGAGGTAGCGTTCGCGTTCGTTGGTGATGTCGGCCAGGCCGGTGGCGGCGACGGTGGTGCGCCAGGTCTCGCGGCTGATGACGAGCCGGTCGATGGTGATCCGGGGGACATGGGCGGCGGGCGTGGTCAGCTTGAACGCGTCGACGGCGAGTCCGTTGAGCATCCCGGCGAACATCTCGATCAGTGGCCAGCGGTGTCCGTCGGGTGCGGTGGCGGTCAGTGTCCCGTCCTGGTCGGAGACGACGACCGCGGTGGCGGGCAGCAACCGGTCGGGGTCGGCGCCGGGCGCCGCGGCGAACCCCAGCAACCGGTCGGTGGCGCCGATCAGCGACGCCGCCACCCGCCCGGTGTGCCGGGGCCAGGTGTCGGGGTGGAGCAGCCGCACCCGGTGCGGCCCGAAGTCGGCGGCCAGCTCCTCCCTGAGCCGGTCGACCTCGGGATGCCAGGCGGTGAACAGGTCGCAGTCGAACGTCGGCCACGCCGCGTGCAGCTCGCCGAGGACCACCTGGTAGTCGCCGCGGTTGACGGCCTCGACGTCGGTGGCGCAGATCTGCAGGTCGGGGCTGTGCAACCGGGCCGTGGCCCAGCCGGGACGCTCGGCGGGGAAGAGACGGGCCACGGGTTCGGCGAGGTCGGCGGCGGCCAGCCGGACCTCGGAGCCGCCCTCCCGCAGGCCGAACAGACTCATCCAGCGCCGCGTGAACTCCTCGGTGACGTCGTCCGCGGGCCGCCGCCCGGTCCCCCAGAACAGGCCCTGCGCCAGCGACATCAGGTCGGCCAGCCGGATCGGGGCGTCGGTTTCCTCCCGAAGCTCGTCGTAAAGCTCGCGCAGCGCCGTCGCGTAGGCGTCGGCCAGCGTCGCCGTCAGCCAGCGGGCGGTGGTGAGGATGACGTCGAGGGCCGGTGCGAGGTCGTCGAGGAGGGTGGTGCCGATGGTGACGTCGAGGTCGCGGGTGGTGTCTTCGTAGCAGGGGGTGCGTCCGGCGTACATCTGGCCGTCGCGGCGGCGGGGTGGGGCGCCGGTGATGGCGGTGAATTCCTGGTCCAGGGCGGCGAGGGCGTTTTTGAGGGTGTCGGGGTCGCCGGCGGCGGCGGCGACGGCGTCGCGGGCGGCGCACAGCCGGTCCAGTCCGGTCAGGGCGTGGGTTCGCAGGTGGGGGTCGTCGATGGTGGTGATGCGTTCGCGGAGGGCTTGTTCGGCGTCGCGGCCGATGGGCAGGGCGGCGTCCCAGGTGATCAGGTCGCGTTCGGTCAGTCGTTGCAGGAGCAGGTAGCCGTCTTCGGGGCGGGCCAGTTCGGTGACGACTTCCGCTGCCGGGGTGCGGCCGTCGCAGCGGGCGAGCACGGCCGCTTCGGGTGGTGACAGGGGTAGCGGGGGCTGCATGGGACGCATCAGATGCCGTTCGTGCACGGTCAGGTGGGGCAGTAGCGCGGGTGGCCACCAGCGGCGGATCCGCGGGTCGTGAGCGAGGTGGTCGGCGTAGGCGTTCATCACCCAGCCCTCGAAGAACACCTGGCGCCGACGTAGCAGGCCGGTTCCGGTGCGGACGTCCAACGCCCGTGAAGCGGGGCCGACGGTGATCCAGCAGACGGGGCCGAAGAAGCCGATGGTCTCGTTCTTGGCGCAGTAGCGCTGCCAGTACCGGACGACGGCTCGTTCGCGGTCGCGGCGGCGCACGTTGCGGGTGGCGTCGGGGCCGCCGGTGACGATTCCGTCCAGGGCGATCAGTACGCCGGGGTTCTGCCAGGTGACGGCCTCGCGAAACAGCGGGTCGGCGGCGATGGCGTAGATCTTGGCGGCTCCGGTGGCGATCGCCTCGGTCAGTGCCTTGTCGAAGACGGCGGCGTCGCCGTGGCCGGCGAGCAGGTCGTCGGCCGCGGCGGCGGCCGAGGGTGCGGCGAAGGCGTCCAGTCCGTCGGCGGGGAATCCGGTGGTGCGCAGCAGCGCGTCCGACCACACCGACCAGCCGGTACCGCCCAGATCGACCTTCGTCACCGCTCACCGCCGGTGGTGGTGGGGTCGGTGATCTGGAGGCGGAGTTCGCTGAAGTAGCGGTTGCCGTTGTGGTCGGGGACCCAGGCTTGGTCGGGGGTGGGGAGGGCTTCGCTGATGGTCACGGAGGCGTCGGGTCCGGCGGTGCGGAGCATGGTGCACAGGACGCCGATGTAGTGGGGGCTGGTGAGGTCGAAGTAGCAGGGTTTCACTTCGGTGCCGATCTTGACGAAGATCTGGTCGGGGAGGGTGAGGCGGTGTCGCCAGGTGCGGGTGGCGAGGTAGCGTTCGCGTTCGTTGGTGATGTCGGCCAGGCCGGTGGCGGCGACGGTGGTGCGCCAGGTCTCGCGGCTGATGACGAGCCGGTCGATGGTGATCCGGGGGACATGGGCGGCGGGCGTGGTCAGCTTGAAGGCGTCCAGCAACTGCGTGCTGAGCATCTCGGCGAACATCTCGATCAGTGGCCAGCGGTGTCCGTCGGGTGCGGTGGCGGTCAGTGTCCCGTCCTGGTCGGAGACGATGACCGCGGTGGCGGGCAGCAGCCGGTCGGGGTCGGCGCCCCGTGCCCTGTCGACGCCCAGCTGCCGGTCACGCGGCCGGACGAGCCCGTAACCGGTGCGGCTGGTGTTGCGCGGATAGTTCTCCGGATACAGGATCCGGATCCGGTCCGGCCCCAGATCCTGATCGAGGTCGGCGCGCAGCCGATCCGGGTCGGGGTGGAACGGGCTGAACAGCGCGCTGTCGAACGCCGGCCACGCCGGGTGCAGCTCGCCGAGGACCGCCTGGTAGTCGCCGCGGTTGACGGCCTCGACGTCGGTGGCGCAGATCTGCAGGTCGGGGCTGTGCACCCGGGCCGCTGCCCAGCCGGGACGCCCGGCCGGAAACAGCCGCGCCACCGATTCGGCCAGTTCGGCGGAGGAGAGCCGGACATGGGTGGTCCTCTCGGCACCGGCCGGTACGGCGATCAGCTCGGCCCACCGCCGGGCGAAGTCGTCCGCCACCGTGCGGAACGGATTGTCACCCCCGGTGAACAACAGTCCCTGGGCGAGATACCACAGGTCGGCCAGGCGCACGGGGGCGTCGGCCTCCGCCCGCAGCTCGGCGTGGAGGTCCGACAGGACGTCCTGGCAGGCGGAGCTGATCGCATGGGTGAGCCAGCGGGCGGTGGTGAGGATGACGTCGAGGGCCGGTGCGAGGTCGTCGAGGAGGGTGGTGCCGATGGTGACGTCGAGGTCGCGGGTGGTGTCTTCGTAGCAGGGGGTGCGTCCGGCGTACATCTGGCCGTCGCGGCGGCGGGATGGGGCGCCGGTGATGGCGGTGAATTCCTGGTCCAGGGCGGCGAGGGCGTTTTTGAGGGTGTCGGGGTCGCCGGCGGCGGCGGCGACGGCGTCGCGGGCGGCGCACAGCCGGTCCAGTCCGGTCAGGGCGTGGGTTCGCAGGTGGGGGTCGTCGATGGTGGTGATGCGTTCGCGGAGGGCTTGTTCGGCGTCGCGGCCGATGGGCAGGGCGGCGTCCCAGGTGATCAGGTCGCGTTCGGTCAGTCGTTGCAGGAGCAGGTAGCCGTCTTCGGGGCGGGCCAGTTCGGTGACGACTTCCGCTGCCGGGGTGCGGCCGTCGCAGCGGGCGAGCACGGCCGCTTCCGGTGGTGACAGGGGTAGCGGGGGCTGCATGGGACGCAACAGATGCCGTCCGCTCAGACTGAGATGAGGCAGCAGCATCGGCGGCAACCAGCGGCGCACCCGCGGATCCTCCGCGAGGTGGTCGGCGTAGGCGGTCATCACCCAGCCCTCGAAGAAGACGCGCCTTCGGCGCAGCAGGCTCGCGCCGGTGCGCACCTTCAGCGCGCGCTCGGCGTCGTCCTCGACGGTGATCCAGCAGACGGGGCCGAAGAAGCCGATGGTCTCGTTCTTGGCGCAGTAGCGCTGCCAGTACCGGACGACGGCTCGTTCGCGGTCGCGGCGGCGCACGTTGCGGGTGGCGTCGGGGCCGCCGGTGACGATTCCGTCCAGGGCGATCAGTACGCCGGGGTTCTGCCAGGTGACGGCCTCGCGAAACAGCGGGTCGGCGGCGATGGCGTAGATCTTGGCGGCTCCGGTGGCGATCGCCTCGGTCAGTGCCTTGTCGAAGACGGCGGCGTCGCCGTGGCCGGCGAGCAGGTCGTCGGCCGCGGCGGCGGCCGAGGGTGCGGCGAAGGCGTCCAGTCCGTCGGCGGGGAATCCGGTGGTGCGCAGCAGCGCGTCCGACCACACCGACCAGCCGGTACCGCCCAGATCGACCTTCGTCACCGCCCACCGTCCACGGACCTGAGATCCGCTGACAGGAGGGCGATCAAGTCGTCCAGCCGGTCCTGGAGGAAGAAGTGGCCGCCTTCGACGTGGTGCAGAACGAATCCCGCGGTGGTGTGCCGCTCCCAACCGGCCATCTGCTCCACGGAGACGGCCCGGTCGAGCGTGCCGGCGAAGGCCGTGATCGGCACCGGCAGCGGCGGTTCGGATCGGTACACGTAGTCGTCCAGCCAGGTGAAGTCCGCTCGCAGCGTCGGCAGCAGCAGCTCCAGCAACTCCGGCTCGCCGGCGACGGCTTCGGGCACGCCGCCCCCGGCCACGACCCGGGCCACCAGTTCGTCGTCGGACACCCGGGAGAGCCCGTCGAACGTGTCGGACCCCTGCAGGTGCGGCGCCCGCGCGGCGCCCATGTACAGCCGGGCAGGCAGGGGCGCACCCGTACGGCGCAGCAGCCGTGTCACCTCGAACGCGAGCCGCGCGCCCAGCGAGTGACCGTACAGCGCGTAGGGGCGGCCGTCGGCGACCGCGGCGTCGGCGACGGCGTCGGCCAGCTCGGCCAGGTCGATCTCGGCGGGCTCGACGATCCGGTTCTCCCGGCCCGGGAGCTGGACGCCCAGCACCTCCACGCCGGGGGCGAGGGCGGCCGGCCATGGATGGAACACGCCGGCGCCGGCGCCGGCGTACGGCAGGCACAACAGCCGCAGCGCCGCGTGCGGCAGCGGCCGCGGACAACGGAACCAGCGGGCCGTCAGGGTGGTCATCGGGTGCCTCCCGGCGGGTCGATCCAGTGGCGCTGCCGTTGGAAGGGATAGGTGGGCAGGGGTAGGAGCCGGCCCGGGACGGCGGAGCCGGAAGACGGCGTCTGCGGCGCACCTGCCCGGGGCGTCAGCAGGTCGGGGTCGAGGGCCGCGACCGCCTCGGCGAGGCTGCCGCACTCCACGACGACCCGGTGGGCGAAGGAGCGGCGCCCGGCCGTCAGGGTGTGCGCCACGTCCGCCGGGGACAGGTGGGGGTTGGCGGCGAGGTGGTCGCGCAGCCGTACGATCGCGGCGCGCAGGGCCTCGGGGGAGCGGGCGGAGACGGGGAGCAGGTACCGGCCGCCGGACGGGGATGCGACGGCCGGTGGCTGTGGGGCTTCGGCCACCAGGACGTGAGCACCGGTGCCGCCGATGCCGATCGCGCTGACCCCGGCGACGCGCCGTCGGCCGTCGGGCCATTGCGTGGTCTTGGCGGGCAGGTAGAACGGTCCACGTTCCAGGTCGAGCTGCGGGTTGGGGGTGTCCAGGTGCAGGTTGCCGGGGATCTGCCCGTGGCGCACCGACAGGACCGCTTTGATGAACCCCGCGATCCCCGAGGCGGCGTCCGTATGACCGATGTTGGTCTTGACCGCGCCCAGCGCGCAGTATCCGGTGCCCTGCGCGCCGGCCGCCCGGAAGGCCCGCGTCAGCGCCTCCACCTCGATGGCGTCCCCCAGCGGCGTGCCGCTGCCGTGCGTCTCCACCAGGCCGACCTCGTCGGGGGAGATTCCCGCGTCGCCGAGGGCCTCGGTCACCGCGGCCGTCTGCCCGGCCAGGCCCGGTACGGCGAAGCCGGCCCGGGCGGCGCCGTCGTTGCCCATCGCCCAGCCGGGGATCACGGCGTACACGTGGTCGCCGTCGGCCATGGCGTCGGCGAGCCGCTTCAGCGCCACCACGCCGCTGCCGCTGGAGAACCCCGAGCCGTCGGCCGCGGCGTCGAACGCGCGGCACCGGCCGTCAAGGGAGGCCATGCCGCCGGAGGTGTGCCGGTAGCGGGGCCAGGTGACGTTGACGCCGCCCGCGAGTGCGAGATCGCAGCGGTGGTCGATGAGGCTCTGGGCGGCCAGGCACACCGCCACCAGGGAACTGGAGCAGGCGGTCTGCACCGCGATCGCCGGACCGGTCAGACCCAGCCGGTAGGCCACCTGCCCCGGCAGGTGGTCGGAGCGCTGGTGGGGCAGGAGCCGTCCCTCCCAGTCGTCGGGGTCGTCCGGTACGCCGGCGGCGGGGTTGCCGAACAGGTGGAACAGGAAGTACCGGTTGGCCGAGGTGGAGGCGAACACGCCGACCTGGCCGTCGAACCGGTCCGGGTCGCATCCCGCGTCCTCCAGGGCCTCCCAGGCCGTCTCCAGGAACAGCCGGTGCTGCGGATCGGTGCGGGTGGCCTCGTCGGCGGAGAATCCGAAGAAATCCGCGTCGAAGTCCGTCACTCCCTCCAGCTTCCCGCCGGCCTTCACATGCGCCGGATCGGCGAGCAGCGCCGTTCCGACCCCCAGCGCGCGCAGTTCCGATTCCGGGTAGTCCCAGATGGCGTCCACCCCGTCGGACAGCACGGTCCAGAACGCGGCCGGGTCGGGTGCGCCGGGAAACCGGCAGGCCAGACCGACCACCGCGATGTGCCCGTCGAAGCCGTCGGCATCAGTGTCGGCATCAGTGTCGGCGTCGGCGTCCGTGATGGAGGCCGGGGCGGCCGGCCGGGGGGGTGGTGCCCCGGCCGGAGCCGACAGGGCCCGGGCCTGGGCCCGCACCGTGGTGTGCTCGAACAACATCGTCATCGGCACCGGCGTCCCGAACACGCCGGTCAGCCGCTGCTGGAGCCGTCCCAGCAGCAAGGAGTGCCCGCCGGCGTCGAAGAACGGCTCGGTGACCCCGATCTCGGACACACCGAGCACGTCGCACCAGATGTCGTGCACCGCCGCCTCGGCGGGTGTGGCCGGCGGCTCGCCGGCGCGGGCGGAGCGCGGCGCGGGCAGGGCACGGGCGTCCACCTTGCCGGTCGGGGTGAGCGGCAGCGCGTCGAGCACCATGATCGCGGCGGGTACGAGGTGGTCCGGGAGGACCTCGGCCGTGGCGCGTCGCATCGCGGCCGGATCGAGCACGGCGCCGGCGGAACGCTGGACGTGGGCGACGAGCCTGTCGCCGGAGAGCGTGACCACGGCCCGCGCCACCCCCGGCTGCCCCGACAGGTGCGCCTCCACCTCGGCCGGTTCGACGCGGAACCCGCGTACCTTGATCTGCCGGTCGAGCCTGCCCAGGCAGACCAGAGTGCCGTCGGGAAGCTCGCGCCCGAGATCGCCGGTGCGGTAGAGCCGCCTGCCGTCGTCGTCGGTGCTGAACCGTTCGGCGGTGCGCTCCGGATCCCGCCAGTAGCCCAGCGCCAGATACGGGCTGCGGATGGCGATCTCGCCCAGCCCGTCGCCGTCGGGGTCGAGCAGCACCACCTCGTAGCCCGGCAGCGCGTGGCCGATCGGTACCGCGGGACCGGCTTGCGGTTCGGTCTCCGGGGAGTCGAAGGAGGTCCGGTAGTGGGCCACGAAGGTGGCCTCGGTGGCTCCGTACCCGTTGACGAACCGGCAACCGCCGGCGAAACGTCCCCGGCCCGCCGCCACGTCGGACCTGCTCACCCGCTCACCGCCGAGCAGTACGGTGCGCACCGCGGGCAGCCGGCCGCCGGGTCCCAGCGCGTCGAGCACGTACCGGTAGAGCGTCGGCGTGGAATGGTAGACGGTCACCCCCAGGTCGGTGAGGCGGCGCACCAGCTCATCCGGCCCGAGCGCGCGGACGTCGATCGGCACCACGGCCGCACCGCTCAGCAGGGCGGGGTAGATGTCCGGGATGGAGGCGTCGAAGCTGACCGAGGCGAGCAGGCTGAGCCGGTCCTCGCCGGTGATCGACAGGCTTTCGATCTGGTTGTCCACGCAGTGCAGCAGGTTGCGGTGGCTCTGGGCCACCCCTTTGGGCGTTCCGGTGGACCCGGAGGTGTAGCGCAGGTAGGCCAGGTTGTCCGGCTCGATCGCTTCGGGGGCGGGCGGCATCGTGGGCGCGTCCTCGACGAACACCACGCGGCAGGGCCGGTCTCCGAGCAGGGTCCGGGCGAGCGCCTCGTGCTCGCGGGTGGTGACCAGCACGCTCACGTCGGCGTCGTCGAGCATGTACGCCAGCCGGGGCACCGGATAGGACGGGTCCAACGGCACGTAGACGCAGCCGGCGAGCAGGGCCCCCATGATCGAGGGGACGATGCTCGGGCCGTGGCCGACCAGCAGGCCGACGCGCGCTCCCGAGCGGCCTCCCGCCGTGGTGACGAGGTGTTGTATCCCCCCGGCCGCGAAGGCCAACTCCGCATAGGTGACCGGGGAACCGGTCGAGTACACCGCTATGCGGTCGGAATTGTTACTTACGACATCGAGGAATCGGCCGACTACCGTTTGTGGCATTAGTGGAGTTCCTGCACGTTAATCACCATCTGAATCCGCCATCGCCCCTGTTACGCGGTCAGGCATGGCTCGCGGCCCGCTGACATATGGAACGGTAAAGGGGAGACTTTGCTGATCATTAGCCATACGATTGCTTTATCCGCAAACGTGGCTATATGCGGTTCAGGGGTGACCTCTCACGCAGATTTCGCGGGAGGCTCAGGCGGAGGAACGGCCATGATCGTCGACAGCACTGTTCCCATGTGCGACTTCCAGATCCTCGGGCCGCTCCAGGTGCGCCTGGCGGGGGTCACGGTGCCGTTGCCGGCGCGCCATCCCCGCATGCTGCTGGCCGTGCTGCTGCTGCACAACGATGAGATCGTCGCCGAGGAGCGGCTGCTGGAGCAGGTGTGGGGCCACGGCGCCGGCAGCATGATCGCCCTGCGTACCGCCATGTCGCGGTTGCGCTCCTGGCTGCGCTGCGAGGCCGGGTCGATCGCCTGCGTCGAGCACGTCGACGGCGGCTACCGGCTGCGACTGCCGGACCGCTTCGTCGACGCCGCCCGGTTCCGGGCGGTCCTGGCCGCCGACTCCGACACCGCCGGCATCGACCCCCACCTGCGCCTGACCTCCTTGATGACCGCGCTCGAACAGTGGCGCGGACCGGTGCTGGACGGCGCCCCCGACGGGGTGCGGCACGACTCCGCGATCCGGGCGCTGGACGACGACCACGCCATGTGCCTGCAACGGCTGGCCGCGCTCGCCATATCGGTCCAGGCTCCCGAACTGCTGCTGCCGAGGACCCGAGCCCTGGCTCGGTCGCGGCCTTTCGACGAACCGTTGCACACGCGTCTGATCGAGCTGCTCGCCGCCTGCGGCCGGCCCGCCGAGGCGCTCATGGAGTACGAGCAGTTGAGATCCCGGCTCGCCGACGAGCTGGGAGTCGCGCCCAGCGCGGACGTGCAGCGCGCCTATCTCGGCGTGCTCGACCAGGATCCTCCGCTGGTCGGCAGGAGCGGGCCGGCCCGCGTCCCGGGAGGGGGGCGTCCGGTCGTGCCCCACCAGATTCCCGCCGACATCGCGGACTTCACGGGGCGCGACAAGCCGATCGCCGTGCTCCTCGACTACCTGGGCGGGATGCTGAACGACCCGATGCGGCCGACCGCGCTGGTCGCGGGGATCACCGGCGCCGCCGGAGCCGGCAAGACCGTTCTGGCCGTGCACGTCGCGCAGCGGCTGGCGCAGCTGTACCCCGACGGTCAGCTCTACGCCGACCTGCGCGGCATCGCGGCCGACGCCGAGCTCCCGTTCCACGTGCTCGGACGGTTCCTGCGGGCACTCGGGATCGGCAAGAACGACGTCCCGGACGACCTGGCCGAGCGCATGGCCCTCTACCGCAGTCTCCTCAGCGGCCGTCGCATCCTGGTCGTGCTGGACAACGCCGAGGGAGAGGCGCAGGTGAGACCGTTGCTGCCCGGCTCCCCGACGTGTTCGGCGCTCATCACCAGCAGGTGCCGGCTGGTGGGCGTCAGCGGCGCGAGGGTCGTCGAACTCGGCCGGTTCGACGTCGACCGCGCCGTCCAGTTGCTGGCGGCCGTCATCGGGCACGAGCGGGCGACCGCCGAGCCCGAGGCCGCGGCCGAGCTGGTCCGGCTGTGCTGCGGCCTGCCCCTGGCGGTGCGCATCTGCGGCGCCCGGCTCGCCGCCCGCCCGCACTGGCCGATCGCCACCCTGGTCGCCCTGCTGCGTGACGAGGAGCGTCGCCTGGACGAGCTCAGCGTCGCGGATCTGGCGGTGCGGGACGGCCTGCGACAGTGCCACGACTGGATAAGGGAGGACGTCCGGCCGACGTTGGCCCGGTTGGCCAAGCTGGGCCCGGTCTACTTCGCGGTCGGCACCGTCGCCGCCGTGTGCGGCCTGAACCACGTCACCGCCCATGACCATCTGGGGGTCCTGGCCGAGGCCCGGTTCGTCTCGGTGGTCAACACCGGCCAGACGGAACGCGTCCACTACCGCCTCGACGATCTGGCCCGGCTGTTCGTCCTCGGCCTGGACTCGGCGCGGTCGTAGCCCGCGCCTCCACGAGCCGGGGCGCCGTACCGGCAGGCGCGCGGGACCGGCGGCGTCCGCCGTCGCCGCCGTGGTCAGAGCGAGTGTGAACACGTGTGATGCAGTCAAGACAAGTGCGTCCAAAAATGTCAATAACGCTATAGCCGATATGACCGAAATCCCTCTCTGAGGCGTGGAATGCGCCTCTCACCTCCTATGCAATCCAATTACCAGTAATTTACAAGACTTCTCCACCAATCTCGGGTTCTGCGAGCAAGAACCGCGAAGATCGGGGGTGGGTCCACGTGAGAGTGCGTTCGGGAGATCCGGCCATCCTGCGCGACATCGTCACCGCCGAACTCGGGCGCGCCGGGGCGGAAGACTGGCGGGTCGCCGAGGACGGACTGTGGTGCAAGGTCATGCCGACCGGTCGTCCGCTGCCCGACCAGGGTTGGAAGCTGCACGTCTCCGCGACGATGCTCTCCGCCCCCGTGGTGCTCTCCCGCGTCTCGCGGGTGCTGGCCGAGGCCGCCTGCGCCTTCAAGTTCCCCGCCCGGCTGCACGACTACTGGAAATTCCTCGAGCCGCACTGCAGCCGCGCCCAGGCGGGGAAGTTCATCACCGCCTATCCGCGTGACGACGCCGAGTCGGTGCGTCTGGCCGCCATTCTCGACGAGGTGACCCGGGGCCTTCCCGGGCCGGCGATCCTCTCCGACCGCCCCTACCGGGCCGGCGGAATCGTGCATTACCGCTACGGCGCTTTCAGCGGGCACCGGACGCTCGGCAACGACGGTTTCTACGAGGTCCGGCTGCGATCCCCGCAGGGCCGGCTCGTCCCCGACGAGCGGCAGCCGCGCTTCTCCCCGCCACCGTTCGCGATCTGCCCGTTCGAGGCCCCGGCGCCCCGGCGCCCCGGAGCGGCCGCGGTCATGCTGAACGACCGGTTCGTCGTCCGCGAGGCCGTACGGCATGCCAACCGGGGCGGGGTGTATCTCGCCGAGGACACCAAGACCGGGCACGAGGTGATCGTCAAGGAGGGCCGCCCACACGCGTGCGCCGATCTGAGCGGCAGGGACGCACGGGACCGGGTGGCGACGGAACGCTCCGTCCTGCGGGAGCTCGCGGCGACCGGGGCGGTCCCCGCGGTGGTCGACTTCTTCGAGCAGGGCGGCCACGCCTTTCTCGTCGAGGAGTTCGTGCCGGGGATCACCCTGCAGCGCTGGTCGGACGGCAACGCCGGGCCACTGGGCGAGGACGGGTTCGGCAACGGGATCGCCGAGGTGCTGCCGCTCGTCGGCCGCCTGGTCGAGCTGTTGAGGGCGGTGCACGGCCGGGGTCACGTGTTCGGCGACCTGTCGCCCAACAACGTGATGCGACTGCCCGGCGGAAGCCTGCGGCTCATCGACCTGGAGCACGCGGCCGTGCCGGGCGCCGTCGTCATGGTCGGCGGAACCCCGGGCTACCTGGCGCCGGAGCTGGCCGACCACGTCGGAGAGCACCTGCCCGCCCCCGACGGGACCGCCGATCTCTACAGCCTCGGCGCGATGGTGTACTTCCTGGCGACGGGCGCCCATCCGGATCCGCCGGGTCCCGGGCCGCTCACCGCGGCGGCCGCGGCCAACCCCACACTGGCCCTGCTGCTGCCGCTGGTGGAAGGCCTGCTGGCCGCCGAGCCGGAGCGGCGCTGGTCGTTGGACAGGTGCGAGCGCTTCCTCGCCACGCTCACGTCCGAGCGGGCAGGCCCCGCTCCCGTGCCCGAGCGAGCCGTCCCGGAAGTCGCGTCCAGGGTCCATGACGGCATGGTCCACGACGGCATGGTCCACGACGGCGTCACCCGGCCGGTGGACCGGATCGACCGGATGATCGGGGACGGGGTCGCGTATCTGGTGGAGACGGTGACGGCCGGCGGCGGAGACTCGTCGTCCTGGTCCGGAGCCCTCGACGGGACCCTCGACGGAGCCGAAGTGGATCCGTGCTCGGTGCACGGCGGCGCCGCGGGTGTCCTCGGCGTCCTGACGCCGGCCATGGCCGTGCCGGAGGCGGCCGGCACGGTCGCCGCGCTCTCACACTGGCTGCGGCGACGGCTGGAGGAGGAGGACGTCTGGCGGCCCGGCCTCCACTTCGGGCGTTCCGGAGCGGTGTGGGCGCTGTACGACGCGGCGACGGCCATGGACGACACCGCGCTGGCGCGATTCGCGGTGCGGGCGGCGAGCCTGCTGCCGACGGACCACCCCTCTCCCGACGTGACGCACGGGCTGGCCGGATGCGGCATGGCGGTCCTGCACATCGCGCTGCGATCGGGCGACCCGGCGCTGCGCGAGCGCGCCACCAGGATGTTCGGAAACCTGCACGACGCGCGGTCGTACCTGGACGGGCATCCGCAGTGGCCGACGCCGGAGACGCTCGACTCCGGCCTCGCCGGCGCGAACCACTTCGGCTTCGCGCACGGCATCGCCGGCATCGGGACCGCGTTGCTCCACGCCGCCCGGGCGCTCGACCGGCCCGACTGGACGCAGACCGTGCATGAGATCGCCCACGCCCTCCACGAACACGCGGACGTCGACGCCGACGCCGCCTGGTGGCCGACCCTGCGCGGCGACCTGAGCACGGTGCGTCCCCGCCGGCCGTACTGGTGCAGCGGCTCCTCCGGGGTCGGCTCCTTCCTGGTGAGGTACTGGGCCGCCACCGGCGATCCGCGCGCCCTCGACCTCGCGGGCAAGGCGGCGGCGGCCGTGCACCGCACCCGATGGCAGTCGGGACCGGTGCCCTGCCACGGGCTCGCCGGCGACGGCGAGTTCCTGCTCGACATGGCAGAGCTGACCGGCGAGGACCGATACCGCCGGTGGGCCGGCGACCTGGCCCGCTGCCTGGAGGCCAGAGCGGTCGAGCGTTCCGGCCGGCTGCTCGTGTCCGACCCCCACACCGGTCTTCCGTCACCCACCTTCCTCGGAGGCACGGCGGGCATCCTCGCCTTCCTCCTCCGGCTGCGTCACCGGCACCCCCGGCTGTGGATGCCCGACGACGCCCCACAGACTCGCCGTCCGCGACGGGACGGCGATGGCAAGGAAAGCGGGCCGCACCAAGGCGGTCCCGAAATTCACAGGAGGTAACGACCATGTCTTTCGACGTCGAGGACCTGCAGGCTCTCCAGGAGCTCGAGCCCGGCGCCACCGAGGCGCTCCGGCTGACCAACTGCCTCAGGCACTTCGGTTGCACCGACAACTGATGTGACGGGCAACTGACATGACGGCCCCGCCCGCCCGGTGACGGGCGGGCGGGGCTCTGTTCGATCACCAGACAAGGGCAGGTCCGGCCGTGCGCGATCATCCCCCCTCCGCTTCGGAGACCCCACCCGCCCCAGGGACCTGGCGCAGGGTCGTGCGGCTGTTCATGCCGTACCGGGCCGCCGTCGGCGTCCTCGTCGTGCTCATCGCCGTCTACTCCGCCCTGAACGCCGCCGTCCCGCTGCTGACGCAGATGGTCTTCGACCGGGCGCTCTTCGGTCCGGGCGGCCCCGACCTGCCGCTGCTCGCCCTGATCGCCGGGCTGGCGGCGGCCCTCGCCTGCGCGGTGGGCGCGGTGGACCTGGCGCAGACGTGGGTGTCGGCCCGCGTCGCGCAGCGCGTGGTGCACGGGCTGCGCACGGAGATGTTCGGCCGCCTGCAGCGCATGCCGCTCGCCTTCTTCGCCACCGAGCGGGGCGGCGAGATCCAGTCGCGGCTGGCCGGCGACACCACGCAGATCGAGCACGCCGTCAAGGACACCCTGCCGGGCGCGCTGTCCGGCGCCGCCGGGTTCGTGGTCGCGGCCGGCGCGATGGCGACCCTGTCACCGGTGCTGGCGATCGTCGCCCTGATCCTGTCGCCGCTCGTCCTGCTGGTGGCCTCCCGCTCGGGACGGGCGCTCGAAACCCTGTCGGCCGTCGGCCAGCGCGCCCGCGCGGAGCTGTCCTCCATCGTCGCCGAACGCCTCTCTCCGGGAGGCGTCACCCTCGCCAGGATCCACGGCAGGCGTGACGCCGAGGCCGCCGCGTTCGCCGCGGAGAGCGAGCGGCTGGCGCTGCTGGGGGTGCGTTCGGGGGTGGTGGCCCAGTGGGTGCTCAGCGTGGGGCACGTCTTCTTCGTGCTGACCCCCTATCTGGTGTTCGTGGCGGCCGGACTGACGGACGGGGTCACCGCGGGCACGCTCGTCGCCTTCACCGTGCTGCAGTCCAGGCTCTACCAGCCCCTGTGGCAGATCCTGCACATCTCCACCGAGTTCCGCTCCGCGCAGGGAGCCTTCGAGCGGGTCTTCGGCTATCTCGACCTCCAGCCCGAGCCGGAGCCCCGGCAGGTCCCCGCCTCCGGTCCCGGGGCGCCCGCCTCCGGTCCCGGGGCGCTCGCCGTACGCGGCGCCGGCTTCCGCTACCCGGGCGTCGGCGAGGAGGATCGCCCGGCCCTGCACGACGTGAGCCTCGACATTCCGGCCGGGTCCGCCACGCTGGTCGTCGGCCCGAGCGGCTCCGGCAAGACGACGCTCGGCCACCTGCTCGCCGGACTGCACCGGCCCACCGACGGATCGATCGCGCTGGACGGGACGGAGGTCCAGGCTCCGCTGCCCGGCCGGATCTGCATCGCCACGCAGGAGCCTTTCCTGCTGCAGGGGTCGGTCGCCGACAACCTCAGATACGCCGCTCCCGGCGCCACGACGGACGATTTCGTGCGAGCCTGCCGGACCACCCGGATCCACGAACGGATCATGGCGCTTCCGGACGGCTACGACTCCCTGGTGGGCGAGCGGGGCGCGCTGTTCTCCGGCGGAGAGCGGCAGCGTATCGCCCTGGCCCGCGCGCTGCTGGCCGACGCGCCGGTGCTGGTGCTCGACGAGGCGACCTCCGCGCTCGACCCGTTGACCGAGTTGGAGGTGGTCGAGGCGCTCCTGGCCGAACGGGTGGGCAGGACGACCGTGATGATCACCCATCGGTTCGGCGTGCTCGACTCCTTCGACACCGTCGTGGCCCTGGAGGGAGGCCGGGTGGTGGAGCAGGGCACGCGTCTGGACCTGCTCGGCGATCGGCACGGGCTCTACGCGCGGATGGTCCGCGCCCAGACCGGCGCCGCATAGCTCACCGGCCACCCTCCGGCGCGTGCGAGTTCCGCGTACCGGCCGGCGTCGCGCACCGCCGCGCCGCCCGGATCGTTGTTGAAGTAGACGTACACGTCACAGTGCCCGTCCCACGCCTGGCTCAGGCGGCGTAGCCAGGAACGCAGCGCATCGTCGCCGTAGGCGGGCCGGGGGTGGGCGCGGCCCTCGTGGAAACGCAGGTAACCCCAGCCGGCCGTGCGCCACAGGGGAGTCTGCGGACGGCCGAGCCGGTCGGCCCAGCACAGGGCCGCGTCGTGCGCCGACAGCACCTCGCGGACGGGATCGTTCCACCAGGACGCGTGCCGCGGCTCGACGGCGACGCGCACGTGGGAGGGAAAACAACGCAGGCACGCGTCGAGCAGCCCGGGATCGGCCGGCAACGTCGGCGGGAGCTGCAGCAGGACCGGCCCGAGCTTGGTCCCCAGCCCCTCGGCCGCGGCGAGCAGCCGCTCGACCGGCTCCCGGGGATCCTTCAATCGTTTGACATGGGTGAGGAAGCGGCTCGCCTTGATCGCCATGACGAACGTGTCCGGCGTGCGATCCCTCCAGCTCTCGAACGTCTGGCGGGCCGGCAGCCGGTAGAAGGTGTTGTTGTTCTCCACCGTCTCGAAGCACTCGCCGTACCGTTCCAACCACAGCCGCTGGGGCAGGCCTGGCGGGTACAGCCCGCCGCGCCAGTCGGCGTACTGCCAGCCGGACGTCCCCACCCGCATCATGAGAGGCCAGTCCCGTCGATCGACGTCTCCACGACCGGGACCTGCCCGTGACCCGCCCGGCCCACACCCGCGGAGCCCCGGTGGAGTCCGGTGGAGTCCCGATGGAGCCCGGTGGAATCCCGAGCGGGCCGTCCCGGTGCCGCCGGCCGTCGCGGCGGGGGCGGCGACCCGGTGGCCTCGACGCTCCTTCCGCCGGGCTCAGACGCCGATGGTCCGCGCCAGGTCCGCCGGGACGGGATAGGGCCGCTCGACGGGGAGCAGGTCCGTCGCCTTGCCCGCGTCACCGTTCCGGACGGCCGCGTGGACGTCGCGGGCCCTGTCGGTGACATCGGTGATCGCGACGGTCCACTCGTCGACATAGCGGTGTACGGCCTCGCGGGACAGGCCGATCTGGATGGAGCGGTACGGCAGGGCGTTCAGGTGCAGGTCGCGTTCGGGGTCCCACTGGATCCGCACGGGACTCTCCCTGAGCCGGGCTGCCCAGGCGTCACGGTCGCCGTGCAGGTCGCCGTCGTGGTGGCTGAGGCAGGCGTGGGCCAGCGCCCATTCGAAGCCGTCGCGGGTGATGTCGATGGCGAGGACGCGAGCCTGACCGGGCTTGGCGGCCCAGCCGCAGCGGTACATCATCCACAGGAACGACGGCTTGATCCAGGTCATCCGCTCACGCTTGAACGGCGCGACGAACCGTTGCGCGGTGACGGCGGGCCCGGCGATATGCGGGTCGTAGGCCTGGTAGAGGGTGACGGTCTCCTGGGTGTACGCGGCGCGGATCTGCCGATAGGGCTCGTTCATGTCGATCAGCCTGGCGAATCGGGCCCTCACCGGGCAACAGGATTGACGCGGCGGGGATGGCGGGGCGGCGCGAGGAGCCCTCGCCGCGGCAGCGCCGTGGCAGCGCCGCCCGGGGGCGATGTCCCCGTCCGCCGCGGGGCGTTCGATACTACTCAGATGGTCGGCGTGTTCGCCGGGACGCCGCGGACGCCGCGGACGTCACGGCGATGAGGACCGGTGAGGCGGGTGCGGCGGATGGGGGAGCGGGAGATGGCGGACGGCGATGCCCAGAGGCGGGCCGGGCGGCCCGAGGTGACCTCCGAGTCGCCGGTGATCCGGAGCGACGTACCGGGCTCCTTCCCCTGGGGGGTCCTGCACGACCGGCACCCCGCCCTCATCCGGAAGGTCCGTGACGCCACGCCGTACGGACCCGACCGGCAGCGGGCGCTCGACCTCTTGCTCAAGGAGATCACCGACGGTGTGATCGGTCCCATCGAGGGGGCCGCGCCCGATGCCGACCTCTGGCGGAGCTGGGACCGGGGCCACCTCGGGCGGCGATGGGACGACGCGCCGTTCCTGTGGGCGGAGGGTTACTTCTATCGCAAGCTCCTCGGCGCGGTCGGCTACTTCGATCCGGGGCCGTGGCGCGGGGTCGACCCGTTCGAGCCCTTCAAACAGGCCGAACTGCTCGGAGAGGGAGTCGAGGCCGAGCTCCGCGCCATTGAGGACCTGCCCGGCATGCCCGCCGGAGAGCAGGCCCGAACGCTGATGCACCGGGCGCTGTGGGGCAACCGGGCCGACCTCGGCTTCCGGATCTCCGCCGCCGGGAAGCAGGCCGCCGGCCAAGTGGCGGGCCTGCTGGCCGACGACGGCGAGCTCGTCTGGTCGGCGGTGGACGCCTCGCGCTCCGCACGGATCTGTCTCGTCGCCGACAACGCCGGAGGCGAGCTGCTGCCCGACCTCGCCCTGATCGACCACCTGCTGCACGCGCGGGGGACGGAAGAGGTCCTCCTGCACGTGAAGCCCTCGCCGTACTACGTCTCCGACGCCGTGACGGCCGACGTCGTCGCCTGCCTGCGGCGGCTGTCGGCCGCGGGCGGCCGGGCCGGCGAGATGGGGGATCGCCTGTGGGGGGCGATGGGGTCCGGGCGGCTGGCCGTGCGGGCCCACGCCTTCTCCTGCGCACCCCTGCCGTACGAGGAGATGCCCGACGACCTGCGGGAGGAGTTCGCGTCCGCGTCACTAACGATCATGAAGGGGGATCTGAACTACCGGCGCCTCGTCGGTGATCGGGCGTGGCCGCCGACCACGGCGTTCGCCTCGGCCGTCGGATACTTCCCCGGGCCCGTGGCGGCGCTGCGCACCCTCAAATGCGATGTCGTGGTCGGCCTCGAAGCCGGGGTGGTCGCCGCGCTGGACGCGACCGGGCGCCCCTGGCGTACCAGCGGCACGCACGCTCTGATCCAGGTCAGGCCGTAGCCGCACCGGTCACCTCGCCACGCCGGGCCGCCGCCATCGGGATCACGCCGCACCGGACCCTCACCGGACCCGCACCGGACCCTCACCGGACCCGTCGCGGACCGCGTCCGGTGTGGAGGCC
Organism: Streptosporangium sp. CA-135522; assembly: GCF_050949235.1. Lineage (NCBI taxonomy): Bacteria > Bacillati > Actinomycetota > Actinomycetes > Streptosporangiales > Streptosporangiaceae > Streptosporangium > Streptosporangium sp. CA-135522. The sequence goes on from NZ_CP192026.1 coordinate 3,992,488, forward strand.
GGGGGCGGATCACGGACGGGTCAGCCGTCGGTAGACCACCGCGGACGTCAGCCCGTAGGCCAGATGCGGGACGATGTCGGCGATCCAGGAGGACGCTTCCCATTCGCGCGGGTCGGTCAGGCCGAGCGCGGTGAGGGGGACGTCGCCGGCCACCATCGCCGCCGTGGAGAGTCCCAGCGCGGCCACCGGCAGGGGAAGGCGCCGGTCGCGGACCACCAGCCCGTAGAGCGCGCCGACCCCCACGCCCGCCGCGTACCCGAGCAGCGCGCCCACTCCCTGTCGCCGGCTCTGCCCGGCCTCTCCGGAGCCGAGATCGACGCCGGCCCGGCCGGTCAGCTCGCCGGCGGCCTCGGCGGGCAGGCCGCTGGCCGGGCGGCCGCGCACGGCCATGTCCAGGTAGGTGACGATGTCGAGCGCGGTGGTGCCCGCCGCTCCGGCGAAGATTCCCGCTTGCAGGCTCACCGGCGGCACTCCCTCACCGGCGGGGCACCGGGCCGGCGCGGGACGGCGGGACCGCCGGCGCGCCCCGGCCGGTCGACGGCCCCGACTCCGACCGGGCGAGCGATCGGCACTCCCGGACGCCGTTCCCGACCAATCGCGTTCTGCCCCCGTGACATGCGCTTTCTCCCCTGGGTCGGCGATGAGGTCGGTATGCCCGCCGCCGCGGCGGCCAACCGCCGCACCGGCGATCACCCCTCCGGGCCGTACGGCCTCCGTCCGGCCGTTTCGCCGGGGCGTACGGTCTGCGTCCGGCCGTTTCGCCGGGGCGGCGGGCGGACCGCCGGTCTATCCGAGAGCGCGATCGAGGTTGAAGGCGGCGCTGATCAGGGCGAGATGGGTGAAGGCCTGCGGGAAGTTGCCGAGCTGTTCGCCGGTCTGCCCGATCTCCTCGGCGTACAGGCCGAGATGGTTGGCGTAGGTCAGCATCTTCTCGAAGGCCAGCCGCGCCTCGTCGAGACGTCCGGCCCGGGTGAGCGCCTCGACGTACCAGAACGAGCAGATCGAGAACGTGCCCTCCTGCCCCCGCAGGCCGTCCGGGCTGGTCGTGGGGTCGTAGCGGTACACCAGCGAGTCGGACACCAGCTTCCCGCCGAGCGCGTCGAGCGTGGACAACCACTTCGGGTCGGTGGGAGCGACGAACTTGGTCAGCGGCATCATCAGCACGGAGGCGTCGAGGACGTCGTCGTCGAAGTGCTGGACGAACGCCTGCAGCCGGTCCGACCAGCCGTATCGCATGATCTGCCGGTAGATCGCGTCGCGGGCCCGCTGCCAGCGCGGTGTGTCGGCGGGCAGTCCCCGGCGGCCGGCCATCCGCATGGCCCGTTCGATCGCCACCCAGCACATCAGCCGCGAGTAGACGAAGTTCTTGCGGCCGCCGCGGGTCTCCCAGATGCCCTCGTCGGGCCGGTCCCAGTTGTCGCAGACCCAGTCCACCAGCGTGTGGACCTCTTCCCAGAGGTCGCTGGAGATCGGCTGGCACATCCTGTCGTAGAGGTAGACGGAGTCGATGAGGGCACCGTAGACGTCCAGCTGGAGCTGGCCGGCGGCGGCGTTGCCGATGCGCACCGGGGCCGAACCCTGGTGGCCTTCCAGGTGGGGCAGCTCGGCCTCGGGCAGCTCGGTACGCCCGTCGATGCCGTACATGATCTGCAACGGGCCGGACGGGCCGCCGTCGCCCCGGCTGACGTGCTCGGACAGGAAGCGCATGAACGCCGCCGCCTCCTCGCTGAAACCGAGCCTGAGCAGCGCGTACACGCAGAACGCCGAGTCGCGGACCCAGACGTAGCGGTAGTCCCAGTTGCGCTCCCCGCCGACCTGCTCGGGCAGGCTGGTCGTCGGCGCCGCCACGATCCCGCCGGTCGGCGCGTAGGTGAGCAGTTTCAGTGTCAGCGCGGAACGGTGCACCATCTCCCGCCACCGGCCGCGGTAGCGGGACGCGGACAGCCAGCGTCGCCAGTACGCGACCGTGGCGGTGAACTGCTCCTCGGCTTCGGCGACCGGACACGACCGCCTCGTCACGTCGTCGCCGAGCCGGTCGAGGGCGAACACCGCGCACTCGCCCTCGCGGAGCTTGAACTCCGACCACACGTCCGGGCCGTCGGCCTCGAGGGGCGTGCCGGCGGTCAGGGCCAGGGAGAGCGACGGCGACTCGAAGATCGCCCCGCCGTCCCGCAGGCTCAGCGAGTGCGGCTGCCTGCCGTAATCGAACCTGGGCGCCACCCGCGCCCGGAAGGGCAGCGTTCCCCGCACGCACACCACCCGCCGGATCAGTCGGTGCCTGCCGACTTCGCCCGGGTCGCCGACGATCGGCATGAAGTCCTGGATCTCGCCCACCCCGTCGGCGGCGGAGAAGCGGGTGATCAGCACGTTGGTGTCGGGGAAGTAGAACTGCTTGGTCCGTGCCGGTACGTCGGCGGCCAGCTCGAACGATCCGCCCCGGTCGGCGTCCAGGATCGAGGCGAACACGCTCGGCGCGTCGAAGCGCGGGCAGCAGTACCAGCTGATCGTGCCGTCGGTGCCCACGAGCGCCACACTGCGCATGTCACCGATCAGCCCGTGGTCGGCGATCGGCAGGTATCGGCAGGCGCCTGCCGGGCCCGGAGGCCACGCGGACCCCGCCGTCATCATGTCGGCCCTCTCACCAGCGCACCCCCGCTCCTACGCCCTCAAGCTATGTGCCCCGGACGCGTGCCGGGGTCTGGCCCGCGTCAAGGACCCGGCAGGTTTCCGGATGGGGCGCGCGGCGTCCGGATGGGGGCGCCGGGGCGTTTCGGCCCGCCGATGCCCGGCCACGGGTGACGGTCACCGCGGCCGGGCGCCGTACGTCCGGGCGGACGAGGGGCCGGCTCAGCGGGTCACAGCCGCTGCCAGAGCGCCGGGACGTTCGGCGGCTCCCAGCCGGGAATCGCGGTGTGCGCCTGGATGCACCGGTAGCTCGCGCCGCCGTAGGTGACCACGGCCCCCGGCTGGTAGGCGGTGCCCGTGGTCCAGGTTCCGGAGGGGGTCGTCGAGGTGGGGGTCGGGGTGGGGGTCGGGGTGGCGGTCGGGCCGGTGGTCGGCGTCGGCGTCGGATCCGGCGAGCCGCCGCCGACCTGCAGGTCGACGCACGAGTAGAAGGCGTTCGGGGTGTCGGCGATGTTCCAGATCGCGAGAACCTTCTGCCGGCCGGATCGGCCGCCCAGGCTCACGCTGTGCGAGACCGTGGCGCCGGGTTGGCGACCCTGGTCGTTGAACACCGCGATCCGGGTGCCGCCGACGTAGTACTCCCATGTGCTGGTGGCGTGGCGAGCGGTCAGCACCCAGTTGAAGGTGACCGAGGTGCCCACGCTCGTGGCCGGCCAGCTCCTGCTCTCGTCGTCGAGCTGGGCGAAGCGGGAATTGCCGCCGCTGCAGCTGCGCAGGCCCTTGGGCCCCTCCACGCTCTGCGGCTCATAGATGATTTCGCCGCAGTTGGCGACGCGACCCTGGGCGCACATGGCCTGCCGGCTCGGCGGCGACGATATGTAGCCGTGCGCGTGGGCCGGTGAAGCTATGAAAACCGTGGCCGCGATGGCGATGATCGCCGTAGAGAGGAAGGTGATCGCTCTTCGCATCTCCTACTCCTTTGCTGGGGGGATAACTCAAACATAAAAGAAAGTTTCCTAACAGTAAATGCTTGAGTAATCTGATTCCCGGGGGTTTGTCGAATGTTCGGTGCCCGCGGTGAACCCTTGACGAAAGGGGAGGAGACGCCCGCCGGGGCTCGCGGCGCGCAAGCGGGCCGCGAGCCGGTGCCGCGCTCGCCGTCAGGCCGCGGGGACCGCGGCGACGGCCTCGATCTCGATCAGGATGTCCGGCCGGAAGAGACCCGCCACCTGCACGAGCGAACTCGTCGGAGGTCGCTGTAGGTTGACGAACTCATCGCGCACGGCCCGGACGATGGGCAGAGCCGAGGTGTCGACGACGAAGATCGTGAGCTTGAACACGTCGTCCCAGGTAGCCCCGCCCGCTTCGAGCGCGGCGCCGACGTTCTGCATCACCAGGCGGGTCTGGGCCGCCCAGTCGCCGGCGGCGGCCGGCGTGCCGTCCGCGGCGATCGGGACCTGCCCCGAGGTCCAGACGAGCCGGCTGCCCGGTGCGATGGCGGCGACGTGGCTGTAGCCGTTGGCGGGTGGCAGCACCGGGGGAGTGCTGAAGTTGATATGCGACATTTCGTCCGTTCCGGAGATCGCGCGGATGGAGCATCCCGATGCTGCCCGGACGGGGGTGTGATATCAAACGAGGCCGTACCGGATCACCCTGGACCGGACGGCGGTACGCGGAGGTCCCCCGCGGTCGTCACCGCCGGAACGGGGTGGTTCCGCCGGCGCCGAAACGGGTTTCGTGATCCCACAGATGAGTGCACGCCGGGCACTGCAGATGCAGGCGGCTCCCGGTGTTGCCGATGAGATAGCGCCAGTGCTCCCCGCAGTTCCGGCCGCCGAGGCAGCTTCCGCAGTCCTCGTCGTCGCGGCATCCGGGGCACGACACCCATGCCCTGCGCCCCAGATCGGCGTGCGGATCAAGCGGCAGCACGACCCGGCCCCCTTTCCGGGAGCACTCCGGCGGCCACGAGCATGTCGTAGGTCTCCCGCTGCCGCTCGTCGAGACCGGAGTAGAGAAGGTCGTACGCCTCTTCCTCGGACCGCAGCGCCGCCGGCGGATCCCACTCCGGTCCGAGAGCCGCCATGACCGCGGCGCGCCGGCGAGTCTCCTCCAGCGTGAGGTCGATCTCGAAGACGGCGTGGGCGTTGTTGCTTTCCTGGCTCATGGCGTGGCTTTCCGGTGGGTGGCGAACGTGTCGTTCGCGTGACCGGAAGACGCCTTCCAGAGGCCGGGTAGGGAATGGCCGCCACGAGGGTCGGGCCGGGGCGATCCTTTGCGATCACGCGAACATGTGTGGGAATGAAGCCCCTCTCAATGAGGAAGCCTTGTCCTTTATATACCTTATGTCACTTTTCGTGCCTCATTCGTGACGTAATTCACCGAGGCTTCGAGGCGGTGCGTACGGCCCCGCACACCGCCGGGGGATTCCCGCATGGTCGGCGACCGCGCTGCTGTCCGGCCTGACGTGGCGTGGACACCCCCCGGCGGCGCCCCTGCGGGCGCCGCCCGGCGGCCGTCGGGCGCGTGGGTGTCCTGGTCGCCGGCGCCCGGAAAGCCGCCCGGGACGCCGGTGGTCAGGGCCTCGACGGGCTCAGTAGCTCATCAGCAGCCGGTCGAGAACCCGGGTGCCGAACCGCAGGGCGTCCACCGGCACCCGCTCGTCGACACCGTGGAACATCGCGGCGAAGTCCATCTCCGGGGGCAGCCGCAGCGGGACGAACCCGAAGCCCCTGATGTTCAGGTCGGCGAAGAACGTCTTGTTGTCGGTGCCCCCCGACATGCAGTACGGCACCGCGCGGGCGGTCGGGTCCTCCGCCTTCAACGCCGCGATCATCGATTCGACCAGTTCACCGTCGAACGTCGTCTCCAGCGCGATGTCGTGGGTGACGTACTCGCGCCGGACGTTCGGCCCGAGCAGCTCGTCCACCGTGGACAGGAACTCCTCCTCGAAACCGGGCAGGAAGCGGCCGTCCACCACGGCGCCGGCCTGGCCGGGGATCACGTTCGCCTTGTAGCCGGCGGTGAGCATGGTCGGGTTGGTCGTGTGGCGCAGGGTCGCGCCGACGAACCTGGCCAGCGGGCCGATGGCGTCGATGATCGGCGCCGGGTCCGCCGGGTCGAAGGGCAGGCCGAAGGCGTCGGCCACCTCGGACAGGAACCGGTGCACGGTCGGCGTCAGGTTGAGCGGCCACTCGTGTGAGCCGAGCCGGGCCACCGCCTTGGCGACCTCGGTGACCGCGTTGTCCGGGTTGAGCATGGAACCGTGGCCGGCGGTGCCGTCGGCGACCAGGCGCATCCATGCCAGGCCCTTCTGCGCGGTCTCGATCAGGTAGAGCCGCAGCGAGGGGTCGACCTCCAGGGAGTAGCCGCCGACCTCGCTGATGGCGTGGTCGACCCCGTCGAACAGCTCGGGATGCTTGGCGGCGAGATACTTGGCGCCGAACTCGCCGCCCGCCTCCTCGTCGGCCATCCAGGCGAAGACGATGTCGCGCCTGGGCTTGCGGCCCTCGGTCACCATCTGCCGCAGGACCGCCAGCATCATGGCGTCCATGTCCTTCATGTCGACCGCGCCCCGGCCCCAGACATAACCGTCCCGGATCTCGCCGGCGAACGGGTCGACGCTCCAGTCGGCGGCGTTGGCGGGCACGACGTCGAGGTGGCCGTGCACCAGCAGCGCGGGCAGCGCGGGGTCGGAGCCCTCGATCCTGGTCACGACGTTGCCGCGGCCGGGTGCGCTCTCCAGGTAGGTCGCCTCCACCCCGACCTCCGCGAGCCTGGCCATGACGGCCTCGGCCGCGGCGCGCTCGCCGGGGCCGCTGCCGTCTCCGTAGTTGCTGGTGTCGATGCGGATGAGCTCGGTGCAGAGCTCGGCTACCTCGATCTCGGCGGGGGTCATCGGTACTCCAGGGTGAGCAGGCCCGACTTGCGCAGGTGACCACGCTTGTAGGCACGGGTGACGAGGGTGACGTTGACGTCGGTGACATCGTCGAGCGGGCCGACGACGGTCGTGAGGAAACGGTAGAGCTCCGCCTCGTGGGCCACGACGACCTGGACGATCATGGTATGGGTGCCCGAGGTGGCGGCGCAGTAGCGCACGCTCGGATGGCCGGCGAGAGTCTGGCCCACCTCGTCCAGGCCGTGGGCGCGAACCGAGAGCCAGAGCTGGGCCTCCACCTCCAGCCCGAGCAGCGCGGGCTCCATCTCCGCGCGCAGGTGCACGATCCCGCGCTCGACGAGCGCCGCCACCCGGCGCCGGGCGGTCGGCACCGACATGTCCAGCCTCTCGGCGATCGCGGTGAAACCGATGCGCCCGTCGGCGGCCAGCAGGCCGACGACGTCCATTTCGGCCGCGGTCAGCTCGACCCGTTCCGGCGGCGCGACCGGGGCCGGCGCGCCGGCCCTCAGTAGCGCGACCTGCTCTCGCGTGAGGTAGGGCGCGTGCCACTCGGCGACCGTCTGAAAGGTGTGCAGCACGACCTGGGTCCGGGTCTGCACGATGCCGGGAGTGGCGGGGATCTGCGAGATCAGGATCTCGTGCAGGAGATCTCTGGACGGAGCCACCAGCTCGCAGCCGATGTCGGCGGCTCCCGCCACCGCGTAGACCGAACGGGTGTCGGGACGCGCGGAGAGCGCCTCGGCGACCTGCTCGGCCGTACAGGGACGGACCTGGACGTGCAGGTGCACCGGCGTGCCGAGCCCGCAGCGCAGCTCGTCGAGGATGGCGGTGACCCGCACGGCTCCGGTGGACAGCAGCCGCTGCAGGCGGCGCGCCACGGTCCGTTCGTGCTCGCCGACGGCGCCGCCGATCTCGCCCCATGTCGCGCGGGGGCTGACCTGGAGAGCCGTGGCCAGACGACGGTCAAGATCGTCAAAAATGGTCACCGAAACTCGTCTGTATGTCGGGAATATAAAGATATTTCAAGATATTTGACTAGTTCTATCACTTAGTTGCATGGTGGGCCACCTGAGAGACTTGGCTTACCACTAGGCATGAGGAGTCCCTGTGGCCACAGTTCCCCCCAGGCCGGCCCCGCTCGGCGTCCCCAGGAGCCGGGTGCGCCAGCTGATGGCCGCCAACGTCGGCAACGTCGTCGAATGGTTCGACTGGTACACCTATTCCTTCCTGGCCGTCTTCTTCTCGACCCAGGTCTTCCCCAAGAGCGCGGGCAGCGGCCTGGTGCCGTTGCTGAGCACGTTCGCGGTCTTCGCGGTCGGGTTCTTCATGCGCCCGCTCGGCGGGCTTCTCGTGGGCTCGTTCGCCGACCGGTTCGGCCGCAAGGCCGCGATGACCTTCACGATCATCCTGATGGGCGCCGGCTCGTTGCTGGTCGCGATCACCCCGACCTACGAGTCTGCCGGAGTGCTCGCGCCGATCGTCCTGACGCTGGCCCGGTTGATCCAGGGGCTGTCGGTCGGCGGGGAGTTCGCCGCGGCCACCACGTTCCTCGTGGAGTCCGCCCCGCCGGGCAAGCGCGGCCTGTTCTCCAGCTTCCAGTACGTCAGCACCACCATCGGCCAGCTCCTCGCCTCCGGCCTCGCCGCCCTCCTCGCCGCGACCCTGGCCGAGGCCGAGATGAGCTCGTGGGGCTGGCGCGTCCCATTCGTCGTCGGGGCACTGGCGAGCCTCGTCGGGCTGTGGATCCGCAGCGGCGCCGAGGAGACCACCACCCTGGCCGAGGACATCAAAAACGGCGTGGCCGAGAAGCCGAAGCTCTTCGAGTTCCTCGTCCGCTACCCGTCCAAGGCGTTCCTGATCGTGGGCATCACCATGGCCGGCACCGTCGCCTACTACACCTGGACGACCTTCCTGCCCACCTACGCCCAGCTCACGGTCAAGTTCGACAAGGCCGAGGCCCTTCAGGTCGGCACGATCTCGCTGTTGTTCTTCATGGTGCTGCAGCCGCTGCTCGGCATGCTGTCGGACAGGATCGGCCGCCGGCCGATGCTGATCACCTTCGGCCTGGCCTTCACTCTGCTGCCGGTGCCGCTGATGGGGCTGCTGACCGACTCCTTCGCCAGCCTGTTGCTGGTCCAGTGCGTCGGCATGGTCTTCCTCGGCGGGTTCACGTCGATCTCGGCGGCGGTCAACTCCGAGCTCTTCCCGACCCGGGTCAGGGCCTCGGGCGCCGGATTCCCCTACTCCCTGACCGTCGCCCTGTTCGGCGGCACCGCCCCGCTCGTGGGCACCGCGCTGATCGACGCCGGCAACGCCGGACTGTTCGCCTGGTACATGTCGGCGCTCGCCCTGGGGTCGACCCTGGTCTACGTCTTCGCGCTCAAGGAGACCAAGGACCAGCCGCTGAGCTGACACCGGGGACGGCGGGCGGGGCGCCCCCGCCCGCCGTCGCCGGTCCGTCTCAAAGGCGCACGGGCAGCCGGGCCAGCCGCCACGAAGCCGGCATCAGCTGACGCTCCAGGTCTTCCGGCTCGACGGCGAGGGCGAGATCGGGGAAACGGCGCAGCAGCGCCTCGAACGCCACCTCGCCCTCCTGGCGTGCCAGCGCCGCGCCCAGACAGTAGTGCAGACCATGCCCGAAACCGACGTGGTTCTCCCGGCGGCCGTCCGGCTCCCGGGTGATGTCGAGCCGTCCGGGAGAGCCGAACGCACGCGGGTCGTGGTTGGCTCCGACCAGGATGGCCATCACGATCTCACCCCGCCGCACCGGCATACCGCCGATTTCGAGATCTTGCGTCGCGTAACGCATCCGGGTTCCCTGGACGGGGCCGCACCAGCGCATGAGCTCGTGGACGGCGCGAGGCATCAGCTCCGGTTCCCCCCGAAGCCGGGCGAGCTGGTCGGGGTGGGTGAGAAGGGCGGCGGTCCCGTTGCCGATCAGGTGGGCGGTGGTCTCGTGTCCCGCGAGGACCAGGGTCAGCACCAGTGTGATCATCTCGGTGTCGCCGAGCAGGTCGCCGTCCTCGTCATGGGCGCGGATCAGCCCGCTGAGCAGGTCGTCGGTGGGTGCGACGCGACGCCGTCCGATCAGTTCCTCCACGTGCGCGACCATCTCCCGCAGTGCCGTCCCGAAGCCCTCCGGCTCCAGGGACACCAGGGCCCTGCCCCACTCGCGCCACCGGGGGCGGTCCTCCTCGGGAATGCCGACCAACTCGCAGATGACGGTGATCGGCAGCGGATAGGCGAAGTGTTCCAGCAGGTCGACGACACCGTCCTCGGCCGTCTCGGGAAGCCGGTCGAGAAGCTCCTCGGTGATCTCCTCGACTCGTGGCCGCAGCTCGGCGACCCGGCGCGCGGTGAACGCGCGCGAGACGAGCCGGCGAAGCCGGAGGTGGTCGGCGCCGTCGGTCTCAAGGACGCCGTCCAGCACGTACCGCGCGTACTCCGGGGGAACCCCGCGGGCACTGAGCTGCTCCTCGCGGACGCTCCGCAGGTCCATCCCCGGCACGTTGGTCGGGTTGTTGACGAACCGCGGGTCGCTCAGCACCGTCTTGACGTCGTCGTACCGGGTGACCAGCCAGATCGGCGTGGTCGACCCGGGGAGGGTCCCGCGCGCCAGGGGAGCCTGCTCGCGCAGCCGCGAGTATCCCCCGAAGGGGTCTTTCATCAGCTCGGGATCCGCCAGGTTCACCGCGCCAGCGGCGTCGGTCGCGTCGTGGTCGGTCGAAGCGCTCATGACTGTCCTCCTCGGGCGTCGGACGGCTTCCGCCTGCCGGTGACGCCGTCTCGGTCACTGCCCGGCCGCGTGGCCGCGCAACCATGCCGTCCGGGATGGCACTCGCGATGACATCCGAGATGACGTCGGACCCGCCCAGGGGATCACTCCTGCGGCGGCCGCCGGGAGACGGGCTTGAGCCGGAGGTCTTCGAGCAGGGTTTGCGTGGCGGCGGCCACGGCGTCCACGGCTCGGTCGAAGGCCTCCGCATTGCGCGCGGACGGGGAGCGGAATCCGGAGAGCTTGCGGACGTATTGGAGCGCGGCGGCGCGCACGTCGTCCTCCGTCACGTCACTGGCGTACGGTTCACGAAGAGTTTTGATACTCCGGCACATGCTCCGACGGTATGACATCCCCCCGACATTCTGCTTTCCCGCAGGTCACCGCCGGTCCCGGCCTCGCGCCTGGAGGCCGGGACCGGCGGTGCTCCGCCCGTCAGGGCGTGCCGTCAGCCGGCCGTCCGGGCCTGCGGCGACAGGACGAGCAGCCCCAGGCACATCTCGTCGCTGGTGCCCTCGCCCCAGACGACGTAGCGCGGGGGAAGCTCGCGCAGCGCGGGCAGGAGCTTGCGAAGGCCCGCGTCGTGGGTGCACGTCACCCGGAAGGTGTCGCCGGCCTTGACGGCGACGGGCTTGGCCAGCGGGCGAATGGCCTGCTCGTCGAAGTTGTAGGAGGGGATGTCGAGCAGGGTCCGGGCACCGGGCGTGCCGGGGTTGAGCTCCACCTTGATCGAGCGTCCGAGCAGGTGCATGTGACCGGCGACGGCGTACACGGTGGCGGGCCCGTCGGCCTTCTGGTCACAGTGCTGGGTGGGTCCGGCCACCGGCGGCCGGGCGTTGTTACAGAACTGGTTGAGCTCGGTCACCATGGACCTGGACCGGTCCCCGAACCGGTGCGCGACGTCGCGCACCGCGGCCTCACGCTCGCACAGCGGTCCGGACTCCTCGGCCGTGCAGGGCAGTTCGATCGGTGCCGGCAGCTGTTCGGTCGCCAGCGGAGCGAGGTCGGCCTTGCCGTCGGTGAGCCGCAGCCGGAGCCCGGACCGGTCGCTGCCCACCGGTTTGCCCTCGGTGGCGAGCAGGTTGTAGTGCACCTGCATGATCAGCCGGCTGCCGGCCGGCAGCGGGTAGCCGACCTTCTGGGTGAGCAGCGTCTCGTTGGCCCCCGGCGCCCAGTGGCCGACCCAGGCGCCGCCGTCGATGCCGGCGTCGCCGAAGCAGGTCCATCCCTCTCCCGGCGTGCCGGCGTCGAGCTTGGCGGCCGCCTCGGCCTCCTTCGGGCCGATCTGGAAGATGATCGCGTGGTGGACGATGTCGGTGTTCTGCGGCAGGAACTGGCTGCCGGTGAGGAACGCCCGATCCGTCAGCCCGGGATCGACCAGGAAGCACCGGTATTCATCGGTCCCGCCCGAAGGGGCCGCCGGGGTGTACGGCTGGGGCAGCGTCAGATTGACGAACCGTTCGGAAGGCCGCAGCGGCGCCGCCGGCGGTGGCGCGAACGGCTTGCCGTGGCCGCCGTGCGCTCCGGCGCCGGTCGCCGCGCCGGAGCCGGGCGAGGCGGCCGCGCCGTGTGAGGCGGCCGGACGCTGCTGTCCGGAACACGACGCGACGAGGAGGACGGCGGCGAGCGCGAGGACCATCCCGCCCAACCATCTCATCGGCCGCACTGCGTGTTTCATGACCCGCCCCCTGCTCCTGCCGGGATTCCCGAGACCGCGAGGCGCTCGGGACGGACCCCTGTCGGTCCTGAGGTTCAGGCTCCTCGCTCCCGCGACGGTTTTCCATCCGCCGTAAGGCCGAAGGCACTCCTCCGCAAGGCCGAGGGCGCTCTACGCCGCAAGTGGCACTCGTCACACCGGCCCCCCGAAACACACCGCCCCCCGAAACACACCGGCCCCCGAACCGGCGGGCGGTGTACGGGAGAACAGGCGATCGAGACAACGCGGTGGGCAGGTGCCGGCGCCCACCGATGATCGCGATATGGGCATTGGATATCGTGCCTGCCGAGGCAGGGGCGATCATGGACGATCTTCGGGGCCGGCCGCCCGGACCGGTCACCGGCCTGTGACGACACCTGTCTTCACCGTCCTCGGGAGCGAACGATGAGCAAAACGATGAGCAATGAGCAGCACGACCGGCCCGCCATCACGCGGGCCGGTGTCCACGTCCGTCTGAACGGGGTCTGCTGATGGGCTCGTTCATGGTGGTCGGCGGCGCCGGCCGTACCGGGCGACGCGTCGTCGAGGCACTCACCGGCGCCGGGCACCAGGTGACCCTCGCCAGCCGGCGCCCCGGGCGCTCCCGCGACGGGCTGAACGCGGTGATCCTCGACCTGGCCCGTGGCGTCGATCCGGAGCTGCTCGCCGGGATGAGCGGCGTGGTGGTCAGCGTCGAGCCGCCGTCGGACTCGGCCGGTGCCGACGCCGTCCTGAACCGGGGTGTCGCCTCGCTCGCCGAGGTGGCCTCCCGAACCGGGGCACAGGTCGTGCTCGTGTCGCAGATCTACGTGACCCGCGCGCGTCAGCACCCGGGGACGGCCGGCATCATCGAGGCCCGGGCGCGCGGCGAGCAGGCCCTGCGGATCAGCGGCGCGCCGTACACGATCATCCGCCCGAGCTGGCTCACCGACCGGCCGGCGGGTGGTGTCCGCCTGGAGCAGGGCGATACCGGCGATGGCCGGATCAGCCGTGACGCCGTTGCCGCCGCCGCGGTCGCCGCACTGTCCGGCCCCACCGCCCTGGGCAAGACCTTCGAGCTCTACGACGACCCGAGCGCCCCGGACACCGACTGGCCGGCGGCTTTCGCCGGGCTGGCGGCCGACGCCGCCGTTATCCGGGGTGCTGAGAAGGCGTCAGACATGTGAGGCGAGTAGGTTCCCGCGGAACATGCCTGAAGAGTCGTCCGGGGTTGTCAGGCACGTCGGTCACCTGCGGAAACCCTCCTCAAGGATCTCGTTCGGTGCTCGGTCGTACGTGTCGTGCGTCAGCGTTGCGGCCGTCAGGCTGCCTCAGGCATCCATCGGGCTCGATGCCTTGCCCGTGCCTCGAACGTGCGTCCAGGTGTTTCGGTCGAAACACCTGGATGACCCGTGCGGCGGCAAGGCGTTAAGGTGAGCGCGAGGTGACCCATGGCGCGCCGCAGGACGCTCGCACCGGCCTTGGTGACGGCCTTGCTCGTGGTGCTCGGCATCGTGATCGGCCTGCCGATCAATGTCGTCAGCGACTACCTTCCGGACAACGTCACCGCCAACAGGCCCGCCTGGATCGCCGGTCTCGCCGGTGCCGTCGTGCTCATCGTCGCCCTCACCTTGCTGTTACCCAGGTTGTCCGAGCGCCGGGCTCGGGTGCCGTCGTTCCGCGTGCCGCCGCGGGATCCGGAATGGGTCGACCGGCCGGAACTCGCCATGATCACGGCTGCGCTGCGCCGGGGATCGGCACCGGTCGGGCTGACCGCGGGCATCGTCGGCGCGGGCGGCTTCGGCAAGACCTCGCTCGCCGCCGAGATCTGCCATCGCGGGGAGGCCCGCCGGCGGTTCAAGGGCGGCATCATCTGGGTGACGCTCGGCCGCGACCGGACCGGCGCAGAACTCGCCTCCCTCATCAACGACGTCGTGGCCCACCTCGACGAGGAGCGCCCCGAGTTCGGTGATCCCGAGCAGGCCGGCCACCGGCTGGCCGAGGTCCTCGACGGTCGCAAGCCCGTGCTGCTAGTGATCGACGACGTGTGGAACGCCGCCCAGCTCGGTCCGTTCCTGCTCGCGGCCGCCCATGCTCAGCTCCTTGTCACCACCCGGCGTCCGTCCATCGTGCGGGACACCACGATCGAGGTCGATGAGATGTCCCCGCGGGCGGCCACCCACCTGCTCACCCGTGACCTGCCGGACATGCGGGCCGATCTCGTACGGGATCTGCTGCGCGCCACCGGCCGCTGGCCGCTGCTGCTGGCGATCGTCAACGCCCGCCTGCGCAAGCAGCGAGCCTGCGGCGCCGACGTGGACACGGCCGCCGAGGAGGCGCTACAGCGGCTGCGGGCGAACGGGCCGGCCACCTTCGACCTCACCGTGACCGATGAGCGCGCGCAGGCGGTGAGCGCGACCGTCGACTACAGCCAGGACTTGATCACGGGCGAAGAACGGACCCGGTTCGTCGACCTCGGCGTCCTGCCCGAGGACACCGACGTGCCGGTCGACGCTGTCGCCTTGCTGTGGGGATGCCCCAAGCCCGAAGCGGAGCGCCTGTGCGAGAAGCTGCACGAGCTCGCCCTGCTCACACTGCACTGGGCCGCCGACTCGATGGCCGTGGTCACCCTGCACGACGTCATCCGCAGCCATCTGCGCTCGGCAGCCGGACCGACGGCCCTCATCATGGCCGGCCGCCGGTTGATCACCCGGGCCAGAGCGCTCGCTCCCGGCGGATGGTGGAACCTGCCGCCGGGCGAGTCCTACCTATGGGACAACCTGGCCTTCCACCTCAAAGAGGCCGGTTTGCACGACGAAGTGAACGACCTCGTCTCCGACGTCCGCTGGCTGGTGCCGCGCACCGCCCGATCCGGGTCGGCCGCCGCGGCGGCCGACCTTGCTCACGCGTCCTCGCCGCCGGCCCGGCGGATCGCCGGCATGCTCTCCGGTTTCGGACCCCTGCTGACCTCCTCCTCCGACCTGCTGACCCGGCTCAGCGCCATCCCCGGCCGGCAAGCGCCGGTCGCCTGGTACGCCGAACAGGCCGGGGTCTCCTTTCTGCCCGCCCGCTGGCCGCTCCCCGAGGGCGACTCGGCGAACCTGCGCCGCCTGCTGCCCGGCCACCCCAAGGGCGTGGCCGCACTGGCGATCGCTCCCGACGGCAGTTGGCTGGCCACCGGCGAGAGCAGCGGCCCGAAATCCAACGCCAACTACAGCGACGCCGTCGGCGTCGTGCGCCTGTGGAACAGCGACGGTGACCTGCAGGCCACTCTCGACGGACATCCGGGTGGGGTCAGCGCGCTGGCCATCGCCCCCGACAGCACCTTCCTGGTCACCGGCGACGGCAACGGCTTCGACGCGATCAGCATGGAGCACACCGTCGGCGCCGCCCGGCTGTGGACGCCCGAAGGAGACCGCATCGCCTCCCTCGACGGCCACCACGACATGGTGACGGCGATCGCCATCGCCCCCGACAGCAGCTGGCTGGCCACCGGCGACCACAGTGCCACCGTCCGCATCTGGAGCAGGCAAGGCCGCCTGCTGGCCACGTACGACAGCAACACCGCCATCGGTCGGATCTCGGCGCTGGCCATCTCACCGGACGGTACCTGGCTGGCCTCCGTCTCCTCCGGCTCCCGATCCCGCATGACGATCCTGCATCCCGGCGGCATCCCGATCGCCCTCCTCGATCCCGGCGACGGCGAGGTGACGACGCTGGTGATCTCCTCGGACGGTTCCTGGCTCGCCATGGGTGACGATCGCGGCGCCGTGCACGTCCTGGTCCTGGCCCCGCACTTCACCGCCTTGCCCAGCGCTTTCGCCTTCACCTCGGAGTGCCGCTGTCTGGCGATCTCCCCGGACAGCTCCTGGCTCGCGGCCGGCAGCGACGCCGGCCGGATCCACATCCAGGACCGCGACGGGCACGTGCGCGGCGTCATCGATGGCCATGACGCCGCGGTGACCGCCCTGGCCATCGCACCGGACGGCGCATGGCTGGCCAGCGGCGACGTGACCGGCAAGGTGCGCCTGTGGCAGAGCGACGGCAGTCCACGGGCGAGGCTGAGCGGCCACACCGGCTGGATGAGCGGGCTCGCGATCGCTTCCGACGGCACCTGGCTCGCCAGCGCGAGCAGCGGGAACAACGCTGCCAGGCTCTGGGACTCCACCCCTGACGTGCTCGTCGAGACTCCGCACGAGGCCGGGCCGGTCACCGCCCTGGCCGCCGCGGCGAACGGACCATGGTTCGTCGTCGGCGACGACCGGGGTCGGGTACGTGTCTGGGACATCGACGGGAACCGGCGTGCCGAGGTGAGCGCCCTGCCCACGCAGGTGTCCGCGCTCGCCGTCGCGCCGGACGGTGCCTGGTTCGCCACAGCGGCCATCTACGAGGACGTCCGGCTGTGGAACGCTCAGGGCGAGCCGCGCGCCCGGCTGAGCGGGGCAGACGGTTCGTCGGCCCTGGCCATCTCTCCGGACGGGTCGTGGCTTGCCACCGGCGGTGGCCGCGGCGAGGTCCGGCTGTGGAGTTGCGGGGGCGACCTGCGCCGCAAATTGACGCTCCGCGATGGGGAAGAGCGGATTCTCGCCTTGGCCATCGCCCCGGACGGAACCTGGTTCGCCACAGCGGCCGGCAACCGGATCCAGACCTGGGACGCCGACGGCACGTTCCGTTTCGACCTTCGCTGCTCCCCCCTCTGGCGAGTCAGCACACTGATCATCTCGCCGGACGGAACCTGGCTGGCCGCCGGGGACGGCCGCCGAGTTTTAGTGTGGGACTGCGCAGGCGAGCAGCGCAGCAGCTTCGGCGGCAGTCCCCATTGGGAGCCGATCAAGATCGCGGTCTCGCCGGACGGCGCCCGGCTGGCCACCGGAGACCCGGACGGCGTCGTGCGCATCTGGGATCCGGACGGTCACGAGCAGGCCTGCCCGACCGCGCACCGGGGCCGGGTAGGTGCAGTGGCGTTCTCTCCCGACGGTGACTGGCTGGCCACCGGCGGACAGGACGGCACCATCAAGCTGTGGAACGGATCCGACGAGGTCACCTTCCAGACCGCCGAACGGATCACCAGCCTCGCCTGGCTCGCGGACGCGAGCACGCTATGCGGTGCCGGCCCGCAGGGCCTGTACGTTCTGGGCCGCCCGCACCCGACAGCGGCCCGCGCCACACCTCCCTCGATCGATTAAGGGCGACCCGCACGGCCACTGACCGGCCGGCGGCCGACGCCGCCGAGCGGTCCGCGACGGTTGTGGCCGTCGTCCACGGGGCGCCGTCCCGGTGGGCCTCAGACGGTCACGGGGCCGGCGGCGTTCCAGCCCGGAATCTGGAACCGGGCGGTGAGCGAGGTCTCCGTCGGCTCCTCGCCGCAGGCGCGGCAGACCACGACCGGGTCGAGGGGGGCCCCGCAGGAGTGCTGGAACACCACCGGCGGGCGGTCGGCGAGATGGCGGTCGCCCCAGCTCATCAGCATGAGAAGCACCGACCGCAACTCCCGTCCGGCATCGGTGAGGTGGTATTCGAAGCGGGGCGGGCGCTCGCTGTAGGCGACCTTCTCCAGCACGCCGGCCTCGACGAGAGTGCGCAGGCGCGTGGCCAGGACGTCGCGGGGGGCCCCGATGTTTCGAATCATGGCGTCGAAGCGCCGGACGCCCCAGAAGATCTCGCGGAGGACCAGCAGGGAGTACTTCTCGCCGATCACGCCGAGCGTGTCGGTGATCGAGCAGGGCCGAGGATCGCGCATAAGCCCAGCCTAGGACAGTGCATTTGCTTATCCAACTTACCGGGTTATAGTTCATCCAGTTTTCCAACTGACTGGTGCCCTCAAGGAGTCGATGGACATGCGCGACGCCGTCATCGTGGAGGCCGTACGAACGCCGATCGGGAAGGGCAAGCCGGGCGGCGCGCTCGCCGGCGTGCACCCGGTCGAACTGCTCGCCCACACCCTGCGCACCCTCGTCGGCCGCTCCGGCGTCGATCCGGAGCTCGTCGACGACGTGATCGGCGGCTGCGTCGACCAGGTGGGCGAGCAGGCGATGAACACCACCCGCTACGCCTGGCTGTCGGCCGGTTTCCCCGAGTCCGTCCCGGCGACCACCGTGGACCGCCAGTGCGGGTCCTCCCAGCAGGCCGTCCACTTCGCCGCCCAGGGCGTGATCTCCGGAGCGTACGACCTGGTCGTGGCCTGCGGGATCGAGTCGATGAGCCGGGTGCCGATGTGGTCCAACGTGCCGGCGGGCGCCGACCCCTTCGGGCCGGGGATCGCGGCACGCTACCCCGGGGGGCTCGTCCCCCAGGGCATCAGCGCCGAGCTGATCGCGGCCAAGTGGTCGATCGGCCGTGCGGAGATGGACGCCTTCGCCGCCACCTCCCACCGGCGGGCCGCCCAGGCGCACGCGGACGGCCTGTTCGACGCCGAGCTCGCGCCCGTCGCGACGGACGCGGGCATGGTGCGCACCGACGAGTCCGTACGGCCGGACACCACCCCCGAGATCCTCGCCGGGCTCCGCCCCGCTTTCGCCGACCCGGCCTTCGCCGACCGCTTCCCGCAGATCGGCTGGTCGGTCACCGCGGGCAACAGCAGCCCGATCAACGACGGCGCCTCCGCCGTGCTGATCGCCTCCGGCGAGACCGCCGCCCGGCTCGGGTTGCGTCCGAAGGCGCGGCTGCACGGCTTCGCGGTGGTCGGCTCCGACCCGCTGACGATGCTGACCGGCGTCATCCCGGCCACCGGCAAGGTGCTGCGCCGGGCCGGGCTGCGACTGGACGACATCGACCTGTTCGAGGTCAACGAGGCGTTCGCCTCCGTGGTGCTGGCCTGGCTGAAGGAGACCGGCGCCGATCCCGCCAAGGTCAACGTCAACGGCGGCGCCATCGCCCTGGGCCACCCCCTCGGCGCCAGCGGGACCCGGCTGATGACCACCCTCGTCAACGCCCTGCACCAGCGCGGCGCCCGCTACGCGCTGCAGACCATGTGCGAGGCCGGCGGGCTGGCCAACGCGACCATCCTGGAGGCGATCGCCTGACCCACGACCGCGCCGTATGGGAGCCGTACGGAAGCCGTAGGGGAGAGGACGTCCGGTGAGGCACGAGCCTGCGGATCAGCCCGCGGCGGCGTCCAGGGAACCGAGCACGTCCTCGGGGACCTGGCCCAACCGCTCACGCTGAGGGAAACGTCCCACCGGCACGCGGGCCACCTCCCGCGCGGTGTCGTAGTCCACGACCGAGATCGCGTCCCTCTCGCTGAGCGAGACGAAGCAGTGCCCGCCGTCGGGACCGGTGGCCGTCCAGTACGGCAGGCTGCCGGTCTCGTAGTGCACATACCCCCGCGCGGCCAGCCCCGGACGATCGACGATCGCCACGTAGTCGTCGATCGTGCCCGCCACGCAGAGCTTGCCGGTGTCGGCGGACATCGCCATGCCGTGGTGCGCGGAATTCTGCGGGTAGTCGTCGGCGGCGAGTTCGCGACCCGCGTCGCTGTAGGGCATCTCGACCTTCCGGGTGATCTTCCCGGTGGTCAGATCGATCTCGGCGAAGCCGTTGAGGTAGGAGAGCTGGGCGTACATCGTCCGGTTGTCAGGGGTGAACACCGCGGGGCGGATGCCGTACTCGAAGGTGTATTTCCTGAGCACCTTGAACGTGGCGCCGTCCACGACCGTGAGCTGCCGGGCCCCCTTGAGGGCGTTCAGCGACCTGGGCAGGGAGGTGACGCCGATGCTGGAGTTGTACAGGAGGCTCCCGTCGGGGGAGTAGTCGTTGGCGTGCGGGTAGGCCCCGGTCGGGATGTCGGTCACGAGCGCGCCGGTGGCGGTGTCGATCACCTGTGCCGCCGAGGCCGTCGTCGCCGACACGATGAAGAACCGGCCGTCGGCCGAGAGCGCCGCGTGGTCGGCCTTGAATCCCTCGATCTTGTAACGCCACAGCATCCTGCGGCCGGCGATGTCGAAGGCCACCGCGTCCGACAGGTTGCCGCGGGAGACGTACAGCGTGCGCCCGTCGGGGGAGACCGCCATGTCGTCCACGAGCTTGCGGTATCCCTGGATCCGGTTGACCGCCTCGTAGCCCGCGCGCTCGACCGGGTTCATCGCCCTCAGACGCTCCTCCAGATCCGGGACCGTGTCGAAGGAGCCCAGATTGCGGTAGGTACGGCCGTCGATGAAACTGACCGTCCCACCCTGCCCGTTGCCCACCAGGAGCACCTCGCGCAGGGACGCCGACCGGGCGGCGGGCGCCGGGGCGACGAGGGACGCCAGCAGCACGGCGACCGCGGAGAGCGGCATGACGGATTTCATGGAAGGTGCGCGCACGGCGACGCCGTCCTCTCGGTCGATGGGCACTTCCGTGAACTCGCGCCGCGGGCACCGGCCGTCGCGATCGGTGACGGCGGGAGGCCGCACCCGCCCTTACGGCCGGAATCCGTTCAGCCGAGAACGCTACCCGCGCTCGCGGACGGGCGCTTGTGCCTGCGCCGGTAATTCGTGCGACGGGATTGTCTCCGCCCTGACAAGCCACTCCCGGGCGTGGGCCACGAAGCAGGACGGTCAACCGTTCGTCGGTGAACGCGGGGATAAGCCGGACGGACGGAGGGGTAGGGGAGCGCCCGTGAAGGGCGAAGCGAACAGTACGGGGCCGGTCCATCCCGGCGGGCCGGTCCACGGGCCGGTGCGCCCCGGCGGACCGGCGCGCTGAGCGCGGGCGGTCAGCGATGTCACCGCTCTTCCGGCGGGCCGCCGACAGACTGACCGACGCCGCCCCGGGCTGGCTGGTGGAGACGGTACGGCCGGCGCCGGCGGCGCTCCGCTGGGAGCCGATGCTGCGTATGGCCATCGGCATCGTCACCCCGCTGCTGGTGGGGCTCGCCGCCGGACAGCTCGCGCTCGGCCTGCTGCCGGCCATAGGCGTCATGTCCATCGCCCTGGCCGACCGGGGCGGCTCCTACCGGGCCAGGATCATCCTGATGGGCGCGGCCGGGTCCGCCGGAGCGCTGGGATACCTCACCGGGGCCGTGGCGCGGGGCCACGGCTGGTGGACGGTGCTGGTGGTGGTGGCCGTCTCGGTGGTGTCCGTGTTCGTCAGCACGGGAGGAGCCGCGGGCTCGGCGGCCGGCCTCCAACTGCTCGTGATGACGGTGCTCGGCACCGGCATGGCGCTGCCGGGATCGCCCGGCCTGAACACGCTGAAGTTCGTGTCGGGCGCGCTGTGGGCCGTCGCGCTGGCGTCGGTCCGTTGGCCGCTGCGTCCCCGGGCGGCGGAGGAGGCCGCGGTGGCCACGACCTACCGGGCGCTCGGAGGGGTGTTCGCCGACCGCGGTCCCGAGGCGCTCGCGGCGTTCGACACCGCGCTGAGGAACGGCTACGACACGGTGCTCAGCGCCCGCTCCTCGGCGGCGGGCACCGACCCCGAGCGCACCCGGCTGGTCGCCCTGCTCAACCAGTCCTCGCTCATCCGCAACGCCCTGGTCTCACTGTGCCAGGAGAAACGCGAGCCGCCCGGGGACCTGGCGGACGCCGTCGAGGAGATCGCCGGATCATTCGCCGCATCACCCGCCGGCGAAGGAGCGCCGCGGACCTCGCGGCACGCGTGCGCCCCGTTCGCCTCACCCGCCCTGCGCGCCCTGCACTCCGCGGTGCAGGGCGCCGTCGAGCTGGCCTCCGGCGGCGACATCGCGGCCGAGCCGGTCGGCCATGGCCGGCGGCTCCGGGCGCTGTGGCGGCGGATGTGGTACGGGCCCCTCGCCCGCGTCCACACGGTCCGGCTCGCGCTCTGCATGGGCGTCGCCGGCGCGGTGAGCGAGTCCGGCCGGCTGGAGCGGTCCTACTGGCTGATGCTCACCGTCGCGCTGGTGCTCAAGCCCGATTTCGGATCGGTCTTCGCGCGTGCCGTACGGCGCGCGCTCGGGACGCTCGCGGGCACGCTGATCGGCACGGTGGTGCTCGTCGTGGTGCCGTACGGCCCGGCGCTCCTGGTCCCGATCGCCGTCTTCGCGGGGCTCCTGCCGTACGGCATGCAGCGCAACTGGGGACTGACGTCGGCCTTCCAGGTGCCGCTGATGCTGCTCCTGGTGGACCTGCCGAGCCAAGGCGGTCCGAAGCTGGCGGAGATCCGGCTGGTGGACACCCTGATCGGGTGCGTCATCGTCTTATTGCTGGGATATCTGCCATGGCCGGCGAACTGGGAGGCGCCGGTCGGACCATGGTTCGCCGACGCGGTGTCGGCCACCGCACGCTACCTCCGGCACGCGTTCGACCCGAACGACACCGGAAAGGCGCTGCTGCGCCGCAAGGCCTACGACGCCCTGGCCGATCTGAGGACCGTCTTCCAGCAGGCGGTGACCGAACCGCGTGTGGTCAGCCGGCGTATCACCACCTGGATGCCCGCGATGACCGCGCTGGAACAGGTGGCCGACGCGGCCGTCGCTACCGTCGCCCGTACCGAACACGGCGCGCCGCCGCCGTCGGAGACGGCCGTCCGGGCCTTGGCGGTCTCTCTGGAGAACATCGCCGCCGACGTCCGAGAGGGACGGGCGCCGAGAGAACCCGAGCTCGCCGACGAGGAGGCCGTGGAGCGGGTGAACTCCGCCGTGCAGGGCCTGCGCGACACCGTGTCGGACCACTCCGGCGCCGGCGGGAGCTCGTCCTAGGCCGCCGGCCGCGCGGCCCTCGCGCTTCATGAGGCGAACGGGACCGTCAGTGGTGGTAGGCGTGGACCACCGCGTGCCCCCTGCCCCGACCGATGATCCACTTGTTGACCGGCGTGGTGACGACGAAGGCCACCAGCAGGGAGAGCGCCAGAGTGCCCCAGAACAGGCCGGAGGCGAGCTCGGCCTCCATGGCACCCGGGACGACCATCATCACGCCGTTGTCAACGATCTCCATGACGATGATCGACACGGTGTCGGCGGCCAGTGCCAGCCGTACGGCCTGGCGCCAGCCGACACCCGCCCTGCGCAGTCCCAGCAGGGTGAGCGCGTAGCCGGAGAGGAAGGCCAGCACGACGGCGAGGACGACGACCGGCAGGGTCGACCACCCCAGCGCGGTGCCGATCACCATGCCGAGCACCTCGCCGACGGCGCACCCGGTCAGGCAGTGCAGGGTCGCCGACGCGGCCATCCGCCACGTCACCCCCGAGGTGTGGCCCTCGTGCACGTGGTGAACGTGCCCATGCTCTCTCGCATGACCGTGCCCATCCGCGTGGTCGCCTGTGTGACCGGCGTGATCCGTGTGCTGCACCGACTCGGACATCACGTCCTCCTTGCCCTCAATCCCGCTGACTCGATCACGTTATACCTGTGGGGGGTATATGGCAATGGCGCGAACGAGCCGGACGCCGAGCGTACCGGCACTGGGCGCTCCGGCGGAGAGGCCTCTCTGCTACCGGTCTACGATCGGCGATCGGTGTCAGCTGGCGAGCGCGAGGGGGTGGAAGCGGGCAGGCCGTGCAGGGGAGGGCGATGTCCGGTGCGGGAGCGTCGTCGTCACCCGCCACCGCGTCGATGCGAGCGGTGCGGACATGGCGGGACGTCTACGATGCTCGGTAGCATTGGACGACTCGCGGTAGATGGGAGCCTCACACGATGCGCGGACTGGGAGATCTGGAGGCTGTGATCATGGATCGCCTGTGGTCGTCCCGCCGGCCCGCCTCTGTCCGGGACGTGCTCGACGATCTCCGCCGCGAGCGGGAGATCGCCTACACCACCGTCATGACGGTGATGGACAAGCTGCACACCAAGGGTCTGCTGCGCAGAAAGGCGGTCGGCCGGGCCTACGTCTACGAGACGGTGACCACCAAAGAGGCCTACACCGCCGAGCTGATGCGGAAAACGCTCGCCTCCGGCGGTAACCAGGCGGCCACTCTCGTGCACTTCCTGGAGCGGCTGACGCCGGAGGAGGCGGTCGCGCTCGAGGCCGCGCTGAAGGTATACCCCCCTGGGGGTCGTGTGTGACGGCCGCCGTCCTGGCGGCGGTGGCTGCGATCTCCGGGGGCGAGTTCGTTTCCGGCCCGCCGCTGCCACACGACCTCGATCTCCTGGCCACCGCCGCGTTCGCGACGGCGGCTGGTGGCGAGCGACGGCGGGCGGGGTGGTCGAGACGTCCGATCGTTCTGAGGTCGCCATACTACTATCTTGGCTAGTAGAGACACTCTCAAGGTGATGTGCGCGAGATCGTCCCGTGGCGAAGGGTCGCCACTGTCCCCGCGACCGGGTCGTGAAGAACGATGACGGAAGTGGCCCGAGGGGAACGAGGGGTGCAAAATCAGGCATTCTTTCCCCTGAAGTGCTTTATGTCGGATTTGGCACAATGGGGGCCGTCGCGGCATCATCCCCTACTACCGTCCATCGGACGAAGGGCGTTCCGGCCGGACATGTGATGGCAGGCGTCCCCACCTTCGGAAAAGGGAGAAGCGTGACGGCTGCGTCCCGCGGGATTCGGCGTCGCGACGCGTTCCGAGCCCTCGTCTCGGCGCTCACCGCCGTGATCCTGTGCGCCTGCGTGGCCTCGGCGGGCCAGGCCGCGCCCAAGCCGAGCGCCAAGAAACTCCGCAAGGAGCTGGCGCAGCTCCAGAAGCAGTCGGAAACCATGATCGCCGAGTACTACGCCGGGCGGATCGAGCTGCAGAAGGTGGACAAGACCGAGAAGGTGGCGCGCGGCAACCTGAAACGCGCGCAGCAGGAGCTGGAGCGGGCCTCCACCGAGATCCGCCTGCTGGCCGTCGAGCAGTATCGCACCGGCGGGATGAACGTGCCCTCCGCGCTGGTGGGGGACGTCGATCCGGCCGGCATGCTGAACCGCCTGGCCCTCGCTCAGCAGATCGTGAGCGAGCAGGATGCCAGGTTGGAGGGGTTTCAGAAGGTCCGCGACTTCCACCGGCGGGCGCAGGAGGCGGCGGAGAAGCGCGCCGGCGAGCTGCGCGCGTCGCTCAAGAAGCTCGACGGCCAGAAGAAGCGAGCGAAGAAGCTGATCGACCAGATCAAGGACAAGATCGACCAGATCTACCCCACCCCCGGACTCAGAAGAGCCGACGGCACATGGGTTCCTCAACTCCCGTCAGGACCGGACAACATCACGCCGAGGATGCGCCTGGTCCGGCAGCTGGTCGCGCAACGGTTCGGGCCGCGGTTCGGGATCGGCTGCTACCGGGCCGACGGCGGCATCGCGGGCGGCGGAGAGCACCCGCTCGGCCGCGCCTGCGACTTCATGCTCAGTCACGGGGGCGGCATGCCCTCCGCCGCCGAAACCCAGCGCGGGCACCAGATCGCGGCCTGGGCCATCAAGAACGCCCGGCGCCTGGGCATCATGTACATCATCTTCCGTCAGCGGATCTGGCACGTCCGCACCGGCACCTGGCGGACGATGTCCGACCGCGGCGGCACCACGGCCAATCATTTCGATCATCCCCACATCTCGGTCTACTGACGTCCTGACGTTCTGACCCGTGGTCACGTGGGTGGTCATCCCTCTGAGGGCGCTGTCCGATCGCACTCCCCGCGGCGCCGATCTCCGGCTCGAGGCCGAACCGGACGCCGCCGCGCAAGAGGGGAACGTCGCCGTCCGGGCCGATGGCGCCGACCCGGTCTCCGCCGGCTGACGCGTAGGTGGCGAACCGCGAAGCGACCTCCTATGTTGAATGGCATAGGATATGAGTACTGGCATAGAAGGGGGCGGCGTGACAACGCGACGAGAGCAGACGAGTCGGGAGAGCCGCGAGCTGATCCTCGTGGCGGCGGCGGAACTGTTCGCGGAGAAGGGTTACCGGCAGACCACGTTCGCCGACGTGGCCGAGCGGTCGGGGATCAGCAGGGGATCGATCCCGTGGCACTTCGGTGGCAAGGAGGGCCTGCTGCTGGCCGTTCTCGAACGCTCGGTGAACCTGATCCGCGTCGGCCTCACCGAGGAGCCGGGGTCGGTGGAGGCGGGGTTCGACCGCTTGATGGAGGGCCTCAACACCCTGTTCACCCTGCCCACCACCAGGCTCTTCGTCACGCTCCTGGTGGAAGCGCTGGAGCCGGGCTCGCCCATCCACGGCCGCTACCTCGAGATCCACAACACCCTGCGCGAGCACTGCAGGAGGTGGCTGGAGCGGTTGCCGCTGCCGCCCGAGCTGTCCGCCGAGGCGCTGGCCGTCACGATCGTCGGCGCCGGGATCGGCATCCACCAGCAGTGGCTGCTGGCGCCCGACCGGGTCGATCCCGAGAAGGCGTTGGCCGCGCTGTGCGCGCTGGTGGCGGGGGCGGTGCCGCCGGCCGGGCGATGAGCGGCCCCGCGTATGCGAGCGCCCCTCCCGCTTCCGGGAGGAGTCCGGACTCCACCTGACCGGCTCGGCTCGCCTGGCCCGCGGCGGCCGTGGGACGACGCGTTCCGGGACGCGTTCGTGTCAGCCGATCCGGTCCCCGTCGATCAGCGCGGCGATCCCGTCGAGCAGCCTGGCGAGCCCGAATTCGAACAGTGAGTCCACGCTCACGTCCACTCCCGGCCCCCGCCTGATGGCCGCGAAGGTGGGGAAAGGCCCGTCGGCCAGAATCGCGGCCATCGTCTCGTCCTGGGAGTCGAGCCACTGCTCGCCGTCCATGCCGGTGTCCTGGCCGGCCTGCCTCTCCGACTCCAGATCGACGGCGTTGCCGCGGACGTACCCGAACAGTGTGATGGCCGCGTGCAGGCGGGTGTCGTCGTCGAGGCCGAGCCCTTCGAGGGCGCACAACGCCCATTCGATGTGGAGCATGCTGCTGGGGATCAGCAGCGGTCTGTTCAGATTCATGGCCTGGGCCAGCCAAGGGTGCCTGAGGTACAGGTCCCGCTGGGTCCTGGCGGAGGTCTCCAGGCGGGCCCGCCACCCGCTGGGCGGCTCGGGCAGGGGCTTCTCGGCGAATGCCGTCTGAGCCATGAGGGTGACCAGACTGCCTTTGTTCTGCACGTGCCGGTAGAGCGACATGGTCGCGACGCCCAGGTCGGCGGCGATGCGCCGCATGGTGACCGCGGTGAGCCCCTCGGCGTCGGCGAGCCGGATCGCGGCACGCACGATCCGGTCGCGGACCGGACCGGCACCGCCGGTGTGGGGGACGGCCTGCCGGGGCGCCGCGCTGACCACCGTGCCCACACCGGGGACGGCACGCACGAGCCCCTCCTCGCGCAGCGCGTTGAGCGCCTTGGTGGCGGTGGCGATGGCGACGCCCCACTCCCTGGTGATCGCGCGCGTGGAGGGCACCTGTTCTCCAGGCCGGAGCTCACCTGCGGTGATACGCCGTCTGATCTCGGCGGCGATGCGCGCGTACGGGGGCATGGCGCTCCTCTCATGTACTAGTACACCCAGTCTAGTGGACTAGTACACTCCGCAAATAATACCTTTCCAGACGCTTTCAACACATGTACGTTGTACGCAACACGGTAAGCAAGGGAGAAACGCCATGAACATCCTCATCTCCGGTGCCAGCGTCGCGGGCCCCGCTCTGGCCTACTGGCTGCGCCGCCACGGCCACACCCCGACCGTCGTGGAACCGGCCCGGCAGGTCCGCGACGGCGGCTACGCGGTCGACTTCCGCGGCGAGGCTCTCGACGTCCTCGACCGGATGGGTCTCCTTGAGCAGGTGCGTGCGCTCGACACCCACATGGGCGACGCGGCGATGGTGGACGGTGACGGCAACCGGTACGCCACGCTTCCGGCGGTGATCTTCGCGGGCGACCTGGAGATCCTCAAGGGCGACCTGACCCGCATCCTGTACGAGGCCACCCGCGACGACGTGGAATACGTCTTCGGCGACTCGATCGCCTCCCTGGAGCAGGACGAGACGGGCGTGCGCGTGACGTTCGCGCGTGGCGAGCCGCGCATGTTCGACCTGGTGGTCGGCGCCGACGGGCTCCATTCGCGCACCAGGGAGCTGGTCTTCGGCCCCGAAGAGCCGTTCCTGCGTCACCTGGGCATCTATACCGCGATCTTCAACCTCGACAATTACCTCGGCCTGGAGAACACCGGCCGGCTCTACACCGTGCCCGGCAAGGCGGCCAACATCTTCAGCGCCCGAGACAACACCGAGGCCAGGGCCGCGCTGCACTTCGTCTCCGACCCGCTCGACTACGACCGGCGCGACGTCGAGCAGCACAGGCGCATCGTGGCCGAGCACTTCGCCGGCGAGGGCTGGGAGGTGCCGCGGCTGCTGAAGGAGATGATGTCCGCCGAGGACTTCTACTTCGACGCCAACGCCCAGATCGTGATGGACCGCTGGTCCGAGGGCAGGGTCGTGCTGCTCGGCGACGCGGGCTACTGCTCGGGCCCGACCTCGGGCCGGGGCACCTCGCAGGCCTTGATCGGCGCGTACATCCTGGCCGGCGAGCTGGCCGAGGCCGGCGGCGACCACGCCGCCGCCTTCACGGCCTACGAGCGGCAGATGCGCGGCTACGTCACCGAGCACCAGCAGGTCGGGCGCGAGGGGGCCGAGCGGTTCTTCATGGACCCCCCGACCTAGGAGATCCTCGACATGATCGCCGCGAACGCTCCCGAGGTGACGCGCACGGAGATCGTCAAGCTGAGGGACTACGCGTCCAGGGGCCGCGAGGGCTCACCTGCGGTGGCCGTTCAGCCGTGAGTTCGCCGGACGGCCGGCTCACGAGCGGTCATCAGGGGCTACGGGGACGCGTTCCCGCTGGTCGGTGGCGTCTGCGAGGCGGGGCGGAGCGGACGCCGGCGGGCACGGGCTGTCGCGCCAGGACCGGACGGCGCGTCGAAACGCTCATGGATCCTCCGGCGCTTGAGAAACCGCAGGAAGGTTCCCCAAGCACGCGGAGGCCTCACCGCCTACCGGGGGTCATCGACGACATGTGCCATACGGTCGCCGACGATGCCCGCTATGGCCTGCACGAGGGGTCGCCATGCAGGCCGACCCCTTGCCTTTCGTCGTCGTACGCGGCTTTGCTGCTCCATCCGCAGACATCTATACCAGAGAGATCGCCCTCCACCGTAATATAGTGCGTTCCCCGAAGGTCGATGCCCTTACGGTCCTTGCCGGCGACGATATTGACGTCCAGCCAGACTCTGTCTCCGGGGTTGTGGACCACGCCCATCCGGAATTTCGAGGCCGACTCCTTGTTCCCGCTGCACTGGGCGCGGGAATTGCCGCTGGTGGTCGTCAGCACGCAGTAATCGGCAACGAAGTACGTGTTGTTCGTGTTGATCATGATGTTGTAGCGACCCTCGCCGGCCTGTGCGCTGGCACTGGAGGCGCCACCCCCGACGAGCATGACGGTCGCGCCGGCCAACGCAACAAATCCAGCGATCGTAGTTTTAATCATTTGCATCGAACACGCCTTTCTGGCTTGATCCGAATATGGATTCCGCGCCGACGCTGCGGCGCTTGAAGCATCACTGGCAGACATATGTCGTCGAAATCAGCCTCCTGGTGGAGAAGGGGAGTGATCCCCCGCGGAATGGTGTCCGGATGCGCGTAACCGGTCTCATGCCGTCTGTCGCGACGGCCGCCACGGCTATCTTTTCCGAAATCGACACTAGACCCAGCGCGAAATCGACGACATGCCAAAAGGCTGTCCACTTTCTGCCCACTTACCGCTCACCTCGGCACTCGCCTTACGGCGAGACCCGCCGCGCGATCGGTGGGTCAACGGCCGGGCGGGGCGGCGCCGGGCGGCGTTCGTGTCACCGCCGCCACGCTGCTACGCCTGGGCACGGGTGCCCGTCCGGCTCTGGCGGATGACCGGCCGTGGCCACCTGGTCCTGGTCCACCGCTCCCATGCCGAAGACACGACCGCACCCAGGGACCGGCCGTCCATGAACGTTTCCACGTCTCACGCAACGAGCGACCACCAAATGAAACGCTCTCCAGGTGACAGGACCTGAGCCGTCCCGGAGACATCGAAGCTGAGATCGTTCCGCCTGCCCGCGCATCCCGAAACGGCAGGGGCCAGGTTCAGGGGCGGGTGCCGGGTTCAGAGGTGGGTGCCGAGATCGTGGTCGGCGTCGTACTGGCGCCTGGCGTCCTCCACCGCCGGCAGATGGGCGTCCGACCAGCTCACCAGGGTCGCGAAGACCGTGCTGAGCGTGAGTCCGAGCTCGCTGATCTCATACTCGACCCGGGGTGGGATCTCCGCGTGGTAGGTGCGTGTCAGCAACCCGTCACGCTCGAGTCGCCGCAGCCGTTGCGTGAGGACCTTGGCGGTGATCGAGGGCAGTCGTCCGTGGAGCTCGTTGAAACGCTGCCGGCCGTGGTGCCGCAGCACCCACAGGATCGGCGTGGTCCAGCGGCTGAAGATCAGATCCACCACCGGGTTGATCGGGCACGCCTCAGCCGTCTGCTCGGACACGAACCCGCCTTTCCGTACCCTCGGCATTCAAAGGAGAGTAACTATCTTCTAGGAACCTACTATATCGAGGATGTTAGCTTTCTTCCGTTAGGCGGATCGAGCGGCCACACCGACCGCCGACACGACCGAACGCAGGCCCGGCAGCGGCCCCGAAGCGGACCCGGAGCGGACCTGACAGCGGACTCGACAGTGGACCCGACAGCGGAGGAGAGCCGCCATGACCATGCCAGAGCTTCCGGCGCGCGAGGGAGACCGACCCGAGACCGGTCCGTCGGTCCCGCACGTTCAGCTCACCCAGAACAGCCCCGATGAGATCAGGCAGGAGCTGAAGCGTTGGATGTCGACCGAGCTGCCCGGCACCGTCATCCGCCCCAGCGAGATCTCCGAGCCCGGATCGCTGGCCTTCTTCCTCGACGGAACCCTTCCACCCCGGGGCGCCGTCCTGCTGCCGCCGCGGCTCGACGCGGAGTTCGCCCACGTGCACTCCGACGGCAGCCTGCATCTGTCACTGCCGATCGAGGACCAGCGGGAACTGGTGGCCAAGGGATGGGGGGAGAGGCACCCGCTGTACTCCGCCCGGATCAATGTGGTGATGCTCTACGGCCCACGCGATGACGAGGAGATCCACGTGGCACGGACCGTGATCGAAGCCTCCTACCGGTACGCGACCGGACGCGATCGAGTGGTCGCCCGGGCCGGGTGAGGCGCCGGACCGGCCAGGTCCGTCACGGACCGTAACAGCGCGAGGAAGACGAACATCTCACCAGCGCCCCGGCGCCCACCTCGGCGACCACCAGGGCCCACGGGTATATGAAGACCATCTCCATGTCGAAGCGAGGAAGAGCAGCGTCACGGCGTACCAGCGAACGTGGAACCGGGACAGGGCGTGTTCCCGCGGCCGGGCGCCCGACAGGAACGGGCCCGCCTCAAGGCTTTCCCCGGTGCGAGCAGGAGCGAGGCGGCGTACACGCCGATCATCCCTCCGGCGAGCACGGCCGGCAGGCCGAGGACGGCCGCCCAGGGTTGCATGGATCTCTCCCCCACTCACTACGATCCATGATCCCCGGTGGTGGCGGTGTCAACCGTCCCTGAGCTGCGGCTTAGTTCGCCGACCGGAGTGGTCGCGACTGGCCGCGCCGCAACGGAACGGCCTCCGGCGGGGTGCCGGAGGCCGTGTCGGAGCCCGCTTACTTGAAGCCGCGCAGGCGCAGGCTGTTGCTGACCACGAAGACCGAGGAGAACGCCATGGCGGCCCCGGCGATCATCGGGTTGAGCAGGCCGAGCGCGGCCAGCGGCAGGGCGGCCACGTTGTAGGCGAAGGCCCAGAACAGGTTGCCCTTGATGGTGCGCAGGGTGCGGCGGGACAGGCGGATGGCGTCGGCGGCCACCCGCAGGTCGCCGCGGACCAGGGTGAGGTCGGAGGCCTCGATGGCGGCGTCCGTCCCGGTGCCCATGGCCAGGCCGAGGTCGGCCTGGGCGAGCGCGGCGGCGTCGTTGACGCCGTCGCCGACCATGGCCACCGACCTGCCCTCGTCCTGCAGGCGCTTGACCACGTCGACCTTGTCGGCCGGAAGCACCTCGGCGATGACCTCGTCGATGCCCACCTCCGCCGCCACGGACCGGGCGACGGCCTCGTTGTCGCCGGTGAGCAGCACCGGGGTCAGCCCCAGGGCGCGCAGCTGCCTGATCGCCTCGGCCGAGGTCGGCTTGACGGTGTCGGCCACGACGAGGACCGCGCGGGCGCGGCCGTCCCAGCCGACCGCGACGGCCGTACGGCCGGCCGCCTGGGCCGCCTCAAGCGCCCGCTCCAGCTCGGCCGGCAGGTGCTGCGACCAGTCCGCCAGCAGCCGGGGACGGCCCACCAGCACGGCGTGCCCGTCCACGATGCCCTGGACGCCGAGCCCTTCGACGTTGGCGAAGTCCTCCGGTGCGGGCAGCGCGCCCACGCGGCCGGCGGCGCCGCGGGCGACGGCCTGGGCGATCGGGTGCTCGGAGGCGTGTTCCAGGGCGCCCGCCAGGCGCAGGACCTCGTCGGCGTCCTCACCGTCGGCGGTGACGACGTCGACGAGGGTCATCTTGCCCTCGGTGACGGTGCCGGTCTTGTCGAGCACGACGGTGTCGATGGTCCGGGTGGACTCCAGCACCTCCGGGCCCTTGATCAGGATGCCGAGCTGGGCTCCCCGGCCGGTGCCGACCAGCAGCGCGGTCGGGGTGGCCAGGCCGAGGGCGCAGGGGCAGGCGATGATCAGCACGGCCACCGCGGCGGTGAAGGCGGCGCCGGCACCGCCGCCGGTGCCGAGCCAGTAGCCGAGCGTGCCGACGGCCAGTGCGATCACGATCGGGACGAAGATCCCGGAGATGCGGTCGGCCAGCCGTTGCACCTGTGCCTTGCCGGTCTGGGCGTCCTCCACCAGCTTGGCCATCTGGGCGAGCTGGGTCTCGGCGCCGACGCGGGTGGCGCGGACGACCAGGCGGCCGCCGGCGTTGACGGTCGCGCCGGTCACCGCGTCGCCGGGCCGTACCTCGACCGGAACGGACTCGCCGGTGAGCATCGAGGCGTCGACCGCGGAGGAGCCCTCCTCGATCACGCCGTCGGTGGCGATCTTCTCGCCCGGCCGCACCACGAACCTGTCGCCCACCTTGAGCTGGTCGGACGGGATCCGCCTCTCGTGGCCGTCGCGCAGTACGGCGACGTCTTTGGCGCCGAGTTCCAGCAGGGCGCGCAGGGCGGCCCCCGCGCGGCGCTTGGAACGGGCCTCGAAGTAGCGGCCGGCCAGGATGAACGCGGTCACCCCGGCGGCGGCCTCCAGGTAGATGTTGCCCGAGCCGTCGGTGCGCTCGATGGTGAACGCGAACGGGTGGGTCATCCCCGGGGTGCCGGCGCTGCCGAAGAACAGCGCCCACAGCGACCAGCCGAGCGCCGCGATGGTGCCGAGCGAGACGAGGGTGTCCATGGTGGCGGCGCCGTGGCGCAGGTTGGTCCAGGCCGCCTTGTGGAACGGCCAGCCGGCGTAGACGACGACCGGCGCGGCGAGGGTGAGCGACAGCCACTGCCAGTGGGTGAACTGCAGGGGCGGGATCATCGCCATCGCGATCACCGGTACGGCGAGCGCCGCGGCGGTGATCAGCCGGTTGCGCAGCGGCCGGAGCTCGTCATGGGGCTCGGGCGGCGCGCCTTCGGCGCTGGGCGGGGCGGGCAGCTCGGCGGTGTAGCCGGCCTTCTCCACCTCGGCGATCAGCGCCTGCGGGTCCACCCCCTCGCCGAAGGTGACCTTGGCCTTCTCGGTGGCGTAGTTCACGGTCGCGGTGACGCCGTCGAGCTTGTTGAGTTTGCGCTCGATCCGGTTGGCGCAGGACGCGCAGGTCATGCCGCCGATCGAGAGTTCGACCGCGCCTTGGGGTCTGTCGTCGGTGAGGGGGGACATCACCTGCTCCTTCCGCTCGTCATGTCCGGTGTCAGTGGTTGTGGGCGCCGTGCGAGCCGGATGCGGACGGCGTGGCCGACGGCTTCGGGTCGGTCGTGGCCTGTGCCGGGGTCTCGTCGGCGCGGGCGGTGAAGTCCGCGGTGCGCACGGTCCCCTCGTGCTGGAAGTCCAGGAAGAGGCGGTAGTCGCCCCGGCTGGGCACCTCGGCGTAGAAAGTGATCTCCGGCCCGGCGGGCGTCTTGCCGTCGCCCGGCTCCCCATCGGGGTGCACGTGCAGGTAGGCCAGGTCCCCGCCGCGCAGCGCGACCAGGTGGCCGTAGGCGCCCAGGTAGGGCTGCAGGTCGGTGACCGGGTGGCCGTCCTTGCTCACCTTGAGGGTGAGCTTGCTCGCCCTGCCCGAGACCAGGTCGCCGTCGAGGGTGACGGTGTAGCCGTCGACCGTGGACGTGCGGCTTACCGGGGGTAGCGCTCCGGGTGCGTAGTCGCCGGGGGCCTGCAGGTCGGCGCCCAGGGTCAGCCCGCTGCCGCCCTCGGGGACGAAGTCGGCGAACGCCCGGTAGGCGCCCGCTTCGGGCAGGGTCAGCTTCACCGACCACACGCCGTCGCCGGTGAGCTCGGGGTGCAGGTGCTGGAAGTGGCCAAGGTCGCGGGAGACCACGATGAAGTGCAGCTTCTTGTCGTGCTGGGTTTGGTAGCCGGTGACCGGCCCGCCGTCGGGACCGGTCACGGTGAAGCGGAAGTCCGTGGCCTGGCCCGGCTGGATCGTCGTCGTCTCGGGGGTCAGGGTGTAGCCGTCCTGGGACACTTGGAGCCCTCCTGGAATGGATGTCGAGGTGGTGGACTGGTTCGGAGCGGGTTCGGTGTGGGCTCCGTGGCCGCCGGCCGACCGGCTCGGGTCCGGGGTCGTGTGGATCTGATGGCCGTCTGCGACGGGCGGCGTTCCGGTGGAGCCCACGGCGTTGCCGGCTCCCAGGGCGCCACCGAAGATCACAACGAGGCCGAGGGCGTAGGCTCCGAGTTTCGCGGAGGCGTTCACGAGGGGGTCACCACTTCGTAGCCGGCCTCCTCGACCGCGGCCGCGATCGCGGCGCCGTCGGCGGGACCGTCGCTGTCGACGGTGACCAGGCCGGTCGCCAGGTCCACCTGGACGCCGGTGACGCCGGTGACCGCGCCGACCTCTTCTTCGACCGAGCTGACGCAGTGGCCGCAGGTCATGCCCTTGACGGTGTATGTGCTGGTGGCCATGGAGGTCACTCCTCTTTTGCGTGGATCTGGTTATGCGCGTGGATCTAGGTGCTGATCAGGAACGGACGAGACGGGCGATGGCGTCGGAGGCTTCCCTGATCTTGGCTCCGGCCTCGGCGCCGCCCTTGGCGGTGGCGTCGGCCAGGCAGTGCGCCATGTGCTCTTCCAGCAGGGCCAGGGCGAAGGACTGCAGTGCGCGGTTGGCCGCCGACACCTGGGTGAGGATGTCGATGCAGTACTTGTCCTCTTCGACCATGCGTTGCAGGCCGCGGACCTGGCCCTCGATTCGTCGCAGCCGCCGCAGGTGGTCCTGCTTGGTGTCACTGTATCCGGCCATCTCTCCCCCTCGGCTCAGCTTCATGTACACCATAACACGGTACCCCCCTACGGTATTCCCGTCCGGTTCGCGAACCGGACGCACCGGGGGTGGGGGCGTGCCCGACCACGCCCCCGAGCCAGGTCAGGCGCGTGCTGCCTCGCGGCCGGCGTCCGTGCCGGTAGCCGCAGGCTTCGGCCTGCGCATGAGCAGCAGGGTGAGCACGGCTCCCACCGCCGCGACCACTCCGGCGCCGATGAAGGCACCCTGGAAACCGTCGGTCAGCCCGGGGAGATCCCCCGGCTCGGCCGCTCCCTGGGAGGTGGCGATCGCGGTCATGACCGCGAGTCCGAGGGCGGAGCCGACCTGGTAGGTGGTGTTGACGATGCCCGAGGCCAGGCCGCTCTCCTCCGGTCGAACCCCCGACATGGCCGACATCATCGCCGGGATGTAGGCCAGCGACATGCCGATCGCGGCGATCAGGGAGGCGGGCAGCACATCGGAGACGAACGCCCCGTCCGGCCGCACCAGGGACAGGCCCGCCACGCCGGCGGCCAGGACGAGCAGGCCGATGACGATGAGCGGCTTGGCGCCGAACCGGCCGAGCAGCCGGGCGGTGACGCCGATCATGAAGATCATGATGGCGACGGTCATCGGCAGCAGCGCGGCCCCGCTGGCGAAGGCGCCGTAGCCCAGCACCTGCTGCAGGTAGAGGTTCAGGAAGTACCACATCGGGATCCACGCCGCGCCCAGCAGCGCCATCGCCAGGTTGGCGGTGGCCAGGCCGGGAGTCCGCCAGATGCCCAGCGGCATGAGAGGCTCGCGCACCGTGCGCTGGACCACCAGGAACAGCGCCAGTAGCGCGAGTGCCCCGGCGAGCTCCAGCAGCGTCGCGGCCGAACCCCAGCCCTGCTCGGGGGCGCGCACGATGGCGTAGACGGCCAGGGCGATGCCCGCGGTGACGGAGGCGGCGCCCAGCACGTCGACCGAACCGCGTCTGCCCTGGACGGAGGGGAGCAGGGCGGGGACGGCGGCCAGGGTGGCCAGGCCGATCGGCACGTAGACGATGAAGACCCATGGCCAGCTCAGATACTCGGTGATGACGCCACCGAGGAACACCCCGGCGGTGCCGCCGGCGGGCGCGGCGGCGCCGTACAGGGCCATGGCCTTGCCCAGTTCGCGCGGGTCGTGGCCGAAGAGCATCATCAGCAGGGTCATCGAGGCCGGGGCGATGAGTGCGCCGCCGACCCCCTGGACGCCGCGGCCGAGGATCTCGACCCAGGCGTTGCCCGCCGCCGCGGCCACGACGGAGCCGGCGATCAGGACGATCCAGCCGGCGGTGAAGACCCTGCGGGCGCCGAGCAGGTCCGACAGCCGGCCGCCGAGCAGCAGCAGGCCGCCGAAGGCGATGACGTAGGCGTTGAAGACCCATTGCAGGTCACCCGGGGAGAAGCCGAGGTCGCGCTGCATGTCCGGCAGGGCGACACCGATGATGGAGGTGTCCATGATGACCATGAACTGCGCGGCGGCGAGCACGATGAGTGCCTGCCACCTGCGTGGATTGACGGCGTTCATGCCGCACTCCTGATTCCTCGCATCCTCGCCAGGATGGCAGGATGCGTTGTGGGGATTGGTGTGATTCGAGTCGGACCGGCCCCGCAGGTGGGCGCGCACGCCAATGCGCGCCCACCGCCTGTCTCGTCGGGTGAGGCTCCTCTAGGAAGCGCCGACGGATGCGGCGTCGGCCAGCGCGTAACCGGCCCGCTCCACCGCCGCGCGGATCTCCTCGTCGGAGAAGCCCGTTCCGTCGACGGTCACCGCGCCGCCGGTCAGGTCGACCTGGACGCCGGTCACTCCGCCGACCCCGCCGATCTCGGCGGAGACCGCCGAGACGCAGTGGCCGCAGGTCATCCCGCTGACCGTGTAGACGTTCGCACTCCGGTCAATGGCCGTCGCCTGCGTCGAGACGCTGCTCTGGGTGCCGCACGCACATGCCGAGCACATGGGATTCTCCTCTCTCAAGTACCCCGGTGGGGTATCTGTGGAACCGTAACATACCCCCCATGGGTTCTATTTCTCAATATCGGAGATTCGTGTGACGCGATCCGGGATTCACTACCATTTTCATGATCGCACCGGGACGTCGCCGCACATGGCGGGCGAAGCCGGGCGGACCACAGGCGCGAGAC
Organism: Streptosporangium sp. CA-135522; assembly: GCF_050949235.1. NCBI lineage: Bacteria > Bacillati > Actinomycetota > Actinomycetes > Streptosporangiales > Streptosporangiaceae > Streptosporangium > Streptosporangium sp. CA-135522. Next base: position 4,029,932 of record NZ_CP192026.1, read on the forward strand.
CAAGGAGAATGTGTGAGCGACAGGCGGAGTCTCTCCGAGCCGGGCGAGCTGAACCCCGAGGTGGCGCACAATGCCCGGGTCTGGAACTACTGGCTGGGCGGTAAGGACCATTACCCTGCCGATCGCGAGGTCGGCGATCGGGTTTTCAGGATGTTTCCCGATATCGTGCACGTCGCCCGCGCCGACCGCGCCTTCCTCGGCAGGGCGGTCCGCCATCTGGCCGGTGAGATGGGGATCCGGCAGTTCCTGGACATCGGCACCGGCCTGCCCACCGTGGACAACACCCACGAGGTGGCGCAGAGGCTGGGACCGGAGTCGCGGATCGTCTACGTCGACAACGACCCTCTCGTGCTGGTGCACGCCCGTGCCCTGCTCACCGGTTCGCCGCAGGGCGCCACCGACTACATCGACGCCGACGCCCGGGACACCGGCACGATCCTGAAGGCGGCCGCGCAGACACTGGACTTCGACCGGCCGGTGGCGATCATGCTGCTGGGGATTCTGAACTTCATCCTCGACACCGATGAGGCGCGGGGGATCGTGCGCCGGCTGGTGGACGCCGTGCCGTCCGGCAGCTACCTGGTGCTCACCCACCCCACTCTGGAACTCGGCGGTGAGGCGAACGCCGAGGCCATGCGGTTCTGGAACGAGCACGCCACGCCCCCGATCACCGCCCGCAGCGGTGAGGAGGTCGCCGGTTTCCTCGACGGTCTGGAACTGCTGGAGCCCGGCATGGTGTCGTGCTCGCGCTGGCGGCCCGAACCCGCCGACATCGGCGGCGCCCCGGCGGAGGTGGCCCAGTTCGGCGCCGTCGGGCGAAAGCCGTGAGGCGTCCCGGCCGGCGCTACCGGTGACGCCGCCGGTTCTCCGTCGACCATTCCGCGGCCGGTGCCGGGTGCCCGCCGGGCGGCAGCCGCCCGGCGGGCACCCGACGGCGTCGTGTCAGTGGCCGTCGGCCGCCGTCTCCCTGCCGAGGGGGATGCCCGTGCCGTCGCCGTCGGGCCCGTTCGAGCCGTCGCCGTCATCCGGCGAGGCCGCCGTGGGCCGGCAGTTCTGGCCGCAGCCGCCGAACCGCGCCGAGTTGATCGGGGTGAACGGCGTCGGCCGCACACCCCTCAGCGCTCCCAGCATCGTGTCCTTCCAGATCGGCCCCGGGATACCGGCGCCGAGCACCGAGCCGTAGTGGCGGCCGCCGATCGTGACATCGTTCAGCTTGTGCTCCTGCGAGCCACGCGGGTCGCCGATGCTGACCGCTCCGGCCAGGTCCGGGGTGAATCCGGCGAACCACGCGGCCGCGTAGTCGTCGGTGGTGCCGGTTTTTCCCGCGGCGTCGCGGCCGATGCCGCCGACGCCCCGCATCGTGCCCTCGGTGAACACGCCGGACAGCACGTCGGCCGCCGCGTCGGCGACCTCCGGGTCGAGCGCCTGATGGCACTTGGGCGCGAAGTCGGTGACCTCGCCGTCCCTGTCGGTGATCCGGGTGATCGCCGTCGGCGCACAGTACTTGCCGCGCGCGCCGATCGCGGCGTACGCGTTGGCCACGGTCACCGGATCCATCTCGTTGATGCCGAGTGTGAACGACTCGTACTCCTGGAGCTTCGCCCCGTCGGAGCGGTGGATGCCCAGTGACCTGGCGGTCTTGACCGTGTCGCAGAGGCCGACCCGCTGCTCCAGCTCCATGAAGAAGGTGTTCACCGAACCCCAGGTGCCGGTCCGCAGGGTTTTCCAGCCGGGGGTGCCCTCGTCGTTGGTGACGGTGTGGGTCGGGTCGCCGATGTTCTCGCCCTTGCAGTTCTTGAACGCCGAGTAGCCCGAGGCGCGGTAGCCGGCGCCGACGTCGAAGCCGTCGTCGACCTTCATGCCCTTCTCCAGAGCGTTGAGCAGCGTGAAGGTCTTGAAGGTGGAACCGGCCTGGAAGCCGGTGGCGCCGCCGTGCGCGGCGTCCGCGACGAGGTTGTAGGAGACCTCGTTTCCGGCCTTGTCGCGGCCGTACGCCCGGCTGGCCGCCATCGCCCTGATCGCCCCGGTGCCCGGCTGGATCAGGGCCTCGGCCGCCGCCGGGTCGTCGGAGGGGCGGACCCACTTCCTGATCGCCCTGTCGGCCGCCGCCTGCATCCTGGGGTCGATCGTCGTCCTGATCGTCAGACCGCCGCGGTTGAGGAACTTCTCCCGCGCCTCGGCCGTCCTGCCGAAGGCGGGATTGTTCATGATCTCGTTACGGACGTAGACGCAGAAGTACGGATGATCGCTGACCTCACAGCCGCCGGGCAGCTTCGTGCCCCTGTAGCCGAGTCTGGTGGTCTTCGCCTCCGCCGCCTCGGCTCGCGTGATCCTGCCGAGCTCGGCCATCCGGTCCAGCACGACGTTGCGCCGGTTCAGCAGCCGCTCGCGCTGCTTGCCGCCCAGATTGGGGTCGGTGGCGTTGGGGTCCTGTACGGCGCCCGCCAGCGTCGCCGCCTGCGGCAGGGTGAGCTCGGCGGCCCTGACGCCGAAGAACCGCTTGGCCGCCGCCTCGACGCCGTAGGCGCCCGCGCCGAAGTAGGCGATGTTCAGGTACTTCTCCAGGATCTCGTCCTTGGAGTACTTCTGCTCGACCGCCATCGCGTGGCGCAGCTCGTTGAGCTTGCGCGCGTAGCTGGCCTCCAGCGCCTTGTCCCTGTCCTCGTCGGTGCCGGCGGAGTTGAGCAGCACCTGTTTGACGTACTGCTGGGTGATGCTCGACCCGCCCTGGCTCACCCCGCCCGCCTGCAGGTTCTTGGCGAACGCGCGGATCGTACCCTCGATGTCGATCGCGCCGTGCTCGTAGAACCGGTAGTCCTCGATCGAGACGATCGCGGTCTTCATGACTTCTGCCATCTCGTGGAGCTTGACGACCTCGCGGTACTCCTCGTAGAACCGCGCGATCTCGTCGCCCCTGACGTCCTGGACGATCGTGACCTCCGCCGGTGGCGGTTCGGCGAGGTCCTCGGGTTCGAGGTTCACCTCGTCGGCCACCGACATGAAGCCGAAGCCCGCACCCCCCACCGCCGGTAGGGCGATCCCCGCGACCAGCACGCCCGCCACCGTCCCCACGGCGGCAAGACGCCCGATCTTGGACGCGGTCCTCGGCCGATTCTCACCCCGTTCGGGCGTGAGCCCGTCTTGCATGCCCTGTCCTCGCTCTCCTCCATCGGAGGTAGGAGCAAAGCAGACCGGGTCACCCCGCGTCCAATATCGGTATCAGCGGGACATCGATATCGGTTCATTCATGATTGCAGGTCACAGCGGGTTCGGCCGGGCCCCGAGACGCCCGCCGGGAGGACCCCCGCCCATGGCCTATCGTGATCTCCACCGTCTGTTCCCGGCCGGCCCCGATACCCGTCCGAAGAACCGGCTAACGTTCCACATCGCGCTGCTCGGTAACACCGAGCACGACCCCCAGCGGGAGGAGATGCTGTTCAGCGGTCTTCAAGAGCGACGGGTCGACGGGTTCGTCATCGGGTTCAACGACATGGTCCACGCCGACAGGTTCCGGCCGCCGCTCACGACCGTATCGAGGTTCCGCCCGGTCGACGGGACATGGCGTCTCCGCGATGACCGGAGACTCATGCCGACCCGTCTCCGCGATGACCGGAGACTCATGCCGACCCGTCTCTGTGATGACCGGAGACTCATGCCGACCGCGTCAACGGGTTCCCGTCTGGCGCTCGGTGGGTCTAGCGCTCGGTGGCCTGTGTCTTGGCCAGCTCGGAGTGCCGGTAGGAGTAGCCGAAGTAGACGACCAGGCCGATCAGGAACCACACCACGAAGCGCAGCCAGGTCTGCCACTGCAGGAAGGTGATCAGCCACAGCGAGAAGACGACGCCGATCGCGGGCACCACCGGCATCCCCGGGCAGCGGAAGGTCCGTGGCAGGTCGGGCTGGCGGTAGCGCAGCACGATCACCGCCGCGCACACGACCGCGAAGGCGAGCAGGATGCCGATGTTGGTCAGCTCCGCCGCCTCCCTGATGGGCAGGAATCCGGCGATGAACGCCGAGGCGATGCCGACGATCCACGTCACGCGCGTCGGCACGTGCCGCGTCGGATGCGTCTTGGCGAACCACTTGGGCAGCAGCCCGTCGCGGCTCATCGAGAACCAGACCCGGCTCACGCCGAGCATGAAGGTGAACATCACGGTGAGGATGCCGACGATCGCCCCGACCGCGATCACGTCCGCCAGGCGGTTCAGGCCCACGGACTTGAACGCCGTGGAGAAGCCGCTCTCCTTGTCGATCTCGGTGTACTTCTGCATGCCGGTCAGCACCAGGCAGGCCAGCACGTAGAGCACCATCGAGATGGCAAGCGAGTACACGATCGCCTTGGGCATGTGGCGCTGGGAGTCCTTGGACTCCTCCGCCGCCGTGCTCATGGCGTCGTAGCCGAAGACGGCGAAGAAGACCGTGGCCGCTCCGGTGATGGCGCCGCCGATGCCGTAGGGGAAGAACGGGGTGTAGTTGTCGCTGTTGACGAAGAAGAAGCCGACGATGATGACCAGCAGCACCACGGCGACCTTTATCCCGACGACGGTCGTCTCGAACCGGGCCGCGTTCCTCATGCCCAGGTTCAGCAGGTAGGCGATCAGCAGGCACAGTATGGCGGCGAACAGGTCCACCCGGTGTCCCGGGCCGGTCCCCGGCGCCCCCAGCATCCAGGCGGGCAGTTGCGCGCCCAGGTCGCTGATCAGGAACGAGAAGTAGCCGGAGATGCCGATCGCGACGACCGCGACGATCGCGGTGTACTCCAGCAGCAGGTCCCAGCCGATGAACCAGCCCGGCAGCTCGCCGAGGACCGCGTACCCGTAGGTGTAGGCCGACCCGGCCTTCGGGATGAGCCCGGCGAACTCCGCGTAGGACAGCGCCGCCGCCGCACTCGCCACTCCGGCGATCAGGAACGACACCACGACGGCCGGTCCGGCCGTGCCGTTGGCGACGGTGCCCGCGAGCGTGAAGATGCCCGCGCCGATGATGCCGCCCACCCCGATCGCGGTGAGCTGCCACAGCCCCAGCACGCGTGTGAGCTGCTCGCTCCTGTCTCCCTCTGGCTCCTCGATGTGCTCGATGGGTTTACGGCGCAGCACGCCTGATCCCGACCGGAATATGGCCATCACGCATCCTCTCCGCACGCCCACAGCGGATCATCCGACCCGACGTCGGGTCTGGTGAAGGGCTCTTACCCCGTTTCACCTGCACCGATGCTGGAAACCGGATGGATCGGGCGGCGCGGCTGACCGTGGCGGGCGCGGTCGCTCCCGATGAGCCACTGGCCGCGCTGCCGTCCGAGGGGTCAAGCGTGCCTTCGGGGCGGTGAAGAGATCGCCCTCCGGTATCTGGCGACCCAGACGGCCTGTCGCCGTGGGCGACGCCGGTCTCCGCCGGCCGGACGGTGAGCAGGAACCGGGCGGTGAACGGTCTTCGTTCTGGACAGCTCCCCGGGTGAACCTTGCCTCTCGCACATCCCGGGTGGTGAGCACGCCTCACCATCACGTTCGAGTCAATCAGGAGCTTCGATGAGCATGCACATGATCGGATCAGCCGGCGGCGGGGGCGCCACGTGGCGGCGTATGACGGGCTCCGCGGTGATGGGCGCGGTGACCGCTGCCCTGGCCGCCATCGCGATGGCCGTTCCCGCCGACGCGGCGGTCACGGCCTCCGCGGCGGCGCCGGTCGGAACGATCCGGATCACGAACGCGAATCAGAGCCTGACGGCCGGCGTCGTCAACGCCGGCGGCAGGGGCAACGTCTTCACCACCGTCGGTGGCAACCAGCAGGTGGTGCAGCAGTGGAACCACATCGACGGAGGCAAGCTCGTCAGCAGGGGACGCAGTCAGGGCACGACGCGTTGCCTGGAGAGCGGCGGCGGCGGGAGCGTCTTCATCGCCCCCTGTGCCGCCGGGAGGAACTCGCAGAAGTGGGCGTTCAAGCCGGCGGGCAAGCGGTTCAGGATCCAGAACTTCCAGACCAAGAAGTGCCTCAAGATCGGTGCGACCACCCCGCAGCTGACCGCCGCGGTCTCCGCCGTGGAATGTAAGGCCCAGGCCTCACAGACGTGGTTCGCCACCCAGGCGGAGCCGGGCGACTTCTGACCGATCGTTTCGGAGCGAGGGCCGAAGTCGGCGGAGGCGGAGGATGCCGCACCCGGGCCGGTGCGCCGGCCCGGGTGCGGGCGAGATCGACGCCGCCGCCGGCTGTGGGCGTGCGCCGAGCGCCGGAGGCGCAGGCTGGCGGGAAGCCGGGATCGGGATCCTCGCGTCCGCTCCGCATCGGGACCATCCTGTTTAGTCACTAATGTTGACTGTAATGAATTATGACTATATTGTCTGACGTGCCACTTCGTCCTCTTCTTCGGGGAGTCCTCGTGAACACGTCCGTGAATCTTTCGATCGTCTATTACTCGTCCACTGGCACGATCGCCGCGATCGCCCGGGAGATGGCCGAGACCGCGGAGAAGGCGGGTGCGGAAGTACGGCTGCGCAGGGTGGCCGAGCTGGCGCCGCAGGCCGTGATCGACGCCAATCCCGCGTGGGCCGCCCATGCCGCCGCGACGGCTGACGTTCCGGTCGTCACGGCCGACGACCTCGTCTGGGCCGACGCGGTGCTCATGGGCTCGCCCACCCGGTTCGGCAACATCTCTTCTCAGCTCAAGCAGTTTCTGGACACGTTGAGCGGGCCGTGGAGCAAGGGCCTGCTCGCCGACAAGGTCTACAGCGGCTTCACTTCCACCGGCACCGCGCACGGCGGCCACGAGTCCACGTTGCTCGCGCTGTCGAACACCTTCATCCACTTCGGCGGGATCATCGTCCCGCCCGCCTACACCCATCCCGACAAGTGGGCCGACGGCAACCCCTACGGCACCTCCCACTGCGACCGAGGCGGTACCCACCCCGTCGACGAGACCACCCGCGCCGCCGCCCGTGTGCAGACCGAACGGGTCGTGCGGTTCGCCCGTGGAACCAAGGCCGTCAAAGCCGCGGCATGATCGGCGCTCGCGGTGGTCGGCTCGATCGCCGCGCTCTCGGGCCAGAGGGTGTTCGCGGTCCGGGCCACCGCGGCGGTCCCCGATGATCACCGGTCGGCGGCGATCGGCCTGCTCGGCCATGGCCTACCTGCTGGGCGCCGCCTTCGGCCGGGCCGTCGCCTCTCTGCCGCCGAGCTGATCACTCCTGTACGGGACGGGTTCTGACGGTCACCCACATGCGGTCGATGGCGTTGGCGAGCGCGACCGTCATGATGCGCGACCGTCATGATGAGGGTCGCGACGCCGTGCGGCACGTTGACGAAGAAGACCGAGCGCCAGCGCGTAGGCGGTCGTCATCCAGGACAGCTCCTGTTGCGACAGGCCCAGGTCCAGCCCCATGGACGGTGAGGCGACGCTGATGATCGTCAGATCGAGGATCAGGACGAACTGTGTCGCCGCGAGCAACGCCAGGGCGGCCCATTTCCGGTGGATCTTGACATGAGAGATCTTCCTCAAGCGGAAGGGGTATCGGCCCGTCCACCATGGGCCACCGAAAATGCCTGATCAACGGCGTTCTGCCGACCGATTGGTCACTCACACTGAACGAACATCGGAAACCCGCGCGCGTCCGGTCGCGATAACCCTTGTCATAGAAGACCCGGAGAGGCAACGAGGGCCGGACAGCATGGAGTCCCCGGTCAGGGCGATTCGCCGCTGAAGCGATTCGGGCGCGGCGGAGACGGCGCGCATGAAACGATCCCTGAGCGGTTCGCTCGGTCCGGTGCGGCGCCGGCGCCGCACCGGGCCCTGCTGCCCTGAGGTCACGCCGGGTGATCCGTCCCGTGGACTTCGCGGTGCCACAGATCTTCACACACCCGTTCGATGCCCGCGCTCAGGTGGCGGCGGTAGGTGGTGAACGGCAGTCCGAGCCGTTCGGCGGCGACCTCCTGGGTGGGCGCGCCCTGGAGGAAGGTGGTGGACATGGCCCGATGGAACTTGGCCGCCCGCGGGTCGTCCCGCTGGGCTTCGATCGCCTGTTCCAGCAGTTCGCGCAGCGCGCTAGCCGCATCCGGCGCGGAATGCCCGGTGAGGAGCCTGCTGCGGGTGAGCGGGTTGGTGGCCAGCGAGGCCGGCCGGGCCAGGCCGCGCAGTGCCTGACGTATCGCGGCGGCGAACTGCGGCTGCGACAGCACCGCCAACCGGACCGGCGGGGTGGCCGGGTGTTCCTGCCCGCCGGACAGCAGCAGCCGATTCAGCCGTGCCAGCCAAGCCTCCGCCGGCGTCGCCCGCCAGTCATGGGCGAACAGGCCATAGGGCTCGTCATCCAGCCGCGGACGCTGGGAGATCTCGGTCATGCCGTAGTGGCGCAGGTAGTCCCTGGACGAATCCGGATCCGGCATGGCCATGTACGACCAGGCCATTCGCTCGGCGCGCAGGCAGTAGCCCACGGCCCGCCACTGGATGAGGTCCATCACGGGCGAGTTGCCGCGATAGGGGGCAAGGACCCAGGTCCGGCCGATGGCGAGGTGTTCGTCCGGGCGCAGCGGAGCGGTGGCGCGGGCGTGCGCCCAGGCCGCGGCGGTGATCGGGTCGGCCGCGATCTCCTCTTCGACGGGTTCCTCCAGGCGCAGCCACGCGCAGAAGGCCACGGGGTCGCCGGTCTCCGTCCACCGGTAGACGCGGAACGCCGCCGGCTGCCTGGCGCTCCAGAAGGCGGCGCCGGCCGCCGACGCCTGGGTCTCGGCGGTGGCCGCGAGCCGTACGAGCGCGCTCGTGTCCTCGGGCCTGAAGATGTCCTCCTGCACCTTGCCCTCCCCCCGCCAGGTGTGGAACTCCGCTGTCATCGCGTTGTCGCGATGCAGGTGGAACAGCGCTCCGACGGCCGGCAGCACCTCCGGGTCGGGGGCGTCGCGCACCCGTGCGGCGAGGTGGGCGTGGACGCGGTGGTGTACGGCCGCGTACCCGTGCGGGTCCCGCCAGCGCAGATCGGCCTCCAGCGCCTCGCGGACCACGTCGTGCGGGAACACGCCGAGGCTGCTCGATTCGATGAACGGCAGCCGTCGCAGCCACGCGAACAACGACGCCGCGTCATCCGGCAGGGCCGCGCGCAGCAGGTCTTCCGTGGTCGTGTACGCGTGCGCGCACACCTCCAGCGCATGGCGGTGGGCCGGTGAGGGGACTTCACCGACCAACTGGTCCAGCAGCGTGGCCACCACCTCCTGGCTGGGCACCCATCGCGTGCTCGCCTTCTCGTCCTTGACCGCCACGGCCGCGCCCAGAGACAGTGCCAGCGGGTGCCCGCCGGCGAAGGCGAGCAGCGGCTCGTGCAGGTCGGGTGCGACCCCGCGGGCGTCGAGCATCGCCCGGGCGTCCTGGAGCGGGAGGTCGGACAGTGAGATCGCCTTCATCGACTCCATCCAGCCGGCGTCGACCTCCCACTGCACGTCAGGAGCGGTCCGCCCCGCCACGATGACGAGCGCCCCGATCGGCGTCCGTGGCAGGAACCGCTCGCGCAGCCAGCCCTCCAGGCCCTGGCATCGCTCGAAGGTGTCGACCAGGAGCACCGCCCGCTCATCGCGCAGCACCAGATCGGCCTCGGCCTCGAACGCCGCCGGGGAGGGGTCGAGCGTGCGCCCGTCCACCCTGATCACGGGCCGGCCGGCCGCCGTCGCCTCCTGGGCGAAGCGCCGCAGCAGCGCCGACTTTCCGACACCACCGGGACCGTGGACGTAGAGCACGCTGAGGCCGTCGCCGTACAGGGCCGAGCGGAAGGCGGCCAGTTCCTCCTCCCGTCCGACAAAGGCCCGCTCGCGGGCAGCCTGGAGCCGCCGCCCCAGCGTTGCGAAATTCTGATCGGTCCCCGAAGACATGAGGACGACTTTAGCTTTCGGCCCGGTCGCCACCCGGGGTGAAGTATGTGTACTTTTACCGACAACGCCACGCGGGCGACGATGCGGACGTGTCATCGACGCGCCTGCCCCGGCCGCCACCGCCGTGCATGCCCGCGCCGTACGGCTTCGCGAGGCGCCGGGCAGGCGCCGCGGAGGCGGATCCAACCTGCTCGGATCGACGTCGCGCGGCCGTTCCGGCCGTTAATGTGGAAGGGATCATTCATCTCCGGATCGGGGCACCGCGCGCGATTATCGACACTTCGACATCGTCATGAGTGAGGCATGAGTGAAGACGCCATTTGCCGCCTTCCGGCTCCGAACCGCGTTCATTCTCCTGGCGATTGCGGCATTTGTACTGGGATATGTCGGTATGCGAACCTACCTGGCCTCTCGGCCGGAGTTCGCGCGGTCGCCGCTGGACCTCCTCTATTACGATCTCCAGTTGTTCGTTCTCGATCCCACCCCCTTCGACGGCACGCACCCGCTGCCGTGGACGCTGGAACTGGCCAGGTTCATCGCGCCCGCCGTGACGATCTACGCCCTGATCGAGGCGGCGCGGCTCATGTTCACCACCGAGATCCGGCGGATCCGGGCGCGGGAGGCACGACGGCATGCCGTGATCTGCGGGGAGGGGCCGGTGACGCGAAGGCTGGTCGAGAGGCTGCGCGAGAGCGGGCGCGACGTCGTGGTGATCACCTCCGCTCCCGTCACCGCACTGGAGGACCCACGCGTGCTCCACGTGGTCGGCGACGCCCGCGACCCCGCCGTGCTCAGGGCCGCGGGGGTCGCCAGAGCCGAGGTGCTCTACGCCTGCGAGAAGGACAGCTCCACGAACACGGGGATCGCCCTGGCCGCCCACGGCGTCCGGCGGACGGCCCCCGGCTCGCTGGCGGCGTACGTGCTCATCCCCGATCCCGACCTCTGCGCGGCACTGCGCGCCCGGCGGCTGGGCGTGGCGGACCCGCCGGGTCTCCGGCTCGACTTCTTCAACCTCGACGAGCTCGCCGCCCGAGTGCTGCTGGACCGCGATCCCGTCGAGGAGTGCCTGCCGATCACGATCATCGGGCTCGACGGCTTCGGCCGCGCGCTGCTCGTCGGGCTGGCTCGTCGGTGGCGGCTACGGTCTCCGCAGCCCCGGCCCAGGCTGCCGGTCACCGTCATCGACGCGGACGCCGACGCGACGCTGGCCGTTCTTCGCCGCAGGTACGAATTCATCGACTCCCTCCTCGACCTCACGACCATCCATCCCGACCGGTTCGACTCCGAGGGCGACACGCGTGCCGACGCGCCGCAGCGGGTGTACGTCTGTTACGGCGACGAGGACCTGGCGCTGAAGACCGCGCTGACCACCTTGCGGCTGTGGACCAGGGTGCCGCGCTCGCTCGTGATCCGGGTCGAGCGGCAGGGGATGTTCGAGCAGGCCTTCCAGGGAGTCAGCCTTCTGGAGGACCTGGCCGGGCTCCTGCGCGTGTTCGCCGTCGCCGACGAGGCAGGCGACCCGCGTCTGATCGCCGAGGATCTCATCGAGCAACTGGCGCGGGCCATCCACGAGAGCTACGTCTACGACAGTCTCAAGAGCGGCGACTCCCCGGAGACCAACAACTCGCTGGTCTCCTGGTCACAGCTGCCGGAGACCCTCAGGAAGGCCAACCGCGGCCAGGCTCAGGACATCGGCCGCAAGCTCAAGGCCGTCGGCGGCGTCCTCGCCTCACGGGTGAATCCGGAGCTCGAGTTCGCCTTCACCGACCAGGAGATCGAACGGCTCGCCATCATGGAGCACCGGCGCTGGATGGACGAGCGCGCGGCGGAAGGCTGGACCCACGGTCCTTCCCGCGACGCCGTCGGTAAGAGACATCCCGACATGGAGGACTGGGACCGCCTTCCCGAGTCGTCCAAGGAGAAGGACCGCAACGTCATCCGTCACCTGCCGGCCGTGCTGGCCACGGCCGGCTTCCAGATCGTCCGCCTGGAGGGAACCGCTCGGGAGGTTTCCCGGAGCTCGTGACAGCGGCTCGCCGAGCTTGCGGTAGGAGTTCGACGGGGTTCGTGACGGGGGCACGCCGAGCCCCGGTAGGAGTTCGACGGGGTTCGTGACGGGAACGCACCGACGCCGGCCATGCCTCAGAACAGGCTCAGCAATCCGTCCCAGACGCTCAGCCGGCAGATCGCGATGTCGGTACGGCTGCCGACGTCCCAGACGCGGACCTCGTCCCCGTACCGTGTCCACGACACGACCCTGCGTCCGTCGGGCGACCATCCGGCGAAGGCGGAGGTGCCCCGTCGGCCGGCCGGCTGCGCGGCCGGCTCTCCTTCCTTCACCGGCCAGATCCGCACGGCCGAGTCGTCGGCCGAGGCGACCGCCGAGCTGTCCGGCGCCCAGGCGAGATCGGGGTCGTAGGCCTGCCCCAGGGACAGCCTGCGCCGTAGCCCGCCGCCGGCGTCCCAGAGCCGGACGTCGTCACCGCTCGCGGAGGCGAGCCAGGCACCGTCGGGCGACCAGCGCAGGGCCGTCACCACGTCGGGCTGCCGTTCAAGGATCATGACGCGAGCCGCTGTGCCGTCCTCCAGGTCGTGCACTGCCAGATACGGCGGTTGCAGAGCGCCCGACGCGAGGCGACGGCCGTCCGGTGACCAGGCCAGCTTCTTGATGAACGAGGTGTGTTCGGTGAGGGTGCGCAGTCGCTTCAGCCCCCGCCCCTCCACCTTCGCCACGACGACCGTCGTGTCCCAGCTTCCCGCGGCGATCTCCCGCCCACGCGGGGACCAGACGAGGGCGCTGACCCGCTGGGAGAAGAGCGTCGTGGACGCGACCAGCTCTCCCGTTCCCACGTTCCAGACCCGGACCGTTCCCTTCTCGTCTCCGGAGGCGACCTCCTCGCCCTTCGGCGACCATGCGAGGTCGTCCAGCATGCCCTGGTGACCCCTCAGGGTCCGGATCACGGTCAGGCTCGTCGCATCCCAGATCCGGATCGTCCCCTCGTGGTCGCCGGTGGCAAGCAGGCGGCCGTCCGGCGACCATCGCACGGTCCACATCGGCCCCATATCGGCGGGATAGTCGCCGATGGCCTCCAATCTCCCGGTTCCGGCGTTCCAGAGCCGGAGGGTGGTATTGACGCCGAGACCCGTACCGTGGACGGAGGCGATGCGGGTGCCGTCGGGTGAGAGCGCGGCGTCGTTGAGATTGCGCACGTCGGCGGTGACGACGTCGAGGGTTTTCCAGGCCGGTGGAATCAGCAGGGCCAGGACGAGCACGGCGACCTTGAGCCTGCGGCGGGGGCCGGGTTTCGGGGGCGGCGGCGTGATCGTGCCGGAGGCGTGCAGCTGGAGCGTCTCCTCGAACCGTGTGACGAGAGTGTGGAAATCCTCGCGGAAGTCCGGCGGCGGACGCAACGACGCTCCCTGCATGTACGGCAGGTCCGCGAGGCTCTGCGGGAGGTTCTCCCTCCGGGGGAGGACGGCCCCGCAGACCAGCACCGGAACGACCGGCAGGCGGGCGGACAGGGCGGTCTCGATCTCGATCCGCACGTAGTCCTCCGGTTGGTCCACACGCCGCCGGCCGTGCTCGTCTCGGATGTCCAGCCATTGGGGGCCGATCACCGCCACCAGCACGTCGCAGCGTTTTATGACCTCGTCCAGTTCGCGGCGGAAGTCGCGGCCGGGCCGGATGGAGTGGACGTCCATGAACACGTTCCGCCTGCCGTACCGGCCGGCCAGCAGCTGGTAGAGGTCGGCGGTGACGTCCGAGGAGTCGCCGCGCCGGTAGCTGAGGAACACGCGCGGTCTGTGGCGCAGCTGAGCCAGGTCTCCCAGCCACAGCGACGCGAGACCCGCCAGGACGCCGATCACGAAACCGCCCACGACCCCCTGGGGGGTCTCGCCGCGGCTCATCGTCCCCGCGGCGAGACCCGATGCCATCAAGACGACGAGATTCCAGGTGAAAACGCTCGCCACGCTGAACCTGCCCCGCATCCAGGTGCTCTGGACGAGGACGAGAAGGCCCGCTTCGACCAGGAGGAACGCGATGACGCCGCGTTCGTCGTCACCGCTCATCCCGGCGAAGAACATCACCCATACCGCGGTGACGTAGGGGGAGACGACGATCGCGATGCGGGTTCGTGTGGTCAAGGCGGCTCTCCGGAGTCGCCCGGCTGCATGGTCGGTGGTGCGGGCGCTGGTTGGGTGATCGGCTGGGGGATGGCCGAACGGGAGAGGCGATCATGCGCTCGTCGACCTCACCGTTTCACCGGCCTACCCCACAGAGTCTAGGACTTTCCCTGTTTGACTATTCCTGCAATCGGTTATTTATCCATTACGTCTGGGTTTGTGGCGTTATTTGAATTGCGAAAAAAGTCGTGAACGAGATTGCCTTTCGCTCTGTGGCGCACCGGCGCCGGCCAGGCGGGCCAGACGGCGGTAGGAGTCGAGGCGTTCTTCATGGTCGAAGGTGTTCATGGTGACCAGTACCTCCGCCGCGCCGCTGCGCTCGACCAGCGTCTCCAGCGCGACCGCCACCTCATCCTCCGTACCGTGGATCTGTCCTGCCAGCGACTCCTCGAAGAACGCGCGTTCTCGCACGGTCATGTCCGTGGAGAGGATCTCCTCGGCCGGGGCGAGCGGCGGGAAGACGCCATGGGTGCGGGAGAAGGCGGTCGCCCACGCCTCGGACATCTGTAGCCGGCGGGCCCGCTCGGTCGTGTCGGCGACCGCGATGCCGGCCGCGACGACGACGTACGGCCGCGCCGACCAGGCCGAGGGCTGGAAGCGCTCGCGGTAACGGGCGATCGCCTGCAGCATCCGCTCCTGCCCGCCCGCCGCCGCGATCACCAGCGGCAGCCCGTGGTCGGCCGCGATGTCCGCCCCGGCGCCCGTGGCCAGCACGTACGCGGGCACGCGCAGCCCCTCCGCCGGAAGCGCGTGCACGCCCGGGTGCGCCTTCTGCCCGCCGGTGAAGTAGCCGAGCAACTCGGCCAGCTGGGCGCCGAAGTCCTCCGCGTCGCGTTTGTCGTGGCCCAGCGCCCGCCTGATGCCGCCGGTGAAGCCGACCGATCGGCCCAGGCCCATGTCGATGCGCCCCGGGTACAGCGATTCGAGGACGCCGAACTGCTCGGCGACGACCAGCGGCCGGTGGTTGGGGAGCATCACGCCGCCGGTGCCGATGCGGATGCGCGAGGTCGCGGCCGCGACGGCGGCGGCCAGGACGGTCGGCGCCGAGCCCGCCACCCCGGGTACTCCGTGGTGCTCCGACACCCAGAAGCGGTGGTAGCCCAGGACCTCGGCCTCCCGGGCGAACCGGACGGTGTCCCGCAGGGCCCGCGCGGGCTCGTGCCCCCGGCGGGTGAGGGAGCGGTCCAGGATCGACAGCCGTATCGCCTGCAGTGCTTGGTTCACCCTCTCTTCAACATCTTCGTGCCCGGGGGATTCCCCGGCAGCGGATCGCCGGGTCCCCGAGGTCGCGCGGGTCGCCCGGACGGGCCTCACAAGGGTCGGGCGAGCGGGGGCCGGCGCGCTCCGGGACGGCCGGGGAGGAGGGCCGCACGTCGTCCTCGTCCACCTCGGAGAAAGTTTACTCAAGCGCTTGGTTGGTTTAGCCGCGGCGGAGGGAAACCGGTACACGCCGGACGGCGTGCGGAAGCGGCCGTCGTGGATGTTCCCTGGTCGCATTGTTTACTGTCCATCCGGAAGTCATCTATCGATGCAACCGCATATTCTGACGTGATTGACGGATCCATGTCAGCATAGCCGCCACTCTCCGGCTGCCATTGGTATTAATGTGGCCGAACGTGATTTGCGTTGACCTCGGCATGGGGGCGGGATTCGACCGGTGGCCACTTCCTGGCCGATTTTCCGCCGCCGTGAGCTTGGGAAATGTGTATCTGTTGAGTCGGGTTCGCGATGATCAAGAGTCGTCGGATTCCATGGAATTCGTCGCCGAGTGCCTCTGGCGGCGTGCTCCTTATCTCAACGGAATGCCCATGAATTGACGGTCGAAGATTGGCTTCCGGCCAATGTATTTGGCGTGCAGACATTGACTCGCGATATTCGGCTATCTACTCTCGCGATGTCTGGCAAATTACAGAGGAGTGGCCGATGAAGCACTTCCGAAATGTCGCCGCCGCCGTGGCCGCCGCCGCTCTGGCATTCACATTCGTCCCCACCTCCGCCTGGGCGGCCACCACCACCGTCCACAGGGACAACGCGGCCGGCGCCCCCTACTCGGGCAAGGTCAGGTCGACGCTGATCGCCCCGGTATCGATCACCACCTCACTCGGCACCGCCACCTGCAACGTCGGCCAGATCGACGGCACCGTCCAGTCGAACGGCACCGCTCTGAACGTCACGGCCTACAACTTCAGCAACAACCCCGGTCCGCAGTGCCCCAACAGCGCCGGCGGCTCGTCCACCGTGACCGCGGTCGGGCTTCCCTGGACCGGCGGCAACGTCACCTACGGCGCGGTGAGCGGCGGGCGCGACGGCACCCTCACCCTCAGCAACGTCAAGGTCTCCTCGGTGACCACCGGATGGTTCGGCACCATCAACTGCACCTACCGGGGCTCCGGTGCCGGAAACAGCATCACCCTGGACGCCTTCAACTCCGACAACCCCAACCGCCCGGTCACCACGATCGCCCAGGCCCAGGCGAAGGCGACCAGCTACACCCTGAACAAGGACGGCGGCAGCTTCCTGTGCCCCGGCACGGCCACCTTCAGCGCCACCTTCCAGCTCCTCGGTGAGACCGTCGCCGGATCGGGCGTCTACAACCAGAAACTCCACCTCACCTCCTGACGTCCCCGTGACCCTCCGGGACTCTTGAGCGATCCCACCGGTCCGGCAGGCCCCGCCTCTCCCACACAGGGAGAGGCGGGCCTTGGCATGCCGGTGAACCGTGTGCCGCCGGGCCGCACGCGACCCCCGCCCGGCCGCCACCGCCGGGGAAGGGGACGACGTCCGCACCGTGACGCCGGACTAGACGAACGTCCACGACGACCCCGTATCGCCCGCGGCCTGACAGGCCAGCGCGCGCACGGCCTGGTAGATGCAGAGCAGGGCCCAGATCTCCTGTGCGACCATCTCCGGGCTCCTGGAGCGCAACATCGCCGCCGCACCGCGACGGCCGGGGTACAGCCAGGCCAGTGCGCTGTCCATGACCCATCGATCGGCGTACCGCGCCGCCAGTTCGGCCGCGGTCGCCTGATTCGGATCGGTCAGCGTCGTGATCAGCCACTCCGCGCCCGGAAGGGGAATGACCCGCAGGGGAGCGTCTCCCAGCCCGGTGACCCTGGTCAGGTAGGATCCGTCCGCGAAGCCACGTCCCATCGGGAACGCGCCGGCTCCGGTGATCCCCCACAGCAGGTGCGTGCCGGTCTCGGCCGCCTGACGCCACAACCCCAGCCCCTGGGGGCCGAAGCGGGCGAGCAGCAGCATGTCCGACTCCAGGCAACGCAACAGCCTCCGGGCCAGCGTGTGCCGCTCGACGGCCGAATCGCCGAACGTCGCGTCGATCAACGCGTGCGTGCCGTTCTCCGCCACGGCCACCACGCGGACGCAGGGGAACCGGGCTGTCTCGTCCGGATAGCCGAAGGCCGAGTTGTCGCGAGTCTCGGGGACGAACAGCGTGGCGCCGTCCATGGTCACCAGTCGGAGCCCGGCCAGCCGCGATGCGGCCGGCCGGGTTTCCGGCGCGGGGCCGCTCGCCCGGCAGAAGAGCACACGCAGGGGCTCCGCGCCCAGCCGTGCGCGGGCCCGGCTGATCGCCGACACACTGGGCGCCTCCCAGGTGTGGGCCCAGCGCGACCGCCAGGCCAGCCCGTTCAGCAACAGGCGCATGACCTGGTCGTAGTTCTTGTCGGAGAACAGGCACAGGGCGAGTACGTAGTACATCGTCAGTCGCGCGGGCAGGGCCCGCCGCCGTCTCTCCGCGCATCCGCTGACCTCTATCACCTCGTCGAGAAGCGACATCGGAAAGATGGACGTGAGGTAACCGACCGACAATTGATCTGCCAGCCGTACATCGTCTGGCGGAGTCTTCACCTGCGTAACTTTGCCGGAAAGCGTCCGTACAACGTTATAAGCAAATGCCTGATTTTCCCGCCGGACCACGTCGAGATTGACAAGGGAAACGCGCCGGACGGAAGCGCTGCCACAGGCGAAACACCGGCATCTGGGGAGAGCCCGCCGGGAGGCCGCCGGCCGTGCGGCAGGCGATCCGGGGGTGCTCTCAGATCGGCAGGGTGACGCTGCCGGGCACCGCGGCGAACGTCTCGTCGAGCAGGCGGCCGAGGCGCCGGTGCCCGAGCGCGTCTGAGTCCGAGCGGGCCTGACTTCGAGCACGTCCGAGGCCGGTCGCGCGGGGACCGGCGGGCCACCGAACCCGGCCGTGCCGCGTGGGGTCAGGCGGACTGGCGGACTACGAGGGTGGGCTCGAAGATGACCGAGGTCACCTGCCGGTCCGGCTGCTCGATGCGGCTCAGCAGCAGGCGCGCCATCTCGGCGGCCATGTCCTCCACCGGATGGCGGACCGTGGTGAGCGGGGGGCGGCAGGCCAGCGCCGCGCTGCTGTCGTCGAAGCCGACCACCGCGATGTCGTCCGGCACCCTGCGGCCGTGGTGCCGCAGCACGAGAAGGGCCCCCTGGGCCATGAGGTCGTTGGCCACGAAGACGCCGTCGATGTCCGGATGCTCGGCGAGCAGTCGCTCCATGGCGGCCTCGCCGCTGTCGTAGGTGAAATTTCCCTCGACGCAGGGGAGGTAGGGGTGGCCGTGCGCGGCCATCGCGTCCCGGAAGCCGGCCAGGCGGTCCTGGCCGGCCGGGACGTCGAGCGGGCCGGAGATGGTCGCGACGCGCCGGCAGCCGCGGGCGACGAGGCGGTCGGCGGCCAGTTTCGCACCGGTGCGGTGCGCGACGTCGACGTAGCTGATGGGGATCGGCCGGGCGGGCCTGGCGAAGAGCACGGCCGGCCGCCCCGAGTCGGCGAGCAGCCGCGGCAGCGGATCATCGGAGTGGGTGGAGACCAGCACGGCTCCGTCGGCGTTGCCCTGGCGGAGGTAGGTGAGCACCTGGGCGCGGGCCTCGGGGGTCTCGGCGAACATCAGGATCGGGTGGATGCCGCGGGGGCGGAGGAAGCCGACGATGCCACCGGCCACCCGGCCGAAGAACGGGTCGGCGAAGACCTGGCTCGGAAACGGGTCGTCCTCGCTCTCGCCGCCCGCTCCGGAGACGACCAGCGCGATCGCCCCGGTGCGGCGCGTGACGAGCGAGCGGGCCGCCTGGTTGGGGACATAGCCCGTGGTGGAGATGGCCTGCCTGACCGTCTCCTGGATCGCGGGATCGACGTTGCGAATGCCGTTGATCACGCGGGAGACGGTGGCGCGGGAGACGCCCGCCACCCGGGCCACGTCCTCCAGGGTGGGGGAGCCCGGCGCCGACGGAAGACCTTCGCTCATGTGGACTTTATAGCATAGCTGGAGAGCGCTCTCCGGTGCGTCTCCCGGTCACCCGGGGGCATTCTCCGCGGTCGCCGTCGAAGGCGGCCGAAGGGGCGTAGGCGGCGCCTTCGGAGGAGGAGGCGGTGGCGGGCCTGCCTTGGGACAGGAGGGTGTCGGCGGCCGTCGCGGGAAAGAAACCTGGGGCTCATCTCATCGAAATAAAAAGCCCTATTTAGAGCGCCCGGCGATAGGGGTCACTTCAGTCGCCTGGTCGTTGGGCGGGCGCCCCACCGGTAACGCTTGCGGGCGCGCTTCCACCTCAAGGGCCGGGGACGCGGGGGCCGCCGGCTACGCGGTTTGCGGCACGCGGGTCCGGGTGTCGCGGATCCGGAGGTCGCGGGTGGCGAGGAAGAGCAGCGCCGCCCAGACCGCGCAGTAGCCGCCGAAGACCGCGCCGCCCCGGTCGGTCAGCAGCGCGCCACCCAGCATGCCCACCGCGCCCACGGTCGCGATCGCCGTACACGCCCAGTGCAGCACCAGTCGGACCATGCGCGGCCACCGCCCGCGCAGGGGCAGGCGCCCAGCGAGCAGGATGCCCCCGATGAGCAGCCCGCTCGCCGCGTTGCCCCATTGAGCCAGCGCCACCTCGCCAGCCCCGAACGCCTGGTAGCTCTCCGGGGAGACGTGCGGCCCGCCGGTGACCCCGAGCCGTTCTTCCAGCGCGAAATGGACTTTGGACGCCACGTACAGGCCGGTCCACGCGATCGCCGCGTATGCGTTTCTCACATCATCAACTCTTCTCGCGGCGCCCCGGGCGCGACTCCCCCGTGAAGGGGAGAAGAGTCGCTCTGTAGGGGAATGAACCCTGGGAGGGTTTAGAGCGCCCGGCGATAGGGATGACGGCTCGGCCGCGGGTCGACATGAGATGCGAACGGGAACGGCTGAGTGATCATGGATTTGTCTACGCTCAGTGATCACCGAGGTGCCCGTGCCTGTCGTGCCATCATGCCTGCTGGAATCCATCTGGGTCGAATTCCACGCCGCGATCGGCAGAGACCGTCCCGAATTCCACCCAGATCATCCGCTGGGCTGCCATCGACGCCGGATCCCCGACCGCGCTCTTGGGCCCCATCCTGGACGCGGCGTTGACACAGGTGGAGCCATACCGGACGGCGTTACCGTGCATCTAGCCGCGGCCTATGACAATGCGCCCAGCCGTGCCGTACTGGAAGTGCTGGGGTTCGGCGAGGAGCTCTCCCGTAAGGGCGTGCCCGCGCCGATCCAGACCGGCAAGCGCTGGGTGGTCGAGCGAACGAACTCCTGGATGAACGGATACGGGAAGATCCGACGCTGCACAGACCGCGACGGCCGGATCGTGGACCTCTACCTGTCCGCCGTGTTCGTCACCGTACGTCAATTTATTCAGCGCGCCCGCAAGCGTTACCGGTGGGGCGCCCGCCCAACGACCAGGCGACTGAAGTTGACCCCTATCGCCGGGCGCCCTAAATAGGGCTTTTTGACACCACCGTTGATATCTCCCACCGCCGGAGGTGTCCTTGTGTCCTGACCGGAGAGCGCTCTCCACCAGTGGCGGGCGAGCGTGGACGGAGAGGATCGAGGGCTCGCGGCCGGGCAGACGATCCGGTACGGCGGGCACCCCGTTGCCTGCCGGCCGCGGAGAGGTACCGTCGTCTTATCGAATCTCAGCCACCGGGGGAACCGCTATGCCAAGCGATCCCGACCACGTGCTCGACGCCATCGACGGAGTCGTCGACGAGTGGCTCGCCATGAGCGAGGACTCCATGCGCTGGGCGCCACCAGAGAAAGCTCCGCCAAGGCCGCGGCTCGCGTTACCCGCGCCGCCCCTGCCGCACATCTCCGACGACTTCCTGCGCGAGGTCGGTGTCCTTTTCGGCACGCAGACGCAGGCGGCGGTGGAGACCGTGGTGGAGGCGCTCCGCCCCCTGGGCGAAGGGCTGGCCGGCGCGGTCACCGCGTTCCTCGACAGCCCCGCCGTACGGCAGCTGATCGAGCTGGCCGACCCGCCCGAGGACCACGCGTTCCTCGACTTCGCCGAGCGCGGTGACTCGCGGCCCGAGCTGCCGGCGCCGCGGCCGGCCGAAGATCCCGACGACCGAACGCCCTAGCGGGCGAACGCCGTGACGACCGGGCGTCCGCGATGCCGGGCGCCCGTGGCGGTCGGGCGCCCGTCGTGGGCGGGCGTTCCGGCGACCGGTCAGGAACTCCGCGACAGCTCGTAGGCCTGGGCGATCAGCTCGTAGGAGCGGATCCGGGCCGCGGGGTCGTGGACCAGCGTGGTGATCATCAGCTCGTCGGCCTCGGTGCGCTTGCGCAGCTCCTCGAGGCCGGCCCGCACCTGGGCGGCGTCCCCGTGCACCACCTTGGACAGGTAGTCGTCGAGGAAGTCCTTCTCCACCGGGCCATAGGAGTAGGCCTCGGCCTCCTCGGGGGTGGGGATCGGCTGCGGAGCGCCGCGGCGCAGGCGCAGCATGGACAGCCCGCCGGAACGGGCCATGCGCAGAGACTGCTCCGGTGTCTCCGCTGCGACGGCGGAGACACCGATCATCGCGTACGGCCGGTCGAGCACGGCCGAGGGCTGGAAGGACGACCGGTAGAGGTCCAGGGCGGGAATGGTGTTGGCCGCGCTGAAGTGGTGGGCGAAGGCGAACGGCAGCCCGAGCAGGCCGGCGAGCTGGGCGCTGAAGCCGCTGGAGCCGAGAAGCCAGATCGGCGGCCGGCCCGTTTCGGGCGATCGAGGGGTGGCGACGACCTTCTCGAGCGGGTGGCCCGCCGGGAACGCGCCGTCAAGGAAGGCGGTGAGCTCGGCCAGCTGCTCGGGGAAGTCGTCGGCGTCCAAGCCGTGGCGGCGGAGCGCGCGGGCGGTGGCGGGGTCGGTGCCCGGTGCCCGGCCGAGCCCGAGGTCGATGCGGCCCGGATGTAGCGCGTGCAGGGTGCCGAACTGCTCGGCGATGATCAGCGGGGCATGGTTGGGCAGCATGACGCCGCCGGACCCCAGCCGGATGGTCGTGGTCGCCGCGGCCAGGTGGGCGATCAGCACGGCGGGGGAGGAGCTGGCCACCGAGGGCATCCCGTGGTGTTCGGCGACCCAGATCCGGTGGTAGCCCAGCGCCTCCGCGCGCCTGGCCAGCTCGGTGCTCGCCCGCAGGGTCTCGGTGGCGGTCACGCCCGAGCCGACCGTGGCCAGCTCCAGGATCGACAGGGGGACGTCGGCGGCGCCGCGCGCCACGCCACGAATGTTGTCTTCAGCCATGACAACGGCAACTTCGGCTAAGCGGAGGTTTATTCCGCTTAGCCGGTCGGCGGATCGGGCGAGGTGGGACGCCGGGATCAGACCGCGGCCGACCGCTGGCCGGGCGGGACGGCCTTGGCCATCAGGAAGTCCTCTACGACGAGGGTGGCGGCCCCCAGGGCGACGGCGTCGGGCCCGAGGCGGCCCAGCACGATGGAGGCCGTTTCGTACGGCTGGGCCAGGGAGTTGCCGGCGGCGGAGCGCCTGATCCTCGTCAGATGGTGTTGGCCGAGCAGGAGGCCGGCCCAGCCGCCGATGACGATCCGCTCGGGGTTGAACAGGTTGATCAGGTTGGCCAGGCCGGCCCCGAGGTAGTCGGCCGTCTCGTCGATGACCGGGCCTCCGGACCGCACCAGGTCGGCCAGGACGGTCTGCTCGTCGGAGATCTCGGCGGTGGACAGCCCGGCCCGCTCCAGAATGCTCTCGGCCCCGATGTAGGCCTCCAGGCAGCCGTGACCACCGCACCGGCAGGCCCGGCCACCCATCGTGATCTTGGTGTGTCCCCACTCGCCGGCACTGCTGTTGGCGCCACGGTAGGTGATCCCGTCGTTGACGATGCTCGCTCCGACCCCCGAGCCGATCAGCGCGACGATCGTGTGCCGCGTTCCGCGACCGGCGCCGAACCACAGCTCGGCCTGGCCCATCGTCTTCGCGCCGTTGTCGATGTACAGCGGCAGGGAGGTGCCCGCGCGCACGAGCGCGCCGAGGGGAACCGCGTCCCAGCCGAAGGTCTGGGCGTGGATGAGCGCCTCGGGACCGTTCTCGACGATGCCCGGGACGCCGATGCCCACGCCGAGCACCCGGGCGGGGTCGACACCGCTGTCGGCGAGCACGGCATCGATGCCGGACAGAATGTGCCGCACGATCAGATCGACGTCGTGCCGCGCCGGGCGGAGGGGATATTCGGCCTTGGCCCGCTCGTTCATGTCGAGGTCGAACAGCTCGACGCGCACGTGGGTCTCCCCGACGTCCACGCCGATCGCGTATCCGAACTCCGGGTTGACGCGCAGCAGCACCCGGGGGCGTCCGCCGTCGGACTCCACCAGGCCCGCCTCGACGATGACGTTGTCGGTGATGAGATCACCGGTCACGTTGCTGACCGAGGCGGCGCTCAGGCCGGTCAGCCCGCTGAGCTCGTGGCGGCTGGTCGGGCCCTCGAAGTAAAGGGTTCGCAGCAGCACCGCACGGTTTCCGCGTCGGAGATCGCGCACTGTCCTGCGTTCGGCCCTGACCATCGTCCATTCCTTCCCCCGCCCTTCGATCATGTTAGATCAGGCCGTGAAGTAAGTCATCCGAGCTCACCGTTCCCTCATCGCGTCCCCCATCGCGGGCCTCTCGGCGGGCGGCGCCGGAAGCGGGCACGGGTATCCGGAATCGGGCTGATCGCCATTTAGTCGTCTGCGGGGTGATTAGCGCTGGTGGATCAGGGGGAGGACCCGCAACATGGCACAGGGGAGACGGATCTCCCGCTGGCCGGTGATCCGGCAGCTCAGGGGAGAGGACGCCAGGAGCGACGCCGCGCGGTCGGCGCGCACCGACGCGCTGCGACCCCGCACCGAGAAGGCGGACACGGTCGCGCGGTCGGTCTGCCCGTACTGCGCGGTCGGATGCGGCCAGCTCGTCTACGTCGAAGACGGCAGGGTCACCCAGATCGAGGGCGACCCCGACTCGCCCATCTCACGTGGCCGGCTGTGCCCCAAGGGGGCGGCGAGCAAGCAGCTCGTCACCCATCCGGGCCGGCAGACGCGGGTGCTCTATCGGCGGCCGAACGGCACGGAGTGGGAGCCGCTGGAGCTCGAGACCGCGATGGAGATGATCGCCGACCGGGTGCTGCGGACCCGGCGGGAGACCTGGCAGCAGCAGGCCGACGGCAAGGTCGTACGGCGCACCATGGGCATCGCCGGCCTGGGCGGGGCGACGCTCGACAACGAAGAGAACTACCTGATGAAGAAGCTGTACACCGCCCTCGGCGCGATCCAGGTGGAGAACCAGGCGCGTATTTGACACTCCTCCACCGTCCCCGGTCTGGGGACCAGCTTCGGGCGCGGCGGCGCGACGGTCTTCCAGCAGGATCTGGCGGAGTCCGACTGCATCGTCATCCAGGGCTCCAACATGGCCGAATGCCATCCGGTGGGGTTCCAGTGGGTGGTGGAGGCCAAGGCGCGCGGGGCGAAGGTCTTCCACGTGGACCCGCGCTTCACACGGACCAGCGCGTTCGCCGACAAGCACGTGCCGATCCGCGCCGGGAGCGACATCGTCCTGCTCGGAGCGCTGATCAACCACGTGCTCACGAACGAGCTGGACTTCCGCGAATACGTCCTGGCCTACACCAACGCCTCGACGATCGTCTCCGAAGACTTCCGGGACACCGAGGAACTGGACGGGCTGTTCTCCGGCTTCGACCCCGAGGGCCGTAAATACGACCCGTCGAGCTGGGCCTACGAGGGCGCGGCCGAGGAGGCCGCCGCCGGGCAGCGGAGTGAGCAGCTCGAGGGCGGCGGGCAGCACGCCGAGGCCGCGGGCCCCCACCAGTACGGCTCGGGCGGTCCCGCGATGCTCGCCACCCCGCGAACCGACCCGACGCTGAGCGACCCACGCTGCGTCTACCAGATCCTCAAGCGGCACTTCGCCCGCTACACCCCGCAGAAGGTGGCCGAGCTGTGCGGCATCTCCCCGGCGGACTTCGCCGAGCTCGCCGAGGCGGTCACGGCGAACTCCGGGCGCGAACGCACCACCGCATGGGTCTACTCGGTCGGCTGGACCCAGCACTCCGTGGGCGTGCAGTACATCCGCACGGCCGCGATCCTGCAGCTGCTGCTGGGCAACATGGGCCGTCCCGGCGGCGGCATCATGGCGCTGCGCGGCCACGCCAGCATCCAGGGCTCCACCGATATCCCGACGCTGTTCAACATCCTGCCCGGATACCTGCCGATGCCCCATGCCCACCGGCACGAGGGGCTGGAGGACTACCTGGCCAACGCCGGTGCCGACACCGGTTTCTGGGGCCGCAAGCGCTCCTACATGGTGAGCCTGCTCAAGGCGTGGTGGGGTGAGGCGGCCACCGAGGAGAACGACTTCTGCTTCGACCACCTGCCGCGCCTGACCGGTGACCACGGGCACTACACGACCGTCATGGGGCAGATCGACGGCACCGTCAAGGGCTACTTCGTGGTGGGGGAGAACCCGGCGGTCGGCTCCTCGGGAGGCAAGGCGCACCGTCTCGGGCTGGCCAACCTGGACTGGCTGGTGGTGCGCGACCTGACGCTGGTGGAGACGGCCACGTTCTGGAAGGACGGCCCGGAGATCGAGACCGGGGAGATGCGCACCGAGGACATCGGCACCGAGGTGTTCTTCCTGCCCGCCGCCAGCCACGTGGAGAAGGAGGGCACCTTCACCAACACCCAGCGATTGCTGCAGTGGCGGGAGAAGGCGCTCGACCCGCCGGGCGACTGCCGCAGCGACCTGTGGTTCTACTACCACCTGGGAAAACTCCTCAGGGCGCGGCTGGGTGACGACGACATCGACCGGCCGTTGCGCGAGCTGACCTGGGCCTATCCCGAGCACGGCGAGCACCGGGAGCCGTCGGCCGAGGCCGTGCTGCGCGAGATCAACGGCACCGGCCCCGACGGGCGGGCGTTGTCGGCCTACACCGAACTCAAGGATGACGGCTCCACCCGATGCGGCTGCTGGATCTACTGCGGGGTCTACGCCGACGAAGTCAACCAGGCGGCCCGGCGCAAGCCGCGGGGTGAGCAGGACAGGGTCGCGCTCGAATGGGGCTGGGCGTGGCCGGCCAACCGGCGCATCCTCTACAACCGCGCCTCCGCCGACCCCGAAGGCCGCCCGTGGAGCGAGCGCAAGGCCTACATCTGGTGGGACGCCGACAAGGGGGAGTGGACCGGCGACGACGTGCCCGACTTCGAGAAGAACAAGCCGCCGGACTACCTGCCGCCCGAAGGCGCCAGAGCCGAGGCGGCGCTCGCCGGAACCGACCCGTTCATCATGCAGGCCGACGGCAAGGGCTGGCTGTTCGCCCCGGCCGGGCTGGCCGACGGACCACTGCCGGCTCACTACGAGCCGCACGAGTCACCGGTGCCCAACGGCCTGTACGGCCAGCAGGCCAACCCCTGCCGGCGAACCTACCGGCGTCCCGAGACGCCCTACAACCCGTCGGAGTCGCGACGTTTCCCGTACGTGCTCACGACCTACCGGCTCACCGAGCACCACACCGCCGGGAGCATGAGCCGGACGCTGGCCTACCTCGCCGAGTTGCAACCCGAGCTGTTCTGCGAGGTCTCCCCCCGCCTCGCCGCCGAGCTCGGGCTGGTCAACGGGGGCTGGGCGACGATCGTGACGGCGCGCACCGCGATCGAGGCCCGCGTCCTGGTGACCGCGCGCGTTCGCTCGCTGCGGATCGAGGGCCGGGAGATCGAGCAGGTCGGCCTGCCGTACCACTGGGGCGGCGAGGGCCTGGTGACCGGCGACGTCGTCAACGACCTGCTGCCCATCGTGCTCGACCCGAACGTCTACATCCAGGAGGGCAAGGCCGCGACCTGCGACGTACGGCCCGGCAGACGTCCCCGGGGCAGAGCCCTGCTCGACCTGATCGAGGAGTACCGCCATGGCTGAGCGGATGGGATTCTTCACCGACACCAGCGTCTGCATCGGATGCAAGGCGTGTGAGGTCGCCTGCAAGGAGTGGAACGACGTCCCCGACGACGGGTTCGTCTTCCGGGCGACCTCCTACGACAACACGGGGGGCCTGGGAGCGGACACCTGGCGCCATGTGGCCTTCATCGAGCAGCAGGTCCCGGCGCCCACCGGCGGGGATCGGGCCGACGGGGGGGCGGCCGAGCCGATCGACCGCTGGCTGATGTCGTCCGACGTGTGCAAGCACTGCACGCACGCCGCCTGCCTGGACGTCTGCCCGACCGGAGCGCTGTTTCGCACCGAGTTCGACACGGTGGTGGTACAGGCGGACGTCTGCAACGGTTGCGGCTACTGCGTGCCGGCCTGCCCCTACGGCGTGATCGACCGCAGGGAACGCGACGGCCGGGCGTTCAAGTGCACGATGTGCTACGACCGCCAGCTCGGCGGACTGGAGCCGGCCTGCGCCAAGGCCTGCCCGACCGATTCCATCCAGTTCGGGCCGCTGGAGGAATTGCGTGCCCGCGCCGGGGAGCGGGTCGAGCGGCTGCACGCGGAGGGCCGGCCGCAGGCGCGGCTGTACGGCGCCGACCCGGGCGACGGTGTGGGCGGCGACGGCGCGTTCTTCCTGCTGCTGGACGAGCCAGAGGTGTACGGCCTGCCGCCCGACCCGGTGGTCACCACTCGGGACCTGCCCGCGATGTGGCGGTGGGCGGCGGGGGCGGCGCTCTCCCTGACCGCCGTCATGGCGGCGTCCTTCCTCCGGGAGCGGGCGTGAGCGGGGGAGCGGACGCCGACTGCAGAGCGGGCGTGAGCGGGGGAGCGGACGCCGAGCACGGAGCGGGCGTGAGCGGGGGAGCCGGCGTGGTCCCGGCAGGAGAGCGCGGCGGTCACCGGGGGTGGCGGCGGTGAGGCGCGAGGACGCGATGGTGCCGGAGGCCGACTTCCGCTCCTACTACGGGCAGCCGGTGATCAAGGCTCCGGTCTGGCACGAGCCCAACATGCCCCTCTACCTCTACCTGGGAGGCTTGTCCGGGGCCGCCTCGGTGATGTCCGCCATGGCGAGGTTCACCGGGCGCGACCGGCTCGCGCTCGCCGGCGGGATCACCGCGGTGGCCGGAGCCGCGGGCGGAGCCGCCTTCCTGGTGGCCGAGCTCGGCCGGCCGGAGCGGTTCCTCAACATGCTGCGGGTGTTCAAGCCCACCTCGCCGATGAGCATGGGCTCCTGGCTCTTGGCCGCGCACAGCGGGCTGGCCACCGTCGCGGCCGCCTCCTCGGTCGCCGCCGCCTCGCCCGGCTCCAGGATCGTCTCCCGGCTGCCCGCCGGGGTCGCCGCCGCGCTGCCCGCGGCCGGCGGCGCGGCGGCGCTGGTCACCGTGCTGACCGGACCGCTGATGGCGACCTACACCGCCGTGCTCGTCGCCGACACCGCCGTGCCCGCCTGGCACGAGGCCCACCGGGAACTGCCGTTCCTGTTCGCCGGAAGCGCGCTGGCCAGCGCGGGTGCCCTGGGCATGCTGGCGGTCCCTCCCGCCGAGGCGGGCCCGGCGCGTACGGTCGCCGTGCTGGGGGCCGCGCTCGAGACGGCCGCGGGCGCGGTGCTGGAACGCCGGCTCGGCCTGGTCGGCGAGCCGTACCGGCTGGGGAAGGCGGGACGCCGGATGCGGATCGCCCGTGCCCTCACCGTCGGCGGCGCCCTGCTCACCACGGTCGCCGGACGCAGCCGCGCACTCGCAGCCCTGTCCGGCGCCGCTCTCACCGCCGGTGCCCTGTACACCCGCTTCGGTGTCCTGGAGGCCGGCAGGGCCTCGGCGGCCGATCCCAAATACACGGTGGTGCCCCAGCGGCGGCGCCGGGAGACGAGGAAGGTCGTGCGGCCCCCGGCACGGGTGTGGCCGTAGCGGCGCGGCCGCGGTGTCGGGCCGTCCGGGCCGTCTGGTCGCCGGGCCGTCCGGGGCATCCGGGCCGTCTGGTCGCCGGGTCGCTGGGCCGTCCGGATGACGGGCCCCTCCGGACGCGGGGTGCTCAGCGCAGCCGCAACGCCGGGCCGTCCGGGGCGGTCAGCCTGCCGATGACCGGGGCGCCCGGGACCTCGCCGGCCACGAGCAGGCCGCCGGAGGTCTGGGCGTCGGCGAGCAGCAGCAGGTCCTCCTCGCCGAGGCGGCCGGGGTCGAGGTGCGGCTGCACCCACGCCAGGTTGCGCCGGGTGCCACCGCTGACGTAGCCGTCCCGTACGGCCTCGCGGGCCCCCTCCAGGTACGGTACGGCCGCCACGTCGACCACCGCCGTCAGGCCGCTCGCCCTGGCCAGCTTGTACAGGTGGCCGAGCAGGCCGAACCCGGTCACGTCCGTGGCGCATCCGGCGCCGGCGGCGAGCGCGGCCCGGGAGGCGTCCCGGTTGAGCGTGGTCATCACGGCGACCGCCTGCGGGAAGACCTCGCCGGTCGCCTTGTGCCGGGTGTTGAGCACCCCGACGCCGAGCGGCTTGGTGAGGGAGATCGGCAGTCCCGCCCGCCCGCCGCCGATGCGCAGCAGCCGCCCGGGATCGGCCAGACCGGTGACGGCCATGCCGTACTTCGGTTCCGGGTCGTCGACGCTGTGGCCGCCCGCGACGTGACAGCCGGCGATCCGGGCCACGTCCAGCCCGCCGCGCAGCACCTCCCTCGCCAGATCCATCGGCAGCCTCTCACGGGGCCAGCCGAGCAGGTTGACCGCCACCAGCGGCTCCCCGCCCACGGCGTAGACGTCGGACAGGGCGTTGGCCGCCGCGATCCGTCCCCAGTCGTAGGGGTCGTCCACCACGGGGGTGAAGAAGTCGGCCGTGGCCACGACCGCCCGGCCACCCCCGATTCGCACCACGGCGGCGTCGTCCCCGTCGTCCAGTCCGATGATCAGCTCGCCGGCGGGAGCGCGGAGGGCGGTGCCGTCCGGCCCGTCGATGAGGCCCGCGACGACGGCCTCCAGCTCGCCCGGCGGGATCTTGCAGGCGCAGCCGCCCCCATGCGCGTACTGCGTCAGGCGGATCGCGCTCCGGTCCGGCCCGGACGGCGCGGGAGAGGGCGACCCTGACGGCGCGGCAGATGGCGCGGGAGAGGCCGGGACGTCCTGTCTCGCCGTTCTCGTCGTCTCCGTCATCGGGATTCCCCTCGCTGGATCCTCGGCGACCGCGCGGCGGAGCGCGGCGCGCCGCCTCGTCACGCGCTGTCTCGGCTCTACCCGCTTGCTGCTAGGTTCTCCCCTGGAGGCGTGTGGGCGCCTGGTGGCCCCCGCGGTCTTCAAAACCGACGAGGTCGAGGTCCTCGGCCTGGCGGGTTCGATTCCCGTCCGCCTCCGCTCTATTTTCGAACCATGGACTCACGAAGGCGTGTGCCGCGCACCGACCTCGTGCTCGCCGACCCGCGGCTGGTCGCGACGGCGCTGCGGCTGGGGCGGGCGGTCGTCAAGGACGCGGTGGCCCAGGCCCAGCGGCGGGCGCGGCAGGGCGAGATCGGGCCCGAGCAGGTCGCGGACGCGGCCGTGGCGGCCCTTCCACCGTATGCCACGAGCATGCGGCCGGTGATCAACATGACCGGCGTGCTGCTGCACACCAATCTCGGACGTGCCCCCCTGTCACCCGCGGCGATCGCCGCGGCGGTGGCCGTGGCGGGCTCCGCCGACGTGGAGTTCGATCTGGCCACCGGTGCCCGCGCCCGCCGTGGCCGGGGCGCGATGGTCGCGCTCGCGCGGGCCGTGCCCGCCGCCGAGGACGTGCACGCGGTCAACAACAACGCCGCCGCGCTGGTGCTGGTGGCCACCGCGCTCGCCGCCGGGCGGGAGATCGTGATCAGCCGCGGCGAGCTGGTGGAGATCGGGGACGGCTTCCGCATCCCCGACCTGCTGGTCTCCACGGGAGCGCGGCTGCGCGAGGTGGGCACCACCAACCGCACCTCCTACGCGGACTACGCGGCGGCCGTGGGACCGCAGACGGGGTTCGTGCTCAAGGTGCACCCGTCGAACTTCCGGATCGAGGGTTTCACCGGATCGGTCGAGGTCACGGCGCTCTGCGGGCTCGGCGTTCCCGTCGTGGCCGACATCGGCTCCGGCCTGCTCGCGCGCGAACCGCTGCTGCCGCAGGAGCCGGATGCGGCGGGCGTGCTCAGGGCCGGAGCCGATCTGGTCACCGCCAGCGGGGACAAGCTGCTCGGCGGACCGCAGGCGGGCCTGCTGCTCGGCCGCCGTGACCTGGTCGAACGGTGCAGACGGCACCCGCTCGCCCGCGCGCTCCGAGTGGACAAGCTGACCCTGGCGGCGCTGGAGGCCACCCTGCGCGGGCCGGCCACACCCCTCCACGAGGCGCTGCACGCCGATCCGCAGGTGCTGGACGAGCGCGCCGGGGCGCTCGCCGGCAGGCTGTCCGAGGCCGGGATCGACGCGAGGGCCGTGCCGAGCGAGGCGACCGTGGGCGGCGGGGGCGCCCCCGGCGTGCGGCTGCGCAGCGCGGCGGTGAGCCTGCCCGAGCGGCTCGCCGTCCCGTTGCGGACCGGTGAACCCCCGGTCGTCGGCCGGGTGGAGGGCGGCCGGCTCCTGCTCGACCTGCGGACCCTTCCCCCGGACCGGGACGACGATGTGGCGCGGGCGATCCTCGGAGCGAGCGGCTGATGCACGTCGTCGCCACGGCGGGCCACGTCGATCACGGCAAGTCCACGCTGGTGCGGGCGCTGACCGGGATGGAGCCCGACCGGCTGGCCGAGGAACGGCGGCGAGGGCTGACGATCGAGCTCGGCCACGCCTGGACGGCGCTGCCCTCGGGGGAGCGGCTGGCCTTCGTCGACGTGCCCGGGCACGAGCGTTTCCTCGGCACGATGCTGGCCGGGGTCGGTTCCGTACCGGCCGTCATGTTCGTGGTGGCGGCCGACGCCGGCTGGATGCCGCAGTCCGAGGAGCACCTGGTCGCGCTGGAGGCCCTCGGCGTACGGCACGGCCTGCTCGTGGTGAGCCGCGCCGACCTGGCCGACCCCGCGCCGGCGATCGAGCGGGCCCGTGCCCGCCTGGCCGCGAGCGGGCTGGGCGGGGTCGAGGCGCTGGCGGTGAGCGGGCGCACCGGGCAGGGCCTCGACGCGTTGCGAGAGGCGCTGGACCGGCTGGTGGCCACGCTGCCCGTGCCGGACGACCGGGCGCCGGTGCGGCTGTGGATCGACCGGGCGTTCAGCGTGCGCGGCAGCGGAATCGTCGTCACCGGGACGCTGCCGGCGGGAACGATCGCGGTGGGGGACGAGCTGGAGCTCCCCGGCGGGCCGGTGCGGATCCGGGGAATGGAGTGCCTGAAGGAGCCGCGGACCTCGGTGACCGGCGTGGCGCGGGTGGCGCTCAACCTGCGTGGGCAGGGCGTTCCCGAACGGGGGCAGGCCCTGGTCACGCCGGAGCGGTGGACGTGCACCGACCTGGTCGATGTGCGGCTCTGCCCGGTCGGGACGGTCCGGGGGAGCGCGGCGCCCGGCGCGGGCCGGGCGGCCGGACCGTCCGGTGCCGCCGCGGCGGCGGGTGATCGGCGGGGGGCGCGGAAAGCCGCCGGAGGGTACGTGGCGGACCGGGGCGACCTGCCGCGGCGGCTGACCGCGCACATCGGATCGGCGGCGGTGACGTGCGAGGTGCGGCCATTGGGCGGGCGGATCGCACGGCTGCGCCTGGCCAGGCCGCTGCCGCTGCATCTGGGCGACGTGCTGCTGCTGCGCGATCCCGGCCGGGACCGCGCCGAGGTCCGGGTGCTCGCCGGCGCGAGCGTGCTCGATGTGCGCCCGCCCGCGTTGCGCCGCCGGGGCGCGGCGCGGGAGCGCGCGTCCGGGCTCGCGGCGGCCCTGCCGGACGCGTCCTGGCTGCTGCGCACCCATCGGCTGCTGCGCGCCGGCGACCTGCTGGCCATGGGGTGCGCCCCCGAGGGCGGGCCGGTCTGCGGTGACTGGCACGCCGACCCGGCGTACTGGGCGGGGCTGGGCGAGCGCCTGGCCCGGGAGGTACGGCGCCACGCCGCCGAACATCCCCTGGAGCCGGGCATGCCGGTTGAGGCGGCCCGCCACGCGCTCGGCCTGCCCGACCGGCGGCTGGTCGCCGCGCTGGTGCGCCCGCCGCTGGCCGTCGCCGACGGCCGGATAACGAGCGGGCCTGCGGGCCTGCCCGCGCCGCTGGCCAGGGCGGTCGAGCGGCTCGGCGCGGAGCTGTCCGCGCAGCCCTTCCGGGCACCGGAGGCCGGGCGGCTGGTCGAGCTGGGGTTGGGGTCCCGCGAGCTGGCGGCGGCCGTACGGGCCGGAGCTCTGCTCCGTGTGGCCGCCGGGGTCGTGCTGCCGCCCGGCGCGGACGTCCGGGCGGCGGAGCTGCTGGCCCGGCTGCCACAGCCGTTCACGGTCAGCCAGGCCAGGCAGGCGCTGGGCACCAGCCGCAGGGTCGCGGTGCCGCTGCTGGAACTCCTCGATCGCAGCGGGCTCACCGAGCGGATCGACGAGACCCACCGCCGCTGCCGGACGCCGCCGGGTGAGGCCTGACGCCGCCCGCCCGGCGAGCTCCCGTGCGGACCGGATGCATGAAATGCCTGGTTACTGCATTAATCGCAGGGTATGTACTGCTAGTTGGGGAAGAACCATCGCTGTCGGGGGTCGCGATGGCCGGCCGCCCGCGGAGGGACCGTTCGGGGTAGTCGCCGGGACGACGTCGCCCGTCCTCCCCTCTCCCGGCCCGAACGCCGCCGAGCCCTCTCGGGAGGCCGCTGTTCCATCCGCGCTTTCGGCGAGGAAGGAAAACGTCATGCCTGACAATAGGGGCGTTACCTACCAGGGACCGGGCAAGGTGGAGGTCCAGGCCATCGCCTACCCCGAGTTCGAGCTCAAAGACGGGCCCGGGGTCAACCCGGCCAACGTGGGCCGCAAGGTTCCGCACGGTGCGATCATCAAGACCGTCGCGACGAACATCTGTGGCAGCGACCAGCACATGGTCCGTGGCCGCACCACCGCACCCGCGGGGCTCACCCTCGGTCACGAGATCACCGGCGAGGTCATCGAGACCGGCCCCGACGTGGAGTTCATCAAGAAGGGCGACCTCGTGTCCGTCCCCTTCAACATCGCCTGCGGCCGATGCCGCAACTGCAAGGAGGGCAAGACCGGCGTCTGCGAGAACGTCAACCCGGACCGGCCCGGTTCGGCCTACGGCTACGTCGACATGGGCGGCTGGGTCGGCGGGCAGGCCAACTACGTGCTCGTCCCCTACGCCGACTGGAACCTGCTGAAGTTCCCGGACAAGGATCGGGCGATGGAGAAGATCCTCGACCTGGCCATGCTCTCGGACATCTTCCCGACCGGCTTCCACGGCTGCGTCAGCGCCGGGGTGAAGCCCGGCTCGACCGTCTACATCGCGGGCGCGGGCCCGGTCGGGCTCGCCGCCGGCGTGTCGGCCTTCCTCCTCGGAGCCGCCGTGGTCATCATCGGCGACCTGAACAAGGAACGCCTCGCCCAGGCCGGCAGCTTCGGATGCGAGACCATCGACGTCTCCGAGGGAGAGCCGCAGGACCAGATCGAGCAGATCCTCGGTGAACCCGAGGTGGACTGCGCCGTCGACGCCGTCGGGTTCGAGGCCCGCGGCCACGGTGCCGAGGCGGCCACCGAGCACCCCGCCACCGTGCTCAACTCGCTCATGACGATCACCCGCGCGGGCGGCGCGCTCGGCATCCCGGGGCTGTACGTGACCGGTGACCCGGGCGCCGCCGACGAGGCGGCCAAGAAGGGATCGCTGTCCATCCGGCTCGGCCTGGGCTGGGCCAAGTCGCTCGCCTTCACCACCGGCCAGTGCCCGGTCATGCGCTACAACCGCCAGCTGATGATGGCGATCCTGAACGACCGGGTGCAGATCGCCAAGGCGGTCAACGCCACACCGATCTCGCTCGACCAAGCGCCCCAGGGGTACGAGGAGTTCGACAAGGGCGCCGCGCGCAAGTACGTGCTGGACCCGAACGGCATGCTCGCCAAGTCGTCCGCCTAGCGATACGGCATGCTCGCCGAGTCGTCCGCCTGGCGACACGGCGTGCTCGCCGAGTCGTCCGCCTGGCGACACCCCGCCGGAGCGGCCCGCCGCGGCCGGAGACGCTCGCCCCCTCGGCCCGCTGATCCCAGCGGGCCGAGGGAGCGGCCTACCCCACCAGCCTGTCGAGGCGGATCGGTAGATCGCGGATCCGCACGCCGGTGGCGTGGTGCACCGCGTTGGCGATCGCCGCTGCGGTGCCGACGATGCCGATCTCGCCGATGCCCTTGGAACCCATCGGGTTGAGGTGCGGATCATCCTCCTCGACCCAGAGCGCCTCGATGGCGGGCACGTCCGCGCAGGACGCGACGTGATACTGGGCGAAGTCATGGTTGAGGTAGTCGCCGAACTCGCGGTCCATGACGCTCTCCTCAAGCAGGGCCATCGACAGGCCCATCGTCATGCCGCCGATGAACTGCGAGCGCGCCGTCTTCGGATTGACGATCCGGCCCGCGGCGAACACCCCGAGCAGCCGCAGCACCCGCGTCTCCCCGGTGTCGACGTCCACCCCCACCTCGGCGAACTGGGCGCCGAAGGCGTGGCGGGCGAACCGCTGTTGCGTCCTGATCTCCTCCGAGGTGTCGGCACTCGCCTCCACACCGCCGTCGGGCACCTCCGCGCCCCGCCGGTCGAGGTCGTCCAGCAGTGCCTCGCAGGCCCGCACCACGGCCGTGCCCCACGAGGCGGTTCCCATCGACCCCCCGGCCAGCGAGGCGGTGGGCAGCGTGCTGTCGCCGATCTCCACCCTGACCCGCTCCGCCGGAGCGCGCAGCGTGTCGGCGGCGATCTGGGTCAGCACCGTCCGGGCGCCGGTGCCGATGTCGGTGGCGGCGATCCGCACGGTGAAGCGTCCGTCCGGCTCGGCCCGGGCGCTCGCCCTGGAGGGGCTCCGGTAGACCGGGTAGGTGGACGACGCCACCCCGGTCCCGACCAGCATCCGGCCCTCGCGCCGGATACCCGGCGCGGGATCCCGCCCGGCCCACCCGAACCGCCGCGCCCCCTCACGCAGGCAGGCGATCAGGTTGCGGGAGCTGAACGGCAGGCCGCTCTCCGGCTCGACGTCCGGCTCGTTGCGGACCCGCAGCTCGATCGGGTCGAGCCCGCAGGCGATCGCCAGCTCGTCCAGTGCCGACTCCAGCGCGAACATGCCCGGGGTCTCGCCGGGGGCGCGCATCCAGGTCGGGGTGGGGACGTCCAGCCGGACCAGCCGGTGGGTGGTACGCCGGGCGGGTGCGGCGTACATCATTCGCGTGGGCACGGTGGTCTGCTCGGCGAATTCCCGGATCGTGGAACTCTGCTCGAACGCCTCGTGCACGATCGCGGTCAGCCGCCCGTCGGCGTCGGCGCCGAGCCGTACCCGCTGGATCGTCGGGGTGCGATAGCCGGTCACCGCGAACATCTGCTGCCTGGTCACCGCGAGCTTGACCGGGCGCCCGGTCTGCTTGGCGGCGAGCGCGGCGAGGACCACGTGCGGGTGGGGGGCTCCTTTGGAGCCGAAGCCGCCGCCCACGTGCGGGGAGACCACCCGGACGTTCCCCGGCGGCATGCCGAACAGCGACGCCACGGTGTCGCGGACCAGCGACGCCCCCTGGGTGGAGTCGTAGAGCGTCAGCCCGTCGTCGTCCCACGCGGCGACCGTCGCGTGCGGCTCCATGGGATTGTTGTGCTCGGCGGGCGTGGTGTAGGTCGCGTCCACCACGATCTGGGCGGCGGCGAGGGCCGCGTCTGGCTCGCCCTGCTCGGTGTCGGTGGGGAAGTTCGGGTTGACGTGGTCGGGCCGGTACAGCCCCGGATGGTCGGTGCGCAGCCCGACGTCGTGCGGCTCGGCGGCGTACTCCACCCGCACCGACTCGGCCGCCTCCCTGGCGTCCTGAAGCGTCTCGGCCACCACGACCGCGACATACTGGCCGCGGTAGGCCACCCGCGACGACTGGAGCACGGAGAGCTCGGCGTTGTCGGCGGGGGCCAGCCTGGGGGCGTTGCCGTACCAGACGGCGGCGATCACGCCGGGGTGCTTGAGCACGGCGTCGACGTCGACGGCGAGGATCTCGCCGCGGGCGACGGTGGCCTGAACCGGCACCGCGTAGGCCAGATCCTGCGGAGAGTACTCGAAGGCGTACCGGGCACGGCCGGTGACCTTGTCCAGGCCCTCGACCCGGTTCAGTTCCGAGCCGACATACGCCGGGGTCGTGGTGGTCATGGCGTCTCCACGAGATCGGTGAGGGTGCGGACCAGCACGTTGCGAGCGAGCGGCACCTTGAACCCGTTCTCCCGCAGCGGGCGCGCCCGGGTCAGCTCGGCGTCCGCCGCCCGGGCGAACTCGGCGGCGGTGGCCGGGGCTCCGCGCAGCGCCTCCTCGGCGAGCTCCGCCCGCCAGGGCACGTGAGCGATCCCGCCGAACGCGATCCGGCAGTCCCGGACCACGCCGTCGGCCGTGTCCAGCGCCGCCGCCACCGACACCACCGCGAACGCGAACGAAGCCCGGTCGCGCACCTTGCGATACCGCGACCGGGTCGTGAACGGCAGCGCCGGCAGCTCCACCGCGGTGATCAGATCGCCCGGTTCCAGCACGGTGTCGCGCTCCGGCTCGTCGCCGGGAAGCCGGTGCAACCCGGGCATCGGCACCCGGCGCGCTCCGTGCCGCCCCTCCACGTGCACGATCGCGCCGAGCGCGACCAGCGCCACGGCCATGTCCGAGGGATGGGTGGCCACGCAGGCGTCGGAGTGGCCGATGATCGCCAGGTTGCGGTGGTCACCCTCGACGGCCGGGCAGCCCGAGCCCGGCCGCCGTTTGTTGCACGGCTTGGAGACGTCCTGGAAGTAGGAGCAGCGGGTGCGTTGCAGCAGGTTGCCGCCGACCGTGGCCATGTTGCGGATCTGGCCCGACGCCCCGGACAGCACCGCCTGGACGAGCATCGGGTAGCGCCGCCGTACCGCCGGATGCGCGGCCAGGTCGCTGTTGCGCACGCCCGCGCCGATCAGCAGGCCCCCGTCGGCGGTCTCCTCGACCGTGCCGGCGGCGACCCGGGTGACGTCCACCAGGGCGCCGGGGGAGACGACGCCCAGGCGCATCAGGTCCACCAGGTTCGTGCCGCCGCCCAGATACATGGCGTCGGGTCGTTCGCTCAGCGCCGCCACCGCCGTCTGCGCGTCGGTGGCCCGCCGGTAGGCGAAGGGCCTCACCGCGCCACCTCCCCGATCGCCGTGACGATGTTGACGTAGGAGCCGCAGCGGCAGAGGTTGCCGCTCATCCGCTCGCGGATCTCGTCGTCGTCGAGGCGCGGCGCGGCGCTCACGTCCGGGGTGACGGCGCTCGGCCATCCCGCCGCGGCCTCGGCCAGCATCCCGGCCGCCGAGCAGAGCTGCCCGGGCGTGCAGTAGCCGCACTGGAAGGCGTCGTGTTCGATGAACGCCGTCTGCAGCGGATGCGGCGTGTCGCCGTCGGCGAGCCCCTCGACCGTGGTGATCTCCCGATCGTCGAGGGTCACCGTCAGGGTCAGGCAGGACTTCACCCGCCGTCCGTCCACCAGCACCGTGCAGGCCCCGCACTGCCCGTGGTCGCAACCCTTCTTGGCGCCGATCAGATCGAGCTGCTCGCGCAAGGTGTCAAGAAGCGTCTCCCGTGTGTCCACAGTGATCGGATACTCGTCCCGGTTGACCGACAGCCGGATGTCCACCGTGACCGGAGTCGCGACATCCCATCGTGTCGTATCGGCTTCGCCATTCATGGGGCTTCCCTACCCGCTCGTCCTCCTGGCATTTCCCCGCGTTCGCAAAGGGATGTTCGATCCTCCGGGACCGCCGGGAACCGTCCGGTTCGAGACGCCCGGAGACTCCTGTTTGATCCGTCCGTAAAGGGGAATGAAGCTTGGCTGAAATCAGGGGAGGCGAGAGCCGTGGTGGATCGCCTGTTCGTCGATCGCCGGGACGCCGGCCGGGTGCTGGCCGATCTTCTCGGACACCACCGGGGTCGGTCCGACACCGTCGTCCTGGGGCTGCCCCGTGGCGGTGTGCCGGTGGCGTACGAGATCGCCACGGCCCTCGACGCCCCGCTCGACGTCTTCCTCGTGCACAAGCTCGGCGTCCCGGGCCATGAGGAGCTGGCCATGGGGGCGATCGCCGACGGCGGCGTGATGGTGCTCAACGACGACGTCGTCTGGAGCCGCGGCCTGTCGCAGGAGACCATCGACGAGGTCGCGGCGCGGGAGCGGCACGCGCTGCTCCGGCGCGAGCGGCTCTACCGGGGAGTGCGCTCCATGCCGGAACTCACCGGCAAGGTCGTCATCGTGGCCGATGACGGGCTGGCGACGGGCGCCAGCATGCGGGCTGCGGTCCAGGCGCTGGACCGGCTGCGGCCGGCGCGGATCGTCGTCGCGGTTCCGGTCGCGCCCGAGTCCACCTGCTGCGAGCTGGAGGCCCTGGCCGACGAGGTGGTCTGCGCCAGCACGCCGCGGGTGTTCTTCGCGGTCGGGCAGTCCTACGTCGACTTCACCCAGACGGACGACGAAGAGGTGCGCGACCTTCTCCGCGCCGCGTCAAAGGCGTCAAAGGCGTCAGGGGGATCGGGGGCATCAGGGGCGTCGAGAGAGTCGAGGGCGAGGACACCCGGCCCGGACGGATGACGCCGGGCGTCTCAGGGAGCCGAGGGCTGCGGGATCGCGAGCGAGGCGTGGGCCGCGCCGATCGCGACGGGGTCGTCGATGAGCTGGTTGATCACGACGTGCGTCGCCCCCAGGGACGCGGCGCCGAAACCGAGGCCGGAGGCGACGAAGCGGCACCGTGCGGCGGGCCCGGCGACGGCCAGGCTCTCCAGTTGCGCCTGGGCGAAGGGAAGGAGCCAACGGGCCAGCGTGGCGAAGTAGCCGCCGACGACGATGACCCGGGGATTGAAGAGGTTGACCAGGATCGAGCCGCCGAGCCCGAGCCAGCGGCCCACCTCCGCCACCGCCGCGAGCATCAGCGGGTCCCCGGCGGCGAGCCCGCGGGCGATCTCCGCCACCCGCTCCTCGGGGTCGGGCACCGGAGTGTTGCTCAGCCCGTAGGCCTGGTCCGGCGTCGCCGTGCGTACCAGCGCGGCGAGACCGACCTTCGTCTCCCAGCAGCCGTCGCGCCCGCAACCACATCGATGGCCGCCCGGATCGACGGGCATGTGGCCGACCTCGCCGGAGAAGCCGTCCGCGCCGCGGAGCAGGCGTCCGCCGACGATGATGCCGCCGCCCACGCCGACCTCGCCGGTCAGATAGACCATGTCGGCCGTCCCGGCGGCGACGCCCGAGGTGTATTCGGCCAGCGCGGCCAGGTTGGCGTCGTTGTCCACGGTGACCGGCGCGTGCAGGTCGCCGAGCGCGACCGACAGCCGCGAGGCGAGCGCGACGTCACGCCAGCCCAGGTTGGGCGCGAGCGCGACCACACCGCGACCGACGTCCACCAGACCGGGAACGGCCACCCCGATGCCGGCCACCTTCATGCCGGAGGCGTCGCCGGATGGCCGGGATCCGGCCCGGGTGAGCTCGCCGACGGCCTGCCGGGCCACCCGGCCGAGCTCGCGCAGGGAGTGGTCCGGCCCGCTGCCCATCGCGTCGAAACCGACGCGGCGCTCCACCAGGACGCGCCCGCCGAGGTCGGTGCCGTGGACCGCGACGTAGTCGACGTTGATCTCCAGCCCCAGGACCCCGACGTGGGCCCCGTCGAGTGCCACCGCTCGCCGGGGGCGGCCGACCGTTCCCGCGTGCTCGATGCCGATCTCGCGGACCAGCCTCCGGTCGAGGAGCTCGGCCATCAGGTTGGAGACGGTGGCCCGGTGCAGGCCCGTCGACTCCGCGATGTCGGCACGCGAGCTGGAGCCGTGGTCGCGCAGGTGCCGCAGTACGAGTGAGAGGTTGGCCCGGCGCAGCGACGCGTGGCCGGTCGGCGGGGCTGTCGACTGGGCTGTCGGCTGGGCGGCCGGTTGGCCGGTCGGTTGGGCTGTCAGCTGGGCGGCGCCCTTTGTCAGGCGGGCGAAATGCTGCCCCTGCGTCATGCGGTCACCGGCCTTTATTTATCTTGAAGCGCAATTAATTGTTTTCTAACACCCGAGCGGGCGGGCCGTACAGGGCGCATCGGTAACGACTTCGCACCCGTCGGTCGGATCGGGATACGCGGCACGCCCATATGTTGCCGAAATGTTACGGGATGTGGAACGTTTCGAATCTTGCGTCATGGCCGGGATCGTCTTTCAATACGGCGAGATGAGCAAATTTCAATGCTGAGTATGTAAAAAATCGAATTGGTATTGAAATTCACTGAATGGAGGCCGTGGTGTGCAGCCGGCGCGACGGCGGGCGCGTACCGCCCGCCGGAAGGGCACGTCGGTGCGAGGAGTGATTCACCCATGCGGAACCGGCGAAGCCGGGCGGCCGCCGCCGCCCTGATCCTGACATTCGCCTTGACGGCCGGAGGAGCGTCTCCGGCCGTGTCGGCGGAAGCCGACCTCGCGCAGGAGCACGACGCGACGGACGTTCACCTGTTCGACTACCCCTGGTACGGCAGTCCGGCTGTGTCCGGCGGAGGAGATGCGGGCGTTGAAGCCGGTGGCGCCGGTGGTTGTGATGGTGGCGTAGCCGGTCCAGTCGCCGTTGTTGATGTATCCGGCGGTCTTGCCGCCGCTGGCGGGGGCGTGGTCGGCGATCTGCACGCCGGAGTTCGAGGTGTAGGACTCCGCCTCCACCGGCGTGCCGGTCGCGGTGACGAAGGTGA
Organism: Streptosporangium sp. CA-135522; assembly: GCF_050949235.1. NCBI lineage: Bacteria > Bacillati > Actinomycetota > Actinomycetes > Streptosporangiales > Streptosporangiaceae > Streptosporangium > Streptosporangium sp. CA-135522. Next base: position 4,071,971 of record NZ_CP192026.1, read on the forward strand.
AGGCGTCCACGTCGAAGAGGTTGCCCGAACCGGTCGGGCCCTTGAACACCAGGAACAGCGCGGTCGTCCCGGCGGGCGCGCCGGAGATGTTCGCCGTCACGTCGGTGAAGGTCTCCCAGCCGCCGGTGACCGGCACGGCGGTCGTGCCGAGGAGGGCGCCGGTGGCCGAACCCGCGCGCACCTCGATGGTTCCGCCCGCTCCGGCCGAGGAGACCCGGAAGGAGATGGCCCTGACTCCGGACAGCACGTAGGGCTGGAAGGAGATCCAGTCTCCGTTGTCGATGAACCCGGCGGTCCTGGCGCCCTCCGCCGAGGCGTGGTCGGCCGGCTGGACGCCGGACTGCGCGCCGAAGTGCTCGGCCTGCCGGTGCCGGGGCTGCAGTGTGCGGACGCTGTGCGCGGTCAGGCCGCCGGCATCGGTGTACTCGGCGTCGAAGACGCCGTAGATGTTGGCGGCGGTGTCGTGCTCACCGTCGACCGGCACCGCGATGCTCCCCGAGCAGCCGTTCTTGGAGGTGATCGCGTGGCGGTGGCTGTCGTGGCCCAGCAGGTAGGTGACCTTCACCTTGGCGCAGTCGACGGCGCCGTCCTCCGGATCGCTCGCGTTGACCTGGAAGGGCACGGTGTCGCCGAAGGAGAACGGCTGGCCGTCGGCCGGAAGCGTGAGCGACACCGACGGCGCGCTGTTGCCGACGGTCACCACGACGCTGGCGGTCCCGGTCAGACCGGTCGGGTCGGTGACCGTCAGGGTCGGCGTGTAGGTGCCGTTGACGGTGTAGGTGTGCGACGGGTCGGCCTGGGTGGACCTCCCGCCGTCACCGAACCTCCACGAGTAGGTGAGCGCGCCGCCCTCGGGGTCGGAGCTGCCGGCGGAGGAGAAGGCGACGGCCAGCGGATTGGGGCCGGAAGTCTTGTTCGCGGCGACCTTGGCCACGGGGTTGCGGTTGCCGGCGCCGATGTACTCGATCCGGTAGAGCGCCTGGTTGTCGCCGCCGGTGCCGTAGTCCAGCACGTACAGCGCGCCGTTCGGGCCGAACGCCATGTCCATGACCTGGGTGCCCGTCCACGGGAACGCCGCGATCTCACCGGGGGAACCGTCGGCCTTGACCTCGATGGCCTTGATCCAGCGCCTGCCGTACTCGCCGGCGAAGTAGCGGCCGTTCAGCGAGGCGGGGAACTTGACGCCGGAGTCGAGTGTGGCGTCATAGCGGTAGACCGGCCCGCCCATCGGCGACTCCGAGCCGCCGCCGAACTCCGGAGGCGAACCCGCGTCGCCGTACTTGATCCAGCTCGGCTTGGCCGGGGGGAGCTTGGCCAGGCCGGTGTTGCGGAAGGAGCCGTTGGCCGGACCGCCGGCGCAGTCGTACTTGGCGCCGGACGGCCCGTCGGGGAAGGTGAACGCGTTGTAGGTCTCGGCCGGGGTGTTGGTGCCCGTGCAGTACGGCCGGCCGTAGTTGCCCGGCCCGGTGATCCGGGTGAACTCCACCTGGCCCCCGGGGCCGCGGTTGGGGTCGGCAGAGCCCGCGTCGGGGCCGTAGTCGCCCAGATAGACGATGCCGGTGGCCTTGTCGACCGACATCCGGAAGGGGTTGCGGAAGCCCATCGCGTAGATCTCCGGCCGGGTCTTCGCGGTGCCGGGTGCGAAGAGGTTGCCGGCGGGAATCGTGTAGGTGCCGTCGGGCCGGGGCTTGATCCGCAGAACTTTGCCGTGCAGGTCGTTGGTGTTGCCCGAGGAGCGCTGGGCGTCGAACTGCGGGTTGCGGTCGGTCCGCTGGTCCAGGGGCGAGTAGGAGCTGGACTCGAACGGGTTGGTGTCGTCACCGGTAGTGAGGTACAGGTTCCCGGCGGCGTCGAAGTCGATGTCACCGCCGACGTGACAGCACTGTCCCCGGTCGTTGGCGACTTCGAGGACGACCTTCTCGCTGGAGAGGTCGAGTGTGCCGTCGGTCTTCAGCACGAACCGCGACAGGTTGAGGGCCTTGCCAGGGGGCGAAGTCGGCCGCCGCCGGAGCCGCGCCGGGGTCATGGGAGCCGTGGTCGGCGCGCGCCGGGTGAGCGGCTCCGTGGGAGGCCGGGGCCGGATGGGCCGCGGAGATCGTCAGGCCGCCACCGGCGACCAGCAGCGCTGTGACGAGCAGCCGGGGCCGGGGCCGAGAACGTGGTGACATGTGGGTCCTTTCCTGACCTGGGGAGTTAAGTCAGGCAAGGCGCGCGCCGCCGCGCTGGTTGCCGTGGTGTTTCGGGAGCCTTTATTTGTCTTCAAGAGCAATTAATTGGGTTTGTAACACGCGGATGTCGTGCTGTGCACCCCCGCGGCGGATAACGAATGGATAACCAGGGGACTTGTTGCAGGTGAACGAAAAAATTAAGCAAGGTTACGGAAGTGTTACGCAAGACGAAGCGTTTCGACGCTTGTGTCCCCGTTCCGCGGGTGCTTTTAATTCGGCGAGTCATGCAAATTAATGAGGAGGGTGACGTGCGCCACGGTCAGGGTGGTGGTCGGAACGGCGATCCCAGAGGTTCCGGCAGGTCGGCGGGGGCCCCCGCCGACCAGGCCACGGTGCGCCGATCCAACCTCTCCCTCGTGCTGCGGCACGTGAGCGAGCACGGCTCACGGTCGCGGTCACTCGTCGCCGCGGAGACGGGCCTGAACAAGACCACGGTGACCAGCCTCGTCGGAGAGCTGGTGGCACGCGGGCTGATCAAGGAGATCGGGCCACAGCACGCGGGAGCCGTCGGACGTCCAGGCCTCGCCCTCGCCCTGGACGGATCCGGGGTGGGAGCGCTCGGCATCGAGGTCAACGTCGACTACATCGCGGCCTTCGCCACCGACGTGGCCAACCGGGTGCTCATCGACCGGCGCGTCGGCTTCGACGCGATGGGCAGCGGCCCCGACCGCTCGCTCGACGAGCTGGCCGGGACGATCAGGGAAGCGGTGTCGGATCTCGCCGCCTTCGGGGTCACTCTCGCCGGGATCACCGTGGCCGTGCCCGGTCTCATCGACACCTCCACCGGAACCGTCGAGGTCGCGCCCAACCTCGGCTGGTACGGCGTGCCGGTGGCGGAGCGGCTGTCCGCGCCGGACATCGCGCCCGACGTGCCGATCACCGTGGACAACGACGCCAACCTCGCCGCGCTGGCCGAGTTCACCACCGGGGTCGCGACGGGCACCCCCGATCTCGTCTACCTCACCGGCGAGGTGGGCGTCGGCGGCGGCGTCATCGCCGGCGGACGGCTGCTGGGCGGCGCGGACGGCTTCGCCGGCGAGGTCGGGCACGTGATGGTGGACCCCTCGGGAGAACGGTGCGGCTGCGGCCGGATCGGCTGCTGGGAGACGAAGGTCGGCCTGGCGGCGCTGGTGCGGATGGTCACCCCGGAACGCGCCTACGGCGTGGGCGACGGGGTGGTGCGCGACCCGGAGGAGCGCCTGGCCGAGATCGAGCTGAGGCAGGCCGCCGGCGACCGCCGGGTCGGCGAGGCCATCACCGAGGTCGGCCGCTGGCTGGGGCGCGGTTCCACCACGCTGGTCAACCTGTTCAACCCGCGAGTGATCGTCCTGGGCGGATACTTCGCCCGGCTCGCCCGGCAGATCATTCCCGTCGCCCAGGCGGAGCTGGCACGGCTGGGGGTCGCCGGCTCGGCCGCCCGCTGCAGCTTCGTCGCCTCCGATCTCGGCTTCGGGGCGGCCTCCCGCGGCGCGGCCGGCGTCGTCGTCGAACGCGTGCTCTCCGACCCCACCATCATCGGCATCCGCCGCATCACACCATCGAATCCGGAAGGGGACGCCGATCGAATGCCTCCGAACGTTCTCCCGCTGAACTGACGAAACCGCGAATCCCGGTCGGGGCCACCGGCCCCGGTCCCCACCTCCATACCCCCGTCACCCTCCATATCCCCGTCCGTCCGGCCGACCGGATTCGTGATGGCGTCGTCTCGCCGACCTCGACCCCGTCACGGTGGTGCCGCTCCGAGCCGACCGGGCGGACGGGCCCGACCTCCCCACCCCACTGGACAAGATCCAGGAGGATCTCATGCCAGAGTCACCCCCCGACCCCGTACCTCTCCTCACGATGCGGGGGATCGTCAAGCGGTTTCCCGGTGTGCGCGCCCTGGACGGCGTCGATCTCGATGTCCGTGCCGGGGAGGTGCACTGCCTGCTCGGCCAGAACGGCGCGGGCAAGTCGACGCTGATCAAGGTCCTCGCGGGTGCGCATCAGCCGGAGGAGGGCTCCATCACCCTGGCCGGTGAGCGGGTGCGGCCGAGCAGCCCGATCGCGGCGATCCGGGCCGGGATCTCCACCATCTACCAGGAGCTGGACCTGGTGGACGGGCTGAGCGTGGCGCAGAACATCTTTCTCGGTCATGAGCCGGCCCGGTTGGGGTTCGTCGGCCGGGGCGAGGTCAACCGGGCCGCCCGGCGACTGCTGGAACGGCTGGGGCACGGCGAGATCCGGCCGGGGGCGCAGGTGGGGCGGTTGTCGCCGGCGGCCAAGCAGGTGGTCAGCATGGCGCGGGCGCTGTCGCGCGACGCCCGGTTGATCGTCATGGACGAGCCGTCGGCGGCGTTGGCGCACGACGAGGTGGCCAACCTGTTCCGGATCATCCGGGAGCTGACCGCCCGCGGGGTGGCGGTGCTCTACATCTCGCATCGGCTGGCGGAGATCCGGCAGATCGGAGACCGGGTGACGGTGCTCAAGGACGGCCGCACGGTGGCGGCGGGGGTGCCGGTACGGCAGATGCCGACCGCGCAGATCGTGGCGTTGATGACCGGGCGGGCGGTGGAGCAGGTCTTTCCGGTACGGCCGGCGCGGCCGGTGGACGCGGGCCGGGCCGAGGTGTTGCGGGTGGAGGGATTGACGGTGGCGGGCCGGGTGGCCGGGGTGTCGTTCACGGTGCGGGCGGGGGAGATCGTGGGGCTGGCCGGGCTGGTCGGCTCGGGCCGCTCGGAGATCATCGAAGCCGTCTACGGCGCGCGCCGCTTTTCCGGCCGCGTCGTGCTGGACGGCGTCCCCGTCGGGCGGGGCGGACCGGCTCGCGCGGTGCGGCTGGGCATGGGGCTGGCGCCGGAGGAGCGTAAGGCTCAGGCGTTGCTGCTGGATCAGAGCGTGGCGCGCAACATCTCGCTCGGCGCTTTGGGAAGGTACGCGCGCTTCGGCTGGCTGGATCGACGCCGGGAGGCCGCTGAGGCACGCGCCATGGTGGAGCGGCTGGATATTCGGCCTCCCGATCCGCAGCGACCGGTCAAGACGCTGTCGGGAGGCAACCAGCAGAAGGCGGTGCTGGCGCGCTGGCTGGTCGACGGCCGCAGGTTGCTGTTGCTGGACGAGCCGACCCGGGGGGTGGACGTCGGGGCGCGGGCGGAGTTGTACGCGCTGATCCGGGGGCTGGCCGACGCGGGTGTCGGGGTGGTGCTGGTCTCCAGTGAGGTGCCGGAGGTGCTCGGGCTGGCCGACCGGGTGCTGGTGCTGCGCGAGGGCGTGATCATCCGCGAGGCCGACGCCGGCGAGCTGGACGAGCACACCGTGCTCGACATGATCATGGAAGGGAGTGCGTTGTGAGCGATTCGCGAAGCCAGGCGCCCGTAAGCCCGGTGGACGGCGAGCTCTCCGCCGGTGGGCGCGGCCGGGCCGGTACGCCGCGGCGCGAGGGCGCCGGCACCGGCCGGCTGGCCCGGTTGGGGGAGGTGCCGCATCTGGGGTTGGTGGCGGCACTGGTGTCGCTGGCGGTGGTGGGGCTGGTGACGGTGCCCGGCACCTTCGCCACCACCTCCAACCTGGTGAGCGTTCTGGCGCTGGCGGCGACCATCGGGGTGATCACGGTGGGCGCGACCTTCGTGATCATCGGTGGGGGGATCGACCTGTCGGTGGGCGCGGTGATGGCGCTGGCCTCGGTGTGGGCCACCACGGTGGCCACCCAGTCCTATGGGCCGCTGGTCATGATGGTCTGCGCGGTGCTGGTCGGGGCGGGCGCCGGTGCGGTGAGCGGGCTGTTGATCGCTTACGGGCGGATGGTGCCGTTCATCGCGACGTTGGCGATGCTGGTGGCCGCCCGCGGGCTGGCGCAGCGAATGTCGGATCGCCGGACGCAGCTGGTCGGGCCGGGCAACGAGTTGATCGTGGCGTTGTCGACCACCCGGGTGCTGGGGTTGCCGGTGCTGGTGTACGTGTTCGCGGTGGTGGTGGCGGCCGGGTGGGTGTTGCTGAACCGCACCACGTTCGGCCGGCGTACGTATGCGGTGGGCGGTAACGCCGAGGCGGCGCGGCTGGCCGGGATCGATGTGCGCCGGCACACGATGTGGCTGTATGTGCTGTCGGGGGTGTGCTGCGGGATCGCCGCTGTGTTGATCATGGCGCGGACCACCACGGGGTCTTCCACGCACGGGGATCTGTACGAGCTGGACGCGATCGCCGCGGTGATCATCGGGGGCACGCTGCTGACCGGGGGGCGAGGGTCGATCCTCGGGTCGATTCTCGGCCTGCTGATCTTCACGGTGATCACCAACCTGTTCATTCTCAACGGGCTCAACACCAGCGATCAGTTGATCGCCAAGGGCCTGATCATCATCGTGGCCGTGCTGCTGCAACGGCGCGGCCTGACCTCTCGCACCTGATCGTCACCCCCCATCTCGCAAGGAGAAGCGCATGTCTTCCAACCCGCTCGCCCGTCGGGGTTTTCTGGTCGGGGGCGCCGTGGTCGGGGCCGGTGCCCTGGTGACGGCCTGCACCGGCAACCAGCCGGCGGCCTCCACCGCCCCGGCCGCCGCTCCGGCCGGCGCCCCGGCCGGCGGCAACGACGCCCCCGCCGCCCCGGTCGTGATCGGTTTTTCCGCCCCCGCCGCCGATCACGGCTGGATCGCCGCGATCGCCAAGAACGCCGAGGCCACCGCCAAGCGGTATCCCGACGTGCAGTTCAAAGCGGTCGAGCCGACCAACGACATCAACGCGCAGATCTCAGCGGTGGAATCACTGATCGCGGCCAAGGTCGCCGCGCTGGTCATCTTGCCCAACGACGGCCGGCAGCTCAACCAGATCGCCCGCCAGGCCGGCGACGCCGGCATCGCGGTGATCAACCTCGACCGGGTCTTTCCCGACAAGCTGTCGTATCGCACCTGGATCGGCGGCGACAACTACGGCATGGGCGTGGCCGCGGGCATCTATATCGGCAAGAAACTCAAAGCCACCGGGGTGAGCGACCCGGTGATCGTGGAGATCCAGGGCATCGCCACGCTGCCGCTGACCCAAGAGCGCAGCAAGGGTTTCGCCGATGCGTTGCAGGCCTACGGCTTCACCGTGCGCGCCCGCCAGGACGCGCAGTTCACCGTGGAGTCGGGCACCAAGGTGACCAGCAACCTGCTGCAGGCGCACAAAAAGATCGACGCGATCTGGAACCACGACGACGACCAGGGCATCGGCGTGCTGGCCGCGATCAAGGAGGCCGGGCGTGACGAGTTCTTCATGGTCGGCGGCGCCGGCTCGGCCAACGCGATGCGCGAGATCCAAACCGGCGGCGGGGTGTTGGAGGCCACGGTCACCTACAGCCCCACGATGGCCTCGTCGGCGGTCAAACTGGCCCGGCTGATCGCCCAGGGCAAGGGGATGAGCGACCTGGTGGAGACCCAGGTGCCGCAATCGATCACGCTGGCCTCCGAGACCGTCACCAAGGACAACGTGGCCGCCTACCTGCCGCTGGGATTCGAATCCTGATGAGCCGGGCAGGCCGGCCGATCCCGGCCGATCGTGACGACCAGCCGATCACGACGGGCCGGGAGGACGGATCGAACCCGACAGGCCGGGAGGCTGAACCGATCGTGATGGCTCGAAAGGACATCCCGACGCTGGGAGTCGGCATGGTGGGATACGCGTTCATGGGGCGGGCCCACTCCCAGGCCTGGCGCAGCGTCGCGGCCTTCTTCGACCTGCCGGTCCGGCCGGTCATGGCCGCCGTCTGCGGCCGCTCCGCGCAGGCCACCGCCCGTGCGGCCGAGCAGTTGGGCTGGGCGGCGGTCGAGACCGACTGGCGGGCGCTGATCGCCCGCGACGATGTCGACGTGGTCGACATCTGCACACCCGGCGACTGGCACGCGCCGATCGCGATCGCCGCGTTGGCGGCAGGCAAGCACGTCATCTGCGAAAAGCCGCTGGCCAACAGCGTGGCCGAGGCCGAGGCGATGGTCCACGCCGCCCGAGCCGCGGCCGAGCACGGGGTGTATGCGATGGTCGGGTTCAACTATCGCCGGGTGCCGGCGATCGCGTTGGCGCGCCGCTGGGTGGCCGAGGGCCGGTTGGGCCGGTTGTATCACGTGCGTGTGCAGTATCTGCAGGACTGGATCGCCGATCCGGCCTTCCCGCTGGTGTGGCGGCTACAGCGTGAGCACGCCGGCTCCGGCGCGCTGGGTGACATCGGCGCGCACGCCGTCGACACCGCCCAGTTCGTCACCGGTGCGCAGCTGACCGGGGTGAGCGCGCTGACCGAGACCTTCATCACCCGGCGCCCGCTGGCCGCCACCTCCACCGGTCTCACCGCCGCCACCGCCCCCGGCATCGACCCCGCCACGACCACCGATCCGTCCACCGGCTCCACCGAGGGCCCGGCCGCCGACGCGGGCACGGCTTCGGGCGGGGGGCCGGACAGGGGAGCGGTGACGGTGGACGACGCCGCGTTGTTCCTCGGCCGTTTCAGCGACGGCGCGCTGGCCTCGTTCGAGGCGACCCGCTTTGCCACCGGCCGCAAGAACGCGCTGCGCATCGAGATCAACGGCTCGGCCGGCAGCGTGGCCTTCGACTTCGAGTCGATGAACGAGCTGTGGTTTCACGATCACACCCTGCCCGCCGCCGAGGCGGGCTTTCGCAAGGTCATCGTGACCGAGGCCGCCCACCCCTACGCCGGGGCATGGTGGCCGCCCGGGCACGGACTCGGCTACGAGCACACCTTCACGCACGAGATCAAGGACTTCGTCGAAGCGCTCTGCACTCCCACCGCGCCCTCTCCGTCGTTCGAGGACGGGCTGTGGGTGCAACGGGTGCTGGCCGCGGTCGAGGCCAGCGCCGCCGATCACAGCCGCTGGACCCCTGTGGAGGAATCATGACACGACCCGTCACCCTGTTCACCGGTCAGTGGGCCGATCTTCCGTTCGAGGAGGTGTGCCGGCTGGCCGCCGAATGGGGCTACGACGGCCTGGAGATCGCCTGCTGGGGCGACCACTTCGACGTCGAGCAAGCCCTCACCGACGACACCTACATCCCCCGCAAACGCGACATCCTGGCCAAGTACCACCTCGAGGTGTGGGCCATCTCCGCCCACCTGGTCGGCCAGGCCGTCTGCGACCACCCCATCGACGCCCGCCACCAGGCCATCCTGCCCGCCCGCCTCTGGGCACAGGGCGAACCCGAACAGGTCCGCCGCCGGGCCGCCGAAGAGATCAAGAACACCGCCCGCGCCGCCGCCCGGCTCGGCGTCGCCACCGTGGTCGGCTTCACCGGCTCGGCCATCTGGCACACCGTGGCGATGTTCCCGCCGGTGCCCGCCGCGATGATCGAGGCCGGCTACGCCGACTTCGCCGCCCGGTGGAACCCCATCCTGGACGTCTTCGACGAGGTCGGGGTCCGCTTCGCGCACGAGGTGCACCCCGGTGAGATCGCCTACGACTACCACAGCACGGTGCGCGCCCTGCAGGCCATCGGCCACCGCCCGGCCTTCGGCCTGAACTGGGACCCCTCCCACATGATCTGGCAGGACCTGGACCCGGTCGGCTTCATCACCGACTTCGCCGAGCGGATCTACCACGTCGACTGCAAGGACGTGCGGGTGCGGACCGGCGACGGCCGGCGGGGCCGGCTGGCCTCGCACCTGCCCTGGGCCGATCTGCGCCGCGGCTGGGACTTCGTGTCCACCGGCCGGGGGGACGTGCCGTGGGAGGACTGTTTCCGGGCGTTGAACGCCATCGGCTACGCCGGGCCGATCTCCATCGAGTGGGAGGACGCCGGGATGGACCGTCTGGCCGGCGCCGCCGAGGCCCTGGGCGTGATCCGCGGGTTCAACGCGATCACCCCGCCGGCGACCTCCTTCGACGCCGCCTTCTCCACCGACTGATCCCGTCCCGCAGATCCCCGGGCGGCGGCCGGACGCGTGTGCCGCCGTCCTTCACCCCCAGGTAACCGACTTCGGCAGGAGGCCCGGATGCGTACAGGAGTGTGGCTGGTAGGAGCGCGGGGATCGGTCGCCGTCACCAGCGTGATCGGGGCGCTCGCGTTGCGCGCGGGCCTCGCCGATCCGACCGGTTGCGTCACCGAGCTGCCCGAACTGCGCAATCCCGGGATACCGGGCCTCGGGGATCTCACCTTCGGCGGGCACGACATCTCCTCGACGCCCCTGGGCAAGCAGGCCGACACGCTGGCCGCCGCCGGTGTCGTGCCCGCATGGCTGGTCAGGGCGCTGCACGACGACCTCGCGGCGGTCGAGCGGGAGCTGCGGCCGGTGCCCGAGGCGGGCGACCAGGCGGAGACGGCCGAGTTGATCGGCGCTGACCTGGCCGGCTTCCGGAGCCGGCACGACCTGGACCGGGTCGTCGTGATCAACGTGTCGACCACCGAGCCGGCACCCGGGCCGCATCCCGCGCACGCCGACCTGGAGGCGCTGGAGGCGGAGCTGCCCCGCTCGCGGTCGCTGCTGCCCGCGAGCGCGCTGTCCGCCTACGCGGCCTTCAACGCCGGCTGCCCGTATGTGGATTTCACCCCCTCGACCGGCGCCCGGCTGCCCGCCCTGGACCAGTTGGCCAGGCGCCGGGGCCTGCCGTACGGCGGGCACGACGGCAAGACCGGCGAGACGCTGGTCAAGTCGGTGCTCGCGCCGATGTTCGCCCTGCGTAACCTGCGGGTGCGGACGTGGTCCGGGATCAACCTGCTGGGCGGCGGCGACGGCGCCAACCTCGCCGAGCCGGCTCCCAACGCGGCGAAGACCGCCAGCAAGCAGCGGGTACTGGCCGAGACACTCGGCTACACCCCCCAGGGCACCACGCGCATCGACTACCTGGAGGACATCGGCGACTTCAAGACCGCCTGGGACCTGGTGACCTTCGAGGGCTTCCTCGGCGTGCCGATGCGCATGGAGTTCACCTGGCACGGCTGCGACTCCGCGCTCGCCGCACCCCTGGTGCTGGACCTGGCGCGGCTCACGGCGGCGGCTCACCGGGCGGGGCGGAGCGGCCCGCTCACCGAGCTCGCCTTCTTCTTCAAGGATCCGCTCGGTCCGGGGCCGCACGCCCTGGCCGAGCAGTGGCGGGTATTGCGCGACTTCGTCGCCGGGCTCGACACGCGGGACGTGCTCTGATGGCGGCGCTGCGCGACCTTCTGGAACTGGTGCGCGCGCCCGCCGCGCTGTCCGTGCCGGGCGACGTCGTGGCCGGCGGAGCCGCCGCCGGTGTGCTCGGCGGCCGGACGCCGGCACTGGCCTGCGCCTCGATCTGCCTGTACTGGGCGGGAATGGCGGCCAACGACTGGGCCGACCGCCACCTGGACGCGGTGGAACGCCCGGAGCGGCCGATACCGTCCGGCCGTGTCTCGCCGGAGCTGGCACTGGCGACGGCCGCCGGACTCACCGGCGCGGGCCTCGCGGCGGCCGGCCTCGCCGCCGGACGCCGCGGGCTCGCCGTCGCCGTACCGCTCGCCCTCGCGGTGTGGACCTACGACCTGCTGGCGAAGGACACTCCGGCGGGTCCCACGGTGATGGCCGCCTGTCGAGCCCTGGACGTGCTGCTCGGCGCGAGTGCCGGCGCGGCGCCCTTCCCCCGCCCCTTCATCGGCGCGGTGCCCTCCGCCCTCACGGTCGCGGCCCATACCTACATGATCACTTCGCTGTCGCGCCATGAGGTGTCCGGCGCCGAGTGTCTCGTCCCGGCCGCGACCCTGGCGGGTACGGCGGCGCTGGCCGTCCGGGTCGTCACCACGGCCCCCGGCCGGGGTGCCGGTCGAGGAGCGGTCGTCCGGGCGGCGCTCGCCTCCTGGTATCTCGCCCGGTTCGGCGCGGCCCAGGCCCGTGCCGTCGCCGAGCCCTCCGCGCCCCGGATCCGCGACGCGGTGGGCACCGGCATCACCGCGCTGCCCGCGCTGCAGGGCGCGCTCACGGTGCACGCCGGGGCCGTTCCCACCGGACTGGCCGTGGCGCTGGCCGCGCCGCTCGGCCGGCGGCTCGCCAGGAAGGTCTCCCCGACATGAGCGCCGGGCTCAGATTCGGTTACGGCACCAACGGGTTCGCCGACCACCGCCTGGCCGACGCCTGCGAGGTCATCGCCGACCTCGGCTACAGCGGCGTGGCCCTGACGCTCGACCACCACCACCTCGACCCCTACGCCGGCGACCTGGCCCGGCGGGTGACGGAGCTGGCCGACCGGCTGCGCGATCTCGGCCTCGCCGTGGTGATCGAGACCGGCGCGCGCTACCTGCTGGATCCCTGGCGCAAGCACGTCCCCACCCTGCTGCACGACGAGCGGCGGACGCGGCTGGACTTCCTGCGCGGGGCGGTCGCGATAGGCGCCGACCTGGGTGCCGAGGCGGTGTCCTTCTGGGCGGGCGTGCGTCCGGACGGGATGGACGAGCGTGTCGCCTGGGAACGCCTCGTGGACGGCTGCGCCCGGCTCGTCGAGGCCGCGGAGGCCGCGGGCCCGCCTCTCGGGTTCGAACCCGAGCCGGGGATGCTCGTCGAGACGATCGCCGGATGGCGGCGGCTGCGCGAAGCACTCGGCGCGCCGGCCGTCTTCGGCCTCACCCTCGACATCGGCCACTGCCGCTGCGTCGAGCCGGAGCCGGTGGCCGCCTGCGTGACGGCCGTGGCGGAACACCTGGTCAACGTGCAGATCGACGACATGCGCCGGGGCGTGCACGAGCACCTCGAATTCGGGGACGGGGAGATCGACTTCCCGCCGGTGCTGCGGGCGCTCGGCGACGCCGGATATCGCGGGCTGGTCGCGGTCGAGCTTCCCCGCCACTCGCACGCCGCGCCCGTCGTCGCCGCCCGCTCGCTCGACTTCCTGCGGACGGCCGAGAAGAGAGCCGCCGAGGGGAGAGCCGTCGAGAAGAGGGCCGCCCAGGGGAAGGCAGCCGAGGAGAAGCCCGCAGGGAGGAGAGAACCGTGACGGAACCGCAGCGCCTGCGGGCCGCACTGCGGGCCGCACTGTGGGCCGCGCTGCCGGTCGTACCGGGCCGGCAGTGGCTGGACGGCGCGCTGGCGCGTCTCGCGGAACGGCCCGAGACGATCGCGCGGTCCTTCGCCGCCGCCGGGCGCAACACCGGGCGGACGCCGCTGCCGGACGCTCCGGGCTGGACGGCGGACGAGGCCGCCAGGGCACTGCTGCTGGCCGCACTGCCGCAGGACCGCGTCACCCAGGAGGTCGCCGTCCTCTACCGCTACGGCGACGCCCGGGAGAAGCGCGCGGTGCTCAAGGCCCTGCCGATGCTGGAAGCCGGCCCGGCGGCCGTTCCGCTGCTCCACGACGCGATCCGCACCAACGACGCGCGCCTGGTGGCCGCGGCGCTCGGCCCCTGCGCCCGTGATCTCGACCAGGCGGCGTGGCGGCAGGCGGTGCTCAAGTGCGTGTTCATGGACGTGCCGCTGGCGGTGGTGGACGGTCTGGAGGAGCGGGCCGACGCCGAGCTGGCGGCGATGCTGGCCGGCCTGGCCGAGGAGCGCGCCGCGGCCGGCCGCTCGATCCCCGCCGACGCGACCACCCTGCTCAGCCGGTTGACAGCCGAGAAAGAGGCCTGATGCGCATCTTCGACCCCCACATCCACATGACCTCGCGCACCACCGACGACTACACGAGGATGGCGGCCGCCGGGGTCCGCGCCGTCGTCGAACCGGCCTTCTGGCTGGGCCAGCCCCGCACCAACCCGGGCTCCTTCACGGACTACTTCGACTCGCTGATCGGCTGGGAACCGTACCGGGCCGGCAAGTTCGGCATCCGTCACCACGCCGCGATCGCGCTCAACCCCAAGGAGGCGGGCGATCCGCGCTGCCGGCCGGTGCTCGGCCTGCTGCCGCGCTACCTCGACAAGGACGGCGTCGTCGCGGTCGGCGAGATCGGCTACGACTCGATGACCGCGGAGGAGGACGAGGCGTTCGCCGCGCAGCTCGCGCTGGCCGTCGAGCACGGCCTGCCCGCGCTGGTGCACACCCCGCACCGGGACAAGGTCCGCGGCACCCGGCGCAGCCTCGACGTCGTCGCGGAGTCCGGCATCCCACCCGGACGCGTCCTCATCGACCACCTCAACGAGGTCACCGTGGACCTCGTGCACGACTCCGGCTGCTGGATGGGATTCTCCATCTATCCCGGCACGAAGATGTCGCCGTCCCGCATGGTGGAGATCGTGCGGGTCCACGGGCCGGAGCGGATCCTGATCAACTCGGCCGCCGACTGGGGCGTCTCCGACCCGCTGCTGACCCTGGAGACCGGCCGGGCGATGCTCGCCGCAGGCCACACCGAGGACGACGTCGACCGGGTGCTGTGGCGCAACCCGGTGGAGTTCTACGGCCAGTCCGGGCGGCTCGACCTGTCCGACGCCGGCGACGGCGAACCCACCTTCGAGGGCAGCTCGATCCTGCGGGGAGGCAACTGATGCGCCTGCGGCATCCGGGAGGACGCCTCCTCCATCTGAGCTACTGCACGAACGTGCACCCGGCCGAGGACCTCGAGGGCATCGTCGGCCAGCTCGACGAGTACGCGCTGCCGATCCGCGAGCGCCTCGGCAGCGAGGTGCTCGGGCTCGGGCTCTGGCTGGCCGCGCCGGTCGCCGAGGCGGTCGCCGTCGACGGCGGAGCCCGCAGACGGCTCCGCCGTGAGCTGGACGCGCGCGGCCTGGAGGTGGTCACGCTCAACGGCTTCCCCTACCGCTCGTTCCAGGATCCGGTGGTCAAACAGGCGGTCTACCACCCCGACTGGACCACCTCCGAACGCCTGCGCTACACCCTCGACCTGGCGCGCGTTCTGGCCGACCTGCTCCCGGACGACGCGGCGCGGGGATCGATCTCCACGCTGCCGCTGGCCTGGCGGCATCCCTGGGACCGCGCCCGCGCCGACGCGGCCGCGCACATGCTGGACGAGCTGGCCGCGGGGCTCGCCGACATCGAGCACCGGACCGGCCGGGTGATCAGGGTGGCGTTCGAGCCGGAACCCGGTTGCGTGGTCGAGACCACCGACCAGGCCGTCGCCGTACTCTCCGGCGCCGACACCGACCGGCTCGGCGTCTGCCTGGACCTCGCGCACCTGGCGTGCGCGTGGGAGCGGCCCGCCGACGCGCTGCGCGCGCTGCGCGCGGCCGATGTGCCCGTGGTGAAGGTCCAGCTGTCCAACGCGCTGGAGACCGACGACCCCGAAGCCCTGCGGGAGTACGCCGAGCCGCGCTTCCTGCACCAGATCCGCAATCCCGCGAGGGGGGCCGCCGACGACCTCGACGAGGCCTTCGAGGCGGGGCTGCCCGGTCCGTGGCGGGTCCACTACCACGTGCCCCTGCACTCCTCCCCGGCCGCGCCGCTGGCCACGACCGCGCCGCTGCTGCGCGACGCGCTCGGGGAGCTGGTCGGCGCCGCCGACGCGGCGTGCGACCACTTCGACGTGGAGACCTACACCTGGGGGGTGCTGCCCGCCGCGCAGCGCCCGCGGACCGCCGGCCAGCTCGCCGACGGCATCGCCGCCGAGCTGGCCTTCGCCCGTGCCGAGCTGCACCGCCTGGGGATGGAGCCGCACGGCCTGGGGATGAGCGCATGACGTCACTTCTGGTCCTCGACGTGGTAGGGCTGACCCCGCGGACGCTGGAGCACATGCCCCGGCTGAGCGCCGTCGCCGAGAACGGGTTCCGGGCCTCGCTCGGTACGGTGCTGCCCGCCGTCACCTGCTCCGTCCAGTCGACCTTCCTGACCGGGGAGCTCCCGTCGGGGCACGGCGTCGTGGGCAACGGCTGGTACTTCCGCGAGCTGGGGGAGGTGCTGCTGTGGCGGCAGCACAACGCGCTGGTCGCCGGGGAGAAGCTCTGGGAGGCCGTCCGGCGTGCCCGCCCCGGCTACACGGTGGCCAACGTGTGCTGGTGGTACGCCATGGGCGCCGACGTCGACTGGACCGTCACACCCCGGCCGATCTACCACGCCGACGGTCGCAAGAGCCCCGACTGCTACACCGACCCGCCGGAGCTGCACGACGCGCTCACCGCCCGGCTGGGGGACTTCCCGCTCTTCAGCTACTGGGGAGCGGGAGCGGGGATCACCTCGTCGGAGTGGATCTGCCGGGCCACCGAGCAGATCATGAAGGCGTACGACCCCGACCTCACCCTCGCCTACGTGCCGCACCTCGACTACGACCTGCAGCGGTACGGTCCCTCCGATCCGCGCGCCGCGGCCGCGGCCGCCGACCTGGACCGGGTGCTGGCGCCGTTGCTCGAGGCGGCCGCGGCCCGGGGCGGCACGGTCGTGGTGCTGTCGGAGTACGGCATCACGGAGGTCTCCCGGCCGGTCGACGTCAACCGGCTGCTGCGCGCGGAGGGGTTGCTGCGGGTGCACACCCAGGCCGCGATGGAGTATCTCGACCCGTGGACGTCGCGGGCGTTCGCCGTCGCCGACCACCAGGTGGCCCACGTCTACGTGCGCGACCCGGCCGACGTGCCCGCCGTGGCCGGGCTCTGCGCCGCCCTGCCCGGCGTGGCCGAGGTGCTCGACGGCGAGGGCAAGGCCCGGCACGGGCTGGACCACCCGCGCGCCGGAGAGCTCGTCCTGGTCGCCGAGCCCGACTCCTGGTTCACCTACTACTACTGGCTCGACGACGCCCGGGCGCCGGACTTCGCCCGGCTGGTCGACATCCACCGCAAGCCCGGCTACGACCCGGCGGAGCTGTTCTTCGACCCCGCGGGGCCGGGCGCGGCCAAGCGGCGGGCCGCGGTGGCGCTGCTGCGCAAGAAGCTCGGCATGCGCTACATGATGAGCGTGGTCGGGCTCGACGCGGGGGCCCGGGCCGTACGGGGATCCCACGGGCGGCTTCCCGGTGATCCGCGCGACGCTCCGGTCCTGCTGTGCTCCGATCCCGGTCCGGCCAGGGAGCACTTCGCCGCCACCGAGGTCAAGGATCTGCTGCTCGGCCTGGCCGGTGTGGACGGGTAGCGGCGGGCGCTTCGCGTGCGGCCGTCCGCGCCGGATCCGCCGGTGATCACCGGCGGGGCGGATCGCCCCGCGGCGGGAACGGCCGCGGGGCGAGCGTGGTCTCAGTACTGCATCGGGCTGGTGGCGTAGCTGATGTACTTGTGATTCTTGTCGTAGGCCTGAATCTTGGTGTAGAACCCGCCCTGGTTCGTGGAGTAGGAGTACAGTTCCATGCCGAGCCAGCCCTTTTCGCAGTGGCCGGCATGGCTCCAATCCATGCCCCTGAGATACGTCCCGGACGCGTTGTGCAAGCTGATGGTCACGCCGACGCATCCGGTCGGAATGACATTCATGTAACCGTCACCTCTCACTGAGCCGCCGCTGTCCACGCTGATGCACGCCCTTACGTAGTAGCCGTCGCTGCAGCCGCCGCCGCTGACCGCGTTGGCGGGGGTCGCGGTGAGAGTGGTGGCCAAGGTGACGCCTGCGACGCCGAGAGCCGCAAGGGTGCGGCGCGAATTCTTCACGGTTCTTCCTTGATCGATCGGGCCAATGTGATCCCCGTGTGCCAGGTGGCGTCATGGATCGTTCAGCGCCCATGAGGATGGGGGCGACGACCCGTGCGCACCGGTCAGGATCGGCTGGGCGGCTCCGACCTTCCTGGGCTTGATCATCCTGGTGTAGTTCCGGCCGCTATGGATGATCTTGTATGTAAAGATCAAGTTACATGGTTCGCACACTCATCGTTCACATCGCACTCATGCCGTCCACCGCAGTTTTCAGGGCAGGCGCACCCCTCGCCTACGTGCCGCGCCTCGACCGCGACCTGCGGCGTCACGGCCCCTTCGACCCGTGCGCCGCCATGGCCGCCGATCTGGACCGGGTGCCGGACCCGCTGACGTCAGCGGGTCCGGCTGACCACGCGGGTGCCCGCCACCAAGTCGTGCAGCGCCGCCCGGTCGCGGCGCAGCAGCGCCAGCGCCACGGTGATCACCAGGTCCGCCACGACCAGGGGTGCTTCGGCCAGCCGGCCGAGCGGTCTCAATCCCAGGAGATACGACAGGGCCAGCAGCGCCAGCCAGCCGATGATCAGCAGATAATCCCATCCCAGCGCGACCACGCGGCGCATCCGGGAGCCCGCCTCACCTGTCATCATCGAAACCTCCGGCTCCCACCGTCTCACCGGCGGCACGGCCTGTGCCTCCCTCTCAAGAGGGATCGGCGAGCCCCCGCAGGGGACCGGCAAGGCGATGTGGCCGCGCGGCGACGTGGCTCGCCGTACCCGTCACGCGCCTCCAGGTCTCGGCCGCGTCTCGATCCGCCGGCGCCGCCTCGGCTCACCGCGTGAGGGGTTCTAAGCTGTCCGATCATGCGCTTCCTGCCGACCGGCGCCGATGCTCGGCGACCTCTCCGACGCCTGGCCGTCCTCACGCGACGAGCCCTACTGGTGTCGGTGTGCCTCACCGTCCTGCCGGCCGGGGCCGCGCGGGCCACCTCGCCGGGGGCCCCGTTGCTGGGGACCGGCACGCTGGCGGCCACGTCGTGCCCGGAACCGCCTCTCATCGACGGAGGCATGCCCCGGCCGCGGGAATACCTGACGGCGGCCATGAAGTGCCTGAACACCTCATGGTCGGCTCACTTCGCGCGGGCCGGGCTGAGGTTCCGCGATCCCACGGTCCGCTTCTACGAGGAACCCGCGCAGCGCGTGTGCGGAGTGCGCTGGCCCGCCAACGCGGCGGCCTTCTACTGCACGGAACGGGCCACGCTGGTGTTCCCGCTCACCGGCGACTGGATCGAGGGCCGGATCGATCTTTACCCCCTCAAGGTGGCGGCTCACGAATACGGCCACCATCTGCAGAGCCTCACCGGCGTCAGGGCCGGCTACGAGGCTCGCGTCCGCTCCGACCGCGCTCGTCAGGCCGAGTTCGGCCGTCGCTACGAGCTGCAGGCCGACTGCCTGTCGGGGGTGTTCCTGGGTAGCGTACGACGTTCTTTGCCGCGTACCGGGCAGGACTGGGAGGCGCTGTCGGCCGCGCTTCGCGCCAGCGGCGACGACGGCGACTACCGCACCCACGGCACCGGCGCCAACCGGGTCCGCTGGTTCGACCGGGGCTATCGCGCGAGCTCTCCCGCGGCCTGCGACACCTGGACCGCCACGCCGTCCCGGGTGGCCTGATCCGCGGGACGCCGGGCCGATCGGTCCGATCGTTCCCACGCCCGGGACGGCGGGAGACCGTCCCCGGCCGTCCCGGGCAGGCCGGACGGTCGCGGACGGTGATCATGGTTTCCTGGCGGGTGGCGCCTTCGGCCCGCCGCGCCGGACGCCGGCCGCCCTCGTTCGCCGACGTCCGACGCGGCGCGCATCACCCGCCGCGACGCGGAGGGCTACCACCAGGCGCCGCACACCGAGTTGCCGCCGACCCTTCTCCCGCAGTCGGTGAAGTGTCTTCCTCGACGGCCCGGGTCGTCCGCCGGCGAATCGCCGGTCCGCTTCCCGTGCCGTTTCCCGTGCCGTTCGGTCGTGATCGCGTGCGCGGTTTCCGGGTGAGCGGAACACGTGCCGGCCGAAGGACCGCCGGCCTTTCCTCGCACCTTTCCCGAAGGGCGTCGCCCTTCGTCGCCGGTATCGCCCCGGAGACAATGGCGATCTTTTCAGCAGGCTCGAACCCCTAGCAAGGAAAACAGCGGAAATGGGATGCTGGGACGTCTCCATCCACCATGAGCTGCGTGCTTGCCGAACCGCTGGGATGCGAATGGGACGCGCTTGTCCCCGCGGCGGGGTCCGGCGTGCCGCTCGTTTCCGCATTGGGAGAGCACGATGGCGCAGACAGCCGAAGCCGAACAGTTCGCCGCCCGGCTCCGGATACTCAAGGACCGTGCGGGGGAAAGTTTCGAGACGCTGGCCGGCCGGAGCGGGATCAGCCGTTCCAGCCTCCACCGTTACTACGCGGGCGCCGGTTTCCCGGCCGGCTACGAAACGGTTCACGCGTTCGCCAAGGCCTGTGGTGCCAGCGGCGAGGAACTGCGGGAGTTGTACAGACTGTGGGTGCTCGCCGATATCGCGCGCTCCTCGTCCACGCTGCCCGGGAGCACGGTTGAGCGGGGGGAGACCGAGGACGGGGAAACAGCCGGGCCGCGGCAGCCGCGAAAGGTCACGCTCATGTCGTGGGCACGGCTCCGTGCCCGCCGGCCGATTCCGGCCGTCGTGGTGGCGGCCTTTCTGGCGGTGACCGCCGTGACCGTCTTCGTCGTGCTGGGCGCGGGCCGCGGGCTCGACCTGCCGGTGATGGCGGACAGCCGGGCGGGCGGTGCCCCCGTGACCGTACCGGTGCGGATCTTCAACATCGAGGGCGGCTGCAGGGTCCGGGTGGAGCGGGTGCCGGCGTGCAGCATGGGTCTGGCCCGTAACCCGCGTTTGAAGTACGACGCCGCCAACGTGGTCGGTCATCGTGTATGGCACGACGACGTCTTGAACGCCGACTGCGTTCTCTATGACGGTGACCGGGTCGAGGACGAGACGGGCGTCGGCACGACGCGCTGGTTCCGCGTCCGGCTCGACGACGTGCCCGGTGGCTTCGCCTGGCTTCCCGCCGTCCGCACCAACGACGGCCCGGCACTGCCGACCTGCGCCTGAGCCTCGCGGGTAACCCACCGGCGGGTGGTGCCGTCGAGCGGCGGGAGGGCGCGGCTCGCGGCTTTCTGTTAATAGCCGTAAAAGGGCTAAAATGTGCGAAACGATATAAATCACATGTCTTTGTGTGAACAAAGGTGTGCGTATTGTTAGGCGATCCTCGGGTGGCGTCCGCGGGCGATTGAAAGAATCGTCGCCATGTCGCTGACATTCCCCCGTCCCGCTGGACGGATCCGTGAGTGAAAATCCCCTTTCCGGATTTCCGGCGGAGCTCCTGACCGCCTACGAGCCGCTGGAGTTCATCGCGCGCGGAGGCGAGGCCGACGTCTTCCTCTGCGGTGTGCGTCCCGGAGACGACCTCGCCGCGGTCAAGGTCTACCGCGGCAAGACCATCGACCTCGCGATGCGGGCGGATCTCGCCGACGAGCGGTTCTCCCGGCACGTGCCCCGCCTGCTCGGCTACGGAAACCTCCAGCGCGCCGGCGATGCCATGATCGGCTGGGAGGCCCAGGAATACTTCGGCCTCGGTTCGCTGAAGACGGTGACGGCCGGCAGGCGGGGGCTGCCGGAGGCGGAGGTCCGGGAGATAACCGTGGAGCTGGCGGCGTGCGTCGCCTTCTGGCAGTCCGAGATCCGCTACAACCACACCGATATCAAACCGGACAACATTCTGGTCCGCTCGGCCGCGCCGTACCGATTCGTCATCGGCGATTTCGGCGGTGCGGTGCGCAACAGCGCGAGCCAGGAAATAGGGACGGTCCTGGTGAGCCGCCGCTACATGGCGCCGGAGGCGCTTCAGCTGCGTCGCGGCGAGCCGCCGGCATGGTGGTCGGTCGGTGTCATCGTCTACGAACTGCTCACCGGGGAAACGCCCTACCACGACCTTCCCGAAAGCGACATACCCGATCTCCTGCACCGGGCACGGCCCTTCGACCTGTCTGCGATCACCGATCCGCGCTGGCGCATGCTGGTCCAGGGCCTGCTGACCGTCGAGCGCGACTCCCGCTGGCGGCACCGGCAGGTCCTCCAGTGGATGGCCGGAAGCACCCCCAACGTGCCCACGTCGACCAGGCGTTTCGAGCCCGTCGTGTTCGGGGGACGCGGGTATGCCCACCCCGGTGAGCTCGTCCTGGACATGCAGGACCGCTGGCCGCTCGCGGTCGCCTGGCTCGCGGAGGGCAACGCCGGGAGGCTGGCGGGCTGGATCGCACGCGGCTTCGCCGACCTCGGCTTCGATCCGGCCCCGCTCGAACGCCTCGGCGTCGCGGGCGCGGGCGAAGAAGCCCGCCACCTCGCGCTCGCAGCCCTCGCCGCGCACTTCCTGCCCGACCGCGTGCCCCGGTACAAGGATCACGTCGTCGACGACGCGGGCCTGCTCCACCTCGCCAGAGGCACGGTCGAGGACGCCCGGGCGCTGCGGGAGATACTGGAGAGCGGCGTGCTCACCTACGCGGCCAGACACGAATGCGCCCACCGGCGGATGTGCCCGGACGGCTGCCGAGTCCTCGCACGGGTGCTCGACGAGGTGCCACGGACGGTCGCGGAGGTGGTCGGCCGGCTGGGCTGGCTGCGTCCGATGATCGAACGGAACGCCGGGGATCTCGGACACGACCTGCCCGCCGGCATGGGCCCGACGCCGGGCGACATGTGCCTCGCGTGGAGCGCCGCGGCCGAACTGACGCTGCGCCCGGAAGCGATAGGCGGCTTTTTGGCTAGAATCCGCAAAGTGAAGAGCGACGCCCCCTGGTGGATCCGGGAACGGAGAGCCGCTCACGACGCCGATGTGGAGAGCGTCCCCGGGCGCGGCAGGATCGTGCTCACCCACCTCCTCATCCGCTACGCTCCGGCTCCCGCCCTGGCCGCGGCTCCCCGGCCGGCCCCCACGACGATCGGTTCGGGCGTCCGGCCACGCCCGCCGGAGGCCCTGGGGGACAAGGCCCGGCGCGCCGGGCGTTGCCGCCGCTTCGCGGTGCCGATGATCGTGCTCGGACTCCTCGACGTGCTCGGCTCCGCCGCGCACCCGGCCGGTCCGGACGTCCCGCGGGACGGATCGGCCTCCGCCGGGCGGGTGATCGACGCGATCACGGCCGGGATCGGACGCAGCGGCCTGAGCGAGCCGGTGGGGTGGGCGACGCTCGGGATGCCGGGTCTTCCGGGTGCCCTGCTGTGCACGACGCTGCTGATCGCCGCCACCGCGACCGCCTCCTCCCACCGGCTCTGGCGACGGCCGCGCCTGCGGGTGTTCGCCTACCGGGCGACGATCGCGCTCACCCTGCTCCTGCTCCTGCGCCTGCTCGCCACCTCGTTCGTCCCGCTCGGGTCGGGCCTGCACACGCTGCTGTCCCTTCTCGGGCTGCCGGAGGGAAGACCATGATCCCGCGCGTGTCCGTTCCCTGGTCCCTCAGCGGCAAATACGTGACCGAGCGGCTTCTGGTCCAGAACGACGAGTGCGACCTCTACCTCGCGCGTTCCCGCAAGGACGACGCCACGGTGGTGACGCTCAGGATCTACCGTCCGGGGCTGAGCGTGGACCCGGCCCTGCCGCAACGGCTGAGCGGCCTCATCACGGCGGAGCCGTACACGACGAGGTTGATCGATTACGACCGTACGGGTGCGGCGTGGCTGGTCCAGGAGTTCCTTCCGCTGGGAACCCTGCGCGACCTCATGAACGGCACGCCGTTCCAGGAGGAGCGGTCGCGTGAGATCGTGGCCGCCGTCGCGCGCTGTCTCGACTGCTGGCAGGGTGCGCTCGGGCACAGGGTCGGCGACTTCGGCCCCGACGACCTGCTGGTCAGGCAGAGCGGCCCGCTGGTCCTGGCCCTCGGACACCATCGTGCCGCGCAGTGGACGGCCCTTTCCACCGGCTCTCCCTGGCCGGCGCCGCCCGAGACGGTCGAGGGGGTCCGCGAGGCGCCCGCCGCCTGGTGGACGCTGGGCGTCATCGCGCACGAGTTGCTCACCGGGCGCCCTCCGGTGTTCGAGCCCGGTGACGCGACCGTCGGTCTCGGCGCCGTCGACGACGAGCGTTGGGAGCGGCTGCTGACCGGCCTGCTGACCCTCGACCCCGACGCCCGCTGGGACGGCGAGGCGGTGAAGTCATGGCTGGCGGGCGGTGCGCCCGACGTCGTCCCCGTCCGCCGGTACGCCCCGATCGAGTTCGGCGGCCGGCGGCACGCCACCCCGGCCGCCCTGGCGACGGACCTGACGGCACGGCCCGGGGCGGCCGAGTCGTGGCTGCGCGACGGCGGCCGTGCCCGGCTCGCGGTATGGCTGGACCGCGAGGTCCGGGACGAGCGCTTCGACCGCGCGTGGCTCGACGAGACCGAGCCGGTGGCCCTGGCCGCCTTCGCCGCGACGTTCACGGCGGGACTGCGACCCCGCTACCGGGGGATGGCGATCGACGCCGACGGTCTCCTCGACCTGGCCAGAGGCGGATCGTCCGGGCATCACGCCCTCGCCGAGGCCGCGTCGTCCGGCGCGCTCGCGCACGCGGCCCGCCACCGCTGCTCCCATCAGGAATGTCCGGACGGCACGGCGGGCGGGTGCGCCCGCCTGCGCCGCGTCGAGACCGAGGTCCCCGCCGTCATGGCCGAGGTGGGCGGCGTGCTCGACCGGCTCTACGACGTCGTCGGCCAGGTCTCCGGCGAGACGTGGGAGCGGGGCGTGGCGGCGGCCGTCGAGCTGTGCCTGGTTCCGCAGGCCGCCCGCGCGCACCGGTGGCGGCTGCGCGCCGAGAGCCTGCATCCGCTGCGGCGGGCCGCGATCGTGCGGATTCCCTGGTGGTCGGAGCAGCGCAGGAACGCCCTGAAAGGCGACGCCGGCGAGCTCGGGACCCGCGCCGCTCTCGTGTCGGTGCTCCTGCTCACCTCAAGTGCCGACGAGGCCGGCCGGCAGCTCGCCGAAGAGAGCCGGGAGGAGCTGCGGCGGCGCAGGCAGGAGCTCGCCGACCAGGGGCGTTCGGCCGCTGTCCGGGCCGCCAGGACCGCCGAGTCCCTCTGGTTCGAGCTTCGCGTGCGCTTCCCGGTGGTCTGGGCGGCGGTGGTCCGGGTGTTGATGGGGCAGGCGGAGAGCGGGCTCTCCCACGGCCAGGTGTTCTGGCGCCGTGCGCGGGTCCGCTGGCAGAGCCGATACGGCCGCTGGCGGCTGGAACAGGAGGAACGACGGCGGGTGGAGTCGCCGCGCCGCTGACGGCGCCGGCGCGCGGGCGGCGACGCCGGCGAGGACTACGACTCGTAGAAGAAAACGATCATCTTGACCTGGTCGGTCCCCTGCTCGGTCCACTGCGCCAGGGCCGTGGCGCCCGCGAACCGCGGATGGCCCGCGATGACGGCGTCACTGACCCGTTTCGCGACCTGCGTGGCGAGCCCGATGCTGGATCGGGGCGCCGCGCCGTAGGCGATGATGATCCCCGCCTGGCGGTCGCGGCGCAGGTGCTCGCGGCAGGGGCCGGCGTTCACGCCCAGTACGGCCTGCGGGTCACGGCCCTGAAGCACGGCGTCCATCCTCCTGACGACCCGGCGTTCCTCGGCCGCCCGCGCCGGACCGGTGCCGAGCATCAGCCCGAAGTCCGCCCTGATCAGAAGTTCGCAGTAGTCCTTGCTGAGCAGCCTGGCCGTGGCGGGTTTCGGCGTGCGGACGGCATCGGGCGTCCGCGTGGGAGTGGGGGACGGGACTGGAGGCGGAACGGGGGAGAACGTCTGCGCCGACAGCGACACGAGGAACAGCACCAGCAGCAGGTCGGCGAAGAGCCAGCCCGCCAGATGCGCGGCCGTGAGCCGCTCCCCGACGCGCTTCACCAGTCGGCCCGGTTGTCGTCGCGATCACGGAGCTCGATGACGAACCGCTGGGCGGCGTCCACGAAACGGCGGAGCTGTTCGGTGGTCTTCGCCAGATCGTCGACCCCGGTGCCGAACCGGTTCAGCGAGTCGCCCAGGCCGCTCATCACGCTGATCACGAGCTGCCGCGCGGCCTCGACCTGCCGGTCGGAGCCGTCGGAGATCGACTGAATCCGCGTCACCAGGCCGTTCAGCTCCCGCTGGACCGCCTGCTGGTCCTCGTGGATGCGTCTTTGGAGCTTCTCGAACTCCTGCAGCGTGGTGGTGGGGATCTGGACGGCGCTGAGGGCGCTCTCCAGCGCGGCGGATTTGGCGACCCACGTGTTGAGCGCGTCGCTGATCTGCTGGCCCGGCCCGCCCTCCAGCGCCGCCCTGATCTCGTCCGAGGTCCGTTCCAGGGCGAGCACGAGCTGCGCCGTACTGGAGCGCAGAACCGGCAGCTGCCGGGCCACCTCGCGGATCGACAGGCGCACGTCTTCGGGCACCGGCGCTATCAGCAGCGTGGCCAGGGCCAGATCCTGGGCGAGCTGGTGCCGGGCCCTGTCGTTGGACGTCAGCCGCGCCACGTATCCCTCGCCGAGGTGAACGGCCGCCGCGCACGCCATGACCAGCGCCACGAACAGGGCCACCGCCATCGCCGCGTCGCTGAGCGGGGTGAACGAGCGGCCTCCGAAGGTGCCCGCCTGCCAGCCCGCCAGGAAGGGCGGCGGCGACTTCACCTCGCCGTAGGCGGTGAGCGCCTTCTGCAGCATGAGCCAGGTGATGAAGACCGGCAGGAAGATCATGATGTCACGGGCGACGCGCAGCAGGGTGAGCACGGCCTCCCAGCCCGGCGCCCTGCGGTCGGGCAGGAGGGCCTCGGGCGGATAGACGTTGAGAAGGTCCACTCCGGCGAGCGCGCCACCCCCGTCCCGCATGGCCTCGGCCAGCATGATCAGGGCCTCGGGCCCCGTCGGGTACTCCTCTCCGGAGGTGTTCCGCGCCTGGTGCGCGGTCTCGGCGATCCGGTCGGCCAGGCTTTCCAGCATGCCTGGGGCGGTCAGGGTGTCAGTGGCCATGGGGAAGGTCTCCTGCCTGCTCGCCGTCGTGGCTCTGCTCGGTCTGTTTCTGCCGGGGGAGCGGATCGGGAGGGACGACCGGCGGCGCGCTGGACGGAAGCGGAGGCGGCGGATCGCTGAGGCCGGGGGCGACGTCGGTCGGCGAGGGCGTCGGGACGACGGATCCGGAAAGGACGGTCGCCAGGATGTAGGCGGCTCCCAGGAACAGCAACAGGGAGACGAGAACGGCGGCGATCGCCATCCCGGCGCCGGGGCTGAAAGCCGGCAGCATCGGGATGCGCCGGGAGGGCGGAGAACCCGGGGCGCGGGAGAAGGGAGAAAGGTTCCATATCCATCCGCGGTCGGTGTACGTCGGCGTGTCCGGGGCGTCGGAGGCCGGCACGAGCGTGTCCTGTGGCTGCGGCCTGCCGGAGGGACGCGCGAGGACGGGCAGGGCGGGCGCCATGGCGGGAGGGGCCGTCGCCGGAAGGACGGAACGGACGGGCGGCGTGCGGTCGCGGGAGGCTTCGTGTCCGTCCCGGTGGATCTCGCGCGGATACGGACGGAGCGCGCGCGGATCGTCGAGAGTCTGGCCCGCACCGGTCGAGGCCGCGCTCCGATAGGTCTCCTCCCAGCTCCCGCCCGACGATCTCACCAGCAGCCTGGTGTTCGCCCACACGATCTCCTCCCTCCCCCCGGAGGTGGCGAGGGAGAGCATCGCCTCGACGAAGCCCGGCGAGGTCGTCGTCATGCGGTGATAGATCTCCCTGACGGTGTCGGCGGACAGGTTCGGGCCGTAGGCCTGCTTCAGAAGCCCCCGAAACGCCCTGGCCTGCTCGGGAGAGGCCGGATAGGCGGCCGACACCGGGCCGATCAGGTGCCCGTGCCGCAGAAGGCCGCCGCGCGCGTGGGCGATGTCGCTCCCGCTCTCGGCGGGCATGCGGCGCAGCAGGTGGTCGATCACCTGGCGGGCCGCCTCCGGCTCCCCGCCGAGGTTCGCGGCGCCGTCGACGATCGCCTCCATGGACAGCGACGACAGCAGGCTCCCGCCGATCCCCCCGTGCCCTCGCCGGATCGCCCCCGCCGCCACGGCGAAACGGATCACCGGATCGGCGCTCATGCCGTACAGCGTGTGCCAGACGGTCTCGGAGAGCGATGCTCCGGCCTGCTGGAGGTCGTCGAGGATCTCCTCGACTCCGGCCGCCCGGTGGGGAGGCTCGTAGGCGGCCGGCAGGGCCTTGCCGTAGAGGGCGACGCGCCGGGCGGGGTCGGGAGTGATCATCTCCACCGTCTCCGCCATCCCGCGGTCGTCGAGGAGGATCTGCCGGCAACGCCTGCGTCGGGCGGAGTCGATCCGGCTCATGCGGACCTGCTGCAGGCAGGCGGCCGCCAGATCCGGTTCCGGCCGGGGCCGCCCGTTCTCGACCGGTTCCGGCCTGATCAGCCGGATGGACCACTGCACGAGCACGTAAGGTTCCAGGCCGGCGAGCAGCCACCCCACCGTGGGATCGTTCTGCGCGTCCACCCCGATGGTCGCCGCCGCGATCAGGACCCGGGAGACCTCGTTGGGGTCGGGCTTCTGGCCGTGCCTGTAGAGGTCGGCGAGATTGCTCTCGACCGTGCCCGCCGGCGGGGACATCGCCTGGACGGCGTGCATCAGGGATTCGGTCTCGGGCGCTTCGCGCCGGGCCGCGTTCAGCGCGCACCGGACGCCGGCGGAGACCAGGACCTCGCGCGTGCGGGGGTAGGACCGGAAGTCCCGCCACAGGCGGAGGACGTCCGCGGTCTCGGCCGGTGAGCAGGTACGGAACTCGTGGCCGAGCTGTACGGCGGGCTGCGCGAGGTCCTGTTCCTCCTTCGCGGTCAGCTGCCCGCGCACCGCCCGCCTGAGCAGGTTCGCCACCCCGCTCAGGCGCAGGAGCTGGGTGTCGGCCCAGTCCGCCGAGTCCTGGGCCGACAGCAACGGCGTCCGCGGGTAGGTGACCGGCCTGCCGTCGGCGATCGCGGCGATGACGGAACCGGCCGTGGAGACCGATACGGGACCGTTCGCCGCCGCGCCGGACTCCAGGCGCAGCGACACCCGCCTGCGCCGGGCGAACGCCGACGGGGAGGGAGCGCGTTCGACCACCATGAGACGGGCGTCCGCCTCCCGCACTTTCAGCTCGGCGCGGACGAGGAACGTCCAGGGCTCCTCGCCGGTGAAGTCACCGAGCGCGGTGAGCAGCCCGTACGTCAGGTGGGCGGCCATGTCGTCCTCGGGGCCGGTCTGCGGGGGCAGGATGAGCTGGTAGTGCGCGGAGGGGGCGTTGAGCACGTCGGCGGCCACGTTCGGCAGCAGAGGGTGGCGCAACGCGACCTCGTGGAGTGCGCGGTTGGTGTCCCGTGCCTCCGTCTCCAGCGTCTCCGACGGGATGGACGGCATCTGCGCCGCCAGCGTGTCCGCCGTCTCCGGCCGCACCCAGCCCGGCCAGTTCCACAGCCCCACCGCGAGACGGCCGGTGAGCACCGAAGCGGGGCCGATCAACACGTGGATCAGCTCCGACATGCGCCCGTTGGCGTCGCGCACGGGCAGGACCCGGACGATCACGCCGCTCTCCCGGGCCGGTCCGATCTGCAGAGCGCCCACCGCCGGGGCGTTGGCGGCGCCGTCGGTCCACATGCCCTGCACGAAGTCCCCGGCCCGGAGCAGGACGGACCAGTCGACGAGCTGCTGACCGTCGAGAGAGGAGGCGACCGGCCCGAGCCCCCGCCTGCCGACCAGCAGCTCCTCCGACCATCGGAAGACGATCTGGTGGATCTCCACCCCGCTCACGATGGGCCCAGGCCGATGTCGTCGCGGCCCAGATCGTGTCCCTGGATGATGCCCTTCATCGCCAGCAGGGACAGCAGCGGGCGCAGCACCCGGCGAGGTCCGAAGCCCCTTTCGGGGAAGACCGTGTCGTCCATCTTCGCCACGCCCGAGGCCGAGACGAAGTGAATCGTGGAGTCCTGGCAGTGCACCACCGGGTGCAGCCATGACTGCGCGTTGTGCGACTGGAGGAAGACATAGGCCTCCTCGGTCTCCTCTTCCACGGTGTCCAGATCCATGTCGTCGTCGGCGCGCAACCAGCCGTCGACGAGCGGCAGCCACCGCAGCAGGTCGGACTTGGCCACGACCAGCGCGGCCGGCAGCGGGAGCATCGCCTTCTGCCGGGGGTTGCGCAGCCGGTCGATGTGCCCGAACGGCTCCATGAAGGCGGGGTCGGCCAGACGCGGGGCGGACCGCCGGAGGAACTCGTCGAGCTTCTCCCCGTCGGCCACGAACAGCAGGGCGTCGACGATGCTGATGAAATGCAGGCTGCGCAGGTCGGCGTCGTCGAAGAACTCTCCCGAAACGTCGAAGAACACCAGCGCGTGCTTCTCCCCGGTGACGTCGTTGCGCGCCCGCAGCGCGCACACGAACGCGACCTCGTCCTCACGGCGCGTGCGCCCGAGGACCTTTCGGGTGGTGGTGAAGGGAAAGACCTTCTCCAGCATGAACTGCCGGTGCATGACGGTGTCCAGCGGGGAGATCGTGAGGTTGTGCCGGACGTTCACCTGGATGGTCTGCACGAGCTGGTCGATCATCGCCGCCAGCAGGTGGGTCTTGCCCGCCGCGGTCGACCCGACGATGCCGATGATCATCGGCTTGTAGTCTCCGTAGTCGCAGGGCAGGTAGTGCTCGCTGCCGTCGGCGTCGCAGATCCGCTCGGCGTTGGCGGTCCGCTGTAGCCATCGGGTCTCGGACTCACCCGGCTCCCGTTCCAGGTAGATGATCTCATCGTGCTTTCTGAGCACCAGCGGAAGCGCCTCCCAGTCCAGCTCCCACAGGCAGTAGGGGCAGACCACCGTGGTCGCGCCGTCGCCCGGGGTCTTCCTGGCGCGGGATCTCCCCCTGGGCCGGGTCGCGCTCGGGGGCGGGTACGCCGCGTCGTCCACGGGCGGCGGCCATTGGCCGGGGGTCTGGCCGACACCGTGGCCCTGGCCCTGGTCGTGGCCGTCGCCGTGGCCCTGGCCGAGAGACTGCCGGGTGCCGTTCTCGTAGGGGTGCGCGACGCCCGGTTCGCCTTCCGTCTCCTGCCAGGGCGGTGGGTACCACCCGGTGGGTTCGGGTTCGGCCCGCGGGCCGCCGGCCGGAGCGGGCGGGGGAACCGGGGGGAGGGCGTAGGGGGCCGGGGGGATCTGCGGAAGGCCGAGGTCGTCGTCGTTCACAGTTTCACCACCACCACGACCAGGAGTGCGAGGAGGAGCAGCAGGACGGCGGCCAGTGCGACGAGAACGCGCCGGTCGGGCAGAGAGGAGGCGACGTCGTGTTCGACGGGCGGTGGCGGGGGAGGAGGCTCGGGCAGCGGCGCCCTGGTGGGCGGTCGCTCGCTGAGCCGGAAGGCCGCCTGCTTGCGGCGTAGATCGCGAAACTCGCGGCGAGCCTCCATCTCACGTCCGTTTCCGGAGTGCTCCCGGCGAATGCCGGACGTCCCGGCCCCCTGCGGAGCGCGCTGCCGCGGGGGCCGCGCACCGGGCCGGAAGGGCGCGCCGGGCCGGGCGGACGCCTCGGAGTGGGAGGACACCTCAGGCAGGGGGGTCGGGCGCGGGGTCGCGAGATCGGGTGTCCGGAGGCGTTCGAGCATCTCCTTCGGGCTGGGACGGCCCGCCGTACCCGGCATGAACGCGGGCCGTAGAAACTCGGCGAGCCGTGGGTTGATCCCGGCGACCTGGTCCACCAGGTCGGAGCCGGCCGAGTCGTCGGCGAGGTCGCCGGTCGCCATGTAATAGAGGAGATCCGCGGTCATGCGGACGTCGGTGTCGGTCGAAGTCGTGTGCAGCGGGGTGGCACGGCCGAACCCGGAGAGCTGGAAGGGCATGCCCCGGTCCCACAGGACGGTGTCGGGAGAGACGTCGTTGTGCACGTAACCCCTGTCGTTCAGGAAGTCGAGGGCGGTGAACAGATCGCGGGCCGCCTGTTTGACCGTCCGTCCCTCCATGGGGAGCAGAGCCCCCTGGTGGGAAAGGGGCCGGCCCGCGCATCTGAAGAGCGCGTGCGCGTGATCGTCGGTGATGTCGAAGCCGAGCATCGTGCTGATCCTGGGGTGCCCCTGCCGGAGGTGTTCGGCCATGTCCACCTCTCGCCGGAGGGTGGGGAACGCCGAGGGTCCCACCGCCGACTTGAGCATGCAGGGAACACCTCCGGCCGTACCGAGATGCCGCTCGAAAAGCGTGTCGGTGATGACCCGGCCGTCGAAGTCGACCTCGAAACAACTCTTATCGGGCTTGCTCGCTGATTCATGCAACCATAGCTGTCGCATCGAATCCCCGTTCTTCATTTCCTTTGTTGTCGGTCTCTCTTTTACCTCCCGTCCGGATGGCTCTCAAGGGTCGTCATTGACTCGTGATGAAAAGCGGCATTTCACTAATCGCACATATAGTGCAAAATGTGACATAAAAGTATTGCGTGATCCCTGACAACCCGGCGGCGGCCTTTGGCGTCCAAACAGGTGCGGCGGGAGGGTGGAGGACCGCGTTCGGGACGGGCTGCGCGGGTGGTCCATCCGATCGCCCCGGGGAAGGGAGATCTGCGGAAGAGAGACGTGGTGGCAGGGGGTGGACGGTGAGCCGGCGGCGGTCGTCGAGGAGGGGCGCGCCGAGAACGGATCCGCCGGGGGCGCGGTCGCCTCGTACGGAGGATCCGCCACGGGAAAGGGCGGCGCCTGCCGGGCCGTGATTTATTTTGACCGGATGATATCCGTCCGGGCCATTCTCGAACCGAGTTCGCGGTTTTCGCGGAAACAATTCCGCTCGTTCGGGGCGGTCGCGCGTGCGATCCTGTTCGCCGTGCCGTTGTCAGCCGTGCCGTTATCAGTCGCGCCGTTATCGGCCGTGCCATTCGAATGCGCCGCCTCATTCGGGACGTCGTCGGCGGGCATGTCGCCGTTCTCGAATACGAATGATCGTGAAGGCGTCCGGCGCGGTTTCCGGCCGCCCGTCCGCCGTCACTCCTTGTGGCCGCGTGACCTGTCGGCCAGCTGCGTGCGCACCCGCTCGGCGGCCGGAGGATCCAGCTTGTCGGCCAGGGCGTGCGCCTCGGCCAGGGCGTTGTGCGCCCCGGCGCTGTCTCCGGCGGCCAGTTGCGCGTCGCCGAGCATGATGAGGGTGCGAGCCTCGTGAAGCGGGACCTGAATCCGGCGGAACAAGGACAGGGCCTGCTGGAAATGGGTCACGGCCTGTGCCGGGTTGCCGCCGGCGATGGCCAGCTCGCCGAGTCCGACCAGCACCCGCGCCTCCGCGAGCCGCTGGCTGGAGGTGCTGGCCAGCATCAGAGCGTGGCGCAGCGCGCTCTCGGCCTCGGCGAGCATGCCCTGCCGGAGCCGTGCGATGCCCAGCCCGTGCAGCGCGTACGCCTCTCCCGTCGGATCGCCGATGTCTCTGACGACGGTCAGCGCCTCATCGAACACGCGAGCCGCGAGTGCGGGTTCGTCCGACTGGAGGTGGGTGTGACCCATCCGATGGAGGACCTGCGCCTTCACCCTCCTGCTGCCGCCGTTCCCGCTGAGCTGCAACGCCTCCGACAGCAGCCGCATGGCGCCTTGGAGATCGTCGCACTCCAGTCTGAGCTGGGCCAGGTTGTGCAGCGCGTAGGCGGCGGCGACCTGGTCGCCGGTGGCGCGGAAGATCTCCAGAGCCCGTGCGTAGTGGGCTTCCGCCTCGTCGAAACGGCCGTTCATCCGGTCCAGGAATCCGATGTTGCGGATGGCCAGGGCCACTCCTCGATTGTCGCTGACCTCCCGGAACAGCCTGACCGCGGCTTCGAAGTCACGCTGGGCGTCGTCGAAGCGCTGCTCGGTGATGGCCAGCGATCCCATGGAGTAGAGGACCGCCGCCTGGCCCCGCTTGTCCCGGGCGTGCCGGGTGGCCGTCAGCGCGATCTCGTGGGTCTCCCGCCAGTCGTCGAGGTAGACCCGTGACTCGAAGAACGTCACCGCGTTGATCGCGAGCCCCCAGCAGAGCTCGACGAACCCCGCCTGCGCCGCCTGGCGGATACCGGAGACCAGGATCAGGCGCTCGCGTTCGAACCAGGCCAGCGGCACCGCGACGAGCTGGTCGACCAGTTCCCTGGGCAGCGACCAGATCGACGCCTCGCTGTGGATCAGAACGTCGGGTCCGTACTCCCGGCGGCGGGCGGCCTCGGCGAGGAAGAGCAGGCCGCCGAGCACACGGGCCAACGCCGCGCTGCGCTCGGCGGCGGTCTCCTCCGCGGCGAGGCGCTCTCGGGCGAACACCCGGATGAGGTCATGAAATCTGTACTGGGTGTGCACGCCGCGCCCGACGCCGGTGGTCTCGACCAGCTGCGCGTCGGCCAGGTCGTCCAGCAGGTCCTGCGCGTCGGCGAAGGGCATGTCGAGGAGGGCGGCGCTGATCCACGCCGAGAAGAGCTGGGAGTCCAGGATCGCCAGCCGGCGGAAGAGCCGCTGGGCGTCTTCGCCGGCGCTGTCATAGGTCAGCGAGATGCTGGCTCTGATCCCCATGTCGCCGTGCTTGAGCTCGTCGAGCCTGCGGGTCTCGTCTTCGAGCCGCCCCACCAGTTGCTCGATGCTCCAATGAGGGCGTGCCAGGAGCCGCGCGCCGGCGATGCGCAGGGCCAGGGGAAGCTGGCCGCAGAGCTCGGCCAGCGCCGCGGCCGACTCCGCTTCGGACTGCACCCGCTCGACCCCGGCGATCCGGGACAGCAGGTCCATCGACTGGCTCGAATCGAAGACGTCCACATCGATGTGGATCGCGCCGGCCAGCCCGGCGAGCCGGCTTCGGCTGGTGATGATCACGGCGGAGGCGGGATTGCCGGGCAACAGCGGCAGGACCTGACTCTCGTTACCCGCGTCGTCGAGCACGATCAACATCTTGCGGTCGGCGAGCAGGGCGCGATACATCTCCGCCCGCTCCTCCAGGCCGTCGGGGAGCGCGGTGCCCGGTACGCCGAGCACGCGGAGGAAGCGTTCGAGCACCTGCATCGGGCTGGTCGGCCGTGAGACGCCTCCGTGCAGGTCGGCGTAGAGCTGCCCGTCGGGGAAGTGGTCGGCGACGCTGTGCGCGGCGTGCACCGCGACGGTGGTCTTCCCGATCCCCGCCTTCCCGACGATCGCGATGATCGGTACGGCGAGGCGGGACCGGTCACCGGAGGCGAGCGTCAGCCGCTGGCGGATGTCGTCGATCTGCTTGGTGCGGCCGGTGAAGTCGGCGATGGCGGTGGGGAGCATGCCGGGGACGCTCGGGACGCGGGCCGAGGGCTCCTCGGCCACCGCGATGACGGGCTGCGCCGGCAGGTCGAGGCTCTCGTCGGAGGTGAGGATCGCGTATTCGAGTTGCTGGAGGCGCTCGTTGGGCTCGATTCCCAGCTCGTCGATCATGGTCTGCCGGGCGAGCCGGTAGACCTGTAGCGCCTCCGCC
The DNA here is from genome assembly GCF_050949235.1 of Streptosporangium sp. CA-135522. Classification (NCBI taxonomy): domain Bacteria; kingdom Bacillati; phylum Actinomycetota; class Actinomycetes; order Streptosporangiales; family Streptosporangiaceae; genus Streptosporangium; species Streptosporangium sp. CA-135522. The sequence goes on from NZ_CP192026.1 coordinate 4,107,040, forward strand.
TGGCGTCCGGAACGGTACAACGCCAGCATCAGCTGACCACGTAGCCGCTCGCGCAGCGGATGTTCCTCCATGAGCTCGGTGAGCTCGCCGACCAGTTCGTGGTGCCTGCCCAGGTCCAGCTCCAGCTGGACGCAGTCCTCGTTCGCCGTGATCCGGTGCTCGGCGAGCCTGCTGGCCGCCGACTGCACGAGCCTGCTTTCGATGCCGTCCAGGGCGGGCCCGCGCCAGAGCGCGAGCGCCTTGCGGTAGTGCTGTATGGCCTGGTCGAGGTCGCGCCCCTCGCGCGCGCGCCGGGCTTGGAGGACGAGGTTCTCGAAACGGTGCGAGTCGATCTGGCTGCTGTCGGCCTGGAGCGCGTATCCCTGGGACTGGGTGGCGATGACATCGGCATTGCCGTGGGCGGCGAAAAGACGCCGAAGGGCGGATATGCAGATCTGGACCTGGGCTCGTGACGTGGTCGGGGGCTCGTCCCCGTAGATCGCCTCCATCAGGCGGCCGGTGGTGACCGCCCGGTTGGCGTCGAGGAGAAGCACGGCGAGCACGGTTTGTTGCCGGATGCCTCCGAGATCCAGCCGTTGATCGCCGGCGGCGACCTCCAGAGGTCCCAGAACGCGAAAGTCCACCGCATCTCCTTGAAAAAACCCGCAACCCCGGCCTATGCGAAAGCCTCTGCACTTCCCGATGCGAGAGAAGTGTCAGTCGTGCAACCTCACTGTCAGGTGTGCGTCCCCAGGAAGACCGGGGAGATCTTACTTGTAACGGTAATTATCGTTGATGGCCTCGCGATGTCCGAGGTCGTTGATCCTACCGATACCAGAGTCACCCCGTGTGCAATGTGTAACTTTCGTGTGGAGTGTACTACTTCGCGTGATTGCCTGCCAGAGGGGGTGGTGTGAGCCGGATAAGTTCGCCTGCTGTTTTGCGCCGGTAACCTGACGGCCACGAGAAAGCGAAAACGGCCGGAGACATGATGTCTCCGGCCGTATGGGCGGCCAAGGCCGGCCCGCGACACTCATTTCAAGACTTCACCGGCTTACCTGCCGCCCCACGGCTCACCATTCGGGTGCAGGGTCGGGGTGGGGGTCGGGATGGGAGCCGGCTGATCGTCCGAGGCGGTCACGACCACGACTCCCGCGGCGTTCGCGGTCGCCGCGCTCGCGCCGACGACGGCGCCGGTGGCCACTACGCCCGCTGTGGCGATGATGACGGAGAAGGCGAGGCGGAAGATGCGGCTGTTGTTGTAGTCGCTCATTTCTATTTACCTCTTGTCTGTCGCGGTGGCCCGTGTCGCCGGCCGGTCGGCTGATGCGTCTTCAACGTCTCAGCTGCCACCATCCGGTCATTATCGGATCTCTTCCGGACTGCCATCAGCCCAGCTCAGCGGCCTGATAGCGCCTTTCTCGACTGTTTGCGAAGAGGATTCGCCAATTGTGAGGGGGGTTATCGCGATGTCTGCGGATAAACCCGCGATATTTGTTCTTCCGGGGCGGTTCATCGGGCGATAGCCGGACGAAGGCGTATCGATAGCGGCCTAAGGAAGCCTGGACGGAGGCCCGGACCGGCCGGTGCCCGGTGGCATCCGGCGGCCGGGCCGGCGCGCGCCGGATCGGAACCGCGCGAACCGGGGATGTGCGCGGGGCGTCCACCGGTTCGCGAGGACCCGCCGCCGGTGCCGGCATGTGATCACAGAGATGTTCGGACCGGTCCGTCGTGGCGGGCCTGGCAGATAGGTGGCCCTGACATGGGTATTAGTGCACAGGCGCTGGACAGCGTCTACGGCCGTTCGGCCGCCGGCGTGCGGGCGCGGCTGGAGCGGGCCGAGGACAGTCACTGGAGCGCCGTCGCCGACGCCGAGACCGACGGCGAGGGCTGCATCACCGAGTGGTGCGGCCAGAAGTTCGAACGCGGGCTGTACCGCATCGTGTTCGACAGCGACTACTACTTCGTCAGTCTCGGTCTCAGTGCTGCTTATCCCGAAATATCCGTCATATTTCGCATGCAGCATGAAGCGGACTCGTATCAGATCAAAGTGATGCTATCGCCGTACTCCTACTCCACGTATTTCGGCTCGAACAACTGACGGTCAGCGCGCAGGCACGGAAAGGAGCTCGCCAGTGAAGACCCCGAGCCGCCCAGCCGGGCGCTACAGCGCGTTCGCGCCGGTATCCCTTCCCGGACGCACGTGGCCGAACAACACCATCGTCGCCACGCCGCGCTGGCTTTCGACCGACCTTCGTGACGGTAATCAGTCTCTTGTCCATCCCATGTCCCCCGATCGCAAACTGGCGATGTTCGAACTGCTGGTGGGCATGGGATACAAGGAGATCGAGGTCGGATTCCCGGTCGCCAGCCAGGACGACTTCGATTTCCTGCGCGTGTTGATCGAGCAGGACCGTATTCCCGACGACGTGCGGATTTCGGTGCTCGTGCAGGCGCGGGACGAGTTGATCAGGCGCACCGTGGAGAGCCTCGAAGGGGCGCCGCGCGCCACGATCCATCTGTACAACGCCACGTCGCCGTTGTTCAGGCGCGTGGTGTTCGGCATGAGCCGGGACGAGTGCAAGGACCTCGCCGTACAGGGAACCCGGTTGATGATGAAATATGCTGATAAAACGCTTGGCGGCTGTGACCTCGGTTTCCAATACTCCCCGGAGCTCTTCAGCGACACCGAGCTGGATTTCTCGCTGGAGGTCTGCGAGGCCGTCATGGACGTCTGGCAGCCCGAGCCGAGCCGCGGGATCATCCTCAACTTCCCCACGACCGTCGAGCGCTCCCTGCCGAACGTCTTCGCCGACCAGATCGAATGGTTGAGCCGGAACCTCTCCAGGAGAGAGCACGTCTGCCTTTCGATCCACCCGCACAACGACCGGGGCACGGCCGTGGCGTCCGCGGAGCTGGCTCTCCTGGCGGGCGCGGAGCGGATCGAGGGCTGCCTGTTCGGCAACGGGGAGAGGGCGGGCAACGTCTGCCTGGTCACGCTCGGGCTCAACATGCTCACCCACGGGGTCGATCCCGGCATCGACTTCTCCGACATCAACGAGATCCGCCGTACCGTGGAGCGCTGCAACGGGCTCTCGGTCCATCCGCGCCATCCCTACGGAGGCGACCTCGTCTACACCTCCTTCTCCGGCTCCCATCAGGACGCGATCAAAAAGGGCTTCGACGCCCTGGAGCGCGAAGCCGCCCGCCTGGGCGCCGATGTCGGAGACCTCCCGTGGGAGATGCCGTACCTGCCGCTCGACCCCGAGGACGTGGGCCGCACCTACGAGGCCGTCGTACGGATCAACAGCCAGTCGGGCAAGGGCGGGGTGGCCTACGTCATGAGCGCCTGGCACGGGCTGAACCTGCCGCGCGACCTGCAGATCGAGTTCGCGCGGGTGGTTCAGTCGCGGGCTGACGCCGAAGGCGGAGAAATCACGCCGGACCTGGTCAGGGGGCTTTTCGAGCGTGAGTACCTCTCCAGTTCCGAACTGCCCGTCCCCCTCGCCTCCGGGACCGAGTTGGTGACGACCGTCCTGCACATCGACGGCCAGAGGTTCGACGTCGGCGCGGACCGAGCCGACGCCGTCCAGGCCGTGCGGGCGGCGCTCAGCCGTTGGGGCTTCGACGTGCGGGCCGTGCACCGCACGGGGCTGGCCTGCCACGACCGGAGGGCGGAGGAGGACGTGGCCGTCTACGCCGAGTGCCGGGTGGACGGCCGGGCCTCCTGGGGCGTGGGCATCGACCGGGACGTCGAGACCGCCTCGTTGGCGGCGGTGCGTTCCGCCGTCATCAGGGCGCGCCTGAAGCACGTGTCCGCCGCGGGGGAGGGGGAGGCCGGGATCGCCGCGCCGCTGGCCGTCGCCGGTGGGTAGCCGACGCTGCGACAGATGGGAGCCGATTACCGCATACAGGAAATAGCCCTCAAATCGGGTGATAGCCGCCCGATAACGGACGGAAACCGCAACGACCTAGCGTCTTCATCGTCACCCCATCGGAGAACAGCCGAGTTTGAAAGGTGCGACGACCATGCGGAGAATCCAGCTCAAAAAGCACAAGCCCAAGGCGCTCGGTGCACTGGACCTGCGCACTCCGTCCGGCCGTAAGTTGCAGTTCTGAACCGTTCGACTGATTTCTCGTAGAGGGAGGCTGATCGTGAGCTTGGTCGAAAGAGATGAGGCGTTGGCCTCCCTCGAGGGGCTCCTGGCCAACGCTGTCATGGGCAAGGGAAGGGTCGCGCTGGTCAGCGGCACCGTCGCAACCGGCAAGAGCGAGTTGCTGCACACCTTCGCGGAGCAGGCCATGGAGCTGGGCGCCCTGCCCGTGACGGCGACGGGTTCGCGTGTCGAACGCGACTTGCCGCTGGGCGTGCTGCGCCAGCTCATCCAGGACTCGCCGCTGGTCGCCGAGGAACGCGAGCGGGCCATGGCCCTGCTGGACGAGGGGGTGCGCACCGTGACGTCGTCCGACCTCCAGACCGAGCCCCTCGACCAGGTCGACGCCCAGATCGTCCACGCCCTGTGCACGGTGCTGCTCGAACTGTCGGAGCGCTACCCACTGATGATCGTCGTCGACGACGTGCAGCACGCCGACCGGGCCTCCCTGCTCTGCCTGGCCTATCTGTCGCGACGAGTACGCTTCGCCAGGATCGTGGCGGTGTTCAGCCACTCCGACCACGGATGGTCCAGCGAGACGTTCTTCCAGACCGAGCTGCTCCGCCAGCCGCACTGCCGCCGCATCCAGCTCGCCCCCCTCTCCAGGGCCGGGGTGATGTCACTGGTCGCCGAGCGGCTGGGACGCGAGGCGGCCGAACGCTTCTCCGACGACTGGTACGCCGTCAGCGGCGGCAACCCGTTGCTGGCCGGAGCGTTGGTGGACGACTACGAGGACTTCCTGCGGGCCGCCGGCGGAGAGCCGCCGGCGGAGCTCGTCGTCGGCACCAGGTACGGCCAGGCCGTGCTGTCGTGCCTGCATCGCGGCGAGCCGCAGATGCTCCAGGTGGCGCGGGGGCTGGCGATCCTGGGCAGTCCCGACTCCCTCGCCCCGCTGCTGGGGGTCGGTCCCGCGTCCGTGATCCGGGCCCTGCACTTCCTGACCGTGGCCGGGCTGCTCGCCCTGGGCCGCTTCCGGCACGAGACCGCGCGCGCCGCCGTACTGGCCGAGGTGGGCTCCGAGGAGTGGATGGAGCTGCATCGGCGCGCGGCGCGGCTGGCGCACGAGAGCGGAGCGTCCACCACGACGGTCGCCGACCACCTCCTGCAGGCCGGTCGGGTCGAGGCCCCCTGGGTCGTCTCCGTCCTGGAGGACGCGGCCAGGAACGCCCTGCGCGAAGGACGAGTGGAGTCCGCCGTCGCCTATCTCCGGCTGGCGTGGCGCGAATGCGCGGACGAGCAGCATCGCATGAAGATCACCACGATGCTCGTGCGCGCCGAATGGCGGATCAACCCGGGGGCGCCCGCGAGCCACCTCGCCGAGATGACCGAGGCGATGCAGCGGGGCCAGCTGCGGGGGAGCGACGCCGTGGTGCTGGCACGGGCACTGCTGTGGCACGGCCGGTTCGAGGACGCGCGAGAGGTGCTCGACCATCTCAACGAGTCGGGCGCCGGCATGGATCCGGAGACGGTGACGGAGCTCGTCATCGCCCGGCCCTGGCTGCGCGCCACCCACCCTCCCTTCCTGACCCATCTCCGGCAGGCGCCCGGCGAGCAGGATCGTGCCGCCATCGTGTCGGTGACGGCCAATCGGCGGCTGGACACCGCGCTCGCGCTCGCCGACGTGCTCGCCACCGGGCCGCGCGAGGAAGTCGTGGACGCGGTCGAGCGGATCCTGCGCGGATGCCGCCTCGACGAGATGTCGATGGACACCGTGGAGAGCGCGCTGCTGGCGCTCACCTACGCCGGACGGCCCGACCGGGCCGCCCCCTGGTGCGATCTGTTCAGCGCCGAGGCGTCCTCGCTGCACGCCCCGAGCAGGCAGGCGAGGCTCGCGGCCATCCGGGCCGAGATCGCGATCCGCCAGGGGGACATGCCGGACGCCGAACACCACGCCCGCGTCGCCCTGGAGATCATTCCTCCGAGCAGCTGGGGCGTCGCCGCCGGCGGGCCACTGAGCAGCCTGATCCTCGCCCTGACGGCCATGGGCAGGTACGACGCCGTGCACGAGCACCTCGACCAGCCCGTGCCCGACGCCATGTTCCAGACCCGGTACGGCCTGCACTACCTGCACGCCAGGGGGCGTTACAGCCTGGCGACCGACCATCCGGCCCTGGCGTTGCGCGACTTCGAGCTGTGCGGCGAGCTGATGGGAGCGTGGGGTCTCGACGTGCCGGGGCTCGTCGCCTGGCGGATCGACGCCGCCGAGGCCTGCCTGCGCCTGGGCAGGCAGGAGCAGGCGCGGGAACTGGTCGAGGAGCAGATCCGCCGCTGTGGTCCGGCGACGCCCAGGGCGCACGGCATGGCCGTACGCCTGCTGGCCGCCACGGGCAAGGCCCGGCACCGCCCCATGCTGCTGCGCCAGGCGATGGAACTGCTGCGTGCGGGCGGGGACCGATACGAGCTGGCCAGGGTGCTGTTCGACCTCGTCAAGTCCTATCACGCGCTCGGCGAGTACCGCCGCGCGGCCATGATCGCGGACCGGGCGCGCTCCATGGCCCGGGAATGCCAGGCCGGGCCGTTGAGCCAGGCGCTCTCCTGGGACGGCAAGGAAGCCGGAGGCGACGCGAACGCCGGTGGCGTGGCGGCCGGTGAGCCGACCGCCGCTCTGAGCGACGCCGAGCGCCGGGTCGCCGCCCTGGCGGCCGCCGGATACACCAACCGCGAGATCGCCGGAAAGCTCTACATCACGATCAGCACGGTCGAGCAACACCTGACCCGCACCTATCGCAAGCTGAACATCACCCGGCGTGCCGAGCTGCCGTCGAGCTTCGAATTCGGCAGTCCCATCACCGCCTGAACCGTGCCTGAACCACACGTGAACCGTGCCGGGTCCGCGCGGGTCCGGCGCACCACGGTGGCCGGCGGGGCCGATTTTGTAGGGGTGCCACGAAAAGGACATCCCTGATTAATCTAATGACATCGATGTATTTCACATTTCTGGAGTGGCGTAGCCGGAAATTCAGTGAGGAGATCGTGTGCACGCACAACGGAAGGCCGGGGACGCTCCGGCATCGATGACCGATCCGCCGGGGGAACCGGCGCGCGATCGGGCCTCCGAGCCGGAGCCGGTCCGGCGGGCGTCCCACCGGAGTCCCGCCTCCGGGACGACGGGTCCCGGCCGCAAAGCGGAGGAACTCGCTCGCCCCCGTACGGAAACGTCCATCCGGGAGCCGCGCGGCCACCGGTCGCCATGCCCCTGGTCATCACCCTCCACGCTGCGAAGGCCGCAATGAACCGTCATTTCCACAAGGTCCTGATCGCCAACCGTGGTGAGATCGCCGTGCGGATCGCCCGCGCATGCAAGGACGCCGGACTGGCCAGCGTCGCCGTCTACGCCGACCAGGACCTGGACGCCCTGCACGTACGCCTGGCCGATGAGGCCTACGCCCTCAACGGCACCGGCCCCGCCACCACCTACCTCGACATCGATAAACTCCTGGCCATCGCCGCGACCAGCGGCGCCGACGCCGTCCACCCCGGCTACGGCTTCCTGGCCGAGAACGCCGCCTTCGCCCAGGCCGTCATCACCGCCGGCCTGACCTGGATCGGCCCGCCCCCGGCGGCGATCACCGCGCTCGGCGACAAGGTCGCCGCCCGCCACATCGCCCACGCCGTCGGCGCCCCCCTGGTGGCCGGCACCACCGACCCGGTCACCGACGCCGACCAGGTGGTGGCCTTCGCCCGCGAGCACGGCCTGCCGATCGCGATCAAAGCCGCCTACGGCGGCGGCGGCCGCGGCCTGAAGGTCGCCCGCACCCTGGCGGAGATCCCCGCCCTGTACGACAGCGCGGTGCGCGAGGCGGTGGCCGCCTTCGGCCGCGGCGAATGCTTCGTCGAGCGCTACCTGGACCGGCCCCGGCACGTGGAGACCCAGTGCCTGGCCGATGCCCACGGCCAGGTGGTGGTGGTCTCCACCCGCGACTGCTCGCTGCAGCGCCGCCACCAAAAGCTCGTCGAGGAGGCGCCCGCGCCGTTCTTGACCGACGCGCAGCAGACGTTGCTGCGCACCGCCTCCAAAGCGATCTTGCGGCGGGCCGGGTATGTCGGGGCCGGCACGTGTGAGTTCCTCATCGGCCAGGACGGCACGATCTCGTTTTTGGAGGTCAACACCCGGCTGCAGGTCGAGCATCCGGTCACCGAGGAGGTCACCGGCATCGATTTGGTGGCGGAGATGTTTCGGATCGCGGCCGGGCAGCCGCTGGGTTATGACGATCCGGTGCCGCGCGGGCATGCCATCGAGTTTCGGATCAATGCCGAGGACGCCGGTCGGGGGTTTTTGCCCGCGCCCGGGACGATCACCGCGATGGGGGTGCCGTCCGGGCCGGGGGTGCGGCTGGATGGCGGCTATGAGGTGGGGATGGAGGTGCCGGGCGCGTTCGACTCGCTGATCGCCAAGCTGATCGTGACCGGCGCCGATCGGGCGCAGGCGCTGCGCCGGGCGCGGCGGGCGCTGGCGGAGTTCACCGTGCAGGGGATGCCGACGGTGCTGGACTTTCATCGGGCGGTGCTGGCCGAGGCCGATTTCGTCGATGAGCCGTTTCGGGTGCATACCCGGTGGATCGAGACCGAGTTCGTCAACACCATCGCGCCGTACGAGGCCGGGCCGGGCGGCGCCGATGGTGGGGGGTCGTACGAGGCCGGGCAGCGGGAGCGGGTCGTGGTGGAGGTGGGGGGCAAGCGGTTGGAGGTGGTGTTGCCGGCCGGGTTCGGCGCCGCGGCCGGCTCTCGCGCCGGCGCAGCGGGTGGGGCGGGCGTCGGGGCGGGTCGGGGGCCGCGGCGGGTCGGGGGCGGGGTCAAGAAGGCCGCGGTCGGGGGGATGCGTTGGTCAGTCCGATGCAGGGCACCATCGTGACGGTGGTGGCCGCCGATGGGGATCGGGTCGCGGCCGGGGACACCATCGTGGTGTTGGAGGCGATGAAGATGGAGCAGCCGTTGACCGCGCACAAGGCGGGTACGGTGGCGGGGTTGTCGGCCGCGGCCGGGCAGACCGTCACCGCCGGCGCCGTCATCTGCGACATCAAAGACGCCTGACACCGGACAGCTGCTTCGGCGCGACGGCCGCACCTCGCGGATCACCGCCCTGCCCGCCACGCGCCTGGGGCGGCCCGGGTGCTGCTGCCCCCGGCGATGGGGGCAGCATGCTGGAGTTCGGCCATGACGGCCATGACGGCCATGCCTGCGGTGCCTGCGGTGCCTGCGGTGCCTGCGGTGCCTGCCATGCCTGCAGTGCGGCGGTCCGGTGGTGGCGGAGCCTGAGCGTGGCGGTCAGATGGCGACGGTAGGCAGACCGTCACGCGACTCGATCATCGGATACCTCCGTTGATCGCCTCCCACATGCTACAGATAGTGATTACAGATCAACTATGAGTGATTAGTTTTGTGTGAGGAGAATACATGTCCGTCCAGCTCCGCACCACAGACGTTCTTCGCCCCGGCGGTCGCCGCAGGGCCCGCCTCGGAGGAGCCACCTTCGCCGCCGTGCTCGCCGTACTGGCTCCCGGTGGCCTCGCCGCCGCGCAGGACCGGCCGCCGGCCTCGCCCGGCACCGAGCTCGTCAAGCTGACCTGCACCGTGACCACGACCCCCGGGCAGCCGGTCACCTTCGCTCCGCCGATCACCTTCGCACCCCGCTCCGTCAACGCGCGAGGCATCTTGCTCCTGGAGTCCTGCACCTCTCCCGACGGCTCCCATCCCGACCTGAGGAGCGGGCAGATCATGGTCAGCACCTCGGGGCGGGCCAGCTGCGGGGCCGTCAGCAACCTGCGCGGTCAGGGCACCATCACCTGGTACGACGCCGACGGCGCCACCGCCGGGACCTCCGAGGTGCGCTCCCGGTCCCGCGCCCTCAGCACCGCCGGCCTCGCTGACGCGCTGCTGGCCGGCACCGTCATCTCCGGCACCCTGGACGGGCGACGCGTGGCGGGCACCGTCGTCCCCACGACCGACACCTCCTGCGACTTCGGCGACCTCGAGGCCGTCGAGGGCAGCGGCACGCTGAGCTTCTCCTGACGGTGCCGCGGCGGCACAGGAGATCGCCACACGTGGGCGACCCGTTCTCCGGTCTTTCTTCACGGGCGCCCCGCACGCCGATGATCTCCTGTGCCGTGGAAGCGGCCGGGGCGCGCGGTGCCCCGTGCGGTCAGTAGACCCCGCTGCGGCGCATGGCGCGCGGGCGCCCGTCGGGATCGCACACGATCCGGTAGAACGGGGTGGCCCAGGCGGTGGTCAGCGCGGACAGGGGCGCGGGCTCGTACAGCCGTAGCCGCCCGTCCGGTCGCGGCCCGCGACGTCCCTCGGCGTGCCAGCGTTCCAGCGCGTCGGCGGAGGCGGCGAAGGCCGCGAAGAACGACTTCGGGTCCAGGAGGTCGGCGTCGGAGACGCCGGGACGGTCGAGGTGCTCCCGTGCGAGGGTCAGCCGCAGGTCCCGGGGAAAGCGGCGGGCGCCACCCCCGTGGCCTCCTGGGTCGGCCGGCTCCCGGCCGTCCGGGGTCTCGTCGAGCACGGCGCAGGTGAGCTCGGAGTCGTAGGTCCATGACCTGCGGTTGAAGTTGTCCGAGCCGATGGTCGCCCACACGTCGTCGATGACGCAGACCTTGGCGTGGACGTAGATCGGAGTGCTCCGCCGGTTCTCGACGCCGTACACCGCGAAGCGGTCCCCGCCCGCGCGCTTGAGGACGGACAGGGCCTGGTTGCGGCCCAGTATCTGCGGGGTGCCGTTGAGCACGCCGTCCTGATCGGGATGGAGGGGCAGGACGCTGATCATCAGCAGGTCCGGGTTGGCGTCGAGCGCCTCGGCGAACGACTCGGCGATCTGCGGGGACCACAGGTACTGGTCCTCGATGTAGATGAGGGAACGGGCGCGGCGCAGCGCCTTGAGGTAGCCGCGGGCGACGCTGCGCTCGCCCTGCGGCGCGAACGGGTAGCGCGTGCGCCGGTGGGCGTAGGTCCGCAGCAGCTGTACGGCGTGCGGGCCGCGGGCGGGTGGATCGGGAAGCTGCGGTGGCAGCGGATCCGGCCGGGTGTCCTCGCGGCGCACCAGGTCGGCAATGCGGTGCAGGGGGTTGCGGGTCAGCGGCCGGGGGTCCTGCCAGCGCTCCCGGAACACGGCCTCGACGTCGCCGACGGCCGGCCCCTGGATCGCGGCCTGGACGTCGTGCCAGGGCGGGTTCGCGCCGTACGCCTCGGCCATGGGCGCGGCCTGGGCGTCCCCGTCGTGCGAGGCGTCGTCACGGCGGCTCCAGCACAGATCGATCCCGCCGACGAAGGCGATGTCGCGTCGCGGTCGTGCGCGGTGCCGCAGCACCACGAGCTTCTGGTGGTGGGAGCCGCCGGGCGGAACGCGCATGTCGCGCAGGCATTCGCCGCCCGCGGCCTCGATGACGTCTCCGAGGTGGCGGTTCTCGGCCTCGCTGAAGCGGAGCCGGTCCCAGTGGGAGCGCCACAGGAGCCCCTTCACCACGACTCCGCGCCGCGCGGCCTCGGCGAACACGCCGGCGACCTCCGTTCCGGGACCGTCCAGCCTCTCGTCCGGATCGCCGCGCCAGTCGGTGAACAGCAGCAGGTCTCCGGCGCGCAGCTCGCGGACGCGCGCGAGCAGCTCGGTGAAGTACGGCACGCCGTGCGGGATGGGACGTACCGTGTTCCCGCGCGACCAGGCGATGCCGGCGTCGTGTCTGGCGTCGATTCGGGTCGCGGGGTTGCCGCGCTCCGCACCGGTGAGGAACCAGTCGTCTTCCTTCATTTGGCACGATCTACCCTTTTTTGCCGTGCTTTCACGTTCGGGTCGATCGAGGGCTCTCCGAAGCCCGCCGGCGAAGAGCCGCAGGGGAATCCCGAGGAGCCGTACGCGCCCATCCTGGCCGGACCCGGTCACGGGTCCGGCCAGGATGCCCTAGCCGCGTGCGGCCGGGAGATCCGAGATGCTGTCCAGCCAGGCCCGGTGCAGGCCGGCGAAGCGGCCCTCCCGTGCGATGAGCTGGTCGGGCGGGCCGTCCTCCACGATGCCGCCGCCGTCCATCACGAGCACCCGGTCGGCGATCTCGACGGTCGACAGCCGATGGGCGATGATCAGGGCGGTCCGTTCCGCGAGGATCGTCTGCATCGCCCGCTGCACCAGCCGCTCGCCGGGGACGTCCAGGCTGGAGGTCGCCTCGTCGAGGATCAGCACCGCGGGGTCGGCGAGGAAGGCGCGGGCGAACGCCACGAGCTGCCGCTGCCCGGCGGACAGGCGGCCACCGTGCTTGGCGACCTGCGTGTCGTAGCCCTCGGGCAGCGCCGAGATGAAGTCATGGGCGCCGATGGCCCGGGCGGCCTCGACGACCTCGGCCATGGTCGAGTCGGGCCGTCCGAACCTGATGTTGTCGGCCACCGAGCCGGTGAACAGGAAGTTCTCCTGCGTCACCATGACCACCGCGCTCCGTAGCGACTCCTCGGCGAGATCGCGCAGGTCGATCCCGTCGAGCAGCACGCGGCCGGCCACCGGGTCGTAGAACCTGGCCACCAGCTTCGCCAGTGTGGTCTTCCCCGCCCCGGTGGTGCCGACCAGCGCCACGCTCTGCCCGGCCGGGATCGCCAGGTCCATCCTGGACAGCACCGGGGTGCCGTCCAGGTAGGAGAACTCCACCCCCTCGAAGCGGATTTCCCCCCGTGGCCGCTCCAGCGTCACGGGGTCGCGCGGCTCGGCCACCGTCGGTCTTTCCTCCAGCACGCCCGAGAGCTTCTCCAGGGCCGCTCCCGCCGACTGGAAGGTGTTGTAGAACTGCGAGATCTCCTGCATCGGCTCGTAGAACTGGCGCAGGTAGAGCAGGAAGGCGGTGAGCACGCCCACGGTGGTGGCGCCGCCGACGGCCAGCCAGCCGCCGTAGAGCAGGACGGCGGCGATCGTGACGTTCCCGATCAGCTTGACACCCGGCATGAAGAGCGAGATCAGGTGCATGCTCCGCACGTTGGCGTCCCGGTAGTCGGCGTTGAGCTGGGAGAAGATCTCCTGATTGCGCGGCTCCCTGCGAAACGCCTGAACCGCCCGTATGCCGGTCATCGATTCCACGAAATGGACGATCACCAGTGCCACGGTCTCCCGGGTCCTGCGATAGGCGATGCTCGACTGCCGCCGGAACCAACGGGTGAACAACAGCAGGACCGGCAGCGGCAGCAGGGCGACCACGGCCAGGTGGACGTCGAGGACGAGCAGCAGGACCGCGGTGCCGGTCAGCGTCAGCACGGCCGTCACGAGGCCGTCGAAGCCCGACTGCAGCATCTCGGAGATGGCCTCGATGTCGGAGGTCAGCCTGGCCACGACCCGGCCCGAGGTGTAGTCGTCGTGGAACGACAGCGACAATCTCTGGAAGTGGCCGAAGACCCGCCGGCGCAGCTCCAGCAGGATGTCCTGGCCGATGCGACCGGCCATCCTGAGGAACACCTGGCGGGTGGCCGCCTGGACGGCCGCCGCGACCAGCACGGTCACGACGACCGTCACCAGCGTGGCCGGCCCCTCACCCGCGATCGTCGGCGGGATGCCGGAGTCGATGCCCACCTTGATCAGGTAAGGGATGGCGAGAGAGGCGGCGTTGCAGATCACGATGATCGCGACGAGCAGCGCGATCTCCCTGCGGTACGGCCGCAGCAGCTCGCCCAGCAGCCGCCTGGACCGGGCGCGGAGCAGGAACGACACCTGATCCGACAGGTCGTCCCGATCCTCGGCGGCGACGCCGCGCCAACCTTGCGTCGTGGTCTGGCTCATCGCAGCGCCCCCTCGCTGTCGCGGCCGCCGTCCAGCTCGTCCAGGCCGCCGTCCAGGCTCTCGTCCAGCTTGTCCAGATCGCCGTCCAGGTCGTCGTTCAGGTCCGCCGACAGCAGCGCCCGGTACTCCGGCACGTTCGCCAGCAGCTCCTGGTGGTGGCCGACGTGCGCGATCGTGCCGTTCAGCAGCAGGGCCACCTTGTCGGCGAGCAGCACGGTGGAGGCCCGGTGCGCGACGACGATTCCGGTGGCGTCCCGCAGGACGTGCCGCAGCGCCTCCTCCACCAGCGCCTCGGTCTCGACGTCCAGCGCCGACAGGGTGTCGTCCAGCACGAGGACCTTCGGCCGGCTGAGGATCGCGCGGGCCAGCGCGAGGCGCTGGCGCTGGCCGCCGGACAGCGACATCCCCTGCTCGCCGATCCGGGTCTCCAGCCCCCACGGCAAGCGGTGGACGAACCCGGCCTGGGCGATTCGCAGGGCCTCCTCGATCTCCTCCTCGGTGGCGTCGTGCCGCCCGAGAGTGAGGTTCTCCCTGACGCTCATCGAGAAAAGGGTAGGTTCCTCGAAGGCCGTGGCGACCGTCGAGCGCAGGGCGGGCAGCGACAGCTCCCGCACGTCGTGCCCATCGATGGTGACCCGGCCCGCGCTGACGTCGTACAGCCGCGGGACGAGAGCGGTGAGGGTGGTCTTACCCGAACCGGTCGCACCCACGATCGCGACCGTCTCTCCCGGACGCACATCCAGCCAGACGTCGTGGAGCACGGGCTCGCCGGCCCCGGGGAAGCGGAACCCCACGCCCTCGAAACGGAGATGCCCGCGAGGGTGCTCGATCACGCCCGTGCCGCCGGCGATCTCCGGGTCGGTGTCGAGCACTTCCATCACCCGGTCCGCCGCGGTCATCGCCTCCTGGGCCGTCACCAGGATGAAGCCGAGGGCGGAGATGGGCCACACCAGTTGCAGCATCAGCGTGGTGAAGGCCACCAGCGTGCCCAGCGTCAGTGAGCCCGAGCCGACCGCGAGCGCGCCCAGCAGCAGCACGATCGCGAGCGTGAGGTTCGGGATCACCTCCAGGAAGGTGAAGAACCTGGCCGACAGCCGTACCTTCTCCATCGAGCTCCGGTAGACCTTGCCGGCTCCGTCGTCGAAGGTGCCGAAGACGTGGCGGCCGCGGCCGAAGGCCTTGATCGTGCGGATGCCGACCGCGGACTCCTCGATCACGGTGGCGAGGTCGCCCTGCTCGTCCTGAACCCGGCGCGAGACGGTGATGTAGCCCCGCTCGAAGCGCAGCGAGGTGACCACGACCGGTATCGCCGAGGCCGCGACCAGCAGCCCGAGCGGCCAGTACATATGGAGCAGCAGCCCCGTCACCGTCGTGATCTGGACGACGATCAGAACGAGGAAGAGGACGCCGAAGCCCAGGAAGCGCCGGATCGCCGACAGGTCGGTCGTCGCGCGCGAGAGCAACTGGCCGGACTGCCAGGCGCCGTGGAAGCTCATCGGCAACCGCTGCAGGTGCCGGTAGAGGTCGTCGCGGATCGTGGTCTCCAGGCCGATGACGGCGTCGGCCAGGAACCACCTGCGCAGGAAGATGAGCAGAGCCTCGATCACGCCCAGCGCCAGGGCGAGCAGTGCGAGGGGGACGAGACCTCCGGTGTCGCCGTGCGCGACGGGGCCGTCGATGATCTCTTTGCCGATCAGCGGGATGACGATGCCGATCCCGGTTCCGCCGAAGGCCGGGATCCAGATGAGAAGCAGCCGGGTGGCGTAGGGACGGAGGTAGGACTTCATCCGCCACAGCGAGTTCGTTCTGACGCCGCGTGGGCGGGGGGTCGAGGGCTGACGGGTTTCGGTATCTCGCTCGGGAGCGGTGGTATCAGGGGGCATCAGCAGGCAGCACACTCCTCACGGTTCTCACTTGAGTTGATCACCATTCCGGGGTCAGGGCCCACTCAGGCTAAGACCCCCGTCAACCGGTTTTCCGCCCCGAAAGCCCCGGCGGTGTCGCGCTGGTCGGCGTCGCCCGTTCACCTCCCGGTGTGGGCGACGGTTAAAGTCTCCGTGACCCGGTACGACGCGAGCAATTGCCCTGGGAGTGGTCGTCCTGTACCTCCCGGGTCCTGCCGGAGCGCCGGTTCCGGTCCGGGGCGCGACCCGGCGCTCTTCGCGAGGTGCGCGGGTCAGGGCGTAGGAATCGTGTCAACAATCGCCTCGCGCGCGTATGAAAGCCGTCAAGATGCGTCAAAGTCCCCCGATCTCGGGATTTGCTTGATTAAGGCCACCCGTCTGGGGGCCACGAGCACGCGCACGGGCGCCCCGCGAGGTGACGGGGAGCGAGGTGACGGGGGAGGGGAGAACGGACGGTGAAAAGGGCCCGCGGGCGGCTGCGCATCTATCTGGGCGCGGCTCCCGGCGTCGGCAAGACCTTCGCGATGCTCGAGGAGGGGCACCGGAGGCTGTCGCGGGGCACCGACGTGGTCGTGGGTCTCGTGGAAACCCACGGTCGCGCCCGCACCACCGAGCTGATCGAGGGCATGGAGGTCGTCCCCCGCAGGACCACGCTGTACCGGGAGGCGAGCTTCACCGAGCTCGACGCGGACGCGGTCATCGCACGCGGGCCGAAAGTGGCGCTGATCGACGAGCTGGCGCACACCAACGTGCCCGGTTCGAAGAACGCCAAGCGCTGGCAGGACGTCGAGGAGATCCTCGACGCCGGGATCGACGTCATCTCCACCGTCAACATCCAGCACCTGGAGTCGCTCAACGACGTCGTCGAGCAGATCACCGAGGTGCCGCAGCGCGAGACCGTGCCCGACGAGGTGGTACGGCGGGCCGAGGCGGTGCAGCTGGTGGACATGCCGCCGGACGGGTTGCGCCGCCGGATGGCCCACGGCAACATCTACGCTCCGGAGAAGATCGACGCGGCCCTGTCCAACTACTTCCGGGTGGGCAACCTGACGGCCCTGCGGGAGCTGGCCCTGCTCTGGCTCGCGGGAAAGGTCGACGACCAGCTCGACCAGTACCGCGCGGAACACGGCATCGCCGGGACCTGGGAGGCCCGCGAGCGCGTCGTGGTGGCGCTGACCGGCGGCCCCGAAGGGGACACGCTGATACGGCGAGCCGTCCGCATCGCGGCCAGGACCAAGGGCGCCGACCTGCTGGCCGTACACGTGACCCTCTCCGACGGGCTGGGCGGGGCCGATCCCGCGCACCTGGCGCGTCAGCGCACGCTGGTGGAGAGCATGGGCGGCACCTACCACCAGGTCGTGGGGGAGAGCGTGCCGCGCGCCCTGCTCGACTTCGCCGCCGGGGTGAACGCCACGCAGCTCGTGCTGGGCACCTCCCGAAGGGGCAGGCTCGCCCACCTGTTCTCCCGGGGCGCCGGGGCGACCGCCGCCGCGCTGTCCGGTTCCATCGACGTCCACATGATCCCCCACGCGGAGGCCGGCAAGGGGGCGCGATCCGTCCGGTCGAGGGCCGCCCTCACCCGAAGGCGCCGGCTCGCCGGGTGGGCGATGGCGCTGCTGGGCATCCCGGCGCTCACCGTCGCGCTGATCCCGTTCAGGACCGAGCTGACGCTGCCCAGCGGGATCCTGCTGTTCCTGCTCATGGTCGTCGGCGTCGCGCTGGTGGGCGGCATGTGGCCGGCCTTGACCGCCGCCGTGGCAGGGTTCCTCCTGCTCAACTACCATTTCACGCCCCCGGTCGGCCGGTTCACCATCTCCGACCCGCAGAACCTGCTCGCGCTGAGCGTCTACGTGCTGGTGGCCGTCATGGTGAGCGCGGTCGTGGACCTGGCGGCACGCCGTACCAGAGAAGCGGTGCGCGCGAGCGCGGACGCCGAGGTGCTGTCCACGCTGGCGGGCCACGTGCTGCGCGGTGACGCGGCGCTGCCGTCCCTGCTGGCGCGGCTGCGCGAGACCTTCACGTTGACCTCGGTGACACTGCTGGAACGCGTGGGCGAGCCCGCGCCGGACGACCAGTCCGAGCCGGGGTCGTGGCGAATCGTCGCGACCTCCGGGGGACCGCCCTGCACCTGCCCGGCATCCGCCGACACCGATGTGGCGATCGGCGGGGATCTCGTGCTCGCCGCCCGCGGCCGGCTGCTCGACGCCGCCGACCGCCGGGTGCTGGAGGCGTTCGCCGCGGAGGCGGCGGTGGCGCTGCGCCAGGAGCGCCTGCGCCGGGAGGCGGACCTCGCCGGGCCGCTGGCCGAGGCCGACAAGATGCGCACCGCCCTGCTCGCCGCGGTCAGCCACGACTTGCGCAGCCCGCTCGCGTCGGCCAGGCTCGCCGTCGAGAGCCTGCGCGGCACCGAGATCGACTGGAGCGAGGAGGACCGCGAGGAGCTGCTGGCCACCGCGGACGAGTCGCTGGTCAAGCTCGACCGGCTGGTCGCCAACCTGCTCGACATGAGCCGCCTGCAGGCCGGCGTGCTCGGCCTCACCCGACAGCCGGTCGCGCTCGAAGAGATCATCCCGCGCTCGATCGACGACCTCGGCCCGCTCCGCGATCACGTCGAGGGTGACATATCCGTGGAACTCCCCGAGGTCCTCGCCGATCCCGCGCTGCTGGAGCGGATCCTGGTCAACGTCATGTCCAACGCCGTGCGCTACAGTCCGGCGGGGCAGAAGGTCCTCGTCACCGCCAGCCGGCACGGCGACCATGTCGAGATCCGCGTCATCGACCGAGGCCCCGGCATCCCGCGCGAGGCGCACGAGCGCGTCTTCATGCCGTTCCAGCGGCTGGGCGACCGGGACAACCACACCGGTGTCGGGCTGGGCCTGGCGCTCTCCCGGGGATTGGCGGAGGCGATGGGCGGCATGCTCACTCCGGAGGAAACACCAGGGGGAGGTCTCACCATGATCCTTACGCTGTCCATCCCCTCGCGGGCGCACCCATGACACGCGTTCTCGTCGTCGACGACGAACCGCAGATCCTGCGGGCCCTGCGCATCAACCTGGTCGCCCGGCACTTCGAGGTGGCGGTGGCCCCCGACGGGGGCGCCGCCCTGCGGGAGGCCGCCGACTGGCATCCCGACCTGGTCGTCCTCGACCTCGGGCTGCCCGACATCGACGGTGTGGACGTCATTCATGGGCTGCGGGGCTGGACCACCGTGCCGATCATCGTGCTCTCCGGGCGTGCCGGCAACCGGGACAAGGTCGAGGCCCTCGACGCGGGCGCCGACGACTACGTCACCAAGCCGTTCAACATCGAGGAACTCCTCGCCCGCATCCGAGCCGTGACCCGCCGTACGGCCGTCCAGGACGCCGAGCTCGCCCGGGTCCGGATCGGTGACCACACGGTGGACCTGGCGGGCAAGGCGATCTCCGGAGGCGTGCGGCTGACCCCCACCGAATGGCGCATGCTCGAACTCCTCCTGCGCAATCCGGGCAAGCTGATCAGCCAGCGGCAGATGCTCGCCGAGGTGTGGGACAGCAAGCACACCACGGAGACCAACTACCTGCGCCAGTACATGGCCCAGCTGCGCCGTAAGCTCGAACCCGATCCCGCGCGGCCGGTCCACCTGCTCACCGAGCCGGGCATGGGCTACCGGTTCCAGCCCTGACGCACGCCTCCCCGCCGGAGCGTCATCAGACCGGCAGGGTGGTCATCAGACCGGCAGGGTGATGGCGGTGGCCACCAGGCCGTCGGCGACGATCCAGCGCCCGGTGAAGCCGGTCAGCCTCCGCCGCGCGACCTGCGGGCCGGGGACGAGGAGACGGGCGATGAAGGCGCCGGAGGGATCGAGGAGGATGTGGACCTCCTCGAAGCCGAGCGGGCGCCGGGCCAGCGGGAACCAGGCCTTGTAGACGCTCTCCTTGGTGCTGAACAGCAGCCGGTCCCAATGGACCCGGCCGCCGAGCCGTTCCAGCGCGGCCCGTTCCTCGTCGAGGGCGATGGTCTGCAGGACTCCCCGAGGGAGCTGCTCGTGGGGTTCGGCGTCGATGCCGAGGGTGATGGCTTTCAGGGAGACGGCCGCGGCCCGATAGCCGGCGCAGTGGGTGATGGCGCCCACCACCCCGCCGGGCCACTGCGGGGCGCCGTGCTCGTCGGGCAGGATCGGAGCGGGGGGCAGTCCGAGGTGGGCCAGGGCCTGGCGCGCGCAGTGCCGGGCGGTGGTGAACTCACGCCGCCGCTTGTCCACGGCGCCGGCGACGACGGACTCCTCCTCGGGGAACAGCGCGATGTCCGGCGGGTCGCGGAAGGCCTCCGCGGCGGCGACCCAGGGCGGCAGGATCTTCTCGATCACGGGACGCGCGGCGGGGCGGGCAGGATCTGGCGCGGACGGCCGGGCGGAGTGGCACGGGGCTGCCATTCGCGGGGGTAGCCCAGCGAGACCTCCTCGAAGCGCACGCCGTCGTACCAGGTGGTGCGGGGAATGTGCAGGTGGCCGTAGACGACCGTGTGGGCGTTGAAGCGCACGTGCCAGTCGGCGGTCTGCTCGGTGCCGCACCAGATCGCGAACTCCTGGTGGCGCATGACCAGGGTCGGCTCGCGGACCAGCGGATAGTGGTTGACGAGCACGGTGGGCATGTCCGGAGGGCGGGCGGTCAGGCGGCGTTCGGTCTCGGCGACCCTGGCGGAGCACCAGGCGGGGCGGGAGGGGTGGGGATCGGGGTGCAGGAACATCTCGTCGGTGCACACCACGCCCTTTTCGTAGGCGAGGGCGAGCGCCTCCTCGGCCGACGCGACGCCGGGCACGCGGAAGGTGTAGTCGTACAGCACGAACAGCGGGGCGACGGTTACCGGCCCGCCCGGTCCGTCCCACACCGGATAGGGGTCCTCGGGAGTCACCACCCCGAGGTCGCCGCAGACCTTCACCAGGTGGCGGTAGCGTTCCTCGCCGCGTAGCTGGACCGGGTCGCTGGGGTGGGTCCACAGCTCGTGGTTGCCCGGCACCCACACCACTTTGGCGAAGCGTCCGGCGAGCAGGCGCAGCGCCCACTCGACGTCGGCGACCTTCTCGGAGACGTCTCCCGCCACCAGCAGCCAGTCGGAGGCGGAGGTGGGCCGCAGCTCCTCGACGATGCGCCGGTTCTCCCGGTAGCCGATGTGCAGATCGCTGATGGCCAGCAGCGACGTCATGCGCGGGCCGCCTTCGGCGATCCGGCGCCGGCCACGGCCGCGGTGGCCCGTAGGCCGGTCACGGCGAGCATCCCGGCGGGCGGGGACGGGACTCCGGACGGCGTGCCCCCTCCTGCCGGGAGGAGGCGGACCACCTGGACGTCGCTCCGCGGTGATGGGGACAAACGCCGGAGCCAGGAACGGGCTGCCGTCAAGGTCCTTCTCCTTCGGTCAGGCCAGAGGGGATGTCGCCGTGCCGTTCCGGCTCCGGGGGTGGGGCCAGTTTCTTGCCATGGGAGACATTTGTCCAGAATCTGAATGCCCGTCGTGTCGCGTCCTTGACTCATGCTCGCCGGGTGGAGTCTGGCTCACGCTCGCCGGGTGGAGTCGCGCGGGATCAGCCTCCAGCCGACCGGCTCGCCGTCGTCCTTCTCGCCCAAGGCCAGCCGGGCACATCGGGCGCCCTGGTCGCGCAGGGACTGCGCGACGGTCGTCAGTCCTGCGGCGGCGGCCGCGTCGGTGTCGTCCCAGCCGGTGACGGCGAGGTCGCCGGGCACGGCCAGACCCATCCGGGCGGCCGCCCGCATCAGTCCCAGCGCGAGCTCGTCGCTCATCGCCGCGACGGCGTCCGGGGCGTGCGGTCCGGCGAGCAGGCCGGCGCCGAGGAGTTCGGCCTCGCGAGCGCTGTTGCGCGAACACACCGCCACGCGGACCTGTGACCACCGCCCCCCGGTCTCCACCCAGGCGTCACGGAAACCGAGCAGACGGCGGCGGGTCACCCGGAAGGTCGCCGTGGCGGGATCCAGCGCCCGATGCACGCCGGTGGCCCGCGCGCGGTCGAGGGGGAAGCTGAGCACCATCGGCCGCCGGGCGCCGGCGAAGGCGGCCGAGGCCACCGCCCGCGCCGCCGCGCGGTCGTCGACCGCCACGAACGACAGGTCGTCACGGCGTGGGCCGCCGTGCACGACGGAGGGCAGGCCGGTGGCGGCGACCGCGTCCACGACCGGGTCGTCATCGGAGGTCGTCCAGACCACGAAGCCGTCCACGGCGGCCTCGGCCACCCGGTCGACGTCTCCCGGGGAGCCGGTGACGGGCACGATGGTGAGTCCCAGGCCGTGGCCGGCGCACACTTCGGCGATCCCGGCCAGGAAGCGGGCGGCCTGCGGATCCTCGAAGGCGTACGTCAGGTGCTCGCCGAGGATCACACCGAGGCTGCCCGCCCGCCCGCGCCGCAGCGAGCGCGCACCCGGATGAGGGCCGGGATACCCCAGCCGCTCAGCGGCCTCGCGGACCCTGGTCCGGGTCTGTTCCGAGACCCGCTCCGGCTGGGCGTAGGTGTAGGAGACGGTCATCACCGACACCTCTGCCGCCCGTGCCACCTCCGCCATGGTCGGCCGCCGGCGCGACGCAGCTCTTGTCATCCCTCACCTTAACTTGTGTATCGTTACACACGTGTCTGTTCGGATGGTGGGAACGCGGGCCAGAACGGCGTACTGCGGGTTCGCCGTCTTCGGGGCCTTCTGGGGCGTGTGGGGCGCCTCCGTGCCCGCGATCCGGGACCGGGCCGGTCTCACCGACGGGGAACTGGGCGCGGCGCTGCTGTTCATCGGCGCCGGGGCGCTTCCCGCGATGCTGACCGCCGGACGGGCCGTCGACCGGTGGGGGCATCGCCTGACCGCGGCCCTGCTCGTCCTGCTCGGTGTCGTCGGCATCGGGGTGGCCGTCACGGCGGCGGATCCGGTGAGCCTGTCGGCAGGGCTGACGTTGCTCGGTGCCGCCTCGGGGGCCGCGGACGTGGCCGTCAACTCGGCCGCGGGCTCAGCGGAGAGCGCCGCAGGCCGGCCGGTCATCACCAGGGCGCACGGCGTCTTCTCCACCGCGGTGGTCGGAGCCAGCCTCGTCACCGGCCTGTTCCGCGGTGTGGCGGCGCCCGTTGTGGTGCCGTTCGCGTTGGTCGCGCTCGCCGCGGTGGGCGCGGGCCTGGTCATCGCCGCCGACGCCCGCCGCGCCGCACCCGTCCGTCCGGGCCGCGCGCCGGAGGGCGGAGCCCGTGACCGCCGTGCCGTACCCGACCGTCCCGGCCCGGCGCCGGAGGGCGGAGCCCGAGGCCGGTCGCTGCCCCGGGCGTACCTGCCGGTCCTGCTGGTCGCCGGCGCGCTGGGTGCGCTCGCCTTCGCCGTGGAGAACGCCCACCAGAGCTGGAGCGCGGTCTACCTGGCGGACATCCTGCGCGCCGATCCCGTGCTCGCCTCCGCGGGCCCGGCGGTCTTCGCCGCGGTCGTCGCCCTCACCCGGTTCGCGGCGGGCTCTGTGAGATCCGGCCCCGGCGGGGCCATGACCGTGCTGATCCTCGGCGCGGTCGCGGCGGCCGCCGGAACCGTGACGCTGGCCCTCGCCACCGCGGTGCCGGCGGCGCTGTTCGGGCTCGCCCTGGCCGCCGCCGGCACCGCGGTGCTGTTTCCGACCCTGCTCAGCCTGGCCGCCGCCGGCGTCCGGGACTCCGCCCGCGGCGCCGCCACGTCGATCATGACCACCGTGGCTTATCTGGGCTTCCTCGCGGGGCCGGTATACGTGGGTTACTGGGCCCAGGTCGCCGGCCTGCCGGGCGCCATGCTGGCGGTGTCGGCGCTCGCCGGAGCGCTGGCTCTGATCACGTGGCCGGCGCTGCGCGCGGCCGCTCCCCGCTCGCCCGCGGGCCCGTCCCCGGAGAAGGCGGGATCCGTGCCGGAAGAGGGCGCGCACGGCGGCCCGGCGGAGACCGGCGCCTCGGGCGCCGGTCCCGACGCGCCGCCGGACCGGCGCCCGGCCGCATAGGCCGACGACATGGCCGGCGGCATGGGCCGGCGACGAGCCGAGGGGCTCCGCCCATGATCAGACCTTTACCCCGGTTTGCAGCGGCGAAGGTGCCTGCCCGGCGAGCACCCACCGTAATGTGACGACTACCGTAAATAACGGAGCGTCCATATGTCAGTGACATCGACCATGCAGTCAGCCGTCGACGAGGCCTTCGCCCGGCGCGATCGCGCCGGCCGCGTCCTCGCGGGAGACTCCGGGCGCATCGCGCGGATGTGCCAGGACATGGCCGCCCGTTTCCACCGCGGCGGGAAGCTGATCGTCTTCGGTAACGGCGGCGGAGGCGCGGACGCGGCCCACATCGCGGTCGAGTTCATGCATCCGGTCATCGTGGGCAAGAGGGCCCTGCCGGCGCTCGCCCTGAGCAACGACGCCGCCACGTTCGCCGGGGTGAGCAATCGTGAGGGCATCGCCGAGACCTTCGCCCACCAGATGCACCGCTGGGCGGATCCGGCGGACATGGCGCTGGGGATCTCTCGCGACGGCCGATGCGCGAACGTCCTGCGAGGCCTGGAGATGGCCAAGATGCTGGGGCTGCTCACCGGCGCCCTGGTCGGCGGTGACGGAGGCCCCATCGCGCGCAGCCCGGCGACCGACCACGTGCTGACCGTCGCCTCGGACGACCCCGCCGTGGTCAAGGAGGTGCACGTCACCGCCTACCACGTGCTGTGGGAGCTGGTGCATGTGTTCTTCGAGCAGTCCGGCTCGCTCCACGCCGGGACGGGCGGGGAGGCGAGCGGATGAGCGGGCCCGGAGGCTGCCGCGACGGCGTGTGCGTCGAGGAGGCCGTGGCCGTGATCGCGAGGGGAGACGGTGAGCATGCTTGAGGAGCCGCCGACCGAGGAAGTCCAGGATCTGTACCCCTTCCTCTACGAGGGGCGCGCCGACGTCGAATCGGTGCTCGCGGAGGCCTGCCGGTCCACCGAGGAGAAGGCGGCCGAGATCGTACGGCTCCGCTGGCAGGTGGCGGAGGCGTCCGCCGACGCGCTCATGGAGTGCGCCGAGGAGATGGCCCTGCGCTTCGCCTCGGGCGGGCGGCTGTTCGCCTTCGGCAACGGCGGCAGCAGCACCGACGCCCAGGAGGTGGCCACCGTCTTCCTCCACCCGCCCTACGGCCTGTCGCTGCCCGCCCTGTCCCTGACCAGCGATGTCGCCGTGGTCACCGCGCTCTCCAACGACGTGGGATTCGACGTCGTCTTCGCGCGCCAGCTCGCCGCGCTGGCACGGCACGGCGACATCGCCGTCGGCCTGTCGACGAGCGGAGGCTCCTCCAACGTCGTGCGGGCCTTCGAGGAGGCCAAGCGCCAGGGCATGCTCACCATCGGTCTGGCCGGGGATCGGGGAGGCAGGCTGGCCGAGCTCGACCTGCTCGACTACCTGTTCGTCATCCCGTCGTCGTCGGTGCACCGGATCCAGGAAGCCCAGACCACGGTCTACCACGTGCTGTGGGAGCTCACCCAGCACGCGCTCGGCGCGGTGCCCACCACCCGGCAGGCCCACGGCACCGGATAGGCGGTTCGGCCGGCCCGCCGCAGCGGGCCCGCGGGAAGGGGCGCGGAGTTGCGCGGGCCGCGCACCCGGCACGCGTCCGGCGCGCTGTGACCGATCGGCCGTCGGAGAGCCGTCTGCCCGGCGGCGGGAGGACGTGGGGCGGCGGAACCGGTCCTGGAGCTGCTCCGGCAGCAGATCGCGACGGTGTCCGCCGGCGCGAGTCACGAGGAGGAACGAACATGCTGAAACGTCTGGTCGCCGCGGCGCTCGTCATCGGGGTGGCCGCGCTGGTCTACCAGTTGATCCCCGACATCAAGCGCTACCTGCGGATCAGGAGGATGTGACGGCTCGCGGGCCGTCACATCCCGACGGCGGGTCGTGGCACGCGGCCCGTGAAACCGAGTGAAACGAGGTGAATTCGGTCATGCACGAATTCGGGATCGCCGAGGCGATCCTCGACGCGGTGGAAAGACGCGCGGACGGCCGGCGGGTACGGCGGGCGAAGGTGCACGCCGGCGCTCTGCTGCGCGTCACGGAACCCGCGATCAACCAGGCGTTCGCCCTGGTCGCCGAAGGATCGCTGGCGGAGGGGGCGCGCGTGGACCTGGTCATCGTCCCCGTGCGGCTCATCTGCCGCTCCTGCGGGCAGACGGCCACGTCCGTCGACCCCTTCGCCACCTGCTTCGAGTGCGGTGGCGCCGACATCGACACCGAGGGCGGCGACGACCTCGTCCTCGAATCCATCCAGCTGGCGGAGGCCACCCACGTGCCCGGGAATTCCCGGCGAGATCGTGGAGATCCTGCCGGACCATCCTGACCTGGCCATGGCCGACGTCAGCGGGGTGCGCCGCGCGATCAACGTCGACCTGCTGGAGAAAGGGTGGGGTCGCGACGGTCGTCAACGAGATCGCGCAGGCCCCGAAGGTCGCGGTCGTGCTCGAAGAGGAGACGATCCCGGTATGTCCGGCCGTGCGCGGGGCATGTGAACTGTTGGGGATCGATCCGCTCCACGTGGCCTGCGAGGGCCGGATGGTCGTGGTGGTGGCCCCGGAGTCCGCCGAGGCCGCGTTGACCGCCCTGCGCTCCCATCCGCTCGGCTCCGCCGCGGCCGTCATCGGGCGGATCGACGACGACCCCCCGGGCCGGTCCTGCCGAAGACCTCCTTCGGCGGCACCCGCATCGTCGACCCGCTGGTCGGGGACCCCTTGCCGAGAATCTGCTGAGAACCCGAAATCCGATGGGGGGCTGGAGATGAACGAGCCACGCGAGTCACAGGACGCGGGCCGGTTCGAGGGAGACGAGCACGGTTACTCCCCCGACGTGGGGCGCGCGAGCGAAGAGGTGTCCCAGGCCGGTGACCGGGCCTGGGACACTCCGCCGGAGGAGAAGGAGCCCGGTCGCGAGGTGTCGCAGGAGGAACGACAGGGGGTCTCCTCCACCGACACCGAGCCCGAGGGACCCTTCGGTGTCGGCGTCAGCGCGTCCCGGCGCGCCGAGGAGATCGCGAGCCGCGAGAGCGAGGAGGGACGCCGGACGACCGGCGTCGAAGAGAAGACGGGACGTCCGTACGGGACCTCCGCTCCGGAGGACGCCACCGGCGTCGATCCTCAGGAGACCGTCGAGGAGGACAGCCCGCACATTCCGCCGGGGGACACGTCCTGAACCCGTCCCTGAGGCGGCGGCCGTGCGGTCGCGGGCGGGGCCGGTGTCCGCCCGCGACCGGAGGCGCGCGAACACGGTCCGCGGCACGGAGTGCCGTCTTCGGTCTGATCGCCCGCTGAGGATCGCCGTGCCCCGCGAACGGTCATCGGAGCGGCGGATTCCGGCCGGATTCACTTCGACCCACCGCCGTGGGTGTGGGACCCTTCCTACGCGCCCGGTCGCTCCAGGTGGTCGAGTACGGCCCGAGCCACCTTGTGCTTGGACATCTCGGGCCTGTGGAAGCGCAGGTCGGCCACCTCCGCGAAGGAGGCCGCCCGGCGCTCGCGCAGCTCGGTCGCCAGTATCAGCGGCTCCTTGCCGAACCGCGGCCGGTGCGGTTTGTCCAGGATCTTCTGGGCGAGGAACTCCGGCGAGGCGTCCAGCCACACGACCAGGGCCGGTTTCAGCTCGGCCCGGCACTGCGGGTCGTCGAGCACGCTGGCCGCCGCGGCGATGACCGGGGCGGGCCGTTCGGCGAGGGACTCCCGTAGATGGGCGGCCTCCCTGGCGTGCAGTACCTCGGCGCCCTCGCGGGCGGCGATCTCGGCGGCGGTGGCGGCGTAGCGCTCCTCGAGGTATTCGTCGCTGTCGCGCACGGGTCTGCCGAGGGCTTCGCCGAGTAGCCGCGACACGCTGGTCTTTCCCGCGCCCATCAAGCCGATCACGACGATCGGGACATCGGCCGCCATGCCTGTCACCTCCTGATGTTCATGGGATGGAGTGCTCTCTCCCTGCCCAGAAGGATCTGTCTTAGCCGTCCGGCGTGTTCCCGCAGGCAGGGCCGGGGCGATGGCGCGGCATGCGCGGGGTTCGGGCACGTCCGTCGTTGACAATGATGGAACTGATCGGTACCGTTTTAGTGACGGAACCGATCAGTACCATTTGTGGGAGAAATCATGCCTCGGCTACCGCAGTTGACCGAAGACCCCGACGGCCTGCTGGAGGAGACGCAGCGCCAGCTCGGCCGGGTGCCCAACCTGTACGCCGCGATGGCGAACGGCCCCGCCGCACTGCGCGGCTACCTGGCGATGCGTGACGCGCTCACCCAAGGCG
Source organism: Streptosporangium sp. CA-135522 (assembly GCF_050949235.1). Lineage (NCBI taxonomy): Bacteria > Bacillati > Actinomycetota > Actinomycetes > Streptosporangiales > Streptosporangiaceae > Streptosporangium > Streptosporangium sp. CA-135522. The sequence continues at coordinate 4,135,074 of NZ_CP192026.1, forward strand.
TGCTGCGCGCCAGGCTGCGCGAGCAGATCGCCCTGCTGGTCGCCCAGGAGAACCGTTGCACCTACTGCGTCAGCGCGCACACCATGCGCGGCACCCGCATGGGGCTGAGCGAGGAGGAGTTGAAGCTGACCCGTGACGGCCACGACGCCGACCCGCACGCCGACGCGGTCCTGCAGATCACCCGGGAGGTCGTCCAGGCGGGCGGCAGGGTGAGCGACGAGAGCCTGGCGCGCGCCCGGGAGGCCGGGGTGACCGACGCCGAGCTCGCCGAGATCGTCGCCCATGTCGCGCTGAACACCCTGTCGAACTACTTCAACCACCTGGCCCAGCCCGAGCTCGACTTCCCCGAGGTGACCGCATGAACCCCACCTGGCGCACCGCTTCCGTCGAGCTCGTCTCGGGCTACCGGGTGACCGGTCCCGACGGACGGCCCACCGACCGGGTGGAGGAGGCCCGGGTCGCCTTCGAGGGCGGCTTCGCCCACATCGAGGTGCCGGGCACCGGCCTGATCGACGTGGTCTCCGCCCCGGCGGTCCGGTTGATCACCTACCGGCCCGAGGCCTGCTCCGTCGAGAAGACGGGCTGAGCCGCCCGGCCTCTCCGCACCTCCCCGCCGAAGCGTCCCCGTTCATCGACGGCCCCGCCGTCGCCGGCCTCCCTGCCTCGATGTGATCCGCAGGGGGCCGCTCGCGTCACACCGGGCCTCGTCACACCGGGCCTCTACGTGGCCGACAGCGGAGCAAGGCAGCTCTGGCGTCGCCAGTGATCGAAGACGATGGTGGTGTTGGTGCGGCGGACCTGCGGCAGGGTCTCCAGAGGGGTGATCACGCGCTCCAGGAGCTGGTCGGTCGAGGTGGCGTAGACCTGGAGCAGGAAGTGGTGGTCGCTGCTGACCTGCATCACGGCCATGACGTGTTCGAGGGCACGGCAGGTGGCCAGGAGGCGGCCGGTCGCCTCCGAGGACTGTTCGGCGAGCTCGACGGCGACCAGGACCTCCAGGTGGAGGCCGAGCGCCCGGCGGTCGACGTGGGCGTGGAAGCCGCGCACCACCTCGCGCTCGCGCAGGCTCTGGACGCGCAGCAGGCACGTGGACGGGGGGATGCCCACCGTCTCGGCGAGGGCCGCGTTGGTCATCCTCGCATCATCGGCGAGGGACAGCAGGATACGCCCCTCGTGCTCGGACAGGCCGGTGGCGTCGTGGAGGATCTGCGACGTGGGGGTCATGTTCCACTCCCGTTCTGCAGGAAATGCAGATATTCGTTGAATTCCTAATTCATCACCAGAATTCTTGTCGTGGAGTGGAGGGATCTGCAAGCTTCTGTGAAGTGCGGCGACCTGGAGGGGACATGGCTGAGGACTTCCGCGTGCATCTGGGGCCGCCGGGCCTGGCGATGCGGCCTGACTTCACCGACCGATACGAGACGGCGGCCGACTGGCTGCCGCCGTGGGACTTCGGCTCCCCGCTGGAGGTGGGAGTCGTCGGTGCGGGACTGCGCGGCGGCTCGCTCACGCCGACGGGCTACCACGCCGCGCCCGACGCGTTCCGCGCCTCGCCGGCCGGGTTCTCCGCCTACAGCCCCGACTTCGACGTGGATCTCACGGAGATGATCGTCAGGGATCTGGGCGACATCGCGATGCCGGTGCTCGACCCGGTGGAGGGGCTGCGGCGCGTCGAGGAGTCGGTGGCGGGACTGCACGCCCTGCCCGAGGACCCGTTCGTCGTGCTGTTGGGCGGCGACCACGCGGTGACGGCACCCGCGGCGCGGGCGTTCGCCCGGACACACCCGGGAGAGCGGTTCGGGCTGATCCACTTCGACGCGCACAACGACGTGCGGGTGTGAGCGGCGATCATGGGCGGACTGTATCCCGAGGTCGAACCGTACGAGCACGGCAGGCTGGATGTCGGTGACGGCAACCTCCTCTACTGGGAGACCTGCGGGAACCCGGCGGGCAAGCCCGCGCTCTTCCTGCACGGCGGACCCGGTGGCGGCTGCTCGCCGCGCCACCGCAGGCTGTTCGATCCCGACGGTTACCGGATCGTGCTGTTCGACCAGCGCGGCTGCGGACGCAGCACTCCCGGTGCCGCCGAACCCGAGGCCGACCTGGCGGGCAACACCACCGCCCACCTGCTCGCCGACATCGAGCTCCTGCGCGAACGGCTGGGTGTCGACCGCTGGCTGGTATGCGGCGGCTCCTGGGGCAGCACGCTCGCCCTCGCCTACGCCCAGCGCCACCCCGACAGGGTCGGCGAGCTGGTGGTGGCCGGGGTGTTCACCGCGCGGCGCAGCGAGATGTACTGGTCCTACGGCGGCGGCTCCGGCTTCCTGTTCCCCGAGGCATGGCACCGGTTCCGCGCCGCCGCGCCGCCGGGGACGGCCGACGGCGATCTCATCGACGCCTACCACCGATTGTTGTACGACCCCGAGCCCGCCGTGCGCGAGCGGGCCGCCGCCGCGTGGTGCGCGTGGGAGGCCGAGACCGTCTCCCTGCGCCCCGATCCCGAGCTCGCCGGCGAATACGCCGACCCCGCCTTCGCGCTCGGGTTCGCCAGGATCGTCACCCACTACTTCCGCCACGCCGCCTGGCTGGAGGAGGGTGTCCTGCTGCGTGAGGCGGGCAGGCTCGCCGGCATCCCCGGCCGCATCGTGCAGGGCCGCTGGGACTTCCAAACGCCCCCGCTCGCCGCCTGGGAACTCCACCGGGCATGGCCGGACGCCGAACTTGTGATCGTCGAGGACGCCGGTCACAGCTCCGCCGAGCCGGCCGTCGCTCAGGCGATGATCGACGCCACCGACTTCTTCCGCCGATCCCGGTGACCCTGCCGAGGCTCTCGCCGGCCGCCGTCCCGTTCGAGTCACTGCTCGAGTCACTGCCGCGTCCGGCTCGGCGGCGGTGGGCCCCCGGAGGAACGCGTAGAGATTAACGGTGGGCCCCGGAGGAACGCGTAGAGATTATGGGTGATTTGACCCCATCTGTCGACCCTTGACATTGAAACCCCGCGAGGTCACGCTGTTGCGTATAGCGCTGACTGTTCCGTCTTACGAAACCGGGGTTGGTTGCGATGATCCCTGCGTGTCCTCTTACCGCCCTCCCGCGGGGCGAGGCTTACCGGCTCGACAGCGAACCGCCCATCGCCGTCTTCCACACCGAGGACGGTGAGATCTACGCCGTCGACGACACCTGCACCCACCAGGACGCCTCGCTCGCCGACGGGTGGCTGGAGGGTTGCGAGGTGGAGTGCCCGCTGCACGCCTCGCGTTTCGACCTGAGGACGGGCAAGGTGGACGCACCGCCGGCGAAGCTGCCCATCCGCACCCACCGGGTGACGGTCGAGGACGGCGTCGTCTACGTCCTGCCGTCGGAGGAGCCCCCCAACCTGCCGCCCGGCATCCGTCCGGAGACGACATGAGGTCGATCGCCGTCGTCGGCGCCTCACTGGCGGGCCTGTCGGCCGCCCGCGCGCTGCGTGGCCAGGGATTCGACGGGCGGCTGACGCTCATCGGCACCGAACGGCACCGCCCCTACGACCGGCCGCCGCTGTCGAAGGACTTCCTCGCCGGGCGGATGAGCGAGGCCGACCTGGCGCTGGAGACCGACGACGAGGACCTCGGGGCCGCCTGGCGGCTCGGCGTGACCGCGACCGGTCTCGACCCGCGGGACCGCGGCGTGCTCCTCGGCGACGGCACCACCGTGCGAGCCGACGGAATCGTCATCGCGACGGGCGCCACCGCCCGCCGCCTGCCCGGAAGCGACGGGCTCGACGGGGTTCACACCCTGCGCTCCCTCGACGACGCCAGAGCCCTGCGCGCCGACCTCGTGCCGGGACGGTCCCTCGTCGTGATCGGCGCCGGATTCATCGGGGCCGAGGTCGCGTCGACGGCTCGCGAGCTGGGGCTCGACGTGACGGTCGTCGAGACGGCTCCGGCGCCGTTCGCCGGCTCGCTCGGCGCCGAGATGGGCGCCGTGGTGGCCTCGCTCCACGGCGACCACGGGGTCCGCCTCATCTGCGGCGTCGGTGTGCGGGCGCTCACCGGAACGGGCCGCGTGAACGGGGTGCTGCTCGACGACGACCGGGTCCTGCCCGCGGACGTGGTGCTCGTCGGGATCGGAGCGCGGCCCAACGTCGAATGGCTGGGAGGATCGGGCCTCCAGCTCGCCAACGGAGTGCTGTGCGACGCCGGAGGCGCCACCGGAGTGCCCGGCGTCGTCGCCGTCGGTGACTGCGCGGCCTGGTTCGACCCCGCCGTGGGACAGCATCACCGCGTCGAGCACTGGACCGGGGCGCTGCAACGGCCCGCCGCGGCGGCGGTCACGCTGCTGTCGGGCGGAATGACCGTGCCCGAGCCCCCCAGGCCGCCGTACTTCTGGTCGGACCAGTACGGAACGAAGATCCAGTTCGTCGGCCACGCGCGTCCGGGAGACACGATCACCGTGGAGGAAGGCGACGTGGCCGACCGCAGCTTCCTGGCCGTCTACCGGCGGGACGACCGGCCGGTCGCGGTGCTGAGCATGAACCAGGTCCGTCTGTTCACCCGCTGGCGCCGTCAGATCGACGCCGTCACGACTCGTTGAGAGGAAAATCATGATGCACGAGGTCCGCGGGGTCGTGGCCAGGGGCAAGGGAACACCGGTCAGCCTGGAGACGATCATCGTTCCCGATCCCGGGCCGGGTGAGGCCCTGGTGAAGGTACAGTCCTGCGGGGTCTGTCACACGGACCTGCACTACCGCGAGGGAGGCATCTCCGACGACTTCCCGTTCCTGCTCGGACACGAGGCGGCCGGCGTCGTCGAGGCCGTGGGCGCCGGGGTCACCGACGTCGCCCCCGGCGACTTCGTCATCCTGAACTGGCGGGCGGTGTGCGGATCCTGCCGCTCCTGCCTGCGAGGCCGCCCGCAGTACTGCTTCGCCACCCACAACGCCAAGCAGAAGATGACTCTGGCCGACGGCACGGAGCTGAGCCCCGCCCTCGGCATCGGCGCGTTCGCGGAGAAGACGCTCGTGGCGGCGGGCCAGTGCACCAAGGTCGATCCCAGCGCCTCTCCGGCGGCGGCCGGACTGCTCGGCTGCGGCGTGATGGCCGGCTTCGGCGCGGCGGTCAACACCGGAGGGGTCGGCCGGGGCGACAGCATCGCGGTCATCGGCTGCGGCGGGGTGGGCAACGCCGCGATCGCGGGAGCGAACCTGGCCGGAGCCGTCAAGATCATCGCCGTGGACGTGGACGACAGGAAGCTGGAGGGGGCCCGCCTCCTCGGGGCCACCCACACCGTCAACGCCCGCGAGACAGATCCGGTCGAGGCGATCCGCGAGCTCACGGGTGGATTCGGCGCCGACGTCGTGGTGGACGCGGTGGGCCGGCCGGAGACCTTCAAACAGGCCTTCTACGCGCGTGACCTCGCGGGAACCGCCGTCCTGGTCGGCGTTCCCACGCCCGAGATGACGCTGGAGCTGCCCCTGCTGGACGTGTTCGGCCGCGGCGGCGCCCTGAAGTCGAGCTGGTACGGCGACTGCCTGCCCAGCCGCGACTTCCCGATGCTCGTGTCGCTCTATCTGCAGGGCCGGTTCGACCTGGACGCCTTCGTGACCGAGACGATCAAGCTGGACGAGGTCGAGAGCGCCTTCGAGAAGATGCACCGCGGAGAGGTGCTGCGCTCGGTGGTGGTCCTGTGACGCGCGTCGAACATGTCGTCACCTCGGGGACCTTCAGCCTTGACGGCGGGACCTGGCAGGTGGACAACAACGTCTGGCTGCTCGGGGACGACGACCAGGTGCTGGTCGTGGACGCCGCCCATGACGCGGACGCGATCGTGGCAGCGGTCGGCGGCAGGCAGGTGGTCGGCATCGTGTGCACGCACGCCCACGACGACCACGTCGGCGCGGCGCCGGAACTGGCCGCGCGCACCGGCGCACCGATCCTCCTGCATCCCGCCGACGACGTGCTGTGGCGGCTCGCGCACACGACGGCGAAGCCTGACGCGGAGCTGGCCGGCGGCCACATCCTGAAGGTCGCCGGCACGGCGGTGCACGTCCTGCACACGCCGGGCCACGCGCCCGGCGCCGTCTGCCTCTACGTGCCCGACCTCGGGGTGCTCTTCTCCGGAGACACGCTCTTCAACGGCGGTCCGGGCGCCACCGGCCGGTCCCACAGCGACTTTCCCACGATCATCTCCTCGATCCGGGACACGCTGCTCGGCCTGCCGCCCGAGACGATCGTGCACACCGGCCACGGCCAGGACACCAGCATCGGGGCCGAGGCGCCCCAGCTGGAGGACTGGATCCGCCGCGGCCACTGACAAGACCCGCATCGTACGGCTCGCGTGCGGTCTCGCGAGGTGCGAGCCGTACAGGTTCCATCCTGAGGAGTGAAGTGTGAACGAGCGGACAACCGAACACCATAACCCGCAAACGCGGCAGCAGAAGGAGGCGTGATGACCACGAGAAGCCTGCCCCCCAGCGTGATCGCCACCCTGCCCGGCAGCTACTACACCGATGAGAACGTCTTCGCCCTGGAACAGGCGCAGATCTTTGAGTCGATGTGGTTCTGCGTCGTCCGTTCCTCCGATCTGGGCAAGCCGGGCGCCTTCAAGACGGTTCAGGTGGGGCGGGAGAGCATCCTCGTCACCCGAACCAGGGACGGCTCGATCCGTGCCTTCCTCAACGTGTGCCGTCATCGGGGCGCCCAGCTCTGCACCGAGGAGTCCGGCGAGGTGAAGCGGGCGTTCCAGTGCCCCTACCACGCCTGGACCTACGATCTCGAGGGCAAGCTGATCGCCGCCCCGAACCTCACCAAGATGCCCGACATCGACCGGGTCGAGTACGGGCTGGTGAACGTCCACGTCCGGGAATGGCTCGGCTACGTCTGGGTGTGCCTGGCCGACGAGCCGCCGTCGTTCGAGGCGGACGTGGTCGGCGAGGTGGTGACCCGGCTGGGCGACGAGGAGATGATCAAGAACTACGACATCGACGCCCTCGGGGTGGGCCGCAGGATCGTCTACGACGTGAAGGCGAACTGGAAGCTCATCATCGAGAACTTCATGGAGTGCTACCACTGCGCCACCATCCACCCAGAGCTCACCGAGGTGCTCCCGGAGTTCGCCGACGGGTACGCGGCGCAGTCCTTCGTGGGGCACGGCGCCGAGTTCGGCGAGGACATCCAGGGCTTCACGGTCGACGGGTCCGAGGGGGTGGACCGGATCCCGGGAGTGAGCGAGGACCAGGACCGCCGCTACTACGCGATCACCATCAAGCCGCAGGTGTTCATCAACCTGGTGCCCGACCATGTGATCATCCACAGGATGTTCCCGCTGGCGGCCGACCGGACGATCGTCGAGTGCGACTGGCTGTTCCGCAAGGACGTCGTCGAGGAGGGCAGGGACCTCGGTCCGTCCGTCGAGCTCTTCCACCGGGTGAACGTGCAGGACTTCGACGCCTGCGAACGGTGCCAGCCGGCGATGAACTCCCGCGCGTACGCTCAGGGCGGGGTCCTGGTGCCGAGCGAGCACCACATCGGAGCCTTCCACGACTGGGTGCTCGAGCGGCTGGGGACCAAGCCCGCGTAGATTGGGCGATCGACAGGCTGAGGATGACGTCCTTGCAGCCCGGATCCGAAAGAAACCGGAAAACCGGAAGAAAGAGGTGTCGGGATGGCGAGGAAGGCCCCACGCGAGGACGTCACCGAGGACGGTCTCGAGGTCGGCCCGCCCAAGGAGTGGGCGGCGGGCATGCCCGGGGTGACCCGGTCGCTGCTGACGTCCTACGCCCAGATGGGCGCCGGCCGCACGCTCCTGACCCTGGTCCGGGTCAACCAGAAGGACGGCTTCGACTGTCCGGGCTGCGCGTGGCCCGAGGGGGAGCACCGCAGCCCGGCGGAGTTCTGCGAGAACGGCGCCAAGGCCGTGGCGGAGGAGGCGACCACCCGCAGGGTCACCCGCGACTTCTTCGCCGCGCACACCGTCGACGAGCTGGCCGGGCGTACCGACTACTGGCTGGGTCAGCAGGGGCGGCTCACCGAACCCATGCACAAGCCGGCCGGGTCCGACCGTTACGTGCCGGTGAGCTGGGACGAGGCGTTCGCCATCGTCGCCCGGGAGCTGCGCGCGCTCGACAGCCCGGACGAGGCGCTGTTCTACACCTCCGGCCGCACCTCCAACGAGGCGGCGTTCGTCTACCAGCTCCTGGTGCGCCGCTTCGGCACGAACAACCTTCCCGACTGTTCCAACATGTGCCACGAGTCCAGCGGATCGGCCCTCAACCAGACCCTGGGCATCGGCAAGGGCACGGTCTCGCTTGAGGATCTGCACCGGGCCGACCTCGTCTTCGTGGTCGGCCAGAACCCCGGCACCAACCATCCGCGCATGCTGTCGGCGCTGGAGAAGGCCAAGCGGAACGGGGCGCGGATCGTCGCGGTCAACCCGCTGCCCGAGGCCGGGCTGCTGCGGTTCAAGAACCCGCAGCGGCCGTCCGGGGTCGTGGGGCGCGGCACCACGCTGGCCGACCGGTTCCTGCAGATCCGGCTCAACGGCGACCTGGCGCTGTTCAAGGCCCTGTCGCGGTTGCTGCTGGAGGCCGAGGACGGGGCCCCCGGATCGGTGATCGACCGCGAGTTCGTCGAGGCCCACACCCACGGCTTCGACGAGTGGGAGAAGGACGTCCGTGGCCTCGACTGGGCGGAGGTGGCGGAGGCGACCGGGTTGGACCGTCCGGCCATCGAGGACACCGTGCGGGAGGTGCTCGGGGCGCGATCGGTGATCGTGTGCTGGGCGATGGGGCTCACCCAGCACAAGAACTCCGTCGCCACCATCCGAGAGGTGGTCAACTTCCTGCTGCTGCGCGGAAACGTGGGGCGGCCGGGTGCGGGTGTCTGCCCGGTGCGGGGACACTCCAACGTCCAGGGCGACCGCACGATGGGCATCTACGAGAAACCGTCCGCGCACTTCCTCGACGCGCTCCGTGACGAGTTCGGCTTCGAGCCGCCCCGCCATCACGGCATGGACACCGTGGAGGCGATCAGAGCGCTGCGATCGGGTGAGGCGAAGGTGTTCTTCGCGATGGGCGGCAACTTCGTTGCCGCGACCCCGGACACGGCGGTGACGGAGGCGGCGATGCGCCGGGCCCGGCTGACGGTGCAGGTGTCGACCAAGCTGAACCGCTCGCACGCGATCTGCGGCGAGCAGGCGCTCATCCTTCCGACGCTGGGGCGCACCGAGCGCGACGGCGAGCGGTTCGTCACGGTCGAAGACTCCATGGGCCTGGTCCACGCCTCCCGCGGCCGGCTCCGCCCCGCCTCCGCGGAGCTGCTGTCCGAGGTGGCGATCGTCTGCCGGCTGGCGCGGGAGGTCTTCGGCGCGGACCCCCACGTGCCCTGGGAGGAACTGGCGGCCGACTACGACGCGATCCGTGACCGCATCGCGCGGGTGGTGCCCGGGTTCGGCGACTTCAACACCCGAGTCCGCGCCCCGGGTGGGTTCGCCCTGCCCAACGCGCCCCGCGACGAGCGGCGTTTCCCCACCGCGACGGGGAAGGCCAACTTCACCGTCAACGCGCTGGAGGTGCTGCGCGTCCCCGAGGGCCGGCTCCTGCTGCAGACGGTCCGCAGCCACGACCAGTACAACACCACGATCTACGGCATGGACGACCGCTACCGCGGCGTGCGCGGCGGCCGCCGCGTCGTGTTCGTCCATCCCGACGACCTGGCGGAGCGGGGCCTGGCCGACGGCGACGTGGTCGACCTGGTCAGCGAGTGGCCGGACGGGGAGCGCAGGGCCGAGGCGTTCCGCGTCATCGCCTACCCGACCGCGCGGGGATGCTGCGCTGCGTACTTCCCCGAGACCAACGTGCTCGTGCCGCTGGACTCGGTCGCGGAGACCTCCAACACCCCCACGTCCAAGAGCGTCGTGGTGAGGCTCAGCCGGCGTATCCCAGGCGGTGGCTGATGTCGCGCGCTCCCGCGATCAGGACCGGGGCGAGCTCGCACATCCGCTCCCGGCTGAAGCGGTAGGCGGGACCCGAGGCGCTGACCGCGGCGACGATCTCGCCGTCATAGGACCGGATGGGCGCGGCGATCGCGTTCAGCCCGATCTCGTACTCCTCGAGGGTGACCGCGTAACCCCTGTGCCGGGCCTGCTCCAGCTGCTCGCCGAGGGCGTCGGCCGAGGTGATCGTGTTCGGTGTGTACTGCTCGAAGCCGGTGGCCTCCAGAAGCTGCGCCCGGTGCCGGTCGTCGAGGGAGGCCAGCAGCACCTTCCCGCTCGAGGTGGCGTGCAGCGGGGTGAGCTGTCCCACCCAGTTCTGCGTGGTGACCGCCGCCGGCCCGCGCACCTGGTCCAGGTTCACCGCGTAGTGCGACCGCAGGACGGCGAGGTTCACCGTCTCGCCGATCTCCTCGGCGAGCCGCCGGCATATGGGACGGCCCTGCTGGGTGAGGTCCAGCCGGGCGGCCACGCCGCCGGCGAGGCGGACCATCCCGAAGCTGAGCCGGTATTTTCCGCGATCCTCGGCCTGCTCGACCAGGCCTCGGGACTCCAGCGCCCCGAGCAACCGGAAGGCGGTCGACTTGTGGACCGCGATCTCCAGGGCTATCTCGCTCACGCCCGCCTCCCGGCGCTGCGAGAGGATCTCCAGGATGCTGATGGCCCGGTCGACGGACTGGACACCGCCGCTGCTGTCAGCGCGGCCGTTGGAGGAATCGTTGCCCATAGCGGGACTGTAAGCGCTATGAGGAACCGACGTCCATCCATTGGCAACAATCTTGGTTGCGAATAGTGCAACGTATTGCGCTATTCGATACGATTGCCGTCACTACCCCTGCTTGAGCGAGACGAGGCAGACATGTACGACTTCGTCGTCGTCGGGGGCGGATCGGCCGGAAGCGCTATTGCGAACCGGCTGTCCGCCGATCCCTCCAATCGAGTGCTGGTGCTGGAGGCCGGTCGCCCAGACTCTCTCTGGGACGTCTTCATCCATATGCCGGCCGCGCTGCCCTTCCCGATCGGCAGCCGCTTCTACGACTGGAAATACGAATCCGAGCCCGAGCCGCACATGAACGGCCGCCGGATCTATCACGCCCGCGGCAAGGTCCTCGGCGGTTCCAGCAGCATCAACGGAATGATCTTCCAGCGAGGCAATCCCCTGGACTACGAGCGCTGGGGTGCCGACCCTGGCATGGAGACCTGGGACTTCGCCCACTGCCTGCCGTACTTCAAGCGAATGGAGAACTGCCTCGCCGCGGGTCCTGACGACCCGATGCGAGGACACAGCGGGCCTCTCATGCTCGAGCGTGGGCCGGTGCGAAACCCGCTGTTCGGGGCCTTCTTCGAGGCGGTGCAGCAGGCCGGATATCCGCTGACCGACGACGTCAACGGATACCGTCAGGAGGGCTTCGCCCGCTTCGACCGCAACATCCGCCGGGGACGCCGGCTGTCGGCTGCCCGGGCTTACCTGCACCCCGTGATGAGCCGCCCCAACCTTGAGGTCAAGACGAGGGCGTTCGTCACGAAGATCCTCTTCGAGGGTGATCGCGCCGTCGGTGTCGAGTACAACGGCAAGACGGTCCGCGCGGGTGAGGTCATCCTCTGCGGCGGCGCGATCAACTCGCCCCAGCTGCTCCAGCTCTCCGGCGTGGGCAACGCCGCCGAGTTGGGAGCCCTCGGGGTCGACGTCGTGCACGATCTGCCCGGGGTCGGGGAGAACCTGCAGGACCACCTGGAGGTCTACATCCAGTACGGCTGCAAGCAGCCGGTGTCGATGCAGCCCGCGATGAAGTGGCGTAACCGGCCCTGGATCGGCGCCCAGTGGCTGTTCCTGCGCTCGGGGCCCGGGGCGACCAACCACTTCGAGGCCGGCGGTTTCATCCGCGGCAACGAGGAGGTCGACTACCCGAACCTGATGTTCCACTTCCTGCCCATCGCCGTGCGCTACGACGGCTCCTCGCCCTCGGGCGGGCACGGCTACCAGGTGCACGTCGGGCCGATGTACTCCGACGCGCGAGGCTCGGTGAAGATCAAGAGCACCGATCCCCGGGTCCACCCCGCCCTGCGCTTCAACTACCTGTCCACCGAACAGGACCGGCGGGAGTGGGTGGAGGCCGTCCGGGCCGCCCGCGCCATCCTGACCCAGCCCGCCATGGACGTCTTCAACGCCGGGGAGCTGTCACCCGGGCCGAGAGTCGAGACGGACCAGGAGATCCTCGACTGGGTGGCCAAGGACGGCGAGACCGCGCTGCACCCCTCCTGCACGGCCAAGATGGGCGTCGACGACCTCGCCGTCGTCGACCCGCTGTCCATGAAGGTGCACGGTCTCGAAGGGCTCCGCGTCGTGGACGCCTCGGTCATGCCGTACGTCACCAACGGCAACATCTACGCGCCGGTCATGATGGTGGCGGAGAAGGCGGCCGACCTGATCCTGGGCAACACCCCGCTCGAGGCGGAGAAGACCGACTTCTACCGGCACCAGAAGCACGCCGGCCGGTAGCGGCCATAGATACGCCCCGGACCCCTGTCTCAGGGGTCCGGGGCGTAAGCCGTGCGGGAAATAGATACGCCCCCGGACCCTGCCTCAGGGGTCCGGGGGCGTAAGCCGTACGGGAAGGGGATTCCGTACGGGGTCTGATTCCCTCTCCTGTCTCCCATAGGGCTTCTACGGGAGACAGGAGAGGGAGGATCCGTACGGGGGTCTGACCCCCTCCCTGTACGAGTGGGAAGGGGGTCCGTACGGAGAGAGGGGTCAGCGGAACACGACGGTGCTGTTGCCGTTGAGCAGCACGCGCCGTTCGGTGTGCCACTTCACCGCCCGTGCCAGCACCTGCGCCTCCACGTCGCGGCCGATGGCGGCCAGGTCGGCGGGGGCGAGGGAGTGGTCGACGCGGGCCACGTCCTGCTCGATGATGGGCCCCTCGTCGAGGTCGGCGGTGACGTAGTGCGCGGTCGCGCCGATGAGCTTGACGCCTCGCTCGTGGGCTTGATGGTAGGGCCTGGCCCCCTTGAAGCCGGGCAGGAACGAGTGGTGGATGTTGATGGCCCGGCCCTCCAGCTCCTTGCACATGCCGTCGGAGAGGACCTGCATGTAGCGCGCGAGGACGACCAGGTCCACCTTGAGCTCGCTGGCGAGTTCGAGGACGCGCTCCTCGGCCGCGGGCTTGGTCTCCGGGGTCACCGGGATGTGGTGGAACGGGATGCCGTAGGAGGTCGCCAGCGACTCGAACTCGCGATGGTTGGAGACGATCGCGGGGATCTCGATGTTCATGGCTCCGGTGAGCCGGCGAAAGAGCAGGTCGTTCATACAGTGACCGAACTTGGACACCAGGATGAGGGTCCGCGTCGGGGTCGAGGCGTCTTCCAGCTGCCAGGTCATCTGGAAGGACTGCGCCACTGGCCCGAATCCGTCACGTAGCTCGTCGACCCCTTTTTCGGGATCGGCGACGTCGAAGTGCACCCGCATGAAGAAGCGATCCTGCAACCGGTCGTCGAACTGCTGGCTCTGCAGGATGTTCCCCGCCTGCCGGAGGAGGAAGCTGCTGATCGCGTGCACGAGACCGGGCTTTTCCCGACAGGACACGGTGAGGATGAACTCGCGGTGGGACATGGAAGCTCCAGCGAGTACGATTGCGTAATACGCAACCTAGTGATTGATGCGCAACAGAATGCCTCGCCTCTGCGGTGTGGGTCAAGAGGTGATGCGCAACCCGCTTAAAGTTGTGCCATGAGCAACAATCTGGAAAAGGATGGCGCTGCGGTGCAGTCCGTCGATCGGGCGCTGTCCATCCTCAAGCTGCTCGCCCGGCACGGGGAGCTGGGGATCAGCGAGATCGCCGCGCACCTGGAAGTCCACCGGTCCACGGCGTTCCGGCTGATCATGACGGCGGAGATGCACGAGCTCGTCGAGCAGACCGCCGATCGGGGAAAGTACCGGTTGGGCGTGGGAGTGCTCCGGCTCGCCGGCGCCACGACCGCCAGGCTCGACGTGGTGCGAGAGAGCCGGACCATCGGGGAGAAGCTTGCGGCGGCGGTCGGCGAGACCGTCAACATCGCCATTCTTGATCGCGACGCGGTTCTGTACGTCGACCAGATGGCCGGGCCTTCGGCTCTGCAGACCTACAACTGGGCGGGCCGGCGCGTGGCGGCGCACGCCACGTCCAACGGCAAGGTGTTGCTCGCCCATGCCCCCGTGGAACGTTTGGAGAAGTTGGCCGCCGGTCCGCTGGAGTCGTTCACGGAACGTACCGTCACCGACGCCCAGCGGTTGGGAGAAGAGCTCGATGATGTCAGGGGGTGTGGATACGCGATCGCGGCCGACGAACTGGAGATCGGGCTCACCGCTGTGGCGGCGCCCATCTGGAACGTCGAAGGCACGGTCGTCGCCTCGATGAGCGTGTCCGGCCCGACCTTCCGCCTTCCCGCGGAGCGGCTTCCAGGCGTGGCCGAGCAGGTGGTGGCGGCTGCGAAGCAGGTTTCATCACGACTTGGTTGGCACGGTAATGAAAACGGCAGGGCCTTGACTGGGTGAACGCGGAGGGTCGATTCTGTTTCTCGTTAAGCATTCCGATGCGCCATACGCAACGGATCATGCGGTAACCGGAAGGACGGCCCGTTCGTGACAGATCTCTATCTGGGTGGAAGCTGGCGAGATCCCGTTCTGGGTGGGCGCCGTGAAATCCACTCGCCCGCCGACGGCACCCTCGTGGCGACGGTGGCGGAAGCCACCGGTGCGGACACCGAGATCGCGATCTCCGCGGCCCGCCAGGCGTTCGACGAGGGGCCCTGGCCCACGACCCCCGAACGTGAGCGCGGGGCCCTGCTGCTACGGGTGGCCGACCTGCTGGAGCGGGACAAGAAGGATTTCGCCCGGGCCGAGTCGCTCGACACCGGAAAGCGGATCGTCGAGAGTGAATACGACGTCGACGACGTGGTGGCGTGCCTGCGCTACTTCGGCGGCATCGCCGGAACCGAGGCCGGTCGTGTGATCGACACGGGTCGCGAGGACGCCATCAGTCGCGTGGTCCACGAGCCGGTGGGGGTGTGCGGCCTCATCACGCCGTGGAACTACCCGCTGCTGCAGGCCTCCTGGAAGATCGCCCCCGCCCTGCTCGCCGGGAACACCTTCGTCCTCAAGCCCAGCGAGCTCACGCCGTCCACCGCGATCATGTTCATGCGCCTGCTCGAGGAGGCCGGGCTGCCCCCGGGCGTCGCCAACCTCGTGCTGGGCGCGGGTGCCGAGGTCGGCGCGCCGCTGGCCGAGCACCCGGATGTGGACATGGTGTCGTTCACCGGCGGCCTGGCGACGGGCCGGCTCATCATGGCCTCGGCGGCCAGGACGGTGAAGAAGGTCGCGCTGGAACTCGGCGGCAAGAATCCCAATATCGTCTTCGCCGACGCCGACTTCGAAGCGGCCGTCGACTTCGCGCTGACCGCGGTCTTCCTCCACTCCGGCCAGGTCTGCTCGGCCGGCGCCCGGCTGTTGGTGGAGGACTCCCTGCACGACGCCTTCGTCGACGAGGTCGTGCGCCGGGCCGAACGCATCAGGCTCGGCGGTCCCTTCGACCTCGACGCCGAGACCGGACCGCTCATCTCGGCCGAGCACCTGGCCAAGGTGGAGGAGTACGTCGCGGCAGGGGTCGCCGAAGGGGCGGTGCTGCGCTGCGGCGGACGACGGCTCCCCGGCAAGGGGCACTTCTACCCGCCGACCATCCTGGACGAGTGCCATCGGAGTATGCGTGTGGTGCGCGAGGAGTCCTTCGGTCCCGTCCTCACCGTCGAGCGTTTCAGCGGCGAGGACGAGGCGGTCCGCCTCGGCAACGACACCGACTACGGCCTGGCCGGAGCGGTGTGGACGCAGGACGCGGGCAAGGCCCAGCGGGTGGCCGGTCGGCTGCGGCACGGCACCGTCTGGATCAACGACTACCACCCCTACGTCCCGCAGGCGGAGTGGGGCGGGTTCAAGCAGTCCGGTGTCGGCCGCGAGCTGGGGCGGGCCGGCCTGGACGAGTATCGCGAGATCAAGCATGTATGGCAGAACGTCCGCCCCCACCCGCAGCAGTGGTTCAGCGGCTGACAAACGGATTTCCATTCCCGGACGACCATGAGGTGGTCATGACCATGACGTCACCGACCAAACAGGTACAGCCGAGCGTCTCCGCGCCGGGCGAGGGCCGGGCCGTCCTCGACGTGCGCGGTCTGTGGAAGGTCTTCGGCCCGCGTTCCGACCGGGTCGTCGGAACAGCGTTGGAAGGCCTGTCACGCAGCGAGCTGAAGACAAAAACAGGATGCGTCGCGGGAATCCGCGACGTCTCCTTCACCGTGCGGCCCCAAGAGGTCTTCGTCGTCATGGGCCTGTCCGGATCGGGCAAGTCCACCCTCGTGCGCTGCCTGACCCGGCTGATCGAGCCGACGGCGGGCGAGGTGCTGTTCGATGGCGAGGACATCCGCAAGGCCGGCGACAAGCAGCTGCGTGAGCTGCGCCGGCGCCGCTTCGCCATGGTTTTCCAGCACTTCGGCCTGCTGCCGCACCGGCGGGTCCTGGACAACGTCGCCTATGGGCTGGAGATCCGCGGGGTGGGCAAGGAGACCCGCTACGAGCGGGCACGGGAGATGATCGAGCTCGTCGGGCTCTCCGGCTGCGAGGGCTCCTACCCCGACCAGCTCTCCGGCGGCATGCAGCAGCGCGTCGGGCTGGCCCGGGCGCTCGCGGTCGACCCCGACGTGCTCTTCTTCGACGAGCCGTTCTCGGCGCTCGACCCGCTGATTCGGCGGGACATGCAGAACGAGGTCATCCGCCTGCACCGTGAGGTCGGCAAGACGATGATCTTCATCACGCACGACCTGAGCGAGGCGCTCAAACTCGGCGATCGCATCCTCATCATGCGTGACGGCGAGCTCGTCCAGATGGGAGCGCCCGACGAGGTCGTCGGGGCGCCCGTCGACGACTACGTGCGGGAATTCGTCCGGGACGTGCCCCGCTCGCACGTCCTCACGGCTCGGTGGATCATGCGCCCGCCCCGTCCCGGCGAATCGCTGGAGGGACCCGAACTCGGGCCCGAAGTCGTCGTCCGCGACGCGGTGCACACCGTTCTTCGCGCGGGGCATCCGGTCAAGGTCGTCGCCGACGGCGAGCTGCTGGGCGTCATCACGAGCGAGGAGATCCTCGCGGTGATCGCGGAGTCTCCCGAGGAGCGGCTGTGACAGCCGCGCTGGCCGTGCTGTCGGCCGGCCTGCGACGCCGGCATGCCTGGCCCCGGCATTACCTGCTCGCCGCCGTCGTCGTGGGGTGGGTGGTGGTCTGGTTCTTCGTCCGGGGCCAGGACACCCTCCAACTCGGCGGCGCCGACCTCACGCCGTTGCACACACGCCTCAACGAGGGCAGCGAAGCCATTGACAACGGCAGGAACGAAAACCCGCTGTTCCTCTACTTCATCAACTACATTCGGCTCTTCCTCGACGAGTCCGTCGCGTTCGTGCAGGGCCTGATCAGCCAGCCCTCCTTCGGCCGGCCGGTTCCGGTCATCGGCTGGCTGGGCGTGGTCGCCATTGCCGCGGCGGTCGCGCTGCTGTACGGCAACCGCAGGGTCGCGCTGCTGACCGTGGCGGGCTTCGTCTCCTTCGGCCTGCTCGGCCTGTGGGAGGAGAGCATGGACACCCTCGCCCTCACCCTGGCCGCCGTCGCGCTCTCGCTGTTGATAGGCATCCCGCTCGGCGTCTGGGCGGGAGTCGACGACCGGTTCAACCGGCTGGTCACCCCGGTGCTCGACTTCATGCAGACGATGCCGACCTTCGTCTATCTCGCGCCGCTCACCCTGTTCTTCCTCATCGGGCCGGCCAGCGCCACCGTGGCGACGATCGTCTACGCGGTTCCGCCGGCGATCCGGATCACCGCCCACGGGATACGGGAGGTACGGCCCGCGATCCTGGAGGCCAGCACCTCGCTGGGCTCGACCCCGTGGCAGTCGCTCAGCAAGGTGCGACTTCCGTTGGCCAAGCGGACCATCGTCGTCGGTGTCAACCAGACCATCATGGCGGCGCTGTCGATGGCCACCATCGCCGCGCTCATCGACGCGCCCGGGCTGGGCAAGACCGTGCTCAAGGCGCTGGAGACGCTGGACGTCGGTACGGCCTTCAACGCCGGTCTGGCCATCGTCATCATGGCGATCGTGCTCGATAGGGTGACCTCGGCGGCCGGTCGGCGCGTCGAGGCCGGTCACCGAGCCGGCCGTGCGCAAGGGCCGGGACACCGCCGCGCCGAGGTCGCGGTGGTTCTGGGGGTCACCGGGATCCTGGTCTATCTGTCCTACACCTACGTGTGGGCGGCGAAGTTCCCCGGCGAGGCGGACGTGGGCTCGTACGTGCGGCGTAGCGCCGACGCGGCCAGCCAGTGGTCGCAGGACAACCTGTTCGCCTATACCAGCGCCTTCAAGAACCTCATCTCCCATGCCCTGCTGAACCCGTTCGAGGCGCTGCTGACGGGCTCGCCGTGGTGGCTCGTCGGCCTCGTCCTGCTCGCGTTCGCCGTGATCCTGGGCAACGGCCGGGTGGTGCTCGTCTGCGCCGCGTGCATCGGCATCCTCGTCGGGCTCGGTCTGTGGCAGGACAGCATGGTGACGCTGGCCTCGACGCTGGTCGCCACCGTGCTGGTGATGGTCCTGGGAATCTCCCTCGGTGTCTGGATGGGGCGCAGCGACCGCGTCGACCAGGTGCTGCGGCCGGTGCTGGACGCCGGGCAGACCATGCCCGCCTTCGTGTACCTGGTGCCGATCCTGGGTCTGTTCGGCGCGACCCGGTTCACCGCCATCATCGCGGCGGTCGTCTACGCCGCGCCGGTGGCGATCAAGCTCACGGCGGACGGCATACGGGGCGTCTCGGCCAGCACGGTGGAGGCCGCGACCGCCGCGGGGTCGAACACCTGGCAGCTGATCTCGAAGGTGCAACTGCCGATGGCGCGCAGCGCGGTGACCCTCGCCACCAGCCAGGGGCTCATCTACGTGCTGGCCATGGTGGTGGTGGGCGGCCTGGTGGGGGCTGGGGCGCTCGGTTACGACGTGGTGGCCGGTTTCTCCCAGTTGCAGCTGCGCGGCAAGGGGCTGGCCGCCGGGGTGGCGATCGTGGTGCTCGGCATCCTGCTGGAGCGGATCACCCGGGCGGCGGCGCGACGGGCGGACACCGCGGCACACACGTCGCACTGAACACCGGGTACACACGGTGCCCCGGACGAACGGCTGCCGGAGGCGGCCTCAGACATAGGAGGACCTAAGTGACAGCCAAGAGGATCGGGCAACCGCGGGCGATCGTGCTCGTGGTCGCCACCGGCCTCCTCGTCTCCGCGTGCGGCGGAGCGAAGGTCGGCGAGAGCACAGCCGCGTCGAGTGACGGCGGCCAGGGTGCGAACAAGCAGTGCGGCTCGGTGACCATCGCGGTCAACCCGTGGGTGGGATACGAGGCCAACGCGGCGGTGATCGCCCATGTGGCCGAGAAGAAGCTCGGGTGCAAGGTCACCAAGAAGGATCTGAAGGAAGAGGTGGCCTGGCAGGGGTTCGCCACGGGCCAGGTGGACGCGGTCGTGGAGAACTGGGCCCACGACGACCTGAAGAAGAAATACATCGAGGATCAGAAGGTCGCCGTTTCGGCGGGTCCGACGGGGAACAAGGGAGTCATCGGCTGGTACGTGCCGCCGTGGATGGCCGAGAAGTATCCCGACATCACCGACTGGAAGAACCTCAACAAGTACGCCGCCCTGTTCAAGAGCTCCGAGTCGGGAGGCAAGGGGCAGCTTCTGGACGGTGACCCGTCGTTCGTCACCAACGACGCGGCCCTGGTCAAGAACCTGAACCTGGACTACAAGGTCGTCTACGCGGGCAGCGAGGCGGCGCTCATCACCGGGTTCAGACAGGCCGAGAAGCAGAAGACCCCGATGATCGGGTACTTCTATGAGCCGCAGTGGTTCCTGTCCGAGGTGAAGCTGGTCAAGGTCAACCTGCCGAAGTACACCGAGGGCTGTGACGCCGACGCCGAGAAGGTGGCCTGCGACTATCCGCTCTACGAGCTCGACAAGATCGTGAGCAAGAAGTTCGCGGACTCGGGCAGCCCGGCGTACGAGCTGGTCAAGAACTTCACCTGGACCAACGACGACCAGAACACGGTGGCCAAGTACATCTCCGAGGACAAGATGACGGCCGAGGACGCGGCGGAGAAGTGGGTAAACGACAACCCCGACAAGGTGAAGGCCTGGCTGCCCGCCTCCTGAACGGTGCCGGCCCCGTCCTCGACGGGGTCCCCCTCGCCGGTGTTCCCTCCCATCGGGCACGGCACGGACGACTATGGCGTCCGTGCCGTGCCCGATGTCATGTTCCGTGTTCTTTCTGTACGGCTGGCCGATCTGACCTTTTTTAATCCTTGACAGCACGTCTCAGGGAGGAGAACCTGTTGCGAGAAGCGCACAGTGTTTCGGACTGCGCAACGACGGAGGTGTGTATGGCAGGCCAGCGCGTCGTCATCATCGGAGCCGGAGTCGTCGGGGCCGCCCTCGCGGACGAGCTCTCCGCGAGAGGCTGGGACGACATCACCGTGGTCGACCAGGGCGCCGTGCCGTCCACGGGCGGATCCTCCTCCCACGCGCCCGGGCTGGTCTTCCAGACCAACTCGTCCAAGACCATGACGGAGATGGCCCGCTACACCGTCGAGAAGTTCGTCTCCCTGGACTGCTTCCTCCAGGTGGGCGGCCTCGAGGTGGCCACCACGCCCGAGAGGCTCGTCGAGCTGCGCCGCCGCCACGGCTGGGTCACCGCCTGGGGCGTCGAGGCGCACCTGCTCACGCCCGCGGAGTGTGTGGAGCGGCACCCGCTGCTCGACCCCGATCGGATTCTGGGCGGGCTCTTCCTGCCCACCGACGGCCTGGCCAAGGCCGTGCGCGCCGTCGAGGCCCAGCTCCGGCTCGCCCAGGAGCGGGGCGTGCGGGTGCTGGAGCGGCACGAGGTGCTGGACATCCGCGTCGAGGACGACCGGGTCGTCGCCGTCGTCACCGACCAGGGTGAGATCCCGGCGGACCTGGTGGTGTGCTGCGCGGGCATCTGGGGTCCGAAGGTCGCGGGCATGGTGGGGATGTCGCTCCCGCTGACCCCGCTGGCGCACCAGCTCGCCTGGACCGGTCCCATTCCCGCGCTGAGCGGACAGACCGAGGAGGCCGTCCGGCCGATCCTGCGCCACCAGGACGCCGACCTTTACTACCGGGACCGGTTCGATCAGCTGGGCATCGGCTACTACGGCCACCGCCCCATGCCGATCCGCCCGGAGGAGATCCTCTCGATCGAGGCGGCCGAGGTGATGCCGTCGGTGACGCCGTTCACCGAGGACGACTTCGCCCCGGCGTGGACCGAGACCCGGTCGCTGCTGCCCTCGACGCAGGAAGCCAAGATCGAAGAGGGCATCAACGGCCTGTTCTCCTTCACCACCGACAACATGCCGCTGATGGGCGAGTCGCCCCAGGTGAAGGGCTTCTGGGTCGCCGAGGCCGTGTGGGTGACGCATTCGGCGGGTGTCGCGCGGGCCATGGCCGAATGGCTGGCGGACGGCTACTGCTCGTCCTTCGACCTGCACGAGTGCGACGTCAACCGGTTCGAGCCCCACCAGCTCGCCCCGGAGTACGTCCTGACCCGCGACTGCCAGAACTTCGTCGAGGTCTACGACATCATCCACCCGCTGCAGCCGCCGGAGAACCTGCGCCCGCTGCGCACCAGCCCGTTCCACGCGCGGCAGCGGGAGCTCGACGCGTTCTTCCTGGAGGCCGGCGGCTGGGAGCGTCCCCAGTGGTACGGCGCCAACGCCCGGCTGCTCGAAGGTCGGGACATCCCCCAGCCGAACGACTGGGCCTCCCGCTACTGGTCGCCGATCGTCGCCGCCGAGGCCCAGGCCTCCCGCGAGTCCGTCGCGATGTACGACATGACCGCGCTCAAGCGGATCGAGGTCAGCGGTCCCGGAGCCGCCGCCTTCCTGCAGCGGATCTCGACGGGCGACGTCGACAAGTCCGTCGGCTCGGTGACCTACTGCCTCCTGCTGAACGAAGACGGCGGCATCCGCAGCGACATCACCGTCGCCCGGATCGACCGGGACCTGTTCCAGGTCGGCGCCAACGGCAACCTCGACCTCGACTGGTTCCACCACCACCTCCCGTCCGACGGATCCGTCGTGGTCAGGGACATCACGAGCGGAACCTGCTGCATCGGGATCTGGGGCCCCCGCGCCCGCGACGTCGTGGCCCCGCTGGCCGGTCCCGACTTCGCCCAGGGCGGCTTCCGCTACTTCCGCGGGAAGCAGGGTCACGTCGGCACGGTGCCCGTCACCGCGCTGCGGCTGTCCTACGTCGGAGAGCTCGGCTGGGAGCTCTACACGACCGCCGACATGGGCGCCAAGCTGTGGGACACCCTCTGGGAGGCGGGACAGAGCCACGGGATCATCGCCGGTGGCCGCGGCGCCTTCAACAGCCTGCGGCTGGAGAAGGGCTACCGCTCCTTCGGCACCGACATGACCTACGAGCACGACCCCTACGAGGCCGGCCTCGGCTTCGCCGTACGCAAGGACGGCAAGGGCGACTTCATCGGCCGCGCGGCCCTGGAGGAGCGCCGCGCCGGGGTCGAGCGCCGGCTGACCTGCCTGACGATCGACGACCCCGCCTCCGTCGTCATGGGCAAGGAGCCCGTCTACGACGGCGACGACTGCGTCGGATACGTCACCAGCGCCGCCTACGGCTACACGATCGGCAAGGGCATCGCCTACGCCTGGTTGCCGGCCGGGCTGTCCGTCCCCGGGCAGGTGCTCCACATCGGCTACTTCGACCAGCGGGTCACCGCCGTCGTCGCGGAGGAGCCGCTCTACGACCCGGCGATGGAACGCCTGCGCGGCTAGGGCCAGGGAGGAGACCCGTGACCACACAGACCTCCGGCGGCGTGCAGAGCGCCGCCGCCCACGCCATCCCGTTCACCACCGTTGTCGAGACCGCAGAACGAGGTTTCCAATGAACGCATCCGAATCGCCGATGGACGCGCCGCTCGCCGAGGTCGACCCGGAGATCGCGGTCGCGATCGACGCCGAGCTGCGCCGCCAGCAGTCCACGCTGGAGATGATCGCGTCGGAGAACTTCGCTCCGGTGTCGGTCATGCTCGCCCAGGGTTCCGTGCTCACCAACAAGTACGCCGAGGGATATCCCGGCAGGCGCTACTACGGCGGTTGCGAGCATGTCGACGTCGTGGAGAGCCTGGCCATCGACAGGGTGAAGGCCCTGTTCGGCGCCGAGGCCGCCAACGTGCAGCCGCACTCGGGGGCGCAGGCCAACGCGGCGGCCATGGCAGCGCTGCTGGAGCCCGGGGACACCATTCTGGGCCTGGACCTGGCGCACGGCGGCCACCTCACCCACGGCATGCGCATCAACTTCTCCGGCAGGCTGTACAACGTCGTCGCCTACCACGTGCGGGAAAGCGACAGCCTCGTCGACATGGACGAGGTCGAAAGGCTCGCCAGGGAGCACCGGCCGAAGCTGATCATCGCGGGCTGGTCGGCCTACCCGCGCCAACTCGACTTCGCGGCCTTCCGGCGGATCGCCGACGAGGTCGGCGCCTACCTCATGGTGGACATGGCGCACTTCGCCGGCCTGGTGGCGGCCGGGCTGCACCCTTCCCCGGTGCCGCACGCCCACGTGGTGACGACCACGACGCACAAGACCCTCGGCGGGCCGCGGGGCGGGGTGATCCTGTCCACCGAGGACCTGGCTAAGAAGATCAACTCATCGGTGTTCCCCGGCCAGCAGGGCGGGCCGCTCGAACACGTCATCGCGGCGAAGGCGGTGTCCTTCAAGATCGCCGCGGGGGAGTGGTTCCGGGACCGCCAGCGCCGCACGCTCGAAGGAGCGCGGATCCTGTCGGACCGGCTGCTGGCGGCGGACACCGCGGCGGCCGGTGTCCGGGTGCTGTCCGGCGGCACGGACGTCCACCTGGTCCTGGTCGACCTGCGCGAATCCGAGCTGAACGGAAAAGAGGCGGAGGACCGGCTGCACACGGCCGGCATCACCGTCAACCGCAACGCCGTCCCCTTCGATCCCCGGCCGCCGATGGTCACCTCGGGCCTGCGGATCGGCACCCCGGCCCTGGCGACACGCGGGTTCCGGGCCCCGGACTTCTCGGAGGTCGCCGACATCATCGCGGAGACCCTGATCGGTGACGGCGGGGAAGCCACGCTGGCACATCTGCGCGGGCGGGTCGAGACCCTCGCCGCCAAGCACCCGCTCTACCCCGAGCTCCCCGAGCTCCACGGCCTCACGGAAGGAGCATGATGAGCGACGAGTTGCCCGAGCACCCCGACTGGCTGTGGAGCAGTCCCGAGCCGAAGGCCTCCTACGACGTGGTGATCGTCGGAGGGGGCGGCCACGGCCTGGCCACGGCCTACTACCTGGCCAAGAACCACGGGATCACCAACATCGCGGTGCTGGAGAAGGGGTGGCTGGCGGGCGGCAACATGGCCCGCAACACCACGATCATCCGGTCCAACTACCTGTGGGACGAGAGCGCCGGCATCTACGAGCATTCGCTGAAGCTGTGGGAGGGGCTTGAGGAGGACCTCGGCTACCCGATCCTGTTCAGCCAGCGCGGCGTGCTCAACCTCGCCCACAGCCTGCAGGACGTCCGCGAGAGCGTGCGCCGCGTCAACGCCAACCGGCTCAACGGCGTCGACGCCGAGTGGCTCGGCCCCGACGAGGTCAAAGAGGTCTGCCCGATCGTCAACGTCTCGCCCGACGTGCGCTATCCGGTGCTGGGCGCGACCTACCAGCCGCGGGCCGGGATCGCCAAACACGACTACGTCGCGTGGGGCTTCGCCCGCGCCGCCGCGGCGCTGGGCGTCGACCTGATCGAGCACTGCGAGGTCACCGGGATCGACGTCGCCGACGGGCGGGTGCAAGCCGTACAGACCACCAGGGGCCGCATCGCGGCCGGCAAGGTGGCGCTGTGCGCGGCCGGGCACTCCTCGGTCGTGGCGGGCATGGCGGGGCTGGAGCTTCCGGTGCAGAGCCATCCGCTGCAGGCGCTGGTCTCGGAGCTGCTGGAGCCCGTGCACCCGACGGTGGTCATGTCCAACGCCGTGCACGTCTACGTCAGCCAGGCGCACAAGGGCGAGCTGGTGATGGGAGCGGGCATCGACGCCTACAACTCCTACCGGCAGCGCGGCGCCTTCCACATCATCGAACGGCAGATGGCGGCCGCGCTGGAGCTGTTCCCCGTCTTCGCGCGGGCGCACGTGCTGCGGACCTGGGGCGGGGTGGTGGACGTCAGCCCGGACGCCTCGCCGATCGTCGGGCTCACCCCGGTGGACGAGCTGTACGTCAACTGCGGCTGGGGCACCGGCGGGTTCAAGGCCACGCCGGGAGTCGGGTGGTGCTACGCCCATACGATCGCCCACGGCGAGCCGCACCCGCTCAACGCCCCCTTCTCCCTCGAACGATTCACCACGGGCGCGCTCGTCGACGAGCACGGCGCCGCCGCGGTAGCCCACTGAAGGAGCCCCACCGATGCTGCTGATCCCATGTCCGTGGTGCGGGCCACGCGACGAGGCCGAGTTCCACTACGGCGGGCAGGCGCACGTCGCCTACCCCGACGACCCGGCCGCACTCTCCGACAACGAATGGGCCCGTTACCTGTTCTTCCGCGACAACCCCAAGGGGCCGTTCGCCGAACGGTGGAACCACACGGCCGGGTGCCGCCGCTGGTTCAACGTGGTCCGGGACACCGCCACCAACGAGATCCACGCCGTCTACCGCGCGGGTGAGCAAAGGCCGGTGATCGCATGAGCTCCCAGCGATTCCGCATGGACGGGCGTCAGGGCGAGGTGCTGCGGTTCCGGTTCGACGGCCGGGACTACGAGGGTCACCGCGGTGACACGCTCGCCGCGGCCCTGCTCGCCAACGGGGTGCGCACGGTGTCGACGAGCATCGCGCACAACCGGCCCCGGGGCGTTTTCGCCGCGTGGACCGAGGAGCCGAACGCGCTCGTCCAGATCGAGCATCCCTTCCCCGAGCCGATGCTCCAGGCCACCACCGTCGAGCTGTACGACGGGCTGGTGGCCAGGGGCCTGCCGGGAAAGGGCCGGCTGAGCGAGGACCCCGACCCGGCGCGCTACGACGGCGTGTACGCCCACTGCGACGTCCTGGTGATCGGCGCCGGACCCGCCGGGCTCTCCGCGGCGCTGTCCGCCGCCGGCTCGGGCGCCCGGGTGATCCTCGCCGACGACCGGCCCGTGGCCGGCGGCAGCCTGCCGGACACCATGGAGACGATCGACGGCCGCCCCGGCGCGGACTGGGTCGCCGCCGCGCTGACCGAGCTGGACGGCCACCCCGAGGTGCGCGTGCTGACCCGCACCAGCGTGTTCGGCCACTACGACGACAACTATCTGGTCGCGGTGGAGCGCCGCGGGGAGCGGGCGTCCTCCCGCGAGCGCGTCTGGCGCATCCGCGCCCGGCGCGTCGTGCTGGCGACCGGCGCGCACGAGCGGTCGATCGCCTTCGCCGGCAACGACCGGCCGGGTGTCATGCTCGCCGGCGCAGCCCGCGCCTACGTCAACCGGTACGGCGTACTGCCGGGCCGTCGCGCCGTGGTGTTCACCACCAACGACAGCGCCTACGCCGCGGCCCACGACCTGGCGGCCGCCGGCGTCGAGATCGCGGCCGTCGTCGACGCGCGGCGCGGCGGCGGCCCGGCCTGGGACGGAGCCGACGTGCTCGCCGGGCACCTCGTCACCGGGGTGGGCGGCCGGGAGGGCGTCTCCTCGGTGACCGTCTCCGGGGGGCGCGAGTTCGAGGCCGATCTGCTGCTCGTCTCGGGGGGCTGGAACCCCGTGGTCCACCTGTTCAGTCAGGCGGGCGGGCAGCTGCGCTACGACGAGGAGCTCGGCACGTTCCTCCCCGCGGCCGTCCGCCAGGCGGTGGAGGTCGCGGGGGCCGCGCGAGGGGTGTTCACCCTTGCCGGTTGCCTCACGGACGGAGCCGAGGCCGGAGCGCGGGCGGCGGAGTCGGCAGGCTTCCCGGCGGACCGCCGCAGGCCGGTTCCCCGCGCCGAGGAGGTCACGGCGACTCCCGCCGAGCATGTGTGGCTGGTGCCCGGGGAGGACTACCGCAGCCACTTCGTCGATCTGCAACGGGACGTGACCGTCGCCGACGTCATGCGGGCGACCGGAGCCGGGCTCCGGTCGGTCGAGCACGTCAAGCGCTACACCACCGCCGGGACCGCCCACGACCAGGGCAAGACCTCCGGGGTGCTGACCAGCGGGATCGTCGCCCACTTCCTCGGCGTGGACGTCGAGGAGCTCGGCACCACCACCTTCCGCGCGCCGTACACGCCGGTCAGCTTCGCCACCCTCGCCGGCCGCGACAGGGGAGCGCTGCACGACCCCGTCCGGGTCACCCCGCTGCACGACTGGCACGTGGCGCGTGGCGCCCTGTTCGAGAACGTCGGGCAGTGGAAGCGGCCCTGGTACTACCCCCGCCCGGGCGAGGACATGGAGGCCGCGGTCCTGCGGGAGTGCGCGGCCGTACGGCAGGGCGCGGGGGCGATGGACGCCTCCACGCTCGGCAAGATCGACGTCCAGGGGCCGGACGCCGCCGAGCTGCTCGACCGGCTCTACACCAACATGATGAGCACGCTCAAGGTCGGCGCGATCCGCTACGGGGTGATGTGCCGGCCCGACGGGATGGTCTTCGACGACGGGACGGTGATCCGCCTGGCGGAGGACCGTTTCCTGGTGACCACGACCACGGGCAACGCCGCCGCCGTCCTGGACTGGATGGAGGAATGGCTGCAGACCGAGTGGCCGTCCCTGAAGGTCTACTGCACCTCGGTCACCGAGCAGTGGGCGACCGTGGCGCTCGCCGGGCCCGGCTCGCGGGACGTGCTGGCCGCACTCGCCCCCGAGTTGGCCGTGGACAACGCGAGCTTCCCGTTCATGACCTGGCGGGACACCCGGGTGGCGGGCATCGAGGCGCGGGTGTGCCGGATCAGCTTCTCCGGCGAGCTGGCCTACGAGATCAACGTCAGCTCCTGGGACGGGCTCGCGCTGTGGAAGGCGGTCCAGGAGACCGGCGTCGTCACACCGTACGGGACCGAGACCATGCACGTGCTCCGGGCGGAGAAGGGCTATCCCATCGTCGGCCAGGACACCGACGGCACCGTCACCCCGGCCGACCTGGGCATGGACTGGGTGGTGTCCAAGAAGAAGGCCGACTTCGTCGGCAAGCGGTCCTACGCGCGTGCCGACGCGCTCAGGGCCGACCGCAAGCACCTGGTCGGCCTGCTACCGGTCGATCCGGGGCGTCTGCTGCCAGAGGGCGCCCACCTGGTGGCCGGCGACCGGTTGCCCGAGCCGCCGGTCCCGATGCTCGGTCACGTCACCTCCAGCTACCGCAGCGCGGCGCTCGGGCGGACCTTCGCGCTCGCCCTGGTAAGCGGCGGGCGCGAGCGCGTCGGCGAGCGACTCTACGTGCCGGTCGGGGACGACCTGGTTCCCGTCACGGTCACCCATCACGTCCTCTACGATCCCGAGGGAGCACGCCGCGATGGCTGAGCGACTGAGTCCGCTGACCCGGTTCGAGCCGGTGTCGAGCGACGACCTGTGCATCCTGGAAGTGCCGTTCCTCATCCAGATCAACCTGCGGGTGGACGCCAAGAGCCCCGCGGCCGGCGACATCGGGCTCGCCCTCGGCACGCCGCTGCCCACGGAGCCCGGCACGTACGCGAGCGCGGAAGCCGACGTGCTGTGGCTCGGCCCCGACGAGTGGCTGGTCGTCGCCGAGCCCGGCGGGGAGGAGAATCTGCAGGCCCGGCTGCGGGCCGCGGCCGGGACCGAGCACGTCGCGGTCACCGACGTCTCGGCGCAGCGGACCGCCCTGCTCGTGGCCGGACCCCGGGCACGCGACCTGCTGGCCCACGGCTGCGCGCTCGACCTGCACCCCCGCCTCTTCGGTCCCGGCCGGTGCGCCCAGACCACGCTGGCCCGTGCCCAGGTCCTGCTCGCCGCCCACGAGGGTGAGGAGTTCATGGTGTTCGTGCGTTCGTCGTTCGCCGGCTACCTCGCCGACTGGCTGCTCGACGCGGCAGCCGAATACCTTCCGCCACGAAACGGATCAGACGGATGACCGTCAGCGTCTTCGACCTGTTCAAGGTCGGGATCGGTCCATCCAGCTCCCACACGGTCGGGCCGATGCGCGCCGCCGGGCTCTTCGTCGAGGGCCTGGCACGAGACGGCCTGCTCGAAGCGACGGCCGAGATCCGGGTGCAGCTGTTCGGCTCGCTCGGCGCGACGGGACACGGGCACGGCAGCCCCAAGGCGGTGCTGCTCGGCCTGGAGGGGGAGGCTCCCGAGACGGTCGACACGGACGGCATCGACACGGTGCTGCGGCGGATCCGCGAGACCGCGACCGTGCGGCTGCTGGGAAAGCACGAGATCCGCTTCACAGAGGACGACCATCTCGTCATGCATCGGCGGCAGAGGCTGCCCTACCACTCCAACGGCATGCTCTTCACCTCCTACGACTCGACCGGTGAGCGGACGCGCGAACGCACGTACTACTCGGTGGGCGGCGGGTTCGTGGTGGACGAGTCGGCGACCGGCGCCGACCGGATCGTGCCCGACGCCACCCCGGTGCGATATCCCTTCGGCACGGGCGCCGAACTGCTCGCGCACACAAGGGCCACCGGCCTGCCGATCAGCGCGATCATGATGGAGAACGAGAAGGCGTGGCGTGGCGAGGGGGAGATACGCGACCGGTTGCTCGACATCTGGCGGGTGATGCGCCAGTGCGTGGAGCGCGGTTCGACCCGCGAGGGAACGCTGCCCGGCGGGCTGAAGGTACGCCGCCGGGCAGCCGCGCTGCGCCAGGCGCTGGAGAGCCGGGCGGACTCCGCCGACCCGCTGCGCGCCATCGAGTGGGTCACGCTGTCCGCCCTCGCGGTCAACGAGGAGAACGCCGTCGGCGGCCGGGTGGTGACGGCGCCGACCAACGGGGCGGCGGGCATCGTGCCCGCCGTGCTGGGCTACTACACCCGGTTCGTGCCGGGCGCCGACGACGACGGCGTGGTGCGGTTCCTGCTGACGGCCGGTGCGATCGGCGTGCTGTTCAAGGAGAACGCCTCCATCTCGGGAGCCGAGGTCGGCTGCCAGGGAGAGGTCGGCTCCGCCTGCTCCATGGCCGCGGGGGGACTCGCGGAGGTCATCGGAGGCACCCCGGAACAGGTGGAGAACGCCGCCGAGATCGGCATGGAGCACAATCTCGGCCTGACCTGTGACCCGGTGGGCGGTCTGGTGCAGATCCCCTGCATCGAGCGCAACGCGGTCGCGTCGGTGAAGGCCATCACCGCGGCGCGCATGGCCCTGCACGGGGACGGCGCCCACCACGTGTCCCTCGACCAGGTCATCAAGACGATGCGCGAGACCGGCGCCGACATGAAGGTCAAGTACAAGGAGACCGCCCGCGGAGGCCTCGCGGTCAACGTCATCGAATGCTGAGCGTTCCCCTTCCGCCCGTCGCTCAGCCGCCGGCCGGGTGGTCCTCATCGAGCCACTTCTCGAACATGGGGCCGGCGAGGACGGCGTTCGGGCCGGGTAGCAGGCCGCCGCCCTCGAAAAGGTCACGGTCGAGGTCGGCCGGGTCCTAGCCGAGCATGCGGGCGAAGGCGTCGGGGGTGACGATCGGGATGCCGTAGTCGCGAGCCTTGCGGGCCTTGGTGGACAGGCTGTCGGGGTCGGCGGCGACCAGGAGCCGGACCTTCTTGGTGATGTAGCCGTGCGGGACGTAGCCCGCCTGGAGGGCACGCCACTCCCAGTCGTCGCGGGGACCGTCCATCTCGCCGGTGAAGACCACCAGGTCGCCCGGGGTCAGGCTGAAGCGCGTGAAATCCGGCGGCGAGCCGGCGATCGCTCCGCTCAGCGCCCGCTCCGCCGACTCGGCGGACAGGCCGAGGAGGGTCGCGACGAGCTCCAGTTCGTGCCTGCCGTCCTCGGTGACGAGGCCGTCGGCCAGGGCGGCCCGCGCCAGGGCGGCGAGATAGTCCAGGTGCAGCCGTTCCACCTCGCTCCGCCCGAGTTCGAGGACGGCGGCGAGCCGGACGAGGGCGTCGGCCTCCGACACCGAGATGTGGTGGTCCAGGAGCACCTGGTCGAGCAGGGTGAGATAGGCGGTCGCGGCCTCGGATCCGGGCCTGGAACCGAGCCCTGAACCGGACGCGGAGCCGGGTTCTGAATCGGATACGGAGCCGGGTCCGGAATCAAGCGCGGAGCCGGGCCCGTAATCGGGTACGGAGCCGGGTCCGTGATCGGGCGCGGTGGCGGTGCCGGAATCGGGCCGCGCCGGTGCCGGCGGCCGGTGGGCGATCCTGGTCAGGAAGTGCGGGTCGCGCGCGGCCGCCACGCCGCGCCGTACCCAGGCGGCCCCCGAATCGCCGAGCAGAGGCCAGGCGGAGTCGCGGGCGGTGTCGAACAGCGGCTCCCACGGGGCCGCCTGGCCGGCGGTCGCCAGGTAGTGGCGTAGCAGCCCGGCGGCGGCGCGGGCGTCGGCCAGAGCCTCGTGGTGGTCGTCGAGGGGGATTCCTGCCCTGGCGCAGCAGGCGGCCAGGCTTCTGGGCGCCCCGGGCAGGAACTCGGCCGACCACGCCATCGTGCAGACTCCCGCCGTGCGGTCGAGCGGGGTGTCCAGGCCCATGCGGCCGAACTCGTGGGAGACGAAGCTCACGTCGAAGGGGAGATTGTGAGCGGCCACGACCCTGCCGTCGAGCCGCTCGGCGACCGCGCCCGCGATCTCCTCGAACGCCGGGGCGTGCCGGATGTCGGCGGCGGTGATGCCGTGGATGTGCTGGGGGCCGAGATCGCGCCCGGGGTTGATCAAGGTCACCCACTCGCCGGTGACCGCGCCCGCGAGGTCCAGGTGCACGATCCCGATCTCGATCATCCGGTCGTTCCACGAGGGCCGCAGGCCGGTCGTCTCGACGTCGATGACCGCGTAGCCGTGCGGCCGGCCCGTCCCGGGCATCACCCTCCTTCGGGGTGGAGTCGCCCGAGGGCGACGCCTCCGCGAGAGGATACCTCCGAGGACACGCGCCTTCGCAAGCCGGTGCCTTCGCGAGACGGCACTCTTACGAGGCGGTGCCTTCACGAGACGGTGCTCTTCTGAGGCGGCGCTCCTACGAGACGATGCCTTTACGAGAGGGCGCCTTCGCGAGAACGGCGTCCGGCTGAGATCCCATGAGATGGTGCCGCCGCAAGGCGAGCGGGGCGCGCCGCCCGCCGGTCGGCCGCCGGTCGGCGGCATGGCCCGGCCTGGGCGGGACGCCTGATCCGGGCGAGCTCAGCCGCCGCTCTTGCGGCGGAAGGAACGCTTGCCCCCGACCGGGCCGTGAGCACCGTGGATCTTCGAGGAGTTCTTCCCCTTGCCACCGGCGTTCGCGTCCGTCTGGGCGGTTTTCTTACGCTCCAGGGCCTCGCGGAACTTGCGCTTCAGCTCGTCCTCGGAACTCTGGGGCTCCGGCGTGACGTCAGACATACGGACCTCCTGATCTGGGCGGGTAGTCCACTCCGACCAACCGGCTCATCATCCTCTCACGTCCTAAATAGAGATTCGGTTTGGCAGGAAATATGCAAGACTCTTATCTAAGTAGGATAGCCCTCCGAAGGGTCTCCGAGCGAGGTCGAGAGGTGCAATGAGACAGGAGAGCGGCGACGCGTCCCTGCTCCGCAAGCTGAACTCGGCGGCGATCCTGCGGATCCTGCGCGGCGGGGAGGTGGTGACCCTCACCGAGCTCGCCCGGGCCGCACGGGTGTCGCGGCCCACGGCCGAGGGGATCGTCGAGGACCTGCTCGCCAAGCAATGGGCCGAGGAGTGCGCCGAGGAGCCGGGTGATCGCCAGCGTGGCAGACCGGCGCGGCGCTTCCGCTTCCACGGGACGGCCGGTCACGTGATCGGCGTGGACGTCGGCGGATACAAACTGCTCTCCATGACCGCCGACCTCAACGGGGAGATCCTCGCCACCCGCAAGGTCGCGGTCTCCCCGGAGCTGCCCGCGGCCGAGCGGCTCAAGGCCATCGTCGCGCTCGTCGAGGAGAGCATCGTCGACAGCAGGAAGCTGGCGGCGGTCGCGGTCGGCACCACCGGGGTCGTCGACGAGGCGGGGCGGGTGGTCAAGAGCGTGGCCATCCCGGAGTGGACCGGTGTCGAGCTCCAGGCCGAGCTGGCGCGCCGGATCCCGGTGCCGGTCCTGGTGGAGAACGACATGCGTCTGGCCGTGCTCGCCGAGCACTGGCGGGGCGTCGCCAAGGGGTATCGCGACGTCGTCTACCTGTTCACCGGCAACAGGATCGGCCTGGGCCTGCTGATCGGCGGGGCCCTGCATCGGGGCAGCCACGCGGCCTCGGGGGAGATCGGCGACCAGTCGAGCGGCTACCGGCTGGCCTTCCGCAACGTGATCGACTACGCCATGACGGTCGATCCCGGGGAACTGCGCTCTCCGGGGCAGTCGGCCGAGTTCGCCGTCGCGCGGGCACGTGAGGGGGATGAGACGGCGGCGCAGGCGGTGGAGGCGTTCGCCCTCCGCCTGGCCGAGGGGCTGGTCACCATCGTCAACCCGCTCGACCCCGAGCTGGTCGTGGTCGGCGGCGGCCTGTCCCAGGCGGGCCCGTTGCTCGTCGAGCCCATCCAGCGGCATCTGAACCGGGTCACCCTCTACCCGCCGGAGGTCGTGGCCTCCCGGCTCGGCGGCGACTCCGTGGCGCTGGGCGCGGTACGGCTGGCCCTCGACCATCTCGACCGGACGCTGTTCACCGCGACGGCCTGAGCCCCCGGGTCCGATCCGGACGGCCCTCGAGCCCGATCCGGCCACGGGGGCATTTTTTATGCAAACAGGTTTCGTAAACGGGGTCAGATCTGTCCGGCGGCGAAGTACGCCGCCAGGTCGGGGGAGACGGGCGGGACCTCGCGGGGCGTCGAGCCGTCCCGCAGGGACTCGGTGGCGTAGACCCCCGCCGCGATGCTGTCGCGGGCGGCCACGGGGGAGGTGTCGGTCGGGCCTCCCTCGACGGCGAATCGGACGAACTCGCTGATCAGGCCCTCGTCCGCACCACCGTGACCTCCGGTGCCCGCGGTGACCGGCACCTGGAGGTCGCCCACCGGGTCGTAGTCGCGCCGCCCGCTGTTCCAGACCCGGACGACGGCGTGCTCCCCGTGGTCGCCGAAGTTCTCCAGGCGGCCGGCCGTGCCGATGACGGTGTAGTTGCGCCAGTAGTCGGGGGTGTAGTGGCACTGCTCATAGCTGGCGTGAACGCCGTTCTCCAGCCTCATGTGAACCATGGACAGATCTTCCACGTCCACCACCGGGTTCAGACCGTGCTGGGCGAGCGGCGGCCAGTTGGTCGCCGGGCTGAACCAGTCCGTGGGCAGCCCCTCGGAACGGTCGGTGACCTGCCCGTAGACC
The DNA here is from genome assembly GCF_050949235.1 of Streptosporangium sp. CA-135522. Lineage (NCBI taxonomy): Bacteria > Bacillati > Actinomycetota > Actinomycetes > Streptosporangiales > Streptosporangiaceae > Streptosporangium > Streptosporangium sp. CA-135522. The sequence continues at coordinate 4,169,537 of NZ_CP192026.1, forward strand.
GTCAGCCCGCCCATGCCGGTGACCCGTGTCGTCCTCGCTCCGGCCAGCCAGTGGATGACGTCGATGTCGTGGGCGCCCTTCTGCAGCAGCAGCCCGGTCGTGTTGCGCCGGTCGGCGTGCCAGTCCTTGAAGTAGTAGTCACCGCCATGCCCGACGAAGTGCCGGCACCAGACGGCCTTGACCTCGCCGATCGCACCGTCCATGATCAGCTGCCGCATGGTCCGGACGACCGGCATGTGCCGCATGTTGTGTCCCACGTACAGCCGGGTGCCATGGTCGCGAGCGGTGCGCAGGATCAGGTCGCAGTCCTCGACCGTGACCGCGAGCGGCTTCTCCACCAGTGTCGTCTTGCCCGCCTTCAACGCGGCGACGGCCAGCTCCACATGCGTGTGATCAGGGGTGAGGATCATCACCGCGTCCACGTCGTCGGTCAGGAGCTCCCCGAAATCGGACGTATCCTGCAGGTCAGGGCCGATCTCGGCGCGGGCGCGCTCCCGGGCGGCGGGATCGGGGTCGCACAGGGCCACCACCCGGCTGCCGTTGCCCGGGCGGTGCGCTTCCAGGGCCAGTGACCTCCTCAGGCCGTATCCCGCTACTCCGATGCGGAGGTCGTTCCTCACAGTCGCTCCTGTTCGCCACGCTTCTGCTCACTCTTGCTCCATTTACCCTAGTTATTTTCATAAATGGGCGCTAGCCTCCGTACTCACTCGTACAGGTTCAACAGATAAGGGACGAGATGACCAGGAAGGTGTGGGCGCTTCTCTGCGCCGGAGCGCTCGTGACGGCTGCCGCGGGATGCTCCTCCTCCGGGAGTGGCGACTCCGGGGGCAAGGTCACGCTCAGCTATGGCATCTGGGACAAGAACCAGAAGCCCGCGATGGAGAAGATCGCTCAGGAGTTCGGCAAGACCCACCCTGGCATCACGGTCAAAGTCGAGCTGACCCCGGGTTCCAAGGACTACTGGACCAAGCTGCAGACCTCGGCCGCCGGTGGCAGCGCACCCGACGTGTTCTGGATGAACGGTCCTCGGGTCGGCCTGTGGGCCTCCCAGGGGGCCCTGCTGCCCCTGTCCGACCGCATCGCCAAGGACGGCTTCGACACCACGAAGTTCCCCGAGTCCCTCAACAGCCTGTACACCCTCGGCGGCAAGCAGTACGGCGTTCCCAAGGACTTCGACACCATCGGCCTCTGGTACAACAAGAACCTGTTCGACAAGGCCGGGGTGAAGTATCCCGACGCCTCGTGGACCTGGGACGACGTCCGCACGGCGGCCAAGAAGCTGACGGACTCCGGCAAGGGCGTGTACGGCATCGCGGCCCCCGCCTGGTCCCAGGAGCTCTACTACAACACGATCTACCAGGCCGGCGGATACGTGATCTCCCCGGACGGCAAGAAGTCCGGCTTCGACGACCCGGCCAGCATCGAGGGGCTGCGCTTCTGGGTGGACATCATCAACAAGGACAAGTCCTCCCCGACGATCCAGCAGCTGGAGGACACCGACCCGATCCAGATGTTCCAGAACGGCAAGACCGCCATGTTCTACGACGGCTCCTACGACGCCATCGCCTACAACCAGACCGAGGGCCTCAACGCCGACGTCGTCCCGCTGCCGGCCGGTCCCAAGAAGAAGGCAGTGATCATTCACGGCCTCGCCAACGTGGTCTACGCCAAGTCCAAGCACCCCGACGAGGCCTGGGAGTTCGTCAAGTTCCTCGGCGGCGAGCAGGCCAACAAGATCCAGGCCGAGACCGGGACGGTCATCCCCGCCTACAACGGGCTCCAGGACACGTGGGTGAAGTCCATGCCCAAGCTCAAGCTGCAGTCCTACATCGACCAGGTGCCCGACGCGGTGCCGTACCCGAGGTCGATGAACACCTCCGTCTGGTCCACCAAGGAGACCGAGCTCATCGCGCAGGCGTTCGCCGGGACCAAGGACCTCGACGCGACGGCCAAGGAGTTGGCCGCGTTCATGAACGACGCACTGGCCAAGGAATGAGCGTCGTCGAGAGGGCGGCCGCCACGAAGGCGGCCGCCCGCCCCGTGTCCCGCCGCCGGCTGCGCGACCGCGAGTGGTTCTGGGGCTACCTGATGATCGCGCCGCTCACCCTCGGGCTGGGCGTGTTCTACCTGTGGCCGGTCCTGCAGTCGGTCTACTACAGCTTCACCGAGTGGACCCTGTTCGGCGACAGTTCCTGGGTGGGACCGGACAACTACACCCGGCTCCTGAGCGATCCCGAGGTCGGTAGGGCGCTGTGGAACACCTTCCTGGTCGCGGTGTTCGGTCTGCTGGTCATCCCGCTCTCGATCGTGGTGGCCGCGCTGCTCAACACCCGGGGCCTGAGGCTGGTGTCGCTCTACCGCACGCTGTACTTCCTGCCGGTGGTCACCATGCCCGCGGCGGTGGCGCTGATCTGGCGCTGGCTCTACAACGGCCAGTACGGCCTGATCAACTACCTGCTCTCCCTGGTGGGCATCACCGGCAAGTCATGGATCTCCGACCCGTCCACCGCGCTCTACGCGGTGATGGTGGTCTTCGTCTGGATGTTCCTCGGCTACTTCACGGTGATCTTCATGGCCGGCCTGCAGGGCATCCCGGGCCACCTCTACGAGGCGGCCGCCATCGACGGCGCCGGGCGGTTCCGGCAGTTCTTCCAGATCACCCTCCCGCTGCTCACCCCGACCGTGTTCTTCTCCAGCGTGCTGATGGTCATGAACGGCTTGCAGATGTTCGACCTGCTCTACCTGATGTTCGGCAAGAACAGCCCGGCCTGGGCGGACAACAAGACGATCGTGCTGCTCTTCTACAACAAGGCCTTCGAGGAGGGCGCCAAGGGGTACGGCGCGGCGATCGCGGTCGTGCTCATGGCGATCACCCTGGCGATCACGGCGATCCAGTTCCGCTTGCAGAAGAGGTGGGTGCACTATGCGTAACGGTCGGCTCTGGCCGGTGCATCTCGTGCTGGCCGTCGGCGCCGCGGCGATGGTGATCCCCTTCTTCTGGGAGGTGCTCACCTCCCTGAAGACCTTCACCGAGTCGACGCGGGTCCCGCCGACGTGGATCCCGTCCTTCCAGTGGTCGAACTTCACCCGGGTGCTGGACAGCACGCCCTTCGCCCAGCAGTTCGGCAACACCGTGGTGATGACCGTCGTGCGGACCCTGGCGCAGCTGCTGTTCTGCTCGCTGGCGGCCTACGCCTTCGCCCGGCTGCGCTTCCCGGGCAGGAACGTCATCTTCGTGCTCCTGCTGTCGGTGCTGATGGTCCCCGACCAGCTGTTCCTGATCCCGCAGTACCAGATCATCAAGGGCCTGGACCTGCTGAACACCCTGCCGGGTCTCTTCCTGCCGGGCATGTTCAGCGCGTTCGGCACCTTCATGCTGCGGCAGTTCTTCATGAGCCTGCCCGGCGAGATCGAGGAGGCGGCCAGGCTGGACGGCGCCAACCCGCTGCGGATCTTCTGGAGCGTGATGCTGCCGCTGGCCAGGCCGGGCCTGCTCGCCTTCGGCGTGCTGACCGTGCTGTGGTCGTGGAAGGACCTGATGTGGCCGCTGGTGGTCAACACCGATCCGGAGAAGATGACGCTCTCGGCCGGTCTGGCCGCGCTCCACGGTGAGCACGTCACCGAGTATCCGGTGCTCATGGCGGGATCACTGATGGCGACCCTGCCGATCATCGTGGTCTTCGTCGTGCTGCAGAAACAGCTGATCCAGGGAATCGCCTTCACCGGGTCGAAGTGACGGCACGCCGGAGCGGGGCGGGCGGCCTCGTCGGGAGCGGGGTGACCTAGTGCAGGCCCAGAGCCATCAGCAGCAGCAGGCCGGCGAGGTGGCCGATGACCACGAACACGATGACGAACAGGAAGATGAACTTCGCCGGTCCGTGCTCGAAGTGCTTGCCCTCCGCGAGCGACGGGCGTCCGGCCTCCCGCTCGGCGATCCGCTCTTCGATCGGCTTGCGGTTGAACATGGAACTCCTTAGGGCAAAGCAATGCTTAGTGCCATAATAGTTTGTACACCAATTATCGTACTATGTCGGTAGGAGGTGTGCGTGAGCGATATGGCCGATGCGCTCGACCTGGAGCGACAAGTGTGTTTTGCCTTGGCGGTGGCCTCGCGCAGCGTCATCGGGGTCTACCGGCCACTGCTACAACCCATGGGGCTCACCCACCCGCAATACCTGGTGATGCTCGCGCTCTGGCAGTACGCGCCGCTGTCTGTGAAGGAGCTGAGCAAGCTACTGCAACTGGACCCCGGTACGCTGTCCCCGCTCCTCAAGCGTCTTGAGGCGATCGGTTACATTCGGCGAGAGCGCGACAGTCGGGACGAACGCGTCCTTTCGGTCACGCTCACACCGAAGGGCCGGGAGTTGAGGAGTGAAGCTGAGAAGGTTCCGCCATCCGTCGTCGAACGCCTGGGTATGGACCTGGAGGAGCTACAGGAGCTCCACCGGTCGCTGACCAAGGTGATCGCCGCGGCGAACGGCGCGAATCGCTGATCCACAGAGAGGACAGGAAAGGCTCATGGCTGGAAGCCACGGAGGAAGCCCCAAGTCTTGGCTTGCGGTGATCGTCATTCTGCTCGGGTTCACCGTCGGTGGTGTGGCCCTGTGCCTCGGCCCCAACTGGATGCTGTTCTGGGTGGGCGCCGGGATCGTCGCGGTCGGTGGTGTGATCGCCCTGGTGGTCGACATCTTCTCCGACGTCATCGTGGACGCGCCCCGGGTGCCGATGGACCACACCAGCTGATCACATCCCCCGCAGGGCTTCCTCGACGGTGGGGGAGAGCTCGAAGGCGGAGCGCAGACCGGTGATGGTCAGGATCCGCTCCAGGGTGCCGTGAACGCCGACGAGGACCAGGCGGGTGCTCAGGGCGCGGCTCCGCCGAAGGCTCACGATCAGCTCCGCGACGCCGGTGGAGTCGCAGAAGGTGAGCCCCGTGACGTCGATGGCGATCGTGGCGGGGGCTTCGGCCTCCCAGACCTTGGTCATCTCGTCGCGGAAGATGGGGGCGTTGCCGTAGTCGAGCTCCCCGCTCGCCTGCACGACGCACGCCGTGCCGTGCAGGTTTGTCGAAACCGTGAAAAAGGCCATGCTCCACTCCTTTGCCCGCGGGTCGCAGGGCGGGCTGCCTCTGTCCTACCAGGTCTACGGCCCCGATAACGTCCCGGGATTCAAACGATTCGATAGAGCAGTTCGGGCCGTCCGATTCCGCCGTACTGCGGAACCCTGCGCGTGACGCCGCTGCCCGTCAGATGCTCCAGGTATCGGCGGGCGGTCACCCGCGAGATGCCGATCGCGGCACCGGCCGCCTGCGCGGAGACGCCTTCGGGGGCTTTGCGCAGCTCGGCCAGTACGGCCTCCAGGGTAGCCGAGGTCATCCCCTTCGGCAGCGTGCTGCGCGCCGGGCCACGCAGGGTGGCCAGCGCCCGATCCACCTCGCTCTGCCCCCCGGCCTCTCCCGGTCCCTCCACCGATGACCGAAACTCCGCATAACGCGTCAGCTTCTCATTCAGCGAGGCGAACGTGAAAGGCTTGAGCAGGTACTGGGCCACGCCGACGGAGACCGCGGACCTGACCACCGACAGGTCGCGCGCGGAGGTGACCGCGATGACGTCGGACAGGACGCCCGCCGCCCGCAGAGCCCGGCACACCTCCAGCCCGTGCATGTCGGGCAGGCAGAGGTCGAGCAAGATCAGCTCCACCGGCCGCCGCCGCAGGAAGCGCAACGCCTCCCCGCCCGACCTGGCCACCCCCGCCACCCGGAAGCCGGGCACCCGCTCCACGAAGAGGCGGTTCGCCTCGGCGGTGATCTCCTCGTCCTCGACGACCAGCACAGAGATCATGAAACCCTCTCCTCCCGCGGCGGCAGCCGTACGGTGAACACCGCTCCCGGCCCGCCGCCGACGTCGATCGTGCCGCCCAGGCGGCGGACCGCCTGCCCCACCATGGCCAGCCCGAGGCCCCGGCCGTCGCCCTTGGTGCTCCAACCCCGTCGGAAGGCATCCCGCGCCACCGCCGCGTCCAGCCCCGGACCGCTGTCGGCGACGCCGACCAGGAAGACCGTCTCGTCGACCCGCAGGCGGACCTCCACCCACGCGGGCGGGACGCCCGACACGGCCGCGTCCACCGCGTTGTCGATCAGGTTGCCGAGGATCGTCACCAGGTCCCGGTCGTCCAGGCCGATGTCGTCGAGCTCGGAGTCCGGGCTGATCACCAGCTCCACGCCGCGCTCGGCCGCCTCGGCGCTCTTGCCCAGCAGCAGGGCGGCGAGCACCGGTTCGCGCACCGCTCCCATCACCCGGTCGGTGAGCTGCTGGGCCGCCCTGAGCTCCGCGGTCGCGAAGGCCACCGCCTGCTCGGCCCGGCCCAGCTCGACGAGGGTGATGACGGTGTGCAGCCGGTTGGCCGACTCGTGCGCGGCGGCACGCAGGGAGTCGGCGAAGCCGCGCTCGGCGTCGAGTTGCCCGGCCAGGGACTGCAGCTCGGTGTGGTCGCGCAGGGTCACCACGGTACCGAGCGAGCGGTCGCCGGAACGGACCACGGCGACGTTCACCACGAGCGTCCGCTCCCCGGTCAGGTGGATCTCGTCGGTCCGGTTCTCCCCGGTCGCCAGCAGCCCGGAGAGGGAGGCGGGCAGGCCCAGCTCGGTGATGTGCCGCCCGTCCGCCCGGCCGGACAGGCCGAGCAGCTCCCGGGCGCCGTCGTTGCACAACGTCAGCCTGCCGGCCTCGTCGACCAGCAGCAGCCCTTCCCGTACGGCGTGCAGGATCGCGTCGTGGTAGTCGTACATCCGCCGCAACTCGCCGGGTCCCATCCCGCGGGTCTGGCGGCGCAGCCGGCGCCCGACCAGAGAGGTTCCCGCACCGCCGAGACCGAGGCCGAGCAGGCCGACCAGCACCGCGCCGGCGACCTGCCCGCGCAGCCTGGCGCCGATCCTCTCGACCGTGATGCCCGCGCTGACCAGACCCCGCACCCTGCCTCCGGCGTCGCGCACCGGGGCGACGGCGCGCACCGATGAGCCGAGGGTGCCGGTGTAGGTCTCGGTGAAGGTCCGGCCCTCCAGGGCGGGCGCGGTGGTGCCGAGGAACCGGCGGCCGATCTGGGCCGGGTTGGGGTGGGTGTAGCGGAGCCCGCCGGTGCTCATGATCGTGACGAAGTCGACCCCGGTCTCCCGCCGGACCCTTTCGGCGTAGGGCTGGAGCGTGGCGGAGTCGCCGAGGGCGGCCAGCACCGAAGGGGAGTCGGCCACCGTGACGGTCACCGCGCGGGCCTTGCCCGCCGCCTCCTCGACGAGCAGGTCCCGGGTCTGCAGGAAGGTCAGCGCCGCACCCCCCGCCACGGTGAACCCGACGACGACGATCTGCAGCGTCAGCATCTGCCGCGCCAGGCTCCAGCGGCGCGTCCACCCGGACAGCCTCTCTACGTCCACGAACGAAATGTACGCAATGGTGACTTGGATCACAGCATCGGCGCATAGTCGCTCGACCGCGTTTCCGTCGAGGCCGGGGAGGCCGAGCGTTCATGTCCCGAGATCGGACCCGTTATCTGTACATCGCCGTCATCCTCGCGGTGGTCGCCGGGATCGCCGTCGGGCTCGCCGCCCCCGGTCTCGGCAAGGAGCTCAAACCGCTCGGCACGGCCTTCGTCGCGCTGATCAAGATGATGATCAGCCCGATCATCTTCTGCACGATCGTGCTCGGCGTCGGGTCGGTGGCCCAGGCCGCCAAGGTCGGCCGGGTGGGCGGCCTGGCGCTCGGCTACTTCCTGGTCATGTCGACCGTCGCGCTGGCCATCGGCCTGGTCGTGGGCAACCTGATCGACCCCGGCCAGGGGCTCCAGCTCACCGACGAGCTCCGTAAGGCGGCCGAGGCCGAGGCGGCCAAAGGCGGTGAGAGCGACACGGTGACGTTCCTGCTCGGGGTGATCCCGACCACGCTGGTGTCGGCGTTCACCGAGGGCCAGGTGCTGCAGACCCTGCTGGTGGCCCTGCTCACCGGATTCGCCCTGCAGGCCATGGGGACGCGGGCCACGCCCGTCCTGACCGGCATCGGGCACATCCAGCGCCTCGTCTTCCGCATCCTCGCCATGATCATGTGGGCAGCCCCGGTCGGCGCGTTCGGCGCGATGGCCGCGGTCGTCGGCGCCACCGGCGTGGACGCCCTCAAGAGCCTCGGCGTCATCATGCTGGCCTTCTACCTCACCTGCCTGGTGTTCGTGCTGGGGGTGCTCGGGCCGATGCTCTGGGCGTTCGCCCGGATCGGCCTGCCGTCCCTGCTGCGCTATCTGGGCCGGGAGTTCCTGCTCATCCTGTCCACCTCCTCCTCCGAGTCGGCGCTGCCCCGCCTGATCGCCAAGATGGAGCATCTCGGGGTGAGCCGCCCCGTCGTCGGCATCACCGTGCCGACCGGCTACTCCTTCAACCTCGACGGCACCGCCATCTACCTGACGATGGCCACCCTGTTCATCGCGAGCGCCACCGGCGCCCCGCTCTCGCTCGGCGAGCAGATCTCCCTGCTGATCTTCATGATCATCGCCTCCAAGGGCGCCGCCGGGGTCACCGGCGCCGGTCTGGCCACCCTCGCCGGCGGCCTGCAGTCCCACCGGCCCGACCTGGTCGACGGCGTCGGCCTGATCGTCGGCATCGACCGTTTCATGTCCGAGGCCCGGGCGCTGACCAACTTCGCGGGCAACGCGGTCGCCACCGTCCTGGTCGGCACCTGGACCGGCGAGTTCGACCGGGAGCGCGCGGTCGAGGTGCTGGCCGGCAGGCTCCCGTTCGACGAGACCACCCTGCTGGAGGAGGACCCGCCCCCATCCCCGCCGTCCGACGAGCGCTCCGATCCGGCGATGTCGCCGGCGTAGCCACCGTGGCGCCGGTCCGGTCCGTGATCCACCGCGGTGAAATCGCGGAGGCGGCGGGCCGGTCCGCCGGTGAGGCGCTACCGTTCAGGAGTGGACAGGATCTTCACCGTCGAGGAGGCGCGGGCGCTGATGCCCTCGCTGCTGGAGCGGGCCGACGAGTTCGTGGGCCTGCGGGGCGACCTCGCCGAGCTCGCGCGGGATCTTCGCGAGTACGGGACCTCGGAGGCCGGCGGCCTGCCCGAGGCCAAGGCGCTCGAGGCGCGGCTGGATGAGATCCTCGGCTGGTTCGAGACGCACGGCATCGAGATCAAGGGGGTCTCGCCCCTGCTGCTGGACTTCCCCGCGATGCTCGACGGGGTGCCCGTGCGGTTGTGCTGGCTCGAAGGGGACCGCGAACTCGCCTGGTACCACCGGGACGATCTCGGCTTCGCCGGCCGTCGTCCCCTTCGCTGAGCGAAATCCCTATTCGATCACCAGGGTGACCGGGATGTTGCCCCGGGTGGCGTTGGAGTAGGGGCAGACCCGGTGGGCGGCCTCGACCAGGGCGGTGCCGTCGTCGCCCTGCAGCTCGTCGGGTAGCTCGACGCGCAGCGTCACGCTCAGCCCGAAGGCCTCGCCGTCCGGCGCCAGGCCCACCTCGGCCGTCACCGAGGCCTCGGAGACGTCGACCTTCCTGCGCCGGGCCACCAGCTGCAGCGCGCTGGCGAAGCAGGCGGCGTAGCCCGCCGCGAACAGCTGCTCGGGGTTGGTGCCCTCACCGGAGCCGCCGAGTTCCTTCGGCGGCGCCAGCGTCACGTCGAGACGATTGTCGGAGGACACCGCCCGTCCTTCACGGCCGGAGGCGGTGGCGATGGCCGTGTAGAGCGTGCTCATGATTACTCCCTGTCGATTGCTAACAATTTGATTGTGCACAATCAAATCGGGGGCAGTCAAGTTGATATACTTCCCGTCGTGAAGATGCTGCTGGAGGACCAGGTCTGCTTCGACCTGCACGCCGCGTCGCGGGCGTTGGACGGCGTCTATCGCAGGGAGCTGCGCGAGCTCGGCCTGACCTACCCGCAATATCTGGCGATGATGGTGCTGTGGGAGCGTCAGCCGGTGACGGTCAAGGAGCTCGGCGCGGCCCTGCGGCTCGACTCGGGCACGCTGTCGCCGCTGCTCAAGAGGCTGGAGGCAGCGGGGCTGGTGCGCCGGGAGCGCAGCGCCGCCGACGAGCGCTCCGTGCTGGTACGGCTCACGCCCGCGGGTGCCGAACTGCGGCGGCGGGCCCTGGAGGTGCCCGGCCGGATCCTCGACGCCACCGGGCTCGACCCGGCCGAGCTGATCGACCTGCAGAGCACGCTGCGCCGCCTCACCGCCGCCCTGGACGAGGCGGTCCGTTGATCGCGGCCGACGACGTCCGCCGGGTGGCCATGGCGCTGCCCCGGACCGAGGAGAAGATCGTCAGGGATCGGGTGACCTTCCGGGTGGGCAGGATCGTCTACGCCGCGATCTCGCCGGACGAGACCTCCATGGGCTTCGCCTTCCCCAAGGAGGAGAGGGCCGCGCTGATCGCGGCCGAGCCGGGGAAGTTTCACATGCCCCGGCCGTCCGACGAGCGCTACAACTGGGTGCGGGTGTGGCTGGAGGCGATCGACGAGCCCGAGATGCGGGAGCTCGTCGAGGAGGCGTGGCGGATGGTGGCGCCCAAAAGGGTCGCCGCCGCCCACCTCGGCGAACCGGAAAGTCCGAGATCGCGTTGAGAGGGGCCTGCCCGGGGCGAGTCGCGGATCACGAGGTACCGCTGCGATAGACCTCACCGGCCAGCCTGGTCACCTGGCCCGTGGAGCGCTGCCAGCCGGTCCCGGAGGGGTGCGCGGTGAGCAGAACCATGATCCAGCGTTCTCCCGGGCCGACGAGCCCGGTCGTGTGCAGCACCGGATGGCCGAGGTCGGGGACCGCGCCGGCGACCGTGGCCGCGGCGACCGTGGCCGCGGCGGTCGCGGTCGCGCCGGAAGCGGCCGACGAGGCGGCCGCGGTCCGCGCGATGCCCGCGGTCGTGCCGGGCGCCGCACCCCTGTCCGCGGCGGCGGTGGTCTGCGCGGTGGCGGTCTCGGCGCTCGTCGCGGTGGCGGTCGTGCCGGGCGCCACGCCGGTGGCCGTGGCCTTCTCCGGCGCGCCTGCGGGGCCGGCCTGTCTGCAGCGGACCGGGGGCGTGGAGCCGTACCCCGACCAGCCCTGCTTGACCGCCCAGGGGCGGGCGACCCCGCGGGGGATGCCGAAGTACTGGTCGAAGCCGTCGGAGCCGCACTGCTCCGCCTGGCGCAGATGGCCGAGGATGAGGCCGCTCACCTTCGGATCGGCCCGGTCGAGCAGGTAGCGGTAGGTGCGGGTGACGTCCAGCGCGCTGAGCGAGGTGTAGCCCCAGAAACCGGGCAGACCGGCGGGCGGGGGAGCGGTGTCGGTCAGTCCCAGCTTGCGCGCCGTCCGCTCGATGATCCTTCCCTGGCCGCCCCGGGTCCAGAAGGAGGTCGCCGCGTTGTCGTCGCTGACCCGCAGCATGACCTTGAGCAGCGCGAGGTCGTTCCTGGGGACGCTCCTGTGCGATTCCAGGTAGTCGATCGCGATCAGGATCTTCACCACCGAGGCGGACCGGAACTTCCGGTGCGCGTTGCGGTGGGAGGTGACCTTGCCCGACTGCCGGTCGAAGACCACGTATCCGGCGGCCACCCCCGCCGGGACGTGGGGCTCGCCCGGGGCGGCGGCGGACGCCGGGCCGGTGGCCGACAGGAGGGGGAGGGCCGCCGCGAGGAGTGTCAGCAAACGCATCACGTGCAAATGCCTACCAGATTCCGGCATCGGAGGCGGGTGGTCTCCCCGATCGCGAGGCGGGGACCGTGGACGCGGGGCGAGATCGCCCGCGGGCCGGGGATCCGGCGGCGATGGCGTCCGGCGCCTTCAGCCGCCGGGCGCGATGGTCAGGTAGCCGTCGGTCACGATGCGGTCGGCCATCGTCTTGTAGAGGGCGGGCTCGTCGGGGGTGAGGGCGGCCAGCCCGTCGACGTAGCGGTTGAACATGCAGAACGCGGCCGCGATCAGCACGGTGTCGTGGATTTCCAGATCCGTGGCGCCGGCCTCCCGGGCGGCCTGGACATGACCGGTGCCGACTTCGAGGCCGCCGCGCTGGACGGCGCCGGCGATCTCCAGCAGCGCCTTCATCTTGTCCGAGACGGGGGCGCCGTCCGGGTCGTCGGCGACCTGGCAGACCAGGTCCATGCCGCCGGGAAGCTGCGCGGCGGCGAAGGCCGCGTGCGAGCGGGTGCAGAACCCGCAGTCGTTCAGCGAGGACACATACGTCGCGATCAGCTCGCGCTCCCCCCGGGAGAGGGAGTGCTCGCCGCGCAGCAGCACCTCGGCGAGCTGGGTCAGGGGGACGGCGGTCTGCGGCCGGTACTGGAACAACCCGCCTATTCCGGGGGCGTCGGTGGGCAGATCGATGTGCGGCATGGGCCCTCCTGTTGATCGGCTCAAACGCAGCGTGAGCGAGAGGACCCCGCCCGGTCAATCCCCTCCATAAAACCAACTAAACCTGTAGGAATTTTAGGTTTTGGTGTTATCGTCGGGACATGTCGGCAGCTCCTCTCCATCTCGCCGTCGCCCTCGACGGCGCCGGATGGCATCCGGCGGCCTGGCGTGACCCCGCCGCCTCCCCTGAAAACCTGTTCACCGCCGCCTACTGGGCCACCCTCGCGGCCGAAGCCGAGCACGGCCTGCTCGACTTCGTGACCATCGAAGACTCCCTGGCCCTGCAGACCACGCGCCTGGACGGTCACGACGGCCGTACCGACCAGGTACGAGGCCGCTTCGACGCGGTCCTCGTGGCCTCGCGGATCGCCCCGCTGACCAAGAGGATCGGGCTCGTTCCCACGGCCACGACCACTCACACCGAGCCCTTCCACATCGCCAGTTCCCTGGCCACGCTCGACTACGTCAGCGGTGGCCGGGCCGGATGGCGCCCGCAGGTGTCCGGGCGGCGCGCCGAGGCCGTTCACTTCGGCCGCCGTGACATCCCCGAGCTGCGGCCGGAGCACGCCGTCGCCCTCGAGGCGTTCCCCCTGTACCAGGAGCTGTTCGACGAGGCCGCGGACGTCGTCGAGGTGGTGCGCCGCCTGTGGGACAGCTGGGAGGACGACGCGGTGATCCGCGACGTGGCCACCGGCCGCTTCGTCGACCGCGAAAGGCTGCACTACATCGATTTCGAGGGCCCCCGGTTCAGCGTCAAGGGCCCCTCGATCGTCCCGCGCCCCCCGCAGGGACAGCCGCTGGTCACCGCGCTGGCCCACTCGCGCCTGCCGTACGAGTTCGCCGCCCGCAGCGTCGACGTCGTCTACATCACGCCGCACGACACCGAGCAGGCGCGCGCCATCACGGCGGAGCTTCGCGAGCTCAGCGGGCTCGCGGGGCCCGGCGACGGCGCGCTGAAGGTCTTCGCCGACCTGGTCGTCTTCGTGGACGACGACGCCCGGGACGCCCGCAACCGCAAGGCCCGGCTCGACGAGCTCGACGGGGCCGCGTACACCTCCGACGCCGCGGTCTTCACCGGTACGCCCGGACAGCTCGCCGACCTGCTCCTGGAGTGGCGCCGGGCGGGTCTGGAGGGCTTCCGGCTACGCCCCGCCGTGCTGCCGGCCGACCTGACCGCGATCACCCGGGGCCTGGTTCCGGAACTGCAGCGGCGCGGCGCCTTCCGCGGCGCGTACGAGGCGACCACGCTCCGCGGCCACCTCGGACTGCCGCGCCCCGCCGGCCGCTACGCAGGGAGCCGATGATGAAGCAGGTCATCCTCGCCGCCCATTTCCCAGGCGTGAACAACCAGACCGTCTGGAGCGATCCCGCCTCCGGCAGCCAGATCGACTTCGCCTCCTTCGTCCACCTCGCGCGGACGGCCGAACGGGGCAGGTTCGACTTCTTCTTCCTCGCCGACGGCCAGCGGCTGCGCGAGCAGCGCGGCAGGATCCACGACCTCGACGTGGTCGGCCGCCCCGACTCGCTCACCGTGCTGTCCGCCCTCGCCGCGGTCACCACCCACCTGGGACTGGCCGGGACGATCAACGCCACCTTCAACGAGCCCTACGAACTCGCCCGCAAGCTCGCCACCCTCGACCACCTGTCCGGCGGCCGGGCCGGATGGAACGTCGTCACCTCCTCCGACGCGTTCACCGGAGAGAACTTCCGCCGGGGCGGCTACCTGGACTACTCCCAGCGCTACGAGCGCGCCGAGGAGTTCGTGCGGACCGTCCGGGAGCTGTGGGACTCCTGGGGCGCCGAGGACCTGGTGGCCGACCCCGCGAGCGGCACGTTCGCCACGGAGAGGGCGGGCGCGTTCACCCACCGCGGCACCCACTTCGACATCGGCGGCCACTTCACCGTGCCGCGCAGCCCGCAGCGCCGTCCGCTGACCATCCAGGCGGGCGACTCCGACGGGGGCAGGGAGTTCGCGGCGGCCACCGCCGACGCCATCTTCTCCCGGCATGGCGGGCTGGCGGACGGGCAGGCCTTCTACCGTGACGTCAAGTCCAGGGCCGCCGCGCACGGCAGGTCACCCGACTCGCTGAAGATCCTCCCCGGGGCCACGTTCGCGCTCGGCGACACCGACGCCGAGGCCCAGGAGAACGCCGACCACATCCGGCGGCAGCAGGTCAGCCCGCAGACCGCGATCCTGCTGCTGGAGCAGGTCTGGAACCGCGACCTGTCGGCCTATGACCCCGAGGGCCCGCTGCCCGAGATCGACCCGGACGTCTCGGAGGAGACCATCATCAAGGGCCGCACCCGTATGACCAGGGATCCGCTGAAGACGGCGGCCGAGTGGCGGGCCCTGGCCGAGGCGAAGCGGCTCGGCATCCGTGACCTGATCATCGAGGTCACCGGCAGGCAGTCCTTCATCGGCTCGCCCGCGCGGGTCGCCCAGGAGATCAACGAGTTCGTGCAGGCCGACGCGGCCGACGGCTTCATCCTGGTGCCGCACCTCACCCCCGCCGGGCTGGACGAGTTCGTGGACAAGGTCGTCCCGCTGCTGCAGGAGCGCGGTGTCCTGCGCGCCGAATACGAGACGACCACGCTCCGCGGCCATCTCGGACTGGAGGACGACGCATGAAGTTCCTGGCCATCACGCTCATCGTGCACGGGCCCGACCCGATCACCGGTGAGGTGAAGTCCACCAACGCCCGCCTGCGCGAGGTGGTGGACAACGCCGTCCTCGCCGAGGAGCTCGGCTTCGACGGCTTCGGCGTGGGGGAGCGGCACGAGCGCCCCTTCATCTCCTCCTCCCCACCGGTCGTGCTGAGCCACATCGCCGCCAGGACCTCCGCGATCAAGCTGTTCACGGCGGTGACCACGCTGAGCCTGCTCGACCCGGTCCGGGCCTTCGAGGACTACTCCACCCTGGACCACCTCTCGGACGGCCGCCTGGAGCTGATCATCGGCAAGGGGAACGGGGCCGCGCAGGCGCAGCTGTTCCATGTGACCGGCGAGGACCAGTGGGACCGCAACCGGGAGAGCTACGAGCTGTTCCGCCGCCTGTGGCGTGAGGACAAGGTCACCTGGTCCGGCCGGTTCCGGCCGTCCCTGCACGAGGCCGAGACCTGGCCCCGTCCGCTGCAGCGGCCCGTCCGCGTCTGGCACGGCAGTGCCACCAGCAAGGAGTCGGTGGACCTCGCCGCGCAGTACGGCGACCCGCTCTTCTCCGCCAACGTCACCAACCCGGTCGAGCCCTACGCCGAGCTGGTCGGCTACTACCGGGAACGCTGGGAGTTCCACGGCCACGACCCCGCCGACGCCCTCGTCGGCGCCGGCAGCGCGGGCTACTACGCGACCAAGAACTCCCAGGACGCGATCGAGACCTATCGGCCGATCTTCAACGCCCGGCTGGAGCTGTTCAAGAAGGTCGGCGTGGACCCGGTCTTCCACACGCTGGAGGACGCGATCGAGCGCAGCTCGATCCTGGTCGGCAGCCCCCAGCAGATCATCGACAAGGTCCACCGCTATCACGAGCGGCTCGGACACGAGGTCATGCACGTGCACGCCGACGCCGACGGCCTGACCGACAAGCAGCACCGGGCCGCCCTCGAGCTCTTCCAGAGCGACATCGCCCCCGTGCTGCGCGGGGAGATCCCCAGCAGGCCGTTCACCCGGCACGGCGGTTCCCGGCACGAGAGTCCCCGGAACGGTGGTCCCCGGAACGGTGGTCCCGGGAACGGCGGCTCCCCGCACGAGAGCCCCCAGAACGGTGGTCCCCAGAACGGTGGTCCCCGGAACGGTGGTCCCCAGAACGGTGGTCCCCGGAACGGCGGCTCCCCGCACGAGAGCCCCCGCTCCGAAGGCCCTCGGCTCGAAAGGCAGTCATGACCTCGCTGTCGATCCTCGACCTGTCCCCCGTCCCCTCCGGAGGCACGACCGGCGACGCGCTGCGCAACACCCTGGACCTGGCCAGGCGCGCCGAGGAGTTCGGCTACCACCGCTACTGGCTGGCCGAGCACCACTTCGCCCCCGGCGTCGCCGGCGCGGCCCCCGCCGTGCTCATCGCCCTGGTCGCCGCCGCGACCAGCACCATCAGGGTCGGCTCCGGGGCCGTGCAGCTCGGCCACCAGACGGCCCTGGCCGTGGTCGAGCAGTTCGGCCTGATCGACGCGCTCTACCCGGGTCGGATCGACCTCGGCCTCGGCCGGTCGGGGCAGCGCAACCGCGAGATGGCCGAGCTCGCGGCGAAGACTCCGCCGCCGCCCGAGCCGGCCAGGATCGTGGACGGGCTGCTCATCCCGGAGGCGTTCTCCTTCGCCTCGTTCGCCAATTCGCCGATCTTCGCCCTGTACGGCTCGCTGCTGCAGCAGCCGGGCGCGCAGAGCCCGGACTTCGCCGACCAGGTGGACGACATCATCGCGCTGCTGGCCGGGACCTACCGGTCGGCCGAAGGGCTGGCGGCGCACGCCGTGCCGGGCGAGGGCGCGGACCTGGAGCTGTGGGTGCTGGGCAGCAGCGGCGGGCAGAGCGCTCAGGCGGCAGGCGAGCGAGGGCTGCCGTTCGCGGCGAACTACCACGTCAGCCCGTCCAACGTGCTGGAGGCGGCCGAGGCCTACCGGGCGGCCTTCAAACCCTCGCCGATCCTGACCGAGCCCCGCCTGATCGTCTCCGCCGACGTGGTCGTCGCCGAAGACGACGACACGGCCCGCGAGCTCGCCTCGCCGTACGGGCTGTGGGTGCGCGGCATCCGCAGTGGCGCCGGGGCGATCCCGTTCCCGACGCCGCAGGAGGCCGCGGTCCACGAGTGGACCGAGGAGGACCGCGCCCTGGTCGCCGACCGGGTGGCGACCCAGTTCGTCGGCTCGCCGCCGACCGTCGCCGAGAAGTTGCGCGTCCTGCGCGACGTCACCGGCGCCGACGAACTGCTCGTCACCACCATCACCCACGACCACGCCGATCGGGTCCGTTCCTATGAACTGCTCGCCGCGGAATGGGCGGAGCTCACCGGGTGATCCGAAGGTTCGGGCGGTCATGTGGGGGTTCGCCGCCGGTTGCCGGCCGGCACCACCGATCCGGCCGGTTGTGTCGCTCGGATCCGCCCGCTGGGGAGCGCGACCGCCGGGTCACCGGGCGGGTGACCCGGCGGTGGCCGCCACGCGGGGGAGCCGCCGTGTGCGAGCGCCTGACGGGTCAGGCGCGTTTGGCGATGGCGGTGATGAGGGGCTGGACGAGCCGGGCGGCCAGGGGACCGAACGCGGCGAGGATGAGGACGTAGGCGGCGGCCAGCGGCCCGAGGTCGGGGTGGACGCCCGCTGCCACCGCCAGGCCGGCGATCACGATGTTGAACTCGCCGCGGGGGATGAGCGCGATGCCCGCCCGCGCCCGCCCCGCCCTGGCGATTCCCGCCCGGCGGGCGGCGTAGGCGCCGGTGAGCAGCTTGGTGATCATGCTGACCAGGGCGAGCAGCGCGGCCAGCCCGGCGACCGGGAGGATCTTGGTGGGGTCGGTCTGCAGACCGAAGAAGACGAAGAACACCGCGGCGAACAGGTCCCGCAGCGGGCTCAGCAGCGCCTGGGCGTCTTCGGCCAGCTCTCCGGAGACCGCGATGCCGACCAGGAACGCGCCGACGGCGGCCGAGACCTGGAGCTGCTGGGCCACTCCGGCGACCAGCAGCGCGAGCCCGACGACCTTCAGCAGCAGCACCTCCGAGTTGGGGCTGGAGACGAAGGCCTCGATGAACCGGCCGTAACGCAGCGCCACCAACAGCACCACGCTGACCGTGGTCAGCGCGATCCCCACGGTGACCGCGCCGCCGACGAAGCTCACCCCGGCCAGCATGGCGGTGAGGATCGGCAGGTAGATCGCCATGGTCAGGTCTTCGAAGACCAGCAGGGACAGCACCACCGGGGTCTCCCGGTTGCCGATCCAGCCCAGGTCGGACAGGACCTTGGCGGTGATGCCCGAGGAGGTGGCGTAGGTGACGCCGGCCATGGCGACCGCGGCCACCGGGCCCCAGCCGAGCAACAGCGCGGCGATCGCGCCGGGTGCCGCGTTGAGCACCAGATCGACGATTCCGGCCCGAGCGTTGCCCTTCAGGCTGGTCACGAGCTCGTCGGCGTTGTACTCCAGGCCGAGGGTGAGCAGCAGCAGGATGACGCCGAGTTCGGCGCCGACCGAGATGAACTCCTCGCTGGTGGCCAGGGGCAGGATGCCGCCCTTGCCGAAGGCCAGTCCCGCGAGCAGGTAGAGGGGGATGGGGGAGATGCCGACGCGCATGGCGAGGGCGCCGAGAATGCCGAGCCCGAGAAGGACGGCGCCGAGTTCCAGGATCAGGGTCGCTGTGTCGTGCACCCGCGGCCCTAACCGTTGGTCAGGATGTCGGCCACGGCGGCGGTGCTCTCCGGGCTGCCGACCACGACGACCACGTCGCCGTCGGCGAACGCGAAGTCGGGGCCGGGGCTGGCGAAGACCTGCCCGCCGCGGACCACGGCCACGATGGAGGCGCCGGTGCGGGTGCGCACGCGCGCGTCGCCCATCGGCCGGCCGGCGTACGGCGTGCCCGCCAGGATGGGAAGCTGGAGGCTGACCAGGCCCTCGACCTCGCGGTGCAGGGCGTTGAGGCGCTGCACGATGCGCGGGGCGCCGAGCAGCTCGCAGAGCGCGTCCGCTTCCTCGTCGTTCAGCTTGACGGTCTCGCACGCGCGATCAGGATCCGCTGGATCGTATATCACCAGATCGCGGCGGCCGGTCCGATGGGAGACGATCCCGATCCTCCGGCCCGACCGAGTGGTGAACTCGTGCCGCAGTCCGATCCCGGGCAGTGCCGTCTGCTCGACCTCCACCGCGCCATTCCTCCATTTATGTGTGCATTGGCTGTTTCCATGAACCTACCAATCGATAGGGGAAAACGCGGGCGCGAGAATAACCGGTATTACCGATTCATTTTGTCGGTCATGTGTCAGACGATGAGCCGGACCCGGGCGGCTCGTGGCCGACAGGCCAGGCTCGGCGACCACCTGTCGAAGGACGAGCGCTACGAGCGCACCGGCGAGTTCCTGTCGATCGTGCGCGGTGCGCGGAGCGGCACGCCGTACGACTTCGACGGCAAGCGCTGCCGGGTCGACGGCGCGACGGTCGCCGAAGTGCCCGAACCCGCGGCGAGGTGATCGAAGTAACGGTCGGCCGGTACGGCCCTACCTGCGGCCCTTCTCGGGACTTGCACGCGCCCTTTCTTGGGAGGAGTCTCAGCCCATGCCTGACGACCGCCCGTACGACATCGTGCTCTTCGGCGCCACCGGCTTCACCGGCGCGCTGACCGCGCAGTATCTCGCACGCAACGCCGCCCCTGACTGCCGCTGGGCCCTGGCCGGGCGCAATCGGACCAAGCTCGAAGCGCTCAGGGAGCGGATCGGCCTGCCGGAGCTGCCGCTGCTTCACGCCGACGTGACGGACCCGGCCTCGCTGGCGCGGATCGCCGGTCAGGCCAGGGTCGTCGCCACCACCGTGGGCCCCTACATCTCCTACGGCGAGCCGCTCGTCGCCGCCTGCGCCGCCGCCGGCACCCACTACGCCGACATCACCGGCGAACCGGAGTTCGTCGACCTCATGTTCACCCGGCACCACGAGCGGGCCGAGCGGACCGGGGCGAAGATCGTGCACGCCTGCGGATTCGACTCCGTCCCGCACGACCTCGGCGCCTACTTCACCGTCGGCCTGCTCCCCGAGGGAGTGCCGATCGAGGTGGACGGTTTCGTTCGGGCCGACGGCAGGCCGTCGGGAGGCACCGTCAGCTCCGCCCTCATGGCGATCGCCCGGTCCCGGCAGACCGCCCGGGCCGCGCACGCCCGGCGCGAGGCCGAGGCCCGTCCCGCCGACCGCCGGGTGCGCGCCAGGGCCGGGTCGCCGCGCTACGTGGGAGGCTGGGCCCTGCCGCTGCCCACGATCGACCCGCAGATCGTGGCGCGCTCGGCCCGCGCGCTGGCACGCTACGGCCCGGACTTCACCTATCGCCACCACTTCGCCGTCAAACGGCTGCCCGCCGTGCTGGGGCTCGTGGCGGGCGTGGGCGTGGTCGCCGTGCTCGCCCAGATCCCCCCGGCCCGCTCCTGGCTGCTCGGCCGGATCTCACCCGGTGACGGGCCCACCCCCGAACAGCGGGCCGGCAGCTGGTTCAAGGTCACCTTCCTGGGCCGGGGCGGCGGACGGCGCGTGGTCACCGAAGTCGCGGGCGGCGATCCCGGCTACGACGAGACCGCCAAGATGCTCGCCGAATCGGCGCTCTGCCTCGCCTTCGACGACCTGCCACCTGTCTCCGGCCAGCTCACCCCGGCCGCCGCCATGGGCGGGGCGCTGATCGAACGGCTCGGCCGGGCGGGCATCACCTTCACCGTTCTGAGCGACTCGCCGAAGTAGGCCTTCACCCGGGCGTCTCGAGGCCGGACGGGCGCGGAGCCGTCCATCCCCGCCCGTCCGGCGCGGGAGACGCCGCTCCCGGCATCGCCCGTACCGGTTCCCGGAAATCGGTCATCCGTTAATCGCCAAAAGGCGCGTCTCGGAGACCTTCCACCATCTATGATCATTTAAACCGCCCCGGGACAGCGAGGAAGGACCCCTGTGGTCGACAAGCTGAGTGAGCCGAACGCCGGCATCGACACCACCAGGCCCAGCATCGCCAGGGCCTACGACGTCGTCCTCAACGGCAAGGACAACTTCGAGGTCGATCGCGCCTTCGTCGCCGAGATCGTGAAGGTCGTCCCGGAGATCTACGACGTGGCGACCTACAACCGGCAGGTCCTCGGCCGCGGAGTGCGCTTCCTGGTCGAGCAGGGCATCACCCAGTTCGTCGACCTCGGTTCCGGCCTGCCGACCGTGGAGAACACCCACCAGGTCGCGCAGCGCGCGAACCCGGACTCGCGGGTCGTCTACGTCGACAACGACCCGATGGTGCTGGCCCACGGCCGGGCGCTGCTGGCCGACAACGACCGCACCGCGGTCATCACCTCCGACCTGCGCGATCCGGCGGCCATCCTCGCCGACCCGGCTTTCAAGAACCTCATCGACCTCGGCCGCCCGGTCGGCGTGCTGCTGATCGGCATCCTGCACCACCTGCACGACGACGAGGACCCCAGGGGGATCGTCGAGGCCTACATGGCGGCGGTTCCGCCGGGCAGCCACCTGTTCATCACCCACTTCTGCGCCTCCACCCAGGAGTCGCGCGAGGCCGAGCAGAAGTTCCTCGCGCTGCTCGGCACCGGCCGCTTCCGCACACCGGAGGAGATCACCGCCTTCTTCGACGGCTTCGAGCTCCTCGACCCGGGCGTCGTCCCGCTGCCCCTGTGGCGACCCGACGGGCCCGTCCCCGAGAAACTCACCGTGGGCCAGCAGCTCATGTACGGCGGGATCGCCCGCAAGGGCTAGACGCATCCGGTCGTGATGGAGGCCCGCCTGTCAAGGTGACGACAGGCCCGGGCCGTCTCGATGGCCGTGGCCCGTTCTCAGCCTCCTTGAGGAGCGGACGCGGTGGTCCCCGCCCGCCGGCCCCGGCTCGCCGCGCGGCGGTCGGCGGCCACGTCGGTGAGGGCCACCGCCAGCGCGGCCACCACGAAGCCGATGGTGACCAGCAGCGCGTGCCGGAACGCCAGGGCGTAGTCCCCGTGGGAGGAGGCGACCCCGGCGAAGAACACCGAGCCGACCACCGCGATGCCGAGGGCGGCGCCGATCCGCTGACCGGTCTGCAGCACGCCGCCGGCGGTGCCGGCCTCGGCGACCGGCACCTCCGACAGGGTCAGCGTCTGGTTCGGGGAGATCACCAGGCCGCTGCCCAGCCCGGCCACGAGCAGCGGCGCCGCGATCGCCCAGCCCACCTCCTGGCCGGGGGCCAGCCGTACGGCCAGCTCCGTGGCGGCCAGCCCGACGGTGACCAGCACCAGGCCCAGCACCACCAGCGGGCGGCCGAGCCTGGTGACGATCCGGCCTCCCAGCACCGAGGCGGCGGCCGATCCCGCCGCGAACGGCGTGCTCGCCAGGCCCGCCTCCAGGGCCGCGTAGTGCAGGCCGTCCTGCAGGTACAGGGTGAGGACGAAGAAGATCGCGGTGAAGCCCGCGAAGTAGAGCGCGGCGAGCAGGGCGCCGAGGGCATAGGAACGCCTGCCGAACAGCGACAGGTCGACGACCGGCTGGCTCCGCCGGGCGTACCGGTGCTCCCACCCCACGAAGCCGGCGATCACGACGACCCCGGCGACCGGCACCGCCCACTTCCCCTCACCCCGCCACTGCTGTCCCTCTACGAGGGGCAGCAGCACCAGCACGACCCCGACGGCCAGCAGGAGCACGCCCACGGGGTCCATGCTCTCCCGCCGTCGTCTCTCCTGCGCCCGGCTCGGGATGTAGCGGTAGGCCAGGATCACGGCCAGGACGCCGATCGGCACGTTGACGTAGAAGACCAGGCGCCACCCCTCCTGCCCGCCGCCGAGGTGGATGAGCAGCCCGCCGAGCAGCGGGCCGATCGCGGTCGAGATGCCGATCGTGGCGCCCAGCAGCCCGAACGCCCGGCCGCGCTCCGCACCCCGGAAAAGCTGCTGGATCAGCCCGCTGACCTGGGGATTGATCACTCCGCCGGCGATTCCCTGGACGAGCCTCGCGACGACCAGCCAGGTGGAGTTCTGGGCGACGCCGGCCGCCGCGCTGGCGAGAGTGAAAAGGGCGACGCCGAAGGCGAACACGTTGCGCCGGCCGCGCATGTCGCCGAACCGCCCGGCGGGCACCAGCACCAGTCCGAAGGTGAGCGCGTACCCGGAGACCACCCACTGCAGGTCGCTCTGCGGGGAGTGCAGCCCGGTGCGGATGGAGGGCAGCGCCACGTTGACGATGCTGACGTCCAGCAGCGTCATGAAGCCGGCCACCAGGCAGACGATCAGCGCCTTCCACCGGCGCGGGTCCGCGGCCTGTCGCTCGCGCGCGGTCGACGTCCCGCCGGACCGGGCCGCGGCGCTCATCCGGCCGGGAAGCGGGTCGAGCGGCCCCCTGCCGGGCTCTCCGGGCGTACGGACGACGTGAGCAATCGGCTGAGGACCATCATGACCGCCTCGTTCTCGACCTCCGGCCGGACTTCCGTGATGCAGCAGCGCATACCTACCCTTTTCGGGCGGCCCAATCACGGTGCGCCGGATGCCTCACACGGAAAAACGAGTACGGCGGGCGGCCATGCCCGCCCGCCGTACTCCGCTGGGAGGTGGAGGAGATCTAGACGGTCGTCATCGGATCAGATCCGCTGCCACAGAGCGGGGGTGTTCGGCGGCTCCCACCCGGGCAGCGAGGTGTGACCCTGCAGGCATCGGTAGCCGATGCCGTTGTAGGTCACGGTGTCCCCGACCGCGTACGAGGTCCAGACCGCCCAGGTGCCGCCGCCCTGACCCCCGCCGACGGTGAGGGTGAAGGTCGCCGACCGGTCGGCGGAGGCGCCGTCGGCGTTGACGTTGACGGTGTAGGTCCCGGCGGGCGTGCTCGCCGAGGTGGCGATCGTGACCGCGGAGGACTGGCCGGAGCTGATGTTCGCGGGGCTGAAGGACGCGGTCGCGCCGGAGGGCAGACCGCCGGCGCTCAGCGCGATGGACTGCGCGCCGCCGGAGGTCACCTGGGTGCTGAGCGTCGTGCTCGCCGACTGCCCGGCCTGCACCGAGGCCGAGGACGGGCTCAGCGAGACCGAGTAGTCGTCGGTGGGGGGTTGGACGGTGCCCACGGCGAGTTTCCACAGGGCGTTGGCGATGGCGTCGGCGTTGCGGTCCAGCGCGGTGGTGTTGATGTTGGAGGTGGTGTCGCAGGAGGAGTGGTAGCAGCGGTCGAAGGCCTGTCCGGCGGTGCCGCCCCACTTGGCGGCCTGGGCCGAGGTCTTGGTGGTCTCGGCGCCGGTGAAGATGCCGCCGACCCGGACACCGGCGTTCTTGAAGGGGGTGTGGTCGCTGCGGCCGTCGCCTTCGGTTTCGATCTCGGTGGGGACGTTGAGGGTGGCGTAGTAGTCCTTGAAGATCTTCTCGATGGCGGGGTCGTCGTCGTAGACGAAGTAGCCGGGGTTGGGGGAGGCGGTCATGTCGAAGTTGAGATAGGCCTCCACGCCGGTGGCGCCGCCGTTTTGCACGTGATAGGTGGAGCCGCGCATGCCGAGCTCTTCGGCGCCCCACCAGGCGAAGCGCAGGTGTTTGGTGAGGGTGGGGTTGCGGTTGGCCACGGTGAGGGCGAGTTCGAGCAGGCTGGCCGAGCCGGAGCCGTTGTCGTTGATGCCGGGGCCGGCGGTGACGCTGTCGAGATGGGCGCCCAGCAGCACGGTGGGGCCGCTGGGGCCGGCGGGCCAGTTGGCGATGAGGTTGGCGTGGCTCTGGCCGTTGTAGGTGAAGTTCTGCACGCTGGTGCTGTAGCCGGCGGCGTCGAGTTTGCCCTTGATGTAGTTGAGGGAGGCGGTGTAGCCGGAGGTGGCGGTGGCGCGGTTGCCGCCGTTGCTCGTGGCGATCGACTGCAGCTGGTTCAGGTGCGCGCTGACGTTGGCCACCGGGATGTCGGGCACGGTCGGGTCGGGCGGATTACCGGTGCCGACGGTCAACGCGTAGGCCGCCGTCCTGTCCACGTCGGCGCCGTCGGCGGTGACCGTCACCGAGTAGGTCCCCTGCGGGGTGCTCGCCGAGGTGGCCAGCGTCAGGGTCGACGACTGGCCCGCCGTGATGGTGGCCGGGCTGAAGGAGGCGGTCGCGCCGGAGGGCAGGCCGGCGGCCCGCAGCGTGATGGACTGGGCGCCGCCGCCGGTCACCGTGGTCCGCACGGTCGCGGTGGTGGACTGGCCCGCCTGCACGCTCCCCGAGGCCGGGCTGAGCGAGACCGAGAAGTCGTTGCCGGGCGGGTTGACCGTGCAGGTCGGCTCGCCGCTCTGCGCCGGGACGTTGACGGCGGTCCAGGCGGCCTTGACCGCGTTGACCTCCACGCAGCTGTTCGGGAAGAGCTGCTTGGCCGCGGCCACGGTGGCCGAACGCGCCTTGGCGTGCGTCCACGGGATGGTCTTGGCGTTCAGCCCGGCCATGAAGATCTGGCCGGCCTTCTGGACGCCGATGCCGGTCAGCGAGGACGGGCCCGAGCACACCGGGCTGGAGGGTTTGCCGCCGCCCGGGCTGGTGCCCTCGGCCAGCAGGTAGAACCAGTGGTTTTGCGGGCCGGCCGCCGCGTGCACCTCGGTGTTGGGGATGGAGGAGCTGTAGCAGTTCGGGTCGCCGTTGGTGGAGGGGTTGTACATGTAGCGGATCGGCCCGTTGCCGACCAGGTTGACCTCCTCGCCGACCGAGTAGTCCGGCGGGTCGGCGGCGTTGTTGGCGAAGTGCTCGGTCAGCGCGCCGAAGATGTCGCCGGTCGACTCGTTGAGCCCGCCGGTCTCGTTGCCGGAACCGGAGCCGCCGGAGCCGGAGTACTCGAAGATGGAGTGGCCGTACTCGTGACCGACCACGTCCATCGGGGTGGCCTGCTGGTTGTTGGCCTGGTTGTGGCCGAAGTTGGTGTAGGAACCGTTCCAGTAGGCGTTGACGTCGCTCAGGCCGACCCTGGTGGGGAAGGCGCCGCCGGAGCCGTTGAAGCCGCTGCGCCCCAGCCAGTCGCGCAGCATGTCCCATTCCTTCTGGGCGGCGTACAGCGCGTCGACGCAGGCGGTCTCCAGGTTGGTGCCCGAGCCGTTGCCCCAGGAGTCGCTCGCTTTGGTGTAGGCGGTGCCGCCCTGGCCGCCGCAGCGCAGGCCGGGGCGGGTGGTGTCGGTCATCGAGTACGAGCCGCCGGAGCCGGAGGTCTGGATGGTCACCGGGTTGCCGTTGTAGAAGCTGTTGCCGGTGCCCGCGCGGACCTGGTCGTAGGAGTCCACGACCGACCCGTCGAGGGCGTCCACGAAGACGTGCAGGATGCTCGGGGCCTGCTTGGTGGCGCCGGTGACGACCACCTCCCACGCCAGCCTGGGCCGTTCGCCGGCCGCGTGCACGACCAGCGTGGGCGTGCTGACGCTCTCCACGACCGGCAGCTTGCCGCGGGCGGTGACCGCCGCGGTGGCGGCGCCGATCTTGCTCTTGACGCCCACCCTGATCTCGGCGCGCTGCCCCGAGGCGACGGAACCGACCTCCTGGCCCGTCCTGTCGGTGGTGACGACCACGTCGCCGCCGTAGACGGGCAGCCCACGGTGGGTCCGCGAGTAGGTCAGGTACTGCAGGCCGTGGGTCCCCGCGATGGTCTTCGCCAGCGTGAACTCGTCCTCGGCCGCCTTGAACAGGGCGTCTGCCCTGGCGGTGAGGGCTCCGTCCGCGCTGGAGATCGCGCGCTTGCGGGACTCGGGGTCCGGCGGCGCGAACGCCGGGGGATCTGCGGATATGGTGTGGGCGACGGTGCCCGCGGGGGCGGTGGCGGCGCCGGCGGCGCTCACCACCGAGGTTGTGGTCATGGCGACGGCAGCCAGTACGGCGACGGCGCCCACTCTGACCTTGGGATTCACGCGGGGTGACTCCTCTCGGTGTCCCTTGGGGGGTTAGAGGGATGCAAGGAGCCCTGACGGTTTGGGCTGGACCAAAGCTGACACCGTGAGTACGGGGGCGAGTACCCCACGAAAATCCATAACTTCGCGATATAGGCGGCTAGATAGGCGGTGAGAGCGGCCTGTGGCGCTTCAGCCATGACGCGTAGACGGGTGCGCGCCGTACCTCGGCCCAGTAGGTCTTGGTGACCGCCTGGACCAGGTCGGGCCCGAGCGGGGCGACCGGCCCGTACTCGGTCCACCCGATCATGTGCCGGAACCGCAGCGGGGTCCCGGCGAGCGGCCGGATGACGATGCCGGGATAGCCCTTGCTGGTGGCCTGGAACATGCCCACGCACCGGGCCGAGGAGATGAGGTCGATGGCCAGGCTGAGGTCGGCGGAGTAGGCGACGTTGGGCGTGAAGCCCTGGCGGGCGCAGGCGGCCCAGAAGTGCTCGCGGTGTCCCGCCTCGGCCAGCGCGTGCAGGCTCCAGTCCTCGGAGGCGAGATCCCGTAGTTCGATCTCCTCGCGCTGAGCCAGCGGGTGGGAGGCGGCCAGCCCGACGAAGATGGGCTCGACGGCCACCCCCGCGTAGACCACGCCCGGCGGCGGAGAGAGCTCGTGTCCCGGGTAGTCGCCCAGGGTGGCGAGCTCCAGGCGCTCGGACTCCAGCAACCCGGGCAGCAGGTCCATCGCCTCCTCGGTGCGGACGGTGATGTCGGCCCCGGCTACCAGTTCATTGAGGCATTTAAGGACATTTATCGCTAAATGGCTGGACATAAAGCCCACCCGAATCTTGAGCTTCTCGACCGCCGGTTCGGCGTAGCGCATGCCGTCCCGCCGTAACTCGTCGAACGCCGGTAACAGCGAGCGCGCTCTGATCAGCACCCACGTACCGAGCTGGGTGGGGCGCGTCCCCTCTCGGCCGCGCTCGAACAGTGGCCCGCCGAACATCCGCTCGATGCGCCGCAGCTGCGTGGCGAGCGCGGGCTGCGACATCTTGAGTGCGGTTGCCGCCTTGGAAATGCTGCCGGAATCGGCGATCGCACAGATTGCTCGTAAATGACGCACTTCTAGGTCCACACCGAAAGGTTAATAGTAAAGAATCTTTCCGGTAAGACCCAAGTTTCGGGGAATGCGCATGCGAGGAGGGGGTGGAGGGCCCTCCGCGTCCTTCACGGCATCGTGATGTGCGATCCGGTGACGGCCTCGATACGGTAAGCGACAGCGGGTGGAAGTGGCGGCAGGCGCGGGGTGGCGGGCGGGGAGCCGCTCGCCTCGCATCGGCCTGCGTCGGGGGCCTCTGTGATTTCTCGCGCAGAAAGTGGCAGTTATTCCGCATAACGCTATAGCATTCCATTATTCGGAATACGCGAGGAGAGTTCATGGGTGAGGCCCAGTCGCCGGTGGGGAGCGTCGATCGCGCCCTGCTGATCCTGCAGGAGATCGGAAAGCACAGCAGGGGGGTGACCCTCGACGAGCTGGCCACCCGGCTCGGACTGCCCAAAAGCTCGCTGCACCGCCTCCTCGGCGCGCTGAAGCATCGCGGCTTCGCCGCGCAGCCCGAGTCCAGCGGGCCCTACTTCCTGGGCACCGAGATGCTCGCCACGGCCTTCAGGTTCTACGAGACCATGGACCTGCGCACCATCGTCCACCCGCTCCTGCTGCGGCTGAGTGAGGAGTTCGCCGAGACCGTGCACATCGCCACCCTCGACGGGGGAGAGGTCGTCTACCTGGACAAGGTGGAGGCGGTGCGGTCGATCACGATGACCTCCGTCGTGGGCGGACGCAACGCGGCGCACTGCACGGGGGTGGGCAAGGCGTTGCTGGCCTGGACCTACCCGACCGACGAGGCGGTCAGGGCGTGGGCGGAGCGATACGGTCCCCTCGCGTCCCGGACCCGTGCGACGATCACGAACCAGGCCAAGCTGGCCGCGCACCTGAGCCAGATCCGGGAGCGAGGCTACTCGCTGGACCTGGAGGAGAACGAGCCCGGTGTGCGGTGCGTCGCGGCGCCGATCTTCATGGGCAAGACGGTGCCCGTCGCCGCGGTGAGCGTGACGGCGCTGAAGGACCGCATGCCGCCGGCCAGGATGGAGGAGGTCGGCCGCGCCCTGCGGCGGGCCATCGCCGAGCAGGTCTGACCCTTGACAGCGTGATCTCCGCGGTGATGTTCTGGGGCAGATTTGGAATTACATTCTGCATCACGGAATAAGGAGGGTTTATGAGAGTCCTCGCGGTACGCGGCGCCGACGCTCCGCACGATCCGGTGGTGATCCCGTGACGGGTGTGGTTTCGGAGCCCGAGGTCGTCCCCGTGCCCGCCGCGCGGCTGGGCGAGGGGCCTCGCTGGGACGACCGCACCGAGACGCTCCTGTGGGTCGACATTCCGGCCGGCCGGGTGCACCGCCTCGACCCCGCCGACGGTTCGCACGGCGCGATCGAGGTGGGCCAGCCGGTCGGGGTGGCGGTGCCCAGAGCCTCGGGCGGGCTGGCGCTGGCCGTCCGGGACGGCTTCGCCGTACTCCCGGAGAGCGGGTGGGCGACGGCCACGGACCGGAGGGGTCCGCGCCCGGATGACTCCGGCGCGAAACCGCGGGGCGGCCTGCGCCCGGATGACTCCGGTGTGAGGCCGCAGGACGGCGTGCGCCCGTACGGCCGTCCCGACCTGGAGCTGATCGCGCCGGTGACGGCCGCCGAGCGGCCCGGCAACCGGATGAACGACGGCGCCTGCGACCGCGCGGGCAGGTTCTTCGCGGGTACCAAGGCCGAGGACGACGCCCCCGGAGCGGGCGCGCTCTACCGGCTCGACTCAGACCGTCACTGCGAGCGGGTGCTGGACGGGGTCACGATCTCCAACGGCATCGCCTGGAGTCCGGACGAGCGGCTGCTCTACTACGTGGACACGCCCACGGGGCGGGTGGACGTCTTCGACTACGACCCCGGTGACGGGCGGCTCGGGGAACGCCGGGTCTTCGCCGAGATCCCGCGGGGACTGCCCGACGGGATCACCGTGGACGCCCGAGGTCACGTGTGGGTCGCATTGTGGGGCGGCGGGGCGCTCGTGCGCCTGCGCCCCGACGGGAGGCTCGACCTGACCGTCGAGATCCCCGTCGCCAACGTGACGAGCTGCGCGTTCGGCGGGCCGGACCTCGATGTGCTGTACGTGACCACCGCCTGGGACGGCACGGCCGGCGGCGAGCTGCTGCGCTGCCACACGACCGTCGAGGGGCTGCCGGCCAACCCCTACCGAGAGCAGGCCTGAGGGGTCCCGGAGGCGGGCCGCCGCTCTGCCGGCGGCCCGCCCGATGGCGCGCGTGCCGGGTTCGGCGCGGGCACGTCATCGGGCACGCCGCCGGGCCCGCGCTCCGGCTCAGCCCTTGACCGCGCCGGTCAGCGCCTGGACGAACCGGCGCTGGCCGAACAGGAACACGCCCAGCACGGGAAGCGTGGTGAGCACCGTGCCCGCCATGATCGCCGGCCAGTCGGCGCGGTGCTGGCCCTGGAAGGTCGTCAGACCCACCTGGACCGTGTACTTCGCCTCCGAACTGATCGCCACCAGCGGCCAGAACAGGTCGTTCCAGGCCGCGATGAACGTGATGACGGCCAGGGCGGCGAGGGCGGGCCTGGCCACGGGCAGGACCACCCTGAAGAACACGGCGAAGCGGGAGCACCCGTCGATCCGCGCCGCCTCCTCCAGCTCCTTCGGGAACGACTGGAAGAAAGAGGTCATCAGGTAGATGCCCACCGCCGAGCTGAGCTGCGGCACGATGAGCGCGCCCAGCGTGTCGGTCAGGCCGACCTTGTTGAAGATCAGAAACGTCGGGATCACCGTGAGCTGGAACGGGATCAGCGCGGTGGCGATCACCAGGACCAGCGTGAGCCTGGAGCCGACGAACCTGATCCTGGCGAACGCGTAGCCCGCCATGCTGCACAGCGCCAGCTGGGCCAGCACGATCACGCCTGACACGATCACGCTGTTGAGGAACCAGCGGGGGAAGTCGGAGCCCTGGAGCACCGTACGGTAGCCGCCCAGGTCGACGCCCTCCGGCCAGATCGCCGGCGGGAAGCGGTTGAGCTCTCCCTGGGTCATCACCGAGCTGAGGACCATCCAGACGAACGGCAGCACGGTCACCGCCGACATCGGCGCGAGCACCAGGTGCCACCCGCTGGGCAGACGGCGTCTCATCGCAGGACTCCCTTCCGCCGCGCGATCAGCATCCCCACGACGATCAGCAGCAGGGTGCCGGCGAACAGGACGTACGCCACGGCCGCGCCGTACCCGGCGGTGAAGAAGGTGAAGGCGAGCTGCCAGACGTAGTAGACGATCGTCACCGTCGAGTTCGCCGGTCCACCCTTGGTGGTGGTCATCACCAGGTCGAAGAACTGCAACGCGTCGATCAGCCCCCAGACCGCGAGGAAGATCGTCATCGGCCGCACCGACGGCACGATGATGTGCCGGAACGTGGCCCACCTGCCGGCACCGTCGATGGCGGCGGCCTCCACGACCTCCTTGCTGATCTCCTGGATCGCGGCCAGGTAGATCACCACCGAGAACCCGAAGCGGGTCCAGAAGAAGATGAGGGTGAGCACGAACATGGCCTGCGAGGGGCTGCTCAGCAGCCCCTGCACCGGCAGGCCGAGCTTGACGAGCAGCCCGTTCATCAACCCGAAGTCGCGGTCGAAGATGTAGCCCATGAGCAGCCCGGCCGAGGTGGCCGAGGCGATGTAGGGCACCAGGAAGCAGGCCCGGTAGAACCCGATGCCCCGCACCTTCCTGTTCAGCAGCACCGCCACGAGCAGGCCCGCCGCCAGCGAGGCCGGGATGTAGATCGCCACCAGCAGCCCGGTGTTGGCGAGTGCCTGGTGGAAGACGGGGTCGTGGAGCAGCGCCCGGTAGTTGTCGAGCCCGACGTCGCGTCCGGGGGACATCAGATCGGAGTCGGTGAAGGAGAGCGCGAGCGCCCACGCCATGGGGATCAGCGAGAAGCCGAGGATGACCAGCGTCGCCGGGCCCGCGAAGGACCACCCCGCGACGTCGTCGGCCAGCTTCCTGCGATCGCGGCGCCGCCCGTCGGCGCCGCCGGTCCGGCTCAGGGCCGGTGCGGTGGTGCTCACGAGCCCGGTACGGCGAGCGCCGCGTCGGCCTTGGTGGCCGCCTGGTCCAGCGCCGTCTTGGGGTCGGACCTGCCGAGGAGGGTCTGCGCGATCGCGTCGGCCACGAACGACGACACCCGCGGATATCTGGTCGTCGGGGGTCTGACCCGCTTGGCGTTGGCGAGGTTGTCCGAGACCACGTCGATGCCGGGATACTTCTTCAGGTAGTCCTGGTAGCCGGGCAGCTTGGTGATCGACTCGCGGATCGGCAGCGACCCCGTGTCGCTCATCCACACCAGCTGCTGCTCGGCCGCGGTCAGCCAGCTCAGGAAGGTGGCGGCGGCCTTGACGCGCCGCTCGTCGTGCTTGAACACGACCCAGTTGTCGGGTCCCGAGATCGTCTCGTGGTTGCCCGCCGTACCGGGCAGCTGCGCGACGCCGTAGTCCAGCTTCGCCGCCCGCAGGTCGGACAGCACCCACGGGCCGGACAGGAACAGACCCAGCCGTCCGGACTCGAACAGCTTCTGGCCCTTCTCCGCCGGACTGGAGTCCAGGTAGACCGATTTATCGTCGATCGTCATGGCTCGTAGCAGGTCCAGCGCCTGTTGCCCGGCGGGGGAGTTGAAGACGGCCTTCTTGCCGTCGGGGGAGAGAATGTCGCCGCCCGCCTGCCAGATCATCGGCCACAGGCCCCAGACGGCCTCCTCACCGCCGCTGATCGCCCACGTCGTGCCGAAGACGCCGCCGCTCGGGTCGGTGGCCTTCTTCGCCGTGGTCCGGAAGTCCGCCCAGGTCCAGTCGGGCTTGGGCGGCTCCACCCCGGCCTTGGCCAGCAGCTTCCTGTTGTAGAGGACCACCATGTTGTCGACGACCGCGGGAAAGCCGATGACCTTCCCCTGGACGGTGACCGCCTCGCGTTCGCTGGCCCAGAAATCGGTCCAGCCGACAGCCGGGGCCTTCACGTACTCCGACAGATCGGCCACCTTCGGGTTCCGGGCGATGTTGGGAGCCCAGGAGCCGTAAAGGTAGGCGATGTCGGGATAGGCATCGGAGGTGAGGGCGGCGGTTATCTTCGGAAGCATGCCGTCGGCGGTCGCCCCGCCGGACTCGACGCTTACCCTGACGTCCTGGTGGGTCTGGTTGAACCGGGTGACCAGCTTCTCGAAGGACTTGGCGGAGGTGTCCTCCTGGCCGTGCCAGACGGTGATCTCCACCGGTCCGGCGGACGGCTTCTCCGCGGACGCGCAGCCGGTCACGGCCGGCGCCGCCGCCAGCACCATCACCGCGACCGCGGCCAGGGCGCGCCTCACCGGGTCACCCCGGCGAGCGGGCCGCCACGAGGGGTGGTCGTCGTGTCCGCGGGATCGTGGACGCTCCGGGGCGTGGGGGGAGACGAGGTTTCTCGTTCGGGAGATCCCGGGAGATGGGGGAGGAGGTTCGTGGTGAGCTCGGCGCTGCCCGCGCCGATGGACACGATACGTGCCATGGGACTTTCCTTCCGCAGAGCACGGCGGCCTTGGCCGCTGCGTGCGGCGATAGTAGCGCCTATCCGCTGTGCAGACTAGGTTTCCGTCAGACGGAATATGCTGTAAGAAGCGCCTGTTGATGGGGGCAATAGGGCATACTTGCTGACGTTTCAGGGGCGGTCGCCTTTCTTCGGGCGTCCGCTGGGCATCTGCCGAAGTCGGGGAAAACTTGACGAGCTCACCCGTTCCCCGATTCTCTTGATCGCAGAATGATATTCCGCTATACGGAAAGAAAGAAGGTAAGCGTGCAGGTCAACCCCCTATCCCTGCGCTCGGCCCCGCTGCGCTTCGTGGCGCGGCTGGCCGTGGCCACGACCGTGGTCCTGGCCCCGATCGCGGCCTCCGGCACCGCCGCCTCCGCAGCGACGGCCGGCGCCCCCGCCTCCACTGCCGCCGCTTCCACTGCCGCCGTCTCGTCGGCGACGGCCGGCGCCGCCACGAGCGCCGCCCTCTGGCGCCCGCCGGTGCAGAGCCGCTGGCAGTACCAGCTCGAGGGCAATCCGACCTACGCCTCGACCGGCGGCATCGACGTCGGCATCTGCGTGACCCCGCAGACGGGCGGCGCCTGTGTCCGGCCGACCGTGTTCGACATCGACCTCTACGTGGACGCCGCCGTCGCCGGCAACAACACCACCCCCAACACCGCCGCCGTCAAAGCGATCCACGCGCGAGGCGCCAAGGCGATCTGCTACATCGACGCCGGGTCGATCGAGGATTTCCGCCCCGATTACCAGCAGTTCCTCACCTGGCACAAGAGCCACGGCAACTCCCTGCTGGGCAAGCCGTTCAGCGACGAGTTCCCCAACGAGCGCTGGGCGAACATCAACAACGACAAGGGCCAGCGTGACTTCCTCCTGCAGATGATGAAGGCCAGAGTCGCCAAGTGCGCCGCGGCCGGATTCGACGGCGTGGAGTTCGACGTGGTGCACGCGCACGAGGAAGGAGCCTCCGTCACCGGCTGGAACGTCAGCGCGGCCACCCAGCTCGTCTACAACCGGGCGCTGGCCGACATGGCGCACGCGCAGGGCCTGTCCGTGGCGCTCAAGAACGACCTCAGCCAGATCCCCGACCTCGTGTCGAGCTTCGACTATGCGGTCAACGAGGAGTGCTTCCAGTTCGACGAGTGCGACGAGCTCAAGCGCTTCGTCCAGGCGGGCAAGCCGGTGTTCCAGGTGGAGTACAAGACCTCGCCGTCGAACTTCTGCACCAAGGCGAACGCCGCCACGCTCAACTTCAACGCCATCAAGAAGGCCTCTGACTACTCCCTGAAGAACCAGCCCTACAAGCCCTGTCGCTGACCGGCCAAGGCCGACCGGCCCGCTTCCGGATTCACCGGAAGCGGGCCTTGTCGTCTCAGCCGTTCCTTCGGCTCTGTTCCACGATCAGTTCTTCGTCACGGCGAGGACGGCGGAGTAGACCTCGGGCGAGGTGCCGGTGCCGTTGAAGACCACCTTGTGGGTGGTGCCCGCGCCGGTGAAGGCCGAGGTCGGCACCGACCACTGGTAGAGGCCTCCCGAACTGGAGATCAGCGGGCTCATGCCGGAGACGGTCGTCCACCCCCAGCCCGTGCCGGTGGACCGGTGGAGCGACCCGTTCTGGATCATGTAGTCGGCCCCGACTCCGCCCCCGGGCACGGGCACGGTGTAGCCGGTGGCGGGGTTGTCGTCGGTGTCGATGAAGACCAGGTGCAGGTCGTAGGGCAGGTTGTACTGGAGGGTGTAGGTGGCGGTGGTCGCGTTCAGCGCCGCCACCGGGGTCCCGATGGGCGTCGGGTTGGGCGTGGTGATGCTCACCGCGCCGGACGCCGCCGAGGAGTTGCCGGTGGTGTCGCGCGCCTTCACCGTGAAGGAGTAACCCTGCCCGCCGCTCAGCCCGCCGAAGTGGGCGGTCGTGACGGACTCCGGCAGCGACAGGATGCGGACGCCGCCCTGGAAGATGTCGTAGAAGTCGACGTGGTCACCGGAGTCCGCGTCGGTCGAGGCGGTCCAGGTCAGCCGGACGCTGGTCGGGCCGACCTCGGAGGCGACCGGGGTGCCGGGGACGGTGGGCGCGGTCGCGCTCTTGGCCGCGGTGGTCACCGGGACCGCCGCGCTCGCGGCCGAGGTGTTGCCCGCCTTGTCCCTGGCGCGGATCGAGAAGGTGTAGGCGGTCGAGGGCGACAGCCCCTCCACCTCGAAGATGGTCGCGTTCGGGGTGAAGTTGGCCTCCGTGCCGATCTTCGTGGACCCCTGGTAGACGTCGTAGCCGACCACGCCGGGGTAGGCGGCGGAGGTCCAGCTCAGCCGCAGGCCGGTGGCCTTCACCTGGCTCGCGGTCGGGGTGGCCGGGGCCGCCGGGGTGGCGCCGCCGGTGCCCTTGGCCGCCGCGAACTGCGCGGACATGTAGGAGGTGTCGGGCAGCTTGTCCCACGGGTTGTCCAGCACGTCGTCGGTGATGTAGACGTATCCGGCGTTGTTGGCCTTCGCCTTGGCCATGACCGTGGACAGGGCCGCCTGGTCGGGCACGTTGTAGACCAGGTTCCAGATGCGCTTGGGGTCGTAGGCGGCCTGCCAGGCGGGCGGAGCCAGGTTGGCGGGCGGGTTCAGGTAGGTGGCGTAGTCGCTCTCGAAGGTGACGAGGATGTCGGCGGAGTCCTGGAAGCAGGCGGCGGGTGGGGCGCCCGGGTTGTGGATGGTGATCGCGCCGGGGTGGTACTTCTTCACGTAGGCACTGGCCTCGCGGTAGAGGTCCACCCACGCGTCCCCGCCGCCGGCCGGGCCGCAGGCGTTCTGCGCCTGGTCGAAGAAGATGCCGTCGATGTTGCTGCCGTAGAACTTGTACCAGTTGTCGACGTCGAGCTGGATCTGCGCCCGCCAGTCCTAGGCCTGGGTCGAGCCGAGCCGGGTGGCCTGGGGGGTCTGGGAGGTGCCGAAGTAGCCGGTGTCCACGTAGCCGATGACCTTGACGCCGGCGTTGTGCGCCTTGGCCAGGGCGGTGGCGTAGTCGGGGTTGACCGCGTTGGTGGGACCGTTGAAGACGTTCACCACCGCGACGGACGGTGTGCTGCCCGCGGTGGTCATCTGGTCCCAGTAGGTGGCCGAGGCGCCTCCGGGATAGAAGTACGCCGGGACCGCGACCTCCTGGCCGAGGGTGGCGCCCGCGGCCTGGACCGGGGCGGGGGCGAAGGCGAACAGTGACGCGACGACGGGGGCGAGCGCGGTGACGCCGGCTAACCGGTGCCAGGTTGTGCTGGACATGCTTCTCCTACATCTCTCCTGCGGGAACATCTCTTTTCGCGGAGGCCGCGGGCGGGCCGCCCGGGCGGGGTCACCGGAACCGGGGTCACCGGAACCGGGGTCACCGGAACCGGGGTCACCGGAACCGGGTCACTGGAACAGGGCGTTGACTTCGGTGTTGGCGGCGGTGAGCGCCGTCTTCGCATCCGACCTGCCGAGGTAGACCGAGGAGATCGCGTTGTCCATGATCTCGGTGACCCGGTCGGCGTTGTCGGTGATGGGCAGCAGGAACGTGCCGTCCGGTGCCTTCGCCTCGTCCACGAAGGGCTTGACGTCCCGTCCGGCCGCGGCGTGGGCCGCCAGGGCCTTGTCGGAGGAGGTGCTGATGGCCGGCAGCACCTCGGTGGTGGCGGCGACCAGATCCTGGCACTCGGCGGAGGCGACGAACTTGACCCACCGCCAGGCCTCGTCCTTGTGCTTGGTTCCGGTGTAGATGGCGTCGGAGACGCCGTTGATCGGAGACTTGCGGCCCTGGGGGCCGGCGGGCAGCGGGGCCACGGCCAGCTTCAGCGTCTTGCTGTCCAGGTAGGTCTTGGACATCCAGGACCCCGCCATGGTCATCGCGGCCTTGCCCGCCTGGAGCACCGCGTCGCCGCCGAGCGCCGACTGCTTGTCGTACGGCGGGGCGTACCCCTTCCTGATCAGCCCGGCGAACCAGTCGATGGTCTCGGCCAGCTTGGGATCGTCGTAGAAGTACTTGCCGCCGAAGGGGTTCTTGTCGAGGTATTTGAACCCGTTGCTCACCGCGAGCCCGGCCCACGAGGTCTGGCCGAGCGCCCCGGTGTTGTAATCGGGGGCGATGCCGTACACCTTGACGTGGTCCTTGTCGAACCCCTTGTCGGTGCCCCTGCGGCCCTTGTCGTCCACGGTCAGCGCGGCGATGGTCTTCTCGAACGTGCCGCCGTCCTGCGGGTTCCACGTCCAGTTCGCGAGGTCCGCCGGTTTCACCCCCGCCGAGGACACCAGGTCCTTGTTGTAGAAGACCCCGATGGTGTCCCAGTCGAGCGGCAGGCCGTAGCGCTTGCCGTCGCGCACCCAGATGTCGGCCAGCCCCTTCTGGTACCGGCCGAGGTCGATCTTGTCCCTGTCGACCAGCTCGCCGATGTCGAGCATCTGGTTGTTCTTGGCGAACTGCGGATAATAGGCGACCGAGTCGCGGAAGACGTCGGGGGCGGTGCCGGAGACGACCTGGGTGGTGAGGTTCTGCCAGTACTGCGGCCACGCCACCGAGCTCATCTTGACGGTGATGCCGGGGTTCTTCGCGGTGAACGCGTCGGCGCACTGCCGGTAGGCGGGCACCTGGTTGTCGGCCCACATGACGTAGGTGAGGGTGACGGGGCCGCCGCCCTCCTTCGCGCCGCCGCCGCACGCTGTGGCGAGCAGACCCGCGGCGATCACGACCGGGGCGAGACGAACTGACCTGGACATTGGGGGGTCCTTCCTCGTGACGAGGGTTTTACTTGATGCCCGTGAACTGAAGGGAATTGGCCAGCCGCCTGCCGAAGACCAGCAGGAGCAGCAGCACGGGCACGACGGACAGGGCCGAGCCGGCCATGAGGCCCGTCCAGTCGGGACGGGCGTTCGGGGACTGTTGCAGGAAGACGCCGAGCGCGACGGTGAGCACGCGGGTGCCCTCCTCCTGGCCGACGAGCAGCGGCCAGAGGTAGTCCTTCCACGCCCACACGGCGTTGGTGATGCCGATCGTGATGAGCGGCCCCTTCGACATGGGCAGCGCCACGCGCCAGAAGATGGTCCACAGCCCCGCCCCGTCGATGAAGGCGGCCTCCTCGACCTCGCGTGGCAGCGACAGGAAGAACTGCCGCAGGAAGAAGACGGTGAACGGGGTCATGAGCAGGATCGGCGCGACGAGCCCGGCGAAGGTGTTGAGCAGCCCGAGGCTGCGCACCATGGCGAAGTTCGGCAGCAGCGTGAAGATCGGCGGGATCATCAGCGACGCGACGAACATCGAGAAGACCGCCTCCCTGCCGCGGAACCGGAGCCGGGCCAGCGCGTATCCGGCCAGCGCGCAGGAGATGGTCTGCGCCACCACCACGACCGTCGTGTAGACGATGGAGTTGCGCAGGTAGAGAAGGAAGTCGAGGGAGGCTCCCGAACCTCCGGCGGCCTGGGCCTCGGCGACCGTGGACAGGCCGAGCACCCGCTTGAAGTTGGCCAGCGTCAGGTGCCCGGGGACGAGGGAGAAGTTGTCGGTGAACAGGTGTCCGGCGTCGGTGAAGGCGGTGCGGACCATCCAGTAGAACGGGAACACGGTGACCACGACGGCGATCGCCATCACGGTCCACGCCAAGGTACGGCCGGCGCGCAACGCGACCGCCTCCTAACCGAGGTCCGAGCTGGACGCGCGCATCAGGCGCATCTGCAGGTAGGTGAGGGTGCCCAGGACCAGCACGAGGCTGAGGGCCATGGCGGAGGCGTAGCCCATCCGGAAGTGGGTGAAGGCCTCCTGGTAGATGTAGTAATAGATGACCTTGGTGGCGTTGATCGGGCCACCCTTGGTGGCGACCGCGATGGTGTCGAAGATCTGGAAGCAGCCGATCACCGAGACGACCAGCACCAGCGCGAGGATGGGCCGCAGCAGCGGCAGGGTGACCCGGAAGAAGGTGCGGATCTCTCCCGCGCCGTCGATCGCCGCCGCCTCGTAGACCTGCGTCGGGATCTGCATCATCCCCGCGTACAGCAGCAGGGCCACGTAGCCGACCGACGCCCAGGTGGTGACCGCGGCCACGGTCGGCATCGCCTCGCCGGGGGAGCTGAAGAACCCGTGGGTGGACAGACCCAGCGAGGAGAGCAGCTGGTTGACGAAGCCGAGGTTGGCGTCCAGCAGCCACAGCCACAGCAGCGCCATGGACACGTTGGGCACCAGCCAGGGCAGCAGCAGCATCGCCCGCAGCACCACCGACTTGGTCAGCCGGTGCATCAGCGCGGCCAGCAGCAGCGCCAGGGTGAGCTGGCCGACCAGATTGAGCACGGTGTTGTAACCGGTGAGCAGCAGCGCCCGCCAGAACAGCGGGTCGACGGCCAGCTCGGCATAGTTGTCCATCCCGGTGAACTCCGGGTCCGACAGGAGGTTCCAGTCGGTGAGCGAGATCCACGCGCCGCGCACGCTGGGATAGATGTAGAAGAGCGTGAACCCGGCCAGGGCGGGGAGCAGGAACAGCAGCGCCGCCCCGCCCTGGCCGCCCTCGGCGCTGTGCCGCCGCCTGCCGAGCGCCGGTACGGCCCGCGTCAGCGCCTGGGTGTTCATGCCAGCCTCGGCACGAGCCTGAGCGCGTTGCCGGTGTAGACCTGGCTCAGCACGTCGTCCG
The DNA here is from genome assembly GCF_050949235.1 of Streptosporangium sp. CA-135522. NCBI lineage: Bacteria > Bacillati > Actinomycetota > Actinomycetes > Streptosporangiales > Streptosporangiaceae > Streptosporangium > Streptosporangium sp. CA-135522. The sequence goes on from NZ_CP192026.1 coordinate 4,209,636, forward strand.
GGAGGTCGAGGCCGCTGATGGTCCAGCGGCCCATCAGCGGCGGGTCGTCCAGGGAGTGGGCGAACGCCTCGTCGGCGGTCTCCATGAAACGGAAGTGGATCCGGTAGACCTCCGGGTTCGGCGGGATCTCGTCGGTGCCGAACAGCACCCGGTCCGGGTGGCGCAGGATCAGCTCCCGGGTCGCGCGTGGAGCCCTGCCGAGCTCAGCGATGCGGGCGGCGATGTCGATGTGGAAGTTGGGGTGCTCGTCGAGCATCCGGCCGACCCAGCCGAGGTTCTCCGGCCAGCATCCGGCGTGCACGCCGATCACGGTGGTGGCCGGATGGGCGGCGACCATCGCTTCCAGGGCCTCCATCAACCGCTCGAACGGCGGGAACCGCGGGCCGGAGAAGGCCCAGTCCGGACGGGCCGCGAGCAGTTCGAGGCGCTCGTTTCGCTCGTCGATCGGCTCGAAGAAGGCGACGGGGTCGGCGGTGTGCAGGGCGATCGGAATGCCCAGCTCACCGGCGGCCGCCCACAGCGGGCCCAGCCGTACGTCGTCGAGCATGACCAGCTCGCCGTCGTGGTCGCGCACGTGCAGGCCGACGTCCTTCCAGACCTTCAGCCCGACGGCGCCCTCGGCGACCGACGCGCGCAGCTGCGCGGCCAGCCGCTCGCCGAACCCCGGCTCGGCGGTCTGCGACCAGTCGACGTGGCAGAAGGTGGCGAACCTGCCGGGGTGGGCGGCGTCGTAGCGCTGGATGTTCTCGGCCAGCTCCCGGCCCCAGCGGCCGTCGAGGTTGACCATGCCGCGCAGGTTGAGCTCGTCCATCGTCTCCAGCAGCGCCGGCACGTCCTTGACCATCCAGTCGCCGTCCTCGGTGAGCCAGCGGCCGAGGTGGATGTGGGCGTCCACGACGGGCAGGCGGGCGCGGTCGACGTGGTGGACGGGCACCCGGAGCTGGGAGACCGGGCGGTAGCGGGAGAGCGGGAGATCGGGAGTGCACATGGTCAGCTCCTGATGCCTTCGGGCAGCAGGTCCCCGTGGGCGGTGATCAGCTCGTCGACGAGCTCGCGGATCCGGCGCACCGGCAGGGTGGCCGCGGTGTTCGGGTCGAGCAGGGCCGCCTGGTAGACGTGGTCGCGGCGGCCCTCCAGGGCGGCCTTCACGGTCAGCTCGCTCACGTTGAGCGTGGTTCTGTTGAGGGCCGCGAGCTGGGCGGGCAGCTCGCCGATCGCGGTCGGCCGCACCCCCGACCTGTCCACGTGGCAGGGCACCTCGACACAGGCGTCGGCGGGGAGGTTGGCGATGAGCCCGGCGTTGCGGACGTTGCCGTGGATGAGGCGGGGAGTGCCGGTCTCGATGGAGTGAATGGCCAGTGTGGCCAGCTCGTCGCCGCGTTCGATGGTCACGCCCTTGCCCTCGTCGAGGGAGCGCTTCTGCGACTCGTACTCGGCGAAGCCGTCGGCCAGCCAGTCGAGGTAGACGCCGACCGGGATGCGGTAGCGCTCGACCTCGTCGGCCTTGGAGAGGAACCAGGGCAGGTACTCCGAGCCGTGCTCGCTCGACTCCGTCGGGAAATAACCGAAATTTCGGTATATCTCTATGCGGACCCTGCGCTGCAGATCCGGATCGGCCTCGATGAGCTCGTCCAGCCGCCGGTACAGGTTCTCCCCGTTGCGCTCGAAGCGGAGCACGAACGCCTGGTGGTTGACGCCGGCGGTGAGGAAGGAGACCTCCTCCTCCGGCACGCCGACCATCCTGGCCAGGGTCGCCTGGGTGTCGCGGGCGGCGTGGCAGACGCCCACGACGTTGCGGAAGGGCGTGCCCGCGTAGACCGCCCAGGGGATCATCGACATCGGGTTGGTGTAGTTGAACAGCACCGCGTCGGGGGCGAGCTCCGCCAGGTCGTGTCCCAGGGCGACCATCACGGGGATGGTGCGCAGGGCCCGGAAGATGCCGCCGATGCCCAGGGTGTCGGCGATGGTCTGGCGCACGCCGTACCTGGCGGGAATGTCGAAGTCGCGCTGTACGGCGGCCAGACCGCCGACGGCGATCTCGTTGATCACGTAGTCGGCGCCGTCGAGCGCGGCCCTGCGGTCGGTGTGCGCCTCGATCCTGGCTCCGACGCCCAGCTCGGCGACCATCCAGGTGGCCATCGCCTCGGCCGTGGCCAGCCGCGCGGGATCGATGTCGTGCAGCACGATCGTCGACTCGGCCAGCTCGGGAAAGGTCAGGATGTCGGAGAGCAGGTTCTTGGCGAAGGTGATGCTACCGGCGCCCACCAGGACGATCCGGGCCATGGGGTACCTCGATTCAGGGGGTGAGCAGTGCCTTGACGGGAGTGGTGTGGCCGTTCATCAGCGTGGTGAAGATCTCGGCGCCCTCGGCGAGCGGGAAGGTGTCGACCCAGCTCAGGTCCCAGCCGCCGACCATGTCCACCGCGGCGGCGAAGTCGGCGTCGCGATAGGCGAAGGAGCCGAGCACCCGCTTCTCACCGCGTACGAGGTCGGCGGCGTCGAAGCCGGCGGCACTGTCCGCCAGGCCCAGCCACACCGCGATCCCGCCGGGACGCAGGCGGGCCAGCGACTGCTCGTGGGTGGCGGCCGCCCCCACCGCGTCGAAGACCACGTCGTACTCGCCGGTCAGCTCGGGCACGGCCGCGTCGGCGCCCAGCCGGCTCGCGATCGCACGGCGGTCCTCGGACCGGTCGGCGATCTCGATCCGCCCGGCCCCGCCCGACCGGGCGACCTGCAGGCAGGCCAGGCCGATGGCGCCGGCGCCGATGACGCCCACCTGGGCCCCCGCCGGAGCGCCGGCCAGCGCCCAGGCGTGTACGGCGTTGGCCGCCGGTTCGGCGATGCCCGCAGCCGTCCAGCCGAGGCCCTCGGGCAGGGGGATCAGTGCGTCGGCGGGCACGGCGACCCGCTCGGCGAACGCGCCCGGCGTGTGCACCCCGACGATCCGCCGCTGCCTGCACACGTTGCGCAGTCCCAGCGCGCACAGGTCGCACCGGCCGCAGGAGAGGATCGGGTTCACGATGACCGGGCGGCCGTCCTCGGTGCGGCCCGCGAACTCGTGTCCCATCACCAGCGGCGGCACCCGGAATCCCGGAGTCTTGACGCCGTGCAGCTCGCTGCCGCAGATGCCGGAGGTGACCACGTGCACCAGCACCTCGCCGGGGCCGGGCTCGGGCTCGGGCACGTCGCGCATCTCCACGGCGCCCGGCCCGGTGAACACCAGAGCCCTCACCGGAGCCCGCCTTCGGCCGTATGTGCGTGTCTCACGGATACTCCTGTCTCGGGGGTCGGGCGTGACGCGGGGCCGGCCGGGCGGGGGCGACGCGGCATCGCGGCCCGCACTGTGGCTCGCACTGTGGCCCGCACTGTGGCTCGCACTGGGGCTCGCACTGGGGCCTGCGCTGTGGCGTGTGCTGGGGCCCGCACCGTGGCGTGTGCTGTGGCCGGCATTCCGGCCTGTGCCGCGGCCGGCACGGGGCCCGTCACCGGCCCGTGACCGGGTTGCGCAGGGTGCCGATGCCTTCGACGCTCACCTCGACGACGTCTCCCGGCTGGAGCGAGCGCCGCGGGTCCATGAACTCGCCGCAGCCCCAGGGGGTGCCGGTCAGCACCACGTCACCGGGTTCGAGGGTGAAGGCGCGCGAGCAGTAGGACAGCAGTTCGGCGATGCCGAAGAGCATCTCCGCGGTGCTGGAGTCCTGCACGGTCTCGCCGTTGACGACCGTGCGCAGCCGCAGTGACTGCGGGTCGCCGAGCTCGTCGGGTGTCACGACGACGGGGCCGAGCGGGCAGAAGGTGTCCAGGTTCTTGCCGCGCGTCCACTGGCCGTCGGCGAACTGCAGGTCGCGGGCGGACACGTCGTTGGCCACGGTGTATCCCGCCACTCCCGCCAGGGTCTCGGCCGGGCTCACGTGCCGTAGCGGCGAGCCGATGACGGCGGCCAGCTCGACCTCCCAGTCGACCCGCTCGGTCAGCTCGCCGTCGATGACGATCGGCTCGTCGGGGCCGATCACGACGGAGGGGAACTTGGCGAACATCAGCGGGCGCTCCGGCTTGTCCATCCCGGCCTCGCGGATGTGGTCCAGGTAGTTCAGCCCGATCGCCACGATCTTGCCGGGCCGCAGCGGTGCGACGGGGACCGCGCCCGCGAGCCGCTCGGTCGCCGAGGCGCCCAGCCGCAGCGTCTCCTCGGCTCCCGCGGCCAGCACCGCCCCCAGGGGAGTGCCGGCGGGCACCTCCAGCGCGTACCAGGATCCCTCGCGCTCCACCGCGGCGAGCCGGGCCTCGCCGACGCGCACCGTGCCGAGCCTCATTCGTTCTCCTTATTCCGCATTGCAGAATGCAATTCTGAACTGGCGACAGAACACCATCCTTGGTGAGGGGCTGTCAAGAGTTCTCAGCAACACCCCAGATGGGAGGGACGACCCTGGGTCGCGAGTCAGGAAGTCGAGACGCGGCTCCGGAGACGGAAGGGATGTGCGGCGGTTCCGGCCGATCTGGCCGGTGGATCCGCGCTTCCGTAAGGCCCCGTACCGAATCCTCCTCTCCGGCCGGCGGAAGGCGCCTCTTCGGTGCCCCCGTGAACGTCGCGGCCGGCGAGCCGGACGTCAGCGGGATCCGAGGGTGTCGCGCGGCGCCCGCCGCGTCCACTTCCCCCCGTTTCCTGGAGGTATCCAGCGGATCGTGCCGGCCGCGTGACCGGCTTCGCGGAAGGCCGCACCGTCCCGCGCGCCCGCCGGCTGTGGCCCGGTGCCGTCCGTGTGGAGCCGGGCGTCGTCGCCAGGAGCGCTCAGTAAATTCCGAATAACAGAATGCTGGATCGTGATACGGAACTGATGTTAGTTTCGGTCCGAACGTGCCGCACAGCGAGAGGGGCGATCCCGCCGATGTATCCCGAACCCGACACCCCGGCGCTGGTCATCGACCTCGACGTGGTCCGCGCCAACGTGGCGGAGATGGCGAAGGCGGCCGCCGCCCACGGTGTCGAGGTCGGCCGGGTCGTCACCGAACTGCGCGTCGCCGTCCGCGGCGCGGTGCTGTGAAAGGGCGGTGCTGTGAAAGGAAGGAACACGATGCGAGGACTGACGGGAAAGCGGGTGCTGGTCAGCGGGGGCAGCAGCGGCATCGGCGCCGCGGCGGCCCGCAGGTTCCTCCAGGAGGGCGCGCGGGTCTTCCTGGGCGGGCTGGACCGGGCCGAGGTCGACCGGGCGGTGGCCGAGCTCGCCCCGCTCGGTGAGGTGAGCGGGCTGGCGGGGGACGTCAGTTCCGAGGCCGACGTGGCGCGACTGGTCGATGGCGCGGTCGCGGCGCTGGGCGGCGTCGACGTGCTGGTCAACAATGCCGGCACCGCCTGGCGCGAGCCGTTCCTGGAGATCACCCCCGGCCACTGGGACCGGATCGTCGCGGTGAACCTGCGCGGCATGTTCCTGGTCGCCCAGGCCGTGGCCAGACACCTGGTGGCCCAGGGCTCCGGCGGGGTGATCCTCAACATGTCGTCCACCAACGGGCTCGGCGCAGAGGCGGACTACGCCCACTACAACGCCTCCAAGGGAGGCGTGCTCCTGCTCACCAAGACCATGGCGGTCGAGCTCGGCAGGCACGGCATCCGCGTCAACGCGCTCTGCCCGGGATACATCCGCACCCCGCTGAACGCGGCGATCTCGGCCGAGCTCACCGACGACTTCGTCTCCGCCTACGAACGCGACCACATCCCGCTCGGCCGGGCCGGCCTGGCCGAGGAGGTCGCCGCCGGATACGCCTTCCTGGCCTCCGACGACGCGGCGTTCATCCACGGCACGGAGCTGGTGATCGACGGCGGCCAGCTCGCGATCATGTGACACCGCGCCGCCGTACGTCGAGGAGAACCTGTGAACACCGCCTCACCCGGGGAGCAGATGGACGCCACCGTACTGCGCGAACTGCGCGCGATCGTCGGAGCCGATCACGTACGGCACGCCGACGGGGACGTCGCCGCCTATGCCAGGGACGCCACCCCGCTCTTCTCCGCCCGCCCCGACGCCGTCGTCCACCCCGGCTCCACCGAGGAGGTCGCGGCGGTGCTCAGGCTGGCCGGCGCGCGGGCCGTCCCGGTCGTCCCACGAGGAGCCGGGTCCAACCTGTGCGCCGCCACCGTCCCCCTGGCCGGCGGCATCGTCCTGGTGCTGACCCGGCTCGATCGCATCCTGGAGATCAGCGCCGACGAACTGCTCGCGGTCTGCCAGCCCGGCGTCACCACGGCCGAGCTGGCCGGCGCCGCCGCCGCGCACGGCCTGCTGTACGCACCCGACCCCGGCAGCAGGACCGTGGCCACGATCGGCGGCACCGTCGCCACGTGCGCCGGTGGCCTGCGCGGCCTCAAATACGGCGTCACGCGCAACTACGTGCTCGGCCTGGAGGCGGTGCTGGCGACCGGCGAGGTCATCCGCACCGGCGGACGGCTGTGGAAGGACGTCGCGGGCTACGACCTCACCCGCCTGCTCACCGGCTCCGAAGGCACTCTCGGCGTGATCACCGAGGCCACCCTCGCGCTGACCCCCGCCCCGGAGACCAGCGGCACCGGGCTGGCGTACTTCGCCACCCTGGCCGACGCCGGGCGGGCCGTGGCGCGGATCATCGGCTCCGGTCTCGTCCCGGCGACTCTGGAGTTCCTGGACGCCAAGTGCATCGACGCGGTCGAGTCCTACGCCGGGCTCGGGCTCAGATCCGACGCGGGGGCTCTGCTGCTCTTCGGTGACGACGGCGACACCTCGCCGGTCGGCCGGAGCCTGGCCCGCATGGCCGAACTCTGTCTCGGCGAGGGGGCGCTCGAGGCCACCGTCGCGGGTGCGGCGGCGGAGTCGGAGGCGCTGCTCGCCGCGCGGCGGTGTGCGCTGCCCGCGCTGTCAAGGCTGGGCTCGGTCACCATCCTGGAGGACGCCAGCGTGCCCCGCCCGCGCATCGCCGAGATGGTCGGCCGCATCGACGCCATCGCCGGCCGTCACGGTGTCACGATCGCCACCTTCGGCCATGCCGGGGACGGCAACCTCCACCCGACCTGCGTGGTGGGCGCCGGCGACACCGACGCGATCGAACGCGCGCACCGCGCCTTCGGCGACGTCTTCCGCGCCGCGATGGAGCTTGGCGGCACCATCACCGGCGAGCACGGCGTCGGCGCCGCCAAGCTGCCTTACCTCACCGAACGGCTGGGCGCCGACCAGATGGCGCTGCTGCGCCGGATCAAGGCGGCCTTCGACCCCGCAGGCATCCTCAACCCCGGAAAGCTGGGCTCTTGAACGAATCCCGAGAAGCCGGGCTCTCGAACGGCTTCACCCCCGAGCTGCTCGATCGCTGCATCTCCTGCGGCTTCTGCCTCCCCGCCTGCCCCACCTACGCCCTGACCAAAGACGAGACCTCCTCCCCGCGCGGCCGTATCACGCTGATGCGCGCCCTGGAGGAGGGCACGCTGCCCGACAACGACCTGCGTCTCCAGGAGGAGTCGAGCTTCTGCCTCGGCTGCCGGGCCTGTGAGACCGTCTGCCCGGCGGGCGTGCAGTACGGCGCGCTGCTCGAAGAGTGGCGGGACCGGCAGTGGCAGGGCGCCCGCCGCCCCCTGATCGTCCGGCTGCTGATGTTCGCGATCGACTCCCGCCGGCGCGTCCGGCTGCTCGGCCTGCTCCGTCGCCACGCCCGCACCCGTCCCGCCTCCTCAGGCCCGCACTTGATGCTCGGCTGCTTCGAACGCGCCCTCTACCCGAAGGTCAGCAGGGCCGCCCGGCGGCTCCACCCCGAGCTGGCGGCCCCGGCGTCGCAGGGGTGCTGCGGAGCGCTGCACGCGCACAACGGCGACTCCGCCCGCGGCCGGCAGCTGGCCGTCGAACTGGGCGAGCGGCTGCCCGGCACGATCGTCACCACCTCCGGCGGCTGCGCCGCCCATCTCGCCGACGTGCTCGGCCGTGACCGGGTCAAGGAGATCTCGGAGTATCTGACCGGCGCGGACGTGCTCCCGGCCGGCCCAGGAGGCGGGGAGGCCGGCACCGGCACCGGCGTCGGTACGGACGCCGGCGCGGACGGCGTCCGCGCCCGCGCGCGCATCGCCCTGCAGGACTCCTGCCACCTGCGCAACGGCCTGGGCGTCTGGCGTGAGCCCCGTGCGTTGCTGGAGCGACTCGGCGAATACGTCGAACTGCCCTCGGCGGGGACCTGCTGCGGGGCGGCGGGCAGCTATGCCCTTGTCCGCCCCCGAGACAGCCGGCGGATCCTCGACGCCAAACTCGACGAGATCGAGGCGGCCGGGATCGACTACGTGGCCGTGGTCAACCCCGGCTGCTACCGCCAGCTGGAGCAGGGATTGCGCCGCAGGAAGTCGGCCGTGCGGGTGGTCCATCTGGCGGAGCTCGCGGCTGATTCGGCCCGGCCCGCGGACCGTTGAGAGCCCGGCCCGCGGACCGTCAGACCCGGCCCGCGGATCGTTAAGGCCCGGCTCGCCGCCGGACGCCCGGGACCCCCGGGCCACCGGGTCCGGCGCTCGGCTCAGGGGAGCGGGCGGTGGAGGCTCACTTGGGGGCGTGCTGCCAGTAGGGATCGCGGTAGAGCACGACGGTGGTGCCCCGCAGCAGCTCGTCCGGGGCGGAGACCAGGGTGAGCTCGCCCGCGGCCTCGAGCTGGCGCAGGACGTCGCGGACGCGGGGACCCACGGGCAGGCGGCCGACCGGCAGTCCGAGGGCGGAACGCACCGTATCGGCCACCTGGGAGAGCTGGAACGGCTCGGTGAACGGGGCGATCAGCGAGCGGACCAGGCCAATGGTGATCATGGTCTCGGCCTCGACGTAGGCCAGCTCCCAGGTGAGCTGCGCGTTACGCCGGCCGGTTCCCGCGCAGGACGTGCATTCCTGGGAGAAGCCGGGCACGATCTCCTCGGTCGCCGATCCCAGGCACGTGGTGCACTGGTTGGTCTCCGCGGCGTGCGCCTCCGCGGCGGCCCGGTCGGCCAGGTGCTTGCCGCACAGGCACAGGTAGAGCCGGAACCCGCCGCGCACCAGGACGAGATCGTCGGCGTCGTCGGGGATCTCTTCCCACAGCGCGGTGATCGTGTGCTTTTTCATGGTTTTGCGACTCTACCGATCTCCACTGGCGTTTCGCAGTCGGACCGGGACCAGCCTCACCGGGGCGCTCCACAGCCATTCCTCGGTGACGTAGGTGGCGGTCAGCAGCGTCATCAGGGCCAGAATGCGTTCCATGGAGGTGGAGGGATGCGCGCCGCAGTCACCGAAGCGGCACATCCACAGCTCGAGCATGCTGTCCTCGCTGAGCTGCTCGTGAACCGAGGGCCGGCCGACGTTGAAGCCGTCCCGCCAGATGTCGACCGAGGTGCCGGTGACGGGGAAGGCGCCCGCCAGGACTCCGCCGCCGGCGGTGACCAGCCGGGCGACGCCGTCGTGCACCGGCAGGACGCCCTCGGTCTGAAAGAGCACGACCCCGCCGCCGGGCGGGCTGGCGACCCGCAGCAGCTCGACGGGGGAGGCGTGCTCGGCCTCCCACAACGCGCCCGGCTCCACCGGCGGGCAGAGCTCGGGCGCCGCGCCCAGGCGGCGGATGACCTCGTCTTCGGCCACCCCGCCGACGAAGGCGATGCAGAACCCCTCGTTGTAGTCCTCGTAGGAGAACATCATCTCGTCGACGGTGTCCTGGAGCTCACGCAGCCGCGGACTGATACGGGGGACTCCCGGAAGGTCGGTGAACAGGTCCGCGAGCTCGGTGAAGAGCGCCTGGAGTCCGGGCGAGCGCCCGGCGATGCAGGGCCGCCACGGGTCGGCGCCCGCGGCCAGCAGAAGCTGGACGGCGTCGTCCTGGCCGTGGCGCACGGCCTCCCACAGGGGAGTGGCCCCGTACCGGTCGGCGGGATCCACCTCGGCCCCCGAGGCGAGGAGCAACTCGATGACCTTCACCGCACCTTCCTGGGCCGCCTGGTGCAGAGGTGTCGAGCGCAGCCAGAAGAGCCGCTGGCCGGGATCGAATCCGTCGGCCAGCCGTTCCCGGATCTCCGCCAGGTTCGTGTCGCTCCAGGCGCCCATGCTGCCGACCCACTCGTCGTCGCTCACAGTCATCCCAATCTTTAGCGCTGAGTGGATCAAATCACTCTAAGGTGACATTTTCGGCCTTGATCAAAGTCGCACGCGATAACCGGTCGGAGACGCGGGTCGTCTCCGGGAGGCGATAGCGGGGGGTCAGGGCGAGAACGTTGTGGCAGGCCGTGTCGAGGTCGACGCGATGGCCCACCGAGACGAAAACCGGTTTGACGCCGTGGCGGGTGCGCAGCACGCGGCCGACGACGTCGCCGTCCAGGGTCAGGTCGGTCCAGGAGCCCCGTTCGGGAGCGGGCTCGGGATAGGTGCCGACGAAGGCGGTCTTGCCGACGCCGATCGTGGGCAGGCCGGTCAGCACGCCCAGATGGCAGGCGAGGCCGAAGCGGCGCGGATGGGCCAGGCCGTACCCGTCGCAGACGACCAGGTCGGGGGCGGCGCTCAGGCGCCCGAGGGCGTCGAGGAGGGCGGGAACCTCCCGGAAGGCCAGCAGTCCGGGGACGTAGTCGAAGGCCACCCGGCCGCCGACGGTCACCTGCTCGACGACTTCCAGCGTGGCGCCGTCCAGCACGGCCACCGCCGCGGCGAGCCGTTCCCCGTCATAGGCCACGTCCACCCCGGCGACCCTGGCGGGCCGGAGAGGGCCCGGCCCGGTCAGGTCCAGCAGGGGCCGGAGCTCGTCCTGGATCGCTTCCGCCTCCAGGATGGTTCGGGGGGTTTGTACCTTCATGTATACATGATCGCTATTTTTAGAGCATGACGAAACACAGGGGGAGTCTGCAGCTTCTGCTGAGGTGGCCGGTGAAGTCGCTGCGAGGCGAGGAGCTCCAGGAAGGGCTGCTCGACGACCGGGGACTGGCGGGCGACCGCGCCTACTCACTGGTCGACGAGCGCGACAACCACGCCGGCAAGGTGCTCACCGTACGGCAACGGGCCGAAATGCTGCACTGGAGCAGCGCCTACGGCGCGGGCGGCGCGCCGGAGCTGACCGCTCCGGACGGGACCACCTGGAGGTGGGACGATCCCGGCCTGGCGGGTGCGCTGGGGAGTTCGCTCGGAACGCCGCTGAGCCTGCGCGCGGCCGACGGGCAGCAGGACCGGGGGCCGACCGTGCTCGTCACCCTGGAGGCGTCCCGGGCCGCGTTGGAGGAGGAGCTCGGCCGGTCCGTCGATCTGCGCAGGTTCCGCCCCAACCTGCACCTCGAACTCGACGCCCCCGCGTTCGCCGAGGAGAACTGGGGTCCCGGCACCACGATCACGGTAGGCGAGGTGGAGCTCGCGGTGACCGGGGACAACGCCGGGCCGTGCATCCGGTGCGCCGTGCCCAGCTGGGACCCCGACGGGCGTGAGCGCTGGCCCGCACTGCAGAAATGGCTGATCCAGGAGCACGAGAACAAGTTCGGTGTGATCGTGAGGGTGACCAGGCCGGGGATCGTCCGGCGCGGGGACCGGTCGGCCGTCACCGCACCCGGCTCGGCGACGGCGGCCGAGGGAAATTAGGGTGCGACAAGCAGACCTTCGGGAAAGGGGCCGGACATGTCGGTGCTCGTGGCGTTCAGCGTGACCCCCGTCGGAGCCGGAGAGGACGTCGGCGAGCTCGTCGCCGAGGCGGTGCGGGTGGTCCGCGCGTCGGGACTGCCGAACCGGACCGACGCCATGTTCACCACGGTCGAGGCGGAGACCTGGGACGAGGTCATGGCCGTGGTGAAGGACGCGGTCGCGGCGGTCGAGGCGCGGTGCGGGCGGGTCAGCCTTGTACTCAAGGCCGACGTCCGCGCCGGGCAGAGCGGCCGGCTGGACGCCAAGGTGGCCACGGTCGAGCGTCACCTGCGATAGCGACGCCCGCGCGGCGCCGTCTGGCCGTCTCGCCGCCGCGCGTCGCCGCGGAGCCGGGACTCCGCGGGCGCCCATGACCCGCGGCGGGAACGCCGGCGACCTGCGATCAGTTTGTACGGATGGGCCGAATCTCAAGGAGAGTGTTGCCGGATGGCGGGAAAACGATCGGTGGGACGCCTCCTCACGGGCGGACTGGCGCTGGCCGCGGTGGGATGGGCGGTGCGGGAGATCCCGGCGGAGCTGGGCGGCAGGGCCACGGGGGAGCGGCTGGCCCGTATGCTGCGGTCCCCGCAGTTTCGCGACGGCGTCTTCCACAATGCCGTGTCCGGCTCCTACACCCCACCGGTGGGCAGCCTCCCGGGACTGATCAGGGACATGGTGGTCGATCGTGACAGCCGCAGGCCCGCCGGGCCGATCCCGCTGGTGTCCTCCCCGGCCACCCCGCCGTCCGAGACCGGGCTGAGCGTCGTCTGGTACGGCCACGCCACCACGCTGGTGGAGATCGAAGGGCGGCGCGTCCTGTTCGACCCGGTGTGGAGCGAGCGCGTGTCGCCCTCGCAGCTGGTCGGCCCGCGACGGCTGCACCCGCTGCCGTCCTCGCTGACGAACCTCCCGGTCCTCGACGCGATCGTGATCTCCCACGACCACTACGACCACCTCGACAGGGCCACGGTCCGCGCGCTCACCAAGGCCCAGAACGCGCCCTTCCTGGTCCCGCTGGGCATCGGCGCCCACCTGGAGCGCTGGGGCGTGCCCGCCTCGCGGATCGTCGAGCTCGACTGGGAGGAGGAGGCGAGCGTCGCGGGTCTGCGGTTCGTCGCCACCGCCGCCCGGCACTTCTCCGGGCGCGCGTTCACCCGCAACAACACCCTCTGGGGCTCATGGGTGGTCGCGGGGCGCAGCAAGCGGGTCTTCTACGCGGGCGACTCCGGCTACTTCGACGGATACGCAGGTATCGGCGCCGCGCACGGTCCGTTCGACCTCACGCTGATGCCGATCGGCGCCTACAGCCCCGCCTGGCCCGACATCCACATGGGCCCAGAAGAGGCGATCGACGCCCACCTCGACCTGGGCGGCAGGGTGCTCCTGCCGGTGCACTGGGCCACCTTCACCCTGGCCGTCCACCCGTGGGCCGAACCCGCCGACCGGCTGTGGCACGAGGCCAAGGCCCGTGACGTCCGGCTCGCGATCCCGCGTCCCGGTGACCGGATCGACGCCGGGGACGTCCCGTTGGTGGACCCCTGGTGGGAGTTGCTCGGCGCCTGAACGAACCACCGGGCGGCCCGAGGGAGGTCAGCCCGGCGGGATCGGGGCCGCGAGCCGGGTGCGGACGACGAGGTCGTGCAGGACGGCGGTCGAGGTAGCGGCGTCGGGGAGCCGTGAGAGCCCCCTCGCCTCCTCCAGCTCCGCGGTCAGGCGCGCGACGTCGTGCGCCAGCCGTACCGGCTCGGGGGCTCCGGCGGGCAGCAGGCCGTGCTCGGCGGAGCGCTTGGCGGCCATCAGGTCGGCAAGGTACGCCGGAGCGCCGACGGTGAGGCCGGTGAGCAGGGGAAGGTCGGCGACCAGGACGCCCACGCGCATCAGGTGGATGCCGGTCAGTAACACGCGGAAGGTGTAGAGCAGAGGTTTGAGCTCGCCGGAGCGCTCGAACAACCGCCACTGAGTACGGGCGAAACCCAGGTAGTGGTGGGCGTGGTGGCGGGTGAGGCATCCCGGCGCGGCGGCGATCATCTCCTGGTGGACCGCGGAGGTGGCGATCACCAAGGGGACAGCAGCTGCTCCAGCACGTAGCCGTTGCGGCGCAGCAGCAGGCGGCAGAACTTGGCCAGGTCGTGGGTGACCAGGTCCACCTCGACACCATGCCGCATCCAGGAACGGCTGACGGTCTCCTCGCCGGTGCGCAGACCGACCACCTCCTCCACCGGCAGGACGTGCACGCCGCGCAGGTCGACGTCGGAGTCCGCCGAGGGGAAGCCGTACAGGTGCGCGCCGCTGACCGTCACGAAGGCAGGTGGATGGGGCTGCTCGGCGGGAATGTCGGCCAGCCAGGCCGGCAGGGCGATGGTCAAAGCGCCGCCTTTCTCGTGGACATCAGGTAATCCTCGACGCGCCGCCGATCCGGCTCGGCGGGCAGCGCGCCCGTGTCGTCGAAGGCGGCCGTCAGCTCCGCCCGCCACCGCTGGACCTCCGCCCAGGAGACCTCGCCCCGCCGTACGGCGAGCAACCGGTCGCGGTGGCCGTCCATCCGGACCAGCGGTTCACCGTGGCGGGCCAGATGCAGGCCGCTGAGCAGCAGCCGGATCATGTGCATGGCCTGCTTCCAGCGGGGGCGCTCCGGATCCAGGCGGCGGAACTGGGCGTCGGCGTATCCGGTGAAGGTCCGGTGGGCGCGTCCGGACAGGAAGGCTCGCCGGATCGAGAGCAGCTCCTCTCCCGCGGGGGCGGCCTGTTCGACGATCGGCGACCACAGGCACTCCAGGACCGTCGGATTGGCTTCCAGCGCGAGACCGCAGAACCGTTCGACCTCCCAGGAGAACTGCTCGGGCAACGGCCCCTCGACATGCGTGGGCGGCTTGGTCAGCCGCCAGAACAGCGGTGTCGGCGCCACGAAGACGCCGCGTCGGTCCACGTCGGAGTCCTCGGTCTCCAGCCCGTAGGCGCGGGAGCCGACCACGACCGACAGCACCAGGTGATCGGGGACGAACCGTGCTTCCATCCGCCAAGCCTGCCAGCCCGGCGCCGCGCCCGACACGGGTTTTCCGGCGCGGTGCTTCGAGCGCCCGCATCGCCTCGGGACCACCGGACCGGTGCGTGCCGTACGGAATGTTCCCGAGTGCCGAATCAGGTGAGATCGGGCTTACCCCGCCCAATATGATGTTTCACTGTTTACCGATCTATGGGCCGGGCTTGACTCCATTATGGGCGGAGTGGCCGGTGTGATCCGTCTGGGGGGGACAGTGCCGGCCTTCGTCATGCGTGGTAAAAGGGCGTCGAACCCATGAGTCACCCGGCCGACAAAGCGAAGATCATTCTCTATGACTACGAACGGTTCAGCCGGCTCGCCGGGCCCCTGACCGAACCGGAGCCCGGCCGGCCGTACCGCGTCCAGTACCGGTCCATGCTGGCCGGCGAGCCCCACCGGGTGCGGGCGGTGCTGCTGATGGCCGCCGCGCTCGTCGTGGAGTTCACGATGATGACGTGGCTGCTGCTGCCCGGTCACTGGACGGTCCGCGTCGACCCCTACGGCATGCTTCCGTGGTACATCCCGGCCGCCGACAAGGCCATGCTCGTGGCGATCGCGCTGATCGAGATATTCCGCCTGGTCAGTGTGGTCTCCAACGTGCACGCCATGCTGGCGGCCAGAGATCCGATCCCGGTCACGTCCCGGCCCGGCAGCCGGGTGGCCTTCATCACCACCTGCGTGCCCGGCAAGGAACCGCTGGAGATGGTCCGGGAGACCCTGTCGGCTGCCCTGCAGATCCGCCATGACGGCGTGCTCGACGTGTGGCTGCTGGACGAGGGCGACGACCCCGAGATCCGCGAGCTGTGCGACTGGCTGGGCGTGCGGCACTTCAGCCGCAAGGGGGTGCCCCAGTGGAACCAGCCCAAGGGCGCCTTCCGCGCGAAGACCAAACACGGCAACTACAACAGCTGGCTGGCAGCCCATGGCGACTCCTACGAGTTCTTCGTCTCGGTCGACACCGACCACGTCCCGCTGCCGGAGTTCTGTGAGCGCATGCTCGGCTACTTCCGCGACCCCCGGGTGGCCTTCGTGGTCGGTCCCCAGGTCTACGGCAACTACACCGCCGGGGTCACCAAGGCCGCCGAGAGCCAGCAGTTCCTCTTCCACTCCCTCATCCAGCGCGCCGGCAACCTGTACGGGGCGCCCATGTTCGTCGGCACCAACAACGCCGTACGGATCCGGGCGCTCAAGCAGATCGGCGGCCTGTACGACTCGATCACCGAGGACATGGCCACCGGCATCGAGTTCCACCGCTCCCGCGACCCGGAGACCGGGGAGCGCTGGATGTCGGTCTACACCCCGGACGTGCTCGCGGTCGGCGAGGGACCGTCGTCGTGGACCGACTTCTTCACCCAGCAACTGCGCTGGAGCAGGGGCACCTACGAGACGCTGCTCACCCAGTTCTGGCGGGCGGCGTTCCAGCTGTCGCCCGGACGGTTGTTCAACTACAGCCTGATGGTGACGTTCTATCCGATGTCCGCGCTCAACTGGCTGCTCGCCGGGCTGAGCGCGACCCTGTTCATGGCCGTGGGCGGCTCCGGCGTGACCGTGCCCATGGACGTGTGGCTGATGCTCTACGGCGACGCGGCGCTGTTGCAGGTCATGCTCTACACCTGGAACCGGCGGCACAACGTCAGCCCGCACGAGCCGGAGGGCTCCTCCGGGGTGGCGGGGATGGTCATGTCGGCGCTGTCGGCGCCCGTCTACGTGGCCTCGCTGATCGGGGCGGTGCTGCGGCGGCCGAGCAGGTTCGTGGTCACCCCCAAGGGGGATTCGGCCAGTCCCGACCAGCTCGCCACCTTCCGCATCCACCTGTGGTGGGCCGTGGTCTTCGGTGGTGGGCTGCTGCTCACCATGTTCTGGACCGGGCACGTGCACCTGGTCATGACCCTGTGGGTGATCGCCGCCCTTGTGATCTGCCTGGGCCCCCTGGCGACCTGGGTGTGGACCAGCCGAGGTGATCGTTGAGCCGTCTACGCAAGAACCTGATCGCCGCCGCGGTGGTCCTCGCGATCGTCGGGGTCAACATGCCGGCCGTCGCCGGGTTCGCCACAAGGAAATGGCATGCCTACCGGATCAACCAGGACGACTACAAGGCGCGCTACGGACACTGGAGCTTCCTGAACGTCCCCGACCAGTTCAAGGTCAACGCCATTCACGCGGCGCTGCTGCGCACCGGCAAGGTCCTCATCGTGGCCGGCTCCGGCAACAACGCCGCCAACTTCGCCAAGGGCACCTTCAAGACCGTGCTGTGGGACCCGACCAAACCCGGTCAGGCCGGCGAGTTCAAGATGATCGACACACCCGTCGACTTCTTCTGCGCCGGCCATGTGCTGCTGCCCAACGGCAACCTCCTCATCGCCGGCGGCACACTCCGCTTCGAGGTGCTGAGGAGCAAGGTCAAGCGGGCCGGCGGAGCCCTGGTGGTGAAGAACGAGAGCCCGCACGTCAACCGTGACCTGCACCCCGGCACGCTGATCGCGGCCCCGAACGGAAGGCTTTACCGCACCACCGCCCCCATCACGGTGCTCCCCGCCAAGAAGTTCGAGACCGGCGTTCCGGGCAAGGTGCGGATCAAGCCCAGCGAGACCAAGGTCTTCGCCGAGGCCGTGGTCGAGGGCACGCCCGGCGTCTTCACCTCACCCGGCGGCTACGTCAAGTACGAGATCCAGGGGCTGGTCGGCAGGGAGAAGCGGAACCTGTACGCCATGGGCGGCAGCATGACGCTCGAAAAGCAGAACTACCAGGGCATCAAGGACGCCTACGAATTCGATCCGATCGCCGAGCGCTACATCAGGGTCGAAGACATGGCGGAGGGCCGCTGGTATCCGACGCTGACCGCCCTGCCCGACGGCAAGGTGATGGCGGTCTCCGGCCTGGACAGCGTCGGGGAGATCAGCAGGGACAACGAGTTCTACGACCCGCAGACCAGGAGCTGGATCCCCGGGCCCAAACGGTTCTTCCCCAGTTACCCGGCGCTGTTCCTGCTGGACGACGACACCCTGTTCTTCTCCGGGATGAACGCCGGGTACGGCTCGGGCCGGCTCACGCTGCGTCCCCCCGGCATCTGGGACTACCGCCACGACACCGACCGCCTGGTGAAGTTCCCCGGCGGGGTCGGAGGCGTGGCGCCGGACGAGACCGAGGCGTTCACCCCGGTCCCCGGACTGCCCGAGCCCGAGCTCAACGAGACGGGCGCCTCGGTGCTGCTGCCTCCCGCCCAGGACCAGCGGATCATGGTGATGGGCGGCGGGCCGGTCGGGGAGCGCCAGCCGGGCCTGCCGAACTCCACCGCCCGGACCGCCATCATCGACCTCAAGCAGCCCGCGCCCCGCTACGTCCGCGGCCCGAACCTGTCCGACCCGGTGCGTTACCCGTCGGCGGTGCTGCTCCCCGACGACACCGTGCTCTCCTTCAACGGGTCCAGCGACTACCGCGGCCGGGGCAGGAGCGACGTCCTGCGGGCCGAGGTCTACCGCCCGCAGAGCAACAGCTTCCACGAGGCCGCGGCGCCCGCGGTGGGCCGCAACTACCACTCCGAGGGCCTGCTGCTGCCGGACGGCCGGGTGCTCAGCATGGGCTCCGACCCTCTCTTCTCCGACGAGGAGAACACGGTGCCCGGCACGTTCGAGCAGCGGATCGAGATCTACACCCCGACCTACCTGCACAACGGTGAGAAACGACCGATGATCACCGATGGACGGCGGATGCTGCGCCTGGGCTCCCGGGCGGGCTTCAAGACCGCCGACGGCGAGCGGATCAAGGAGATGCGGCTGATGCGCCCGAGCGCGGTCACCCACGTCACCGACGTGGAGCAGCGCTCCATCAAGGTCGGCTTCACCCGGGTGCCCACCGGCGTCGTCGTGACGGTCCCGTCCAACCCGGCCCTGATACCGCCCGGCTGGTACATGCTGTTCGGGATCACGGCCAAGGGGACGCCCTCACCGGCCCGCTGGGTCCACATCGAAGGAGACCGATGAACAGGTACGGCCGTGCGATCGCCGCGCTGGTGCTCTCCTTCGCGGTGGCGGCCTGCGGGGAGGACTCCCCGCCGGGCACGGCCGGTCCGGCGCACTTCTACGTGGACCCCGAGGGCACCGCCGTCGCGGAGATGCGCAGGCTGCAGGCAGAAGGGAACACCGGGGACGCGGCCCTGGTCCGCAGGATCGCCGAGCGGCCGAACGCGATCTGGATCGGTGACGAGGACCCGCACGCCAGGGTCGCCGACATCACCGCGAAGGCGCAGGAGGCCGGGCAGATGCCCGTCCTGGTGGCCTACCACATCCCCGACCGCGACTGTGGCCGGTTCTCGGCCGGCGGCGCCGCGAGCGCCGAGGAGTACCGTTCCTGGATCGGTCGCTTCGCCGAGGCGATCGGCGACCGGCCCGCCTGGGTCGTCGTCGAGCCGGACGCGCTGGCCCACATCCTGGACAGCTGCACCCAGGGCGGCAGGGCGGCCGAGCGCCTGGGCCTGCTGCGCGGGGCGGTGGAGACGCTGAAGAAGCAGCCCGGCGTCAGGGTCTACCTGGACGCCGGGAACGCCGGTTGGATCAGGAACGCCGGCGACTGGGTCGAGCCGATGCGCCAGGCCGGGGTGACCGAGGCGGACGGTTTCGCCTTCAACGTCAGCAACTTCTTCACCGTCGAGGAAAGCGTCGCCGCCGCCGGGCGGCTCTCGGACGCGCTCGGCGGTGTGCACTACGTGATCGACACCTCGCGCAACGGCAACGGCCCCTTGCGCGAGAGCCAGGGCGACGACTCCTGGTGCAATCCCAAGGGGCGGGCGCTGGGCCCGGAGCCGACGACCCGGACCGGCCACGAGCGGGTGGACGCCTTCCTGTGGATCAAGCGGCCCGGGGAGTCCGACGGCGACTGCCATCGGGGAGAGCCCAGGCCGGGCGAATGGTTCTCCTCCTACGCGCTGGAGCTCGCCCGCGGGGCGGGATAGCCGCCGGATTCGTTATCTCCCAGATCTTGCAGGTGGAGATCGCTTCGAAGGACATTGACCGGAGCAGTCAGATTCTCATCGACCCTCTCGGAGTCCCCCTCGATGACCAGATGGAAGACAGTCCTCATCGCCCTGGCGGTGGCCCTACCCTCCGGCGCACTGCCCGCCGCGGCCGCGCGATCCGCGTCCGCTCCGATCGAGAACAACGAGACCCAGCCCGTCTACTCGCGCGCCGACGCGCTGAGCGAGACCGTGTTCGTCGAGGTCGCCGGGGTCGACAGTGACCTCGACGGCCATCCGGACCGGGTCGCCGTCGACATCATGCGGCCGAAGGAGACCGCGTCCGGGCTGAAGGTTCCCGTCATCATGGAGGCCAGCCCCTACTACGCCGGCGGCAACGACGTGCCCAACCACGTCGTCGACCTCGACGGATCCGACCCGGCGGGCATGGAGTACCGGCGCAACAAGTTCGACGACCTGCGCGACGAGATGTTCGGCCTCGACGACGACTCGGCCGCGTCGCGCGCGGTGGCCCCGCCCTTCCGCGGCTACTACGACAACTACTTCGTCCCGCGCGGCTACGCGGTCGCCCTGGTGGAGAACCTGGGCTCCGGCCGCGCGACCGGCTGCCCCACGACCGGCCTGGACAACGAGACCGCCGGGCCCAAGGCCGCCATCGACTGGCTCAACGGCCGGGCCCGCGGGTTCGACGCGTCCGGCAACGAGGTCCGGGCCGACTGGTCCACCGGGAACGTCGGCATGACCGGCGTCTCCTACAACGGCACGCTTCCCAACGCGGTCGCCGCGACCGGGGTCAAGGGGCTCAAGACGATCGTGCCGATCGCGGCCATCTCCTCCTGGTACGACTACTACCGGGCCAACGGCGCCGTCCTCGCCCCCGGCGGTTACCAGGGCGAGGACGCCGACGTGCTCGCTCGATACGTCCTCACCCGAGAGAACGCCGAGCAGGCCTGCGGCGCGCTGATGGACAGGATCGAGCACGACCAGGACCGGGTCACCGGCGACTACTCCGCTTTCTGGGACAGCCGCAACTATCTCAACGACGTGCGCAAGGTCCGCGCCAGCGTGTTCCTGGTCCACGGCCTCAACGACTGGAACGTCAAGACCAAGCAGGCCGTGCAGTGGTGGGACGCGCTCGCCCGGCAGGGCGTGCCGCGCAAGATCTGGCTGCACCAGGGCGCCCACTTCAACCCCTTCTCCTACGCCCGGCGCAACGCCGAGTGGCTGCGCCAGCTGCACCACTGGTTCGACTTCTACCTGTACGGCCTGCGTAACGGGATCATGGACGAGCCGCAGGCGGACGTGGAGTCGGGGCCGGGTCAGTGGGCCCAGCACGCCTCGTGGCCACTGCCCGGCACCCGGGACGTGCGGCTGAGCCTGGCGGCCGGGGCGGACGGCCGTAACGGCACGCTGAGCCGGGAGCGCTCCGGCGGCCACTCCGTGGAGTCCTTCACCGACCAGAGCACGCGCACCGCCGAGCAGCTCGCCGAGAACGTCACGGCCACCGACCCCAACCGGCTGGCCTACCTGTCGCCCACGTTGACCAAGGACGCCCGGCTCTCCGGCACCCCGAGCGCCTCGATCAAGGCGGCGTTCGCCGGCGGGCGCTCGCCGTACCTGACGGCCCTGCTGGTCGACTACGGCACCGACACCCGTGCCTACGGTGAGGTCGTCTACGGCACCACCCCGGTCTGTTACGGCGAGGGCGTGCCGGGCGACACCGGCTGCGCGCGCCTGGCCGAGCACGTCACGGCGACCGCCCCCTACAAGATCATCACCAGGGGTTGGCTCGACGTCCGCAACCGCCACTCCGCCTCCCGCACCGACCTGCTGCGCGAGGGCCGCTTCTACGACTTCGACTTCGACCTCCAGCCCACCGACTACGTCGTCAAGGCCGGTCACCGCATCGGGGTCGTGCTCATCTCCACCGACCACGACTTCACGCTCCGCCTGCCCGCCGGGACCGGCGTCTCGGTCGAGCCCGGCGACAGCTCGGTCGAGCTTCCCCTCGTCGGCGGCCGGTCGGCTCTCGGCTGACCGGGACCGGGGGCGTCGCGGCCGGCCGCGACGCCCCCGTCGTCCGGCACTGACCCCGCACTGACCCGGCACTGACCCCGCACTGATCCCGCGCTGACCCGGCACTGACCCGGCACTGATCCCGCGCTGACCCCGCACTGACCCGGCACCGGCCCTGCCCCCGAGCCCCGGCCGGCCCGGCGTCGGGTCGGCCGGGAGACGGGGCCGGGAGACGGGGAGATCCCTGAGGGCGACCCTGGCTTGTCCCTGACTTCGGTCCGCACCCCTGCCGCCGGGCCGCGCCGACCTCTACCGTTGGACACATGCAACGGATTCTTCTGATCGTGGCGGCCGCGCTGCTCGCCTTCCTCCTGCTCGGCTCGGTTCTGGGCTTCCTGTTCGGCCTGCTCAAGTGGGCGCTCATCATCGGTCTGGTCGCCGCGGTGGCCATGTTCGCGGTCAAGCTGCTGCGCTCCTCCGGCGCCCGCGACTGAACGCCGGCCCCGCGAACCGCGGGGCCGGCCACGGGCCCGCTCCCGTGCGCGGGTCCGTTATCGTGCGACCTGTGTCGAATCAGCGAACCGGTCCCGGCGGGGAGTCTCCCGACAGCCGCCTGGCCTCCGTCCTGCGCTTCTCCAGCGAGCTGGTCGCCTGGGTGGCCACCCCCTGGGCCCTGTGGTCCGTGTCGGTTCCCGCCGCCCTCCTGTCCGTCGTGCTGCTGATCGGCCTGCCGACCGTGTTCACCACCCCCGGTGACAAGGCCCACGGAATGATCGCCGTGCCCGGCGTCGTGACGATCGCGTTGGTGCTCATGCAGCTGGCCGCGGCGGTGGCCTCCTCCTGGGCGGCCTGGTTCACCCCGGTCGCGATCGTGGTGAGCGTGCTCGCCGCGGCGTGCGTGGTCGCCGAGATCCCGCGCTGGCGCTGGCTCGTCACGCGCCGCTCATCGGCTTCGCCCGGGCGCCCGGCGGGAGAACCGCGGGTCTGAGGCGCTCCGCCGCTCACTCGGCGGGCAGCGGCGCCTCCCGGGGCGCGGGCAGCCCTTACCAGCGGCGGCGCTCGGCTCCGAGCCCGAGGGCCCTGGCCACCTCGCCGATGTTGTGGAATTCCCCGTCCGGCAGGTCGCGCAGGCTCTCGGCGACGGGGTCGGGGGCCATCTTCTCCTCGGCGTGCGCCAGGAGGTCGTCGCGGTCCGACGGCCAGTGGGCGTCGCTCAGCCACTTGGCGAGGGCGCTGCGACGCTCGACGGCCTCCGGGGTGATTCCCTCCGGGGTGCCGGGCTTGTGCCCCGGTGGACGGTTTCTGGGCGTCAGCTCCTCCTCGGGATCCACCACCCCCTCCGGATCCGCCCATTCCTCTGCGCGGGTGGGGCCGCTGCCGCGGACGACACCCTCGGTCTCGTGCTTTTGCTCGTCATCGATGCGCGGGCCGTGCTTGGCGCTGCCGCGTTCGGCGTTCATGGCCTGACCTCCCGAAACAGGGTCGTGAGGTGTCCCGTACCCAGTACCGGCGTCACCGATGTTCCCTGCCTGCGCTCTTGGCTCTCTTTTCATCGAGTTCTCGTGTAAAGCCCTGGAAAAGGGGCACGGGGCCGGTACCGGGCCTCTCGTTCGCTCCCCGTGGAGCAGGGCGGATACTGACAACAGGGGCAGGACGCCGATCTCCGCGGCCTCTCGTCCGCGTCCCGCGCGTGGCCGGCGCGTCGGCGCCGTAAGAGGCCGGCTCGTCCTCGCAGGTGCCGCCGCGCCGCCGGCCCGGTCCCTGTCCGACGGCTCCCAAGCCCGACCGGCCGTCGTCCGAGGGCGACGGCCGCCGAGGAGGTACCGATGGCGATCGCGACGATCAACCCCACCACGGGCGAGACTCTGAAGACCTTCGAACCGCTGGGCGAGCACGAGGTGGACGAGCGGATCGCGCTCGCCGCCGCGGAGTTCGCCACCTACCGGAGCACCGAATTCAAGCAGCGGGCGGCCTGGATGCACGCCGCCGCCACGCTGTTGGAGTCCGAGCAGGAGCAGGTGGCCCAGCTGATGACCACCGAGATGGGCAAGACGCTGGTCTCGGCCCGTAGCGAGGTGGCCAAGTGCGTGAAGGGTATGCGTTACTACGCCGAGCGCGCCGAGGAGTTCCTGGCCGACGAGCCCGCGGACGCGCCCGCCGTGGGCGCGCGGCGGGCCTACGCGCGCTATCAGCCGCTGGGGCCGGTGCTGGCGGTGATGCCGTGGAACTTCCCTCTGTGGCAGGCGATCCGGTTCGCGGCGCCGGCGCTGATGGCCGGCAACGTGGGGCTGCTGAAGCATGCCTCGAACGTCCCGCAGACCGCGCTCTACCTGGGTGAGCTGTTCACCAGGGCGGGTTTTCCCCGTGGCTGCTTCCAGACCCTGCTGATCGGATCCGGGCAGGTCGAGGCGGTGTTGCGGGACCGCAGGGTGGTGGCGGCCACGTTGACCGGCTCCGAGCCGGCCGGCCGGTCGGTGGCGTCGATCGCGGGGAGCGAGGTCAAGAGGACCGTCCTCGAACTGGGCGGTTCCGACCCCTACGTGGTGATGCCGTCCGCCGACCTCGACGCCGCAGCCGCCACCGCGGTCACCGCGCGGGTGCAGAACAACGGGCAGTCCTGCATCGCGGCCAAACGGTTCATCGTGCACGCCGACGTCTACGACGACTTCGCCGGCCGTTTCCTGGCGCGGATGGAGGCGCTGCGGGTGGGCGACCCGATGGACGAGTCGACCGATGTGGGTCCCCTCGCCACCCAGCAGGGACGCGACGACGTCGAGAGGCTCGTGGCCGACGCGGCCGGGCGCGGTGCGCGGGTGCTGTGCGGGGGGTGGAGCCCGGATCGGCCCGGCTGGTTCTACCAGCCGACCGTGATCGCCGACATCACCCCGGAGATGAGGCTGTTCGGTGAGGAGGTGTTCGGCCCGGTGGCCTCGCTGTACCGGGTCGCCGACATCGACGAGGCCCTCGCCCTGGCCAACGTCACCACTTTCGGTCTCGGCGCCAACGCCTGGACCGCCGACGTGGTCGAGCAGAAGCGTTTCGTCACCGAACTGGAGGCCGGACTGGTCTTCGTCAACGGCATGGTCACCTCCTACCCCGAACTGCCCTTCGGCGGGGTCAAGAACTCCGGGTACGGCCGGGAGCTGTCCGCGCACGGCATCCGCGAGTTCTGCAACCTCAAGACCGTCTGGATCGGCTGAGCCGCCGTGCGCGCCGCGCCCCGGGACGGGGGCACGGCGCACACGGGAGAGACGATACGGACCGGCCCGCCAGGGGGAGTACCCCAGGGGGTCGAGCGGGCCGGTCCGAGATCATGGGGTGGCGCGGCGCAGCGCGACCGTGTCCTGCAGGACCTTGACCGGATCGTGGCCGTCGATCAACAGGCGGCGCATCAGCACCGCGACCTCGCCCATGGCCTCCGGGCCCAGACCGCGGCGGATCACCTCCTGGGTGCCGATCCGCAGACCTCGCATGGGCTCGCCGGGAGCCTGGTCGGGCAGGCCGATGCCGCTGAGGTAGACGCCACCCTCGGCCAGCAGCCGGGCCGCCTCGTCTCCGCCGCCGAACGCGGCGGCGTCCACCGCCACATGGTGGGAGGCGGTCCAGCCCCGGTCGGCGGCCGCCACGGCGAAGCCCTCGCCCGCCAGCGCCGCGGCCAGCGCCCGGGCGCCGGCCATGCAGCGGTCGGCGTAGGCGGCGCCGCCTTCGGCGTGCTCGGCGGCGGTGACGGCCAGCGGGGCCAGCCGGGAGGCGTCGTAGTTGGCGGTCAGGCCGGGGTAGGCGGCCGTGGACACCCGGTGTGCGAGATCCTCCTCGCGGGTCACGATGGCCGCGCCGGGTGGGCCGCCGAAGGACTTGTAGGTCGACATGGTCACCAGGTGGGCGCCCTCGTCCAGAGGTCGCTGGAACCGGCCGCCCGCGATCAGCCCGGCCACGTGCGAGGCGTCGTAGACCAGGACGGCGCCCACCTCGTCACAGGCCGCCCGCACCCGCGCGACGTCGTGCGGGAAGAGCATCAGGCTCGCGCCCACCACCACCAGCGCCGGCCGGTGCTCGCGCAGGAACGGCGGCAGGGCGTCGTAGTCGATGTCGAACCGGCCGGCGTCGTAGGGCAGATCGACCACCCGCAGGCCCCGGACCCCGGCCGCACCCTGGGAATGGTGGCTGGCGTGACCGCCGGCGGCCTCCGGCAGCACCGCGATCGTGTCGCCCGGCCGGGCGAAGGCGGTGTAGCAGGCGAGGTTGGCCAGCGTCGCGCTCTGCAGCCTGACCTCGGCGAACCGGCCGCCCATCAGCGTCGCGACCTGAATCGGGGCCAGCACCTCCAGCACGTCGAGCTCGTCCAAACCGGTCTGGAACTTCTCCCCGGGCCAGCCCATGGACGGGCGGCTGCCCAAGGTGACCTCGTGGGCGGCGCGGGCCCGCTCGCTCATCGTGTTGGTACCGGCGTAAAGGACGATGCCGTCATCCTCGAGGCGGCCCCGGTGTTCGGCCAGCACCGCGTCGATCAGGCGGGTGACCTCGTCGAGGCCCAGCCCGCCCAGCTCCGACTCCAGCTCCACCAGACGCCGCTGCGCCCGGGGCGGCGCCCACGGGGCGACTCGGCTGCGCTCTTCCACGACGGTTCCTTCCGGACGGGGATTGATGTGACGCTACGGCTCACGCCGGAAATCCGTCATCGTTCCGCCAGCGGAGATCCTTCCTACATCTGTAGGATTTGCGAGGTGATCGCACGTGATGTCCAGGATCTTCTCGACTCCCTGGCCATGATCGTCGGCCGGGGCATGGCCGTGGACGACCCCGAGGGCCGGGTCGTCGCGCACAGCGTCCACCACGGTGAGGTCGATCAGGTCAGGGCCCAGGCCATCCTGTCCAGATCCGTCCCGGCCGAGGTCGGAGCCTGGCAGGAGGCGCACGGGGTGGCCACGACCCGCGAACCGGTCAGGGTCCCGGCCAACCCGGCGCTGGGCATGGCGGCCCGGCTCTGCGTGCCGTTGCTCCATCGGGGCCGGCGCGTCGGCTCCCTGTGGGTCATCGAGGGTCACGGCCCGCTGACCTCCGAGGAGCAGGAGCGGACCGTACGGGACGCCGCCGCCATCGCCGCCCTGCTCGACGACGGCGGGGGCTCGCACACCCTGCGCCGGTTGCTCAGGGGGGAGATCACCGCCCCCCGGGCCGCCGGCGTCCTGGGGGAGGGGCCGCTGCGCGTCCTGGCCGTGCGCGGTGATCGGGGAGGCCTGGGCGAGGCGGTCGGCGACGAGCTCGCCCGGATGCGCCGCCCTCCGGCCTTCGCGATCCTCGACCGGCACGCCGTACTGCTGCTCGACAGCGATGAGGACGCGTCGGCGCTGGCGGAGTCGCTGGCCGCCAGAGCCCACGGACGCGTGGGGATCAGCGCGCTCCACCCCGGGCTCGAATCGATCCGGGAGGCCCACGGGCAGGCGGTCGCCGCGGCCAGGGCGGCCGCCGCCGAACCGGGGCTCGGGCCGGTCGCCCGCTGGCCGGACCTGGGCGTCTACCGGCTGCTCGCCGAGCCGGCGGCCGGTCCGCTCGGCCCGTTGCGCGAGCATCCTGCGCTGGTCGTCACCCTGGAGGCCTACCTGGACCGCGGGGGAGACGCGCAGGAGACGGCCCGCATGCTCCACCTGCACCGCACCAGCCTCTACTACCGCCTGACCAGGATCGAGGAGCTGACAGGGCGCAACCTGAAGGATGGATCCCACAGGTTAGAAATGCATCTCGCGTTGAAGCTCGCCCGCTGGAATGCGGTGTAAAAGCGGAGAATACGGGGCACAGCTCTGCGGTGCTGCAGTTGATCAGTGGGATCGCCACGGCTCTGGTCGCTTTCGCGCTCATCTGGCTGGCGATGCTCGCCGTCTCCGTGGTCGTCATCCTCACGCTGGCCGCTTTGGCCCTGTCGACCCTCCGGGAGCAGGATGGAGCCAGGACTCCCAGGAGGTAGACGGTGCGGCAGCTCAGTGCGGTGGACACGCAGTTCCTGAACTTCGAGACCTCGACGAACGTCGCCAACATCGCCGGGCTGGCGATCCTGGCCGGCGAGCTGACCCGCGGTGACCTGCTCTCCCTCCTGGCCAGGCGGCTCCACCTCGCCGCGCCGTTACGGCGGCGGCTCGCCTTCGTGCCCTTCGGTCTGGACCATCCGTACTGGACGGAGGAGGGCAGGATCGATCTCGACTACCACGTGCGGGAGATCGCGCTACCCGCTCCGGGGAGTGACAGGCAGCTCGGCGCGCAGGTGGCGCGACTGCACGCCCGCCGCCTGGACCGTGGCCGCCCGCTCTGGGAGATGTATCTGATCCACGGCCTCGCGGGCGACCGGACGGCCCTCTACATGAAGGTCCATCACGCCGCGATCGACGGCGTCACCGGCGCCGACGTCCTGGCCGCCCTGCTGGACACCTCTCCCGAACCCGCCGAGATCGCGATGGCGCCCGACGGCGAGCCCGAGGAGCGGATCGACACGCAGGAGATGATCGTCCGGGGCGTGGCCAACGTCGTCCTCAACCCGGCGAACACGGTGAGGTTCCTGGTCAACGCGGTTCCGCATCTGGACGAGATCCCGGTACTCTCCCAACTGCCCGGTGCCGGGCTGGTCTCCCGGGTCACCCGGGACCTGGCCCAGCGCCTGTCCGGTGGCGCCTCGGTGCCCGCCCTGCCCAAGATGGCCGTTCCCCGCACGCCCTTCAGCGGGCGGATCACCGGTCACCGCCGCTTCGCCTTCACGGAGCTGCCGCTTCAGGACGTCAAACAGGTCAAGAACGCCTTCGGCGTGACGGTGAACGACGTGGTGATGGCCGTGTGCGCGGGAGCGCTGCGGCAGTGGCTGCTCAAGCACGACGCGCTGCCGGACCTGCCGCTCGTCGCGGGGGTGCCGTTCTCGCTACGCGCTCCCGGCGACCAGGACACCGGCAACCAGGTCACCCTGATGATCGCCACGCTGGCCACGCAGGTCGCCGACCCGGTGGAGCGGTTGCGGGCGGTGCGGGACGCGATGGCCCTGATCAAGGACCGTTCGTCGCTCGCCCCGGCGCGCTGGATCCAGGAGGTCAGCGACATGATGCCGTCGGCGCTGACCGGCCTGGCCGCCCGGGCGGCCTTCAACCTGCTCGCCGAGACCGCGGGCCCGATCAACGTGGTGATCTCCAACGTCCCCGGCCCACAGCTGCCGCTCTACGTGAACGGCGTCCGGTTGCTCGCCTATCACCCCGTTTCAGTGATCAGCGATGCCAGCGGCGGCCTCAACATCACCGTCTTCTCCTACGACGGCTCACTTGACGTGGGCGTGATCGCCTGCCGGGAGATGGTCCCCGACGTGTGGATCGTCACCGACTACCTCCGGGACGCCCTCTCCGAACTCAAGCTCCTCGCTGAGCAGCAGTGACTTTCCCGGGGCGTCCTTGACGAAGCGAAGCTTCTTCTCCAGGCAGACGATCGAGCCTCGCTCATGCCGGTTGACGAAGCGGATGTCGTCGGCCAAGGTCTTCATGATGAGCAGGCCACGGCCGTGCTCGGAGGTGGGCGAGGGCGACGAGGGCGTCCCGGAAAAGTCGAAACCGTTCCCGGCGTCCACCACCTTGATCACACAGATGTCGTGATGGAGTTCGGTGCTCACCATGTAGTCGTCGCTGGGAGTGGCGTGCTGGATCACGTTGGAGCACGCTTCCGAGAGCATGAGCTGGATGTCCTCCCGGATGGGCGGCTCCACCCCCAGGGCGCAGAGCGACGCGTCCAGCAACTGCCTGATGACGGGAACACTGGCGGCGTCACGCGGTAGACGTAACGAGATCGTGGCCTCCACGGCTCCTCCTTCTACAGACGACCTCTACAGCCTTGCCCCACCCGTCCCGTCCTAATCGAATGACGGCGGGTGCGTCTGGACGTCGCGACCTGCGGGACGCCCGTCCGCTGACACCCGTCGGCCGGTGCCGCCGGCGGTGAGGGCTCCCGGGCGCCGACCCTCTATCCTCCGGATACGGCAGGCGGCTCGCTGGGGTGTGGTGGATGGACGACGGTGGTGGGGGCCGACGGGAGCGCAGGAAGCGCGCGACCCGGGCGGCGCTGAGCGAGGCGGCGTTGCGGCTGTGCGCCGAGCGGGGCGTGGCCAACGTCACCGCCGAGCAGATCGCCGAGGAGACCGGGGTCGCGCTGCGAACCTTCTTCAACTACTTCTCCTGCAAGGAAGAGGCCGTGGTGGCGGGCGACGCGGTCATCGCCGAGGCCATCGTCGCCGCCTTCAGGAAGCGCCCCGGACCCGAGCCGGTGCTGGTGGCGCTGCGCGCCGCCGTGCTGGAGGTGGTGGATGAGGAGGAACTGCGGCTGCGCGCCGAGCAGTTGCGGGTCCTGCGTGGTGACCCGGCGCTGCTGCCGTACCAGCTCAAGGCGTTCGCCGCGCACGAGCGCGCGCTGGCCGCCGCGGTGTCGGAGCGTGCCGGGGTGGGGGACGGCGACCTCTACCCCGGGCTGGTGGCGTCGTGCGTGCTGAGCGCGCTGAGGGTGGCGATCCAGCGCTGGTTGAGTGAATCGGGCCCCCTCGGCGCGCTCGTCGACGCGGTGGTCGCCCAGCTCGACGCCGGGCTGGGCGCACCGCTGGACCGTCCCGAAGCCTGAGGCGGCGTCAGGCGTCCCCGGGAGCGTCCCAGGCGACCGGCAGGGCGCGCACGCCGTAGACGAACATGTTGTCGCGCAGCGGCACCTCCTCCGGGCGGCAGGCCAGCCGCAGGTGCGGGAAGCGGCGCACCAGGGCGGGCAGGGCGACGGTCATCTCCGCGCGGGCCAGCTGCTGGCCCAGGCACTGGTGGACGCCGTGTCCGAAGGCCAGGTGCGGGTTGCGCTCGCGGGTGAGGTCGAGGGCGGCCGGGTCGGCCCAGAGCGCGGGGTCCCGGTTGACCTCCGGTGTCGAGATCATCACCGTGCCGCCCGCCGGGATCGGCTCGCCACCGAGGCTCAGATCCTCGGTGGCGACGCGGATCGGGCCCAGGTGGACGATCGACAGGTAGCGCAGCAGTTCCTCGACGGCCCGGCCGGCCACCTCGGGGTCGTGGCGCAGCAGTTCGAGCTGGCCGGGGTGCTCCAGCAGGGCGAAGGCGCCCAGGCCGATCATGTTGGCCGTGGTCTCGTGCCCGGCGACGAGCAGCAGGTTGGCGATGCCGACCAGCTCGTCGTCGCTGAGCTCTCCCGCGTGGTCGCCGTGGATCAGCCCGGACAGCAGGCCGTCGTCGGGCCGGGAACGCTTGGCGGTCACCAGCTCGCGCATGAACTGCCGCATCTCATCACGGACCCGAACCGCCTCTTCCAGCGGCGCGTCCATGCGCAGAAGGGTCGCCGTACGTTGCTGGAAGTCGGCCCGGGCCTCGTACGGGACGCCGAGCAGCTCGCAGATCACCAGCGACGGCACGGGCAGGGCGAACGCGCTGACCAGGTCGGCCGACGTGCCCGCGGCCGCCATCGCGTCCAGGTGAGCGTCGACGATCTCGGTGATGCGCGGGACGAGCGCGCGCATCCGGCGCAGGGTGAACTGGCCGATGACCATCTTGCGCAGCCGGGTGTGCTCCGGCGGGTCCATGGCCAGGAACTGCCCGGCCCGGGCCCGCGGGTCGAACAGCTTCTCGCGCATCTCCTCGGGCACGGAGATCAGCGCGTTGTGCTGGTTGAACCGATCGGCGCTGAAGCGGCGATCGGCCAGCACGACACGGGCCTCCTCCATGCCGGTAACTATCCATATCGGTTCACCGGTGGCCAGTTTGACCTGGTTGACGGGCCCTTCCCCGTGCATCTCGGCCAGTGCCCGCGGCGGGTCGAACGGGCACTGCCGGGCCGTCAGCTCGGGGGGCAGCGGTATCCGCATCGTGACCTGATCGGGTGACGGGGGCTGCTCGACGCGGGAGACCTCGGCTGCAGAACGGGTCATCAGCACTCCTGTGGTGGATCACAGTGGATGGTGCGCTCTTGTTCGACCATACCCGGACTTGCACGCCATGCAACTTTGACTTTTCTGTTCGTCGAGACCGTTGTCGAGACCGTTGTCGAGACCGCCGTCGCCCGGCACCCGCCGTCACTTGAGGCCCGCAGTCACCCGAGGCCCGCCGTCACCCGAGGCCCGCCGGCGGGTCCGAAGAGAGCGGGCCCTAACCCGAGAACGCGTCCACGGCGGCCTGGCAGAAGGCCTTGAGATCGTCGGGCTTACGGCTGGTCACCAGGGTGTTCGGGCCCGAGGTGCAGATCACGACCTCCCGGTCCTCCCAGTTCGCCCCGGCGTTGCGCAGGTCGGTCTGGATGCTGGGCCAGGAGGTGAGTTTCCTGCCGCGTACGACGTCGGCCTCGATGAGGGTCCACGGCGCGTGGCAGATGGCCGCGACGGGCTTTCCGGTGTCGAAGAAGTCCTTGACGAACCGGACGGCGCTGGGCACGGTCCGCAGGAAGTCGGGGTTGGCGACGCCGCCGGGCAGAACCAGCCCGTCGAAGTCGGCCACCAGCACGTCGTCGATCGTCTCGTCCACCGGGAACCGGTCGGCCTTGTCGAGATGGTCGAACGCCTGCACCTCACCCGCCTGGGTGGAGATCAGCCTGGGTGTGGCCCCCGCCTGCTTGACGGCCTGCCACGGTTCGGTGAGTTCGACCTGCTCGATGCCCTCCGGGGCGACGAGGAACGCGATCGTCTTGTCGTTGAGCATGATTTCCCCTTGTGACGTGCGACGATGTCTCCGGGGGGCAGTAATTCCCGGCATGTCGGCGTCTATGCGGGGTGTCCGGATTCACTGGAGAATTCATGCCCGGGACACCGATTCAGGGACGAACCTTGCGCCTTCGCAGACCCGAGGCGATGAGCCGGGCGAGGAGCTCGCGCGACGAAACGGCCTCGGCCCCCAGTGCGACCGCCCTTTCGTAGACGGTCTCGGGGACGTCGTAGTGGTCGCGGTCGAACGCCCGGGGCGGCACGCCCAGCAGGGCGGCGAAGGTGTGCAGCTCCTCGGTCGAGCTGTCGCTGACCAGGTGGGACCAGAGCAGGTCGCGGGGACCCGGCCAGTTGGGCGGGTCGATCAGGACGCTCACCGCTGGACGAGTTCGAGCGCGACCTCCAGGGCCGCGGCCCGGCGCTCATCGTCGGAGATCTCGTCGTCCCGCAGGATGAACCAGCTCGCGTGCAGGGCGAACAGGGCCATCGAGTGTTTCAGCCGGACGGCCGTCGGATCCTCCGGATCGACGAGGAAGGCGAGCACCTTGAACATCCGGTCCCGGGTCTTCTCCATCACGGGGTGATCCTTCAGCGCGGTCTGGTTGCGCTCGAAGAACCGCATGACCTCCTGGTGGCGCCCCCGGTACAGGTCATCGGAGTAGCGGCGGATCAGCTCGCGGCGGGTCTCGTCGGTGCGCGGCTGGGTCTCGGCCCAGGCGATCAGCTGCTCGACCGTGCGCACCCGGTCCTCCGCCAGGCTGGTGACGATCTCGTCCTTGCTCTTGAAGTGGTAGTAGAGGGCGGCCTTGGTCACGCCGAGGGCCTCGGCTATCTCGCGGAGCGAGGTGGCTTCGTAGCCCTGCTCGACGAAAAGCTTCAGGGCGATCTCCTGGATGCGGGTCCGGGTATCGACGTTTTCCCTCATGGCTCCCTTTGCGGCGAAATCAACTTGACGGCCGGTAAGTGATCGGCCTACATTCCCAGCATATCCGACACTAGCCGGTCGGCAAGTAAGTGAGATCGTTTCTTGAGGGGGCGACAGAAGTGACGGAGACCACAGCCGCACCGGGGCGGCGGCGTGAGGTCATGGTAGTGCTGCCGGGCCTGATGCTCGCGATGGTCCTGGCCATGCTCGACAACATGATCGTCGGTACCGCGATGCCTCGCATCGTCGGGGAGCTCGGCGGCCTGACCCACCTATCCTGGGTGGTGACGGCCTACGTGCTCGGCACCACCGTGTCCACCCCCATCTGGGGCAAGATCGGCGACCTGTATGGCCGGAAGAACATCTTCCTCGCCTCCATCGTCATCTTCATGATCGGCTCCGCGCTCTGCGGCATGGCCGGATCCGGGATGCTGGGCGGACCCTCCGGCGGCATGGCCCAGCTCATCGCCTTCCGCGCCTTTCAGGGTCTCGGTGCCGGCGGCCTGATGGTCAACGCGATGGCGATCATCGGTGACCTGGTCCCGCCCCGCGAGCGCGGCCAGTACCAGGGCATGATGGCCGGCGTGATGTCGCTGGCGATGATCGCCGGCCCGCTCGTCGGCGGATTCATCACCGACAAGCTCGACTGGCGCTGGGCCTTCTACGTGAACCTGCCCATCGGGTTCATCGCGCTGGCGCTGCTGGTGGTCAAGCTGAAGCTGCCCACCTACCGCACCGAGCACCGCATCGACTGGCTCGG
This sequence comes from Streptosporangium sp. CA-135522, assembly GCF_050949235.1. NCBI lineage: Bacteria > Bacillati > Actinomycetota > Actinomycetes > Streptosporangiales > Streptosporangiaceae > Streptosporangium > Streptosporangium sp. CA-135522. Next base: position 4,243,636 of record NZ_CP192026.1, read on the forward strand.
CGCGGCCCTGCTGTCGGTCGGCATCACCGCGCTGGTCCTCATCACCACCTGGGGCGGCAACGACTACGCGTGGGGCTCGCCGCAGATCCTCGGCCTGGCAGCGCTCGCCGTGGTCACGCTGGGGTTGTTCATCCCGGTGGAGCGCCGCGCCGCCGAGCCGATCATGCCGCTCAACCTGTTCCGCAACCGCAACTTCACGCTGATCTCGCTGGTCGGCTTCCTGCTCGGCTTCGCGATGTTCGGCGCCATCAACTTCCTGCCGCTGTTCCAGCAGACGGTCCAGGGCGCCTCGGCCACCAACTCCGGCCTGCTGCTGCTGCCGATGATGGGCTCGGCCATGGTGGTCTCGCTCTTCGTCGGCCAGGCCATCACCAAGACCGGCAAGTACAAGATCTACCCGGTCCTCGGCGGTGTGATCATGGCGGTCGCCATGTGGCTGCTGTCCCTGATGGACGTCAACACGCCGTCCTGGCAGACCGGCGTGTTCATCGCGGTGCTCGGCCTGGGCATGGGCTTCCTGATGCAGACCACCATGCTGATCGCGCAGAACAGCGTGGACCAGAAGGACCTGGGCGTCTCCAGCAGCGCCTCCACCTTCTTCCGCTCCATCGGAGGATCGTTCGGCGTCTCGCTGTTCGGCGCGGTCTTCAACAACCAGCTCACCTCCAACCTGGAGAGCAAGCTGGGCCCCGCCGGGGACAAGCTCGCCTCCAGCGGCGGCCAGTTCAACCCGGCCGCCCTGCACCAGCTGCCCCCGAACGTGCGGATCGGCTTCCTGGAGTCACTGGCCACCTCCATCGCCGACGTCTTCTGGTGGGCGATCCTGTTCGCCGTCCTGGTGCCCCTGCTGGCCGCCTTCATCAAGGAGATCCCGCTGCGCGGCGCCCCCGGGCAGGATGAGGCCGCCGAGGCTCCGGTCGCCGCCGCCGTGCTCGACTGACGTCCACGGGAGCATCGCCAAGTCGCGACCCAGCCGGCCCCAAGTCACACCGGGCAGGCTGGGTCCGTGAACATCACCGCGACAACCGCCACCGCCGCCGGGCACCACGCCCGGCGGCCTCTGGTCGAAGACGCCCGCGACATCCACGAGCTGATCTCCCTGTGCGACACGCAGGTGATCGGCAAGGCGGACATGACACTGGACGACGTCACCGACCAGCTGAACGATCCCTCCTTCGACGGCGAGGCCGACGGCTGGGTCGTCCACGACGGGGCCGGGCGCCTGGTCGCCTGGGCCTGGGCCTGCCGTAAGGGCACCGGCGCCAACGTGGACATCGACGTGGTCGTGCACCCCGACGCGGCGGAGCTGACCGCCCCGCTCTGGGACACCGTGATCGAACGGGCCCGGCAGATCGCCGCCGAACTCGGCCATGACAGGGCCGTGGCCGACATCGGCCTGTACCGCGAGGACAGCGGCAAGCGCGCCGTCGTCGCCGCCCGCGGGTTCAGCGCGGCGACCAGCTTCATCCGCATGCTCGTCGACCACGACTCCCCGGTTGCCGAACCGAAGCTCCCGCCCGGCCTCTCGCTCCACCGGGGGCTCACCGAGGAGGTGCGCCGCCAGGGGCACGCCGTCCAGCAGGCCGGCTTCGCCGAACATTTCGGGTTCAGCCCCAAGGACTACGACGCGTGGTACGCGGAGCTGGACTCCTCCGCCAGCACCGACTGGTCGCAGCTGACGGTCGCCCATGCCGACGGCGAGCCGGCGGCGATGCTGCTGGGCACCGACGCCTTCGCCGGGGACGAGAGCTGCGGCTACGTCCGGCAGCTGGCCGTGCTGCCCGCCTTCCGCGGCCGGGGCCTCGGCCGCCTCATGCTGCGCAGGGCCTTCGCGGACGACGCCCGGCGCGGCCGGGTGGGCACCTACCTCCACGTGGACGCCAACAACAGCACGCCCGCGCTGGATCTGTACCTGTCGGTGGGCATGCGCCAGGTGCTGGCCATCGACGTCTGGCGGCGGACCGTCTGATCCGTCGCGGGTACGGCCCCGCGCGGGCCGTACCCGAGGAGCTCAGCGCCGCAGCAGCGGCAGCGCGCACGCCCCGGTGGCCAGCGCCGTGACCGCCAGGGCCACGCCGGTGCCCGTCATCGAGCCGACGCTCAGGTACAGCGTGCCGAACGTGGCCACGCCCACGACCTGGCCGAGCTGGGCCATCATGACGAACAGCCCGCTGGCGTCGGGGGCGTCCTCGGGTGCGACGTGGGAGAGCGCGACCGCCAGCACCGGGCTGAACGCCCCGCCGAGCCCGAACCCGATCACCGCCAGGGTGACCGTCAGGAACGGCTGGCCGTGCCCGCCGCCGCCGAACGCCAGTGCCAGACCGAGGTAGCCCAGCGCGGTCACGCCGTAGGAGACGACGATCATGCGCCGCTGCAGACGTTCGGGGACCCGCCGCCAGTTGAGGCTGGTCACGGCGAACGCCACCGCGCCGGGAATGAACGTCAGGCCCGCCCGCAGGGGACTGTCTCCCAGACGACCCTGCAGATGCAGGGCGAGGGTGAACAGGAACCCGCCGTAGGTCGCCATCACCCCGAAGACGGCCAGCGCGGAGGTGACCACCCCGGGAGCCCGCAGCACCCGCGCGGGCACCAGCGGAGCGGCGGCCCTGCGCTCGGCCAGCACGAAGACCCCCGCGAACGCCACGCTCGCGGCCATTGCGACCCATCCCCACAGCGGCCAGTCCTGGTCGTGTCCCAGCACCAGCGGCACCACCAGCAGGCTGACCGCCAGCGAGAGCGTGACCAGGCCGGGCAGGTCCAGCGGGCGGTGGCGCAGGGGGCCGTCGGCGGGCAGCAGCCTCGCGCCCAGGGCGAGCAGGCCGAGCCCGATCGGCACGTTGACCAGGAACACCGGCCGCCATGCCGTGCCGTACAGGTCGGCGGAGACCAGCACGCCGCCCAGCACCTGGCCGACGACGGCGGCCCCCGAGATCACCGTCGCGTAGAGGCTGAGCGCGCGGGCCCGCGCGGTCCCCTCGAAGTTGGTCTGGATCATGCTCAGCACCTGCGGCACCATCAGGGCCGCACCCGCGCCCTGAAGCAGCCGGAAGGCGATGAGCTGCCCGGCTGAGGCGGCCAGCCCGCAGGCCAGGGAGGCGGCGGTGAAGCCCGCCAGACCGTACAGGAACAGGCGACGCCCGCCGTACCGGCCGCCCAGCCGGGCACCGGTGATCAGCAACATGGCGTAGGCGATGGTGTAGCCAGAGATGATCATCTGGAGTCCCGAGCCGGACGTGCCGAGGTCGGAACGGATCACGGGAGAGGCGACGTTGACGATGGAGACGTCCAGGATCGCCATGAACTGGCCGGTGAGGATCACCGTCAGCAGCCAGGAAGTGCGGCGCGGGGCCGAAACCCCGGCGGCGGATCCGGCAGTGGATTCAGCAGTGGATGTCGCGGTCATGGAGATGACTGTGGTGCCGGGCCGGTACCGGTAACGAGTGCCTGCCGATCCTGGTACTGACAGCACCTGGCAGAGCCCTCGCCCGTCGGCCAGCATGGAGGGGTGACCATGACGACCCACGCGCGCGCCCGCCGCGTCGAGCTCGCGTCCTTCCTGCGCAGCCGCCGTGACCGCATCACCCCCGCCGCGGTGGGCCTGCCCCCGGGACTGCGCCGCCGTACCCCCGGCCTGCGGCGCGAGGAGGTCGCCCTGCTCGCCGGGGTCGGCGTCACCTGGTACACCTGGCTGGAGCAGGGACGGCCGATCAACGTCAGCGCGCAGGTGCTCGACGCGATCTCGCGGACGCTCAAGCTGGACGAGGCCGAGCGCGAGCATCTCTACCGGCTCGCCGACATGCCCTCGGTGCCCGCCGCCGGCGCCGGCACCGTCCTGGAGCCCGAGACCCAGCTCATCCTCGACCAGCTCAGCCCGCTGCCGGCCTGCGTCTACAACGGCCGCTACGACCTGCTGGCCTGGAACGACGCCTACGCCGCGCTGTTTCCCAACATGATCTCGCAGCCCTCCGGCACCCGCAACGCGCTGTGGCAGGTCTTCATCGCGAAGGACTGCTGCAGCCCGATGGTCAATCGCAAGGAGGAACTGCCGCAGATGGTGGCCACCCTCCGCGCGGGGTTCGGACGGCATCTGCGGGATCCCTCCTGGACCGACTTCGTCCGGCGGCTGTCGGCCGCCAGCCCGGAGTTCGCGGGCATGTGGGCCACCCACGACGTGGCCAGGCCCGGGAGCCGAATGAAGATCTTCCAGCACTCCGCGGCCGGGCAGGTGCGCACGATCTCCACGAGCATGGGGCTGGCGTCGCCGCCGGAGACGCGGATGGTGGTCTACACGCCGATGGACGAGGACAGCCGCGAGCGGATCGCCTGGATCAGAGCGAACCCGCAGGTCCCGGCGGTTTCGGCGCACACCCACTGAACTCCGGCAGGGGATACGGCGGGTGTCGTCCCGCCTCGGAGGGGAACGCCGTCGGCTTCGATTTCGCCGGCGGTGTCTCTTCGGAGGCGGGGACCGCCCTCGTCAGGCCGGCCGGTAGGCGATGGATCGTCGCGCGCCGCGAGAGTCTCGCGCCGGAAGAAGGGGCTCCGCCGCCGCCAGAGGCCCCGGGCGCGGCGGTCCTCAATGGGTGGGGACCACCCGGTCCTCAATGGGTGGGGACCACCCGGTCCTCAATGGGTGGGGACCACCCGGTCCTCAATGGGTGGGGACCACCCGGTGCTTGGAGAGATGGGCCAGCACCGCCTGGTTGGCCTCCCACCCGTCGGGAAACTTCACCGGCACTCCGAGCTGGACCGGTTCGGCCGAAGGATGGGCGTCCAGCAGCTCGGGGATGCCCGCCCTGGCGACCACGACACAGGCGTGCCGGTGCCGCGAGGCCAGCACGCACAGCCGCCCCGACTCCAGATGGAACGCCGTGGCGTCGCGACGGCCGGAGAGGGGGTGGAGCACGATCGTCACGTCGTACTCCCGCCCCTGGAGACGGTTGGCGGTGTCCACCGTGATCTCCTCAGGCACTCCGGCGGCCCGGATCGCGGCGACCTGGTCGCGGTGCGCGGCGCCGATGGCGATCCGGTCGGCCGTGACGCGATGGCTGCCGCGTTCGGAATGGGCGACCGGCGCCCGCTGCAACAGCCGTACGGCGAGCACCGCCACCGCCTGCACCGCTTCGGCGTCCGTGCGCACGGTGTGACGGCTCGGCAGCTCATACAGCGCCCAACCCGACGCGGCCGCCTCCTCCAGGGCGCGGTCGTAGGAGGTGCGCATGCCGTTCACGGTGAGCTCCAGCGAACGGTCGGCGTGACCCGTCCCGGCCCGGAACCCGGTGAACGGGTAGAACGCCTCGGAGACCACCGGCGCCGCCGAGGCGGGCAGCCGCCAGGAGACGGGCAGCCGGTGCACCGGCAGGTCGGGATTGTGCCGCAGCAGCACCGAGACCGCGCTCTGCACCGGGTCCCACGACAGGCCCGCCCAGCGGTCGCCGTCCACGATCGAGAACGGGTCGAGCTGGCCCGGGTCGCCCACGAACAGCGACCGCTCGAACAGCGAGGCGATGCGCAGCAGCTTGTCCGAACGCATCTGGTAGGCCTCGTCCACGATGGCCCAGGGCCAGGTCCGGTCGCCGATCCACGCCCACTTGTCGGCGGTGGCGATCACCACGGCCGGGTCGCCGAGATCGGGGAGCTTGCCCGCCACCGAGACATTGGAGTGGGCGAGGATACGGCCCGGCGTGATGTAGCCGCCGGCCGACAACCGGCCGATCGTCAGGTCCGGATGCTCGGTCGCGAGCCGGTCCACCAGGTCGTCGACCTGCTCGTTGGTCTGCGCGACGATCATCAGAGGCTCGCCGGTCTCGGCGATGTGCCCGGCGGCCTTGACCACCAGGGTGGACTTGCCCGCGCCGGGCGGAGAGTCCACCACCACGCCCCGGTTACGGGGCAGGTCCGCCAGGACCGCGTCGACGACGGCCGCAGCCTCCTGCTGGGGCGTCTGAGCGCTCACGACCATTCCTCCTGCGCGTCGTCGTCGCTGGGCACGTACTCCTGCGGCGGACCGCCGTGGGTCCATGGCGTCCGCTCGGGGTCGGGCAGCGCCGCCGAGGACTGGAAGTCGTCGGTCAGCGAGGTGTAGGAGACTCGTTCGCCCGGCTCGGGCACCGCGCCCGGGGCCGGCGTCTTGCCCCGCCCCATCCCCTTGGTGATCTTCAGGGTGATCTCGCCGTCCGCGATCTCGACGATCTCGGCGGCGTGGCCGCGCCGGTCGGGGCTGCCGACCGTGGTGCCCGGGGCCAGCCGTACCGGATCGTCGGTGCGGACCGTGATCAGCGGCCGCAGCTTGCGCGAGCGGCCCTCGCCCTCGGTGTGCTCCGGATCCGCGCCCGTGACCGTCCCGGAGAACGCCTCGCCGGTCAGCCGGTACTCGGCCATGACCAGCGGGTCGTCGTAGGCGCGTTGCACGTCGTAGCTCGCCCGGGCCCGCTCCAGCCCCGCCAGCCGCGCGGCGGCGCCGACCGCGCCGTCGCGGCGCGCCTGCGGCGGCCCGCCCTCGGCGATCCGCTCGACGAACCGGGTGAACGATCCGCGATCGGCGTCCCAGCGGTCCTTCACCCGCCCGCCCTCGGGCAGCGCGCGCAGCAGGCCGGCCGCCCTCCACATCAGCCGCCAGGTCGGTTCGAGCTGGGTTCGCACCGCCTGGGCGACGCGCTCCACGGCACGGTCGGTCGGAGCCTCCTCATAGGCCCGCACGGCGGGGGCGAGCACCTCGTTGTCGAAGCCCGGGTCGGTGGCGGGACCGGCCGGCGGCCACAGCAGCGGGTCCTCGGCCTCCTCGGCGGCCTGCCGGCCGGTCATCCCGCCGGGCGGATCGATCCATCCGAGCAGTGCCGCCAGGTTGGCGTCCTCCAGGGCGCTCTGCCCGGTCGCCCAGTGCATGCCCAGCGCCTCGGTCGCGATGAGCAGCAGGCACGAACCCGGCTGGTGCGACCGGTCGGCGAAGTAGGTCAGCCACCGGCCGAGCAGCGGCACCGACGGGTGCACCGGGTAGGGCCCGTCGGCCCGGCGGAAGCGGGTGGAGCGGCCCAGCAGCCCGACGAACGCGGCCGCCGACCGGTTCGGCACGAGGATCTGCGGGGCGTCCAGGCACCTTTCGTACGGCTCGCCGCCCTTCTTCTCGACCGTCTCGGTGGTCTTCTCGAACCCCTCGACGTACGGCAGGAGCACCTCGGCGAGCCCGGCGGCGAAGGAGAAGCGCAGGTCCCGGTTGCGCGGTTGGGGGACCACCAGCAGCCGGGGGTGGTCCGGATCGGTGCCCACCATGGCCGCCAGCGGCGCGGCGGCCTCACCGGCGAGCCTGAGCGGGATGAACACCATCGGGCGGGGGGCGATGTGGCAGTGCCGGACCGTGGTGATCCGCTGCGCGGACCCCTCCCGGACGGCCAGCAGCTGCGCCAGCGCCGTCAGGGCGCTCAATTCAGGCACTCCTCGCGCAGGCGGCTCGCCAGGCGGAGCAGCCGGGCGATCTCCTCCTGTCCCTCGGCCGGCTCGACCGTGCCCTCGGCCAGGCCGAGCGCCTCGGCCATGCCGGAGACGCCGCCGAGCTGATCGCGGACCTGGCGGCCGAGCAGATCGGCGGAGCCGCAGCCGCGCGCCTCGTCACGGCAGAACATGCACATGTCGCAGGTGGACAGGCAGTCCGGCGCATAGCGTGCGGGCACCCGGCACAGTGCCTCGGCGAGCTCCTGCGCCGGCCGGGTGGGCACCCCGTCCCGATCCGGGACCAGGTCGAAGGTCAGTCCGTCGGGCAGCCCCTCCAGCAGCCGGTCCACCCTGGTCATCCGGGCCAGCTGCCGCTTGAGCACCGCGAGTTGCCTGCGCACGTCCACCAGCGTCGCGGTCGGCCGGTTGGCGAAATTCTCCGGGCAGACGAGCACCACCTCGTGGGAGACGCGTCCGGGGTCGTGCCCGAGGTCGGACAGGAGGGCGCGCAGCGCCAGCACGTAGACCGCGGCCTGCCTGGCCGCCGCCGCGACCTTCTCCGGCTCGGCCTGGTCGTCGATCACGCTGAACGACTTGATCTCCACGATGTGGAAGCGTCCCCCGAGCTGGAAGGCCACCACGTCGGGCTCCAGATAGGAGGTGTGACCGGCGATCTCCAGGCTGAACAGCGGATGGTCGTAGAACACCGCCGTGTCGTCGTTCTCGCGCGCCGCCCGGTCGATCAGCGCCCGGGTGTGGGAGTGGCGCAGGTGGGAGCCGACGCTTTCCACGTCCTGGTAGCCCACCTGGGCGACGGGCAGTCCGAGCAGCTCGCGCAGCAGTCGCAGCAGCTCGGCGCAGCCGTTCTCTTTCACCAGGGCCTCGAACACGTTCCCGCGGGTGATCGCGAACTGCGACTGGCCGAAGGGGGCGGGAAAGCCGAGGTGTCGCGCGGTGCGATCCTTGTCCACTCCGGCGGCGTCCATCAACGCCCGGCGGGCGCAGCCGGGGTTGGCGGCCAGCGCCGCGATGGCGCGGGCGTCGTGCGCGCGGGACGGCATCGGTCCGCGCAGCTCGTCCAGCCGGTTCACCGGCCGCTCCCGAGTCCGGCGCTCCGCGCCGCCCACGCCATGTTCCGCCTGTCCATCAACAGGCCCCTCTCAAAGTGCTCATCGCGGTGGCGCCGAACAGGCGCTCCACGTCCGGTAGTTGCCTGCTCGCCCGTGCCGCCACCTCGGCCCGCTGCGCGGTGTCGGCGGCCCGGTGCACCTCCAGCTCGGCCCGCGCCGCGCGGATCGCGGTCGCCGGATCGGCCGGGACGAACCCCTCGACCGCGCCGGGGATGTTCTGCGCCATTCGCGACAGCAGCCGCAGCGCGCCCGGCGGCGGCTCGGCCAGCCGGGCGAGGTGTTCGGCGATGCGCATGGTCGAGGTGAGGAAGTCGACGCGTGGACTCAGCGGTCCCAGCACCCGTAGCTCGGGCGCCCAGGTGCTGTCGGCCAGCAGCCCGCGGGCGGGGGAGAGGCGGTCGGTCAGCGCCGCGCACAGGTAGTAGGGGCGCGCGTAGGGATCGCTGCGGAAGGAGCGCTCCTCGTCCCTGCGCAGGCTGGTGAGCTGGGAACCGCGCAGCGCGCCGGAGAAGAACGCGTCGTTCACCGCCACGATCAGCTTGGCCGCGGTCGGCACGCCGAGCAGGGCCAGTGTCTGGTGCACCTGCTCCCTGATCGGCAGCAGGGAGGTCTCGGGCTCGCGAAGCGCCAGGGGCGCCGGGGGCTCCTCGGCGGTGACCGCCGCGTCCCACGCCTGCTCGGCCCGGCGTAGATCCCCGCGCAGCGACCGGGCGAGCGCGTTGTCCCTCGCCTTCACCGCCCGCCGCACCTCGGCGCGGAGCTCGGCTATCCGCCGCTCCAACGCGTCCAGTGATTCACTCACGGCCCGGAGCGTAACAGGAGTTCCACCAGTCTCCCTTGAATTCCAGCGAATTCCAGCATTAAAGTGCAGGTCATGACACATTAATATTGGGACGAAAGGGGCATTTAATGCGTAACCTATCTGAAGGTCGTGCCGTCCACCTGCTGGACGTGGAGAACCTCGTAGGAACCGCGCGCCCCGCCACCAGAGACGTCCAGACCATGATGAGCCGCTACCGCGAACGCGTCCCGACCGGCGGCATGGACCAGTACGTCGCCGCGGTCAACCACGGGGCCATGGTTCCCGTCGGCCTGGCCCTGGCCGGCATCCAGCTCCTGGTCCGCTCCGGCCGCGACGGGGCCGACGAGGCCCTGGGCGAGGTGATCCGCCTCGACCACCTCGACGACCGGTTCGAGCGCGTGGTCATCGGCTCCGGCGACGGCATCTTCACCGAGTTCGCCGGCTGGCTGGCCGGGCGGGGTGTCCGCGTCGTGGTGGTCTCCCGCCCGGGAGCCCTCAACCACCGGCTGCGCCGTACGGCGAGCCAGGTCATCCCGCTGGACCTGGCCGCCTGATCACCGGCGGCGCCCGCGCCGGACGATCCGGCCGGCGCGCCTTCCGGCACCCCGGGTTCTGAGCATCGGTTCTGAACTCCGGATCGTGAGCCCCGGATCCCGGCAGTGCCGGACTCCGGGGCCGCCGGGATCCGGGATCTGGGATTCAGACCTTCGGCCTCAGGCGCCGATCTCCGAGCGGTCGCCCGACCAGAGGGTGTGGAAGGAACCCTCCCGGTCCACCCGCTGGTAGGTGTGCGCGCCGAAGAAGTCCCGCTGTCCCTGGATCAGGGCCGCCGGCAGCCGTTCGGCCCGCAGGGAGTCGTAGTAGGCCAGCGCGGTCGAGAAGCCGGGCACCGGGATGCCCAGCTCGGCCGCCTTCGCCACCACCCGCCGCCATGACTCCTGCGCCAGGCCCAGAGCCTCGGCGAAGAGCGGGGCGGTCAGCAGGGTCACCGGCGGGCTCTCCTGCTCGTAGGCCTCGCGGATGCGGTCCAGGAAGACGGCTCGGATGATGCAGCCGCCACGCCAGATCGTGGCCAGCGCTCCCGGGTCGACGTCCCAGCCGTACTCGGTGCTACCGGCCCTGATCTGGTCGAACCCCTGCGCGTAGGCGATGATCTTCGATGCGTACAGCGCCCGCCGCACGTCCTCGGCGAATCCCTCGCCCACCGACCCGGCCGGCGCACCCGAGGGACCGGGCAGGCCGCGCGCGGCCTGCCGAAGCTCCGCGTGGCCGGAGACCGAGCGGGCGAACACCGCCTCGGCGATGCCGCTCACCGGCACGCCCAGGTCCAGCGCGATCTGCACGGTCCACCGGCCGGTGCCCTTCTGCTCGGCCCGGTCGGCGATGACGTCCACGAGCGGCTTGCCGGTGCCCGCGTCGACCTGCCGGAGCACCTCGGCGGTGATCTCGATGAGATAGGAGGACAGCTCGCCCTTGTTCCACTCCTCGAAGACGTCGGCGAGCTCGGCCGGGCTCAGGCCGAGTCCCTGCCTGAGCAGGTCGTAAGCCTCCGCGATGAGCTGCATGTCGGCATACTCGATGCCGTTGTGCACCATCTTCACGAAGTGCCCGGCGCCGTCGGGGCCGATGTGCGTGCAGCAGGGCACGCCGTCGACCTTCGCGGCGATGTCCTCCAGCAGCGGGCCCAACGCCTCATAGGACTCCTTGGAGCCGCCCGGCATGATGCTCGGTCCCAGCAGCGCGCCCTCCTCACCGCCGGACACCCCGGCGCCGACGAAGTGGATGCCGCGCTCGCGCAGCGCGGCCTCCCTGCGGCGGGTGTCGAGGAAGTGCGCGTTCCCGCCGTCCACGAGCATGTCGCCCGGCTCCAGCAGGGGAGCGAACTCCTCGATCACCGCGTCGGTCGGCGCGCCGGCCTTGACCATGATGATGACGCGCCGGGGACGCTCCAGCGCCGCGACGAACTCCTCCGGAGTCTCACAGGCGACGAAGGCGCCCTCGTCTCCGTGCTCCTCGATCAGTGCCGTGGTCCGGGACTGCGACCTGTTGTGTACGGCTACCACGTGCCCGTGCCGTGCCAGGTTGCGGGCGAGGTTCGCCCCCATGACGGCCAGTCCGGTCACACCGATTCGTGCTTGGGTCATTCTCCGATACCCCCTTCGTGCTTCGCGTCCAAGAATGTCAGGTTGCTCCCCGTAGCGGTCATCGGTGGGGCATCGTCGGTGACATCCCGTCGGTTGAGGTCGGGGACGGAAGAGTTGGGGTCAGGGACGGAAGAGGGTGCCGGGCCTCTCCGAGCCGAGAATGCCGCCCAGGCAGCGGTAGGTCCGCATGCCTTTGTCGAACTGCTCCTTCGACGGCGGCAGCACCACGGTCCGCCACTTGGCGCGGGAGGTGGAGGCGCGGGCGTCGCCGTACCGGGAGTCGAGCATGACCGCCTGCGCGCACACCTTCTTCACCGTCGGGTGCTTCTCCAGGGCCGTCATGTCGTAGGTGAGGGAGTCCGACGGCAGGGGAGCGATCGCGAAGGTCTCCCAGGAGTGCGACTCCTCGCAGCCGATCCGCTTGGCCGTCGCGTCCCCCGCCATGGAGAGGACGCCGCCCCAGCACTCGGCCTCCTTCACGCAGGCCGCCCGCGCGCCCGGCACCTTCGTGGCGGGGCAGGCGGCCGTGACCGTGTCGACCTCCTCGATGCCGCCGGGAGCGGCCTGTTGAGAACCGGTGGCCGGAGGCCGGTTCTCCAGATACATCACTCCCACCCCGGCCAGCAGCAGGATCACGAAGGCCACGGCCACCGCCGCGAACACCCGGCTGTTCGATGTGCCGGTCGACGCGGCGGCCGTCGCGGGCGCGTGGGTCTCGGCCATGCTCCGCAGCCCCGGCGAGGTCTGGTGCGCGCGCACCGCCTCCCTGCCCGCCGGGGAGTGGGGCGGCACGCCGTGCGGCGAGTACGGCGAGGACGCGCCGGTGAGGGAAGCCACGGCAGGAGCCGCGAAGGGAGGCGCGGTGGCCGGGGCGGGCGGGGCGGCCGGACGCGGGGCGGCCGGCCTGACGCCCCGGTCCAGCCTCAGATCGGTGAGGGCGTCTCGCAGCGCCGCCACCGACGGGGTGCGCTGTCCCGGATCGGTGGCCATGGCCTGCCGCAGGACGGCGGTGAGCTCGACCGGCACATCGGGGATGTCCGGGATGGGCAGACGATGCAGGGCGATGATCACGGCGATGTTGGCCACGCCGCTCTCCGGGAACCTGGGAGGCCGGCCCGACAGCAGGGCGTAGAGCGTCGCGGCGAGGGAATAGACGTCCCCGGCGGCGGCGGGCTCGGTCAGCTCGAACGCCTCGGGCGGAGCATAGGCGGGGGTGAGCGACTCGCGGGTCACCGAGACCTCCCCGCCCAGGGACGGCATGGTCGCCAGGCCGAAGTCGGACAGCACCACGTTGCCGTACCGGTTGATCAGGATGTTGGCGGGCTTGATGTCGCGGTGCAGCACCCCCGCGGCGTGCGCGGCCGCCAGCGCGTCCGCGATGCGGATGCCGATGTCGGCCACCTCGGCGGGCGCCAGCCTGCCCTCGGCCCGCATCCGGTCCAGCAGCGATCCGCCGGGGCACAACTCCAGCACCATGTACGGCCTGCCGTCGGGCAGCACCCCGGCGTCGTAGACATGGGCGACATGCGGGTGCCCGGAGAGCGCTCCCGCCGAGGTGACCTCGCGCATGAAACGGCGTCGGTCCCGCTCCGAGATCAGCACCCGGTTGTCGACCTTGAGAGCGACTTCGCGGTCCACCGCCAGTTGCCTGGCCCGGTAGACGATTCCGAAACCGCCCTGGCCGAGCACGCCGGAAACCTCGTAGCCCGGCACCGCCACGGCACCTGCTTCGGCCACCTGCCACCTCCTGGAGAGATCGGCAGATTACCGGACTTATGCCAGCAAAGTAGGCCGTGTTTCGACGTTTCGAGAGCCGGGCGGAGCTCGGCAGAGCCCGGCGCCGGTGGGCGCGAGCGCGGTGAGGACGGCACGGGACGGCACGGTCACCGGGCGCCTTCCGTGACGCACGGATGAATTCTTCGGCGCGTCCCCGGCGCCGGAGATCGGCCCCGGCCGCCCATCAGGGCACGGGCGTCCCATAGCCCGTGCCTATGGCGGCGATAGGGAGATCGCCCGGCGACGGGGGCCGGATGAGCGCATAGAAAGAGCGCGCCCCCTCCTGTCGAATTGGAGCCTCCCATGGCCCAGATCTCCCGCAGGCACTTCATCGGCACTGCCGCCGCGGCCACCGCCGCGGCCACCCTGCTCCCCGCCTCACTCCGGCACGCGGCCGCCTCCGCCACCGTCGCCGGCGGCTCCCTCGCCGACGTCAGGCACATCGTGATCCTCAGCCAGGAGAACCGGTCGTTCGACCACTACTTCGGACATTCCCGAGGGGTGCGCGGCTTCAACGACCGCAACGCCCTGACCTTCAACGGCCGCACCACACTGCGCCAGGCCAGCACGGCCACGTCGACCGGATATGTGAGCCCGTTCCGGATGGGCTGGGTCAACCAGACCCCGTTCTGCCAGGCCGGGGGATCGATGAACTGGTCGGTCAACCACGAATTCTGGAACAGGGGCCGCGTCGATCAGTGGCACAGGTCCGAGGCCGGCGCCAAGATGGGCTACCTGGCGCGCCACGAGCTGTCCTTCTACTACGAGCTCGCCGACGCTTTCACCATCGCCGACAACTATCACTGCTCCGCGTTCACACAGACCAACCCGAACCGGCTGTTCATGTTCACCGGCACCAACGGCGTGTCCATCCAGGGCGCCTACCCGGGTTACACACCGCCGATCGTGATCGACAACAGTGTGAACGCCGCCAACCGCACGCTGAAGTGGACCACTTTCCCCGAACGTCTGCAGAACGCCGGGATCAGCTGGAAGTTCTACCAGAACGGCCCGCTCGGGGACGGTAACTTCGACGACAACCCGCTGGTCTGGTTCACCCAGTACCAGAACACGGGCAGCCCGCTCCACCAGCGGGGCATGACCACGGTCGCCGACATCCCGGCGGTGGTCCGCGCAGACGTGGTCGCGGGCACGCTGCCGCAGGTCTCCTTCATCGTCACCCGATACGAGGAGTCGGAGCACCCCAACGCCAAGCCCCCGGCGGGCGAGCTGTTCACCTCCAAGATTCTTGACGCGCTGTACGCGCCCTTCGACGGCCACCCGCACGGGGTGTGGGAGGACACGATCTTCATCGTCACCTACGACGAGAACGGCGGCTACTACGACCACGTCCCGCCCCCTGTCCCACCGAGTCCCGCCAGCGGCGGCGGGAGCAAGAGCAACGTGGGCGTGGACGCCGGCGGCACGGTGATCGGGGAGATCCACCAGAACGTGCCCACCGGCCCCGGCTGGCGGGTACCGCTCATCGCGGTCTCGCCGTGGAGCAGGGGCGGGTACGTCAACTCCCAGACCTTCGACCACACCTCGTTGCTGCGCTTGCTGGAGAAATGGTCGGCCGCCGTCGGCAAGCCGGTGACCGAGACCAACATCAGCCCGTGGCGCCGTGCGGTGTGCGGCGACCTGACCTCGGTGTTCGACTTCTCATCCGCGGCGGCGTTCGCCCCGATGCCCGGCGCGGGCCTGCTGCCGGCGGCGATCAGCACCGCGTGCGGCTCCTACGCGATCCCGCCCGACCAGATCGCTCCCGTCCAGGAGTCCGGCACGAAACCCGCCCGGGCGCTGCCCTGGCAGCCCGACGCCGCCGGGCGAATTGCCGGAGCGGAGAAGCGCTTCTACATCGACATGGTCAACACCGGGACGGCGGCCGTCACCTTCACCGTGCTGCCCAACGCCTTCCGCACGGACGGGCCGTGGCACTACACGGTGGGCGCGGGGACGGCGACCACCGCTCCGCTGTCGGACTTCTTCGCCGCCTCCGACCGGTTCGACCTCTCCCTCTACGGTCCCAACGGCTTTCACCGCCGCTTCGCCGGCACCATCTCCAAAGCGGCCGTCTCCGGCTCGGTCGAGGTGCGCTCCACCTACGCCGCGAACGGCACCGCGATCACGCTCACGTTCGCCAACACCACCGGCTCCGCCAGAACGGTGACCGTCACCGACAACGCGTACGGCACCGGTGGCCCGTGGAGCCAGAGCGTCCCGGCCGGCGGTTCGAGCCAGGCCACGTTCACGACCGACCGGGGGTGGTACGACCTGACGGTCACCGCCGACACCTCCGACGGGTTCCTGCGACGGCTGGCGGGACACGTCGAGAACGGTTCGGCGAGCGTCACCGACCCGGCGGCCGCGCTCGGCGTGATCCCGCGGGAGGGCTGGACCGTCGAATACGCCGACAGCCAGGAGACCTCTGGTGAGGATGGCGCGGCGAAGAACGTGCTGGACGGGTCGGGCACGAGCATCTGGCACACCCAGTGGCAGGCCGCCGGCCCGGCCCACCCGCACGAGATCCGGCTCGACATGGCCGCCACCCGCTCCTGCGCGGGATTCAGCTATCTGCCCCGTCAGAGTGGTGTGAACGGGACCATCGCCGCCTACGAGTTCTACGTCAGCGCCGACGGCGTGAACTGGGGCAGCCCGGTCGCGTCCGGCACCTGGGCGGCCGACGCCGCGCTCAAAACGGTGATCTTCCCGGTGTCGGTCAACGGCCGCCGCGTCCGGCTCAGAGCGCTGTCGGAGATCAACGGCGGGCCGTGGACCTCGGCGGCCGAGATCAACGTGCTGAGCCGGGCGTGAGCTGACCGTGTCGCGGCGGTGAAGACGGGGGCGGGCCCGTGTTCTTTCAGCGTGCCGTCTCGCTGAAGTGAGGCACGTCGCTGAAGTGGGGCACGGACCCGCTCGGAAGTGGAGCACGGACCCGCTCGGGGACGGGACCGGGGACTCGGGGTGGGACAGGGGACCGGGGACTCGGGGCGGGAGAGAGGGAGGAGACCCCGGTGTCGCGGTGGCATGGGCGTGGTGAGGCCTATGCTGATCTCCTCTGAGAGGGGAGATCGGTGAGCGGACGGGATCCCGACAGACGCCGGGCGTTGCTGGACGCCGCGGACCGGGTGATCCGGCGTGAGGGGCCGGAGGCGTCGATGGCCTCGATCGCCGCCGAGGCCGGGATCACCAAACCCATCCTGTACCGGCACTTCGGCGACAAGAGCGGGCTCTACCAGGCTCTGGCCAACCGTCACGTCCGCACCGTGGTCAGCCTGTTGCGGCCGGAGTTCGACCGGGACCGGACAGACCTGCGCAGCCGCGCCCGCTCGACGATCACCGCCTATCTCGACATGATCGCCGCCAACCTCAACCTCTACCGCTTCCTGTTCCACCGGGCCGGCGCCGAGGACAGCCGTACCCACTCCCAGATGACCGCCATCGTGCGCAGCCTCGGAGAGGAGCTCGGTGCGGTGATCGTCGCGGAGTCCGCGATTCCCGACCCGGTTCGCGCCCAGGTGCTGGGGCACGCTTTCGTCGGCATGGTCCAGGCCACCGGCGACTGGTGGCTGGAACATCCGGAGGTGGACCGGGCCGAGGTCGTCGAGGGGCTGGTCAGCGTGATCGTGGCGACGATGTCCGCCACTATGTCCCGCTGAGTGATCGACCGCCCGCTTCTCCTCTGTCGGTCGAGCCGGATTGATTTGACGATGTGGGCAGCGGTCCATAAAGTTCACCAGGCCTGAGGGAGTCGGCGGTGCCGAGATCTCAGGAACTCCCTTTGATCAAATCCACTCATTGAGATCATTATGTCGCAATGAGGTTCGATTCGACATGAAGCGAACGACGGAGTAAGTTTGAGGGGTTGCCCCGGAAACGGGGTGGCCGGAATTCCGGTAAGACCAGCTAGATCAAGTCAAGCAGTTCCAAACGGACCGGTTTGACACGAAAAAGCAGGCCTGAAAGAATAAAGGCACAACGGAACGAACGAAACGCCCTGAAGCCGGGACCATGGTCACGGCGACGGAGAACGCGTCCGTTTCTTGAGAACTCAACAGTGTGTTAAAAGCCAGTGCATGAAGCACAACCCCGTCCACCCACCCCCGGTGGGAGACGGATTCCTTTGGTTGATACACCCCCGGCCCGCTCGCGGGCCCGAGGGGGTGCTTTCAGCCGGGAAACGACTGTTCAGACATTGTTTGGAGAGTTTGATCCTGGCTCAGGACGAACGCTGGCGGCGTGCTTAACACATGCAAGTCGAGCGGAAAGGCCCTTCGGGGTACTCGAGCGGCGAACGGGTGAGTAACACGTGAGTAACCTGCCCCCGACTCTGGGATAAGCCCGGGAAACTGGGTCTAATACCGGATATGACCACTTCCCGCATGGGATGGTGGTGGAAAGTTGTTTCGGTTGGGGATGGACTCGCGGCCTATCAGCTTGTTGGTGGGGTAACGGCCTACCAAGGCGACGACGGGTAGCCGGCCTGAGAGGGCGACCGGCCACACTGGGACTGAGACACGGCCCAGACTCCTACGGGAGGCAGCAGTGGGGAATATTGCGCAATGGGCGAAAGCCTGACGCAGCGACGCCGCGTGGGGGATGACGGCCTTCGGGTTGTAAACCTCTTTCAGCAGGGACGAAGTTGACGTGTACCTGCAGAAGAAGCGCCGGCTAACTACGTGCCAGCAGCCGCGGTAATACGTAGGGCGCAAGCGTTGTCCGGAATTATTGGGCGTAAAGAGCTCGTAGGTGGCTTGTCACGTCGGGTGTGAAAGCTTGGGGCTTAACTCCAGGTCTGCATTCGATACGGGCTGGCTAGAGGTAGGTAGGGGAGAACGGAATTCCTGGTGTAGCGGTGAAATGCGCAGATATCAGGAGGAACACCGGTGGCGAAGGCGGTTCTCTGGGCCTTACCTGACGCTGAGGAGCGAAAGCGTGGGGAGCGAACAGGATTAGATACCCTGGTAGTCCACGCTGTAAACGTTGGGCGCTAGGTGTGGGGGCCTTCCACGGTTTCCGCGCCGTAGCTAACGCATTAAGCGCCCCGCCTGGGGAGTACGGCCGCAAGGCTAAAACTCAAAGGAATTGACGGGGGCCCGCACAAGCGGCGGAGCATGTTGCTTAATTCGACGCAACGCGAAGAACCTTACCAAGGCTTGACATCGCCCGGAAACACTCAGAGATGGGTGCCTCTTCGGATCGGGTGACAGGTGGTGCATGGCTGTCGTCAGCTCGTGTCGTGAGATGTTGGGTTAAGTCCCGCAACGAGCGCAACCCTTGTTCAATGTTGCCAGCACGCTCCTTCGGGGGTGGTGGGGACTCATTGGAGACTGCCGGGGTCAACTCGGAGGAAGGTGGGGATGACGTCAAGTCATCATGCCCCTTATGTCTTGGGCTGCAAACATGCTACAATGGCCGGTACAGAGGGTTGCGATACCGTGAGGTGGAGCGAATCCCAAAAAGCCGGTCTCAGTTCGGATTGGGGTCTGCAACTCGACCCCATGAAGTCGGAGTCGCTAGTAATCGCAGATCAGCAACGCTGCGGTGAATACGTTCCCGGGCCTTGTACACACCGCCCGTCACGTCACGAAAGTCGGCAACACCCGAAGCCCGTGGCCCAACCACTTGTGGGGGGAGCGGTCGAAGGTGGGGCTGGCGATTGGGACGAAGTCGTAACAAGGTAGCCGTACCGGAAGGTGCGGCTGGATCACCTCCTTTCTAAGGAGCATCGGCTGCGGTCACTTAGGTGATCGTGGTCCAGGTCATGATGGTAGGCGCCTGTTCTGCCCATGACGCGCTCATTAGTGGAGCACTGGCTAATCAATCGGATCGGGTCGCCGACCGGCTAGTACCGCCTGACTTTTCGGAGTCGGGAGTGGGAACGCGGGTGCGGGGGGCCGGGTCGGGGTTGGACACACTGTTGGGTCCTGAGGAAACGGGCCGGATACGGAGCCTGCCTGCGGGTGGGCTTCGTGGTCTGTGTGACCTCGTGCGGGATCGGTCTTCCGTCAGATCAGCTCACCGGTGGGTGGGTGTTGGTGGCGGGGTGGATCTGGTCGCTGTTTGTTGTTTGAGATTTGCATAGTGGACGCGAGCATCTTTGTGGCCAAGTTTTTTAGGGCACACGGTGGATGCCTTGGCATCAGGAGCCGATGAAGGACGTGGGAGGCTGCGTTAAGCCCCGGGGAGTCGCCAACCAGACTTTGATCCGGGGATGTCCGAATGGGGAAACCTAGCACCAGTCATGTGGTGTTGCCTCCGCCTGAATGTATAGGGCGGTTGGTGGTAACGCGGGGAAGTGAAACATCTCAGTACCCGTAGGAAGAGAAAACAAATTAGTGATTCCGTGAGTAGTGGTGAGCGAAAGCGGAAGAGGCTAAACCGTATGCGTGTGATAGCCGGCAGGCGTTGCGTGTGCGGGGTTGTGGGACCCTCTGGGAGGAGCTGCCGCTCTTCCAAGCAGTGAGAAATCGATGGGATAGTCGAAGCTTCTGGGAAGAAGCGCCGGAGACCGTGAGAGCCGGGTAGGCGAAATCTTGTCGACTGTTTGAGGGGATCCCAAGTAGCACGGGGCCCGAGAAATCCTGTGTGAATCTGCCAGGACCACCTGGTAAGCCTAAATACTCCCTGATGACCGATAGTGAACAAGTACCGTGAGGGAAAGGTGAAAAGCGCCCCGGTGAGGGGTCGTGAAATAGTACCTGAAACCGTGTGCCTACAAGCCGTAGGAGCGTAGGCGTCTTCGGACGTCTGTGATGTGACTGCGTGCCTTTTGAAGAATGAGCCTGCGAGTTATGGTGTGTGGCGAGGTTAACCCGTGTGGGGGAGCCGTAGCGAAAGCGAGTCTGAATAGGGCGTTGTCAGTCGCATGCTGTAGACCCGAAGCGGAGTGATCTAGGCATGGGCAGGTTGAAGCGCGGGTAAGACCGCGTGGAGGACCGAACCCACCAGGGTTGAAAACCTGGGGGATGACCTGTGTTTAGGGGTGAAAGGCCAATCAAACTCCGTGATAGCTGGTTCTCCCCGAAATGCATTTAGGTGCAGCGTTACGTGTTTCTTGCCGGAGGTAGAGCACTGGATGGCTAATGGGCCCTACCAGGTTACTGACGTCAGCCAAACTCCGAATGCCGGTAAGTGAGAGCGTAGCAGTGAGACTGCGGGGGATAAGCTCCGTAGTCGAGAGGGAAACAGCCCAGACCACCGACTAAGGCCCCTAAGCGTGTGCTAAGTGGGAAAGGATGTGGAGTCGCAGTGACAACCAGGAGGTTGGCTTAGAAGCAGCCACCCTTGAAAGAGTGCGTAATAGCTCACTGGTCAAGTGATTCCGCGCCGACAATGTAGCGGGGCTCAAGTACACCGCCGAAGTCGTGGCATTCACACGTTTGCTGAGCCTTTGTGGTTTAGGTGTGTGGATGGGTAGGGGAGCGTCGTGCGGCCGGCGAAGCAGCAGAGTGATCTAGTTGTGGAGGCCGTGCGAGTGAGAATGCAGGCATGAGTAGCGAATCAGAAGTGAGAAACTTCTGCGCCGGATGACCAAGGGTTCCTGGGCCAGGCTAATCCGCCCAGGGTAAGTCGGGACCTAAGGCGAGGCCGACAGGCGTAGTCGATGGACAACGGGTTGATATTCCCGTACCCGCTACGATGCGCCAATACTGAATCCAGTGATACTAAGGGTCCTTAACTCGGTTGTCCCTTCGGGGACGGCGTCAGAGTGAACGCCTGGCCTGATCTGGTAGTAGGTAAGCGATGGGGTGACGCAGGAAGGTAGCCCAGCCCAGGCGATGGTAGTCCTGGGGTAAGCAGGTAGGGAGGACCGTAGGCAAATCCGCGGTCCGTTAATCCTGAGATGTGATGCCGAGCCGATTGTGGCGAAGTGGGTGATCCTATGCTGCCGAGAAAAGCCTCTAGTGAGTGTCGTGGCGGCCCGTACCCGAAACCGACTCAGGTGGTCAGGTAGAGAATACCAAGGCGATCGGGTGAACTGTGGTTAAGGAACTCGGCAAATTGCCCCCGTAACTTCGGGAGAAGGGGGGCCTTCGCTGGTGACGAGTCTTGCACTCCGAGCTGGTGGGGGTCGCAGAGGCCAGGGGGAAGCGACTGTTTACTAAAAACACAGGTCCGTGCGAAGTCGTAAGACGATGTATACGGACTGACGCCTGCCCGGTGCTGGAACGTTAAGGGGACCGGTTAGTGCGCCTTTGGGTGTGCGAAGCTGAGAACTTAAGCGCCAGTAAACGGCGGTGGTAACTATAACCATCCTAAGGTAGCGAAATTCCTTGTCGGGTAAGTTCCGACCTGCACGAATGGCGTAACGACTTCCCCGCTGTCTCAACCGCAGACCCGGCGAAATTGCACTACGAGTAAAGATGCTCGTTACGCGCAGCAGGACGGAAAGACCCCGGGACCTTCACTACAGCTTGACATTGGCGTTTGGAACGTCTTGTGTAGGATAGGTGGGAGACGGTGAAGCGGTGACGCTAGTTACCGTGGAGTCATTGGTGAAATACCACTCTGGTCGTTTTGAACGTCTAACTTCGGTCCGTGATCCGGATCAGGGACAGTGTCTGGTGGGTAGTTTAACTGGGGCGGTTGCCTCCTAAAGAGTAACGGAGGCGCCCAAAGGTTCCCTCAGCCTGGTTGGCAATCAGGTGTCGAGTGTAAGTGCACAAGGGAGCTTGACTGTGAGACCGACGGGTCGAGCAGGAGCGAAAGCTGGGACTAGTGATCCGGCGGTGGCTTGTGGAAGCGCCGTCGCTCAACGGCTAAAAGGTACCCCGGGGATAACAGGCTGATCTTCCCCAAGAGTCCATATCGACGGGATGGTTTGGCACCTCGATGTCGGCTCGTCGCATCCTGGGGCTGGAGTAGGTCCCAAGGGTTGGGCTGTTCGCCCATTAAAGCGGTACGCGAGCTGGGTTTAGAACGTCGCGAGACAGTTCGGTCCCTATCCGCTGCGCGCGCAGGAGACTTGAAAGGAGCTGTCCCTAGTACGAGAGGACCGGGACGGACGAACCTCTGGTGTGCCAGTTGTTCCGCCAGGAGCACGGCTGGTTGGCTACGTTCGGAAGGGATAACCGCTGAAAGCATCTAAGCGGGAAGCTCGCCTTGAGATGAGGTCTCCCACCCTGTGAGGGGGTAAGGCTCCCGGTAGACGACCGGGTTGATAGGCCGGAGGTGGAAGCACAGTAATGTGTGGAGCTGACCGGTACTAATAGGCCGAGGACTTGACCACAAAGCATTTTGCTCGCGTCCACTAGGCAATTCTGAAACAACAAGCACCCGTTGTGTGTGTTTGATAGTTTCATAGTGTTACGGCGGTTATGGCGAAGGGGAAACACCCGGTTACATTCCGAACCCGGAAGTTAAGCTCTTCAGCGCCGATGGTACTGCACCGGGGACGGTGTGGGAGAGTAGGTCGCCGCCGGACAATCGTTTGGGAAGAGGCCACCCCTTTTTTGGGGTGGCCTTTTCTGTTTTCCCGGCCCTTTGGGGTTCTTTGTTCGTGCTTTCTCGGGCTCTTTGTCCGCGCCTTTTTCTGGGTTCTTTTCCCGCTCCTGCGGTTCTTTTCCTTGCTTCCGGTCTCTTCCCTGGCCGAGCGGACAGCGTCCTGGGCTTTTCCGGTTCCAGAGAACAAGCCCGCCCGGGGGAGGAAACCGGGCGGGCTCGATCGGGGGCAGTGGGAAAGGTCGTAAAGGTCGTAGCGGAAAAGGTCGTAAAGGACGTAGCGGCCGGGGCGGAGACGAGCGCCGTCAGGCGGCGATGGGTGAGGAGTACGCCGAGGAGTCGCCGGACAGGACCGCGCTCGGCCGCCCATCCACACCGACCGGGATATCACCGGCGACGGTGACCCGGTGGAGCCGGCGAGGCCGGTTGTCGAAGTCGTGCACGACTCGATGTTGTGTGGCCCGGTTGTCCCAGATCGCGACGTCACCCGGGGCCCAACGCCAGCGAACGGTGTTCTCGACCTGGGTCACCTGCTCCTGGATCAGGCGGATCAGGCTGGCCGAGATGTCGGCGGGCAGGCCGACGATGCGTTTGGCGAAGTCGCCCAGCAGAATCGATCGCTCGCCGGTCTCGGGGTGGACGCGGACGACGGGGTGTTCGGTCTCGAAGACGGTGGAGGTGAAGATCTCGGCGTATTCGCGGGTTCGGTCGGGATCGGCGGAGGTGGCGATCCTGGCGTAGTCGAACTGGTTGGTGTGGACGGCGCGCAGGCCTTTGATCAGGTCGGCCAGTTCTGGCGGCAGATTGTCATAGGCGCTCACAGTGTTGGCCCACAGGGTGTCGCCGCCCGCAGGGGGAACGGTCACGGCGCGCAACACCGAGGCCAGCGGAGGGCGGTCGACGAAGGTCACGTCGGTGTGCCAGCGGTCGACCTTCTGGCCATGGCTGTAGTCCAGGTCGAGGATGTGGGAGTTGTCGTTCAGCGCCGGCACGGTCGGGTGGGCGGTGGTCAGGTCGCCGAGCAGACCGGCGAAGGCCACCTGACTCTGTTCGTCGAGGTGCTCCTGGCCACGGAAGAAGATCACTTTGTGGCGGAGCAGCGCGGCGCGGATCTCCGCGACGGTCTCGGCGGGCAGGCCGCCACCGAGCCGGACGCCGCTTACCTCGGCGCCGATGCGTCCGGCTACCGGGCTGATGAAGGGGGAGGGCATTACGGTCTTCCTTCCGGTTGGGGATCTTCAGAGGGATCGGGGCCGGACGGAAGGACACAGTGCGCTGGCCACGCGGCAGAAGTCCACGTGGTGGCGCGTGGTGAGATACAGCCGGTGGGTCACGTCTTCAACGTAAGTCTCCTTGGCGATAATTGTCAACTAACACGGTAGGAAATACATGATTTAGATCGGGGCTCCGGAAAGGCCATCCGGATTCACGGACCGGCGGCGGGACGTCCGGACCGTGCGCCTGCCGTCTTCGGGGGAAGCCCGCTCGGTACGGCTCGCACCCGCCCACGCTGGGTGCGAGCCGTACCGAACGTCAGTGGGCGGTGAGACCGAGGTCCTTGATCCGGGGGTCACCCTCGTCGGCGAGGTAGTGGTCCGGCCGGGTGGCGTCGTCGCCCTCGGAAGCGTTGACGGCGCGGGCGATGACCGTGCCGATCGCGGCGACGGTCAGATTGACGGCCAGGGCGAGGATGCCGGCGTAGATGGTCATCTTGGTGTCCAGGCCAAGCTTCTCCAGCGGGAACGCCGATCCGGCGAAGTGCAGCTTGCCGGTGGTCGGGTTGCCGATGTTGTAGAGCAGGACCATTCCGGTCGCCATGCCCGCAGCCCATCCGGCGATGAGGCCGCCGTGGTGGAACCACCGGGTGTAGAGACCGAGCGCGACCGCCGGGAGCGTCTGCAGGATGATGACGCCGCCGATGAGTTGGAGGTCGATGGAGAATCCGGTGTCCAGGAACAGGATGCACAGCACCGCGCCGACCTTGACGAGCAGCGAGGTGATCTTCGAGACGCGGGCTTCGTCGGCCTCGCTGGCGTTCGGCTTCAGGTACTCCTTGTAGACGTTGCGGGTGAACAGGTTCGCCGCGGCGATGGACATGATCGCGGCGGGGACCAGCGCGCCGATGCCGACCGCGGCGTAGGCGACGCCGGTGAACCAGTCGGGGAACATCCGGTCGAACAGCTGCGGCACGATCGTGTTGTTGTCCTTGCCGATGGGCTTGACCCCGGCCGCGATGGCCATGTAGCCGAGCAGCGCGATCAGACCCAGCAGCAGGCTGTAGGCGGGGAGCGCGGACATGTTCCGCTTGATCACGTCACGGTTCCTCGACGCCAGCACACCGGTGATGCTGTGCGGGTAGAGGAAGAGCGCGAGCGCCGAGCCCAGGGCCAGCGTGATGTACTGCAGCTGGTTGTTGGCGTTGAGCAGGATGCCGTCCCCCGGCGCGGGCGAGGCGGCGAACTTGGCCTGGGCCGCGTCGAAGATCCCTGACCAGCCGCCTTCGATCTGGGCGGGTATCGCGAAGATCGCGACCAGGATCACGATGTAGATCAGGGTGTCCTTGACGAAGGCGATCAGTGCCGGAGCGCGCAGGCCCGACTGGTAGGTGTAGGCGGCCAGGATGGCGAAGGCGATGATGATCGGCAGATGGCCGGTCACCCCCATCGACTTCAGCACGGCCTCGATGCCGACGAGCTGCAACGCGATGTAGGGCATCGTCGCGACGATGCCGGTGATCGCGATCAGCAGCGCCAGCGTGGGAGAGCCGAAGCGGGCACGGACGAAGTCGGCCGGGGTCACGAAGCCGTGCACGTGCGAGACCGACCAGAGCCGCAACAGCACCAGGAACACGATCGGGTAGACCACGATCGTGTACGGCACGGCGAAGAAGCCCATCGCTCCCGCGCTCCAGAGCAGGGCGGGCACGGCCACGAAGGTGTAAGCGGTGTAGAGGTCGCCGCCGACGAGGAACCAGGTGACCCAGGGGCCGAAACTCCGGCCGCCCAATCCCCATTCGTCGAGGGTGGCCAGGTTGTCCGGGCGGCGCCAGCGCGCGGCCACGAAACCCATGCCGCTGACCAGCAGGAACAATATGGAGAAGACGATGATCTCGGTCAAGTGCTCGCTCACGGGGTCACCGCTTCCGCTTGGTCATCTGGTAGACGATCGTGGTGCATATGACGCCGACCGCGATGAAAGCGAACTGGAGCCAGTAGAACCGCGGGAAACCGAAGAGTCGAGGCTCGTCGAAATTGAAGAGGAAGGGCAGTAAAGGTAGGATGATCGGCAGAATCAACAGCCAGTTCCACGGGCTGCGATCGCTGCGATCGCTGTGATCCTTGTCGGAAGTGGTCAACTCGGTCTCCTGAAGGTGGAGAGGAGGCAGTCGGCTACGGCTGTCCTGTTCGGCTGACCGGCAGCGTAATTAGGTGAATGTTTCATTGCGATCGCCAAGCGCCCAGCGGAGTGGTTGGCGCGGCGAACGGTAGATCAACCTCCGGTGCGGAGCTCGTCTGCGATGTCGCGGTTGCCGTATCCCTCGGGCGCGTCCACTTCGACGACGGGTTCCGGCCGGTCGTCGAATTCCAGTCGTAGGGCTCTTGACATCGTGGCATGCATTTCATAAAGGCATGTGACGTAGGTCAGCTCCAGGATCTGCTGGTCCGACAGGCGTGCCTTCAGGGCCGCGAAGATCTCGTCGTGCACCCGCCCGCCGTCGAGCACCAGGCCGTCGGTGTAGGCCAGGACGGCACGCTCCAGCTCGTCGAAGTGCAGGCTGACCTGCCAATACGCGACCGCCTGGACCTTCTCGTCAGGCACGCCCAGCGCCCGCATCTGCTTGCAGTGCTGGGAGAAGACGAACTTGCTGCCCCGCGCCCACCCTGCCCTGCACTGTCCCAGCTCGCGCAGCACGGGATCGAGCTTGGCCTCCCGGTAGAGCTGAAAGCCTTTCACGCAGTGCCTGAGGATGGCCGGGTCCAGCGCGAAGACCGTCCACCAGTCACCCGGGGAGCCGGTCGCGGTGCCGGGGTCGGCCGCCGGATCCCGGTCGGGGCCGAACAGTCGGTCGTAGAAGAACAGGGTGAGCGGGTCGGTGACCTCCGCGCGGGGCACCTGGCGCAGCCGCGGCATCACACGGTCCTGTCGGCGGCGGTCTTCGGCTCGTGGTGGACGTCCTCGGGCAGTCCGAGCTCGCGGGTCCAGGCGGCGAACTCCAGCAGGATCCCGTCGGGGTCCTTGAAGTAGATCGAGCGGACGAACACACCCTCCTGCATCTCGGGCGCGATGCCGAACTCGCTGTCGTCGTGGTTGAGGAGCACCCCCACATCCACGCCCTTGGCGATGAGCTTGTCGCGATATTCCTCGATCTTGTCCGGTGCCACGTCGAGCGCGATGTGGTTCATCGAGCCGACCGCCGACAGCAGCTCGCCCCGATCGGGCAGGTTCTTCGGCGCGGAGACGCCGGGCACCGCTTCGGGGGCGTCGGGGAACCAGAAGAACGCCAGGGCGTTGCCGCCGCCGCAGTCGAAGAAGAAATGCTGGCCCCAGCCCATCGGCAGCTCGATCGTCTTGATCAGGGGCATGCCCAGGACGCCGGAGTAGAAGTCGACCGTCTGTTTCATGTCCGAGCACACCAGCGCGAGATGGTTGACCCCGCGTAGCTCGAACTCGGTGTTGTCGCCCATGGTCTCCTCGCTCGTCGAAGTAATGAGTTACTTATCACACCTGGGTCACCCGAAACATGGCCGGGACGACAGGGACGTGATGGGCGCCACCGGCCGCCTGGCCCACTCGCGTGGTCTTACGGCCTTGCGGCTCGCGGTCTGGCGCTCTCAAGGCTTGCCGGTCTCGGGGTCTGGCAGCTCGAGATCTCGGCCGTACGCTGTCCGGGTCACACCGCCGGGTCACACCGCCGGGACGGCCCACGGCTGCGGGGCATGGGTCGTGGGGCATGGGACGTCACCATCGTGTTTCGAGCAGGGTTCCACGGGAACATCGGCTCGGCACGTCAGATTCGGCGTGGCCCGACGAGGGCGTCGTCGGGCCACGCCGCGATCCGTACGTGCTCGCCTCCATGCGTGACCGAGAGGCGCTGCGCCGGGGGCGGCGCGCCGAGCCGGTGAGGCGTCGCCGACACCCGCGCAGAATCGGCCGACACCCGCGCAGAATCGATGGACGGGTCGGTGAGCATGCGCAGGTCGCCAGGGGAGAGTCCGATCACGGCGCCCATGGGGCACTCATGACCGGATCTGTTCGGAGGCCGGCCGGGTCTCTCCGGGAACGCCGCCCAGCATCGCCCGGGTCGCCTCGTCGACGATGTCGCGCATGGCGCGTTCGGCGGCCGCGGCGTCTCCCGACTGCACCGCCTGCGCGACCTCCGCGTGCCACCGGATCGCCGCCGGCTCGGGACGCGCCGGCATGAGGTGATGATGCGTCCGGCCGGTCAGCACCTCGGCGACCACGTCGGTGAGCGCTCCGAGCATCTCGTTGCCCGAGGACTCCAGCAGCGTGCGGTGGAAGAGGATGTCGGCCGCCAGGTAGGCCTCCAGATCGCCGGACCTGCCGTGCACGGCCATCTGCATGACGGCGCCGGTCAGCGCGCCGCACTGTTCGGGAGTCGCGTGGCGCGCGGCGAGGGCCGCGGCCACCGGCTCGACGCCGTGGCGCAGCTCGCCCAGCGATCTGAGCTGCTCTTCGCGGTCCTGGCCGGCGAGCCGCCACCGGATGACCCGAGGGTCGAACAGGTTCCATTGCGCACGGGGAGCCACGATGACGCCGACGCGGCGGCGGCTGCCCACCATGCCCATCGATTCGAGGACGCGGATCGTCTCGCGGATCACCGACCGGGAGACTCCGAAGCGAAGCTCCAGCTCTTCGATCTTCAGCACCTGGTCGGCGGCGAGATCGCCCGCGGTGATCAGCAGCCCGAGCTTGTCGAGGACACTCTGATGCAGCCCTCCGATGGTCTGGTCATTGTCTCCCACAACGGCCAATCCTCGCACGGATCTCCATCAGTACCCCTGCCGAGCTTAAAAGATATGCCTTATTCAAGTTAACTATTGATTACATATGCCTAAGCGTGTCACTCTGGCGCAAAGCTCGACACGAGAGGCTTAACGATGGATCCCGCACAAGACCCTGCCGTCCCGACCTCCACCGCCCCGCTGCTCGTCGTCATGGGAGTGACGGGTTCGGGCAAGACCACCGTGGGTGCCGCGCTCGGCCAGCGGCTGCGCGTGCCGTTCGCGGACGCCGACGACTTCCACAGCGCGGCCAACATCGCCAAGATGTCGGCCGGCATACCGCTCGACGACGGCGACCGGCTGCCGTGGCTGCAGACGATCGGCTCCTGGCTGGCCAGGAACGCCGCCACCGGCGGCGTGGTGAGCTGCTCGGCGCTCAGGCGCGGTTACCGCGACATCCTGCGCGACTCTGCCCCGGCGGTGAGCTTCCTGCATCTGGACGGCGACGCCGAGGTCGTACGCCGGAGGATGGCCGGCCGGCCGGGGCACTTCATGCCGGCCTCGCTGGTCGCCTCGCAGTTCGCGACGCTGGAGCCGCTGGAGCCGGACGAGCACGGGATCGTCCTCGACCTCGACAAGCCGGTCGACGAGATCGTCGAAGCCTATCTCGCCGCGACGCGATCCCCCCGGACACGGCCGCAGCCGGCACCCCCCACCGAGCCGGCCCCGGGCACCGGCGGCCCGGCGAACCCAGGAGAGTGACATGAGCCCACCCTGATCGCACTCGCGGCCCCCGCCGCGGCCTCCCCGGGCCGGCTGGTCCCCGCGGCGCTCGTGGGCATCGCCCTGATCGTCCTGCTGATCACGTATTTCAGACTTCACCCCTTCCTGAGCCTGACCATCGGCTCGCTGGCCGTTGGAGCCATCGCGGGCTTGCCGATGGCCGACACCATCGCCAACTTCACCGCCGGCTTCGGCAGTACCGCGGCCGGCGTCGGCACGCTCATCGTGCTCGGTGCGATGTTCGGCAAGCTCCTCGCCGACTCCGGCGGGGCCGACGAGATCGTCGACACGATCGTCGGCCGGTCGAGCCCTCGTTCCCTGCCCTAGGCGATGGCCGCGGTGGGCGCGCTGATCGGCCTGCCGATGTTCTTCGAGATCGGCCTCGTCCTGCTGATGCCGGTCATCTTCCTGGTCGCCCGTCGCTCCGGGCTCTCCCTGGTCCGGGTGGGAATCCCCGCGCTGGCGGGCCTGTCGGTGATGCACGGGCTCGTGCCCCCGCACCCCGGGGCCGCTGGTCGCCATCGACGCGCTCAAGGCCGACCTGGGCCTCACCCTGGCTCTCGGCGTGCTCGTGGCCCTTCCGACCGTGGCCATCGCCGGCCCGCTGTTCTCGAAGTACGCCGCCCGCTGGGTGGACGTCCCGGCCCCGGAGCTCTACGAGGCCAGGACCGGTACGGAGGACATCCGGCGGCCGGCGTTCGGCGTCACCCTCGCCACCGTGCTGCTGCCGGTCGTGCTGATGATGGGCAAGGCCCTCGCCGACATCTTCGCCCCCAAGACCAACGCCGCCCGCATGGTGCTCGACTTCCTCGGCACGCCGCTGGTGGCGCTGCTGATCGCCGTCATCGTCGCGATGTTCACCCTGGGACGCAGCGCCGCCATGGACAAAAGGGCGATCGCGAAGTCCCTGGAGCAGTCGCTGCCGCCGATCGCGGGCTTCTGGCTGGTCAAGGAGTACTTCAGGCTCACCGTGGGCCAGAACGTCAAGACCTGGTCGACGATGGAGACCATCATCTCGGTGACCGGCCTGGTGCTGGTCCTGCTGCTGAATCTGGTCGTCTAGGGCTCGCCCGGTCACGCGCCTGCGGGCGGCCATCCGCGGGCACGTGACCCGGCCGGAGACGACCGGGTACGGCCCGCCCGCTACGGGACGAGGCGGAGTGGAGCGTGCGGCCGGCGCCCCTTCGAAGAAGGCCGAAGAAAACATGACAGGAGATGTCCTGCTTTCCGGCCAGCATCTTCTCCATGCGCACAACCATGAACGGAACGCTGAAGGGAAAGGTCGCCCTGGTCGCCGGGGCGACACGGGGGACGGGCAGGGCGATCGCGGTCGCGCTGGGCGAGGCGGGGGCCACGGTCTACTGCACCGGCAGGACCACGCGGGAGCACCGCTCGGAGATGAACCGGCCCGAGACCATCGAGGAGACGGCCGAGCTCGTGACACGCGCCGGCGGAGAGGGCGTCGCGCTCCAGGTCGACCACCTGGAGGCCGAGCAGGTGCGAGACCTGGTGGCACGGATCGATCGCGAGCGGGGCAGGCTCGACCTGCTGGTCAACGACATCTGGGGCGGTGAGGCGCTGGCGGCCTGGCACACCCCGCTGTGGGAGCACCCGCTGCAGGACGGGCTGCGTCTGCTCCGGCTGGCGATCGACACCCACGTCATCACCAGCCACCACGCCCTGCCCCTGCTGATCAGGAACCCCGGCGGTCTGGTCGTCGAGATGACCGACGGAACCGCGGAGTACAACGCCGCCAACTACCGGGTCTCGTTCTTCTATGACCTGGCGAAGGTCTCGGTGAACCGTCTGGCCTTCTCCCAGGCCCACGAGCTGCGCTCGCACGGCTGTGCGGCGGTCTCGCTGACACCCGGCTGGCTGCGCTCGGAGATGATGCTCGAACACTTCGGCGTCACCGAGGACAACTGGCGCGACGCCACCGCCCGGGAACCGCATTTCGCGATCTCGGAGTCACCCGCCTACACCGGCCGCGCGGTCGTCGCGCTGGCGGCGGACGAGGACCGGGGGCGGTGGTCGGGACAGTCCCTCTCCAGCGGGCGATTGGCCCAGGTGTACGGCTTCACCGACACCGACGGCAGCAGGCCGGACGCCTGGCGCTATCTCGTCGAGGTCCAGGACAGAGGTCTGCCCGCCGACGTGACGGGGTACCGCTGACGCGCCCGTCCCCGCGGTGACCCCGAACTCCGGAGGTGCGGTTTCAACCCGGTCCGCACGACCGGATCTCGCCTTGCGGTGCCGGTCCTGTCGTGCGGTGCCGGTCCTGCCGTACGGGAACGGACATCGTCACGGGAACGGACATCGTCGTGCGAGAACAGCCGCGCGGCGCCGTGGCCTCAGGCCCCGCCGTACAGGGAGTGCAGCCGTGCGGCGGCCTCGGCCAGGCCGGCGCGTAGCTCGGGCGGGTCGATGACCTCGGCCTCCGGGCCGAACCGGACGATCTGGTCGTGGGCCACCTCAAGTGACTCCACGGGCAGGGACACGGTGATCCAGCCCCGTTCGTCGGGTTCCCCCGCAGAGGCCAGCGCGTCGTCGATGGCCGCGGGATCGGCGAAGTGGGGTAGCCGGCGGTAGCCGGTCGGGCTGAGCCGCACCGTGACGCGCGCGGTGAGCAGGGAACGGGCGAACTCGGCGGCACGCCCGCTCCAGAACGCGGCCAGGTCGAAGGCGCGGTCGCGCTCGAAGTGCCGGTCGGCGTGGATCTCCACCTCGGCGAAGCGATCCACGCGGTAGATCGCGGATCGGGTCGCCAGATACCAGACGCCGGCTTTGAGCACGAGCCCGTACGGGTCCAGCGTCCGCCGCGCCCCCCGGTAGAGGGCGGTGACCGGACGGTCGTCCCATACCGCCCCGGCCAGCGGCGCCAGTGCCGCGGGAGGCGGCCGCTCGCTGGCGAACCAGCCGGGCGCGTCCAGGTGAAAGCGCTGCGCGGCGGTCGCGGGCGCGTCCCGCACGCCGGGCGAGAGCGCGGCCGAGGCCTTCAACCTGGCCGTGGCGGCCACCTCGGCCAGCCCCATCTGCCGCAGGGCCTCCGGCACGCCGGACAGGAACAGCGCCTCGGCCTCCGCCCGGTCCAGGCCGGTGAGCCGGGTGCGGTATCCCGCCAACAGGCGATACCCCCCGCCCCGGCCGCGATCGGCGTAGACCGGCACCCCCGCCTCCGCCAGGGCCAGCACGTCCCGGTGGACGGTCCGCTCGGAGACCTCCAGCTCCCGGGAGAGCTCCGCGGCGGTCATGCCCCCGCGGGCCTGCAACAGCAGCACCAACGACATCAACCTGGCCGCACGCACTCCCCGACCCTAACCCGGACACCGCAACCCGGACACCGCGCCCGTTCGACCCGGACACCGCAACCCGGACACCGCGCCCGTTCGACCCGGACACCGCAACCCGGACACCGCGCCCGTTCGACCCGGCCGCCGTCCTTCATCCCCGGACGAGGGGGAGCACGACCGCGGAGGGGCGAGCCGGATCGTGGAAGACCTCGTGGTCGGCCGCGATCATCGTGCTGCCGGTGCCGATGGGCTCTCCGGTGCCGAGGTTGCGGGCGATACGGGGGTAGGCGCCGCCGGCGACGTGCAGGCGGATCCGGTGGCCGCGCCGGAAACGATGGCCGATCGGCCACAGGTCCACCCGGACGCGGCGGACCCCGTCGGCATCGGCCGGGGGAGCGCCGGGCGCCAGGCGACGCACGCCCTCGCACACGTTGTAGGAGGCGCCGTTCGGATGGACGTCGCAGACCCGCACCACCACGTCGGCATATTCGGTGCCGGAGCGGACGTACAGGTCGGCCGAGACCGGGCCGATCATCTCCGTGTCCTCGTGGAGCTCGGGGCCGGTGTAGACGAGCACGTCGCGCCGGGCCTCCAGGCGCCGGTTGTCGCGCGGTTCGGAGTTGCCCAGCAGGACCGGACCGCCCAGCGCGGGAGTCGGGTGGGCGGGATCGTAGCGGTAGCGGTCGGGCGCGCCGCCCCGCGGACCGTCCGGCGCGAGGGCGAACCCCGGCTGCAGGTGCCAGCGCTGCTCCCGCATGCCCGGCACCGGCCAGTCGGGATAGTCGCGCCACTGGTCCGCGCCGGTGACGTACAACCTGACCGGCTGCTCCCGCAGCCCCGACGGGTCGCCCAGCAGGTGCGCCCGGAACCAGGCCAGCGCGTCGGCGTTGGCCACCCGGCCGTGCCGGATGTCCGCGTGGTACCACGGCCCGATCGTCAGGTACGGCCGTCGCCCCGCGGCCCGCATCGCCGTGTAGTCCTTGACCTGCCATGGCAGGAACACGTCGTACCAGCCGCCGACCATGGTGACCGCCGCCTCCACCTCTCCCACCGAGGCCGAGAAGTCGCGTCTGCCCCAGTAGTCGGCCGGATCCGCGTGATAGGTGAGCAGATCCTGGAAGAAGGGCATCCCCCTGCCCGCCGACAGCACGTCCAGCTCTCCGAGCGGTCGTCCCGACAGTGCCGCGCGTCGCGTCCTGCGCGGGGCCAGCAGCGCGCCGGCCCCGCCGAACCGGCTGTCCATCGAGGCGGTCAGCGTGGTCCAGATCAGCGACGACTCCAGAGCGAAGGCCCCGCCCACGTAGGCGGCGTCCCGGAACTGGGAGGCGGTCACCGAGGTGGCCATGGCCTTCAGGTCGGGTCCGGCGAACGGGGCGATCGCCCACTGGGTGTAGCCCAGATACGAGGGGCCGTGCATCGCGAGGCTTCCGCCGTACCAGGGCTGCCCGCGCAGCCAGGCCAGCGTGGCCAGCCCGTCGTCGTGCTCGTCGCCGAGCGGGTCGAGCAGGCCACCGGAGCCGAACCCGCCCCGGCAGCTCTGCAGGATCACCTGGAACCCCCGCCGCGCGAACGCCCGGCCGAAGGCCAGCCCGAACACTCCGCGCCTGCCGTACGGCGAGCGGACCAGGACCGTGGGCGGCCGCACGGCGCCGACCGGCACGTAGCGGTCGGCCAGGAGCGTGACCCCGTCGGTCATCGGCACCGGCAGGTCACGCTGGAGAGCGACGCGATACGGGGGCATCCACCACTCGTAACAGATCACGCCCCGGATGGGCCAGAGGCGGCCGATGTGACGCCCGTCATGGCGACCGGGCAGCGCCTCCACCGGCGCCCCGCCCGGTCGCCGCATGATCACCGCCGGATTCCGGCCGAGCCGGCCGTCCGCACCGGTCGAAAGTTCCGCGGGACGGGCGCCCCTCGGCCGCGGCGCCGGCGGCGTGGGCGTCCTCGCTGGTCAGATGACGGGGGAGACCGACTCGCCGCCACCCGGTCACGTTGCATGATCACGCTTGTCGCCGGTAGTCTTCGCGGTATGCGATACCTCGACACCCTTCAGTGGTGGCGCCGCTTCTAGGCGGCGCAGGTTTCGCATTCGCGAGCAGACAGACGGCCGCCCAGACAGGCGGTCCTTGCTGTGTCCGCCCCCTCTGGGCATCAGGGAAATCACAAAGGGGCGAGGCTGTAGTGGAGACGAGCGGATATACCACCGCCGGTGGCATCGAAGTCGAGGTCACGGCGTCCGATGTGCCCGAGACGATGCTCGAAGACGTCGTCACGACGCTCGGTGAGCGTCGCGGCGGCGTGCTCTCCTCCGGGATGGAGTATCCCGGCCGCTACAGCCGGTGGCACCTGGCCTACGTCGACCCCTGCCTGGAGATCGTGGCCAGGGGCCGCAGGATCGCCGCCCGCGCCCTGAACGCCCGGGGCCGGGTCGTGCTGCCGGCGGTCACGTCCTGCCTGCTCGCCGCGGGCAAGCCCACCGGGGAGCCGACCGCCGACCACGTCGAGGTCTACGTCGCCGAGTCCGAGGACATCCTCCCCGAGGAGATGCGCAGCCGCCGCCCCACGGTCTTCACCGCGATCCGAGAGATCATCGCCGCGTTCAAGGGCGAGGACGAGCACCTGGGACTGTACGGTTCCTTCGGATACGACCTGGCCTTCCAGTTCGAGCCGATCCGGCACGTCCTCACCCGCGCCGAGGACCAGCGCGACCTGGTGCTGCACCTGCCCGACCGGGTGATGGTGATCGACCGCAAGCGGGAGACCAGCAAGGAATACCGCTACGAGTTCACCGTGGACGGGATCTCCACCCACGGTCTGGCCCGCGAGGGGGAGAGCGTCCCGCTGCCCGCCGCTCCCGCCGAGTTGCCCGCCGACCCGGAGAAGGGCACCTACGCACGGGTCGTCGCCGCGGCCAAGGAGAAGTTCGTCCGCGGCGACCTGTTCGAGGTCGTCCCAGGCCAGGTCTTCCACGCCGCCTGCACCGACCCGGCCGCGTTCTACCGGACCCTGCGCAAGGTCAACCCCGCGCCGTACGAGTTCCTGTTCAACCTCGGCGAGGACGAGCACCTGGTCGGCGCCTCCCCGGAGATGTACGTCCGGGTCAGCGGGGACCGCGTCGAGACCTGCCCGATCTCCGGAACCATCGCCCGCGGGGGCAACCCGATCGAGGACGCCGAGGCGATCCGCACCCTCCTGACCAGTGTGAAGGAGGAGTCGGAGCTGACCATGTGCACCGACGTGGACCGCAACGACAAGTCACGCGTCTGCGTGCCGGGCAGCGTTCAGGTCATCGGCCGGCGCCAGATCGAGATGTACTCGCGGCTGATCCACACCGTCGACCACATCGAGGGACGCCTGCGGCCGGAGTTCGACGCGCTGGACGCCTTCCTCACCCACATGTGGGCCGTCACCGTCACCGGCGCCCCCAAGGCCTGGGCGATGCAGTTCATCGAGGACCACGAGGCCACCACCAGGCGCTGGTACGGCGGAGCGGTCGGCTACATCGGCTTCGACGGTTCGATGAACACCGGCCTGACCCTGCGCACCGCACAGATCCGCGGCGGCGTCGCCACCGTCAGGGCCGGCGCCACGCTTCTGTTCGACTCCGACCCGGAGGCCGAGGAACGGGAGACCGAGCTGAAGGCCAGCGCCCTGCTCGGCGCCCTGGCGGCGGTGGGCGCGGCCCGGCAGCAGGAGCGACGCGCGCCGGAGCCGGTCCGGGAGCAGCCCGGCGAGGGCATGAAGGTGCTGCTCGTGGACCATGAGGACTCCTTCGTCAACACCCTGGCCGACTACTTCCGCCAGCAGGGCGCGGAGGTCGTCACGCTCCGGCACGGCTTCCCCGTGACGATGATCGACGAGATCGCGCCGTCACTCGTGGTGCTGTCGCCCGGCCCGGGATGGCCGTCGGACTTCGGCCTCACGGATCTGGTCGGGGCCCTGTACGAGCGCGAGCTGCCGGTGTTCGGCGTCTGCCTCGGCCTGCAGGGCATGGTCGAGCAGGCGGGCGGCACGCTGGAACTGCTGTCCCACCCCGAGCACGGCAAGCGCGGCCAGGTGCGGCGGATCGGCGCCAGCGCCCTGCTGGACGGGCTCCCGGAGGAGTTCACCGCGGCCCGCTACCACTCCCTTCATGCCAAGCAGCCCGGGGTCACCGGCTTCACGGCCACCGCCCTCACCCCCGACGGCGCGGTGATGGCGATCGAGGACGTGGCCAGAAGGCGCTTCGCGGTGCAGTTCCACCCCGAGTCGATCCTCACCGCCGAGGGCGGGGCCGGCGCGAAGATCATCTCCAATGTTCTCCGGCTCTGCCGTGCCTCTGCCTAAAGGCAGGCGAGATCACGCGCGGTGGTCATAGAGTGCTCCTGCCGTAGGACCGCAGGCGGACCGGCTTCCCCGGTCCGCCCGTAGCCGTGGGAGGAGCCGGCATGAAACCGCAGGACACGCTGCCCGTCGAGCTGCCCGACCCGGTACGGGAAGCCCTGCTGGCCCCGCTGGTCGACCACCACTGCCACGGGGTGCGCCGCGACGACCTGACCAGGGCGCGGTTCGAGATGCTGATCACCGAGGCCGGCACCCCGGCGCCGCCGGGCACCACCCATTTCGACACCCCCGCCGGCGCCGCGGTCCGGCGCTGGTGCGCGCCGGTCCTCGATCTGGACCCGCACGTGCCGCCCGCCGTCTATCTGGCCCGCCGGTCCGAGCTCGGTCCGGCCGAGGTCAACCGGAGGCTGCTGTGCGCGGCTGGGATCGTGGCCTTCCTGGTCGACGCCGGCGTCAACGGCCCCGAACTCCTCTCGGTGGCCGAGATGGGCCGGCTGGGCGGTGCGGCGGCCGACGAGATCATCCGCATCGAGCAGGTGGAGCGGGACGTCGCCGCGGTCGCCGCCTCCCCGGTCTCCTACGTCGGCGCCCTCGCCGGGGAGCTCGCCGTCCGGGCCGCCCGGGCCGTCGCTTTCAAGTCGATCGTCGCCTACCGGCACGGCCTCGACTTCGACCCGGCACGGCCGAGCCGGGGATCGGTGATCGCGGCGGCCGACCGGCGGCTGGCCGACCCCGGCGAGCGGCTCACCGATCCGGTGCTGCTGCGTCACCTGCTCTGGACGGCCGTGGACGTGGCCAGGGAGCGCGGCCTGCCGCTGCAGTTCCACACCGGTTACGGCGACCCCGACCTGGACCTCCACCGCGCCGACCCGGCGCTGATGACCGGTTTCGTCCGGGCGCTGCAGCCGATCGGAGTGCCGGTCATCCTGCTGCACTGCTATCCCTTCCACCGCCAGGCGGCCTACCTCGCCAGCGTCTTCCCGCACGTCTACGTGGACGTCGGACTCGCACTGACCCACACCGCCGCCGGATCGGCCGCGGTCATGGGAGAGCTGCTGGAGCTCGTCCCCTTCCACAAGCAGCTGTTCAGCTCCGACGGTTACGGCGTGGCCGAGACCTGCCATCTGGGCGCCCTCTACTACCGGCGGGGACTGGCCAGGACGCTGGCGCTGCGGCTGGCCGACGACGAGTGGAGCGTCTCGGACGCGGCCCGGGTCGCCCACATGATCGGCTCCGGTAACGCCCGCCGGGTCTACCGGCTGTAGTCCGCTGTCGCTTACCCGCTGTCGCTTACCCGCTGTCGCTTACCCGCTGTCGCTTACCGCCCGTCGCTTTCGGGCCGCTGCTTCCTGGCGTCGTCGAAACAGCTCCGACCAGGGACGACGCTAGGCTTGCCTACGTCCCATCCCCGCCATCGGAAGGTCTGAGCCCATGGACGACAGCCAACCGCGTTTTTTCGACGACGTCACCGTCGAGCTGGTCAAGCACAGCGCCTCGGACTCCGACGTGCTCTGGGCGGCGCGGGTGTCGACCGCGGGGGAGCAGTCGCTGGAGGAGGTCCACAAGGATCCCGAGCGCTCCAAGGGGCTGATCAACTTCCTGATGCGCGATCGGCACGGCAGCCCCTTCGAGCACAACTCGATGACCTTCTTCGTCAGCGCCCCGATCTTCGTCTTCCGAGAATTCCATCGCCACAGAGTCGGCTGGTCATACAACGAGGAAAGTGGTCGTTATCGGGAGCTTCACCCCAATTTCTATATTCCGAGCGGGGAGCGGAAGCTGGTCCAGGAGGGACGGCCGGGCAAATACGTCTTCGTCGAGGGCAGCGAGGAGCAGCACAAGCTCGCGAGAGAGGCGATGGAGGCGGCCTACCGGCAGTCCTACGCCGCCTACCAGGAGATGCTGGAGGCCGGGATCGCCCGTGAGGTGGCCAGGGCCGTGCTGCCCGTCGGCCTGTTCTCCTCGATGTACGCCACCTGCAACGCCCGCTCGCTGATGCACTTCCTGTCCCTGCGCACCAAGAACGAGCAGGCCGCGGTGCCCTCGTTCCCGCAGCGGGAGATCGAGATGGTGGCGGAGAAGATGGAGGCCGCCTGGTCGGCCCTCATGCCCCTCACCCACGCGGCCTTCGTCGCGGGCGGCCGAGTCGCCCCCTGATCTGGGCGACCCGCCGGCTGAGCAGCCGCGTCGTCCCGACGGGAAAGGCGGCGGACCCCGACACGGGCCGCCGCCCACCGCGTGATCTTCGTACCCGCCGATGCGCGGCCTGATCGCGCGGCTGGGCGAGGGGGCAGATGATCTTACGGCGGCGCAGCGGCGGGCGGTCGGCCGCCGTCATCGCCACCCTCGCGGCCGGAGCGGCGCTCGCGGTCCCCGTCCGGAGGGCCCGAATCCTGGAACGGCGGGAGCGGTGCTCGCGGTCCCCGTCCGGAGGACCCGAATCCTGGAACGGCCGGGTGGGTGCGCCGGGGAGGCGCTGGGCAGGGTAGGCGATCGCCGAAGGGTGCCGCGGTGTTCCGGCCCGGACGCGAAGCGGCGATCTCCCGCAAGATCTACGTAAGACTTCCCGCAAGATCCGCGCAAGAAACGCCGACTAGGTTTCTCTCGTAAGCGCCACGTCACAGGACTGGCGACCTCGCTGCTTTCCCAAACAGGAGCGTTGAATGAGGCTTGACAAAATTCTCGACTCGGTCGGCGACCGGATGCTGAGCCGATTGGTGCCGCAGGACACGGCGGCCGCGGACGATTGCACTTACGAGTATAAGTGCGACTTCAGTTTGCTCGGCTGTTTCCGGTCGGCGTACCGCAACAAGTACACCCGCCTGGTGTGCGCCGGTAACTCCGGGCCGAGCTACGGGGACTGGGAGAGGGTCGGCTGCTGCTAGTTCCTAGCAGCGGTGTAGAAACACCTTGAGGACACGGTCGCATATCGGAAATTCACCTTTTCCGGCTCAGCCGCGCACCTCCGGTGCGCGGCTGGTATGCGACCGTGTCGATATTAAAATGCGCCATTCCGGGCTGTCGGTGGGCGCGGTCGATGGAGGATGCGGCGATGCCCTATGTGGCGCTGGCGCTACGGCTCACGCTTGC
Organism: Streptosporangium sp. CA-135522; assembly: GCF_050949235.1. NCBI lineage: Bacteria > Bacillati > Actinomycetota > Actinomycetes > Streptosporangiales > Streptosporangiaceae > Streptosporangium > Streptosporangium sp. CA-135522. The sequence goes on from NZ_CP192026.1 coordinate 4,283,812, forward strand.
GGGCGTTTTTCTCGTGTCCGGTCTCATGAAGGCTCGATCCGTCGGCGACACCGTCGCGATGTGGACGTCCCTGTTGAAAAGCCTGCGGCTGAGCGGCAGGAGCCTGGCTGAAGCGGCGTCGTGGACGCTGATCGGAGTCGAGACCGTCACGGGCGTCGCGCTTCTCGCCGGTGGCGGGCTGAGCGTGCCCGCGCTGGTGTCGGCCATGGTGCTGTTGTCGATTTTCAGTGCGATGGCCGTGCTCTCGGCACGCGCCAAGCTGAACCTGGCCTGTGCCTGTTTCGGCCGCGCGACCACGCCGCTGGGCTGGCGTCATGTGTGGCGAAATCTTGTTCTTCTCAGTATCGCGGTAGCCGGGGTGACGGTCCAAGCGGATATCCCGCTGGAGGCCGGAGGCATCGCCGTCTCCGTGGTCGCGGCGGTAGTGATCACATTGCTGACCGCCTTCTACGACGACATCGTCGACCTGGTCCGAGGCGAATGAACCGCCGTGACACCGGTCCCATTGAAACGGAGTAATTGCTTTCATGTCGTTTCTCGTCGCCGCCGTCGTGCTGATCGGTGGGATTTCCGTATTGAACCTGCTGTTGACGATGGCGGTGATCCGCAAGTTGCGTGACACGGCCTCCACGGGAGCGGGGCGGGCGGCGCCGCCGGACCTGCCGGAGCTTCCGGCGGGAAGCCGGATGCCGTCGTTCCACGGCGAGGCGGTATCCGGTGAGATCGTCTCCGCCCAGACCACGGCCGGGTCGGCAGCGGTGTTCGCCTTCTTCGACACAGGTTGTTCGGCATGCAAGCCGACCGTGCCGAAACTGATCGAGTTCGCCAGGAAGAACGCGTTGCCGACCGGCCAGGTCATCGCGGTGGTGGGTGACAACGACGGCAACGCGTCCGAGTACGTCGACGAACTGGGCGGAACGGCTACGGTGATCGTCGAGGAGACGATGGGGAGCATGGCTCGCGCGTTCTCGATAAACAGTTTTCCCGCCTTCGTGATAGCCGGCGCCGACGGCGTGGTCGTCCGTTCCGGCCACGGCGGGGGAACGCTCGCGGCCGGAATCCCGGCATGACCGATCGGCAGGACGCCGCCACGGTCGGAGGTTCGCGGGAGCTGGCGGTCCGGGCGGCGCACGCCCTGGGACTGGCCTGGCGGGCGGGGCCGGTGGAAGCCACGTTGTACCTGGTGATGACCGTGATGCAGGGCATGCTGCCGGCCGGCGTCGCGTTGCTGACCAAATGGCTCATCGACGGCATCCAGTTCGGCGGGGCGGCGGCCGGCTCCGCCTCGGACGGGTCGTCCCTGCCAGGCATCTCACCGACGCACCTGGCTCTCGGTATCGGCCTGCTCGGCATGGCCGCCGCCATGCTGCCGTACGGGTCGGAGTACGTGAGGTCGCGGCTCCAGCGAGGGGTGGCCCTGCTGGTGCAGGACAGGCTTTACTCCTCCGTCAACCGCCTGGCCGGAATGGCGCGTTTCGAGAATCCCGCCTTCCTGGACCGGCTACGGCTCGCGCAGCAGGCGGCGATGTCGGCGCCGAAGCAGGTGATCGCCTCGCTGTTCGGAATGATCCAGAGCGCTCTGATGGTGTGCAGCCTCCTGGGCGTCCTCGTGGTCATCAGTCCCATGGTCACCCTGATCACTGTCGTGGCCGCGATACCCGCGTTGTTCGTTCAGCTGGCGATCAGCCGCCAGCAGGCCGACATGATGTGGCGGATGAGTCCCCGTACCAGACGGCGGATGTTCTACCAGACGTTGATGCTGGATCTTACGGCGATCAAGGAGACCCGGCTCTTCGGCTCCGGCGGCTTTCTCCTGGGACGCATGCGTGAGGAGACCGGGGAGATCAATCGTGCCGAGGAGGGGTTGGATCGCAGGGTCCTGGCCGGGCAGGGACCGCTGGCGGTGCTGGGCGCGGCCGTAGCGGCCGGCGGGCTGATCTGGATGATCGATGTCACTATGCGAGGCGGGTTCAGCATCGGTGACGTCTCGGCGTTCATCGCGGCGGTCGCGGGGATCCAGGGCGGGCTGAGCGGTGCCGTGTCCAATGTGACCGAGGGCTACCACGCGCTGCTGATGTTCGGCCACTACGTCGACATCACACAGGAGGAGGCCGACCTTCCCGTTCCGATGAACCCTCGCAGCCTCCCGGCGCTGAGCGGCGCGATCCAGCTCGACGACGTCTGGTTCCGATACACCGACGACGGGCCGTGGGTGCTTCGCGGCGTCACCGTGACCATCCCCTTCGGGAGGTCGCTGGCGCTCGTCGGTCTCAACGGCGCGGGCAAGAGCACGCTGGTGAAGCTGCTGTGCCGCATGTACGACCCGACCAAGGGCGGCATCAGCTGGGACGGCGTGGACATCCGCGATGTCGAGATCACCCATTTGCGTCGCCGCATCAGCGCGGTGTTCCAGGATTACATGTCCTATGACCTGACGGCCGCCGAGAACATCGGCATCGGCGACCCGGAGAACCTGAACGAATCCGAGCTGATCCACACGGCCGCGCGACGGGCCGGCGCCCACGACCTCGTCACGCGCCTGCCTCGCGGATACGACACCATGCTGTCACGCATCTTCTTCCAGGACGAAGACGATCCGGAGCAGGGCACCACTCTCTCCGGCGGGCAGTGGCAGCGGATCGCCCTCGCCCGCGCTCTGATGCGCACCGACCGTGATCTCCTTATTCTCGACGAGCCGAGCGCCGGGCTGGACGCCGCCGCCGAGCAATCCGTTCACGACAGGCTTCGTGAGCATCAGGCCGGCGCGACCAGCGTCCTCATCTCGCATCGCCTGGGCGTGGTGCGACGAGCCGACCGGATCGTGGTACTCCAGGAAGGCAAGATCACAGAAGAGGGCAGTCATGATGATCTGATGGCCGCCGAAGGGGAATACGCCCGATTGTTCACGATCCAGGCTTCGAACTATGTGGACGACCCGGCTCGGCCGAAGAGCTCGCTTCAATCTCCGTCGGAGATGGAAACATGTCCCGGTTGATCACGTCGAGCACGCTGACCGCCCTGACCCTCACCGCGGCGTGGTGGATCCGGCGCAACTTCGTGGTGATCACTGTCAGCGGCCTGAGCATGACTCCCACGCTGAAAACGGGAGATCGGGTTCTGATCCGGCGCGGTACCCGGAACCTCCGCAGAGGCGGAATCGTGGTGATCGCGCGCCCGGCGATGGTGACGGGCTGGAGGGACAACCCGCCCGTCGGGCGCGCCCCGAAGGGGACTCGCTGGTACATCAAACGCGCGGTGGCCTTGGCGGGCGACCCCTATCCGCCGAGGGCGGGCAGCAAGGGCGTGGTCCCCGATGACCACATTCTGGTCATCGGGGACGGCCCGCAAAGTATCGATTCCAAGCAGCACGGTCCGTGCCCTCGCGACCAGATCCTGGGAGTCGTCGTACACCGTTTTCAGCGAACCGCTGTTTCCGCCCCCGTCCCGTCCGCCGACTAGATCGGTCTTCGTGCCGGCCAGAACCGATTCGCAGGCCTACGACGATTTCCGGAGCGGCACGCCGGAGCCCAGCGCGTCGGCGTGCTCCTGCATGAGCCCCGCCACCTGTTCGAGATAGTCGGTCAGCAGAGCCAGTTCGGCTTCCGAGTACTGGCCGTTCAGCTTGTCGAGCCGCTCCCTGAGCGGCTCGGAGACCTGTTTCGCCTCGGCCGACGGCAGCGGGACGACCACGATCTTGCATCCGCCCCAGACGGCAGGCTGGCGGTGCGCGAAGCCCGCCCGCTCCAGCCGGTCGACCATCTCGGCGACCGAGACGGCGCTCAGCCCGGTGAGCCGGGCGAGCCGGGCGATGTGGATCGGCCCAGTCCGGTGCAGGAGGTCGACGCACTGCTGATCGACCGGCTGCAGCCCGAGCCGGGTGGCCGCCTCGTGCGACAGCCTTGTCATGGCGAAGCCAAGTGCCCGGTTCTGTGTCGCCAGCTGCCCGATGGCATCGCTGACGACGCCATCGAGCACACGAGGTGCCGACCGCCCGGCTGCGCCGCTGACGACGCCATCGAGCACATGAGGTGCCGACCGCCCGGTGGCATCGCTGACGACGCCATCGAGCACGTGAGTCGCCAACCGCCTGGTCACGCCGCCGACGCCGTCCAGCACACGGCCGGGCATGCTGTGTATCTTCCTGCGACCGATGTCATCGTTCGTGTTCATGGACGGTGGCACCGGAACAAATGGGGCAAACTGAATCGCCCCTCCCGCAGGCGGCCGGACCCGCTCGATCGCGCCTGCTGTGTTCACCAGTTCAGGATCCTGGCGAAGGATGCGCTGGTGCAGTTCGCGAAGCCGTTTACCAGGCTCGTTACCGAGTTCTTCGCGCAAGCGGTTGCGCGTGTCCGCGTAGCGGGCCAACGCCTCGGTCACCCTGCCGCACCGATACAGGGCGAGCATGAGGGGCGCGATCAGATTCTCCGCCAGGGGATATTGCTCCACGACGCACACAAGGTCGGCGGCGACCTCCGCGTGACGTCCCAGCGCCAGTTCGCAGTCGCTGAGGTCCGCCAATACGGCGATGTGCTCATCATGCAGCTTGCGTCTGGTCCGGGCCGCCCAGGATCCTTCGATACCGGCCAGCGCGGGACCGTGCCACAGCTCGGCCGCTTCACGCCAGCGCCGGGCCGCCAAGGCCACCTCTCCCATCTCATGTGCCTCGCGCGCCTGTCCGGCCAGGGCTCGCATGTGGAACACGTCGATCTGATCGGCTGCGATCTCCAACCTGTATCCGCCCATGCTGACACGACGCAGCTCAACCGCCTCGTGGATGCTGAGCAGTCGCCGCAGCCGGGTGATGTGCCCGTAGATGACGTTTCGCTTCTCAACGGGAGCATCGCTTCCCCAGATCCGATGCGCCAGCGTGTCGATACTGAGCGTCGTTCTCGGTGTAAGGGCGAGACTGGCGAGGACGCACGCCTGTTTGGGCGGGCCACTGCGTCGCCAGCCATCTGTTTCGGCTATCTCCACCGGCCCGAGCAATTTGACCAACATGGATGAGATCTCCTGTGTCTGCGAAAGACCAGCACCTCGGGTCTCCCGGCCTCGGCCTTTCGTGATCTCCGTAATCGGCTGAGACGTCCGGCCGAGGGATGATTCGGCGGTCTGGTCCGCATGGGGGGTTCGACGTCAAACGGGCGGGCAGGTGCCACGGTCCGTTGTCATGTCATCTGGTCGCCGCACGGTTTAGGGCGTCATGCCATCTGGTCGCCGCGCGGCTCAGGGCCGATCGGTTTCGCAGTGGTCGCACCTCGAGGTCGCCCTGGATCCGGTACACCGCGAACCGGTGACGCGGAAGGGATCGGACAACGAAGGTCGAATTTCCGGACGCGGCACCGCGAACGGCGCCCTTACCGATCCGGCACCCACTGTCGAAACGCAGGCCAAGCCCACCGGCTAAGCCGCGGGCGGCTTAGCCGTACGAACGCGCATTCCATACCATGCCGGTAACGCGAGTGGACACAGGCGTGGCGGCGCCTCCCGGCCCATGGCGGCGGTCACAAGGATCGTCGAAACCGTCTTCCTTGTCATGTGTCGCATCGGCTCCCCCTGATGTCGATCCGATACCTCCGAGCGCGGATGAGCGAGGGATCAGATCCACCCGTCTGCTCCCCCCGGCACCGCGCCGTCATGATCAGGATGACCTGATGATCTTCCCTACGCAATATCACTAAAGGTCATCACCCCTTACGCCGGTGTGAGGTGACTTCGTTCGCGACCGGTTCGGCTCACCGGACCGGTGACGCGGCGGTCGCCGCTGGAGTAGGCGCCGTGGCCCTTCCCCGGCCCGGCGACACCGGTCCGGCCGAGCCGGCCGGCTCGTGGGCATGTCGGTCACCACAAACGAAGACCCGCACGACGACCTGTCGTTGTCGTACTCAGCTCGTTGTCGTACTCAGCGCAGCAGGCCGTCCTCCCGAGCCCGCGTCGCCAGGTCGATCTTGGTGTATGCGGGCCGGCCGGCCCTGCGGTATTTCTCCTTCACCCGCTCCAGGTAGTTCTTCGCCGTCCCCGGCTGGACGCCGGTGCTGCGGGCGGCGGCCGCCAGGGTCATCCCCGATGCGTAGGCCAGCAGGACGGCCCGCTCCTGGGGCGACAGCAGGGGACGGTCCACGCCGCGGTCGGACGACCTGCCGGAGGTCGCTTCGGGGGAGCGTGCGATCTCTCCGCTCGCGACCTCGCGGACCGCCGAGACCAGCGCCGCCAGGTTGTGGTCCTTGGTCAGATAGCCGCTCGCGCCGGCCCGCACCACCTGCATGGCCATGGTCGCCGACGGCACCACGCTGACGACCAGCACCCGATGACCCGCGGCCACGAGCGTGCGCACGTTGGCGATGGGATCGGAGCGGTCGGCCAGCAGCAGGTCCAGGATCACCACGTCAGCCCGTTCCACGCCGGAGCCGAGCAACTCGGGGACCGTGCGGGCGGTGCTGAGCAGTCGCACGTCGGGAGTGGCCGAGAGCCAGGCGGTCAACCCGTCGAGCAGCATCTGGTCGCCGTCGACCATCGACATGGTGATCATGTCCGCCCTTCGGTCAGGGAGTGCTCTCATGCCGGCCGAGGCGTGTCAAGGCCTCCATTATGGCCTCTATCACCCGTCCCGGCTAACGCAGATCATGACGCCACGTCGAGAAAGTCGAGAAGGGAGTGACCATGCCCGTCACCCTGGAACAGGCCGAAGAGATCATCGCCGGCTGGCGCAGCGGCACGGAACCGATCGAGGGCTGGGACAACCCGGCCGGGCCGCTGCTCTCAAGCGGCGAGTACGCCGAATCCGAGATCACCATGGCGGGGGTGCCCGAGTCCGGTCGCTGCGGAACCGCCTGCACGTGGTCGATGACGAGAGTGTGCTGCTGATCTAGGAGAGGTGAGACGGCATGGCCGGTGACTTCGACCCCTCCCTGGACTTCCTGACAGGACCGGCGTTGACCACGCTGGCGGCCCGGCTGGGGTCGGTCACCGGCCTTGGCGATGCGGAGCGGCGCGCACTGCACGAAGGCGCCGCCGCGGCGCTGGAGGAGACCGTACGCCGCAAGGTCAGCCGGGTCCTAGTGCTGGAGCTCAACGCGGCCAGGATCAGCGGCCGGCTGGTCGCGGCCGACCCGCAGGCCAGATGGCAGGAATGGAAGGCGCTCTCGGCGAAGCCGGCGTTCTGGCGATCGCTGACCGAGCACTACCCCACGCTGCTGGCCAGGCTGGGCACGGTCGTCGACAACAGGTGCGCCGCGGCCGCGGCGCTGGCCCGCAGATTCGCCGCCGACAGGGACGAGCTGGCCGCGCTGCCGGGCGGCATGACGGGCGAGCTGGCTCATGTCGTGTTCGGTGCCGGCGACAGCCACCGTGGCGGCCACACCGTCGCCGTCCTGCACGGCACGGACGGCATGGACGGCCGTGTGGTCTACAAGCCGCGATCCCTGGCCGTCGATTCGGCGCTGGCCCGGCTGATCTCACGACTCGCGCCGGCCCTGCCCGCGGACAACCCCATCCGCGTGCCTCAGGTGATCGCGCGTGAGGGGTACGGCTGGGCCGAGCACATCCGGCACCGCTACTGCGAGGGCGACTCGGAGCTGCGCTCCTTCTACCGGGGGATCGGGCACTGGCTGGCCCTGATGCGTCTGGTCGGCGGCAGCGACCTGCACGCGGAGAACCTCATCGCGGCCGGGCCCGTGCCCGTCGTCGTCGACTGCGAGACGCTGTTCACCCCGCACGTTCCCGGCCCGCCCTCCGGCTACGGTCTCGCGATCGACCGGGCCGTCGAGCTGGTCCGAGGGTCGGTGCTGCGCACCGGCCTGCTGCCCGGACGCGGCGTCGCGCTGGGCTGGCGCGGCATCGACGCCTCCGCGCTGGGCGCCCTTCCCGGCCAGCAGCCCTCCGCGGAGCTGCCGGTCGTCATCGACGCCGGCACCGACGTGGCCAGGGTGGGCCTGGAGCGTACGGCGGTGGCGCCGGCGGCCAACCACCCCAGTCCCGACCCGGTGCTGGGCGGCTACTGGGACCTGGTGGTGTCGGGATTCACCGAGCTGGGCGAGCATCTCGGCGAGCTGGACCGGGCCGGCGAGCTGGAGGGGGCGCTCGCGGACTTCGCCGAGTGCCCGATCCGGGTGGTGCTCCGCGCCACCGAGACCTACGCCGAGCTGAGCCGGATGCTGTGGCACCCGGTCTCGCTCCACGACGAGGCCACGGCGAGGAGCAAGGCGGCACGGCTGCTGGCCCGGCAGGCGGAGAACCTGCCGGGAGCGCCGGCCGACCCCGGGGTGATCGACGCGGAGGTGACCGAGCTGCTGGGCGGCGACATCCCCTTCTTCTCCACCACGCCTGGCCGCGGGCGTCTGGACGGCCCCGGCGCGACCTCCTGCGGGACGGAGCATGACCTTCTCGCCGACGCGTTGCGGCGCTGGCGCGGACGCGATCCGGTCCTGGACCATCAGGTCATCCAGGCCGCGCTGGTCAGTGCCTACCTCAACGAGGGGTGGCTGCCCGACGACAAGCCGCTGGTCGCCACCCTGGTGCGGACCGGCGATCTGGACCGCCGCCGGCGCGAGGCGGCGGCCGGCATCGCCCGCGGGCTGCTGGAGGCCTCCGTGCGAGGCGATGACGGCACCGTCACCTGGATCACGCCGGTGCTCAACCCCACCGGTTGGGCGGTGCAGCCGTTGTCCCCCGACGTCTACGGCGGGGCTCACGGCGTCGCCGTCCTGCTGGCGGCCTACCTGGGAGAGGCGGGGCAGGGCCGGGCCGACGAGATCCCGGGGCTGGGGCGGCTCCTGGCCGACGTGCTGCGCACGATCAGGACGGCGGAGGACAACGACGCCGCGAACCGGCGCGGCGGGACGAAACTGCGCCCGCAGCCTCCGGGCGGCTATATCGGCCTCGGCTCGCAGATCTGGAGCTGGCTGCTGCTGCGCAGGCTCGGCGCCGTCGGCTCCGAGGCGGTCGTTCGGGCGTGCGCCCTGGCCGAGCGGGTTCCCGAGGCGGTGGCGGCCGACGACACCTACGACGTGCTCACCGGGATGGCCGGAGCGGTGGTGCCGCTGCTGCGCCTGGCCGAATGCACGGGAGACGAGCGCTGGTCGGAAACGGCCCGCCGGATCGGGGAACGGCTGGTCTCGCTCGCCGAATCCGGGGACGCCGGCACGTGCTGGCCCAGCGCCAGGTTCCCCCAGGGGCTGGGCGGGTTCGCACATGGCGCCACCGGCATCGGCTGGGCACTGGCCCGGCTGTCCGAGGCCACGGATTCGACGGCACCCGCCCCGCCGGGCACGCCCGGCGGGGCCGAATTCGGCGCGCTCGCCGAGGCCGCCTTCTCCTACGAGGAGTCGCTGTTCGACCCGGCGGAGGGAGGCTGGCGGGACCTGCGCGAGCCCGGCGTGACCGCCGCGGCCTGGTGCCACGGCGCCGGAGGCATCGGTGTCGTGGCCGTCGAGCGGCTGGCCCACGGTGGCGACCGGCGATGGCGGGAGGTGCTGCGCCGCGCCGCGGCGGCCTGCTGGTCCGGCGGCATGGGGTGGAATCACACGCTCTGCCACGGCGACCTGGGGAGCTGGGAGGTGGTGCGACGGGCGATGGAGATCGGCCTGGGGCCGAAGGGGCTGGACCGGGAGACCCTGGACGCGCATGTCCTCGGCAGTCTGGAGGAGTACGGTCCCGTCAGCGGCCTGGCCAGGGACGCCTTCGCACCGGGGCTGCTGCCCGGTGTGGGCGGGGTGATCTACCAGCTGCTGCGGATGCACCCCGCCAGCCGGCTGCCCTCCGTCCTGCTGCCCGACCCACAGGGGTGAACCGGCCTGGACGCCGAGGACCGGGAGACGACCTCTCCTCACCGGCGGCCGGCCGGGGAGCGGGCCCGTCACGTCCGTGACGGGCCCGGCCGCCGGTTCAGAGCACTACGGCGCGTACGGTCAGCACGTCCGGCAGGTGCCGGGTGACGGGGAACCAGGTGTCGCCGTCGTCGCGGGAGCCGTACACCTCACCGTCCCGGGTGCCGAAGAAGATCCCGGCGCCGGAGGCGCACATCGCGTCGCGTAGAACCGCGGCGTGGACCGGGCCCTCGGGCAGCCCCGCGGCCAGGGCATGCCACGAGGCGCCCGCGTCGTCGCTGCGGAAGACCCGGCAGCGGTGGTCGGCGGGCGTGCGGTCCAGGTCGGCCTGGAGCGGGAAGACGTACAGCGTGTCGGGCCGGTCGGGGTGCACGACCAGGGGGAAGCCGAAGTCGGAGGGGAGCGGGTCGCCGACGGAGACCCACGAGCCGCCGAAGTCGTCGCTGCGGTAGACGCCGAAGTGGTGCTGGAGGAAGAGCCGCTCCGGCCGGGACGGGTGCATGTCCACCTTGTGCACGCACTGCCCGAACTCCGGATACTGCGACCCCTCGGGGAGGAAGGGGGCGCGAATCCCCCGGTTGGCCGCCTCCCAGGAGGCGCCGCCGTCGGTGCTGCGGTAGAAGCCCCCGGAGGAGATCGCCACCGCCATGGTCTTCGGGTCGCCGGGGTGGAGCAACACAGTGTGCAGGCAGAGCCCGCCGAAGCCGGGCTGCCACTGAGCCCGGTGCGGATGGTGCCACAGGCCTTCCACCAGGGAGAAGGTGACACCGCGGTCTTCGGAGCGAAACAGCGCTCCCGGCTCGACGCCTGCCCAGACGACCTCCGGCTCGGTGGGGGAGGGCTGGAGCTGCCAGACACGGGTGAGCGTCGTCGCGGTGTTCTCGGGGAAGGCGATCGGGGCTCTGCCGGCCTCCTGCCAGGTCGCGCCGAGGTCGTCCGACCACATGACGGACGGGCCGAAGTGGCCGTACTCGATTCCGGCGAGGATCCGGGGGACCGGGCCTCGGGTGTCGATCGCGACCGCGTGCACGCCGATGGTGGAGAAGCGGACCGGCTCCACCTCGAACGGGCCGCCCCCGCTGGAGCGGGCCAGGAACAGGCCTTTGCGGGTGCCCACGGCGAGGAGCGTGTCGTGCATGACGGCCTCCCTTTCGATCCGGCCTTCGATCTGGCCTCATGCTGCCATGCCGCGACGCGTCGTGCCCCGATCTCCGTGATTCACGCGACGGTCGCGGCCGGTCGGCGCCGCTCACGGCTCGCCGTGGGCCAGATCCCGGTGGATGTCGGCCGGCGGCACCCCGCCGCGCTGGAGCGTGCGGACGGCCTCGTCGACCATGGCGGCCGGGCCGCAGACGTAGACCTCGTGGTCGGCCCAGGAGTGGAAACGCTCCATCACCTCGGTCACCCGGCCTCGCATGCCGTCGTAGCCGGGCTCGTCGGAGACCACGGGCAGCACCTTCAGCCAGGGGAAGCCCGATGCCATCCGGATCAGGTCGGGCAGGTCGTAGAGCTCACGCGAGTGACGTGCGCCGTACAGCAGATGAATGTTGGGCCGGCGCCCCGACGCGATGACGTGTTCCACGATGGCCTTGAGCGGGGCGAGCCCGGTGCCTCCGGCGACGCACAGGATGTCACGGCCGGAGCTGCCGGGAGTCCCGGGTGTTCCGGGAGTGCCGAGGGCCATCGTGCCGACCGGCGGGCCGAGCGTCACGGTGTCGCCGATCCTGGTGTGCTCGACCAGGGTGGTGGAGATCCAGCCGCCGGGGACCGCCCTGACGTGCAGGCGGATGGTGTTGTCCTCCCGCGGCGCGTTCGCGATGGAGAACGGGCGCCAGACACGCGGCCAGCGGGGGGTCTGCACGTTGACGTACTGGCCCGGCTGGTACGGCAGGCGCTGGCCGGGCCGCAGGGTGATCACCGCGATCTCCGGTGTGCGGCGCTCGTGGTCGATCACCTCGGCCGGCCACCAGGCGGGTGAGACGCCCGAGTCGGACACGGCCGAATCGATCATGAGATCGGCGGCGACGGCGTACGCGGCCGCCCACGCCGCTTCGATCTCGGCTGTCCAGATCTCGGCGGCGAAGCGCCTGATCGTGGCCAGCAGCGCGTTGCCGACCGCGGTGTAGTGCTCGGCGACCACCCCGTACTTGCGGTGGTCGCGGCCGAGTTGGCCGAGGAACGACGACAGGCTGCCCGGGCTGTCGAGACTCCAGACGATCCTGGTCAGCGCGCTGAACAGGCGGTCGCGCTGGAGGTCCATGGCCGGTGGGAACATCCCCCGCAGGTGCGGGTTCTCGGCGAACAGACGACCGTAGAAGTATGCCGCGGCCTTGTCCGCGACGGGCTCGACGACGGCGAAGCTTTCCTTGACGAGACGCGGATTCAACGACATTTGACCGAACCCACCCTAATTGATCGGGTAAAACCCGATCATGCAGATCCACCTCCCTGACGGTTCCGGGTAACGAGCGGTCGGCGGCCCCGGCGCACCTGATCGCTCGAATTTGAGTCTTCCATCACTATGTGGACGTCACAACCGTTTCTCTGCAATATGATGGGAATTCAAACTATCTGTAATGGGAAAGTTATTTTCCGTGACGGGCGTTACGCGCTCTCGAAGAGATAAGTGAATAAGAATCGCATTTATCCGAAGTCCCCGTTTTACCCGTTCTGCGAATTCTTGTCATGGTCATCCGCCGCGGGTGCCCGGGCCGCGGCCTCTCCCGTGGGCGGCGGCGGCCGGTCTCCGGCGAGACGACACTGATACCTCAGATGCGTGACATAACCGAAATGGTGTGCGTCATGATAGGGATCCTGCCGGAGATGGGATCGGTGCCGTCCGAAACGGGGTGCCGCCTTCCGCATGGCCCCATGGAGAACGCATGTCCCGACCCTTGATCGGTATCACCGCTTACCTCGAGGCCGCCCGCTGGGGCAACTGGGTCCGTGAGGCCGTCCTGTCGCCTCTCTCCTACGCCCGTGCGGTCGAAAAGGCCGGCGGCCTGCCGGTCCTGCTGCCGCCGCTGAACCTGGGCGGAGTCGACGACTACGCGCGCGAGCTGTCCGGGATCATCCTCGCCGGCGGCGGCGAGCTCGACCCGGCCCTGTACGGCGCGGCCCGCGAGGAGCGGGTGGAGGAGCCCCAGCCCCACCGCGACCGCTTCGAGCTGGCGCTGGCCCGCGCCGCCGTCCAGGCCGACCTTCCGCTGCTCGGGGTCGCCCGGGGCATGCACATCCTCAACGTGGCCCGGGGCGGCAGCCTGATCCCCTGGCTTCCCGAGGTCGTCGACCACGACCGCCACGCAGGCGCCGGCCGTACGCACGTCATCCAGATCAGCGTGTCGAGCAAGCTGGGCAAGGCGGTGGGCGACCGCGCCGAGGTGACCGCGCCGCACCACCAGGCGGTCAAGCGGCTCGGCGCCGACCTGCTCGCCGTGGCCTGGGCGGACGACCAGATCGTCGAGGGCGTCGAGCTCCAGGGGCACCGCTTCGCCGTGGGCGTCCAGTGGCACCCCGAGCGCGGGGAGGACAACCGGCTCGTCGGGGCGCTGGTCGAGGCCGCCGCCGGCTGACCCTCGGCCGGCTCCGCCCAGGTCGTCAACGGCCGGGCCGGCACCGCCGGGGTAATGTGCGCTCATGCCGTTGCATCCCCAGGCTGAGGCCTATCTGAAGCTGTTCCCGACGGATCTGGGGACTCCCGTCTCCTCCCTGACCCCAGAGATGATCGTCCAGATGCGGACCATGGACGGCCTCGCCGAGCAACGCGGGCCGAAGGCGCCGCTGCCGGTCGTGGTGGACGAGGTCGTGGAGGGGGTGCCGGTCCGGATCTACCGGCCGGTGGAGGGCGATCGTCCGCTCCCCGCGATCGTCTACTTCCACGGCGGCGGCTGGGTGTTCGGCAGCGTGGCCCGCAACGACGCCCTCGGCCGCGACCTGGCCGTGCGCAACGGGACGGTCGTGGTCTCGGTGGACTACCGGCTCGCCCCCGAGCACCCCTTCCCGGCCGCGGCCGACGACGCGTGGACCGTCGTCGAGGACGTCTTCGCCCGTCCCGCGGCCTACCGGGCCGACCCGGAGCGGATCGCCGTCCTCGGCGACAGCGCCGGGGGCAACATGGCCGCCGTCGCGGCCTGGCGGGCCCGGGACGCCGGACTGCGACTGGCGCACCAGGTGCTGGTCTACCCGGTGATCGACGTCGCGATGGACACCCCGAGCTACCGCGACTACGCCACGGGGTTCGGGCTCGGCGCCGACGAGATGGCCTGGTTCGCCCAGCAGTACGGCGGGGATCCGGCCGATCCCCGGCTGGCTCCCCTCCGGCTCGCCGACAAGGCCGGCCTGGCGCCGGCGACGGTGATCACGGCCGAGTGCGACCCGCTCCGCGACGAGGGCGAGGCCTACGCCGCCCAGCTCGCCGCGGCCGGGGTGCCGGTCGAGCTGATGCGCTACGAGGGGGCCGTCCACGGCTTCTTCGGCCTGCCCGGCTTCTTCGACCAGGCGGTCGAGGCGCGGGAGTACGCCGCCGCGCGGCTGAAGGAGGCCTTCCGGTGAGGGACTACGAGAAACTGAAGATCGACTGGGCCGCCGACGGGGTGCTCCGGATCGTGATCAGCGAGCCGCGCAGGCTCAACGCCGTGGACATGACCGGGCACCGCGAGCTGGCCGAGATCTGGCGGGACGTGGACCGCGACGACGACGTGCGCGCGGTCGTCGTGCGCGGAGAAGGAGAGGCCTTCTCCGCGGGCGGCGACCTGTCGATGATCGAGGAGATGACGCGCGACCACGGCACGCGCATGCGCGTCTTCACCGAGGCCCGCGACATCGTCTACAACGTGCTCAACTGTTCCAAGCCCGTGGTCTCGGCCATCCAGGGGCCCGCGGTGGGCGCGGGGCTCGCGGTCGCGCTGCTGGCCGATATCTCCGTCGCCGGCCGTGCCGCCCGCATCATCGACGGCCACACCCGGCTGGGCGTGGCGGCCGGCGACCACGCCGCCATCGTCTGGCCACTGCTGTGCGGGCTGGCCAAGGCCAAATACCACCTGCTGCTGTGCGAGCCGGTCACCGGCGAGCAGGCGGAGGCGATGGGCCTGGTCAGCGTCTGCGTTGACGACGACCAGGTGCACGACAGGGCCCTGGAGATCGCCACCCGGCTGGCCGCCGGCTCCGCCGAGGCGATCCGCCTGACCAAATACTCCCTCAACAACTGGCTGCGCCTGGCCGGTCCCTCCTTCGACGCCTCCCTGGCCATGGAGTTCCTCGGTTTCACCGGGCCCGATGTCGCCGAGGGCGTGCGAGCCGTCCGGGATAAGCGCCCGCCCCGGTTCGGCTGACCGGCGTCCGCCGGCGAGAACCGGCCGGGCATCCGTCCGGGAAAGGCGGGCGGCTGCCGTACGACGTTCGCTTATGACCAGAATGACGCTTTCATTCCGGTTATATGTTCAGCGATAGGCGATTTCGGACACCCGTTTGGCTACCTTCATCGGCGTATCACCGACCGAATGAAAGGAAGCCGCAAATGGTGAAGACGAGGTCTCCCGCAACGGCGGCCGCTCATCGACTCGGCCTCGGCCAGGGCACGGCGCTCTTCCTGGGAGCCGTGCTCGGCCCCGGCGTGCTGGCCATGCCCCACCTGGCCGCGGCTGCGGCGGGACCGGCCTCGATCGTGGCCTGGGTCGTGCTGCTGGCGCTGAGCGTGCCGGTGGCGTTGACCTTCGCCGCGTTGGGCGGCCGGTTCCCCGACGGCGGCGGGGTGGCCACATTCGCCGCCCGGGCCTTCGGGAGCCGGGTGGCCGCGGTGACCGGCTGGTGGTTCTATTTCGCCGTCCCGATCGGCGTGCTGGCCGGAGCCGTGATCGGCGCCCGTTACGTCGCCTCGGGCCTCGGCCTCGGTCCCGCCGGGACGGTGACGGTGACCTGCGTCCTGCTGGCCACGGCCTTCGCCGCCAACCACGCCGGTCTGCGCTTCTCCGGGCGGCTGCAGCTGATCCTGCTGGCCCTGCTCGTCGTGCTGCTGGTGGTCGCCATCGTGGTGGCCGCGCCCGCGGTGCGGCCGGGCAACTTCACCCCCTTCGCGCCCCGGGGCTGGATCGGGATCGCCCACGCGGCGGGAGTGCTCTTCTTCTCCTTCGTCGGCTGGGAGGCCGCCAGCCACCTGTCGGCTGAGTTCGCCGATCCGCGCCGTCACCTGCCGCGGGCCACGTCGCTGACCCTGACGATCGTCGGCGTGCTCTACCTGGGGCTGGCCGTCACCACGATCGGCTTGCTCGGTGACCGGGCCGAGTCCTCCCCGGTCCCACTCGCCCTGCTGCTGCGGGAGGGGATGGGCGCCCTGGCCGGGCCGGTCACGGCGGCGGCCGCCGTGCTGCTGAGCTTCGGCGCCATCAACGCCTACATCGCCGCGGGCGCGCGGCTGGGCGCCGCGCTGGCACGCGACGGCGCCTTGCCCCGGGCACTGGCGAAGGGGGCGGCGCCGGGGGAGAAGCCCGGCCGCAGCCTCGCCCTCCTCGCTGTGCTGACCGCGGCCCTCACCGTCGTGGCGACGGCCCGCGAGATCGACCTCGACACGCTCATGCGCGCCACCTCGGCCTGCCTGGCGGCCGTCACCACGGTCGGCGTCGCCGCCGCGTCCCGCCTGCTGCCTCCGCCGGGGCGCCGGATCGCCGTCGTGGCCACGGCTTTCACCCTGCTGCTACTGGCCTCCTGCGGGCCGTACCTCCTCGTTCCCGCCGTGCCGGCGGCGGCCGGCGTCTTCATCGCCGTGCGGGGCAGGAGAGGCGAAGCGGTGCGGGACCGGGCGGGGGCGGCCGTGGGCCCGGACGTGCGGGAGACCGCGGGTCCGGGCGTGCGGTAGGGCGTGGTTCGGGCAGGGCCGTGGATCGGGGCGTGCGGTAGGGCAGGGGGCAGTGGATCCGGGCAGGGGGCGCGGGCCTGGATGTGCGAAACGACGCGGGCCGGTCCGGGACCGGCCCGCTTGCGGAGAACGCCTGATCGGTCCGTCTCAGCGCTGGAAACGCTTGCCCAGGGCGGTCAGGCCGGGCTCGAAGACGCCGCGGGTGAAGACCTTGTTCATCTTCTCCTCGTCGTCGGCCTCGAAGGTGGCCGACCACTCGATGAAGGCCTGGCCGCTGTCGGTGATGGGGAAGACCCGGTAGACGGCCCGGTAGTCGCGGACCGGCAGCGGGCTGTCGAAGATCTCGTAACTCGCCGAGCGGGAGTCGTCGTCGAGGGTGAGCAGCCGTTCCCGGAACACCCCGCCCGCGCCATCGAGCCTGCGCACCGCTCCGGGCCGGGTGGCGTCGCCCTCCTCGATCTCGCAGAGGGTGATGCCGGGCAACCACTCGGCAAGGTTGCCGAAGTCTCTCAGATAGCTCCACACCTCGTCGGCTGAGGCGTCGACCACGGTGCTGGCGTAGGCGGACATCGATCACTCCCTCGTGCTCGGCCGGATCTGCTCATGGTCTGCCCGTACCGGTGCTCCGGCAACCGCTCAGAAGCTTCGGGGGAGCCCGAGCACCTGGGTGGCGAGGTAGTTGAGCAGGAGCTCCTCGGTGACCGGGGCGACCTTGCCGATGCGGGCGTCGGCCAGCAGCCGGGCGACCGGGTACTCCAGGGAGTAGGCCATGCCGCCGTGGGTCTGGAAGGCGTGGTCGGCCGCCTCCCAGGCCGCCTGGGAGGCGGTCAGCTTGGCGATGTTGGCCTCGGTGCCGCACGGCTGCCGGTTGTCGAACAGCCAGGCGGCCTTGTAGAGCATCAGCCTGGCCAGCTCGATCTTGGCCTTGACCTGGGCGAGCGGGAAGGCGATGGCCTGGTTGGCGCCGATGGGGCGGCCGAAGACCTCGCGCTCCTTGGCGTACTGCACGGCCACCCTCAGCGCGACCTCGGCGCCGCCCAGCGCGGAGGCCGCCAGCAGGACGCGCTCGGGGTTGAGGATGTCCCACAGCACCAGTGCGCCCTGGTCCACCTCGCCCACCACGTTCGCGGCCGGCACCCGAAGGTCGTCGATGAACACCATGTTGGACGGGGTGGTGTTGGCGCCCATCTTCGGGATCGGCCGGAAGGAGAGCTGACCGGCGGCGACCGCCTCGGGCACGTTCACCAGCAGGACCGTCAGCCCGTTGGTGCGCGGTCGGGCCTCGGCGGCCGGAACGGTCCGGGTGACCAGGAGCATCCAGGTGGCGCGCTGCACACCGGTGATCCAGATCTTCTGACCCGTGACGACGAACTCGTCGCCGTCGCGGCGGGCGAAGGTCGAGATGCCCAGGGCGTTGGACCCGGCGTCGGGCTCGGTGAGGGCGAAGCAGGTCTCCAGCTCGCCGGTGGCCAGCCGGGGCAGCAGCTCCTCGCGCTGGCGGGGGTCGCCGTGCCTGGCGAGGGTCATGGCGCCGAAGCCCGGCGTGAGGACGTAGGTGAACGCCGATCCTCCGGCCGAGCCGGAGGCCGACAGCGTCTCGGTCGCCACGGCCAGCTCAAGCAGGCCCTGGCCGCCTCCGCCGTACTCCTCGGGAACGGCCAGGCCGAGCCAGCCGCCCTTGGCCAGATCCGCCCAAACCTCCTCCGGCCAGAGCTTTTCGCTCTCGCAGCGCTGCCAGTAGTCCAGGTCGTAGTGCGAGCAGATGTCGGCGATACCGCGCTGGACGGCGAGCGCGCTTTCGGGAAGCGTGAAGTCCACCGTGATCAACTCCGTTCTCGTTGCGTGCGCAATGGTAGAACGAAGTTCGGTTAAGCTGCACCCCCGAACGCGAGGCCGCGTGCCGGGAGTTCAGTTCCAGTCGACGACGCTCTCGCGGGGCCGGCGCGCGTGATAGACGAAGGCCGGCGGAAGGTTGCCCCACACCGTCCGGCCCACGACGACCTCCTCGAAGGTGTCGTGCAGCCGCTGGCGAAAGCGCAGCGCGGGGGGCAGGCGCTTGGCGAAGCTGTAGGCGAAGGTGGTGAAGGCGGTGTTCGGATCCATGATCGCGGTGACGGCGTCCATCAGGCGGATCTGCGTCTCCTCGGAGAACGCCGCCCAGGGAAGCCCGCTCACGATCGCGTCGGCCTTGACGAACCCACGCTCCTCCAGCAGCTGCGGCAGCCGTGCCGCGTCGTCGACCACGACGTCCACCTTCGGGTGGCGGGTGGAGAGGAACTCGGCCAGCCTCGGGTTGATCTCGACGGCCATGTGATGTCCCCGGCCGCCCAGCCGCCGCTGGATCTCCGCTGTGAACGCCCCCGTGCCGGGACCGAGCTCGACGACCACCGGGTCGCCCCGGTGCGGGACGGGCGTCGTCACCGTCTCGGCGAGCCGGCGTGAGCTCGGCGCCACCGCCCCGACGGTTCCCGGGGAGCGAATCCACTGACCCAGGAACAGCGTGGTGTCATTGGTCATGCTGTGAAGCGTAAAGGCTGCGCGGTGCCACACGGTTCAGCCATCCGGCTGATATCGCGGCCACTTGGAGGAGGCGGCGCCCTCCTGAAGGATGATCGGATGCCCCGCGAGGATGAGGAGCGCCCGGCTCGCCCGGATACCTTTCTCCCATGCGATCCCGTGGTGCGGTCCTTTCTCCCCTGCGATCCCGCGGCCGGGTTCTGGACGTCTGCCTGGCCACCGCCGCGGTCGCCCTGGATCTGTTCGTCTCCGGCAAATCCGGACAGGCGGGCACGATGCCCTGGTGGAGCGTGGGAATCCTCGCATCGCTGGCCGGGGCGCCCATGGGTCTCGTCCGGCGGCTGCCGTTCGTGGTCTGCGTCTACCAGGCGCTCCTGCTGATCGTGTGCGACCAACTCGGCGTCCACACCTCCGACACCGTCCAGATCCTGCTCCCCGTCGCGGTGGGAGCACTCGCCTACCTCGGCGCCTGGCCTGAGATCGCGCCCGCCGCCGTCCTGGCCGGCTTCGCCACCGCGGTCAACCTCGCCGATCCCGGGATCTCCTTCACCCTCGGCACCTGGTACTTCCCGCTTGCGATGGCCGCGGCCCCGGTCGTCGCCGGCCGTTACCTGCGCGCCCCCGTCGAGTCGATGGCCGCCGTGGAACGGCGTCCCGGCCTCGACCTGCTGCTGGCGGGCGGTGGGGTGGCCTTCATGGTGCTCGACACCTGGACCGAGTGGCACGACGGTCCGTTGCCGGTCTGGGCGGCGGGATGGTTCGCCATCGGCTGCGGCCTCACCGCCGGACTGGTGCGCAGCCTGCCGGGCACCGCGTTCGGGCTGCAGGCGTTGCTGGTGCTCCTGGCCGACCAGAGCGCCGGGTTCGCCGCGAATTCGATGCAGGGCCTGTTCCTGGTCACGCTGGGCGCCTTCGCGATGCACGCCTCCTGGTCCTGGACGGCCGTCGCCTACCTGATCGCCGGCGGGGTGACCGCGCTGAACATCGTCGGCGACGAACTGTCACGGATCACTCCACCCAGGGTGGCCGCACTGCTGGCGATGGTGGCGGCCCCCATAATCATCGGCCGCTACATCGGCGTCCGCCGGGACGCGGCGGGCCTGGAGCTGGCCATGGCGGAGGAGGCCAGGCAGCTCGCCGCCGAGCGGACCCGGGCCGACCTGCTGGCCGAGCGCGAGCGCATCGCCCGTGACGTCCACGACATCGTGGCCCATCACGTCGGCGCCATGGTGCTGCGGGCCGGCGCCGCCCAGTACGCCGCGCCCTCGGGGCCGGTGGCCGAGGCGCTGTCCGACATCCGCTCCACCGGCCACCAGGTGCTGGAGGATCTGCGCGGCCTGCTCAACGTGCTGCGCGACCCCGATCTCGCCCACCTGCCCGTGGCCGACCCGGAGGAGGTGGTGCGCGACGCGGTGGAGCGGATGAACGCGGCCGGGCTGGAGGCCGAGCTCCGCCTCGACCCCGGGGCCGAACTCGTGCCCCTGGTGACCCGGGCCTCGGCCGCCCGGATCGTCCAGGAAGGCCTGACCAACGTCCTCAAGCACGCGGGCCCCGGCACCTCGGCGGTCGTCGAGCTGACGGTGGCGGACGACTCCCTGAGGGTGAACGTGCTCAGCGGTCCGCCGCCCGGCCCTCGCGACGCGCTGCCCTCCTCCGGGCAGGGCATCGCGGGCATGCGCGAGCGCGCGCGGGCACTGGGCGGAGACCTGTCCTCCGGTCCTGACGGGGCCGGGGGCTGGCGGCTGGCGGCGACGCTCCCCCTGGAGCGCGTCGAGCGCGCGTGCGCGGCGGCGCCGGTGCGCAGGAGAATGCCCTGGTGGCGGGAGGAAGGTGAGACCTCGTGAGAGAGCATGGCAGGGCCCGGGTCCCGCGGCGGCCGAAGGAGGATCGGTGATCAGAGTCGTCGTCGCCGATGACCAGGCACTCGTGCGCGCGGGCGTGCGGATGCTGCTGGAGGCCGCCGGAGAGATGGAGGTCTGCGGTGAGGCCGTGGACGGGGCGCAGGCCGTACAGCAGGCCGAGCGGCTCCGTCCCGACGTGCTGCTGATGGACCTGCGCATGCCCAGGGTGGACGGGCTGGAGGCGACCCGGCGGATCCTGGGGGCCTGGCCCGGCGCGCGGATCGTCATCCTCACCACCTTCGCCGAGGACGAGAACGTCTACGCCGCGTTGCGCGCCGGGGCGATCGGCTTCCTGGTCAAGGACGACGAGCCCGAGCGGATGGTCGACGCCGTGCGCAGGGCCGCCACCGGGGAGCCGCTGCTGGCCCCCTCGGTGCTGCGCCGGGTGGTCGAGCGCGCGCTGGCCGCCGAGGAGCAGGCCACCGCGCACATCCCCGCCGGGCTCACCGACCGCGAGCTGGAGGTCCTGGCGCTGGTCGGGGTGGGGCTGTCCAACGCGGAGATCGCCGACGCGCTCCACGTGGGAGTCACCACCGTCAAGACCCATGTCTCGACCGCCATGGACAAGCTGGGCCTTCGCAACCGCACCCAGGCCGCGGTGGTCGCGCACCGGATCGGTCTGGTCGACGCCGGGTTCCGCCCGGTCCGGAATCCACCACGAGGCGGATCGGGGAGTCACCCCCCAGGCTGACGACCCGGCGCGTCCTCGGCGGCCACGATGTGCTCCTCACCAGTCACCGGTCATCAGTTACCGGAGGAAGGACACATCTCATGCAGGAGGTCGTCGCCCCGCCGGCCGCAGCACAGGGCCGCCCCGTTTCCCCCGGCCTGCTCTACGGCCTGCGCGTCCTGGTCGTCGCCCAGGCGGCCGCCCTGGTCGTCGCCGCCTCGTTCGCCGGCCAGGCCGTGCAGAGCGGGGGAGAGCTGGCCGAGACCCACGTCATGGTCGGAATGGTGGTGCACCTGATCGCGCTGCTCCAGACCGTCGCGGCCGTGCTGGTCTGGCGGCCGGGCCGGGGTGCGGGGTGGCCCGCGTCGGCGAGCCTCGGCCTGCTCCTGATCGGTCTGGGCCAGCACTTCAGCTGGGAGATGCTCGGCACCCACGTGCCCAGTGGCCTGGCCCTGTTCGGCCTGACCGTGGCCGTGCTGATCTGGGCCTGGTCACCCCGCGCCGCCGTACGCCGCTCTTAGGCCCGTCCGGAAGGCGTGCCGGGCGCAGACCGTCCGGCACCCCTTCCGAGCCGGTCGGGCCGGTCGGAGCCGGCCGGGGACTTCGAGGCGCCAACCGCACCCCACCGGGGAGGCGGTGGCGCCTTCGGCGTCCTCCGCCCGCCCGGAGGCGGAGTCCGCATCGGGCGGGACGGCTCGCGCGTTCCCGCACCGGTAGGGTCGGCATCAAGTACGGGGAGGGAGACATTCGGGTGAATCCGGAAGCATCGGGAGCCGAGGATCGAATCTTGACGGTTCCCAACGCGTTGAGCCTGGCCAGGCTCCTCGGCGTGCCGGTCTTCCTGTGGCTGGTGCTGGGGCCCAAGGCCGACGGCTGGGCCGTCGCGTTGTTGATGCTGGCGGGGTTCTCCGACTGGCTCGACGGCAAGATCGCCCGGGCGTGGAACCAGACCAGCAGGCTCGGCCGCCTGCTCGACCCGCTGGCCGACCGGCTCTACATCCTGGCCACCCTGTTCGGCCTGGCGATGCGGGACATCATCCCCTGGTGGCTGGCGCTGGCGATCCCGCTGCGCGATGTCATGCTGCTGGGCATTCCGCCCATCCTGCGCCGCCTCGGGTACGGCCCGGCGCTGCCGGTGCACTTCCTGGGCAAGGCCGCCACCGCCAACCTGCTCTATGCCTTCCCGTTGCTCTTCCTCGCCCACCACGACGCCTGGTACGCGTATGTGGCCGGAATCGTCGGCTGGTCGCTCGCGATCTGGGGCACAGGTCTGTACTGGTGGTCCGGGGTGCTGTATTGGGTACAGGTGCGGCAGCTCGTCAAAGGAGACAAACGCCTTAAGAGGTGATCTGTGAAGGCCGTTGTGATGGCGGGTGGGGAAGGAACACGGCTCCGGCCGATGACTGCGAACCAGCCCAAACCCCTTCTACCTGTGATCAACCGGCCGATCATGGAGCACGTGCTGCGCCTGCTGAAACGGCACGGGCTCACCGAGACCGTGGTGACCGTGCAGTTCCTGGCCGCCCTGGTCCGCAACTACTTCGGCGACGGCGACGAGCTCGGCATGAGCCTGTACTACGCCACCGAGGACACCCCGCTCGGCACGGCCGGCAGCGTCAAGAACGCCGCCGGCAAGCTCCGCGACGACCGTTTCCTCGTCATCTCCGGCGACGCGCTCACCGACATCGACCTGACCGACATGATCCGGTTCCACCGTGAGAACGGCGCGCTGGTCACCATCGGCCTCAAACGGGTCCCCAACCCGCTGGAGTTCGGCATCGTCATCGTCGACGACCAGGGCCGGGTGGAGCGCTTCCTGGAGAAGCCCACCTGGGGGCAGGTCTTCTCCGACACCGTCAACACCGGCATCTACGTGATGGAGCCGGAGGTCCTCGACGAGATCGCCCTCGGAGAGCCGGTCGACTGGTCGGCCGACGTCTTCCCGCGCCTGCTGGCGCGCGGCGCTCCACTGTACGGCTACGTCGCCGACGGCTACTGGGAGGACGTCGGCACCCACGAGAGCTATCTCAAGGCCCAGGCCGACGTGCTTTCCGGCCGGGTCAGGGTGGATACCGACGCCTTCGAGGTCTCCCCGGGCGTCTGGGTGGCCGAGGGCGCCTCGGTCGACCCCGACGCCGTGCTCAAGGGCCCGCTCTACATCGGCGACTACGCCAAGGTCGAGGCGGGCGCCGAGCTGCGCGAATACACCGTCCTGGGCAGCAACGTCGTGGTCCGCGAGGGCGCCTTCCTGCACCGCGCGGTGGTCCACGACAACGTCTACGTCGGCCCCAGCGCCCATCTGCGCGGCTGCGTCATCGGCAAGAACACCGACCTGATGACCGGCGTCAGGATCGAGGAGAGCGCCGTCGTCGGCGACGAGTGCATCATCGAGGCCGAGGCGTACGTCTCCTCCGGGGTCAAGGTCTACCCCTTCAAGACCATCGAGGCGGGGGCGGTGGTCAACACCAGCGTGATCTGGGAGCCGCGCGGCCAGCGTAACCTCTTCGGCCCGCGCGGAGTGTCCGGCCTGGTCAACGTCGAGATCACCCCCGAGCTGTGCGTACGGCTGGCCAGCGCCTACGCCACCACGCTCAAGAAGGGCGCCTCGGTCATCACCTCCCGTGACTCCTCGCGCGCCGCGCGGGCGCTGAAACGGGCCGTGATCAGCGCCCTGACCGCCAGCGCGATCAACGTCCTGGACCTGGAGGCGGCCCCGCTACCGGTGTCCCGCTTCCACACCGCCAGGGAGAACGCCGTCGGCGGCATCGCGCTGCGCACCACCCCGGGAGACCCGCAGAGCGTGGACATCGTCTTCATGGACGAGCACGGCGCCGACCTGTCCCAGGCGGCCCAGCGCAAGCTGGAGCGGGTCTTCTCCCGGCAGGAGTTCCGCCGGGCCTTCCCCGGGGAGATCGCCGAGCTCAGCTTCCCCGCTCGGGCGGTCGAGGACTACACCCACGAGCTGTTGCGCTGCGTCGACATGACGGGGGTCCGCGACGCCGACATGAAGGTCGTGGTGGACTGCGCGGGCGGCACCTCCTCGCTGGTGCTGCCCAGCCTCCTAGGCCGGGTCGGGGTGGACGTGCTCACCGTGAACAACCGGCTGGACGACGCCTCGCCCACCGAGACCCTCGCCGAGCGCCGCCGCGACCTGCAGCGCCTTTCGGAGCTCGTCAGCTCCGCCAGGGCGGCCTTCGGGGTGCGGTTCGACCCGGTGGGGGAGCGGGTCGCCCTGGTGGACGAGATGGGCCAGCTGATCAGCGAGGAGCGCGCCCTGCTGGTGGTGCTGGACCTGGTCGCGGCCGAACGGTGCGGCGGCCGGGTGGCGCTGCCGGTCACCACCACCCGGGTGGCCGAGCAGGTCTGCCGCTTCCACGGGGTGCAGGTCGAGTGGACCTCCACCGCGACGGACGCGCTCACCACCTCCGTCCGGGGCCAGGACATGATCTTCGCGGCGGACGGGCGGGGCGGCTTCATCGTGCCCGAGTTCGGCCCCACGGTGGACGGCCTGGCGGTCTTCCTGCGCCTGCTCGGCCTGGTCGCCAGGACACGGCTGTCGCTCAGCCAGATCGACGCCAGGATCCCCGAGGCCAGGCTGCTGCGCCGTACCGTTCCGACACCGTGGGCGGCCAAAGGGGTGGTGATGCGCTCGGTGATCGAAGCCGCCGAGCGCTACCGCATCGACACCACCGACGGCGTGCGGGTGGTGGCCGAGGACGGCAGCTGGGCGCTGGTGCTGCCCGATCCGGCCGAGGCCGTCACCCACCTGTGGGCCGAGGGAGGCGACGTGGACTCCGCGCAGAGCCTGCTGGAGCACTGGGCGCGGGTCGTGGAGGAGGCGGCGGGCACGTGACCGGACGGGGCGCGCCGGCCGGATCACGTGCGACGAACCCAGCGCGGCGGCATGGACCGGGGGCACCGCCCGCCTGTAACTTTGTCACCGACCGAACCCGCGGTCGAGCGTCTGCCTTGATCTTTGCTTCTCAACGGTGTATGTTGCGGCATTCGCAGTCTGAGAAAATACTTGAGAAGCGAAGAAGCGAGGCGCGCATCCCTGAGTACCGTTGCCGCGTCTTCGCGGTAGGAGGCCGAGCCGATCGATGCCGAGCGTCTACTGCACGCAGTGCGGTCATGCCAACCCTGAGGATGCCCGTTTCTGTTCACGATGCGGGTCGCCGCTGACCAGGTCCGCCGACACACCCGGAGACAGCACGTCCACGATCTCCCTCTCCGGGATCGAGGCCTACGAGGCGGAGACCGGGGAGACGCTTCTCGCCGAGCGGCAAGCCGTCGAGCAACTGCCTCCGGGCGCCGCCCTGCTGGTCGCCATGCGCGGTCCCAACGCCGGCAGCCGCTTCCTGCTGGACAGCGATCTGACCACCGTGGGTCGTCATCCCGAGAGCGACATCTTCCTTGACGACATCACCGTCTCGCGCCGTCACGTGGAGTTCTATCGGCGCGGCGGCGGCGTCTTCACCGTCCGGGACGTCGGCAGCCTGAACGGCACCTACGTCAACCGAGAGCGGATCGAGGAGGTCCCGCTGTACGGCGGGGACGAGGTTCAGATCGGCAAGTTCCGTCTGGTCTTCCTCACCCGTGGCGCCGCTGGAGGATGATGAGCTCGCAGGCCGCTCGTGCACACATGAGCATCGGGGAGGTGCTCGCTCTCCTGCAGGGCGAGTTCCCCGACGTCAGCATCTCCAAGATTCGTTTCCTGGAGGGCGAGGGGTTGATCGAGCCGGAGCGCAGTCCCTCCGGATATCGAAAATTCACCTACGCCGACGTCGAGCGGCTCCGCTACATCCTCAGCGAGCAGCGTGACCGCTACCTGCCGCTGCGCGTGATCAAGGATCACCTCGAGGCGGCCGACCGCGAGGAGCGGCCGGTCGCGCGCCCGCGGGCGGTCCCCGACGACGCGCCCGCCGAGGTCCGCCTCACCCGTGAGGAGTTGCTCGCCGCCGCCGAGCTCAGCGAGGAGGCCCTCGCCGAGCTCGAGGACTATGGCCTGCTGGCCGCGGTGGCCCGCTACTACGACGCCGAGGCCCTGGCCGTGGCCCGCAGCGTCGGTGCCCTGACCGTCTTCGGGCTGCACGCCCGTCATCTGCGAGCGGTCAAGGCCGCGGCCGAGCGGGAGGCCGGGCTCGTGGAGCAGGCCATCGCCCCGCTGCTGCGCCGTCGCGGGCCCGGTGCCATCGACCAGGCCGACGAGACGGCCAGGGAGATCTCCGGCCTCCTGCTGGAATTGCACGCCTCGCTGCTGCGTTCCGGCGTTCGTGGGGTCCTGGGCCGGTGACAACCTGACCAGGCACTCGTACCCCCACGAGTGTTACGTTGAACAAACCGGTCGGAATCCAGCGAAGACGGAGCAGCCCGTGTTGCAGATGGAGGTCGTGGGCGTTCGGGTTGAGATGCCCTCCAACCAGCCAATTGTCCTGCTGAAGGAGGCACAAGGGGAGCGTTATCTGCCGATTTGGATCGGCATGACGGAGGCGACGGCGATCGCCATGGCGCAGGCCGAGGAGCCGCCGCCGCGGCCGCTCACTCATGACCTGTTTCGCGACGTGCTCGACGCGCTCGGCGTTCGGCTGAGCACGGTCAACATCGTCGCGCTCCGTGATGGGATCTTCTTCGCCGATCTCGTGTTCTCCAACGGGGTCGAGGTGAGTGCGCGTCCCTCGGACTCGATCGCCTTGGCGCTTCGCACCGGCGCGCGTATCTTCGCCAGTGAGGACGTGGTCCGGGAGGCAGGGGTGATCATTCCCGACGACCAGGAGGACGAGGTGGAGAAGTTCAGGGAGTTCCTTGACACAATCACGCCCGAGGACTTCGGTCGCGCAGGGTAGGAATTTCGGTGCATTTACGCTTCACGACGCGCCGCGTGGGGTCGTTGACTGAGCTTGGCCCCAGTCCTACGGTGCAAGTGAAACCCGCGGTCGTGCGCAAACCCCCAGATCAGGCCGCGGGATGAGAGAAAGCCGGAGGTCCGCGTGGCGGTCAGCAGCGGCGAGGGTAGAAACGCCGATCAGGATGACCCGGAACGGCGCCAGTCGGCACGTCAGCGCGCGGGTGAAGAGGGTCTGCTATTCGACGGGCAACCGGTGAAACCGCCCGCCGACATCGGATATCGAGGACCCACCGCTTGTGCGGCGGCCGATATCACCTACCGGCAGTTGGACTACTGGGCGCGCACCGGACTGGTCGAGCCCACGGTGCGGGCGGCTCACGGCTCGGGTTCCCAGCGGCTGTACGGCTTCCGCGACATTCTGGTGCTCAAAGTCGTCAAACGACTGCTCGACACCGGCGTCTCCCTCCAGCAGATCCGCATCGCCGTACAGCACCTGCGTGACCGCGGCGTCCACGATCTCGCCCAGATCACGCTGATGAGCGACGGGGTGAGCGTCTACGAGTGCACCTCGCCCGACGAGGTCATCGACCTGCTCCAGGGTGGGCAGGGCGTCTTCGGCATCGCGCTCGGCCGGGTCTGGCAGGAGGTGGAGGGCTCTCTCGCGGATCTTCCCGGCGAGCGCGCGGAGTCCGCCCAGGGCCCTTTAGACGATCACCACGCCGATGAGTTGGCCCGTCGTCGCAGGGCTCGCCGCACGGGGTAAAGTTGTTCTCGCTGCTGACCCTGTGCGGGAGAGACCCCGACACGATCGGGGCGCCGAAGGAGCAACCTCCCCGGAATCTCTCAGGCACCCGGTACCGCACGGACGAGGCGACTCTGGAAAGCAGGTGCGTCCGCCAGGCGCATCTCACCGACGGTGAAAACCTCCCCGCCAGGAGAGGTGAAGCTCTCAGGTCGAGATGACAGAGGGGGAGATCCGGCATACGCCCGCGCCCAGCGCCGGTCTCCACCGCCTCGGGAGGCTTTCCATGACCGACCTGTCACCGCTCAGCGAGCTCAACTCCCCGCCGTTCGCCACCCGTCACATCGGGCCCGCGGACGCCGACCAGACCCGCATGCTGGAGGCGGTCGGATTCGCCTCCACCGCCGACCTCGTCGCGGTGACCGTGCCGGAGGCGATCCGGGCCAAGGACCGGCTCCAGCTCCCCCCGGCGGCGAGCGAGACCGAAGCCCTCGCCGAGATGCGCGCCCTGGCCGCGCGCAACAGCGTGCTGACCTCGATGATCGGCCTGGGCTACCACGACACGATCACCCCGGGCGTGATCCGCCGTAACCTCCTGGAGAATCCGGGCTGGTACACCGCCTACACGCCCTACCAGCCGGAGATCTCCCAGGGCCGGCTGGAAGCACTGATCAACTTCCAGACGGTCATCTCCGACCTGACCGCGCTCGACGTCGCCGGCGCCTCCCTGCTGGACGAGGCCACCGCCGCCGCCGAGGCGATGACCCTGGCCCTGCGGGCCGGCCGGGCCAAGACCAAGGTGTTCGTGGTGGACACCGACGCGCTGCCGCAGACCAAGGCCGTGCTGCGCACCAGGGCCGAGCCGCTCGGCATCGAGCTGGTCGAGAGCGACTTCACCGCCGAGCTTCCCGAGTGTTTCGGCGTGCTCGTGCAGTACCCGGGCGCCAGCGGCCGGGTCAGGGACTTCCGCTCCATCGCCGACGCCGCCCACGCTCGCGGCGCCCAGGTGGTCGCCGCCGCCGACCTGCTCGCCCTCACCCTGCTCGCCGCGCCCGGCGAGCTCGGCGCCGACATCGCGATCGGCTCCTCCCAGCGCTTCGGCGTCCCGCTGGGCTTCGGCGGCCCGCACGCGGCCTACATGGCCGTCCGCGACGGCCTGCAGCGGCAGATGCCCGGCCGTCTGGTGGGCGTCTCCCAGGACGCCGACCAGCGTCCCGCCTACCGGCTGGCGCTGCAGACCCGCGAGCAGCACATCCGGCGCGAGAAGGCGACCAGTAACATCTGCACCGCGCAGGTCCTCCTCGCGGTGATCGCGGGCATGTACGCCGTATACCACGGGCCCGAGGGGCTGCGCCGGATCGGCCAGCGCGTCCACCGGCACGCGGTCGTGCTCGCCGAGGGCCTGCGCCACGGCGGCGTCGAGGTCGTGCACGACACCTTCTTCGACACCGTGCTCGCCCGCGTGCCCGGCCGTGCGGCCCAGGTCGTCGCCGTGGCCCGTGACAACGGGGTCAACCTGCGCCTGGTCGACGCCGACCACGTCGGTGTCACCTGTGACGAGAAGACCGAGCTCATCCACCTGGAGCAGGTCCTGGCCGCCTTCGAGGTCAGCGGCGCGGTCCTGACCGACCTGGACGCCGCCGCGCACGACGCGCTGCCCGCCGCCCTGGCGCGGGTCAGCGACTACCTGACCCACCCGGTCTTCCACAGCCACCGCTCCGAGACGGCCATGCTGCGCTACCTGCGCAAGCTCCAGGACAAGGACATCGCGCTCGACCGGTCGATGATCCCGCTGGGCTCCTGCACCATGAAGCTCAACGCGACCACCGAGATGGAGCCGATCACCTGGCCGGAGTTCGCCGGGCTGCACCCCTACGCCCCGGAGGACCAGGCGGCGGGCTACATCGAGCTGATCAAGGAGCTGGAGGGCTGGCTGGCCGAGGTGACCGGCTACGACGCCGTGTCGATCCAGCCCAACGCCGGCTCCCAGGGCGAGTTCGCCGGTCTGCTGGCGATCCGCGCCTACCACCGGGCGCGCGGTGAGTCGGGCCGCGACGTCTGCCTGATCCCGTCCTCCGCGCACGGCACCAACGCCGCCAGCGCCGTCATGGCGGGGATGCGCGTCACCGTGGTCGCCTGCGACGACAACGGCAACGTCGACCTCGACGACCTCAACGCCAAGATCGACAAGCATCGCGACCAGCTCGCCGCCATCATGGTGACCTACCCCTCCACGCACGGCGTCTACGAGGAGACCATCACCCAGATCTGCGAGCGGGTGCACGAGGCGGGCGGCCAGGTCTACGTCGACGGCGCCAACCTCAACGCGCTGGTCGGGCTGGCCAAGCCGGGTGAGTTCGGGGCGGACGTGTCCCACCTGAACCTGCACAAGACCTTCTGCATCCCGCACGGTGGCGGCGGCCCCGGTGTCGGCCCCGTCGCGGTCCGCGCGCACCTGGCCGACTACCTGCCCGGCCACCCGCTGCGCGAGGGCTCCGAGGTCGGCCCGGTCTCGGCCGCGCCGTACGGCTCGGCGGGCATCCTGCCCATCTCCTGGGCCTACGTCCGGATGATGGGCGCCGAAGGACTCAAGGCGGCCACCGAGCAGGCCATCCTGTCGGCCAACTACCTGGCCCGCAGGCTCGCCCCGCACTACCCGGTCCTCTACACCGGCCGGGGCGGCCTGGTCGCCCACGAGTGCATCGTCGACCTGCGTCAGATCACCAAGGAGACCGGCGTGACGGTGGACGATGTGGCCAAGCGCCTCATCGACTACGGCTTCCACGCGCCGACCATGTCCTTCCCGGTGGCCGGCACGCTGATGATCGAGCCGACCGAGAGCGAGGACCTGGCCGAGCTCGACCGGTTCTGCGACGCGATGATCGCCATCCGGGGAGAGATCGAGAAGGTCGCCTCCGGGGCCTACGACAAGACGGACAACCCGCTGCGCAACGCCCCGCACACGGCCGACTGCCTGGTCGCCGACGAGTGGACTCACCCCTACGCCCGCACCGAGGCGGCCTATCCGCTGTCCTCCCTGCGCGAGGGCAAATACTGGTCGCCGGTGCGCCGCATCGACCAGGCCTACGGCGACCGCAACCTCGTGTGCTCCTGCCCGCCGCTGGAGGCCTACGAGGACTGATCCGCGCTGTGCGGTCCGCGTCCTCCCGGCGCGGGCCGTATTGCCCCCATATGTGGGGACGGACACGGCCCCGAGTCGTTAGGCTCGGGGCATTCCTTTACCCGGGAGGACCCTGCATGCCAGAGGTGGACACGCGTCCTTTGGACGCCGCGCGGAAACTGGCCGAGAGCGGCGATCTGGACGGCGCGGCAACGATCTTCGCAGAGCTGGCCGCCGATTCCGCGGAGCCCGACCGGGCGCAGGCGGCGGTGGGGCTGGCGGTGGTGCTCCAGGAGCGCGGGGACGTGGCGGGCGCCCGGACGGCCGCGCGCGCCGCGCTGGCCACCGGGCATCCGGAGTTCGCCGGGCAGGCCGCCTGCCTGCTCGCCCGCAGCTTCGAGCAGGAGGATCTGTTCGACCAGGCCCGGGCGGCCTGGCAGGCCGCCCTCGGCGCGGGAAACCCCGCCTGCGTGCCGCTGGCGCACATGGCTCTGGCCAGGCTCGCGGCGAGCCGGCGGGAGGCTGAGGAGGCCCTGCGGGCCGCCGTGGCCGCCGCCGACCCGGAGATCTCCTCCCACGCGGCCCAGCGGCTCGCCGAGCTCCTGCTGGAGGAGGGGGAGGCCGGCGAGGCCGCCGAGGTGCTCCTGGAGGCGCTGTCGGTGCCGGATGT
This sequence comes from Streptosporangium sp. CA-135522, assembly GCF_050949235.1. Classification (NCBI taxonomy): domain Bacteria; kingdom Bacillati; phylum Actinomycetota; class Actinomycetes; order Streptosporangiales; family Streptosporangiaceae; genus Streptosporangium; species Streptosporangium sp. CA-135522. The sequence continues at coordinate 4,315,952 of NZ_CP192026.1, forward strand.
GACCGACGTGCCCAGGCTGCGGGTGCTGCTGGGCATCGCGCACCTGGAGCTGGCCTGCGCGGAGTTCGCCGGGGCGATCGAGGCGGGCGGCGACGCCGGGACCGAGGCGCTGGCCATCGAGCTGCTGGCCCGCACGCTTCCGCTGCGAGGCCGCGACGAGGACGCCGAGCAGGTGTGGCGCTACGGCCTGGACAGCGCCGACGAGGAGCTCGCCGAGGACGTCCGCCTGCGGCTGAACCGGGACGTCTGACCAGGGGCGCCTGAAACCGGAGGCGCCTGAAACCAGGGGCACCTGAAACCGGAGGCGCCTGACCCATGCCGGCAGCCGCGCTCGCCCACCGGGCCGAAAGGGCCGGTGCGGCTCGCGCGGCGAGGACGGGGCGCCCTCAGTCGCGGCCGCGCCAGCGGCTGATCGCGTGAGCGAAGTTGATCGCGACGATGCCGCCCCAGGCCAGCAGCAGCCCCGCGGTGCCCGCCTGGTCCACGGCGATGGCGGTCAGCGGGATGCCGATGCCCATCGAACCCAGCGCGATCGGGACGGAGGAGCTGCCGCCCCTGCGCTGCTGATGTCGCTGGTCCGGGTGAGGACCATGCTGGGGCCGCGCTCCTGCGTGGTGCATCTCGGCCCGGACACGGGCGGCGATGGTCGCGTCGAGGCGCTCCACGAACGACTCCACCAGCGCGGCCTCGTACTCCGGGCCGAGCTCGCGCCGGGCCTCGATGGTGGCGCGCATGTCCTGTCGGATATCTTGATGATCCTGCACGTCTTCATTCTCCGCCCACGCGCGGTTCCCGGCATCAGTCGTTAGGACGAGATCTGTGTCCACTCCGAGCGCGGCCTCCCCGGTGGAGATCGCGACCCCGCACGGACCGGCCGTGGCGGAGATCGACGAGGTCGCCGACCCGCGCTTCCTGCTGGTGCTCACCCACGGCTCGGCCGGGGGAGTGGACGCGGTGGACCTGCTGGCCGTTCGGGACGCCGCGGCGGGGATCGGTGGTGTGGTCGCCCGGGTGCTCCAGCCGTTCCGGATGCGGGGGGCCCGGGCTCCGGGGTCGGCGGTGAAGCAGGACGAGGCGTGGACGGCACTGGTCGCCGGACTCCGGGCGCGCTATCCGGGGTTGCCGCTGGCGCAGGGAGGCCGCAGCAACGGAGCCAGGGTCGCCTGCCGTACGGCCCTGCAGGTCGGGGCCGAGGCGGTCGTCGCGCTGGCCTTTCCGCTCCATCCGCCGGGCAAGCCGGAGCGCTCGCGCGCCGGCGAGCTGCGCGCCGCCGGCGTGGACGTGCTGGTGGTCAACGGTGATCGCGACCCGTTCGGGGTGCCCGAGCCGGCGGACACCACGCGCCTGGTGGTGCTGCCGGGCGAGGGCCACGACCTCAAGAAAGACCCCGCCCGGGTGGGCGAGGTCGTTGCCGAGTGGCTCGGGGCCACGATGCGGCCGGGTTCGGCGTGAGGGTCAGGCGACGCCGGCAAGGGGACGGTGCGGTTCGATGACGGCGCCGTCGGGTAGGAGCTCGCCGGTGTCCTCGAACAGCACCACACCGTTGCAGAGCAGGCTCCACCCCTGCTCGGGGTGCGCTGCCAGCGTGCGGGCGGCTTCGCGGTCCAGCGCCTCGGCGGACGGGCAGGAAGGCTGGTGCGGGCACATCGGCGTGCCTCCGGATCTCTCTTGGCGGCTCGCTGGAATCGTCATCGGCCGGCCGGCGGGGACCGTCGTCACCGATGGGACTCCGTTCCCACCGTGGGCGGGGGGACGAGCATCTGGGTTGACATATGGTCGTGCGCGCCTCGGGCTGGATGAGGCCCGCACATCAAGCAGATCAAATGTGCCGTCGGGTCGCACCCTTGAGCGTGCGATTCGACCGCACGAACAAGTGTGTGATCTGGCCGCACCCGGCGACATAGCCCGTTAGGACTGTTTGTGAAGGCGGAAAGGGTGAGTCCCTCGGGTTGTTCGGGGGTGTGACCTATAGCACAGCATGCCTCATGGACTGATAACAGGCCAAGTGCGACACGCCGCCCGCCTGGTAAATGATCGGTTACAAGTTCCTCACGTCGTGGAGGGGGCGGCCAGGCCCGCCAGCAGCGCGTTCAGGCCGAGCTCGAAATCGTCGTCGGCCGCCGCGCTGCCGCCGCCCTTCGACGGTGGTCGCCAAGGCTCGTCGTCGTCGTCCATCGGCTCGGCCCAGCCGGACTGCTGCACCTCCACCGCCACCGCCCCGAAGACGTAGGCCCGCATCGCCCGCACCGCCCGCGCCGCGTCGGGCAGTCCCGCGTCGGCGAGCTGGTCGGTCTGCTCGCGCACGGCGATCGCCGCGCGGCCCTTGGCCGGTTTGGTCAGTGCCAGTGCCAGCACCCCGGGATGCTCCCGCAGGGCAGCCCGGCTTGCCCGGCACCATGCCCTGGCGCTCTCCTGCCAGGTCTCGCCGGGCTCGACGTGGACGGTGGTGACATGCTCGGCGAGCGCGTCCATGAGGGCGTCCTTGCCGCGCGGCAGATGGTGGTAGATGGCCATCGCCTCGACCTGGAGCGCGTCACCCAGCCGTCGCATCGTCAGCCGTCGCAGCCCCTGGCTGTCGGCGATGTGCAGGGCCGCCTCGATGATGCGTTCCCTGGAGAGCGGAACGGGCGGTCTCTTGGCAGGCATGGGGGTCATCCTGCCACCCTGGACCTTACTGCGTAAAGGCAGGCGCGCCGGACAGGACGACGCCTGAGTGTGTGAGGGTGGAGCGGACGGCGTAGGCTACGGCCTGTGATCTGCCGGGGAATGCCCGGCAACGGGTGAGAGAGGGCAGACGATGGCGTTTTTCCGACCGGGCGTGAGCCGGGAGGCGGAGGTTCGCTACCACGCTGACCAGGAGGTCGGGAAGAGCTTCCCCGAGTTCCTGGAGAAGGCGCGTGCCGCGGAGGCCGCGCTGCGCCAGGTGCAGGCCACCTCGACCTCCCCCGAGGAGCGTCGGGCCGCGGGCCTGGCTCTCGACAAGGCGCTGACCGACGCATTGCGTGCGGCCGAGGCCAACCAGCGGGCGACGTTCGGTGTGAAGTCCTACGATGACCGGATCCGCCGGCGTAAGGGCCGGGCCACCCCCAAGGGCGCCGAGTGGACCGACGAGGTCAACCGTCTGCGCACCCTCCGCGAGCAGAACCGTCTGACCGGCATCGCCCGCGTCCCGCGCCCGGTCACCGCTTCCGCACGCTGACCGCGCGCCCTCTCGGGCGATCGCTTTTCCGCACCCACCGCGCAGTCTCGCGGTGGGTGTTCTCTTTTCCGGCCGCGCGTACGGCGGGCGGATGTGAGTCCACTTCCCGGAACGCCTCTCGCCGGACATCCGTGCTGCTGCAGCCCTGCTGCATGGGCTGGAAGCATGCCGCCCGTTCACGGGTCGGCATCTTTCACCTCTGCGGCTTACGGTCCTTGCGGATCTCGAAGTCCATCGCATCCCCTGAAGCGGGGTGTTGCGACGACCACTGGAACTCAAGCTCGCCCCGGGCCCCTGGGCCATGCCCGCGTTCCGATGGATTCCCGCCGCCTCGACGGGCGTGGGCCGCAGGCGGTCGCCGCGCGCGACGGCCCGCGCCGGATGCACGGCTCTCTGTCCACTCAACTGGACATCATGTCCGCTTTTCGCTACGGTGAACTAAGTGGACATTGTGTCCGCTTTACGAACGGAGAGTCATGAGTCACCTGCTGCACCTGGACGCCAGCGCCCGTCGCGAGTCCTTCTCCCGCGCCCTGTCCGCGATGTTCGCCCAGACATGGCGCGCCGCCGACCCCGAGGGGGGATACACCTACCGCGACCTGGCGGCCGACCCGGTCCCGCACATCGACGAGGCGTGGACCGACCTGTGCTACTACGTCCTGGCCGAGGGCATCACCGACATCGGCCGCTACCACGAGGCGGTGCGGACCCCGGCCCAGGCGAAGGCCTGGGCGATCACCGAGCCGCTGATCGCCGAGCTGGAGGCCGCCGACGTCGTGCTGATCGGCACGCCGATGTACAACTTCTCGGTTCCCTCGGTGTTGAAGGCCTGGATCGACCAGGTGACCTTCCCCAAGATGAGCCTCAAGGGCCGGTCGTTCGTCGTGGCGGGCGCGCGAGGGGGAGCCTATGGTCCTGGCACCCCCCGGGAGCCGTTCGACTATGAGGAGCGTTACCTGCGTGACTTCTTCCTCGGCCACTTCAACGTCGAGGACGTCACGTTCGTCCACGCCGAGCTGACCAACGCGCTGATCGACCCCGGGCTGGCCGGCCTGCGGGACAAGCACGAGCAGTCTTACGACGACGCCCTCGGCCTCGCCGCCGAACTCGCCGGAAAGCTCGCCGGGCGATGAGCTGGGTCCTGCTCGTCCTGGCCGGGCTGGTGGAGATCGCCTGGTCACAGAGCATCAAACCGACCGAGGGGTTCACCCGGCCGATTCCCACGTTGATCTGCTTCGCCCTGGCCGCCGTCGCGGTCTGGCTGCTGTCGAAGTCCATGCAGGACCTCCCCGTCGGCACGGCCTACGCCGTGTTCACGGGCATCGGCGCCGTCGGCGCCATCGGGCTGGGGGTCGCGCTGCACGGCGATCCGCTGAACGCCGGGCGCCTGGCGGCGCTCGCGCTGATCGTCGGCGGGATCGTGCTGGCCCGTGCGGTCGCCTGACCCGCCGACCGGCGGGACCATCAGTATGTGGCCTCCCAGCAGGACGGCGATGGCCAGGACGGTCCGGCGCGGGTCGCGGGTGACGGCGGCCCCGGCGGCGGCCGCCGAAAAGATCAACCGTTCGGCGGCCGGCGACACCTTCCCCGCCGGCGCTCCGACAGGAGCCGGACATGACGAGGCGCCGCCGCGAACGACAAGATCGCGACGGCGCCTCGGGGTCAGGTCAGCTCGCCCAGTCGAGCAGCGGACGGGTGTTGCTGGGATGGCGCAGCTTGGAGAGCGACTCCTTCTCCAGCTGGCGGATACGCTCGCGCGTCAGGCCGAGATGCTTGCCGATCTCGTCGAGGGTGTGGGGCTTGCCGTCGACGAGGCCGAAGCGCAGAGCCATGATCTTGGCCTCCCTGGGAGAGAGGTTGCCCAGCACGCCGCGCAGCTGCTCGCCGAGAAGCTGACGGTCCACCACCTCGGACGCCTCGGGCGAATCGACGTCCTCGATGAGGTCACCGATGGTGGTCTCGCCGTCCTCGCCGATGGTGGCGTTGAGGCTGATCGGCTGGCGGCTGGTGCGCAGCAGCTCCTCGATCTGGTCGGGAGTCTTGTCCAGCTCGACCGCCAGCTCCTCCGGCGTGGGCTCGCGCCCGAGACGCTGGTGCATGTCGCGCTCGATGCGCGACAGCTTGGAGAGCATCTCCAGCACGTGCACGGGCAGGCGGATGGTGCGGGCGGAGTCGGCGAAGCCGCGCTGGATGGCCTGGCGGATCCACCACATGGCATAGGTGGAGAACTTGTAGCCCTTGGTGTAGTCGAACTTCTCCACCGCGCGGATCAGGCCGAGATTGCCCTCCTGGACCACGTCGAGCAGGGCCATGCCGCGGTCGGTGTACTTCTTCGCGACCGAGACGACCAGGCGGAGGTTGGCCTCCAGCATGTGGTCCTTCGCGCGGCGGCCGTCCTCGGCCACCCACTCCAGGTCGTCGCGCCTCGCGGCGGACAGACCCGGCTCGGCCTCCAGCTTGGACTCGGCGTACAGGCCGGCCTCGATCCGCTTGGCGAGCTCGACCTCCTGGGCGGCGGTCAGCAGCGTGCGGCGGCCGATCGACTTGAGGTAGGTGTGCACCGAGTCGCCCATGACCGAGGACTGGTCGTCCAGATCCATGGTCGGCTCGGCCTCCGCCTCGAGCTCCGCCTCGTCGGGAGCGGCCCACTCCTCCTCGTCCACCTCGGGAAGGGCGTTCTTGAGGTTCTTGGCCGCGGGCTCGGCCGCGGTGACCGTCTTCTCGGCGGCGGCCTTCCTACCGGGCTTGTCGGCGGCGGCCTTCGGCTTGCGGACGGCCGTCTTACGGGTCGCGCTCTTGGCCACCGGCTTCTTGGCGGCCGCGGTGAGCGCGGGCTCGTTCTCGGCGGCCAGGCTGACTCCCGCCTCGGTGAGCTCCCGCAGGATCGACCTGCCCTCGGTCGGACTGATCCCTGCCTCGGCGAAGGCGTGACGCAGCTCCGCGAGTGATAGGTGACCCTGGACTCGCCCTCGGTCAAGGAGCTGCTCGAGGGTCGTCGGGGCCTCAGATGAGGTCGCCACGGCGGTTTGGGGCATGAGGACACCTCCTCCATCACGGAGTCGTCTGTTTACCGGTTGTGGGGTGGGGCGGCGAGGGGGCCGCTCTGCGCACCAGTACCAATAACCCCACTCAAGAACTTTCTGTTCCCGACTTGACGGGGAAATATGATGGGTGGATCGCTGTTTACCGCGATCCACCCGTTTCGGGCGCTGAGCGGTCTATTCGATGACGTCCGCGGAGCCTTCGACCACGGTGCCCTCGACTGCGGGCATCGGTAACGGATCGGCCTCCCGCAGGCGCTCTTCCGTCCAGTAGCCGGTGACCTTCTGCGGGTCGGGGTTGATCTCCCTGGAGACCACGTAGTCCTTTGCGGGGTCCTCTGAGGGCGCCGCCGTCCCCTGGGACGGCGACGAGCCGGGCGAATGCCGGGAGGACGGCCGGTTGCCCTCCAGTGCGGGCGCGGGATCCTGGCCCTTGTCGATTCTGCCCGCCGAGGCCGCCGCCGCGACGGAAATGCCGCCGGCGAGGACGACGCTGACGATGCCGGCGGAGACCCATGTGCCACGGGTTAACCTCATCGAGCCCCTCCTTCCTGCTTCGGCTGTCTGTTTGACGTGCGGGGGCACCTCTATGGTTCCCGTCGAAGACCATAACGGAGGGCGGCGAGGTCCGGTTTGCCATTGGGCAAAAGAGGTATTTCGGGCACAACGACCAGCTCGGCCGGGGCGGCGTAGGCGGGCAGCCGTTCCTTGGCGAAGGCGCGGAGCTCGGCCAGGGACGGAGGGAGCGGGGAGACGACGACGGCGACCACCCGCTCGCCCCATTCGGCGTCGGGGCGCCCGACCACGACGGCGTCGGTGATCGCCGGATGCTCGGCCACGACGGCGGCCACGGCCGCCGCGACGACCTTCTCGCCCCCGGTGTTGATGACGTCGTCGGCGCGGCCCAGGACGCGCAGCCGCCCGCCGGCCAGGGCGCCGAGGTCGGAGGTGAGGAACCAGTCACCGTCGCGGGCGGCGTCGGTGAGATCGGGGCGCAGCCGGTAGCCGGAGAACAGCACGGGACCGGCGATGCGGATCCGCCCGTCACCGCCGATCTTGAGATCCACGTCGTGCAGGGGCTCACCGTCGTAGACGCACCCGCCGCAGGTCTCGCTCATGCCGTACGTGGTGACCACCCGCGCGCCGGCGCTCCGGGCGGCCACGAGCAGGTCCGCGGGAGCGGCGGCGCCGCCGAGCAGGATCGTCTTGAAGACCGACAGATCCGCCGTCAGCAGCCGGCGCAACTGGGTCGGCACCAGCGAGACATGGTCGGCGCCGCTGGTGAGCACCGCCTCCGGGGAGAACCCGTCGTGCATGATCGGCTCGGTCCCGCTCAGCAGCGACCTGACCAGCACCTGCAGCCCGGACACGTGAGAGGGCGGCAGGCAGCAGAGCCAGCGCTCGCCGGGCCGGGCCTCCAGCCGGCGCAGCGAGGCGGCTGCGGAGGAGCGCAGGGCGGCCCCCGAAAGCTGGACGCCCTTGGGCGTACCGGTCGTGCCGCTGGTGGCGATGACCACGGCCACCTCGGACGGGACGCCCACACCGTGCTCGCGCCGTACCCCGTCGACATGGGTGGGACGCAGCGCGTCGAGTGTGGCGCGCAACACCCGCGGGGGCAGCGCGGGGGACAGGGGCAGCACGGCGGGGCCCCGGCCGTCGAGCGCCGCGGCGACGGCCCGGAACAGCTCGGGTCCGGGCGGCAGCACGACGGCGTGCAGCTCCCGTGAGGGGGAAGGTTGCTCCGGGTGCACGGAACCGGTCATCACAGTCGTAAGGTTAGTGCCGACAAGCGGGTCGACGACCGGGTGGGACCCGGCGCAGCGGAAAGGGGCGAAGCGATCGTGAGCACGGAGCGGGTCGAGCCGGGCACGAGCGAGCGAGGGGCGGGCGAGGCGAGTCCCATGCCGGCGAGCGTCCAGGCGCGTGCCGCCGACTGGAAGCGGTCGGGCGACTACGAGGACATCGTCTACGAGACCGCCGACGGCATCGCGAAGATCACGATCAACCGGCCGGAGCGGCACAACGCGTTCCGCCCGACGACGCTCTTCGAGCTCAGGCACGCCTTCAACGTCGCGCAGGAGGACTCCGAGGTCGGTGTGATCATCTTCACCGGCGCGGGGGACAGGGCCTTCTGCTCCGGCGGGGACCAGAAGATCCGCGGCGACGACGGCTACGTCGACAAGTCCACCCCGCACGTGGGCCGGCTCAACGTGCTCGACCTGCAGGTGCAGATCCGCCGCTGCCCCAAGCCGGTCATCGCGATGATCGCGGGTTACGCCATCGGCGGCGGCCACGTGCTGCACGTCTGCTGCGACCTGTCCATCGCCGCCGACAACGCCGTCTTCGGCCAGACCGGTCCCAAGGTCGGCTCCTTCGACGGAGGCTACGGCTCCTGGCTGCTGGCCGAGACCGTCGGCCTGAAGCGGGCCCGTGAGATCTGGTACCTGTGCCGTCAGTACGACGCGCAGACCGCCCTGAACTGGGGGCTGGTCAACGCGGTCGTCCCCCTCGAACGCCTGGAGGAGGAGACGGTCGCGTGGGCCCGGGAGATGCTGGAGAAGTCGCCGCTGGCGCTGCGCATGCTCAAGGGCGCCCTGAACGCGGTGACCGACGGCGCCGCGGGAATGCAGCAGTTCGCCGGTGACGCCACCCTGCTCTACTACATGAGCGAGGAGGCGCAGGAGGGCCGCGACGCCTTCAAGGAGAAGCGCGCCCCCGACTTCGGCAAGTTCCCGCGCCGGCCGTGACGAGCCGGCTGTAATGAGGCAGACGGGAGCCGGTGTCCGGGCGCGCCGTCCCATGACGGGAGCGGCGCGTCCGGCACGCCGCGGGACACAGGCACCCGCCCGGGTGCCGGGGCGACAGGAGGCAGTGCGGTGAACCCCGCCACCGCGCTCGCGACGGTGCTCGTCGACGAGCTCGTGCGCTGCGGCCTTACCGACGTGGTGCTCGCGCCCGGCTCGCGTTCGGCCCCCCTCGCCCTGGCCGTGCACGCCGACAGCCGGGTCCGGCTGCACGTGCGCATCGACGAGCGCTCCGCCTCCTTCCTCGCGTTGGGCCTGGCCCGGCGCGGCGAGCGCCCGGTCGCCCTGGTCTGCACCTCCGGCACCGCGGCGGCGAACTTCCACCCGGCGGTGATCGAGGCTCACGAGTCGGGGGTGCCGCTGCTGCTGCTCACCGCCGACCGGCCGCCCGAGCTGCGCGACACCGGCGCCAGCCAGACCATCGACCAGATCAAGCTGTACGGCACGGCGGTCCGCTGGTTCAGCGAGGTCGGCGTGCCCGAGGACCGCCCCGGCCAGGTCGCCTACTGGCGATCGCTGGCCTGCCGCGCCTACCAGCGTTCGCTGGGCCCCTCCGACCCCGGCCCGGTCCACCTGAACTTCGCCTTCCGTGAGCCGCTGATCCCGGACGGCGACGCCTCCTGGTGCGAGTCCCTGGAGGGTGACGCCAACGGTCCCTGGATCCGGGCCCGGGTGGCGCCCCCCGCGGTGGCGCTGCACCTGCCGCCGACCAGGCGGGGCGTGCTGGTCGTCGGCGACGGGGCGTCGAACATGCGCAGGTACGTCGCGGCGGCGGGCATGGCCGGCTGGCCGGTGCTTTCGGAGCCGAACGGCGGCGCCCGTTACGGCGACCACGCCATGTCGGCCTATCACTTCCTGCTCGGCACCCCCGAGTTCGCCGATCGGCACCGGCCGGAGGTGGTCGTCACCCTGGGCAGGCCCGGCCTGTCCCGGCCGCTGCTGAACTGGCTGAGGCACGCCGACGAGCACATCGTGGTCGCCCCCGACCTGACCCGCTGGCCCGACCCGACCCGCTCGGCCACCCAGGTGGCCCAGGCGGTGGAGATCCCGGTCGCGGCGGGGGACGACGCCTGGCTGCACTCCTGGCGCCGTGCCGACACCGCGGCCAGGGCCGCGGTGGACGAGGTGCTGGACGGCGCCGGACTCAGCGAGCCACGCCTGGCCCGCGACCTGGCGGACGCGCTGCCCAACGGGGCGCTGCTGTTCTCCGCCTCCTCCATGCCGATCCGCGACCTGGACCAGGCGATGCGTCCCCGCAGGGGTCTGCGGATCCTGGCCAACCGGGGCGCCGCCGGCATCGACGGAGTGGTGTCCACCGCGATGGGCGCGGCCCTGGCGCACAACGGCCCCACCTACGCGTTGATGGGCGACCTGACCTTCCTGCACGACCAGAACGGGCTGATCCTCGGCCCTCGTGAGCCCCGCCCCGACCTGTGCATGGTCGTGGTGAACAACGACGGCGGCGGGATCTTCTCCCTGCTGCCCCAGGCGGCGCTGCGTGACCCGTTCGAGCGGGTCTTCGGCACCGCCCACGGGGTGGACCTGGCGCACGTGGCCGCCGCCACCGGCACGCCGTACACCTTCGTCGGCGAGGCCGACCAGCTGCCCAAGGCGCTGCGCGGGGAGGGGCCGCGCATCGTCGAGGTCCGCACCGACCGGGAGTCCAACGCGCTGCTGCACGCCATGATGCGCGACGCGGCCCACGCCGCGATCCGCCAGGTCGTGTGACGCCCGCGCCGGGCGGGACGGGCACCGGATCACCCTGCCCGGCGTGGCCCCGCGACGGCGCCGGCGGCGGGCTGGACGGCACCGTGACGCAATAAGGTGTCGGTCATGCATGTCGACGAATGGCTTCAGGCGATTCCTCCCGTGTGGATCTGCGCCCTGGTGGGGCTGGTGATCGGGGTGGAGAGCCTGGGCATCCCGCTGCCCGGGGAGATCGTCCTGGTCAGTTCCGCGCTGCTGGCGGCGCAGGGCGTGGTCAGTCCGCTCTGGGTAGGGATCTGCGCCAGCGTCGGGGCCATCGTCGGCGACTCCATCGGCTACGCCATCGGGCGCAAGGGCGGCAAGCCCATGTTCGACCGGCTGGGCCGCAGGTTCCCCAAGCACTTCGGGCCCTCCCACATCGCCAAGGCCGAACACTACTTCGAGCGCTACGGCATGTGGACGGTGTTCTTCGGCCGGTTCATCGCGCTGCTGCGCATCCTGGCCGGCCCGCTCGCGGGGGCGTTGCGCATGCCGTACTGGAAGTTCCTGATCGCCAACGTGCTCGGCGGGATCGCGTGGGCGGGCGGGACCACCGCGGTCATCTACTACCTCGGCAGGGTCGCGGAGAAGTGGCTCAAGGGCTTCTCCTGGGCCGGGCTGGCGCTCGCCGTGGTCGTCGGCGTCGTGACCACGTTGCTCGTCAAGCGCCGGGCGGCCAAAATGGTCGCCAAGGACGTCGCGGGGCCCGCCGGCACGAACTGACTGTCAGACCTGGGGATGTGCGGGCCGTAGAGGTGCGGTCACGGTGAGGGGAGTACGACTCACCGTGAAGGGAAGAGCCATGCGACCTGCCGACAGCTTGACCGCCTACGAACCGGTGGCCTCATACGGCACCTACGAAGAGGCGCAGAGGGCCGTGGACCACCTGTCCGACCAGCGGTTCCCGGTCGAGCACACCAAAATCGTCGGACTGGACCTCAAGCTCGTCGAGAACGTGCTCGGACGGCTGACCTATCTGCGCGCGGCCGGAATGGGCGCGGCGTCGGGCGCCTGGATCGGCCTGTTGATCGGCCTGTTCCTCGCGATCTTCACTCCGGGCCGGTTCCCCTTCCTCCTGGTCCTGTGGGCACTGGTCTGGGGCGCCATCGCCGGAGCGATCTTCGGGCTGATCGGTCACGCGCTGACCGGCGGCAAACGGGACTTCCTGTCCTCCAGCGCCGTCGTCGCCAACCGCTACGAGGTGATGGCCACGACCGACCACGCCGCCGAGGCGCACCGGCTCCTCGACGTCGGCCTCTCACAGCCCGCCCAGACCCAGCAGGTTCCGCGCACCCCGCAGACCCCGCAGAGCCCGCAGCAGTTCTAGCGGCGCGCCCGTACGGCGGGCCGGGGCCGTCACCGGCCCGGCCGCCGATTCGCCGGCCGGTGGTGAGCCACCGGCCGGGGCGGGCTGTCCGCGTCCCCCGCCCGGACGGGCGGGGCCGCGACCACCAGGTCTGAGGATGTGGCACGCCCTGCCCAGTACCAATACCGGCGATATCGGACACTGGAGGTCAATATGGCTAGAGCTGTCGGGATCGACCTCGGCACCACCAACTCGGTGATAGCCACGATGGAGGGAAACCAGCCCACGGTCATCCCCAACGCCGAAGGGTCGAGGACGACGCCATCGGTCGTGGCCTTCACCGAGCAGGGCGAGCGCCTGGTCGGGCAGCTGGCCCGGCGGCAGGCGATCCTCAACCCCAAGGGCACGATCTACTCGGCCAAGCGGTTCATCGGCCGCCGCTACGACGAGGTCACCAGCGAGATGAACGCGGTGTCGTTCGACGTGGTGCCGGGTCCGGACGGGGCCGTGCGCTTCGACGTCCACGGCAAGCTCTACGCGCCGGAGGAGATCGCCGCCCAGGTCCTGCGCAAGCTGGTCGACGACGCCTCGAAGTTCCTCGGAGAGAAGGTCACCGAGGCGGTCATCACCGTGCCCGCCTACTTCAACGACTCCCAGCGCCAGGCGACCAAGGACGCCGGGAAGATCGCCGGCCTGGAAGTACTGCGGATCATCAACGAGCCCACCGCGGCGGCCCTGGCCTACGGCCTGGACCGCAAGGAGAACGAGACCGTGCTGGTCTTCGACCTGGGCGGCGGGACGTTCGACGTCAGCATCCTGACCATCGGCGACGGCGTCGTCGAGGTGCGCTCGACCTCCGGCGACACCCACCTGGGCGGCGACGACTTCGACCGGCGCATCGTCGACTACCTCGCCGACGAGTTCCAGCGCGACACCGGCATCGACCTGCGCAACGATCCCCAGGCGCTGCAACGGCTGTTCGAGGCCGCAGAGAAGGCCAAGGTGGAGCTGTCGGCGGTCACCCAGACGCAGATCAGCCTGCCCTTCATCACGGCGGACGCCTCCGGCCCCAAGCATCTGAACACCACGCTGCGGCGGGCGACGTTCGAGGACATCACCGCCGACCTCCTGGAACGCTGCAAGGGCCCGGTCGAGCAGGCGATAGCCGACGCCAAGCTCACCGCCAACGACATCGACGAGGTGATCCTGGTGGGCGGCTCGACCAGGATGCCCGCCGTACAGAACCTGGTGCGTCGCATGACCGGCGGCAAGGACCCCAACATGACGGTCAACCCCGACGAGGTCGTGGCGTTGGGCGCCGCGATCCAGGCGGCCGTCATCAAGGGCGACGTGCAGGACGTCGTCCTGCTCGACGTGACGCCGCTCTCGCTCGGCATCGAGACGCTCGGCGGGATCATGACCAAGGTCATCGAGCGCAACACGACGATCCCGGCCCGCCGCACCGAGGTGTTCAGCACCGCCGAGGACAACCAGAACGCCGTCGACGTCGTGGTGCTCCAAGGAGAGCGCGAGCGCGCCGCCGACAACCGGGCCCTGGGCCGCTTCCGGCTGGAGAACATCAGATCCGCGCCCCGCGGCGAGCCCCAGATCGAGGTGACCTACGACGTCGACGCCAACGGGATCGTGAACGTCTCGGCCAGGGACAAGGACACCGGCGCCGAGCAGCGCATCACCATCAGCGAGAGCTCCAACCTCGATCAGGGCGAGGTCGAGCGCATGGTCGCCGACGCCGAGCGGCACCGTGGCGAGGACGCGCGGCTGCGGCAGGCGGTCGACGCGCGAAACGAGCTCGACAGCGCCGCCTACCAGGTGGAACGGCGGCTGAAGGAGCTGGGCGACGCGGTGCCCGTCCATGAGAAGGCACGGGCCGAGATGCTCGTCAACGACGCCCGTGAGGCGGTCAAGCAGCAGGACGCCCCGATCGACCGGCTCCGGTCCCTGACCTCCGAGCTGCAGCAGATCTACCAGAGCCTCGCCGCCGCCTCCGCGGGCCAGGCCGCGGGCGGCACCCAAGGGGCTGCGGGCGGGCAGGGCCCGCAGGGGACCCAGGGCGGCGGCGGAGACGACGACGTGATCGACGCGGAGTTCACGACCGATGAGTGAGGCATCCGAGCCGGAAGAGGTCACCCAGGAGACCGCCGAGGAAGCCACCCCGGACGTGGCCGGGCTCCAGGCTCGGGCCGCCGGGCTCCAGCAGCGGGTCGCGGAGCTGGAGGACCGGTGGCGGCGCGCCCTGGCCGACCTCGACAATCTGCGCAAGCGGGTCAGCCGGGACGCCGATCGGGTGCGGGTGGAGGAACGGGCGCGGGCGGCAGTCGAGTGGCTGCCCGTGCTGGACAACCTGGAACGCGCGCTGGAACACGCCGAAAGCGATCCCGCCTCCATCGTCGAAGGGCTGCGGGCCATCCGGGACCAGGCGCTGGACGTGCTCGCCCGCCTGGGCTTCCCGCGCCGGGACGACGCCGGGACGGAGTTCGACCCCGCCAGGCACGAGGCGGTGGCCACGCTCGCCCAGGAGGGCGTGCCCGACGGGACGATCCTCCACGTGGTACGGCCGGCCTACGGAGACGGCGAACAGCAACTGCGGCCCGCGCTGGTCGTGGTGGCCAAGGGGGAGTGATGGCCGCCACGACCCGCGACTTCTACGAGAGTCTTGGCGTGTCGAGGGGCGCCGGCCAGGAGGAGATCCAGAGCGCCTACCGCAAGCTCGCACGGACCTACCACCCCGACGTCAACAAGGACCCGGGTGCCGAGGACCGCTTCAAGGAGATCTCGGAGGCCTACAGCGTCCTGTCCGACCCCGCGACGCGCCGCCGCTACGACGCCTTCGGGGCCGACTTCCGCCAGGTGCCCGAAGACGTGGACCCCGAGACCTGGGCCCGCGCCAGAGCCGGGCGGGGCGGCCGGCCCGGGGCCCGGACCGGCGCCGGCCCGAGCGGACCGGCGGGTTTCGGGGAGGGCGTCGACTTCGAGGATCTCCTGGAGGGGCTGTTCTCCGGCCGGGCGGGTCGGGCGGGCCGGAGCTGGGGACCGATCCCCGGCGCCGACCAGGAGGCCGAGATCGAGCTGCCGCTGGAGGAGGCCTACCGGGGCGGCCGCCACTCGATCACCGTGGGCGGCCGCCGGATCGAGGTCAACATCCCCGCGGGCGTGACCGACGGGCAGCGCATCCGGCTGGCAGGGCAGGGCGGCAGGGGCGGCGACGGAGCCCCCGCCGGGGACCTCTACCTGATCGTCAGGATCGCACCCCACCCCCGCTACCGGGTGGAGGGGCGCGACATTCACCTCCGGCTCCCGGTCACCCCGTGGGAGGCGGCGCTCGGCGCGTCCGTCGCCGTCGACACCCCGGCGGGCGAGACCAAGGTGAAAGTGCCCCCCGGTACGTCCAGCGGACGGAGGCTGCGGCTGCGCGGCAGGGGGATGCCGAACCGGCGCGGCACGCCGGGAGATCTGTTCGCCGAGGTGCGGATCATGGTTCCGCCCACGTTGTCGGACGAGGAACGGCGGCTGTTCGAGCGGCTCGCCGCGGTCTCGACCTTCGACCCCGGGAGGCGGCGATGACCCGCCCGCCCGTGGGGTCGCGGCGACCCGCTCCGAGGAGGCGGCCATGACCTACGCCCTCGTAAGGCCCCCGCGCCTGGACCTGGAGGCATTCGCCCGGGTCACCGGGACGCATCCGGACCTGGTGCGCCGCCTCGTCGCCCTCGGCGTGCTCGACGCGCAGCGCGACGCGGCCGGAGCCCTGTGGTTCCCGCCGTCCCAGCTGCGCGCCATGGCCCGGATCCAGCGCCTGCGCGCCGGGTTCGCGCTCAACTACGCCGCACTCGGCCTCGTGCTGGACCTGCTCGACCGCATCGCGGAGCTGGAAGCAGCCCAGCGCAACCGCTCTCGTATCACGGGTACCACGGGGGGATCGACGTGGATGTCAACCAGCTGACGCAGAAGTCGCAGGAGGCTCTGCACGACGCGCAGACCAAGGCTCTTCGCTTCGGGCACACCGAAGTGGACGGGGAGCACCTGCTGCTGGCGCTCCTGGACCAGCCGGACGGTCTGATACCCCGCCTGCTGACCAAGTCCGACGTCGATCTGGAGCGGCTCATCGCCGACCTGGAGGCCGAGCTGAACCGCCGGCCCCGGGTCAGCGGACCCGGGGTCGACCCCGGTCAGGTCCGGGTGACCCAGCGGCTGTCACGCCTGCTGGAGGCGGCCAAGCGGGAGGCGGACCGGCTCAAGGACGACTACGTCTCGGTCGAGCACCTGCTCATCGCCCTGCTGGAGGAGGGCAGCCAGACCTCCGCCGGGCGGCTGCTGCGCCAGCAGAGGCTGACCAGGGACGCATTTCTCCGGGTGCTCACCGAGATCCGCGGCAACCAGCGGGTCACCTCGGCGATGCCCGAGGTGGCCTACGAGGCGCTGTCGAAGTACGGCAGGGACCTGGTCGCCGACGCCGCCGCGGGCAAGCTCGACCCGGTCGTCGGGCGCGACAGCGAGATCCGCCGGGTCATCCAGATCCTTTCTCGCAAGTCCAAGAACAACCCGGTGCTGGTCGGCGATCCCGGAGTGGGCAAGACCGCCATCGTCGAAGGCCTCGCCCAGCGGATCGCCAACGGCGACGTGCCCGAGGGGCTCAGGGACAAGGTGGTCTTCAGCCTCGACATGGGCGCGCTGGTGGCCGGGGCGAAATACCGGGGCGAGTTCGAGGAACGCCTCAAGGCGGTGCTCACCGAGGTCGTGGCCGCCGAGGGGCGGATCCTGCTCTTCGTCGACGAGCTGCACACGGTCGTGGGCGCGGGCGCGGCCGAGGGGGCCATGGACGCGGGCAACATGCTCAAGCCCATGCTGGCCCGGGGCGAGCTGCACATGATCGGGGCGACGACCCTGGAGGAGTATCGCAAGCACATCGAGAAGGACGCCGCGCTGGAACGCCGCTTCCAGCCCGTGATGGTCGACGAGCCCTCGGTCGAGGACGCCGTCTCCATCCTGCGCGGCCTGCGCGAGCGGCTCGAGGTCTTCCACGGCGTGACGATCCAGGACGCCGCACTGGTGGCCGCCGTCACGCTGAGCCACCGCTACATCTCCGACCGCTTCCTGCCCGACAAGGCCATCGACCTGGTGGACGAGGCGTGCGCGATGCTCCGGACCGAGATCGACTCCATGCCCGCAGAGCTCGACGGGCTCACCCGCAGGGTGATGCGGCTGGAGATCGAGGAGGCGGCGCTCGCCAAGGAGGAGGACCAGGCGAGCAGATCCCGGCTGGAGGAACTGCGCAAGGAGCTCGCCGACCTGCGCGCCGAGGCGGACGCCATGCGGGCGCAGTGGGAGGCCGAGCGGCAGGTTCTGCGCAGCGTCCAGGCTCTGCGCGAGGAGATAGAGCGCGTGCGTGGCGAGGCCGAGCGCGCCGAGCGCGACTACGACCTCAACCGCGCCGCCGAACTGCGGCACGGCAGGCTGCCCGAGCTCGAACGGCGCCTGCGGGCCGAGGAGGAACGTCTGCGCGTCAAGCAGGGCGCCGGGCGGCTGCTGCGCGAGGTCGTGACCGAGGACGAGATCGCGATGATCGTCTCCCGCTGGACGGGCATCCCGGTGAGCCGCCTGCAGGAGGGGGAGCGGGAGAAGCTGCTGCGCCTGGACGAGATCCTGCACGAGCGGGTGATCGGCCAGGACGAGGCGGTCCGGCTGGTGGCCGACGCCGTCATCAGGGCGCGTTCCGGCATCAAGGACCCGCGCCGCCCGATCGGGTCGTTCATCTTCCTGGGGCCGACCGGCGTGGGCAAGACCGAGCTGGCCAAGGCGCTCGCGGCGGCGTTGTTCGACACCGAGGACAACATGATCCGCATCGACATGAGCGAGTATCAGGAGCGCCACACCGTCAGTCGTCTGGTCGGCGCGCCCCCGGGCTACGTCGGATACGACGAGGGAGGCCAGCTCACCGAGGCCGTGCGGCGCAAGCCGTACTCGGTGGTGCTCTTCGACGAGGTGGAGAAGGCCCATCCCGACGTCTTCAACACGCTGCTTCAGGTGCTGGACGACGGGCGGCTCACCGACGCGCAGGGCAGGACCGTGGACTTCCGCAACACCGTCCTCATCATGACCTCCAACCTCGGCTCCGTCTACCTCCTCGAAGGCGTCACGGCGAGCGGGGAGATCAAGCACGACGCGCAGGAGCAGGTGATGGCGGAGCTGCGCTCGCACTTCCGCCCCGAGTTCCTCAACCGCATCGACGACATCGTGATCTTCAAGCCGCTCACGCTGCAGGAGATCGAACGCATCGTCGAGCTGATGTTCGGCGAGCTGCGGGCGCGGCTCGCCGAGCGGGGGATAGGGCTGGAGGTCTCGGAGGAGGCGCGCCGCTACATCGCCGAGCGGGGGTACGACCCGGTGTACGGCGCCCGCCCGCTGCGCCGGTTCATCGCCAGGGAGGTGGAGACCCGCATCGGCCGGGCGCTGCTCACCGGTGACATACGCGACGGCGGCGTGGTCCGGGTCGAGCTGGCCGAGGGGGAGCTCGACGTCACCTACGAATGAGGAGAAGCGGGCATGTCGCCAAATATCATCCAATGCAAGAAATGCGGGCGGAAGAACAGGGCGCCGGGGGCCGCGCCGGGGTCGGAGAGCGGCTGAGATGGACGCCTTCGCCGAGACCCCCGATCACCATGGGGCCTTTCCCCGGTTGAGCGACGAGCAGATCGCCGGGCTCGCGCCCCACGGGGCTCGGCGGCCTACCCGGCCGGGTGACGTCCTGATCCGTGAGGGCGAGTCCGGCTCCGAGTTCTTCGTCATCCTGGCGGGGAAGGCGGCCGTCATCCAGTCCGAGCGGGTCTGGCTGGTCCACGGGCCGGGCCGTTTCCTCGGCGAGCTCGGGCTGCTCACCGGGCAGAAGGCGTTCACGACATCGGTCGTCTGCGAGGCGGGCGAGGTCCTGGCGGTCCCCGCCCGCACCCTGCGGCGGATCGTCACCCACGATCCAGGTTTGGGGGACCTGATCCTGCGAGCCTTCATGATCCGCCGTTCGCTGCTCATCACCAGCGGGGCCGGACTGAGGCTCATCGGCTCCCGCTACTCGCCGGACACCCGCCGGCTGCGGCTGTTCGTCACCCGCAACCGCGTGCCGTACCGGTGGATCGATCTGGAGGAGGACAAGGAGGCGGAGGCGCTGGTGCGCGGTCTCGGCATCGCGCCCGACGAGACTCCGATCGTGATCCTGGGCGGAACCCGGGTCCTGCGCAACCCCGGCAACGCCGAGCTGGCCCGCGCCATCGGCTTGCCGGCGCCCTCCGCGCCGGAGGACCTCTTCGACCTCGTCGTCGTGGGAGCCGGTCCCGCGGGCCTGGCCGCCGCGGTGTACGGGGCGTCGGAGGGACTGCGCACGGTGGTGCTCGACGCGATCGCCGCCGGAGGCCAGGCGGGCACCTCCTCGTGCATCGAGAACTATCTCGGCTTCCCCGCCGGGATCTCCGGCGGCGAACTCGCCGAACGGGCCGTCATCCAGGCCAAGAAGTTCGGCGCGCACCTCGGCGTGCCCGCCGAGGCCACCTTCCTCAAGCGGCGTGACGGCCACTACACCGTCGGACTCCGTGACGAGCCGCCGGTCGAGGGCCGCACGATCGTCATCGCCACCGGAGCGCGGTACCGCAAGCTCGACGTGCCGCGCTTGGAGGACTTCGAGGGCAACGGCGTCTACTACGCCGCGACCCTGGCCGAGGCCGGATTCTGCCATGGTGAAACGGCCGTCGTCGTGGGCGGGGGGAACTCGGCCGGGCAGGCGACGATCTTCCTGTCCGAGCACGCGGCGTCGGTGCGCCTGCTCATTCGCGGTGACGACATCGCGGAGAACATGTCGCGCTATCTCATCGACCGGATCGAGTCCGATCCCAAGGTGGAGGTGATGCTCCACACCGAGGTGCGCGAGTTCGTCGGCGCCTGCGCCCTGGAGGCCGTCGTCGCCGAGGACACCCGCACCGGGGAGCGGCTGCGCCTGGACGCGCGGGCCGTGTTCGTCTTCATCGGCGCCGTTCCCTGCACCACCTGGCTCGCTCCGGAGATCGCCCTCGACGAGAAGGGGTTCGTCGTCACCGGTTTCGACGAGGGCCTGCCCTTGGAGACCAGCCTGCCGGGCGTCTTCGCGGTGGGCGACGTCAGAAGCCAGTCGATCAAGCGGGTCGCCTCGGCGGTGGGCGAGGGCTCCATGGCCATCCGGCTGGTGCACGAGCACTTCCTACGGCAGGAGACGCCTCAGTGATCCGGCCTCAGCGATCGGGGTGGACGCCCTCCTGCACGGAGATCCGGGCCAGTTCGACGCGCGAGTGGATGTCCAGCTTGCGGAAGATCTGACGCAGGTGGAAGGCGACGGTGTGCTCGCTGATGAACATCTGCTCGGCGGCCTGCCGGTTGGTCAGTCCCTGGGCCACGAGATCGCAGACGGTGCGCTCGGTGGCGGTCAGGCTGGCCCATCCCAGCAGGGGGTGCTCGGTCCGGACCCAGTGGCGGCGCCGCTCGCCCAGCATCCGCAGCCGGCCCCGTACCCGCGCCGCGTCGCGGATCGCCTCCACCGACGCGTAGCAGACGAGCGCGCTGTTGAAGCTGTCGACGGCCAGATCGCGCGCGCCGGCGTCCGCGCTGAGGAGCACGCCGAGATCCTCGGCGGCCGAGGCCCTGGCCCACGGATCGGCGTGCCCGGCCATGGCGCGGCCCAGCGCCTCCGGGTCGCGGTCGCGCAGGCCGCGCGCGTGGACGGCCGACACCGCGAGGTTGGGCAGGAGGGGGTTGCGCCAGGCGATGCCCTCGGCGGCGTCCACCACGACGTCGGCCCGGCGCTCGTCCCGCAGGGCCATCGCCATCCGCACCAGCCATGCCGCAGCCGTGGGCTCGCTGGTCAGGACCCCGGTGTGCCGGGGCAGCGCGTCGTAGACGCGGCTGAGCGAGCTCATCCCGCTCGCCGCTCCGCCGCGCGCCTCGCTGATCTGCCCGGCCGCCAGTTCCGACCGCAGCCGCGTGTACGGCGGTGCGTCCCGTGACCCCCTGGCCAGGTCGCTCTCCAGGTACCTGATCGCCCGGGGGAGGTCACCCGCCCGCAGCGAGGCGGTGCCGAGCACCGACAGCGCAGAGGAGGCGAGGACGGGGTCGTCCATGGTGCCGGCGGCGCTCAGCCCGGCCTCCCCCTGCTTGATCGCGCTGCCGAACCGGCAGGCGGCGAGGTCCAGGCGGGCACGGAGAACGGGGATCTCGGCGCTCCACGCCGGCTGTCCGACGGCCTCCGCCTCGGCGCTCGTCAGCACCGCCTCCGCCTCGTCGAGCAGCCACAGGTCGATCAGCATCGTCGCCAGGACGGCCCGCGGCTGCGGGTGACGTCCGGCGTTCGGCAGTTCCACGGCCTCGCGGGCCAGGTCGAGCCCGCGTGAGAGCCTGCCCTCGTCCCATGCCAGCAGGGCCAGGATCACGAGCGCCTCGGCGGCGGTGCCGTCCGCGCCCCGCGGCCCCGCGGCCGGGCGGTCCGGCGGGCTGCGCTCGATCTGGTGCTGCAGCGCCCGCAGCACCGGCGCGGGCACCGTCTCGACGATCGACCGCCACAGCAGCTCGTGCCGGAAGGTCAGCTCATCGGAGGTGACGACGAGCACATCGGCCGCCAGAGCCTCCTCCAGCGAGGGGAGCAGCGCGGCCGGGGTCTCGCCGAGCAGCTCGGCCGCGTACGTCGGCGAGAACGAGCGGCCGAGCACCGCGGTCGCCTCCAGCAGGTGCCGGGTCTTGGTGCTCACCTCGCCGAGGCGCCGCCGGACGGCGGTGTGGACGCGCCGGGGGAGAGCCGTCCCGGTCAGCCGGGCGACACCGGAGCTCATCCGCACGGCGTTCTCCTCGCGCAGCCCGGTCAGCAGTTCGATGAGCAGGAAGGGGTTACCGCCCGCCTGCGCGGACAGCTCCGCCAGCTCCTGTCCGGGAGCCGCGTTCAGGGCGTCGGAGACCACCTCGGCAACGGTGGCGTCGTCGAGCGGGCGCAACAGGAGGCGTGCGGCCCCCTCCTCCTCCAGGAGGTCGAACAGCCGGTCGCACTCGCCGGGGCCGGAGGTGGTGCGACGGGCCAGGAGCCACGCCAGCGGGCGGGAGGCCAGCCGTGACGGCAGCGTCCGCAAAACCATCAGCGTGGCCGGATCGGCCCACTGGAGATCGTCCAGGGTCACCAGCAGCGGCCCCGGCTCCGTCCGTCTCTCCAGCGCCGTCTTCACCCGCTCGGCCAGCCACATCAGCAGACCGGGTCCGTCGGGGAAGTCGCTTCGGCCGACGGGCGTGAGCGCCGGTGCCTCCTCCAGGGCCGACAGCAGTGGCCCCAGAGGCGTCAGCCGCCCCAGCTCGTCGGCCCGGCCGGACGCGACCGCCGTCCCGCGCGCGGCCGCCACGGCCGCCGCCTCCGCGAGCAGGAGGCTTTTGCCTATCCCCGGCTCGCCCTCCACCAGCACCACGTTGCAGCTCGTGTCCGTCACGGCCCCCAGCAGGCGGAGAATCGTCGCCCACTCAGGTCCGCGGCCGCGCACCGTCTCGTCCTGGCTCTGAGGTCATGCGATCGACTTCCCATCGGATGTTTCCCGGCATCACGTCCTCGGGGGCGGGACACTCTGTTCGAGGAAAGTACCCAAATGGATGCACCTTTGGTGGGTTACATGCTCAAAGGTTGATTAATGAGCGTTTCCACTCTCATGTCCGGTGCGTCGCCAGACCGGCTCGAGACCCTCAGCGCTCGATGAGCGTGACCTCGAGGGAGTAGTGCGAGGCGCGGTAGACGTGGGAGCCGTGCTCCACGGCCCGGCCCTGGTCGTCATAGGTGGTGCGGAGCATGGTGAGCAGGGGCGCGCCGCGCCGCTCACCGAGCAGTCGTGCCTCGGTGGCGGTGGCCGCGCGCGCTCCCATCCGCTGGTTGGCCACGCGCATCCGCACCCCGGCCGACCGGAGCAGTTCGTACAACCCGCGCTCCTGGAGGCTGTCGGTGGTCAGCGGGGCCAGCCCGACGGGCAGCCAGTTGTGCAGCAGTGCCAGCGGCTCGCCGGCGGCGTAGCGGATCCGCTCCAGGCGCAGCACCTCGGTGCCGGGAGCGACGCCGAGGACGGCGGCGACCCCCTCGTCGGCGGGCTCCGGCTCCAGGGCCAGCACCCGGGTGGCCGGTTCCTGGCCCGCCCTGCGCAGGTCGTCGTAGAGGCTGGTGAGCTCCACCGAGCGCTTGACCTGACCGTGCACCACCTGGGTGCCGACGCCGCGTTTGCGCACCAGCAGGCCCTTGTCGACGAGATACTGGATCGCCTGGCGGACGGTCGGACGGGACAGGCCCAGCCGGTCGGCGAGCAGGATCTCGTTGTCCAGCCGGGACCCCGGGGGCAGATCGCCTCGCTGGATGGCCTCGGAGATCTGCTCGGCCACCTGGAAGTACAGAGGGACCGGGCTGGACCGGTCCAGATCGATGGCGAGGTTCGCGGTCATCTGCCCTCCCTTGAATGCGCTCTGTGACCAGGCTAGTGGACATCAGAATGTCATGACAAATAACAGTCCACCGCTCCGGAAACGTCAATGATCCAGCAGGTCGGCGGTCGGCGTAGTAACCTGCCAATGTACTCGGGAGCCGTCGTCGGCGCCATGGACGCCAATATTACCTATTGATCATGTAGGAAATGGGGGTAAAGTGGTTGTCTGGTCACACGAAGGAGCCGCCATGAGCCCGGAACCGGGGGCCGAGGGCCCGCTGCCCACCGCCGTCAGGGCCGCGCGCTGGATCCGTTCCGCCGCCGTGGACGACGAGCGGGGGCGGCACTGGCGAGCCAACCCCGACGTGCGAGGCCGGTCCGCGATGCCAGGCCAGCCGTCGTCGCTGTATTCCGGTGCGGCCGGCATCGTCCTGTTCTTCCTCGAACTCGCCGCCGCCACCGGCGACGACGGCTATCTCGACGACGCCGTGGCCGGAGCCCGTTACCTGGCCGCCACCTGGCGGGAGCAGCCCGACCTCTCCCTCCACCACGGGCTGGCGGGAGTGATGTTCGTGCTCGCGGAGGCGGGATGGGCCACCGGGGAGAGCTCCTTCGAGGTCGAGGCCGGGGCCATCGCCGACCACATCGTGCGCAGTGCCCGTCCCATCGACGGCGGCCTCGGCTGGACCGGCGACCCCTCGCAGCGCGGTGACGGCGGGATCATCCTGGGGCTCCTGCACGCCGCGGGCATCCTGGGCGTCCCCACCTATCAGGAGATCGCCGTCGAGGCGGGCGCGCGCATCGCCACGCTCGCCGTGCCCGGCCACCGGTTCGGCGACGGCGCCTGCGCCGACCTGCCGTTGGACGCGGTCACGCCCGGCTTCCTGTCCGGTACGGCGGGCACCGCCTTCCTGCTCGCCCGCCTGTACGGACTGACCGGGCGGAGCGACTTCCTACGCGCCGCCCGGAGGGGAGCCGACTTCGTCCGCGCGATCAGCGTCGTGACCAAGCGGTGCGCGATGGTCCCCCATCACATCCCGCAGGGGCGCGATCTGCACTACCTGGGATTCTGCTCGGGCTCCGCCGGAGTCGCGCGCATGTTCTATGAGCTGTACCGGGTCGCGGGCGACGCCGGGGATCTCGACTGGGTGGAGCGGCTGGCCCGGGGAATCGTCCGCAGCGGCACCCCCGCCCGCCAGACGGACGGCTACTGGAACGTGGCCTGCCAGTGTTGCGGCGCCGCCGGTCTGGTGGAGCTGTTCGTCGGGCTCTGGGCGGCCACCGGTCGCCAGACCCACCTGGAGTTCGCCCACGAGCTGGGGGCGAACCTGATCGGCCGGGCCACCCGGCACGACGAGCAGGGCTCCCGGTGGTACCAGGCCTATCGCCGGTTGCGTCCCTGGGAGGTCACCGCCGACACGGGTTACATGGTCGGGGCGGCGGGGATCGGGGCGGCTCTGCTCCACCTGGACGCCACCACGCGCCCGCAGGAGATCCGGCGACTCATGCTGCCACCCGACAACCCGTTCCCCGCCATCCCGCTGCCGACCGCGACGCTTCGTCATTCCTGAACCTTCCTGAACTTTCCTGAACGTGGCGGTGTCGTCGCCGGACGCGGCGCCGTACGGAGGGGCGACGGGCGATGGCGGTCCCTTCCCGTGAGGTCCTGAAAAAGGTCCTGAAAACGACCTGAGCCACGTGACCGTCAAAAGACGATCAAGCTCGTGACCATGATTGGTGATTCTTCGTGAGCACTACGCAAGCCTTGCCTACCGTCGGTGCCGTGCTGACCATTGAGGACTTCCTTCCCGACCCGGGCCGTTCCACGGTGGCGTTGGAGCCCGCCGAGCCGGGTCCGGGCCACTGGGTGGGCGCCCCGAGCGCGGTGGCCGACGGCGGGGTCGTCTACCTGGCGTACCGGTTGCGCCGCCCGGTCGGCGAGGGGCGCGGTTACGCCGTCGCCGTCGCCCGGTCGACCGACGGCGAGCGGTTCGAGACCCTGCTCACCATCGGCCGGCAGGAGATGGACACCGAGTCGCTGGAGCGTCCCACCCTCGTGCGCACCCTCGAGGGAGGCTGGCGGCTCTATCTGAGCTGCGCCACCTACGGGAGCAAGCACTGGCGGGTGGAGGTGCTGGAGGCCGGCGACCCTGCCGGGTTCGACCCCCGCGACCGCCGGGTCGTGCTGCCCGGCGATCCCAAGACCGGCGTCAAGGATCCGGTGATCGTACGGCGGGGCGACGTGTGGCACCTGTGGGCCTCCTGCCACCCGCTGGCCGAGGCCGAGGAGGCCGACCAGATGGTGAGCGACTACGCCACCAGCGCCGACGGCCTTGAGTGGACCTGGCAGG
Organism: Streptosporangium sp. CA-135522; assembly: GCF_050949235.1. Classification (NCBI taxonomy): domain Bacteria; kingdom Bacillati; phylum Actinomycetota; class Actinomycetes; order Streptosporangiales; family Streptosporangiaceae; genus Streptosporangium; species Streptosporangium sp. CA-135522. The sequence goes on from NZ_CP192026.1 coordinate 4,341,861, forward strand.
GCACGGCGCTCAGCGGCCGGCCCGGCACCTGGGACGCCCGGGGCGCCCGGATCGCGGCGGTCCGCTTCCTGGAGGACAAGGTCGTCGCCTTCTACGACGGCCGGGCCACCGCGGCGGAGAACTACGAGGAGAAGACCGGAGTGGCCATCGGCGCCGACCCGGCCGAGCTCACCCCGATCGGCACCGAACCCGCCGCGGTCTCCCCGCACGCGGGCGGTGGGCTGCGCTACCTGGACATCGTGGACCTGCCGGAGGGCGGGTACCGGCTCTACTACGAATACACCCGCCCGGACGGGGCCCACGAGCTCCGCACCGAACTGCGCTGACGCCACCTGGCGATCACCTGGCGATCACGGGCCGTCCCACCCGGCCGTCCCATCCGGTGAGGCCGCGGCGGCCTGGGACGCACCTCGTGTGGAAGCTGGCGCCCAGGCGCGCCCCCGCCCCGGCCTCTTGCGTCCTGTCCCGCGCTCGCCGGCGTCCGCTACGCCTGCGGGCGCCCGTTGCGGGCCTGGCGCTGACCCGAAGGGCGGGTGCCCACCAGGCCGCCGGACCGCTCGCGCGGGCGCAGCCAGTCGCTGAAGTCCTCGCCGGTCACCCGCTGCAGCAGCGCGATGTCCTCGGCGAAATGGCCGATCAGCCGCTCGCGTTGCTCCCAGGTCAGGGGCTGGCGGGGACGGTCCTGCTGCTGCAGCCGCCGCTCCAGCGGATCGGTGAGCGCCCCGCTCGCCCGCGCCGGCAGGAACCGGCCGACCGCCGCTCCGACCCGCAGCGCCCGCGACAGCAACCGGTGGCCGTGTGTCGGCTCGGGATGAGCGGTCACATTCTCCCGGGGGACCTCGGTGAGGACGCCGGTCTCGACCCCGAGGAAGCGGCAGATCCGGTCCAGGGTTTCGACGGGCCGGTCGACCAGGTCGCGGTAGCGGAAGATCAGCACCTGCTCGCGGGGGAACAGGGTGAACAGGTGCGCGAGCTGCTCGCCGTACCGGCCGAGCCCCCGGTAGTGCCAGAACGGCGCCCAGCCCGCCTTGATCCGCCGTCCCTCCTCCTCGCAGGCCCGCACGATGTCGCCGATCGGCTCCAGCCCGGCCGACCACAGGTGGGTCCAGTTGGAGTGGGCCCGTTCCACCGGATCGCGCAGCACCACGATCAGCCTGGCCTCGGGGATCGTGGCCCGGATACGCCGTTGTGCGGCCGGGTCGTACAGGTAGAACGGGGTGGACTCGCCGGTCAGCGTGCCAGGTGGCGCCGCGCCGAACAGGGCCTCGTAGTCCTCGCGACGCCAGACGTGCTCGCGGTAGGTCTGGGCGTCGCCGGGGCCGCCCCTGGTCGGGGGCGGCCCTTCGGTGAGGAAGAACTTCGGCTCTTTCACCGGTGACAGGAAGAGCCCCGGGTGGCGGGCGAGCGCCGAGTGCAGCGCGGTCGTCCCGGTTTTCGGGGCGCCGATCGTGAGGAAATCCGGCAAGGACATCGTCATTACCCCTAATTCCTACTATTATTAGGGCAAATATAACCCCTTTAGGGGTAAAAACAAGCGCCGATCGGCGAGCGGTCGCCGGGGTCGGGGGCCGGGAACTCCGGGGCATGGCGCGGCGGCGGGTTCGCGGCGTGGCCTCGCCCGCGGGCGTGAAGTTGGGTTCGTCTGCCCGTCATGGCGGGCGTGCCGGTCCTGTTGCGGACTTTCAGGCTGTTTTCGGTGTTTTTCCCATCAAGCGCACCTCAAACACCCTATGTATGAGCTGTCCTCTTGCCTGGAGGTGCTCTCGTTGTTGCCTCTCCAAGTCCTAATGTCACGACAAATTATTGACAGCGCGGTAATGCCATGGTTACAAACCAGGGACGGGGGAGATCCGGCGAGGCGACGCGCGGAGGTTACCGATGAAGTGGACGACAGGGCTGGTCGTCGTGGCCGCGCTGGGGCTGTCCGCCCTGACCGGCTGCTCGGGCGGGCAAAGTGGACAGGGTGGGCGGGTCAGCGGGGAGCCGGCGGCCTCCTCGGCCCCGGCCGGGGGAGGCGCCTTCGCCGTCATCACCCACGCGAATTCGGGAGACGCCTTCTGGGACGTGGTCAAGAACGGGGCCGAAGCCGCCGGCAAGCGCTACGGCGTGACGGTGAGCTACCAGGGCGACGGCGACCCGGCGCGGCAGTCCCAGCTCATCGACCAGGCCGTCAGCCAGAAGGTCGACGGCATCGTGGTCTCCATGGCCAATCCGGACGCGCTGAGGGAGGCCGTCGGCAAGGCCGTGGCCGCCCGGATACCGGTGATCACCATCAACTCCGGCGGGGACCGGTCCCGGGAGTTCGGCGCGATCACCCATGTCGGCCAGTCCGAGGACGTGGCCGGGCGGGGGGCGGGGGAGAAGCTGAAGGCCGAGGGCGTCACCAAGCTGCTCTGCGTGATCCACGAAGCCGGGAACGTCGGCCTCGACCAGCGCTGCAAGGGCGCCACCCAGGGGCTGGGCGGCACCGTCGAGCGGCTCCAGGTGGACGTGGGCAACCTCGCCGACGCCACCTCCAAGATCAAGGCCAGGCTCCAGTCGGACACCTCCGTCAACGGCGTGCTGACCCTGAACCCCGCCGTGGCCGTCGCCGCCCGCGACGCGATCGCCGACAGCGGCTCCAAGGCCAGGCTCGCCACCTTCGACCTGTCGGCCGACGTCGTCACCGCCATCAAGGACGGCGAGATCCTGTTCGCCGTGGACCAGCAGCAGTACCTGCAGGGCTGGCTGCCGATCACCTTCCTGGTCCTCTACCGTGACAACCTCAACACCGTCGGCGGTGGCCTGCCGGTCAACACCGGTCCCGGATTCGTCACCAAGGACAATGCCGAACAGGTGGCCGAGCTCGCCGAGAGCGGCACCCGATGACGGTCGCGGACGAGCGGCTCGCCCGGACGGGCGTGGCCCGCCGGCTGCTGATCCGGCCCGAGCTCGGCGCGGTGGTCGGCGCGCTGGTGGTCTTCGCGTTCTTCGCGAGCCAGTCGGCGACGTTCCGCTCGATCGAGGGCGTGGCCAACTGGCTGGACCCGGCCTCCACCCTCGGCATCATGGCGGTGGCGATCGCGCTGCTGATGATCGGCGGCGAGTTCGACCTGTCGGCCGGGGTGCTCACCGGCACCACCGGCCTGATCGTGGTCGTCCTCGCCACCCGGTACGGCTTCGCGGTCTGGACGGCGATGCTCGTCGCCCTCGCGGTGGCCCTGCTGGTCGGCTTTCTCAACGGGTTGATCGTGGTCCGCACCAGCCTGCCGAGCTTCATCGTCACGCTCGGTACGTTCCTGATGCTGCAGGGCGCCAATCTGGGCGTGACCAAGGCCCTGACCGGCACCGTCCAGGTCGGCGGCCTGCGCAAGGCCGAGGGATACGAGGGCGCTCGGGCCCTGCTGGCCGGGACCGTCCCGGCCGGCGGGGCCGACTTCCGGGTGGCCATCCTGTGGTGGCTGGGCGTCACCGCGCTGGCCACCTGGGTCCTGATGCGGACCAGGGCCGGAAACTGGATCTTCGCGGTGGGCGGTGACGACCGGGCCGCCCGGGCCGTCGGGGTCCCCGCCGAACGGACGAAGATCGCGCTGTTCATGACGACCGCGGCGGCGGCCTGGCTGGTCGGCTCGATCCTGGCGCTGCGTTTCACCTCGGTGCAGGCCAACTCGGGCATCGGCCAGGAGTTCGTCTACATCATCGCGGCGGTGATCGGAGGCTGCCTGCTGACCGGCGGGTACGGCTCCGCGATCGGTGCCGCGATCGGCGCCGTGATCTTCGGCATGGCGGACAAGGGCATCGTGTTCGCCGGCTGGGACGCCGACTGGTTCACCTTCTTCCTGGGCGCCATGCTGCTGCTGGCGACCCTCGCCAACCGGCTCGTCCGCCGCTACGCGGAGGAGGCGAAGCGTTGACCCGAACCGACGTGGCCCCCGATGACACCGGTGAGGGCGCCCGCCGCCTCCTGGAGGTCCGTGCCGTCGGCAAGACGTTCGGCGGCGTGATCGCGCTGCGGGACGTCTCCACGCGGGTGTGCCCGGGGGAGGTGACCTGCGTTCTGGGCGACAACGGCGCCGGCAAGTCCACGTTGATCAAGATCCTGTCGGGTGTGCACCCGCCCGACTCGGGGGAGTATCTCGTGGACGGCGCGCCCGCCGCCTTCACCAGCCCCCGTGACGCCCTGGACCGGGGCATCGCGACGGTTTACCAGGACCTGGCGATGATCCCGTTGATGTCGGTCTGGCGTAACTTCTTCCTCGGTTCCGAACCCCTGCTCGGCCGGGGCCCGCTGCGCCGCTTCGACGTGGCCGGGGCCAGGCGTGTGGTCCGCGAGGAGTTGCGCTCCATGGGTATCGACATCCGCGACGTCGACCAGCCGATCGGCACCCTGTCCGGCGGCGAACGCCAGTCCGTGGCCATCGCCCGAGCCGTCCACTTCGGCGCCCGCGTGCTCATCCTGGACGAGCCGACCTCCGCGCTGGGGGTCAAGCAGGCCGGGGTCGTGCTCCGCTACATCGCCCGGGCTCGTGACCGGGGACTGGGAGTCGTCCTCATCACCCACAACCCGCACCACGCCTACCCGGTCGGCGATCGGTTCCTGTTGCTCAACCGGGGCGCCAGCCTCGGCGAGTACGGCAAGGCGGAGCTCACCCGCGAGGAGCTGACCTCCCTGATGGCGGGCGGGGCCGAGCTCGAACAGCTCGCCCACGAGCTGGGGCGGGGCGAGCCGCCCGGCTGAACACACCGGCCGCGGAACCTCCTACTATGAATCTACTTTGTAAAGGGCAGGGGTCGGGCCGGCATGGCCGTAACGTGAGAAGGCGACCCCCGAGCGAAGGAGATACGACAAGTGGCACGCGAAGCCGTCTGGGCCGTCATCACCGCGATGTACGACGCCTACCGGCGCGGTGACCGGACCGGGATCGACCGGCTGCTGCACCCGGAGGCGACGATCTGGGACTCGGCGGAGCCCATGCTGATCACCAGCGGGACGCAGCTCGACAAGGTCCGGGACGCCCGGCCCGCCGACGGTCCGCGGGAGACCGAGGTGCGTGCCCACGACGAGGTCGTCGACGTCTGGGGGGAGACGGCGCTCGCCCGCTACCTGCTCCGCGTCGAGTTCGCCGAAGGTGAGCCCGAGATCGTGCGCACCACCGCGGTGTTGCGGCTGGTCGAGGGGGAGTGGCTCATCGTGCACATCCACGAGAACACGCTCTGAGCTGCGGTTATCCTGGGGCGACAGGGCCTGGTGCCCGCTCGGCGAGGAGTCGGGCGGGCGAAGTGCACAGCTCTCCCGAAGGGGGCCGGATCCATGGTGCGGCAAGACTTCGCGCCCCCTCCCGAGGAGCCCCATGACCGCCACCGAACCCCGGACGCTGCCCATCGGCGCCGCGCCAGCCCAGCCGCCCGGCCACCCGGGCGGACCGCACTCGCCGATAGCCTGTCCGGGTGGCCGCCCCGTACCTCACGTTGGAAGACGTCGCCGAGCACGAGCTCGAAATCAAACGATCACGGTTCATCTGCGCGATCGCTCCGGTGACCACGGAGGAGGCGGCCAGGCGGTTCGTGGCCGGCCGTAGGCGGCTGTACGGCGACGCCACGCACAACTGCTCCGCCTACGTGATCGGCGGGGACCGGCTGGTGCAGAAAGCCGACGACGACGGGGAACCCGGTGGCACCGCGGGCACTCCGATGCTGGAGACGTTGCTGCGCCGCGGGCTCGGCGACGCGGTGGCGGTGGTCACGCGCTACTTCGGCGGGGTCAAGCTGGGCGCGGGCGGCCTGGTCCGGGCGTACGGCTCCTCGGTCGGCAAGACGCTGGACCTCACGCCCCTGGTGGAGATGGTGCCCGCCAGGATCGTGTTCGTGACCGTGGAGCACGTCCAGGCGGGACGGCTGGAGAACGACCTCCGTGCCTCGCCGTACGAGCTCAGGGAAGTCGTCTACGGCGCCGAGGTCGGCTTCCGGGTCGCGGTGCGGGAGGCGGACCTGACCGTCTTCCCCGGTTGGGTCGCCACGCTGACGGCCGGCCGCGCGGAGGTCGAGGCCGGCGAGACGGTCTATCTGAGGAAAGCCTGACCGCTCCGCGGAGCGCGCGTCATGCCCGGAACCGACCCCGGGATCGATACGGCGCGGTGGCGCGGCCGGCGCGCATGCGTGAGCGCGTGCTCCCCGTGGCGGGAAATGTGGGATGGATCACCGCCGTTCACGGAACTTCGCGGCCGGTGAGCGGGCAGGGCCCGTCCGCCGGTCGCCGCGGCCGGGTCCGGCTTCCGCCGGCCACGCTCGCCCGCGGCGGCTGAGAGCCGCCCTGACGTGCGGAAATCTCTACGGAGCGGTCGGGCGAACGGTCCGGCGGCCCCGACCGCCCGGTGGAGCCTGGGGTTTTCCGCACCTCGCATGCTGGGGTGCGTGCGAGAAGGTCCGATGGCGTCCCTCATGTCTGGCGTATTTGAATCTCTTTAGCCTTGTCGCCATGAGTGCAACCAACGTCGACGGAATCGCCGGATGGGCGATCAATCTGATGGAGACCCTGGGCGCGCCCGGCGCCGGTGTGGCGATCGCGCTGGAGAACCTGTTCCCGCCGCTGCCGAGCGAGGTGATCCTGCCACTGGCCGGGTTCACCGCGAGCAAGGGGAACATGACTCTCTTCGACGCCGTCCTGTGGACCACCCTCGGCTCGGTGATCGGCGCGCTGGCACTCTACGGGATCGGCGCGATGCTGGGCCGCGACCGGGTGGTGGCCATCGCGGCGAAGCTGCCACTGATCAGCGTCTCCGACATCGAGAAGACCGAGGCCTGGTTCGCCAGGCACGGCAGGAAGACGGTCTTCTTCGGTCGCATGATCCCCATTTTCCGCAGCCTCATCTCGATCCCGGCCGGGGTCGAGCGCATGCCGATCACGGTCTTCACCCTCCTGACCACGCTGGGCAGCCTCATCTGGAACACCGCCTTCGTGATGGCCGGATACCTGCTCGGCGAGAACTGGTCGCTGGTCGAGGACTACGCCGGGGTCCTGTCCAAGGCCGTGCTGGGCGTCGTGGTGCTCGCCGTGGTGGTCTTCGTCGTGATCCGGTTGAGGGACCGGCGCACGGGCAGGCACCACGCGGGGCGGTGAACACGCGGAAGAGGGCCGGCCGAGGCCCGCTCGGGCATCTGTGCCGTCTCGGCTTCCGAGCGGTTCAAAAGATGTGAACGTTATCCAATCTCATTGATCAAGGCAGCTGCCTGACCTGTATGATTTCGACTGAGCCGGGTCGTGGTGTGAGACCGGACAAGAGGATCTGGGAGTCTCCGATCCGATTCCAGGCCGGATCCGGCCGCGGAGCCGCGCACGGCCCTCGGACGGCCGCCGTCGTGTCGCCCGCTCCACGGAAACCTTCTTGAATCCCCGAAACCTGTATTTCGCCCTTTCCACTGCCGCCTCGACGCTTCCTGCGGCCCGGCGGTGAGGCGGGAGGGGAAGGGGAAGTCGTTCGAACCGGCCAGGGGGAGGCCGCGTCTGATGGATGGATTCTCGCAACTGGTGATCCGGACGGCCGCCGCGTTGGCGCTCGCCGTGTCCGGCTGCGGCAGTGGCACCGTCTCCCAGGGCCCGTCGGCCTCTCCTGCCACTTCCACATCCACCACCTCCATCACCTCGGCCACCCCTGCGGCTCCGCCGGCTTCCCCCGCCCCTTCCGGCTCCACCACCGCCCCGCCGCCCTCCCCGTCCCCGCCGGCTTCCGCCGCTCCTTCGCTCCCCGGCCGAGGACCCGCCCCGGTCACGGCCGAGGAACGCGCGTCGGCCCTGGTCCGCCCCGCCATCGTGTTCGTGGAGGTCCGATGGTCCGGCTATCTCCGGAACGAGGCGACCGGACAGCTCTGGGGAAGCAAACCCATCAAGGATACGAGCGGCTGCACCGGGTTCTTCGTGAATCCAGACGGATATCTCGTCACCGCCGGCCATTGCGTCGATCCCGGGATCGAGGGCATCACGCGGTCGTTCTTCGACGAGGTGATAGACCAGGAACGGGCGAACGGCAATCCGAAGACCAGGGCCGAGCTGGACCGGGACCTCGTCGGCAACTGGGTCGCCGAGGGACAGGTCGCGGGCACGCCGCCGGACAGGGAGGTGCGGGTCAGGCAGACCATCGCCGGTCCGTTGTTCAACGGAGACACCCCGGGTGAGGCTCCCACGACGGGCACCGCCTCGCCGAGCCCCATGGGAGGCCGGTCGGAGTTCGCCCGCGTGATCATGTTCGAGCCCTCCAGTGAGGGGGACCTCGCGCTGCTGAAGATCGAGGGAACGAACCTGCCGAGCGTCGAACTCGCCCCCGAGTCAGCGGTCGAGATAGGAACACCCGTGCTGGCGATCGGTTACCCCGGGCCGGTGCTCTCGATGACGGATCAGGTGCTGGAACCGAGCAACAAGGACGGAAAGGTCAGCGCGAAGAGCGTGAACAGAGGGCTGCCCCTCTACGAGATCAGCGCGGCCGTGACGAACGGCATGAGCGGAGGGCCCGCCGTCGAGACGGCGTCCGCCCAGGTCATCGGCGTGCTCTTCTACAGGGCCCGCAACGAGCAGCCGTTCAACTACGCCTCGCCCTCCTCACTCGTCCGGGAGCTGCTCGGCCGCAGCGGGGTGAGAAACCGTCTCGGCCCCGTGGACGGGCTGTACCGCACCGCCCTGCAGGACTACTGGGCGGGGGACTACGCCGGGGCCGTCAGAGGATTCGACGCGGTCCTCGCCCAGGTGCCCGCACACCCGCAGGCCAAGGAGTACAGGGCCATGGCGGCCGGCCGGATGGCCGGGCGGCCCGGCCCATCGCCTTCGTGATCAGCGAGGAGCCCGCCGTCCGGATGCGGGAGAGGAGACTCTCCCGGACGGCTCGTCCTCGACGGGGTGAGGCGCGCCGGGCATTCTCCCCGGACACGCGTCCACCCCGCCGGCGCGTTCTTCAGCCTTCCAGGGCGTACTGCATGACGCGGAGCTTGGCCTGGGCCTCGGCGAGCTCGGCGGCCGGGTCGGAGTCGCCCATGATGCCGCAGCCGGCGAACAGGCGGGCCCGAGACCCCTCGATCTGGGCGCAGCGCAGCGCGATGCCCCACTCGCCGTCGCCCCGGGCGTCGATCCAGCCGACCGGGCCGGCGTAACCGGCGCGATCCATGCCCTCCAGCTCGCGGATGACGTCGAGCGCCGTCTCCGTGGGCGTGCCGCCGACGGCGGCCGTCGGGTGCATGGCCGCGACCACGTCGAGGACCGAGGCCCCGGCCGACAGCCGCCCGGTCACCGGGCTGGCCAGATGCTGGACGTTGGACAGGACCAGGAGCTCGGGCTCCTCGGGCACCTTCAGCTCGGAGCAGAGCGGGGACAGCGCCTCCCGGACCGACTCCACCGCGCAGGTGTGTTCGTAACGGTCCTTGTCGGAGGCGAACAGAGCGGCACCGCGCGCCTCGTCCTCCGCCTGGTCCGCGCCCCTGGAGACCGTGCCGGCCAGCACCAGGGACTCGATCGTCTCACCGGTGTGCCGCACCAGCAGCTCGGGAGTGGCGCCGACCAGGCCGGCGCAGGAGAAGGTGTAACACGCCGGATAGCGCTGGGCCAGGCGCGACAGCAGCAGGCGGACGTCGATCTCGCGCTCCGCCGTGGCGGTCAGGTCGCGGGCGAGCACGGCCTTCTCCAGGCGGCCCGACCTGATCTGCCGTACGGCGCGTGCCACGGCGTGCTCCCACTCGGGAGCGGTCAGACTGCCGTCGCCGTAGCGGATCCTGCCGGGGTCGCGAAGCGGGGTGACCAGGTCCAGCCGCTCCTCGCCGAGGGTGGTCAGCCAGGCGCGGCCGTTGCGGCGGGCGAGGACGACCTGCGGCACGACGAGAACCGAGCCGTGGGCGTCCGGGTCGAAGGTGAACGAACCGAACGCGACCGGGCCCGAGCCGGGGGCGCCCACGTCGTCGTCGACGTGGGCCTCGCCGAAGGTGGCCGTCAACCAGTCGCGTGCCCACTCGAAACGCCTGGGGCCGGGGGGCACAGCCACGCGTACGGCCTCTCCCCAGGCCACCAGACCCTCGCCGTGCCTGATCCAGGCGTAGGGGGCGGCTTTGGGAAGTCGCGCGAGCAGGTCGCCGGGGTCGCCGACGAGCGTGGTTCTCACCACGAGGGGACGTGTTAATCCGAGCGCGACACTCACCCGGAACACTCTATGCCGGAAACTGAACGTGTTCGGCGAGGGTCCCCCAATCTGCACGCTCGCCACGCTCTGTCAAGAAAACCAAGGCACTCGGTCAATGAAGGGCGCCACGCTGTTCTGCGGTGATACATCCGAAGCAGACTGATCTCTCAGGCGGAGGTGCCATGGCTTGCCGGACTGTGACAGCATTCACAGGGGTCGTGGTGCTCGCGGCCACCTTCGCGATCCCGCCGGCGGCGAGCGCCGTCGAGCCGTGGCGGCCGGTGGTGATGGCCGCGGTCGGCGACTCGATCAGCGCCGGGTTCAACGCCTGCGGCTGGTACGCCCCCTGCGTCTCGCGCTCCTGGACCTCGGGTGACAGCACGGCCGTCCAAAGCCACTACCTCAGGTTCCGCGACCTGGACGACGGCATCGCCGGACACAACGTCAACCTCGCCGTCCCCGGTGCGACCAGCGCCGACCTCGCCACGCAGATGGCTCGGGCCGTCGCGCAGCGCGCCGACTACGTGACGGTTCTGATCGGCGCCCAGGACGCCTGCGTGTCCGAGGAGCGGGGGATGACCCCGGTGGGGGTCTACCAGAGCCGGGTGGCGGAGGCCCTGAAGCTGTTTCGGACCGGACGGCCCGGCGGCAAGGTGTTCGTGGCGAGCATCCCCGACCTCAAGCGGCTCTGGCAGGTCGGCAAGGACGACCTGCTGGCGCGCGGGTTCTGGTCGGTCGGCCGGATCTGCCAGACCATGCTGGCCAGGCCCACCTCGACCGCCGCGGCCGACCGGGCCCGCCGCGACCGGGTGCGTGCCAGGGTGGTCGCCTACAACGCCGCCCTGGCCAAGGTCTGCGCCGCCTACGGCCCGGCCTGCAGGTTCGACGGCAACGCCCTGTTCAACACCCGGTTCACCCTGAACCACGTCAGCAAATGGGACTTCTTCCATCCCAACGCCGCCGGGCAGCAGCTGATCGCCCAGAGGACCTTCCAGACGATCCGCGACTGGGTCGAGGAGCCGGTGTGGGAGCTGCAGACCCAACCCTGACGCCGCCGCCGGCGAACGGTGCGGCCGCGCCCATCGGATGAGGGGCGCGGCCGGGTTCAGCGGCCTGTCTCAGCGGCCGGTCTCGGGGGCGTCACGTGCGTCCGCGCGAGGGTCAGCACATGTTCGTGAGGCCCACCGCGTCGATTCTCTTGCCGAAGTTGGTGTCGTACGCCTTGGCGTAGTCACCGGCGTTTGCCCTGCGCCGCTCCGCCGGGTCCCAGTCGATGAAGCAGCCGGAGGCGTTGGCGTAGAAGGAGTAGACGTGGTCGTGCAGGTTGGACGGCATGTCGCGGTAGCCGCTCGAGGGCGTCCACCGCCACGGCGTGCCGCTGAAGTTTCGGTAGTACCAGAAACAGATCTGTCCTGCACCGCACTGCTCGGCCGCGCGCCGGAGTGCCGCCTGCTCGGAACGCCGGTCGGGAGAGCCCGGCTCCGCTCGTGCGGGCGCGGTGAATCCCGCGCACAGGAGGGCGGCGACGATGGCGACGGCGGCGAGGCGCGCCTTGTGGACAGGTGATATCACGGTGAGTCCTCTGGTCGGGGTTGCGCTTGCCCGACCGATGGTCCCCCGGCCACCCTCATCACTTCAAGTTACTATATCGTTACTAGAGGTGATGAGAGGGTGGTGAAGGCGGGGCCGGTGAGCCGGCATGGGCGCAGGAGGCTCAAGGGTTCTCCCCTTCGCCCTCCTCGCCCGCTCGCCTCCGGTGCGGTCTCAGCTCGCCAGTGAGGCCAGGACGGCCGCGGTCCGCACGGGCTCGGAGAACATCGGCCAGTGGCCGGTGGGCAGCTTCTCGAAGCTCCACTGCGGCCCGGCGAGCGCCTCGAAGAGGGGGTGGCCGGCCGCGGCCATCTCACGGACCTGCTCCAGTGGGATGGAGCAGGCGATGAGCGACTTGGGCAGCCCGTCCACTCCGCCCTTCAGCGCCAGCGGCTGGGTCATCGTGCCGTACGGCTGGGGCGTCGCGCGGGAGACGAACCACGCGCGCTCGGCCTCGCCCAGGCCTTCCAGGCTCGCTCCGGCCTGCTCCTGCTCCTGCCAGGACGGCAGCGGATACTCCACCCCGCCGCCCTGTTCGGCGACTCGCGTCTCGATGAACGCCCGCTGGTCGGGCTCGTTGAAGTCCATGAACGTCATGCCGTCCGCGGTCGGGCCGCTGTCGAGGTAGACGAGGCGGGCGACGCGCTCGGGGATCCGGTCGGCCGCGCCCGTGACGGCGCCGCTGGCGCCGCTGTGGCCGACGAGGATCACGTCGTGCAGGTCCGCGAAGACGATCGTGTGGACGATGTCCTGGATGTGCGTCTCCAGGTCGACCCCGGGACCGGCCAGGTGCGCCCGGTCGCCGAGCCCGGTGAGAGTGACCGGGTGGACGTCGTGGCCGGCCTCGCGCAGCGGGGGAACGACCTTCTCCCAGGCCCAGGCGCCGAGCCAGAAACCGGGGACCAGGACATAGGTGCTCATTCGTTTTTCTCCTTGATCGGTTGACACCACCCTATGATCGAATCCGGACAGAATCAGTCCTGATTTTAGGAGACCTTGGTGACCGTCACCCGAGTGCTCACGTTGCTGGAACTACTGCAGGCCAGGCCTGGCCTGACCGGGCCGGAGCTCGCCGCCCGGCTGGAGGTGGACGAGCGCACGGTCCGCCGCTACGCGGTGCGGCTCGCCGAGATCGGGGTCCCGGTGGAGGCCGAACGGGGCCGCTACGGCGGCTACCGGCTCCTGCCCGGCTTCAAGCTGCCGCCGCTGATGCTCACCGATGACGAGGCCACGGCCGTCATGCTGGGGCTGCTCGCCGGGCGGCGGAGCGGGCTCGCGGTGGGGGAGGCGGCGACCGAGAGCGCGCTGGCCAAGATCCAGCGAGTGCTCCCGCAGGCGCTGCGCGACCGCGTCGACGCGGTGTCGGAGACCCTCGCGCACACCCGGACTCCGGCGCCGGTGAACACCCCGAAGGCCGGGCCGCTGCTCGCGCTCGCCGGCGCCGCCCGGCGCGGGCACACGGTACGGCTGGCCTACCGGTCCTGGCGGGGCGATTCCTCCGAACGCGACCTGGACCCCTACGGCATCGTCTTCCACTCCGGGCGCTGGTACGTCGCCGGATTCGACCATGCCAGCGGGGAGATGAGGACCTTCCGGGTCGACCGGGTGGCGAGCGCAGCACGGACCGGAACCGCCTTCGAGGTCCCGGCGGACTTCGACCCGGTCGCGCACGTGCTCGGTTCGCTGGCGGCGGTGCCGTACCGGCACGAGGTGAAGGTGCTGCTGGCCACCACGATGGAGGAGGCGGCCAGGAGGATCCCGGCCTCGACGGCGACTCTGACCGAGACCGACGACGGGGTCCTGGTGGAGACGAGGGCCGAACGACTGGACGGGATGGCCCAGATGCTCGCCGGACTCGGCTGGCCGTTCACCGTGATCACACCGGACGAGCTGCGCGGGGAGATCAGGGCACTGGCCGGACGGCTCGTCGAGGCGGCCGGGGTCGGGCCCTGACCACCTCGCCGAAATCCGCGAGAGCCCGCCGGGTCTCCCCGGCTGCGGTGCCGCGGGCCTGTCAGCGGGGCGGCAGGCGCGGGATGACGATCCGCGGCCGGTCGGCCGGGTTGGGCGTGTGCGGAGGAGAGACGACCAGGCGTTCCAGTGCGACCTCGATCGCCCTGTCGAGCTGGGTGTCCACGCCCCGGGCGTAGTCCTGCGGGGTGATGTCCACCTCGATGTCGGGATCGGTGCCGTAGTTCTCCACCCGCCAGCCCACGTCGTCGAAGGCGAAGGAGAACTCCGGCTGGGTGGTGACCGTGCCGTCGGCGAGCTGGTGCCGGGGCCAGATGCCGATCACCCCGCCCCAGGTGCGCTTGCCGATCAGCGGGCCCAGGCCCAGCAGCTTGAAGGTGTGGCTGAAGATGTCGCCGTCGGAGCCGGCCCACTCGTTGGTGATCGCGACCATCGGCCCGCGGGGGGATTCGTCGGGGTAGGGCTCGGGCACGCCCCAGCGGGGGAAGTTGTAGCCGAGACGGCGGCGGGCGAGCTTCTCCAGCAGCAGGGCCGACACGTGGCCGCCGCCGTTGAAGCGCACGTCCACGATGAGGCCCTCGCGGTCGTACTCGGTGAGGAAGCCGCGGTGGAACTCGGAGTAGCCCTCCGGGCCCATGTCGGGGATGTGCAGGTAGCCGATCCGGCCGCCGCTGCGTTCGTGACAGTGGGCCCGGTTGGCCTCCACCCAGTCGCGGTAGCGGCCGGGCTGCTCGTCGCCGATGGCCCTGACCTCGAAAGTCCGCTTGTCCTCCCCGCGCCTGACGGTGAGCTGGACCTCCTGGTCGGCCTGGTTGACCAGGAGCTCGTCCGGGCTCGCCGACGGCCCGACGGGCTGACCGTTGACGGCCAGCACGGTGTCGCCGGGCCGTATGTCCACCCCGAGCCGGTTGAGCGGCGAGGTCGCCTCGGGATCCCAGCGGTCGCCGCCGACGATGCGGGCGATCCGGTAGAGGCCGTCCTCGAAAGACCAGTCGACACCGAGCTTGCCCTGCCGGTAGTGCGGCCGGGAGCGGTAGGCGCCGCCGCTCTCATAGGCGTGGGAGGTGCCGAGTTCGCCGAGCAGCTCCCACAGCAGGTCGGAGAACTCCCCTCGGGTGGTGACCCGGTCCACCAGCGGCAGGTAACGCCGGTAGGCGCCTTCCCAGTCGATTCCGGCCATGTCCTGGGCCCAGAAGTTCTCCCGCTGCAGCCGCCAGGCCTCGCGGAACATCTGCCGCCACTCGGCCTCCGGGCGGATGGACACCTTGACCCGTGACAGGTCGATCCATCCGCTGCCGCGGCTCGGCGTGTCGTCGTCCTCGGGTTCCTCGCCCGCCTTGATCATCCGTAGCCGCCTCCCCGCCTGGTAGAGCAGCGTGACGCCATCGCGGCCGAGCTGGAACCCCGAGACGTCGCCGACCAGCGTCTCCTGCTTCTGGCCGGCGAAGTCGTAGACGTGCAGCGCGCCGTCGGAGGAGTCGGCGTAGTCGTCGCCGAGGCTGCCCTCGACGGGAAAGGTCAGGTAGACGGCCTTGCCCTTGATCCCGGCGATGCGGTCGTAGCGTCCCTCGGGGACGGGAAAGGCGACGACGCGGTCCTGGATGCCGTCCAGGTCGATGACCACCTCGATCTCCTGCTCGCCGTCGTCTCCGCCGTCCCCGCCGTCATCGTCGTCGTCATCGTCGTCCTTGAGCGGTCGGGGCTCGGGGACGAAGGGGGAGCGGACGTCGGCGCGCAGGCCGATGGCGTAGGGACGCGAGCCGAGCGGGAACCCCAGGTCGAACTGGAGCTCGTCGTAGACCGGGTTGAAGACGCGCTGTCCGATGAAGTAGAGGTAGTCGCCGCGGGGGTCGAAGGCGGGGGAGGAGTCCCACAGCACCGGGCGGGTGGCGGGGAAGGTCTCGCCGGTCTCGACCCGGCACAGTTTGACGGCCATGGTCTGCGCGGTGTCGCGGCAGGCGTAGGCGAGCCAGCGGCCGTCGGGGGACCAGGCGAGGTCTTCGATCCCGCCGAACCTGCTGGTGTCGACCACCGCGCTCGTGGCGTCGGTCACCGTGCTCTTGGCCAGGTCGATCACGAGCAGTTCGTTGCGGTGGTTGGCGATCGCGACCATGTCGTCCTTGGGGGAGACCTCCAACGCGGTGACCCGTCCGGTGTCGAGGTGGTCGAGCCGGACCGGTTCGGCGCTGCCGTCGGCGGTGAGCACGACCAGAACCTCGCGGTCACCGTCGTCGCTGGCCGCCGCGACGAGCCGTTCGTTGTCGTTCAACCAGGTCAGCATGCGGTAGCGGACGCCGTACAGCGCGCCGTGCTGGCGGACGGGGCCCTCCCAGGAGGCGAAGGAGAACGCCTTGCCCCGGGTGGTGATGGCCAGGCCGCTGCCGTCGGGGTTGAGTGTGGCGCTGTCGAGGAAGTCCTCGGCCGGGGCGAAACGCCGGTTGCGCTGCGTGCGGGAGCTGCGCAGGCACACCTCGACGTGGTGCGACTCCCCATTTTCGATCATGTAGAGCTCGGCTCCGGCGTGGTAGACCAGCCGGCGGCCGTCACCGGACAGGTTTCGGGCGTAGTAGTCGGCGTGGTCGGAGTGCCTGCACAGGTCGTCGCCGTCGGCGGTGCAGGAGTAGACGTTGCCGACGCCCTCGTGGTCGGAGATGAAGTAGACCCGCTCTCCGGCCCAGCAGGGTGAGGCCAGGTTGCCCGGCAGGGCGATGAGCCGCCGGAACTCCTCGGTGCCGATCCACAGGTCGCCCACGGTGCCGCCCCGGTAGCGCTTCCAGCGGGCCGGATCGGCGGTGTTGCGGCCGAGCACGATCTGCGGGCCGTAGGAGATGGAGTTGGCCGGACCGTACGGCAGGCGCTCAGGAACGCCGTCGGGCCGCACCCGGTGCAGCCATTTGCGCCCTTCGAAGGGCTGGGAGTCGTCGCTGGCGTACAGGACGGCACCGTCGGGATCCCAGCCGGTGACGGTGGAGCGGGCTCCGTGATAGGTGACCCGCCGGGCCGCTCCGCCGTCGGCGGGCATCACGTAGACCTCCTCCGGACCTTCCTCGCGGCCGGCGAAGGCGATCTGGTCGCCGTGCGGGGAGAAGCGGGGGTAACCCGCCTCGGCGACCCCGGCGGTCAGCCGGAAGGCCCGCCCGCCGGTGGCGGGCACCGTCCACAGGTCGTCTTCGGCGGCGAAGACGACCGTGTCGCCGAAGACGGTCGGGAATCGCAGGTAGGCGGACATGGTGTCACTCCATGATCGGGTGACCGGGTGGGGGCTCGCTCCGGTCGCCTGATCATGATTTCACGGTCATGGCGCCCCGATGCGTTCCCCTGGTACGCCGAGCGCAGTAATGCCCCCATTTCCGATATAGAGGTAGTTAGTGCCCTTTATGGGATTAGGTACCCACACTTCGTGGTGTGCCTCGCGCGTCACCGCCCGATCCCGGGGTCACCGCCGGCCAAGCCCCATCTGACGGCCCCGGTGGCCGCGGCCGTCGCGTACACGTTCTCGTCCCTGTGCCGCCGGCCGGGTGGGCGCCGGAAACGGGCGGGGACGCGACTCACGGTCGGCCGGCTCTCCCGTGCCGGACGGGCGGCCGCCGGTAGTCGAAAGGCGCCTTGCCGGACGGTGCCTTTTCGGACGGTGCCTTCTCCGCCGCCGGATTCCCGGTCAGCTCGCGGATGAGGTGATGATCGGGTGACAGCGCGCAGGCCGGGTCGGTACGGGCCGCCCGGCCGGTGATCGCGTAGGCCTGGCAGCGGCATCCGCCGAAGTCGATGTCGCGACGCGGGCAGCCGGCGCACGGCTCGCTCATCCACGCCGTTCCCCGGTAGGCGTTGAACGCCGCCGACTCCTCCCAGATCCACCGCAGGGAACGCTCCCGGACGTTGGGCGGCACCAGGTCCGGCAGGGCGTAGGCGCCCGGGCAGGGAAGCACCCCGCCGTCCGGCGCGACGGTCAGGGAGATCGCCCCCCACCCGCCCATACAGGGCTTCGGGACGCCCTCGAAGTAGTCGGGGACGACCCAGACGAGCCGGACCCCTCCCGCCAGCCGGTCCCGCCACAGGCGAACCTTCTCCTCCGCGCGCCGGAGCTGGTCGCGCGTCGGCAGCAGGGCGTCGCGGTTGCGCAGGGCCCAGCCGTAGAACTGGGTGTTGGCCAGCTCGATGCGTTCGGCGCCCCACGCGACGCCCAGTGCGATGATCTCCTCGACGGAGTCGAGGTTGTGCCGGTGCAGTACGACGTTGAGACCGAACGGCAGGCCGCTCTCGCGCACCAGTCCGGCGGCCCGCTCCTTGGCTGCGAACGACCGGCTCCCCGCGATGCGGTCCGACGTCTCGGCCACGGCGTCCTGTACCGAGAGCTGGACACTGCGCAGGCCCGAGCCGGCCAGTTCGTCCAGCCGGGAACGGTGGAGCCCGACGCCGCTGGTGACGAGCTGGGTGTAGATTCCGGCCCGTTCGGCCGCGGCCACGATCGCGGCCAGGTCGGCGCGCAGGAGCGGCTCGCCGCCGGACAGATGGGCGTGCACGACGCCCAGGGCGGCGGCCTCCTCCATCACCCGCGCCCATTCCCCGGTGCCGAGCTCGCCGGAACGGCCGATCAGTTCCAGGGGATTGGAACAGTAGGGGCAGTGGAGCGGGCAGGCGTGTGTGAGCTCTGCCAGCATCGCCCACGGCGCCTCGACGCTCATCTGAGCCACCCCTCTCGCCGGACCCGGTGCAGGAAGGCGGGCACGTCGTCGGCGACGGGGGCCGTGGGAAAGCGGGCGCTCAGCTCACCGACGATCTCGGTGACGGTCCGGCTGCCGTCGCACAGGCGGATGACGGCGGCCGCCTGGTCGTTGAGCACCACGACCTTCTCGGGCATGACCAGCAGGTCGGTGCCGCGCACGCCGTCATGCCGGAACATGATCGAGGAGGCGAGTTCGGGGCGCCAGGCCGGGCCGCTCATCGATACTCCCGCTCCACCGCGTCGAGCAGCGACCACAGCACGTCGCACTTGTACCTCAGCGCCGCAACGGCCTTCTCCTGGTCGGCGCGGTCACGCGCCCACTCCAGGACCAGGCCGAGCGCCTCGCCGCCGTCCTGGCCGCCCTGGGCGATGCGCCCCCGGAAGTAGCGGAGGCCTTCGGGGGCCACCCAGTGGTAGTGGCGCTCGAATGCGTCGATGCGCACGCGCATCAGATCCGGGGCGAACAGCTCGGTCAGCGACGCGGCGACGGCCTCCAGCGGGGAGCCGAGGCGGCACAGGTTGACGTAGCCCTCGACCGCCAGCCGTACACCGGCGAGCACCCCCTCGCCGGACAGCAGCAGCCCGCGGTCCAGGCCCGCCGCCCTGCCCAGGCGCAGCCACCGTTCGATGCCTCCCTGGCCGTTCCGCGTCCCGTCCTGGTCGCGGATCCGGCGGATCCACATCCGGCGCAGCTCCGGCGTCCCCAGCTTGGCCAGGATGAGCGCGTCTTTGATCGGTATGTGCCGCTGGTAGTGGAACCGGTTGAGGATCCAGCCGCGGATCTCCCGCCGGCTCAGCTCGCCCGCGTGCATCCGGAGGTTGAAGGGATGCCGGTCGTGGTAGCGGTCGCCGGGTACGGCGCGCATGCGCGCCTCGAACTCGGCGGGTGTCCACGGTGCGGCGCTCACGGCTGGATCTCCATTCCCGCGGCGGCCACCTCGACACCGAGCCGGGTCAGCACCCCATCCGCGGCACGCGCAGTTCCACCGGGGCACGCCGCCGCCCGCTGCGGTGCCGAGCACCTGCAAACGCATCGCCCACCTCGCAAGCGGCGCTCTGTCACCTGGTCAGGAAGTAGGCCGTCATCTCCATGGAGGCCTCGACGATCCGGTAGTCGGGCCTGTGCCAGGTCGTCTCCTCACCCCTGAGCTTGGGCTTTTTGCCGTGGGTTCGAGGTGGACGCTTCTGGTCGGAAGTCTTCGGTGTAGTGGCCACGGTCGGTACCTGCCTTCCGCGTCAGATGTCACGTTCTGTGACTCTCGATGACGAGCATAGGTCGATTCCGGTCATAAGGAAGGGAGCGCTGCTGCACATTCCTCAAAAGGGCTGGAGCGCATGGCTAAGTCTTTGTGATCGTCGCTATTTGTGATTACAAAAGGGGGTTTGAGGGTGTTCGGAGAGAGGGGTGGTTTGGGGTATGTGGCGCATAGATGGGAGATATCAACCTAATTTTTGTTTTATGTCCGAATAGTTGTCCCACTCGGCGAGGCGGACGCAGGCGAAGGGCCGGCGAGTGAGATGACCGCGCCAGTGCCGCGCCGGCCGTAAACGGTCACCGGGTCACGGTCGCCTGACGTGATCTCCTCCAGGGGCGAGGCCTTCGGCGCGGTGCGGCGTGGCGGGATCGCGGACGCGCCGGGATCGCCGACAGCGCGCCCACCGGCGGCGGAACAGGCGTCGGACGCGAAAAGAAGCGGTAAATCGCAGGCCTCGGAATGGATAACGATCTTCACGATTGGGCAGGAAATCCGCACACGCCTTGCGTTCCGGGGAGGTACGGCATGGCCTGGTCGCAAGACGAGGAGCGACTACTGCTGCAAATCGAGCGTCACCTCATCGACGAGGACCCGCGGCTGGCGGCGCGGCTCGAATCGTTCAACGAGCGTGTCCACCGCAAGGAGCACGGCCGTCGCAGGCGTGACGCGAGGAAGAAGGGTGGGCGCTCCTCCCGACGCCCGCGCCGGTCGACGGTCATCATCATGGTCAGCTGGGTGCTGATCGCGACTTTGATCGCCACGCTGCTCATCCTGGTGCTCCGCCACGAGGCCGCCGCGCTCGCGCTGTAGCGGACGCTGGAGCGGCCGGGACGCGCCGAGCGCGGCGCCTTCGGCCGTCGGCGGTCTCACCGCGGCCGGCCCTGATGACGAGCCGGGCGTCGCTGCCCGCGACGGTGCCGGAAGGCGAACGTCCCGGCGACGACGGGTTCGGGCCGCCGTACGGGATCAGCTCAGGCCACGCAGGAAGCGGGCGGCCACCGGGGCGGCGACCGCGCCGCCACCCGAGCCCTCCTCCACGATGACGGCGAAGGCCAGGTCGCCGCGGAAGCCCATGAACCAGGCGTGGGTCTTCAGCGCGTCCTGCGGGCCGTACTCGGCGGTGCCGGTCTTCCCCCTGGTGCCTGCCGGCAGGCCCGCGTCCTTGGCGGTGCCCTTGGTGACCACCGCGGACATCATCCGATGCATCGGGGATGTGACCCCCTCGGGCAGCGCCTGCGGTTGCAGCTTCTGCTTGACCGAGGGGACCAGTGTCGGCGGGCGCCAGCTGCCGTCGGCCAGCGCGGCGGCCACCGAGGCCATCAGCAGCGGACTGGCGGTGATGCGACCCTGGCCGAAGGACTCCGCGGCGAGTTCGGCGTCGCTCTGGGCCCTGGGAAAGCTGCTCTTGGTGCCCAGCTCGACGCCGATGCTGAGCGGTTTGTTGAAACCGAACAGCTCCGCGGTGCTCAGCAGCTTGTCGGCGCCCAGCTTCTCCTTGGCCAACGGGGCGAAGGTGGTGTTGCAGGAGTAGGCGAAGGAGTCGGAGAAGGACACCGCGCCGTATCCGGCGTGGTGGGAGTTGCGGATCGGCAGACCGCCGACCTTGACGTCCTTGGGACAGGTGACCCGGTCGCCGGGGGCCATCCCCTCGGCCAGCAGCCCGACGGCGGTGATCGCCTTGAAGGTCGAGCCGGGCGGGTAGTTGCCCTCCAGAGCGCGGTTGAAGCCGCCCTGGTTGTTCACCACGGCGAGGATCTCACCCGAGGACGGCTTGACCGCGACCAGCGAGGTGGTCTGCTTGAGGTCGCGCACCGCGTCGGCGGCGGCCCGCTGGACCCGCAGATCCAGACTGGTCTCCACCGCTTCGCCGCCCTTTCCCTCCAGCTTGCCGACGGGCCTGGCGGTCTTGCCGTCGGCGCCGACGAGCTGGATCTCGGTGGTGGGCGTGCCCGCCAGACGTCGCTGGAAGGCCTGCTGCAACCCGCCCCGGCCGATCGCGTCGCCCACCTTGTAGGAGGAGCCGAGCGACTTGACGTCCTTGGCGGTGGCCTTGTCGAGGTATCCGACGATCTGCTGCACCGATCCGCCCACGTCACCGCCGTCGATGCGTTCGCCGCCCGCGGCGACGACCTTCGCCCGCTCCGGCCACCTGGTCTTCAGCGCGAACCCGTCACCTGCGGTCATGCCGGGGTGCACGGCCTTGGGCGACCACTTGACCCGCCAGTGGTGGTCGACGACCGCGAGGTCGAGGGCGCCGGTGTAACTCCACTCGCCGACGTTCTTCAGCTTCAGCGTGGCGGTGTAGGCGGCCTGGCCGACGCCGTCACCGGTCTCGCGTACCGAGTCCAGCCGCACCGCGGTGCCCTCGATCGCGAGGTTCTTGCGCATGTCCTCGTACGTCTTGCCGAAGGCGGGGTCGGTCGCCCCCAGTTCGGCGCGCATGGCGGCCAGATCGCCCCGCTGCCAGGCCTGGGTGAAGCGCTGCGCGGTCTCCTTGGGAGTGCCCCGGGTGTGCAGTACCCACCACGCGCCACCCCCGGCGGCCCCCGCCACCAGCACGACGGCTACCGATGTGATCGCGATCGTCTTGCCACGCGGCACCTGACTACCCCCAGTCTCTGCGGCCCCTAGGGCCGCAGCTTAGCGTGGTCGCCGCGACGCATCCCGGTTAATGATCATTTGTCCAAGCTGCTGCTGTGCGCGTAGCTCGACACGTACTCCTGCCCGGACAGTTCCTGGATCGCCGCCATGATCTCGTCGGTCACCTGGCGCCGGTCACGCGCGCTGGTCTGCGAACCGGAGAACGTCAGGGGCTTGCCGATGCGGACCCCCACCCGGCCCAGCTTGGGCAGCGAGGCGCCGATCGGGAGCACCGCGTCGGTACCGCTCATCGCCACCGGGATCACCGGCGCCCCGGTGGCCAGGGCCAGCCAGGCGACCCCGACCTTGCCCCGGTAGAGGCGGCCGTCAGGGGAGCGGGTGCCCTCGGGGTAGATGCCGAACAGCTCACCGTCGTCCAGCACCCGCGCGGCCGCGTCCAGCATGTCCTGAGCGGAGGAGGGGCTCTGCCGATCGATGCTGATCTGGCCGGTGGCTCGCATCCACGCCGCGGTGACCGGGTTGCCGGTGAAGTATTCGGCCTTGGCCACGAACCTGACCTGGCGCGGCAGCACTATCGGCAGGAAGGTGGAGTCGAGGACGGACAGGTGGTTGGAGGCCAGGATGGCCGGCCCCGATCCGGGCACGTGCTCCGCCCCGGTGACCTCGGTGGGCCACAGCAGGCGAAGAACGGGAGCGCTGACGATCTTGGCCAGGCGATAGAGCACGGGCTCTCCTCATGAGACGGGTTCACCACACTAGGTGGTGGCCTGACGATCGGCGGGTGTGCGCACCCGCACAAGCAGGGCCGTCAGGTTTGTAGTTCTCCTCCAAAGCTACGGCCGTCTTCTTGGGGAAACCTGAAAACAAAAGCCCCGCGGGAGCCTGGGCTCCCGCGGGGCGAGACGTTTAGTGCCGATGTGGCGGTCGCCTCCTCGGCGAGAGGCACAACACGGCTCCAGCCGAACGGTATTCCGTGAAGGCGGTAATTTGCGGCCCGGGGGACACAAACCACATCGGCACGATTACTGTAACCGACGTCCGCCGCTGGTTATTCCAGATCGGGTCACCGGCGTGTCCAGCGGGGCTGGGCCACCCCCGCCACCCGCAGGTCACGCCCTTTGAGGGCGACTTCGGCGAACTGCCACAGGATCGCCCCGGTGGGCGCGTGGATCACGATCGAGGGGCCCAGCGGCATCTGCAGCAGGCTCCGTCCCTCCTCGTCGATCCGCCAGCGCGGCACCCCCGGCGCCATGAACCGCTCCAGCGGCACCCGGTGGACGGAGGCCACCTCGCGGGGGTCCCGGCGGGGCCGCTGCCGCCCGCCGAACGCCACCACCGGGGTGATCACGAATCCGGAGTCGGTGACGAAGTCGTCGAGCAGCCCGGCCACCTCCGCCTCCTGGATCGAAGCCTCCTCCGCCAGTTCCCGCAGCGCCGCCGTCACGGCGTCCTCACCTTCCTCCAGCCTCCCGCCGGGCAGCGCCCACTGCCCGGGGTTGCGGCCGTAGGCGCCCCTTTTGATCACGATCGTGTACGGCCCGCGCCCGGCATCCTCCAGCACGCACACGGTGACCGCGGCGTGCCGCAGCCCTTCGGCCAGGGGGAGGGCGCCCTGCCGCCGGAATCCGGCCAGGTTCGCGACGATGTGGGAACGAAGCTCGCCGGAGGGGGGAAGGAGGGCCATGGCGGCCAGAATCGCACACACGCCGGATGCCGGGCGCCGCGCCCCCGGGGCGCCCGGCGTCACCGGCGAGGCGGTGGCCGGACAGTGGTGCGATGGCGGTGGTGCGATGGCGGTGAGACGCGGCCGGGTGGCCGTTTTCGTATGATCCATGGAGTACGGCCAGGGCGAGAGCCGACGACCCGGGGAGAGGTTCAGTGGAGACCGAGCGTCTGATCATGCGCAGGTGGCGGGAGGCCGACCGGGAGCCGTTCGCGGCGTTGAACGCCGACCCCGAGGTGATGAAGCACTTCCCCGCCCCGCTGACCCGCGAGCAGTCCGATGCGATGGTGGATCGGATCGAGTCGGGGTTCGACAGGCACGGCTACGGGCTCTGGGCACTGGAGGTGCGTGCCACCGGGGAGTTCGTCGGGTTCACCGGGCTGGCGTGGCAGACGTTCGAGGCACACTTCACCCCGGCGCTGGAGGTCGGCTGGCGGCTCGCTCGATCCGCCTGGGGGTACGGCTACGCGAGCGAGGCGGCTCGGGCGGCGCTGCGTCACGGCTTCGGCCCGGCGGGGCGGGACGAGATCGTCTCCATGACGGCCGTGGCCAACCTGCGTTCCCGGGCGGTCATGGAACGCCTCGGCATGACCAGGGACCCGGCCGACGACTTCGATCACCCCCGGGTGCCCGTCGACAGCCCGCTCCGGCCGCATGTGCTGTACCGCATCGGCCGCGACGCCTGGCGGTGAGCGTCTCGACGCCGTGGCCGCGTGCCGGGGCGTTCCCGTCACCGTGTTCCGCCGGGGCCGGCCCGTCGGTCACAGCGGTCTGGGGGCGGGCAGAGTGATCTTGTCGACGGCCTCACGGCGGCGCCGTTCGGGACGCCGGTCGTAGCGGGCGGTGGTGGCGGGGGAGGAGTGGCCGACGAGCGCCTGAGCCGTGGCCAGGTCCACGCCGGCGTCGAGCAGTTCGCCGATGAAGGTGCGCCGGAAGTCGTGCGGGGTGCGCGGCATGGCTCCCGCCTCGGCCAGCCGCCTGGACAGGATGTCGGCGATCGCCTGTCCCGTCATGGCCGCGGGCCCGCCGTCCCTGATCCGCAGCCGTCCGGTGCTGCCGATGGGGGAGAACAGCGCTCCCGCCGGGCGCCCCCGCACCGCCAGCCAGCGCTCCAGCCGGCCGACGGCCTCGGCGGTCAGGTAGACCAGACGTTCCTTGTCGCGCTTGCCGCGCACTCGCAGTGAGCGCGATCCGGAGTCGTAGTCGCTCAGGGTCATCCCGGCGATCTCGGCGCGGCGGCAGCCGGTGGAGTAGAGCACCGCCAGCAGCGCGGCGTCGCGGACCCCGGCGGGGGAGTCGTCGGCGTCGCACGCGGCCAGTGCGGCACCGACGACCTCGGGCGGGACGTGCTGTCCCGTGGGCAGGCGGGTGTGCTCGACGGTCGGCAGGTCGGCGGCGCGCTGGTACTCCTCGGCGGTCATCTGCCCGAGCCGCCAGGCTTCCCGCAGCACCCTGCGCAGCGCGACAAGGTGCTTGTTGACGTAGGCGGGGGACCAGCCGCGTTCGATCATGAGGGCCCGGATGCGCACCGTGTGCTCGTAGCGGAGGAGGTGCCAGGGCTGGCCCGCTCCGGAGGAGACCTCGTCCCCGGAGACGAGGGCGGCCAGGCGGTCCAGGCAGCCTCGCATGGCGCGGCGGGACTCGGCGCTGGACAGGGAGTCGAGATACACCCGGTAGGGATCGCGGGCGGGCTCGACGGCGGTGCGGGGCGACTGGGGGACGACTGGCACGCTCACCCGGACGACCCTATCCATTATTATTGATCTACATTGTAAAGAAACTCGTTCGGTTCACACGACGCCCCCGCGAGGGTGACGGGCCGTCGCCGCCACATCGACGGCCGGACCGGACCGGGCCGGCGGCTCCATGTCACCGGGGTCTCGCTGTGTGATTGGGTGGTCGCAATGAACATCTCATCGCGGGCCTCGGCCTATCTTCGCGCCTATGACGAGCAACTGCGGGGCAGGCCGATGCCCGGCCGTACGGCCGAGCGGATCGGACCGGTGCTGCGGGTGGTGTCCGACGGACACGGGCAGGGATTCGTGACCTACCGGGATCTGGGCGGGCTGGAGGGCGTGGAGCTGGACGCGTTCATCGCCGGCCAGCGTGACTTCTTCACCGAGATCGGGCGGCCGGTGGAATGGAAGTACCACGACTACGACCTGCCGGTGGACCTGCCCGATCGGCTGGTCGCGGCCGGGTTCGAGCCCGAGGAGCGCGAGACCGTCATGGTGGGTGAGACGGCCGGACTCGCGGCGGCTCCGGCGCCGCCCAAGGGAGTGCGGTTACGGGAGGTGGCCGGGCGGAGCGATCTGGAGCGGATCCGGGAGATGGAGGAGACCGTCTGGGAAGCCGATCGGAGCTGGTTGCCCGACCTCCTGGAGCGGGACATCGCCGGGCCGGGTGACCGGTGCGCGGTGGTGCTGGCCGAGGCGGGGGAGCGGGTGGTGTGCGCGGCGTGGATGCGCTTTCACCAGGGCACCGACTTCGTCTCGCTGTGGGGCGGCTCGACACTGAAGGAGTGGCGGGGCAAGGGGATCTACCGGTCGATGGTGGCCTATCGGGCAGGCCTGGCGGTGGAGCGGGGATTCCGGTTGGTGCAGGTGGACGCCTCTGACGACAGCCGCCCGATCCTGTCCAGGCTCGGCTTGGAGGCGATCGCGACGACGACGCCCTACATGTGGGTGCCTCCGACCGTCTGAGGGGCAGGGGTGAGCCGTTCGGTCAGCCGGTCGCGGATCCGGGTCGGCCGGTCATGCCGTCAGCCAGGGACGGTAGAGGTCGACCTGTGCGTCGAGGTCAAGCGGTGCTCACCGGATATCTCGGAATAGACTATTCCATTCTGCTAAGATGTGGCCGAGGAAAGCCCGAGGAGAGGACGTACATGCCCGAGGTGCTCAGTAGACGTGCGCTCAATCGGGCCACCCTGGACCGGCAGTTGCTGCTGACCCGGGCGGAGCTGCCGGCCTTCGACGCGATCCGGCACCTGTACGGCATGCAGGCACAAGCGCCGAATCCGCCTTACATCGGACTGTGGAGCCGCCTGGCCGAGTTCGGCCACGAGGACCTGGCGCGGTTGCTGCATGAGCGCAAGGTGGTGCGGCTGGCCCTGATGCGTTCCACCA
Organism: Streptosporangium sp. CA-135522; assembly: GCF_050949235.1. Classification (NCBI taxonomy): domain Bacteria; kingdom Bacillati; phylum Actinomycetota; class Actinomycetes; order Streptosporangiales; family Streptosporangiaceae; genus Streptosporangium; species Streptosporangium sp. CA-135522. The sequence goes on from NZ_CP192026.1 coordinate 4,368,980, forward strand.
TCCACCTGGTCACGGCGGACGACTGCCTGAGCCTGCGCCCGCTGCTGCAGCCGATGCTGATGCGCGGGCTGCTGGGCGGTCACGGCAAGAGACTGGCCGGGCTGGACCTGGACGAGCTCGCCGCCGCCGGACGGGCCATGGTCGAGGAGAAGCCCCTCACCTTCCGCGAGCTCGGGGAGCGCCTGCGCGAGCGGTGGCCGGAACGCGCCGGGGCCGACCTGGTCAACGGTGTGCGCAACACGGTGGCGCTGGTGCAGGTCCCGCCCCGGGGTATCTGGGGGGTGGGAGGACAGCCCGCCCACACCAGCACGGAGGCATGGTTGGGTCGTCCCATGAACGAGCGGGCCTCGCTGGAGGAGATGGTCCGCCGCTACCTGGCCGCCTACGGTCCGGCGGCGGTGATGGACATCCAGCAGTGGTCGGGCATGACCCGGCTGGGAGAGGTCGCCCGGAGCATGGACCTGCGGTCCTTCGTGACCGAGGAGGGCGTGGAGCTGGTCGATCTGCCCGACGCCTCCCGGCCCGGCCCGGACGCCCCCGCTCCGGTGCGCTACCTGTCGGAGTTCGACAACATGCTGCTGTCGTTCAGCGAGCGGACCCGAACCCGGATCATGGCGGACGAGTATCGCGGCAGGATGTTCACGGTCAACGGCATCATCAGGGCGGCGGTGCTGGTGGACGGGTTCGTGCGGGGCATGTGGAAGGTGACCGCCAAGCGGGGCGAGGCGGTGCTCGAGGTGGAGCTGTTCCAGCCGGTGACGGCGCGGGAGCAGGCGGCGCTGGAGGAAGAGGGAATGCGCATGCTGGACTTCGTCGCGGCGTCGGCGACGGTCCGGGAGGTCCGTTTCGGCTGACCGCGCCGCCGGCGGTGAGGCGCGGATCGCCCAAAAGAACCGCTCGGTTCCCGAAAAGAAGTTGCGCGGCCAGCGAGACGGTCCGTACCGTTCCCAACATGTGCATGTATTCCGACCCCTTCATGGTGGGCCTTCTCGTGGCGCGTCCCCGCGGCGGCCGGGCTCTGGCCCGCTGAAGGGACGCTCCCTCTCATCCGCGCGTCCCCGATGCGTGCGCCCAGGGCCTCCGAGACCTTGTTCATCTCGGACCCGAAAGGGCGACAGCTATGGCGCAGTCCTTCGCGCACGGAGACCACTCACACACCCAGAAGCGAGTCAAGAACGGTGGCGGCCGTACTGGCCGTGACCAGGCCAGACGTGTCTTCTCGCAGAATTTCATGATCGATCCGTCCGCCGTGCGGCGGGTGGCCGAAGCCGCCGGCTCGCACGAGCTGATCCTGGAGCCGGGCGGGGGCGAGGGCGTCCTCACCCGTGCCCTGGCCGAAACATGCAAGGAGGTCATCACCTACGAGATCGACCCGCTGCTGGCGGGCAGGCTCGCCGCCCGCACCCGTGGCGAGAGTCGGATCAAGGTGGTCAGAGGGGACTTCCTGAAGGCGCGGGCTCCTCGCGAGCCGTTCGCGGTCGTCGGGAACATCCCCTACGCGATCACCTCGAAGATCGTCGCATGGTGCCTGGCCGCGCCCACGCTGACCTCGGCGACGCTGGTCACCCAACTGGAGTACGCGCGCAAGCGCACCGGCGACTTCGACCGCTGGAGCCTGCTGACCGTGCGGACCTGGCCGGAGCATTCCTGGAGTCTGCTGGGATTCATCGGCAGGGAGAGCTTCCGCCCGGTACCGGTGGTCGACTCGGCCGTCCTGGGCATCGAGCGGCGGTCCGTGGCCCTGCTGCCCCCGGAGTCGCTGGCCGCCTACGACGCGTTCGTCGAGTACGGCTTCGCCGGGGTCGGCGGTTCGCTGCACGCCTCGTTGAGAACGCGTCACCCCGCGCACCGGGTGGACGCCGCGTGCGAGGCGGCAGGGGTGCTGCCCGGAACGGTGGTGGCGTTCGTCCACCCCGACCAGTGGCTGACCCTGTTCGGCCACCTGCACCGCACCGGATGACCCGCCGGTGAGATGAGAGAGCCCGGGGCCGGCCGCGATCGGATCGGCCCCGGACCTGGAGAGGGTCCGGATCCGGAGAGGCCCCGGATCGGCCCCGGGGTGTCCCGGCCCACCCCGGGGGGCGCCGGCCATGCCTCACCGCGGGGCGGCCGTGTCCTTCCTGCGCCTGCTCGGTACGGCGAAGGCGCGCAGGAAGGTGGCGACGCCGGTGCGGACCGTGGAGTCGAGATCCTCGGGACTGACCGGGCGGGTGCCCAGCGCCGACAGCGCGGGCAGGTTGCCGGAGACGAGCGCCATGAACTGGGTGGCGGCCACCATCGGATCGCCAACCTCCAGATGGCCGCGGCCGGCCAGGCTGGCCAGCCGCCCGGCCAGCACGTTGAGCGCCGGGGTGCCGCCCCGCGAGACGACCTCGTCGTATAGGTCGGGCAGGCGCGCCGCCTCCGCGTACAGCAACCGCTGCAACGCCCAGCCCTCATCGCTGAGCTGGCATTCCACCATGAGATGGGCGACCCTGGTCAGCTCGCCGGGCAGATCGACGCCGTCGTCGGGGAGCGTCGCGAACGCCGCCACGATCTTGGCGGCGGTGCGCTCGGCGCCGTCCCGCATCACCGTGCGAAAGAGCGCCTCCTTGTCACCGAAGTGGTTGTAGACGGTCGGCTTGGCCACCCCGGCGATGGCCGCGATGGTGTCGACTCCCGCCTGCGCGTATCCCTCCTGGGCGAAGACCTTCACGGCCGCCTCCAGGATCGCGGCGCGCTTGTCGATTCGCCCTCTGCTGGGGGCTGTGCTGTCGGTCACCCATTTAGCTTACCTCGATGACCATCCATTTGAACTTGCCAGCTTGAACTCTTGAGTTCATACTCATGCACTCAAAGGTAAATTCTGGATGGGAGAACGTCATGACCGTAGAGGCGCCACCGGCTCGAGAGGGCCTGGTGCTGGCCGCGATCGTGGGCTGCGAGTTCATGCTGCAGCTCGACGGCACGATCGTGGCCGTCGCGCTGCCGGACCTGCAGGCCGGGTTCGGCCTGTCCGCCGCGGCCCTGTCGTGGGTGATCAACGCGTTCCTGCTCGCGTTCGGCGGCCTGCTGCTGCTCGGCGGTCGTCTCGGCGACCTGCTCGGCCACCGTGCCGCCTTCCTCGCCGGCGCCGGGCTGCTGGCCGCGGCCTCCCTTCTCGCGGGGCTCGCCCCCGATCTCGGCTGGTTGATCGCGGGGCGGGTGCTCCAGGGTGCGGGCGCGGCGCTGGCGGGGCCCGCCGGGCTCGCCCTGCTGTCGGTCGCCTTCGACGGGGCCCGGCGACAGCGCGCCTTCGGCACCTACTCGACCGTGACCGGGCTGGCCGCCTCGACGGGCATGGTGCTGGGCGGCGTGCTCGTCTGGGTGGCCGACTGGCGCTGGACCCTGCTGGTCAACGTGCCGGTGGGGCTGCTCATCGTGGCACTGGGCGCCCGGGTGCTGGACGCCTCCGACTCGCCGCCGCGCGGCCGCGCGCTCGACCTGCCGGGGGCGTTGCTGTCGGTGGTGGGCATGACCGCCGTGGTCTACGGCTTCGTGCGGGTCGCCGAGGCCGGCTGGCGGGACACGGCCGCGCTGGTGGCGCTGGTCGCCGGTGTGCTGGTGCTGGCCGCCTTCGTGCTGCTGGAGTCCCGTGCGGCCACGCCCCTGCTGCCGCTGCGGATCTTCGCCCACCGGGCCAGGGCGGGCTCGTTCGTCAACCTGGTCCTGCTGGCGTTCGTCCTGACCGGCTTCCTGTTCTTCACCACGCAGTTCCTGCAGCGGACCCTGCACCTGAACCCGCTGGCCACCGGCCTGGCCTTCCTGCCCTTCGGGCTGTCGCTGCTGGTCGCCGCCCGTTCGTCCGCCAAGCTCCTGGCCAAGGTCGGACCCCGGGCGGCGGGAGTGGCCGGGCTCGTCCTCGTCCTCGCCGGCACGCTCTGGCTGGCCGGATCGGATGGAGGCGGAGGGTATCTGACGGCGGTGTTCGGCCCGATGCTGCTGCTCGGCGTGGGCGCCGGTACCGCCATCGTCCCCTTCAACGTCATCATCCTGTCCGACACTCCCGCGGCGGACGCCGGAATCACCTCGGGCGTCTTGCAGGCGTCCCTGTCGGTCGGCGGTTCGCTGGGCCTCGCCGTACTGCTGACCCTGTTCGCCGGGGGAGCCTCGGTGTCCGACGGTGTCTCACGCGCCTTCGCCGGCGGTGCGGCCGCGGCCGGGGTCGCGCTCGTCGTCGCCGTGCTGACCTGGTTCCTTCCCGCAAAAGCTCGTTCAGCTAATTGAACTAGAAAGTTCATTTATTTATGCATTTGATGAAAATATCTTGATGGTGGAGGTCCAGCGGGCCGCTCGTGACCTCCACCGGCGGGACAGTGCTCAGGTCGGATCCGGCAGCCGGGTCAGGACGGTGTTCTGGACCCGCTGAAAGATCACCGAGGTGCGGAAACCGGCGATTTCGCGGCGCTGGCTGAGTTGGTCCAGCAGGAAGGCGTGCAGGTGGTCCAGGTCCTGTACGGCGACATGGAGCAGGAAGTCGTCGCCGCCCGCCAGGACGAAGACGCTCAGCACCTGTGGCAGGGCGCCCACCGAGTCCTTGAAGGTCTCGATGACGGCCCTGCTCAGCGGGCGCACCTGGACCGAGACCATGGCCTGCACGCCACGGTTGAGCGCGGCATGGTCGATGTCGGCGTGATAGCCCCGGATCACACCGCGCCGGGTGAGCGCGCGGACCCGCTCCAGGCAGGTGGAAGGGGCGACTCCGAGCCTGCGGGCCAGTTCCCGGTTCGACTGGCGCGCATCCGTTTGGAGAAGCCGGATGATCTCCGTATCAAGTTCGTCCATGACTGGGATTCTGGCATCGGTTCCAATCGAATGTTCGTTTTCAGGTGGTGTGGTCCGCACGTCTGGCTAGCTTCAATGGCATATCACTGTTCATTCGGAAGGAGCATGGGGTGACCCTGACGACGAAGCTGGTGCTGGTGGTCCGCGAGGGCCTGGAGCCGGCGCTGGCGGTGAACGCCGCCGCCGTGGTCGGGCTGAGTCTGGGGGCACGGCTGTCGCATCCGGTCGGTCCGGACGGCAAGGACGCCTCGGGGGAGGTGCACGCCGGGCTGAATCCGCACCCGGTGCCCGTGCTGACCGCCTCCGCCGAGCAACTGCGCGAGCTGCACGACAAGGCCCGGACGCGGGAAGATCTGGTCGCGGTCGGCTTCAACGAGGTGGCTCGCCGGGCCCGCGACTACGGTGACTACCTCGACGCGCTGGCCGTGACTCCCGCGGGCGACGTCGACTACGTCGCGGTGGCGGTGTTCGGCCCGCGCAACCGGGTCACCGCGCTGACCAAGCGGCTGCCGCTGCACGCATGAGCGTTCGCACGCATGAGCGTTCGCATGCCCGAGCGTTCAAGGCCACTTTGCGAAATTGGCCGTTCAACCATCCGCGTGAACGCAGGAGTATGCCCCCATGGCCTCTATCAGCGCTCTCCTCGGCATCGCCGCGATAGCCCTCGGAATGGTCCTCACCCCGGGACCCAACATGATCTATCTGATCTCCCGGTCGGTGGCGCAAGGACGCCGGGCCGGGCTGATCTCGCTGACCGGTGTCGGCGCCGGTTTCCTGGTCTACCTGGTCGCGACCGCGGCGGGCATCGCGACGATCTTCGCCGTGGTGCCCGCCGTCTACACCGTGATCAAGCTCGCCGGCGCGGCCTACCTGCTGTGGCTGGCGTGGAAGACGGTGCGTCCGGGCGGGCAGTCGGCCTTCACGCCCAAGGCGCTGCCGGAGGATCCGCCGCGACGGCTCTTCTCGATGGGGCTGGTCACCAGCCTCCTCAACCCCAAGATCGCCATTCTGTACGTGTCGTTGCTTCCCCAGTTCGTCGATCCGGCGCGCGGTGACGTCGCCACGCAGAGCCTCGCTCTCGGACTGACCCAGATCGTCATCGCCCTGTCCATCAACGGCATGATCGTGCTGTCCGCGGGATCGATCGCGGCGTTCATGGGGCGGCGACCGCTGTGGATGCGGGTGCAGCGCTACTTCATGGGTGCCGCGCTGGCGGGGTTCGCGCTGCGCATCGCCACCGACCGCTCGCGTGCCGTGATCGCCGCATGAGCGCCGCGTGAGCGCCGCGTGAGCGCCGCCGGATCGTGTCGTGATCGCGAGGAGGGGAGCCGGCCCCCGGTGGGACCGGCGTGAGCGTGGCGGAAAGTCCCACAGCGAGGACGGCGGAGTCCACCCGCCGCCGGGGAGACGCCGCCGGGAATCTACACTTCTGGAATGCTTGCCGCCGCTCTCGCCTTCACGGTCGTCGCGCTGATCCTCACCGTCTCGCCCGGCCCGGACACCGTGATCGTGCTGCGCACCACGGTCTCCTCGGGGCACAGGGCGGGCTTCCTTGCGGGTCTGGGGGTCAACCTCGGCTGCTATGTCTGGGGAGTCGCCACCGCGCTCGGCCTGACCGCGTTGCTGGCCGCCTCCGACGCGGCCTACACCGCCGTGCGGATCGCCGGTGTCGCCTACCTGATGTGGCTCGGTGCGCGGGCGCTGTGGAAGGCCCGCCGCTCCGCGTCCACCGGGCCGGCGGGGCTCGCCGAGCCCGGGGACGGCTCGGGTGACGCCCCCGTCCGGGCGCTGGCGACCATGCGCACCGGGTTCGTGACCAACCTGCTCAACCCCAAGGTGGGGGTCATCTACATGACCTTGCTGCCGCAGTTCGTCCCCGCCGATGTTCCCGTACTGCCGGCGACTCTGCTTCTGGTCACCATTCACAACCTGCTGGGCGTGGCGTGGTTCGCGCTCGTGGTCCTCGCCGCGAGCCTCATGCGGCGCGGCCTCGCCCGGCCGATCGTCCGCCGCCGTATGGAGCAGGTGACCGGCATCGTGTTCATCGGCTTCGGGATCCGCCTGGCGGTGGAATCCGGCTGAGAGCGGCCTTTCACCTGATACGAGGTGAAGGCCAGGTCCGACCGGGCCGCCCGGGCGACACGCCGTTCACGAACCGTGTGCGGAGGGAGAGCGCCGGTCGAGGGCCTCGATCGGATCGGCCTCGGTGCGTTCGTCCGCGGCCCCTGACCGGTCCGGGCCCGGTGGGACGCAGGACGGCAGGCCCGGTGGAACGAAGGTCACCAGTGTCGGCCGGTCCCCATCCCGTCCAGACCCGGGGCGGACAGGTGAAGCACCTCGTAGCGGTCTCCCGCCGCCGTTTCCGGAACGGCGTGCTCCCAGAGGGTGAAGTGCACCAGCTCCCAGTGGAGGGGATCGACCACCAGTGCGCCGGTGTGCACGCCCTCGACGCGGGTCTGCGCCTGGAGCTCGCCCAGTGCCCGCTCGACGGCGGCGGTGGGGTCCGCGCCGGGTGCGATCGGATCGGTACGGCGGGTGGCCGCGCGGGGGAGGGCCGTACGGGCCGGTCCCCGCTCAAGGGCGACGCCCGTCCAGTGCCGGACTCCGGGGCGGCCGAAGTCCTCGACGATGCCGCCGAATCCGGCCCCACCCCACAGGAAACGGTTCATTCCACCGGTCTCGGCCCACAGGTAGAAGGGGGCGTACTGGTTGACGGGTGAGCCGTCGCTTCCACGCTCGCGGATGAGGAACGCCTTGAACTTCTAACAAAATGATCTAGGAATACGGGTGATCGCTCCCGGGTTGATCTCGGGCGTGAGGAAGGGCACGCAGCCGCCATGGATGGTTCCGGATGAGTTGTGGGCGAGGATACAGCCGTTGTTGCCGGTGGTGCCTCGTCGTGCCGATCACCCCGGGCGCAAGCGCCTGGAGGACCGCAGGGTGCTGTCGGGCATCTTGTTCGTGCTGTATGCCGGGATCTCGTGGGAGCATCTGCCCCAGGAGTTGGGCTTCGGGTCGGGGATGACCTGCTGGCGGCGGCTGCGGGACTGGCACGCCGCGGGGGTCTGGCAGCGCCTGCATGAGCTGTTGCTGGCGGAGTTACACGCCGCGGGTCGGCTGGACTGGTCCAAGGCGGTGATCGACAGCTCCCATGTCCGGGCGCTGAGGGGCGGCCCAAAACGGGTCCGAGCCCGGTCGACCGTGAGAAGACGGGCTCCAAGCATCATGTGATCGCCGACGGCAACGGCATCCCCCTGGCGCTGAGTCTGACCGGAGGTAACCGCAACGACGTCACCCAGCTGATGCCGCTGCTGCGGTCGATTCCGCCCGTGCGCGGGCGGCGTGGCCGCCCCCGCCGACGGCCGAAGGTGCTGTACGCCGACAGAGGCTACGACCACGACAAATACCGGCGGCTGGTCTGGGCCACCGGCGTCAAGCCGGTGATCGCCCGCCGAGGTAGCGGGCACGGCTCCGGCCTGGGCGTACACCGGTGGGTGATCGAGCAGACCATCGCATTGCTGCACTGGTTCGGTCGGCTGCGTATCCGCTGGGAGATCCGCGATGACATCCACGAGGCTTTCATGACCCTCGGCGCCGCCATCATCTGCTGGCGGCGCCTCGCCCGCTGATCATTCGGTTAGAAGTTCTTAGTCGTGAGACCCGGACCGGGGTCGGATATTCGGTGGTCTGCCCGCCCTCTGAGGACGCAAGATGGTGCGCATGACTTTGGCCACCCCCATACTGCACACCGCTCGCCTGCGACTGAGGCCCGTCGCCGACGCCGACGCGGACCGCCTTTTCGCGCTGCACAGCAGCACCGACGTGATGCGCTACTGGGACTCCCCGCCGTGGACCGAACGGGCCCGCGCCGAGCGCTTCATCGCGATGTGCCGGAAGATAGCGGACGAAGGCACCGGGGCGCGGGTGGCCATCGACCGTGCTTCTGACGGGGCCTTCGTTGGCTGGTGTGGTTTGACCGGATGGAACCCGGACTACCGCAGCGCGTCGTTGGGCTACTGCCTCGATGAGGCGATGTGGGGCTGCGGCTTCGCGACGGAGGCCGCGCACGCGTTGCTGCGGTGGGCATTCGACACGCTGGACCTGAATCGTGTTCAGGCCGAAGCCGATACGCGCAACGTGGCATCTGCCCGGGTTCTGGAGAAGATCGGATTCGTACGTGAAGGGACGTTGCGGGAAGACTGCGTCGTAAACGGCGAGGTGTCCGACTCGTGGGTGTTCGGGTTGCTCAGGCGAGAGTGGCAGCCGTCGGCCATGCCGATTCCAGCCCGCTAAGAGCTCCGAAACACCTCATTTTGTTAGAAGCTCTTAGACGCGCGCCCCTGTCAAAGGGCTGGCTCCGTTAAGTAGGAGTGACCGATGCGGAGGGCGAGTGGCCTCGGTACCGTCGGCACATGATTTTCACTCAAGCTGAGCTCGATTACCTGGCCACGCAGCCCATCGGGCGGCTGGCCACCGTTTCGCCCAACGGTCAGGTCCAGAACAACCCGACCAACTTCTTCGTCGATGCCGAGGGCGGCACGATCGTGATCGGCGGGGGTGCGCTGGGCAAGTCGAAGAAGTTCCGGAACGTCCAGCAGGGCAGCACGGTCGCGTTCGTCGTGGACGACCTGGCTGCCGTCGAGCCGTGGGCGCCGCGGGGTATCGAGATTCGGGGCAAGGCGGAGGCGCTGACGGACCAGGAGCCGCCGCTGCCCGGCCTCTCCCGAGAGATCATCAGGATCACTCCGACCAAGATCGTCTCATGGGGGCTGGGCGGGGCGCGGGCAAGCCGGACGGTGTGATCACTTGCGGCGGATCGTCTCCACCCGGGGCGGCCGGAGTACGGAAGAAACACACCGCGCCGTCGCATCATGCAGGTCGTCATCATGTCCGGCCGGGCCAGTCGGGCGATGTACCGGATAGCGTGCCGAAGTCGTCCGGCTGTCGCCTTCACGCTGCCGCTGGTCGGCGGCAACGTGAAGGCGGCGATGTACGCGATAACGGTCTCTTATCCGGCACATCAACCCGTGTCCGCCGCGCGCCGCCCCTCAGGCTCCTCGCCGGCGAGCAACACCTGGTGAATGTGGGTATTGGGCTTATATGGGCCGGACCTCGTCCTGCTTTGCAACGGCTGGCCGCCGCGCAGGACGAACCCGATGACCTCGCCGCTGTGGGGCATCCATACCGTCAGCGTGCCGATGGGGTGGAGTCCGAGAGTCAGCCGATCTGATCACCGGATCGGACCGATCGGCGTTCCCAGGCCAGGGCCGCGACCACACCAATGGCATAGGCGACCAGGTCCCAGGGGTCGGGGAACGCGCCGACCAGGACACCGCCGATGCCCGGCGGGGTCATGCCGATTATTTGGTAGAACTCGACGGCGGCGGCGATCGCGGCCGTGGCCAGGGTGCGGCGTGCGGCGGTGGTGCGCCACAGCAGCCCCAAGAACGCGTAGACCAGCATGGTGGCGCCGACGTCGCTCACGTAACCGCGGATGAACGGTTGTCCCGGGCCGCGGTAGAAGAGGGCGAACGCGCCGACGGCGAGGGCGACGCCACCCAGAAGGACCATGGCACGGCGCATGAGATTGACATCTTCTCCGAATCTCAACGATCAGGACGAACCTGACCGTAGAGCTCGTCTCTTGACGATACATCCGGAATGAGGCCCGACCAGATGAAACAGTGCCCGCGTGGTGCGAGGAAAAGCACTCCAACACCTGTTCATGATCCACCGAATTGGGTTTTGACCTTATGTGGGCTGAACCCCCTGAATCGACGCCAGAGCCCACCGCATCGGGGGACGAGGTCGAGCACTCGCTTCCGGAAGACCAGCACTGAGATCAGCTCTCAACCACCGGAACGGCCCCTGACCTGCGGTCTGCCCCTTTTCTGGCTTACTTGGTCTGCCCCCCACTTTGGCCTTCCTCGTTGCCGAGTATGGCCGTCGCTCGCCCCACCTCCAGGTAGTCGTCCCTCGCTCCGCTCGGGCCGCTCCATCTGGACCTAGGGCTTTGTCGACGGCGGGGTCGGCAGCTATGGAGGAAGGTCGGGGACTGCCATCCGGGTCCAGCCGAGATACGGGGAAAACCGGCCATGAGTCGATCTTGGAGCTGTGGGCCGGGACTGTCGCCGACCTGCCGTTGTCGGGGAGCACCTTGGTGAGGGGGAGGTCATCCGGGTGCCGCTGCGCAATCTCGGAAGTTGTCCTGCTGATGCTGATGGCCAAGTCCCGACACAAGAAGACTGAGAACCTCCGCCGATACTTCCATCCCACGCCGGAGGCGATCGCAGAGGTCACCAGTCTGCTTGGCCCCGGCCATCTGGGCTAACGCCCTCGCGTGACCTGGGGAGTGGATATCGGGGAGCGGGCTCGCTTGCGTCTATCGCACGTTGTGAGCGGGCGCCGGGGAGCCCGGGTCTACGGCGCCTCGACGGTGCCGGTGGTCGTGGTATCGCGTGTTCGGCGCTGTGCGCTCAGTACAGAGTCGAGCAGGCCGGGGAACAGTGCGTCGAGGTCCTCTCGGCGCAGCCGTACCAGCCGGGATCGGCCCTGCACCTTCGTCCACGTCACGCCGGCCTCACGCAGCACCCGGTAGTGGTGCGACAGCGTCGTCTGATGCACGTCGATTTCGGCGCCGATCGCGTTGCAGAAGTCCTCACCCATCCGGTCGAGCCGCAGGACGAGGTCCAGCCGCACCGGATCGGCAAGCGCGCGCAGCACCTCCACCAGCCGGATGGCCTCGGTCGCCGGTTGTGACACCTCACGCATCGCCGCCCCCTGTGTTTCGCACACACGCCACGCTACCAACCTATGGATACATGGACAAGCATCAATATATTGCCTAGGGTTCCCCTCGGTACTTCTGAGGTTCCTCTGGAAAGGCGGCACCACCCGGTGTTGAAACGACTTCTTCCGCTGGCCCTGGCGACCTTCGCCGTCGGCACCGACAGCTACGTCATCGCGGGCCTGCTCCCCGCCATCGCCACCGACCTGCAGGTCTCCACTCCCGCCGCCGGGCAGCTGGTGACGGTGTTCGCCCTGGTGATGGCCCTGTCGGCGCCCGTCATGGGCGCGCTCACCAGTGGACTGGACCGGCGGACCGCGCTGCTGATCGCGTTGAGCATCTTCGTGGTCGGCAACGCTGTCACCGCCCTGGGCGCCAGTTACGAGGTGGTGATGATCGCCCGCATTGTCACCGCGGTCGGGGCCGGGATGATCAACTCCGCCGCCTCCAGCACTGCGGGAGCCGTCGCACCCCCGGAACGCCGAGGCAGGGCCCTGGCCTTTGTGTTGGGCGGCCTCACGTTGGCGACGGCGTTGGGTCTTCCTCTCGGCACGCTGATCGGCCGTACCGATTGGCACATCACCATGTGGGCCGTCGCCGGGATCGGCCTCGTCGCGGCCCTCGGGATCGCCGCCGGCCTGCCCAAGGTGACGCTCCCCGCCGCGTCGCTGAGCGATCGGCTGCGCCCGCTCAAGCAGGGCCGGGTCCTCGCGCTGCTGGCCGTCACCACGCTGGTCTTCCTCGGCGCCTACACCCTCTACACCTACATCGGCCCGGCCCTACAGGATGCGACCGGCGGCTCCGAATCGCTGCTCACCGTCATCCTGCTGGCCTGGGGAATCGGCGTCCTGGCCGGAAACATCATCGCCGGACGGCTGGTCGACCGGCACGACCCCGCGCACGTGTTGACCGGTCCCCTCACCATCGCCGCCGTCGCCCTTGCCCTCACTTCGGCGGCGACCGTCACGCTCGTGTCCACCCTGGCATGGGCCGCGATCTGGGGCGCGGCCCTGGGCGTCATCGTCGTGCCCCAACAGCACCGACTCATCGCCCTCAATCCGGCCGCAGCACCGGTCCTGCTCGGCCTCAACTCCTCGGCCATCTACGTCGGGATAGCTCTTGGCGGCGGCCTGGGCGGACTGGCCCAGAAGTGGTTTGCCATCGTGCCCGCCGCGCTGGGGCTGCCAGCCGCCGGTGTCACGACCTTGGCGCTGCTCTACCACCTGACAACCGCACGCCACCATGCGTCCGCAGCACCTCAGCCGACTCCCTCCACCCCAGAGAAGGCCGAGGCGTAACGCCCCTGTTGGGGCCCCGGGGTTGAGGAACCTGGGGACGGCCGTTGGCGCTGAGAACGATCATGGGGCCTCGGCACTGATGGGCCGGCCCGACAGTGCGTCAGCCCTGCCTGACCTCTAAAACCGCATCACCGCAGGTCGCCGCCCCGGCGCCGGTTCCCGCACCATTCCGGTCCCGCGCACCGTACGACGGCCCACCGCCAAAACCCCGGCCTACCGAGGGCGTAAACCCTGCCGACAACTCGCGGCGAGGCTGCACGACGCAAAGGGGCCGGGACCTCGACCGAGCAGGAACAACACCACAAGATCGTTCTCAGCGCCAACGGCTGTCCCCAGGTTCCTCAACCCCGTTCTAGGAGGGCAGCCAGGAGGGCCACCAGGGCAGGACACAGTTGCCTGGCGTGCCTTGGGTGGCCAGGTCGTGCAGGGTCAGGGCTACCGGCCCGGCGGCCGAGACGGCGAGGGTGAGCGCCAGTAGGAGGAGTTCCAGCCACATGCGGCCGGCCAGGCGTGGCAGTCGGGCGAGTAGCTGGAAGGCCAGCGAGATGAGTGCTGACACCACCGAGACGATCGGAAAGAGAACGAGGCGGCTCACTACCCGGATGGATCCAGCGAAGTTCTCTCCGGCGCTCAGGTCACCAGCGCAGTAGAGGTGCGCACGAGCCACCAGGTGAATCTCGAAGAAGGTTCCGGCGGTCGCGAACGCCAGGGCGATGATCACGGGGAATCCGCAGCCGAAGGCCCAGCGAATGTCGCCGGCTTCCGTCGAGTGCCTTCTTTGCTTGATCACGGCGCTATCAAAGCAGGCCGGTATGTTCCTGTTGCGTAGTTGATGTGGAGATCTGGTGCAAGGCGGCTAACGGCTGCTCCGCTGTTCCTCAACCCCGATCTCGAACTCGGCCGCCGCGTAGTCGGCCCAGGAGGCGGAGCCGAGCGCGCCGGATGCGGCCCTGGCGGGCACGGCGGACCCGCGCGGCCAGCAGCGTGCCGGCGCGTTCCACTGCGGCGATGGACGCGCGGATCTGCGCGGTCAGCTCACGAGCAGTGATGGCGTCCCGTGGCGCAGCCGGGCCGAGCACGGCCGGTGCGTCGGGGTCGGGTGGTGGGCTGCTCATACCGGGAAGCGTGCCCGTTCGGAAGCCCCTGCATCGGTCCTCACAAAGACGGCGCGGCAGGGAGCGGCGCGTGTCCAATAACAGAGCAGGATCCCGGACCGCCAACGTGGTCACCGGGATCCTGCAAGCAGTCAGGCACCGGCCGCGCCCCCGGCATCGGTCGCGTCCGGCTCGGGCGCGAACAGCTCCAGCTGCTCACCGGCGGGTTCAGCGTGGGTGAGTTTGAGGCAACGGCGCCGCGCTCGGGCGCAGGCCGTGGATCGTCGCGGCCGACGCCGCGATCGTCGTCGACCGGGACCGGGTGCAGGCCGCCTCCGCCTCCGGCGTGATCCGGCTGTATGCCGGGCTGCTGGGGATCGGCCAGCGCCCGGACCGGGACCTGAGGACCGTGCTACGCGCGGTCGGTACCGCCGCCCGGCGGGGGAACCTGTGCGGCGGCCTCATCGAGGCGGTCCTCATCGGGACCTGACATAGGGGATGCTCCGGCTCCTCGTCGGGCCCCTTACTTCACGTCCCCGGCCCGACCTGGAGGGATGGCATTAGCAGCGCTCCTCCAACCAAGCGATGACGGACCGGACGAGACCGTCGACGCGTGACAAGGGTTTGCCGGCGAACACCGGGTGGAGGTGCCCGACCCCGACCGCGTCGTTCCAGGCCCAGGCGCGTCGGTAGGTCTCCTCGTCGGTAGCGGCCCGGAGGACGTTCCAGCGATGCCAGGCCGCGACGAGTGCCGCGTCGATCGCCGGGTCGGACAGGATCGCCATGTCCCAGTCGAGGACGCCGGTCAGCTTGCCGTCCTCGCCGAAGTGGAAGTTGCTGCCGCCGAGGTCGCCGTGGACAAGTCTGGCCGGGACCTCCTCGAGCGCCAGCAGCGTGTCCAGCCGCTGCCGAACTCCGTCACGCCACTTCGCCGGCAGGCGCGGAATGATCTCGTCGTTCAGGATGTCGGCCCATCCCAAGCCATCGACATACCGGCGCGGCCTGTGGAGAACGGCCTCGAGCTCCGGCGAGATCTCAACCTCGCGCAGTGCCTCCAAGAGCAGGCCGAACGCCGCCGGGTCCCCGATGCCTTCCGGCAGCCCCTCGCCGTCGATCCACGAAATCGCGACGGCCGCACGTTCCCCGAACGTGGCCACCGCAGTCAGCGGCTCCGGCACGGCGAAAGGCAGGCCGGCCGCCGCAACGGCCCGAAGAATTTCGACCCGGCGCGGCAGCTCGGCGGCGGCACTGGGGCGCTTGCTGATACGCACGGCGGCGATGCCGGGGAACAGCACGACGTGGTGCATGTTCCCGTGCTCGGCAAGGCGTGCGGAGGCAGGAGCAGCGTCAGGAACTAGTGTTTCAGCGATTTCCAGGAGGTCGGCGGGGACTGGTTGGGGCATCGGAACCTGTCAATTTGATCAAGGCAGTTGAGCTGGGCTAATTCTGTGTCGACTTCTCTGTGGTGTGCTCCTCGGTCTTGGGCTTGTTGATCCAGGCGGGGCCGGGCAGGGCGGGCGGGGTGGGGTGCCGCCGCCGGCGAAGCGTTCGGGGCGGGCGGCTTGGGCGGCGGCCAGGACGGCGGCGCGCCGGTCGCGGATGGCGGCGGCACGCCCGTAGTGCACGTCGACCGGGTGGTGGTAGCCGATCCCGGAGTGGTAATGCTCGTGGTTGTACCAGGCATAGAACTCCTGGCAGAACAGGCGTGCGTCCTCGATCGAGCCGAATCGGCCGGGGAAATCGGGGCAGTACTTAAGAGTTTTGAAGCTCGCCTCAACGTGCGGGTTGTCGTTGGAGGTCTTGGGTCGGGAGTGGGATTTGGCCACGCCCAGGTCGATGAGGAGTTCGGCGACGGTCTTGGACTTCATCGAGCTGCCGCGGTCGGCGTGCAGGGTGAGGGTGCCTTCGTTGATGTGGTGCTTGCGCGCGGTCTGCTGGATGAGGTGTTTGGCCAGGTCCGCGGACTCGCGGGAGGCGACCATCCAGCCGACGACGTAGCGGCTGTAGATATCGATGATGGTCTAGAGCGAGTACCACAGGCCCTTGTCCGGGCCGCGGAGCTTGGTGATATCCCAGGCCCACACGACATTGGGGGCGTCGGCGAACAGTTCGGGGATGCTCTTGGGCGGGTGGGTGGCCTGACGGCGCCGGTCCCGGCCGACCTCGCCGTGCCGGCGCAGGATCCGATACATCGTCGATTCCGACGCCAGGTAGAGGCCCTCATCCAGCAGGGAGAAGTGGGCCGTCGCCGGGGAGGCGTCGGCGAAGCGCTCGTTCAGCACCGCGCGGACGTGGTCGCGTTCGGCCGGCGACAGTGCAGATGGGTGCGACTGGCGGGGCGTGACCGTGCGGGTGGGCGGCGGGCTTTGGCGATTCTTGCGGTACCAGGCGGCTTGCGCTACTCCGGCCGCCGTGCACGCGTTGCGGCGCCCGAGCAGCGGGGCCGGTTCGGCGATCGCCTCGGCTTGCGCGGCCTGGATGATCTCGGTCACGGCTCGCCCCGATCCGGCGGCGCCTCGCTGCTGGTGGCGAGCTGATCCAGCAGCGCGAAGAGCTTTCCCTGCACCTCGATCACCTGGCGGGTCGTGCCGAGCTCGGCGCGCAGCCGCTCGACCTCCGCCTGCAGCGTGTCGATCTTTTTGTCCCGGGGGTCGGCCTTCGGTCGGCCGATCGGACGGGCCAGCGCCTGCTCCGCGCCATGATCCCGCGCGGTCCGCCAACTGGAGATCAGCGAGGAGTACAGCCCCTCGCGACGCATCAGCGCGCCCTTGCCGGCCTTGTCCAGCTGGTCGTACTCCTGCAGGATCCGGGCCTTGTAGGCGGCGGTGTAGCGGCGCGGCGCTGTCCGCTCGTTCACCTGAGGGTCAGGGGTCTCGGGATCCTGCTCACTTGCTCCCACGAAGGGATGACTCCTTCCCCACCCTCAGCACAGAGTTTCGTGCCTGTTTGTTACCTCTGTCTAGTTTGACAGGGAGGGTCGCGGCCAGCCAGCAGGCCCTCGGCCTGCCGATCGACCCGACACGACAATATTCGGAGCTGAGCCCGCATTGGGTGATCTGGTACGTTGGCCTGCCCGCCGTGATCGCGGCTGCATTCGCGGCGTTGCTGCTGACCCGTGCCTTGCTCCGCGGCGAGCGGGCGCGCTGGCTACTGCCATACGCTGTCATCGCCTGGTCCACGATCCAGGTGCTGCTTCTGCCGTCGATCACCCCCGACCACCCGTGGGCATCTCGGCGGCTGATCCCGGTCGTGCTACCCGGGGTGATCCTGCTTGCCACCTGGGGGTTCGCACAAGGACACGCACGCATGATTGGCAGCAGGTGGAGAACGATCAGCGGGCCGGTCGCGGTCGCACTGCTGCTGGTGCCGCCCGCGCTGACTGCACTCGGCACCACGTTCCAACCGGTGGAGCGCGGCGAGGTGGCGGCAGTACGGAACCTCTGCCGCGCCATCGGCCCAAACGCTTCGGTGCTGATCGTGGAGCGTGTCACCGGGGACCGGTTCAGCCAAGTAGTCCGAGGGATGTGTGGGCTACCGACGGCACGAGTTGCGGGCAACCCCGCGGACTTTCCCGGCGAGGGGGTGCCGGGGCAGAGGTCGCCGGGGGCCGATCTCGCCGATCCAGCGCATGTGCTGCGGCTTATTATGAAGATCCGCGCGGTGGGCCGTGTGCCCGTCCTTCTCGGGGCCAACCCCGGTGACGTGGCGCCGTACGGCACGCCGCGGCACGTCCTGCACCTGCGGACGAAGAAGGACGGCCATTATCTGACCTCCCCGCCACGCTCAGTGTGGAGTCTCACCTTCGACGTGTGGGCGGCCCGCGCGTGAGCTTTCTCGGCACGGTGGAACCGACGGTGACTGTCGTCCTGCCGTGTTACAACGAGGGACCACCCGGTGGACGAGGCCGAACGGATCTACAAGGCGATGGACTCCAGTGGGCTGAGCTATGAGCTGCTGGCCATCGACGACTTCTCTACTGACTAGGCCCTGACCTGGCTATGCGAGGAGGCGGACCGATTCCCGCATATGCGCATTCTCCTGCGCAGAGCGGACTGGGTGGATCGCGGCGGCGCGACGACTTGCACTCCACCGTCGTGCGTGTTCCAAGGTGTGAACGCCACGGTAGCAGGAGACCATGCACACCCCAGTGATCATGAACAGGACGAACGGGACCGTGCTGACCTGCTGACCGGCGCGCAGCTCGGCTTCGGCTAGGGCATCCCGCTGGATCCGGGAGATGACGGCCGTCATCGTCGAGCGCTTGTCGATCCACACAAGCATCCGGCCCGGGCAGTTCAGCCGCGCATCGACCGGCAGCCGCCTGGCCAGCGCCCATAACTGTCTGAGCTGCGCAGGACTGGCGAAGGTGTTGACGCGGCTATACAGCCACAACGAGATCCCCAACTGGATGATCATTGCGGCGGCGAAGAGTACTAACGCTCGTTGCCCCAGCGCACATACACCGCCACCGCGGCGACACCGATGACGGCGGCCAGGCCGGCCACGACGGCAAACGCTCGCCTGCGGTAGGGGTGCATCGGCGTGGACCTCCGATCGGGGGAGGTTGAGCGTAGCGGAGGCCACAAGCCCGCTTATCCGCCAACAACACGCCCGGCGCCGCACCTGCCGGTCAAGAGCCAGTGCTGTCCCTACCGGTCAGCGGTCGGCTTACCCGATGCCTGCGGAGCAGGGCGGCGTAGCGTGATCAGCATGCCGCCCGTCACCGATCCCATTGCTGACGCGGGCCTGGATGACATCCACCCAGCCGGGGACGGCCTCGCCCCGACGCCACTTCCACCGCCGGGTGGAGGAGGGGACCAAGATTCGGGCCGGGGCGGCAGCTCACGGGGGGAGCCGGTGCGACAGCGGCGGGCATCTTCACCTCGAGGGGAAGAAGGAGCCCTCACCGTCCCTACGGCCCTATAGGGACGACATCCCGTCAGCCGTCCCAAAACCCGGACAGATTCCGCCCCGCTGAGCAACGCTGGGACACATGTCCGTTCCCTACCCCGGCTTTCACCTGATGATGTGCGCACCCAGCTGTTGCGTCTGCATCCGCGTCAAGGCCCTGCTCTAGGCCATCCTGGGGCTGCGACCGCAGCCAGCGACGAGCTCCGCTGGCCCGTCAGTGGCCATTGTCGAACGCGGCGAGTGAGACCTCGCGGCTGGCGGTGGACCGGAGCCAGGTGATCGACGCGTTAACCTCGCATGAGCGTCGCTCCACCGTCACGGACTTCACTCTCCTGCCAAAGCGCTTCCGGCCTACCCTGACCGAACCGAACTGATGGCCTCCGACCTGGCGTAGCTTGCCGCGGCATACAGACTCCAGCCCAGGTCGGCATCAAGGTCGGCGATGGTGATCTTCGACCAGCCCGATACCTCGACGGTCCCTCTCGCCAGGAGATCAACCAGACGCATCTTCCACGCATCGGCGAACTCGGCCGGCCTGCGATGCTCGCGGTCTTGCTCGGCCAGCGTCTGCTGGTAGGCCTCACGGACGATCACCTGCATCGCTGCCCGCCGGATCCGCCGCTCGATGTCGTCGTAGTGCCGCACGGCGGTGGCCGGCCCAGGAGTGGGTCCAGCCCCACCCGCTCGGGCAGGCGTTCGCCGAGTAGGGCCGCATCGACAAGACGCTGCACCTGCTCGGCGTCCTCGACCCGATCGACGACACCTACCACCGGCGCCTGAACAAGCAGCTCACCGTGCAGGGCCGTTCTTGAAACGGCCGGACTGAAGTCGACGGGATCCCGTCTGATCATCACGATCAGGCGGGATCTCGTCGTTCAGGGGTTCCCGAATCGGGTTCGTGCAGGTCTGGGGCCCTGGAGTGGTCCGGATGGCCTGCTCCGAAGTGGGGCGGGCGGCGACGGTGAGAGCGGCGCTGTAGCCGGATTTCCCCACCTCGTCGGAGGCAGCCAGGGCCTGGGCGGAGTTGTCGTGGGCGCGATCAGGAATCGCCGTATCGGCGGCCGACCACGTCACGGTGCTCATCGATGCGCGAACCGGCCCGGCCGACCGGCCTCGCTCGTCGCGCAACCACACCGGGGAGGCCGATCACAAGCAGCTGCCCATCGTGGTGCCGCCGTGCGGCCCGGCGCTCATGCCATGGCTGACCACACGTCTCTTCGCGAGGGTGGGGCCTGAAACGATCAGCCACCGTTCCACCGCCGCGCTCATCTTCGCGCCCGCCTCCAGCGCCGCAGCCTTGGCGGCGGTCGGGTTGGTGTTCGCCACCTGCCCGAGGATCACCCCGAGCACGAGGTGGCCGCGTACGCGGGACGCCCACATCAGGTTGCCGCCCGCAGCGGTGCCCGAGCCGGTCTTGATGCCGATGACGCCGTGCTTGTTCAGCAGGGTGTTGGTGTTGGGCAGCCTTCGCGCGTCGCCGGGCACGGCCGTGTCGGCCTGTGCCACCACCTCGCGGAAGACCGGGTCGCGCATGGCCTCCTTGGCCAGCTTCAGCTGGTCGGCCGCGGTGCTGACGGTGCTGTCCTCATTGCCGCTGGCACCGGTGTACGTGGTTGCGGTCATGCCCAGGCGGTGGGCGGCGGCGTTCATCCGCTCGACGAAGCGCTCCTGGGAACCGGAGTCCCAGCGGGCCAGGAAGCGGGCCACGTTGTTGCCCGAGGGCACCATCATCAGCTCAAGCAGCCGGCGCAGCCGTACCCGCTCGCCTTCTCTGACCGGGGCGGTGGACTCCTGCGGCGCGTAAGACTCGTCCTCGGCCGTACGGTCCACGGTGATGGGCGGGCCGTCGTCGCCGGGCCGGAGCGGATGGCGGTGCAGGATCACGTAGGCGGTCATGACCTTGGTCACGCTGGCGATGGGCAGCGGGTCGGCGCCGCCGCTGGCGCCCAGGCTGCCCACACCTTCCACTTCGACCGCGGCCTGCCCCTCAGCCGGCCATGGCAAGGGAACGGTGCCGGAGACGCGGGGCATGGCTCCGCAGCCGGACAGGGCGCTCGCCACGATCAGAAGCAGGAGGGATACGAAGGAACGTCGCATGCCGACCACGGTGGGCCACCCGCGTGTCCATCCGGCCGTGGGCGGGTCTCCGCCGAGGCTTGGCCGTGTATCAGTCGTGCATCAGGGAGACGGTGACACGCGCACCGCCGTCGGCGGGGTTGTCGAACTGGAGGTTCGCCCCGATGACGCGGGCGTGGCCGAGCACGATGGTCAGGCCGAGCCCATGCCCGCGGCCGCGCTCGCTGCGTCCGGTGTGGAAGCGCTGTGCCTGTCCCTTGTTCAGGTCGGCGAGCAGGCCGGGCGGGAAACCCGAGCCGTGATCGCGGATGACGATCTGGCGGGAGCGCACGGCGATCGTCACCGGGGCGGCGCCGTGCGCGCGGGCGTTGAGCAGCAGGTTGGCGACGATGCGCTCCAGGCGGCGCGGGTCGGTGACGGCTGTCGTGTCGCGCTGGTCGCCGACGATGTTCAGGTCAGCGGGCACGTCGACCCGATGCAGCGACTCGCGTACCAGGTCGGCCAGCGGCACCGGCTGCCGGTCCGGTTGTTCGCCGGCGGCGTCCAGGCGGGAGATCTCCAGCAGATCGTCGACCAGGCCGCGCAGCACCCCGATCCGCTCGCGGACCATATCGGTCGCCTGCCCGTCGGGCAGGAGCTGGCTGGCGGTCAGCAGCCCCATCAGCGGGGTGCGCAGATCGTGCGCGACGTCGGCCGTGAAGCGCTGCTCGGCCAGCAGCCGCTGCTGCAGGCTGGCGGCCATGGAATTGAGCCCGGCGCCGATCTCGGCGATCTCGTCACGGCCGCCCACGTCGGTGCGCGCGGACAGATCGCCGTCGGCGATCTCACGGGCGGTACGGGCCATGCGCCGAAGCCGCCGGTTGGGGAGTTCGGCCGCCAGCATCGACAGTGGTAGCACCCCGGCCAGGGCGAGCAGCCCGGCTTTGACCATGTTGCGATCCAGCGCGTACAGGCCGCGCAGCTCCGCGCCCATCGAGATCTGGGCGCTCACCGCCTGGCGGCCGTCGCTGCCGTACGGCTGGGCGGCCCACATCCACGGCTCGCCCCGGTGATCGACCCCATACCAGGTCACCGATCGGCCGGGACGCAACTGGGGGACCAGTTCATCGGGAAGGTCCTCCACGGCCACCGTTTCACCGCGAGCCAGTGCCTCGTCGAGGGCGGTGAGGGCCTGGGCCTCACCGATGTCCAGGTCACGCTGCCAGGTGGCCTGGTGGACCAGCAGCCCCACCACGGCGGCGACGACGGTGGCGGCGAGCGTGACGAGCGCGGCGATCTTCCAGCGAAGAGAGGCCGGATTCATGTGGTGTTCAGTCTGTAGCCGAACCCGCGGACCGTCTCGATGCGCTCGGCCCCGACTTTCTTGCGCAGCCGCTGCACGCACAGGTCGACCACGCGGCTGTCGCCGTCCCATCCGTAGTCCCACACGGTGCGCAGCAGCGTCGCCCGTTCCAGGACGATGCCTGGGTGGGCGGCGAACTCCAGCAGCAGCCGCAACTCGGTCGGGCTCAGCTCCAGGCGCTGCCCGGCCCGCCGTACCTCCAGCGAACCGGTGTCGACGCTCAGCTCGCCGAAGGCGAGCGTGGCGCCGACCTGCCCGGTCTCGGGTTGAGGCTGAGCGATGGTGGTCCGGCGGAGTAGGGAACGGATCCTGGCCACCAGCACCGGCAGGTCGACCGGTTTGACCACATAGTCGTCGGCGCCGCCCTCCAGCCCGGCGACGACGTCCAGGCCGTCGCCGCGGGCCGACATCATGAGGATCGGCACCTGGCTGGTTTCCCTGATCTTGCGGCACAAGCTGATGCCGTCCAGGCTGGGCAGCATCACATCCAGCAGCAGCAGGTCGTGGCCACCCGTCTGGGCCGCCTCCAGGCCGCTCAGCCCGTCGTCGGCGGTGGTCACGTGATAGCCGTAGCGCTCCAGGGCCAGGCTGACCGACGTGCGGATCACCGCGTCGTCTTCGACGAGCAGGAGAGATGTCATGAAATGCACGATATCTACCTAAGTGCCGTGACTGGTTCCATGCGAGCGGCACGCAGGGCCGGGTACAGCCCCGCGAGCAGCCCGACGAGGGCACCGGCGACCGGGGCCATGGCGGCCAGCCGTACATCCATGACCGGAGTCCACTGCTTGGCGGCGCAGACCGCGACGATCACGAGGATGCCTCCTGAAGCTCCGATGATGCCGCCGGTCATACCGGTGAGGGTGGACTCCAGCAGGAACTGCGCGGCGATGTGACGACGCGCCGCGCCGAGGGCGCGGCGCAGGCCGATCTCGGCGATGCGCTCCATGACGGTCACCAGCGTGACATTGGCGATACCCACCGCGCCGACGACCAGGGAGACCAGCCCGAGAATGAGGAAGAGGGCGTTGACGTCGCCTTCCACCGCGTCACGTGCTCTGGTGGGGCTGGGCGGCGAGATGACCTGGAGCAGGGCCTCGTTGCCTGGGCTGAGCGCGACCGGCGCCTGCTTGGCGATCAGTTCCGCGGCGCCGAGGCCGGTGTTGACCAGGACCCGGGTCACGATGCTCAGCCCGTAGCGCTTGCCGACGGCCGGCGGCAGCAGCACCGCGCCCGCGAGGCTCTTTTCGCGTTTCAGGTCGCCGAGCACCCCGATGACGGTGTACGCCTGGGTGCCGATGAAGACCGCCGGGGCCCGGGTCAGCCGGGTGATGCCCAGCAGCTTGGCCGCGTGCTGGCCCAGCACGACGACCTTGTCACCGCGGGCGACGTGTCCGGCGTCGAAGTAACGGCCCTCGATCATTCTGCCCTTGACCGCGGCGGGCAGGCCGGGGTCGCTGGCGAGCACGGTCAGAGTCTGGTCGATGACCCTGGTCGGATCCACGATGTCGTTGGAGCGGACGCTGAGATTGGCGCTCTGTTCCGACTCGGCGAGCGCGGCGGCGGAGTCCACCCCGCGCAGCCGGGTCACCCGGCCGATGTCGGCCCAATCGACCAGGGGAAATGCGTGCTTCGGGACTTCGATCGTGACGGAGGTGGCGGTCAGCTCGTCGAAGCGGCCGACGATCTGGTTGCCCGCCGTCGCGGCGACGCCGAGAGTGACCACGAGCGTGGTGATGCCGAGCACTGTGCCCAGGGTGGTCAGCGCCGAGCGCACCGGGCGGGCGAGCAGACCCGCCACGGCCTCGTTCAGCAGATCGCGAGGGTGCACGTCTACTCCTCCGTAAGGACGCCGTCGGTGATGCGCACCCGGCGCATGGCCCGGTCGCTCACGTCGTTCTCGTGAGTGATGACCACGATGGTCATCCCCTGGGCACGTAGCTCGTCGAACAGGTCGAGCACGGCGTCGGTGTTCTTGCTGTCGAGGTTGCCGGTGGGTTCGTCGCACAGCAGAAGGGACGGCTCGCCCATGAGAGCGCGGGCGATGGCGGCGCGTTGCCGCTCGCCGCCTGACAGCCGGCCGGGCAGGAAGTCCACCCGATGCGGCAGCCCTACCCGCTCCAAAGCGCGCATCGCGCGCTCCCGCCGCCCCCCGCGCCGTGCCGCGCTGTAGACCTCGGCGAGCATGACGTTCTCCAGGACGCTGCGGTGCGGCAGCAGGTGGAAGGACTGGAAGACGAAACCGATACGGCTGCCGCGGATCGTGGTCCGCGCGTTGTCCTTCATGGAGATGGTCTCGAGGCCGTCGAGCCGGTAGCTGCCGCTGGTCGGCCGGTCGAGCAGGCCGAGGGTGTTGAGCAGGGTGGACTTCCCCGATCCGGAAGGACCGACGATGGCCATGTAGTCGGCCCTTTCCACTCTCAGGTTGACTGCCGAGAGCGCCTGGACGGGAGGATCGGCAGGGAACTCCTTGGTGAGGTCATGGAGCAGGATGACCGGCTCAGGCACTGTTGATCACCACCTTGTCGCCCGGCTTGAGGTCGCCGGTCACCTCCACGGCCCCGTCGGCGGACAGGCCGGTGCGGATCTCGACATCCTTGGTCTGGTCGGGCGCGGTCTCCACCTGCACCCTGGCCTTACCGTCCGCAGCGGTGACGACCGCAGCGGCCGGGACCACGAGCACCTCCTGGCCGGTGGCTCCGATGGTGACGCGGACCGTGACCGGGGTGCCGGCGAGCTTCTCGAGGCCCCTCATCGAACCAGGAGTGATCTTCACCGGCGTGGCGCCCTTCCTGTCGCGTCCGCCGAGGGAGGTCACCGTGCCGGGGACGATCTTGCCCGCCTCGGTCTCGATGCTCGCCTTCAGACCGGTCTTCAGCCGCTCGGCCTCGGCCACGTCCACCGAGCCGACGACCACGAAGGTGGAGCTGGTCACCGTGGCGATCGGCTTGTCCACCAGCTCGCCCGCCTTGACGGTCGGCTTGTGCAGGCGGACGGGCAGCTTGGACAGGAAGACGATCTCTCCCGGCGGGACGGTGGTGCCGTAGGTCCTGGAGAACTCGGCTAGCAGCGCTCGTGCCGCGGCCAGGTCACTCTGGGCGTTGGACACCTTCAACTTGGCGGGGGAGAGCTGCCTGGCCTGCTTGAGCGCCTGCTCGGCGGTGACGACGGCCTCGCGTGCCACCCGTACGTTCTTGGACAGCTCGGTCAGCCGCGTGGTCCGCGCGGTGGCCGCCTCCTCCAGCACGCGCTCCAGCGCCGACCTGGCGGCAGCCAGATCCGCTTCCGCGTTGGCGACCCGGAGTTCGTGCAGGCGGGTGTCGGCGGTCGGGCCGGGGGAGGGGCTCGTGCTGGGACTGGGCGTGGCGGGTGTCGAGGTGGCCCTGTCGAGCTCCTGCCGGGCCGACAGCAGCTTCTCCTCGGCTGCCCTTACCGCGCTTTCCGCCGCCTCGACCTTGGCTTCGTCCTCGGTGGTGTGCTTCTGGGCCCGCGCGCTGCTCAGCGCTCGTTGGGCCTCCCGCAGATCCTGCCTGGCGTTCGCGAGCCTGACCTTCAGCGGGAGCACGTCCCGGCTCTGATCGAGGAGCTTGCTCTCGGTTGCGAGCACTTCCTGCGCGGTCCGTACGGCCCGGCGCAGCTCATCGCGCTTCTGCCGCAGTTCCAAGGTGGGCTGCTGCGCCTCATAGCCCCGCTTGGCATAGAGGCGCGACACCGCCGCGATGGTCGCCTGGTCGAACACGCCGGTGGTCGGCGCGCGGAAGCCGAGCCCGCGCAGCGCCTTCTGCAACTGCTTGACATCGGCCCCCTTGGCGCCGGAGACCAGGCTGCGGTGCATCGGCACCTTGCCAGAGAAGACGAACACCGGGCGCCCGTTCACCTCCATCAGCACGGCGCCCTCCTTAAGGGTGCCCCGCCGGGGAGCGCGGGTGGCGCGCTGAGCGGTTTCGCTGCCGCCCACCACGCCGGCCAGCGACACCGGGTACGGCGAGCCGTACTCCAGAGCGCCGCTGACCACTACGGTGGCCATCAGCTTGCGCCGCTCGACCACGGCGGTGACCAGCGATGGTTTGGGCGGCTTGCGAGCGGCCGCCTCGTCGGCCGGGGAACGCAGCATCGTGCCCACTCCCCAGCCGGTCCCCGCGATCACCAGGACCGCGGCCAGGACGAGCAGCAGCTTGCCGCGAGGGGTGCGCATCACTGTGCTTCGAACCCGTACTTCACCCTGGCCTCGTTGTTGAGCCGCTTTTCCAGGGGGACGAAGGTGGCGTAGAAGTCCTTGCCGCACTCCAGGTCGACCAGCGCCGACTTGATCTCCCTGGCGAGGTACGGCCTGGCCGCCTCCGCCGTGACCTTGCCCGCCTTGCGCAGCTTCTCGAGCTGCTCGTACCACACCTCCAAGCCGCGTCCACCCAGCGCCAGCGGCCTCGCGGACGTTACCCGCTCGCCCCTGGACTTCAGGCACTCGGCGAAAGGCGCGGCGAGCTCCAGGAGCTTGGGATCGCCGTCGAGAGTCTTGTCGATGTTCTCGATCTCCTTGCTCATCTGGTCCTGATAGTCGGCCAACGAGGTGACCTTCAGGCCGTCCACCTGCCGGAGGGCGTCGACCCTGCACTCGTTCATGGTCTTGAGATAGGCGTCCCGCTTGCCGCCGGAGAGGCCGTCGATCGTCGCCTTGTTCGGCTCCTGCCGCTTCTCCGGCGGCTTGGGATAGACGATGGCGGAGAAGACGCCGAAGCCCTCCTTTCCGCGAATCGCCTTCATCGCCTCGTAGTCAGCGGGGTCGGCATCGGACTGCTTGGGGCGGCTGACCGAGGGAGTGTAGGTGAACCCCTTCTGCTTCATGCAGGTGGCGATGACGGTCTCCCGCTCGCGTACCTTGTCCATCGTGGCGCCGTCTGCCGCGGGGGTCGGCGTCGCCCCGCAGCCGGTCAGCACCGCCAGCCCGAGCAGACCGCACATCAACACACGCATCAAGGACTCCTCTTCGGTGGGGATCACGCCGTGGCTACTTTGGA
This sequence comes from Streptosporangium sp. CA-135522, assembly GCF_050949235.1. NCBI lineage: Bacteria > Bacillati > Actinomycetota > Actinomycetes > Streptosporangiales > Streptosporangiaceae > Streptosporangium > Streptosporangium sp. CA-135522. The sequence continues at coordinate 4,396,306 of NZ_CP192026.1, forward strand.
GCCCCATTCCGTCCGGCCCGCGTCGAGCAGGTATCCGCGGGTGCTCGGCCCTGTATCCGCCGTGCATCAACGCCTCGCACCCCGTCGCATGTCTCATGGGCGGCCTGGGTATCGTCGCGCTGGCTGGATCCGGAACTCTCGGCGAAAGAAGAGCGCGAACGGCTCATCGCATCGCTTGGGCTGGGCCGACCGACGCTCGCAGAGGCCGTAGCGCGACTCAACGCGGCCAGCAGCCGAACGACGCCCGACTTCATCTCCCATCAGCACCGACGGGGGGCCAAGCGTACGAACCCCTTCACCGCTGACCTGGGAAACGATCAATATCAGGTCGGGAAGCGATCTTCCCCACCGCGGCAACGTCACTGCTCAGCCGTACTCGTGAACACCCCGTGCAGGAGTCCCGGCACCGGCTCGCCCGGAAAGTCTGTCACGGCGGAGGCGGGCAGATCCGCCAGCCCTACCGCGAGGGCCAGGAGGATCAGCTGGCCGCGCTCGGCCTGGTCGTCAACGCCGTCGCGCTGTGGAACAGCCGCTACCTGTCAGCCGCCGTCGACCAGCTCCGGGCCCAGGGCGTCCCGGTCAAAGACGAGGACGTCGCCCGGCTCAGTCCGCTCGGCCACGCCCACATCAACTTCCTGGGCCGCTACGCCATCACCGCCTCCGCTCCCATCCAGGGCCTCCGCGACCTCGTGGAGATCCCCGACCTTTCCGACGGAGCGGGCCGAGACTGGGTCTGAACGGCACACCGAGGCTAAACGTTGCGGGTGAGGCGGTTTGTGGAGGGGGCACCAGCCAGCTCGATCTCGATGGCCAGGACGCCGAGGGCTTCCTTCTCCGGTCCGTAGATGTGGCGGATGTTGGCGAGCTGCTGGTCGCAGGGGCTGGCGGGATTGACGCGCTCGGGGCCTTCGGTGTCGAGCATCTCCTCGAACGAGCTGTAGCGGGCGACGCGCTTGACGCGGGTGAGAACGTCGTCGCGGCCGCAGACAAAGCGGATGTGGTCGCCAGCGGTGAGGTTGCGCAGGGTGGGGTAGCAGACGCGGACCTCGATGGTCTTGGTGCCGCTGGCGATCAGGTCGAAGTAGCGGCGGTAGAGGTTCATCTCCCGGGCGCGCACGCCCGGCTTGGTCGTCGGGCGTGCGGTCATGATCCTGTCCAGTTCTGCGGTGGTGTAGGAGCGGGAGAGGTGCTTGGGTCGGTGAGCATCCGGCCGACCAGCCAGACCATGGCGTCGATGAGGTGCACGCCGCAGGTCAACCGGATGCGGGCCGCAGATTGTTCATGAGCAGGCCGAGGGTGAACTCGAAGCGGTCGTGTCCGGTGCCGGAGATCAGCTCGGCGGCATGGCGTCGAGTCTGCGGGAATTTCTCGGCCGGCAGTGCGGTGAAGCGGTCTAGCAACTCCTCGTGGCTGAGCACCCATTCCTGATCATGGTGCTGGCGCCGTTGCTGGACCAGCGACTGCTCCAGTGCGTAGGCGCTGACGTAGAGGGACAGCGCGTCGCGGGCCCATCCGGCCGTCCTCGGTTCGATGTCGCCCGCGAGCAGGATCGCCAGGATTCCTTCGCCGACCCGCAGCGTTTCCAGGTTGGTCGACGCCGTGGCCAGCGCGGCGCGCGAGACTCCAGGGTATTTCAGGTAGAGGTCGCGGATCTGCGTGTACACCCCGAGCAGTTGCTCGCGCCAGGCAGCCGGGTCCGGTTCGGGGAGCACGACCTCGGCGTAGAGCCTGCCGATCAGCAGGTCGTCGATGTCGTCTTTGTTGACGATGTGCGCGTACAGCGACGACGGGCCGGTGCCGAGCACGGCGGCGACCCGGCGGATGGTCAGCGCGTCATACCCCTCGGTGGCGACGACTTCCAGGGCGGCGTCGGTGATCCGTTCGACGGTGATCGGCTTCTTGCGTGGTGCCGACGCGGCGGCCTCCGCTGCGGGTTGGGCGTGGCGAGCTGCACGGCGTTGGCGGGGATCGGCGGACATACCGGCCACTATAGCTTGACACGATCTAAGTTCGTTGAATAGAACTTAGATCGTCAGAACGAACTAAGTTCGTATCGATGTCCCGGAGGTGTGTGATTCGAGTTTCCGTTGTCGGAGCCGGTTTGGGAGGCCTGGCTCTCGCACAGGGTCTACGTGGTGCTGGGATCGAGGCCGACGTGTTCGAGCGCGACCCGGGGATCGTCGCACGGTTCCAGGGCTACCGGCTCGTGCTGAACCTGATCGGTTTCCAGGCGGTGCGCGACTGCCTGCCGACGCGCTGGCACCCGCTGCTGGACGAGATCGTCATGGACGCCTCCGCCGAGCAGCTGATCCTGGACCCGCAGCTGAACGAGATCGGCAAGCTCGGCGCGGGCCGGACCGGCATCGTGGTCGACCGGCAGGTGCTGCGACACCTGTTGCTGACCGGCCTCACCGTGCACACCGATGCCGCGCTGACCGGCTACGACGTGCTGGCCGACGGCAATGTCCAAGCCCAGTTTGCCCGCCGCGACCCGGCCACCGCCGACCTGCTCGTCGGCGCGGACGGCGTCACCTCCGCAGTCCGCGGGGTGTTGTCGCCGCAGACCGCCCCGACCGACACCGGCGTCCGGTTCGTCATCGGCCGCACCCCGCTGACCGACGAGTTCGCCAGCCTGCCCAAGGCCTACGGCTCGAAGATCACGGGCGACGGCGTCAGCCTGCTGCTCGGCGCGATGCGCTTCCGTACCCCGCCGAAGCAGGCCGCCGAGCAACTGGCCCCCGAAGTCACGCTGCCCGACATCGGCGACTACGTGCGCTGGGCCATGATCCTGCCGCCGAACGGCTCGCTGGAGGACCTGACCGCGCAGGACGCCGTGCTGTCCAGGATGGGAGATTGGCACCCGGAGCTGCATGCGCTGATCGAGCAGGCCGACCCGGGCAACAGCACGCTGCTGTCCATCCGGGTGGTCAAGCCCGGTGAGCGCTGGGCGTCCGGCCCGGTCACGCTGCTCGGCGACGCGATCCATGCCACCTCCCCGACCGGCGGCAACGGCGCGAACACCGCGCTGCGCGATGCCGACCTGCTGCGCCGCTGCCTGATCGAGGCCAACAAAGGCCGCCAGGATCTGCTCAGCGCGGTCGACGACTACGAACGGCAGATGTTCGAGTACGGTGCCGAGGCCGTGCGCAGCAGTCTCGAGAAGCTGCCCGCCTTCGCCCCCGAAGCGAAACTGTCCTGAGATCGAAATTCACCTTGTGCGGACCGACCGGACCCGCCCGGTCGTTGACATACTGATCCGCGCCAGTCACCGGCCAGCGCGTCCACATCGGCACGGGCGATGCGGCGCAGCCGGACCTCGATCCCACGGTCGGAGATGACCTGGTTCAACTCGCGGTAGTGCCAGCCCAGCGATTCCGTAGCCTCGTCGAGCGACAACGACCGGTCCAGCCACGCGACCCGTTCCTCGATCACCGGCCGCACCCGCTCAGGGGTCAAGGCGTCGATGTCGGCCGGCGCGTACAGGTCGTAGCAACGGCCCTTCTTCTCGAACACGTCGGCCACGGCGAAGCGGCCCGCCTCGGCGAGAGTGCTGAGGTTGGAGGGCTCGACGATCGCGGGCACCACCTGGCGCACCGCGTCGAGCTGGTCGGGCAGCCAGCCCGCGGGCGTGTCCCGGCTTGGGCAACATGCCGGCCGCCTCGGCGCGCTCGAACTGCCAGCGGGCCAGCCCGACCTCGTCGGCCACGACCAGGGGGCCGAAGTAGCTGCGGGTGCCGCCGTCATCGGTCGTCGCCTCTTCTGCTGCTCGTAGCCGTGCAACTACGCCTTGTTATCGGACGGATCGAGTGCGGCAAGGGACACCGACAAGATCCGCCGCCGTCGCGGATCTACGTGATAATGGATCATTATCACGTAGATGAGCGATCACGGCGGTGTGGTCACCAGGAGAACGTCCCGCCGGGGCGGTGCGCGACTCCGGCACGTTATCCGGTACATCATCTGGGTCGGCGCAACGAGCATCGCCCGGCCTTCGGCATGAGCGCCGCGCCGAAGGTCACCGCGCAGTGGGCGGACTGTCAGCCCTAGCCATGATCGCGACGCTCCTCATCGGCCGCAGTAGGCACCATGACCGGGAGAAAGACCTGAACCGCTAGATCAAAGGGCATCGGTCTGCAGGACGGGACGGTTCTGCTGGCCTCAGAGTGCGCCGATCAGCGCACCCCCGCCCCGAGGCGGCATGACCTGCGCCCTGGCTCCGAGCCTGCTGCCCTCGGCCTGCCGAAGGGTGATCTACCGGTGAGTTTCGACGACCTTTCCGCGCGGCTAGGAGCCCAGGTGCTCGACCGATAGCTCGGGTTGCAGCCAGGCTGGCGGGGCGCGGTGAGGGAAGTCCTTCTCCGCGTCGCCATAACGGACCTACGCGGCCTGTTCGGAGATGTCGCCCAGGCCGCTGCCGATGGTCAAGGCCCGCGATTGCCGGCACGGGCAAACGGACGCCACCTCACCGATCCTTCATAGGCTCAGTCGCGAGCGAGGCCGTTGGCGAGTCCCCTGGTCGCAGGAATTGCCGTGCGCCGCGCAGCGTGGTCCGCAGCCGTCGTTGGGTGAGCGCGCTGTCCAGGCGCACGTCGATCGGGCCGGGGAGGGCGGTGTCGGCTCGCCGGCCGCAGGGCAGCGTAGAGGGGTCGAGCCCGTCGCGTCGTGCGATGAGAAGCCCGAGGTCGTAGCGGCTGAGGGCGTCGGCGCCGGCGACGTGGTGCACCCCGGCGTGCTCAACATCCGCGAGTTCCAACAGCGCCGATGCGAGGTCGGCGACATGCACGGGGCAGCGCACCTCGTCGGTGAACAGCACTCCCTGGCGGCGACCGGTGGCCAGCGCATGCACCAGGCCCTCGTGGGGGGATCGGCCGTCGCCGATGATCAGCGAGGTCCGCACGATCACCGCGTCCGGGCAGATCGCCTTGATCGCTGTCTCCGCGGCGGCTTTCGCCGCGCCGTAGGGGGTGATCGGGTCGGGGGTGCACGTCTCGTCATAGGAGATCCGGGCGCCGGAGAAGACCGCGTCGCTGGAGACGTGGACCAGGTGGGCGCCGGTGGCCGCGGCGGCGACGGCCAGGCGCGCGGCGCCGTCGGCGGTGGTCGTCCAATCCGTCTGACGGAACGCGGCATTGACGATCGCATTTGGCTGGAAGGCGTCGGTCAGGGTGGTGACGTCCTCGCGGCGGCGGAGGTCGAGGGGTCGCCAGTCGATGCCGGTGAGGTCGCCGGGCCGGGTGAGGTAGGTCGCGACGATCTCATGGCCCGCCGTCAGGGACTGCCGTACGAGCTCGCTGCCGAGCAGGCCGCTGCCGCCGGCGATGAGGACTCTCATGGCCGATCACGGTAGTTCATTCGGCACGCGCATCGCGGTGTCACCACGGACGCCGGGGCGCCGTCGACGGCGTCGAGCTGGCGCCGGGCCGCTACCGGGTAAGGCTCACCGACGACGCCGACGGACCGGAGCCGGTGCTGACCGTGCCGGATCCGGCCATGGATGATGTTCTGTTCGGGGTGTTCGACGACTTTCGCTGACGCGCGGTGGGCGGTGCGGGCCTGCACTGTGGCCGTCATCGTCCGCTGGCGTTGCTGTCTTCGTTGCCGTCACCCTCCTGGGTCAGAACCCCATGATCTCCTCTCACTTCCTCCCTGCCTGATCTTCCCGGAGCTGAGTCCCGCTGGAGGCATGCTCTTGCCCGGTGTGGGAGTTCCATGGAAGATTGCGCCGCGTGGATGAGTTCAAACGCTCGATCTGGTTTCGCGTGGCGGCAGCGATCTGGTGCTTCCAGATCGGGTGGCTCGGAGCCGGAGTAGGCTTCGTGTTCGCCACGCCCAGAATGGTCTGGCCGATGTGGCATCTTCTGTCGTTCTTCGTGCTCGCATTCGTCGCACTCATGGTCGTTGGCATCGGTAGAGCCCGGCACCGCGCGTGGTCGAAGGAACATTCACGGTAGAGGGCAGTCGGTTAGCCGCATGGCTCCCGCGCGAGACCCCCAGGCCGCATGCTCGCGCGGGGAGGGTCGCGCGCGGCGGCGGAGCCGCCGCCCTTGGATCCCTATAAGAACAATTCGGCAATTGCTGGCGGCCTGGCTTGTACGGCGCGCTCGACCGATTGTCGGGCGACGGCCTGGTGTCCGTGGTCAAAGAAGAGGTCGTCGCCGGCCGCCACCGCCGCTACTACGACCTGACCGGCCACGGCCGCACCGTCCTGGCCGAGGAGACCTCCCGCCTGACCCGCCTGGCCACCACCGCCCAGCACCGCCTGTCCCTGCGGCCGGAGTGGGGAACGCGATGACCGAACACGAGCACCTCGCCGCCGAAAGCCCCAGCGACGCCTACACAGACCGCTGCCGCCTGCTGCTGCGTGTGGCATATCCGCAGCGCTTCATGCACGCGCGTGGCGAGGAGTTCCTGGGCACCCTTCTCGATCTGGCCGAGCCCGACCGATCCCGGCCGGACCTGCGCACCGTGCTGGACGTGCTGCGCGCCGGCGCGGCCTGGCGCCTGCGGGAGCGCCCTCCCCTGTGGCGCTGGCTCTGCTACCGCCTGTTCGGCAAGCGGCTTCCCTCGCGCTACCGCTGGTGGGTCCGTGACGACGTCCGTGGCCGGTTCTTTCTCCTGCGCCTTCTCGGGGCGTGGACGTTCCTGGTTTTCCTGCCGTACACACTGGTGGACGGCCTGGGGTTGATCGGCGAGCCCGGTTCCTGGGGGCTCAAGGTCGGCGCTCTGTTGGGCGCCTGTATGACCGCCATTGCCAGCCGCCGACAGATCCGACGCGACTTGCTGGCCAAGCACCGGTTCAACTCCAACGGCACTCCTATCGCCCCGTAGCCTGCCGATGGCGAGCCGTAATGACCTCTTCACGTGCCCTCAGATGATCATGTGTCTTTCGAGAGGGGTCGAAGTGCCTCTCCGGGCTGCGCCGAACCTGATCGCACGTCATCGCCTTTAGCGTGCGGTCCGGTTCCGTTGCAGGTGCGCATCCGTTCTTCCTCGCCCCGGCTCCCGCGCTCCTACCGTTCAATCCTGCCTGGATCCTCCTCGACCCCTTGGTACGCGAACGCACTGCGGCCGACCCGAGAGCGGCCATGCTGGTCTACTGCGTTCTCCCGGGTTTTCGCCGAGCGTTGTAGGACGTCGAACGGGACTGGCTGGCCAGGACGGACGGCTACTGGAATCACGTCGAGCGGCTGCTGCTGACCCGTGAGCAGGTGGAGGCCTATCGGCTGCCGGCCACCGAGGGCAAGCGCGGGGATCCGCGGTGGCCGGCCTGGGCCCGAAAGCACGGCTACGACGTCGAGCACCCGGTGCAGGTCGAGCACCCGGTGCAGTGGGAGGTGGAGGGCTTGGACCCGGGGGAGTTGCGGCGGCTCATGCTCGGCGCGGTCACCGCCTACCTTGACATGCGCGCCCTGGAGGCCGTGCTCGCCGAGGAACGGCGCCAGCGCACCGCGCTGCAGGCCTTCGTGGAACGCTGGCAGGAGCCCGCCCGGTGAACTCCGCTTACCGGGCGTATCTCCACGGGAGCCGATCCACCCCGGGCGGGCATGGCCACCTCGCGTGGACTCTTCCCGGCGCCGCTGCACGCTCATCCCGGACGAGCTGACGGCACCACCGACGGCGCCTGTTCGCGCTGCCCTTGCTCAGCGCCCCGACGGGAGGTCGTAGACGGTGACGGCGACGCCTCGGCCCACGACAGCCTCAACGATCAGAGACTCGATGCGCTCCCACACGCCGCCGGCCAAGCCGGCGCCAATGCGGGGTAGATGCACGCTGGCCCCGCGTGCGATGGCGGACTCGGCGAGGGTGTCCAGGCATTGCTGCACGGCGGGGTAGCGGATGGGGGCGCTGTGATCGCCTCGCTGCACGCCGGTGGCGGTGCGCAGCCCTGCGGCGGTGCGGATGCCGTGCTGGCCGATCATGTTGGCTACCCAGACCTCGTCGTCGACCTGGACGGTTTGCACCGCGCCGAGCGTGAACCCGTCGCCGGAGCGATGCCAGGCGAGGTAGGCGGCCTTCGATTCGGGCCAGCGCCGGGAGAGCGCGGTGACGAAACTTCTGCTGGGTTCAACTGAACTGGAGGCGCTCTCTCATCAAGTATGCGCAGCTCAACAGCTCACCAATCGAGATTAGCGAGTGCAACAGGTGTGGCGCAAGAGGCGCGTGCTCAGCCCTGTCGATTCAGCTGGGCGATCATCTCTCGGTTGGCGGTCCGGGCGGCGGACAGTTCCTCGGCGCGCTCCTCGAGTCGTCCAGTCAGGTCAACGACGGTCTGTTCGAGCTGGGTGATGCGGCGTTTCAGGGCTTCGATGTCCTCGGGTGCGCCGAGGCCAGACTCGCGCCATGCTTGCTCGCCCAACAGCTCCGATAGTCGTCCCTCGAGTTGATGGATTCGGGAGGCCATACGGCCGTTCCTCTCCTGAGCGTTGTGCAGGTCGGCCTGGAGAGAAGCACGGCTCACCTGGGGACCGGCCGCTGCCGCCGGTGGCTGGGTTTCGGCGACGTGGACCTGTTCGAGCAGGTCGCGATGCCTGTAGAGGAAGGTGCGGTCAACGCCTGCTTTGCGCGCGATTCCGGAGACGCTGATCTCCTCTCCGGCGCTGAGCGCATCGTTGATGGCCTTGATAACGCGCTGGCGGCGGCGGGCCGAGTCAGCTTGTCGGCCAGCGGCCATGGGGGCTTTACTCATGCGATCCGCTCCGGTCGAAGGTCGGTTTCGGGTGGACGGACCCGGGGCATGCCGAGGCCCACGGTCTGCTGCCGGTGACGGCGGACTGTTCCCACCGCTTCCATGATCTGGGTCTTGTCCTCCTCGGTCAGCTGGTCCATCTCCTCTTTGATCCGGTTGATCAATCGGCAGACCTTCCTGATCTCGGTGTCGGATGGCAGAGCCTCGTTCTTGGCCCATTCGTCAGCATCGAAGGTCGCCGCGAGCCGTTCTCGGCTGCGCAGGAGATCCGCCAGATAGCCTTCCAGATCGGGGAGGTAGGACACGTCCGTGCGGAAGTGACCGCATCCAACGCAGCGATAGCGAACCGGGCAGTCGTGGCCGGCCGCCGCGACGTTGCTCGGCTCGGTGCAGCCGCCGTAAGGCACGGCGATCATGCCGACGCCTCGCCGGGTGTGTTCGGAATCCAACAACGCTTTGGCTTCACGCCAGATGCGGTTGCCGTGCCGGTCGAATTGCAGTGTGGTGACCCGATCCACGGCCTCGCGGCGGCGCTCCTCGCCCACTCGGTAGTACTTCTGCGTTGTTGCCAAAAGCCGGTGGTCCATGAGCTCCCGGAGCACGTCAACGGGTACGCCTGCATCCGCGTGGCGCTGGGCGTAGGTGTGCCGATAGGCGTAAGGAAAGATCTTCTTCTTGTCGAACGGAAGCAATTTCGTGACGCGTTCCCCCTCAACTTCGACTGTGGTGGGCACCAGGAGAGGGGAGAGGGAACTCACCCAAGCACGATGCCGCCGGTCGATTGTTTTGGGGGATACGGGTTTGAGGCCTGCCCGATTTGACTGAACTGCGGGAAGCAGCTTCAACTTGTCCTGCGGCGTCGATGGGAACAGCGCACGTACCCGCTCCTGTTGGGCGGCTACGAGCCCGGCGGTGCTTTCTGTGATCGGAAGGCGCCGACCTTTCCGGTAGCTCTTGTGGTTGTCGTAGATGAGCACGGGCTTACCGTCGCCGTCGCGGTCCAGGCAGTCATAGTCGAGTTCGCAGATCTCGTCGGGGCGACGGCCGGTGTCGATCAGCAGTTCAATGCCGAGCCGGATGACGTGCCCATGGGGTTCGTCGACGGATGGGAGAAGCTCGCAGAGCTGGCGCATCACCTCCAGCGGAAGGTCCTTGCCCGCTTCGCTGTCCTCCGGATCGTCCGGTACATCGCTGTAGTTGAGCATGAAGTCGTTGGGCAGACCGCAGAGAGGCTCTCCTGGACGTGTGAGCGAGAGCTTGCCTCGCAGCTCGTCAAGGCATCTCCGGATCTGGCGGCAAGCGTTGACCCTCGAGGTGGCGCTCAGTGTGCCCTGGTCGACCAGGTATCCGAGCCGATTGAGGAACGCGGTGAGGTCCAGGCGGCTCACTGCGGTGATGTCGTCCCCGAGATCAGGCCGCTGAAGTCGGAGGCTGTCGGACAACAGTGCCATCTGTTTGATCACGGTTCGCACGGAGCGCGCCGGGCTCTTCCCGCGTCGCCGTGGAAGGTCGTCGTAGGCCCAGCGTTTCATGGCCTCCCGCAGCCAGGGCTGCGAGATGATCGTGAAATCGAGAGATCCAGAATGGCCGAACGCGGCGGCGTTCCAGACGTCCTTGACCCGCTCGGTCTCGGGGCTCAACTCACTGTGGATCACATACTTGAGCAGGCTGTTCCGGACGTTGAGGACTTGCCTGCTGAGCTTGGCCTCCTCGATGTCGCGAAGGCTGGCGGCCTCGATGGTCCGCAGGAGGTTGACGAGTGGCCGTAGTTGATCGTCCCGGGTTCGTTCCCCGTGTCTGGTTCGCTCCTGCAAGCCGTAGAGGATTTCGAAGGTCACCCGTTCCGGAAGTCCACAGAGGCTCACCTGGCCGTTGACCGCGATCGACGGGGCGGTCCGGCGCCACCGCCCTTCGTCGAGCTGCGGATCTGCGGCATGTGTGCGCCGCCAGGTGGCGGCGTGCCCACGGCAGTAAGGGCCGCGGCTGCTGCTCTGCCGCTCGCAGGCAACCACCCTGCATGGGCCGAAGGAGGGCAACGCGACGGTCTCGGAATGGGCGAGGTAGGCCTCAAACGTGAGGCCCCGTTTGCTCCGCTGGTACTCGTGGGCGAAGCACAGCTTGTCGTGGCTCGACCTCTCGGGCCGCGGGCACCCCAGCACTGTGCAGGTCCCCAGGCCGGTCGCCGGCACGCGGATGGGCTGGTCCGCCGAGGCCGTCAGGAACTCGTTGAGCTCCTGACGGCTGTCTCGCCACCGACCAGTGCAGCCCCAGCACAGCTGATGCTTGCTGACGGCCGCTTTGACGCACCAGCTAACCAGGCACCGCTTGTAGCCCAGTTCGGGATGGTCTTGGGGGAAGAAGACCAAGCCGATCCTCGGGTCCCAACGGACCAGGGCCAGAAACTCGGAGCTGATCAAGTCCTGTGGGTCGTCGAGCGAAGGCAGAGCGGCTTGGCGAGTCGAAGGTGCCGCCGCGCTCATCGCTGCGAGCCTTCGAAAAAGGTTCGCGGGCTGGGCACACGTTCAATCGCATCCCTCATCCTGGCGGCGGCCGGGTGCAGGTAAGGATCTGACGATGCCGGATCAGCGTGACCCATGAGGGTCTGGATCTCATCCAGGGAACCACCAGCATCAGCGACGTTACTCGCGAAAGCATGTCTGAGCATATGAGGAGTGAGGTTGCGTGTGATCCCGGCCCGTCGCTGTAGCGCGTCGATGCGCTCGCCGATCCCCTCAGGTGTGATGGGCGCCCCAACCGGCGGCCCGAACAGATTGACCAGCAGGTAGTCGCAGTCGCGAGCGGCGGCACACTTCTGTCGCTCCGCGACGTACTGATCGTGCGCCTGTACCAACAGGAAGTCGACCGGCACGGTGCGCTGCCGCCGGGACTTCGCCCAAGCCCCGTTGACATTCTGACGGCGCACCACGTGCAGATGAGCACCTTCTTCCTGACAGCCGAGCGCGCGGGAGTCCATGACGAAATGCATGTCGCTGCGCCGCAGTCCCGCAGCCTCGCCCCGGCGCAGCCCGGCCCGCGCCAGCAGGAGCACGATCAGTCGATCTCGTGCCGACCTACAGGCCAGGAACATCGCTACGATCTCTTCGTCTGTCGCCCTGTCCACTGGCTTCTGGGGCTCCTTGAGCCGGTGCCGAGAACCGAGCCGATACGCCAAGCCTCCATCCTCTCCACGTGCCTCAGCGGGTAGGTCTCGCCCGTCCGCGACTTCGTAGAGTTGACCGATCACCCAAGCCGGGGCTTCATTCGACACGACCGCATGTGACAGAAACTGGCGGACTGCGGTGAGAACTCCGTTGATTCGGCGTTCGCCGCGCACCGCCTGAGCTCCCGGCCCGTAGACGACGCGCTGGCTCCCGCTGGCCGGCGTGTATTTCAACCAGGTGATGAACAGCCCGAGATCTGCGGCCGCAGTCCTCCAGTCCCGCCCAGTCCGGTCACACCATCGAAGGAAGAGCGCGACCGCCCCCGCATAGGCCTCCGTCGTGGATTCCGCGAGGTCCTTCCCGAACCGGGCCTCCCGGAGAAACCTGTCTGCCACCACGACCGTGGCCAGCCCGTCGTCGATGACGGTCCAATACCTAGTCCCAGATGGCATCGTCACCGGAAACGCGCGCAACGACCACTCCTCATTCAAGGGCTTCCTGTACAACAGCTGCCACAAGAACCACACACCGAGAGAAGTGTTGTACCAGCTTCAGCTACATCCGCTCATGCAACATCGCACTACAGTTCTGTTGCCCCAGTAGAACGAAACCGCGTCCCCACGCGCCGATGTCGTTGCATTTTCCAGCCTTGGAGGCCCGGCAAGCCTTGCCATGCTGGGGTGTCACGTGGCGAACGTGTGCGCCACGTGTCGATCGTCTGGCTATGCAGGTGGAACCGGGATCTGGCTCGAAGTCCGGATGCTGTTGGTGATCTTTGGTGGGTGGTGGCTGCGGGGTAGGGGTGCTTGCCTGGGAGAAGGTAGCTTCTGTAGGGGTTGGCGGACCGGAGGCGGACATGCTCGGTCGTTCTCGCAGCTCAGCGCCCCCCAACGAGATGCCCCCCTGGTGCGCGACAGCTGTCCGGGGGCACTGTCGGCGCATCCCCGCAGGTCGTCGTCATCATGTCCGACTGGGAGCCAGTCTGGCGATGTACCGGATCAGGTGCCCGAGTCGTGCGGCTGTCGTTTTCACGCTGCCGCTGGTCGGCGGCAGCGTGAAGTTGGCGATGTGCGCGGCCACAGCGAGCATGGCGGCCGCGCACACGGCGCTGGCTCCCTCAGAGGAGGTGTGTGTCCTTGATCGGACTTTCCGGATACGTACACGCGCGTGCGAAGGACCGGCCTTCGAGGACGCTGAGCACAGAAATTAGCGGCATAGGGTTGCGTGAAGCCTTTGTCCGGCGAATGCGCCACCATGTGGCCGGACAAAGACTCCGCGCCCCTAGCGGTGCCCAGTGTGGGCCGGGCCCGGCGGGCCTGCGGCGGTGATGGTTACAGCAGGCCGCCGCCGCGGTGGACGACATGGAGTTTGCCGTCGTACGCCGCGACGGCAGGGCGTTCGACGGAGGTGACAGCGGGGCTGAAGGGGGTGTCGGTGCTCCAGCTGGTGCCGTTGAAGCTGGACCAGTAGAGCTTGGTGTTGCGATTGGCGTAGCTGCCGCGGTGGACGACATACAGCTTGGCGCCGGTGCCGTCGTTGAAGACCGTCAGGGATGGTGAGACGGCGCTGTTGTGGGTGCCCAATGGGGCGGGGCTGCTCCAGCTGCCGCCGCCCATGGTGTTGCGGCGCGCCCAGTAGAGTCTTTCGTCGGAGTCTGGGCCGCGGAAGACGCAGTACAGCTTGTTCTGGAACACGGCGAGTGCCGGACCGTCCGCGCTCTTCTGGCCCCAGGCGTTGCCGTGGTACCAGCCGTTGCCGTTGTAGTACACCGTATGCAGATGGCCGTTACCCTGGCCACGGTAGACGCAGTACAGGTTGTTCCCGAGAACCGCCAGCGCCGGCGCGGAGGGGCTGGCGTGGCCACCGATTGGCGTGTCGGCGCTCCAGCTGGTGCCGTCGAAGGTTGACCAGTACAGCTGCTCGTTGTCGTTACTGCCACGGTGGACGCAGTACAGCTTGTTGTCGTAGGCGGCCAGCGCGGGCGCGGCGTTGCTGAGGGGGCCGGGGAAGAGGGTGTCGGCGCTCCAGTTGGTGCCGTCGTAGTGGCACCACCACATTTGCTGGAAGTCGCCGCTGGTGTGCGCGCAGTACAGCTTGTTGTCGAAGACAGCCAGCGCGGCGCCCGTGCGAGCGGTAGCGGTGGGCAGCAGCGCGCCCTGGCTCCAGGCGCCGGCGTTGGAGGAGGTGGTCAGGCGCAGCCGTTCCTCGTCAGGCAGGGTGAGGCGGATGTGGAGATCGAAACGGCCGATGCCGTTGAAGCCCCAATGGTCGGTGGCGCCCGGGCGGTTGGCCAGCGCGGCAAGCGCAGGCCGACTGAAGACGATGGTGCGGTTCTGCACCAGGTCGTCGTCGTTGCGGAACCACTCGATCAGCGCTTGGACGAGCGCGGTGATGACAGTGAGGTAATCCCCGATGTCCGATCCGCTGCCCTCCCAGTACCAGGCGGGATTGTCCTTGAACCGGTAGGCGATCTGCTGCAGCTTGTCGCCGATCTTCTTCAGGTCTTCGACGAGCTTGTTGTGCCAAGAGGAGGGGCTGTCGTCGGCTTCCCAGCACTGGATGTGGATGGGCAGGCTGTTGCCGACCCGGCCGTTGAACAGGGTGGTGCCCGCGTCGAACACACGCACCGAACCGGTCTGGACGTCGCCGTACTCCCGCGTCTTGTTCCACTTGTTCCTGGCGGCCTCGTTGGCTGAGGCGTAGGCCCAGTAGATCTCGTCTTGAGGGCCGAACACTGTGTCTCCGGTGCTGCGCCGGCATTCGAACCGTTGCAGGTCCAGTCTCAGGTCTATCGGCGGGGGCGAGACCGGGGTCGCGGTGTCAGAGCGGGAGCTGCCGACGACGGTGACGCCGTAGCCGTAGTCGGCCATGGCCTGGAGGAAGTCCTCACTGTCGAGGGGGTCGCCCTCGGCGAGGGCGTCGATGTTCACGAAGTTCACGTTCGGCAGGGCGCGGAGTTCCTCGCTCAGCGCGGCGATGTCCTTGGCCAGGTCGTCTTGTGTGTAGCCCTCGGTGAGGGGGCGATCGGCCACGGTCACGGAGAGTATCTGGCGGGTGCCGGCTGTGTTCTCCTCGGTAAAGGTGCGGCCGAACGCACGAACCTCCTCGTCGTCGTCCGCCAGTGGCCGGAGCATGTCGACGAGTTCTTGTTCGAGCTCGGTCAGCTCCAGCCCGGCCTCCAGGCGCGCGGCGCCGCGCAGCATCACCCCGACCAGCAAGAAGGCGCCTGGGGGCGGCGTTGCCTGGTGGGCGAGGCGTTCGGTGGCCGGGCGGCCCTGCAGGGTGGCCCGTACGCGGTCCAGTCGCTCCGCGCGCGTGGGATATGGCATGTGCTACCTCCATCACGGCCGGTCCCGCACAGACCAGACCGGCATTGACATTACGTACCGCAAGTGGCCGATTACACCCCTTGGGTGGGTGTGGACGGGAATTGTCCGCAACCGGCCAACGGGGTGCGGTCACCTCCGCGGACCGATGTCCCGGCGGTGGCCTGCCCTCCTGCCCGTCAGGGCACGCTGCGCAGACGGCAAACCCTTCTCGCCCTGCCCAGGGCGCGGGCGGGACGCGTAAGCCTCGCCGGCGAGCGCAGCGGAGGAGGCACTCCAGCAGCCCGGCCGAACTACGGCAGGGACGATCGGTTGAGTGCTGCCATGAGCTCACGGTTGGCGGCTCGCGCGGCGAGCAGCTCATCGGTGCGCTCCTCCAGTTGGCGTCGCAGGTCGAGGTGGAGCTGTTCGAGTTCGGTGATGCGCTGGCGCAGCGCGACGCTGTCGCCGGCGACCTGCAGGCCGACGGCGTGGACGGCAGCCTGGCCCAGGGCCTCCGACAGGCGGGCTTCCGGCATGAGGACGTGGCGATGCAGTCGAGTGTTGCGCTGCTGGGCGTTGAGGGGGTCAGCCCGGAGAGAGGCAGTGCTAACCTGCACGCCGTTGGCCAGGGGAGGCTGGGGCTGGGTGGAGGCGGTCAGGACAGCGGCATGCAGGTCGGGGTGGCGGTGGAGGAAGCTGTGTTGGACGCGGGCCGCGCGAGCGACAGTCGAAGCTGTCGTCGTCCAGCGGGGAGGTGCCATCACCGTAGTAGGCGGCGGCCGCGTCGACGGCCAGCTGCACGGCTTCGGCGTAGGCGGTCTCATCGGCAAGCATAGTGATGGGGGCAGCGTCGATCATGAGGGCATCATGTCGGCCGGTGGTGACATTTCCCGATCCGGAAACGTCCGGTTCGGTGGGCTCGTTCATGTGATCTCCGTGATCTGTGGCTGGCTCTGCGCCGGTTCCGGCGCCGAAGCCGTCTCGACCACGGGTTCTGCGGGAGCGGGTCGGCTCGCCCGCAGGGTGACCGCGTAGCGGCTCGGTTGACCCGCCCCCGCAGGTTCCGTGGTAGGCCTCGCAGCGGCGCCGGGCCCGGCAGTGCAGTCGGCGACGACCTGCACGGAGGGCTACGGGGGCAAAGAATCGGGCGCATGCCGGCCCCCCGAGTGGGCAGGTGGTCGGCGGCCCAGATTGGGCCGCCCTGGAGATGATCGCCATATCGGCCGGGTGAAGCCGACTGGATCCGCAGCCGCATACCACCTCGCCGTCAGAGGCGACGGCCCCGAAGCCGGGCGTTCGGCGCCGCCCGATGTTCCTCGGCGCGCGCGTGGGCGGTCACCGCCGCGCGCAAGACGGTGAGGTTGGCCGGGAACTGCGGGTCGTCGGCTCCGGCCTTGTCCATTCGCATGAGCAGCTGCTTGGCCTCGTTCTCCTCGGCCAGCCGGCTCTCGACCACGTCCTCGCCGCCGTCGATCTTGCGATGCGCGTAGGGGGGACGACCTCTTCTTCGGCCGTCTTGTGCACGGCCAGTAGCCGCACCAGCCGCTGGAACGGCTCGGCACGCTCACCGGCGGGGGCGTTCTCGACCTCGTCGAAAAGGTCACGAATCAGCGCGTCCTGTCGGAGCAGAAGATCCACAACATCGTTTCCCATTATCTCGGGGACGGCCTGACGGTCATTCATGGCGTCCTCCTTCGTGCAGGCGCCTTACCTCGAATGGGCGCGTATATCTGCCCGCGGGTTTCACCGTTCAGATGACTTCCTCTCTGCCCCCGGCCGTCACCGCGGTCACCGGCGTGTCCAAAGCCGTCACCACTGCTCGCACGCGAGATGCGTTCAGGCGTTTTTGGCACCGGAGAGATCATTGGTCGGTCTCAGCGCCCACCTGACGCAGTGCCGCGTCGCAGCTGGCATGTCGTTCGAAGACGTTGCGTAGGCCGGTGCGGTACAGCAGCCGCTCAAGGCTTCCGTGCAGGCCGCTGAGGATCAGCCGCTGTCCGTCGATCTGGCTGCGATGTAACGCCAGGACCAGCTCGCTCATCCCGACCGAGTCGCAGAAGGAGATCTCGCGAACGTCGACGATCAGCACCGGCGGAGCGGGAGGAAGGGCGGCCGCACGCAGGCGCCGACGGAGGGCTGGCGCGGTCGTCAGATCGAGCTCACCGGCGACGCGAATGACGGCGACCCCGTTGTGCAGCTTGGCGGAAACGGTGAGCACGGGCAGGTGCTGTCGCTGTGATGTCATGATCGGTTCTTCGCTTCTGCGGTTCGCCGGTTAGCGAGGCACCCGGTTCCACGTCGGCGTCGCATCGGGTGCCGGCGGCCTGGATGTGGCCGGTGGGGTCGCGGCAGATCCACACCTGCCGCCAGACCGGGGGAGGGCCAGCGCCCTGATCCGGTCAAGGGTGCGCCTGTCCTTCACCGGCCGGCCGCCGGGGTGGGCGTATGAGAAAGGACCGTCCCCGGCGGCGGCGGGTGATGCCGGGTTCGGCGGGGTCGCTGGGCCGCAGCTCGGACATGTCAGCCCGGGAGGGTCTCGCCGCCGATGGGCGCGAGCACCTCACCCGTGTAGTAAGACGAAAGACGCCCGGCAGCGAAGAACACATAAGACGGTGCGATCTCATCCGGATCGGCGGCCCGCTTCATCGGCACCTGCTTGCCGAACTTCTCGACCTTCTCCTTGGGGAAGGTGGCCGGGATCAGTGGCGTCCACACCGGGCCGGGCGCGACCGCGTTGACCCGGATGCCCTTGCCGACCAGGTTCTGCGCCATCGACTGGGTGAAAGCGTTGATCGCGCCCTTGGTGGCGGCGTAGTCGATCAGCGTCTTGTTGCCGCGCAGGCCGTTGATCGACGAGGTGTTGACGATCGCCGATCCCTCGCCCATGTGCCGCAGGGCCGCCTTGGTGACCCGGAAGTAGCTGTGGATGTTGACCGCGAAGGTGTGTTCCCACTGCTCGTCCTCCAGCTTCTCGAGTGAGGTGACCGGCTGCTGGTAGGCGACGTTGTTGACCAGCAGGTCGAGCCCGCCCAGCTCACGGACGGTCTGGTCGACCACGTCGGCGCAGTGGGCGGCCTGCCCGAGGTCGCCGGGCAGCAGCACGCAGCGCCGCCCCTCCTGCTCGACCAGTTTGCGGGTGTGCTCGGCGTCCTCGTGCTCGCTCAGGTAAGCGATCGCGACGTCGGCGCCCTCCTTGGCGAAGGCGATCGCGACGGCCCGGCCGATTCCCGAGTCGCCCCCGGTGATCAGGGCCCTACGGCCCTTGAGCAGATCACGGCCTTGGTAGTCACGCATCTCGTCCCGGGGTTCGGGAGTCATGTCCCGGCTGCTGCCCGGGTAGCCCTGAGTCTGGGCGGGTGGTGTCTGATGTGGTTTGTCTGGCATCTTCACCCCGTGCCCAGCCGGCTACCCCTCTAACGAACGATCACCAGCCTATGATCCCGCTTTGGGCGAGCGGATATCATGTCAATACCTATGCTGCCGGTGCTAGCGTGCCGGGCCCGGCGTGCGGCGGAATGGCGTTAGCGTCCGAGGACGCGTGGGTAGAGCGTGAATCTAGCCGAACGATGCGCCTAACCGGCGGTCCCCCCATGGACGTATGCCTTGACCGTTTTCGTTCAGAGCCAAGCCGTCACAGAGGGGGAATCTCTTCATGAATGCCCAGCAGGCCGATGCCATGGCCTTTCCGATCCGTCGGCATGCGGAGATCACCGACCTGTTCGCCGACGTTGCCGCGGCCGAGGGCAAGGACCGTGAGAATGCCTTCCGCCGCTTTATCCACCTGCTCGCCGTGCACGAGACGGCCGAGGAGGAACTCGGCCACCTGTATGCCCGGCAGGTCGTGGACGGGGCGATCGCCTCCTCGCCAAGGAGGCGATCTGTATGGTCGTGGGCGACAACTGACGGACGGCCGGAATCTGACCATTCGCTTTCTACTCGTAAGGAGTGAGATGACATGAGTGGTTCGGTCGCGGTCGTTGTGATGGACATGCTCAACACCTACGACCACGAGGACGCCGAGGCGCTCGCCGCCAATGTGGAGTGCATCGTCGAACCTCTGGCCGGGCTGATCGAGCGGACCAGGCGGGCCGACGTGGAGTTGGTGTTCGTCAACGACAACCAGGGTGATTTCAGTGCGACCCGGGGTGACCTGGTGCGGCGTGCGCTGGCTGGGAAACGCCCAGATCTGGTGGAACCCCTGGTGCCGCCGGAAGAGTGCGCGTTCCTGCCCAAGGTGCGGCACAGCGTCTTCTACGGCACCCCTCTGGAATACATGCTGAACCGCGGGGAGATCGGGACAGTCGTGCTGGCCGGGCAGGTGACCGAGCAGTGTGTGCTGTACAGCGCCCTCGACGCCTACGTGCGGGAATTCTCGGTACGCGTCGCGGTTGACGGCGTCGCCTCGATCCACGAGGACCTGGGCGAGGCGGCGCTACGGATGATGGAGCGGAACATGCGGGCCGAGCTCCTTCCGGCGGCCCGCTGCCTCTGAATCGTGCCGGCGCACAGGAGTGCATCGGGCAGGAACGGGCAGCAGGGCCTTATCGGAAGGAGGAACGATGACAACCGCACGCGAGATCATGACCCCGAACGCCGAGTGCGTGAGCTCCGGCCAGACCATCGCCGAGGCCGCCGAGAAGATGCGCAGCCTGGATGTCGGCTCGTTGCCGATCTGTGGCGAGGACAACCGCCTAAAGGGCATGCTGACCGACCGCGACATCGTGGTGAAGGTGATCGCTCAGGGCAAGGACCCGAAGTCGTGCCTGGCCGGCGAGCTGGGCGGAACGGAGGTCGTCACGATCGGAGCCGATGACGACGCGCGTGAGATCCTGCGCACCATGGGTTCCCACAGGGTGCGCAGGCTACCCGTGATCGACGGCCACACCCTGGTGGGCATGGTCGCCCTGGCCGACGTGGCGCGGGCGCTGCCCGACACCTCGGTGGGCGATCTGATGGACGCGCTGACCACCGACTGACCAGGAAGATCTGTCCAAGTTCGGTCATGCGCTCGACATGGCCGAGCTTGGACGTTTCCGGAGGTAACGATGGGTAGGAGCGGATCGAGGGACTATCGGAGACAGAGGAACTCGCCAAGCCGCCCCGGCCGAAGGGCCGTACTAGGGAGGAACCGGTCGAGCGGCCAGGGAGAAGGAGGTCGAGGGCCACAGCTCCATGACCAAGGACGAGCTGCTCGCCGCTTTCACGAGCTGAGGCGTCATCGGCGGCCGGTGGTAGCGATGCCTTGCAGGAAGTGACGCTGACCGAGGAGGAAGATCACGATCAGCGGCAAGGTGATCACCACCCTGGCCGTCAGGACGATCTCCCATTTGGGATCGCCGCCCTGGTAGAACCGGTCGACCATGGCCTTCAGCCCGCGCGGCAGCGTGAACAACCCGGTGTTCTGCGGGTAGATGAGCGGCTTCATCAGGTCGAACGAGCTCGCTATGAACGTCGGCCCGACCTACATGGAGCCGATCGCGCGGCAGCTGTACCAGGAGATCGGGCTGATCGAAGAAGAGCGCGTCACCCACTACCGGGACCCCGGCGAGCGGGAGGAGGTCGGCGAAGACCTCGCTCTCCTCCGCCTCCTCCTCTGTGCTCGTCGCGCTGGTCCGGGGGGATCCAGCAGGATGACACCGTCGCTGGTCAGTGCCTCCAGGCTGGTATTCGGCCGGGTAGCCGCGGTGGCGCGTCCCCCGGCGGGGGGTCGGATGCTGCGTCATCCCGGGTGCTGCCGGCACCTGCCCCGCGTCGACCACCTGTTCCACCACGGTGACCTTCACCGTGACCGCCCCGGGCGGGCTGACGATCACCGTTCCCGACGGTCCGGTCAACCTCGGCAGCGGCGCGCCGGGCACCCAGATCAGCGGGCCGCTCGGCCCGGTCACGGTCTCCGACCAGCGCGCGGCACTGACCGCCACCTGGGTGGCGTCGATGATCGCGGCGCCGGCCGGCTTCACCACCGGCGGCGGCACCGCCGCCGAGACCGTTCCCACCAGCGCCGTCCTGTACTGGTCCGGCACCGCCACCACCACCGGCACCGGCACCTTCGTTCCCGGCCAGATCGACGCGGCGGCCGCGCAGACGCTGGACGTGGTGCGCACCGCCTACAGCAAGACGACCGGCTCCGGCAACAACTCCGCCACCTGGACCCCGACCATCGTGATCAACGTCCCCGCCCAGGCGGTCGCCGGCACCTAAACCGGCACGATCAACCACTCCGTCGCCTGACCCACCACGGCGCCGCCGTAGGCCCGGCGAACAGGCCACCGATCGGACGCACCTGCCGGCGCTACCGAGGCGGCGCCCTCCGTGGGCGCTCCGGCGGCCGCGACCTGGTCTGACCCGCCAGGAGGAGTTCGCCCCGGCCTGACCGGCCAGCGCATACACATCCTCGGGCGCTTTTTCCCTGGTCAGCGGGTTGTGGTCATGGAAGCAGAGGTGAATGATCCCTCATAAGGTTCCGTGTGGAGCTGGCAGACCGGCCGAGTACCCCACCTTCTTCGGGACCACACACTTCGAGGTGCCCGAGCGGTGATCCGGGCCAGCGCCCCACGCGGTAGACGCCACTGTGGGGGTCACACCGTGGTGAACAATGTCGGGGACACCACCCAGCGCCGATTCGACGACCTGGTCGACCAGGCCCGCGACATGGTGCAGACGATGACCAGTCTCCAGTTCGCCATCGGCGACATGGCGTTGGAGATCCAACCGATACGCCATACCCCTACGGGGCGTGACGACGGGATCTATGCCTCGCTGCGCTTGTTCGCCGCGGCCCTGGCCTGATCCCCCTCATGAGATGCCGAAAGCGACCGGTGGGGCCGAGGACCTCCGGCGGGTGGTGCGCTTCTTGGCCGCTACACACCACGCCAGGAGGTCGTCCTCACCCCTTTCGAGATCCTCGACGGCTGGTCACGAATCCCGTCCTTGCGTCCCCAACGTCCGTGGTCAGTACGCCGAGGTGAGCGGCGTAAGGAACGGATCTATGCGGCATCACCAGGCTTGCCGTGGTGGTCGGCTTAGAGAGTCGCGGTCACGGGACGGCGTCCGCCAAGGTGGGCGGGAACAGAGGTGAGCGCCGCCACCACGAGCACGGTTGCCAGCACCAGGGCGATCAGCTGCCAGGGTGCGGGAAGCGTGGCCTTGCCGCTGTCGCCGCCGGTGATCGGGGTGATGGCGGCGAACAGCAGGAAGCCTCCCGGGAAGACCCCCAGGACGGCACCGAGGAGCGCGGGCAGCACCTGCGCAGTCGCCAGGGCGACGGTCACTTCCCGCGGGGTTGCGCCGAGAGCACGCGCCAGCGCCGACGCATGCCGGTTGTCGAGCACCGTCGCCCAGGTGATGACGATGGCGTTGACCGCCGCCAGGGAGAGCAGGATGACCGTCCAGACGAGGAGCACGTGCCGCAGCACCGCCACCTGAGCTTCGGTGTATGCGCCGGTGCCTGACTGGTCGCCGAGGAAGGCGTCGAGCACCAGCAGGACGTAGATGCCGCTGACCGTGACCGCGATGCTGACCACACCCAGCACGACCCGTCGCGGCCGGCGAGCGGCGACCCGCAGAGCGAGCAGCAGCGGGACGGGCAGCCGCGCCGAGAGACTGATCAGCCAACCGGTGCGGCGAGGTGGGCGTGCCGCGTCGGCCAGTGCGCTGACGGTGCTGGAGCGGGCCGCGCGCAAGGCCGGAACAGCGGTCGCCACGACCGCGACGCCGAGGGCCACGGCAGTCACCAGACCGATCGTGGACCAGGTCAACAATGCCGTCCCCGCGCCGCCGACGAGGCCCGCGCTCGACTCGGTGAGTAGCGGAGCGGTCAGCGCTCCGATCGTCAGCCCGGCCGCGGCCGCGACGACGGCCACCAGGAGGTACTCCGCGAGTAGCACGGCAGCGACTAGGCCCGGTGTGCCGCCGACTGCTTTCAGCAACCCGATACGCCTGGTCTGATCCGCCATCCGCCCGCCGACCAGCATCGAAAGACTGGCCACAGCGAGCAGGCCGAGCAGCCAGGCGCCGATCAGCAGCAGGATCTGGGAGTCCCGGGCCAGGTCGGTGGCGTCGGCCAGAATGCTCTCCCAGGCCTGCATGGGCATGGCGCCGCCGTGATCGCCGCCGTTCCGGTCGACGAATGCCTGGGCTTCGTCCGGGTCGGCCAGCTTCAGGTTCATCACGTAGGACAGGGAACTGCGGTCCGAGGCGAGGCTCAGCACGTCCGCCTGGGTGAGCCAAGCCAGCCCGGGATTGTGCAGCAACCCCGCCGGCAGCTTCCGGTCGTCGGGGATGGCGCCGTTGATGCAGCCGGTCGAGACGATGCAGGACGCTCCGGGATAAGGCGGCATGGCGGCGGTGACCGCGACGCCGACGATCTTGAACGACCTGCCGCTCAGGGCGACCGAGTCACCGACGCCCACATCGAGCGAGTCGGCGAAGGCGGCCTCGAGCACCACGCCGCCGTCGCTGACCCAACTGCCCTGGGTCACCTCGGGCTGATCGACCGCCGCGATAGCGGCGTCACGCCCCATGGCCTGGACATCCGACGTCCGGCCGGACGCCTCGAGCGTCCCCGCGATGACGGGGTACGGTCCGCTGTGCTCGGTGACGCCAGAGGCGGTGGCCAGTTTCCCGAGCTCCGCGAGGTCGTCGGCCTGGCCGACGTTGGCGACCACATCAGGTCCGTTGGTCGCCGCCCGGGTGCTCTGGTACGGGTCGCCGGCCGCGTCGCGCAGGACGAGCCCGAGCGTCAGCGTTGTGGTGGCGGCCAGGATGGCGATCAGCAGAAGCGCGGCCTCGGTGCGGCGACGCCGGAGGTCTCGCAGGGCCAGGCGGACCACGAGGAGGATGCGGCCCATTGCGGTCAGTCCTCCAGCCCGGCGAGCGCGCCGAGCTGCCCGGTGGTGCCGCCGGTCAGCCAGGTCTCGTCCACGAGCGCGCCGTCGCGCATGGAGAACTTCCGGTCCGCGGTGGCCGCGATCCGCGCGTCGTGGGTGACGATGACCAGCGTCTGCTCGGACTCGTGCAGGTCCTTGAAGAGCTGGAGGACGTCCAAGGTGGCGGCGCTGTCCAGGTTTCCGGTCGGTTCGTCAGCGAGGACGACCAGCGGCTCGTTGCTCAGAGCCCGGGCGACCGCGACCCGCTGCCGCTGGCCGCCGGAGAGCGCGGAGGGCAGGAACCGCGCCCGGCCGGCGAGTCCGAGCTGATCCAGCAGCTCCTCCGCACGCCGCCGTGCGACCCGCGGCGAGCGTCCGGCCAGCAGCGCCGCCAGCTCGACGTTCTCGACGGCGGTGAGCTCCTCCAGCAGGTGGAAGGACTGGAAGACGTAGCTGACGTCGGTCCGCCGCATCCTGGCCAGCGCCTTCTCGCTGATGTTGTCGATGCGCCGGTCGTTCAGCGACACTTCGCCGGCCGAGGGCCGATCCAGCCCGCCGAGCAGGTGCAGCAGCGTCGACTTTCCGCAGCCGCTCGGTCCCATGATCGCCACCGTCTCTCCCGCGCTGACGTCGAGATCGACGCCGTCGACGGCGCGCACCAATCCTTCCCCTTTGCCATGCTCCTTCCGCAGCCCGCGGGCGCTCAGTACGGGCGTGTCGGCGGCATTGCTCACGATCCACTCCTTGGGATAGGTCCAGTTCTGCTTACGGGTCTTGAGCCGGCGCAGGCCCCGCCTCAAGCGGGAGCACGATGCCCTCCGCCAACAGCGCTGCGGTCGAGCGCGTCCGGCTCGGCCATAGCGGGGCGCTGGGTGTCGGCGACGGTGAGAGGGGCGGCCAGCCCGGCCGCTGCGGCAAGCACGTCAAACAAGCGCCAGCGCCTTGGCCACACCCGGGTCGCGCCCGGTGGCCAGGTCGAGCGCGGTCATGGGGGCGTAGTGGTCGACCGGTACGCCGATCGTGTCGATGGTTTCGCGGGCGGGCCCGAGGTGCCGGACCTTGGGCAGCAGCAGAAGGCTGCCGTCGTTGAGGAGGTAGCCTTCGGCGGGGCCGGAGACGGCTCCCGCGGTGCGGGTCCCGATGAGGGTGCCCATTCTGTTGTCCTTGACGGCCGCGCTGAAGTCCTCGCAGGCCGAGGCGCATCCCCGGTCGGTGAGGACGACCAGGCGCGAGCCGAGCAGCGCGACGGTGTCGTCGGTACGGTTGGGCACGCAGTCGCCCTTGAGCGGGCAGAAGTAGCTGGTGACCTTGCCGTGTGCGAACGCGCCGAGCAGCCGCGTCACCTCGCGGGGCGACCCGCCGCCGTTGCCGCGCAGGTCGAGGACCACCGCCTTCGGTTTGCCCTTCAGCTTGGCGATGACCTGGTCGGCGGCGCCTTCGAAGAATCCGGGCAGCTGGACGTAGATGGCGCCGCCGGGAAGCGTCTTCGATGTCACCGCCGGAGGCTGCCTCGTGATGGGCCCCTCCTTGAGGTCGACGGTGCGGGTCCGTCCCGTCGTGGGGCGCTTGAGCGTGAGCTTTACCGGGTTGGTGGCGAAGGCCGCGACGATGCTCTGGTTCACGGTGTTCCCGATGAACGCGGGCACGCCGTTGGCCTTGACGATGATGTCTCCGGGTCTGATGCCGGCCTTGGCGGCGGGGCTGCCGGGCAGGACGCTGGTGATGAACAACGGCGGCTTGGCCGCCGGGTCGAGTTGCTGGCCCTGCCGGGCCGATATGCCCACGATGCCCGTTCCGGTCGGCCCGCCTTCCGGCTGGGGAGTCGGCCTGACCACGCGGGCGTGGTTGTCGTGCAGTCCGGCGACCATGCCGGTGATCGCGGCGCGCAGCGCGGACACGTCACCGGCGCCGAGGACTTTGGCGAAGGCGGCCCAGTCGATGTCTCGGTTCCCGGTCAGCTCGGGCAGCCGGAGGTCGGCCCGATCGGCGTCGCGCCGCATCAGGTCCTGGGTATAGGCGGCGAAGGCGCTCTTCAGCAATGCCTTCGGATCCATGGCCGGACCGCTGTAGTAGGTGTCCAGCACGCAGAAGTACGCCTGCCGGAGCGTGTTCACCGATGTCGGCGGCGCCGATTTCGGAGGTGGCGCAGTGGCGGCGGTGCAGCGCTCGCCTGAGGTGGTGGCCGGCGAGGACGCGGGTGCGGACATGGAGCAGGCCGCCACCAGGACGGCCGCGCGGAGGGCTCTGATCATGGCCGCTAGCGTGGCCTGAAGCGGGTTACACGGTCGTGAACGGATCCGTTAACGCCATTGAAACCCCGGTTCGAGTATGAATGTCGGGTGCGGATTCTGGTGGCCGAAGACGAACGAGACCTGGCCGATCTCGTGGCGGTGGGATTGCGCCGCCATGCCATGGCCGTCGACGTGGTGTATGACGGGGCCGTCGCGGTGGAGCGGCTGGCGGTGCACGACTACGACGTTCTCGTGCTGGATCGGGACCTGCCCGAGATGCACGGCGACCTCGTGTGTCGTGAGCTGGTGGCGCGCGGGAGCCGTACGCGGATCTTGATGATGACGGCGGCGGCGTCGGTGCCGGAGCGAGTGGCGGGTCTGGGGATGGGGGCCGACGACTACTTGCCCAAACCGTTCGACTATGCCGAGCTGGTTGCGCGGGTGCAGGCGCTGGGACGGCGTAGCCAGTCGGCGGTACCGCCGGTACTGATGCGGCACGGGATCGTGCTCGACCCCCACCGGCTGCAAGTCTCGCGGGACGGGCGGCACCTGCACCTGTCGCTCAAGGAGTTCGCCGTCCTGGAGGTGCTGATGAGGGCGGACGGCACGGTCGTGAGCTCCGAACGGCTGCTTGAAGAGGCCTGGGACGAGAACGCCGATCCGTTTACGACGGTGGTGCGGGTCCTGATCAGCCGCCTGCGGGCCAAGCTGGGCGACCCGCCGTGCATTCAGACCGTTCCCGGTGCGGGATACCTGTTGTGACGACGATCCGGGTCCGGCTCACCCTGATCTACTCCGGATTGTTCCTGCTGACCTCGGTCGTGTTGCTGGTCACGGTCAACCTCCTGCTGCGCCAGGCGCTGAAGACGCGGGTCGCCCGGCTCCCCGGGGGAGCGTTGGCACCGGGTGATCGGCCGCTGCGGCCGCAGCTACCCGAGCTGGTGAACGACGTGATCGGCTACCAGTGGGAGATGACCACCTTCACGGTGGGGATCTTGACGTTGGTCTCGTTGGCCGTCGGATGGCTGGTGGCCGGGCGGATCCTGCGGCCCATCCACCGGATCACTGCCACCGCGCAGCGACTTTCCCTGTCGACCCTGCACGAGCGGATCGCGCTCACCGGGCCGAAGGACGAGCTGAAGGAACTTGCCGACACCTTCGACGCGATGCTCGATCGGCTCGAACGCTCCGTCGAGGGGCAGCGGCGGTTCATCGCCAACGCCTCCCATGAGTTGCGGACCCCGCTGGCCGTCCAGCGGGCGGCGATCGAAATCGGGCTCCCCGAGGACGGCGGCGAGATCCGCGGCACGCTCCTGCGCCACAACCGTCGCGCGGAGAACCTCATCGACGCCCTGTTGGTCCTGGCCCAGGCGGAAAACGGCCTGGACAACAGGAGCCCGGTGGCCCTGGACCAGACGGTACGGCTCGTCCTGGCGGAAACAGGTTCGGACGGCGTCACCGTGACGGGGCGGGCAGAGCCGTTCGTCGTCGATGGGGACCCTGTCCTGCTGAACCGGCTCGTCACCAACCTCCTCGACAACGCGGTCCGCTACAACCATCCCGGCGGAACCGTTGAGGTAACGCTCTCCTGTGGAGTGTTGACGGTCCGTAACACCGGTCCGCACGTGCCTCAGGAACGTTTCGGCGATCTCTTCGAGCCCTTCCGGCGGCTGCATACGACCCCTGGGCAGGGCGCCGGGCTCGGATTGTCGATCGTCGCGGCGATCGCGAAGGTTCACGGGGCCGACGTGCAAGCGAATCCCAATCCGGGTGGCGGGCTGGAGCTCGTCGTGGTTTTCGCGGGGTCCGAGGACGCATCCCCTGCAGGAGGAGGGGTCTGAGGAACATTGGAACCGGATCGTGCGCTAAGCGTTTGTCCTAGTGAGCATTGGTTTGACCGTCCATGATCACTACCGGAAGCCTTCGAGGGTCTTGTCGTAGACCTATGGGAGGTTCACGGTGCCGGTCGAGTTCTTGTCCGATGAGCAGGCGGCGGGGTTCGCCTCGTTTCAGGGGTCGCCAACGCGGGCTCAGCTGGAGAAGTATTTCTTCCTCGATGACGCTGACCGTGAGGCGATCGAGTCCAAGCGCAGAGATCACAACCGGCTTGGATTCGCTGTCCAGATTGGTGTGGCCCGGTTCCTGCGGCGGTTTCTGCCTGACCCTCGTCAGGTCCCTGCCGAGGTCGTGGACTACCTCGCTGAGCAGTTGGGCATCACCGACCCGTCGTGCATCAAGCTGTACGGCCAGCGTGATGGGACCGCGCGTACCCACGCCGGGGAGATCGAGAAGGCCGGTGGCTGGATCGATTTCGCCGAGGTCGAAGGGGAGCTGGCGCAATGGATCGCGGCGCGGGCGTTCGCCACGGGCGAGGGCCCCAAGGCGCTGTTCGATGCGGCGGTGGCTGAGTTACGCACCCGCCCGGTGTTGGTGCCGGGGGTGCATCGGCTGGCGCGGCTGGTGGCCCGGGAGCGGGAGAAGGCCACCAAGCGGCTGTGGGACACCCTTCATGACCTGCTGAACGATGAGCAGCGGCGGGTGCTGGCCGAGCTGGTGGAGGTGCCCGCCGGGGCGCGGGTCTCCACGCTGGAGCGATTGCGCCGCCCGGTGGTGAAGGCCTCGGGCCCGCAGATGGAGCGGGTGGCCGAGATCGCCGCGCTCGGCGTCGGTGAGGTGGATGTGTCGGTGATCCCGCCGCGGCGGATGGCCGAGCTGTGGCGCTACGGCATGGATGGCAAGGCCACGCTGATCGACCGGCACGGCGTCGAGCGTAAAGTCGCCACGCTGCTGGCCACGGTGGTGCACTTGACCAGCCGGTCGGTCGATGATGCGCTGGACCTGCTGGATCTGCTGATCGCCACCCGGCTGCTGGCGCGCGCGGAGCGGGAGTCGGCCAAGGAGAAACTGCGTACCCTGCCGCGGGTGGAGCGGGCCTCGGCGATGCTGGCCGAGGCGGTGCGGGTGCTGATCGAGGCCACCGACGACCGGGTCGATGGCGCCACCGGCGAGGTATTGGCGCCGGGGCTGGCCTCGGTGCAGGAGGTGTGGGCGGCGATCGAGGCGGTCGTGCCGCGCCCGCAGCTGACCGCGGCTTTGGAGGCGATCACCGAGCTGACCCCCCCGGCCGATTCGGATGCCGATGAGGCGTGGCGGGCGATGCTGGTGGGCCGTTTCGCCATGGTGCGGCCCTTCCTGCCGAGGCTGTGTGAGGTGATCCAGTTCGGGGCCAGCGCCGAGGGCCGACCGGTGCTGGCCGCGCTGCGCACCCTGCCCGCCTTGATGGGGCGCAAGCGTGTCACCCCGGCCGAGATCGACACCTCGTTGCTGGCCGGGTCATGGCGGCGCCTGGTACTACGCGCGCCGCACCTGGCGGAAGGGCTGGTGGATTGGAAGGCGTACGCGTTTTGCGTGCTCGACCTTTCTGGCTGGGTGACGATCTTCAATCGCCTATCTCCGCAGGTCACAGCCGCAGCATGCGGTCGGCTTCGTGTGCGACAGGCGTTGCGGACGGGGAGTTCAAAGGGCCTCGTTCTCGAGGAGGGAGCCAAACCATGCATCCACCCGAGTTCCTCGGTGAAAGAGTCGCTTCCGGAGCGTGGCCTCCACGGTGAAGCCTGCCTTCTCTGCGACTCGGCGAGAAGCCAGATTGCCGACTTCAGCGCGCCACTCGATCAGTTCCAGGCCGTGGGTGCGGAAGGCCCATTGACACACAGCTCGCACCGCGTCGGTCGCAACGCCACGCGTGCGGGCTTTCGGATCAACCCAGTACCCGATCTCGGCCGTGCCCGGCGTGCCCAGCCACAGACCGACGCGGCCCAGGCGGTCTCCCGTGGACGCCTCCTCAGCGAGGAACTCCAGACGCTGTCCGCTCTGTCCGCCGGCGATGGCCAGCTGCTCGACGAAGAACGCCGCGTTTTCCATGCGGTAGGGCGACGGCAACTCCACGAAGTGCTGCAACGCTGGATCCAGGGACACCTCATAGACCCACGGAATGTCGTCCAGCGTAAATGGCCGCAGGGTAAGCCACCCCGCTTTGATCACGTCTCGCTCCATAGAGTGATCTTCATTGATTGGCCTAAGGCCGCGCAATGCGTTAACCGTCGAGCCGTCCGAGGTGGGGACCTGCGGGCAAGCGGTGTCCGCAAGGTGACCTCAGCGCCGCAGCTCACCGGTGCCGGCCATGGATAGGTCCGGAGCCGCAGCCGATCAAGGGCGGGTGCGGTTGAGCTGGTTCATCAGTCGCCGGTTCGTCTCGCGGGCGGCGGCGAGTTCCTCCTCGCGTTCTTCCAGGAGCCGCCGAAGGTCCAGGACGGTCTGTTTCTGGGCCTCCAGCTCGTCTTGGAGGGCGGCGGTGCTGGTAGGGGCGCCGAGCCCGCTGCGGTCGAAGGCCTGCTGGCCCAGGAGTTCGGAGAGCCGGTCTTCCAGGTCGCTGACGCGCTGGGCGAGTCTGCGGTTCTGCTGGTGCAGATTCGCGTTCTCGGCCAGGACGGATCGGTGGCTGATGGTGGTGGCTGCCGGGGACGGCTGGGTGAGCGCTGCTGCGAATGCTTCCAGCACGGCGGCGTGCAGGTCGGGGTGGCGGTGGATGAAGGAGCGGTGGACGCCTGCGCGGGCCGCGACTGCCGAGATGGTGATGTCGGATCCATCGACGTGCATGTCCGCGAGCGCTTGGTGGACGCGTTGCCGCCGCCGGTCGACGTCGTGGCGGCGAGCCCTGGCAAGTGGGGTCTGTTCGTCCACGAGCCGGTCATCCGGTCTGTTTGTCGGTTGTGCGGATGTTCGGCATGCCGAGGTTGACGATCTGTCGGGTCTTGCGTATCACGGTGATGGCCTCGCTGATCTGGGTTCGATCCTCTGCTGTCAGGTCGTCGAGATCGGCTTCGATGCGGCGGATCAGCTCCCGCAACTGTGCGATCTCCTCCTCGCGGGGCGCGAGGCGGTCTTTGGCCCATTCCTGCAGGTCGGTGGCGGAGCGGATCTGTTCCCGGTCGGCGAGGAGTTGCTGCAGGTAGGACTTGAGTTCGGGCAGGTAGGAGGGGTCGCTGCGGAAGTGTCCGCAGCCCAGGCAGGTGAACTTGTAGGGGCAGGCCTGGCCGCCCGCTTTGACGTTGGACGGTTCGGTGCAGATGCCGAACGGGACGGCGACCTGCCCGACGCGCATCCGGGCGTGCTCGTCGGCGAGCAGGCCCCGGATGTCGAGGAACACCCGGCGGCCCTGGTTGTCGAATTGGTGGGTGCTGACCCGGTCGACCGCGACCCGGACTCGTTTCTCCGAGACCCGGTAGTAGCGCAGCGTTGTGCCGATCTTGTCGTGCGACAGCAGGTCTCGCAGCACGTCGGGCGGGACACCTTCGTCGGCGTGCCGCTGGGCGTAGCTGTGCCGGTAGGCGTAGGGCACCACGGCGAGCCGGTCGAAAACCACGCGGCGGGGCGTGCCGTCGGGTCCGGTCACGGTGGTCGCCAGCAGGTGAGCGATCGAGTTCACCCACTGCCGGTGGGAGTTGGTGAACGCCGGCTCGTTGTAGGTGGCTCTCCCATCGGGGTTGGTCCTCTCGCGGGGGAACAGTGGCAAGTCCCGGGCCGGAGTGCCGGGGAAGCGGGCCCGAACGTCGGCCTGCTGGTCGGCGACGACGGCCGCAGTGCCCTCGGCGATCGGCAGGCGCCGGTTTGGGCGGTGGTTCTTCGAATCGGTGTAGATCAGTACGGGCTTGTCGTGCGCGTCGCGGGTGAGGCAGTCCAGCCGGAGCTGGACGATCTCGTCGGGACGCCGTCCGGTGTCCATCATCAGCTCGGTCATCCGGCGCATGTCGGCGCCGCTGCGCTGTTCCAGCAGGGGCAGGTTGGCGTCGAGGATCTGCATCACCCAGGCGGGCAGATCGCGGCCCTGCTCGTCGGGATCGGGCTCGGCCGGGATGTCCTGGCGACTCATGATGAAGTCATCGGGCAGGCCTGCGGCGATCCCGTCGGCCCGGGTCAGGCCCATGGCCCGGATGTCGGTGAGGAAGCGGCGGGCGTCTCGGCAGGCTCTGACCCGCATCTTGTCGCTGATCCTCCCGGTGCGCTGCTGGTGGGCGAGCCGGTTGGTGAACGCAACGATGTCCCGCCGGTCGAGCGCGGCAGGGTTCTCGCCCTGGTCCGGGCGGGTCTGGCGCAGGCAAGACGACAAGTCGCCCAAAACGCCAAGGGTGTTTCTGGAGGTATTGGCCGCCTGGCGGCCGCGATGCCGGGGCAGTTCCTCCTCGACCCACCGTTTGGCGCTCTCCCGCAGCCAGTTCTGGCTGATCGGGGTGAAGTCGAGCCGCCGGGACAGGCCCATGACGGCCAAGTCCCACACGTCCTTGCGTCGTTCCTCCTCCGGGGTGGTCGTCGCTCGGCGAATCGCGGAATCAAGGAACCGGGCGAGAATGATGGCGTCCTTACGAGTCGGCTTCAGCACCGACTCATCCAGCTCGGCCAACCTGCTGGCTTCGGCCGCGCGCAGCGCCGCGGTGATCGTCCGCAGTGCGCTCACCGACGTCCTGACACCAGCGTCGGTGCGGACTTGCAGCCCCAGCAGCAGCTCCAGTTGGACGCGCTCGGCCAGCCCCTTGAAGATCACTATGTGGTCGACGCCGATCGGCTCGGTGACCCTGAGCCATCGTTGGAAGTCGGCATCCGGACTCCTCTTCAGCAGGGAATCCCAGCGGCTGCGGTGGGTATGACACAACCGCGCGCGGCAGCAGGCGGTCCGGCTGCACGAGGCCACCATGCACGACCCGAACGAGGCGGGCGGCGTGCGCCTGGAGGACGGCACGAACTCCTCCACCGGCCCGCCCCGGGTCTGCCACTGGCAGTAGTGCACCTGGCAGAGCAGGACCCGCAGGTGCGAAGGCCGTGGGCAGCCAGGGACGCGGCAGAACTTCTCACCCTTGGTGATCTTGTTGGTGGGGATCGCAATGAACTGCTCCAGTGTCAGGCCACTGGCTTGGAACCTGGGAATGCACTGGGCGCACAGGGCAACGTTGGGAGTGCGCACCCCGGCCTCACAGTCATCCACGGCGCACTTGCGCAATCCCAGCAGCAGATGCTCACGCGGGGGCGCGAACACCTGACCATCGGCATCCCAGACCTCAGCCAGGAACTCCGGCCGCAGCAACGCCCGCACGCGCTCCAGCCGGTCACCGTCGTCGTCTTGGTCGTCGGTCACCACCAGCCTCAGCGGCCGCGCCGCGACCCCGCTCACCGCAGTTCCTTCCCAGCCCTGCCGCGCGGCAGTTCAACGCGCTCGACGGCAGCCCGCAGCCGGTCCGGTGACGGGTGCAAATACACCTGGCTGGAGGTGATGGCGGCATGACCAAGCAGCTCACGGATCTCGTCCAGGGTCCCGCCGGCCGCCGCGACGTTGGTCGCCATCGAGTGCCGGAGCTGATGCGGGTGCAGGCTGCGGTCCAGCCCGGCCCGGCGCGACAGATCGGCCAGCAGCTCGTTCAGCGCCTTGGGCCGCATCGGCGCGCCCAGCGGCTCGCGGAACAGGTTGACCAGCAGGAAGTCGCATCGCTGGGCCTGCTGGCAGGCGCCTCGCTCCAGCATGTACTGGTCATAGCCTTGGACCACGAACCAGTCGACCGGGACGACGCGGGAGCGGCGGGACTTCGCGATCGCGCCGTTGAGGTTGGGGCGGCGGCGGACGTGCAGGTGCTCGCCGCGCACCCGGCACCCCAGGCTCGAGGCGTCGGGGACGAAGTGCACGTCCTCCAGCCGCACGCCGGTCAGCTCGCCGCGGCGGTTCCCGATCCGCCACAAGGCCAGCACGATGAACCGGTCTCTAGCGTTGCGGCAGGCCTTCAGCAACGCCAGGACCTCCTCGTCGGTCGCGGCGTCCACGACCCGCTGAGGCTCCGACAGACGGTGCCGGGGCCTGCTCCGCAACCGGAGCCCCGGTCGCTCGCCACGCACTTCGGCGGGCAGGTCATAGTCCTCCACCAGGTCGAACAGCGCATCGAGCACGGCCTTGTCGGCCAGGCCGACCGCGACCGCGTGCTTGAAGAACTCGCGTACGGCGGCCAGCACCGCGTTCACCCGGCGGGCCCCGCGCACGATCCGTGTCTGCGCGTAGGCCGGCACGCCAGGGTCGTAGCGCTGCAGCCAGTAGACGAACCGGCCGAACTGGTACGGCGTCTCCCGCCAGTCCTGCCGGATCGCCGTGCACCAGTCCAAGAACAACGCCAGCGACCGCGCGTAAGCCTCGGTCGTGCTCTCGGCGCAGTCCCGTCCGAGCCGTACGTGGAGCAGCCACTCGTCGGCCGCGGCCACGGGTCGGTACGCCGCATCCATGACGGTCCAGTACCGGTCACCGGACGGGAGCCGGACCAGGAACGGCCGGAATCTGTCCATCCCCTCACCCACCCACTAGCAGCGAATGAGTGGTGACTTTACGTGCACTTTAAGATCCAGTGCGTGAACGACACCCCGACAAAGCGTGTCGCTCACAGCCGCAGATGCACCGCCATGCGACAGTCCACGACACCCCAACCTCCCGGACGGAAGGAGGCCTTCCACCGGCTGCTGCGCCGCCGGGAGATCTTCGCGATCAACTCCTCCAAGTGGGGCGACCCGGGCGCCAAGCTCCTGCAGGGCGCGGCATGGCAGGCGCTACGGCCCACGGCGTTGGCCAGCCTGCGCCTGCCCGAGCAGCCGGGCGCCCACCTGGCCCGCCAAGCCGAGGCGCTGGATGCGGCCTACCGGCAGGTGGCCGGGCGGTTGCCGGTCAACACCAGCGCGAGCATGGGCTCTGATGGGCGGCTGCACCTGGCGGCGCTGGAACCGACCCCCGAACCCGACAGCCTGCTGGCGTTGCGGGCGGCGGTGGAGGTGATGATGCCCCGGGTGGACCTGCCCGAGGTGCTGCTGGAGGTGTTCTCCTGGACCGGCGCCGACCAGGCCTTCACCTCCATCACCGGGGAGGCGGCCCGGCTGGCCGACCTTCCGATCTCGATCGCCGCGCTGCTGGTGGCGCACGGCTGTAACGTCGGGATGACCCCGGTCATCGGCGGCGCCAAGGCGCTGCGGCGCGACCGGCTGTCCCATGTCGATCAGACCTACCTGCGGCTGGCCACCTACAAGGCCGCCAATGCCACCCTCATCGACGCCCAGGCCGGCATCGGCCTGGCTCAGGCCTGGGGTGGCGGGCTGGTGGCCTCGGCCGACGGGATGCGTTTCGTCGTGCCCACCGCCACGATCCACGCCCGGCCCAACCCCAAGTACTTCGGCCGCCGCCGTGGCGCGACCTGGCTGAACATGATCAACGACCAGGCCTCCGGTCTGGGCGGCATGGTCGTGGCCGGCACCCCGCGCGACTCGCTGTATGTGCTGGACGTGCTGTATGACCGCGATGGCGGCCGCCGCCCCGAGACGATCATCACCGACACCTCCAGCTACAGCGACATCGTCTACGGGCTGCTCACCCTGGCCGGGTTCTCCTACGCCCCGCAGCTGGCCGACCTGCCCGACCAGAAGCTGTGGCGCATCGACCCCCGCGCCGACTACGGCCCCTTGCAGCACATCGCCCGCGGCCGCGTCTCCCTGGACAAGATCGAGCGGCACTGGGACGACATCTGCCGCATCATCGCCTCCGTCCACACTGGGGCGGTGCGCGCCCACGACGTGATCCGGATGCTGTCGCGCGATGGCCGCCCCACCCCACTGGGCGATGCGATCGCCCACTACGGGCGCATCCCGAAAACCCTGCACATCCTGCGGATGGCCGATGAGCCGGACTACCGGCGCGAGATCAAGGCCCAGTCCAACCTGCAAGAAGGCCGCCATGCCTTGGCTCGGCGGATCTTCCACGGCAAGCGCGGTCATCTGTACCAGCGCTACCACGAAGGCATGGAGGACCAGCTCGGCGCGCTCGGCCTGGTGCTCAACGCCGTGGTGCTGTTCAACACCCGCTACATGGACGCCGCCGTGACCCGGCTGCGCGCCCAGGGCTTCGAGGTGCGCGATGAAGACGTCGCCCGCCTGTCGCCCTTCATCCACGCGCATGTGAACATGCTGGGCCGTTACTCCTTCGCCCTGCCCGAACTGCCCGGAGGATTACGGCCGCTGGGAGATCCAGGCGACGTCCACGACGATGACATGAACAACTGACACCCCTTGGCTCAACCGGCGTGGGCCGCATGCCGTGTACGTGACGGGAAGTGACCGCCGACCGGTCGGCGAGCCACCATCCGTCCGCCATGTCATCCTTTGAACGGACCTTCAGGACAAAGCAGAAGCGGTGAGTCCATGAGCTGGTGGCAGGGTCTGCTCGGGTTCACTGCGGGTTTGCTGATCGCGGTGGTGACCACCCCCGTCGGGGTGTCGGGAGCGGTGTTCCTGCTGCCGGTCCAGCTCAGCGTGCTGCAGGTGCCGAATCCGGCGGTGACGCCCACCAACCTGTTGTTCAATGTCGTGGCCACCCCTGGTGCGCTGCTGCGCTACCGCAAACGCGGTCACCTCGGCGGACCGCTGACCCGCCTGCTGGTGTTCGGCACCCTGCCCGGCGTCGTCGTCGGCGCGCTCGTGCGGGTCTTCCTGCTGCCGGGCGCTCAGGTGTTCCGCCTGCTGGTGGCCTGCCTGCTGTTCCCGCTAGGCCTGTGGCTGTGTGTGCGCACGGTGCGCCCACCCCGCCGCCACGGCGCGCCGGATGATCCCTCGCCGGGCGCCGTCACCGCGCTCGCGGTGGCCGTGGGGGTGGTCGGCGGGATGTACGGTATCGGCGGCGGATCGCTCCTTGGGCCGATCCTGGTCGGGCGCGGCCTGCCGGTCGCCACGGTCGCCCCCGCCGCGCTGGCCTCGACGTTCCTCACCTCGATCGCCGGAGCACTCACCTACGCCGTTTTGGCGCTGACCACCCCCGGCACCATCGCACCGGACTGGGCGCTGGGCCTTTTGTGCGGCCTGGGCGGGCTGGCCGGCGGCTACCTCGGCGCCCACCTGCAACCCCGCCTGCCGGAAACCGGACTGCGGCTGCTGCTGGGAGCCTTGGCCATCGCCTTGGCTGGCCTGTACGCCGTCCAAGCGCTCGCCTGATGGCCGTGGAGGCCCTGCGCCCGGGACCGTGCGGCCAGACGAAATGTAGCTATGTGTAGCCGCCGTTACTGATCGTGATCGTGGTTGGGGTCTTTGTCGGCGCCGAGGATCAGATGACCGGGGGGGCGATTCGCAGGGGTGCTCTTGGCTCTTTGGCGGCAGGCAGGCTGTACAGACGCCCGAGGCGAGGCTGGTCAGCCGGTGATCAACAACAGGAGCCCGGAGATGAGCAGGCCGGTCTCGACGATGAGGACGAAGGTGTGGGCGGGTAGCCGCTCGACGATCTTCTTGCCTGCCCAGGTGCCCGCCGCGCTGGCCGGGGCAAGGGCCAGGCCGGTGGCGGCGTTGGTGGCCGTCAGCACGGCGGCCGCGCCGAAGACGATCAGTTTGGTCAGGTGCATCACGACGGCGGCGGCGGCTTCGGTGCCGATGTAGGCGCCGCGCGGCAGGCCGCGGGCCAGGAAGAGCGGGGCGACCACCGCCGCGAAGATCCAGACCGTCTCCACCACCGGCGTCACCGGTCCGGGGCGGCCGGCAGGCCGGCCAAGCGGCGTACGGCGGCCAGTCCGTCGTCGGTGCCGGGCCAATGTCGA
Organism: Streptosporangium sp. CA-135522; assembly: GCF_050949235.1. Lineage (NCBI taxonomy): Bacteria > Bacillati > Actinomycetota > Actinomycetes > Streptosporangiales > Streptosporangiaceae > Streptosporangium > Streptosporangium sp. CA-135522. The sequence goes on from NZ_CP192026.1 coordinate 4,434,204, forward strand.
ATCAGGGCGTCGGGGCCGGCGTGGCCGATGACCGAGCGCAGCACGACGGCGACCGCGATGGCGTCGTCGGCGTAGCCGAGGACAGGGATGAAGTCGGGCACCAGGTCGATGGGCAGCGCCAGGTAGGCCAGCAGCAGCCACAGCCGCACACGCACCCCGCGCGGCAGGCTCCGGTCACGGGCCAGGCGGTGAACGAGCCGCAACAGGTCCGGCAGCAGCCGGATCGCCTCGGTCAGCAGGTTCCCGCGCGGGCGGACGAGAGCCAGGGCGGCCAGGGCGACCAGCCACAGCAGCACCAGACCACCGAAGAGCGCCAGAGCGATGGACCACCACGGGTTCACGAGCACCGTCCGGCCGCGGGGCGCCCAGGGGGGGTTGATTCCATGTTCCTACCTAGGGGTATCTGAGAACTGGGGAAGAGCAGGTCAGCCGAAGGCGGCCTGGGCGATGGCCAGACCCACGAACACCGCCCCCAGGCCCGCCACCACCGAGGCGATGACGTTGGCGACGGCGAAGAACAGCGCGCCGGTCTCGGCCAGGCGCAGCGTCTCGTAGGAGAAGGTCGAATACGTGGTCAGCGCCCCGCACAACCCGGTGCCGAGCAGCAGCTGCACCTGCGGGCCCGCGGCCCCGGCCAGCACGGCGCCGGTCAGGGCGCCCAGGATCAGCGAGCCGGTCACGTTGACGGCGAAGGTGCCCCAGGGAAACACCGTGTCGTGACGGGCCTGCACTGCCCGATCGGTCAGGTAGCGCAGCGGCGCGCCGATCGCGCCGCCCAAGAGCACCAGCAACCAGTTCACCGTGTTCTCCGCTTCACTGCCCGGCCCCGTCGACCTGCCCGGCCTGGGCAGGCCGGGCAGAGGGGGCGCCCGGCTGCCGGCTGCGGTGGTGAATGATCTCGACCTCCTCCAGCACCGCGACCCCCTCGATGAGCAGATCTTCCAGCTGGGGCAGAAAAGCGCGGACCTTCTCTTCGGTATCGATGATCACCACGGCGACCGGCAGGTCGTCGGCCATCGACAGCAGCCGGGTGGTGTGCACGATCTGCGTGGCGCCGAAGCCCTCCACACCACGGAAGACCGACGCCCCGGCCAGGCCCGCGGCATGAGCGCGGTGCACGATCTCGGTGAACATCGGGCGGTGGTGCCAGGTGTCGGTGTCGTCGAGGAAAACAGTCAGCCGCAGCGCCCGTTCAGACATGATCATCATGTTCTCCTTGTTTTCCGCCGCTCTGCCGCCGTCAGGATCAGGCGGGTCGCCCAGGCCCCGGCCGTCACCGCGGCCAGCGCCACGACCACCGTGGCGGCCAGATAGGTCAGTGCCGTCTCGGCCCGGCCGGCCGTCACCAGGCGTTCGATGTCGACGCAGTAGGTGGAGAAGGTGGTGTATCCGCCCAGCACGCCGGTGGCCAGGAACGGCCGCAGCCAGGGCGGCGCGGTCCAGGCCTCGGTCAAGGTCACCAAAAACACCCCGATCACCAGGCACCCGGAGGCGTTGACGCCCAGCGTGGTCCACGGAAACGCCCCGGCCGGGGTCGGCCACAACAGGCCCGCCCCGTAGCGGGCGCCCGCACCGATCGCCCCACCGGCGGCGATCACCGCCAGCACACGGTAGTGCGAGCGGCGCAGCTCCTGGCGCTGCCGCACCTCGGCCAGGTCGACATCGGGGTCGACGGGCTCGGTCACCGCCGCGCCCCTCACCTCATCCGGGCGCATGATCCCCCCTACACGTGGCGCGCCCCACGTCGTGCGGGCACAGGCTGTCACGAGTAGGGACCGTTGGCGGCAGCATGGCTGCCGCGGTTCGGGTACGGCGGGCCCCACCGCCGCAAGATGCCCTTCAGCCCGCCTGCGCGGCCGACATAGGCGCCTTCCCGCCCAGCCTAACGCCTGCCCCGCCGCCAAGACGAGGCCACCGGCAGCCGCGCCACCCCGCCCCGATCAGGGCAGACCGGTCCGGTAGGCCAGGTTCCCGACCGGGGCGCCTCCGGGCGGCAAGGCACCCGGCCACCTGGGTGCCCGCCGCCCACCAGGCCAGGGCGAAAACGGTGGCGGCGATCACATCGCCGGGCCAATGCACCCCCAGATATAGCCGGCTCGCCCCGACCGCCCCGGCCAGCGACACCCCGCAAAGCACCGCGCGCGGCCGGGCCGCCCGCTGCCCGGCGATCACCAGACCGCCCAGCACCGCAGTGGTGGTGTGCCGCGACGGCCAGCTCGGCCCCGCGGCACCTCCAGCCATCCCGGCCGCGGCGGCCGCGGCCGGGCAACGACCGCGGCCAGGCCATGGCGCGCCAGCAGACCCGACGCATAGACCACCACCGGCGACCACCGGCCCGCCCGCAGCGCCGCCACGCCCACCGCCGCCCCCATCACCGCCGGCGAGCCGAGCCGGGTGAGCATCCGGGCCGTCCGCACCAGCACCGGCCGCCGGTGACGGGTGAACACCGTCAGCAGCCGCGCATCCCAGCCACCGCCGCCGCTATCGCCGGCGCGGCGGCCGGGCTTCGCATCAGCGGCCACCGCGGGGTGCCGGTAAGAACACTGTCATTGGCCCCAAACGGTGCGGATCTAGGCTGGTGAGAGGCCGGATGCAGAGTTCTGATCAGCCGATCAGCAGTTCTAAACGAGGTTGATCATGCTCGGGAAGCCTCAGCAGCTGTGATGCGGGCGGAACTCGCCAAAGCATTTCCATAAACTATGAATATAAAAATGTTATGCTTCGAGCATGAGTCGTCAAGACACCGCTCCTGGCGCGTCCGCCGCCATCGGGGCAGCCCTGTACGGCCTGGCCACCAGGGCCGCGAGACGCCTGCCCCGGGACATGAGCCTGACGTCCGCCGCCACCCTGGCCACCCTGGACCGGACCGGCCCGCGGCGCATCACCGATCTGGCCGCGGTCGAGGGCGTCACCCAGCCCGCGATGACCGCCCTGGTCCGGGTGATGGAGGAGTCCGGCCTGGTCGAGCGGCGGGGCGACGCGTCCGACAAGCGGGTCACGCTGGTGTGCCTGACCGAGGCCGGCGCCTCCTATGTCCGGACGCGGCGCAAGGCGGGCGTCCACGCGTTCGAGCGGTTGATCGGCGAGCTCACCGGCGACGAGGTCGAGGCGCTGGTCGCGGCCCTTCCGGCGCTGAAGCATCTGGCAGAGCTCGAAAGCCAGGACCACGAAGGGCCGAAGCAGTGACCGGGCAGCCGGTCGGCGGGGTCGCGGTGAAGGCGTTCCCGGTGGCGCGTTCCGAGGCGCGGCTGCTGGTCCCCGCCCTGATGTTCATCGCTCTGGTCGTGGCGGCGGTCGCCAGCCTCGGGACGCCGCTCATCACCAGCGTGGCGACGACGTTCCACGTCTCACTCGGCAGCGCGCAGTGGACGCTGACCATCGCGCTGCTCAGCGGAGCCGTCGCCACACCCGTGCTCGGCCGGCTCGGAGCCGGCCCGCACCGGCGGGCCACGATCCTCGCCACGCTGGCGGTCGTCGTCGCCGGCAGCACGCTCACCGTGCTGCCGCTGCCGTTCGCGTGGCTGCTGGCCGGCAGGGCGGCCCAGGGCGTCGGGCTCGGGCTGACGGCGCTGATGATGGGCGTGGCCCGGGACCACCTCCCCGAGGAGCGCAGCGCGGCCGTGATCGCCCTGATCTCGGTGGTCTCGATCATCGGGGCCGGCGTCGGCTACCCGCTGGCCGCACTGCTCGCCGAGTACGGCGGGGTACGGGCCGCCTACGGCCTCGGCCTGGTCGTCACCGCCGCCGCCCTCCTGACCGCGTGGCGCTCCATGCCCGAAGCCCCCGAAGGCCGCTCCGCCCGCGTGGACGTGGCAGGCGCGGTCGTCCTGGCCGCTGCGCTGCTCCTGGTGCTGTTCCTCGCCGGCGAACGGAATCTGTGGAGCCGGCACCTCGCCGTGGCGGCGGGCCTCGCCGTCGTCGCGGTGGTGCTGCTCTGCGTCTGGGCCGTCATCGAGCTGCGCAGCACGACGCCCCTGGTCGATGTGCGGGCGGTGCGGCACCCGGCGGTCGCCGGGGCGAACCTCGCCATGTTCGTCGGCGGGATCGGCATGTACCTCCTGCTCACGCTCATCACCCGGTACGCGCAGACGCCGCACGGCGCCGGCTACGGCTTCGGGCTGACGACCTTCGTCGCCGGGCTGGTCCTCATCCCGTTCTCGGTGCTGGGGTTCGTCGCCGGCAAGCTCACGCCGCGGGTCCGGACGCGGATCGCCGACCCCCTGCTCCTGGTCGGCAGCGCCGTCGTGGTCGGCGGCGGGTTCGCCCTGTTCGCGGCGGCCCGGTCGGACCTGGCCGAACTGTTCGCGGCGATGGGCGTGCTCGGCTTCGGCGTCGGCGGCTTCTCGGCCGCGATGCCCGGCGTCATCCTGGCCGTCACCCCCAAGAGCGAGACGTCGAGTGCCATGAGCTTCAACTACGTCGTCCGCAGCGTCGGGTACTCCCTGGGCAGCGCCATCGGCGGCCTGATCCTCGCCGCGGGCACCGGCCCCGGCCACCTCTTCCCCGACGACAGCGCCTACACCACCGCGGTGCTGGTCGGCATCGGCGCCATGGCGATCACGATGCTGACAAGCCTCACTCTCGCCCGCCGACGCTCGTCCGAGACCAACCCGTAAGTCAGATGCACTCATCCCAACACTGGAGGTTCCATGCCCAAGGGCTACTGGGTCAGCGTTTACCGCACCATTTCAGACCCTGAGAAGCTGGCTGCCTACAACAAGCTGGCCCGTCCGGCCGTCAAGGCCGGGGGCGGTCGGGTTCTCGTCCGTGGCGGTCGGGTCGTGGCGCATGACGCCGGAATCGCCGAGCGCACCGTCCTGATCGAGTTCGACAGCTTCGAGCAGGCCGTCGCGGCGCGTGAGAGTGCGGCCTACCAGGAGGCGCTGGTCGCCCTCTCCGACGGCGTCGAGCGCGACTTCCGCATCGTCGAAGGCATCGACTGACCGAGGTCCAGTCGGATCTTCACTGAAGATCCACCATCTTGGTTTTCGCTGGTGCGGCTCCCTCACCAGCGGAATCAAGATGGTGGATCTTCAGTATCTGAACGGCCACCGAGGGACAAGCGCTTGGCGACGTCCAGCCGTACCTCGCCGTAAGGCTGAACGTGCTGCCAGAACAGGGGGGTCAGCCCACGCTGGTCGGCGGGCTTGAGCAGCGTGGCCCACTCCGGATCGGCGAGGACGTCTTGGAGCATCAGCGTGTTGATGTAGACCAGGGCCGCCTGCAGGATTCGCAGGCACAAGACGGTCATCTCCAGCTCTTCGCGCCGGTTGGTGGCGATGTCGCCGCCCTTGCCGTAGAAGATCATCGAGTTCGCTCCGTTGGAGGACTCCACCACGTTGAGCCCTTCCTGGATTTCCCGCTGCAGCTCGCGTAACCGCAGGTAGTGGACGACGAAGATGGTCTTCTGTGCGCGGCTGACCTCCAGCATGGCCTGGTAGGTCGGGTGGGAGGCGGACTCGGTGAAGCGGCGCAGGATCGCCTCCGTCGCCGCGGTGCCCTGCTTGATGGCCGTCGCGTATTTGATCATCTGGTCGTAGTTCTGTTCGATCAGGGCCCAGCGGATCGGCCGGGTCATCGCCGGTGTCAGCCGCGCGTACAGATCGCTCTCCCCGCTCTCCACCCGATACAGCTTGACCTTGTTGATCTGCTTGATGCGCGGGAGCAGGTCGAAGCCCAGGAGCCTGGTCACTCCGAACCCGATTTCGGACTGGCCATGCGAGTCGACGTAGTTGCCCTCGACCTTCATGGGGGTGCCGTGCCGTACGGCGCCTTCCACCATGGCGTGCACCTCGGAAGCGGAGGCGCGCAGGGTCTGGGAGTGCACGACCATGGATCCGCGTTCGACGTGCCAGTAGATGAGGATGCCGCGGCCGCCGTAGCGGGAGTGCCACTCGGTGAAGATGTTCTGATCGTAGGCTCTGACGTGCGTGGAGTCGGAGGCGATGGTGGTCGTCCCCTCACCCCACAGACTGATGTCCCGGGCGGCGAAGGTCGCATTCGCGATGGCGATCGCGATATCGATGGCGATCTGCGGGGTCAGGTATCGGCGCCGCACGTAGCGGATGTCGTCTTCGCTATGCGCGTGGCCACCGGAGGCCACTGCCCGGATTCCGGTGTTGGTGCCGTAGCCGAAGATCGCCAGCATGAGGCGTTCGGCCAGGACCTCAGGCTTGAGGGTGGAACTGCCGGCGACCGAGGTGACGGCGTTCAGGCAGCCCGTGCGCAGCACCGCCTCCTTCAGTATGTCGATCAGCGGAACCGAGCCCCACCGGCGACTCACCTCATTCTTGATCTTCCGCAGGTTGCGCGGTTCCTCGGCGGGTCCGATCTTTGTCAGCTTGATCGCTCCGGACTTACGGTCCTTGATCTCCACCCAGTCGAGCTTGGGCAGCGCGGTGTCGAGCGCCGCCAGCTCGGCGCGCATCTCCGCCTTCAACTCGGCGATGAAGTCCTTGGGGTCCAGCGGCTTGCGCAGCTCGGCATAGTTCTCGACCCGCCGCTCGGGGAAGTCCTTGGGCAGATCCTCTTCCGGGTCGCGGAAGGAGTGCGCGCCGACGACCCAGATCTCCTTGCACCGCAGGGCGTCGCGGAGCGCCTGGAAGGTGACGATCTCGTACACCATCCGCACCACACGTCGACGCCCCCGCTTGTCGCTCTTGAAGACCAAGTCCTCCCACGCGCCGGAGGTGCCGCGGTATTCGGGCACGACCTCACCGCGGGGGTAGTAGGTCGTGTTGCCCGCCTTGGCGTAGCGGCGGATGAGTTCCAGCGCCTTGATCACAGGCTGGTAGGCGGAGTTGGTGCTCTTGAACTCCAGCGTTTCCAGCAGCGCGATCAGGCCGCGCCGGTAGTGGTTGGTGTAGGAGGCGCGCAACGTGGTCTGCACCGTGGTCCGGTAGGCGGGCCCCTTGGTCTTGAACTCGTGCACCAGGTCCCTCAGCGTCTGCTCGCCGCCGGTCACAGCCGGGAAAATGACCGCACGGACCGCCTCATCTGGGTGTCCCAGAGCGGCGTCGGCCACCTTGAACAGGATGTTCTCCTTGCCGGTCACCCGCTTGAAGGCGTTGATCAGCTCCTTGGTCACCTTGCTGTCGGCCCGTGCCTTGATCCGGTGCACCGTCGCGATCAGCAGCTCCACCAGGGTGTCGGTGATCTCCCGTTCCCGCTCCTGCATCAGTGCCGCCAGCAGCAGCACCGCCAGCTCCGGCGGATGGGTGCGCATGTGCGAGGGCGACTCCACCGCCGCCCGGGCCCGCCAAGCGGCCAACACCTTGGGCGCCACGTCGGCGAACAGGCGCGGTGGCAATCCGATCGACCGGACCGCCACCAGCTTGCGGATCTCGGTCATCATCGACTCCAGGCTCACATTGCCCGGCGCCGACTTGATGAAGGCGAGCAGGGCGAAGCTCTCCTCCTCCTCGTCCTGCTCGATGGTCTCCGGCTCGGCCACCGGCGTATCGACGTCGACCGGCGCCTTAGCCGGCGCGCTGCCCGTCTCGTTCTTCTCCTCGAAGGTGATGTCGGCCAAGGCGCAGATCCGCTCCAGCGTGTCAGCCTCCAGTCGGGACACGATCCGTAGCGACCAGGCCCTCTCCGACTGCCGCAGGGCCGACCCCACGATCCGGGAGACGCGACCCGGTGTTGGCGGCTCGATCTTCTCCTCGCGCAGATGCTTGAGCAGCTCTTCACGGACCCGCTCGGGCCGCCGTTCAGCGTGCGCGACGTTCTCCGCCAGCCACACCGCGATCTTGATGGCGTCAGCGGTTGAGCAGGTACGAAAGCCCAGATGCTTGCGGATCTGGCTGCGGTGGTACTCAATCGTCGCGAACCGGACCGCTCGTACAGTCAGAGCTCTGAGGCAGGCACCTTGACCTGCTTGGCGACGTGCTCGATGGCCTCGTCGGCCAGCTCCGAGCGCCCTCGCGGAAAGCGGCCGTACTGTGTGTAGAACTTCAGCAAGATCCCGAAAGCGAGTCGCGTTGCGCCGCGCTTTCCGGAGATGAGTTCGCGTTCCTCGTCCAGGATCGTCCAGTGCTCGACGAGTTCGTCGATGTGAAGTGGGGGGCGTGTCATGCCCGCTCAGTATCACCTATGCGGGTCACAACAAGATCAACGCCGTTTGGGGCCTATGACAGCGTTCTTACCGGCGCCCCACCGCACAGCCGCTCATCAGTGTCCTCACCCTGTCCCCGCCCTTGCCTCCGCCGCCGCCCTGCCGCGCCAGCCGTCCGGCACGCGCGGCAGGAGCGCTCACCACAACGGCATACCCGCCGCCCCCTGCCCCGGCCACGCGTGCGGCGGTATAATCGCTGGTGAAACCGGGTTTTCCCGGATCGCGGCGGTGGGGCCCGCCGCCCCCGCCCCATGATCGAGCGGGGAAACCACGAAGCGCTCCTTCGTCAACGGTCCCTACCAGTGATGACTCATCAAGATCCTGGTAGGAGGCGGCCATGAAACTCCACGGCCCCGCACTCCGGCTGACCATCTTCGTCTGCGAGAACGACACCTGGCACCACAAGCCCCTGTACTTCGAGATCGTGCACCGCGCCCATCGAAGCGGCCTGGCCGGCGCCAGCGTGATCCGCGGCATCGAGGGCTACGGCGCCTCCTCGCGCATCCACACCACCCGCATCCTGTCGCTGGCCGAGGAGATGCCCGTGGAGATCACCCTCATCGACAGCGAAGAGGCGATCCGCGCGTTCCTGCCCCAGCTGGACGACCTCATCACCGAAGGCCTGGTGGTCCTGGAGAAGGTCGAGGCGATCCACTACATCGACCACCTCCAGCACCCCGGCCTGGAGGTCACCGGCACCGAGGAGCCGTTCCCGCACCCGGTCTGACCGGCCCTACTCAGCCGCGCGGCGCGTACATGATCACCAGGACGCCGGCCAGGCAGACCAGCGCGCCGATCACATCCCAGCGATCGGGCCGGAACCCGTCGACGACCATGCCCCACGCCAGCGATCCGACAACGAACACCCCGCCATAGGCCGCCAGGATGCGGCCGAAGTTCGCATCCGGCTGCAGCGTGGCGACGAACCCGTACAGGCCCAGCGCGATGACACCGGCGCCGATCCAGGCCAGGCCGCGCTGCTCGCGCACGCCTTGCCAGATCAGCCATGCCCCGCTGATCTCGGCGAGCGCGGCCACGGCGAACAACACCAGGGAACGGACGATCGTCATGGCAGGCAGTACAGCGCATCCCGGCAGCCGGTCCTTCGCCGGGCCGCCGCCGAGGCTGATGCGGTGGGACGGGCGTTCAGCATCCGCAGCCGTTCCCGCCGCAGCCACAGCTCGCCGCGGCGGCGCGCGAGGCGCGGCGGCGGTGCAGCCACCACATGCCCGCCGCGGCGGCGATCAGCAGCCCGGAGGCGGCCAGCAGCATCTGCTCGGCCAGCGCGGCACCGGCGCCGGTGAGCAGCCCGGCACCGATCAGCAACGGCAGAGCGCAGCAGACCGCGCACACCACAGCCGCGACGGCGGCGGTGACCTTGCTGCGCAGCGGTGGCCCGCCGCCGTCCGTGCCGGACCCGTTCGACCGCCGGCCGGAAGCCGACAGGGCCACTGGGACAGGATCGGCGGATGCGTGATGGTCACGGTGGATGCTCACAGCGGTCAGTTCTCCTCAGGGGCACGGCTTTCGGCCAGGTCGGCGAAGGGCAGCGGGCATTCGGGGCAGGTGCAGTGGGTCAGGCTGTCGCAACCCGCGCTCACCACCGCGCTGAGCGCGCGCCGGATGGTGCTCAGGTCGGCGATCCGCGCGTCCACCTCGGCGATCTTCTCCTGGGCGCGGGCACGCAGGTCCGGCGTGGGGTGACCGCGCCGGCCGGTGTCGATCAGCTCGGCCACCTCCTGCAGCGTGAAACCGAGCCGCTGCGCCGCTTTGATCACCGCCAGCAGGGTGACGGTCTCGGGCGGATAGGCGCGATGCCCGCCGGGGCTGCGCCGCGGTTCGGCGATCAGCCCGCGGCGCTCGTAGTAGCGCAGAGTCTGCAGGTTGACCCCGGCCTGCTCGGCCACCTGCCCACTGCGCAGGTAGGGCCCGTCGAGGTCCTGCCTCACACCGGCCGCCCCGCTACGGCCGCCGCGGCGGCGCGCTCGTGCAGCGCGTCCAGCACCTCGACCTGCCGCGGCGGCACCGTCACCTCCAGCGCCAGGTTGCCGTCGGCGATGGTGAGGGTGAAGGTGAAAAACGAGCAGCAGCCGTTCTCCCGGGCCGTCAGCTCGGCGGCCCGGCCGGCGTTGCCGGGGCTGAAGACGAGCTCCAGGCGCAGCCGCGTCCGCTCGGGGCGCTGCACGGCCTGGAGTGCCTCGGCGAACAAGGCGTCGAACTCGGCCACGCGCAGCGGCTGCTCGGCGGTGGGCAGGGTGCACGCTGAGGGCGCCCATCCCTGGTCAAGGGTGATGTCCTGGGTCATGCCTCGACGGTAAACCTGTACCTAGGTACTGGATGCAAGCCCCTCATGGCGTACCGCCGAAAACCGCACCGATCCTCCAAGGCCTTTACCGCTTGCGAGCAGCAGGGTCGCGGCCGGCCTGCCAGCGCGCGAGCGCTTCGCCTGAGACCCGGGCATAGCGGGCCAGCGAAGCGACCGAGGTATGCCCGGAGTAGGCCAGAAGGGTGGAGGTGTTGGCGCCGTCCTCGGCCGCGTGGGTCAGCGCCGAGTGCCGCAGCTGGTGCAGAGTCCAGCCGCCGGTGGCCGCCTCGAACAGCTCGGCCGCCCGCCGATACGACAGCCGCGCCTTCCCGCTCCCTACGTCGACGTCGCCTGGCGGTAACTCCACCCGGGCCCGCCGGTCGGTGGTGAACACCGGCCCCGTCCGGCGCCCGCCCAGCAGGCGGGGCAACAGCCGGGCGGTACCGGTGCGCCACACGATCACGTCGACCGCGCCGCCCTTGCGCCGTACCCGGGCCTTTCGGTTACGCAGGTCCAGTTCCTCAACATCCAGCGCCAGGACTTCGGAAGCCCGCGCCGCGGACTCATACAGCAGCCGCCACAAGGTCCGCTCACGCAGCGCGATCCCCTCCCGCCCGAGCAACTCGGCGACTTCGGCGCGGTCCAGCGACCGCGTACGGTCGACCTCGACCGGGCGGCGCTTGAGCCGACGCAGCGGGTCCTCGGTGATCCAGCCCTGATCCCGCCACCACCCACTCGCCGAAGCCAGCGCGTTCAGCCGGGCGTTGACGGTGGCCGCCGAGCGCGCCCCCCACTGCTCGATGAACCAGGCGGCGACCCGGTCGGCCGCCGCTTCCCCCTCCAGCGAGCTCATCGGGGTGTAGGAGCCGAACCTCTGGGCTAGAGCGCGCAGCGCCGTGGCATAGGACCGGGCGGTGTTGGGGTTGGACACTTCGGCGAGGAACCCCTCGATCGCCTCCTTGAGCACTGGCGCTTGCCGTTCGGCCCCGATCCTGTGGATCACTCCCACGACCGCCCCCATGCTCTATCGCAGATAACCATGGAGACTGAACCCGGCTGAGCGAGGCATTCCCCCAGGACGGCATCGACGCTATCGCAGATAATCGTCAAGTATCTGCGGCTAACCATGCTTGAAAGGGCTCGACGCAGAACCGCACAGCGATGACCTGCACGGACATGGCTTAGCGCACGATCCGGTTCCAATGTTCCTCAGACCCCGAGACCGCCTACCGCCACTATTGGGAGCTGTGCGTGGTGCTGGCGCTTCGTGACGGGCTGCGCTCCGGCGACATCTTCGTGCCCGGCTCGCGCCGCTACGCCGACCCGGCCACCTACCTGTACACGCCTGAGCAGTGGGCGCCGCGGCGTGCCGACTTCTGCAAGCTGGTGCGCAAGCCCGCTGACGCGGCCGAGGCGATCGAGTAGGGCAAGGAGGAACTGCACGCCGCGCTGGCCCAGCTGGAGCAGACGCTGGCCCAGGCGCTGCCGGACGACACCGGCGCCGTCCGGCTGGATGAGGACGACAAGCTGGTCATCTCGCCGCTGGCGGCCGAGGACGTGCCGGGCGAGGTCAAGGAGCTGAAGGCCGAGCTGACCGGGATGCTGCCGTTCGTGCCGATCGCCTCGCTGTTGATCGAGCTGGACGTGCGCACCGGGTTTCTGGACTGCTTCACCCATGCTGGTGGCCGCAAGATCAGCACGTCGACCGAGACCAAGCGCAACATCCTCAGTGTCTTGATCGCCAATACCACGAATCTGGGGTTGTCCCGGATGTCGGAGGCCTGCGGCATCGGCTACGACGTGCTGCGCTGGACGCAGGAGTGGTACGTGCGGGAGGAGACGCTGCGCGAGGCCAACGCCTGCCTGGTCAACCACCACCATGGCCTGGAGCTGTCGAAGGTGTTCGGCGGCGGCACCATGTCGAGTTCGGACGGGCAGCGATTCCCGGTCCGCGGCAAGAGCACGAGCGCCCGGGACATGGCCATCCACGGCGGCCAGGTGCTGTCGTCCTACACGCACGTGTCGGATCAGCACTCCACCTTCGGCACCAAGATCATCGTGCCGAACGCGCGCGAGGCGCACTTTGTGCTGGACGACTTCCTGGGCAACGCCACCGATCTGCCCCTGTTCGAGCACGCGACCGATACCCACGGCGTCACGTTGATCAACTTTGCCCTGTTCGACCTGGTGGTCAAGCTGCTGTCCCCGCGCATCCGCGATCTGGGCAAGATCACCCTGATCCGGGACGACACCCCCACCGAGACGGTCAAGCGCTACCCGCACGCCGGCCCGCTGCTGAGCACCCGCTGGAACGAAGACCTGATCACCGAGTGCTGGCCCGACCTGCTGCGCATGGCCGGGTCGCTGAAATACGGCCAGGCCACCGCCTCGCTGGTGGTGGGCAAGTGGTCGGCCGCCTCCCGACAGAACACCCTGGCCGCGGCGCTGAAGGAGTGGGGCATGCTGCGCCGCACCCTGCACGCGGCGAAGTATCTGTCCGACCCGGCCTACCGCAGGAAGATCGCCCGCCAGCTCAACAAGGGCGAGAGCCTGCATGCGCTGCGCCGGGACCTGCACTACGCCCAGCAGGGCGCCGTCACCAAGCCGGCCCTGGCCGATCAGACCGACCAGGCGTGGTGTTTGACCGTTTTGACCAACGCTGTCATCACCTGGACGACGGAGTACTATTCGCTGGCCGTGCGGCAATTGCGTGCGGCAGGCCGGGACGTGCCGGACGAGCTGCTGGCCCACATCTCCCCGGCGCACAGCGAGAACGTCAACTTCTTCGGCGTGATCACCGTGGATGTGGAGGCGGAGCTGGCCAAGTTGGACGGCGGCGGCTGGCGGCCGCTGCGGCCCGCGCAGCTGCGTGAGCTGGGGCTGACGCCCTGACCCCGGTGCTGTTGGCGGGCGATGGCGTAGGCGGTTGATCGTAGGGGGTGACTCCGCGCCGGGCGCGGGCCACCCCTTGGTGCTTACGGCCCGTTCTGGGTGAGCGCGACGGTGACGTGGAGCATGCCGTAGGCGGCCGTCATGGTCTCGGCGTCGGCCCTCGGAGCGTGGGGGAACGAAAACGTACGCTAAGCCCGTTCGCCCAGCTCACCGGCGGTGTGTGATCGTCGTTGAGTGGAGGACGCTGGCGTACGTTTCCGTTCCATCGCACCGGCCAAGGGGTGTGGGCCGATGTGGTGCTCGTCTCTGGCTGGAGGAATGAGTTCGGGGCTGCCCCTCGGCAAAGAGCCTTCGGTCAGGAAATCGGCCCCGCCCTGGGACCGTCCCTCGTTTCAGGTCCTAGAGATCTTCGATATGGCTGGCGGCGATGTCGTCGGGTGGGTTGGTGTACAGGCGCAGATAGCGGTCGTTGGCGTGGCCGAGGCGGCGTTCGAGTTCGGCGCGGTTGTGGCGCGCTCTGGTCGCTGAGGGCTGCCCATCACCGCCGAGGAGCTCGGCGCGATCTCGCCCTACCTGCGCGCCCATATCCGCCGCTTCGGCGCTTACGCCACCGACGAGATCGCATGCGAGCCGGCGGCGTTCAATCCCGAACTCGCCGAGATCGACTCTTCCGCGGTCGGTCTGGCGGCCTGACGCAAGGTCGCTCTGAATTGCTGGAGTCGACCAGCGGGGAGCGCTTGAGCGCGGTGGCGTATTCGGTGAGGATCGCGGTGTACGGGCCGGGTAGCGTGGCCGCGCGCGATCGGCTTGTGTTTCCGGAAGTAGGGTGAGCAGGGTGCCGAGGGTCAACTCCTTCGAGCAGGCGTTCCCTTTGCCTGGGACGTCCCCTCATCGGCGATCAAGGCGGTACGCAGCCGTTCGTATGTCGGAGCCAATCGGCGCAGGCCGGCCGCGAGCGCCATGTCGTCGCCCGCCACGAGCGGAGCTTGCAGGCCACCGACGATACGGGCCTGCTCCGCGGCGACGGCCGCGCCCGTGTCGAGGCCGAGGGACGCCAGGCAAGCCGCCAGGTCGTTGAGGCGGCGGGCGCCCACCCGCACCGCGAACGCCTGCCACAGCATCCTGATCTCGGGATCCAGCCCTTCCTCCACCAGTTCGGCCGTGCGCTCGGCGGCCTCGGCCTGCCCCAGCGTGCCGGACGGGACCTCCACGTCCGTACGGCCCGCCAGCCAGGCCAGTCCGGCGGGCAGGGAGCGCCGCAGCGCCTCCTCCGGGCTGACCTGCTTGCGCCGGGTGAACCTGTGCCGCATCCGGAACGGCCGCTCCAGGTAGGGGATCAGCTCTCCGCGCCGCGCCTCGGCGAAGGCGTCGACCGGCAGTGTGGCGTACGGGTAGCCCTGCGGGTCGTGCACGAGCACGGTGTCGCCGTCCACCTCCAGCACCACCAGGTAGTGGTCGGCGCCGACCGCCTTGCCCGCCCCGGGTTGATACGACAGCAGACCGAGCTCGAGCGGCCCGGCCAGCACGGGGCCGTCCTGGCAGGCGCGGCGCAGCCGGTCGAGCGCTGCGGCGGCCGTCCCCCCGTCCACGCGCTCGCACTCCCAGCCGAGCAGGCCGATCGCCGTGTCCAGCCCGACCTCGGGGTCCCAGCCGAACGAGTCGAACAACGGCAGGCTGCCGCCGATGAGCTGCATCCCGTACGGGGAGCCCGTCAGGACCTCGATCACGGCCGTGGGCGGCGCCTCGCCGCCCAGGACCATCGCGAGGGAGTTGGCGTAGCAGTACGGCCCGGAGCCGACATAGGTGACAGACATGCTCGGCACCGTGCCGCCTGACACGGTGTCAGTGTCAAGCCCGTCCGCGTCCGCCTCGTAACGCGCCCTCGGCTGCGAGGGGAGCCGCTGTGTCGGCGTGCGCCGGCATCACGGCTCCAGGTGCGTGAGGTCGAGTCGGGCCAGGCGGTCGGGGTCGGACAGGATGTCGATCGTGGCGATCCTGACGTCGGAGATGGTGAAGCTCATGACGGAGATCAGCTGGTCGTCGATGGTGTTGACCAGGCCGGCGAGGCCGTTGATGACCGCCGGGTAGGTGGCGGCGCTCGTGGCCATGCGCTGGAAGGTGGCGAGCTGTCCCGCCACGGCCGCGGCGCCCCTGATGACCTTCATGCCGCCGGTGAGCATCCCGCCGTCGACGCGCAGCACCACGTCGGGGTCGAGAATGGACACCAGCGCGGCGAAGTCGCCGTCGCGGGCGGCGGAGAGGAAGGCGTCCACCACCCGGCGCTGACTGCTCAGATCGGGGTCCGGGCTCGGGGCTGAGCCGCGGACGCGCCGGCGCGCGCGGCTGGCGAGTTTCTTGGCTGCCACGGGGGTGCGGTCCACGATGGGCGCGATCTGCTCGAACGGCAGGCCGAACATGTCATGGAGCACGAACGCCAGCCGTTCGGCCGGGGTCAGGGACTCCAGGACGACGAGCAGGGCCAGGCCCACCGAGTCGGCCAGCAGTGCTTCCTGTTCCGGGTCGGTGGCGTCCTCCCGGCTGATCACCGGATCGGGCAGGCGGTCCTCCAGCGACTCTTCGCGCCGGGACTTGCGGGTGCGGAGCATGTCCAGGCACACCCGTCCGACCACGGTGGTCAGCCAGCCGCCGAGGTTGTCGATGTCGTCCGAGTCCGAACGTGCCAGCCGCAGCCATGCCTCCTGGACCGCGTCCTCGGCCTCGCTCAGCGAGCCGAGCATGCGGTAGGCGACCGCTTTCAGATGAGGGCGGTGCCCCTGGAACCGGTCGGCAAGGAAGTCCTGGGATGTCACGGTTGCATTCCCCTCATGTCAGCCACGTCAGAGCGCTGACGCACCGAACCGGTGAAAGGTGACCGTGAACGCGTCCGGTCACCTTTCCCGCGGACCATCCGTCATGCCGGCGACCAACACTCACTCACGAAGGGTTGCCGACGATGAGCAGGATGAATGTCCACGGAACGGTCGCGGACGGCTTCGAGCAGGTGCGCGAGGAGTTCGCCGCGACGGTGGCCGAGCAGGACGGCCAGGCGGGCGCGCAACTGACAGCCTATGTGTACGGCCGGCAGGTGGTGGACCTGTGGGCCGGGGACGAGGTGAACGGCGACACGCTGACCGGCGTCTACTCCTCCACGAAGGGTGCCGCGACGCTGGTGGCGGCGCTTCTGGTGCAGGAGGGGGTCCTCGATCTGGACGAGCCGGTGGCTCGGCACTGGCCGGAGTTCGCCGCCGCGGGCAAGGACGGGATCACGCTGCGGGACGTGCTGACTCACCGCTCCGGCGTCATCGGCGTCGACGGCGGGCTGTCGGCGGCCGAGCTGGCCGACGACGCGGTGA
Organism: Streptosporangium sp. CA-135522; assembly: GCF_050949235.1. Classification (NCBI taxonomy): domain Bacteria; kingdom Bacillati; phylum Actinomycetota; class Actinomycetes; order Streptosporangiales; family Streptosporangiaceae; genus Streptosporangium; species Streptosporangium sp. CA-135522. The sequence continues at coordinate 4,450,870 of NZ_CP192026.1, forward strand.
TCGCGCGCCGCCTGGCCGGGCAGCGCCCGTACTGGCGGCCGGGTTCGGCTTACGGCTACGGCGGGTTCGTCTCGTTCGCCATGGTGAACGAGGTGGTCCGGCGGGTCACCGGTCGGTCGCTGCAGCAGGTCTACGACGAGCGTATCCGCACCCCGTACGGGCTGGACCTCTACCTGGGGCTGCCCGAGTCCGAGGAGCGCCGCTTCCGGCCGATCCAGTGGTGGACGGCCACCCCGGAGCAGGAGGCCGCGTTCTGGGCGAACGTGCCCGGACCGCACAGCATCCTCGGCATCGGCTACGGGCTCAACAGCACGCCGCCGCTGGACCAGGTGGCCTTCGCCAACACCCGCGCCGTCCGCGCCGGCGGCCAGGCGTCGGCCGGCGGGGTGGGCAGCGCGCGCGGCCTGGCCGGCCTGTACGCGGCGGCCGTCTGGGGCATCGACGGCAACCCCCCGCTGCTCAAGCCGGACACCGTCGGCGAGTTCTCCATGCTGCACTCCACCGGCGGCGACCTGGTCCGCGGCGAGCAGGGCAGCTACGCGCTGGGCTTCCAGGCCAAGGGCTTGCGTTACCCGTTCCTCAGCGCGAACGCGTTCGGCCACGACGGCTCGGCAGGCTCGGAGTCCTTCGCCGACCCGTTCAGCGGCATCGCCTTCGGCTACACCCGGCGCCGCTTCGGCTTCGGCTGGTCCTACCCCGAACACGACCGGCTGGCCGCCGCGGTGCACGACGCCGCGGCGCTCCACCGCGCCACCACCTCCTGAGGACCTCACATGAGCACGCACACCACACCCGGTCCCGAAAGAAGCGGCCTCGCCCTCCTGGTGATCGCCGCCGCGCAACTGCTGATGGTGATGGACGGCACCATCGTGACCGTGGGCCTGCCCGTCATCGGAACCGGCTTGGACATCGCCCAGGCGGACCTGGACTGGGTCCTCACCGCCTACGCCCTGGCCTTCGGCGGTCTGTTGCTGGCGGGCGGCCGGGCCGGTGACCTGTTCGGACGGCGCAGGCTGTTCCGCGCCGGCCTGACGGTCTTCCTGGCCGCCTCGCTGCTGGGCGGCCTGGCGGGCAACGAGAGCGTGCTGATCGCCGCCCGCGTCCTGCAGGGCGTCGGCGCCGCGATCGTCGCCCCGGCCGCGCTGTCGCTGCTCGCCGACACCTTCCCCGCCGGCCCCCGGCGCAACAAGGCGCTCGGCGTGTACGGCGCCATGGGCGGCCTGGGCTCGGTCGCCGGACTCCTGCTGGGCGGCGCGCTCACCGAGTACGCGGGCTGGCGCTGGATCATGTTCGTCAACATCCCGATCGCGCTCCTGGTCCTGGCCGGCACGTTCGCCCTGGTGCCCGGCACCCGTGAGCGCGGCGGGCTCGACCTGCCCGGCGCGCTGTCCGCGACCCTGGCCCTCGGCGCGCTGGTCTACGCGATCAACCGGGCCGGGTCCCACGGCGCCGGAGACGGGCTCACCCTGGCCTTCGGCGCGGTGGCCGTGGCGCTGCTCGTCGCGTTCGTGGTCATCCAGCGGGCCGCGCGCAGCCCGATGCTCCCGTCCGGCGTACTGGCCGACCGCGGCAGGCTCGGCGCCAACCTGGTCATGCTGCTCATGGGCGCCGGGCAGCTGGCCACCTTCTACTTCCTCACCCTCTACATGCAGACGATCAAGCAGTACTCCCCCCTGATCACCGGACTGGCCTACCTGCCGTTCGCCGTCGGCATCGGCATCGGCTCCGGCCTCGTCGGGCCCGCGCTGCAGGCCCGCACCTCCACGCGGACCGTCCTGGCGACCGGCATGGCGGTGGCCGCCGCGGCGATGGGCTGGTTCGCTCTCCTCACCCCGGACCAGAACCCCCTGTTCGTCCTGCTGCCGGCCCAGCTCGCCGGGGGCGTCGGCCTGGGCATCGGCTTCGTCGGCGCCACCATCGGCGGCGTCCAGGGCGTGGCGTCCCGCGACTCCGGCATCGCCTCCGGCCTGGTCAACACCAGCCAGCAGATCGGCGGCGCACTCGGGCTGGCCGTCCTGGCCGGCATCGCCGTCGCCGCCACCGCGAGCCGTCCGCCGGGCACGCCCCCGCAGGACGCGCTCACCGGCGGCTACACCGCCGGCATGCTCGGCGCGGGCGCGTTCTACCTGGCCGCCGTCCTGGCCGCCGTCCTGCTCCTGCGGCCGCGCCCCGTCAGCCGGAGCGCCGAGCGCCTCGGCAGCACCCCTCGCTGAGCTCCATCGCCCCACCGGTCACCTTCGACCGGCGGGATCCGTCATAGCGCCGGAACACCGTTGAACCAGAAAGGAAACCCACCACCATGACCAGCACCGAACAGCAGCACCGCCAGTCGCGCCTGTCCAACCCCGCCGTGCTCGTCCCCGAGCTGAAGGAGATCGCCGGAGCCCTGTTCAGGGCGACCGGGAACGGCTCCGTCCCGGAGGTCACCATCAGCCTGCTCCAGTTGCGCGCCGGGCAGATCGTCGGCAACACGTACCTGACGGTCCTGCACACCGGCACCCTCCGCAAGGCCGGGGAGACAGAGGAGCGCATCACCGCCGTGGCGTCCTGGCAGGACGCCCCCTACTTCACCGACGCCGAGCGCGTCGCGCTCGCCCTGGTGGAGGCCGTCCTCACCGCGAACCCGTCCGGTGAGCGCGTCTCCGACGAGCTGTACGAGCGGGCGCGCGAGCACTACGACGAGAAGGCGCTCGCCACGCTCATCATGGCCATCGGCCAGGTCGGCTTCTTCACCCCCCTGGCCCTCATCGGCAAGCCGCTGGCCGGGGTGTCGCCGACGGAGCAGTGGAGGCAGTAGCCGGCGGACTCGCTCAGGGTGAGGACGCGGTGCCCGCGCCTCACCCTGAGCGCTCCCGATGCACCGACTTCTCGAAAGGAACGAATCATGCAAGCACGAATGACCAACCCCGCCTACCTGGTGCCGGACGCGGGACAAGCGATCCAGGCCCTCTTCCAGGCCATGCGGCACGACATGGAGAACGGCGTCATCGCGCCGACCACGCTGATGCTGGCCGCCATGCGCGGCAGTCAGATCAACGGCGGCAGCGCCTGCCTGTACGCGGACGTCGCCGAAGCCAGGAAGGCTGGAGTCACCGACGACCAGCTGACCTCGGTAGCGGCATGGCGGCAGTCGCCGTTCTTCACCGACGCCGAACGTGCCGCCCTGGCGTTGGCCGAAGCCGCTGCCCGTATGAACGACCGGACCGCCGATGCCATCCCCGACGCGGTCTGGGACGAACTCGTCAAGCACTACGACGAACGGCAGCGCGCGACGCTGATCCTCTGGATGGCCACCAGTAACTTCTTCAACACCGTCAACAACATCATCAAAGACCCCGCCGGTACCAGCTGGGACTAGCGGCGTCGCAGTCTCCAGAACCCCTTCACTGGGAGAACCCTCACATGAATGTGAACCGACGCAAGATGATCACGCTGGCCGCAGCGCTCGCCGCGATCGGCGGGCTGGACGCGACCGCGAGCCCGACCTCGGCCGCCATCAGGCCGAAGCTTCCTGGCGACGCCGAACTGGCCGCCTCACTCCCCGGCGGTTTCCGCAGCGCCCACGCCTATGTCAACGGGATCCGGCTGCACTACGTGACGGGAGGCGCGGGTGAACCGCTCGTCCTGCTGCCCGGCTGGCCCGCCACCTGGTGGAGCTACCACAAGGTCATGCCGGCCCTCGCCCGCCGCTACCGCGTGATCGCCGTCGACATCCGGGGCATGGGCGCGTCCGACAAACCCGCGGGCGGCTTCGACAAGAAGACGATGGCACGCGACGTCCACGAACTGGTGCGCACGCTCGGCCACGACAGCGTCAACATCGCCGGGCACGACATCGGCGCGATGGTCGCCTTCAGCTTCGCGGCCAACCATCCGGCCGCGACGCGCAAGCTCGCGCTGCTGGACGTGCTGCACCCCGACGAGAGTCTCTACCAGATTCCGATGCTGCAGCGGCCAGGCGGCGACACGCACATGTGGTGGTGGGCGTTCAACCAGGTGCGGGGCCTGCCGGAACAACTCCTCGCGAACCGATCACGGTTCCTGATCGACTGGCACTACGGCATCGGGCTCGTCGACCAAAGCACGGTTACCGACCGCGACAGGGCCATCTACGCGCGCGTGTACGACAAGGCTGAGGCTATCCGGGCGAGCAACGGCTGGTACCAGGCCTGCCACCAGGACATCCAGGACATGAAGACCTACGCCAAGGTGAGCGCCCCCGTACTCGGCCTGGTGGCCCCGGACACCCGCCCCTGGTTCGAGGGCACACTGCCCCAGGTGGCCACGGACGTCCGCGGCATCGTCACCGTGGACAAGGCGCTGCACTGGCTGTGTGAGGAAGACCCCGAACTGGTGTCGCAGTCGCTGGCCCAGTTCTTCGCCTGACGGCTCCGCGCCGGGAACCGCGTGGTCGGCGGCCCGGCCGGATGCCTACCCACCGAGCGTCACCAGTTCGATGTCCTCCAGGTATTCGGGGTCGGCGAGCAGGTCGACGTGGGTGATCCTGTCGTTCGCGATGGTGAAGGCGAAGACGATCCGTGGCCGTCCGCCCGGCGCCCACACCAGACCCGGTGCCCCGTCGATGAGCGCGAGCTCGGCGGCTTGGGCGCGACCGGCGAAGGTCTCGGCCACGCCGTCCGCCCCTCGTACCAGCCTCGACGCGCCGGAGAGCACGGCGGTGCGGTCCGCGCTGATCTCCACGTCGGGGTCGAGCAGCGCGAGCAGGGCCGCGAAGTCACCGTCACGGGACGCGGCCCGGAAGGCGGTGACGATCTCCCGCTGTCTGGCGGAGTCGGTCCCGGCCTCCGGGGCCGTCGGATGCTGTACGCGCCGGCGGGCGCGGCTGGCCAGTTGCCGGGCCGCGGCCGGCGAACGGTTCACGATCAACGCGATCTCGCCGAACGGCACGGCGAACATGTCGTGCAGGACGAACGCGATCCGTTCCGCCGGCGTGAGCATGTCGAGCACCACCAGCAGGGCCAGGCCGACCGAATCGGCGACGACCACCTCGTGCTCGGGGTCGTCCGCCTCACGCAGGCCGGCCGTCGGGTCTGGCCCGGCGGCGCGTAGCGGCTCCTCACGGCGCGTCCGGCGATCGCGCAGCATGCTCAGCGCCACCCGGGCGACGATCGTGGTGAGCCAGCCCGGAACGTTCCGCACGTCCTCCGCGCCGGCGCGGCTGAGCCGTAGCCATGCCTCCTGGAGCGCGTCGTCGGCCTCGCTCGACGAGCCGAGCAGCCGGTAGGCCACCGCCCACAGGTGGTCGCGATGCTGCTGGAACCAACCGGCCAGCAGGTCCTTCTCCTCCATGACGCCGTCCCTCTCGTGCTGTCTGTAACAGATGACGGAAAAGACCGCGCAGATGTGACAGGCGGCTCGCCGTCACAACCTCCCCTCGCGGCGCGTCATCAGGACGGAAGTCCAGCCGATGAAGCGGAGAAACACATGCAGACACGGATGAAGAATCCCGCCGCCGTCCTGCCGGCGGCGATGGCGCCCATCCAGGAGCTCTTCAAGGCCACCCGTACGGCCGGCGTGCCGGAGACCACCCTGGGGCTGGTGCACCTGCGCGCCAGCCAGATCAACGGTTGCGGCCCCTGCGTGGAGTCGGGGGTCCGCAGCGCCAGGAAGAGCGGCGAGAGCGACGAGCGGACGGGGCTGGTCGTCGCCTGGCGGGAGACGCCGTACTTCACCGACGCCGAGCGGGCCGCGCTGGCCCTCACCGAGGCCGCCACCCGGCTCGCCGACCGCAGCGACCCGGTCCCCGACCACATCTGGGAGGAGGCGGCCCGGCATTACGACGAAGCGGGACTGGCCGCCATCGTTCTGATGGCGGCGGTGACGAACCTGTCGAACCGGCTCAACGTCACCACCCGGCAGCTCGCCGGCCAGAAATGGGGCTGAATCGCATGGGCGAACATGACGGAGTGCTCATGACCGCACGTACCTGGCCGCGACGGCTCGCCACAGTCCTGTACTGGTATCTGGCCGTGTCGTTCTTCATCGGCTTCGCCACCAAGTTCTGGCCCGGGCCGACCTTCTTCGGTCCGGCCTACGCGGAGAAGTTCGTCGACTGGGGTTGGCCGCCGTGGATGCGGTTCGTCGTCGGCACCCTGGAGCTCGTCTTCGGGCTGATGATGCTCGTCCCCCGGCGTCGGGTCAGGTTCATCGGCGCCGCGGGGCTGGTGTTCGTGCTGATCGGCGCGGTGACGACCCACCTCATCGACGTCGCCCCCTTGTACGAGGAGGTATCGGCGCCACTGCACCTGACCATCATGATCGGCGTGGCGCTGGCCAACTGGCCATCCGACTGGCGGGACCTTCTCCATCCCCTCGACGACCGAAATGCCCGCGCGGCGCCGAGCCGGTCGGTCGGCCGGGCGTCGACCGTTCGATAGGGGAGAGCGGCATGGCCATGATCCAGCCAGGGATCATGGCCATGCCGTGTCGCGCTCACCGTGCGGGGTGCGAAGAGGCATGAAGAGGAGACGCTCGGTGTGCTGCCGGCCAGGGACCCGTGCCGGCCAGGTTCGTCCATATCCGGCGGAGGTCGCCGACCCGAGCGAGGTCGTCTGCACCGCGGGCATCACGGTGCTGGAGAAGCCGGCGTGGATGTCGCTCGAAGTCGAGGACGCGTGCCGGTCGGCCGTCGGACGGCGGGCCGCACCGACCTGGCGCCGCAGCGACCTGAGCGCCTGCCGTACCAAACGCCGTGGCCCAGGCATCCGCATGTCCTTCAGCGGATGCCCGGGCCACGGCGCCGGCTTCAGATGGTTGCCGGTTCGTCACTTCCGACGCGAGAGGGCAGGAGATCGACGATGACCTCGTAGATGCTGGGCCGCGCGGTGATGTGCAGGCCAGGATCGTTGAGCAGCCGCTGGGCGCTCTCGTGCCATTCGGGCCTGCTCAGCGCCTCTTCCAGCTGCCTCCCGCTCTCCCACTGGGCCACGTTGACGAACCGTAGCTCAGCGTCGTCGATCATCGATCGGTGCAGCCGGGCGCGGATGAATCCCGGTTGCCTGGCCATGATCTCGGCGTTCTCCTCCCACAGCGGCAGGAACGCCTCCGACTCCTCTATCGGTACGGTGAAAGCGTTGATCATGGTGATCGGCTCGTCGACAGGCGTTTCGGTACGGGTGATCGGAACTTCCATCATGATTTCTCCCTTGCGGTCGGTTGTGATCGGCGATGAGGGCGTCAGTTGGCCATGCCGATGACCTGCTTGACCGTTTCCGGCCGGTCGAGCACCGCGAGCATGGCGTGGGCCACGTCTGCGCGCGAGACGTACCGGCCGCCCGGCACGTTCTGTCCCACCGCCGTCCGGTAAGCGCCGGTCACCGGCTTGTCGGTCAGCTGCACCGGCCTGAGCACCGTCCAGTCGAAGCCGCTGTCACGCACGGCGTCCTCCATGACGGCCAGGTCCAGGTACTGCGGACGTAGCGCGGCCTTGACGATCGGATACACCAGGTAACGCAGGAACGGCCCATCGCCAGGGTCGTGCCGGGGCGGATGGGGGCGGCCGGGAGAGGGCGTGGTGCCCACCGGGGCGGCGCTCACCACGATCAGTCGACGGGTCCCGGCGGACCGCATCGCCGCGAGGATCGCCTTGGTGCCTCTGGAGGCCACCCCGGCCGCGGCATTGTTCGGCGGGCCGAGTGCCGACAGAACGGCGTCGGCTCCTTCGACGGCGGGCAGCAGCGTCGCGACCTCGGCCGTGGCCATGTCAGCGGCACGCACGACGCGGACAGGGCGCCCGTCCAGCTTGGCCGGATCCCGTACGACGGCCGTGACGTCGTGCCCCTTGGCCAGAGACTGGTCGAGCAGATGCCGGCCGACGCCACCACTGGCGCCGAAGACGGTGAGTTTCATGGACGAATCCCTTCAGGTTCGTTGAAAAGGGCTACCGAGGGCAGGTGACCCCTGCTCATGGGCAGCCGTCGGCGGACAGCCTTTGGAGATGCCCCGGTAGCCACGGATCTTCGGGGTGCAACAGCCGAGCTCCCTGCCGCTGACCTGGACCGAGGCATCAGATGTACGGAGGCCAAGGCCGGTCAGCCGACGTCCGCCTGGGTGCCCGGCCCGTCCGCCGCATCGGCCGCGAACCCTCAGCCACGATCCCGCTCACCGCAGTCTCGTATGCAGTTGCTGACATATACGGACACCCACTTGCTCGCGTTTCGTCTTCACCTGCATGACGGGGCGGGTACGGCAAAGGTGACGCCTCTCGCATGCAAGAGGTGCGCCGTGAGGCCGGCGGCCGAGTCCGTTCCGTCGCCTCAATGACCCGGCGCGCGGTGGAAATGTGACAGCGGGCAACTCGCCCCTGCTCGGCCGCCGGGTGAAGGTAGCCCGGCTTCGGTGTGCGGTGATCACAGCGGCCGATGCGCCGGAGAACTCTCAGCGGTCACATTCTTCACTTTTCCGGAGTCATATTCATGACCAGCGGGCAGCCGTTGGTGTGACCCGAGAGGAGTACGCCGTGTCCAACGGCGCGAAGACGATCACGCCCACGCCGAGGCACGTCCTCGAATCCGATGCCGACCCGCGCGTTCGCGGCGCCCTCTACTGGGTGACGACAGCGATCATCGCTGTGGAGTCGGCAGTAGGCGGCGTGTCGGGTGTGCTGCGGATTGACTATGTTCGTGACCTCTTGGAACAGCAACTGGACTACCCGTGGTATGTGGCCGTCATCCTGGGAGTGTGGAAGATCTCCGGCGCGGCTGTTCTGCTGATCCCGCGCTTTCCCCGTCTGAAGGAGTGGGTCTACGCGGGAGCGATCTTCGTCTATACGGCAGGCGCCGTCTCTCACTTCTTCGTGGGCAACGTCAGCGCGGGCATCGTCCCACTCGGCTTCGCCGCCATCACGGTGGTCTCCTGGGCGCTGCGGCCGGCGAGTCGCCGTCACCCGGCGCCGTACTCCTCGACGTTCGCCCGTCTCCTGCCGGGCGCTCCTTCGCGAAGCAGGGCAACGGCGGTTGCCTACTGGGTGGTCTCACTGAGCTTCACGGGAGCGTTGCTGAGCGGTGGCGTGGCCGACCTGAGCCATCGTCCGGAAACCGTCGGCGGCATGGTGGCCCTGGGCTACCCCGGATATTTCCTGTTCGTCATCGGCTTCTGGAAGGTGCTGGCACCCGCGGCGATCCTTCTGCCGGGATTCACCCGGTTGAAGGAATGGGCCTATGCGGGCGCGTTCTTCAACTTCTCCGGCGCCGTGATCTCCCACCTGGTATCCGGTTCGGCGTGGTACCACGTTGCCTACACATCACTTTTCGCCCTGTGCACCCTCGCCTCCTGGGCACTTCGTCCGCGCAGCCGGGTCCTCGGCAACCTGTACCCGGCCACGACCTCCCAGCGTGCGGTTCGGCTGCGTTGATGCCGCAGAGTGGCAGAACCGGGTGCGGCTTGGAGGAGCAGGACCAGCGGGATGATGAGCATCATGGTCCGGCCGATGAGGTCGGAGAACACCACAGGCACCCGCTCCTCGGCGAGGGGGTGGGTCGCATGATCCAAAGGATTGCATGGATGACAGTTCCTTCCCTGGACGGCCGCCGATTCCGCGCTGTCGCAGATGTGGCAGGCGGCGAGGTTGGCACCGAGACGCTCTTCACCTATCACCAGACCGGCAGCGAGATCTGGGGCACCTACGCAGGAGGTTCCGTCCGCCGTGGCTTCCTCGTCGGCACCCTCGACGGCGACAGCATCGACTTCCGCTACACCCAGCTCAACCTGGCGGGCGAAACCTCCAGTGGTCACTGCGTATCCCGAATCACGGTGCTGGCCGACGGACGTCTACGCCTGGACGAGTCATGGGAATGGGAATCTCGCCCTGGCAGCGGAAGCAGCGCGGTGGAAGAGGTCATCGACGCGACATGAGGGCGACCTGACGAAGCCTTGCGCGCTGTCGGGTCTACCGCTGGGTGGCGTGACACCAGTCGGCCGTGGCGGCCTGGTGGTCACGGACGTGCCCGCCAATGGCGCTTGCCATCCTGGTCAGGCCGCCTGCCAGCGCGGTCAGCTCGTCCTCCCACCCGGTCGGCGACGGCGCGGTCTCGTCGTTCTGGCCGTCTTGGCTGACGTCAACGGGGGGGGAGGGGGAGGGGAACGGTGGCGAGCGCGGCGGCCAACTCGTCGGCCAGATGGCGGGCGGCGGTGGCGTCGACCACCAGACGGTCACGCAGCCGTGCCGCGCGCTGGGCGCCCTCGACCCTACGGCGGCGGGCCCGGTGCGCGGCCTGCCTGCACGGGGTTCCGCAGTAGCGGGCTGGGCGGCCGGTGCGTACCTGGCCGATCGCCGCGCCGCACACCGGGCAACGCGATGCCGTCGACGTTGGGGTTTCGTTCGGCGCCCGGCCGTCTGCCCGAGCGCCGGCCTCGGGTGTCGGCGGGGCAGACGAGGCCGCCGCAGAGTCCTTCGCCGCCGCGGCGGCCGCCTTCACCTTTGCTGCATTCTTCTTGGTGCGACCCGCGATACAGCATCGGCCCCCGGCCGCCCGGACCCCGGTACGACCCGCGGCAGGATGCCACGCGTGGCCGCGACCTGCGCGACCCCGACGCCGCCGAAGACGACGACAAGATCTGAAGCGTTATGTTGCAATCTCGCGGCGTGTGATGCGTGACAGCGCCGTACAGGTTGATCGCAGGCAGTATCCCTACAAGATCGCTGATGGAGGGTTCTACGTGGCCGTTTCGATCCGAAGTGCGGAGTTGGAAGATGTGCCCGCGCTCGTCGAGCTACGCATGGCGAACGCGGAGCATCACGTTGGGCTTGGCCCGTCCGTCCATCGCCGACCGGACGTCGATGCGGTGCGCGGCTACTTCGAGAGTCGTCTGCGCGACGGGCAGGATGACCTGCTCCTCGTGGCCGAGGTGGATGGTGAGGCAGCGGGTATGGCGGAAGTCGTCCTGCGATCGGCGCCTCCCGACCATCAGATCCTGATTCCGCGCCGCACTGCGGAGGTCCACACTGTGATTCTTGACCGCCATCGCGGTCGAGGCGTCGGTCGGACTTTGCTGGCCGCGGCTGAGCAGACTGCCAGGGACCGCGGCGTCGAGTTCCTCCTTGCGGTGGTCTTCGCGCCGAACGAGGACGCCGTCGGCTTCTACTCTTCGGCCGGATTTGGTAGCCACGGGCTGCTGCTCGGCAAGGGATTGGACGCGGGCTGATCAGGGCCATGGCGTTCGCCTCAGCCGTTAGGTCCAGGCCCTGCAACACGTGTGGCGAATTCTCATCTGAAGTGGCGAGGAATACTCTCGATGCACCGAACGCGGCGTATCGGGCCGCCTGAGACCGGATGAGCGGCCGCGCTGCGAAACCGGCGGCCGATGGACGGGTCTTCTCCAGGGCCTTGGCCAAGCGCTTGCGAGCCCGGTGCAGGCGGATCCGGGCGGCGTTGCGGGAACAGTCCAACACTGTGGCGATCTCGCCGGGGTCGAGCCCCTCCCAGAGGGTCAGGGCCAGTAAGGTATCCGGCCCACATAAGCCCAAAACCCACATTGAGTCGATCTTGAATGGCGTTTCCGCTGGTTGCTGCGTCGCAGTCAATGAGTACGGCGGGGTGGGCCGAGGATACTGGTGATCTCGGCGACGGCTTCGCCACCGGGTTTCACGTAGCGCATGGCGGTGCGGGGGTTCTTGTGGCGGGTCTTGGCCATGATGAGCTGGAGCGGGACTTTGGCGTCGCCGAGGTGGGTGGCGGCGCTGTGGCGCAGTTGATGGAGGTCCAGGCCGGCGTACTGGTCGAGCAGGACGCGGGCGCGGTCGTAACCCAGTCGGGCCCGGCCAGTGTGCGGGCAGATGTCTTGGCCCCCCACTCGGGTCCGTGTCATCAGCCGCAAAGTAGCGCTGAGTAACTGCTGTTACTCTGTGTGGTGGCGAGGTTGGTCATCTCAGTGTCGAATAACGGTGGCACTCTCAATGGGTCAACGCACCACCCGTGGATGATCATGTAGCCGTGGAGGTGTGTGTGCGTGACTACGGGTTTTCACCCGCTCAGCAAGACGAGATCTGGCGGCGCTGGCGCGACGGGGAATCCTTCAGCTTAATAGGCCGGGTACTGGGCGCCCCGATGCATCACGTCCGGCGCTTTCTCTACCAGATCGACGCGTTGCTGCGCGCGGGCATCGACCGCAACGACATCCATCTGGACAAGGCCAGTGGCGCCAAGGCCTCCCGGCCCAGCCTCGACCTGGTTCTCAAGCTGCTGCGCGGGGGCGACACGCTGAAGGTAACCCGGCTGGACCGGCTGTCGCGCTCAGTCCTGCACTTGGTCACCCTCGGGGCGGACCTGCGCGAACGCAAGGTGGGCCTGCATGTGATCGAGCAGGGCATCGACACCGACACGATGGAGGGCCGCGCGATGTTCGGCATGCTGTCGGTCCTGGCCGAGCTGCAGCGCGAGCTGATCGTGGCCAACACGATGGACGACCTGGCCTCCGCCCGCGCCCGCGGCCGGGTCGGCGGCCGCCGCCCCAGGCTCACCGCCGACCAGGCCGCCCTCGCCCAGCAGCTGTACGACACGCGGGAAAAGACCGTCCAGCAGATCGCGGACTTGTTCGGGGTGCCGCGCTCGACGGTGTACGGGCACCTGAAGGGCGACACCGTACCCGCCGGCCGAAGAAGACCCGGGAGGGGGCGTAGGTGGGACGCGGGGTCGGTCAGTCGGCCCGCTCGGGGGCGGGTCCGTGCAGGGGCCCGAGGTCGAACTGTTGGGAAGATGCGGAATCGGGATGTAAGAAAGCCTTCCTTCGGACCACTTGCTCTCTGAACGTTTGTTCCCAACCGAAGGAACCGGCTTGCCAAACTGCTGGCCCACTTCGGGCTGCGCGACAGCGTCGACCAAGCCGTCGCCGAGCTGCTCCCGACGGCGTGAGGACTCAACCCTTTACGTCTTCGGCACCGAAAACCTGTAGTGGCTGAAGTAGACATCCGTGGTGGGTGGGGGTAGAGTTCCTGACATCGCAAGGAACGGATCCACGAGGGCAGAGCAGGACGTAGGCATCACGACGAACTGCCCGGACGAGCGTGGATAGCTGGATAGCCAAAGACGAAGCAGTGAAGAGGGGCAGAAGGTCGGACGTGCCGGGACCGGTAGTGGTTGAAGGGTTCTGGCCGTGGACGCGCTGCCACAGCAGTCAGGTAGTGAACGAGTAATGAGTACCAACGTCGGACGCGCCAGGGCCAGCAGTAGGTGAAGGGTTCTGGCCGTGGACAAAGCAGCTGCGGCAAAAAGTGATGCATGAGGTCGAAGAAGTAACGCCAGAAAGAGCGAAAGGAGTGTTGAACGCCATCAGGATCGCCCGTCGCCGGCTGAGGTTCGCCGCACGGGTACCGCAGTCCCACGAATTGGAAGGTGGTCTACGGTCACGCATATGCGATCCCCGCATCCCCGCCCCCATCGGGCGGCCAATGCGGAACAGACAGATCGGCCCCCGGGCCGGTAGATGGTGTTGAACCTCGTGGGCCCCGGCGCATCATGGCGCCGGGGCCCTGTCGGCATTTCGAGAAGGTTGTCAGGAAGGTTGTATGGACCAAGCACCGATAGCGTCGGCCGTCCGCGCGCAGCCCAGGCTCCGCGCCGGCGCCGATACGGCTGAAACGGCCCCACGGGCCGACACCGCGGACAGGGCCGACCGGGCCGATAGGGCTGATGGGTTCCCCGCCACGCCGAGTGACCTCTCCGATCACCGGTTCGACGATGAGGACTATCCCGCCTACAGCATGGGCCGGGCCGCCGAGATCCTTGGCGTCACCCCGGCGTTCCTGCGTAGCCTGGGCGCCGCCAAGCTGATCGAGCCGCAGCGCTCCGACGGCGGTCACCGCCGCTATTCCCGCTACCAGCTGCGCCTGGCCGCCCGCGCGCGCGAGCTCGTCGACCAGGGCACCGCCCTGGAGGCGGCCTGCCGCATCATCATTTTGGAAGACCAGCTCGCCGAAGCCCTGCGCATCAACGCCGAGCTGCAGCACACCCGCGACCAGCGGCCCCAGAACGCCGGCCGCCGCTCGGCATGAGGGCCTGCGACCGCAGGCCCTCATCAGCGATCCAGCAGTCCGCGGCCCCCTGCCCCATAGCGGCGGCAGGGCGGCCGGACCTGGCGGCCAACCACTGACCGCCCATCGCGTATCCATCCGGCCCGTGCGAGAGTGACCGCCGCACCGGCGTCACCCTCGCTGATCTTGTCGAGAAACCGATTGATTTTGTCCATGATCACGGGGCCTTCCACAAGGGGCTCCGGTAGCAATCGCGGAAAATCCAACGGCTACGGTTCTGACCTGCATGGGTAGAGCTTGGCCCGCCGTTTCGCGATCGTGTTTCCAAGGAGTCTCCGCGGGTCAAACGAATCAGGGCCCGCACCCGTGAGGGTGCGGGCCCTGATCAGCGGCGGTGCTTGGTCAGGCGGAAACGATGTTCTCGGCCTGAGGGCCCTTCTGGCCCTGGGTGACATCGAAGGCCACCTTCTGGCCCTCCTGCAGCTCGCGGTAGCCGCCCTGAGAGACGATGTTGGAGTAGTGCGCGAAGACGTCGGCGCCGCCGCCGTCCTGCTCGATGAAGCCGAAGCCCTTTTCCGCGTTGAACCACTTCACGGTGCCAGAAGCCATGTTGATCTCCTCTTGATAGGTGCAAAGCCGAAATTCGCATTGCACGAATTCCGCGTCGCCGCGATAGGCCCACACCCGGGGAAGACCGGCAAACAAAAAATGCGCCTGACGCTACATACCGTCAGGCGCACACAAGTTCATTATGGGTACCACAACTGCAACTACGTCTAACCTAGCACACGTAAAGGGCCCTCCGTTCAGGTCGGTGTCCGGCTACACCGCTGGACCATTCGACCGACGCCCGCCTCCAGCCCAAGGGTGGAGCGAAAGAGTGGGTGTACTGGTACAGCGGCAGCGCCCACCTGCTGCCGCGACCGCTCTGGCTCCCGGACGGCACCTCGCGAACCCGCGGCCCTTGTTTCTGTCCGAGCGCCGCCCTATGCGGGGTGCCACCGGAATACGGCAGATTCGGGCCGTCTACCTATCTGACCTGCTGTTCTGTGCGTCCGGAGGATCGGCGTCCAGAAACGTAGACGTTCTCGGACGACGGGCTCACCTGCGCGAATGCCGTCCGAAAACCTACGTTCAAGAAGTCCCTGCTGCTTGACGGCCCATGCCAGCCGTATTCCGGTGGCACCCTAGGGCCGACACCGCGGGCAGGGCCGATGGGCTCCCCGCCGCACCGGGCGACACCCCCGGTTACCGGTTCGACGACGAGGACTACCCGGGGTCCAGCCAAGGTGAGCCCAAAAGCCGCAACGCAAGATCAACAACATTGTGGCTCGGGTATGGACCTGTGTGACGTCAGGCTTTGGCGAGGCGGCGGTAGATGGTGGGGCGGGTAACGCCGAACCCGTCGGCGATCTGCTGGACGGTGTAGTCGCCGGAGTCGTACATCTTCCGCGAGAGCTGTACCTGGCGGGGGCCGAGCTTGGGTTTCTGGCCGCCGGTGCGGCCCCGGGCGCGGGCGGCCTCCAGCCCGTCCATCGTCCGCTCCGACATCAGGGCGTGCTCGAACTCGGCGATGGCGCCGAGGATCGGGAAGAACATCCGGCCGACCGCGGTGGAGGTGTCGATTCCCTGGTCGAGGACGACGAGGCCGACCCCGCGGTCCTGGAGCTCCTTCGACAGCTCGATGAGGTTTTCCAGGGAGCGGCCGAGCCGGTCGAGTTTGGTGACCACGAGCTCGTCGCCCTCGCGCGCGACGAGGAAGGCCTTGTCGAGGCATGTCGTCTCCTCGCCGGCCGAAGCAGGGCTTGAGGTGCGCGGGCCGGTGAGCGTGGGCCCGCAGGTGGCCTCGGGGTCGGTGCCGGTCGCGCCTGCGGGCCCGCGGGTGGTGCGGGGCGAACGTGTCAGGCGGCCGGGCGGCCGCAGGTGACGTTCCTGCCGGGCAGGACACCGTCGACCAGGTAGCGGGTCACCTTGGTGTCGACGCAGGTGTTCCCATCTGCGATGTAGACGGTGTGACGGTAGGCACCGTTCAGTGTGATCATGCGGGAGCCGGTCAGCGCCCGGTGCATGGCCTGCTGGCCCGGGTAGGGCGTCGCGGGGTCGCCGTCCGCGCCGACGATCAACGCCGGTACGGAGTTGCCGATCCTGGTGGGCGCTTCAAGCGGCTTGACCGGCCAGAACGCGCACGGGGTGATGTTGCGGGCGAGCGGTCCGAACAGTGGTTCGGCGGTGCGGTGCTGCTGGATGTCGCGGTAGTAGGTCGCCGGGTCGCGGGGTGCGGCCCGGTCACCGCACAGGATCGCCGTGCCCGCCCGATCTGAGGCCTCTCCGGCACCGGTGAACAGGCCGTCGAGGAGTTCCTTCAGCGAGGCGGGCGGTGGTGTCTCGCCGGCGCGGCTCAGCGCCCGCGCCTCCTCGGCGAGGGTGGCATAGGACTGCGGGCGGTCGCTGTAGAGGCGTCCGAACAGCCAGTACGGCACGACCTGGGCATCGACGCGGTGTCCGCCGATCTTCACGGGATGCCGGTTGATCTTCTCTACGGTCGCCAGGACTGCCTCACGCGTGCTGCCCAGCCCGTACTCCTTGTCACGTGATGCGGCCCAGGACGCCCAGCGCCGTAGCGCGGCGTCGATCGCGGGGGCGGCACGCGAGAGCAGACGCGGACCGTACACCTGCGGATCGACGGCACTGTCGAGCACCACCCGGTCGGCCCGCGAGCCGAACATCTGCAGGTAGGTCGCGCCCAGGTAGGTGCCGTAGGAGTAGCCGAGGTAGGACAGCCTCTGCTCGCCGAGCGCGGCCCGGATCACGTCCATGTCGCGTGCGGTGTTCCTGGTCGTGGCGTACGGCAGGGCCTGGAGATTGCCCTGCGCGCAGCCCGCCGCCAACTGTCTGGCCAGGCGCACGCTCTCGTTGAAGGTACGCCGGTCGGGTCCCGCCGAGCGGAGGAAGGTGTCGGTCTGCCACCGGCAGTTGATCGGTGTGCTGCGGCCGACGAATCGGGGGTCCATGCCCACCAGGTCGTAACGGGCCGCGACCTCGGGAATCTCCTTGCCCAGGAGCGCCATCGAGAGGCCGGTGCCTCCCGGCCCGCCGGGGTTGAGCAGCAGGACGCCGCGGCGCTGCGAGGCATCGGTGGCCTTGATCCGGGAGAGCGCGATGGAGAGGGTCCGCCCCTGCGGCCCGCGGTAGTCCATCGGGACCAGGACGGTGGCGCATTGAGCACCGGCGGCGTCCAGCTGTTTGCCCACCTCATCGTCGGGTCCGGTCGCGCAGGCGCGCCAGGTGATCGTCTGATGGTGGAAGCGGTCCAGAGGTGTGGCCGCCTGTGCCGGTCCGGCGGCGCCCAATCCGATTCCGGCCGTGAGTGCTACTGCGGCGGCAGTTCCACGCTTGATCAGGAGCATGCGTCATTCCTTGGTGAAGGGGTTGTTTCCTACGGATCCGGCGCGCGTCAGCTTCCGACGCTCCGGCAGTGATGTGTCCGGGCTTAAGAGTGTCCCCCGTTGATCGTTGATCACTGGCTGTGTCCAACGCTAAGGGCGTGAGCAGCCCTTGGACATCGAGCAGAAAGCCGATCTGACCCCTGCCACCGGCACACCAACCGCCCGCTTTCCTGCGACCGCTGCCCTAACGGCGTCTCCTCCCTAAGGAGGACAAAGCGGGTCACGCTGGTGGCTACCTTCATCTCATGAACGTGGTGCGACGATGGGGCCGCTGGTGGCGCGGCTTGCCGGTGATGGTCGCCGACAGCGTGCTGGCCGGCGTGTTCACCGCGCTGGCGGTGACGCAGGCCGCCTTGTCCGCCCATAACCCGGTCGTGCTGGCGTACCTGCTGGCGGTGCTCACCACCGCGCCGCTGGTGCTGCGCAGGCGCTACCCCATCGCCGTCCTGGCGGTGATCACGGCGGGCCTGATCGGCTGTGGCCTGGCCGGCTACCCCAACGGATTCCAGACCCCGCCGGTGCTGGTCAGCCTCTACACCGTCGCGGCCTACCGCCGGGAGGGCCACCGCGACGGCGTCCTGGCCCTGGTGTTGATGGCGGCCATCCTCGTTCCCGACCTCATCGGGTCCGGGCTGACCTTCGCGGCCGTCAAAAGCCTGGTCGAGAACGCGCTTCAGCTCGGCGCGGCCTGGGCCATCGGGGAGGGGGTGCGCAGCCGCCGCCTGCGCCACCAGGACCTGATCGAACACGCCCGCCACCTGGAGATCGAACGCGAGGAGAAAGCCCTGCGAGCGGTCGCCGAAGAACGCGTACGCATCGCCAGAGAACTGCACGACGTGGTCGCCCATCATCTGTCGGTCATCTCGATCCAGTCCGGCGCCGGCGGCCGTCTGATCGACACCGAGCCCGACACCGCACGCGAGGCATTCGCCGCGATCGCCGCCACCACCCGCGAGGCGCTGGCCGAACTCCGGAACATGCTGTCGGTCCTGCGCCTCACGTCCGACACCGGTGAGGACTCCTACGCCCCGCAGCCGGGGCTGGCTCAGCTGGACACGCTGCTGGAACGCTCCCGCCTGTCGGGCCTGTCGATCCAGCAGGAAACCTCCGGTCAGGTACGCCCGCTGCCACCCGGCGTGGACCGGTGCCTGTACCGCATCACCCAGGAATCACTGACCAACGTGCTCAAACACGCCCCACACGCCGACGTGGCCCTTACCCTGACCTACCACCCCGCCGCGGTCACGCTGCAGGTCGGCAACGACGGCCCGGCCACCACCGGGCACAGCGCCGATGGGCACGGGCTGATCGGCATGCGCGAACGAGCCGCCCTCTACGGCGGCACCCTCACCGCCGGCCCACGCGAGGACGGCGGCTTCACCGTGACCGCGCACCTGCCCGCCTCCCCACTCGCCGAGCCCGTCCTCGCCACGGCCCACCCGCAGCAGAGCGCACCGCGGCTGGGGGCGTCCTGATGACCAGACCCGACACCGATCGCGGGACCATCCGCGTCCTGGTCGTCGACGACCAGGCCCTGGTCCGCGCGGGCTTGGTCGCCCTCCTCCGCACCGATGCCGGTCTCGCGGTCGTCGGCGAGGCCGCCGACGGCCACGAAGCCATCGCCCAGGCCGGGGCGACCGCCCCGGATGTCATCTTGATGGACATCCGCATGCCCAACCTGGACGGCGTCGCCGCCACCCGCCACATCCTCGCCCACGCCGCCGGCCCGGCGCCGAAGATCCTCATCCTGACCACCTTCGACCTGGACGAACACGTCTTCGCCGCCCTGCGCGCCGGCGCCTCGGGATTCCTGCTCAAAGACACCCCCGCCGACCAGATGCTGGCCGCGATCGCCACAGTCGCCCGCGGCGAGGTGCTGCTGGCGCCCAGCGTCACCCGACGCCTGGTCCACCACTTCGTCACCGCACCCGAACCCAACCGGTGCCGGCCCGAAGAGCTCGCCCAGCTCACCAGCCAGGAAACCGCCGTGCTCCACCTGGTCGGACAGGGCCTGACCAACCAACAGATCGCCACCCACCTGAACATCGCCCAGGCCACCGTCAAATCCCACCTGGGCCGCCTCATGACCAAGCTCAAGCTGTCCAGCCGCGCCCAAGCCGTGGTCATCGCGTACGAGACCGGCCTGATCATCCCTGGAACCGGAGACCGCACCTGAGGCTCAACGGGCCGGGCGGGAGAGTCGAGGCCGTGCCCGGGGCAAATTGAGGGAGGACGGATGTCACCTTCCAGGTTCGTCTCGGCCGTTGCCGCCTGCCTTGCCATGGCGGGCGCCTCAACGGTCGCGGTCAGCAACTTCCTCCTTGGCTTCTCGGTGTCGGTCTTCCTCGGCAAGCCCGGCGGCGGCTTCGAGCCCGCGGTCCGCTACCGCACCGGCGGTCAGGCCGACTACGTCGGCATCGAGGACTTCAACGAGGACGGCAATCTCGACATGGCCGTCACCAACCTCACACGAGCAACGTCTCCATCCTGATCGGCCGTGGCGACGGCACCTTCGTCGACGCGGTCAACTACCCGACCGGCCCCGGCCCCGGCGCGATCGCCGTCGGCGACTTCAACGAGGACCACGCAACTCGGTGAGCTGCCTCTCCAGGTCGGCTCGCTTGATGCTCTCCTCTTGTAGGGCTGCGCGGGTGGCGCGAAGCTGCGTGGCCAGGTCCTCGCGCTCAGCACGCAACCGGCCGGTCTCCTGCGTGGCGTCGTCGGCGCGTTGCGCGTGCGCGGTGCTGGTCTGGGTGAGTGCCGTGACCTCGGCCCCGTGCGCCTTGAGCAGAGTGTCCCGTTCCCGCTCGGCCGCCTGCTCGACGCGTTCGAGCTCCCGGCGGGCGTGGGAGTTCAGCAAGACGGGCGACGCCCATGGTGACCGGCCGGTTGAAGTCGTCCGGCACGGGCTCGGCAGCGGAGATGCCGGCGGCCAGCTTGCGGAGCCGTATGCGTTCCCGCAGCGCCGTTTGAGCGTTGTGCGCGGGGTTCACGCAGTACGATGCGGCCTCGTCCCGGATCGTCTCCTCGGCCAGGGCCCGGGCCCGCACGTCGTCGTAGACCACACCGGTGCGCCGCCGCACCTGCGTACGGTGCTGCTGAGCCGTGCGCTCCGAGGCGTACACCGGCAGCGTCCCCTCCGGCAGATCCACCACCCGCCGCACGAAGTCCACCACCACGTCCGGAACCTCCTCCCGCCTGGGGAAGCAGCCCATCCGCTGATACGACTTCAGCACCACCAGCAGCGCGAGCCGGTGCTCATAGGAGTCGGTGCCCTCAGCCGCCCAGGCCACCTCCTGGCTGGTCGGGGAGAAGAACAGATGCAGCTCCCGTGCGCTGATCAGCCGCTTGAACCGCGGATACGCGGTCCGCTCGGTCGAGTCATCGCTGACGTCCCACTCCACCCGATACCCGCGCCAACGTGCCCACGCGATCTATGCGCCCGCGCGACATCGTCTCCAGTCGGAGCCAAAAGGGCAAAAAGCGCATCAGGGAATGAAGCGGTATCTAATGCTCGCCGCACCGGGCCGCTCGCCGCCCCAGCGACCCCGACGGGTCATCGGCAGGCCACTGACCAGCCCCCGAAAGCCGCTTAACGATCATGTATTGCGGCTTTTGGGCTCACCTTGGCTGGACCCCATTGCCGATCGAGCTTCCCACAGAACGGCACTTCTGTGAAGCATTTCGACCATCTCTTATATGAGTTTCGCGGAACTCGAAAAACTTTAGTGTTTCGCGAAATCGGCTCTGATGGGGTGCGCGTCATGACCGCGAACTCCCCGCCGGGTCCTCCGGACGCCGCCCCGGACCCCGCCGAGATGGCCCGGCCCGACCGGGTGCCCGACGACCCGGACGCGCCACACGGCCGCTGCGCCCACCCCGGCTGCGCCGCGCGGTGGCACACGCAGGACGGACGGCCGCGGCCCCTGCAGCGCGCCGGGACCGGGCGGCCGCCCAAGTTCTGCAGCAGCGACTGCAAGGACGCCGACCGGCGCGCCCGCCAGGCGGGACGGGCCGGGCCCGGCGATACGATCGACGGGGCGGCCTGGGTCCGCCAGCTCGGCGAGCACGCCGCCGCCCGCGCCGCGCTCGTCGAGCAGGTGCTGACCGCGTTCGCCGTCGACCGCGAGCTGCTCACCCAGGTCCGCGACGACCTGCTGCGCCGCCACGCCGGGCTGGAGACCGCGACCGAGCAGGCCGTGCAGGCCGCCGAGACCGCCGACCGGCGGGCCGCCAACGCCGAGCTGGACCGGGACATCGCCCGCCAGCAAGCCGCTGAGCAGCAGCAGCGGACCGCCGAGCGCCGCGCCGACGATGCCCTGGCCGAGGCGGCCGCCGCCCGCCGCCAGGCCGCCGAGGACGTGCGCCGGGCCGAGCGGCGGGCCGACCAGGCCGAGGGACAGGCCCGCGGGGCCGAGGCCGTCCGCGAACGGGCCGAGGCCGCGCTGACCGAACTGCGCGACCTGGCACAGGCCGAACGGGAGCAGGCCGCCCGGGCCGCCGCCGCCCAGCAGGCCCGGATCACCGAGCTGGAGCATACGGTGACCGCCAAGGACACCGAGGTGCACGCCGGTCGTGAGCAGGCCGCCGAGCTGCGCCGGCGGCTGGAGGAGCAGGCCGGGCAGCTGCAACGGCTCCAGAGCGACCTGGATCAAGCTCGTGCCGAGACGCGGACCGTACGCGACCAGCTCGGCGGCGAACTGGCCCAGGCCCGGCACCAGGCCGAGACGGAGATCACCGAGCTGCGAACCCAGCTGACCGAGGTTCACGCGCAGGCCGCCCAGGCCACCACCGCCGCCAAACAGGTATCGCGCGCCGAGACCAAGCTGGAGCTGGCCCGCGATGAGCTGGCCACGCTGCGGCGGGAGCGAGACGAGGCCATCGCCGAACGCGAGCAGCAGCGGGCCCGGGCCGAGCAGGCGGCCGAGGAACGGACCTCACAAACGCGCCGCGCCGAGTAGTGAGGGGCTCGCGGAGCTGTTGAAAGGAGTGGAACCCTTGGTCGGAGACCTTCGGACGTTCTCCATCTGTAGGGTGCGTTGAGCTTCGCGAGCACCAGCGCCTCCTCGACGAATGGACAGCGCGCACCCGCGCTGCCGCGGCCGCCAACCAGCGGGCCGACAGCGAGCCGTATCCGAAGGCGTGGCGCGACGCCGCGCACGCCGCCGAGCGGATCGCGGACCGGCGCGAGAACATGCGTGTGCGCGGCGTGCCGTTACCCGTCCTCCCACCGGAACTCATCCACCTCGACTACCGCCCAGGACACCCACCCGGCGCATGACGGCGGGCTTGGCGCGGCTGCTGCTGCGAGGCCCTACTGCGGGGGGATCACCACGACAGGCAGGAATGCCATCTTGATGTACCGCTCCCGGTCGGTTGGGGAGCGCATGAGGTAGTCCTGGCGCAGATCCGGTTCCGCACTGGGGGCGGCTATCTGGAAGGCGGCATGCGCGCGGATCGCGGCGTCGGCCTTCTTGATGATCTCGGTGGGGTTGCCCTCCTGGATGAACAGGAGGAGCGCGGCCTTGGTGTCGCGCCAGGCGGCGTAGCTCAGAAGCTGGTCGATGGCGTCGTTGAACTTCCTCTGGCCGCCCCACATCTTGCACTCGCCGATGAAGACGTTGCGGTCCTGCCAGTTCAGAAGGATGTCCGTCTTGCCGTTGTAGTCGAAGACCTCGCCGCGGACGGCCCCCTCGTAGTTCGCGTTGAGAACGATGAGGAGGAGATCCCGGATGCCTTCCTCACCGAGCTTCAGGGCGGCCTTAGGCAGACGCTCGAGGGATCGACTCATGCCGCTGATGGTGCGGACCACGTCTTCGTACACGTCTTCGGCCATCCGCGGATCGTCGCGACCCGGGGAAGGGGAAGCCGGTTGTACGCGCAGCGTCTTCCGCCTGATGGGGATGGGGATCTGCTGGCTTTCGGGGGCGGGCGCCAACGGGATGTCGAGCACCGCGGACAGTTCCTCGGCGTGGTCGAGTAGGTCCTTGCGCGCCTGGACTGCTCTAGTCACGTCGATACGGAGGTGGTGTTCCCACGCTTGGACGTCGTTCGCTGCCCATTGGAGCCGGTCTGTCAGCTCCCGCTCCATGGCCGCGATCCGCTGGCTCACGTACTCGGGGGTGATCTTGGGGGCCTGGATGTAGAACAGCAGGTGCTGTTTGTCTTCGACGATGCTGGCCCGCGGGGGAGCATTCAACCGGCTGGTCGTGGCCTGGTATCGGAGCAGGGCGGGGTCGCCGGTGTAGGGCACAATCACGGAGAACTCCTGGCCGGACACCCGCTGGGAGGAGTACCCGGTCCGTGGTCGGATGGTGGTTTCGCTGATCGGGGTCCGACTCTTCGCGGTGAAGTCCACGCGGGCGGGCTCGACGGAGTATTCACTGATCAGACGCTCTACCACGGCGGTTGGGGAGAACCTAATCTCCTCGGCGGGGACCTGTCCTGCAGCTTTCACCGCGGCTGCTGATCGGGACTGCAGGTAGTCGTTGAGAGACCCGTCGCTGAAGAGCTCACCATCCATCACTGGGCAAGTCTGCCCCCAGAAGTACCACTCTGTGGGGCTGGAGGCGTTAACCCGGAAATCGTCTACCTTCCCTTGGGCGGCCTAGGGCGTGTCTTCAAAGTGGGTGGGAGTCGTGCAACATGTAAGTCGTGGTGCGACGTTATGAGCTGACCGATGCTGAGTGGCAGGCGTTAGAGCCGTTGCTGCCGAAGTCGGGGATGGGCCGGCCCCGGGCCGATGACCGGCGGGTGCTCAATGGGATCGTGTGGAAGTTCCGGGCCGGGGTGGCCTGGCGGGATGTGCCCGAGCGCTATGGCTCCTGGAGGTCGCTGCACACCCGGTTTCGCCGCTGGGCCCTGGACGGCACCTTCACGGCGATGCTGCAGGCGGTCCAGGCCAGAGCCGATGCCGCCGGCGACGTCGACTGGCTGGTATGCGTGGACTCCACCATCGTGCGCGCCCATCAGCACGCCGCCGGGGCGCGAAAAGGGGGCGCGCGACGGCGCTTGGACGTTCCCGGGGCGGACTGACCTCCAAGATCCACCTGGTCTGCGACGGGCGGGGCCGCCCGCTCGCGCTGCTGGTGACGGGCGGCAACGTCAACGACTGCACCCGTCTGGCGCAGCTGGTGCAGGCCATCCGGGTGCCGCGGATCGGCATGGGGCGGCCCCGCGTGCGGCCCGATCACCTCATCGGCGACAAGGGCTACAGCTCGCGGGCGATCCGCGCCTGGCTGCGGCGGCGCGGCATCGCCCACACCATTCCCGAGCGCGCCGACCAGGTCGGCAACCGGGCCCGGCGCGGTTCGCGGGGCGGACGCCCACCGGTCTCGATAAGCAGTTGTACAAGCGCCGCAATGTCGTGGAGCGCTGCTTCAACCGGCTCAAGCAATGGCGTGGCATCGCCACCCGCTATGACAAGACCGCCGAGTCCTACCAGGCCGCGGTCACCCTCGCCTCGCTACTGATGTGGCTATGACACTTTGAAGACACGCCCTAGCAGGCGCACGTCGCAGCTGGCGGCGGCCCTGATCGAGAATCACCCCCATGGAGGTTCCTGAACTGCTTCGCCGCGCAGCTGACCTTGTCCCCGCGGACGTGCGAAGTGACGCCGGTTTGTCGGCAGAGGACGTTCGCGACTACCTCGGCCACGACGAATGGGAGATCGCGCTGGGCGTTCTCCAGGACTTGGGCGGCATCCAGTGGCAACCGATCGCGTACTGGAACCTCCTGGCCGATGCCGCTCAGCGGATGTGGCTCAGCCGCGACGCTGCCTGGTGTCGCTGGCGCGGAGCCGAGACGCGCAACGGCATCATCAGAGCCGATCTGCGGCTCGCCACCCGGGAGGCCAGGGGGCGTCGGCTCCCGGTCCCCGGTGCCGGACAGCTGCGACCCCTGTGGGCCATCGGGTGCCCCGATCTGCCCGACGGTCTCGCTGACCTGCACGTCGGCCGCATCTGGGTCGAGTCCGCGCCCGAGATCCCGCCGGGTGGGCAGGGCCCGATCAGGCTCCTTCCGCTCACCCCGGCCAATTGGCGGCACCTCAGGCCCGGCGATGTGATCACCATGCATGAACAGCAGCCGGCTGCGGGGACCGCGACCCTCACAGAAATCCAGCTCCCGAGGTCCTGCGCAATGTGACCGTCCGGGTGAACCGCCCGGCCGCCGGTGCGCTCGTCCGCACGTTGTCCTACGGATTGACCCAGTGCGGAGAGGATCGAGCGGGCGGGTGGCAAGGTCTCCTCCGGCGTGTCGGTGAAGACCTCGTTGCTGGTGGCGGGGGAGATGTCAGCTCCAAGCGGGCTGTCCTCGCCGAGGCCGAGAAGGCCCGCATTCTGCTGGCCGCCGTTCCGGCGAAGAAGAGCCGTTCTGGGCTCTAGCCTGGGGCCTCCGGCCGCAGCGGTGTACTCGCGTACCGCGAAGGTCTACGAAACACTCGGCGACCGCCGGGCCGCCACCGAGCACTATGCCTACGCAACCGCGTCCCGCTCTGCTGGGACCTACGCCCGGATCGTCGCCCTCGACCTGGTGGCCGGTGCCGAGACGCACCTCAAACGCGACAGCGAGCGGCCCCGGCCATGGGGTCGGAGGGCCGGGTGAAGTCAGGCCGAGCGGCGACTGCGTCGGTCACGTCCAGCGGAGTGGTGTATGAGTTGATCTCCGCGTGATCCTGTTTCTGCAGGTTAAGCGGTAAGTGTCTGCGGGATGGGGTTGTGCTGCGGTGTGTCGCCGACGAGGACGCGCATCCGGCACTTGGCCAGGATGTCCAGGCCCATGTAGCGGCGGGCCTCGGTCCATTCGTCGGTCTGCTCGGCCAAGATCGCACCGACGAGCCGGATGATCGCGGGCCGGTCGGGGAAGATCCCCACCACGTCGGTGCGGCGGCGGGTCTCCTTGTTCAACCGCTCCTGCGGATTGTTGGACCAGATCTGCTTCCAGACCTCGCGCGGGAAGGCGGCGAAGGCCAGGACTTCCTCGCGGGCGGCGTCCAGGTGCTCGCACGCGGCCGGATACCTGGCCTCCAAGGCCTCGATGACCCAGGCATGCTGGGTGCGGACGGCCTCACTGGTGGGCTGGTCGAAGATGGTGCGCACCAAGGTGGCCACCCACGGCTGGGCCGATTTGGGCACGGTCGTGAGCAGGTTGCGCAGGTAGTGGGTGCGGCAGCGCTGCCAGGACGCACCCGGCAAGGTCGCGCCGATCGCCTCGACCAGCCCGGCGTGAGCGTCGGAGACGACCAGCTGCACCCCGGACAGGCCACGGGCCACCAGAGCGCGCAGGAAGGCCAGCCAGCCCGCGCCGTCCTCGGCCGCAGACACTTCCACCCCGAGGATCTCCCGATTACCGTTGGCGTTGACCGCGGTGGCCACC
The DNA here is from genome assembly GCF_050949235.1 of Streptosporangium sp. CA-135522. Taxonomy (NCBI): domain Bacteria; kingdom Bacillati; phylum Actinomycetota; class Actinomycetes; order Streptosporangiales; family Streptosporangiaceae; genus Streptosporangium; species Streptosporangium sp. CA-135522. Next base: position 4,477,678 of record NZ_CP192026.1, read on the forward strand.
AGGACGTGCACATTGACGATCCGGCCGCCCTCACGCACCTTCTGGGTCAAGGCGTCCAGCCACACGAAGGCGTACGGCCCGGCGTCCAACGCTCGGGTGCGGAAGGCCTCCACCTGCTCGTCCAGCACCTTGGCCATCTGGCTGACCTGGCTCTTGGAGACGTTCTTGACGCCGAGCTGTTCGACGAGCTTGTCCACCCTCCTCGTCGAGACCCCGAGCAGGTAGCTGGTGGCCACCACGCTGATCAGCGCCTGCTCGGCCCGCCGTCGACGTTCCAGCAGCCAGTCGGGAAAGTACGACCCCGAGCGCAGTTTCGGGATGGCGAGCTCGACGGTGTGGCTGTTGCGCTATTGCAGGCGGCTTGATTCAGAGGTGCTCGGCCGAGTGGATCGACATATGGCGGGCCCGCCGGTTGTAGTTGCGTAACGGCGCAGGTCGGCTGGTGAGCTTGCGGACCGCTGCGGTTCAGGCGGTGAGAGCGGTCGAGCGTCGGGCCGGAGCCAGGCGGCAGAACTTGCCGATATTGAGGACCAGCGCGGCGAAGGTGAGCTCGGCTTGGCAGGCTGCCAGGCCCCGCCGGGCGAATCGCCGCAGGGCGGTGCGGTCCTTGAGATGACCGTTGACGGGTTCGACGGTGGCGCTGCGCCGTTTGTAGAGGGCGGCGCCTTCTTCGGTGGCCAAGCGGTAGATCATGAGGGTGGCCGGATCGGCGTTCTGGGGCGGCGGGTCGTGGTCCTGGCCGGGCTGAGGCCGGACCGCGTTCTTGCCGGGCGCGATGAGCCGGTCGGGACCAGGGGCGGTGAGGTTGCCTTGGCTCCAGTAGCCGGCATCGAACAGCAGGGCGCCGATCCAGTCGGCCAGGCAGGGACAGTCGGTGTCGTCGCAGTCGCGAGGGCGGTTGCCGGCCTCGCACGCGGCCCAGGCGAGGCAACATCGGCCCAGGCTGGGGCACTGGCCCAGGCATCGTGCTTGGTGAACCAGCAGCGCCGCAGCGAGGGCTGCTTGGCTCATCGGCTGCAGTTGCCGCCGGTCGTTGATGTCTTGAACGAGTTGGGCGCTGAGGATCAAGCCGTCGTCGCTCACGGCGAGCTGGGCGTTGTAGCCCTGAATGGCGCCTCCGTTGCTGTCGTGCATCAGGCGGCTGTCGGGGTCGGTGACGTTGCGCCGGACGGCCGGGCGATCGTCCTTGCTGGTGATGCCACGGGGCCCGTGCCTGCCACCGCCCGGCACCGGCAACAGATCGTCCTGCTCATGCTCGGCAGGCGGGCTGGCCTTGCGCGCCCGGGCGACGACCAGTTCCCGTTCTGCTCGGGCGACCCACCGCTTGGCACGGGCCACCTGCTGGCCGCGATTCTCATCGAAGCTGAACGGCCCGAGATTCGGCTTGGGTCCCTGACCTGCTTCGAACCTCCGGATCCGCTCGCGCATCACTGCGATCTGCGCCCGTTTGGCCTCAACCTCCTTGGCCAGCCGGTCCTGGGCTGCCTGCAGCCTCGCTTCGGCGATCGCCACGGGATCGGCTCCCACCGGACGAGACCCCACGTCATTGCGGCCGGCCCGGGTTGCCTCCAGGGACGCGCGTTTCCTGGCCGCCGTGGCCTCTGCGTCCAAGCCCCGCGCAGCCTCTTCTGCGATCACCTCGGCCAGTGCCCGTTTGATCCGCTCCTCCCGATCACGCCGTCCCTGCAACTGCCGTGGTGTCTCCTCAGCGTGCTCGCCCGGCCCGAACGCGGTGTCCTCGGCCGCATCCTGCTCCGCGGCTCGGGTGAGGATCTCATCCACTTGCTGCTGCAGCCATTGCCGCTGGCAGGTGGCTTTCTTCGCCGCGTTAGCGGCGATCTTCGTGCCGTCCACGGCGATGGCGCCCAGCCGCCCCAGCCCGGCCTTCGCGCAGATCAGCAGCACCTGGGTGAACAGCTCCCGCACGAAGTCCTGGTGCCGCTGACGGAACCGCGCGATCACTGTGTGATCGGGCACCTGCAGCCCACAGATCACCCGCATCGCGACATCCGTCCGGCAGAGCCGCTCGATCTGCCGTGACGACCGCACACCCGCCGAATACGCGTAGATCAACAGCGACAGCAGCATCCGAGGATCGTATGCGCGGCGGCCGGGACCGCCCTGGGCATAGCGCGCCTCCAGCCTCGCGATGTCCAGATGCTCGACTACCTCAAGCAGCACCCACACCACATGATCGTCGGGCAGCCACTCGCGCATATCCACCGGCAGCAGGAACTGCTGATCTCGATCAACCCGTCGGAAACCCCTCGCCACCCGCTCATCCAACGATCACTCAGTCCGGTGAATCCGCCGCTTCAGAAGATCGTGCTCAAAAAGCAACAGCCACGGTGCCGGCACGGGTGTCCCACTCGCGGGTGCGGTAGCCGTTGCGCCGGTTGGTCCGCTCGTCACTTCGCCTCCCGTATCCGGCCCCGCACAGGCCATCGGCCTCGGCCGACACAGGCGTCTCGGCCATGGTCTTCACCATGGATCGCAACAGATCCGGATCCCCGTGCTCGATCTGCTCGGCCAGCCAGGCGCTGGGGTCCACACTGTCGGGTACGGCCATCGCTTGCTTCTCCTTCGATCTTGATGTCGCAATCACGAAGGATCACGCGATGGCCGTCTTCAATTCACGATGCCACGCCTGTCATCAGCGAAAACTCGTACACCACGTCCGTGGACGCAACCCCGTGACACGCTGGCGGCAGGCCGAGGGGCGGTTACAGCTCATCGATTACAACCGGACCGATCACCTGGGAACCGGGGGCCGGAGTACGGCGGAACAGAAACGTACGCCAAGCGTGATCGTCAAGCGTTAAACGGGTGGCTGACGCGTGGGCACGGCGTGTGCGCTAGGACAGGAACGCGCCAAGGGGGGCAGCCCACATAGGGGGACAGACCAAGTAAGCCGGAAAGGGCTAATAGAGCGGGTCAGAGCCCGTGCTGGAGCCTGAGACGTGATCGGTTGTGCTGCTCGATTGGTGGCAGGAGCTCCTGAGCGGTGTCCTGTGAGGTGGGTTCCGGCGTCGGTTCGGCTTCCGGGGAGGATTGGACCGGATTTTGGCGCTACGGCTAACTGACCTTGATAGGCCAACTGGACCCGCGCGACAAAGGCCGAACAGAGGGCTTGCATCCAGTACCCAGGTACAGGTTTACCGTCGAGGCATGACCCAAGACATCATCCTTGACCAGGGATGGGTGCCCTCAGCGTGCATCCTGCCCACCGCCGAGCAGCCGCTGCGCGTGGCCGAGTTCGACGCCTGTTCGCCGAGGCGGTCCAGGCGGTGCAGCGCCCCGAGCGGACGCGGCTGCGCTTGGAGCTCGTCTTCAGCCCTGGCAATGCCGGCCTCCAGGTTCCCGCCGGGATCCTGACCGACGGCGACTACCAGCTACGGGCACGGGCCGAAGACGACACCGCCGTCTCCGGCTGGCTGCCCTGGTGCTCCTTCCGCGTCGACACCTCCACCTCCGTACCGACTCCCGGCGTCCCCGACGCGCTGCGCATCTCCACCGGCCCCTACGCCGGTTTCCAGCAGTGCGCCGACGGCCCGGTCATGGCCACCGGTGACAGCGTGACCTTCGCCGCCAACCCCACCCCCTACGGCAGCCCCCACCCCGACCAGAGCGCCACCTTCGAGATCGGCCACCCCGGCGAGGACCCGCTGATCCGGCGCACCGAACCGGTCTGGCCCAGCGGCTACGTCTTCGGCATCGGCGTCGGGCCCGGCACGCTCTCCCCCGGCTCCTACCAGTTCCGCGTCCAGGCGATCGACGGCACGCTCACCTCGGACTGGTCGCTGTGGTGTGCCTTCACCGTGACGTCTTGATGGTGCCGGTACGGCTCGCGCCGCGGCTGTGGGCGAGCCGTACCGGAGCTTTCAGTGACGGACGACCGGCCAGTCGATGTCGGTGTCGGCGGTCTTGTTGAGGTAGTTGGTGAAGACGTTCAGCGCCACATGGGCGACGACCTCGGCGATCTCACCATCGGTCAGTCCGTTCTCGCGGGCGGCCTTCAGGTCGGCGTCGGTCACCTCGCCCCGGCCGCGGACCAGGGTGACGGCCAGGGTGAGCGCGGCCTGCGCCTTGACCTCGGAGGCGGTGCCGCGGCGGGCGGCCTCGGCCTCCTGCTCGGTCAGCCCGGCCAGGTTGGTGCCGATGTAAGTGTGGGCCGACAGACAGTAGTCGCAGCCGTTCTCCTGCGCGACCACCAGCGCGATCCGCTCACGGGTGGAGGCGGGCAGGCTGCCGCTGTTGAGCGCGCCGGAGAAGTCCAGGTAGGCCTTGAGCACGGCGGGGCTGTTGGCCATCGCCTTGGTCATGTTCGGCGTGACGCCAAGCGCCTTCTGCACACCGGCGAGCAGGTCGGCCGCCTTGCCGGTGGCCTGGTCGGGTTGAACGAGGGGAAGACGAGACATGATGATCAAACCTTTCGTCAATTTAGAGGTGGTCGGCCAGTTCGGCCACGAGGACCCGCTTGGGTGTGGCGCCCACCAGGGTGTGGACGACGCGGCCCGCGCGGAAGAGCTTGAGGGTGGGGAAAGCGCGCACGCCGTACTGCTCGGCCAGCTCGGGATAGGCGTCGACGTCCACCTTGGCGACGACCAGGTCGTCGGCCCGCTCGTCGGCGAGCTGCTCCAGGACCGGGGCGAGCATGTGGCAGGGGTGGCACCAGTCGGCCCAGAAGTCCACGAGCACCGGCTTGTCGCTGGTCAGGACGCTCTGGGCGAAGGTGTCGGTGGTAACGGTCTTCGTTGCCATCTCACACTCACATTTCTAACGTTTGTATCGGCTCTTAACCGTTAGAAGATGGCGGTGGATTCCCGATGCGGCCAAGAATTTTCACGATCTTTCGATGAGCACCTGCGAGCGCAGCGTCCGATGGACGGAACACTTGTCGGCGATCTCCATAAGACGGCGCCGCTGCTGCTCATCCAGCGGCTCGTCCAGCTCGATCACCACCTCGATGCGGTCCAAGAGCCCGTGGCCGCTCTCGCAGTCGGCGCAGTCGCGGGCGTGCACCCGCGAGTGGCGCAGGCTGACCGACACCCCCTCCAGAGCCCAGCCCTTGCGCTCGGCGTACATCGGGGTTGAGGAACCTGGGGACAGCCGTTGGCGCTGAGAACGATCATGGGGCCTCGGCACTGATGGGCCGGCCCGACAGTGCGTCAGCCCTGCCTGACCTCTAAAACCGCATCACCGCAGGTCGCCGCCCCGGCGCCGGTTCCCGCACCATTCCGGTCCCGCGCACCGTACGACGGCCCACCGCCAAAACCCCGGCCTACCGAGGGCGTAAACCCTGCCGACAACTCGCGGCGAGGCTGCACGACGCAAAGGGGCCGGGACCTCGACCGAGCAGGAACAACACCACAAGATCGTTCTCAGCGCCAACGGCTGTCCCCAGGTTCCTCAACCCCGTTCTAGGAGGGCAGCCAGGAGGGCCACCAGGGCAGGACACAGTTGCCTGGCGTGCCTTGGGTGGCCAGGTCGTGCAGGGTCAGGGCTACCGGCCCGGCGGCCGAGACGGCGAGGGTGAGCGCCAGTAGGAGGAGTTCCAGCCACATGCGGCCGGCCAGGCGTGGCAGTCGGGCGAGTAGCTGGAAGGCCAGCGAGATGAGTGCTGACACCACCGAGACGATCGGAAAGAGAACGAGGCGGCTCACTACCCGGATGGATCCAGCGAAGTTCTCTCCGGCGCTCAGGTCACCAGCGCAGTAGAGGTGCGCACGAGCCACCAGGTGAATCTCGAAGAAGGTTCCGGCGGTCGCGAACGCCAGGGCGATGATCACGGGGAATCCGCAGCCGAAGGCCCAGCGAATGTCGCCGGCTTCCGTCGAGTGCCTTCCTTGCTTGATCACGGCGCTATCAAAGCAGGCCGGTATGTTCCTGATGCGTAGTTGATGTGGAGATCTGGTGCAAGGCGGCTAACGGCTGCTCCGCTGTTCCTCAACCCCGACTATGGACGGTCAGTCGCCGCTCCATGAAGATGCGAACTATGGTGCGTAATCCTGACGCGGTGGAGCATCGTTGCGCAGAGTGGGTTGCGTCCACGGAGATGGGCACAGATGAGACCCCTGGAGTTGACCCGGTTTGGTGGACACCTGATTTCTGAGGAACCCTGGTTCCCGGAAGAAGGAGTCCACTGTGCCGAACAACTATCCGCCGGAGTTTCGCCGGCAGATGGTGGAGCTGGTGCGCGCGGGACGGTCGCCGGAGGAGCTCGCCAAGGAATTCGAGCCCTCCGCGCAGTCGATCCGTGTCTGGGTGCGCCAGGCCGACCTGGATGACGGCCGCCGCCAAGACGGGCTGACCAGCGCCGAAAAAGACGAGCTGGCCCGGCTGCGTCGTGAGGTCAAGCTGCTGCGCGAGGAGAAGGAGATCTTGCGTAAGGCCGCGGTTTTCTTCGCGCGGGAGACGGATCGGCCGAGATGAGATTCCGGCTGATTCATGCGGAGAAAGACCACCACGGCGTCTCCCTGCTGGCCCGGGTGCTGGGTGTGTCGCGCCAGGGCTACTACGCCTGGGCCGGGCGCGGCCCGTCGGCTCGCGCCCGTCGCGATGCGGAGCTGACCGAGAAGATCCACGCTCACTATCAGGCCTCCGATGAGATTTACGGAGCGCCGCGCATCCACGCCGACCTGCGCCAGATCGACGGGGACAACGTGGGCCGCAAGCGGGTGGCCCGGCTGATGCGCGCGGCCGGGCTGGCCGGAGTGTCTCGGCGTCGGGGCTGTCGCACGACGATTACGGATAGGAAGGCGGCTGCCGCCTCAGACCTGGTGAGGCGGACGTTCGAAGCCGACGAGCCGAACCGGATCTGGACCGCCGATATCACGTATGTGCCGACGTGGCAGGGCTTCCTTTACCTCGCGGTCGTCTTGGATGTCTTCTCCCGCAGGATCGTTGGTTGGGCGATGGCCGAGCACATGCGCACCGAACTGGTCACCGATGCCCTGGCGATGGCGGTTGGTCAGCGCTGCCCTGACGCCGGGGTGATCCATCACAGCGACAAGGGCGGTCAATATACGTCGATTGCGTTCGGCCAGCGGTGTGCGCAGGCCGGCGTGCGCCCCTCCACCGGCCGCACCGGCACGTGCTTTGATAACGCGATCACCGAGAGCTTCTTCGCCTCGCTGGAGTGCGAGCTGATCGACCGGCGTGCTTTCCACACCAGGTCAGAGGCCGGGCGCGCGGTGTTCGCCTACATCGAGGGCTTCTACAATCCACGCCGCCGTCACTCCGCTAACGGCCAGCTCAGCCCGGCCGAATATGAGCGACGCCAAGCCCTCAAGCCCATTCAAGAAGACGACTATGCTGCCGCGTAGCCGAAAGCCCTGATGTGTCTACCGAACCGGGGCAACTCCACCCCCCTCAATTTCGCCTTCCTCGTCGTCACCGTCGAACACCTCGATCCCAAGGCGGGCCAACGCCTCGTACGGGGTAAGGCCGCGGACGTGCGTTGCACAGAATGCATCGTCATCAAGCCAGCTGTAGACGCTCACGAGAATCCTGCTCTCTCCGTGGTTAGATCAGAGAAATCCTGACATGCGGGCGCGACGGAAATCGTGTGCGGCCTCGAGAGGTGACATCGGCGCACCCCGGTGCTAGCCCGCAGACTTGCCACCGGTTGCGAGCAGGGTGTGCTGGCCTGCGATGTCCGCAGTCCAGGGCAGCTACGGAGCCTTACGCGGTGTCGGTGTCGGTGTGGGTGCCGGCGTCACGCAGAATGAGCCTTTAGGCTCACATGCCGGGCGTCGTAAGCACAGTCGATCTAGACTCAAGCTGGGCGAGGCCGCCAGTAGCCGGCTCAGCGGTACTCCATTTCCTGCTCTGACCGTCTGATGCTTCCGCATCAGGGTGAAAAAGGCTCAGCGATTGAGGCGTCGCCAGCAGATGATGGCAGAGGCCAGGGTCATGAAGGCCTCGTGGATGTCGTCGCGGATCTCCCAGCGGATGCGTAATCGGCGAAACCAGTGCAGCAGGGCGATCGTCTGCTCAACCACCCAGCGATGCACGCCCAGGCCGGAGCCATGCGCGGTCCCGCGGCGCGCAATGATCGGCTCGATCCGTTTGTCGCGAAGCTGACGGCGATAACGGTCGTGATCGTAGGCCCGGCCGGCATACAGCGTCTTGGGCCCTCGGCGAGGCTTGCCGACCTTGCCGCAGACTGGTGGAATCGCCTCCACCAGGGGCATGAGCTGCAGGATGTCGTTGCGGTTGCCGCCGCCGAGGCTGACCGCCAACGGGATGCCGTTCCCGTCGGTGATCACACGGTGCTTGGAGCCGGTCTTGCCTCGATCGACCGGGCTCGGGCCGGTTTTGGGCCGCCCTTGAGCGCCCGCACCTGCGAGCTGTCGATCACCGCCTTGGACCAGTCCAGCCGATCAGCGGCGTGCAGCTCGGCCAGTAGCAGCTCATGCAGGGCGTTCCAGACGCCGGTCTGATGCCAATCGCGCAGCCGCCGCCAGCAGGTCATGCCCGAGCCGAAGCCCAGCTCCTGGGGTAGGAACTCCCACGGGATCGCGGTGTAGAGCACGAACAGGATTCCGCACAACGCTTTGCGGTCGTCGATCCGCTTGCGTCCGGGGTAGCGGTAGCGACGTTCGACCGTCGGAAGCAACGGCTCGATCCGTTGCCAGAGCCCATCGGACACGATCCAGGGTGGCTGTTCGCCCTTCCTCACACCCGGTTCAACGACCGATCATGTCCGCGGACTCGACCGACCTCATTCCGTTAGGAGTTGTAAGCCCCAGTCCGGGGAAGGCGTCCATGGCCGAGCCTCTCGTCGCAACCCGATGACGGATGATCTTCATGTCGTAGTCGGCGGGCAACGTGATCTCGTACTGCATGGCGTACACGGGAAGGGATTTCTCCTGCGGATCGTCGGGAGGGGTGGTCGCCGGGGTCGGCGTGGTCAGGCGGTGCGGGTGCGGGCGGCGAGCAGCGCGAGCACGCCGTTGACCGCCCGGTCGAACGGTTCGGTCGAGTCGGCGGCCCTGGCCAGTACGTAGCCGCCTTGCAGCACGGCGATGATCGTGGCGGCGGTGTCGGCCGGATCGAGGTCCACGGCGAACTCGTTCCTGGACCGCCCCTCGGCGAGGACTTCCGCCAGCCGGCCCCGCAGCCAGTCGAAGGTCTCCTCCAGGGGTCGGCGCAGGCTCGGACTGGCGACGATGTCGGGGTCCTGCGTCAACCGCCCGATCGGGCAGCCGCGCAGCACCTCCCGCTCCCGCAGCAGGTAGGCCGAGATCCGCTCGATCGCGGTCCCTTCGCCGGAGAACTGGACTTCCGCCTTGGCCCGCATGTCCTCCGCGGTACGCCGTACGGCCGCCAACGCGAGGTCGGGTTTACCGGAGAAGTGGTGGTACATGCTGCCCTGACCGGCTCCGGCCCGTTGCTGGATCGCCTTGGGGCTGGTGCCGACGTAACCCCGCTCCCAGAGCAGCTCCCGGGTGCTCTCGATCAAACGTTCCTCAGCGGTCATGGCATGATTGTACATACTAATAGGTACAGAAACGAGGCCCACTGATCATGACGGCCCTTCCGGTGCGAGTGTGGTTCGAGGTGGGCCGGCCCGGGGTGGTCCGGGTCAGGGGTGGTCCGGGGCGGTGCTCCGGCGGCGCGCGCGAAGAGCGCGTACCCGGCCTCGGCTCGCGCAGGCGGGTTCCGGGCACCAGCGGCGCCTGCCGGTGGGATCGGCGAAGACCCAGTGGCAGTCGTGCTCGGCGCAGATCGTCAGTGCGTGCCGTCCGGGACCGGTGAGATGGTCGACCGCCTGCCGGGCGATGCGGGCAAGGGCCGCACCGGTGGTGGGCGGGAGCTCCCTGAGCAGGCGTTCCCCGGCGACGAGGTGCACGGGGTCGGGCTGGTCGGTGAGGAAGGCGGCCAGGTCGGCGGTGGCCTCGGGGGGAGGCGGTTGCCCCGACGCCGTCGCGAGCGCGAGTGCGCGCAGCGTCTCCCGCAGCGCTCGGGCCCGGTCCAGGTCGGCGGCCTGCGGCGGCAGGGCCGGAGCCAGTTCGGAACGGTCGAGCCACTCGCGCAGCCGTTCGGGCGTGGTGAGGCGCTCCACCGGCTGCGCGCTGAAGCTGCGCCCGCGGGTCGCGAGCAGGTTGAGCCACGTGTCGCCGCCATGAAAGCGGAAGGCGAGACGCTCGTCGTCGTTCACCCGGCGAGTGTAACGCTGCAGCCGTTACCTGCGCGTTGTCGGCGCGTTCCGGAACGGCGCCACCGACTCCGTCCGCCTCTCCGGGGACGACGCCGCCGGCCGTGTTGACGGTGTAACGCGTCAACCGTTACATTCGCCGCTGTGTAACGGTTGACGCGTTACATCGGACCGTTGAGCGAAAGGAACCCCATGGAGCACAACGAGACGACGACCCGGCGCCCTAGCGAGGCGCGGCTGGATCGTGAGGAGGGCTACCGGCTGCTGGAGGCGCTCCAGGACGAGCAGACCAGGGAGGCGACGCTGCCCGGCCTGGAGCGGATCGCACCGGGGTTTCCCGACTGGATCGTGACCAGCGTCTTCGGCGGCACCTACCAGCGCGACGGCCTGACGTTGCGCGAACGGCAACTGGTCAACCTGGCCGCGCTCACCGCCCTCGGCGGCGTGGACCCGCAGCTGACCGGTCACGTGAGGACCAGCCTGCGGGTGGGCCTGACGGCAGAGGAGATCGTGGAGGTTTTCGTCCACCTGGCCCCTTACATCGGCATGCCGAAGGCCCTGGCCGGTCTGCGGGTCGCCGCCTCCGCACTCGCCGGGACCTCCGCATGAGCGCGATCCGTACCGTCCTCGGTGACATCAGGCCCGAAGAGCTGGGAACCTGTGACGCGCATGACCATCTCTTCATGAGCACCCCCCGCCTGCCCGGCCAAGAGCTCGACGACCCGGAGGCGGCGGCGGCCGAGCTGCGCGCCTTCGGTGATCTCGGAGGCCGGTCCGTGGCGCAGTGGACGCCGTTCGGGATGGGTCGGCGGGCCGAGGCTCTCGCGCGGGTCTCCCGCTCCACGGGGGTCAACGTGATCGCCGCCACCGGCCTGCACCAGGCCGCGAACTACGACGCCGGCCTGCTCGGCCGCGTCTGGGAGCGGTTGGAGGAGCTGTTCATCGGCGAGCTCACCCGGGGTCTGCGCCCTGGCGACGACCCCGACGGCCCGCTCCTCCCCGCTCGAGCCGGAATGATCAAGGTCGCCGGAGGGTTCCACGGCCTCGACGAACACGCCCGGCACGTCATGACCGCCGCCGCGCGGGCTCACCACGCGACCGGCGCCCCCATCGGCGTGCACCACGAGCTCGGCACCGCCGCGCTGGACGTGCTCGACCTGCTGTGCGGGAAACTACGGGTGCCCGCCGATCGGATCATCCTCGGCCATCTGAACCGCTCGCCTGACCTGCGAGTCCATCGGCGACTCGCCGAATCGGGAGCGTTCCTCGCGTTCGACGGCCCGTCACGAGCCAACCACGCCACCGACTGGCGGCTCTTCGACGCGCTCGCCTCACTCGTCGACGCGGGTCACGCCGGCCAGCTGCTCCTCGGCGGCGACACCACGACCGCTGCGGCCCGGGCCGCCACCGGCGGTGGCCCCGGAATGCCCTTTCTGCTCAGTGGGCTACGCCCGCGACTTGAGGAGGAACTGGGCGACGGCCTCGCCGAGCAGATCCTCGTGGCCAATCCGGCCCGGGCCTTCGCCGTCGAATGGCGCTAGGGATCCCGCGGATAGGACGGGACGGCCCTCGCGCAAGGCCGGAATTTTACGGGAAGGGTGGGTTACCCATCATCGAAGATGATTAAAAGCACGATATGGACGCAGGCCCGATGCCGCCCGCCGGGACGGCCGTCGCCCAGTCTTCCGCACGGGAGGTCCGCACCGTCGCCGGCACGGCGCCGGGACACGCCGGGCTGACCGCCCGGACCGCTGCGGTCGCGCTCGTCACGCTCGTCGAGCGTCCGGCCGCGGCCGGGCAACGGGCATCCGGCGAGAAAGCGGCGTCATGAACGGCTCCATAGACCTGGCGACCCTGACGAGATTCCTGGCGGCAGGTTTCCTCGGCGGCACCGCGCTGATTGCGGCATACGCGCTCGGCCTGGCCGGACTGTCGGTCTCCGCCACCGACGACCGTCCCGGTCCTCGCCGGCTGCTCGGCTCCCTCCTCGCGGTGATCTGCTTCCTCGTCGTCATCGCGGTGGCCGCGCTGGGCCTGTACAGGCTGGTGGTCAATGAGGCGCGGGTAGATGAAAGCATCGCCCCGTCACAGCCGGCCGCGGTGGATCGCTCCGGTTCGGCCGGTCCGGCGGCTCAGTCGCGGACGAGCTCCTCGGCGACGAGGCCGGCGCCGATGCCCAGGAGCCAGACGTCCTTGGCGAAGGAGAGGCCTTCCTGGGTAGGCCGCAGGCTGCCCTCCTGACGTAGACCCGGCGTCTTCAGATACAGGCCGACCAGCCCTCCGGCGAAGGCGGTGAGCGCGGCGCCCGCCAGCAGGGAGGGCACCAGCGGGATCAGCAGCGCCGCGCCGACGGCGATCTGGCCCTTGGCCAGCCACCGCGTGAACTCCTCCGCGTCCATGTCCTTCAGGAACGGGTAGGCCGTCGCCGCCATCCCGTGAATGTGGGGCGCGCTCTCCCGGTAGGAGGACGCCAGGGTCAACCCTGAGTTCATGATGAAGGCGCCGGCGGCGAGCCGGGCGGGAAGCTGGTGTGGGCGAGCCAGGAACCGCATGATTCCTCACAATGGTCGGCAGAGTCGCAACCATGCTCCTTCCCTTGTCGTCGCAGGTCATCCGCGTGTTAGCCATTTCTTGAATCTGGTGGGCGCGGGCTCTCCCCGCCGACGCCGCACTTCCCGCCGCCCTTCAGGAGGCGTTGATCCGGAAGACGGCGCCGAGACCTCGAAGTTCGCCGACGCGCAGGCAGCGCGCGGCGAGAACGTACAGGACCGCCCCGACGGCCACCGCGCACGTGAGGACCGTGACCGAGCCGTGCCAGGCGGTCCCGGCGGCGGGGCCGAGCGCGCGGACGGTGACGGCCGCTCCGGCGCCGGCGGCCAGGGCTGCGGCGAGCATCCGGGCATGGGCGTCCAGAAGGCGGTGCCCGTCGACGCGGCCGATCCGGCGACGCAGCACGAGCGCGGTGGCGACCAGGCCGGCGACGGAGGCGAGGGTCCACGCGAGGGCGATCGCGACGATCAGATCCGCGCCCCGCGTCATCCGCCCGGCCACGAGGCAGCCGGTGACGGCCACGGCGGAGACCCCCACGCCGATCAACGCGGGCGTGCGCGTATCGGAAAGCGCGTAGAACACGCGGAGCATGATCTGGTAGCCGGCGTACGGAACCAGCGCCAATCCGTACGCCGCCAGCATGGATCCCGTGAGCTGGGCGGCCGCGGGTGAGGCGTTGCCGTGCGCGAACAGCGTCGTGGAGATGCGCGGGCCGAGCACGACGAGCGCGACGGCGGTGGGCACGAGCGCGAAGCCGGTCAGCCGCAGGCAGCGAGACAGGTCGGCGGTGACCCGCGAGAGATCGCGTTCGGCGGCGGCCCGGCTCATCCGGGGGAGCACGCCGGTGACGACGGTCACCGCGATGACCGCGTACGGGAGCTGGAACAGCGCCCAGGCGTTGGCGGAGATCCCGATCGCCCCCGGCAGGCCCGCCGTCGACGACAGGTTGGTGGTGACGAGGAATACACAGTGACCGGCGATCACCGAGGCGAGCGTCCATCCGGCCATGGCGGCGATACGGCGGAGCCCGATGCCTCGGGGATCGGCGCGCAGGCGAAGCCGGAATCCGGACCGGCGCCCGGCCAGCGCCAGGACCAGTGCCTGGGCGGCGATCCCGGCGGTGGTGCCGATCGCCAGCAACAGCGTCTGGCCCTGGGTCAGCGTCGCAAGGCGCCCAGTTCCGCCGATGACGAGATAGAGCAGCACGGTGGCGATGACCACGAGGTTGTTGGCGACCGGAGCCCACATCGGGGAGACGAGCCTGCCGCGGGCGTTCAGAACCGCGGCCAGGGTCGCGCTGACCCCGTAGAACAGGAGCTGGGGTAGGAAGAAGCGGGCGAACACGATCGCCGCCTGACGCTCGGCCGGGCTGAGGCCCGAGGCGTAGAGGTCGATGATCACCGGGGCGGCGGCGATCGTGACGATCACCGCTGCGGACAGGACATAGACGACCAGGGACAACAGGCGCTGGGCGAACAATTCCTCGTCGACGGACTCCTCGGCGTCGGCCCGGACCAGGAGGGGGACGATGACGCCGGCCAGCGCCCCGCCCAGGAGCAGGTCGTAGATGGTGTTCGGCACGGTGTTGGCCACCGTGTGGGCCTCCAGCAGGTGCGTCCCGAGCCCGAGCGCGGCGGCCAGCGCGAGCGTGCGTCCGAACCCGGTCACCCGGGAGACGAAGGTGGCCGCCGCCATCGCTCGTCCAGTCCGCAGCAACCGTGGTTGTTCCGCCATGTTCGGCCTCTCCCGTCTTTGGTGAATGTTTCCCGAAGTCTGCCCGGGTTCGCGAAAATCTGCTGGATTTCTAGATTTTCGCGGTGATACGGCGGAGCTCCGGCCGCTCGCGTCCCGGCGGCGGGCCATGCACGGCGCCGTCCCCGCGGACGGTGGGGCGGGACGGTGAAAGGCGCGTCTTCTCCGATATCGGCGGCGAGCTCCCCGACAATCGGGATTCAGTTATTGTTAGCGCTATCATTGGGGGAAGAGACTGATCGATCCTCCTTGTTCTTCGCCGCTAGGATGGTTTTCGCGCAGATGGGGGCCGTTCTGGTTTCGCTCGGCCCTGTTGGCGCAAACATTTGGCCATCCCGAGAGTGATTTCGACGAGGCGGGCAGGTTGACCCAGCGCGTATCAGGAGGGGCGTTCCCCGAGCGCCCGAGGGTCGCCGTCATGGAGGACGTCGCGGAGCGGGCGGGCGTCTCGACGATGACCGTCTCCCGCGTCCTCAACAACCCCGAGAAGGTGCGTCCGGACACCCGCGCCCGCGTCCTGGACGCGGTGCGCGAGCTGGGCTACCGGCCCAACTCCGTCGCCCGCTCGCTGGTGACCGGCCGCTCCGGGGTGCTCGGGGTGGTCAGCTTCGACACCACTCTGTACGGCCCGGCCTCGACGCTCCACGCCATCGAGCAGGCCGCCCGCTCGGAGGACTACTTCATCACGATAGTGAGCCTGAGCGTGCTGAGTCGGAGATCCATCGGTGATGCCGTCGACCGGTTCCGTTCCCAGTCCGTCGACGGCATCGTCATCGTGGCCTCCCACGAGTCGGCGGCCGAGGGACTGCGCCACCTTCCCCCCGACCTTCCCGCGGTGGTGGTCGGCGCGGGGGACGACCTGCCCGTTCCCGGGGCCACCGTGGACCAGTTCGCCGGTGCCGTGCGGGCCACCAGGCACCTGCTCAGTCTGGGGCACGAGACCGTGTGGCACGTGTCGGGGCCGCAGGACTGGATCGACGCCGGCAGGCGGGTCGCGGGCTGGCGATCGGTGCTGGAGTCCGAGGGGCGCGAGGTTCCCGAGCCGCTGCTCGGCGACTGGAGTGCCCGTTCGGGGTTCGAGCACGGCAGGCGCCTGGCTCGTGACCCCGAGGTCACCGCGATCTTCGTGGCCAACGACCACATGGCCACCGGGGTGTTGCGCGCGCTGCGCGAGGCCGGCCGCGAGGTGCCGCGGGACGTCAGCGTCGTGGGCTTCGACGACGTCCCCGAGGCCGCCTATCTCTGGCCGCCGCTGAGTACGGTCAGGCAGAACTTCGCGGAGGTCGGACGCCTGGCCTTCCAGTTGCTTCTCGACCGGATCGACGGCGGGACCGGCGCGCCGCACCGGATGATCGAACCCGAGCTCGTCGTGCGGGAGAGCACGGCCGTCCGCCCGCCCGCCTGACTCGCCCTGACGAACGGCCTCTCCGGAAGCGACGCTCCGCCGGCGGGGGAGAGCGCCGTTCGCGTCGCCGATCGGCCGGGCGCCCGGGGTCACAGGTCGGCCAGCGGCGGGGGCAGAGGACGGTGGTGCAGCACATCGAGCCGTGAGACGGCGCGGGTGAGCACCACGTACAGCCGGTTCAGGCCCCGCTCCCCGGCGTCGGCGATGTCCGCCGGCTCGACCACCACCACGTGGTCGTACTCCAGCCCCTTGGCCAGGGTCGCCGGCACGACGCTCACCGACGTGGCACCGCCGGCCGGGCCGGGCCCGCCGACCTCGGTGACCGTGACGCCCGCGTTCCACAGCTCCGCCGTCAGTTCCTCGACGGCGGCGTCGGCGGCGATGACGGCGATCGAGCCCTCGTGGCACAGGGCGTCGCGCACCGCGGCCACGGTGGCGTGCCGGAGGTCGGGCGCCCGACGGATGCGGAGCCGGCCGTCGGCCCGGAAGGAGCGGGTCATCGGCACGCCCACGTCGAGGGCTTCGAGCAGCCGGTTGGCGAGCGCGACGACGGCCGCGGGCACCCGGAAGCCGGTCGCCAGCGCGATCACCTGCGCCTGCGGCTTGCCCAGATGCGCCAGCCGGTCCGGCCAGTCGCGGGCGGCCCAGGGCGTCGTGCCCTGCGCCAGGTCGCCCAGCACGGTGATCGAGCCGTGCTCGCTCCTGCGGGCGACGGCCCGGCACTGCATCGCCGACAGGTCCTGTGCCTCGTCAATGATCACGTGGCCGTAGCTGCGCGGGCGTTCGAGCAGGCCGGCGACCTCGTCGACGAGCACGGCGTCGGCCGCCGACCACCTGGCGCTCTTGTGGGTCCGCGGTGGCCTGGACCACACGATCGCCGCCTGTTCGGGCGGTGTGAGCACCCCGACGGCGGCCCGTGCCAGCGCCGCGGGGTCGCCGAGCAGCTCCGCGACGACCTCCTGCGGCCGTACGGCGGGCCACACCGCGTCCAGGAACGGGGTGGCGGCCCGGCCCACCCTGCGCGCCCAGGCGGCGTTGGCGTTCTGCCCGCGAGCCTCGGCCTGCCGTTGCAGCGTGGCGACGACACGGGAGAGCACGCGCTCGCGCCCGACGGCGTACGGCGGCGCCTCGCGCAGGGTGTCGTCGACGATGCGGCGCAGTTCCTCCTCCGGCACGCGCCACCGGTAGGAGCCGTCGGGGACGGTGATCGGCTCGACGGGCCCGCACACCCGCCCGTACAGCGCCCGGCGCAGGACCTCGGCCATCCGGGCGTCGTGTTTGACGACTGCGGCGGCTTCACTGTCCATGCCCTCGACCGGTCCCGGGGCCAGCAGGCGCTCCAGCGTCGTCTGCTCGACGTCGACCTCGCCCAGTGCCGGCAGTACCGCCGAGATGTAGCCGAGGAAGGCGCGGTTGGGGCCGAGCACCAGCACGCCCCCGCGTTCGAGCCGCTGCCGGTGGGCGTACAGCAGATAGGCGGCCCGATGCAGGCCCACGGCGGTCTTGCCGGTGCCCGGCGCGCCCTGGACGCAGATCGACTCCTCCAGCTCGGCCCGGACGAGCTCGTCCTGCTCGGGCTGGATGGTGGCGACGATGTCGCGCATCGGGCCGACGCGGGGGCGTTCGATCTCGGCGGCCACGATCCGGCTCGCGGTCCCCAGGTCCTCGCCCCGCTCCAGCCGCTCGTCCTCGAAGCCGGTCAGTCTCCCCGCCGCCCAGCCGAAGCGGCGGCGCACGGCGACACCTCGCGGGTCGCGGGCGCTGGCCTGGTAGAACGCCCGGGAGACGGGGGCGCGCCAGTCGATGACCATCGGCTGCTGCCCCACGTCGCCGGAGACGTGCCGCCGGCCGATGTAGTAGCGCTGGGCGCGGTGGTCGCCGGCGGCGGCGGTCGAGCCGAAGTCGAGGCGGCCGAAGAACGGCGGCCCGCCAGGTCCCTCCTCCAGCTCCTTGGCCAGGCTTTTCAGATGGCGCCCGAGCCTTTCGGCGCTGTAGCGGTCACCGGCCACCTGCTCGCCGATGACGACGTTCAGGCGGGCACCGTCGAGCATCCTGCGCAACGCCGCCTCGCAGCGGACGAGGTAGGCCTTCTCATCGTCAAGTATGGTCATCCCGCACCACCAAAGTTAACTCGGTTAAGATATTAACCAGGTTAACACCCAAGTAGGATGGACGTGTGACAGGACTTCGGCACATCAAGAAGCAGCGGATCCATGAGGCGATCTCCACGGCGGCGATCTCGCTGTTCCTGGAACGGGGATTCGGCGAGGTGTCCGTCGCCGAGGTCGCCGCGGCGGCGGAGGTCTCCAAGCCGACCCTCTTCAAATACTTCGCCACCAAGGAGGACCTCGTCCTGCACCGGATCGCCGACCACCAGGGCGAGGCCGCCCGCGTCGTGCGCGGCCGGCAGCCGGGCGAGGAGCCGTTGGAGGCGTTGGAGCGCCATTTCCTGGCCGGGCTGGAGCGGCATGATCCCGTCACCGGCCTCAACGACCACCCGGAGGTACTCGGTTACCACCGCATGGTCTTCTCCACGCCCAGCCTGGCGGCGCGCGTGTCCCACTACGTGGCCGTGGACGAGGAGGCGCTGGCCGAGGCGCTCATGGAGAGCACCGACGAGCTCACCGCGCGGCTCGTCGCCGGGCAGGTGCTCGTCGTACAGCGCGTGCTGGCCCACCGGAACTGGCGCAGGCTCGCCGAGGGGGAGACGGCCGCGCAGGTCCATCCCGCGGCCGTCCACGCCGCCGAACGCGCCTTCGCCCTGTTGCGCCACGGACTCGACGCCGGGTGACTTGCGACGGGAGGAGGGGCCGAGCGGCGGAGCCCGGCCCAGGGTGAAGGAGACGGTGAAGGAGCGGGGAAACCGGCCCGCGGTGAACCCGGGGCGAAGGGGCGGGGAGCCGATCGGCGAGGCGATCAGGCTCGCCCGCGATGCTCAGGAGGCGAGCAGGTCGGCCAGCGAGGTGGCGGGGCGCCCGGTCAGCCGGGGCACGGCGTCGCTGACGCCGCCCATCTCGCCGTTGGCGATGGAGGTGTAGGTCGACACCCAGGCATCGACCTGCCAACGGGGAGCGCCATAGCGGGCACGGGACTCATAGGCCTCCTCGACCGTTTCCGGATGGTAGGTCACCCGGCGGCCGGTGGCGGCGCCGACGATCGCGGCCGCCTCGTCGAGGGTGAGCGCTTGCGGTCCGGTCAGGTCGTAGGTCATGCCGACGTGCGCGGTGGGCGCGCCCAAGACGGCGGTGGCGGCGGCCGCGATGTCGTCCTGGGCGACCGCCGCCACCCGCCCGTCGCCCGCGGGGCCGCGCAGCACGCCGTCCTGCCCGACCATCGACGGAAGGAAGTCCGCGTAGAGGTTGTCCCGCAGGAAGGTGAACGGCAGCCCGCTGGTGCGGATGTGCTCCTCGGTCGCCCAGTGGTCGCGAGCGAGGGTGAACGTCGCGGTGGGGGAGGCTCCGTAGAAGGAGACGTAGACCAGATGGCCGACCCCGGCGTCGGCGGCGGCGTCGACGAAGGCGCGGTGCTGGTCGACGCGGTCGGGAGTCTCCGACGCCGACACCATGAGCACGGTTTCGACACCGTCGAGGGCCCGGCGCGCCGCGTCGGTGTCGGCATAGCCGGCCTGCGCGATCTCCGCCCCGGCGAGCCGCGGCGCGCGAGCCGGGTCACGGACGATCAGTCTCTGCGCGGCTCCGGTCGCGGCGAGCCGGCCGGCGACGCGCCCGCCGAGACGGCCGGTGGCCCCTGTGACAGCGATGGTGGTCATGACCTGCCAAACCAGGCGTCGTGCGGTCTTCTTCCCGCCTGTGGCGCGCCCGGCCTGGTGGGCCGGTACGGGGCACCACCCGGCGAGGGCGGAGCGCGTGCCGCCGCCGTCGCTACCGGGTTTCCGCTCCGGTGAGCGGATCGGTGACTCCGGGCGGGCTGACCAGCAGGTCCGCGTCCCAGCGAGCCCGCCGGGCGCCTGCCTGATAGGCGCTGTCGAGAAAATCCAGCACGGTGGCGACGGGGTCGTCGTGGGCGCGCGCGTCGTCGTAGCGCAGAACGGCCAGATGGCTTCCCCGCTGCGGCAGCCAGGCGGCCTCCTTCGGCCGCAGCGGCTCTTCGGCGAGACCGGGCGGCTCGGGCGCGGTGTAGGAGTAGAACGCCGGCCAGGGCATCGCGTCATCGCCGAACCAGAACCCGCTGCTGATCACCTCATGCGAGTAGGCCTCCCTGGTGACGGGGTCGGCCTTGGACTCGGGGCCGGCCGAGCGGCCGGAAAAGCGGGTCACCGCGATGTCGAAGGTGTGCCAGAAGTGGTGCACCGGGCTGATCTTGCCGCAGAACTCGGCGGCGAAACGCTCCAGCACCAGGTTGACCTGGGAAAGGACTCGCCAGTAACGGGTCACCATCACCGGGTCGTAGTCGGCGTGCCCGGTGTCCTGGGCGAACGGCGTGCTGTCGGTGAGCCCGAACGGCTCCGCCTCGATCTCCACTTCGACGCCCAGGTTCCCCAGCACCTCGAACAAGGTGCGATGGAAGGATGCGACGGAGTGCCCCATCAGGCCGAACGTCACGCCGCGCCCGTCCAGCCGGTTGACGACCAGCTGGTGGCCGACGAAGTCGAAGTCGATGGCGAAGATCGGCATGCCGTCGAAGCCGCCCGCCGGTCGTGTGGTGATTCCTCTCCCGGTCAGGTGAAAGGGGACATTCCACCAGTGGTTGCGGCGGACGCTCGCGGCCAGCCGTACCTTTCCGACGATCTGGGTGAACCGGTGCACCGTCTCCTTCGTGCGGACCCAGTCCTCCAGCGGCATGGCGGGAAACCACTCCATTGCTGCCTCCTCGGTGTTCGGCTCCGGTGTCGCCGGAACCCATCGGGACGCCCCGGTCGCTCCCCAGATTTTCCCACTTAAAGTATTCATATCATGACTTAAGGTGATTATAGGTTGGGGTGAAAACCCGCCTGACCGGCGCTTACTTCGCGGGAAGGGAGGGAAGTGAACCCATCACGGGAGCCTGCCCCGGCCGGCCCTCACGACGGGCGATGTCCAGGCCGTCCTCCTCCGCCGGCGTCGCCGCCCGCCTCTGCCGTCCTCGCCCCTGCGCCATGCCCACCGGCTGAGGCTCGCCGAGAGGAGACCGGGATGTCCCTGCCCGCAGACCTGCCGACCGTCGTCGTGACCGGACACTACCTGTGCCCCGACGGCGCGCCCCGCCGCGGCATCGTGGTCATCGAGCCGGAGCCCGCCGCCCTCACCAGCGCCGAACACGGCCTCATCGTCCTGCGCGGGACCGAGGCGCGGCTCGACGACTCCGGCCGCTTCACCCTCGAACTGCCGGCCACCGACGCCGCCGGCGTCACCCCCTCCGACTGGACCTACCGGGTCACCGAACGGTGGCCCGACGCACCCGGCCGCACCTACTCCCTGGCCCTTCCCGCCGCCGAACCGGTCGTCCGCCTGCCCCCGGCCACCGGTTCCTTCGCGGCGGACTCCACCGTCTACGACGCCCGCGAGCACGGTCTCGCCGGTGACGGCGTCACGAACGACCAGCCGGCCCTGGCCAGGCTGGTCGACGCGGTCGGGGCCGCCTGCGCCGCCGACGGCCGGCCGCGGGTCGTCTACTGCCCGCCCGGTGTGTACTCGATCCGGGACGCGGGCACCGTGTGGAGAAGCGGCGTCTCCCTCATCGGCGCGGGGCCGGGGGCGACCCGATTCGTCCTGTCCAACTCCGGCGATCCCACCGATCCGACACCGCTGGCCTTCTTCACCGCCCTCCAGCATGGTGCCGGCCCCGACAACCACCTCGCCGACTGCACCTTCGCCGGATTCGAGATCGACGGCTCTGGCGTGGCACTCGCCGACTACGACGTGCTCGCCAAAGGGCTGGGCCTGCAGTACGTGCTCCGGGGCCGCTTCCGCGACCTGTACATCCACGACACCGCCGCCTCCGGCTTCGGCTGCGACTTCCTCCAGGACTCGCTGGTGGAGGGCATCGTCGCCGTACGCTGCGGGCGGCTGGACAGAGGCGAGCAGATAGGCGGCGCCGGCCTGGGCATCGGCATCGGCGGCTGGGGTGACGTCGAGCGGCTCACCATCACCGGCTGCATCGCCGTGGGCAACGGAACCAACGGCGTCTTCCTGGAACTCCAGGGTCGGGAATGGACCCCGCCTCGCGGCATCCGCATCACCAACTGCCATGCCGAGAACAACAGGTACGGCATCTCCGACTGGGGCGCCGACGGACTGATCGTCGCCGCCTGCACCATGATCGGAAACGAGGTGGCCGGATACGACGTCTCGGGCCTGGGCACGACCTCCGTCGCCGGAAGAGGCGGCATCGTCACCGGCTGCGTCGTCGACGGCAACGTTCGCGACGGCATCAGCATCGGCAACACCCCGGGGCGCTACACCGTCCAGGGCAACCGCATCAGCCGTAACGGCCGCCACGGCTACCGGCAGCACAACCTGCCCGGCGGTCCCGCGCACGCCTCCGCCGAGATGGTCCTGGACGGCAACGACATCTGGGGCAACGCGCTGGACGGCATCCAGGTCGACGGCACCCTCGTCGATGCCACCCTGCTCGACAACCGGATCCGTGACAACGGCCGCCGGTCGGCCCCCGCGGCCTCCGGCCGAGGCGGCACCGTCACCTACACCACCACGTCCATGACCGACACCGCCGCCGCCTGGCTCCCCGACGGGCACCGGGGCAAGATACTCACCGTCGGCGTCCGCACGGCGATCGTGACCGCGAACACCGCCACCGAACTCACCCTGGCGCCCTTCCGGCCCGGCGCGACGTCCGCCTGGATCGGCGATCCGCCCGAGGCGGGCGCGCCGTACAGCCTGCCCGGCTCTCCGGTGGTGCGGGCCGGCATCTGCCTGAACGCGCCGACGTTGAGCCCCACGATCCGCGGCAATCACGTCTGGGACAACCAAGTTCCCAAGACGCAGACCCACGGCCTGTGGATCACCGACGACGGCGGCTGCGTGTCCGGCAGGGTCGAGGACAACGACCTGACGGGCAACGCCGTCGACGCCGTCCTGTTCGACACCGCCCCCTCCGGCGGGGACTGGGAACGCAACCACGGCGTCGTCATCCCTCCATGACGGGACGGCGATCATCCGGAGTGTCCGATGAGGGCCGAAGGTCCCGTGAAGCAGGGACTTCGGGGGCCGGACGCGTGAGCCGTAGGGCACTGCCGGGATCTTCCGCCGCACGGTGTGATTGAGCCACATCAACCAGAGCGCACCGGAACCGAAGGAGATCAGTCATGGCGATCACCGCGAGTGGCCACCGTAACGGCCGTGCCGACGCCGCCGAGCCCGTCACTGACACCGGCTCGGCCAAGGCCGTGAGCGGTCCGGCCGGAACGGGCGATCACCCGGCCGGGGCCGTCGGTGGCCGGATCGGGGCCCGGAGCGGCTCGGCCGGGGCGGGAAGCCGCGCGGCCGGCTACGCCTGGGCGGTCACGCGGATCGGGCTGGGCTGGATCTTCCTGTGGGCCTTCGCCGACAAGGTGTTCGGCTGGGGGCTGGCCACCCCGGCCGGTCGGGCGTGGATCCATGGCGGGAGCCCGACCACCGGCTTCCTCAAGGGCACCGGCGACAACGCGCTCGGCGGCCTGTTCGGCGCCCTTGCCGGGCAGGGCTGGGTCGACTGGCTGTTCATGCTCGGCCTGCTGGGGGTGGGCGCCGCGCTGACGCTGGGGGCGGGGATGCGGATCGCCGCCGTCGGCGGAGGGGCGCTGATGGTGTTGATGTGGGCCGCGGAGCTTCCGCTGGCCAACAACCCGTTCATGGACGAGCACCTCGTCTACGCGCTGGTGCTGGCCGGGCTGGCGCTGGGCGGGGCGGGGGACGTGCTGGGCGCCGGCGGCCGGTGGGGGCGCACCCGGCTGGTGCGGCGCTACCCGATCCTGAAGTAGTACCGCCACGCCTGCACGAAGGTGGCGCCGCCTTCGGATGTGAACGCCCGTCCCGGTATCGGGGCGGGCGTTCACGTGTCATGCCCGCTTGGGAGGGTGTCGTGCCCGTTTGCGCGGGGGGCGTCCGTTTGGGGGTGGAGGGGTCGTTCACGGGTGCTGGCCGGCCGCGCCGGGGTGGGCTTTTGCCGACGCAGGATGCGAAACTTCGGTTATGGCACAGATCGAGCCCGGCGGGTTGATTCCGAACATGCGGCTGGACGAGCTGTTGTCGGAGCTGCAGGTGCGGCTGGAGGCGGTGCTGGCCACCCGGGATCGGGTGCACGCGTTGCTGAACGCGGTCGTGTCGGTGGGCAGTGATCTGGATCTGGAGACGGTGCTGCGCCGGATCGTGCAGACCGCCACCACGTTGGTGGACGCCACCTACGGTGCGTTGGGCGCGGTGGGGGAGCACAACACGCTGGTGCAGTTCGTCCCGGTGGGGTTGAGCGAGGAGGAGATCGCCCGGATCGAGCACTGGCCGCACGGGCTGGGCCTGCTGGGTTTGCTGATCAAGGAGCCGCGCCCGTTGCGGCTGGCTCACATCAGTGATCATCCTGAGTCGTACGGGTTTCCGCCGGGGCATCCCCCCATGGGGTCGTTCCTGGGGGTGCCGATCCGGGTGCGGGAGGAGGTGTTCGGCAACCTCTACCTCACCGAGAAGCGCGGGGGCGGGGAGTTCGACGCCGAGGACGAGGCGATCGTCACCGCGCTGGCCGCGGCGGCGGGCGTGGCGATCGAGAACGCCCGGTTGTACGCCGACAGCCGGCGGCGGGAGCGGTGGCTGCAGGCCTCTTCCGACGTGACGACCAGTTTGTTGTCGGGAGCAGAGCCGCGGCAGGTGCTGACGTTGATCGCCAGGCGTGCGCGGGAGATGGTCGGCGCCGATGTGGTGGCCGTGCTGTTGCCCGATGACAGTGGGCGGATGCTGCGGGTGGTGATCGCCGACGGGCTGGCGGGCGACCAGGTGGTCTACGCGCAGGTGCCGGTCGCCGATTCGCTGGCGGGGCGGGCGTTCAGCAGTGGTGAGCCGTTGATGGTGGCCGATCCGGCCGAGGCCGGAGTGCCGGTCGCGATCGCCGACTATGCCTCGCTGGGCCCGGTGGCGGCGGTGCCGATCGGCGCGGCGGGCAGCGTGCACGGGGTGTTGTCGCTGGGCAAGCGCTCGGGCCGCCTGCCGTTCAGCCAGGCGGAGCTGCGGATGCTGCACGCGTTCGCCGGGCAGGCGGCGATCGCGTTGGAGCTGGCCGAGAGCCGGATGGACGCCGAGCGGCTGGGGCTGCTGGAAGACCGTGACCGGATCGCCAAGGATCTGCATGACGTGGTGATCCAGCGATTGTTCGCGGTGGCGATGACGTTGATGAGCACGGTGCGGCTGGTCGAGCGGCCAGAGGCGTCGTCGCGGTTGCAGAGTGCGATCGATGAGCTGGACGCGACGATCCGGCAGATCCGCTCGACGATTTTCGCCTTGCAGGTTCCGCATCAGGAGGGGGAGGAGGAGCTGCGCGCGCAGATCGTGGCGCTGGTGGAGGGCGCGCGTGGTCATCTGGGGTTCATGCCGGGTCTGACCATGGAAGGTCAGTTGGACACCCGGGTGCCGAAACCGGTCGTCGAGCAGGTGCTGGCGGTGTTGCGGGAGGCGCTGTCCAACGTGGTGCGTCATGCTCGGGCGGGCAAGGTCGAGGTGGCGGTCGAGGCGAGTGAGGATCGGCTCGACCTGCGGGTGACCGATGACGGGGTGGGGGTGCCGGAGGAGGGCCGGCGTAGCGGGTTGCGCAATCTCCAGGACCGGGCCGAACGCCTGGGCGGCTCCTTCACGGTCGAATCTCCCCCCGGGGGCGGCACCCGATTGCGATGGAGTGTCCCCCTCGGCTAGAACCGCCGCCCGGGTCTGCCGGAAGTAGGCGTCCGGTGAAGTGACGCCTGGTGTCCCGGGGCGCGGTGATCTGGCGAACGCATGGGCGGATCATGATGGACATGGTTCCGGCCCGTCCGGCGATCATAGGAGGAGCGGCCGGGGCCGGTCATGACGACTGACCCGCACCCGTCTGAAATTCCGTCCGAAACGACATCCAGGGCGCCTTGACCGCCTGACACACCGACGTCCGAGGAGCCCCGTCATGAACAGACCCGTAATCACCGGTACCGACGGTTCTTCCGCCGCGTCGGAGGCGGTGCGGTGGGCCGCGCGTGAGGCCGTACTGCGCGCCAGGCCCCTGAAGATCGTCCACGTGCGTGAGCAGTGGGCCGGCGACATCCCCGTCCACACGATGAAGAACTACCGTGACCCAGAGGCGAAGCACTGCCGTGCGATGCTCGCGGATGAGGCCGAGGCGGCACGTGCGAGCGCGCCCGGACTGGAGGTCACCACCGCCCTCGTTGACGGAGACCTCGTCCAAAGGCTCCTGGAGGAGTCCCGAACGGCCGATCAGGTGGTGATCGGCAGCCGAGGCCAGGGCGGCTTCTCCGGGCTGTTGCTGGGTTCGGTCGGCATGGGCGTCGCGGGCCGCGCCGGCTGTCCCGTCGTCGTCGTCCGCGGCGACTCCACGACGCGTCACGGCCGGATCGTGGTGGGGGTCGACGGATCGGAGGGCGCGGAGGCCGCTCTCGCCCACGCCTTCGAGGAGGCCGAGATCCGGGGCGCCGTCGTGCACGCCGTTCACGCCTGGCAACCCCCGGTCCTCTTCACGCCGGCCGTCGAGGGCGGCGCCATGACGGAGAGGGCCATCGACGAGAGAGGCGAGTTCTTCCGGCGGGTGCTGACGCCGTGGCGGGAGCGGTTCCCCGGCGTCACGGTGACCGAGTCGGTCGTCTGCGGCCACCCGGTCGGAGCCCTCTGTGACGCCTCCACCGAAGCCGACATGGTCGTCGTCGGCTCCCGAGGTCACGGCCTGCTCGCCTCCGCCGTCTTCGGCTCGGTCAGTCACGGCGTCCTGCACCACTCCCACTGTCCCGTCGCCGTCGTCCGTCCCGGAGGACAGGCTCCGGAGCCGGCGTAGTCCCCGTATGGCTCATCCGCCGGTCGGGCACTCCCGTGCTGCCGCGACGAGCCGGTCGGCACGCGCGTCGCCATGGCCGATCATCCGGTCGGCGACGTAGCCGAAACCCACCCCGAACTCGTCGTCGCCGAAGGCGAACCGGCCGCCCGCACCGTCGTCGCCCTTGGCGCAGGAGAAGACCGGGACGGCCGTGTCCTCCTCCCACGGCCGGCCGGTCGGTCCGCTCGTCCGCGATCCCACCCCACAGCTCCACGACCTTGCGTCCGCCGACGAACACGGTGCCGGCCGCGCCGAGTTCACCGTGCGAGGGCCCGGCCCCGCGCGTGGGAGCGCCGGCCGCCTGGTCTCTCCCATGGGGCAGCCGACGGACGCCGCGCGGATCTCCTGATCATCCACCGCTTCCACGACCCGGAACGCTGCATTGCCTATATCTATTAAGTAAATACCTATAGCCCCTAGGAAGTATTGAGATGGTGGACGGCTCGCGCGGGATCGACGGCTGGGCGAGCGGCGGAGGCGGCCGTCGACACCGGATGCGGACGGGCGAAGCGGCGGCGTTACCGTTGAAGTCACGGGGTGATTTCAATACGTCGCCGCCCGATGGCGTGGCGGCCCCGAGCGGTTCGCGGGAAGCGGCAGGGCCGGGAAGACCGCCGCGCGCCGCACGTCTCAGCGGGATCCGCCGGTCGCCCACCGGCGGGGAAACGCCCCGCGCGGAGAGAGGTCCACTCGAGCACCACCCACCTTCCTAGAGGGAGCAGTCCATGTCGATCAAGGTCGAGACACTCTCGGGTGAGAGCGCCACACTGGACGACGACAGACTCGAAGAACTTCGGATGACCTTCCGAGGCCCGCTGATCACACAGCAGGACGACGACTACGACGCGGTGCGCGTCGTGCAGAACGGGCTGATCGATCGCCGGCCCGCCCTCGTCATCAGGTGCTCGGGTACCGCCGACGTCATCGACGCCGTCAACCTGGCCCGAGAGTACGGCCTGCTGGCGGCGGTGCGCGGGGGCGGGCACAGCGTCGCGGGCCACTCCGTCCGAGATCGCTGCCTGCTGATCGACCTGTCCGGGATGCGAGGCGTCTGGGTTGATCCCGACGCTCGGCTGGTCCGCGTCCAGGGGGGCGCCACATGGGGAGACGTCGACCGCGAGGCTCAGGCGTTCGGTCTTGCGGTTCCGGGCGGGATAGTGTCGACGACCGGTGTCGCCGGGCTCACCCTGGGCGGCGGGATCGGCTGGCTGCACCGCAAGTACGGGCTGGCCTGCGACAACCTGCGAGCCGCCGAGGTCGTCACCGCCGACGGGCGGCTGCTGCGGGCCAGCCGGTCCGAGAACGAGGACCTGTTCTGGGCGCTGCGAGGCGGCGGCGGCAACTTCGGGGTGGTCACGTCCTTCGAGTTCACCGCTCATCCCGTCGGGCCGACCGTGATGTGCGCGGTGCCGATGTACGCCGAAGATTCCGGCGAGGTCTTCCGCGCCTGGAGCGACTGGACGCAGACGGTGCCGGACGAGGTCACCACCAGAGCCGTCTTCTGGACCATTCCGAGCGACCCGCACATGCCCCCGCAGGTCCACGGCAGGCAGGTGCTCATCACCGCCGCCCTCTACGCGGGGCCGCCCGACGAGGGCGAGAAGATCCTCCAGCCGATACGGCGGCTCGGCGCCCCGCTCGTCGACCTGAGCGCCCCGATGCCGTACCGCATGTTCCAGGGGGCCTTCGACTTCTTCTTCACCAAGGGTGAGCTGGCCAGCTACTGGAAGTCGCTGTTCATGAGCGGGCCACCCGGCCGGGCGGCGGACCTGATCGTGCGGAGCGGGTTCGCGCGGACCACGCCGCAGACCATGATCCACGTGCCGCTGCTCGGCGGGGCGGTGAGCCGCGTGAGCCCGGATGACACCGCCTACGGCGACCGTAGCGCGGTCAGCATGCTGAGCGTGGACGGCAACTGGTTCGACGGCGACCCGGCGCGCCATATCGCCTGGGTCCGCCAGGTCATCGGCCAGGCCGAGGAGTTCTCGACCGGCCGGGCTTACCTCAACTTCGACGGCGACGAACCGGGGCAGACGCCAGATCTGGTCCGGTCGGCGTTCGGCGAGAACCTCCAGCGGCTGGCCGAGATCAAGCGGCGCTACGATCCGGAGAATCTCTTCCGGCTCAACGCCAACATCGCGCCCGCGTGACCGGCCGCCTCTCCGCTGTCGCCTCAGCCCCCGCCGCGTGAGCGCTTGCGGGGGCGGGTGCCGCCGGCGCGGCTGAGTCCCATCAGCCGGCCGTCGTTCACGATGAACTCCTCCAGGACGTCGAGTCCGCACCGTAGTGCTCGCCGAGGAGGTCGGGGCCGCGCCGGAGGACCCGCTTCCCCGTGTGGTGGCCTGGCATCTCGGCTGCCTGTATTCCCGGTGTACGCCGAGATCGGCCGGCGCGTCACGGCAGGGGAGAGCCTCGATATGATCACCGAGGCGGTGCTGGATCTCCTCGACGCCACCCGCAAGCGCGCTCGGCGCACGCATCCTCACCTATGCCGTACGGAAGGACCGACCATGTTCTGCCGTACGGAAGGACCGACCATGTTCAGAGTGATCATCTCCGGCAAGTTCGACGCGCTGACCGATTCCGGCCGCGACGCGACCCTCGCGGCAGGCGGCGCCGCCTTCACCGAGGCGGGCACGTTCACCCACGACGAGAGCCTGTCGGCGTTCACCTTCCGCTGCCAGGTTCCCGCTGGCCCCGACGACGGAGAGAACGAGGCCACGGGGCGGGCGATCGCGGCATTGGGCGCGTACGACCAGCCGTACCGGATCCTCCGCACCGCGGTGACGGACATGCGCGACATCAAGATCCGCCGAAAGGGCCGGCGCTGAGGACCCTTCGGCGGTCCCGGCACCGCCGACCATCGATCACGGGCGCACCTGTCCGCGACTCTCACCTCGGGCGGACACGCGCTGTGACAGCGGCAACGGGCCCGGTGGCGGCGTCACGAGCCGCAGCGGCGTCCCCTGTCCACGTCGATCCGTGTCATCTGATCACCTGTCCCAGGTGACAGGAAGCCGGTGCACACCGTAGATCATCATGTCGGTGCGCAGGGGCACCTCCTCGGGCGATACGGCCAGGCGCAGCGTCGGGAACCTGGCGAACAGCGTGGGGATGCCGACCTGCATCTCTACGCGCGCCAGCTGCTGGCCGAGGCACTGGTGGATGCCATGGCCGAAGGCCACGTGTCCCGTGGCGGGCCGGTGGAGGTCCAGCGTGTCGGGGTCGGCGAAGTGCCGGGGGTCGCGGTTGGCGGCGGGGATGGAGACCATGACCGACTGGCCCGCCTTGACGAGCCGTCCGCCCAGCTCGACGTCTTCGAGCGCGGCCCTGACGGTGCCGGGAATGATGCTCAGATAGCGCAGGAGCTCCTCGACGGCCTTGTCGGTGAGGCCCGTGTCCGCGCGGAGCGCGGCGAGCTGGTCCGGATGGCGCAAGAGGGCGTAGGCGCCGAGAGCGAGCATGTTCGCGGTGGTCTCGAAGCCCGCGCCCATCAGGACGCCGCCGATGTTGGTCAGCTCCTCGTCGGTCAGGTCGGTGCCGGTGACCAAGCCGCTGAGCAGGTCGTCGGCCGGCTCGGCGCGCTTGGCGAGCACCAGGTCGAGCATGAACGCCTGAAGCGCGCCGAAGGCGGCGATCTTCTCGTCGGCGGGGACCTCCAGACTCGTCAGCTTGGACATGTCGCTTTGGAACCTGGCCCGCTCGATGGTGGGCACCCCCAGCAGCTCGCAGATGACCAGGCCGGGGATGGGCAGCGCGAACGCCTCCACGAGGTCGACGGGCGGACCCTGCCGTTCCATCGCGTCCAGGTGTTCAGCGGTGATCTCCTGGATCCTGCCGGTCAGCCGGCGCATCCTGCGGACGGTGAACTGGCCGGTGAGCAGGTGCCGGTAGCGGGTGTGCTCGGGCGGGTCCATCGAGGTGAAGATCCCCGGAGGCGCCGGCTGGGGCGCGCCCATGCGCGTCCCGTCCAGAGGGCTGTGGGTGAGCTCGGCCCTGTGGCTGAAGCGGGGGTCGGCGAGGACGGCGCGTGCCAGGGCATGGCCGGTGACGAGCCAGCCGACGTGGCCGTCGGGGTAGGCCAGGGGGCTGATCGGATTACTCTCGCGCAGCAGCGCGAGACCGTCCGGAGGGTCGAAGGGACGGTCCGTCGTGCGGGCGGTCGGGAGCGGTGCGGGGGTCGTCGGGAGCGGTGCGGGGGTCACGGACTCGGACATCGTGCTCCTTCATGTTCCTGAGACGTTCGGAGGGGAATTCGGCCGCGTCGCATCAGCCGGGCGACATGTCCCGGCGGCGCAGGCCGTACCACCGAGACGGCGTCAGTCATGGTGATGCTCCTCGCGTTGGCGGGGCGGGGCTCCGCGGTCTGTCCTGGACGGCGCGAGCTGGAGCCTGTCAAGAGCGGCTCTGGTCTCGGCGGCGTCCTCGATGCTGAGCATGGGATGCGAGTGGATGTCGATGAGGGCCCTGGCCAGCAGCAGGTCTCCCTCGGGGCTGAACAGATCGACGCCCATGCCTCTGGAGAGGTGCTTGTGCAGCACCGCGACGGCCAGCGCCATCGCGGTGCTCACCGCCGCCCTGACCTTCCTGTCGACGTCAGGGGCGTCGGGACGTTTCCGGTCGGCGTCGGCGAGCCACTCCTCGGTGAGCTCGACCATCTGGTCGAACACGGCCTCGGCCGATCCCTCCACCAGCGCGCGGGCCAGATACCCCCGGTAGGGACCCATCGCGGCGTTGGCGGTGGCGACGGGGTTCGTCTTGTCGAGCGCGTGGCCTGACCGGACCTCGTCGTTGAGCCTGCGGATCATCTTGACCAGGTGTGCGTCACACGCCTCGCGCAGCGCCTGCTTGGAGCCGAAGTGGTGGCGCACCAGCCCTGACGACACACCGGCGGTCTCGGCGATGCCTCTGATCGTGGCCCGTTCGAACCCCTGCTCGGCGAAGTGCAGCATCGCGGCGTCCCTGATGCGAGCGCGCGCGGTGAGGTCTTCGGGGTCGGATCCGGCCATGCTCACGCTTATTCATCCTTACACGCATGTATAGCTGACTACTCGTTGATTTAGGATGCTATACGTGTGTGTAGTCGCTGTCCAGTGTGATTCCGCACGGCCTTCAGCGGCGAAGGCCGCGGCGAGGAGTGTCGCGGAGGTCAGGCGCGGGACTGTCCGTGGACGACCAGCGCCCAGATGAAGCATCCGAACGAGCCGGTGGCGGCGAGGGCCCGGACGATGTTCCAGGTGACCCAGCGGGCCTCGAACGACTCTCGCACCGCCGCCAGGTCGGCGATCTTCACCGGCTTGCCGGCTCGGGCCAGCTGGTCGTTCAGGGGGACGTTCACCGCGCTGGTGACACCCAACATCACGAGATAGAGCACGCATCCGGCGATCACCCACGGCAGGACGGGGCGCAGGTCACCCTGCCAGTGCAGGGCGACGGCGGCGAGCGTGAAAACCAGACCGCCCATGAACACGAGCATGAAGACCGGGTTGATGATGGCGACGTTGATCTTCTGCATGGCCTCGACGAGGGTGCGGTCGCTGCTCTGCCTCAGTCCGGGCATCACCGAGTAGGCGAAGGCGGCGAAGAGTCCGGCCATGAGTCCGGCGCTGAGCGTGGACAGAACGAGGGCGATGGTGCTGAGGGCTTTCAAAACCGCTCTCCAGATGGTGGTACGGCCTCGCCGGACAGGTGACCGGCAGGCCGTCTGTGGATTTTTCTGGGGGTCAGCGCTGATTCCAGACGCCGGCGGCAGCGGTACGGCGAGCGAAGTCGGCGAAGTCGCGGGGCAGGCGGCCGAGTGCACGCCGCACGCCGTCGCCCAGGTGGGCGTTGCGGCCGTCCAGCACCGTGGTGAGCGGGTACGTTAGCAGGTCGATGACGTCTGCCGGCGGGTGGCGTGTTCGGTCCGCTGCTGGTAGGACCGGCTGCACACGCCAAGCGCCGCGCCCAGCCCGGCGAACGCCAGACCGCCGACGATCCCCACCCAGGCCGACCATCCGTTGGCGTCGCCGACGGTGACGCCCAAAGACGCGGCGATCATGGTGACCAGCCCATACGGCGTCAGCGCCAACGCCCCCGCCCAGCCGGGCACCAGCAGGCTCCAGCGCGGCAGCCTCCTGCCCCAAGGCGAAACCAGCGCCATCAGCAACGCCACCCCGACCAGTGCCCCCAGCGCGGTGAAGTCAAGCCCGTGCTGCTCCATCCACACCAGCGCCTCGGGTGCGCCGTTGGCCCGCAGTTGCGCGGCCAGGTCCCCGCCGGGCCTGCCCGCCGTCCCGCCGAACGCCCAGTAGGTCTTCATCACCATGTAGGGGGTCAGGGCGGCGGCTCCGGCCCAGGCGGCCGCCGAAGACCTGAACGAGGGCTTGGTCGAAGGATTGGTCGAGGTCATGCCCACGATCCTGCCGCTTTGCTCCGGCCGGTCCCTCCCCCCGCGGCGCCAGCCTCCTCCCTCGCACGAGGGATCATCTCCGGTAGGAGTGCGGTCTGAGCGAGCGGACCGACGGCGGCATCCTCGTGATCGCCCGCAACGGCGTCGTCACCGACCTGACCTCCGTACAGGACTCGGGCGTCCGTCCAGGTGAAGCCGCACGCCGGCACCCC
Source organism: Streptosporangium sp. CA-135522 (assembly GCF_050949235.1). NCBI lineage: Bacteria > Bacillati > Actinomycetota > Actinomycetes > Streptosporangiales > Streptosporangiaceae > Streptosporangium > Streptosporangium sp. CA-135522. Next base: position 4,511,142 of record NZ_CP192026.1, read on the forward strand.
TGAGGACGCCGCCGGACCGATCATGTCGGCGGATGCCGCGCGGCTCATGGGATAATCACTCATACGACGCCCTCTCTGCCTCGGGTTCAGCAACCCGGGCGAGAGGGTTTTTTCATGCCCGCAGCCGCGATGCCGCGTCATCCTGCGGCCGGTATGCCCGCCCGACCAAGGAGTGCTCGATGAAACTCGGTCTGACCTGCCCTCGCTTCACCTGGCCCGGCGGCGACTCCGCCATCGCCGGGCGGTTCGCGGACGTCGCCCGCGGCGCCGACGAGGCGGGGCTGCACAGCCTGTGGGTGATGGACCATTTCTTCCAGATACCCAACTTCGGCTCCGTGGAGGACCCGATGCTGGAGGCGTACGGCGCGCTGTCCTACGCCGCCGCCCTCACCAGCCGGGTCACGCTGGGCGCCCTCGTCACCGGTGCCTCCTACCGCGAGCCCGGCCTGTTGCTGAAGCAGGTCAGCACCTTGGACGCGCTCTCCGGTGGTCGCGCCGTCCTCGGCATCGGCGCCGGCTGGTACGAGGAGGAGGCCCGCGGTCTCGGCCTCCGCTTCCCCACCCTGGCCGAGCGGTTCGAGCGGCTGGAGGAGACACTCCAGATCGCCAGGCAGATGTGGAGCGAGGAGGACAAGCCGTATGAGGGCCGGCACTACAGGCTGGAGCGCACGCTCAACGCGCCACAGGCGCGCCCGCCGATCCTGATCGGCGGCAGCGGGGAGAAGAAGACCCTCCGTCTCGTCGCCGAGTACGCCGACGCCTGTAACTTCCTGTACGGCGCCGACGTGCGACACAAGCTCGGCGTGCTGCGCACCCACTGCGAACGACTGGGGCGGCCCTACGAGGAGATCGACAAGACCCTTCACCTGCGCATCCCCGACGGCCAGAGCGTCGAAGAGAGCGTCCAGCGCTGTGGCGACCTGGCCGCCCTGGGCATCGACCACGTCATCGTCGCCGTCCCCGACGCCGCCGCCGACTCCTCGCTCGCCCACCTGGCCGAGCTCGCCGCACAGATCTCCGCCATCACCCCGGCCGGCCGCCGGGACGCAGGTGATCGACGAGGTGTGGTGGCAGACTTGGGCGCATGACGAATACTGCCGATGGCCCCGTTAGCTATTTTCCGGCGATTGAGAAGAAGTACGGTCGGCCTATCGCCGAGTGGCTGGAGCTGATCGAGTCCTCACCGCTCACCAAACACATGGAGCTGGTTCGCTGGCTCAAGACCGAGTACGGCCTTGGGCACGGGCACGCCAACGCCCTCGTCGCACACGCTTTGGCCGAGAAGTAGGCGCAGGGGCGGTGCGTCGAAACGGTATCGCCTGCCGGTCGCGGCCTTCTCTTGCGCGGCCTCCTTTTGAGTGACCTCCCCTTGGGCGAACGGGGATCCGTGAGGAGAACCGGGCGTGTCGGGCGAGTGCATTGCGAGCGTTCGATGGGGGTGGGTCCGCCCGTGGTGCTCCTGTGCAGCGAAGGGCCGTGGTGATCGCCTCGCTGCACAGGAGTTCCGATGTCTGTCCGCGCGACCTCCGGCCGGGTGTCATGTGACGGTCAAGGACCTGTTGGGCACGGAGTCCTGGTAGAACGTGGAGACCTGGTCGGCGTTCAGTTCGGCGAACCGCCGGCCGTCGGCCGCCGGGATCCCGGTCGAAGCGCCGCAGCGGAACTCCGGTTTGTTGTTCGAGCGTCGAGTCACTCGGTTTTCGTGTCGCGCCCCGGGCATGCTCGCGGCCGCCGGAAGTGCCGGCACGTCAGGCCCCGAGATCACGGTTTGGCGTACGTTCTCGTCCCGTGGTCCCTGCGGGCCGTCAAGATCTCGGCGGATATGATGCCGGGCATGCCGTCAGAGTCGTTGGTCGTAGCAACTGCACAGACATCCGCAGAACCGGGGGATGTGAGGGCTAACGCCCGTTCGGCGGCTGCTTTGATCCACAGTGCCGCCGATGCAGGGACAAGGCTGCTCCTGTTTCCCGAGCTCTCACTGGTGGGCTACGACCTGTCTCTCTTCGCTGACCCGTCATCCTGGGTGACCGAGGATGATTCGAGGCTCGACGTCGTTCGTCAGGCCGCCGAGAAGCGCGGGGTGACCGCGGTGGTGGGCGCCGCCTACCGCTGGCCCGACGACACGACCTGGATCGCCTCGCTGGTGGTGCGCCCCGACGGAGACGTCCACGTCCACGGCAAACGGAACCTGCACGGCCTGGAGCGAAACATGTTCCAGCCCGCCGGAAAGGGGCCGCTCCTCGACATCGAGGGCTGGCGCGTCGCCCTCGCCATCTGCTATGACGCCGGCGTGCCCGCCCATGCCGAGGCCGCGGCCCGCGACGGCGCCGAGGTGTACGCCGGGACGGTTCTGTACACCCGGGAGGAGGCGCGGCGCATGGACGTCCACTTCGCGGCCCGGGCCATGGACCACCGGATGTTCGCGGTCGCCGCGAACTACGCCGGAACGGGGCCGGGATGGGAGTCGTGCGGCGGCAGCGGGGCCTGGCACCCGGACGGCAGGCGGCTGACCCAAGCCGGAAACGATCCCGGCCTGTTCACCGTGACACTGTCGCGCGGCGAGCTACAGGCGCTGCGAGACAAGGACGCTCTGGCCGGATATCCGCGCGCAGCGGCCTGAGAGTTCGTCTTCGGCGGGTCAGGGCGCCGATCGTCATCGCATCTCACAGGCGTGTGCCGGAAGGCGGCGAATGTTCGCCGCGGACCGATTGCCAGATGCGTTCGGGTAGCAGGCGCGCCGCGATCACCAAGTCGATGTCGGGCGCTCCGGCGAGCCAGCGGCGGGAGGTCTCCGCCACCGGGCCGATCACGAGCATCTCGGTGAGGAAGTCGGGCAGGGCGATGACATGCCCGGCCTCCACGTGGGGACGGAGCCAGTCGGCGATCCGGCGCATCCTGGGCGCCTTCGCCTCCGCGATGCGCTCCGCGTGGGCCGGCAGGAAGTCGGCATAGGACGAGGCGTGGATGAAGTGCGCCGCCGCCCGGCTGTCCCTGGTGAATCGCAAATAAGCCTCGACGAGGGCCCGCACGCCGGCACGGGCCGTCCTGGAACGCTCGAGCGCGGCGATGAGCGCGTCGAGCAGTTCGGACATGCAACGGCTGTAGAGGGCCGCGGTGAGTCCGTCGACATTGCCGAAGTGGTGGTAGAGGCTGCCACTGCTGACACCGGTCTCGGCGATCAACGCGGTCATGGTCAGCCCACCGGACCCCTCGGCCGCGTAGAGATCGAGTGCCGCGGCCAGGACCCTGTCGACGGTCGCCTCGCCTCGCTGCTGCTTAGGCGACATCGTGCCGGGCCGGCGGCGGGGTCTGTTCGAGGCCGGTGAGCTCCAGCGCCTGCGTCCAGAGCCGCTCCGCGAGCGCGGCGTCGGCGGCGACCGGAGCGAGCGGCTGCTCGACCTCGATGTGGAAGTAACGGCCGGTCCGCCTGGCCACCTGCTCGGCCAGCGCGAGCCTGACGACAGGTCCGGCGCCCACATCCGGGCTCTTCCACAGCAGTTTCACCGCCTTGAGCAGGTAGCCCAGCGGCCCGCCACGGTCTCCCAGCCCGGTGCGGATCACTCCCGGGTGAACGGCGTTGATGGTCACTCCGGCATCCTTCCAGCGTTCGGCGAACCTTGGCACCAGCAACAGGTTGCACAGCTTGGTGTCGGCGTAGGTCCGCATCGGATGGAAGTCCAGGCCGGTGGGGGTGCGCTCCGGATCGGCCCGGCCTTTGACGTACAGCCCGGCGCTCACCTGCACGACCCGTGCCCGGGAGGCGACGAGCAACGGCTCCAGTTCGTGGTTGAGCAGGAACGGCGCAAGATGGTTGGTGACGAAGGCCTGCTCCAGCCCGCCCTCGCTCGGCATCCGCCGGCTCGGCCACAGGCCGGCGTTGTGGACCAGCACATCGATGCGCGGGCAGGACTCGCCGAGCGCCTCGGCGGCCGCACGTGCCTTCCGGACGCTGGACAGGTCGCCGACGACGAGACGCACGCGGGTCCCACCGGACTCGGCGAGTGACGCCCGCGCGGCCTCCCCCCGTTCTCTGTCACGCGCGACCAGCACCACCTCGCACCCGTCCTGGAGTAACCGCGCGGCGATGGCGTATCCGATGCCACGATTGCCCCCCGTCACCACGGCCGTCCGGGCGGGGTTCGAGCGGTGTGTCTCCGCATTGTCCATGACCGGGAGTCTAGAGGAAATCCAGAGAGACTCTCTAGAGAGGGTCTCCAATTTTGGAGATGCCAAGGCCGTCATTCCCCCGGTGACCACATCGGGCAGAAAAGTCGCGCTGAGAAACTCGTGGAGGGCGGCCTGGCGCCGATGGCCGTACGGCGACCGGCGAGCCCGGCGCCGATCGTCCAGGGTGATCGCGGCTGCGGGGCACACGCTCGCGGCCTCGCGGACAGCGGCGTGGAAGGGCTCGGCCGGTTCCGGGTCCAGCAGGATCACGATGCCGTCGTCCCCTGGTCGAACACCTCGGGGACGAGCAGCACGCACTGGCCCGCGCCGCAGCACTTGTCGGGATCAACGGTGATGTTCATGTTCGTGCGATTCCCCTCAGTCGTACAGCGAGCCGTCGTATCGCCTCGCGGGCCTCACCTCCGGTCTTGACGGCCACCGTCACCACCTCACGGGGATCTGCTGCAGGCCGCCGCCGACGAGCCCTTCGCGGCGGGCGAGGGAGTCGGCGGGTACGGCCGGCTCCAACGTGGGCAGGCGCTTCAGCAGCACCTTGAGCACGGTCTGCAACTCGGTGCGGGCCAGTGACCGGCCGAGACAGGAGTACGGCCCGGCGCCGAAGGCCAGGTGGGGGTCGAGGGAGCGGGTCAGGTCCATGTCGCCGGCGTGCTCGAACTCGCGCTCGTCGCGGCTACCCGGTCAAGCCCATGGCTCGCCTCAGCCGGCACCCGATGGGCCGCCTGGAGAGATCAGTCCGGTTTCGTAGGCCAGCACGACGGCCTGGACGCGGTCGCGGAGGCCGAGTTTGGACAGGATGCGCGCGACGTGGGTCTTGACCGTCGTCGGGCTGAGGGTCAGCCGGTCGGCGAGTTCGGCGTTGCTCAGGCCGGTGGCCAGCAGGCGCAGCACCTCCAACTCTCGTGGCGTCAGCTCGGACAGATCGCGGTGGAGGCCGGCCTTGGCGTCGTCGCGGTGGGCGAAGCGCTCGATGAGGCGGCGCGTGATGGTCGGCGCGAGCAGGGCGTCACCGGAGCGCACCAGACGTACCGCGGCCACCAGGTGCTCGGGGCTGACGTCTTTGAGCAGGAAGCCGCTGGCGCCGGCGGTGAGGGCCGCGTAGACGTAGTGGTCGAGATCGTAGGTGGTCAGGATGACGACGCGAGTCTCGTCCGCTCCGCCGCTCATGATCTGGCGGGTGGCTTCGATGCCGTCCATCCGCGGCATCCGGATGTCCATGAGCACGACGTCGGGCCTGGTTCGCCGGACGGCGGTGACCGCTTCGGCTCCGTCGGCCGCCTCGGCCGCCACCTCGATGCCGTCGGCGGCGAGAATCATCCGGAAGCCGGTGCGGACCAGCGCCTGGTCGTCGGCGATGACCGCGCGCAGCGGGTGGTTCATGCGGTTCTCCACGGGAGACGGGCCCTGATCTGGTATCCACCGCCGGTCGTCGGTCCGGCGACCAGGGTTCCGCCGTAGACGGCCAGCCGCTCACGCAGCCCGATCAGCCCGCGGCCGTTGCCGGTCCGAGACCGGGGGCCCCGCGTGCCGCCGGTGTCGGCGACCTCGATCTCCAGCCAGTCGCCGCTATGATCGATCGCGACGGACGCCGCCGCGCCGGCCGCGTGCCTCATCGTGTTGGTCAGAGCCTCCTGCACGACGCGGTAGACGGCGAGACCGACTCCGTCGGGCAGAGGACTCGGCGGCGGCGACACCCTGACATCCACCGGCACTCCCGCGGCGCGTACCCGCTCGACGAGGCCGCCGAGCTGGTCGAGTCCGGGTTGTGGTTCGAGGCCGTCGCCCCGGCCGTCCACGTGCCCGCCCTCCGACCCGGCGAGCAGGCCCATGACGTTGCGCAGTTCGGCCATGGCGGCTCGACCGCTGGTCTCGATCGCGAGCAGTGCCTGCTTGGACAGTTCCGGCTCGGCGTCCATCACTTTGCGAGCCGCGCCCGCCTGGATCACCATCACGCTCACATTGTGGGTCACCACATCGTGGAGTTCGGAGGCGATCCGGGAACGCTCGGCCTCGACCGCCTTCCGCATGGCGTCCTGCTGATCCTGCTGAAGCTCGGCGAGCCGATCCTGGCTCCGCCGCCAGAACCGGACGATGCTCGCGCAGACCCCGGCGCTCAGCAGGACGACGTAGGGACCCATCCAGCTGGGAAGGCTGGGTGCGATGTCCCGGTCCACGGCACCGGCGAGCACGGCCGCGAGCAGGAGGCCGGCCACCGCGGGCACGCGGTTGCGGCTGTGGGTGATGACACTGTAGCCGGCGATCGCACAGGTCAGCACGGTGATCCATGTCTCGCCGCCGTTCGTGGCCAGCGCCGCCGACACCACCGCCCAGAAGGTGGTGAGCGGATACCGGCGCCGGGCCGCCAGAGGTAAGGCGGTCAGCGCCACCAAAAGCACGGGCGGCTCGTACCCCTCGGAGCCGACGCCCGGCGGTGGGGAGATCGGGGCTGGGACGGGTGGTGGGGAGATCGGGGCCGGGACGGGTGGTGGGAAGATCCGGGCCGGGACGGGTGGCCGGATGCCGATGCCCGCGTCCGGGGAGGCCGGAGAAGACGGAGACGCCGGATGAGAGGGAGACACCGGTGACGGCCGTAGTCGCAGCAACTCGACCAGAGGGCGCGACTGCACGTCGACGCGATGGACCGGCCCCTGGAGTCCCCCCGCCGCCATCAGCGCGGCGATCGTCAGGAAGATCGCGAGCAGCGTGTCGGCGGCGAGTGCCCTGCCAGACGGACGGGCGGTGCGCGGTTCCGGACGCAGTGCGTCCAGCACGTATCGCCGCCAAAGCCATCGTTCGTCTGCTGCCATCGGAACATTGTCGTGTTCGCGTGATCTGTCGCGCATCGTCTTCAGTGACCAGGGCGGTGTCCGTTGGGAGTACATCGCAGGGATGACACCACGAGCAGGTCGTTCCCCGGAGGTATCCGATATCGGTGCGACGGCCGACGCGCGTGGACATCGGCCGCTTCTAGCCTCGTCCCTGCCATCAGGTCGCTGCGGGACTTCCCGCCGAAGCGGCCATTCCGATCGAAGGACGGACACGTTCATGGGTCATGTGACAGAGCCGGCGGGCACGGGCACGGGTACGGGCAGGCGGTACGGCGGCGCGGGTGCGCCGGCGCGCACCGCCGGGGGAGGGGCGTCCGCCGAGCGGGGCACCTCCCGCGGCGGAAGGCCTGCGTCGCGGAGCCGGATCCTGTGCGGCGGTGCGGTCGCCGCGACCGGGCTGCTCGCCTTCGTGGCCACCGCGTCAGCCGCGTCCGCCTCAGCCGCGTCCTCTTGGTCCGGGTCTGCCTCGTCCGCGTCCGCGCCTGCCTCCGCCGGCCTTTCACCGACCTCGAGCAGCACGCCCTACCTGCCCAAGCCGACTGGCACGCACGCGATCGGGACCACGTCCCTCTACCTGAAGGACACCTCCCGGCCCGACCCGTGGGTCCCCGAGGCGAAGGCGCGGGAGCTCATGATCTCCCTGTGGTACCCGGCGAAGTCACCGGGCCGCCACCGGGCGCAGTACATGACACCGAAGGAGTCCGAGCTCCTCCTGAGAAGTGGGGAGATCACCACAGTGCCGCTGGACGTGCTGAGCAAGACACGGACCAATGCCTTCAGCGACGCCGAACCGGAAGGTCGCAAGCACGGTCTACCTCTTGTCGTACTCTCCCCCGGCTTCACCAAGCCCCGGTCCGAACTGACGGCGCTGGCCGAGGATCTGGCGAGCAGAGGTTACGTGGTGGCCGCGATCGACCACACATACGAGAACGTCGCCACCACCTTCCCCGACGGACGGGTCGCCACCTGTGTCACGTGCGAGATCAAGAAGGACCCGGCGTGGTGGGAGAAACTGGGGAGGAGCCGGGCGGCCGACGTCTCCTTCGTGCTCGACCGGCTGACCGGGTCACACCCGAAATGGAAAGGCGCCCGCCTGATCGACCCATCCAGGATCGCGATGGCCGGCCACTCCGCCGGAGGAGCGAGCACCATCCCGACCATGCTCACGGACTCCCGGGTACGCGCCGGAATCGACATGGACGGCACCACACAGGCCCCGATCCCGGACGGCGGGCTGTCGCGGCCGTTCCTGTTCCTGGGCAAGCAGTCCTCCTACACCCCGGGTCAGGGAGAGGCGGCCGCCACCTGGGAGCGTGACTGGAAGCAGCTGAACGGCTGGAAGCGCTGGCTCATGGTGACCGGGGCGGAGCACACGTCCTTCACCGACCTCGGCGTGCTGGTCGACCAGCTCGGCATCGAGTCCGGCGCCGAGCTGTCCGGGGTTCGCTCCATGGAGATCACCCGTGCGTACGTGCGCGCCTTCCTCGACCAGCACCTGCTGAAGAAGCCACAACCCTTGCTGAACAAGCCCTCCGGGCGTTTCCCCGAAGTCAAGCACTGCTCGGTGGAGACGAAGACCTGCCGGTAGGGCGCTGTCCGGTGCGGACCGGGGCCGGTGAGGCGGCCGTCCCGCGAACCCTGCCTGACCGGGTGGGCCGGTCCCGGCCCGCCCTCGGCTTTTTGTCGGAGTACCTCATACTTCAAGGCTGTCACCAGGGAAGACAGCGCCTGGAAGGCATTCGGAATTGCGTCACGCCCGCATTTCTTTCTCGGTGGGACATCTGGTAGGTCCGGGCCGAGATCCGGCCGCCACGTTCACGATGACGCGGTGCTGTTCATCGTGACGGCTCCGTCTCAGGGCCCCGGCAAAGTCAGTTGATCATGTGATTCCGAGGACGGTCAGGGGGCGGGTGGCGTTTCGGGAGAGGTGCCGGATGGCTTGGGCGAGGTTGGTTGCGCCGGTCAGGCGTAGTGCGCCGATGGCGAGGTTGCGCAGGGCGGCCATGTTGCGGGGTGCGTTGCCGGTGCGGGCCTGGGAGTGGTCTTCGCCGTAGGTGACGTCGCGGACGTAGTGGAGCCGGTTTTCGATGCTCCAGTGGCCGCGGATCCAGGTGGCCAGGTCGGCGGGGTCGGCCTGCCAGGTGGGCAGGCCGGTGATGGCGTAGACGGTCACGGTCCGCCACTTGCCCTTGTCCAGGTCCCTGACCTGGCGTTTGATCTGCATGGCCTGTGCCGCGTGCGGGAAGAGCAGGCCGGCTTTGACGGTGAGTACCTTCAGCGTGCGGCGCTCCTCGCGGCCGTGCCCGCGATCGCGCTGTCGGTCGGCGATGGGGACCTGCTTCCACGGCAGCCGTTTGAGCTGGGTGTGCAGGGTGGGCTGGTTCTTCTTGACGATCAGGATGTAGTGGGCGTTCTTGTCGGTCACCAGGAAGGTGGCGTGCTCGCGCTGGGTGTGGAGCGCGTCGGCGGTGAAGGACCGTGCTCCGGCCAGTACGGCGGCTGCGGTGATCGTCAGGATCGAGGCGAGCGTGTGGCGGATGCCGCGTCGCCGCCGTGGGTCGGGAACTTGGCGCAGGTGATCGAGCAGGCTGGCGTACTCGGCGACGGCAGCAGGCGCGGAACCGCAGGTCACGGTCGTCAAGTGGTTCAGGGCAGGGGTGATCGGCAATGACAAGGGGGCAGGCACGGCCTTCTCTGATCATTTGGCGTCGAGAACCTCATGATCTCGAAGGTCGTGCCTGTTCGTTCAGCTGGGTGGCCCGTCCTGTCGCTTCGGCTCGGCCGCACGGTCCTCAAGCCATGAACTGGACATCATGGCCATCAGCGCCACTTTGCCAGGGCCATGGGATGAAGGGTTCCCTATTGGCCGCGGATGGCGGCTCCGGTGCGAAGGAGTAGGGCCTCGACCTCTCGGCGGTGCGCCGCCACGTCCAGCCCTAGCAGCGTGACAGCATCGCCGGAGGCCAGCAGGTCGATCTCGGCGCTCGCCTGCCGCAGTTCGTCGTGGAGAGCCGTGGCGGTGGTAAGCCGCAGCGCCCCGTCGAGGTACCAGAGCAGTTCGTGGAGCTGCCGCATGATCATGAAGGTGGCGAACATGGTCGTGGAGGTGTGCGGGGCCTGCCGCCAGTCAGTACCGCCGAAGGTCTCCTGCGCGACCCGCTGGCCGGCGCCGTAGCAGTCGTAAATCGCGCACCCCGGGAAGCCGCTGTGCCTGAGTGTGTCGTGGATGCGGCAGCGGAAGTCGTCGGCCCGCAGGTTGAGGCACGGCTCGTTGGCGTCTTTCTCGATCGCGAACTCGGGCGAGGCGCGCAGGGCGGGGGCGACACAGCACAGCCCGAAGCAGCGTCGGCAGTCCGGGCTCAACTCCCGCTCCGCCATGTCAGCGCCGTCCAACCGAGGCCGGTCCGCCCTTGGACGTGTGGTCATCGGCGGCGCTGTCCGTCTTCGACGGCGCGCGGGGGTTTGAGATCATCAGGCCGTACGCTACTTCGCCCGGCCCGTGTCCGTCGATGACCGGATATGCGGATCAGGACGGGCTATGGCGGGAGGTGTCCGGCTGGTGGCCGCTAGGGAGCCTCAGTATTTTCGGAGGCCGGGGGCTTTTCGCCGGTGACGTGGTGGTGAGCGCGAGGCGCAGCCGTCCCCCATCCATTCGTCTCAAGGAGGTCGGCCGGTGAGAAGTCCTTGCGTACATGAGCTGTTCGAGGCCCAGGTCAGCAAGACTCCTGACGCTCTGGCCGTGATCGACGACGAAGTGGACGGCGAAACGTCCTATGCGGAGCTGAACCTCAGGGCCAACCGCCTGGCGCATCAGTTGCGCGCCCTGGGTGTCGGGCCCGAGAGCTGCGTCGGGGTCTGCCTGCATCGTGGTACGGACATGCTGGTGGTGCTGCTGGCCGTACTGAAGGCGGGCGGCGCGTACGTGCCACTCGACCCGGATTACCCGGCCGACCGCCTCGCCTACATGGTGGCCGACTCGGGCGCGCCTGTTGTGATCACCAGCAGGAAACTGGAAGGAAGCGTCGGCGACTACAGCGGTGTCCTGGTGTACGTCGAGGACGAGTGCGCGGGGCGGGAGGACAACCCCCGGCCGGGCGCCCACCCGGACAACCCCGCGTACGTGATGTACACCTCGGGCTCGACCGGCCGGCCGAAGGGCGTCGTGGTGGCGCACCGGGGCGTGGTCAACCGCATCGTCTGGGGTCAGGAGTATTTCGGCTTGTCATCGGGCGAGCGGCTGCTTCAGAAGACGCCCTACAGCTTCGATGTGTCGGTGCCCGAGCTGTTCTGGCCGTTGTCGTACGGTGCGACAGTGGTGATGGCCAGGCCCGGCGGGCACCGCGACCCCGCGTACCTGGCGCGCGTGATCAACGAGCGGAACATCTCCAACGTCCACTTCGTGCCGTCGATGTTGCGCGCCTTCCTGGCCACGCCGTTCGGCGCGCTGCCGACGTTGCGCAGGCTGATGTGCACCGGCGAGGCACTCCCCGGCGACCTGGTGGCGGCTGTGTACGAGCGGATCGGCTGTGACGTCTACAACCTCTACGGTCCCACCGAAGCCACCATCGAGGTCACCGCCGCCCACTGCCTGCCCGGCGAGTCGGTCACGATCGGCCTGCCCATCGCCAACACCCGGGCCCACGTGCTCGACGAGGATTTCCAGCCGGTGGAGGAGGGACAGCTGTGCCTGGCCGGGGTGCAGCTCGCACGCGGCTACCACCGCCGCCCGGGGCTGACCGCCGACTTGTTCGTGCCCGACCCGCACGCCACCGAGCCGGGCGCCCGCCTCTACCAGACCGGCGACCTGGTTCGACGGCTGCCGGACGGCTCCATCGACTACCTGGGCAGGCTCGATCAGCAGGTCAAGATCCGGGGAAACCGGGTGGAGCTGGGCGAGATCGAGGCCGCGCTGGCCGACCATCCCGCGGTCGCGGCGGCAGCCGTCACGTGCCAGGCAGGCAAGGCCGGCGACCAGCGGCTCATCGCGTACCTGGTGCCCGCCGAGGACGGCGCCGACCCCCTGCGGATCGACTCCATGCGGGAGTGGCTGTCGCGAAGGCTGCCCGAATACATGATCCCGACCGTGTGCGTCACGATCGGGGAAGTGCCGATGTCGGTCAGCGGAAAGATCGACCGCAAATCCCTGCCCGACCCCGGCACCGCCCGCCCCGAGTTGGACCAGAGCTACCTCGCCCCGCGCACCTCCACCGAACGCGCGCTGAGCGAGATATGGCAGGACGTCCTGGAAGTATCACCGGTCGGCGTCCGCGACGCCTTCCTCGATCTGGGCGGGCAGTCGCTGGCCGCGACCGCCGTCTGCGCCCGGATACGGCAGGCGCTCGGGGCGGAGGTGTCCATCGACGCGATGCTGACCGCCGCCACCGTCGAACGACTCGGCGAGATCGTCGACAGCGCCGCCACGCCCGTGTCCTCGATCCCGCTCGCAGGCCACCGGGACACCGGCATCCCGCTCTCCTCCGCCCAGCAGCAGCTCTGGCTCCTTGACCGGCTCGCGCCAGGGAGCGCCGACCACAACCTCTACGAGTCCTACCGATTGCGGGGTGACCTCGACCCGGACGCGCTGCGTCTGGCGCTGGCCGGCACGATGGCGCGCCACCACGTGCTGCGGACGACCTTCCCTGAGCGTGACGGCCTGCCGTACCAGCTCGTCGGTCGGGACTCGCCGGTGCCGTTCGAAGTGCGAGACCTGGAGGGGAGCGCGGCGGGGGAGCGGGCGGCGCTGGTGATGATCGAGGAGGAATCGCTGCGGCCGTTCTCACTGGCCGACGGGCCGCTGGTACGCATGCTGCTGCTACGGCTCGGCGCGGCTGACCACATCCTCCTGGTGGTGATGCACCACATCGTGGCCGACGACTGGTCGCTGGACGTGTTCTGGCGCGACCTGTGCGCCTGCTATCGCGCCGAGATCATGGGCAACCAGCCCGAGCTCGCTCCACTGCCCATCCAGTATGCCGACTACGCCTGCTGGCAACGCGAGCGTTCGGTGGACAGCGGGCTCGACTACTGGCGGGCGCATCTAGACGGGGTGCCGCTGGAACTGGAGTTGCCGCTCGACCATCCGCGTGGCGCCCAGGGAGCGTCGGCCGAGGCCGTGGTCGAGCTCACGTTACCTGCCGAGACGATGCGTACGGTGGCCGTGACGTCCAAGGCGTCGGGGGCGACGCCCTTCATGACGATGCTCGCGGCCTACGTCGCGACCATCAGCCTGAGCACGGGCAGGGACGACTTCGTCATCGGCACCTTCGCCGGCAACCGCACGCGTATCGAGACGGAGAACCTCGTCGGCCTGTTCGTCAACACGCTCGCGTTGCGGATGCGGTGCGCGGGCGATCCGAGCTTCGCCGAGCTGCTCGGCCGGGTGCGCTCGGCGGCGCTCGGTGCCTACCGGCACCCGGACACCCCCTTCGACCGGCTCGTCACGGTGATGCGGCCTCCGCGTGACCTGAGCAGGAACCCGATCGTGCAGGTGGGCTTCCAGTCGTTGGGCGCTCGCACCAGCCGGGTCGCGCTGCCGGGCATCGTGTGCTCGCCGGTGCGGGCCGGACAGAGCGGCACCACGCTCGACCTGCTGACCATCGTCAGGGATGACACCGTGGAGGTGCACTACCGCCGTGACCTGTTCACGCAGGCCACCGCCGACACGTTCGCCGGCGACTTCGCCGCCGTCCTGGCCGCCGGAGCCGGGCAGCCGGAGATCAGGCTGTCCGGCCTGCGCTGACGTCGGCGGGTGATGGTAGTAGGCGATGTCAGATTGTGGTGCTTGGGGAGTATTGAGGCAGGGGTACGGCGGGCCGTACGCGCTCGGGGACCCTCGCCCACCGGAGGAGACCGTGCCTTCTCAGCTCGAGCGCGGCGTCGACCGCCTGGTAGATGTCGATACCGAGCTCGTCGGCGATCGCGGTCATCGGCCGGAACCCATCCGCCAGCGCCAGGATCTCGGCTTCGGAGCAGTTCGCCCGCTCCGTGCTGAGGTTGGTGGTCACGGGACACAGGGCGTCCAGGTCCGGGGCTTCGACCTCTACGTCGCCGATGAAGAGCCGGTCCAGGCGCGAGCCGTACAGACAGTCGACGGCGTCTTCCGCGTGTTCCACGATGGGCATGCCGCGCAGGTTGAACGAGGTGTTCAGGACTATGGGCAGGCCCGTCTCCCGTTCGACGGCCTCGAGCAGCGCGCGGTAGGGGCCGGGTGTGTCCTCGGCGACGGTCTGGATCCGGCAGGTGCCGTCGACGTGCACGATCTCGCTGATGGATCCCCTCCGGACCGGCAGCACCGGGCAGATGTGCAGCATGAAGGGGCTCTCTTCGGCCGGGATTTCGAAGAACTTGTAGGCCTGCTCGCTCAGGACAGACCCGGCGAACGGGCGGAAGGACTCGCGGAACTTCACCCGCGTGTTGACCCTGTCCTTCATGCCGTCCATGCCGGGGTGGCACAGAATCGATCGGGCGCCCAGTGCCCGCGGGCCGAACTCGGCGCGGTCCTGGAACCAGCCCACGATCTCGCCGCGCCCGATGGCCGCCGCGGCGGCCATCACCATCTCGGCGGTACTGCCGTGCTGGTGGCTGCGCAGGTGCCACCGGTTGGCGAGCGCGGCCAGGTCCCGTCCGGCGACCCGGGACGGCCCGAGGTAAACGTGGCGCAGCGCGGATCGCACCGGCGGTTGCCGCCCGATGAGGTTGTGGTACGCGTACAGCGCGGCACCAGCGGAGTTCCCGTCGTCGGTCGCGGCGGGGAAGACGAACAGCCGGTCGATCTCGCACTCGCGCCGGATCCGCGTGTTCAGGCTCGAGTTGAGGAAGCAGCCGCCGGACAATACCAGCGACCGGCTGCCGGTCGTGGCCAGCGCCCGACGGGTCAAGTGCAGGCAGGCCTCCTCGAACTCCGACTGGATCTGTGCTGCCAGGTCGTGGTGGAAGCGCTCGAACGGCCAGCCGGAAGGGTGCGGGATCAGCCGCAGTTCCTCCCCCTCGCGCACGGCCAGTACCAGCTCGACCAGCGAGTCCGGGGTTCGCGCGAAGCTGATGCCGCCGTCGGGCGTGACGTCGATGAACAGGTTCTCCCGTGTCATTCGCTCGCCGTAGGAGGCCAGGCCCATGGTCTTGCCCGCGTCGTCGTACACGGTTCCGGACTCGCAGAACCCAAGTGCCAGGGTGATGATCCGGTACAGCTCGCCGACCCCGTTGGGGACAGCGGGCAGCCAGGTGTGACCGTCTCGCTGAATCCCGGCGATACGGTCGGACTCTCGGACCATCCCGAAGACCCGCTCAGGCGGGGATCCCGTGCGGAAGTGGAAGGCGGTTTCGCGCTCGCGGCCGGGGCCGACGCGCGAGCCGTAGGCGTCGACGACGAGCGCAGCTGCCTCGTCGAATCCAGAAGAGTAGAAGGCGGCGCTGGCGTGTGCAAGGTGGTGACCGGGATACGGCAGGTGCAGCGACTTCTCGGGCGGGACCATCAGGCCGAGTATTCGATTCAGCCGCGACTCCTCTTCGATGTTGCGCGATTCGGTGGAGGAGGAGATCCAATAATCGATCTCAGCCGAATGTAGGCCGGCGTCGGCCAGCATTTCTTCGGTGAGGTCGGCCATGGCCGCTGCATAGGCGTACGTTGGCACGGTTCCGCGTTTCACCCGCGAGGTGCGTTCGAGGGCAAGTGCCGAACGTATGACGCCGTCCTCGACGATACACGCGCTGCTGTCATGACTTAAGTTGAAGCCGATGATTCGCATGGACATTTCCCTCGGCAATTGTCGGGTGTGGATAACGGCGGGATTCGTAGCGCGAATATATGAACAATCCTCATTGAAAGGCGAGCAAGGTCAATCGAGCCGATTGAGAGTTGTTTTCGCCCGGCCAGGCGACGACCTTCATGCTCTGCCGGGTTCGCGAGGGAACGGCGCGCGCGGGGCGCCGGAGCGTGGGCTCGGTGCGGACGGGATCGCCGATGGCGTCGGGCGTCGACCTCATGTGGGGCGCGGGCGATCCAGTCGTCCAGGCTGGCTGTCCGACCAGCAGAACGGACATCTAACTACAAACCTTACCGCTTCTGGAATCGCCGGTTTTCAAACTATATGATCACAAAGCGGGTGCAATGCTTGTCATGATTGGATCCACGGGGACGAAAAGTGCTGACACCAAACGGGACGCCCGGGGGTAGCTCGTGCACAAAGAGATTGATTCGTCGCAGTCTGTAAGCGATGCACTACCGGAAGAAGTCGCAGGAGAAGTCCATCGCGTATCCATCGACCTCCTGCTCCCTGCGGAATCGCCGCGGCTGGATGGCACCGACAGACAACACGCAAAAATGCTTTCTGGGCAGGACGGTGTCCTTCCGCCGATACTGGTCCAGCGGGGTTCGATGCGGATTGTCGACGGGATGCACCGCGTTATGGCCGCACGGTTGCGCGGTGATCGATTCATCGAGGTCAGATTCTTTGATGGTGACGATGAGGCGTCATTCCTGTGCGGAGTGCGAGCCAACATCACCCATGGTTTGCCGCTGTCGTGGAAGGACCGAGAGGCGGCCGCCGAGCGCTTCATCCGCTCATATCCGCAGTGGTCAGACCGTGCCATCGCCGCCGCGGCGGGCATCTCCGCCAAGTCGGTGCGCACCGTGAGACAGCGTGCAACCGACGTCCGGCAGCACTTGGACGCCAGGATCGGGATGGACGGAAGGGTCCGGCCCGTGGACGCGGCGGTCGGCCGGCAGCTCGCCTCCGAGCTGCTGCGCAGCAAACCGGAGGCATCCCTGAGGGAGGTCGCCCGGGATGCGGGGATCTCACCGACGACCGTACGTGACGTGCGCGAGCGGCTACGCAGGGGTGAGGATCCCGTGCCGAGCGCACCGCAGGCGGCGCAGAACCGCACGGCGGCGGCGCAGTTGGCGGCTCGCGGGCGAAATGCAGGGCTGCCCGAGGTGCCTTCGATCCTGGAAAAGATGAGAAGGGATCCGTCGGTCAGGCACAAGCAGTCGGGTCGGGCCCTGCTAGGGCAGCTCGAAAGACACCTCCTCGATGTAGAAGAATTCGTCCGGCTCCTCGACGGTGTGCCACCGCATTGCCTGGTCCTGGTGGCCCAGCTGGCCCGCCGCTGTGCAGCCGACTGGAGCGATCTCGCCGAACGTATTGACGACGAGAACGGAAGTTCTGTCGCGGGATGACCTCGAGTTCTGAGGAGCGTGCGTGAAGTCGGAAATTGTCGTGCAATTACTGTTGGGTCTCGCACTGATTTTCGTGGTCTGCCAGCTGCTCGGTGCACTGGCGCGGCGATTCGATATGCCGGCGGTCATCGGCGAGATTGTCGCCGGCATTCTCGTCGGGCCCACTCTTTTTCAGGGCTGGATCGCCGACACGTTGTTTCCTTCTGACGTCAGGCCCATGCTCGGAGCCCTGGCCAACCTCGGCGTCGCCCTGTTCATGTTTCTCGTCGGGCTGGAACTGGATCGGGGCTCCGGCGTGGCTCAGGGCCGGGCTGTGGTCGGTATCTCGGCCGGGTCGGTGCTCCTGCCGTTCGGCCTCGGCGTGCTGGTGGCGCTCTGGCTGAGCGGTGGTCATCAGGGCGGCACCGGATTCGTCCTGTTCATCGGGACCGCGATGGCGGTAACCGCGTTTCCCGTCCTGGCCAGGATCATCGAAGACCGGGGAATGGGTCAGAGCAGGGTCGGTGGCCTGGCGCTCGCCTCCGCCGCAGTCGGGGATGTCATCGCCTGGACGTTGCTGGCCGTGATCGTCGCCTCCTATGGGAGCGGCGGTCACGCCTGGCAGCTCCTCTGGGCGCTGCCGTACCTCGTGCTGATGTTCACCGTGGTGCCACGCCTGACCGGCGTGCTGTGGGCGCGGGTCACGGGATCGGTGCGACTGGCCGTCGCGGTGGTCGGCGTGCTGATCTCCGGAGGCGCCACGGAGTGGATGGGGCTGCACTTCGTCTTCGGCGCGTTCCTGTTCGGGCTGGTCATGCCTCGGCCGGAGGGGCTGCGCGCCGACCTGCGTAGCCGGGTCGCCCCGCTTGCCACGATGTTGTTGCCTGTCTACTTTGTGATCGCCGGATTCAACGTGGATCTGTCCCAGCTAACCGGATCCAACCTGCTCGAACTCGGCCTGATCCTGGTGGCGGCGATGGGCGGGAAACTCGTCGGCGTCTATGCGGCCGCCAGGTTCAGCCACCTGGACCCGCGTTCGGCCTTCGCCCTGGCGACCCTGATGAACACTCGCGGGCTCACTGAGATCGTGCTGCTCACCGTAGGCCTGCAGATGGGGATAGTGGACGACCGGATGTATTCGCTCATGGTGGCGATGGCGGTGATCACCACCGTGCTCTGTGGGCCGCTGCTGAAACTCGCATATCCGTCCGGCTGGAGTGCGGGGAAGGTCGCGGAGCCGGTCGCCCGATAGTCGCGGATTATTGTTCTATTGCGTTCTGACGATATCGTCAGGCGTGGTTCGATGCTGCCCTTGAATGGCTGCCGTTCGGGCGCTGCGACCCTTGAAAATGCGCGTTCCGACTCGATTGGATGGTTTGCCGAGCGCATTGTCGCGGGGGATGTTCAATCGACTTCGGAAGGGTCGAATTTTCTATGGAAACGGGGACCACACCAGAGGATGTTGTCTTACGCGAACTCGCGACTTGGGAGCGGGACGAGCGCGAGTTTCCCTATGCGGAGGTAATGGAGTGCTACCGCACCAGAGGTAAGCAGTTCGTGGCCGGCGTCGTGCTCAAAACGCTCGATGTGGCCCGGGCACGGCTGTCGCCGACGGAGCCGGGGCACGAGGTTCTCATCGGCTTTCTTGATGTGGCTCTGGATAAGTGGGATGAGAGCTACAACTATCTGACCTACCTAGGCATCGACTTGCTCGGCTTGGTGCCCGACGCCGACGGTGCGACCGCGCGGCGCCAGCGCGACGAATGGGTCGGGTTACTCCTCGCCGACCTGCTCGTCTTCGAGACCGGAGCCCGAGACGAGGCGCACGACTGGCTGCCGATGATGCGGCCCGACGCCGACCTGCACAACAAGAGGCTGCGCCTGCTCGAGGCCGCGCTGTCCACGAGCTTCGACGACGGCGATGGCAGTGGCCTGGACGAGCGAGCCAGGCGGCTGCTCCATGAGGCCTCCACCGCGCGGACCCGGACCCTTCTGGTCAGCATGCAGCCCGTCTACGTTGTGCACGACGAGTATCTGTTCATCCGCGTGCTCCAGGCCTTCGAAGTGACCTTCGCAGCGATGGCCGCCGAGCTTCGCGACGCCATCGCGGCGGTGCGGGCCGGGCTGGCAGAGGAGGCAGCGGCCTGCCTCAGGCGCTGCGCCGGCGTGCTGGCGGCGAGCCGTTCCCTGTTCTCGCTGCTGGCGACCATGAGGGCGGAGTCCTTCCGCGCCTTCCGCATCTACACCGTCGGCGCCAGCGCCATCCAGTCGGACAACTACAAGATCTTCGAGGCGTTGTGCTCGCCGCCGCCGCGCTCGCGTATCGACTCTCCGGCGTACGAGTCGGTACCGGTCATCAGGGATCGCGTGCTGGGGGAGTGGCTCGATCTGACCTCGGCCGTCGAAGAGTCGCTGGCTCGGGGCGTACTGGACCCGGAGGGGCGTGACCTCGTCGGAGATGCGGCCGGTGAGCTGGAGGACGTCCACCAACGATGGAAGCAAACGCATTGGAAGCTGGCGGTCCGCATGATCGGGGAAGAGAGCGGGACCGGATACACGGTCGGTACGCCTTACCTGAAGTCCGCGATCGACAACCGCCTGTTCGTCCGGCTCCATCCGCGAGCCGACCGTGGCTAGGCCCGATGGCCGGGATGGGACAGCGGCCGTCCACGGCATGACCGAGAGGAAGCTGATGACGAACCTGCCCGAGTTGCTGGCCGCCCAAGCCGCGCTCACCCCGGACGCGGTCGCGGTGGTCGTCGGCGAGCAGGAGATCGGTTTCAGGGAACTCGACGAGCGGGCCGACCGGCTCGCCCGGCGGCTCACCCGGCGGGGGGCCGGACCGGACGTGCTGGTCGGGCTGTACGTGGGCCGCTCGCTCGACATGATCGTCGCACTGCTCGCCGTACTGAAATCCGGGGCCGCCTACCTGCCGCTGGAGACGGCTTGGCCGACAGAGCGGCTGGCCCAGATTCTCGGCGACGCCCGGCCCCCGCTGGTGCTCACGCAGGAGGCCTTGGCAGCCGAGATTCCGGAATGCGGCGCGGTGACGGTGTGCGTGGACACCCCGGAAGAACCGGGGGATGAGACTCCCAGAGAAGCGGATGCGGAGAACCTCGCTTACGTGATCTATACCTCGGGGTCCACTGGGAGGCCCAAGGGCGTGATGATCGATCATCGGGCGCTGTCGGAGCGAGTGGTGGCCAAGGCAGACCTGTACGGTCTGGCGCCGGGCGATCGTGTTCTGCAGTTCACCGGGCTGGGCTTCGACGCCGCGGCCGACGAGATCTACCCGACCCTGATCTCCGGCGCCGCCCTGGTGGTGCACTCGAACCCGAGCTGGACCTCACCCCTCGAACTACTGGACGAGTGCGAGCGCCGCGGAGTGACCGGCGTCATGCTTCCTCCGGTCTACTTTCGGCTGCTGGTCGAGACGCTGGCCTTGACGGGGCGTTCGATGTCCTGGATGCGGCTGTTCATTACCGGCGGCGAGAGCATCCCGGTCGACCGGCTGGTGGAGTGGGCGCGCCTGGCCGGCTCGGAGCACCGCTTCTTCTACGCCTACGGCCCGACCGAGACCACGATCGCCGCCACCATGTACGAGGCGCCGATGGATCCGGCGCGGCTTGCGAAGCTGGAACGGGTGCCCATCGGACGGGCGCTGCCACGCACCGGCACGCACGTCCTGGACGCTGAGCTGGAACCCGTCCAGGCCGGGACGGTCGGGGAGCTGTGGGTCACCGGAGCGGGACTGGCTCGCGGGTACGTCGGCGATGCCGCCCTGACCGCTGAGCGCTTCGTACCCAGCCCTTACGGCCGGGGCGAGCGGATGTACCGGACCGGCGACCTGGCCCGGGTGACGCCCGGGGGCGACCTGGAGTTCGCCGGGCGCGTCGACGACCAGGTGAAGATCCGCGGGTACCGGGTAGACCTGGGCGAGGTGGAGACGGTGCTCGCCACCCACCCCGATCTGGCCCAGGTCGTCGTGACCGCCACCGATGGCCGCCTGGCCGCCTACTGCGTCCCGCGCCTGGATGGCGAGCAGCGGCACGCCCCGCCAGATCCACGCGAGCTACGGCGTTTCGCCGGCGGCAAGCTGCCCGACTACATGGTGCCTTCCGCTTTCGTCTGGCTGGAGGCTCTGCCGCTGACCTCGGGGGGCAAGGTCGACCGTGCCGCGCTGCCCGAGCCGCGCGAGGATGCCACGCTCACCGGCAGCGCTCCCGGCACCCCGATCGAGCAGTTCCTGAGCGAGATCTGGTGCGACCTCCTGGAGCGGGACAGTATCGGCACGAGCGAGGACTTCTTCGAGGCGGGCGGCAACTCGCTGCTGGCCAACCAGGTGGTCGCACGCGTGCGCGACCGCCTCGGCATCGAACTTCCCCTGAGCAGCCTCTTCCGCGTTCCCACCATCGCCGCCCTGGCTGCCGTCATCACGCCACTGGCCCTCGACGACGAGCTGCTGGACCTGCTGGACGAACTGGAGGCGATGCCCGAGGACGCCGCGCTGGCGGAGGCGGAAGGGCAGCAATGATGGCCGATCTCTCCGAGCGGTTGGCCCGGCTGCCCGCGGCCAAACGTGCCCAGTTGGAACGCAGGCTGCTGGAGCGGCAGCGCGCCGCCCGCATCCCGCGCCGCACGGACGAGGGTTCCGCCCCCTTGTCGTACGCGCAGCGCGGCATGTGGTTCCTCGATCGCTGGCAGCCCGGCAGCGTCCTGTACGGCGTGCGCTCGACGTTCCGTCTGAGCGGCCCGCTCGACGTTCCCGCGATGCGCCGCGCACTCAACGCCGTCGTGGCCCGCCACGAGATCCTGCGCACCACGTTCGAAGAGGTCGACGGCCGGCCGGTGCAGCGAGTGGCGCCCGCCGTGACCCTCCCCCTCCCGGTCGTCGACCTCCGGGGGATGTCCCCGGAGCCGCTTCTGGAGGCCGAAGCAGGACACCCGTTCGACCTGGCCGGCGGGCCGATGCTCCGCGCCGCGCTGCTGGTGATCGGCGACGAGGAGCACCTGCTGCTGCTGTCGTTACACCACATCGTGGCCGACGGTTGGTCGCAGGCCGTCCTGGTCCGGGAACTGTCGGAGCACTACGCCGCCTACCGCCAGGGCCGTCCGCCTGCCGTACCGGACCTTCCCCTGCAATACGCGGACTTCGCGGCCTGGCAGGACCGCAGTGTCGGCGATGGCGAGTTGGCCGAGCAACTTCACTGGTGGACCGCGCGCCTGGCAGGCAGCCCGCAGGTGCTGGCCATGCCCTCCGACCGAACCCGACCCGCCGTCCCCAGCTACCGGGGCGGCAACCTGGACCTGCGCATCCCGCCCGAGGTGACGGCCGAGCTCCGCGCGCTGGGCAGGCGTGAGGGCGCCACCTTGCACATGACGCTGCTGTCCGCGCTGCAGGTGCTGCTGTACCGCTACACCGGCCAGAACGACGTGGTCGTCGGTTCCCCGATCGCCGGACGCGTGAGCGGCGATCTGGAGAACCTCATCGGCTGCTTCGTCAACACCCTGGCTCTGCGAACCGACCTCAGCGGTGAGCCGGCGTTCGTCGAGTTGCTCGGGCGGGTGCGTGAGGGGACGCTGGCCGCCTACGCCCATCAGGCTCTGCCGTTCGAGCGGCTGGTGGAGGAGTTGCCGGTCCAGCGTGGCGCCGGGCACACCCCCGTCTACCAGGTCATGTTCGTCATGGAGAATACGCCGCCGGCCAGTTGGGACCTGCCGGGTGTCACAGTCAAGCCGTGGCGCGTCACCAGCCCGGCCCTGCAGTTCGACCTGTCGATGGCGATCAGGGACGACGACGAGAGTCTCGTGGCCACCCTCGACTACAGCACCGATCTGTTCGACGAGCCCACGGTGAGCCGATTTCTGAGCCACTTCAGCACTCTGCTCAGCGGTATCTGCCGCGACCCGGGGCGCCCGATATCCGAGCTGCCCCTGGCCACCCCGCAGGAGGAGCGCGTCGCGCTGGTGGACTGGAACGCCACCCCGCCGCCCGGACGGGGCGATCTGGTGGGGTTGTTCGAGGAGCGCGCCCGCCGCATGCCGGATGCGACGGCCGTCGCTCACCTGGACGAGCGGGTGTCGTACGGCGCGCTGAACGAGCGTGCCAACCAGGTGGCGCACGCGCTGCTGAAACGCGGCATCGGGGACGGATCCAGGGTGGGCCTGTCGGGAGACTGGACGCCGGACCTGGTGGCGGGCCTGCTCGGGGTGCTCAAGGCGGGCGCCGCGTACGTGCCCATGGACCCGGAGTACCCCCCGGCGCGGCTGGCGGGACTGCGCGAGGACGCTGGTGTGAGCCTGGTGCTGACCCAGGATCGCTGGCGCGACCGCCACGGCGATGCCGACGTCCTCTGCCTCGAAACCGACGCTCGCGACCTACCCGAGGACAACCCGCCCGGGTCGGCCGACGACCGGAGTCTCGCCTATGTGATCTTCACCTCGGGGTCCACGGGGCGCCCCAAGGGCGTCGGGGTGCCGCGCGGTGCGGTCGTCGCCTACAGCGCCGCCATCCGGGAGACCCTCGGCCAGGTCGAGGGGTGGAGCTTCGGGTTCCTGGCCGCGCCCGGCACCGACCTCGGCAACACCGCGATCTTCCCCTCGCTGCTGCACGGCGGATGCCTCACGTTGCTGTCGCGCGAGTGCGCCATGGACGGTCACGCCTATGCCGACGCGGTGGCCAGGACGCCGCTCGACGTGCTGAAGACCACCCCGACCCAGATGCGCATGCTGCTGGCACAGGCTCCGGCCGCCCAGGTGCTGCCGGCACAGTGGCTGATCCTCGGTGGCGAGCCGGTCGCGCCGGAACTGTGGCGTGAGCTGAGCGTCGCCGGGTCCTGCCGCTTGCTGTGCCACTACGGCCCCACCGAGGCCACCGTCGGATGCGTCACCTACCACGGTCCCGCGCCCGCCACGGCGACCGTGCCGATCGGGCGGCCGCTGGCAGGCACCAGGGTGTACGTGCTCGACGACAACCTCAAGCCGGTCCCGCCGGGCCTGCCCGGCGAGCTCTGCCTGGCGGGGGCGCAGCTCGCCAGAGGGTACGTGGGAAGGCCGGGGCTCACGGCGGAACGCTTCGTGCCCGACCCGTACGGAGGCGACGGCGGGCGGCTGTATCGCACGGGTGACCTGGCCCGCTGGACCGGAGAGGGGCTGCTGGAGTTCCTCGGCCGGCGAGACCAGCAGGTCAAGGTCCGCGGCCACCGGGTCGAGCTGGGCGAGATAGAGGCCGCCCTCCGAGCCCACCCGCAGGTACGAGACGCCGCTGTGACCGTCTGGGAGCCCGAGCCCGGCGACACGCGCCTGGTCGCGCACGTGGTCGGCGGCGTGGGCGGGCAAGCCTTGCGGGAGTTCGCCGCAGCGCGGCTGCCCGCGCACATGGTGCCGGCCGTCGTGGTGCCGCTGGACGCCCTGCCGATGACGCCCAATGGCAAGCTGGACCGCGCCAGGCTCCCGAAGCCGGAGGATCACGCGGCACCGCTCGTCGCCGGTCTCATGCACGAGCCGATGCTCGACCTGCTGAGCGACATCTGGGGCGAGGTTCTGCGCACCGAGGTCAGGATCGGCCCGGACACCGACTTCTTCGCCGCCGGCGGCCACTCCCTGCTCGCCGCCCAGGTCGTGGCCAGGGTGCGGGCGCTGCTCGGGGTGGAACTGCCGGTGCGCGCCCTGTTCGATGCCCCCACGCTGCGCGCCTTCGCCCGTAGGGCGAGCATCGCGGGCGCCGCCGAGCCGGTCGCCGCCATCGAACCCGCCCGGCGGAACGGACCGATACCGCTGTCCAGCGCGCAGCGCAGGCTGTGGTTCATCGACCAGCTCGACCCGACTGGCACCGTGCATATCGTCGCGATCGCGCTGGACCTCGACGGCGCGCTGCGGGTGGGCGCGCTGCACGCCGCGGTCGAGGCGCTCCGGCGCCGCCACGAGTCGCTGCGCACCACCTTCCGCCGGTCCGGTGGCCGGCTGGAACAGGTGATCTCCGCGTACGAGCCCGCGCCACTGCCCCTCATCGACCTGTCCGGTCTCGGCCCCGATGGGGTAGGAGAGGCGGCGCAGCGGCTGGTGGAGGCAGATGCGGCCCGGCCCTTCGACCTGGAAAGCGGCCCGCTGCTGCGCGTCACCCTGCTGCGTCTGGGCCATGACCGGCACACGCTGCTGGTGATGCTGCATCACATCGTGACCGACGCCTGGTCCATCGACCTGCTCCTCGGCGAGCTGTGGGAGCTGTACCAGTCCCGGGACCTGGCGCCGATGCAGATCCAGTACGCCGACTACGCCATCTGGGAACACGATCGGCTGGCTGCCGGGGCGCTGAAGCAGGCCGAGGAGTACTGGACAGGTCAGCTCGCCGGGGCACCTGGCGTCCTCGACCTGGCCGCCGGCCGTCCACGCTCGGCTGGGCAGGTCTTCTCCAGCGAGACCGCGCCGTTCGAGATGCCGGCCGACGAGGTGGTCGCCTTCAGCAGGCGGGAGGGCGTGACCCCCTTCATGACCGTGCTCGCCGCCTACCTGGTGCTGCTGCGCCGTCGTGCCGGATACCCCGATCTGGTGATCGGAACCGACACGGCCAACCGGGACCGGGTGGAGGTCGAGCGGCTGATCGGGTTCTTCACCAACCTGGTCGTGCTGCGCGCCCATGTCCGTGGCGACGAGACCGTGCGCGAGCTGCTGGCCGAGGTCCGGCGGGTGCTGCTGGACGCGTACACCCACCAGGAGCTTCCCTTCGACCGGTTGGTGGAGTTGGTCAGGCCCGAGCGCCTGCCCGACCGGGCGCCGCTGTTCCAGGTGGAGATCACTTTCCAGCGCGCCACCGACAGGATGCCGGGGCCGCCGGGCTTGACCGTCCGCCCCCGGCGGTTGCACGGAGCGGTCACGACGCTGGACCTGTCGCTCCACGTGGTTCAGACCGAAACGCTCCTGTACGGCGGGCTGACCTACAACGCGGGCCTGTTCTCCGCCGCGACGGCCAGGCGGCTGAGCGGGGAACTCCGCATGCTGCTCGACGCCATGGTGTCGGAGCCGGACCGCAGGGTGGACGAGCTGGCGGCGCGGGCGGAACAAGCCTTCTCCCGCGAGCGGTTGTCGGCCGCGCGAGCCACGTTCGACGGCCTGACCCCGGATGGAGGCTGAGATGGACAGCACACTCTCACCGCAGCAGCGACTCATGGCCGCCGCGTCGCCGCCGGACGCGAGTTGCGTGATCGGTATCGACGGTGAGCTGGACGTGGACGGTCTGCGTGCGAGGTTGGAGCGCGTCGCGCTGCGGCACGACCTGCTGGGCGCGCACACGTTCCACCAGCACGACGGGGACGCGTTCCACTTGGACAAGTACGCCAGGCGCGGGAACGAGTCACCGCTGCACGCCACGCTGGTCAGGCGGGAGCCGTTCAGGCACGAGCTGGTGCTGACGCTGCCGGCTCTGCGCACCGACGCCCGCGGGCTGCGCAATCTCTTCCACGAGGTCGCCAATGGTGACGAGCGCGAGGTCGTGAAGTACGCGCAGGTCGCCGCGTGGCAGAACGCCTTGATCGAGCAGAACCCGGCGACGCCCGCGCTCCCCGCGCCGCTGCCGTTCGAGCCCGGCGGTGACTCGCCGCGCGGACCGGCAGCACGCTCGGTGGACGTGGACCCGGACGACCTCGACGCCGCGGCGGCCCGCTGCGGTGTCAGCACGCCGGACTTCCTGCTCGCCTGCTGGACGACGCTGATATGGCAGCAGACAGGTACGGCGGAGCCGGTCGTCGGGCTGGTCTGCGACGGGCGGGTCTACCAGGAGCTCGAACCGGTGATCGGCCCCTTGGCCAAGTCGCTGCCCGTGGTCGCCCGGCTCGCGGACACCGACCCGTTCGGGCAGGTCGCCGCGCGGATCCGGCACGCCGTCAGTGAGGCGCTGGAGGGTGAGTCGTTCTGGGACCCCGCCGCGTCCGATTCGGCGTGGGGCTTCGAGTACGTGGACCTGCCGTCGCCGGTCGAGTCGGGCGGGGCGGTGTTCACGCTGCTGGACCACTTCGCCTGGACGGTGCCCATCGGCGTGCAGCTGCGCTGCCAGCGCGGCACGCACGGGCTGCGGCTGACGCTGGAGTTCGAGCAGGCACACGCTGACGCGGCGATGATGGACTGCCTGCTGGAAGAGCTGGTGGCGCTGGCGCGAAACGCGCAGCCCGAGACGGCTCTCGGCGCGCTCAGCGCGGTCGGTCCTGCACAGGCAGAACGCCTGGCCGGGTTCAACAGGACCGCGGTGGAGTTCGCCGACGCTCGCTGCGCGCATGAGCTCTTCGAGGAGCAGGCGGCCAAGGATCCCGCCCGCACCGCTGTGACGGCCGACGGTACGGACACCTCCTACGGTGAGCTCAACGCTCGTGCCAACCACCTGGCCCGGCGGCTGGTGGAACTCGGGGCAGGGGCCGAGACGCTGGTCGGGCTGTGTCTGGAGCGCGGGCTCGACATGCTCGTCGCGGTGCTCGCCGTCCACAAGGCGGGTGCTGCCTACGTCCCGATCGATCCCTCCCATCCGGCCGAACGGATCCAGCTCATCGTCGAGGACACCAGCCTGCCGATCATGATCGCGCGGGACGAGGAGTCTGCGATCCTCCGTGCGTACGGCGGGCGTACGGCGCTCGTGGGCGGCAGCCAGGGCGCCGACGGGCGAAACCTCGACCTGGACATCGACCCCGATCAACTCGCCTACGTGATCCATACGTCCGGCTCGACCGGCCGGCCCAAGGGCGTGCAGGTCTCCCACCGGGCATTCGCCAACTTCCTCCACGCGATGCGCCTTCGGCCGGGAATCGCCGCCGACGACAGCCTGGTGGCTGTCACCACCCTGTCCTTCGACATCTCCGGGCTGGAGTTGTACCTACCCCTGACCGTCGGGGCGCGCGTCACCATCGCGGACAGGGCGACCGCCGCCGACCCCGCCGCGTTGAGCGCTTTGCTGGACGCCACCGGGGCCACGATGCTGCAGGCCACCCCCGTCACCTGGCGGATGCTGGTCACCTCCGGATGGGCGGGCAGGCCTGAGCTGACCGCCCTGGCGGGAGGAGAGGCCCTGCCGCCAGAGCTGGCTGCGGAACTGCGGCCCCGAGTGCGCGCCCTGTGGAACATGTACGGCCCGACCGAGACCACCATCTGGTCCACCTGCGGCGTGGTGGGATCAGGGCCGATGACGGTGGGGCTGCCCATCGCCAACACCTGCGTGCACGTGCTGGACGACGAGCTGCGGCCGCTCGCGATCGGCCTGACCGGTGAGGTGTACATCGGTGGCAGCGGGCTGGCCCGGGGGTACGCGGGCCGTCCAGGGCTGAGTGCCGAGCGGTTCGTCCCGGACCCGTTCTGCGGTGGGCGGATGTACCGGACCGGGGACCTGGCAAGGCTCGACCCGCACGGTCGCTTGCGGATCGTCGGCCGGTCCGACGGGCAGGTGAAGATCCGGGGGTTCCGGATCGAGCTGGGTGAAGTGGAGAGCGTGCTGGCACGGCACCCCGCCGTACGCGCCGCCGTGGTGACCACCGCGGCCGAGCCTTCTGGCGGGCTGCGGCTGGACGCGCATGTGCTGCCGGCGCCCGGCGCGCTCGCCACGGCCGGCGAGCTGCGCTCTTACCTGCGCCAGCGGCTGCCTGAGCCGATGGTGCCGGCGCGGATCGGGATCGTCGGGGCGCTGCCGCTGACCGCCAACGGAAAGATCGACAGAGCGGCACTGCCGGAGGTCGGCGTCGAGGTCGGCGGCGGGCACGTGCCGGCGGGCACCGGACTGGAGCATGCCCTCGCTGGGATCTGGCGTGAGGTGCTCGGTATGGAGGCGGTCGGGGTGACCGACAACTTCTTCGACCTCGGCGGGCACTCGGTACTGCTGGTGCAGATGAGCAGCCTGGTGGCGGAACGCCTGAGCATGGAGATCACACCACTGACGATCTTGGAACACCCGACCGTCGCGTCGCTGGCCCGCCACCTGTCTCTCGGGGAGCCGGGCACGGCGGAGCGGCCGGACATCGGTGAGACGGACGAGGCGAGAGCGGCCGGAGGGCGGGAGCGTCTGCTTCAGCGCCGGACAAGGACGGAGAGACAGTGAGCGCCACCGACATCGCGGTCATCGGTATGGACGGCCGTTTTCCCGGAGCCAGGGGTATCGACGAGTTTTGGATCATGCTCCGCGACGGGGTCGAGGGCATCACGTTCTTCACCGAACAGGAGCTCCTTGAGGAGGGCGTTCCGCCGGAGGTCGTGAACGGCTCGCGCTACGTGCCGGCCAAGGGCATCCTGCCCGACTCGGACCTGTTCGACGCCGCCTTCTTCGGCTACAGCCCGCGCGAGGCGAGCATCATCGACCCGCAGCAGCGGCTCTTCCTCGAATGCGCCTGGCATGCGCTCGAACACGCCGGTATCGCTCCGGCCGACACCAAGGCCGCCATCGGCGTGTACGGCGGCTCCAGCGCCGGTTCGTACCTGCCGCTCTCGCCCCGCGACCTGGCGCGCCGGAACGACGCCCACGACATCGTGCTCGGCAACGACAAGGACCAGCTCACCACCCGCACCTCCTACAAGCTCGACCTGCGCGGCCCGAGCGTCTGTGTGCAGACGGCCTGTTCGAGCTCGCTGGTCGCGGTGCACACCGCGGTGCAGGCCTTGCTGGCTGGGGATTGCGACGTGGCGCTGGCCGGCGGGGTGTCGATCGCGTTCCCGAAGGTGGAGGGCTACACCTTCCACGACGAGGGCATCTACTCCCACGACGGCCACTGCCGGGCCTTCGATGCCGGTGCCAACGGCACGGTTCACGGCGACGGTGTCGGGTTGGTCGTTCTCAAGCTGCTCACGGCCGCGCTGGAGGACGGTGACAACGTCCACGCGGTGATCAAGGGCACAGCCGTCAACAACGATGGAGCCGCCAAGGTCGGCTACACCGCGCCGAGCGTCTCCGGGCAGGCAGCGGTGATCAGGGCGGCGCAGCAGGTGGCTGATGTGACGCCGGAGACGATCAGCTACGTCGAGGCGCACGGCACCGGGACCGCGCTCGGCGACCCGGTCGAGGTGGCCGGTCTGACCAGGGCCTTCCGCGCGGGGACGGACCGCACGGGCTTTTGCGCCCTCGGGTCGGTCAAGAGCAACATCGGGCATCTGGATGTCGCGGCGGGTATCGCGGGCCTGATCAAGACCGTGCTGGCGCTCAAGAACGAGCTCATTCCGGCAAGCCTGCACTTCCAGAGCCCGAACCCGGCCATGAAGATCAACGACAGTCCGTTCTTCGTCAACGCCGAGGCCAGGCCGTGGCCGTCGGGGGACGTGCCCCGCCGGGCCGGCGTCAGCTCGTTTGGCCTGGGTGGCACCAACGCCCATGTCATCCTCGAAGAGGCTCCGCCGGCCCTCACGGCGGAGAGACCGGCCGAGGCGCTCCACGAGGTGCTGCTGCTGTCGGCCAAGACGCCCGCAGCCCTGGCGGAGATGACCGCCGACCTGACGGCCCGCCTGCGCGCCACCCCGGAGGTCGACCTCGCCGACGTGGCCTGCACGACGCAGGTGGGGCGGACCGCCCTCGAGTATCGCCGCTTCGCCGTCTGCCAGGACGTCGTCGAGGCCGTCAGCGGCCTGGCCACCGCGCCGGTCAGGCGCCGCCCGGCCATCGCCCCGCCAGTGGTGTTCATGTTCCCTGGCCAGGGCGCGCAGTACGCGGGCATGGGCGCCGAACTGTACGACAGCGAGCCCCGCTTTCGCGAGGAGATCGACCGCTGCAGCGAGTACGTCGACCTTCGCGGGAAATTGTTCGCCCCGGGCGGTGACCTCGACGAGACCGCCGTCGCCCAGCCCGCCCTGTTCATCGTCGAGTACTCCCTGGCCCGCCTCTGGCAGTCCTGGGGCGTCGAGCCGCGCGCCTACCTCGGCCACAGCATCGGCGAGTACGTGGCCGCCTGCCTGGCCGGAGTGTTCACCCTGCCCGACGCGCTCACCCTGGTCACCGCGCGCGGCCGGTTCATGCAGCAGGCACCGAGAGGTGCGATGCTCAGCGTCCAGCTTTCGGAGGAGGAGCTGGGCACGCTGACGCCCGGCCTCTCCGTCGCGGCCGTCAACGCGCCCGGTCTGTGTGTGGTCTCCGGCCCCGAGCCCGCCATCGACGAGCTCGCAGTACGGCTGGCGGAACGGCAGGTCGCCTGCCGTCGGCTACGCACGTCGCACGCCTTCCACTCGGCCATGATGGAGCCGGCAGCCAGGCAGTTGCGCGATCTGGTCGGACGGATGACTGTCCGGCCGCCGGTGACCCCGTTCGTGTCCAACGTGACCGGCGAGTGGATCACCGACGAGCAGGCCACCGACCCCGGTTACTGGGCCGAGCACACCCTCAGCCCGGTCAGGTTCGCCGACGGCCTGGCCACCGTGCTCCGCGACGGCGCGCACACCTTGCTCGAAGCGGGCCCGGGGCAGGCGCTGTCCACCCTGGCCAGGATGGCGGCCGTGGACGGCACAGCCGTCGTGCCCTCGATGCGCCATCCTCTCTCGCCCGCTTCGGACGCGGCGGTCTTGCAGGAGGCGGCCGGGCTGCTGTGGGCGGCCGGCGCGTCGATCGACTGGCGTCGCAGGAACGCTCACCGCCGTCGTCGCCGCGTGCCGCTGCCGCCGTACCCCTTCCAGCATCAGCGCTACTGGCTGGACGACGTCCGGGTCACCGGAACTGAGCCCCGCGCCGCGATCGCCACGGTCTCGCACCACGAGGTGGAGACCGAGCCGGGTGCGGATCCGTTCGTCGGCTCAGGTCCGTCCGATGACACGCAACGGGCCGTCGCGGCGATCTGGTCCGACCTGCTCGGCGTCCCCACGATCAGCCCCGGTGACAACTTCTTCGATCTCGGCGGCCATTCACTGCTGGGCACCCGGCTGACCACGCGCCTTCGGGAGGCGTTCAGCGTGGAGGTCAGGCTGAGGGACTTGTTCGACGCACCGACCATGGGCGCTCAGGCAGAACTGGTGAACGTGCTCCGCGAGGCGGGCCAGTGCCGTGTCGCCGGGACGGACGGCTACGAGGAGGGGGAGCTGTGAAGCCCATCGACCTGTTGTCCCGGTTGCGCGCGGCCGGAGTGGACCTCTGGGTGGACGGCGAGCGCCTGCGCTTCAGCGCGCCGCCCGGCGCCCTCACCCCCGAGCTGAGGAACGCGCTGGGCGAGCATCGGGCGGAGGTGATGGATCTGCTCCGCCGGGCCCCCGGCCCGGCTGCGGCCATCGCCCGCGCCGAGCGTGGTGAACCGCTGTCGGTGTCCTTCCCGCAGCGGCGGATGTGGTTCTTCGAGCAGGTGCACCCGGGCACCGCCACCTACCACATGACGGCCTCCTCACGGATCACCGGCGACCTCGACGTGGACGCCTTGCACCGCGCATTCACCGCACTGGCCGACCGCCACGAGACTCTGCGCACCGCGTTCGAGCTCCGTGAGGACGACCCGGTGCAGCTCATCGCGGATTCCGTGGACATACCGCTGCCCGTGATCGACCTGACGGCACTGGAGGATGACCAACGCCGGCTGGAAGCCGACCGCCTGCTGGCCGCCGAGTGCGCGCGCCCCTTCGACCTGGCCGAGGCGCCGTTGCTGCGGACCACGTTGCTGCGGATGGATGACGACGTTCACGTGCTGACGCTCACCATCCACCACATCATCGCCGACATGTGGTCCCTGGACGTGCTGATGAGGGAGCTGGCGGCCTTGTACGCGGGGGAGGAGCCGCCGCCGCTCCCCGTCCAGTACGCCGACTTCGCCGTCTGGCAGCGCTCCCTGCTACAGGGGGAGGCGATGGGTGGCCAGCTCGACTACTGGACCGGGCACCTGGCGGGCGCGCCGTCCTTCCTCGAACTGCCGACCGACCGGCCCCGGCCCCAGACCAGCAGCTTCGCGGGCGGGCGGCAGAGCGCTGAACTGCCGGCCGATCTCGTCGCCGGGATGGACGCGCTGTGCCGGCGCGAAGGCGCCACCCGCTTCATGGGCCTGCTGGCAGCGTTCGCCGTACTGCTGTCGCGCTATTCCGGCGAAACCGACCTTCTGCTCGGTTCGCCCATCGCCAACCGGACGCGGGCCGAGACGGAGAACCTCATCGGCTTCTTCGTCAACACGCTGGTGCTGCGCGTCGACCTGTCCGGAGCTCCTACCTTCACCGAACTGCTCCGCCGCGTGCGCGAGGTCGCGCTGGGCGCGTACGAGAACCAGGACGTGCCGGTCGAGCGATTGGTCGAGGTCCTGCACCCGCGCCGGGACGCGTCCAGGCCGCCGCTGTTCCAGACGATGTTCACCCTGCAGAACACGGACATGTCGCCGCTGGAGCTGGCGGGGCTGGCCATCGAGCCGCTGCCGGGCCGCCGGACCGCGACCGAGTTCGACCTGACGCTGGAGTTCGTCGACTCCGGCACCGAGTCGCGCGCCAACGTCCAGTACAACGCCGACATCTTCGACGACGACACCATGCGCAGGTTGCTCGGCAACTGGCGGACACTGCTGGAAGCCGCTGTCGCCGACCCAGAACGGGTCGTGAGCGAGCTGCCGACGGTGTCCGGTGAGGAGCGGGCCCTCCTGCTGGACGACTGGAACGCCACGGCCGAGCCGTACCCGATCTCCTGCGTGCACGAACGCGTCGCGGCTCAGGCACGGCTCACCCCCGACGCGCCCGCTGTGCACTTCCGCGATCGCGAGCTCACCTACGCCGAGCTCGACGGCGCCGCCGACGCCTTGGCCGCGCGGCTGAGCGCGGTGGGCGTCCGGGGCGGGCCGCCGGTCGCCGTCTGCGTCGAACGCTCGCCCGAGATGATCGTGAGCCTGCTGGCGGTACTGAAGGCCGGCGCCGCCTACCTGCCCATCGACACCACGCTGCCGCCGGAACGCCTGTCCTACATGCTCCAGGACGCCGGGGTTTCCGTGGTCGTCACCAGCGACGCTCAGCGGCATCGCTTCGCGGACATGCCCGTCAGGCAGGTCCTCGCGGACGTGGACGACGGCGGCCCACGCGTCTCCGATCCGGTGTCAGTATCGGCGTCCGATCTGGCATACGTCATCTACACCTCCGGCTCCACCGGCAGACCCAAGGGCGTCATGCTGGAGCACGGGAACCTGGCCAACTTCCTGTCGGCCATGGACGACGTCCTCGACGAGCGCGAGCCGGGCGTCTGGCTCGCGTTGACCGGTGTGTCGTTCGACATCGCCGTGCTGGAACTGCTCTGGCCGCTGACCCGCGGCTGGCAGGTGGTCGTCCAGGACGACGGCGATGTGCTACCCGGCGGCGGAGCCCGCGCCTCGGTCGGCACGCTCGACTTCGGACTGTTCTACTTCGCCGTCAGCGAGGATCAGGGCGACGGCTATCGGCTCCTGGTCGAGGGCGCCAAGTTCGCCGACCGGAACGGGTTCACCGCTGTCTGGACTCCGGAGCGGCACTTCGACCCGTTCGGTGGCTTCTACCCCAATCCTTCGGTGACGTCCGCAGCCCTGGCCACGATCACCCAACGGATCCAGCTCCGCGCGGGCAGCGTCGTCCTGCCGCTCCACAACCCGATCCGGGTGGCCGAGGAGTGGGCGGTGGTGGACAATCTGTCCGGTGGCCGGGTGGGCATCTCCTTCGCACCCGGGTGGCACGCCGACGACTTCGTCCTCGCTCCGGACCCCGGCGTCTACGGCAGGCGTAAGGACGCCATGCTGGCCGACATCGAGGCCGTCCGCGCGATGTGGCGCGGCGACCCCGTCACGGCGGCCAACGGCGTCGGGCGCGAGGTGGAGAAGCGAACCTACCCGCGGCCGGTACAGCCCGAGCTGCCGTTCTGGCTCACCGCCGCGGGCAACCCCGAGACCTTCCGCCAGGCGGGAGAGCTCGGCGCCAGGCTCCTGACCCACCTGCTCGGCCAGAGCGTGGACGAGCTCGTCGACAAGATCGCCGTGTATCGGCGCGCCTGGCGGGCCGCGGGCCACGAGGGTGACGGCCACGTCACGCTCATGGTCCACGCTTACGTCGGCACCGACGCGACCACCACGAAGAAGACGGTGCGCGAACC
Organism: Streptosporangium sp. CA-135522; assembly: GCF_050949235.1. Classification (NCBI taxonomy): domain Bacteria; kingdom Bacillati; phylum Actinomycetota; class Actinomycetes; order Streptosporangiales; family Streptosporangiaceae; genus Streptosporangium; species Streptosporangium sp. CA-135522. Next base: position 4,546,312 of record NZ_CP192026.1, read on the forward strand.
GTTCCGCGACTACCTCAGAAGCTCCTTCGGCCTGGTACAGGCGCTGGCGCCTAGCCTGGGCATCGACGGCGAACCGACGGAGGAGGATGTCGAGGCCCTGCTCGACCACGCCTTCGAGCACTACTACGACGGTGGCGCCCTCATGGGAACGCTGGAGGAATGCACGGCCATGGCCGAGCGGCTGCGCTCCGGCGGCGTCGACGAGCTCGCCTGTCTGATCGACTTCGGCATTCCTTCCGACGACGTGCTGGCCGGCCTGCCACTGCTGGACCAGGTACGCGTGCGCATGCGGGTCCCCGACGCCGGAACGGCCGAGGCCGACTACTCCGTCGCCGCCCAGATCGAGCGCCACGGCGTCACCCACATCCAGTGCACGCCGTCCCTCGCCGGCATCCTCGTCGCCGACCCCGCCACGCGGCAGGCGCTGAGCGGAGTGGGCACCTTGCTGATCGGGGGTGAGGCGTTGCCGCCGGCGCTGGCCGCCGCCGTCCCCTGCGCCGCACTCCGCAACATGTACGGTCCGACGGAGACGACCATCTGGTCCACCACGAGCCTCGTCACTAGCGAGGTCTCCATCGGCAGGCCCATCGCCAACACCACCGTCTACATCCTCGACGACGACCTGGGCCCGCTGCCCGTCGGTGTGCCCGGCGAGTTGTACCTGGGCGGGCTCGGGGTGGCGCGTGGGTATCTGAACCGCCCCGGCCTGACCGCCGACCGCTTCAGGCCCTCGCCGTACACACCGGGAGCGCGGCTCTATCGCACCGGTGATCGCGCCCGGTACCTGCCCGACGGGCGCATCGAGTTCCTCGGGCGGGTGGACCGACAGGTCAAGCTCGGCGGCCACCGGATCGAGCTCGGCGAGATCGAAAGCGTCCTGCTCGATCATCCTGCGGTACGGCAGGCCGCGGTGATCGCCGACGACCACCTCGTGGCCTATCTGGTCGCCGCGGGCACGCCCCCGGCGCCGGAAGAACTGCGCAAGGCCTTGCTGCGCACGCTGCCCGAGGTGATGGTCCCAGCCGTCCTCATCTGGCTGGATGCCCTGCCGCTCAACTCCAGCGGCAAGGTCGACTACCAGGCGCTGCCCGACCCCGACTCCACCGAGGGCCAGCGCTCCATCCGAGCTGCGGTGACGCAGGCTCGGTACGTGCCGCCCGGCGACGAGCTGGAGGCGACGATCGCCGGGATCTGGCAGGACGTGCTCAAGGTCGACCAGGTCGGCATGCGCGACACGTTCTTCGACCTGGGCGGGCACTCGCTGATGGCGATCCAGATGGTCTCGCGCCTGCGTGCCGCTCTGGGGAAGGAGGTGACGCTGCGTACCGTTTTCGAGTCGGCCACCGTAGGCGACCTCGCCGAGCGCGTGCGCGCCATAGACGGCGGGCTGCCCATGACCGTGATCCCTCCGCTGCTGCCCGCCGGCCGGGAGGGCGTGCTGCCGCTGTCCCACGCGCAGCAGCGCATGTGGTTCTTCGACCAGCTCAACCCCGGGATCACCGCCTATCATCTGTCGGCAGCGCTGCGCCTGCGCGGCGATCTCGACGCGGGCGCGCTGCGCCGAGCCTTCAACGAGATCGTCGGCAGGCACGAGGTCCTCAGGTCCAACGTCGCCCTCGAGGACGGCGTCCCCGTACAGGTGATCACCCCTGCGCGCCGCATCCCACTGCCGCTCATCGACGTGTCCGGGCTGCCCGCGTCCGAGCCAGAGGCGTTGCGGCTCGCGCTCGACGAGGCACGCAAGCCGTTCGACCTGGAACATGACGCTCTGCTGCGGACCACGCTCGTGCGGGTCGGTGCGCGGGAGCACGTGCTCTTGCTGACGACTCACCACATCGTCTCCGACAGTTGGTCGATCGCGGTCATGGCGCGCGAACTCGGCACGCTGTACGCCGCCTACATCTCCGGCCGGCCATCGCCGCTGCCGCCGCTGCCCGTCCAGTACGCCGACTACGCCATCTGGCAGCGGGACTGGCTGGCCGGACCCGTCATGGACGGGCTCCTGGCGTACTGGCGGGACGCGCTGGAGGGAGCGCCGCCTGTCATGGCGCTGCCCTACGACCGGCCGCGGCCCGAGGTGGCCAGTTATCGTGGCGCGCAGACCTCCTTCCAGATCTCGGCCGAACTCTCGGACGGGCTGAAGACGCTCAGCGCGCGGCTGGACACGACTGTCTTCGTCATCCTGCTGGCCGCCTTCAAGGCGTTGCTGCACCGCTGGTCGGGGGAGGAGCGCATCGTGGTCGGCGTGCCCGTCGCCGGGCGTGACGTCCCCGAGCTGGAACCGCTGATCGGGCTGTTCGGCAACGCCACGGTGCTGCACACCGACGTGGGCGGCGACCCCGCCTTCACCGAACTGCTCGGACGGGTCAAGGACACCGTGCTGGGCGCGTACGATCACCAGAGCCTGCCTGTGGACAAGCTGGTGGCCGACCTGGGAGTGGAACGCGACCTGACGCAGAATCCGCTCTTCCAGGTCATGTTCGTCTACATCAACGACCTGCAGCTCGCACCCGCGATCGCGGGCCTGGAGGTCACGCCGCTCGACGTCCACCAGGGGCATGTCTTCATGGACCTGAACCTGGCCATGGAGGAGTCGTCGGACGGGTTGCGCGGGACCGTCGACTACAGCACCGACCTCTTCAACGAGTCCACCATCAGGTGGCTGCTGGACGCTTTCCAGGACGCGCTGGCCGCCGTACTCGAGGATCCCGAGATCGGGCTGGGCGAGCTTCCGCTGCTTCCGCCGCCCGCGAGCCTGCCGGTCGTGATCGGATCGACGTTCACCGCCCAGTCCGTGGAGGAGCCCCTGGCCTTTTGGAGCGAACGGCTGGATCTCCCCCTCAGCGTGTCGTTCGCGCCGTATAACCAGGCGTTCCAGCAGCTCCTCGATCCGGAAAGCGCCATGGCCGGCAACCACGACGGGGTGAACGTGGTCATGGTGCGGCGGCAGGACTGGCCCGGGAACGAGAACCTCGATGGCGACTTCACCCGAGCGCTCGCGGCCTTTCTGGCGGTACGGCCCAGGCCATTCGTGGTGGTCCTCTGCCCGGACACCGACGGGTCGGACGACAGCTCGTGGCGGGCCCGGTTCGCGAGAGTGCTGGAAGGGCTCGACGGGGTGTATTGCCTGGACGCCGGCGCGATGGCTGGGCTGTACGGAGTGGAGGAGTTCCGGGATCCGGTCAGAGAGGAAGCGGCGAACGTCCCCTACACCCCGGAGTTCTTCGCCGCGCTGGGGACCGGGCTGGCCCGGCAGTTGTCGGCCCTGACCAGCTCCTACCCCGACACAGTCGTCGTCGACGATATGGCTGGACTGCCGCCGCGAGGGTTCGAGCTGATGGCAGAGGCGCTGGTGTCGCTGGCCAACCAGGGACGGCGTGTCTACGTCTGCGCGAACACACTGCCGTCGTCGCTGGATCACCCCCAGATCACGGCGTGGGCGGATGGGCGAACCCTGCTGGAGAAGCTGGACGCGACCGGTGCGGCCGCCGGCGAATGCTTGTTCCTCAGCGGGGACGAGACCCTGTGCGCCCAAGTGCGCGCGGCCCGGCCCGAGATCCTCGTACTCACCTACCCCGGTGCGGAGGCGGAGCTGGAGGCCTTCCTCCACCACACCTGGATCCTCGACCCACCCGGTCTCAGCTTCGCGGAACCGGAGTGAACCGCACGGGTAGCCATCGGATCCCGTTGACGAACGTGGAGGACATGAACTCAGGCGGCGCCATCACCTCGATGTCCGGCACCCGCCGTAGGAGCTCCTCGACCATGATGCGCGTCTGCAGCCTGGCCAGCCGGCTGCCGAGGCAGAAGTGCGGTCCGCCCGCGCCGAACCCGACGTGGTCGTTGGGTGTGCGCGCCACGTCGAAACGGTCAGGATCATGAAAGATCTCGGGATCGCGATTCGCGGCGACGTAGTAGAGCGCGACCCGGTCGCCTTCGGCGATCCGCCGGCCACCGAGGATCGTGTCCCGGGTGGCCGTTCGCTGGAACTGCATGACGGGCGTAACCCAGCGCAGCATCTCCTCCACCCCCGACTCCAGCAGCGCCGGATCCTGCCGCAGTAACTGCCACTGCTGCGGGTTCTCGCTGAGCGCCGCCATTCCTCCGGACAGCAGGTGTCGTGTCGTCAGGTGACCGGCGGTGATGAGCAGGAAGAACAACAACTCGAATTCCCGCCGCGCGTCACGGCCCGCCAAGGCCGGGCTGGCAAGGTATTCGCTGACCAGATCATCCGCTGGCGATCTGCGCCGCCAGTCGGTCAGCTCGTTGGCGTACTCGAGCAGCTGCCGGGCAGCCCTCTCCACCGCGTCGGGGAAGGTCTGTTCCAGCGGGTCGTCCAGGACGGTGGTCAGCCGCCGCACATGCTCCCAGTCGTCCTCGGGAATGCCCATCAGATCGGCGAGGACAGTGAAGGAGAACACCCCGGCGACTTCCTCGGCGAAATCGCACTCGCCCTTCTCGCAGACCCGATCGAGGATCGACGTGCATCTCCGCCGGATTCTTCGCGTCAAACCCTCGATCGCCTGACGCGTGAACCTCTGGCTCACCATTCCGCGCAGCCGAGTGTGGCCCGGGGGATCCAGATTGACCATAGTCCCCGTTTCAACCGACCGCTCGTCGAGAAACGCCCCGTTGCGTTGCGAGGAGAAGGTGTGCCAATCCCGCGATGCTTCGACCACGTCCCGATATCCGGTGACCACCCAGAACGGCGGCAGGTTCTCCCGATGATGCAGGAACACCGGAGACTCCTGGCGCAGCCTCGCGAACACCGCGTGAGGTGGCCCGGCGACGAACGTGTCGGGGTCGGCGAGATCAACCTGCTCGAGCGGCATGCCGTGCCTCCGACTCCCCGGGCGGCCAGAGACGCGACCCTATCCTACGATGTGCTTCCCGGTCTCGCGGAGCCGTCGCGACAACGGCAGGACAGCCGGCGGGGATCCGGCTGTCCTGCCTGGTGTGCTGTCAGGCAGGAGTCGCGCTGGGAGAGTACTGCTGGAGGGGTACGGCCGGCCCGGCCGGTTCGGGCAGGTCCGCCCACCGCATCAGGCCGTGCCTGCGCAGTTCCAGTGCCGCGTCCACCGCCACGTACACGTCGATGCCGAGTTCGGCCGCGATCGTGGTCATCGGCCGCTCACCGTCGGCCAGCTCCAGGATCCTCGCCTCTACGCCCTCGACCTGCCTGCCGCTCCGGCCGGTGGCCAGCGGGCGTAGCGAGTCCAGGTCCGGCGCCTCGATCTCCAGGTCGCCGATGAACAGCCGATCCAGGCGCGCGCCGTACAGGCAGTCCATGGCCTCCTCCGGCCGCTCCACGATCGGCATGCCGCGCAGGTTGAAGGAGGTGTTGAGCACCATTGGAAGGCCGATCTGCCGCTCGACCGCCTCGATCAGCGCGCGGTAGGGGCCGGGGGTGTCCTCGGCAACGGTCTGGATCCTGCAGGTGCCGTCCACATGCACGATCTCGCTGATCGACTCCTGCCGCTCCGGCAGCACCGGGCACACGTGCAGCATGAACGGGCTCTCCTCGGCCGGAACCTCGAAGAAGTCGACGGCCCTTTCGGTCAGAACCGACCCGGCGAACGGGCGGAAGCCCTCGCGAAACTTCACCCTGGCGTTGAGCCTGTCCTTCATGCCCTCGATGCCTGGATGGCACAGGATCGAGCGCGCACCGAGCGCCCTCGGGCCGAACTCGGCGCGGTCCTGGAACCAGCCGATGATCTCGCCGCGCCCGATCGCCGCCGCGGCCGAGGCCACCATGTCGGTGGTGCCGGCGTGCTCGCGGCTGGACAGTTTCCAGTGGTCGGCCATGGCCTTCAGATCGCGTCCGGCCACTCGGGAGGGGCCCAGGTAGACATGCCTGAGCGCCGGGCGGATGGTCGGGGGCAGGCCGATGAGGTTGTGGTAGGCGTACAGGGCGGCGCCGGCGGAGTTGCCGTCGTCGGTGGCGGCGGGGAAGACGAACAGGCGGTCCACCTCGCACTCGCGCAGGATGCGCGTGTTCAAGATCGAGTTGAGGAAGCAGCCGCCGGAGACCACCAGAGAGCGACTGCCGGTCTCGGCCAGCACCCGGCGGGTCAGGTGCAGGCAGGCCTCCTCGAACTCGGCCTGGATCTGGGCGGCGAGGTCGTGGTGGAAGCGCTCGAACGGCGCGCCCGACTTGTGGGGGATCAACCGCAGCTCATCGCCCTCGCGGACGGCTAGCCCCAGTTCGATCAGGGAGTCGGGGGTGCGCGCGAAGCTGAGCGTGCCGTCCGGCAGCACGTCGATGAACAGGTTCTCCTGTGTCATTCGCCGGCCGTAGGAGGCCAGGCCCATGGTCTTGCCGGCGTCGTCGTACACGGTGCCCGACTCGCGGAAGCCGAGGGTCAGGGTGACGACGCGGTACAGCTCGCCCACGCCGTCGGGGTTGGCCGGCAGCCAGGTGTGGCCGTCACGCTGCGTGCCCGCGATGCGGTCGGACTCGCGGAGCATCGAGAAGACCCGCTCGGGTGTCGCGCCCGAACGGAAGTAGAAGGCGCTCTCACGCTCGCGTCCCGCGCCGACCCGCGAGCCGTAGGCGTCGATGATGAGGGATGCGGCCTCGTCGAATCCCGAGGAGTAGAAGGCAGAGGCGGCGTGGGCCAGGTGGTGGCTGGGGTGCGGCAGGTGCAGTGACCGCTCGGGCGGCGCCATCAGGCCCAGCACCCGATTCAGCCGCGACTCCTCCTGCTCGTCGCGGGCTTCGGTGGAGGAGGAGATCCAGTAATCGATGTCGGAGGCCTGAATTCCGGCATCGGCCAGCATTTCCTGGGTGAGGTCGGACATCGCCGCCGCGTAGGCGTGAATGGGAACGGTTCCGTGTTTCACCCGTGAGGTGCGTTCGAGGGCGAGTGCGGATCGAATGACGCCGTCCTCGACCAGGCACACGCTGCTGTCGTGGCTTATGTTGAAGCCGATGATCCGCGTTGTCATGGGTCCTCAGTCAATCTCGAGTGGGCTGAATTATCGGACGTCATTACCGGCCGTGGTGCGGCCGCTAAGGCGGAGAAATTCAATGGGCAAACGGGGAAAGGAAGACGTCGCGGTTGAACGGCGCCGGCGCGGCACCCTGCGGATGATCGATGGTAGGCATCGCGTTCGGGCGGCGCGACCACGGAGTGAACAGCGCACCGGATCCGGTTCCCCGGTGGAGATGACGGAGGGTCTTTTCTGCGCGGTGTCAAGACCACCGTCGAGCACACGCTGGCGCTCGGTCAGGCAGCGTTCAACCAGGGACGGTCAGCACTTGGACGCCGGGTGCTGTTGCGGCACCTTGAAGGTGTTCAGTTACTCGACGACGTTCGCCGCTGGATGACCAGGGCCGTGCGGGCGGGCAACTGGTCATCCGGCTGTCGCCGGTCTACTGTCTGGGCTTGCCCAGTATGCGGCGCATTAGTAAACGTTTCTTTTCGGGATCCGCTCGCGACGCCATGAATGGTGTTGTCCCAACGCCTTGAAAGCGCATTGCGAGGGAGGTCGGAATTTCCATGGACACATCAGCGGAGGACGCTTTTGTGCGCGAGTTCGCCGCGTGGGAGCCTCAGCCCGGGAACGGCCGATGAGTGACCTGTTGGAGGCCCTGCACGCCGCCGTCGAGGCGGGCCGCGTGCCCGGCTCCGCCGTACGTGCTGAGCTGGCGGCCTGCCGCGACCCGCAACTCGTGCGCCGCGCCGGCCGCCTGCTGTCCCGCCTTCCGGCCGGCGAGGATCACGTGCGCGTTCGCGTGCTGGCCACCTGCTCGATCGGCGCGTTCCAGCCGATGTTGTACGGCGTGCTGGCCGGGGCGGGGGTGAACCCGCTGGTGGAATGCGGGCAGTACGGCGCCTTCGAGCTGGAGATGGGCACGGCCAACCTCCAAGCCGACATGGTGATCTGCCTGCTCGACGACTCCTACTTCCTGCCTGCCGACTGGCATCCCGCCGACCTTGACGGCCTGGGCGAGCACCTGGAGGGGCGTCTCGCAGACCTGCGCGGCCTGCTGGAGGCGGCTGCCGCCCGCTCGGCGGCGACCTTCGTGCTGCACACCGTGCCGCTGCCTGCGGTGGTGAGTGACACCGTCATCGGGCTGCGCGGCCGAGCCCGGCTGCAACGCCATTGGTACAGGCTCAACGCCGGGCTGCTGGACCTGGCCGGGGAGCACGGTCAGGTGGCCGTCACCGACCTGGCCGGAGAGCTGGCCGAGACGCCAGTGGCGGCCCGCGATGACCGGCTGCACCATTTCGGCGACCTGCCCTACACGGACGGCGCCCTGCTGGTGCTGGCCAGGCAGGTCCGCCGCGTCGTCCAGGCCACATTGGGCCTCTCGCGCAAGGTCCTGGCGCTCGACCTGGACAACACGCTGTGGGGCGGCGTCGTCGGCGAGGTGGGCGGCCCCGGCCTGGAGCTGGGCGGGCTCTACCCCGGCAAGAGCTACACGGCGCTGCAGCACACCGCGCGGCGGCTGCGCGAGCAGGGCGTGCTGCTGGTACTCGCCAGCAAGAACGATGCCGACCTGGTCGAGGAGGTCATCGCCACGCACCCGGAGATGGTGCTGCGCGGCGAGGAGTTCTCCGTCCTGGCCGTCAACTGGGCCGGCAAGCCGGACAACTTACGGGAGACGGCGAGCACGCTCGACCTCTCGCCCGACTCGTTCGTCTTCATGGACGACTCGCCCGCCGAGCGGGCGGCCGTACGTGTGGAACTGCCAGGCGTGGCGATCGTCGCGGCCGACGGCGACCCGGCCCACCTCGCCCGCCGCCTGGTCGAGCCCGGCTGGTTCGACGTGGTGGAGGTCACCGAGTCCGACCTGCGGCGGCCGGAGATGTACCGGTCGCGGGCGCTGCGCCAGGACTTCGCCGGGACCTTCGGATCCGCCGCGGACTATCTGCGGGCGTTGTCCATCAGGCTCAGCCCGCAGACCGTCACGCCCTACACCGTGGCCCGGGTGGCCCAGCTCGCCGCGCGTACCAACCAGTTCAACCTGGCCGGGCAGCGCTTCGACGAGGCGCGCACGACCGCCATGATCGAGGACCCCGGCCACCTGGTCGTGGCGTTCTCCGTGTCGGACCGGTTCGGTGACGAGGGCGTCGTCGGCGCTGCGTGGCTCGACCGCTCCGGCCGGGATGGCGGCTCGGCATCCCGGTGGTGCGTGCTCGACCTGGTGCTGAGCTGCCGGGTCCTCGGCCGCGGCGTCGAGCGAGCCATCGCCGGGTGGCTGGCCGCCACCGCGCGGCAGGCGGGCGCGACCCGCCTGATCGGCAGGTACGCGCCATCCGAACGCAACGGGGTGGCCGCCGGGTTCTGGACGTCGGCGGGCTTCGCCCCCACCCGGGACGCGGAGCTGTTCGAGCTCGACCTGACCGGCTACAGCGACCCGACACCGGAGTGGGTCGCCGTCGAAGAGAGGACCCCCCATGCGTGATCAGGTCGAGGCGGCGGTGCTGCGAATCCTCAGCGACGTGCTGGAGACCACCCCTCGAGAGCTGGCCGAGCGGCCGGAGCTGGTCGAGCACGGCTGGGACAGCATGGCGTTGCTGGAGGCGTTCGTTCAGCTGGAGAGCCGGTTCGGCGGGACGCTGGACTTCCTCGCCTGCCAGCAGGCCCGTACGGTCGCCGACCTGGTGAACGCCGTCACCCTCGCCGCTCGCGTCTCGGGGCGGCGCGTGGATGACGGAGGCGCGGACCCCGGCGCCCGGTTGGCCGAGGTGCGGCGCCGTTGGAAGGAACGGTCAGGGAAGGAGCGGGCGGAGGAGGGCGGGCGCCGGGTCGCGTTGCTGGCGACGTTCACCGTCGACCCGCTGACGCCGTACTTGGGGACCGCGCTGGCCGAGGCTGGGACTCCCGCGCAGGTGTGGGCCGGCCCCTTCAACCAGATCGAGCGCCAGTGCCTGGAGGACGACTCGCCCACCGCCCACTTCCGGCCCCGGACGCTCGTGGTCGCGCCTCGCCTGGAGGAACTGTGGAGCGGCCTGCCCGAGCCGGGAGCGCACCCCCCTGAGGCGTACGAGACCGACGTTCTCTACCTGGCCGGAGCCTGCTTACGGGCGGCCCGGCGGTGGCGGGCGGAGCTGATTTTCGTACTGCCCGCCGTACCCGAGGAAAGGCCCGCGGGAGACGACGGGAACCCGCGCGGGGTGGCCGCGACGGCCGCGCGCGTCAGGCAGGCGCTGCGCGATCGGCTGGCGGCGCACCAAGGCGTGTTGGTGCTGGATGCCGAGGGTCTGGTGCGCAACCTCGGCAGCGCACACGTCTACCGGCCCGAGCTGCTGGCGGGCGCGCGGGTTCCGTTCAGCGAGGAGTACTTCGACCTGTTGGGGCGGCGGCTCGCCCAGCTGGTCGGCACCGCCGATGAGGTACGGGCGGAGGAAGGCGACACGCCGACGCTGCGCGGCTTCCTCGACAGCTTGCGCCTGGAGGTGGACTGCCGGCCGCTGAAGCCCGAGGCGGCGGAGGAGGCCGCGGATCTGACCAGGAGGGTGAGCGAGTTCCACCTGAACGGGCGAACGTGGAGCGCCGAGCGGATCACCGAGCTGGTGGAGAGCGGTACGCACACCTGCTGGGAGGTGATTGTCCGCGACCGGTTCGGCGACCACGGGGTCAGCGGGGTCGTGCTGGCCCGCCCGGAAGGGGAGTCGTTGCTGGTGGAGGCATGGGTGCTGACCTGTCCCGTGCTCGGCAAGGGCGTGGAGGATCGGGTGCTGGAGAGGCTCAGGGAGCTGGCGGGCGAGCGCGGACGCGAAACGCTCGCCTTCGCCTATCGCGGTGGAAAGCGCAATGACGCCGCCCACCGCTTCCTTTCGGGTCTCGTCTCGGTCGACAGGGAGGCCGACACCACGCTCAGGATCCCCGCGACCGACCCCATGACGAGTACGGCGAGCCGGAAGGACACCGCCCGGCGGCAGGCGCCGATGGCCGGGCTGGGGCGCAGGCGGCCGAAGAGGAGCACCGCCGACGCGGCACTAGGGCACTTCGCCAGCGCCGCCGACATCGTGCGTGCCATCGAATCCCGCGAAGGGACTCCCGCGCCCGCTACGGACTCCCACGGCGGACCGGCGGAGCCGAAGGGCGATACGGCCTGGGAAGTGCTGGCCGAGCTGTTCGCTGAGGTCTTGCGGGTGGACTCGATACCGCCTGACCAGGGGTTTTTTGACGCAGGCGGCAACTCGATGCTGGCCCTGCAGCTGATCGCCAAGGCCAACAAGGCGGGGCTGCGCATCACCCTCCAGCAGGTGTTCAAGCACCAGACCGCCGCCGCGCTGGCCACGGCGGCCGTCCCGATGGCCGCTCCGGCGGACGCCCAGGACATCGGAGGGCCCGCGCCGCTGCTGCCGCTGCAAGCTTGGTTCTTCGGGCTCGACCTGGCCAACCCCAACCACTTCAACCAGTCCCTCCGCTTCGAGATGCCGTACGACGTGGACCCGATCGCGCTGCGGCGCGCGGTGGCCGCGCTGGTCGGGCACCACCCGGCCACTCGGATGCGCTTCACCGCCACCCCGGCCGGGCACCGCCAGATCGACGATGGCCCTCCCGCCCAGCCGCCCTTCATCCACCTCGACCTGAGCGACACCGACCCCGCGACCTGGGATGCGTCGGTCACTGAACACGAGAACGGCCTCCAGCTCGGTATGGACCCTTCGCGGGGACGCCTGGTGGCCTTCGCGCTCTACACCTTCGGCCCGTCCAGACCGCCCAGGCTGCTGGTGATCTTCCATCACCTGGCCGTGGACGGCATCTCCTGGCGCCTCGTGTTCGAGGACCTGCAGGAGGCCTACCTGCAGGCCGTGAAGGGCGGTGCCGTACGGCTGCGCCCGGCCGGGATGAGCCCGCCCGCCTATGCCAGGAGGCTGAACGCCTACGCCCAGTCGCCGAAGGCGCTGGCGGAGCTGCCCCGCTGGCTGGACGAGAGGCGGAGGAAGGTCGAGCCGATCCCGGTGGACCTGCCGGACGGCGACGCCAGGGGGCCGTTCACCCATGGCGAGACGACGGTGTTCACCCCCGAGCAGACGCGAGTGTTGCGTGATCGCGCGGTAAACCTCGACCACGTGCCGGTCGACCGGTTACTGCTGGCCGGGGCGACCAGGGCGCTGGCCCGCTGGACCGGCCGCGACCTGTTCATGGTCGACGTGGTCAACCACGGCAGGGAGCCGTTCCTGGAAGGCGTGGACGTCTCCAGGACGGTGGCCTGGCTGGTCATGAACGTGCCGGTGTTGTTGGAGGTGGACGGCGCCAGAGCCGTGCGCGATCTGGTTCCCGAGGTGGACCGGCAACTGCGTGACTGGTCCTCCGCCGACGGCGGTGGCGACCAGCTCCTGCGGTTCCTTAGCCAGGACGAGTCGGTCAGGCGACGCCTCGCCGAGTTGCCCAGCTCCGAGGTGGAGTTCTCCTACGGCGGCAGCCACCCCGGCTACGAGGACAACCCGGTGCTCGGCAGGTACCTGGAGGTGGAGTCGCACGACATGGACCCGCGCGCAGCAATCCCGCACGCCCTGCAGTTCGACACGATGATCTTCGGCGACCAGCTCCAGCTGGAAGTCCGCTACCGCGCTACCCGCTATCGCGCGGCGACCATGCGAACCCTGCTGCGGGACTGGGCCGACGGCCTCCGCGAGCTGGCCGGGAGGAGCTGAACGACATGATTAAGGACCTGAGGAAGGTCTTCCTGATCGTCTGGGCAAGCCAGGTGATCTCGGCGCTCGGTACCGGGCTGACCGAGTTCTCGCTGGGGGTGTTCGTCTACCAGCGCACGGGCTCGGCTACGCAGTTCGCCCTGGTGCTGCTGTTCACGATGGTGCCAGGCATGCTGCTCTCGCCGCTGGCCGGGGCGCTGGCCGACCGTTGGGACAGGCGGCGGTTGATGCTGCTCAGCAACGGCGGCTCCGGCCTCGTGGTGTTCGTTCTGATGCTGCTGCTGCATCAGAGCTGGCTGGGGTTATGGCACATCTACGTGGCCGTCGGAGTGCTCGCGCTGTGCAACGCCTTCCGCGACCCCGCCTATCACGCCTCGGTCAGCCAGCTGGTGACCAAGGAGCAGGCCGGACGGGCCAGCGGCATGGTGCAGAGCGGCGACAACCTGGGCCAGCTCGGCGCGCCCGTGCTGGCCGGCATCCTGATCGTGGCGCTGGGTCTGCCCGGTGTGCTGATCATCGACGCGATCAGCTACGTCATCGGCTTCGGTGCGCTGCTGCTGGTCGTCTTCCCGCCACTGGACCGTTCGGACGCGCACGACAGGCCGTCGCTGCTCAGGGACACTGCCGACGGCTGGCGCTACATCATGCGCTTCCGCGGCCTTCTCTACCTCTTCCTGTTCGGCGCGTGCACCAGCCTCACCGTGGGGCTGACGCAGGTCGTGGTGACTCCCATGGTGCTCAGCTTCACCACGCCCGCCTTCCTGGGCGGGGTCAACTCCTTCGCCGGACTCGGCATCTTCCTGGGCGGCGTGCTGATGGCCGCCTGGGGCGGGCCCAAGAAGCGGGTCACCGGAGTGCTGCTGTTCGGACTGACGCAGTCGCTGGCGCTACTGCTCATCGGGCTGCACGCGGACGTGGTGACCATCGGGGCCGGCGTGTTCTGCTATCTGTTCAGCATCCAGATGGCCTCCGGCTGCGAGGCCACGATCGTGCGGGCGTACGTGCCGGACGCCATTCAGGCCCGAGTGTTCTCGTTGCGCAGGTTCGTGGCCTGGTCGACGCTGCCGCTGGCCTACGTCCTGGCCGGGCCGCTGGCCGGCCTGTTCGACCCGCTGCTGGCGCCTTCGGGCTCGCTGGCCGGCAGCTTCGGCCCGTTGCTGGGCACAGGGCCGGGCCGCGGCATCGGCCTCATGATCATGATCATGGGCGCGCTGTTCCTGCTGGTCGTCCTCGTCAGCTTCGCCAACCCCCGCCTGCGCCACGTCGAGGCCGAGTTGGAGAGCGCCGACCCGGAAACCGGAGACCTGAAGGTGAGTGAACGATCATGAAGCACTACTGCAGAGCCTATCCCCTTGCAGAGCTGCGCCGATTCCCGGCCTGGAGCCAGGAGGACGCCCTGCCCGGTGACACCGTCGTCTACCTGTGGAACGACCTGACGGTCGTCACCAACCCCGTGGTGCCCGAGCAGGGCGTGCTGTGGGAGAGCGTCACCGACGACTGGGCGCGCTTCTGCCGCGTCAACCTGAAGTTCGAGATTCTGGAGGGACTGAGCGATGAGTAAGCGGATCGTGATCGCCGGAGGTGGTACGGCCGGCTGGATGACGGCCTCCTACCTGCAGGCCAGCCTCGGGGAGCAGGTCTCCATCACGCTTGTGGAGTCGCCGGCCATCTCCACGATCGGCGTGGGCGAGGCCACCTTCAGCACGATCAGGCACTTCTTCAGCTACATCGGGCTGGAGGAGCACGAGTGGATGCCGGCCTGCAACGCCACGTACAAGCTGGGCATCCGCTTCAGGAACTGGCGCCACCCCGGACACGACTTCTACCACCCCTTCGAGCGGCTGGGGGTGCTGGACGGCTACTCGATGGCCGAGTGGTGGCTGCGGTGCGGCCCCACCGACAGGTTCGACCGCGACTGCTTCATCATCGCCAACCTGTGCGACGCCATGCGCTCCCCGCACGCGCTGAACGGCGAGCTCTTCGAGGCGCAGGCGGACGAACCGGCCTCCGGCGGCCGCACCACCATGGCCGAGGAGGACAGGCAGTACCCCTACGCCTACCACTTCGACGCCGCCCTGCTGGCCGACTTCCTCATGCGCCGATCAACCGGCCAGGGTGTACACCGCGTGGTCGACTCCATCACCGAATGCCTGCGTGACGAGAACGGCATCGCCGGGCTGGTCACCAAGGAGCACGGCACCATCGAGGGCGACCTCTACATCGACTGCACGGGTTTCCGTGGCCTTCTCATCAACCAGGCGCTGGAGGAGCCGTTCGTCTCCTTCCAGGAGTACCTGCCCAACGACCGCGCGGTGGCGCTGCGCGTGCCGACTGACATCGAGCGCGACGGCATCCAGCCTTACACCACCGCCACCGCCATGGACGCCGGCTGGATGTGGACCATCCCGCTGTTCGGCCGCAACGGCATGGGCTACGTCTACTCCGAGCAGTTCTCCACGCCGGAGGAGGCCGAGCGCAAGCTGCGCGAGATGGCCGGTCCCGCTGCCCAGGACCTGGAGGCCAACCACATCCGGATGCGCATCGGCAGGAGCCGCAACTCCTGGGTCAAGAACTGCGTGGCGATCGGCCTGTCCAGCGGGTTCGTCGAACCGCTGGAGTCGACCGGCATCTTCTTCATCCAGCACGGCATCGAGCAGCTGGTCAAACACCTGCCTGGGGGCACCCCTGACCCGGTGCTGGTCGAGCACTACAACCAGCTCGTGGCCAGGTGCATCGACGGCATCTGCGAGTTCCTCGCCTTCCACTACTACACCGCCGCCCGACGCGACAACGACTACTGGAAGGCGACCAAGGAGCGGGCACTGCCCGGTGACCTGGCTGAACGGGTCAAGCTGTGGCAGTCCAAGCTGCCCGACGCCGGCAGCATCTACCCCTACTACCACGGCTTCGAGCCGTACTCCTACATCTCCCTGATCATGGGCATGGGCGGGGTGCCGGTCAGGCAGCGGCCGGTGCTGGACCTCTTGGACTCCAAGCAGGCCGAGGCCGAGTTCGAGAGCATCAGGCGCCGCTCGGACCAGGCCGTGGCCGGGCTACCCAGCCAGTACGAGTACTTCGCCCACATGCGACACATATGAAGATCAACCGAGAGGCCCTGGGCGCCCCCGCATTCAGGTCGCTGATGGCGGGCCATCCCAGTGGGGTCGCGGTGGTGACCACGCTGGACGCCGCCGGCGAGCCGCAGGGCCTGACCTGCTCGTCGCTGTGCAGCGTGTCGGTCGAGCCGCCGCTCCTGCTGGTGTGCATCGCCAACCACAGCAGGACGCTGGCCGCGCTGGACTCGCTGGGCCTGTTCGCGGTGAACCTGCTTCACGACCACGGCAGGGACGTGGCCAGGCACTTCTCCTCCAACCTGGGTGACCGCTTCCGCGCGGTGACCTGGGCCGGCACGAAGGAGGCCGACCTGCCGTACCTGCCCGACGACGCACATTCGGTGGCCGAGTGCCGCCTGCACAGCGTGACGGTGGCGGGCGACCACACCATCATCGTGGGCGAGGTCTTCTCGGTCGATCACCTCGCTCCGGCTAGGCCGCTCATATACGGGCTGCGGCAGTACGCGGCGTGGCCCAAAGAAGGCTGATGCCGACATCACCCGAAGGAGACAGGACATGCCTGCCGATGACGACGACCGCACGTACACGGTGGTCCTCAACGACGAGGAGCAGTACTCGATCTGGCTCACCCACCAGCCGATCCCCCCGGGCTGGCGAGAGGCCGGCAAACAGGGCGTCAAACAGGAATGCCTCGCCTATATCGACGAGGTCTGGACCGACATGCGCCCCCTGAGCCTGCGCCGCCACATGGACGCCTCCGCGTAAAAGAAAATGGCGGAATATAAGAGCTCTTCAACGCCACACAAAGAATGCTTTGAGAAGAAACGAGTGGTCTGATAACGTCGCCCGCATAGTCGCATTTGGGGCTTTGTCTGGAATTCGGCGGACCGCACGTTGTGAACGGTCTTGGACATATTGCCGGTCCCCGCGAGGCAATGCGACAGGTCGTTGTTCTGTGATCGCGCTCGATAGGACAGCCGTCCGGCGCCGACCGTCAAGTCGTAGAGAGGTTCCATTTACCATGGATGACCGCAGCCGCATGCAAATTAATCAGGCGGGCTGGAACCAGCGAGCCCAAGCCCACCTCGGCTCGAGCTATTACGATCTCGATTCGTTCCGGGCCGGCGAGAGCAGCCTGCGCCCGCTGGAGGTGGCAACGATCGGGGACGTATCTGGAAAGGACGTCCTGAACCTGCAATGCCACATCGGGGTGAACGCCATATCCTGGGCCCGGCAGGGCGCCAATGTAACGGCCGTGGACTTCGCCGAGTCCGCTCTGGAGATCGGCCGTGGACTGGCCAAGGACCTCGACGTAAACGTCAATTTCGTGCAGGCCAACGTCTACGATCTGCCTGGCGTGCTCGAGGGTTCCTTCGACGTCGTCTACGCCGACCAGGGGACGCTCTACTACCTGCCGGACCTGTCCGCTTGGGCCAAGGTCATAGCCCACTTCCTCAAGCCTGGAGGGATCTTCCACATCGTGGAGATCCACCCGATCCTCGGCGCTTTCGACGAGGTCGACGGTGAAATGCGGCTCCGCACGTACCCGATCACCAACGGTCCTCACGAATACGTCATCAGCGATACCTACGGGGACGAGTACGGGGACGTTCAAGAGATCGAGCCCTACACGAGTTACACCTGGCGGTGGACCATTCCTGACGTCATGATGGCGCTTATCCAGGCTGGGCTGCAGATCGAGTCATTCACCGAGGAGCCGGTCGACTGCCGGCAGCGCTTCAGTTCGATGGTCCGTGACGACGAGGGCAAGGGACTCTGGCGTCTGCCTGGAGACCCACTCCCGATGTCGTGGGCCTGCTCGGCACGCAAGCCAGCGTAGGCAACGGGCACTCGCCCCTTCCTTCTCACCTGGCCGAGCAGGGGAAGGCCTGCTCGGCCAGGCCGTCGCATCGGGCGGCACACCCTGCGTCGTGGACGGCGAGCCCCCGCTCACGCAGGTCAGGCAGAGGCCGGCAGCATCCGTCGCCCCTGCGCCCTGAAGCGTCGACACCTCCTGGCGGACCGCTGGCTTGCGACGCCACCGTGGACGAGTACGCCGGGCACTACAACAGCCATCGCCCGCTGTGGTGCCGATGGAAGGCCGGATCCAGCGCCGGAGGGTACTCAGCGGAGCGATTGACGAGTACGCCAGCTCAGACCACGTGCAGGAGTTTTGAAGCCGCGCTCGACTTCCGGTGCTCGTATGAGGAGCGATCTTGCCACGGGCCCGTTGTTCGCGTGATCTGGTGGGTGGCCCGGACCTCATAGGGGAAGTCCGGGCCATCGTGCCGGGGTTGGGGTCAGCAGCTGCTGGTGGTGTTGCCTGCGTCGCTGGTGCAGGTGTCGCTGCCGAGGCCGCCGTTGGCGGTGTCGCCGCCGGCGCCGTCTTGGACGTTGATGTTGTCGTTTCCGAGGTTGCCGCTCATGGTGTCGGTGCCGCTGGTGTCGGACAGGACGTCGTTGCCGTTCTGGCCGTTGAGGTCGTCGTTGCCGTTGGTGCCGATGATCGTGCAGCCCAGGCCGTTGTTGACGGTGGTGTTCTCGGCGTCGCTGTCGTTGCCGGAGACCGGGTCGGTCTCGGTGGCGTCCACGGCGGCGGTCGCGGTGACCGTACCGGTCGCGGTCGGGGACAGGGTCAGTGTGATCGTCGCGGACGCCGAGGAGGCGAGGTTGCCGAGGGTGCACGAGACGGTCGGCGCGGTGATGCCGCACGATCCCTGAGACGACGTCGCCGATACGATCCCGGCGGACGTTCCCGACAGGGTGATCGAGCTGGTGGTACCGGTGGCCGGGTCGGGGCCGTTGTTGGTGACGGTGAAGGTCGCGCCGAGGTTGGCGGGGTCGGCCGAATCGGCGACCGACACGCCTAGTGCTGTGACCACATACGTTCACCGGGTTGGGTGATCACGCAGCGAGTGGGAGAGGGCGTCCGCCGAAGCGGATGCCCTTTTCGCTGCGGATCCGGGCGCGTTCTCGGCGCTGGGCGGCCAGGACGTCGGGGTGGCGGGCGTTGGCGTTGCGCCAGCGCAGGTAGGCGTGCAGGACCCGGGTCTGCACCGTGTGGTTGGGATGATCGGAATTGGCGATGGTGAACTGCCGCAGCGGCCCGAAATGTGCCTCGATCGGGTTGGCCCAGGAGGCGTAGGTCGGGGTGAAGCACAACTCGACCTTGTGCCGCCTGGCCCAGGTGCGGATGCGCCAGTTCTTGTGCGCCGAGAGGTTGTCCAGGATGACGTAGATCGGGGCGCCGTCCGGGCGGGCGGCGCGGATCGACTTCAGCGCGGCCCAGGTGTGAGCGATGCCTTTACGGCGCCGGTTGATCCCCCACAAGGTGTCGTCACCGATGGAGTAGCAGCCGTGGAAATAGGTGACTCCATGAGTGCGCCGGTAGGTGGCCGGCAGCCGGTCCGGTCGCCCTTGGCTCGCTGATCCCTGCGCGGCACCGACGCGAACACCTCGGCCACGAACGCGGCCAGTTCACCCCGGAGTCGCTCGATCTCTTCCACGTTCACGCGGGCAGCATGCCGAACCCACCACCGAAGATCAAATCAACCTAACGAAGTACTACTAGGACACCTCCTGGTAGCCACTGGCCTGCAGGGTGAACAGTCTCGCGTACTCTCCCGCCGCCGCCATGAGCGCTTCGTGCGGCCCGCTCTCGATGATCTTCCCTTCGGACAGGACCACGACGAGGTCGGCGTCCCTGACCGCGCTCAGGCGGTGGGAGATGAGCAGGCTCGTCCTGCCCTCTCTGTGCCCACGGAGGTCGTGGTGGACGGCGTGTTCGGCCTCGGCGTCGAGGCCCGAGCTCGGTTCGTCGAGGATGAGCAGGTCGCGGTCGTTCCTGACGAAGGCGCGGGCCAGCGCGAGGCGCTGCCACTGGCCGCCCGACAGCACCACTCCCTGGGCGTCCTTGTCCGCGCCGTCGAGGTTGTCGAAGAAACGCCTGCTGAGCAGGGTGTCGTAGCCTCGCGGCAGCGCCGAGAGCCGCTCGTGGATCCCGGCGCGGGCGGCGGCGGCCTTGATGCGGGCGTCCTGGCCGAGCGCGTCGAGGTCGCCCACCGCGATGTTCTCGGCGGCGGTGAAGTCGTAGGCGACGTAGTCCTGGAACACCGCGGCCAGCCGGTCCCGCAATTCGGCGGGGTCGGCGTCACGCAGGTCCACGCCGTCCCAGAGCACCGCGCCGCGCTGCGGGTCGTAGAACCGGCACAGGAGCTTGACCAGGGTGGACTTGCCCGCGCCGTTCAGGCCGACCAGCGCCACGGACGTGCCGTACGGAATGAAGAGGTCGACGCCCCGCAACACCCAGGGGTGCTCGTCGCTGTAGCGGAACCAGACGTCGCGCAGTTCCACGCCCACGCGGAGCGGGGGCAAGGGCAGGGGCGCCGGTCGTACGGGCAGGTCGGGCTCCGCCCGCAACAGGTCCAGGTAGTGGCCGAAGATGAGCAGGGCCTGGTGCAGTCGCGAGAGCTGGGCCACCCCGCTGGACAGCGAGGCCTGCACCCCGGCCACGGCGGCGACGAACACCGCCACGTCGCCGGCGGTCAGCCGGCCCCCTGCCGCGGCGACCACCGCCCACACCAGCCCGGCGCCGCCGATCACCGCGCCGAGAAGGGCGAGCAGGCCGTGCCCTGTCAGCGCCCTGCGGTCAAGGGCCCGCTCCGACTCGTGCACCGCGCGGACCTCGGTCAGCAACCGTCCCCGCAGGAACGACCCGAGCCCGAACAGCCGCACCTCCTTGGCCGACTCCACCTCGGTGAGGAGCTCGGCGTAGAAGATCTGCCTGCGCATCGCGGGGCTGACCCTCCAGTCGAACCGCACGCGGCGGCGGCTGAGTGACAGCTGTACGGCCAGCGAAGGCAGGACGGAGAGCAGCACCAGGCCGGTCATCACCGGACTCAGCACGATCAGCGTGCCGACGAAGCCGCAGACGGTGACGAGGCCCTGCGCCAGGCCCAGCGACGGCGAGATGATCTGGCTCGACGCGCTGCCGCCCGCCTGCTCGGCGAGCCTGAGGCGGTCCCTGAAGCGCGGATCCTCGAAAGGCGCCAGCCCCACGAACCTGTTGACCGCCTCGAGTAGCCGGTCCCTTGTCGCCAGGTCGATTCCGCGCCTGAGCTGGCCCTCCACGTACTGCGACAGGTGCGGCAGCAGCGCGCCGGCCAGTCCCACCGCGCCCAGCGCCACGGCGGGCGCGAGCACGTCGGCGATCCCTGAGCGGCCTGTCGCGAGCGCGTCGAGGATCAGTTTGGTCAGCCAGGCGCCGGCCACCGGCAGCACTCCAACGCCGATGACCACCGCCACCGAGGTGAGCGCCGCGACCGGTCCCGTCTCCCACGCGAGCCGCCACGCCGTACCAGCTCGCCGTACCAGCTCCCTGCCCCCCGCACGCTCCACTGGGCCGGAACTCACGCGGTGACCGGGGCGCCGAGTCCGAGCACGCTCACCGCGCCCGACCTGACCCGGCCGTCCTCGCCCACCAGGTAGAAGGAGGGGAAGGCGCTGACGGAGAACTCCGTGACCACAGGACCGTTGGGCGGCTCGGCCACCACGGTCGCGGCGGATCGCATGGCCTGGATGTAGGAGTCGCCGCCGGGACCCGACACCACGGCCAGGACCTGCGACCTGTCGTAGCCGGCGTCCTCGACCAGCCTGAGGAAGTGCGGCACCTGCGCGGGGCAGGCCTTGCACTCGGTGTCGAAGAATCCGATCAGCGCCGGACGCCGGGGGGCGCCTTCGCCGTTAAGGCCGGTCGCCACGATCTCGGGGATCCTCGACCCCTTGGCGAGCAGTTCGGGGCCGCCGGTCCGCTGGTCGGCCAGCTTCGCGGAGTGCTCACGCAGGCGACGGATCACCGCGAAGGTGAGCACCAGGTTGAGGGCGCTCACGACGCCGACGAGGACCACGGCGGCGATGAGGAACGGCATCAGGCTTCCTGCCTTTCTGGTTGGGCGGTCATGACATCGGCTTCAGGACGTCGGCCAGATCGTCGAAGAACACCAGCACGGACGCCAGGGCCGCGGCGGCGGCGAGGCTGAGCACCACACCCGCGAGCTCGGGGGCGGCGCCACCGGCGTGCACGGCCCAGCCGAGCACCGCGACGGCGGCCGCGAGCGTGTTGCGCACGACCTGCGCGAATCCGAGCGGCGTGGCGGTGACCCCGAAACACCGGCACGTCCCCGACGTGCCACGGCGAAGCGCCAGCCAGATGGCCGCGGCGAAGGCGGTGAGCAGCCCGGCTCCGAGCGCGTACCCGGCTGACACGCTCATCGGTACGGCCAGCAGCACGACGACGCCCGCCTCCGCGGTCACGACGGCCGCCGCGACCGGGACGGGGGGAAGACCTGGCGCCAGATCGGGCACCGAGGCACGGAAGCCGTCCCATCCGGCGAGCTTGCCGACGAACGCGGCCAGGAACACCAGCCCGGTCGTGAACCGGCAGATCAGATCCACGTACTCCATGGCGCACCCCTTCTCCTCACCGATGGCCGCCCATGGCCGGCGGTGTCATCCGGCCATGGGCGGGTTACCGGACGAGTGCGTCAGCAGCACTCGTAGCAGCCGACGTACGTCGAGCAGTCGGACCGCTGGCAGGTGTACGCCGTGTGGTCGAGCCAGTGGTAGCACCAGCACCAAGGGACGCACCCGATGGCGTCCGCGGTGGTGGAGGGAAGCAGGCTGTTGAGCATCCTGTCCCCGAGTGCCTTCAGTGAGCGGGTCATGCGACCTCCCAGATGTGGGCAGTACCACGATCAGGATCACGATCTTCAAAGGGGGCCGCAATCTATTCGGCTACTCACCGAAATGCGACAAATCAGACAGCGGATTCGAGTAGCCCGTGTCCCAGCGCGGTGAGCACGTGCCGCACCGCGCGTCCCTCCCGGTAGGTGACCACCAGCCCGGCCAGCCGCAGCGCCGTCATGTGCTCGGACACCGTGGACGCGCTGACCGCCAGCGACTGGGCAAGCTCTCCCGTCGCCCGCCCCGCGCCGATGGACCGCAGCACCCGCGCCCGCGCATGGCCCACCACCCTGGCCAGCGCGTCCACCGAGGCCGTCCCCTGAGCCGTGGGCTCCGACCGCTCGTCGGTCACAGGGTAGGCCAGCACCGGCCGCCGCGCGTCAGGACTGAAGGCGACCGCCACGAACCGCTGGCTCGCCGACAACAGCGGCGACAACGCCAGCCCCCTGGCACCCGGCACGACCTCGGGAGCGTGTACGCCCGAGGTGTCGATGTGCAGGGCCGAGTCCTCCCACCGCAACCGCGGGCTCAGCGTCGACAGCGCATGCCCGAGCCCGTGAAGGCAGATCGCCTCGGCCCTGCTTGCCAGGTGCGTCTCGAGCTGCCGCCGGATCCCGGCCCACTCGGGCGCGATGCAGCTGGTGTAGAACGCCCGCACCGCGTCGGCGACCTCCCGCAGCCCGGACGCGCTCCCGCGCAGATAGGCCTCCTCGCACCTACCGGGCCTCGCCGACTCGCTCAGCCCCGCGTCGCCGAGTTGCCCCGGATACGCGAAGCCGTACGGCTCCACGGGCTGCTCCGCACCGCCCAGATTCGCCAGGGCTTCCAGCTCGTCGCCGATAGTGGGCCGGGTGCTCTCCATCAGGGGCACGCTCATCCACACGAACCCGGTGTCGGTCATGGCCCCGGCGTCGACCCGCTCCAGGAAGGCTGCCGCGCGTGGAGGCACGCGCTGGGCCAGGTCCCGCCAGAACGACCCGGTGGCCGCGTAGCCGGGTTTACGCAGACAAAGCGCGGCGAACAGCGTGTGATGCAACGGAGAGATCGTGAACGTGGTCCTGGCCAGCCCCGCTGCCGTGAAGACCAGGCGCACGCCGCACCCCCAGCTGCCCTACCCCGTTGTCAGGCATGTCCGACATATCGAATTATGATGATGTCAGGACATGCCGACAAGGGCTCGCAACATCACACCCAAGACCCTGTCGAAAGGGACATAGCCCCATGCCCTCGAATCGGAACTGTGGACGCCGTCGCCAAGGACCACAAGTTGCCCCGGCGGAACCACGGTTCCGGCGGGCAGCCCCTGCTGGTCCACGACCTCCTCGGGCACCGGGTCACCCGGCATCGCGGCGATCCGCTTGACCAGCCAGTCGGCCGCCGCCGGGTCGGGCAATGGCCCTGTGCCCCACTGCCGCCCCGGGCCGATCGGCTCGAGGACGACGATCTGGCCCCGGCGCAGCCGTTCGGCGGGAGTCCGCCGCAACAGCACCCGGTCACCCGGCTGGAGAGTGGGCACCATGCTGGTCCCCCGCACCCGCACGACGACCAGCAGCCGCCTGGCCACGAGAAGCGCGGAGGTGGCGAGCAGCACCGCCAGGAGGAGCAGACGTCTGTGAAGGCGGGATCGCATGGCGCGAGCCTACGACACCGTCAAGGACAGGGGTGAGAATCGTCGCGGTAGCCGAGCCCTCCACCGACATGGGCCGGCGTTACCGCCGAAAACCGTTCCGATCCTCCTCCAAAGCCTGTTCCGGCCGCGCCCCGGCAGGCCAGAGACATGATCATTACTTGGCGCCGACCAGACCCGAAACCAGTGACCCGATGCCCCGCCTCCGGTCACTTCGGCTCGGTGCGCCAGCTCGATGGCGCCGGTCCAAGCGGTGCAGGATGCGCTGTGGACGAGGTGACCTGGCCGCCTGCCGCGGGCAATGCGTACACGTTGCCGTTCGAACTGCCGACGTACACAAAGCCACCTGCCACGACAGGCCTGGTTTCGACGGTGCCGCCGGTTTGGAAGCTCCATCGCACCGTGCCGGTGGCGGCGTCGAGCGCGTGAAGCGTTCCCTCGTTGTCTCCGACGTGAACGGTCCCGCCTTTCGCCACGGGGCCGGAGGTACGACCCTTGCGCAACGGGAAGCTCCATCGCGCCGCGCCGGTGGCGGCGTCGAGCGCGTACAGCCTGCCGTCGGCGCCGCCGGCGTACACGAGTCCCTGAGCCACCGCGACGTCCCACTTGAAGCCGGGCCTCTCGCCCTCGGTCTGGAAGCTCCACAGCCGCGTGCCGGAGCCGGCGTCCAGCGCGTACGTCGTGCCGTCCTTGTCGCCGAGGTACACGGCCCCGCCGGCCACCACCGGACGGAAGTCGACAAAACCATCGATCCCTGAGCTCCATCGGACTTTCCCGGAGGAGGCTTCCAGCGCGTGCACCTTGCCATCGGTGCTCGCGGCATAGACGACCCCGCCGGCCCGCACCAGATGGGTGTGGTCCTGTCCTCC
Source organism: Streptosporangium sp. CA-135522 (assembly GCF_050949235.1). Lineage (NCBI taxonomy): Bacteria > Bacillati > Actinomycetota > Actinomycetes > Streptosporangiales > Streptosporangiaceae > Streptosporangium > Streptosporangium sp. CA-135522. The sequence continues at coordinate 4,571,243 of NZ_CP192026.1, forward strand.
GCCGACCCGCAAGCGCCACTTCCGGGCTCCCGAGGCGGCGTCCAGCGCATACACCATGCCGTGGTCGCTGCCGACATGGACGACTTCGCCGGCCAGCACGGGATCGGGGTTGAGGATGTCGCCCTCCGGCCGGAAGGTCCACAGCCTCTTGCCGGAGGCCCCGTTCAGCGCGACGACCTCGGCGTTCACGGCCCAGGCGGGGTTCCTGGTCCAGACGTAGAGGCGGCCCGCCGCGACCACGAGGTCGCTGACCACATTGATCCTGCGGCTCCACCTCATGCGACCGGTGGCGGCGTCCAACGCCACCAGCCTGCCGGAAGCGTTCGCCGCGAACACGGTGCCGTCCATCACCACGTGATCGAACAGAAGGGAACCGCCCGTCTGGAAGCGCCACCGCATCGCGCCGGTGGCGGCGTCCAGCGCGGACACCGTGCCATCGCCACTTGTGGCGTAGACGACATCGTCGACCACCACCGGCTCGGTTCGGACGACCGCGTCGGTCGGATGGCTCCAGCCGCCCTCGCGCGCGGGACCGGGAGCGCGGACTCCAGGCTTATAACGTGCGAGCAGATTGTCCCGCAGCAACGGGGAGATGAGCCGCACCGCCTGTCGTGAGGGAGAGCTCAGCCGGACGATGACGGGACCCACGTTGATGATCGTCGCGCCGTAGAACCCGTTCGTCCTGGCCACGGTGTAGGAGAGGAAGCCTGGGCTCTCAGTGGTGGGATCAAAGGCATCGGCTTCTTTGATGGCTCCGACCTCGGCGGTGAACAGCTTTCGCGCGCCCGCGCTCGACGAGGACACCCATTCCACGGAGAGCGAGACGACGGCGCCGTCGTCTGTGGGCGGTATCCAGTCGCATTTCGCCGGCTTCGGCGGCGCCGTTCCCGCCGGATCGTCCGCTCCGGGAACCGCACGGTAGCCGTCCGCGAGGACGGACAGGTCACGGCCGGTCAGCAGGGCGCAGGCATCCGGCCAGGCGCTCGCCGGGACATCGCCGAACCGGGCGGGGCCGCCGGAAAGTCCGTAGATCAGCTTGTACGCAGTGATCCGGCCGTCACCGGGGACATCGCTGTGCACGAAGGCCATGTCCCGGATCGCCCCGACAAGGGACACAAGATGGGAGGGCATGTCGAGCGGCAATCCGCTGAGCCGTCCGGTGCCGGAGTCCAAGGAGATCAGGTAGGCGGGCAACGGCCATCCGTTGTGCAGGAGGACCCCGCCATGGTCGGCTGCCGCAGGGTACGAGCCGGCGAACAATGGCGGGCTCCAGCGGCTCGGGTTCATGACCCTCACAGCTTCCGGGGCGGTGGACAGCAGGCGGCCGTCCGCCCCGTAGAAGAAATCACTGTTGCCCGCCGAGGCGTGAACATATCCCTCCGCATTGGCCGTGAGGTGTATCGGAGGGCTTCCGCCCGGCGGCGAGGAGAACGATGACAGCAGGCGCGTCCAACCGTGCCGCAGCGTGCGCGGATCCATCGAGGCGAGCCGCAGCTTACTTCCCGCGCAATAGCTGAGGAGCGTCACCGATCGGGCGGTTGCGGCACCTCGCAGGTGGCAGCCTCGCGGATACGTCCCCCGTGCCGTGGTCGCCCCGGTCCGGAGATCAAGGGCATGGATGTCGAGGGGTTCGGCCGAGCGCTCGAACACCACGATGCCGCGCTCGGTCACCATGATCCGCGGGCCCCGGTACGCGCCGATGCCTTCCGTCCGGGGCTGATGACTGGAGACGGCGGTCGTGCGTCGCCACAGCGTGGCGCCCGTGGTCAGGTCATGGCCGTCCAGGGCGTGGTCGACGATGTCCGGCGTTCCTCTGGACACGACCAGCGTGTCCGCCGCGATCCACACGCCGGTGATGGGCGCGGTGAGAGCCGGGTCGGCGGGGATGGTGCGCCGGAGCTCACCTGTACGCGGATCGTGGATCCGCACGGTGCCCTGGCGCGTCGCCACGGCGACCGCGTGGTTGGACACGGCGTAGCGCGGAGTCTCGAAGGGCGGCTCGCCGGTGTCGGCGTCCGCAGGCACCGACCACGCCGCACGCCACTCGACGGGCACGAGCGGGAGCTGCGGAGCGTCCGCGGCCGCGGCTGAGCAGGCCACCAGGACCACCGCGAGCAGGACCGCGACCGAGCGGCGCCCGTGCACGGTCAGCACCCCTTGATCTTTTGGATCTTCCGCTCGATCGCGCATGCCTGGCCGCGAGAGATCGGCTGCCAGCCACCGAGCGGGGAGAGGGCGTAGTAGGCGCGGTAGGCGTCGGCAGTGCCGGTCACCTGGAACGGGTTCTTGTCCGGCCCCTCGATCGTAATTTGCTCGGTTCGGTCCTCCGCAAGCACGGTGACCAGGAGATCGAACTCGTAGTACGCCGCCTTGCCCTTGATCGACATGGAGAGGGTGACCCGCTCGTCCCGTTTCAGGTCTATCTGCTTTTTCCTGAAGTACGAGGTGTCCAGGTCCTCGGCGGCGGCAAAGCGGGGAGCCGGCTCATCGAGATCGGCGGAGAGTGCGATGGTGTCGACCTCTCCGGCGGGGGTGTAGACCAGCAGCGCGCCGTCCGAGACCGGCTTGCGGTCGAGGACGCGCGGCTTGATGTCGACGATGCGCAGGCTGCTGCGGTTCCCGATGAGGACGACGGTGATGTCCGCCTTTTCGAGCGGGGCCCAGTGATGACGCGCCATGACCGCGTCACGTCGCGAGCCGGACGCGTGGCCCAGCAGGAGCGCTCGTTCTCCGGGGTCGGTCACCGGCTTCCTCAGGGCGGTGTCCTGCGCGGAGTAGTCGACGGCCACGTGGCCGACCTTGATCGGAGGCTCCCCGCTGATCCGGTCGACCGTGTCGGGTCCGCGTGCGTTGAACCAGGCGGTGAACACGACACCGACCGCTGCAATGATCACAGCGCTGAGGATTCCCGCCAGCCACGTCCGCATGACCTTCCATCGCCCGGACCCGGCCGGACCGGCCTCCTCGGCCCGAGGGGTGGGAGCCGCATTGGTTCGAGCGGATGTGGCACGCCTGTTCTGGCGCGCTTTGGTCATGAGACGCCCCCTATGAACGGCGAACGGCAGCTGACTCTTCCCTCGCTACATAGCTATACATTGGCCGGACGGCCGCGGTGTTGAGCTATCGAGGAATTTCCCATGCGCCGGACAGGTTCCTGAGTGTCTCGCGGCGGCTCAGGCCCGAAATCCCCTTCGCCTTCACATGCCGGATGACCTCGCCGGGATTGATCTCGGCGTGTTCTCGTAACGCCCACTCGGTCGCCTTGCGCGCGAAGAAGTCGTTGTCCGACAGGCTCGGCTCGATGCGCGCCTACAGCGGAGGGCGAGTTCACTCTCGGCGCTCTTGAGTTCCTGCCGGGCCTGTTCCGTACGGCGATGCTCGGTGCGTGCCTGGCGAACCCAGGCGGTCATTCCTGTGACGGAGGCCGCAGCGGCAAAGACCACCGCTGCGAGATCTGCCGCGTTCACTCTTTCGCCGGTCTTCACCGGCAAGGTTTCCAGCGGCCTCCCTGCCCGAGGGCGTCAGGGCTTGAGCAGGTCGATGACGCGGGCGACCGGGAGCGCGGGGGAGCGGTGCCCGTTCCTGCCGATCGTCTCCTGCGCCCCGGTGAGGGCGTTGAGCACGGCCTCCTCCACCGCCTGCACCACCGCGGTGTAGAAGGGGTCCATCCGCCCCCAGGGCACGAACCGCAGGTTCTGGTAGTCCTCCTCGGTGACGAAGCCGCTCGTCAGCGCGCCCGCGTTGGCCGTGGAGAAGGCCAGGAAGATGTCTCCGGAGAAGTGGCTGCCCGTCGTGCCCGTCCTGGCCAGGCCCATCGGCACCCGGCGGGCCAGCGCCTTGCACTGTCCCGGCAACAGCGGCGCGTCCGTCGCGACGACCACGATCACCGACCCGGCGCCCGGCGGCATGAACCAGTCGGTCGTGCCCATCGGGTCGTCGTCCAGCAGCCGGGGGCCGATCTTATGACCGGCGATGGTCAACTCGTCGCGACTGCCGAAGTTCGCCTGGACGAACGCCCCCACCGTGAACGTGTCGGAGCCGTGCTCGATCAGGCGCGAGGCCGTACCGGAACCGCCCTTGAAGGAGTAGCAGTTCATTCCGGTGCCGCCGCCGGCGTTGCCCTCCGCGACGGGGCCTGAGGCGGCGGCCTCGATGGCGTGGGCGGCGTGCTCGGGCCGGATGTGAGGGGCGTTGATGTCGTTGAGGTAGCCGTCCCACGTCTCGGCCACCACGGGTAGCAGCCACTGGGCGGCAAGGCGCGGATGCGCGGCGGCCACCCAGTCGATCACCCCGCGGTGGACGGTGCCCACCGCGTGCGTGTTGGTGATCATTACGGGCAGGGTCAGCGCGCCGGTCTCCTCGATCCACGTGGTGCCGGTCATCTCGCCGTTGCCGTTGAGGGAATAGGTGCCCGCCGCGCACGGCGTGCCGACCTCGTCGCGGCCTCTCGGCAGGATCGCGGTGACACCTGTGCGGGCGCCGTCCTCGGTCAGGGTGAGGTAGCCGACCTCGACGCCGGGCACGTCGGTGATCGTGTTCCAGCGGCCGGGGCGACCGTCCAGGGTGATCGGCAGGTCGCGGGCTCTCATGTGGCTCTCCTCGAATCCGGGCCGTTCGTGGGCTGTAGGGGCGTAGCCTACGAGGCCGCCTCGTGAGGTCCCCGACTCGGGACCGACGGGTCGTGCAGCCTGAAGTGGCTTCCGGACGCGCAGCCGGGGCCGGACCAGGACACCGGGCCCTGCTGGGCGCTGTCTTCACCGGTGCTCGTCCGGCAACGCGGCCGAGGAGGCGTACGCGATGCCCGGGGTCACCAGCAGGGCGGCCGCCGTAACCGGAAGTGGTCATAGGGGCGTTGTCCGCGGAGGATCGACTTCGTTCTCGATCGGCGCCCGTACGGCGGCGAAGGCGCTACAACTGCGATCCAAACGATTTCCAAGTAAAACGGATCAAGCTGGGGGCATGACGAACCTATGGCGCCGAGCCGCCGCCGTTACAGGACTCCTGCTGGTGCCGTCGCTGATGCACGCGGCCCCCGCCAGCGCCCATCGCGGCTCCGGTGAACTGCTCATCCGCCTCGCAAGCCTGTACGCCGCCGACATCTCCGAGTCCGGCCACGACGAGCTCTACATGCTCCGCAGCGGCAATGGCCTGGTCTGGCCCAGCCAGTATCCGGGTATCAGCACCGCGCAGAACGACTGCATCGTCTTCGACTCCACCAGGGCCGCCTGCCCGCCCGGCAGCAACATCCGGCAGGCGGGGGACCAGAACATCAACTGGGCCAATCTCACGGCCTCCCCGAACGAGCAACTCACCCTCGAACTGCAGGAGGAGGACCTGGTCGGCGACGACAAACTGGGTTCGGTCCGCATCACCGCCGTCGCGGGCAGGAGCTGGGCGGTGACCTGGGCCAAGTCCGGTGACTTCGAGTATCGCTTCACCTACAGCGTCACCACGAACCCCTGGCCGTGACCGTCCGCGAACCGCCTGCCGGGGTGCGGTCACGATAAGCGTCGCAGGAGCACGGCGCAGGGCGGATGCCGGCGTGGCCGCCGATCCGCACGCTGTGTCCCGGACGCCTACGTGCTCCGCCTCCCGGCGCGGCTTGGTCTGTCGGCCAAGCGCCGCTTACCTGGAGGGTTTGAGCAGTTGCTCGATACTTCCAGGGAAGCCGGCTTGCGGCTGCCCGAGCGGACGACGGCTCTTGCGCCTCATGGCCGGGCGGGCGTTTCGGACCTGGGGTTCTGTGTTTCCTCGACCGGTTCCTCGACCGGTTCCTCGACCGGTTCCTCGACCGGTTCCTCGACCGGTTCCTCGGTCGCGGCAGCGGGATGCGCGGCGGGAATCGCGACGGCGACCACGGCCGCGACGAGCGCGACGTCGCAGCCGATCAGCAAGCCGGCGCGGAAGCCGGTCTGCGAGGGCAGGGTGTGGCCGCCCATGACGGTGGTGAGCCGGGAGAGCACCACACCGACCACCGCGGCGGCGACGGAGGTGCCCAGCGAGCGCATCAGAGTGTTGAAGCCGTTGGCGGCAGCCGTCTCCATACCGGCCGCCCGGGCCCCGGCGGTGGGCCGGGGTCCGGGCGGGTGACGGGTTTCGGAGACGGTCAGATCTGGCGGTAGTCCTGGGTCCAGAACATGCCTCTCGGGCGCGCCGCGCAGTGACCGTAGGTCATCTGGGCGTTCTGGGCGTAGCAGGAGTCCACCCAGTCGTCGCTGTCGGTGACCCAGTCGCTGGGCAGGGCTCCGACGATCTTGTCGGCGACCTGGACGTACTGGCCGTTGCCGCTCACTACCAGCGCGCCGTCGACGACCGCCTTGACCAGGCCGGACAGGTCGGTGTTGTCGTCGTGCTCCATCCAGACGACATCGAGGCTGCTCCAGCTGAAGTTCGACCAGTCGATGAGCACCTGGTTCGGCCGGTAGTCCTTGTCCTGCTCCTGGATGTAGGGCATCTCCAGCGAGTCGACCCGCGCCTTGCCGTCGGTGCCGGCGCCGGTCACCCAGGCGTAGATCTCCGGACCGCCCTTGTACCAGGGCTCGTGGTCGTTGTAGTTGGTGATGCGGGTGATGACGCTGGCCGGCCGCTGCAAGGTCGCGCCCGCGGTCTTCTCGGTCTTCGTGGTGTTCGCCGCCGCCGACTGCTGGGCGACCTCCTCCTGGCTCTTGTCGATCCCGGCGACCCCCGCCTTGTCGAGAGCCTGGCGCAGCGCCCGACGGCTCAGGTCGGCGGACTTGTGCTCGTCCAGACCCACGATGAGCACCGGGCGCTTGGGGGCCTTGTTCGCGTCGAGCCGGTGGAGCCGGCCGGCGGAGTCGTAGGCGTTGACGGTGCGGACGGCCTTCTCGTCGGCCGACGGGGTGAACACGACCAGGGTCTGACCGGCCGGGATCCGCTTGGTCATGCCCGGTCCGGTCCGGACCTCCAGCAGCGACTCGTGCGCGGTCGCGAAGCCCTTGAGCCGCAGGACGTCACCGTCGGCCCGGCGGGCGTATTCGGCCACGTCCCCGGCGCCGGTGATCGAGGTGAACAGGTCGGCCAGGCCGGCCTGCCCGTCACCGGCCAGCTCGCCTTCCAGCGCCGTCCGGAAGTCGCGGTCGCCGAGCCTCCGGGCGACCTGCTCGGCCAGCGCCTGCTTGTAGCGGTCCATCGTGGCGGCGCGCTCGGCGGCCGCGGAAGGAGCCGGATTGCTCGGCGTCGGCGTCGGCACGTCGGCCGAGGCCGTCATCGGCGCCAGGCCGCCGACCAGGGTGGTGGCCAGGGCGAACGCCGCCAGCCCCGCTAGCTTCTTCACTCGTTTTCCCAACTCTCGGTTGACTCGTCCAAGCGCGGGCACCTGGAGGAGGGCCGGTCTGAGAGGCCGGTGGCGCATCGCCGAAGAACCTCCACGTGCACGCGGTGCGCGACCGCCGCCTCCCATGACCGTTCGTCGGTGGGTCTTCTCCGGAAGACGGCGTCCATCGCGGTCGCAGTCTCACAAGCTCCGCCAGTGAAGGACTTGGAACGCCGTACGGCTGATCGCGACGCCTCCCGGCGGGGAGACGTCACTGGCGAACTCCAAGCCGCCGGCCGCGGACCGCCGCCCTGCTCGCAGGGGGCCGGTCACGCGGCGTCTCTCGCCTCCAAGCCGTCTCCTGGCGAGTCCGCTCAGGGCGCCCCGGCTCCCGGAGCAGGAGAGGGCATGGAAGGACATGGGTAGATCCGGGGGAGGACACCGGTGGGATCGGGAGGAGGACACGGGGTGGACCGCGGTCCCCCACCAGGCGGATATTTCCGGCTTTCGCCGCAGCTTCCCGGCATTGCTTGCGCGCGGAACGCCATCATCGTTCGATGCACCGATTTCGTACCAGGAACGGTAGGCGCGCTCACATGCCGAAGACAGGTGAGGGAGTGCGATTACAGGTCTTCGGCCAGGTAGGGGCATACGATGACGGGGTCGCCGTCGCTCTCGGCGGCCCCCGGCAGCGCGCGGTGCTGGCCCGGCTGCTGGTCTCCCTCGGCACGGTGGTCTCCACCGACGCACTGATAGACGACCTGTACGGCGACGCTCCGCCTCCGAGCGCGGTGGCCACGATCCAGGCGTACGCCTCCAACCTGCGCCGGGCGCTGGAGCCGCGACGCGCCCCCCGCACCCCCGCCCGGCTTCTCATCGGCCGGCCGCCCGGCTACCTGCTCGCCGCCGTCGACGTCGATGCCGTGTCGTTCACCGAGCTGGTCGAGCGGTCGGAGTCACAGCCGCCCGCCGAGGCCCTGGACGGGCTCGATCAGGCACTGAGGCTGTGGGGCGGGCCGCCCTACGGCGAGTTCGCCTCCGAACTGTGGGCGGTGGCCGAGGTCAACCGCCTGTGCGAGCTGCGCCTGGTCGCGATCGAGCGGCGCGCCCAGGCGCGGCTGGATCTCGGCCGCCCGCAGGCGGCGATCAGCGAGCTGGAGGCCGAGGCGGCCGCGCATCCGCTGCGCGAGCGGCTGTGGTGCCAGCTCGCGCTGGCCCTGTACCGCACCGGACGGCAGGGCGACGCGTTGTCGGCGCTGAGCCGTGCCAGGGACCTGCTCGCCGACCAGCTCGGCCTGGACCCCGGCCCGGCGCTGCGCACGTTGGAGGAGGACATCCTCCGGCAGGCCGGCTCGCTCATGCCGCTCCCGGCCGAGGCGGCCGTCCTCGCCCTGGCCCCGCCACGCCCTTCGGCTCCGCACGGCCGTGACCGGCAGCTCGCCGAGCTGGAGGCTCTGCTGGAGCGGGACGGGCTGAACGTCGCTGCCGTGAGCGGTGAGCCCGGTATAGGCAAGACCCATCTGCTCGAGGCGTTCGCCGAGCGGTGCGCCGACCTCGGCCGCACGGTGCTGTGGGGCCGCTGCCCCGAGACGGAGGGCGCGCCCCCGCTGCGGCCGTGGATTCAGGTGTTGCAGGCGCTGAACCGGATCTGCCCCGCTCCCGACCCGGGGGAGCTCAACGGGCTCATGGACGACGAGGCGCCCATGGGCTCGACCGCGGCCGCGCGGCTGCGCCGCCACCAGGCCCTCGCCGGCTGGCTCGGGACCGCAACGCGCGCCCGGCCCCTCGTCATCGTGCTGGACGACCTGCACTGGGCCGACACCGCGTCCCTGAGCCTGCTCGGCGATGTCGCCGCGCTCCTCAGGGGCGAGGAGGCACCGGGAGAGGGTGCTTCGATCACACTGGTCATCGCGTTCCGCGACGGGCCCGAGCGCCTTCCCCTGGGCGACGTGCTCGGCCGCCTCACCCGCCACGACCTGTCCCACCTGCGCCTGGCCGGTCTCGGAGCCGAGCAGGTGCGCGCCGTCGCCGGGGACATGGGCGTCGAGATCGACGAACCGACAGCCCTCCTGCTGGCCGAGCGCACCGGCGGCAACCCGTTCTTCGTTCGTGAGACGGCGCGTGCCCTCGCCCAGGGCGGCACGCTGGAGGCCGTACCCGACGCGGTGACCGACCTGATCCGCAGGCGGCTGGCCACGCTGGGCCGGCGGACCGGGGAGGTGCTCGGCGCCGCCGCGGTGATCGGCAGGGACTTCGACCCGGACCTCCTCACCCGGGTGTGCCGGCAGGAGGTGTACGACCCGCTGGACCGCGCCGCGCAGGCCGGTCTGGTGGCGTTCCGGGCCGGACGCATGGCCTTCGCCCACGATCTGGTCAGGGAGACACTGCTGCACGACATCCCTCCGCTGCGCCGGGCGGTGATCCACCGGGAGGTGATGGCCGCCTACGCCGAGCGCCCGGGCGCCGACGTGGCCGTCATCGCCCACCACGCGTTGGAGGCGGGCCCGGCCGCGTACGGTGAGGCGGCCCGGTGGGCGCGGGCGGCGGCCGAGCAGGCCTCGCTACGCCTGGCCTACCACGAGGCCGCTTCCTGGTGGGGGCAGGCGGTACGGGCACACGGTGCCTCGGCGGGCGATCCGCTCGACCATGTGGAGCTGCTGCTGCGGCAGGTGCGCGCCCTGCTGGACGCGGGCGATCCGCTCGGGGCGAGGGCGGCCCGCGCGCAGGCCATCCCCGCGGCGGACCGCGCCGCCGACCGCGGCGATCCCACGCTCATCGCCCGCGCGTTGACCGCGCTGGAGGCTCCCGCCGTCTGGACGCTGCGCAACCCGTACGAGGAGGTCGAACTGCGGCTCGTGCACCGGTTCGAGATGGCGCTTCGGGAGCTGCCCGACGGAGACGGTCCTGAGCGGGCAGGGCTTCTCGGCGGGCTCGCGCAGGAGCTGTACGACGGGACCGACGACCAGCGCCGGGATCGCCTCTCCTCCGAGGCCGTCGAGATCGCTCGCCGGCTGGGCGACCCGCACCTGCTGATGCGCATGCTCAACGCACGGCATCTGGCGCTGACCCAGTCGATCCACGCCGAGGAACTGCTGGAGATCGCCACCGAGCTGCTCGACCTTGCGGTGCGCGCGCGGACGCCGGAGTTCGAGCTGCTGGCGCAGATGCTGCTCACCCACGACCGATTGGAGATGGCCGACATCGCGGGCGCGGACATGGCAGCGGCCCGCTGCGACGCCATGCTGAGGCGGCTGCCTCTCCCGTGGCCGCGCTTCCAGCACACCATGTGGCGGGCCAACCGGCTCACCCTTGCCCGCCGCTTCGACGCTGCCACGGCCATGTACGGCGAGGCGGAGGAGCAGGCCGAACGGCTCGGCATGTGGTACGCGGGTGCCGTGGTGGCCACCGGTCGCATCCTTCTGCACTACCAGCGGGGTACCATCGCCGAGGCCGGGCCGCTGATCGACTCGATCGCCGGCATCCACGCCACCATGGACCATGACGCCCGCATCCTGCAGTTGTGTGCGCAGGGCCGCAGCGGCGAGGCGGCGATGATGGTCCGCGACGGCTGGCCGGTGCCGCCGCTGGACTGGTCGTGGCTGACCATGATCTGCCTTCAGGGGGCGGCGCAGGCGGCTCTCCGAGACTTTCCGGCCTGCCGGGTGACCTACGCGACGCTGCTTCCGTACGCGGGGCGGATCTCGGTGGGATCCGCGATCGCCCTGGCCGGCCCGGTGGACCGGTATCTGGCCCTGCTCGCCTCCACTCTGGGTGACCGGGCCGTGGCGAACAGGCACCTGGCCGCGCTGGCCCGCCTGGAAGACGAGCCCGACGCGTGAGGGGACCGGGCGCCGGAGGCCATCGTCTCGCCGGGTAGGCCCCGAGCTCCTCCGGCGCCGCCCCGGTGGCGTACGTCGACGGCTGTTCGTCGGCTGCCCCGGCTCGCACCTACGAGACGGGAATCGTCATCGGCGCCCTGCGCGCCCGATGGGCTCCGAGGTGTCGATGCCGCCGGCGGGTTCGACGATGTCATCGCCGAAGGCGGCAGCGAGCGCCTTCGCGATCACGTCGGGCAGCTCGGTCCGTCCGTCGTCCTCGGCCCAGCGCACCAATGCCGTGTGCAGGGCGGCCAGGCAGGCACTGGCCGCCACTTGGGCGTGGAAGGCCGCGTCGGGATCGGTGGCATCGTCCCCGAGGGCCTCGACGATCGCCTGCTGAAGGGCGTAGTGGTTGTCCAGGTGCTTGGCCCGCAAGGCCGGCGTCGAGATCATGAGCCGGAGGCGGGCAAGCAGGAACTGCTCACCCGCCGTCAGGTCGTCTCCGTGGCCGCCACCGGTCAACGCCGCGGCCGAGTCGATGAGCGCGCCGCCGATGCGGCGGACCAGGGGCTGCGCGGCGGGCGACGCGACGATCCGCTCGGCGACGAGCCGACCGTGCTGGTCGACGAGCACGAGGTCCTCCTTCGTGGGGAAGTGCCGGTACACGGTCATGGGCGACACGCCTGCGGCTTCGGCGACGTCGGTCACGGTCGTGGCGTCGTATCCGCGCTCGGTGAACAGCCGTACCGCGTGCGCCTGAATCATGCGCTGCGTCTCGGCTCGCCGTTGTGCTCGCAACGTTGAGTGCTGGTCGGGCATGTGATAGACACTACCGCACTGGTAGTAGCTACCAGATTGGTAGTAACTAACAGATTGGAGTGGTTGGCATGAGTGATCTGACCGGCAGGACGGCTCTCGTGACCGGAGCATCGCGCGGCATCGGGCGGGCGATCGCGGCCCGGCTGGCGGCGAAGGGGGCGGTGGTCATCGTGCACTTCGGCACGGACAAGGACGGTGCGACGGCGACGGTCGACGAGATCGAACGTGCCGGTGGAACCGCGCTCGCCGTCGGGGCGGAGCTGGGCGTGGATGACGACGTCGAGACGCTCTTCGCGGGAGTCGAGGCCGGCCTGGCCGGGCGGCCGCTCGACATCCTCGTCAACAACGCGGCGGCTGCGCCCGCCGGCCCGCTCGGAGCCACGACGCGGACGGAGTTCGACCACCTCTTCGCGGTGAACGTGCGAGCGCCGTACTTCATCATCCAGCGAGCATTGCCACTGCTCCGCGACGGTGGCCGTATCGTCACGATCTCGTCCGTGGCGACCCGGATGGCCAACCCCACCCAGACGTCCTTCGCCATGACGAAGGGCGCGGTCGAGACGATGAGCATGACCTTGGCCAACGAGCTTGGAGTCCGAGGAATCACGGTGAACGCGGTCGCTCCCGGCGCCACCCGGACGGCGACCAACGGATCGGTCTTCGAAGCACCGGGCCTGGCCGAGCTCATCGCTGGATCGACGGCGCTCGATCGCCTGGGCGGGGCCGACGACGTCGCCGACGTAGTCGCGTTCCTCGCCTCCGACGCCGCGCGCTGGATCACCGGTCAGGTCATCGACGCAAGTGGTGGACTGTTCCTCGGACCGCGCGCCTGATCGCGGGTTCGTCGACGAGAGCTCACTGTGCCGCCCACCAGACTCCCGATCGGCGGCGACACCTGGTGAATGTGGGGTTCGGACCCACGCGGGCCGGACCCCATCTATCTCTTCCTCTGCCGATCCATGGAGTGACTCCTGCGGGGGTGTGGTGTTGGCCAGGACGCTACACCCACTCTTGCAAGAGTTCAATGAAAGTTTTCGCTCGATCGAGCTAATCCGTGCTGAGGGGCAGGCCGCCTCGCCCGCTGCGCGCATGGGCGCGCGGAGGATAGCCGCCCTCGCCCAACTAAACAACTATTGACATTGATCTTCGTGAAGCACTCAATAGGCCCCACAGTTCAACATCTTTCAACGCAGCGCTCCGACTTCCTCGTCGAAAGGAATCGATTTCAGATGCGCCGTCTCGTCCATGCGCTCCTGGCCTTACTGGCTTCGGCCCTTGCCGTGTCCGCCCTCCCCGGACTGCCCGCCGAAGCGGCGGGGCCGTACGTCGTCGAGGCCGAGAGCATGACGCTGTCCAACTTCACGACAGCCAGCGTGGAGCACACCTTCAACGGCGCGCCGGTCGAGACCGTGAACTACATCCAGGGCGTTTCCGGCCAGTCGAGCACCGCCACCAAGGCATTCAGCGGCGCCACCGGCACTTACGACCTCATCACGCGCTACAACGGCAAAATCGCGGGTGGAGTCACCTACACGCTCGCGGTGAATTCCACCACCGTGGATTCGTGGGCCACGTCGCAGCGAAATGGTCGCGACTACACCGATCCCGCGAACATCGACACCCATACGTCGAGCAAAGTAACGCTCAATAACGGTGACACCGTCAAGCTGACGGCCGCGTCCGCCAACGAGACACCGCGCGTCGACAAGATCACGATCCAGGAGTACGTTGGTCCGCCGGCCAGCACGCTGAGCATCGATTCACCGAACGCGGCACTGAACGAGGGCTTCAACTGGGGCAAGAGCCGGGCTCTGGGTATGACGTTCTATCCCGGGAACCCGATGATGGGGCACGAGCCGGAGTGGTGGCGGCTGAAGGATTCCACGCACACCACGGTGATGCCCGGTTACTGGGGCGCCTATCTGAACCGGGAGTCCTTCTACAACAGGGACATCTCCCATCAGTCGGATGGCGCGCACGCGCTTGGCCTGGACAATGAGACCTTCGCCATGCTGAAGACGTTCGCCGGCGATGCCGACGATCCGGGCCAGAACGGCTGGCCGCTTTGGGCGCACAGCTCCTACGGGAGGATGTACTACATCGACGGCACGGGATTTCGGGAACTGCCGTCGCCGTTCAACGTGATGGCCAAGGCCTACAAGCAGTACCAGTGGACGGGAAACCAGAACTGGATCAACGATCCGACCCTCTCGGCGTACTACGACTCGACCATGGGTTCGTTTCTGACCAACCACGAAGTGACGTGGAACGACGCGAATCCCTCCGGCGAGCAGCCGGTCGCGAAGATGCAGCCCGGCGAATACACGGCGACATTCTTCGAGTTCCCGAACGAGCATCTCGTCTCCGCCGCCGACGCGCTGGGCTACCAGTACCAGTCGATGGTCGCGTATTCGGCGATCCTGAAGGAAAAGGGCGACAACGCCAACAGCACGAAGTGGGCCGACCGCGCCCAGCGAGTACGCGACCACTTCGAGAAGAACTGGTGGGATTCGGCGACCAACCGCTACATCCGCGGCAAGGACGCCGACGGCAAGGGTTACAGCAGTTGGGGGCATGAGGCCAGCTTCCTGATGATGTTGGCGGGGCTGGGCGACCACGGCGCCAGGACCGGCGACTACCTGGACTTCATCGCCGCCAACGACGATGACCTGAATGTCGAGGCGACCTCCTATCTGCCGGAGATGTACTACCAGTACAACCGGCCTTCACAGGGCTGGGCCTGGCTCAAGAAGCTCATGGCCGACAAGAACGGATATCCGGAAATTTCGTTCACGGTGGTCAGCAACACCATCGACGGCATGATGGGGGTGCAACCGGACGCCCCGCACCACAAGGTGGCCACCGTCCCGCGGTTGACCTCTGAGGTGCCGTGGGTGGAGATCAACCACCTCAAGGTCGGCGGCAACGACCTCAAGCTCAAGCACACCGGCACGACGGCCTCCACGCTGACCAACAACTCCGGCTCCACCATCACCTGGGAAGCTCAGTTCTACGGGACCCTCTCCACGATCAGCGTGAACGGCACCCCGCAGACGCCGCAGACCAAGTCGCTGTACGGCCGGACGGTTTCGTACGTGACGGTGCCGGTGGCCGCCGGCGCGTCGGTGACCGCGACCGCCGGAAGCGCAGGAGGGGACACCACGGCCCCCACCGCGCCGACCCACCTCGCGGCGAGCAAGGTGACCTCGAACAGCGTGGATCTGAGCTGGGCGGCGTCGACCGACAACGTCGGCGTGACCGGCTACAGCATCTACCGCGGCACCACGCTGATCGGTTCGTCGACGGGCACGAGCTTCACGGCGACCGGTCTTTCCGCCTCGACGCCGTACACGTTCACGGTGAAGGCGAAGGACGCGGCCGACAACAACTCGGCGGCCAGCGACGCGGTCAACGTCACCACCACCATCAGCGGAAACGGGCAGACAGTCGATCTGAGCGATCTCACCTGGGTCAATGCCGTGAGCGACTTCGGCACCGTTCAGAAGAACAGAAGCGTCGACTCGAACCCCATCAAGCTGGCCGGGACCACCTACACCAAGGGCATCGGCACGCACGCCAACAGCGCCATCACCTACACCTTGAACGGCGGGTACGCGAAGTTCCAGGCGGAGGTCGGCGTGGACGACGAGATCTCCGCGAACGCGACGGTCAGGTTCCAGGTCTGGGGCGACGGCGCCAAGCTGTACGAGAGTCCGTCGGCGATGACTCCGTCCAGCGCGGCAGCCTCCATCGATGTCAGCGTGGCCGGGGTGACCTCGCTGGTGCTGAAGGTGACGGATGCGGGAGACGGGATCAACAGCGACCACGCCGACTGGGCGGGAGCAAAGCTGAGGTCGTGATGCGCCAGATCGGCGGGGAGCCCTTCGCCCTCGACTGGGCAGGCTCCCCGGTTCGACGCCCATCGAGGTCGGACATATTTCGATAATTGGCCATCTCATGACCAGTGGCTCAGCAGGATGAGATCGTCCGCCGCACACCACTTCCGCTACTCTATGCTATGAATTGATCACCTTGCGTCATGGTAGGAGCTCGTGTGAAGGTCGCCTGTGTCGGCGGTGGACCCGCCAGCCTGTACTTCTCGATCCTGATGAAGCGGGTGGACCCGTCCCATGACATCACCGTCTACGAGCGGAACCCGGCAGGGTCGACGTATGGCTGGGGTGTGACCTACTGGGAGGAACTGCTCAACGATCTGCATGGTGCCGACCCCGAGTCCGCACGCGCCATCGCTGACGGCTCGGTCTGCTGGGACGACTGGGTCGTGCACATCCGCGACCGCACGACGGTGACGGTGGAGCACGGGGACGAGGGCTTCGGCATCGGCCGGCGCCAACTGCTCGGCATCCTCGCCGAGCGGGCCGACTCCCTCGGCGTGCGCATCGAGTTCGAGCGCGAGATCGCCGACGAGGACGAACTGGCCGACGTCGACCTCGTCGTCGCCGGAGACGGTGTCAACAGCGTGCTGCGCGAGCGTCACGCCGACCACTTCGGTACCGAGGTCGCGGTCGGGAAGAACACCTATATCTGGGTCGGCACCACCAAGATCTTCAACGCCTTCACCTTCGCCTTCGTGGAGACCGCGCACGGCTGGATCTGGTGTTACGGCTACGGATTCAGCAAGGAGCACAGCACCTGCGTCATCGAGTGTTCCCCCGCGACCTGGAGGGGACTCGGACTCCACGAGGCGAACGAGGCCGATGGCCTGGCCCTCCTGGAGAAGATCTTCGCCGACATACTGGACGGGCACCCGCTGATCGGCCGGGCACAGGCTGACGGCAGCGCGCACTGGCTGAACTTCCGCACCCTGACCAACCGGACGTGGTACCGCGACAACCTCGTCCTGGTCGGGGACGCCGCGCACACCACGCACTACTCCATCGGTGCGGGCACCTCCCTCGCGCTGGGGGACGCGGCCTTCCTGGTCACCGCGCTGCACGGAGACACGCGACTCCAGCCCGCCCTCGCCCGTTACGAGCGGGGGCGCAAGGCCGTGATCCGGTCCGCCCAGAGATCGGCCCGCTACAGCGCCCAGTGGTATGAGAACGTCCCGCGCTACATCGACCTTCCGCCGGCACAGATGTTCGCGCTGCTCGGCCAGCGGCACTCCCCGTTGCTCCCGCACATCCCGCCGCGGCTGTACTACCGGATCGACCAAATGGCCGGGCGGCTCGCGTCGCTGCGCGGGTTCAACCGCTGACCGGGGGCTCGAGGTCACACGATCCATGCATGCCAGAACACCCAGATGTGACGATCTCGCGGTGATCGATGCCGACGTGCGGAGCCATACCTCGCGGTGGGCTCAGCGGCGGTAACGGTAGTGGTAGACCGCTCTGGCAGTGGCGTACGTCCTGAAGTCGGCTTCGCCGTCCTGATAATCCCACCACGCGGCTTCAAGTCTCGAATCGACGACATTGCACGTGCTGCTGCGGGAATGGCCGCGCTTGATGGAGCCGATATAGATTGTTCCCTTTCCCACGTAGCGTCCATTGACCTCGAGGCGGCAGGTGCCGCCCACCCAATCGATGTTGTACCGGCCGTTGTTCGTCACTTTGACGCGGATCCCGCAGGCCGATTCACACCACTCGAAGCTGAGCTTGAGCCGTACGCCGCCCGCGGTGGCGGTGGCGGCGGCCGCGGGTGCGACGAGCGAGCCGGCGAGCAGAAAACCGCACAAGAACGCGACCAATCGTTTCACGGCATACCTCGAGCCAAGAAAGCGGTGAATTTGCCCCAGAATCACACGAGTATCGATCTTCTGCAATGACGAGCCTCGATCTTCTGCAATGAGAGGCACCGCTAACGCGACCACTTTCGGGCCCGGGACGAACCGGACCGCCCCGCCGTATCGTTTTTCCCTGTCGGTGCCGCGGGTCGGCGCCGAGCACGTCGAGCCGGTCGCTGGTGCTCCGTCGCCGCCGGCCGGGATCCTCCCGGCCGTTCAGGAACGCGCCCTGCTCGGGGGCGCCGGGTCGACTCATGCGGCGAACACCCCGGAGGGCGCCGCCCGGTAGGTGCGGACCCCGCCGATCTTCTCCGATCTGATCAGGCCGCAGGCCTCCGGCACCTGTGCGTTCACCGGGTCATGACCGGCTGGAGGTGAGGTCGGCAGCGGCGTACCGCTGCCGACCCCGGGATTACGGCAGGGTCGGATACGGCGCCGTAGCGCAGAACCGGGCCGTGTCCTCCTCGGCGCTCAGCCGCTGGAAACCGGCCTTTTCGAGCACGCGGATCGAAGGCGGATTCGACAGCTCCACGTTGGCGTACACCGTGTGGACGCCGGGAGCGGTGAAGGCGAACTCCGTCAGGGCCCGGGTGGCCTCGGAAGCGTAGCCGCGGCTCCGCCGGGAGGCCACGACGCCATATCCGATTTCGAGGGTGCCGTCGCCGGGCGGCCAGAACAGGCCGATCGAGCCGACCACCAGACCGCTGTCGCGCTCGATGATCTGACGGTGGCCGTACTCGCCCAGCCATGCGGGATACTGACTGAACAGGCCGACGATGACGTGGTCACCTTCGGCGGGGAAGTCCTCGGCCCAGCGCGCGGACCGGGCGCCCTTCAGGACGGCGTCGACCTCATCGAGGGTCCAGGTTCGCAGGATGAGGCGGTCGGTGGTCAGATCGGTACCGACGGGTGAGAAGAAAGAACGCACGTAACACTCCTGATTGTTCGAACAACCGGACCGCGCTCCAAGCTCACGCGGGCCGGCTAAGGGGATGGCGAACAGAGCTGCTGGCAGCCATATTCATCAACCCCCTCATCACGAGTGATCACGGATCTTTCCGCGCCGACCCTAGTGCCCTTTCGCGGCGCGGGCAAATCCCTGTCGTCCGCGGCCAGGCCGCAACAATGGAGGCGGTACCGGCCGTGCCGGTGACCGGATCGCCGAAGTGGCCGTCGGCCGGGAACGACTCCGTCGGATCCTTCGCGCCGGCTCCATCGGCGCGAAGGGCGTACCGCGCCACTCCGTGGAACAGGTCGTGGGCGTCGTGGATGGTGGAGGGCGGCCTCGGCGTCGGCTCGATGTCGCCGTTCCACGTGGGAGCCGTCTCGTCGGACGGTGTGGGTGAGGCCGTGCGATCGACGAGTCGGTGCCCGAAGACGTCGTACCACCCGCGTACGGCAGAGGATGATCCAAAAGCGTACAATGATGGGAAACCACATGGCAGATCACGGTGTCGCAAGCGATCCGACAAACGCCCCGAAGATAGGACAAGATCCTCTTCGAGGGCCGCAGAGTCTGCGATGCTGAGGGCGGAAAAACGTGCCCTTATATAGACGCTGGGACAGGTGTTCGAATATGCCCGGCGGAGAGGACAACCCCCGTGCCCATCGCCTTCCAGTACGCCGACGATGCCGAGCGGGAGCATGCCGAGCGGCTCGCCGTGGCGCGCCAGCAGCTCGCCCACGAGGGTGAGCCTCATCCGACGTGGGAGGAGTTGACCGAGGAGGAGCGTAAGGAGGCCACGGTGGAGGCGGCCTGGTATCTGCGAGCCGGGCGCCGGGCCGGGCTGTACGGCTTCAACACGGCCCGACCGGTCACCGCCATGGTGCGTGACATCAACGGGCAGCCGATCTCCCGCGATGACTACGAGGCTTTCCTGCGCACCTGGATCGAGAAGAACGGAACCGGGGACCGGCTCGCGCTGATGGACAGCGCGGAGATGTTCGTCGTGGCCGCGCTGCTGGACGAGTTGTGCGGTGTCTACCCCAAGGAACGGCTTGGGCAGCTCGCCCGTGAGGTGGCCGTGGAGCTGAACGACCGGCGCGGCATCTGACCGGCTTGTCCACGCGTGCCCCGGGAGCGCAGGCCGCCCCGAATCCGGCCGCGCGCCTGCCGGCCGGAGTCGTTCAGGTGTCGATCGTTCAGGTGCCGAGGATGGCGCGCAGCGAGGGTTGCAGACGATCGGCGTGGGCGCGCACCATGTCGTCGCACAGCTCCCAGATGCGCTCGACCGTCACTGTCGCGGCGGTCGCCGGGTCTGTCATGGCGGCATGGCGGATGTGGCGCGGTTCGTCTTCCACCGCGGCTCGTACGACGAGGTCGTTCACGCTCAGATAGGTCCGGTTGAGCGCGGCCAGCTGGGCGGGCAGCGCGCCGACGCGGGTGGGCTGCACACCCAGCGCGTCGACCAGGCAGGGCACCTCGACCACGCCGTGGGCGGGAAGATTGTCGATCAGGCCGTGGTTGGGGACGTTGCCGTAGACGGTGCGGGGCGTGCCCGTGGTGATGCTGTGAATGATCTGGGGGGCGTACTCCATGGTCCCCTCGACCGGCAGCGGGGCTCCGGCGGCCAGGGCGTCGCGCGTCTTCTCGTAGGCGGCCACGTTCTGCTCGACGATGCGCAGATAGGCGCCGACGGGCAGCCGCAGCCGCTCGATCTCGCTGTCGTGGCGCAGGTACCAGGGCACGTACTCGGAGGAGTGCTCGCTGGTCTCGGTCGGGTAGTAGCCGAGGCGCCGGTACATGTCGACGCGGACCCTGCGTCGCAGCTGCTCGTCGGCTTCGACCATGGCGTCCAGACGCGGGTAGAGGTCGGTGCCGTCGTGTTCGAACCGCAACACCCACGCCTGGTGGTTGACGCCCGCGGCACGGTAGGTGACCTCCTCGTAGGGGACGCCGAGGAGGTCGGACAGGTCGCGCATCGTCCAGTACACCGAATGGCACAGGCCGACCACACGCGTCAGGCCGGTGGCCTGGGCGAGGTACTGGACGTTCATCGCCATCGGGTTGGTGTAGTTGAGCAGCCACGCCTGGGGGCAGAGCGCGGCGATGTCCTCGCCCAGGGACCTCAGCAGGGGAAAGGTGCGCAGTGCGCGGAAGATGCCGCCGACGCCGAGGGTGTCGCCGATGGTCTGGCGCAGGCCGTACCGGGCGGGGATGTCGAAGTCGGTGCGGGTGGCCTCGCCCATGCCGACCTGGACGATGTTGATGACGAAGTCGGCGCCGTCCAGCGCCGCCCGCCTGTCGGCGTGGGCGGTGATGCGGGGGTGGGCCTCGCGCTGGACGGCGATGTCCCGGGCGGCCAGTTCGGCGGTGGCCAGGCGTTCGGCGTCGATGTCGTGCAGGGCGATGTGAATGTTCTTCAGTTCGGGGAAGGCGAAGAGATCCGCGAGCAGACCCTGGGTGAAGACGACGCTTCCGGCGCCGATGAATGCGATCTTGGGAGTGCTCATGCCAGGTTCTTTCCGATACGGGTGACGTGCGCGGCGGCCTCGTCCCAGGTGGCCTGGGCGGTGGTGCCGCCGTGGGCACGGGTGGACAGGGCTCCGCAGGCGGCGGCGACGTCCAGGGCGTCGGCGGGGGACAGGCCGGCCAGGACCGCGGCGACGAAGCCGGCGTCGAAGCTGTCGCCGGCGCCGACGGTGTCGAGGGGCGTCACGGTGATGCCGCCGGTGGTGGTCAGGGCGCGGCCGTCGTGGCAGAGGGCGCCGTCCGCGCCGTTCTTGACGGCCACCAGGGGTCCGCGCGCGGCGAGAAGGGCGGCCGCCGCCTCCAGCGAGTCCGCGGCGGGCCCTGCGAGGTGGCGTGCCTCGCGGGCGTTGGGGAGCAGGATGTCGGTTTCGGCGAGTACGGCCGGCAGGCCGAGGGGGTCCCACCGGCCGGACGGGTCGTCGTTGGTGTCGAGCGAGGTCGTGGCGCCGTGGGTGCGCGCGGTGCGCAGCAGGACGGGCAGCGCCCGCGCGAGCTCGGGCATCAGGAAGTAGGAGGCGGCGTGCACGTGCCTGCTGCCGGTGAGCAACGACTCGGGGACGTCGTCACCGGTGGTGGCCGCCAGAGTGCCGGGGGCGGTGAGGATCGCGCGGTCGTCCCCGCGGGTCACCACCACGGTGAGAGGAGTGGACAGCTCAGCGTCCAGGCGCAGGGCCTGGGTGTCGACCCCGCGGGCGGTCAGGGTGTCGCGAACGTAGCGGCCGGCGTCGTCGTCGCCGACCCGCCCGGCGAAGGCGACCTTGAGGCCGAGGCGCGCGGCGCCGCAGGCCATGATCGCTGCGGATCCGCCGAGGGTGAGCGCGCCGGTGCCGACGAGCTGTTCACGTTGCCGGAAGGCGAGGGGCGCCTCCAGCGGGCCGAGGATGACGTCGGGGTTGGCGTCCCCGATGACGAGCAGGTCGAAAGTGTGCGGCATCGGTTTCCGTAGGTCGGTTGCGGGAGTCAGCCCTTGAGGCCGCTGGATGTGATGGACCGGATGAACGCCTTCTGCGCGCCGACGAAGGCGAGCAGCACCGGCAGGACCGTGATGACGTTGCCGGCCATGACCGCCGCCCACTGGGTGTGGTGCTGCCCTTGGAAGGTCGCCAGCCCCAGCTGCAGGGTGTACTGCGTGTCGTGGTTGATGGCGATCAGCGGCCAGGTCAGATCGTTCCAGGTCGACAGGAACGTCAGGATCGCCACGGTGCTCAGCGCGGGACGCGACAGCGGCAGCACGACGCGCAACAGCACCCGCAGCCGCGAACACCCGTCGATCCAGGCGGCTTCCTCCAACTCCCTGGGCAGAGAGAGGAAGAACTGCCGCAGGAGGAACACGGCGAACGGCGTGACCAGTGAAGGCACGATCAGCGCGCCCAGCGTGTCGATGAGTCCCAGGCGCTTCATGACGAGGAACGTCGGGATCATCGTCAGCTGGAAGGGGATGGCCATCGTGGCCAGCATCAGCACCAGCAGGAACCGGGAGCCGAAGAACCGCATGCGGGCGAAGGCGTAGCCGCCGAACGCGCCGAACAACAGATTGGACACGACCGCGACGGCGGAGACGATCAGCGAGTTGGCGAACCAGCTGGGGAACAGGGCGTTGCCCAGGACGTACCGGTATCCCCCGAGGTCGATGCCGGACGGCCACAACGGGGGAGGGAACCGGTTGATCTCCGCGTTGCTCATCACGGAGCTGAGCACCAGCCAGACCAGCGGGATCGCGAAGATCAGAGCGAGCGGGGCGAGCAGCAGATGCCAGGCGCTGAACGGCAGCCGCATACGGCCCCGTCCGGGCGTGGCCGCATGCGCGGCCTGACGCGAAGTGGTCACGGTCGCCGTCATCGGACGGCTCCTTCGAGCCGCCGGCCTTCACGGCCCCTGATCACGCGAAGGCCGGCGGCGATCACGAACAGCGCCACGGCGAGGACGTACGCGGCCGCGGCGCCGTAGCCGGCGGTGAAGTTCTTGAACGCCTGCTCCCAGATGAAGTAGACGATCACGGTGGTGGCGCCGAGCGGACCGCCCTTGGTCGTCACGTACACCAGGTCGAAGACCTGTAGTGCGTTGATGGTCTGCCACAGCACCAGGAACACGCTGACCGGGGCGATCGTGGGCAGGGTGACGTGGCGCAGCAGGTGCCATCGTCCGGCGCCGTCCAATCGCGCCGCCTCGATCAGGGGCCGCGGCACGTCCTGGAGGGCCGCGAGGTATACCACCACGCAGAATCCCATCCCGCTCCACAACGTGACGGCCACGAGGGCGAGCAGAGCCTGGGCGGGATCGGTGAAGAAGCCCTGGGGGGAGACGCCGAGCGCGTGCAGCACCGAGTTGGCCACGCCGAACTGCGGGTCGAGGATGAAGGAGAACAGCGTGCCCTGGGCCGTGGCCGAGACGACGAACGGCACGAAGATCAGCGTGCGGTACAGGCCGACCAGCCTGATGCGCCGGTTCAGGGCGAGGGCGAGCGCCAGCCCCAGGAGGATGCTGAGAGGGACGTACAGCGCCGTGTACAGCAGCGTGTTGCGTACGGCCTGGCCGAAGTGCGGATCCTTGGTCAGCGCGTAATAGTTGTCCAGCCCGACCCAGCGGCTCGGCGTGACCAGGTCGTCGGCCTGGAAGGACAGCAGCAGCGACCAGATCACGGGCACGACGCTGAGTCCGAGGATGACAAGGACGGACGGGGAGATGAACGCCCATGCGGCCGTCGACTCGCCGCGGCGTGAGCGGCGTACGGCACGCTGACGCCGTTCGTGCTCGGAGATGGTGAACGGTGTGGGGGGACGCGGCATGGAAGGACTCCTCAACGCGGTATGAGCAGAGCGGCATTGGCCTCATCGGCGCAGCTGCGTAGCGCTTCGGAGGGGGTGCTCCTGCGGAGCAGCACGGCGACGACGGCCTGCCCGAGCGCCTGGGATATCTGGGGATAGGCGGGGTGCACCGGCCGGGCCCGCGCCGACTCCAGCGCCTGCGCGAACACCTTGAGGCCCTTGGTTCCGGCGGTCTTGTCGCGCCAGGCGGGCAGAGCCTGGGTGGCGCGGCTCAGCGGCAGGCTGCCGGCCTCCACGTCCCAGCGCACGTCCTGCGCCGGCTGCATCAGCCAGCTCAGGAAGGTGCGGGCGGCCCGCACCCGCGCGCCGCCGTTGTCGAACATGGTCCACGTGTCGGGTCCGGAGATCGTCACCGGCCGGCCGCTGAAGGTGGGCAGCGGCACCACGTGGTAGTCGATCTCGGCCTGCTCGATGTCGGGCAGCTGCCACGGGCCGGTGACCACCATCCCCATCCGGCCGGACATGAACACCTGGTACATCTGTTCGCTGCCGGGCTTGGGATCGACGTAGACGCTCGACTCACGCGCGAGCGCCTCCACCACCTGCAGCGCCTGGACGCCCACATCGGCGAATCCGATGCCGCGCCCGTCGCCGGCGATCACATCGCCGCCCAGGTCCCACACGAGGGGCCATAACCGCCACACCGTGTCCTCGTCGCCCACGCCCGGCCATCCCGTGCCGAACGTGCCGCGCGTCGTGTCGGTGAGCCGCCGGGCCGTCTCGACGAACTCCCGCCACTTCCAGCCCGGCGCGGGCAGGGGCAGACCGGCCTCGCGGAACAGCTTTTTGTTGCAGACCACGGCCAGCGAGTCGACCACCGCGGGAGTGGCCCGGACCTGGCCGTTGAGGGTGACGGCCGCCCGTGCCGGCGCCCAGTAGTCGTTCCACGGCGTGGGCCCGGAACCGACGGTACCGGTCAGGTCCACCACCTGCGGGCTGCGCGCGATGCTGGCCAGGTCCGATCCGAAGATGTATGCGATGTCGGGATAGGAGCCCGACGCGAGCGCGGCGGTGACCTTCTGCAGCATCGCGTCGGCCAGCACTCCTCCGCCCAGGTCGACCCGGATGCCGGGATGCGCGCGCTGGAAGTCGGCGACCAGCCGCTCCAGGGCGTGCTTGGCCGTGTCGGTCTGCCCGTGCCACAGTTCGATCGTGATCCGTCCGTCGGCGCCGACGCCGTCGTCGGCGCCCTTCGCGCATCCCGCCGCGGTCACGCCTGTGACCGCGGACAGGGCCAGGGCGCGTGCACCGCGCAGGACTTCGCGACGTGAAGGCATGGGGGCGGCGTGACGGGTCACGTCCATCTGTACCTCCGAGATAACAGGGGAATCCGGTGCTACGGGCAGGTCTGCCGGACGTATCCGCTGGTTCCCTTGGGAGAGACGTCCACGTCGCGCCGGACGATGCTCAGCCGGCCGCCCCAGCCCGAGCAGGCCTTCGACAGGCCCCGTGCGGTGTATTCGATCACGATCACGTTGTTGCCGAACGCCGCGGTGTAGTCCCCGCATTCGGTGTAGGCGCCGCACTCCTCCGCGATCGCGAAGTCCAATCCGTTCTGCTGGCGTGAACCGGCCAGCTCCACCGTGTTCTTCTGGGCGATCGCCAGGCCCTGGGCGTGGGCGTGGGCGGAGAGCAGGCGGATGTAGGCCTGGGCGTTCGCCTTGCTCACCAAGCCGTGCGAACGGTCGTAGCTGTCGTAGTTGTCGGGCTCGATCGCCTGGAACCCCTTGGCCTTACAGCCGTCTATCCAGCCGTTCACCTTCGCGGCGATACGCTGCTGCTTGGCGGTGGTGCGCAGGTCCAGCAGCGCCTCGCCCCAGTCCTCGTCGACCACCACGTCGCCGTTGGCGTCGCGCAGCAGCAGGTCGGAGTCCCACTCGCGCTCGGCACCGGGCTGGACCTGGAAGGCGTTGACGTAACAGATGTTGTACAGGCCGCCGGCAGGGCTCGCGCCGTGGTCGCGGCTGACCACCCTGACCCCTGCCGGCGGCGTGTAGGCGCCGCCGATCTGGTAGTCGAACCCGGCGTGCGCGGGAGGAAGCGCGACCGCGGCGGCCGAAGCGGTGGACGGGGTGAGGATCGGTGCGGTCAAGGCGGTCATGAGGGCCGCGACGGCGCCGAGGGATCCACGGATGGGAAGACGATTCGGTATCATCGTCGAACTCCAGACGATAGAGGGTACGTCCCCGCCTCGGACGCTGACAGCGATCCTGGCGACTCAGTCCGGGCTCACGGCGTAGGCCGTATACCGGCTGGGCGTACCTCTGAGGCCGGGTGCTCGACCCGGCGTGCATCGGAGTAAATCGAGCGGGGACTTCTCCTGTCAAGAGCGTAGACATGCTCGAATTAGGCCGATACAGTGCAGATTTGAACAGAAGTCGCAGGGTTCCTCTGATACCGCGGCGGTCGAGCACCGGTTTCTTCCGAGTTCCTTCCGGGTTCCTTCCGAGGCGGCGGATGGGGCGTCACGGTGGGACACGAAGACCTCCGGTGAGGCGAAGGTGCCGAGCCTTCGCCTCACCGGAGGCCTTCGCCACGGATCGATCCCTACTGTGTCGGCAACGCTGTCAGCAACACTCCCGATCCATCCGCCCAGCCTCTGACCTCAGCCTCTGACCTGGACCTCGGCCAGGGACAGCGGGTTGGACGGCGAGGCGAGCTGGATCCTGACGTACCTGCCCCTGGTGCCCTCGGGAAGCTTGACCTTGCTCGGCGAGCCGGCCTGCTCGCCGACGTGCACGGCGGTCACGCCGGGCGCGGTGCGGGCCTGGTCCAGGTCGTCGGTGATGAACGGCTGGTCGGAGGCCATCACCCAGAAGTCATTCAGCCGGTCGGCGCAGCAGTCGAGCCGGTTCCAGACGTCCACGCCGTCCAGCGCGGCCGAGGCGCCGAGATCGACCTGCCACCAGGCCTGCTTCTCCGGCTCGGCGGTGTGCGTCGTCGTCGCGGCGCCCCAATTGCCGTCGGTGTTGCCGTCGACGGCCCGGGAGGCCGGCGCGTCGTAGCCGGTGCTCTTCTGCGTGGCCGGCTTGCCGAGCGAGAGGTTGGGCCGGTTGACCGCCAGGGGCAGGGCGGTGGTCGTCCCCATGCGCCCGGTGCGCTGGTACAGGCCCAGCGTGTAGGGGCCCGGCACCGCACCCGCGGGGGCGCTCACGCTGATCGGCACCTTCACGCTTTCACCGGGACCGAGCGGGCGCACGCGGGGCACCCCGAGCGTGGCCGTCCATCCCTGCGGCACGGTGAGGGAGAGCTCGGTGGCCGGGGCGTTCCGCTTGCCGGGGTTGGTGACCGTGAGCTCGCCGCTGACCGTCTGACCGGGGGCGATCTCCTTCGCCAGGCTGGAGGAGGTGCGCAGCAGGCTGCGCACGCCCGGCGTCTCGATCTTGAAGACGTAGGCGTGCTTCCCGGTCTCCTGCGGGGTGTTCACCACGACGCGGCCCTGCTCGTCACGGCTCCATGACAGGCGCGCGCCGGAGCCGAGCATGGTGATGCGGGTGCTGTGGTCCACCGGCAGGTCGGCGCCGAGCGTGAGCCGCTCGCCCGGCCACTTCAGTGCCGTGGCGTACAGGGTGCCGTCCTTCACCGTGTAGCGGACGTCGTCGGGGCCGCCCTTCTCCTGGGCCCGGTTCCAGTACGTGGTGCCGTAGATCGCCTCGCCGTTGACCTTGAGCCAGGCGCCGATGTCCAGCAGCCGCTGCCGCTGGATCTCGGGGATCGTGCCGTCGGCCTTCGGGCCGATGTCGAGCAGCAGGTTGCCGTTCTTGCTGACGATGTCCACGAGCGAGTCCACGAGCTGGTCGGAGGTCAGATGGTCCTCCTCCGGCTCGTTCTGGTTGTAGCCGTAGGAGTGCGCGATGCCGCGGCTGGACTCCCACTTGACCGGGTCGATGTCCGGCTTGACGGCGTACTCAGGGGTCTGGAAGTCCAGTTCGGGGCTGTCGAGGTTGCCGCTCTGGATCTTGCACCGGTTGGCGACCGCGACCTCCTTGCCGCTCTTGAGCGCCTTGTTGTAGTAGTCGGCGAGCACTCCGGCGGTGTTCCAGTAGGAGGCCGGCTTCTCCCACTGGCCGTCGCACCAGATGATGTCGGGGTCGTAGCCGTCGATGAGCTCGCGCATCTGCGGGAGCATGTAGTCCTTGACGTAGTCACCGACGCGCGGTGCTCCGGTGTACGGAATTTCCGCTCCCGTGTAGGGATTGGTGGCCGGCCGTCCGGTGTAGGCGGGGTTGTGCCACTCATAGAGCGAGTAGTAGAACCCGGCCTTCAGCTTGGCCTTGTCCTGGCGTGCCGCGTCGAACAGTTCCTTGGCCAGGTCGCGGCGGGGTCCGAGGTCGACGGTGTCACGCCCGCTGCTCTTGCTGTCCCACAGGGCCAGGCCCTCGTGGTGTTTGGAGGTCAGCACGAAGTACTTGGCGCCGGCGTCCTTGAACAGCTTGATCCAGTCGGCCGGGTCGAACTTCTCCGCCTTCCACTGTTGCAGGAAGGCGTCGTAGTCGAAGTCCTGGCCGTAGGTGGCCTTGTGGTGGGTGTTCGTCGGGCTTCCGGGTGAGTTCAGGTAGTTCCCGTACCACTCGGCGTAGCTGCCGCGTGGTCCCCAGGCGGGTACCGAGTAGGCGCCCCAGTGGATGAAGATGCCGAACTTGTCGTCGTTGAACCACTGAGGCACCGGGTGGCTGTTCAGTGATTCCACCGTGGGTTCGTACGCGGGTGGCGTGTCGGCGGTCGCGGCGGGCTGCGTGACGAAAAGAGATCCGATGATAAGGAGGCCGGTAGCGGGGACTGAGCGTAGTTTTCGCCTCATGGGGGGACTCCAGACGTTGATTGATCGGATGAAACGTAACCTGACGTGATCGTCTTCACAAGGGGACTGTGTCAAAAATGAGGGTGATCCACGGCAGGAGACCCCTGTGCGCCGTGGCAAGCCCGTCGCCGACATCACCGACGCCTGGCGCGCCCGCGGTCCCGACACCCGCGGTGACTGATCGTCGCCAGGGTCGGCCTCGACCCGGTACCCGGCCTTGAGCGGCGCGGACCTTCCCGGGCCAGATCGGACGCGGGGCCGGTGTCCTGAGGCGAACGATGGGTTACGACGCCGGCCAGGCGTGTCCGAAGAGCTGTGGCCATAACCGAGCGCATGATGATCGGATGGATGCGCGCCGGATTCGGGTAGTGGACGTGGTGCCGCTCGTCGGCCAGTTGCGCCACTATTCAGCGGGCTGGGCGCGCGCGGATGTCATGACCGCGTTCGCGACCGCAGTGACCTTGCTGCCGCAGGGGCTGGCATACGGTGCCCTGGCCGGGCTGCCGCCGGTCACCGGGCTGTACACCGCGCTGGGCGCCGCGACGGTGTTCGCCCTGCTGACCGCCACGCGATTCGTGGCCGTGGGCCCCTCCTCGACCCTGGCGCTGCTGACGTTCACCGCGGTGCAGGACCGGGCGGGCGGCGACGGCGATCGGGCGGTGGCGCTGGCTGCGGCCCTGTCGCTCTTGATGGGCCTCTGCTGCCTGCTGGTAGCCGCGCTGCCGTTGCAGGGCGTCGCCGAGTTCCTGTCCTCGCCGGTCATGCTCGGCTACCTGGCCGGCGTGGGCATCGGGATCCTCGCCGGGCAGGTGGGGCCGCTGCTGGGCATCGCGACGCCCGGTTCCGATCCGCTCATCAAGCTCTGGTATGCGCTCACCCACCTGGAACAGGCCAAACCGCTGACCGCGATGATGGGGTTGGGCGCGCTGGCCGCCCTCGGCGTGCTCAGACGCTACCTGCCCGGCCTGCCCGCCGGGCTGGTGGTCTGCGTGCTGGGCATCGCGAGCACGGCGGCGGCGGGGCTGGCAGATCGGGGCGTGGCGGTGGTCGGCCCGGCGGCCGGCGGCCTGCCCGCGCCGGCCTGGCCTCAAGTGACCGTGGAAGATCTGTGGGCACTGCTGCTGCCGGCGGCGGGTATGGCGTTGATCGCCTCGGTCGAGACCGTCAGCGCCGTCCGTCAGCTGGGAACCGACACCGACGGCCGCGTCTCCCTCGACCGGGAGACCACCGTACTGGGCGCGGCGAGCCTGGTCACGGGCATCCTGAGCGGGTTTCCGCCGATGGCCAGCACCAGCCGCACCCTGTCAGCCCGCGGCTCCGGCGCGCAGTCCCAACTTTTCCAGCTCATCGCCGCCGGCATCGTCGTGTTCGTCCTGTTCACCGGTGGGCCGCTGGTCGCGCTGCTTCCGATGGCGGTGCTGGCCGCCATCGTGATGGCGGGCGCTCCCAGACTCATCGACGTCACCGGCCTACTGTGGCTGTGGCGTGGCTGGCGCGCGGAGAGCGTGATCGCGCTCTTGACCGTCGTCGGCGTGGTGGCCCTCGGCGTGCTGCGAGGCCTGCTCATCGCGGTGATCCTCTCGGCGAGCCAACTGATCAGCCGCGCCGCCCGCCCGCACGACAGCCTGCTGGCCATCGTCGATGACGCCCGACCTCCCCAGGAGATCGCCGAAGGCTCCTCGCCCCACCCGGACATCCTCATCTACCGCGTCGACGCGCCGCTGTTCTTCGCCAATGCGCGGCGGATCCGGCAACGGGTCCTAACCCTGGTGACCGCCCGGAAGCCGTATCCCCGATGCGTGATCTTTGATGCGGCGGCGGTGTTCTACGTTGACGCCACCGCCGCCGACACCCTGGCCCAACTCACGGCCGACCTTCAGGCTCTCGGCTGCCGGCTCGCGCTGGCCCGGGTCCGCGGGCCCGCCCTAACGGTATTGCGCGCCAATCCCTACCACGAGGGCGCCACCCGGCGGCTGCCGGTGTTTCCCAGTGTGAGGGAGGCCTTCATCGCCATGCGAGAACCATGAACCGGGCGCGAGAGCGCCTGCGACGGCGTGCACCCGCCCGCGGGGTCTCACCGTGCCGACTTGCGCAACCGCGTAACAGGATCCGCCTCGGCCGGACGGGTCGCCGACCTCGGCGACCCGTCCGGAGCGTGGAGGTGTCGACAAGCGAAGGAATGTCCGTAGCCGCGGCCGAGGTCCGCCGGAGCGACTTGTACGCGGGCTGAGGCGGAAAAGCCATCGGCGCCCATACGCGGCGGAGACCAGACGAGCCTGCGGGCCGCAGACCCGAGTCAGCGCTCCCTCCGCGGTCGGCTGTAGCGTCGAAGGAAGCGGGCCCGGCCCCGGTGAGGTGTGCCCGAAGGGCGACTCCCGCACACCCGTCAGCGGGCACCGGACGACGTCGAGTTCACGGCTGCCCGAACGAATCGTCACAGTACGACTTCAACATCAAGCCGCGCCGTACCCCCGCAGCTGCTCTATTCCCACAGGAAGGGATGGTCCGCCATGGATCACAAGCGAACGAGGCCGAGCTCCACGCCGGGCGACGCCGCCGCTCCCTCCGCGTCGGCGGACGCGGATCTCGCTCTGCAGCACGCATTGGACGTCGCCGCCGCGGTAGCTCACGCTGAACTGGCCCGTGCCGGCGAGGGCAAGTCTGGGGTGCTGTTGTCCTGGGCCGGTGCCGCATTCGGTGTGATGAGCACCCTCTTGGTCACCGGCTCTGCCCGCTTCCCCGGGATCGAACGATTCGGCGTGATCTCGGCGATCCTGCTGCTCGCCATAGCGGTCGTTTTGACCCTGCTCACCATCCGCCCCGTGCTGCCCAAACACGGCGGGCCGCAGTTCCTCGCCTACGCCAGAGCGGCCACCGAGCAGGCCCTGCTCGACCAGATACGTGCCCAGCTGGCCGACCCCGAGCTGTCCCTGGCGCGGGATGCGTTCGTGTTCTCCCGGATGGCACTCACCAAGCATCGGTACCTGCGACGGGCCATCGATCTGATTCTCGTGGCGATGGTGATCATCACGATCACCGTTGCTCTGCCGCATCTGCTCTAGGGCGCCGGACGCTCTCCGGCGGCCTCGCCCTGAAACCGTCCGCCGACGCCCATGGCGTGACCTCGCCGTAGCGGCCCTGTGCTTCCGAAAACGTACGTCAAGCTCTTTATCGATTTCCCGGGACGCGATCCCGCAGGTGAAACTCCCACTCCAGTACGCCGCCGGCCGTCGAGAACATTGCGGATCAGCGGGGGAAGACGGTCTCCCAGTCGTTGGCGATGCTGACGACGCTCCAGCTGAGACGGGAGGCGGTCTCGGTGATGGGCTCCGTCTCGGTCAAGGTCTCGGCCCTGCCGGTGTACGCGTACTCGCGTTCGGCGTCGTCATGGTCGACCAGCAGCGCCAGACTCGGCCGGTCGGCCGCGGTGGCCCATTCGAGCATCTCGCGGTCGCCGCCGGAGTTGCCGGCGGCCAGGATCGGGCGCCGCCCCAGCTGGGTCTGGATGTTGGCGACCTTGGCCGGCCCCTCGTTGGCGGTGCCGAGCATCCTCCCCGCGCGGCGGAGCACCGGACGCCCGGACGGATCGCGCTCGAAGTCATAGGCGATGAGCGTGCCGACCACGAGCTCGGCCGGCACGCCGTACAGGTCCTCGCTGACAGCGCGCACGAACTCGGTGCCGCCTCCTGTCACGACCCCCACGGTGAAGTCCAGCCGGCGGAGTTCGGCGATCAGCTCGAGCATAGGCTGGTACACGGTCGCGCTCATCGGCCAGCCCAGAGCGGCGTGGGTCGCCGTCGCCATGAAAGCGCGGACCTCGGCCGCGAACTCCTCAGGAGCGCGGCCCACGAACAGCCCGGCGAGGGCGAGGGCGACGCGCGCCAGGCCGAGCTCGCCGACCTGGGCCGGGTCGCCGCTGAGGACCGCGGCGAACTCGGGCCGCTCGCCGGCCGACGGGTCGTCCGCGACCCGCCGGCGCAGAGCGTCAAGGAAGAACTCGAACTGGACGTACGTCGGCCGCTCGCACCACAGCGTGCCGTCGTTGTCGAAGTAGGCCACCCTGTCGGACGTCGGCACGGAGCGGGCGGCATCGAGGAACGCGAGGAGCCTGTCCCGGGTGACGCCTGGCCGCCACGACGGCAGCGGGGTCGTCGAGGTCACGACGTGGCACCCGTCACGTGCCCGGAAGCCGGGACGTCCCAGACGCACCGGAAGCCGATGTGGCTCATGCCGGTGTCGATCATCTGCGGCCGCCGGGCCGCAGGCCGGTATCGCAGGCAGTAGGTGTCGGCGCACAGGTGCGACCCACCCTTGATCACCTTGCGGGGGATGCGGAACTGGGGCTGTGCCGGATCGTGGCTGGAGTCGGCGTCGCCGCCGCGGGGGTTGCGCGGCACGCAGCACGGTGACGCGGCCTGGCCGGAGTTCCGTTCGGCCCACCAGTCGCAGGTCCATTCCCAGACGTTGCCCGCCATGTCGAACAACCCGTGACCGTTCGGTGGGAAGGAGCCGACCGGCGAGGTCCTCGACCAGCCGGACTCGCCCGTCGAACGCCAGGGGAAGTCGTCCCCGTCCCAGGTGTTGGCCATGATGCGGCCCCCGGGACGGGCCTCGTCGCCCCAGGTGAACGCGGCACCTTCGAGGCCGCCGCGTGCGGCGTACTCCCACTGCGCCTCGGTCGGCAGCATGGCGCCGGCCCAGGTCGCGTAGGCGGTGGCGTCCTCGTAGGCGACGTGGACCACCGGATGGTCGAGACGGTCGTCGACGCTCGAGCCTCTCCCGTAGGGGAAGCGCCAGCACGCCCCCGGCGTCCACCTCCACCACAGGCTGAGATGCCGGAGATCGACAGGGCCGGGCGTCGGCACGAACACCATCGACCCGGGCACCAGGTTCTCCGGGGGCGCGCCGGGGAACTCGGCAGGGTCCAGCGGACGCTCGGCCACGGTGATGTAGCCGGTCGCCGCCACGAACATGGCGAAACGACGGTTGGTGACGCAGATCGGGTCGATGGCGAACCCGTCGACGCGCACCCTGCGCGCTGGCGCCTCCTCTGGGTAGTGGTCGTCGGAGCCCATGGTGAAGACCCCGCCGGCCA
Source organism: Streptosporangium sp. CA-135522 (assembly GCF_050949235.1). NCBI lineage: Bacteria > Bacillati > Actinomycetota > Actinomycetes > Streptosporangiales > Streptosporangiaceae > Streptosporangium > Streptosporangium sp. CA-135522. The sequence goes on from NZ_CP192026.1 coordinate 4,605,089, forward strand.
GGCCGATCGAGCCGTCGGCTCCGTGGAGTGACCTCGCGGTCCGCGGGCCGCGAGCCGTCCGCGCCTCGCGATCGCCGATGCGCCCGGTGACGTTCACGCGCTTGTCATCCCGGCGCGCAGCTTGTCCATCACCTGGTCGATGCCGAAGCTCGCCGGTGCCTGCCGAGGCGGGAAGTCGGTGAACGTCGAGAGCAGTTCGGCGACGTACGTCTGCGCGGGGACCAGCAGCCAGGCCCGATCGAGCAGCCAGTCGTAGTAGGTGTTGGAGGTGATGTCGGCGCGCTCGTAAGGGTCGGTGCGCAGGTTGAATATCTTCGGGACCCGCAACTGGGTGTACGGCTCGGCCCACACCCGCAGCGTTCCGGCGGCGCGCTGCTCCAGGAACACCAGCTTCCAGTTGTGGAAGCGCAGCGCGGTGAGGTCGCCGTCGTCGGAGACGTAGAAGAAGTGCTCGCGCGGGCTCTCGTCAACCTCGCCGGTGAGGTAGGGCAGCTGGTTGCGGCCGTCCAGATGCACCCGGAAGGAGGCGCCGCCGAGCTCCGTCCCCGCCTTGAGCCGGTCGGCGATGGCCGGGGCTCCGGCTGCGGCCAGCAGGGTGACGAACCAGTCGTTGTGGCTGACGATGCCGTTGAGCACGGTCCCCGCGGGGATCCTGCCCGGCCATCGCACCATGGCGGGGACGCGGTAGGCGCCCTCCCAGTTGGAGTTCTTCTCGTTGCGGAACGGCGTCATGCCGCCATCGGGCCAGGTGTTCATGTGCGGGCCGTTGTCGGTGGAGTACATGACGATCGTGTTCTCGGCGATGCCGAGCTCGTCGAGTACGGCGAGCAACTCCCCGACGATGTCGTCGTGGTCGAGCATCGTGTCGTGGTACTCCGACTGCCATCGCCCGGCGCGTCCTCTGCTCTCCGGTTTGACGTGCGTGCGGAAGTGCATGTGGGTGGTGTTGAACCAGACGAAGAAGGGCGTGTCGGCCTCGGTCTGGCGGCGGATGAAGTCGATCGCCGCGTCGCGGAACTCCTCGTCGCAGGTCTCCATCCGCTTCCTGGTGAGCGGTCCGGTGTCCTCGATGCGCTGCGTGCCGTCCTTGCCGGCCCAGGAGCGGATCACCCCGCGCGGCCCGAACCGCTTCCTGAAGCCGGGGAACTCCTCCGCGGTCGGGTAGTCGTCCTGCTCCGGCTCCTCCTCGGCGTTGAGGTGGTAGAGATTGCCGAAGAACTCGTCGAACCCGTGCGCCGTCGGCAGGAACTCGTCACGGTCACCGAGGTGGTTCTTGCCGAACTGGCCGGTGGCGTACCCCTGGGTCTTGAGCGCGGTGGCGATCGTCGGGTCCTCGCCTTGCAGGCCGATGTCGGCGCCCGGCATGCCCACCTTGGTCAGGCCGGTGCGATAGGGGTTCTGGCCGGTGATGAACGCGGCCCTGCCCGCCGTACAGCTCTGCTCGCCGTAGTAGTCGGTGAACCGCGCGCCCTCTTCGGCGATCCGGTCGATGTTGGGAGTGCGGTAGCCCATCAGCCCGTCGCTGTAGCAGCTGAGGTTCGTGATCCCGATGTCATCTCCCCAGATGACCAGGATGTTCGGTCGCTCCGACATGCACCCCTCCCAAAGGTCCTCGGCTGCCGGGCTGCGCCGGACACGGACCCGATCTGACCAGCATCGCCCGCACCCTGGCACGTCCGCGTCATCGTGTTGTCAAGACTCCAGGTGATCGTGGCCAAGGCTCCGCCAGGATGCCTTCCTTGGGCAGTACGTGAGGTGGCTCGGTGGCGCCGTCACCGGCGACCCGCCGAGCCATGTCCGCGATGCGTGATCCTGGACGCGGAGGCGGTTCCAGGTGGACACAGGCACCCGCGCACCCGCGCCACGCCCGCCCGCACGGTACCGAGTGCGCCACGAACGCTGAGGGAGTCGAGCCGGCCGGCCGGTCGGCTGGCGGGTGTCCAGGCGATGGCCAGCGCGCCGCCCAGCAGGCCTAGGCTCATGCCGATCAGGAAGCCGCCCAGCCGCGTCATCAACCTGTCCACCGACGAACCCCCGTGCTCGCCGAGACTTACCGGGTGCTCAAGCCCGGCGGACGGCTCGGCATCAGCGAGCGAGCACACCAAATCGCCCCAGGTCACGGCACTCGCAGCCGACCCCCAGCCGATCGTGCGCGCCCCAGGCCAGAGTGGAGCCCGTCACGAAAGGGGGCAGGGATGCGACTGGCGATCATTATCGGGAGCGTCAGGCAAGGCCGGTTCGGCCCCACCGCGGCCGGCTGGTTCGCCGCCCGGGCGTGCCGCCACCCCGACATCGAGGTGGATGTCATCGACCTGGCCGAGGCGTGGCTGCCGATGGTACTGCCCGAGGCGGGTGGTCCCGTGCCGCCTGCCGTACAGAATCTGGCGCCCTGGCTGGCCGCGGCCGACGCGTTCGTGATCGTGACGCCGGAGTACAACCACAGCTTCCCCGCCTCGCTGAAGAACGCCATCGACTGGTACCGCGACGAATGGCGGGCCAAGCCCGTCGCCTTCGTCTCCTACGGCGAAGCGTCAGGCGGCCTGCGGGCCGTCGCCCAGCTACGCCCGGTCTTCGCCGCTCTCGAAGCGGTGGACGTCGAAGAGACCGTCGCCTTCCACCACCACCGAACCCCCACGGATCTGGACGCCGAGCGCCTGCTCGACGCCCTCAAGGAGCACCACCATGACCATCACCCGTGAGATCCGCCTGGCCGGCTTCGAGCTGGCCGCCTGTCGGACCCCTACCCCCAGCGAACCCCCAGCGATGCTCGGCAGAGTGAAGGCGAACGAACGGATCGAAGGAGCAGATCATGTCGACACGGATGACCACGGCTGAGCGGGAAAGCTTCCTGGCCGAGACGCACATCGGGGTGCTGAGCGTGGCCGGTTCCGACGGGCGGCCGCCCATGACGGTGCCCATCTGGTACGGCTACGAGCCCGGCGGTGAGATCACGTTCGCCACGAGCCCCGACAGCGTCAAGATGGCCTTGATCCGCGCGGCGGGCCAGGTCGGATTCGCGGCGCAGCAGGAGGCGATGCCGTACAAGTACGTCTCTGTTGAAGGCCCTGTCGTGGGTTACGAGCCGACCGATGCGGATGAGTACCGCGAGTGGGCGATTCGCTACCTCGGCCCCGAGGCGGGCGGACGGTTCTTCGACGGCATCAAGGACTTCGTGCGGACGATGGTCACCGTCCGCGTGCGGCCCGAGCGCTGGCGGACCTACGACTTCGGTAAGGAATTCAGCGGTTAGAAGTCCACTGAAGATCTCGCGTTCTGGCCTCGCGTCAGATGACGCGGGGCCAGACTCCTCGGCGTGCGGGGTGTGACGTAGGCGCCGCCGAGCAACGAACACTACGTGGCGCGGTCCGTCCGCGCCGAACACGCGATGAGCGCGGGCCGACTGGTGTGCGGCTAGTGACCGCCGACCCGGGCGTCGTCGATGTCGACCGGCAGTGCGGGCTTGCCGTCCACCGGTGGTGTCGGGTCTCCCGGAGCGGGCTTGATGCCGCCGGCGGCGATGCGGTCCAAGGCGGCGAGCCCGGCGGCGTCGATCGTCCCGAAGATCGTGTAATTGGGTGACAGCCCGGAGTCGGCGTAGACCAGGAAGAACTGGCTGCCGTTGGTGTCCGGTCCGGCGTTGGCCATGGCCAGCACCCCGCGCGCGTACGTCCTGCGCCCTCCGGTGGAGTCGCCCGGCCACGGCGGCAGGTCGGTGGGCAGCTCGTCCTTGTACCGGTAGCCCGGTCCGCCCTCGCCGGTGAAGCTGGGGTCGCCGCATTGCAGCACCTTCAGCCGGTCGTAGGCGGTCATCCGGTGGCACGAGGTGACATCGTAGAACTTGTGCCGGATCAGGTGCGCGAAGCTCTGCACCGTGCATGGCGCCTTGGCCGGGTCGAGGGTGAGCCCGATGTCACCGTGGTTGGTCTTGAGGACCGCGGAGATCCGCCGGGTGGGAGTACGGCGCGGGTCCGGCGGCAGCGGCACCTTGCGCGCGGCCGGCTCGTCCGGAGTCTCGGTGTAGTGGCACGGGCCCTTCGTCGTCCTCGGCGGCTTGTCCATGGCCGTGTCCGCCGACGCCGAAGAGGGCATGATTCCGAACGCGACCAGTGAGCCCGTCGTCACTGCGGCCACCGCGGCGCGTGCCGCGAGTCGTAACAACGCTCTGTCGGACATGTTGTCCTCCCTCAGGGTGATCAACGAGCTCTCTGTGGTCTAGTCGATCTGACGGGAGCAGTCAAGGGTGCCGTTCGGCGTCACGGACGGTGAGTCGCCGAGTCCTGCCGGGATTGCCCCTATCTGGCCCGGTAGCAGCAGCGCACGCCGGTCTCCACCGTGGCACGCAGTTCGTCACCGATGATCGGGTCAGCCTCGGTGATGCGGTCCAGCGCACGCCGAATGGCTTTTCCCACGGCGATCCGAGCCCGTTCCTGGCTGCCGGTGAAGGTGCGCAGTCGTCCGGCCAGCCCGGTGGCGCCGGCCAACTCGTCGATCAACCAATCATGCTCGGCGCGTAAGGTGGCCACGCGCTCGATTTCATTCATCGACTCACACTCGTCGATGTCGGCCTGTAGTTGCGAAAGCCGCTGCCTGTAGCTGTTCATGGCCCGGTCGTCCAGTAACGGTTGAGCCGGCGCGCCGTCGCCGGGCACTCCCTCCCCGGCGAGCGCGGGGCCCGCGGCCAGGTCGGTGGCGAGAATCTCGCGCCCTGGATTGGCCAGCAACACAGCCAGATGACCCATGCCCACGCTGTGGCCCACAAGCGCGGTCCGGCCGTCCATCTCGATCTGCCATTGCCGTCCACGGCGTCGGCACACCATCGCGGACGCCCGCTTGCCGACGTCACCGCCCCTGTCCACCTCGGGCGCCGGATCTCGCGGCCCGCCGGACGGCGGCAGAGTCATTTGCCGGGTCATCTGCAGGGCCATCTGCAGTGCCGCAGCCTCCTGGGCCGCGAGCGCGAGCTCCCGTCGTGCCGCCTCGTCGTGCATGCCGTCGCGAAGCGCCAACGCCTGCCCGAGGCGCGCCCGGGAAAGAACCACGGCCGGCCAATGCCCCAGAGCCAGGTTGTCGTGAACGGCCGCTCGCAGATGCTCCACCGCCTTGTCCACATGGCCGCTGGTCAGGGAAGCCACTCCGAGGGGATGGTGTACCGAACCCAGGCAGGAGACTCCCAGGCTGGCGATCACCGGGAGATGCGCGAACGGGGCCAGAAGGGCGTACGCCTGGGCTGAGGCCTCGGCGTCTTCGAGGAGGTGCGCCGCCTCCACGACGCTGTACATCGTCACCAGCCAGCTGCTCGATCTCGGAACCTCGGCCAGATCGCGGCCACACACCCGGGCCAGCATGCCCACCGCCAGGCGCCGATTCCCCGCAGCCGCCGCCGCTCCGGCCAGGATCGCGAAATAGGAGTTGTCCGTTACGCTGAGCATCGGTGAGTTCACCAGCTCCGACAGTGTCGCGACGAGTTCGCCGAGCCGGCCTTGGTACCAGCGGATGGTGACGATGTGGCCGACGTACCGTGCCCTGGTGGTGGGATCGTCGGCTGCCGTCCCACGCTCGGCGCAGGCGGACGCCAGGGCCTCGGCCTGCGTCAACCGGCCGTTCCTGATGCTGAGCATCACCTCGATCCCGCTGGCGACGAACCCGACCGCCAGATGGTCGTCGCAAGCCAGCAAGGCGCGCAGTTCCTCCAGAGCGCGTTCGGAATGCGGGTCGGCAGCCATGAACAGGTCGACGGTCCGCCACAGCAACCCCATCAGCAGGTCACCGCGTCGGCCCGTCCGGGACGCCTCGCCGATCAGTTCTTCGGCCAGTTTCAACCGTAGTATCCCGTGTTCAGGCCCCAGCACGCAGTGATGGGCCATCCTCAGGGTCTCGACCAGCGCCACCGTGTCACCGGCATGCCTCGCCTCGGACACCATGGCCAGGATCTCTTCGTGTTCGCCCGTGCGGTAGTCCTCCTCGGCCGCGAGCCTGGCCCGCAGTCGCAACGCCAGCGAGGATCGCGGGTCGATCAGCGACAACGCGTGGCGCTGCCGGGCTCGGACCATGGCCGCCTCCGCGGCCGTCCGATGCTCGTGCACCCACAGCCCGCTGAGGCCCAGCGCGGCAGACGCCATCGCCGCACCGTCGTTGCGGCGCTCGGCCTCGCGGTACGCCGCTTCGAACCACGTGCGGCCGGCCCCCAGGTTCCCCTGCTCGAACAATGCGTGTTCCCCGGCCAGAAGCGACGATCGGATGTCGTCTTCACTCGCTTCCCCACCGGTCTCCGGCCCCCGTCCCATAACCGACGTCCTTTCCTGGCAGCCGTCCTCGCGCTTCCCCCAAGCGCGACCAGCCGTGCGGGGATGCGCTCGGCCCCGGGCGCCGGCGAGCCGCCGATCGTCGATTCCGAACCGTGCCTCCACCAAAAGTCCAGATCTCGCTCCACGCAATAGTCGGGATGTCAATCACCGCATCGACTTGCTCTTCTTTTCACAATCTCTTTTATCGTAATGTGAGCGGACCCTGGCGGCCATACCCGTGAGGCGGCGTTCAGGTCTCGTCACACCACGCCGTATTACCTGTTTCGGGAAGGCGTGCGATGCGGGGGACGGCCCTCGCCTCCACCGGAAACGACTCCGGATCCTTGATTTCGATCTCCGGATTCGCGGCTTCGCCGTAAATGCGGCCACCTGATCACGTGTGACGACCGGTCCCGGCTGGAACCGGATGGAACGGGCTGGAACGGGCTGGAACTGGACGGAACGCCGTACTGGGCAGAGCGATGTTCCCCAGGGGACGCTATGCGAATTCTCCGGATCCAGGTGGTCCCTTCGTGGCACCGGACAGAACGCCTTCGTGTAGAGGCCCCGCCATTGAAAGGAGCCATGTCATGTCAGACAAACGCCGCCTTGTCGCGGTGGCTGTCACGGCGTTGCTGACCTTGCTGGTAACCACCATGCTGGCCGGCCCCGCCCGCGCCTCCGCCCTGCAGCCGACCCCGATCAAAAACTGGGCGAACGGGAAATGCATAGAGACTTCCGCCTCAGACATCCGCGTCTATCTCTCGTCGTGCAACGGGCTGGGCATCCAGGCGTGGAACGAGGAGTTCCTCGCGCTTCACGATGGGACCGCCTGCTGCTTCGAGTTCAGCGACTGGGTGACGGGGAGGTGCCTCACCGAGGCTTTCGGCACCGAATCTCTCGGCATAGAGCTACAGCCCTGCATAGGTGATCTGGGTTTCAACTCTCATCAGCTCTGGAGGGTCTGGTATGCCTTCAATCCTCCTCTTCCTGAGACCCGCGGATGGTTCCAGCAGCTGCAGAATGTGAAAACCGGCCGATGTCTCACTCTCAATGACAACAGCTCGGCCAATGGCACACCGATCATCCCTGCGCCGTGCGACCCGAGCCACACCAGTCCGGCTCAGCGCTGGAAAATCTAGGGGCGGTAGGGCCTCGGGAACGCGGTAGAGCCTCGGGAACAACGAGAGCATCGACGGCTCTCCTCTCCCTCGGCCGGTGGCGTCTGCATCCAGCGCGCCTGCCGGCGGCGAAAGGCTGAAGTTTTCTCGCCACGCGACGTCGCAAACCGCGGGCCCCATCACACCTACGAGACGAGCAACGGTGGTGGCGGATGCGGCCCTCTGACAAAAGGAGAAACGCATGAAGAACCGAAGTGAACCGGTCGGCCCACTCTGCGCAACGGAGGATTCGCCATGAACCGGAGTGTCATCGCCGCCGCGGCTGTCACCGCCGTCTCGGCTTTCATCGCCCTGCCGGCGGCGGCCGGCGGGGACGACGGCACGGCCGGCGCCACCTTCTTCGCGGCCAGTCTCAACGGCGCGAACGAGGTCCCGGCGGCCGGCGGTGACAGGGACGGAAGCGCTGTCGCCTTCCTCGAAGTCGACGGTGACGAAGTGTCCTTCGCCGTTGAATATCACGGCATCGCGGCACCCGTCGCGGGCGACCTCCACCAGGGTGTGAAGGGCGCCAACGGCAATGTGAAGATCTCCTTCTTCGCCTTCAAACAGCCCGATGGACGTACGTCGGTGACGGGCACCGTGCGGGTCAGGGACCAGCGGCTCCTCGACGAGCTGAAGGCGAACCCCGGCGACTTCTACGTCGACCTCCACACCGGTGAGTTCCCGGACGGCGCCGTTCGCGGACAGGTCCACAAACTGACCAGCACCATCGACATGAAGCGGGCACTCCTGCAGAACTTCAAGGCCTCGGTCATCCGGGGTGCCCAGATCTACGCCTGCACCAAGCAGGTCGACGGCACCTTCGCCTTCACCCAGGACAACGTGAGCGCCTCGCTCCAGCACGGCATCGCGCACTTCTTCGCCAAGGCCGGCCCCGCCGGCCCGCCGGAGTGGCGGGCGGCCGACCGTTCCGCCGTCACCGGCACGGTGCTCACCAGGACTCCGAACGGCGCAGGGAACATCGCCGAACTCGACATCGCCGCCACCCAGGTGGGCCGGCCCGAGGGATTACTCGCGGGCACCGACGAGATCCTGCGCCTGAACACGGTGGGCGGTGTGGCTCCGACCGGTAAGTGCGATCCGGCCACCCAGCCCACGGTGGCCGTCCCCTACCGCGCCGACTACTTGTTCGTCCACGCCATCGGCTGACCCCACCGCGCCGCTCCTGACCCTCGCACGACGGGACCAGGAGCGGCGTCATGGTGGGCGACGGCCGCCGGCTCGGTCTCGTCCAGCCGGCCGGCCAGGATCCGGGCCGGGGCACCAGCCCGCGATGAGGATCGTGTCGGCCTCCGCCAAGGCCTCCAGGCCGTCGTTGACGACGACGTCGACGCCCATCGTGGTCGTGATCGGGCCGGGCCGTTCGGCGCAGAGCCGGAAGTCGTAGAACTGGGGGATGCCCGGTCCGTGGTAGCCGAACACGGCGGACGCGCAGGTCACCGGGTACATCTCCTACGGCGGGCCGACCAGGGCGACCACCCGATGTTTCATGGCGTGAATGTACCTGATGATGTCATTCGGGATGCCTGTGTAGGGGCGGACGGATGTCCAGAATGAGTGGTCATGGAGTTCGTCAAATGACCGCAACCCTTGATCGTGAAGCGACCTCGAGGATCTCGGAATCGCTCTGGACCAGGGATTTCTCGCTCTACTTCGCAGCCCGGGTCGTGTCGCTGCTGGGCGATGCGATGATGCCGGTCGCGGCGGCGTTGGCGGTCGGGACCATTTATGGGGTTTCGGGCGTGGGGTACGTTCTTGCCGTCTGGACGGCGCCCTTCGTCCTGTTCGTTCTGTTCGGCGGGGTCTTCGCCGACCGGATCGGCGCACGCGCCGTGATGGTCGGCGCGGACCTGGTCCGGATCTTCACCCAGGGCGTGCTCGCCGTCGCCTTCTTCGCCGGAACCCCGCCGCTGTGGCTGCTGCTGGTCGCCTCCGCGCTGTCCGGCACGGCCGCCGCCATGTTCGAGCCGGGTGCCAAGGGCATGGTTCCGCTCGTCGCGAAGGACCCCCAGCGCGCCAACGGCACCCTCAAGATCGCTGACGCGGCCACGCAGCTCGCCGGACCGGTCCTGGCGGGTCTGCTGATGACGCTGACCGGCGCGGGCGCGGTCTACGCCTTCGACGCGGGCACCTTTCTGCTGAGCGGCCTCTGCCTGGCGCTGATCAGGCATGCTTCCGCCGGCGAGGCCGGGGAGCCTTCGACGGTCCTGCTCGACCTGCGGCGCGGCTGGACGGAGTTCCGCTCCCGCAGCTGGATGTGGTCGGTGATCCTGGTCTGGGTGTTCTTCGGCATGCTCGTCTTCGGTCCCTACATCCCGTTGAGCTCCCGGCTGATCGGCGACCGCCTCGGCGACGCCGCCTACGGCTGGGCGATGGCGGGCCTGGGCACCGGCACCGTGATCGGCGGCCTCGCCGCGATCCGCTTCCGTCCCTCCCACCCCCTGGCCGCGGGTGCCGTGGCCCTGATCGGCTTCGCCTGCATTCCCCTTTCGGTCGCCCTGGATCTCCCGCTTCCCGCGCTGATGGCGGGTCATCTGCTTGGCGGCGTCTCCTGGGCGTTCTGGTCGGTGATGTGGTCCACCAGCGTCCAGACCCAGGTGGCCCCTGACGTGCTCAACCGAGTCACCGCCTACGAGGTGGCCGGTTCGGTCTCCGGCGTGGCGGTGGGCCAAGCCCTGGTGGGCCCGGTGTCCTCCGTCGTCGAACCCCGCGACCTGCTGTTCCTCTCGACGGGCGTCAGCGTCGCGGTGTGCGCGGCACTGCTGCTCATCCCACCGATCCGCAGGCTCCGCCGGGTCTGACCACTCGGACGGCAAGTGGCCGGGGACCGCGGACCCGGCGGCATCTGATCATGGCGCCGCACGCGGCGGCGCGCGGGCTACATCGTCCCCGCAAGGCGTAGCCGGGTGCGGGACGGCGCTGACGGGGGCAGCTCGGCGATGATGTCGGCGAGGGCGACTCCGGCGAGGCTGCGTCGCCACGCCTCGTGCGCCTCGGCCATTTTCTCGGCGAGGATGCAGGTGCGGCGGCACTCCTCGGCGGGTAGCGCTCCCCGTCCCTGCTGGCGGATCTCGCGGCACTCATACGGTGGGGACGTGCCGTCGACGGCCTCGACGATCTGCAGAAGCGTGATCTCGGAGGCGGGTCGCGCGAGCCGGAACCCTCCCCTCGGACCCGTGGTCGCGGCCAGCAGGCCGGCTTTGACGAGCGCCTTCAGCTGCTTGGCGAGATAGGCCACCGGGAGGTCGTAATACCGCGCGAGCTGTGTCGTCGACGCACTGGCTCCCGGATCGAGCTGTGCCAGCGTCGTGGCGCAGTGCAGGACCCATTCGGTGCTCACAGGCAGCTTCACGGCCCAAGCTTATCGCAGACATTGTGGACCTTTTTAGTCCATGATACCGTCCGCACGGTTGCCAAAAGAGGAGAGATCATCATGCGGATCGCAGTTGCCGGCGCGACCGGGAACATCGGGGCCCTCACCGTCACCGCCCTCGAACAGCACGGGCACGACGTCGTGCGCATCAGCCGCTCGCTCGGCGTGGACCTGTCGACCGGTGACGGGCTCGACCACGCCCTGGCCGGCGTCGAGGCGGTCGTCGACGTCACCAACGGCACGGCGGCCGACCAGGCCGAGACGGTGGCGTACTTCGGCACCGCCACGCGGAATCTGCTCGCCGCCGAGGAGCGGGCCGGTGTCCGCCACCATGTGCTGCTGTCGATCGTCGGAATCGATCGCATCGAGGGCAACGCGCACTACGCAGGCAAGCGGGAGCAGGAGCGCCTCGTGGCCGCGGGACCGGTGCCGTGGACGGTCGTCCCGGCCACACAGTTCCACGACTTCGCCGCGATGGTGGCGAGCTGGACCGAGCAGGACGGTGTCGCCCCGATCGCGCCGCTGCTCGTGCAGCCGGTCGCGCCCGCGGACGTGGCCGACGTCCTCGCCGAGGTGGCGGCGGGCGCGCCGCAGGGGCGTTACGTCGATGTCGCCGGGCCCGATCCGCAGGACCTGGTGGACATGGCCCGGCGTACCAACGAGGCGCGCGGCCACGTGGTGAAGCTCGTGCCGACGTGGTCGACGATGTTCGGCCCGGCGATGGCCGGTGACGTGCTGCTGCCCGGTGAGCGCGTCCGCATCGCGCCGACCACCTTCGACGAGTGGCTCGCGAAACAGGGATAGGGCCGCCCGGGGAAGGCCGGTGACGGCCCGCTGCGCGTGCCGTCACCTCTCCAGGGAACGACGGGCGAGAGCACGGCTTCCGATCGCGATGGCGAGCGCGGCGACGATCAGAGTCGCCGCGACCGCGAACGTGATTCGCATACCGCCGGCAACGGCCTCGGGGTGTGCCGTTGTGATGTCGGTCGTCGCCGATGCGAAGGCGAACACGGCGCCCATGACGGATGCGCCGGTGATGAGCCCGAGGTTGCGCGACAGGTTGAGCATGCCCGAGATGACGCCCCGTTGGTCCGGGCGGATGTCTGCCATGACGGTGGTGTTGTTGGCCGTCTGGAACAGTGCGTAGCCGGCGGTGATGGCGACGATGGGGGCGATGTAGCCGGTGACGCCGAGCCTGGCCGGCATCACGCAGAGAACGAGGCAACCGGCCGCTGCTGCGACGAGCCCGGCGATGGTCATGCGTTGTGCGCCGAGACGGTCCACGATGCGCCCGGCCGGCACGCTGGTCAGCGCGGCGACAAGCGGACCGACGGACATGACGAGTCCGACGGGAGCCGCGTCGAGCCCGAGTGCACGAGAGAGATAGAACGGCCCGACCACCAGGGTCGCCATCATCACCGTCGAGACGAGCGCGCTCATGGCGAGACTCGCACTCAACACTTGATCACTGAACATCACCAATCGGATCAAAGGTGATGCCGTTTTCGCCTCGGCGAGGACGAAGAGGCCGACTCCGAGGAGAGCGACCAACAACAGGGCGATGTTGAGGGGACCGAAACGACCGTGCCCGATCGTCATGGCGAGTGCGTAAGCCGCGAGCGTCACAGCGAGCAGCACCGTGCCCAGGTTGTCGAACCGGGCCCGGTCGCTCTTCGGTCCTCGGTGGTCGACGGACAGGTGGCGATGGGCGAGAAAGAGCGTCAGGATGCCCAACGGTACGTTGACCAGGAAGATCGCCCGCCAGCCGAGTCCGGAGATCAGAACGCCGCCGAGTGATGGACCAAGAGCGGTGCCGATCGCGGACATGGTCCCGAGCAGCCCCATAACGCTACCGACCTTTTTCCTGGGGGCCGTTTCACCGGCGAACGCCATGGTGAGGGCCATCATGATGGCCGCTCCAAGTCCCTGCGCCGCCCGGGCGGCGATCAACATCCAGAGCGTGGGCGCGACGCCGCACAGGACCGAGGCCCCCGTGAACAGGAGGATTCCGGCCAGTAGCAGTCGTCGGCGGCCGGTGATGTCGCCGAGCCGTCCGACGCTGACGATCAGGGTGGTGATGGCGAGGAGATAGGCGAGGACGACCCACTGGACTTCCTGGAAGGAAGCGGTGAACGCCTGTGTCAACGTCGGCAGGCCGACATTGGCGATGCTGGTGCCGAGTGAGGACAGCAACATGGACAGCGAAAGGCCGACGAGCGCCCACCGAACCGAAGGTGTTCGTTCTGCATTTCCGGTCACTGGTTCATCTCTTCCAGCGACAATGCCGATCGACTTCAACGTGAACTCCGTTCGTGGTGGCTTGAGCCGTACCGGGTCTGGGGGAGGCCGCGGCGTCCGACGATCGGCGGGGTTCCGCCGCCGACGTCGAGTGCCCGTCCGGGGTGAGATCGGCGGCGCCCCCGTCCACCACGGCCACCTCGTAGGTGTCTTCCATCGCAGGTCTTCCTGCGCTCGTCGCCTACGGTGCATCCGAACGGCCGAGCCGACAAAGTAACCTTGCTGATATGGCAAACGACGACGCTGCGGTCCTGGCCTCCGTCGGCCTGCGGCTGCGCGCGCTGCGAAAGAAGCGCGGCATCACCCTGACCCAGCTCGCAGAGACCACCGGCATCTCGATCAGCACCCTGTCCCGCCTCGAATCCGGTGAACGCAAACCCAACCTGGAGTTGCTGCTGCCGCTCGCGCGCGCCTACCAGGTGCCGCTCGACGAGCTCGTCGGCGCGCCGCCGGTGGGGGACCCGCGGGTGCGATTGAAACCGATCAAGCGCGGAGGCTCGACGATCGTGCCGCTGACACAGCACCCCGGCGGAGTGCAGGCGTTCAAGATGGTCATCGACGCCGGCCGCCGCGAGCCCGATCTGCGCATGCACGAGGGCTATGAGTGGCTGTACGTGTTCGGCGGGAAGCTGCGACTGGTGCTCGCCGAGCACGACATCGTGCTCAAGGCGGGGGAGGCCGCGGAGTTCGACACCCGGCTACCGCACTGGTTCGGCAGCACCGGGGAGGGGCCGGTGGAGATCCTCAGCCTGTTCGGGCCGCAGGGCGAACGCGTGCACGTTCGCGCGAAACCGCGCGCCACGTAGCGCGGCGGTGCCGCCCCGGGTTGCGAGCGCCGAACTCCCCGCCATGCATCTTTCGGGAGGCCTCGCGTCCTCGGTCCGTCGTCGCGGTGGCTTCCTCTCGGCTGCGGGCGGGGACTTCCATCGACACGTATGGTAATGGTTAAATCACTTACTGTAATTGTCGTAGGCGCTCCCTCAGGGAAGGCACCCCATGATCAAGACAGTGTTGAAGTCCGGAGCCGCGGCATTCGCCGCAGCCGCCCTGCTCGCCACCCCGGTCCTCTCGGCATCCGCCCACGCCGCGACCGTCGGTGCGACCAGCCGGATGCCTGCCGGTGATGATGTGTACCGTGACTGGTACAGCAGCCACTCCAACTGTGTGACGGCCGGTCAAGGCGGGATCGACCGAGGTCACTGGGAGCACTACACCTGCTCCGAAGGTGATTGGCTCTGGCATCTGTGGACCAACCGCTGAACGGTTCGGACCTGTTCGGTCATCCTGACGTGGACGCCGGCCGCTGTTTCGAGAGCCGCGTCGTCCGAGTACGCGGATGATCTCGCTTCGACCGGGGAGTGCCGAACCACCGGCTGAGCCGGTCGGGTCGCGGTGGTGACGGTCCGTCACCACCGCGACCGCGTCCGCGCTGCCGCCGAAGCCGATCTCGGCGGGCCCGGGTTCGATCCGAGTGGCCGGGTGGGGGAACCCGTGGCAGCCTTCCCCCCGATCGGCCGACTGCCGCCAACCTCATGGCCGGGTGGACCCGGCGCGCATCTCTTCTCTCACGGCTTGATCTGAGCCGTCATCGACTGCCAGGGTGAGGCGTCGAACACCAGCATGATCGAGACGATCTTGCCGTCGTTCAGGCGGAAGTGTTCGGCCGTGCGCTGGGTACCGGCCGGTGTCGCGGTATGCACGTCATACACAAGCGTCGCTTCGGCGTCGCCGTACAGTTCGCTGATGAGCTCGACCCCGGTCACGATCGACACGAACCCCGGCAGCGTCGACAGATGCCCCGTCCGATCGTTGGAGTCGATGAACGGGCTTTGGAAGCGAAACGGCTCTCCCAGGTGCGCCGCAGCGGCGGACACATCCCCCCGGAAGCGGGCTTCGTGGTAGCCGCGTACGGCGCGGCGAGTCTGTTCCTGAGTCGTCAGGGTCATTGCTGGGATCCGATCTGGGGAAGCCGGTCGGCGAGGCGATGCTGATTGGCGGCCAGCCGCAGGCACAGGTCGCGGAAGACGACCAGTTCTTCCCGTGTGAACCCCTGGAACATCGCCTGCATGGCCAACTGGGCCGGCTTGCGGAACGCCTCGACCCAGGCCTGGCCGGCAGGTGTGATCTCGGCCAGGACCGAACGTCGATCCTTCGGGTCGGGGACTCGGCGGACCAGCCCGTCGCGCTCCAGCGTGTCCACCAAACCGGTGACATTGCGGGAACTGACCCCGGCGGCGCGGGCCAGTTCGCCGATGCTGATCCCCTGGTCGCCGGCGTTGAGCCGGACCAGCAGGTCGAGGGCGCCCGCACTGACTCCTCTGCCCTGGGCGCCGTGGGCACGCATGCGCTCGACGGAGTGATAGGCGGTGCGGACGGCGGCGCCCGCCTCGAAGGCGGGCAGGTCGTCCTGGCCGCCGATGAGCTGGGTCATCGCGGCTCTGGCTCGAGGGTCGTAGAGGAAACCGGCTGGATCGTGCTCATAGATATATACGTCCTTCATAATAAGATTAGAGATTAGTACGTACTTCCAGATTGCGTCAACCGGGACCTCTGGGACCCTTCGAGGCTGACGCCGGGCCGTCGGCCGGGTGGATGCGGTGTCGTTCGACGAGGCGGTCGGCCTGCTCGAGTGTCAACTTGCCGGCAGAGCCCCGGGTTCAGCGGCTCACGGTGGTCTCCCGCTCCATACGCGACAGCTTCTGGGGATTGCGCACGGCGTAGAGCCCGGTGATGAGGCCGTCGTCGATGCGCACCGCCATGACGGCGTCGATCTCGCCGTTGAGCCGGAGGATCAGCGCCGGGCGGCCATTGACCTGCGCCGGCTGCAGCGACGCCGCGGCCGCGATCCTGCCCAGCACGTGGGCCACCCGGCCGGCCCCCACGACGGGCTTCAGCGCGGCCTGCACGACTCCGCCACCGTCACCCAGGAGGACGACGTCCGGCGCGAGGATGTCGAGCAGGCGTTGCAGATCGCCCGTTTCGACCGCCCGTTGGAACGCCTCGAGCGCGTCTCGGGCCTCGGCTGCGGAAACGACCCCGCGCGGTCGGCGCGCGGCGACGTGCGCTCGTGCCCGGTGGGCGATCTGGCGGACCGCGGCCGGGCGCTTGTCGACGGCTTCGGCGATCTCGTCGTAGGCCAGATCGAACACCTCGCGCAGCACGAACACCGCCCGCTCGGTCGGCGTGAGCGTCTCCAGCACCAGCAGCATCGCCATCGAGACGCTGTCGGCCAGCTCGACGTCCTCGGCCACGTCGGGCGCGGTCAGCAGCGGCTCGGGCAACCAGGGGCCGACGTAGGACTCCTTGCGCCGGCCGAGGGTACGCAGCCGGCTCAACGCCTGCCGGGTGGTGATCCGGACCAGGTAGGCACGCTGATCCCGCACGGTGCCGAGATCGATGCCCGCCCACCGCACCCAGGTTTCCTGCAGGACGTCTTCGGCGTCGGTGGCCGAGCCGAGCATCTCGTAGGCGACGGTGAACAGCAGGTTGCGGTGGGCGACGAACGCCTCGGTGGCCAAGTCCAACGCGGAGTCCACGGCGGAGTCCATGCGGTCGCTTCGGGCGAGCGCCTCGGCTGTGTCCATCGTCGGCTCGCTGCGCTCGCTCATAGCCGGCTCCCGCCTGTTCGTTCTCGACTGTGCCACACGCACAAGACGCCGGTCCCCGCCGCTTTGTGACACCCACGATCGGTGACGCGCATCACATGGCCGTGCTGTCACAGGGGTCGGGTCACCGGCATCTCTTGTTCGTCAGGACGCCGCGCGGACGAGCCACGCGGCACACAACTCCACAAGCGAGGACCACGTCATGGAACTCCGTTTCGACCTGATGGCCAACGAACTCGGCGCCAAGATCGCCAAGAGGATCTACAACGCCGCCCTGGCGATCCAGCAGTCGCCGCTGCCCCAGGCCACCCAGGACCTGGTGATGCTGCGCGCCAGCCAGATCAACGGCTGCGGTTTCTGCGTCGACTACCACACCAAAGACGCCGCGGCCGCCGGGGAGACCGAGGTCCGGCTCCACCTGGTCGCGGCCTGGCGCGAGTCCACCGTGTTCACCGAGGCCGAGCGGGCCGCGCTGGCGCTCGCCGAGGAGGGGACCCGGCTCGCCGACGCCCACCACGGCGTGTCGGATGAGACCTGGGCACGGGTGCGCGAGCACTACGACGACGACCAGATCGTCGCGCTGGTCTACCTGGTCGCCATGATCAACGCGAACAACCGGCTCAACGTGATCGTGCGCAACCCGGGGGGTTCCTACGAGCCCGGCATGTTCGCCGGCATGGCGAACTGATCGGCAGGCGAATACCGGCCCGGCCCGGGATCCTTCGATCCGGGCCGGGCTCGCGCCCCTCACACAGCGCGGGATCCACAGGTTCAACAACCCGGAGAGGCCCGCCTCGATGCTGGTCCTGTTCGCCCCCGGCGCCCCGCGCGAGGCCTACTTCGAGGAACTGGCGGAGATCGTGGCGAGCGGACGGCAGCTCGAGCACACGGCCCGTTTCTGCCGGCGTGTGACACCCCTTCACGCACTCGCGGTGACCGGATGACCCACTCAGCGAACCCGGGCACCGAGTGCGAGCCTGGATCTCACCGAGCATCGGCGCGGGCGCGCAGAGCGTGCAACAGGGTGGCCCTGTCCAGCGCGTCGATCTGCCAGGTACGGGAGCGGAGCGTGCCCCGATGCCGGTACTCGCGCACGATCTGGACGTGCGCGCGTAGCCGTACGAACTCCTGAAGATCGTCCTCGCCGCGCCATACCGACAGCGAACCGACCCGCCGGTTGACCACGTCCGCCCACAACCACATGCCCACCGCGCCAGGCAGCGTCGGCCACAGGCGGCCCAGCGACAGGCCGCGCCGCGCGATACCGGGCAGGTCGAGCGTCCGGTTCATCCGGAAGTCCGTCAGCGCGGCCACCAGCGGTCCCGGCCGCTCGGCCTCTGGTCCGGCGATCCAGCGCGACCTCAGCACGGCACCGCCGCCTCCGTGAGCAGCAAAGGTGCGGCGGCGGCACGGAGCTCATCGCTGAACGGCGTCGGCCGTATGGTGGCCGGGTCCAGGTTGACGTTGACGCGGTAGCCCTCGGCGTGCACCACGGCGCGATCGGCGGACAGCACGCGGAAGCCGTACACCCCGCTGGTACGTCCCATCCGCTCGATCCAGAAGTGCACCAACGGCTCGCCCGCCCCGGCGATGGGCACGTTGTAGGTCACCTTGAACTCGCGTACGGCCAGGAACACGTCTTTGAACGTCGACCGGCCGGGGTCGGGCGACCAGCCGAGCCGGTGCCAGTACGCGCTGATCGCCCGCTCGACCAGCAAGGCGTAGCGCGAGTTGTGCAACAGCCCCATCGCGTCAAGGTCGTCGAAATGCACTTGGACCGGCTCGTGAACGCCGCTTGCGGTCATGTCAATCCTCCGGGAGAAGCGCTGGGTCAGGGCAGAGCGCACGCAGGCGCTGGAGCACGGCGCGGCGGGCGTGAACGAGGGCGGCCGGTCCGTCGTACAACCGGGAATGGATGATCACCATCTCGCCGAGCGCGTCGATCTCGTAGGCCAGCTGGGCCGGATCCACGTTCTCGACCAGTTCGCCCAGCGTCACGGCCTGTGCCACCAGCTTGCGGATGAAGTCCTGCCATTCGCGCATGGCCTCCGCGAGCCGGTCGCGGACCGCGCCGGGACGATCGTCGAACTCGGCCTGCACCGCGAAGAAGAAACACCCGCCGGGCAGCACGGCATCGTCGTAGAACGTCAGCCGAGCCTCATGCAGTGCGAACAGGCGCCGTACGCCCGCGGGGGCGCGCAGGGCGGGCCCCACCACCTGCTCGGTCCACTGCCGGGCGGCCCATTCCACGGTGTCGAGCTGCAACTGCTCCTTGTCGGGCCAGTGTGCGAAGAACCCGGACTTGCTGACGCCGGTCGCCGCCGCCAGCCGCCCCAGGGAGAGTCCGTCCAGTCCTTCGACGGAGGCCAGCTTCACCGCCTGCTGGAGGATCGTCTCGCGGCTACGCAACCCGCGCAGCCGCCGGCCGTCTTGTGTCATGCGGCTCAGACTATATTAACGACCGGTCGGTCGTATAGTTGCCCACCTGTTTCCCGGAGCTCCGCCGCCGGCGGTGATGTCAGGGGTGGCCGAGTCACCCTGGTCGATGGGCGTGTTCGGCAGGGCGCTCGCCGAGCGGTAGATCTTCGTCAGCGCGCGGCTCGGGCGCGATGCCGGCGTACCGCGTCGCGGTTGGCGCACCGCTGGGAGCAGTAGCGCTGCCGCCCGGTGCGGGAGGTGTCGGCGAAGATCGTGGTGCACTCGGTCACGGCGCACCGCCGGAGCCGGTGCATGCCCCGCCCCGCCAGGTGCAGCGCGGTGCCCACGGAGATGAGCGCGAACAGCACGGAGCCGAGCGGCTGCCGGTCGTCGCGGTAGTGCAGGTGCCAGCCGCTGCCTGCATGGTCGGTCAGCCGCGGGTAGGCGGCGGCCTCCACCAGCATCCGGTTGAGCAACTCGGCGCGCTCACGCTCGTCGGTGGCGTCGACGACCTTCTCCCACGCCTCCAGCATGATCTGGGTACGGTCCAGGTCCTGCGATGTGACCGGGCGCTCCAGCACCAACCCGGCGGCGCGGCAGCGGTCCGCGAGCTCCTCGGCGCTCGCCGGGCGCCGGTTGGCCAGGTCCGCTGCCAGGTTCACGGCATCCGCGCCGTAAGGGTTGATATGCATAGGTTTATTACATCAGCCTGGTCGGCATGAGACACCACACCGATGTGCGGCAGGCGACGGAGGACGACGTCGCGGAGCTCGTACGCCTGCGGGCGTTGCTGTTCGAGACCCTCGGCGGCGACTTCTTCGCCCCTTCATCGGCGGACGACGACTGGCGGTACTCCCTTGCCTCGGTGCTGAAGGAACAGCTGACGGCCGACACCGTGCGGATCATGGTCGTGGACGGCGACAACGGCCTCGCCGCCTGTGGCATCGGCACCATCGAGCAACGGCTGCCCGGCCCGCACCTGCGCAACGGCCGGATCGGACAGGTGATCGGAGTGGTCACCGACCCGGCGTATCGACGGCGCGGCCACAGTCGCACGATCATGCATGGTCTTCTCGACTGGTTCCGGGAACGTGAGGTCGCCCGGGTGGACCTGTACGCCTCTGTCGAAGGCGAACCGCTCTACCGTGCACTCGGCTTCACCGACCACCCCAACCCCTCGCTGTACTGGCATCCGTGACAGGCGACCCGCCGCTCCGGACGGGGAGCCGGTTGCGCCGGGACGTACGTCCCGGCCCCTTGTCCTGCTGATCGTCGGCGCGGGCTACCGATGGTGCGTCTGGAGCAGCCGCAGGCCGAACCAACCCCAGTAGGCGCGGTGATGCTGGATGAGACCGTCGGCGATCTCCATCACCTCGACGAAGTCCATCTGCTCCCCATCCGGGGTGGCCCGCGGATACTCCCACATCAGCTTCCGGCCGTCGGTGAAGTAACCGGTGCGGAAACGCGTACGCTCCGGTGGCTGGTGGGCGAACACGATCTCGACGAACTCGCGCAACTTCTCACGACCCCGCACGATGCCCTCTTCGGAGCCCAGGTGGTGGCGGATGAGAGGACTCTCAAGCGTCGCGTCGGGCGCGTAGAGGGCGATCGCGGCGTCGATGTCCTTCGCTCCAAGCGCCTCGTCCCACTCGTGGAAGATTCGTTCGATCTCCTGCCGGTCGGCCTTTTCGATGCCAGTGCTCGGTGCCGTCACAGTTGCTCGCTCCTCACTCGATCGGGGTCTGGTGACGAAGAGAGGCGGGTCCGGGCTCGAACCACCCAGCGTGCGCCGGGACCGTCGTTCGCTGAGTCAATGGCGAGCTCGGGCGCCTCCTCGACCACCGGACGTTCACGGCGACGCGCCACACGCGTCCGGCACCCAACCAAAGCAGAGGCGGGGAGCCGCCCTCTTACGCGACTCCCCGCCTTGAGCAGGTGATTTCCTCTTGCTGGCGTCTATTTTGGGATGCGGCTTGCCTCCCACGCGGAGACACCGTCCCCCGTCTCCACTTTCAACGTATAGCGGGGAGGGGGACTTGCCGCAAGACCCCGATGCCGGGACAGAATACGGGGCCGTGAGCCGAGCCGGCCCCGGGCGAACGGAGCCGGACGCCTACGCGCGCTCACATTCACGATGCGGTCGGCGACCGTAGCCGAAGCCATTGCAAGAGGAGTCTTCATGCGCGTGCTGCTGTCCACGATCGGGTCGCGTGGTGAGGTTCAGCCGTTGGTGGCGCTGGCGATGGAGTTGAGGGCTCTCGGCCAGGAAGCCCGCCTGTGCGTGCCCCCGGACTTTCGCGACTGGATCGACGGCCTCGGGATTCCCGTCGTGCCCATCGGCCCCGAGCTGCGCGGGACCGCGTCGGCCGACCGGCCCCGACCTACGCGGGAGCAGCTGCTTCAAGGGGTGGAAGCTTCGGTCGCCACCCAGTTCGCCACGATCGCGGAGGCGGCCCAAGGCTGCGACGTCCTCGTGGCGGGTGGCGCCCTGCAGATCGCCACCCGCTCGATAGCCGAACGGATGGGCGTCCCCTACGTCTACGCGAGCTACTGCCCCAAAACCCTGCCTTCCCCTCACCACGCGCCGATCCCCATGCCGGGACAGACGCCGGCGGACGGAACGGTCGATGACCGCACTCTGTGGGTCGCCGACGCACAACGCTGGAACGACACCTTCGGCGCCGCTCTCAACTCCCATCGGGCATCGGCCGGTTTGGCCCCGGTCACTGACGTGCGAAGCCACATCTTCACCGACCGGCCCTGGCTGGCCGCCGACCCGACGTTGGGGCCCTGGCCTGAGCCTGCGGACCCGGATGTCGTGCAGACGGGCGCTTGGATCTTGGCGGATCAGCGTCCGTTGCCTCCCGGGCTGGTGGACTTCCTCGACACCGGCGAACCACCCGTCTGTTTCGGCTTCGGCAGCATTCGCGCTCCACAAGCCCTCGCCCAGGCGATGATCCGATCGGCCCGTGCGCTCGGCCGCCGTGCGATCGTGCTGCGCGGGTGGGCCGGCCTGTCACCGATAGACGACGAACCCGACTGCCTGTCCATCGGCGAGGTCAACCAGCAGGCGCTCTTCAAGCGGGTCGCCGCCGTCGTCCACCACGGCGGCGCGGGCACCACAACCGCAGCCGCGGGAGCCGGAGCACCCCAGGTCGTCATTCCCCAGATGTACGACCAGCCCTATTGGGCGCAACGAATCCGCCGGCTCGGGATCGGATCCGCCCACCCGCCCGGCGCACCGACCGCTGACTCGCTGGCGACGGCTCTCAAGCACGCCCTCCAGCCCGACGTGGCAGGCCGTGCCCAGATCATCGCCGCCGCGGTGCGCACTGACGGCGCCAGGGCCACCGCGCAACGCTTGATCGCCTTGGATTCTCAGAGTCGGGCACCGGGGTCGGGTCGGTAGCCGCCGGCGATGCCCTTGAGGAGATCCTCGCGGGCCCATCCGGGTGAACCCGCGAGGACGTTCGACCGTCCAAGCCGCTGCCCTGCGAGACCGGCGCCGCGTCGGGCCTGCCGTCGCCCGCACCCGCGCGCATTCCTCTTGTGCGTTACGGGCCACGGCTTGTGCGTTACGGGCTACGGCGTCATCACTCGCGTCGCCCCCCGTGAATGGAGTCGGGCGACCGCTGGGGCGTTACGGTTGGGTGGGCTTGATATAGGTGACCTGGACGTTCAGGTAGGTCGCTCCGCCATAGTCGTGCCCGCGGATGGCGAGCAGGTTGCAACAGTCCAGATAGGTGGTCGGAACGACGACGTCGATCGCGCCGGTCTTGCAATAGCCGCTGTTGGCCGTTTGCACGAGATGGCCGTTCAGATAGACCTGCGCATCGTTGTCAATGGTTCCCTGAATACGGACCTGCTGGGCGTCCCGTGGGATATGGAGCCAGTGGCGTACCAGAATGTCGGTGTTCACGGCCCATGGCGTCTTGACGTTGACGGGGTTGTTGAACGAGCAGCCGGTCGCGGTGCCGAAGCCCTCCTGGCCCCTCCGCCAGGCACTGTCGTCGAAGCCCCGCTCGTAGAACAGGGGCACGTCGGTGGCGGGCGGGACCTGGAGGTATGTCCAACCCGTGCTGTTGTAGTCGAGCACGGTGACGACGCTCTGGCGCGCGCTTCCCGTCTCGGAGGCGAATGC
Organism: Streptosporangium sp. CA-135522; assembly: GCF_050949235.1. NCBI lineage: Bacteria > Bacillati > Actinomycetota > Actinomycetes > Streptosporangiales > Streptosporangiaceae > Streptosporangium > Streptosporangium sp. CA-135522. The sequence goes on from NZ_CP192026.1 coordinate 4,628,389, forward strand.
GGGCGTCGAGACGGAAAAGGCCGTGGCAGCCAGTACCGAACTCGCCGCGAGACCTGCGAGCAGGAAACGCGATGGTTTCTTGGACATAGGCGAGTTCCTTCTTTCTTCGGATGAAAATGCCCTTATCCGTCGGGCGTCGCAAGCGCGCCGGGATCAGGCCCGCACGCCGTTCGCCCAATGGGTTCAAGGCAAGGGAACCACGCCCCTACCCGTCAGAAGCGGATTCGCCGCCGCGACATTCAGCAGTCCTTGCAGAGATATTGCTTCGCGTGATCCCGGCCTTCATTACAGTTACGGCGCTGATTTCTTTGGCTTTCTGCAGAATGCCCGTGTTCGCGGCGGACGACAGCCGGAACCTCGACGTCCCATGACGTGGCGGACGCCTCTCAGCCATGCTCCTAGCGGGTCACGCTCGCCGTCGAGCCACGGACGATCAGCTCGGTGGCCAGCTCGACGTGGGGAGAGTCGATCGGCTCGCCGGCCGCCAGACGCAGTGCCGTACGCAGGGCGACGGCGCCCATCTCACGCAGCGGCTGGCGGACGGTGGTCAGCGGCGGCGAGGTCATCCGGGCGATCTGGGTGTCGTCGAAGCCCACGATGCTCAGGTCCTCGGGGATGCGCAGGCCCCGTGCCCTGGCCGCCTCCATGACGCCGAGCGCGGACTCGTCGCAGCCGACGAAGATCGCCGTCGGTGGCTTCGGCAGGTCGAGCACGGCCGCGCCGTCCTCCAGCCCGTCCCGGTAGCGGAAGTGCCCGAACCGCGTGTAGCCGGGTGGCACAGGCGTGTCTTCGGCCTCCATGGCGGCCCGGTAGCCGTGCAGGCGTGCCTGGTTGCAAGACGCCGTGGCCGGACCTCCGATGTAGGCGATACGCCGGTGCCCGAGGGAGAGCAGGTGCTGGGTGGCGGCCAGTCCGCCGGCGAAGTTGGTCGAACCGACGCTGGTCACCCGTGCCGGCGGCATGTTGAGCGGGTCGATCACGACCAGTGGCAGGCGGACGCGCGACAGCGCGGCGAGGTGCTCGGCGGTCAGCTCGCTGGTGACGGCGATCAACGCGCGCCGTCCGGCGGCGACCAGGTCGCGGGCTCGGGCGACGGTGAGGTCGGGGTCCTTCCTGATGCTGACGACCACCCCGACGCCGACCTCGGCCCCGGTCGTCACCATGCCCTGGATGATCTCGGCGGAGTAGCCGCAGATGTCTCCGTCGAACTGCACCTCGACCGTGTCGCTCCCGACGGCCTCGCCCCGGCGCGGAGGGGGCGCGACGTAGTCGTGCTGCCGCAACAGCGACTCCACGCGGGAGCGGGTCTCCGGCGCGACGTCGCTGCGGCCGTGGAGCACCTTGGACACGGTCGCGACCGACACGCCGGCCGAGGCCGCGACCGTGGCCAGCGTGGCCCGCCTAGAACTGGTCGGCATCGCTTCCCTCGTGCTTTTCGACAGATACGGGGGTGACGAGGCGCCGGTCGTGGCCGACGACCCGCGTCGGGCCGGTCAGCCGCACCCTGCCCTGACACGGCGGCTCGGCTGCCGACGTGCCGGCGAACACCTCGATGTCGCCGGGCTCCACGATGCGTCTCAGGTCCCTTCCGGTGAAGGCCGTCCGGTCGGCGTGCACGTGGAAGGTCACGTCTGCCTCGGCTCCGGATTCCAGCGGGATCCGCGCGAACCCGGTCAGCTGCCTGACCGGCCGGGTGACCTGGGCGACGACGTCGTGACCGCCCTCCTCACCCGGGAAGAACGCCTGCACGAGCCCGGCGGCCACGGCATGTGCCGCGCCCAGCGCGTACGGACGTCCGGAGACGACCACCACGACGACCGGCGTGCCCGTGGCGGCGAGTTCGGCCAGCAGCTTCTCCTGCACGCCGGGCAGCCGCAGGTCGTCGGCGTCGCAGCCCTCCCCTGAGGTTCCATGCCCGAACAGCCCGGCGTGGTCGCCTACGGCCACCACGCACAGATCCGCCTCGCGGGCCGCGGTGGCCGCGGCGGCGAAGCCGGAGCGGTCGTCGCCCTGCACGTCGCAGCCACGCTCGTGGACGATCTCGGCGTCCGGCAGTTCGGCGCGCAGCGCGTCGAGGAGACTGGGCGCCTCGACGCCGAGCCCGAGTCCGGGGTGGCGGGGCAGCACGTGGGTGGGGAAGGCGTAGCAGCCCATGAAGGTGCGCGGGTCGTCGGCACACGGCCCGGCCACGGCGATCCGGCGCGGCGCCGTGCGCCCCTCGCCGAGCAGCGGCAGCGCGGTCCCGGCGTCGAGCAGGACGATCGACCGCTCGGCCAGCTCGCGCGCCAGCGCCCGGTTGTCCGGCGAATCCAGATCCACGGAGGAGGCCCCGGACACGGACTTCTCGGGCGTCCAGTCCGGATCGAGCAGCCCGAGCTGGACCTTCTGGGTGAGGAGGCGGCGCGCCGCCCGGTCGATCAGCGCCCCGGGGATCTCGCCGCGGCGCACCCGTTCGACCAGTTGCCGGCCGAAGCCCAGGGTGTCGGGCAGCTCGACGTCGATGCCGGCGGCCAGCGCCCGTACGCCGGCCTCGTCGGTGTCGGCGGCGATCCGGTGCATGGTCGCCAGGAACGAGACCGCCCAGTAGTCCGAGACGACGGTCCCGGTGAAGCCCCACTCCTCGCGCAGCACCTCGGTCAGCAGCCAGGGGTCCGCTCCGGCGGGCACGCCGTCCACATCGGAGTAGGAGTTCATCACCGACCGTGCCCCGCCGAGGGCGATGGCCGTCTCGAACGGCGGCAGGATCATGTCCATCAGCTCACGCCGCCCCATCGGGACGGGACCGTGGTTGCGGGCCGCGCGCGAGGCGGAGTAACCGGCGAAGTGCTTGAGCGTGGCGATGATCCCCGCGCCCTCCAGGCCGCGCACGTAGGCGGCGCCGATCATCGAGACGAGATACGGATCCTCGCCCATGGTCTCCTCGACCCGCCCCCACCGGTAGTCCCGCACCACGTCCAGGACCGGCGAGAGGGCCCATCGCGAAGGCGTGCGGGAAGCTCCCCGCCGCGCTGTAGGAAGAAAGAGCTCATCGTCATCGCGTGCACCAGGCTGGCCGCCGCGCCTGCGGAGAACGAGCGGTGCCGAAACAGCGTGCGACTCCACCACGCTGTAGTAGACGCCGGCGGCCACGAGGCTGGTGAGCCCGGTGGCCATCGTGATCATTCTTTCTCGGAGCGGCGGGTGCGTAGCGCGCGGACTTTGTGGCGGTTGCCGCAGTGCTCCATGGAGCACCATCGGCGGCGCCCGGGGCGAGAGGTGTCGACGTAGATCAGATGGCAGTCATCGGCCGCACACACCCGGATGCGGTGCGCGAACGGGCCGGTGAGCAGCTCGACGGCATCGCGCGCGACGGTGGCGAGCAAGTGTGCGCCGCCGGCGGCTCCGGCCCACCGCCGGTCTCCGCCCGGCCCGATGGCGGGAGCCAGGGGCGGGTGGGCGGATGCTTCGTTGATGACCTTCAGATCGCCGGGTGCCGGCGGCTCGCCACGTGTTCGGGCGATGGCCGCCCGGAACAACGCGTCTCGCAGTCGACGCGCGTCCGCCACCTCGGTCTCGGAGATCCGTAGTTCGGGCGTCGGCGTCAGCCGTGAACGGCCTGCCCAGACGGCCAGGTCGGCGGGCTGGTGCAGCACCTCGTATCGGGCGTAGGGGCCGGGACCGCCGGTGGTCAGCAGTTCCAGGCACAACGCGCCGGGGTCGAACCGGTAGGCGACGCCGGTGTGGGAGTACAGCGTTAGCCCTGGGGTTGCGGCGGAGTCCATGTAACCAATATAAATGGTTACATGGCATTGGGTTGGAAACTGGTCATCGACAGCACGAACGCACCCACCCTGGCGGATTTCTGGGCCGCGGCACTGGGCTACGAGGTGGAAGATCCCAGCGCTCTCATCGAGCAACTGCTGGCCGCCGGCCACATCGGTGAAGAGGCGATCGTCGAGCATCGCGGCCGCAGGATCTTCCGCGGCTACGCCGCCATCCGCCACCCCGAGGATCAGTTCGACGAGATCAGCGGCATCGGCCGCGGTCGGCGACTGCTCTTCCAGGACGTGCCCGAGGGCAAGACCGGCAAGAACCGCCTGCACCTCGATATCCACAGCGAGCCCGACGGCCGTGACAAGCTGGTGGCCCGGCTGGAGGACCTGGGGGCGACCCGTGTCCGCGAGGTGAACAAGGGACCGGCCGGACACTGGTGGATCATGCAGGATCCGGAGGGCAACGAGTTCTGCGTGGCGTAGGGCCGGCTGTGGCCCGACCGCGGCAGCGGCATCCGGTTTCCGCGTAGCCACGCCACCGCATGATCGAACAGCGACGACGACGCGTCCGCCGAGTGGTGGGCCGAGCCGGTCAAGCGCTGTCGCACGGTGCGGGGCTTCATCGAGCCGCGTCTGGAGGCGATCGGCTTTCGCGCGGTCGAGGCGGGCTTGCGGGTGTCGGCCACGGCTGGTTCCACACCGGCGGGGTGACTCACGCCGCCCGCTTGCCGACCTCCTCGATCGCGGCGACCACGACGGCGGGATCCTTGGAGAGAATCTGCACGTGGTTGTCGGGCGTGGTCGCGAACACCACCACGCGTTCGATGCTCGCCATGACTTTGGCACATGGTCATCCTCTCGACGAGGATCATCGGGTGCCCAAATCCTGTATCGACCGATCTCGACTGCGGAAACAAGAGATTCCGAGGGTTGTCACAGTCGCTGTTCGTGTCGAGAGCACGCGGCCGGACCTTGTGACGTGAGCATGATGACCGACGTCGAGGTCCGCCGCGTGGAATCCTTCATCGCGGTCGCGCAGGAGCTGAACATCACGCACGCCGCGGACCCGCCTCCGCCTGACGCGGTAGGCCGTCTCGACGCCCATCCAGCAGCTGGAGCCGCTCCCTTCAGGCGAGCCGGCCGTTGGCTGCCCGCCACCGACGCCGGGCTCTGCGAGCCGGCCGTCGTGTGGACCGCGCCCGCGATCCCTGACGGCCCGCTCGATCGCAGAGGTGGGGAAGATCATCGGCTGACCGGCGCCGGCGCGTTCCGGCTCCATGGTGCCCCTGAGACGCCTGGTCGAGGCGCCGAAAACCGGTAAAGCCGAAAACCGGTAAAGGAGTCAGAGGTCTTCCGGCATGTCGATCATCTGGTTGAGCAGCGGGACGAGCTGTTCCTCCTCGTAATCCAGATGGGCTTCCAACTCCCCGGCGAGCCGGTCCAGCTCGGCTCCCGTCGCTGCCCGGTCCCCGGTCTCGGTCAGTGATCGTATCCGGGCGAGGATGCGCGCCACCGTCTGGTGCTCGCTCCTGAGCCGCGCCAGGACCTCGGCCAGCTCGGGGTGCAGGCCGTCCAGGTGGGGGAAGAGGACCTCGTCCTCGCCCGCGTGGTGCGCGTGCAAGGCCTCGCAGAACGTCAGGCAGTGCTCGCGCAGGCCGGGTCCGAGGCTCGCGGAGCGGCGCAGCTCCGTGAGGTCGCGGCGGAAGCCGTCGTGCAGCTTCACCAGCTCGTCGCCCCATGCCACGAGCCTGTCGTCACGTGCGGTCATGCCGGCTCCTTGATCAGTACGCCTGGAACTCGCGCCAGGACATGGTGGATGAATCCAAAGAACGCGGAAACGAGGGCTGCGATGGCCGCGACGCCGAAACTCCATCCGGTGCCGCCGCCCGCGAGCAGGGCCCCGGTGATCGTGCCTGCCAGGCTGCTGCCGACGACGCGGACCAGGGCGTTCACGCCGCCCGCGGCCGCCGTCTTGGCGGGCTCGACGTGTTCGACGGCCATGGTGCCCAGCGCGGCGTAGCCGAGCCCGACGCCGACGCCCAGGATGGTCGCGGCTCCGTACAGGTCGGAGGGGGCGTCGTGCGAGGCGGCCAGCCAGAGTGCGGCGGCGGCCACCAGCAGGGAGCCGGTGCCGACCAGGGACGCCGCGGGGAAGCGGCGCATCAGCGGGCCCGCCAGCAGCGAGACCGCCAGCATCAGGACCGCGGTCGGCAGCAGGTAGAGGCCCACCTGGAGCACCGATCCGCCCAGCGCGCCCTGCGCGACGGAGGAGATCGTGGTGATCGACGTGAACAGGGCGAAGCCCAGCAGCATCGACGCCGCTGTCGCGCCGATCGTCCCGCGGTGCAGCAGCATGGGAATCTCGATCAGCGGGGACGCGGTACGGCGCGCGGTCAGCACCCACACCCAGGCCACGACGACCGCCCCGGCCAGCAACCCCAAGGTGAGCGGCGAGGCCCAGCCCCAGGTCGCTCCCTTGCTGATGGCGAGCAGCAGGCAGACCAGCCAGCCGGCGACCAGCACGGCGCCCGCGAGATCCGGACGCCCGTCGCTCACGCGGTCGCGGCGGGGTTCGCGGACGAAGGCGGCCACGAGGGCGAAGCCGGCCGCGCCGAGTCCCGCCAGGATCCAGAACAGCCCCTGGTAGGTGCCGCCGACCAGCCCGGCCAGGATCATCCCGCCACCGCTGCCGACCCCCATCATCGCGCTGAGCACGCCGATGGCCGTGGGCAGTTGTTCGCGGGGCACGGTCTCCCGCGCGATGCCCATGGCCAGCGGGAGCAGGGGAGCGGCGACGCCTTGCAGCACGCGTCCGATGACGAGCAGCGGGAGCGTGGTGGCCATGGCGGCGACCAGTGACCCGGCCACCAGGAGGGCGAGCGCGCACAGCGCGACCGGCCGCCTGCCGTACAGGTCGCCGAGGCGCGACAGCAGAGGGATGGCGACCGCGCCGGACAGGAGGGCGGAGGTGAGCACCCACGAGGCGGAGGTGAGCGGCACCTGGAGGTCGTGCTGCAGCACGGGCAGCATCGGCACCACCGCCGTCATTTGCAGGGTTCCGACCGCGACGGCGTAGGCGAGTACACCGATGGCGATCCATGGAGACTTTCTATACATGTATAGAAAGTAACATGGCAGGATGCCGGCTCGAACGGGGCGCCCCCCCAAGATCTCCAGGGCGGACATCATGTCCGCCGCCCACCGGATCATCGACGCAGAGGGGATCCAGGGGCTGACCATGCGCAGGCTGGCCCGCGAGGTCGGCACCACGGCGATGGCGCTCTACCACCACGTGCGGGACAAGGACGATCTGCTGCAGTTGCTGCTCGACGAGTACGCGGCCGGGATCGAGATGCCCGAGCTGCACGATGAGGACCCCGTCGAGCGCGTCGCGGCCGCCGCCACCGCCATGCGGCAGGCGCTGATCGGTTGCCCGTGGATCGTGGAGGTGCTCAGGTCGGACGATCTGTTGTCCGTGCGCGCGCTCTGGTACCCGGAGACGATCATCGACGGCCTCGTACGTGCCGGGCTGACGCCGGAGGAGGCCGTGGACGGATACCGGATCATCTGGCACTACACGGCGGGCGAGATCAGCGCGCGGGCGGCTGTGGCACGTCGGCGTGAGAAGGACCGGCCAACGTATCGCAGCCGCATCTTCACCGACCTCGACCCGGTCAAGCTGCCGCGGCTGGCGGCGCTGGGCGAGCGGTGGGAGGAGCTGACCGCCCGCGACACCTACGACAAGGGCGTACGCGCACTCGTGCACGGCCTCCTGCGGCCACCGGCCGACCGGCGGCGGTAGCCAGAGATCGGGATGGAGGATGCGAAATCGGCACAGATGACCTGGAACCCGGGCAACCCGGACGCGGCGCCTGTAGGGATCTTCGCCCGCCGCTGACCGTGCTGTTCATGGCTGGTCGATGGTGGCCCACCGTCCCGGCATGGCCGGGCGCATGCCGTACGTCCTGATCAATCCGGATTATGCGGAGATCAACGGCTCCAGGCCCCGCCGACTGGCGTGCGGCCAACCGCGCCAACTGGGACGAACGCGTTCCGATCCATGTCGCAGGTTCCTTCTACGACCTTCCCGGCTTCGTCGCAGGCAAGGACACGCTCCAGGACTTCGAACTCGCCGAGGTCGGCGACGACGGTGGCAGGACCTTGCTCCATCTCCAGTGTCATATCGGGCTGGACACCCTGTCCTGGGCTCGGCGCGGAGCCATCGTCACCGGCCTCGACTTCTCGGAGCCGGCCGTGGCTGCGGCCGCCGGCCTGGCCGAGCAGATCGGCGCCGCCACCGCCCGCTTCGTCGCCGCCGACGTGTATGACGCCGTCCACGCACTCGGCGCACAGACCTTCGACATCGTCTACACCGGCCTCGGCGCGTTGTGCCGGCTCCCGGACATGACCCGGTGGGCACAGACTGCGGCAGCGCTCATCGCTCCGGGAGGCTTCCTCTACTTGGCCGAGTTCCATCCTTTCGCCGACGTTCTGGCTGAAGACGGTCGCACCGTCGAGAACGACTACTTCCAGCGAGATCCAATCATCGTGGACGTGCCCGGCACCTATGCCTACCCGAGTGCGGTGACCACCGCGACCCTCACGGTCCAATGGCTGCACGGCATCGGCGATGTCGTCAGCGCCCTGACTGCTGCCGGCCTCCGGCTGGAGTTCCTGCATGAACACAACCGTGGCCACTTCCGCTTCCCGCCGGGACTGCGCGTCCCGCAGGTCTACTCGCTCCGCGCGGCGAGGGTGGAGTAGCTGCCGGACCTGCTGATGGCGACCGAGGCGGCCGTGGTGACCGGTCCGTACAAGCGCCTGGTGTTCGGCCATCCGGCCCGCGAGGACGGCGCGGTGAACCGGCATGCGTAAAAGGCCGAGCAACGGTGAACGTGTGGCCGCGGTCCCCGCGCCGCGGCGGAAGCCACCGCGAGCCGGTCACCACGACGGGACCCCGGCTTTGGCGGGAGCATCGCGGTCGCGAGCGAATCGCGCCGAAGGTCAGGCCTTCTGCGGTATGCGTTCGGGGGGCATGCCGGGCCCGATCGTGGCCTGGATCTCGGTCGGGTCGTCCACGTGACCACAGTGGGCGCACACCGTCCGCTGGGTGATTCCGGTGCCGCACACCGAGTGGGTGTAGAGGATCGGCGGCTCCCCGTCGGTCGCCCACTGGTCGCCCCACTCGGAGAGCGCGACCAGCGCGGGCGCGAGCGCACGCCCCTTGTCGGTCAGCAGGTACTCATGCAGTTCGGGCTGCTCGGAGTATCTGTGGCGCCGCATGATCCCGGCCTCGACGAAGCCGTCGAGCCGGGCCTTGAGGATGTTGGTCGCGATGCCCAGGCCGCGCTGGAAGTCGCTGTAGCGGGTCGCCCCCGCGAACAGGGCGTCGCGAACGATCAGCAGGCTCCAGCGTTCGCCGATCACCTCCAGGGCGCGTGCGATCGAGCACACCTGCGAGTCGTAGGTCTTCCCCAGCATGCGCCCAGTCTACCGTGGGCGCTTGCGTCATGAAAGCGCCCGGACTAAGGTTGCTTGCATGATGCAAGTTGATCGGAAGCAGAGCTTCACCACCACCTTTTCGGTGGACCGGAGTCCCCAGGAAGCATTCGAGGCCATCACCGACGTCCGCGGTTGGTGGTCGCAAGAGGTCGAGGGCGTCACCGACCGGGTCGGCGGCGAGTTCGACTACCACTACAAGGACGTCCACCGCTGCACGATCCGCGTCACGGAACTCGTGCCCGGCCGGAAGGTCGCGTGGCTCGTCCTGGACAACTACTTCGACTTCATCGAAGACCAGGCCGAATGGAAGGACACCGAGGTCGTCTTCGAAATCTCCGAAAGGGACGGCGGCGCCGAGGTCCACTTCACCCACGTGGGCCTGGTCCCGCAGTACGAGTGCTACGACGTGTGCTCCAACGCGTGGGGCGGCTATATCGGCGGCAGCCTGCGAAACCTGATCAACACAGGGGAGGGGCAGCCCAACCCGAAACAGGACGGGAACGCCCCGGCTCACCAGCACGCCGCCGCCGTGCTGCGCACCAGGCGCTCACCTCAGGCCACCGGCCTGGCCGACGCCGAGTCGAACAGCGCCTGAGATGACCGCGATCACAGGCAAGATCGTCCTGATCACCGGCGCCAACCGAGGTATCGGGCGGGCACTGCTGGAGGAAGCCCTGCGCAGGGGCGCACAGCAGGTGTACGCCGGCACGCGCGAATCCTTCGCCCACCCGGACGAACGGGTCACGCCCCTGCTCCTTGACGTGACCGACGCGGCACAGACGCAGCAGGCCGCCCAGGCGGTCCCCTCGCTCGACATTCTCGTCAACAACGCCGGCGTGGCACTCTCTGACGATCTCAACGACCGTACCGTGCTCGAACGCCACCTCGCCGTCAATCTCTTCGGCATCTACGGCGTGACACAGGCCTTCCTCCCCCTGTTGGCCCGTTCGCGCGGTGCCATCGTCAACAACGTGTCCATGGCGGCCTTCGCCCCGCTGCCGGTCGTCCCGGCCTACTCGATCTCGAAGGCGGCCGCGTTCTCCCTGACGCAGTCGCAGCGGGCACTCCTCGCCGACCAGGGCGTAAGGGTCCACGCCGTCCTCGCCGGCCCGACCGACACCGACATGTCCCGCGAGTTCGACGCCCCGAAGGCCTCGCCGGAATCGGTCGCGCGAGCCATCTTCGACGGCGTGGAGAACCAGGAGGAAGACATCTTCCCCGACCCCATGTCGCAGACCATGGCCGCCGGTTGGCAGGGCAGTCCGGCCAAGACGCTGGAGCGCGAGTATGCCGCCATCGCGACCCGCTTGGAATTCGAAAACAATCCTGGGGCCGCGACCACATCCGGCAAAGACAGGCCGCCATCACTGTAAAGCGCCGAAGCGACTTCCCAGCCGGGCGCTACAGCCATTCGCATACAACGACAAGGAGATCTGGAATGACAACGCCGAAACCTGGCAGCATCCTTCTTGGCACCACCCGGCCCGCGGAGCTGCGTGACTGGTATCGCAGGGCGCTTGCACCGGGACACGAGGGCGAAGGACCGATCGATCTCGGCGGCTTCCTGATGGTCATCGAGCAGCGCGACGACGTCGACGCGAAGAACAACGAGCCGGGCCGAATGATCCTCAACTTCCACGTCGACGACTTCGACGCCGTCGAGGCGCAGCTGCGGGCGGCCGGCGTGGACTGGCTCGTTCCCGTCGCGGATCGCCCCTCCGGCCGCTTCGGGACGTTCGCGGACCCTGATGGGAACTACCTCCAGGTCATCCAGTTCAAGCAGGACGCATAAGTCCAGGCGTCGCCGTGCGAAACTCCTGCCCGGCCGGCATCTACCGTGCGCCGGGCCGGCACGCAGCGCCAGGGACCTGTGCGCAGGGGCGGGCAGGAGGCGAAGCCGTCATGTAGCGGCTGATCTCATCGTCCCCGATGAGACTCGACAGAAGTCCGCCCGCTTCGTCGGGTTCAGCTGGGGCGGGCGATCGTGATGATCTCGCGGCCGGCCTCGGTGACGGGCCCCCGATGCCAGTCGCCGTACTGATCCTCGACGGTGAACCCGGCCTCGGTCAGAAACGAGGCCAGTGCCGGGACGTCGAGGAAGCGCAGGCTTGCCCGGTCGACGCGGAGAACCGTGTCGTCGCGCTCGGCGGTGGTCTCGGTGAACGTGACGACGTCGCCGACGATGGACTCGACTTCGTGCCACATGCGTAGCGGGCGCCCGGCGGCGCCTTCGATGTCGAAGGCCTTCGACGGGTTCCAGTTCTCCCAGGCGCGAGCCTGCGGGTGGCGGGTGCCGAAGACGAACCGGCCCCCGTCGCGAAGCGAGGTGCGGATCGCGGTCAGGGATGCCCGCAGCTCATCGTCGGTGATCAGGCACTGGAAGGCGTTGCTGGTCATCGTGGCCAGGTCGAACTCCCCGGCCCAGGCGGCGTCGGCGGCGACGCCATGGACCCACTCGATGTCGGTGCGGCGCCTGGCTCGATCCAGCATGCCCTGGTCGGGATCGAGCCCGACGAGACGTCCGGTGTGACCAAGGGCGCGGGCGTGGTGGAGCATGCTCCCGGTGCCGCAGCCGAGATCCAGTACGGCACCGGCCGCCATGACGAGTTCGGTGCAGAAGCCGGCCTCGGGGAAACGGGCGGGGTCCCACGGGTTGATCACATCGTAGAGAGCCGCGGCCTCGGCATCGGAGAACATCCCGACAGTATCCACGTACGGCCGACGACGGCCAACCGGATTATGCCGGTCCACCGATGATCCATCGATATGTCACCGGGCGCGCCGGCCGCCGGTGATTTCCCCGGTGGCCGGCGCGGGTGGATGCGGGCCGCGCGATGCGTTTCGGCTGACCGCGGCGGCGGCGATCCAGCAGACCAACAGCAGGAGCGCCACCACCGCGCTTCCCAGGCTTTCCGCCGGTCACCCAAGGTCGTACGGCATCGCGTGGGAGCTCATCCGCGGATCTGCTCGGCGGGCCGGCCCAGCAGCACCGTCCGGGCCGGCGTCAGAGCCGCCGAGTACGCCAACCCCATCGTGGCCACCGCCATCGCCGCGTAGGCGAGGGGCGGCACGTGCGGCAGAGGCGAGCCGGTCACCCCGTAGCTGAGCGCCATCAGCGTCGGTGCGGCGATCAAGGTCCCCGTGATCACCGCGAGCACGCCGACCAGCAGCGCCTCCCAGCGCACCATGCCGCGCACCTGCCGCCGAGTGCCGCCGACCAGGCGTAGCAGCGCGAACTCCCGCACCCTCGCGCCGGTGGCCGTCACCAGCGTGTTGACCACCGAGATCGCGATGAACACGATGATCAGCCCGAGCACCAGCAGGTTGACCCAGTCGCTGAACTCCTGCGCCGCGTTGACCGCCGCGCCGGCGCCCGCCCGGTCCAGGACCGTCAACCCGGGGGTCAGTGCGGCGAGCCGTTCCTTCGTGCCGCCCGTGACGTACACCCGGCCGGCCATCCCGGTCTCCGAGTGGTCGCGCACCAGCGGGTACGGCAGGGCGACGTCGCCGTACCCGAGGCCGCGCTCGTAGACGGCCACGACGGTCAGCTTGACGGGTACGCCGTCGCCCAGACGCAGCCGAACCCTGTCTCCCACCGAGGCGCCGAGGCTGCCGGCGGTCAGCGTGCTCAGCGCCACCTTGTCGCCGTGCAACCGGTCCAGCGAGCCGGACGTGACGCCGAGGTCGATCCCGTGCGCGGGGACGGTCAGGCCGATCGCGTTCAGCGGCTTCAGCGTGCGTGCTCCCAGTTCCACCGTGTCGGCGATCACCTTGGTGCCGATCGTCTCGGTCACTCCCTTGACGCCGGGCAGATCGCGGGCGGCCCGGGCGACGTCGGGAGGCAGGCCCGGTCCGGTCGACTCCAGGACGTAGTCGGCGAGGTTGCCCTCCAGCGCCTGCCGGGTGGCCGCGTGGCCCAGGGTGGATTGGGAGAAAAGGGTGGTCGAGGCGAAGGCGAACATCAGGATGAGCGGGCTGGCGACGGCCGCCAGCCGCTTGGCCGCCGTCTTGGTGTTCGCCACGGCCAGGTAGCCGCTGACCGGCGAGGTCCGGCCGACCACGCCGCCTGCCAGGCGTGCGGCCAGCCGTACCAGCCAAGGGCCCAGGAGGGCGGCGGCGGTGATGAGGAGGAGCACGATCGCGCCGGCGCTCGCCGCGGCCGTCTCACCGGCCGCGACCATGGACAGGCCCGAGGCGGACAGACCCAAGGCGAGGAAGACCAGGCCGGTGATCATCCGGCCGCGGCCGAGTTCCCTGCGTTCGACCGCGGCCTCGCCCAACGCCTCGGTCGGCTTGATGCGGGCGGCGCGCCGTACGGCGCCGCGGGCGGCCAGCCAGGCCGTGAGCAGCCCGACCCCGGCCGCGACCAGCATCGGAACGGGACCCGCCAGCGGCGTGAACCCCTCCGGCACCACGCCTCGCGCGACGAACTGGCCGAACAGCCACGTCCCCACCGCGACCCCCAGCGGCAGCCCCGGCACGGTGGCCGCGAGCCCGACGACCAGCGCCTCCCGCCCGATCATGGTGCGGACCTGCTTGGGCGTCGCCCCGATCGCCCGCAGCAGCGCGATCTCCCGGTCTCGCTGCCGGATGGCGAGCCCGAACGCGCCGGAGACCACCAGCACCGCCACCATGACGATCACGCCGCCGAGGCTGCCGCTGAGCGTGATGAGCATCTCCCGGCCCTCCCGCGCCGAGGCGTCCTCGGCCAGCCCGCGCTGGTCGCCCGCGTAAACCGTCACGGAGTCGCCGAGCGCCCGCTCGACCCGCTCCGCCAGCCGCTCGCCCTCGCCGAACACCCCGAACGCCGACACCTTGCCGGGACGGGCGAACAGCTCGGCGGCGCGCTCCCCGGTGAAGAACACCGACGCCTGCCGGGCCGGGCCCGGTCCGCCGGCGATCCCGGTCACGGTGTACTCCCGGACGCCGTCCCTGCCGGCGACCCGCGCCTTCTCGCCCACCTTCCGGCTCAGCGTGACGTCCACGACGATCTCTCCCGCCGCGGCGGGAGCGCGGCCCTCATTCAGGGTGTACGGCGTGAGCCCCGCCGACTCCCAGGAACGCCCGACCACACGCCCATCGGCGCCCGTCAGCCCGACCGGAAAGCCGACCTCGGGTACGACCCGGGTGACACCGGGCACCTTGGCGATCTTCCCCGCCAGGGTGGCCGGGATCGCGGCCGGCTCCGAAAGCGACTGCCCCATGTCGGGTTCTTCTGTGTCGAGGGTGATCTGCTGCTGTCCCGCCACCACGACCGGGGCCGCGCCGTACCGCTCGGCGGGCACGCGGGCGCGCAGGCCGCTGTCCATGAGCAGCCCGCACGAGGCGACCAGGGCCACGGCGAACAGCAGCGCGATGAACGAGCCCACGAGTGAGGGCAGGCGGCCACGCGAGGTGGCGAAGGCGAGCCTCAGCATCGCACGGCCCTCGGGCGGCCGAGCGTGGCCATGCGCCGCGCGATCGTCTCCGGCCCGGCGGCGTGGACCTCGTCCACCAGCGCGCCGCCGGCCAGGAACAGCACCCGGTCGGCGTAGGAGGCGGCCGTCGGATCGTGGGTCACCATCACCACGGTCTGGCCGGTCGTGTCCACCACCTGGCGGAGCAGGGTGAGCACCTCGGCCGCGGTCTGGGTGTCCAGCGCACCCGTCGGCTCGTCGGCGAAGACCACCTCCGGCCTGGTGACCAGTGCGCGGGCGATCGCCACCCGCTGCTGCTGTCCGCCGGACAGCTGGGACGGCCGGTGCCGCGTGCGCTCGCCGAGTCCGACCCGCTCGATCACCTCGCCCAGCCAGGCGTGGTCGGGCCGCTTGCCCGCGAGCCGGAACGGTAGCAGGACGTTTTCGACCACGCTGAGTGAAGGGATCAGGTTGAACGCCTGGAAGACGAAGCCCGCCTTCTCCCGGCGCAGTTCGGTGAGCTGGGTCTCGTTCATCCGCGACAGTTCCGTCTCGCCTATGTGGACCGTTCCCGACGTGGGGGTGTCCAGTCCGGCGGCGCAGTGCAGGAAGGTGCTCTTGCCGGAACCCGACGGGCCCATGATGGCGGTGAAGCCGCCGCGGGGCAGGTCGACCGTGACTCCGTGTAGCGCGTGCACCCCCTTTCCGTAAGTCTTGGTCACCGCGTTGAGGCGCACCGCGTGCGTCGCCACCTGTCATCCCTCGTTTCCGGATCTCCTGCTTGGTCGAACCTCACGCTAGAGATTCGGATATTCCGGGCACGAGCCGGTGAACCCCCGTCCGTTGGTAGGGCTAGCCGTACGGGATGAGCTTGATGATCTTTTGATTTCGTCGTGTTCAGCGGCTCAGGCATCGGCCATAGGCCGGGGACGCCGGCGGAGATGCTTCACGCCGTCGAATCCGGCACCCGGATCGGCGAAGCCGGCGGCCCCATCGCTGATTTCCGAACCCTCCTCCCCGAAGGCCGTATTCAGCTGAAGGTCGTATCAGCTCGGGAACAAACGGACTTCGGCGCTCGGCATCTGCTTGGTCCACCAGTGAGCGTAGCGACGATAGACGGTGGTCCCGCGATCCGTCAGGAACGCCGCCAGCGCACCGGCCTCCACCGCGAGCCCGTTCCACACCTCCTCGTCCAGGCGGTGGAAAGCCGTCGCTTCGATGCCTCCTTCGACCGGGCGCCACACACCGGCGACGTAGCCGTCGACGAGCAGGGTCGGCAGGACGTCGCCGTTGCGGCGGATGACGAGCGGGCGGTAGTCCGGCGCAATGAGGCGGCTGCGATCGGAGTAGGCGAGCAGGATGCTGTCCCACATGGGCAGCAGCCGGGGTGGGGCGACGGTGTCCTCCGCCGGAAGCGGCGCCCCGGGCACGTCGAACAGCGTTGCCCCATCCGGCCCCTCCAGCTCCTCGATCTTGCCGGCCAAAGCCTGCACGGCCTGCCGCAGCACCGGCCGTCTGAGTGTGGTGAACTGCGCCAAGTCCGGCACCGAGGCGGGACCGAACGCCCGCAGGTAGCGCAGAACCAGCCGCTGCACGGACTCGTCCTCAGACTCCGGGCCTGACGTGGGCCGCGCGGCGACGAACGACGACCGCGCACCGAACGACCACGGCCCACCGGTCGGCGCGTGGTGTAAAGACGCGAACGTCCGCAGCGCCCACCACAGACCCCGCCTGGCCTCACCGAAGCCGGCCTTGAAGAATTCTTCGATCTCGGCGCCGGTGCGCGGACGGGCCGTGAACTCCGCGAGATGGGGAAGTGCGGCATCGGCGTCGGCGATGGACAGCTCGCTCGATGTGAAGCGGGAGTCGCCCAGGCGCGCAGCGCGTAGGTTGCGCAGCATCGCGCTGTGGAACGCCGGATAGTCCTCGGCGTGCACCGCGTGCAACGTGATGCGCATCAGTGAGGCCTTGACCACCTCGCGGTTGGCGAACGCGGCGTCCAGGTCTTCCGGATCGAAGTCGGTGAGCCGGTTCCACAGGGCGAGATACGGTGACGGGGCCTCCTGCGCCTGCAGCGCGACGATGCGGCGGACGGCATCGGCCACGGCCAGCGATTCGCGCTTCAACAGCATCTGCCGGCCGAGCGTGGCCCGGTTGAGCCGTCGAGCGGTAAGTCTCATGCCAAGATCCTTGTCTTCAGCGGCGGGTGGACGCCAGTGCCTGTCACAGGCCGTCTCGGTATGACCGTACGGCACTGCGGATACGATGCCGAAAGATCACGAAGTGCTGCTCTGGTGGCCGGGCTGACTCGACTCGGGCACGACCACCGGCGCCAGGTGCGGATACACCGTCGACGGCCAGATCAACCGGATATGCAACGACGAAGGGGAGCGCTTCACCGACTTGATGGCCGCCATCAAGAACGGAGAGAGCGGCAGGGGCGGCGACGGCGGCGGCCCGGTCTTCGCCCTCACCGAGGGCGCCAGCTACCTGAAGTCACGGAGTTTCACGACATGAGCGATGAGCGGTCTGCGGGCTCCGGCGTGTACCGCTACGCCAGCGCCAACGCGCGCAAGAACTACGCCGGCACCGGCCCGATCATCCGGGCGTCCGGCAAGAAGAAGGTCGTGCTCGCCCGCTCCGTGCACAACGACCGGCTCATCGACGTCCTCGACTCTCGAGCCTTCACCGCCCTACAGGCCTCGCCGGGCACCCACGTCTCCTATTCCGACCACCCGATGAACGCGGCGCGCCACACGCCTATGCCATCGAGGCGCGGCTGCACTACGAGCTGGACTGATCGGGCTCCTTCCATGTCCACAGCGGGACGTCGCGCAGCGGGTGGAGCTCCTCGTCGGTGGCCGCGTGGGAGTTCTGCTGGGCCACCCGCGAGCCGAACTCTAGATGCTCGCGCACCGCCTCGCGGAACGGCTCGTCGTCGGGCAGCCCTGCCTCGTCGAAGGACTCCATGTACAGCTCCACGAAACGCTCGCGCTGCTCGTCGGAGATGTTGAGATGGCGGTGCACCTGGATGAGGTGGTCGAAGCCCAGCTCGCGGGTGAAGCGGTCAGGTCCGCCGAAGGACTCGGCCGTGAACCAGGTCAGGTGATCGACATGGGTGGCGTTACGCTCGGGAAACAGCTGCTTGAGCAGGGGATCGTTGAGAACCTTCGCGTAGAAGATCTCTTCGAGCCTGTGCAGTGCCTCGTCGCCGCCTGCGTGCGAGTACAAACTGGTCATGCATCCACATTCATGGTCACTCTCGATGATGTCCAGCGTGTTCGCCACCGAGGAAACCTTCCGGGCTGAAAGCCCCGGCCACGACACGGGCCTCGGGCAGACGCAGGTCGGGGTGTCGGTAAGACTTGTGTCGGTGCGACACGAGTCTTACCGACACCCCGAACACAACGCGCACGACGAGGGCGGCGGATGGTGACGGCTTCGGCGATCGCCTCCAGCGCCTCCTCCCACCGACCCACCTCGGCGTCCTCCTCCCGAGCATGTCCGCAGGCCGAGCCTGACATGGGTCGCGGAATTCACCGAGGCGCTGTCGGCCTGGTCGACATCGAGGTCGTAGGCCGATACGAACCTTCGAGAGCTTTGGCGAGTCTCACCCATGTAAGGATCACGACTCGGGGAGGACAGTTCAATGCTGCGTTCGCTCACCACCGCCGCCGCGCTCGCCGTCTGCGCCACCGGCCTGGCCGCCACGCCCGCCATCGCCTCCACCTCGGAGGTGTTCTACGGCTTCGCCTGGGCCGACGGAGCCGATACCCTGCGCATCACACCGATGAAGGCGACCCTCGTCAAGGGGCGTGGTGTCCCGCGCTACAAGCTCACCTCCGTCGCCGGCGCCGGAGAACGGCGGCTGAACTACGCCGGCGTCGACTTTCGCAGGACTACCGCCGAATGCGGCCTGAAGGAGAACGAGGGCGTCGTCAAGCTCGATGGAAAGGGCTTGGGCACGACCCGCTGCCGGGCCGGTGACCTGACCTTCGCCCTCGGGCTCGGCCCCGTGCCGGTCAGGGTCTCGCTGGGCACGACCAAGCGGATCCACGAGCTCCTCGCGACGCCGAGCGACGCGAAGACCGCCTACGGCACGATCAAGCGCCACAACGACACGACGGTCGTCTTCGCGAAGGACGGCCGATCGGTCAAGCTGGGCTACACCGCCCTGCTCTTCAGCCGCGTGACCGGGAAGTGCGGTGACGCCTGGTTGGCCGACCACGTCAACGCCGGGCGCGACGGGCTTGGCACCAAGGGGTGCACCACGCCGGCCTTCACCAAGGTCGTGAAGGGGGCCGAGCATCCCGTCCTGGCCAAGGTGGACTACAACCCGCGCAGCGGCCAGCTGCTCCAGGTCTGGGAGGTCTTCGGGGACGCCTAGTGTCTTGCGCCTGAAATTCGTCGGCAATATTTACCGAGGGATTCGAGGATCTCGCCGGCGGTTTTGGTCCAGACGAACGGCTTGGGATCGTCATTCCACTGATCCGTCCAGGCGCGGATGTCCTTCTCCAGCGCCTGGACGCTCTTGTGGACACCGCGGCGGATCAGAAGGAAGCCCTGGTCTTCGACCTGGACACCGACATCGAGGTCGCGCTCGAAGCCGCCGGCCTGATCCGTCGGCGGGCCGACCCCCGGGAGGCCGCGCAGACGATCTTCGATCTGCTCGAACGCGGCTGGACGGCCTTCGCCGAGCGGTCAGAGACCTCCGATTCCCTGCGAGATCACGCCCCCTGAAGGCCCTCTGCTCGGGTTCGTGCGATAAGCCCCGAGCACCTGTCGTCACACGAAGCTACTTCGCCCCTGGTGGCGCCGACCCGAGCGGGGCCCGACCGGCCGGTGCCAGCCCCAGGGGCCTCGCGGCTCCCATCCCGCGCTGGACGGTAGCCGGTGCGGGCGGCGGCCTGTGTCGGTCGGCGGGAGCGCGCTGGCGGCGGCGTTGGAAATGATGACCCCTCAGCCGGAAAGAAGACGGCACTCGAGCGCGCCGTCACCGATCCGGCGGTGCCGCAGCGACAATCCGGAAGGGTGATGCGCACGGCGACACGACTGCCCGTCCGCCAGAAACTCCGTCAGCACCGGATCAGGAGGTGGCGATGAGGGCGGTGAGGCGGTTGCTGAAGCGGGCGAGCATGGCGCTCTGGGACGTTTCGGAGACCAGGCGGCCGATCAGCGGCGGGATCCGCCAGTTGGCGGGGCTGCGCCTGGCCATCTGGGAGACCAGGGAAATGTGGGGGTAGCGGGCCTTCTCGTAGGCGCGCAGCCGTTCCGCCAGGTCATCGCCGCCCTTGGCGAGCTCACGCCCAAGCACCCACACGTCCTCGAGGGTCTGGTTGGCGCCCTGTCCGAGAGTGGGCGGCATGAGGTGGGCGGCGTCGCCGAGCAGGGTGACGCAACCCTTGCCCCATACCCGGCGTACCTTCTGCCAGTGGTGGCCGAAGAAGTCGAGGTCGTCTTCGGACGCCTGGGCGAGCACCTCGGGGACGGGCGACGCCCAGTGGCCGAAGCGGCGCCGCAACTCGGCCAGGGGTGCGGCGGGGCGCGGGTCGCCGGGGGACCAGCGCACGTCGAACCACCACTGGAGCATGCCGTCCCCAGCGGGGATGAGCCCGCACGCGCCCTCGCGCCCTGTGATCATGAGGTGGACGTGGGTGCGGGTGAGGTCGATGTCGATCGGGCTGAGGGCCTGCCAGGTGCCGAAGGTGGCCGTCCGGATGGGGACGTCGCCCCACAGCGCGCGCCGTACCACCGAGTGGTGGCCGTCGGCTCCGATGAGCAGATCCCCCGTGACCGTCGAGCCGTCGCCGAAGGTCGCCGTCACCTGGTCGCCGTCCTGGGTCACGCTGCGGCAGGCCATGCCGTACCTGATCAGGTCGCCGGGCAGTCCTTCGGACAGGCGCTCCAGCAGGAGGCGGCGGGAGATCGACTTGCTCGGGAAGCCGTAGCGCGCGGCCGCGTGGGCCATGTCGGACCTGAGACGCAGACGGCCGTCGGCCGTCAACGCGTCGATCCTGTCGAACCGGCCGCCGACGCCGTCGAGACTGACGCCGAGATCGTTCAGTACGGCGGCGCCGTTGCTGAAGATGCTCAGCCCCGCGCCGCCTGTCCGCATGGCCTGTGCCTGCTCGTACACCCGCACCCGGTGACCGGCGGCCAGCAGGCTCCGTGCGACCGCCAGGCCGCCCACGCCGGCTCCTATGACAAGAACGTCCATATTCACTCCAAATCGAAGTAACTCCATTACGAAGATACATCGTTATGAAGTAGGTTAGGACGGGTGGTCCACAAGCATCCAGAAGAGGACGTCTTCCGCGAGTTCCTGATCGCGGTCATGCTGCACATTGAGGCGATCGCCGACCGGCTTGACGTGCATCACGTCGACGTCGCCGCCCTCATCCTGCTGGAGATGCGCGGACCGCTCCCGGTGGGGGCGATCTCCGAGGAACTGGGACTGCCGTCCGCCTCCACGACCCGGCTCATCGACCGGCTGGAGAAGGCCGGCTACGCACGACGAGTGCGCGGCGAACGCGACCGGCGCACGGTCACCGTGGAACTTGTCGAGGACGGCATGGCCGAATACCACGCCACCCGCGAGACGTCCGAGCGGCACCTGGAAGAGATCCGCGCGCACTACTCACCGGAACAGGTGCCATTGATGCTGGGCATGCTCACTCGCGTCGCCCGGGCCTACCGCTCGGCGACCAGGGAACTGCGCGAGAATCCGGCCTGAACCACCCGGAGAAAGGGGCACCCCCCGGCCCGGCCGACGCCCCAGGGCAACAGGTCCACCCCTGTGCCCTGAACGGGTCCCGGACGAGCCGACCGGCCAGGAGGGCCAAACCCTGGCGGGCCCGCGGCTCGGTGCGGCACGACAGCGGGCCTTGCCGGGCGTGCCGTCCCGCATCAACGGGTGATCTCCACCACGCACGAGGTGATCAGCCGTCGTAGATCCCACGATTCCGCTGTTCATGCTGACCGCGTCTGATCGGGCACATCGAGGATCGGCGAAAGATTCGCTGTCGGGCACGAAAAGAGTGCCACTGACCTGTGCTAACGCAATCGCGTGTACTTCGTGACAGGAGTCTTGGCGACACCTCCTGAAAGCCCGGAGTTCGCGGGGAACCCAAGGGTCGACGACGAACCGTTGGGATCGTCGATCTCCCGAACCTGAACCCTCTCGGCCACGCCGGCCAGTGTGCGCTGAACGCGCCGATCGGGATCCGTCCCCGATCGGCGCGTTGCGGACGACAGGCGCCGGAATCAGCCCAGATGCCGGGCGAAGAATCGCAACGCGCTGTCGGCCTCGAAGGCCGGCACCTCCCCGTGTTTGCCGGGATTGGCGTGCAGCGTCTTCTCCGCCGAGGCCAAGGCGTCGAACAGTGCCAGGGCCTCCTCGCGCGGTACCCGCTCATCGTCCCACTGCAGCAGGAACTGCACAGGGATGGTGACCCGGGTGGCGACCTCGGCCGAGGCCAACGACGTCCCGTTCAGCCCCAGCACTGCCGCGCGAATCCGCGGCTCGGCAGCGACCAACGGAATGCCGAGAGCGCAGCCCAGCGACATGCCCCAGTAACCCACTGGGCCCAGATCCCCGAGCGCGTCCAGGACCGAGCGCCATTCCGGCACGGTCTGGGCGGCCAGCAGCGTGTGGAGCTCGGCCAGCAGCGGGACCGGGTCGCCCGCGTCGGCCATGCAGGCCCGCATCTCGGTGATGATCCGGTCGTGTTCGGCGGTCTTGGGCCGGTCTCCGTGGGCTGGGGCGTCGATGGCCGCGACCGCGAAACCGCACTCGGCCGCCAGCCGGAGGGCGCGGGCCACGACGCCGGGAGCCTGCTTGTACTGTCCGCCGCCGTGTCCGATGAGGATCAGGGCACAGGGTTCAGCGTCTTCCGGCGTCCACAGCACGCCGGGGATCTCGCCGAGGGTGAAGGATCGTTCGGTGACGCCGTCGGTCGACGTCTGCGAGGTGAAGTGCATGCGCGTTTCAAGCCTTTCGGGATGCCTTGTGCGGGCGCTCCCTAGGCGATACACGGGAGGGAGCCCCGACCTGTCACAGCGTTGATCGGTCTCACCTCCTCCGGGTCGATGCGGTGCACTGCGACGCGCAACGTATCACGACGGCTTCACACACGTCCCGCCAGGGCGAGCGTTGCCTGATGCGGCACCCGTGACCCTCCCCGGTTTCGCTGGATCGGCGGGGACAGCAATTCCGCCGGGCGGTGATGTCGTTCGCCGAGGCCAACGACATCCCGATCATCGACTTCAAGGCCAAGACCGGCAAGGGCCGCCCCGGAGTGCCGGCCGACAGCCCCTCGCCGGTGCGGTGGATCGAGTGACAGGTGTGGCAGTGAGATCGTCGGCCCGGCGGCCAGTGTGGCGTCGGCGAGTTCGAACAGCGCATCCAGGCTTTCACCGACAGTGGCAACCGGGCAGAGCAGCGCGCGCTGGAGAGGGCCGGGTTCCAGCGGGAGGGTGTCATACGCCAGGCGCGGTGGCGTTGCGGACGCTGACACGATCAGGTTCTTTACTCGTTGCCACGCCCCGAGGCGGGTCCGGCCGAGCCGTAAACGGGCTCCGCCGCTGGGCGCTCGGTACCGTCGCTGCGGTCGGGACGAGATCGTCCTTACTCGGCGCGTCCGGAATATCGTTGACTCGATCTATGCTTGGCGCGAGTCGGGTCGGCGTGGAAACTCGGATTCCGGCCTTACTTCCCTGGGCTAAGGAAACCTCCGCGTCCGTGCCGACACGCTTCCTGATGGGACTCCTGGTCCGCACGCTGTTCGCGGATTGGGCGGCCGCCTCCGGCGGTGTTCTGATGCTGGATGACCTTCATCGGTGCGACGAGGAGTCTCTGCCGGACGGGGACAGGGCGGCTCCGTCCCACGTCACGCTCATGCTCGACTGCTGTCGTGCCCTGACCGCCGCCGGGCGGCTCGAGGACGCCCGAGACCTCGTCCACGAGGTGCTGAGCGACGGCTCAAGGCTTCCAGAGGACTTGCGGCTGAACGCCTACGCGGTGTGCGCCGACGTCGAGCGGTTGCTGGGCCGCTACGACGAAGCGGAGGCGGTGGCACAGGTCGCGCTCGAAACACTGCCGAGGCCGCTGCCGGATCCGCTGCCGGCCGGAGCCTCCGACCTGGCGTTCAAGTACGGGTTGGTGCACATGCTGCGCGGTACCTACCGCCAGGCGCGCGCACTGGTCCGCGAGGTCGCGGGTGCGGCGGACGGGACGGGCGATGTCGCACGGCTGGGCCTGCAGACGCTCTCCGCTTTCGGTGACGTCTACATCGGGAAGATGGACACCGGGATGCCCGAGGTCGCGCGGTGCGCCCGGTTGGTCGACGGATTGCCCGACGCCGCGGCGGCACGCATCCCCGAAGCGCTCGCCATGATCGGCTGCGCCGAAATCTACCTGGAGCGCTTCGCGGACGCCTTCCGGCACCTGCGCAGAGGGCTGAGAGTCACAAGTGGTGGAGCGCAGCACATGGCGATGCACCACTTTCCGGGACTCTCCTTCCTCGGTCAGTGGACCGGTCGGCTGGACCAGGCGCGGCAGTGGGCGCTGGAAGCCGAGCGGCTCGCTCGCTCCATCGGCGCTGACGATGCCGTAGGGCTGGCCATAACGATGCGCGCCGCGGTGCTGATATGGGCGCGGAGCCGCCGGGACGCCGCCGAGATCGTCGCGCTCGCCGAAGAGGGGATGCGCGGCACCTCACCCGGTCAGGGTTGGTGGGCGGGTGCGGCGGCCGTGCAACTGGGCCAGATCCGGCTGATGAGCAGGGACGCTCACGGATGTGTGCGGATTCTCCTGGAGGAAGGGGGCGGTGAGGGCCTGCCGTTGGCTCAGCCGCAGCTCCGTCCCGAGATCATGGCCACCCTGTCGACGGCGGCGCTGCGATGCGGTGACCGTGACGCCGCCCGCCGCTGGGCAGGAGACGCTGAGACGGTTGCCGAGCAGCTGGGTCTGCCCGTCCAGCGTTCGAACGCTCGCCGGGCGTGGGCCGTACTCCATCTGGCGGATGGCGAGCACGCCGCGGCGGCGAAGCTGTTCGAGGAGTCGGCGGAGGGCTTCCGGCGCGCCGGAATGCCGGTGCAGCATGCCTGGACGCTGGTGCTCGGAGCGCGCTCGGTCGCGGCGGCCAAAGGCCCGGAAGCGGCGCTGAGCTGGCTGGACTCGGCCGTGAGCGTCTCTCGCAGCTGTGGGGCGGTGCGGGTTCGGGAGGAGGCGGCGCGGGTACGGGCGCCGAGCCGACCTCTATCAAGGCCTGCTTGAGCTGGCATGCAGCATCATCTGCCTTCGCCGACTCCAGACGTCATTCTGAGGTGCTCGGTAGGGGATCTCGGCGAGCAGCGCGCAGGTGAGCCATGGCGATCTGCACGTTGCCGGTCAGCGGAGCGGTGGAGTCGAGTACGAGGCGGTCCTCGCACCATGCGTCGAAGTTCGCGCGTCGCGCCTCCACTGACGCCCAGGTCGGCTCGACGAAGCCGTCAATGTCGCGCTGACGACCTTCCAGCCGTCGCCGATGCAAGGCACGATCGGAGCAGGTCACTTCGATGTAGCACAGCGCCGCACTCTGGCGGCGGGCAAGGCCGCGCCACTGTTCCCGTGCCTCCTGCGCATCGTTCACCGCGTCGATGATGACCGTCTTCCCGAGCGCGAGAACGTCGGAGGCGAGCGCCTCCACCACGACGTAGGCCGCCAGTCCGGTCGGCTGGCCGCGGTCGATTCCCGCTCTCCACATCGCGGCCTCCACCGGGTCGACCGACAGCACCGGGGCTGGAAGCAAATGGCCCAGCTTCTGGGCGATGGAACTTTTGCCAGCACCAGGTAAGCCGCTCATCACGATCAGCATGCCCGGAACACTGTCATATGGGACCGACAACCATCCGATGCCGGGGAAGGTCTCTCAGCGGTTGTCAGCCTGCGACGCGATGTTCAACTGGTCCATGTTGCTGTCGCGCCGACTTCATTTTGAAACGCTCAGTAACGAGCTGGTGCGCGATAGCGACAGCATGGTCCGTGGCGTTGAGGCACGGCAAGATTCGGTGATGTGAAGATCGCGCTGAATCGTGCCGCTTTGGCACACCAGGCTCTGACGGGAGTCTCCCTGAAGCATCTGGGGGACCTGGTCGTGGAGCTGGCGCGTCCGTGGCAGGCGATGGTGGAAGGGCGGCGCCATATGGTCCGCGGGGGCGAGCGTCGACGAGCTGCCGGCGCCGGCGCCAGACACCGCCTGGTGTTCGCCGACCGGGTGATCGCCACCTTGATCTACCTGCGCCACGATCTGCCGCATGCCGTGCTGGGCGTGTTGTTCGCCGTGGACCGCTCAACGATCACCCGGGCGGTCGGTGAGATACGAACCCTGCTCGCCGCTCGTGGTTTCGCCGTACCGCAGCACAACGGTCTGCGGCTGCGAACTCTGGCCGACGTGTTCGCCTACGCCCACGCCGAGCGGGTCGTCTTACGGCTGGATGCCACCGAGGTGCAGGTGCGCCGGCCCACGGGCCACCGCGGCGGACGGCGGGCCTTCGTATCGGGCAAGAAGAAGATGAACACGATGAAGGCCACCGTGGTGGCCGACGAGCACGGCCGGACCTTATGGGCGGGAGCGATACGGCCTGGGCGGATGCATGACGTCACCGCGGCGCGCAGCGAAGGGATCGATGATCTGTTCTCGCTCTTCCCCGATGTCCGGGTCCTGCTTGATGAGGGCTATCCGGGACTACGGCGTGACCATCCCCGGCAAGCCGTCACGCCGCCGCGCAAACCAGGAAAGATCGCGGCTCCGGAGGTTCACGCCGCACGAGAACTCGCCCGCCACCGGCATTCTTCGCTGCGTATTCCGGTCGAGAACGCCATCGCCGACCACAAGCGGTGGAAAGGGCTGACCTGTTGGACCCATCGTCGTGACACTCTGCCCGCCACCTACCTGGCTATTGCCGGTCTCGTTTCCGATCGCGCCACCGATCGGTAACCCGAGGACCTCGGCTCAGGTCAAGACGTCATCTTCGTTATCACGCACCAGCTCGTAAGTCAGGAGAAGCAATCCAGCCCGGTGAGTTCGCCGGAGAGGGCCCATAGCCGGGACGCGGAATCGGGGTCGATCGCCCACGTCTTGACGCCGCCGACGAGCATGTCGTCGGTGGTCGCGGGTTCGGCGATGTCGCAGTCCTGGCAGTAGGCGCCGCCGTACTTGTCGAGCAGAGGTGACGTGGCCGCCCATACGGCCGTCGCCGCACCCTGCGCTGGGGTTTTGAAGCCGTCGGCCTGGCGGCCCTCCGGGGTGATCCAGCCCTGGGCGATCTGCTGCTCGCGGGGGATGCGCCGTTGCAGCGGGGTGAGGATGCTGCCCGGGTGCACCGCGAAGGCATGCACGCCATCGGCCGCGCCGAGGGCGTCGAGATGGACGGCGAACAGGGCGTTGGCCGTCTTGGACTGCCCGTAGGCGAGCCAGTGGTCGTAGCCGTGGCGGAAGTGCGGGTCGTCCCAGCGGATGTCCGACAGGAAGTGCCCGGACGAAGCGACGGACACCACTCGCGCCCCGGTAGGGGCCAGGGCCGGGCGCAGGCGGTTGACCAAGGCGTAGTGCCCGAGGTGGTTGATGGCGAAGTGCGGTTCCCAACCTGGACCGATGAGCGTGTTCGGGTAGGCCATGACACCCGCGTTGTCGATGATGATGTCGAGGGGCCGACCGGTCTCCAGGAACCGGTCACTGAACATCCCGATGCTGCCGGGGTCTGCCAGGTCGAGTTCCCGCACCTCCGTCCGCGGAATGCCGCACAGCGCCTCCGTCGCCACGGCAGGACGGCGAGCGGGCACGATGACGTGCGCCCCGGCGCGGGCCAGCGCGCTCGTGGCCTCTAGCCCAAGACCTGAGTAGCCGCCGGTGATCAGGACGTTCTTGCCGGACAGCTCGATGCCGGCCAGGACTTCGTCCGCCGTGCTGTGCGCGTTGAATCCCGAGCCGATCTTGTGTTGCGTGATTGCCATGTCCTCGAGGTTAAAATCTAGAGTGCAATCTAGGTCAAGCTATGGCGGTGCGGTATGAGCAGGAACGCGGACGGCCTTTACATCGGAGACGTCGCGAAGGCGACCGGCCTGGGCGTGCACGCCTTGCGGTTCTTCGAACGTGAGGAGCTCTTCATCCGTCCGATTCCGCGCACGGCCGGAGGGCAGCGCGTCTATGAACCGGCGGACGTGGAGTGGCTCCTGTTGTGCAACCGGCTGCGAGAATCCGGCATGCCCATCGCCACACTGAAGAGGTTTGCTCGGCTTGTCCGATCCGGTCCGGGCAACGAGGCGGAGCGGCTCGCGCTCCTGGAGGAGCACGAAAGAACCGTCCGGGACAGGATCGCCGATTTGACGACCAGTCTGGAGATCATCCATGGCAAGGTCGTCACCTATCGCAAGCACATCGAGGAGGGAACCGCGGCCGGACTCTGGTCGCCGACACCCTCCACGTAGCCGTGGCCAAGACCCCCTCCCGCACCCGCTGTCCGCGCCGGCGGACCTTGATCCGGCCCAGGACGACGCGAAACTGCGGGCTGTCGCCGGCCTGGCCGGGAGTGAGAACAAAGGACAGTGGACGGCAGCACCGGTCGGCGGACAGATGCACCTTGCTGGTCAGCCCACCCCGGGAACGGCCCGACTCGGCCGCCTTCAGCCGCACCCGGCGCCGTCGCCTCAGCCGCCGGCGTCCAGCGCGTTTGCCTTCCCCGTCCTCGCCCAGCTTCGCGCTTTGGGCCGGTTGCCCCTTTCGCGGATCCCCTTTTCCTCCTCGGCCGCCTTCTCCAACTCCTGCAGCAGCGCCGGATCGAGTGCCATCCCCGCGGCGTGATGGTGGGCGCGAGCCGTCGTGGAGTCCACTGGCTGATCCTCTGCGAAAAGAGGGTCAACGCATCACTGCTGTTCAGGATCTCCACGTCGACCGCCATTGTGAGGACGCCGATCCTCGGCATGAGACAGGCATCCGAGTACATTCCCCGTCCCTGCGAAGGTCCTCTCGACCTGTTCACCAATGATGGAAGAGGCCACCACGTGGATGCCGGACGGTTTTCGGCCGATGAGGTATATGAGCACTACCGGCGGCTTGTTCGCGAGCCCGAGTTGGATGTGGCGTTGAGCTGGACGGTCGTGCTTCCCGACGACGGCGTGGACCCGCTCACCCTGCAGGAGGTGAGCACGAGGCTGGGCGGAGGAACGAGCTACGAGCTTCACCAGACGGCACGTCCCCACATCGTCAATCTCCCCCTCCCCCTCCCCGGGCCGTGCGCGGTCGTGGACCAACTCGGCACGGCAACCGTCTTGTACGGGCCCGGCTGTCTCTCCCTCTCCGGAGTGCTCCAGCGCCTGAGCCCGAATGCCAGGGTCTACAACGCCTGGTGGAACGCCAACTCCGTGAACTACCTGTCTCTCGCCGTCGACGGCGAGGTCCTCCTGGCAATCGACGGACTGTTCCCATGCCGCCCCGAGGACCACCCCAACCTGACACGGTGGCCCGAGTTGGCGGCGATGGAGGACTTCTTCGTCGACGTCGTGGACCAGGACTGTCTCGGGAGAGACGACGGCTGGAACTGGAAGGCAGGTTTCCTGACAGCCGTCGAACTGGCCACAGGGGTCCGGCTCGACCGGGGGTGGCTCGATGGAGAACACCCCTACCTGACGTTCTCGGGTCCTATACCGGGATGACGCGTCTTTGCAGCCGTCTCGAAACGATGGTGGCGTTCATCGGAGCGGCCACGTCATTCCTTTCCCGGAAGTCGGCTGCGGAGGGCGAACGGTTAGGGAGTTCTACCGCGTAGCGGGCCCAGTTGGGGTGCCACCGGAATGCGGCAGATTCGGGCCGCAGGGTTTCGCGACCCCCGCGTATGCGCGGGGGTCGCGGCGCGATCGGGTTGTCAGCGGCCTGCTGGACGCTCAGCAATCGCCGAGCCAGTCGACCTTCGTGATCGCGTCGAACAACGCGGGATCGACAACGACCGGCGTGCTTCGCACGGTCGAGTAGGTGCGGAACGCCACGCGCATCGGCACCGAGTCGAAGGGGCCGACCGTGAGCACCGGAGTGCCGAACGCCGTCCTGAAGACGAACCTCCCGTGCCAGATGTCGGCGTTGTTCGTATGTCGTGTATAGGTGTGGGCGTCCCAGGTGAAGCGGGACTTGCCACTGGCGTCTGGCTTGTCCAGGCGGACCTCTGACTGGACGGCAGGTGAACCCCCACCCAGTTGCGCACAGTCGCCGGCAGCGAACGGGAACGGCAGTGTCGATGTAATCCCCGGTGGAAGCCCTCGCGAGGTGTCGGTCGGACCGACCCCGACTCCGACCTCGCTTCCCGGGGCAGCCTGTGCGACGCTCGGAAACAGCAGGATCCCGGCGGCCGCCGTGCCCAGGACCACTGCACTCCAACGGTTCAGGACTCTCATCTTGCTCCCTTCCGCGGAGGTGCTCACCCCCGCAGCTTCAGGGCGTTCCAGCGCGTTCCACCGGAATAGGCCTGCCGGTAAGGTTGGCCCCACCAGCTGCCATTTGAGGCGTTGCCGCAGATGGACAGTTGTCGAACCGCCAGGGCGGCGATGATCGTGTCGGTGAGCGGCGCTGGAAGCGTTCCGGGTTGGGTGGGGGCCTGGATGATGGCGGCTCGCCGGTGGAGGGGCCCGGCCAGGAGGTCCAGGCTGACTTCCGATATCGGTGTCGGCAGACAACTCGGCGCGTTCGAGAGCACGGGCAGTGGGTGAGGCATCGGCCGGGCGCGGGCTGAGTCTCAGGCCAGGAGGGTGCCCACCCGCTTGACCGTGCGGATCACGGGCGCGGTCTCCAACTCGCGCACGCCGTGGAGCGGCGCTACCCGCTCGGTGAGGTAGCGGTAGAGGTCGCGGGTGTCGCGGCAGGTCACGCCGGCCATGAGGTTGGTGTGGCCGGTGGTGGCGGCTACCACGTCGGCCTCGGGGTGAGCGGCTATCGCGGCGCCGACCGAGGCCAGGGCCGCTGGCTCCACCTTCATCCACAGCCAGGCCTCGGCGTGGTAGCCCAGGGCCTGCGATGGGATTTCGACGTCGAACCTGAGCGCGTCGCCGGATCGCAGTTCGCCGAGGCGGCGTCGTACGGTGGTTTGCGACCATCCGCTGGCTGCGGCCAGCTCGCCGTACCCGGCTCGCCCGTCCTGGGCCAGCACGCGCAGCATGGCGTGGTCCTGTGCGCTCAGGGAGATCTCCATCTCGTACGGCAGAGCGGGTCGGATTCGCTCGGCCTGCTCGTCGGTGAGCACGGCGACGCGGCTGCGCCATCCGGCGAACATGTGCAAGGTGGCGTGCGCGGACATGGCCACGATGCGCGGGGTCCGCGGCAGTTTCTTCAGCAGCAGGGCGTCGCCGTCCTGGTCGCCGCCCGTCTGGACGCCGCAGGCGATCTCGGTGCCGCCGGACAGCAGGCGGACCCAGACGGTGTCGTCGCGCCGGGCGATGGCCTCGGCCACCTGGCCTGCCGCGTCGGGCGTGCACACGAGCCGTACCGACCACGAGGTGCGGCCGAAGCGCCGGCCGTCGAGCCAGCCGACCACGCGCAGGACGCCGTGCGCGCGCAACTTCCGGTAGCGGCGGGCGACCGTGTGCTCGGAGACGTGGAGCACGTCGGCGATCGTGCGGAAGGAGGCGCGGCCGTCGATCTGGAGCGCGTGCACGAGAGCGTAGTCCATCGCGTCCAACACGCTAGTTTTCGCCATGTTTCATGGTTTCACGCTACTTATCGCCGCAAAATAGTCCATGAGGTGCGTGGTCGCCGGGGTGACGGGATTCTTGATGCATGAGCACTTACCTGGTTTTCGGCGCAACGGGCAGTGTGGGCAGAAGGGTGGCCGAGCGGCTGGCCTGGAGGGGCGCCGCCGTACGAGCGACGAGCCGCAACCCTGAGGCCGCGAAGCTGCCCCAAGGCGTCGAAGTGATCACCCCGGACCTGGGCGCGCCCGGCGCTCTCGATGATGTCGAGGCGGCGTTCCTCATGTGGCCCTTCCACTCGGCCGAACGCGCCCGTCCCATCGTCGACGCGCTCAAGCGCCGCGTCCGCCGTGTCGTCTTCATGACCGGTGGCGGCGCACTCCCCGGAGTCGCGCCCGAAGAGCAGCCCAACCCGGTCGCCCGCTGGCACGCCACCGTCGAGCGGCTGATCGAGCAGTCCGGAATGGAATGGACGGTGCTGAGCCCCAGCACCTTCATGACCAACACCCTGTGGTGGAGCGACCAGATCAGGGCGGGCGACAGTGTCCGCGGGGCCTTCGGCTCGCTGGCGATGACACCGATTCACGAGGACGACATCGCGGCGGTGGCCGTCCAGGCACTGACCAAATCCGGGCACGAAGGACGCCGCTACACGCTCACCGGGCCCGAGGTGCTGACCCAGGCCGAGCAGGTACGGCTGATCGGCGAGGCCATCGGCCGTCCGCTGCGCTGGGAGGAGTTGTCGCTGGAGCAGGAGCGTGCCCGGCTGCTGGCCGACCCTGACTTCCCCGACGGCTTCGTCGACGAGCTGCTCGACGGCTACACCAAGATGGCGGCGGCCCCGCGCCCGGACGTCACGTCCGCGGTGCCCGACACCACGGGCGAGCCCGCCACGACGCTGTCGGCGTGGGCCGCCGAGCACACCGCGGACTTCGGCGGTGGGCAGCGATAGCGTACGTTCCCGTCCCGGCGCAGTTCGCCTCTGACCGTTGTTTCGAGGCGGATCGCCCGGTTGGGGCGTGCGCGCCATGCTCGCTCGCTACGCCGCCAAAGCCGGCCTGGAACACAACATGCCACCCCACCGCCTGCGGCATTTCCTGTTCACCTGGCTCAAGTCCCAAGGCATCGACGACGCCCTTTGTTCGGCGCGCTGCTGGATGAACACGCCGTCCTGACCGGCCCTGCTTCCCTGAGCGGCGAGGAGGGCTTGGACGCGATGGTGAAGGGTGTGCGCGTGGCTGGCCTACGAACGCGACGACGATCTGCTCTGACCGATCCGCGCGGCGGAACATGCGAAGCTCCGGCTGTGCGGCGGGGACTTCAGATGTTCCATGACCGTGTGTTCAGCGATGGACATGTTGAGATTCGGCCTCAAGGCCGCCGCGGATGGGCTTAGTACTCATCGTCCTCAGGCGGCGTAACCAGGCCGGTTTCCGTGCTGTAGGGCAGGTCGATGACGATGAATCCGTCGCCGTTGACCTGCCAGCCGGCGCGCAGCACCGACTTGACAGGGAGGGGCACGATGTAGTCCTCCGGGTCGCCCTCGCTGGCGAACTGGGCGAGGAGCACCATGATCGAGTGGCCGTCATGGGGGGTGTAGCAGTGCCACGGGGCCAGTTCCGTGGGCAACTCACCCGGGTACGGGCGGCCGGGGATGAGCATGTGCCCCAGGTTGCGGGTGATCACGACGGCAGGGTCAACGGCAGGCATCGGAATAGGCCTCCTCTTCAGATCCGAAGGTGAGTGCATCCTGCCCTATGGCGCCACCCATCTGTGGCAAAGCTGTGGTGCCATCCCGTGTAGCCGGGAAGCCACGTCGATGAGGCGTTCGCCCTGGAGGCGTTCTCCCGAGCATCTCCAGCCCCGAAGGAGACCGACCTGACAGTGGCTGCTGGGGTGCCGAGGTGAACGCCTCTGGCCGGTTATCGGCGGGAGAGCGCGCGAGTGAGGCCTGCCAAGATGGTCGTTGCCGGGATCCACCCCGCAGCGATCATCGCGGCGGCGAGCCACTGTTGTGCGCCACGCGGGCCGAAGGCGCTCTCCTGCCCGAAGCCGATGATCGGGAGAAGCAGGTCCAGGGTGTACAGGAAGGCGTTGAAGGGCGGTGCCTCGCCCGGCTTGACGGCCGGCGGCTCGTGGATGGCGAAAACCAGCGTGCCGACGAGGAGAAGAGCTGCGAGCCAGAGCGCGGCACGCAAGGGGCGGTAGCCATAGCCGACGGTCCAATCCTGCAGGTATCCCCATGCTCGCGCCCCAAGCCCTTGTCCCGCGCGGCGGCGACGCTGTTTGGCCAGCAGCACGTCTCGAGCGGCCTCATCGTGACCATGCCTGTGGTAGACGGCGGTCAGCTGCTCATACGGCTGGGGCTGGTAGGCCTCCTTGGCCAGCCAGCCGAGGCGCCCTCGGACCGGAAGGGGCGCCTCGAGGCTGTCGTAGGTGAAGCCGTTCATCAAGAGCCGGGCAGGCCACTGGCCGGGAACGTCGTCGAGCACGCCGATGTGAGTGTGGCGAAGGTCGACGCTACCGAGCAGGGCGGTCTGCGGCCCGATCTTCAGCGAAGCCGCCTCTACGCCACGCAGGTGAAGGTCGCCGTCGATGGTGCTCTCGGCGAGGCACAGTGTGGCGGCGATCCGGGAATTCCTGATCGAGAGGGTTCCCGTGGCGGTGAAGCCTTCGCAGCAGTCGATTCCACCGCCCGCATTCACCTCCCACAGAGCAAGCACGCGCCCGCTGGGATTGCTGAGCGCGGCGCCGTGAAACTCCAAGCCGCCCTCGACCCTGGCGTTGATGAGCACGATCTCGCCATCGGCACGGAAGCCCTCGCTGCAGCTGAGCCTGCCGGTGACCGTAAGCCTCCGCAGCGAAAGCACCGTGGCGTCCGGGTTGGAGATCCTCCCGCCGTCGAAGGTGACCGATCCGCGGACCTGCGTGGAGTCCAGGAAGACCTCTCCGATCGCCACGAAGCCCGGTGTGGCTCGCAATCCGCTGCCCAGCTCCATCAGCGGCGCGTTCAGCGCGTATCCACCCGGATTGGCAAGGCTCGCGTGAGCGAGGGAGAGCGAACCGGCCACGTGGGCTGCGCGCAACAGGACTTCGCCGTCGACGGCAAAGCCGTCATCGATGAATAGCCCGCCCTCGACGGTGAGCCGCTCGGCGTTCAGGGCGATGCCGCCGGGGTTGGACAGCCGAGCGCCACTGAACACGCAACGACGTCCCACCCGGGCATCCTGCACGCTCAGCTCGCCGTAGGACTGGAAGCCGCCGCGACACGACAACCCGCCCTCGATGACGATCCCCTCGGCGGCCAGACCATGGCCGCCCGGCCGCCCTACCCGCGTGCCATCCAGTCTCACCGTCCCGCCGATCCTGGCGCCCGTGACGCAGATCCCGCCGTCTATGACAGCGTTCGCGCCCAGAAGATCCCGGTTGACGGTCAGGCCGTCGGCCTGGACGGCCGGATCCGCGTGGATCGCCGTGCCGCTGAGATCCAGCGTCCCGGACACCTGCGCGCCACTGAGGTGAAGCGGCCCGTCCATCTTGGTGGCCGGCCGTCCGGTGTAGGCGGGGTTGTGCCACTCATAGAGCGAGTAGTAGAACCCGGCCTTCAGCTTGGCCTTGTCCTGGCGTGCCGCGTCGAACAGTTCCTTGGCCAGGTCGCGGCGGGGTCCGAGGTCGACGGTGTCACGCCCGCTGCTCTTGCTGTCCCACAAGGGCGGGTGGCGTGTCGGCGGTCGCGGCGGGTTGCGTGACGAAAAGAGATCCGATGATAAGGGGGCCGGTAGCGGGGACTGAGCATGCTTTTCGCCTCATGAGGGGACTTCGGACGTTGATTGATCGGATGAAACGTGACCTTGGCGTGATCGCCTTCACAAGGGGACTGTGTCAAAAATGAGGTGATCCACGACAGGAGACCCCTATGCGTCACGGCAAGTCCTGGCGGCTGCTCCTCGCGGCATGCGTCGCCGCGAGCGGGCTGACCGCCCTCACCCCCACCGAGGCCCTGGCGGCCGACACCGTCTTCCACGTGGCCACGCAGGGCGACGACGATGCCGCGGGCACCGAGACGGCGCCGTTCAGGACGATCGCACGCGCCCAGCGCGCCGTACGTGAGGCACTGCCCACCACGACCGGCCCGCTGCGGGTGCGGGTGCGGGGCGGCGTCTACTACCTCTCCGAGCCCCTCACCTTCACCCCCGTCGACTCCGGTGCCACCTACGAGGCGGCCGCGGGCGAGCAGGTCGTGCTCAGCGGCGGGCGCAGGCTCGCGCCCGCCTGGACCACCCACCAGGGCGCCACCCTGGTCGCCGACATCGGCAAGGACCTCGACTTCGACGAACTCTTCCTGGACGGCAAGCGGCAGGTCCTGGCCAGGTACCCGAACTTCGATCCCAAGGTCGCGGTGCTCAACGGGTACGCCGCCGACGCGATCTCCCCGTCGCGGGTGGCCCGCTGGAAGAACCCCACGACCGCTTTGGTGCGCGGGCTGCACCAGGGCGAATGGGGCGGCAACTCCTTCAAGGTGACAGGCGTCGACGGCAACGGCGACCCGACGCTGCAGTGGGTGGGCGACAACAACCGGGGCAGTGGGCTGCACCCGCAAAAGCGCATGGTCGAGAACGTCCTGGAGGAGCTGGACGCGCCGGGGGAGTGGTTCTACGACAAGGCCGCGGGCAGGTTGTACCTCCAGCCTCCCGCCGGCGTCGACCCCGCGGCGGTCCGCGTCGAGACGGCCGAGCGGGAGGAGCTCATCCGCGTCGTGGGCGATTCACCCGCGTCACCGGTGCACGACCTCACCTTTGCCGGGTTCACCTTCACCCAGACGCACCGGACGCTGTTCAGCCGGCCGTACGAGAAACTGCAGCTGGGTGACTGGGCCATCGCCCGCGCGGGTGCGGTCTACCTCAAGAACACCAGAGGGATCACCGTCCGTGACGCCCGCTTCGACCAGGTCGGTGGCAACGCCGTCTTCATGGACGGATACGCCGAGGGCAACGTCGTCTCCGGCGGCGACTTCCGCGACTCCGGGGCGAGCGACATCGCGGTCATCGGCTCCCACGACGCCATCCGAGAGCGCTCCACCTGGGATGCCATGCGGAGCACCATCACCGACACCACGCCGGGCCCGAAGACCGAGGACTACCCGCGCGACATCGCGATCACCGGCAACTACCTGACCCGCAACGGGCGCTTCGAGAAGCAGACCTCCGGCGTGCAGATCTCGATGAGCCGCCGGGTCACGGTCTCCGGCAACACCGTGCACGACGGGCCGCGCGCCTGCGTCGACATCAACGACGGCACCTGGGGCGGGCACGTCATCGAGGACAACGACATCTTCGACTGTGTCAAGGAGACCTCCGACCACGGGCCGATCAACTCCTGGGGCCGCGACCGCTTCTGGCCCCTGACCGCCGGTGACGCCGTGAAGAAGGACTACGCCAAGCTTGACGCGATGGAGACCACGAAGATCCGGCACAACCGGATCTGGCACTCCTCCCACTGGGACGTCGACCTCGACGACGGCTCATCCAACTACGAGGTCACCGGCAACCTCCTGCTCAACGGCGGGGTGAAGCTGCGCGAGGGCTTCTTCCGCACGGTGCGCGGCAACGTCTTCGTCAACGGCGGCGGGCACTTCCACGTCTCCTACGCCGACAACGGCGACGTCGTCGAGAAGAACATCTTCGTCACCGACGACCCCTACGACTTCATCCAGAGCGATCCGTCCACCTCCAAGACCGCCTACGACGACAACCTCTTCTGGAACAACGGCAAGCCCGTCGCCGACATCACCGACGCCTGGCGCGCCCGCGGCCTCGACACCCGCTCGATCGTCGGCGATCCCCTGTTCGAGGGGGCGAGCCCCTACGCCGATCCGGCCAAGCTCGACTACTCCCTCAAGGCCGGCTCCCCGGCTCTGGCGCTGGGCTTCAAGCCCTTCGCGATGACCGGATTCGGAAAGCCGGGCTCGCCCACGCCGCCGCCGCTCACCTGGCGCAAGCCGGACACCGGCATGACGATCGGCAACCTGGTCGAGCCGCTCATGGGCGCGACGGTCACCGAGATCCACAGCGACGAGGTGAAGTCCTCCGTCGGGCTCACCGACTACGACGGCCTGTTCTTCGCGGCCGTGCCCGCCGACTCCCACGCCTGGCGGCAGGGGCTGCGCACCGGCGACGTCATCAGGGAGATCGCCGACGTCAAGGTGAGCGACCGCAACAGCTTCTGGAAGGTCTACAACCGCACTCCCGCCGGACGGCCGACGGCGCTGAAGGTCTGGCGCAACCAGGCGCTGACGGACTTGAGCCTGACCAAGGCCGCCGGCGTGGAGACGATCGACAACGTCTCCGGCGTCACCTACACCGGCACCGGCTGGGATTGGAAGAACGACCAGCGCGGCGGCGCCCGATCCACCCTCGACGACCTACACGCCACCCAGACCGACGGGGACGCCTTCGAGCTGGCCTTTCACGGCACCGGCGTCGAATACATCGCCCAGGTCAACTCCGACGAGGGCAAGGTCGACCTCTACCTGGACGGCAAGCTCGACACCACCATCGACAACCACAACCCGATCCGCGAGTACCAGAAGATCGTCTACACCAAGACCGGCCTGGCATCGGGGCCGCACACACTCAAGGGGGTGAAGAAGGACGGCTCCTACTTCATCGTCGACGGCTTCAAGATCCACACTGCTCTTGGGGACGGCGAGGCGCCGGTGACCACCGCGTCCGGGGTGCCCTCAGGCTGGGCCTCCCAGCCCGTACAGGTGGCACTGACCGCCTCCGACGCGGGCGCCGGCGTAGAGCGGACCGAGTACCACCTCGGCGACGACGCCTGGCGGGCCTACTCCGGTCCCGTGCGCGTGGACCGTGAGGGGGAGAGCGTGCTGACCTTCCGCAGCGTCGACCGGGCCGGCAACGTCGAGGAGTCCCGATCGGTCACCGTCAGGATCGACACGACGGCTCCCACGCTGACCGTCACGCCCAGCCCCGACCGCTTGTGGCCGCCGAACCACAAGCTGGTGCCGGTGGACATCTCGCTGAAGGCGGCCGACGCCGGTCCCGTCACGGTCACCCTGGTCTCGATCACCAGCTCGTCGGCCGGGGTGGAGGGCGACGTCCGCGGTGCTTCGTACGGCACGGCCGACACCTCCTTCGCGCTGCGTGCGGAGCGGGATGGCGGGTCGGCTCGGGTGTACAGGATCACGTATCGGGTGGTGGACCGGGCGGGCAACGCCGCTGTGGCCCACACCCAGGTGACCGTACGGCGGGCCGTCTAGGTTTCCGGCAAGGCGGACCGGAGCTTCCGAGCCGCCTTGCCCTTCCCCCGCTGGCGCAGATCGCACCTGGTGCCGGGTTCTGTCGGTCGCGTTGGCCTTTCATGAGGCGGGTCTGCCGCACGACCGGTCACGATGCGCCTCGATCGTCTCCGGCCAGGAGCCGATGCGCCCGGCCTGACACCGGCGATCACCAGGCCCCGCCGATCAGGTCCGCCGAGGCCATCGGGGAGCTGATGTCGATGAAACGGTGTGCCTCACCTCGCAGGTCGCGAGGGGGCACATGCCGATCAAGCTCTGGTCGACAGCGCGCGTCGACTCCGCGCCGGTCTTGCGACATCCGGCGCGATTACTCCGTTCGGACCCCCGAAGATGAGAAACGCATAGTTTTCGGATAAAGGCGTCACGGGCGGGCACCGAGGCGTCTGCGCAGGGTGCCGGATCCG
The DNA here is from genome assembly GCF_050949235.1 of Streptosporangium sp. CA-135522. Lineage (NCBI taxonomy): Bacteria > Bacillati > Actinomycetota > Actinomycetes > Streptosporangiales > Streptosporangiaceae > Streptosporangium > Streptosporangium sp. CA-135522. The sequence goes on from NZ_CP192026.1 coordinate 4,667,472, forward strand.
CCTCGGCGGCGAACAGCTCCAGCCGCGCGCCGGCGGACTCTTGGTGGGTGAGTTCGAGGTGGCGGCAGCAGGGGACCGCACCCCGGTCCGGGTGAATGGCGCAGGGAGCCGGTCACTGATGACGACCAGGCAGCCGGGCCGGGCGGTCAGCGGGAGGCGGGGCGGTCCTGGGACCTGAGGTCCTCGCCCATCCGCCGTAAGGTATGGACGGTGAAGTCCGGGGCGGGACCACCGGCCTTCACCACCTGGTCGTCCGAAGGGGCAAGGACACGGGGTGCAGCGCCCCAGCCGGTCAGGCGGACGTCGGTGACGCTGGAGACGTAGTCGTTGGTCTCCTTGATGAACGGCTCGGTCCACGAGCTCCACGCCCTGCGGACGAGTTGGTCCTCGCCGATCCAGAGCCGCCACGAGACCTCGATCTTCAGATCCTTCACGGTCGGCTTCTCGTCGAAACTGAGACGGAGCCCAAGATCGGCCCTGCTCAGCTCGCCGAAGGTGACCTTTCCCTGGTACAGGGTGGTGCGGGTGCCGTCGTAGACGCCTGCGGGTCGTCTGGTCGTGGTGGTGGCGAGTACGGCCCGCAGCGTGGCGGGATCGGCGAGCCTGATCCGTCCGGTGTCCATCTCCGGTCTGGTCTTGTCGTCTTCGAACAGGACCCATTCCTTGCCCGCGGGCAGGGGCGGTGCCAGCCATCCCGACATGTAGTTGCGGCCTTCGAAGGTGACGAACCGCAGGGGATTGTCCGGTCCGGTATAGCTGTTCCGGTGCGTCACATCGCTGGCCGTGACCTTCCCCCCGCCGAACTGGACGGCTCCCTTGCTGCGGAAGGTGATCTTCTGCTTGTGTTCGGTCATCCATGAGGGAACATCGCTTTGATCCTCGACCGTGTCGACCGCGACCCTGGAGAAGCGCACTCCGCCGTTGCCCGCCATCTGGTGCTTGAGCGCCTCCACCGGGTCCGCCGGAGCGCTCTGGGCGCTCGCGCCGTCACCGAGCCCGGCGGCCAGGGCGGATGCCAGGGCGACGGCGAACGCGGCGAGCGGCCATCTCATCGGAGGTTCTCCTACTGCTCTTGCCCTACGGGGACGGGACCGCCAAGATCATCGCAGCCCAAGATCTCGGCTCGGTCACGGGGTGTCTTCTGCCCCGGGGGCGACGCTGGCCCGGCTCCCAGAGGTCACGGCCGCGGGAGCTCCTGAGTGTCCAGCGCCGTGGTTCCAAAAATCGAACCGACGGTAGGGCCTCGCGCGGATTCTTCCCGGTGCCGCTGCACGCTCGTCCCGGACGCGAGGACTCCACCCCCTGACCTCCTGATCCGCGGGGAGAAGCTCGCCACCCCCGCCGGCACCGGTGACACGGTGGTCAGGCGCGGGAAGCCTGCCCCCGCGCCTGCCCGGTGAGCCGTACGGCAGCGCGTCAGGGCGCCGGTGCGGCGGTGTCCTGGGACTCCGGGGAGTCGCCCCCGCCGCCGGACGCCCTCAGGCGGCGTTGCGCGTACCGGGCGATCTCGCCGATCGTGATCACTACGGCTACGAGGACGAGAGCGACGAGCAGTCCCTTCACCGGTGAATCCTGGAAGGCGGTGCCGGCGAAGTAGCCCAGGAACGCGCCTGAGACACCCCACATCAGTGCGCCGATCGCGTCGAAAAGCGCGAAGGCGCGCCGCGGGTAGGCGGCCACTCCGGCGGTCAGCGTGGTGATCGACCGCAGGCCGGGGAGGAATCGGCCGATGATGACGATGACACCACCGCGACGGCCGAGGAGTTCGGACAGCCACCTGGCGGCGGTGTGGCGTTTTGTACCGGGCCGCAGGCGGCGTAGGACGGGCGGGCCGAGGCGTCGCCCGATCAGGTAGCAGATGTGGTCGCCGACGAAGGCGCCGGAGGCCGCGACGAGGGCCACCAGTGCGACGTTGGGACGTCCGGTGGCGGCGAACGCTCCCGCCAGCAGCAGCATGCCCTCGCTGGGCAGGAGCGGCAGGAAGCCGTCCAGCACCGCGCACAGGAACAGCACCAGGTAGAGCCAGGGCGAGCCCATCAGACCGCCGGCCAGGTCGAGCACGTCGTCAGTCAAATTCCCTCCCACTCCCATAATGACACTAGTCTCAAATGACACTAGTCTCATTATGGGAGTGGCGGAAGACCGCGGCGAGCGGTCCGATCAATTAGGAGAAGGACATGCCGGAGCAACTGTCGTCGTGGGACGGCCGCGTAAAGCCGACGCCGTTCGAGGAGTACTCCAAGAAGTACGAGGAGTTCTTCGTGATGACTCGCCGGGATGGGATCATCGAGCTGCGGATGCACACCGACGGCGGGCCGTTCAAGCACAGCTGGATCGGCCACAACGCCTGGCACCAGGCGTGGGCCGAGGTCGGCAACGACCCGGAGAACGAGGTCCTGATCATCACAGGGACCGGTGAGCGGTGGCACACCGGCGATCCGGCCGAACTGTGGCACACACCGTTCCCGCAATGGAGCACCGACAGCCAGCTCAAGATGTACGGCGATATGGTTAGGTTGCTGGAGGGCTTCGTGTCCGCCGTGGACATCCCCACCATCGCCGCGGTCAACGGACCGGGCACGCACTGCGAGTTCGCCACGGCGTGCGACATCACCCTCTGCGTGGAGGACGCCGACTTCTTCGACCCGCACTTCCTGGGCGGCGGAGTGCCGGGAGACGGGATGGGCCTGACCTTGCAGCACACGATCGGCACCAAGCGCGCGTCGTACTACATGTACACCGGCGAGCCGATCGACGGGCCGACCGCGCTCCGGCTCGGCCTGGTCAACGAGGTGCTGCCACGGGAGCGCCTGCTGCCGAGGGCCTGGGAGATCGCTGAGATGATGATGGCGCGGCCACGCGCCTCACGACTGCTCACCCACGCGATCGCCGTCAGGCCGTGGAAACGCGCGTTCCTCGACGACCTAGGCTTCCACGCCGCACACCAGCTGTGGGGGATGGCCATCGGTGAAGCAGGACAACTCGACAGGCTACGACAGATGACCGAACGGTTCCGCGGCCCGCAGGCGGGCGAATCCAGCCAGGAGTGAACGATGGCAAGACGACGGTCGGCCGACGGCACCAGCCAGGTGTCGCTGCGGGAACGCAAGAAGGCCAGAGCCCAGGCCTCGATCCAGCGCGAGGCGATGCGCCTGTTCGCCGAGAACGGCTACGAGACCACCACGATCGACGAGATCGCCGAAGCCGCCGAGGTCTCACGGGCGACGTTCTTCCGCTACTTCCCGACAAAGGCCGACCTCGTCTTGCATGACATCGCCGACTTGATGGTGCTCGACGTGCTCCCCCAGCATCTCGACGAGACCAGCCTCATCGGCGCGTTGCGCAACGCCGTCACCTCGCTCGTCGACACCGCCACAGCCGAGGAGCACGCGCTCAACCGGCAACGTGAAGAACTGCTGCGCAGCGTCCCCGACCTGCGTGCCCGGGTCCCCGGCCACATCGCCGCCGCGCTGCCGCTACTGACCGAGACCCTCGCCCGGCGCCTCGGCCGTCCCGCCGATGACATCCATCTCCTCACCGTCTCGGGCGCGGCCATCGGGGTCGCCATCGCCGCCTGGAACGCCGCCGCGAACGACCTGTCCGAAGGCTTCGTCCACCGCCACCGGAGACTGCTCGACGACGCGCTGGCTCACCTCGAATCCGGCCTGTCGCCCCGGAGCACCGAAGACTGAACCGCCTCCTCGATGTCCGAGACCGGTGTGGACGGCTGTTCACAGCCTTGAGGAAGCCTGCCGAGTGCGCCGGGATCAGTCCGCGACGAGGCGTGCCCTGCGCCGTTCGTGCTCGTGCTGCCGCCGGACGGCGTAGCTGCCCGGCGTGCAGCCCGTGGCTCCGTGCTCGGGATGCAGCAGGTAGACGACGGCCGAGGTCATGAAGACGCCGATCGCCGGCCCGTCGGAGTCCGACACGTCGGTCGTCCACCGGCAGGTGTCCGGGTCGGCGACGAGCGTGTGCGGGTTGCCCCCGGCCGCGCCGCGGAGCAGTTCGACGCCCTCGGGGGAACGTCCGTCCAGCCGGCCTCGAACGGCGCCGGGGCGGCGTTCATCAGCAGCATGAACAGCAGGAACATCTCGGACAGGCCCCAGGCACGCCTGGATCCACATGCAAATCCCCACCGTGACCGCCGCCGACGATGGCCCGGCGGCCGCGGGGCTGTTGATGGAACCGCTGTTTCCCGCCGTGGAAAAGGCCGACGCCCTTGCCAACGCCTACCTGACCCGCCTCCTGCGCCACGGCCTGCCGCTGCTGAGCGCCCACGCGGTGTGGATGATCGAGTAGTTGGCGAGCACCCCGGCGAGGGAGGCGTCCTCCACCTCCAGTGCATCCATCAGCCCCACCTCGAAACGTAGCTCCGGGTGGGCGCCGCGGGCGATCGCGATCATCTCCGGTGACGCCGAGGGAGTGCAGGCGCACGGTGATGTGGCCGGGGCCGCATCCCACGTCCGCCACCGGGCCGTCACCGGCGGCCCGGATCAGCTCGGCGAAGACGGGGATCATCGCGTGGTCGAGCGGGCTGGAATGGAAACGCTCGGGGATGGACTCGGCATGGCGGGCGGCGACGGTGTCGTAGGCGGCGCGGGTGGCGGTGATGAAGGCGGCGTCGGGCGGCGTGCCAGGCCGACGGGGCCCTTTGCGGCGATCAGGTCTGCTGTGGTGTCGTGTCAGCGGCCGCGTCAGCACGGCAACGGCCCGATGTCAGGGCGGTCGGCGACGGTGAATGCCATGAACGGTTCAGCCATTGCGGCCTCGGGGCTGCGAAGGGCATTCAAAGACAAGATCGTGCTCGACGGCATCAACAGGGTCCGGATGCCGCGGGTCTTCCGGCGAGTAGGGGCCACGGCGCTGGCGGCGGCGCTGCTGGCCGGGGCGGCCATGGCCACACCCGGGGCGGCCACCGCGGACAGCGGCGTGGCCGTGCCGAAGGCCGCTGCCGGGCAGGACCGCCCGGAACTGCAGAAGGCCATCCAGGAGTTCGTCGATTCCGGTCTCGCCGGGGTGCAGCTGCGCGTGCACGATGAGCGGGGCGAGTGGGTCGGCAGCGCCGGGGTGCGCAAGCTCGGCCAGAGCGCCAAGCCGCCGACGAACGGGTCGTTCTGGACGGGCAGCGTCATCAAGCCCTTCACCGCGACCCTGGTGTTGCAGCTGGTGGCCGAGGGCAAGATCGGGCTGGACGCCCCGGTGGCCGGCTACCTGCCCAAGCTCGGGCTGGACCGGCGGATCACCGTGCGGATGCTGCTGCAGCACACCAGCGGGTTGTTCAACTACACCGGCGAGTACTACGACGACGGGACGATCGTGCCGGGGATCCCCGGCACGGGCAAGGAGTGGCTGGACAACCGGTTCCACAGCTACCGGCCCGAAGAGCTGGTACGGCTGGCGTTGTCCAAGCCGGCGCGGTTCGAGCCGGGGACGGACCAGAGCTACGCCAATACCAACTACACGCTGGCCTTGCTGCTGATCGAGAAGGTCACCGGCCACTCCTACGCCGAGGAGTTGCAGCGGCGGATCCTGGGGCCGCTCAAGATGCGGGGCACCATGGCGGCGGGCAACCGGACGCGGCTCCCCGGGCCGCACGCGCACGGCTACTTCCGCTACCAGGACGCCGGCCAGTGGAAGGTGGTCGACGTCAGCCGCCAGAATCTGTCCCTGCTGGCCGGCGCCGGTGACCTGATCTCGACCACCCAGGATCTCCAGACGTTCTTCTCCGCGCTGATGGGCGGCAAGCTCCTGCCGGCCCCGTTGATGGCCGAGATGCGCAAGCCGCAGGGGAAGCTCGGCTACGGCTTCGGGTTGTGGGTGCAGGATGTGGGCCCGAACTGCGGCGGCATCGTCTTCCAGCACAACGGCAGCCCTCCGGCGGGCTACGGGGCGCTGATGTACAGCTCGCCCGACGGCAGTAAGACCCTGACCGCCTCGATAACCACCGGGGACGCCGCAATCGACCTGGCAACGGAGTACCAGAAGTTGACGCAGAGGCTCATCAAGGAGGTGTTCTGCGGCGGGCAGGCCGCGAGCTGAAGGGGCCGAGCACCGCGGGCCCGTACGCCGGCACCAGCCAGAGTGCGAACCCGGCCACGCCGAACTCGCTGAGCTCGGCGTGGCCGGTCCACATGCGCGGACGTCGAGCCGAGCAGGCACAACCGGTCGACGATCCCGTCGGGGACGAAGCCGGCCAAGGGGATGCCGCCCGGCATCGAGATCGGCCACAACGGGCTCAATCGAATTCCCCTGCTCGTCAGTGAGTCGCCCACGCGTCACACCCACCGGCTCCTACCGGGTTCTGTCCCAGGACGGGGGCAGAACCCGTGTGACTGCTCGCTTGAACTGGCGGATTGGAGCACTTCTGCCAGCGGGCCGGTAGGAGCCGGAGCATGACTCGGCTTGCTTTCCGAACTGCGACATCGCTGTCAACGGGCATGCGTCCGCATAGGCCGGGGCGGTGTCGTACTACTCGGGGTCGATCGCGTCCGCCACGGTGATCTCAGAAGCTGCTGTCGGTGTGCAGAGAGTCCGGCGGACGGCGTTGCGGAGCCAGTGGTGGGCTCCGTCGGCTGTGTGTCGGGGGTGCCAGGCCATGCCGATGGTCAGTGGTGGCAATGCCAGGGGGATGTCGAGGAGGTGCAGTCCGAGGGCGCTGGCGTCGTGGGTGAGGGGCGAGGGGGCAGCGCCGGGGGGTGCGGCGGGTACGAGGCAGACGATGTCGCTGCGGGCGGCGAGGGTCATCGCGGCCAGGTGGCTGGGGAGGACGACGCTGACCCGCCGGCGGAGGTTCTGCTCGGCCAGGGCGGTGTCGAGGGGGCCGGTGAACCGGCCGCGGCGGCTGACCGCGACGTGTTGGGCGGCAGCAAGCCGGACTGGGGTCAGCGGCCCTTCGGTGAGCGGATGGCCGGACCGGACGGCCGCCACCATTCGGAGGCTGACCAGCTCTTCGATCTGGGTTTCGGGGTCCACATGGTCGATGGATCCGATCTCCAGGTCGATCCGGCCGTCGCGCAGGGCGGGCCCGGCCTCCAGTTCTTCGGCCCGGATCCGGAACGAGACCCCCGGCGCCTCCCGCTGGGCCAGTTGCAGCAGTCCGGGGGCCAGCGCCGCGCCGACCAGGTCGGCGGCTTGGAGGGTGAAGGTGCCGCGGAGGCTGGCGGGGTCGACACTCGCGCCAGGGCTGAGCAGCGCTCCGAGGCTGCGTACCACTGTGGCGGCTTCCTCTCGCAGGGCCTGGGCGCGGGGGGTGGGAACCATGGTCTGTCCGGCCCGGACCAGGAGGGGGTCCTGGAGGATGCGGCGCAGACGGGCGAGGGTGCGGCTCATGGCGGCGGGCGAGGTGTGCAGACGTGCGGCGGCGCGGGTCACGCTGTGCTCGGCCAGCAGAGCATCCAGCGCGATGGCGAGATTGGCGTCGATGACCGGATCCGGGCTGCTCACCAGCATTATTCCATTTCAGTCAATGATTCTGTGCTGAAGTTCCCATTGTGGCAGCACGGAGATCCTCAGCAGGATGAGGGGCGTACCGAACCAGCGCGACCTACGAGGTTTTCATGATCGTCATTACTGCTCCCACCGGGAACATCGGCCGTCACCTACTCTCCCGGCTCCTGGAGTCCGCCCCCGCCGCGCGCGAGGAACTGCGCGTGATCGTGCGCGATCCCGCCCGGCTTCCGGACGCGGCGCGCGGACGCGTCGAGGTGGTCACCGGCTCGCACGCAGAAGCCGAGGTCCTCGACCGGGCCTTCGAGGGTGCGGACGCCGTCTTCTGGCTCGTTCCCCCGGACGCCTCCCTGACCCCGCAGGACGCCTACAGCGGTTTCACCCGCCCCGCCGTCAAGGCGCTCGCCGCCCACGGCGTCGGCCATGTCGTCGGCGTCTCCGCGCTCGGCCGCGGCACCCCGCTCGCCGACCGGGCCGGCCTCGTCACCGCCTCCCTCGCCATGGACGACCTCATCGCCGACACCGGCGTCGCTTACCGGGCCCTGGCCAGCCCGTCCTTCTTCGAGAACCTCCTGGAGGAGTCCGACTCGATCCGCGAGAAGGGCCTCTTCACCGACTCCGTCGACGCCGACCGCAAGGCACCCTTCGTCGCTGTCGCCGACATCGCGGCCGCCGCCGCCGGCCTGCTGCTGGACCGCTCGTGGACCGGCACCGACAGCGTCCCGGTCCTCGGGCCGCAGGATCTGTCCCCCAACGACCTGGCCCGCATCATGACCGAACAGCTCGGCCGCCCCGTCCGCTACGAACGCCAGCCGCTCGACGAGCTGTACACCACCCTCGTCGGCTACGGCCTCAACGAGGCGTTCGTCCAGGGCATCGTCGACATGAAGCGGGCCAAGGACGAGGGTCTCGACGCCGGCATCGCCCGCACTCCGGACACCACCTTCCCCACCAGCTTCGAGCAGTGGTGCGCCCAGACCCTCAAACCCGCCGTCCTCTCCTGAAGTCCAGCACCCAGCGCCGGAACACATACAGCCCGGCGAACCAAGACCACCTGCCACTCTGGAGGCACCCTGATGTCCACTGAAAAGACCGAACCGCCGGTCACGGCGTTCATACTGGTCAAGACCACACCCGAGTGGCTCGCTCTGACCGTCCAGGAACGCGTGGACGCCTTCACCACCCAGGTCCTGCCGGCCATCGAGGCCAAGACCACCGGCGTCCGGTCACGCTTCTACGACACGGAGTTCTACTCCGCGCGCGTCACCGACGTCTGGGTGTGGGAAGCCGAAGACCACCACGCCTACCAGCTCCTCATCGACGCACTGCGCGAAACCCCGTTCTGGGACCGCTACTTCGAGGTCATCGACCTCCTCGTCGGCACCGAGAACGGCTACGCCCGAACCTACGGCCTCGAACCCGTCGCCACCATCACCACCTGACACACCGCCCACCCGCGCAACTGGGCCGATGCCCTCTTCCCGAGCTGCCCGGAGGGCTTCGGCCGCTGAACCCGGCCCCCTGAACCGCAGCGTCTCAACAGCCGTCAAGATCTTCACCATGCGCCCGGACGACCTGATCACTGAAGAAGGGTTGCGGGGACGGAGCAGCATCAAGCCCCTCGACATCGCCGGGGAGAAGGAGCGCTACGGCGCGCAGACCCGCGGTGGCCTCGGCGTCTCGATCGCCTCCTGACCACCCGGCATCCGTTGTGTCCCGCCCGTGGCAGCCGTGAGCGGGTTGTGAGACGATCCCAGGGTGATCGGCCACATCGGGATCAATGTGCCGGATCTTTCGGCGGCGAAGGCGTACTACGACGAGGTCATGCCACTGGTGGACTTCGAGGAGTTCTTCAGCACCGCGGGCGAGTTCTCCTACTGTCCGGTGAACGGCGGGCGTGGCACGTTCCTCTTCGTCTATCAGGCCGCGGAGGACGGCGCCCACTCACGGCACCGGGCCGGGCTTCAGCACATCGCCTTCATGGTGAAGACCCGATCGGCCGTGGACGCGGTGCACGCCCGTGTGGTCGAGCTCGGCGCCGAGGTGCTTCACGAGCCGCGGTACTTCCCCGAGTATCCGCCGCCCTACTACGCGACCTTCTGGCTCGACCCCTTCGGGATCATGCTGGAGGCCGTATGCCATCACGATCGTGACTGATCGGGGCCCTCTGCCGGGTGACGGTTCCTCGATCGCTTTCACGGGCTTTGATCCGAGTGGCGGTGAGCTGGTCGAATGTGAAAGGGACAGGCGGTCAGGGGCGGCTGATGTGAGGGTACGGCCGCAGGAAACCCTGCACCGGTGCCCTGCGCGGCATTCCGTGATCTGCGACGGAGCGGCTTACCGCCAACGACTCTTACCAGTCTCAATCCCGTACCGGGTGGGTGACGTGATCGCCATTCTCAACAGCCGGCGCGGCAGTGCTTCCTGTTCCCCCTTACGCCAAGGCGGGCATCCCGAGGGGGAGCCGGCAACGGCTGTAGGAGTAACCACATCGCCTCCTGCCGCCGTTGCCGGCTTCGGTGGTCAGGCGGGGATCTCGGCGGTGGCGGTCAGGACCGCACGGCCGAGGATGCGGCCGGCGATGGTGAAGCCGAGGTAGGCAGGGGTGGCCTGGGCCGGGACGCCGAGGGTCTCGACGTCGAGGGCGTGCACCACGATGAAGTAGCGGTGCAGGCCGTGCCCGGCCGGTGGGGCCGCTCAGCCTGGCGGTCGTCCGCGAAGCCCTGGTACGGCTGGTCGGCGAGGGCATCGCGGTGCGGCTGCCCAACTGCGGCTTCGCGGTCCCGGACTTCTCCGATCGACGCTGGCAGGAGATCGCCGAGGCGCGCCGCACGATCGAACCGGTCATGCTGCGCCTGGCGATCGAGCGCGGCGACGTCGACTGGGAAGCACGGGTGCGCGCGGCCCACCACCGGCTGGTCCGCACCCCGGTGTACGCGCCGGAAGAAGGCGCGTACTACAGCGGCGCGTGGTCCGAATCCCACCGCGTCTTCCACCGCACCCTGCTGGAGGGATGCGGCAACCCAGTGCTACTGGACACCTTCGACAGACTGTGGACGGCCAGCGAACTGGCCCGACGCTGGTCGGCCCACCGCACACCCGACCGCGACGGCATCACCGAACACCGCCGCCTGGAGGAGGCGGCCCTGGCCCGTGACGCCGACACCGCCGCCAAAGTACTGGCCAAGCACCTGACTCTGACCGCCGCCGGCCTGACCTCCTGCTCCTACGACGAACAGGGGGAAGGATTCTGACCCCTGCCGCCGTACGGCGCCGCCCAATGCGTTGGACGATCTCCGGAAGCAAGAACGAGGTGTTGGTCGTCGAAGTGGGGTGTCCCCTGCCTGCTCGGCCCGATCCGGCGGCAGGCCAGGGGGCGTTCACGAGCCGTGATCAACTGCTTGAACCGCTGTCCGCGCTGTCGGCGTTCTATCAGCTGCAAACTGCCGCGAAGTTGTCCTGGTGTAATGCCCGTTGATGTCAGTGGATTTGCCACTTCATGTCAGAAAGATCATTAAGTCTTGCCTGATCCACCCGGCGAAGATCCCGGGGCGCAGGTGGTCGGTAGTGCGCCTTCGGCGGTTCCCTCTCGCGGCAGGGGGCCGGATCAAAGATCGACAGTGCGCACGGCGCTGTCGCGCGCAGGCGGCCGCCCCCTTGTCGGCGTAAATCGTCATCGCAGGGCCGGTAGCGGCCCCTCTCAACGACCGTCTGCCCTCGGCTCGGCGCTCAGCTTCTCCGTCCGCGCAGGAGCAGCCGCGATCGTAGCGGTGGCAGTCAGCGGGCGGCGCTGGTGGGGATCGTGGACCCTGTCGCCCTCTCCTTCTTTCCGGTATGGAAAGTGATCTTTCTGGAGTGCATCAGACTCCGCCCCCGCAGAACCGGGCCCGTGCCCGGGGCGACCGATCCGGAAGCACGCGTCCTGACTTGCCGCCAGAGATGACGTGCGCTGCGAAGACTGACTTAAACGTGTCCACCCAATTGTTGGGCAGTCACGTGATTAACTGATAGTTTGCTGGTCAACATTTACGGGTGCTGTCACGGCAGAACCATGCTTCTCACGGAGACTCGATGTCCGGCACGAAAGTCCTCGCCCTACCCGTTCTCGGACGGCACAACGTCAATGCCTACCTTCTGCTCGGGCGACGCCCGGTCATCGTGGACGCAGGAATCCCCGGCGCCGCCCAGCGGATCCATGACCAGGTCGTCCGATATGGAGTGGACCCTGCCGACGTCGCTCTGATCGTCCTCACCCACGGACACATCGACCACTTCGGTTCCGCGGCCGAGCTACGCCGGATGATCGGAGCACCCGTCGCCGGACACGTCGCCGACCTCGTCTCCTACCGCACTGGCCGGGTCCGCGAACCGTACCTGCCCACAGGCCCCTTCGGCCGAGCCCTCGCCATGAACAAGGCCCTGCACGCAAGCGTCGAGACAGTCGAGCCTGACGTGCACCTCACCGGCGAGCTGGATCTGTCGGACTACGGCATCGACGGGCGCATCATGCCCACCCCCGGGCACACCGCCGGCTCCGTGTCCGTCCTGACCGCCACCGGCGACCTCGTCGCCGGAGACCTGGTGTCCGGCTCCTTCATGGGCCTGATTCCCGGGAAACCCGCGAACCCGCCCTTCCATGACGACCCGCAACGCAACCTGGCCAGTCTCCGCACGATGCTCGCGCTGAAGCCCACCGCCCTACACGTCGGCCATGGCGGCCCCCTGGCCCCGGACGCCGTGGCCCGATGGGTCGTCCGTGAGCAACATCGCCTGGACAAGCTCCAGGCCAACGGACGCCTGGTCCGCCGCCCACACGACGACGAACAATCAACTGTTGACCACCCAACAATCCATTAAGCTACGGTCATGGCAAACACCGGGTCCCCACTGCCCGCCGACTACTTCGCCGATCTGCTGCGCCGCCGCAAGATCGTCGGCCTGTGTCGGGCAGGAACTCTCGCATCCCGACTCGGCGAAACCGCCGCCGCCAGCCACCGACTCGGCCTCACCCAATACCTGGTGCTGGGAATGCTCGCCGCCGCCGGCCCGCGCTCCCAGCAGGAGCTCAGCCAGGGCCTGCGCCTGGACCGCACCACCATGGTCAGCACCGTCGACGCCCTCGAAAAAGCAGGTCTCCTCGTCCGCGAGCGCAACCCCCAGGACCGACGCGCCTACATCACCACCATCACCGACGCTGGACGCGCCACACTCGCCGCCGTCGACACCGATGCCGACGCCATGGAAGACGAATTCTTCGGACGACTCTCCGCCGCCGAACGAACCCAGCTCGTCGACCTCCTCACCAAGATCCTCCACTCAGGCTGAGCGACATCCCAGGAGCCGCCGATCCCCGCGAGCGGCCGATCAGGGGGCGTTCACGAGTACGGCTGAGGTGACCTCCGCGAGACCTCCCTCGATGCCGGCCAGTAGCCCCGTGCTCGCTGCCAGGCGTTGCGCGGCGACCGCGCGAGGAAGCCGAGAGAGAAAGGCCGCACTCACCAGGAACGTGGCCGCATCGATCAGGCTCGCCCACCCGGGGCCTACGGTTGCCATCGGCGCTCCGGCCACGCTGAGCGCCAGAAATCGAGGTGAGTCCCGGCCCGGTTTGATTCGCGCCTGCGATCAGTTGATCGTCTTCTCGACGTCATTTGTCGGTCCTGGTGGGTAACGTGCCCGTATGAACGACGCGCACCACCCGATCGAGGGTGAGCAGTGGCAGCCGGGTGATCTCGTTCTGGACGCCGAAGGCGGCCTGTTCACCCGCGCCGGCCTGAAGGACGCGGCCGTGGGCCGGCCGTGGGGTTACCCCGGTGACCAGGCGCGGCTGGTCACCGGGGAGACGCACGTGCCGGAGGGAAGCGTCTCGGAGACCACGCCGGCGCGCCCCCTGACGCTCCTGGCCCGCAACGGTCAGCCCGCCCTGCCTGCCGTCCCCGACGACGCCTCCAGTGTGAGCGGCACCGCGGCTGCGGACGCGGCGGCGTCCACGGGCATTGGCGGGCTCTTCCTCGCCGCGACCGCGTTCGACCCGGACGGCGCCGGCGACGTCCGCGCCGCCAAGATTCGCGCGGAGTTGCTCGACAGCGTCGTCATCGTCGACAACCCCGGTGACCTGCGTGCCATGTTCGGCGGCATGGCCGACGGTCTGCTTGTCGCCCTGGCCAACCAGCAGGATCGCAACCGGGAGGGCAACACCTATTGACCCCTTGACCCCCGCCGGGCGGACGCGGGTGCGGTCGTAGCCGAGTCGGCCGCGGCCGGTGTGGGGGTAGATGTGCTCGGGGCCGGGGTGGCGTGCGGGGACGAGCCGGCGGTCGGACAGGAGCAGAGGCCCATGGGTATGGACGGGGCCGTCGGGGTGCTCATCTTCACCGTCGGTCTGGGGAGTTCGTGATCCGTGCCGCCAGCTCATCGTGAGCAGGCAGGGCGATCGCCCGGAGGTGGGCTGGAGTGCCACCTCCGGGCGATTGACGGCGGTCAGCGGCGCGGCACGGGCGCGACTGTGACCGCCGGCATCAGCGGGTACACCGAATGGAGGCACTGCCCCAGTAGTAGCCCGGCCCGAGGCGGGACGAGTCAGCGAACAGCAGCACGCACTGCTCGTCGCTGAAGCCCGAGATCAGCGCCTGGTGGCGGGCGTCCTTCTCCGCCTCGCGCTTGGCCTCCTTGGGGCTGTTCTCGAGTGCCATGCCGTTGAAGCCGCGCTCCTCGAGCACGCTCGCCTGTCCCGTCGCGGCCGGCGCGGCGAACGCCGCGGCCGGAGCGAGGACGGCGAGGCCGGTGACCATCGCGGCGACGACGCCGCGAGCAACGATCGAACGCATTCCTGAAGACCCCTTTTGTTGTTTGGTTCCAGTACTAGGGTTCAGCGCTGGCAGTACACCGTCGCTGTGCCGAACCAACTGCCCGGGATGTCTCCGGACCTCGCGCTGGAGTTGCTCACGTAGCACTGCGAGCGCAGGAATCCGGCCGTGGTCGCCTTGCCGTAGGCGAAGTTCACCGCGCTGCTCACTGCGCTGGTCTGGCTCGTGCCCTGAGCGGTCGCGGTGAACGAACGGGCTTCCGCCGACGCCGGTCCCGCCGCGATCACGATCGCGCCGGCGGCCAGTACGGCGGCACCCAGCATCTTCTTCATCCGCTTCTCCCTCCCTCATTCATCTCAGCTAATATGATCAAGACACAAGCTAGCCACACACCATGGGGATGTCAACAGAGATGAATGATCTTCTCGTAATCATTCATCTCTGCTGTCGTCGCCACCTACCCTCCGGAGGCGCAGATGACCGACGAGCAGGACCGCGCACCGGTGGCCGGCACGCTCAGCGACCGGATCGATCACCTGTTCCAGGTGGTCCGTCGCCCCAACGGCGAGCAGCACAGCCACGAGGAGGTGGCTAAGGCCTGCCGGGAGAGCACCGGTGAGACCTTCTCCGCGACCTACCTCTGGCAGCTTCGCACCGGCCGCAGGGACAACCCGACCAAGCGGCACCTGGAAGCCCTCGCCGCCTTCTTTCAGGTGCCACCCGCGTACTTCTTCGACGACGAACAGGGCGCGGTGATCGCCAGGGAGTTGGAGCTACTCGGTGCGTTGCGCAACAGCGCGGTGCGTGATGTGGCACTGCGTGCGGTCAACCTCTCCGAGGAGGGCCTCGGCACGGTCGCTGACATCATCGATGCCATTGAGCGCCGCGAGGCGCAACGGGGCGGCGCCAGGGAGGCGCACGGTCGCAAGCCGGAGGAGTGAGATTGCGGTACAGGCGAAACGCGCTCTGGCGACACTGCGCACAGATCGTGTCCACTGTGGATATACCGGATCCCTTTGACGTCGCCACGCTCGTCGCCGCACTTGCCGCCAGAAGAGGTCGGCCCATCGAGCTGATCCCGCTGGCGGCACACCCCAGCACGCTGTGCGGCGTGCTCGCGGCAACCGACCGGACCGACTACGTCTTCTACACCGCCGACACCAGCCCCCTGCACCAGGAGCACATCCTGATGCACGAGCTGGGCCATCTCTTGTGCGGCCACACGGGCTCCAGCGAACTGGACGAGACGGTCTCCTCGGTGCTCATGCCGAACCTTCCGGTCGAACTCGTACGGCGGGTGCTGGGCCGCACGACCTACGCCGAACGGCAGGAACGGGAGGCGGAGACGGTCGCTTCGCTGATCATGCACAAGGCCCGCCGCGGCGTGCCCGCCGAACCAGTGAGCAGCGAACTGAAACATCTGCACTCGGCGTTCGGTCCCGGTGACTGAGGTGATCAGCTATTTCACGGCCGGGCTGCTGGTGCTGATCAGCGCAGGCAAGCTGGCCGCCGCGCGGCGCATCCCGATGAGCCCTGGTATGCGATACCTGCTGGGGTTCTTCCTGAGTATGGCGGTAGCGCTGGCGATCTCGGCCGAACCGACCGTGCGATCGCTGCTCGCCCATGGGCTGCCTACGGTGGCTCTGGTGTGCCGGCTGGTGAGCAACGCGTTGCAGGTGCTGGCCGTGCACTTACTGATGCGGCTGGCCCGCGCCACCCAGACTCCCGTACCGCGCACCCGGTTGTGGCCGCTGGTGCTGTGCTGGGTGCTGATGACGGTGTGCTTCGTCGACATGGTGCTGCATGTGGATCAGCTCAACGTCCCCGGTTTCGGCTGGCGGTTCGGCACCGTCGGATACCAGGTGGTGCTGGTCGGATACGCGGTCGGCTGTCTCATGACGTTCATGCGAGTGCTCACCGGGCATGCCCGGCAGTGCCCACGTGGCAGCTTCCGCACCGGACTGCAGGTGATCGTGACAGCCTCGGCGGTGACCGTGGTGTGGGGCGTGTACTCCGGCCTTCCCACGCTCTGGCTGTCGGTGACCGGCCTGTCCGGTGACGACTTCCTGCCGGTCGGCCGAATGATCGGGCTGATGGCAATGGTGCTGTGGGTCGTGGGCGCGGTGGTGACCACCTGGCAGGGCATGGTGGAGCGACCGCTGCGGTGGCTGACGGCCCGGCGCAACGTCCGCGCGGTAACGCCGCTATGGTCGGTGTTGGTGGCCGCGCTACCCAGGATCGCGTTGCCGCCGACTGCCCGGTGTGGCGCGGAGTTCGCGCTGTATCGCAGGCTGATCGAGATCCGGGACGGACTGCTGGTCCTGCGCCGGCATGTGCCACCCGAACTGGCGGATTGGGTGCGCGAGTCGGCCTGCCGGCACGCCGCCGCCGAGGACGAGCCAACCATGACGGCCGCCGAACTCGCCGCCGCGCTGGTGGCCCAGAAGTCCGGGCACAGTTGGCCGCAACCGCCCGCCGCGCGCACCGCCTCGATACCCAGCATCGACGCGGAGACGGCCTGGCTGAGCGCGGTGTCGGCGGCATTCACCAGCTCACCGGTGGTGGACGAGGTCCGAAAACGGGCCAGCGCGACCTACGCGATGCCCGCTGAAGCGGCCTGAAAACCGCCATGCCCTGGACGACCTGCGACAGCTTGCCGAAGTCCGGGCCCTCCTCGACACCACCCTGTGCGGGAAGTGAGCGTACCGGTCCCCGCTATCCGGTGTGCCCGTCGCCGGGCGGGTCCCCGGCTGCCGCGCGGGCAGTGACCAGGCCCGATTCGTAGGCCGCGATGACCGCCTGGGCGCGGTCGCGGACGTCGAGCTTGTCGAAGATGCTGGTGATGTAGTTCTTGACCGTGGAGAGGCTGATGTCCAGGGCGCGGGAGATCCCGGCGTTGTCGAGGCCGGTGGCCATCAGCCGCCACACCTCGACCTCGCGGGGCGTGAGTTCACCCAGGCCGGCGAGGGTCGGCCGCGCACCGCGGGGCGCCCGTACGTAGGTGGAGATCAGCCGGGTGAGCAGGCGCGGCGCGACGGCGGCCTCGCCGGCGTGGACGGTGCGGATCGCCGCGCTCAGGTCCTCCGGGGAGCTGTCCTTGGGCAGGAACCCGTAGGCTCCGGCGCGCAGGGCGCCCACGACGTACTCGTCCATGTCGAAGGTGCTGAGGGCCAGGACCCGGCAGCCGGGCACGGTGGCGGCGAGTTCCCCGGTCGCGCCGACCCCGTCCAGTACGGGCATCCGGATGTCCATCACCACGACGTCGGGGCGCAGTTGCCGGGCGAGGGCGACGGCCTGCGCTCCGTCCTCGGCCTCTCCCACCACCTCGAAGGACGGGTCGGGGGAGAGGATCAGCGACAGGCCACGCCGGATCAGCGGCTGGTCGTCCACGATCAGCACCCTGATCCTCGGCGGCGGCGGCGGCGTCGGCCCGGTCCCGGTCATCGGCGTGCTCCCTCGTGCTGGACGGCCGCCTCGGCCGCCTCGTCCGGGGTCAGCGGCAGGTCGGCCACCACGGCGAACCCCCCGTCGGCCTGCGGGCCGACGGTGAGGGTGCCGCCGTGCAGGGCGACGCGCTCGCGCATGCCGACCAGGCCGTAACCGCCCGAACCCATCGCCGACGCCCCCTCCTGCGGCGGTGCACCTCCGCCGTCGTCCCGCACCTCGACGGTGACCCGCTCCTGACGGTAGGTCAGCTGTACGGACGCGCGGGCGGGCCCCGCGTGCTTGCGGGCGTTGGTGAGGGCCTCCTGAGCGATCCTGAACACCGTGAGGCCGAGGGTCGGCGGCAGCGGGCGCCGCCGCCCGTGGACGCTGAACTCGGTCGGCAGTCCGGCGAGGCGGGACTCGGCCACCAGGCCGCCGAGGTCGTCGGCGCCGGGCTGGGGCTGCGACGGTACGTCCTCCGGCTCGTCACCGGCCCGCAGGACGTCGAGGAGCTGGCGCATCTCGCGTAGGGCGAGGCGCCCGGAAGCCTCCAGGGTGACCAGGGCGTCTTGGACCACCTCCGGTTCGGCGATGTTGGCCCGTGCTCCGCCGGCCATCAGCTGCATGGTGGTGATGTGGTGGGCCACGATGTCGTGCAACTCCCGTGCGATGCGGCGGCGTTCGTCGGCCACCGCACGGTCGGCAAGGAGCCTGCGGTTGGCCGCCACCTCTTGCTGCCAGCGGTTGATCGCCATGGCGGTGCCGACGACGATCAGGGTGGAGAGGGGTGCGACAACGGAGTCCTGCCAGGGCGGAATCCGGCCGTCGCTCTGGCTTAGCAGCGTCAGCGACACCGTTGCGACGGCCGCGAACGCCGTCACCCGGCCGGGACAGGCCCTGGCGACCGAGTACAGGGCGACCAGCAGGACGGCACCGAAGTGGCTGGGCAGCGGCACGGTCAGGGTGGCCGTCGAATCGAGTACCAGGACGGCGGCGAGCGCCGCCACCGGGTGGCGGCGCCGGGCGAGCAGCGGCAGGGCTGCCAGCGCGACGAGGAGGAACCCGGCCACGCTCACGGCGTACCGGCCGTCGGGGTCGTCGAAGAACACGTAGCTGAGCAGGTTCATCGCGCAGGCCCCGCCGGCCACGAGTGCGTCGTTACGGGTCCACGGCGGCTCGGCATGGTCGATGTGCGGCAGCTCCCGGGCATCGCCGGGCCCGACGTGTCGGCTCCTGAGCATGTCTGTTCCCCCTGTGTCCGGCCTTGCGGCCCCCGGGACAGGGTTGCACAGCAGCCGCAGTGGCAGCACCGGCGGCGGCAGTTCGGGGCCCCTGCCTCGGACCCGGACCCGGACCCGGATCGGGGCAAGGACCAGGACCAGGGTCCTGGTCACGGGCCGGGGGAGGGATCCAGGGCCCCGGTATGGATCATCCGCTGCCAGGAGGTTTGCCGCCTCTCGGAGTGATGGCCTGGATACCGGCCGGAAACCCCCGGCAGACGTCCGCATTCAAGTCCGTCCGCCGGAGGACATCGTGATCCGCGCCCTGACCAGATACTCGACCAGACACCCGTGGAAGGTCATCGCCCTCTGGGCGGTGCTGGGTGTCGCACTGAGCGCCCTGACCCCGACGCTGATCGCCCGCGTCACCCAGAACCAGACCGGGGACTTCCTGCCCCGGAGCTACGACTCGGCCGCCGCGCTGCACATCGCCCAGGAGCAGTTCGGGGTGAACCCCGACGCCACCACGGTGACGGTGCTGGTGGCCCGGTCCGACGGCAAGGCCCTCGGCGCCGCCGACCAGAAGCGGATCGAGGCCGAGGCGGCGAAGCTGGCCCAGCGCCGGGTGATCATGCCAAGGGAAGACGACCGTCCGCGGTTCCTGGTCCCGGACCGCTCCCAGACGCCCCGGATCGCCCCGGCGATGATGGCGCCCGACCGAAGTTTCGGACTGCTCTCCGTCGAGCTGATCGGGAATCGAGCGGACAAGGGGGTCCAGGGCGTCTACCGGACCTTCCGGGACGCCGCCCGGACGCAGTTCTCCGAGGCGGGGATGCGCACCGGTTTCACGGGGGGTCTCGCCGACAGCGTCGACACCGCCGATTCCCACAAGACCGCCGCGAAGGTCGGGGGCACCCTCGCCCTGGGGCTCATCGTCCTGCTCAACGTGCTGGTGTTCCGCAGCGCGCTGGCGGCCCTGCTACCGCTGCTCGCGGTCGCCATGATCGGCGGCGTGGCGGTGGGAGCCGTCGCGGGTGGCGCAATGCTCACCGGGCGCATGCTCGACGCGGGCATCACGGAGCTGATCAACGTGGTCCTGCTCGGCATCGGCATCGACTACCTGCTGTTCCTGCTGTTCCGCTTCCGCGAGCAACTGCGGGCCCGGCCCGAGCAGTCCGCCCGCGAGGCGGCCGAACAGGTCTCCGGCCGGGTGGGCACCGCGATCACCTCGGCGGCGCTGACCATCGTGGCCGCCTTCGCCACACTGGGCGTGGCGACCTTCGGGCAGTTCCGCTCGCTGGGCCCCGCCATCGCCGTCGCGGTCCTGGTGATGCTGCTCGGCAGCCTCACCCTGCTGCCGGCGCTGCTCGCGGCTGCCGGGCGCAAGATGTTCTGGCCCTCCCGCGCCCTGCAACGTGAGCCGCTCGAGGGCCGTGCCGCCCGCTTCGGCGCGCTGGTCACGCGACGACCGGTGGCGATGGTGGTCGCCTCCGTCGCCCTGCTCGGCGCGCTGGCCGCCGGGATGGTCGGGATTCGCATGGACTACGGCCAGGGCGACGCCGCTGCCAGGACCCCCGCGGCGGCCACCGCGACCGAGATCTCCCGTGCGCTGCCGGCCGGCGTGTCGGACCCGACGAGCGTCTTCGTCACCACCAAGGACGGCGGCACCCTCACCGCCGACCGCCTGGGCGGCCTCTCCCGTACGCTTGCCCAGGTCAAGGGCGTGGGCCAGGTCGCACGGACCGTACTGAACAAGGACCACCGCGCCGCCCGGATCGACCTCTACCTCACCGCGAACCCGCAGAGTCAGCAGGCCCGCGACCTGGCCTCCGGACCCGTACGGGCCGCGGTCGCCCAGCACACACCCGCCGGGACGACAGCACACGTGGGCGGAACGGCTGCGATCTTCGCCGACATCGCGACCGCCGTCGACCACGACCTGAAGATCGTGTTCCCGGTCGCGGCCGCGCTGATCGCGCTGATCCTCCTGCTGCTCCTGCGCAGCCTGCTCGCACCGGTGGTCCTGATGCTCTCCGTCGGGCTCGGCTTCGCCGCGACCCTCGGCGCCGCCACGCTGCTGTTCCAGCACGCTCTCGGCAACCCAGGCGTCAACTACACCCTCCCGCTGGTGCTGTTCCTGTTCGTCGTGGCACTGGGCACCGACTACAACATCCTGATCACCGACCGGATCCGGGAGGAGATGCAGCAGCCGGGCCCGGCCCGCGCCGCCGTGGCCTGCGCGGTACGGCACACGACACCGGCCATCGCGACGGCAGGCCTGGTGCTGGCCGCCTCCTTCGCCACCCTCGCCACGACCCCGGGCAACGGGCAGATCGCCTTCGCGATGACGCTCGGCATCATGCTCTCCGCGCTCGTCCTTTCGCTGGTGCTGGTCCCCGCCCTTGCCGCACTCCTCGGCCGGGCCATCTGGTGGCCGTTCCGCCCACGGCCCACCAAGGACGGCCACCCGCAGCACCGTGCGACCGTACCTGTCCCGGAGCCCGACCGGGTCACGGCGTACTGAGGCTTGGACCGGAGTGCCTCAGGGGTGCATGAGCGCGGTGACGGCGGCGCGCACCCGGTCGTCCGGGTCCTTGGGCGGAGCGCTTCGGTCCGGTGGACCAGGCGGGGCACGAAGACCCGCCCAGCGGCAGTCCGTTACGACGCTACCCGCCGCATGACGGACGGTGTACTCCCTTCGGGTGAACCCCCAGATCCCTTGCCACTTGACGCCTAAGCTCCCGGGATGTCTGTGGGGCTCCTCGCATGGACCCAAACGGAGCGTCATCGAGGCGTTTCAACACCGGCGGACAGATTTTGGTGCAATCGCACCGCCGGTGGCCCCGACTTCATGTCCCTGCACGAAGCACTCTCGGATGACGTGATGGAGGGTTGCTGGAACGTCGATTCGAAAGCTCCGGAGGTCTGTGAATGGGACTCGCCGAAGACACCCCCACCTTGGCGTCCGCGCAGATACGCAGGACGGCGACCGTCACCGTCGGCCTGCTCATGGGTGTCTGGGTGATCGACTACGTCGATCGGGTGATGATGGCCGTCGCGTTGCCGTTCATCGGCGAGGAGTTCGCGCTCACCAAGACCGAGCAAGGCTGGCTGATCACCGCCTTTTCCCTGGTCTATCTGCTGTGCCAGGTTCCGGGCGGCATCCTCGCCGACAGGTTCGGCGCTCGCCGCCAGCTCATGGTCTCTCTGCTGCTCTGGTCGGTCTTCACCGCTCTGACCGGCATCGCCTGGGGGCTGGCGTCCCTCCTCGTCATCCGCGCCCTCTTCGGCGTCGGCCAGGGGCTCTTCCCCGGCGCCTCCTTCAAGGCCATCGCGGAACGCACCACCCCCGCCGCCCGCGCCACCGCCGCCGGCGCCATGCTCGCCTCCAACCAGCTCGGCGCCGGCGTCGCCCCGCTCATCGTCGCGCCGCTCATCCTCGTCCTCGGCTGGCGCCACACCTTCTGGGTCACCGCCGCCGCCGGCGTCGCCATCGGCGTTCTGCTCTGGAAGCTGCTGCCCAAGGCGCTGCCCGCCCACCTCAACGGCTCCGACATCGTTCAGGACAAGGGGATCAGCCTCGGCGCCGTTATGCGCTCGCGGTCGGTCTGGAAGTTCGCCGCCCTCTTCTGCACCACCAACATGCTCGGCTACGGCCTGATCACCTGGGTGCCCAGCTACCTGCTTGAGGAGCGCGGCATCTCCCTCATCAACACCGGCGTCATGGCCGCCATCCCCGGCCTGGTCGCGTGCGCGACCACATTCCTCGGCGGCTGGCTGTTCGACCGCTTCTTCCACGACAGGACCAGGCTCTACGTCATCCCCTTGCTCCTGGTCACCGCCGTGCTCCTGGTGCTCATGCTGATGGCCGACTCCGCCGTCGGGTTCACCGTCTACCAGACCCTCGCCATGGGTGTGGCGGGCCTTTCCGCGATGGGCATCCTCGGCATGCCCGTGCGCGCCCTGCCGCCCGCCGTCATCGGATCCGGCATGGGCATCGTCAACGTCGGCGGCCAGATCGCCGGTGTCCTCGCCCCTGTCCTCATGGGCTTCCTGGTCGACGAATTCTCCTACACCGCCGCTTTCGGCCTGCTCATCGCCACCACCATCCTTGGCGCGCTGATCGCGTTGATCGTGCCCCAGCGCCCTGAACAGTTCAGCCTCGGAACGAAGGAGCTCGCGTGACGACATACGATCTGGTCCTCGCCCGCGGCCGGGTCATCGACCCCGAGACCGGTCTGGACGCCGTGCGCGACGTCGGCGTCGATGGCGGGGTCATCCAGGCCGTCTCCGACCAGCCGCTCGACGGCGTCACCACCGTCGATGCGACCGGCCTGGTCGTCAGCCCGGGCTTCATCGACCTGCACAGCCACAGCATGGACGTCGCCGGTCACCGCCTGCAGGCGCTCGACGGAGTCACCACCGTCCTGGAACTCGAGGCCGGCGCCTACCCGGTCGCCGCCGCCTACCGCAGGGCCGAGATCGAGGGCAGGCCCCTCAACTACGGCTTCGCCACCTCGTGGGCCGTGGCCCGTATGGCCGTCCTCCTCGGCCTTGACACCGGCGGCGACCTGAAGAACGACTTCCTCGCCAACATCGGCCGCGAGGAATGGCAGCGCGCCGCCCCGCGGCATACCGTCGATCGCATCGTCGGCATGCTGGAGCGCGACCTCGGCGACGGCGCACTCGGCATCGGCATCCTCGTCGGCTACGCGCCCCGCATCGACCCTTCCGAGTACCTCGCCGTGGCCGCCCTCGCCGCCCGCGCCGGGCTGCCCACCTATACCCACGCCCGCGAACTTGTCGAGATGGATCCCACCACCCCCGTCGACGGCGCCGAGGAGATCGCCCGCGCCGCCGCCGAGACCGGCGCGCACATGCACTACTGCCACGTCAACAGCACCTCCATCCGCCATGTCGACCGCGTGCTCGGCCTGGTGGAGAAGGTCCGCGCCGAAGGCTCGCGCGTCACCACCGAGGCCTACCCCTACGGCGCGGGCATGACCGGCATCGGCGCGGCCTTCCTCGCCCCGGAACTCCTTCACCGGCGCGGGCTGACCCCGCACTCCATCGGCCTGCTCGGCGCCAGGGGTCGCATCCCCGACGCCGACACCCTGCGCCGGGTCCGCGAGAGCGAACCCGGCTCTGCCGCTTTCGTCCACCTGCTCGACGAGGATGACCCCGCCCAGTTCGACTACATCCAGCGAGCCCTCACCTTCACCGACGCCGCCGTCGCCACCGACGCCGTACCCCTCCTATGGCGCTCGGGCGCACCCGACCCGCTCTCCTGGCCGCTCGCGCCCGACGCCGTCACCCACCCTCGTACGGCAGGCACCTACGGCCGCACGCTGCGCAGGCTCGTCCGGGAGAACGATGTCCTGTCGCTGCCCGAGGCCGTGCGCCGGTGCACGCTCATCCCCGCCGACGTCGTGGGCTCAGGCGTCCCGGCGATGCGGCGCAAGGGCCGCGTTCAGGCGGGCTGCGACGCCGACCTGACCGTTTTCGACCCCGAGACCGTCAGCGACCGTGCTAGCTACACCGAGACGGCCAGGCCTTCCTCCGGCTTCGTCCATGTCCTTGTCGGCGGCCAGTTCGTGGTCCGCGGCGAGCATCTGCTGCCGACCGCCCTGCCCGGGCGCGCCGTCAGAGCCTGATGCCTGTTGAATTCTTGCCGGCTCCAACCCGGTGGATGTGGGCTGGTCAGCGGTGCGCACCCGCCTCTCATCACTGTGCGGCAGCTCCCGGGCATCGCCGGGCCCGACGTGTCGGCTCCTGAGCATGTCCGTTCTCCCTGTGTCGGGCCTTGCGGCCCCCGGGACAGGTTGCACAGCAGCCGCAGTGGCAGCACCGGCGGCAGCTCGCGGCCCCGGACCCGGATCGGGACCCTACCCCGGACCCGGATCGGGGCAAGGACCAGGACCAGGGTCCTGGTCCCGGGCCGGGGGAGGGATCCAGGGCCCCGGCCCTGGATCATCCGCTGTCAGGAGGTTCGCCGCCTCTCGGAGTGATGGTCTGGATACCGGCCGGGAACCCCCGGCAGACATCCGTATTTCCGCCGGGAGGCAAAAATGATTATGAAGAGTGTGGGCCGGCGTCGTTTCCATGCGGTCGTGGCGTCAGCGGCCATGGCCGCGTCGGTCGGTGCGCTGTCGATCGGTGCGCTGGCGGTGAGTCCGGCTCACGCATCGTCGTCGGGATACGATGGGGCGGCCTTGCAGGCGGATCTGGATGCGATCCGCGACGCCGGCACGCTGGGAGTGCAGGCGCGGGTGGTCTCACCCGGCGGTGACCTGGCCGCGGCGAGCGGTACGGCGGTGCGGGGCCGCAACGTGCCGATCCCGCTCGACGGGCACTTCCGGATGGGCAGCAACACCAAGACCTTCGTCGCTGCCGTGGTCTTGCAGTTGGAGGCGGAGGGCCGCCTGTCCCTTGACGACAGCGTCGAGCGGTGGCTTCCCGATCTGGTGCGTGGCAACGGCAACGACGGGCGCGCGATCACCATCAGGCACCTGCTCCAGCACACCAGTGGCCTGTATGACTCCGTGGGCGACATCGAGAAACAGATGCGCACCGAGCGGGGCTACCGCACCTACCGGTTCCTGCGCATGAACCCGCGGCGGTTGGTGGCTCTCAGCGTCCGCCAGCGCCCGCTCTTCGCCCCCGGCTCCCGCTGGAGCTATTCCAACATCAACTACCTCTTGGCCGGGCTGGTCATCGAGCAGGCCACCGGGAACTCCTGGCGCAAGGAGGTGAATCGCCGGATCATCACGCCGCTGCGGCTGCGGAACACGACCCTGCCCGGCGACTCCCCGCTCCTGCCCAAGCCGCACGCGCAGAGCTACACCCAGGACGCCGAGACCTCCCGGCCGTTCCGCGCCACCCTGCTCAGTCTCGGCTGGGCCGGCGCGGCGGGCGAGGCCGTCACCACCACCGGCGACCTGAGCAGGTTCTGGCGTGCGCTGCTGGGCGGGCGGCTACTGCCGCCGCAACAGCTGAAGAAGATGACGACCACGGTCCCCGTCGGCGTGCCCGGCAGGGAGTTCGGCCTGGGCATGGCCAAGCAGCAACTGAGCTGCGGGATCACGGCCTGGTCGCACCCCGGCGGTACACCCGGGTTCATCACCGACAACGCCGTCACCCAGGACGGCCGCTCCAGCGTGATCGTCTCACGCACCACCTATCCCGGCACACAAGAGCAGGCCCAAGCCACTGCCCGCCTAATCGACAACGCACTCTGCGGCACTTCACCGACCGACTGATCATCCCCGTGCGGCAGGACCTGGTGGCGTGCCTGTCTGCGAGAATCCTTGCCAGAAAACACGGGATCATCTGACGCCTTGGTCATGCCGTCGCTCTGGATGCAGCAGGAGCCGATCTTGCCGACCGTCGATGAACGATGGCGGCCTCAAGGGATCAACGCATCACCCATAGATGATCATGAAGCCGTGGAGGTGCGTGTGCGAGACCGCGGGTTTTCACCCGTGGTCTCGCGGGAGGGCGATCTACCTGTCGCTTTATGATCCGCGCCGCAGGCAGACGATCGACCGATCCCTGACTCAACGGCTGCGCATCGCGCGCCCGATGCGCCGTTCGCGCGGAGTCCGCCGACCGACCGGGCGCGAGACCATCCGATGGAAAGGCCGCTGCGACCGAGGTGGGTGTGCTCCACGTGTGCCCCCTTCAGGCGGAGCCGAACTGTTCGGTGAAGCGCCCGGTGAACAGGTCGCTTCCCACACTCAGGGGAATGAATCCCGCAACGGATCGGCTGACCGATGCGCCGCCGTCCGGCGGCCCGACCAAGGAGACCTCATGCAGATTGACGTCAAGCTCTCCCTCGGCGGCGATTCCTTCGAGGCAAAGGTGGACGGCAAGCACGCGGGACGGCTGGATCTCGTCCGGCGCGGCGCCGTCATCGTCTATCCCCATACCGTGGTCGACCCGGAGTTCGAGGGCAGGGGGGTGGGCAGTGAACTCGTCCGCGTGGCCTTGGACGCCGCCCGCGCCGAAGGAGTGACGATCGTGCCGAGCTGCTGGTTCGTGAAGGGCTGGATCGAGCGTCATCCCGACTACGCCGACCTTGTCGAAGGTCCCTGAGGGATCTCCGTTCTCCTCCCTTGAGGATAGGATTCAGGTGTCTCGGGGGAGATCGTGAGCGGAAATGTCGGTAATACCTCGAGTACTCATGTCGGCCGCGATCCTGGCGGCGGTCGTCCTCAGCCCTCTGTCCAGGGCTGAGGCCGCATGCACGCCCGGAAGCGGTCTCAAGCTGGCCGGCAGGAACCTCAGCCGAGCCCCCCTGCCTGCCGATCTGACCTGTGCGGATCTGCGCAACGCGAAGCTGGACGGCGTGTCCGTGCGGAGCGTGCTCACCGGGGCCGATCTCAGGGGCGCCTCGTTCAAGGGAGCGAACCTGAGCTATGCGGAGATGGCGGGTGCCGACCTGCGCAAGGCCGATCTCTCCGAGGCCAGTTTCCCCGACGCGAACGCCCGCGGCGCCGATCTTCGCGGAGCGAATCTCGACGACGCCTCCTTCTACGGCGCCCACCTGGAGGGAGCCGATCTCAGCGGGGCCACGATGGTCCGGGCCAAGGCCTACCAGGCCCAGTTCGACGACGCGAAGCTCGTCGGCGTCGATATGCGCGACGCCGAGGCGTACAACGTGGACATGCGCCGCGCGAACCTCACCCGGGTCAAGGCCGGCAAGGCCAAGCTTCGCAGCTCCACGTTCCTCAAGACCGTGTTCCGGGACGCCGACCTGACAGGGACGGAGCTCTACTCCACGGCCCTGGAGGGGGCGACCTTCAAGGGAGCCGACCTCAGCCAGGCCGACCTGCGTGACGCGACCGGCGCGCGACTCGCGGGCAGCACGGGCGTGCCCCAGGAATTACCTCTTCCTGACGCCGCGTGCGAGCCGGGCGGCGGGCAGCAGTACGCGGGCTGGGACCTGACCGCGATCAAGAAATTCCCCAGTGACCTGAGCTGCGCCGACCTGACGGGCGCCAAGCTGGACGGAGTCGATCTGAGTTCCGTACGGCTCGACCGTACGATCCTCCGTAAGGCCTCGCTCACCGGTGCGACGGTCCGCTATCTCAAGGGAGCCGACCTCAGGGGGGCCCGTCTCGGCCAGGCCGAGCTCAGAAGCGTCGAGCTTGCGGGGGCGGATCTGAGCGGTGCCTTCATGTCCAGGGCGAAACTCAACAGCGGAAACGCCATTGGCGCCAAGTTCGTCGGCGCCGATCTCACCGATGCCGACCTCTCCTCCATCAAGGCCGACCAGGCCGACTTCACCCGGGCCCGGATGGATCGGGCCGAGATGGGCAGCGGCCAGTTCTTCGACGCCGTTTTCAAGAACGCCAAGATGATCGCCTCCGATCTGTCCCACGCCGAGGTGAAAGGCGCCACCTTCGAGGGCGCTGACGTCACCGACATGGACGTCGAATACGCCAAGGACGCCGACCTCTCGGGTTCCACGAGCAGACTGGCGACCGGCTGGATCATCGTCCTTGCAGTCTGCGGCCTGCTCGTGGTCGCCCTGGTGCTCCGAGCGATCAGGATCAAGCTGAGGCGCCGCCGAGCCGGGCGGCGATCCGCCGCCGAGTCCAAGGCCGCTTTCGAGGCCGGCAGGCGGCGCGCCGAGGAGGAGGTGACCCGGCTGGGCGAGGAGATCGATCTCCTGGACCAGGAGGGCGGGGACGGGACCGACTGGCACGCGGTCCTCGACGCCTACGACGCGGCCAAGGCGGCACTCGCGACCGCCGGCGACATCGGAGACCTGAAGGCGGTCAGGGAGATCGTGGACAGGGGGCGCGATGCGTTGACCCGGCCCTGAAGGCGGTCCTGAGGAGGGTCGTCTCAGTCGGCTCCAGGATCGGGTCGCCGGGCCTCTGCCGGGGCTGAGGCCCGGCAGAGGCCAGGCAGCGATGAAGACGACGGTCTCGGGGTAGGCGCTCGTCCGGCATCGACTACGTTGGGCCGCTCACGCGGATGGCGGCGGGCCCGTGGCCGTATCAGGGGTGTCGGCAACGAAGTCGTCACGAAGCGCACGCGGTCGTGTCAGCCCAGGTCGGCGTTCTGAGCTGGGAGAACAGAACCAACCGCGTGATCGATACCGACCTGGCAGGCGCATCAGGCGCCTTGCGGACCCCCTGCTTCCAGCAGGCGGCCCTCGGAGAGCCGCAACCAGCGGCTCACTCCGATCTCTGCGAGGAACCGCTCGTCATGGCTGACCACCACGAATGCCCCCTGGTACACCGCGAGCGCGCTCTCCAACTGGCCGACGCTGACCAGGTCGAGGTTATTGGTGGGTTCGTCCAGCAACAGGAGCTGTGGTGCCGGCTCGGCACACAGGACGCAGGCGAGCGTGGCGCGCAGCCGCTCGCCGCCGGAGAGCACCTTCACCGGAAGGTGGGCGCGGGAGCCCCGGAAGAGGAAGCGGGCCAACAGGTTCATCCGATCGGCTGGGAGCATCCCGGGCGCGAAGGCGGCGAGATTCTCCGCCACGGTGCGGTCGAGGTCGAGCAGATCCAGCCGCTGGGACAGATACGCGATGCGCCCGACGGCCCGCCTGACGAGACCGCCCTCCGACTCCACCTCGCCGTTGACCATGCGCAGCAGCGTGGACTTGCCGACGCCGTTGGGCCCGGTCAGGGCGATGCGCTCCGGGCCTCGGATGGTCAGGTCGATCCCCTGCCCGGTGAAGAGGGGGCGTTCGCCGTAGCGGGCCTGCATGCATTCGCCGTGGAAGACCGTGCGCCCGGCCGGGACGTTGGTTTCCGGTAGATCCAGCACGATCTTCTGGTCGTCGCGCAGGGCGCGGCTTGCCTCGTCCAGTCGGGTCCTGGCGTCGCTGACCCGCGCGGTGTGCGTCTTGCCCGCCCGGCCCGCCGATTCCTGGGCTCCGCGCTTCATGTTCCCGGCGAAGATGCGCGGTAGGCCGGCGCTCTTCAGGTTGCGCGCGGCATTGCCTGCCCGGCGCTCGGCGCGCTCGCGGGCCTGCTGCATCTCCCGCTTCTCGCGCTTCAGCTCCTGCTCGGCGCTGCGCACGTTCCGCTCGGTGGCCTCCTGCTCGGCGCGCACGGCCTCCTCATACGCGCTGAAGTCACCCCCGTACGAGCGCAGCTCTCCCTGGTCGAGTTCGGCGATGCCGTCCATGCGGTCGAGCAGCGTCCGGTCGTGGCTGACGAGCAGTAGGCAGCCGTTCCAGTCGTCGAGCACGCCGTGGAGCCTACGGCGGGCGTCGAGGTCGAGGTTGTTGGTCGGCTCGTCGAGCAGCAGCACATCGGGTCGCTTCAGCAACTGCGCGGCCAGCCCGAGGGAGACGACCTGGCCACCGCTGAGCGTGCGCAGGTGGCGGCCGAAATCAACGTCTCCGAGGCCGAGCCGGTCAAGCTGGGCGCGAGTGTGCTCCTCGATGTCCCAGTCATTGCCGATCGTGTTGAAGTGCTCCTCGCTGGTGTCCCCGGACTCGATGGCGTCCAGGGCCCTGATCACTGGGGCGATCCCGAGGACCTCGGCCACGGTCAGGTCGCCGGCCAGGGGAAGGCTTTGCGGCAGGTAGCCGAGTACGCCTCCGACCGTGACGCTTCCGCCACCCGGCCGGTATTCGCCGGCGATCAACTTGAGCAGGGTGCTCTTGCCCGCGCCGTTGGGGGCGACCAGGCCGGTGCGGCCGGGGCCCATGGTGAAGGACAAATCGTGGAAGATCGGGGTGTCGTCAGGCCAGGAGAAGGACAGGTTGGAACAGACGATGAACACGCCGGACATGGAAGAGACCTCGTATGGAACGCGGGCGCGCCGCAGCAGCCCGACAGGGTGACAGGGATTTGTGAAACAACGACATGGCCTCGGCGGCGGTTCTACACGCCTGCCGTGGACCGATCACTTCCGGTATCACCCGGAGATGTCGTCGTCACCTGTCATGTCTGGTTTCCCCTTGCCCGCGATTACGAGTGCCGTCCACCGTAGCATCTGTGCCCGGAACGCTGCCTCATGAATAGGCCGGTATTCCCGTGAGCGGCGCGGCTCCTACTGGTCTCCCGGGCCTTCCCCCGAGTCCGCCCTGACGACCCCTCGTCGCTCGCAGAACCACCGGCCGAGAGGCCGGCGGATGTCCGGGCTGCCGGTCGATCGCCAGGTCGCCGTTCTCCGCGCGGACCAACGCAGAAGCCTTCGGCAAGGCCCGGCAGTGGGTGAGTGCTCACAACGTGTTTCCGGATCTCGGCGCCGCGAGGACCGGGCATCTGCGCGGGGATTCACCGGCTCGGCAGGCAGTCCATGGTCGACAAGCTGTTGTTCATGGTCGTGGAGTCCGTCGCCGCGATCGCCGGGCACCCAGGCGTGGGCCGCTCCACTGTCCGTCAGACCGGGCCGACCCCGATATGCGCCTCGGCCGGAAACCGCGACAGCGGACGCTGGGCAGGTCTCGGCGCCGGTGGAAGATCAGTCCGGGGTCGGCCCGCGTCGCCGTACTAGAGGCAGGTACACCTCGTCGACGATCTCGACGAGGACGTCGTCGGGTGCGGTAGGGACCCCGCGCACGACGAATTCGTTGCGCAGCAGGACGATGGCCACGGTGGCGACCCGTGGATGGAGTGCTTCGGGGGCCGCTTCACCGCGTGCGACCGCGCGCCCCAGGATGGTCAACCAGGGGGCGGCTGCGGCGTCGCCGGACTGGTCTTGCAGCTGCGCAAGGAGTTCCGACACGCCGCCGGCTGCAGAGAACAGTTCGCGCAGGATCGCGCCGAGGGGGGAGCTCCAGTAGCGGTTCGCCTGGCGCTGCTGAGCCGGCCGCATCGCGTGCGTGAGCAGATCGGCGAGGTCAGCGCGCGTGTCAACGACTTCCTCGGCAGGGTCGTGGCACTCGTCCGTGAGCACTTCGGCGGCAAGGTGACCTACGCCTCCGTACCGCTTGAGCGCGTCGACTGGACACCCTTCGACATCATGTCCGTGGATCTCTACCGGTCGGCCGAGATCGCCGACCGCTTCGCCGAAGGCGTCCGTAACCTTGTCGCGCAGGGAAAGCCGGTCGCGATCACCGAGTTCGGCGCGGCCGGCTACCAGGGGGCCGGCGAGCGGGGCGCTCACGGTCTGGAGATCGTCGAGTACGGCAAGGACACCCGTGTTCCTGTTCGGCTGAAGGGTCGGTACGCCCGCGACGAGGCAGGTCAGGCCGCGTATCTGCGCGAGCTGCTGGAGGCCTTCGAAGCCGGAGGCATCGACGGCACCTTCGTGTTCACCTTCGCGCTCTACGACCACCCGCACCGCCCCGACGGCGACCCTCGTGAGGACCTGGACCTGGCAAGCTACGGCATCGTCAAGGTCTACGAGGACCGCCTCGGAGCCACCTACCCCGACATGCCGTGGGAACCCAAGGCCGCGTTCGCCGCACTCGCCGACTACTACCGGCAGCGCTGAGACGGCGGAAGCGGTCTTGAGTGTCGTGGTCATGCATCCCGGTCATGCCTCGGCTGCCTGCGGAATAGGCATGACGCAGATAATCCGCAACGAACTTAGACTGGCCCCATGACCACTATGGCCTCGACGCGCACCGTGCCCGACCTGTCCTTCCTGCTCGACCACACCAGCCACGTGCTCCGTACCCGGATGGCGGCGGCCCTCGCCGAGATCGGGCTGACGGCCCGCATGCACTGTGTGCTGGTTCACGCCGCCGAGGAGGAGCGCACGCAGATCCAGCTCGCAGAGATCGGCGACATGGACAAGACAACGATGGTGGTCACGGTCGACGCCCTGGAGAAAGCCGGCCTGGCCGAGCGCCGCCCGTCCAGCGCCGACCGGCGGGCCAGGATCATCGCGGTCACCGAGAAAGGCAGGGAAGTGGCCAAGCGCAGCCAGGAGATCGTCGACGGCGTTCATCGCGCGGCCCTGGACGCGCTGCCGCAGGCCGAGCGTGAGGTGCTGCTCCGTGCGATGGATCGCCTGGTTCAAGGGCACCTCGCCACCCCGGTGGAGGCACCACAGGCGGCGCGGCGAGCCCGACAATAGATCCGCAAGGGATCGTCTATAACAAAACTATCTGTTACGGTTTCTCTTGTTGCTTCCGAACAGGAGAAGACCATGTCCTATCCCCAACGCCTCGCCCTCACCGTGCTGTCAGCGGCGATGCTGATGTCGATTCTCGACGGCAGCATCGTGACCGTGGCCATGCCCGCGATCCAGCGCGATCTCGGCTTCACCACCGCCGGCCTGAGCTGGACCATCAACGCTTACCTGATCGCGTTCGGCGGGTTACTGCTGCTGGCCGGGCGACTGGGTGACCTCATCGGACGCAAGGCGATGTTCCTGACCGGAAACGCGGTCTTCACCGCCGCCTCTCTGCTCGCCGGGGCGGCCACCGGTCCCGGCCTGCTGATCGCCGCGCGTTTCCTGCAGGGGGCGGGCAGCGCGATGGCCTCGGCGGTGGTGCTGGGAATCCTGGTGACGCTGTTCACCGAAGCCGGGGAACGCGCCAGGGCCATCGGCGTCTTCAGCTTCACCGGTGCCGCCGGCGCTTCGATCGGCCAGGTCTTGGGGGGAGTGCTCACCGATGCGCTCAGCTGGCACTGGATCTTCTTCGTCAACGTGCCGATCGGACTGGCCACCGTCGCGCTGGCGGTCAAGGTGCTACCCGCCGACCGCGGCGTGGGGCTGGCCGCGGGTGCCGACGTCCTCGGCGCCCTACTGGTGACCGCGGGGCTGATGCTGGGAATCTACACGGTCGTCAAGATCGAGGAGTACGGATGGCTGGCCGGCCACACGCTGGGCCTTGGGGCCGTGTCGCTCGTCCTGCTGGCCGCCTTCCTCCTCCGCCAGGCGAGCGCGCCCACCCCTTTGATGCCGCTGCGCATCTTCCGCTCGCGCAACGTCTCGGGTGCCAACCTGGTGCAGATGCTGACACTGTCGGCCATGTTCGCCTTCCAGATCATCGTTGCCCTCTACATGCAGAAGGTTCTCGGTTACGGCGCCCTCGACACCGGGCTGGCGATGCTTCCGGCGGCGGTCGCCATCGGCGGCGTGTCGCTGTTCGTCTCCGCCCGGCTCAACACCCGTTTCGGGGAGCGCGCCGTCCTGGTCGCCGGCCTGGTGCTGCTGCTGGGCGCGATGGGCTGGCTCACCAGGGTGCCGGTGCAGGCCTCCTACACCGCTGACCTGCTCCCGGTGATGCTGCTGATCGCGGGTGGCGGGCTGGTGCTTCCCGCGCTGACCACGCTGGGCATGTCTGGGGCCAAAGCCGACGATGCCGGGCTGGCGTCCGGGCTGTTCAACACCACCCAGCAGATCGGCATGGCGCTCGGCGTCGCCGTCCTGTCCACGCTCGCCGCTTCGCGCACCGGCGTCCTGCTCGCCTCCGGGGCCTCCGAGGCGGCGGCGCTGACGGGCGGCTACCGGCTGGCCTTTACGGTAGCCGCCGGGCTCCTCGCGGCCGCCCTCGTGGTCAGCCTCGCCGTACTGCGGCGTTCCGCTCCTGCTCCGGCCCAAGAGAAGGTCCCCGTCACCGCTTCCTGACCCTCCCACCTCCGCCGACGTGCCCGCGCCTGGATTTTTGGCCTCCTTCGATTCCGAAGGCTGGGTCGCGCTGCTGTTCGAGGACGTGGACGGCCGTCCGCCCGCCCCGTGGCGGACCGATGAGCTGAAGCGAGTTCTGGACGCCTTGACTCAGTCGGCCGTTGCGTCGGCCCCCGCCCCGATTGTCGCCCCGCCCGCCGAGCAATGCTTCGGTGAGCGGTTCCAGGGGTGGCGGCGCCTGATTTCGGCTCGGGAAACAGGCGCTGGCGCTCCCGTGGTGAAGGCCGGACCGCCGGGCCGATGACGGCCGTGGTGAGCCTGACCATCGGTTCGTCCTGGTGTACGGCCGGGGGCGGCTCGCGCGGGTGGTGTGGCTGATGGCGTTCAGGCCGGCTGCTTGCGGGCGGGGCGGGGAAGCAGGAGGCTGCCGATCATGGCGAGCGCGACCAGCAGTAGGTCGACGACGACCACGGTGGCCAGAGCGGAGGCGTAGGCGGCTGGCTGGACCGCGGCCGGTTCCCAGAGCCTGGAAGAAGACCGCCCCCACAGCGGCCAGCCCTCGGCGCGGCCGAGCACCAACGGCACCAGCACCAGGGCGAGGCTGAGGCAGATGCCGGCCGCGCCCACCGGGTCCAGCCGGGGCCTGGCCGCCGAGCGCAGACGTGGCAGCAACCGATGGGCCAGTACGGCGGCGGCCGGCGCGATCGGCACGTTGACCAGGAAGATGACCCGCCATCCCAAGCCAAGCACGTTCGCCTGGAGCAGGACGCCGCCCAGCACCTGCCCGGCCACCCCGCCTACGCCCACGGTGACGCCGAACCACGACAGCGCACGGGAACGTTCGGCCGGCGGGAAGACCGCGCTGATCAGAGCGAGCACCTGGGGCACCATGGCGGCTCCGGTCAGGCCCTGCAGCAGACGCGCGGCCACCAGTTCGCCGGAGGTCTGGGCGAGACCGCACAGCAGTGAGGCTGCGCCGAAAGCGAGTGTGCCGACGATGAACATCTTCCCAAGGCGGCCATCACGGTGGCGTTGGTCCAGGCGTTCGACCAGCGCAGGGCCGAGATGGTCGCGCGCATCCAGCCGGAATCGCCCGGCCTGGTCCGGGTCCAGCAGCTGCTCGAGGCGCTGACGTCGGCGTTGACGGACGATGCCGCCATTCAGGCGGCATCGCGCCTGCAACTCGAACGCAACGTCATCGACGCGCCGCTCCCGCCGCCGTTCGTCGGCTGGATCGACTCCTTCACCGCTCTGTACGCCGACGCGGCGGCTCAGGGCGAACTGCGCGACGGCGTGGAGCCTGCCACGCTGGGGTGGATGACGGCCGCCGCGTTCTTCGGTGTCCAGCACGTGTCCAACGCCTTGACCGCCCGCGCCGACCTGGCCCGGCGCATCAGCGAGTTCTGGACCCTCTTCCTTCCCGCCATCCAGGCTCCGCCGCCCTTGTGACCTCACGACGCCTATCTGTCCGAGCCTTCCTCGGCGCACGCCGCCCTGCTCGCGCGGGCGCTCGGAGAGCAGCCGTAGTCGTAAGGGAGCGGTCCTGATCCAGCGGGTTGCTGAGGTCCGATGATCAGACGCCGCCGTCGCGGTGGGGGACCGGCCGAAGAACGGCGTCGAGGATGACCCGGAGGGCGAACCCGATGGGGGAGGGGTGAGAGCTTCGGCTCAAGGGGCCTTCGGGAACAGTCTCGCAGTATGGATGGTGGTAGCCCGCGTCGGCCTGGTGGGGGTGCGGTAAGTCGACGCGCAGGCCGGGGCTCTGCCCGCTGGACAGGATTCAGGCGCCTGGGCTCGGGGCGACGCCGCTCAAAGTTATTGATCTACATCGTAAAGGCGACCGGTCGGAAGATCGCCGACCAGATCGCCGTCATGCTGCCCGAGCACACCCACCACGTCGAACCGTTCGCCGGATCCTTGGCCGTACTCCCGGCCAAGAAGCCCTCCCGGCTGGAGACGGTCAACGACCTGGACTGCGATCTGATGACCTTCTGGAAGGTTCTGCGCGAGCAGCGCCCGATCGAGTTGGCCCGCCGAGGCCGAACGCCGCAAGGAGACCCCGGACGAGACCCGCGCCGTCGCCAAGAGCACCGGCCGAGCCCGCCTGGGCTACGACCGGACCCGCGTTCTGCTCCACCCCTACACCGGACTCGATCTCCACCAGCTACGGCACTCCGCGGCCATCCATCGTCCACTGCTCACCCAGCTCAACGCCGAAACGGCGGCCGGTGACAGCGGCGTCAACGGCACCCGGGCATAGATGGTGTGATGGTGCGCCTGTCAATCCAGCCTGACAGCCTCCTTGAGGAAGACGACGCCGTCGATCATGCCGAGCTGGGCCGGGTCCAGCGGGAAATAGGCGAAATCGTGGGAGATGCGCGGGGCGGGCTTCGTGATGGCCTCGGCCAGGCGGCGGGCGTCGATGAGCGAATGGTCCCACGGGAGCGTGGACAGGATGCCCTCGACGGTGTCCGGGGGCGGGGTGTCGTCGCCGGCCGTGCCGAATGCTGAGGCCAGGAAGGCGTACCGGTCGCCCAGGTGCGCTTCGGTGATCGCCCCCGCGCTCCACCACTCCAGCGTCTGGTCGCCGACCGGCATGAGGCTCTTGTTCCGCTGCAGGTGGAGGTTGTGGGCGAAGACCAGGGCCGGGCCGTGCTCGGCGACGGCGCGCAGGTTGGCGGCCATCATCGCGTCCCGCAGGGCCGACAGCCGCGTTATCCGCGCCGAGGACGTGTCGGCCATCCAGTAGTGGTAGCGGAGCAGGCCGACGGCGGTGCGCCCGTACAGTGCCGCCCGCTCCCTGTCCTTCGCGCTCAGCCGCGGCACCTGCGTGTCGAGCAGCGCCACCAGGTCGTCGGCGAGCAGCCGCAGCCGCTGGGCGTCGGCGGACTGGCCGATCGACTGGGACGGGTCCATGACCGTGGCCTCGTTCGTCCACCGTTCGTCCGGGCCGAGCAGCGCGTCGAGGGTCTCCCTGGTGCAGGGGAGCGGGCCGTCGAGGAGGGCGTAGAGGGCGGTGAGCGCCTGGCGCGGGCTCTCGGCCCAATACTCCAGCGGGCCGTCGAACCCGAAGAATCGGAGCTTTTCGTCATGCTTCTCGTTGTACGCGCGCATCCAGCGCACGAGGTCGCGGTTGGCCGGGGACGCGCCGAAGCGGTGGCTGAAACCGCGTTCCATGACGTCATCGAGCGTGTCCGTGCCCGTCGTGATGTGGTCGTCCACCATGAGGCCCCTGAGGCAGTCGCTCTCGATGGCGAACGACCGGTAGCCCTCGTGCTCGACCAGATGCCGGAAGATCTCGTTGCGCAGCTCGCCCAGCTCCCCTACGAAGTGCCTGGCCTCGCCCAGGCCGAGCAGCAGGGGCTTGGCGGGAAGCGACCGGAGGAACGTCGAGACGCCCGCGCCGTCGAGCGGCCGGGCCGTGTCCTTGATATCCATACCTTCAACGGTATCGTTGAACTTTCAGTGTAAACTTTGCCGCGAAATACTCGTTCTCATCGCGACAGACCTTCAATCGGTGATGCATTCATGAGGCCAGTGGACCTGGCGCGCGGGCATGGTCTGTCCACGCAGGCGGTCAGGAACTACGAGGAGGCCGGCATCCTGCCGGCCGCCGAACGTACCCCCCACGGCTACCGCGCCTACACGCCGCTGCACGCGCAGGCCCTGCGCGCGTTCCTCGCCCTCGTGCCCGGACACGGCCACCAGACGGCGACCTCGATCATGCAGGCGGTCAACCGGGACGCGACCGAGGACGCGTTGCGGCTCATCGACGACAGCCACGGCCAGCTCCTCGACGACCGCCGCACCCTCCAGGCCGTCGAAGCCGCGCTCCGCGATCTGGCGCCCGTGCCGCAGGAGCGCGGCGACACCTTCATCGGCCCCCTGGCGACAAGGCTCGGCATCCGCCCGGCCACCCTGCGCAAGTGGGAGAACGCCGGGCTGGTCCGGCCGCGTCGCGATCCGCAGACGGGCTACCGGGTCTACAGCGCGGCCGACGTACGCGACGCCCGGCTGGCCCACCAGCTCAGGCGGGGCGGCTACCTGCTGGAGCAGATCGCCCCGCTGATCGCCCAGGTCCGCTCCGCCGGAGGCGTCGCCCCGCTGGAGTCGATGCTGCGCGACTGGCAGGCCCGCCTGTCCGCCCGGGGCCGCGCCATGCTCACAGGCGCCGCCGACCTGGACGCCTACCTCCGCGCCCGCGATCGACCGGGTGGCGGCTTGCCGTAGCCATAGGAGGTCCGGGCCGAGTACGACGGAGTCCGGGACGGTGGCCGCGCGGGCGCCGGGTGCCGGCCCGGGCGGCGTGATCGGATCCGGTGAGGTGATCGTGCTGCAAGAGGGCGAGGCCGGCGACGCCGGCAATGTGCCCCTCATGGTCGGCACGTTCGCCGGATCTCCGCTGATCGCGGGCTGCGGTCACGATATGAGGCCGAGGGAGGCGACGAGGTCGTGCATCTCGTCGCGGTAGACAGTGGCCGGGTCGTGGATGAGGGTGCTCAGGTGGCCGTAGATCTCTAGGGCCATGAGCCCGTGCATGCGGCCCCACACCCTTAGCGTCATCGCGATGCCTGCCGGTGGCAGGTCCGGAAAGTCCTTCCGGACATGGGCTACCAGGTCCGGATCGAAGTCAGCCCAGTTGTAGGCGCGGTCCTGGGATCGGCGCGCCTGGGCTGTCGGCCAGGCTGCGGCGACGAGGCCGATCAGTCCGCTGCAGGCGCGTGCCTCGGCTTGTTTGCCGGGGCCGTCGTCGGGCGGACGGTAGCCGGGCACGGGGTCGCCGTAGATCAGACGGAAGCCTTCGGGGTTGGCCAACGCCCACTCGCGCATGGCTTGGGCCCAGGCCAGGATCCGGCCGCCTGGATCGGTTTCCGGCACCGCGTCACGGGCGGCCTCGGCGGCGTCGACCGCCGAGGTGTAGACGTCGCCGATGAGCGTCGTGATCAGGTCATCGCGGGTGGCGAAGTAGCTGTAGATCGCGCCGGCCGTCATGCCCATCTCACGGGCGATCGCGCGTAGCGAGATGGCGTTCGGGCCGCCGTCCGCCATGAGCTTCATGGAGATCGCCTTGATCTCGGCGCTGGTCTGGGTGCGTAGCCGGTCGCGGCGGCTCATCGTGTGGTCGCTCACAGTTGACAGTCTACAGTGTTGATTCTAGTCTACAGCATGCTTTAACTAAACACCGTGTAGTAATACGACGGCATATAGAAATGGGGCTTGTGGCCAGAGAAGGACCTCGTCCCGGGCTGCTGCGTTGACCCGGCTCATCGTGGCGCTCGACTACAACATCGTGTACGTGGCGCTGCCCGACATCGGGCACGCGCTGGAGTTCAGCCCGCAGTCGGTGCAGTGGACGGTCAGCGCCTATGCCGGCGGGCTCGGTGGCCTGTTGCTGTTCGGCGGGCGAACCGTGGACCGGCTGGAGATCGGCGGCGCGCTCGGCCTCGCGGTCTTCGTCGTCCTCACCACCAGTTCGACCCATCTACTCGATGGCCTGCACCTCGCAGGCTGGACGTCCGCCGTCACCGTCGCCTGTGGCCTGGTCGCCCTCGTCATCAGGCCCCCTCTGCAACCACAGCGAACATCCACTTTGGAAGGAGCCGGCAAGTGAGCGCCACCGATGTGATCCTCGCCTACCTCGACATCTGGAACGAGCGAGACGCCGCCGCCCGGGTGACACTGATGAAGTCCGTCCTCACCGAGGACTCGCTCTACGCCGATCCCGACAACGCGGGTCTGCATGGGCACGCCGAACTGTCCGAGGCGATCGGCCGCGCCCGGGAGAAGCTCGGCGACCTGAGGTTCACCCTCGACACCGTGGTCGGCGCCCACCACGACCGTGCGCTGTTCAGCTGGAAACTCGGCACGGTCGCCACCGGCTACGACGTCGTCGAGTTCGCCGGGGACCGCATCCGCAGCATCGTCGGGTTCTTCACATGAGGTACCCGTAGCACGGCTGGACCGCCGCTTGGGCCACCTCGCCGCAATGACCGAGTGCCGGCTTCGGCCCCAGCCGGTCCACCGACAGCGTGCCGGTCCACCGACAGCGTGCCGGTCCACCGACAGCGTGCCGGTCCACCGACAGTGCGCCGGTCCCCGCCGGCGCGCTGGACTCGGCGACCATCACGACATACCTGGCCGAGCCGTCCGGACCGGCGACCTATCACGCCCAAGCCCTGGCCACGGCAACCACACCCGTCGCGGCGGACGCCGCATGAGATACGCAGGAGCACATATGTCCACCCCTTCCGCCTCGCAATCGCCGGTCACCGTTGTCGGCCTGGGACTGATGGGCCATGCGTTGGCCGCGGCCTTCTTGACGAATGGTCACCCGACCACCGTCTGGAACCGCTCGGCGGCCAAGGCTGACGATCTCGTCGCCAACGGCGCCACCCTGGCCGGCTCGATCAAGAGCGCGGTCGAGGCAAGCCCACTCGTCGTTGTCTGCGTCTCGGACTACGACGCCGTGCACGAGTTGCTGGACCCGGTCGGCGCCTCGCTGGCCGGCCGTACCCTCGTCAACCTGACCACGGCCAGTTCCACCCAAGCGCGCGAAACCGCCGGGTGGGCGGCCAAGATCGACAGCGCTTACCTCGACGGGGCGATCCTCGCCCTTCCCCAGGCCATCGGCACCGCCGATGCCACGCTGTTGTACTCCGGATCGAAGGCCGCCTTCGAGGAGCACCAGGCCACCCTCCAGGCACTCGGCGAGACCGGAACCGTTTACCTCGACGAGGACCACGGCCTGTCTGCCCTGTATGACATGTCCGTCCTGAGCATCATGTGGGGTGTCCTGAACGGCTTCCTGCAGGGTGCCGCACTGCTGGGCACCGCGAATGTCAAGGCGACGACTTTCGCGACCCTGGCCAGCACCGCGATCAACGTGACGACCGACTACGTTTCCGCATACGCGCAGCAGATCGACGAGGGCAAGTATCCGGCCACCGACGCCACCGTTGCCATCCACATGGGCGGGATGGAGCACCTGGTCCAGGAGGCCGAGGCGCTCGGCGTCAACGCCGAGTTGCCGAATTTCTTCCTGGAACTGGCCAAACGCGCGGCAGCCGACGGCCACGCCGACGACAGTTACGCAGCGATGATCAAACAGTTCCGCAAGCCCTCCGTCTGACTTCTTCCCTACGGTGGAACGAGCAGAGCCTGGTATCCGGATCACGCATTTCGTGATCCGGATAGCCGGTACGGGAAGGCGGCCGGCGCGGCAAGTCGGTCCTGCCGGGTAGTGATGGCTCGGGCCTCGTGCAACCAGGCGGGCGCGGTCGGCCAGGCGTTCTCGTAGCCGGCGTCCACGCTGATCCGAATCCCGAACAGGCCTAGTAAGGCAGGTAGTAGCTGAGCACATCGGCGGTGAGCGGCGGGAAGAGTGCCTGGAACAGTTCCTCCTCCCCGGCGTAGACGTCGGGCCGGATCCGGGTCAGCCCCTCGATTCCGTGCGGGCCGAACAGCAGGGCGGCCAGGTGGTCGGGCGCCACTCCGGCGCCCCCCACGGCTCCGGGCCCCTGCATCGCGCCGCCGGTGATGACCTCGCCGAGGCCGTCGGCGTGGACCGGGATCCGGTAGTGGGCGCCGAAGGTGGAGATGACGAGGTCGCGGCCGGTGCGATCCATCCCGGCTGTGGTGAGGCGGTGCCAGAGCAGTGGCCGCAACCGGTCGAGCAGCGCCGCGACGTGCGGGATGCGGACGTAGTACTGCTCCGCCTGCTTGCGCGGTTCGTGGTCGAGGAACTCCTGCCAGGCGGCGGCGGTCACGGTGCCGGTCCGATGGACGACTCGCACCTGGCTGCCGGGTGTCAGGGCGGCGACTCCGCGGAGCAGGTCCCGTGCCGCCGCCTCGTCGAGTGCGGCGGCCTCGGCCAGAAGCACCTGGTCGTCGGGGGGCGTGGTGCGTCCGGTGGCGATGACAGTGTCGGCGTGCTCCAGGACCCAGAGGGTGCTCGCCTCGTGGGCCAGCAACCATCGCCAGCATGCCGCCGAGTGTGGCATGGCCACGTCGAACCGGTTCTGGGTCGTGGCCTGCAGAGCTGCCATGGCGGGGATGTCGGAGGGCCGGGCGGCGCGGAGTGCGGGTGTCGCCTCGCCGGGCGGTGGGGTGTGCACGGTCAGCGCCGGCGGTATGTCGATGGCGTACTCGTAGCCGAACAGCCGGTAGAAGTACGGGATTCCGATCATCGCCTGAATGACGTGGCCGCGGGCGGCGGAGCGGTCGTGGGCCCATTGCATGAGCGTCCGTACGAGTCCGCGTCCTTCATATTCGCGGTCGGTGGCGACCAGTTCGACTTGGCCGGCGGGTAGGCGGATGCTGCCGATGCGTACTTCTTCGTCGAGGAGCGTTGCGGTGGAGACGACCCGGTCGCCGTCGACGACCACGGCGCAGGCGGACCAGCCGGCGTCGGGGTCTGTGACGACCAGCCGGTGGTCGAGGGCGTCGGCCGGTTCGCCGCGTTCGCTGAGGAGCGTGCCGATCTGGTCGAGGTCTGCGGGTTGTGCCTGTCGCAGGACGAGGCCGCCGGCCAGTGAGATGGGTGCGATGGGCGTGGGGGAGGCCGTGGTCTCGGTCACGGTGGGACTATCGCATC
This sequence comes from Streptosporangium sp. CA-135522, assembly GCF_050949235.1. Taxonomy (NCBI): domain Bacteria; kingdom Bacillati; phylum Actinomycetota; class Actinomycetes; order Streptosporangiales; family Streptosporangiaceae; genus Streptosporangium; species Streptosporangium sp. CA-135522. Next base: position 4,710,461 of record NZ_CP192026.1, read on the forward strand.
GCCTGGACCGCCTCGTCCATCGGGTTTCCAACGGATGGTGGCGCGGCCCGGTACAGGGCAGGTTGAATCTGGTTTCGCCTCGTTCGCGCAGCCCCTTTTCTTCCTGACGGTCTTCTTCGGCTCCTGCAGCGTGGACTCCACCACAGCCCGTGCCCACCACGCCGCGGGGACGGGCTGTGGTGGAGTCCACGCCGACCGGGTCGAGGCGGTCTGCCCGCGGGCGGCCGCCTCGTCGATCATGACCTGCGTCGAGCGCTGGAGGACGTCCATGGTCCGCTGTCTGCGGCCGGTTCCGGCCGCAGATTCGTCAACGGCCACCCGGGTCGGTCGGGTTCAAAGCCTCGGCCAGCTTGCGCATGGCCGAGGCCGCGCTCTGGCTCACGCTCGGCCCGAGCACCGCGAGGCTGGACATCAGCGCGGCGGCTTCTGGCAGATCCAACACGATGGCAATCGTGGAGCGGGCGGGCAGGAGGCTCACCCCGCCTCCACGGCCTTGGTGCGCGTTCAGCGGGACGCCGCTGAGTCGGAGCCGTTCCACGTCGCGGGCAACCGTCCGCGCGGACACGCCGAGGCCGCGCGCCAGCTCCCCTAGTCGTATCCGTTGGCCGTGGGCGGCGTGCAGCCATTCGATCAGCGCCTGCTGGCGCTCGACACGCCGCAGTGCCAGATGCCCGTCGCGGGAGGATGCGGCGAGCCGGGTGCCTCGGTTCACAGGTTCACCTTAAAGGTGACACCGGCTTGTCGGGTTTGGTTCCTAGCATGAGTGCCATGACAGACACCAGTGACACGGCGCACGAGTTCTTCGAGCGATACGCGGCCGCGCTCTTGGCCCGCGACGAGAAGGCGATCGCGGGCATGTATGCGGTCCCCTCGCTGATCGTGTTACCCGGCAAGTCGATCGCCGTCGGCGATGCCGGCCAGACCGAGGAGTTCTTTGCCGCGTCGTGGGGCCAATACGACGGAATCGACGCTGTTGACGGACAGATCGTCGTCATGGGGGAGGCACCGGGCAGCCTATGGGTCGATGTCACATGGTCCTATGACGGCAAGGCGCGGGAGCGCTTTTGCTACCAGCTCGTCGCAGGGCCCGACGGGTACCAGATCGCGGTGCTCACGCCCATGGCATGAGCATCGCGGTGGCGCGGTCATACGATCATCCCATCGTTGACGGGGTCGCCGGCGGTTCTGGAGCGCGTTCGGGGCGCGGGCCGGCACGGTGATCGCCGGCAGTTCCGAGTCCGCCGGTAGCGGCCGGTGACCAGCTCTTTTTCAGTCGGCGTGCTTGTCCACCGGGTCCGAGAAGCCGCCGGTCAAAGTCCAAACGAGGGTGGTATGCCCCTTCAGGGACCTATTGACGAAGGTGGCCTTCCTGCCGTGGTCGGTGACGGTGACGCGCTCCCAGCCGTCGAAGTCCTTGGTGAGGTGGTGATCCCATCTACGCAGGTCCCCCATCCCCACCGCCGCGATGGACTCCGTCGGCGGCTCGCCGTCCGCGCAGTAGAGGCCGAAGTCCGCGATCGCCGTGACCGTGCCATCGCTGGCCTGGAGCTCGATGCCCTGACAGGCAGGGGTCCTGGTGCGGTAGATCAGGCGTGGCTTGGTCCATCCGCCGGCGTTTGGAATCTGGTGCTGCTCGAAGAGTCCCTCGCCGCGCCGGTAGTGCATCGCCACCCGGCGTCCGTCCGCGAGCGTGACTTTGCCTTCGAACAAGCTGTGATCAGGACCTATGTCGCTCTCGCGCGGTTCATCGGAATGCTCGGCAGTGTCCGCGGGCGCCTTGGAACCCTCCTCGGGGGCGGGGCTCGGCGTAGATGCGTGTTCCTGCGCGGACGGGGCGATACCGTCCTGCGCGACCGGCCGTTCCTGGCCGCATGCCACCGCGGTCGCGAGCAGTGTCGTCCAGGTCAGCATCCGTATCCCCACTGAACGCATGCGTCTCACCGCCAGTGCCAACCCGGGCCTCCTCGCCTTCACCGTCAGAGCAGGACGAACGATGAGGACGATAGACCTTCGGAATCCCTGAAATCTCATCAACACCCGAAGAAGCCGGAGCGCCGGCTGCGTCCAGCCGGCCCGGATCGAGGAGCGATCGATGTAGGGCCGCAGGATCGGGGTGAGCTCCCCGCTGGAGGAGGACGTCGCCCGGCCCTCGGCGTACCGCCCACCCGGGCGGTACGCCGAGGGCGCGCGCTCAGCGGCTGAACCGCAGCGTGACCAGCTCGAACGGGCGCAGCGACACCGCCACCGACCCGTCGATCAGATCCGGCCCGTCCGCGTCGGCGAGCGGGCGCTCCAGCAGGTCGGTCACGGTGACGCCGGTGGCGGCGAAGCCGGTGGAGACGCGGGCGCGGGCCCGGCCTCCCCGGGACTCGTGGAAGCGGACGACGACGTCCCCGCTCCCGTCGTCGGCCAGCTTCACGGCGGTCACCACGACCGCGTCGTCGTCCACGGTGACCAGCGGCGCGACCTCGGCGTCGCCCGGGACCCGCCGCTCGGGCAGGTTGAGGAACCAGCCCTCGCGCACCGCGTCGCCGATCGCCGCGCCCGGCACCAGCGCGTGCCGGAACCGGTGCAGGCCCTGGTCGGTCTCGGGGTCGGGGAACCGCGGCGCCCGCAGCAGCGACACCCTCAGCGTGGTGGTCGTGCCCGGGTCGGACGCCCGCACGGTGCGGGTCACGTCATGGCCGTAGGTGGAGTCGGTGATCAGCGCCACGCCCCAGCCCGGCTCCTCCACGTGCACGAACTTGTGGTTGCACGCCTCGAACTTGGCGGCCTCCCAGCTCGTGTTGGTGTGGGTGGCGCGGAAGGCGTGGCCGTACTGGTTCTCGGAGGCGTACCGGTCGGCGTGCACGTCCAGCGGGAAGGCCAGCTTGAGGAACTTCTCGGTCTCGTGCCAGTCCACCTCGGTGCGGATGTCGAGCCGCCCGGCCTCCACGGTGAGGACCTGTGTGACCCGCGACGCGCCGAACGAGCGCACCACGCGGACCGAGCCCGGCTCCTCGCCCGGCGCGACCTCGTCGGCGTCCACCAGGTCGGTCACCGTGTTCCGGTAGAACTGGTCCACGTCCCAGGCGTCCCACATGTTGGGGAAGTCGGGGTGGATCTGCAACAGGTTGGCGGCATGCCCCGGCGCGACCGTCTCCCGCTCCGCCCGCAGGTCGTATGCCGAGACGACCAGGCCGCGGCCGTCGATCTCCACCCGGAGCAGGCCGTCGTCCAGGACGTACCCGCCCTCGCCGCGCGTGCGGAGTTCGGCGGTGAGGGCGGGGGCCGGAACCGCGGCCGCGCCGCCGGCCGGGACGCCGTTGCGGGCGTGCGGCGCCGCGTTGAAGACCAGCTCGCCGGAGCCGGGGTTCCCCGCGAGGGCCCGCTGCGCGCCGTCGATGATCTCGTTCAGCTCCGCGGCCACGGCGGCGTACGTCTTCTCGGCCTCGCGGTGCACCCAGGCGATGGAGGAGCCGGGCAGAATGTCGTGGAACTGGTGGAGCAGCACGGTCTTCCAGATCCGGTCGAGCCGCTCGTGGGGGTACTCGGACCCGACACGCGTGGCGGCGGTGGCCGCCCACAGCTCGGCCTCGCGCAGCAGCGACTCGCTGCGGCGGTTGCCCTGCTTGGTCTTGGCCTGGCTGGTGAACGTGGCGCGGTGCAGCTCCAGGTACAGCTCGCCGACCCAGACCGGCGGGGCGGGGTACTCCGCCTCGGCCTTGGCGAAGAACTCGGTGGGCGTCTCCCAGACGACGGTGGCCGACCCCTCCAGGTCCCGCAGGCGGGCCGCCTTGGCGACCATCTCACGGGTGGTGCCACCGCCCCCGTCGCCCCAGCCGGTGGGGGCCAGCGAGTGCCGGGCCACGCCCTTGTCCTTGAAGTTGCGCGCCGCGTGGGCGATCTCACTGCCCTTCATCGAGCAGTTGTAGGTGTCCACGGGCGGGAAGTGGGTGAAGATCCGGGTGCCGTCGATGCCCTCCCACAGGAACGTGTGGTGGGGGAACTTGTTGACCTGGCTCCAGGAGATCTTCTGGGTGAGCAGCCGCTTCGATCCGGCCGCCTTGATGATCTGCGGGAGCCCGGCGGCGAAGCCGAAGGTGTCGGGCAGCCACGCCTCCTCGTTCTCGACGCCGAACTCGTCGAGGAAGAAGCGCTTGCCGTGCACGAACTGCCGGGCCATGGCCTCCGAGCCGGGCATGTTCGTATCCGACTCCACCCACATGCCGCCGGTCGGGACGAACCGCCCTTCGGCCACGGCCTTGACGACCCGAGCCCAGACCTCCGGCCGGTGCTCCTTGATCCACGCCCACTGCTGCGCCTGGGACATGGCGAAGACGAACTCCGGCTCGTCCTCCAGCAGCGCGGTCATGTTGGAGGTGGTGCGGGCGACCTTGCGCACGGTCTCGCGCAGTGGCCACAGCCAGGCCGAGTCGATGTGGGCGTGCCCGACCGCGCTGATCCGGTGGGCAGAGGGCGCGGCCGGCGTGGCCAGCACCCCGGCCAACTCGGCGCGGGCGGCGGCGGCCGTGCCGTTGACGTCCTGCAGGTCGATCGCGTCGAGGGCTCGCTCGACGGCACGCAGCAGCTCCCAGCGGCGGGCGCCGTCGACAGGCAGCTCCGCCATCAGCTCGCCGAGCACCTCCAGGTCGATCACGAGCTGCCAGACGGCCTCGTCGAAGATCGTCAGGTCCATGCGGGCCAGCCGGTACTGCGGCTCGCTCCCGGCCGTCTCCTCGTCCCCGAGCTTCGTGGGCAGGAAGGGGTGGTAGTCGAGGATGACCGGGTTGGAGGCCGCCTCGATGTGCAGCCGCACCTCCTCACCACCCTGGACCGGCGCGCCGACGCGCACCCACTGGTTGCGCGGGTTGAGACCCTTCACCGGGCTGCCGTCGGGCCGGTAGACCAGACCCTCGCACTGGAAGCCCGGCATGTTCTCGTCGAAGCCCAGGTCGAGGACGGCCTCCACGGTCCGGCCCGCCCAGTCGGCGGGCACCGTGCCGGTGACCGTGAACCAGCTCGTGCCCCACGGCGCGCCCCACGCGTCACCGACCGCGATCGGTGAGGGGGAGGCCGCCAGGCCCTCGGCCACCGGCACGGGCTCGCCGGGCGCGTGCCACACGGCCACGTCCAGCGGTACGGACGCGGGGTACACCGCGGGGCGGATCCGCTCGTCGAGCACCCGCCTGAGTCGGGCTTCGACCAGCTCGCGGTCGTCATGCATGGGGAGAGACTCCTCGTTCTGGAAACCGGTTCAGCCCTTGATAGCGCCCTCTTCGACGCCGCGGAAGAAGAACCGCTGCAACGACGCGAAAAGGATCACGATGGGGATAAAGGAGATCATGGTCCCGGCCGCCGGCAGCCGGGGGTTGTTGGTGAACGTCCCGTTGAGGTACTGCAGGCCCACGGTGAGCGTGAAGTTCTCCGGGTCGTTGAGGACGATGAGCGGCCACAGGAAGTCGTCCCAGGCCCCGATGAACGCGAAGATCGTGATCACGCTCAGCATGCCTCGTACGTTCGGCAGGCCGATGCGGATCAGCCGCTGCCACGGGGTCGCGCCGTCGATGACCGCGGCCTCGTCCATCTCCTGCGGAATGGCCATGAACGCGGTGCGCATCAGCAGCACGTTGAGCATGCCGATCGCGCCGGGCAGCGCGACGCCCAGCAGCGTGTCCGCCAGGCCGAGCCCGCGCACGGTGATGTACTGCGAGATGATCGTCACCTCGCCGGGCAGCACCAGGGTGGACAGGAACCCCACCAGCAGCAGCTTCGCGCCCCGGAATCTCAGCCGGGCCAGCGCGTAGCCCGCGAGGGTCGCGCCCGCGGTGTTGCCCAGGACCACGATGACGGCCACGATCAGGGAGTTGAGCGCGTACGACCATACGGGGATGGTCTCGGTGACCTGGGCGTAGTTGTCCAGCGTGGGCTGCTGCGGCAGGAAGCTCGGGGTTTCGGTGTAGATGTCCTCGTGCAGGCTCTTCAGCGAGGTGGACAGCTGCCACAGGAACGGTGAGACCAGCAGCAGGAGCACCAGCACCAGCAGCGTGTAGCGCAGGACCAGCTCGCCCGATCCCGCCGCACCGAAGCCGCCCCGCCCTCGCCGCCGCGTACGGCCCGCGTGCCTGCCCTGCGCCGGGCCGGGCTTCGGCCGCGATCTCTCATCCGGTACGGCGTGGGGCCCGGGGTCGGCGCGTGCTGTGACGTCGGGCATGTCAGCCCGCCTTCCTGTTGAGCCGGAGCAGCAGGAGCATCGGGCCGATCGTGATGACGAGCAGCACGATGCTGAGCGCCGACGCGTAGCCGAAGTGGCCGTAGAAGCCGCGGCTGTACATCTGGATGAGCATCACGACGGACTGGGCGCGCCCGCCGGGGCCGCCGGTGCCGTTCGAGAGGACGAACAGCTCCGAGAACACGCGCAGCGCCGAGACCGCCACCATCACCGAGACCAGCAGCATCGTGTTCCGCACGCCGGGGATTGTCACGCTCCAGAACCGGCGGATCGACCCGGCCCCGTCCACGGCCGCGGCCTCGTGCAGCTCCCGCCGCACGTTCCCGAGCGCCGAGAGATAGATGATCATGTAGTAGCCGAGTCCCTTCCACACGGTCAGGGAGATGGCGCTGAACACCAGTAGCCAGCGCTCGGTGAGGAACGGGATCGGTTCGGCGATGACGCCGAGCCACTGCGCGATCCCGTTGACCAGGCCCCGGTCGTTAAGCACCCAGCTCCAGATCAGCGCGACCACCACGGCGGAGGCGACGACCGGCGTGTAGAAGGCCGTACGGAAGAACGCGATGCCCGGGATCTTCTTCTCGACCAGGATCGCCAGCAGCAGCGGCAGGACCGTGAGCAGCGGCAGGCAGACCAGCATGAACACGATGCTGTTGAGCAGCGCGTCGGCGAGCTGGGCGTCGCTCAGCACCCGGGCGAAGTTGTCCAGGCCGGTGAAGTGCCCGCCGCCCAGCGGCTTCGCGTTCGTGAACGCCAGGACGATCGTGTTGATCGACGGCCAGACGTTGAACACGAGCAGCCACAGCGTGGCGGGCGCCACCAGCGCCCAAGGCGTGAACAGGCGGCGCAGCCGCCCCGGGCGGGTCAGTGCGGGAGACGTCACTGGTTGAGCAGCTCGTTGCACTTGGCGACCGCGGCGTCGAGGGCCTCCTTGGAGGAGATCTCACCGGTGAGGGCCGCCGCGATCTGCTGCCGGATGAACTTGCTCATCGCGTCGGTGACCTCGAAGGGCTGGAGGACCTCCGCCTTGGCCAGGGAATTGAAGGCGATGACCTTGGCGTCCCCGGCGTTGGTGCCGTCGCTCTTGCTGAAGAACGGGTCGTTCGCCGAGGCCTTCGTGCTCGGGAAGATGCTCACCAGATGGGCGAACGCCGCCTGGTTCTCCGGGCTGGTCACCCAGCGGGCCAGCGCGATCGCGGCCGGCGGGTTCTTGGTCTTCTTCGAGATCGACAGGCCCTGGACGTACAGCGGCGGAATGCCGAAGTCGGAGGAGGCCACGATCTTGGGTGCGAGTGAGGGGTTCTCGTTGGCCACGCTCGTGATGTGATTGCCGCCGCCGGTGGTCCAGGCCACCGCGCCCTCGTTGAACAGCTTGGCGTTGCCGGCGTACGTGTCGGTCAGCACGTCACGCGGCATCAGCCCCTCCTTGAAGGCGGCGCGGTATTCGTCGATCACCGCGGCGGCCTCGGGGGTGTTGAAGACGAACTTCGTGCCGTCGTCGGACAGGAGCTTGACCCCCCCTTCCTTCAGGTCCCCGATCTCGGGGCGGCGGCTCATCAGCAGGACCTTGCCGCCCGACTTCTCCTTCATGATCCGGGCCTGCTCGACCAGCTCGTCGAAGGACGTCGGCGGCTTCTTCGGGTCCAGCCCGTACTTTGTCATCAACTCGGAGTTCCAGTAGTTGACGTCGGTGTTGAGGTACCACGGGTAGCCGTAGGTGCCCTGGTGGCCGCGGAACCGGTACGCGTCGAGGCCGCCCGCGACGTACTCGTCGGCCAGCTTGGAGTCCACCTGGGCGACGTCGAGCAGCATGTCCTGCTTGACCAGCGGGCGGGCGAAGTCGGGTGGCAGGTTGACGACGTCGGGCAGGGTGCCGCCCGCGGCCTGGCTGAGGACCTTGTCGGAGTAGGCGTCGGCGGGCTGGTCGAGCCACTGGACCTTCGTGCCCGGATACTTCTTCTCGAAGGCGCCGATGACGCCCTCCATGTACGTCGTGAACTTGGGCTTCAGGGCCCAGGTCTGCAGTGTGACCGTGCCCTTCACCTCGCCCGTGGCCGCCGCGGTCGGGGCGGGGGCCCCCTGCGGGTCGGCCCCACCGAGCCCGCAGCCCGAGACGACCATGACGGCTGCCACCGCCGGTCCCGTCCAGTACCTACGCATGACGCTCTCCTTGGGTGCTAAATCGCTCTAGTTGCGGGACTATTCCTCCGGCTAGACTCATGTGTCAATAGCTGAGACGAACTCGTGAAGGAGCAGTGGTGCGCCGACCGACGATCACCGACATCGCGGAGCGGGTCGGGGTTTCGAAGGGCGCGGTGTCCTTCGCGCTCAACGGACGCCCGGGGGTCGGCGAGGCCACCCGCGCGCGAATCCTGCAGGTCGCGAAGGAGATGAACTGGCGTCCGCACAGCGCCGCCCGAGCCCTGGGCGGGGCTCGGGCGGAGGCCGTGGGCCTGGTCATCGCCCGGCCCGCCAGCACCCTCGGCGTGGAGCCGTTCTTCGCCCAGTTGCTGTCCGGGCTGCAGGCGGGGCTGTCGACGCAGTCGGCGGCGCTGCACCTGCTGATCGTCGAGGACGCCGAGGCCGAGATGGAGGTCTACCGCGACTGGGCCTCCGCGCACCGGGTGGACGGGTTCGTCATGGTGGACCTCAAGGTCGGAGACCCGCGCATCGAGGTGCTGGAGGAGCTGGGGACGCCCGCGGTGGTCCTGGGCGGTCCCGGCAAGCACGGGAGCCTGTCCAGCGTGTGGGCCGACGACCGCGAGGCGATGCTGTCGGTCGTGGACTACCTGGCCGCGCTCGGCCACCGCAGGATCGCCCACGTCGCGGGCCTCCCGGCGTTCCGGCACACCCAGCGGCGCACGCGCGCGCTGCGCGACCGCGCCGGGCGGCTGGACTTGGAGGAGGCGGTATCGGTGCACACCGACTTCAGTGACTCCGAGGGCGCCGCCGCGACCCGCGCGCTGCTGTCGCGTCCCCGCCGGCCGACGGCCATCGTCTACGACAGCGACGTGATGGCACTGGCCGGGCTGGGCGTGGCGGGCGAGATGGGGATGAAGGTGCCGGACGAGCTGTCCATCGTGGCCTTCGACGACTCGGTGCTGACCCGGATCGCGCACCCCGCGATCAGCGCGCTCTCCCGCGACACCTTCGCCTTCGGCAAGCAGCTCGCCGAGGTGATTTTGGAGGTCATCGCCGAGCCGGGGCTGCGCCGGGACGTCAAGACGGCGACCCCCCGGCTGGTGGTCCGGGAGAGCACGGCGCCGCCAGGGACTTGGCAGGGTGACTAAAACGCTTTAGGCTCCGCCGGGAGATCGTTCGACCCCCGGAGGACGCGTGCCCCTGTCCGACCCCATCCGCTACGGCGCCAACTACGTGCCCTCGGCCGGCTGGTTCCACAGTTGGCTCGACCTCTCGCTCGACGCCGTTCGCCACGACTTCGAGGACCTGGCCTCGATCGGCCTGGACCACGTGCGCGTGTTCCCGATCTGGCCGTGGATGCAGCCCAACCGGGCGCTGATCCGGCAGCGCGGCGTGGACGACCTGCTGGCGCTGATCGACGTCGCCGCCGAGTTCGGCCTGTCCGTCGCCGTGGACCTGCTCCAGGGGCACCTGTCCAGCTTCGACTTCCTGCCGTCGTGGGTGCTCACCTGGCATCGGCGCAGCCTCTTCACCGACCGCGATGTGCGCGACGGCATCGCCGTGTACGCCGACCGGCTCGCCCGCGCCGTCGCCACCCGCGACAACGTGTTCGCCGTCACGCTCGGCAACGAGGTCAACAACCTCTACCCGAGCAACCCCACCACGCCCGAGGCGTCCACGGCCTGGGCCGCCGAGCTGGTCGATGTCGTGCGCGCCGCCGCGCCCGGCCTGCTCGCTCTCCACTCGCTGTACGACGCCACGTGGTACGACCCGGAGCACCCGTTCCATCCCGCCGACAACGTGGACCTCGGCGACCTGACCACGGTCCACTCCTGGGTGTTCAACGGCGTCTCCGCGATCGACGGCCCGCTCGGCCCGGCCACCGTCGGCCACGCCGACTACCTCGTCGAACTGGCCGCGGCCACCTCGCTCGACCCGGCCCGGCCCGTCTGGCTGCAGGAGATCGGCGTGCCCCTGCCCGACGTGCCCGACGCCCACGCCGCCGAATTCGTCCGCCGCACGCTCGACACGGTGACCGCCAACCCCGCCCTGTGGGGCGTCACCTGGTGGTGCTCCCACGACCTGGAACGTTCCCTCACCGACTTCCCGGAGCGGGAGTACGACCTGGGCCTGTTCACCGTGGACCACCACCCCAAGCCCGCGGCCAAGGAACTCGCGGCGATCATCGGCGAGCGCCGCCGCCGTACCGGGGAAAGGCGTCCCGCCCTGCGGTGCGACGTGGACCTGCGGACCGAGCCCGGCCGCCGGGCCGAGGTCGCGCCCGGCAGCGCCTTCCACACCGAATGGGTCCGGCTGCGCCAGACCGGACCGGTGGCCATCGTCGCCGGCGACCGCGCCGCCGACCCGGGCCACCTCACGACTCGGGGAATCGACACCGTCCTCACTCAGGAATGAGAGGGAGTCCAGATGCGACACCGCGTGTTACCCGCCTTGTGCGGGGCCCTGATCGCGACGGCCCTCGCCGCCCAGCCCGCCCTGGCCGACCTCGCGGCCCGGCCCACCTCCCCGCCCGCCGCCCCGTCCCCCTCCTCGCTCGCCGACCCGTCCCCCTCGGCCGCCCCGTCCGCTTCGTCCGCTTCGTCCACCCCGGCGGCGCCGGGCCGGTCGGGCCGCGCGGCGGTGCGGGCGGCGGGCGACCAGCCCTACGCCTCCTACTGGCACCCGAACACGATCCTGAACTGGGACCCGGGGACGGACCCGGACGCGCGGTTCAACCGGTCGCGGGTGCCGCTGCGGCCCCGCGCCTCCGACCCCGCGCTCAAGGCCAACCCGAACGCGCGCGCCGGCGAGAGCAAGGTCGCCTCGCTGGTGTCGTTCGGGCCCACCTCCGCAAACCCGTCGCAGGGTTCCCTCGACCCCAACTACTACGCCTTCACCTACTGGCAGTACATCGACACCCTGGTCTTCTGGGGCGGTTCGGCGAGCGAGGGCCTCATCCTCGCCCCCAACGCGACGGTGATCGACGCCGCGCACCGCAACGGGGTCAAGGTCTACGGCACCGTGTTCTTCCCGCCCACGGCGTACGGCGGGCAGATCCAGTGGGTGCGCGACTTCGCGCAGAAGTCCGGCTCGAACTACCCGGTCGCTGACAAACTGGTGCAGGTGGCCCAGCACTACGGGTTCGACGGCTGGTTCATCAACCAGGAGACCGCGGGCGGCGACGCCGCCCTGGCGACCGAGATCCGCTCGCTGATGAAGTACGCCCGGGCCAAGGGCCAGGTCGAGTTCATGTGGTACGACGCGATGACCGAGAGCGGCTCGGTGGCCTGGCAGGACGCGCTCACCACGGCGAACGACGCCTTCCTGAGCGACCCCGCCCGGGTTTCCGACTCGATGTTCCTGGACTTCGGCTGGGGCGCGGGCGACCTGGGGTCGTCGCGCGACCTGGCCCGCTCCCTCGGCCGGGACGAGCACGAGCTGTACGCGGGCATCGACACCGAGGCCAACGGGTACAACACCGGGGTGAGCTGGGACGCGGTGTTCCCCGCCGGTCAGCCGCACGTCACCTCGCTGGGCATCTACCGGCCCGAGTGGACGTGGAAATCCTCCTCAGGCCCGGCCGACTTCCGCACCCGCGACTCCCGGTACTGGGTGGGCGCGAACGCCGACCCGTCCAACACCGCGACCTCCTCCTCCTGGAAGGGCCTGGCGCACTACATCGCCGAGTCCACGGCCGTGACCGCGAAGCCGTTCGTCACCGGGTTCAACACCGGGCACGGCGACTTCTACAACGTCGGCGGGGCCCGCGTGCGCGCCGGCGGCTGGAACAACCTGTCGGTGCAGGACGTGCCCCCCACCTATCAGTGGGTGGTGAACTCCACCGGGACCCGGCTCACGCCGTCCATCGACTACGGCGACGCGTACGAGGGCGGCTCCTCGCTGCGGCTCACCGGGAAGCTCGACGCGGCCAACACCGTGCGGCTCTACCAGGCGAAGCTGCCGGTGACGGCCGACACCAAGCTGTCCGTCGTGGTCAAGACGCCCGCCGCGGGCCCGACCCACCTGAAGGCGGCCGTCGCGTTCACCGACGCGCCGGGCACCTTCACCACGTTCGACCTGGGGTCCACGAGCGGCACCGGCTGGGAGCGGAAGACGCTGGACCTGTCGGCGCACGCCGGCAAGACCATCGCCCAGCTCGGCCTGCGCGCCGAGGGCTCCGCCGCCTCCTACGACATCCGGGTCGGGCAGCTCGCCGTGTACGACGGAGCCGTGGACGCGCCCGCCGCGCCCTCCGGTCTCCAGGTGCTCGGCACGACCGACGTGTCCCCCTCCCGCAAGTCGCTGCGCCTGGCCTGGACCGCCGCCGGTCCCGGATCCGGCCAGGTCCACCACTACGACGTCTATCGCCGCAACGCCGACGGCTCCCGGACGTACCTGGGTGCGACCCCGAACGACGCGTACTTCGTGCCGCAGCTCGACCGAGCCGGCGCGGAGACCAGCACGACGATCGAGGTCGAGGCCGTCTCCACCGAGTACGGCCGGTCGGCCGCCGCGACCGCGACGGTCGCCTGGTCGGGTGAGCCGGGGGAGGAGAACCGCGCGCTCGGCCGTCCGGCGACCGCCTCCGGGCAGTGCAACGCGAACGAGGGTCCGGCCAAGGCCGTCAACGGCAGCGTCACCGGCGGGAACTCTGACAAGTGGTGCACGCTCACCGCGGACAGGTGGCTGGAGGTGGACCTCGGCGAGGCCCGCTCCCTGACCCGGTTCGTGGTCCGGCACGCGCAGGCCGGCGGGGAGTCCGCGGCGTTCAACACCCGGGACTTCACCATCCAGGTGCGCTCCGCCGCCTCGGAGGAGTGGAAGACCGCGGTGACCGTCACCGGCAACACGGCGGCCACCACCACCCACCCGGTCACCCTCACCGCCCGCCACGTCAGGCTGTCCATCACCAAACCGACCCAGAACACCGACTCCGCCGCCCGGATCTACGAGTTCGAGGCGTGGGGGAAGTAGCGCGGTAACGTGCCCCATCAGGCCGGTCGCACCGCCGGGTTCCCGGCGGTGCGACCGGCCGCCGACCACGTGGGTCACCGACCCGCAGAGAGGAATCCCGTGTCAGTCACCATCGTCTCCGTGGAGTCCACGGACCTGTTCGCGGGCACCGAGGACGCCCCGCGCCAGGTGCTGCGCGTGACACTCGACGGCCCGCCCGCGCGGGTCGCCGTCACCGGCCCCGGCGTGACGGGCGAGGCCGAGGGCTCCGGCGAGGTCGAGGTCCCCCTGGAGATCGCCGACCCGGTCTCGGGGGCCCGGCTGCCGGTCATGGTGACGGCGGGCGACGCGCGCGCCGAGGGCGTGGTCGTCGTGACCGAGCCCGGCTGGACGATGTTCATGGTCTCGCACTTCCACTACGACCCGGTGTGGTGGAACACGCAGGCGGCATACACCTCGCCCTGGGAACTGCTGTCGGGGGACGCCACCACCCGGCCGCTGTGGGAGCGCAACGGCTTCGCGCTGGTGGACGCGCACCTGGACCTGGCGCTGCGCGACCCGGTCTACAAGTTCGTGCTGGCCGAGATCGACTACCTCAAGCCGTACTTCGACGTGCACCCCGAGCGCCGCGCCGACCTGCGGCTGCTGATGGAGCGCGGGCAGGTCGAGCTGGTCGGTGGGACGTACAACGAGCCCAACACCAACCTGACCGGGGCCGAGACCACGATCCGGAACATCGTGTACGGCATCGGCTACCAGCGTGACATCCTGGGCGGGGAGCCGGCGACGGCGTGGCAGCTCGACGCGTTCGGGCACGACCCGCAGTTCCCGGGATACCTCGCGGCGGCCGGGCTGACCGGGAGCGCCTGGGCGCGCGGGCCGTTCCACCAGTGGGGGCCGATCCAGAAGAACTTCCGCGAGGCCAAGGACGACGCCACGGTCATGCAGTTCCCGAGCGAGTTCGAGTGGATCTCCCCGTCGGGACTCGGGGTGCTGACGCACTTCATGCCGCACCACTACTCGGCGGGCTGGTGGATGGACTCCTCCGCCGACCTGGCCACCGCCGAGCAGGCCGTCTACGAGCTGTACCGCAAGCTCAAGCCGGTCGGGGCGACGAGAAACCTGCTGCTGCCCGTGGGCACCGACTACACCCCGCCGAACAAGTGGGTCACCGAGATCCACCGCTCCTGGAACGCCCGCTACGTCTGGCCGCGCTTCGTCTGCGCCACCCCGCGCGACTTCCTCGACGCGGTCCGGGCCGAGCTGGCGGCCTCCGGGCGGCGGCCCAGCCCGCAGACCCGGGACATGAACCCGATCTACACGGGCAAGGACGTCTCCTACATCGACACCAAGCAGGCGCAGCGGGCGGGCGAGGTGGCCGCGGTGGACGCGGAGAAGCTCGCCACCCTCGCCGCGCTCGAAGGGTTCGGGACCTACCCCGAGGCCGCCCTGGACAAGGTCTGGCGGCAGCTCGCCTACGGCGCGCACCACGACGCGATCACCGGGAGCGAGTCCGACCAGGTCTACATCGACCTGCTGTCGGGCTGGCGCGAGGCGTACGACCTGGCGACCGCCGTACTGGACGCCTCGCTCGAGTCGCTGGTCGCCCGCGTGGACACCACCGGCGAGGGCGTCGCGGTCGTCGTCGCGAACACCCTGTCCTTCGACCGGTCGGCGCCGGTGGCCGTACGGCTGCCCGCCGGGCTCGACGGCGGACGGGTGCTCGACGACGCCGGCGCGGAGGTGCCGTGCGTCATGGACCGGGGGACCCTGCGGTTCCTGGCCGAGGACGTGCCCGCGACCGGCTGGCGCACCTGGCGGCTGCTGCCCGGCTCGCCGGGCGCGGAGCCCGTGTGGACTCCCGCCGCCGGCGTGACGATCGAGAACGCCCGCTACCGCGTCACCGCCGACCCCGAGCGCGGCGGCGGCCTGTCCGGGGTGTTCGACAAGAAGGCGGGGCGAGAGCTGGTCCGGGAGGGATGCGTCGGCAACGAGCTGCGCGTCTACGAGGAGTACCCGGCCCATCCCGACTTCGGTGAGGGCCCCTGGCACCTGGTGCCCAAGGGCCCGGTCGTCGGCGCGGCGCAGGGCGCCGCCCGGGTGCGCCGCGAGACCTGCCCGCTCGGCGAGCGCCTGGTGATCACCGGGACGGTGGACGGCATCGGTTACGAGCAGACCGTCACGCTCTGGGACGGCGTGGACCGGGTGGACCTCGGCACCCGCGTCCTCGACTACAGCGGGGCGGACCGGCTGCTGCGGCTGAGCTTCCCCGCCGACCTTCCCGGCGCGCTCCCGGTGAGCGAGGTGGCCGGGGCCGTGGTCGGGCGCGGGTTCGCCCTGCCCGACGTGGACGCCGCCGAGGCGCCGTGGACCCTCGACAATCCCGCCAACACCTGGTTCGGCCTGGGCTCCACCGCCCGCGTCACCCTCACCGGCACCGACGGCCGTTCCCTGGGGGACCGGGCGCTCGGGGTCGCAGAGGTGGTCGTGCCCGCGCTGGACGACGCCGCCGGCGTCCGCGACCTGCTCGTCGCGCTGGTCCGGGCCGGGGTCACCGCGACCACGGCGAGCGCCGACTGGTCCCGATACGGTTGGCTCGACGTGGACTCCAACCTCCCCGACTTCCGGATCATGATCGGCGGGCCGGAGGAGAACGACGCGGTGCGCGAGCTGCTGGAGAGCGCCGGGACGGCCTATGCCGAGGCCCTGGAGCGGGACGGGCGCGTCTGGGTGCCGGCCGCGCGGCCGCTGCGCGAGGTCTGGCGGCCCAACGCCGACCTGCGCGACCTGCGCGCACTGCCCGCCCTGGTCACCACCGACCCCGCGGCGCTGACCGCCGACCTCGCCGACGCCCGCGTGAGCGTCGCCTGCCCGGGGGAGGTCCCGGAGTCCGAGCTGCTCACCGACCACACCGTCGCGCTGCTCACCTACGGCCTGCCGGGCTTCGCCGTCGATCCGGCCGGGACGCTGCACCTGTCGCTGATGCGCTCGTGCACCGGCTGGCCGTCCGGCGTGTGGATCGACCCGCCCCGCCGTACGCTGCCCGACGGCGCGGGCTTCCAGCTCATGCACTGGACCCACGAGTTCCGCTACGCGCTGGTCTCCGGCGAGGGCGACTGGCGCACGCTGACGCTGCCCGCCCAGGGGCAGGAGTTCAACCACCCGCTGTACGCCGTGGTCGCCGAGCCGCACCCGGGCCCGCTGCGGCCGGCCCGGTCGTACCTGCGGGTCCAGCCCGCCCGCGAGGTGCTGGTCGGTACCCTCAAGCCGGTCGGCAACCCGACCGCGCACGGATCGGCCGCCGCTGCGGACCCGGCGTCCGGCGTGACCGTCCGCCTGATGGAGTCCACCGGCCACGGCCGCGACGCCACCCTCTCCGGCGCGCTCGCCCTCACCGAGGCGTACCGTGCCGACCTGCTCGAACGCCGGGGCGAACCCGTCCCGGGCGCCATCGCGCTGACCGGCGCCGAAGTCGCCACCGTGATCGCCGTGCCCGGCCTGCCGTCGCACGCCGCCGCCGACGCGGGCGTGCCGCCGTACGGCGGGGCGGTGCTGGGGCCGGTGGCAGAGGCGGCGCAGCCGGTGCACTCGCGATATTGGCTGCACAACCGGGGGCCGGCGCCGATGGGGTACCTTCCGGTGAGCGTCGCGGCCTCACCGGGGCTCGTGCGGACCGAGGGGGAGCCGGCCGAGGTGTCGGTGGTGCTCTCCTCGCACCTGCTCGACGCCGAGGTGGAGGGGGCCGTGGAGATCCTCGCGCCCGAGGGCTGGACGGCGAGCCTGACGCGGCGGCCGTACCGGCTGGCGGCGGGCGGACACCTGCGGTTCCCGGTGACGGTCACCCCGCCGGAGGGCGTGGAGCCGGGGATGTACTTCGCCGCCGCCCGGCTCGAGCACGACGGCCAGACCGTCGAGGACGTGGTCACGATCGCGGTCGGCGACCTGCCCGGCGTGCTGCCCGTGCCCGGCGACGTTCCCGAGGACTGGGTGGCCGCGCAGGGCGGCAAGGACAACCCCGGCCGCGACACCGGCCTGTCGGTGGATGCGACCGCGCAGTCGGTGCGCGTCGCCCCCGGCGGCCGGGCCGTGCTGGGGCTCACGCTGCGCAACCGCACCTGCGGCGAGATCCGCGGCGAACTTCAGCTCGTCTCACCCTGGGGCACCTGGGACCTGATCGCCGACCCGGTCCGCGGGTTCGTCCTCGCGGCGGGGGAGACCGCCACCGCCGAGTTCGAGGTGGCCGCGCCGCGCGACGCCGACCCCGGCTCCTCCTGGGCCCTGGTCAAGGTCATGTGGTACGGCCGCTGCCAGTACGCCCCGACCGTCGAGCTGGTGGTGGCCCCGTGACGAGCGGTCACCACCACGGGCGCAGGCACGGGCACGGGCATCCAGTCCCCGGGTACGCGCCCGTCACCGGGGAGTCGGTCGCGCCCGGCGTGGGTCCGCTGCTCGGCTGGCTCGACGGCAACCCCCTCCCGCGCGCCGAACTGGACCGGCGGCTCGGCGCCCTGCGGGCCGGGCCCCGGTCCACGGCGCTCCCCGCGCCGGGCACGGCCGAGGACCGGCAGCTCACGCGCTGGGTGGCCCAGGTCGTGCTGACCGAGGAGCTGTGCGCCGCCGAGGCCGCCGCGCGCGGGCTCGACCCCGGGGGCGCCCCGCCGGTCCGGCTCGACCAGCGGGCCGCCGTCGAGCTGGGCTCCATCGCCGCGGCGGCGTACGAGGGCAACGCGGCCGTCCGCGCCGTGTACGAGGCCGTCACCGCCGGCGTCGCCGTCGCCCCGGCGGAGGCGGCAGCCTACCGGGAGTCCACCGCGCGGCCGCCCGCCGGGCCGGTCTGGCGGCTGCGCACGCCGGACGGCGAATTCGACGCCGAGCCGGGTTCGCTGCCCGCGGACCTGGCCGGGGCGCTGGGCTCCGCCGTACCGAGCCAGACCGTGACGGCCGGCCCCTGGACCGCCACCCTCGTCGCCCGCCGCGAGCCGGAGCCGGACCCGCCCGGCCCCGCGGACGGCCTCCTCGACGCCGCGCGCCGGCTGGCGTTCGTGCGGTGGCTCGACCACGCGCGCGCCCACCGGCTGCGGCTGGTGCCGGGGCTGGAGCACCCCGGCGACCCCGCGCAGCCCGACAACCACCATCGCCACTGACGGAGAACCCCCGTGACCCATGCCCTGGCCGTCGACATCGGCGGCACCAAGATCGCCGCCGCGCTCGTCGATTCCCGCGGCGTCGTCTCGCACCGCCGGACCCATCCCACGCCGCGCACCGACGACCCCGAGGAGGTGTTCCGGACGGTGGCGCGGCTCGCCGCGCGCGTCGCGGCCACCGCCGGGGACATCGCGCGGAACGCGCCGCTCGGCGTCGGCTCGGCCGGTCCGCTGGACCCGCGCGCCGGCACCGTGAGCCCGGTCAACATCCATGCCTGGCGCGCGTTCCCGCTCGTGGACCGGCTCGCCGAGTCGCTCGACCGGCCCGCGGTGCTGGCCGGGGACGGGCACTGCTTCGCGCTCGGCGAGCACTTCGCCGGGGCCGGCGCCGGGTCGCGCGCGCTGCTCGGCGTGGTCGTCTCCACAGGCGTCGGCGGCGGCCTGGTGCTGGACGGCGCGCCCTGGTTCGGGCCCTCCGGGAATTCCGGGCACGTCGGCCACATGATCGTCGATCCCGGGGGCGAGCCGTGCGCGTGCGGCTCGCGCGGCTGCGTCGAGTCGTACGCCTCCGGGCCGGGCATGGTGCGCTGGGCGCGCGGTCAGGGGTGGCGAGCCGGGGAGCCGGAGGCCGACGCCGTCGTGCTGGCCGCCGACGCCCGCGAGGGCCAGACGGTCGCCACCGCCGCGTTCGACCGCGCCGCCCGCGCCCTGGCCGGGGCGCTGCTGTCCACCGCGGCCGTCGTGGACCTCGACCTCGTCGTGGTCGGGGGTGGCGTCGCCCGCTCCGGGGACGTGCTGTTCGCCCCGCTGCGCACCTGGTTCGAGCGGCTGGCCGGGCTGGACTTCCTGCGGCGCGTACGGCTGCGCCCGTCCGCGCTCGGCGGCGACGCCGGGCTGGTCGGGGCCGCCGCGCTGACCTGGCCGTCCGTCCCGGCGGCGGGAGCGGTGGCGTGAGCGCCCTGCCGCCCGGGGCGTACCGGCTGGACGGGACCGTGCGCACGTACGCCTGGGGATCCCGCAGCGCGATCGCCGGTGTCCAGGGCCGCCCCGTGCCGAGCCCGGAACCCGAGGCCGAGCTGTGGCTGGGCGCGCACCCCGGCGCCCCGTCCCGGATCGCCGGCCGGCCGCTGGACGAGATCGTCGCCGCCGACCCCCGGGGCGTCCTGGGGCCCGCCGTCGCCGCCGAGTTCGGGCCGCGCCTGCCGTACCTGATGAAGCTGCTGGCGGCCGAGGAGCCGCTGTCGTTGCAGGCCCACCCGGACGCGGAGCACGCGCGCGCGGCCTTCGCGGCCGAGGAGGCGGCGGGGTCGCCCCCGGAGCTGCGCAACTACCGCGACCCCCACCACAAGCCCGAGCTGCTCATGGCCGTGGGGGACTTCGAGGCGCTGTGCGGCTTCCGGGCCCCCGAGGCGGCGGCGGACCTGCTCGACCGGATCGACGTCCCCGCGCTGCGGCCCATCGCCGCCCTCCTGCGCGGCCCCGAGGGCCTGCGCGAGGCGTTCACCGCGACCCTGACCCTCTCCCCGGCGGCCCGCACCGCCCTGGTCGTCGAAGTCGCGGCCGCGTGCGCCGAGCTCGGCGACGTGGACCCGGCCTACGAGGTCGCCGCCCGCCTGGCCGTCCACTACCCCGGCGACGCGGGCGTGGTCGTCTCCCTCCTGCTCAATCACGTACGGCTCGCGCCCGGTCAGGCCATCTGGATGCCCGCCGGGAACCCGCACGCGTACCTGCGCGGCCTGGGGGTCGAGGTGATGGCGGCCGGTGACAACGTGCTGCGCGGCGGCCTCACCCCCAAGCGCCTGGACGTCCCCGAACTCCTGCGGGTGGTCCGCTTCCAACCTCTGGAGACGCCGGTCATATCTCCCCGGCCGATAGCCCCCGGCGTCGTCCGCTGGTCGCCCCCGGTCCGCGAGTTCGAGCTGACCCGCGCGACCCTGACCCCCGAGAACCCGCGCGCCGACCTGGTCTCGGACGGCCCCCGTATCCTCCTCTGCCTGTCAGGCGCCATCACCGTCGGCCGGGGCGAGCACGCCCTGACCCTCACCGCCGGCACCGCCGCCTTCGTCCCCGCCGGCGTCCCCACCCTCCTCCTCACCGGCCACGGCGACCTCTACCAGTCCACCCCCGCCCCGCCCTCCTGACCTCACCCGCCCCGGCCGCGCCCGCGATCCGCCCAGGCCGGACGGCTTCGGCCACGACAGGTGATCGAGGTCGCGGGATCGTCGCGAGGGGCGGCTCTCCTGGCGCCTGCCCACGACCTGAACGAGCCAGGATGCCCCGGGTCGGGGTGAAGCGCGGGTGCTCCGGCGGCAGGCGGCCGGTCACCGTGCCGGTGCGAGGCGGAACGGACCTCAGCAGCCGTAGTCGGTGAGGTGCTCGTACACGAGGCCGAGGTCGATCACGGCGACGCCGAGCGCCGCGAGTGCGACCCGGACGTTGCTGGCCGCGCACGGCGGCAGGTCATCGCCGGCAAGCTCTTTGAGAGCCTCGTAGGCGGCGACGAGCTTGGCCTCCTGGCCGGTGAAGGAAGCGTTGAGGAGATCGGCAGCCATGAGATCAACCTTTCAGCGCAGGTCCTGAAGGCGCTTGGCCTTCAGCTCGAAGCGAGGCAGTGAGTTGGGGGCCGCACGCTCGATGAGGAAACGCAGGCCCTCATGGGCATCGGCGAGCTTGGCCTGCAGCCGGCCTTCCATGTCCGCCCACGCGTCGTCGTCAAGGGTCGGCGCTGGCTCGACTGCCAGGAAGATCTCATCGCGCAGTTCGACTTTCTGGATTCGGATCTGGAACTCCTCGATCGGGAAGCCACGGACGATCGCCTCGACCGCCCGCGGGTACACGTTGGTGCCGCGCACCAGCTTCATGTCGTCCACGCGGCCGAGAATGCCGCCTTCGTAGAGGTCGAAGGTGCGGCCGTTGGCCGTGGTCGTATGGGGCACCTTCACGACCGCGTCCGCGGTGCGGTACTTGATCAGCGGAATGATGCTGCGGCCGAACGACGTGGTGACGCGCTCACCCCGCTCCCCGTACGGAAGCTCCTGGAGCGTCTGCGGGTCGTAGACCTTCTCGATGAAGTGATCCTCGATGATGTGGCAGCCGCCGGGCTGATCGGCCGGTTCGAACATGAAGATCGTTGAGATCTCGGTCATCCCCGCGGTGTCGAACGCCTTCGCGCCCCATTCGGCCTCGATGAGCGCCTTCGTCTCGGGAATCATCCCTGCGGGCTCACCTGAGAGGACGACCGTGCCCACGGCCGAGCTTGGAAGGTCGATTCCCAGCTCGCGCGCCTCCTGGGCCATCCGGAACGCGTACGTCGGCGTGGTCGCGACCACCGTGCAGCCAAAGTCGACGATCTGCTTGACTCGCTGCGTGGTGGTCTGCGCGCCGCCGGGGATGGTCAACGCCCCGATCTTCTCCAATCCGTTGTGCAGGCCCCAGAAACCGATGAAGGAGCCGTACCCGAAGGCCAGGTAGCCGACGTCGGCCGGTCGAATCCCGATGCCCCACAGGGCATAGCACCACATCTCGGCCGCCCAGAACCAGTCCTTGCGGCTGTCGAGCGCCCGCAGCGGCGTGCGCCCCGAAGTGCCGCTCGTGGTGTGCATGCGAATCGCGCCCGCGGCGCCGGTCACGGGCAGGTCGCCGTAGGGCGGCAGCTCCGCCTGGTTCGCCATCCACTCGTCCCGGGTGAGGAACGGGATGCGCTCGTAGTCGTCCCAGCTCCTCAGCCGGTCCGCCGTGAACCCGGCCGCCGCCCACGTGCGGCGGTAGAACGGGCTGCGGGCCTCGGCCCACTCAACGACGCGCCGCAGCTTCGCGAACTGCAGGGCGCGCAGGTCGTCCCGGGCGAGCGTCTCCGTCTTCGGGTTCCAGTACGGGCTCTCAGCCACGCCGGGCTCCTTCCCTGAATGTCGCGATCGTGACGGTCGTCATGAGAATGAAAGATGCCTTGACCCTCGGCCGGCGACGTCGTATCTAAATTTCTCTTTAAGTGCGCTCGTCGAGATTGTGTAAGACATCAGGCCGGCGCTTCCCGGTCAAGCCTCCGGGCGCTTGAGCCGCTCGTCGGGAATCACCGCGACACCGAGGATCTCAATCATGGCCTCGGGCTGCCAGAGCGCCGTGCAGCCGATTCCCGCCATCGCCGGATAGACCGGGCCGGCCAGTTCTCGCCAGACTCGGCCGATCTCCTTGCCGTGCGCCTGGTAGTCCGGGATGTCGGTCAGGTAGATCGTGATACTGACCAGGTCCGCGGGCACCCCGCCTGCTGCGGCGAGCGTGGCCAGCACATTGCCGAACGCCTGCCGAAACTGCTCCACGATCCCTCCGGGAACGATCCGCATGTCGGCGTCCAGGGCGGTCTGGCCGCCCAGATACAGGGTGTTACCCGTCAGCGTGCCGTGGGAGTAACCGCTCGGCGTCGGCAGGGAAGCGGGGTTGATGGCATCGGGGGCCACGGATTCCTCCTCGGTCGCGAGTTTGGCCGCCCCCACATCTAAGCGCATCTATGTTGCGTATTCTAGACGCTCGTTAATATTCTGTGACAGCAAAGAGAGTCTGGGAGGTACGTATGCGGCTTGCGACCGTGACGACCGAAGCTGGATCGACCGCCGCCGCGCTGGACGAGGCCGGTCTCTGGCGTCGGCTGCCCGCTTCGGACCTGTCGGCGCTGATGGCCGTCGGCCCGGTCCGCCTCGACGACCTCACCGACCCGATCCCCGAGGCCGTCCCCGTTCAGCCCCTGCCCTCTCCCGGCAAGGTGATCTGCTGCGGCCTGAACTACGGCGATCACATCTTCGAGATGGGGCGTGAGCTCCCGACCTACCCGACCCTGTTCACCAAGTACGCCGACACGCTGATAGGCCCGGGCGAGCCGATCGAACTGCCGGCCGGCCTCAAGGTCGACTGGGAAGCCGAGCTCGCCGTCGTGGTGGGGACCACGCTGCGGCGAGCCGATCGCGACATCGCCGCCGCCGCGATCGCCGGTTACACCGTCGCCAACGACATCTCGGTGCGCGACTGGCAGAACCGCACCAGCGAGTGGTTGCAGGGCAAGGCCTGGGACCGGTCGACACCGATCGGCCCGGTGATCGTCACCCCCGACGAGGTGGACGTGGGAGCGGGGGTCGAGGTCATCTGCCGGATCAACGGTGAGGAAGTGCAACGCGGCAGCACTCGCACGCTGGTCTTCGACCCCGCCGACCTGCTCGCCTACATCTCCACCTTCACCGTCCTGCGTCCAGGTGACCTCGTGCTGACCGGTACCCCGGGCGGCGTCGGAGCCGGCCGCAAACCGCCCCGCTACCTCGTCGACGGCGACGTCGTCGAGACCGAGATCCCCGGCATCGGCACGCTGCGCAACGCCGTGGCCTTCCACGCCGGCCCCGCTCACCAATGACAACCCAGGAGCCAGTCATGGAGCATGACCTGAGCAAGTACGTCCTCGAGGGCGACAACTCGATGTACGCCACCGAGAGCGGCCTGGTCGTCCCCGTGGTGACCCGCGGCGGCCTTGAGGCCGGCGACACCGGGCAGTCCACCGGCGCGACCCGCATCTCCGGCGTCAGCATCCAGCACACTCCGGCCACCAAGCTCTGGTTCGGCAAGGTGAGCAACGAGGCCGGCTACCGCTCCGTCCCGCACCACCACGGCGAGGCCGAGACCGGTGGCTACGTGCTCTCGGGCCGCGCCCGCATCTACTTCGGCGACAGGTTCGAGGACTACGCCGACCTCGAGGAGGGCGACTGGGTCTTCGTCCCGCCGTTCATGCCCCACGTCGAGTGCAACCTGGACCGCAACAAGCCGCTGACCTGGATGACGACCCGCACGCCGGAGAACATCGTCGTCAACCTGCCCGACGTCCAGGACACCGACCTGCCGAACTGGCTCGACCGATGACCACCGGAACGTCGATGACAGCACAGACGTCGCCGACTTCGGCGATCTTCTCCGCCGCGGTCACCCTCGCCGAGGCCGAGCCGGAACACTTCGACCTCGCGTTCACGGCCGTCACCCAACCGTGCCCGTGGCCCAAAGCGTACGGCGGTGACCTGGTCGCCCAGGCCGCGGCCGCGGCGATGCGGTCGGTGACCGACGGCAAGAGGCTGCACTCGATGCACAGCTACTTCATGCGCCCCGCCGACATCGGCGCAGACGTGCGCTATGAGGTCGAGTTGCTGCGCGACGGCCGGGGCTACAGCACCCGCCAGGTCCGCGGCTACCAGAACGGCAAGCCACTCTACGTGTGCCTGGCCGGCTTCGCGGCAGGCGAGCCCGGCGGGACCTTCGCCGCCGGGTTCCCCGCCGGCGTCCCCGACCCCGAGGAGCTGCCCAGCACCGCGGCCTACCTCGAAGGCCGCAGCGGCGGAACCATGACCGAGGAGTCCAAGGCCTACTGGTCTGCCGGCCGTAGCTTCGACATGCGTCATGTCCCCGGCCCGGTCTACCTGACCGTCGACGGCGAGCGGGTCCCGCACCAGGCCGTCTGGGTCAAGCCGTTCGACACCCTGCGCAGTGTCGAGGCGCTCTCCGACGAGCAGCGTGACCTCGCCGCGCTCGCCTACGTCTGCGACTACACCATCCTCGAACCCGTCCTGCGCGTGCTCGGGCTGTCCTGGGCCGAGCCCGGGCTCGTCACCGCCAGCCTCGACCACGCGATGTGGTTTCACCGCCCCCCGGCATCCGGGACGATCGACGACTGGCTCCTCTACGTCCAGGACGCGGCGGCGGCAGAGGACGGCCGCGGCCTCGGCATCGGTCGCTTCTTCACCCGCGACCGTTGTCATCTGGCCACCGTCGTGCAGGAAGGCATGGTCCGCGCCTCGGAGAGGAACCCGTCATGAGGATCGCGATCGCGGGCGGTGGCCCCGGCGGACTCTACTTCGCCGCGCTGATGAAGCAGCTCGACCCGGCCCATGAGGTCACCGTCTGGGAGCGCAACGCCCCCGGCGACACTTTCGGCTTCGGTGTCGTCTTCTCCGACGAGACCCTCGGCGGCATCGAGAACGCCGACACGGTCATCTACCGGCAGATGGAGGGCCGGTTCGCCCGCTGGACCGACATCGACATCGAGTTCAACGCCACCGCGTTCACCGTCGGTGGGCAGGGCTTCGCGGCGATGAGCCGCAAGGAGTTGCTGCACATCCTGCAGAAGCGGGCCGCCGAGCTCGGCGTGATCGTCCGGTACCGGACCGAGGCGCCCGACGTCGGGGAGCTGCGCGCGACGTACGACCTGGTACTGGCCTCCGACGGGCTCAACTCCACCATCCGGACCAGATTCGCCGACGTCTTCAAGCCGTCGCTGGACGTACGCAGGAACAAGTACATCTGGCTCGGCACCGACCTGGTCTTCGAGGCGTTCCAGTTCTTCGTCAAGCAGACGGAGTGGGGCACCATGCAGATCCACGGCTACCCGTTCTCCCGCGCGGGCTCGACCTTCATCGTCGAGATGCACGAGGAGGTGTGGCGCCGGGCCGGCTTCGACGCGACCGAGCATGAGGTTTTCCCGCCGGGGGTGTCCGACGACCACGCGGTCACGCGGATCAGGGAGATCTTCGCCGACGAGCTGCGCGGCCACACCGTGCTCACGAACAACTCCAAGTGGATCAACTTCACGACGGTCCGCAACGAGCGCTGGTACGCCGGCAACGTGGTGCTCCTGGGCGACGCCGCCCACACCGCGCACTTCTCCATCGGCTCGGGTACCAAGCTCGCCATGGAGGACGCGCTCGCGCTGGCCGCCTGCCTGCACGAGCACCCGACGGTGGCCGAGGCTCTCGAGGCCTACCAGACCGAGCGGAAGCCTGTCGTCGAGTCGACCCAGCGTGCGGCGCAGGCGTCGCTGGAATGGTTCGAGAACATCGGGATGTACGCCGGCCAGGAGCCTGCGCAGTTCTGCTTCAACTTGCTGACCCGGTCGCGACGGATCACCTTCGAGAACCTCAAGGAGCGCGACGCCGGGTTCGCCGACCTGATCGAGACGGAGTTCGCGAAGGCCAACGGGTTCGAACAGGTCGCGCCGGCGATGTTCCAGCCGGCACGGATCGGCGGGCTGGAGCTGAAGAACCGCGTCGTGGTCTCGCCGATGGACATGTATTCCGCCGTGAACGGCGTCCCCGGCGACTTCCACCTCGTCCACCTCGGCTCCAAGGCGCTCGGCGGCGCCGGCCTGGTGATGACCGAGATGGTCTGCGTCTCGCCCGAGGGACGGATCACGCCGGGCTGCACCGGGCTGTGGAACGACGAGCAGCGCGACTCGTGGCGGAAGGTCACCGACTTCGTCCACACCCGAACCACCGGCAAGATCGGGCTCCAGCTCGGCCACTCCGGCCGCAAGGGCTCGACCAAGCTGATGTGGGAGGGCCTCGACAACCCCCTGGAGGAGGGCAACTGGGAGGTCATCGGTCCTTCCGCGCTGCCCTACGGACCCGGCTGCCATGTGCCGCGTGAGATGACCCGGGCCGACATGGACAAGGTCGTCGCCGACTTCCTCGTGGCCGCTCGCCGCGGCGTCGAGGCGGGCTTCGACCTGATCGAGGTTCACGCCGCCCACGGCTACCTGCTCTCCTCGTTCCTCTCGCCGATCGCCAACCGCCGCACCGACGAATACGGCGGGTCCCTGGAGAACCGGCTGCGCTTTCCGCTCGAGGTCTTCGACGCCGTCCGCGCGGTGGTGCCCGCCCCGACTCCGGTGACGGTCCGCATCTCGGCGACCGACTGGGCGCCGGAGGGCAACACCGAGCACGACGCGGTGGAGATCGCCCGCGCGTTCATCGAGCACGGTGCCGCCGCCATCGACGTCTCCTCCGGACAGGTGACCAAGGCCGAGAAACCGGCCTTCGGGCGGTCCTACCAGACTCCGTTCGCCGACCGGATCCGGCACGAGGTCGCCGGCCCCGCGGGTGTCGCGGTCATCGCGGTCGGTGCGATCTCGTCCTACGACGACGTCAACTCGATCCTCCTCGCCGGCCGCGCCGACCTGTGCGCGCTGGGTCGCACCCACCTCTACAACTCGCAGTGGACGCTTCAGGCCGCCGCCGAGCAGGAGTATCGCGGCCCCGGCGCGCCGTGGCCGGAGCAGTTCGCAGCCGGCCGCCGAAAGCCGCCCAGCTCACGCACCGACAAGATCCCGCCGCGCCTGGCGTTGCTGCGCGCCCCGGAGGCGGACAACGTGCATCTGCGATGGACTCCCGACCGCGTCACCGTGAGCCCGTGACGACTCCGCCGAACACCGGGGCGGTCGGCGTTCACCGTACGCGAGTGGAGTGGATCGACACCGACGCCGCAGGGATCTACCACAATACGGCCGTGGTGCGGTTCGTCGAGGCCGCAGAGGCCGCGCTCATGCGTGAGCGCGGCCTCGGCGGCTACTTCTCCTCGGCCCCGCGCGTTCGATACGAGCTGAACTTCGAGTCCCCGCTTCGCTTCGAGCAGGAGGCCACCGCCGTCGTCGAAGTCGTCCGCATCGGCACGACCTCGATGACGTTCGCGTTCGAGCTCTGGGGCGAGCCGTTCGCCGGGCGCCCCCGCACCCGCGCCGCACACGGACGGTTCGTCACGGTCCACCTCGATCCTCACACGGGCAAGAGCGCGCCGTGGCCACGGTCGTGGCTGACAGCGCTCGGCGTCCCGTAACCGGGCCGGCAACGTGGATCGGGCATCATGAGTCAGATGAGCAACACCGAACCGGTGGACACCACCACCCCGTCCCACCATTCACGTACCGTGCTCGTCGGTTTTCTCGGCGCCATCGTGCGACGGATGGGGAACTGGATGCCGATCGCGGGCACGGTCGAACTGCTCGGCCAGTTCGGCCTGGACCAATCAAGCGTTCGCACCGGCGTCTTCCGGCTCAAGCAACGGGGCTGGCTGATCCCGGACAGGCGCGAGGGGACCCGCGGCTACTCCTTGACCGCAGAGGCGCTCGAGTCCCTCGCCGACGGCGACAAGATCATCTGGCATGCCCGGCAGCCGGCGGATCTCTCCGACGGCTGGTGCGTGGTCAATTTCTCGGTGCCCGAGTCGACCCGGGGCAAGCGGAACCAGCTCCGCGCCCACCTGTCATCGCTCGGGTTCGGCAACATCAGCTCGGCGGTCTGGATCGCTCCGGCACGCATGTCGCCGGCCGCTGAGCACGCCATCGGCGAACTCGATCTCATGCGCCACTGCGCTGTCTTCGTCGGTGACTATGTCGCAGGCCAGGACCTTCGAACGATGGTCCACACCTGCTGGGACCTCAAGGGAATCGACCATCGATACCGCGAGTTCATCGACAGGCACGAAGACGAGGCGCACGTGCTGGAGCGCTCAGGGGTCATCGACGGGCAACACGCGTTCGTGTCATACCTTGCCGTCATCGATCACTGGCGGAAGCTGCCCTTCAGCGACCCCGGCCTGCCGCGTGAACTCCTTCCCGACGACTGGGCGGCACCGGCCGCAGGGGCCCTCTTCGAGAAGCTGGTCGCGCTGCTCGAAGGCCGCGCTTTGGCCCATGCGGCAAGCTACTGGCCCACCGCCACGGCGAGCCGTGTCGGTCCGGTCGCTCAGGCGGTCAGGTAGGGCCCTGCCACCGGATCGGGCTCGCCCGGACCGATCAGGGTGACATCTCCTGCCGCACCAGCTCAAGCCCGTCGCGGACCGTGTCCTTGGGTCCCTTCGCCGCCTCCGCTGCCAGTAGGGCGGCACCGAGCTGGACGGCGACCAGGGTGCGGATCGGGATCGGCGTGGCGGTGAATCCGGTCTCGGCTTCGGCGAACCAGGCGTCGAAGAGCGCCCCCATGCCGGTGCGCTCGGCCCGGATGGCCGGGGTCGGGTTTCCCGCGGCGAGCTCGGCGTCCAGCAGGCGCAGGTACATCCCGCCGTACCTCAGCCGCATGCTGTGCTTGAGCTGCTCCGTGCCGATGACCTCGGCCACCGTGGCGGGCCGGTCGGCGCCGGGGTGGTCCTCCCATTCGGAGATGTAGTCGTCGTGGGCGCCGATGAAGTCCTCCAGGGCGCGGCGGAACGGTGACCGTACGGTCAGCTCGGAGCCGACCTTCGCCAGGGACCGGTTCAGCGTGGCGATCAGAGCGCGCTGGTCGGCGAGATGGGTCTTGATCACCTCGCTGTACACCTGGTCGGTGGGGGTCTCGTCGGAGACGCGGGGGTCGGCCCAGTACGGGAGTTCGGTCACCAGGTGCAGGGCGTCGAAGCGGTCGGCGTAGTCGACGCTGCCGCCGCCGATGCCGTAGATCTCGGCCAGCTCGGCGCCGCGCGGCGTCAGGTACGCGGCCGGGCCGATCTGCACCGCGCTGGGGACCTCCGGCGGGCCCATGTGCAGCGGCAGACCCTGACCGGCCGCGATGGCGGCCAGGTCGGCGGCGAGGTCGGGCTCGTTGCGGCTGAGGTAGGAGAAAGCGCCCTGAAGCTCGCCGTTGTGCAGCGAATAGACGAAGGCCGGCCGGACCTCGTCCATCAGCCGCATCAGAGCCTCGGTCTCCGGCAGCGTGCGGTCGAAGGTGTAGCCCTCGCCGGTCAGCGGGAACGTCCACTCGACCTGGTCGGCCTCGCACGGGCGGTAGAAGTGCTCGACGTAGGCGCGGCGGTCGCCGGGCCGGACGTACCAGCCCTCGTTGAGACGGGCGCCGTCGGGGTCGACGCAGGGGATGAGGTGCCAGCGGTAGCCGAACTCCTCGCGCAGCCAGGCGTCGTCGATGAGCTGGCGTAGCAGGCTGCTCACGGTGAGCGCGCCGATCGGCTCGTTGGGGTGGGGGCCGCCGATGATCACCGCGTCGTGGGGGCCGGTGCCGATCGTGGCCACGCGCAGTGGTTCGCCCAGGCGCGAGGTGCCGATGCGGCGCAGCCTTACCAGCTGGGGGTGGGCGGCGGCGAGCTCGTCGAGCTCGGCGTGCATCTGATCCACGGTCGGGAACGCGGCATAGTCGGGTACCAGGTTCATGTGCTGGTCGACATCCATCGTGGCCTCCATACCTGAACTAGTAATCTGGATTATTCTAATAATTCATACTATCGTTTTGCCAACCCTCGAAACGGGAGACTTCAACGCCATGCGGCTGACCAGGGCGGAGAGCAAGGCCGTCAACAAACGCGCGCTGATCGACGCGGCACGCGAGATCGTCAGGAAGGAGGGCGCGCAGGCAAGACTGGAGGACATCGCCGAGCTGGCCGGCCTGACGACGGGGGCCGTCTACTCGCTGTTCGGCGGCAAGAGCGGTCTGATGGTCGCGATGGTCGACGACTATGTGGGGCCGCTCGACCTTCAGCCGATCGGGGCCGCCGGGCCCGGCCTCACGCTGGAGGAAGTCGTGGCCGCGATCGCCCGCCAGTACTGGCGGATGTCCGCCGACCCCGAGGCCGCCGGACAGCTGCTGTTCGAGATCCGCGTGATGGATCTCGTGCTGGCCGACCCGGAGCTGCTGGCCAAGCTCAACGCGGCGATCAACGACTGGGAGGTCCGGCTCGCGGCGCACCTCACCGGCCGCGAGTACGGCGGGGCGCCCGTCACGCGCGAGCAGGCCGTGCGCCTGGCCCGCGCGCTCAAGGCGCTGCTGTCCGGGCTCGGGCAGGCCGTGGTGCTCGGCGTCCACGGCGGCTCCGAGGAATACTTCGCCGACGTCGCGCAGGCCCTGGTCACGCCCAAGGTGCTCGGCCCGCTCTAGCCGGACCGCGGGTTCGGGGGAACGCGCGGCCGTACACCATCACCCCCCACCCGAAAGGCACGACCATGCCCAGATTAGGTCTCGGCATCATCGGCGCGCCGGTGTTGTTCATCGGCGTCTTCCAACTGCTGGAGACGATGATGTCTCCGGCGCTCCCGCTCATCCAGCGGGAGCTGGCCGCCTCGCCCGGCGAGATCGCGTGGATCTTCACGGGCGGGCTGATCAGCTCGGCGATCAGCACCCCGACCGTCGGCCGCCTGGCCGACATCTACGACAAGCGCACCCTGCTGCTCACCCTGATGGCGATCAGCAGTGCCGGAACCCTCGTCTCCGGCCTGGCGCCCAACGTGCTCGTGCTGATCGCCGGCCAGGCGGTGCAGGGCGTCTGGCTGGGCGTGCTGCCGCTGACCGTCGGGCTGTTCCGCGACACCCTGGAACCGGAGCGGGGCGCCACCGGCAACGGCCTGGTCATCGGCGTCGCCGCCCTGGCCAGCGCGCTCGGCCTCATCCTCGCCGGGCCGCTCACCTCGGCGCTGGGCTACCGGTGGCTGTTCTTCCTGGCCCTGGCCGGTGCGCTGGTGGCCGCGCTCTGGGCCTGGTACGCGGTGCCCGCCACGCCCCGCGCGGCCTCCGGGCGCGTCGACTGGGCCGGCGGGCTGCTGCTCGGCGGCGGCCTCGCCCTGCTCATGCTGGGCCTGACCACCTCCTTGAGCTGGGGCTGGGCGGCCCCCGCCACCCTCGCCCTGTTCGCGGCCGCGGCGCTGACGCTGGGCCTGTGGACGGTTGTCGAGCTCCGCACCGACGACCCGCTCGTGGACCTGCGGCTGCTGGCGGGGCGCTCCCCGGCCGGGGTGACCGCGATGGGCTTCGTGTTCGGCTTCGCCTCCTTCGGCCTGGTCGTCGCGCTGCCGATGATGTTGTCGCTGCCCGCCGAGACCGGGTACGGCCTGGGCGCCGACACCCTGCGGATCGGGCTCTACATGTTCCCGATGGGCATCGCGGGCACCCTGGTCGCGCCGCTGGTCGGGCCGATGACCAGGCTGCTCGGGCGGCGCACCGTACTGGCGCTCGGCAGCGCGCTCGTCTCGGCCGGCACCGCCGCGCTCGCCTTCTGGCACTCCTCCCCATGGCAGATCGTGGCCGGGGTGACGGTCATCGGGCTGGGCGGCTCCATCGGCCTCACCTCCGGGCTCAACGTCGTGGCCGCCGACGTGCCCGCCGAGCGGGCGGCCGGGGTCAGCGGCGTGGTCTTCGTCGCCAAGAGCATCGGCGGCACCTTCGGGGCGCAGTTCGGCGGCATGGTGCTGGCGGCCGGCAGCGTGGCCGGGGTCCCCGCGGAACGTGGCTTCGTCGCCACCTACCTGCTGTCGGCGGTGCTCGGCCTGCTCGCCGTCGGCGCCGCCCTCGTGGTTCCCGCAGCTGTGCGAAACGCCCAAGGCGGGCACCCGGCTTCGGCCCCGACGACAAAGCCCGTCGTCCCCCAGGGGTGACACCCTGGGACGGCGGCCAAGGAAAAGCCAGAGAAAAGCCAGAGAAAGGAGTAGCCGGTGCGGGTCTACATCTCCATCGACATGGAGGGCGTGACGGGCATCGCCACCATGGACCAGGTCGTCCGCGGCGGCCACGGGTATCCGCGGTCGCAACGGTTGATGACCGCCGAGGCCAACGCCGCCATCCAGGGCGCGTTCGAGGCCGGAGCCGACAGCGTCCTGGTCAACGACAGCCACGGCACCATGGACAACCTGCTGCACGAGGAACTCGATCCACGCGCCCGGCTGATCTTCGGCACTCCCAAGCTGGACTGCATGGCCGAGGGCATCTCGGCCGAGCACGACGTGGCCATGTTCCTGGGCTACCACGCCGCCGCCGGCTCGCCCGGCGTGCTCGCCCACACCTACTCCTCGCACTTCTACGAGGTACGGCTCAACGGCCGGCCGGTGTCGGAGGCCGAGGTCAACGCGCTGCAGGCCGCCGCGGTCGGCGTCCCGGTGGGGTTGCTCACCGGCGACGACGTCATCTGCGGCGTCGCGGAGAAGGCCTTCCCCGGCGTGCGCACGGTCGCCGTCAAGATCGCGCACGGTCACACCGCCGCGGACAGCCTCTCGCCGGCCGAGGCCAGGCGGCTGATCCGGGAGGCGGCGGCGGAGACCGTGCGGGGGGCCGGGCAGCTGACGCCGCTGCGGCTGCCCGAGGTGCTCGAGCTCGAGATCGACATGCCGAGCACGCCCGCGGCCGAGCTGGGGGCGCAGATCCCGGGCGTGCGCAGGATCGCCGACAAGACGCTCGCCGGCACCTTCGCCACGCCCGCGGAGGCGCTGGGCTGCGTGACGGTCTGCTCCCACCTCGCCGCCGACGCCATGATCAGCCGGATGGCCCTGTACGGCCGCCGTTAGCGCCTGTTCACAGATCCTGATCTGGATGGTCCTGCGCCATGCTCCGTTCGCAGGGTCTTCGCAGAGTCGGGGTCGCCGCCGTGGTCTCGGCCGGGAAGCCAAGGCCGCCTGCCGCGACTTTGTCGTGGTGACCAAGAAGTTCGCGCACGCGTGTCCGGATACTGGAGACATGGATCTTGAACAGGTGAAACACGCCGTCGCCGCCCTCGACGGAGTCGCGCAGGACGCTCCCGGCCTCGCGGTCGGCGTCTACTCCGACGGCAAGGTGTTGAGCGCGGCGGCCAGGGGCGTGGCCACCGTGGAGTTCGGCGTCCCCATCGACGCCGCCACCCGTTTCGACATCGCCTCGGCCAGCAAGCAGTTCACCGCGGCGTGCCTGCTGATGCTGGCCGGGGACGGCAAGCTGAGCATGGCCGACGACGTCAGGAAGCACGTGCCGGAACTGCGGCTGGAGGCGCCGGTCACGCTGACCCAGTGCCTGCAGCACACCGGCGGCCTGCCCGAGTGGTACGCGCTGCAGGCCGTCACCGGCGTGCCGCTCCAGATGCTGGACGAGGAACGGCTGATGAAGATCGTCGGGGCGATCCGCAGGCTTGCGTTCGAACCGGGCACCGAATTCTCCTACTCCAACACCGGCTACATCCTGGCCGCCGCGGTGGTCAGGCGGGTCACCGGGCACTCGCTCGCCGAGTTCGCCCGCGATCGGCTGTTCACCCCACTCGGCATGACCGGCACGGCGTTCAGGGACGACGCCTCCGCGCCGGTGCCGAAGATGGCCTACGGGTACGCCGGGGGCGTCAGAGCCGACACCGAGGAGAGCGCGGTCGGCGACGGCGGCTTGGTGACCAGCGTGGGTGACCTGGCACCCTGGTTCGGCTTCCTGGCCGACGGCAGGGTGCTGGGCGCCGACCTCAGGGACACCCTGCTGGAGCGGGCCGTGCTCGCCGACGGCAGCGTCCTGCCGTACGCCCACGGGATCTACCACACCATGATCGGCGACCAGCCCGCCTACGCGCACGCGGGTGGCATGCACGGCTACGTCTCCAACCTTCTCTACCTGCCCGGCCCCGATCTCGGCGTGGCGGTGCTGACCAACCAGAGCGCGCTCGACCCGGTCGGGCTCAGCGAGCGCCTGGCCCTGACGCTCACCGGGCAGGAACCGCCGAAGCCCGGCCCCGCTGTGGACGAGGCGGTGGCCGAGCGGGCCAGGGGGCCGTTGCTCGGGCACTGGCAGGACGAGGTGGGTGACACCACGGTCACGGTCGAGCCCGCCGAGGGCGGCCGGATCGAGGCCGGGTTCGGCGGCGTGCCGGTGGAGCTGGTCCTGGCGGAGGACGGCCGCTGGCACGGGCAGGGGGAGGCCAAGGGCACCTGGCTGATGATCGAGGAGGGGCTGCTGCTGCGGGGCACCCGGTCGGCGGCGCGCAGGCCGGTCGCCTTCACACCCTGCGCCGCGCCCGAGGACGGCGCGGCCCCCGAGGGCGCCTGGCTCAGTGACGAGCTGGGAGTGCTGGCCGTACACCGCGAGGGCGTGCTCAGCGTCGGCCTCACGCTGAGGCTCCCGGTCGTACCCGCGCCCGCCGGGGCATGGCAGGCCGGGCCGTTCACCCTCCGTTTCGACGAGGGCGGTGACCTGCTGCTCAGCGGCGGCGGCCTGCGCCGCATGAGCTTTCTGGCGCAACCCGAGGGCACCGAGCCCGTCGGCATCCCCCCTGGCCTGGTGTAGCGCCCCGCCTGCGCCTGCGGCGACACACTCCGCTGGGCGCAGGGCGGCTCACCCGGCACCTCGACCCCGCGGATCACAAGAACGACAAACCCGCCGAACTTCGTTCTTAAGGACGAAGCGGTCAGAGTCCCCCTTACGAAAGGCTCAGTACATGCACAATCTCATCCTGCGCGGCGGCCGTGCGTGAGCGAGGAGACCACAGGTGAGCGCTAACGGCAGGGTGACGCTCGGGGTGCTGCTGGACAGCCTCGGCGCGGAGGCGGTCACCGCGCTGTGCCTGCCCTCGGGCCGCCAGACCCTGGTCGGCGCACCCGTCATCTATGGCCCCGACGAGCCGATGACAACCTTCGACGGCGCCCTGGCGCTGGTCACCGGCAAGCCCACCGTCGCCGCGCTGGACCGCGCCGCGGCGGCGGGCGCCGCCGCGGTCGTGGTGCGGGCCGGGATGGTCGGCCCCGAGCCGCTGACCGAGGCGGCCGAGGCCGCCGGCATCGCGCTGCTCGAAGCTGCGCCCGGCCTGTCCTGGGGACAGCTCTACGCGCTGGTCGACGCCCTGCTCGCGGTCGTCGCGCCCGCCGCCGACCTGGGCGGGGGCCGGGCCGCCGACCTGTTCGCGCTGGCCAACCAGGTCGCCGCCAGGGTCAGCGGTGCCGTCACGATCGAGGACCTGGCCATGCGCGTGCTCGCCTACTCGACGGTCGGCGGCCAGCAGATCGACGACCTGCGCAGGGAGGGCATCCTCGGCCGCAGAGTGCCCGAACATCCGACCAACGCCGAGGAGTACGCGGCGGTCCTGCGCGCCGACGAGGCCGTGTGGAGCTACGAGCCGCGCGAGTTCTTCCCCCGCCTGGCGATAGCCGTACGGGCCAGGGGCGAGGCGCTCGGCACGATCTGGGTGCTGCAGGCCGACAGCCCGCTCGCGCCCGACGCCGCGAGTGTCCTCGCCGAGGCGGCCAGGACCGCCGCGCCGCACCTGGCGCGGATCAGCCTGGCCGCCGACGAGGCACGCAGGAAGAGGGACGAGTGGCTCGGCTGGCTGCTGCGCGGCGTCGGCCCCGTCGAGGAACTGGCCACCTCCTTCGGGCTGCGCCCCGACGAGCCGGTCTCCGTCGTCACGGTAGGGACCAGGCAGGCCGGCCCCGGGGCCGCGCGCGGGACCACCGATATCTTCGCCGCCACCCACGCCGGTGATCTGCTGCGCACCGCTTACGCCGCCTACCGCGTCAGGGCGGCCGTGGGCGCCGTGGACGGCCGGGCCTACGCCGTCGTGGCGGCCGACTCCACCGCGCCGTTGCTGCGCCGGATCACCGCCGACACGCTCGGCCAGATCGCCGACCGGCTCGGCGGCCAGTGGCGGGCCGGCATCGGCAGGACGGTCGCGTCCGTGGCGCAGGCGCCGCTCAGCGCCAGGCAGGCGGACGAGGCACTGCGTGCCATGTGCGGGCCCTTCGCCGATGGTGAGGTGGGCGGACACGAGGAGCTGGCGGCCGCGCTGTTCCTGATGGACGTGGCCGCCTCGATGCGGACCAGCCCGGCGCTCCTGGGCAAGCCGCTGTCGCTGGTGGCCGAGCACGACGCGAAGCACGGCACCGACTACCTGCACAGCCTGCGGATCTGGCTGGCGGTGCACTACGACGTGCCCAGGGCGGCCGAGACGCTGTCGCTGCACCCGAACACGCTCAGGTACCGGCTGCGCCGGATCGGCGAGCTGATCGCGCTGGACGATCCGGACACCCGGCTGGTCCTGGCTCTGCAGCTGCGTCTGGGCGAGGCCCGGGCGTGCGGCACAAACACCGGCGAGTGAAGTTGGGCGTCCACGCCAACGCCCCGACGGCGGCTCCGGCGAGATGCTGTGGCGCATGGCTGAACTCCTCACCCGAGCCGAAGCCGGGGTAGACGTCATATCCCTGCACGGCACTTCCCAGCTCCAGGCCGCCGACCGGCTGCTGCGCCGCATATGGAACACCCGGGCGGGCGACGACCCGCCGCTGGCCTTGGACATCATGTGCGCGCTCGACCACACGGGCGGCTACATCGGCGGCGCCTACCTGCACGGCGAGCTCGTCGGCGTCGCGGCCGGGCTCCTCGCGGCGGGAGCCGGCCTGCACTCTCACGTCGCAGGGGTGGCGCCCGAAGCGCAGGGCCGGGGGGTCGGCCAGGCGATCAAGGCGCACCAGCGTGCCTGGGCCGCCGAGCGAGGCCTGAGCTCGATCTCGTGGACCTTCGATCCCCTGGTGCGGCGCAACGCCTACTTCAACCTGAGCAGGCTCGGCGTCACGGCCGAACGCTACCTGCCCGACTTCTACGGTCCGATGACCGACGGCATCAACGACGGCGACGTCTCCGACCGGCTGCTCGCGCACTGGCCGGTCGCGTCCGCGCCGGCCGTGCCGCCCCGCCGTACCGAAACCGAAGAGGCGGTGGTGATCCTCGACGAGGGCGGGGTGACGCGCGAGAGGCTCGGCTCCGCCGTGCTGCGCTGCGCCACTCCGGCCGACGTCGAACGGCTGCGGCGCGAGTATCCCGAGGAGGCCAGGAGGTGGCGGGCCGCGCAGCGGGCCGCGCTGGGCGGCGCGCTCGATGACGGCTATCGGATCACCGGCTTCACCAGGTCCGGCTGGTACGTGTTGGAGCGTGGACTGTGAAACTCGCCGCAGCCGAGCTGCGCACGGTGGCGCTGCCGCTGGTCACGCCGTTCCGCACCTCGCTGGGCACGCAGACCGTGCGCAACGCGCTGCTCGTGCGGGTGCTCGGCGCGGACGGTGAGGAGGGCTGGGGCGAATGCGTGGCCGAGGATGAGCCCACCTACTGCTCCGAGTACCTGGAGGGCGCGGCCGAGGTGATCCGGCGCTTCCTGCTGCCCGCGCTGTTCGCCGTGCCGAACCTCGATCCCGCCGGGGTCGCGCCCGCGCTGGCGCACCTGCGCGGCCACCCGATGGCCAAGGCCGCGGTCGAGATGGCCGTGCTGGACGCGGTGCTCAGGGCGCGCGGCACCTCACTCGCCGTGCACCTCGGAGGGGTACGGCCCAGCGTGCGCGTGGGCGTCTCCGTGGGCATCGCCGGGTCGCTGGACGAGCTGCTCGACACCGTTGACCGGCACATCAGCGCCGGATACGCCCGGATCAAGCTGAAGATCGAGCCCGGCTGGGACCTGGAACCGGTCAGGCTGGTGCGCGAGACGTTCGGGACGGCGCTCATGCTGACGGTCGACGCCAACACCGCCTACTCGCCCGCCGACGCCCGGCATCTGGCCGGGCTCGACGCCTACGGCCTGGCCCTGCTGGAGCAGCCCTACGACCCCGACGACCTGCACGGGCACGCCGAGCTCGCGGCCAAGATGGACACGCCGATCTGCCTGGACGAGTCGATCACCTCGGCCCGCGACGCGGCCGCCGCGATCAGGGCGCGCGCCTGCTCGATCATCAACATCAAACCCGGCCGGGTCGGCGGCTACCTGGAGGCGCGGCGCATCCACGACGTGGCCCAGGCCAACGGCGTGCCGGTGTGGTGCGGCGGCATGCTGGAGACCGGGCTGGGCAGGGCCGCGAACCTGGCGCTCGCCGCGCTGCCCGGCTTCACGCTGCCCGGCGACATCTCGGCGACCGCCCGCTACTACGACTCGGACGTCACCGCGGCCTTCGAGCTGGACGGCGACTCCATCGGAGTCCCGGACGGCCAGGGGATCGGTGTGGCGCCGGATCGAGTGGCACTGGACCGGCTGACGGTCGGTTCTCTCCGGCGGGTCGGAAGACCTTCCCGCTGATCGTGTCCATGCAAAAGGGCCTCGCTGTAGTCCCGGGGAAATTTCCAACGGATTTGCCTGACCTGTGGCGATACACAGGGCCTGGACGGCAGTCGCGAGGCGTCTACGGTGGGATCATGGGCGATGACGAGCCGAGGTTCGGCTACGGCCAAGGACGGCGGCCGCTGTGGAGCGAGCGCGATCGCGATGCCGAGCAAATCCGGGACGCACTGCGTGCTGCCGGGCCGATGGAGTTCAGCGACAGCCGGGCCGGGTTCGTGGTGGAGGGCGGGGGCACAGGCGCCCCTTCCTGATGGCTTTCGCTGGGCCCGAGAGCGGGACCGGAGAGCAGGTTGCCGCGTATGCGGCGACGCTGAGGGCGGTCGGGATGCGGGCCGAGCCCGACTCCGAGGACGAGCAGGCTCTGCAGGTGTGGCCGGCCTGATGAGCGGTCGGCCGCCCTGGTGTGGTGCGGTCAGCGGGTGCGGCGCCGCTGGATGGGGTCGGCCTCCGCGGTGACGCGGGCGGAGGTCTCCTCGCCGAGGCGGACATAGCGGCCGAGGCTGGCCAAGTGCTGGTGGCGGCTCTTGGCCTGCAGTTCGGGCGCGGTGCGTCCGGCTTGCGCGAGATGCCGGGGAAGGACATGACGGACACGGACGTCCTCCGGGCAGGCGATGTGACACATAATTTAGCCGAGTCGCTGTCGTGGCGGCGAACGCCGAGCTGGGCGGACGCGGCCCGATGGCCGCCCATGTGACAGATGATGTGAGTTCTGTGTCACAGCTGGGATGGGCCGAAGGCTCTGCCGCGAGCACGTGTTCCGCGCGCTTGAGTGGAGTGACGCACGTCACGTCGCGTCCTGTCACGTCGCTGTGATCCCCGGTGTCTTGAGGGCATGATCGAACACAACGCATCCCACAAGGTCGTGGTCATCGGTGGCGGTTACGCCGGAACGCTGGCGGCCAACCGTCTGCGGATGCGCGACGACGTCGACATCACTCTGGTCAATCCGCGCCCGGAGTTCGTCGAACGCATCCGGCTGCACCAGTTCGTGGCCCGTACCGGCGACGCCACGATCGGCTACGGCACGCTGCTCGGCGAGGGCATCCAACTGGTCGTCGACAGCGCAACGCGCATTGACACCGCCGCCCGCACCGTGCGGCTGGCGTCGGGCCGCGCGCTGGACTACGACTACATCATCTACGCCGTCGGCAGCACCGGCGCGGTCCCCTCGGTGCCAGGCGCGGCCGAATTCGCTTGGTCCATCGCGGAATTGGAGTCCGCGCAGCGGCTGCGCGCCAGGCTGGAGGAGTTGCCCTTCGAGGCTCCGGTCACCGTGGTCGGCGGCGGATTGACCGGCGTCGAGACAGCCGCCGAACTGGCCGAACAAGGGCGCAAGGTCACGCTGGTGTGTGGCCGGACCCTGGCACCCTACCTGAGCACAGGGGGGCGCCGATACGTCGCCAGATGGCTGAACCGCCATGGTGTCGCCGTGCTCGAGGGCGGTGCGGTGACCGAGGTCCGGCCGGACGCGGTCGTCCTGGCCGACGGTTCTGCCGACAGTGTGGTGCGTCCGAGCGCACTGACCATCTGGACGGCCGGTTTCGGCCTGCCGGAGCTGGCGGCGGCGAGCGGGCTGCGCACCGACACGCTCGGCCGGCTGCTCACCGACGAGACGCTGACCAGCATCGACGACGACCGCATCGTCGCGGCAGGCGACGCCGCCGCACCGTCGGGCCAGCCGCTACGGATGAGCGGCTACGCCGCCGGGCCGCTCGGGGCACAGGCCGCCGACACCGTGCTGAGCCGCATCGCGGGGACCGAACCGGCGGTGATCGACCTGGCCTTCACGGGCGCGTGCGTCAGCCTCGGCCGGCACGCCGGCATCAGACAGATCGCCGGTAAGGACGACACCGCGGTGAACATCTACATCCCCGGTCGCATGGGCGCAATAATCAAGGAAGTGACCTGCAAGTTCGTGGTGTCGAAGAGGATCCGCGGTGAGGCAGGCGCGCCCGGTTCCATGGGCTGGCCCAAGGGTGGCCCGCGCCCCGAACAGCCGACCTCCGCTGCGCGGGCGGTCACCTCCCCGTGAGCACCGACGAGCACGCCGAGCGATTCACCGTGTTGCGGCCGCTGCTGTTCACAATCGTGTACGAGATCCTCGGCTCGGCGACCGAATCCGACGACGTGCTGCAGGACAGCTATCTGCGGTGGGCCAAGGTGGATCTCGCGGTGGTGCGGGACACCAAGTCGTATCTGGCGCGGCTGGTGACCCGTCAGGCGCTCAACGCCTTGCGGGCGAGCACGCGCCGTCGTGAGGAGTACATCGGCTCCTGGCTGCCCGAGCCGCTGCTGCTGGAGGAGAACGACGCGTCGGCCGATGTGGTGCTCGCCGAGTCGGTGTCGATGGCGATGCTTGTGCTGCTCGAAACGCTCACCCCCGATGAGCGTGCGGTGTTCGTGCTGCGCGAGGTGTTCGGGTTCGACTATGACGAGATCGCCGCGGCGGTGGGCAAGTCCGTGGTGACGGTGCGCCAGATGGCGCACCGCGCCCGCGGGCACGTACAGGCGCGGCGTAAACGGTTCGACCCCGTCGACGCTGGGACGACCACGCGGATCACCGAGCAGTTCATGTCCGCGGCGGCGACCGGTGACATGGAGGGGCTGCTTTCGCTGCTCGCGCCGGACGCCACGTGGACCGCCGACAGCGGCGGCAAGGTCACCGCGGCGCGCCGGCCGGTGGTGGGCGCGGAGAAAGTGGCCGTGCTTGTCATGGAACTGTTCCGCGTGGGGCGGTTGCCGGACTCGCGGATCGAGATGGTCAACTGCAACAACGCGCCTGCGATGGCCGCCTACGACGGCGATCACCTGGTAGGCGTCTGCCTGTTCGAAGTCGGTGACGGGAAGATCGCCAACTTCTACGTCATCCGCAACCCGGACAAACTCCTCGCGCTGACGGTTCCGCGTCAGATCAGCCGGTAGGAGTCGGCAAGCCGCAGCGCAGTAGGTCGCGATCGCGCATGTCTGGCGCAA
The DNA here is from genome assembly GCF_050949235.1 of Streptosporangium sp. CA-135522. Classification (NCBI taxonomy): domain Bacteria; kingdom Bacillati; phylum Actinomycetota; class Actinomycetes; order Streptosporangiales; family Streptosporangiaceae; genus Streptosporangium; species Streptosporangium sp. CA-135522. The sequence continues at coordinate 4,752,461 of NZ_CP192026.1, forward strand.
GCGGAGTCGCCGCTGCAGATGCGGCGCGGCAGGTGACACGTCCTGTGGCGATCGGCGAACGCGTCTCCGCCCTCTGCGTGGGTTGACCAATTCGACTGAAGGATGACCAAGGAGTTGACCATGACCGATACGCAGGTAGTGATCGCTGGGGCGGGGCCGACCGGGCTGATGCTCGCGTGCGAGCTGGGGCTCGCCGGGATCGATCAGCAGGTGCGCGACCCTCTCCCAGGTCAGCGCGGTGGCGCCGGTCCGGGCGGTGGCCACCATCTTGGCCAGCGTCCTCACGCCCGGCCGGATCGTCTTGGTCGCCATCAGATAGTCGGTGGCCAGGTTGAACAGCAGCGTCGGCGAGTCGTGCTCCATCGCCCGGTCCAGCAGGAACTGTTCCAGCTTCTTCATCGCCGTGCTCCCGGCCAGGGCGCTCTTCCAACCCAGATGGCCGGCCACCAACCGCAGATGATCGCTGCGGGTCTGCTCCCGCTGACCGTACTCGGCCAGAACGTCGGGATCGATTCCCAGTCGCTCGGCCAGCCGGGCCACCGCCACCGGCGGCGCCTCGCCCACCTCATCCGGCACGAACCCCAACCAGGGCAACGTGGCGAGCTGGACGGCAAGGCCTATCGGTCGGCCGGGTGTGTGCCGACGCCGTCCGCGGTGCGGCCCTCCCTGGATCACCGCCCGATGTCTTCATCGCCATCGACGCCAGGAGGCCTGTCGAGGGAAGACCCGCCGATCCCGATCAGACGGCCGAGCTGATCAGGCAGACCCGGATCGCGCCCATCGGCCGCAGGCCCATCTCCCGCCGGTGACCGACACCCAGTTCAGTATCGGGTGATGTGGGGGCAGAGCTCGCGCTGCTGGTAGCCGCCAGGGACGCCGGCGCCGGCGGCGACCCAAAACGGCCGCGATTCGCGGAAGTGTCCGCCCAGGGTGCGCCAGGACAGGCCCGGGTGCTCGACACGCAGCGCGGCCAGGCCGGCGCCAGCCAGCCCGCACCGCTGATACGACGGCTCGGTGCGGGGTTGTTCGACCCAACCCAGACGGCACCGGCGGCAGATCGGGGTCCCGGTAGCAATGAAGGAATTTCCAACGATGTATCGTCTGACCTGCACTAACGAGGGCGTCGTCCGGTCTGCGGCTCGGCGCGGCCCGCCTAAGTCAGCGGCAGGTCCGTTGGATTCTGCTCTCAAGAGGGGGCATGAGTTGGGCCGATCGGCCCAACTGTCAACTGATGTGACGGTAAGCCCGGCTCACTGTTCCGCTCCTACTCGGAGGCCAAGTAAGCCGGAAAGGGCTAACAGGGCTGGTCGGGCGGTGGAGGCGGAAGTCGAGGTTTCGGCTGTGGACAGCCGAGCCCGGTGTGGGGCCGGATTGGTTCCCGCAGAGGTCTCACTGCGCCGACCTGGTCAGACATCGTCTCGGGAACCGGACAGAGTTTGGGTTCTGATCGGTCAGGACTGTCGCGTGTACCAGGTAGCAGGATCCTTACTGACAGGCCGATAACGGCCAAACCCGAGCAAGGAATCAACCTAACCTTCAATAGACCTGCGGACGAGCTGCGCCCGGCTCGGGCGCATCAGCCACACGGCAGCGGCGAGCGTGAGCACCCAGCCGATCACTTCGATGAGCAGGTGATCCGTTGCGTTGGGGACGGATTGCAGCAGGTACACCCGGACGCTGTTGATCGCTCCGTGCGTCAAAACCGCGGGCCAGACACTCCCCGACTGCCAGCGAAGTGCGAGCAACAGCGGCGCCCATGGCAGCATGCCCGCGAAGTAGATAACGATGTCCCAGGGTGGTCGATCACCGATGACGGCGAGGACCGGCAGGTGCCAGACGATCCAGACCAGACCGCTGACAAGGGCCAGCGGCCAGAATCCCCATGACGCGGCGCACGTCGCCAGCCAGCCGCGCCAGCCGAACTCTTCGCCGATGGCGAAGACCGACTGCATGAGGAAGACCGGAACGATCCACATGGTCGCCGCGAAGATCTGGTCAAGCGGGTTGAGCTGCCAGATTCCCAATGCCAGTGCGATGGCGGTTTGGATCGCGGCGATCGCGGCGATGAGGCCGATGCCGATGCTGGCCCACTTGGGTGTGCCGCGCCACCTGGTGGCGAACGTCTCTCGGAACGTTCCGGGTCGTCGGGCAAGCCACATGATGATCGCTGCGAGCAGCGGGGTCAGTTGCAGGATCGGAGTGATCAGGTTGTAGAAGTCCGTCGGGACGAGCCGGAAGATCATCGGAACGGACAACGCGAAACACAGCAGGACGGCGATCGCGAAAAACCACGTGACATCGATAATGGTTGATCTGGCAGAACTGGAGCGCGTGGGGGACGCAGTCATGATGACCTCGTTTCGTGCGGGCGCGAGGATCTAGCTCGATGAGCGTACGGTGATCTTGGTGTAGCGCGGATCGGCCATCTTGAACTCGGGGAGAACCTTGACGACCGGGTCGTCCACGGAGAGTCGGTCCGTCAGCAGCATGATCGCCGCAGCCGTCATCGACTTGCTCATCGACGCGATCCGGAACCGGGTCCGCGCCGTCACCGCGTTGCCGCCCCCGTCCCGGCCGCGGACGATCGTCTCGACCGACGACCCGTCGATCACGGCCGCCGCGACACCCGGCGTACCGTAGACGGAGCGGTAGTCGTCGACCAGTCGTTCGCCGGTGGCATGGGCCGGTGCCGCCCAGCCGAGCAGCACGGCGACGAGCACACCGCCGAGGACGAGGAGGGAGGTCACACGAGGAAAGCGCAGACGTAGGAAATGCACGACGTCGAACCTAGGCCGGGCGTCACCGGCCGACATCACCCCGAGGGGTGAGACGGCACCACCCGGCAGGATGGAATCTCAGTCAGGCAGATCGTTGCGACCCACGAGCCCGTTCTCGTACGCGTGGATCACCGCGTGCACGCGGTCGCGCAGGTTCAGTTTCTGCAGGACGGCCCGGACGTGCGACTTCACCGTGTTCTCGCTCAGCACCAGTTCCGCGCAGATCTCGCCGTTGGACCTGCCGCGGGCGAGCACCTTGCCCCTGGTGACGCCGACCCGAGTACCAGGCCGAGCATGATGTTCAGGTGATTGGTCCGCCAAGAGGACCAATTATCATGTATTGGCTCTGTCATCAGGCCACTATGAGAAGAAGGATCGTGGCATGACCACACAACACGAAGATCCGCGTCATCTTGCTGCGGTCTCGGTGCCTGAGGCCATCGCCGCGCTCCCAGGGCCCTTCCAGCAGCACCATCTGGCGATGGTGAACGACACCACCGTCGTGCGCCTGGCTCGATTGGAGGGCGAGTTCCCCTGGCATTACCACGATGAGGACGAGCTGTTCTTGTGCTGGGACGGCAGCTTTGAGATCCAGTTGGAGGGAAAAGAGCCGGTGGTGCTGAAGGCGGGCGAACTGTTCGTCGTTCCCAAGGGAATGCGGCACCGTCCCGTTGCCGACAAGACCGCTCATGTCCTGCTCATCGAGCACCCGGACACCAAGCAGTACGGGAACTGACGCAACGCGCCCCAAGACCCGGTCTGATCCGGCTCACCCTCAAGGCCTTTCCAGATTTAAGGACGTCTGCTTGACGCGCCCCCGGAGGCCGATGACAACCCGAACCCCGACGGGCATGATGCACATCAGGCCGTCAGCCTGCACACCAAGACCCCGACAGCTCACCCTGTCGAGGTCTTTTAACGCCTGCCCGTCCCCATCCTGAACGACGCGTTCATCACCAAGTTGAGTGTCCCTGAACACCTGCTCAGGCTCGTGATCATCAAAGCTGCCCAGACCATGGACACCGCCTTCGGTGACCCCTCCCATCGACTCTCAGACATGGCCGAGGGGCGTCGGAGCCCAGCCGGCAGACGCGTACGGGCCTTGAGGAGCCGCCTCAGGCCCTCATGCCGTCGGGGAACCCGGTCCAGCGCAGGTCGGCCGGGAGGTGGCTCATGTCGTTGAACATCACGAGCGTTGGCGGCAGACCGGTGCGGTAGTCGATGACCGTCAATGCGGTGTTGGCGCTGTTCAGGCCGAGCCACCGGGATGGCGGCGCGTCCAGGGCGTGGCGCACCAGCCACGCGATCGGGTAGGCGTGTGTCACCAGAACCTCGTGAGTGTCGCGCCGGGTTCCTGCCGCGGTTGTGTCGGGGGACTTCGCGAACCGGCCGACCAGGGCCTCGGCGAGCTTGTGGCCCGAGGCCGCCTCGGCGTCGTCGTAGCCGTCGAAGAAGCCGGCCCAGGATGGGGGTGTTTCGGCAGCTTGGGGAACGTAGGGCACATGGTCGATAAGTTCGGCGGCCTCGGCGACGGGCGCGTTCTGCAGGTGCCGGGCGAGTTCGTGCGCGCTGGCTGCGGCGCGTGGTAGCGGAGAGTGCCACACGGCGTCGATCGGTAGGCCGGCGAGCCGTTCGCCCAGCAGGCCCGCCTGCCGGCGACCGATGTCGGTGAGGTTCCCGAATGCGTCGGCCGCGCCGTGGCGTGCCAGGTAGAGGTGTCGCGTGGTCATGAGTAGTTGGGGCGCGGTGCCCGCGTGGGCCCGCTTCCCGTCTCCTTTCGATCCGTGGGTGACGTGGGTGTGGGTGCGGCTGTCGGGTGAAGGCTCCCCGGCCGGAGAGGCAGAGGATCGGTCACGCGTTGGCCGCCGTGACGGTGCCGGTGGCGCCGTCGATGGTGATGGTGCTGTCGTCGTGGAGTCTGCTCGTCGCGTTCGGGATGCCGAGGACCGCGGGGATGCCGTGCTCGCGAGCGACGATCGCGGCGTGGGAGAGCACGCCCCCGGTTTCGGTGATGACGCCGGCCGCGATGCGCAGCAGCGGCGTCCAGGCGGGGTCGGTGAAGGGGCAGACGAGGATGTCGCCCGGGTGCACGCGCGCGAAGTCGCCGGGGCCGCGGACGATCCGCGCGGGGCCGGTCGCCACCCCGCGGCTGCCCGGTGCTCCGGTCAGCGTGGGCGCGGCCGCCGAGGTGTGAGCGGCAGGCGAGGGCCACGCCGGGGGTGCGGCGGTGACCGGCCGTGCCTGCAGGATCCAGGTGCGGCCGTCGACGATCGCCCACTCGATGTCCTGCGGTCCACCGCGTACGGCGGCGATCTCCTTGCCCAGTTCGGCGAGCTGCCTGGCGGTCGCGTCGTCGATCGTCGGCCGGTCGCGGGCACCGGTGGGCACGTCGGACACGACAAGTTGCCTGCCGCGCCGGTCAAGGCGGGTCCGTTTGTCCGCGATCGTGTGGGTGACCGACCCGTCCTCGGTGACGAGGTAGGCGTCAGGGGTGACCGTGCCGCCGACGATGCTGGGGCCGAGCCCCCAGGACGCCTCGATGCGGATCGCGTCGTGTGGGTCCGCGGGGGTGAACATGACCCCGGACACCTCGGCGTCCAGATGGCGTTGCACGAGGACGGCCATGACGGGATCGGCGAAGGGCCGGCCGCCGCGGCCGGAGGCGCCCCGGTAGTCGATGGCGCGCGAAGTGAACAGCGAGGCCCAGCAGGCGCGTATGGCGTCGGTGACCGCGCCGATTCCGCGCACGGCGAGAAAGCTGTCGTGCTGACCGGCCGCCGACGCCTGGCCGGTGTCCTCATGCGCGGCGGATGATCTCACCGCGACGGGCGGATCGCCGAGTTCGTCGAGTGCGCGTCCGAGCGCGTCGATCACGGTGGCGTGGACCGGGCGAGCCTCGATCGCCCGCCGCACGGCGTCGAGATGGTCCGGCTCGCCGGCGAACCGCTCGAGGTCCAGGTCGCGGACGGCGGCGCGGTAAGCGGCGAACGAGACGACGAAGCCGTCGGGAACCGGTAGTCCCGCGCGAAGCAGCGCGCCGAGTGCGCCGGCCTTGCCTCCGCAGGTGTCGGCGGCAGCCGATATGAGGGGTACGATCATCCACTCCGCCTTTCAATGAAAGATTGACAACAATTTATTGATTGTGGATCATGGAAGGCATGTCACGCAAGCAGGACATCACTCACACCGGGCGCGCAGACCACGCCCAGGCCGACCGCGAACGCGACGCGAGCGAACGCCTTCTGCGCTTGGGCGCGGACGCGCTCGACGCCCGTCCGTGGCGCCCCTCGCCGGCCCCGCCGTCGGCGGTCGACCTCGTCCAGTTCGCCGTCTGGCGCAACGCCGACCTGGACCCGGAGGACGTCCTGAGCGCGCTGGCTCTCCTGCCCGCCGCCCGCGCCGAAGTCGAAGGACTCGAATCCGCCCTGCTGTTCACCGCCCGCAGCGTCGGGCTGACCTGGGCGCAGATGGCGAACACGATGGGATTCAACTCCCCCCAGGCGTGCCAGCAGCACTACACCCGCCTGACAGCGCGACAGGACGCCGACTCGTGACGCGCGATTCTCCGTTCGGCCTGCTGGTCCTGCACGCGGTGCGCATCCTCGGGTTCGCGGACACCCCGATGATCGCGCAGCGGTACGGGCTCGACGCGGCCCAGACCGAGGAGCTGCTGCGCGACGCCGAGGCGCGCGGCTGGGCCGGGCACGCCGCCTTCGCCGGCACCGCGGGCTGGTCGCTGACCGAACCGGGCCGAGCCGAGAACGAGCGCCGGCTCGCGGCCGAGCTCGCACGCGTCGGTGGCGCCGACGAGGTCCTGGACGTCTACCGCGAGTTCCTCCCGCTGAACACCCTCCTGCTCCGGGCCTGTACCGACTGGCAACTCCGGCCCACCGCCGGCGACCGGCTCGCCGCCAACGACCACTGCGATCCCGCCTGGAACGCCAGAATCCTCCGTGAGCTCGCCGACATCGACCGCGCGCTCACGCCACTGGCCGACCGGCTCGGGGGCGTCCTGACACGGTTGGGCGGATACGACACCCGATTCACCGCAGCCCTGGCGCGCGCCCGAGCCGGGGAGGGCGCCTGGGTGGACCGCACCGACGTCGACTCCTGCCATCGTGTCTGGTTCCAGCTCCACGAAGACCTCATCGCCACGCTCGGCCTCGACCGGCACGCGCAACCTTGACCTGGTCGCAGGCGTACGCCCAGTGACGCCTGCGCGTCGCGCTTCCGGTGACCAGAGACGCCTGGGGCCGTACCGGGGTTGAGGAAAGCGCCAACGGCTGTCCGCCGGCTCCTCAACCCCGGACCTGACCGGCCAGACCCATCCTCAAGGCCCGGCCAGGGCCTACCGCAGGCGGATCGCCTCGGCAGCGCGGTAGCAGACCGGGTAGACCGGGTCCCCGTCGGCGTTCAACCCCTCCAGCAGGCGGTCATCGGTCACCACGATCTTCCACTCGCCCGGAGCGACCATGCCCAGCACCAGCCCCGGCAGCCACGGCCACGACGTCTCATCCTTGTCGTCTGCAGCGAGGGGGTGGCGGACCTGCACCAGCGTCTTGTCCGGGAACGGGTTGGCCTGCCGGGCCAGGGTCCCCGCCAATGTCTCAATGCCCAGCTCCAGGTCTGACTTGGCCAGCGTCGCCTCGATCGTGCCCGCGGCCAGCTCATCGGTCAGCGCCAGGATGACCGTGTTGCTCGCCGCGAACGCCTCCACCGCCGCCACGTACCGGTCGACCTTCGCGGCCGTGGCCGCGTCCAGGTCCTGGGCCTGCCAGCGCTCGCCGGTCTCGACCCACAGCCACAGGTCATCGCGCTGCACCCCGAACACCTGCTTGATCCGCTCAACGGTGTGGTCATCCAGCAGATGCGGAGAGCGCCGCGCCGGCTCCAGGGCCCGCACCTGCTCACGGTTGGCACCCAACTGCTCCAGCACGACCGCGGTCATCATGTCCACGTCGCTCACCGGCCGCCAGTCAGGCTCGCCCCGGCCGTCCCTACCGCCCACCATCACCACGCGCCATGTCCCAGATCGTCCCAGACCAACACCAGCCGCCCTCCGCACCTTCACCACATCGAGACCCGAGGCCGCCGGTCAGGACCGTACGAACCGTATCGGAAGTGATCAACAAGCGGAACAGGCCTACATCGGTGCAGGTCAGGCAAATCCGTTGGAAATTTCCCTGGGACTACAGGGAGGCCAAAAGGGGAGAGACGCCGGGTCGCCGAGTGGCCCGGCGGTGAGGCGGGATGATCCGTCCGTGCTCTGTCCCCACCCGCGCCCGCGTGAATGCCTCTCCGGATCCGAGGCATCGGCCGGACGCGGGCTGAGCATCAGGACAGGAGGGCGCCCGCTCGCTTGACCGTGCGGATCACAGGCGCGGTCTCCAGCTCGCGCACGCCGTCGAGCGGCGCCACCCACGCGGCGAGGTAACCGAACATGCTCTTCCCTATGGTCATCTCCCTCCGCCACCGCGGTGATCCGCTCGGGAGGTGCGGGCCCCGATTGCTGGTGGCGCCTAACGTTTCGCGAGGAGGGCCTGTAGCAGGTCGCGCAGGGAATCCTGCTGAACGGCGGTGAGCGGGGCCAGCGGGGACTGGGCGTTGAGCCGTTCGAGCACGTCGGACCGGTAACGCCGGCCACCCGGCGTGAGCACGATCTGCTTAGCGCGCCGGTCGGTCGGGTGCGGCCGACGCTGGATCAGGTCCTGCTGTTCGAGCCGGTCGAGCACGAACGTGACGTTCGAGGGCTCGCAGACCATTCTGTCGGCCAGCTCGCGCGCGGTGATCGGGTCGGACAGTTCCCGGAGCGCGACGACCTGGGTCGGGGTGATGCCCAGTTCCTCGGCGACTCGCCGGACATGGATATCAAGCGTCTGTGCGACCTGGTGGACCAGTTTGCACACGTCTCGATCGAACTCGGCGGCCGACGACAGGTCCGGATTTGCCATGCCGCCAGTGTAGCGTCCATGCTTCGAGTTGTTATAGTTACAACTCATATAATAAAGACTCGAATTATTTGGAGCTTCTGAGTGTCACCTCCTGTCTTCTCCCTCATGCTGGTGGTCTTCAGCCTTACGACCGGGGAGTTCGTGATCGCCGGCATCGTGCCGGACGTGGCCGCCGACCTGTCGGTGTCGGTGTCGGCGGCGGGCCAGCTGGCGACCACCTACGCACTGGGCATGATCGTCGGAGGTCCCCTGGTCACCGCCCTGACGGCGCGGCTGGCCCGCAAACCTCTCATCGTGGGACTCATCGCGGTATCCGTGGCCGGCAACCTGGGCTCGGTTCTGGCGCCGAACTACGCCGCTCTCCTGGTATCACGATTCGTCGCCGGTCTGGTCGTGGCCACGTTCTTCGCCGTCGCCATCGCCACCGCCGTCTCGACGGCCGTCGCAGGCAGACAGGCCTCCACCGTGGCGAAGGTGGCCCTGGGCATGAACCTGGGCATGATCCTGGGTACTCCGATCGGCACGTTCATCGGTCAGCACCTGGGCTGGCGGGCGACGTTCGCGGTGGTCGCGGCGGCCAGCGTCGCCGCCCTGCTGATGGTGCTGCGGTTCGTCCCGGCCCTGCCGGCGGCCTCGACCGGATCGGTTCTCGGAGAGCTACGCGTGTTCGCCAGGCGTGACGTCCAGCTCGCGATCGTCCTGACCGCCGTAGGCAACGTCGGAGTCGTGGCGGTCTTCATCTACATCGCACCGCTGCTCACCGTGGTGAGTGGGTTCACCGCCGGAACCGTCCCGGTGCTGCTGCTGGTGTACGGCGCCGGCGCGGTGGCGGGCAACTTCCTCGGCGGGTGGTTGGCGGACAAGGCGCTGATGCCGTCAGTGACCGGCCTGCTCGCCGCGCTGGCCGGCGCGCTGGCCCTCTTCTGGTTCGCCGGCGGCGTGCAGGTACCGGCGGCGGTCCTCACATTCGTCATCGGAGTATTCGCGTTCGCGATCATTCCCGGCATGCAGACCCGCGTCCTGACCACGGCCGACGCGGCTCCCACGCTGGCCGTGGCGGTCAACGCCTCCGCCTTCCAACTGGCCGCCGCGTTCGCCGGCTGGCTGGGCGGATGGATCATCAGCGACGGGCCGGGACTGCGGTCGATCTACCTTGTCGGCGCCGTCCTGACCCTGACCGGCCTGGCCGTCGCGATGTACATCCTGCGACGCGACAGCCGGATGACCCCCGCACCCGCCGACACCTGACGCCGTCAGGCCATCGGCGGGCTTCCCCGATCCGGCCGATCTGGATCGCCGGCGACAGCCTGATCGCCTCCTCGCACCCGATCGATATACAAGGAGAACATTCATGGATGACGCTACAGGCAAGGTTCTGATGGGCAAGGTCGCTCTGGTGACCGGCGGATCACGCGGCATCGGAGCGGCGACGGCCCGCGCGCTGGCCGCCAGGGGAGCCGCGGTGGCGATCAGTTACGCCGCCTCCGAGAGCAAGGCAGGGGCGATGGTAGCCGAGCTCGAACGCGCCGGCGCGCCGGCCGCCGCCTACCAAGCCGATCAGGCCGACCCGCAACAGGTCGGCGACCTTGTGCGTGCTGTCGCGTCGAACTTCGGACGGCTGGACGTCCTGGTCAACAATGCCGCGGTGTACGTCACCGGCAGGGTCGACGACGTTGACGGCGACCTCGCGGCCTTCGACCGGCAGCTCGCCGTCAACGTCGGCGGCGTCACCGCGGGCATCCGGGCGGCCGCCCGGATCATGGAGAACGATGGGCGGATCATCACCGTGGGATCCCATCTGGCCACCCGTCCCGGATTCGCCGGTGTCGCCGACTACGCCGCGACCAAGGCCGCGGTCGTCGGCTACAGCAAGGCTGCGGCCCGGGACCTGTCATCTCGGGGCATCACCGTCAACGTCGTCCAACCTGGCTCGGTGGCCACTGACATGAACTCCCCGGAGGGACCGTTCGCGGACGTCCAGCGCGCGGCCAACGCCATGGGCCGCTTCGGAAGGCCGGAGGAGGTGGCGGCGGGCATCGCGTTCCTCGCTGGACCGGAGGCGTCCTTCATCACCGGCACCGTCCTCAACATCGACGGCGGCTACCTCGCCTGAGTATCCGACCCTGGACTCGACCGTACACCTGGCTTCGACGAGTTCGACCCTGGTGTTAACCCCTTTCACGGGGGCGTCGCCGCAGGGCGGGGTGAGCCGGGCAGAGCCGGGCGACGATGGCCGGCAGATCCTTGCGGCGCAGCAATTCGGCCCGCGGTTCCTCATCGATCATGTCGGGCGCTTTTCGCGTGTGGCGTCAATCGGCGGCGTGAAGCGCGTCGATGAGGATCTGACGGATCGCGGCGTGGAGGTCGGCGGGAATGTCGTCGAGGTGGAGCCAGGCCTGGTCGGGCAGGGTGTCCGTGCCGGCGCACTGCAGGGTGGCCCAGAATTGGGCGTGCTCGATGAGCGCTGTCCAGATCGCGTGGGCCTGCTCGGGCCCTACCAGGTCAACGAGACGCTGGTAGATCTCAAGCATGGCATCTTCTCCCATTGGATAGGTAATGTCCTATTCGGTCATCCGTTCAGGCAGACGAGCTCCAGCAGTTGCTTCAGGTCGCCCGTCAGAGTCGGGAGGGCGCCACGCGCAGGCGGTCGTCCAGGCACATGATGGTGGTCTTCGGGCCGTTGCGCACCTGGAGGTGGACCTCGGTGGTGACGGGGTCGGCCGGCGAAAAACGTGTGCCCGACCGGAGCCGGGGTGTCGTCTCGTGAACAGGAACCCGGCCGGGAGGATGGTCGGCACGCGAAGGCCCCAGGCCGGAGCACCTCCTTCCGGGTGGGGCCCCGTGATCTAGAGAAGGCGGGTATCCGACGCCGGGGGAGTGGCCCGGCCTGGGGTCTCGGTATCATCTGCGCGTCACAGCAGCTGTTTGAAGTAGGCCAGGCACGCGGTGGCCACCACGATGACGACGCACAGGCGGACGGTCCGGGGTGTGCTGTCGACACACTCCCGGACCGTCCGCGCGATCTCCCCGATCCAGGAAGAGGCCTCAGGCTCGGGCGGTCGCTCCCGTGCGGGGGGCGGCGCCTGCTCCGGATCCGGGGGTGGAATGGTGCCCATCGAAACCCTTCCGCTCAATCGTCGAATATGAGCTTTTCGCCGCTTATGCGGCGAAAAACTCGCTTCGGGAAAGCCGGGGTGACTTCCCGTTGCTCTTCGAGGTTGGCCTCTGAGGGCCGCTCCACGGAAATTCCAGATGTCAGGTCGTGCCAGGTCGTCGGGACCGCCCTGCGCACCTGGCAGACTTGGCGGAGCAAAATGCCAGATTCACATTCCGATGTGACGATCAGCCGGTAGATATCGGCGTATGAACGCGGAAGATAGGAAGTTCCCGCGACCCGCGCTGGAGCGTCTCTGGGCACCTTTGCGGGTGGCATGGGAGGGCGATGACAAGCCCCAAGGGCAGGCGCTGTGTCGCCGCGCAGAGGAATGGAAACTTTCTCCCCCGCTTCCCCGGAGCACGGCTCAGTCCTGGATCGATCCCTGGCGGAACGAGCCCGTGGGGCTCCCACCCCTGCCCAAGGAATTCGAGGTGTTCTTCACCTTCGTGCGGGTGCTGGGCGCCGACCACGACCTCGATCGGGAACCCGACCTCTCGGCCGAGAAAGATGGCAAGCGCCGATGGAAGCGACTCCACGAAGCCGCACGAGACGAAGCAAAACAGGCGGCCGCGAACGGGCGGGCTCGTCGGCGCGAGGCTCACACGAGCACGCCGTGGCCGGGGCGACCCCGTCGACGAAGTGGCCTGTGGTGGACCGGTGGTGGGCTGGCCGGCTCCGTCAGCGTAGTGATCGCGATCGTCGTCTTCAGTGGAGGCAGCAAGATCCCCTCAGTTTTCACCCCGTCAACCTGCGCCAATGTGATCGACAACAGACCTGCAGGCGTCTACCCCTCCCCGGACGCACAGACGACCCCGATCAGGTTCAAGAAGAGAACCGACCTGATCGTCGTACTCGACGAGCCGGCCGCGCCGGCAGGATGGGCCAAGGTCTTCACCCCCAAGGATCCTCCAGGCTTCCAATGGATGCTCGTCCGGCAACTCGGACCACAACGGCCATGCTGAACATTTCATGATGACCACAGGTTCATATACGTGATAACTGTCGGTTATCCAGCGCATCCGCGCCCGACACCGTGCGCAGCCACAGGATCGGGATCGGCAAGACCGTCGAGCAACTGGGCGAGACGTCGGAGGAGTGCAGGTGCTTGGCCAGGATGGGGCTCTTGGGGAGCCAGGTTCTCGCCACCCGATGGCTCGACGGCCATGGATGCAATCCGAGAGCGACACCGCCGAGCAAAACGCGATCGCGTAGCGCGTCGCCCTCCAGCACGCGGCCGGTGATCGACTCTCAGATTGTCTATGTACGCTGACGGGCATGGCATGCCGCATCAGTGAGCTGGTCATCGACGCCGCCGACCCCGACCGGCTCGCCGCATTCTGGAGCCAGGTCCTCGGCTACGTCGAACTCGGCCGGGAGGACGACGGAAGCATCGAGATCGGGCCGCCCGAGGCCGGCTTCGGCGGCCCGCAGCCCACCCTCGTCCTCAGCCCCAGCAGCGACCCGCGGATCGGGAAGCTCCGACTGCACCTCGACGTCAACGCCACCGACCGCGACCAGGACGCCGAGCTGGAGCGGCTGCTCGCTCTCGGCGCCAGGACCGTCGACGTCGGCCAGACCGGCACCGAGAGCCGGCACGTCCTGGCCGACCCAGAAGGCAACGAATTCTGCCTCCTGCACGCCCGGCTCCAGTCTTTCTGACCACGTGCGTCCTGGCGCCAAGCCGCTCGGCCGTTCGAGTGAGGCCGGGGGTTTGCTCGTCGGTGTCAGCGCCCGAGCTTGCGCTTGAGTTCCGCCTTGTTCATCGACGAGCGGCCGCGGATGTTGCGGCGGCGCGCGGTAGCCGTGGATGTCACGGATCTCCCACGCGTGCTCGTACGCGGTCTGCCCACGCCCGCGGAACGCCGCGAACTCCGCATCGTCAGCCAGGTTTCCTGGAGGACGTCTTCCTGGTCGCCGCCCATGGCGAGGCGGTGCTCCCGCTTCAGCTGGACGTGACCGACAAGGCCGCGGTCTTCGAGAGCGTCAAGCGGGCCAAGGAGCACTTCGGCCGACTGGACGTCATCGTGAACAACGCCGGCTATGCCCAGATCGGCGCAATCGAGGAGCTGACCGAGCGGCAACTGCGCGACCAGCCGGAGACCAACCTGTTCGGCGCGGTGTGGGTGATCCAGGCCGCGCTGCCCTACCTGCGCGAGCAGCGCTCGGGGCACATCATCCAGCTGTCCTCGGCGGCCGGGGTCATCGCCATGCCGCTCGGCGGCGCGTACCACGCCTCCAAGTGGGCCCTGGAGGGCTTGAACGAAGCCCTCGCCGGCGAGGTCGCCGACTTCGGCGTCAAGGTGACCATCATCGAGCCCGGCGGCTTCGCCACCAGGGACGGCAAGAACCCCGATCCGCTGGCCAACGGCCACATGGCCCAGCCCGACCCGGCCTACGACGCTCTCCGCCGGCGCCTCGGCGCGCTCGCCGGAAGGCAGCCCGCCGGCGACCCGGCCGCCGCGGCCCAGGCACTCCTCAAGCTCGTCGACTCCGGCAACCCGCCCCTGCGGGTGCTGTTCGGCCTGGGCTTCTACCCGATGCTCCAGCAGGCCTACGCCGACCGGCTCAAGACCTGGGCCGACTGGCAGGACCTTTCGGCCGAGGCTCACGGCAAGCCCGATCAAGAAGATCGGTGACCCTCCGCCGGGGCCGCACGCTTGAACGTCACCAGGGTTCCCCTGTCCAGGTGGCCGTTGAGGCCAACGGCCCAGCCCTTTGATCCATCCAGAAACCCAAACGTCGAACAACAACGGATCGCCGGCAGTTGTCGCAGATCGATCTCACCAACCTGAGCACCACCGGTGCTCCCGGGGGACCGGCCGAGGTCGACAGGATGTCGAGAGCAAGCGAGGGGTGGCCGGCTGACCGCCGGCACGATGGCAACAGGGGCGGTGAGCGCGGCGTCCCGCCGTCCAACCGTGATCATCAGTCTGGCGGTTCGGACGCCGTCCTCGTCCACGACAGTGGCGGTGCCGCGCTCAGTTGGACGCATGGTGGCGCTGCCTTAAAGTTATTAATCTACAATGTAAAGGCGTTCGGTCGAGTTCAAGATCATTTACAAAGGACTGAAGGCTCACTCTCCAAGAAGGATCGCTCGACGTTAGACGGTGGTGCTTTTTTGGTCGGAACCACGCTGTCGTAGGCGTTGAATCCGATCGCGGACTGTGTGAGACATGGGGGCGTATTGCGCGGCAACGGCGCACCGGACGCCGAGACACCCGGTTGCCACCGGCGCCGGGTGACAGCGGCGTCGATCCGTTCCGGCGGCTGCCGCGGCCGTAGGGGTGCGATCACATCGTCACATCTCCGGGTGCTCGTCTGGATGTTGGAACCGGGCCGACGGAAACTTTCGCAGAAGTGTTCGGGGCCCAGACCTGGAGTTGACCCGGTTTGGTGGACACCTGATTTCTGAGGAACCCTGGTTCCCGGAAGAAGGAGTCCACTGTGCCGAACAACTATCCGCCGGAGTTTCGCCGGCAGATGGTGGAGCTGGTGCGCGCGGGACGGTCGCCGGAGGAGCTCGCCAAGGAATTCGAGCCCTCCGCGCAGTCGATCCGTGTCTGGGTGCGCCAGGCCGACCTGGATGACGGCCGCCGCCAAGACGGGCTGACCAGCGCCGAAAAAGACGAGCTGGCCCGGCTGCGTCGTGAGGTCAAGCTGCTGCGCGAGGAGAAGGAGATCTTGCGTAAGGCCGCGGTTTTCTTCGCGCGGGAGACGGATCGGCCGAGATGAGATTCCGGCTGATTCATGCGGAGAAAGACCACCACGGCGTCTCCCTGCTGGCCCGGGTGCTGGGTGTGTCGCGCCAGGGCTACTACGCCTGGGCCGGGCGCGGCCCGTCGGCTCGCGCCCGTCGCGATGCGGAGCTGACCGAGAAGATCCACGCTCACTATCAGGCCTCCGATGAGATTTACGGAGCGCCGCGCATCCACGCCGACCTGCGCCAGATCGACGGGGACAACGTGGGCCGCAAGCGGGTGGCCCGGCTGATGCGCGCGGCCGGGCTGGCCGGAGTGTCTCGGCGTCGGGGCTGTCGCACGACGATTACGGATAGGAAGGCGGCTGCCGCCTCAGACCTGGTGAGGCGGACGTTCGAAGCCGACGAGCCGAACCGGATCTGGACCGCCGATATCACGTATGTGCCGACGTGGCAGGGCTTCCTTTACCTCGCGGTCGTCTTGGATGTCTTCTCCCGCAGGATCGTTGGTTGGGCGATGGCCGAGCACATGCGCACCGAACTGGTCACCGATGCCCTGGCGATGGCGGTTGGTCAGCGCTGCCCTGACGCCGGGGTGATCCATCACAGCGACAAGGGCGGTCAATATACGTCGATTGCGTTCGGCCAGCGGTGTGCGCAGGCCGGCGTGCGCCCCTCCACCGGCCGCACCGGCACGTGCTTTGATAACGCGATCACCGAGAGCTTCTTCGCCTCGCTGGAGTGCGAGCTGATCGACCGGCGTGCTTTCCACACCAGGTCAGAGGCCGGGCGCGCGGTGTTCGCCTACATCGAGGGCTTCTACAATCCACGCCGCCGTCACTCCGCTAACGGCCAGCTCAGCCCGGCCGAATATGAGCGACGCCAAGCCCTCAAGCCCATTCAAGAAGACGACTATGCTGCCGCGTAGCCGAAAGCCCTGATGTGTCTACCGAACCGGGGCAACTCCAGACCCGCTGATGAGCGGGCGTTCCTTGGCGTTGCCGAGCAGATCGGCGTTCCAGGTGGCAAAGTGGATGGCGGCGAGCCGGACCCGCCGGCGCGAGCGGGGATCGCCATTCGTGATTCGTGACGTTTGTGATATCGGCGTACACGTGTACGTGCCTCATAACGGCACGTACGTCTCATATGACTTGACAAGCACCGAGCTCGGTGGACAGAGGGTGCCTGGTGATCTCGCGGCGTGGCCCCGCTTGACCTTGACACGGTGACAAGGTCTTCACTGTTGCCAAGGAGGTGGTCCCGATGGCCATGCCGCAACAGGACACGGATACGATTCGAGCTTTCCAGGGGCTGGAGGACAGCCGCTCGTCAGTGCGGCTGCGGGCAGCGCTAGCGGTCGGCACGACCCCCGACCCGCGGTTCATCGACAAGCTCATCGAACGATGCGCGATCGAACCCGAATTCCACGTGCGTGACATGCTTACGTGGGCACTCACTCGCCACTCGGCATCAATGACGGTCCCAGAGCTTCTCAATGAAGTCCGCTCGGAGCGTGCGCAGGCACGAAGTCAGGCGTTGCACACGCTGTCCAAGATCGGGGATCGGCAAGCGTGGCCGGCGATCACACGGGCGCTTCTGTCCGACGCCGACGATGAGGTGGCGCGGAGCGCTTGGCGGGCAGCGGTCGTGCTCGTGCCCGAAGGTGAAGAGCCCGAATTGGCCGCAGTATTGTCGACACAGCTCGGGCGCGGCGAACGTGAGATGCAGCTGAGCCTCAGCCGGGCGCTGATCGCGCTCGGTGAGGTGATTTTGCCAACTCTGCGCGCTGCGATGACGGATCTCGACCCTCGCGTGCGCGCGCACGCGGTCGCCACGGAACGGCTGTTGCGCGACCCGGATGCCGGATTTGAGTTCGCGATCGAGGAGGCGAAGCGCGTCGTAGCCCTCGGCAGGACCAGTCAGGAGGAGTGATGGGCAGTGTTGATCGGTGATGTGGCACGACGGTCCGGGGTCAGTGCCCGCATGCTCAGGCATTACGACTCGCTCGGCCTGGTGCGGCCAACGGGTCGTACCGACGCTGGATATCGAGAGTACTCCAGCGAGGACATCCGGCGGATCTTCCATATCGAGAGCCTGCGGTCATTGGGGCTGTCGCTACGTGAAGTCAGGCGCGCGCTCGATGATCCCGGCTTCACACCCTCAGAGCTCGTCGACGACCTCATCCGTCAGACGCGAGAACGCATTGCGGGTGAGACGGAGCTGCTCACGCGTCTGCGTCGGATCGGTGCTGCGGAACCCGCCGGCTGGGAGGACGTCCTCCAGACCGTTGCACTCCTCCAGGCGTTGGGGTCAAAGAACGCCGGAAAGCGCCAGCGCGCGGCCTTGTCCTCGGTTGAAGAGGTGCCGGTGCCAGTGGAAGCACTGGTCGAGGCAGCGCTGAGCGAGACGGACCCGAACGTCGCCGGAGCTCTTCGGTGGGCTTTGGCGCAATTGGGCGATGGCGGATTGGCGCTGTTGGCGGAGGGTCTCGGCTCACCAGTGGCCGAGGTGCGGAAACGTGCGGTCCAGTCCATCGCTGAGATTCCGAACGGTGAGGCGACCGCACTGCTGCAGGACGCCCTTGCGAACCCCGACATCGTGGTCCGCAGGTATGCGGCTCTGGCGGTCGGGGCACGTGGAGTAGCCGACGCGGTCCCGACGCTCATCGATATGGTCGTCGAGGGGACGAATGACGTCGATGCAGCCGATGCACTGAGCGCGCTGGCGAGTCGTCCCGCGTTGGCGGATCAGATCGCTACCAGGCTCGTTGATCGCCTCGCCCACGGCACCGTTGAATCGTCTGCACGTCGACGGCTGACACAGGCGCTCGCGGATATCCCGGGAATCACAGCGTCACGTGCCCTCGCAGATCTGTCACATGACGAAGACCGCGCCGTTGTGCTTACTGCGGCATACATTCTCGGGATACGCAACGCACGATAAGGGATCTTTCCTGGGGTTCTGTGTGTGTGGGGCCCAGTCGTTGCTGGTCACCGCCGACAGGGCCACGGCATCGCCGAGGAGCCCGGTTGTACCGCGCTTCACCGCCGCGGGGTACAGCCGGGTGAGTATGTCGTAGGCGGCATCGCCGTCGCCTCCACGGGTCAACAGCCGCGCGATGTCGATCCGACGCAGGTCAGAATGAAGCGCTTCTGCTGGCGTGCGTCCAGGGCGCAGGGCGCGAGCTTGGGGGCGTCGTCGCGGCGGACGATCGCGGGGCCGGGTCCGAGCTGGATGAAGAAGTGGTCCAGGGCGGTGAGGTGGGCGTTGACGGTGTTTGCCTTGCGGCCGAGGACGGTCTTCATGTGGGTCTTGTATCAAAGGCAGATCCCAGGTGGATCGGGGAGGGAGTGCGAGCTCTCGCCGCCATGTCAGGATGCTTGGCATGTCTGATCGCGCATTGAGCTTCGGAGTGATGGCGGAAGCGTACGAACGGTTTCGGCCGGGGTATCCCGTGGAGCTTTTCGACATGGTGATGGCGTACGCGGCACAGCCGGTTCAGACTGCCCTCGAAATTGGTGCTGGGACAGGCAAAGCAACCCGCCTGTTCGCTCAACGAGGAGTCACTGTCACCGCGACCGAGCCCGATGGGGCCATGCTCGCCGAGCTGCGCAAGCACGTGCCGGCAAACGTTAGAACCATGCAAGCCGCGTTCGAGGACCTGCGACCGGGCGAGAGGTACGGGCTGGTTTATGCGGCAGCAGCGTTGCATTGGACCAACCCGCAGGATCGGTGGTCACGCGTGGCCGCGCTACTGGAGCCGGGTGGCGTGTTCGCCTCGTTCGGCGGGCCGATCCAGCTAGCTGACCCGGCTGTGAAGGAAGCCGTTCGCGTGGCACGGTCGCCGTTCTTGGCGAGCGACGAGGTTCCGTCTCCCGATGGGACGCCTTCGGAGAACGACATGCAGTGGCCGGGTACGGAACTCCAGCGGTCGCAGTGGTTCGCCGATGTCCAGCAGACCGTGATCGAGCGGCGCTTGACCCTGAGTGCCCGCGACTACATCGGCCATCTCTCGACCATCTCGGCTTATCTCGTACTGCCGGCCTTGGAGCAAGAGGAGGTGTTCAGCCGGATCATGCAGGTTCTGCCTGAGACGGTCGAGCTTGCCGCCGACATCACCGTCCATATCGCGCGTCGGCGCTACAAGCGGTAGTGGCTTGATGACCAGATGTCTGCCGACCCTGGCTGCGCCGGTCCTGCTCGCTGTCGGCAGCGCGCCCACCAGGGGGGCGGACCAGGTACGGGAGAAAGGGGCGGTCATGTCTCTGACCAGGACGATCATACGGCCCCAGCCGACGTGGGGCACGGCAACGATGATGTGCTCCGGAGTGACGACGGCCCGACGTGATGCGCCGCGTGTGCGCACGTTGGATGGTCTCAGCTATTTCTTTACCAGTTCCGCAAGCCGGGCTGGCAGCAGGGCGGCGAGCACTCCTCACTCCACCCCGAGCCCGCCCCCGAGCCCGCCCGCGAGGCCGACCCGACCTCGTGATGCGGCGGGCGACGGCGAGTAGTCGTCGACGGTCATGGAGTTGTAGAGGCGTGCGCTCTTGGTGGTGAGGCGGAGGAGGGCTCGGCTGGGCCCCGCGGGCAGGGCGGAGATCAGGCGGGCGCCCTGGGCCAGTCCCCGCACGCCGAGGCGTGAGGTGGGGATCAGGGTCTTCGCCGCGCTGAGCGCGGCCGCGCGGCTGCCGCGCACGTGCTCCGCCATCGCGCGCTCGTAGGCGAGGAAGGCGCGCTCGTGGTCACCGCCCGCCCGCGCCAGCTCCCCGGCGAGGACGTACGCGCCGACGACGGCCAGGCTGGTGCTGCCGCCGACGGCCGGGCCGGGGCAGTAGCCCGCGTCGCCGACGAGCGTCACCCTCCCCCGCGACCAGGTGTCCATGCGGAGCTGGGTGATCGAGTCGAAGTAGAACGCCGGGGTGCGGTCGAGCTCGTCCAGCCAGCGGTCCACGTCGGGGTGCATGCCGTCGAACGCACCGCGCAGCAGCTCCTTCTGCCGGGGCACGTCGTGGTGGTGGTAGTCGAGCTCGCGCTCGCTCCGGAACAGGAACAACGCCCGCGCGTCGCCGAGGTGCCGCGCGCCGTACATGCCGGCAGTACGGCCGACGCCGACGTGGATGAGGAGCTCGCCGTCGAGCCCGGAGACGTTCGGCAGGGTCAGCACCCCGAGGTAGGCCCCGATGAAGGCGCTGAAGCGGGACTCCTTGCCGAAGACGAGGCGGCGCACGTTGGAGTGCAGCCCGTCCGCGCCGACGACGAGGTCGAAGCGGCGCGGCGCGGCGTTCTCGAACCGCACCTCGCCGTCGGGCGAGATCGAGCTGATCGAGTCGCCGAAGACGTACTCGACGTCGTCGCGCGCGGCGTCGTAGTAGATCTCGCTCAGGTCGTCGCGCATGATCTCGACGTGCCGGTCGGAGGTGGAGCTGAAGATCTTGGAGAGGTCCACCCGGACGGGACGCCGTGCGCCCTCCCGGTAGACGGTCATCCGGTTGGTGCCGGTGGCCCGCTCCTCCACGCGCGGGAGCACGCCCATCTTCTCCGAGATGTTCATCGCGGGCCGGAACAGGTCGACCGCGTGCCCGCCCGTCTTGCGCAGCACGGGGGCCCGTTCCACGACGGTGACCTCGAAGCCGTATCTCGTGAGCCAGTAGGCCAGGACCGGACCGGCGACGCTGGCGCCCGAGACGAGAATCCGCATGGCGCCCCTCCTTTTCATTCAGTCCACCCGTACGGCGTGGATCGCGGTGAAGGCCAGCAGAGGGGTGGCGGTCCGCGGTGGATCCTCCAGCAGGGGCGAGTGCCCGAGACCGGGCAGCAACTCGACCTTCGCGCCCGGAACGGCGCGGTAGTCGGCGGCGGATGAGGATCGCCATCTGCGGTCGTCCTCGCCGAAGATCACCAGTAGCGGCTTGCCGAGGACCGTCAGCCGCTCCGGGAGCGTCTGCTGCTCCATGTAGTGACGGGTGGCCTGCATCGTCGTGGTGAGCGTGTGGTAGGTCATGGCGCGCACCTCGTCCAGGAGCTCGTGCGGGATCTGGTAGCCCGCGCGGCTGAAACCGGTGCTTGCGAACTGGCGGAGCTGCTCGTCGGTCGGTGGCCACTGCGACGGTCCGAATGCGGCGGACTCCGGCGCGATGAAGGCGTCCAGGCTGGGGCCGGTGTTGATGAGCGCGAGCGCGGTCACCAGGTCGGGTCGTTGCTCGGCGAGGGCGGTGGCGACCGCGCCGCCGCTGGAATGGCCGACGACTATGGCGTGCTCGACGCCGAGCCGGTCCAGGGCCGCGCCGATCCTGTGTGCCTGGTCCGGGAGCGCGTAGCCGCGGCCGGCCGGTTTGGCCGACCGGCCGTGCCCGAGCAGGTCGATCCGGATGACGCGGTGGGATCCGGTCAGCAGCGGAACCAGCGGGTCCCACGATCGGGTCGAGGAGGCGGACCCGTGGATGAGCAGGAGTGCGGGGGCGTCGCGGGGGCCGTCCTGGCACACGTAGATGTCGCCGCCGTCCAGGGGCAGGGTCGAACTCTCGGTGGCCTCGGCGTCGCCTTTCACGTGCGGTCCGCCGTCAGGAATAGTCATGAGCCCACTGTCGCCGCCGGTGCGCGCCGGTGGATTGGACAAATGTTCCCCTCCGTCGGCTCGCTAGCATGGGACGGTGCGGACGTTCGTGCATGATGCGGCTGTGTGGGGCGTCGCGTGCCCGCGGCGGCCCAGCCGGGTGGCCGGTGTCACCATGGCCGGGTTCCGTATCCGTGACCTGGACGCGCTCCGGATGGTCCCGCATCCGGCCGTGACGCTGCTTCTGGAGTTCGGCGCCGGTTCGCCCGTCGTGGACGATGTTGCCGGGCGGCAGCAGCGGGGAAGTGTCGTGGCCGGGCCCGGGGTCGGGTCCGGAGGCGCGGTCTGGGCGCGGGGTGAGAACGTCGAGTGCGTGCAGGTGCGCCTGTCCCCGGTGATCGCACGCGCGGTTCTGGGCGTTTCCCCCGCCGACCTGGACGGCGCCGTGGTGGCCCTCGAGAACCTGTGGGGCCGGGAGGTGTCTCGGATCCGTGAGCAACTGGGCGATGTCTCCTCCTGGGAGGATCGCTTCGCGTTGATGGACGCGCTGCTCGCCCGCCGGCATGAGGCGGGGCCGCCGGTGGACCCGGAGGTGGCCTGGGCCTGGCATCGGATCGTCGGCGGCCGTGGCCTGGCCCGAGTCGACGGACTCGCGGCCGAGGTCGAGTGGAGCCGTAAGCGGCTGTGGTCCCGGTTCCGGTCGCAGCTCGGCCTGCCGCCCAAGCGCGCCGTGAAGCTGGTCCGCTTCGACCATGCCGCCCACCGCCTGGTCGCGGGTGAAGGCGCGGCTCAAGTCGCGGCCGACGCCGGCTACGCCGACCAGTCCCACCTGCATCGGGACGTCATGGCGTTCACCGGGGCAACCCCCGCGACCGTGGCCGGCGAGCCGTTTCTCGCGGTTGACGACATCGCATGGCCCAGCCGCGGAACACTCGCCGAGCCTCACGTCTCCAGGGATCTCCGGCTCGGTCGCCGGCCGGAGGTGAGACGGCCACCGCTGTGAACGTCTGAATCCTCCGTACCGGATGCTGGTCTCGGCCAGGAGATCGTCGATGTAGGTGTCCACCTGCGTGCCGTCGGCCGTCACCGTGCTGCCGTCGCCCCAGGCCTTGACCACGTCCAGTTCGGCGAAGGCGTTGACCACGTCGGCGATCGCGGCATTCGGCTTCTTCGGATTGATGTGCCGGTTGCGGACCATGGACAGCTCGCGGGCGGTGATGCCGGCGATGTGCTTGGCCGCCTCGTACGGGCCGATGTTGATGCCGCCGGTGAACACCGCCAGCGAGTCCTTGATCTTGGGGCCGGAGCCGGAGGCGGGGCCGAATCGGCATGGTGAAGGTGTTGTCCGGCCGCATCCTCACCCCGCCCGCCCAGCCCCCGGATCAGGGTGCGCTGCCCCAGCTGTACGCGGCGACCGCCCCGGACGTGGAAAGCGGGCAGTTGTTCGGGAATGGACGGCGGCCGAATGGTGCGCCGCGCCCTGCGCCCTTGCACGACGCTTGCAAGGCGTACGGCAAGCGCCGATCGAGTGGCAGGCAAGCGGGCGGAGGTATCACTGAGTCACAAGGACCCGGAGGAAACGGCCGGATCGACAGCATCCGCACTCAGGAGCACAGCATGGACAGCACCCTGAACCGCACCGTGAAGCGCGCCTCCCTCGGCCTGGCCGTTCTTGCCGTCGCCGGCTTCGCCGTGACCGTTCCCGCCGACGCCGCCACGGCCGACGCCCCCGGCCCGGACACCTGCGTGCAGGGCTTCGTCTGGCGGGAGGCCCGGCCGAGTGACCTCGTCTGCGTCACCCCCGCCATCCGGGACCAGACCACCCATGACAACAACGTGAAGTACACACGCTGGGTCTCCGGCCCGTACGGCCCGCACACTTGCTCCACCGGCTTCGTGTGGCGCGAGGCCTTCGTCGGCGACGACGTCTGCGTCACTCCGGCCGTCCGTTCCCAGGCGCGCGCCGACAACGCCCAGGCCGCCGGTCGCAAGGTGACGGCAAGGCTGTGGATCAGCACCTACAGGGTCAAGCCGCATGACAACGGTGATGGCACCGCCACCAGCACCTCGACCGACGACATCGCGAGGCTGAAGCTCAACGGCAGCCACTACAACATCGGCCAGGTGAAGCTCTACATCCGCTACACCACCGGCCGCGTGTACTGGAGCGGAACCGTCAACGCCTCCGCCCACTCCGGATACGCCGCCGGCAGCTGGGGCAAGGAGACCGGCAAGTTCGACTGCTCGGCGCCCGGCAAGCCCGCCAACGCCTACGCCCAGGCCTACGACGTGCTCTCCGGCCGCTGGTCGGCCCGCGTCCCGGTCCGGGTCGGCTGCGCCGTACTCTGACCCCTTCCCAGGGGCCGGCCCGCGTGGCGGGATCGGTCCTCGGCTCTGTCCAGTGGCTTCGCGCACATCTGCGCACCGGTCACTCGCGGTACTCGCCGGTGTAGGCCGCGGCCAACCTGTCCGGCCACCGGCTGGGCCGCCACATCCCGCCGCGGACGAGGGAGCGGCGGACAGAAGCGGTGGACAGAGGCGGTGGACCGGGCGGGGCGCGCCGAAGAGCGGGCCCCGCTCCGGTGGCGGATCAGAGCTGGCCGCTCTCGATGGCCTGCTTGAGGGCCGCCTGCGTCGCCTGGTGGGAGGCGACGCCGTTCGTGACGACGAAGTCGATCAGCGAGTTGTCCGCGTCGAAGGTGAGTTGCTCGGTGACTCTGGTCTTCCCGCCGTCCAGCTCCTCGAAGAGGATCTTCTGGTGCGTGACGACACCGGGCAGCGACCAGGTGTCCGTCTCGTACCTGAGGGCGGCGTGGTCGATGCGCTGTTGCGCGTGCGTCTTGCTGGTGACGATCGCGCCCTCGTACGGGATCTCCTCGATGGCCGTGAAGTCGATGTAGCGTATGCCGGCCTGGAGCCGGTCGTTGTGGGTGACGACGCGCTTGAGGAACGAATGCATGCCGATGTGGTTGTTGATGTTCGAGTATTTGCCGAACACGTGCTCGACCGGGGCGTCGATCTCGATCGAGATCTTGGCCTTCTCCCTGCTCAGCCCCGAGTCCGGAAGGGGAGGGGGTGCGGAGTCGTAGAACCTGTGGTCGTCCCACGCGGCCTGCCACTCGACGGCGAGTTCGGCGTCGCTCTGGGAGGTGTCGGCACGTGCGGGGCCGGAGAAGGCGGTGAGAAGGAACGTCGCGGCGAACAGCTGGGCCGCGAGAAGACGAAGGAGTTTCTTCACGTATACCTCAAGACGAGACAGTAGGTGCGAATGATCTTCTATCGCATCTGAAGGTGTTTTAGAACACTTCGCGCCTAAGATCGACCGGGAAGTAGGGGCGTCCTGGAGACCACCGGCCTCGGCTCCCTACCGGGTGGCGCTGCGGCTGTCACTCGCTGGTGCAGGAGACACCGTCGAGGGCGAAGTTCGCCGGGGCGATTTCCCGGACGTTCTCGGTGAGGCACTTGCGGTTGAACCGGTGGCATCCCTGTCGAGATCGCGACGGGACCGGGGGCCCACCAGTGCGTATGACGCCTCTGCGACACGCTCGCACCGGCTGCCGTTTCGGCCCCACTTCGGCCGATGCGTATCAGGGCAGGGAGGTGGGGACGCTGGTCTCGCCGCTCATCACGGAGCTCGCACGGCGGCTCGGCAGGACGAGGATCATGCGGATGCCGCCCCGGCTGGAGCCGGTCTCCACGCTGGTGGCCCAGGCAGCCCGGGTGCTGGTCGAGCAGGCGGACCTGGTGGAGTAGGCGGGCGTCGGATCTGGATGTGGCGGCGTTGTCTCTGGTCGGCCTCGCTCGGAGAGCTCTCCGCTCATAACAGCCGTGCGGCGAGCTCTTCCCATTGACGCAGGGGCGGCTTGTCCGGTGTAGCGGTGAGCACGTGAAGGCTGACGTGATCTGCACCGGCGTCAAGATGCTCACCAATCCGCCGGACGATGTCGTCAGGGCCGCCGGTGACCACCAGCGCTTCGACCAGCCGGTCGTCGAGGGACTCGGCGTTATCGAATCCCAGGTCGCGCAGCAGCCCGATCCGGTTGGGCAGGGCGGCGGCCGCATGGGCGCGGGCCAGCTCGGCCGCGCGGGAGCGGGATGGGTCCAGGACGACAAGCTGGGTGACCGCGAGCAGCGCCTGCGGCCCGAGCAGGCTTCTGGAGCGGCGGGTGTGCTCGATCGGCATGCCCAAAGGGTGGGCGCCCCACGAGCGTTCGGCGGCGAGCTTGAGCATCTTCGGGCCCAGCGCGGCCAGGACCCGGGGCGGCGCGGGGATCGGCGGGCCGAACGAGGCGGCGTCCATCGCGTCCAGGTAGCCGCGCATGGTCGCCAACGGCGGGCCGAAGCGGTGGCCACGCATGTCGGTGACCAGGGCGGGATGGCTGACGCCGAGGCCGAGCAGGAACCGCCCGGGGAACGCCTCCGCAAGGGTGCGCTGCGCCGCTGCGGCGCTGATCGCGTCGCGGGCGTAGATGCTGGCGGTGCCGGTGGCGATGACGGTCTGCCGGGTGGCCGACAGCAGCAGGGCGCTCTGGGCCATGGCCTCGCGGCCGGTCGTTTCGGGAAACCACAGGGCCGGATAGCCGAGGTCCTCGATGGCCGCGGCTGCCTGGCGCAGGACGGGTGCGGGATAGCGGTCCATCTCGCCCGCCCAGATGCCGATCCGTCCGAGGGCGGGCGTGCTCATCGGTCCTGCTCGGCGGTGTCTCGGGCGGCGACGTCATCCATCTCGGCGCTGAGGAGTTGTGCGCCCGCCTGCGACAGCGTTCGGGCCGCCGGGGCGTTCGGATCGCGCGTCACCGCTCGTATCCGCCAGTCGTCGGCGAGCAGATGCGCCGTCACGGCCCGGCCCTGCAGACCGGTCGCCCCCACCACCACGATGGTCTTCACGATGTGTCTCCACTCGGTAGGCATGCGGAGGCCATCCGCCTAACTGGGGTGGCCCTCTGTTTCTGGTTGAGTACGATATGGAGGGCCACCCCGTTTTTGCAAGCCGGTCGGAGATCACAGTGGGATCATCGGGCCGCCGAGCAGGTGCGTATCCCTGTGAAGGTGGAAAGGCTCCGCTGAGCTGTGATCAAGCGACCTGTCGGTGGCGTGAGCTGTGACTTTTCCGGCCCACAGGTGAGAGGGCAGGTCATGAGCGTGAGGGCGGCCCATTGTTGCCCACCGTCGGTTCGGCGAGCCTGGCGTCTCGCTTGGTGTCTCAGTGGATCTCGGTGCCCTCGTTGTCGTAGACGAAGGAGATCTTGGAGTGACACCATCGATGCAGGCGGCGCTCTAAGCGCCCGTGTACAAACTGATCGTCAGGTCGATTTGGGAGATGCGGATCGTGCGAGTCGTCGCCCCATGAGGATGATCATCGCCCACAAGGCCATGGCCTCGTGATGCTCGGATAACCGCTCATAGTCCCGCACGCACCGCCTGCGCTGGGAGATCCACGACAGCGTCCTCTCCACCACCCACCTGCGAGGAAGGACGGCGAAGCCGCTGACATCGTCACTGCGCTTGACGATCTCCAGAGTGAGCCGGACGTGCTTTTGGGCCCAGGTCACGAGCTTGCCGGCGTAGGCGCTGTCGGCCCAGATCAGCGCGATCCGCTCGTATCGGTCGCGCAGACGCGCCAGCGCGGGCTTGACGCCGTCGCGGTCCTGGACGCTGGCGGCGGTGACGACGACCGGCAGCAGCAGGCCCAGGGTGTCCACGATGACGTGCCGCTTGGTGCCCTGTACCTTCTTGGCCGCGTCATATCCGCGCGAGCCGGCGGCGACGGTCTCGGCGGCCCGCAGTGACTGCGAATCGATGATCCCCGCGCTGGGCTCCGGCTCGCGACCGTCGGCTATCCGGGCCTGTTCGCGCAATTCATTGTGGAGAGCATAGAGATCACCGTCCTGCCACCAGCGAGTGAAGATCGCATGGACGGTGCGCCAGGGCACCAGGAAGTCGGCGGGCAGATTGCGCCACTTGCAGCCGTTGTCGACCACGTACCGGATGGCATCCATGATCCGGCGACGGCAGTACTTCTCGGGTCGTCCGCCGTTGCCGTGTAACCAGGCCGACCAGGGCATCAACGGCTTGATGACCTGCCATTCGGCGTCACTCATGTCGGTGGTGTAGCGGGGCTGCCGGGTCGGGTGATCGACTCCGCGGCCGTAGCGGCAGGCCACGCATGAGCAGGCAGTTTCTTCGTTATGGGAGACACTCGGCAAGCCGTGCGCTGGGCCGAAGCGGGGGCGCCCGCGAGCTCTTTCCGGCCTGTTCCTATCGACAAAGGGTGAAACAGCCCCAAATCCCTTCGGAACTGGTTGAATCCAAAGATCAATCTACTGAGAGGAACGTGCTGTGATTGATCCGAGGAACCCAGGTGTGCGCCGCCGGGCGTTGTGGGGAACCGCCGTGGGGCTGGCGGGTGCCGCCGCGCTCGCGGGAGCATCGCCCGCCGCGGCGGCTGATGGTTCGCTGGACTGGTTCGACGTGAAGGGGCACGGCGCGGTGGGCGATGGATTCGCCGACGACACTGCGGCGGTTCAGGATGCCATCAACGCAGCGGTGACGGCGGGCGGCGGAACTGTGTATTTCCCCATAGGGAAGTACAAAGTCATCCCGACGGCCGATAGTCCGGCTCTGTCTGTCGGCGGCGACGGGGTCCGTCTGGTTGGCGCGAGCAGCAAGGCGTCCATGCTCGTCAAGGGGGCGGACGGCATCCTGCTGCGTATGTCCGGCTCCTCTGCCGACCCGACCGGGGCGACGCACCGCCGCTACTGCTCGATTGAGAACCTCGGCTTCAACGGCAACAGCAAGACCGGTCTGCTTCTCGAGCTTTACTACAACAACAATTCCTACTTCCGCGATGTGTTCATGTCGAGCAACAACGACACATGCATCGACGCCGTCGAGTTCTGGGATTCCCGCTTCTACAACCTGGTGATCGAATCGAGCACCGGCACGGCCGACAGCACCACTCAGCCCAACGTTTGGCTCCGCAACTCCTCGGCCACGAGCGGCTGGGGATACAGCGGCGACAACGTCAACCAGATCCATTTCATCGGCTGCCGCATGGAGGCCTTCGGTACAGGTGCGCTGTGGATCACCCAGGGTACTGCCAAGACCAACAACCCCAACGGGATCTACATAACGGACTGCAAGTTCGAGACCTCCAGGATGCAGGGCGGCCCGCATCTGAAGGTCGACGCCTCCTGCAAGCACGTCTATGCGACCAACATCTACGCCTTCGCGGGTGGTTTCGCCTCCGGGTATTCCACCGCGCAGAACATCATCGCCTGGGCGGGGAGCGCTGGTGCCCTGGAGAACGTTCTGATCGCCAACGGCTCCACCGCGACGGTCAATTCCGGCGTCGATCTGTACTCCGGCTCGGGTTCGACCGCCGTGTTGCGCAATGTGGTGGGGCTCTACACGACGAGGCCGACCGGCGTCCACGTCTATTACGAGGCCTCGAGCGCCGGCGACTTCTGGGTGGAGAACTGCTACGGGAACATCGGAGGCCAGTTCGGCGGCACCATTCCGGCTAAGTATCATCCGAACCCGCCGCTGCGTCTGGTCGCGGGCCCGGTCAGCGACTCTTCGTTCACGCGCCCCCCGGTCGACGGGACACTCGCGGTCGACTCGACCAACAACCGCCTCTATGTACGGGTAGGCGGCAGATGGCGGTCGACGGCGCTGAGCTAGGAGGCTGATGTTGAGGTGAGTATTTCCACGCGTGCGAGGTTGACCGCGGCGGCTAGGAGCGAGAAGTCGGCGGCGATCTTCTGCGTGCCGCGCATGCGGGCTTTGCGACCGCCGTGACGGCGTCGCATGAGGTGTGCGATCTTCCGCTCGACCTTGGGGCGGGTGGCACGACAGTGGATCAGCCACGCCGGATCGACGCTGCGAGCATGTCCCTTGGCCAGCTGTTCCTCATACGGACTGATCTTGATTTCGCGGCCGCCCTTGGCGGTGGTGCAGCGGCTCGCCAACGGGCAGCGGATTTCCTGATCGGGGACAACGGCGTCGGCAGCGGTGGCGTACAACGGCATGAGACCTTCCAGTGCGTCAGGGTTTGGATAACCGCTGTCGTTACCGGAAGGTCACTCTTCGTGGGAAGAATTCCCATGATCTCATCAGCTGCCACAACTGTCTCGACGATCAGTTTGTTCACAGGCACTAAGGAATTCTCGGGTCGTCGAGAGCCGGTTCGGTGGCTGGACGTGACCGCGAGAGTCCATCGGTGGCCTGATCTTCGGCGTGTCGCGGACGCCCTGGCTCTGGGGCGGTTTCAAGCCGCACCATGCGATGGCGGGGTTCCACGCATCCTGCGCGACCACTCACCCGGAGCGGCGTAGCCGGCTCACGGCTCCGCAGCGGCGAAGGCGGAGCCGTGAGCCGCTTAGGGGATCGGCACAGCCGGCAAGCGCCGCTGCTCCTGGAAGCCGGCGATCTTCATGACCACGATGGCGGCCAGGATGGCGCAGATCAGCGTGGGGGCGGCGAAACAGATCTCGGTGTTGGCTGTCAGCAGGTAGGAGTCAAGATCTTCGCCTCGGGCCGCGACCCGGTAGAAGAGCCGGGAGGCCCACATGGCGATCAGCCATGACAGCCACCACGCCCACACCAGCCCTGAGCGGCGGGCGCCGTGCAAAGGAGTGGGGTGCGGCGGGTTCAGGGAAGGATCACCCGGCTTCGAGGTCACCCAGATGTCGTCGATGACCTGCTTGGGAAACCACAGGTTTACGATCGGAACAATCCAGCCGAAAACAGCCCGGTTGGCATCCCTGCGATGAGGAATCGGGGTGATGGCTTCGGCGTTCGAACGGGCCCTGCGCAGCCAGGTCACAAAAATGATGCCGGTCAGGACATAGGAACAGGTTTGCGCTGTTCCAGAAAGCGCATACCAGGAGTCATTGGCCTCCACCGCCCCCATATCGACCGTGTCCGGCGTGTTAATGAGAGCGGAGATCAACTCAATGGGCGGGCAGTATTTCGGCCTATCGTCGTAAACGTCAACGAAATATCGCCCTATCGCGGATGACGGCAAGACTCATAAAGCAATCACGCGCCCGTGTCACCGCCTTGGGGAATGCCTTCGCCTGAAATATTCCGCCACGATCCGGGTGTGCAGAGGGAAAGCCAGCTCCTGCGGCCCGTCGATCAGCAACCACTCCGTCGTTTCGGCCGTCGGCACGACCGGGGGGAGGGCGTCCGAGTCGATCCGCGGCCCCGAGGCGAAGATCAGCACGCTCCCGTCGGGAGCACTGAGCACGTCGAACAGCCCTACGCTGTCCGCATCGACGACGACACCCGTCTCCTCGTGGAGCTCTCGGACGGCCGCCTGCTGCCAGGACTCGCCCATGTCGATGAAGCCGCCGGGCAGGGCGAGTTCGCCCCGGTGCGGTTCGATGTCACGGCGGACCACCAGCAGGCCGTCGTCCACCGGTAGCACCATCACCGCGACCGGCAGCGGGTTGAGGTAGCCGGTGTTCCCGCAGCCGGAGCAGGTCCGCGGCCACGCCTGGTCCACAGCAAAGGCCTTGCCGCAGAAGGAGCAGTGCGAGTTCTTGACCGTCACGCCTGTGAGAGTAGACCAGGGCGACGGTCCCCGGGGGCGGTGCCGGCCGCGGGCCCGGCGCCTGGCGGCTGAGCGCCCTGCCGGTACGCCTCTGAAAATGAGAAAGGCTGCGGAGTCCGGTCGGGCGACTGGCCCCTCGACCTCGCCCCGCCGACCGCCGCACCCATCACACACCTGGGTCTCGCACCCCGCTTCCTGCTCGCCCATGGGGAAGCGGAACGGCCTGGCGCACCGCGGCCGAGGCGCTCGCACCTGGGCCACCGTAGACAATTGATAGGTTTCTTTACAATAATGAGGTCTCGCGCACCCCCCATCATCGCGGCCTCCCATGCCCTGCGCCGCGCCCGCCAAAGCCCGGTCTCCGGGCTGGAGAAGGGTCATCCACATGACGCGAATACCGCGCCCGCTCGTGCTGGTCATCTCGTTACTGCTCGCGGCTTTAGGTGTCCTGGTCACCCAGACCTCGGCCCGCGCGGCCAACCTGCTCGCGAATCCGGGCTTCGAAACCGGCGCCCTGTCACCCTGGTCCTGCACCGGCGGGCTGGGATCCGTGGTCGCTTCCCCCATCCGCTCCGGGACGAAGGCGCTCGCCGGCGCCGCCGGCTCCTCCGACACCGCCCAGTGCAGCCAGTCCGTGTCGGTCCAGCCGAACACCGCCTACACGCTGACCGCCTGGGTCCGCGGCGGCTACGTGTATCTCGGCGTGAACGGCGGCGGCTCCACCTGGACCTCCTCGCCCTCGACGTACAGTCAGCTCACGGTCCCCTTCACCACCGCGGCCAACCAGACCACCGCCGTGGTCTACCTGCACGGCTGGTACGGCCAGGGCACGTACTACGCCGACGATGTCAGCTTCGACGGCCCCGGAACTCCTCCCACCTCCACCCCCACGGTCTCGCCCACCCCTACTCCCACGGTCTCGCCCACAGCCAGCCCCACTCCCACTCCCACACCGACGCCGACGGGTGACACGACGTGCCCGGTGAAGTCGAAGCCCTCAGAGAAGGTCCTGCAGGGTTACTGGGAGAACTGGGACGGCGCGGTCAACGGCGTGCACCCGCCCTTCGGCTGGACGCCGATCACCGACCCCCGCATTCGCCAGCACGGCTACAACGTGATCAACGCGGCGTTCCCGGTCATCCGCTCCGACGGCACCGTGCTGTGGGAAGACGGCATGGACGCCACCGTCAAGGTCGCCACCCCGACCGAGATGTGTCAGGCCAAAGCGGCGGGCGCGACGATCCTGATGTCCATCGGCGGTGCGACCGCCGGCATCGACCTCAGCTCCAGTGCCGTCGCCGACCGTTTCGTCGCCACCGTCGTGCCGATCTTGAAGAAGTACAACTTCGACGGCATCGACATCGACATCGAGACGGGCCTCACCGGCAGCGGCAACATCAGCCAGCTCTCCGCCTCCCAGGCCAACCTCATCCGCATCATCGACGGTGTCCTCGCCCAGATGCCGTCCAACTTCGGCCTGACCATGGCACCCGAGACGGCTTATGTCACCGGCGGCAGCGTGACCTACGGCTCGATCTGGGGCGCTTATCTGCCGATCATCAAGAAGTACGCGGACAACGGCCGCCTGTGGTGGCTGAACATGCAGTACTACAACGGCAGCATGTACGGCTGCGCCGGCGACTCCTACTCCGCCGGCACGGTGCAGGGCTTCGTCGCCCAGACCACCTGCCTGAACAACGGGCTGGTCATCCAGGGCACCACGATCAGGGTCCCCTACGACAAGCAGGTCCCCGGCCTGCCCGCCCAGCCCGGAGCCGGGGGCGGATACATGTCGCCCTCGCTGGTCTCCCAGAGCTGGAACAGCTTCAGTGGCAACCTCAAGGGACTGATGACCTGGTCCGTCAACTGGGACGGCTCGAAAGGCTGGACCTTCGGCGACAACGTCAAGGCGCTACAAGGCCGTTAGGGTGTGCCTTCAAAAAGATCTAGGTCGTACGAGGTCATGTCCGGGTGATTCGCCGTCGTGAACGGACCGGTCAGGAGCGGAGGATCCTCCAGGGGTTACTCCCGTCAGGGCCGTTGGGCCCTCTCAGGGAGGACGATCGCCGGATGCTGAACGGCATCGTGTGGAAGATCCGTCCCGGCAGTGCCTGGCGGAACGTGCTTGAGCGGTGTGGCTCCTGACGGTTGCCGTACACCCGAATTCATCGCTGGGCGCAGCATGGCACCTTCACCGCCATGCTGCGCACGGTGCAGGCCCATGCAAGGGAGCCGAGGCCCGGTGATCACACCATGTAGGGGCAGCGAGAGGGGTCCCAGAAGCGGGCCGATCGCTCCTGCGCCCGCCTGCGCGGGCCGGGGGAGGGCCGGGGGAGCGGGCCGACGCCCAGCTCAAGAGCCGGCGCATCCTGTCCAGGTTCCGCCGCGGCCCCGGCAAGGCCGACCACCTGTGCATGGCCATCGCCGCCCCTCGCGACCGTCGGCTCAGCCGAGGATGAACAAGGGTTTTATACTTGTGATCTTTTGTCCCGATACTGATCCGCGTACAAGACGCGGACAGTCAGGGGGAACCAGGTGGAGACCAAGGGCCGTACAGCCGAAATCACGATCGCTGAGGCCCGCAAGGCGTTCTGGGTGATGGTCGGGTTCATGGCCGTCATCTGGATGCTGCAGATCGCCAACTGGGCATCGGGCTACGCGCTGAGCTACCAGCACGGCGTGCAGGCGTGGAACCCCGCAAGCCTGCCCGACATCGCCTCAGCGCCGTTCCTGCACTGGAGCTGGGGACACATCGAGGCCAACTCGGGGCCGCTGTTCATCTTCGGCCTCCTGTCCGCCTACCGGGGTGTCGCCAAATTCTTGGGCGTGACGGGACTCATCATTCTGGTCAGCGGCCTCGGCGCCTGGTTCACCTCCAACCCGCAGAGCATCGGCGCGGGGGCGAGCGGCATCGTCTTCGGCTACTTCGGTTACGTACTGGTGCGCGGCGCATTCGACCGGCATCTGATCGACATCGTGGTAGGCGTGGTCATGGCCCTGTCCTTCGCCTATCAGTTCACCGGGCTGCTGCCCCGGGAGGGCATCGGCTGGCAGGCTCACCTGTTCGGCTTCCTCGCCGGCCTGCTGGGCGGCTGGTTGTTCCGCGACCGCAGACGCCCCCGGCCGGCCCCCGCCTCCCCACAGCAGGACCCCAAGGCTGCGCTGCTGAAGGAACTGGACGACCTGGGACTCTGACGGCCTGGGGCACCGGCCGGCGAGCATCGCTCAGGCCGGCGGAGATCGACTTCCAGGGCGGGCCGGGCACGGCGGAGCTGATGGCGGTGGCCGTTCGCTAACGGCTGCCCCCTGTTCCTCGGCCCTGACACCTGAGAGGCATGCCGGTGGTATGGCTCGCGCCGGGGCGCGAGCCGTACCGTCAGGGCGCGGTCCTCACGGAGAGCCACCACCGGTGAACGCCAGGTGGCGTCCGTCGTCGGACGGTATCAGGGACGCGTGCGGACCTAGTTGCTGCTCCGTCACCGTGATGGGAGCCGTCAGCTCCTTGCCGCCGTCTAGTTCGCGGACCTTGAACGTCTGCTCCTGGCGGCTGTGGTAGGCCATCATACGGCCGTCCCCGGTGATCGCCAGCGGGACATGGGCCTGCTCGCCGAACATGCCCAGCGCCTGAGGCACGTGCTCGGTGAGCAGGTGGGCCAGCTCGGGTGCGAGCGTGCGCAGGCGGCCCAGCGCGTGGTGGGTCTGGCTCTTGACCGTGCCGAGTGAGCAGCCCAGCAGATGGGCGGTCTCGCGTTCGGTCGACTGCTGGCGAGCGCGCACGAACTCATGGAAGCCGTCATAACGGTCCAATGTGATCTCCTCTCGCCCGTTACCAACGCACGCGAGAGGCTGGAAGGTTGGAACCCGCGCCCAGAATGTTGAGCGGCCGGCTCGGTCTTCGCCGCAGATGCCGCCGATACGACTCATGAGGATCACCGGAAGCGGATCGTACGTCTGATGCTCTCAGTCATATTTGCCGCGAAGAGTGAGCCTGCTCCGCTTTGAGCAGCTTGGGCGGCGAAACCGTCGTCGCTGAGCTGTCGGAGCTGACCGAGCGGGTACGGAGCACCGCCCGGCAACAGGCCGGCGGCAGTGGCGCCGGCCGTTCCTGGCCTTTGTCAGATCATGTGGTCGATGTGCGCTCGTTCATTGGATCGGGGGCGGCGCGTCGGTCGCGGCGTTGGCGTAGCGGCGGGCCAGGTGCGCGAAGGCGTCCTTGAGCTCGGCCGGGCCGACGACCTCGATGTCGGCGTCGAATCCGCCGATGATGGCGGCCAGGCCAGGCCATGACCACGAGCCCAGGACGAGCCGGCAGCGGTTCGGGCCGAGTTCCTCGACGACTCCGCCGCGGGCGTAGCGGGACACGGTGGCGGCGGGGAGGTCGAGGATCACCTCGCCGCGGCAGGGCCAGTCGCCAGAGCCTCCCGAGCCTCGGAACCTGCCGGCCACGAAGGCGGCCACCTCACCTCCGGGCAGCTCGCGCGGGGTGAAGCGGGGTCCTGTAGGGGTGCGCGGGGTGATCCGATCGGCGCGGAAGATGCGCCAGTCCTCGCGGTCGAGGTCCCAGGCGACGAGGTACCAGCGCCCGCCCCAGGTGACGAGGTGATGGGGCTGCACCCGACGCGGCGGGGTCTGCACGCCGTTGTCGTCCACTCCTGGTGGGGATGCGGGGGTGTAGTCGAAGCGCAGCACCTCGCGGGCGTGGACGGCGGCGCTGAGTGCCATGAGCAGGCTGCTGTCGACCTGTGGGTCCGGTCGGATCGCGGACCGCTCGACGGCGGTGACCTGGAGGGTGTCGATCCGGCGGCGCAGCCGTGCGGGCATGACCTGCCGGACGGTGTTCAGCGCGCGCGCCGCGGCTTCCTCGATGCCGGCACCAGTGGTGGTGGCGATCTGGAGTGCGATCGCCAAAGCGACGGCCTGCTCGTCATCGAACAGCAACGGGGGCAGCTCCGTGCCGGCGTCCAGCCGGTACCCACCGTCGGGGCCTTTGGTGGCCAGTATGGGATAGCCGAGCTCGCGCAGGCGGTCGACATCGCGGCGCACGGTGCGCGAGCTGACCTCCAGCCGCTCGGCCAGCAGCGCCCCCGGCCAGTCCCGGCGCGCCTGGAGCAGCGACAGCAACGCCAGCAGTCGCGCTGAGGTCTTCGGCATGACTCCAATACTGCCCTGAGAAGCGGTCAAATCCTGGCCGCTTCCCCTGCGACTGTTGCCTTGTGCCAGACAACGAGAACGACCGGAAGGACCCGACCACCGTGACCGCCACGACGACGCCCCCCGCAACTCTCGACGCCGAGCGGGCCGACCTGCTCGCCGAGCTCGCGACAGCGCGACTGGCCCTGATCAACACCACGCGCGGGCTCAGCGACGAGCAGGTCGGCGAGTGCCCGACGGTCAGCGCGCTGTGCCTGGGCGGGCTGATCAAGCACGTCGCGTCCGTCGAGGAAGGATGGATGCGGTTCGTGGTCGAGGGCCCGTCGGCGATGCGCTACGACCTGCCCGAGGGCGTCACCTGGGCCGACCTCACCGCCGGTACCGCATGCGAGTTCCCGCAGTGGGCGATCGACCATCAGAACGACTTCCGGATGCTGCCCGGCGAGACGCTGGCCGGGGTTGTCGAGCGCTATGAGCAGGTCGCCGCCCGGAGCGAGGAGATCATCGCCGCCGTCCCCGACCTGTCGGCGACGCACCCGATGCCGGAGGCGCCCTGGAACGAGGCGGGAGCGGTGCGCAGCGTGCGCCGGGTGCTGATGCATGTCATCGCCGAGACCGCCCAGCACGCCGGACACGCGGACATCCTGCGCGAAACGCTCGACGGGCAGACGTCGACCTGACCGGTGACGGATCTCGACCAGATCGGGTCACCGCCCCGACCCGGTGCTGCGCGCCGGACGCGGTGAACCAGGACCGGGCGGCGGCTGCCCGCCGGCCGCCCGGTCCTGACCTCAAAGCCCGCACGGAATCGAAGGGAACGGCGTCAGCGTGAAGATGCGCGAGCTGGGGCGGACCGGCATCCCGGGTCAGCCCCTACTACCTGGGCACCAGGATGGTGGGCCGGGCGGCGAACACCGCCCACGACGACTGCGTCCGGATCGTCCACCGGGCACCGGACGCGGGGATCGACTTCGTCGACACCGCCGACGTGTACTCCCGCGGGGAGTCGAAGGAGATCACACGCCGGCGATCGGCCGCCGAGCGAGCAGCGGCGTGAGGCGATGACCGTTCTGGACACCCGGGCGCTCAACCGCGCGACGCTGGCCCGTCAGTTGCTGCTCGAACACGCCGACGTGCCGGTCCGCGACGCCGTCGCGCACCTCGGCGGCCTGCAAGCGCAGGAACCGCAGGAACCGTTCGTCGGGCTCTGGTCGCGGCTACGCGCATTCGACCCGGCGGCGCTCTCGGATCTGCTGACCCGGCGGAGCGTGGTGCGGACCCACCTCATGCGCCGAACCGTTCACCTCCTCACCGCCGAGGACGCCCTGGCCTGGCGGGCCCGTCACGACACCATGCTGCGCCAGCGAGTACTCGGGAACTACCGCCGCGAGCTCGACGGGGTGGATCTCGACGAGCTCGCGGCTGCGGGCCGGGCGGTGATGGCCGACGGCGAGTCCCGCTCGATGACCGAGCTCGCGCGGGCGCTCGCTCAGCGCTGGCCGACGCCGGGACCGCGGGCACTGGGGGAGATGCTGATCGCCGCCCTCATCCCGATGGCGCAGCTGCCACCGCGCGGGCTGTGGCGCACGAGGGCAGGAGTGCGCAACGTGCTGCTCTCCTCCTGGCTGGGTCGCGAGATCGACCCGCCGGCCCCAGGGGTCGCCGATCCGGTCGGTCAGGTGCTGGTACGGCGCTATCTGGCCGCGTTCGGCCCCGCGGCCTTGGCCGACCTGCGCGCCTGGTGCGGCCTGGCCGGATTGCCGGCCGCTGTGGCCGCGATACGCGATGAGCTGGTGACCTTCCGCGACGGGCGAGGCCGCGAGCTGGTCGATCTCCCCGACGCGCCGCGCCCCGACCCCGACGTACCCGCCCCGGTGCGGTTCCTACCGGCGTTCGACAACGCTCTCCTCGGCTACCACGACCGCAGCCGGATCATCGACGATGCCCACCGCGGACTGTCGGTCGCCGGCGCTCGTGTTGTCCTGGTCGACGGCCGGGTCGCCGCGACCTGGAACGTTGAGGCAGGCACCGTGATCGTCACCCCGCTGCGCCGTTTCTCCCGAGCCGACCGCACCACCGTCGCCGAGCAGGGGCGGGAACTGGCGTCGTTCCTCTCCGACAACGAGAGCCACCGCGTACGGGTTGCCGCGTCTCCTGGGTGAGCGGCACACCGCGAGGTCCTTCCCCCGGTGGAGGGGAGGTGCGAAAGGATCTGGGGTTCATCGACGACCTGGGGCGTAGCGGTGGCCGGGGCCCGGCCGCGCGATTGGGCACGGCCGTACAGCTGTGCACGCTGCCGCGGCCGGGATACGTGCCGGACGAGATCTGGGCGGTGCCACAGGCGGCGGTTCAGCGGCCGGCGAACCCGCCGGCGGTGGGATCGGCGCCGCGGATCTGATGGAGGCCGTGGAGATCCTGAAAGAGGTGAACCGGGCCGGCGGCCGGAAGGTCCCGGCGCCTGCGACGGTAACGGGCTACATCCGTGTCCGTGCGTATTCGTGCAACGTGTCGCGGACGAATACCGCTCCCTCGGCGTTGTCATACGCGGTGGTGAAGCGGGGGTCATCGACGTACATGTGCCCCAGGCCTTTCACCATCTCGATCGAGCGCTCCCGGTCACCCTCGGCCGTCGGGGTGCCCGGGATCTGGCTCAGCCATTGGACGTGCCGAGCGGCCAGTGACTGAGCGTGTTCCGATGTCGGAGAAACCCCGGCCTTCGCTGCGGCGACCCATGCGGCGACGAGGTCTTCGGTGGCCTGCTTCCAGACCCGCTGCTGCTCAAGAGTCTTACCGTGCCACCAGTCGTTGCTCACTTGGAAGGCGTGCTCACCCCAGCGTGAGATCACCTCGTCCTTGTAGCGGTCGTTGAATCCCTCCAGCATCACATCCATACACGGTTCAGCGCCGGCCAGTACGGCCTCGAGCGTGTGACGCACGGCCCGGATCTGTTGCTCGATCCGGTCTCGTTCCCCTTCCAGCGCAGCGATGTGAGCCCGAAGTCCATCACGTTCGTCCACTTCCTCCGCCAGGACCTGGGCGATGGCCGGCAAACCCATTCCCAGCCGGCGCATCAGCAGGATCCGCTGCAGCCGGGCGACCGCGCCGAGGTCGTAGTAGCGGTATCCGTTCGGGCTCACGCGAGAGGGGGTCAAGAGCCCGATGTGGTCATAGTGACGCAGGGCGCGGCTTGTGATTCCAGCCCTGGTCGCGAGCTCCTGGATCGTCCACTCCATTGTTCTCCCCGTATGCTGCCTCCCGATCAAGTATTACCCGCCCTCAGCGGGTGGCCGCGCCAGGGCTCAGGCGATCAGCTCCCGCTGCCGAGCGCGGTAGCGATGATCTTCGAGCTGTCGGCGTGCAGGGCCTGCGCCGCGCTCTGCCCCGTCGCCGCCAGGTAGGCGTCGACCAGTCTGTTACCGGCGGCATACCCGGCCCCCATCGGCAATCCCACCGGGGCGACACCGAAGCGCTCCGCGCTGGGGTCGCCGTGCACCCAGGCCGTGAAGTTCTCCATGCCGGTCACATCGAGCCCGGAGACCACCTTGGCGAAGACCGCCTCGTCGTGCAGGTGTGGCACGCCGATGCGGGTGCAGCCGAGTTCGTCACCATAGATCTGGCGGGCGAACGCGTCGGCCAAACCTTCGGAGATCACATGCTCGCCGACTGTGACGGTCATCGGGTTCCACACGACTCCGCCCGGGCTATAACGCAGGTTGTGGTTGAGTTCGTGCACGGCGGTGGCCTCCAGCCGTTCCACGTTCTCGGGGAAGGGCCATAGCGTGATCACGATGTAGCCGGACATGCCGCCGTTCCCGGTCATTCCGAGGCTGGGACCGATGAAGTGGTCGTCAGCCGGGTCACCGAGCAGGAACAGCACGGTGATGTCCGGGACTTCCAGCCCCGGCGTCGCGGCCAACTGCACGGCGAGGGCATCATCGAGGGCGCGCTGCATCCGTTCCCAGGCCCCGGCTGTCGCCAGCGTCTCGAGCGCGGCAAGACAACGCTCCTCGTCGCGGTCGAGGGGAAACCCAGAGGCCTGCTGGTGCATGGCCACCAGGTCGACCTCGCCTGGGAAGTAGCGGTACATGTCTTTGACGGGCTCGAGCATCGAGCGCAGCAGATCGACGCGATTCGTGACCGGGGCCTGCAGGATCTTCTTCATGGCGGAGTAGGTGTCAAGAACGGTGATCGTCATGGCCCCGATGCTAGAAGTTGACGTAACGTCAAAGTCAACCGGACAAGTCACCCGACCTGATCAGCGCTGACCTGCGAAACGACAGCGATCCCCGTCGTATGCGCAACGGCCGGCTTCGGTCCACCTCCTCCTCGGCATCCGGCAGAGGGGAACCTGGCCGGGCATCTGGCCTGGGTCGATGGCCTGGGCGGCAGCGCGGTGTGGCTGCAGGAGGTGGCCGCCGGCAAGGTGAGCGGCTTCGCGGGCGAGGCGGCCGATGCCGATGCCGGGGTGCTGATGCGCCGCCATTTCGAGGCGGCCGTTCGACACCGTCGCCTTCTCCGTCCGGGAAGACATGAGCCAGCCGCGATTGGCGTTCGATGAGGATGCCGAACGGGCGCCCCGGTTCGGGGCGCGAGCGCGTGAGCTGTCGGCCCACCCTGGGCAAGCCATGCCCGGCAATGGCGGTCATATCGCATGAGGCTGGACACTTGCATGGCCCCCAATACATAGGTATAGCCTACTGGACATGCGACCAATATCTGAAGAGGATCTGACGGCGCGCGCCCGCATCCGCGATGTCGCGATGGCCCTGTTCGCCGAACAGGGAGTCAAGGCCACCACGATCCGCGGGATCGCCGAGGGGGCCGGCGTCTCGCCCGGCCTGGTGCAGCATCACTTCGGCACCAAGGAGGAGCTGAGACAGGCTTGCGACGCCTATGTCCTCAGTTATGTTCGCGAGCAGGTCAGCGCGGGCGTCACCGGACGCGAGCTGGAAAGGCCGGAATTCATCGAGACCGTTCATCGGACCGCGCCACCGCTGATGAAATATCTCGGCCGGGCGCTCGTGGACGGCTCTCCCGGTGCCGCCGCCATGTTCGACGAACTCGTGAGCGTGACGGAGGACAATCTGGCACGCGGCGACCACTCCGAGGCCGACCACCGCGCCCACGCGACCGTGCTGACGGCGATGAAGCTGGGCATCACCGTGCTGCACGAGCATGTCTCCCGTGCGCTCGG
Organism: Streptosporangium sp. CA-135522; assembly: GCF_050949235.1. NCBI lineage: Bacteria > Bacillati > Actinomycetota > Actinomycetes > Streptosporangiales > Streptosporangiaceae > Streptosporangium > Streptosporangium sp. CA-135522. The sequence goes on from NZ_CP192026.1 coordinate 4,794,503, forward strand.
CACGGACCTTTACGCCCCGCAGGGCGCGCTGCGCGTAGGCAAGGCCCAGCTCGACCTGATCAGACCGGAATTCCTCGGCCGCGAACTGTTCGAGCAGGCGCGGACGGGCCTGGAGAAGGTCGAGGGACACCAGTGAACGCCGCAGTGCGCACGGACGGCCTGGTCAAGACCTTCGGCCAGACCAGGGCCCTGGACGGGCTCGACCTCACCGTCAAGACGGGCGAGGTGCACGGCTTCCTCGGCCCCAACGGCGCGGGCAAAACCACCACGATCCGTATCCTGCTGGGCCAGATGCGCGCCGACGGCGGCCGGGTCGAGTTGCTCGGGGGCGACCCCTGGCAGGACAACCACACAGCTGCACCGAAGACTTGCCTACGTGCCCGGTGACGTTACGCTGTGGCCGTCGCTGACCGGCGGCGAGGTCATCGACCTGCTGGGCAGGGTGCGCGGCGGCCTCGACCCCAGGCGGCGCGCCGAGCTGTTAGAACGCTTCGAGCTAGATCCGCGCAAGAAATGCCGCACCTACTCCAAGGGCAACCGGCAGAAGGTGGCGCTGGTGGCGGCTTTCGCCTCCGACGTGGAGCTGCTGATGCTCGACGAGCCGACCTCGGGCCTTGACCCGCTGATGGAGACGCTCTTCAACGAGTGCGTCCTGCAGGAGAAGCGCAGCGGCCGCACCGTGTTGCTGTCCAGCCATATCTTGTCGGAGGTTGAGGCGTTGTGCGACCGCGTGAGCATCATCCGCGCCGGCCGTACCGTCGAATCCGGCAGCCTGGCCGACCTGCGTCATCTCACCCGTACCTCGGTGACGGCCGAGCTGATCGGGCCCGCGCCCGGCCTGGCCGCGCTGTCCGGCGTGCACGACCTCGCCGTGGACGGCACCCGGCTACGCTGCCAGGTGGACGGCGACGCGCTCACACCGGTGCTCGCCGAGCTGGCCCGAGCCGGCGTGCGCACGCTCACCACCCAGCCGCCGACGCTGGAGGAGCTGTTCCTGCGCCACTACGAGGGAGCCGCACGATGACCGGCACCTGGACACTGATCCGGCTCATCATGCGCAGGGATCGCGTGCTGCTCCTGGTGTGGATCGCGATCAGCGCGGCGCTGCCGGCCGGCATCGCCTCCTCCACCACCACTCTGTACGCCGACCAGGCCGCGCGCGACTCCTTCACGGCGGCCTCCATGAGCAACCCCGCGCAGCTGGCCACCCGCGGCCCCATCTACGACGCGAGCGTCGGCGGCTTGACCGCCTGGACGCTCGGCTCGTCCCTCGCGCTGATCGGCGGGCTGATCAGCATCCTGGTGATGATCAGGCACACCAGGGGAGAGGAGGAGACCGGCCGACGGGAGCTGCTTTCCTCGGGCGTCGTCGGCCGCCACGCCCCGCTGGCCGCCGCACTCGCAGTCGTGCTCACCGCCAACCTGCTGCTGGGCCTGCTAGCGGTACCCGCCCTGGTCGGCAACGGTCTGCCCGCGAGCTCCTCCCTGCTGTTCGGGCTGTCCATCGCCGCGGGCGGCTGGGCGTTCGCGGCCGTGGCCGCCGTCACCGCGCAGCTCACTGCCGCGTCCGGTACGGCACGCGGCATCGCGATCGCCGCCGGCGCCCTGCTGTTCGCGCTGCGTTCGCTGGCAGACGCAGGCGGCATCGCATGGCTGGCGTGGCTGTCGCCGTTCGGCTGGGTCCGGCTGACCAAGCCCTACGCCGGCGACCAGTGGTGGGTGCTGGAGCTGGTCGCGGTGTTCGTCGCCGCTCTGGCCGCGGCCGCGTTCGCGCTGTCCACGCGGCGTGACATGGCAGGCGGCCTGGTTCCCGCTCGCCCCGGACCCGCCACCGGGGCGCTGTCGGGCTCGTTCGGCCTGGCCGCTCGCCTGCACCGGGACACGCTCGCGGGTTTCGCCATCGGCTTCGGCCTGATGGGCGCGCTGCTCGGTGTGGCGGCGCGCGGGCTGGACGCCCAGTTGGACACGCCACAGCTCCGGGAGCTGGCCGCGACCGTCGGCGGTGCCGACGCCCGAATCTCGGATGTGTTCTTCACCTTCGTGATGTACGTACTCAGCCAACTCGTCGCCGCAGCGGCGCTGGTGTCGGCGTTGCGGGCCCGTGGCGAGGAGGCGGCGGGCCGGGCGGAGCTGTTGCTGTCCTCCCCGGTCGGCCGGCTGCGCTGGGGGCTGAGCCACCTGATGTTCGCCATCGTGGGCCCCGCGCTGTTGCTGGCCGTGTTGGGTGCGGCGGCGGGACTTGGTTACGACGGCGACATGGTCCGCGTCACCGCGGCCACGCTGGCCTACCTCCCCGCCGTCTGGGTCATGATCGGGATCGCGACGCTGCTGTTCGGCGTGCTGCCCCGGCTGGCGGCCGCCGTGAGCTGGACCGTGCTCGGCCTCTTCCTGCTCGTGGACCTGCTGGCGGAGTTCAAGCTGGCCGGCGGATTCGTCCTGGACCTGTCGCCGTTCGTGCATGTACCGGCGATGCTGCTGGGCGGCGCCTCGTCACCGGTGATGCCGCTGCTTGGGCTGACTGTGGTGGCGGGGGCCTTGACTGCGGCGGGGCTGGCGTTCCTGCGTCGCCGCGACCTGGCGCCTTCTACCTGAAACCGTTCCTGACGCACCGGCTCAATCCTCATCCCAATCCGGCTCGTCAGGATTGCGCGGCTCCCGCATACCAGCCGGACCGAGGCCGGGCAGCGCGAAGCCGTAGGTCCCGATCACGTAGATGTCGTCCAGGCTGTGAACGACGTTGTCTCGGGCGCCGGTGGAGAAGGATCTCGACCGGGGCGGACGCGATGGCTCCAGTCCTGCCGTACGACAATAGGAGACGTGCCCTTTGCGACGACAAAGGACGGCGCGAAGCTGTCCTACCAGGTGAGCGGCGACGGATACCCGCTCATGCTGCTCCCCGGCCAGTCCAACAACCACCACTGGTGGGACAGCGTGCGGTCGGACTTCGAGGACGCCTACCGCACCATAACCTTCGACTACCGCGGCACCGGGGACAGCGACAAGCCCGACGAGCCCTACACGACGCGCGGCTTTGCCCTCGATGCGCTGGCCGTACTCGACGAGCTCGGCGTGGAGCGCGCGCACGTCTACGGCACCTCCATGGGCGGCCGGGTCGCCCAGTGGCTGGCCGCCGACCACTCGGAGCGGCTGGCGGCGCTCGTGTTGGGGTGCACGTCTCCCGGAGGCGCCCACGGGGTGGAGCGAAGTCAGGAGGTGCGCCGCTCGCTGGCCCTGCGTGAGCGGGCCGCCGCCGAGCGGGCGCTGCTCGAGCTGATGTACACCCCGGAGTGGCTCGCCACCCACCCCGGCCCGTATCGCACGATCGGCGATCCCGGTATGCCCGCCCACGCCCGCCGCCGCCATTTCGCCGCCAGCGCGAATCACGACAGTTGGGAGGCCCTTCCCGGTATCGTCGCGTCCACCCTCGTGATTCACGGCGCCGACGACGTCTTCAACCCAGCCGTCAACGCGCCGCTGCTGGCCGGCCGCATTCCTGGAGCGCGGCTGCACCTCATCCCGGGTGCGCGGCACGCCTACTTCGAGGAGTTCCGCGAGGTCGCCGGCCGGACGGTCCTCGATTTCCTTGCCGGCGTGGCCCGCTGAGGAATCGTGCCGGTCGTCCTGCCGTGGACACCGGCACGGGGATGACGCCTGCGGGGTCACGGCAGGCGGACGATGCGTGTGATCTCTGCGGCGCCGCCCAGCCGGACCAGCGGGCCCGCCTGACCGCGCCGGGTGGTGGCGGTGATCGTGGAGGGGGTGCGGAGAGAGTCGCCCATGTCGACGGCGAGGTCGGTGACGCCCTGACCAGCCAGATGTGCAGCGAGGCAGGCGGTGCTGTTGGCGTTGGCGATGTCCTCCGCGACACCGATCGATGGGGCGAACATGCGGGCCGCGACCCGTCCGGTGTGTGTCGGAGTGGAGTAGACGTAGCAGCCCAGGAGACCGAACCGGTCGCATGCGGCGCGGAGCCGTGCGAGATCCGGGACCAGCGCGGCCAGAGCGGAGCGCGTGGCGACGGGGATCAGCAGCCGCGGACGCCCCACCGCAGCGACGCGGGTGCCGGGGGCGAGCGCGTCGGAGGTGACGCCAAGCGCGCGCAGAATGAGGTCGCACTCGATCGCGGTGGGCTCGCGCAGGCTGACGGGCCCGGCGTCGAAGACGGCGTTGACCCGGTTGTTCTCCCGCGCGGCCCAGCCGGCGAAGGCGCGCCCCGGCGCGTGGAGGGTCGCCCGGTAGTCCTCGACCCCGGCGCGCTCGGAGAGGAAGGCCAGGGCGGCGAGGGTCCCGTGACCGCACGCGGGCAGCTCTCCCTCGGCGGTGAAGAAGCGCAGGGAAACCGTGGGATCTTCAGCTCGGCCGTGGTGGACGCGGACGAAGACCGCGTGAGAGGTTCCCATCAGGACCGGAATACGGCGGCGCTGGTCGTCGGTCAAGGGCGCTTCCTCCACGACCGCGGTGGGACTGCCGCCTCTGCCGTCGCGCAGGCACGCGTGGACGATCGCGACGGGCAGGCCGTACCCGCTCATCACCAGTCCCTTCCGTGAGATGCCGGGAAGGGAGTACCCCAGGGCTCCTCGGAGGGGGGATAGGGCGGGTTGAGCGGTTCGATGCGCGACATTCGATCCTCTGCTTCGATTTTCGAACCACTATGCTGCTTTGAAAAGCGAAGCGCAAGGAGGCGACATGGAAGCCAGAGCGCCTCGGCCGGGCACGCCGGTACGGGGATCGGAGTCGGGCCGCCCGGTCATGGCCGTCCTCGACCTGCTCGGGCGGCGCTGGACGATGCGCATCCTGTGGGAGCTGAGCCAGGCCCCGGCCGGCTTCCGCGAGCTGCAGCGCCGATGCGAGCGCATGTCCTCCAGCGTGCTCAGCACCCGGCTCGACGAGCTGACAGGCTCCCGGCTGATCACCTCGCACGACGGCGGCTACCGCCTCACCCGGCTCGGCGAGGACCTCGTCGAGGCGCTCGGGCCGCTGAACGCCTGGAGCCGGCGATGGGCGGGGGAGACGGGCAGCGGCACTGCGGAATGACCGCTCATCGGCCAGAACGGACGACGACGGCCAAAGCCGCGGCGGCGAGCGGGAAGAGCGCGGCGACCGCCGGCGCGCCGTACAGGCTCATCGCCTGCGACAACGTCCCGGTGACGGCCGAGCCCACCCCGCCACCCAGGAAGTCGGGTCGATCCCAAGATCAAATATTCGTGGTGCCGGGACAGCCGCACAAGCGCGTGGCCGGTCAGTGCGGAAGCTCGACCGACAGGTGCGGGGCCAGCGCCCGAAGGAAGGCCGGCGCGTCGAACATCGCACCGGCCGAGGCCAGGCCCGTCGTCCGCGTGTGCCCGGCCAGGATTCGCTGGACGGCCTCCACCGCCAGTGGTGCGGTGATCGCGTAGATGTCCTGGCCGCGGGCCGTGGCGCGTCGCTCGACGTCACCTGCGCGGACCAGGACGTCGACGACGAAGGTCTGGTCCGACCGCCCCAGATCGTCGACCGGCGCCGGCGCCGGCGTGTCCTCCTCGGCCAGATCCCTCGCGGCTTCGACGGTCATGTAGGTGCGGACTTCAGGCACGGCCAAGTGGCTGGGAACGGTGACGACATCGGCCATGGTGAACTCCGCGATCACCGCTCGCCGGCCCAGCGGCTCCGGAAAGAGCCAGTCCTGCTCTGATGCCTTGTCGTCGTGGTACTGCAGCGCGCCGTCCCTGAACCGCACCCGACGGCCCGCGCGGCGCTGATGGGACACCTGACCGGCCACCCGGGTGCCCGCTGTGGGATGCCAGCTGCTCAACCCGTACGCGACGTGCGCCACATCCGCGGCAGTCCACTCTCCCATCGCCGCGGTCACCAACAGGTCGCCCAGTCCGCCGTAGAAAGCCATCGCCGGCACCACGGGTGTGCCTGTCTTTCGGGCTGCCTCCGCATGGTCGGCGAACATCGCAGCATTCGCCTCGATCTCCGCCGCGACGTCGACGTACGGGATTCCCGCGCGCAAGGCCGCCTCGACGACCGGGCCTGCCGTCACCGCGAACGGTCCGGCGCAGTTGATGACAGCCGCCGCGCCGGCGAGGGCCCGGTCCAGTGAGCTCGCGTCGTCGACGGTGGCCGGCCGCACGACCACATCCGCCCACTCGGCCGCCAGCGCCTCCAGCCGAGCTGCGTCACGGCCGGAGATGACAGTGGCGAAGCCACGCCTTCGTAGTTCGGCGACGATGAAGCGACCGGTGTGCCCTGTCGCCCCGTAAACCACCACTGCAGCCGTCGTGCCCATTGTTCCCCGCTCTCGATGTTCTGATGAATCCATTCTCGCCGCAGGCGAGACACGACCGTGATGGTCTGAAACGACATCATGCGTACACTTTCGGACATGCCCACCGTCGCACTGCTGACCGCCGGACACCTGCTGCACTTCGAGCTGGCGGTGGCCTACGAGATCTTCGGCAACCCCCCGAGCGAAGCCACGAAGGGCTGGTACGACGTGCTGCTCTGCGGGCCCGGGCCGGTGCGGGTCGGCCCGTTCATGGTCGAGCCCGACCACGGGCTGGAGCGCCTGGCCGGCGCCGACACCGTGATCGTGCCTGCGTGCGCCGACATCGACGACCCGCCGCCGGCGGAACTGATCGAAGCCGTGCGTGCGGCCCACGAAGCGGGCGCCCGGGTCGCCTCCCTCTGCACCGGAGCGTTCGTGCTCGGCGCCGCGGGCCTGCTGGACGGTCGGCGGGCCACCACCCACTGGGCCCATACCGCGGAGCTGAGTGCACGCCATCCGCGGGCCGTGGTCGACCCGGACGTGCTGTACACGGACAACGGCAGCGTGCTCACGGCTGCGGGCAAGGCCGCGGCCGTGGATCTCTGCCTCCACCTGATCCACCTCGACCACGGCGCCACCATCGCCAACTCCGTCGCCCGTCGCCTCGTCATGCCGCCGCACCGGCCCGGCGGTCAGGCCCAGTTCGTGGCCACACCGATGCAGGTCAGGGACGACCACGTGCTTGCCCACCTGTTCGTCTGGGTCCAGCAACGGCTGGATCAGCCGCTGACGGTGACCGACATGGCGCGAAAAGCGAACACGAGTCCGCGCAATCTCGCACGGCAGTTCCGGTCAGTGATCGGGCAGACACCGATTCAGTGGCTCCTGGCCCAGCGCGTACGCCGCGCCCAGGAGTTGCTGGAGGCCACCGACGAGAGCATCGAGGCGGTCGCCCTCGCCACCGGCATGGGTACCGCCACGACGCTTCGGCGCCAGTTCAAACGGATCGTCGGGGTCCCACCTGACAGCTACCGGCGCTCGTTTCGCAGCGCGAAGCCTGCCTGACCGGTACGGGCGCGGCGCAACTCCCGGCCAAATCGCGCGGCCGCGTGCATCACCCCTCGGACCGACCCCCAGCCGACCCCCAGCCGATCGTGCGTGGCCGCCTGCACAGTGGAGCCCGTCGACAGTTCCGACCTGTCCCAGGCCCCGCAAGCACGAGGAGAAATCATGGATCTGGACCTCACGGGCAAGACAGCCGTGGTCACGGCCGCCAGCGGCGGGATCGGGGGCGCGGTCGTCCGGACCCTGATCGCCGAAGGGGTCAAGGTGCTGGGCGCCGACCGCACGGTCACCGCCCAGCTCAGGGAGACCGGCGCGCTCACCGTCGAGGCCGACCTGCTCACCCCGGAGGGCGTCGAGGAGCTGCGGCGGGTCGCCGGCGGCGAGCTCGGCGGCGTCGACCTGCTGGTCAATGGTGTCGGCGGGCTGGCGGGCCTGGACCTGGGCGCCCTGCCCGACATCGACGACGCCACCTGGCAGCGGGCCTTCGAGCTGAACTTCTTCAGCAACGTCCGCATCACCCGCGCGCTGCTGCCGAGCCTGCGAGAGGCGGTCGTCAACGTCTCCACCAGCGTCGCCCACTGGCCCGCGTCGGGCCCGCACTGGTACGGGACGTCCAAGGCCGCGGTGACCGCTCTCAGCAAGGGCCTGGCCGATGAGCTCGGCCCGCGCGGCATCCGGGTGAACACCGTCTCGCCCGCGCTCATCCGCACGCCGTTGTGGGATGAGTACGGGCCCCGCGTCAGCCAGGCCCGTGGTGGGGACTTCCAGCAGCTCATGACCGACCTGCCCGAGCAGATCAACGTCACGCTGGGGCGCTGGGGCACCCCGCAGGAGGTCGCCAACCTGATCGTCTTCCTCGGTTCGCCCGCTGCGAGCTACATCACCGGCAGCGACTACGTCATCGACGGCGGACTGCTGAAGACTCTGTGAAGCAAGATTTTTGAACACGCCCTCGGAGAAGCGGGTGCCTGTGCGCCCCTCCCCGAGGATCGGTTAGGAGCCAGAGATGCAAGCACTGCTGCACGGTCCGCAAGGTCTGCACATCGCAGACGTGGCCGACCCGAAACCCCGCGACTCCCAGGTACTGATCGAGGTCGCGGCGGTCTCGCTCAACTTCGGTGAGATCGCCTACGCCTCACGGGACGCCCGTTCCGATCACGTCTCCGGCTGGGACGCCGCCGGGATCGTCCTCCAGAGCGCGGCCGACGGTTCCGGCCCCGCCGCGGGCTCCCGGGTGGTGACCTTCGGCTGGTCCGGGGCCTGGGCCCGGCTCCGTGCGGTCGACACCGAGAACCTCGCCGTCGTACCGGAGAGCGTGGACCTCGGCGCGGCGAGCGCGCTGCCCGTGGCGGGGGTGTCCGCGCTGCAGGCGGTACGCCGGTTGGGGTCGGTCCTGGGACGTCGCGTGCTGGTCACCGGCGCGTCCGGTGGCGTCGGTCGTTACGCCGTGCGTTTGGCCGCCCTGGCCGGTGCGCACGTCATCGCCTCCGTCAGCGGCCCCGGCCGCGCCGAGGGACTGCGCGAGCTGGGCGCGACGGAGATCGTCCTTGGACCCGAGGGGCTGTCGGAGCCCGTGTACGGGGTGCTCGACACCGTGGGCGGCGCCCAGCTCGCCGAAGCGTTCTACCGGCTGGAGCCCGACGGGGTCGTCCAGGCCATCGGACGGGCCTCGCGCGAGACGACCACCATCGACTTCGAGGTGGCGGGATCGAGGTCCGCGCGGGGACGCGTGGAGAACTTCAACGTGTCCACCCCCTTCGCCGCCGACCTCTCCTACCTTCTCCGCCTGCTGGAGACGGGGAAGCTGGACCCGCAGATCGGCTGGCGCGGGCCCTGGGACCGGGCCGAACAGGCCGCCCAGGATCTTCTCGCCCGTCGCATCCCAGGCAAGGCGGTGCTCGACATCACCGCTTCGAGTCCTGCCGGCCTCGCCTGATCCTGGTCGTTCGAGCCGGGTCGTGTACGGCTTGGCGAACGGACCGCCGCTACCCGGGGGCGACGCTCGCCGAGACGCTGGTGGCGGTCCCGTCGGCCGATGGCGGCACCGGCCCGTACGCCGTCGCCGCTGTGGTGACCGGCAGGTCGGCCAGGCGCCATTCGAGCATCCCGTCGGCCAGGCGCAGCGCCTGGTGGCCGTGAGCGGTCAGGGCGCGGACCGCCTCGTGGGCCAGCACGCAGTAGGCGCCGCGGCAGTAGGCCACGATGCTCTGATCGTCGGGTAGGCCGCCCAGGTGTTCGGTGAGCTCCTCCAGCGGGATGGAGATCGCGCCGGGGATGTGCCCGGCGGCGAATTCCTCGGCGGGCCGCACGTCGATCAGGGTGATGTCGCCGTCGGCGATGCGAGCGAGCAACTGCCGGCGGGTGAGCTGTTCGGTGTCGTCGGCTCCCAGGTAGGCGTCGCGAGCGCGTTCCACCTCGGCCAGGTGGGCGGCGGCGACCTGGCGCAGCCGCGCCCACAGCGCAGCCACGTCCGCGCCCGCCAGGCGATAGAAGACCTTGGTGCCTTGCTTGCGCGTGCTCACCAGTCCGGCCTGCTTGAGCACCTGCAGATGGTTGGAGGCAGAAGTCAGCCCCAGTCCGGCGGCCTGGGCCAGCACCTCCACCGACCGCTCGCCCTGGGCCAGCAGGTCCACCAGCTCCAGTCGCTTGCCGTTGGCCAGCGCCTTACCGACCCCGGCGAAGCTGTCGAACAGCGCCGCCTTGCGTGCCGCGTCACCCATTGACATTCCTCCAAATATCCATGGAATAGTGTAGGAGGTGTTCGTTGAGGAGGCAATCATGGTGATCCCCGTCGTGGACGAAGGGCTCGGCAACTCCGCCTACCTTGTCGATCTTGGCGAGGGGCGGGCGCTGGCCGTCGATGCCTCACGCGATCTGCGCGCGCTGCGGGCGCAGGCCGAGCGGCGGGGCCTGAAGGTGACCTTCGCCGCCGACACCCACCTGCACGCCGACTTCCTGTCCGGGGCGGTGCAACTGGCCGCCACCGACGACGCCCAGGTGCTGGCCTCGGCCGCCGGTGAGCGCGCCTTCGACCATGTCGGTCTGCACGACGGTGAGGAGGTGGACCTGGGCGGGCTGCGCTTGCGGGCTCTGGCCACACCGGGGCACACCGGTGAGCACCTGTCGTTCGTCCTGCTGGACGGCGCGCGAGAGCTGGGCGTGTTCACCGGCGGGTCGCTGATCGTCGGCGCAGCCGCGCGCACCGACCTGCTCGGCCCGGAGCAGACCGAGCCGCTGGCCCGAGCCCAGCACCGTTCGCTGCGCCGCCTGGCGGCGCTGCCGGACGCGACCGCGGTGTGGCCGACGCACGGCGCGGGCTCGTTCTGCTCGGCTCCGCCGGGCGCCGAGCGGGTCTCCACCATAGGGGCGGAGAAGGCCACCAACCCCCTCCTGCGGGCGCCGGACGAGGACACCTTCGTCCAGCAGCTGCTGGCCGGTTCGGGCAGCTTCCCGCCGTACTTCCTGCGCCTGGCCGAGGCCAACCGGCTCGGGCCGCGGCTGGTCGACCAGCCGCGACTGACACCACTCAGCGCCGCCGCGGTGCGGGCCCTGCTGGCCCAGGGGGCGGCGCTGGTGGACGTGCGACCGGCGAGCGACTTCGCCGCCGGCCACATCCCGGGTGCGATCTCGATCCCGTTGCGCGCTCAGTTCGCCTCCTGGCTGGGCTGGTTGCTGGAGGCCGTCACGCCCTACGTCATCGTCCGCAACTCTGATCAGGATCCGGCCGAGATCTGCTGGCAGGCGGTCAAGATCGGGTACGAGGCGTTCGCCGGCGAGTTGGCCGAAGCGTGGGACGGGCCGACCTCGGCCGTCCCGATGGTGCGCGCCGGTCAGGTGGACGGGGCCGTCGGGGTGCTGGACGTGCGCCAAGACAGCGAGTACGCCGCCGGTCACGTGCCGGGCGCCGCGCATGTCGAGCTCGGCGATCTGCCCGCCCGTGCCGCTGCCCTGCCGGATGAGCCGACGGTGGTGATGTGCGGGCACGGCGAGCGCGCGATGACGGCCGCCAGTCTGCTCGCCCGCGCAGGCCGCCGGCAGATGCGGGTGCTGGACGGCGGACCTCAGGAGTGGGTCAAGGCCACCGGTGAGGCGTTGGAGGAAGGGGCGTGACGACCGGCGCCCCCGCCGCGGGTATCCGGCTCGGGCTGGGCGCCAACCTGGCCCAGTTCACTCTGTTGGTGGCGGTCAACGCGCTGGTCGGTGGCATGCTCGGCCAGGAACGCACCGTGCTGTCGCCGCTCGCGCGCGAGGTGTTCGGCCTGTCGGCCACCACTTTCACGCTGACCTACATCCTGGCCTTCGGCGCCACCAAGGCGGTCACCAACTTCTTCGCCGGCACGCTGTCGGACCGCTACGGCCGCAAACCGGTGCTGGTGGCCGGCTGGTTGATCGCGCTGCCGGTGCCCGCGATGCTGGCCTTCGGCCCGAGCTGGGCGTGGATCATCGCCGCGAACGTGCTGCTCGGCGCCTCGCAGGGTCTCACCTGGTCGACCACCGTCATCATGAAGATCGACCTGGCCGGGCCCCAGCGGCGCGGCCTGGCCATGGGATTGAACGAGGCGGCCGGATATGTCGCGCTCGCCGCGACCGCGCTGGCGACCGGCTACCTGGCCGAAACCTATGGGCTGCGCCCGGCCCCGTTCCTGCTCGGCGCCGCCTACGCCGCCCTCGGCCTGGGACTGTCGGCCGTGCTGGTGCGCGAGACCCGTGAGCATGCCCGGCTGGAGGCCGCCACCCATCTGGTCACCGGCCATCAGGCCGAGCTGAGCACGGCGCAGATCGCCTGGCGCACCAGCGCCACCGACAAGGCGCTGTCGGCGGCCAGCCAGGCCGGGATGGTCAACAACCTCAACGACGCCCTGGCCTGGGGCCTCTTCCCGCTGATCTTCGCCGCGCGAGGGCTGAGCGTCGCCGAGTTCGGCGTGCTGGCCGCCCTGTATCCGGCGGTGTGGGGGTTCGGGCAGATGCTGACCGGCTGGTGGTCTGACCGCGTCGGCCGCAAGCGCCTCATCACCGCGGGGATGCTCATCCAGGCCGCCGCCATCGCGGCGGTCGCCGCCGGTGACGCCTTCGCCATCTGGGCGTTCGCCCAAGTCCTGCTCGGGGTGGGCACCGCGCTGGTGTATCCGACGCTGCTGGCCGTCGTCGGCGACGTGGCTCACCCGGCCTGGCGGGCCCGCGCGGTCGGCGTCTACCGGCTGTGGCGCGATGGCGGGTTCGCCGTCGGCGCGCTGCTGGCCGGCGCGGTCGCCGACGTGTGGGGGCTGAACGCCGCGGTGTGGACGGTCGCCGCGCTGACCGCGCTCTCCGGTCTGATCGTCGCAGCGCGCATGTACGAAACTCACCCCAGGAGCAGCCCGTCGACCGCTTCGGCCGTCACCGGCTGACCGGCAGGGCCGCCAGGCCGGTCACCCGAAGTCGAGATATTTCTCTGATCACGGAACCGAACGCAGCAGAACTTGCGATAGGTCAGAGTGTGCGTCCATTCTTCACATACCGTCGCGAACCGCCTCCGGTCGGTCCCTCAAGTAACGATGCCGAGCTTCTCACGGCCGTTGCCGCCGCGCAGACGGAGGCGCTGAAGCTCCTGCACCAGCGGCACGCGCCCTGGCTGCGGGTACGGCTGGCCCGCCGGTGCGCCGACCCGGATCTGGTGGACGATGCGATCCAGGACACCTTCGTCACGGTTTGGCGCGACGCCCACCGCTATCGTGCGACGGAGGGTGAGGCAGCGGCGTGGATCTGGACGATCGCGATTCGCCGGCTGATCTCCGCGCTGCGCCAGAGCGGCGCCTCCCCACCCGTCACCGCACTCGATGACGTGCATACCCGCGGGGCCTACCGATCGGGAACACGCCAGGCCTCCGCCTATCTGATTGTCGAGTCGGCCGAAGACGCGGTTCTCGTCGGAGTGGAGCACGGCGACCTGGGCGCCGCGCTGGCCAGGCTTTCCCCGGACCTGCGCGCGGCCATCCGGGCGACCGTGCTCGATGGCCTCACTACGCGTGAGGCCGCCCATCTCCTCGGTGTCCCCGAGGGGACCGTGAAGACCCGCGTCATGCGGGCCAAGGCCCAGCTCAGGGGGTATCTCGTATGAACGCGCACTTGCCCGAAGAGCTGATCGAGCGTTACGTGAGCGGCCGTCTGGAACCGGTCCAGGTGATGTCGGCGGAGAGCCACCTCGCCCGGTGTGAACGCTGCCGTGCGGTGGTGCCGTACGAGCGTGAGTGGCTCGCCGTGAGCTGGGCGGGGATCGAGGATCTGGTGGACCGGCCCAGGCCGCGGCCTGCGGCACGGCTTTTGCGCCGGTGCGGTGTCCCCGAGCACGTGGCCACGTTTCTCGGGGCCACCCCCGCTCTGGCCCGGGGATGGCTGGTCGCCGTCACCGCGGTGACAGCCTTCGCCGTGGCAGCCGCCCATCTGGTCAGCCGCGATCCTCAGACTGCCTTCAATGGCCTGGTGCCCTTCCTCGTGGTCGCGCCCGTGCTGCCGCTGGCGGGCATCGCCCTTGCCTACGGACCCCTGGTCGATCCCGTTCACGAGATGCAGGCCGCCACTCCCATGGGAGGTGTCAGAGCCCTGCTGCTACGCGCCGTCGCCGTGCTGGTGACCGGGATCGTGCTGACGGGCATGGCTACGCCGCTGCTGCCCGGCCCGCTGGGGCTGGCAGCGGCATCGTGGCTGCTGCCCGCTCTCGCACTCACCCTGGCCACGTTGGCCCTGTCGACCTGGGTTCAACCGCTGGTCTCGGCTACCGCGCTGACCGTTGCCTGGTTCGGCGCCGTGTTGATCTCCGCCAAGCTCACCGGCGACGAGCTGGCGCCCTTCTCGCCTGCGGCCCAGGCCCTGTACGGCGCGGCCGCGCTGGCCCTGATCCCTCTGATCTACCTGCGGCGTGCCCGCTTCGACTCAGGAGAGCCCACGTGAATCCGACCGTGACCGTTCGCGGCCTGACCAAGAGATACGGTCACAACATCGTGCTCGACGGCCTCACCCTGGAGTTCGGTCGGGGGGTGACCGGGCTGCTCGGCCCCAACGGCGCCGGTAAGACCACGCTGTTGCGAAGCCTGGCGACCACGCTGGCTCCCGACGGTGGCCAGGTGCGCGCGCTCGGCCTGGATCCCGCGGATCGCGGCCAGCGGACCGACCTGCGCCGACGTCTGGGCTACCTTCCGCAGGATCCGGGCTTCTACCCTCACTTCACGCTCTTCGAGCTGGTCGACTACGTGGCGATCCTCAAGGAGCTGACAGACCGGCGCGAACGCCATCGAGAGGTGCGCCGGGTCCTGGGGGAGGTCGACCTGACCGCCCACGCCAAAGCCAAGGTCCGCAAACTGTCCGGCGGCATGAAGCAGCGGCTGGCCTTGGCCCAGGCGCTGCTCGGCGAGCCCGACCTGCTCATCCTCGACGAGCCCACGGTCGGCCTGGACCCCGAGCAGCGGATGCGGTTTCGGGCCCTGGTTTCCCGGCTCGGCGAAAGCCGTACCGTGCTGCTGTCCACCCACCAGACCGAGGACGTCGCCGCCTTGTGCGAACGAGTGATCGTGATGAATCGGGGGCGTGTGGCGTTTCAGGGAACCCCGGGTGAGCTCGCCGCCGTCGCCGCCGGCCAGGTGTGGATCTCCGACGGGCCTCCCCCCGACGCCCGTCTTTTCTGGCGGACCGCGGACGGCCGATACCGGACTCTGGGAGCCCGCTCGCCCGGCGCGGCGTCCGCCGCGCCGGGTGTAGAGGACGGTTACCTGCTGCTGCTCGGCGAGCCGGCCGAGGCGCAGGCATGATCTTCCGGTCGTTGTTGCTGTTCGAGGTCCTCAGGCTGCTGCGCAGCCCTGTCCTATGGGGTGCCGCCGCGCTCTGCCTGGGGCTGCGGCTCGTCGCGACCTGGCAGTGGCTGCCCGACATGAGTGTCGATCCGACGAGCACGTCGGGCGCGATGCTGCTCCTTGCGGTTGGCGTGATGCTCACGGCCAACCTGGCGACCTCCCGCGACACCCGGGGCGGCATGCCGGCGACGCTCGAAGCGCTGCCCGCTCACGCCACGGAGCGGACCAAAGCCGCGACCTGGGCGGCCGTGGTCGTCGGAACTGGGATCGCGCTGCCAGTGATGATCGGTTACCTGCTGGCGCGCCTGGCCATGGGCCCGGCAGCGGGCGTGTTCGATCCCTACGAGGCGTTGAGCGGAGTGCTGGCCGTGCCCTTCGCCGCGGCCCTCGGCGCGATGCTCGGCAGGTGGACTCCCTGGCTGGTCGCCGTTCCCGTGGCGGCCTTCCTGATCGGTGCTTTCACCTGGCTGAACAGTCAGCAGAGCGGTTACGGGAGCTGGTTTCTGCCCGTCGTGCTCTTTCACGGGCCCGACTGGCCGCAGCGCCCGTCGGGGTTGCACGCCGTCTACCTCCTGGCTGACGTCGCTCTCTTCGCGGCACTGGCCCTGCTACGGCACGGGGCCAGGCCGGTGCGTCTGATCGCGGTCCTTGCCGCCGCGGCCGTGACGGTGTCGGCAGGGGCGGCCGCGACCGCCGCCGCTCCAGGGGAGGAGATCAACCGCCGGTTCGTGACCGTGCAGGAGAATCCAGCCGCGTTGCTCGGCGACATGGACGGCGGGGTCCGGCAACGATATTTCGGGCGAGACGCTCGGCGGTGCGAGAAGCACGACACCGTCACCTACTGCGCCTTCCACGACTACGTCGCTTGGATCCCGTCGTGGGTGTCGGCCGTGAACCCCGTGGCGCGAGCGCTGCCCCCGGCGGAGCGTGACCGGCTGCCGGTCGTCCAGCAGTTCACCGACACCTGGTGGAGCGCCGAGGACCAGGAGGAGCAGTCCATCAGCACATTCATGATGTGGGGACGGGCCGGAGCCGAGGACGCCTACCGCGCCGCGCTCGCCTCCCAGATCATCCATTCTGTGCTGGGACTGCGACCGCCGGGGACGGGCTGTGACGTACGAGGCCAGAGCAGGGCACTCGTGGCGCTGTGGCTTCTCGGCCAGGCCGTTGCGCCGGCTCCGCCCGAGGATCGGGAGATCCAGATCGGCTCCTCCCTCTTCATGCCGGTGCAGTCCCAGCTGGGCATGGTTCGGTACGGTGCGGCCGAACTGGGGTACGCCCGCAGGCTGCTCGCCGCGCCCGATGCCCGGCGACGGATCTGGGCGCAATGGGACACTCTGCTGAAGCCGGGTACGACGGTCGAGCAGGCGCTGCCGCTGCTGGGCCTGCGCCCCGAGTTCGCCGTCGAACCGGTGAAGGGCCAGCCATGCTCGTGATCCAACTGATCAGGCCGATCGCGCGGGCGATCGACTGGATTCCTCTCGCGGTCACCGGGATGCTTGCCGTGGTCATGGCCTCGCTGCTCGAAGCCGGTTCTGCGTTAGGCGTCGGGACCGCTTTCACCCTGCTCAGGATGATCGGAGTGTTGCTG
Organism: Streptosporangium sp. CA-135522; assembly: GCF_050949235.1. Classification (NCBI taxonomy): domain Bacteria; kingdom Bacillati; phylum Actinomycetota; class Actinomycetes; order Streptosporangiales; family Streptosporangiaceae; genus Streptosporangium; species Streptosporangium sp. CA-135522. The sequence continues at coordinate 4,811,232 of NZ_CP192026.1, forward strand.
GGCGCCGCCGCCGGATTCGCCGTGATCGACGAGATGACCGTGAGCACGGCCGCGGCCCCCGTGCCCCGCTGGCTCCACCAGTGGCTGCGCTGCGGCTTCGGTGGCCTTACCGCGGGGCTGCTCTGGGGGATCGCCTGCGCCGTCGCCGTGGCCAGGCTGCCCGAGGGGGGCGAGCTCAGGGCGGCGGGAATGGCGGCCGAGGCTGCGGTGTGCATCGCGATCGGCTTGCTGACGGCGTCGGTAGCCGGGCGCGTGCACCGGGGGAAGGCGGCCGCCCTCGCGGGGATGGGCGGTCTGCTAGTGATCGTCTCGGTAAGCCTGGTTCTGCGCGGGCCGTATTGGCCATGGCTCTATCCGCAGGAGGCGAACTGGGAGATCGTGCACTACGGGTGGCTAGCCCTGCTGCCGCCCGTGCTCGCCGCGCTGAGCTGGGCGAACCGGGATCTATCTTGAGGAGACGGACAGGGGCGTCGGCTTCGTCGGCCCTGGAGCATCTACGTCCTGACTCTTCTGGTCGTGTGGGGCGGCACCCTGGAGGTGCCGTCCGATGACACGACCGGCTTCAGCGAGCATCGTCCCTGGTGGCAGCACCCGGCCGTGGCCGTCATCTTGGTCGCGGCCGGGCTGGCACAGGTCGTCGGCCTGGTCCTGCGGGCTCGCAAGCCGGCCGACAGAAGCGATGAACGAGATCGGCGTGTTCGATCTTGACGTTGGTCGATATGGCGGCGGGCCGGCGATTGAGCGAGCCGGGCTTGGCCGAGAACGATTGAGCGAGCCGGGCTTGGCCGAGAAAGCGCCACGTGTCGCAGATTCAGTGGCAAGAACCGGCGGATGCCTCAGATCCGATGGCGATGCCTCAGTTCAAGCGGCCTGAAAGTCGCCGGGGAACGTCACTGAGATCCCCTGCCCCACCAAAGACGGGGCAGGCCGTACACGACCGCACCGACGAGGGACGGGTGCCTCATCCCCGTCCGGCGACCGGGGACCATGGGTGGAGCGCAGGTGTGGTCGACGCGAAATGTCGTACGGCGTACGCGGCGCCATCGGCCATCTGATCCAGGAGCCCGGCGTTGATGTTCCGCAGGTCGTCACACCGCTTGTGATAGCAAGCGTCGTAGGGTTCGCCCGCGTCCCCGCCGTAGATCGCGGCTTGTTCCTGGGTCTTGAGCTCGTCGGTGCCGGTCTCCATCCCGCCCACGGGGATGCCCGCCGCCGCGAAGGACCGATGATCCGAGCCGCCGTGGATCCGCATCGGAGTCGTCTGGAGGCCCCTCCGGGCGAAATATCCGGTCAAAACCTTCTCGATCTGCTCGGAGCCTTTCGGCGGATCGGTACCTTCGCCGAGCGAGTCGTCGCCGTCGAAGACGAAGCGGACACCGTTCGGGGAGCCGACCATGTCGAAGTTGAGATACAGAGCGATCTTGCGCCGCTCGGCCTCATCAAGGCTTTTGACATAGAACGCCGAGCCCACGAGGTTGAGCTCCTCGGCACCCCACCAGGCGAAGCGAACCCGGTTCTTGATCTGCTTGCCGAGCTTGGGCAGCCGCTGGGCGATGACGAGAACGGCGGCCGTACCCGTGCCGTTGTCATTGATGCCCGGTCCCTGGGGCACGGAGTCGAGGTGCGCGCCGACCATCACTATGGAGTCCGCGCTTCCCCTCTTGGTGTCGGCGATCACGTTGACGCCTGTGCCCCTCCTGAACCACTTCTGGTCCACCTTGACCCGCAACTTCAGCGTCCCTTCACCGGCGGAGGCCGTGAACTCAGAGGCAGCCTGCGGCGACACCACAAGGACCGGAATGTCGATCTCAGGTGTTTCCGTGTCGTCATCCGGCGTGGATCGCTTCGGGACGGCGGAAATCCCTCCGCGGTGCACGACCACCGCCGCCGCTCCCGCCGCCGCGGCGTCCTGTGCCTGCTGTGCCGGGTCGCAGCCGTTCTCGACCTTGACCAGGGCGATCGTCCCCTTGCGGAACCCCGTCCAGTCGTCCTGGCAGTCCGCCGAGCCCGGCCTCACCGTGGTCACCGAGGCGGTCACGTCGCCCGAGCCTTCGAGGGGCAGGGAGGCGAAGTCCTTGCCCTGCCTGTACTGTCGCGCCTCAGGGGCCGTCTGTTCGAGGACCGGCGGGCTCTGCTCTTCGAGCCTCATGTAGGGGAAGTGCTGCAGCACCGGTTCGTAACCGGACTCGCGCAGCTGCGCGGCGATGTACTCGGCCGTCTTCTCGGCCCCGGCGGACAGCGACTCCCGATTACCGCCGTTGGCGTCGGCGATCTTCTGGAGCTGCCTCAAATGTCCTTGGACGGCTCTCAGCTCGACCGCGGTCACCAGATCAGCCGTGGTCGGCTGCGCGTTGGCGGCATCTGTCGTGGCCGTGCAGCAGGCGAGCATCACCGCGGTCAGCCCGGTGGATGCCAGGGTCGTGCGAATTCTCATGGAACACCTCGGAATCGATGTGTACGGTCATGTCACCTCCCTCAATCGCTCGATCACGGCACTTCGGTTCTCCAACGAACGGTGGTCACGTACGTCACTGCGGCCGGGCAGGAGTGAACCGGGGACGGGCCGGGATGCGATCAATCGAATATGCGCGGACTTTTCGGGCGACATAAGCCTCCTCCAGCGGAGGATCAGGACAGCAGCGATACGGAACTGATCAAGGCCATCGCCGCCGGACGAGTTGAGGCCCTGTGGATTCTTCACCACCGGTACGCGCCCACGCTCAGGGGGCGGCTGTCGCGGCGCTGCGCCGACCCGGATGTGGTCAGCAACGCGATCCAGGACACCTTCGTCTCGATCTGGCGGTCGGCGAAGCGCTACAAACCTCAGAGTGATGACGCTGCCGGCTGGATCTGGACCATCGCCATCCGGCGCCTGATCTCCGCACTGCGCGGCAAGGACAGCCGCTGGATCGGCTACGACCACCATCTCGGTGATGTCCTGGTCCATACCGAGTCCGCGGAGGATCTGGTGTTGCTCGGCATCGAACACGGTGATCTCGGTAGTGCCCTGGCAAGGCTCTCCCCGGAGTTGCGCGCGGCCATCGAGGTGACGGTGCTCGACGGCCTGACCACCAAGGAGGCCGCCCGGCTACTCGGTATTCCCGAGGGCACCGTCAAGACCCGCGTCATGCGCGCCAAGGCCCGGCTGAGGGAGGAGATGGCATGAGCGATCAGATGACATGGCACATTCCCGGCGACCTGCTCGCCCGCTACCTGACCAGCGGCTTGGACCCGGTCCGGGCGATATCCGTGGACGCGCACCTGGCCAAGTGCGCGCGCTGCCGTGCGGCGGTGCCGTCCGACCAGGCGTGGCTGGCCGAGAGCCGGGCGGCGATCGCGGATATCGTCGACCGCCCGAAGCTGACGCTCCTCGAACGTGTTCTGATGCGGATGGGCATGCCAGATCACCTGTCCAGGCTTCTCGCGGCGACTCCCACGCTCAGCCGTTCCTGGCTGATGGCCGTGGTCTCGGTGCTGAGCTTCGCCGTTGTGGCGACCCGACTGTGGTCCGACCACGCAGAGGGTCTTGTGCTGTTCCTCGTCATCGCTCCGGTGCTGCCGCTGGGCGGCATCGCCATCGCATATGGCAGGCACGTCGATCCCGCCTACGAACTTCTGACCGCCACTCCCATGGCCGGACCACGGCTGCTTCTCATCCGGGCGTGCGCTGTGCTGGTCACGGCAATCGCTCTGACCGGGGCCGCGACGCCACTGATCCCCGGCATGACGGTCACCTGGCTGCTTCCCGCGCTGTCGCTGGCCGCTGGGTGCCTGGTGTTGTCGGTCCGCATGCCGATGCCGGTCGCGGCAGCCGTACTCGCCGGAGCCTGGCTCGGCGCGGTCTTCACCATCGGCGGGCTCAACGGAGATGTGTTCACCGTATTCCGGCCTCCGGCGCAGGCTCTGTACGGCTTCGCCACCCCGATCCTCGCACTGATCATGTTCGCACGGCTTCACCGCCTCGACCCCGGAGAACCCCGATGACCGTCACGATCCGCGACCTGACCAAACGCTACGGGTCCGCGACCGTTCTCGACCGGTTGGATCTGGAGATCGGCGCCGGTGTGACCGGACTGCTCGGCCCCAACGGATACCTCCTGCTGCTCGTCGAGCCCATTGAGGTGATGGCCTGATGGCTCTGTTTCTCTTCGAGCTACGACGCCTGGCACGGAGCCCGTTCCTGTGGTGTACGGCTGCGCTGACCCTGGTCGTGTGCACCCTCTGGAACCGGGATTTCGCCTTCAACGTCTCCGCTGAGACCGTCGAGATCTCCACCGTCATGCTGCTGCCGGCCGCTGGAACGACATATGCGGCCTGCTTGGCCACCTCGCGAGACCAGCGGTACGGCATGCCGGCAACGCTGGAGGCGCTGCCGGTCCGGGCCTCCGGACATACCCTTGCCGTGCTGCTGGCCGCGTCCACCGTGGCGGGGGCGGTGGCGGCCTTGGTGACGGTCGCCTACCTGCTGGGCCGATTGGCCGTGAGCGGTCCGGTGGCAGGGCGGTTTGATCTTTTCGAGGCTCTCACGGGGATGGCCGTGGCGGTGTTCGCAGCCGCACTCGGGACCGCCGCCGGACGGTGGATCCCGTCCCTGTTCGCCGCCCCATTAACGATCACGTTCGGGGCGTGCCTACAAGTCACGGGGAACGCCCTGTGGAATTACCGGCCGGGAGGTGAATGGCTCGCCCCGGTCAACCTCATGATCGACCTGCCCGTGGAAGCGGCGTCCCGGCCCTCGGGCTGGCACCTGACCTATGTGGCGGGTCTGGCGGTGCTCCTCGGTGCCGTGGCCCTGTTGAAACACGGGACCAGCAGGGGGCGCATCATCGCGGTCATCGCCGCGCTGGTCGTCGCTGTGCCCTCAGCGGCCATCGCGACGCGGAGCGGGGGGCGCATCACCGGTTCGCCTGAGCTCAAGGCGGACCGCTGCCACGACATTCGCGGGGTGAGCTACTGCGCCTATCAAGATTACGCCGCCTGGATCCCGGAGTGGGCGCAGACCGTACAGCCGGTGATCGATGCGGCACCACACGCCGTCAAGGGCCGCGTCACGAAGGTGCGCCAATCACCAAGCGGTTCATCCGACTCCGAGCGCCCGACGTCACAGACCGTCTATGCAGGCACGGCTTGGGGAGAGGTTTTCCGGCGGCACCTGGCTGGGGAGGTCGCCGCACTCATGGTCGGTCTGGCTCCTCGGCGGCCCTCCGTGGGTCACCGCGACGAGCCTTCATGCGACGCGAGCGGGCAGGCGCGCACGGTGGTGGGGCTCTGGCTCATGGGACAGGCAAGCCCACCAGGCCGGCTGACGCTGCGGACGGAGCTCGGCGCCACGGTCCAGGCCCGGGGGAGCGATGTCGCCTATGCGGAACGACTGCTCATGACCGCGGATGCCGGTGAGCGGATCCGGGCCAACTGGGAAACCCTCATCAATCCGAAGACCACCATCGAACAGGCGCTCCCGCTGCTGGGACTTCAGCGGGACCAAACGCCCTCCAGCGAAGGGTCAGAGTTGCCGAAATGCGCGTGAGCCTCACCTTCTGACCCGTCCATCACACTCCACGTCTACGCCCACGTGAGGAGCATCGGAGTGGGCCTGCTCGGCGGCTTGGCGCAGCAGTTCTTGGGAGGCCGCCTCCATATGCGGGCCCCAGCGCGGCTTCCCGCGCCGCCCAGGCCACGGCCTGCAGCGAAGACGCCGACCCGTCGACACCGACGACGATGGGATCTGCCATGGTCACCTCCTTGGCTCGCCTTCACCGGGTCGATGGCTCGATCGGGACAGCCGGCCCCGGGGCCGTATGAAACCGTGTGCCCGCCCTATGCGGCCTCGGTTCCTGCCATCCATACTTGTCGGCCCTCCACCTGCCGGGTAGGGGCGAAGGTCCCAGAAGTCTCACCGCGGGCGTCCCGGTGGTCACGGCCGTCGCCCCTCGGCATACGGAACCGATGACCTTGCCTTCCCACTCGACTGAACAGGCATGACAGTCCGGCCATGGCCACAGCGGGAAAGAGGGCGGAAGGTCCCACCGGGGTGGGACCTTCCGCCCTGCCGCGCCGAGGCCTCTGCCGCCGATCCTGGGAAGACGGCGGACAGCTTGCCGCAGGTCGAGGCGCCGCTTTCCGGCTCGGAGACCGCCGAAGGCTGATCCGAGCATCGTCACCGAGCGGAAAGACAGGGAACAGATCATGGTGACGCGGGTGAAAGACGTCATGGGAGCGGTGGCCATAGCGGTTCACCGGGAAGCGACGTTCACCGAGCTGGTGGCGACCATGCGCCGCTTCAAGGTGAGCGCCGTCGCCGTGATCGACGCCGACGGACGCCCGGTCGGGGTGGTCTCGGAAGACGACCTACTGTTGAAGGGGACGGGTGCCTCTTACGGCGAGACCCTTCTCGAGGGCCGCGGGCGACATCATGAACGGGAGAAAACCACCGGACCGACAGCCCGGGAGATCATGAGCAGTCCGGCGTTGACGGTCACCGCGGAAACCTCGGCCCGGGAGGCGGCTCGGCTGATGAACGATCACCGGATCGAGCAGTTACCGGTGGTCGACCCCGCCAGCGGGGAGATCGCCGGAACCGTGCACCAGGCCGACCTGCTGAGGGTTCTCGACAGGCGGGCGTCCGACATTCTGGTGGATGTGGCCACGGCCATCGCGCGCCTGCGCCTGGACACGCGGACGCTGGCGATCACGGTGGACGACGGTGTGGTGCGCGTCGGGGGCAGGCTGGCCAGACGCTCGCAGATCGCTCAGCTCACCGAAGCCGGCCGCCGGATCGAAGGGGTGGTGGACCTGGAAGTCGACGCCACCTACGACCACGACGATCAGCCGGAGACCTGGCCCCTTCGCGTCTGAGAAGGCCGACCACGGCGGTTGATGTCCGATTCGGGTAGGGCGTTCTCGGGGGACATCTGAGATGACGTGTTCTCCGGCGAGCTCGCATAGCTTCGCCACACCGTGGCGGGCCGGTATCTTTACCGCCCTCTCCAGACCGGGGTGTCGTCTTGGTCCCACTCCAGCTTGTCGACCACATCGACGACCCCGTTCACCCGGCCGGCCATCCGCGCCGCGAGCTGGGCGTCACTGCGCCGGTGCATGCGCCCGGTCAGCGTGACGATCCCCTGGGCGACGGTGGCGACGGCGTCGTTGGGCTGCTCCCACAGGGTGCGCCGGAGGATCTCCTCGCGTATCTCATCGGCGATGTCGGCGTCCCGGCGGACGAAGACCTTCAGCAGGTCATGGCGGCTGATAATGCCTTCGAGAAGGCCATCGTCGTCCACCACGGGCAGCCTTTTGACGCCGTGCTCTTCCATGAGCCGCATCGCCGACACGATCGAGACGCGCGGCCCGATCGTGACCGCAGGGGCGGTCATCAACTGCGCGGCGGTGTCGCCATGGGCTTTGCCGCCGCCGCCAGCGCCCTCCTGGCTCAGCCGGTGGCGCAGCCGGGCGCGTAGCGGCGGCTGGTATCCCTCGCGGTAGTACCGTTCCCGAAACTCCTCTTTACGGAGGAGGTCCGCTTCGGAGACGACTCCGATGACGTGTCCTTCGCCGTCGACGACGGGCAGTGCGCTGACGCCGTGAGTGATGAGCACCTCGGCGACGTCCTTGAACGGAGTGCTGCCGTTGACCGACGCCACCTGCGTGGTCATGACATCCTTGACCTCAACACGCATCGCTGAACCTCCTTCACGCGCGTGCGGGCCCGACCGGAGTGCCTGCGTGGCTTCGCCTCTGCCCGGGGTTCGGGTGATGGGGACACCTCTGTCCGCTCAGCTCTCGCCGGGCTCCTCACCCCTTCATCTCACCGCCATCGGGATCGGTGGGACAGAGGCCAGAGGTCCTCGATTACCAGGTCTTTCGGCCACTGTGTAAGCCCGTTCGATGCTTTCGCCCGGCATATGAATCGGGCGGACGATGACAGGCCGCATCGATGCGGGTGAGGGCGCCGGCCTGCGGAGGGGCCTTCCGTCCTGGTCTTCGGGCCTTTCGACCCTGCTGCGCCTTTGTCGCATGGGTGAAAACTGGTGGTGAGCAGGGAAACCGATGGGGAGACCGGCTGATGATCACGCGAGTTCGGCTGTGCGGCCGGCATGTGACGGGCAAAGCGAAGCCGGGACCACCGAACGAGCCCCCGCCTCCGCCGGCGAACCCGCCGCCTCCCGGCCGGCGGCGCTGGCTGCTGCCGACGGCGATGACGATCTTCCTGTTGTGGCTGCTGATACCCATCATGTTCACCGGGTCAGCGGTCAGGCCGTACTCCTACAGCGACTTCGTGACGAAGGTGAACGCCGGACAGGTGAAGACGGTGACGATCGACGATCGGGGGGCGGTGTCCGGCGATCTGAAGGATGGTGCGAAGTTCACCACCCAGATTCCCACGGCGCTCAACGTCGGTCAGCTGGACGCCCGGCTTCAGTCCAACCATGTTCAGGTCACCGCGACCCGGTCCGACGGCTCTCTGGGGTCGATCCTGATCAGTTTCCTGCCGCTGGCACTGCTGATCGGCCTGTTCATGTGGAGTGGACGGAAGGCGCAGCAATCCCTCGCCGGTGGTATCGGCGGGTTCGGCCGGTCACGAGCGAAAATCATCGAGGCGGAGCGGCCGACGACCCGGTTCGGCGACGTCGCCGGTTATGACGGTGTCAAGCAGGAGATCAGCGAGGTCGTGGACTTCCTGCGCGCCCCCGAGCGGTACGCGGCGGCGGGTGCGAAACCACCCCGAGGCGTGATCATGGTGGGTCCTCCGGGGACGGGAAAGACGCTCATCGCCCGCGCCGTGGCCGGTGAAGCAGCCGTGCCGTTCCTGTCGGTCACCGGTTCGGCGTTCGTGGAGATGTTCGTCGGTGTGGGCGCCTCGCGGGTCCGTGACCTCTTCGACGAAGCGCGCAGACGCGCGCCCTCCATCGTATTCATCGACGAGGTCGACGCCATCGGCGGCCGGCGAGGCGGAGTGGTCACCGGCGGCAACGACGAACGCGAGCAGACGCTCAACCAGCTGCTGGCCGAGATGGACGGCTTCGATCAAAGCAGTGGAATCGTCGTTTTGGCCGCGACGAACCGGCCCGAGACCCTTGATCCGGCCTTGCTGCGCCCCGGCCGCTTCGACCGGCAGGTGACCGTGCCGTTGCCCAACCAGGTCGAGCGGGCGGCGATCCTGGCCGTTCACGCGGCCGGAAAGCATCTGGCTCCGGACGTCGATCTCGGTGTGATCGCTCGTGGCACACCGGGATTCTCCGGCGCTGACCTGGCCAACCTCGTCAACGAGGCCGCCATCAACGCCGTCAGGGCGGGCCGCACGATCATTGACGCCCATGACCTCGACGCGGCACGCGACCGGGTATTGCTCGGCCGCCGGGAGACGTCCAACGCCCTGCTTCCTCAAGAGCGCCACGCGGTGGCCGTGCACGAGTCCGGGCACGCTCTGCTCGCCACGTTGTGCGAGCACGCCGACCCGGTCGCGAAGGTGACCATCCTTCCCGCCGGTCTGACGCTCGGCGTCACCGAGCAGCTGCCCGAGGCCGAGCGGCACCTCTACAGCGAGAGCTACCTGGCCGATCTGCTCGCCGTACGGCTCGGCGGCCGGGCCGCGGAACTGGTCGTCTTCGAGGAAGGTTCCACCGGCGCCGCCAACGACCTGGCGGCCGCCACGCAGATCGCCACTCGCATGGTGCGCGACTTCGGCCTGTCGCCCGCGCTCGGCCCGGTCGGCTACTCCTCGACCACTCCCCAGTATCTGGGCGAGGACGCCGAGGACTTTCGGCGCAAGCCGTACTCCGAGCGGACCCAGAAGATCATCGACGAAGAGGTGGCCCGGCTTCTCAGCGGGGCAGAAAAGCGCGCGATCGACCTGCTGTGCGCTCACCGCGGCGCTCTGGACCGGCTCGCGGCGATCCTGGTGGAACACGAGACCATCGACGGTGACGTCGTCGGCAGTGTGCTGCGGGCCGAGCGGCTTGCGGCTACCGGTTCGGACGTCGTCACGTGACGGGCCGGCTTCCTGCCGGGTCTCGGCAACCAGCCCGATTCGGTCGATTCTTCCCGGAGAAAGGCAAGGTCATAGGGAGGGCCGGCGGGCAGCGGGCCCGAGATCGGCGTGTTGGGGCCGGGCATGCGCAGCAGCCATGATCTTCACCGATGGTTACGGTGGAGGGAAGAGGAATGTCCTGAGTCGTTCTTTGGGGTGGCCCTTCGGGGAGGAGCCGCTGGGGGAGGACATGAAGATGCACGCGCAGGATACGACGTCGTCCACAGGCGGCGGCCAGGCCGAGGTTCTGGACCGCGACACTTGCATGGCGTTATTGCGGACCGTCGGGGTCGGCCGGATCGCGTGGTCGGCTCCGAGCGGTGAAGTGGTGGTGCTGCCGGTCAACTTCGTGGTGGATCACGACGGTGTCGTGTTCAAGACCTCGCGGGGAGGAAAGCTTGACGCTGTGCGCCGAGGCGCCCCCTTGTCGTTCGAGGCCGACGACATAGAACCCGCGCTGCGCGTGGGCTGGAGCGTGCTGCTGATCGGCGTCGGCGAAATCGTCACCGATCCCGGCCAGGTGCGACGCCTGGAGGAACTGCCCGCTACCTGGGCGGTCATGGTCGAGTCGGTGTTCGTCCGTCTGACGGCTCGGCAGGTGACCGGCCGTCGTCTGCCGCTTCAGCCGGGTGGGGTGGCCGTCGAGCAGGTCGGTGGGGTTTGAGCCAGTGCCGGAAACCGTTCGGGAGGTGAGTGGACCGCCAAGGCGGTCGTGCCGGGTCGGGTTCACGGCGTAGCCGTACGTGGACGCACTGAATCGCGTGCGATCGTCGCCGGAAGGACGTGATCGTTCCGGGGCTCCGGTCAGGACGTTCCGGGTTCTGAGCGTTGATGCTCGATGCGGGCGTCCGGCCCTGGAAAGACCATGACATCGTGCTCCTGGTCAAGCCAGTGCACGTCATAGGGCGGTGAACCGTCGGCGTGATGTAGCGCGATGACGATGCCGATCCGGCGTGGCTCACCCAGATGGGTACTTTCAACGATCAATCGGTCTCCGACCTCTGCTTTCATGGTTTCTTCCCTTCTTTCCCTTTCCGGTTCCGCCCAGGCGTGGATGTTCCGTTCGTGCGGATATCGCCCGCACGGTATGAGGGGCATTCACCATGAGGTGGGGCCGGTGAACTGGGTGATGCCCTCCGAGGTGACGGAGAGCAACCTGCTCCCCGGGTCGGTCAGCGCACGGGCGACCGCGAGCTCGTCGCCGATCTCGGGTGCCGGCCGATCGGCTGGGTTGCGATGCGCGTGCCCCACTCCGGTTATGTGAGTTTTGTCCTTGGTGGACAGGACTGCCCGGACGGAGGTGTCGTCGCCCTCTTCGGCGATGTAAATCTGCACGGTCCACTGTTCGGCTTCCACGGGAAGAACCTCCGATCGAACGATCGTTCGCAAAGCTGTGCCGTGTTCGCGGCACTCGTTGCTCTGCGCTTCACCGCTGAGGACCTGTTCTCACGTGCGGATGCCCTTCCCCTCCACTATCGATGCCGCGCGACGAAACCGACAGTGCCGAAGGTCCCACCCCTGTGGGACGCTCTCCTCTACCTCAGCGATCCCTCCGCTCGGCGGCGTGAAGGCATGTCGACGATGTCTCCGGCACAGCCGGGATCGACCTCAGCGGAGGTGGCGCGGCGTCTCGCCGGTCAGGGGGCGAATGTGCTGCCGGCTGGTCGGCGGGCGCCGATGGTCGTGCTGTTACTCCGGGAGATGGTCCACTTCTTCGCGTTGATGTTGTGGGTGGCCGCGGCATTGGCGCTTGTGGCGGGTATGCCTCAGCCGGCACTGGCCATCGTCTCTGAGACTGGCCGAGGCGCACACCCTGGCAGTCAACGAGTCGATGCTGACGGGAGAGAGCGTTCCGGCGCGGCCTCATGAGGGGATGGCGGTCTTCGCCGACACCTTCGTGATCGAGGGGGAGGCGGTCGCCGTCGTGACGGCCACTGCCGCAGCGAGACCCGTTGGGCAGGGCGTCTGCGGTCGAGCACCTTCTCCCTGCTTGCGGTGCCCGGCCTTGAACGGCGCGGGTTGTCGGCGCCGGCGTGTGGGGACCCCAGGCCGCACGACCGGGCTCCGCGTCGGGCAAAGGGCGAAGGTCCTGTTCACGTCGGGACGATCGCCCCTGTGAAAAACGCTGGCGCCGCGGTCGGATGAAAACGCAGCAGAAGTGAGAGGAACAGGCCATGACCGAATCGATTATCGCCGCGACGGACGGCTCGCCCACCGCCATGGCGGCTGTGAAATGGGCGGCCGATGACGCCGCGCGCAGAGGGCTGCCGTTGAGGATCGTCCATGTCGTGGACCGCTGGCCGTACGGCATCGGCGCGTTCCCTCCGCCCGACTGGGCCGGCCTCGTGGCGCATGCCGGGGAGCGGGTGCTCGCCGAGGCGGTCAGAGCGGCCACGAAACACCGGCCGGACGTCCCCGTGACGACCGAACTGATCGATGGATCACCGGCCAGAGTTCTGCGCGACCAGGCCGGCCCGGCCACCGAACTGGTGATCGGCAGCCGTGGCCTGGGCGGTTTCGTCGGAGCGCTGCTCGGCTCGACGGTCCTTCCCGTGGCCGGTCACGCGCCCGGCATCGTCGTGGTCGTCAAGGCGGGCGCCGATGATCAGCAGGATGCGCCGCGCGGCGAGATCGTCGTCGGCGTCGACGACTCCCCGCAGTGCGAGCCCGCACTGGCCTACGCCTTCGAGCAGGCCAGGCTGCGCGGCTGCGCACTGCGCGCCGTCCACGCCTGGCAGTTGCCGGTGCACGCCTTCGCGCCCGAGATCTCCTACGACATGGACGAGATCCGCCAGGCACAGCACAAGCTGGTCAAGGACAGGCTCGGCGCCTGGCGGGAGAAGTTCCCCGAGGTGGAAGTGGTGGAGGACGTTCAGAGCGCGCACCCCGTGCAAGCTCTCACCGACGCCTCCACCAGGGCCGATCTGGTCGTCGTGGGCTCTCGGGGGATGGGCGCTCTCGGTTCGGTGCTGCTGGGCTCGGTCAGCCGCGGCGTACTGCACCACGCCCACTGCCCGGTGGCGGTGGTCCGGTCCTGAGCACCGGGCTCGCGTGGCAGATCGAGGCAGGGCCCTGCCGATCCCGCCGCTCACCCGGTCACGCCCACCCTCGCCATCGGCGGAGGAAGAAGGCCTCATGATCGTCGTTGGAGTCGGCGGTTCGCAGGGTGGTTTGGAGGCTGTGAGCTGGGCGATGTGTGAAGCCGGGATGCGCTGGGCTGAGGTGGAATCCGAACTGCTGCGGGGAGATCCCCAGCTCAGCCTGATCAAAGCCTCCAAGGACGCGGATCTCCTGGTGGTCGGCCGCCATGGGCTGGGCGGCTTCGGAGGACTGCTCCTCGGCTCGGTCGCGCTGGGTGTATGAGGAACGCCCGGTCCTGCACGGCTATCGCGGCCAGGTCGCAGGCACGCACGCCCAGCAGGGCGATGCGGGGCGCCTCGACTTCGGCCTCCTCCACTGTCCCCTCGCGCATCTGGAACAGACGCTGCCGGGGCGGCTGGGTGTAGCGCTTGGCCGAGTCGGGGCTCGCGGCGAAACCGACACCAGATCGTCGTGCCGCTCGGTCAGCCGGTAGCGCCCGGGTTGCTGTTCGTCACCTCGCCCTGCGGGTAGCTGCGCGGAGCAGGAGATCTCGATGAACCGGATGGCCCCGTCCCGCGTCGGCCCGACGACGGTGAAGCCACGAGAGCGCAACTCGGCGATGAGCGGTTCCAGCGACTCTGTCACAACGGTGTTCATGGGACGTCCCCTTTTCGTCCCTGGCTTTCGTATGTCGGATCCTCGCTCTGGGACAGGAGACGATGTGATCTTCCTTCCACACAGGCTTGCCGGCCATGCGGATGACACGTCTGAGATTTCGCCATGCTCGTACCACGATGGTCGCCTCACTGCGCCGACCCGGCAGGAAGGACCACCACGTCGACGCTGACGCCTCCACCACGGAAGGACCATCCATAGGGGCGATGTCTCCAGACGAGATCCTTTATTTCGAACATTACGTCTCGCGGATGAGAACGCGCAGTGCCGAAAGTCCCTCGCTGGACGGCCAGGAGACTCCAGTTGAGGAGAGATACGCGCGACCGGCCGGCGGGTCCTTCCTGGCAGGGGCCCAACGGCACCCCACCGAGCTTGCGCCGGCCTGCGAGCGATTCACGCCTGGAACTGGCCCGTCGGCTGCGGGACGTTCGCCTTCTTCCTCACCCTGACCGGGATGGTCATCACCTACCTGATCCTGGTCGAGTTCGCCAGGAAGGTGTTCTTCGCAGGCCCTGTCGACGGGCCGCTCGTCGTCCCGCGCGACCATCGCCGCGTTCCATTCGTAGCCGAGACCGGTCAGGATCTCATCAAGCCCTTCCTCGCCCAGGAGGTGGAACAGCATGAGCACGTCGGCCTGCTTGGAGACCTTGTACCGGTTCGGTGTGTCCCCTTCGGCCTCCAGGATGCGGTCCAGCCGCCGGATGTCTCCGTACTTCTCCCGGCAGGTGGCCCAAGTCGCCGGGGACCGTCATGTGTTCGGTCATCGAAATCTCCCAATGGGGAAGCAAAGACGATCACGGGCGTGAGACCGTCGGATGCCGCGCACCCTCAACCGGACCGCGTGCGGGCCTTCCGGCGTCACTCGCTTCTCATCCACGGGGAAACAGCGCTCAGCAGGTCAAGAATGCCGCCGTGTGTCGGCCTGCCTTCGCGGGAGGCGTTTTCCATGTCCTTCATTCCACTACGGACGAGGTCTGGTGACAGGGGCCGGAAGTCCCTGATGACCGGGTCCTTCGGCCGCTGTGGAAAACGCCGGGAGAGGGTCGGATGGAAACGGAAGGGGAAAGCCAGAGGAGGACGACATGACAGCACATGTAGTGGTGGGCGTGGACGGCTCACCTTCTTCGCAGGCCGCGGTGGAATGGGCCGCCGCCGACGCCGTGCGGCGCGGATGCGCCCTGCGGATCGTCCAGGCGTGCGAGCCGTGGATCTACGACATTCCACTGCAGACCCCGCCGGGTTTTCGCGACTCGATGAGCGAGTACTACCAGGGCGTGCTGGAAGAGGCCGCGGCCCTGGCGCGTGAGCGCGCCCCGGGAGTCGAGGGCGACACCGTGCTGGAGACGGGCCGACCGGTCGAGATCTTGCAGCGTGAGGCCGCGGACGCCGAACAGCTCGTGCTGGGCAGCCGGGGCCGCGGCGGGTTCACCGGGCTGCTGCTCGGCTCGGTCTCCCTGGCTCTGGCCGGGCACGTGGCCGTGCCGGTCGTGGTCGTGCGAGGAGACCAGGAACGGACCTACGACGAAGTCGTGGTCGGCTTCGACGCCTCCTCCCATTCGGCGGCGCCCCTGGAGTACGCCTTCGAGGAGGCCGTCCGGCGCGGCGCCCGGCTGCACGCGATCCACACCTGGCAGATGCCCGTCACCGGGCAGGGAGCCGCCGTTTACGCGCCGCTGATCGAGGAGATCTCCGAGGCCGGGCAGCGTCGGGCGGCGGACACGCTCGCTCCCTGGCGGGACAAGTACCCGCAGGTGAAGGTCGAGGAGACGGCGGTGTACGGGCATCCGGTCGCCGTGATCTGCGAGGCCTCGCAGACTGCGGACCTGGTCGTCGTCGGCTCGCGCGGGCTGGGCCGGCTCGGCGCGGCCGTGCTGGGCTCGGTCAGCCACGGGGTGTTGCACCATGCCCGGTGTCCCGTCGCGGTGGTGCCCGCCCGGGGTGAGGCGTGATGGACGTGCGTGAGCTCACGGTGGCACAGGTGATGAGCCGGACGCTGGTCGCCGTCGAACCCGACGAGTCCCCGCTGATGGCGTGGGAGATCATGCGTCGTGCCGGGGTCCACCATCTGCCGGTCGTCGACAGGCACGGCTGCCTGCGCGGTGTGCTCACCCGGGAGGATCTCACCGCCCGCTGGTCCGGCGGCCCGGTCGAGCAGTCACGCGCGCGGGTCCATGCGTTGCTGGCCGAGCACCGCTGCCCGCACACCACCCTCGACGCGCGCCTGGCCGACGCCGCGGCGGCCATGATCGGCGCCGGTGTCGATGCCATCCCGGTCCTGGGGGAGTCGAACAGGCTGGTGGGGATGGTGACCGCCACCGACGTGCTGCGGGCGGTGGCGGGCCGCATCACCGAGGAGGAGCCGCCGGAGCTGATGACGGGGACGTTCCGCCTGATCCCGGTCCTGCCCCATGTCCCAGGGAGGTGACGCGGAGCCTTCGCTCCCTTCCCGATCGTCGAACGACGCGACGTCGCGGCTGAAGGGATGGTCGCTCATGAGGCGAGAGATCGTCGTCGGATTCGACGGATCACCGCAGAGCCGTACCGCCGTCGAATGGGCGGCGCGAGAGTGCGGGACAGGCCGGGCGGAGCTGACCGTCTGCCATGTCTGGGACGGCCCCCACGCCGAGCGCGAGGTGGCGATCGCCGGGCAGGTGCGCAGGCTGGCGGGCCGGACCTTGATCGAGGGGGTGGAACTGGCCGAGAAACTGCTGCCCGGCCGGGCCGTGCGGTCGATCCTGGCTCGGGGGGCTCCAGGGCCGGAGTTGGTCTCGCTCAGCCGGGCGGCGGAGATGTTGGTCGTCGGCCGCCGGGGGCTCGGCGGAGTCGCCGGGCTGCTGCTCGGCTCGGTGAGCAGCCACGTCGCCACCCACGCCCTCTGCCCCGTGCTGGCCGTACGGCAGGCTGACCCGGCATCACCGTCGTCTCCGGGGAACGTCGTGGTGGGGGTGGACGGATCCATCTGCTCGGTGGCGGCTCTGAGGTTCGCGCTGGGGCATGCCCGGGTTCACCGGCTGCCGGTACACGTGATCCACGCGCGGAAGGACACCTCGTCACGGTCCGGATGGGAGGTCGAGCAGTGGCTCGCCGAGACCGTGGCCTCACTGTCCGGCGACCGTTCCGGCGTGGCCGTCACGGCCGGCACGGTCAGCGGGCCGCCACTTCCCGTCCTGCTGGCCGGTAGCCGTCAGGCGCGGCTGCTGGTCGTCGGGTCCCGGGGACTGGGGGCTCTCGGCTCGGTGCTGCTGGGCTCGGTCAGCCGCGGCGTACTGCACCACGCCCACGGTCCCGTGGCGATCGTCCGGTCCTGACCGTCGAGTCATCCATGGGCCGAAGGTCCTGATCAAAGCGGACCTCCGTTTCTGGGACGACTCAGCCCGCCGCAGGAGGCTGAGAACACGAGACGGTTCGCCACCATCGCGCTTCTCCTGGCCGCCATGACCGGATTGCCGGCCGGACTCACGCTTCACCTGGCCGGTGCGGAGGCGGCCGGTGACATCGTGTGGACGGTGGTCACCGGCGTGGCCCTGGTGCCCGGATCCGGCTTGGCCGATCCCGGAGCTGCGCGACCGATCCATATATATTCCTTGACATGAATATTCCCTGTGGTGAATATTTGTCGCCATGGACGCACTCCTCACCGCACTGGCCGACCCGGCCCGCTGGCGGCTCGTGAGCCTGTTGGCCGAGCGGCCCCGGCCGGTCGGCGTCCTCGCCCAGCTCGCCCAGGCGCGCCAGCCGCAGACGACCAAGCATCTGCAGACTCTTGAGCGCGCGGGTGTCGTCACCTCCCAGCGCACCGGCCAGCGCCGCATCTACGCGCTCCGTCCCGAACCCCTGCGGGATCTGGCGGCTGCGCTCAGCCGGCTCGCCGACACCGCGGACCAGGTCGGTGGCCCGCGCGAGACCTACGACCGCTACGGGCTCAGCCTCCACGCAGAGCGGCTCGCCGCGAAGGAGCCGGGGTGGGCCGACGGTCGCTCGTTCAGGTTCCTCCGGTCGCTGACGGGGCGGCCCGAGCTGGTCTGGCGCCATCTGACCGAGACCTCCCTGCTCGCCCAGTGGTGGACGCCCGACGACCTGCGCGTCTCCGAGCTCGTCTTCGAGGCACGACCGGGTGGGCGGATCGTCCATGAGTACCGCGATGCCGATGACGCCGACGGCTCCGACCTGGTCGCCGGGCGCGCGCAGGGAGTAGTCGACGACGTACGCCCCGGTGAGCGCCTCGCCTACCGGCTCTCCCCGCTGCTTCCCGACGGCGGCCTCGCCTTCACCGCCCACCTCGACCTCGGCCTCCGGCCCACCGACACCGGCACGGACCTCGAGGTCCACTTCCGGATCACCGACAGCACCGTCGACTCCGCGGACTTCATCGCAGGCATCGAGATCGGCTTCGGCCAGAGCCTCGACAAGCTCGCGGCGATCCTTGCCGCGGACTCGCACGACACCGATACAAGGAGCACGAAATGACCAACCCGACCGGCCGCAGGGTGACCGCGAACCTGGCCCTCACTCTCGACGGGCGCTACAACGGTCCCGGCGGGTCCAGCGATTTCGGGGCGTTCGCCCCATATGTGACCACCGAGGTCGCGCGAGACCACATGACCCGCATCTGGGAGGGCGCGACGACGGCACTGCTCGGCCGGCTCAATGCCGAAGGATTCATGGGGTACTGGCCGTCGGTCGCCGAAGACGACAACGCCGATCCGCGTGATCGCGGCTACGCGAAGTGGCTGGTCGACACGGAAAAGGTGGTCTTCTCGACCACCTTGACCGAAGCGCCGTGGGAACGCACCCGCGTGGTGAACGCCCCCGCCGCGGACGTCGTCGCCGAACTCAAGGCCACCGGTGAGGGCGACATCCTCGTCAACAGCAGCGCGAGCCTCATCAAGGCGCTCCTCTCGGCAGACCTGCTCGACCGGCTGTATCTCATGATCTTCCCCGAGATCGCCGGGGGTGGGCAGCGACTGTTCGACGACGGCCTGCCGGCTTCGAAGTGGAAGCTCACACACCAGGAGACCGGCGAGCTGGGCGAGATCGCCATGGTCTACGACCGGGTCCGCTGAACCGGCCGATCAGCGCACCCGGCCGGCGAGGTGGCCCCAGTTCGAAGCCTTGACGGTTGCGTCACGGCGAGCTCGGCGCGACCGCCGTGACGCAACCCTGTCAGAGCCCGCCGGGGTCCTACTCGCCGGGGACCGGGCCGAGGTCGCCGAGAGTGTGGGCCTGGTGCTCGGAGTCGACCAGGTGCCGGCCGAGCAGACCCCCGCCGCTAAGGTCCGGACGGTACGGCAGGAGGCGGCCAGGGCGGTGACCATGATGGTCGGCGACGGGATCGACGATGCCCCGGCTCCGGGCGGCGGCCGATGTCGGGGTGGCGATGGGTGCCCGGGGTTCGGCCGTCTCCCCTCAGGTCGCCGGCTCGCTGGCAGGACGAAACTCGACATGGGTATGAAAACGGACATAGGTCCCTCGCGTGG
Source organism: Streptosporangium sp. CA-135522 (assembly GCF_050949235.1). Lineage (NCBI taxonomy): Bacteria > Bacillati > Actinomycetota > Actinomycetes > Streptosporangiales > Streptosporangiaceae > Streptosporangium > Streptosporangium sp. CA-135522. Next base: position 4,830,492 of record NZ_CP192026.1, read on the forward strand.
GGGACTTTCGCCGCTGACACTCTCGACAGCACTGCGAGATCGTCGTGATTGAGGGTCTTCGAGGAGGTCAATCATGAAGGTCTCAGATGTCATGGGCACCAGGGCGATCGCGGTGCGGCCGGAGGCGTCCTTCACCGAGATCGTTGAGGCCATGCGGCGTTTCGAGGTCACTGCGCTCACCGTCATCGACGCCGATGGACACCCCATCGGGGTGGTCTCCGACGATGACCTGCTGCTCAAGGAGACCGACTCCGTGTCTGCGGGCAGTGTCTTCGACGGCCGCCGCAGACGCGAGGAGCATCACAAAGCCGCAGGCATCACGGCCCGAGGGGTGATGACCAGCCCCGCGATCACGGTCACGAAGGACACCGCCGTCCGGGACGCGGCGCAGCTGATGCATCGCTACCGGATCAAGCAGCTTCCCGTGATCGAGATGGCCACCGGACGTCTCGTCGGAACCGTGCGTCAGAGCGATCTGCTGAGGGTCTTCACCCGTCCGGCCGAGGGGATCGACCGTGAGATCACCGAGATCTGCAATCGGCTCTACGTCGACCGGGAGCACCTGACGGTCGGCATCGAAGCGGGTGTGGTCACGCTGACGGGTCAAGTCGGTTTCCGTTCGCAGATCTCCCGCCTCGTCGCGGCCGTCCGCGGGACCGACGGCGTCCTCGACGTGGACAGCCACCTGACCTACCGATCCGACGATCTGGCCCCCATCCCGCCCCTCCTGTGACAGAGGTGAAGCCATGAATACCCGCACGACCGAGGAGGTCGCCTCAACGATCCGCGCGGCGGTTCAGGCCGCCGTGTGGGCGCCGTCGGTGCACAACACCCAGCCGTGGTCCTTCGCCGTCGACGGTGAGGAGCTCGCCCTGCGGGCCGACAGCGACAGGAAACTGCGGCTCAGCGACGCCATGGGCCGGGAAATGCTGATCAGCTGTGGTGCCGCCCTGATGAACATACGGCTCACGCTGCGCGCGCTCGGCTGGGAGCCACAGGTGCGGGTGCTACCCGACCCCGACCGCCCCGCCCTGCTGGCGACGGTGCGAATGGGGGAGGCCGTCACCGCCGATGAGCACACCCGGATGCTGCACGCCGAGATCGAACGCCGCCGTACCCACCGCGCCGGATTCACCGAGCTGCCCGTACCGGACCGTCTCGTCGAGGCGCTGGTGTCCCAGGCGGGCGCCGAGGGGGTACGGCTGACCCCGGTCCGGTCCGAGGCCGCCGTCCGGGTGCTGGCCGCGCTCACCTGTGCCGCCCAAGATGTGCAGGCCCAGGACCGGCTGTTCACCCTGGAGATGATCAGCTGGGCCCAGCCGCCGGACAGCTCCCGTAAAGAAGGGGTCCCGGCGCGGGGCTACCCGCGCGAGCCCCGGCCGACCCATCCGCACTTCGCCCAGCGCGACTACGCCCACGGCCACCCGTGGGGCAGCGATACCGACCAGTTCAACGCCACCTCCACCGGGACCGTGGCGGTGCTGACCACATCGGCGGACACCCGCGAGGACTGGATCACGGCCGGCCAGGCGCTGCAGCGTGTCCTGCTGCACGCCTCCGCCTACGACGTCCACGCGGCCTTCCACACCCAGGCATTGGAGACGTTCCACCTGCGGGAGTTCCTGCGGCAGGAACTGCTGTCGGGCGAGCACCCCCAGACGATCATGCGGCTGGGCTACACCTCCGACGACAGCGAGGGCGTCCGGCGGCCGGTCACCGACGTGCTGCAAGAACGCCGGCCGAACTGACCCAGAGGTGCAAGGCTCCGCAAGCTCGACCCGTGCGGCGGACTGCCTGCAGGTCAGTCCTGCATCCGCATAGCGGGCAGGTGCACACCGATGGCGGGTTCGGTTGCTCGGCGCCTTCCGGTTCAAGACGGCGACAGCGGGCCGCCGGTTGTTCCGGCGGTGATCGCAAGAGGAGGTTCCGATGTCCGTCGCCCATCTCGCATGGTGACCGGAGGTCCCGTGAACGAAGGACCTTTGCCGATGTCGCCGCCATGCCGCCCAGCGATGTGATGAGATCGGGGAAGGGAGAACGTCATGATCCTGGTAGGAGTCGACGGCTCGCAGGCCGCACTCGAGGCCGTGGGCTGGGCGGTACGCGAGGCCCGGCTCCGCGACACCGGGCTGCACATCGTGCACGTCATGCCGGCCTGGCCGCTGGAGATGGCCGAGGACGCTCCGTACGCCGACGTGGGCCGGTGGATGCGCGACGGTGCCGCTTCCATGCTGACAGATGCGGTGGAGCGAGCCCGTGAAGAGGACGGTCGGGTCAGGGTGGAGTCGCTGCTGCTCCCGGGCGACCCCCGACTCGTCCTGATCGAGACCGCGAAGGAAGCCGACCTCCTGGTGGTCGGCAGCCACGGGCTGGGCGGGTTCTCCGGCATGCTGCTCGGATCGGTCGCGCTGGGCGTGGCCGGGCACACCACCTGCCCGGTCGCCGTCATCCGGAATCTGCCCGCGCGGGCACGCGGTGAAGTGGTCCTCGGGGTCGACGGCTCTCCGTGCGGCAGGGGCGCCATCGAGTTCGCATTCGCCGAGGCGTCCCTGCGCGGCGTCGGTCTGCGGGCGGTTCACGCCTGGAGCCGGCCCATCGCCGGCTGCGGCCCATTTGCCCTGGAGTCCGCGCAGGAGACGGCCGGAGGCGAGCGGCGTCTGCTGGCCGAGGCGCTGGCGGGCTGGAGCGAGCGTTATCCGGATGTCAAGCTCGTCGAGCAGGTAGGGCACGGGCATCCGGTGGAGGTTCTGAAGAACGCCTCGGCGCACGCCGACCTGCTGGTCGTGGGATCACGCGGACGCGGAGACTTCGCCGGGCTGCTGTTGGGCTCGGTCAGCCACTCGCTGCTGCATCACGCCGCCTGCCCGCTGATCGTGGCACCCGCCGCGGCGCTCCGCCAGACCTGATCAGAAAGATCACCTTGTCGATGATCGCATGAACGGGTGGAGACGTTTGCCCTTCGTCACCGGCCGATCCAGAGCCGTTGCCGGGCAGGGTTCGGCACTCAGAGAGATTCGGAACGGGCTCCGTGCCGATCTTGGTGACAGCATGGACGCCGAAGTCCGGCCCCGGGGATCAATGGAACCGTGGTCGGCGCTGAGATTGATCTTGGTCGTCCAGCTGTATTGACGGGTTCGCGGTGCACATCTGCATCGCGGACCCGTCTGCTGCGGTGTCGTGTCAGCGGCCGTGTCAGCACGGCAACGGCCCGGTATCAGGGCGGTCGGCGATGGTGGACGCCATGAACGGTTCAGCGACTGCGACCTCGGGGCTGCGAAAGGCACCCAAAGACGAGATCGTGCTCGACGGCTGATGAGAGGAATGACCATGGAACACACCGTCACGACGCTGCCGACCGCGCGTCAGCCCGGCTGCCCCTTCGACCCGCCGGCGGAGCTGATCGACGCCCGTCGGCACAGCCCCATCAGCCACCTCCCCTTCCCCGATGGGCACCAGGGCTGGCTGGTCACCGGATACGACCTGGTCCGGGCGGTTCTGGCCGACTCGCGGTTCAGCTCGCGCAAGGAGCTCATGCGCCACCACCCGCTGATCGACTACGGCGACATCGAGGTCCCCCCGGCGCCGCCCGGCGAGTTCCTGCTGATGGACGATCCGCAGCACAGCCGCTACCGCAAACCGCTGGTGGGCAAGTTCACCGTACGGCGGATGCGGCTGCTCACCGAGCGCGTCGAGCAGGTCGCCGCCGAGCACCTGGACGCGATGGAGAAGGCCGGGCCGGCGGCGGACCTGGTGACCGCGTTCGCCAAGCCCATCCCCTCCATCATCATCTGCGAGCTGCTGGGCGTGCCGTACGAGGACCGGGGCTCCTTCCAGGAGAACATCGACAAGTTCCTCGGCGGAGAGGTCGGCGACGAGGAACTGATCGCGGCCTACACCGCGACCCAGCACTACCTCGCGGAGCTGGTGGCCGCCAAGCGCGCCAACCCCACCGACGACGTGCTCAGCGACCTGCTCGACAGCGACCTGACCGACGAGGAGCTGCGGGGGATGGCCCTGATCCTGCTGTCGGCCGGGTTCGACACCACCGCGAACATGCTGGCGCTGGGCACCTTCGCGCTGCTGCGCAACCCGGCGCAGCTGGCCGCGCTGCGCGCCGATCCCGCGCTCATCGACGGGGCCGTGGAGGAGCTGCTGCGGTATCTGAGCGTCGCCAAGCAGTCCATGAAGACGGCGCTGGAGGACGTCGAGCTGGGCGGCCAGACCGTCAAGGCCGGTACGACGGTCATCCTGTCCTACGCCACCGCCAACCGCGACCCCGAGCGCTTCCCCGACCCCCACGTGCTCGACCTGCGCAGGCAGAACGGCGGGCACCTGGCCTTCGGCCACGGCATCCACCAGTGCCTGGGACAGCAGCTGGCCCGCGTCGAGATGCGCGTCGCGCTCCCCGCGCTGATCAACCGCTTCCCCACGCTACGGCTGGCCGTACCGGCCGAAGAGGTCGGCCTGCGCCCGGAGACCGCCGACATCTACGGGGTCAAGAGCCTCCCGGTCACCTGGGACGCCTGACCGCGAGCCGGTGACGGGCGAGGTCGCCTACGGCCGCCCGCCACCGCGGCGGCCGCTCGCCTGCGACGATCGCGTCCCGGCTGGAGACGGTCGACGACCTGGACCGCGACCTGATGACCTTCTGGAAGGTTCTGCGCGCCCGGCCGAGCCGGCCTACGACGACCTGTCCAGCCTGGACGACCCCGAGCGCGACCGCCGAGTCTGGATACGGCTGGCCCAGGGCCGGACCGGCACGTTGCGCAAGACGGGCTCGCGACATATCGCGATTCCGCATACCATGTCTAACCGTGACCGACGATCCCGCCCTGCCGGCCTCGGACGCCGACCGCTACCGCGTCGCAGCGGCGCTCGGCGAGGCACTCGCCACAGGGAGACTCACCAGCGCCGATGAAAGTGGGCGGTGTGCGCACAGTGGCGGTTAGCCGGTCCTCGCCACGGTTCGGCACAATTACCGATGTGCGAGTCGAATTGCTCGGACCGTTCGAGGTCCGCAACCGTGACGGGGCCGTGGTGGAGGTTCCTGGAATTCGGCTGCGCGCACTGCTGGCTGCACTCGCCCTCGAACCTGGCCGGATCGTCACACGTGCGAGGCTGGTGGACTGGATTTGGGGGCGACAGCCGCCCGCGGACGAAGTGAACGCCTTGCAGGCGCTGGTGTCCAGGCTGCGCAGGGTGTTGCCGGACGGTGTGATCGAGGCGGATTCCGGCGGGTATCGGCTGGCCGTGGCTCCTGACGCCGTGGACGTGTGCCGGTTCGAGCACCTGGTCGGTCAGGCCCGTGCCGCCGAGCCTGCGGCGCGGGCGGATCTGCTGCGCTCGGCCTTGGCATTGTGGCGCGGTACGGCCATGGCGGACATCGCGCTGCGAGACAGCGATGCGTTCGACGCCGCGGTCGCGCGCCTGGACGAACTCTACGTTGCCGCGCTCGGGGATCGGGTGGACGCGGATGTTCGCCTCGGCCGTGGCTCGGAGTTGGTCTCCGAGCTGACCGAGCTGGTTGCCACGTATCCGCTGCGGGAGGGGTTCGTGGCGGCCTTGATGCGAGCGCTCGCCGAGGCGGGGCGGGGCAATGAGGCGTTGACCGCGTACCAGCGGACGCGCGAGCGGCTCGCTGAGGAGCTGGGCGCCGATCCATCGTCCGAGCTCTCCGCGCTGCACACCGCGCTACTGCGTGGCGAACTGGGCGAGCGGACGGAGACCCGCAGGACGAACCTGCGCGCCGAGCTGACGAGTTTCGTCGGCAAGGACGACGACATCTCCGCGGTCGCCGGTCTGGCCATCAAGCACCGGCTGGTCACCTTGACGGGGGCAGGTGGCTCCGGCAAGACCAGGCTGGCCACGGAGACCGCGCGGACGATGCTCGCCGAGCTGCCGGATGGGGCGTGGCTGGTCGAATTGGCCTCGGTGCGGGCAGGCGGTGAGCTGGCGCAGGCCGCCCTTACCGCGATCGGCCTGCGCGACCAGCCCTTGCTCGGTGGTGCGCGGGGCGGGGAACCGATGGACCGCCTCGTCGTCGCGCTCCGGGAGCGCGCGACCCTGCTGATCCTGGACAACTGCGAGCACGTGATCGAGGCGGCCGCGGCTTTCGCGGATCGGCTTCTGGGGGAGTGCCGGAGGCTGCGGATTCTGGCCACGAGCAGGGAACCGCTCGGTATCACCGGGGAGGTGCTGTGGCAGATCGAGCCACTCGCGCTGCCCGCGAAGGGAGCGGACCCCTCCGAGATCGGGTCCTCGCCCGCGGTGCGGCTGCTGCGGGACCGCGCGGGTCTGGTGCGCAAGGACATCGGCTCCGACGCGCACACCTTGTCGGCCATGGCGCGGATCTGCCGGGCGCTCGACGGGATGCCGCTGGCGATCGAACTGGCCGCGGCACGGCTGCGCACCATGTCCATCGATCAGCTGGCACGTCGGCTCGATGACCGATTCCGTCTGCTGACCGGCGGCAGCCGTACGGTGCTTCCCCGGCACAAGACGCTGCGCGCGGTCGTGGACTGGAGCTGGGATCTGTTGACCGAGGCCGAACGTGGCGTGCTGCGGCGGCTCTCGGTGTTCTCCGGCGGGGTGAGCCTGGAAGCGGCCGAACGGGTGTGCGGGGACGAGGCGTTCGCCGGGGAGCAGGTATTCGACGTGCTGACCGCGTTGATCGAGAAGTCGCTGCTGCTCTCCGACGGCCAGGGCACGCCGCGCTACCGGATGCTCAACACCATCAGGGAATACACGGCGCAGCGGCTCGCTGAAGCCGGGGAGACCGAGCCGGCGCGCCGGGCGCATCTTGCCTACTTCACCGAGCTGGCCGAGACGGCTGAGCCGCACCTGCGTCGGGCCGAGCAGCTGGAATGGCTGTCCACGCTCGAGACCGAGCACGACAACATCAGTGCGGCCCTGCGCGGGGCGATCGCCGAGGGATGGGCCCAGGAGGCGATGCGGCTGGTCGCGGCCGCGGGCTGGTACTGGTACCTCAGCGGGCACAGGGCCGAGGGCGCCGAGTTGAGCATCGCGGCGGCCTCGCTGCACGGTGAGGTGTCCGATGAGGTGCGAGCGATGGCGTACCTCATCGTGACGATATTCGTGACCTCCGGGGTCAGCGGCGATCAATATCAGGCGCGGGAGTGGATCCAGGAGGCGCACCGGTTCGCCCAGCGCAGCGGGTCTCGCCACCCGTTGCTCGGGTTCGTCGGCCTGCTGGAGCGGACGCTGCAGGGCCCGACGGAGTTCCTGCCCGCGTTCGAGCCGCTCATCGCCAGCGGCGATCCGTGGGTGCGCGCGCAGGCCAGACTCACTCGCGGCCGATTCCGGCTCTATCTCGGCGGCGACGAGACCGACGTGGACATCGACAGCGAAATCGCCCTCGCCGAGTTCCGCACGCTGGGTGACCGGATGGGGATCTCGTTGGCGCTGACCTTTCTGGCCGATCGGCTCGCCATGCGCGGCGAGTTCGCACGCGCGTGTGAGCTCTACGAAGAGGCGGCTGTGGCGCTGACCGAGGTAGGCGCGACCGAGGACGTGGTCGGCATGCGGGCGCGGCAGGCTCAGTGGTACTGGCTGCTCGGCGAAGAGCGATCCAGCACGTCCGCCATGGCAGAAGCGCAGCGGATCGCTGACCGGATCGTCTGGCCGGACGCGCTTGTCGAGCTGGCGCTTTCGAAGGCGCAGCTGGCGCGCTGGCGCGGCGAGCCGGAGCAGGCACACGAGCACCTGGCCACGGTGCGGGCGGTGCTGGGCGACGCGGAAATGGTCGACTCCGTCCGCGCCATGACCATGCACCTGTACGGCTACCTCACCGAGGATCTCGAGAAGGCCCGCGCCTATCGGACCGAGGCGTTCCGCGCGGCCATGAAGTACATGCATCCACCGGCGATCGCCGATGTGTTGATCGGGATCGCGGATCTCGCGCTGCGCCAGGGACAGTACGAGCAGGCCGTGCGCCTGCTCGCGGCAAGCGACGGCGTGCGCGGCACACCGGACCGTTCGCAGCCGGACGCTTCCCGGATCAGCGAGGAAACGCGTAATCGCCTCGGCGAAACCGTGTTCGCCGAGGCGACCCGCGATGGCCGGCGCCGGGACTTCCGTGAGCTGGCCGAGATCACGCTCGCTTCGTGAACGTCGCACGGGCCCACAGGTAGCCGATCAACGTGAGCCCGACACACCAGGCGACCGCCGTGATGGCCGTGCCCGTCGATGACGTGCCGGTCAGGAACCCGCGCAGGGTTTCGATGATCGGGGTGAACGGCTGGTACTCCGCGAATTCCCGCACACCCGGCCCCATCTTGTCGGCCGGCACGAATGCGCTGCTCAAGAAGGGAAGAAGCATCAGCGGGACGCCGAGGATGCCCGCGCTTTCCGGTGACTTCGCCGCGAGACCGGCAGCGATGGTCAGCCAGCTGATCGCCAGTACCGTCAGCACGATGATGCCGATCGCGCCGAGCCACTCCGGGAAACTCGCCGACGGGCTGAATCCCATCAGGAACGCGACCCCGATGACGAGCGTGATGGCCATCAGGGTTCGTAGCATGGTCGCGATCACGTGCGCGTTCAGCACCGCGGCCCGTGACACGTCCATGACGCGAAGCCGGTTGATGAACCCGGTCGTCATATCGGAATTCACCCCGGTCGCGGTGGGGCCGATGCCGTAGCCGATGGTCATGATGATCAACCCTGGCGTCGCGTAGTCGACGTAGTCGGTGCCGACGCTGAATCCGCCGCCGAGTACGTAGACCATGAGGAACATCAGGAAGATCGGCATGATGACGGCGTTGAGCAGCGTCAGCGGATTTCGCGTCGTGTGCCGGAAGTTGCGCCGCATCATGGTCGCGGAATCCGCCAGGGAAGCTGAGATGGCATTCATCGTGCGCTGACCTCCTTGTTTCCGTGACCGGTGAGGGCGAGGAAGACGTCATCCAGATCCGGTGTATGCACCGACAATTCCTCGACTTCTATGGAGTGCTCATCGAGCCGGGCCAGCAGCGCACGCAATGACCTCACCCCGCCGTCGCCGGGAACACGCAAGGTCAGCTCTTCGTCGTCCCTTGAGGCCTCGTGCAGGACCCGTGCCGCGACGTCGAGTTCGTGCCGATCGGTGAACCGCAGCCGGACATGGCTGCCGGGAACCCGGCGCTTGAGCTCAGCGGCGGTGCCTTCGGCGACCAGCCGGCCCTGATCGAGTACGGCGATCCGGTCGGCGAGTTCGTCGGCCTCCTCGAGATACTGGGTGGTGAGGAAGATGGTCATACCGTCGGCGACCAGTTCCCGGATGATCTCCCACATGGTGCGGCGGCTGCGCGGATCGAGTCCCGTCGTGGGCTCGTCCAGGAAAATGATCTGCGGCTTGCCGACCAGCGTCATGGCAAGGTCCAGCTTGCGGCGCATGCCGCCGGAGTAGGACGCCGCCGGTTTGCTCGCCGCTTCAACCAGATCGAACCGGTCGAGCAACCGGTCGGCGATTCGCTTGCCCTCTGCCTTGGGCAGGTGCAGGAGATCCGCCATCAGCAGCAGGTTTTCCTCGCCGGTGAGCAGGTCGTCCACCGAGGCGAACTGCCCGGTGACCCCGATCGCCGCGCGCACCGCTTTGGTTTCCGTGGCCACGTCGTGCCCGGCGACGACCACCTTCCCGGCGTCGGGGGTCAGCAGCGTGGTCAACACGTTCACCGTCGTGGTCTTCCCGGCGCCGTTGGGCCCGAGCAGGGCGAAGATCGTGCCGGTGCGGACATCCAGGTCGATGCCGTCGAGCACGATCTTGTCTTTGTATGCCTTTCGCAGCCCCGAGGCCGCAATGGCTGAACCGTTCATGGCGTCCACGATCGCCGACCGCTCTGATACCGGGCCGTTGCCGTGCTGACGCGGCCGCTGACACGACCCCGCATCGGACCTGATCGCCGCCGGGACCTCTGCCGGACTGGCGCGCCGCCCGACGGCATCGCCGCCGGCCACGTTGAAGGGAAGGGCGCGGGCGGCGACGGCCGGGGTGGCGTTGTGGCCGAAGGTGGGCAGATCGGTTCCGGCGCTGTAGCGCCCGCCCGAGCAGGTCTCCAGCGAGGGTTGTCCTTCAATGTGGATTCCGCCGTCCAGGGTCTGCGACAGCGTGACAGGGGACCACCCCGATGCCCCCTCAACAGTGTTTTTAACATCTTTTTCAACTAAATGCTGATATATCAATAAACATCAGTGCATATGTGGAGAAAGTCCTAATACATTCGCGCACTGACGGAGAATTCAATGATCCGAAGGATTATCGTCCTGCTGGCCGTCGCGGCCGTCGTGCTGGGCGGCACCGCCGGAGCCGTTGTCGCCCAGCCAGATCTCAACGAGCAGGACAAGAGGTTTCTGGTCCAGGTGCATCGGGCCAACCTGACCGAGATCCAGGCGGGGAAGCTCGCCCAGCAGAGGTCGACGGACCGGAGCATAAGCGACATCGGGAAGATGCTTGTCGACGACCATACGAAGCTGGACGAGAGCGTGCGGCAGGTGGCTCGGCAGGCTGAAGTGCCGCTGCCCGAAAATCCGAACGTCAACCAGCGTGAGCAGTTCGCCGATCTGTCGAAGCTGACCGGGCAGGTCTTCGACAACGCGTGGCTGGCCGCGATGATCGCCGGCCACCGCCAGACCCTCGTCCGCCTGGATCGGGAGCTGAGCGAAGGTTCCTCCCCTGAGGTGAAGAAGCTCGCCGAGGACGCCAGGCCGGTGGTGCGGGAGCACCTGAGCCTGCTCCGGAAGGCCCGCGGCGGCATCATGAGCCCCAGCCCCAGCCCTAGCCCTAGCCCCAGCCCCGACGGCACTATGAGCCCCGGTCACGAGGGCACCGTGAGCCCCGCTCCCAGCCCCGGCGGCACCGGCGAGTGACAGGGCGGAGAGGACGACTGAGCCACTACTTCCCGGTTTGATGTATCGGCATCATCGGTCGTAGTCCCGGGTTCCGCTGCAGGCCTGCGCGGGGAGCCTTGAGCCCGCGGTTGGCATGATGTCCGCCAAGTTCACGCGGGCATCATGCCAACCCGCACCAAAAGATCGAATCAACCTGACGAAGTACTACCAGAAGGGCGTGTTCGGGGTCCGGATCACCTCGCGGGGCCGAACCAGGTGGCCAGCGTCTCGCCGAGATTGTCGCGTCCGCCCGCCCAGGCCACGTATCCGTCGGGCCGTACCAGCAGGGCGCCTGCGTCCGTCACGGCCTGGGCGACCGCAGCGCGCACCCGGTCCCGGTACCCCGCCACGGCCTCGCCGGGCCAGCTCTCACCGGGCGCCCCGACGAGCAGTCCGCGGCCGTCCGCCAGCAGCCCACCGGCCGGGGGGAACGCCGCGTCCTGTGCATGCCCGCTCAGCGGTCCCACCGGCGTCGTCTCTCCCAGCGGCGGGACGAAGCGGCCGACCAGGGGCCCGGCGTCGGGCGCGTAGTCCACGTCCGTGCCCTCGACCATCGCCGCGAAGTGCCGCCGGGCGTCGGGCAGCTCCAGCACCTCGGCCAGCACCTCCCGCAGTGCGTCCACCTGAGCCCCCGGCCGCATGAGTGCCACCTGCGCCCGGGTGTTGCGCAGCACCCGGGCGGCCACCGGGTGCCGCTCGGCGGTATAGGTGCCGAGGAGGCTGTCGGGTGCCAGCCCGCGTGCCACCAGGGCGAGCTTCCATCCCAGGTTGAGTGCGTCCTGCAGGCCGAGGTTGAGCCCCTGCCCGCCGATGGGGGAGTGGACGTGCGCCGCGTCTCCGGCCAGCAGGACCCTGCCCCTGCGGTAGGTGTCGACGTGCCGGGTGTTGTCGCTGTAGCGGATGCCGGTCTCCAGCCGGGTGACGACCACGTCGATGCCGGTCACGCGCCGCAGGCTCTCCTGCAGCTCCGGGGCCGTCATCGGTGCGTCCCGATCACCCGGCCCGCCGTCGAACTCGATGGTGGCGATCTCGCCCGGCACCAACGACAGGTTCACCAGCCCACGGGGGCCGCGCAAGGATGAGGTGATGGCGCCGGGGTCGGCCAGCTCGGCCTCCGCGGTCCGCCCGGTCATGGTCGCGGGCGTGCCGGAGAAGGCGAACTCGGACCGCTTGCGCACCACGCTCCGCCCGCCGTCGCAGCCGACCAGGTATGACCCGCGTATCACGCGCCCGTCGGCGAGCGTGGCGGCGACGCCCGTCTCATCCTGCGTCACTTCCGTCACCTCGCAGCCCTGACGGACCGTGACTCCGAGCTCGGCGGCTCGCGCGGCCAGCACGCTTTCGAGCCGGTGCTGCTTGAGCATGAGGTATTCGGCGCCCCCGGCCGGCTCCAGCAGCGGCAGCCCGCTGAAGTGCCCCCTGATCATGCCTTTCTGGACCGCCTCGACCATGAGGGCGATCACGTCCGCCTGGGTGGATGAACCGCTCGCCACGTCGTCGCCCGATCCGCCGCACCCGCTCAGCTCGTCGAGCATCGCCTGCTGCGCCTCGGCCAGCGGCCCGGTCAGGCCGCGCAGGGCCAGCGACCGCAGGGTGCGCGCGTTGAGCGAGCGCAGGCCGAGGCTACGGGTTTTGCGGTCCTCGCCCGAGGTCGCTTCCAGGACCAGCGCGTCGGCCCCGGCCAAGGTCAGCTCGCAGGCCAACAGCAGGCCGACCGGCCCGCCGCCCACGATGATCACATCGGTCACCCGAATCTCCTTACTTACGCCGTATACTTACTTCGTAAGTAGAACACATACAGCGTAAGCTTTGTCAAACAATCCGGAGGGGAAGGATCACTCGATGACCCGGCGCGAGCCGTTGAACAGGGAGAAGGTTCTCGACGCCGCCCTGGATCTGGCCGACAGAGAGGGCCTGGAGGGGCTGTCCATGCGGCGCCTGGCGAAGACGCTCGGCGTCGAGGCGATGTCGCTGTACAACCACGTCTCCAACAAGGCGGATCTCATCGACGGCATCGTGGAGCGCGTGTTCGAGCAGATCGAGCCCCCTGACTCGGCGCTGCCCTGGCCGGAGCAGGTGCGGACGTCGGCGCTGGCCCTGTACCGGGTCTTCAGCCGCCACCCGGTGGTGCCGCTGGCGCTGGCCACCGACCGGTCCAATCCGACCTCGCCTCATGTGATGAGGACGATGGACGGTCTGGTGGGAGCGCTGTTCGAGGCGGGGTTCGACGAACTGGGCGCCTGGCGGGCGCTCGGGGCCGTGAACGGGCTGGTGTTCGGCGCGCTGCTGCTGTCGACGGGCGGATTCACCGGCGCCCCCGGAGTGCACGCGGGCGAGGAACAGGTCGGGGTCTACATCCGCCGGCTCGACCCGGCGCGACTGCCGCACTTCAGCAGGCTGCTGGCCTGGACGACCGAAGACCTCGTGGATCCGGAGGCGGACTTCGAGCAGGCTCTGGACATGCTGATCCAGGGCCTGAGGTCTGTGCGAGGTCCGGACCATTAGGGCCTGTGCGGAGTTGAGATCAGAGGGATTCGCCTGCGCGGCGGTCTGCGGTCCTGATAGGCCATCGCCATGGCGCGTGAAGACCTCACCGACGAGGAGTGATCCCTGATCGAGCCGCACCTGCCGCCGGTTGAGCGCGGCCCGAGCCCGGACCTGCGGCAGCAGGTCACCGCCGTGAGGTGGCGGTTTCGTACCGGCAGCCCGTGGCGGGACCTGCCCACCGAGTACGGGCCGTGATCCACCGTCTACGACCGGTGTTCCGATCGTGGGCCATGGTCGGCGTCTTCGAGCAATAGATGCAGGCGATGATCGCCGAGGCCGCTGCCCGCGGGCGGGCCGCTCGGGCCGGCGGCTGGTGAGTGAGCCGTAGCCGTCCGGGGTCTCATCGTCGTTCATGGGACGTTCCGTGTGCGGTGACGGGTGGTGTGTCCGAGGCGGCGTCATGGTGCAATGCGCAGCACGAGCTTGTCGCGGGTGCGTACGCCTTCACCTCGGGTACGGGCGTGGGCCGCCTGCTCCAGCGAGAATGTCTCCTTCGGTTCGACCGTCACGTCCCCGGCGTCGACGAGTGCCGCGATGCGGCTCAGTACCGTGCCGTCGGGCTCGACCAGAAAGGCGCTGGTCCGTACTCCGCGTTCCCGGGCGGCGGCCTGTGGTTCCGGGGACACGCCGGCAACGGCGCGTCCGACAGGTACTTCGCCTCGTACACGGCCAGCTGATATAGGGAGGCGGTCGGCCCGAAGTCGTCGCCGCCGCACGCGGGGCACCGCACGCGGCCGTCGTCGAGCAGCGCGGCCGCGCCGATGGGTGCCGCCACCCGAGGTGTTGGTAAGGAACGCGTCACCAGCCGCCAACGCCCGCGTCTGCCTGTCATGTTCGGCCGCCGCCACGAAAAGGCCCTCGAACGGGGGCTGAGGGGTCCCTGGGCGGCCCGCGCGGATAGGCGGGGTCCGTCGCGCGGGCCTCCGGGGATCAGCCTGCGGACCCGCTCCGGCCGATCATGTCGAGCAGAAGCTCGGCGGCCAGCTCCGCCCCGTCTGCGCGAACCGTCTCGGCCACGACAGCCGCGCGGGCACCGGTCTCGGGGGCCAAGGTGATCTTGAGTGCGGCCGACAGGGACTCGGCGGTCGGCGTCGGACCGTCGTGTCCCGTTCCGATGCCCAGCTCGGTTACCCGGCCCGCCCAGTACGGCTGGTCGGCGACCTGGGGCACGATCACCTGCGGCGCCCCAGCACGGGCCGCCGTCACCGTGGTGCCCGCGCCGCCGTGGTGTATGACCGCGGCCACCCGGCCGAACAGCTCCTGATGGTTGACCTCGCCGACGACGAAGCAGTTGTCCCGGTCGTCGATCAGGGCCAGGTCGGCCCAGCCGCTCCCGAGCAGGACGCGGCGACCCTGCGTCCGGACCGCTTGGATGACGGCCCGGGAGACGTCCTGCGCGTTCGCGCCCCGCATGGGCATGCTGCCGAAGCCCACGTACACCGGCTCCGCACCGGCGGCCAGGAACGCCTCCAGATCGGCCGGGAGCGGGCGCTCGTCCGGGCGGATCCATGCGCCGGTCTGTGCCACGTCAAGCTCTGGCGTCTCCTGCCAGGGGCCCAGGACCGGGTCGGCCGCCAGGAACGGGTGGTCGGTGAAGACATGGTCGCGGATGCCGTCCACCGGCGACAGGCCGATCGAGGCCCGGTGGGTGTTGATCGTCTCGCCGAAGAGCGCGTTCATGTGCTCGGCGTTGAGGTCCCACAGCACCCGGTTGTCGGTCACCTCCGCGGGGACCTCCTGGCCCGGCCAGGGGCGAGGCGGGTGGTGCGGCGACGGCAGGTAACTCGGAGAGAAGGACGTGAACACATAGGGCACGCCCAGTTTCTCGGCCGCCGCCCGCGCACCGGCCACGGCGGGGAACGAGCCGGTGGCCACCACCGCGGCGCAGCCCTCGGCCACCCCGGCGACCGCCTCGTAGGCCATGGCGGTCAGTTCGGCGGCGATGTCGGACAGGCGCGCCTGCGCCTTGCCGGGGACCGCCCCTGTCGCCAGCGCGCGGATCGGCCAGCCGACGGGAGTCAGCGGCACGTCGGTGCGGTCCAGCAGCTCCGCGAAATCCGGTGGCGCGCACACCCGCACCTCGGCGTCGAGAGCCTGTAGCTGCAGTGCCAGCCCCGTCATCGGCCCGACGTCCCCGCGCGACCCGTAGGTCACCAACACAACGCGCATTCCACGACCCCCACTTTCTGTACGTTCCGGCGTCGAGGGGTGATTGTGTGGTATGACCGGGGCCTTGTGGCAAGGCCCCCCATGCGCTATAGGTTGGAAGTGGCAAGGAGCGGATATCCCTCCTTGCCCTTGTTCTGCCGCTTCGCCGCCCAGTAGGCAGCCTCCTCCCGCGCTGGGGAGACGACTCCAATACCAACGCCGAAACCGGCTTGTCGGGATCGGGGTGGCGGTAGATCGTGGCGCGGCTGACACCGAGCCGATCGGCGATCTGCTGAACGGTGTAGCGGTGCTTACCGTCATCGCCCTTAACCCAGAGGTTGTTCCTTAGGTCAGCGGCATCTTCGGCCCGGCCCACCGCACCCACTAACCGGCACACCAGCCTGCGGTGCCCTCGCATCAGAGCAGGTCAGGGGCATATCCGTTGGATTTTCCACGATCACTACCGGGACCCTCGTCGGTGAAGTCATAGGTCGGGGCGCCGCCCCCGAAGACGACGATCCGCTTGCCTCTGGCTTGGGCTCGGGCACCGGATATGGTCAACTTTTTGGGTGAGTGCTCTCCTTGGAAGCCTGGTCGCCGTCCTGGGGACCCTGCTGGGGTCCTTCAGCACCTACCTGTTCCAGCAGCGGACCGCCATGCGGGCTGAGGCGGTCGTACGCGAGGAGCGGCTGCGCCAGGAACGGCTGGCCGCCTACAGCGAGTTCGCCGCCGCGGTGACTGAGCTCAAGCGCGCTGTCGTCGCCGCGTGGCTCCGACGGTCGGATCCTGCCGAACTCAACCGTGCGCTCGCCGAGGCCGACCGCCTGGGCGCCCTGGCCGAGACTGCGCGCTTCCGGCTGCGGCTGGTGTCAGGCCGGCCCGAGCCGCTCGCCGACGCCGCGTTCGCATACATGGACGCGCTGCGCGACGCGGCAGACCAGGCCGAGCTCACGATCCGTGAGGCAGAGTTCGAAGCCGCGGTGTCGGCGTTCATCACGGCCGCCGCGGAGTGCCTCCTCGCCCCTCGGCGCACCGCACCATAGTCCAACTACTGCGGCGAAAGACCCAGGCGTTGCTGTCTCTCGCCGACATTCCGCACGCTGGAAGGTCACGGAGTGCTAAGGCTGTGCCCTGCCGCCTTCAGTCTCTGACCGGCAACGCCTCATGAATTCTCAGTCCTTGGCGGCTCCGGCCGGCTTCCCGCCCAGGTCAGCTGTCCGCCATGGCCGGCCGTACCGATGCGAAGGTCGCCTGACCTGCGCGGCGGAAGCACCAGAGGCGACGGCCGAGTGCGACCGCCCCGAGCACGCAACAGGTGAGGCAGAAGAGCACCGGCAGCGGCAGCAGCCAGACGGTGACGATCCAGTACTGGAAGTTGAACGCCCCCCAGATCAGGGTCGGCAGCACCGCGCCCAGCACCGTCACCAGGGCAAGGGGCACGAGCCGTAGAACCAGCATCGGCCGGCGCGCCGCGCGGCGTCGCGAGGCCCAGCGGCGCGCTCGGACGGCCGCGGTGACCAGCAGTGCGGCCATCCCCGCCGTGAGCCCGAGCAGGACCGCGTTCACGACGGTGAGCGGGTTGCTCATCGGCGTTGCCGGTGCCCCGATCCGTTCGGCGAGAAGGTTGGTCGAGAGCAGGCTGGGATCGCCGCCGCTGTTGGTGAGGACGAGGGCGGCCACACCGGTCTTGGGCGAGAAGACCATGTCCCCGGTCCACGTCGCCAGCGTTCCGCCGTGGCCGATCACCGACGGCGGGGCGTCTGCTGCGACGGGGCGGAACTGCCAGCCGAGGGCGTAGTCGCCGGCCTTCGGCTGGACGGTGTGCAACTCGGCCAGGGAGCCGGCACTCAGCAGGCCCGCCCCGAAGGTTCCCTGGTTGAACCGCAGCCACCGCACCATGTCGTCCAGGGTCGAGATCACCCCGCCGTTGCCGACGCAGATCCCCGGCATCTCCGGTGCCGCGACGGCAACCCCGAGAACGACCTCGTACCCGGACGGCAGGCCCTCGGCACGATCGGAACACCCCAGAGTCGAGCTGGTGCCGGTCATGCCCAGCGGCGTGAACAGCTCGGTGTGGAGGAAGGCGTCGAAGGACTTTCCCGACACCACCTCGACGATCCTCGCCGCGGTCGAGTAGTTGGTGTTGTGGTACTCCGAGCGGGTGCCCGGATCGGCGGCCAGGGTCTTGTCGGCCAGCCCGGCCACGACGTCCTGCGCGCTGCGCGGAGGCGGGAACACGTACTCGTTGTTCGTGCTGTTCGACAGCCCCGAGGTGTGGCTGAGGACCTGGCGCACGGTGATCCGGGTGAAGCGCGGATCGGCCATCCTGAAGTCAGGCAGGACCTTGATGACCGGGTCGTTCAGGGAGACGCGGTCACGGTCGACCAGCAGCATGATCGCCGCAGCCGTCATCGACTTGCTCATCGACGCGATCCGGAACCGGGTCCGCGCCGTCACCGCGTTGCCGCCCCCGTCCCGGCCGCGGACGATCGTCTCGACCGACGACCCGTCGATCACGGCCGCCGCGACACCCGGCGTACCGTAGACGGAGCGGTAGTCGTCGACCAGTCGTTCGCCGGTGGCATGGGCCGGTGCCGCCCAGCCGAGCAGCACGGCGACGAGCACACCGCCGAGGACGAGGAGGGAGGTCACACGAGGAAAGCGCAGACGTAGGAAATGCACGACGTCGAACCTAGGCCGGGCGTCACCGGCCGACATCACCCCGAGGGGTGAGACGGCACCACCCGGCAGGATGGAATCTCAGTCAGGCAGATCGTTGCGGCCCACAAGCCCGTTCTCGTACGCGTGGATCACCGCGTGCACGCGGTCGCGCAGGTTCAGTTTCTGCAGGACGGCCCGGACGTGCGACTTCACCGTGTTCTCGCTCAGCACCAGTTCCGCGCAGATCTCGCCGTTGGACCTGCCGCGGGCGAGCAGGCCGAAGATCTCGACCTCGCGTGGGGTGAGGCCGTCCAGGGCTGCCGTCCTCCGCATCGGCACCTGCCGTACGAGATCGAGGATCGTCGCGGCCACCCCCGGGGCCAGCGCCGACGTCCCGGAGGCGACGTCACACACGGCCTGGGCCAGGGCGGCGGGCCGGACGTCCTTGGTCAGGTAGCCGCTCGCGCCGGCCCGGATGGCAGCCACGACCAGTTCATCGTCATCGAACGTCGTCAGCATGAGCACCCGGGTCGCCGGTGCGATCCTGACGATCTCCGCCGTGGCGGCGACCCCGTCCATGCGCGGCATGCGGATGTCCATCAGTACCACGTCGAGGCGGTGCCGCCGGACGACCTCGATCGCGTCGCTGCCGTTCGCGACGTCGTGGGTGACCTCGATGCGTTCGTCGGCCGACAGCACCGTACGGAGCGAGGCCCGCAGCAACTCCTGATCGTCGACGAGCATGACATGGATCCCGGTCATGTCCCCTCCTTCGTGGGGAGCCGCGCCCGCAGCACCCACCCGTCGTCCCCGTCGTCGATCGACAGGGTGCCGCCTGCGGTACGCACACGTTCCTCGATCCCTATCAAGCCGGTCCCCTGGCTGCCGACGTCGCGAAGCGCCTTGCCGCCATCGTCGCGCACCTCCACCACCACCTCGGCCGGGGTCCAGCGCAGGCGAACGGTCACCTCGACCGGTGGTTCGAGGTGGCGCAGCGCGTTGGTGATGCCCTCCTGCACGGTCCGGACCGCCGCGACCTCGGCACTCAGGCTCAGTGGTCGTCGCTCACCCACCTCCGCGAACGTCACCGCATGGAGCGGGCTCGCCGCCGAGGCCACGAGGTCAGGGAGGGCATCGAGCGAGATCGGGACCTCTCTGGGCCGGGAATCGGCGCGCGGCGCCACGGTGGCCGAGCCCAAGGTGGCCAGCATCGCTCGCAGACCTTGGTGGGCGTCCCGGCCGGCCTCGGCGATGCCGCCGAGTTCGCGGCGGGTCGCCGGATCCGCCGTCGTCACCGCCGCGGCCTCGATCCGCGCGACCATGACGGTGACCGTGTGGGCGATCACGTCGTGCAGGTCGCGGCGGATGCTGGCCCGCTCGTCCGCGACCGCCGCGGCCAGTCGTTCGCTCTCGGCTCGTCGGTCGGCCTCGTGCCTGCGACGTACCAGCAGGGCCGCAAGCCACACACCGCCGACCACGAGCATCAGCAGCCCGCCCTCGACCAGGCGGGTCCACCCAGGGATGTCAGGGGACAGCCGGGCCCACGCCACCAGCTCGGTGAGGACGACCCCGAGCGCGGCGACGGCCAACGCAACCACCGAGGACCTGACCGAGACCAGGCTGGTCAGCCGCCACAACGTGAGGGGGAAGCACACAGCTGAGGGCAGCATGTTCGGTGACCAACCCAGGAAGGGCGCCATCACCAGGACGAGCATTGCCAGCGCGCCGATCGCGTACCCCACCCACGGCCGTCGATGGGCCACCACCGCTCCCACATGGAGCAGGACGGCAGCACCCGCCGCGGCGAAGATCTGCCACAGGTCCGCGCCGAGGTGCCAGACGCCCACCAGGATGATCATCGTCAGGAGAGCCAAGACCACGTGCGCCACCACCGTCGTCGCCGGCCATGTGCTCCGGCGCTGGGAGGCTGTCACGGTCGTCGCCTTCCGGTGGGCTCGTGGTGGGGAGCCGTGCCTGGCTCGACGTGCCACAGGATAGCCAGCAGCGGGCAGGCCGGTTCTGGCACCCCGCCACGAACCCGCCGGCGAAGCCCGTCGATGAGCTGCCTCATCGAACGCCGAGCCGTCGAAGCGGCCGGCGTCCCAGAAGACTGCGCGCGCGGGCAGAACGTGGGGCGGGCGGGCACGCTGTTTCGGTGGTCGGTGAGGTGCCTGCGGGAGCACGATGTGCTGCCGTCAGGGGGGAGCGCGTTGACCTGGCTGGTGACGCGAGAGCGGGACGCGGCGACCCAGCTGTCCGACGCGCCGGCGGCGGTGCCGACGGCTGAGCAGGTCCTCGGCCTGGAAGGTCCTGCCGGATGGCCTCTCCGGTCTCACGGTTTACTTGCGGCTCACTCTCAGCGTCCTGGTGCAAGCGGCTTGTAAGGCGGCCGGTGGATCCTTGCCAGTGCCGAGAGATCGGGTGCCGGCGGGAAAGAAGTCTTCGCAGTGAGATTCACACCGGTGATCATTTCCGGCTCTTCGTGGATCAGCCTGGGTCGGCTCGTTCGGCTGATCGACTCTTGATCGGCGGACGCCGGTACGGGCGGGTGCCGTCTGCGGCGAGCAGGATCCGGATCCTGGAATTGATGAAGTTGCGGAAGCCGTGGGCGAGTCGGCGGGTCTTCTCGATGACGCCATTGATGGCTTCGGTGCCGCCGTTGGAGACTCCGCCGATGTCGAAGTAGCAGGGATCTCAGTGTGCCACTGGCGTAACGTCCGGCCGAGCTCGGCGACCTCGGGGATCGGGCAGGTGTGGAGCGACTCAAGGACCTTCTCGGCGGTCGTGCGGCCGGCGGCGGGGCTGGTGGCGGTGGAGGACGTGGAGGACGTGCATGCCCTCCACGCCAAAATCGGGCGGCGATGTCGAGAACCCGTGACCGGCTCCGTCCCCGCGGTGAACGCGACCAAAACGGGTCGCATCAGCACCGAGGAGAAACACGATGGCCAAGTACTTGCTGCTCAAGCATTACCGTGGAGCCCCGGCTTCGGTCAACGACGTGCCGATGGACCAGTGGACGCCGGAGGAGATCTCGGCCCACGTGCAGTACATGCACGACTTCGCGGCCCGGCTCGAAGGGACCGGCGAGTTCGTCGACAGTCAGGCGCTCGCCCCCCAGGGCGCGTTCGTCCGCTACGACGGCGAGGGTCGCCCGCCGGTCACCGACGGCCCGTTCACCGAGACCAAGGACCTCATCGCCGGCTGGATGGTGATCGACGTCGACGGCTACGAGCGGGCGCTCGAGCTGGCCGGGGACCTGTCGGCCGCCCCTGGAGCGGGCGGCGAGCCGATCCACGAGTGGCTCGAGGTACGCCCGTTCCTGGCCGCGCCGCCCACCATCACGCAGTGACCTCTCGAATGAACGAGGTCCCGCTCCGAAGCCTCACGCCAAGCGTGCTCGGGATCCTCGTCCGCCGCGGAGCCGACTTCGCGGCGGCCGAGGACGCCGTGCAGGACGCCCTGGTCGAGGCGGTCCGCGTCTGGCGGGCCGACTCGCCGCGGGACCCGAAGGGCTGGCTGGTCACCGTGGCCTGGCGCCGGTTCCTCGACGCGACCCGGGCGGACGCCGCCCGCCAGATCGCCCAGGTCTACCTGGTGCCCGAGGCGACCATGGCGCAGCGCATCAGCCGGTCCAAGCGCACCGTCTCCGGCGTGCGCTTGGACCAGCCCGGCGACGTCACCACCGTGCTGCGCGTCCTCTACTTGGTCTTCAACGAGGGCTACTGCGGCGACGTCGACCTCGCCGCCGAGGCCATCCGGCTCACCCGGCAGCGAAGCCGCCGCCGAGATCACCGGTATCCTCGGCCCGGCCCGCTGTACCACTAACCGGCACACCGGCCTGCACCGTCCCACATCAGCACAGGTCAGTGGCATAATCGTTGGATTTCCGGCCTGTGCTACGGGGACCCCTTAACGACAGGCACTGTCCTCGCGCAGCGAAGTCGACAGCGGTCGACGTCGAAGAGCTGGGCGTTGACAAGTAGCGCGAGGCAGGTCGAACGGTTTTCCGCTCAGCCAACCTGTCATGTTCTGGGGTGCCGTGGCCGGGATAGGGCCGCGAGCGGTGGAGCGAACGCATGCGATGCGGGGTCGTATGTAGCGCGACGTCTCCGCGTTGACAGGCAAGTGATGGCTTGCCTATCCTCGCCGCATGGGCGATGTCTTCAAGGCCCTCGCCGACCCCACCCGGCGGACCATTCTCGACGAGCTGACCGAGCGCGACGGCCAGACCCTGTTCGAGATCTGCGTCCGCCTGACGAGTCGACATCAGTTGAGCCTGACCCGGCAGGCCGTATCCCAGCATCTGGCGGTGCTGGAGGAGGCCGGGCTGATCACGACGCGCAAGCAGGGGCGGTACAAGTTCCATCACCTCGACACCACTCCTCTGGCCGCCATCTTCGAGCGGTGGCCGGTCACCGGGAAAGGACGGGCACCGTGAAGATCTACGTCACCAGCGTGTTCGTGGACGACCAGCAGAAGGCCCTCGACTTCTACACCGAGGTGCTCGGCTTCACCAAGAAACACGACATCCCGCTGGGTGAGGCCCGGTGGCTGACGGTCGTCTCACCGGAGGACCCCGAGGGCACGGAGCTGCTGCTGGAGCCGGACAGGCACCCCGTGGTCAGGCCGTACAAGAAGGGGCTGGTCGCCGACGGCATTCCGGCCGCCTCGTTCCAGGTCGCGGACGTGCAGGCGGACTACGAGCGGCTGCGCGGGCTGGGGGTGACGTTCACGCAGGAGCCGATGGCGGCAGGGCCGGTGACCATGGCGGTCTTCGACGACACCTGCGGGAACCTGATCCAGATCGTGACCCCGGCCTAGTAGTACTTTGTCATGATCGGGCGAGGTCGGCGGTGTTGATCGGCTCAAAACATGATCAACATGACAAGATCAACGATCAATTGCCGCCTTCATGCCGACAAGGGCGAGCAACTGCCGGTTTTGGTGAGCAACGACAGGCGCCGCCCATCTTCTGATCATCTTTCCGGAAAAACGGCGCCCTGAAACGGCCGCTGCGGACGAATGCCGGCGCGCCCGGATGCGTCGCCCCGCAGAGGATGACCAACTACGTCAACGAGCCGGCCGAGACCGAGATCGGCCGGCCTCCGGCCTCCTGAGGTTCCCGGCCCAGCCGCCTGACCGGCTTGATCAACAGCAGCGCCGCCACCACGCCGGCCGTCACCAGGGCCGACCCCAGCATGAAGGCGCGCGGTTCGACCAGCGCGGTGACCGGACCGGCCAGCGCCTGCCCGACTGCCATGCCCGCGACCGACCCGGCCACCTGGTAGGCGTTGACCCGGTTCACCACGTCCGGCGCGATCTGCGTCTGCACGCTGGTCGACCACATCACCGACCAGAACGCCAACGCGCACCCCCCGAGCAGGTGCCCGGCCATCAGCAGCGGCAGCGGCAGCCCGAGCGCGACCGTCAGGGGCACCGCCACGTACCCGCTCAGCGCCACCGCCCCGGCCGCCAGCGGCCTGCGAGGCCTGAGCCTGATCGCCACCAGTCCGCCCAGCACAGTACCGAGGCCGAGCGCCGTCATCACCCAGCCGTAGTCGGCCCCGATGACCTGCGACGACAGCGGCACGTACGGCCCGACCACCAGAACGCCCCAGAACACCCAGACCAGGATGACCGACCACATCCAGCTCCTGGCTTTGAACTCCTCCCAGCCCCTGCGCAGGTCGCTCAGCACGTCGGAGGGCTCCGGCCTGGGTACGGTGACCCGGACCAGCAGCAGGCACACCCCGCTGACCAGGAACGTCGCGGCGTCCACCGTGTAGACGAAGACCGGCCCGGCGACGACGATGAGGACTCCAGCCAGTGCGGGACCCGCCAGCTGGGTGACCGCCTCGGCGATCTTCAGCGTCGCGTTGGCCCGCTGCGGATCTTTGGCGACCAGGGAGACCATGCCGTTGACACCCGGTTCGAACATCCCGGCGGCCGTGCCCGACAAGAACGCCATCACCAGCAACAGGGCGTACGGCGGAGCACCATCCAGGAAGGCGACGGCCACGACCCCCTGGGTGACGACCCTGACCACGTCCGCGCCGATCATCAAGCGCCGGGCGCCGATCCGGTCGGCGACAACCCCGCC
This sequence comes from Streptosporangium sp. CA-135522, assembly GCF_050949235.1. Classification (NCBI taxonomy): domain Bacteria; kingdom Bacillati; phylum Actinomycetota; class Actinomycetes; order Streptosporangiales; family Streptosporangiaceae; genus Streptosporangium; species Streptosporangium sp. CA-135522. Next base: position 4,854,832 of record NZ_CP192026.1, read on the forward strand.
GAACAACATGACCAGCACGGCCGACGCGGTCCAGAGTGCGAGCACGTAGCCGACGCCCGCGATCCCATAGACTTTCCCGATCGCCAGCGCCGAGGCGACGGGCATCATCGCGTCACCGAGCAGCGAGATCGTGCGGGCCCCGAAGTAGAGGGTGAAGTTCCTGGTCCACATGAGCCCCAATTCTGGATTTTTCCAGATCAGAGCACCGGTGTCTCGAATGACATCATTGAGTACATTTACGTCATGCCCCTGGATTACCCGGAAACGCCCCCGACGCCTCCCGGCCCGCATCGCGTGGTCGCCCTGGTCTCCCCGAACCAGGAGCTCTACCCGGTCACCTCCGCCTCAGCCGTCTTCGGCTACCACGGCCCCGACATCCCCCAGCACTACAGCTTCAGCCTGTGCGCCGAACACCCCGGCTCCCTCCCCACCACCCTCGGCGTCCCCATCCAGGTGGACAGCGGCCTCGAAGCCCTCGACGACGCCGACACCGTGGTCATCGCGAGCTGGACCCTCACCCCCTCGCCCGCCGTACTCCACGCGGTGTCCCAAGCCCATGCCCGAGGCGCCCGCATCGTCGCCGTCTGGGCCGGGATCTTCATCCCCGCCGCCCTGGGCCTCCTGGACGGCCGCCGCGCCTCCGTTCACTGGGAGCTCTCCGGCGAACTCGCCGCCCGCCACCCCCGCGTCATCCCCGACAACACCGTCATCTACGTCGATCACGGCGACATCGCCACCGCCGGAGCCTCGGCCGCCACCCTCGACCTCTGCCTTCACCAGGTCCTCCAGGAGTACGGCGCGGCCCACGCCATGCGCATCGGCCGCCAGCTCGCCGCCGGTCCGCACCGCGAGGGCTGCCAGCGCCAGTACCCTCCCCTTCCCACCACCGGCCCCATGCCAGACTCCCTGGCCCCCCTGCTCGAATGGCTCTTCTCGCGCCTGCCCGACCAGATCACCGTCAAGGACATGGCCGCCTACTCGGGCGTCTCCCCTCGCACCCTCACCCGCCAGTTCGCCGATCAGCTCGGCGTCCCACCCGCCCGCTGGCTGCTGGAACGCCGTCTGGCCGCCACCCGCGCCCTGCTGGAGGAGACCGACCTGCCCGTCGAGACCATCGCCACCCGCGTCGGCCTCTCCTCGGCGGTCAACCTCCGCCGCCGCTTCCACGCCGCCCTGCGCACCACCCCGGCCGCCTACCGCCGCTCCTTCCGCTGAAGGTCCCGGGCGGTTCCGCCGCGATCACGACCAGCCGCGCGTCCAGGCCTCGACGCCGTCGGCGGTGAAGGTGAGGTCGCCGATGTCGCGGGCGACGAGTTCGGAGCGGCGTCCCATCAGGGCGAAGCCGAGCACCAGCACCGCGCGATCGCGCAGGCCCGTCGTGCTGTCGGCGGGCAGGACGGAGATCATGGCGCGCAGCCGGTCGATGGTGATGGGCGGTGACTTGCGGATGCGCTGCCCCTGCTGGGGGTTGTCGAGGGAAATCTTGGTGATCGAGCCGTCATCATGGACGCCGTGGAACATGATCTGCCGACCGTGAACCTGGCACCGTGGCGTGCCGATGCGATCGTGCTGTTCGACTGGCTGACGACCACTGATCTGAACACCGTGCCGATCACGCATCCGGCGTAAAAGCAGGCGCTGGCCGACGTGCTGTCCAGATTTGGGTGGGCCGCCGATGTCGACGTCACCAAATCGACCGCCGAGGAGGTCGCCGCCGCCGACCCCTGCTGTCCACCCTCGTGGCGCACCTGGAAGACCGCTACCACCACCTACGCGGAGTCCTGCACCACGCTTCCCCGATCCACCTTGGCACGCCAGGCATGCCCACACCCAGGGCGCAGACGTGATTTGTGATCAATACGGCACCGCGCCGAGCTCGCTGAGCCGGGCGACCGCTTTAGCCGGTGGTCACCAGGCTGCGCGCGGCGAGTCGCCCTCACCTGGACGCTCGTCGACTGTGATCGGCACCGAGGTGACCGCGCCGTCGGCGAGGCCGGCCCGATAGGCGCGCCACTTGTGCACGTACAGGAGGTGCTCGCCGGTCCCGTCGACGCTGAAGCGCAGGCTCAGCGAGGCGCCGGGCGGCAGGTCGGGCCGGGCCAGGACCTGCGCCGGCCCGCCCGCCAAGGGGACGCGTTCGACGGTGTGCCCAGACGCGTAGATCAGCGTGCTGCCGTCGGGGGTGTGGGCCAACGACTCGATCGGCATGGCACCCGTGGCGGTCTTGATGATCCGGGACGCGGCACCGTCCGGGTCGGTGCCCAGGCGGGCGAGGTCGAGCAAGGCGATGGCTCGGCCACCCAGCACGTAGGCGAGCGAGCGGCCGTCCGGGGCCCAGGACAGGCCGGTCGCCATCGAGTGCGTCAACGTCTTCCAGTCTCGGCGCCGGCCGGTGGCGACGTCGAGCACGGAGATCTTGGCGCCACCTCCGATGAGCGGCGTGGTGTAGGCCAGCCGGGTGCCGTCGGCGCTGAGGGCGAGGTCGTAGACGAGCGTCAGGTCGTCGGGGTCGGTCTGTGTGACCGCCACCGGCTTCTCGGGTCGCCCATCCTCGCCGAGGCGTACCAGGAAGAAGCGGATGTCCGGATTCTTCGGCTCGGTCCAGCCGGCGATGGCGAACGTGCGGTTGTCCCGGGCGGCGGCCACGAGGTGCCAGGAGCTGGCGATGCCGGGCGGCAGCGGGATGTTCGCGATGAACGCCCCGGTCTCGGCGTTGTGCACGGCGGGCGGCACCGCAGTGAAGACAGCGGTCTTGGACCTGCCGGGGAAGTGGGCGAGCGGAGTGCGCGCGGAGACGAAGAACCGCGGCGGGCCCGTCGCGGTCAGGGGTGCTCCGGTCGCCATGGGTTCGGCCAAGGAGGTCGCCATCGGGAACGGGTGTCGTACGGGACCCGAGGACACCATGGGCGAGGGTGGCGGCGGGACCACCGTGAGCGACGGCAGTGGCGGGGACGCCGGGGGTTGAGGCGTACTGACGAGCGATACCCGGTCGGCGGGCGGATCGGCGCATCCGGCTGCCAGGACGGCCAGGGCTAAGCCCGCAAGCGCGACGGACGTACGGGACGACATGCAGCGATCATCGTATGGGACGGCCTTCTTGACCAGCACGGGACATGATCAGTTGAGAACCATGAGAAATCGCAGGCCGTGCGGATGAAGGCGGTGGGTCGCCCAGGCGGTAGACGCGTTCCGACGGCTCGATGGCGCGGGGCGTCGAGGCTGGGCGGTGACCGTGGTGGCCATCGCAATGGTGCCGACGGCTGACGCCGCAGCAGCGCCGAGCGGCGAGCGTCGGGTCAGGCTCAGGGGCCGTCTCTCGTTCAACATGGCAAAAATGTAAGGTTCACCTTCCATTCAGCCAAGGATGCTTGACCATATGGAAGGGACGCCTTACCTTCGTGTCATGACGAAACAGCAGGACCAAGTGACACGCGCGGCCCGCCGCGCCATCCTCATCGACGGCCTACCCGTGGCCACTCTGGGCCCGGTGGCCCTGGCGCTAGGCAGTGATCCCGACCAGAGCGCCGCTCAGAAGGCCTGGTGGATTGCGGCTACCGCCGTGTTCACGCTCGCCGTGGCCTGGGTCCTGCTGCGGGCGTTCCGGCGTGCGGACGAGTACCTGCGCAAGATCCAGCTGGAAAGCATGGCCATCGCCTTCGCGGCAGTCCTCGTGGCACTGCAAGTGGCCACCGTGCTCGACGCCGCGGGCGTCATCCAACTCCATCAGCTCACGCAGCTGATCCTCCTCGGCGGGGTGGCGATCTGGCTTGTGATCGCCGACCTGCGCACCCGCCTGCACCGGTGAAGGCGCCGCACCCATGAAGAACCGACTGCGCGAACTGCGAGCAGCCCGCCGGTGGAGCCAGGCCGACCTGGCCGACCGGTGCCAAGTCTCCCGACAGGCCATCAACGCCATCGAGACCGAGCGGTACGACCCCAGCTTGCCCCTGGCGTTCACCATTGCCGACGTCTTCGGCCTGACCATCGAGGAGATCTTCCTGCCCGACCGGGCGGACACGACGAACGACCCGGCCCGATCCTGAGCGCCTCAGGCCGGCTTCGCTCTCACACCAAGACCAAGCGAACCAACCGGCACCTACAGGATCGTCAAACTCGCCGAAGTCGACCAACCCGCTGAGCTTCGCCTCATCGAACTCGACGGGCGTGCCACCGGTGCCCAGACCGCAGACGGGACATCGTGAGCGACGACAGATAATCCCTCAGCACCCCGGCCTTCGCCCGCGCCGCATTGTGGGAAGTCCACAGCACGATGGGCCCTTTCCCGGACGGATTGCGCGGGGTCGGCGCCCTCAGCGGCGAATCAATTGCTGCCCTGGGCTTCTACATCGCCGACGACGTCCACACCTGCCTCAGCGCGCTCGGGGAGCTCGACTTCCTACGACGCCGGAAACTGGCCGACCACGCCACCGACCTCGCAGCCGTATTCCCCACCGTGACCGGCCCGGACGCCGCATATGTCGTTGTGTTGCTCTACGTGGCCGAACTGATCGCCCATGAACAAACAGGGCCCGACCAGCCGGGACTTCCGTGAAAGCCAGGTCGGTTGAGAACATCAACCAGAGCGGTCTCACCCAACCTGACGAACCCCCAGGCCGGACCAAGATCTACTGACAACTGCGTCGAGACAGGACAGTCAGCGGCACCACGCGTGGTGCTCCGGGGCCAAGCCGAAATCAACCTTGGGTAGCCTGACCACACCAGATCAACTTTACCCGTCCAAACGGGACAAGCCCGTTGCCGTCAACGTGTGAAGGTGACCCCGATGTTGGACTACGGCCTTGACATGTCCGGCGTAGAGCACGAGCTCGCTCTGCCCGACTTGGTGGCTGAAGGAGATGAGCTTGACGCCCTGGTATCAGCGCAGACCGACTGGTCCAAGCCCACGCCGGCAGCGGGGTGGACGATCGCCCACCAGATCGCTCATCTAGCTTCAGCTGATGCGAACGTTCTCATCGCCATACGGACCCCGGACGCGTTCGACGCTGTGCTGAAGCAGGCTGAAGCCGCAGGCAGCCGATACGCCGATCTCGACGCCGCCGCGGGAGCGGCCAAACCGCGATCAGCACTGCTGGAGCAATGGCGCGCCGGCCGAACCGAGGTGGCGGCGGCGCTACGTGGCGTTCCGCTGGACCATGGGTTTCCGTGGTACGGCTCGCAGCTGACCGCAGCGCTCATGGTGCCGCTTCGCCTGATGGAAACGTGGGCTCACGGGCAGGACATTTTCGATGCACTGGGTGTCTCGCACCGTCCGACGGGTCGGCTCCGGCATGTGGCCTCGTTGGGGGTGGTAGGACGAGAGCTGTCGTTCTACGCTGCCCAGTTGCCTGCTCCGGCAGAGCCGTTCCGTGTCGAGCTGGCTGGTCCCGACGGCCAAACCTGGGTATGGGGCCCGGAAGATGCCATGCAACGGGTTCAGGGCAGTGCCCTCGACTTCTGCCTTCGAGTCACCCAACGCAGGTCCCGAGCCGAGACTGACCTCACGGCGGTCGGCGAGGACGCGCAGAAGTGGCTCGATATTGCTCGCGTTTTCCTCTGAAGAGGTATGTAGCGATCTGCCGATCGAGTTCCTCAACAAGGTCTTCTACAATTTCGCTGAGCCACTGATCCAGACCTTGAAGGTCCTGGTCTGCGAAGGCGGCTGCGTTCTCGCCGATGTCGGCGGGAACGCACCCGTCCCGACGCCTGATCGCAGCCCGGGCAAGACACTCGGCAGCCCGGGGATCACGAAATACGGACCAGAACTGTCTTCGCGCGTCCGCCGACAGCCCGCGCAATTGACTTCGGACGTTGACCGGCGTAGATCCCAAGGTTTCTGAGTAGGCTCGCTGGATGGCATAGCGGTCGTGTACTGCCCGGCGAGGAAATGCCACGAGTTTGAGACTGACCTTGGTGTCGTCCCGGTGAGATACCAAGAGACTTGCAGGTCACGGAAGATCGACATGTCACGCGCGCCGGGACCCTGCAGGGGGACTCTTCTCGCACATCCCTCTTCCCGCAGCCAGCAGATCCTGCCGCCAGCGGGGGAAAAGCACCAGCCAGCGATGTTGAACTGGGCGCGTTTCCCAAGGGTGGGGTAGTGCAGGCACCGGCATCCTGGGTGGTTACCCGTACGAGGAAGAAGACACCGCATGACCCCCAGCGTGCATCGCATGAAGGGCGAGGCCCCGTGGTGTGATCCTGCAGGCCGCCGCCGGCGCTTCGATCCGGCTCGACTGGATCGGCATTGGTGCCACCTCCGGCGCCGCCGCCCTGGTCGTCCTGCTGACCACCATGGCCAGCCTGCCGCTGCTGTGGCGACTGACCAAGCCAGGTGGACTGCGCAGTGAATAGAACCCACGACACCCACAACCCGTCCGACGCCCCGCCCGCATCGTCGCCGGTATGCCGAGCTGGCACCGCCCGCACCGGCCAGAACGAGAAGGCATGACATGAGACGACAAGCCTGGGCCGGCACGGTGCTCACCGCGCTGGTGACTAGTGCGGCGCTCGGCATCGCGCCGGTGCGCGCGGACTCGCAGGGCGAGCCGCGTTCCGCGACGAAGAGCGTCGACTGGAAGCCGTGTTCGGACACGCCGGCGGTGGAGTGCGGCAGCGTGACCGTGCCGATCGACTGGTCCCAACCGGACGGACCGGCGATCGAGATCGGGCTCGCCCGGCGGAAGGCCACAGACCCGAACGCACGCATCGGCTCCATCCTGATCAACCCGGGCGGACCGGGAGCGTCAGGTGTGGAGGACGTTCAGGCGGGCGGCATAGGCGGCAGCTTCTCCGCCGACGTGCGCCGCCGCTTCGACGTCGTCGGGTTCGACCCCCGGGGCGTGGGCCACAGCCACCTGATCCGGTGCCGGCCGACGACGGTGCAGCCCCCCGACGTGCTGCCCACCACGGCGGAGCAGTTCCGCCGCCTCCGCGAGCCCAACCGGGCGTACGGCGACGGCTGCCGGAAGCTGAGCGGGCCGCTGGTCGGCTTCGTGGACAACAAGAGCGTCATCCGGGACATGGACGCGATCCGGGCCGCCCTCGGCGAGCGCGAGCTGACCTACTACGGCAACTCGTACGGCACCCTGATGGGCCAGCAGTACGCCCAGATGTTCCCGCACCGGGTCCGTGCGATGGTGCTCGACAGCACCATGGACCACAGCCAGGCCACGACGTGGAGTTTTCTGCGCAGTGAGGCGAAGGCCGTGCAGGAGAGCTTCGACCAGTACGTGGCGTGGTGCCGGCGCTCGACCGACTGCGCGCTGCACGGCAAGGACGTCCGCCGCGTCTTCGCCGAGCTGTACGCCAGAGCCGAACGGGGGGAGCTGATCGATCCGCGTACGACGAAGAAGATCAGCCTCCTCGAACTGCTCCTCGACACCCAATACGCCTTCGTCGGCCCGTACTGGAAGTCGTTGTCGGAGGACCAGGCGAAACTGCTGGTGGGCAAGCCGGAGCCGGCGGTCACCGCCCCGTCGAAGCCGGTCGCGGAGAAGTCGGTCGAGGACCCGGCCACGCCCATCTTCTGCCAGGACTGGAGAGTGCCGGTCCGCAACGTCGACGAGGTGCAGGCGTACCGCCGAAAACTCGCTCAGGTGGCGCCGGACATGAAACTGCCCGCGCAGGCCTGGGCCTCGGCCATGACGTGCGTCGGCTGGCCGGCCCGGGCGCGCAACCCGCAGGAGCCGCTGCGGTGGAAGGGCGTACCCCCGGTGCTGATGCTCAACAGCCGGTACGACCCGGTCACACCGTACGAGTGGGCCCAGAACGTGGCGCGCCAGCCGAGTGCGGTGCTGCTGACCTACGACGGGTGGGGCCATGCGGTGTACTCGATGGACAGCGGCTGCGTCACTGCGGCGACCGAGCGATACCTGATCGGCCTGCGGACGCCGGCGCGCGGTGCACACTGCCCGGCCATCGAGCCGCCGACCGGTCGCCGACCCGGCTCGGCGTAGCAGGCGTTTGGAACCGGCGATCAAGTGGATCACCGAAGGCTTGGGATCGCCCGCGAGCCTCGAGTCGGGCGGCTACATCGTCACAGGCCGGCGGACCTCGGACGGGTGCTCACCCGGCTCCTGCGTGTCTTGAAACAGGCGCCGCATCCGCGCGGGGTGGATGCGGCGCCTGCTCGGCGATCAGGGGAGGCGGAGGGAGAGGGCGCAGAATTCCTCCATCGCGGCGACCGTGGTGTCGGCGTCGCGATGGTGAAGGCCGGCCATGCCGAGGGCGCGGGCCGCCTCGATGTTGTCCCTGATGCCGTCGATGAAGACGCACTCCTCGGGCCGCGGGTGATTAGGACGGTTCCAGTTGGCCCCACTGGGTGGTCCGACTCGGCCCCACTTGTTGATTACAGCGTGAATTCGTGACGGTTTGAAATGGCCCCACCTGGATCGAGAGCCGGTGGGGCAGAGTTCGGTCTGTGGTCTCGGGGCTGCCCCTCGTTGGGTCTCACGTGCCAGCATGAGGAGATCATCTTTACCGTGTGCCAAAGTCGCTCTCGGTGCCTGAATGGCTACAGTTAGTGCTGGCTTCGAGGGGCGGGGAGATCATTGTCCGGCCCGACGAGAAGCCTGGCCCCGTACCGTCCCATGCTCGAAAGAGAGCCAGCATGCCGCGCATCACGAAGACCACCATGGCCATCGCCGCGACGCTGACCGCCTGTACCGGCACACTCGGCGCCTTCGCCGCCCCGGCACTGGCCGACCCCGGCGGCGCCTCCGGCCCGGGCGTCCGCGCCGCCGCCATCGTCAACGCCGACGGCTCTATTTTCCGCTCCAAGGGCGTCACCACCGTCCGCAAGATCGCCACCGGCCAGTACTGCATCCGGCTCGACGCCGACGTCAACGCCGCCACCACCGTCCCGGTCGCCACCGTCCGGTGGACGAGCGCGCCCTGGAACTCCAGCATCTTCGTCCGCCCCGACGGCGCCGCCGCCTGCGGGGACTCCCGCGACGTGTTCGTCGGCACCGGCACCGCCACCGGCGCCCGCGACACCGGCTTCCACGTCATCGTCCCCTGACCGAGGCCGTCCTTGCGGCGGTCCGCCGGTTCGCCCAGGCGGTCCGCCGCCTGGGCGAAGATCCTTTCCGTTGGAAATTTCTTCCTTGCTACCGGGACCCCTTGCCGCGGTGCGCGTGATCGAGCAGGTAGAACCTGGCAGCGCAACCCTGAAGGTGGGGCCATTTCAAGCCGACATGTCGGCCTGGGATCAGATCGACGGCAGGGGCGGGGCCAAATCAAGCCGTCCGGGTGGGACCAGTTCAGAGCGTCATAACCACGGGGGGGCGCGTTTTTCGCAAGTTGCCTGATTACTGGGTTCCGGACCCCCGAAGCTCCGGCGAGGGACAAGGAAGGTGGGTAGGCGTCTTGAACCCCGCAGTAGCCCTGCCATCGGTGAGGCCCGCGTCCGGGGTCATGGGCGCGGGGCGGTTCGGTGGACACTGCGGATCGCGGCGACGGCCGGATGCGGGCGCAGGTCGGGCAGTTCGGCGGCCAGCGCGTTGAGGTCCCGCTTCACGCGCGACGCCACCCCCGCGCCCAGCGCGTATCTGGTGGGGGTGACGGCCTGGCGGGCGCCGGTGAGGAAGTGCAGGGCACCCCGGCTGGTGACGCCCGTGTGGCGCAGGTCCAGGTGCGCGAGCCGGTGCGGGGCGTCGGACAGCGTGTGCGCCACCCGGGCCGCGGCGCCATCGCCGAGGTGGTTGTCGGCCGAGCCGAGGTGCCGGGCCGCGGGGACCCGCCCCAGATCGAGAACCTCGATGCCGGCCGTCGCCGCCGCCTCGACCAGCCGTACGAGGACGGCCGCGCCGATGCCGTTGCTGGCCACCGAAAGGCGCCGTAGCCTCCCCGGCCGCAGGGCGCCCGTCAGTACGGCGCCTCCCTGGTCACCTAGGTCGGCCGCTGACGCGTACAGCTCCTCGACCCCGTCGCCGGCGACGAGCCGGGCGAGTTGCACGGCTCCCGCGCCGCCGAGCGGGTTGCCGCTCACGAACAGCCGCCCTGCGCCCCCGGCGGTCAGGATCCGGTCCACCAGGACGCCCAGCCCGCCGGGATCCAGACCGGTCTGCACGAGGTCGAGGGTGTCCAGGCCGGCCGCCACGGCGACGCCGGCGATCCGGCCACCGTCCGGGCCCAGCGGGTTGCGCTTGAGCCACAGGCCCCGCACGATCCCCGGCGAGGCGGCCAGGCGGTCGGCGATCCGGCAGGCCCCGGCGGAGGTGATGGCGTTGCAACCCACGTAGAGGGTCGTTGCGCCGGAGCGCAGCCACGCCAGCAGCTCGTCGAGGTTCACCACGGGGCCACCTCGTAGTCCTTGAGCAGGACGCCGTGCACCGGGTGGCCGGCCTCACCGCGGATGATCGGGTCGTAGACGCGGGACGCGCCGTCGACCCGTCCAGCGGCGTGCGCCGATCCAGCGGCTCGCGGACCGGGGCGGGCTGCTCGTCGGTGATCCAGCCGGTGTCCACGCTGCACAGGTGGATGCCCTGCCGGGCCAGGTCGGCTGCGCTTGTGCGGGTCAGCATGTTGAGTGCCGCCTTAGCCATGTTCGTGTGCGGGTGGCGGCCCGTCTTGTCGGCTGCCGCGAACTGGCCCTCCACCGCCGAGACGTTGACGATGTAGCGGCGCTCGGCGAGCGAGCGGGCCAGCAGTGGCAGCAGCCGGTCGATCAGGAGGAACGGAGCGACGGCGTTGGCAATCTGCGCCTCCAGCATCTCAGCCGGATCGACGGCGCCGATCCTGACCGACCACGAGTTGGCGGGGGAGGCGTCCGGCAACAGCCCAGCCACGTCCAGCAGGCCCGCGTCGAACAAGCCCATGTCGAGTGCGACGCCGGGCAGCGGCTCGGACGCGTCCGGCGAGCCGGCGTCGGGCGGCGTGGTCACGCCGGGCAGCGGCCGGCTCTCACCCTCGACCAGCACGGGGTAGGCCGATGGGGGCCGGCGGATCGTCTGGGCGGCGTTGTTGACCAGGATGTCCAGTGGATCCCCGACCTCCAGGAGCCGATCGGTCAGCGCGAGGAGCTGGCGTGGATCGCGCAGATCGACGCCGACGATCCGCAGGTGGCCGGCCCGGTCGCCGGTGCCGGCGAACCGGCGGGCGGCATCGTTCGGAAAGCGGGTGGTGACGGTGACATGGGCGCCGTCACGCAGCATCTTGAGCGCGAGCTCATGGCCGATCTTCACGCGTCCGCCGGTGATGAGCGCGTGCCGCCCCGTCAGATCCGTGCGGGCCGTACGGCGAGCGACGCCGCTCGACGCGCACGCGGGACACAGCAGGTGATACAGGCCCCCCACCCGCGTGTAGCGATCCTTGCAGACGTAGCACCTGCGTGAGCGGCGCAGGTCTCCCGCCGCCGTCGAGGCTTGCACCGGGGCGTCGGTGACCCGCTCGCGCGACCCCATCGCGGTCGCGGCGAGCACCTGTCCGTCAGCGCGGGTGACGGCCCGCTCGCGCTCGCGCCGCCGGCGACGCTGTCCGTCGCGGACCAGCGCCCGGGTGGCGTGCTCCAGACGCATCCGGTCCGGGTCATCGAGGGGAGGGTCGCGTGCTCGGCCGAGATGCCGCAACAGGGTGGGGACGTCCACATCACCCCTTCTGAAGGGTGGAGCCCGGCCGGATTCGAACCGGTGTCCTCCTCCATGCCATGGAGGCGCGACGACCACTGCGCTATGGACTCCACCCGGGCAACCTACCGCTAGTCGATCACTCCTCACGCCGGCGCGGCGTCAGGGCCGGCCGGCCCTGCCCGCGTTCACTGGCCGGCCAGGCAAGCAGGACCGATCGCGACAAGTGGATCTCCGCATTTCATGACACCTAACGGCATGGCGGGGGCTGGGATCAGCGGAGCAACCGGACGATGGCGGCGGTATCGATCGCCAGGAGGACGCGCAGTGCGGTGGGAGCTCAGGCGACGGCCCTCGGCGGCCCCGATCGGGGCCGCCGAGGGCCGAACCTGCCGTGAGAAGCGCGACAGTCAACCAGGGCGACTCCACGAAAGCCGGGGGTACGTCAAGGTCTCCATCAAAGTCGGGGCGATTCACCCCTACCGGGTATCAGGCCGCCGACGCGCCATGAGAACTCCCCCGAGCGTGCTCTCGGCTGAGCTTAGAGTCATCTGTGCCTCGACCGTGAAGCCGGCGTCGTTGAGCCAGGCGGCCACTTGGTCAGGCTGGCGGCGATGGACGTAGACCTTCATCGGGTGGCCCCCGTAGCCTTGGGTGATCAATCGAGACTCGTTACCGACGTGGAAACCGAGCAGCAGTGGGCCACCGGGCCGCAACACTCGCCGGAAGTGCGTGAAGACCGCGCCGATCTCGTCGTCGGGAACGTGGATCAGCGAGTACCAGACGACCAGACCAGCCATCGAGGCGTCGGCGAGTTCGAGGTCCGTCATGGAACCGACCTCGAACCGTAGGCCGGGGTGATCGCGCCGAGCTACCTCGATCATCGCGGGCGACAGGTCGATCCCGAATGTGTCCACGCCCAGTTTTCGCAGGTAGGCCGTAATTCTCCCGGACCCGCATCCCACGTCCGCAACCGGCCCCCGGCCGGCGGTCTGCACCAGATCGGCGAATAGCGCCAGGAATGCGCGTTCGTAGGGCGTTTGATCGAGTAGGTCGCGTACCCGGTCCGCATAGCTTGCGGCGACGGCATCGTAGGACGCCCGGGTGTCTGCCAACCAGCCTTCGGCGATCATGCCGGACAAGATAGCTCAAGTGGCCAAGAGTGCACATCGCGACCACGGTCAATTTCAGGGCTCTGACCGCGTTTTGATGACCCGCCCTCTCTCCACCATGTCTGGATGGCGGTCGCTCCCCGCGCCCGCGGGTCGGACTACTACCGGGACCATTTGACGGCTCTCCGGCCATCCGTACTCCACCCCGGAGTGGGCCGCCTACGCGATCAGCTTCGACGCGTTCTCCCGCGGCGGCACCCTGCCCATGTGCGGCAGGACGGCAGCCGGCACGATGAGCTGAATGGGGATCCCGCCCTGGGCGAGGTCGGTCTCCGCGCGTATCATGATCTTATGGTGCTGATCATGACATGCCGTTTGATCAACAGATCTAGGGTTGTTCGGGCAGTGATCACCGGGCTGGCCGCGACGGCGGGAGCCTTCGCCCTCCTCATGCTGTCCGCCACCATCCCCACACTGAACTGGCTCACGCTCCCCTTGATGCCGGTCTTGATGCCGGTCTACCTCCTGCTGGCGCTGCCGCTCGGCGCGCTCGCCGGTCACCTCTCGGGGCTGTCCCGTCCCTGTCTGACAGTGGCCAACGGCTGGCTTCTCGCTCTGGTCGCCGGGGAGGTGCTCGCCTGGCTGCCCGTCGGCTACGACGCCGGCGCCAGGGCCTTCGTCGTAGGCCCCTACCTAGCGCTGTTCGCTCTGCCGGTCGGGCTCGCCGTCGTGGCCGGGCTCACGTCCGAGTCCGAGTGACCGGCGCACGCCCTCTCGGCCCGGATATGTGATTCGCCCGGGTTCTGAACGCGCTCGACGCTCTCGACCTCCCAGGTCGCCCCCTCACCCGGGGCGACACCCGTTGTCGGGTAGCCCCGGCGTGACCGCCCAGGTGAACGCGGTATGGCGGCAGATCGAGCGCTGGCTGGCCCGCAAGGCCCCGGTCAGCTACCGCACGCTCCACTGGCCGGCCGCGCCGGGCCGGATCGCCAAGGCCGAGGCGGCGATGGACCTGGCCTTCCTACCTCGCCCTGCTCAAGGCGACCGCGACCTGCCTGGAGACCGGCAGGCCGGTGCGCGGCTGGCGACCCACCGTGAGGAAGGGCAGGCTGGATTGGAAGGAGGCACGATAGCAAGAAGGCAGCCTTCCAGCCCGGCGGCCGACGCAGGCGGGACGCGCCGCGACGTCCGCCACGAGATCACCTGTTGGTCCAACGATCAACGAGTGGCTGTGGCCAGTGCTTTCGCGCTCAGGTAGGCGACCGAGCCTCATCCTGCTGTGTCACTGCGTAGCCGGGTACGGACGGCCACCGAACCGTCAGCACCACCGACTCCTCTTCGGCGAACCAGGAGTGGTCGACCCCGTGACCCCACACGACGAAATCACCCTGCTCTTGCAGCAGAACGCTGCGGCCGGGGAGCTCGACACGGAAGCGACCGCTGATGAGCACCAGCAGAGCCGTTCGTTCTTCACCTCTGACCCACTGCAGTCGCTCGTCGCCACGCGGGTGCACACCCCACTTGATCTCTACCGCCTCGCTATGGCGAGGATCATCGATGTCCTTGAAGTGCCCAAGAAGCCATCCCCGGTCCAGTGCCGCATCCTTGCCGGCGTTGCCCACGTACACGCTGCCGCCCATACGTCCGGACGCTAGCAGCCACTCGCGGGAGTGCGATCAACGCTTTCGCAACAGTCCCGAGAAGCTCAGCAGCTCTCCGATCCCGAGATGCCTCCCCTCTACAGGGGGGCGCCGCACCCGCACCCGAGTATGGCCGTCGCCGTGGTCGACGTAGGACGATGCGCCGTTCGGCGCCATCCGCCTACGGCAGGTCATCGAGGGGGAGCCGTCCCAGCGGGCGGCTTCCGTCCATATCGCCGTGCGGGGCTTTGAAGCCGCCCTTCCAGCCGCCCGCGCGCCCGATCAGGAGCAGGGCGGCGCCCGCGTGGCGGGCGGCGGTGGTGAACCTCGGGTCAGGCCGAGATATAGAGAAAACCGGCCGTGGGCCGATCATGCTCGCAATCTCGGAAGTGGATTTGGCGGCCTACGCGGCGCTGTAGTGCGGAATCTCGGAAGTTGGGACCGAGAGCCGTTTCCGAGATTGGCTCATCTCGGAAGTACGACAGGCATCGGCCGTACGACTCGGTGGCAGCGACTCGCCGTTTGCCCAGCTCAACGGCTTAAAGATCAGCTTATGGCCGATTTCTCTATATCTCGGCCGGACCCGCACAGGGGCCAGGTCCAGCCGGAACACCTGGGGCCAGGTCTCCCGGCCAAGCCGGAAGACCTGGGAATGATCAACCGAGCCGGTGCTGTGCGGCGTTAATCGTAGGCGGCGATCTCGATGAGGTTGTGGTCGGGGTCGCGGATGTACAGGCTGGTGATCGGACCAAGGGCACCAGTCCGTGAGACAGGGCCTTCCTCGATGGGCACGTCCACCGCGGCCAGATGGGCGGCGACGCGGTCGAGCGGGCCGGCGGTGATCAGGCAAAGGTCTGCGCTTCCAGGTATCGGGTGAAGAGCGTGCGGACGGATCTCGAGTCCGGCCTGATGCAGGTTGATTTTGGCGGAGCCAAGGGTGAGGGCATGGCGACCATCGCCGAAGGTCACCTGCTCCATTCCCAGCGCCTTCTGGTAGAAGGCGATCGTCTGGGGGATGTCAGTCACGGTCAGGACCAGGTGATCCAAGCGCGCGATGCGCACTGCGAACGTCTCCTTGACCGTCTCCCAGGCCATAGGCAAGAGCAGGTTCCGATGCCGGGAGAAGAAAGCGAACAGGTCATTCCCATGCTTGGCGAGAATGTCCGCGTTGTGCCGGGCTACGTCGATCTCATTCGCGGCTGTGATCAGGAGAAACGCCTGAAGCTCGTCCGGCGTCGGGTCAACGGGAGCCCCGGTGAACCGGTCTCGAAAGGCCCGCAGGTCCAGGTAGGTCGCCTCGCGGTCGCAGGAGGCATACAGATACACGAGTGCCTCCGCCCGCTCACCGATCAGATCGCGCAAGGTGTCACGGCCGGCCAGATCCAGCAGACGCCGGTCGAAGCCGTCGGTGCCGTAGGTCGCATGACACAGCCCGGCCAACTGCACCTCGTGTGACGCATCCCAGTCCTTGAGCTGTGCCGCTACCCGCTGGAGGTGCTCCAGGAGGGTGCCGCCAGGGTGGGGGATCTCGGCCGCGCTGTGGGCGGTGAGGAAGTTCGTCGAATCCGTGAAGGTATCCGCTGTCATGTCCCCGTTTATACGCCCAGGTTTAAGGCCGGTCCCGTCGGGGGCGGGCTGGAGGAGACCGTCATAGGCCGCCCGCGTGGCGTTCTTGATCGTCACGTACTCGCCGTTCAGCGAGGCGTCGGACCGCAGGTCTGAGCCGGGCGAGTCGTAGTAGACGCGCATGATCTGGACTGCCGGAAGGGCGGCTGCCTGGGCGGGGACCGCAGGGACGAGCGCGACGGCGGCAAAGAGAGCAACGCCGAAAACCAGGGGAGACGCACCGTTGAGTCCTCCAGCGTGTGGGAGATGAGACGGCCGGCACGCGGGCAGGGTTGGGGCTCCAGGATCGTGGAATCGTAGTCGAGGACGCGGTCGATCGAGGTGGCCGTGATGGCGCACCTTTCCAGCCAGGGTTATCCGGCGCCGCGTGTCGGACCGATTGCAGGCGGGGATCTGATCATGGAGCGGCTGTCTGGCCCGACCATGGTCGAGGCGCTCCAACAGGGCATGATCACTCCAGAAGAAGCCGGTGCGATTCTCGCGGGACTGCTGCGTCGCCTGCACGCTCTCCCGCCGCGGGTCTCGACCGATCCAACGGATCGTGTTCTTCACCTCGATCTGCACCCGGAGAACGTGATGCTCACGCCCGAGGGACCGGTGGTGATCGACTGGGCCGACGCCAGGGAGGGCCCGCCCGCGCTGGACTGGGGGATGTCCGCTCTGATCCTGGCGGAGGTCGCGGTGGGCCCGCGGACCGAGGCGCCCCTGGCCCGCACGATCCTGGTTTCCCTGCTCAGCGACGTCGACCACGCGATCGACCTCGAAAGGGCCATGGCGATACGGGCCGGCAACCCGACGCTGAGTCAGGCGGAGAGACAACTCCTCGACGAGGCCGTGGCGTTGGTGAACTCCCTGCACCTCGCGGTCGGCCGGGATACAGGTGTGGGAGCGGACGCTGGGTGACCGGCCCGCGACCAGGGCGATTCTCATGCGCGGCACGCGATCAGCCGCGCCGCGGAGTGACGAGGCCGGATTCATAGGCGAACACCACGAGCTGGGCGCGATCCCTGGCACGCAGCTTGGTCATCGCCCTGCTGACGTGCGTCTTCGCGGTGGTCGGGCTGATCACCATGTGGGCGGCGATTTCGTCGTTGGACAGGCCGCGGGCCACCAGCGCGGTGACCTCGCGCTCGCGGTTGGTCAGCACGTCGAGCCCCTTGGGTGCGGGCTCGGGGCGGCGGGCGACGTACTCGCCGATCAGGCGGCGGGTGATCGCGGGGGACAGCAGCGCGTCGCCGCGGGCCGCGACCCTGACGCCCTGCAGCAGGTCGGCGGGCTCGGTGTCCTTGACCATGAAGCCGCAGGCGCCGGCGCGGAGCGCGTTGAAGACGTACTCGTCGAGGCCGTAGTTGGTGAGGATCACGACATGGACGCCGCTCAGTCGCTCGTCGGCGGCGATCAGTCGGGTCGCCTCGATGCCGTCCATCACCGGCATCTGGATGTCGACGAGCGCGACATCGGGCCGGTGCTCGCGGGCGAGCGCGACGCCTTGCTCGCCGTTCGCGGCCTCGGCCACCACCTCGATGTCGTCTTCGATCTCCAGCAGGGCCCGGAAGCCGCCGCGAATGAGCGCCTGGTCGTCCACGAGCAGCACGCGGATCACGATGGTTCTCCAAAGGGAAGCTCGGCGCGTACGGCGAAGCCGCCCCCGGGGCGGGGCTCGGCCCGGAGCCGGCCGCCGAGCGCCGCGACGCGCTCGCGCATGCCGAGCAGACCCGTGCCGGGTACGGGCGGCGCGTCCGGGTCGGCCTTGCCTCCGTCGTCGACCTGCACGACCAGTTCCTCGTCCGCGTAGTCGATGCGCACCGCCGCGGCCGCCCCGCCGGCGTGCCTGGAGACGTTGGTGAGCGCTTCCTGGACGATCCGGTACGCGGCCCGGTCCACCTCGACCGGCAGCTCCCGCCGCGTGCCGGAGATCGTCACCGTGGCCGGCAGCCCGGTGGAGCGGGCCCGCTCCACCAGGTCGTCGAGCCGGTCGAGGCCGCTGGCCGGGGCCTCGCCGTCGGAGCGGTCGGTGTCACGCAGCACCTCCAGGGTGGCGCGCAACTCGCGCATGGCGTCGCCGCCGGCATCCACGATGGCCAGCAGCGCGGGAGGCACGTCCTCGCCGCGCCTGCGTGCCAGGTGGACGGCCACCCCGGCCTGGACCTTGATGATCGAGATGCTGTGTGTGAGCGAGTCGTGCAGTTCCCTGGCGATGCGCAGCCGCTCCTCGTCCGCGCGGCGCAGGGCGGCCTCCTCGCGGGTGCGCTCGGCCTCGACGGCCCGCTGTTCGGCCTCCTCCAGGTACGCCTGCCGGTGCCGGGTCACCGTCCCCGCCACGCCGGCCGCCACGAACCAGCCGAGCAGCAGCGTGGTGCCCTGGAGACTCTGCACGGACCCGGTGGCGCCAGGCAGGTTCACTATCAGGTCGACCCCCAGGAAGATCGCGCTCGCCAGCGCCGCGGCCAGCCGATGGCCGGCGCTGACCGCGGCGAACACCGACACCAGCACCGGAAAGGTGGCTGGCGGGCCCGGCTGGACGCGCACCACGACCGCGAGCATGCAGGCCGTGCTGACGAGCAACGCCACCAGAGGCGCCCGCCGACAGGCGACGAGCGCGAGCGAGCCGGCGAGGACGGCCGCGAGATCCAGCATGCCCGCGCCCGGCGTGTGGAACACGATGACCGACAGAAGGAGGGCCATCACCGCAGTGAGCAGGCCGTCCTGGGCGAGCGGCCGCCACCGGTCAATAAACGTTACCGCTGTCCGTGATCGGCTTCGCGCCGCCACTGGACGAGCGGAACACCGCGCCGGCCGGGAAGGCGTACGCCGTGCCCGTGACCGTCCGGGCCCAGCCGGGCTCGGCGGCCGGGACGGTGCGCGCCCTGGCCGTGGACGTCTCCTACGACGACGGCGCCACCTGGCAGAAGGCACCGGTCGCGGGCGGCATCGTCTTCCTGCGCCACCCGGCGGTGGTCGGCTTCGTCTCGCTGCGCGCCCGCGCGACCACCGCCTCGGGAGTCACGGCCGACCAGACGATCATCCGCGCCTACCGCATCGCCTGACCCTCCTGAGCCTTGCACTCTTCGGGGGCACCGGGCGCGGCGGGCCCTTCCAGCCGGAGGTGCTGTCGCGGGCCTCATAGCCCATGACAGCCCCTCTGGCCAGCCCCGAGGCCGTGCAAGAGACGGTGGCCAGCGCCGTTCCGGTCCGCGGGTCGAGGATCAGGCGCTGGTACACCGGGACTTGCTTGCCGGAGCCCTGGGCCTGCCGAAATTCATCCATGCGGCGTGGAGGCGATCGCGATGGGCTCGTTGCTGGAGGAGCTGGCCCGGCGGGAAACGGCGGCCGTGGAGCGGGTCGAGGCGACCAGGGAACAGATCGAGCGTTTCCGAGAACCCGAGGTATTGCCGCGGCCGTCGGCGGGTTCTGGTGGTGGGTGGCAGGCGGCTTTGTACCGATGACGTCCTCCGGGAAGCGATGCGGGAGAAAAGGCGTCAGCGTCGTGACCACTGTGGGAGCGCGGATCTACGCGGCCGTGGTCAGAGCTGGTTGTCCCACAGCCGCATGAGCATGCGCCTGAGAATGTTCGCTCCAGGGGCGGTGCAGCTCTGGCGACCGCAGGTGCAGTTGCCCCAAGTGGTGTCGTGCCAGGTGTTTCCTTCCTCGAGGAAGGCCTGGCCCGTGGGGTGTTCACGAATTGGGGTGGCATGCACCGAGTCGGTCATGGTGATGATCGCTTCCCGCAACGTAACTGATCGTTTCCCAGCTGCTCGGCGCCTTCGGATACTCATAGCGCTCTGTGCGCGGCACGCAGCTGCGTGGAACCGGGAGGTCATGCATCGGGCGTTCAGGGTCCCTCGTTCCAGATGTACCAAGGCCCCTTGAAATGTTCATACCCGCCCCCTTCTGGTATCCGATCCGGACTGTAGGCGAAGCCGTAGCTCCGCCAATTCCAGGTGAGCGGGGTGACCATGAACCTCGCTCCCCCGGGGATCTTCTCCACGTCCTCCACCCAATACAGGCCCCACCACCGACGGCTGACATAGTCGTCGCGCACCGACCGGGCGTAGCGCTCCAGGCTCGGCTCGGACAGGGCGAAGCGCGCGTGAAGGGGCGCATCGAGTTTGACCAGCAGCACGGTGCCCAGCACCAGTGCGACTGGGACGAACATCCAGGGCTCCCACGCCCGTCGGCGCTCGCCAGGGCCCGGCATCCGTACGAACCAGGCCATGGCGATGGCGAGCACCAGCCAGTACAGCGCCAGCGCCAATGCCCAGTGGGACAGGCCGGGAGCACTCGCCTCGATGAGCGTCAGGAGCGAGGCGAGTCCGATGGCCCCGGTGAAGAGCAGGGCGAGGGGGTTGTGAGTCGGACGCATGGGGTGATCTTGCCCGATGCCAGGACCAAGCGCATCGGCCCCACCATCAGCGCCGGGAAGCTAACCCGCGGACCAGGGCTGTTCACGAGTACCTCTGACCTGCGGACGAGGCAGGGAATCGTCGATCGCTTCCCAGGATGAAGACGATCCTTTCCCAGTCGGCCCTGCATTCAAGACCCGGCAGGTGGCCTGGATGGGCAGGCCCTCGCCGGCCATCACCGCGACGGCTTCGAACAGCCTTTTGGGGGCACCACCCCTCGCACCAGCTCGATCGCCCGCTTCGTGACCGCCAGTTCGGTCTCCAGCTCCCGGATCCGCCGGCGGGCCACCAGCAGCTCGGTCTGTTCGATCGTCGTAACTCTGGGCAGCCGCCCCTTGTCGATCAAATCCTGTTTGCGCCAGACGTAGATCGTCTGCTCGCTGATTCCCAGATCACGGGCGACCTCTCGGACAGGACGTCCGGCCTCGACCAGATCCAGCACCTTGCGACGGAACTGCGGCGGGTAGCCCCTGCGTGGCATGCCGATCTCTTATCGTGGGGTCAATGGCACAACAGTCAAGCAAAATGACTCCACGGAAGGCGGGGAACATCACGACCTACCGTCGAACTGCTCGGCCGTATCCGCTCCGACCGGGTGCTGCGCCTGCCTGCACCCCTGCGGCTGCCGGGCACCAACGGGCGGCCGCCCATCGGCTCGATCAGCGGTCGTCGTCCTGCTCGCCGTTCTGGTCGTGTTCGTGCTTGTCAGCTGCTGACTGGGCTCGCCGGTCGAATCCGCTCTGGGCTGTGGCGCTGCCGAGCCGGCTCTGTTCTTTCGGCAACGGTCCGGAGTCCTGGTTGCGTCGCTCGTCGGCGGGCTGCGGCCGCCACCGATGAAACTCGCGTCATGAAGTCCCGCCCCGCCCCTCTCACCTACTGGGAGATATCCGGTGACCGTGAAGGGGTGGACATGTCCGATCGTGTGGTGCTGGTGCTGCTGGCCGCGGTGGTGGCGGTGGTCGCGATGACGGCTCTGCGGCTGGCGGCCGGGGCGATATGGCCGGACGCGCTGTCGTGGGGCCTGGGATCGGGCGGGGCGACGCTGGTGGGCCTGTGGACCGTGCTAGGCAAAGGCGACTCCTGACGCCGGTGGGCTGGGCGGCGCCGCCCCGGACCGGCCGAAGAGCCGCAGCCGGGGCGGCCGGTCGACCGGCCCGCCGGCGCCCGCCGGGGCGGGTGCCTTTGAACCCGTGCAGAAAAGCCTCATTGGATCTCGGGGTCTCGTCCGGTTGTTCTATCTTCGGACGATGACTCCGGCATCGACGTCGACATCGACATCGACCCCACGGTGAGTACGGTGAATCACGGCAGCTCCTTTCCTGGACGGTGCCGTCAGTAGATCACCGTTTGGGGGTCGAGGACATGAGCCGTCAGGTCAGCTCTCGGTGCTGTCTCGTGGGGGCCAGGTGCGCATTCGGCAGCCGCCCCCTCGACACAGCAGCGCCGGGTCGGTCTGCTCGGCGGGGATCGCGTGGGCGACATCGAGGTGTCCCGAGTGCCGGTTGGTGGTCAGGCAGCAGGCTGGCCGGGTCGCCTCGGGTGACCGCGCGGTGCAGCCGGTCCGGGGCGGTCCTGGGGCCAGCCTCATCTACCAGCGGAGAGCGACCACCGGCCCTCGGGCTCCGGGCAGCTGGGAGGGCTGCATCGGGCCGCGCCGCTGGTCGCTCACCGCTGGTCGGGCCGTCGTGGGCCAGCGCCTCGTATGTGGTGGAGCGGTCGATCTCGAGGGTGCGGGCGGCCCCGGTGACCGAGACGCCGTCGCCGACCAAGCGGCGTAGCGTGGTCGGCTCGGCGGGGCCGCCATCCCCGCCCTGCTCTCACTGAGCCGACAACTTGTAGATACAGGTTCGAGCCGGTCAGCGGAAGTCGGAGATGCGCAGCACCGCCAGCATGTCCGTCGCCCGGGAGCCGGTCGAGAAGGATGCCTCCGCGCCGACCCAGCCGCGGAAGGCTCCCGTGTCGTCGATGATCTGCATGAGCGGTTTGACGTGGGAGTTGCCGGTATAGCAGAACTCGCCGCGCTCCATCGCCAGGCAGGTGCACCAGTGCCACAGCGTGTCGCGGCGGTCGGACTTGGAGATCATCGTGAGGTAGTACTGGATGGAGCTGACGTTGGGGCGCGTTCCGCCGCCATATTTGGGGCAGCCGCCCGACTTTTGACACGCGCCTCGCGAGGATGGCTGCAGGTAGGTCAGGCACGAGGTGGTGGCGGCGCAGGCATGGAAGGCGGAGTGGCCGAACGGCTGATTGCCGGACGTGACGAGCTTGCCGCCCGCCCAGCTCGTCAGGTCCTGCCTGAGTGAGCCGGGGAACGCCTTCACCGAGCTCATCGCGCGCCGGGTGCTGCTCGCGGCGTTGCTGCCGTAGCCGTACCCGTGCGTGGCCAGCGTGCTCTGCTTGAGGTCCAGGCGGGCCAGTCTGCCGTCAGGCGAGGGCCGTACGTACCACTGCTCCGTCCACGTCTGGGCGATCTTCCACCGGATGGTTAGCACGTCGCCCGCCACGGTGTACGTCCCGGTGCGGCTCTCGTCGGGGGCACCGGTGAAGCCTCCGGCGGTGAGCACCTCGCAGGCGCGGGGCCGCGATGCGGCACCGCCCGCCTTGGTGGTGCAGCTCGGGTCGGGGACGGTGCCGGTGCGCTGTCTGGCCTTGGGATGACGCTGCCACCATAGGTACAGGGCGGCGCTCACCGTGCCGTCCGCGGCGAAGCGGTAGCTGCCCAGGCGTACCCAATTCTGCTGGGAGGCGGCCTTCAGATGACCCTGTGAGATGACATAGGTGGTCTTGCCGCCCGGCAGCGGCGAGGCGGAAACCGCGGCGGTTGCCGGCCGGGCGGGCAGGATGGTGATGGCGAGCACGAAGGAGAGGATTGCCGCTGCGGTACGCATGAGGAGACTCCGGAAGGCTTATGGGCTTAGCCGATCGTCAACAAGCCACCGTATTCGGCCTGGACTGGACGTGTCTCCGAAATCGCAGCCATTCGGAGTAGATCTTGCGTTCGTGCAGGCAGCGGAACAAGTAGCCGAGCATCCGGTTGAAGGTGTTGCGCAGCGCGCTGGAGTGCAGGTCGCCATCGGCGCGGCGGCGAACGTGGTGCGCTCGGGGACCGAGCCGCCCGCGCACGACCGGCGGCGCATACCCGACAGTGCGCCTGCACTGTCCGACCCGCCCGATAACGATCATGTAGCGTCCGGTCGGGTGTAGGCCGCGGGCGGCTCCAGTCCTGCCCCTGCCGGGGCTTTCTCGTGTCCGTGTACGGGCTCCAGGGCTTGGGCCTGCAACCCCTGCAACGCCCTCACATCAGACCACGCGTTATACGACCAGCAACGCAAGGTGGTCTTCAGCGCAGGCATGTAAGTCACCGCCTGCACCATCGTTTCCGCCAGGAGCATGACTTCTGTCTGTGCTTCCATCAGGCCGCCCGGTATGTCAGGTGGGTGACGAGGCGGGTGCCCGAGGGGTCGCCGACGGGTTCGAGAGTGATGTCCCCGACGTTGGCCACCGGAGCTGCGAATCGTTCGTGCAGCTTCGAGGTCAGCGTGAGCGGAGGAAGGTCAGCGCGGCGAGCACTCTGCGGTGGTCGTCGGCGTCCGGTCCGAGATCCAGCTTGGTGTAGACGCCGGTGACGTGCTTCGCTACGGCGGCCTCCGACACGTACAGGCGCTGGGCGATCGCGCTGTTGGATCTGCCCTCGGCGACCAACGCGAGCACCTCGCGTTCGCGTGGCGAAAGCGCGTCCAGCGGATCGTGCGCGCGATGGTGTACCAGCAGCTGGTGAACCACGTCAGGATCGATGACCGTGCCCCCGGCGGCGACTTCGCGTACCGCCTCCACGAACTGGCTGATCGCGCCGATCCGATCCTTGAGCAGGTAACCGACACCCCACGGGCCGGCCTCCAGGAGTTCCCCGGCCGCGGCCTCCTCGACGAATTGCGACAGGACGAGGATGCCGAGCCGGGGATGCTCGCCCCGCAGCTGGATGGCGGCCCGCAACCCTTCTTCGTGGAAGCTCGGCGGCATGCGGACGTCCACCACGACGACGTCGGGCATGTCCCGGGCGATGGCGTGCAGTAGCTCATCGGCGCTGCCGACGGCGGCGACCACCTCGCAGCCGAACCGGGTGAAGATGCCAGTAAGCCCCTCCCGCAGGAGTACCGAATCCTCGGCGATCATCAACCGCATGGCAGCTCCACCCGGATCACCGTCGGTCCTCCTGGTGGGCTGCTGAGCGACAGGGTTCCCTCGAGCACGCCGACCCGGTCGGCCAGCCCGGTAATCCCGCTACCCGCTGCGGCATCGGCTCCGCCGATGCCGTCGTCGCGCACTTCGAGGGCGAGATGATGGTCCAACAGCTTCGCTTTAATCATGATCTTTCGTGCGTTGCTATGTTTGATCACGTTGGTGAGACTTTCTGAGATGCAGAAGTATGCCGCCGCCTCCACTCCCGGAGGCGGGCGGTGGGGAAGATCGAGGTCCAAGGTCACCGGGATGGGGCAGTGGCGGGCCAGGTCGGTGACGGCGACCCCCAACCCTCGGCCGGTGAGCGCGGAGGGGTGGATGCCTCTGATGACGCGGCGCAGCTCGTCCAGTGCGGCCTGCGTGTGGTCACAGGCCAAGCTGATGGCTTTCGCTGTACGTTCTGGGTCTTCTCGCACGTCCAGTTGGGCGAGGCCGAGTTGCATGAGCACGGCGGTGAGCTGGTGCTGAGCGCCGTCGTGTAGATCCCGTTCGATGCGCCGCCGCTCGGCTTCGAAGGCGTCCACCAGCCGGGCCCGCGACCGGGTCAATTCGATCATCCGCTCCTCAGGGGGCGCGGCAAGCAAACCCCGCGCCAGCGCTCCCTGCGCCGCCGCCATCACCGTGAACAGATACGCGCAACCGGCCAGCCCGACCAACACCACGACGATGGTCGGCAGCACCACCAGCGGTGAGCCGCTAGACGGGAGAGCCGAGGCATAGGAGATGACCGTCAACGCCGCCAAAGTAATAACGAGGCCGTTGACCGCAGGCAGGACCGTCGCCCACAGCAGCGCGTAGCCGATCTCACGCCAGGCGGTCGGGTTCGCGAAGGAGATCGGCGTTCTCGGCTTCGGCGCGGGGACGCCCGCCGGATCGATCAGCCTCAGCCGCCACCGCTCGAGGGAGGCGATCGGGCCGCCCAGCACGACGGCGACGACCAACAACATGATCATCGCGATCACCAGCGCGGTCTGCCGTCCGAAGGCGGCCACCACGACCACCGCACCGCCGCCGGGCAGACTGGTCAGCAGGTAGGCGAGCGCCCGCCACGGCCATGGCGACCCGAGGAACCGCAGCGGATTCCCCGTGATCGCCTGCCAAGGGGCGGTGACGTTCTTCATCAACCCTTAATCGTCCTGGTGACCTTGCCCTTGGCATTCAGGAACTGGATCTGGGGGTTGCCGTCCTGATCGACGCGCATCACGATGCGCGGCGTGCCCTTGCCATCGGCAAGCGTCACCACCGACGACTTGTCAGGGTTCTTGCCGATGAAGACCCGCTGCGGGCTCGGGTACTTCTTCCTGTACTCCGTCATCGCCTGGTCCCGCTCCGGGCCGGGCGGCATCTGCTCGATCTTCTTGTACTCCTCAAAGGACTCCGACAAGGGCACCTCGGACCGGTCATTGACCGCCAGGCCGACGCCTCGGACGCCCTCTTGTTCCATGTACCGGAGAATGAGGGTCTGATCCTGCTTGTACTGGTCGAAGGAGAGCTGCCCGAACGCCCATGGCTTTCCGTCGTTGACACCGTTGTCGGTGCCCATGCCGCCGGACTCATCCCCCTCGCCGTTGTAGAAGGTCATGCCCGGCCGCATACCGGCGTTGCCCAGATCGACCCCGTTGACGACGGCGCCCGGCGACCTCTCCTTGTTACTCAGGACCATGCGTGGTCTGCCGTCCGGCTCCACCACGTTGATCCGCTGAACCTCGATCTCGTCGAATCTGGCCTTACCGCCGTCCTGCGCGGCGACTTCCCCACTGTTGGCCAGGATCGCCCCCGTGGCGACCGCAGTGGCCACCGCGGTGATCAGGCAAACCCGCATCCGCCGAAGTTGCCGCTTGACCTTCACGATTTCCAGTGTTATTTCCATGCCTTCGATGATCTTAGCTGCCTTGATGGTTGACGATAGGGCTGCTTACCGATCACGAGTAGAAGTCCTTCTACCTACCTCGGTGACTTCATCGGTTCAGTCACCCGCTGCTTTGGTCTGCCGCCCGCCCGCCCGCCGAACGTAGACCTGCCCGGAGGCCGGCCGAGAGGAAGGCCTCAAAGCAGATCGTGACGATTCTGGTGGAGACCACTAATCAAGTAGTCGGTATTCCTCCCGAGACAGCATGTCCAGTCACTTTTCGTGGCCGATGAGGGCGGAGGAGGCTTCGAGGCTTCCGGCGCTCTGAAGAGCGTCTCCCACCTTGATCCATCTCACGACGGTATGGGGTGGTGTCCCTTTCCATCTCACCGGTCGTCCCGGCCGGTCGCATCAGCAAGAACGCCCAACCGGTGCTCCAGGCTGGAGAGCTGACCTTGAGGCCGTGGCTCCCCGAGGACGCCCCGCTGTGCTCCGAGCGTTCACAGACCCTGCCATCCAGCGCTGGAACCGGCAGATCATGACCTCGCAAGGGGAAGCACTGGCCTGATCGGCCAGTGTCATGATCGCTGGCACGCCGAAAAGGCTGCCTCCTGGGCCATCACCCGGGCCGCCGAAGTAGTCGGACGCGTCTCGCTGAGCGCTTCACCAGCCGTTGATCGTCACATGGAGTGCCACCAAAGGATGTTGAGAGCGTTCGTCATGAATCGGTCTTCGACACCCTTCGCGATCTCCACGGCCGAATGACTCAAGGTTCGCTCACCTGGTTAGGGATGCGGTGTTCCGGTAAGTGCGCTTACCAGCAGTGGCACCAGGACGAGGTTCGTGAGGGTGTGGATGAGGATGATCACCCAGATGTTGCGGTAGCGGGCCCACAGGTAGCCGAGCATCAGAGCGAACACGCCTTGGAAGGCCACAATCGTGGCCAGGCCGAGGAGGAGAGCGTCGGCGTGCAGGCGGGAGGAGTGCATCAGTGCGAACAACAGCGATGAGGTCATGATCGCCGGCCACCTGCCGTACAACGCCTCCAACCTGGTCTGCAGCCAGCCTCGGTAGAAGACCTCTTCCAGCACGCTCGCGGTCAGCAGTGTGATGAGCGAGCCCACGATGAGGGAGATCGGATCGGGCAGCTTCTGGGTCAGCGGCGCTGCGAGCGGGCCCACTTGCGACAGAAGGAACCACGCGACGACCGCGGGCAGCGGTGCCAACCAGGTGGCCGGCGCCGGGATAGCTGTGGCCTTGGGCCCGTCCCCCCTGATCAGCCGGAACGCGGCCAATGGGACGACCAGCAGGAACAGGATCTTGATCAGCGGATACAGCAGGTCCTGGCCCCGCACCACCGGGGCTACGAATGCCAGGAGCAGAGCCGTCCCCACGAGTATCCAGGCCTCTTTGAGCAACCGCGCCCTGGGCAGGCCGGTCAGCGGCGACGGCACTTCTCTCTTTGTGGGCACGAGGCGAGCCAGCACGAGCGCGGCAAGCGGTGGTAACACCGCCGCCCACAGGGAGATCCCGGATGCGCCGGGGTCGGACGACCGGGTGATCTCGGTGGTGCCGGTGAGCAGGAGCCAGCCGTAGGCGAGCACGAACACGGCCAGGCCCACGCCCGTCAGGACAAGACGGGACAGCGCTCTCGGAGTTTCGGTAGGGACCATGTCTGACGATGATTCTCCGGACGAGGTCGGATGACCTCCTCCTGGAGTTCGATCATGCCGCCATCGTCTGATGTATCGATCACTCCTTAACAGGGTGGATTCTCCGGGGTGTCCTGCCCGACGGCTGGTTCTTCCCAGAGGCCGTCAGGCGCCTTCCCCTGCTTCGCAGGGTCGACTCTTCTCCAAAAGAGCCACTCTCATACTCACAGATCACGCGATGGCCGTTCATACCCGACGCCATGCACCTGATCAGGGGAAACTCATACACCACTCCCGTGGGCGCAACCTCCCGTCAGCCGCTGATGCAACAGCCCCGTAGAGACTAGAGAAGATCCGGCGGCTATAACGCCGCGCTCATCGCTGAGATCGTTGGTCCCTCCGATCTGGTGGTCTCGGTTGATATCGACCCGTTCGTTGCCGAGTAGGCGGGGCGCTTCCTGGCTGAGTCGGCTATTCGCACGTGCAGGTAGTGCTAGGCGATGCCGAGCATGCCGCCGCCGAGCACGCGCCCGAGGGCGGCTTTGACGCCATCATCGTTGTGGGTGTCTGGGACATCCCGTGGGGGCCTCTGCTTACCCCGGCCGGCCGGATGGTGGTGCCGCTGCGGTTCTCCACGGTCAGCCGGCCGTTCACCTTCGCCCGGAACGGCGGCCACTTCGTTGGCTTGGACCCCACGGTGTGCGGATTCGTTGCGTTATGCCGATGTCGGCATAAGGGGACTTATGGGGACCTCGGAGTTATGCGGACTCAGCCTGCACATGCTGGTTGCGGTAGGTGTCGTATCGGTCACATATCGGCATAATCGCAGGACCTTGGCCTGTTGTCTCTTTGGTTTGTGACCGAAGGGATGGCCATGGTTGATCTTTCTCGTGTAGTGGCTTCGGGGCCGCTGGCTCCGTTTGTCGAGGGCTATGCGGCCGAGTTGGCGGGTCAGGGGTACGCGGCCAGCTCGGTGTTGCATCACTGCCGGCTGATGGGTCATGTGAGCCGTTGGCTGGGGGTCCGGAAGGCCGAAGTCGGCGTGTTGAACGAGGAGAAGGCGCAGGAGTTTCTCGCTGAACAACATGCGGCTGGTCGTCTGATGGCCTTGAGGGTCGGTTCGTTGGAACCGCTGCTCGCGCATCTTCGCTCCGTGGGGGTGGTCGGGGCTCCGGTTGCGGTCCGGCCTGCGGGCGCGGTCGACGCCGTGCTCGAACGCTTCGCTGGGTACTTGGCCGAGGAGCGGGGGTTGGCGGAGTCGACGGTCGAGATCAGGGTGAAGTTGGCCCGCCCGTTCCTGGACGGACTCACTGACGGCGATGATCTGGACTTGCGCTCGGTGACCGCCGAGGAGGTGACCGAGTTCGTCGTCGGCCAGGCGCGGCTGCGGCCTGCGTCTTTGCCGCCGACGGTGACGGCGCTGCGGTCATTGCTGCGGTTCCTGCACCTTGACGGCGCCATCGACTCAGGGCTCGCCGCGGCAGTGCCGACGGCCAGCACCCGCAGGCTCGCCGGGCTGCCCAAGACGCTGACCAAGGACCAGGTCGTGGCGATGCTGGAGACATGCGATCCGGCCACGGCGGTCGGCCTCCGCAACATCGCGGTTTTGACGGTGCTGTCGCGTCTGGGGATGCGAGCCGGCGAGGTCGCCGCTCTCCTGCTGGACGACGTCGACTGGCGGCGCGGCGAGATCAGCATCGTGGGCAAGGGCACTCGGCACGAGCGGTTGCCGCTCCCGAAGGACGTCGGCAGCGCGATCGTCGCGTACTTACGAGATGCCCGGCCGGATACGGGCCAACGGGCGTTGTTCCTCTGCGCGAGGGGGCCGTTCCGGCCGATGAGCCCGGATGCGGTCAGCAACGTCGCGGCGCTGGCCGCCCGCAAGGCCGGGCTGGGGATCGTACGCGCGCACCGGCTGCGGCATTCCGCCGCCACCGCCATGCTCGAGGCGGGCGGGTCTCTTCCCGAGATCGGCCAGGTCCTGCGCCACCAGCACACGGCCACGACCGCGATCTACGCCAAGGTCGACATCGCCGGGCTGCGCAGCGTCGCCCGGCATTGGCCCGGAGCGGAGGCCGCAGCGTGACCGCCCTGCACCAAGCACTCGCCGACTATCTCGCCGTTCGCCGGGCGCTGGGATTCAAGCTGGAACGGGCGGAGAAGCTCATCGGACAGTTCCTCGACTATCTCGAAGAACGCGACGCCAACACCATCACCACCGAACACGCCCTCGGTTGGGCGACCGAACCCGCCGGCGCGGACCCGTGGTGGTGGGCGCTGAGGCTGAACGCGCTGCGCCCCTTTGCCACTTACCTGCACATGCGGGACGCCCGGAACGAGATCCTTCCCAAGGGCCTGATCGGCTACCAGCAGCCCCGAGCGACTCCGTATTTGTATTCGCCAGCAGAGATCGACGCCTTGGTGGAGGCAGCTGCCCGCCGCCCTCACCCCCTCAGCGCGGCCACCTACCCCGCTTTGTTCGGGCTGCTCTCCGTCACCGGAATGCGGATCGGAGAAGCACTCGCGTTGGAGGACCGGGATATCGACCCCGAACAGGCGATCATCAAGGTTCGAGACGGCAAGTTCGGCAAGTCACGGCTCCTGCCCCTGCACCCGACCAGCATCACTGCACTGCGGGACTACCAGCGGGCCCGAAGCCGGCTCCTGCCACGCAAGACCAACAAGACGCTGTTCGCCACCTCGACCGGCGCATCGCTGGACTACTCCTGGGTCCGCCGCGTCTTCCGGAAAGTCACCGACGAGGCCGGCATCACCGCCCGCTCCGCGTCCTGCCGGCCGAGGATCCACGATCTGCGCCACAGCTTCGCGGTCTCCACACTCCTGGACGCCTACCGCCGCGGTGACGACGTTCAAGCGCTCCTGCCCCGCCTCTCCACCTACATGGGGCACGCCAACCCGAAGAACACCTACTGGTATCTGTCGGCGGCCCCCGAGCTCCTCGCTCTGGCCGGTGACCGGCTGGAACATCACCTGACGATCGGAGACGCCGCATGAGCAGCCTTGCTCCGACCCTGCAGGCGTTCTTCACCGACCGGCTGATCCGGCAACGACACGCCAGCGACCACACGATCGCCTCATACCGGGACACCTTCAAACTCCTGCTCGCCTTCGCCGAACCCAGAACCGGCCGCGCACCCTCCAACCTGCGGATCACCGACCTGGACGCCCCCGTGATCGGGGCGTTCCTCGACCACCTGGAAACCGAACGCGGCAACAGCGCCCGCACCCGCAACGCCCGCCTCGCCGCGATCCACTCGCTGTTTCGCTACGCCGCCCTCCGGCACCCTGAAGACTCCGCCGTCATCCAGCGCGTCCTGGCGATCCCGACCAAGCGCTTCGACCGCGCGATCGTCACCTACCTCACCGACCCAGAGATCGACGCCCTGCTCGCCGCCCCCGACCAGACCACCCGGACCGGACGACGCGATCACGCGCTCCTCGCTCTCGCCATCCAGACCGGCCTGCGCGCCACCGAACTCACCACTCTGACCAACAAGGACGTCCACCTGGGCGCGGGAGCCCACATCAGCTGCATGGGCAAAGGCCGCAAACAGCGCGTCACCCCTCTGACCCAACCGACCATCACCGTGCTGAAGAACTGGATGCGAGAAACCGGCGGGCTTCCAGCCGACCCGCTGTTCCCCACCCGCACCGGCACCCCCATGAGCCGCGACGCAATCGAACGACGAGTAACCAAACACGCCGAAACCGCCGCGCTCTCCTGCCCCACCCTCTCCGAAAAGAAGGTCACACCCCACACCCTCCGCCACACCGCAGCCATGCGGCTTCTGCACGCCGGAGTCGACACCACCGTCATCGCCCTCTGGCTCGGCCACGAAAGCGTGGCCACCACACAGATCTACGTCCACGCCGACCTCGCCCTCAAAGAACGCGCCCTCGGCCGAACCACCCCCACCGGCACCGCACCCGGCCGCTACCAACCCACCGACGCCACCATCGCGTTCCTCAACAGCCTGTGATTATGCCGAGCAAGGAGCCATCTCCTCCAATGCCCTCCATTCACAGGAAGCCCACATCGGCATAATGCCGAAGTCCCCATAAGTTGCGATGCAGGGAGCCGGGGCGCTCCCGGATCAAGAGGCGGTCCTGGCCGGCGGTGCGGTGAGGCTAACGCTAGAAGAGGGTCCCGCCCTCGATGTCGCGACGCTCGACCAGGCCCTGACCGGCGACCGTACCGAGCTGTGGACCGGCGCCACGGCCGACCGGGGTGAGCCGTTCGACTCGATGCACCTGTGGGTCGCAACCACAGATGATCGGTTCGGCATGATCTGGCAGGACCCAGACCGCGACTGGCGAACCCACCCCACTCCGACGTTCACCCTCTATCCCGCCGAGGCCCGCGCGCCCACGCCGTGACCAGCCAGTGCCCCGTCACCACGCCGAGGATCGCCAGCGCGCGCAACGCGTCCACCCCCCGGTCCCGGTCCGCCGGGGTGGCCGCCTCGATCCGGCTGACGACGCTAGCCACGCGACACCTCGCCGGTCCGGCCGAGGGCGATCAGGGTGAGGTTGCGCAGTGATTCACTGCCCGGTTTGAGATAGTCGCTGTGTCCGGCCTCACCCGTCTCGAACAGGTGGGCGCCGAAGGCGGGGCTCGCCGGATCAGGACCGAAGCCGAGTGGTCCGAGCCGGAGCTTGGGCACGCTGCGCATCCAGTCCTGGCCGCCGCTTCCCGCCCACAGCCGGGGGCCGCCCAGGCCGGCGGGGGAGGAGACGCCGAGGCCGGGGCTGCCGAAGACGGCCAGCTCGGCGGCGCCCGATCCGGGCGCGGCCTTGGCGCACACGACCGACCCGTAGCTGTGGCACAGCAGGCTGACCCGCTTGCCCCTGAGCGTCTCGGTGACATAGCGCCGCAGCGCCCCGCCCCCTGCGATGGCGGACGTGTCCGTCGCCACCGCCAGGCTGACGGTCGCCGGGCTGTCGTAGCCGAGCCAGGCCACCACCGCCAGCCGGGCCCCGGGGTCCAGCGCCCGCGCCTCGGCCAGCAGCGCGCGGGCACCTCCCCCCGGCGTGCTGTACGGCTTGGCCCTGCCGCCGTCGAAGGTGGCGGCCGTGGTGTCGGAACCCGGGACGATGACGGCGACGTGCTCCGCCGTACCCAGATCCCCATAAACCTTGATGATCCGGTCACCCTGGGGAGCGGGGACGATGAGGTAGGTCAACGCTGCGGCGGCGGCCACTGTGCGTGCGCGGCGGAACATGCGAGCCTTTCTGACTGGATGGAAGAACCAGTCAGAAAGCTAGAAATCATGATCTGTCGATCACATCACTCTGGGGTGCCCACCTCCGTATCCCTCCATGGAGGGAGGGGGTCTTATCCGCCATGGAGGGAGGGGGTCTTACCCGCCTGGTCGGACCAGGCCGGTCTCGTAGGCGTGGACGATGGCCTGCGCCCGGTCGCGCAGGTTCAGTTTCGCCAGGATCCGGCCCACATGGGTCTTGACGGTCTGCTCCGACAGCACGAGCTCCTCGGCGATCTCCTGGTTGGAACGGCCCTGGGCGATGAGGGTGAGCACCTCGGTCTCGCGCTCGGTGATGTCCTCCAGCCGGCCGCGCGGGCGGCGCGGCCCGACCCGGGCGAACTCCGCGATCAGCCGCCTGGTCACCGAAGGCGCCAGCAGCGCCTCCCCGGCCGCGACCACCCGGACCGCCTCGGCCAGCTGCCGGGCCGAGGCGTCCTTGAGCAGGAAACCGCTGGCCCCGGCCCGCAACGCCTCATACACGTAATCGTCGAGGTCGAACGTGGTCAGGATCAACACCTTCGGGCACAAGCCGCCGCCGCCCAGGATCTCTCGCGTCGCGGCCAGCCCGTCCATGACCGGCATCCGCACGTCCATCAACACCACCTCCGGCCGCAGCTCGGCCACCCGGGCCACGGCCTCACGGCCGTCGGCCGCCTCGCCCACCACCTCGATGTCCGGCTGCGAGTCCAGGAACACGGTGAACCCGGTCCGCACCATGCCCTGATCGTCGGCGATGAGCACCCGGATCGTCACACGTCCTCCACGATCGGCAGTATGGCAGTGACCGCGAAGCCCGTGCCGACCGGTCCGGCCCACAGCTTTCCACCGAGCATGGGCGCCCGTTCCCGCATCCCGATCAGGCCGTGCCCGGCGTGTCCCCCATGTCCGGGGTCAGCGGGGGAGCGGTGCCCGGCGTCGTTCGCCACATTGATGTGCAGCTCGGCGCCGGAACGGGCGATCCTCATCGAGACGGTCGAACCGGGCGCGTGCCGCATGGCGTTGCTCAGCGACTCCTGCGCGATCCGGTAGGCGGACAGGCTCACCGCGGTGGGCAGCCCCGTCAGGTCGCCCACCAGCTTGAGCGTCACGGTGAGCCCGGCGGAGCGCGCGGTGCCGACGAGCTCCTCCAGGCGGCCCAGGCCCGGCTGCGGCGCGGTGTCCGTGCGCCCGTCCCCGTCTCGCAGCACGCCCAGCACGCGGCGCATCTCGGTCATGGCCGACAGCGACAGCGCGCGGATCTCTCTGAGCCCCTCCTCCAGGCGCCCGGGCTCCCCGCTCGCCTGCAGCGGGACGGCCTCTGCCTGGATGGCGATCACCGACATGTGGTGGGCCACGACGTCGTGCAGTTCCCGGGCGATCCTGGCCCGTTCCTCCAGTGCGGCCTGCCCGGCCAGGGCCCGCTCGCTGCGCCGCTCCTCCTCGGCCAGGCGGCCGGCGGCCAGCCGCCGGGCACGCACGTTGTAGCCGAGGATCGCGGCGGCGCCCAGCAGGGCCGCACCGCCCAGGATCTCAGGGCTCCAC
Source organism: Streptosporangium sp. CA-135522 (assembly GCF_050949235.1). Lineage (NCBI taxonomy): Bacteria > Bacillati > Actinomycetota > Actinomycetes > Streptosporangiales > Streptosporangiaceae > Streptosporangium > Streptosporangium sp. CA-135522. The sequence continues at coordinate 4,889,723 of NZ_CP192026.1, forward strand.
AGGAGATCAGGGGCATGGGAGGGGTTGAGGACCCCTCCGGCCAGAGCTGAGAGGACCCACACGCCCAGGGTGGTCTCCCGTTCGCAGCGAGCAGCGACGGAGTAGACGACCAGCGGGTAGGTGATGATCGCTGCTACGGAGTAGGGGGTGGAGATCAACGTCTGCACGATCGGGACGCTCAGGAGCATGCTCGCCGTGGCCAGCCGCCAGGCCGCCAGCGGCCACCAGTTGCGCAACAGCAGGGGAAATGAGGACGCCGCCGCCGCGAACCACAGGAACGCCTCGGGGAACCAATCCGCCGGGCCGCCGGAAGAAGACGCCACCAGCCGCCTCTGCCCCTCCAGGAGGTCCGAGAGCCCGGTGCTGAACAAGCTCCAGGCGAGCAGGAGGTCGGCCAGCAGGACCAGATCGATGGTCCGGAACGGCAGCAGGCCCAAGAAGGTGGGCATGGACGGCCCCAGACGGCGTGACCGGGGGAACGACGGTCCGGCTTCTCCCTTGATCAGGGCTTGGATGATTGGCCGTGTCAGCTGCCGGAGGCCGTCGCGCAAGATCACTTACCCATCTTAGGCGATTCCGGCGCAGGTGGCATTATACCTCAGAGTGGTCCAAAACATCACTCCTAAGAGTGATGATTACACGATTTAAGAAATAAGCTCTGAGTTCCCGAGTGCCTCAGCGGGTCATCCCGCTCTAGGACCAGGGCGTTTTCCGTGTAGAGCACGTCGCTCTGACGGTTGAGGAGATCTCGGGATCGGTGAAGGTTCTCCATCGTCGCTGAGATTTCTGTAGCGATGGTGAGCCAGAGCCCGTTCGAGCGCCGACCACACACCCTCGGCCGGATTCAGCTCCGGCGGGTAGGACGGCAGGCGAAAGACCGCCGGCCACGGGCGAGCTTCGATCAACGTGCGCATCGCGGCCGACCGATGGCGGCGGTCGTGTCCCACACCGCCGCGATCGGGCCGCCGAGCCGGGCACAGGCGGCCTCCAGCGGCGCGGTGAACCGGTGAGGGCTGAAGCCCCTGACCTCTCCGGGACGACCGCGCCGGATCAGCATCCGGCTACATCGGCCGGATTCGCATCCCGGGCTTGGCACACACCGGTCCGGCCCGTGCCGCCCGTGCGGTTGGCGCGTGCGGCGGCGGTCAGCCCGCCGCCTCCGGGATACCTCATGCTTCCGGTATGACCGCTATGGGCGATCGTCACGCTCTCAGCGACGTAACTTCAGCCCTTCAGCCTCAGAAGCCGCTGGCCTGTGCTTTCTCTCTCATTGGCGGCTGGTGACGCATTTCTTGGCGGCACCCCGACAACGCGATCGCCGTCGACCACCGGAGTCACGCCGACGATATTCCACATGATATACAGGCGGAGCTCCGAACCAGGGACGAGGGGGATGTCTGGTGAATTCGACCTCCTGGTGGCGCAGGCGGCACGAGGGCGACCCGTTGCGGGGAGCCGCATCTTCTGTCCCGGCTCGACGCTCTCGCCGGATCCGGAGCATCGTGGCCAGGACGATCGCCACGGGTGCTCTCGGCGGCGCCGCGACCGGGGCGGTCACCGCGATCGTGTTCCTCGTCAGCGCCGCAGTCGACGCCGACAGCGTCCGATGGGTGGAGTTCGCCGTGGGCCTGGTGGAACTCCCCCTGCTGTGCGCCGTCGTCGGGCTGCCCGCGGGGGCACTCGTCGCTCTGCCCGCCCTGATCGTCCTGCTGCCCGCGGCCCGATGGTCGGCAGGGAGGCCGTGGCGGGCCCGGCTGACAGGCGCGTCGGCCTGTGCGCTCAGCCTCGCCGGCTTGAACACCGCCGCGGGGCTGCTGACCGGCGGGATACGCGCTCTGCTGTGGGTGAGTCCCGTGCTGGCCGTCCCGGCACTGGCCATGGCGGCGGCGGTCGGCGTGTGGCGCGGTCCGGACCTGGTCGGCGTCTCCACGGACATCGACCAGGCCTCCGGGCAGGAGCGGACCGACGAACGGCTGCTCTAGACCGAGCCGTAACGAGCAGCGCCATCCGGGGTCCCGGTAGTAATGGCGCAGTATCCAACGGATATGCCGCTGACCTGCGCTTATGCAGAGGTATCGGGTTGGTGGACCAGACTTGGGCCCCTCTGTCCATGCAGGCCAGAGGCATATCCGTTGGATTTTCGGCCGAAGCTACGGGGACCCCGAAACGGAGTGATCAGAATTGGACGTTGGTCATCGTGTACCACGTCGGAGCGAATACCAACAGGGCCAGTGCGCCGAGGACCGCGAACGACCTGAGTACGCGTGCGGTGGTGATGATCGCGGGTGCGATGGGCCTCAGCCTCCCCCGTCCGACCGCGATGAACGCCGCGACGCCTCCCAGCAGGAGATTCGCAGGCACCAATGCGTATTCGCCGCGCATGATATGAAAACCGGCCGCGAGGATCATCGTCAGCGTCAGGCCGACGGCGGCGAGCGGCGTCAGCTTCGGGTTGACCCTCGTCATCGCCGGCAGGATCAGGCCGACGCCGCCAAGGACCTCACAGACCCCGATGAAGACGATCAGGGGCTGCGGCACCGCGGCGTACCACGCCACGGCCCGGGGCGCTGCCGCATACAGAGCTCCGTCGTACAACAGCACCTTGCCGAAACCGCTGCCGGCGAAGAAGAAGCCGAACAACGCTTGAAGTGACCAAAGTGCGCCGTTGAGCGGGAACCTCGTTCCGCGTCCCCTGGGCCGCCGCTCGATGTCCTCAACGTCGAGTAGGTTCTCGCTGACGTGCTGGTCCATGTCCTGTCACTGCCGTTCTCATCGGGTGGGCCGGGTAACTCGCCGGTTCTGTTCGTTCCTTCGTCAGCACGTGGTGGTCGGTACGTGGCGACGGGACTCATCTGACCATCGCGGTGAGGTCGCGCGCGCCGTCCGTGGGACACGATGGAACACGCGAGGTGCGGTCTAGCTGCGAAAACAGGAGTTTGTATCGTGCCTGCGGGCTGGGACGGTTCCCGTGGTGCCGACGGCATGCGCTTCCTCATCGACTCCGTGTCCGCGCCGGACCCGCCCCGAGGCCAAGATTCTGGGGACCTCCCCCGAGTTCGAGCTGCGCCCCGATCACCTGCTGTGACGTGGGACGACTCCCCATCGTTTGTCACTCTTAGTAGTGGAGGCGATGTATTTCGGATCGACCGGCTCCGCGACCGCGTCCTGTTCGAGACGATCTACGTCTGCGGAGCCCGCGCCGCCGAAGTCTGCGGCCTGGACCTCGACGACTTCGACCTCCGCCAAGACGACGAACACGTCCGCATCCACGGCAAGAGCGGCACCGTCCGCACCGTCCTCCTCGACGACCACGGCTACGTCGCCCTCCTCAAGCTCTCCCTGAACCGGGCCGGACACCAGTTCGGACCCGCCTTCCGCGCCAGCATCAACGGCAACGGAGGACCGCTTTCCCACGACGCCGCCCACCACCGGTGGGAGGGCTACTGCGAGGTGGCTGGAGTCGAGATCGACATCCACCGGCTTCGCCACGCCCATGCCACCGAACTCATCAACGCCGGCGTCTCCATCGAAGTCGTCCGCCGACGCCTCGGCCACGCCTCCACCGAGACCACCCAGCTCCCCACCCTGCTCGCCGACGCCGAGATCCGCGCCGCCAGACGCCGCCGCGACCGCCGCCAACCTGCCTCCCGAATGCTCCACACTTCGCCAGCCGCAATCAAGATGAATCTCGGCGATAAGTGCTGTCGGCAGGTTCCTCAACCCCGGTGCTGGACTCCCCGTGATCCCGGTTGGGCCTCCAACGTGCCCGGGAGCGCTCGGCCGGTGTGCGCGCAGTGTCAAGAAAGGCAGTGTCAAGAAAGACTGCACTCACCGCTAACGACCGCGAGGCGCCGCCGTAGCAAGCTAATGGCGGCAAGAACAGCCAAGTTGGTTGTGGCCGGTCCCCGAAGTCGAAGGAGGCCCCTACTCCATGAAGCGGAAACTAAAAAAGGTCGGCGTGGTCGCGGCCGCGACCACAGCCGTCCTGGCCACCTCGCTCCGTCGTCGGTGACGGCCAGCCGTACCGTGTCGTGGGCGTAGTGCGGCGTCAGCCGCACCGTGTGGGCGGCGGCGTGCTGCGGAGACGTTGGTGAGACCCTCCTGGGCCGCCCGCGGCAGCACCACCTCCGTGGCCGCGGGCAGCGGCGTGGACGTGCCGGTCACGTTCACCTCGGCTGGCGGCTCGAAGCCGTCGGCCGGCCGCCGCAGCGCCTGGTCGGCAGCATGAACAGGGCGATGGCCTGGTACGTCTTGAGCGACATGAACAGCTGCGCGACCAACGCCGACAGCGCGAACGCCGCGGCGGAGGAGAGCACTTCGGCGGAGGTGAAGAGCACGACCGTGATCGCCGCGTACTGCCAGGCCTGCCTGGTGGGCACCTCCTCGCTGCGCACGGCGCTCCGCCCGACGACCACGTAGGAGCGCAGCCAGGCGTTCTCGGCGCGGGCCGCGGTAGGGCTTGCGGGAGGCGTGTCTGTCCACCGATCGGGGGATACCACCGGCCTCGATCATCGATGATCGGGTTGCTCATGAACAATCGGGTTGCTCATGAACAAGAGTCTTATGCGCACCGTCCTACTCGCACTGACCTTCCTGTACGGCGTCGCCATCGGGATCATGGCCATCCTGGGCACCGATGGAATCGGCACGTTCGCGGCGATCGGCGGCATCGTCGTGGGGGCGCTGTGGGCCGTCCACGGCTACATAGGCAGCGGAGGCCGGACGAGGGACGCCCGACCCTGACCCCCGCCGGCATCCGGGGCGGGCGGTGACGGTGGTGGCCCACTCCGCGTCGGGCCACTCTCCGGAGCCGGGACGTGCCGACAGGACGATCGGGACAGGCTGCATGGGACCTCCTTCGAAGATGATGGGACCGGTGAGAGCGGTGCGGTGCACCGCTCTCACCGGGTCCCCGTTAGGGACGCGGAGCGACGCTGTCGAAGGTGGAGGTGGGGCCGGCGACCCCCGCTTCGGAGGTCGCCCTGCTGATGGCCTGGGCCAGCACGGAACCGTCGTTCGTCTTGAGCTTGGCCAGATCCACGTTCACCGCCGCGGGCGAGGCCGAGGCGGTGCTCCCGGCACTCGCCATCCCCACGTCGGTGATCACACCGATGACGGCCGTCGCGGCCACCGTCGCCAACTGAATCGTCTTCTTCTCCATGGGGTCTCCCTTGGTCTGGTCGCAGCAGGCTTGTTGCCTTGTCACGGCCAGGATCAGACGGTCTGGTTAAGCGGCGGTTGCCGCCCGGCTGCGCGCAGCGGAAGCCGCGGGTTGGGCAGGAGAAGATCGGCACGTGAGACGCCACGGACTCAGCGGACAACTGCCTGCCAGGCGGCCGTCACGAGGGCCGCCTACCGTACGTCGGAATCGATCACGGAGGCCCGCCGGCGAGGTGTCGCTCATCGTCCCTGTGGTCGGCCGCATGCCCTGGCGTGGCACGCGACGGTACCGGGCGATGGCTACGACCTTCGCCACCGTCACCGGGTCCGGCGCCGCGCCGGGCCGATGACCGATGGTGCGATTTCCTCTCCGGGCGGGTTCATCGTGCCTGTTCCAGGGTGCTGTGGTCCGGCCCTGCCCATGGGGTTGTCCTTCCATCGGCCGACGGCGCGGACGTAGCCGTGCACGGTGGGGGAGGTGGGCTTCCACCGGCCCTGTTCGGCGATTTTGCCGGTGGGCACGTTGGCGTCGGCCAGGGTGGTGGCGCAGCCCGTGCGCGCTGTAGCGCTCGGCATCGGCCAGCCCGGCGCGCAGTGCGTCACGGGCGGCGGTGGTGAGCCGGGAAACGGCTCCCCGGAGCGGACGCGCCGACGATGGCAGGGAGTGCGGCTGGCGGTGGTGGGGGGCGTGGCGGAACAGCCAATCGATCAGGCGCTCGGTCGCCTTCACGGCGGCGAATCGACCCCTCGACCGTAAGGTATCTTCCTATTCGTGCTTTCAGGGGATGAAACGGAAGTCGAAGGTCGCGGCCGAGTCTCGCTGCGGCCGATCAGCAAGGACGATCAAGGGGAGTTTCTTAGACTCGCCCGAGCCAGTACCGAACTGCACCACCCCTGGGACCACTCGCCCACCACGCCGGACGCCTTCCAGGCCCTCATCGCCCGATACGACCAACCAGGCGAGGAATGTCTCTTGGTCTGTCTTCGCGACACCGCGGCTATCGCTGGCGTCATCTATATCAACAGCATCATCCGCGGGCGCTTCCAGTCCGCCTCGATCGCCTACGCAGCATTTGCCCCGACCGCGGGCCTCGGCTACATGACCGAAGGCCTCGGCCTCGCGCTGAAGTACGCCTTCCAAGAACTCCGACTCCACCGCCTCGAAGCCCAGATTCAACCAACCAACACACGCTCCCTCAACCTCATCCAGCGGCAAGGCTTCCGCAAGGAGGGCTACTCGCCCGACCTGCTGTTCATGGACGGCGCCTGGCGAGACCACGAACGCTGGGCCATCACCGCGGACATGACCGTCTTCCGCGCGACACCCCCGCACCCCACCCTGCCAACCCGCTGACCAGCCCCCGCCCACGTCGTCGAGCTCAACGCGACCGGCGGGTGGGAGGAGTTCCTGCAGGAGAACCTCCGCCGAACCGGGGGAGGTCAGCTCACTCCGTCGGGCTGGGCGTCTGTGAGGGTCTTGTGGACGACGCCGACGGAGACCTCGGCCGCGTCGATCGCGGCGTCGGGATCGGCTGCGCCGGTCTCTACGGTGTCACCGCTCGCGAGCGCCGACGACGCGGCGGCTTCGAGCCCCGTCAGCGCCCGCCGCGCGTCGCGCGTCGCGAACTGCACGAGCGCGTCGAGCGCGTCGTCGGCAAGCTCGACCGAACTGCCGAGCCCGCGCGGATCCGCCACCGCCCGCCGCAGCAGCGTGCGCAGGTCATCGTCGGGCGGGCTTGCTCGGCGGCGAGTTCGCGGCGCGAGCGCTTGCCGACGCCGCGGCGGTCGTCCTCGACGTACTGGAGCTGGCGTAACTCGATGGTTGGGGCGAGCTCACGGTGGTGCTCATAGGCGATCCGAGCATGGGCGAGGGCCGCCTGCAGCCGGCGTGAGTTCGCCCAGGCGTACTCGGGTCCGCGAACACCGCGGCGCTGGCGTACGTCGAGTAGCAGACGAACGTCCGCGTGCCGCAGTCGTTGCAGGAAGGACTCGCCGTCGAAGCCATGGACGCCGATTGTCACCATTCTGAGCACCGGAAATCACCCCCCTGCCTGCTACTCGTGCCGCCTCCGGCAGCCCTGCCGGAGGCGGCGAGGTCGCATCACGTGACGGCGGTCCCCTCAAGCTCGACCATCAGGGTGGGGATCGCCAGCCGTGTCACCCCGAGCATCGTGGTGGACGGTGCCACCCCGGCGGCGCCCAACCGCGACGCCAGCACGCCGTAGTCCTGGAAAAGCAGATCGACGTCGGTGGTGTAGACGTTGAGCCGGACGAGGTTCGCGAGGGACATGCCGGCCTCGCCGAGCACGGCCTCCAGGTTGTCGAGGCTCAGCGCCAACTGCGCCGCCATGTCACCGGCATGCTGGGGCTTGCCGTCGCCGCTCATCGCGGTCTGCCCGGAGCAGTACAGGGTCCGAGTGTGCCCGGAGACGATCTCACCCTGGTTGTACCCCATCTCCACCGACCACGCCCACGGGTTGACCGCCGTTCGCTCCATTGCCACATCAGCTCCATTCGATTCGTCGACATTACGTACGTCCATCGGCTCGATAGCCACCCTCTTTGACGTCGCGTTGATGAGCCTCCCAACAAATCACGACATCCTGTGTCGTGTATTCCGATAAAGTTCTCGTATGCGCGCCGACCGGTTGGTCTCGCTGGTGCTGCTGCTGCGGCAGTACGGTCGGCTGTCCGCGGCCGCGCTGGCCCGCGAGCTGGAGGTATCCACCCGCACCGTGCTGCGCGACATCGAGGCGCTGTCCGCAGCCGGCGTCCCGGTCTACGCCGAACGCGGCCGGCACGGCGGGTTCGCGTTGTTGCCCGGTTTCCGGACCGAGCTCACCGGACTGAACCCCGACGAGGCCCTTGCCCTGCTGGTCGCCGGATCGCGGCGCGGCGCGCAGGCATTCGGCCTCGGCTCGGCGCTCGCTTCGGCGATGCTCAAGGTGGTTGACGCGCTACCCGAAAGCTATCGGGACACCGCGGCCGGCGCGGCCGAGCGATTGCTCATCGACCCGGAGACCGACCTCCTCTCGCGTCGGCTGGTCGCTGAGGAGGTGCCTGACGCCATAGCGGCCGAGGTCCTGCGCGCGGTGTTCGCCGGACACAAGCTGCAGATCCACTACGCGGCTGTGGACCAGACCCCGAAGTGGCGCACGGTGGACCCGATCGGCCTGGTCACCATACGCGACCGGGGCTACTTGCTGGCCACGAGGTCTGGCGCGGACCGCACCTACCGGCTGTCCCGGGTCTTGGCCGCCAAGGAACTCGCCGAACCGGCACAGCGACCAGACCGAGTCGATCTGGACCGGGCCTGGCAGGAACGCAGTACGCAGTTTCGGACCGGCGGCGACCAAGTCGCCGTACTGGTACGGGTGGACCCGGCACGACGGGAGGACCTGGTGGGCACCACGCTGGCCGTCCGCGTCGAAGAAGCCGACTCAGACGGCTGGCTGCGGCTGGAGGTGACCTTCCAAGATCCGAGACACGCCGAATGGGCGCTGTGGCAGCTCAGCACGGACGCGGAGGCCCTGGCCCCGCAGTGGTTGCGCACCGCCCTGCGCAACCGCGCCGCCGCGATCGCCACCCGCTACGGAGTGTCATCCTGAGAGTCAGCCGCCTTCTGCGGGGCGCCGCCGACGCGATTCGGGCCGCTCCATACTGGTAGGTGCCAAGCGCGCCGAACGACGCGTGCGCACGCGCGGCGCTGGCCGCCCGCACCGTCGACGCGCTGGTCCCGCTTATCATCGATCTGATCGCGGTTCCAGGCAGCGACGGCGCACTCACGCTGCCGTCGGCTGGGACGCCGGCTGAGCCGGCCGACGAACTACTCACCATCAAGGAGCGGCACGGCTCGGTGCGCCGTGACGGCCGGTGGACGCTGCCGTACCGGCTCGCGCTGCGCACCGCGCGGTGCGACGTGATGATGGCTTGACGGCCACAGCCGACGGGTGCGCGCGACAGGCACGGGCATACCGGCTCGCGAAGTCCCGACCGGTTAGGGCAGGCATTTCGCGCCGGTGACGCCCGGGGAGAGCTCCGCGCCCGTGCTGCTCTTGACGGCGATGCCGCTGATGTCGCCGGTGTAGGCGACCTCCGCCGCGGACTCGCAGACCTGCTTGGCTGTGGCCCCGTCCCCGTCGTCCAGTGAGGTTTCGATGACGATGAGCGTGCACCGGCCCACGACGGTGACCCGCTGGATCTTGTCGCTCTGAACGTGATCCTTGACCGCGTCGGCGGCGCCGTCACAGTCGGCGCCCTCCGCGGTCGCGTCCGTCAACCGGGGCGCGACACCGTCTGTCATCAGCGGTGCGACCCCGTCCCCGCCGTTGGGTGCGCCGTCGGAGGCGGGAGACGACGAGCAGGCAGCGAGGGCGCCGGCCATGACGAGTATGACTCCGAGGATCCGGCCAGAAGATTTCACGGTTCATCGGTCCTGTCTGTGGTGGCGGTGATGAGCCAGTGGCCGGCCGGCAGCCGGTAGCCGGCCCCGACCTCGCGGAAGCGTTCGAGCAGGCGTGCCGCTCCCGACCGCGCCGCAGCCTGGTCGGCGGGCGCGGCAGCCCGGTAGGCCGCACCGGCGGGCCCGATCTCGATGAGCCATTCGGCGACGGTGTCGGGCTCATCCGGGGCGATGAGGGTGACGTCGTGCGGCCCGACTTCGACATCGGTGTAGCCAGCCGTCGTGAAAAATGCTTTCACCCGTACGGGATCGGCGAAGGCGAAAGGCTCGGGTTCGTCGCCGACCGGTAGCGGCGGCAACGGCCCGACATATGCGGCGGCTCCCAGCATGGCCGCCGGGAGCCACGGGTTCGCGCCGCCGTCCCGGAACACCGTCGCGGCCAGCCGTCCACCGGGACGAATCGAACGCCGGATCGTGGCCAGCCCGGCGACCGGGTCCGCGAGCAGCATCAACGTCATCCGGGAGTGCACAGCGTCGAACCGCGCTCCCGGCACGACGCCGAGGGTCTCGACATCGCCGGTGATAAAGCTGACCCCCGTGTGGGAGCCGAACCGCTCCCGGTCGCCTTCGCCAACGCCTTCGCATGCTGCTCCACCGTCATCGCCGGCAGGACCATCAGGCACCTCTGCTGTAGGGATCGGCTGGTCAGTGACTCCCGCCAGAGATCACGACGGGGCCGCCGTCGATCATCATCCCGCTCCGCGTCAACAGATGTGACATCAGACCCGGTTCACCGTTCCACTCCTACTGACAGGCCGGAACGAGCAGCAGTCCATCTCCTACCGGGACCCCCACCGCTCACCGACGCTGACCTCGACGGGGACGCGACGGCCTTGGCCGCCTGGCCGTCGACGCGCCGATCGTCTCAGCCGGACGGCAACTGCGGATTCAGGTGGAGGCGCGGACGGTGAGCCGGACCACGTCGTTGAGATCCGGGGGCGGGGGATCTCCTCGAGCTTGCCGTTCCTCCTTGGCCAGGGCCATGCCCTCGCGGGTCCGCTGATGCCCGATGTTCGTTTCGAACTCGGCGACCATGGCCAGGGTCTGCAAGAAGAGCCGGAGTTCAGAGGGACAGCGTCGGCCTGGGCAGTGCGGGCGCACCGACTTCCATGGTGAGCCGGAGAAGGCTGGGCGTGTGCCGAGTCCCCAGCAGGCCGAGGTTCGTCACGAGAAGGCCGTCTTCGACAACGGCGATGGCCGTGGGGCCGTCAAGCCCGTCGTCGGCCGTCGCCAGGACAGTCGCGGCTCCATCGGGGGCGATGCGCCACACGGTGTTCTCCGGGTGCACGGCGAGATAGAGATTGCCGGAGGCGTCGAAGGCGAAATCGTCCGCCGGGATGTCCGAATGCACCTCGGTGACCTTGTCCGGCCGGCCGTCCCGGATGTCGATGCGGAGCACGGTGGCCTGCGCCGTGTTCGTCACGTAGAGGCCGTCGTCCCAGACCTTCACGCCATTCGCTCCCGTCGATGAGACGGGGTCGTGCGGCGATGTCGGTTTCATGCGGTCGTCGTCCAGCCAAAGCCGCAGCGTGTCGTCGCCGGGCGGCAGAAAGAGGATTTTCCCGTTGACGGAATCCGCCGCGAACAGGGTGCCCGCCTCGTCGAAGGTGATGCCGTTGAGCCCCGTCCGGATGCCGGCGGCGGCGAACCGGGCCCAGTGGCCGGTGGTGTCGCGCCTCCAGATCCCCGCCACGTTCGCGTCCTCGCTGCGCACGGCGACGTAGAGTCGATCGTCGGCGTCCGAGGCGATGCCCACCGGCATCGCGCCCGCACCTGGCCCGGCGATCTGCTCCGCGCCGGTCGTCGAACGCCAGACGGTCCCGGCCATCAGCAGCGTCGTGCAGATGGTGCCGTCCGTCAGGACGACGATGTTCTCCGGTGTCTCACGAGCACCGAAGTCGAAGGACGTCACCGTGGTGACGTCCTTCGACGATGTTCGACGATGTCATGTCTCTCCTTCGAGGGGCCGGGTTCACTGCCGGCGCGGCGACGACCATGGAGGAGAATACGGCCCAGTCCGGTGCCCCTGCATCGCAGGGCGTCACGCAGCGCCTGGAAGGTGACGATCTCGTACACCATCCGCACCGCGGCCGCACAAGGCTTGACCGCCCAGCACACGCTGGTCTACGGGCTCGGTCTTTGGACAGTGACGCTGTTGCAGTAGTGAGACCTGTTGACACTCAGAGAGTGTTGTTAAGCTTTTGATCTTGGAAATCGCCGTCTAGAGAGTTGCGAGGAGGCCACGCGGAAGACCTCGCTCCGCCCACCCAGCAACCCGGCTGGAAACCCGGCCCCATCGCCGGCTACACCGCCGCCGCGCTGCCCCTGCTCGCCCTCGCCCGCGCCGTCCTCGCCACGGCCGTTGCCGCCGATCGAGCCGCCGGAGCCACCTGGGACGAGATCGCCGCCGTGCTCGATGTCAGCGCCGACACCGCCGCCCGCCGCTACCACACCTGATCAACGACTACGCACACCATGGCCGAGCAGGCATACCCTTGGCCGGCTTCGTCTCTGACGGGTTTGTCGACCGGTTGCACCTGCTCGGCTCGCTGTCCGCGCCTCGTGGACCGGCCACGCCGCGCTCAATGAACTCGGCGTGGCCTATTTCGCGCTCTACCTGATGCACGGCCGAAACGGGTCCCGCCTTCGAGGTGTGTGGGGTCCACTGTGCTCGGCCCCGTCTACTGAGCCGGCGTGGCCTCGTCAGCTGACCCGGCCTGCCCGCCGCAGAACACCTGCCTGAGAAGGTTCTCCAGCGCCTTCGAGAACGCCTGTGCCAGGTCGGGTGCGACGTCCCCGAAGGTGATCGAAGCGGTCAGGGTCTTCTTTCCATCGGGCGTGCTGAGCATCGCCGTCGAGTAGCCCCCCGTGGCGCTGCCGTTGTGGTTGAGGACGATGCCGCAGCCGGGACCCAGGTCCTGCACGTATATCCCGAGGCCGTAACTGCCGAAGATGCCGGCGCTCTTCGGGTGCGGCTTGCGCATCTCGGCCAGCAGCCGGGTCGGCAGGAGCTTGCCGCTGTTCAGCGCGGAGAAGAACGTGTGGAGATCCTTGGTGGTCGAGATCATGTCACCGTTGCCGGCCTGCAGGGAGGGGTTCTGGCGGGTGACGTCGACCACCTTCCACTGGCCGCTCTCGTCCTGGTAGCGGTAGTAGCCGTGGGCGTGCGGGCCGGGGAGATCCGTGGTGCCCGGCACCACGGTGCCTCGCAGCTTGAGCGGGCGCAGGATCCGCCGCTTCATCTCCTCGGCGATCGAGTGGCCGGTGACCTTCTCGATCAGCAACTGGGCCAGCGTGTAGTTGGTGTTGGAGTAGCTCCAGCCCTTCCCCGGCTCGAACCGCGCCGGCCTGGACATCCCGAAGCGCACCAGCTCCTCCGGCCGGTAGGTCTTGAACCGGTTGTCCACCCACTCCTTGCCCGCCGCGGGGATCCCCGGCTCGACCGAACCGTCAGGGCGGAACTCGCCGGTGTAGGCGTACAACCCGCTGGTGTGCTGCAGCAGCATCCGCACCGTGATCCGCCGGTCCAGCTCGAACTCGGGCAGATAGTCCGCCACCGACGCATCCAGTCCGATCTTGCCATCGTCCACCAGCTGCAGCACCACGGTCGCGATGAAGGGCTTGGTGGCGCTGCCGATCCGGAACCGCCCGTTCGTCGGCGGCTTGGCGCTCGCGCCCAGCTTGCGCTGCCCGGCGCTGCCGACCCACTCGCCCCGCTCATCGTTCACGCGCGCCTGCATCCCGAGGAAACCGGCATCGACGAACGCCTGGATAGCCTTCTGCAGTTCCGGGCGGTCTTGTCCGGCAGCGGCCTTCGGCACGGCCTTGCTGTCCGCGGTGGCCAAGGCGGGTGCGGCGGCCCCGGCCAGCAGCGCGGCCGCCAGCGCCGTGACCGTCACTCGCTGGGAGACCCGCGGCCTCCGGACCCTGTTGCTCTTGACGGTATGGAGAGATTGATCCATGACCATTCCTCGTTTCGCGATAGTACGTGTCTTGTGCAGCTCGAAAGCTACGTTGCATTCAGAGGTGAGTCAATCTGCGGAAGAACGTTTTCCCAGGTAGCTGGCAACAAATTGGACGCAATGACGCTGCGTTCGAAAGCAACACCATGTTGCAATGAATGGCGACTAAGGCAACACTGACGGCATGCCAGGACGACGATTGACCCAGCAGGACCGCCAGCGCATCGCGGCCGGACTCACCGACGGACTCTCCTACCGCGAGATCGCCAGGCGGCTCGACCGGCCGACCACGACGATCACCCGGGAGATCGCACGCAACGGCGGCCCCGCCGGCTACCGGCCCCAGCAGGCACACCAAGCGACGATCCAGCGGGCCCGGCGCGGCACACCGGCACCCCCACACGCGGCCACACCGCCGGTCGCCACGATGGAACAGGAGATCATCGAGATGGTGGTCAGAGCGGGGATGCCGAGGACGGCCGCGCGCGTGCACCACGACCTGATGCTGGCCGAGGACGGCAGGCGCACCGCCGCCGAACTGGCCCACAGACTGAAGGTCAGCCCGGCCTCCGTCTCCGTGGCCGTGAACTTCCTGGTCCAGCAGGGATTCGTCCGTCGCGAGCGCGATCCGCGGCGGCGTCGCGACATCTACGTGATCGACGACGAGGCCTGGTACCACGCGATCATGATCAGCGAGCGGCGGACGCTCGAGACCGTGCGGGCCACGATGGCGGCGGCCGAGACGTACGGGCTCGACAGCCCCGTGGGGCGACGGCTGGCCAAGACGGCGGCGTACCTGGAACACGTCAGCCTGGACATCATGGAGTCAGCCGACCGCTGGCGCCACCTCCTGACGTGACGGCTCTCAGCCGAACCACCTGGCGAGCCAGCTGACCAGTTCCTGCTGATCGTCACCGACCCACCCCACCGGGCCATCTATATTCCGACGCTAACCTGCACACAAAGATCCCGCCAGCGCACGCTGCCGGGAGACCTTTCACATGCTGATCGCCAAGAGCAAGATCAAAAATTCAGCAACACCCTCTCGGGAGCCGGGTTGGGCTAAGTACCGTCTGGCGTCATGTCATTACTCTCTGCCTCCGGCTCGCGTCGCTGGACACATCACCAGGTCGACCTTGAGCGTGATTGGTCGGCGCTCGACGGTGATCCAGTGCTGCAGGGCCTGCCGTCGCTGCTCGAGCTCGCGGGGGTGAACGGAACCCGGTCGGGCCGGTTCTTTCTGCTGGGGCCTGATGGGGTACCCGATGATCGGGTGAATGCGTTCTTCGCGGCGCCAAGGATACGGAACCGGGCTGAGCTGACAGGCCGCAAGTACGCAGTGGGGCTGGGTGTTTGGCTGTCGTTCCTGGAGGTGCTGGGCAGGACTTGGTGGGAGGCGTCGGAGGACGATGTTGCCGAGTTCAAGTTCTGGCGAATGTCGGATCCGCGTAACCCTGGGCGGGTGAGCGGGGGGACGGTGCACGGCAACTTGGTCGCGGTCAGCTCCTTCTATCAATGGGCGGAGCGGCGGTTCGGGGTGGTGAACCCGGTCAATCGCCGCGAGATACGTAGGGATGGCGAGGTTCACGTCGGCCGCGGTTACGAGGCCAGCCCTCATGTGATCCGCGACAGTGACGTCAAGTGGTTCGATCCGGCCGGGTATCGGCGCTGGTGCGAGATCGGGTTGCGTGGGTTCGGCGTGGATGGCTTGGAGGACGAAAGCTGGAGGGGCCGTAACGACCAGCGTGACTGCGCGTTCGCTGATGGGCTGTATGGGACGGGCCTGCGCCTGCAGGAGTGGGGCAGCGTCTTGGACCTGGAGTTGCCGCCGGATGATCCCCGAAGAGGCTTCTACACCTGCTGGTTGGCGGACGCCTGCGCGAAGGGCGGCAGGGGACGCCGGTACTGGATGCCCCGGTCGGTACTGGTTGACGTGCTGGCCTACCTGGAAGGGGCCCGAGCGGCGGCGATCCGCCGGGCCCAGGCCAAGGGCCGCTACGAGCGGCTCGCCGGAGTCCGGTTGGTGGAGCGGCTGCTCGGGAACGGGCGATTGGAGCTGCGGACGCTCGCGACCGGCGAGCTTGCCACGGTGTCGCTGGACACGTTGCGGCCCACGGCCCGGCGGCGGTTGTTCCGCCAGACCGGGCGAGGGCTGGAGCCGATGGCGGTCTGGCTGAACGAGGACGGGCTGCCGCGAGATCATCATGGCTGGGAGAAGACGTTCGAGCGGGCGAACGAGCGAGTGGCCAAGGCCGGGCTGATAGGGATGGAAGCGACCCCGCACCGGCTCCGTCACAGCATGGCGTTGCGCTGGTACTCGATCGGCCGCTTGTCATATGAGCTGCGGCTGGGCCATCTGACCAGCGAGGAGATGAAGGACTTCCGCGCTCAGTTCGGGGACGTCTGGCAGCTGATGCAGACGCTATTGGGACATTCCACGGTGACGACGACGATGTCCGTCTATCTTGAGCCGTTCCGGTCGCTGGACGTGTCGTTGCTGATCGAGCACATCGAGGGCGCTGGGATGGCGGCGCTGCTGGCCGAACTGCTCGACAAGCACCCCCGGGTGCACACCGACCCGCTGCGTCCGGTCCGATGACCGGCCGCAGCGCGGCGCTGCCGCTGGCAGGACACCGGCCGCCACAGCGGTTGTTCACCAACACGCAGACTGCCACGGTGACAGTCCGGGTGTTCTCCGAGACCGGCCAGGACCCCTGTGACTTCGACTTCAGCGACTTGCCGGTGACCACCAAGCTGCGGATGTGGTTCGCGAACATCTTTGTGGCTGCGACGAATCCGTCTGGGACAAAACGGCGGATGGGCTCGGCGGCTTGTGGCCGCTGGCAGCTACGGCGATTCTCCCGGTATCTGGCCGAGCTGAACCACCCGCCGCAGACACCTGCGGATCTCAAGCCGGTCCACTTGGACGGATATGAGCTGTCTCGCCGCGGCGAGAAGTCCTGGGACAGGGAGATCTACTCGCTTCGCGGCATGCTCCGGCACGCTGAGGACACCTCGCCGGAGTTCATGCGGCACCTAGAGACGTGGTGGACACCGCCGCAGAAGCGAGGCGACAAGGCCCGCTACACGACGGAGGAGTTCGAGCAGTACGTGAACGCAGCGCGCGTCACCGTCCGGCAGATGGCCCAGCGGATCCGGGAAAGCCAGCGGTTCCTGCAGCAATGGCGAGACGGGCTGGTCGACCAGGGGGATCGTCATCAGTGGGAGCGGGGCTGGCTGCTGGACCACATCGCCCAGCACGGTTCGGTTCCCCGCCGAGACAGCGCACACAGCGACCTGAAGGACGTCGTCGCCCGACACGGCGGCATCAACATCACGATGGCGCAGCTGATGCCGGGCGTCGCGGAATCCGGCGCGGCCGCAATCCTGCTGATCGGGCTGACCGGGCAAAACCTGATGACCTTGAGCGAAGCCACGGTCCGACATCACCGGCCAGACGGCCACACAGGGCAGACCGCCACAGCGATCACCGATCTGGTCAAATATCGACGCCCGACGCGCAAGGCCAGCATGAGCGTCCCGCTCGTGGACCTTCCGCCCTGGATCCCGGACCCAGCCAGCGATGCGCCGACCCGCCGAGGGGAGCTACACACGCCGTTCGGCGTATTCATGCTGCTGGTAGATGTCATGGCCGACGCACGCAGGCTGGCGGACACCGACCGGCTGTTCGCCAGCTGGGGCTCGGTCGCCCCCAGGGGCTTCAGAGCTGGGCTGTCTCGTTGGGGTCATGTGCTTTGGGCCAAGAGCGCGGGCTTCCCGACGGTCAACACCAAAGTGCTGAGAGCGACCTGGCTGGAAATTCACCAGCAACCCGTCGCGCACACCGAGACGACGCTGGTGAACGAGTACCTCGCCCGGCACGGCGGCGACCTCACCGCCTACCGGAAAGTCGTTGCCCAGGTCCTTGAAGAGGAGGTGACCAAGGCTCGCACGCTCCAGAAGATCAAGGTGTTGTCCGAAGCCGATCTGGCCGAGGCCGCCACCGCCCCGGAGACGGTCGCCCGCAGGTTCGGCTTGGACGCCACCACGTTGAAGAGGGTTCTGTCCGGACAGCTGGAGACCGTCCTGGCCGCCTGCACCGACAACTTGGCCAGCCCCTTCTCGCCGCACGGGCAGCCTTGCCAGGCCTCGTTCATGATGTGTCTGAACTGCCCCTGCGCCCGCGCCACCCCCGCGCACCTGCCTATGCTCATCGGCACCTACGACGCGCTGCTGGCCCGCAAGGCAGAGCTGACCCCGCTGCGTTGGGCGCAGCGGTTCGCCAGCCCGGCCGCCCAACTCGAGGACGTACTGGACCGGTTCCCGCCGCAGACCATCGACCATCATCGGGCAGCGATCACCGACGCGCAGCGCGACCTCGTTGCCCGCTTCCTCAATCGTGAACTGGACCAGCGGTGACCACCCCAGCCCACAGCCCGACCACCTCGCTCTCACTCCCCGGGCCGGACACGCCCGTGCTGGCCAACCGACCGCTGCGGCAGGACACAGAACCGCGCTGGCTGTCGGTCTTCGGCGACGACCGCTGGAACATGACTCCGGCGATCTTCGACGACAACACCAAGAGCGTCTCCATCCCCTTCGCCAAGGTTCCCGAGCCGCTTCGGCTCCAGCTGAAGCACGTGGCCTGGAACCTGCTCAACTACGACGGCGACCAGGTCCTTCGCACTTACCGGCTCACCCGGCAGCGGCCCTCGGTCCAGACGGTTGCCGCCCTGGTCCGGCATCTACGGTCGTTCACGCTCTGGATGCACACCCGGGGCCTGCGCCGGTTCGCCGACGTCACGACAGACGACCTCGACCTCTACGTCGAGCACGTGGGCACCTCGCAGGTCAGCGTCGCGCTGGCCGAGGATCTTCTGACCGCGGTTCGTTGGTGCTGGTCTCGTCGCCTGGTACTACCCGCCGACGCCCGCTTGCCCGAGCAACCTCCATGGATGGGCGAAGCGATCAACGACCTAGTCGGCCGCCGTTCGCGTCCGCCCGTGAATCTGACTCCCCGCATCCACCCCGAGGTGATGGAACCGCTGCTGTTGTGGTCGCTCAGGTTCGTCGAGGATTTCTCCACCGACATCATCGCCGCCTTCACCGAATACAAGAAGCTCTGCAATCGCACGCCCAACGGCTGGGACCATGGGCTGGCGCCCAGGCCGTCCAGGGAACCTCACCGCGTCACCCGGGAGTTAGCCAGCCTGCTGAAGTCACTGCGCAAGGCCGGTCGGCCGCTGCCCGGTCATCGCCAAGATGACGGCAGCCTCGAGGTGAGCTACGACCACCTCGGGCGGATCATGAACTGTCACTCCTCCGCGGTTCGATCCGACGCCCACAAAGCGACGATCGCAGCCTCGGGTCTGCCCATCGGTGAGGACGCCTACCTGGATCACGACGTCACTGGCCTGTTGGACAGTCAGCCCTGGCGAAGCCACCCGATCGGCTACAACGAGGCCCCCGTACTGGCCCGCCATCTCGCCACGGCCTGCTTCGTGATCACTGCCTACCTCTCAGGCGCCCGCCCAGGAGAAGTCCTGGCCCTGCGACGCGGCTGCATCACCCGCGATGACGCCGAGAACCTCTGGCTGATGGCCGGCAAGCACACCAAAGGCGTCGTCGACGCCAACGGCGCAAAGAAACCCGAAGGCGAACTACGCGCCGAACCCTGGGTCGTGATCGAACCCGTCGCCCACGCAGCCGCCGTCCTGGAACACCTGCACGACAGGCCTTTGCTGTTCCCCACCTCCCTGCTCGTCAACGGCCGCATCCTTCACCTCGGACAGCGCGCCGCCGGATCCCGAACCGACAGCCTCACCAGCAAGGACATCACCCGGCTGATCGCCTGGATTAACGACTACTGCCTCGCCCACGGACACCGCGAGATGATCCCGCCTGACCGAGCCGGGCGCCCTCTGGCCGCCGGCAGGTTCCGCCGGACCCTCGCCTGGTTCATCGTCCGCAAACCCCGCGGCCTGGTCGCCGCCGCGATCCAGTACGGACACGTCCAGACTCGGGCGACTCTCGGATACAGCGGCACCTACGACTCCGGATTCCCCGACGAGATCTCCTTCGAGCAATGGCTGTTCCACATCGACCAACTCGTCGAAGCCGAACAACGGCTCGCCGGCGGAGAACACGTCAGCGGGCCCGCCGCCGCCACCTACATCCAACGCGTTCACACCGGCGCAACCCAGTTCGCTGGCCGCGTCCTACGCACCACCCGCGAAGCCCGAGACCTGCTGGCCAACCCTGACATTCAGATCGTGAAAGCTCCCGGCATGACCTGCGTTCCCGACCCCGCCCGAGCCCTCTGCCGGATGCGCTCGGACGAAGACAACAAGCGGTTCACCCCTGACATCGGCGACTGCCGCCCCAAATGCCCCAACATTGCCCGCACCGACATGGACATCACCGAGATCAAGACGAAAATCACGCACCTACGGGACATCACCAGCGACCCGCTCGCACCGCCGCTGCGCCATCAGCGCGAATAGGCCGAGCTCGCCCGCCTCGAAACCATCGTCGCCCAGCACGAACAAACCCGACCCACATGAGAGGCATCAACGACGAAGCTGAACGCGCCGCGATCACCGAGGCCATTGAGCGCCTCCTGAACGGCACGCCCACCCGCTCAACCGGCGCGCTCACCATCCTCCAACTCGCAGCCGAGGCCGGAGTGAAGCGCTGGGTCCTCACTCACAAGCACATCGACCTCA
The DNA here is from genome assembly GCF_050949235.1 of Streptosporangium sp. CA-135522. NCBI lineage: Bacteria > Bacillati > Actinomycetota > Actinomycetes > Streptosporangiales > Streptosporangiaceae > Streptosporangium > Streptosporangium sp. CA-135522. The sequence continues at coordinate 4,910,032 of NZ_CP192026.1, forward strand.
AAGACGACTTCCAACACCGCGCCCAAGCCGCCAGCAAGCTCCCTCCTGCCTTCCAACATCTCGAAGCCCGGATCATCAACCTCGAAGCCGACAACAAACGACTCCGAGCCGAGAAGCGCCAACTCCAGGAACGCAACGACCTCTACGCCATGGTCATCAACGAACTCTCCGCCCTGAGACGGAGGAGAACCTCGGCGGCCGACAGGACCGACAACATCACCGAGTTGAAACCGAGGACCACTTAGGGACTCGCCACGAGGCCCGCGATCGAGGGGAAGAACAACAGTCCGCAACCGGCGAGAGAAGGACGGGCCTGGACCCGCACACCTTGTATGCGGCGCCGACCCGCGACCGGTCAGCGCTCATCTGTGGGCTCGCACCGGGGATACGGCCGCTGACAGCACGGCGGGGCTTCGCGAGTTTCGCGACGCCTCTATACGCGGGCGCGCGAGTAAGCGGCGCTATTCGGCAGGCTGCCGGGCATGGAACCCCCCCAAGATCCGTATCAGCAGGTACGAGCACTCCATCGCGATCAAGTGGGACGGTGATGAGAACTGGTACCGCATCGAACCCGACGACATGACCCACATCGAGTACGCCGGCGTCGTGCGCCCGGCGATGTGATTCCGCGGCCGGGTCGCGGTCATGACGAGGCCGGTGCTGCCGCGCCAGACGTCAGAGCCGCCCGTACGATGCGGATCGCCTCGCCCGCGTCGATGCCGACGCTGGCGATCACGGCCGCGTAGTCGGCGGCGGCCCGGCGGGCCCGCTCCCGGCCCTCCTCGCCGGCGGCCGACACGAACGAGCCCGCTCGCCCGCGCGTCTCGATCAGCCCCGCCTCCTCCAGCTCCCGGTAGGCCCGGCCGACCGTATTGACGGCCAGGCCGAGGTCGGCCGCGAGGTGGCGGATGGTCGGCAGCCGGGCGCCCACGGCCAGCGTGCGGTTCTGGATCTGCCGGGCGAGCTGGGCCCGCAGCTGCTCGAACGGTGGCACCGGCGAGGCCGCGTCGATGACGATCATCGGACGCTCATGGCCCGCCGGGCCACCGTCGCGCTCGATGGCGTCCTGGCATGGAGCGCGACGCACGCGACCAGGCCCAGGATCAGGTAGGCGACCGAAGCGGCGCTCCACCAGCCGGGCGCGGTGCCGAACAGCAGCACCATGGGCAGCGACCACTGCACGCTCGGCGTGGTGAGGTCGCGGGCGTCCTCGACGCGCATGATGACGTCGGCGGTCAACGACTCCTCGTCCTCCGCCACGACCGGGCGCATGAGCAGGTGGCGCAGCTGCATGGCGATGATGGCCGTCACGCTGAGCAGGCCGATCAGCAGGACGACGGCCAGCTGCCGCACGGTGGGGTCGGGAACGGCCAGGGCGCTCCCGGCCAGCACCATCGCACCGGCGAACGTGGCGACCGCGAAGACGGCGTACGGCCGGCCGAGCACGGCCCGCCAGCCGGGCTGGATCAGATGGGCGGCCCTGCGGGACAGCGTCGCGCCCGCCCGCTGGTCGACGCGTCGCACCCACCAGTCGAGCAGCGACTGTGCCAGCAGCAGCCCGGCCACCAACGCGGTCAGGGCCAGCAGCGGCAGCGAGCGATGCGGTGAGGGGTCGCCGAAGGCGGAAGCGGCGACGAGTGCGCTCGCGAGGATCAGCACGGCCAGGATGACGTGAGCGGCGAGGCGGGCGCGTCTGCGGACCGCCAGCCGGCTGGCCAGCAGCGGGGTCGGGCGGGCGCCGGCCAGGTCGTGCCGGGCCAGCCACTCGCCCGCCAGTCGCAGATCGGCCGCACGCGCCGGCGGGTCGGCGTCCGGTAACGGTTCACTGGTCATAGCGCCTCCTTTGTCGCAAGCTTTGTAGCAACATGGTGCGTCATATCTTGCGACAAAGTCAACGCCCCGTGGGCTCTCTCGGCGCGGAGGTGCGGGTGTGCGCGCCACCGGACTTCGCGGAGCAGCTGTATGTGTGCGAGAGGCCGATCCCTGAATCAACGGCTGCGCACCGCGCGCCCGATGCGCCGCCCTCGAGGCGCCCGCCGGGCCACCGGCCGCGGGGTCCTGCGGACATGCTCCCGATCGGCGCCTGCCTTGCCGAGGTCGAGGACCGTGCGGTGGCCGGTCATTGGGAGGGCGGCCGTACTGATGATGGGCACCCGCCCGTCCGCCATCGGCACGCTGGTCGAGCGCACCAGCCACTACACCGCCCTGGTCGCGCTGCCGGACGGCTTCAAGGCCGATCAGGCCAGACCGCATCTGACCCGTAGCGTTCTGACCATCCCCGCCCGGCTGTGCCGTTCCCTGGCCTGGGACCACGGCCGGGAGATGGCCGAACACCGCCGGGAGATGGCCGAACACCGCGCCTTCACCAGCGCGACCGGCGTGCCGGTCTACTTCTGCAAGCCGCGCAGCCCCTGGCGGCGGGGCGGCAACGAAAACACCAACCGGCTGCTGTGCCAGTACCTGCCCGAAGGCGCGGATCTGCGCACCTTCAGCCAGGACGACCTGGACGCCATCGCCGCCGAGCTCAACAACCGCCCCCGCAAGATTCACCGCTACCGCACCCCGGCAGAGATCTACGCCGAGCTCCTCGACAGCGGTGATGCACTGACCCCCGTAAGCGCGCCATCGTTTCACAGCGATCGACACCGGGGCCCGTTCTTCTCATGCGCTATCCGATCCAGACAAAGCCCGGCATGATGGTCCGATGAGTTGGCTGGCTCCGGAGATCACGCTCGTCCGCGGGCAATTCACCCAGATCGCGGGAGACGAGCGCTCGCTCGCGGACTCGTGGCTGGACTTCCACCGGCAGACGCTGCTGTGCAAGTGCGGAGGGCTGACCGCCGAGCAGCTCAAGCTCCGGTGCATACGTACTGCCCGCCGCCGGTCACGCCGGTGGGGCGTGACCGGCTGGCGTTCCGGCGGCAGCCGGATGTCAACGTGTCACACGATCTGGATGGCGACGACCTTCGGAGGGCGGTTCGGGAAGGTGATGTCGTGCCAGCGCTCGATCTTCACCGAGTCGCCGTTGGCGTCGTAGTAGATCAGGTCGTTGTTGCCCGTGGAGATCCGGTCGACCCACCATCCGCCGAAGTCGGTCCTTCCGCCGTTGGCGTAGCAGTCGACGCTCTGGCGGCCGTCGAGGTGCGACCAGATTTTCAGGAAGTTCTCGCCGCCAACGCATTGGACGTGGTCGATGGCGAAGGCGGTGCCGCCCGGGATGGTGACGGTGAAGGCGGCGGCTGCGGCGAGCGCCACGGCCATGGAACGGGCGTTCTTCTTGCTCTTCGAGATCACAGACTCTCCTCCTGCGGAGACCGGCGCGCACGGCCCCGGCCCTGTTGGTGACGTCGCGTCCTGACGGAACGGTGCTTCGTCGGGTCGGCAGACGGCCGACTGCGCACCGGAGCAGCCCCTCGCGGCTGCGCCTTTCCGTGACGCAATCGGGTGGCTCGGTAACTCAAAGTAATACCACTCTTTGTCCGGCCATCACTCCGAACACGAACTGTTGGGCCGGAGCATCATCCGATCGTGGCGCCTCCAGCACACTTCACAACCGCTTCGTCGTGTCGTCCCGCACCCTCGCGACCAGCCGGGCCAGCGTCGTCACGCCCGGCAGTAGAACCTTCCGCCGCTACCGGTTGTGGAAGATCTCCAAGTACTCGAAGATCGCATTCGCCGGCTCGATACGGGTCTTCCACCGCCTGCGATTGAGCAGCTCCGTCTGCATCCGCCCCCGGGACGACTCGATGACGGCGCCTGCGAAGCAGTCGCCGATCGATCCCATCGATGGAACCAGACCGGAATCTTTGACGCGTTGGGTGAAGGCCCAGGAGGTGAACTGCACCCCGTGATCGGAGTGGATCAGCGTTCCGGTCGGCGGTGTGCGGTTATGGACGGCCATGCCGAGCACGTTGGTGACCAGGGTGGCGGTCTGGCTGGCATCGATGGACCAGCCCACGACTCGGCGGGAGTAGACGTCCTTCCGCCACGCAGCAGTAGACCTTGCCCTCTCGCGTGGGGTGTTCAGTGATGTCTCCTGGCCCACAGCCAACAGATCCTCAGACCTTGCGGCGGAACTCAGGGGGTATCTCCCACTGGCGATGGACACCGCACGCCTGGCGAACAGGATGACAAGAGCCCGGTGGCGGGAGACTGTCACGCCGGGATCTGTGAGGCCCGAGGCTGAGATGCCTCGGGCCATCCGACTCGCTAACCAGCGTCGACGCGGAGCACCCGGGCGAAGTCAGCGGCATCCTCGGCCCGGCCCGCCGCATCTACCAACCGACACACCCCTCCTGAGGTGACCTCGCATCAGAGCAGGTCAGAGGCAGGCTCGTTGGATTTCCCGCGATTGCTATCGGGACCCCCTTGCCCCGCCTGTATGTTTACGTAAACATACAGGCGGGGCAAGGCTCTCCGTCGACGAGCCCCACCACCGCGTACTTGCCCTTCAACACAGGGTCTTTCAGAACAGGAGCAGCACCACATGCCCGTTTTTCAGATCGATGACGGCGGATTCCGACTCGACGGTGAACCCTTCCGGCTCCTGTCCGGCGGGCTTCACTACTTCCGTGTCCATCCTGCGCAGTGGGCTGACCGGCTCCGCAAGGCGCGCCTCATGGGACTCAACGCCATTGAGACGTACGTCCCCTGGAACCTCCACCAACCACGGCCGGATCGGTTCCGCATGGACGACGAACTCGACTTGCCCGCCTATCTCGATCTCGCCGCCGCCGAGGGTCTCCACGTCCTTCTTCGCCCTGGCCCGTACATCTGCGCCGAATGGGAGGGCGGCGGGCTGCCCTCATGGCTCCTGGCCGAACCCGACCTCCGGCTGCGCACCCGCGACTCCCGTTACCTTTCGGCAGTCGACGACTACTTCACCCGGCTCCTCACCCCGCTCCACCCCTACCTCTCCACGCGGGGCGGCCCGATAATCGCCGTCCAGGTGGAGAACGAATACGGAGCTTACGGCGATGACACCGCCTACCTCGAGCATCTCGCCGACTCACTTCGCCGGTGTGGTGTCGACGTCCCACTGTTCACTTGCGACCAGCCCGCCGATCTGGAGCGCGGAGCCCTACCGGGAGTTCTCTCCACGGCCAACTTCGGCAGCCGCTCCGCCCAGAATCTCGCCACGCTGCGCGCACATCAGCCCACCGGTCCGCTGCTGTCGACGGAGTTCTGGATCGGCTGGTTCGACCGCTGGGGTTCCCGTCATGTGGTCCGCGACGCTGACCAGGCGGCGCAGGAGCTTGACGAGCTGCTCGCAACCGGAGCTTCGGTCAACTTCTACATGTTCCACGGCGGTACGAACTTCGGATTCACCAACGGCGCCAACGACAAGCACACCTACCGGCCGACCATCACCTCCTACGACTACGACGCCCCTCTCGACGAAGCCGGTGACCCCACCGAGAAGTTCACCGCCTTCCGCGAGATCATCGCCAAGTACGCAATGGTCCCCGGCGAGCCCGTCCCCGCGCCCGGGGCCAAACTCACCGTGGCGGCCGTACCGCTGACGCAGAGCGCGGGCCTGCTGGAGAGTGCTGCGTCGCTCGGCGAGGCCGTCGAGTCCCGGTATCCGCTGACTATGGAAGAGCTCCGGCAGGACTTCGGCTTCGTTCTTTACGAGACCACGCTGCCGGCTGCCGGGCCCGCCCTGCTCGAACTGGAACACGTCCGTGACCGCGCTCAGGTTTTCCTGGACGGACAGCCCGCCGGGGTCCTGGAGCGGGAGAACCACGAGCATGCCCTCACGTTCACCGTGCCGCGTGAAAGCAGCGTCCTCAGCGTGCTCGTGGAAAATCAGGGTCGTGTCAACTACGGGTTGGGTATCCACGACCGCAAGGGACTGCCCGGAAAGGTCCTCCTGAACGGCTCGGAGCTCGCCGGGTGGACCAACCGGCCCCTTCCGCTGACCTCCCTAAGCGGACTCCCGTTCGCTGCCACCAGGACCGTTACGATCGGGCCGGCGTTTCACCGCGGCACGTTCGAGGTGACCGAGGCGGCAGACACCTTCCTCCATCTCGACGGCTGGACGAAGGGCAACGCGTGGATCAACGGCTTCGCACTCGGCCGCTACTGGTCCCGGGGTCCCCAACGGTCTCTGTACGTCCCCGCCCCAGTACTGCGCATGGGCACCAATGAGATCATCGTCCTCGAACTGCACGCCTCCCATCACGCCCGCACCGTCGACTTCAAGGAGACACCCGATCTTGGTCCCACCGAGGAATAGCCTCGGCACGGGCACGCTGTGGCCGGGCGCCGTAGATGGGGAATTTGTGGGGGCGCCTGCGTAGACGGGGAAGGGGGAGTCACCCGGCAAAACCCGAGGAGAGGGGCGCCCTGCAAAACCATTTGGCACTGGCGCCGTTCCCCCAGGAGGATCATGCTCCATGAGCCGCCCCACCATCTCCGAGATCCCGGCCGGCCCCGTGACCGTCCCCGACGTCGTCGCGGCGCTCGCCGGCGGTGACACCGTCACCCCGGTGTGGCGCAACAAGCTTGGTGGCCTGACGTTCCGCCTCGATGACGGGCGCGGTGGCGCCAGGTATGCCAAGTGGATCGCCGCCGGCACTCCGGAGATCGACCTCCCCGGCGAAGCCGAGCGCCTGGCCTGGGCGCGGCGATGGGCGAGCGTCCCGCGAGTCATCGAGCACGGTACGGACGCCGACGGCGCGTGGCTGGTCACGGCGGCGGTTCCCGGCCTGCCGGCGGTGGACCCTCGGTGGATCGCCGATGCGGCGACCGCGGCGGCCGCGATCGGCCGCGGGCTGCGCCTGCTCCACGACGCCCTGCCAGTGGAGCAGTGCCCGTTCGACTGGAGCATCGATCGGCGGCTCGCACATGCCGACGAGCGCATCGCCGACGGCGAGGGACCGGCCGACTGGTTCCCCGAGCACCGGCACCTCGACCTCGCCGGGGCCCGGGCGCGCATCGGCGAGCCGCCCGCGATCGACCGCCTGGTCGTCTGTCACGGGGACGCGTGCGTCCCCAACACCCTGCTGCACGATGACGGCATGTTCGCCGCGCACGTCGACCTCGGTTCGCTCGGGGTGGCCGACCGGTGGGCCGATCTGGCGGTCGCGGCGTGGAGCACGGAGTGGAACTACGGCCCCGGCTACGACGGCATCGTGTACGACGCGTACGGGATCGCCCCGGACCCGGAGCGCATCGCCTACTACCGCCTGCTCTGGGACCTGGCCTGACCGGTCGCGCCCGGCCGGCCGCCGAACCCCCAGCACCAAACGGCACAGCGGCCCCTGCCCATGGGATCCCATGGGCAGGGGCCGCTGTGCCGTCTCATGCGCTGCTCACGGGCCGAAAGGAGCCCTTAGAGTTCCTAACAGAATGAGTGCGGCCGCGTCCGGGAACATGATCGGTCGTCGGACCGGTACAGGGAAGCGGCCAGCAGAGATCGTTCCCGTAGGACGCTGGCAGTGCATCGAGCCGTTGCCACTGACGACCGAACGCCGCTCCCGCAATCCCCGGACGCGAGCGGAACCTCATCAGGTATGGGACGGAAAGTGTGCAGGGAGTACGGTAGAGACGATGTCAGTCATCCCGCGTCACACCGCGGCCTCCCCGCCGGGCGGCAATGAGGAGTGCCGTGGCACCGACCGCGTAGGCGATGGGCGCCAGCGCCCAGACCCCTCCGTCCGGGTGCGTACCGAAGTAGAAGTCCGGTTGACTGCCGGCGAACATGTCCGCGGTGGCATCCGCCGGCGGGAGGGTTACTGGAGGCTCTTTCAGCACGAACACCAGATGGAGCAGGGCCAGGACGCCGCAGAGTCCGCTGACGGCGCCGACCAGCGTGCGAGATCTCGCTACGGCAACGACACCCATCAGAAGCGGCAGGACGCCGATGACGAAGACGTCCAGGGCTATGAAGTCCCGCTTCGAGACCTCGGGGAAGGAGCTGGCGAGCATCGCCAAAGGCAGGGGAGGGAGGCCCCCTCCCTTGGTCGTGGCGAGCAACGCCCACGGCACCAGCGAAGCGCTCACAGCCACGGCGAACCACGCCCACGAGCGACGGCCCACTGGCACGTTCTTCCACGTCAGCACCGCAAGAGCGTATAGGACACTTTCGGGAGCTGCCCTGGTTCGGGTAGACCGCCTGGCCCAACGACCGATCATGTTCCTGGACGTGGTTGCCTTCATTCTGCTAGGAGTTATTAGGTGAGCCGGATGCGGCCGGATGCGGTCGTGACAGGGAATGGGCTATTCCCTTGGAACGGATCCTGCCATGACTGCTCCTGGAGCGAGGACACGCTCGTGGAGGACGGTCGTGAGGAGTTGGCGGCCTCGGCGGCCCGTCATCGGCGCGACCAGCACGGCCGAGGCGAGCCGTACTCACGCCTGTAGCAGTTGCCGCACCCGGGCGGCCTCGCGGGTGAGGTGGTCGCGCTCCGGCAGGCTGGTCGCCGCGCGGGCGGCCTCGGCGTACAGCTCGGCGGCCTGCTCAAGGTCACCGGCGCGTTCGAGCAGGTAGGCCCGTACCGCGGTGTAACGGGGCAGGTCGGGGCTCACCTCGGCCAGTGCCGCCAGGCCTGCCTGCGGTCCGTCGGCCTCGCCGACCGCCACCGCGCGGTTGAGCCGTACGACCGGACTGCCGGTGAGGATCAGCAACTCGTCATACCACTCCACGATCTGCAACCAGTCGGTCTCGGAGGTGCTCGGGGCGTCCGCGTGCAGGGCGGCGATCGCGGCCTGCGCCTGGTACTCGCCCAGCCGGTCGCGGGCCAGCGCCGCCTGCAGGATCGTCACTCCCTCGGCGATCAGACGGGTGTCCCAGCGCGATCGGTCCTGCTCGGCGAGCGGCACCAGGCGGCCTCCAGGGCCGGTGCGAGACGCGCGGCGCGCGTGGTGCAGCAGCATGAGCGCGAGCAGCCCCGCGACCTCGGGCTCGTCGGTCAGGGCGAAGAGCTGGCGGGTGAGGCGGATCGCCTCGGCCGCCAGGTCGACGTCCCCGCCATGCCCCTCGTTGAACACGAGGTAGAGGACGCGCAGCACGGTGGCCACGTCACCGGGCTGGTTGAACCTGACGGACGAGACCGTCCGCTTGGCCCTGCTGATGCGCTGGGCCATGGTCGCCTCCGGCACGAGATAGGCCTGCGCGATCTGGCGCGTGGTCAGGCCGCCGACCGCACGCAGCGTGAGCGCGACGGCCGAGGCCGGTGTCAGGGACGGGTGGGCGCACAGGAAGTACAGCTGGAGCGTGTCGTCCACCGCCTCGCCAGGACCTGGCACGGGCTCGGCCTCGACGCGTATCTCGCGGTGCCGTCGGGAGGTGCCGGCGCGGGCGGCGTCGAGGAACTTGCGCCAGGCCACGGTGACCAGCCAGCCCTTGGGGTCGCCTGGCAGGTCGTCGGGCCACACGCGCACGGCCTCGACCAGGGCGTCCTGCACGGCGTCCTCGGCCGAGGCGAAGTCGGCTCCGCGACGGACGAGGACGCCGATCACCGTGGGGGTGAGGGTCCGCAGCAGGGAGTCGTCCACGCGCGTCAGTCCGTGATGGTCGGAAGCTCGGCCAGGAACGGGCGCACCTCCAGCCACTCGTGGATCGGCTTCCCGCCCGCGCCCGGAGCCGCCGACAGCTCGCCTGCCAGCTCGAGCGCCCGCTCGTAGCCGTCGACGTCGATCACCATCCAGCCGGCGATGAGGTCCTTGGTCTCGGCGAACGGGCCGTCGGTGACCGGCGGGCGACCCTCGCCGTCGTAGCGGACGAACGCGCCCTCCGAGGAGAGCGCCTGGGTGTCGACGAACTCGCCGGTCCCTTCGAGCCGGGCGACGAAGTCCCGCATGTACTGCACGTGGGCCGAGACCTCCTCCGGCGTCCACTGGTCCATCGGCACGTCGTTGACCGGTGCGGGAGCGCCCCGGTAGTGCTTGAGCAGCAGGTACTTGGCCATCATGTTCTCCTCAGTATGGTCGGGACCGTGTTCAGGCGCGCTCACGCTCGGCCCGCTGCCGGACCAGCTCCTCGACCGCGCTCGGCAGGGTCGTTTCGAAGTCGATCAGCTTCGCCCACGTCGGGGTCACCACGATCCGGACCATGCCGTCGTAGAGCGAGCGGACCTCGGCCTCCCACTCGACCCGCTGCTCGGGCGTCATCTCGTACGAGCCGTTGATCTGGAGGTACTCGTCCGGGATGCCGTCGACGACGTCCAGCTCGGCCCGACCGCGGATCAGCAGGATCTTGGGCGGGTGCACCTCGGTGTCGATCGTCAGGGCGACCATCGGGTTCTCACGCAGAGCCGGGAGCTCCGGGGCGTTCTTCGTGGTGCACATGACGATCTCCGAACCGTTCCAGGTGAACGCGATCGGGACGTTCCGGGGCGTGCCGTCCTTGGCCACGTACGCCAGCCGGGTCACGTCGCGTGCCAACAGCTCTCGGCTGATCGGCCGGTCCAGAATCTCGGTGATCTCGTTCGCTCGCATGGCCGTTCCTCCAGGGTCGTTGTCGTGATCCGCCCCAGGGACGGAACCGTCGGAGCATTCTCGACATCCGCCGGCCCCCGGGTTCCCAAATTTTTTCTGGCTGCCACGGCCATGGCAGGGACTCCGAGTGGCTGCGCGAGCGGCATGGCATCGACGCCGACGACGCCCCGGTCAGCCTGCCGGCGGTCACCATGGACGTGGTCGCGGCCTACGCCGACGCGATGCGCGAGCAGGCCGACCGGTACGGGGCTTGAGCGACAACGGAACGGCCAGTGGCGGCAGCGGAATGAAGGCGCTGGGCTGCCGCCACTGGCCGTTCGAATGTCGTTCACCGGGTTGGTCGACCAGCTCGATCTCGAGGGCGAGGACGCCGAGGGCTTCGTTTTGATGGGGCCGTAGATGCGGGGACGTTGGCGAGCTGCCGGTCATGAGGGCTGGTCGGGTCGACCTTTGGGGGCCTTCGGTGTCGAGCCTCTCCGAGGCCGTGGGTCCTCGTCCTCCTGGCAGACATCGCCCATCCAGTTCGTCGCGGCGACCACCGCCAGCCGCTGCTCACCCCCGTTGGTGGTGCGTGAGCAGTTGAGTGAGCAGGCGGGTCAAGGTCTGCCTGTCCTCGGCCGAAAGCGGTCCGAGTAGGTCGTCCTGCACCTTGTCGAGTGCTCGGTCCATGCGTCGAAGTTGCCGATCACCCGCCGTGGTGAGGGTCACCATGTTGCGCCTTCGGTCATCCGGGTCCGGCGTCCGCACCCAGCACACGACCACTGACCTGCTGGTGAACGTCGAGGGAGACCGGGCGGCCGCCTCGGTGAACTCGCTCGTGTACTACTACCGCGATGGCCAAGCCCCCCACTTCACAGGCGGCCTGCGAATGACCTCCACCACGGTACGGACGCCGACGGGCTGGCGATTCCGCGAGGTGCGGATCACACCCGCCTGGACACGCGAGAACTGATCTCTTTCCGGGAAGCGACGGACACCGACGGGATTGTGGCACGCACCACCGGCAAGCACCTCGTCCGGGTAGCGGTCATATCGCGCTTCGGGGGTGGAACCGGTTGATTACGTCCCCAAGCGTAGATCCAATCAGGGCCGCCTTCGCCACCTGCGGAAACGGCACGCCAATCCAATAGCATCCGGCCCAGACCTCCGCCTCCCCATTCCGCCCCCTTGGAATGGTCGCCGACATCCTCGCCCTGCGCCCGGCACTCATCCGCCGCGGACTGCCCCTGCGCGTCGAATCCGGGCTGTTGTCCGGCATCGACCTGGCAGGCGACGACCCCGGCACCAAGATGATGGTCTCCGTCCTGGCGGCCGTGCTGGAGTTCCAGCGTGACATGATCAGCGAGAGCACCCGCGAGGGCGTCGCTGCCGCCGAGGCCGCCGGCAAGACTCTCGGCCGCCCCGCCGCCCTCGACAAGGGCAAGGCGGCCACCGTCGTAGAGGTATACCGTCAGGGTGCCGCCGTCAAGGCCCTGGCCCGGCGACACCAGGTCACCTCCAAGGCCATCCGCCGCGTCCTGGACGCCACCGGCGCCCGTGACCTGCCTGACCAACTCGGCATGCCGCCCGCGTCACAGCCGCCCAGACCACCCAACCATGATCAGCTTCCCCGATACCCCCGACCTCCGCTGATCCTCAAGCGGCAGGGCGAGGTCGCCGTGCTCCGTCGCGGATCACCTTCCCGTCCAAAGTCGGCGCATCCCGGCCCCACAGACCCGCTCTGCGCGGATTATGACCTGCGAAAACCTTCCGGCGAGGCGCATCCGAACGGAAAGTCACGGTAGGCCGCTCAACTCTGCTCTGCTAACGGGACTCTTCGTTCGGATGCTCGTCATGCCCGGTCACGATGCTGGCTCGACCAGCAGTGGCCGGATCAACGGGCACGGGCGCCGGATGAGGGGGTCCCGGTAGCAATCGCGGAAAATCCAACGAACCTATGTCTGAGCTGGGCTGAGGCACTGACGGAGGGCTGATCACACGCTGCTGGAGGCCGCCTCTGCGGTGATCTGTTCGTCGTGTTCGCGGAGCAGGCGCATGACGGTGGCGGGTGAGGGGTGCTGGCCTTTCTTCTTGCCCTTGGTGATGACGAGTTGGGCGGCGATCTCGCGGAGGCTGTGGTCCTGGTCGCGCAAGTGCAGGGCCATGGAGAGCATGGCGGGGTCGGTGACGGCGGCGCCGCCGATGGTCTTGCCGTTGCGGCGGGCGGATTCGTGGCCTTCCAGGGTCCGGTCGCGGATGTACTCGCGTTCCATGCCCGACAGGGCGGCCAGCACGGTGAACACCACTCCGGAGGGGTCGTGGGTGCCTTGGAGTTCGCCGGTGAGGAACTCCAGGCCGACGTCGTAGGCGCGTAGCTGTTCGGCGAGCTCGGCCAGTGCGAGGCCTCGGCCGAGCCGCTTGTGTTCGTGGACGACCAGGGTGACCGCGATGCCGGAGGCGCGCATCTCGCGGGCGAGGTCGATGGCTTTGTCCAGTTCGGGCCGTATGGTGGCGCGGGTGGAGATCTTCTCGGAGAAGATCCTGGTCACTCCGGTGGCCTTGAGGGAGTCGAGCTGGGTGGCCAGCGACTGCCGCACGGTCGAGGCACGGGCGTAGCCGATCTTGGCGTGTCCGGAGGGCTTGGTGCCGGCGGCCGCGGGGCGCGGCAGCTCGACCCACACCGATCCCGGTTTGCGGAGCGCGGGGGTCGGCACGTTGAGGGCCTTGGCCAGCGAGGGCACGAGCCGGAACCGGGCGGTGTGGTACTGGACGGCCACCTTCCCCTTGCCGGTCCGGCACGGCGACCCGGCCGGGGCGGCGCAGGAGGACATCGGGCAGTCGGCCGCTTCCACTCGGAGGAAGTCGTCGTCGCTCACCTTCAGATCGTTCCATGTGAGTGTTTCAAAGGTCCAGAGGTTTGCAACAACCTATGAAACAAAATCCGGGCGGGAAAGCCCTGGACGCCGAAGGTCTGGGGTGGTGTTTCATAGGCGAACACCTATGAAACAACCCGGGATAAGATCCGAGGGGCAGTTTCACAGCCATCATCCAGCCGAGTGCGCTCACCCCGCAGGAGAGAGAACGACGACTACCTGCCATGATCGTTCTCGGCGATAGCGGCTGTCTGCCGGTTCCTCAACCCTGGAGTACGACCTGTGGCTGGGCCGCCATGATCGGCAACTTCCCCCGGCGTTCAGCTACGCTCCCGGTCCACACCTCCGAGGCGCTCACCGAGGAGGGTGCGTCGGGCGCTCGTGAAGAGGAATCCGGGGTACGGCGGAGTAATGGTGTGAACCACAGTGAACATACCCCCGTAGCCGGCCGACGGGAGGGCGCATGACGGCCCGGCCGAGGGTCTCCCACCCCCCGCAAGAGGTTGCCGACGCCACGCTCGTCGAGCAGTCTCGCCGTTTCCCCGACCGGTTCGCGGTTCTCTACGATTGCTATTTCCCTGAAATTTACCGGTATGTGGCCGGGCGGCTGGGGACGCAGGTCGCCGACGATCTCGCCGCGGAGACGTTCCTTGTGGCGTTTCGCAAGCGGGAGAGCTTCGACGGGGCGCGCGGCCAGGTACGGGCCTGGCTCTACGGGATCGCGACCAACCTGGTCGCCCAGCACCGCAGAAGTGAGACCCGCCGCCTGCAGGCCCTGCAGCGGACGCCGGTCGAGCGCGTGACGGACCCCGGCCATGAGGATCTCGTGGCCCAGCGCCTGGCTGCCGCCGGCGTGCAGGGCCAGCTCGCGTCCGCGCTGGCGGTACTTTCCGAGGCTGACCGCGACGTACTGATCCTCGCGGCCTTGGCCGGGCTCGGCTACGAGGAGATCGCCCAAGCCCTCGACATCCCCTCGGGCACCGTCGGATCCCGGCTCAACCGCGCCCGCAGGAAGCTTCGCGGTGCCCTCGGCGGCGTCAACCCGATGCATGAAGACTTTGGAGACGCAGATGGATGACCTCAACGCCGTGCGGGACCTGCTCGCCGCACCCCCGCCCTCCCCGCAGGTGAGCGCCGAGGGCCGTGCCCGGCTCGTCGCCTCCTTCACCGCCCAGCCGACCGCCCCGAACCCTCAGGTGAATCTTCACCTGGCCACGCAGACCTCCCCTCGCTCGCGCCGGGCCACAGCCGAGGCGGGGCGTCGCCGCGGGGCGCCGCGCACGGCTAGGTGGACGGCGCTCGGGGTGGGGCTGCTCGGCGCGGCGTCCGCCGTCATCGTGGTGATCACGTCGGGTACGGCCCCGGGCGGCCCGGACTCCACCACCCTCGCCCAGCCGCCCTCGGCGGACGCGTCCACCGGCTCGTCTGCACGGCCTGACGCGAAGCCGTCGGCCCGGCAGATCCTGCTTGCCGCCGCGACGTCGGTTGCGAGGACTTCTGCGAACGGCGACTACTGGGTGAACCGTGTCGTCAGCGGCAGCACGTTGCTTGCCCCGAACGGGAAGTACCTGCTGGAGCAGGCCTACTCCGAGGAGCTGTGGGCGTCCCCAGAGGCGGGCAAGCCCACCTGGCTGATCACTCAGTTCCTCGGGGCCAAGCCCGCCACCCCGGAAGACAAGGAGGCATGGCGCGCCGACGGCTCACCGAAGACGTGGACGTACCCGGGGAAGCGCATCGCCGAGGGCGGCAGGTCCTTCGTGACGGAGAGCCGGACGGTAACCGCCGCTGCGGGCCCGCGCGAGGCACGGAGGGAGGTCGCGGGCGGGTCACTGGGCATGCTGACCAACGGCGAGCCGATGACCCCGGACCGGCTGGGCAAGCTGCCGGCGACCCCTGAAGAGCTCCGGGACTACCTGGAGTCGGTCATCAAGAAGCAGGCCGCGGACGGCAACGTGCCGCCCCTGGGCCAGGGCCGGCACGCCGACCTGCGGATCTACGACATGGGTGTGCACATCATCATGCGTTTCCCGGTGTCGCCGAAGGTGCGGGCCGCCGCGTACCGGATGATCGCGTCCCTGCCCGGCGTGACGGCCGTCGGCGAGGTCACCGACCCGCTCGGCCGCCGCGGCCGGGCCGTCAGC
The DNA here is from genome assembly GCF_050949235.1 of Streptosporangium sp. CA-135522. NCBI lineage: Bacteria > Bacillati > Actinomycetota > Actinomycetes > Streptosporangiales > Streptosporangiaceae > Streptosporangium > Streptosporangium sp. CA-135522. Next base: position 4,925,468 of record NZ_CP192026.1, read on the forward strand.
ATCCCGCGCACGACCGAAACGGGCGAGTCGGAGGGCGTGGACCGGCTGGTGGTGGACGCCGAAACCGGGCTGCCATTGGCGCTGGAAAACACCGCGTGGGGCCCGTCGAGGCAGGGTGCGGCCGGCTTCTCCTACTTCTCCTACGAAGCAGTCAAAAAGACCGGCTGGACCGACGAGAAGCCCGACTTGCCCGCGAACCGACGTGGCCCCGAGGACGCAGCCGGCTGATCCAGGGCACTCCTCGAGCGGTCAGCCGAGCGCTGGCGAAAGCGGCCAGGACACGGGATCCGCAGCGCGATCCTGGCCGAGGGCTTAACCGCTGGCCACCAAGGCCGCGATGTCCTCGATGCGCACGATCTCCCCGGTTGCCCTCCGAAATCTCGTTGATGTGCACCCACGCAGCATTCCAGGGGGCGGTATGTCATCCCGCTGTCGCTCTGCTGTTGTCGGAGAGGCTGGTCGGTCCTCCCCTTCGTCGCCCTGTCGATCGAGTCCAGCACCGACAGCAGGTACAGGGGCTTGTCGATCAGGCATCCACCATCAATAGATAGATCATCGATATATAATGATCAAATGAAATCGATGCAGGAACCCACTTTCCTGATCCTTACCGCGCTCGCCGCCGGTCCTCAACATGGGTATGGCCTCATCACCGACGTCGAACAGATCTCCGAGGGCCGGGTACGGTTGCGCGCCGGAACCCTGTACGCCGCCTTCGACCGGCTGCAGGAAGAGGGCCTCATCGTCGAGGATCGCGAGGAGATCGTGGGCGGCAGAGTCCGGCGGTATTACAAGCTGACCGATGACGGGGCGACCCGGCTGGCGGCGGAGGCCGAGCGGATGCGCCGTCACGTGCGAGCGGCTTCCACGCGGCTGCGCGCCGCCGGCCTCGGAGGAATGGCGTGAGCTCCCTCGAAGCCCGGTACCGGCGGCTCCTGGCCTGCTATCCCTATGATCACCGTACGAGGCACGAGGAAGACATGATCGGCGTACTGCTGGCCGGATCACGGCCCGGCCAGACCCGCCCGCACATCGTCGACATGGCCGATCTGCTGGCAGGCGCGGTTCGCATGCACTACCGGCGGGCTTTCGGCACGGTGTCGGCGCCCGCCTGGCGGGACGCCGTGGCCGTGGGCATGGCGCTGTGGCCTCTTCTCATCCTGACCGACACGCTGGCCCGCCAGGTCCTGTCACTGGCACAGAGCGGCCCTGGTCTGCTCAACTACTGGATGCAAGAGCCGTGGTCACTCCTGCACTGGGCTGAACCGATCATCGTCTTCGCCCTGCCCGTGCTCGCGGTCGCGCTCCGCCACCGGGGGATCGCCACACTGGGCGCACTCGCTTTCATGCTGTACCTATCGGGCAGATCGCCCTTAACCTTGACCCTGGCACTGCCGAACGTCGGCCTGCCTCTCCTGGCGCAAGTGGTGGCGGTCGCCGCCGCCTTCACCCGTCCGCCCCGCAACGGGATGTCGCTCATCTTCCGGCGCACACTCATGCTCTGGATGCCGCTAGGTCTGATCGGGTTGGCCGCCAGCAAGGTCGGCAGGGGTGTGCTCGACGCCGCCACCAACCATGAGATCGCACTCTGGAAACCTGTGCCCTGGCTCATCATCATGGCAGCGGCAGCGGGATACGCGGCAGGGTCCGTGGTGGGACGGCGCGCGGCACTGCTGCTGTTCCTCCCCGCAGCGGCGCTGGGCGACCTCGGGAAACTCCCTTCCCTGCCCACCTCCATAGCCCTTGCGCAGATCGGCTGCGTGCTCAGCGCTTTCGCCATGGCGACGATGCTCGCGCGCTGGCCGGCCGGACGTGATCCTGCCGCTCATAGGCACTGACCTTGTGATCAGCTACGCACATCGGATGCCACCAACATCCTTCAAGACGACGTGGGAGCCGCGCGGCTCGGGCCCCGACCCCTGAATGCCACAGGGTGCGGGGCCTGCGGCTATGGGTGGAGCATGAACGAGATGCCGGACTCGTGGACGGTGGTCGGGCGTAGTGGCCGCCAGCCGCCGATGAGCTTGACGAGTTCGGCTTCGACGTCGACGGTGATGAAGCCGAAGAAGTTGATGTTCTCACGGTGGCCAGGCGCGATGAAGGACAGCAGTTCGTCGGGGACCTCGCGGCCCTGGCCGCGGAGTTCGCCGATGGCCATGCCGTAGTACTCGGTGGTCCAGGTGACGACGGCGTTGGTGAGCAGGGACAGGCACCAGGCCTGCTCGGTCTGGTCGGCCAGGTGGGGGCGGACGATGGCGCCTTGCTGGGCGTAGTGGAGGTCGCGCCGCAGGGCGTGGAGGGATTCTCCCCTATTGAGCTGTCGGGAGATTTTGCGCCGGTAGACCGGGTCGGACAGGTAGCGGGCGGTGTGGATGGTCCGGCGCATCCGCCCCCACTCCTTCAATGCCGCGGCGAGGGTGTTCTGCCGGGAGGCTGCCGACCACTTTCCCACGATCAGCGAGGCGGTAGCCTCTCCGAACGTGAGCGATCCGGCCATCCGCAGCAGGTCTGGCCAGCATTCGGCGACCAGGTCCTCGTTCCACCGGTCGGCCAGCAGCGGCCCGGCGTGCGGGTAGCGGGTGTTGGTGACGACCGGGGAGTCGTCCCGCACTAACGTGATCTTTCCCAGGTCACGAATCCGGGGAGTGAGGGCCTTGCCGACCAGGTCGAATAGCCCGAAGTTGACCAGGGTGGCGCCGTGGGTGTCGGTGGCGTGCTCGCGGATCGGCAGGTCGGTGGCGTTGCCCAGCAGCTCGTCCAGGGTGTAGTGGCCCTCGCGGTGGGTCGGCACGATCTGCTGGGTCCCGTAGGTGGACCACTGGTCGGAGACGTGGGTGTAGGTCGACAGCACTCGTCCGCCGTGGATGACCATGTCGCGGCCGGTCAGGGACTTACCGCGCACAGGAAACCGCTGCCCGTCCGAGGACGACATCGTGCCGCCACCGAACTTCCCTGCCAGCTCCAGCGTGTAGTGGTGATTGACGAGCACGGTGTTGGCCTCGCGCAGCGTCTCCTCGCGCACATACCACTCCTGCGTCCAGGCGAGGGTGTCGTAGGAGACCCCGCACGCCTCCGACATGCGGGTCAGCCCGAGGTTGGTGGCCCCGGCGATCAGCACCGCCAGGATGTTGCGCTTCAGCTCCACCGACTGGGTGGATTTGCGACCGCCGGCATGGGTGAAACACGCCAGGAAGCCGGTGCGGACGTCCAGCTCGATCAGCAGCGACGCGATCGGCACGAATGGCAGCATTCCCGACAGCTCTTCGCGCAGCGCCTTGGCCTCGGTGGGGATGTCCTCGGCCGCCAGCGGCGGGATCACCAACCGCCCGGCCTCGTCCAGACGCACCGCGCCGACATCGCCCGGCGAGCTGCCCGCCAGGGTCTCTCTCCTCCAGATCCTCCAGGGCCTGGTGCAGTTCGTCCTTGGCCTGCGCGAGCGCGTCGGCCGCTCCGGCCGGTTTGCGGACCAGCTGGCAGAACTCCGCCCGCCGCCCCTCCCACTGCCCCGGGGTGAACAGGTAGGTGCCCGGGTCGGCGTACCGGCGCGACCCGGAAACGAACACATCGCCCGAGCGCAGCCCGTCGCGCAGGGCCAAGATGGTGCACAGCTCCCAGTAGTGGCGAAACGCGGTGTCATCGCCAGATCTGCGGGCCCTGGCCAGGTAGTCGGCATACCGGGTCGGCACGAACGACGTCGACGCCCCGGCCGGGACCTTCCGGCCGCCGATCCGGTTCAGCTCCTTTAGCACCGCCACCGCCTCCATCAGGTCGGCGGTGCCGGGCCCGCCGTGGAAGTCGATCGCGTTCAGGACATGCGGGGTGAACTGCCGCAGGTAGGTGTAGGAGGCCTCCAACGCCGACAGCCGGCCGTGGTCGCGAGGCAGCGGCTTCCCGTTCACCGCCGCGACCTCCCGCAGCTTCTGCATCCCGATCTGCTCGCGCAGGATCCCGCCAACCCGCTCGTCCGGGACCGCCGGGTCCACCAGCACCGGCAGGATCACATCCATCAGCAGCTGCCGGGCCTCGCCCTTCTTCGCCCGCTCCGCCAGAGCCTCGTCCGTCTTGGCCTTCGCGCGGGACTCCCGCGCCGACACCGCCTGGTCGAACAACGCGACGACCTCATCCAGCTGGTCGACCGCCGACTGGGCGACCAGCGCCAGCAGGATCGGATAGCGGCGTTCCCCGCGCCGCTCCAGCCCCTGCACCGTGGACCGGCGGCCCAGCGTCGCCAGGAACCGGCGCCGCTCACGCGGCAGCATCGACAAGTCCAGCAGATGGGCATCCATCGCCCGCAGAAACAGCAGTTTCTCGATCGCTAGCTTCACCGCTGCAGACGTCGCCTCCACCGCCGGCGTCGTCAACCACACCAGCCGGGTCGCCCCCAGCTCCGCGTCGTGGACCAGCAGAGCCTCCAAGTCCCCGCGCATCTGCCTGGTCAACAGATGGTCGACCTTCTCCGAGGTCAACGCGCCCGCGCCCGTTCGCGCGGTCGCGACCATCTCCATCAACGTGACCACGCCCGGCCGCGTCACCTGCGCGCTGATCAGGAACTCCGCCGCCTGATGGAACAACAGCGACGGCGTGTCGTGCTCCATCGCCCGGTCCAGCAGGAACTGCTCCAGCTCCTTCAACGGCTCCCCACCGGACGGGACCGGCTTCCAGTCCAGGTACTTCAGCACCAGCTTCAGATGATCACTGCGGGTCTGCGCCCGCCGCCCGTACTGCTGCAGCACCCTGGGAGACACCGCCAACTGGTTCGCCAACCGCAGCATCGCCGCCTGCGGCACCGACCAGATGTCATCGGGTACGAACCCCAGCCACGGCAACGTACACAGCTGCACCGCCAAGCCCAGCCGCGCCGCCGGCCCCCGGCCCCCGGCCCCCGGCCTCCGCCACGGCCCTGGTCGTCGATGAACCCCAAGTCCTTGCGCGTCAGCGTGAAGAACCGGATCAACTCCTCCCGGCCGATATCCGGATACGACCGCAGCCGCTCCATCTGCTCGTCAGAGAAGAACTGGGTCGCCAATCCTCACCAACCTCTACGAACGTACCGAAACCAGCACGAACCGTAGCGGCAAAGATCGCTACCCGTCCCGAGAACTCGAATACTCCGAGGTCAGGGATAGGTTCGTTGGATTTTCCGCGATTGCTACCGGGACCCCCTGAAGGGCGGCACCGGCCCCATCGTGATCACCGAGGCCGACGGGTCCACACGCGCTGATGAACATTCCGACTCGGTGATCATGGGCTGGACCCCTGACCGGCCGTCATGCGGCGAGCATGTCGAGCGGTCCGCCGACCAGCACCAGGGCGAACGCCGCCCAGCGGAACACATGCAGGGGCCGAGTGCGATGCAGGAGCGCGCCGAGGAGTATCTCGGCCGCGCCCATCAGCGCCCACCACGCTGCCTTGGCGAGCAGCCAGCTCCGGATCGCCTCCACGTACCTGCGCCGATCACTGGGCACGTGCTCCGTCAGGAACGCGTCGATCCGCGCTTGAATGTGACCACGCTGTGCTGAGCACAGACCGTCGTGTTCGCCGTCGCATGAGTGGACGCGGGGCAGCTCTGCGATGACGCTTCGATGGAATGCCTGGTACTCCTCAAGCGAGCAGCCCAGCGCGCGAGGGACGTAATCCGGAGGACTGTACACAGCGCTGTGGCGGTCGCCGCGCTGGCCGGTTATCCCCCACTGGTCATGGGAGACACCTGGGGAGGTGTACGTGAAGTGCGCCCGGATACTCGTGGAGAGGCCGGCCACGCCAGCTTGAGACAACCTAAGCCGGGCACGGGAGAGGGCGTCTGTAGCGCGGACCTTCAATCCGCCGCCCCGCTCCCGCAGCTTTTCGGGGTCGAGGAAGTCCAGAACGATGGACAGCGCGGCGAAGTACAGCATGACCTTTCCGACGCGGCCCCACACCAGCATGGGCCACCCCCACACCACCATGTTGGTGGTTGAATGGCCGTCGAACCAGGTGGCGATGACGTCAAGTAATTCATTCACGGGCGGCCCCTTCGCGTGCGCAGCGGGTTTCACGCAGGGTTCCAGTCTTCTCTCGTTCGCCGGTATGTGCCGGTCGTTCGCTGGCGCGGAAGGAGCAACGACTTGATGTCTCGACTCAGCCAACCCAATGCCGCCCAGTTCAGCGAATCGCACTCCGAGGCGTCGGCCTTCTGCTCTCATCACCTTTGCTGAGCCGTACCCTGAGCCATTCAGCTCAGCGCATCTGATGCGCCGCAGGTAGGCGCGCCACGCCGGGCATCACTTCGACTGAGTCAGGACATCCCCGGCAGCGATCGACGGCCTCCAGATGATCAATGTGTGAGCGACGGGCGGGCCACCTATTCGACGCGTTCGGCGTTGGAGTCGTAGCCGCCTCCGTCCGGGTAGACCCACGCTCCGGTAAGGCTGCAGCCGTCCGGACTGAAGACGCCCTGGTAGTAGGCGGGGGAGCCCCGCTCGCCCGCCCAGATGGTGAGGGTGTCGCCCTCTATTTCATAGGTGTAGTCGAGGGTGCTGCCATCGTCGCCGTAATAGCGAGACTTGATGTCGGCGCTGGGCTCGGCCATCAGCGTCCGTTCCCGGCCGATGATCTCGATGCCGTGCGCGCCGCCAAGGTGGACATCCTGCTGGAGGAAGAAGTCGTTCAGCCAGCGGTAGATCACGGTTCCCTCGTGCCCTCCGGTGATCTTCCAAGTGCCGACGAGCCTGGCCAGAGCCTGCAGTGCTGGGTCGTTGGTCATCGCCGTCCCCCTCGCATCGGGTCGTCACCTCGACAGACCGGCGTCCGCAAGAATCTCATCGATCGCAAGGGCATACAAGCCGGACTAGCCCTCAGGCGAGTTCGTCTTCATCGAACTTTCGGGTGTCGCGGGGTTCGACGTAGGGCTCCTGGCCCGCGGGGTGCCCCTCCCTGATGGCACCGGTGTCGCGGGACTCGCGCTCGCTCACGGGCTTCTCAACAACGGGCACGAGGTCGAGGTCTACGAGCGGTCGCCCGAGCTGCGCACCAAGGGCGGCTCGATCACCCTGTGGCCTGGCAGCACGTCGATCCTGCGCGAGATCGACATCTACCCGGGCGGCGTGCGCCTCACCACGCTCGACGCCTGGAGCCCTGAGGGTAAGAAGCAGTTCGCGGTGGACCTGACCGCGATGGAGCGGCGCTTCGGACCTCTGGAGGGGCGACCCCGACGCGCTGGACAAGGTCAGGAAGCTCTTCGGCCACTACCAGGGCCAGACCCAGGACGTGCTGGAGGCGATGACCGAGCTGGAGGGCTTCGGGCACGTCGTCCACAAGGTGCCGAAAGTCTGGGGCGCCGGTCCCATCACGCTGGTCGGCGACGCGGCCCACTCGATGCCTCCCACCGGCGCCCATGGCACCAACCAGGCGCTGGAGGACGTCTGGGCGCTGTCGCGCTCAATCACCGGCGACCTCCGGGCCTACGAGCGCGACAGGGCGCGCATCGCGAATCGCTCGAGCAGCTTCGCCGGGTCGGAGATGGCGAACAAGCCCAACCCGATGGCCGGCATCATGACCGACCGCATCGCGACCAAGGCCTACGCCTGGCTGATCCGGCGTACCTCGGGCTATCTCTTGACAGCTTCCTGAGCCCGACCCGACGATCGCGTAATACGCAACAAGCGGGTGAATATCGGGGTTGAGGAACCTGGGGACAGCCGTTGGCGCTGAGAACGATCTTGTGGTGTTGTTCCTGCTCGGTCGAGGTCCCGGCCCCTTTGCGTCGTGCAGCCTCGCCGCGAGTTGTCGGCAGGGTTTACGCCCTCGGTAGGCCGGGGTTTTGGCGGTGGGCCGTCGTACGGTGCGCGGGACCGGAATGGTGCGGGAACCGGCGCCGGGGCGGCGACCTGCGGTGATGCGGTTTTAGAGGTCAGGCAGGGCTGACGCACTGTCGGGCCGGCCCGTCAGCGCCGAGGTCCCATGATCGTTCTCAGCGCCAACGGCTGTCCCCAGGTTCCTCAACCCCGGATACCGCCGGACGGGGATCTCAGTCGATCGGCTCGCGATGCACCCACTCGACGAGATCGTCGGACGCGAGCGCCCGCACGCGCGCGGCGTACCGGGCGAGGTCGGCGTCGTCGAGGAGGTCGCGCCACTGGCCGCTCGTGCCGCGGCTGAAGAACGCGGCGGGATCGATCCAGTGCTCCGGACCGCCGGCGGGGACGGTCGTGTCGGCCCTGCTGCGCATCGACTCGAACGTCGCCGCCTGGACCAGGCGGGGCCATCGGTGCTCGTCGACGTCGATGCCGAGGCGCGCGGCCATCTGCCGCATCTGCCCCTCCAGGTCGGCCTTTAGATCGTCGTAGTGCAAGTACACGACGTCGAGATCGTCGGCGGCGTCCCGGAACGTCTGCAGGTGCTCTACAGTGCGCCGCAGCGACGACCCGACCTGCGTCGATGGTGTCTCGTCGTCGACCCACTGCCAGAAGCGGTCCCGCTCGCCGTCGGGGCGCGGCCGCGGTGGCCGCAATGGTCCGAGCTCGATACCGTCGATCGCGGCCGCCCGTTTGCGTTGGCTGATGAACGCGCCGATGTCGGTGTTGTCGATATGGCGGTCGATCGACAGCCCCACGTCGCGCGGGTCCCGCCCGACGCAGATGTACGTGACCGTCGGATCGTTGGGTATCCCGTCGAGCGGCGTGTGGGTCTTGATGAACCGGCGGTGCGTCTGGGCTTTCAGGTCCGCGAACACGTCTGTGCGGGCGCGAGTCACCATGTCGATCCACGGCGAGAGCGTGTCCAACGGGAGCGGGAGCTCCGGTTCCTGCAGTATGAGCAGGGCGCAGATCATCTGCGTCCACGTCGTCCCGCACTTTGGCGGGGTGCTGATGATGATGTCGCCGGGGCGGAGCTCGAAGCCGTCCCAGCGGTTGCTGTCGTACATACTCGTCTCGTAGCGGCGCACGGCCGTCATCCTTGCAGCGGATCCGATCCCGTGAGGCCCAGATGATTCACCGCACGACATCCTGCCGAGGGCTCAAGACTGAGGTTCCGAAGGGCGTCGCGCAACAGTACGTAGCGCAGCACCCGCCCATAATGTCCGATCTCGAACACTCCGCGAGGGCATCATGAAGGCCAGAGGATGAGCGCCGAACGGCGGCTACGCGCGCGTCTACCTGGACGCCAATCACGCTAGGTAATCGCGTTGCCGCCACCGGGCAGCTCGGTATGGCCGCTCCCGGACAGATCCGGCTGGCCGTCGTGAGCCCAGGTCAGCGGTCCATTGCCACCTGCCGTCGGGGTGCGGTCAGAACTGGCAACCATCAACTTCGCTGAAGCTCGGGGTGCGGTCGCCACTCACGAACAAGTGCGGTCGGTAGTTGCAAGCAAAACCAGCCGGTCATCGATCACCACATCGAGACCCTGGACTGCCTCCCACACCATGTGCGATGGAACGGAATCCGGCGTTAACCATGTCCGGAGGACCGCAATGTCAGGGGCTCACTGACCAGCGGGAACCCCTGTTAACGCCGGATTCCGTTCCAAATCTCTCTGACCCCCGCTTCCTGTTCGCCCTGCTCTGGGACACCGGCGTTCGGATCGGCGAAGCGCTCGGCCTGCGTCACGCCGACCTCGCCGCTGCTGAACGCGAGATGACAGTGCGGCCACGGATCAACGACAACGGTGCCCGCACCAAGTCCCAGCAGTCGCGGACGATTCCGGTCAGCGCAGAACTGGTCCGTCTCTATGCCGACTACCTGCACGGCGAATACGGCGACCTGGACAGTGACTACGTCTTCGTCAACCTCTGGGCCGAGCCTCACGGCCACCGGCTGACCTACGCGGCGGTCTATGACTTGGTGCGGCGGCTGCGCCGGCGGACCGGCATTGATTTCGACCCGCACTGGTATCGCCATACCGCCGCGACCCGACTGCTGCGCGACGGTGTCTCGATCGAGGTGGTCTCCAAGCTGCTGGGCCACGCCGACATCGCCACCACCCTGGACATCTACGGGCACCTGACCGTTGAAGACACCCGCAAGACGATGGAAGCGGCAGGCTGGTTCACTGGCCGAGAGGTATAGCTGTGACGACCGGTTTCTCAGGCATTAACGCAGAGCGTCCTGACCTGACAGCGTATGCCGGAGGGCGTGCGCAAGAGGGGCGCCAAGGCCGTGGTTGGGACGCCGAATACAGCCGGGACGTCTGGCGGCTGCGTGAGTTGGGGCTGCAGCACTCAGATCTGGCGCACATTCGATTCGACGGCATATCTCAGCCCTGGCTGCGGGAACTGGCCAAAAAGTGGGCCCGATGGCGGCTTGTCACCGGACTGCACCCTGTCACAGCGAACTTGGGCACGAAGGTAATCGCCCGCTTCAGCGAATTTCTCACCGTGACTGGCGTCACTCGGCTTGACCAGGTGGATCGGCCGCTGCTGGAGCGTTACTTGGCCGACCTTCATGCTCAGTACGCGGGCACAGCCCGAAGCGCCCACCACTTGAGCATCGGGCAGCTGAACACGTTCTTCACCGCCATCCGTCGGCACAGCTGGGACGCCAGCCTGTCGACGACCGCTGTGTTCTTTCCCGAGGACTATCCCAAGCGCGCCGCGCGGTTACCTCGGGCCTTGAGCGAACTAGTGATGGCCCAACTTGAGCGCCCCGACAACCTCGACAGATGGAACAACGCGGAATACCGGCTGATCACCCTCATCCTGATGAGAGGCGGCCTGCGGATCACCGACGCGATCCGCCTACCCGGGGTTGAGGAACCTGGGGACAGCCGTTGGCGCTGAGAACGATCTTGTGGTGTTGTTCCTGCTCGGTCGAGGTCCCGGCCCCTTTGCGTCGTGCAGCCTCGCCGCGAGTTGTCGGCAGGGTTTACGCCCTCGGTAGGCCGGGGTTTTGGCGGTGGGCCGTCGTACGGTGCGCGGGACCGGAATGGTGCGGGAACCGGCGCCGGGGCGGCGACCTGCGGTGATGCGGTTTTAGAGGTCAGGCAGGGCTGACGCACTGTCGGGCCGGCCCATCAATGCCGAGGCCCCATGATCGTTCTCAGCGCCAACGGCTGTCCCCAGGTTCCTCAACCCCGGGTACATCGACGTACGGTCGATCAGGTCACTCGAAAACCCGCCAGGCAAACGGGTCATGCCGATCGTCAGGCATCGGGACAATGATCTTGCTGTTCATCCCGGTGCCGATGACCGTCCCCGGCCTGAGCAGCAGATTCCCCACCGAGCGTTCGCCCGGACAATCGCCGCACCAATCCATTGCGTGCTGGCCGTGCTCACACCGATCCAGGTCCAGGAGAACCGAGGCCAGGAGGCGCATGCGCTCGTCGTGGTCCATCCCTCACGCCTCGGCCGATGCGACGCGGGTGATGTCGTGTTCGGGCACGCCGAACTCGCGGCCGTCCTCCAGCAGGACCACATACGGCAGCGGCGTCGGGTACGGGCGGACCTTCACGACCCGGGCGAGCGTGCCGCTCGGGACGTCGAATCGGACGCCTGCGTCCTCGCCCTCGTCGGCCAGGTCCTCATCGAGGTAGGACACGTGCTGTGCGACCAGGAGCCGCACGCGGTCGCCGGTCGCGAACGCGCGGGCCGGGCGGGACGGCTGGGCCCACCGCTCGTGGGCGGACTGGCGGCTGATGCCGACCGCGGCGCCGATGTCGGCCCAGGAGCGGCCGTCCTCGCGCGCGGCGCGTACCGCGTCGTCCAGCCGGGTGTGGGCGTCGTTGAGGGCGCGGGCCTCGATGCGCACGGCGGTCAGGGTCTGCGGGGTCAGGTGGCCGATCCACTCGGCGTGCAGGGCGTCGGCGACCTCGGCCGGGGCGTCGCCGTAGGGGCTGGGGTCGGGGTCGTGGATGCGGCGGCCGGCCGGGTCGTGCTCGCCGGGGGGCCACCCGCTGCCACAGCGGTCCGCGCCAGCCGCACTCGCACAGGGCCCGCCAGCCGATCGCCTCACGGCCGTCGACCTCCTCGGGCTCGCCGATGGCGGCGGCCAGCCGGCCGGGGCCGGGCGGGAAATGGCGCACGGTGGCGCCGCCAGATCGGGAGCCGACCGAGAACCGGCTCCCGGGGAATTCGGCTGCGTCCCAGCCGTCGTGCTCGGCGTCCTCGTTCGTTCAAGCCATGCGCTCCTCCTCGCGTCAGGGTCTCCTGACGTCGGCAACCGGTTCGCCGGAATCTGCGGGATTTTCCAACTCCCGGGAATGGCTATTTCCGTCGTAGCATCACCAGTGGCATGACTCGTGGGGGTTGCCGTGCGAGACGATCTGCTGGTGGTCGGCTTCGACCTCACCACGGGACGCGAGGTGCACGTTGCCGAGCGTCCGGCGGAGTTCTGGCGGCAGCTCGGCTACGGCGCGGCGGGGACGCTGGTGTGCTTCTTCTGCTTCCACGGCATCGACGCCGCGCCGGGCACCCACGTGCCGCTGGTAACCAGAGGCCGCTTGGGCGGCCAAGTCCGTACGCATTTCGCCCACCCACCCGGCCAAGCGCCCGCGGGCGGTCACCACCCCGAGACGATCTGGCACCTATCGACCAAGCTGCAGCGTCTGCGGCCACCCCCTCGACCCATGGCTGGCCACCCTCGGCCGCCACACTGGATGCGGACCGCGATGGGACACGCCACCCCAGTAAGGCGCCGACCCGTTTCCGCCTTCCGCGCAGGGGGGCACCGCCATACCCGACAGTGTGAGAGTTCTGTCCGATGACCGGAACCGCATCTGTGCAGGTCGGCCACCTGGCGTTGGCAGGGGCGGCAATCCGGTCCCCACGCGGTGCGACAGTCTTTCGCCGAAACCCCGGCCCTGGGCCTCGCTGTCCGACCTGGGGTTTCAGGCAGGCGTGGCCTGTTTCTGCCGTATTCGTGTGTCCTGAACGTGAAGGAGAGTTCGATGTAGGCGAATGATCTGGAGCGATGCTGCTCGGATGATGAAGGTCTTGGCCCTTCGGAGCCGCCCTGCGGAGGGAGGCTTCAAACCGCCTCATGCCGCGTTTGCCGAAGACAGTCGTGGTGAGCGATGAGGAAAAGGCGTCGAAAAGGCGTCAGATGGGGACCGGGAAAGCGAACGCGAGTGAACCACTGATGACGTGTCGAAAGCAGAACAGATGACACCGAAACCGGAGAGTGAATACGACTCCGGGATAAAGCCTGGCGGGAGTCCGCTTACTGGCCAGGCGGTGTCCGGCATGGAGGTGGCGCGAGCCCGGTCTGCGGCGTTCGAGCGGAACAGGAGAAGGCGCGTCTGGAAACCAGCCCGTCATCGCGGGCGAACAGGGGACAGTCGCGTCGTGGGGCATCCCGATGGCGGCGTCAGAGTACCCGCTTGCCAGGCGTGCCGGCGGACCGGCCCGTAGTAGTGATGAAGGTCCTGTAATGGGACTGGAGCGAAGGGGCCGGGTTGTTCATGACTCGTTTATCCGATCAACCGGAGAAACTCCGAAAGGAGTCGCGTGAACGGGTTGAAAGCACCAGACAAGCCGTTTGAGATCTCGAAACGCGCTGTCCAAGTAGCGGGGGAGAAGGTCAAGGCGAACAAGGGCACAGCCGGAGTGGACGGAGTGTCCATCGAGGAATTCGAGAAAGATCCGAAGGGCAACCTCTACAAGATCTGGAACCGAATGTCCTCGGGGACCTATCTCCCGCCACCGGTCCAGGCTGTGGAGATCCCGAAGGCGCATGGCGGTGGCACGAGGATCTTGGGCGTGCCCACCGTGGCCGACCGGATCGCGCAGACGGTCGTGGCCGGAGCCCTGGAGCAGAGGGTCGAACCGATCTTCCACCCGGACTCCTATGGCTATCGGCCGCGCCGCTCAGCGCTGGATGCGGTCGAGACCTGCCGGCAGCGGTGCTGGGAGTTCGACTGGGTCGTCGAGTTCGACATCCAGAAGTTCTTCGACTCCGTGCCGTGGGACCTTGTGAAAGCGGTCCAGGCGCACTGCGATCTGCCGTGGGTGGCGCTGTAGGTGAAGCGGTGGCTTGCCGCCTCCGCTGGCGCTACCCGACGGGACCTTGCACGGTCGAGACCGCGGAACCCCGCAAGGGTCGGCGATCTCGCCCGTCCTGGCGAACCTGTTCCTGCACTAGGCGTTCGACGTCTGGATGTCCCGGCAATTTCGGGGACTGGCGTTCGAGCGCTATGCCGACGACGCCGTCGTGCACTGCTCCAGCCTGGAGCGGGCCGAACGGGTGCTCGCGGCGATCAAAGGGACGGATGGCCGAGGTCGGGCTTCAACTGCATCCCGACAAGACCAGGATCGTGTACTGCAAGGACGACCGGCGGCGCGGCGCGCATGAGCACACGTCGTTCACGTTCCTGGGGTTCACCTTCCGGCCGCGAGGAGTGCGCACGAAGACCGGAAAGATGCGCTGGGGCTTCAACCCGGCGATCAGCAGGGAAGCCTTGAAACAAATCAGCGCGACGGTGCGGGCCTGGCGGCTCCACCATCGCACAGGTTCCTCCGAACACGACCTCGCACGGCTGATCAACCCGGTCGTGCGGGGCTGGATGCGGTACTACGGAGCGTTCTATCGCTTCGCGCTGTATCCCCTCCTGGCCCGCATCAACGCCTACCTGATGCGGTGGTCGCGCAACAAGTACAAACGGCTCCGAGGCCGTCGGAAAGCCCAGGCCCAGTGGGAGACGGTCGTGAAGAAACGACCGAGGTTCTTCGCCCACTGGATCTGGGTGAACACAGTCCCGACCGTCTGGTGACCAGGACGACAAGAGCCGTGTAACGAGAGATCGTTACGCACGGTTCTGTGGGAGCCCCGGGCGGAGACGCCCGGGGCGACCCGACCGGTGGCACTCCTTCTACTTCTTGACGGGCTGGTAGATGCCCCAGCGGCTGTAACCGGGAGCGTGGTTGGTCGAGAAGGAGGCCTTCGCGAGCTGTGCCCAGGTGATGCGGTGCTCGCCGCCGTCACCCGTGTAGTTATTGGGATCCCAGACGGTGAAGGTCTTCGCCTCCTTGTCATAGCCGTGAACGATCATGACGTGACCGACGTTCTTCCGGCCGAAGTCGACGTCCCTGTACCAGGGAAGCCGGTCGAGGAAGACCTGGACCGGAACGGCCTTGCCCAGGGTGCCGATGCTGTGGGTGAGCCGCTGGCCCAGACGCTTGGAGCTGTACGTGTCCGATGAGGGCACATAGGTGTACCCGGTCTTCTTGGAGTATGCGTTCAGCACCCGCAGGATGTTATCGGCGAGCGAGCCGTCCTTGTTGGTTCGCATCTTCTTGGCCAAGGTGGCTTGGTTGACCTTGATACCGAGCGTGCGCAGAGCGATCGAAGCCGATGCCGGGGCGCACCAATACTCCGTGGCCTGGAAGACGCCCTTGATCGTGAGCATGGCCCGCGTAGGCGACGCGGACGCTTGCGCGGTGGCGCTGCCGGCAGGGGCTTGGGTGGCCAGCGCGCTCGCTGGATGGAGGGCGATGAAGGCTGAGGTCAGGACTGCGCTTGCCAGAAACTTTTTCACGCGGGCTATCTCCGGGGTTAGTCATGAAAAGTCCTGTTCGGCACCCTATGTGATCTTGCCTGCCGCGAC
Organism: Streptosporangium sp. CA-135522; assembly: GCF_050949235.1. Lineage (NCBI taxonomy): Bacteria > Bacillati > Actinomycetota > Actinomycetes > Streptosporangiales > Streptosporangiaceae > Streptosporangium > Streptosporangium sp. CA-135522. The sequence goes on from NZ_CP192026.1 coordinate 4,940,981, forward strand.
GATCGGCTTGACGAAGTTGGGGTGCCACCAGAATACGGCGAAAACGGGCCGTGCTGGGACGCACCGGACAGAACCGAAACTCTGTCCGGTTCCCGAGACGGCGTCTGACCAGGTCAGCGCAGCCAGACCACTGAGGGAACCAATCCGGCCCCACGCCGGGTATGGCTATCCACAGCCGAAACCTCGGCTTCCGGCTCCACCGCCTGGCCAGCCCTATTAGGGGTGTTGGTAAGAACCGTGACACCCACCGCCAAATAGTTGATCATGGTTTTGGGGCTGTCGCCGGGGGGTGACCGCCGTAATGATCTGCGGCTGTGAATCGATCCTCGTTGAATCTTGGGGACCTGGTTGAGCACTGGACGCTGGTCGGTGCCGAGCAGGGCCTGGTCGCGGTCAAACACCGCGACACGCAGCTCGGGTTCGCGCTGCTGCTGAAGTTCTACGGCCGGTTCGGGCGCTTCCCCCGGGGCCGGGCCGAACTGCATGACGACGCGGTGGAGTTCGTCGCCCGCCAGCTCAAGGTCGATGCCGCCTCGCTGGGCTTTTACGAGTGGAGTGGCCGCACCATTGAGCGGCACCGGGCGGAGATCCGCGCCCACCACGGGTTCCGCCAGTGCACGGTCGCTGATGCGGACAAGCTGATCGACTGGCTGGCCGGCGTGTACGCGCCAAAGGAACGCCGCTATGAGCTGGTCAGGGACGCGCTGCTGGCCGAGCTCCGGGTCCGGTCGATCGAGCCGCCGACTCCGGACCGCCTGGAGCGGATCGTGCGCTCAGGGCTGCACCGGGCCGAGAAGATCCTCGCCGAGCGGATCGCGGGACGGCTGCCGGCCGAGGTGCGGGCGCGGCTGCTGGTGCTGGTGCAGCTGGCCGAGGGGGGCGACGAGGACGCCGACCCGAGCGCGTGGGCGCTGATCAAGGCCTCAGCGGGGAACGTGAGCCTGGCGTCGATGCTGACCGAGGTCTCCCGGCTGGAAGCGGTGCGCGCGATCGGGCTGCCGGCGGGCCTGTCCGCCGACGTGGCGCCGAAGGTGCTGGCCGCCTGGAGGGCCCGGGCCGCGGTGGAGTCGCCCTCACACCTGCGTGATCACAGCGACGAGCTGACCGTGACGCTGCTGGCGGCGCTGGTGCACTGCCGCGCCTGGGAGATCACCGACGCGCTGGTCACGCTGCTGCTACGCACGGTGCACGCGATTCAGGCCCGCGCGGATCGGCGGGTGACCAAGCAGCTGGTGGCCGAGTTCAAGCGGGTGCATGGCAAGGAGGGCCTGCTGTTCCGGGTCGCCGAGGCGGCCTCCGCCCGGCCGGATGACACGGTGCGCCAGGTGGTGTTCCCGGTCATCGGCGAGGACAACCTGCGCAACCTGGTGGCCGAGTACAAGTCGTCGGGGTCGACGTATCGGCGCACGGTGCAGCACACCTACCGGGCCTCCTCCTCCAACCACTACCGCAAGGGCCTGATCGCTCTGCTGGAGGTGCTGGAGTTTCGCTGTGACAACTCCCACCGGCCGGTGCTGGACGCGCTGGCCCTGGTACATCGCTACCGCGCCGCCACGGACTTGACCTATTACCCGGCCGGGGAGGGGTGCTGGGACCATCCGGCTGAAATTGAACGCTAAGCCTCCCGCCGCAGGTCAAGATGGGTAGAGTTCCGGTGGTGTGTCCGGTGGCCAACTGTGCTCACGATGTGGCGAATGGGCCCTATTTGTAGATCGTGGGTTGGATGCCACCGGTACTCTTGGGAGAGATCACCGCTCATGGCGGGATACATCACGAGGAGCCAGGTGAGCGACAGCGCGGCCGCCGATTCCACCGACCTGCCCGCTGAGACGATCGCGCCTGTAACGCCGTTTGAGCCGGTGCGCATCGTGCCGACCCGCCCGGATGGCTGGCCCGACTGGCTGGGCCGCAGGCCAATCAGCTCAACTGACCGCGACAAGATCCTTAGTGCTCTGCGCCTCGATCAGGATGAGCAGAACGCCGTGGAGCGCCGCGACAGTCTCCAGCGCGCACCGCTGTTCTCCTGTCTGACGATCGAGGGCTTCGGCGGTCAAGACGACCCTCGTAAGATCACTCGGTTGCGCGCCAGTATCAACGCGGCGTGCCGTGTGGCCGCTGGTGACCGGCGAACCAGCTACCACGCCACTGATGAGCGCATCACGATCGGGATCGCCGGCCTCGACGCCCGTGAACGCATCGCTGACCTGCGTCGGCAGCTCGCCCGGATGGGCCGCAACCGGGGCTGGACGATCACCGAGGACCTGCGCTGATCCTGGCCGCTCAGATGGACCGGCGGCGAGCGGCGGGGTCGCGCCCGGCCATGTGGTCGGCGACGGCGTCGACGCCGGGCCTGGCGTAGCGTTCCAGGGATCGGACGGAGGCGTGCCGGGAGCGGGCGAGCAGGGTGGGCGTGTTGGTGCCGTCCTCTGCTTCGTGGGTGAGGGCGGAGTGGCGAAGTTGGTGCAGCGTCCAGCCGCCGCGTAGTTCGAGTTCGGCTGCGTCGACGATCCCGGGGTGTGCCAGCGGCCGGGTGAGGGCCTCGAACAGCTCGGCGGCGCGCCGGTAGGACAACCGTCCGCGTCCGGTGAGCTTGCACACGTCTGTGGTCGGGGTACAGGCGGGAGCTTTGCGGTCGGTGAGGAAGAGCGGGCCGCGAGCGCGGCCTTTGAGCAGGCGGGGCAGGAGTTGAGCGGTGCCCGATTGCCAGTGCACCCAGTCGGTCGCGCCGTCTTTGGACAGGACTCGGCCGCGTTTGTCGGCCGGCAGGAGGTCGGCGATGTCGAGGGTGAGAATCTCCTGCGCTCGGGCGCACGTCTCATACAGCATCTTCAACGGGGTCTTCTCCCGGACGCCGACCTTGAGATCGAACAGGGCGGCGAGCTGATCGCGGGACAGGGCCTTGGTCCGGTCGGGCGGAGCGGGCCGTCGTTCGATGCCGAGAATCGGGTTGTCGGCGAGCCAACCGCGATTGCGCCACCAGCCGATGGCGGCCTTCATGATCGACAGCTCCCGGTTAGCGGTGTCGGCGTCCACGAGGCGGGACCGCTCAACGAAGGCTCCGGCGAGGAGCTGGGAGGTCGCCGGATCGGCGAGCGCCGCGAACCTGGTCGCGGGTGCCTGGGCGGCGCGGCGGTCCTTACCGAGCGGCGGTTGCTGTCCGCAGGCGAGCCAGGCCCACGTCGTCAACGAGATGCGATAGATCCGCTTGGATGACTCGCCGATCCCGGCCGAGCGCAGATAGGCCTCGACCGCGTCGCCGTACGTCTCGGGGCGATCTTGGCCGAGGGGGATCACGTCGGCGGTGCCGGCACTCATCTTTTCCAGCCTTCTGTTCTGCCGCAGTAAATGCGTACACCTCGACCTCGGTCACCGAGAGAGACAGTGCAGGTCGGTATGGCCGCGATCATGAGCTTGCCGCAGTAAATCCGGTATTTACTGCGGCAGCCATTCGACGAGGCAGGGGAAAGATCCGCCCCGGCGTAAGGGCTGAGGAGCGATGGACCGCTTCGGGCGCCACCGGGCGAGGCCTATACAGCGATCCTTATGATCCTTTAACATCTGGGACTCTAAAGTACTAGCAGGCTAGATAAATGGAGAAGCCGGTGATCGAGTTCCATCTGGACGGCAGGTCGGGTGTTTCGCCGTACCTGCAGCTGGTCCAGCAAGTACGGCACGCGCTACGGCTCGGCGTGCTGCGCGAGGGCGACCAGATGCCGACCGTCAAGGAGGTGGTGGCGCACTTGGCGATCAACGCCAACACCGTCCTGAAGGCCTACCGGGAGCTCGAACACGAGGGCCTGGTCGCCGCCCGGCCGGGGGTGGGGACGTTCGTGACGGCGACGCTCACCAACGCCTCGCTGGCCGCGCACGGCCCGCTGCGGCTGGAACTGCAGCGCTGGCTGGCCAAGGCCCGCCGGGCCGGCCTCGACGACGAAAGCATCGAGGCCCTCTTCATGACCACCTTTCGGACCACCGCTCAGGAGGACATAGCGTGACTTCTGTCCTGCAGGCCCAGGCACTGGGCAAGAAATACGGCAAGCGCTGGGCGCTGCGTGAGTGCACCATCGACATCCCTGCCGGGCACGTCGTCGGGCTGGTCGGCCCCAACGGAGCCGGCAAGACCACGCTGCTGAAGCTGGCCAGCGGCCAGCTCGAACCGACGGCGGGCGGCATCACCGTGCTCGGCGGCCGGCCAGGAAGCACGCCCGCGCAGCTGGCCAGGATCGGGTTCGTCGCCCAGGACACCCCCGTCTACGCCGGGCTGAGCGTCGCCGACCACCTGCGGCTGGGAGCGCGGCTCAACCCCCGCTGGGACGCCACCATGGCGCGGGACCGTATCGCGCAACTCGGTCTTGTCCCCGCCCAGCGGGCGGGCAAGCTGTCCGGCGGCCAGCGCGCCCAGCTCGCCCTCACCCTGGGCCTAGCCAAACGCCCCGAGCTGCTGATCCTGGACGAGCCGGTGGCCTCGCTCGACCCGCTGGCCCGCCGCGAATTCCTGCAGGGACTGATGGAAGCCACCGTCGAGCACAAGTTCAGCGTGCTGCTCTCCTCCCACCTGGTCTCCGACCTGGAGCGGACGTGTGACTACCTGATCGTGCTCGTCGACTCCCGCGTCCAGGTCGCCGGGGAGACCGACGAGTTGCTGGCCACCCATCACCGGCTCACCGGCCCGCGCCGCGACCCCGACCGGCTCCCCGCCGACCAGTACGTGGTCTCCGCACGCCACACCGACCGGCAGAGCACGTACGTGATCCGCACCGACGCCCCGATCCACGACCCCGCCTGGACGGTCACCCAGCTCAGCCTGGAGGACCTCGTCCTGGCCTACATGGACAAGCACACCGCCGACCAGCGAATCGCCCTGGAGGTGCAGCGATGATCTGGCTGACCTGGCGCCAGTTCCGCGGCTCGGCCGCGATGATGGCCGCCCTGCTCGTCATCCTCGCCGTCGTCCTGGCCCTGACCGGCCCCGGCTTGGCCTCCGACTACTCCGCCGGGATCGCCGCCTGTACCCAGGACAACACCTGCGACCGCTTCTACGACTGGTTCCTCGGCGGGCACGATACCTCGTTCATGGCCCTGACTCTCGTCGTGCTGCTCCTGCCCGCCCTCGCCGGGCTCTTCTGGGGAGCACCGTTGATCACCCGCGAGCTGGAGGCGGGCACGCACCTGATGGTGTGGAACCAGAGCATCACCCGCGGCCGCTGGCTGGCGGTCAAGCTCGGGCTCATGGGCTTGACCGCCGTGGCCTTCGCCGGCCTGTGCGGCCTCATGGTGACCTGGTGGTCCGACCCTCTGGACAAATCAGCCGCTGAGGGTTTGGCCCTGATGGCTCCCCTGGTGTTCGGCGCGCGCGGCATCGCCCCGATGGGGTATGCGGCCTTCGCCTTCGTCCTCGGCGTGGCCGTAGGCATGCTGGTGCGCCGCACACTGCCCGCCATGGCCCTCACCCTGGCCGTCTTCGCCGCGATCCAGCTCGCCATGCCGCTGCTGGTCCGGCCCCACCTGATGCCCCCGATCACCTCGACCTTCGAGCTCGGCAAGACGAACGTGGACGGCATCGGCATAAACCGGGACCGAGGCGGATATGTGGAGATTCGCCTGAAGTCGGCCGTTCCCGGCGACACCGGCGCGTGGGTCCTGTCCACCGCCCTCATCGACGCGTCCGGACGCACGATTGCCAGCGGCGACGATGAAGCCGCTGCCCAGGTCTCCACCACGTCAGGCCCCTGCGCACCGTCGGCGAGCGCCGGGGACAGCTGCATGGTCGAGATCAACCGGCTCGGCTACCGGCAGAAGGTGACCTACCAGCCCCTTGAGCGTTTCTGGCCCTTCCAGTGGATCGAGACCGGGATCTACGCCCTGCTCACCCTCGGCCTCACGTGGTCGTCCTTCTGGTGGCTCCGCAGGCGCCTGTCATGACCGTCATCAGGACCGCGGCCGCCGGGCTCGCCCTGCTCCTGGCGGCGGCGTGCACGGCGCCGACGCCGCCGCGCAGCGAGGCGAGCCCGGCAGCCGGTACGGCCTGCGCACGGCCCCAGGGGGCTCCCGGGGCGGAGACGGCCACCACGATCGACGTGATCGAGCAGGCCTACTTCTGCCTCCTCGGCACCTACTACAGCGGCGCCACGCTGGACGCCCGCTCGCTGCTGACCGCCGGATTCGTCGCCCTGACGCAAGAGCTCAACCGCGACGGGCGCGACGTGCCAGAGGCGGCCATGCCGGCGCTGAGCGGTGACCGGAAAGCCGACTGGGCCGCCTTTGATGCCGTCTATCGCAAGATCACCGATCAGGTTCCCGACCTTCGCGACAAGCTGGCCGTCGTCACCCTGGAGGCCATCGTGGCCGGCCTCGGCGACAATCACGCCCGCTGGACGCACGGCGTCCAGCAGCCACCCGACTACTACGACGGCGACGGCTACGGCCTGGGTCTGCAGGCGAACGTCAATGGTCCGCAGGTGGAGGGCAATCCCGGCACCGCCGTCGGCCCGCTGTTCGTCACCACCGTGCAGGGTGGCGCGGCGCAGGCCGCCGGACTGCGCCCGGGCGACCTCATCGAATCGATCAACGGATCGGCGCCCTTCATCGACGGCAAGGCCACCCCCGCGATCAACGCCCTCTACCCGCAATACCCGCAAGCCCGCCCGGTCCAGCTGCGGCTCCTGCGGCAGACCACCGGCCGCCGCTGGAACGTGACGCTCAAGCCCGGCCTCTACCAGCGGGATCTGGCCGCCCTGCAAGTGGTGCAGTCGAAGCTGCTGGACGACGACATCGCCTACGTACGGCTGCGCGGATTCGCGTCCGACTCCGCGAACAGGGTCCTCAAGGCGATCTCCAGGCTGCGCACCGGCCGGACCCTCACCGGCGTCGTGCTGGACCTGCGCGGCAACGGCGGCGGCAGCCCCGTGGAGGCGATCCGGCTGGTGAGCGCGTTCGGCCACGGCAAGGTCACCGCCTATCTGTGCACCGTGGACAACAAGTGCGAGGCCTTGCGGACCGACGACACCGTCGAGCTGCTCAACCTGCCGCTGGTGGTGCTCACCGACCGCAGCTGCGCCTCGGCCTGCGAGCACTTCAGCTCTGCGATCAAGGACCATCACCTCGGCCGGCTGGTCGGCACCAGAACCGCCGGCGTCATCTCCGGCCCGGCCGGGTCCTACCTGCTCGCCAACAACACCCTCCTGGGCTTCCCCGCCAGGCATCACCTGGGGCCCAATCGCGAGGTGATCGACAAGATCGGCGTGCCGCCCGACCACCACGTGCCGCTGACCCCGAAGGACGCGGCCGCCGGGCGCGACCCCGCCCTGGCCAAGGCCCTGACTTTGCTGCGCAAGTGAGGATGGATCATTGCGATGAGACAGCTCCTGGCCGTCGCCGCGGGACTGGCCGTCCTGGCCGCGTCCGCCTGCTCCGCGCCCACGCCGCCCCGATCCGCAAGTCCGTCGGCCACGCCGACCGGCCCGGCCGCCCTGCCCGCTCCCACCGGCGCCCATCCGGTCGGCACCACCGCCCTGTACCTGAAAGACGCCTCCCGCCCCGATCCCTGGAACCTCGACGTCGACGCCAGAGAGCTCAAGGTCACCCTGTGGTACCCGACCAAGCAGCGAGACGGGCAGCGGGCGCCGTACATGACGCCGAAGGAATCGGAGCTCACCCTGAGGCGCTTGGGGATCGGGGGCGTGCCGGACGACACGCTGAGCAAGGCGCGCACGAACGCCATCAAGGACGCCGAACCCGCGGGCCGGAACCTGCCGCTGGTGGTGATCTCCCCCGGCTTCACCAATCCGATGATCACTCTCACGTCCCTGGCCGAGGATCTGGCCAGCCGAGGGTACGTCGTGGCCGGGATCGACCACACCTACGAGAGCTACGCCACGACCTTCCCCGGCGGACGGGTCGCCGAATGCCTCGCCTGCGACAGCGACACCGACCCGGGCTTCGGCACGGGGGTGGTCGCGGGCCGGGCGGCCGACGTCTCCTTCGTGCTCGACCAGCTGACATCGAAATGGGACGGTTCCGACCGGATCGACCGCTCCAAAATCGCGATGGCAGGCCAGTCGATCGGCGGGGCCAGCGCCATGGCGACCATGCTGAAGGACCCCCGGGTGCGCGCCGGCATCGACATGGACGGCACCACCTACGCCCGGATCCCCAAGAGCGGGTTCTCCCGGCCGTTCATGTTCCTAGGCTCGCCGCAGCACGTCCCCGGCGGCCGCGACACTTCGTGGGAGCGCGACTGGAAGCTGCTGACCGGGTGGAAGCGCTGGCTCGTGCTGTCGGGCGCGGAACACCAGTCCTTCACCGACGTCCCGCTGATGGGGGGCGCACTCGGCATCACGCCCACCTACGGCGTTCTGCCCGCGGCGCGCGCCGCCGAGCTCACCCGCACCTACGTGGCAGCCTTCCTCGACCAGCACCTGAAGTCGCAGCGGCAGCCTCTCCTGGACAAGCCGTCATCACGCTACCCCGAGGTCACGTTCTGCCCCGCGACCTGCGGTCAATCCTGAGGCCCAGCACGTTCACGAAGCCATCGAGGGGATGCCGCCGCCTGCTCGACCTCTGCTGGTTCCTCACGCTCGGCCCCGGCGGACCCTTCGCCTCCCGTAACCCCGTCGGCGCCCTTCAACAGCAAGCAGAACGCGTCCTTCACCTACTCGCCTGAGCGAACAGAAGAAGGATTCACGCTCAGCCTCTGGAATGGGCGCCGTGATCTGCCCGGTCGTAGCGCGGGTGCGGGGATCTGCCCCCTCGTCATTGCTCCAGATCGTCGTCAGCGGTGGCGGGGTCACGCAGGTCACGCAACCGGCCAGGGCGGTCGGGCCGGTTGAACGGGTAGGAGCCCACGAAGTTGATGTGCTCCCACTGCAGCGGGGACAGGTGGGTTCGGATCTCCGGGCCGATCTTCATGCCGCCGGCCGCGAGTTTCTTCACTGCGGCGTCGATGTAGAGCGAGTTCCAGTAGAAGATCGCGTTCAATCCCAGGCCGAGCGCGCCGAGTTGGTCTTCCACGCCGCGTTCGTAGCCGCGCTTCAGCTGGCCCAGGTTGCCGAAGAACACCGCGCGGGCCAGTCCGTTGCGGCCTTCGCCGACATTCAGCTGGGCGCCCATCATCCGCCGGTAGTCCTCCAGGTGGGCCACGTGCAGCAGGTGCATCGACTTGAAGATCCGCCCATATTGCGCGAACGCGCGCCCCAGACTGGTGATGCGGCCCTCGGCCATCATCATCCGGATCAGATCATAGGCCCGCACCTGGTTGGTGACCAGCGACCCGGCGACCTGCAGCATGTCCGGCCAATGCTGCTTGATCGCCGCGATGTTCACCCGACGCAGGTTCAGCTCGTTCAACCGGCCGTACCCATTGGCCGACGGTGTGGTGCGCTTGTCGGCCAAGCCGATGTCGGCGGGGTCTATCCACCACTGCTGGGCGTCGGCGATGTCGGCGATGCGGGGCGCGAACTGGTAGCCGCAGATCGCGAACAGGCCGAACACGATGTCGGAGTAGGAGGCGGTATCGGTGGTGAGGATCCCCGGCTGCTCTTTGGCGTCCAAGCGGTGCAAGGCGTCCAGGATGAACAGCGAGTCGCGCATCGCGCCGGGCACCAGCAACCCGCCCAGGCCCATCACCCGGTCGGAGACCACCGCCAGCCAGGTGGCGCCCTTGGAGTGCTTGGATTGGCCGAAGTAGTGCGGGTTGGGCCGCCCGTACAGAGAACGGACCGGCACCACGAACCCCAGCCCATCGGCGGAGGCCACAAGCCCGCCACCCCAGTCTTCGCGGGCGATATCGATGTCGGCCTGCTTGGCGATCAACCGGCCCGACGCCGCGCCCATCCCCTCGTGCTGGAAGTACCCCTTCTCCACCCCGATCAGCCGATGCGGGCCCAGCGCGGGATCGCCGAGCTTGACCACCGGCTTCAACCCGACATTGCAGGAACGGGCCACCATCAGAGCGGCCAGACTGATGTCCAGGTCCGCCCGCCGCGACGTCGACCCGGAGATGTGCTCGAAGGCGTCGAACATGCCGGTGTGACCGTGCACCTCCAGCAGCAGTTCAGGGTAGTCGATGCGCGGCAGCATCGCCTTCACCGCCTGGTGCGCCGCCTCAAAGGCCTGCGGCAGCGGCGCGGCCTCCAGCTTTGCCAGGTTCAGCTTCCCGCCCTTGATCGTGATCGCTGGGTTGGCCTCCAGCCCGTCGGCCAAGCCCCGGTATACCTCATCCAGGTCGACCGCGAGTTTGCGCAGGTGAGCGTCGGGGTCGGCATCCAGCCTGAGCGCGGTCAAGATGCTGGGCGCGTGCACGCTCCACAGGGCGCCGGAGATGAGTTTGGCGCGCGGGTCACCGGTCTTGTCCGCGCCGACCGCGTACACGTCCTTGCTGCGCAGCGCCGACCACAGCGCCTCCAACAGGCAAAAGGTATAAGCGTGCCGATCGATCTGCTTGCCGCTCAGGTCGGGGTTGTCATACACCAACCGCCGCCACGACCCCGACACCAGCTCCTGATGCGCCTCGATGTGCCCGACACTCGCGTGCTTGCCGTAGGCCAACACCCGCGGCAGCCCCCGCAACGCCGCGATCACCGGGGCGCCAGCCTCGGTGCCGCCCCACGGGATCGTCTCAGCCAGCAACTCCACGAACCCGCGCACCGAGGCGAACCGGTTAGTCAGCTCGGCCCGCCACTCCAGATCGGCGTCGTCCTGCTCGGCCGGAAGAAACTCCTTGATCACCGCGAGCGCGGCCTCCAACTGCTCGATCGGCACCACCTGCGCGATCCGCGCGATCACCTCCGGCGCCGTCGTCACCCTCACCACCGGCTCAGACTCAGACCGCAATCCGTCTTCGGCCCGCTCGGACCTGTCCGGCTGGGTCATCGGGGTGTCCAACGCCGCCCGCAACGCCGATTCGGCCTGCAGCGCGGCTTTACGCAGCCGGGGCAACGATTTCAGCTTCGCCTTCTCCTCATCGCGGGCAGCGCGCGCCAGCAGCTTCGTCGCCATCAACAGATCGAACAGCAGCAACGCGTCGTCGACCGACACGCCTTCCAGATGCCGCATGGTCGCCAGCAGCGTTGCGACTCGGCGGGTGCCCTTGAGCCGTTCGATCTTCGGGGCCTTGGCGTGCATGCCGTAGGCGGCCAGCTCGGCCATCTTGACGGGAGCAACCCCGCCGGCGTCCACCGCGCCCGCGCCGAACGCCCACACCGTCGAGGACCGCCCCAAGGCCTCCTTCATCCCCAGTCCCGATACGTTCACCTGCCCGCCAACCTCGAGCCGGCCATGGCCTGCCACGACGCGGCCGCGTTGCCGGACGTCGAACTCGGCCTTGCCCGCCACCCCGGTACCGAAGGTGATGCGCTCATCGACGCTGTGGAGATCGCCCTGCGGCGGATGATCTGAGTTCGATCAGCGTCTGCAGGTGCTCATCGGGGATGGCGGGTTTGGCGGGGACGATCATTTCTGGGATGACCGACTGCGGATCGCTGCCGGCCTCGCGGGCTTGGGCGAACACCGATCGTGGGCGGAGCACCCCGCCGCTCCAGGAGGGGGCCGGCGGCAGGCGGGATTCCACGATGACGCCGGCGTGGGCGGCGTTCATCAGGGCCTGGGTTGCCTCGTGCTGGACGGATAGCTCCTCGGTTAGGTTGAGCGCACGCCGTGGATAAGGGACATGATGGAGTTGATCTCCCACGACAGCTGGGCGGTTTGGACCAGCAGCCAGGCGGGGGAGTGGCAGCCGTCCAAGGATCGGACTCGGTGGGGGAGGGGCATCGAGGGCATCGGTTCGAGAGATGTTTGGGGGGAGCGCCCGGCAGTGTGGACGGCGGTATCCCCTGTCGCTCGGCAGGGACAAGGTATGCCGATGTGCAACTGGTTTCCGTGGACGGAGTTCAAGCGTCTGGACGCATGAACGATGATGTCTCAGAGTTATTAATCTACATTGTAAAGGTGGTCGGCGGCTACAAGATCATTTACAGCGGACTAAAGACTCCTCCGGGCGATGAGGCGAGCGTCTTCGCCGTAGGGGCCGCCGCAGGTGGTCGTCGACGTTCAGTGTCCGCAGTACGTGTTCTAGGGCCGCCGGGTTGCTGCAGCCGATCATGATGTCCGTGGGCGCGGTGGTGATCTTTGCGGCACGGTGGGCCGGAAGCTCGTGGCCCGCGTCTTCTCTGGCGCGGGTGGCGTTGAGGTTGAAGGAGATGCGGTTCAGGACTTCCCGCATGTTGAGCAGTAGGAGCGTGGAATCGGAGCTGTCGTTCGGCATCGGCCACAGATGTCGGGGCATGCCGGTGACCAGGTGCTCGGCACGCACGTCGTAGATATCGAGACGAGCCAGGGCCCTGTTGTTCGCCATCACGGCAGATCTACAGCTGGCCCGGCGGCAATGAGGGCTTCATGTTCGTCTCCGGTGCCGGCGTCGGGGAGCACCTCCCGGACGAGTTCGCTCGCACGCCGGATGCGGCGGCCTCGGCCGCTATGGGCGAGGTCATGCACTACTTCCTGACCAAGGGCGACCAGTTCGTCATCGGCGCCGACGACAAGGTCGTCCAGGGCCCGGCCAAGCTCACCGACGCCCATCCCTTCCTCGGCGGCATCTTGGATGTAGGGCACCGGCCCCGGCCAGGGCCGCAGCGCGCGGTCCCGTCATGACGAGGAGGCTGGAGCCGTGGATCGGGTGCGCGGGAGCGGCAGGCGGAACAGGTGGTGGAGGCGGCGCAGGGCTTGCCCGTCGCCGGAGGCGGAGGCTGCGCCGCTGCTGATCGCTTCATCGAGAGTCGACCTGCTGGCGGCGAGGTCGCGGAAGGTCTCCCTGCTGGTTGTGATGATCACGTCAGGGTGTTGGGCTGGGCCGTGCACGGTTTCGATCGTGCCGTCGTCGATGCGGGCGTGGAAGATTTCCTCCTCCACGCGGAACTCGTACAGTGCCCGCAGGCCGGTGGCGGCCTCGGCGTCGAAGCATGCCTTCAGGCCGAGCACGGCCCAGCCGGGGTGGAAGGTCTCCTGCTCGCGGGGTTCGTCCATGGCCCATGTCAGCCCCCACCGGGCCAGGGTCAGTACCACTGGCTCGAGGTCTTCACCGGCTGGGGTGAGGGCGTAGGCGGGGGTCCGGGCCGGTGGCGGGAGGATGATCTTGTGTGCCAGTCCTTCGCGTTCCAGGTGTTTCATTCGTGCCGCCAGCAGGCCGGTGCCCAGGCCGCGCAGGCTGTGTTGCAGGTCGCTGAAGCGTTTGGGGCCGGTCAGCAGCTCACGGATCAGCAGCAGCGTCCACCGTTCGCCCACGAGGTCGAGGGTGCGCGCGGTCGCGCAGTACTGGTTGTAGTTCCGCTGTTCCACTTCTTCATTCTAACGTTAGAGCTTCTCGTTATTGAACTGATATGTGTGAGCGCCTAGGAGGAGCCGGGCCAGCGCCTGTGGGTGGGTGAGCATCACGTCGTGCGGGCCGTCCACAGCGATGGTCCGGTACCCGATCGCCGTGGCGAACCGGTCGAAGGGGTAGGTCTGTGGCCGGCAGTAGACGGCTGTGCCGGGGATCTGGTCGACGGCTCCGCTCAGCCGGGTCGCTTCGGTGAAGGTGCGCAGGGGTTGTGGCCGCAGGCGCGGGGCGAGCCAGCGCGTGTCGCCGGGGGTGGTGATGCCGAAGCTCGCCGGGGGTGGGGCGGGGATGTGACGGCCGCCGGCGGTGGGGCGGGCGGCGGCGAGGATGGCGTTGACGAAGGCGTCGGGCGCCAGGCTGAACATGCTGGCGCCGTCGCCGCCGGCCCAGCCGTCCACCAGGATGACGTGATTCACCAGGTCAGGTTGCAGGTCGGCGGCCTGCCGGACGATCAGGCCCGCGTAGCTGTGCCCGACCAGCGCCACGTCGTCACCGGTCGTTGCGGCGACGTTCAGGCAGGTGAGGACCTCATCGACGTGGACGTCCAGGCCGGTGTCGCCTTCCAGGGTGAGGGTGGGGGTCAGGGTACGCGCCCCGGCCTGATGCAGGAGCGGGGTGAGGCGCTCCCAGGCCCAGGGGCCGTGCCAGGCGCCGTGCACGAGAACGAAGGTGGTCATGTTGTTCCTTACGGAGTCGAAACCCGGCGTTTCGGCACGCCGGGCCTGTTTGACTAGCTGTTCCAGGTCGTGGTCGCCGCGTACGGCTTGATCGTGCGTCGGCAACAGGTAGCCGACCTTCAGTGAGGTCATGTGATCCCTCTCGTCACTGCCAGGTTCTCGATCTTAACCATTGACTTCCTATTTTTGAAGTCCAGAATTCCTTTTCAAGTAGCAGACTTGTCTAAGGAGATCATCGTGACAAACGCGCTCTACACCGCGCAGGCGCACGTCGTCGGGGGCCGGGCCGACGGCCACGGACGCACTGCCGACGGCAGGCTGGAGGTAAACCTCAGGCAGCCCGAGGAACTGGGCGGGGACGGCGAAGGGGTCAACCCCGAGCAACTGTTCGCCATCGGCTACGCCGCCTGCCTCGCCGCCTCACTCGCCCTGGTGGGCCAGCGCAAGCACCTGCGCGCCGACGACGCGGCAATCGACTCGAAGGTCATGCTCATCCCCGCCGGCAACGGCGGCTTCAAGCTGGGCGTCGAACTGGAGATCAGCCTGCCGTCCATCGCCGACCTCACCCAGGCCGCCGATTTGGTCCGGGTGGCGCATCAGGTGTGCCCCTACTCCAACGCCACCCGCGGCAACATCGAAGTGGCGCTGGTCGTCAACGGCACACAGCTGTGACACACCGCCGCGTGCCGGGCACTCTCACGAGATAAGGGTGCCCGGCACGCGCTGCACCCGCCAGGAGGCCGACGGGCTCACTCGGTAGTTCCTCCAAGGGTCTTGGTGGTAATCGCGGAAAATCCAACGGATATGCAGCCGAAACCCCTGTGAGGGCTTTCGAGCACAGTCGGGAAGACGGATCGCTGGCCTGCATCCATTGTTTCCTGCGCTGTTACTACCGGGACCCCGGTCGCGCCGAGGAGCACTCGATGGGGGAGGGGGCAACGCCGGTGGAGCTCTGAGCGCGAGTGCGCAGGCCCTCGGGGGGTGCTACCGGAATACGGCGGAAACGGGCCGCCGGAGGCCGACCTGACAGGGTCAATGCTCTCCGGTCTTGGTCTGCCGCTTTTGGCCCGCCGTGTGTTCTTCAGGATGGGCGCGGCCCTGCCACGAGCTCGCCGACCTGGACGACCGCGAACTCGACCTGGCCTTGGCCCTCCTCTTGGAGTCGTGATCACGTGGCTGGGAAAAGGATTGGACGGGATGATGCTCGGGCTTGTAGCTTGCAGGCGACCGTGACACCGCCTGAGGAGGTGAGACCCATGAACGCTGTATCGACGTGGGTGCTCCCCCTTTCCGTCACGGTCGGAACGGGCGATTGACGTAGGTGTCGCCGGGAGCGCCTCGACAACAAGGCACTCCCGAAAGGCAACACCTATGCACTCTTTGCAGTTCACCGCCGAGCCGTCGTCGAACGATGTGGTCGAGCGCGACTTCACCGTGGGCGACGTCCCCGGACTCTGGTCGCCGGCCTCCGGCGCCGATCGCGCGCCCCTCATGTTCGACGTGATCATTGCCGGGTGCGGGCCGACTGGTGCGATGTTGGCCGCCGAACTGCGGCTGCACGATGTGCGGGTACTCGTTCTGGAGAAGGAAACCGGGCCCGTGTCATTCGTCCGCATAGTCGGTCTGCATATTCGCAGTCTCGAGCTGATGGCGATGCGAGGACTGCTGGAGCGCATTCTCGAACACGGAAGACAGCGTCCGGCCGGCGGTTTCTTCGCCGCCATCACCAAACCCGTGCCCGAGGGCCTTGATTCCGCGTACGCCTATCTGCTGGGCATCCCGCAGCCGGTCATCGATCACCTGCTCGAAGAACATGCGATCGAACTGGGTGCGCAGGTCCGGCGTGGTTGTGCGGTGGCCGATTTCGAGCAGGACGACGAGGGTGTGACCGTCGAGCTGGCCGATGGGGAACAGCTGCGTTCGCGCTATCTCGTCGGCTGTGACGGCGGGCGCAGTACGGTGCGCAAACTGCTCGGTGTCGGCTTCCCCGGCGAGCCCTCACGGACCGAGACGCTGATGGGCGAGATGGAAGTGGGCGTGCCGCAGGAGGAGATCGCCGCCAAGGTGACCGAAATCCGCGAGACCCATCAGGGATTCAGCCTCGGGCCCTTCGGCGAAGGGGTCTATCGCGTCGTAGTCCCCGCCGCGGGAGTCAGTGATCGCGCGGAACCGCCCACCCTCGAGGATTTCAAACAACAGTTGCGCACCATCGCCGGAACCGATTTCGGCGTGCACTCCCCGCGCTGGATGTCCCGCTTCGGGGATGCCACCCGGCTAGCCGAACGTTATCGGGTCGGGCGGGTGCTGCTGGCCGGCGATGCGGCACACGTCCATCCACCCATCGGCGGACAGGGCCTCAACCTGGGCGTTCAGGACGCATTCAACCTCGGTTGGAAACTGGCCGCACAGATCCGCGGTTGGGCGCCGGGAACACTGCTGGACACCTACCAGGCCGAACGTCATCCGGTCGCCGAGGACGTGCTGGACAACACCCGCGCCCAGATGGAATTGCTGTCCACCGAACCGGGCCCGCGGGCCGTGCGCAGGCTGCTCACCGAACTGATGGACTTCGACGAGGTGAACCGCTATCTGATCGAGAAGATCACCGCGATCGGCATCCGCTACGACTTCGGCGCAGGCCCCGACCTGCTCGGCCGCCGCCTGCGCGACATCGAGGTGAAACAGGGCCACCTCTACGGTCTGCTGCATCGCGGCCGCGGCCTGCTGCTGGACCGCACCGAACGCCTGACCGTCGGCGGCTGGTCAGACCGGGTCGATTACCTCGCGGATCCCACTGCGGTACTGGATGTTCCGTGCGTCCTGCTACGCCCCGACGGCCACGTCGCCTGGATCGGCGACGATCAGCAGGACCTGGACGACCACCTCTCCCGCTGGTTCGGCAAGCCCGCCAACTGAACGCGGGGCGGTCCAGGGCGGGGTTCTTGGAGGTGTGGCCGGGTCCTCGAACAGCTGGAAGCGGTGCGCGCGATCGGGCTGCCGGTGGGCCTGTTCTCCGACGTGGTGCCGAAGGTGCTGGCCGCCTGGCGGGCCCGGGCCGCTACGGACGCCGCGTCATCGTCGCGATCTGGCTATGGCGGGGGCGGTCTGTCGGGTGCGCTGGTGGCCCGGATGAAGCGTGCGCCCCACTCCTGGACGTGCGCGGCGAACTCCGGCGGCCCCAGCACTTCGAACTCGGCGCCCACATTGCCCAGTGCCTGGGTCGGCCAATCGAGAGAGGTCGAGGTCATGGTGATCCGGCAGGTGCCGTGGGTGAGCGGTTCGATCGTGCCCCACTGGCCGACCGCCTGCCGTACACGGGTCGCGGGGGCGTGGACGAGCGCCTGGACCGTGTACGGCGCCGGCACCCCGCTGGCTGCCTGGACGAAGGCCGCGGCGTCCTCGGCCGGGAGCGGGCGCGGCCGGAAGCGGGTGCCGGTCGCGGCCGGCTCGGTCAGCCTGTCGAGGCGGAAGCTGCGCCAGTCGTGCCGTGCCAGGTCGTAGGCGACCAGGTACCAGCGCCCGCCGAGGGCGACGACGCGGTGCGGCTCGACCTCGCGCTCGGTGGGGGCGGAGCGTCTGGTGGTGTAGCCGAAACGCAGCCGTTCCTGGTCCTGGCAAGCCTGGGCGACCGCGGTGAGCACTCCCGCAGCGACGACCGGCCCGGGTGCGGCGACGGAGAGGGTCATCTCCCGCAGGGTGTCCACCCTGGCCCGCAGCCGGGGCGGCAGGACTCGAACCACCTTGGTAAGTGCGCGCAGCGACGCCTCCTGCATCCCGGCGATCCCGCTCTGTGCCGCGTCACCGATGCCCACCGCGAGGGCCACCGCCTCCTCGTCATCCAGCAGCAGCGGCGGCAGGACCGCGCCGGGCGCGAGCTGGTAGCCGCCGTCGGTGCCGCGGGCCGCGCTGACCGGGTAGCCGAGCTCGCGCAGCCGGTCAACGTCGCGGCGCAGGGTCCGCTCGGACACCCCGAGCCGCTCGGCCAGTTCCATGCCGGGCCAGTGGCGGTGGGTCTGCAGCAGCGAGAGCAGTGTGAGAGTCCGTGAGCTGGTGTTCGCCATACCGCCATCCTCGCCTGACTTCCGGTCAGAAAGTGACCGGAAGCCTCTCTAGAGTCGATTTTGAAGGCCGTACCGACATAAGGACCAAGAGATGATCACCCGTGAGATCCAGCTGACCACACAGGTCGTCGGCACCCCCACGCTCGACCACTTCACTGTCACCACGACCGAGGTGGACGGCGAGGTTGTGGTGCGGACTGACCAGATCGGGCTCGCCGCGACCTACCTGGAGCTGATGCGCGCCGACTGCACCATCCCGGTACCGGCCTGGCAGCCGGGCCAGCGGGTGGGCGTGGCCGCCATCGGCACCGTCGTCCGGTCCGACAGCCCCGAGCTCGCGGTCGGTGACCTGGTCCAGTCGATGACCGGCTGGAGCGAGTACTCGGCGGGCCCAGCCACCCAGTACACCAAGCTTGATCCCATCGCGGACCCCGGCTACTACCTCGGTCAGGGGCCCACGGCCTACTACGGGATGGCCGACGTGGCCGGCGTCGGCGAGAACGACGTGGTGTTCGTCTCCGGCGCGGCCGGCGGGATCGGCTCACTGGCCGGGCAGATCGCCAAGTGCCTGGGCGCGGCGCGGGTGATCGGCAGCGCCGGCAGCCCGGCCAAGGTCGACTATCTGGTGAACGAGCTCGGCTACGACGCCGCCTTCGACTACCGCGACGGCTCGGCGGCCGACCGGCTCCGGGAGCTCGCGCCCGAGGGCATTTCGGTGTTCTTCGACGTCGTGGGCGGCGACCAGTATCAGGCCGCGCTGCAGGCGGCCAGGCCCGGCGCCCGCTTCGCACTGTGCGGCTCGCTGTCCAGCCAGCTGGGCGACGCGGCGGAGCGCTTCCCCAAGCCCGATCACGCCGCTGCTCAGGCCAGGGGCATCGAGCTGCTGCCGTTCTCCTGCTACCACACCCCCGACCAGATCGCCGCCTGGCGGGAACACTTCAGCACCTGGCTGGGAGAGGGCCGCTTCGTCTACCCGCAGACGGTCATCAAGGGCGAGATCGAGGACGTGCCGCAGGCGTTCTTGTCCCTGCTCCAGGGCTCCTATCGGGGCAACGTCTCGGTACGGCTGTCGTGACGACGCTTTCGAGCAGGGCCCTGAACCGGGCCCTGCTGGGCCGCCAGTTCCTGCTGGCCCGCACCGATCACACCCCGCTGGAGGTGATCGGGCGCCTGGTCGCGCTGCAGGCGCAAGAGCCCAACTGGCCCTACGTCGGGCTGTGGAGCAGGATTCACGGCTTCACCCACTCCGAGCTCACCACCCTGCTGCAGGAGCGGAAGGTGGTCCGCTCCGGTCTGCTCCGCAGCACCCAGCACCTCGCCGCGGCCGACGACTTCCGCCGGCTGCGGCCGCTGCTGCAACCCGTGCTCGACCGCACCGCCCGCTCGGCGTACTTTGCCCGCAACAGCGCGGGCCTGGACACCGCCTCACTGGTCGCCACCGGGCTTGAGCTGCTGGCGGGCGGGACGACACCGCGAAAGGCACTGGCCCGACGGCTGGCCGAACGCCACCCAGGCCGCGACGGGCGCATCCTCGCTGGGGAGGTCGAGCTCAGAAGCCCCCCTCATCCACAGCCCGGCCACCGGCACATGGGGCTCCTGGGGCACCCGGTCGGCCGTCTCTGTCACGCCCGCCGAGACCTGGCTCGGCCGGCCCATGGCCCGGGTGACCGCCAAGGACCTCATCCGCCGCTATCTGGCAGCGTTCGGCCCAGCCGGGATCATGGACGTGCAGGCTTGGTCCGGGCTGACCCGCCTCGGCGAGATCGTCTCCGACATGCGCGCTGAACTGCGCCACTACCGCGACCCCGACGGCAGGGAACTGATCGACCTGCCCGACGCGGAACTGCCCGACCCCGACACGCCCGCCCCCGTGCGACTGCTGCCCGCCTTCGACAACGCCCTGCTCGGCCACGCCGACCGGACCCGCATCATCAGCCACCAGGACCGAAAGCGCGTGATGCCCGGCCAGGCACAAGTACGGCCCACCTTCCTCGTGGACGGCCACGTGCACGGAAGCTGGTCCCTCCAAGGCGACACCCTGCACCTCACTCCGTTCCGTCCCCTGTCCGCGACCGATCAGGCGGCCTTGGAGCAGGAGACGGAGCGGCTGCTGCCATTCGTGGGAGGTAAGAACGTGTCCTACAGCAGCCCGATCACGACCCGGTCGTCCTGAGTTCCATCCCGGCATCGACCGCAGGAACCAAGTCAGGCGTGTAAGCAGCCGTCCTCGCAGTGCTGGCCGCTCTGCTCGGGGGTGCCGATGGCGGTGGGGACGACACAGCAGGTGTCCCCACGCCAGGCTTCGCGGCCTTCCTTGACCGCGACGGCGGCGATGACCAGGGCGGCGATCGGGTCGGCCCCGGACCAGCCGAACAGGCTGTTGAGCGCCAGGCCCACCAGCAGTACCGCCGACAGGTAGGTGCACAGCAGGGTCTGCTTGGAGTCGGCGACGGCAGAGGCGGAACCGAGCTCGCGGCCGGCGCGGCGCTGGGCGTACGACAGGAACGGCATGATCACCAGCGAGAGGGCGGCGAGGATCAGGCCGCGGGTGGAGGGAGCGGCCTCGCCGACGCCCAGTAGGGCGCGGATGGCGTCGACGGTGACGTAGGCGGCCAGCGCGAAGAACGAGATCGCGATGACTCGCAGCGCGGTCTTTTCCCGCTTCTCGTGGTCGGTGGCGGAGAACTGCCAGGCCACGGCGGCGGAGGAGGCGACCTCCACGATGGAGTCCAGGCCGAAGCCGATCAGTGCGGCGGAGGAGGCGACGGTGCCGGCGGTGATGGCCACCGCCGCCTCGATCACGTTGTAGGTGATGGTGGCCGCGACCAGCAGCCGGATACGGCGCCGCAGTAAGGCACGCCGGTCCGGGGCGGGCAGGTTCAGCGTGGTCATGACACCGTCTTCCCTTCGATCTCGCCTGTCTACTGGTCGAGGTGTTCGAGGTCGTGATCGAGTTCGGCCTGCAGCGCGCTGGGCACGTCGGCTCCGCCGTGCTGGGTGCCGTGGACGGGGCAGAGCACCACGGCGTGGCCGGTGGCGGCCAGCAGATGCTCGGCGGAGGCGAGCAGATCCATCAGCTCGGGGCGGGTCAGGGAGTAGAAGGACTGGCGGCCTTCGGCGCGGTAGTCGACCAGGTCGCAGTCGCGCAGGCAGGCCAGGTGCTTGGAGACCGTGGACTGGGCCAGCCCGAGCTCACCGACCAGGTCGACCACCCGGGCCTCGCCGCGCGCGAGCCGGGCCACGATGCGCAGCCGGTTCTCATCGGCCAGGGAATGGAACAGGGCCGCCGCCGGGGAGATGCCGGTGGCAATCTCGGCGCTAACGCAGCGGCCAGCATCACTATCAATCGCCATAGAGCGATGATAGTCCGATATTGGCATGTAATGGCAAGAGTAAGATGATATGCGGTTTAGGTGATCACGTGGTTCTTCATGGCATGTGCCTAAAGGCTCCAAGACCCCCGCCCTCAGCCCTCGCCGTCGGCACCCAGAACGCGGTAGACGCTGGCCAGGGAAGGGCTGCGGCCCTTGTTCTTGCCGGTGGGGATGATGAGCTTGCGGGCGATCTCCGGCACCGGCACACCGCGAGCGCGCAGGCTTCCGGCCGCACCTTGACGCGCGCGCTGATCTTCTCCGAGAAGATCGGCTCGCATCCCACCACCTCCAGGGCGCCCAGCTGGCTCCGCAGCTCCTGCTGCACGGTGCTGCATCGGGCATAGCCGACCCGGGTCGGCTATGCCCCGGCATCGGCTACGGCGGCCTCACGCGCCGGGCCCGCCGTCCAGGCCCGGCCCGCGATCGACGGGCGTCCGCAGTTGCGGCACCAGCATGAAGCGCGGCGTGTGGTACTTCGGGGCGACCTTCCCGCCCCGGGTCCGGCAGGAACTGCCCGCCGGCGCCTCACACGGCCTTCCGCTCGGGTCCGTGCCGCCCGGGGCGAAGCAGCTCTCGGTGAACCGCCCGCTTCGTTTGTCGTGACCGGGTCGGAAGATCACAGGTCGCAGGTGGTGGGCATCGAGGACCCGGGTCGGGAACCAACCTCGACAACCGGCTCGGCGAAGGAATTCGACAGCTGCTTTCGCGGCGCCCGACCTGGGGGAGACGGGTCTACCTCGCGCCTCATCGCGCCGGCCCGAGCGAAGGACCTGACCCGGCAGACTCGCCCCGCTAGTTGAAACAGTCCTGCTTGTTGAGCGCGATGCCGTACTCGGTGACCTTGCCGTGCGTGACGCCGAAGGTGTAGTAAGCCTCCTTGTTGCCGGGGACCGTGATCACGTAAAGGCCGTGGACGTCTTTCCTGATGCGCGGGTAGGCGGCCTTCACCTGCTCGACGGTGGAGCCGATCTTGATGCCCTCCGGGGTTTTCATGCCCTTCGCGGCGAAGATGGCGGCCAGTCCCACCTTCGGCGAGATGTAGATGCCGACCGAGTCCTTGGGGGTCGGGAACTTCTTCAGGTCCCAGCCGGAGCAGCCGCCGTTGCCCGGCAGCTTCTTGACCACGTCCCCCGTCGTCGTGGCCTGCTTGACGGTCATGCCGAACGTGACGGCGCCATAACCGTGGGGACCCAGCGTCGGCTTCGTCTGGGCGTCCGCCGCGGCGGCGCCGGAGACCAGCAGCGAACCGGCGAGGAGCGAGGCTCCGATCATCGTCTTCATCATGCTCTACTTTGAGTGCGAAACGCCGGTAAAGGTTCTGAGTAGAGCTACTTTTTCCCTTGGTGACGCCGACCCGAGCGGAGGGCCTGCACTGACGCCGAGATCGAGTCGAACCACGTCGACACCCGCGGCGCCTCGGTGGTCGGGTTCGCGTTCACCGAGCTGCTGAACTTCCGCCTGCTGCCGCGGCTGAAGAACATCGGTAGCATCCGCCTGTACCGCCCGGACGATGCCCCGCCCGGCTGGCCGGCCCTCTGCGCCTCCCTGACTCGGCCCATTAAGTGGGGCCTGACCGCCCTGTTCTGGTCCAAGGTCAACCCGTACGGCACCTTCCGCCTGGACTTCGCCCACGGACATCTTCCGCCTGGTGAGCATGACGTCGATGTCGCCGGTGATCGGCATCAGATCGCCTCGTTCAGCTCGGCCTGTATCTGCGCCGCCTCAGCGTCGCGAGCATCGTTGGGCGGCGCTCCTGCCGCTCTGTGACCCATGCCACAGGCAGTTCCTGTCAGCAATCGGGGCGCCGTTCCGCTCAACTCACCGAGAGCAAGCGAACCGACAGGAGCAACACCATGAAGCACCGCATCGTCGTCCTGGGCGCCGGCTATGCCGGGGCCTACGTGGCCGGGAACCTGGCCCGCCGGCTGTCCCCGGCGGACACCGAGATCACCGTGGTCAACGCCGTGCCGGACTTCGTCGAGCGGCTGCGGCTGCACCAGTTGGCGGCCGGCCGGGAGATGGAGGCCCAGAAGCTCGCCGACGTCTTCGCGGGAACGGGGATACGGCTGCGCGTGGCCCGTGTCACCGCTGTCGACCCCGAGCGCCAGGTCGTCGCCGTGGCCGACGCCGACGGCGGCGGCGAGCTCGGCTATGACACGCTCGTCTACGCGCTCGGCAGCCACGGCTCCGACTGCGGCGTCCCCGGCGTGGCCGAGCACGCCTTCGACGTCGCCGCCCGGCCCTCGGCGCTGCGCCTGCGCGAGCGCCTGGACAGCCTGGACACACGGGGCAGGCGGGGCGAAGGCGGGAGTGTGCTGGTCGTCGGCGACGGGTTGACCGGTATCGAGACCGCCACCGAGATCGCCGAATCCCGGCCCGGCCTGTCGGTGGCGCTCATCGCCCGCGGCGAGTTGGGCGCCCGGCTCTCCGCCGGAGCCCGCAGCCACCTGCGCCAGGCCTGCGACCGGCTGGGCATCACCGTCCTGGAGCACACCAGCGTCGAAGCCGTCGAAGCGACGCGGGTGCTGTGCGCCGATGGCACCGCTCTGGCGTCCGACGCGACCGTGTGGACGGCCGGGTTCGCGCTCAACCCCATCGCCGCCGCCGGCGGGCTGGAGGTCACCGAGAACGGTCGGATCGTCGTCGATGACACCATGCGGTCGGTCTCGCACCCGAACGTCTACGCCGCCGGCGACAGCGCCTACGCCATCGGCGACAACGGCCGGCCGCTGCCGATGTCCTGCGCGTCGGCCGGCTTCACCGGCGGGCAGGCGATCGCCGCGATCGTGGGACGTCTGACCGGCCGCAAGATTGCGAAGACCAAGCTGGTCTACTCCTACAACCACATCAGTCTCGGGCGGCAGGACGGGATTTTGCAGCTGGTCGACGACGAAGGGCAGGCGAAGCCGACGTATGTGGGCGGCCGGAAGGCCGCGCGGGTCAAGGCGGGCATCCTCAAGATGTCGCTGTGGGCCAACGCTCACCCGACCTTCGGCGTGCCCAAGCGCAAGCGCCGCCTGGCCGCCGCGCCGGGTGTGTCCGCCGCGAACGTGGTTGCGTAGGCGCCTAGGGTGGTCCGCGTGGACAGCGCCGCCACTGATCGCTTCGACACCGGTCGGTTCGAGGCCGGCCGAAACCGGCTGGCCTCGCTGGCGTACCGGCTGCTGGGCTCCGCCGCCGACGCCGAAGACGCCGTGCAGGACGCGTTCCTGCACTGGCAGGCCGCCGACCGGCAGCAGATCAAGGTGCCGGAAGCATGGCTGACCAAGGTCGTCACCAACCTGTGCCTCGACCGGCTCCGCTCGGCACAAGCCCGCCGCGAACGCACCGTCGGCGCCTGGCTGCCCGAACCGCTCTTCGACGGCGACCCGATGCTCGGCCCGGCCGACACTTTCGAGCAGCGCGAATCGGTCTCCCTGGCCGTGCTGACTCTCATGGAACGCCTGTCACCCCTCGAGCGGGCCGTCTACCTCCTGCGCGAAGCGTTCTCCTACCGCCACGCCGAGATCGCCGAGATCCTCGACATCACCGAGTCCGCAAGCCAGCAGCACCTCCACCGGGCCCGGCGCCGCATCACCGCCGCACGCCGCGGCGGCGGCGAAATCGACCCCGCATCCGCCCGCAGGATCGTCGAGGGATTCCTCGCCGCGGCCTCCTCAGGCCGCACCGAACGGCTGGTGGCGCTGCTCACCGACGACGTGATCGCGATCTCCGACGGCGCCGGCCTGACCGAGAGGCTGCTGCAGTACGACACTCCGCAGCGCATCGCCGCCGTCGTACGGGCCGGCTTCAAACCCACACCTGCGAAACGGCGATTCGCCGGCGGCACATCCGCCATGCACTACGCGCTCGTCAACGGCGCCCCCGCCATCCTCTTCGTGGTCGGCGACCAGGTCGTCGGCGTCGTGGCGTTCGACATCACCGACGGCAAGATCGCAACCGTGCGCGGCATCGCCGCCCCCACCCGCCTCGCCCGCCTCACCGAAGCCTGGCGGCAGCACGAACCGGACACGCCGCTCATCGCCCAGTGGTGACCCGACGCCGACCGCGGTCATCGGCCGCGCCTCGGACCGTCAGCCGCCGGCCGACTGGCAGTTGCACCACAGCAGGCACCGTGTCCTGTCGGCCATGGAGACATCGGCGACCCGACCCCCGTGACAGCGTGGCCGTGTGACCTACGCCACCGGCCGCAGGTGTCACAAAGCGGTAGAGACCGGTGTTTTGTGCGTGTCACCCCCTCGAGAACCAACCGGCAGGAGCCAGGCA
This sequence comes from Streptosporangium sp. CA-135522, assembly GCF_050949235.1. Lineage (NCBI taxonomy): Bacteria > Bacillati > Actinomycetota > Actinomycetes > Streptosporangiales > Streptosporangiaceae > Streptosporangium > Streptosporangium sp. CA-135522. Next base: position 4,966,728 of record NZ_CP192026.1, read on the forward strand.
TGAGCGAGCGCAGCGAGCCGACCACGGACCCAACCGAGCCGCCCGCTCGCGGCGAGGGCATGGACTGCGCCACCGAGGCGTTCATCGCCCACCGCAACCTGCTGTTCACCGTCGCCTACGAGATGCTCGGCTCGGCCACCGACGCCGAAGACGTCCTCCAGGAAACCTGGCTGCGGTGGATGAAGGTCGACCTGGCGCAGGTGCACGACCAGCGCGCCTACCTGGTGCGGATCACCACCCGGCAGTCGCTCAACCGGCTGCGCACCATGAAGCGCCGCAAGGAGGCCTACGTCGGCCCCTGGCTGCCCGAGCCGCTGCTCACCACCCCGGACGTGGCCGAGGACGTCGAACTCGCCGAGAGTGTGTCGATGGCGCTCATGCTCGTCCTGGAGACGCTCTCGCCGACCGAGCGCGCCGTGTTCGTGCTGCGAGAGGCCTTCGACGTCGGCTACGACGAGATCGCGGCCGCCGTCGGCAAGAGCCCCGCGACCGTCCGCCAGATCGCCCACCGCGCCCGCCACCACGTCGAAGCCCGCCGCCCTCGCGAGGCGGTCGCCCCTGGCCAGGCCCGGGCGGCGTTGGAGTCCTTCCAGCGGACGCTGGAAACCAGGGACCTGCAGGGCCTGCTCGACGTGCTCGCCCCCGAGGTCGTCCTCATCAGCGACGGCGGCGGCGTCAAGCAGGCCGCGCCGCGGCCGATCACCGGCGCCGACAAGGCGGCCCGCTTCATCGTCGGCGGCCTCGGCAAGGCCCAAGTCGTGCTCACCGGTGACCCCACCGTGGTCAACGGCAACCCGGCACTCCTCCTCCGCGTGGACGGCGAGATCGACGGCGTCATCGCGATCCGGGTCGAGGACGAGCGCATCACCGGCCTCTACTACGTCCGCAACCCGCAGAAGCTGACCCGCATCGAAACCGAAACCCCGCTCACCCTGCGATGACCGGCGAACTACCCAGGCACCACCTGTCCACGGGCCAGGCCGTTGCGGCGGGACTACGGAGGACGCCCGAATCATCGGCCTCTACCACGTTCGCAGCCCCGCAGAAGCTGACCCGCATCAAAACCGCGACCCACTCACCTTCGGGGGGGAAGCCAGACGCGGTGCCTGGTCAGCCGTGGCTGTTCCGCCGCCGGTGTTCACCGCAGAACGACCCCGAACAGCCCCGAGCAAACTCAACCAGATCTTTTACTAGGAGGTCATTCATGACGAAAAGCGTCGCCGGCGAGCTCGCCGGCCTGCAGCTGCCGGTCGAGCGTGGCTGCCCGTTCGCCCCGCCCGCCACCTATGAGCGACTGCGTGAGCAGGCGCCGATCAGCAGGATCCGCCTGGTCGGCGGCGGTGAGGCATGGTGGGTGTCCGGGCATGAGGAAGGTCGTGCCATCCTCGCCGATCACCGCTTCTCCTCCGACAAGCGCAAGGACGGCTTCCCGATCTTCAACGTCGATGCCGCGACCCAGCGGCAGCTGTTCCGCGACCAGCCGCCGTTGATGCTCAGCATGGACGGCAACGAACACGCCGCGGCCCGGCGTCCGGTGATCGGCGAGTTCACCGTGAGGCGGATGGCCGCGCTGCGCCCGCGGATCCAGGACATCGTCGACCACTTCATCGACGACCTGCTCGCCACCGATCAGCGGCCGGTCGATTTGGTGCAGGCGCTGTCTTTGCCGGTGCCGTCCCTGGTGATCTGCGAACTGCTCGGCGTGCCGTACGACGACCACGAATTCTTCCAGAGCCGCACCTCCGTGGCGGTACGCAGGACCTCGACGCCGACCGAGCGTCAGCACGCCCTGGCCGAACTGCGCGCCTACATCGACGACCTGATCGCCCGCAAGGAGTCCGAACCCGGCGACGACCTGTTCGGCCGACAGATCGCCCGGCAACGTCAGGAGGGCGCCCTCGACCACGCGGGCCTGGTGAGCCTGGCCTTCCTGCTGCTGACCGCCGGACACGAGACCACGGCGAACATGATCTCGCTCGGCGTGGTCGGGTTGCTCGCCCATCCGGAGCAACTGGCCCTGATCACGGCCGACCCGGGCAAGACGCCCATGGCCGTGGAGGAGTTGCTGCGCTACTTCGCCATCGCCGACACGGTCGTCTCCCGGGTGGCCACCGAGGACGCGCGGATCGGTGGGGTGAGCATCAAGGCCGGCGAGGGCGTCATCGTCTCCGGCCTGTCGGCCAACTGGGACCCGGCGGTGTTCGAGAATCCGGCCGAGCTGGATGTGGAGCGCGGGGCACGCCACCACCTCACCTTCGGCTTCGGCCCGCACCAGTGCCTGGGCCAGAACCTGGCCCGGATGGAACTGCAGATCGTCTTCGACACGCTGTTCCGCCGCATCCCCACCCTGCGGCTGGCCACACCGGTCGAGGACGTGCCGTTCAAGACCGACGCCGTCATCTACGGCGTTCACGAACTGCCGGTCACCTGGTGAGCAGGACATGCCTGATCACCTACCGCTACGGTGTGCGCGTCCTGCATGCGTTCAGCTGGAAAGGACTCGCCGGTGACGTCGATCGAGCGGACCGCCTACCCGCAGTTCAAGCGCCTGACCTCGGCGCGGGTACTGCACCTGTTGTTCACCCCGACGGCCGATGAGATCGACTGGGCCCAGGAGCGGGCCGCCGAGCCGCAGGCGCTGTTCGCGCTGGTGCTGGCGCTGTAGTGCTTCCAGAAGATGGCGCGCTTCCCCTCCCTGCAGGAGATCCCCGAGGCGGTCGTGTGCAGGGTCTGTCAGGCTCCACCGGCGGCTGTCGCTAGCCGCCTGACACACGGCGCGCGAAGACTTCGTCATTCATGATCAGGTCTTCGCGCAGCCGTACCCCGTGACCGGGCTCCTGGCTCGGTCGAATCACGCCGCCGGTGACCGGGGGCAGGCCCGTGACCAGATTCGCGTACCACGTGCGTAGGAAGGCGCGGACCGTTTCCTGGATCAGGCCGTTGGGCTGGGCGCAGACGAAATGAACGCAGGAGGCCAGGGTCGCGGGGCCGGTGCAGTCGTGTGGCGCCACAGGGACGCCGTACGCGTCCGCCAGGCAGGCCACCTTTCGGGCCTCGGTGATCCCGCCGGTCCATTGGACATCCAGAGTGAGGATGTCCACCCGGCCCGAATCCAGCAGCGGCTTGAAGCCCCGACGCCCCACCGCCGTTTCACCGGCCGCGACGGGCACACCTGACTCCAGCCGGGCATAGCCCTCCACGTCATCGGAGCGGAGCGGGTCCTCGACCCAGAAGGGCTGGTACGGCTCAAGTCCAGCGATGATCTTTTCGGCGGAGGGGCGATTCCACAAGCCATGTAGTTCGATCATGAGCCGCATGTCGAGCCCGACCTCGGCCCGAATCGCCTCCACGATTCCGAGGCCTTGATCGAGTTCGGCGCGGGAGATGTCGGTCCCACCCGTCCGTTCGGCCGCCTGATCGAACGGCCAGATCTTCATGCCGCCGAGGCCCTCGTCGAGGAGTTCCCGTGCGAGCCGGGCCGGTTGGGTGAGGAAGGCGTTCAGGTCTTCGTAGCGCCCGGCGCGCAGCCCCCAGTTGTCCGACTCCTGGCGGGTCGAGGACCCCACGTAGCCGGGCCCGGCGCACGTGTTGTAGATCTCGATCGACGGCCGGACCGCTCCGCCGAGCAGATCCACGAGTGGTAGCCCGCTTTGCTGGCCGAGCAGATCCCACAGCGCGATGTCGACGGCGCCGTTTCCCCGCGTTTCCGCGCCCGCCCCCTGAAAGCCGACATAGCTGGCCAGCCGCCTCGCGACCGGTTCCGGGCGGGGATCAGCGAGCCCCAGCAGGGCGGGCGCGACGCTCTCGTGCAGATACGCCTCCACCGCACGGGCCCCGAAGAATGCCTCGCCGAGCCCGATGAGTCCGGAATCGGTGTGCAGGCGAAGGAAGAGCAGGTTGGGCTGCGTTCGGGGGCGCAGAGTCTCCATCAACGCAATTCTGGTCAGACCGGTCACACCGCGCAGCGTAGACCTTCCAGAAGGACAATGTGAAGTGTGAAATTTCACTCTTGACCCGCCCGGCGAAGCTATCTAGCCTGACCGGTCATACCGGCTTAACCACCCGAGGTGAGAGATGCACGCGATCGCGATGTGGTCGTTCGACTGGCTGGAACGACGGTGGGCAGGAGGCGGATTCGAGGATTGGGCCAAGGCCCTGGATGAACTGGTTGAGCGCGGCTACGACGCCGTCCGGATCGACGCCTACCCGCACCTGTTCGGCCGACAGAACGTCCGGGTCACGCCCATTTGGCCGATACACGGCTGGGGCAGCCCGTTGCCCAATGACATCGAGCCCGTCGAACCGGCGCTCCTGGCGTTCATGACACTCTGTGCCGAGCACGGGGTGAAGGTGGGCCTGTCGAGCTGGTTTCGCGACGACGCGACCGAGGCCCGGATGGACATCAAGTCTCCCGCCGATCACGCGGCCGTCTGGCTGCGGGCGCTGCGCTCGATCGAGGCAGCCGGACTGCTGGACATCGTCCTCTACCTAGACCTGTGCAACGAGTGGCCGGACACCGACTGGGCTCCCTACGTCAGTCCGGTACGGCTGTCGCGTACCGATCCGAAGATCCTGGCCTGGCAGGACGAGGTGTTCGCCGCGGTCCGAGAGGAGTATCCGAGCCTTCAGCTCTGCTTCTCGTTCTCCCATGAGCTGGACACCTGGGCCGATCAGGACGTCTCCGCCTACGACCTGCTCGAACCGCACATCTGGCTGGCGCACAGCCAGGAGCGGGGCTTCTACGCCGAACTCGGCTACGCCTATGACGACCCGGAGCAGTACGCGCTCCTGGCCGCCCGCGCTCCGGCGCTCTACGCGGCCCAGCGCGAGCGCTGGCAGGCCGAGCTGATCGCCAAGGTCGAGTCGATGGCGGCCTGGTCGCGGGCGAGCGGCAAGCCGCTGATGACGACGGAATGCTGGGCGAGCATCTTCTGGAAGGACGGCCCCGGCCTGGACTGGAGCTGGATCAAGGAACTGGCGGAGGTCGGCATCTCGACGGCCGTCGCGACCGGCCGTTGGACCGCACTGGCAACCAGCAACTTCTGCTCGCCCCAGTTCCACGGCATGTGGAGCGACGTCGCCTGGCACCGGCGGATGACCCACCTCATCAAGGGAGAGTCAGCATGATCAAGAAGCTGGCGGCAGCCGTACTGGCGGCGACCGCCGTGGCCGGGTTGGCCGCGTGCGCCCCCGCGACCAGCGACAGGCAGGTGTCGAGCGCGGACGCCAAGTCCCTGACCATCTGGACGACCGCGAACGGTCCCGCGAAGGAGCTGTTCACGGGGTACGGCAAGAGCTTCGAGGCGGCCCACCCCGGCGTCACCGTGAACATCCAGTACATGGCGGACGCGGACGTGAAGCAGAAAGTCCAGGCCGCGCTGGTCGCCAAGAACCTGCCGGAGATCGTCGCCTGGTACGGGGGAAGCTTCCTGACCCCGCTCGTTCAGGCGAGCGCGCTCGCCGACCTGTCCGGTTACATCAAGGCGGACACCGCGTGGCGGGACGGGCTCCTTCCCCGCGCCTTCGACAACTACACCGTCGACGGCAAGACCTACATGGTTCCCACCGAGTCGCCGATCGTGGAGATGTTCTACAACAAGGACCTGTTCGCCAAGGCGGGCGTCACCCGGCCGCCGACCACCCTGGATGAGTTCCTCGCCGACGTGCGGAAGTTCAAGGACGCCGGGATCGTCCCGGTGACGCTCGATGGAAAGGACGGTTGGCCGCTCCAGCAGTGGTACACCTACCTGGCGATGCGCAACGGCGGCCCGGCTCTGATCGGCGATGCACTGGCCGGGAAGACCGAGTGGACGGCGCCGCCGTTCACCCTGGCCGCCAAGCAGCTCAAGCAGATCATCGACGCCGGCGCCTTCCAGAAGGGTTATCTGGGTACCGGGTACGACGAGGCGATGGCCGACTTCTACGGCGGCCAGGCCGCCATGGTCCTCAGCGGCACCTGGATCATGTCCTCGCTGACCGCCGAAGAGAACAAGGCGGCCCTGGCCAGGACCGGCACCTTCGACTTCCCGCTGACCGGAGGCTCCGGCACCATCGCCGACGTCCAGGGCGGCCCCAACGGTGCGCTCGGGATCAGTGCCACCGCCCCCGACAAGGCACTGGCCTGGGAATTCGTCAAGGGAGCGACCAGCGGCACGGAGGCGGCGAAGCTGGCGGAGCAGGCCCTCCTGCTCATGCCAAACAAGATCACATATGACCGGACGGCCGTGCCCGATCTCTTCAACCGGCTCGTCGACAAGCTGGCCGGATACACCGGGTACAACCTGTTCTGGAACGAGATCCTGCCGGCGCAGCACAACACCGAGTTCACCAACCTGCAGAACTCGCTGGCCACCGGAGACATCACGCCGGAGAAGATGACGAGCGACTTCGCGGCGTACATGAAGGCCCACCCGGTGGGCTCATGACCGGATCCCTCCGCCGATGGTCGGCGCTGTTCCTGGTGCCCGCCCTGGCTCTCTACCTGTTCGTGGTGATCGTCCCGTCGATCAGCGTGGTCAACTTCGGATTCTTCGACTGGTCGGCCGGGCTGGCCGCCCGGCCGGCCGGGCTGGCCAACTATCGGGAGATGTTCACCGACCCGGCCTTCATCGACGCCCTGTGGCACACGTTCCTCCTGCTGATCGGCGCGATGGTCGTGCAGATCCCACTCGGCTTCCTGTTCGCCCTGCTGATCCACCGGCGGTATCCGGGCAGCGGCTTCTTCCAGGCCGTCTACTTCATTCCGGTCGTCCTGTCCACTGTCGTCATCGGGGTCCTGTGGTCGCAGGTCTACCAACCGCAGCACGGTCTGCTCAACGCCGCGCTGGAGTGGCTCGGCCTGGACGGCTGGACACATGCCTGGCTGGGCGAGACCGGGACCGCCCTGATGTCGGTGGTCGTGGTGGTGGGCTGGCAGTACGTCGGCCTCTACATGCTGATATTCCTGGCGGCCATGCAGGCGATCCCGAAGCCGATCTACGAGGCGGGCGAGCTCGACGGTGCCGTCGGCTGGCGGCGGACGGTCTCGCTGACCATCCCGATGCTGTTCGACACGGTGAAGCTGTCGGTCATCCTCGTGGTCACCGGCTCGGTCCAGTACTTCAACCTGATCTGGGCGATGACCAAGGGCGGTCCCGCCAACAGCTCGTCGGTCCTGGCCAGCTACATGTACGTCAAGGCATTCCAGGACAACAGGCTGGGCTTCGCCTCGGCGGTGGCCACCTTCATGCTGCTGCTCAACCTGGTGCTCGCGCTCGGACTGCAGCGGGCCTTCCGTAGAACCCCTCTGGAGCTCGGGTGAAACGCGTTCCTTTCCTGATCGTCATGATCGTATGGGCGGTGGTCTGCGTCGGACCGCTGATCTGGATGGTCGCCAACGCCTTCCGCGGCAGCAATGAGATCTTCCTGCAGGCTGTGGGAGCGCCCGAATGGGCGCGGCGGAGCAATTTCTCCGACGCATGGCAGCAGGGCGACCTCGGCCGGGCTCTGCTGATCAGCCTGCTGGTCAGTCTGGCGTCCACGCTCGTCTGCGGGGTGTGCAGCGCGCTCGCCGGTTTCGCGCTGAGCCGCGGCCGGCTGCCGCTCACCAACGTGTTGTTCACGTTCCTGCTGCTCGGACTGATGATCCCCACCTTCAGCACGCTCATCCCCGTGCTGACCCAGTTCCAGCAGGCGGGCCTGACCGACAGCCCGCTCGGGCTGATCCTGGTGTACGCGGGCTTCTCGGTCTCGCTCGGCGTGTTCCTGTTCAAGAACGCCTTCGACCAGGTGCCCAAGGAATACCTGGAGGCGGCGTCGATCGACGGCGCCTCGGTCCCGTGGATCCTGTGGCGGATCGCCCTTCCCGCGGTCAAGCCGACGATCGCGACCTTCGCCATCCTCACCTTCCTGTCCGCCTACAACGACTTCGTCTTCGCGCTCGTCCTCATCGCGGGGGAGGACAGCCGCACTCTGCCGCTCGCCCTGCTCCAGTTCAGCGGGCGGTTCGGCACACGCTACGACCTGGTCTTCGCGGCACTCACGATCGGGGCGATCCCCGCCCTCGCCACCTATCTCTTCCTGCGCGCGCAGATCCAGCGGGGAGTCGCGATGGGGGGCCGGGTCGCATGATGTGGGCCGCGCGCTTGTACGGGCCCGGCGATGTCCGGGTCGAGCGGATCGCGATTCCCCGGCCGATGCCGGGCGAGGTCCTGGTCGAGGTCGAGCGGGTCGGGTTGTGCGGCTCCGACGTCGAGGAATACCTGAACGCCCCGGTCTGCAGCCCTGTCGACCGGGACGGGAGGATCATTCCCATCACGCTCGGGCACGAGATCGTCGGCCGCGTCGCCGAATGCCCGGGCGGCGAGCTGCCGATCGGCGCCCCGGTGATCCCCGATGTCGTCGTCGGATGCGGACGCTGCCCCTGGTGCCTCCGCCACGAGGAGGGCCTCTGCCCCGGCCTGCGGGTTCGTGGTCAGCACCAGGATGGCGGGCTCGCCCGCTGGATGATCGCCTCGGCCGCCACCTGCGTGGTCGTGCCCGACCATGTCCCGCCCGAGTCGGCCGTCTTCGCCGAGCCGCTGGCTGTGGCCGTACGCGCGCTGCGCAAGGCGCCCGATCTCGCGGGGGCGACCGTGCTCGTCTACGGTGCGGGCACGATCGGCCAGCTCGTCGTCCAGCTCGCCACCGCAAGCCCGGCCCGGCGGGTGATCGCCGTGGACCCGGTCGCCGAACGACGCGACCTCGCCTCTGCCCGCGGGGCTGTTGCCGTACACCCGTCGGAGGCCACGCCCGCCGTGGCGGACGTGGTCATCGAGTGCTCGGGGGTTCCCGACGCGCCGGGCGAGGCGGTACGGCTCTGCCGGCCTGGCGGGACCGTCGTCCTCGTCGGATTCCGTCGGGGCGAGCTGACCGTACCTTGGCTGGACGTGGTGCTCGGTGAACGCAGACTGCTCGGCAGCGCCGCGCACGTGTGGGATGAGGACACGGCGGCCGCGGTCGCCCTCCTGGCCAGGGGCGTCGTCGATCCGGCGCCGCTCCACGAGAGGACCCTGCCGCTGACCGAGGTGGCCGCGGCGCTGAGGCGGCCGACCGGCTTCAAGACCCTGATCGACCCTTCAGGAGACATGCCATGAGAGCACGGATGGTGGAGGCGGCAGGTGCCGAGCTGGGAGAGGCCCCGCTCTGGGACACCAGGCACGGCCGCCTGGTGTGGGTGGACATCACGGCAGGGCTGGTCCACCTGCTGGGCGGCCCCACCTACCGGGTGGGCGGCCACGTGAGCGCGGCGCTGCCGGCCGCGGGTGGCGGCTGGCTGCTGGCCACCCGCGAAGGCTTCTCGACGCTGGCGGAAGACGGAACCGTCACCCCACTGCTCACCGTGCCGGGCGACGGGATGCGTTTCAACGACGCCAAGTGCGACCCGGACGGGCGGGCCTGGGCGGGAACCATGGCCTATGACCAGACGCCCGGAGCCGCCACGTTGTACCGCCTGGACCCCGGCCCGATCGCCACGCCGGTCCTGCCCGGGCTCACGATCAGCAACGGACTCGGCTGGTCACCCGACGGGCGGACGATGTGGTTCGTCGACTCGCTCACCCAGCGGATCACCGGATACGCGTATGCGGACGGCGTGCTCGGGCCGATCAGCGCTGTCGTCGCGATCGAGCCGGAGTACGGCATGCCCGACGGCCTCTGCGTCGACGTGGACGGCTGCGTCTGGGTCGGCTTGTGGGGTGGCGGAGCCGTCCATCGCTACACCCCGGGCGGACGGCTGGACACCGTGGTCCGGGTGCCCGCATCGCAGGTGACGAGCTGCGCCTTCGGCGGCTCGACCCTGTACATCACGACCGCGACGTACCAGATGGACGCGGCGGCGCTGGAGCGGGAGCCGCTGGCCGGTGGCCTGTTCACCGTCGAGACCAGCACCCATGGTCCGGCGGCTACCCCGTGGAAGGGACTGTCATGAAGATCGTGCGTTTCATCCGCGTCGGCGAGCCGGAGATCGGGGTGCTGCGCGACGGCCTGATCGGGCTCCTGCCGGGGACACTGGCCGGGCTTCTGGCCCGGCCGTTGGACGAGATCCGGTCCGCGGTGACCGGCACACGCGGCACGGTCCCCGTTGATGGGGTACGGCTGCTGCCACCCGTGGACGGCCGGATGGAGGTGTGGGGAGCGGGAGTCACCTACGAGCAGTCTCGCGCCGCTCGCGTGGAGGAGAGTGGGCTGGACGTCTACGACAAGGTGTACGCGGCCGACCGGCCCGAGCTGTTCTTCAAGTCTGTGGCCTGGCGGGTGACCAGTCACGGTGATGAGGCGGGAATCCGCGCGGACGCCGTCTCCTGTATCCCCGAGCCCGAGCTGGCCGTGGTGGTCAACCGTTTCGGCGACCTCGTCGGCGCCACGGTCTGCGACGATCTCACGGCCCGCAGCATCGAGGGGGAGAACCCGCTGTATCTGCCGCAAGCCAAGACCTTCCATGGGAGCTGCGCCCTGGCGCCGGGAATCCGGCCGTGGTGGGAACTGCCCGCCGCGCTCGACATCGAAATGACGATCACCCGGAGCGGCTCGGCGGTATTCTCCGGCGCGACCAGCACGGCCCGGCTCCGTCGCGGTCCGGCCGAGCTCGTCGAGTGGCTGTTTCGCGCCCAGAGCTTCCCCGATGGAGTGATCCTCAGCACCGGAACCGGGATCGTGCCACCACCCGAACTGTCCCTGCAACCGGGCGACGAGATCACGATCAGCATCCGCGACGTGGGCGAGCTACGGCAGCGCGTGCAAGGATGCCAGACATGACGGTACTGCTAGGGGATGAGGCGGGGGACGTCCGCCCCTCGGGGGAGCAGGTGCTGCGGACGCTGGAGTCGCACCTGCTCTCGGGCCGCTGGGCCGAGGGGACGCGAATCCCGGGTGAGCGGGCGCTGGCCGAGGAACTCGGTGTCAGCCGTCCGATCGTTCGCGAGGCCCTGCGGGACCTGCAGGCTCGCGGCTTCCTCTCGGTGGAGCCGGGGCGGGGGACCTTCGTGCGGTCGGCCCGGCCGGATTCGGTCGACCTCCTGGTCAGGGAGGGCCTCGTCACGGCACGGCACCTGATCGTGGCGCGGCGGATGCTGGAGTGCCAGACGGCAGCCCTGGCGGCCTCCTTCTACGGGCCCGACGACGCCGTCCGGATGACCGAACTGCTGACGGCGCTGAAATCCACGGACGACGCGGCTTCCAGCGCGGTACTCGACGTCGCGTTCCACGAGTCGATCGCCGCAGCGGCGGGCAACCCGGTGTTGAAAATCATGTTCGGCTCGATCCGGGCGCTGGTTCGCGGGGTCGTCCTGCGCAGCCTGACCGACCCGGTGGTCCGCGCCAAGGGCGTCCCGCAGCACGACGTGATCCTGGCGGCGATCCTCGCCAGAGATCCGGAAGCGGCCCGCCAGGCCATGGCCGAGCACCTGACCATCGCCGAGGAGTACTACGGGCCCGATCTCGACCAGCCGATCACCGAGATCCTGGCCAAGCGGGCAATCCTATTTCCGCGCCTCGCCGATCTGCTCAGGGACGCGGGAAACGAGATCCGCAGAACGTCCTGAGGTGTGAGAGTTCGGGGGAGGACCTGCGCAGATGCCCCAGGCGTCCAGTCGCTCGGGCTTCTCGGTGCACTCATCTCGTCGGTGGGAGCGGGTTCGTAGTCGAGTCCCCGGGAGGCCGGCCGGAGCCGGGCCTACGGTCGGAATGGAATCCGGCGTTGACCCCGTCGGGAAGACTCGGACGGCAGGGGTCACTGACCTGCGGAAACAGCCTTAACGCCGGATTTCGTTCCAAATCTCTCTGCCCGTCGGTGCCGGCCGAGATCGAGCGCTTCTGCTCATCCGACAGAGCGGGTGGCAGGGCGGGAGACATGGGCCATGAGGGGGTGGCCGGCCAGGCCCGTGGCGAGGAGCAGTGTGGCGAGTAGGAGCCAGCCGGGAAGGCCCAGGGCCAGGGGGAGGGCGCTCATGACCGCTGGTGAGACCCCTTCGGCCAGCCCGTGACCCAGGCCGAAGACTCCCGCGTACTGGCCCTGCGCGTGAATCGGCGCAAGACCGAAGGAGTACTCGGCTGAGGCGGCGCTGTGCCAGATCTCTCCCAATGTGTAGGCGATCATTCCTGCCGTCAGGAGGAGAACACCGAACCAGGGCGGGATTCCCTCGGCCAGCGCCATCAGGAGCATGCCCACCCAGAGGGTCACGCCTGCCCAGCGCATCGCGCGTCCTGCAGACGGCACGTCGGCGACGTTCCGGCTGATGCGGACCTGGAGGACGACCACCAGGATCGTGTTGAGGACGAGTACCGCGGAGATCGTCCATCGGGGAGCGGCGGTGTGTTCCACGATCCACAGCGGGAGCAGGAACGTCGGGACCGCGAAGTGCAGGGACATCACCGCGTTGATCGCGGTCGCGGTCAGATAGGTGCGGTCACGCAAAGCTGCCCAGCCGCGGTCGGCGCCGCCGGAGCCTTCGAGGGTGAAGGGCGGAAGCCACAAGAGGATCAACCCGGAGATCAGGTAGGTCAGCGATCGGCAGATCATGACGGTCAGAAAGGCCGCCCTGGTGTCCAATTGGATGGCGAAGCCCGCCGCCACCGTGCCGAGCGCTATCGCGAGATTGCCCACAGAGCGCAGATAGCCGCGGAAGACGGCCGGTGTCGGCCCGCCGAAACCGCGCACGAGCGGGGCCAGCGTCGACCAACTCCCCGCGATCACGGCACCGGACAGCATGGAGACCAGGAGGTAGGTCCAGAACGTGTCGACCAGCAGCAGACCGGTGTTCACCACCGTTCCGCAGACCGCCACCCCGATCTGGACGCGCTTCGGCCCCCATCGGTCCGCCAGGCGTCCGATGTACACACCCGCGACCAGCCCTGTCATCGCCGCCGCGAACAGTCCGCCGGCCACCTGTGAGGCGGGGAGGCCGACGACCCGCGTGAAGAAGAGCGCGCCGGCCGCGATGAACAGTCCCGTGCCGAAGCTGTGCACGAAGGACGTCACCGCGACCACCCGCTGGCCCCTGTCGGCCGGGAGCAGGACGGCCGTCACCGCCACAAGGTGTCCCCGAAGTCGGCGGTCGGCCGCCATTCCCGCTGGAAGTCCCGCTTGCCTCTGGTCGACAGCTCCTCGGGAAGCATCCAGAGGCGCTCGTCGAACCAACGCCTGACGTCCTCGAAGCGTTCGGTGAGCTGCTCGATCGAGTCCGCCACGACCATGAACTGCCCGACCCTTTGGCTGGTGTTGGCCGGACCGGCCGCGAAGTGCGTGCCGACCGGGTGCTCGATTCGGGCGAACTCGACGTACGGCAGAGCGAGGAGGTCGGCCGGCGTGGGGCAGCCGAGCAGCGTCCCCGGACGTCCGGGCAGGTAGGTGCCCCCGAAGACCTCCGGCCTGACCTTGACCTCGATCTCGGGACGGCGTCCGAGCGCGATCTGGACAGCGCACTCGGCGATGTTCACCCCGAACTTCGCCTGAATCTGCTCGTGGATCAGCCCGCCCCCGCGACGGGCGGCGCATTCGCCGAACGTCAACGTCCCAGACGACCGGTCGTGGAAGAGCTCCATGTGGAACGACCCGTCCTGAAGCCCGAGTGCTCCGAGCGCGGATTCCACCAAGCCCCGTGCCTTCTCGTACACCCAGCTCTCCTCAACCGGGTCGAAGTGGCGCAGCCAGAGCGGCTTCCCGCTCCGGAGGGCGGTCAGGCACGGATCCCCGTAGGCGCCCACGGCGCAGAACAGCAGTTCCCCGCCGTGGACGATCCCATCCACGAACCACTCGTCGCCGGCGATGTACTCCTCCAGCACAAAGGTGCGCTGGCTGACCTTCTTCCGCCTGTACTCGTCACTCTGGGCCCGGAGATCATCGATGCTCTCGACCACCGAGGTGAGGGCGGTCGCGGCACCGGCCACCGGCTTGAGCACGGCGGGTTCGAAGGGCAGCTCCTCGATGCCGGAGACGGAGAAGACATCCTCCACGACCACACACCGTGCTGCGGGCAGGCCGGCGTCGCGCACCGCGGCCTTCTGCAGGCTCTTGTCGCGGAAGCGCACCGCCACCTCCGGATCGAGGCACGGCAGAGCGAGATGGCGGGCCAGGACGCCCGCCGTGACCATGGAGTACTCGTCGGAGGTGTGTACGGCGTCGAAGTCGTCGGCGCCCAGCCCGGCTCGGCGCAGCGCCATCAACACGGCCTCGACGCTGCTCTGATCGTCGACCCTGAGCGCGGAGAGCTCGGAGGGGATGATCATGAGCCCGTCGTCCCAGCTGGCCGCGCCGCAGACGACGACGGCAGCCACGCCCAGGCGGACACAGGCGTCGAGGGTATACCGATCCAGCCCCACGATCAGCAGGCGGGGATGGCGCTCAGTCATGGTTTTTCCTCCTGAAATGCGTGCTTCCCCAGGCCTCTAGGGCGGCCCGGTCCAATTTTCCGTTCGGCGTCAGGGGCAGAGCGTCGACGGCCACCGCATGCGTCGGCACCAGATACTCGGGGAGTACCTCGGCCAGGGCCGAGCGCACTCCGAGTGGGTCCGCGGAGTCGGCCACGCCCTTCGAGCCGAACGTGTAGGCCATCGCCATGGACTGATAGCTGCCGTCCGCTTCGCGGATCGGAACCGCGGCGCAGTTGAGAACGCCTGGCACCGAGCGAGCGGCGTGCTCCACCTCGGCGGGTTCGACCCGGAAGCCGCGGAGCTTCACCTGGCGGTCCTTGCGGCCGAGGTAGCGCAGGTTGCCGTCGCCGTCCACGCGCCCCTGGTCACCCGTGCGGTACACCCGGGTCGGCGCACCTTCGATCGATACGGTGCGAAACCGTTCAGCGGTCAGCTCGTCCTGTCCCAGGTAACCCACGGCCAGGCCGTCACCGGCCACGCAGATCTCGCCCTCCTTCCCGGAAGGGCACACCTCGTCGTCGGCCATCACGAAGATCCGTGTGCCCGGCGCCGCCGTACCCAGAGGAACGCCGTCGGAGGCGTCGCAGTCCCGTGCGGAGACCTGGTGGGAGGAGACGAACATGCAGCATTCGACGGGGCCGTAGCAGTTCACCAGAGGGACCCCCGGATGGGCTCGGATGAACCTGGCCGCGTGGGCGCCGGACATCGCCTCACCGCTGACGAGGACCGTCCGCAGGCCGGCGAAACAGCCGGGGTCCACGTCGACGAACAGGTTGAACAAGGCGGTCGGCATGTGCACCGTGTTCGCGCCTTGCTCGGCGACGGCGGCGCGCAGGGTCTCCGGGAGGAAAATCCGGTTGTCCGGGAGGAGACAGGTTCCTCCCGCGACCAGTGTTCCCCAGACCTCCAGGGCGTACATGTCCCATGCCGCGTTCGACACCTGCGGCATGACGTGGCTGGAGCCGAAAGAGGCCGGACTGTCTCCGCGGAACAGGCGCAGTGCCGCCCGGTGCTGCAAAACCACCGCTTTGGGCACCCCGGTGGTCCCCGAGGTGAAGATGACCATCGCGGGCGTGGCACCGTCGGCGTCCCGCCGTGGCGGAGCTACCGCACGGTCCGCGGATTCCCGCGGTGATTCCTGGGGCGGGGTCCAGACCGGGAACCGGTGCGCCTGCGAATCCGCGACGGCCAGAGGCGACGGCAAACGCCCGACGAGCGACTCCAGTCGCTCGGCGGGCCATCCCGGATCGAGCACGGAGTAGGCCGCCCCGCACTTCAGCAGTGCGAGCTGGACGACGACCAGACGCGTGGACCGAGGAAGGATGACGGGGACCATGTTCCCGGGACCGATGCCAAGGCCGGCGAGAAGCAACGCGAAGGAGTCGGCCGCCCGGTCGAGGGTGCGGTAGCTGACGGCCGCTCCTCGCTCGACCAACGCCGGATGATCCGGCCTCTCCCGTGCCTGGCGGGCCACCGCCGCATGGAGGGTGCTGTCCACCTATGCCTCCTCGGGCGGCAGGACGGTGAAGGGGCAACGCAACAGGGAGATCGCGAGATCCTGGACGCCGAAGACCGTGAAGTGATGCTCCTGTGGCGGAGCCGACGGGTCGAGACGTACTTCGAAGAGGATGCTCTGGCGCTCTCGCCCGCCGAGCCGTACATCGTGCACCGCCGGGGATATCTGGGCATGAAGGCTCCAGGGGACGGTCACGCCCACCGGCACCGGCCCCGGCCGCACCGACTCGACCGTGGCCTCGATGCGCAACGTCGCCCCGGCGAAGACAGTCGGGGCGGCGTTCGCGTCGAGCCGTACTCCGCCGTCCATCGTGTATCCGACCGGACCGCAGCTCAGGCAGACATGCGCGGTGGTGTCGGGGACACGCGCGCTGAACCCGCGACGCCGATACTGCCATGCCGTCCGCCCGCACAGGACACACGGCACGGTCGTCGCGTCCGACGGGGAGACCGAACTCCGGTCGCCGAAGAAGCGAGAGAACTCGGCAAGCCCGTCGTCGGGACGTTCCGCCATGCGTACGGCTATAGCCTCGTCAAGCGACCGGGCGTCGTCCCGGAGCGAGCGCAGGAACGCGGACCTTTCCGCGACCAGGCCCATGATCGGACGGACGGCCGTTGTCTCGGCCTTCTCCGCCACCCTCTCGAGCCCTTCCCGCAAGGGATGCGCGGCGGGCAGCATGCCGGTCATGAGGAAGCCGCGGGCCCTGGAGCTGAGGTCCCTGACGAGTCCCGCAGGTTCTTCCTCCAGTGCCGGAGCCGGTGGCGCCGGGTCGCCGTAGGCCGAACTCGGCAGCCCTACCTGGATGAACGTGGGGTAAGGGTGCATGGTTTCAAGGCTCGCGTTCAGCAGCCGAGCCGTACTCCCGCCCCGGTCCGCGGAGTCCAGCCAGATGAGGTTCTCCACCCGGGCCGACTGGTGCATGGACAATGCGGCCACCACCGTCTGGGCAGGACCGTCGACGGCGTTCAGGAGCAGCTGGTAGCGGGGGCTGTAGGAGGCGAGATCCGCCAAGGCGCCGCTGTCGCAGCCGCCGAGCACGAGCTCCGCGGTGCGAACTCGATGTGCGGGGAGCAGCTTGTCCTCGGGCTTGTAACAGCCGCGTCCGTAGGCGCACGTGGGACCGGGCCGCTCGGGACCGGCGACCGGGCTCCGGCCGCATACCGTGTGCGCGCCCAGGTTGATGCTGTCTTCGGTGCCGTGACCGCTGACCATGACGCGTTTCCAGACGCGCTCCGCCGCGATGCGGGTGAGATCCGCGCCGCCCAGGGTCCGCGAGTCGTAGTAGGTCGCCCAGGTGGACACCGGCTCCGTGTCCAGATCGGTGAACAGCCCGGTTTCACCCCCGGCGGCCACCTCCCCGTACTGTTTGGCGATCATCCACGTGAGCGAGTTCAGGTCGCGGCCCGTCAACAGGAAGACGTCCCGGTCACGGCGGTAGGCGTCCACCAGGACCGGTCCGAGGACCTCCATCCGCAAATCCGTGTAGCAGCCGAGGACTACCAGCGAACCGTCGCCTGCGGACGGCTCGCCGTCCGTCCACTGCCAGGCCAGCGGACGGGCGAACGAGCGGACCGCCGCTGGAACGTCCCCCAGGACGACTCCCGCCGCGTGCCTGGGGGGCTGCCGCAATGCGGGGTAGAGCTCCGCAGCGAGGTCGAGCGCCGCCCCGAGGTCGGAGCGTTCGCCGACCCACACCGGAACAGCTGCTTCGCAGCGGCCCTCCGACCAGGCCGCCTGGAACTCGGCGACCGCGCGTTCGAAGTCGGTGGCGCTTGCCACGGCGCGGAACGCGCTCTGGAGCCCCGTCATCTCGTTGCTCCGATGTTCACGATCGCCGATGCGAGGGCCTCGATCGTGCGGTGCTCGAAGATCGCACGTAGGGACAGATCGCAGCCGAGGTCGTCCACAAGCCGTGCGGCGGCTCGCATCGCCCCCAGCGAATGGCCGCCAAGGTCGAAGAAGTCCTGGTCTGGCTCGATTCGGTCGAGGTGGAGGACGTCCCTCCAAACCTCGGTGATGTGCCCGCACAGCTCCGGATACGACAGCTGATCCTTGCCGGTCATGTTCACCCTGGCAGGAAGGTGAAGTCCTCGCCGACTTCACGGGAGAGGACGAAGAACTTCTTGGCGCGTTCGGCGATGTCGATCAGTTCCGCGTCGCCGGACTGCCGGGTGATGTCGATGAGCCAGTCCCACGAGGCCCCGATCGGCACCTCCTCTGTGAAGTGGATCCGGCCCAGCAGGAAGGCGATGTCCTTGATGTTGTGCCGGGACACGACGGTACTCAGGGCGCGCAGCCGCTCGGGCAGGTCCGCAGCGGCCGGCTTGCGCTCCACCAGGGTGGGCCGGAGGCCGGGGTCGTAGAGCTCGGGCCGGGCGAAGATATCCGCCGGCTGGAAACCCGGACCGGCCGCGAAGTCGAGGCAGAGCGACCAGCGGCTGCGCGAGGACATGTTCATGCCCGCGTGGACCTGGGCCGCGTCCAGGAACCACACCTCGCCCTTGCGCATGTGGAAGACCATGTCCTCGTCGGAGTTGACCGAGTGCTCGTTGTCCTCCAAAAGGATGATCACCCGGAAGAACTGCTCCACCTCGCCGGCCTCGATGAAGTCCCGGTGCGGGATGATGGAGAACTCGACGACGTTGCGCCCGCGCACCATCGTCATCCGATTTGGGTTGAACCAGGTGGTCAGGACCTCGCGAAGGTAAGGAACCTCGTCGAGGAGCGCGGTGGGGCGTCCAGGACGCTGCTCGTGGCCGTGCCAGAAGCCGTCGGTGTGGTCGCCGGAGGCGTTCCACAGGTTGATGTTCAGCCAGGTGCCCGTGGTGAAGACCCGGTACGGCTCCTGCGGGATCGGTATGGACGCGAGCCGGGCGACGTCCTTGGCGATGCGCTCCTCGTCGAACGGGATTCGGCCAAGAATCGTGGAGGCCATGGAGAGGCGTGTCCTTCCTTACGGATGGGTGGTCAGAGCTCGAAGCCTGCGGGGAAGGGGTCATCGGGGGACAGGAAGTACTGCGCGGTGCCCGTGATCCAGGCCCGTCCGGTGACGGTCGGCACGACAGCCTTGCGATCGGCGACGGTCGTCTCCTCGACGAGGCGGCCGGTGAACTGCGACCCGATGAAGGACTCGTTGACGAAATCGGTGCCGAGCTCCAGCTCGCCGCGGGCGTGCAACTGCGCCATCCTCGCGCTGGTGCCGGTGCCGCACGGCGAGCGGTCGAACCAGCCGGGGTAGATGGACATGGCGTGGCGCGAGTACGACGCGTCGGATCCCGGCGCGGCGAAGTACACATGCCGGACGCCTCGGATCCGCGAGTCCTCGGGGTGAACCGGCTCGGCCGTGGCGTTGATCGCCTGCATGGTGGCCAGACCCGCGGCCGTGATCTCGTTCTTGGCCTTCCTGTCGAACGGCAGCCCGTAGTCGTCGAGCTGCACGATCGCGTAGAAGTTGCCGCCGTATGCGAGGTCGTAGCGGACGGAGCCGAAGCCGGGAACCTCAAGCTCGGCGTCCAGCCGCTCGCAGAACGCCGGAACGTTCCGGAGGGTGACGCTCCGCGCGACCCCGTCGGAGACCGCCACGTCGACGACGACCAGACCTGCCGGAGTTTCCAGGCGCACGGTGGTGACGGGCTCGGTCACGGTGACCATGCCCGTCTCCACCAGGACGGTCGCGACCCCGATCGTGCCGTGCCCGCACATCGGCAGATAACCGGACACCTCAATGAACAGCACGCCCCAATCCGCGTCGGGCCGGGTCGGCGGCTGGAGGATGGCCCCGCTCATCGACGCGTGCCCCCGCGGCTCGGTCACGAGCAGGGTTCTGATGTGGTCAAGGTTCTCGCGGAAGTAGATACGGCGTTCCGCCATCGTCGCTCCGGGAATCACCCCGACGCCACCGGTGATCACACGGGTGGGCATGCCTTCGGTGTGGGAGTCGACCGCGTGGAAAATTCGCTTGGTGCGCATGTCATCCTTCTCGGCTCTGGTCGAGGTCGTCGTCGGACAGGTGGATCGTTCCGGTCATGTACTGCCTGGCCGCGCCGGACAAGGCGACCCGGTCTCCGTCCAGGCCGCAATCGAGGCTGATCGTGCGGGTCCGGCCCAGTCGTGGCGAGAACTGCTGGGCACGCATCCGGGACTTCCCCAGCCGCTGCGCCCAGTACGGAACGAGCGCGCAGTGCGCCGACCCAGTGATCGGATCTTCGGGGATCGACAGCTTCGGCCCGAAGAAGCGTGAGCAGAAGTCGACCTCGGCTCCTGGCGCGGTGATGACCACACCACGCAGGTCGAGCGCGGAGAGAGCGACCTGGTCCGGCACCACCGATCGGACCTGATCCTCGGTGTCGTAGACCACGACATAGTCCATGGACCTGTAGACCGCTGATGGCGTCAGCGGCCCCAGTCCCCGCAGCAGATTCTCCGGCGGTTCGACCAGGGAGAAGTCGAGGGCGGGGAATGTCAGGCCGAACATGTCCCCGTGTCTGGCGACCACGAGCGGCCCGCTGGCCGAGTGGAACGTCACCTCGTCCCAGTCCGGCTTGAGATGTGTCAGCACGACGTATGCCGCGCCCAGCGTGGCGTGCCCGCACAGGTCGACCTCGGTGGCCGGGGTGAACCAGCGCAGATCGTAGGCGTCCCCGTTCCTGACGATGAAGGCCGTCTCCGGGAGGTTGTTCTCCAGGGCGATGGCCTGCATGACGGCCTCGGGTAGCCATTCTTCGAGCGGGCAGACCGCTGCCGGATTCCCCCAGAGGATCCGATCGGTGAACGCGTCGATCTGGAAGATCGGAATGTTGATCATGTTCACACGCCTAGCTTCCGCTTGGCCTCGGCGAAGAAGGGGATGTGACGGTAGTCCCTCGTCTCCTCGTCGTAGTCCGTGTACCGGTTGGTGAATCGCAGCAGCCGTTCCCTGACCTGTTCCACGGGCTCGCTGTGGATGTGCCGTTCGATCGCCTGGATCTCGCCGAGAAACTCGGCCAGTACGGCAGGCAGATCCGGGCGGAGGTGGATCAGACCGTTGTGCAGCCGGATCCCGTCCGCGGCGATCAGGTAATTGAAGAGCAGTTGAGAGGCGACCGCGTCGTAGTTGGGTCTGGGTATTCCCTCCACCGCATAGCGAAGCAGCCGCTCGGACAGCACGTACTCATAGGTGAGCCTCGCGCCACGCTCAGGCAGGGCGGAGTCGTTGAGGCAGGCGAGCATCGCCGATACGTCCACCCGCAGTTCCTCAAGGCCCGCCAGCGGCTTGAACTTCTTCACCGGAAGGAAGCCGGGAATCGGCATGTCTCCCTGCCGGTGGTGGTATTCATGCAACCGCACCCACCACGCCGAGGCCTGTTCGACGTCGCCCGGCCCTGCGGCTTCGAGCAGTGAGAACGATCCCTCCGCCATAACGTTGGTCACGAGAAGCCGGGTCAGGCGCAGGTGCCGTTCGACGAACTTGTCGATGAAGTAGAAGATCAGGTCGCCGCTCTCCTGGCGGCCGTCGATGTGGTTCTCCGGGAAGAGCGCCACCACCGGCCGAGCCTCGAAGCCCTTCGACATCCGTTCGATCGTCACCGGCATCGTCGGGCTGGGGTACTTGGCGTCCAGATGATCGTCGGTCGGGAGTAGCCGGTAAGTCAGGAAATCGAGGGACAGCGTTGGGAAATAGGGCGCGTCGAACAGCGAGAAGATGGAATTGTCCGTCCGGTTGTTGATGTGCGCCTTGGTCTGGAGCAGCCGGGGATCCCGGGCGAAGGCCATGGCGTCGTCAGCGAAAGCCTGGACGATTTGCACGTGCCGGAGCGCGGGCGAGGTGATCAGCTCATTGGACAGGTTCTTGAGGAATACTTCGTCCCGAACTCTGTTACGTTGGACTAAGCCCCGTAATGCGTTAACTGAGTCAATGACGTCGTTCACTGGCTTTGCATGTCCTTCCCCGGATCAGCCAGCAGAGACCTGATCGGCGAAGTCGTCGAGCGCGCCAGCCCAATGGGCCGCGTAATCCGTGGCGAGCAGCACGAACTCTTCGGCGTCTGCTTCGCTCTCGACCATGGCCGTCATGCCGGTTTCCTCGTCGCTGACCGACTTGGCATGACTCGTCTCGGCTTTGATATGCGCGTCGATCCACGTTAACGCGTCGGGCGCCGCGAACAGCTTCTGCCCGTCGACCAGTACCTTTCCGTAAATGCGCCGGAACGCGACCGCGATATCCAGCGCGATAGCCTCCACGACCCGCAGTTGAACCGCCGCGCCCAATCGGTGGTCAGCCATCACCTCCATCGCCTCCAGCAGCTTGGCGACACCTTTCGGAAAATCCCCCGCCGCCTCCTCGCCGACCACTTCGGTCAGCGGCTTCACGATCGAGTCGGCCCACCATAGGTAGTGGATTCCGGCTGCCCCCAGTGGCGCCACCGTGCTGAAATCCTCGGCCAGGTTGTCCAAATCGTCGCCGATGACCCGGTAGGCCGTTTGGAATGCCGCCAGCACCTCCCGATCCGGAGCTTT
Source organism: Streptosporangium sp. CA-135522 (assembly GCF_050949235.1). Lineage (NCBI taxonomy): Bacteria > Bacillati > Actinomycetota > Actinomycetes > Streptosporangiales > Streptosporangiaceae > Streptosporangium > Streptosporangium sp. CA-135522. The sequence goes on from NZ_CP192026.1 coordinate 4,989,124, forward strand.
CTGTGACGCGAAGTGCCGCGCCGCCACCCCCAGCCCCGAGATCGTCGTGAACATGAAGGCCTTGGTCATTACCTCCCACTGCCGCGCCACGGCCAGCACCTCCGCCGCCGCGACCTGGTCAACGGCCTTCGCCGCAGCGAAGAACCGGTTTCCCGGCCTGACCAGCCCGGCTGCTTTCACCACTTCGGCTACACGTTCGTCAAGTCCTGTACTGCTTGACACGACATCCCTCCTCAACCCGGTTGGGGGACTAATATGTCACACATCATAGATCACCTTGTACGAGATGACCATTATGAGTCACTTGAGACTTCAAAAACTTTTCGGTCGGACCGAAATTCGGCAACGAAGTAAGACCTTGGCTGCCGGTCCGCTAGTTCCTCATGCGACGAGCAGGGGAAACAATGGATGCACAGTGCGACTCCCGGCTCCTCTGTCGGAAAACGCCGCCATTGTTCGCGCCCCGCATCCCGCGTCCCGTTTCGCGCCCCGCCGACCGACCTTGACCAGCGGGCTGGTTCCTCGCTGCTCACGCTGTCCCGTGAGGAGTTGTCCCCGGCAATCGAAGGCTCGGGTGCAATTCGGCTCACCCAAAACAGCATTTACTGCATTGACGCGGGTCGGCAGGATCTAAATCGAGCTTTCCGGTTTCTCTCCGAGGCGGGGGTGGACCTGCAGCGGAACCGGTTCCTGGCCGATCCGCTGGAAGGGGTGCCGACCGAGGCCGTCGACTTCCTGGCCGGGCGGCTCGGCGTGGCCGATCCCTTGTCACCGCTGGGGGAGTGGCGGACCGGGCCGGTGCGGCACGGCGCGGTCAGTGGGTGCCTGGTCTGGGGATATGGATGCCGGCGGCGCGGAGCTTGGTCTCGACGAGCGTGACCCCCCGGGCTGCGGCCGATCCCTGCTCTTCGCCGTGGAGGGCGATCAGCTTGTATCGGGTCGCGGCTTCGGTGCGGGCTTGCAGACCGGTCACGATCTTCAGGTGTGCGGGATTGGCGAGGAAATGGTCGGCGATGGCGGTGGCGAGCTCGGCGATGCGCGGGTCGTCCGGTTCCCAGGCCGCGGCTTCGGCGCCGCGCTTGATCAACGCGACAAACCGGGTGTCGTCGAGGGCGTGCTCGACATGAGTGAGGTAGTCGTCGAAGCCCTCGGGGACCAGGGCCCTGGCCAGCACCCAGCCTTCCCCGGCGGCCGCCACCTCCTCTGCGGAGAAGCCGAGGCCGGACAGCCGCTCCAGCAGAGCCACAGCACGGTCGGGCAGCAGAGCCCGGTCACCATCGGTGAGCCGGCGCAACGTGTCACGCCGCGCGATCAACTCCTCGATCCGTTCGGTGAGCTGCCGCTCGACGTCGGCGAGCGCGGTGGCGAACAGCGCGGGGTCGGCGTCGAGCAGGGGCCCGATCTCGGCCAGCGGCACCCCGGCTGCGGCCAGCGTCCGGACCTGCACCAGCCGCAACAGCTCGGCCGATCCGTACCTCCGGTAGCCGGAGCTGTCGCGTTCCGGCTCCTTCACCAGGCCAAGCTTGTGGTAGTGCCGCACCGTCTTCACCGTGACGCCGACGAATGCCGCCGCCTGCCCGATCGTGACTCCGTTCATCTGCAAAATCCTGCCTTGTGCTCGAGCTCGGCGACTAAGCAGACCACAGCCGAGCAGGTGGACGGGCCACGCCGAGCTCGACGAGTTCGGCGTGGCCCCGGTTTGCGTTCTACCTGATGCACGACCGGAAAGGGTCGCTCCTCGAGGCGTACGGGGTCACAGGTGCTCAGTCCCTCGGCTGAGCCGGATCGGCCTGCCCACCACCGAACACCTCGTTGAGGAGCTTTTGCTGAGCGTTCTGGAATGCTGCTGCGATGGACAGGTCGGCGTCGTCCACGCAGTTCAGTGCGGCGGTCAGGGTCTTGCTGCCGTCGGGTGTGCTGTACATCAGCGCCGCGTGGCCCACGGCGGCGCCGTTGTGGGAGATGACCGTGCCGCCGCCGTCCGTGGTGACCACGAACACTCCCAGGCCGTAGTCCATGTTCGGGATGCCCGTCGGGTGCGGGGTGCACATCTCGGCCAGCAGCGGGGCCGGCAGAAGCCTGCCGCCCAGCAGCGCGGAGATGAACATGGCCAGGTCCTGGGTAGTCGAGATCATGTCACCGCCGCTGGAGATCCAGGAGGGGTTCTGGCGGGTGATGTCGATCGTCTTCTGGTCGCCGGCGTCCGCGTACCGGTAGTAGGCGTGGGCGTACGGCGCGGGGATCTCCGGCGAGGCGTCCGGCACCACGGTGTCCGACAGCCCGAGCGGCCCCAGGATCAGCCGCTGCAGCTCCTCGGCGACCGAGCGGCCGGTGACCTTCTCGATCAGCAGCCGGGCCAGCACGTAGTTGGTGTTGGAGTAGCTCCAGCCCGTGCCGGGCTCGAACCGCGCAGGCTTGGACAACGCCAGCTCCACCAGCTCCTGCGGCCGGTAGGTCTTGAGCCGGTTGTCCACCCACTCCTTGCCCGTGGTGCCGTAGGGGATGGGGATCCCCGGCACGACCGCCCCGTCGTCGTAGACCTCGCCGCTGAAGTTGAACACCCCGCTGGTGTGCTGCAGCAGCATCCGCACCGTGATCCGCCGGTCCAGCCCGAACTCGGGCAGATAGTCCGCCGCCGGGCTGTCCAGCCCGACCTTGCCCTCGGCCACCAGTTGCAGCACCAGGGTCGCGACGAAGGTCTTGGTGTTGCTGCCGATCCGGACGTGTCCGTTGATGGGCGGCTTGGCGGTCCCGCCCAGCTCGGCCGCCCCGGCGCTGCCGGCCCACTCGCCCCGCTCATCGCGCACGCGCAGCGACACTCCGACGAAACCGGCATCGACGATCTCCTCGATCGCCTTCTGCAGCGCCGGGCGATCCTGCCCGGCAGCCGCCTCCGATACGGCCCCGCTGTCCGCGGCAGTCACCCTGGCGGCGTCGAGGGCTTCGGTGATCTTGCGGGCCATCTCGGTCATGGCAGGGCCCGGCTGGCCCTGGTGCATCTGGGCGGTTTCGACAGCGATGAGAACGGTGCTGCGAAAATTGCCGGCCTCGGCCGGATCCTGCTTCTTCAGCAAGTTCATCGCCGCGGTCAGGGCCGGCAGCACGCGGTCGGCGATCTCGGCCACGGACTTGCCGCTCAGCTCCTTGCCCTTGGGGTACTCGGCGAGCACGTGCCCGATCAGACCGGTGGCCGAGCCCAGCGCGGTGCTGCCATTGGTGGCGATCTTGTGGGGCTTGGCGGCGGCGCCGGCGGCGGCCATCAGCGACACGGCGCCGTACGCGGCAGTGCGCAGGGTGCTCTTGTCCTGGTCGGAAAGGGTGATCGTCATGGTGGATTGATCCTTTGAATCTGCTATGTCCGGGTCGGCGTCGTGCCGCTGCGCCGAGCTTTCACCCTGACCCAAGGTCAACCTCAACCGTGATCTAGCTCACAGCTCTAATCAGTCTTAACGGGTCCGCCGCCACTCCAGGCTCGGGCACCGCAGCCCCCAGACCTACGAAACGGCCCTTGACGCAACATCAACTACGCTGGCACCAGCCGCGCATAAGCCGTTTCCAGTCCGCGGCAGGTAACACACCCCGCCCGCCGTGTAGGGCATCCCGAACCGCCGCTCGATCACTGCCGCGACCCGGCTCGGCGTCCAGCACTGATCATGCCAGCCATGAGCGGCCGGGCCGGTCTCCAGCTCGGCCCGCAGCATTGCCGGCTGCGCATCATCCAGCTTGCAGGCCGCTTCGCCGGGCCCTTTGGAGGTCAGCGCGTCCGGTTGGAGGCGCCTCCACCGTGATCGCTGAGCCGTGTACACCACGTCCGCGGACGCAACCCAGCATGCCGCGGAAGGCCTGGCATTCGATCCCACAGGGTCGTTCTCCGCGCCCGTGGGGGTGGGCCGGGTCGGCGGTGTACGTCACGGTTGGCTGGGCTTGACCCGGAAGCCGAGCTCTGACGTACGACTTCGGCCTATCGCGACCGGATTCCCGCCACCAGAAGGTGATCTTCACCTCTTTGATCTCCCGTATATGGGGAGGTTAGGGTCTCTCCATGGTCGAGACCTGGGGTGAGACGCCATGACGGACCGCGCGAGGCTCGCTCTCGGACGGCCCCTCGGGCACGACGGCCAGGGAATGGTCCACGAGGAGCTCAACGGCAAGATCAACGGGCAGTGGGACGTCGCCTACAAGGAATTCGATCCCGAGGTCCTGAGTCACCTCGACCTCGCCGTCCTCACCGCGATGACCCAGCTGATCGGCCGCCTTTCCCCGTCTGACGCGGCATGGCTGGTCGAGAAGACGACCTGGCCGGCCGAGCTCGTTGAGACGAATGGTGCCGTCACCGGTTTCCTGATGCGGACCGTGCCGCAGCGGTTCTTCTTCGACGTGCGGACCCCGTCCGGCACCGTACGACAGCTGGCCACGATGGACCTCCTGTTCGACCAGGAGAGCGTCACCGACCGGGACCGCCTGCTGATACTGGCCGATCTCGCCGACACGCTCGCCCGTCTGCACGCGATGGGTATCGTCGTTGGCGAACTATCCCCCAAGAACGTGCTGTTCACGACGGGACCCCAGCCGGAGTGTTTCCTCATCGGCTGTGACGCGATGCGGCTGGGCGGAGCGCAAGCACTGCCGCCGGTGGAGACACCACCCGGCTGGCAGGTCCCCGCTGGGGAGCAGCAGGGCACACCGCAAAGCGACGCCTACAAGTTCGCGCTGCTGGCCATCCGCGTCTTCGCCCGCGACCCGTCCTCCACCGACGTCTCGCGGCTGGCCGCCATCAGCCCCGGCCTGACGGACTTCGCGATGGCCGCGCTTCGTCAACCTTCGTTCAACAGGCCCCTGCCCCCGCAGTGGGCCGTGCGGTTGCGCGAGACTGCACAGTCGGGCCCGACGCTTCCTCCTGTCCATCACGCACAGCCTTCGCGAGATTCGGGGCGGTCGAAGAAGATCGGCATCAGTGCCGCGGCGGGAGCAGTCGCGCTGGTGCTGCTCGTTGTGGGCGTGAAAGCCGTGGTCAAGAACACGGTACGCGGGTCATTGGCCGGCCCTTCGAAGGCCACTACTGAGCCCGCGGAAACCTCCTCCCCGGACCCAACGCCTACGGATACCCCTACTCAGACACCGACCGAGGAGCCGGCCGAGGAGCCGTTCGACATCGACGACCTCAACAGAGAGGACTCCGACCCGACCCCGATCACCACGGAGGGACTGCTCCCCTCGTCCTTCACGAGCGACAAGGGGGTGCACTTCACCTTCAGAGGAGGCGCGGTGGAGAAGTGCCCGAGTCCATGGCCAGACGCCCACGTCAAATCCGCCCTCCGCAAGGCGGGCTGCAACAAAATGGCCGTGGGCACCTATGTCAACATGGGCGCTCCGGCAGGTCGGCGGATCCTGGTGTCGGTCTGGGTCGTTCCGCTGAAGAACGTGGACAGGGCCGAGAGCGCGTACTCCAGGCTCAAGAACTACTCTGTGGAGGACTGGGGCATCCGGTGTCCCCTCGAGGGTCCGGGATCATCCGGCATCTGCTTCCACCCGGAAAACTGGCTCAATGCCCAGCTATACGGGTGGACGGGGTACAGAGCCCGCTACGTGATCCATACCATTGCCGTCTACACGAATCGGGCCAGTTCCCCCAGCGTGAAACCTTGGGTCAAGGATGCCTCCAAGGCCGCGTCCAACGCGGTCGGGCCTGGGATCTACGACGGCGCAGATTGACATTTGTCGCCATCGTCGGCGTGCCAGGCGGCACTGTGGCCCTGTTTCGCTGAAAGATCATTCTCAGCGCCAACGGCTGTTTGCAGATTCCTGAACCCCGGACGACGACGCGATCGAGGGCCTGTTCCATGCGTCGTTCGCCCTTCCGACCTTCCCCTCGTCTGTGGCCCCCGGACGGAACGAGGGCCCTGGGGCGCGTCAGCGGTCTGAAGAACCGGATCAGCTCCTCCCGGCCGATGTCCGGATACGACCGCAGCCGCTCCATCTGCTCCTCGGAGAAGAACTGCGTCGCCAACCCGCCCAACCTTCACGGATGTGGTCGACATCCTGCTGCAGGTGCTCGGCGGCATGTCCGCCCTGTTCGGCGAGGACTGATCCGGCCCGACCTTCCTGCGGGAGTATCGATTCTCATGGGTGATCCGCACCGGGTCTGCGGCACTTATCGGTGGCCGTCCGGTGGGCGGCATGCCCCGGCGGCTCCTGGACGTCGGCGAGGAAGCTCCTGAGCGTCGAGCGCGGTGGTTCCAAAAATCGCACCGGCGGTGGGGCCTCGCGCGGATTCTTTCCGGTGCTGCTACATGCCCGTCCCGGGCGAGCTGACAACGCCGCGGGCGGCGTCTGTTCGTCCACCGGGACCCTGATTCGAGTGACGCAGGCTGGTCGCGGCGGCTGCCGTCTGAACCCGAGCCGGGCGACCAGCCCCGGCCTGACGGGGGCCGGGAGATCCCTTACCAGCCGCGCTGCGCTGACGGATACTACGGGAATGCGCTTGCTGGAGCGGGAGTCGTCGTTGGCGTCGCTGGCCGGGTACGCGGCCGAGGCCGAGCGTGGTGAGGGGCGGCTGGTCCTGGTCGCGGGCGAGGCGGGGGTCGGCAAGTCGGCGCTGGTCGAGCGGTTCCAGCAGGACCTGCCGGCGGCGCGGTGGTCGTGGGGAGCCTGTGACGGGCTGTTCACTCCGCGCCCGCTGGGGCCGCTGTTCGACCTGGCCGAGCAGCTGGGCGGCCCGTTGCTGGAGCTGTGCCGCGCGGGCGCCGGGCGTGAGGAGCTGTTCCGGGGGCTGCTGCGCGAGGTCGGTGACCAGGGAACGCTGGACGTGGTCGTGGTGGAGGACGTCCACTGGGCCGATGAGGCCACCCTCGACCTGTTGCGCTTCCTCGGCCGGCGGCTGCGCGGCAGCGCGCTGCTGCTCCTCGCCACCTACCGCGACGACGGCCTGGCGGCCGCCGATCCGCTGCGCGTCACCCTGGGCGATCTGGCCTCGCAGCGCTCGACCAGGCGCATCGGCCTGGCGCCCCTGTCCCCCCAGGCGGTACGCGAGCTGGCCGGCGGAAGCGACGCCGACGCCTGCGCGCTGCACCGGCTGACCGGCGGCAACCCGTTCTACGTGACCGAGGTCGTCCAGGCCGGCATGCACGAGGTTCCCGGGTCGGCGCGGGACGCGGTCCTGGCGCGCGCCGCGCGCCTGAGCGGCCCGGCTCGCCAGGTGCTCGACATCGCGGCGCTGACCGGGACCAGGGTGGAGTGGAGGCTGCTGGAGGCGGTGACCCCGTGCCCGGCCCCGGCCGTGGACGAGTTGCTGGCGTGCGGGCTGGTGACCGGCGACGGCGATTGGCTGCGCTTCCGTCACGAGATCGCCCGGCTGGCGGTGGAGGGGGCGGCGCCCGCGCGCCGGGGCCGCATGATCCACGGCCTGGTCCTGGCGGCGCTGGCCGCGCTGGGTTGTGACGACGACGCCCGGATGGCCTTCCACGCCGATGCGGCGGGGGACGCCGCCGCGGTCCTGCGCCATGCGCCCGCCGCCGCCCGCCGTGCCGCGTGGCTGGCCTCCCACCGCGAGGCGGCGGCGCAGTACCGGCGAGCCCTGCGCTTCGCGGCCGAGGCGGACGCCGCGACCGTGGCCGAGCTGTGCGAAGAACTGGCCGACGAGGCGGCGCTGCTGGACCAGTGGCAGGACGCGGCCGAGGCGTGCGAGCGCGCGCTGGCGCAGTGGCGCCAGGCAGGCGAGCGGTTGCGGGAGGGCGCCGCGCTGCGACGGCTGTCACGCATCAAGTGGAACCTGTGCCACGGCGAGGTGTCCGCCGCCGAGGCCGCGGTGTCTGTCCTGGAACCGCTCGGGCCCGGCATCGAGCTGGCCTGGGCGTACGCCACGCTGGCCAACCACCGGATGTTGCGCTACGAGCACGACCTGGCCGAGCCCCTGGCGCTGCGTGCGCAGGAGCTGGCCGAGCCACTCGGCGCCACCGACGTGCTCAGCGACGCCCTCAACACTCGGGCCGCGTGCGCCTGGATCCGGGGCGGCGCCTGGGAGGGGCAGATGCGGCGCGCGCTGGAGGTCGCCTTGGCCGGGCGGCACCAGGACCAGGCGGGCCGGGCGTTCACGAACCTGGTCGCCATGCACAGCGGCCGGCGGTGCTTCGCCGAGGCGGAGCTGTGCGCGGCCGAGGGCATCGCCTACTGCGACGAGCACGACCTGCCCACGTACGGCACCTGCGTGCGCGGCGAGTATGCCACCATCATGGAGCGCACCGGACGCTGGGAGGAGTCGCTGGCGATCAGCGCCGCCATCCTGGCCACGGTGGGCCGGTCCCCGTCCAACCGGATGTGCACGGTGCGCAGGATCGGCTCGGTCCTGGCCCGCCGCGGCGAACCGGGTGTCTGGGAGCACCTCGACGAGGCGGCCGACCTGGCCGACCGCACCGGCGAGCCGCAGCAGATCGTCCCTGTACGGCTGACGCGGGCCGAGGCGTACTGGCTGGAGGGCAAGACGGGCCAGGCGCGGCACGAGGCGGAGCTGGCCCATGACGTCGCCGCTGCGTCCGACGCCTGGGACCGCGGCGCGGTCGCGGTCTGGCTGTCGCGCACCGGCTCCCCGCACGCGCCGCAAGGAGCATTTCCCGAGCCGTACCGGCTGGAGCTCGACGGCGACCCGGCCAGGGCGGCGCGGGCCTGGACGGAGCTGGGCTGCCGCTATGACGCCGCGCTGGCCCTGTGCGGCGCGAGCGGGGAGCCGGAGCTGCGCGAGGCTCTGCGAATCTTCACCGACCTCGGCGCCTTCCCCGCGGCGCGCATCGTCAGGCAGGGGTTGCGCAGGCTCGGCGTCCGGTCGCTGCCGGCCGGGCCGCGCGCGGCCACGCGGGAGCATCCCTCCGGGCTGACCCGGCGCGAGCGGGAGGTGCTCGCCCTGGTCTGTGCGCAGCACACCAACGCCGAGATCGCCGCCGAGCTCTTCATCTCGGTCAAGACAGCCGGCCACCACGTCTCGGCGATCCTCGCCAAGCTGGGCGCGCCCAGCCGCGCCGCCGCCGCCAAGGAGGCCGTCCGCCTCGGCCTGACCGAGGCGCACATCCAGGCCACCACGGAAGCCTGAGCACGCGGGAATCTAGGCAACGCGCGGCGCAACATAGGGAACCGCTCCCGATCCTGCCTCCCGGCCCCCGTCCTTACGGTTGGCGGGACTCACCACGAAACGGGAGGGCCGACATGCCGCTCTACATGGACGTCCACACCATCGCCCAGGGCGTCGCGATGGCCGACGTCGCCCAGGCGCACAAGGCGGACCTGCAGCAACAGGGCCGGCACGACGTCAGCTATCTGCGCTACTGGGTCGACGAGAGCCAGGGCAAGATCTTCTGCCTGGTCGAGGCGCCGTCGGCGGAGGCGGCCGCGGCGGTGCACCGCGAGGCCCACGGACTGGTCGCCGACCACATCTTCCAGGTGCAGGAAGGCAGCTGACCAGCCCAGCACCATCACGACACCAACCGAAATCCTCAACAGGAAGCGAGAAAACGCACATGAACCAGATCTTCTCCGGACGCGCACGACGTTCGTCCGCGCCGCGGGCCGGGCGGCGGGCGGCGGCGCCGCTGCTGTTGGCCGCGGCGATCTCCATGGCCGCTTGCCTCGTGCCGACCGCCGCGAACGCCTCCGACCAGCCGGAGCCGCTGTCGGTGCCGGGGCCGGTGCAGCCGACGGGAGGGCCGGTGGCGCCTCCGCCGGGACCGGGGCCGCTGGCCCTCGGTGGCTTCTTCGAGGTCCAGGAGGCCGAGCTGGGCAGGTGCCTGGACGTCAAGGACGCCTCCACCGCCGAGAACGCCCTGCTCCAGCGCATCACCTGCAAGGGCAACGACGCCCAGCTGTGGCTGCCGACCCTGCTGTCGGTCGACGGCTCCGGCACCTTCGTCTACCAGTTGTCCAACCGGGGCAGCGGCAAATGCGTCGAGGTCAGGAACGAGGTCGCCGCGTTCGGCGCGCAGGTGGTGCAGCACACCTGCGACCCCAGCCGCCTGGCCGGTGAGCGCTGGCTGCACAAGGGGGAGATCACGTCCACGGGCGTGGGCTTCGGCCAGCTGAAGTCGGCCCTGGACCCCAGCCTGTGCCTGGACACCTTCGGGACGCTGGCCAAGGTCTTCACCTGCGCCTCGCCCAACGACGCCCAGCTGTGGCGCTTCCAGTGACCTTGATGTCCGGACGCCGGGCCCGCACCGGATGAGGTGAGGCCTCGCCGGAGTGGCGCCGGCACCGCGAGGGCCTCCCGCCCGGGGAGGCCCTCGTCGTCACCGCCGGGACCGGTGCCGGCCTGACGGGCGTCAGTCCTTGGGGGCCGCGCTCTGCACCACCTCGAACGACCAGATCTCCGACCCGGTCGCGGCAGGTCCGCCGTGGCCGTGCCCCTGGGCGGCGGCCGAGGCCTGGGCATGGCCGCGCTGGAACGCCTGCCCCTGCTGCCACTTCTGGAAGGGGTGCCACCGGAATACGGCGGACACGGGCCGCCAGAGGCCCTAACCACCGGGGAGACTTCTCGGACATGGGTTGCTGGACGGTGTTTCCGCAGGTGACCTGGCCGCCCGAGAACGTGCACGTCTCTGGACGAAGGGCCGCCAAGTCCGCAAAGCAGCAGGTCAGCAGGGTGCGCGGCCCGTGTCCGCCGTGGCGTTGTCCTGCCCGCCGCCGGGGTCGATGGTGAAGACGGCCGCCACGCCGCTGCGGGCCTGTTGCTGTCCAAGGACGGCAGGCGCACCGCCGCCGAGCCGGCCCACAGACTGAAGGCCAGCCCGGCCTCCGTCTCCGTGGCCGTGAACTTCCTGGTCCAGCAGGAACTGCTCCAGTTCCTTCATCGCCTGGCTGCCGGTCGGGGCGGTCTTCCACTCCAGATACTTGGCGACCTGGCCCAGTTGGTCGGATCGGGTCTGCTCGCGCTCGCCGTACAGCCGCAGCGCGGCCGAGGCCACCGCGAGCCGCTCGGCCAGGCGGGCCACCGCCGCGGGCGGAGCCGCGGCCACATCGTCGGGCACGAACCCGAGCCAGGGCAGCGTACAGAGCTGGACCGGCATGCCCGGCTGGTCCACCGGACCCCGCCCGCGCCCCGGATCGACAAACGCCACATCGGCCGCCGTCGGCGTGAAATATCGGATCGACTCATCACCGGCGATCTCCGGAAACGAGCGCAGCTGCTCCAGCTGCTCCTCGGAGGACATCACCGAGGTCCTGTTCACCGAGGTCAGCCGGACCACCGAGACCACCGAGCCCAGCGACGACCCCCGCGGGATGCTGAACGCCGCGATGCGTACCTACTGCCGGCTGCCGGCCGCCAACCCCGGCCCGGCCCAGGCGCTGGTGGTCGAGTCGGTCGCCTGCCCGGCGATCCGCAAGGTACGGGCCGAGTGCATCACGGCGTGGGCCCAGCTGATGGAGGCGCTGGTGGCCGAGCGCCGCCCCGACCGGCCGGTACCGCCGCGATCGGGGCGGTTGTGCATCTGCCGGCCACCGCCATCGAGGAGGGCCGGGAGTGGGTTTTGACCTTATGTGAGCTGGACCCGTCTCTCGCTCGAACCACCCGTTGAGCAGGCCGAAGTCCCTGCCGTCCGCGGTCCATTGGTCGAAAGTATCGGCTCTATCGACCTTTGGCCGTGGTCCGCGTATGCCGGCGTGCGGTGAGGTGCTGTTACGGTCGAGCCCGGCGCCGTAGGAGGAAGGACCGCATGACCCCGAAGAACAGACCCGACGACGACAAGCCGGACATCGGCGGCGTGATCGACGACCTTCTCTCGTTCTGGGTGTTCGGTTCGATCGGCTCCACCTCCCAGCACAACCTCCGCTACCACCCGGTCAAGCTCGTCATCTGGACGCTCGTGGCGATCGCCGTGGCGGCCGTGGTCTCCGCGGTCAAGCTCGCCCTGTTCGGCGAGCCCAGGTCGGGGTGGGCCACCACGTTGTTCCCGCTGCTGGTGCCGCTGACCGGCGCCATGGCGCACAGGCCGCCCCGCTACGTCTCCGCCCTGGCGGGGGGCCTGGTGGCCGGCGTGGTCACGGCGCTACTGATCGGCATCGACATGGGGACCACGCTCAGCTCGTTCTGGGCCGGGTTCGCGGGAGTGTGCTCCGGGTTCCTGGCGTGCTCGGTGCTGTTCGCCGCGGTCACCTGGCCGCGTCCAGAGCCTCCCGAGCAGTCGCGCCCGGAGCCTTCCGGGTAGTCGCGTCTTGAGCCATTCGCGACAGCACGTCTTGAGTCTTCGCGGCGATGGTCACCCTGGGCATCGAATCGTGTGTGTTGGCCCGGCACTCGGATCGCCGTCACCAGGAGCAGAGTAGAGCGTTTCCGCAGGTGACCGGCGGAGACGGTTGCCCGCTCCGCTCCTAGGTTTCGGTCCGGACAGTCAGGAATGAGTCGGGCACCTGACATCGTGATAACGATGACGACCGTATTTCCGCAGGTCGCGACGCCTGGTAATGCGGTTTTGAGGTCCAGCGGTATCGGCGAAATTTCCAACGGATATGCAGGTCAGGGGCTCTTCCAAGGTTCGTTCCAAAGGACCCTTCGCTGAGGCTCTGACCAGCATTTCCGTTGCTTTTGCGGCGATTACTACCGGGACCCCTTAATGCGTGAGGCCGCGATGGGAGTATCGCGGCCTCGGGGTGGCGGGTCAGGGACGGCAGATCGGGTCGGCGGCGGGGAGGGTGCCGGTGGCCAGGTAGGCGTTGACCTTGGCGTCCACGCAGGCGTTGCCGTATTCGCCGTAGATCCCATGGGCGGTGGTGCCGCGCAGGGTGAGCAGGCGGGAGCCGGTCAGTGCCCGGTGCATGGCCTTGCTGCCCTCGTAGGTGGTGGCGGTGTCGCCGGTGGCGGACACGATCAGCGCGGGGGTGGGGTTGGCGACGTGCGTGAGGCGCTCGCGCGGGTGGTTCGGCCAGAAGGCGCAGGGCCAGATGTTGTTCTTGAGGGGGCCGAAGAGGGGATGGCGCGCACGGCTGCGCTGGACGTCGTTCCAGTAGGCGTCGGGGTCGCGCGGCGCGGCGCGGTCGCCGCAGATGATCGCGGCGGCCGGGCTGGCGAGCGGGGAGCCGGCGCTGGTCAGGATGAACGTGAGGAATCCGTCGAGTTCGGAGCCGGGGTCGGCCGGGCGGCCGTGCGCGGCCTCGTTCAGGGTCCGAACGGTGGAGGTGAACTCCGCGCGGGCTGCGGGGCGGTCGTCGCCGGAGCCAACGGAGAGGATGTACGGGACCGCCTGGTCGTCCACCTCGTACGGTCCGACGCGCAGCGGGCGGTCCTGCGCGGCGGCGACGATTGCGTTCACGGTGGCGAGCACGCGGGTCGGGGTGGCGCCGAGGCCATAGGTGCCGTGACGTTCGGCGGCCCAGGCCGCCCAGCCGCGCAGCGCGCGTTCCGCCTCATCTTCGGTGCCCTGCGTCGCCCTGGGGCCCCACTTGTTCGGGTCGCCCGCGCTGTCCAGGACCACGCGGTCGGTGCGGCCGGGGAACATCTGGGTGTAGACCGCGCCCAGGTAGCTGCCGTAGGAGTAGCCGAGGAAGGAGATCCGGCGCTCCCCGAGGACGCGGCGTACGAGGTCGATGTCGCGGGCCGTGTCGCGCGTGTTGGCGTACGGGAGCACGTCGGCGTGGCGCCGGGCGCAGCGCTCGGCCAGGTCGTGCTGCACCGCCACCTGGTGATCGAACCGGGCGCGGGTCGGACCAGCCGAGCGGAGCCACAGGCCGATGGGCCAGCCGCAGTCGAGCGGCGTGCTGCGCCCGACGAAGCGCGGGTCCAGGCCGACGAGGTCGTAACGGGCGGCGACGTCCTTCATGGCCGCGCGCGTCTGCAGAGGCATGCCCAGCGTGCTCTCGCCGGGGCCGCCGCTGTTGAGGACCATGGTGCCGATGCGATGGGCGCGGTCGGTGGCGGGGAGGCGGGACAGCGCGAGTTTGATCGTGCGGCCGCCGGTCCTGGAGTGGTCGAGCGGGACGCTGAGCTCCGCGCACCGTGCGCCTGCCCGGTCGAGCTCCCTGCCGAGGGCGTCGTCGGAGCCCTGGGCGCAGGGCTTCCAGTCGAGCGGTGGGGGCGGGCCGCCGTCGGCTCTGGCCGGGAGCGCGACGGCGGCGGACAGGGCGATCAGGGCGAGGGCCGGGACCAGGCGTCTGCGGGTCCGCGCACATGTCGGTTTCATGGTCGGGAACGCTATTTCGGCCGGACGTCCGGCACGATACAGCTGGCCGCACGCGCGTTGGTACAGCCCGCTGTAGTGCCCGGCGGGGACCGATGGCGGATAATGATCTCCGTACGGCGTCGTGAGGAGGTGGGCATGCGTGACCGTGCGTTCTCCGGCTCGGTCTACCTGCTGGGCACGTTGGCCACCACCGTGATCACGGCGCTCGCGTTGCCGGTGCTGCTCGCGCCGCCGGCGGCGCGGGGCTGGGCGGACCGGCACCGTCAGCGGGCCGGCAGGCTGCTCGGTGTTCCGGCCGACGGGCGACCGGACGGGCTGCGGAATCTCGCCTGGGCGCTCGCGCACGTCGCCGTCGGGTTCCCGCTCGGGCTGGCCGCCCTGATGTGCCTGGGCAACATCCTGGTCGCCGCGGTGGCGTTGCCATTGTGGTGGGCGTTTCCCGCCGACGCGCGCCCCACCCTGTTCTCGTTCCTCGATGTCCATGTGGGCGATTGGGAGACCGCACTGGTCGGGGGCTCTGTTCAGATCGCCGTCCTCGGTGCGGCGGCCTGGTGGGTGCTCCCGACACTGGCGCGACTCCACGCGCGGGTGTGCCTGGCGGTGCTCGCGCCGTCGGCCCGCGAGCGGCTCACCGAGCGGCTCACCGAGCGGGTCGACGTGCTGACCAGGAGCCGGGTCGGCGTGGTCGACGCCCATGGCGCGGAGCTCCAGCGGATCGAACGCGATCTGCACGACGGGACGCAGGCGCGCCTGGTGGCCATCGCCATGCAGCTGGGCATGGCCCGGGAGTCGCTCGCCGACGATCCGGACACGGTGGCGACGCTGCTCGCGCAGGCGCACGAGACGGCGGAGGAGGCGATGGTCGAGCTCCGCGCGGTGCTCCAGACGATCTACCCGCCGATCCTCGCCGACCGCGGGCTCGACGGGGCGCTGACGGCGCTGGCCGCCCGGTCGAGCGTGCCGGTCCACATCGAGCTCGCCGATCTGGGCGCGCTCCCGGCGACCGTGGAGGCGGTGGCCTACTACGTGATCGCCGAGGCGCTGACGAACGTGACCAAGCACGCCGCCGCCACGCGGGTGGCCCTCCGGATCGAGCGCGCCGACGACGTGCTGTCCATCGAGGTCATCGACGACGGAAGGGGCGGCGCCGACGAGGCGCGCGGCACCGGGATCGCCGGAATATGCCGGCGGGTCGCCGCCCTGGACGGCGCGGTCCGCCTCGACAGCCCGCCGGGCGGCCCCACCGCGCTCGCCGTCCAGATGCCGTGTGCGTAGTGATCGTTCAGCAGGTCCCGTGCGGGTCGTGATCGTCGAGGACAACGTCCTGCTGTCCAGCGGCCTGGAGCTGCTGCTGGCGGCGAAGGGCTGCGAAGTCGTGGCGGTCGTCGGCGACGGCGAGGCGTTCCTCGACGCCGTCGCCGAGCACCGCCCCGACAACGCCGTCCACAAGCACATCGGCAACATATTCGTCAAGCTCGGCCTGGCACCGGACGACTCCGGCCACCGCCGCGTACGCGCAGTACTCACCTACCTGGACGGCACACCTCGGCCAGCCGAGCCAGACCCCGGCCGCGGGAACCCGCACTGATCCGCGTTCAGACCTCTTCCGGCCCGCGAGGAGGATCGGACCGCATTTTTTGGCCGGTAGCGCTGAGACCGGCAGGGAGCCGTCGAAAGCGCCAGGTCATTGCCTGGGGGCCGAACAGACGCCGCGATGCCTGAAAGGTTCGGCGACGGCGGTTGGCCCGCGAGGAGGATCGGTACAGGAATAAGCGGTAGCGGGCTGATCTCGGCGTCGGCCGCGCAACCATCTACCGGAACCTCCACGCCTGAGCCCCGGAAGGGCGTCGGACGGCAGCAACAGCGAAACCCCAGCCCTCTGGCGGCCGAGACGGGACCGCGACGTTCCGGCAGGTCGCCGTGCTGGCCAGCAGCTCGTGGACGTCGTCCCAGTCCTACGACTTCCCCGACCGATACGTCCGGCACAGCAACTACCCGCTCGGGCTGGACCCGATCAGCGACGCGCAGGGCTGGGGCGACGCCAGGTTCCGCGTGGTTGTGCGGCCTGCGGCCGTCAGGCGCGGGCCGTCGTGAAGGCGGCGGCGCCATCGCGGTCGAGCCAGGGTTCCGTGGCTCCTCGGCGGCCTCGATCTTCGACAGTTTGATCGCGCCGGACTTGCGATCCTTGATCTCCACCCAGTCCAGCTTGGGCAGCGCGGTGTTCAACGCCTCCAGCTCGGCGCGCATCTCGGTCTCCAACTCGGCGATGAAGTCCTTTGGGTCCAGCGGTTCGCGCAGCTCGGCGTAGTTCTCTGCGCGGCGGGCGGCGAAGTCCTCGGGCAGGTCCTCCTCCGGGTCGCGAAAGGAGTGGGCGCCGACCACCCAGATCTCCTTGCACCGCAGCGCGTCGCGCAGCGCCTGGAAGGTGACGATCTCATACACCATCCGCACCACACGCCGGCGCCCGCGCTTGTCGTTCTTGAACACCAGGTCCTCCCACGCGCCGGCCGTTCCACGGTGCTCGGGCACCATCTCACCGCGCGGGTAGTAGGTGGTGTTGCCTGCCTTGGCGTAGCGGCGGATCAACTCCAGCGCGCGGATCACCGGCTGGTAGGCGGTGTTGGTGCTCTTGAACTCCAAGGTGTCCAGCAGCGCGATCAGACCGCGGCGGTAGTGGTTGGTGTAGGAGGCGCGCAGAGTGGTCTGCACCGTGGTCCGGTAGGCGGGGGCCCTTGGTCTTGAACTCGTGCACCAGGTCCCTCAGCGTCTGCTCGCCGCCGGTGACGGCAGGGAAGATGACCGCGCGAACCGAATCGTCGGGATGGCCGAGGGCGGTGTCGGTGATCTCCCGCTCCCGCTCGTGGACCAGCGCCGCCAGCAGCAGCGCCATGAGCTCGCGCGGGTGCGTACGCATGTGCGAGGGCGCCTCCACCGCCGCCCGAGCTCGCCAGCACCTTGGGCGCCACATCGGCGAACAACCCTGCCGGCAGCTCGATCGAGCACACCGCCTATGGCCGGAATCCGTGTTCTTGCCGCCCGGCTGACACCGAATCCGATGACTTTGCGGTTCACAGCCCCGATTCTTGGATGGAAGCCTGATACCTGATCGGACGTGTCGCCTCGTCGCGGCGGCTCGCGGGCACCATACCGGGGTCGCGGCGATCGCAGTGGGCCGCTTCGCGGGCATCGGCGGCTTCGAGCTCACTGCCCGGCGGGCACCGGATGGTCGCGGGCGTGCCCGATCGCACGGTGCCCCGGCCGCACTGTGCATAATCGTCGCCGGTGGCGGACACCGCATGGCCCGCACAGCTGGAATTCACTGGAAAGGGTAGGGAAATGACCGACGCCAAAGCCGATTTCCTGTTCACCGCCCGCTCGGCCGCGGATCTGCTGCGCGATCCGGCGGTCGCCGCCGCCTGGAGCCGGCCGAGCGCGCTGCCGGAGTTCAGCGTGGCCGGTCTGGCGGGCCACCTGGCCTACCAGATCCTGGCCATTCCGCCGCTTTTGACCAGCCCGGTGCCGCAGGAGGAGACCGTCGCCCTGCTGGAGCACTACAGCCGGGTGCGCTGGATCGGCGCGAGCCTCGACGACGACATCAACGTCCGCATCCGGCAGGGCGGCCAAGAGGTCTCGGCCGAAGGACCCGCTGCACTGGTGACGTGCGTGGACCTGGCCCTCGAAGAACTGGACGGCTCCCTCGTCTCGGCGACGAACCGGCCGGTGCGCATCTCGCTGTGGGGACCGTGGTCACTGACGCTCGACGACATGCTGATCACCCGGATGATGGAACTCGCCGTCCACTCCGACGACCTGGCGGTCAGCGTGGGCGTCGCGACGCCCACCCTCCCACCCGGTGCCGTCGACACGGTGATCGGCCTGCTGGCACGCCTGGCCGTACGCCGCCACGGCCCGACCGGCGTCCTGCGGGCGCTCAGCCGCGCCGAACGCGCCCCGGCCACCGTCGCCGCCTTCTGAGGCCGCCACACCGGCGGGTGCACATCGCGCAAGCTGATCTTCAGCGCACCTGGCCGCCTGCGATGACGCAGAGCAGGCGTGCGGGTCGTCGGCGGCGTGCGCGGCGGACACCGGGATCGGCCCGGTCGAGGCCGCCGAGCAGATCGGTGAGCTCAAGTCCACCGCGGCCGAGGCCGAACGCGAGGCCGCCCGGCGCGGTGCTTCATCACCCGATATTCAGTTTCCTGGGCCGTCGGAGGTCGGGTCGGCATGGTGTCGGGAAACCGTCTAATCCCGATACCCCTCGAGATCGAAGACGACCTACAGATCAGCTACCTGGCGGCAGGGGACACGTTCGAGAGCGGAGGGCCACATTCGCAGGTAGGCGCGGATCCAGCAGAGCTCATCAGCCGGCAGCACCTGGCCGGCGGCGCGGTCCAGGTGCCCTCTCCCTGTCCGCTCAGTTCTGGCGGCTCACGATGGTCGGGCGGATTCGGTTTCGGCGGCTCCTGCCGACCATCGCGTCTGCCCGGTCCCGTCAGGCGGCCTCGAAGTCGGCTCGGTGGTCGGCGGCGCACTCTGCCAGAGCGCGGCCCGGCCGCCCGGTCACTGCGGCAACGGGACGTGGGACGTCGGGGACGGTGAGAGTGTCGTACCAGTAGTCGAGCAGCATCATCACGGGCTCGGGAATGAACTGTGCGGTCTCGGTGCGGAACTCCTCGGGCGTGATCTCCACTAGCGGGATTTCCCGTCCCAGGGCCTCGCCGATGATCGCCACCTGCTCGGAGCGGGTCAGGGCTTGCGGGCCGGTGAGCGGGATCGCCCCCTGGAAACGAGTCGGAGCCGGCGACCGATGACCCCATCGAGTGTGCCCTTCCCCGGCACGGGGGTGCCGGGGGAGAGGGCGAGAGGACACCGGAGAGCGTGCTGGAGGTGACGGTTCTGGCCGAACGGGACGATCTCGCCTCGGCGGGCGCGAACGCCGAGGCCGTGGCTGGTGAGCGGCACGTGGCCGCCGAGCCCCTCGCCGTCGCCGGTAAGCGGTACGCGGCCTTCATCTCCTATTCGCGGAGCGCCCGGGGGGCGTTCGCCCCCGCCGTCCAGCGGGGGCTGCAACAGCTGGCCAGGCCCTGGCATCGCCGACGGGCGCTGGAGGTCTTCCGGGACACGACCGGCCTGGCGGTCACCGCGGAGCTGTGGCCCAGCATCCGCTCGAACCTCGACAGGTCCGCCTGGTTCGTCCTTCTGGCTTCACCGGAGTCCGCCCGGTCCAGGTGGGTCGGCAAGGAGATCGGCCGGTGGATCGAGGTCAAGGGACCACAGACGATCATGATCGTGGTGACCGACGGGGGCTGCGTCTGGGACGAGGCGGCCGGAGACTTCGACCGCGCGGCCTCCACCGCCGTCCATCCGGCGCTGCACGGCGCCTTCGGCGTCGAACCCCGCTATCTGGACATGAGGTGGGCCCACGAGGACGTCCATCTGACCCTGCGGAACGCGTCCTTCCGCGGCGCGATCGCGGAACTGGCCGCGCCCATGCACGGCCTCGCCAAGGACGAGCTCGAAGGCGAGGACGTCCGGGCGCAGCGCCGGAGGGTCCAGGTGATCACCGGCTCGGTGTTGGCGATGGCGGTGCTGCTCGTCCTGTCCGTCGTGGCAGGCCTGATCGCGGTCCAGCAGCGTGACCTGGCGGAGGTCAGGCGCCAGGACGCCCTGTCACGCCAGCTGGCGGCGCGGAGCGAGAACCTCGACGACACCGACCCCGTTCTGTCCCGGCTGCTCGCCGTGGCCGGATGGCGGATCATGCAGACACCGGACGCCCATGCCGGTTTGCTGAACGCGCTCGCCAACCCCTCGGTGGGCGGTTTTCCCGGCCACAGCGGGAAGCTCAACGGAGCCACGTTCAGTCCCGACGGCCGGTCCCTCGCCACGACGGGGGAGGACGGCACGGTCAGGTTGTGGGATCCCGTCACCCGCCGGCAGCTCGGGCAGCCCCTTATCGGCCACGACGGCCCGGCCGAGGACGTGGCGTTCAGTCCCGACGGCCGGTCTCTTGCCACGACGGGGGAGGACGGCACGGTCAGGTTGTGGGATCCCGTCACCCATCGGCAGCTCGGGCAGCCCCTCACCGGTCACAGTGGCGCGGTCTACGGGGTGGCGTTCAGCCCCGACGGGCGGACGCTCGCCAGCGCCGGGGTCGACGGTTCCGTCAGGTTGTGGGACCCCGCCACCCGCCGCGGGCTCGGGCGTCCGCTCGGCAACCCCGGTCCGGTGTACGACGTGGCGTTCGGCTCCGACGGCCGCACCCTCGCGACGGGAGGCAACGACAAGGTCGTCTGGCTGTGGGACGCGGTCACCCGCCGCCGACTCGGCCGCCCGCTCTCCGGGCACACCGAGACGGTGCTGCGGGTGGCGTTCAGTCCCGATGGGAAGACGCTGGCCAGCGCGGGGGACGACGGCACGGTCAGGCTGTGGGATCCCGTCACCCATCGGCAACTCGGGAAGGCCCTCACCGGGCACACCGACAACGTCATCTGGGAGGTGAGATTCAGCCCCGACGGCCGATCCCTCGCCAGCGTGGGAGGCGACGGCACGGTCAGGCTGTGGGATCCGGCCACCCATCGGCAACTCGGGAAGGCCCTCACCGGCCACACCGACCAGGCCAAGGCCATGGCGTTCAGCCCCGACGGCGGGACCTTGGCCAGCGCGGGTAACGACGGCATGATCAGGTTGTGGAATCCCGCCGTCCATCGCCAGCTCGGGCGGCCCCTCACCGGTCATACCGGCCCGATCAGGGCGTTGACGTTCAGCCCCGACGGCAGGACCCTCGCCACCGCCGGGGACGACAAGACGGTCAGGTTGTGGGACCCCGTCACCCGTGAGGAGACCGCCGCGCCGCTCACGGGTCACACCGACGCCGTCCTGGGAGTGGCGTTCAGCCCGGACGGCCGTGTGCTCGCCGGCGCCGGAGGGGATCGGACCGTACTGCTCTGGGACACCGCCACCGGCCGGCGGATCGGGGCGCCGCTCACCGGGCACTCTGGCCCGGTGTACGACGTGGCGTTCGGTTCCGGCGGGCGGGTCCTGGCAAGCGTCGGCGCCGACGGGGCGGTCAGGCTGTGGGACGTGCGGACGCGCCGGCCGCTGGGCCGGCCGCTCACCGGGCACACCGACACGATCTGGACGGTGACCTTCAGTCCTGACGGCAGGACCCTCGCCACCGGCGGCCTCGACACCACGATCAGGTTCTGGGACGCCGCCACCGGCCGGCGGATCGGGGCGCCGCTCACCGGGCACTCTGGCCCGGTGTACGACGTGGCGTTCGGTTCCGGCGGGCGGGTCCTGGCAAGCGTCGGCGCCGACGGGGCGGTCAGGCTGTGGGACGTGCGGACGCGCCGGCCGCTGGGCCAACCGCTCACCGGGCACACGGGCACGGTGTTGCGGGTGGCGTTCAGCCGGGACGGACGGCTGCTCGCCAGCACCGGGATCGACGGGACGATCAGGTTCTGGGACCCCGAGGCGTACCGGCAGATCGGCCGGCCGATGACCGGCTCCGGCGGCTCGTCCCTGGGGGTGGCGTTCAGCCCCGACGGCCGTACCCTCGCGACCGCGGGCGAGGACGGCGCCGCGCGGTTGTGGGGGATCGCGACGGCGGTCGACCCGGTGGCGCTGCTCTGCGCGACGGCGGGCCGTACTCTCACCGACGCCGAGTGGAATCTGCACCTGAAGGACGAGCCGCGCCGGCCCATCTGTCCATAGCGCGGTGACCGGAAAGGTTTGACGCACTGTCGGGTATGCGGCCCAGCGCCACCGCCGGGCCACCGTCCTGCCAACCGGCTCAGCGCATCTGACGCATCGCAGGAGATGCCTCGCGCCGACATCACTTCCACTAAGTCAGGACAACCGTCCGAGTGGGCGACAGTCTCGCGCCGAAAATTTGCGTCACGAAACCTCCGACAGGTCGGCCCCTTCGGGGGAAGCGCCCTCTGACCTGCTTAAACAGGCTCTTCGCAGATGAGGGTGTAGTCGAGGTCTGTCGGTTTCCGAGGTCCGTCCGCACGGTTTTTCACGCTCGGGCGCACTCCTATGCGCGCGACGAGACGTGCGCCGGGGAAGGAGCTATGAACCGTCGTTGCCATCGCGCAGGGAATGGATCATGCTCTGCAGGATCCGGAACGCGCCTGACTGCTCGGTCTCGGTCATGCCGGCCAGCATTCTGACCTCGACGGACCGGACCGCTACGGTCGCCTTCTCGAGGCTTCGTCGGCCGTGAGACGTGAGCCGCGTGGGAAGAATCTTCCCGACGGGTGCCTCCGCAGGCCTGGTCACGTAGCCCTCTCGTTCCAGGGCCTGGAGCAGCACGTTCATCGACTGCCGTGTCACGAACGCGCCCCGCGCGAGCTCGGAGTTCGACAAGCCCGGCCGTTGAGCCAGCAGTTCGAGGCAGGCGTAGCGCGTCACGCTCATCCCGAGCGGCCGCAGCACCTCCTCCATGGCTGCGCGGAGGGCGCTCGACGCCTCCTTCAGCAGGTAGCCCAGTGATTTATCCAGGTCGACGCCGAGATCGTCTTGATTCATGTCAGCATTCTGACATAGATTGATCCGTGTCAGAAGACTGACACGAAGAGAAGGAGCATCATCATGCCCGTCACCGGCCCCGACTTCATCTCGCTGCAAGCGCGTGACCTGGACGCTTCGCAGGCGTTCTACGAGCGGTACCTCGGCCTCGTCCGCTCGCAGGCCGGACCTCCGCACGCCGTCGTCTTCGAGACGAAGCCGATCGCGTTCGCACTCCGCGACGTCGTTCCCGGCACCGATCTCGCATCCGTTGCTCAGCCCGGCATCGGTGCCGCGATCTGGCTCCACGCCACAGACGTCCAGGCCATTCACGATGCTCTCGTCGCCGACGGTCACACCATCGTCTCCGCGCCGATCGACGGCCCCTTCGGTCGGACATTCACCTTCGCCGACCCCGACGGCTACCAGGTCACTCTCCATGACCGTGCCTGAGGCGAGCACCCTGGTTTTTGGGGCTACCGGGGCACTCGGTCGCCACGTCCTGGACGCGCTGGTCGCCCGGGGAATCAGTCCCGAAACGATCACCGCGGTCGGTCGGAATCGATTGCGCCTCGGGGAACTTGCTTCCGCCGGGTTCGGCACTGCTGCCGTCGATCTGTCGGATTCAGTCGCCGTCGCAGAACTGGTCGCCAGGCACTCTGACATTGTGTTGATCTCGGGCAGAGACCCGAATCGCCTTGCTCAGCACGAGTCGGTCATCGAAGCTGCGAAGAACGCGAATGTCCGACACGTCTACTACACCAGCGGAGTTCGAGCCGACGATGACCGGTTCGAGATCAATGCGGACCACAGGGCGACAGAGGATGCTCTCACCGCTTCCGGTGTGACGTACACGATCCTGCGGAACACCTGGTACATCGAGAACTACATTCAGGCACTGGCAGGCCCCCGCTTCACCGGCGTTCTCGCCGCGGCGACCGGCGACGCCGTCGTTGCAGCAGCCGGCCGGAAGGATCTGGCTGAGGCATTGGCCATCGTTGTCACCACAGATGGGCACGGCAATGTCATTTACAGCCTCTCGGGCGACACGAACTTCACCTACGCCGACATTGCCGAAGCGATGTCGGTCGTGCTGGAGCGAGAGGTCACTTACCAGCCCGTCAATCCCGAAGAGTTGCAGGTGGCGCTCATCAATTCGGGGATGGACGGCGAGCTGGCCAGCTTCTTGGTAAGTCTCGATGAAACCATCGCTGCCGGGGTTTTTGCTCGGGTCGGTGACGATCTTTCTCGACTCCTCGGCAGGCCAACGACCGGCCTTGTTGAGGGACTGGCGGGAGAGTGAACAGTGGGGCCGGCGCGGGCGAGTCGGCAAGCTCGGCTCGCGCCGTCCCTTCTCCCGATCAGCGATTCTGGATCAACACCGTCAGTCTGGATCACGTTGAAGCCGCCATCCAGGGAGGCTTCACGCAAGCGGACCACGGTGCTGGCACGCGTCTTCGCCAGCCACGTCCTGGCGATGAGATGGTTTTCTACTCGCCACGCACGAACTTATGGGGAGGTAAACCCGTCAGGCAGTTCACCGCGTGGGCCACAATCACCGGCGACAAGCCTTACCAGGTCCATGTCGGCGACGACTTTCGGCCATGGCGGCTTGCGGTTACATTTCACGCTTGCGAGCGAGTGGATGCGAAGCCACTTGTCGATCAGCTGTCTTTCATCACGGACCCCGCTCATTGGGGTTTGCCATTTCGCCGTGGATTGTTTCACATTCCGCGGCGGGATTTTTCGACGATCACCGCACACATGGTCGCGCGTGAAGATAAAGAGGCCCAAAACCGTCGGCGAACGATGGGCGAGTGAGGTCAGCGCATACGAAGTAAACCTCTACCCGCTGATCCCTCAGACCGTACCGGAATCGATTCCGGTACGGTCGCCCGGGGCATGGTCTGGCTGATCGGTGTCAGGAAGCTGACACGAAGAGAAGGAGCATCATCATGCCCGTCACCGGCCCCGACTTCATCTCGCTGCAAGCATGTGACCTGGACGCTTCGCAGGCGTTCTACGAGCGGTACCTCGGCCTCGTCCGCTCGCAGGCCGGACCTCCGCACGCCGTCGTCTTCGAGACGAAGCCGATCGCGTTCGCACTCCGCGACGTCGTTCCCGGCACCGATCTCGCATCCGTTGCTCAGCCCGGCATCGGTGCCGCGATCTGGCTCCACGCCACAGACGTCCAGGCCATTCACGATGCTCTCGTCGCCGACGGTCACACCATCGTCTCCGCGCCGATCGACGGCCCCTTCGGTCGGACATTCACCTTCGCCGATGCCCGGCACGATCGGGCTGCCGTTGCGGGCCACCACGACCTCGCCGGGCCGCTGGGCGTCGATCACCGCGATGCCGTAGGCGCCGACGATCCGCTTGAGCGCCAGCCGGACCGCCTCCTCCAGGGAGGCGGACAACCGTGGCCCCGTCGGAGATTACGGTGCGTTCAGCGCCGCGTCGATGACCGCGCCATGGCGATCCAGCCATGCCTCGCGCCGCTTGATCCGGTCGCCGACGCCCTCATCCCACATCCTTGCCCAGCCACCACCCCGCTCCAGAGCGTTCTGTCTCATCGAGAACCACGCCCGCCGCGTCCGCAGCGCGAACACCTCGACGAGCCGGGCACGGTCGACGTCCGGCATCCCGTAGGCGTCGGCCAGGATCCGGCAGCGGCGTGGCACGTCGACCTCCCGCAATAGCGGGTCGGCGTCGACGGGGTCGCACAGCGGTGCCCAGTACATCATCGCGTTGGCCACCTCATCCACCCGGGTGGTCGGCTTGGCGAGGTCGAAGTCGATTAACGCGGCTGCCTTACCGTCCCGGAACACGATGTTGTCCGGCGTGTAGTCCATGTGCCCGACCAACTCGACCGGGTACGGCGGCGCCGGCGGCATGTCTGGCGGCACCGAAACCCCGAGGCCGGGCTTTACCCCTTCGGGCACCATGAAACCCGCGACGGCGGCGTGGTAGTCGCGTACGAGGTGCCCGACGGAAGCCAGCCGCTCCTCGTCGGGGATCCATGGCGGCCTCGGCCGCCCGGCAACCTCACCGGGAACGAAGGTCAGCACCTCGCGCCCGACCGCGTCGACGCCGAGAAACCGCGGAGCGCCCGGGAATCCGGCCTCCTCCAGGTGGCGTAGCAGCGCGTGGACGAGCGGGGCGTTGGGGCCGAGCGACCGGCGCACGGTGTCGCCGACCCGCACAATGCCCTCGGTGACGTCACCGCCGACGAGCGGGATCTCGGGGTGAGACTCGGATGGTTCGACGTATATGAAAGAGTTCATTTTCCTAGGGGGTAGAGGGCCAACGGATCGGTCTGCCGCGCAGGCGAAGTCATGATCTCAGAGACCAAGATTGTCTCGCAGTTCCTCTCCTCGATAAGGGTCCCAGTAACAATGAAAATGTCCAGCGGATATGCAGGTCGGAGCCCCCATAGGGGCCTTCGAGCACAGCTTGGAAGACGGGCCGCTGACCTGCATATCCGTTGTTTCCTGCGCCGTTACCACCGGGATCCCGTGTTCACCGTCGCCGAGATTGAGCGGCTGGAGGAGAGCTGCTCCCGAAGCGGGAAGGTCTTCCCCGCAGGTCAGGAGAGGTCGGGCGGCTCATGCCGGGGCCGGGCCGTCACGGCTTCAGCTTGTCGGCCTCCCGGATGTCGTGGAGGTGGATGAGGACGTCGAAGGAGCGGGCGGCCGCGAGGTCGGCGAACGGGTAGGGGTACTGCGTGCCGATGTTGCGCGTGGGGCGGGCGACATCCAGCCAGGCGCGCGCCGCGGCCGGAGCGTTGCGGATGTCGAGGTAGTAGTTCTGGTGACGGACCTTGTCGAGGGTGTACTCGTTCATGCCGGGCTTGGCCGCGTCCACGGTGAACTTCTTCCAGTCGCCGCCGAGAGCGGCGTCCTTCGACAGGAAGGAGCCCTGGTTGAAGGTGAAGCCGATGGGGACGACTTGGCCAGCACCTCCT
The DNA here is from genome assembly GCF_050949235.1 of Streptosporangium sp. CA-135522. NCBI lineage: Bacteria > Bacillati > Actinomycetota > Actinomycetes > Streptosporangiales > Streptosporangiaceae > Streptosporangium > Streptosporangium sp. CA-135522. The sequence goes on from NZ_CP192026.1 coordinate 5,015,752, forward strand.
TCGCGATCTTGCGTGTGTCCCCCCTGCCGGTCTGGAGGTAGTCGTCGATCTGGAGTCCCGCGGACCAGCTCAGCTCCAGGGCAAAGGTGGTGAAGCCCTTCTCCTCGACGAGGTAGCGGAAGACCCGCCCCTTCATCGTGAAAAACTCGTGCGAGCCGTGGGTGGCCTCGCCGAGGCCGACCACCTTGGCGTCGCCGATCATCACGCCCAGGGCTCGCAGGTCGGCCGTGTTCCTCCCGGGCTCGGTTGAGCGCAGCGGGTGTGCCGCCTGCTCCAGTGCGTGGACCGGGTTCTGCTTCCCGCCGGCCGTGTCGGCCAGGGCCGCCTGGGCCGCCACGGGGGCGAGGACCGCTCCCATCGCGATCACCGCCGTCGCCAGCAGCCGCCGTCGGCTGACGCGCTTCTGGTCCCTAGCCATGCTGTTTACCCCTTAACTTGCGTATTGCCACGTGAGAAGGATCAGACCTCACGGTGAGATCCATACGCCGACGAGAGTATGGCCACGCGAGCGCGCCTCCGATGACGCTGACCAGCGTCTTTCGGATGAGGTGGGCTGGTGTGCCCGGGGTAGGGCGGGCCCTACCCCGGGCCGCTACGAGCCGGCCCGGCGAGTCGCCTGGGCGGCGACGAGGTCCACGTCGAAGGTGTGCGGGGTGGTGGTTTCCGTCCTCGCTCTCGTTCGGCGAGTTCGACCGGACCCTCCAGCGACTCGGGGCTTGAGCAGCAACCGAACGGTCAGCGGCGTCACGCCGGCGCAGCCGCCTTGCGCAGCAGGGATCCCGGTGGTAACGGCGCAGGAAACAACGTCAATGCAGGTCAGCGAACCTCTTCCAAGCTGTGGTTGAAGGTCCTCACCGAGGCCCTGACCCGCATGTCCGTTGAAAATTTTCGCCGAAACTACCGGGACCCCAGCCGGCTGAGTGCAATCAACCCTGCCCGTGCGGTACTGCGGAGCGCGGGCACGGACCAGAGACTCCCTCTGGGAACGCGCGGGTGACCGCCGCCATGCGGTTGGAGACCTGCAGCCGTCGGTAAGCATTCTCCAAGTGCTTGCGCACGGTTCCTTCGGACACGCCCAGCCGGCGGGCGATCTGGAGGTTGGTGTGTCCCGCGGCGAGCAGGTGCAGCAGTTGCCACTGCCGGGGCGTGAGCTGGGGAGCAGGGTGCCGGCGCCGTTCGGCGTCCAGGTATGCCTCGTGCAGGTGGGGCCGCAGCAACGTGAGCAGCGCGCGGTCGCGCTCAGAGAAGTCCAGGCCAGGCCCACGGAACAGGATTATCCGCAAGGTCCGGCCGAGGCCGCTGGTCCCCGGTGTCCCGGCGGGCAGGCAGAGCATGAGCTCGTGCTCGACCCCCAGAGGCCGGAAATAGTCGCCGTACATGCCGGTGCTATGCCATTGCCTGGTGGAGTAAAAGTCTGCGATCGTCACGACACTGCGCAGGTCGCCGCTACGGTCGGGGTAACTGCAGGGCCGGCAGTCCCAGTAGTGTTCCCAATGCGTCAAATCGGCGCCCTCATCGGGTGTCTCGTCGCCACCAGGGCCGACCTGCGCCAGCCACCACGCCTGCCGGTGACTGTCGAAGCCTGCGACGGTCAGTTCGTCACAGCGGATCTGGCCCATCAGGTCACTGAGCAAAGACGGCGGCAGCCCCTGTGCGGGCACATCGGTGCGGTTCTCGGTGACGATCCCCGCCAAGGTGCGCAGATCCAGATCGCTGACCGATAACGAGCTCCCCATCAGGTTCCTCCCGCAGGTCGAACTCAGAATATGCGGCTGCCGGGGACCTCGGGCATACGCAGACCCTCGTATGGTGGCCGGGCCACGGAGCCGCCCATATTGAACGTGACCGACCGTGACGCGGCGAATCAGGGCCCATACCCGCTCACATCTGGACCGGGCCCAAGAGGGAAGGCAGTCGTGCGAGTCCACAACAAGGTCTTCGGAGGGTTGCTGACGGCGGCCTTAGCCACCCTCCTGAACGTGGCAGGAGCAGGAGCCGCCAATGCTGCCCAGCTCACACCCATGCCCGTCACGCCCGTCGGAGCGAGCGAGCACACGGCCTCGGTGCCGATACGCGCCGCCGTCGCAGCAGCCACACCGCTGGTGTTCGACGTCAACGGCGTGTTCACCGACGGGGGGTCTGCGCGGCCGGTGATTTCGGACGTCAACGACATCCTGACGGTGGACATGTCCTCCCAGCACCGTCCGACCGCCACCGGTGTCGTGATCAACAGCGACACCATCCTGGTCACCTTCCCCGACGACACCACGTACACCGCCAAGCTGCAGGCGCCGAACACCATCAGGTGGTCCAACGGTTCGACCTGGCAGAAGCTCACCCTGGCGCGGGTGCCGAACGTGAGCGATGAAACCCAGGCCGCAGCCACGTCGATCCTGAACTCCGCGGGCTTCGCCGTCGGTACGGTGACCAGAGTCGTCGACCGGACATGCCGGCACGACAAGACCGTCTCCGGTCAGACCCCGGACGCCGGCACGTTGGCCGCCCCGGGAACCGTGGTGGATCTCAAGATCGGACTGCTGCCACCGAAAGGGCAGTGTCCATGAGATGCCAGTCGTGAACCGGCGGTACGCACGGACAGCCGGCAGCTGGGAGTGATCTGGTCGACGCGCTGGGCGGCCTGGACCAACTGCGCCGGCCGGCTCGACGACCCGCGGGACTGCGTCGTGCCGCAGGACGCCGAGTCGGACATCTCCGGCGGCTGACGCCGCCGTCAGGTCCGCGGCCTCCGTCCCGCACACTAGTGCGGGCCTGCGGCCTCCGTCCCGCATGGCCCGCCACCGGTGGCGGGCTCGAGGTGGACCGGCTCGCCCGACATGGTAAGCGTGGAATAGAAGCCGGAGATCCGCTCGGCGGAGCGCCCCACGTAGTGGCAGATGAAGCTGCGCCTGAACCGGTCGGCCGTGCTGTTGGGCTCCGAGCCGTGCACCAGGCTGCCGTTGAAGAACAGCACGTCACCCGGGTCCATGTCGACGGGCACCCGTTCCAGGCCCGGCGGCGGCGGGACGTATTCCCTGGTGAAGGAGATGTCCGGGTCGGCGTCCTCCGGGCAGAACAGGTCCATCCTGTGCGTGCCGGGCACCACCTCCAGGCCGCCGTTGGCCCGGTCGACCCGGTCGAGCGCGATCCACGCCGCCACGCAGGTGCCCGGTTCGACCCGCAGATAGAAGTTGTCCTGGTGCAGCGCCTGCCCCCGCGCCCCGGGCGGCTTGAAGTAGAACATGCTCTGGGCTGCTATCGGCTCCTCCCCGAGCAGGTCGCGCAGGATCGTCGCGATCCTGGTGTCGAGCAGATAGCGCAACACCACATCGTTGATCTGGTGCGGGTGCATGACCCGCGGATAGTCGCGCAGGATGTCGTACGGCCGGCCGGGCTCTTGCGGCGTCGGCGTGAAATGGCCCGGCACGGCGCCCCTGGCGTGCAGGGCCATGAACTCCTCCCGCAGTTCGGCGACCTCGGCGGGGGAGAGCAGTGCGGGCACGAGGACGTAGCCCTGATCGTGGAAGTCGTGGAGTCCCATACCCTTCACGGTAGGAAGTGCGACCGGCGAAGGGTATGCCCGTGACCGCTGAGAACCTGTCTGTTCCTGCTGCCGACCTGACGATCGTGGGCCACTATGACAAGGGGTCTGGCTACGCCACCCGCCGCGCTTCGGGATCGCCCAGCTGGCTGCTGATGTGGACCCAGGCGGGCGCCGGGCTCGTCGAGCAGGCGGGGGCTTCGTTCACCACCGGGCCTGGGGACCTGGTCATGCTGGGCTCCCATGCCGCGCACCACTACCGCGTGGCGCCTGGCGGCGACCGGTGGCGGTTCTGGTGGGTGCACTTCCAGCCGCGCCCGTCCTGGCTGACCTGGCTCGGGCCGTACACGCTGGCGGCGGGGTGCCATCTGGTCGAGGGCGTGCCCACGACCGTTCACGACCGGATCGACCGGGCCTTCGGCCGCGCGTTCCAGGACACCCGCTGGATTCCGCCGGGCCCCGACGAGCCGCCTCAGCCGGGCGCCGGGCCCGCCGTGGCAGTGACGACGGCGGCGCGGGAGCTGGTGCTGGGCGCGGTCGAGGAGGTGCTGGTGCTGGCGACCGCCTCCGCGCGCCAGGCGGAGCAGGGCGGCGACCCGAGGGTGGAGCGGGTGCTCGCGCTCATCGCCGCCGAGCCGGGCGCACGGCACTCGGTCGCGTCGCTGGCGCGTTCCGTCGCGCTGTCACCCTCTCGGCTGGCTCACCTCTTCGCCGAACAGACCCGACGCACGCCGATGCGGGCCGTACGCGAGGCCAGGATCCGGCACGCGGCCCGGCTGCTCGAGGTGACCGACCTCGATATCGGGCAGGTCGCCGCAGCGTCCGGCTTCGTCAGCCCGTTCCACTTCAGCCGGGCTTTCAGGCAGGAGTACGGCATGCCGCCCCGCGACTACCGCACCCGCCTGCGTCCGCCGAGCTAGAGCGACGTGCTCTATACGGAGAACGCCCTGGTTCTGGGACGGCCATGTACCGGATAGCCATCCCTTATCTGGTACATCAACCCGCGTTCGCCGCATGCCGCCCATCAGGCTCCCGGCCACCGGACGGCGTCCGGGCTCGCTGGACGCGAGGGACTCGACCGTAAACTGGGCCGTCACCGGGTACAACGCGCTCAGCCGACCTTGCCGCCACTGGCCGTACGGTTGCTGCTCAGCCCCGGAGTCTTCCTGTCGCGACCGATGCCCAGTCGCCCTCGGTTGCGGCAGGGCCCGGTGCCGCTGCCCCCTTTTCTGGGTTTTCTTCGGTGCGGATGTCAAGACTGCCCCTGTTGTTACGACTCTGCTGTGAGGCGCTCCCATCAGGGGAGCGGCCGATGGCAAGGAGTTGACATGGGAACGTTGGAGAAGAAGACGGCACTGGTGACCGGCGGGTCGCGGGGGATCGGGCGAGCGATCGTGGTGAGGCTGGCTCGTGAGGGCGCGGCAGTGATGTTCAGCTTCAACCGCGACCAGGCGGCGGCTGAGGACGTGGTGGCTGAAGTGGCGGCCTTTGGCGGGCAGGCGATCGCGGTACGAGCGGACCAGGGGTGCTTGGAGGACCTGCAGTACCTCTTCGGTGAGGTCGACCGGAGCCTGGCCGGTTTGGACGTGGTGGTCAACAACGCGGCGATCAATCCGATGGGGAACATCTGCGACGCCACTGAGAGCGACTTCGACGAGGTGATGACCGTCAACACCAAGGGGCCGTTCTTCGTTATCCAAGCCGCTGCCGAAAGGCTCGGCGAGGGTGGGCGGATCGTCAACATCTCCTCTGCCGGCGCGGTGCCGGGTCTGGCCTTGTACTTCGCCAGCAAGGCGGCGCTGGAGTCGATCACCGCGGTCGCCGCCCGTGAGTTCGGTCCCAGGGGCATCACGGTCAACAGCGTGTCCCCTGGTGCCACCGACACAGACATGATGCGCGCCGCAGCCGGGGAGAATCTGGAGCAGGCCATCGAGCACGTTGTGGCCCTGACGCCACTGCAACGGCTGGGACGCCCGGAGGACATTGCCAACGTCGTTGCCTTCCTGGCCGGGCCCGACTCGCAATGGATCACGGGTCAGAACCTGCGTGTCTCCGGTGGCCTGATGATCTGACCGGCGGTCGGCGGCGAGTCGGACGCATCACGGGACCACTGCGCCCTGAACAAGCCCGGCCGGTATCGGCTCCGAATCGGGGGTGGACCTGCAACGGAACCGTTTCGCACGTTAAGCCGGGCCGGGCAGGTCCACCCCCGAGGCGGGGGTTGAGGAACACAGGATCACATCCATCACCAGCTGCCGGGCCTCACCCTTCTTGGCCCGCTCGACCAGCGCCTCATCCGTCCTGGATTTCGCCCGCGACTCCCGCGCCGACACCGCCTGATCGAACAGGGCCACCACCTCATCCATCTGGTCGACCGCGGCCTGAGTCACGAACGCCAGCAGGATCGGGAACTTACGCTCCTTGCGCCGTTGCTCGGTGAAGTCCAAGGGCGCCCGGCCCGAAGTCCGCCGCCGCGGCGCCGCCCGCGCCGACTTCGTGCTGGAGACGGTGTTCTGGGACGCCGGCACCGCCCGGCTGCTGCCGAGGCTGATCCGGGGTCGCACCCGTGGGCCGGTGTTCGTCACCCACCGCCGCCCCGGGCCGGGGAAGGTCGTCTCGGCCCGGGACGTCTGCCCGGACACCGGCCTGGGCCGCCTCTCCTACGGCCAGGCCCGCGCGCTGCTCGACCGGCACACCGCGCTGGCGGGGCCGGGCACCGGCTGGGACCTGCACGAGTACCGGCACTCCGGCCTCACCCACCTCGGCGAGCGGGGCGCCTCCGAGCTGATGCTGACGGCCAAGTCCCGGCACAGGAAGGCCGAGAACGTCCGCCGGTACTTCAAACCCTCGGCGGAGGCCATCTCCGAGGTGACCAGCCTGCTTGCTCCGGGCGACGTCCGGAGCTGAACCGCTGTGCCCCCCGGGCCGGTCGAAGACGTCTCCGGTCGGCACGCTGGACCGCCACTGGCGGCCGCCGTCGGGCAGGGCGTATTGCACGGAGATGACGTTCTTCCCGCCGTGGTCCGGCGGCGGGCGGGGGCGTGTGCCGGCAGGTCAGTGCTGGTTTGGGTTCCGGGCAAGCGCGGCTTCGCGTTCGAGTGAGATGTCCCGCAGGAGCGCGGTGTCCTGGTAGAACGACCGCTTCTTGGTGATCTTGCCGTCTATGACGTCCACCAGTTCGAGGACGGTCATTGTCCACGGGGTGCCGTGGATGTCGGTGCCGCTGTTGGTGGCGGCGACGACCACGCGGGTGGGGCCTTCGGCGATGAGCTCGTCGATGCGGATGGCCGCGACGTCCAGGCCGGTCAGCCGGTGCATCCTGTGGCGGGCGGGGGCGATGGCGGCTCCGTGGTGGACGCCGCTGTCGGGGTGGCCCCAGTTGAGTTCCACTTCCTGTTCGTCGGAGAGTTCCTTGAGGGTGGCGAAGTCCGGGCCACCTTCTCGCAGGGCGGCGTCGTAGAAGCGGCGGACCACGTCCTTGTTCGCCTCGGCCTGGGTGGGGTGTGCGGTGGGCATCGTGGGTGTCCTTGTCGTGTACGGATGTCCGGGTCCGTCCCGGAAGCCGGGTGTCGGTGCGCGCCCGTTCAGGCGGCGGGGGCGCCGAACCAGCGGGTGGCGGCGCGCAGGAACGCCTGGGGGTCGGGGTCGGGACCCTCGGCCCAGGCCACGACGCCGTCGGGCCGGATCAGCAGGGCGCCGAGTCCGAGTCCGAGGTCGTTGGCGACCGGGCCGGGGGCGTAGCGGATGCGGTCCTGCCAGTGGGTCGTGGTCTCCCGCAGGCTCTGTGCGGCGGTGAGGTCGAGGGCGACGCCCTGTCCTTCGCGCAGCAGGTCTCCGAGGCGGGTGCCGTCGCCGAAGCGGAAGTCCGGGGCGGTGAAGCCGACGGTCGGCTGGTTGTCGCCCAGGTCGTAGTGGTGGGCGAGCCCGGAGGTGATGCGAAAGACGTGGGTGGTGCCGTCGATGGTGCGCAGCAGGTCGTGGACGAGCTGGCGCAGGGCTGGGGTGTTTGGGCCGGGGTTCATCGTGGCGACCTGGGCGCGCGACCAGTCGAGGATGGCGGCGCCGACGGGGTGGCGTTCGGTGGTGTAGGTGTCGAGCAGGTTCGCGGGGGAGGTGCCGTGGAGGGTGGCGGCGAGCTTCCAGCCGAGGTTCATGGCGTCGCCGATGCCGAGGTTGAGCCCTTGGCCGCCGAGCGGGGAGTGGATGTGGGCGGCGTCGCCGGCGAGCAGGACGCGGCCGTTGCGGTAGGTGCTGGTCTGCATGGCGCGGTCGGTGAAGCTGGAGGCGAGGTGGACCTCATTGATCGTCACGTCGGTGCCGGAGATGCGGCGTAGGACCGTCTGGAGGTGGTCGCGAGTCAGCGGCTGGGAGCGGTCGAAGGCGCCGCCGTCGAAGTCCATCATGCCGAGGTGCCCTTCGAAGGGCGTGCGCAGGTACATGCCGGTCGGCGTCGAGTTGAAGCCCAGGTGCAGCTTGTCCGGGTCCTCGAAGGCGACGCGGGCGACGTAACCGGTGAACAGCGGCTCGGTGCCGACGAAGTCGAAGCCCGCCAGGCGGCGCACCGTGCTGCGTCCGCCGTCGCATCCCACGAGCCAGCGCGCCCGGTACTCGCGCCCGCCGGCCCGGGCCAGGACGCCGTCGCCGTCCTGGTCGACGGCTTCGAGCGGGGCGTCGCGCACGATCCGCGCGCCGAGCGCGACCGCCCGCTCCTCCAGGACGCCGGTGACCGCTTCGAGGCTGGTCATGATCCCTTCCATCGCCAGGCCGGGCAGCCGGGGCGGGAGGGCGCCGGTATCGATGTCGGCGGCGTCCAGGCGCAGGCCCGCGAAGTGGCTCACGTCGCGCGGGGCGGGCGCCTCGTGCGCGTCGGGGTGCGCGCCGACCTGCTGCGCGTCGGCGCGTGAGGCGTCCAGGAGGGCGGTGAGCATCCCGCGGCGGTAGAACGCCTCGACGGACCCGGCGTTCAGGCCCCGCATCCCCAGCGGGAGCGCCCAGAACGGCGAGGCCGCCTGCGGGTTCCTCTCCAGTACCAGGACCGAGCAGTTGGCCAGGGCGAGTTCGCCGGCGAGGAACAGGCCCACCGGCCCGGCTCCCACGATCACCACGTCGTGCATGTCGCTTCTCCTCCAGTCGCGAGTCCCCGGGACGGCCGGGGCTCGTCGGGTCGGGGCCGTGCTCCGTGAAGCTCGAAGCCATAGTCTTGGAGCATTGCTCCAATATTGGAACCGTACTCCATGTTGGAGCGGTGCACCAAACCTGGCAGGATGAGGGCATGACCACACCGACACCCCAGTCACGAAGGCGCAGGCAGGTGCTCTCGCGCGAGCGCATCATCGAGGCGGCGGTCGGGCTGCTGGACACGGCGGGGGTGGAAGCTCTGACGGTCCGCGCGCTGTCGGACCGCCTGTCCACCGGGTCCGGGGCCATCTACCACCACGTCGGAAACATGGGCGAGCTACTGCAGGCCGCGACCGAGAGCGTCGTCGCCGCCGCCCTTCCCGCCTTCCCCGCCCCGCAGGAGCCCGCAACGGCTCCCGGGGCCGAGGACACCGGCCGCGACCAGATCCGCGCCGCCGCCCTCGGCCTGTACGACGCGGTCGCCGAACACCCCTGGCTCGCCACCCAGCTCGCCGTGCAGGTCACCCGCAGCCCCTGGGGAGCGGTGACACCACGGGTCTTCGAGAGCATCGGCGGGCGCGTGCGCACGCTGGGCATTCCACGGAGCGACTGGTTCGCCACGACCTCGACGCTGGTGCACTACATCCTCGGCGCCACCAGCCAGAACGCCCAGCCCCCCGACACTGCGGACGACATCGCGGCCCCGCGGGCCGGTGCGCAGCGCGCCGAATTCCTCGACTCCACGTCCAAGGCGTGGAAGAGCCTCGACGCCGGCGACTACCCGTTCCTCCACGACATCGCCGACCAGATGCGCCGGCACGACGACCGGGAGCAGTTCCTCACGGGCATCGACCTCATCCTCGCCGGCATCACCGCCATCAGCCGCCCTTCCTGAACCCGCGCCCGCCGGAAAGCCGGCCGACCCGGCCATTCCCGCCTGCGGGCCCCCACCACACCCGCCCGGAACCCGGCCAGTCGGCGACGTTCACTCCCCGGCCCGTCCGGGTCGCGCAGGGGCCGCAGCCCGCCGGGCTCGGCCCCGCGCTGGCCGCCGAACCGGAGTGGTGGCAGGAGGAGACCGGTGTCTGCTTCCCGCGCTACGCCCTCCACATCTGGACGAGCTGGGCGGAGGGCTGGAGCACCGCCGCGTGGCGCTGGGATCAGTTGTCGGCACAGGCCGCGGGCGGTGCCGATGCCGTCCTCTTCGCTGCGGCCCTACGGTGTCATCAGGCTGCCGGGTCCCAGCCGCAGGCGATGATCCGCTTCCGGTCGGAACGGTGCCACCCATGGCTACGAGCGCAACTCGCGAACGCTGTCCGGGCGGGCATCACCGTCTGAGTGCGTGCATGCGGACCGGGTGGTCGTTAGCCGGCGTGGGCGATGTCCCGTTCCCGTTCCCGGATGGACCTGGTGTTGCTTCGCAGGGAGCGCAAGGCGTTGCCGATCACCGGGAGCCGGAGGCTGCGCGCCATGAACGGCCGGAGGGCGATCTGCCGCTGGTTGTCGGGGGTGACGAAATGCCGCTGTTCGACCCCGTTGGCCTGGTAGTAGGACATGTGCGGGCGGAGCTGTGCCTCCCAGGCGCGCAGGGCGCCGCGGATGTCGCCGGGGTGACGGTGCAGCATGCTGCCGAGCAGGTCGGCTCCGGCGAGCCCGGCGGAGATCCCCATGGCGGCGTACAGGCTGGGGCACCACGCGGAGTCGCCGACCAGCACGACCCGGCCGTGCGACCAGGCGTCCATGCGGGGTTGCTCCACTGAGTCGAACAGGAACTCGTCGGCGGCGTCGAGCGCGTCAAGCACCTCGCCGAGCAACCAGCCCATGGGCTGAGGCCCGTATGCGGCGCGGACGCGTTCAGCGGGCCGGCCGGTGAACTCGGCGTCGACGTCGTCGGTGCGGTACGAGAAGAGCACGGTGGGCGGGTGGTCGGCGAACGGAAAGATCCACATGGCCCGGCCGGGCTCGAGGAGACTCGCCCCCTCGTGCGGGGAGAGCCCGCCGACCGGGCCCGGCAGCATCGTCGCCGCGATCATGTAGCCGAGCCGGTGCAGATGTCTGTCGTGCGGGCCGAAGACGAGACGCCGGACCGTGGACCGCAGCCCGTCGGCGCCCACGACGAGATCGAAGCGCTCGGTCACGGATCCACCGTCGTGTTCGAGCGTCACCTCGGCGCCGGAGGCGTCCTGCTCAATGCGAGTGGGGGTCGTCGCGTAGCGGATCTCCACGTCGTGCGGGAGAGCGGCGAAGGCGGCACGTTCCACGTCGCCGCGCAGCGTCATGCGAGGCGAGAGCGGCAGATCCCCGAACCCCAGGCCGGGCTTGCGGACGCCGGCGCGATCCACCGTGTAGGTGATGCCGCCGCGCGGCGATCGGTCGGGGATGGCATCGAGGATGCCGAGTCGCCGCGCGGCGGCCTGGCCGGCGCCGAACAACACGACGAAGTAACCACCCGATCGACGGCCCGACGCTCTCTCCACGATCACCGGATCCCAGCCGATACGCCGCAGGCTGATCGCCGTGGCGATGCCGCTGACGCCGAGACCCACGACCAGGGCCCGTTTCCTGCCGCCGCTCAACGAAGTCATGGCTTCCTCCTCAGATGTGACGGCTAGGGGACGACAACGATGCGGTCGCCGGTCTCGGCGGTCCACGCCTGCGCGACCTGGGCGAGGGGTACGGCGCAGGCCCGTACGTCGATCGCGCCCGCGGTCACCGCTGAGGCCAGTTCCGGCAGTTCGGCGAGGAAGTCGCGAGCGGGGACCGAGCCGATGCCGCTGCCGACGATCTGCAGGTGGGCGGAGCGCAGTGCCGTGGAGGGGATCGGCGCGCTCTGGCCGGCGATGGACCCGATCTGGATCCAGCTCAGCGGGGCGGTGCGGTCGGCGCGGGCGGTGAGCATCGGGATCATGGCGCGGGCGGTGGCTTCGCCCCATACGTAGTCGATGACCACGTCGACGTCGGCCGCCTGGCCGATCTGGTCGAAGGTGATCGTCTCGTCGGCGCCGAGCGCGGTCAGCGCCCTCAGGCGGGTGGTGTCGCGGCCGGCGGCGATGACCTGGGCGGCGCCGAACAGTTTGGCGATCTGGACCGCCATCCGTCCGGCGTTGCCGGTGGCGCCGAGGACGAGGACGCGCTGGCCGGCGTGGAAGTCGACGCGTCGGCGCAGCGCGACCCAGGACGACATGGCCGGATTCATCGCGGCGGCGATCTGCACGGGGTCGATGCCGTCGGGCAGGATCACGCTGCGGCGAGGGTCGATGAGGGTGCGGTCGGCGAAGGTCCCCAGAGCGGCGTCCTCCAAGGCCACGTAGCGGACGTTGCCCTCCTCGTCGCGTACCACGCCGTCGACGCCGGGGACCAGCGGGTACACGCCGTTGCTGGAGTAGTGCGAGCCGTTCGCCTTGGCCCTGGTCAGATGGTGCAGACCGGCCGCGAGGACCTCGACGACCACCTCGTCGCCGTGGCGTGGCGCGGGGTCGGGGTGGTTGCGATAGACCGGCGGGGCGTCGGCTGCCTGGATGACGGCAGCGTGCATGGTGACCTCCAGAAGATGGTTTGTATTACAAACTACCTCCATGATGGTTGGTAATACAAACCATGTCAACGGGGCGGCGCGATCGATGCCGTATCCGTCGATCACCTGGCGCGGGATGGGGTCGCGAGGCGTCCCCGGGCGGCGGCGGTGCCGGCCTTCCTCGCTCCGGCATGGTTGGTATTGCCAACCATGCCGAACTAGCATGAGGGCATGACCACCGCCGACGATGTCGTGGACGCCCTCGTCCGGGCCACCTTCGAGGTGGCAGGCGTGCTGACCCGCATCGGCGGCGAGCACGATTTGTCGCTCACCCAGCTACGGGTGCTCGGCATCCTCCGCGACCGCCGCGCCCGCGTCACCGAACTGTCCGCCTACCTCGGCCTGGACAAGTCCACGCTGTCCGGCCTCATCGACCGCGCCCAGCGCCGGGGGCTGCTGACACGCGGCAAGAACCCCGAAGACGGCCGGGTCGTCGAGGTGTACATGACCCCGGCCGGGCTCGAACTGGCCAAGCGAGTGGAGGACGACATCCGGCGTGCCCTGGCGCCCGCGACCGGGCGCCTGGACCCGGAACAGCTCGATCGACTCGTCAACCTGCTCGACGTCGTCTCGGCCCGCTAGTCGCGTACACACCCCGTAGCGGGGCCGACGGCCGCGCGCTGATGGTCGAACAGGGCCACGGACAGTTCTTGACGTCTGCGGCGTTCGCCCCATCGAGGTTCCCGGGCGGTGTGCCTCAGGTCACCAGGCCTCTGCGGTAGGCGTAGACCACCGCCTGCACGCGGTCGCGCAGGTCGAGTTTGGTGAGGATGCGCGACACGTACGTCTTGACGGTCTCCTGGCTGATCACCAGGGTGGCGGCGATCTCGCTGTTGGACCGGCCGTCGGCGATGAGGCGCAACACCTCCAGCTCGCGCGGGGTCAGCGCGGTGCCGTCCGGCGTGGCCTGGGTGGGGCGGATGCGGGAGGCGTACCTGCCGACGAGTTGCCGGGTCACCTCGGGTGCCAGCAGCGCGGCGCCGGTCGCGACGGTGCGGATGCCGTGCAGGAGTTGCGCCGGCGGGGCATCCTTGAGCAGGAACCCGCTCGCGCCGGCCCGCAGCGCCTCGTAGACGTACTCGTCCAGGTTGAACGTGGTCACCACGAGCACCTTGATCGGGTTCTCGACCCCGGCGCCGGCCAGCTGGCGGGTCGCCTCGATGCCGTCGAGCACCGGCATCCGCACGTCCATCACCACGATGTCGGGGCTCAGCCGGCGGGCCAGCTCCACCGCGGCGCGGCCGTCGCCGCACTCTCCCACCACCCCCAGGTCGGGCTGCGCGTCGATGATGGTGGCGAAGCCGGTGCGGATCAGCGCTTGGTCGTCGCAGACCAGGACCCGGAGCGGCGCGGTCACGACCGGCTCCCCCCGGGGATGCGGGCCCGTACGACGAAGCCGCCGCCCGCCCGCCGGTCGGCGCTGAACTCGCCGCCCAGGGTGTCGACCCGCTCGCGGAGCCCGGCCAGGCCCCGCCCGCTCCCGCCGGGAGAGGCGGCCCGGGAGCCGGAGCCGTCGGTGCTGACCGCCACGCTGATCTCCTTCTCGCCGTAGCGCACGTGGACCACGGTGGGGCTGCCGTGGGCGTGTTTGAGGGCGTTCGTCAGGGCCTCCTGGACGACCCTATAGGTCACGAACTCGGCGCTGCCCGCCGATTCCGCCGGACTGCCCTCCTCGGTGAACTCCACCGGCTGCCCGGCCTGGCGGATCTGCTCCACGAGCGTGTGCAACTCGCCGGCGGAGGGCATGCTGACGTCGGTATCGTGGTCGGCTTTGAGCAGGTCGAGCATGTACCGCAGGTCGGTGATGGCGCGCCGGCCGGTGTCGGTGACGGCGCTCAGGGTCGCGTCGAGGCGGTCGGGGGCGGCGGTCAGGTAGCGGGCGGCCTCGGCCTGCACGACCATCGCCGTCACGTGGTGGGTCACGACGTCGTGGAGCTCGCGGGCGATGCGGGTGCGTTCGGCGGCGCGGGTGGACTCGGCGAGGTGGCGGCGGCGTTCGGCCTCGGCGGCGCGGGTGGAGCGCAGCCAGGCTCCGATGCCCCACGCGAGGGCCAGCGCCAGGTAGAACACCACGTAACCTTCCACCCTCTCGGCTGCGCCGAGCCGGCCGAGCGCGAGCGCCAGCGGCACGTACGCCATGGAGAGGAGGATCACGGTGACGCGCCGGCCACGCTCCAGGTGGGCGCCTGCGCTGATGAGCGCGATGGGCATCGCGCTGCTCGCGAACACGTGGTAGGCGCGGAGCTGGTCGAGGACGAAACCGAGCGACACCAGAGCCAGGCACACGGCCGGCCACCGCCGGCGCACGGCGAGGGGAAGGCACTCCAGGGCGATCACCACGAGCGCCGCCGCGTCGAAGGGGCGGGCCGGCAGGTCGCCGACCTGCGTCCCCTTACCGTGGAGCGCCGGCAGGAGCGATGCGACGGCCAGCAGCAGCCCGAACGGTAAATCCCGGACCACGACGTCGCACCGCCGCCACAGGTCCGTGACCCGCCGTAGATCGGTCATTGGGCGAGCGTAGCGGTCGCGCCGCGCCGGAGCGGGACCACGTTGCCGCGACGGCGGGCCAGCCACATGAAGACGACCGTCAGCAGCAGGCCGAACACCACCGCGTACGGGCTCGCCTCCGGCCCGAACTCGCCGCCCGTGAGCAGGGCCGGGCCCGACGTCACGCCGTGCACCAGCCCCTGCGTCGCGCCGTTGCCCGAGACCTCGGTACCGAAGATGCCGGCCGCCGCGAAGTTCCAGCCGAAGTGCACACCGATCGGCAGCCACAGGGTCCGGGTGGCGGCATAGGCGGCGGCGAGCATGCCGCCCGCCTCGATCGCGATGGCGATCGCGCCCCACAGGCTGGCGTGCGGGTTGAACAAGTGCGACAGGCCGAACAGCACCGCCGTCAGTACCAGTGCCATCCACGTCCCCGTGCGTTCCTCGACGATCCTGAACAGGATGCCGCGAAACAGCAGTTCCTCCGTCACCGCGGCGGCGGCCATGAAGCCGAGCAGCCCGATCGCGCCCGCCGGTGAGCCCTGGCCGTCGATCCGGTAGCCGCCCACGAGAGCGATGTTCACGATGACGGCCGCGAACAACGCGACCCCGATCAGCGTTCCTCGTGCGATGGTGCGGGCGGCGCCTTGCGCCGCCACCTCCACCGGTGCGCGGCGCTCAGACCACCGCACCACGCGGGCGTACACGAGTACGGCGAGCACGGCCGTCGCGACGCCGAAGAACAGGGTGAGGAGCGGGCTCCCTTGCACCGTGCCCACGATCGCGCCGCCGGCGAAGGCGACCATCGCGACGGGCACGAGCTGTTTCAACAACCGCATGATGACTCCCTTACGTGGGGGACTCCGCGACGGGGCGCCGCCGCTACGCCGGGAAACGCTACGGATCGGGCGGTCTGGAATCGTCCCCGCACGGTGGACATTCGCGGGTAGCTCGCACGGGGGACAGGTGCACATGCGATTCGTCGTACAACGCCGCTGCGTTCGACGTCACGGCATTCGACGTTGCCGCGGATCGCGTACATCTCCGGCGGCGTCCGTACCGCACGACGGAGCACGGCGATCGCGCCCCCTCTCCGACCGGCCGAACCTGTCCCTCGCACGAGCTACCCGCGAATGTCCACCGTGCGGGGACGATTCCAGACCGCCCGATCCGTAGCGTTACGACGCAGCCACGGCGCTCCGTCCGCCTTCCCCGCTGCACCGCCGTGCGCCTCACCCCGGCATTCGCTCCCTCACTGGAGGACCTCATGCTCCGCAAGATCAAGGCATCCGTTGTGGCCGCGCTGTGCTGCACCGCGCTCGGCGCGGGGGTCGCCGGCTGCGACGGCGACGCGATGGAGAATTGGGACCCGTTGGCCCCGGCCCCGCGGACAGCCGATGCCGCCCCGATCTCCGGGACCGAGAAAATCGAGGTCGCGGGCCGGTCGGTGAACGTTTCCTGTTCCGGCGACCCGGAGAAAGGTAGGCCGGTCATCGTCCTGATGCACGGGGGAGGCGATGGGCTGGACAAGCTGGCCGCCATCCAAAAGACGCTGAGCAAGCAGAACCGGGTCTGTTCCTACGACCGGCTCGGCGCGGGCGCGAGCGACCAGCCGGACGGCCCTCAGGACTTCTCCAGCACCGGCAAGATCCTGACCGGGGTGCTCGACCGCGTCGCCGGTGACAACCCGGTCGTGCTGGCCGGGCACTCGCTGGGCGGGCTGATCGCCGCCAGGTACGCCCCCGACCACCAGGACAGGGTCAAGGGGCTGGTCCTGATGGACGCCACCCCACCCACCATGGTGGACGACATCACGAAGGCGATCCCGGAGTCCGACACCGGCCCGGCGGCCGAGTTGCGCGCACAGAACCTGGCGATCTTCCAGGGCCAGAACCCGGAGAAGCTCGTCATCACCGACGGGAAGGTCCGTTCCGCCGGGAACATCCCGGTGGAGGTGATCCAGCACGGGAAGCCGTACCTCGCGGCCGTCCCTGAGTACGGGCCGCGCTTGGAGCAGGCGTGGGCCGCGGGCCAGCGCAAATGGCTCGCACTGGCCCGCGGCGGCAAGCTGAGCACGGCCACGAACAGCGGCCACTACATCTTCGCCGACCAGCCCGAGGTCGCCGTCCAAGCCATCGAACGCGTCACCGCGCAGGCCGCACGTCAAGCGCATGGTGAGTAACCGGCCCGGCCAGCACCGCGATGAAGGCCAGGCGCTGGAACACCGAGATCCGGAGCGCCGGGATTTGATTCTGCTGGCGTTGGTGGCGCAGTCTCGAGGAGGACCTCGCGGCCCAGATCATCCACGCCACCGCACGCGGCGCCGTCCTGACCTGGCTGTCCCTGCCCGAGCCCCAGCGCGACCCCGCCCTCCTCCTCGCGCTGCGCGAAGCGATGATCTCCACCCTCACCACCCGGGAACCGGCCGTGCAGGAACAGGGCCCGGCCGGCGCCGCCCGAGCCCTGCGCGCCGCACTGCCCGACCAGAACGTTCTCAGCCACGCTGAACAGCGACCACTGACGGAATGGCTGGATCGACTGTCCGCATAGCCGTCCCTGCGAACGGACAGGGAGCGGCGATCAGGTCGGCGATACGGTCGAGGGGCAGGGTGTTGGCGCGGTCGATGAGCAGATCGGTGATGCCGGCGGCGGCTGACCAGGCGCGGGCCGGGTCCCATCCGGCGCCGCCGATCTTGTCGTAGCGGAGCCCTTCGGGGTTCTTGCCGAGCGGCCAGAAGGCCCAGTCCCAGGGTGACCTTGTCGCCGCTGCCTGGCGTGGGGCGGAGCAGCAAGCGCCGGCGGGGCGTGTCCGTTTTCTGGAGCGTGCCGAGGTGGTGCAGATAGCGCTGCGTGGCGGGGGAGTGATGTCGATCGTCTCAGTCGACGATCACCTTCTCGGCCAGCTCCCGGATGACGCGGGCGACCTCGGCCGGCTTCTTCAGGTCGGCCCCGTGGTCACATCCGGAGAGCACCACCCGCTCGGCGCGCGGCATCACGCGCTGGACAGCGTCCAGCCGCTCGGCCAGGTTCGCCGGGCTGCGCTCGCCGCCGAGCAGGACCGTGGGGACCTCGATCGCGGCGTAGGCGTCGAGGCGTACACCGAGCCGGTCCATCGCCTCGAGGTCGTCGAGTTGCCTGGGAACGAGGCGGCGGTAGTGCGGGATGAGGGCGGTGATCGCGCCGCCGAGCCAAGCCTGCCAGTCCGGCAGTCCGACGGTGTCCCGCATGAAGATCGTCAATGCCTTGCCCGGCTTGCCCGACGCCATCGCCGCGCGAGCCCGCTGAAGCACCTCGCCGCCTTCCCCCGACAGCGGCGGCCCGATCACCGCGGACGGCTCGAAGATCACGGCGCCGGCGAACGAGGACGGCGAGGCCACCAGGGCCTCCAGCGCGACCACCCCTCCGGAGGAGTGACCGTAGAGAACCACCGGCTTTCCGACGGAGCGTATGAGCGCCAGCACGTCTTCGACCTCCTGCTCGACCTGGACGGGCGCGCCGCGATCCAGCCGGTACTGCCGGCGGTCCAGTCGCAGCACCCGGTAACGGCCGGACAGGATCGCGGCCACTTTCCCGCATCGCCTCCCGTCGGACAGCCCCGGATGGACCATCACGATCGGCGGCCCCTGCCCCTCGTCGTAAGCACGCACTGCGCCTCCTCACTTAGCACCGCTAAGGGTTTCACTTAGCGACGCTAAGCTACTCACATGCCCATCGACAAGAGGCCCGGCCTGACCAAGCAGGTGCTGATCGACACCGCGCTTCGCCTGCTCGACGAGGTGGGGCTGGAGGGACTCACGGTGCGCCGACTCGCCGCGGAACTCGGCGTTCAGTCCCCCGCGTTGTACTGGCATATCCGCACCAAACAGGAACTGCTCGACGGGATGGCCGACGCGATCTGCCGGGCTCCGGGGATGGGGCCGCCCCGTGACGACGAGTCCTGGCAGGACTGGCTCCTGCGCCGCGCCCGGGCCTACCGCACCACGCTTCTGGCCCAGCGCGACGGCGCACGCGTGGTCGCCCACGCCCGTTCACTGAGTCCCGAGACCGTAGCCCTGTTCGAGCAGGAGCTGACAGCCATGGTCGAACGGGGCTTCACACCGGCGCTGGCGCTGCACACGATCGCTTCCCTGACCTACTACGTAAACGGATTCGTCCTGCAGGAGCAGGCGGCAGCGCCGTCGCCGGGGTCCCTGGACCGCGCACCGGCCGTGCTGGTGGCTGCCCTGCGTGAGGGCGGCGGGCCGATCGGCGAGGAGGCCTTCGAACACGGTCTGCGGGTTTTCATCGACGGCACGTCCGCTGCGCTGTCACCCGGCTAGCGCCTCAGCGCCGGAATCTGGGGGTTCGAAGGGCATCGGCTTCGTCAACGTCGCTTCGGCGGTCTGCGGTAGGTGACGACCTTGTCGCCCGGTCCGGGGTACACCATGATCAGCAGCCGCTGGGTGCCGTCCTCCTCGCCCTTCCAGGGAAACCAGGCCAGGTGCAGGCGGATGCGGTAGTGCCCCTTGCGGCCGTTGAGCGACAGGTCCGGCAGTTCGGTGCCGCTCAGGCCGTCCATGAAGCTCATCTTGCCGCTCTGGTTGGCATAGCCGACCTCGACGACGTTGTCCCAGCCTTTGGTCTCGACCGGTGGGCGGCGCGTGTAGGTCTCCAGAGTGACGCAGACATGGAAGTCGGAATGCGTGCTCACCATCACGTGGCCGGGCCCGGCGGTGACCGGACCGGAGGTCGTGCTCTTGCCCTCACCGGGGAATTCGTCGTACAGCTCCAGTCCCGCCTCGGGCCACTGCGGTTCCTTGAGGCGGATCACCTTGGCGGGCTCGATGAGGGGGCGGTGACGCGGGGTGGCGTCGCATTTGCGCTGTTCCTCGGCCATGAACTCGTTGAATTCGCGATTCTCGGCGACCGCGGCCGCCGCGATCTCCGCTTTCGCGGCCGGGCAGATCTCGCTGAGTACCCCACTGAGGCTGCGGATGTTCACCCCTTCGACCTCCCGCAGGCGGGCCAGCTCGCGCGGATCGTTGCGGGTGTAGGCGGCGCACAGTCGATGGCCATGGTCAAGCAGTACCTGGTCGGGGGCGGTGGCGGCGAACGGGAGCGTGTGCTGCTGGCGTACGGCGCAGATGAAGGCGCGCGGGCCGGCCGGTGGCGAGGGCTCCGCGAGCTCGCCGTTCGTCTCCCATGCTTCGGGAGGTGAGCAGTCCTCGGCCGTGGTGACCCGACCGCGTGGCTGGTCGGCCGCTGGTAGGAAGCACAGGGCCATGGAGATGGCCAGTGCCGCCACGAGTACGTGGTGGCGCGATCGGACGGCAGGTGGGAAACGGTAGAGCAGGAACAGAACGAGGGCGGAGGCGGTGAGCGCGGTGCTGTACCACAGCGGGGAGAGCCCGAAGAGGATTTCGCCCTTGTCGTTCTGGTCGAACAGTCCGTCCGGGTACAGGGTCAGCCGCTGCTCGGTCATCTCGGGGATGAGCTGCCAGTCCGCTTCGGACTTCGTCGTGAGGGCGGTGATGATTCCTGCCGCCGCGGCGAGGGTCAGGGTCAGCATCGTGACACGCAGCAGCCGCCTGGTTCTGCGCATGACCGCGATCAGGATCAGTACGGCCGGGGCTCCGACCCCGATGAGCATGTCCAGGGCGACCCAGAGTACGGTCGCCGGGTAGCTCACGTGCCCGTGGAAGAGGTCGTCGACCGCGCCGCGGGGGCCGATCCACGCGGGCATGCCGTCCGCGAGGTTGACGGCCGCTGGAATCAGCGGGAGCACCACGGCCACGGCGGCGAGGGGCCACGCTCGCGCGGGTGCGACCTGGACCGCAGGCGCCGCAGACGGTACAGGTGTCAGGACGCCCAGGTCGTGGGCGGAGCGGGCCTGCCACATCGTCCCGAATACGCCCAGGATGCCCAGGACCATGACGAGCAGAAGATCGTAGTCAACGCCCCCACCACCGAACGAGATGAACGAACGGCTTCCCGACGACAGCAGCGACAGCAGCGCCGAGGCCGCGCCCATCCGTACGGTGCCCCGGGTCCAGCGCGCGTGCCTGGCCTGGCCGGCCAGGACAGGCACCAGCCACAGCAGGTAGACGGCGTTGCCGAGCTGGTATGGAGAGACGAACTGCAGGACGGAGTACTGGCCGAGACCATAGGCGAAGGTGGAGGCCATGCCCATGGCGGCGTTCGCCAGCCCCGCCACGAGCCCGAGCAGCCGCAGCCATCGCGGCAGAACGTCGGCCAGGACCACGAAGAACAGCCCGACGACGGCGATCTGGAGCAGGTCGAAGGGCAGGCCGAGCCACCACTGATATGGGAGGGGAAGCCGGTACAGCAGCATGCAGGCGACGCTGAGGTACAGGGCCGCTCGTAGTAGCCGGACCGACCTGCCGTTGACCGCCGCCGCGCCGGTCGGCCGCCCGCGCAGTATCTGCCAGTAGGCCCAGCCCTGCAGGACGCCGCCCGCGACCATGAGGAGCTCCACCCACCAGGCGTAGGGCACGAAGTCGGTGTCCCATCCCCCGGCGACGATCTCGCGCAGCAGCGCGGGGTCGCCGGTGGCCAACGCGCGGACGCCGGAGACGATGACCACGGCCACATAGATGGCGGCGAACAGCGTGGCGATTTTGCCGAAACGGTAACGGCGCACGGAAACACCCTCGGGCACGAGCGGACAGGATCTGAAGATCCAAACAAAGGCGCCCAACCCTAACGAGCCACCGCTGAAACGATCAAATCACGCTGAAGTCGGCGTGGCTGGTGCCGTTCCCCTATCGGCCATGGGCGGCGCGTTCTGAGACGTGTTCGTGATCAAGGTCGGGCAGGATTTCCCTCCCCGTACCAGGCCGAGAGGAAATCACCGTGAAGCGAGTGATCGCAGGCATCGCCGCGGCCACGGTCACCATGACGGTCACCACGTCCGTGGCCGCGGCACCCGTCCAAGCCGCCTCCGCGGATCCGATCACGGCGTTGAAGAGCCAGTTCGTCGCGGGCAACGGGGTGAAGTTCACCGACGTCACCACTTTGGTCGAGTTCGCCGGGAACACGACCTTCCTCAAGCGCACCGGTTCCTTCCAGTTCGGAAAGGCCGGGATCGTCGCCTCCGACGTCACCACGAAGGTCACCACCGACGACACCTCGCGGGTGCCCAAAAGCCTCATGTGGATGCTGACGAGTTCGGACCGGACGATCAGGATCGGCGCCACCAGCTACTACTCCGGCGGTCTTTGGGAGCCGCCGAAGGGCAAAACCTGGCTCAAGCACCCGCACGGCATGACCGCCGGTTGGAGCGGCTGGTGCAGCCAGCTGGTGAACGCGGCCGAGCCGGCGACCCTGAAAGCCCTGATCACGAAGGGGAAGCGAACGGGACGCACCTACACGGGCGCGATCAGCTTCGGCGCGCTGGAAAAGGTCTCTCCCTGGTTGCGGAACGCCCAGGTGATCAGACTGTCCCGGGAGGAGAAAACCGCGGTGCTGCGCTTCACGCTCACTTTGGGCTCCGATCGGCTCCCTCGGCGATTGGTCACCGTTTATCCGCCGAGGACCCACGGCGGGACGGAACCGGGGAGGGAGGATAGGCGGCTCAGCGTGGAGACCCATTACACCGGCTGGGGCAGTCGGGTGAGCGTCAAGGCGCCTGCGGCGAGGGAGGTGGCGAACATGGGGAAGCGCGAGCCGAGCGACCGGGGCGGCGGCCGGGGTTAAGGCGGGGACTCGCCGGGTCTTTCCTTCTCCCGAACTCGCCGGGGTGAGGGAAGGTCGGAGCGATCTCCCCGGCGGGGGACGGCGGGTCAGGCCACCCGGGAAGCCGGCGCCGTGAAGGTGGTGCAGGCGCCGGGGGACTGAGCGTCGAAACCGCGTCCCAGCCAGTAAATGCGGTTCTTCGTCGTCCCGTTGCCCGGGACGTCGCATCGAGGTCGTGGACGGCGAGGTCTTTGAGCACGCCGACGTCACTTCTTGCCGGGGGTGGGCAAGGCGGCCTTCAACGCGGAACCGCGGGTGATGACGGCGACGCCGATCAGGGCGAGAGCGGACAAGCCCTGGATCACGGCGTACCACGCCGGGCAGAGGCCGGGGATCAGGTCCACACCGATGATCGCGATCGGCAAGATGGTGGAGATGGTGCGCAGCCGGTCGAAGGCCTTGTACGACCCCTGGGAGGCACGGACGGCCAACCGGTGGAGCAGGAAGGCCACCAGGAACAGGATCGCCCCCCTGACCCACATGAACGGGCTCGCCTCGTGGCCGGTGAACGCCATCACGGCGATGATGCCAAGAACGATGGCGCCGACGGCACCGAACAGCGTGATGCACTTCTTCACCGTGGTGAAGGCCTCCTGGGTGCGGGAGTCGCTGAGCTGCGTCGTCGCGGTGGTGACAGCGCCGGTGTTCGTCATATTTCTTCTCCTTAGTGCCTTTGCGCTAGTGCCTTTGCGCTAGCGACAGTACTGATCATTCGGTTGGCCCGAAATGGGTCTGTCTGTACGAGCGGGTGGGGCTGGACCCACTCCTGGGCCGGCCACCGCCGTGCGGCACTACGACGACATCGAGCGGCGGATCCGGCGGGCAGCGATGCAGGTGATCGTCCGTGAGGCCTACCAGCAGACGCTGGCCGAGCAAGACCGCGAGCATCGCAGGCCGGCCGAGTTCGCCGATGCGTGGAAGATGCGTCTGGTTGATCTCCTGGCGAGAGGGACCGTCGAGGTATCGGGCTGGTCGAAGATCACCATCGCCGACCTTGATGCCGACCTGGGCTGGAGTCCGTATGCCGCGGCAAGCTACGCCAGGTCGGAGGCGATCACGCGTGCCGGCGCCACTCCCAGCGGCCCTGAACGGGTCGCCGACTCGCGGACCGCGTCTTATGAGTTTTGGATCGCCGCCGGTGATGAGCATCGGCTCGGGCGTGTCCACTACGTGATCTGCGAGTCCTACGGCGTCGGCCTTCTCAAGAAGATCAGTTTCTCGGTTGAGTGTCAGTTCTATGGGCTCGGCACCGTTGCCCTGCGTGAGATGGAGGTCCGCCACCCAAGCCTGACCCGGTACACCACCGGCCAGTACTCGCATGCCAAGGGCTTCTACGAGCGATATCGGCAAGGCAGCAACAGCCCATGGACAGAGAAACAGCACCCCTGCCCGCGCTTTCGACGTCAGCGGTACTGAAACCCGTCGACGAGCTGAGGCGACATCCCCTTCATTGCGGGTTGGAAGAAGGCGCCCGTGGCCCCGGTCGGCAATGCCGGCCCGGCGAGCATCTCGGTGTCGGCCGTGCGGGTGAGGATCACGACGGCGGCCGCCGGGGTGAGGCCGCTGACGACCTGGCAGGCAACAATGATCACCTGCCGGGGAAACCGGTGACCCGGGCCGGGATCGGCAGCGAACCGTGGTCGGCCAACCAGGCACCGAACTGCATGTAGGACGCTGGGTCGCGCCGCACGATGATCTGCTCGCTGTGCAGCAGCCCATGAAGATCGCCACAACGGTGGCGATCGCGATGAGTGCGACGGTCCGCCACGCCCCACAGCCGGCCTCAAAGCTTCGTTCACGGCCACCCGCGCCGCGCTGTACGACCAGCACGAGCACGGTGATCACTAACTGGGCGGGCGGGACGAAGCCACCCGCGAGCGGCAGCGGAAGGCCGGCGGTCAGCCATCCGGCGATGATCAGGGCGGGCTCAATGGTGAGAGGAAGCATCGACTCGGAGCTTGGCCGGAAGGTGACCATCGGGGCGGAACGAAATAGAACGCAATGGAATGACTTAAAGATGAAGGGTCTGCTGTTTATAGGTGCATAAGGCGCTTTCTTCTTTCCAAGCAGATATCCCGCTTCGATTTGGAGAAAAGAAAAGAAGAGAAGACCGAGGGATGCCTTACGAACATCTGAAGACCCCATCATGATGGGAAGTCGATCTCCAGATTTCAAAGGTGGTTCGATGTCGAGCAAGAGACTGATCTTCGCCAGTGCCATGCTGGCGGTCGCCTCGGTCGCGGCCGTTGATGCGTCCGCCTCTGCGGCGTCCTCTGCCGGCACCTCGTCCGGTGGTGAGGGGGTGTATCTGGTGTCGAGTCTGCTGGGGCGCAACGAGGTACCTGGTACCGGCGGTGCCGTGGGCGACCCGGACGGGCGGGCGGTCGAGGTGCTCAAGATCAAGGGCTCGACCGTCACCTACACCCTGCGGTGGGAGGGCATCTCCCCGCCGACCGCGGCCCATATCCACGCGGGCGGAGCGGGAACCAACGGAGACGTGAAGATTCCACTGTTCACGTCGAGGCGGCACGGCCACACGGCGAAAGGCTCGGTGAGGGTCAAGGACCGCGCGTTGCTGGCCGCGCTCGTCTCCAACCCGCTCTCCTTCTATACCAACCTCCACACCAATGAGTTCCGCGGCGGTGCCGTACGAGGCCAACTGCACAAGGTGAGCCAGCCGATCGGCGGAAACCGTCCGGACGTCGATGTCGCCCCCGTTGTCAGGGGCGTGCAGATCTACGCCTGCACCGGGCAGGCCGACGGCACGTTCGCCTTCACCCAGCACGATGTCTCCGCACTGCTCAGGGGCGATATCCGGCACTCGTTCGTGCAGCCGGTCGCGGGGCCGCCGCAGTGGGTCGCGCCGGACGGCAGCGCGGTCACCGGCAGCGTCGTGCTCAGGACGCCCAACGGGGCCGGCAACATCCCCGAGCTTGACCTGCGGGCCACACAGACGGGGGCGGATCGGGGGCGGCTGGCGGACGTCGTCGAGATAATGCGGCTCAACACCGTCGGCGGCATCGCACCCGCGGGCACCTGTGACCCGCAGGCCACCCCGACAGCGGAGGTGCCGTACCAGGCCGACTACGTCTTCATCGGTTAGCCGGTGGTTTGCTGACTCGGGGCCGGCGCTGAAGGAGGTGGGTGGAGAGGCCGCGCTGGCGTCCAAGGGAGCCACCGGCACCGGCTGCAAACTGACCGATGGGCAGCTGATGCACCTGGAGACGGCCCTGGAACAGGGAGCCGCCGCCTATGGGTGGAGTGATCAGCGATGGACGGCTCCGCGGGTCGCCACGTTTCGCTGAGACGTTCCACGTGTCCTATACCGCCCGTGGGGCGGTGTTGGCGATGAACGCCTTGAGCGCGGCCCAGACCACCGCCCCGCGCGGCAGGGCGCGCAGCCGCTCAGCGAGGGCGGCCACCACCCGCCACCGGTCCGGATCGCCCCGGGCCACCGGTTTGGGACGCCGCCAGAGGGCCACCAGGCGCACCCGCCGATACAGCGTATGCCTGCTCAGATGGGGCCGGTTCAGATAGCGCCACAGCCGTGCAACGGTCCACGGTCCTGGCCGGGCCAGCAGGGCGGCGATCCGGCCCATCAGGTGCCGGCCGCCCAGGCGGGGGCGGCCGGGGCGGGGCAGGTCGGCCAGTCCCGCCAGACCGTGGCGGTTGAACCGGCCGATCCATCGGCGCACGGTGGTGGCGTCGTAGTTCAGGAGGTCGGCGATCTGCGCCGCCGGCAGGCCGTGCAGGGACAGCAGGACCATCACCGCGCGGATCGCCGGCCGCCGGTGGCCTCGCAGCTGGGCGTGTAATTGCTCGATCGAGGTGGCGGGGGCTTTGGCGAACAGGATGGGCGGGCGCATACCGACCGCGACCTCGCCGGGTGGACGCTGTGGCAACCTCGATCCAACCCCCGGCGAGGCCCGTGTCAACGCCCTCACGCCCCGGCGATCTCACGTCCGGTTACGCGCAGAACTTCTGGATAGGCGCTTAGCCGTTCGGGGTGTCTCATTTTGCCTCGGAAGGTCGTGGACCGGTCACCGGGAGCCCGGCGGGCACAGCTCCGCCTCCAGCACCTCGGTGAAGATGCCGATCGGGTTGCCCCAGTCGCCGTTGACGTTGCTCACGACCATGCGCTTGCCGTCTCGGCTGCCCATCGCGTACGTCCAGGAGCCGTGGATCATGCCGCCTCCACCCCAGGCCGTCACTCCGCAGGACAGCTTCTGGGAGAAGACGCCGAGCCCGTATGTGGTGTTCGGGATCCACTGCCCGCCCTCGGTCGAGACACTGGTGAACATCTCCTTCTGCTGCGCGGGCGGCAGCAACCGGCCACCCAGCAGCGCCCGGTAGAACGTGTGCAGGTCCCCGGCGGTCGAGACCATGCCGCCGCCCGCCCAGGCCCAGGAGGCGTTCATGTCGGCGACGTCGTAGACCTTGGCGTCGGGCTCGGTCAGCAGGAGCTTCGAGTAGTGCCGTGCGTGCGGTCCGCGCAGCTTCGCCTCGCCGCCCGGCACGTATGTCGCGGTCATGCCGAGTGGACGGGTGATCCGCCGCGCGACCTCCTCGGCATACGACCTGCCGGTGACCTTCTCGATGATCATCCCGGCGAGCACGTAGTTGGTGTTGGAGTAGCCCCAGGCCGTGCCGGGGGCGAAGGACGGCGGGTGGGTCATGGCGACCTTCACCAGTTCCTCGGGACTCATGGTGTCGAAGCGGTGCTCGAGGAAGCCGGGCCCGACGTAGTTGGTGACCATGGTCTTGTCCAGGGTGTAGGCGAAGACGCCGCTGGTCTGGTTGAGCAGCCGCCTGATGGTGATCTTGCTGCCGTCGTGGCCGTTGCCGTGGACCACGCCGGGCAGCCACTTGTCCACGGTGTCGTCGAGACTCAACCGGCCGTCGGCCGCGAGCTTCAGCACCAGGGTCGAGGTGAACGCCTTGGTGATGCTGCCGACACGGAAACGGTCCTGCTGCCGGCGCTCGCGTCCTGTCTCGGTGTCGGCCACGCCCGCCGTGCCGAACCACGCCCCGCCGGTGTCGCGGACGTCAGCGAGGATGCCGGGCATGCCGCCGCCGGTTACGGCCTGGTCAAGCACCCGCTGGACCTCGGTGTGGTCGCCGGCCACCGCCGCCGACGCGCTCACGGTCACCGCCAGTCCGGCGGCGAGCAGGCAGGCGGCGGCTCGGAGGGTTCTAGTCATCATGGGTCGATCGCCCTTTCAGGTCGCGATAGTACGCGTTTGGCTTTCGCAGAAAGCTGCGTTGCGTTCGTTTCTTCCGGACGTCCTCTACGATGTCCGGCGGCGCTTACAGGCGTCTTAGAACGCTCTTCCAGCCGGCACCGGCCGTTGTAAGGGGGCCGCCCAGCGCGGTGTAGGTGGCCGTGAACATCGACGCTGCGGACGGCGAAGCGGCCGGGGCGTCACCGGCGACCAGGTGAGCGACCTTGGCCACCCCTGCCCGGGTGAGCCAGCCGCCGACCTGCTCCAGCATCATGGCGGGGGTGAGCGGATCGGTGTCGATCACCTGGGGTGGGTTCGGGCACAGTACCCATGCCCGGACCGTACGGAGCCTCCGTAGCGGCGGCCAGGCGACAGCGGAGGAAGCTCCCCTGTCGGTCGGGTGGCTGGATCCAGCCGTAGAAGGGCTATCCGCCCCTCGGGTTCAGACTCCACCGGTCATACGGCGCCACCGCCGTTGATCGACCAGTGGGCCCGCCACGAAAGACACTTTGAGGAACCGCAGAAGTTGACGATTCACCCGAGGTAACAAGGCGATCACCGATGGACGACTTGTTGTGAGCCTGGCTACCGGAGGGGGGAGCCCGGCTCGCCCGAGGGGAGGGACGGGATCATGGTCGTCGGCGGATGCCGATCCACGCCCACCCATCTCCCCGCGACGGGAACCGGCGTCGACGTCGCTCCCGGAGGCGGTCCGCGTCTGGGTGCCGAGACCGCCGGCGGCGGCGGCATGGCGGCGGCCTCAGGAAAGCTCCGCGGGCGGATCACCGGCCGGCGAGGGCGGCTCCTTCGGCGGCTCCTCATTCTCTGTGATCAGGTGCAGGGGCAGCACCCCGCCGGCGTTCCACGGGGGCTGAACGAGCCGTTGGGAGAGGTCGTTGAACTCGGCCGCGGCATCGGGACGGCCGTAGGCGGCGGCGCGGCCGAACAGGCTGGCAGCCGCCCAGTCCTCCTCCTTGGCCTGGTGGATCAACGCGAGCCGGTAGGTGGCATCGGCGTGCCCGTGGTCGGCGGCCAGCCGGTAGAAGAACATCGCGATGCTGAGCTGCTTGGGCCCCAGTTCCTGGTAGTGGCGGCCGTAGCTGTAGGCGTGGTGGGTGGTGCGGGCCGGGACCGGCCGGAGAGCCGTAGCCCGGCCCGCGAAGGGGTGCAGCCAAGGTAAGCCCAAAACCCACAATTGCGATCTTGGTTGAGCAGGACGGCGGGTCGTGGTCCGGGCGAGGACGCCTGGGATCAGGCGATGGTGAACGGTCCGTCGACCAGGTACGCCGCCAGCGGACCGGTCATCCGGGACCGTGCCGGCGGGTGCAGGGCCAGCTCGTTGGCGCAGGTGGCGAGGTGGCCGACCTCGTCGGAGGCCGTGGAGTCGAGGTCGCCGAGCAGTTCGACCGCGCGCGGGACCACCCGGGAGAGGGCGTCCTGCACGCAGTACCGGACGTACAGCGAGTGGGCGAGCGTCGACTCGTCCGGGCCGTCGTCGTCGATCCGGCGGGCGAGGCCCTCCGCAGCCGACATCGCGCCCTCGGCCTCCACCAGCAGCCGGACCCGCTCGGACTCGGGCACCCGGTCATCGAGCAGTACCCGCTCGACCAGTGCGCCGGCGGCCCCGAGGTGGCTGCCGGTCATCAGCAGCTGGTACCAGGAGAAGCCCGCACTCAGCAGTACGTCCAGCCGCCCGTCGAGGTCCGAGGTGCGCACCAGCAGCTCCGGCGGAAACAGTACGTCGTCGAGGGTGACCTGCTCACTGTCCGCCCCCGTCTCGCCGACGCTCACACCCTCGCTTTCCGCGGGCACCAGCGCCACCGCCAGTTCCTCGCCCGGGCCGTCCGAGCGGGGAACCATGACACCGGCGATGAGCAGGTCCATCGACCGGGCCAGACTGGGCGGGCGCGTCACCCCGCTGATCCGCACCCCGTCGGGCCCCTCCGTGGCGGTCATCGAGGGGGAGAGGACTCCGCCGTCGGAGCGCTCCTCGGCGAAGCCGAACGCCACGAGGTTGTTGCCGGAGGCCACACCCTCGACAAGCATGAACTTCAGGCCCTCGTCGGTGATCAGACCGGCCAGGGTGGCCATCGAGAAGTGGTGCAGGGTGGTGGCCACGGCCAGCGACGGTGTCCTGCTGCCCAGTGCGCGCTGCACCCGTAGGGCGTCCAGGGCGGTGGCTCCCCGCCCCTGGTAGTCGGTCGGCGCCA
This sequence comes from Streptosporangium sp. CA-135522, assembly GCF_050949235.1. Lineage (NCBI taxonomy): Bacteria > Bacillati > Actinomycetota > Actinomycetes > Streptosporangiales > Streptosporangiaceae > Streptosporangium > Streptosporangium sp. CA-135522. The sequence continues at coordinate 5,045,635 of NZ_CP192026.1, forward strand.
GCAGCCCGGGGCCGCCGCTGTCGCGGAAGAGCCCGATGCCGGGGCTATTCGGGTCCTCCAGCTCCATGAGGGGTACCGCCCGCAGGCTCTCGTCCAGCCCGGGCAGCAGCTTCGCCACAGTGGCGCGTTCCCGCTCCAGAAAACGCATGTTCTCTCCCGCTTCCCCTGGGACGACCATCCGGCCGTGGCCCAGGCCGGCTCACAGCGCCCGGGTGGCGCGCAGCAGCTGCCACACCGCCCCGGGGCCGGGGCGGCCCCGGAAGGCAGGGTCCTCGGGCAGCACCGCGTGCGGCGCCCATTTGATCCCTATAAGAACAATTCGGCAATTGCTGGCGGCCTGGCTTTGGTGCCGGGTTTCGTCATCCGCCGGCGCCCGCCGGGCGGGTGCCTTTGAACCCGTGCAGAAAAGCCTCATTGGATCTCGGGGTCTCGTCCGGTTGTTCTATCTTCGGACGATGACTCCGGCATCGACGTCGACATCGACATCGACCCCACGGTGAGTACGGTGAATCACGGCAGCTCCTTTCCTGGACGGTGCCGTCAGTAGATCACCGTTTGGGGGTCGAGGACATGAGCCGTCAGGTCAGCTCTCGGTGCTGTCTCGTGGGGGCCAGGTGCGGGTTGCCCGCCAGGTGGGTGGCCTTGACCGGCGTCTTGTAGGTGGCCGGCCAACCCAGTGGAGCGCCGTCGACGGTCTCCCAGACCGGGATCAGTACCCGTGCGCACGGCCGTGCCGCGGTGGTCATGAAGGCCTGCCCCAGGCGGATCGCCTCACACTCATGAGGCGGCGGCTGACTGGGAAAAGGCCGCTGGCGTGGACCCGAAAGCCGACGTCCGCGCCGCGTGCCGCCTGACGACCACATGTCTCGCCCACTGGCCGTCGCCGTCAGCTGGTCAGCACGCCGTTCGCGGTGATGGATAGGTCCTACGCCATCTGCAGAGTGACGAGCTCGGCGCGGTTGTCGCCGCAGATGGCGCAGGCACTCACCGCCAAGCGGGTGAAGATCCATCACGCGGAGTTCACCGGGACCGGGGCCCGCATCGGGCATGCGCCTGGCTACCCGTGGAGAGTTTCCTGCCGGTTGCGCGCTGAGTGCATGTCCCAAAGGACGTCGGCCAGCTCGGCCGGGTCGGCGGCGGGCAGATCGGGCATGGGGTCGCCCTCAGCCAGGCGCCGCTGGTAGCCGGCCTCGAACGGAGTGCCCAGGATGCGCGCGCCGATGTAGAGCATTCCGACGTAGACGCCCTGGCCGGCGACCTCGCCTGCGAGCGACTGCAGGTAGTTGCGCTGCGCGGCCAGCAGCGGCGGCCACCCGCTCATGTACGGCCGCCCCTCCACGGCAGCGGCCCCCTGAGCGGTGAGGACAGCACCGTCACCCCGCTCGACCATGGTGGGCAGGAACTGGCTGACCAGCGCCATGAGCGTGTACAACGTGATCGGCAAGCGCTCTTGCAGCAACTGCGGGGTGAGCGCGGCTGCGGGCACGAACGCCAGGTCGGCGGGCGCCGGGCCGTAGTACAAGACCGCGGGGTCACCGATCCGCTCGCGGATCCGCCCGGCCAGCGCCGGGACGGCGTCGGCCTGGTCCAGATCGCCGGTGACTGCGTGGGCGGTGACTCCCTCGACGGCCAGTTCCCGGGCCAGCGCCTCCAACGGCTCCGGACGCCGGGCGACCAGGACGACCTCGTACCCCTCCTTCCCGTATCGTCGGGCGATGGCCTGACCGACTCTCGGACCGGTGCCGAACACTGCGATGGATTTCGTCATGACATCGAGCCAACCGCATGCAGCCTGGACGATCCATGGGTGAAGAGCTTGATTGCCTTTGCGAACGTCCAGGATGGGGGAGGTGGACGTGCTGGCCGACCTCCTGCACCGGGCCCGCGTTCACAACGCCCTGGTCCGGCAGCTGATCCAGCGGCCGCCGTGGGGCATGACCTTCGCCGACTCCCCGCCGCTCCCCGTCGCCGCCGCCCTCGGCGGTCACGCCTGGATCCGGCTCGGCGACACCACCCCCGTCCTCCTCGCTGCGGGTGACATCGCCCTCATCACGGCTCCCGGCGGCTACACGATCACCGACGAGCCCGGTACCGCGCCTCAGTTTCTGATCCGCGACGGCCGCAAGTACCTTCACACCGGCACCCCCGCCGACCTCCATCCCACGCTCTCACCCCGCACCTACGGCGACGGCCTCGCCGGCGCCACCGTCATGCTCCGCGGCGCCTACGACCTGCACGGCTCCTCGGCCTCCAGGCTGCTGGCCCTCCTCCCACCCCTGGCAGTCGTCCCCTCGGGCCCCCGCACCCAGCCGGCCCTCGACCTCCTCGCCACCGAAACCGCCCGCGACGAGCCGGGCCAGGAAGCCGTCCTAGCCCGGCTCCTGGATCTGCTCCTGGTGATCACATTGCGGGCCTGGTGCACCGGGCCGCAGGCGTCACCGCCCGCCTGGTACCAGGCGCTGACCGACCCGTCGATCGGCGAGGCGCTACGCCTGCTGCACGACAACCCCGCCCACCGGTGGACGGTCGCCTCCCTGGCCACCAAGGTCGGCCTGTCCCGGGCCGCCTTCGCCCAGCGCTTCACCGCCCTGGTGGGGCAGCCGCCGCTGGGCTACCTCACCGACTGGCGCATGACCATCGCCGCCGACCCGCTCCGCGACACCCAGCAGACCGTGGCCACCGTGGCCCACCAGGTCGGCTACCGTGATCCGTTCGCGTTCAGCGTCGCCTTCAAACGCGCCCGCGGCCACACACCGTCGGCCTGGCGAGGCCCCCTAGCAGAGGTACGGCACGCGGTGAGGACTTGACCACCCACCGCGAGCCGATTCCCTCCGCTTTCCCCTCCGCCCAAAAGCAACCAGACCTGGCTCGGGCTTCAGGCACGACGCATCGGTGATGTCCAACTGCTCCGCCAGGTACTCGGCCACCCCCGTCGGCACCTGCCGGGGGTCGGCCATGAACCGGCCCAAGAACCGCACGCCGGTCAACCGGACCGCGAACCCCAGCCGGTTGTGATCCCGGCGCTTGTCCTGGATCAGCTCCCGGTCGGTGTCGTCCAAGAAGAAGTACCGCTCCAACTCCGCCCGCGACGGCGCCCCCGCGAACGCCCCGTACCCGCTGCCTGCTCATCGGTCAGGAACTCGACCGTGACAACACCCTCCGTAGATGTTCCTCAGCCCCCAACTCCAACGGATGCCTTGTTCACCAAACCGCGATCAAACCCAAGCAGAGGGTCACATCATCCGAGGAAAACCCCTCTGACCAGCAGTTCAGCAGCCCACTGTCCCTTTCTCCCGTACTTGGTCTGCCCCTTCATGAGCCAGTGGCTAGGCGCGCGAAGACGCCAACCTCGTGCTCAGAGTCGGAGGTCACCTCGTACCCGGCGCCGGTGAGCACCTCGGTGAGAGCCTGGAGCTCGACGCCCTCCTCGAGGAGCGCTGCGACGCGGGAGGCGCTCGTCACCTGGTCGGCCCAGGAGTAGTTGCCGTGGAGGTGGTCCGCAGGTCCAGGCCGTGATCGGGGTTGTCGGCATCGAGGCGGCGGTGCCCGATGGTCACTACGACGACCAGGTGGGTTTCCAGGCTGGCCGGGGTGACGCCAGCGGCTTCGACGTGCTTCCGCCGTGTCGGCCTCCTTCTCCCGAACGTGTCCCCGGCCGCCAAGTAGCGGTGCGGTTCTGTTCTCGGAAGGGTCGAGCTGGGATTTCACCCCTGCGTCGCATGTGTTCTCGGAAGCCTTGGCCGTCTCCGCTTCCGAGAACACGATCTTCCTGGAAACCCGCTGACCTGGGCAGACCTGCCTACCTTGGGCTGGGGACATGCTCGGGAGGAGGACCCCTGTCCGACCCGCCCGATAACGATCATGTAGCGTCCGGCCGAACGCGGGCCGCGGGCGGTTGGAATGGAGGACATGCCGTTACTGCCGCGCCGCCCTTCCTCCCGAGCCGATGCGCCTGTCGCTACCGCGAAGGTGGTCCCGCCGCAGTTGCGTACTCCCCGGCCGGCCGCGTGGTGGATCGTGCCGGTCACGCTGCTGGTGGGCGGCGTGGTCGGTGGGCTGGCCTGGCTGTTGCTGGGAGCCGGATGGAGCGTGGCCGAGGCCACCGCCCGCCAGGGCGCGATCCAGACCGCGCTGGCGGCCGGTGCCGGGGTCGGCGCGGCGGTCACGCTGATGCTGGCCTTCCGCCGTCAGCGTCACCAGGAGCACGCCGCGCACGTCACCGCCTACCTGGCCGAGCGCAACGCCGCGCTGGCCGAGCAGGTGGCCGAGCACGCCAAGCACGACGCCACCGAACGCCGGGTGACCGACCTGTACACCAAGGCGGTCGAGCAACTCGGGCACGCAGGCGCCGCCGTCCGCCTGGGCGGCCTGTACGCGCTGGAGCGCCTGGCCCAGGACAACCCCGGCCACCGCCAGACCATCGTCAACGTGATCTGCGCCTACCTACGCATGCCGTACACCCCGCCCGAGCCCGCACCCGCCCCCGATCCCGAGCAGGAGCGCACGGCCGCGCTGCGGGCGGCCCGGCGCCGCTACCAGGCCGCCCGCGCCGGCTTCCCCCTGCCTGCCGAACCCGCACCGCGGCAGGAGGCCGGCGACCGGGAGGGCGAGTTGCAGGTGCGGCTGACCGCCCAACGCATCCTGGCCACCCGCCTGCGCGACGACCGCCCCGCGGACCAGCGCTCCACCCCGGCCTTCTGGGAGGGGATGCGCCTGGACCTGACCGGCGCCACCCTCATCGACTTCGACCTGATCGGCGGCCACGTCACCGAGGCCGTCTTCATCAAGGCGACCTTCACCGGGGACGCCTGGTTCCGCAGGGTGACCTTCACCGGGGGCGCCCGGTTCGACGGGGCGGCCTTCACCGGGGACGCCTGGTTCGACGGGGCGATCTTCACCGGGACCGTCTGGTTCGACAAGGCGACCTTCACCGGGACCGCCCGCTTCCACGGGGCGGCCTTCACCAGGGGCGCCCGGTTCCACAAGGCGGCCTTCACCGGGGACGCCTGGTTCGACGGGGTGGCCTTCACCAGGACCGCCCAGTTCGACGGGGCGGCCTTCACCGGGACCGCCCGCTTCCACGCGGTGACCTTCACCGGGACCGCCCGCTTCCGCGGGGCGACCTTCACCGAGGGCGCCGGGTTCGGCGGGGCTATGGTGATCAACCCTGCGAAGCCTCATGCATGGCCGGACGGGTGGCGAGTGAAGATGACGCCGAAGGGCGGCCACCTGATCCGCGAGGAAGCAGACGGCGTCCCGGCAGGGGAGGACTGACCGCAGGCCGGAGGCGACCCCGAGCCCTACACTGGACAGTGACGTTGGTTCTGTCCGGTTCGGCTCTTTCATGCGTTAGGTCCTTCATGCTGCCAAGGCGTGGTGTGGGTCCGCGATAACGCGAGAGGTAACGCCGGGGGTTACGCGTGCCGTACGGACTCCACCGCAGTCCCGACGAACCGGATCGCGTCCCGCGTCCGGGCGTCGGCCTCCGGTCCCAGGTGTCCAGCGCCTTCGACGAGCCGGAACTCGTGGGCGATGCCGAGTTCGATGAGGACTCCATGCAGATACGCCGCCCCCTCGTGCAGGAGGAACTCGTCGGCGGCACCGCAGTCCACCAGGATCGGAAGCGCGGCGCCGCGAATCCTCTCGGCGTTGGCGCGCGCCCTCCCGTAGACGGAGTTGTCGGCGTAGCCCGATCCGTTCGCCATGGCCCGGTGGAGATCGCCCAGCACGGAGGGGATGCTCGCCTGGGGAACGTCGTCCGGGGTCTCGCCCGGGAACACGGCAGGCGAGATCGCCGCGACCGCCGCGAAACGTTCCGGATCGGCGAAGGCCGCCTTGAGCGCGCCATAGCCGCCCATCGACGCGCCGATCAGGGCCGTTCCGGTGGAGGGACCGTACGTCACCGCAAGATGCTCGGGGAACTCATCGGTGATCAAGGTCTCCCACGAGCTTCCCTCCGGCCAGTCGATGTAGAAACCTCCGGCCGTGGGGGTGCTGGGGCATGCGATCACCGCACGGGGGAACTCGCCTCGCTGGAAGAGGTCTTCGTAGAACGGCCTGGCGAGTTCCAGTGACGCCGATGACGACATCGCGCCGTGGAGGTGGAGGACGAGCGGGAGCTGTTCGCCCTCCTTCCAGTCGGCCGGGAGAAGAACCTGATAGTCGACATCGCTACCGGCTGATGTCGAAGCGAACAGGTCTTTGGTGAGGCGCATGCGTGTGAGTCCTTCTCGCTGCAGGCATTGGGATGGCTCAAAAACTTCCATGATGATAAAATTTCCATCATGGTAAATGATGGTCTCAGGGCACGCAAGCGGGCGGAGACCCGGCACCGCATCTCAGATCGCGCAACGCGGCTGTTCGAGCGCGACGGCTTCGAGAACGTCACATTGGCGCAGGTCGCGGAGGCGGCGGACGTCTCAGTGAAGACCGTGACCAACTACTTCCGGGCGAAGGAAGACCTGTTCTTCGACGCTGAGCCCGCGATCCTCCAGGCCCTTGTCGACGCCCTTCGGCACCGTGCGTCTGCGTCGGTGACGGCCACACTTCGGCCCCTGATCCTCGACGGGCCGCTGCTGGCCGCTCCGTGCCCGTGGAGCGGAGTCGACGCCGACACGTGGAACGCGATGCGGGTCTGGGCCCGATGCGAAGACGACTCTCCGACGCTGAGAACCGGCCGCGCCGCGATCCTCCAGTCGTGGCTGGATCCGCTGGCGGCCGCCAGCGGATCGGCGCCGTGGGCGGCTCTGATGGTCGGCGCTCTGATACTCCGCCATGACCTCCTTCAGCAAGGACTCCTCGGCGAGGCGGAGCCGGCGGAGGTGGAACGGCGGATCAGAGATGTCGCCGGACAAGCGCTCGAGGCCCTCGAACGAGGCTTCAGCGGAATGCTCTGACCAGGCGCCTGACCGTGTCCGCCGTACGCGTGGTGGCCTGGCCGCCGCCCTGCTCACCGTGCCGTCAGCGTCCGCGACCGCCGCCGATCATGCCGCCGACCACGGCGCCGAGCCCACTATCGTCTTGGTACACGGCGGCTTCGCCGACGCCTCCGGCTGGAACGCCGTCATCGAACGGCTCCAGCACGACGGCTACACCACGATCGCCCCCGCCAACCCGCTGCGCGGGCCGCCCGCCGACGCGCCGTACATCAAGAGCGTGCTGAAGTCGATCGACGGCCCGGTCGTGCTGGTCGGCCACTCCTACGGCGGTGCCGTCATCACCAACGCCGCCGCGGGACTCGACAACGTCAAGGCGCTGGTCTACATCGCCGCGTTCGCCTCCGACAAGAGCGAGCAGCTCGGCGTCCTGATCAACAAGTACCCCGGAACCCAGATCCCCACCGCCGTCAAGGAAGTGCCCTATCCGGGCGGCGTCGACCTGTACCTGCGCCCCGACGCGTTCCGCGCCGCGTTCGCCGCCGACCTGCCGGTCTCCACCACCCGCCTGATGCAGGCCACCCAGCGTCCGTTCGCCGCCTCCTCCTTCACCGACACCACCACCGGCGCCGCCTGGCACACCATCCCTTCCTGGGCGCCGGTGGCCACCCAGGACAAGGCCGTCCCGCCGGCTCTGGAGACAGCCCCGTCCGGCGCGCTACGGCCCGGCACCCACACCATCAGCATCCGAGGCGTCCTGCGGCGCTACCCCGTCGCCGGCACCGGACCCGTGTGCCTGGTCCACCCCGGCGGCCCCGGCCTCGGCGGGGAGTACCTGCGCATGCCGCACCTGAAACGACACCTGACGCTGGTCTACCTGGAGCCGATCGGCACCGGCGGATCCGGTCACCTGCCCCGGCCGCGGGACTACCGCATCGACACCTACGCCCAGTTCCTGCACGAGCTCGCCACGCACCTGCAGACGCCGCACCCGTTCCTGATCGGCCACTCCCACGGCGGGTTCGTCGCCCAGCACTACGCGCTGACCCACCCCACCGCCGAGCCCGGCCACGGCCCAGACGGCTGCCAGCGCACCTCATGCCTACTTCGCCCCTGGTGCGGTGATCCTTAACGGCACCCCAAGTACGGGCATGGGCCACGCGCAACCGGCATCGTCGTCCCCGACCGCGGGCCGCGGTCTCGGGGCGCCGGCGGGTACGCCAAGGCGTTGCCTCCGACGGCGCCGCCGCCGGCCGCATCTGGGCGGTCCATGAGCTACGGGACCCGCGTTCAGGAGACCTTCCTCGGGTCGAAGTTGGACCGGCGTTCGCGCACGGCTGCCACGACCTTGGCGACCTGGGCGTCGAAGGCGTCAAGCTGCTCAGCTTCGGCAGCGCTCGCGACGAAGGCGCGTCGATCGCAGGCTGTGCCCGCGCGCCATATCCGCTCGATCGCGCGTGTTGCGGTGATGTCCGTCAACGGGTTACCGGACACGAGGACCAGGTCCGCGCGTTGCCCGGCCGCGACACGTCCTCGGTCGGCGAGGCCGAACACTCGTGCCGGTTCGGTTGTGGCAGCGGCCAGGGCCTGCGCCGGGCTAATGCCGCACCGGACAAGGAGTTCCAGCTCCCGGTGCAGGCTTGCCCCGAACACGGTCCCCGGGTTCGGGGCGTCGGTGCCCGCCAGCAGAGTGACCCCCGCATCGGCCAGTCGCCGCACGTTGTCCTCGGCCCGCGAGTAGGGCGGCATTTCCCGGCCATGCCATCCCGAGGCACCCGAGGTCAACCGGCGTGCCCAGGCGTCCCCGAGCGCCTCAGCGAGCCGCGGATCCCCTACCACTGCTGCGCCACCCGGTTCACCGAGGGTGTTCTCGATGGTGGCCAGCGTCGGACCGACCACGATTCCGGCCTCGGCCATGCGTTCGACCAGGGCCTTGTCCAGCTCGGCGTCCGCGGGGACGTGGGCCACCACGTCGACACCGGCGGACACGACCTCCTCGACACCGGCCGTCGAGCTCACGTGAGCGACGACGACTAAGCCGCGGGCGTGCGCGGCAGTGACCAGTGCCTTGATGGTTTCGGAGTCCAGCGACGGCCATAGACCCCCGGGGCCGGAGATGATCTTCAGATAGTCCGAGCCCTCCGCGATCCGTTCCGCGACGAACTGCTCGGCCTGGCCGGCGGCGGTCAACGTCGGGAACGGGGCGTACATCATCGACGGGTGACCGCCGGGCGCGGTGGCACCGACACCCGAGGAACGCACATCGGCCACGTTTGGACGGGAGCTGGCCTGCTCCTTGGCCCTGGCCACCAGGTCGGGTTTGCTGAACATGTCGAGAACGGTGGTAACGCCGAAGGTCAACGATTGTGCGAGGGCGCCGGGAACGAGGTGCACGTGCGCGTCGATCAGACCGGGAAGCACGGTCCCGCCACCCGCGTCGATCACTTCGTCGCCTTCTTGGGCGGCCGAGGCGGCCGAGCATTTGGTGATCAGCCCGTCAGCGAACCGGACCGAAGTCCAGTCCTGCGACTTCGTCCCGTCGAATACCTTCGCGTTCACGATCGTTGTTGCCGCGGCCACGACGTCCCCCCAAGGGATCCTGAACAACCTGGACAGAAGAGGTTCACCCAATGTGAGGGTCCCCCCGGAGGTCCTCGACCTCGCACGCTCTATTCCAGTCGGTCTCGCCAAGGCCGATCAACGACCGACCCAGCCATGAAACAATCACCAAGAGGAATCGATCGAGGCGAGGAGGGCAGTGGCGATAGAGGTCCGGCAGCTGCGCTATTTCGTCACCGTCGCCGAGTGTGAACACTTCGGCCAGGCCGCGGAGGCCCTGCACATCGTTCAACCTGCGGTAAGCAAGCAGGTCGCGCGGCTGGAACGCGAACTCGGACTGACCTTGTTCGACCGGTCCCACCGTCGGGCCCGGCTCACCCCGGACGGCCAAGCATTCCTTGTCCACGCGCGCCGCGCGCTACGCGGCATCGACCGTGCCGCCGCTGCGGCCGTCGACATCGCCGCCGGTAACACCGGGTTACTGCGCATCGGCAGCAGCATCGTATTCGGCCCTCGTATCGAAGCTGCTCTTGCCGCTGTCCGCGATGCCCACCCCGGCATCACGCTCCAGATGACAAGCTCCGCCTCAACGACCGGCCAGCTCGCCGCCCTCGTCGCTAACGACCTCGATGCCGCGTTCGTGGCGGCGCCACCGGCCACCCCGGGCGTGCGGGTTCATCACCTCTGGGACGAGCCGCTACTCCTGGCCGTCCCCGCCGTATACGCCCGCACCGCCGGCAACCTCGCCACGCTCGCTGAGCTCCCCCTGGCCCGATCCGCCCGCGCAGATAACCCCGGCATCTACGACCTGATTACGGACGCCTGCCAAGCGGCCGGGTTCACCCCCCGCGTGGGGCCGACTCTGACCCGACTCCAAGACCTCCTTGCCGGACCCGTTGCCTCCGGAGGGTGCTGGACCCTGCTCCCCGCCGGCGTCGTCTCGCAAGACTTCACCGCCGTCGCCCTCATCCAGCCCAACCCACCGATCCGCGTCCCCGCCGCACTCGCACTACCCGACCCCCCACGCCGCGCCTCCGCGCTGAGCCTGCTCACCGCTGCACAGACCAGCACAGCAAGCAAGCAGGCACCTGCGAACGGTAATTGACTCTGCAACTACCGTTCGTGGTTGCCGGCAGATCGTGGTTGCCAGCAGATAGGCCAGCTCCACGATGAGCGGGCCACCTGCTCAGACTCAGTGACGCCAACATTCGCCGACATGCCCCTACCCGAACACCTGAACGACGTCGGGATTAACCGACATTCGACGTCAGAGTTCAGGTTCTGGCTCAAAGTCCGTGAAACCAGTGGATCCGGGCGACCGAAGGCTGTCTGCCTGGTCTGTCGGCGCAGGACATGGTGATCCGCCTGCGGGACCGTCAGAGTCCTTCACGAAATGTGCGCCAGACCGGAGCTCACCGTCAAAGCCACAGCGGCTACCTGCTGACCGTGCTGGGTTTGCTGCACCGCCGCCAGATCATCGCCGCGCTGGGCACCGACATCGACCCCGCGGCGCTGGCAGCTGGGCGACGGTCCCCGCGCCGACGCCTCGTTCCGGATCGGCGCCCGAACCGTCGGCCTGTTCCGCGCCCGGCCCGCTCCAGCCCACTGACCGTCCGGCCGACGTCCCCACACCCGCATCAGAACGGCCGGTGGCGATAACCCAGAGCCCCACGGCTCGCTAACTCCACTGGCCGTTCGGTTACTGCTCAAGCCCCGTGAGCCCCGGCAGCTCCAGCGACGTCTCGATCAGACGCTCCAGCGCCACGTTGATCAGGTCTGGCGGGTTGTTCTTCGGCCTCGGGGAACATCGGTACAGCGGTTATCGGTGAGAACGATCATGGTCGGCTAGCACAGTGATCCACTTCGCGGCTGGGGTTCGGTGAAACGCCTCCGGGCCTGCTCCAGGGCTGGCTACGGTCCGGCTCGTGCCGGTGGAATTTCTGAGTGATGAGCAGGCCGAGGCGTACGGGACGTTCGCCGAGGAGCCGACCAGGCCCGAGTTGGAGCGGTTCTTCTTCCTGGACGACGTGGACCGGGATCTGATCGCGCTGCGGCGGACGGAGCATCACCGGCTAGGGTTCGCGCTCCAGATGTGCACGGTGCGGTACGTCGGCCTGTTTCCGGAGGACCAGCTCGCGGTGCCGTGGTCGGTGGTCGAGCACCTGGCCGCACAGCTCGATGTCGAGGACCCGTCGGTGGTCAAGCGGTACACGGAGCGGCGTCAGACGCTGTACGACCACGCGTGGGAGATCCGGGATGCCTACGGCTACCACCCATACGAGGACGCGGGGTGGGGCCGGTGGTTCCGTACGTTCCTGCACGGGCGGGCGTGGACGCACGCGGAGGGGCCGAAGGCGTTGTTCGACCATGCGGTGGGGTGGCTGCGCCGTCACCGGGTTCTGCTGCAGGGGGTGTCGGTGCTGGCCCGGCAGGTGTCGGAGGCGCGGAAGGTCGCGGAGAAGCGGCTGCACGCCACGATGGTGGTCGACCCGGTCGACGACACCTACCGCCGGCAGATGAACCGGCAGCTCACCGTGCAGGAATCCCGCCACAAGCTCGCCCGCGACGTGTGCCACGGCAAGCGCGGCACCATCCACCAGGCGTACCGCGACGGCATGGAGGACCAGCTCGGCGCGCTCGGCCTGGTCCTCAACGCCATCGTGCGGTGGACGACGAAGTACATCGCCGTCGCCGTCGCCCTGCACCCCCTGCGTGATCCAGACGCGCCGGAGCTGGACGAGGACGACGACGGAGGCGGGCAGGACTAGGACCTGTCTGCCCACCGGGTCCTGCGGTCAGGTGGCGGGGCGGGCGCCGGGGGTATGGCCGAAGGTTCGGCGGAAGACGTCGATGAAGGTGCTGGCGGATGACCAGCCGCAGCGGTGGGCGACAACGGTGACGGGGATGTCGTCGGCAAGGAGGATCAGGGCGTGGTGGAGCCTGATCTGGGTGCGCCACTGGGGGTAGGTGAGGCCGAGGTCGTCGCGGAGGCGGCGAGACAGCGTGCGGGCGCTGGCGCCGATCTGGCGTCCGAGGTCGTCGAGGGAACGGTTGTCGGCCGGGTCCGCGCGCAGGACGTCGTGCAGTTGTCGGAGCAGGGGGTCGGTGGGGACCGGCAGGTGCAGGGGCTGTTCGGGGGAGAGGGCGAGCTGGTCGAGCGTGACGGCTCGCAGGCGTAGATGGGGTGGGCTGTCGTCGTCGGGGTCGCGGGTGTAGGCGACGATGAGTTCGCGCAGGAGGGGGCTGACGGCGAGGACAGCGGGTTTGTCCAGGCGGAGGGGGTTCTCGGTGGCGGGCAGGCCGACGAGGTGGAGGTCGAGTTCGCCGTGGGCCTGGTGCTGGTGGACGGTGCCGGCGGGGATCCAGATCGCGCGGGTGGCGGGGGCGGCCCAGGAACCGGCGTCGGTGGTCACCGCGATGGTGCCCTTGCTGGCGTAGGCGATCTGGTGGTCGTCGTGCCGGTGCGCGTCGATCTCACCACCGGACGCCAGACGCTGGGTCCGGGTCGGTGCAACGGATTCGTGGCGGATTTTCTGCATTGCCTGTCAATCTATCGAAAGCGCGACACCGGGTGGTTCTCCCAGCATGGGAGGGGTGCGAAGGAATACATCGATCTCCCTGCTGGCCGTGGGGCACGCCTGTGTCGACATCTACCAGGGCGCCGTCGCGGCGCTGATCCCGTTCTTCGTGGCCGAACGGGACTACACCTACGCGGTGGCCTCCGGCATCGTGCTGGCCGCGTCCCTGCTGTCCTCGGTGGCCCAGCCGGTGTTCGGGGCGCTCACCGACCGGTGGGCGATGCCGTGGCTGCTGCCCGTCAGCACCCTGCTGGGCGGCGTGGGCATCGCCCTGAGCGGCCTGAGCGGCTCCTACGGGCTCACCCTGTTCTTCGTCGCCGTCTCCGGGATCGGCGTGGCCGCCTATCACCCGGAGTCCGCCCGCGTGGCCCGGCTGGCCAGCGAAGGCAGCCACAGCGCGATGAGCTGGTTCTCCCTCGGCGGCAACATCGGCTTCGCGCTCGCCCCGCTCATGGTGTCGGCCGCGATCGGACACGGCTCCCTGCGCTGGACACCCGTCCTCGTCCTGCCCGCACTCGCCGGCGCCGCCCTGTGCGTACCCGTCCTTCGGATGCTCGCCCGACCCCAGACCGGCACGACCAAGACACAGATCCCGCGGGACGCCGATGATGTGGCCTCGTTCGTGAAGCTGTCCCTGGCGGTCGTCTTCCGCTCCATCGTCTTCACCGGCCTGAGCACCTTCATCTCCCTCTACGCCCAGCAGCGCATGCAGGGCAGCACCACTGCGGGGACCGTCGCCCTCTTCCTGCTGTTCCTGGGCGGTGCGGTCGGCTCGGTCCTGGGCGGGGCCCTGGCCAACCGCTACGACCGCGTCCGCGTCTCCCGCTGGTCCTACCTGCTCTCCATCGCCGCCGTCACCGGAGTGATCTACACACCCGGCCCGGCCATGTTCCTCTTCGTGGCCCTCACCTCTGCCGGCCTGTACGTCCCCTTCTCCCTCCAGGTCACCCTCGGCCAGGACTACCTGCCCTCCCGCGTCGGCACCGCCAGCGGCGTCACCCTCGGCCTCACCGTCAGCATCGGCGGCCTCATCAGCCCCCTGCTGGGACACCTCGCCGACTCCACCGCCCTCAAGACCGCCCTCACCCCCCTGATCGCCATGCCCGCCCTGAGCTGGCTCCTCTTCCGCGCCCTGCCCGAACCCACCACCCCCAAGCCCCAAGCCGCCACACCCGCGCCCGCATCCGCATCCGCACGGCAAGACGCGTAGACCCGCACGGACCAATGAGCACGCGTATGGCCTGCGCGGCGGACGAAGACCTATCCGGGCTCCGGCTCGCTTCCCTCATCGGCCGGTTCGGTGAGCTTGTCCGAGATCCTTTGCCGGACAAGGCTTACGGGTAGCCGACCAGGGCGGTGATGAGCTTGCGGGCCCTCGCCAAGCCAGGCTCTGAAGCTGACGCCTGCTCACAACATGCGATTAGCCGCCAAGTAGCCGATCAAGGGTGCCGGGATTAGGCGACAGGGCGCTGATCACTCTGCGGGCCGGCGCCTTCATTCTTGCGGTGCTACTCGCGACGGCCATCGGTCCCCGATGTCCGGCCGCTTTCAGGCGGCGCTGATCGGCGCCGGGTTCTCGGGGAGCTGCCAGCTGCCGCCGCGGTCCTCCTTCGAAAAGCGCGCGGCGAGATCGGGAACGTGCAGGAAGCAGGCCAGTGCGGTGGCGGCCTGGAAGGCGTCGATCGCACGCTGGGTCATCGGCATGCCCAGGCGCAGGAGACGCGGATTCACTTCGCCCTGGATCTCGTCGATGAAGGGCCGCAGCACGCTGTCGTAGTTCGCCAGTGCGGTCGGCAGGTCGCCCGGGTGCCGGTTGATCTCGCCGGCCAGGACGTAGGCGCCCACCAGACCGCCGGAGATGCCCATGCCGCTGTAAGGGGAGGCACAGTGGGCGGCGTCGCCGGCAAGGACCGCGCGGCCCTTGGACCAGGTGTCGGTTCGGACCTGGACGATCTCCTGGGAGTAGAAGAAGGGGCTCGTCTGCATGCCATTGATGAAGCGCTCGGTCTGCCAGCCTGCGTCGCGGAACCTGCTCGCCCAGAACTTCTGCTGGTGCTCGACGGGTTCCCGGTGGATCGCCGAGGCTTCCTCGGATTCCTCCCGCATCACGAAGTACACCTGCGTTTCGGTCGGGTTGTGGCTGCGGCGCATGATCTGGCGGCCACCCGGGACCATGTAGGTGTCCCGGATGTTGCTGTCGGACGCGATGCGCGGGATGAACCAGTAGGCCATGTGGATGCCGACCCGCCAGTACGGGTCGCAGCCCGCAGGAAGAATCGCCCGCCGGATGTGCGATCCCTGCCCGTCCGCGCCGACCAGGAGGTCGAACTCGCCGGAGGACCCGTCGGAGAAGTGCGCGATGACCTTCTGTTCGTCCTGTTCGAAGCCGTCCACGCTCACGCCGAAGACGTACTCGGTGTCGTCCTTCGACGCGTCGTGCAGGATGCGTACCAGGTCACCGCGCATGATCTCGTACTCGGAGGTGAGGGTCTGCCGGCCCTGGCCGGAGGTGTTGGCCATGATCGTCGCCTTGGACCTGCCGCGCGCATCGACGAAGGCGACACCCGCCTCGTCCACCAACTTGCCGCGGACGGCGTCAAGAAGCCCCATCCGCTCGACGGCCTCAATGCCCTGTCCCCGGAGGTCGACCTGCGCCCCGGTGGCCCGCAACGCCGGAAAGCGTTCGACGACGGTCACCGTATGGCCGCCCCGCGTGAGCCAGAAAGCCAGCGCCTGGCCCGCTATCCCGCCGCCGGCAACAAGGACCCGCAGGGGGTGCACTCCCAATCCGTTGGCCATGCCCATCACCCCAAAAAATCTATCAGTGAATGATTCCTCTCCAGAGTCATCTATCGGTGATAGATTTGTCAACGTGACCAAGGTGAACCGTGAGATCGTCGTCTCCGAAGCGCTCGACCTGCTCGACGAAGTCGGGCTGGACACGGTCAGTACGCGGCGGCTGGCGAAGCGGCTGGGCGTCGAACAGCCCTCGCTCTACTGGTACTTCCGCACCAAGAAGGAACTCCTCGCCGCCATGGCGGAGGCGGCGATGGCGCCGCATGCGGCCGCCCCGCTGCCGACGCCCGACGACGACTGGCGCGACTGGTTCCTGGACAACACGCGAAGCTTCCGGCGCACCCTGCTGATGCGCCGGGACGGCGCACGCCTCCACGCAGGAAGCACCCCTGCCAACGACCTCGACCGGATCCGCCGCAAGATGGACTTCCTGGTCACCTCCGGAGTGCCTGAGCGGGGCGCGCAGATGGCGATGCTGGCTGCCGGCCGTTTCACGGTCGGCAGCGTCCTGGAGGAACAGGCGGACGCCGACTCCGGCGACGGCTCGGATCCACCGGCGAACATGCCTGTGATCGACCACGAGTCGGCGTTCGAGGCCGGCCTGACCCTTATCTTGGACGGTCTGGTGCACCGCACCGCAATGTGGGCGGCCTCCCTGTCCGCAAACGATCGTTTGACGACAGGCAGGCGACACGTCCAATGAACCCGTGCGATCCCGGGGTTCGCGGCTGAACCCGTGCGATCCCGGGGTTCGCGGCGGCCCGAATCCAATCAGATCCGATGGTGATTGATGACAGGGTTTGACGACAGATGGGGTCCATTCCTCCGTACGGAAGGGGCCCCTCGGTGGCGAACCTGGTCTACAAGCGGGTCTCGACCGACCAGCAGTCGACCGCCCGGCAGAACCTCGTCCTTCACGAGGCCGGCATCGAGGACCCGGTCGTCTTCGAGGAGGACCCCGGCACCTCCAGCCGCCTCCACTCCCTCCAGCGGCCGAAGTTCCGCGCGCTCCTCGGCCACGCCCGGCCGGGCGACACCATCCACATCTCCGAGATGTTCCGCCTCGTACGCGGCACCGGACACATCCTCGACGTCCTCCACCGCGACCGGCTCGCCCTGCGCATCCACGACGGCGCGTTCTCCGCCATGGACCTCACCGCCCGCCACCCCCGCACCGGCGAGCTGCTGTCCATTGTGAAGTTCATGGTCCAGACCCTCGCCACCGCCGGCGAACTCCAACGAGACCTCCAGCGCGAGCTCACCTACGACGGACTGCGCGCCGCCGAGGCCAAGGGCAGCAAGTGTGGACGCCGCCCCGGCCGACAAGCTCGGCGACGTGCGCGCCGCGTACCTGGAGAACCGCACCATCGCCGCCCTCACCCGCGACCACACAGTCAGCCGCGGCGCCATCCGCACCGCCGTCGCCGACCTCCTGCCCAACCGCACCGCCACCGAGGAGGACGCCCCCGCCCCGGAGCCGGCGGTCACCCTCGACATGCCCGGCAAGGTCACCGACTTCCTCCGCACAGCCGAGCTGGAGCCCGCCGATCCTTCCAGCGTGGCCTCACGAATTGCTTCCCGCTCGGTTTCGGCCATGGCGGCGAAGAACGCGAACAGCATCCGGCCGGGCCCTGCCGGATCGTAGATCCCGGCGAGTGGCCCGGCGAGCATCTCCAGGACCAGGCCGTGCGCGGTGAGGTGGTCGGGCCAGGACGGTGAGCTCGCCGGCGTCGCGGCCGAGCCGCTTCATCTCGTACACGGTGAGGATGACGCGGCAGTGTGGGGCAGGGGCCTTGATCTGCCGGGCGGTGGCGAGGGCCTTTTCGAACTCGGGCCGGACTTGAGGTGTGTTGGTGATCTTCTCTCGGAGTCGGGCTCATTTATGAGAAAACCCGCCCTCCTGATCGTCACGCACCGCTTCCTTGCAGCCGCTGACGCACTCGGGGAAGGGACTGGGGAACAATGGCGGACACCCCGGAACAGGATGTACGATCCGGATCAGCGTCTCGGGACGCAGCCGGTCCGCGGAAAGGGCTCAGCCCACCCGAGCCTCAGCATGCTGGTCATAGTGCTATTCCTCCTTTTCGGCCCGGAGATGCGGACGTCGGGCAGTATCCGAAAGGGAGGTCTCCGTGGTGAACCGCCTGCCCGAAAACCCCAGCCTTGACCACCTGAAGAACGAGGCTAAGCAACTGTTGCGCGGTGTGCGTGCGGGCGAGGCCCGCGCGCTCGCGACGGCCGGAGGGTGGCTGCGTCCGGTGCCACTGCCGGAATCGCCGTCGGACCTGCGGTTGGCCGATGCGCAACTGATCGTGGCCCGCAAGTACGGCTTCACGAGCTGGTCCCAGCTGCGGGCCCACCTGAAGATGGTGGGCACGTTCGCGCGCCGGCCACTCACGGTGGGCCCCTCGGCCGATCCCGCAACCGAGTTCCTGCGGCTGGCCTGCCTGACCTACGAGGGACCCCCGAGCGCCGAGGCTGCGGTGCGGCTGCTGGCCGCCCATCCCGAGATAGCCGACGCGTCGGTCTGTACGATGGCGGCAGTAGGCGACGCCGCGGGATAGCTCGCATGGTCGCGGTCGATCCCGCGTTGGCCCCGGCGTACGGTGGTCCCTTCGGCTGGGAGCCGCTGGTGTATCTGGCCTTTTCACGAGTGGCGCAGGCCGACGCGGTGGGAGCGGCGCGGGTGCTGCTGGCGGCGGGAGCCGAACCGAATGCCGGCTACCTGCCTGAGGGGCTGGGACCGCCATTTACCGCATTGACCGGGGCACTGGGCGGGGGAGAGCTGAAACAACCGCCGCACCCGCTGGGCCTGGAACTGGCCCGAGTGTTCTTGGAGGTCGGGGCGGACGCCAACGACGGCCAGGCCTTGTACAACCGCGGAGCCGGAGGTGACGACACCGGCTACCTGGAGTTGCTGCTGGAGTTCGGCCTCGGCCGCGGGGACGGCGGGCCGTGGAAGGCCAGGCTGGGACGCGTGCAGGACTCGCCGGCCCGCATGTTGGCGAATACGGTGCTGACAGCTGCGTTGCGTGGCCAGGCACGCCGGATGCGATGCCTGCTGGCGCACGGCGCGCCCGCCGACGCCAAGGGCGACGACGGGCATTCCTTCTTTGGCGGGCACACGGCGCTGGAGCTGGTTCTGCTCGGCGGGCATTCGCATGTTGCGCGGCTCCTTACCGATACCGGCACCTCCGACACGCTACGCGGATTGGACGCTGTGGAAGCGGCGATCATGCGAGGGGATCGCAGGGAGCTTGAACGCCTGGTGAGCGGCGACCGCGCACTGCTCCGGCGCCTGCGACAAAAACGGCGGGACCTGCTCATCAAGGCCGCGGAGTACGGTCGCGTGCCGGCCGTACAGCTGGCCTGCGGGCTGGGCTTCGACGTGAACGCACGCCTCCCGTCGACGGCGTGGCACAAGGCGGCGCGGGCAGGAGACCTGCCGATGGTGCGAGCGCTCTTGGAGCTGGGAGCTGACCGGTCGCTACGGGAGTCCGATTACGACGCCACGCCGCTGGAGTGGGCACAGTTCGCCGGCCAGGCCGAGGTGGCAGAGTTCTTGAGCTAGCGGCCGGCTCACTCACGAGTAAGCGACGGGAGCGCGAGACCACCTGTAGCAGCGCCAAGTCGGGGCTGCGTCCCGCCGTTGGCGGTGGCCAGGGCGGTTCGGCCCCGACCGCCTGCTGCCCGACGGCGCCGACCGTGGTTGCGGTCGGCGCCAGATGCACAGCGGGCAGCCCGGGCAGGCATCGGCCGTGCTGGTTACGATCCCGACCAGCACCTTCAGGACGCGGGAGAGGGGGTTGGCCGGCCAGCGGGGCAGAGCGACAGCCATGATCGTCTCGTTCTCGTTCCTCAGCGGTTTCACGGATTGAGACCGCGCCGACGTCGCCTGGCGCGTTGCTCGCAAGGGTGTCCTCCAGATCCTCCAGCGCCTGGTGCAGCTCGTCCTTGACCTGCTCGGCCGCCTCGGCGGCTTCGCGGACCAGGTGGCAGAACTCCGCCCGCCGGCCCTCCCACTGTTCCGGGGTGAACAGATAGGTGCCGGGGGCGGCGTAGCGGCGCGACCCTGGCATGAACACGTCCCCCGACCGCAGGCCGTCGCGTAACGCGAGGATGGTGCAGATCTTCCAGTAGTGCCGGAACGCGGTGTCGTCACCGGTTTTGCGGGCCTTGGCCAGGTAGTCGGCGTACCGAGCCGCAACGAACGACGTCGGCGCCCCAGCCGGGACCTTCCGGCCGCCGACCCGGTTCAGCTCCTTCAGGATCTCCACAGCCTCCATCCAACGTCGCCAGGAACCGGCGCCGCTCGGTCGGCAGCATCGACAGATCCAGACGGTGGGCGTCCATCCCGCGCAGATACCGTAGCTTGTCGATCGCGCCCTTCACGGTCGTGGCTGTCGCCTCTACCGCCGGCCTCGTCAACCACGCCAGCCGAGTCATTCCCAGTTCCTCGTCGAACATCAGCAGCCGATCCAAGTCAGCCTGCATCGGCCCGGTCAACAAATGATCGACCTTCTCCGATGTCAACGCCCCCACAGCGTTGCGCGCCGCTCCGGCCATCTTCCGCCAAGGCCGCCCGGCCCCCCGTCGGGCACCCGAGGCAAGACCGGCACCGCCGAGTACGGCACCGGCCCCAAACTCGACCCCCACGCCTGGTTCATGGGCTTCAAGGGCGACCTGGCCTTCGCCGTGGTCGTCGAACCGGCCATGCAGGAGAACGGCGGCTGCCGGCGACGGGCCGGTCGGCTAGCTCGGGCGGATTGCGGCCTCGATGTGGGTAAGGTGCGCGGCGAGGATATCTTCGAACGCGGCGCGGCGGTCAGCCCCGAGAGGGCGGACGTTGCGGGCGAAGTGGGCCAGGGCCGGGAAGCGTTCGGGATCGGCGCCGAGCACCGCGACGCGGAACAGCTCCATGCCCTGTTCATACTCTTCGGGGGTGAGGGCGCTGACCCCTGCCTCGGAGGCGATCAACGCCACGATCAGGACCGCGATCCGGTGGTAGTGCGCCGGGACCTCCGCGTCGGGCAGCCCAGACGCGCGCAGAGCCTGCAGCATCTCTTCCATGACCAGCCGGGAGCCGGCGCCGCCTGAGGCGTAACGTCCCCAGACCGCGGCGAGCTGGGGCTGCTGACCGAAGGCCTCTCTCACGCGCAGGGCCAGGGCGGTGATGCGCTGTTTCCAGTCGCCCTCGGGGTGGTAGCCGTCCATGGCGGCCAGGAGGATCCGGTCGGCGACCGCGCGCAGCAGTTCGGTCTTGCTGCGGAAGTGCCGGTAGAGGCTGGAGGAATCGGTCCCGAGCACCGCGGCGAGCTTGCGCACGCTGAACGACTCGGCGTCGCTCGTGCGCAGCAATTCCGCCGCCGCATCCAGGATCTCCTCGGTCGACCAGCGCCTTCGGCCTGCCATTTTGCTCCTCTCACCGGCCTCAGCTTAACCCATGCACTTGGTGTTGCACGCACCGCGTGCATAATGAGGGCATGAGCGTACCGGCCGACCGGGCAGCGGTCGGCCGACGTGCCGTGTTCCGCGAGCCGCCAGGCCAATGCGGAGCTCATCCGAGGAAGACGAAAGGGCGCATGTCGTGAGGAACCTGCTGGATCCCGCAGAGCTGAACACCGCCATCGAGAACGTCCACCGCGCCGGGATTCCGGGCTTGTTCGCCGAGGTGCGCGCCGAGGATCAGGTCTGGCGCGGCGCCGCCGGGGTCGCCGACCTCGCCACTGGCCGCCCTGTCACCGCCGACATGCGGCACCGTGTCGGCAGCATCACCAAGACCTTCACCGCCGCCGCGGTCCTGCAGCAGGTCGAGAGCGGTCAGATCGGGCTCGACACACCGATCGGGCACTACCTGCCGAAACTGGTCCCGGGCGAACGAGGTGATGCGATCACGGTCCGGATGCTGATCAACCACACCAGCGGCCTCGCCGAATACCTCCCCTACGCCTACCCCTCCCTCAAGCCGTTCCCCGCCCTCGCGGACACCAGGCCCCAGAGCTTGGACGACCACCGGTTCACCCGGTTCGATCCCGCTGAACTGATCGAGATGGGGGTCACCGCACCCGCCTTCAGCGCCCCGGGCGGCACGCCGGGGCTGTACTCCAACACCAACTACCTGCTCCTCGGTCAACTCCTGGAACAGGTGACCGGTACTACGGCCGAGAAGTACATCACTCAGAACGTCATCGAGCGCGCCGGGCTCCAAGACACCGAGTTTCCCGATGGGCCGCATCTCAGCGGGCCGCACTCGCAGATGTACGAGGCATGGTTCGGCATGATCGACCCACCGCGGGACTTCAGCGTCTTTGACATGTCGTATGCGGGTGTGGCGGGTTCGCTGGTATCGACCGGGGCCGACCTCAACCGCTTCTTCGGCCTGCTGTTCGCCGGCAAGATCGTCAGCCAGTCGTCGCTGGCGCAGATGCAACGCACCGTCACGGTCATTTCCCAGGAGGGCAAGATGATCGAGTACGGCCTCGGGATGTATCCGATGGAGGTCCCCGGCGGCGCCACCTTCTGGGGCAATGGCGGCACGGTCTGGGGCGCCGGAGCGATCTCCATGACCAGCGCCGACGCCGAGCGGCAGATGTCCGTCGCGGTGAACCTGCAGAGGTGGAGCAGGCTCGACTCCTCGGGCAAGCCGCAGCCCCACCCCATCGACGACGCGCTCGCGGCCCTGTACGGCTTGGCGATGGACGGCTGACCGGGCCGGAGAAAGTCGCTTTCACCGCAGCACGTTCTGCACGGTGACGCCGCAGGCTCTTGGCGGTGATGCTGACGAAACGGTGATGCTGACGAAGGCGTGCGACTACCTCGCCAGCCCCGACCTGCGCCGGGTCGTGGAGACGGCGGTCAGGATGAGCCTTCGTCAGCATGCCTGCCTTGCTCCGCGAGACGAGCGAAGGCCGCGCAGGTAGAGATCCTCGAGTTCCTCCGGAGGGCCCTCGTTGGCTGACAGGGGCCCCGCCACGAAGACAGGAGAGCGATGACCACGACCGACTTTGCGCCGACGAGGGAGCAGTCCCCACCCTCACTGGACGCCGATGACGCGGGGGACAGTCCGTGGCAGGGTTGCTGCGCCCTTACCGGTGGAGCTTCGCCACCGTTGTCATCTTGCAGGTGATCGGTGCTGTGGCGGGTCTGGCGCCGCTGCTGGCGGTCGTCGAACTGGGGCGCAGCCTGCTAGCGCCTGGCCCGATCGATCACGGTCATGTCTGGTTCATCGTGATCGCGGGTGCGGTCGGCTTGTTCGTCCGACTGCTGTTCACGGCCGCATCATCCGGAATCGGGCACCTGCTCGACGGCCGGGTGCAACTGGCCCTTCGCCGGCACCTGGCCGCGCGGCTGGGCGGCGTGCTGATCGGCTGGTTGTCCCGGCGCCGGACCGGCGAGCTGGCGAAGGTGGTGGGGGAGGACGTCAGTGCCGTGCACCCGTTCATCGCCCACGCCCCCGGCGAGCTCGTCTCCGCATTCGTGGTGCCACTGCTCTCGCTGGTCTACCTGTTCACCATTGACTGGCGGCTCACGTTGATCACGCTGATCCCGGTGGTGCTGGCAGTGGCGCTGGTCCCGCTGATGATGACCCCGACCCGGCTGCGCGAGGAGAAGCAGTTCGATGCGGCCATGGGGCAGATCGCCAGTTCCGTCGTCGAGTTCGTCCAGGGCATCTCAGTGGTCAAGTCGTTCGGCGATCCAGGGCGCGCCCACCGCAGGTTCCGCACGGCCACCGACGATTTCGTCGGCATCTACTACCGCTTCGTGCGCGGCCTCTCGGCGATCGCCGCGGGGATGCAACTGGTACTGTCACCGCCGTTCGTGCTGCTGGTCGTCCTGATCGGCGGCACCGCCCTGATCACGACCGGTGGCCTGCCCCCGGCCGACCTGCTGCCCTTCCTGCTGCTCGGACTGGGCCTGACCGCTCCGGTGGCGGCTCTCGGCCACGGCTTCGACGCTCTGCAGGCCGCCCGGCGCGCGGTCGGTCGGATCCGGGACGTGCTCGAGGTGGCGCCGCTGCCGGAGCCCGCCCACCCGATCGCGCCGCAGGGACACCGGGTGGAACTGCGTGACGTCCGCTTCGGCTACGAAGACGATCGCGAGGTGCTGCGCGGGATCGACCTGGTCCTCAAACCGGGCACGGTCACCGCGATCGTCGGGCCCTCGGGCAGCGGCAAGTCCACGCTGGTCCAGTTGCTGCCGCGCTTCTTCGACCCGACCCACGGTTCGATCACCCTGGGCGGCGTCGATCTGCGCGAGCTCAGCAGCCATGACCTCTACCGGATGGTCTCCTTCGTCTTCCAGGACGTGCGCCTGCTGCGTGCCTCGGTCGCCGACAACATCGCGCTTGCCGTACCGCATGCCGACCTCGATGAGGTGATGCACGCCGCCCGGACGGCGAACATCCATGATCGAATTCTTGAGCTGCCACGCGGCTACGACACGGTGCTCGGGCAGGAGGCCGGGCTGTCGGGTGGCGAGGCGCAGCGGATCGCGCTCGCCCGCGCGCTGCTCGCCGACGCGCCCGTTCTGGTGCTGGACGAGGCGACCGCATTCGCCGACCCGCAGACCGAGCAGGCGGTACGGCAGGCATTGGCGGTGCTGGAGGGCGATCGGACGATCCTGGTCATCGCCCATCGCCTGGAGACGGTCGCCGACGCCGACACCGTCGTGATGCTGGACAACGGGTCGATCGTCGAGCGCGGCAGGCCCGCCGAGTTGCTGGATCGGAACGGGAAGTTCGCCACGTTCTGGCGAGCCCACCGATCGGCGGTCGCCGACGAGCTCGGAACCCACGATGGCGTACTGCAAGGAGACGAGCACCGATGATTCGCATGCTGCTGCGCGTGCTGGGCCATGATTACGCCCAGCCGGTGCGTCGCACCGTGGCCCTGATGACGATGACCGCGATCGTCGAGGGTCTGTCCTACGCACTGCTGGTTCCGGTGCTGCGGGCACTGCTCGGCAGCACGCCGGGGGACGCCCGGCCCTGGCTGATCGCGTTCGGGGCCGCGGCCGCGGTCTACGCGGTGCTGCGCTATGTCAGCGATCTGTCCGGTTTCCGTGTCGGGACCACGCTGTTGCGTGGCATGTATCACCGCCTCGGCGATCATCTGGCCCGGCTGCCCCTCGGCTGGTACAGCACCGGCCGCGTCGGGGAGGTGTCCGTCCTGGCCAGCCAGGGCGTGCTGGAGACGATGGGCGTGATCGCGCATCTGCTGGCACCGTTCATCTCCGCCTGCGTGACTCCCCTGACGATCGTCGCCGTGATGCTCGCCTTCAACTGGCAGCTAGGGCTGGCCGCGCTGGTCGCCGCACCGCTCGTGGCGGCGATCCAGATCTGGACCGGCCGCTCGATGGCCGCAGGCGATGCTGACCGCCACGAACGCGACCACGAGGCCACCGGGCGGGTCATCGAGTTCCTCCAGGCCCAGCCGGTGCTGCGCGCCGGCGGCCGGACCGGCGAACGCTTCCGGCTGCTCGACGACGCGCTGCGGGAAGTCCAGGCCGCGTCCCGCCGTACCGTGTTGTCGGTGTTGCCCGGCATGATCGGCTTGACGCTCGTGGTGCAGGCGATGTTCACCGTGTCGCTGGTTCTGGGCGCCTACCTCGCGCTCGGCGGGAACATCGGCGCGGCAGAGGTGCTGGCCATCCTGGTACTGGCCGCCCGCTGCGCCGATCCAGTCCTGTCGCTGGCCGACATCGGCGGCAAACTCCGCGCCGCGCGCTCCGAACTGGCCAGACTCGACGCGGTGTTGCGCACCGCGCCGCTGCCGCAAGCACCCGAACCGATCCAGCCGCAACACCATCACCTGGAGTTCGACTCCGTCACCTTCCGGCACGGCGACCCCACGGTGATCGACGGCGTGTCGTCGTCCGTGCCGGAGGGGCAGCGGCTCGCCGTCGCCGGGCCGTCGGGTGCGGGCAAGAGCACATTGCTGCAGCTGCTCGCGCGCTTCTACGACGTGGACGCGGGCGCGGTACGCGTGGGAGGCGCCGACGTGCGTGCGATCGACACCGAGGTGTTGATGGCACAGATCTCGATCGTCTTCCAGGACGTTTATCTCTTCGACGGCACGATCGAGGAGAACGTGCGTCTCGGCCGTCCCGACGCCGACGAAACCGAGATGCGGGCGGCGGCGACCGCGGCGCGGTTGGATGAGGTGATCGAGCGGCTGCCCGGGGGATGGGCGGCGAATGTCGGCGAGGGCGGCGTACTGCTGTCGGGTGGTGAGCGTCAGCGTGTCGCGATCGCGCGGGCGCTGTTGAAGGATGCGCCCATCGTGCTGCTGGACGAGGTGACCTCCGCGCTGGATCCGGTGAACGAGGCGGCCGTCCACGAGGGTATCGAGCGCCTGATGGCGGGCCGGACGGTGGTGATGGTCGCGCATCGGATGCGGACCGTCCGACGCGCCGATCGCATCGCCTTTCTCGATGGTGGTCGGATCGTGGAGGAAGGCAGCCACGACGAGCTGCTCCGCCGCGGCGGCCACTACGCCGACTTCTGGAATGTCTCCCTGACACCGGCAGCGCATGACTGACACGTGAATCGACCTCGGTGAAGTAGGCGGCAGCGGACCCTGGCTGATGATCGTCGGTCAGGGTCTCGATGGAGGCTGGTCAGGCTGGCGCGAGTTCCACGGTGACCTTGTGGCCGAGGACCTGGAGCTTGGCGATGAGCCGCTGTGCCTCCTTCTCGGGGTCTTTGCGGGTGGTGAAGTAGTCCTCGCCGAGCTCGTGGTAGGGCTTGCCGGTGGCCAGGACGTGCCAAATGATGACGATCATGGCGTGGGCGACGGTGACGATCGCCTTCTTCTTGGCCACCGGACTGCGGTAGCCGCCGTTCTTCATCACGTGCCGGTGGTAGAGGGAGCGCAGGTAGCCGGGATGTCGCACCGCTGACCAGGCCGCCTCCACCAAGACCGGTTGCAGGTGCTGGTTGTCGTGGCAGCGCCCTCCGAAGCGGCGCTTGCCGGCGGACTCGTGGTTGCCTGGGCACATGCCCGCTCAGGAGGCGAGGTTGGCGGCGGTGGCGAAGAACTCCTGCGGGGTGGCGCCGATCTCCCCGATCACCTGGGCGGCGGCCAGAGTGGACTGTGAATGATGAGCGCTGGCAGCCAGTGCGGATCTTGCGCACCGTGTACGAGTGCGGCGTCTGGAAGACGCTACGGGAGAAGCTGCGCTGCAAGGAGATCTGGGTGGTCGGCGCGGACCGGTGGCGCAACCCCGACGACGAGCTGCCGAAAGACTTCGAGGCCGACCGGGCGGAGAACTGCGCCACGCTTCGCAAACCGCTGGATCCGCAGGTGTTCGTCGACCAGCTCCGGCAGGAGATGGACGCCGGGCTGTCGGCGCTGAACGACGCCCTGGGCGGTAAGGGCCTGGCCTGGTTGAAGATCGCCGAACGGTGCAACGCCGGGGCGATCCATCTCACCCCGCTGGACGCCGTCCCGGAGCCGCGGAACCTGCGCCGGCTGAAGGCGGCGATCCGGGACCGGTGGGGCGTCGTGCCGTTGATGGACATGCTGACCGAGACCGCGCTGCGGACGGGCTGCCTGAACGTCTTCACCCCGGCCGGGACGCAGAACCACCTGGACGCCGCCGTGCTGTTCGAACGGCTCCTGCTGCTGATCTACGCTTAGGGGACGGGGACCGGGATCCGCGCGGTGGCCGCCGGCGACCACCCGCACACCGAGGACGACCTGCGGTATGCGCGCCGCCGCTACCTGACCGTCGAGGCCTGCCGCGAGGTCCCCGGATCATCGCCAACGCCACCTTCGCCGTCCGGCGGGCCGCCGTGGGGCGAGGGCACGACCGCGGTCGCCTCGGACTCCACCCACTTCTCGGCGTTCGATCGGAACATCTTCACCGAGTGGCACTCTCGCTACCGCAGGGCCGAGCGCGGCGTGCTGATCTACTGGACGGTCGAGACCGGCGGATCCATGGCCGTGCACTCCCAGCTGATCAGCTGTTCGGCGTCCGAGGTGCACGCGACGGTCATCGTCACCTCCACGATCCACCTGGCCGCCGCGGTCGCCGACAACGGCGTTGGCCACGTATGGACGACCGAGCTCAGCCAGACCAAGGTCGACGCCGCGCGCGGCAACCTGGCGCAGGCCGGCGTCGCCGAGCACGTGACGATCCTGGCGGGCGACGCTCTGCTGACTCTGGCCGAGGTTCGCGGACCTATCGGCCTGCTGCTACTCGACGGCTGGAAGGACCTTTGCCTGCCGGTGTTGCGGCTGCTCGAAGACCGCCTCGCACCGGCCGCCCTCATCGTCGCCGACGACACCACCTTCGCGAGCATGGCCGACTATCTCGCCTACGTCCGCGACCCCGCACACGGATACGTCACCATCGCGTTTCCCGTGGAGGACGGCATGGAGATCAGCTGCCGAACCTGACGCCGCGTCCACGCTCGCGCGCCTGCACGTAGGGGTGCCGGTAAGAACGATGTCATGAGCCCCAAACGGGCTGAGATGGGCTGGTGAGAGGCAGGAAGCAGGCTCTTGGTCAGCCGATCGGCTGGTTCTCCGCGAGGTTGATCATGCTCCGGGAGCCTTGGCGGCTGTGAGGTGGGTGGAACGATTTTGTGGTGGTCGGGGATATCCCAGGTGTGCCAGGAAGCGCTGTCCGGGAGGCTGATATGGGTGCAGGGGCCAAGCGGGGGCTCGCTGCGGCCGGGACCGTGCTGGTGGCGGCGGCGGTGAATGTGGCGACGGGGATGCTGACCCAGGAGTGGGCAGCGGCCTGGTGGGCCGCGGTCGCGGCGCTCGTGGTGGTCGGCGGTGGGCTGGCCTGGTGGCTGACGGTCGCCGAGCGGCCCGCGCCGCCGTCCCGGGTATCGGCGTCCGGGCCCGGGTCCGTCGCGGCATCGGGGTCGGTGCGTGACGCCAGGACCAAGGTGCGGCTTCTGTGGTCAACGCCGCGGGAACGGGGCGAGCCTGCGCCTGCGGACGGAGTGACCGCGTCCGGAGCGGGGGCGATCGCCGCGGGCGGGGACATCGACGGCGCGCGGACCGAGGTGACAGGCGAGGAGCCGACGGCCCCATGAAGTGGCGACGCGCTCGGCGGCGGCGAGGCGGTTCCGGGATCCAGGCCAGCGGGCCCGCCTCGATGGCCGCGGGCGGCGACATCGTCAATCCTCAGACCCACATCGGGCAGCTGCACGTGCGGCAGCCCGCCCTCGGGCCGGGAGAGGTGGAGTTCACGGCGCGGAAACTGGCGGAGCAGGTCCGGGAGCAGTGGGAGAACGAGGCCCGGCGGCGGTCACTGGCCTACCCTGATCCGATCCCGGTGGGGTGGCGGTTCCGGCCGTCGCTGTCCGACCAGCCCGGTGCCATCGACCCGCCGGAGACCGGCGAGGCGGCGTCGCGGTGGGAGGACGCGTCCAGTGGTGACATCGGCGGCCTCACCGAACGGTTCCGGCAGACCCGGCGCCGCCGCCTGGTGCTCGTCGGTGGCCCCGGCAGCGGCAAGACCACCCTCGCGGTGCAACTGCTGCTGCGACTGCTGCGCACGCGCCTGCCGGGGGAAGCCGTCCCGGTGCTCCTTCCGGTTTCCGGCTGGAACACCGACCGGTTCCCGAAGCTGCATTCCTGGCTGGAGGACCGGCTCACCCGCGACTACCCCATGCTGCGCTCGAAGGAGCACGCGCCGACCGTTCACGCCCTGGTCGCCGGACACCACGTCCTGCCGGTGCTCGACGGCCTGGACGAGCTGCCCGAAGGCACCCAGGGCAAGGTGATCGCCGCCCTGAACCGTTCGCTGGGCGACGACGACCAGCTCATCCTCACCAGCCGGACGAAGGAGTTCCGGACGGCTGTCCGCACGGTTGGCGACGTGATCACCTCTTCGGCGACACTGCAGGCCCGCCCGCTTCCGCCCACCGTGGCAGCGGACTACCTGGGGTCCCTGTCCCCGATCAAGGCCAAGGCGTGGAGACCGGTCCTCGACGGCCTCCGCACCGCCGATGCCGGCGGCGGCACCGGGCCGTGGGACGCTCTGGCCGCGGTCACCACGGTCCCGCTCGGCCTGTGGCTGCTGCGCACCGTCTACGACGTGCCCGGCAGCGACCCCGCCGAACTCGCGGGGTTCCCCAGCTCGGAGGCGCTGCGCACTCACCTGTTCGACCGGCTCGCCGCCGCCGTCATCGCCACCCGGCCCTCCGGCGACAGGCCGCCCGCCGGCCATCCCGAGGAGCAGCTGCTGCCCCGCCGCCGCTACGATCCCGCGGACGTCGAGCGCTGGCTCGGCTTCCTCGCCGACTTCCTCACGCGTAAGGCCCGGACCCGTGATCTGGCCTGGTGGCTCCTCACCAGCGCCGTCTACAACCCACCGGCGGCGCCGTTCAGCATGGGCACCCAGAACTACATACCGGGATATTACGACTCCTACACGCCCCCGCCGAGCTGGGCGGACGCGAGGCTGGCCACGCTGAACCTGACGCTGTCCGGCAGAGTCGGCGCGCTCGGCCGGAAGCTGGCCCTCGCCCTCACGATCGGGCTGGTCGGCGGTGCTCTCCTCGCGAGCTTCGTGTACTACGCCATGACGGACTGGCGGGTCTTCGCGGTCCCGTTCGGGTTCTCCTTCGCCGTCATCATGGCACTCCCGATCGCGCTCCAGGACTGGGCGGAGGTCCCCGTCTCCACCGCGGACCCCACGACCCCGATGACGAGCTGGCGCGGCGCCCGGGCCGTCGGCCGTTTCCACACGTGCACGACCACCCTCGTCGGAGCCCTGGCGGCCGGGCTCTCCTTCGGTCCGGTCTGGGGCTGGCTCCCGGGACTGCTGATCGCGGCCCCCGTGGGCGCGCTGACGGGCTGGGTGGTCGGCTGGTCCTACTGGCGGGAGCAGGCCGCGTGGGGCAGGTACTCCGCCGCGGCCCGGCGGCTGGCCAAGGGTCAGGGGTTCCCCCGTGACCTCATCGGCTTCCTCGACGACGCTCACCGGCTCGGCCTGCTGCGCACCGTCGGCCCGATCTACCAGTTCCGGCACGCGGAATACCACGATCACCTTGCCCGTCGTAACCTCTACAGTGACCCACCTTGGTAGCGTGAGCCGACCGTCCTACCTGTATGGCGAACCGAGGATCATTCCGCTTCTGATATCTCTCAGTATCAGAAGCCGGCCAGCGGCTCAGCTTCTGATATCGCGGTCCTGGGCTACGTTTAGCCCGGCGAATCCACTTCTGATACTGCGAGGGTCATGTGGGGCGTCAGCGCCAAGCGGTACCCGCGGCGTCGCCACCGTCCACGCCGCCTACGCCGCGGCGCTGAAGCGGGCCCCGCTGGACGGCGACACCCGCCGCGCCTACGACTTCCGGGTTCGGACCTTCCTCGCCTGGCTCAACACCAGCGGCCTGGACGGCGATCCGCTCACCGACGCCCACGACCGCGACTTCGCTATCCGCGACTACAAAACCCACATGAAGACCGTGCTGCACCGCGCGTCGAACACCGTCAACGCCCACCTCGCCGCGCTGGACCACTTCTTCGCCCAGCCCGGTCTCGGCCCCGCCGTGGTCCGCCGCGACGACGCGCCCAAGCTCGCGCCCCGCGCCCCGGACACCCGCCAGCAGAAGCGCTACCTGCGCGCCGTCGAACGCCGCCCGCTCGCCCGTGACCGCGCCATCGGCCGGCTGCTGTTCTACTCCGGAGTCAGGATCGCCGAGCTCGTCGCCCTGGACGACGACGTCCCGCTCTCGGCGCGCAAGGGCAAGGTCATCGTCCGCTCCGGCAAGGGCGAGACCTCCCGCGAGATCCCGCTCCTGGACGGCACCGCCAGGACCTCCGTCACCGAGTGCCGCACCGACCGCGCCTCCTGGCCCGGCGCCGACACCCCGGCGCTGTTCCTCAACCGCCGCGGCGGGCGTCTGTCGACTCGGGCGGTCGACCAGCTCATGGACGAACTCGCCGCCGACGCCGACATCGTCGACGACGCGGGCGCCCTCGCCCTGTCCGCCCACATCCTGCGGCACACCTTGGCGACCAACCTGCTGCGCGCGGGCGTCGACATCGTCGTCGTCGCCGAACTCCTCGGCCACGCCCGACTCGACACCACGCGCCGGTACACCCTGCCCACCCACGCCGACCTCGAAGACGCCGTCAGCCACCTCCCCACCGATCAGTAGGGCGCCGCTGAACTGGGCGGACTCAATCGCGTGTACCTGGCTACACGACTCTTAGTGCGCCCCCGAAGCCGACGGATCGGCTACCTGGCGGCTGGAGTCACGTTCAGGAGCGGAGGGCCGACCCGAGTGGGGAGCGGTTTCGACCGCAGCGCTTGACCTGGGCCGAGCATGTCTCCCTGAGGTGGCCGATCATCTTAGGTGACTGCCAGTAGTCCGGGTGTGAGTAGTTGAGGTACAGGAAATCCCGGTGAGAACGATCTTGCTGGGGTTCGCCTACCTGGGGGGCAGACCAAGTAAGCCGGAAAGGGCTGGTAGGGCCTCTGACCAGCCCTATCAGCACCTGATGTGCGACCTTCAGCGTTGCTCTGCCGACGGCGGATGCTCCTGATCCTTCTCCGGCGTTGGCTCGGGGCGGATGCCGAACGGGCCAGCCTGTCCTGGCGGTACGGCGCCGAACTGAGCGGCGCCGCCTTTTGTCCAGGGCGGCGCGGTGTGTTGCTGATGGGCGATCGCCTCGGCAGCTCGGGCCCGGAGCTCCGGTGGGAACTGGTCCAACGCCTTCGAGCGCGGCCAGAGCCAGGCGACCAGCTCCTTGCTGTGGAACAGGATTCCGGCCGCGTCCCGCTGGAAGGCCTCTTCGTTAAAGGTGTCCGACATGCCCTCGGGGCCCGCTGCCAGCACCTGCTCGACGAAGGTGCGGGTCTCTTCGAGACGTTCGGCGAGCGGCCGCCGGAACTGATCGAGCTCCCTCTTGCCCACCCGCGCTTCCTTGCCGACCGCCTCGGCAGCCCCGTCGACCGTGACGAGTGCCGGCCAGAAGAGCGCGGTGTCACCCCGTTCCGCGGGTGGCGTGGTCGCGATCGCGTGGAGCTGCAGGTAGGCCGTCTGCACGTCGCGGAAGGCCTTCGTGTCCCAGCCGAGAGCCAGCCGGTCGCGTTGCGCCATCCATACGTCGTCCGAGAAGGGGAAGTCGTCTGGCCACTGGCCTAGGGCCACCGCCCCGAGCAGTGCGCTGCGGGCGAGGATGAGTTCCAGCCACACGAGCCGTGCTGCGGCTCGCGCAGCCTTACGCTGCTTCCACAACTCGGTGGCTATGCCGCCGACGAGTGCGAGGACGGCGCCCAAAACCACGGACATCATTGGCGCCACGGTCATAGCACCAATTTACGCTTAGCGCCCACCAGCAGGCTGGGCGCGGGGTCGAGCGCGGCCGGCACCGTGGGCAGGTGCTCGGCGATGAGTTCGGTGATCCGCTCGGGGTGGGTGTAGATCTTCACCGACAACCGGGTGGAGTCCGGGCGCCGCGCGGCCGGCGAACCCGTCGAGAAGATCCGCAAGGACCTGATCATCCCCATCGGCAAGCGCAAGGGTCACGCCCCCTCGCCAGCGTCTACCGCGCCCTCGCGGAACACGAGAAGGCCCAGCCCTATCAGCCCTTTCCGGCTTACTTGGTCTGCCCCCTACCTCGTACGAGCCTCGAGCTGACGGGGGACGGCGCCGGCGCGCAGTTCGCGCAGGTCGGGGATGTGGTTGTAGAGGGTGCCCGGGGAGACGCCGAGGAGCTTGGCGATCGAGGTGATGGAGCGGCCGGGGTCGGGTAGCAGGTCGCGGGCGGCCTTGATGACTTCCTCGGTGGCGACGCTTGGGCGCCCACCGACCCGGCCGCGGGCGCGGGCGGCGGCCAGGCCCTCGTTGGTGCCGATGACGATGAGCTCGCGAATGAACTCCGCCAGGGCGGCGAAGACGTGGAAGACGAGTCGGCCGCCGGGGGTGGTGGTGTCCAGGTTCTCGTGGAGCGAGGTGAAGCCGATCCCGCGGTCGCGCAACTCGGCGACCATGTTGATGAGGTCCTGGAGGCTGCGGCCGTAGCGGTCGAGTGAGGGCACCACGAGGGTGTCGCCCGGGTCGAGGAAGGCGTGGCACGCCTTCAGCTCCGGGCGGAGCGCGTTCTTGCCGGACTTCTTGTCCGCGAAGATCTTCCGGCATCCGGCGGCGGTGAGCGCGTCGAGCTGCCGTTCGAGCTTCTGCCCGCCGGTCGAGACCCGGGCGTATCCGATCTTGATTTCGGTGCGGACGAGCGGCTCGGCGACGAGGAGATCCGGCCCGTCGGCTGGTTCGAGGGCGGTCATGGCTCCGGATCATCTCAGAAAACGGTGGTCTGAGGTTGTTGCACGACCTAGGTTTTTGAAGGGGTTTTTGAATGCTCTGCGGGTCCTGGGCGGACCTGGGAGCGATCTTCAGAAAACGAAGGTTTCTTGACGACTCAAGAGCTGGGGCGGTGCGGGTGAGCTTCCGCGACGGCCGGAGCGAGGTCGCCCGGGTGCGGGTTGAGCGAGGCCGAGAAGGAGGGCGCAGGAGCGAAGGCCTCACGTGTTGGACAGCCGATTCCGGAAGCCCGAACAAAACCCCCTTGCCTAATGGTCAAGAAATGTTGACCATTAGAGCCATGCCTACCGATGATCTTCCCGAGACATTCCACGTCACCACTGACGAGCAGCTACGCGCCGTCTCCAATCTCACGCGTCACCGGATCATGGCCGTGCTCCGCTTCGAGCCCGCGACGATTACGCAGATCGCCGAGCGAGTGGGCCTTGCGAAGGGGAGTTCCAGCTACCACGTACGACTGCTCGAACGGGCCGGCCTGGTGAAGGTGGTACGAACGCGGAAGGTCCGAGGGGTCACCGAGCGGTACTACGCAATGGCCGCGCGGGCGATCGTGCTGCCGGATCCGGGCGAGGGAGGGCCGGATGTGCTGATGCGGCATGCGGTGGCGGACCTGGAGGCGGCGCCGGTGGAAGGCGAGCGGCACGTACGGATGGCGCATCTGCGGCTCACCGAGGAGCAGTTCGCGGAGCTGGGGGCGCGGCTGCAGGCACTGGCGGACGAGTACCGGGAGCTGTCCGATCCGTCGCTGCCGGACGCGTCACTCGTCTTCGCACTGTTCCACCCGGCACCGCGCGAGCAGGTCGAAGGGGACGCCAAGTGACCTCAGACGTTCGGAAGTTGCCGACCGGGTTCGGACGGCTGTGGTCTGCGCAGACGGTGTCCTCGCTCGGTGACGGGGTGTCGCATGCCGCGCTGCCGCTGCTCGCGTTGACGTTGACGCGGGATCCGATGGCGCTCGCCGTCGTCACGGCCGCTGGAACGCTGCCGTGGCTGCTCTTCGGGGTGCTCGGCGGTGCGCTGGTAGATCGCTGGGACCGTCGGCGCACGATGTGGGTCACGGACGCGGCGCGTGCGGTGCTGCTCGCCATACCGGCGGCAGCGGCCGCGCTCGACGTGCTGAGCATTCCACTGCTCGCGGCCGTCGCCTTCCTGCTCGGCCTCGGCGGGCTCTTCTTTGACACGGCCGCCACGGCCTATCTGCCGGATCTGCTCGGCCGCGACCCCGCGCTCCTGGAGCGCGCCAACTCCCGCCTGCGCGGCACCCAGACCGCCGCGTCCGGCTTCGCGGGGCCGCCTGCGGGCAGTGCCCTGCTCGCGCTCGGGCGGGCGTTTCCGCTGCTCGCCGACGCGGTGTCGTTCGCGCTCTCCGCACTGCTCGTACGGTCGCTGCCTGCCGCACCCCGGCCCGTACCGCAGGCCCGTGAGTCGCTGCTGCGGCAGGCGCGGGCCGGCGCTTCGTACGTATTCCAGGATCAGTTGCTGCTCGGGCTCGCGCTGCGTCCGGCGGTCGGGAACATCGCCTTCCTCGCCGTGGAGACCATACTCGCCCTCTTCGCGCACGATCGTCTCGGCATCGACACCTTCGGCTTCGGCCTGCTCCTCACGGCGGAGGCCACCGGCGGTCTGCTCGGCGCGGGCATCGCCTCCCTCCTCGGCCGACGACTCGGCACCGGCACCGCACTGACCTGCACGGCCGCAGTCGAGGGACTCGCCATCCTGGGCCTTGCCGTCGCCCCGAACCCGTACGTCGCCGGCCTCGCGCTCGCCGTCTGTGGAGCGGGCATGGGCGCCACGATGGTGCTCGGCCCCTCCCTCCGACAGGCGATCGTCCCCGCCCACCTGATGGGCCGGGTCGCCTCCACCTCCCGCATGCTCGCCATGTGCGCCGCCCCGTTCGGCGCCTTCCTCGGCGGCTGGCTGGCCACCACCTACGACGTACGCACCCCGCTCTACACCGCCGCTGGCCTCCTCCTCACCATGACCGCCGTCACGGCGACCATGACCAGCAACCACCGGGTTGAGGCGGCGCTGCGTGCCGCCGCCCCAGCCGATGATCCAGATCACCCGGAATCCTGGGATCCCGTTCAGGCGGGTGCCATTTAGGGCTCCGCGAGATCGTTGAGCCAGTGCTAAGCCCAGCTCGGCGTTCCTCGCCTCGGCGCCGGAGCGTCGGGCGCCTGGCCTCCACGGGATGCAACGAGTGGCCCAGCGGGCCGGGTGCGCCGCCGTCAATCCTCGTCGTCCTCGATAGCCTCCGGGTACCGGAGGGGGCGCAGGCCCTGGCCGGGGCCGCTGGCCTTGATGTCGAACAGGTAGCGGCCCAGGAAGTTGATGTGCCGGTCCTTGAGCGGGGAGAGGCGGGCGACGTCCTCGTCCTTGATGTCATGGCCCTCGGCGCGGAGTTGGGCGACGGCGGCGTCGAGGTAGCGGGTGTTCCACAGGACGACGGCGTTGGGGACCAGGCCGAGGGCAGCGAGCCGGTCCTCCTGGCCTTCGCGGTACGCCTGGCGGATCTGGCCCCGGCCGCCGTGGCAGATCGCGCGGGCCAGGCGGTGGCGGGACTCCTGCACGGTGAGCTGCCGGTTCATCAGGCGACGGTAGATGTCGTCGACCGGGTCGACCAGCGCGAGCAGGTGCATGGTCTTGTCGATCCGCCCGTACTCGGCGAGCGCCTGCCCCAGCGGGGTGGGGGGCCCTCGCGGCCGAACATCCGCAGCAGGTCGTAGGCACGGATCTGGTTCGTGATGAGCGACCCGGCAACGCGGAGCATGTCCGGCCAGTGCGTGGCGATCCGCTTGAGGTTCACCTTGTTGCAGGCGACGGCCTCCAGCGGCCCGTACCCGGCGGCCGGCGCCTCGCCGTCGGGCAGGTCGGCCCACCAGAACCTCTGGTCCTGAAGATCGCGGAAGCGCGGGGCGAAGCGGAAGCCGAGCATCTTGTACAGGCCGAGGCCATGTCGGAGTACGAGGCGTTGTCGGTCGCGACCATCTCCGGCTTCACCCCGCCGTCGAGGTTCAGCAGGGTGTCCAGCGTGTAGAGGCTGTCGCGCGGGGCGCCGCGTACGACCATCGCGCAGATCCCCGCGACCTGGTCATTGACTGCATTCAGCCAGGTCACGCCACGTTTGTAGCCGTGGTACTTGGGCGAGGGGCCGGTGTTGATGCTCTTGACGGGGACGACGAAGCGCAGGCCGTCGACGGAGGCGAACAGGCCGCCGCCCCACATCTGAGCGAGCTCAATGCGGGACTGCGCGGTGATGAGCGCGGCGTTCGCCGCAGCGATGGTGTCGGCGCGCAGGTAGTTCTGGTCGACGTGCGACAGGCGCGAGCGAGTCAGCGCCTTGTTCTCCGGGTCGATGACCGGGGTCAGGCCGATGTTGCAGCTCTCCGCCACCAGCAGCGCGACGAGGGAAACGAGCAGGCCCTCCATGCGGGTGCGCCGCTCGGAAGTGTGGCCGAAGGCGTCGAGGAACCCGGTCCAGGAGTGGACCTCGAACAGCAGGTCGGGCAGGTCGATCCGGGGAAGCATTGCCTCCGTGGTGGCCTTGAGCCAGGTCAGCGACTCCGGTTCACCCACGGCGCCGAGCTTGTCCACCGACAGACGGGCGCGTCCGCCGCCCTCGGGGACGAAGATCTCCACCTTCGCGTCCTTGCCAGCCTCCTCCAGGCGGTCGGCCATCTGCCGCCATGCCGCGTCCAGCCCCATCGCCGGCACCAGCTCGGCATTGACCTCGCGGGGCAGCAGCGGCCGGTCCTTGACCCGGCGCCGGGAGAGTGCGGGCGGGCGACGCACGGCCTTATGGACTAAAGACTCATCCCCTACAAGACAAGCGTCGCGACCGGATCATCCGGTCGGAGGTACGGAGGCTGAGGTAGTCATGGGGGAGCACCTGGCCGGGTGGTCGCCCGGTGAGTGTTGAGGTAGGCGATGCCTGATCTGCCGGAGGCGTTTGCCGGCCGAGCGCCGTCCGGCGACCAAACTGGGATGGGCGGTGCAGTGGGGGACGGTGCGGATGCTCGGGGCGTTCCTGACCGAGGATCCGCACCGTCCCGCCGGGAGCGGTGGCCTTCGTCGCCGAGCAGCTCGGGCTGGATACGGCGGAGCTGTCCGGGTACGGCCCGTCGGCAGCAGACCGCCTACGGTCATGCGTGGGAGATCCGTGAGCTGCTGGGCTACCGCGACTTCGGTGCATGTGAGGCTGAGGTGCACCAGTACGTGGCGGCGCGGGTGTGGGCCTGGTGGAAGGGCCGCGGGCGTTGTTCGACCGGGCGCGGGTGCACTTACTGAAGGAGCGCATCCTGCTGCCGGGCATCGGCGTGCTGGTGCGGCTGGTCGGTGAGGTACGGCGGGCGGAAAACGAGCGGGTGCACGCGCTGCTGTCGGGCTGGCTGTCGCAGGACATGCAGCAGGCGCTGGAGAAGCTGCTGGCCGTGCCGGACGGCAAGAGGCGCTCGCGGAGCTGGAACGGCTGCGCATCGCGCCGGCCAAGGCCTCGGGTCGAGTGCTGGCCGAGGAGCTCAAGTGAGTGAGCGAGATCGCCGCGCTCGGAGCCAGCCGGGTGTCCACCGATCCGGTCCCGGCGGTCAAGCTCGGGGCACTGGCTCGCTACGGGCTGGTCGCAAAAGCGCCCGCACTGCGGGGACTGGACGAGCCACGCAAGGGCGCGACGCTGCTTGCCACGGTGCGGCAGCTGGAGACCTCATCGGTCGATGACGCGCTGGATGTGCTGGATCTGCTGATCACCTCCAACCTGCTGGCTCGGGCGGAGCGGGCGGGCAAGGCCGAGCAGCTGCGCACCTTCCCCAAGCTGCGCAAGGCGGCCCGCACGATGGCCTCGGCGATGGAGGCGCTGATCGCCGCGCCGGAGGACCGGCTGGTGTCGCTGGTGGAGGTGTGGAAGGCGATCGAGGAGGTGGTGCCGCGGGAGAGGCTGGCGGCCGCGGTGGAGACGGTGGCCGAGTTCGTGCCGGTCACTGACGATGACGCCGCGGCTGAGTGGCGGGCCGAGCTGGTCAAGCGCTACCGCACGGTGCAGGGCTTCATCGGGCCGCTGCTGGCCACTCGGCTTGCGGGCGGTGGAGGCGGGCATGCCGGTGTTGGCGATGGTGCGCACC
Organism: Streptosporangium sp. CA-135522; assembly: GCF_050949235.1. Classification (NCBI taxonomy): domain Bacteria; kingdom Bacillati; phylum Actinomycetota; class Actinomycetes; order Streptosporangiales; family Streptosporangiaceae; genus Streptosporangium; species Streptosporangium sp. CA-135522. The sequence goes on from NZ_CP192026.1 coordinate 5,084,852, forward strand.
GCGGTGGCGATGGCCAAGAGCCGCCGCTACGCACCCGCCGACATCGCCGCCCACGACGAGCTGATCACCGGCTCGATGCGATCGCGTATATCTGATGGCGGCTTCGTTACGGCAGACCGGATCGCCACACTCTCACCAGCCTCAACACCTGTCCACGGTCACCCGGAGCCGTTGCGGTGGGAGGCCGGAGGCGTCGCCTTCGTCGGTTCGGCGCTGGTGGTGTAGCCGATCGCATTGGCCGTCAGCCGGCTCAGCTCGGGTGCGTCACCGCGCTTTCCGACGACACCCGCGTCAGCTCTCGGCAGGGGCCCGCACCCCGTGGCGGCCCTGGCGTGATCGAACGGACCGTCGACATCATGCGCGTGGACGGCCTGCGGGTCGTCATCTCGGCGCTGAACGCGGACGCCTACCGCCTGCCCGTCAGCCGCGGCTAACCCGTCCTCGCCCGCCGGCAACTCCAGATCGCCCTCGCCCCGGCATGGCGGCAGGCGATCGGTTGACGCCTACAGGTAGAGATAGTCCTTGACCGGCCCAGTTGCCAGAGGCCGCCGACGAACCCACACTGACGGCCCCACACTGACGGCGTCGAGCGGTACGGTGCGCGGGCCCCAACCCCAGGAAGGCCGCGATGAGCGACTACGATGTGATCATTCTCGTTGCGGGTGCGCCCGGCGAGCACTGCGCGGCAGCCCTGGCGGAAGGCGGGCTGAGGGTCGCCGTCGTCGAACGGGACCTGGTCGGCGGCGAGTGCTCCTACTGGGCGTGCATCCCCTCGAAGTCGCTCCTACGGCCGGGCGAGGCGGTCCAGGGCGCGCGAGGCTGGCGGGTACGCGCAGGTGGCCGTCAAGGCGGCGCTGGACTGGCGGGACTTCATGGTGTCGGGCCACTCCGACGCCGGGCAGGTGCGCTGGCTGGCCGATCACGGCATCGACCTGCTGCGGGGCACCGGACGGCTGGCCGGGACCGGCGTGGTCGAGGTCGACGGCGCCCGCCACACCGCAGGCCACGTCGTGGTGGCGACCGGCGCCGATCCGATCGTGCCCCCGATCCCGGCGCTGCGCGAGCTCACCGGGGTCTGGGGCACCCGCGAGGCGACCAGCATGACGGCCGTCCCACGCCGCCTGCTCGTGCTGGGCGGCGGCCCGGCGGGGGTGGAGCTGGCGCAGGCCGTACGGCGTCTGGGCGGTGAGGCGGTGCTCGTCGAGGGCGCTGGACGGGTGCTGCCCCGCGAGCCCGCACCGCTGGGCGAGGCACTCGGCGAGGCTTTGCGCCGGGACGGGATCGAGCTGATACTCGGCACGCACGCGACCGCTGCCCGGCGCGAGGACGACGAGTACGTGCTGAGCTTCGCCGGCGGCGCGGAAACACGCGGCGACCGGCTGCTCGTGGCGACCGGCCGCCGCTCCCGCGTGGCCGGGATCGGCCTGGAGACCGTCGGCGTCGAGCCGGACCCGCACGGGATCCCGGTGGACGCGTACCTGCGGGCGGGCGGGCGGCTGTGGGCGATCGGGGACGTCACCGGAACCTGGCCGCTCACGCACGTCGGCGAGTACCAGGGCGACGTCGTCGCGGCGAACATCCTCGGCCGGTCGCGCCCAGCGAATTACGAGGCCGTCCCGCGGGTCACGTACACCGATCCGCAGGCGGCGGCGACCGGCGCGGCCGAAGCGCGCCACAGCGGCACCGCGCCCTTGTCGCAGGTGCCGAAGACGGCGACCTACGGCCACGCCTACGCCGAGTCCACCGGCTTCCTGACGCTGCTCAGCGACGGGGAGCGGCTCGCCGGGGCGTACGCACTGGGGCCCGAGGCGGGGGAGTGGATGCAGCAGGCGACGCTGGCCATCCGCGCCCATGTCCCGCTCGACGTGCTGACCGACACGATCCAGCCCTTCCCCGGCTTTTCGGGTATCTACCAGGCGGCGCTGAAGGCGCTCGGCAAGGCGACCGCCGAAGCCCGACCTTGAGGAGGACCACTGTGGGAAGCATCCCCGGACAGACTGTCGTCGTGATCGGCGGCAGCGCGGGCATCGGGCTGGAGACGGCCCGGCGCGCCCGCGCGGAGGGCGCCGAGGTCGTCATCACCGGTCGCGACCCCGACCGGCTCAGACAGGCGGCGCAGGAGATCGGCGCGCAGTACCAGGAGGCCTTCGACGCCGGCGACACGACAGCCCTGGACAGGTTCTTCTCCGGCCTGCCGGCGCCGATCGACCACGTCATGGTCACGGCAGGCCAGCCGCACTACGGGCCGCTGCTCGACATGGACGCCGGCCAGGTGCGTGAGGCGATCAGCGGGCACGTGGTGCTAGCGCTGGAGGTGGCCCGCCACGCCCGGCGACGGATGCGGCCCGGTGGCACGCTGCTGCTCATGGGCGGCACCGGAGGACGCCGCGTCGGGCACAGCCTCGGCATCGTCTCCGCCGCCACCGCCGCGCTTCCCGCGTTCACCGCTGCCCTCGCGCTGGAGCTCGCGCCGATCCGGGTAAACCTGATCGCCGCGGGCTTCGTCGACACGCCGCTGTCGGCGTCGCTGCTCGGCGACCGGTTGGAGGAGCGCCGCGCCGAGCTGCGCGAAAGGCTGCCGATCGGCCGTGTCGTCACCCCCGCCGACGTCGCCGCGTTGGCCGTGCACATCATGAGCAACACGGCGCTGACCGGCGCGACGTACGACATCGACGGCGGCCAGCAGTTCGTGTGGTGAAGCCCGGCAGCGGTCACATGGCACGCCTCGGCCGGCCGTACCGACGCCTTCGACGGCAGCGCGATCGGCAAGCTGCGGCGAGAACTCTGACGCACCTCGTCCTCATCAACCACCACCAAGATCAACCACCAAGGGAGGGCCGCGATGAGCCCGTCACAAGCGCAACTCGGCGGCTTCGATCAGAAGATCGAAGTAGTGATCATCCCCGTCTCGGACGTCGAGCGGGCCACGAAGTTCTACACCAGCCTCGGCTGGCGGTTGGATGTCACGCCCCCGTGGGTGGTGCAGCTCACGCCGCCCGGCTCGGGCTGCTCGGTGCAGTTCGGGGAGAACCTCACTTCGGCACCCCCCGGCTCGGCCACGTCGTACGTGATCGTCTCCGACATCGAGGCCATCAGAAACGCGCTGGTCGCGGCCCGGATCGAGGTGGAGGAAACTTACCACGTCACCGAAGACGGCCCGGTCCCCGGACTCGATCCCGAACGCGGCACCTATCGCTCGCGTGCCACCTTCAGAGATCCCGACGGCAACAGGTGGTGGTTGCAGGAGATCACGTCCCGGCTGCCCGGACGCGTTGATCCGGCGCCAGCCTCCTACACCTCGGTGAGCGAACTCGCGGGCGCGCTGTGGAGGGCCGAGGCCGCCCACGGTGAACACGAGAAACGAACCGGCGGACGGGACGCGGACTGGCCCACCTGGTACGCAACGTACATGCTCGCCGAACAGGCTGGCACCGAGCTGCCGACCTGAACCCGACTCGAACGAGGCCCCTGCCTCTGGAACGGGTACGGGCGCCGGCACCCGTGAACCCCCGGCACCGAATTCCAGCCACTGCATAGCTGATGAAGTCCGTGAGCGACAGGAAAGGAGCATCGCCGTGAGCGTCGTCGTCTTCCCGATCCCCGAGCACCGCGCCGAGGTGATCGGGACCTTCAAGTCCGCGATCACGCGTGTGCACGAGGAGCCAGGCGTCGAGCTGTATGCCCTGCATGAAGGACACGACCGGCTGGTCATGATCGAGAAGTACGAGTCGGGGCCGCTACGAACCGTACACCTCAAAGGCCCGGCGCTCGCCGACCTCAAGGCCGCGCTGGACGGCAGGCTCAGCAGACCTCTCGAAGCGCAGGTCCTGGTGCCGCACCCAGCCGGAGACAGCCAGAAGGGAGCACTCTGACACCCGCCCTGGCCCCGACACGAGCGGCGGCCTCGTCGTCCGTCCCGATCCAGAAGGGGATGTAGCCAAGGTAGGGGGCAGACCAAGTAAGCCAGAAAGGGGCAAGCTGCAGTTCAGGGACTGTTCCGGTGGTTGTGAGCTGATCTCAGTGCTGGTCTTCCGGTAGCGAGAGCTCGGTGTCATCCCCTGGTGCGGTGGGCTCCGGCGTTGGTTCGGGGCGGACACTGACCGGACCGGCCTGTCCGGACAGCGTGGCCCCAAGTAGCCTGCGAGGAGGATCGGTCCAGATTTTAGCGGTAGTGGGTGGGATTGTTCCTCGTGATGGCCGATGGGGCCGTCGATGACCCGCGCGGGGGCCTCAGGAGGCGGCTTCTTCCACGGGGTCGGCGAGGTCGACCAGGTTCTTGGCCTGGGCGAGCATGAGCTTGATCTCTGCGGTCAGGTCGCCGTGGAGCGGGCGGTCCTCGGAGACGAAGACAAGGACGTCGCTTTCGATCCGCTCGGCAATCCGGTTGAGCCGCCCGGCGATGCCGCGCAGCCCGGCGGACCGGGGGCGAGGAGCCAGGGTTGAGGATCAGGTGGACAGCCGTTGGCGCTGATAATGATCATGAGCCGAAGAGAAGCGAGGGACGACTAAGCACTACGTCTACAGCTTGGTTGAGGTTCCCCTGGTTTCCCGGAGTGTTTCCTGCCTGGTTTCGGTCAGCTCGGTGTGGCTGCTGACTGTCTTGGGTAGATCGTGTTGTTGGGCGTACCAGGCGGCTTCGTACTCGTCCGGTGAGAGTCCGCCCAGGCCTTTCTGGATGCGGCGAGGGTTGTCCCACCCGTCGATGTAGCGGAACAGAGCCGTACCGACTTCCTCGCGGGTGGCCCAGGTGTTGCGGTAGACCAGCTCAACCTTGTGGATCCGTGGCGATCCATAGGTGTCGGCGAACTCGTGGCCGGCCCGGATCTTCTTGAGCTCCTCCAGCAGCAGGGCGTCGGACATCGCTCGCGTGCTGGGTCGGGTGGCACGGGTTCGCCAGTCGTAGTAGGTGGAGACGGGGATGCCCAGGACTCGCAGAATGAGTTCGACCGCGGCAAGGCCAGGGTGTTCGTGGATGAACCTCATGACCGCCGCCGGGTCGGGTCGAACTCCTGGGCGAAATAAGCGCTGGCCGCCCGCAGGATCTCGTTGGCCCGCCGCAGCTCGGCGTTTTCCCGGGCCGGCCGCCGGTTCTCCTCCAGCATCGCAGTCGTCGGCAGGTCGTCGTGCTCGCCGTGGTCGGCCTGGTCCTGCCGGATCCAGTTCCGCAGCGCTTCCCGGTGGATGCCCAGCTGGTCGGCCAGGTGCGCGATGACCGGCCTGGGCTCAGCCTGCCGGTACAGCCTCAGCGCTCGCTCGCGCAGTTCCAGCGGGTATTTCCGCTTCCCCGTGATCGAGACCTTCCCATGATCCGGGGACCATGATCCAAAGCCTCCGGAAAAGCGGGGGAAGCTCAGGTGTCCAAGGAGGCGATCCAGTCGATCAAGGGCAAGATGAAAGCGAAGCCCTACAGGTCAACCCACCATATGAGCCTGGCCGAGCTGATAGCCAGTCTCAACTGGCTCTCGCGAGGGTGGGCGAAACACTCCCGGCAGGCGGTGGCGAAAGATGTGTTCAATGCGATCGACTCCTTCACTTGGCGTCGCGTCGCGAACTGGAGCTTCCATAAACACTCGCTGCTCAGCCGCCAAGAGATGCGCCGCAGATTCTACCGACCGGGCACCTGGAAAACCGTTCATGACGGCATCAAGCTCATCGGCGCTGCTGGCGTGAAGGTGACTCGATATCACTACGGTACCGCGTCCTACCTACCGTCTTCATCCCGGCCCTCCTCGAAGACGAAGAGCGGTTTGGCGCCATGTGCGGGTGTTTCGGCGAGCGAGATGGCTTCCGTGAAGCGTTCGAGCGGGAACGGCTGGCCTTGGGGGATGCTCAGCACGTCATCAGCGACGAGACCGCGAACCTCGGACAGCACGCGCAGCGCATCCGTAGGTGAGGTAGTGCCGAACCAGCGGTTCAGCCAGAAGCCACGGACTGCCTTGGTCTCGTAGATAACCGAGCGTGCCTGCAGCGGGATCGTCAGCGCTGCCGGGTCAGTCTGCCGATGGGTAGAGAGCGCGCCGTAGACCACGACCTCTCCTCCCGGAGCCAATGCCTGGGATACCTGGGCACCCACATGGCCCGCGACACAGTCGATGGCTTTGCGCACGCCGGCCGATCCTGCAATCTCGGCAACCCGCTGCAACAGGTCCTCGCCCTCAGTGCAAATGACCTCGTCACCACCAAGCGCTTTGATCTCTTCGACGGCATCGCGCCGCCGCACGACATTGATCGTGCGAATATCCAGATGCCTGGACAGCTGAATGACGAGCCGGCCGACGGTAGAGCCCGCGGCCGTCTGCAACAACCATTCGCCCGGCTGTACGTCGAGTTCGCGAGTCACGAGCAGCAGCGCGGTCAACGGGTTGACGGCGAGTTGACAGGCGCTGGAGTCGCTCAGATGGCCGGGGACCGGCAGGAGCCTTCGTGTATCGGCAACAAGGTATTCCTGCCACGTGCCGGCCACATGGGGCCCGGGTACCGCCGGCACTGCAACGGCCACCACGCGCTCGCCGATCTTCAGTCCCTCGGTATCCGGGCCCAGGGCCTCAATACGGCCCACGCATTCCATGTGACCCCCGACAGTGGGAAACTCGGGGGAGAAACCGTAGCGGTCACGCAGCACGTGCAGATCACTGGCGTGAATCGGAGTCGCCTTCACACGGATCAACGCCTGGCCAGCTTTTGGCATGGGAACAGGCCGGGATTCCAGCCGCAGGACATCGGCCGGCTCGCCGACCTTTCCGGCTACGAGCGCGCGCATGAATTGAGGCATGAGTGACCTTTCGTCTCTCAGTGCCCGACGAACTCGGCGGGCGTTCTGGACAAGAACGATGCTGGTGCCGGCGTCCTCGGCGGCGCCCAGGCTCCGGACCCCTCCTTCTCAATGGAACCGACCCGTGCGCAGAGTGTCATCGACGTCGGGCCCCTCCAAGCCTTCACCGACTCGCTCAGTATGATCATGTAAGCGCGCTGGGTTCGTGCGGCCTACTGAGGTCCGTGATCAGGACCGCTCGCCGCGGCACTACTCTGAGTTCAGATTATCAATCTGTCATTTCGGGACCGCTACGCCCGGCCCCGGAAAGATTCCGGCGGCGGACGATGCAGCGTGGCGCGAATGCCCGGCGGCGCCGGTTCAGGGCTCAGGAGGCCGCCGAGAGGTCTACCTGGACCGGGTTCATAGTTCCTTCCGCCTCAGCCTGGGGTTTCAGCAAGCGACAACTTCCCTTCAGAGATGGACAGGCGCGCGGAGTTCTCGCCGGGTGGGAAGGTGGTTGCCGCGCGGAGCCGGAAGGATCTGCGGGCTTCGGGCGACGACCACCGAAAGCCCCAGCGAGGCGCCGGCGGCCCTGGTGCCGTCCGACAGCTCGCGCGCCTCGGCCGGCCAGGCCAGTGCGGCCGGACTCGCACCGCCGCGCCAGGTGGCCGGTACGGCATACCGCTCCCCGAGGTGCTCGACGGCATCGGCGGTCCAGCCGGCGACATCATCGAACTCGGCGACCATCGCCGGTGCGGTCACGGCGCATCTCCTGTGTAGTCGCGGGCGTTCGCCTCGCCCGCCGGCCGCCCGTCGTCGTCATGTGGGGAGAGATCCATCCGCGCTCAGGACGGGCGAGGGGTACGGCGGTCCCTGCGCTGGGCGAGTTCTTCCTCGTCCACCAGGGTGAGCATCGGCTGGCCGGGCTCGCACAGCATGGTGACGGTGAAGCGGAGCGGGATGTCCTCGCGGTTGTTGCCGTCCTGGTAGTGGATGACGTCGCCGCCCTGCTCCCAGAACGCCTCACCGGCGCGTACGACCCGCTCCGGTTCGCCTTCCAGCTCGAACAGCATCTCGCCTTCCAGCACGTAGCCGAACGCCGGCCCGGAGTGCCGGTGCGGTGGCGTGCCGGGGTCGCCCGGCGGCCACTCGATCACCACCGTCATCGCGTGCGCGCCCTGTGGAATGAACGGCGGTTCGGCCTCCTGCAGCACGGTCAGCGCCGTCTGCCACGTGGTCGATCTCGGTTTGGGCCCGGTGGTCGCCGGGTCGATATCGGGCATGGAAGGTACCTTTCGTGATCTGAGGGTGGTGGAGCTCGGACGAGGAGGCGCTACTTCCCGGCCGCGTTCCGGCCGGGCCAGTCGCGGTAGCGGATCTGGCCGAGGGTGGCGCCGTCATCGGGCACCAGCGACCGCTCGAGCAGTTCGGCTCCGAAGTATTGGGCGTGCGGGTCGGTGACCACCTCGCGCGGGTCGCCCCAGGAGGCCAGGGCGTCGCGGAAGAACTCGTCCATCCTGAACTGTTCGGGCCCGGCCACCTCCATCATGCCGTTCAGTGGCGGCCCGACTGCGGTCCGGCCGACCGCCGCGGCGACGTCGTCGCCCGCCATGGGCTGGAAGAGCACGGGCGGCATCCGCACCTTGTCGCCGTCCGTGGCGTCGTCGGCGATTCTCCGGACGAACTCGAAGAACTGGGTGGCGTGCACGAGAGAGAACGGGATCGACGACTTCTCGATCAGCTTCTCCTGGGCAATCTTCGCTCGGAAGTAGGCGTTGCCGGGCGGCCGCTCCGTTCCCACCACCGACAGCGCGATGTGGTGGCCGACGCCGGCCGCCGCCTCCGCGGCGAGCAGGTTGCGGGTGGAGGTCTCGAAGAACTCCAGCACGGCGGCCTCCTCGAAGGAGGGGGAGTTCGACACGTCGATCACCACGGGCGTGCCCGCCAGCGCCTCGGCCAGCCCTTCGCCGGTGAGGGTGTTGACGCCGGTGCTCGGCGCCGCCGCCACCGCCTCGTGACCGTGCTCACTGAGCTTGGTCACGAGCTTCGACCCGATCAGGCCGGTCCCGCCGACTACCACGATCTTCATGACAGACCTTCCTGCTCGCCGGGGCGCCTGTTACCAACCGGTCGCCCGCTAAGACAGGACAGGACAGTCCCCCGACCTGTGACAGTCCCCAGGAGAATTTCTTTGAGCCTCGCCTCCAGCGTCCCTCGTCCTGTCTCTACTTCCACAAACCGGGCGGCAAACTTTCAGCAACCGTCGCCAACGTCCCTACCTGGCGCCGTGCCGCAGGTCGTGTAGCCGGGTCTGTCCAGCCAACGGTGTAACTCGATCTTGATTGGCTATCGGGTGGTCGGCGTGAGGCGGTCTTCGAAGGTGATGGCAAAGGCGTTGAGGGCGGCCTTCCAGCGGGTGATCCAGCGTTTGTCACTCGTCAAAATGATCGATCCCTTCTCAGTTCGCTGCCCAGGCGGCCGATCGCGTCAGCGGCTTTGAGCTGGCGGACCATGCCGTCCAGGGTGGTGAAGTAGATGGTGAACCCTGCTCGGCAGGCGGCGACGGCCAGGGCCAGGGCGATGTGTATCTTGCCGACTCCGGGCGATCCCAGAAGCGCTGCGTTGGCCCTGGCCTCGACGAAGGCCAAGCTCGCCGGGTCACGGACCCTACGCAGGTCGAGCTCGGGTCGGTAGGAGAAGTCATACTCGTCCAAGGTCTTGTGGTGCGGCATCTTCGAAGTGCGACGCGTGGCGCAGCCGCCGTTCCTCACGAACGGCGAGTTCCTCTTCGAGCAGCAGATCCAGGAAGTCCAGGTAGCCCATGTAGGCCAGGATGGCGCCGCGGGCTGCACGCCTGGGCTATCGCCTCACCCTCGAACCCGTCGACACCCGTGGGGAGCCCGCCTGACACCGACAGCACTCCCAACCGAAGATTCAAACCGACCTCAGCGGCGTGAACTCCGCTGAGGTGTTGCCCCGCGTCGGCGAGGGTCGTGTTTTCGGGCCAGGAACCTGCACGGTGCTGGACGCGCTGATGCCGGTGGGCTGACGGGGCTTTCCGGGCGCGGTGCCCACCGCGTGGTCACCCGTGCGGGGCACGTCCCGGTGCGACTGTCGTTCATGTGAGGTGTCGGCGTCCTGTCACACACACTTTCCGCTCCACTACCGTCAAGGGAGTAGCCACATTGAGCAGATGGGGAGGTAGCGAACATGGATGTTTATGAGGCGGTCACGAGCCGGCGGGCGGTGCGCGGGTTCACCGACCGGCCTGTCCCGAGAGAGGTGCTGGAGCGCGTGCTGTCCGCCGCGGCTTGGGCGCCATCCGGATCGAACCTCCAGTCGTGGTGTGCCTACGTGCTGACCGGCGGGCCGCTGGCCGATCTCAAGAAGCGCGCCGGCGAGCGCGTGGCCGCAGGCGACCCCTGGGACGAGCGGGAGTACGAGATGTACCCGCCCGTACTGAAGTCCCCGTACCGCGAGCGCCGATCCGCCTTCGGCCACGAGCGCTACAGCGCACTCGGTATTGCGAGCGAGGACTGGGAGGCGCGCCAGAGGGCCGCTTCCGCGAACTGGCAGTTTTTCGGCGCGCCCGCCGCCCTGTTCTGCTACATCGACCGCGATCTGGGCCTGCCCCAATGGTCCGACCTCGGCATGTATCTGCAGACCGTCATGCTGCTGCTGCGCGCCGAAGGGCTGCACAGTTGCCCGCAGATGGCGTGGTCGGTGTATCGCAAGACCGTCGCGGAGATCCTGTCACCCCCGGACGAGCTCATTCTCTTCTGCGGCATGTCGATCGGGTTCGAGGACGTCATGGTGGATTACGTCCGTACAGGCCGGGCACCGCTCGACGAGACGATCACGTTCATCGAGGGTTAGCGATTTCCATCGCATGTGGCGTGACGGGGTGGGTCGATGCTCGCTGATGTGACTGTGTGGCATCACCGGGTGGCGGGCCTACTGCGCCGTCCAGGCACAGGCCGGAAAATCGCAGGCCAGCAGGGCGTCGGCCTGCGAGCGCAGTAAGTCGGCCCAGGTGGTGGATGCCCGCTCGAGTGCCGGGCCGAGGCCTTCCTGTTTGAGGATCTCCCAGACCGTGGACGGTGCGATCGCGATGCCGAGTGTGGCGAGTTCGCCGCGCTTGCCGAACTTGATGTAGCCGCCTGTGCCGTTGTAGGTCTCCACCACGTTCAACCCGGACTCGGTCTCCCGCTGCAGATCGCGGCCGCGCAGCCCGCGGGCCAGGAAGACGGTGCGCTGGGCGCGGCCGACCTCCAGCATCGCGGCATAAGCCGGGTGAGTGGTCTCCCTGGTGAACCGGCGCAGCAGGGCCTCGGTGGACGCGGTCCGCAGCCGGATCGCGGTGGCGTACTTCATCATCAGGTCGTAGTTGTTGGCGATGATGTCCCACCGGATCGGCCGGGTCAGCGCCGGGCCGAGCAACGAGTAGGAGAAGTCCTCGCCCCGGCCGGGCACCTACAGCTTCATCTTGTTGATCTGCTTGAACCGGGCGACCAGGTCGAAGTCCAGCAGCCGGGTGATCCCGAACCCGACGAACGAGGCGCCGTGGGAGGCGACGAAGTTGGTCTCGATCTCCATGCCGGTGCCGCGCCGCATCGCGCCCTCGACCATGGCGTGCACCTCGGACGCCGAACAGCTGATCAGCTGGGAGTGCACGGCCATGGATCCGCCGGTCTCGACCGTCCAGTAGATCAGCACGCCGCGCTCGGCCCTGCGGTAGCGGGAGTGCCACTCGGTGAAGATGTTCCGATCGAACGCCGAGAAGTGGGTGGAGTCCGAGGCGACCGCGGTCGTGCCCTCGCCCCACAGGGCGGCCTGCCGGACGGCGAAGGTGGCGTTGGCGATGATCCGGGGACCTCGCGGCAGGCCTCGACGGTCAGGTAGCGGCGGCGCGCATACCGCAGGTCGTCCTCGGTGTGCGGGTGGTCGCCGGCGGCCACCGCGCGGATCCCGGTCCCCGTCCCCTAAGCGTAGATCAGCAGCAGGAGCCGTTCGAACAGCACGGCGGCGTCCAGGTGGTTCTGCGTCCCGGCCGGGGTGAAGACGTTCAGGCAGCCCGTCCGCAGCGCGGTCTCGGTCAGCATGTCCATCAACGGCACGACGCCCCACCGGTCCCGGAAGGTCGGCGGCCGCCGCCCCGTGGTCGACGACGACAAACGCGCCGCCATCTTCGACCGCCACCGGCGCGGCGAATCCATCCGCACCATCGCCGCCGGGGTGAAAGTCTCCGTCGGCGTCGTCCACAAGACCCTGACAGCGGCCCGGTCCGAGACCAAGCCCGCCGCGATCGTCGCGGCTGCCGAGGGCAACCCCCGCTGACCAGCCCAACCACTTGGAGGGCACCGTGCCGTTGCCCCAGATCCCGCTCGGCGACCCGCGCGTCCTGGCCCTGGCCAAGGCACGCCAGCAGCTCGCCCAGGAAGGAGCCCTCTGCCCGACGTGGGACGAGCTGACCGACAAGGAGCGCGAGGACAGCCTGCCCGACGCCCGCAACTACCTGGAGTCGGCGATCAACGCCGGGCTCATCCCCAGTTCGTGGGTTTCCTTAGTATTCCCGGCATGACGACTATGCTGATCGGCTTCGTCGCCCTCGCCACCGCGCTCGCGTGTCTGGCCTTCGCGGTCAGGGAGAAGCGCCTGATCTCCCGGTTGCAGCGGTACGGCGTGCACGGGCGGGGCAGGGTGATTGGGGCGGTCGTGGATGACTCATCCCAGCATCCCGTCATCGCCTTCACCGACAACGCCGGTCACCACATCGAGTTCACTCCGCAAGTGGCCGGGATCGACCTGTGGTTGACCGTCGGCCAGGAAGTCCTGATTGCCTACCTCGACGGACAGCCGCAGGCGGCCCGGGTCTTCACCACGCGCTATCGCGTCCTGCCTATCGTCCTGTCCGGCATCGCGAGCCTGATCTTCCTTGTCGCCGGGATCGCCGTCATCATGGCGTGAATCGGGACCTCCGGCCCCGCGGGCTCCTAATCGTTACTGGCCGTTCGGTTGCTGCTCAAGCCCCGTTGCCGCTCAAGGCTCGGAACGTACGTCAGGCCTCTCCGGATGCCGACGTTCAGATGTCATGGCTGACCTGCGAGAACGGGCTTATCGTACGTTTTCGTTCCGCTGCACTTCGCCCCCCGTCGCCCTGCGCGGGGAGGTACTACTAGTAGGGCCTGTGGGGATAGGGCCTGTACGGAGTTGAGATCAGGGGGTTCGCCTGCGCTTTGGTTTCCGGTCCTGGTAGGCCATCGCTATGGCGCGTGGAGACCTCACCGACGAGGAATGGTCCCTGATCGAGCCTTGCTTGCCCTTGGGTGAGCAAGGCCCGATCCCTGATCTTCGGCGGCGGTGATGTGGCGGTTTCTCACCGGCAGTCCGTGGCGGGACCTGCCCGCGGAGTACGGGCCATGATCCACCGTTTGCGACCGGTTTCGGTCCTGGGCGACAACGGGCGTTTTTGAGCAGCTGATGCAGGCCGTGATTGCCGAGGCTGCGGCCCGCGATCAGGCCGATCTCGATCTGGTCAGCATGGACTCCACCACGGCCCGCGCCCACCACCACGCCGCTGGCATGGTCCTGGACAACGAGTTGGTCAAGGCGCTGGAAGAGGCCGCTGAATAGAAAAAGGGGCTGCGTCAAAGGGGCAAATCCCCCAAGCCGGCGAATCCGGCGGATCCGGCGAAGATGGAGACCGGGACGGCAAGCGGGCCGAGGGTGGCTAAGTTGCGCCAGAGATCCGTGCTCGCCTCTCGCCCCGCTGTTCGAGCACATCAACTTCCACGGGTTCTATCCGTTCAACCGCCCCGAGCTGGGCGGCCGCCTGCGCGAGCTGCGTGATGCGGCCGCCGCCGACGAGGAGGAATGAGGCCGATGGGTGAGCCGCGGGAGGGCTTGGGCATGATGGCCGATTCGGCTGCGCTGGTGAAAATCGGGTTGCTGAAGCGTTCCTTCAAGCAGCCGGTCAGACCAGGTCTCGTGTGCTGCCCAGGCGGTGGATCGTCGAAAGTCCCTGAGCTGACTCACGCCCGCCCGGCGCAACGTCCGCAACCACGCCGCCCCGTGGGGTGGACATGATCCTCATTCCGTAAATGTTGATAACTGATCTTATCTATCGCCATCCACCCATAGTGATCATTCGACGCTTGTGGCGATGTCCCCTGTTACGGCCGACGGCCGAGGAGAGGTGAGTCCGCGGCCGGGGAAGCGCGGTGTCCCGGCGCCCTCGAAAGCGAGTGAGGAGCCGGGGCACGGCGGTGAAGCCGGGTCAGGTGCCGCGGATGGTGGGGAAGAGCGGCTCGGTGGAGTCGGTGTCGGGCATGAGGACGGCGAGCATCTCCGCGGTCCGCTGCGCTTCGCTCAGCGAGCGGGCCAGCATCACGGCCTCATAGGCGGCCAGGGCGTCTTCGATGGTGGGGTGGTCGATGACGGCCTGGGCGAGTTCGGCGCCGTCGAGCAGGGCGAGGTTGGCGCCGACGCCGGCCGGTGGCATCAGGTGCGCGGCGTCGCCGAGCAGAGTGATACCGGGTACGCGCTGCCAGGTTTGCGGGATGGGCAGCACGAAGATCGGCCGGTTGATGTACGGGCCCTCGTTGAGGCGGATCATGGCGAGCAGGCTCTCGTCCCAGCCCTGGTACATCTTCAGTAGGCGGGCGCGGAGGGCTTCGGTGTCGTCGGGGTCGAGGCCGGTGTTCCAGTCGAGGGGGCCGCGGAAGGCGATGTAGACGCGGACGTGGGCGTTGCTGTTGCGCTGCGCGATTAGGCTGAGGCGGCCGGCCTTGGCGGTGAGGGTGCCCTGGCCGATCAGTTGGGCGAGGTCGGGGTGGCGGTGGTCGATGTGGTCGAAGTGGATCTCCACGAAGGTGACGCCGCTGTAGGCGGGTTCGGCGTGGGTGAGGGCGGGGCGGACCCGGGACCAGGCGCCGTCGGCTCCCACCACTAGGTCGAACAGCTCGCTGCTGCCGTTGGTGAAGTCCAGGCGCACCGCGCCGTCAGGCAGGGCGGTGGTGGTTTCCACGCAGTGGTTCCAGCGGACGGTGCCGGGGATGAGGGAGTCCATCAGCAAGGCGCGTAGCTGCCCCCGGTCGATCTCGGGCGCGGCGGTGTCCTTCGGGTCGGGGATGAAGTGCCGCACCATGGCGGCATTGCGGTCCATCATGCGTACCTCTTGGCCTTCGGGACGGGACAGGGCGAGGAACTGGTCGAACAGCCCGGCGACGCGCAGGGCGACCTGGCCGGTAGGGGCCTGGATGTCGAGGGTGCCACCCTGGGAGCGGGCGGCGGGGCCGACCTCGCGCTCCAGGACGGTGACGCCGATGCCATGGTTTTGCAGAATGCGGGCGCAGACGAGCCCGCCGGGGCCTGCGCCGACGATCGCGATACGGGAAGTGCTGGTCATGCGGACGGTGCTCCGTTCCAGAAGGGAGTGATCGAGGGATAGAGGGGGTCAGCCCTGCTGCTTCTTGGCCTTGGGCAGGAGACAGGCGAGGGCGATGGGTACGGCGGTGAAGGCGACGGTCCACCAGAAGGCGGCCCCGAACGCCTCGGCCAGGCCGGCGGCGGTGTGCGGGGCGAGGGCGATGGCACGGGTCAGGACGATGGCGATGACGGTGGTCCCGAACGGTGCGCCGATGCGCTGGACGATGTTGAACGCGGTGGTGCCACGGGCGATCTCGGCCTGGGGCAGCCCGGCGACGGCCAGTGCGCTGATGGAGGGGGTGCTGGCGCCGATCCCCATGCCCCGCACGAGCAGGGACACGATCAGCAGCCAGGTCATGTCACGGGTGCCGGGGAAGGCGAACGGGACGGTGCCCGCTGCCATCAGGATGAAGCCGCCGATGATCCGCCACTGGGCCGGGACATTCGCCAGGAGCTTCTTGGCGAAGATGATCAGGACGGCCGCCCCCAGGCCCTGGGGCGCCAGGAACAGGCCGGCTTCGATGATGGAGGTGCCGCGTACCTGCTGGAAGTACAGGGGGAGCAGTAGGAGGCCGCCGAACATGGTGAAGCCGGACAGGACGGTGAGGCCGCTGGCGATGGTGAAGGTGCGGTCCTTGAACAGCCGGACGTCGATCAGGGCCCTGGGTTCGTCGCGCAGGGACCACAGGACGAAGGCGGTGAGCAGGGCGAAACCGGTAGCGAGGGGGGCCCACACGCTGGTGGAGGCCAGGCCGCTGCCGGCGTCGGCGTTGCTCAGGCCATAGATCACAGCAACCAGGGCGGGGGTAAGCAGGGCCAGGCCGACGGCGTCCAGGGAGCGCTTGTGGCCGTTGTCCTGCCTGGACGGCAGGACCATGCGGGCGAGGATCAGCCCGGCGACGCAGAAGGGGATGTTCACCAGGAACAGCCAGCGCCAGTTCGCGCCCTGGACGAGGGTGCCGCCGACGACGGGGCCCAGGATCGGGCCGACCTGCACCATCAACGACAGGCTGCCCATGGCGGCCATCAGGCGCTTCTGGCCGGCCGCCTGGGCCATCAGGGTCATCATCGCGGGCAGGATCAACCCGGCGCCCAGGCCCTGCAGGGCACGGAAGCCGATCAGCGAGGACAGGTCCCAGGCCAGGCCGGACAGCACCGAGCCGGCGAAGAAGACCCCGAGCGCGGCCATCCACGTGGCCCGGCCGCCCAGGCGGTCGATCATCCACCCGGACAGCGGCACGACCGCCGTCATCGCGAGCAGAAACCCGGTGATCACCCACTGGGTGGCGGTCAGGCTCGCACCGAACACCTGGGCGAGGTGGCCGACCGCGACGTTGACGATCGTGGAGTCCAGGATGCTCGCGATCGCGCCGACTCCCAGGGCGACGATCGTGAAGGTGAGCCGCCGGTCGCCACCCTGCGGCGGTGCGCCGGTCATCGCGGGCTGCTGCGTCGCTTCCATCAGCGGATTTCCTCTCAGTCGGTCGGCGAGGGCGCCGGGGCGCCCTCGGCACGCCTCATCAACATAGTCGAATCGGACTCAAAATCGAAACTGATTCGACTTTATATCAGCTCCGGAAAGTCGGTAGGATGGGTGGATGACGGAGACCACGGGGCGCCGCGAACGCAAGAAGGCCCAGACCCGCCGGACCCTGTCCGACACCGCGCTGGCGCTGTTCACCGAGAAGGGCTTCGACAACGTCGGCGTCCGGGAGATCGCCCAGGCCGCCGACGTCGCCCTGAGCACGCTGTTCCAGCACTTCCCCAGCAAGGAAGCGCTCGTCTTCGACCTGGACGCCGATTTGGAGGCTGACCTGGTCGCCGCCGTACGCGACCGGCCCGCTGGACAGAGCATCCTGCACGCCCTGCGCGACCACCTCACCACCAGAGAGCAGTGGCGCGGCGATGACGACGACCCGGTCCGTGCCGCCCACGCCGCCCTGGTGGACTCCAGCCCCAGGCTGCGCCAGTACGCGCGTGACATGTGGTTACGCCACGAGGACGCCCTGGCCGCGGCCATCGCCGAAGCCGCTAGCGTTTCCGGGAACGATCCCGCCGCCACCGCCCTGGCCCGGTTCGCCCTGGAATGCTCTTCCATGGCTGGTGGCGGCCAAGACCTCCGGCGGCTGTTCGACCTGCTGGAACACGGCTGGGGAGGCTGGCTCACCGACCGGACGCACCGGCCCTGAGGCCAAGCCGGACACCCGACAGCCTCCATCCCCAGGGCCACGCCCGCGCTCGGGCGCCACCGGCCCGGTGGCCGTCGCCTCTACGCCGACGAATACGCGTATGCGGCCAGGCATCACGTCGATCCGGTGGCCGAGTGACCGGCCGCCCGTCGTCCTGTGCCAGAACATGGTCATCACGACCTCGGGGCTGACGTGCGGTGAGGAATCTTGAGCGGCGACCGTCCATCGGGACCTCTCGCAACAGCCGCCGCATCAGTGGCCAGGTCACAGGGATGAGCAAGATTCACTGACAATCGAGGAAGATCTCGTGGCGCCGGACACCCGTGGAACTACAGGGAAACCCGGTCGGCGCACTCCCGCTGTCCTGTCTCGTTGAACTTGAGGTACGGCAAGACCCTGTTCTCTATGGGTTCTGTAGCTGTTGTGGACTGTGGCGACGGGCCGAACAGGTTCGCGGTGCGCAGCAGATCCTTCCTGCTGGTCGACGTGCGGGGCGAATGCTCGGGCCTGCGCTATGTCGCCCGTCCACGCCATCGGCTATCGGAAACCGAGACCGTGGTCGACCGGGCGACCGATGCCGAGGTGCTGGAGTTGCTGAGGGCGTGCCGGTCGGCCCGCGACCGGTTCATCGTGATGGCGATGGCCCGAGCAGGCCTGCGCCGGGGCGAGGTGGCCGGGCTGCGGCGGCAGGACATGCACTTCATCGCTGACGCCAGCATGCTCGGTTATAGTGTTCCCGGCGCTCACCTGCATGTTCAACGCCGCGACAACTCCAACGAGGCTTGGGCGAAATCACGCCGTAGTCGTGCCGTTCCGGTCGACGAGCTGCTGGTTTTGGCCTATGACACCTACTGGTTCGAGCGGGAGGCGTGCCGTCCCGCGCGTCAGAGTGACTTCGTGCTGGTGAACCTCTTCCGGGATCCGCTGGGAGCACCTATGCGCCCCGGTGCGCTGAACGAACTGCTGGCGGCGTTGTCGCGGCGGGCCGGGCTGGCCCGTGAAGTCCATCCGCATATGCTTCGGCAGCAACGTGCTGGAGGCAGGTGGCGCGTTAGACGAGGCACAGGCGTTACTCGGGCATGCCACGCCAGCCAGCACCCAGGTCTACCTGCACCCATCCCATGATCGCTTGCGGCGGGCCATGGACCGGATCGCTGCCCGCGTTACAGCTGGAGGACGGACGCGAGTTCGACAAGACCTCCGTGTTCCTCTACGCCTACCGGCACAGCTTCGCCCAGCGCCACGCCGATGCAGGAACATCAGTTGATGTGCTTAAAGACCTCATGGGCTACCGGTCCATGAACACAACGCAGGGCTACTACAACTCTCAGGAATTGCATCAGATGGGCGAAAAGATGCAGGTCGCCTGCTGAGCGGGCTGTCGGAATAGGTGCGGCTGAGCGGTCGTTCATGCCGTTAGATCTGAACCGCTTGCGCGATGCTCCCATCAGATGCACGATCCAACCCTCAGAAGGTCGCGGTTGTGGAGGCTGGCGGGCGCAGCAGACCGCATGCGGTCTGCAGGAGGACACTATCGCGCCGCGCGAACGCCTGGTCCGTGGGTTTCTGGCGTTCTGCAACGACTACCCGTGGCGGTGGCAGCCCGGGCATGTGGACGAGTGGACGTTGTCACTGACCAGTGAGCATCACCTGGCGCCATCCACGGTCCGGGGCTACCAGACCGACTTGCGGCTGTTCAGCGAGTACCTCACCGATGCCCGTTACGGCTGGGCGGCTGAGTGTGAGGCGCAGTTGGGATTGGGTGTCCACCCGGTTCCGATCTGCCATGAGTGGAACACGATCGCCCACCTGAACGACTACGAGGGCAGGCCTGAAGCCCGGCCGTTCACGCGTGAGGAGCTGCAGCGGTTCTTGGATTACGCCGATGAGCAGGTGGAGCGGGCAGTGAAGGCGAAGCGGAAAGGTGCGCTGGCCGCCTACCGGGACGCGACGCTGTTCAAGGTCATGTATGGGTGGGGACTGCGCCGTACCGAGACCTCGAAGCTGGATCTGGCTGACTGGGGCCGAAACCCGGCTGCTCCGGAGTTCGGCCGGTACGGCATGCTGCACGTCCGCTACGGCAAGGCGGTGCGCGGACAGCCGCCCTGGCGGCGGAACGTGCCCTCGGTGATGGGCTGGGCGGTCGAGGCCGTGGCCGACTACGTGGAGAACATCCGGCCTCGGTTCGGCTGCGTGGATCATCCGGCGTTGTGGGTGACCGAACGCGGCGGACGGGTGAGGCCGGCGGAGATCAACACCCGGTTCGTCGCCTACCGGGATGCGCTGGGCCTGCCCAAGGAGCTGTCGCCGCACTCGGCCAGGCACTCCTACGTCACGCACCTGCCCGAGGACGGCGTGGACCGCCGGTTCATCCAGGAAGCTGTCGGACATCGCTGTGATATCTCCACGGCGATCTACACGCACATCAGCGGAGATTTCATGAACATGGCGCTGCGCAAGGCATTGGCACCCGCCCTCGACGGCCGGACGGACTGAGGAGGGAAAGGCGCCATGACGCGCAAACTCGACTACCGGTGGAATTTGCGGCAGGTGATGGCCACCCGCGGCACGTTCCAAACCACGGACCTGGCCCCGCCGCTGGCCGAACGCGGTATCCATCTATCCTCCAGCCAAGTCTAACGGCCTCTGGAGAAGAGGCCGGGGTCGGTGAGCTGCGCCCGAGGCGGGCCCGGATCCTCGGGCCAGGCGAGTGAACGATGACCGTCTATGCGCCCGAGGTGCTCGCCGACCCGATCGGCGTCATCACCGGCTTGATCATCGACACCGAGCCGAACACAGACCGAACCGTGTTGGAAGAGGTGGTCACGAGTGTCGTCGGCGGGCGGGTGAAACGCCGGAAGGTTGCCCAGGCGCTGCTGGAGCGTCCAGGCGTCCTGACCGACGGGCGCTCGCCCGCGCCCCGGGCCATCGCGGAGCTGCTCATCGCCCTGCGCAAGGCAGGCGCCGCGGCAATCTCGCTGCCGGTCTGTGCTGAGTGCGGCAAGCAGTTACGGACGCTCCAGCGCCGGGAGCAGGACTGGTACTGCGGCGTCTGCGGGCCTCGCCGGGAGCCCTGCGCGTCCTACGGGGTCCGGCTTTGCCGCAACTGCGTGGCCAAGTCCCGAGCCGAGCCCTGCTCGCGCTGCGGGAGCGTCCGCGAGGCCGCGGCTCGCGATGCGGACGGCAGAGTGCTCTGCCCTCATTGCCTGAGCATCGACCCATCCAACCAGGAGATCTGCACCGGGTGCGATCGTCGGCGACCGGTCAGCGTCCGCACCCCTGACGGGCCGCTCTGTCCCAGCTGCCGTCCCTGGCAGGCCGCGATCTGCGGCATCTGCGGCCGCGAGGCTCCCTGCGTGATCTCCCAAGCCACTGGCCAGCCCTGGTGCGTGGCCTGCAAGCAACGCCGTGCACGATGCTCACGCTGCGGCCAGTTCGGCCGCATCCGCGGCGGCACCACGAGCGAACCGCTCTGCGCCACCTGCACCCGCCCCGATCCCGGGTTCTGGACCAACTGCCCCACCTGCGGCGAGGCCAAGCGCTCGCACGCCGGCCGGTGCGCCCGATGCGCCCTCGACCGGCGCCTGCGCGAACTGCTGGGTGACCACGGCGGCCAGATCCGCCCGCACCTTGCCGCTCTCTACCAGGCGCTGACCAGTGCCGAGCGGCCCAGCGCGGTCACGGCCTGGCTCGACCAGGGCGCCGCCCCCGCGATCTTGCAGCGTCTGGACGCCGAGATCGAACTCACCCACGCCAGCCTCGATGCGCTGCCCCCCGGCAAGCCCGTCGAGCACCTGCGCAGCGCCCTGGTCGCCATCGGCACGCTGCCCCACCGTGATGAGCAGATGGCCCGGCTAGAACAGTGGATCACCACCACCATCGCCGACCGCATCGACCCCGACCAGCAGCATCTACTGCACCGCTACGCCATCTGGCACCTGCTGCGCCGGCTACGCCGCCGCACCCAGGGCAGCGCCACCACCCACGGCCAGCTGGTCGTGGTCCGTCAGCATGTCAAGCAGCGACCTCACCGCCCGGCTGTCGGGAGTCCTCGGTGAAGAGGTCTTCCACGCCAGCGGCATCGGCCGCACCGGCGAAACCGAGCAACTACGCACTCGAATCGTCGAGTTCGAACAGCAGGTCCTCGACCTTCGCCAAGAACTCGACGAGCGAATCGACGAACTCGATGCAGCCCGAGCTGCCAATCGCGACCTCACGACCCCGGCCAACCGGCATCCCGCCCAGCCAGACGCGGCGCGCTTGAATGACGAAGCCATGTGAAGATCAACTGATGACAGCGTCACGGATGACGAAAGGTGATCATGATGATTAGGGCAGCGCGGGCGGACGAAGCCGAGCTCCTGAGCGAGCTGGCGATTCGCTCCAAGGCTTACTGGGGCTACGACGAGGCGTTCATGGCAGCCTGCCGAGACGAACTGATCATTCCGGCATCGGAGGTTGAGAAGCTGCGAACCACAGTGGCTGAACACGACGGTCGCATCCTGGGTTTCGCCACGTTGGAAGGAAACCCGCCAGAAGGGGCCTTGGGCATGCTCTTCGTCGAACCGGATGCCATTGGCCAGGGCGTCGGCCGATGCCTGTTCGAGCATGCCACCGCTGCCGCAGCAAGCCTCGGCTTCGCGCGGCTCACCATCGACGCAGATCCGAACGCCGAGACGTTCTACCTGGCCATGGGCGCCACACACATCGGTGCAACCCCATCAGACTCCATCCCCGGGCGGATGCTACCCCTGCTCGCGATCACCATTACCGAATGCAACGCCAAGGGCGAGATTCCCATCCACTGATCTGTCCTCCCAGGCCCGGGTACCCAACAACTGTCGCTCACTATGACGGACAAAGAAGGTCTTCCTACCAGCGAAAACACCAAGCAGCGACATCGAAGATCAAATTAACCCTAAGAGAAGCTCTGAAGTGCGAAGATGCCAACTTCGATGAGACAGGCCGTCGGTGATGTCTCATCGAAGTTGGCACCACGGGTCAGGTTGGTCTGCCGTGTCTCACTGAATCTGGCCCGTGACCTTCAAATCGCTAGTCCAGCGAATGCGGGAGCATCTCGTCGTCGGGGCTGTCGGTGCTCCTCCCGGATCGCCGCGAACACGTCCACCCCGGCCACCTCGGCGGCGTCGAACAGTGCGCCGTCGTCCTGCCGTGCGGGCTTCACCTCATCTCCTGGATCGGCCGTTTTCGCGATCATGACGAGCATCCGCGCGACGGCCTCTGCAGGAATCCGGCTGCAGATTCGCGCGGTCAGCGCCTGCTCGGCCTGCCGCAACCCCGATCCAATGATCCGCCGTAACCGGTCCCGGGTGGGCGGCTCGATCCGCTCGTCCTTCAAATGCGCCAGCAGCTGCTCGCGCACGCGGTCGACCTGCCGCTCCTTCTCCGGGGTTGAGGAATCCAGGAACAGTACTTATCGCTGAGAACGATCTTGTGCGTGATCTCGCCCCGGTTGACCAAGGCGGCAAGCGCCGCGGGGATGTAGACCATCGCGGTCTGCTTACCGCAGATCGCTCTGGCTTCGGCCCGCGCTGCTCCCTCCTATGAGGATCGGCTCTGGTGAGGACCTATAGGAGCAGGCTGTCCAGGTCCAAGGCAGCACACGGCGGAATCGTGCTGGGTATTGGGGTTCAGGCGATGCCGGTTCCTTGGATCAAATTCCGGTTCGGCGTGGCGTAGTTCCAGCAAGGTGCTGCCGTGTGAGCTAGGAACGCCTCAGTGCTGGCGGTCCGCGCCGCAGCCGAACCAGTCATCTGCAAACAGGACTGTGAGCAGCTCGGACTGACAGTCGAGTCGGGGGAGGTAGCAGGCGTGCGGGCCAAGCTGAAAGGCCTGCGGATCCTCACCAAACTCCGCCTGGACCCCGCCGGCGCAACTGAACTCCTGCGCCCTGCTCGTGCTGCCCAATCACACCGTTCCCCGCTGACCGATGATCTTCCCTCATGATTCCCGGCCTCGGACCGGCAGTGCCCCCAACCGAGATCACACAAGGCCTCCCACCTGGGACTTCAAGATGCCGCAGGCTCAATGAACCGGGACAAGCCGTTCCCCAGGCTCGGCAGCTCTGTTCCTCCAGCTGCTCCTCGCGTTGGAATTCGTATCTCCATGCCATCGCAGCTCTTCCGGATGTCACTCCTCCGACCGGCAGCACCACTCCCGCGATGCCGGATCTCAGTCTTTGCTGAGGGGAATACGGAGCTGCAGCCGGTAGCCACCTTCCGCAGTCGGCCCTGCCTCCAGGGTCCCGTGCAGGAGTTCGGCGCGTTCCCGCAGGCCCACCAAGCCTTGTTGCGAACCGGGGAGGGGCAGGGAGGAGCGCGTGGGCGGGGTGTTGGTGATGGTCACTCCGACGTCGTTGTCCTCTTGCCACAGCTCGACAGTGGCCCTCGCGCCGGGGGCGTGCTTGCGGACGTTGGTCAAGGCTTCCTGAACCGTACGGTAGAGGCCTCGTTGGGCGGGTGCGCTCAGGCTGGGCGGGAGTTCCCCTGCCAGCAGCACCTCGGTGCAGCTCGATTCCACCAGCTTGCGCAGGTCGGTCAGGGCCGGCTGAGGGGTGAGCTCGGTGGCGTGACCGCCGGAGACGCGCAGCAACGTGACCATGGTGCGCAGTTCGTCGAGCGTGGCCACGCTCAACGAGCGGATGGTACGGGCAGCCTGCCGGGCCTCCGGGTCCTTGGTGGCGACCTGCAGGGCTCCGGCCTGCACCGCGATCAGGCTCACCTGGTGGGAGACCACGTCGTGCATCTCCCGAGACAGCTGGGCACGTTCCCTGGCGACCACGGCCTGGGCGTGCAGGGCACGTTCGTGCTCCCTGGCCTCCTCGATCTCCTCCAGCCGCCGGGCCAGGTCCCGTCGCGCCTGGACGAGCTGGCCGAACAGGACCGGGGCGACGGCGATCGCCAGGTTGTAGACGAAGAAGAGCAGCGTAAAGGTTTGGCCGACTTCGGAGAAGTCGGACGGAGGCCACGGAATGCTGTCCGCGATGGCGGTCAAGGCGACACATACCGCGAGAAAGCGGCGGTCGCGGGAGCGTTCGGCCACGGTGAACAGCGCCACGAGCGGAGCGACGGCCACCTCGGTCATCACCATGATCGGCAGGGTGAGCAGGAAGACGGCGAACGGGAACCTGCGCCGGAAGACCAGCGCACCGCAGCCGAGCACAGCGAACGCGACGCCGTGACGGGTTTCCTCCCAGGTGTTCACCCACACGTCCAGGGCCGCCACCGCCACCAGGACGAGGTCGACGACCGGCGCGGGCACGCGCCCCCACAGGGCGCCTGCGCGGTTCATCATCCCGCCTGCGACTGCTTGCGTTCGTCGAGCAGCCCGGCCCGCTGTGCCAGCAGTGCGGCCTGCACCCGGCTCGTCACCCGCAGTTTCGTGAGGATCGCGCTGACATGGTCTTTGACCGTGCCGGCGCCCAGGAGGATACGCGCCCCGATGTCCGCGTTCGACAACCCCTCCGCCACCAGGACGAGGACGTCACGCTCGCGAGGGGTGAGCAGCCCGACGCGAGCCGCCTCCTCGTCGACAGCCGCCTCGGCGCCGGGGTGTCTGTGCAGCAGGGCCCGGGACGCCTTGGGCGACAGCACCACGCCGCCCGCTGCGAGGGTGCGCACCAAGTGGGCCAGTTGGTCGGGTTCGGTGTCCTTGAGCAGGAAACCGGCCGCGCCGGAGTGCAGCGCGGTCAGAACGTACTCATCGGTGTCGAACGTCGTCAGCATCGCCACCGCCGGGGCGTTCGGCATCATCCGCAATTGGCGCAGGACGGTGAGTCCGTCGACGTCCGGCATCCGGATGTCCAGCAGCACCACGTCGGGCAGCTCCCGGCGGACGGTCTCGACGGCGTCGCCCCCGCTCGCGGTCGCGACGACCTCGATGTCGTCCGCCGCACCCAGAATGAGGCTGAATCCCGACCGCACCAGAGCCTCGTCGTCCACCACCACTACCCGGATCACGTGCTCCGCCTTACTCTCGCCCACTCTGGCCAGCCTTGCTTTCCGATCTTAAAACTCCGATTGGTCGCAGTGCCCCGAGCGCTGCGCCATGCCTCAAGATTGAGAAACAGGCAGATCAGGGGGACATCCGCCTGAAGTCCGTAACGTCCCCCCAGCCGGGGGTCATACCCTCGCCGGCTCCGCGCTCCGCTTGTGTCGCGGGACGAGAAGGAGGTGCCCGCCGCCGGGGCAGGGAGGGCGGCTTGGCGCCGGCTGCCGCCGTCGGAGGGAGCCACCTCGGGGACGGCGACGGGGTTGGGGATCGCCGTGATCACCGTGCCTGCGGCCAGCGCGTACGGCAGGGCCGCACGGTAGTGGCGGGCGTCGGCGTGGGAGACGGTGACGAAGGCGTCCAGGCCTGGGATCGCAGCGTCCTGATGCGTGCGATTGCGCTCCCCGTGCAGGGCGCGGGTCAGGTGTTCCTGCCCGATGCGCAGGTAGCGGTCGGTGTCGTAGGCCGCCAGGTAGTCATTGATCTTGGGGCGGGTGCCGATGACCACATCGGCGTCGGTGCTCTGCAGCCAGGCCTGAACCCGGATGTCACCCAGAAGAGTGGCGATGCCGCGCTCGACATGGTCGTTCCCCTCGGCGTACCGCTCGCTGGGCTGGTGGTAGAGGGGGTCGTAGCCGTCCGTAGGCCGGCGTATCCGGGCGCAGATCGATCAGCGAGGTGAAGGTGACCTCGGGAGCGAACGGCAGTTCGGTGGTGTCGCGGGTACGGCGCAACGACACCACCTCCACCCGGTGTCCAGGGGCGGTCATCGCGCCGGAGAGAGTGGCGGTGGCACGGATGGTGCCGCCGATACCGTACGCGTTGTCCAGCAGAAAGGCGATCTTGAGTTCCGCTGCCGGGTGCTGTCTCATGCCTTCAGCCTGCGGAAACGGCCCGCCGGCCAGTATCCGGCAGGGGTCAGAGGCACCCCCGCCACCTCGCCGACACCACCCCGCCGGGCGGCTGAGGTCCTTCACCCAGGACTCAGCGGACGAACTTCGCCACCTTCGTGGCGCCGTTCAGCAGATACTCCAGCGGCCCTCGACGGAAGAACCGAGACCAGATCCCAGCGAAGAGGATCACCCCCGCGATGAGCACGAGCAGCGGCAGCCAGGAGGTCTGACTGGACGTGTCGTCGTGTAGGGACGCCACAGACATGACCACGAAGTGGCCAACGTAGGCCGTCAAGGACATCGTGCCCACCGCGATGATCGGACTCATCAACTTTCGCACGCGTGGCAGCCGTTCCATCGCCACCGTCGTGCATACGAGCACAGTGATCACGAACCCCACGCTGCCGATGATGTCGAACGTCGTACCGCTGTGCGGCTCGGCCATCAACAGCGACCAGGCCGCGTCGGCCATGCCGTCCGGCACAGGGCCGGCGCCGGAAGACTTCGGCCCCGAATCCGACGCCGAGGGCATGTACGCCATCCCGGCCGCCAGAACGCCGTCGAACATCCTGCCCAACAGCCACGCCGTGCCGTACCCGAGCACCATGAGCGCGGGACCGAGCGCGGCCAGCCGTCGCTGCACCGTGACGGCGGCCAGATCGAGCCGGCCCAGCGCCATTCCGGCGATCACGAAGGTCATCCAGGGGATCGTCGGGTAGAAGCCGTCGAGCAGGAGGTCCAGGACTCCCACCCCGCTGAACCGTTCGAGAGGGTCGTAGGCGTTGATCGCTGTCGTGATCGACTCGTTCAGCAGCAGCCTGAGGCCGAACGCCAGCTGCGGCAGGACGAGCGCGAGCACGGCCGCGATGATCGCGAGAGTCTTGGCGCGCAGCCGCACCAGGGGCAGGGCAAGCAGGAACCAGAGCCCGTAGAAGGCGAGGATCACCACATCGCCCCAGACCAGCGTCATCGCGATGCCCAGCGTCAGAAGGATCACGGCGCGGATCGCGATATGGGCCTTCGCCTGCCGGCCGGCCAGGCCGGTCTTCGGCTCCCTTCGGCCAGTGATCAGCATCAGCGAGAACCCGGCGAGGGTGGCGAAAAGGATCGACGAACGGCCGTCTGCGAGATACCGCAGCCAGCCGTCGATGCCGTCCACGGCTTCCAGCGAGGGGCCGACGTGCACGGTGTACATCCCGAACACGGCCAGCGCGCGGGCTAGGTCCACTCCGACCAGGCGTCCTATCGAGGACACCGGCCCAGCCGGCACAGCGGCGGGCTCTGGTGGGGATGGGGAGTGAGCGGACGAGGACTCCCGCGGTGGCTGCATTTGTGTCATGGAGAGAATGTCGCGGTGCCGACCGGTGGCGGACCATCCGGCAAGCTTCGGTTGCAGCCCCGCCGAACGACCACCGTAACCCCGCCGACCGGCGGGGCCGCCGCGCAGAATTCAGCACGCCCCCGTGGCGGGCGCGCACCAGACGTAGCCATCTGTAGCCATTGTGTGGCTCTATGTGTTGGGGATGATATGGCGGCCGATCGGTACACGAGGTGGCGTGCCTGGCTGCGGAAGTGGCTCGCCAGGCCGAAGACGGCCAGGGTGAATCTTCAGCGAGAAGATCTCCACCAGGGTGAGGCTCCGCCCCGAATTTGAGAAAGCCCTGGAGACCGCCCGGCAGATCAAAGCCCACGCTCCGCACTGCCGGGTCATCCTGACGGTGTATGAGATGAAGCGCCTCGGCCGTGACGCTTCCGCCCTCGCCGCCCAGCTCACCGCGCACGGCCTGCTGCTGGAGATGCTCGCCGGGCCCCTCACCGGGATCTACGACCCGTCCGGAGCGGGGAAGATACTGTTCGCGTTCTTCGCCGCCATGGCCGAGACCGAGCGCGAGGCGATCCGCGAGGCGACCCTGGAGGGCCTGGATGCCGCCGCCCGCAAGGGCAAGCACGGCGGGCGGCCCGCCGTCATCACCGACGACATGATCCATACCGTGCTGCGGCGCAAGGCCGCCGGCGAGTCCGTCGACGCCATCCGCAAGGATCTGATCATCCCCACCGGCAAACGCAAGGGAGACAACCCCTCCCTCGCCTCGGTCTACCGCGCACTCGCCGAGTGCGAAAGGGCCCAGCGCCACCCCGACGCGGTGGTGCAGGCCAAGGCCGAGTTCGCCGCCCTGCAGATTACAGGTCGAACGTCAGATCCCGTCGGGCGGCGCGGGGACCTCTCCGAGCCGGCGGAGTCCTACGGCGGGGGTGGAGGAGGTGATGGCGTAGCGGCCGAGGCAGTTGAGGTGGGCGTGGCCGAGAGGGCTGAGGCGAGCGACGTCCTCGTTGGTGACCAGGACGCCCTGGGCGCGCAGTTGGTCGACGGCGGCCGACAAGTAGCGGGTGTTCCACAGCGCGACGGCGTTGACGACCAGGCCGAGAGCGGCGAGCTGGTCCTCCTGGCCTTCACGGTAGGGCTGGCGGATCTGCCCGTTGCCGCCGTGGCAGATCTTGCGGGCAAGCCGGTGCCGGGATTCTTGCACGGTGAGCTGCTTGTTCAGACGCCGGTGGTAGGTGTCGTCGATCGGATCGAGGATGGACAGCAGGTGCATCGTCTTATCGATCCGGCCGTACTCGGCGAAGGCCTGCCCGAGCGGGGTCGGACTGCCGCCGCGGGCGAACATGCGCAGCAGGTCGTAGGCGCGGACCTGATTGGTCACCAGTGACCCGGCAACCCGGACCATGTCCGACCACTGCGTATGGACCTTCCTCCTGTTGATCTTGTTGCGGGCGATCGCCTCCAGCGGGCCGTAGTCGCTCGGGGTCTCGCTGCCGGGGACGTCGGCTCACCAGAACCGCTGGTCGCCGAGGTCGGCGAAGCGGGGCGCGAACCGGTAGCCGAGCATGGAGAAGATCCCGAACACCATGTGGGAGTCGGAGGCCTGGTCGGTGGTGACGACCTCCGGTTTGGGACCGACGTCGATGTTGATCAGGCAGTCCAGGATGTACAGCGAGTCGCGCGGGGTGCCGGGCACGACCATCTGCCCGATGCCCATCACCTGGTCGTTGACGGCGTTGAGCAGGGTGATGCCGCGCTTGTAGCCGAAGTACTTC
Source organism: Streptosporangium sp. CA-135522 (assembly GCF_050949235.1). NCBI lineage: Bacteria > Bacillati > Actinomycetota > Actinomycetes > Streptosporangiales > Streptosporangiaceae > Streptosporangium > Streptosporangium sp. CA-135522. The sequence continues at coordinate 5,114,224 of NZ_CP192026.1, forward strand.
GGGGACGGCCCGGCGTTGACCGTCTGCACCGGGACGACGAACCGCAGCCCGTCGACCGAGGCCAGCAGCCCACCACCCCACTGCGCCACGATCGAGATCGACCGCTGAGCCTCGATGAGCACCGCGTTGGCTCCCGCGTGAGTCTCAGCCCGCACGTAGTTCTGGTCCACATGCGACAGCCGCCCACGGGTCAGGGCACCATCCCCGTCCTTGACCACCGGGGTGAGGCCGACGTTGCAGGCATCGGCGACCAGCAGCGCCACCAGCGAGCGGGGCAGGTCGTGCATCCGCGTGGAGATGTCGGCCAGGTGGACGTAGGCATTCAGAAAGCCGGTCCAGGAGTGGACCTCCAGCAGCAGTTCTGGCAGGTCGATCCGCGGCAGCATCGCCTGGCACGCCGATCGCAGCCACGCTAGCGACGGACTCTCACCGAGCGCGCCGAGCTTGTCCACCGAGAGGCGGGCTCGCCCGTCAGCCGGTGAGACCACCCTGACCCGTGCGTCTTCGCCGGCCTCCTCCAGCCGGGCGGCCATCTGCCTCCATGCCGCGTCCAAGGCCAGCAGCTTGCCGTCCAGATGGCGCTCGACCGGGTCGGTCAGCGACAGCGACGCCAGGACGTCCTCGCTGATCGCCTCCCACGCACGACCATCCAGCAGGTGAGCGCGGGGATCGCCCCACCGCAACGACGGCGCCGCGAACACGTCCCGCACCGCCAGGGCGCGATGCAGCGCCTCCAGCACGCACACCACGTAAGCGTCGCGATCCACCGAGCCCTGAGGAAGAGCAGGATCGGCGAACACCGCCCGCTTCCACGCGGGCGTCACCAGCGAAGTGTCGATCTCCTTCGGCAGCAGCGGCTTGCGGGCCACCTGGCGGCGCGCCAGCTCCGGCAGGCGCCGCACCTCCGCCAGGATCTTCCGGCCGCCCGCCGCCGCCCGAAGCGCCTTCGACTCGCCCAGCAGCTTCAGGAACGGGCGAACGGTGTTGTACTTGTCGACCAGCGCCGCCCGAAGCGCGACCTCCGCGGCGCCGTCATCATCCGGGACCAACTCCTCCACCGACTCCAGCGCGGCCACCACCTGCTCACGGGTCGCCCCGGCCTGTTCGGCCACCGCCGCCCACAACGCCGCCGGATCCAGGTCGGCATTCACCTCGGCGACCAAGTCGAGCTGCTCCACCAGCACCCGCCCCGCCCGCGACAGCAGCCGGGAGGCCTTCTCCAACTTCGGCAGCATCGCCAGCCGTTCCCCGCTGGACTTGCGTCGCGCCGGGCCGATCAGCTTTGTGGCCATCAGCAGGGCGACAGATCGAGGGCGTCGTCGATCGCCTCAGCCTCCAACGATCGGGTCAGCGCCACCGGCGTCGCCGTCCGCCGTGGCTCCAGCAGATTGGCCAGCAGCGGCGCCTTGCTGCCCGCCCCATACCGGGCCAGGGTCTTCATCCGCCGCACCGGAACCTTGGAAACCTCAACCCGCCCCACATCGAACCGGGCGAGATCGTCGACCCGCTTCAATGCCCGGGCCAGCTCCGTGCCCGACTGCCGCTTCGGCGCCCGCCGCAACCGCTCCAGCTCCGAGAATCGTGACCCCTCCGGCACCTCCTCCAACAGCCCCCGCAATGCCTGCGGCAGCCCCGGATCGACACGCCACGCCTGCCTCGCCACCGTCGCGTACAGACGCTCATCCACCTGCTCCCGGACACTGGCGACCAGCCGCTCCAGCACCGTCACTCCGGGCAACAGCACCCGATGACGCCGCAACCACGCCACCGACTGCTCGAACAAGGCGGTCGGCCCTTCTGCGTGCGTCCACGCCCGGCCGTGCAGGAACGTCAAGAACCCCTTCGCCAGGACCCGCCCCTCCCACGAGTCCCGATCCTCGAACACGTGATAGCCATAGGCGTCACGGATCATCCACGCGTGGTCGTAGGCCGTCTGTGGACGTACTCCGTACCGCTTCACCTGCGACGGATCCGCGATCCCCAGCTGCTCGGCCAAGTAGTCGACCACCGGCCACGGCACAGCCAGGGGATCGGTCAAGAACAGGCCCTTGTGCCGGACCGTCCCGATCTGGATCGCCACCCCCAGACGATGCGCATCCTGCCTCGACCGGCGATCACGTCGCGATCGAACGCATCCAGGAAGAAGAACTTCTCCAGATCCGACAGCGACGGCAGCTCCGCGAACTCCGAGTACGCCTTGACCTGCTCGTCAGATAAGAACCTCACAGGCATAGCACTGCAAAGTAGGAGCAACCAGCCGGTAATCACGTTCGAGTGACCAACGCGTTACAGGGGGAACGCTCCAACCTTCGTGTCTCACTCAAGATCGTTCTCAGCGATAAGTACTGTTCCTGGATTCCTCAACCCCGTTCTCACACACCTGGACGGCCAGCCACTGTGCGGCCTTCTCGGCATCAGCAACGGAGCATTCGCGGAAGCCGAAGTACTTGCGGATGTCGACCCGGTGCGCCTTGATCGTGCGGCCGTCCCACTCATACAACCCCAGCTCGGACCCGGGCACGTCCACCAAGCGCGCGACGTAGGCGGCCGCCTGGTCGGGAATCTCACTGGGGCCGGTTGGGAACCGACCGTGCACGGCACAAAACCGAAGCAGCAGCGCGAACCCGAGCTTGGTTGCGCCCCGGCGCCCGGACAAGGCCCGGCGCTCTGGTCGGTGTCACCAGCCGCAAAGTAGAGCGCCCGCGCTGGTCAGAGGGCCCGGACGGCGGATGGCCGCCGGAGCGATTACGGCTGTGGACAACCGGGGCGGGGCAGTGGCCGAATCATGGCGTTCAGGCGTCCTAGGGCGCTGACCTGGGCGGATGTGATTCGAGAGACCGGACAGAGTTAACGTTCTGTTCGGTCAGATCTCACGCGGAGCTACTTGTTGGGTCGGATCGGGGCGCGGTGCTGGCCTTGCGGTCAGTCCGTTTCCCCGATCCGCCCGCCGAACCCGGCGTGCCTCTTTCAAGGCACCGGGCTCTCTACGTGTCTTGTCTCTTTGGTCAGCCGCCGGTTGTGGCGGCTGCCGGTTCCGGGACGGTCCACGCGTTCGGAATCGTGTGACCGCGATAGCGGTAGCGGACCACTTTGACGCTGGCAGCGCCGGTGAGCTCGCGACCGTCATAGGCGATCTTCCATGTGCCCGGCAGGCAGAATCTGCGTCGCATCTCCTGTCTGCTGAGCCGAGAGTGTTTTCGGAAGATCCAGTTCGCAACACAGCGCCATGTGAAGCTGTCGATCGCGTTGAACATGTCCTTGGACACTCCGTGCCGGAAGTAGTTCGCCCACCCCCGCAGCATCCGGTTGAGGCTGAGAACCAGCTCGTCCAGGTCCTGATAGAGGGTTGACCTGTGGGTCTTCGCCTTCACCTTGTCCTTGATCGACTGAACGGCCTCCTTCAGTGCTTGATGGACCGGTGAGGTGCCGGATCGGCGTAGTCGTCGAGCGCGACGGTGTCGGCCACCGACTCCAGACCTCGGCTGACCAGGCGTTTGGGCAGGTAGCGCACGAGTCGTACGGACTGGTTCCGCAGCCACATCTGTGCCCGCGCGTCCGGCATCAGGCCACCGTCGCCGGCGGTCCGGGCGAAGTGCTGGGCCCGGTCGACGAACTCGCGCATGCCCCTCTCGTACGCGGCATAGGCCACCCGCTGGTTGCCCCCGGCCTTGAACAGTTCACCGGCGAGCACGTAGGCGCCGACCAGGGCGAGGCTGGTGCCGATCCCGGACATGGGAGAGGCGCAGAAGGCGGAGTCCCCCACCAGCACGGTCCGGCGGGTCGACCAGGTGCCGACCTGCACCTGCTCGACCCGGTCGAAGTAGAAGTCGGACGCGTCCCAGATCTGCGGCAGGAAAGCGGGGACCTCCCATCCCGCGTGCTCGAAGGTGCGCGCGACGACTTGCTTCTGCGCGGCGACGTCTCGCCGGTCGAACTCGAGCCCGGGGGCACGGAAGAAGAACCCCGCGAGGGCCCTGCCCGGCTCGGTCAGCGGACGCAGGCCCGCTGTTCTGCCGGCACGGCCGTCACCACCGGGCATGGTGTACATGAGTTGCCAGCCGTCCAGATCCACCTCGGACGTGACGGAGAAGAGCGCGATGAAGGAGCCGAGGCGGACGTAACGGTCCTCGGGGCCGAACGTCAGCCGGCGCACGCTGGAATGGACGCCGTCCGCACCGACGAGCAGATCGAACCGCCTGGAGGCCCCCTTCTCGAATGCCACTGTGATGCCGTCCTCGTCCTGCAGCACGTCGGTGATCGCGTCGTCGAAGACGTACTCGACGTCGTCGCGGATCGCGTCGTGGAGGATCCGGGCCAGGTCGGTGCGCAGGAGCGCCCACTCGGCGACCGGCCCGCCGGACGGCCCGAACACGTCGGTGCCCAGGCTCGCCACCCGCTTGCCGCTTTCGTCGATGAAGGCCATGCCGCGGGCTCCGATGCGAGCGTGGCGGATCTGCGGAACGAGGCCCATGCGTTCGATCACCTGCCGCGCGGTGCCCCGGATGTCGACGGCGTGACCGCCCGTGCGAGGCGCCGGCGCACGCTCCACCACCGTCGGCCGGAATCCGTACCGGCGTAGCCAGTACGCCAGAGCCGCCCCGGCGATGCCGCCCCCTGACACGAGGATGTCCCTGTTCTTCATTCGCCCTTCCCCCACGTTCGTGACTACGGCGTATCTTCGCCTTGTGCGTACACCATATGGGCGCTGTGAGGGCGTGTAAGCACGTTCGCGAGCAAAAGTGAACTAGTGCAAGCGACAAAGTGAACTAGTACGCTATACCTGTCATGTCCCCGTCGGACCGGAGGATCACGTGCCATCGACGCAGCGCCCGGAGCCGCCCTACCGGGCGATCGTCGCGGAGATCCGCTCCTGGATCGACGGCGGCGATCTCCGCCCCGGCGACCGAGTGCCGTCCATCCGGGCCATCGCGCAGCGGTGGGGCGTCGCGATCGCGACCGCGACCAAGGTGACGGCCGCTCTGCGCGAGGAGGGCCTCGTCGAGACGAAGGGCGGTTCGGGCACAGTGGTCAGCCCCCGGGCCGGCCGTCGGCCCGCTCGCCCGCAGCACCGCGACACCACGGCCGCGCGACAGGCCGAATCGGCCGACCAGGAGATGCTCCGGACGCGCATCCTCCGCGCCGCCGTCGACCTCGCCGACACCGAGGGGCTGCACGCGCTGTCGATGCGCCGGCTCGCGGCCAAGCTGGAGCTCGGGCCGATGTCCCTGTACCGGCATGTCACCGGGAAGGAGGAACTGCTGGTCCAGATGGCCGACATCGTGTTCGGCGACCTCGATCTGCCCGAGCGCGGACCGCAGGGGTGGCGCGCCAAGCTCGAACTAGTCGCCCGTCAGCAATGGCGGCTCTGTCGGCGGCACGTGTGGCTGCCCCATGTCGTCTCGTTCACCCGGCCCGTTCTGGCCCCCAACATGATGGCCCACACCGAGTGGACCCTGCGGGCGCTCGAGGAGCTCCATCTCCCCATGGACGTCCGGTTCCAGGAGACGCTCACCCTGCACGCGCTCGTCGTCACCGTCGGGCTGTCCAAGGCAGCCGAGGCCGAGGCCGAGCGGAACACGGGCATGACCTTGCAGCGCTGGTCGGAAGCCGAGCGCTCGCGCCGGCAGGAGCTCCTCGCCGACGGAAGATTCCCCCTCCTGGCGACGATCTCGGGCGATGCGGCGCCCGATCTGGACGTCTTGTTCGAGTACGGCCTGGCCCGCCATCTGGACGGATTCGCGGCCCTGGTCGGCGACCAGGGCTCCTAGGCACGAGCCCATCTGTGAACGTGTTCAGCCGCCGAGGCGATCGCGGCCGCCGTACGGAGTTTCAGGGGTCCCGGTAGTAATCGACGAAAATCCAACGAATATGCCCCTGACCTGCTCTGATGTGAGGGCGCCGCAGGACTGGTGTGTCCGCTGGTAGATGCGGTGGGCCGGGCCGAGGATGCCGCTGACCTTGCCGAGGGCTCCACGTCGACGCTGGCCAGCGATATCCGTTGGATTTTCGCCGATTACTACCGGGACCCCTTGTCGTGACTGGCCCACCGGTCCCGAGTGACTGCCCGCCTTGCGTTCAGGCGAAGTCAGGCGCTTGGTCGCATGCCCCTTTGGCGAATGCGCGCGATGCCTGCGCCCTGGGTTTGACCTTGACCCTAGGTCAGGGTGCACGCTGAACGGGTGAGCAATTTCAACTCCGCGTGGACAGGCATGGTGTCGATCGACGACACCGCGCTGGCCGTGACCGACACCGGTGGGCCCGGCCGCCCCGTGATCTACCTCAACGGCCAGTTCGCCAGTCAGGCGTACTGGCGGCAGGTCATCGCCGAACTCGGCAGCGACTACCGGCACATCACCTACGACATGCGGGCCCGCGGCCGATCGAAGCGTTCGGCCGCGGCCGCTTCGTTCGAGACGCACGTCCGTGACATCGACGCCGTCCTTGCGGCCAGGGGCGTGGACCAGCCGCTGCTGGTCGGCTGGTCCTACGGTGCGCCGGTCGCGCTGCACTGGGTCAGCCGGCATCCGGACCGCGCCCTCGGGGTGGTGTCCGTGGATGGCGCCTACCCGCACGACTACCCCGACGCACCCCCGGAACGGATCCGGCGGCTGTGGCGCCGGTCGCGATGGCTGCTGCCGATGCTCTCCACGCTGGGCATGGCCGCGAAGATGTCCGCCGAGCAGCATGCCCAGAGCAACATCGAGCTCATCGAGATCTCCGCCGCCCTCGGCCCGATCCTGGACGGTGCGACCTTCCCGGTCCGGTACGTGGTAGCCACGGGCGCCAACCTCGGAGGCGGCCATGATGAAATGGAGAGCGCGCGCGCCACCCTCGCCCCGGTGCTTGCCCGCAACCCCAACATCAAGGTGAGCGCGAAGGTCGTCAGCAACCACAGCAAGATCCTGAGGAAGGACTTCCGCGCGGTCGCGGACGCGGTTCGTGAGCTCGCCGGCGCCCCACGATCACGGGGCCGGCGGAGCAGATGACGGACGGCGTCACGATCGGCCAGGCGGCGGCATTCGCCGGCGTCACGGTGAAGGCCATCCGGCACTACCACCAGCACAGGTTGATCGACGAACCCCGGCGCGACAGCTCCGGCTATCGACGCTACGGATCGGCCGACCTGCTGCGGCTGGTCCAGATCCGGACACTGGCCGGCGCCGGCGTGCCGCTGGCCGAAATCGGGGCGATCCTCGACGCCGATCCCGACCGGTTCGCCACCGCACTCGTCGACGCCGAACGGCACCTCACCGACCGGATCGACGATCTGATCGCGCGGCGTGAGACGCTGCGCCGGCTCGCCACCGGCGACCGGGCCCTGCTGCCCGAACGCGCTCTCGCTCTCCTGAACCGGGCACCCGATCTCGGCTTCACCGCGGACGATGTGACGATGGCCCGGGAGGGCCTGGTGTTGATCAAAGCCCTGGTGCCGGAGGGTTTCGATGACTACCTCCGCCGGATCGAGCGCGCCCTGGACGATCCTCGGTACATGTCGTTGATCAAGCGCATGTGGCATGCCGCCGAGTGGGAGCCGGACGACCCTCGCATCGACGAGCTTGCCACGGCCATCGCCGACCACTTCATCGCTCATCCCGCACTGCTGCCCATCCCGGCCGGACTCCAGGACCGCACCGACAGTGCGATCCGGTACAGCCTGCTCACCCACCACGGACACGAGCAGAAGCCGGGCTGGACCCGGCTGACCGCGTTGATCGAAGCGCGTCTGCGTTCGGCCGGCATCGACATCGCGGACCAGACTCCCCTTGACTGAGACCTGCCATTGGCGCCAAGGTCGTTCGTCACTCAGAGAGGATCACCTGACTGTTGACCCGCTGGCCCTGGCCCGAGGTCGAGCTGTTTGCTCATGTCGAGCTCGAACTTGCCGTACAGGTTCAGATGGGACCAGAACAGAGCCGACAGGGCGCGCCGGTCGGCATCGGTGAGCTTCTTCTGCCACTTCGGCTCGGCCAGGACGAGCTGGACCATCCTGGTGTTCAGGTAGACGATCGCGGCCTGGACCAGGTGCAACGCCAGCGCCGAGACCTCGACATGCTCACGGTCGTCGCCGGTCAGATCACCGGCCTTGCCGTAGAAGATGTCCTTGTTGGCCGAATTCCAGTTCTCCACCACGTTCAAGCCCTCATGGATCTCGCGGCGCAGTTCCTCCTCGGCCAGGTAGTCGCAGATGAAAACGGTGCGGATCACCCGGCCGAGTTCCTCGATGGCCCGGTAGGTGGGGTGCTTGGGGCCGCCGCGGGTGAAGCGGCGCAGCATCTGATGGGCCTCGGCGGTGCCCAGCCGTAGCGCGGTCGCGTACTTGATCATCTGGTCGTACTGGTTGGCGATCAATTCCCAGTCGATGCTCTTGCCCGACAGGACGCCCTCCAGTTGCGGCCAGGCCTCGCCCTCGGTCAGGCCCGGCCGGTACAGGCGGGCCGAGCCGATGTTCTTCAGCCGGGGCAGCAGCTTGAAGTCCAGCAAGTGCGAGAACGCAAAGCCCACGATTGAAGCTCCGTGGGTATCGGTGTACTGGCGGTCGATCTCCGCGCTGGTCAGATGGCGCAGCAGGCCCTCGATCATCGAGGCCACCTCGGAGTCGGTGGTGGAGCGCACCTGGCTGTAGATGCACACGTTCTTGCGTTCTACGTGCCAATACACCATGATCCCGGCGCCGCCGTAGCGCTGGTGCCACTCGGTCATGAAGTTCGCCGACCAGGAACCGAACTTGCGCGAGTCCGACGCGCACGCCGTGCCCGGCCCCCACAGCGAGACATCGCGCACCTCCAGCGTCTTGTTGACCACCGTGCGGATCGCGGCGCGCAGGTTGTCGCGGTTGACGAACAGTCGGCGGGTCCGGCGCAGCGCCGCCTCGGTGTCGGCCTCCATCCCCTCGATCGCCGCGGTGCCGTCGGCGACCCGTTTGATCCCCATGTTCGTGCCCAGCCCGAACGTGCACAACAGCAACCGGCGGCGCAGCACCTTCGCATCCGTCACCGTGCGCGAGGCCACCGAGGTGAACTCGCCGGTGAACTTCGTGGCGTGGTCGATGTTCTTGATCAGGTCCAGCAGGTCGATCACGCCCCACCGGCGGGTGATCTCCTCCTTCAGCGCCTCCAGGTTCTCCGGCTCGCTCTGCTTGCCCAGCGGCGGGACGCTGATCCACGGCTCGCCCTTCCTCCTGGTGATGCTCACCCCGCCCGTCGTGGCCTTCTTCAGCCCCTTGTTCAGCCGGCCCAGCGCCGCCACGTGCCGCTTCTGCAGGTCGGCGATGAAGTCGGCCAGGTCGCGGGGCTTGGCCAGCGCCTCGTAATGCACGTCCCGGTTGTCCTCGAAGTCGGCGGGCAGATCCTCATCGGGGTTGCGCCAGGTGTTGGCGCCCTCCACCCAGACCTCGCGGCGCCGAATCGCCTTACGCAGCGCCACCAGCACGCACAGCTCGTACGGGATCCGCTCCACCAGGCCGCTGTCGGGGTCCAGGACCGCGTCACGCCAGTCCTCGGGCACCACGTGCTCCAGCGGCACCGCCTCGGCGGCCGCATAGAAGTCGGCGTCGGAGCCGTCGTAGCGCTTGAGCAGGTCCAGCGCGTCCATCACCGGTTTGAAGGTGTCGTTGCTGGAGCGGAAGATCACCGCCTTGAGCAGCTTGGGCAGGCCGCGCCGGTAGTGGTGGGAGTAGGAGCCGCGCAGCTTGGTCCGCACCCGGGTACGCAGCTCCTTCTCGTTCGCCTTGGCCTCGGCGATGATGTCTTCCAGCGTCCGCTCGCCGACCACCGGATACAGGGCCTTGCGGACGATCTCCTCCGGCAGCTCCAGCGCCGCTGTGGCGAGCTTCACCGAGATCCCGTTCTTGCCCTGCACCCGCCGGAACTCGGCGTTGAGCTCGCCCTCGACCTTCTTCTCCGCCCGCACGCTGATCTTGTGCACGAGCTGGATCAGCAGCTCCACCAGCCCGTCGATCAGCTCCGCCTGCCGCACCTGGCACAACGCGGCCAGCAGGGTGAGGCGCACCGGCGGTGCCGCCGCCTCGAAATCGGACGGGTACATCTTCATCGCCCGGGCCCGCCAGCCCGCCACGACCTTCTCCGAGACCCCCTCGAACAACGCGGCCGGCAGACCGACTGCCTTCACCCGCTCCAGCTTGACGATCTCGGCCAGCAGCGTGTCTCCAACTGCAGCGGCCCCGGGTCCTCCTTCAGCTCCTGCAAGAACGCGCGCCGGCCGCCACTGGCGCCACCGGCGACTTGAGTCTGCCCGTCCCCTTCCGGAACGTCCTCTCCGGCGACCGGGGCACCGGCCGAGGGAACATCGGCGACGATCAGCTCTTCCAGCTTGCCGACCGACTCGAACGACAAGCGCTCCATGGTCGTGGCGGTGAAGTTCCGCTCGAACATCGCCTCGGCCGCGCCCAGCACGCGTTCGATCCGGGTCGTCTTCGGCGGCTCGATCCGGTCTTCGCGGCAGCGCGCCAGCAGCGCGCCGCGCAGCCGATCCCGCGACATCTCCACCGGACAGATCTTGGTGGCCAGCCAGTCGGCGAGCTTGTCCTCATCGCCCACCGTCGGCTCACGGAAGCCGTGGAACTCCCGGATTTGCGCCCGGTGGTACTCGATCGTGCGCCCGGACCAGTCGTAGGCGGCGAACAGCTTCGCGTCCACCTTGACCTGTCCCGCCATGAACTCCACCGCTGGGCGAGGCAGGTCCTCCCGGCGCGGGAACCTGCCTTCCAGTTCGTAGAACTTCAGCAGCAGCGCGAACCTTATCTTGAGCCCGCTTTTCGATCATGCTTCTGACCTGGGGCAATCCGGTGTGGACAGTGTCGTCGACGAGCTCATGGAGTTGGCTGTCAGCAGGGTCCGGTGAGTTTGGAGGAAACACGCTTCGGCGTGTCGCGATCAGTGACCTGCCCGAGGATCTCGGCGGCGCGGCGCTCGCCAAGGGCTCTGGCGAGCGCGTCACGGAGTTGCTGGTTATCGGCTTCCAAGTGGCGAATACGAGCTGTGGAGGCTTCGAGCCGGCGTAGCAATGACGGATCGGAGGCGCGCTGACGCTGCGGCGGAGGCGGCGAGGACGGGCTCGGGTGCCGCTGGCGGAGATGCTCGATCTCGGCGCGCAGGTCATCTTGGGTGTAGAGCCATGATCGAGACACGTTGGCCTGCCGGGCGACGGCATCGAAAGTGACGCGCTGACCGGCGGCGTCCATGCGGCGCAGAGCGGCGATGGCCCGCTGACGGGTCTGATCGGCTCGGCGCCGGGCCGCGGCGACGACGTGATGGGTGTTATCAGCTCGCATCGGCTTCTTTGGCCTCGTCCTTCTCGATCTCGCCGATCATGCGGTCCAGGTTGGTGAGCACTTGCTGGTTCATCTCCGCGACCCGGGTCTGGCCTTTGCCGTTGGACACCTCGATGAGCGTGAGCGTGCGGTGGCGTTGCTCGCGGAGTTCGGGCATGAACTCTGGGCCGGTGATGAAGACCGGGCAGGTCAGGCACGCATTGGCGTGCGGACAGCTCTTTTGAACGGGCAGCCCGCAGTAGCCGTTGGGCAGGGTCTGGGTCGCCATGGCGAACCGGGTCTTGGCCCATTGCGCCTGGGCGAGTGGCCCGTCGGGATCGAGTGCCACTCGCTCACCCCTGATGTTGACCTTGGTCGCCTGCTCCCAGCGGCGCCGGACGGTCTGGTCGGTGATCTTGGCGTAGTGGGCCGTCATCTGCATGGAATCGTGGTCGAGGAGCACCCGGATGACTTCCTGCGGAACGTCGCAGTTGATCAGCCGGGTGGCGAAGGTGTGCCGCCACTGGTGCGGAGTCAGGTGAACCGGTCTGCCGTGCTCGTCGCGGACGTTGCAGCTTTCCAGCCAGCGGTTGAGCTGGCCGCGGTAGGCGTCAGAGCTCATCGGTCGCTGTCCGCTGGCGTTGCCTGTGAGACGGGGGAACAGGTGCGGGTTTCCGCCGGGCCAGCGTTCCAGGACTCGCCGCTGCTGAGCGCGGATCTCCGTCTCGAGTTCCTCGTCGATGGGGACGGCGGCCTCACGCTCCATCTTGGTGTTGACGTAGCGCAGGTAGGGGGCGCCTTGCCCGTCGTGAAGCAGGCAGTCGAAGGGCAGGGTGCACGCGGCGGCCAGGCGCAGCCCGCACCGGATGAGGATGATGGTGGCCAAGCGGCCTTCCGGGTAGGGCCAGCGATCCAGGTTGGCAGGCTGTTCCACCTGGGCCATCACGTGCTCGGCCAGATGGCGGGTGATGGGCAGGCGGCGCCGGGAGACGTCGCCGGTGAAGAACGCCGCGGTGGTGGGCAGGGTGTCATCCCAGCGGTGTTGCCGGATGGCCTGGAAGAACAGGTGGAGTCCGCCCACACGGCTCTCGTTGGCGCTGACGCCGCCGGGCAGGTCGGTCAGCCAGGCGAGATACCGCTCCAGCAGCGGACGGTCGATGTCGGCCAGCCCGTTGGCTGTGGAGGCTGCGGCGGTGAGGAACTCGCTGAAGCGGGTCAGCGCCTGAACATCGGACACCGCGGTCGGAATGGAGAGCCCGGAGATCAGCCGGTAGCGGACCCACCGTTTCCCGAGCTCGCGCAACCACGGCTGGGTGATGCGGTCGAAGCGCAGCCGGATTCCGGAACGCGCGCCGCCCGCGCTCTGCTTGAGCCCGCTCAGCTTGGCCACGTGCCAGACATCGCGGGGATACTCCACTTCCCAGCCGCTGCCGTCATGGAGCGTCTCGACGGCGTCGCGGGCATAGATCAAGAACGTTTCGCTCCGGTTCCGCAACTTCTCCCAGCCCGGCTTCCGGCGGCGAGCGAGGCCCATTTGCCGCCACTCCTGTTCGGTGCGTTCCAGCAGTGAGGCGACACCGCACTCGCGGGCGCGGTTGATCGTCCAGCTCGCGACGTGGAGGGGCAGGGTGACCGTCTGCTCGTCGTGCCGGGTCTGGACGGCGTATTGCAGTTCGAGCTTCAGCTGAGGAGACAGCCCGCGGAAGTCGATGAAGGCCTTGCCGTGGCGTTCGCACTCGGCGATGAACTCCTCAATGTCGAGCGACGCGAGGTCCTTGCGGCGGGTGCGGTGCGACTTGCATAGCCCCAGGCTGCTTTCCGACCAGAGCGAGCAGAACGACAACCGGCATTCCGCCTGCCCTGCCGGTTCAACGGCGGGGGCGGCGGCCGCCCAGGCGGCGGGGTCGGGATGGCCGGAGCGCTGCCATCGGTCGCGGTGCCGGGTGCACAAGCCCTTGCCCGCGCCGCAGTAGCGACAGCCGGCAACGGTGCACCGGCCGGGCTCGCTGCGGCCTCGTAGGGGCGGCCCGGGGTTGGTGACGAAGCTGGCCCGGTCGGGCCGGTCGGACAGCTTCCGCCAGCGATTGCCGTGGCCCTTGCACAACTCGTAATCACTCGCGGGGCGGTCGCAACCGGGCACGGCGCAGAACTTCCAGCCCAGGACCGGGTCGTCGGGGGCCGGGAACAGGATGTCGACGCGGAACTCGGGCCGAACCGCGGCCATCAGCTTCTCCAGCAATCCGCGCCTAGCCGGATCCATCTCGGCGAGAGTCACAGCTGAACCTCCCGCCCGGTGAACCAGCCCGCGCTCTCCAAGGTCCGACGGGCGTCCTCGACGGTGAGGTGGCCATATGTGTCGATCGTCGTGGTGATCGAGGCGTGTCCGAGCAGTTCCTTCACGCTCTCCATGCCGGCGCCCCGACGCAGGAGCCAGGTGGCGTAGGTGTGCCGGAATTGGTGGGGCTCGAAGTCGATGCCGGTCCGGCGGCGCAGCCGTATGACCAGGTCATAGACGGCCGCGTAGGTGAGCGGCCGCCCATGCGGTTCGGCCCAGAGGTTAACGAAGACGTAGTCGGAGTCCAAGGCGCCGTACTCATCGTTGAGATAGCCGGCATAGAGCCGCATCAGCTCGGCGCTGGCCGGGATCGTTCGAGCACGATCACCCTTGGCGCGGGCACGATTGTCGTTGAAGCGCGGTGTGACGGTCACGGCGCGGCCGGCGATGTCCATGTCCTCGTGCCGCAGGCCCAGGGCCTCGCCGATACGAACGCCGCAGTCCAGCAGAACCCCGAAGACCAGGCGATCCCGCAGATGATCGCAGGCATCCAGGATGGCCTGGGCCTCGGCAGCGGCCAGCACGTGCGGCCGCGGCCGCGAGGACCTCAGCTTGATGGTTCGCCTCCGCTGGGCCATGTGCTTGGTGACGTGGTGCAGGAACGGCTTGTAGGAGGTCGCTGCCGATCCGCGGCGATGCCCTGAGGGGAGGTTGGTGATCAGAAGACCGGCCAGCTCGACGCCGTGCCGGGCGTGGAACTCGCAGAAGGAGGTCAGGGCCGCCAGCTTGCGGTTCACGCTCGCCGCCGAGCAGTGGTGGTCAACCGTGGGCAGCACGGTGACCTTGCCATGGCGGGCCTCGGGCGACAGCCGCAGCCAGGCCACGAACCCTGCCACGTCTTCCAGCGTGGCGGTCTTCCAGTCGAGGTCGTGGCCGGTCAGGTAGACGAACCAGTCCTTCAGATCGTGAGCGTAGGCCTTGACGGTGTTCGGCGACTTCTCGATCGAGGTCAGGTAGGCCAGGAACTGCTCGACCGGCTCGACCGGGACGTGTTCGTTGCCGAGCAGAGTCCAGGACTCCGCCTCCGAGTCCGGCATGAGTACTCGCTGTACGCGCATCGCATCTCCCGCTTCCGTGCTGGACAGCGGAAGGTAATCGCATCCACCACGTTGATCGGGAAGGAGTTAGCGCAGGTCATACACGTCATAGACGGAGCCTTGAGGGCTCAAGATAACGAAGCCGAGCCGCGTCGCGCCGGATTTGTTCGCCAGCAGCGCGAACTCCTCCGCATCCAGCGTCCAGCACTCGATCAGGTCCTCTAACTCCCATTCGCGTCGCATCCCGCACCTTTCTCCCGGATTTTCAACAAGGGTCAGGAGAAACATGTTTTGTAACCACCCGACTACCGACTGGTATGTCACACCTGTGATGGCGACGCAACGCGCCGGAGACATAACGCTTTGCTACCTTGCGGGCGGGCTCGCGAAGGAATCCATACTAAAGGCACACGTGATCAGTTACACAGCGTTACTTTGCGGCTGGTGGCACGGACCCGAGCGGGGGGGTCCCGACACCCGCTCGACGATCTTTCCGTGAATCTCAGCGAAGCCCCAGGACGGTGTGCTAGCCGACCAAGATCAATCTCACCAGGATTTCCTGTGCGCCGACTACTCACACCCGTGGATGAGCCCCCTGCCCCAGGGACAACAGCCCAGAGCCCCGCCCAGCGCCTCCAGCCCCACGGCACGCGCGTACACCACCGACCGTTCCGCACCCGTCCCCACTCCCGTGAACTGATCCGACTTCACCTAACTTGCGGGAATTTACATTCCCGGTAGTTGCTTGCGAGCACCCTCGACGCAACAGATCAGATTTATTGATTTTTAATTTCCAGAAAATAAAAAATGCTACCCTGAAGCGGTGACGGAAGAGTCGAGCGTGGTGACGCCGTGTAAGTACTGCGGGGCGCCGATCGAGCAGCGGCCAGGACGAGGGCGTCCGCGGGCATATTGCCCCCAGAGAGACTGCCAGGCGGCCGCGAAGCGAGAACGGGAGCTGAAACGGGCGACGCCGGGCCTGGAAGGCGTGCTGGCTCGGGCGGAAGAGTTCTACGAACGGATGGAGAAGGGAATGACGGCGGTGATCGCACCGCTGGCGCAGGTTCTGGCCGACGAGCTGAGCCCGGCTGGGGTGGAGGCCAAGCTCAGCGCTGTTCAAGCCGAGGCCCACACTCGGGTGGCGATAGCGCGCACCGAACGGGAACAGGCCTTCGAGCAGGTACGGCTGGCACGCGAAGCCACCGGTCATGCACGCCGGGAGCGTGATGCGATGGCGCGGCAGGTGGAGGAGGCCAACGCCGAACGGGACACCGCACTGGCCGACGCGGAGAGGGCACGGGAGCAGGCACTGGCCGCCCTGCACGAGGCCGCCGCCACCGAACGCCAGGCCAAACACGCCGAGCAGGAGGCCAGGCGGAGAGCCGAACAGGCCGAGATCACCAGGGACACGGCGGTGCGGGAGATGGCTGAACGAGTGGAGGCGGCCGAAGCCGAGGCACAGCAGGCTCGGGCGCAGGCCGTACAGGATCAGCGGCATGCCGAGCAGGCGAGGGCGGAGCGGGATCGGGCGCGCAAGGCGGCAGAACTCGCCGAGGAGACGAGGGCCGAGGCCGAACGGAGCGCCGTGGCCGCTACCGCTCGGGCTCAGGCCATCGAGGCTGAACGGGACCGGGCGATGGCACGTGCCGACGCCGAGGCCCGAGCACGTGGCGAGGCGGCCGCCGAGACGGCCGAGGCTCGTGCCCAGGCGGCTCGCGCGGAGAAACGTGCCGCCGAGGTGGAGAAGCGGACGGTGCGGCAGCTGGCCGAGCTCGACAAACGCACGGCCAAGAAGGTCTCCGAAGCGCAGGAAGGCGCTGCCGCCAATGTGAGCAAAGCGCGCGCCGAACGAGACGAGGTGCGAATGCAGCTGGCCATGGAGCAGATGAGACTGTCCGACCTACGCGAACAGGTGGAGGCACTTCGTGCCGAAGCCGCTCAGCTCCGCGAGCGCGCGGTGGCGGCGGAGTTGCGGGCCGGCGGATCCCCCTGAGCCGTGAGGGGTCCCAGCCAAGGTAAGCCCAAAACCGTTCGCCTCGGTGATGTGGCGGAAGATCCTAAGACCGTGACTCATTTGGTCATGCGGCGGTAGCGAATGTGTGCGGCCATGTAAAAGTGGCTCTGTCTCGCTCTGCGGGGTCGGGCTGTCGGTGGTGACGTTCAGTTGCGCGCTCGGCGTCGCGAAATGCGTATTCGCGACCTGGCATTCAAAGCTCGGACGAAGCGAGACCCGTCGCTGGGGCGACATGTTGCGGAATGCATCGGCAGGGCGCCTCGGGGTCGGCCGCCGCTGCGCGAGGGGTGTCGATCGGGATCGGTGGGTGCTACCGGAGTTGGCCGCGGCGGCGGGTCAGGTAGGCGGTCTCGGCGGTGTTGCCCGCCAGCTCGATGGCTTTGTCGTAGGCCGCGCGCGACTGCTGACTGTGGCCCAGCCGGCGCAGCAGGTCGGCGCGGGCGGCGTGGTAGGCGTGATAGCCGGCCAGCTTGTCCTCGAGACGGTCGATGGCTGCCAGTGCCACCTGCGGGCCGTCGAGTTCGGCGGCCGCGATGGCCCGGTTGAGGGCGATGATCGGTGAGGGGTCGAGGCGGACGAGTTGGTCGTAGAGGGCGAGGACCTGCGACCAGTCGGTGTCACGGACGTCGCGGGCGGAGGTGTGCACGGCGTTGATCGCGGCGAGGATCTGGTAGCGGCCTGGAGCCACCCCGGCGGCGGCAGCGGCGAGGCGCTCGCGCACCAGGTGGTGGCCTTCGGCGATCAGCGCCGTGTCCCAGGCCCCACGGTCCTGCTCGTCGAGGGCGACCAGTTCGCCGCTGGCCGAGACCCGGGCGGTGCGGCGGGCCTCGGTGAGGAGCATCAGCGCCAGCAGCCCGGCCACCTCGCCGTCGTCGGGCAGGAGGGCACGGATCAGGCGGGTGAGCCGGATCGCCTCGGCGGTCAGGTCGTGCCGCACCGGGTCGGTGCCGGGGCCGGTCGTCAGGTAGCCCTCGTTGAACACCAGATACAGCACGGCGAGTACGCCGGTGATGCGTGCCGGGAGATCCTCGGCGGACGGCACCCGATACGGGATGCGAGCCGCCTTGATCTTGGCCTTCGCGCGGGTGATCCGCCGCTCCAAGGCGGTCTCCTGGACCAGGAAGGCGCGGGCGATCTCGGGCACGGTCAGACCGCCGACCATACGCAGCGTCAACGCCACGCGCGCTTCCACCGCCAGCGCCGGGTGACAGCAGGTGAAGATCAGCCGGAGCCGGTCGTCGTCGATGGCGCCCAGCGGCTCAGGCGGGGCCTGGTCGTACAACATCTGCGCCTCCTTCTGCTTATCGTCGCGCTTGTTCTCGCGCCGGATCCGGTCGATGGCCTTGCGGTTGGCGGTGATGGTCAGCCAGGCGCCGGGGTTGGGCGGTACGCCGTCGGCCGGCCACCGCTCGACGGCGGTCGTGAACGCCTCGGCCGCTGCCTCCTCGGCAATGTCGAGGTCACCGAAGCGCCTGGTCAGGGCGGCCACTACCCGCGCCCACTCGTCGTGGTGAGCCCGGGTGATCGCCTCCTCGACATCGCTCACAGGAACGGCCGCACCTCGATCTTCCGATCGCAGACCTTCGACGCCTCGGCGGCGAGCTTGAGCGCCACATCCAGATCGGGGACCTCCCACACCCAGACGCCGGCGAGGTACTCCTTCGACTCCACGAAAGGCCCGTCGCTGAACACCGCCTGCTCGCCCCGGTTGTCGATGACCGTGGCCGCGTCGGTGTCCGCGAGTCCGCCCGCGAAAACCCAGTAGCCCTCGGCGATCAGTCGTTCGTTGAACGCGCCGATGGCAGGCCGCCTGTCCGTGCTGCCGGGATCGCTCTTGTCATCGATCACGGAAACCAGGTACTGCATCCGAAGATCATCTCCTGTGGTGTCAAGACAGCGTGGTTCGGTGGTAGGGACTTCAGGCCGTCAAATACTGCGGGCGCCCGGCCGGCCGGTAGACCTGGATCGTCACGCCCTTGGCGTCGACGCGCGACTCGACCAGGTCGAGCGCAAGATCCGGGCCCGCGTCCGGGAACAACCGCGCGCCCTGGCCGACGACCACCGGGACGATGAGCAGAGTCATCTCGTCGACCAGATCGTTCTCCAGCAGCCACCGGGTCAGGATGCCACTGCCGTGCACCTGCAACTCACCCCCCGGCTTGGCCTTCAGCTCACTGATGGCCGCCGCGAGGTCACCACGGAGAACGGTCGTGTCCTGCCAACGCGGCGCGGTGAGCGTGGTCGAGGCAACGTACTTGGAGGCCTCGTTCAAGGCCACGCCGATGGGATGTGCGCGCATCTGGTCGATTGATCCCCAGGAGCCGGCGAACAGCTCGTAGGTGCGCCGGCCGAACAAGAACGCCTCTGCACGCTGGTAGGTCTGCGTGATGAACGTCCTGGTCTCGTCGTCGCCCTTCCCCCGGGCCCATCCGCCGCGCTCGAATCCGTTCCTGCGGTCATCCGACACGGCGCCGTTTCCCTGCATCACTCCATCGATGGTGACCTGAGTCATGGTCGTCAGCTTCATGATCGCGATTCCTTCGCCTTGGCGCCGCCCCTTGCTGGCGGCCTCACCCCTGCTACGAACACCACCGCCCCGATCCGACACCGCCTCCCGGACTTCTTCAAAAAAACCTTTCGGAACGCCGGTCGTCAGCGATCCGACAGCACGACAGTGTCGCGGCGACCGCGCTCCACTTCCTCAAGCGCGCCAGTGCGGACCAGTGGTGGCGGGCGTTGCTGGTGGCCATCCAGAAGCGGCTCTGTCTCACTCTGGGGCGGGCCGTCGGTGGTGACGCTCAGTTGTAAAGGATCATGGTTCGGAGGAGGTCGAGGTTGGCGCGGCCGAACATGATTCTCTTGAGGTGCTTGATCTTGCAGTTTTCGCCCTCGACAGCGCCGGATGAGTAGGGCAAGGACAGTCCGTTGAGGACGGCGGTGTGGTCGCGGCGGAGGCCTTGGGCGAAGGACCGCAGGTGGGGCAGGTCTGTGGTCTCGGTGTCGACGGCGGTGAGCCAGTCGTCGAGGTCGCGTTCGCCGGTGCGGTGGATGAGCATTTTGGCGAAGGTGGTGACGTGCTGGTCGAGGGCGGCCAGGGGCTGGCTGCGGTCCAGGATGGCGGCGAGGTGGTCTTTGTCGTCGTCGGTGAGGTGGTCGGGGTCGCTGGTGATCCATCGGCGCACGTCGCGGACGGGCGGTGGCTTGGGTGGGAGGTCGGGGTCGTGCAGTCCGGCGCGGAGCGGGACCAGGTAGCGGCGGATGGTTCGGGTGCTGCCGCGGTAGCCCTGATCACGTAGTTCCCGGCACAGCAGCGCGGCGTTGTCGCAGCCGTCTTCGATGACGCGTTTGCGCAGGTAGGGGACGAACCTCTCGAAGAGGCGGTACTGGTTGCCGGGGTCCCCCAGCAGCTCGTCGGCGGTGGCGGCTCGGCGGAACTTCTTGACGGTCTGCTCGGACAGGCCGGTGATCTGGCAGATCTGGGTCTGATTGAAACCCTGGGCGAGCAGGGCGTGGATCTCGGCGTGACGCTGGCGGGTCCGATCGGCGACTGACACAGTGCTGGGGCCGGACAGGGGCACCGACGGCAACTTCCGCGCGGCCAGCTCGTCCCGGAACGGGACCAGGTAACGGCGAAGGGTGCGGGCGCTGCCCTGATAGCCGTGTTCACGCAATTCCTGGAAGAGGAGGGCGGCGTTGGCGCACCGATCATCGAGGATGCGTTTGCACAGGTAGGGGATGAAGTTGTGCAACTGGGCGGATGCCTCGGCGCTGGGAAGTAAATCTTCGGCGCCGGTGCGGCTGGCCTCCTCAGGAGGCTCGGAGATCTGAGTGTCGGCATTGTTCTGGGCGGCGGCGGTGGTGCTGGCACCCGAGGCCTCCGGCGCCTCCTGGCCGTCCCCGACGGGGATGGGTTCGCGCAGGTCGGCGCGGTTTGCTCGGATCGTCTTGTCGACCGCTACGCACAGGTTGTTGTAGAGATGCCAGCGGTCGGCACATTGCCGAGCGTCAGGCGCTCCCAGCCGTGCGCCTTCGGCGAACCCTCCCGCCCGGTCGCGGCACACGACGCCAACCCCGGGGTGGGCAGCCAGCCAGTCGGCCAGAGGTTGGGCCTCACGGCCGTCCAGCACGTCGACCGGACGGTGGGTGTCCAGGTCGATCAGGATGGTGGCATAGCTTTGACCACGGCGTTTGGCGAATTCGTCGACGCCCAGCACTCTCACCGTGCCGACCTCGGGATCGGGCAGGGCACGAATCAGCCGCAGCATCGTGCACCGCGACACCACCGCGCCCAACACCGCCGCTAGGCGCGCTCCGGCCCGCCCGGCCAGTGCCAGGCCGACCCGCTCCAGCACATAGCGCAGGCCCGGAGTCCGCCGCTGCCGCCACTGGGTCACTCCCTCGACCTGCTCGGCGAACGTCACCACGGCGCAGTCGGCGTTCAAGCAGCACAACCGGCGGACCTCCAACTCCACCCGCACTGGCCGACCCGCGCACGACACATCCTCCAGCCTGCGCCGATACCGCTCATGCAGCCGTGACGACGGTGTCCCGCACTCCCGGCAGGCCACCGGCTCCGGCGCGGTCCTGGCCACGACGACCAACCCGGCATCCCCGCTCCCGACCCCGACGAACTCCAGACCGTCCAGATGCGGGAACAACATCCCCAGCAGACGGGCCTGCTCGGACGACACCTCGTGCAGCACAATGACCCCTACGCGGCCGTTCTTCACGTTTGATCTTCGAGTGATCCAAATCGTGACGGAACGGCCGCACCCATGCGCACCGTGTTACAAGACCGCGACCAACACCAACAGCCCCACACCTCACACTCTGTAACCCGACCCCGCAGAGTGAGACAGAGCCACAAGATCGTGGCCGCCCACAGCGAATAAGGGCAGCGGCGATGGCAACGAAGGACGCGAAGTGGTCAGCGCGGCGTTCCTAGCGCCGGTGAAGGCGTTGGCAGCCGGCCGGCCAGGAGACGGTCCGCTCGACCACCCAGCGGTGACGTCCCAGACGCCGGCTGGACTCACCCCCCCCGGCGGGCAATGCGAGGGATGACTCCACGGCCGCGCAGGAAGAGCGGACACCTACACCGACTTGGCCGCCCACCTCGCGGCGGTCTACCCCGGGCGGGCGTTCGCCGCGCACCGGGCCATGCTCACCGAGCTACTCGGCTGATCGTTGCGGGTCCCGCCCGACCCGTGCGGGCGGGGTGCCCGGAGCAGCCAGGAGCTTCACCATTTCCCCGGCACCGCCACGCCTCACGAACTCCAGTAACTGAGGAGATTGGAAAACCCTCAATAGCCGACGCGGATTCGGCGCTGGAGCGACCCGGGTAAGCACACTTGCGGGACTAGTCGCCGGGTTCGCTCTGCGCGGCGGCGGGCGGAAGGACGACACAGCGGCGCACAAAGAACCGCGGGGACCGGCCGTGACGGCCGGATCCCCGCGGGCGGGACGAAAGGGCGGGGGAGGTTACCGGCTCACTCGGGTTTCGGTGCCCGCCAGCACGTTGCCCGGGTCGGTGGCGACCAGGACGAACGACGCCCCGGAGGGGTCGGCGTACACGTTGAAGTTCGCCGAGCTGTCGCCCAGGTGGAACGACGCCTTCCCGCTGCAGTCGCTCTTGATGTTGTAGGAGAGCGTGATCGGGGTGTGGTCGTTCACCAGGGCGTCCTTCACCACGAAGGTGGCGATGCCGGTGCCGCCGCCCTTGCCGTCGAAGTAGTCGAGGCCGCCTGTGGAGATCGGGATGCTCTCGCCGCTCGGGGGCACCGACGTGCCGTTGGCGCCGAAGATGTAGTGCCCCTTCAGCGTGGCGTTGCTGCACTGGATCGTCGACTTGCTGGGCGCGGCGGCGTCGGCGTTGGTGGGGCCGACGAACGTGAGGATACCCGCGGTGGCCAGGGCGCCGGCCGATGCAAGGACGGCGATGCTCTTGCGCGGGCCGATCCTGGAGATGAGTGATCGAGACATGGGTCGCTCCACTTCTGGATATTCGGGGGTGTGAAAGGCTCAGGCGCGCTGGAAATACTGACATCGTTCGCGGACCGATGCTTCTTCTACTTTGCGGTCATGGTGGTTTGTTTCCGGCCGTGATAGCCGCCACCCGAAGAAGGCGGCAGGAGGCCCGCTGAGAAGAAGGGGGGACATATGCTTTGTGACGCCGGCGCCGGGCGGGCAAGACCAGCACGGACAACGGCAAGGACAGCGACGGTACGCCTACGGTCACGACCGTGACGAACATCGTCACGGGTAAGGCCAAGGTCGGCTGCCAGGCCGACGTCATCAACGGCGACCTGACCATCCGGATGTGACATGGACATCACCTAGGAGGCCGTGCACGACCGGCTCCCGCAGCGCGACCTGCTGGACATCCTCACCCGCACCGCCTACCAGCTCGGCTGGCACCACCACTTCGGGCCCGCTTCCGGCTCCGACCCGAAGATCAAGGACACACTCGGCCGGTACGTGCTGATGGTGTTCACCTACGGCACCCCGCTCGGCCCGGCTCAGGTCGCCGCGCACATGCGGGGCCAGATCAGCGCCGCCGAACTCGCCCTGGCCACCAACAAGCACGCCACCAGCGAGAAAGTCGGCGAAGCCTCGACGACCGTGATCAACGGGTTCAATCAGCTCGACATCACCTTGATGTGGGGCGATGGCAAGACCGTGGCCGCCGACGGCTCGCAGGTCGAGACGGGGGAGAACAACCTGCTCGCTGAGTCCCACATCCGATACGGAGGCTACGGCGGGCTGGCCTACCGGCACATCTCCAACACCTACGTGGCACTGTTCTCCCACTTCATCCCGTGCGGGGTGTGGGAGGCGGTCTACATCATCGAAGGTCTGCCGTGCAACGCCTCGGAGATCCAGCCGGACACCATCCATGCCGACACCCAAGGCCAGTCGCTACCGGTCTTCGGCCTCGCGGCGCTGCTGGGCTTCGACCTGCTGCCGCGCATCCGCAACTGGCACGACCTGATCTTCTACCGGCCTGACGCCGGTACCTGCTACCAGCACATCGACGCGCTGTTCGGCGACGAGGCGATCGACTGGCGGCTGATCGAGACCCACTGGAGCGACCTGCTCCGTACCGCGATCTCCATCCGCGAGAACCGGATCTCCTCGGTCACCCTGCTGCGCCGGATGGGCAACCATTCGCGCAAGAACCGCCTCTACCGGGCCTTCCGCGAGCTTGGCCGCGCCGTCCGCACCATCACGCTGCTGCGCTACCTATCCGATCCGGACCTGCGCGAGCAGATCACTCAGATCACCAACCGCAACGGGGCCTTCCACGGATTCGCCGACTGGCTGATGTTCGGCGGCAAGCTCATCCCCCATAACGATCCCGACCACCAAGAGGAGATCATCAAGTTCAACGAGCTGCTCGCCAACTGCGTCATCTACTCCACCGCCTGCGACATCACCGACGCCGCCAACGCCATCGCCGCCGAAGGCCACCCGTCGACCTCGACGACCTGGCCACCATCTCCCCCTACATCACCCACAAACGTCATCAACTGAGACCTGGTGGAGAAGATATGGCCCGACCTGATGCGGGTGGCGATCTCCATCCGCGAGGGCCGGCTCAACTCCGTCACCCTGCTGCGCCGGCTGGGCTCCCACTCCTGTAAGGACGAGATCTATCGGGCGTAGCGTGCGCACCGTGGCACTGCTGCGTTTCCTGGCCGATCCCGCGCTGCGGCGGCGGCGCATCACCGCGGTCACCAACAAGGTCGAGGGATTCAACGGGTTCTCCGGCTGGCTGCGCTTCGGCAACGACGGCGTCATCGCCGGCAACGACCCGGCCGAGCAGGAGAAGATGATCAAATTCAACTCGTTGCCGGCCAATTGCGTGATCTTCCACACGGCGCTGGACATGATGGAGGTGATGCGCCGGCTGCTGGCCGAGGGTTGGCAGCCCGAGCAGGGCAAGGACATCACCGCCGCTGACATCGCGCAGCTGTCGCCCCTGACCGCGCACATCAGCCGGTTCGGCCTGTACGCCACCGACGTGCTGCGCCTACGCCCCGACGACTTCGACCCCGACCTACCCCAGATCGACTTCGCCGACTTGGCCGAGGCTGCCTAGGAAAGCTGTGTTCCTAGGGGCGTCTGGCCCGAAAACACGGCCCTTCACCCGGGCCGATGTCGCCGCCGGGCTTTGCCCCTTCCACGAGTTCACGCAGCAGCCGTACTCACCCCAGGCGTACGCGCTCCGGCTCCCGAGGCGTTGAACGTGGACGGGTGCATACCTCGCTCCCCGCGCCGGCCAGGCCCGCTAATAGATCGGCCGGTCCATTTGGGCTTATCCATTCACCTCTAGATACTTGAACAGTAGTTGAGTACTCTTCTGTGAGTAAAGTAGATGAGCAGGAGGAAACATGTCGGAACATGACGACTTGTCAGCGGAGGCCGCCCTTCGTGAAGTGGACCGCGCGCAGGGCACCGTACGGAAGTCCCACCGCCGGGGCGCGTACTTCTTCGTGGCGATGTGGCTCGGAGCCACCGGCTACTGGCTGGCCACGCTGCTCGGCCCCGTAACGGTCACGAATTACGCCACTCTGACACTCGGCGTCCTTACCGTGGCCGGGTTCATCTACATCTCCCGCCAGCGGGTCTACGGCCGGTTGCAATCCCGGCTCTCGTTTCCCGTCGCCTATGCGTTCGTGGGGACGACCGTGATCGGGGCGGTCTACAACATGTTCCTGCACCCGCAGGAGTCAGGCCCGCTGTGGGCGGTGGCCGATGTACTGGTCGCGCTGATCGCAAGCGCCCCTCTGCTGTATGGCGCGGTACGCATGTTCCGCTCCGCGGAGGACCGGTGAGCCATCCACGGCACGCGCTCGACGAGATCATTCACGCTCCGGTGCGGCTGTCCATCATGGCCATGCTCGCGGCGGCGGAAACGGTCGAGTTCGGTTTTTTGAGGGACACGATCGAGGTCAGTGACTCGCTGCTGTCCAAGCACATCAACACGCTGGAGAAGGCTGGCTACGTACGGGCGACGAAAGGCTTCGTCGGCAAACGCCCCCGGACCTGGCTGGCCCTGACCGACGAAGGGCGCAGCGCCTTCCAGGACTACACGTCCATACTCCGGCAGATCACAGAGGGAACCCATCGCACTTGAGACGCAGAGGCTGCGGATCGCCCCCGCTGCCGTGGACGTGATCGAGGCCTGATGGCCGAATGACACGCACGCTGGGGGCTGGAGATCATCAAGGCGACAGGTCGCGCCCCGGGGACCGTCTCCCTCATACTCGGCCGGCTGGAGCGCAGCGGATGGTCATCCCCACCGGGGAGTCAGACTCTGCGCGGAGAGCGCCAGCCGATCGGCCAGAGCCTGCCCCGTATATGTGTACGGACATCCTCACCAATAAGAAGCCCCGCTCGGGTCGGTGTCACCAGGGGCAAGGTAGCCCTGCGTGACGATGGTAACGGTGGGTGATTCGCGGAAATGACCGATTGTGCGAGATCAGGGTTGCCCTTGTTCGACGAGGCGTTCACCCAGGTCATCGTTCGCAGAACTCCTCTCATAACCGGAACGTTCTGAGAGACGGTTCTGAGATGTTCACGACCTGCGCGAAAGCTCTACTTTGCCCCTGGTGACACCGACCCGAGCGGGGGGCCTTCACGGCCGGAGGAGGCTGGGACTGGTGTGGCGGGCCGTGGCCTGGGCCCTGGTGCGCGCTTCGGTTGACGCGTAGGTGGCGCCGTACCTCTGAGAGAAAAGGCGGCCGAGCTCCGATGGGAGCCCGGCCGTTTTCGCGTGTCAGAGGGGGCCGAGATCACGGACGACCTGGGCGAAGGCACGGATCATGTCGTTCTCCGCATCACCACGCCAGACCAGGCCGAAGTCCAGTGCGGGCATGTCGGGAATAGGGATATGGGTGAGGTCCGGGCGGTTGAAGTAACGAGCCACGTGCGCGGGGGAGGGGTTGATGATCTCACCCGTGCTGATGCGGGAGTAGAGGTCGTCGTTGTTCTCGAGCCCCGGGCCACGCACGATGAGGTTGCCCCTGGGGGTCTGCCCGGGCGTGTAGGCATCGAACCAGTAGTCGGGGATCGACTGGGCGTACCCGACCGGGAAGTCGCCGAGCATCTCGATCGTGGCACTGGTGCGGCCGGCCAGTTCGTGGTCGACGGAGATCGTCAGCACTCGGCCGTCGGAGAACATCGTCGGCCCCATGATGAGATCGGGCTCCAGCACGGGTAGCCAGGTGACCAGTATGTCCATCTCGCCGCGGCGCAGCCCGCCGAAGGGGTCAACGAAGGGGGCAGTCCGCAGGCGCAGGTCCCACTGCGGGTGCCTGCTGCGGAAGGTCTCCCAGTAGCGGCGCAGGTCGTAGCTGTTGGCGGAGATGGTACCGACGCGGAGCTCGGCGGTGATGCCCCGCGCCGCCATCTTGGCACGTTCTAGGCTGGCGCGGAGACCGGCGTAGACCGGGAGCAGGTCGGCGCGCAGCTGGTGGCCGAGCGGGCTCAGTACAACGGTGCGTCTGGCGCGGTCGAACAGCAGGCCGCCGATGCGCCGCTCTTGTGTCTTGATCGCCTGGCTCACCCGGGCCTGGGTCACGTGCAGCCGTGCCGCTGTGCGGCCGAAGTGGAGTTCCTCGGCCAGGGTCAGGAAGATCTCGATATCACGCAGCTCCACGGTGTCCCCCTCTCGTCAATCGGAGGAGAAGAGTGACATGGGCGCATCATCCATCGCAAAACGGACTTCACGGGAAGGGCGCTCCGGGAGGCGTCAGGCCAGGTCACCGGGGCGCAGCCAGATCGCGCGCGTCCAGATCGGTCCGCAGATTGACCACCGGCGGCACTTCGCGGGCCTGCATCGCCGGGGCTCCTTGGGTGCCATGTCGGCCCGCACGAGGTGCCCGGCCCCCACAGCTGCACATCCCGAGCCTCCAGCGTCGCGTTGACCACCGTGTGCACGGCCACCCGCAGGTTGTCGCGGTTGATGAACAGCCGACGGGTGCGCCGCAGCACCGCCTCGCTATCGGCGTTCGCTGCGGCGGGATCACCGATACATCCACCTCACCGACCCCGAGCGTGGTGATCTCGGCCACCCGCTTCAGCACCTTGTCCATCTGCGGACCCGAGGCCTTCACCACCGGGCGGGTACGCAACTCGGCCACCGCCGCGTCGAACAGCGCCTTGGGGCCCTCGCCCGTGGTGAACGCCCGCGCCGCGATCCACCGCGCCAGCTCCGGTTCGACCTCGGCGAAGTCGACCCATCCGCCGCCGGCGCGCTCGCCTGAGCCTCGTTTGGCGTCGACCAACGTCTGGATGTAGTCATTGAGCGTTTTGAGTGCCCGGCCCACGATGACGTCCGCGTCGGGGGTGTCGGCCGGGGTGAGGGCGGCGGTGAACCAGTCGCTGAACGTGGTGCGGTCAGCTGCCGGGACGCCGAGAAGCTCGCAGATGACGGTGGTGGCCAGGGGGAAGGCCACGTCGCCGACCAGATCCGCCTTTCCCTGTGGGCAGATGCCGGCGATCAGCGCGTCGGTGATCTGCTGGATGCGCGGCCGGAGTGCGGCCACCCGCCGTGCGGTGAAGGCCTTTTGCGCGAGTTTGCGGAGTCTGGTGTGGTCAGGAGGATCGGTGTTGAGCATGTGCCGACCGCCGAAACCTGCCTGGCCGTCAGGGGGTGCGCTGGATAGCCTGGCATCGGCCAGCAGAGTGCGTATGGTCTCGTATCCCTCGATGAGGATGGTCTGTCTGTCGGTGCTCATGCCGTTGCCTCTCCTGATTTGGGGTGGTTGACGGTTCGAGGCAGCAGCGCCAGCAACGCCGCCATGACGAGGGCGGCCGGCGCGCCCCAGAACAACACGTCCGGGATGGCGGCGGCGGTCGTCTGCGGGTCCGGGGCCTGCCCTTGGAGTTCGCGGGTGAGGAGGCTGCCGAAGAGGGCCACGCCGAGCGAGAGGCCCAGGCCGCGGACGGACACCGCGGCGGAGGTGGTGGTGGCCAGGTCCGCGGGGGAGACGGCGTTCTGCGCGACGACCACGAGGTTCTGCATCAGCAGCCCGAAGCCCACGCCCAGCACGCCGATCTCTACGGCGAGCAGGGCGTAGGGAGTGTCGGGCTGAAGCAGGCTCAGCAGGACGAACCCCAGTACCGCGATCAGCGAGCCGGCGAGCAGGTAGGGCTTGAACCGGCCGCTGGCGCCGATGCGGGCACCAGCCAGCGAGGAGACCGCCATGAACGTCAGGACGTATGGGTTGAGCGCCAGCCCCGCCTGGGTGGCTCCCATGCCGTAGGTGGCCTGCAGGTAGGTGGGCAGGTAGACGATCGATCCGCCGAGCAGCGCGCCGAGCAGCGCGATGGCGGGCAGCGCGACGCGCAGCGTGGGGTCGGCGAACAGCCGCAGCGGCAGCAGCGGGTTGGCCGCGCGTCGTTCCCGCCACACGAACAGCGCTCCCAGGACTACCAGGGCAGCGATCAGCGTGAGGATCACGCCGGAGTTCCACGCGTACGTGCGGCCGCCCCATTCGGCCACCAGCAGCAGGCTCACGGTCGCGGCGGCGAGCAGCACGGCCCCGGCGAGGTCGACCCTGCCGTCCCCGCCGGTCTTGGGCAGCCGCAGCGCGAGCGCGACTAGCGCCATGGCGAGCAGGCCGAGCGGCAGGTTGATGTAGAAGATCCAGCGCCAGCCCCAGGCGTCGGTGATCGCGCCGCCGGCGAGCGGGCCGCCCACGCTGGCGAGGGCGAAGACGCCACCGGTGAAACCCTGGATCCGGCTACGCAGACGGGGTGGGTACAGCTCGGACAGCGCGATCGTGGGCAGCACGAACAGCGCGCCTGCGCCGATGCCCTGCATGGTCCTGGTGGCGATCAACTGGGGCATCGTCTGGGCCAGGCCACACAGTGCGGAGCCCGCGACGAAGACGGCGATCGCGGTGAGGAACATCGTACGTCGGCCGAACCGGTCGCTGAGGCGGCCATACAGCGCGCCGGTCGCGGTCGAGGCCAGCACGTAGGAGGTGACGACCCAGCCGATCGCGTCCATGCCGCCCAAGTCGGCGGCGATGTCGGGCAGGGCGATGGCCACCACCGTCTGGTCCAGCACCGACAGCAGCATGCCGATCAGCAGGCCAGCCGTGGCGAGCGGCACATTGCTGCTGCCCTTCGACGGGACGCCGGAGGCGGTCTGCGTGAGATCCGCGGACACCATGATCAACCCCTTGCCTGCGCGAACGGGTTGGGCAGGTCGAAGTCGGCGCTCAGCAGGTCCTGGTCGATGACCGCTGCGGCGACGGTGCCGCTGGCCGCTGCGGCGATGACCGCGGCCATCGGCACCGGCATGCTGGCCCGACGCGCCATGTCACCTGGGGCATACACGCCGGGCATGCTGGTCTGGCCGAACTCGTTCACCTCCACGCACCCGTCGGCGAAGGCCGCGCAGCCGAGGCGGGCGGCGAGGTCGGAGCGCTGGCGTGGCACGTTGACGACGAACACCGCGTCTCTGGCCAGGGATGGGCCGGTCTCGAACGCGATCTGTTCCAGCCGTCCGTCCGTACCCTCCAGGCGGGTGATGGCCTCGCAGCGCACGCCGATGCCGTGCGTTTCCAGCGTGGCCTGCGCCGCGGGGTCGAGCGACTGGCCGCCGGTGCAGAGTGTGACGTTGGCGGCGAACTGGCTCAGCTGCAGCGCCAGCCGTACTCGGGCCGTATCCGTGCCGAGCACGGCGACCTGCTTGTCGGTGCATTCGTAGCCGTGGCAGTAGGGGCAGTGGAAGGCGGAACGGCCCCACAACGCTTGTACCCCGCGCGGGCCGGGAAGCTCGTCGGTCAGCCCGGTCGCCAACAGCAGCCGCCGCCCCTCCACCGTCCCACCGCCGGACAGGTCCAGCTGGAAGCCGTCCCCGTCCAGCACGCGGACGTCGGTGATTGTCCCAGTCCTTGTCTGTATCGCCGGGTACCCGGCCAGTTCCTCGCGGCCGAGCTTGCGCAACTCGGCGGGTGGTGTGCCGTCTCGGGTGAGGAAGTTGTGCACGTTCTCGGCGGCGGTGTTGCGGCCTTCTCCGGCGTCGATCAGCAGCACCGTCCGGTGAACCCGTCCCAGGGCCAGCGCGGCGGCCATGCCGGCCGGGCCTCCTCCGACGGTGACGACGTCGAACATCTCTTGCCTCCATAAAGCGTGATCGCTTGACGTGAAGGCAAGTCTGCAAGTTAATGTCAACATGAAGTCAAGTGACTGGATGCAGATCGGGGAACTCGCGGAGCAGTTCGACCTCGCCCCGCATGTCCTGCGCCACTGGGAGGCCATGGGTCTGTTGGTCCCCGCCACCAGAGTCAATGGCCGCCGCCGCTACACCCGCGATCACGTCGTACGCGTCCTGACGATCGTTCGCGCCAAGGCAGCGGGCATGAGCCTGGAGCAGATCCGGGATATCCTCACCGTCTCCGGCCAGGTCGAGCGCCAGGCCCTCCTCCAGCGGCACCACGCGGAACTGGAACACCGGCTACAGGAGATATCGGCCTCCAAGGCGCTGATCGAGCACCTTATGCAGTGCACCGCGGACGACTTCACGCAATGCCCTGACTACCGGCGGATGGCGGAGAGCGCGGCCGGACTCCACAACCTCGACAAGGGTGGCGGCGTGCTCTGAACACCGTCTCCGCCTCCCGCCAGAGGGCCGATCGGCGGCCTGCCGCGGAACGTGATCCGCGAGCCACGGCCTGATCGGGAGCCGCTTCGCGGCAACGCACAGACCGCCGAGGCCGACCAAGTGGTGAGCGCCGGCTGACGATTACGCCGTCTCGGCCGGCCCGTCATGCAGCCGATCGTGGGTTTTGGGCTTACCTTAGGCGCGGACCTCCCGAACCACGGGCACAGAGATCACAACCGGTGCGAGTCGGCGACTCCGTACAGCAGCAGCAGCCGGTTGAGGGCCAGAAGGTCGCCCACAAGGGCCACGCTCCCTTCGGCGAGCGCAGAGTCGAGCGAGGCTGGGTTGGCCAGCAGGCCGCCGAGCGTCTTAGGGTCCGTGCGAAGCGAGATGTCGGCCGTGGCAGGTTCACCGCTCTGCACCTGAACCTTTCCGGAGTCTACGCAGACCGTCCAGACTGAGCCGTCGAGATCGAGGCGACAAACGATCGGTGGCGCCGCCGGGTCGGGACGAGCGCCAACTCGCAGGAAGATCAGCACCGAGGTGGCGCTGAGCGAGGTGGGCTCTGGGGGGTTCGGGGCATCGATCCCCCAATCGCTCAGGGCTAGGACGATCGGTTCTAGCTTCCGGCCCCACTCTGTCAGTTCGTAGACCTGCGGGCCTGCCGTCGACGCCAGTTTGCGGCGACGGATCACCCCGTGATGTTCGAGTTCTCGAAGTCGATCGGCAAGCAGGTTCGAGCTGGCGTTAGGCAGAGCGTGCCGCAGCTCGGAGAAGCGTTGAGGCACCAAGAGCAGCTCACGGACGACCAGCAGTGCCCACCGCTCCCCGACGACGTCGAGAGCCCGAGCCATCCCACATGAGTCCCGATAACTACGGCTGGTCGGCATGACTACTTCCTCCTTGTATCCACCCTGATCCTACTTGCATCTATCTTGATCCTAAATCACTACTAATTTTGGTTGCTTTTCACAACTCTTTGCGGTTATCGTAGGAGCACGGCCTGGCGGAACCAGCGAGGTTCGGGTGGCCACGATGGCGCTCGGAAGGCCAGATCCATGCGACAGTCAGCGACCCACTCCGAGATCGCCGGACCGATCCGGTGGCGGAGCCGGCGCCAAGGTCGCGCAACAACCCAACAGATAGGAGCCTGCGATGAGTGTTTCGCTTTCGACACAGACCCCGGCCTCAGCTCAGAAGCCCCAGCATGCAGCGATCGTGGATCCCGATGCGCACCAAGTCTTGTTCGAGAATGAACACGTTCGGGTGATTCAGGCGCGCGCCTCTCACGGTTGGGAAAGTGCGATGCACTCGCACCCGCCGATGGTCGTGATCAACCTCGGCTCCGGGCGACAGAAAGTGACCTTGGCGGATGGGACGACGCAGATCGTGGATCTGAACCCCGGTGCGGTCGTCTGGCAAGAAACCGCTTTCGATCACGCCTGGGAGTTGCTGGCGGGCGAAGTAAACGTGGTTCTCGTTGAGGTCAAGTCGGCAAACGTCGGAGAATAAGAGCTCTGTGGGGCTACCGGGCTCTGCGGGGACCTCGGGGCTGGCTCGCTGTACTGTGCAGTAGACGGTGGAGACCGAGGCGAGATAACCCCTGGTCACCACTCCGCACTCTTAGCGCCGGATTTCGCCCACTTGGACCCCAACCTCCGTACCGTCGAGGGCAATCCCAATCCCTCGTCCAGCGGAGTTGCGCCATGAGCACGCCCCCGCGAGATCAGCACGTCCCCGCCTCCTCGCCCGCGGCCGCCGTCCCGCTGCCGGCTTGGACGCCCCCACGCGGTCGATGTCCTCGCTCGCGGCCGACCGGGACCGTCGGCTGGCGGCCATCAAGCGCGCCGCCGAGGCAGCGGAACGCGATTTCAAATAGCACCGGGACGCGGGGTGCGGCGACAACCTCTGCCGCGACCTGTGATCACATAACGTGGAGATTCGACATGACGACACTGAAGCCCGGCAGCATGCTGCTCGGCACGACCCGTCCCGCCGAGCTGCGGGCCTGGTAC